>NZ_CP017990.1 GCF_002208095.1 Enterobacter cloacae complex sp. ECNIH7
CAAGAGGAAATTAAAAAAAAGTTTCCATCCGCGTTTTTTTTCACCAACAGAGGTGAAATCGAGCTACAAATTGTTCTATTTGATGTATCTGCAACCACAATCACATTCGAGGTGGCATAATTATCAGCATGAATCTTTAAGGAATAAAAGCGATGCCATTAAGCGCACAACAGCTGGCCGCCCAAAAAAACCTGTCGTACGTGCTGGCAGAAAAGCTGGCTCAGCGGATTTTAGCGGGTAAATATGCCCCGGGCAGCATCCTGCCGGGTGAGATGGAGCTGGGTGAGCAGTTTGGGGTGAGCCGTACCGCCGTTCGCGAAGCGGTGAAAACCCTGACGGCAAAAGGCATGGTGCTTCCACGCCCTCGTATTGGCACACGCGTGATGCCACAGAGTAACTGGAATTTTCTCGATCAGGAGCTGCTCTCCTGGTGGATGACGGAAGATAACTTTCACCAGGTCGTCGATCACTTTCTGGTGATGCGCAGCAGCCTTGAACCTCAGGCATGTCTGCTTGCCGCCACGCTAGGAACTGCAGAGCAGAAAGCACAGCTTAACGCGCTGATGGAAGAGATGGTGTTCCTGAAAAAGCACTTCAACCGCGAACGCTGGGTTGAGGTTGATATGGCCTGGCATGAACACATCTATATGATGAGCGCCAATCCGTTTCTCACCTCTTTTGCCTCTTTATTTCATTCGGTGTATCACACCTACTTTACCTCTATTACACAAAACGAAGTGGTAAAACTGGATTTGCACCAGGCGATAGTAGATGCCATCCAGGAAAGCGACGGGCAGCGAGCCCTGAGTGCGTGCCAGGCACTGCTGGCCGCGCCAACCCACCAGCAGGTAAATAAATGACAACGAAAAAAGCGCGCAGCATGGCCGGATTGCCGTGGATTGCAGCCATGGCGTTTTTTATGCAGGCACTGGATGCCACCATCCTCAACACAGCGCTTCCCGCTATTGCGCAAAGCCTTAACCGCTCCCCGCTGGCGATGCAGTCCGCCATCATCAGCTACACCCTGACGGTCGCAATGTTAATTCCGGTCAGCGGCTGGCTGGCCGACCGCTTTGGCACCCGCAGAGTTTTCATGCTGGCCGTAACGCTCTTTACGCTCGGTTCACTGGCCTGTGCGCTCTCCTCATCCTTAACGGAGCTGGTTATCTTCCGCGTATTGCAGGGCATTGGCGGCGCGATGATGATGCCGGTGGCGCGTCTTGCCTTGCTGCGAGCCTACCCCAGGAGCGAACTGCTTCCCGTGCTCAACTTCGTCACCATGCCGGGTCTGGTCGGCCCGATTCTTGGCCCGGTACTCGGTGGCGTGTTTGTCACCTGGGCAAGCTGGCACTGGATCTTCCTGATTAATATTCCAATTGGCGTTGCGGGGCTGCTGTATGCCCGCAAATATATGCCGAACTTCACCACGCCAAGGCACAGCTTCGACATGGGAGGCTTTTTCCTGTTTGGCCTGAGCCTGGTGTTATTCTCCAGCGGAATGGAGCTGTTTGGCGAGAAGATCGTCGCGACGTGGTTAGCGCTCTCCGTTATCCTCTGCGGTATTCTGTTATTCCTTCTTTATATACCTCACGCGCGCCGTCACCCGACGCCGTTAATTTCCCTGGGGCTCTTTAACACCCGAACGTTTTCAGTTGGGATTGCAGGAAACATTGCGTCTCGTCTGGGGACGGGTTGCGTACCGTTCCTGATGCCATTGATGCTGCAGGTGGGTTTCGGCTACCCGGCCCTGATTGCTGGCTGCATGATGGCACCCACGGCAATGGGCTCAATTCTGGCAAAATCAACCGTGACACAGGTGCTGCGCTGGTTTGGCTATCGTAAGACGCTGGTTGGCGTGACGGTCTTTATCGGTCTGATGATTGCGCAGTTCTCGCTGCAATCCGCCGCGTTACCCGTCTGGATGCTGATCCTGCCGCTGTTTGTGTTGGGCATGGCGATGTCGACGCAGTTCACGTCGATGAACACCATCACCCTCGCCGACCTGACTGACGAGAACGCCAGCAGCGGCAACAGCGTGCTGGCGGTAACGCAACAGCTGTCGATCAGTTTAGGGGTTGCCGTGAGTGCAGCGGTGCTGCGGTTTTATGAAGGTTTTGACAGCGCAAATACCGTTGAGCAGTTCCACTATACCTTTATCACCATGGGCGCACTTACCGTGGTATCGGCGCTGGTCTTTATGCTGTTAAAACCGAAAGATGGCCGAAACCTGATTAAAGAGCGTCACAAAGAGAAAGCTAAACCGAACCGCGTTCCATCAGAACAGGAGTAAGCTGCAGGCGTTGCTGTTGCAGCGTGGGCTGCGCCATACGGTGGATCAACACATCGATGGCCAGCTCGCCCAGTTCATCTTTTGGCTGATGGATCGTGGTCAACGGCGGCGTCATGTAGCTGGCCAGTTCGATATCGTCATAGCCAATGACCGCCATATCATCAGGCACGCGTAGCCCCGCCTGATACAACGCCTGGTAGGCACCAAACGCCATCGCGTCGTTACCAATAAACACTGCCTGCGGACGCGACTTTAGCGCCAGCAGTTTCTGCATCGCCTCGAAACCGCCGTTAAATTCAAAATCACCGGTGATTCGATAGCCATCAGGAATGGTAAGCCCCGCCCGTTCCATGGCGGAGAGATACCCTTCCAGACGCAAACGCGCCGGAGTTTTATCCAGCGGCCCCGTAATACAGGCAATGCGAGTGTGTCCTTTATCAATCAGGTGCTGAGTCGCCATATCACCGCCCAGCAGGGAGTTATCCTGAATGAGATCGCTGGTTCCGTCGAACGGCGCCCAGTCCATCATCACGGTGGGAATCGAAGGATAGCGCTGGATGATCTCTTTCGAGGGCTGGTGCGTTTCGGTGCAGAGCAGCAATAGTCCGTCGACGCGTTTTTGCATCAGCGTTTCCAGGTTACGATTCATGCGCTGCTCGTCGCCCTCGGTATTGCACAGCACCAGGCTGTAGCCACGCTCGAAGCAGCTACGCTCCACGCCGCGAACCAGTTCTGAATAAAAGGGATTGGTACTGGCGGTGATCAGCATACCGATGGTGCGCGTCTGGTTGAGCTTAAGGCTGCGCGCCAGCGCAGACGGCGCATAGTTGAGTTCTTTTACCGCAGCTTCAACTTTCCCCCGAATCGCCTCGCTGACGAAGCGATCGTTGTTTATAACGTGGGAGACCGTCGAGGTAGAAACGCCCGCCATGCGGGCGACATCTTTCATTGTGGCCAAGCGTTACCCCTGCTGACTTAAGAATTCATCGATCTCTTTACGCCACGGAACGGAAGGCTGGGCGCCTTTGCGCGTCACCGCAATCGCGGCAGCAGCGTGTGCGAAGCGAATAGCGTCATCCATTCTCTTGCCTTCCAGCAGCGCGGTGACCAGTGCACCGTTAAAGGTATCTCCCGCTGCGATGGTATCAATCGCTTTGACCTTAAAGCCCGGCACGCGACGGCCTTCGCCATTGACGCTTGCCCACACTCCACGGCTACCAAGGGTGATAATCACGGTGCCGATGCCCTTATCATGCAGTACACGCGCGGCTCGCGCGGCATCGTCATCATTTTCTACGCGAATACCCGTCAGCTTTTCGGCTTCGGTTTCGTTCGGCGTAATGATATCCACCAGCGCCAGCAGCTCGTCTGATAATACACGGGCTGGGGCCGGGTTAAGTACGACAGTGGTATGATTTTCATGCGCAATTTTCGCGGCGGCCAGCACGCTTTCAACCGGTGACTCCAGTTGCATGAGCAGGGCTTCCGCTCCGGCAATAATTCCGTGTTGTTCTTCGACGCGTTCTGTCGTCAGCGCAGCGTTAGCACCCGCATGAATACCGATGACATTCTCACCTTCAGCATTGACGAAAATCAGCGCCACGCCGGTCGATTCCCCTGCAACCACGCTGACCGGTGCGATATCAATGTTGTCGCTCGCCAGCTGTTTGCGTACGCGCTCACCGGTATCGTCATCACCCGTGCAGGCGATAAACGCAATATTCGCCCCGCTGCGACCGGCAGCGACGGCCTGGTTGGCGCCTTTACCGCCAAATGCCACCTGATACTGGTTACCCGTGACGGTTTCGCCCGGTGCAGGGAACGATTCAAGGTTAAGAATGTGATCGGCATTGATACTGCCAAGGACGACGAGGTTGCCTGCGGTTTTCATGGTTGGGTTGTCCATCTGAGAGCGCCACCGGTGTTACCCGGTGGCGTATGCCACACTTTTCTTTATTGGTGTCCCTCAGGCAGCCAGCGACTGCCTGATTCGCCTTTTACTGCTTGATGACCAGCTTCAGGTCAACTGGGTATTTAGCCTGAACTTTTTCGCCCTTCAGCACTTTGTCGGCAGTTTCAACGCCAGTTGCGCCAATCTGCTCAGGCAGCTGAGCGATGGTCGCAGCCAGTTTGCCATCGTTTACTGCTTTTTCACCATCCGGCGTGCCGTCAAATCCGACAACCATCACATCAGATTTACCTGCGGTCTGCAGGGCACGCAGCGCGCCGAGCGCCATTTCGTCGTTCTGTGCGAACACGGCCTGCACGTCAGGATGCGCGGTCAGCAGGTTCTGCATAACGTTCAGACCTTTAGTACGGTCGAAGTCTGCCGGCTGGCTGGCCAGCACGTTGAATTTGTGTGCAGCCACTGCCTGCTGGAAGCCTTCACCACGCTCGCGAGCTGCGGAAGTTCCGGCAATCCCCTGCAGTTCGATAACTTTCGCGCCTTCGCCGGCTTTCTTCGCGATGTAATCACCGGCGATTTTACCGCCCAGCACGTTATCAGAGGCAATGTGGCTGACCACTTCACCTTTAGACGCCTGACGGTCCAGGGTGATTACCGGGATCTTCGCCTGGTTTGCCATTTTAACGGCGTTACCGACGGCATCAGAATCGGTTGGGTTGATCAGCAGAATTTTGGTGCCGCGAACGGTTAAGTCCTGAACGTTAGCCAGCTCTTTCGCCGGGTTGTTCTGTGAATCCAGCACCACCAGGTTGTAGCCCAGTTTGTCCGCTTCTTTCTGCGCACCGTCCTTCAGGGAGACGAAGAACGGGTTGTTCAGGGTAGAGACAACCAGCGCGATGGTGTCTTTCGCCATGGCGTTAGCACTTACGGTTGCGCTCAGCGCGACAGCAGAAACCAGGGTAGCCAGTTTTTTCATGTTCATATCTAAGATGTCCTGTAGTGTCGTCAGTTACTGTTTTTTGTTGTCTACCAGTACCGCCAGCAAAATCACCACTGCCTTAACGATCATCTGGTAATAGGAGGAAACACCTAACAAATTCAAACCATTATTCAGGAAACCAAGAATCAGTGCGCCGATCAATGTCCCAACAATGCGACCTTTACCGCCCGCAAGACTCGTACCGCCCAGAACCACTGCCGCGATAGCATCCAGCTCATAACCCGTCCCTGCCGTTGGCTGCGCGGAGGAGAGGCGCGCCACTTCGATGATACCTGCCAGCGATGCCAGCAGACCGCACAGGGAGTAAACGATAATTTTGACTTTATTAACGCTGATACCGGACAGGCGCGTTGCCGCTTCGTTACCGCCCAGCGCGTAGATATAACGACCCAGACGGGTGTGGTGCAGCATGTACCACGCCGCCAGGAAGACGATAGCCATGATCCAGACCGGGGTCGGAACACCCAGCGGGCGACCAATACCGAACCAGCCAAACAGATCGGCGTTATCGGTAAAGCCGGTATTGACCGGGCTGCCGTTGGTGTACACCATGGTCACACCGCGCAGCAGCAGCATCATCACCAGCGTAGCGATAAACGCCTGAACGCGGCCTTTTGCGACAATCACGCCGGTTACGGCACCAATCGCCGCGCCTGCCGCCAGGGCCGCGGCCACGGCCACCAGCGCGTTGACTTCAATGCCGACAATCGAAGCGGCGATCGCGCCGGTGAGCGCCAGCAGGGAACCGACGGACAGATCGATACCTGAGGTCAAAATCACCAGCGTCATGCCGACCGCCATAATGGCGTTCACCGATGTTTGCTGCAGAATGTTGAACAGGTTATTAACGGTGAAAAAGTTCGGGCTCATGGTCGATACAATCGCGATCAGCACCAGCAGGGCAATCAGCGATTTTTGTTCCATCAGCCATGCCTTTGTGAAATAGCGGCGACCAGAAACAGCCTGGGTAGTCATCTTCTTACTCCTGATTCACGCGATTAAGCTTGCCCACAGCGGCAGCCATCAGAACTTCCTGGGTGGCCTGCTCGCGAGTGAATTCACCGCCGAGATGCCCTTCATGCATGACGATAATGCGATCGCTCATGCCTAATACTTCTGGCATCTCGGAAGAGACCAGAATGATGCTCAGACCGTCGGCCTTGAACTGGTTAATCAGCTGATAGATCTCTTTCTTCGCGCCCACGTCCACGCCGCGGGTTGGCTCGTCGAGGATCAACACTTTCGGGCGCGTCATCAGCCCGCGCGCAATCGCCACTTTTTGCTGATTACCGCCGGACAACAGGCCAATCGCCTGCTCCATCGACGGGGTTTTGACGTTAAAGAGGCGGATAAAATCGCTCACCGCCTGCTGCTCATCTTTATGCTTCAGGCTACCGCCGCTATGGCTGAAATAGCGCAGCGCGGTCAGGGACATGTTCTCTTTAACCGACATCCCCAGCACCAGGCCGTCGCGTTTGCGGTCTTCGGAGATATAAACGATGCCGTTCGCCAGGCCATCCTGCGGAGAGCGGGTGACCACTTCATGACCGTCGAGGGTGACATAACCGCTGGTGCGCGGCAGTGCGCCGTACAACACTTTCATCAGCTCGGTACGCCCGGCCCCCATCAGGCCCGCCACGCCCAGGATCTCGCCCTGGCGCAGGGTAAAGGTCACGTCGTTCACACCCGGACCGCAGAGGTTGTCCACCTTCAGGCGGATCTCACCCGGCGCTTTCTCCAGATGCGGATACTGATCTTCGAGCTTGCGTCCCACCATCATTTCGATGAGCGTATCTTCGGTCAGCGTGGCGACTTCGCGCTCGGCAATAAACTGCCCGTCGCGGAAGACGGTGACGTCATCGCAGATTTCGAAGATCTCTTTCATGCGGTGAGAAATATAGACAATCCCGCGCCCCTGCGATTTCAGCTCGCGGATCACGCGGAACAAGGATTCGGTTTCGGTGTCGGTCAGAGCGTCGGTGGGTTCATCCATAATGATGACCTTCGACTCAAAGCTCAGCACCTTCGCAATTTCCACCATCTGCTGATCGCCAATGGACAGATCGCCTACCAGTCGGTCGCTCTTAAAGCGCAGGTTCAGCTTCGCCAGCAGCTTGTCCGCTTCGGCATACATGGTTTTCCAGTCGATTTTGCCGAACCGGTTAACAAACTCGCGGCCGAGGAAGATGTTTTCCGCAATGGTGAGCTGCGGGATCAGGTTCAGCTCCTGGTGAATAATGCCGATGCCCGCTTCCTGAGAGGATTTCGGGCCATTGAAGGTGGTCTCTTTCCCCAGCCAGACGAGTGAACCGGCATCGCGTTGATAGATACCGGTCAGCACTTTCATCATGGTGGATTTGCCGGCACCGTTTTCGCCCACCAGCGCCATCACGCGCCCGGGGTAGACGTTCAGCGCCGCGCCGGAGAGGGCTTTTACGCCCGGGAACGACTTATCGATCCCTTTGAGTTGCAGTAATGCGTCCATGATGGCCTCAGAAGGTGACGCCAGCACAGAGAATGATATTCGCATACGGGGAACACTCACCGCTGCGAATCACCGCCTGACTGTCTGCGGTTTGTTGTTTGAACTGTTCGTGCGTCGTGTAACGAATTTCTATGGTGTTTCCCTGGTGTTGTTGCAGTTGCTCAATATGGCTGAGCAACGTTTCGTGGAGTTGCGGATTATGTTGTTTAATTTCCGCCGCGAGAATGGCTGCCTCAACCTGCATCTCCGCCGTCACAACTTCCAGTACCTGCATAAACGAGGGTACACCCTGCGTTAACGCCATATCGATACGGGTTGTGCTGCGCGGAACCGGTAAGCCTGCATCGCAAACCACCAGCGTATCGGTATGCCCAAGACGGGAAATAACCGATGAGATTTCTGAGTTGAGTACCGTGCCTTTCTTCATTTTCTTGCTCCACTAGCGAAACGTTTCGCTGACGTCAGTTTAATCTCAAGAATGTTCAGAAAACCATCATGACGTAACAGATTTGTGATCGACGTCGAAACGTTTCGCTAAGTGAAATGCAGAGACAATTATTGTGGGTTGGCGTGGGGTTTGGTAGGCCGGGTAAGCGAAGCGCCACCCGGCATTTTCAGAAGGGATTAGATCTCGACCTGCGTTCCCAGCTCAATCACGCGGTTAGGCGGGATCTCAAACTGGTCAGGCGCGCGCAGGGCGTTACGCTGCAGGATGAGGTACAGCTTTCCGCGCAGACGCAGATACCACGGTCGCTTGCCGATGATCAGCGACTCGTGCGACATAAAGAACGACGTCTCCATCATCCGGCAGCTCAGCCCTTCCAGGCCGCAGCGGTGGAACACCTCTTCCACGTTTGGCGTTTCGCGCCAGCCGTAGCTCGCAACAACGCGCCAGAATGTCGGCGAAAGCTGCTCGATCTGAACACGACGCACGTTGTGAACATAAGGCGCATCTTCGGTGCGCAGCGTCAGCAAGATCACGCGCTCGTGCAGCACTTTGTTGTGCTTGAGATTATGCATCAGCGCGAACGGGATGACGTTCAGCGCGCGAGACATATACACCGCCGTGCCCGGCACGCGGACCGGCGGGGATTTCTCCAGCGAAGCGATCATCGCCTCCAGGGAGTTACCGTGCTCATGCATGCGGCGCAGCAGGCGGAAACGCTCGCTTTTCCAGGTGGTCATGACAATGAACATCACCAGACCCAGCGTCAGCGGCAGCCAGCCACCGGAGACAATCTTGTCGAGGTTCGCAGAGAACAGCGGCACGTCGATGCACAGGAAGCCCACCAGAATCATCGCCACGAGGAATTTATTCCAGTGCCAGTTTCGGTACGCCACCGTGGTGGAGAGAAGCGATGTCAGCACCATCGTACCGGTTACCGCAATACCGTACGCCGCCGCCAGGTTACTGGAGTGCTCGAAGCTGACGATAACAATAACAACAGCGAAATAGAGGAGCCAGTTAACGAACGGGATGTAGATTTGGCCCGACTCCATCTCTGAGGTATGGATGATGCGCATTGGCGAGAGATACCCCAGACGCACGGCCTGGCGCGTCAGAGAAAACACGCCGGAAATCACCGCCTGGGAGGCAATGACGGTCGCCAGCGTCGCCAGGATAAGCATCGGCACCAGCGCCCAGTCGGGCGCCAGCAGGAAGAACGGGTTCTTGATCGCTTCCGGGTTTTTAAGCAACAGCGCGCCCTGACCGAAGTAGTTCAGCACCAGCGACGGCAGTACCACAATAAACCATGCCACGCGGATAGGCAGTTTCCCGAAGTGGCCCATGTCAGCATACAGCGCTTCCACACCGGTGATGGAGAGCACAACCGCCCCCAGCGCCACGAAGGAAACCACTTTGTATTCGAGGAAGAAATGCACCGCCCAGTAAGGGTTAAGCGCATGCAGCACTTCCGGATTCGCGATAATGCTGCGTAAACCAAGCGCCGCCAGGATCAGGAACCAGGCCAGCATAATCGGCGCGAACAGTTTGCCCACCAGCCCTGTACCGTGCTTCTGGATCATGAACAGCAGCGTCAGGACAATAATGGCCAGCGGAACCACCCATGAATCAAGCTGCGGAGCGATAATCTCCAGCCCCTCAATCGCCGACAGCACCGAGATAGCCGGCGTTATCACCACTTCCCCGTAGAAGAAACTGCCGCCAATCAGGCCGATAATGACCAGCACAGAGGTCATCCTGGCCGAGGTATTACGTCCGGCAAGAGACATCAGGGTCAGGATCCCACCTTCACCTGCGTTATCAGCACGCATAACGAAGGAGAGATATTTAACGGAAACCACCAGGATCAGCAGCCAGAAAATGAGGGACAGGAAGCCAAACACGGCATCGCGTTCAACACCAAAACCAAACTGGCCGGACAGACATTCACGAAGCGTATAAAGCGGGCTGGTGCCGATATCACCGTAGACAACCCCGATCGCCGCAAGCGTTATTGCGGGTAATGATTGCTTATTATCAGTGCTCATAGACTAGTCTTTTCGTTTAAATAACAAATGTGTTCCCGGTCCCTTGGCCCACAAAAAGCGCACAGTATGCACGATTCATTGCAAAATCGTACCCCTAAATGCAACCGCATTAATGTAGCGCAAAGAAAATTGCGCCGCACTTCAGTCTATTACCAGCCCTGACTGAAACGTCTATACTCGCTTCAATTGGCCGCCACGACGGCGAAAGGATGCAAAACTATTATGGCTCACTCACATTTATTAGCAGAAAGAATTTCCCGCCTCAGCAGCGCGCTGGAGAAAGGCCTTTTCGAGCGTAGCCACGCCATCCGCCTCTGCTTACTGGCGGCGCTGAGCGGTGAGAGCGTATTTTTGCTGGGACCGCCGGGCATTGCCAAAAGCCTGATTGCCCGCAGGCTAAAATTTGCTTTTCAGAACGCCCGCGCCTTCGAATATCTCATGACCCGGTTTTCCACCCCAGAAGAAGTTTTTGGTCCGCTCTCCATTCAGGCATTGAAAGATGAGGGGCGCTATCAGCGTCTGACTGAAGGGTATCTTCCGGAGGCTGAGATTGTTTTTCTCGATGAGATCTGGAAAGCGGGGCCGGCTATTCTTAACACCCTCCTCACGGCGATAAACGAACGTCGATTCCGTAACGGCGCCAGTGAAGAGAAAATCCCGATGCGCCTGCTGGTGGCCGCCTCTAACGAACTGCCTGAAGCCGACAGCAGTCTGGAAGCGCTGTATGACCGTATGCTTATCCGTCTGTGGCTGGACAAAGTGCAGGATAAGTCCAACTTCCGCTCCATGCTGGTCAGCCAGCAGGATGAAAGTGAAAACCCGGTATCCGCTTCGCTGCAGGTGACGGATGAGGAGTATCACCAGTGGCAGCAGGATATCGGCAAAATCAAACTGCCTGACGCCGTCTTCGAGCTGATCTATCTGCTGCGCCAGCAGCTTGATCTCATCCCTTCAGCGCCCTATGTCTCCGATCGCCGGTGGAAAAAAGCGATCCGCCTGCTGCAGGCGAGCGCCCTGTTCAGCGGCCGTGATGCCGTTGCGCCAATCGATCTGATTCTGCTGAAAGATTGCCTCTGGCACGATGCAGAAGGCATGAATCTGATGCAGCAGCAGCTTGACGTTTTGATGACCGGACACGCCTGGGGACAGCAGGCAATGCTCAACCAGCTGGGAGCGATTGCCCAGCGGCGCATCCAGCTCCAGCAGCAGCAAAGTGATAAAACCGCGCTGAAAGTGAATCGCCTTGGGGGCATGTTCGCCCGCAAACCGCACTACGAGCTTCCCGCGGATCTGACCGGCGCAACGCTAACGCTGCTGCTCCAGCAGCCGCTTAAACTGCATGATATGCAGGTGGTGCACATTACGATTGAGCGCGAGGCGCTGGCGCAGTGGCTGGATAAGGGCGGAGAGATCCGAGGAAAACTCAACGGCATTGGTTTCGCGCAGCCGCTGAATATGGAAGTGGACAGCAGCCAGCACCTGGTGATCCGCGACGTCAGCCTCCAGGGATCGCGTCTTGCGCTGCCGGGAACCGCTTCAGATAGCGTGCCGGAAGAGATCAAGCAGCAGCTGGAAGCGCTGGATACCGAATGGCATCAGCAGCACACCCGCTTTAGCGAGCAGCAAAAATGCCTCTTTATTCATAGCGACTGGTTAGGTCGCATCGAAGCCAGCCTGCAGGACGTCAGCGCGCAGATCAAACAGGCGCGTCAATGCTAACGCTCGATACGCTTAACGTCATGCTGGCCGTCAGCGAGGAGGGGTTGATCGAAGAAGTGGTCATTACCCTTCTGGCGTCGCCGCAGCTGGCGGCGTTTTTTGAAAAATTTCCGAAGCTAAAAAAGGCGATGACGGACGATCTGCCCCGCTGGCGGGAAAATTTGCGTCAGCGGTTCAGGGAGACCGAAGTTCCGCCTGAGTTAACGGAAGAGGTGGCCTGCTATCAGCAGTGCCAGCGGCTCTCCACGTCGCAGTTTATCGTCCAGCTCCCGCAAACCCTGACGTTGCTCAATAACGTCCACTCTCCGTTTGCCAGCCAGGCCCGGGCGCTGGTCACGGATAACGCCACCTTTACACCCGCACTGCATACCCTCTTCTTACAGCGCTGGCGCCTCAGCCTGGTGGTTCAGGCCACAACGCTGAACCAGCAGCTGCTGGATGAAGAGCGTGAACAGCTGCTCAGCGAAGTTCAGGAACGTATGACGCTGAGCGGCCAGCTTGAAGAGGTGCTGGTAGAAAATGAAAACGCCGCCGGACGTCTGTGGGACATGAGCGCCGGGCAGCTGAAGCGCGGTGACTACCAGCTGATCGTGAAGTACGGCGACTTTCTAACGCAGCAGCCCGAGCTGATGAAGCTTGCAGAACAGCTGGGGCGCTCAAGGGAGGCAAAGTCGGTCCCAAAGAAAGATGCCCCGATGGAAACCTTCCGCACTCTGGTGCGCGAACCGGCTACCGTGCCTGAGCAGGTCGACGGGCTCCAGCAGAGCGACGACATCTTACGCCTGCTGCCGACCGAGCTAAGCACGCTGGGGATGACCGAGCTGGAGTATGAGTTTTATCGTCGGCTGGTTGAAAAACAGCTTCTCACCTACCGACTGCACGGTGAAGCCTGGCGCGAGAAAGTCAGCCAACGGCCGGTCGTCCATCAGGATTTTGATGAACAGCCGCGCGGGCCATTCATTGTTTGCGTGGATACGTCCGGTTCGATGGGCGGGTTTAACGAGCAGTGCGCGAAGGCGTTCTGTCTGGCACTGATGCGCGTGGCGCTGGCCGATCGCCGTCGCTGCTTCATCATGCTCTTCTCCAGCGAGGTGGTGGGCTATGAGCTGACGAACCAGCAGGGGATCGAGCAGGCAATCCGCTTTCTGAGCCAGCGCTTTCGCGGCGGCACGGATCTGGCCAGCTGCTTCCGCAGTATTGTGGAGCGTATGCAGGGCGGCGACTGGTACGACGCTGACGCGGTGGTGATTTCCGATTTTATTGCCCAGCGGCTGCCGGATGACGTGGTGAATAAGGTGAAGGAATTACAGCGGGTGCACCAGCACCGTTTTCACGCGGTGGCGATGTCAGCCCATGGAAAACCCGGCATCATGCGCATCTTCGATCATATCTGGCGCTTTGATACCGGGCTGCGTAGCCGCCTGCTCAGACGCTGGCAGCGTTAATTACAGAAGAGAACCGACGCTTTCACGTACCTGCTGCGGCCAGACGCCACACTGAACCTGACCGATATGGGGTAATTGCAGCAGCAGCATGGTTAAACGGGACTGGCCGATACCGCCGCCGATCGTCTGAGGCATTTCACCGCGCAGCAGCGCCTGGTGCCACTCGAGTTTGAGACGATCTTCATCACCGGTGACCGCCAGCTGGCGCTTCAGCGCGTCGGCATCCACGCGGATCCCCATAGATGAAATCTCGAATGCGTCTTCCAGTACCGGGTTCCACACCAGAATATCGCCGTTCAGCCCGGCAAATTCGCCCTCACCTACAGTGCTCCAGTCATCATAATCCGGTGCGCGAACGTCGTGGCGTTTGCCATCAGACAGTTTGCCGCCGATACCGATCAGGAATACTGCACCTAATTCTTTAGCGATCGCACGCTCGCGACCTTTAGCATCGAGATCCGGGAAGCGGCTCAGCAGCTCCTGGCTGTGGACAAAGTGGATCGTATCCGGCAGGAACGGTGCCAGACCAAACTCTTTGCTCACGGCCGCTTCGGTTGCTTTGATCCCGGCGTAGATCGCCTCAACGGTGGATTTCAGCGTACCGACGTGGCGTTCACCATCACCCATTACGCGCTCCCAGTCCCACTGGTCAACGTAAACGGAATGAATCGGAGAAAGGCGGTCTTCATCGGGACGAAGGGCTTTCATGTGCGTGTAGAGCCCTTCGCCCGCGCTGAAGTCGTGTTGTCCCAGAGTTTGACGCTTCCACTTCGCCAGGGAATGAACCACTTCGAACTGAGCGTCTGGCAGCGTTTTCACTTTTACCTGTACCGCTTTTTCGCATCCAGAGAGGTTATCCTGCGTCCCGTCACCCACGCGGCTCAGAATCGGCGCCTGAACTTCAATAAGGCCAAGCTTCTCTTCCAGCTGGCGGGAAAAATGGGATTTTACGAAACTGATCTGGCGTTGTTTTGCGATGTAAGCGGTTTTCATTATTTATACTCCTGCGTCCTGTTGATATTGATTAAGCAACAGAAATGGCATCATATTCAATAACTCATCAACAAAAAGCCACCTTCACTTTTGATTCGATAAAATTAAACGCTAGAATAGGGTGATTCATTAATCCTCATAAGAAAAAACTATGGAAAATTATCAGATCGACAATCTCGACCGCGGCATTCTGGAGGCGTTAATGGCCAATGCCCGTACCGCCTACGCCGAGCTGGCAAAACAGTTTGGCGTCAGCCCGGGAACCATTCACGTCCGCGTAGAGAAGATGAAGCAGGCGGGGATCATTACCGGCGCACGCATTGACGTCAGTCCTAAACATCTGGGTTACGACGTCTGCTGCTTCATCGGCATCATTCTTAAAAGCGCCAAAGACTACCCTTCCGCCCTGGCGAAGCTGAACGCGCTGGATGAAGTCACCGAGGCGTATTACACCACCGGGCATTACAGCATCTTTATTAAAGTCATGTGCCGATCCATCGACGCCCTCCAGCAGGTACTTATCAACAAGATCCAAACAATCGATGAAATTCAATCCACCGAGACGCTGATCTCCCTGCAAAACCCGATCATGCGTACCATCCGCCCGTGATCGGGCAAATTCATTCCCACATTTTCCACAGGTAGATCCCAGCTCGTTCACAGCGTACAATGACCGTCTCTTTATCTGGGCGAGCGATCAATGGCGGACATTACCCTTATCAGCGGCAGCACCCTTGGTGGTGCGGAATACGTAGCGGAACACCTGGCTGAAAAGCTGGAAGATGCGGGCTTTTCCACGGAAACCCTGCACGGTCCGTTGCTTGAAGATCTCCCGACTGACGGGGTCTGGCTGCTGATCACCTCCACGCACGGCGCGGGCGATCTGCCGGATAACCTGCAACCTTTATATGACGAACTGCTGGAACAGCAGCCCGACCTGTCAAACGTCCGTTTTGGCGCGGTGGGGATCGGCAGTCGTGAATATGACACCTTTTGCGGGGCAATAGAGAAAGTTGAAGCCGCTGTAACCTCTTGTGGAGCAAAACAGCTGGGTGAAACGCTCAAGATCAACATCCTCGATCATGACATTCCGGAGGATCCAGCCGAGATCTGGCTCGCGGAATGGAAAAATTTACTCAAAACCGATTAAAGATCGCGCGAACAGATGTGGATAACTCTGGTTAAAAGCTCGTATTAACCCGTAGTTATCCAAAGAACAACTGTTGTATCGTTTTTGACCTGTGTATAAAGTCGCGATCTGATCCCAGCTTATACTGTCCAGGATCACCGATCATTCACAGCAAACGATCCTTTCTAACTGCATGATCTTCTTTGTGAGATCGGACTTATCCACACAGGTTCGCGATCCTAATAAGAGATCACAATAGAACAGATCTCTAAATAAAAAGATCTTCTTTTTAATAGCCCAGGATCCCAATGCTTTCTCGAAAGACTAAAGTTGAGTAGAATCCACGGCCCGGGCTTCAATCCATTTTCATACCGCTTTACGCGAGGCAGACCACCATGTTTTATCAGGATCCTTTTGACGTCATCATCATTGGCGGGGGTCATGCAGGCACTGAGGCCGCAATGGCCGCAGCGCGTATGGGTCAGCAGACCCTGCTTTTGACACACAATATCGACACGCTGGGACAAATGTCCTGTAATCCGGCGATTGGCGGCATTGGGAAAGGACACCTGGTAAAAGAAGTGGATGCACTTGGCGGCCTGATGGCGAAAGCGATCGATCATGCTGGCATCCAGTTTAGGATACTAAACGCGAGTAAAGGTCCCGCCGTGCGTGCGACCCGAGCTCAGGCAGACCGCGTACTTTACCGTCAGGCTGTGCGTACCGCCCTGGAGAACCAGCCGAACCTGATGATCTTCCAGCAGGCGGTTGAAGATCTTATCGTTGAGAACGATCGCGTCGTAGGTGCCGTGACCCAGATGGGTCTCAAATTCCGTGCGAAAGCCGTGGTGCTGACCGTGGGCACATTCCTGGACGGTAAAATTCATATCGGTCTGGATAACTACAGCGGTGGCCGTGCCGGCGATCCGCCGTCTATTCCCCTGTCTCGCCGTCTGCGTGAACTGCCGCTGCGCGTCAGCCGCCTGAAAACCGGCACGCCGCCGCGTATTGATGCGCGCACCATTGATTTCAGCGTGCTGGCGCAACAGCACGGTGATAATCCGATGCCGGTGTTCTCGTTCATGGGCAATGCGGCTCAGCATCCGCAGCAGGTACCGTGCTACATCACGCATACCAACGAGAAAACCCATGACGTGATCCGCAATAACCTCGATCGCAGCCCCATGTATGCCGGCGTGATCGAAGGGATCGGCCCACGCTACTGTCCGTCGATCGAAGACAAAGTGATGCGCTTCGCCGATCGTAACCAGCACCAGATCTTCCTGGAGCCGGAAGGGCTGACCTCTAATGAAATTTATCCGAACGGCATCTCCACCAGCCTGCCGTTCGATGTACAGATGCAAATTGTTCGCTCAATGCAGGGGATGGAGAATGCGAAAATCGTTCGTCCCGGCTACGCTATTGAGTACGATTTCTTCGATCCGCGCGACCTGAAGCCAACCCTGGAAAGCAAATTCATCCACGGTCTGTTCTTCGCGGGGCAGATTAACGGCACTACCGGCTACGAAGAAGCGGCTGCGCAGGGCCTGCTTGCCGGTTTGAACGCCGCGCGCTTCTCCGCTGAGAAAGAGGGCTGGGCACCAGGCCGTTCTCAGGCGTATCTGGGCGTGCTGGTTGACGATCTCTGCACGCTGGGTACCAAAGAGCCGTATCGTATGTTTACCTCTCGCGCTGAATATCGCCTGATGCTTCGTGAAGATAACGCCGACCTGCGTCTGACCGAAATGGGCCGCGAGCTGGGTCTGGTCGATGACGAACGCTGGGCGCGCTTCAACGAAAAGCTGGAGCGCATTGAGCAGGAACGTCAGCGCCTGAAAACCACCTGGGTGAATCCGCAGGCGGAAACCGCCGCCGAAGTAAACGCTCACTTAACCGCGCCGCTGTCGCGTGAAGCCAGCGGGGAAGATCTGCTGCGCCGTCCTGAAGTCACCTACGAGAACCTGGTCAAACTGACCGCCTTCGCGCCGGGGCTGGAAGACGCTGAAGCGGCAGAGCAGGTTGAGATCCAGGTGAAGTACGAAGGTTACATCGCGCGTCAGCAGGATGAGATCGAAAAACAGCAGCGTAACGAAAACACGCTGCTGCCGGAAATGCTGGACTACCGCCAGGTGACGGGCCTTTCCAACGAAGTGATCGCCAAGCTGAACGATCACAAACCGGTATCGATCGGCCAGGCATCCCGTATCTCCGGCGTCACGCCTGCAGCGATTTCGATCCTGCTGGTCTGGCTGAAAAAGCAGGGCATGCTGCGCCGCAGCGCGTAATGCCCAGAACATTGCCCGGTGGCGCTGCGCTTACCGGGCCTGATGAACCCGTAGGGCGGGTAAGCGAAGCGCCACCCGCCACCTAAGTTTTCCAACAGGTATTCACCGTGCTCAACAAACTCTCTCGTCTGCTGGATCAGGCAGGTATTTCGCTCACCGATCACCAGAAAAATCAGCTGGTGGCCTATGTCGATATGCTGAACAAATGGAACAAAGCGTACAACCTGACTTCAGTACGTGACCCCAACGAGATGCTGGTACGCCATATTCTCGATAGCATCGTGGTTGCCCCGTGGCTGAAAGGTGAGCGTTTTATCGACGTGGGTACGGGACCTGGTTTACCGGGCGTTCCGCTGTCGATTGTTCGCCCTGAGAGCCACTTCACGCTGCTGGACAGCCTTGGCAAGCGCGTGCGCTTTTTACGTCAGGTACAGCATGAGCTGAAGCTTGAAAACATCACGCCCGTGCAGAGCAGGGTAGAGGAGTTCCCGGCAGAGCCGCCGTTTGACGGTGTTATCAGCCGCGCGTTTGCTTCGCTCAATGATATGGTGAGCTGGTGTAAGCACTTGCCGGCAGAGAATGGCCGCTTTTATGCGCTGAAAGGGCAGTTGCCAGGCGATGAGATTGAACAGCTCCCGGACGGTTTTGCTGTTGAATCCATCGAGAAATTACACATTCCTCAGCTCGATGGGGAGCGTCATCTGGTGATAATTAAGCCAAACAATTTTTAAAAAATTAATAAAAAATGTGGAATTTGTGCTGTTCTTCGCATGTTAAAAAACAGCACAACTACCGGGGATTTACCGGTGAGCTTTTAACCTCTTTTTCACTAAGGTTTTTCTTCAGGTTAACCTGGCCACTTTTATTCACCGAGAAGATAGTCATCTGTGAAAATATAAGTCTGCTAAAAGTGGGAGGCAGTAACCAGAACGCAATGTTAATTTTTTATTAAGAATGTCAATAAAACGTTTTTATTGTGTACTGGGCTGTTTTGAAAATAGTTACGACGTTTTGCTTTTAATTTCATAAAGTTAAATTTATGCGATTTGCGCCTTTGATAAATACAACCTTATCGCAAATGTGTGTTTTGTGATCTCGTGCACGCTTTATCGCCAACGTTTTCGCGCTGTTTGCAGTTTTGCTCGAAGGTTGACGCTTTCAGCGAAAGTTAAAAAATAGCGGTGGGGAAAAATATTTAAACATTTATTCACCTTTTCGCTACTTAATGTTTGAAATCACGGGTGCGCACCGTATAATTTGACCGCTTTTTGATGCTTGACTCTGAGCCTTAAAGGACGTTTTATACGACACGCGGCATACCTCGAAGGGAGCAGGAGTAAAAACGTGATGTCTGTGTCGCTCTTGAGTAGAAACGTTGCTCGTAAGCTTCTGTTCATTCAGTTTCTGGCTGTGATAGCAAGTGGACTGCTGTTTAGCCTCAAAGACCCCTTCTGGGGCATCTCCGCCGTGTGCGGGGGTTTGGCGGTTGTGCTGCCAAACGTGTTGTTTATGATTTTTGCCTGGCGTCATCAGGCGCATACACCCGCCAAAGGCCGCGTGGCCTGGTCCTTCGCCCTCGGCGAAGTGTGTAAGGTGTTGCTGACCTTTGCTCTACTGGTGATGGCGCTGGCGGTTTTGAAAGTGGTCTTCATGCCGCTGATAGCAACGTGGGTTTTGGTGCTGGTGGTACAAGTTCTGGCTCCAGCTGTAATCAATAACAAAGGGTAAAAGGCATCATGGCTTCAGAAAATATGACGCCGCAGGATTACATAGGTCACCATCTGAATAACCTTCAGCTGGACCTGCGTACATTCTCGCTGGTGGATCCACATAACCCCCCGGCCACCTTCTGGACGATCAACATCGACTCCATGTTCTTCTCGGTGGTTTTGGGTCTTCTGTTCCTGGCCATGTTCCGCGGTGTTGCTAAACGAGCGACCAGCGGTGTACCAGGGAAATTCCAGACATTCATCGAAATGATCATCGGCTTCGTCCATGGCAGCGTCAAAGACATGTACCATGGTAAGAGCAAGCTGATTGCTCCGCTGGCCCTGACCGTGTTCGTTTGGGTCTTCCTGATGAACCTGATGGACCTGCTGCCAATCGATCTGCTGCCGTTTATCGGCGAGCATATCTTCGGCCTGCCTGCGCTGCGTGTTGTACCGTCTGCGGACGTGAACATCACCCTGTCGATGGCGCTGGGCGTGTTTATCCTGATTCTTTTCTACAGCATCAAAATGAAAGGCGTAAGCGGCTTTGTGAAAGAGCTTACCTTGCAGCCGTTCAACCACTGGGCGTTTATTCCGGTCAACCTGATCCTGGAAGGCGTTAGCCTGCTGTCCAAACCTGTTTCACTGGGTCTGCGACTGTTCGGCAACATGTATGCGGGTGAGCTGATTTTCATTCTGATCGCGGGTCTTCTGCCGTGGTGGTCACAGTGGATTCTGAATGTGCCATGGGCCATTTTCCACATCCTGATCATTACGCTGCAAGCCTTTATCTTCATGGTTCTGACGATCGTCTATCTGTCGATGGCGTCTGAAGAGCACTGATTTTTTACCAACACTACTACGTTTTAATTGAAACAAACTGGAGACTGTCATGGAAAACCTGAATATGGATCTGCTGTACATGGCTGCCGCTGTGATGATGGGTCTGGCGGCTATCGGTGCTGCGATCGGTATCGGCATCCTCGGGGGCAAATTCCTGGAAGGCGCAGCGCGTCAACCTGATCTGATTCCTCTGCTGCGTACTCAGTTCTTTATCGTTATGGGTCTGGTGGATGCTATCCCAATGATCGCTGTAGGTCTGGGTCTGTACGTGATGTTTGCTGTCGCGTAGTAGTAGTTTTAAAACCCTAAGCCACAGAAATTAAAGAGGTATTGTGCTGTGAACATGAACGCAACAATCCTCGGCCAGGCCATCGCGTTTATTCTCTTTGTCTGGTTCTGCATGAAGTATGTATGGCCGCCTTTAATGGCTGCCATCGAAAAACGTCAGAAAGAAATTGCTGACGGTCTGGCTTCTGCAGAACGCGCTAAGAAAGATTTGGACCTTGCACAGGCCAACGCGACAGACCAGCTGAAAAAAGCGAAAGCTGAAGCTCAGGTAATCATTGAACAGGCTAACAAACGCCGTTCTCAGATCCTGGACGAAGCCAAAGCTGAAGCAGAACAGGAACGTACTAAGATCGTGACACAAGCTCAGGCAGAAATTGATGCTGAGCGTAAACGTGCTCGTGAAGAACTGCGTAAGCAGGTTGCGATTCTGGCTGTTGCTGGCGCCGAGAAGATCATCGAACGTTCCGTGGATGAAGCTGCTAACAGCGACATCGTGGACAAACTTGTCGCTGAACTGTAAGGAGGGAGGGGCTGATGTCTGAATTTGTTACGGTAGCTCGCCCCTACGCCAAAGCAGCTTTTGACTTTGCTGTCGAACACCAAAATGTCGATCGCTGGCAGGATATGCTGGCGTTTGCCGCTGAGGTGACGAAAAACGAACAAATGGCTGAGTTGCTTTCCGGTGCGTTAGCACCTGAAACTCTCGCCGCGTCGTTTATCGCCGTGTGCGGAGAGCAACTGGATGCCAACGGCCAGAACCTGATTAAGGTGATGGCAGAAAATGGTCGTCTCCGTGTGCTCCCGGATGTTCTTGAGCAGTTTGAGCACTTACGTGCCCTTAGTGAAGCAACCGCTGAAGTTGAAGTGACTTCTGCGACTGAACTGAGTAATGAACAGCTTGCGAAAATCACCGCCGCGATGGAAAAACGTCTGTCACGCAAAGTTAAGCTGAATTGCAAAATCGATAAGTCTGTAATGGCAGGCGTAATCATCCGTTCGGGTGATATGGTCATTGATGGCAGCGTACGCGGCCGTCTTGAACGCCTTGCAGACGTCTTGCAGTCTTAAGGGGACTGGAGCATGCAACTGAATTCCACCGAAATCAGCGAACTGATCAAGCAGCGCATTGCTCAGTTCAGTGTTGTGAGTGAAGCTCACAACGAAGGTACTATTGTTTCTGTAAGTGACGGTGTTATCCGCATCCACGGCCTGGCCGATTGTATGCAGGGTGAGATGATTTCCCTGCCGGGTAACCGTTACGCTATCGCACTGAACCTGGAGCGCGACTCCGTAGGTGCAGTTGTGATGGGTCCATACGCTGACCTCGCCGAAGGCATGAAGGTTAAGTGTACTGGCCGTATTCTGGAAGTGCCGGTTGGCCGTGGCCTGCTGGGTCGCGTTGTTAACACCCTGGGTGCGCCAATCGACGGTAAAGGTCCGGTTGAGCACGATGGCTTCTCTCCAATCGAAGTTATCGCACCAGGCGTTATCGACCGTCAGTCCGTAGATCAGCCTGTTCAGACAGGTTATAAGTCCGTTGATGCCATGATCCCAATCGGTCGTGGTCAGCGTGAACTGATCATCGGTGACCGTCAGACCGGTAAAACTGCGATGGCTATCGACGCCATCATCAACCAGCGTGATTCCGGCATCAAATGCGTGTACGTGGCCATCGGCCAGAAAGCGTCCACCATTTCTAACGTGGTTCGTAAACTGGAAGAGCACGGCGCACTGTCTAACACCATCGTTGTGGTAGCAACCGCGTCTGAATCTGCTGCACTGCAATACCTGGCACCATACGCCGGTTGCGCAATGGGCGAATACTTCCGTGACCGCGGTGAAGATGCGCTGATTGTATACGATGACCTGTCTAAACAGGCTGTTGCTTATCGTCAGGTTTCCCTGCTGCTCCGTCGTCCACCTGGACGTGAAGCGTTCCCTGGCGACGTATTCTACCTCCACTCTCGTCTGCTGGAGCGTGCTTCCCGCGTTAACGCGGAATACGTCGAGAACTTCACCAAAGGTGAAGTGAAGGGTAAAACGGGCTCTCTGACCGCTCTGCCGATCATTGAAACCCAGGCGGGTGACGTTTCTGCGTTCGTTCCGACCAACGTAATCTCCATTACCGATGGTCAGATCTTCCTGGAAACCAACCTGTTTAACTCCGGTATTCGTCCGGCGGTTAACCCGGGTATCTCCGTATCCCGTGTTGGTGGTGCTGCTCAGACCAAGATCATCAAGAAACTGTCCGGTGGTATCCGTACCGCGCTGGCACAGTATCGTGAACTGGCTGCGTTCTCTCAGTTCGCATCCGATCTGGACGAAGCAACCCGTAAACAGCTGAGCCACGGTCAGAAAGTGACCGAGCTGCTGAAGCAGAAACAGTACGCACCAATGTCTGTTGCTCAGCAGGGCCTGGTACTGTTCGCGGCTGAACGCGGTTACCTCGAAGATGTGGAACTGGCGAAAATCGGTAGCTTCGAAGCCGCTCTGCTGGCTTACGTCGACCGTGATCACGCTCCGCTGATGCAAGAGATCAACCAGACCGGTGGCTATAACGACGAAATCGAAGGCAAGCTGAAAGCTATCCTCGATTCCTTCAAAGCAACCCAATCCTGGTAATCGTCCGGCGGCTTGTCTCAGGACAAGCCGCCTGGCATTGAGGAGAAGCTCATGGCCGGCGCAAAAGAGATACGTAGTAAGATCGCAAGCGTCCAGAACACGCAAAAGATCACTAAAGCGATGGAGATGGTCGCCGCTTCCAAAATGCGTAAATCGCAGGATCGCATGGCGGCCAGCCGTCCTTATGCAGAAACCATGCGCAAAGTGATTGGTCACCTTGCAAACGGTAATCTGGAATATAAGCACCCTTACCTGGAAGAACGCGACGTTAAGCGCGTGGGCTACCTGGTGGTGTCGACCGACCGTGGTCTGTGTGGCGGCTTGAACATTAACCTGTTCAAAAAACTGCTGGCGGATATGAAAGCATGGTCTGAAAAAGGCGTTCAGTGCGATATCGCAATGATCGGCTCTAAAGGCGTCTCTTTCTTTAACTCCGTTGGTGGCAACATTGTCGCTCAGGTAACTGGTATGGGTGATAACCCGTCCCTGTCCGAACTGATCGGCCCGGTTAAAGTGATGTTGCAGGCCTATGATGAAGGCCGTCTGGACAGACTGTACGTTGTCAGCAACAAATTCATTAACACCATGTCTCAGGTTCCAACGCTCACTCAGATGCTGCCGTTACCGGCATCAGAAGATGACGAGCTGAAGCAAAAAGCCTGGGATTACCTGTATGAACCCGATCCGAAACCGCTGCTGGATACCCTGCTGCGTCGTTACGTTGAATCTCAGGTTTATCAGGGCGTTGTAGAAAACCTGGCCAGCGAGCAGGCCGCACGAATGGTGGCGATGAAAGCCGCGACCGATAATGGCGGCAGCCTGATTAAAGAGCTGCAGTTGGTTTACAACAAAGCTCGTCAGGCCAGCATTACTCAGGAACTCACCGAGATCGTCTCGGGGGCCGCCGCGGTTTAACCAGGTTTACGAATTACGTAGAGGATTCAAGATGGCTACTGGAAAGATTGTCCAGGTAATCGGCGCCGTGGTGGACGTCGAGTTCCCTCAGGACGCCGTACCACGCGTGTACGACGCGCTTGAGGTACAGAATGGTAACGAGAGCCTGGTGCTGGAAGTTCAGCAGCAGCTCGGCGGCGGTATCGTGCGTACCATCGCGATGGGTTCTTCCGACGGTCTGCGTCGTGGTCTGGAAGTCAAAGACCTTGAGCACCCGATCGAAGTCCCGGTAGGTAAAGCAACACTGGGTCGTATCATGAACGTATTGGGTCAGCCAATCGACATGAAAGGCGACATCGGTGAAGAAGAGCGTTGGGCTATCCACCGCGCAGCACCTTCCTACGAAGAGCTGTCCAGCTCTCAGGAACTGCTGGAAACCGGTATCAAAGTTATCGACCTGATGTGTCCGTTCGCGAAGGGCGGTAAAGTTGGTCTTTTCGGTGGTGCAGGTGTTGGTAAAACCGTAAACATGATGGAGCTGATCCGTAACATCGCGATCGAGCACTCCGGTTACTCCGTGTTTGCGGGCGTAGGTGAACGTACTCGTGAGGGTAACGACTTCTACCACGAAATGACCGACTCCAACGTTCTGGACAAAGTATCCCTGGTTTACGGCCAGATGAACGAGCCACCAGGAAACCGTCTGCGCGTTGCGCTGACCGGTCTGACGATGGCTGAGAAGTTCCGTGACGAAGGCCGTGACGTTCTGCTGTTCGTTGATAACATCTATCGTTACACCCTGGCCGGTACGGAAGTATCTGCACTGCTGGGTCGTATGCCTTCAGCGGTAGGTTATCAGCCTACGCTGGCGGAAGAGATGGGTGTTCTTCAGGAACGTATCACCTCTACCAAAACCGGTTCTATCACCTCCGTTCAGGCGGTATACGTACCTGCGGATGACTTGACTGACCCATCTCCAGCAACCACCTTTGCGCACTTAGATGCAACCGTGGTACTGAGCCGTCAGATCGCGTCTCTGGGTATCTACCCGGCCGTTGACCCGCTGGACTCCACCAGCCGTCAGCTGGATCCACTGGTTGTGGGTCAGGAACACTACGACACCGCGCGTGGCGTACAGTCCCTGCTGCAGCGTTACCAGGAACTGAAAGACATCATCGCCATCTTGGGTATGGATGAACTGTCTGAAGAAGACAAACTGGTGGTAGCACGTGCGCGTAAGATCCAGCGCTTCCTGTCCCAGCCGTTCTTCGTTGCGGAAGTATTCACCGGTTCTCCGGGTAAATACGTTTCCCTGAAAGACACCATCCGTGGCTTTAAAGGCATTATGGAAGGCGAATACGACCACCTGCCAGAGCAGGCGTTCTACATGGTTGGTTCCATCGAAGAAGCCGTGGAAAAAGCCAAAAAACTTTAACGCCTTAATCGGAGGGTGATATGGCAATGACTTACCACCTGGACGTCGTCAGCGCAGAGCAACAAATGTTCTCTGGTCTGGTCGAGAAAATCCAGGTAACGGGTAGTGAAGGTGAACTGGGTATTTTCCCGGGTCACGCACCGCTGCTCACCGCCATTAAGCCTGGTATGATCCGCATCGTTAAACAGTTCGGTCACGAAGAGTTTATCTATCTGTCCGGCGGCATTCTTGAAGTGCAGCCTGGCAGTGTGACCGTTCTGGCCGATACCGCTATCCGTGGCCAGGATCTCGACGAAGCGCGAGCCCTGGAATCGAAGCGTAAGGCTGAAGAGCACATTAGCAGCTCTCATGGTGACGTGGATTACGCTCAGGCGTCTGCGGAGCTGGCCAAAGCGATCGCGAAACTGCGCGTTATCGAGTTGACCAAAAAAGCGATGTAACACCGGCTTGAAAAGCACAAAAGCCAGTCTGGATACCAGGCTGGCTTTTTTTTTCGGCCTTAATTCATGATGAAAAAGATGTAGAATTTTAAGCATCAAACGTTTTTACTTCACACTCAAACTACCGTCAGGATGCGTATGTCAAACAGTGCGATGAGCGTGGTGATCCTTGCCGCTGGCAAAGGGACCCGCATGTATTCCGATCTGCCTAAGGTGCTCCACACGCTTGCAGGAAAGCCAATGGTGCAGCATGTCATTGATGCAGCGAACGAGCTGGGTGCCAGTCAGGTCCACCTGGTCTACGGTCACGGCGGCGATCTGCTTAAAAAGACGCTGAGCGATGACAAGCTCAACTGGGTGCTTCAGGCCGAACAGCTGGGCACAGGCCATGCGATGCAGCAGGCTGCGCCTTTCTTTGCGGATGACGAAGACATTTTGATGCTCTACGGCGATGTCCCGCTGATCTCCGTTGAAACTCTGACTCGCCTGCGTGAAGCCAAACCGCAGGGCGGCATCGGTTTGTTGACCGTCGTGCTGGACGATCCAAGCGGTTATGGTCGCATCACCCGTGAAAACGGCAACGTCACGGGTATTGTTGAGCACAAAGATGCCAGCGACGAACAGCGCCAGATTCAGGAGATCAACACCGGTATCCTGATTGCCAACGGCGCGGATATGAAGCGCTGGCTGTCCAGACTCGACAACAACAACGCGCAGGGTGAATACTACATCACCGACATCATTGCGATGGCGTACCACGAAGGGCGTGAAATTGCTGCCGTTCATCCGGCGCGCATCAGCGAAACGGACGGCGTGAACAACCGCCTGCAGCTTTCCCGTCTTGAGCGTATTTATCAGTCCGAGCAGGCCGAAAAACTGCTGCTGGCGGGCGTGATGCTGCGCGATCCGGCGCGTTTCGATCTGCGTGGTTCGTTATCTCACGGGCGTGACGTTGAAATTGATACGAACGTTATCCTCGAAGGTCACGTCACGCTGGGCAATCGCGTCAAAATTGGCGCCGGCTGCGTGATTAAAAACAGCGTCATCGGTGACGACTGCGAAATTAGCCCGTACAGCGTGGTGGAAGATGCCCGTCTGGACGCGGCATGCACCATCGGCCCGTTTGCGCGTCTGCGCCCGGGCGCTGAGCTGCTGGAAGGCGCTCACGTGGGTAACTTCGTGGAGATGAAAAAAGCGCGTCTGGGTAAAGGCTCGAAAGCCGGTCATCTGACCTATCTGGGCGACGCGGAAATTGGCAATAACGTGAATATTGGTGCAGGGACTATTACCTGTAACTATGACGGCGCGAATAAGTTTAAAACTATCATCGGTGACGACGTGTTTGTTGGCTCCGATACGCAGCTGGTGGCGCCTGTTACCGTGGGTAACGGGGTGACCATTGCCGCGGGAACAACCGTTACGCGCGATGTGGCCGAGAACGAGCTGGTGTTAAGCCGCGTTCCGCAGGTCAGCAAGCAGGGCTGGAAACGCCCGGTGAAGAAGAAGTAACGGATTTACCCCTCACCCTAACCCTCTCCCCACAGGGGAGAGGGGATCGTTCGGTGCGGTGTTTTTCTCCCTCGCCCCTTTGGGGAGAGGGCCGGGGTGAGGGGATAATATAATCCTCCCCCCATAAGCAGTACCCATAAAAATAACCCCACTCTCTACAAGGCTCGGGGCGCCCGGAAAGGGTAAATACAGGTCAGCGACAACGCAGGCATAATGCCTAAATTCGGAATCTAAAATTATGTGTGGAATTGTTGGCGCAGTTGCGCAGCGTGATATTGCTGAAATCCTTCTCGAAGGTTTACGTCGTCTGGAATACCGTGGTTACGACTCAGCCGGTCTGGCTGTCGTCGATGCAGAAGGCCATATGACCCGTCTGCGTCGTCTCGGTAAAGTGCAGATGCTGGCCCAGGCCGCGGAAGAACATCCGCTGCACGGTGGAACCGGTATTGCTCACACCCGCTGGGCGACGCACGGCGAACCGTCTGAAGGTAACGCGCACCCGCATGTGTCTGAACACATCGTGGTCGTGCACAACGGCATTATCGAAAACCACGAACCGCTGCGCGAAGAACTGAAAGCGCGCGGCTACACCTTCGTCTCTGAAACTGACACCGAAGTGATTGCTCACCTGGTGCACTGGGAGCTGGAGCAGGGCGGCACGCTGCGTGATGCGGTGCTGCGTGCTATCCCTCAGCTGCGCGGTGCGTACGGTACGGTGATCATGGATTCCCGCGATCCGTCCACATTGCTGGCCGCGCGTTCCGGTAGCCCGATGGTTATCGGTCTGGGCATGGGCGAAAACTTCATCGCTTCTGACCAGCTGGCGCTCCTGCCGGTTACCCGTCGCTTTATCTTCCTCGAAGAGGGTGATATCGCGGAAGTGACCCGTCGCAGCGTGACCGTCTTTGATACCAAAGGCGAGCAGGTGAAACGTCAGGAGATTGAATCGAATCTGCAGTACGACGCGGGCGACAAAGGCGCTTACCGTCACTACATGCAGAAAGAGATTTACGAGCAGCCAAACGCCATCAAAAACACGCTGACCGGGCGCATCAGCCACGGTGAAGTGGATCTGAGCGAGTTGGGCGCAAACGCGAACGAACTGCTCGGCAAGGTCGAGCATATTCAGATCGTGGCCTGCGGCACCTCCTATAACTCCGGTATGGTCTCTCGCTACTGGTTTGAATCCCTGGCTGGCGTGCCGTGCGATGTGGAAATCGCGTCTGAATTCCGCTATCGCAAATCCGCGGTGCGTCGTAACAGCCTGATGATCACCCTTTCCCAGTCTGGTGAAACGGCGGATACGCTGGCAGCGCTGCGTCTGTCTAAAGAGCTGGGTTACCTGGGCTCTCTGGCTATCTGTAACGTTCCTGGCTCATCGCTGGTGCGTGAGTCCGATCTGGCGCTGATGACCAAAGCGGGCACCGAAATCGGTGTGGCCTCTACCAAAGCGTTTACCACTCAGCTGACCGTTCTGCTGATGCTGGTGGCGAAGCTGGCGCGTCTGAAAGGTGAAGATGCGTCCGTTGAGCACGACATCGTTCACGGCCTGCAGGCGCTGCCGAGCCGTATTGAACAGATGCTGTCTCAGGACAAACGCATTGAAGCGCTGGCGGAAGATTTCTCCGACAAACATCACGCCCTGTTCCTGGGTCGTGGCGATCAGTATCCGATTGCGCTGGAAGGCGCGCTGAAGCTGAAAGAGATCTCCTACATTCACGCTGAAGCCTATGCGGCTGGCGAGCTGAAGCACGGCCCGCTGGCGCTGATTGACGCGGATATGCCGGTCATCGTTGTGGCACCAAACAACGAACTGCTGGAAAAACTGAAGTCTAACATCGAAGAAGTGCGCGCCCGCGGCGGTGTTCTGTACGTCTTCGCCGACAAAGATGCCGGTTTTGTCAGCAACGACAACATGCATATCATCGAGATGCCGCATGTGGAAGAGGTGATTGCACCAATCTTCTACACCGTTCCGCTGCAGCTGTTGGCCTATCACGTTGCGCTGATCAAAGGTACCGACGTTGACCAGCCGCGTAACCTGGCGAAATCGGTTACCGTAGAATAATCCCTTCAGGCTCCACCTTCGGGTGGAGCTTTTTTATCCTGCCCGGCTTGTTTTTCATCAATCCTTTCTCGTTTTTAATAATGACAATTTGTCATCTTCAGCTACTTTTTTCAGTGTCACATAAAGAAAATATTTCTGAAAACGCCTTGTCATAAAAGCGGCTAAAGCGATGAAAAATAAGCTTTCTTTTGCTTATTTTTAAGTGAAATTTACGTTGTCATAAAACTGTCATAATTCGTACATTTATCTGTCACCTGTTTGTCCTATTTTGCTCATCGTAGCCACTAAACAACGATTTACGAAAATCTTGCAGGAGACATTATGAAAGTTATGCGTACCACTGTCGCAACTGTTGTCGCCGCGACCTTATCTCTGAGCGCGTTCTCTGTATTTGCAGAAGCAAGCCTGACTGGCGCTGGTGCAACCTTCCCTGCGCCGGTGTATGCCAAATGGGCGGATACCTACCAGAAAGAAACCGGTAACAAGGTTAACTATCAGGGTATCGGCTCCTCCGGTGGTGTTAAACAAATTACCGCGAACACGGTTGATTTCGGCGCATCAGACGCTCCGCTGTCTGATGACAAACTAGCTCAGGAAGGCCTGTTCCAGTTCCCTACCGTGATCGGTGGCGTGGTCCTGGCCATCAACCTGCCGGGCGTGAAGTCGGGTGAGCTGGTGCTGGACGGCAAAACGCTGGGTGACATCTACCTGGGCAAAATCAAAAAATGGGATGACGAAGCGATCGCTAAACTCAACCCAGGCCTGAAGCTGCCTTCTCAGAACATCGCCGTGGTTCGCCGCGCGGATGGTTCCGGTACCTCTTTCGTGTTCACCAGCTACCTGGCAAAAGTGAACGAAGAGTGGAAATCTAAAGTCGGCTCCGGCTCTACCGTTAACTGGCCAACCGGTCTGGGCGGTAAAGGTAACGACGGTATCGCCGCGTTCGTACAGCGTCTGCCTGGCTCAATTGGTTACGTAGAGTATGCGTACGCCAAGCAGAACAACCTGTCCTACACCAAACTGGTTTCAGCCGACGGCAAACCGGTTAGCCCAACCGAAGAGAACTTTGCTAACGCCGCGAAAGGCGCTGACTGGAGCAAATCCTTCGCGCAGGATCTGACTAACCAGAAAGGCGAAGGTGCATGGCCAATCACCTCTACCACCTTCATCCTGGTTCACAAAGAGCAGAAGAAACCTGAGCAGGGCGCCGAAGTGCTGAAGTTCTTCGACTGGGCGTACAAAAACGGCGGCAAACAGGCTAACGCCCTGGATTACGCTACACTGCCGGACAACGTGGTTGAGCAGATTCGCGCTGCATGGAAAACCAACGTGAAAGACAGCAGCGGTAAAGCGCTGTACTAACAGGATATATTTAACGAAGATGGCGGGTGGCGCTGCGCTTACCCGCCCTACGGTTTAAGCTGTAGGCCCGGTAAGCGTCAGCGCCACCGGGCATATTCGTAAAACGTCTCAAACAGAAGAGTAATTTATGGCTGCAACCAAGCCTGCATTTAACCCTCCGGGTAAAAAAGGTGACATGATTTTCAGCGCGCTGGTCAAACTGGCTGCGCTGATTGTGCTATTGCTGCTGGGCGGCATTATCGTGTCTCTGATTTTCTCCTCATGGCCGAGCATCCAGAAATTCGGTTTTTCCTTCCTGTGGACTAAAGAGTGGGACGCGCCGAACGATATCTACGGTGCCCTGGTGCCGATTTACGGCACTCTGGTGACCTCGTTCATCGCCCTGCTGATTGCGGTTCCGGTGAGCTTTGGTATTGCCCTGTTCCTGACGGAGCTGGCGCCGGGCTGGCTGCGACGCCCGCTGGGTATTGCCATCGAACTGCTGGCGGCTATTCCAAGTATCGTTTACGGCATGTGGGGTCTGTTCATCTTTGCTCCGCTGTTTGCCACGTACTTCCAGGAACCGGTGGGTAACGTGCTTTCCGCCATTCCGTTTGTGGGTGCCCTGTTCTCTGGCCCGGCTTTCGGTATCGGCATTCTGGCGGCAGGTGTGATCCTCGCCATCATGATTATTCCGTACATTGCGGCGGTGATGCGCGATGTCTTCGAACAAACGCCGGTGATGATGAAAGAGTCGGCCTACGGCATCGGCTGCACCACCTGGGAAGTTATCTGGCGCATTGTCCTTCCGTTCACCAAAAATGGGGTGATCGGGGGCGTGATGCTGGGTTTAGGTCGTGCGCTGGGTGAAACCATGGCGGTCACCTTTATCATCGGTAACACCTACCAGCTCGACAGCGCGTCGCTCTACATGCCGGGTAACAGTATTACCTCGGCGCTGGCGAATGAATTTGCGGAAGCGGAATCGGGGCTGCACGTAGCGGCGCTGATGGAGCTGGGTCTGATTCTGTTCGTTATCACCTTCATTGTTCTGGCGATTTCCAAGTTGATGATTATGCGCCTCGCTAAAAATGAGGGAGCACGCTAATGGCAACTCTCGAAATGCAAGCAACCGCTGAACTGGCGGAATCCCGCCGCAAAATGCAGGCCAGACGCCGCATGAAAAACCGTATTGCCCTGTCGCTCTCTATGGCGACGATGGCATTCGGCCTGTTCTGGCTGGTCTGGATCCTCTTCTCGACGGTCGTTCGCGGGATTGACGGGATGTCACTGTCGTTGTTCACCGAAATGACGCCGCCGCCGAACACGGCGGGTGGTGGCCTGGCGAATGCCCTGGCGGGCAGCGGCCTGCTGATCCTCTGGGCGACGGTCTTCGGCACGCCGCTGGGCATTATGGCGGGCATCTACCTGGCAGAATACGGTCGTAAATCCTGGCTGGCCGAAGTCATTCGCTTCATCAACGACATTCTGCTGTCTGCACCTTCTATCGTCGTGGGTCTGTTTGTTTACACGGTGGTGGTGGCACAGATGGAACACTTCTCCGGCTGGGCGGGTGTGATTGCACTGGCGCTGCTGCAGGTGCCGATTGTTATTCGTACCACCGAGAACATGCTGAAACTGGTGCCGGACAGCCTGCGTGAAGCGGCTTATGCGCTGGGTACGCCGAAATGGAAGATGATCTCTGCGATTACGCTGAAGGCGTCCGTATCCGGGATCATGACCGGTATCCTGCTGGCGGTTGCGCGTATCGCGGGTGAAACTGCGCCGCTGCTGTTTACGTCCCTCTCCAACCAGTTCTGGAGCACGGACATGATGCAGCCGATCGCCAACCTGCCGGTGACGATCTTTAAATTTGCGATGAGCCCATTCGCGGAATGGCAGCAGCTGGCCTGGGCCGGGGTGCTGATCATTACCCTTTGCGTGCTGTTGCTGAACATTCTGGCGCGCGTCATTTTCGCGAAGAAGAAACACGGTTAATTTTTTACGGCGCTGCAGCTCGCGGCGCCGAATGAGGAAATGAGTCAATGAGTATGGTTGATACTGCCCCGGGTAAGATTCAGGTTCGTGATTTGAACTTCTACTACGGCAAATTCCATGCCCTGAAGAACATCAACCTGGATATCGCGAAGAACCAGGTCACGGCATTTATCGGTCCGTCCGGCTGCGGAAAATCCACGCTGCTACGTACCTTTAACAAAATGTATTCGCTCTATCCGGAGCAGCGCGCTGAAGGTGAAATCATCCTGGACGGTGAAAACATTCTGACCCAGGCTCAGGATATCGCCCTGCTGCGCGCCAAAGTGGGGATGGTGTTCCAGAAACCAACGCCTTTCCCGATGTCAATTTACGACAACATCGCGTTTGGCGTGCGTCTGTTTGAAAAACTCTCCCGTGCCGATATGGACGAGCGCGTGCAGTGGGCTTTGACCAAGGCCGCATTATGGAACGAAACCAAAGATAAGTTGCACCAGAGCGGTTACTCTCTCTCCGGCGGTCAGCAGCAGCGTCTGTGCATTGCGCGCGGTATTGCTATTCGCCCGGAAGTGTTGCTGCTGGATGAGCCGTGTTCAGCGCTGGACCCGATCTCAACCGGCCGTATTGAAGAGCTGATCACCGAGCTGAAGCAGGATTACACCGTGGTTATCGTGACCCATAACATGCAGCAGGCTGCACGTTGTTCCGATCACACGGCGTTTATGTACCTGGGCGAGTTGATTGAGTTCAGCGATACGGACGCGCTGTTCACCAGGCCCGCGAAGAAACAAACCGAAGATTATATTACTGGCCGCTACGGTTGATTTGCCTTAGTGCATGTGGAGAAACCATGGACAACCTCAATCTTAATAAACATATTTCCGGCCAGTTCAACGCAGAGCTGGAAAGCATTCGCACCCAGGTAATGACCATGGGCGGCATGGTCGAGCAGCAGCTTTCTGATGCGATTACGGCAATGCACAATCAGGACAGCGAGCTGGCGAAGCGCGTCATTGAAGGCGACAAAAACGTCAACATGATGGAAGTCGCTATCGACGAGGCCTGCGTGCGCATTATCGCGAAACGCCAGCCGACGGCGAGCGACCTGCGTCTGGTGATGGCAATCATCAAGACCATCGCCGAGCTGGAGCGTATTGGTGACGTTGCGGATAAAATCTGCCGCACCGCGCTGGAGAAATTCTCTCAGCAGCACCAGCCCCTGCTGGTGAGCCTGGAGTCGCTGGGCCGCCACACCGTGCAGATGCTGCACGACGTGCTGGATGCCTTTGCGCGTATGGATCTGGACGAAGCGGTGCGTATCTACCGTGAAGACAAGAAGGTCGACCAGGAGTATGAAGGCATCGTGCGTCAGCTGATGACCTACATGATGGAAGATTCACGTACGATCCCAAGCGTACTGACCGCCCTGTTCTGCGCGCGCTCTATTGAGCGTATCGGCGACCGCTGCCAGAATATTTGCGAATACATCTTCTACTTCGTGAAAGGTCAGGACTTCCGTCACGTGGGCGGCGACGAGCTGGACAAACTGCTGGCGGGTAAAGATCCGAAAGAGTGATTTTACCCTCACCCTAACCCTCTCCCACAGGGAGAGAGGACAATTCGGTTTTCTCCCTCTCCCCTGGGGAGAGGGTCGGGATGAGGGGGAAAACTCAGCGAGTAATATTCCACCCGCGTGCCTTCCACAGCGCTGGCAACTGCGCCAGATCGGTAAAGGTCGTCACGTTCGGATGAGCGATCGGCTTGTTGTGCGGGTCGGCGCAGAAGTAAAACACCTCCATCCCCGCATCAATCCCCGACTGCGCGCCCGCAGACGAGTCATCCACCAGAATGCAGTTCTCTACGTTGACGTTCATTGCTTTTGCCGCATGAAACATCAGCGCCGGGTCTGGCTTCCAGCGCTGGATATCGTAGCCGCTGAACAGTTTTTCCGGGAAATGGTGCAACATCTCAAGCTTGCCCAGCGAATGCTGCATTTTGCTGACCGGGCCGTTAGAGACGACGCAGACAGGCACCGTCATCGCATCCAGCAGCGCGTTTGCGCCCGGAATGACCTCCAGCTCCGAATCAAACAGGCGTGCGACCTCGGCGCGGTACACCGGTTCCAGATCGGCTTTCGCCAGATCCACACCGTGTTCCCGGTTAATGATGTCGATGATCTCGTAGAGCTTCACGCCCTTAAAGCGTTTAAACACCTCTTCGAGCTCCAGCGTAATGCCAAATTCCTTGAACATAGTGACATACGCGCGGGAACAAATGACCTCACTGTCGACCAGCGTACCGTCGCAGTCGAAAAATACCGCTTCAATTCCGGACATGCCTTTCCCTTTTAACAAGTTTAACGTTTACGTACGGCAGTTCGCCGGGACGCAATCGTTGCCGTATAAGCAAAATCAATGAAAAAAGTATCACGTAACCGCCACTATTGTCGCATTTTGGTATAGGATAGCGACGAATTTTCCCTCCTTGTTCGGAATTGATGATGAGTCAACAACACACTACCCAGACGTCTGGTCAGGGTCTGCTTGAGCGCGTTTTTAAACTGCGCGAGCACGGCACAACGGCACGCACCGAAGTGATCGCTGGTTTCACCACCTTCCTGACGATGGTCTATATCGTTTTTGTGAACCCTCAAATTCTGGGCGTTGCTGGCATGGATACCAGCGCCGTCTTTGTAACCACCTGCCTGATTGCGGCCCTTGGCAGCATTCTGATGGGTGTGTTCGCTAACCTGCCGGTTGCGCTGGCACCGGCGATGGGCCTGAATGCGTTCTTCGCATTCGTGGTTGTTCAGGCGATGGGGCTGCCGTGGCAGGTTGGCATGGGCGCCATCTTCTGGGGCGCGGTTGGCCTGCTGCTGCTGACCATTTTCCGCGTGCGTTACTGGATGATTGCAAACATTCCCGTGAGTCTGCGCGTGGGCATCACCAGCGGTATCGGTCTGTTCATCGGGATGATGGGGCTGAAAAACGCCGGCGTTATCGTGGCGAACCCGGATACGCTGGTGAGCATCGGTCACCTGACCTCTCATAACGTGCTGCTGGGCGTGCTGGGCTTCTTTATCATCGCGATCCTGGCTTCCCGCAATATTCACGCGGCGGTGCTGGTCTCCATCGTGGTCACCACCCTGCTGGGCTGGATGCTGGGCGACGTTCACTATAACGGTATTGTCTCCGCGCCACCGAGCGTCTCTACCGTGATTGGTCATGTCGATCTGGCGGGTTCCCTGAACCTGGGCCTGGCGGGCGTGATTTTCTCCTTCATGCTGGTCAACCTGTTTGACTCCTCCGGCACGCTGATTGGCGTGACCGACAAAGCGGGCCTGGCGGATGAAAAAGGCAAATTCCCGCGCATGAAGCAGGCGCTGTTTGTGGACAGCGTCTCCTCTGTGACCGGTGCTTTTATCGGAACCTCGTCCGTTACCGCGTACATTGAATCTTCTTCCGGCGTGTCCGTGGGCGGCCGTACCGGCCTGACGGCGGTGGTCGTGGGTATTCTGTTCCTGCTGGTGATCTTCCTCTCTCCGCTGGCGGGTATGGTTCCTCCGTATGCGGCAGCCGGCGCGCTGATCTATGTGGGGGTGCTGATGACCTCCAGCCTGTCACGCGTGAAGTGGGATGATTTAACCGAAGCGGTGCCGGCGTTTATTACCGCCGTGATGATGCCGTTCAGCTTCTCGATTACCGAAGGTATCGCGCTGGGCTTTATCTCTTACTGCGTAATGAAGATCGGTACCGGCCGCTTCCGCGACCTCAGCCCGTGCGTCATCGTTGTGGCGCTGCTGTTTGTGCTGAAGATTGTGTTTATTGATGCCAAATAAACAGCAAGTCCTTTTCGAAGAAAAGGGCTTTAGTGTTTGCACCCTCTCCCGTGGGAGAGGGCTGGGGTGAGGGCATCAGGCCACAATAAGCTTACGCCTTCACCCGCTTAATATAATCCCCAAACGCCGTCAGCTGGCCAGACAGATGATCGCGCGTGCTCTGATCCACCACTTCACCCGTTTGCGGGTCGACCTTGTTCTGAATCACACCACCCATAAATTCCGGCTTGTTCATGACCATCGCATCCAGGAACACCAGGATCTGGCGCAGATGATACTGGCAGCGCGCGCCGCCAATCGCGCCCATTGAGCTGGTCTGGATCAGCACCGGCTTGCCTGCCAGCGGCTGCTCAGGTAAACGGGACAGCCAGTCGATGGCATTCTTCAGGCCACCCGGAACCGAATAGTTATACTCCGGCGTGACGATGACCACGCCGTCAGCCTGGCGGATCTGCTCTGCCAGCGCCTCAACGCTCTGCGGAAAACCCTCTTCCTGCTGTACGTCAGCATCATAGAGCGGAATATCGCCAATAGACGGCAGGGCGCTAATTTCCATTCCTGCCGGTGCCAGCTGTGGCAGCGTGCGGGCAACCATCCCGTTAAATGAACCTTTGCGCAGGCTTCCCAGTAACGTAACTACTTTCAACGTATCAGACATGATTACTCCTGTTTCATCATGATGACCCTGATCGGATCAGCTAAGGGTGAATGCTTTTTCTGCCGGTAAACTGGTTAAACGCATCAGGCGTGCGGCGGGCTCGTTGGCGCGCTCGGGCACATCAGGAAGGCTACGCCATCCCTGTTGGCTGTCAAATTCCCAGATTTTCATGCGTTCGATGGCGGGGGTAACCGCAATGGACCAAATGAGCACATCCTCCGCGTCACTGAGCGCCTCTACCAGCGTGGCCTGGGCGGCACGCAGACGTCCGGAGCCTGGCAGCAGCTGCAGCAGGCTGGCGTCGTCTGAGGCGCATCCACAGAGCTTGCGGATGCTCTGGCGCAGGGTAATGAGCTGGGCTCGAGCTTCGACAGGGTCGTTCTGGTTGCGGACCCACAGCTTTTCGTTGCTTGAGAGCGGATAGTCTTCATGCGCATTACTGCCATGGAAGCTGCGCGTCGCGCGCTGAAGCTCCATATCCAGCCCACAATCCCCTTCGGTGGTCAGCGCGACGCCAATGATATTGCCCGCGTAGGCAATCGAAAAACGAGGGAGATCCGGGTCGGCAAAGACCGGGCGGCCTTCGGGTTGGGTAATGATGTCCGGCAGCTCGCTGGTGCCGTACAGCATAAAAAGCAGTTCTGCGAGAAGCGCTCTGGACGCTAAATACCGCGTTCTGCGGTGTTCCGGGAGAGTGAGTGCTTCACTGTGACAGGCTGAAGAAATTCTTGCCGATACGAGACGTCCTTCTGTAAGTATCCCTCTTGCAAAGTGCGTAGCCATTTTTCGCTCCTTGATAATGGTCGTAATCGGTTAAACGGTTACATGATTATCGCTTAACTTGACTCCTGTTTTAATCAGTAAATGGGAGTAAGAGAAGCCTCAGGACCGAACTTTACATTTTCTTAGGAAAAAATTGGATCGCTGGCACCGTATAGCGCCTTGATGGTTTCCCGCAGCCAGAGGATTTTCGGATTATGGCTGTTCCGTTTATGCCAGATCAGCGTGAAGGGAACGGTAAGCTTTTCAGCCTGCGCTTCGTCAATGGGAATAGGCAGCGCGATCAGCTTCCGCTGGTGAAGTTGATTGTAGTGATGACAGTAGTGCGGAGCCGTGGCGATATAGTTGTGACCGGGCTGGGCCGCCATAAACATCGACTGCTCAAAGCCCGGCACGCTCATGGCAATGTTTCTCTCCCGACCCATCTCCTTTAGCACTTCGTCCAGTGCCCAGGTGTCGCTGCGTTCCCAGAAGATGCTGATGTGCGGGTAGCGCAGGAAGGTCTCAAGATTCCATTCGTCCTGTAGCGCGGGGTGATCCTCACGCAGATACACGCACGGACGGTCGCTGAACAGGATCTCATAGTCGATGAACCACGGCATTAGCTTCAGCAATTCACGCGATCGCGGGTGCGTTTCGCGTCCGGTGAATCCCAGATCCACCTCTCCACGCGTAATGGCGTCCAGCGAGTCATAATCCCAGTGACGCATCTTCACCGTCGCCTGCGGATAGCGCTGGTTCACCTGCTCCAGCAGGGCGTTAAAGCGGATCAGCATCAACGGCGTTTCGGCGGCCAGCACAAACGTTAGCCCGCCCGGGGAATCATGGTGGAATTTATCGAGGATCTGGTTGCCGATTTGCATCCAGTCAGCCAAATCCTGCTCGAGGCTTACCGTCAGCGGGGTCGGCAGCAGCCCCAGCGGCGTTTTGACAAACAGCGGGTCGTCAAACCAGTCACGCAGCTTGGCCAGCGATTTACTCACCGCAGACGGCGTCACGTTCATCCGCTTCGCCGCTTTGGTGACGCTGCGCTCCTGCAGCAAAAGCTGCAGGCACAGCAACAGGTTAAGATCGAGACTGCTGATGGGCTTCTTCATAATGCGCCGCGGGCTGGATGACCATAAGTAAGGTAATGCACAGTATGCTACAGCCAATCAGAACCCCGATCAGCATATTCAGCGCGTTAAGCCCGATGACCGCCGCCAGCCAAATCCACAGCGACGAGCCGCAGACCTGCGCAATTCCCAGCACCGAGCTTGCCACGCCTGCCCGCAGCGAGAAAGGGCCAAGCGCCTGGCTCATCGCCACGCCAAAGCCAACCGAGAACCCGGCACAAATAAGGGTAATACCCGCCAGCATCACCGCATGCGAGCTGGTGGTTGCCTGGATCGCGCCAGCCGTGAGGAATAAAACCTGTGAGGTTAGCATCAGCGTGCGCTGGCTGAAAACATTTAGCGCAAACGGGGTGGTGAACGAGACTGCCATACTGACCATGGCGGTTAATGCCATCACCGTTGAATACTCACCCCGATCGAAGCCCATGGTTTCCATCAGTAAAACCGGGGAAACGTTTACATAGGTCAGGATCACCGCCACGCTTAACGTGGTCACGGTCAGACGACTGAGGAAAAAGCGGTTAAGCAGCTTCTCGGCTGGGTGAATAGTTGCGGTATGACCGGTATTCTGCGAGCCCGGGTGGGTCTCTTTCAGCACGGCGATAGACAGGATAAACACCAGCGCGCCCATCGCCGCCATGGTCCAGAACAGGCTCTGCCACGGGAATTTCAGCATGATCAGATATCCCACGACCGGGGCCAGCACCGGGATAATGCAGGTAATACCGTTCAGCATCGAAAGCACCTTAGCGCGACGCTGGGCGCTTAAGGTGTCGCGCAAAATGGCAAACGCGACGACGTAGCAGCCACCGGCGCCAATGCCCTGGATAAACCGTCCGGCCAGGAACAAGGTGCTGCTTTGGGCCTGTGAGCAGAGAAGAGAGGCCAGGGCAAAAATGATGGCGCCGCTTATCGCGACGGGTTGACGGCCTGCCTTATCCGCGATCTTCCCGGCAAAGACCATAGACGACGCCATCCCCGCGAGGTAGGCCGAAAACGCGATGTGCAGCTGCGCTTCGCTGGCGCCCAGATCGCGGGCGATGTGCGGCAATCCCACCAGATACATATCAATGCCGGACGGATAAAGCAGAACTAAAGCGAAGCTACAAAACAGAAAACGCGCCATAAACCCCCCATAGATGCAGGCATGCAGGATAGGGGGTGAAAAGGGATTAGGCGAGTTGCCATTTGGACAATGGTGATTTCCCTGGAGGAAATCACCATCAGCGATCGGGCCTTACTTACCGATACAGAAGCTCGAGAAAATCCGTCCCAGCAGATCGTCCGACGTAAACTCCCCGGTGATCTCGCTCAGATTCTGCTGCGCCAGACGCAGCTCTTCCGCCAGCAGTTCACCCGCCCACGCGCCGATCAGCTGCGCTTTACCCTGAACAAGGTGGTTTGCCGCCTCTTCCAGCGCCTGCAGGTGACGACGACGCGCCAGGAAGCCGCCTTCCATGCTGGTATCAAAGCCCATGCTCTGCTTGAGATGGTTACGCAGGTCGTCAACGCCTTCACCGGTACGCGCCGACAGGCGAATCAGTGAGTGACCATTCACATCGCTGATGCCCAGCGTTTCGCCGGTGACGTCCGCTTTGTTACGCACCACGGTGATGGGCAGCTTGGCCGGAAGACGGGCGATAAAGTCTGGCCAGATCTCAGCCGGGTCAACGGCGTCGGTCGTGGTGCCGTCCACCATAAACAGCACGCGGTCGGCCTGCTCGATCTCCTGCCAGGCACGTTCGATACCGATGCGCTCAACCTCGTCGCTGGCATCGCGCAGGCCGGCGGTATCAATGATATGCAGCGGCATGCCGTCGATGTGGATGTGCTCGCGCAGCACGTCGCGTGTGGTGCCGGCAATATCGGTGACGATTGCCGCTTCACGGCCCGCCAGGGCGTTCAGCAGGCTTGATTTCCCGGCGTTAGGGCGTCCGGCAATCACCACCTTCATCCCTTCGCGCAGCAGGCTGCCCTGGCGCGCTTCGGCGCGAACGGCGTCGAGATCGGCCATCACCTGGTTGAGCTGCGCTTCGATTTTACCGTCAGAGAGGAAGTCAATCTCCTCGTCCGGGAAGTCGATAGCCGCTTCCACGTAGATCCGCAGGTGAGTGAGTGCTTCCACAAGGTGATTTACGCGGGCGGAGAATGCCCCCTGCAGCGAGTTCAGGGCGGAGCGGGCCGCCTGTTCAGAACTGGCGTCGATCAGGTCTGCAATCGCTTCTGCCTGCGCCAGGTCGAGCTTGTCGTTGAGGAAGGCACGCTCAGAGAACTCGCCCGGCTTCGCAATGCGCAGGCCCGGCAGGGTCAGGATACGTTTTAACAGCAGGTCGAGGATAACCGGGCCGCCGTGGCCCTGCAGCTCCAGCACGTCTTCGCCGGTGAAAGAGTTCGGGCCGGGGAACCACAGCGCAATGCCCTGGTCCAGCGGCGTGCCGTCGGTATCTTTAAACGGCAGGTAATCAGCGTAGCGCGGCTTTGGCAGTTTACCCAGCACCGCTTCGGCCACCTCGCGCGCCTTCAGGCCGGAGATACGCAGAATGCCTACACCACCGCGTCCCGGTGGGGTTGCCTGGGCGACGATAGTGTCGTTATGGCTCATGGTTGGTCTCGTTCAATACAAATAAAAAAGGCGGTCAATCGACCGCCCTTATTTTAGCGTTAACTTACCGAATCAGGACTTTTTCTTTTCGCGGCTATGCAGGCCACGTTTTTCCAGACCACGGTAAATCAGCTGCTGCTGGATGATGGTCACCAGGTTGCTGACGATATAGTACAGCACCAGACCTGACGGGAACCACAGGAAGAACACGGTGAAGATGACCGGCATAAAGGTCATGATCTTCTGCTGCATCGGGTCGGTCACGGTGGTCGGCGACATCTTCTGGATGAAGAACATCGTCACGCCCATCAGGATCGGCAGGATGTAGTACGGGTCCTGTGCGGACAGGTCATGGATCCACAGTGCGAACGGCGCGTGGCGCAGCTCAACGGAACCCATCAGCATGTAGTACAGCGCAAGGAAGATTGGCATCTGAATCAGCAGCGGGAAGCAACCACCCAGTGGGTTTACTTTCTCTGCTTTATACAGGGCCATCATTTCCTGGCTCTGACGCTGTTTGTCATCGCCCAGACGCTCACGCATAGCCTGAATCTTCGGCTGCAGCATACGCATCTTCGCCATGGAGGTGTACTGCGCTTTAGTCAGCGGGTACATGATGCCACGAACGATGAAGGTAATAACGATGATGGAGAAGCCCCAGTTACCCAGGAAGCTGTGGATGAACTTCAGCAGCTTAAACAGCGGCTGAGAGATGAACCACAACCAACCGTAATCAACGGTCAGATCCAGGTGCGGCGCAACAGCGGCCATTTTGTCCTGAATTTCCGGGCCGACCCACAGGGTGCTTGCCATCTTACCGGTTTGACCCGGCTGAACCAGAACCGGCTGAGATTTGTAGCCGATGGCTGCAAGACCGTTGCCCAGGTTCGCGGTATAGAAGTTATTCGTACCGTCGTTGTTTGGGATCCAGGCCGTAGCGAAATACTGCTGCAGCATCGCAACCCAACCGCCTTTGGAACTAACGTTCAGGTTTTCGTTATCGGCAATGGTGTCGAATTTGTATTTCTCATACTTCGCGTCTGGCGTGGAGTACGCCGCGCCACGGAAGGTATGCAGCGCAAAGTTGCTGCTTCCGGTGTCACGGTGAGACGGCAGATTGATGGACTGCTTCAGCTGGCCAAAGGTAGACAGTTCCAGCGGTTTCGCACTGGCGTTCTGTACGCTGTAGCCCACGTTCACCGCATATTCACCGCGCTTCAGGGTGAAGGTTTTAGTGAAGGTGTTGCCTGCGGCGTCGGTGTACGTCATCGGGATCGCGAGTTCGTTCTGACCATCAGCCAGCACAAAGGTGTCGCTCTCGACGTTATACAGTGGACGCGCACCGTTAGCCGGGTTATCCGGGCCATCACGACCGGTCAGGCCGCTCTGCGCCTGGTAGATAAACTCAGGCGTGGTTTCCAGTAACTGGAACGGTTCGTTAGACTTCAGCTCTTTCGGGTAGGTCAACAGCAGCGCCTGCTCAATATCACCACCACGGGTGTTGATTGTCAGCTCAAGCACATCGGTCTTAACCGTAATCTGTTTCCCCTGGCCACTGGCCGGTACGCCCTGGTCGGCGGCGCTACCCGCTGCGGTGGTCGTAGTCTGCGTGGTCTGCTGCTGGGGTTGAGGATTTTTATCCTGCTCCCATGCCTGCCAGATCATGAAAGACACGAACAACAAAGCGATGATAAGAAGATTGCGTTGCGAATCCATCGTTAGTGTTCTCTGGTATCAAAGGGTCCTGGAGGGACGGGGTCGTCTCCACCGGGGTGTAAAGGGTGGCATTTTAATACGCGTTTCACTGTCAACCAACTGCCTTTTATCACTCCAAACCTGCGCAATGCCTCAATTCCGTAGCTTGAGCATGTTGGTGTGAAACGGCAGTGCGGCCCGAGTAGCGGACTAATCAGGCGTTGATAGACCCGAATGAGGGCTATCAGGACCCGTGAGCCAGGCGACAGTGGCGGCGCCATAATTTTTCCAACGCTTCCGAGAGAGCACGGTTATCGAGGTCGGCAACCCCTTTCTTCGCCACCACCACGAAATCCATTGAAGGCAGTTCGTGCTGACGTAAACGGAAGCTTTCACGCGTCAGACGTTTAATCCGATTGCGTTCATGCGCACGCTTAACATTTTTCTTGGCGACTGTGAGACCGATGCGGGGATGCCCCAGCGAATTTTGGCGGCCGAGGATGGTGATTTGCGGCGTGCCAGCCCGTAGTGGCTGCTGGAAGACGAAAGTGAAATGAGCGGGAGTTAACAAACGTAACTCCCTGGGAAATGCTAGCTTAACCACTCAGGGGTTAGCTTTATTACTTGGAAACGGTCAGACGAGCGCGGCCTTTAGCACGACGACGTGCCAGAACCTGACGACCATTTTTAGTAGCCATACGAGCACGGAAGCCGTGAGAACGGTTGCGCTTCAGTACAGACGGTTGAAAAGTGCGTTTCATGGCGATTTCTACCTAAACTTGAATAAATTCACTGACTTTTGCGTATACCCGAACGAGTTTCGAACGACTAACGCCTCAGCGTGGGTGATTAAAGAGGCCGGATTGTAATAATTGTACACTCCGGAGTCAATTCTCTTTCCTTATTTCCCGCGTATTTCCGCACGTTTTCGCGTGGAAAATGAGCAACGGACGACGCAGGAAGATGAGCATCACGCGCCGGGTCGAGGATTATACGGCCTCGCCAACAAAGCGCAAGGATCGTCCCGGATCTTCGTTAGATCATTTAAGCAATAAATTGTCTGTGCTCATTAATTTTTCCAATATGCGGACTAAATCGTGGGGCACTGGCGCCAGGATCGTTTACACTTATCCGGTTCCGGATCTTCCTGTGGATAAATCGGGAAGAATCTGTGAGAAACAGAAGATCTCTGGCTCAGTTTAGGCTATGATCCGCGGTCCCGATCGGGATCCCAGGATCCTGGTCAGGATAAATTGCAGATAGCAATTCGCACGTCCCCCTTTACACAGGGTCATGTCGATGTGCGCCAACAATCATGAATATTCAATAGTTTTCTTTTATTGTTCGAGTGGAGTCCGCCGTGTCACTTTCGCTTTGGCAGCAGTGTCTTGCCCGATTGCAGGATGAGTTACCAGCCACAGAATTCAGTATGTGGATCCGCCCGTTGCAGGCGGAACTGAGCGATAACACGCTGGCTTTGTATGCGCCAAACCGTTTTGTGCTCGATTGGGTAAGGGACAAGTACCTTAATAACATCAATGGACTGCTGAACGATTTCTGCGGGTCTGATGCCCCGCAGCTGCGCTTTGAAGTGGGCACAAAGCCGGTCACCCAAACCGTTCGTGAAACCGTGAACGTAGCAGCACCTGCTCAGGCCGCGCCTGCTCCGGCCCCTCGCGTCGCACCCGCTCGTCAGGGCTGGGATAATGTCCCCGCACCGGCTGAGCCAACCTACCGCTCTAACGTTAACGTGAAACACACGTTCGATAACTTCGTTGAAGGTAAGTCGAACCAGCTGGCGCGCGCGGCGGCTCGTCAGGTTGCTGATAACCCTGGTGGGGCCTACAACCCGCTGTTCCTTTATGGCGGTACGGGTCTGGGTAAAACGCACCTGCTGCATGCGGTGGGTAACGGCATTATGGCGCGCAAGCCCAATGCCAAAGTGGTGTATATGCACTCCGAACGCTTCGTTCAGGACATGGTAAAAGCCCTGCAAAACAATGCGATCGAAGAGTTTAAACGCTACTATCGTTCTGTTGACGCTCTGCTCATCGATGACATCCAGTTCTTTGCCAATAAAGAACGATCGCAGGAAGAGTTTTTCCACACCTTTAATGCCCTGCTGGAAGGCAATCAGCAGATCATTTTGACCTCGGATCGTTACCCAAAAGAGATCAACGGCGTTGAAGATCGTCTGAAATCCCGCTTCGGCTGGGGCCTGACGGTGGCGATCGAGCCACCGGAGCTGGAAACCCGCGTCGCGATCCTGATGAAGAAAGCCGATGAAAACGACATTCGCCTGCCGGGCGAAGTGGCGTTCTTCATTGCCAAGCGTCTGCGCTCCAACGTGCGTGAGCTGGAAGGGGCGCTGAACCGCGTTATCGCCAATGCCAACTTCACCGGTCGTGCGATCACCATCGATTTTGTGCGTGAAGCGCTGCGAGATTTGCTGGCATTGCAGGAAAAACTGGTCACTATCGACAATATTCAAAAGACGGTGGCTGAGTACTACAAGATCAAAGTGGCAGATTTACTGTCTAAACGTCGTTCCCGCTCGGTGGCGCGTCCGCGTCAGATGGCGATGGCGCTGGCTAAGGAGTTAACCAACCACAGTCTGCCGGAAATCGGGGATGCGTTTGGTGGCCGTGACCATACGACCGTGCTGCACGCTTGTCGCAAGATTGAGCAGTTACGCGAAGAAAGCCACGACATAAAAGAAGATTTTTCCAATCTAATCAGAACATTATCATCGTGACGCTATGAAATTTACCGTTGAACGTGAACATTTATTAAAACCGCTGCAACAGGTGAGTGGCCCATTAGGTGGCCGCCCAACGCTGCCTATTCTCGGAAACCTGCTGCTTCAGGTCGCGGACGGTACGCTGTCGCTGACCGGTACAGATCTGGAAATGGAAATGATCGCGCGCGTTACGCTGACGCAGCCGCACGACGCGGGCGCGACCACGGTTCCGGCACGTAAATTCTTTGATATCTGCCGCGGGCTGCCGGAAGGCGCTGAAATCGCCGTGCAGCTGGAAGGCGACCGTATGCTGGTGCGCTCTGGCCGCAGCCGTTTCTCGCTCTCCACGCTGCCTGCTGCGGACTTCCCGAACCTGGACGACTGGCAGAGCGAAGTTGAATTCACCCTGCCGCAGGCGACGATGAAGCGTCTGATTGAAGCCACGCAGTTCTCCATGGCGCATCAGGACGTCCGTTACTACTTAAACGGCATGCTGTTCGAAACCGAAGGTGAAGAGCTGCGTACCGTAGCCACCGACGGCCACCGTCTGGCGGTCTGTTCTATGCCGATTGGCGACGCGCTGCCAAACCATTCGGTGATCGTGCCGCGTAAAGGGGTGATTGAGCTGATGCGTATGCTCGACGGCGGCGACACGCCGCTGCGCGTGCAGATCGGCAGCAACAATATCCGCGCACACGTGGGCGATTTTGTCTTCACTTCGAAGCTGGTTGACGGTCGTTTCCCTGATTATCGCCGCGTATTGCCGAAGAATCCGGACAAAACGCTGGAAGCAGGCTGCGACAGCCTCAAGCAGGCCTTTGCCCGTGCGGCCATTCTCTCAAACGAGAAATTCCGCGGCGTGCGCCTGTACGTGAGTGAAAACCAGATCAAAATCACCGCTAACAACCCGGAGCAGGAAGAGGCAGAAGAAATTCTGGACGTCACCTACGCCGGAACCGAGATGGAAATCGGCTTTAACGTCAGCTACGTGCTGGATGTGCTGAATGCGCTGAAGTGCGAGAACGTGCGCATTCTGCTGACCGACTCCGTTTCAAGCGTACAGATTGAAGATGCCGCATCACAGTCGGCTGCTTATGTTGTCATGCCAATGAGACTGTAATGTCGCTCACCCGTCTGTTGATCCGCGACTTTCGCAATATCGAAAGCGCGGATCTCGCTTTATCCCCTGGCTTTAACTTCCTGGTTGGCGCAAACGGCAGCGGCAAAACCAGCGTGCTTGAGGCCATCTATACGCTCGGCCACGGTCGGGCGTTTCGCAGTTTGCAGATTGGTCGCGTCATTCGCCACGAGCAGGAATCCTTTGTCCTGCACGGGCGTTTGCAGGGGGCGGAGCGGGAAACCGCCATCGGCCTGACCAAAGACAAGCAGGGCGACAGCAAGGTGCGCATCGACGGCACCGACGGCCATAAAGTGGCGGAGCTGGCGCTGCTGATGCCAATGCAGCTGATTACGCCGGAGGGGTTTACTTTACTCAACGGCGGCCCCAAATACAGAAGAGCATTCCTCGACTGGGGATGCTTTCACAACGAAACCGGTTTCTTTAACGCCTGGAGCAACCTGAAGCGTCTGCTCAAGCAGCGTAACGCTGCACTGCGCCAGGTTACCCGTTACGCCCAGCTGCGTCCGTGGGACATGGAGTTAATCCCTCTCGCGGAACAAATCAGCAACTGGCGTGCCGAATACAGCGCAGGTATCGCCGAAGACATGGCCGACACCTGCAAACAGTTTTTACCCGAGTTCTCTCTCACCTTCTCCTTCCAGCGCGGCTGGGAGAAAGAGACGGATTATGCCGAGGTGTTAGAGAGAAGCTTCGAGCGCGATCGCATGTTGACCTACACCGCACACGGCCCTCACAAGGCGGATTTCCGCATTCGTGCCGACGGTGCACCGGTGGAAGACACGCTGTCGCGCGGGCAGCTCAAGCTTCTGATGTGTGCGCTGCGCCTGGCACAGGGAGAGTTTCTCACCCGTGAGAGCGGAAGACGCTGCCTGTACCTGATAGATGATTTTGCCTCGGAACTTGACGACGCGCGGCGCGGGCTGCTTGCCAGCCGCTTAAAAGCCACGCAGTCGCAGGTTTTCGTCAGCGCCATTAGCGCTGAACACGTTATAGACATGTCGGACGAAAATTCGAAGATGTTTACCGTGGAAAAGGGTAAAATAACGGATTAACCCAAGTTGAAATGAGCGAGAAACGTTGATGTCGAATTCTTATGACTCCTCCAGTATCAAAGTCCTGAAAGGGCTGGATGCGGTGCGTAAGCGCCCGGGTATGTATATCGGCGACACGGATGACGGCACCGGTCTGCACCACATGGTATTCGAGGTGGTAGATAACGCTATCGACGAAGCGCTCGCGGGTCACTGTAAAGACATCGTGGTCACCATCCATGCGGATAACTCCGTCTCCGTCACCGATGATGGTCGTGGCATCCCAACCGGTATTCACCCGGAAGAGGGCGTCTCTGCCGCGGAAGTGATCATGACCGTGCTGCACGCAGGCGGTAAGTTCGACGATAACTCCTATAAAGTTTCCGGCGGCCTGCACGGCGTAGGCGTCTCCGTGGTTAACGCCCTGTCGCAGAAGCTGGAGCTGGTTATCCAGCGCGAAGGCAAGATCCACCGTCAGCTCTATACGCACGGCGTGCCGCAGGCACCGCTGGCCGTTACTGGCGATACCGACAAAACCGGTACCATGGTGCGTTTCTGGCCGAGCCTCGAAACCTTCACCAACGTCACCGAATTCGAGTACGACATCCTGGCGAAACGCCTGCGTGAACTGTCGTTCCTGAACTCCGGCGTCTCTATCCGCCTGCGCGACAAGCGTGACGGCAAAGAAGACCACTTCCACTACGAAGGCGGTATCAAGGCGTTCGTTGAGTATCTGAACAAGAACAAAACGCCTATTCACCCGAATATCTTCTATTTCTCCACCGAAAAAGACGGTATCGGCGTGGAAGTGGCGCTGCAGTGGAACGACGGTTTCCAGGAAAACATTTACTGCTTCACCAACAACATTCCACAGCGTGACGGCGGTACGCACCTTGCAGGCTTCCGTGCGGCGATGACCCGTACCCTGAACGCCTACATGGACAAAGAAGGCTACAGCAAAAAAGCAAAAGTCAGTGCCACCGGTGATGACGCCCGTGAAGGCCTGATTGCCGTTGTCTCCGTGAAGGTGCCGGATCCGAAGTTCTCCTCACAGACCAAAGACAAGCTGGTCTCTTCCGAGGTGAAATCGGCGGTTGAACAGCAGATGAACGAACTGCTGAGCGAATACCTGCTGGAAAACCCGTCCGACGCGAAAATCGTGGTGGGTAAAATTATTGATGCGGCGCGTGCCCGTGAAGCGGCGCGTAAAGCCCGTGAAATGACCCGTCGTAAAGGCGCGCTGGACTTAGCAGGCCTGCCGGGCAAACTGGCTGACTGCCAGGAACGCGACCCGGCGCTGTCCGAACTGTACCTCGTGGAAGGGGACTCCGCGGGCGGTTCTGCGAAGCAGGGCCGTAACCGTAAGAACCAGGCTATCCTGCCGCTGAAGGGTAAAATCCTTAACGTTGAGAAGGCGCGCTTCGACAAGATGCTCTCTTCTCAGGAAGTGGCGACGCTCATTACCGCTCTGGGCTGCGGCATCGGCCGTGATGAGTATAACCCGGACAAACTGCGCTACCACAGCATCATCATCATGACCGATGCGGACGTCGACGGCTCGCACATTCGTACGCTGCTGTTGACCTTCTTCTATCGTCAGATGCCTGAAATCGTTGAGCGTGGCCACGTCTACATTGCACAGCCGCCGCTGTACAAGGTGAAGAAAGGCAAGCAGGAACAGTACATTAAAGACGACGAAGCGATGGATCAGTACCAAATCGCAATCGCCCTTGATGGCGCAACCCTGCATGCGAACTCGCACGCCCCTGCACTGGCCGGCGAGCCGCTGGAGCGTCTGGTGTCCGAGTTCAACGCGACGCAGAAAATGATCACGCGTATGGAACGCCGCTATCCGAAAACGCTGCTGAAGGAGCTGGTTTATCAGCCAACCCTGACCGAAGCCGATCTGAGCGACGAGCAGACCGTAACCCGCTGGGTGAACGCCCTGGTGACCGATCTCAACGAGAAAGAGCAGCACGGCAGCATGTGGAAATGCGATATCCAGCAGAACGCTGATAAGCAGTTCGAGCCTATTATTCGCGTGCGTACCCACGGCGTTGACACCGACTATCCGCTGGAGCACGAGTTTGTGACCGGTCCGGAATACCGCCGCATCTGCACGCTTGGCGAGACGCTGCGTGGCCTGATCGAAGACGATGCGTTCATCGAACGTGGCGAACGTCGTCAGCCTGTAGCCAGCTTCGAGCAGGCGCTGGACTGGCTGGTGAAAGAGTCTCGTCGTGGTCTTGCGATCCAGCGCTACAAAGGTCTGGGTGAAATGAACCCGGAGCAGCTGTGGGAAACTACCATGGATCCGGAAAGCCGCCGCATGCTGCGCGTCACCGTTAAAGATGCGATTGCTGCAGACCAGCTGTTCACGACCCTGATGGGCGATGCGGTTGAACCACGTCGTGCCTTCATCGAAGAGAACGCCCTGAAAGCGGCAAATATCGATATTTAATCGTCGTTATACCGCACGATAACTGGCCGCGCTTTTAGCGCGGCTTTTTTGTGGGCGCAGGCATATCCAGCGACATCACTGACGGTAAACGGCTCGCCAGCGTATCTATCGCTATTCTTACCCTCAGCGGCAGATGCGGCGTCTGCTGCCACACGGCATGAACGTTGAAATGCACATCCGGTGCCTGCTTTAAGAGCGGGACGAGTTTACCCTGGTGAATATCTTTGACGACCATCCAGCAGGGCAGCCATGCAATGCCGTGTCCGGCCAGCGCAGCGTCGCAGATCGCCTGCAAATCATCCATATTGAGCGACGATCGGGGCGTAAAGGTGTGCGACGTTCCTTCGTTATCCATCAGCTGCCAGGACAACACTCTGCCTGCGCTCAAATAGTTAATGGCCGTATGCTGGGATAAATCATTAACGCTTTGTGGCTGGCCTTTCTTCAGCAGATACTCCGGCGCGGCGCACAGCACCATGCGGTGTTCTCCCAGCTTTCTGGCGACCAGCACGCTGCTGTCCTGAAGCGTGCCGTTACGCACCGCCATATCAAACCCTTCCTCGACCAGATCCACCACGCGGTCGCTGAATGACATTTCCAGCTCAAGCCCGGGGTGTTCCTGAGCCAGCGCTATCAGCAGCGGGGCGACACACTGGCGGCCAAACAGCACCGGCATGGAAATGCGCAGGCGACCGCTGACCTGCTGTTTCCCCGTCTCAAGCAGCGATTCCGCACTCCGAATCTCCTCCAGCGCACGCAGGCAGCGTTCATAAAAAAGGGCGCCGTTATCGGTCAGACTTTGGCTGCGGGTGGTGCGCTGAAAAAGACGTACCCCCAGCCGTTGTTCAAGGCGAGCGATGCTTTTTCCGACCGCCGAGCGTGACAAATGCAGACGAATGGCGGCCTGCGCAAAACTTCCCGCCTCAACGGCGGCCACAAAAACAGGAATATCCTTCAGCGTATCGGTCATGGATTGTATCTGTTATGGCGTCAATAAAGAGAAAACTTATCGCCACTGGCGACCTTTAGTCAACGGTAGACTGTCAGGACTAAAGCTCATCTGATGGCAGGAGAAATTAAATGACAGAGACAATGCAACGCTGGTCCATGGATGCCCTCGGGCGCGAGAACCTCAAGCTGACTCAGACGCCCGTCCCACAGCCGGGCCCGGGTGAAGTGCGCGTGCGGGTGAATGCCGTTGCGCTTAACTATCGCGATAAAATGGTTGTTGAAGGCACAATGCCGATTCCGCTTTCCTTCCCGTTTACCCCGGCATCTGACATGGCGGGCGTGGTGGACAGCATTGGTGAAGGCGTTACGCGCTTCCAGCCCGGCGCGCGCGTCATCTCAACCTTCTTCCCTGAGTGGATCGACGGTAAGCCGCAGGCGGACGCGCGCAATCTGCCCTATAAAACGTCCGGCGGATACTTTCAGGGCATGCTGTCCGAGTATGTGATTGTGAATGAAGGCGCGCTGGTGGCCTCCCCGGAGACTCTGGATGACGCCGAGGCCAGCACCTTACCCTGCGCAGGGCTTACCGCCTGGTTTGCGCTGGTGGAACGTGGCCAGCTGCGCGCCGGTCAATCGGTGCTGGTGCAGGGCACGGGCGGCGTGGCGATATTCGCCCTGCAAATCGCAAAAGCGCACGGCGCGGAGGTGTTTGTCACCTCGGGGAGTGATGAAAAACTGGCGCTGGCCAAAAAGCTGGGAGCCAGCCAGGGCATCAACCGTCTGAAAGGCGACTGGGCGGAAAATACGCTGGCGCTCACGCAGGATCGCGGCATCGACCATATTATTGAAACCGTAGGCGGAGAGAACCTGAAGCATTCCCTGCGCGCCATTGCCGTTCACGGACGTATCTCCGTCATTGGCGTGCTGGCCGGGACGGAGATTACGCTCTCTGCTGGCGAACTGCTGCTGAAATCACCCGTCATTCAGGGGATTGGCGTGGGGCACCGCCGGGCGCTGGAAGATTTTGTCCGCGCAGTTGACGTCACGGGGCTGAAGCCGGTGATAGAGCATCGCTACCGTTTTAACGAGCTTGAACAGGCGTTTGAACACCTCGATCGCGGCGCGTTCGGTAAAATAGTTCTCACCCGCGAGTAAGCCTTCGTTCCCCGGAATCAGCGTAAAAGGGGCATTCCTGTTGCGCAATATAGCTCTATTTTTGTGTGCTTAATCGCGTTAGCATGAGGCAGCACTCATTTATTCCGGGGAACTCATGGCTATCAAACTCATCGCAATCGATATGGACGGCACGCTGCTGCTGCCAGATCACACTATCTCTCCAGCCGTTAAAAACGCGATCGCCGCGGCGCGCACAAAGGGCGTGAATGTGGTCCTGACCACGGGGCGTCCGTATGCGGGCGTACACAGCTATCTGAAAGAGCTGCACATGAATCAGCCGGGCGACTACTGCATCACCTATAACGGCGCGCTGGTGCAGAAAGCCGCTGACGGCAGTACGGTTGCGCAAACCGCGCTGAGCTACGATGACTATCTGTTCCTGGAAAAACTGTCCCGTGAAGTGGGTTCCCACTTCCACGCGCTCGATCGCAATACGCTCTATACCGCCAACCGCGATATCAGCTACTACACGGTACATGAATCCTACGTTGCGACCATTCCGCTGGTGTTCTGTGAAGCGGAGAAAATGGACCCGGCGACGCAGTTCCTGAAAGTGATGATGATCGACGAGCCAGAGATCCTGGATAAAGCGATTGCGCGCATTCCGGCGGAGGTAAAAGAGAAGTACACCGTGCTGAAAAGTGCGCCGTACTTCCTCGAAATCCTCGATAAACGCGTCAATAAAGGCACCGGTGTCAAATCACTGGCCGATGCGCTGGGTATTAAACAGGAAGAGATCATGGCGCTGGGCGACCAGGAAAATGACATCGCGATGATCGAATTCGCCGGTATGGGCGTGGCGATGGATAACGCCATTCCATCCGTGAAAGAAGTGGCCAACTTCGTGACAAAATCCAACCTGGAAGACGGCGTTGCTTACGCGATCGAGAAGTTTGTGCTGCAGTAACGCTTATTTTTAATCATCAGCCTCGGTTATCAACCGGGGCTTTTTTTGCGCTGAATTTATTGAATTGTTCTTTTTGTGATCTTGATTGTAGTACAACATTAAATGATTGTACTACATTACAGCCATGGCAAAGACGAACTCCCTCACGTTTGTACTGCAAAAGTGAGGTGAAATTCAGCGGTCGCGGTAAAGTAGTGATGGACATACAGAGCACAAGGACTCTCCATGACTCTCAATAAAACCGATCGCATCGTCATCACGCTGGGCACACAGATTGTGGGTGGCAAATACGTTCCCGGTTCGCCGCTGCCGGCAGAGGCCGAACTGTGTGAGGAGTTTGAAACCTCGCGCAACATCATCCGGGAAGTATTCCGCTCGCTGATGGCGAAGCGGCTGATTGAAATGAAGCGCTATCGCGGCGCGTTTGTTGCCCCGCGTAACCAGTGGAACTACCTCGATACCGACGTGCTGCAGTGGGTGCTGGAAAACGACTACGACCCGCGGCTTATCGGCGCGATGAGCGAAGTCCGAAACCTGGTTGAACCGGCCATCGCCCGCTGGGCGGCGGAACGCGCAACTTCCGGCGATTTGGCCCAGATCGAGTCGGCTTTAAACGACATGATCGCCAATAACCAGAACCGGGAGGCGTTTAACGAGGCAGATATTCGCTACCACGAGGCGGTGCTGCAGTCGGTGCATAACCCGGTATTACAGCAGCTTAGCGTAGCGATCAGCTCGCTACAGCGAGCAGTATTTGAACGTACCTGGATGGGCGATGAGGCCAACATGCCGAAAACGCTCCAGGAACATAAAGCGCTGTTCGATGCGATAAGGCATCAGGACGGCGATGCGGCAGAGCAGGCGGCGCTTACAATGATTGCCAGCTCGACACGAAGGCTGAAGGAAATCACATGACATCTCGCTACATCGCAATTGACTGGGGATCGACCAATCTGCGCGCCTGGCTATACCAGGGCGAGCAGTGCCTGGAGAGCAGGCAATCAGAAGCAGGCGTGACGCGCCTGAACGGTAAATCCCCCGAGGCGGTGTTAGCAGAGGTCACACAAAACTGGCGCGATAGCGCCACGCCGGTGGTAATGGCGGGAATGGTGGGCAGTAACGTAGGCTGGAAAATTGCACCTTATCTGCCGGTCCCCGCCCATTTCTCCGCTATTGGCGAGCAGTTAACGTCCGTTGGCGACAATATCTGGATTATTCCCGGCTTGTGCGTTTCTCGCGACGATAACCGCAACGTGATGCGCGGCGAAGAGACGCAGCTGCTTGGCGCGAGCGCTCTCTCTCCTTCTTCTGTCTACGTCATGCCCGGCACGCACTGCAAGTGGGTCCAGGCTGACGCTGAGCAAATCCACGACTTTCGCACCGTGATGACCGGCGAGCTGCACCATTTGCTGCTCAACCATTCGCTGGTTGGGGCCGGTTTACCTGACCAGGAAGCCTCGGCAGAGGCGTTTGCTGCCGGGCTTGAACGTGGGATCGCTTCTCCTGATGTTTTGCCGCACCTTTTTGAGGTTCGCGCCTCGCACGTGCTGGGAAATCTCCCGCGCGAGCAGGTCAGCGAGTTTCTTTCCGGCCTGCTGATTGGCGCTGAGGTTGCCAGCATGCGTGATTTCATCGCGCACGAGCAGGCCATCACCATTGTCGCAGGCGCATCGCTGACGTCGCGCTACGAGCAGGCGTTTCGCGCCGTGGGGCGTGATGTTTTAACGATATCCGGCGACACGGCATTTCAGGCAGGAATAAGGAGCATCGCTCATGCAGTGGCAAACTGATCTTCCCCTTATCGCGATTTTGCGCGGCATCACGCCCGATGAGGCGTTAGCCCACGTCGGCGCGGTTATTGACGCCGGGTTCGACGCGGTGGAAATCCCGCTTAACTCTCCGGAGTGGGAAAAAAGCATTCCGGCCGTGGTGAAGGCCTTTGGCGATAGGGCGCTGATTGGCGCAGGCACCGTGTTACAGCCTGAGCAGGTGGATCGGCTGGCGGAAATGGGCTGCAGGCTTATCGTTACGCCCAATATTCAGCCAGAGGTGATCCGCCGCGCGGTGGGGCACGGCATGACCGTCTGCCCGGGCTGCGCCACCGCCACGGAGGCCTTTACTGCTCTCGAAGCAGGCGCACAGTCGCTCAAAATTTTCCCGTCATCGGCTTTTGGTCCGGACTACATCAAAGCGCTGAAAGCGGTATTGCCCGCCAGCGTGCCGGTCTTTGCCGTGGGCGGCGTAACGCCAGAAAACCTGGGCCAGTGGATGAGCGCTGGCTGTGTGGGCGCAGGGCTGGGCAGCGATCTTTATCGTGCCGGACAGTCCGTTGAACGTACCGCACAGCAGGCGGCAGCATTTGTGAAAGCGTATCGAGAGGCAGTGAAATGAAAATAACCAAACTCACCACGTACCGTTTACCCCCGCGCTGGATGTTCCTGAAAATCGAAACCGATGAAGGGGTTGTGGGCTGGGGCGAACCGGTGATTGAAGGGCGGGCGCGTACCGTAGAAGCGGCGGTGCACGAGCTGGGTGAATACCTGATTGGTCAGGATCCGGCGCGCATTAACGACCTTTGGCAGGTGATGTACCGCGCGGGCTTCTACCGCGGAGGGCCGATCCTGATGAGCGCCATCGCCGGCATCGACCAGGCGCTGTGGGATATCAAAGGCAAAGTGCTGAACGCGCCGGTCTGGCAATTGATGGGCGGCCTGGTGCGCGACAAAATCAAAGCCTACAGCTGGGTCGGCGGTGACCGTCCTGCGGAAGTGATTGATGGCATCACGCAGCTGCGCAACATCGGCTTCGACACTTTCAAGCTCAACGGCTGCGAAGAGATGGGCATTATCGACAACTCGCGCGCGGTAGACCGGGCGGTGAATACCGTGGCGCAAATCCGTGAAGCCTTCGGCAACGAGATTGAGTTTGGCCTGGATTTCCACGGCCGCGTCAGCGCGCCGATGGCCAAAGTTCTGATCAAAGAGCTGGAGCCGTATCGTCCGCTGTTTATCGAAGAGCCGGTGCTGGCCGAGCAGGCCGAGTACTACCCGAAACTGGCTGAACAGACCCACATCCCTATCGCGGCGGGTGAACGTATGTTCTCGCGCTTCGAGTTTAAACGCGTGCTCGAAGCGGGCGGCATTGCCATTCTGCAGCCGGACCTCTCTCACGCGGGCGGCATCACCGAATGCTATAAAATTGCCGGGATGGCAGAGGCTTACGATGTGGCGCTGGCGCCGCACTGCCCGCTTGGCCCGATCGCGCTGGCTGCCTGTTTGCACGTCGACTTTGTCTCCCGCAATGCGGTGTTCCAGGAACAGAGCATGGGGATTCACTATAACAAGGGCGCGGAACTGCTCGATTTTGTGAAAAATAAAGAAGACTTCTGCATGGAAGGCGGTTTCTTTAAACCGTTAACGAAGCCGGGCCTTGGCGTAGAAATTGACGAAGCCAAAGTCATTGAGCTGAGTAAAAATGCGCCAGACTGGCGTAACCCGCTGTGGCGTCATGAGGACGGCAGCGTAGCCGAATGGTAAATGCGCGTCATACTTCGCGCTGGTGATGCGTTGGCTGCGTTTTCTTACCCCGGTCACATACTTTTGTATGCTCCCGGGGATGCGAAAACTTGCCGCCTTCCCCCAGCACGAATTATTTAGCGCATTCTGTTTACGTTTTTAATTAAAAAAACCAAATACACCCTCTGTAAATTACAGGGCATGGTGAGCGGCTTCGCTATGCCCAAAATCTGGAGACAGATTGCGATGGATATTCCAGTTACCGCTACAAAAACCGGGCGTCGCCGCTACCTGACGCTGATTATGATCTTTATTACCGTGGTCATTTGCTATGTCGACCGCGCCAACCTTGCCGTGGCATCGGCCCATATCCAGGAAGAGTTTGGCATCACCAAAGCGGAAATGGGCTACGTCTTTTCGGCGTTTGCCTGGCTGTATACTTTATGTCAGATCCCGGGCGGCTGGTTCCTTGACCGCGTGGGTTCACGTCTGACCTATTTCATTGCCATTTTCGGCTGGTCAGTGGCGACCCTGTTCCAGGGCTTCGCGACCGGGCTGATGTCGCTGATTGGCCTGCGCGCCATCACCGGGGTGTTCGAAGCGCCCGCGTTTCCCACCAACAACCGCATGGTGACCAGCTGGTTCCCGGAACACGAGCGCGCGTCCGCCGTTGGCTTTTACACCTCCGGGCAGTTTGTCGGCCTGGCGTTCCTGACACCGCTGCTGATCTGGATCCAGGAGCTGCTGAGCTGGCACTGGGTATTCATCGTCACGGGTGGGATTGGCATTATCTGGTCGCTGATCTGGTTCAAGGTTTACCAGCCGCCGCGTCTGACCAAAAGCATCACCAAAGCCGAGCTGGACTACATCCGCGACGGCGGTGGCCTGGTGGACGGCGATGCGCCGGTGAAAAAAGAGGCGCGCCAGCCGCTGACCAAAGCGGACTGGAAGCTGGTCTTCCATCGTAAGCTGGTGGGTGTTTATCTGGGCCAGTTCGCGGTGACCTCCACGCTGTGGTTCTTCCTCACCTGGTTCCCGAACTACCTGACCCAGGAGAAGGGGATCGCGGCGCTGAAGGCGGGCTTTATGACCACCGTGCCGTTTCTCGCGGCATTCTTCGGCGTGCTGCTCTCCGGCTGGCTGGCCGATAAGCTGGTGAAAAAAGGCTACTCGCTGGGCGTGGCGCGTAAAACGCCGATCATCTGCGGCTTGCTGATCTCAACCTGCATCATGGGTGCCAACTACACCAACGATCCGGTGTGGATTATGACCCTGATGGCGGTGGCGTTCTTCGGTAACGGTTTCGCCTCTATCACCTGGTCGCTGGTGTCGTCCCTTGCGCCGATGCGGCTGATTGGCCTGACCGGCGGCGTGTTCAACTTTGTCGGTGGGCTGGGTGGGATCACCGTACCGCTGGTCATCGGCTACCTGGCGCAGGACTACGGCTTCGGCCCGGCGCTGGTCTATATTTCTGCCGTGGCGCTGATCGGGGCACTCTCCTACATCCTGCTGGTGGGTGATGTGAAACGAGTAGGCTAATCCCTGCGGATGTTTTACCCTGATGCACTCACCGTGCATCAGGGTATCCTCATGAAACAAATCACCTTCGCTTCCCGCAACCACCAGCTGACCAACATCAATACCTGGACGCCGGACAGCCAGTGGCTGGTCTACGACGTGCGCCCGTCCGGTGCGTCGTTCACCGGTGAAACCATCGAGCGGGTCAATGTCGCTACGGGTGAGGTAGAGGTGGTATATCGCGCCACTGACGGCGCGCATGTCGGCGTGGTGACCGTTCATCCTGCAGAAGAGAAATATGTCTTTATCCACGGCCCGAAAAACCCGGATGCGGACTGGCATTACGATTTTCATCATCGTCAGGGAGTGGTTGCGCAAAACGGTCAGGTGAGCAACCTGGACGCGATGGATATCACCGCGCCTTACACCGCCGGCGCGCTGCGCGGCGGCAGCCACGTCCATGTCTTCAGCCCAAACGGGCAGCTCGTCAGCTTTACCTATAACGACCATGTTCTGCACGAACGCGATCCTAAACTTGATTTACGCAACGTCGGCGTGGCTGCGCCTTACGGCCCGGTGAACCCGCGCGGGAACCATCCGCGCGAATATTCAGGTGCATTCTGGAGCGTGCTGGTCAGCCGCACGACGCCCAACCCGCAGCCGGGCAGCGACGAGATTAACCGCGCCTACGAAGAGGGCTGGGTGGGCAACGACAGGCTGGCGTTCATCGGCGACACCCTGTCTGAGCAGGGCGAAAAAGTACCCGAACTGTTTATCGTAAATCTGCCGGAAGATGAGCAGGGCTGGAAGCATGCGGGCGATGCGCCGCTACAGGGCACGACGGAGACCCTTCCAGCGCCGCCTGCGGGTGTGAAGCAGCGTCGTTTGACCTTTACGCATCAGAGGGCGTACCCGGGCCTGGTGAACGTGCCGCGTCACTGGGTTCGCTGTAACCCGCAGGGGACACGGATTGCGTTTCTGATGCGGGATGATAACGGCATTGTGCAGCTGTGGCTGATCTCTCCTGAGGGCGGCGAGCCGCGCCAGTTGACGCGTACCGGGAGCGATATTCAGTCTGCATTTAACTGGCATCCTTCCGGCGATCGTCTGGGGTTTGTGCTCGAAAATCGGATCGCCTGCTGCGACGCACAGACCGGAGAGGTGACGTTTTTGACGTCCGATCACGGCAACCCGCCGTCTGCTGATGCGGTCGTGTTTTCCCCGGACGGGCGCGTTATTGCGTGGATGGAGGAGACAGCCGGTTTCCGTCAGCTTTGGGTGACGGAAACCGCGCAGTACTAGCGTGGAGGCATTTCAGCGGGCGGGATGACGGCGTTTGTCGCCAGATTTTCCTGCTCGCTTTTCTCTACCCGCGAGCGTACGGAGTTGTCCTTACGAAACATATCCCACGGCAGCAGAAGCGTATCCGCCACGGCCGTAAACGGCATATCCAGGATAACCAGGGATTTGGTGCCCCAGTTTGTATCGTCATCGGAGATCATCGCCGCGCTGGCGCGCGTCCCCGGATATGTTCCTTCTTTACCGCCGGTGTGAGACATCACGCTCGAACACCCGCAAAGTAAAACTACCCCGCTGAACGTCGTCAGCTTTATCAGAACATTTTTCATCATCACTCAGTCATCGTTAATGGCACTGCATAGACCTGCAACTCAGGGTTATAGCGAGCCTTATCCAAAATGGATAGCCCTATAACCCCGCACTGTGGCAGCCATCGCAATTTAACCCTTTGTGCTGTTGTCCCAGTCTAAGCGAGATGCAGGAAAGTGCAAAAAAAAGTGCAGCTGTCGTTCTTGAAAAGCCCGATTGCAGACCCATTTTAAGAATGTGGCCCGATAACGAACTCGCCTGATGGGTGTTCGGGGGCGCAAAGGCCTGTCCATGGTGGAAGGCTACAATTTCTCGCTGATTTCAGGAGTTTTATTTATGCGTAACTTCGATCTTTCTCCGCTATACCGTTCTGCAATTGGTTTTGACCGCCTGTTTAACCATTTAGAAAATAACCAAAGCCAGAGCAACGGCTACCCTCCATACAATGTTGAGCTGGTTGACGAAAACCACTACCGCATCGCCATTGCCGTCGCCGGTTTTGCAGAAAACGAACTGGAGATCACCGCGCAGGACAACCTGCTGGTGGTGAAAGGTTCCCATACGGCCGAGCAGAAAGAACGTACCTACCTTTATCAGGGCATTGCCGAGCGCAACTTTGAACGCAAGTTCCAGTTAGCCGAGAACATTCACGTTAAAGGCGCGAACCTGGTTAACGGTCTGCTGTTTATCGAACTGGAACGTGTGATTCCGGAAGAGAAAAAACCGCGCCGTATCGAAATTAACTAATTACGCGGGTCGCGTGAGCGCCCCACCCGAACTTGCTTGCCGTAACGGGAGCATATGCGAATCCATCAGGATTTGCAGGTACAACTGCGCACAAAATTACACTGTGCCGAACTCGCTTCTCAGAAGGAGATTTAGTATGCGTAACTATGATTTATCCCCCCTGCTGCGTCAGTGGATTGGTTTTGACAAACTGGCTAACGCCCTGCAAAGCACCACCGAGCAACAGACGTTTCCGCCGTACAACATCGAAAAAAGCGACGATAACCACTATCGCATTACCCTTGCGCTGGCCGGTTTCCGCCAGGACGATCTGGACATCCAGCTTGAAGGCACTCGCCTGACCGTGAAGGGGTCGCCGGAAAAACAAGAGACCGAGACCAAATGGCTGCATCAGGGGTTGGTTAATCAGCCGTTTAGCCTGAGCTTTACCCTGGCAGACCATATGGAAGTGTCTGGCGCAACGTTTACCAACGGTCTGCTGCATATCGACCTGATCCGCAACGTGCCGGAAGCCATCGCGCCGCAGCGTATCGCCATTAGCGAGCGGCCGGCGTTGAACAGTTAGCACTGTGCGGGCTGATGCCCTCACCCTGGCCCTCTCCCTGTGGGAGAGGGTGAAAAGATAAAGCCCTGCCCCGGCAGGGCTTTTTTGTGCGCCATCACCCATACAACCGCCCCCGGCTCTGAGAGAATCCTTAGCATAACCAAGGTTATGATAAGGAAGTGGGTCATGAGTGATATCGCGTTAACCGTCAGCGTGTTGGCCCTGGTCGCAGTTGTTGGCCTGTGGATAGGTAATATCAAAATCCGCGGTGTCGGGTTTGGGATAGGCGGGGTACTGTTTGGCGGCATTTTTGTCGGGCACTTCGCCGACAAGCTCGGGCTGGTTCTCAGCGCCGAAATGCTCCACTTTACCCAGGAGTTCGGCCTGATCCTCTTCGTTTATACCATCGGTATTCAGGTGGGACCGGGCTTTTTCGCCTCACTTCGGGTCTCCGGATTACGGCTCAACCTGTTTGCCCTCGGCATTGTGGTGATGGGCGGGCTGGTCACCGCAATTCTGCATAAAATCTTCGATATCCCGCTCCCCGTGGTGCTGGGCATTTTCTCCGGGGCGGTTACCAACACGCCTGCGCTCGGTGCCGGGCAGCAAATCCTGCGCGATTTGGGTATCGAACCCGGCATTGTCGACCAGATGGGGATGAGCTACGCCATGGCCTATCCGTTTGGGATTTGCGGCATTCTGCTTTCCATGTGGCTGGTGCGCGTCCTGTTTCGCATTAACGTCGACAAAGAGGCGAAGGACCATGAAACCACGCTCACCAACGGCCATATGCCGATCAAAACCATCAACATTCGGGTCGATAACCCCAACCTGAACAATATGGCGATTCAGGACGTGCCGATCCTGAACAGCGCCAATATCATCTGCTCCCGCCTCAAGCGTGACGATATGCTGATGGTGCCTGCCCCCGGCACCGTCATTCAGCAGGGCGATCTGCTGCACCTGGTCGGCCAGCCCGGAGATTTAAACAACGCGCGGCTGGTGATTGGCCAGGAAGTGGATACCTCGCTCTCAACCCGCGGCACCGATATGCGCGTGGAACGCGTTGTGGTGACTAACGAACACGTTCTTGGCAAGAAAATACGCGATCTGCAGGTAAAAGAGCGCTATGACGTGGTGATCTCTCGCCTTAACCGTGCGGGTGTTGAACTGGTCGCCAGCCCGGAGGCCAGCCTGCAGTTCGGGGATATCCTCAACCTGGTCGGGCGCCCGTCGTCCATCGACGCCGTGGCGGATATGGTGGGTAACGCCCAGCAAAAGCTGCAGCAGGTGCAGATGCTGCCGGTGTTTATCGGTATCGGGCTCGGCGTGCTGCTCGGTTCTATTCCTGTGTACGTGCCGGGCTTCCCGGTGGCGCTCAAGCTGGGCCTGGCGGGTGGACCGCTGATTATGGCGCTGATCCTCGGGCGTATCGGCTGTATCGGGAAGCTCTACTGGTTTATGCCACCGAGCGCCAACCTGGCGCTGCGCGAGCTGGGTATCGTGCTGTTCCTGGCGGTGGTCGGGCTGAAGTCCGGCGGGGATTTTGTCGATACCCTGGTCAAGGGCGAAGGGATGAGCTGGGTAGGCTACGGTATCTTTATCACGGCGATCCCGCTGCTGACGGTGGGAATACTGGCGCGGATGTTCGCCAAAATGAACTACCTGACGCTGTGCGGGATGCTGGCGGGCTCCATGACCGATCCGCCCGCGCTGGCTTTTGCCAACAACCTGCACGCCACCAGCGGTGCGGCTGCGCTCTCCTATGCCACCGTCTATCCGCTGGTGATGTTCCTGCGCATCATCACCCCGCAGCTACTGGCGGTGCTGTTCTGGGGAATGGGCTAGCAGGTCGTCCGGGTGGACGCGCCGCAGATGGTAGTCCACCTGGTAATCACTGGTATTTCGGAACATTACGGAATAATTGAGGAACTCGCCGCTGTCGCTGTAGGAGAGAGACGTAATTCGCAGCAGCGGCGTCTGTTCCGGCAGGTTCATATAACCGGCCAGCGTTTTATCTGCCAGCACCGGCGTCAGGCTCTCGTAATTGCCGCTGATGGTGATCCCGCACTCCTTCTCGATGTAATCAAACTTAGACCCCTCAAGATGCGCCAGCGACAGATTGCGGAACAGCTTCACCGGCATAAAGCTGTCCTCCAGCATCAGCGGCTTCCCGTCCACGTAGCGCACCCGCCGGGAAAAGTAGATCCGCTCATCCACCTGAATCCGCAGCTGGCTGGCGATAGCGGGCGGGGCGGGCATCACTTCAAACTGTAAGACCTTACTCTGCACCTCTTTTCCCTGCTGCCGCAGCACCTCCACCAGTCCGGTCAGGTTGGTGATTTCGTGGTGAACGTCTTTGCGCGCGACAAAGGTTCCGCTGCCGTGCCGCCGCTCAACCAGCCCCCAGCTCACCAGCAGATCGAGCGCCTTGCGGATGGTCATTCGCGCCACGCCGAACTCCTGCGCCAGCGCCTTTTCGCCGGGCAGCGGGCTGCCGATGTTGTAGTCCGACGAATTCAGCCGCAGCCGCAATCTGTCGGCGATAGATTTGTAGATCACCAGTAGACCTCTCTGCCCTTATCAGGGCGTGGATTGTGTCCTGACATGTCCATATTTACGCCAAAAAGTAGACCTGATTGGTCAAAATAAAACCATGAATGCGATCACGAATCGCAGCGGCACGCCATGTTCGCGCATCAGTAAGTTCTTATGCTCACCTCAGGCCAGCAAAAAACCATAAAGGCCTCTACCCCTACAGGTTGTTTCATGAGGATTTAAAAATGCTCAGTCAAATACAACGTTTTGGCGGTGCCATGTTTACCCCGGTGTTGCTGTTTCCGTTCGCCGGGATCGTGGTGGGAATCGCCATCATGCTTCGCAACCCGCTGTTTGTCGGCGAAGCCTTAACGGCCCCCGATCATCTTTTCGCGCAGATTGTTCACATCATTGAAGAGGGCGGCTGGGCGGTGTTTCGCAATATGCCGCTGATTTTTGCCGTTGGCCTGCCGATTGGCCTGGCGAAGCAGGCGCAGGGCCGCGCCTGTCTGGCGGTGCTGATTAGCTTTCTGACCTGGAACTACTTCATTAACGCGATGGGGATGACCTGGGGCCACTTCTTCGGCGTCGACTTCTCCGCAGAACCGACGGCGGGTAGCGGGCTGGCGATGATTGCCGGCATCAAAACGCTCGATACCAGCATCATCGGCGCCATTGTGATCTCAGGTATCGTCACCGCCATCCACAACCGCTACTTCGACAAGCCGCTGCCGGTCTTTCTGGGGATTTTCCAGGGCAGCTCGTTTGTCGTTATCCTCGCGTTCTTCGTCATGATCCCCTGCGCCTGGCTGACGCTGCTGGGCTGGCCAAAAGTACAGATGGGCATTGAGTCCCTGCAGGCGTTCCTGCGCTCCGCCGGTGCGCTGGGCGTGTGGGTGTATACCTTCCTGGAACGCATTCTGATCCCAACCGGATTGCACCACTTCGTCTACGGTCCGTTCATCTTCGGCCCGGCGGCGGTGGAAGGCGGGATTCAGGTCTACTGGGCACAGCACCTGCAGGAGTTCAGCCAGAGCACCCTGCCGCTGAAAACTCTCTTCCCGGAAGGCGGGTTCGCGCTGCACGGCAACTCTAAAGTGTTTGGCTCGGTCGGGATTGCGTTCGCTATCTGGTACACCGCGTCGCCGGAAAACCGCGTCAAGGTGGCGGGGCTGCTGGTGCCGGCCACGCTCACCGCCGTGCTGGTGGGCATCACGGAACCTCTTGAGTTCACCTTCCTGTTTATCTCGCCGCTGCTGTTTGCCGTCCATGCGGTGCTGGCGGCGACTATGGCAACGGTGATGTACGCCTTTGGCGTGGTCGGGAACATGGGCGGCGGCCTGCTGGACCAGTTCCTGCCGCAAAACTGGATCCCAATGTTTCATAACCACGCCTCGACGGTATTCACCCAGATCGGCATCGGCGTCTGCTTCACCGGCATCTACTTCGCGGTCTTCAAAACGCTGATCGAACGTCTGAACCTGAAAACGCCGGGCCGGAAAGAGAGCGAAATCAAACTCTACAGCAAGGCCGACTATAAGGCGGCGCGCGGGCAAACCACCGTCCCGGCCGCGGCCAGCCAGCAGGTAGGGCTGGCCGCCGGATTCCTGCAGGCGCTCGGCGGCGCGGCCAACATCGAAAGCATCAACAACTGCGCCACCCGCTTGCGCATTGCGCTGGTGGATATGGCGAAAACCCAAAGCGATGACGTCTTCAAAGCCCTCGGCGCCCACGGCGTGGTGCGACGCGGCAACGGCATTCAGGTGATTGTCGGCCTGCACGTTCCTCAGGTGCGCGACCAGCTGGAATCGTTGATGAAAACTCCTTTAACAAATGAACAAACCACCCTGACAGAGGCTATATCATGAAAAAATTCTCAGTTGTCATTGCAGGCGGCGGCAGCACCTTTACGCCTGGTATCGTCCTGATGCTGTTAGCCAACCGTGACCGTTTCCCGCTGCGCGCGCTGAAGTTCTATGACAACGACGGCGCACGTCAGGAGACCATCGGCGAAGCGTGCAAAATCATCCTCAGGGAGCAGGCGCCGGAGATTGAATTCAGCTACACCACCGATCCTAAAGCGGCGTTTACCGATGTGGATTTTGTGATGGCGCATATCCGCGTGGGCAAATACCCGATGCGCGAAAAAGATGAAAAAATCCCGCTGCGCCACGGCGTGCTGGGCCAGGAAACCTGCGGACCGGGCGGCATCTCCTACGGCATGCGCTCGATCGGCGGCGTGCTGGAGCTGGTGGATTATATGCAGCAGTACTCCCCGAACGCGTGGATGCTGAACTACTCCAACCCGGCGGCGATTGTCGCGGAAGCCACGCGTCGCCTGCGTCCGAACGCCAAAATCCTCAACATCTGCGATATGCCGATCGGCATTGAAGGGCGCATGGCGCAGATTGTCGGCCTGAAAAACCGCAAAGAGATGCGCGTGCGCTACTACGGTCTGAACCACTTCGGCTGGTGGACGTCGATTGAAGATCTCAACGGCAACGATCTGATGCCGAAACTGCGCGAATACGTGGCGAAAAATGGCTATGTGCCGCCTTCGGAAGATGCGCATACCGAAGCGAGCTGGAACGATACCTTTGCCAAAGCCAGAGACGTACAGGCGCTTGACCCGGATACCATGCCGAACACCTACCTGAAGTATTATCTGTTCCCGGACTACGTGGTCGCGCACTCCAATCCGGAACGCACCCGCGCCAATGAGGTCATGGATCACCGTGAAAAGCACGTGTTCAGCGCCTGCCGGGCAATTATTGAAGCCGGTCACTCCGCCGCCGGTGAGCTGGAAATCGACGAACATGCGTCGTACATCGTCGATCTGGCGACGGCGATTGCCTTCAACACCCAGGAGCGGATGCTGCTGATTGTGCCTAACAACGGGGCCATCCATAACTTTGATGCCGACGCGATGGTGGAGATCCCGTGCCTGGTAGGCCATAACGGGCCGGAGCCGCTCACGGTGGGCGATATTCCGCACTTCCAGAAAGGGCTGATGAGCCAGCAGGTGGCGGTGGAAAAACTGGTGGTGGATGCCTGGGAGCAGCGTTCGTACCAGAAACTCTGGCAGGCGATCACCCTGTCGAAAACCGTGCCGAGCGCGTCCGTCGCGAAAGCGATTCTGGATGACCTGATCGCGGCCAATAAGGACTACTGGCCAGAGCTGCACTAATCGTCCTGACCGGCATCGCCCGATGCCGGTCTCCTTGTCCTTGTCGATTTACGCTATGCTGAAGCCTGCCTGGAGCACGACAAGGAACCCTCATGAAAATTTCCCGCCTCGGCGAAGCGCCGGACTACCGCTTCTCTCTGGCTAATGAACGCACTTTTTTAGCGTGGATCCGCACCGCGCTGGGCTTTCTTGCCGCAGGGGTGGGTCTCGATCAGCTCGCGCCCGATTTCGCCACGCCGCTGATTCGCGAAGTGCTGGCGCTGCTGCTGTGCCTGTTTGCGGGCGTGCTGGCGATTTACGGCTACCTGCGCTGGCTGCGCAATGAGAAGGCGATGCGTCTGAAGCAGGATCTGCCCTATACGCGCGGGCTGCTGATTATCAGCACGATTCTGCTGACGGTGGCGGGCGTGGTGATGGTGCTGGTGTTCTATGGCGGATAGCCGCAAAGCGCGGCGCGAAGCGGACCCCGGCCTGCAGCCGGAGCGGACGTCGCTCGCCTGGCTGCGCACGCTGCTGGGGTATGGCGCGCTGATTGCCCTGGCGATCAAGCACAACTGGCACCGCACAGGGGTGCCATTCTGGATTTCCATTATTGTGCTGGCGCTGGTGGCCATTATTTTATGGCGCTATACCCGCAGCCGTAACCTGATGGACGTGGCGCAGAACGATTTTGTACAGCCGAAAACGGTGCGGGATAAGTTCCTGATCGCGCTCGCTGTTCTCTCGCTGTCGCTGCTGTTTGCGGTAACCCATATTCAGCAAATTTTGAGCCTGTAAGCCCGGTGGCGGCTACGCTTTACCGGGCCTGCAACTGCCGCGAACCGTAGGCCCGGTAAAGCGTAGCCGCCACCCGGCATAATTACTTCCCTTTCGCCAGATACTTCGCCATCTCGTCTTCCGGGACCATTCCGCCGCCGGTCGCCCACACCAGGTGGGTAACGTTGGTATGCGAATGAACGCGCACCGGACCGGCCATGCCCGCCAGCGCCGACGGCTCCAGGCGAATGCCCTCCTCCTGCGCCAGCCAGCCGAGCATGTCGTACATGCTCTGATCGGAGAGCGTATAGAACCCGTCGAGCAGGCGCTCTATCGCGCGGCCCACGAAGCCAGAGGCGCGCCCTACCGCCAGACCGTCCGCCGCCGTCACGTTATCAATGCCCAGATCCTGCACCGCGATCTCATCGTGCAGGCCGGTGTAGACGCCGAGCAGCATGCACGGGGAGTGCGTTGGCTCCGCGAAGAAGCAGTGGACGTTATCGCCAAAGGCCAGCTTCAGGCCAAACGCCACGCCGCCGGGACCGCCGCCGACGCCGCACGGCAGGTAGACGTACAGGGGATGATCGGCATCCACCACGCGGCCCTGTTCGGCAAACTGCGCCTTCAGCCGCTCGCCTGCAACGGCGTAGCCCAGGAAAAGGGTGCGGGAGTTTTCATCGTCAATGAAGAAACAGTTCGGATCGCTTTCTGCCGCTTTTCGTCCCTGCTCCACCGCCACGCCGTAATCCTGCTCATATTCCACGACGATGACGCCGTGGCTGCGCAGTTTGGCTTTCTTCCATTCGCGGGCGTCGGCAGACATATGCACCGTCACCTTAAAGCCGATGCGGGCGCTCATAATGCCGATGGACATCCCAAGGTTGCCGGTTGAACCTACCGCAATGCTGTACTGGCTGAAAAAGTCCTTAAAGCGCGGTTCCAGCAGAACGCTGTAGTCGTCTTCAACGCTCAGCAACCCGGCTTCCAGCGCCAGTTTTTCCGCATGGGTCAGCACCTCATAGATGCCGCCGCGCGCTTTGATCGAGCCGGAAATCGGCAGATGGCTGTCTTTTTTCAGCAGCAGCGTGCCGGGAATAGACTTCGCAGATTCTTTCTCCAGCCGCTTTTGCATCGCCGGGATTGCAACCAGTTCGGATTCGATAATCCCGCCCGTTGCCGCCGTTTCCGGGAAGGCTTTCGCCAGGTACGGCGCGAAGCGGTTGAGGCGCGCGTGCGCGTCGTCCACGTCGGCTTTGGTCAGCCCGACGTACGGCAACCCTTCTGCAAGCGTCGTGGTGCGCGGGTTAAGCCAGGTGGTTTCTTTCAGGGCAATCAGATCCTCAACCAGAGGAAACTGTGCGGTTAAAGTAGTGATAGTTGCGTTTTCCATAATACGTCTCTTCGCGCTCAGATAATGAAGGAAAGCAGGAATGTGCCGCCAAGTGCAAGCACCGAGGCGATAAACGTCGCCGTCGTATAGTATTTGAAGGTCTCGTTCAGGGTAGCGCCGCAGTATTGCTTCACCAGCCAGAAGAGAGAATCGGTCACGATCGTGCAGCCAATGGCACCGGAACCGATGGCAATGGTAATGATCTCCGGGCTCACGTTCGGGTAGAGCGGCAGCATCGGCGCGACTATTGCCGTGGCGCCCATCATCGCCACCGTCGCGGAGCCTACAGCGGCATGCAGCACCAGCGCCACCAGCCAGGCGAGCAGGATAGGGTGCATGTGCAGGTTCGAGAGAATATGCGCCAGCGAGTCCGCCAGTCCGCTGGTTTTCAGGATGGCGTTAAACGCGCCGCCCGCGCCGATAATCAGCAAAATGTTGGCGATAGAGCCGAAGCCGTGCTCGGTGTGCGTCAGCATCGTGCCCATGCCCATATGCTGGCGGATCCCCAGCAGGTAGTAGGCAACAAACACGGCGATAAACATGGCGGTGATCGGGTTGCCGATAAACTCCAGCAGCGTATACAGCGTGCCTTCTTTTGCCATATTCAGCTCGGCGATGGTTTTCACCAGCATCAGGGCAATCGGCAGCAGCACCGTGAACAGCGTGGCGCCCAGCGACGGCAGGGTGTGCTCTTCCCGTACCTTCAGGTCTGAAAATTCCGCCGGAACCGGTTTAAACGGCAGACGGTTGCCGAGCAGTTTCAGGAACAGCGGGCCGCCGACCAGCGAGGCCATCAGGCCCACCATCAGACCGTAGACAATCACCGTTCCGACGTCTGCACCGAGTTTGTTGGTGACAAACAGCGCCGCCGGATGCGGCGGCACCACGCAATGCACCGCCATCAGCGCGGTACAGAGCGGAATGGCCAGCTTGAGCAGCGACGTGTTGGTCTTTTTGGCGATGGAAAACGCCAGCGGGATCAGCAGTACCACGCCCACTTCCACAAACAGCGTAATGCCGCAGATAAGGCCTACCAGCACCATAATCACGTCCGCCGACAGCCAGCGGCAGCGCTGCAGTGCGATCCCGATGCGCTCTGCCGCGCCGGAGACTTCCATCATCTTGCCGAGAATGGTGCCCAGACCAATCACCGCCGCCAGGAAGCCCAGCGTACCACCAATTCCGCTCTCGATGGCGTTCACCATATCCAGCGGGCTCATCCCCATCATCGCGCCGACGAAAAAGCTCGCCAGCAGCAGCGCGAGGAACGGGTGAAACTTCAGTTTTACGATGGTTAAAACAATCAACACAATGCTGACCAGCAGCGTTGCCACAACCCAGACCTGAGATCCCATATCTCACCTCACCCTTATGTCATCTGTGGGTATTGGACGAAAAAACGGCGTGGGCTGACAAACGATATAAATTGGCGTTCAGGTGAGCCAGATTGGATCAATTGAGTGACTGCGCTCTAAAAAGCGCACTTAATTCGTATTAGGTTCACATAAATTCACCCTTGAGCGGTATGCTGAGCGCAGAAAACCCACGTGAGAATTGTGATGACCGATGCGAATGAAGCCAGAAACCGCCTGTTAAACGGCTGGCAGCTGTCGAAAATGTATACCTTTGAAGTGGCCGCCCGGCATGAGTCCTTCGCCCTGGCGGCGGAGGAGCTGTCGCTCAGCCCCAGCGCGGTGAGCCACCGCATCAACCTGCTGGAAGAGGAGCTGGGCATTCAGCTGTTCGTCCGCTCGCACCGTAAAGTTGAGCTGACGCAGGAGGGAAAGCGCGTTTACTGGACGCTGAAATCGTCCCTCGACACCCTGAATCAGGAGATCCTGGACATCAAAAACCAGGCGCTCTCCGGCACGCTGACGGTCTACTCCCGGCCGTCGATCGCCCAGTGCTGGCTGGTGCCCATGCTGGGGGGCTTTACCCGCCGCTATCCGTCGATTTCACTCACCATCCTGACCGGCAATGATTACGTCAATATGCAGCGAACGGGCGTCGATCTGGCGCTCTATTTCGACGATACGCCGCCAAACCACCTCTCTCATCACTTCCTGATGGACGAGGAGATTTTGCCCGTCTGCTCACCGCAGTATGCCCGCGAGCATGAATTGCTGAAAAACCCCGATAACCTCAGCCACTGCACGCTGCTGCACGACCGTCAGGCCTGGAGCAACGATTCCGGGACGGATGAGTGGCTGAGCTGGGCGCAACACTTTGCGGTGAATATGCCGTCATCGTCGGGCATTGGTTTCGATCGTTCCGATTTAGCGATTATTGCGGCCATCAACCACGTCGGCGTCGCGATGGGCAGAAAGCGGCTGGTGCAGAAACGGCTCGAACGGGGCGAGCTGATCGCCCCGTTTGGTGACAAGACCCTGAAATGCCATCAGCACTACTATGTCTCGACGCTTTCCGGTCGTCAGTGGCCGAAAATAGACGCCTTTATTGGCTGGCTGAGAGAACTGGCAGGTTGAAGAATTATTACGCTTTCGCTCTACACCAAATGTGAAAAAGCGTGCTAAATACAGGTAATGCTTTCGATTTATCCAGGGTAAACCGTGTTAAAGCCTTTTATTGCCTCTGCATTACTGATCTCTTCCGGCTGGGCGATTGCCGCTGAGCCGCCGCTGACGGCTGCCCGTTATGCGCAGCAGCTGGGCGTCGGGATGGATGTGGACTGGGCGCGCACCGAGCGCGGCATACGCGAATTCGACCCGCTGGTGGTACGCGATTTTCGTGCAAAAGGCATTACCCACGTGCGCATTCGCGTCGCCGATGAGCCGACGGAAGCGCGGCTAATTCACCTGCGCAAGCTGGTAGAAGCCTGCGAGCAGTATGGCGTGATCCCGATTATCGCTTATCAGGCTGATGAATATAAAAACGACCCGAAAGCCGATAACGAGAAAGAGACGATCAACTGGTGGATTGCCGTGGCGCACTATTTCGGTCAGAGCTACCCGCTGCTGGGTTTTGATCTCATCTATGAGCCGGCCGACAAGCTTAACCACAACCTCGCGTCGCTAAACCGCGTGTATGAAAAAACCATTAAAGCGATCCACGACATGGACCCGCAGCGCATGATCTTTGTTGCGCCACGCCTGCGCGCCGCGCCGGAGGATTTATCCAGCCTGAAGCTGCCCGCGCACAGTCAAAACTACCTGCTGGCGGAGTGGCATATTTTCCCGTGGGGGCCGCTGAAAAATAGCGGTAAATACCCGTGGACGTCCGGCACGGCGGCGGAGAAAGCGGCTATCCATAATCGCATCAATACCGCGCTGCGCTGGCAGCAAAAAACCGGGCACGTTAGCTGGGTCGGGGGCTGGGGCGTGGGAGAGTCAAACCACCTCACGCCAACCGCTTCGCAAATGGCGTTCTCCACCTTTATGGCCTGCGAGCTGCAAAAGGCGAAAATCCCATATGCGCTGAACGCGGATTTCCAGTTTTACGACGGGGAAGAGGGGGCCTGGCGGCCCGCGCCGGAGCCGTTGTTGCAGGCGATGATTGCGCCCGTCTGTGAAAAGCCCGGCGAGAAGCCGGGCCATCATGCGGTTAAACCGGCTGCTCGTGATGCGGAACACGCGACGCCAGCGGCAGCCAGCACAGTAAAATCAGCAGCCCCATCAGCGTCATCAGCAGGCCCAAACTAGCCTGCCCGGTCTGCGGCATCATCGCCGAGAGCCAGGCCAGCGCGCCGGAGCCGATATTCTGCAAACCGCCCACCAGCGCACCAGCCGTGCCTGCGAGGAACGGGAACGGCTCCATCGCGCCGCTGGTCGCCAGCGGGAACAGCATCCCCGCGCCGAAGAAGAACAGCGCCGCCGGGATGAGCAGCGTCCAGACCGTCATCACGCCAAATAGCCCCGGTATCCACATCATCAGGCCCGCCAGCAGACAGCTGATCACCGACTGCCACATCAGGGTGGAGAAGCGTTTGTTCGGGCGTCCGGCAAACCACGCGCCGAAGAACGCCGCCGGGATCGGCAGAATAAACAGAATACTCACGACCATGCTGCTCAGGCCCAGACCCGCGCCCAGCAGCACGCCGGAACAGGCTTCAAACACCGCAATGCCCGCCAGGCCGCCGATCAGCATCAGCAGGTAGCAGGTAAACGACCCGTTGCCAAACAGCGTTTTATAGCTGGTGATGAGCTTCGTGCGCGGCGCGTCCTGCGGGCGCGTTTCCGGCATCCAGCGCGCCATGCTGAAGGTGACAATCACGCACAGCACCAGCAGGAAGGCGTAGCAGGCGCGCCAGGACCACATCGTGTCCAGCAGGCCGCCAATCAGCGGGGCGAGAAGCGGGCTGACCAGAATTCCCATATTCAACAAGCTGTTGGCATGACGGAGCTGGGTGCCCTGATACATATCGCGCGGTAAGGTTCGCGCCATCACCCCACCGACGCCGGTCCCGACGCCCTGCAGGGCGCTGGCGGCAATCAATACGGTCAGGCTGTGCGTGGTAATGGCAATCACCGTCGCCACCATGAAAATGCTCATGCCCACCAGGATCACCGGGCGACGCCCGACGCGGTCAGACAGCGGGCCGTAAAAGAGCTGCGAAACGCCATAGGTCAGCAGGTAGGCTGCCATCACGCTCTGCACCGCGCCCTCGCGGACGTTCAATTCCTTTGCCATGTCGGCGATCGCCGGAATGTAGATGGTTTGCGCCATCTGACCGACGGCCACCAGTAACACCAGCATCAACAATAAGTTAACGTTCCTTTGTTTTTTCATGTCGCTGAATACTTTTGCCAAAAGAGAAAAATGAAGAATAAGTGACTGCGCATTCCCATAAATGCGCGAGGAATCTACCACAGAGAGATGACAATTTAAGCATTGTCGTGGTGAATGAAAAAACCGGGAAAGGCAGGATTAGTAAACAAGATCGGCAACTAATGTTGCCAGTGATTTACGCCATGCGCAGCAGAATAGCGCCGCCGGCAATACCCAGCGCCGCCGCGATACGCAGGCCCGCAACCTTCTCTTTTAAAAGGACAAACGCGATCAGTGCCCCAAAGAGTATGGAGGTTTCACGCAGCGCCGCGACCACCGCCAGCGGCGCCTGCGTCATTGCCCAAAGCGCCAGACCGTAAGATCCCATGGTTCCCACCCCGCCGAGCAGCCCCTTTTTCCAGTGCAGGCGCAGGTAGCCGGACGCCTCGCGCCGGCGCGCCACCATTGCCCAACTCAACAGGCAGAAGCCGTTCATAAAGAAGGTCCACAGCGTATAGCCCAGCGCGGTGTTCGACAGACGCACGCCGGTGCCGTCCACCAGCGTATACCCGGCAATAAAGCAGGCGTTCAGCAGCGCCAGCCCGATCCCTTTGCGTGACCGTATGCGGCCATGCATCGCCATCGCCAGAATTGACAGGCAAATTACTCCGATACCGGACCAGGCGAGCCACGAGAGACGATCGCCGAGCGCCAGCACGCCGATCAGCGCCACCAGCAGCGGGGCGGTGCCGCGCATCAGCGGATAGGTCTGGCTCATATCGGAGACCTGATAGGTTTTCGCTACCAGCACGGTGTACACAACCTGTAAGGCGCAGGAGACGATCAAAAACGGCCAGCTTGCAGCAGATGGCTGTGGGGAAAACGGCAGTAAGACCAGAGCGATAACCGTGGCGGATCCGCTGACGCTTATGGCGGAATAGAGCTTGTCCGTTCCGGCCTTAACGATGGCGTTCCAGCTGGCATGCAGCAGCGCGGCGAAGAGCAAAATGCAAAAAACGGTGATGGTCATAGCGTATCGGGTGGTGAATTGTCACTCAACTGTAACATTCACACCCTGATGCTGCCAGCCGGCTACACGGCACAAAAAAGGCGGTGCGTCACCCGCGGCTCGTCCGAGACCAGCGTAAAACCCGCCTGGCGATAGAAGCCGTACGCGCTCTCCGGCGCATGGGTATTCAGGAAATCAAACCAGATGCTGGCATCGGCCATCACCACGGTTAAAAGCTGTTTGCCAATGCCCAGCCCGCGGCACTTCTCGCTGACGTAGAGATGGCGAATACGTCCGGCGCGCGGCTGCTGGCTGAACGGATCGCGGTTGAGGCCGCACACGCCGACCAGCCTGCCGTTGAGAAACGCGCCCAGCAGCTTTTCACCCGGCGCGTTAAAGCGGTTCTCACCACGCTGCCAGTTATCTTCCAGCCTGCGCAGCATGTTGAAATTCAGTGCGATACTTTCAGCCTTCAGGGCGATATACCACGGCTCATCCGGTGTGACGGGCTCAATTAACAGACGCGACATAGCATTCCCTCGTTATTAAAGAGGGGCGGTTGCCCGCCCCTCTCAGGTGCGACTTGAACCTGAATTACCGAAGGAATTTCAGGACAGCATCAAGCAGTTGCAGTACAGCAACAATGAGTTTGAGGATAAGTATCACCATATCCACTACGCTCATACGCGTCTCCTTTTGGTTAAAAGGAGCACGATGCTGGCGTACCTTTCCGCCGCCTGTTGCCAGCACCTGGATTGACGTAACACAGTGTGCTCACTTCAGGGGTTAAGGCACTGACGGCACCACCCGTTTCAGCCAGGACTTCTTTGCGCCGGTAAAACTGCGGCCCCCTCGCTCACTGCGAACACCCTCAGTATAGATAAATACTGTATGCATGAACAGTATTTTTTGGACAAAATCAGGAAGGCGATCCATACTCAAAAGCGTCAAAATCCGTGCCGGAATTGCGCGTTCGTCTTCGATCGCGTATACTTTTTGCGTTGACGTAACATAGTGTGTTCTGCGGCGACCAACCGCAAAACCCTGATAAAAACCTCGCTCCGGCGGGGTTTTTTGTTTTCAACCCTCAACAAACGAAACGTGATCCCTGACGCATTTTTGCGCAGATGAAAATATTTCCATTGTCACGCCCGAAAACCTGTGTTTGTATAAATTCCATCAATGATTCCAAACACAGGTCCCCAATGACTTCATCCATCTTCACTTCGACCCTACTAAAAACTGCGCAACCAGCCGCAGTGGTCGTCGTGCGTGTGGTGGTGGTCGTCGGCAATGCGCCGTAGGGACTGGATCAACACACGAATCCAAAACCCCGCCGGCGCAAACCGGGCGGGGTTTTTCGTTTAGGACCCTCCCCGGAACGTCGGCCCAGAAGAAAAGGACTGGAGCATGGCAAGTTCGGGCACAACATCCACCAAGACGCGTTTTACTGGCGCGCAGCTGATCGTTCATCTGCTGGAACGGCAGGGCATCACCACGGTTGCGGGCATCCCGGGTGGCACGGTGCTGCCGCTGTACGATGCGTTAAGCCAAAGCACGCAGATCCGCCACGTGCTGGCGCGCCACGAGCAGGGGGCAGGCTTTATTGCTCAGGGCATGGCGCGTACGCAGGGCAAACCGGCGGTCTGTATGGCCTGCAGCGGCCCGGGCGCAACCAACCTGGTCACCGCCATCGCCGACGCGCGTCTCGACTCCATTCCGCTGATCTGCATTACCGGCCAGGTACCGTCCTCAATGATCGGCACCGATGCGTTCCAGGAAGTGGACACCTACGGCATCTCTATCCCCATCACCAAACATAACTATTTAGTTCGCGACATCAGCGAGCTTCCTCAGGTTATTAGCGATGCGTTTCGCATTGCGCAGTCCGGCCGCCCGGGCCCGGTGTGGATAGACATTCCTAAGGATGTCCAGACCGCAGAGATCGAGATAGACGTCCTGCCGGAGCCGGGCGAGCGTGCCCCCGCGCCGGAATTCAGCGCTGAGAGCGTGCGCGACGCCGCCGCTATGATTAACGCCGCCAAACGCCCGGTGCTCTACCTGGGCGGTGGGGCCATCAACGCCGCGGATGAAATCCGCCAGTTTGCAGAGAAAGCCAACCTGCCCACTACCATGACCCTGATGGCGCTGGGCATGCTGCCTAAAGCGCACCCGCTCTCTCTCGGCATGCTGGGCATGCACGGCGCGCGCAGCACCAACTACATCCTGCAAGAGGCGGATTTGCTGATTGTTATGGGCGCGCGTTTTGATGACCGGGCGATCGGCAAAACCGAGCAGTTCTGCCCGAACGCCAAAATCATTCACGTGGATATCGACCGCGCCGAGCTGGGTAAAATCAAGCAGCCGCACGTGGCGATTCAGGGCGACGTGGCCGAGGTGCTGGCGCAGCTGATCCCGCAGACGGACGCAGCCGAGCGCGCCGACTGGCTTAAGCTGGTGGCCGATCTGCAGCGCGAGTTCCCGGGCGCGATCCCAACTGAAGGCGATCCGCTGAGCCACTACGGTCTTATCAACGCCGTGGCCGCCTGCGTGGACGACAGCGCGATTATCACCACCGACGTGGGACAGCACCAGATGTGGACCGCGCAGGCCTATCCGCTGAACCGTCCTCGCCAGTGGCTGACCTCCGGCGGTCTGGGAACCATGGGCTTCGGTCTGCCTGCAGCAGTTGGTGCGGCGCTGGCGAATCCGGACCGCAAGGTCATCTGCTTCTCCGGCGACGGCAGCCTGATGATGAACATTCAGGAAATGGCCACCGCGGCCGAAAACCAGTTAGACGTGAAAATCATCCTGATGAACAACGAGGCGCTGGGGCTGGTGCACCAGCAGCAGAGCCTGTTCTACAAGCAGGGCGTGTTTGCGGCGACCTACCCGGGGATGATTAACTTTATGCAGATTGCCGCCGGTTTTGGCCTGCACACCTGCGATCTGAACGCCGAAGAGGATGCCCACGCGGCGCTGCAGGACGCGATTTCTCGCCCCGGTCCGGCGCTGATCCACGTGCGTATCGACCCTGAACAAAAAGTGTATCCGATGGTGCCGCCGGGAGCGGCAAATACTGAGATGGTGGGAGAATAAGCCATGCAGAAACAACATGATAACGTCATTCTGGAACTCACCGTCCGCAACCACCCTGGCGTCATGACCCACGTCTGCGGGCTTTTTGCCCGCCGTGCGTTTAACGTGGAAGGCATTCTCTGTCTGCCGATTCAGGGCAGCGAGCACAGCCGCATCTGGCTACTGGTCAACGACGACCAGCGTCTTGAGCAGATGATGGCGCAGATCGACAAGCTGGAAGACGTCACCAAAGTGGCTCGCAACCAGTCCGATCCCACCATGTTTAACAAAATTGCGGTGTTCTTCGAATAAATCGCTCATTGCTTGAACACCCGCGCGCTTATCGTTAAGGTAGGCGCGTTTTTTTATCCGCCCGCCAGGAATGCGCCATGACCACCATCGCCCTTATCGACGATCACCTTATCGTCCGCTCCGGATTTGCCCAGCTTCTGAACCTCGAACCGGATTTTCAGGTCGTGACCGAGTTTGGCTCCGGTCGTGAAGCGCTGGCGGGCCTGCCGGGGCGCGGGGTGCAGGTCTGTATTTGCGACATCTCGATGCCGGATCTCTCCGGGCTGGAGCTGTTAAGCCAGCTGCCGAAAGGGATGGCGACGATCATGCTGTCGGTCCACGACAGCCCGGCGCTGGTAGAGCAGGCGCTCAACGCGGGCGCGCGCGGCTTTCTCTCCAAGCGCTGTAGCCCCGACGAACTGATCGCCGCGGTGCGCACCGTCTCCACCGGCGGCTGCTACCTGACGCCGGATATCGCCATCAAGCTGGCGGCCGGACGCCAGGATCCGCTCACCAGACGCGAGCGCCAGGTTGCGGAAAAACTCGCGCAGGGGATGTCGGTGAAAGAGATTGCGGCCGAGCTGGATCTGTCCCCGAAAACCGTACACGTCCACCGCGCCAACCTGATGGAAAAACTCAACGTCAGCAACGACGTCGAGCTGGCGCGCCGCATGTTCGACAGCTGGCAATGAGTTCCGCTTTTTCACGGCTGATCGCCGTCGTCGCCAGCTTTTTTATCTTCTCCGCCGCCTGGTTTTGCCTGTGGAGCATCAGCCTGCACCTGGTGGAACGCCCCGAGCTGGCGGTGCTGCTGTTTCCCTTCGGCCTGCGTCTGGGCTTAATGCTCCAGTGTCCGCGCGCCTACTGGCCGGTTTTGCTCGGCGCTGAGTGGCTGATGCTGGTCTGGCTGGCGCAGGAGGTGGCCCTCGCGCACCTGCCCTTATTGATGACCGGAAGCCTGCTCACGCTTCTCCCGGTTGCCCTCATCTCCCGCTACCGCCACCAGCGCGACTGGCGCACGCTGCTGCGTCAGGGGGCGGCGCTGATTGCCGCCGCGCTGCTGCAGTCGCTTCCGTGGGTCGGCGAGAAGGAGATGCTCAATGCCCTGCTGCTGACCCTCACCGGCGGCCTGACGCTGGCACCAACCTGCCTCGTGATCTGGCACTATCTCACCAGCACCGTCTGGCAGCCGCTCGGCCCGGCGCTGGTTTCCCAGCCGGTGAACTGGCGCGCCCGGCACCTCATCTGGTATCTGCTGCTGTTTGTGGTGAGCCTGTGGCTCCAGCTTGGCCTGCCCGCCGAGCTTTCACGCTTCACGCCGTTCTGCCTGGCGCTGCCGATTATCGCCCTGGCCTGGCACTACGGCTGGCAGGGGGCGCTGATCGCCACGCTGATGAACGCCATCGCACTGATCGCCAGCCAGACCTGGCACGATCATCCTGTTGATTTACTGCTTTCCCTGCTGGCTCAAAGCCTGACCGGGCTGCTGCTGGGAGCGGGCATTCAGCGCCTGCGCGAGCTGAACCAGTCCCTGCAAACCGAGCTGGCGCGCAACCGCCGTCTGGCGGAGCGCCTGCTGGAGACGGAAGAGAGCGTGCGGCAGGAGGTCGCCCGCGAGCTGCACGACGATATCGGCCAGACCATCACCGCCATTCGCACTCAGGCGGGCATTGTCCAGCGCCTGGCAGCGGAAAATGCGGGCGTGAAGCAGGGCGGGGCGCATATCGAACAGCTTTCGCTGGGAGTCTATGACTCCGTTCGTCGCCTGTTAGGACGACTGCGCCCGCGCCAGCTTGACGACCTGTTGCTGGAGCAGGCGGTGCGTTCCCTGATGCGCGAGATGGAGCTGGAAAGCCGCGGAATAGTGAGCCATCTCGACTGGCGCATTAACGAATCTACGCTCAGCGAAGGCCAGCGCGTGACGCTGTTCCGCGTCTGTCAGGAAGGGCTGAACAACATCGTCAAGCACGCCAGCGCCAGCGCGGTCACGATCCAGGGCTGGCGGCAGGACGACAGCCTGAAGCTGATAATTGAAGACGATGGCTGCGGCCTGCCGCCGGGCTCCGGCCAGCAGGGTTTTGGCCTGGCGGGCATGCGGGAGCGCGTCAAGGCGCTGGGCGGCACGCTGAACCTCTCCTGCACCCACGGGACGCGCGTCAGCGTCAGCCTGCCGCTACGGAGTTACCATGTTTAAAACCCCTGCCAGCGCCGCGCCGATTGGCGATAAATCGGAAATCGACGCCCGCTACCGCTACTGGCGTCGCCATATCCTGATGGCCATCTGGCTCGGCTACGCGCTGTTCTACTTCACCCGCAAAAGCTTCAACGCCGCCGCGCCGGAGATCCTCGCCAGCGGCGTGATGACTCGCACCGATATCGGCCTGCTGGCGACGCTGTTTTACATCACCTACGGCCTGTCGAAGTTCTTCTCCGGCATCGTCAGCGACCGCTCCAACGCGCGCTATTTTATGGGTGTTGGGCTGATCGCCACCGGCGTGGTGAACATTCTGTTTGGATTCTCCACCTCGCTGTGGGCCTTCGCCCTGCTGTGGGCGCTGAACGCCTTTTTCCAGGGCTGGGGCGCGCCGGTCTGCGCCCGCCTGCTCACCGCCTGGTATTCGCGCAACGAGCGCGGCGGCTGGTGGGCAATCTGGAACACCGCGCATAACGTCGGCGGGGCGCTGATCCCGATGGTGGTAGGTGCGGCGGCGCTGCACTACGGCTGGCGAGCGGGGATGATGATTGCCGGTGGCCTCGCGATTGTCGCCGGGCTGTTTCTCTGCTGGCGCCTGCGCGACCGGCCGCAAACCGTCGGCCTCCCTGCGGTGGGCGACTGGCGGCACGACGAGATGGAGATTGCCCAGCAGCAGGAGGGCGCGGGGCTGACCCGCAGGGAGATCCTCACCAAATACGTGCTGAAAAACCCCTACATCTGGCTGCTGTCGCTCTGCTACGTGCTGGTCTACGTGGTGCGCGCGGCGATCAACGACTGGGGCAACCTGTACATGTCCGAGACGCTCGGCGTGGACCTGGTGACCGCCAACTCGGCGGTGACGATGTTTGAGCTGGGCGGGTTTATCGGTGCGCTGGTGGCGGGCTGGGGCTCGGACAAGCTGTTCAACGGCAACCGTGGCCCGATGAACCTGATTTTCGCCGCCGGGATTTTGCTCTCCGTCGGCTCGCTGTGGCTGATGCCGTTCGCCAGCTACGTGATGCAGGCGGCGTGCTTCTTCACCACCGGCTTCTTCGTCTTTGGCCCGCAGATGCTGATCGGCATGGCGGCGGCGGAGTGCTCGCACAAAGAGGCGGCAGGCGCGGCGACGGGCTTTGTCGGGCTGTTTGCCTACCTCGGTGCATCGCTCTCCGGCTGGCCGCTGGCGCGGGTGATCGACGTCTGGCACTGGAGCGGTTTCTTCGCGGTGATCGCCATCGCGGCGGGGATCTCCGCCCTGCTGCTGCTTCCCTTCCTGCATGCGCAGGCGCCGCGCGAGGTGAGCGAAGCGTGATGCGTCTCACCTTTTCACCCCGAATGGCGTAAAACTAAGAAATTTTCCCGGTTTTACCTGGACGCTGTCTCAGGCATCTCTCCCGGCTGATTTTTACAATGCTGCAAAAATCAGCTCAGGAGTAACTCAGTCATGCTGGCCTTCTTAAATCAGGTGCGCAAGCCGACCCTGGATCTGCCGCTCGACGTGCGGCGCAAGATGTGGTTCAAACCGTTCATGCAGTCCTATCTGGTGGTCTTCATCGGCTACCTGACCATGTACCTGATCCGCAAAAACTTTAACATCGCGCAGAACGACATGATCTCAACCTACGGGCTGAGCATGACGCAGCTGGGGATGATTGGCCTGGGCTTCTCCATCACCTACGGCGTGGGTAAAACCGTCGTTTCCTACTACGCGGACGGCAAAAACACCAAGCAGTTCCTGCCGTTTATGCTGATCCTCTCCGCCATCTGTATGCTCGGCTTCAGCGCCAGCATGGGCGCGGGCTCAGTCAGCCTGTTCCTTATGATCGCCTTCTACGCCCTGAGCGGTTTCTTCCAGAGTACCGGCGGGTCGTGCAGCTACTCCACCATCACCAAATGGACGCCGCGCCGCAAGCGTGGTTCCTACCTCGGCATGTGGAACATCTCCCACAACCTCGGCGGGGCGGGTGCGGCTGGCGTGGCGCTGTTTGGCGCAAACTACCTGTTCGACGGCCACGTGATCGGCATGTTTATCTTCCCGTCGATTATCGCCCTGATCGTCGGCTTTATCGGCCTGCGCTACGGCAGCGACTCCCCGGAATCTTACGGCCTCGGCAAGGCCGAAGAGCTGTTCGGCGAGGAGATCAGCGAAGAGGACAAAGAGACCGAAGAAAACGAGATGTCCAAATGGCAGATCTTCGTTGAGTACGTGCTGAAAAACAAAGTGATCTGGCTGCTCTGCTTCTCGAATATCTTCCTGTACGTGGTGCGTATCGGCATTGACCAGTGGTCAACCGTGTATGCTTTCCAGGAGCTGAAGCTTTCTAAAGAAGTAGCAATTCAGGGCTTCACCCTGTTCGAAGTGGGCGCCCTGGTCGGCACGCTGCTGTGGGGCTGGCTCTCCGACCTCGCCAACGGCCGTCGCGCGCTGGTAGCCTGCGTCGCGCTGGCGTTGATTATCGCCACGCTCGGCGTCTACCAGCACGCCAGCAACCAGTACGTTTACCTGGCGTCCCTGTTCGCGCTCGGCTTCCTGGTGTTTGGTCCTCAGCTGCTGATCGGCGTAGCGGCAGTGGGCTTCGTCCCGAAAAAAGCGATCGGCGCCGCCGATGGGATTAAAGGCACCTTCGCCTACCTGATCGGCGACAGCTTCGCCAAGCTGGGCCTGGGGATGATCGCCGACGGCACGCCGATTTTCGGCCTCACCGGCTGGGCGGGCACCTTCGCGGCGCTGGATGCGGCGGCCATCGGCTGTATCGTCCTGATGGCGATGGTCGCGGTGCTGGAAGAACGTAAGATCCGCCGTGAGAATCGTGCGCAGAAATTAAAAACAGCCTGAGTGTGCAGGTAACTTCTTTGCCCGGTGTGTGATGCCGGGCTTTTTTATATTGACCCGACGGGGTTAACTCCTCCTCTCCCAATTCTTCAACATCTTTTCCGTTCACTATTATGGCGCCACCCGCTGTCGAGGCGCTGCGTTTCCCGCTATGATGAGCGGCTATTCATAGGAGAACGCATGGTCTGGATAATGCTGGCAACGCTTGCCGTGGTGTTTGTGGTGGGATTTCGCGTCCTGACCTCAGATTCCCGCCGCGCCATCAAACGTTTAAGCGAGCGTCTGGGGATCACCCCGATGCCGGTTGAGTCGATGATCGACCAGTTCGGAAAGACGCCCGGGAATGAGTTTATCCGCTACCTTGAGCGGCCGGACGAGGCGCATCTGCAAAACGCGGCGCAGGTGCTGCTTATCTGGCAGGTCTGCATTGTCGACGGCAGCGAAGAGAACCTGCACGCCTGGCACCGTATGCTGCGTAAAGCCCGCCTGGCCGCGCCGATCACCGATGCGCAAATTCGTCTGGCGCTCGGTTTTATGCGCGAGATGGAGCCCGATCCGCAGGAGCTTAACGCCTTCCAGCTGCGCTATAACCAGCTCTTCCTGCCGGAAGAGGGCGTGTTTTACCTGCACTGATCCCCTCTAAAAATCACAAAAGTTGTCTAAACGTTAAATTCGTCACACTTTTGATGATAAACTGCGCGACTTTTCCGCACGTTTTTATCTTCAGGTGACGCCATGACAGAACATATCCAGCCCACGACCAGACCGCAGACCAACGAGGTTTCACGCCCCAACTGGTCGGCCGTTTTCGCCGTGGCATTCTGCGTCGCCTGCCTGATTACCGTTGAGTTTCTGCCGGTGAGCCTGCTGACGCCGATGGCGCAGGATCTGGGCATTTCCGAAGGCGTGGCGGGGCAGTCCGTTACCGTCACCGCGTTTGTGGCGATGTTCGCCAGCCTGTTTATCACCCAGGTGATTGGCACCATCGACCGCCGCAAGGTGGTCATCCTGTTCAGCGTTCTGCTGACGCTCTCTTGCCTGCTGGTCTCCTTTGCTGAAAGCTTCACCCTGCTGCTGCTCGGTCGCGCCTGTTTGGGGCTGGGGTTAGGCGGCTTCTGGGCGATGTCGGCCTCGCTCACCATGCGCCTGGTGCCCGCGCGGACGGTGCCAAAAGCGCTTTCCGTTATCTTCGGTGCGGTCTCTATCGCGCTGGTGATTGCCGCGCCGCTCGGCAGCTTCCTCGGCGGGATTATCGGCTGGCGTAACGTCTTCAACGCGGCGGCGGTGATGGGCCTGCTCTGCATCATTTGGGTGTGGAAAGCGCTACCGTCGTTGCCGGGCGAAGCGGCGCACCACAAACAGAACATGTTCGCGCTGCTGAAGCGCCCCGGCGTGCTGGCGGGGATGACCGCCATCTTTATGTCCTTTGCCGGGCAGTTTGCCTTCTTTACCTACATCCGCCCGGTGTTTATGACCATGGCGGGCTTTGACGTGGACGGCCTGACGCTGGTGCTGCTGAGCTTCGGTATCGCCAGCTTTGTCGGCACCTCGCTGTCGTCTCAGTTCCTGAAACGCTCCCTGAAGGTGGCGCTGGCGGGTGCGCCGCTGGTGCTGGCGGCGAGCGCGGCGGTGCTGGTGCTGTGGGGCAGCGATAAGTGGGTGGCGTCTGCCATCGCGATTATTTGGGGCTTTGCCTTTGCGCTGGTGCCGGTGGGCTGGTCGACGTGGATCACCCGCTCGCTTGCCGATCAGGCTGAAAAAGCCGGGTCGATTCAGGTGGCGGTGATCCAGCTGGCGAACACCTGCGGCGCGGCCATTGGCGGCGTGGCGCTCGACCATCTGGGGCTGACCTCACCGCTGGTGATTTCCGGTACGCTGATGCTGCTGACCGCGCTGCTGGTGGCGGGGAAGGTTAAGGCGAAGTAGTGCTTTTCTCCCTCCCCCCATCAGGGAGAGGGGACTGCTCGGTGCTGTCTTTTCACCCTCGCCCCTTTGGGGAGAGGGCTGGGGTGAGGGGACATCAGGCTACGCCGATGTCTGAACCCGTCTTCTCGAATCCATCGAAATCAGCACCACCGATGACACAATCAGCAGCGTCCCCAGCCAGTCCGGCAGGGTGAACGCCACGCCCAGCAAAATCACCGACAGCAGCGCGCTGCTCAGCGGCTCGGCGCAGCTCAGAATGCTCGCCTTCGGCCCGCCGATCGTCTGTGCGCCTTTCAGATACAGGCTGAACGTCAGCGCCGTACCAATCACCACCAGATAGAAAAACGCCAGCAGCAGGCTGCCGTCAATGACGAAGGTCGTCCCGCGCCCGGCGTAGAACGGCGTCAACATCAATCCGGCAATCAACATACTCCAGCCGACAATCGGCAGCGTGCCGTAGCGGGCGATCAGCGTGGACGGATAGGTGGTGTAAAACGCCGCGGCAAACGCCGAGGCGATACCGAAGAACAACGCGGCAGGCGAGATGGAGAGCGAGGTCGGGTCGCCGTGGGTGACCAGCAGGAACGTCCCGACAAGCGAGGTCACAATCGCGGATAAAACAAACACGCCAGGGCGCTTTTTCCGCGCCAGCGCGAACCACGCCACGATAATGGTTGGTGACAGAAACTGCAGAACGGTAGCGGTCGCGGCGTTGGATTTTTCAATCGTCAGCAGGAAGGTGAGCTGCACGGTGAGCGCGCCGACCAGCGAGAAAAACAGCAGGCTGAGGGCGTCTTTGCGATGTTTGATCACCGAGAAAATCTTGTCGCCGTGAACGAAGGAGAGCGTCAGGAGGATCACGCCGGTAAACAGCAGGCGAACCATGGTCAGGTATGGCGAAGAAATGTGGCTTTTCTCCATGATGTACTGCGCGCAAACGCCGGAACTGCCCCATAAAACGGCGGCGATCAGGACGTTTAGCATCCCTTTACGTGTGGAACCCATGTTCTCCCCTGCGATGTTGTCGTTAATTCGGTCAACAGCATAGCATGGTTGTGTGTGGCCTGATGCCCTCACCCTGACCCTCTCCCACGGGGCTGAGGGTTCCCCATAAATAATGCCTGCACAGACGGCCCCCTCTCCCTTTGGGAGAGGGCCGGGGTGAGGGGGAACATACGGCTGTGGAGGTCATTCCGTTCACTTTATGTTCCTTGCTACTCTGTAACGGCATGACTTGTGAACGTGCCAGGGCGGCTCAATCGCCGCCGCCCTAGCGACCCGGGCTCCCGGCGGTAAATCGCCGCTTCGCGGTGCCTTCGGCTTATTCCTTCCGGCTTATCGGGGACGGGCGGATGTAACGTCCCTGTAAAGCCGCCCTCTCGGCGCATCCATGCGCCTCGCCCCGGCCTGCAGGAAACGCCTCAGCGATTTACAGCCGGACCAGGGCGTCGCTGTACGTCATTCATTTTCCTGAAGAAACATTCGTCGCTTTCGGTAAAAAAATTACTGGGGCTCCCTCTCCCACGGGGAGAGGGAGCAAACACTAAAAACGGCAACTCTCGTTGCCGTTTTGCTTCTACCTTGCTTAGAACCACGCCTCCCACATCGCGCCGACGTTGAAGTCGTCGAGGGTTTCGTCTTTGGTGTTGTTCACGCGCGCGGTGCGTTCGTTATCCACTTTGCCGCCGGTCACGTAGAAGCGCAGCATCGGGCGGAACTCCGGCCCCATGGCGATAGACATATTCTGCGACAGGGTCAGCTTCCAGCCCTTGTTGTCGCCGCCGTTATCGTAGTCAACGTGCTGCCAGCCTGCTTCCAGCCAGGTGGAGTGAACGTCGTTCCACCAGTGCATCGGACGCACGATGGCGTTGTAGTTCTTGCGGTTGTCGGTCTTATCGCGGCTGTTGTCGTAGTCGTGGAAGGCGAGGATGTACTCCACCTGCGTGGCCTGGGTGAATTTGTACAGCCCTTCGAAGCTGGCGTAGACCGTGGTCAGATCCTCGGTTTTGTTGAACACGCTGTTGTCCGCGTTATCGGAGTAGCGGGCAATCACCTTGTTCACGCCACTGTCGTTGGTGTGGCTAAGCACCACGCCGCCCTGCCAGGCGTTCAGACGCTCGTCGCTCTCCACCGCTTTGGAGTCAAAGCCGTAGTTAGCGTACAGCTCCATGTCGATCGGGCCGAGCTTCATGCCGTGGATTTTTGAGGTTGCGGCGTAGTTGCCTTTGTCGCCCGTGCCTGACCCGCCGGTACAGGTGATGCGCGACGGGTTGGCTTCGTCTTCCATCACTTCCGGGCTACAGGATTCCACCGCCGCGACGGCGGCCACGTCGAACTGCACGCCGCCGATGTCGAAGTTCTTCACCCCGGCGCCCTGGCCGTCGTGGTTCATCCAGAAGTAATCGTTGATGCCCTGCTGTGGACGCTGGTGGAAGTCACGACCGGCCCAGAAATAGGCGTTCGGGTTGGAGGCCATAATGTTGGTCACCCCCGCGTAGGCTTTTTTCAGGTTAACTTCGTCGCCCCAGTGGTCGATCATCACGTTAACGTCCCAGATGGCGCCGTTTTCACCCTTAAAGGCCTTGGAGAGCTGGAATTCCCCGCCGTTGCCTTCGTTGCCCAGACGACCAATGGCCGACGCGCCGTTGTACGAGCCGTCCACCGCCACGTATTTTTGATCGGCGGCCTGGAAGTGCGCGCCGTAGCGGGCATAGCCGGTAAATTTAATCCCGAACGGGATCGCCATATCCGGAGATTGCGCCGCGCTTTGCGGCTCGGTCACCACGTCCGCTTTTTTCGCGACCGCCGCATCCATTTTAGCCTGACGTTCGGCGAGGGCTTTATCCACCGCTTTTGCCACAATGGCGTCGATTTGCTCCTGGGTGAATTCCTGCGCGAGCACGGAAATTGGGCAAAGCGCGGCGATAACCGCCATGGTTAATGGAAGTTTTTTAATCGTATTCATGGTTATCTCAATATAGTTTAATTTTATTCAGACAATAACCATCCCGCTCCGATCTGACAGAGTATGTCGCTATCATCAGAACAAGTGGATCTCTATTTAGGGTACAGAGGTATTACAGTAATTATTTCGCCATGGACTATCTCTGATATAAATGAATAATTTCTTCGGATAATTCACGCGCTAATAAGGAATTCATTAAATGATCCTGCGCGTGCACCATAATTAACGTCATCGGCTGGCGGCCTTCGCCCGCATCCTGCTCGATCAGTTTGGTCTGCATCTTGTGCGCCTGGCGCGCGTAGCCGTCAGCTTCGCGCAGCAGGCTTTTGGCTTCGTCAATGTTGCCCTGGCGCGCCGCGTGCAGTGCTTCAAAGCACAGGCTGCGGGACTGTCCGGCATTGACGATAATTTCCATTACGGCTTCTTCTAATGCGATCATCATCATTACTCTTTATCAAAACTATTATTTAACGCGGTGGCGGCAAACCACTCTCCGCTTTTCTTAATGGTGCGTTTCTGCGTCTCTAAATCGAGCTGGATAAATCCGTAGCGATTTTTATACGCGTTGCACCACGACCAGTTATCAATAAACGTCCACATATGATAGCCAAGACAATTGCACCCTTCGCTAATACCCTTATGCAGCCAGGCTAAATGTTCGGAGATAAACTCGATGCGGTACCGATCGTTAATCTGGCCATTTTCAATAAAGCGCTGCTCGTTTTCGACGCCCATGCCGTTTTCAGAAATAAAGCAGCGAGGGTTGCCGTAATTGTCGCGCAGGTTGACCAGAATATCGTAAATACCCGGCTCGTAGATTTCCCAGCCGCGGTACGGGTTCATCTTGCGGCCCGGCATCTCGTAGCTATCAAAGAACCACTCCGGCATAAACGGCGCCTGCGGGTTCACCGCGGTGTCGCGACACTTCACGCGACGCGGCTGATAGTAGTTCACGCCGAGCAGGTCGATTTTCCCTTCCGCAATCAGGAAACCGTCTTCCGGTTTACAGGCGGGTAATTGATCGCAGGATTTCAGCAGCGCGACCAGGTCCGCCGGGTATTCGCCGCGCAGGACCGGGTCGAGGAAGCTGCGGTTAAACATCAGGTCCGCGATGTGCGCCGCCTTCACGTCCGCCGGGTTCTGCGAGCGCGGGTACGACGGCGTCAGGTTCAGCACGATGCCAATCTCCCCCGCGTAATGCCCGGCGCGGTAGGCCTGCACCGCTTTCGCATGGGCCAGCACGGTGTGATACGCCACGGTTGCCGCCCGACGAAAATCCACCACGTTGGGGTAGTGGAAGTCGTACAGATAACCGCCTTCCACCGGCACGATCGGCTCGTTGAAGGTAAACCAGTGCAGCACGCGATCGCCGAACAGCTCAAAGCAAATCTGCGCATAGCGGGCGTAGGCGTCCACCACGTCGCGGTTTTCCCAGCCGCCGATCTCCTGCATCGCCATCGGCATGTCGAAATGGAACAGGGTCATAAACGGCGTGATGCCCTGTTCATTCAGCTCATCAATGACCTGATTGTAAAAATCGACCGCTTCCGGGTTCACTTCACCGATACCGTCGGGGATCAGGCGCGCCCAGCTAATCGAGGTGCGAAAGCTGTTGTGGTTCAGCTGCTTTAACAGCTGAATGTCCGTTTTCCAGTGCTGATAGAACGTGGAGGTCTGCTGCGGCCCCACGCCGTTGTGAAAACGGTTCGGCTCGCGGGCAAACCAGTAATCCCATGTGGTTTCGCCCTCTCTTGCCCCTTCGGTCTGGAGAGCGGAGCTTGCGCTGCCCCACCAGAAGTTATCGGGAAATGCGTATTTCATGACTCTTCCTCTTTGACTTAATTGCTGGCGGTCTCGGCGGCGCCGACGGTTGCCTGGGCCTTCTGCTCTTCGTTTTTGATGAGCGTACGCTCATAGGCGCGCAGGAACGGCAGGTACATCAGCGCGGACATCACCATACAGACCAGGCACATCACCACCGGGCTCAGCGCCCAGTTTGCTGCCCACGAAGCGCCAATCGGTGCAGGGGTGGTCCACGGGGTTAACGACACAACCTGCGCCAGCCAGCCGAGTTTGGTTGCCGCGTACGCCAGGCAGGCGTTAACCAGCGGAACGAACACGAACGGGATAAACAGCATCGGGTTCATGATGATCGGCGCGCCGAACAGGATCGGTTCGTTGATGTTAAAGAAGCTCGGCACCACGCCCATTTTGCCGATGGTACGCAGGTGGGTAACGCGGCTGCGCAGCAGCAGGAACGCCAGCGGCAGGGTGGAGCCTACGCCGCCAATCAGCAGGTAGTGATCCCAGAAGCCCTGAAGATAAACGTGCGGCAGCGCCGCGCCGGCCGCCAGCGCCGCCTGGTTTGCGGATAGGTTCGCCATCCAGAACGGGTTCATGATGCCGGTGACAATCAGCGAGCCGTGAATACCGGCGAACCAGAAGATCTGGCACAGCAGTACGGAGAGCAGAATCGCGGGCAGGGAGTCAGACGCGGACACCAGCGGCTCCAGCAGGTGCATGATCGCCTGCGGGATGACCATTCCGGTCTGCGCTTCGATGAACAGGTTCAGCGGGTGCAGCGTACCGATCACCACCATCACCGGGATCAGGATCTCAAACGAGCGCGCCACACCGGTTGGGACTTCCTTCGGCAGGCGAATGGTCACGTTGTTCTGCTTCAGCCACGCGTAGACGCGGGTAGCGTAAATGGCGGTGATCAGCGCGGTGAAGATGCCCTGGCCGGAGAGATACTGGGTCGAGATCTTGCCGTCGGCATACGGCGCGGCGACCAGCAGGAAGGCCATAAAGGCCAGCAGGCCGGACATCACCGGGTCGAGGTTGAACTGACGCCCCAGGCTTGCCCCAATCCCCACCGAGATGAAGAAGGTCATCACGCCCATGCTGAGGTTAAACGGCAGCATCAGCTGCTCGCGATAGGTCTGGGAAAAATCCAGCCAGCCGCGGGCGAAGCTGTTAGTGGTATCCGCCGAGAACGGCGGGAAGATGAACACCAGCATAAACGAGCCGATGATCATAAACGGCAGCGCGGCAGTAAAGCCGTCGCGGATGGCAATCACATACTTTTGCTGACCCAGCTTCGCGGCCAGCGGGGTAATTGACTGCTCAATCACCGCGACCATGGATTGATATAACGAACTCATGTGAACACCTTTTAGTGTGCCGCTTCGATGAGCGACAGAGCATAGTCCAGTACTTTATCGCCACGCTGCATACCGTAGTCCATCATATCGATGGGCTGCACCGGAATGCCTTTCGTAGCCGCCTTGTCTGAGAGTGTCTGTAACATGTATTTCACTTGCGGTCCGAGAAGGACAACCTGGTATTGCGGAAACTGCGTATCAAATTCGGAAACACCGTACGCATCGATCTTCACCGGCAAACCACGTTCTTTCGCGACATCGACCATTTTGCTGACCAGCAGGCTGGTGGACATCCCGGCAGAGCAGCACAGCATAATCTTGAACATCGACAACCATCCTCTAAATGTAAAAAGTTATTGCGAGGATGATTGGACATTATACGGAAACCGGTTTCCATTCATAAAAGACAGAAGTGTGATACCCATCAAGATCCCTTACTTATGAGGCTAATTAACCGGATGTGCATCACATAATTTGGCTGTTTTGAGATCATTTTGAGTGGAAACGGAAAATCGGTTTCCATGGAAAACGGAAACGGATATACTCCGTTCTGGCTATAATGTGAGCCGAAGCGGTCATGGAATTTGCAGGCGCGAGGTAAGCCTGCCAGGGGAAAGAGATGTCGACAATCAATGATGTATCACGTCTTGCCGGGGTGTCTAAAGCCACGGTATCGCGAGTGTTGAGCGGGTCGCGTGGCGTTAAGGAAGCCAGCCGTCAGGCCGTATTAAAAGCGGTGGATGAGCTGAATTACCGGCCTAACGTGATTGCCCAGTCGCTGCTGAGCCAGTCGACGGGCTGTATCGGGGTGATTTGCGCGCAGGAAAACATTAACCAGACCACCGGTTATCTCTACGCGCTGGAAAAACAGCTCAGCCAGCATCAAAAACATCTCCTGCTGCGCTTCGCGCACAGCAAAGCGGAAGTGATGCACGCCCTTGAAGAACTCTCCTGCGGGCTGTGCGATGACATCCTGGTGATTGGCGCCCGTTTCCCGCTGGACGTGGAAATGGAAAACGTCATTCTGGTGGACTGCATGGAGACTGATAATTCCAACAGCATCCAGTTCGATCACGCCTTTGCCGCCGAGACCGCCTGTAACTACCTCACCAGCCAGGGGCGTCGCCAGATTGCGCTGATCCATCCGCACGGCAGCGGTTTTGCCGATCAGGTGCTGCTCGGCTACAAGCACGCGCTGGAGAAAAATTTCCTGCCCTTTAATCGCAGCCTGGTCTTTATGGACGCGACCTCCTCGTCCGTTGCGCTACAGGAGCTGCTTAATAACGCCAGCACGCTGAACTTCAACGCGCTGCTGGTGGCGGATGAGCAGGAAGCCCAGCGGGTGATCCCGCAGCTGCAGGCGTTTAACAAATCGGTGCCGGACGACATCATGGTCTTTAGCCTGGCCGGATCGCTGCACCTGCCGGGTATTCCGGTGATCCCGGCGATTGAATATTCCATGGACGCGATGGCGGCGCGGATTGTGAGCTGGCTGACGGAGAAAACGCAGATGCTCGGGTCCTATGTTCTGCGCGGGGATTTGATTATTCCGGACATGCGGAAGCGTTAAAAATGTTTTCCAGGCCGGGTAAGCGCAGCGCCACCCGGCGGGAACTCAATAATCTTCCATACAATCCACTTGACCAATCGCCCCCCAGTAGGCATCCAGGTTGTCGCGCTTAACGGCGGTGATGGCATTTTTGATCAGCAGCTGATTGGCCTCGGACGACAAAATCATCTCCTGCCAGGCTTTATCGCTCTGCTTTTTCTGTGGCGTACAGGTTTTCTTAATATCTTTAAGGACCTGCTGCTTTATTTGCGCCTCTTTCGCGGGGTCATCCTTTTCCTGAGCATGGACAAACGCGGCGAAGAGCAGACAAACCAGCAGGCAGACCAGGTGCGCAGCTTTCATCAACAACCCCCTTTTAGAAGTCACATGCTTCCCATGAAATATATCGTTACATTCAGTGTAGCGACGCCAGCCGAAAGTATGAATTTTCTCCAGGAGATCTGTGTGAGATAGTGAAGCGGCACAGATAACAAGGAGATAAAAATATGCAGCTGAGCATTACTCGTGCGGTTACGGCGCAGGAAAAAGAAGAGTTACTCACGGGCCTGAGAGCCTACAATGCGCAGTTTCTGGATCTATCCACCTTCAGCGGGGATATTGGCGTTTACGTGCGGGACGATAAAGGCGTCATGCTCGGCGGGCTAATTGGGGTGCGTAAAGGCGACTGGCTGAATATCGACTTTCTCTGGGTGAGCGATGCCGTGCGCGGATCCGGCGTGGGCAGTCAGCTTATCAAAGCGGCCGAAGAGGAAGCCAGACGCAAAGGCTGCAAGCACGCGCTGGTCGATACCGCCAGCTTCCAGGCGCGCCCGTTCTATGAAAAACAGGGGTACCGGCTGCAGATGTCGCTACAGGATTACCCGTATGAGGGCATGCAGCGGCATTATCTGGCGAAAGCGCTTTAAGCTCGGAATCTGTTGGCCGGGTAAGCGCAGCTCCACCCGGCAATACCCGCATATAACTTATCCTTCTTATTGATTCTTTTTCGGTTTTTATTTCACCGCCTCGTTGTCGATATAGTCACTACAACATTTAGCAAAAGGAACTGTCTTGTGAAACGTCGATTGGGTGCTCTGGTACTTGCTGGCCTGCTGCTGGCAGGGTGCGATCAAAGTGGCAGCGATGCCAAACACATTAAAGTGGGCGTCATCAACGGCGCTGAACAGGACGTAGCGGAAGTTGCCAAAAAGGTGGCAAAAGAGAAATATGGCCTGGACGTGGAGCTGGTGGGTTTCAGCGGCTCGCTGTTGCCCAACGATGCCACCAACCAGGGGGAACTGGATGCTAACGTCTTCCAGCATCGCCCGTTCCTCGCTGAGGATAACAAGGCGCATAACTACAAGCTGGTGGCCGTGGCGAACACCTTTGTTTTTCCGATGGCCGGCTATTCCCGCAAAATCAAATCCGTCTCTGACCTGAAGGACGGGGCGACCATTGCCATTCCAAACGACCCGACCAACCTTGGCCGCGCGCTGTTGCTGCTGCAAAAGGAGAAGCTCATTACCCTGAAGCCGGACACCGGGCTGCTGCCCACGGCGCTGGATATTACCGCCAACCCTAAACAACTGAAAATTATGGAGCTGGAAGGGGCACAGCTGCCGCGCGTGCTGGACGACCCGAAAGTGGATGTCGCCATCATCAGCACTACCTATATTCAGCAAACAGGGCTGTCGCCGGTGCATGACAGCGTCTTTATTGAGGATAAAAACTCGCCGTACGTGAACATTGTGGTGACGCGCGAAGACAACAAAGACGCGGAGAACGTGAAGGAATTTATCCAGTCGTATCAATCGCCTGAGGTAGCGAAAGCGGCGGAGACGATCTTTAACGGCGGGGCGGTGCCGGGCTGGTAAACGATCTGACGGAAAACGGGTTGCTTAACTTGGCCCGATTCCATCGGTAATCGCCCTTTAACCCACAGCGTCAATTGTGACGGCTGGCTATCCTCCTTATCACACCAACCGGAGGATAGCCCAATGAACATTACCCACATTCGCAACGCCACCCAGCTGATTACCTACGCCGGTAAACGTCTTTTAATCGACCCGATGCTGGCCCCGAAGGGGGCTTATCCGGGCTTTCCCGGTACGGCGTATGCCGAACGCCGTAACCCGACTGTCGAACTCCCCGTTGACGTCAACACGCTGCTGGATGCTGACGCGGTGATCGTCACCCATACCCATGACGATCACTGGGATCGCACCGCGGCGGAGCTGATCGCCAAAGACAAACCGATCTACGTGCAAAACGATCGTGACGCCGCGCTGCTGCGAAGCCAGGGATTCAGCAACCTGACGGTCATGACCGACGCGACCTTCTTCGGCGATATTCAGATTACGAAAACCCACGGCGGGCAGCACGGCACCGATCGCGCTTACGCCGTGCCGGAGCTGGCGGAGCGGCTGGGCGAGGCCTGCGGCGTGGTGCTGCGTCATCCCGATGAGAAGACGCTTTATCTTGCCGGGGATACCATCTGGCGTGACGAAGTGGCGGCCGACCTGCAAAAGCACCAGCCGGACGTGGTGGTGCTGAACGCGGGCTATGCCCACGTCATTGGTTTTGGGCCCATTATTATGGGGCAGGAGGATGTGCTCAACGTTCATTTCCTGCTGCCGCAGGCAAACATTGTGGCGATCCATATGGAGGCGATTAACCACTGCCTGTTGACCCGCAGCGCGCTGCGTGAGTACGTTGAAGCCAATCAGGTGAGTGACGCGGTGAGCATTCCCCAGGATGGCGAAACCGTTATATTCTGAGTGCGTTAAAGGGAAAGGAGAGACAGATGTCGCTAATCAACGTCGCGATTGTCGCGGTAGACGGGTTCAGCCCGTTCCACTACTCCGTTCCCTGCATTCTGTTTGGCGATTCGGTCTCCGGCGAAAAGCGCTTTAACGTGACGATCTGCGCCGAAACGCCGGGTTTTCTCACCTCAAAAGACGGATTTGCCCTCAACGCCACGCAGGATTACACCGCCATTGGCCAGGCCGATATTGTTGTCGTTCCCTACTGGCAGCACGTCCTTGAACGACCGCCCCAGACGCTGCTCGACAGCCTGGTGCAGGCGAGAGACAACGGCGCGGAAATCGTCGGGCTGTGTCTGGGGTCGTTTGTGCTGGCCTGGGCGGGGCTCCTCGACGGCAAACGTGCGGCCACCCACTGGGAGTTCGAGCATCAGTTCCAGTCGCTTTTCCCGTACGTTCAGCTGGATATTAATGCCCTTTACGTGGATGACGGCAATATCATCACCTCTGCTGGAACGGCGGCTGCGCTGGACTGCTGCCTGTATATCATTCGCCAGCGCTTTGGCAGCGTGGTTGCCAACCAGATTGCCCGTCGGATGATTGTTCCGCCCTACCGCGAAGGCGGGCAGGCGCAGTTCATCGCCCAGCCGGTACCCAAAGATACCCGCGACGGACGTATTAACTGTCTGATCGATTATCTTCAGCAGCACATCACCGAACCGCATAGCCTGGACTCGCTGGCAGAGGTGGTTTCGATGAGCCGCCGCACCCTGACCCGCCATTTTATTAAAGCCACGGGGATGAGCGTCGCCGACTGGCTGACCGCCGAACGCCTGCGGCGCAGCCAGATCCTGCTTGAAGCCGGAAATATGCCGATTGAGCGCGTGGCCGAGCTGGTGGGGTTTAATTCCGCCGTCACCTGGCGACAGCAGTTTAAGGCGCGTTTTGGGGTCAGTCCGGCGGAGTGGCGAAAGACGTTTCGTCTGCAGAACTAGCGTGAAAGTTCTGTAATAACGAAAGGTTAAGAAATTTGAGCATTCAGGAACCTACAGAAGCTAGTGGTTATAGTCCTTCACCAGTTTGCCGCCTTCAGGCAGAGGAAAAATAATGATTACTACAAGGGTAAAATTATTCTTGTTACTGGCCGCTGTTTGGATAGCAGGAATATTTGCCACGCTTTTATTTGGACGTTTGTTGATTGCCCTGGTCAGCTTCTTTTTCATCGGACAATTTGATTTTCCAATCAGTGATCTTGTTGAAGCTACTACCCTTGCCATTAGTGGTGGGATCCTCATTGGAGGAATACAGTGCGTTATGGCAAAGGAAAAGAACCGATCCGAAGACCCACCCCGGTAAGTTGGGTAGGAAGAGATTGTACTACCCCAGCCTCTCCACTCTCGGTTGCTGGCAACAATACCGGTGATGCGATGAATGATGCCAACCAGACGATGGCGTGACCCAATGCACCTTTGGGCGTACTTGCTGTTCTAATGATACTAAGCAGGGTGAGGAGCCTGATACAGGAGAGCATATAGCGGCAGAAGAAAATGTGTTGAGTACTAAGTCTCAACCAAACAAACCTGATGCCGATAATATAATTTCTTACCTGTCGAAGAACAGATAGGTACATTGAATGAGGTGGCAAAAAGGACTCATGAAATGATTTATGTATTATTAGGAATTGCACTTTTCGCTTTTGCAGTTGGAACGGCCGTGTTTCTTCGCTTTAGTAAAGTGACGGGAAGAAGCGTCCAGTCACCTTTTACCTCTATGTTTTTCTTTGATGCGCTCTTTTTTGGGCTGGGCAGTAAGCGAGACATGAATATCGCAGCATGTTCGTTTATTGTCTTTTTACTAAGCGTATGGGGATTAACTTATTTAAAATTAAGCGCACATTTTTGGGGGAGTCGAGAAAGCTATTTTGGTCTCGTGATCGCCGGGATTTTGTTTCTAATTATGCACTGTCGCTATTGCGCAAAAAATGTCGTTATCAAAAATGATGGGCTTGCACCCATGAGAGAATTGACCAGTCTCAGGTTGTCCAGCCTCACTAGCCCCTTTTTATGGTTAAGTCGGGCCGGGTATCTGGGTTTCTTTATTGGAATGATACGTTGAAGCAAATGTGGATAGAGAGAGCCTCAATCTCGACGTACTGCCAAACGAAATATCAATATCACGAAAGCGATTGTGGTAGTTATAGAAATGATGATTAATCCTCGAATAAAACTTTTCCTGTTACTGGTATTACTCTGGATGTCAGGCCTCTTTATCACTATGGCTGCAGGCCGTCTGCTAATTGCAGCGGCCTCGTATCTCTTCCTTAATGATTTTGATTTCAAGTGGAGCGACTTGATTACTGCGCTCAAAATCTCTGTAGGCGCAGGGTTCATCATTGGAGGGGGGCAGTCCCTGCAGGTGAAAGAGAAAAAATGAAGATTTCATTTTATTGGGCTTCAAAGGAAGAGAATGCGGCTTACCCCAGCCTCTCCACCCGCGTCTCCCCCTCAACCATCGATAGCTGATACAGCGAAAACGACCTCTGCTTCTCAATCAACTTTGCCAGCTCCGGCGAGTGGCTGGTGAGCCAGATCTGCGAGTAGCGGCTGGCCTCGGCAATTAAGCTCGCCAGCGCGGGCAGCATCTGCGGGTGCAGGCTGTTTTCCGGTTCGTTCAACGCGATAAACGCCGGTGGGCGCGGGCTTAACAGCGCTACCGCCAGGCACAGAAAGCGCAGGGTGCCGTCGGAGAACTCCGCCGGTTCCAGCGGCCTGCTCAGCCCCTCGCGCTGCATCATCATGCGAAAACGTCCGCCGGTGTTGTCGCTGTAAAACACGCAGCCGGGGAAGGCCTGGTCAAGGATGCGCATCAGCAGCAGCTCGTCGCCGATCTCGACGATGGTCTGAAACGCGGCCGCCAGGTTGGCGCCGTCGCTGGCCAGCACCGGGGAGCGGAAGCCGACCTGCGGGGCGCGCATCGCCGAGCCAATTGATACAGAAAACTCATGATAAAAGCGCCAGTTACGCAGGGACTCACGCATCTGCGACACTTCCGGATAAAGATGCGGTTCGCCGAGCTGTCCGAACACCGATTCGTTCTCGTACAGCGTGCCGCTGTGGGTCACTTTCTCGTGATGCACGTTGTTGAGAAACACCGCCTGGTTCTTACGCTTCATCAGCTGTGATGAAGGCCGACGGTGCTGGCCGCTCAGCCAGATGGACTCCTCTTTGATCACCGGATCGAGCTGAAACTGCGAGGGATAGGGCAGCTTCTCCACAAACCCGACCTGCAGCTCGTATTCGTAGGACTCTGTTTCCACGGCCAGATTCATCCGTCGTAGCTGGTCGCTACGGGTTTTGCCTGCCCAGAACACCTTCAGAATGCCGCCCTCGTTCGCCAGCGCCTGGGAAAACTGCCCCTGGGCGGCGCTGTGCATCAGGTGTATCGCCTTGTAAATATTGGATTTCCCGGTGCCGTTCGGCCCGAAGACGATGTTGAGCTGCTCCAGCTCCAGCGACATGTCGCGGATGGAGCGGTAGTTTTGAATGTGCAGGGTGTTGATCACAGGCAGGCCCCTTTCGCAGAATAAGCCTGTATATAATCACAGTCTTTGAGGTGAAATGCAAAAAAGAGACGACAGTGAGGATGTCGTCTAAACGGGGTACTGCTTTGGGCCTCTACGGGTCAATGGGGCCTTCGCATTTTTATGATCACTTGACTGCCAGACGCAGACCCAAATCATCAGGATAGGGATCAAAGTAGTTTTGCGTCATCAGATACCGGTCGGGGTATTCGGCCAGGTAGTGCTTCAGCAGCGTGATCGGGGCGAGAATAGGCAACTGTCCGTTGCGATAGTGCAGGATCACGTCGCGCAGCTCGCCGCGCTGGCGGGTGTTCAGCTGGTTACGGAAATACCCCTGGATATGCATCAGCACGTTGGTGTGATTCTTCCGCGAGGCGGGTTTTTTCAGGATGGTCATTAGTTTTTCCCGGTACGCCACGAAGAAGGCGTCCAGGTCTTCCCACTCGTGCAGCGAGGCAACGAACGGGCCGATTTCACGGTAGCCCGCCTGATGGTGCGCCAGCAGCTGCAATTTATAGCGGCTGTGGAAATCCAGCAGCCCACGTCGCGTGAGACCTTTAGCGCGCAGCGTGTTTAGCTCGTGCAGGGCAAATACCCGCTCGATAAAGTTTTCCCGCAGCACCGGGTCGTGCAGCCGACCGTCTTCCTCGACGGGCAGCCACGGCCAGGTTTCAAGAAGGGCGGCGGTGAACAGCCCGACGCCCTCCTTGCGGCCCCGGTTGCCGTTTTCATCGTACAGCCGCACGCGTTCCAGGCCGCAGCTTGGGGATTTTGCACAGACGATAAATCCCGACAGATCGCCGATTTTTGGCAGATAGTCCGCCGTGAACTCGGTCATTTTCTGCGTGAGGTCATCATGAGGCGGTTTGCTGAAACGGAGCTGCGTTTCGCCGCTGTCCGTCAGCGTCAGGCGTATGGCCGGGCGAGGCGTCGGCAGACCGATAGCCATTTCCGGGCAGACGGGCCTGAAATTCACCCACTGGGCCAGCTCATCCATGACGAAGCCCATACGCTTGTGTCCGCCGTCAAAGCGAACGGCGGATCCGGTCAAACATCCGCTAATACCGAGCACAGGTTTCGTTGTCATGGTGTAGTCCTCCCGTTCATATAATTAAAACTTACACAACATGACTAATTTGTCCAAGTATTAGAGGAACTATTTTTTTTATTCCTTTAAAATCAACGGGTCTTAACTACCCTTGTAGGTAGAGTAACCGTACTGGCTCAGCAGAAGCGGGATGTGCAGCTTCTCGTTGGTGCGGGTCACGGTAAACAGCACCGGGATCTCCGGGAAGAAGGAGTCCAGCTTTTTGCCGTGGAAGTACTCTGCGGTTTTGAAGGTCACTTTATACACGCCAGGCTGCATGTCCTGATCCTGCGGATAGAGCGATTTGATGCGGCCGTCGTGGTCGGTTTTGCCGTTGGCAATCGGGGTCCATTTGTCCTGCTGCTGTTTCTCCAGCGTAACGGTCACGTCCGATGGCGGCATCCCGGTTTGCTGGTCGAGAATATGGACGCTCAGCGTGCCGGCAGGGGCGCTAAAGGCGGCAGGGGCAAAGGCCATCGAGGCCAGGATCAGCAGAGGGGCAGTTTTTTTCATGGTGTTTTCCTGTTGAGTTATTCGTCACAGGAAAACGTTAGCATCTGCGGCGCGGGAAAATATTCAACTTTTCGTGAAGATTCCCGCAGGAGAAAATTATCAGAGGATAATCACTTCAAGCGATACCTGCTGCTGCCACTGCTCCACCTGTTTTTTCCGCCCGGCGGTGAGTTTGCCGCTGATGACCAGAAGCCATTTGCGCTCCGGGAAAATTTCCGGTGCCAGCGCGTCAGGCGGAACCGGCAGGATGTCGATTCGGTGGCCCTGCCCGGTGCGCGTTAAGGCTTCGAGCCAGATCTCGCACGGGTCGTTCAGGTGCCAGCCGCTGAGCAGAATGTTATCGCCCGGCGCTTTTTTATCGCCTTCGAGGCAAAACGAGGTGTAGGCGATGATGATGCCGTCGAGGATCGCACGCAGGGTCATGGCGGCGGCGACGTTGGCCGAGACCTGGCTGCGCAGCGGGCGCAGCACGTTCGCGACCAGCTCCGGCCTGGGGTATTCGCGTCCGGCGTCGTAAATCATCTGGCGCAGGGACTCGACCTTGCCGTCCTGCAGGCGTTGCAGCATGTTCTGCTGCAGGGTTTGCCAGTTGTTGGTCCGACCCGGCGTCGGGCGCTCCAGCAGAGGTTTGACCTGGCCGATCGGGACGCCTTTTTTGACCCAGTCGAGAATTTTTAGCGCCTGCTGGACGTCCTCATCGCTGTACTGGCGATGGCCGCCCTCCGTGCGCTGTGGCTTGAGTAAACCGTAGCGACGCTGCCACGCCCGCAGGGTGGTGGCGGTGATGCCGCTGAGTCTGGCGAATTCGCCGATGGAGTAAGCCATGTCCGTGTCCAGAGTGGAGGAATACTCTCAATATACTACGAATTTTCCCGAAGGGGATGAAGCGCCGAAACGGTGCACTACACTTAACATCCAACCGTGCAAATGAAAGGAATTCTCATGAAGCTATGGCCTGTTGTGACCGGTGTTGCGATTGCTTTGACGCTGGTCGCCTGTAAATCCCCCACGCCGCCGAAAGGCGTGCAGCCTATTACCAACTTCGAAGCCAGCCGCTATCTCGGCAAATGGTACGAAGTCGCCCGTCTGGAAAACCGCTTCGAACGCGGGCTGGAGCAGGTGACGGCGACCTACGGCAAGCGCAGCGACGGCGGGATCAGCGTGCTTAACCGGGGCTACGATCCGGTGAAGAACAAGTGGAATGAGAGCGAAGGGAAAGCGTACTTCACCGGCGAGCCGACCACCGCCGCGCTGAAGGTCTCCTTCTTCGGCCCGTTCTACGGCGGCTACAACGTGATCAGGCTGGACGATAAGTACCAGTACGCCCTGGTCAGCGGCCCGAACCGCGATTACCTGTGGATCCTGTCGCGCACGCCAACCATTCCGGATGCGGTGAAGCAGGATTACCTGAACACCGCGCGCAGTCTGGGCTTCCGGGTTGACCAGCTGGTGTGGGTGAAGCAGTAGCCCCTACTGGTAGGAAAACGTAATGCTGGCCAGCGCGTTGGCCGAGCCGGGGACCAGTTCACCGGTTCTGATGTACTGCGCCTGGAACGGTAACGTGAGCGTCTGCGCCGCCGTGGTGCTCTGGATAAAGAACTGGCCGGTCGTGCCCGCGGCCGAGCTGTCCGGCCCCATCGTCAGCGGCCCGCTGCCGTTGTAGAAAAACTGCACCCCAACGCCGGACGCCGTTGAGTCTCCGGTCAGGGTCACCACCGACGAGGTGTTCGACGGCGTGGTCTGATCGGTCATCACCGCGTGAACCGCCACGTTCGCGTCGCAGGTCAGGCCAACGGTAAACGTTCCCGATGGCGACGTGCTTCCCACCGTGGGCAGGGTACGCATATCGATGGTGCCCAGCGCCACGCTGGCGTTTTTGCTGCCAACCGTACATCCGCTGGCGGTTACCGTGATGCTGGTCGGGCTGATAATCACCTGCGCCGTTTTCGTTTCGTTGTTATAGGCGGTGAGCACCGCGGCGTTGATGGTCGGGATGTTATAGACGCCGGATTTCAGGGCGGCACCGGTTTTAATAAAGGTGACCTTTGCAGACCAGCCCAGATCCTGGGCAAACCCACTGGTGCCCTCTGCCGGGTAGCTTTGCGTGATACCGGTTTGCAGGGGAATGTATTTTGTTCCCTTAAAATCCTTCAGCCCGATGATATACCCCACGCCCGGTACGCCGGTCTCAAAAACGGTGTAGTTCACCCCGTCGACGGTGACCGTCGCACCGCTCGTGATGGCGCTGCTGCTGGGCTGCAGCGTGCCTTTGTTGCAGGTAAAAACAATCCCGCACCAGAACACCTGCTGCACGCTGGCGGTGGCGCTCCAGGTCGAGCCGATAATGCTGCCCGGCACCACGGAATCCGCCGGCCCGCTGTAGGTCATCGGCTGAGGGGAGAGCGTAATGTCCGATTTCCAGTCCAGAGCCTGCACGCTGGCGCAGAAAAGTAATCCGCCGAGAAGAAATAATAAACGCATCATAGATACTCCGTTGTCCATGTGGCGAAGGCTGACACATCGCCAGCGCTCACGGGTGCGCCGGTGGCTACCAGCTGCGCGTAAAAGGTCATCTGTACGCTGTCATCCCCCGCCATTCCGTACGCGGCGGTTTGTGTGTTCAGGGGAATGAGTACGCTCTCTTTATCGAGGATCTGCACCGCCACGCCGGTAGCGCCACCGTCGGCAATCTTCAGCAGCTGCGGGTTGGCATCATCCGGCGTTCCGCTGAAGCGAATTTTTACGCCAGCAAAGGTTGGCCCGCACGCTTCAAGCCTGAGCGTAAAGGGCGTTTTGATATTGCTGACGGCTCCGGCGCGGTTGAACTGCTTGATGCCAATGGTGCCCAGCGGCACGTTTTGCACCTCAGAGCCCTCTGCAACCACGCAGGTATTGCCAATCACATTGCCGGTGACGGAGACCAGCACGTCATACCCGCGAACGGGGAGAGCGAAAACCAGCAGTGCGATGCAGCCGATCCGGAACGTTACTGACATACCACCTCCTGAGAATAGAGACCGGTGCGGGCGTTATAGTTCTGCTTGTTTAAGGCGTAGGTAATGGCGCAGCGCTGGCGGCTGCCGCGGCCCCACACGGCGTTCAGCGTGCCCTTCTCTGACAAACCGGAGAGATACAGGCTGCCGCCATCGCCGACGATGCCGCTGGTTTTGTCATCATCGAGCGAGACCAGCGTGCCGAAGGGGAGCACGTCGTTGCCGTGACGCACGATAAACATCGCTTTAGCCCCCTGGTGCGTGATGAAGGTGGCGCGAACCAGGGCACCGTCGGTAGGCGTTTTGTTGGCGATGGCGTTTTCCAGCTCCACGTCATTGCCGGCGGTCGTCACGTCCAGCGCGACCTGGTTGACGCGATACGGCGTGGCGTACGGGATCACCGCGTAGCCCCGGCTGTCCGTTTTGATGCCCTTATGGTTAAGCACGGCGACGTTGCTGGCTCCCGGCGCTTTTACCAGAATGTTGGTGTTCCCGAGCGGCTGGCTCAGCGTCAGGCCATCTTCATGCACTACCGCGCCGCCGCTGATGCCGTAGCTGAGGTTGCGGGAGTCGCTGGCGTAGCTGTAGCCCAGGTTGTAGTCTCCCCACGCGCCTTCGTACTGCAGGGTGGCATCGCCGCCATAGTGCTGTCGGGAGCTGTAGCGCTGGTTGACGCTGTAGAACAGATTCTCCTCACCCGGCAGGTAGCCGCTCACGCCCGTGCTGGTGGTGGTGCCGGTGGAGTCCGCATGGGTCGTGGTAAAGCGCGCGCGGGTCGACAGCGTCGGGTTGCCCAGCGGGACCGAAATCGACATCGACAGGATGTTATCTTTCTTGTCGTCATACAGGCTCGAGCTTCGCTGGACGCTGACGCCAAGCGACACGTTGCGAAACGTGGCGTTCCACGCAAACTGCAGGCTTTGCGTGGTATTTGACGTGTTCCAGTAGGTCTGCTGATCCCACGACAGTGACAGCGAGCCGTATTGTCCCATCGGCTGCGACAGCAGCAGCTGGTTTTTTGCCTTGCGCGACATGCGCAGGTTGTACACGTTGTCGTATTGGGTGGTGACGGTGCCATCGTCTTCCACCGTCTGCTTTGGCGATCCGCCCGACATGCCTTTGTACGTGGTGTCGCTGAGGGTATAAAACCCTTTCGTGGAGTAGCGCAGCGAGAAGAAGTTAACCCGCGTGCCAATGTCGTTCAGCAGCTTGCTGTAGCGCAGGCGCACCGAATCACCGGTATAGTGCCGATCGTCCGCCAGCTGGCTGCGGGCGTGGGTCAGGTCGATGGAGTAGGCGCCAAAGCGGCCGAGGTTTTGCCCAAACCCAAAGGCCAGGCCGTTGTAGCGATCGGCAAACTGCGCCCCGCCGTAAAACGTCAGGCCGTATTGCCAGCCGTAGAACAGCTCGCCCTGCGCGAAAGAGGGCGCATCCTGATTGCCCGTTGGACGGTACTTCCCGGCGCCGAGGGCATATTTCACCTGTCCGTTACGCACCAGGTTCGGCACGCTGGCAAAGGGAAGCGTGTATTGCTTTTTGCTGCCGTCGTTCTCCTGAATGGTGACCGCCAGATCGCCTCCCGAGGAGGTCGGGTAGAGATCTTTCAGCACAAACGCCCCTGGTGGAACGGAGGTTTGATAGATGATATTGCCGTTCTGGCGAACCGTCACGGTGGCGTTGCTGCGCGCGATGCCCCGGACTTCAGGCGCATAGCCGCTGAGGCTGGCGGGCAGCATGTTGTCATCGGTTTTCAGGGCGATACCGCGCAGGCCCACGGAGTCGAACACCTGCGCCGAGGTGTACGTTTCCCCGGCATACACCTGCGCGCGCAGGGCGTGAATATCGCGCTGCAGCCAGGTCTGCACGTGGGTAAGCTCATTGCTGTCTTTGGTCCATGTGGTGAAATCACGCAGCCGCCACGCGCCCAGGTTGACGCCGCTGTTGAGGCTCGCAAACAGCTGCTGTTCCCGCGTGCGCGTCTCGCCGCGATACTCATTGTTCGAGCCATTGACCACGTAATTCAGCCACGCGGCAGGAATGCCCGCCTCCCAGCTTTCCGGGCTGACGTACCCGCGCGGCAAATTGCGCATCGCACTCTGCGGTACGGTGAAGCTCAGGGTGAGCGTCTTCTGGTCCAGGTCAAACTGCGTATCCGCAAACGCCTTCGTTAAGAAAATGCAGCGCTGCGCCAGCGGCAGCGCTCCGCCCTTCGCCTGATGGCTATCGATGCCCAGCGCGGCGAATTGTTCAGGCGTGAGGCAGGGCAGCGCTTCACCCGTGCTGTCTTCAGCAAGGCGGAACGTGACGTTTCCCGTGAACGCATAATTCGTATTGATATACACGTTGAGATTGTAATCACCCGGCGGCAACGCGCTCCCGGCGTTGACCCAGGCGAGATCGGCGCTGTTTGCGCTCTCGCCGTTGAGGAACGCGGGATTAAATTGCAGCTCGCTTTCAGCAGCCACGGCTTGCCGAATCACCAGGGAGATCACCGTGGCGCACAGGATTTTTATTTTCACGTGGTCACGCCTTACTGTTTTTATTACTGGGATAACGACGCGCGCGTGGCGGGGGTCCATGCCCCGTAATCGTTAATGGTTTGATAGCTCATGCTGCTCGCGTGGCTGAAGCGTTCAGCCAGCGTCACGCTGCCTTTCGGGGGCACCATCACCGGCTGCACCGGCATACCGTCAATTTTCACGTTGATGGTGGTGAGGTAGTACGGCGTTGGGTTACTGAGCGTCACTTTTCCGGCACGGTAGGCACCGGCCAGTTTTTTCCACGCCTCTCGCGGGGTCTCACTGAGTCCCTCCGGGCGATAAAAGACCTTGATGCGGTTAGCCGATGCAAACTGCAGCGTATTCCCGGCGCCGCTTTTCGCCTGCTGGGGGATGGCTTTGACCGTCATCCAGTAGAGCGTCTCCCGATCCGCTGGCAGGGCTTTGCCGTTAAACATGATTTTCACCGCGCTTTCGCTGGCCGGTTTTATGACGTACAGCGGCGGCGTGATCGCGAAGTCGTTGGTACGTTCGCCTTTCTCATTCTCCATCCATGACTGGATCAGGAACGTGGCGTCGGGATGGGTGTTTCTCACCTGCATCATGGCCTGGCTGGTGGCGCTGGAGTAGACCAATCGCGTTGCGCCCAGTCCCACGCCGCCGGCATAGACGGCGGAGGAACATAACGCGCCCGCCAGGCAAATCCATGTGTTTACGCGCATAGTGCTTCTCCTGAAAGCTAAGACAGGCCCGGCTCGCAGACCGGGCCTGAAGGTTACGAATAGGTCACTGTGTAGGTTGCGACGGCGCTGGCATCACCCGCAGTGGCGCCGCCCTTCGGCGAGTAATATTTCGCGCTGAAGTTCAGGGTGTTGGCACCCTTACGCAGAGGGATGGCCGAAGCGGGTTCACCCAGCTTAACCACGTTGCCCTGCTCGTCATAAAGGCGAATAGCCACGTTTTGCGCAGAGTTGGCGCTGCCGTTTGCCCCGACGGACAAGCTATTAACATCGGAAGTGTCCGGCGTGCCGGTGAAGGTGACGGCCACGGTTGTGGCGGCAATCGGGTTCTCATCCGTAGAGGCTGAGGTATCGGCGATTTCGCAATCTTCCAGGGTGATGGCAAACGCTTTTGCCGTGCTGGCTTCGCTGCCGGCGGTCGCCAGCGTTGCGGTACGCACTTCACCCATATCCACGTCAATGTTGGCGCTTCCTGCGCTGATGGCGCAGGCGGAAGTCACCACTTTGCCGCTAAAGTTCACCGTGCCGCCGCTGGTGCCGGCAGCCAGAGCCGTGCCCGCTGGCAGTAATGCCGCAATAGCGATCGCGAGCAGCGTTTTATTATTGAATTGAGCTTTCATTGTCCTGATTCCATTATGGTGTTATGTCGAGATTTGCTCTGAAAGCAGCAGGTCTAACTGGTTAAAAAGACCAGCAAATCTGTCTTGTTCCTGAGCCCGAGTTTTCTTATCGCTGAGCTTTTTAACGCGCTGACACGACGGTAAGAAAGCTGCTCTGTTTCGGCGATGTAACGCATATCCAGACCCTTTCGCAGTTCCTTCAATACCCTCCATTCACCCGGCGTCAGCGATAACGCCGTGGGTTTTTTTATTGGGCGATAACGGCTATCGACCATTTTTAATACGCTGGCTCGCCAGTGATAAAGCGGGTCCTGCAGCGAGAGATAGGCGTCTATTTCACCGCGTATCCACAGCCAGGAATTTGCCGGTGCGGAATACATGCAAATAAGTACGTCGGGATAAAGGACTTTCATCTTCCTGATATATTTCAGGCAGTCATATCCCGCGTGATATTTCTCCATGCCGGATAAAAAAATCACGTCTACCGGTGCGGCCGCGAGTATCGTTTCGATCTCCGCGTAATTATCGATCGATGCCGTAATCTGCATAGCCGGGACAATATTTTTTAATAACGCGGCGATCCCCTGGCGCGCAAAGTGATCTCCACCTAATAGCGCGATATTTAAATGACGTGTGTTGTTGAGCTTATTCGCCATGTCATTCCCTCGATTTATAATTGTAATGAGACTCGTCTGTCTGGCAGAACGATGCCTGTATTTTCGAAGCAATTAAGCATTGCACGGTGTGAGCCCACTATACTCAGGGCGTAAAAGAGGTAACCTGAATTAATCTTAATTTGTTTTAAGTACGGTTTAGGTGTAGCGTCAATTTCTCCTCGCTGAACCGGCTTTTGCTTATCTGCCTGTAAATAATCATACCGATAGTTTTTATTGAAAAGTTAGCTTTAATAAATGTTTTGTAAGGAAATAGTCTGGGGACGTCATGCGACGCGGGTTGTTACTGACGGTGACTAACAGTTCCGTGCCGAAATTGTTAATTAAGACGACAGGTTTCGAATGGGGCATAATTTTGAAACCCGCCGGGAACGCCCGTCCTCTCTCCTTTTTGTTAAAAAAACAAATTAAGGGTGCTGAATAATTCAGACAATGATGGCTAAACCGTTCAACGGGCGGATTTGTCGAGTTTTGTCAGTGTCAAGACGGCTTTAAATAGCGGTTAAGAAAACTTTAGACCCGTCAGATAAAGAGAAAGGAAAAATAAGAATTTTCGCCAGGCGCCAGGATATACAGTTGCGCATTTATCCGTCACATTAATCCTTACACAGGCGAGGGATACGCATGTTAACCGTGAAGGGAATCTACTGGAGCAACAGGCGTTGACCGGAGGTATTTAGCCCATTCTATGCATAAGCATTACATTATTAATGGCCTGGTAGAGTTTCATCCAGCGGCCAGCACATTACGCGATCTCAACAATCCTGACCGGGTGGTGGTATTAAATTCCCCGGCGGGGCGCTGTTTGTTGTTATTAATAGAAAGAGTCGGAAGTATTGTGACTCAACAGGAGTGCATGGATATTGTCTGGCAGCGCCGGGGGATGCTGGTTTCGCCTAATACCTACTACCAGAATATTTCTATTCTGCGTAAGGGGTTGAAGAAAGTGGGGTTTGAAACCGATCCGATTGTCACTATCCCGCGGATTGGACTGACGCTCGCAAGCGATACGCAAATCACCGTTAAAGAGACGCAGCCGCAGGCTGATGAGGAAGAACGTGCTGCTCCGGATGTCTGCGAAGAGACCGTCGCCCCGACCGACTCGACGCGCCGCTTCTGGCTGCCGGGCGCGCTGGTGCTATTGCTGATGCTGGCTGGCGTGAGCGTTATCAGCCATAACCTGCTGCATGACAGCTATTTCGTCGACGGGTACCGCTTCGCGATGAAGATGGGCGAATGCCAGCTCTATTTTTCTCGCGATATTGAAACGCAGCGCGACCGGGATAAAGCCCTGGCCTATGCCGCCCCGTTTAAGGACCAGTGCGCGAACTATCCCTGGGTGTACGTCAGCGGATACATCCTGCTGCCTCGCGCGTCGGTCATTCGCTGTGACAGACCGATGACGGAACCCAACCGCTGTATGTCCGATTATTTTATAGAGGATCGCTAGTATGGTTCGCTACCGTCAAACGCTTGTTGCGCTCTGCCTGTGCCTGTTGATGGGGGCTGTCGTGGCGGCGTATTACCTCTGGCATCGCCATTACATTCAGCCCTTTTCCTGTCAGGCGAACTTTATTCAGCATCACCGTGATGAGACGCTCTCTCTGTGGCTGAATTACACCGTGGAGGGTAACAGCGGAATACTCAGCATGAATGGCCGGTTGAAAAGCGATCCCACGAAGACCCTGAATCGCAAAGTTTTCTTTCAGATTGAGCGCAAAGACAGCGTCTATAATCTGACGTCCATACGCAATATGAAATTTCCGGACGACAACATCAGCGACAGCTGGCTGGAGAAGTACGAGCCCTTATTTTTTATCTATCCGAATAAGAATATTTATATGCGTATTAAGAAACAGCAGAATGAGAACTATTTATTTATTCTGGGGACGCTGCCGACCTATGTGTGCCACACGTCAAAAAACGGATAGCGACAAGGAGAAATATTTTTAAGTTTTTGCGACCATCATTTATGCTTGATTTAACAGCCAGGACCTATCTTAGGAAAATATAACAGCAACAATAATGTTGCGATAATGTAATTATTCTTCGGCAAGTTAATGAAAAATATAATTGATGATAGCGTCAGAATGACGCCTGCACGGAATAAATCCCTGCATATGGGTTTACTCCTGTGGCCCCATTTCTCGCTTTTCGCATATTCAGGATTAATAGAGGCGTTACGTATTGCATCCAGCGTCCAGAAGCGTAGCCAGAAAATACGCTTTAGACTCAGTCATATAAGCACTTATCCCGACTTACCGGTAGTGAGCAGCTCAGGGCTCAGCTTGCGGCCGGAGGCCGCCCATGCGCCGCCCGGTGACTTCGACTACATTGCGGTAATTGGTGGAGGCCTGGAGCACCTTCACCAGGGGCACCGTGGCGACAGAGCGTTTCTCACGGAGGCTTATCACAACAACGTTCCCCTGATAGGTATTGGTACCGGCAGCTTTATTCTGGCGGAGGAAGGCTTACTGAACGAGCGCCGCGCCTCGATTCATCCTCATCACCATGACGTTTTCACGCAACGCTTTCCGCAGGTTTATGCTGAGCAAGGCCTCGATTTTATCGACGAAGGCGATTTGCTGACCTGCCCGGGCGGGATCTCAACGCTCACCCTGGTAACGGCGCTTATCCGAGCCCACGGGGGAGACGACATTGCGGCCACCACCTCCCGGCGGCTGTCCCTTCCTCCGCATGACGCCGCCACGCCGCGGCCCGCGAATATCGCCATGATCCCTGATTCACGGCTGCGCAGGGCGGTGACGATCGTCGAACAGTATCTGACTCACCCGCTGAACGCCGCCAGGCTCGCGCAGGACGTTAAGCTGAGCGAGCGCCAGCTTAACCGCCTGTTTCACGCCGAGTTTGGCAAAACGGCGCGGGAATTTATTCGCAGCGCCAGGCTGCGCTATGCCTGCTGGCTGCTGAAAAACTCTCAGCAAAGCGTTACGGATATTGCGCGACGGATGCGGTTTAGCGACTGCGCCCACTTTATTCGTCATTTTCAGACCGAGTACGGCTGCACGCCGGGGGTATGGCGCACGTCGCAGAACTGATGCACCTATTTCGTGCTTTCTTCGTAGGGTATTACTGGCTCGCCTGGATAGACTTCCGTTAAAAGCCTAACGGAGGGAAGACGACATGAACTGGCAGCCTTTTCGCGGCGATGCACCGGAAAATATGACGATTTTCAGCGCGTCATTTCCCGACGTCAGCGACCAGTGGCCGATGAAAGACGACGCTGCCCGCGAGATCGCCTCCCTTGACCGCGCCCTGAAAGCCGAGCCAGCGCTCCGGCCCCCGAGGGTGGAATACGACGAAGGGGGGCAGGCCGTGCTGGTTCCCCAGAACCGCTATTCCGAACAGGCCTTCCGCAACCGCCCGGCGCTCACCGCGTGGCGCACCCGGCTGGTGCCCTCCGCGCTGGCGCTGTTTGTGGTGCAAAACCCGCTGGAAGACCGCCTGCCCGACGGCACGAAAATGGACAGCGACAGCCGCCAGTGGTTTATCCACGCTAACGATGCGATTGGCGTGCGCTCCCGCGCCAGAGTGCTGGCCGCGCTGGTGGATAAGTACATTCATAATGAGAGCGAGAACAACTGGGTCAGCCTCGCGAGCGGTGCCGCCATCCCGGTGCTGGAGGCGCTGCGTGAAGCAAAGCTCGACGGCCAGCAGGTGTATCTCACGCTGGTGGACAAAGACCCGGTGGCGCTCAGCTGGGCTGAAACCATGGCGGCACAGGAAGGGATTGTAGTGGGGGAACAGCTGACCCTGCTCAGGCGCAACCTGCTCCATACGCTGGTGCGTAACGAAGATCTGCTGCTGGAGCTGGGCGAGCAGCAGGCCGAACTGGTCGACGCGCTGGGGATTTTCGAATACTTCAACGATACCGACGCGGTGATTTTCCTCCAGCGCGCGCTGCGGCTGGTCAAGCCCGGCGGGGCGGTAATTGTGTCAAACATGCTCACCAGCAGCCCGCAAATTGATTTTGTGCTGCGGGGTATCGGCTGGGAGGATATTTACCCTAGGTCGTTACAGCAGCTGCAGGATATTCACCTCGCGGCGGGCGTGCCGGTGGAAAATGTTACCGTGGTGGTGCCGAAGGACGGCGTGTACGCGGTGATGGAGATTAGGGTAGGGGATGAAAAACCGCACGGTCAGTTCCCTCTCCCTGAGGGAGAGGGTTAGGGTGAGGGGGGGACAGGGCGCTACAATATTTACCGTTCCTCAGTTGTTCGGTTTAACCGAACAACTGCCATGAAGGATTAGCTGGTTTCTTTATTCTCACTGTCTGTTGGGGATTCTTGCTTTTCATGCTCTATCTGCTGACCCGTCTCCTGAACCAACTTCCGGGCCATTTCCCTGATACGCACTCGACTTTCACAGGTACGAGAGTTTATAACTTCATTTAAGGTCTTCAGTTTATTGCCTCCATGCTTCTGGATACTTGATTTAATCGCCGCGCTCTATAATGATCCCCCCATGAAAATAGAAACCGCACTCCCCTCACACTTCGAACGTCTGGTCGCGATCTGGGAATCTTCCGTCCGCACCACCCATTACTTTTTACAGGAAAGCGATATTGCGGCGCTGCGCCCGCTATTGCTTAACGCCTATCTGCCTAACCTCAAAGTCGTGATCGCTCGCGATGATGCAGGCATTATTCACGGCTTTTTAGGCGTGGATGAAAACCGCATTGAAATGCTGTTTGTTGACGACGCGAGCCGGGGGAAGGGCGTCGGGAAATTGCTGCTGAAATACGCCATCGCCGAGTTTGGCGTAAACGAGGTGGATGTGAATGAGCAGAATCCGCAGGGCGTGGGATTTTATCGCCATATGGGGTTTGAGCAGGTCGGGCGCTCGGAACTGGACGGGCAGGGGAATCCGTTTCCGTTGCTGCATATGCGGTTGGGTGGGCAGGTTTAACGCCCTCTCCCTCTGGAGAGGGAGTCTGCAAGCTAGTTACTGGTAATTTGCCCGATGATTACGCCACGCACTTTTTCGCCATCGAAGTAATAAGAGACCGTATTACTCTGGATGAATCCATTCTGTACTGGCGTCTCCTGATAAAAAAGCATCGCTTTCTTTTTGGCGATCTCTTTCTTGCCAAACAATGCGACTAAATTGCCATGCGTCGCATTTAATAATGGAACATTAGCGACCGAGACTCTGACAGGTTCCGTTGTTTTAGCACACTCGTTATGGATGCCATCTTTGGCTATAATTAGCGCAGTTAACAATCCTGCACCCATTTCGTTATCCGAGATGAACCAGTAATTTGTGCCATCGTTGTCATGAAGGCAGACCCAACGAGCGGAACTGTCTTTGTTGACTGGTGTGCTGGTGATATCTGACAGGTGAGTAACCTCCATTTGCACGGTTTTCTTACCGATGGTGATGATTGGAGTAAGGGGCATCGTTGTTGAAATTTCCGTCAGCGAGCCGCCGTCTTCATCGTAATATCGGGTCGCGAAGCCGGTCATTTCCGTCGCTGAGACGTGCGAACTGACTGCAACGAGTAATGGCAATAAACAAAATAAATGCTTCATTTGACAATCAATACCGTATCGTTGCTTTTCCAGATACTCCTTCTGGCACTCAGGGGAGCAATGATGCAGCCCTCTGAAGAGTCGTCGGGGTGCAAACTGCTTTTACCATGTATTTTAAATGAGTCTCTACCACACATATCATTTGTCGAGTTGGGCGTGAGGCTGAGAGTATATTTCCCAGTATGGGCTGAATTATGAGGGGACCCAATAGTGTAGGTACCTCGTGGCAGCGGTCCGCTGTTTTTTACACATTCTTGTGACGGATCGTTTTTGTAACCACTTGCTCCTGCGTAATCTGCATCAAATTGGTAGACACCATCCAGATAAAATTTATGCTCTTTTACATCATATTCCCAAGACATACTTTCTCCTTAAGCGCGCACTTTCCAGGTATCAGAGTGAATGATGTTTCCATCAATGTAGTGCCATGTGATTTTTTCATATGTCAGATCTACATATTCATGGTGTGTATAGTGTTCGTTTTGCGGGTGTTTAATGTCAAACATGATAGGTTCAATTTGAACAACTCTTGCGTTTTCTAAAGTTGTCTTAAAGTAAGCCTCTTCAAGTCCGTTATAGTTGATCCTGTAAAATATAAACTCTGCTTTTTTTAGTGTTTGTCCAGTGCACAAGGCTTTGTAGAGATAAGAGGATGATGAATCAATCTCTTTCATGAATGCATAGGTACTACAAATGCGTTTTGCTGTGATTTTTCCGGAGAATTTATCTATAGGCTGTTCTATAGAATGCATAAATTCAATCACTTCTATCGAACCTTCGCGATCTTTTATATCGACAGATCCATTAATCCTACGGCCTGAATCATCCTCGAGCCATAAGTAAACAGGTATAGCCATCTCAATCTCCTTTTATAGACTGAGGGAAACTACTCTTTATTATGGATTTAAATTGTGACTTTCATTTCAAAATAGAAAAGCAAATGAAATTTGGGGGTTAACTGAATATTGCTCTTTGCGACGTATTAGTTTCGCGGATAGATGTTTAAAAGGTATAGCGTTGAGTTATGGCTTCATTACCATCATAATAAAAATGATAAATTAAAATAGTATAACTTATTGAAATGATGAATGTCATCAAATGTTGAACTTGTAAGTCAGCATTACATGTTGGGTTCGATTGCTTTTTGGATGTTATGTAAGAAATCTGGCATTCCATATTTTTTATATTGGCTGCATGCTCAGCAGCCAACTGGATAACAGCTGGAACGGTTATGATAATTGCAGGCTCGCCAGCGTGCTCTCGATCTGGCATAACTTTGCTTTAGTGCGTTTGTAATCGTCCAGAATCCTTTGCTCCTGCTCGTTATACGCCACCAGAACGATGCATCCTTTCATGACCTTTACCGTGACCTGATGTCCGGTATCAAACCCCGCTGCGCGCAGCCACTTTCCGGAAAGGATGATTTTCGGCGTGGATTTGTCGTAAACATTCGGGCGATATCCCACAATTAACGAACGCTCAGTTCCGGATTGGTCGGTGTCTGGGGTAGAATGCGAATCAGCCATAATCAACTCCTTGATAGTTGGTGAGGTTAGACGCCCTTTAGTGCTCCAACACTGCTGGGCGTTGTCAAATTTCCGAACCCATGTGGTAGGTACCACATGCAGATAAACTACCCGAAGTGGTACCTACCATATAAGAGAAAAAGAAACCAAATTTTGACCGTACTAAGAGCACGATGAAGAACATCCGGTTTGAGGATGAGCTTTTGGAGCAGATTGAGAAGGCTGCGGGGAAAGGGAATTTTAGTAAGTGGGTGAAGGAAGCTTGTAAATTAAGGCTCAACAAGCAATAGAGTATACATCTATAACTGTTATGAATAAGTCTTTTAGGTGGAATGCTGTTTTTTTAAACAGCATTGTTACTTACCTCTAATCGTTGTAGATTAATCAAATCAAAAATTAATTCTTTCTTCCAGAATCATATTTTTTTTCAGTTAGACAGTTATTCATTGTTTCAAAGAATAAGGGCTGAATTATATGAATAATAAAAATATTGTTAGAACACAAGATGATGTTGATTGGGGATGTTACCATGATGAATTAACCAGCGCTGAAGTAATGGTGAAAATATGTGTAATAAGAATAAAAACTATAAAAAAAATTGCAGAAGAATTAACGAGAATAGTTTTGAATAAATCATGGATGATGGATTTAGATGCTCGTACACAAAGATGTTATAGGTATACTGTAGAGGAAACTTCGAAATTATTAGTTGATATATTCAACAAAATAAAAGCTCAATCTTCATCTGAAAAGGATATCGGCGTTGAGTTTGGTGAGATAATGGTTTCAATGGGAGCGTCAAGAGCATTAAATAAACTTTTCAATCATATTTCTCTTCCAATTGCAGAGCTTTGGAAACCTCAAAAAAAACAAAATGAAGGATTTGATTTTCATACGGTTTGTCCTAAAAAAATGGTCAATTTTGGTGAGGCAAAGTATTCAGGTATTTCTAATCCACATGGTGATGCTTTAACACAAATTATTGATTTTATAAATGTAGAAAAACATCTAAGAGATGTACTTCATTTGGAAAAATTGGCAGGGGAAGAAGTTTGTGACAACCTAGATAACGAGTGTTTCGGTGTGGTTGCTGCATTTTCAATAAACTCTGAAAACTATGATCTTATTATCAAAAATGCTTTAGAAAGTGTGAAGGAAAAAAATCTCTTAAGTAAGTGCAGTATAGTATATCTTGTGGGGGTGATTTGTAAATGAAAACAGCAATTCTGAAGATAAAAGAAGATGTAAATCCCAGCGAGAATATTGAATCTTTGCTTCTGCAGCTACATACAAAAGGTCCAATAGACAACAAATTATTAGAAAAGTTAACCTATTATAAATTATTCCACCAAAAAGATTTTTCTTTCTATGAAGATAGGATAGTTTTGGAGTTAGGGTTGTTTTATAAAAATACTAAACCAGATGATTTGTTTTCATTTATTTTGTCAGGAATTGGAAGAACAAACCATAGACTTTTTAAGGAATACTTAACGCCTGTCCAGGCCAGTATAAGGTTAGCGATTCAAGAAGAAAAATATGTTTCTATTTCCGCACCAACAAGTGCAGGAAAGTCATTCTCTGTAAAAGACTACATTGAAGAATTGAAAGGAGATGTTGTTATAATTGTTCCTTCGAGGGCTTTAATTGCTGAATATATAAATAATCTCAGAGATAAATTTGGAAAATCAAAAAATATAATGATATCGTCTTTTGCTGACATAATATTCAACAACAGAATAGGTCTGCGACGCATTTTTATTTTAACCCCTGAAAGAGCAAGGGATTTATTCCCAATTCGCAATAAGTTAAAAATAGACTTATTTTTCTTTGATGAAGCACAAGTCTGTGAAGAAAAGGAAAGAGGAGTTACATTTGATGCACTGGTAAGAAGAATAAAGTCAAGTTTTGAAAATGCGAAATTGGTTTTTGCCCATCCATTTGTTGAAAATCCTAATGCACAAATGCAAAAACATGGATTGGATCTCAGCAAGTCTTACTCACACGCTTATCCACATAATACTGTTGGGAAAGTTTTTGTTTTTAAACATTCGAATGAGAAAGATTATTACTTCTCTCCATATATAAAAAAAGGACATTTACTTAATAAAGCTGTTCCTTTCGATGGTTCATTCGAAGAATTTGCCTTTGATGGTTCAAAATCAGTACTAGTATATGTTTCGAAAGCTTCATTATACAATGGCCATTTCAAAAAGGATTTTGAAAAGTTTATAAATCGCTTTAATGCTATCTCTAATAAAAAAGCTCTGAATATTATATCTAAAGTTGAAGAGTTATTGGGCGCTAATAACCACGGTCATAAATCAACTTTAGTAGATCTGCTTAAGATTGGTGTCGTGATTCATCATGGTTCAGTTCCATTGGAAGTAAGATTTCTTATTGAGGATTTTATCAGAAGTGGTTATGCGAAAATCTGTTTTGCTACAAGCACATTAGCTCAAGGTATAAATATGCCGTTTGATATTATTTGGTTAGTGAACATGCGAATCCAGGCAGATAATGATAAAGAGCGAGGATTAGCATTTAAGAATCTAATAGGACGAAGTGGAAGGTTAACAAAAGAAAATGTATTTGACTATGGTTATGTTTATACAAAAAGACCAGAGTTGCTTGCTCAGAGAATAACTTCAACATTTAAAATGAGTGAGAATTCAATTTTGAAAAATGTTTTAGATGATCCCACTCATGACATGAATGAGCTTGTTTCTTCAATTTTTGATGGTTCATTTGATGAAAATTATAATCTTCCAGTTTCAAGAATAAATAGAATATCTGGAGTGGATGTTATTTTTTGCATTAAAGAGGCATTAGATATCATATTTGAAAATGCCGATGGTAGCTCTCTCAAAGGTGAACGCAATAAAATAAAAAGAGATATAGTTCGTTCAAATCTAAAGTTTGTTTTTGAGTCTTATATCGGCAGGGATTTATTGAAAGGAGAGAGTAACGTCTTTGATAATGCAATAACAATACTCTTTTACCTTATCCAAGGTAAATCTTTTAAGGAAATCGTTGGGATTAGATATAGCTATGCTTCTAATCGCGATGAAAATAGAAATGGTGATGCTCCATTTATACAACCAGCGAGTAAAATACCCGATATTAATTTAGAAAATGCATATTCAATGTTCAACAATATTAAAGCTAAGAATGTAAGTTATGATCGAATTGTATTCGATACGTATGACTATTTAGATACTGTAATCTCTTTTTCACTCACGGATGCGTTTATGGGAGCATTCCGCGTTTATTATGAAAAGACTAAAGATAATAATGCCATGAAAATGATGGGGTTGCTAAAATATGGAACATTAAATTCTATTCATACTTTATTGCTTAGATATGGGTTTTCTCCTGAAGATATTGATTTAGTTGAAGAGCATATTAAATATATTAGTGAGGACGATATTGTTTTTGATAAATTAGAAAATATCCCTAATGACATACAAGATAAGATTTCGTGGTATCTACCTGAATAACAGGGCGAAGTTTATGATATAAAGTTTTTGAATAAAGAATAAAATAATCTGAGTAGAAATTTTTGGCGGAAGATCACAGGAGTCGAACCTGCCCGGGAACGCTGGCGTCCCCAACTGGATTTGAAGTCCAGCCACCTCACCGGAGATGACGATCTTCCGCGCCTGCATTGCTACATGGAGGCGGGGCGCATTATAGCTACTTTCAGGCATTTACCACATCCCCCCGCACACTTTTTTCACCGCTCTTTTGACCTGTCCCCCCCTGTTTCAGCTAATTCTTAAGAAAATCCTCAGGTTAGCCTTTCGTGCTCACCAGTATTTACCGCGATCACAAAAAACAAGAAACGTAATCTGCTAACCAGAAAACGCAATACCCGCTCCTGAAACAATGGTTTAAAACTCTGTAACCGGTCTCAGCGCCCCCTACAGCGTGAAGGATAAAAAAGATGAGCGAAATATTGTCAGTAAAAGAGAAGATCGGCTACGGCATGGGAGACGCCGCCAGCCACATCATTTTTGATAACGTAATGCTTTATATGATGTTTTTCTACACCGATATTTTCGGCATTCCCGCCGGGTTCGTCGGTACCATGTTCCTGCTGGCGCGCGCGCTGGATGCGATCTCCGACCCGTGCATGGGGCTGATTGCCGACCGCACCCGCAGCCGCTGGGGCAAGTTCCGTCCGTGGATTTTGTTCGGCGCGATCCCGTTCGGCATCGTCTGCGTGCTGGCCTACACCACGCCGGACCTCAGCCTCAACGGCAAAATGGTTTACGCCGCTGTTACCTACACCCTGCTGACCCTGCTCTATACCGTGGTCAACATTCCCTACTGCGCGCTGGGCGGCGTGATCACCAGTGACCCGACGCAGCGTATCTCCCTTCAGTCCTGGCGCTTTGTGCTGGCGACCGCGGGCGGCATGCTCTCCACGGTGCTGATGATGCCGCTGGTGAACCTGATTGGCGGCGACGATAAGGCGTTCGGCTTCCAGGGCGGGATCGCCGTGCTGTCGGTGGTCGCGTTCCTGATGCTGGCGTTCTGCTTCTTTACCACCAAAGAGCGCATCCAGGTTCCGCCGAGCACCACCTCCATGCGGGAAGACCTGCGCGACATCTGGCACAACGATCAGTGGCGCATCGTCGGGGTGCTCACCATCCTCAACATCCTCGCCGTCTGCGTGCGCGGCGGGGCGATGATGTACTACTGCACCTGGATCATGGGCTCGCCGGAGGTGTTCGTCGCCTTCCTCACCACCTACTGCGTCGGCAACCTGATCGGCTCCGCGCTGGCGAAGCCGCTCACCGACTGGAAATGCAAGGTCAGCATCTTCTGGTGGACCAACACCGCGCTGGCGGTGGTCAGCGTGGCGATGTTCTTCGTCCCGATGCACGCCACCGTGCTGATGTTCGCCTTTATCTTCGTCATCGGCGTGCTGCACCAGCTGGTGACGCCGATCCAGTGGGTGATGATGTCCGATACCGTCGACTACGGCGAATGGACTAACGGCAAACGCCTGACCGGCATCAGCTTTGCGGGCACGCTGTTCGTGCTGAAGCTCGGCCTGGCGCTGGGCGGAGCGATGATCGGTTGGATGCTGGCAGGCGGCGGCTACGACGCGGCAGCCAAAACCCAGAACAGCGCGACCATCAGCATCATTATCGGCCTGTTTACCCTGGCTCCGGCGGTCTGCTACGTGCTGAGCGCCATCATCGCTAAACGCTACTACACGCTGAAAACCCCTTTCCTGACCAAAATCCTGGGCGAGCTGGCGCAGGGCGCGCGCCGCAACCAGCAGGAATTTGAAAACCTGCCGGTCAGCAAAGAATTACAGAACTAAGAGGACGAGAGCATGAAAATCAGTGATGGAAACTGGCTTATTCAACCGGGCCTGAACGTGACGTATCCGGTTCAGGTGTTCGACGTGGAGCAGCAGGGCAACGATCTGGTGGTGTTTGTTGCGCCGCGCGACGTGCGCGAGCGCACCTGGCAGCTCGACACGTTGATGTTCACGGTGCGCCTGTTTTCCCCGCAGGAAGGGATTGTCGGGGTGCGCATTGAGCATTTCCAGGGCGCGCTGAATAACGGCCCGCACTATCCGCTGAACGTTCTGAAAGACGTGAAGGTAGAGATTGAAAACAACGCCGATTTTGCCGAGCTGAAAAGCGGAAGCGTCAGCGCGCGCGTCACCAAAGGTGAGTTCTGGGCGCTGGATTTCCTGCGCAACGGCCAGCGCATTACCGGCAGCCAGCTGAAAAACAACGGCTACGTGCAGGACAGCAACGCCGATCGCAATTACGTATTCGAACGTCTGGATCTGGGCGTGGGGGAAACGGTCTACGGTCTGGGCGAGCGCTTTACCGCGCTGGTGCGCAACGGTCAGACGGTCGAAACCTGGAACCGCGACGGCGGCACCAGCACCGAGCAGTCCTACAAAAATATCCCGTTCTACCTGACCAACCGCGGCTACGGCGTGCTGGTGAATCATCCGGAAAACGTCTCGTTTGAAGTCGGCTCCGAGAAGGTCTCCAAAGTGCAGTTCAGCGTGGAAGGGGAATATCTCGAATACTTCGTGATCGACGGCCCGACGCCGAAAGAGGTGCTGAACCGCTATACGCAGTTTACCGGGCGTCCGGCGCTGCCGCCTGCCTGGTCGTTCGGCCTGTGGCTGACCACCTCGTTCACCACTAACTACGACGAAGCGACGGTAAACAGCTTTATCGACGGCATGGCCGAGCGCGACCTGCCGCTGCACGTGTTCCACTTCGACTGTTTCTGGATGAAGGCCTTCCAGTGGTGCGACTTTGAGTGGGACCCGGTGACCTTCCCGGACCCGGAAGGGATGATCCGCCGCCTGAAAGAGAAAGGGCTGAAGGTCTGCGTGTGGATCAACCCGTACATCGGCCAGAAATCCCCGATCTTCCGGGAGCTGAAAGAGAAGGGCTACCTGCTCAGGCGCCCGGACGGCTCCCTGTGGCAGTGGGACAAATGGCAGCCGGGGCTGGCGATTTATGACTTCACCAACCCGGAGGCGTGCCGGTGGTATGCTGACAAGCTGAAAGGCCTGGTGGACATCGGCGTCGACTGCTTCAAGACCGACTTCGGCGAGCGTATCCCGACGGACGTGCAGTGGTTCGACGGGTCCGATCCGCAGAAGATGCACAACCACTACGCCTACATCTATAACGAGCTGGTGTGGAACGTGCTGAAAGAGACGGTGGGTGAAGAAGAGGCGGTGCTGTTTGCCCGCTCCGCGTCCGTCGGTGCACAGCAGTTCCCGGTGCACTGGGGCGGCGACTGCTACGCCAACTATGAATCGATGGCCGAAAGCCTGCGCGGCGGGCTGTCGATTGGCCTGTCCGGCTTCGGGTTCTGGAGCCACGATATCGGCGGGTTCGAAAACACCGCTCCGGCGCACGTCTACAAACGCTGGTGCGCGTTCGGGCTGTTCTCCAGCCACAGCCGCCTGCACGGCAGCAAATCCTACCGCGTGCCGTGGGCGTACGATGACGAGTCCTGCGACGTGGTGCGCCACTTCACGCAGCTGAAGTGTCAGCTGATGCCGTATCTGTATCGTCAGGCGGCGCTGGCGCGCGAGTTTGGCACGCCGATGCTGCGGGCGATGATGCTGGAGTTCCCGGACGATCCGGCGTGCGATTACCTCGACCGTCAGTACATGCTGGGGGATTCGTTGATGGTGGCGCCGGTGTTTTCCGAGGCGGGCGACGTGCAGTTCTACCTGCCGGAAGGACGCTGGACGCACCTGTGGCACAACGACGAAATTCAGGGTAGCCGCTGGCATAAGCAGCAGCACGATTTCATGAGCCTGCCGGTCTACGTGCGCGACAACACGCTGTTGGCGCTGGGCAGCAACAACCAGAAGCCGGACTACGCGTGGAATGAGGGGACGGCCTTCCAGCTGTTTAACCTGGACGACGGCGCAACGGCGGTGAGCGAAGTGCCTGCGGCGGACGGCTCCGTGGCGTATACGCTGAAGGCGTCACGTCGGGGCGACATCGTGACCTTTACCGGTGCGGGAGACGCACAAAACTGGTCGGTGTGCTTGCGCAACGTGCAGAAGGTGAACGGCGTGAAGGGCGGTTCACACGAGGGCAGCGAGTGGGGTGTGGTGGTGAAAGCGGAGGGAAATGAGGTGGTGGTTCACTTCTGAGCTGGAAAAATGCCCGGTGGCGCTTAGCTTACCGGGCCTACGATAATTATGCGGTCTGGTGCCCTCACCCTGACCCTCTCCCACAGGGAGAGGGAACAAACATCAAAAACGGCAACAGGGTTGCCGTTTTGCATTTACCTTGCGCCACCCGGCTTGTTTATTGCACCGGTGTTGAAACCACTCCGCCCGTCATCGTCTGCTGTACCTGCTGTTTATCCATATTCACCGCGTTCATCTTGCCGTTCACCGTTGGCTTCAACGGGGCATTTGCCTGCACGCTGCCGCTGGCGGTGAGCTGAATATTGCCGTCGCCCGTAATCGGCAGCGCAGGCCAGCCCCACTGCTGCAGCACGTTGAGCGGCACGCCGCGCCCGTTCAGGCTCACCGTAGTCTGCCGCTGCGGAAGCTGTGAAACCGTCGCCGTTGCTTCAAGAATACCTTTCTCGGTAAAGGCGCTAAGGTCGGTAATGTTCACCGTGGCGGCGTTCGCATTCAGCGCCAGCGACGGACGACGCACGTCCACGCGGTTAAAGGTCGCCGCCGCGCCGTTCAGGGTTGCGCTACCGCCCCAGATGCCCCACTGGCGATCTTTCACCAGCTGCAGGTTTGCGCCATAGCCATCCAGAGAGGTGATCTGCCACGGGAAGGCAGGATCGATGTCGATCACCAGGTTACGGCTCAGGCCGAATTTTTGCAGCGTGACGCTGTTCAGCCATTCCGGCAGAGGCTCCATCCACAGCGTTTTCCAGTTCTGCGGCAGGGTGTATTCCAGCCCGGCGATGGCAACATCGTCCAGCACCAGCGCTTTGCCATCGCGCAGCCAGTTACCGGACGTGCGCACCATGCCGCCTTCCCAGCGGGAGGTGAACTGACGCAGCGCCATGCCCTGCGGGGAAAACTCCGCATTCAGGATCGGGTCGAAAAGATGCAGCGAGCCGTAGATAAACTCGCTGGCGTTCATGGACAGGCGGCCTTCCTGGCTCTGCCAGTCGCCTTTGCTGAGAGTCAGGTTGCGCAGGCTTAAATCGAGATCGGTCACCGCCCAGTCCGGGCCCTGAAGCCGGGCGTCGGTCACGTCCAGACGACCAATTTGCAGAGAAGGGGTGGAGGCCAGCGGCGCAAAGAACGCCATTAGCGTTTTATCGCTCTGCAGGCGGATCTCATTCAGGCGCATGGTGTCGATAATCCAGCTCCCGTCGGCGTTGCGCAGGGCGGAGCCGGTGAGCGAGCCGCGGGCCATGTCGGCGCCAATCGTTTTCAGCACCACTTCCCTGCCGTTAAGCTGGCCCTCGATCAGCACGTTGGTTGCCGGTACGCCGTTCAGGGTCAGCGAGCCTGCGCTCATCTGAATCTGCGCGTTGTTCCCCAGCACGTTGCCCGCTTCCGGCTGCCACGGGCTGACGCCGCCCGTGACCTTTTGCGCGCTCAGGTCCCATTCGGTATTCGGGCTGTTAAAGGCCATGTTGTTCAGCTGCAGGCGATCCGCCTGGAAAGGCAGCGGTGCCGTTTGAGGCGAGAGATTCAGCGTGCCGTCGAACAGGGTGATGGTGTCCATATGCAGCGGATCGGTTATCTGGCGGCTGCTCAGGCCGATATCGACTTTTTTGGCAACCAGCGTGGCGGGTTTACCGTCCCGACCGAAGGTGACGTTTTCCAGAATGATGTGGGAAGGCGACGAAAAGCGGTGATTCATCTTGTCGAAACTGAGTTCGTAGTCGGTATTCACCGTCACCCAGCTGCTGACCTGAGACGCGCCCCAGCGGGTCTGGAGCAGAATATAGAGCGCCAGCATCACAATGAGCAGGGCTACCAAAAGATAGACGAGTAGCTTTCCAATAAATTTCATGGTCTTCCATCCCGCAAAACGCACATAAGGGAGTTATGCACGATTTATGCGCAATCCTCAAGGCGGGAATGGTGTAATTAGATGTCACGGCAGGCATTGACTACCTGCCGTGAAGATGATCAGTTCTTTTCAGGCGGGAAAACGAGGTTCAGAACGATAGCGGTGATACCGCCCGCGGCAATGCCGGAAGAGAGCAGGTTTTTCACCCAGTCAGGCGCAAACTGCAGGATCAGCGGCTGCTGGGACACGCCCAGGCCAACGGCCAGCGACAGCGCGATAATCATGATCGCGCGGCGGTTCAGCGGCTCGCGGGAGACGATACGCACGCCGGAGGCCGCGATAGTGCCGAACATCACCAGCGTTGCGCCGCCCAGCACAGGCTCAGGGATATGCTGCACAAAGCCGCTTACCGCCGGGAACAGGCCGAGAACGATCAGCATCAGCGCCACCACAAAACCGACGTAGCGGCTGGCAACGCCGGTCAGCTGGATCACGCCGTTGTTCTGACCGAAGCAGGAGTTCGGGAAGGTGTTGAATACCGCAGAGACAAACGAGTTCAGGCCGTTCGCCAGCACGCCGCCTTTGAGGCGCTTCATGTACAGCGGGCCGGACACCGGCTGCTCGGAGACGTCCGAGGTGGCGGTGATATCACCGATGGTCTCCAGAGAGGTGATCATAAAGACCAGCATCAGCGGCAGGAGCAGGCCCCAGTCAATGCCCAGTCCGTAGTACAGCGGCGTAGGAACGACGATCAGCGCGCTGTTGGTCGGCGCGGTGTTCTCCGGCAGCATGCCCAGCGCCCACGCCAGCAGGTAGCCCGCCGCCATGGCGATCACCAGCGAGGCGACGCGCAGGTAAGGATTTCGCTGACGGTTAAGCAGAATAATGATCGCCAGCACGACACCCGCCAGCAGCAGGTTTTTCGGCGCGCCGAAGGTGTGGTCGCTCATTGCGGCATAGCCGCCGCCGATGGACGTCAGGCCCACCTGGATCAGCGACAGGCCGATAATCATCACGACCACGCCGGAAACCAGCGGGGTGATGACGCGGCGAGCCAGATGCAGAACGCGGGAGATCACCATCTCCGTACAGCTGGCCAGCATCAGCGTGCCGAACAGCGCCGCCATCATGGTCGGAACATCCGCACCGCCGGTTTTCAGCGCCGTACCGCCCATGATCAGCGGTGCCACGAAGTTAAAGCTGGTGCCCTGAATCGACAATAATCCCGACCCCACCGGACCCCACGCTTTAATTTGAATAATCGAGGCCACGCCGGAGGCGAAGAGAGACATGCTGATAATGTGCTGCGTGTCCTGCGCCGGTAAACCGAGCGCCTGGCAAATCAGCAGCGCCGGGGTGATCACCGCAACAAACATTGCCAGAAGATGCTGGCAGGCGGCGAAAAGCGTTTGCGGCAGCGGCGGGCGGTCTTCAAGGCGGTAAATCAGTTCGCTATTTTGCTTCTGCGCAATCGGTTGCGCATCGGGCGACTCTATGGTGTTAACGGACATCGGCGGCAATCCCACGGTGGAAAAGCGGGCATTTTATCTGACCACCTGGTAAAAGCAAACGATTGCCAGCAAAAAAAGGGAAGAAAATCTGCTGCTGTGAGCAGGTTTTCTACAACGCGTGGGGAAAAAAAATTACACTTTTTGCGCCGGGAGCTCATGAAGAGCGCAACCCGGCCCAGGATAACGCCGCGTGTGTATGGAACACGCGCATTACAGGAGCCTTTTATGATTCATCTCGATACGTTGTCGACCCTTGTTGCCGCAACGCTGGTTCTTCTGCTTGGTCGCAAGCTGGTACATAGCGTTTCCCTTCTGAAGAAATACACCATTCCTGAACCTGTCGCCGGTGGCCTGCTGGTGGCGCTGGCCCTGCTGATACTGAAAAAAAGCATGGGCTGGGAAATCGATTTTGATATGTCCCTGAAAGATCCGCTGATGCTGGCCTTCTTTGCCACTATCGGCCTGAACGCCAACCTGGCGAGCCTGCGCTCGGGCGGTAAGGTGCTCGGCGTATTCCTGATTGTGGTGGTGGGGCTGCTGCTGATGCAAAACGCCATTGGCATCGGCATGGCAACGCTGCTGGGGCTGGATCCGCTGATGGGATTGTTGGCGGGGTCGATTACCCTTTCGGGCGGTCACGGAACCGGGGCCGCGTGGAGCAAGCTGTTCATCGAGCGCTACGGGTTTGAAAATGCGACGGAAGTGGCGATGGCCTGTGCGACCTTTGGCCTGGTTCTGGGTGGCCTGATTGGCGGCCCGGTGGCGCGGTATCTGGTTAAGCACTCCACCACGCCGAACGGCAGGCCTGACGATGAGCTGGTGCCGACCGCGTTCGAAAAGCCGGACGTCGGGCGCAGCATTACCTCGCTGGTGCTGATTGAAACTATCGCGACGATCGCCATCTGCCTGACCGTGGGCAAAGTGGTTGCGCAATGGCTGGCGGGTTCCGCATTTGAACTGCCGACGTTTGTCTGCGTGCTGTTTATCGGGGTGATCCTGAGCAACGGTCTGGCGCTGATGGGCTTCTACCGCGTGTTTGAACGGGCGGTATCGGTGCTCGGCAACGTCTGCCTGTCGCTGTTCCTGGCGATGGCGCTGATGAGCCTCAAGCTGTGGGAACTGGCTTCGCTGGCGCTACCGATGGTGGCGATTCTGGCGGTACAGGCGCTGTTTATGGCGCTGTACGCCATGTTCGTGACCTGGCGCATGATGGGCAAAAACTACGATGCGGCGGTGCTGGCGGCGGGTCACTGCGGGTTTGGTCTGGGGGCCACTCCAACGGCTATCGCCAATATGCAGGCGATCACAGAACGGTTCGGGCCATCGCACATGGCGTTTCTTGTGGTCCCGATGGTTGGCGCATTCTTCATTGATATCGTCAACGCGCTGGTGATTAAGCTGTATCTGATGCTGCCGATGTTTGCCTGAAATCAGGCGTTGGAATAGCGCTCGGTTTCCGGCATCCAGCGCTCAATTAACGCTGCCGCCTGTTCGGGGTAGCGTTCATGAATATGGCGAGCCAGGCGCTGAACTTCTGGGATCATGGCCTGATCGCGCAGTAAATCCGCTACTTTGAATTCCGCGTTACCCGTCTGACGCGTGCCCAGCAGTTCGCCCGGGCCGCGGATCTCCAGGTCTTTTTGCGCAATCACAAAACCGTCGTTGCTGTCGCGCAGCACCTGAAGACGCATCTGGGCCGTTTTGGAAAGAGGCGCTTTGTAGAGCAGAACGCAGTGGGACGCAACCGCGCCACGGCCGACGCGCCCGCGCAGCTGGTGGAGCTGGGCAAGGCCGAGACGCTCCGGGTTTTCGATGATCATCAGGCTGGAATTCGGGACGTCCACGCCGACTTCGATCACCGTGGTGGCGATCAGCAAATGCAAATCACCCTGTTTGAACGACTGCATCACCGCCTGTTTTTCGGCGGGCTTCATGCGTCCGTGAACCAGACCCACGTTCAGCTCCGGCAGCGCCAGCTTAAGCTCTTCCCACGTGGCTTCGGCAGCCTGCGCTTCCAGCAGTTCAGATTCTTCAATCAGCGTACAGACCCAGTAAGCCTGACGCCCTTCCTGGGTGCAGGCGTTGCGCACGCGGTCAATGATATCGCTGCGGCGCGTGTCGGGAATGGCGACCGTGGTGACCGGGGTACGGCCCGGCGGCAGTTCGTCGATGGTGGAGGTATCCAGATCGGCGTACGCTGTCATCGCCAGGGTGCGCGGGATCGGCGTGGCGGTCATGATCAGCTGATGCGGGTGGAAGCCCTGCTGCAGGCCTTTTTCCCAGAGCGCCAGACGCTGATGTACGCCGAAGCGGTGCTGCTCGTCGATAATTACCAGCGCAAGACCGTTAAACTGCACCTGCTCCTGGAAGATGGCGTGCGTGCCGACAATCATCTGCACCTGCCCGCTGGCAATAGCCTCCTGTTGCGCAAGGCGAGCTTTGCCTTTTTGCTTCCCGGCAAGCCAGCCCACTTCAATCCCGAGCGGCGCAAACCAGGCGCGGAAATTGTTGGCGTGCTGTTCGGCCAGCAGTTCGGTTGGCGCCATCAGCGCCACCTGCTTACCGTGGGCAATCGCGCGCAGGGCCGCCAGGGCGGCAACCAGCGTTTTACCGGAGCCCACGTCGCCCTGCACCAGGCGCATCATCGGCACGTCGAGCGCCATATCGCGTTCAATCTCGGCGGTGACGCGCGCCTGCGCGCCGGTGGGTTTAAACGGCAGAGAGGCCAGCAGCTTATCTTTGAGCTCATCACGAGGGCTTAAGGGCTGGGCGTGGAAACGCTGCGCGCCCGCGCGAAGCGCCAGCATGCTCAGGTTATGTGCCAGTAATTCCTCAAGGATAAGACGCTGTTGGGCGGGGTGTTTGCCGCTTTCTAAATCGCTGAGCTGCAGCGTTGGCGGCGGTCGATGCAGGGTTCGCAGCGCCTCGGGCAGGCTCATCATGCCCTGCGCCAGCTCGGGCGGCAGCAGCTCGGTAATGGCGCAGGTATCCAGCAGCTCCAGCGCCTGATCGGTGAGCTTACGCAGCGTCGCCTGCTTGATGCCTTCGGTCGTCGGGTAAACCGGGGTAAGCGTCTCCTGCATTTCCGGCGTGCTGAGATCGCCCTGCACGCGGTACTCCGGGTGGATCATCTCTGCGCCGTATTTCCCGCGTTTGGCTTCGCCATAGGCCAGCACCCTGCGGCCCGTCGCCAGGCTGTTTTTCATCGCCGCGCTGAAGTTGAAAAAACGCATGGTGAGAATGCCGGTGCCGTCGCTGATCTGGCAGGTCATCATCCGGCGTCCGCCGAAGGTGATGTTGCAGTTCAGGACTTCGCCTTCAACGGTGGCGTAAATGGCGGGAAGGAGATCGCCAATCTTGTAGAGCTGAGTGCGGTCTTCGTAACGCAGGGGGAGGTGAAGCAGGAGATCCTGCACGGTGTGCAGGCCAATTTTTGCCAGCTTATTGCTTTGCGCCGCGCCCACGCCTGTCAGGCTGTTAAGCGGGATGGCATCCAGCAGGCGGCCTTTCATCGCTTACCCGGCGTACTGCATGGTGGCCCACCACTCGGCATCGGCTTCAATTTCGCCCTGCGCGTTGACGTGGGGGTAAGGCAATTTTTTCTGCTTCGCAACGCGAGCCAGCACCGGATAACCACCTTCAAACAGCAGGCGCTGCTGTTCATCTTCCGGCAGCATGCTGTTGCTGCGCTCGTACATCCCGGCGTTCTGACGCTGACGCTGCGCTTCATACAGAATGAGTGCGGACGCCACGGAGACGTTCAAAGACTGCACCATGCCGATCATCGGAATGATAATTTCACGATCCGCCAGATCCAGCGCTTCCTGGGTGATCCCGGTTTTCTCCTGACCCATCAAAATGCAGGTTGGGCGGGTGTAGTCGATCTCGCGGAAATCTACGGCTTTAGCGGACAGGTTAGTGGCAAGGATCTGCATCCCGCGCCCTTTCAGGTGCGATACGGCTTCGCCAATGGTGTGATGATTTTTGACAGACACCCAGCTGTTGCTGCCTGCCGCCGCCGAGACCGTATTGCGCATACGGCCATCCGGCCAGACGGCGTGCACTTCATGCACACCGACGGCATCTGCGGTACGAACGATAGCAGAGACGTTATGAGGTTTGTGCACCTGCTCCATGCAGACCGTCAGGTCAGGCTGACGCCTGGCGAGCATTTCGCAGATACGTGCATAACGTTGTGAATTCATAAACCTAGTTTCGGTTTCGGGTGACTTTAATCACGTCCGGCATGACGCGGATCTTGCGCATAATATTCGCCAGATGCACGCGGTCGCGGGCGGTCAGACGAATAAAGGCGCTGTACACGCGGCCATCTTTTTCTTCCGTATTCAGGCTTTGAATGTTGGAAGAAGCCGTGTTGATCGCTGCCGTCAGGTTCGCCAGGGCACCCTGATGGTTGAACATATCCACCTTAATTTCGGTGATAAATTCCTGCGCCGTCTCTTTATCCCACTCGACCGCCATAAACTTCTCGGCCTCTTTCTGGTAGCCGCGAATGTTACGACAGGATTCGTGGTGGATAACCAGCCCTTTGCCCGGGCTGACGTGCGCAATAATCGGGTCGCCAGGTATTGGACGGCAACATTTTGCGAAGGTGATCAGCACCCCATCCGCGCCTTTAATCGGCAGGTGTCCGTGGCTTTGCGTGGTTGCAGGCACCGCTGTCGTGTCGCCTTGCTGCAGGTTCTTCGCCACCACCACGCTCATGGCGTTGCCGAGGCCAATCTCTGCCAGCAGGTCATCAAGCGACGCGAGCTTCATGCGCTCCAGCTCGCGCTGGACGTTCTCCTGCGGAATTTCAGCCAGCTTACGGCTGCCGCCCAACGCGTGGTTGAGCAGACGACGCCCCAGGCTGACGGAATCATCACGCTTGAGGTTTTTCAGCAGCTGGCGAATTTTGGCGCGTGCTTTGGAGCTCACGACAAAGTTCAGCCAGGCCGCGTTCGGACGTGCGCCCGGCGCGGTAATAATTTCTACCGTCTGGCCGCTGGAGAGCGGCTGAGAGAGCGGATAAGGCTGTCTGTCGACGCGCGCGCCTACGCAGGCATGCCCGATATCGGTGTGCACGGCGTAAGCGAAGTCGACCGGAGTTGCACCCGCAGGCAGTTCGACAATGCGGCCTTCTGGGGTGAAAACGTAAATCTCATCCGGGAAGAGATCGGATTTAACGCTCTCGATAAATTCAAACGAGCTACCCGCACTCTGCTGAAGCTCCAGCAGGCTCTGCATCCAGCGCTGGGCGCGGATTTGTGCGGTCGTGCTGCTTTCGCCACCGTGCTCTTTATACGCCCAGTGTGCGGCAACACCCATCTCTGCCATCTGGTCCATGTCTTCGGTGCGAATTTGCACCTCAACAGGCACGCCGTGCGGACCGATCATCGAGGTGTGCAAAGATTGATAGCCGTTCGCTTTTGGGATAGCGATGTAATCTTTCATGCGCCCCGGACGCGGTTTGTAGAGGCTGTGCATCTGCCCCAGCACGCGATAACAGGTGTCCGAGTCGTGGACGATCACGCGAAAAGCGTAGATATCCATGATCGAGTGAAAACGCTGCTCTTTGAGCACCATTTTGCAGTAGATGGAGTACAAATGTTTTTCGCGACCGCTGACGCGGCACGGGATTCCCGCTTCCTGTAAGCGCCCTTCAATTTCCGAGAGGATTTTTTGAATCATCTCTTTACGGTTACCGCGTGCGGCTTTCACCACCTCTTTAATCACGCGATAGCGGTTCGGGTACAACGCTTCAAAACCCAGCTCTTCCAGCTCGGTTTTAATGTGGTGAATACCTAAACGGTGCGCCAGCGGACTGTAGATTTCGAGAGTTTCACGGGCAATGCGGCGACGTTTATCCGGGCGAAGTGAGCCCAGCGTGCGCATGTTGTGGGTACGGTCAGCGAGTTTGATGAGAATGACGCGGATATCCTGCACCATCGCCATAATCATCTTGCGGAAGTTTTCGGCTTGCGCCTCTTTCTTGTCGCGGAAATTCAGCTTATCAAGCTTAGAGACCCCTTCCACCAGTTCGGCAACGCTTTTGCCAAACAGCTGTTCCATGTCCTGATAAGTGGCAGGGGTATCTTCGATCACGTCATGCAGCAGAGCGGCCATCAGCGTTTCGTAGTCGAGTTTCATCTCGGCCAGAATACAGGCCACCGCTACCGGGTGCGTGATATAGGGTTCACCGCTTGAACGTGTCTGGCCCTCGTGAGCGTCACGTGCAACGAGATACGCCTGCTGAAGACGCTTAATCTGGTCTTCAGGCAGGTAGGTTTGAATCAGTTGATTCAGGCTTTCAAACAGATACAAGGGCGACCCGCAGGTTTAATTAACGACGACCTTCAGCAATAGCGGTTACGGCCTGCAGTTCTGCGGCTTCCTGCTCTTGCTGCTCCTGGCGCTCACGCACGTCGAGGATCTGGTTGTTGATCAGACCTTCTTCGATTTCGCGAAGTGCAATAACGGTGGTTTTATCGTTTTCTTCCGGTACCAGCGGATCTTTACCGCCTACCTGCATCTGACGAGCGCGACGCGCGGCGACCAGCACCAGGTCAAAACGGTTACCAATTTTCTCTACAGCGTCCTGAACAGTTACGCGTGCCATACTTAAAATGCTCCACAGGTGAAGAAATGACTGGGCATGATACTGAAAGTGGGTTCAGTCTGCCAACAGTTTGGTGATTAATGCGTCATGTCGCTGCTTCTGGCGGCTCATACGCAGACGTTCTGCACGAAGAATGGTTTTGAGATCGCTCAGCGCGGCATCAAAATCATCGTTCACAATAAGGTAATCATATTCCGCGTAATGGCTCATTTCTGCAACAGCCTGTTCCATACGCTTTGCGATCACTTCTTCGCTGTCCTGACCGCGGCCACGCAGGCGGCGATCCAGCTCATCTTTCGATGGCGGTAAAATAAAGATACTGCGCGAGTCAGGCATTTTCTTACGAATTTGCTGTGCGCCCTGCCAGTCGATATCCAGGAACACATTCACGCCCGTGGCCAGAACCTGCTCAATGGTTTCACGCGAGGTACCGTAGTAATTACCGAATACTTCAGCGTGTTCAAGAAACGCGTCTCTGCCGATCATCGCTCTGAATTCGTCGTGATCCACAAAGAAATAGTGTTCACCGTGCACTTCACCCGGACGCGGCGCTCGCGTGGTGTGAGAAACAGAAACCTGTGTGTCGTACAACGGTTGGGTTTTTAACAGTGCCTGAATAAGGCTGGATTTACCCGCGCCACTAGGGGCAGAAACAATATAAAGCGTGCCTTGAGCCATGAGAGTCTTTTGTATGTGTTAACGAAGAAGTCCTACATACGGGCTTATTATACACGTCACCGCCGTGTGACGTAGCCTTTGTCACACTTTTTCCCCTGGATTATTGAATTTTGCGTGCCGTTTTCAGGTTTTATCCGTGGTTTTCAGCAACCAAAAGAAACACCGGATAGCGTCTCGCATTGTGAAACGTTGCCGTTAGCGTTGTTTCAGGCATCCGGGTATACCTCCTGCAATGCAAAGGAGGGGTAGCGATGTGGCGATGGATAAGCGGGTTAATGCTGTTGTGGTGTGGCTATGGCGCGGCGGTGTGTCCGGTGTGGTCGCAGGCAAAAGCAGAAAAAGAGATGGCGTCGTTAAGCACGCAAATCAAAGGCTGGGATGAGGCTTACTGGAAACAGGGCGTGAGTGAGATCAGCGACGAGGCTTACGACCAGCTTCACGGGCGGTTAACGCAGTGGCAGCGCTGTTTTGGCAGTGAGCCTCCAGAAGAGAAACTCCCGGCGCTGGTGGGAAGCGTAAAACATCCTGTTGCCCATACGGGCGTACATAAAGTGGCCAGCAAAGAGGAGTTGAGACAGTGGATGCGTGCCCGACAGCATCTGTGGATGCAGCCGAAAGTTGACGGTGTGGCGGTGACGCTGGTCTATCGCAACGGAAAGTTAACCCAGGCTATCAGTCGCGGTGATGGCCTCAGAGGGGAAGACTGGACCGGGAAGGTACGTTTAATCCCGTCTGTTCCGCAAAATATCACCGGCGCGCTGGCGAATAGCGTCTTACAGGGCGAGCTTTTCTGGTTGCGTGACAACCATATTCAGCAGCAGATGGGTGGAATGAACGCTCGCGCAAAGGTGGCAGGGGCGATGATGCGGCAAAAGGATAACTCGCTATTGAGCAAGATCGGCGTATTCATCTGGGCCTGGCCGGACGGACTGAAAGATATGCGTACCTCTTTAGCTGAACTGTCTCAGGCCGGTTTTCCGTTGTCGGCACAGTACACGCTACCCGCCGATTCTGTCGATGCCGTCGAGAAGCAGCGCGCGGCCTGGCACGTGACCGCATTACCTTTTGCCACGGATGGCATTGTGGTGCGTTCGGAGGATGAACCTGCGGGCGAAGAGTGGTTACCGGGAGAAGGCAGCTGGGTTGTCGCGTGGAAATATCCTCCTGCAGCCCAGGTCGCTGAGGTGAGTGATATTCATTTTTCCGTGGGGCGCACGGGCAAAATTTCCGTTGTAGCAGCGCTGGAACCCGTGCAACTGGATGATAAACAGGTGCAGCGGGTGAGTCTGGGCTCGGTTGGGCGCTGGCAGAGTCTGGATATTGCTCCGGGGGATCAGATACAGATCAGCCTGGCCGGGCAGGGTATCCCCCGGTTTGATAAGGTGCTCTGGCGCGGAACGGACAGACATAAACCAGAGCCTCCGGCCTCGCGCTATCATGCTCTTAGCTGTTTCTATGCTTCGCCGGAGTGTATGGAGCAGTTCTTTGCCCGGTTGACCTGGCTCAGTTCAAAGCAGGTTCTTGATATTGAAGGATTAGGCGAGTCAGGCTGGCGCACCCTCTGGCAGGCGCATCATTTTGAACACCTCTTTTCATGGCTGTTATTAACGCAGGCGCAGCTGCAGGTCACACCGGGTTTCTCCTCAGCACGCGGGCTGGCGCTCTGGCACCGATTTAATCTGGTGCGCGAGAAGCCGTTTATCCGCTGGCTCATGGCAATGGGAGTGCCATTGACCCAGGCTTCGCTGAAGGCGATGGGAGACATATCGTGGCAGACGATGAGCGGGCGCAACGCAAAGGACTGGCAGACCCTGCCGGGAACAGGAGAGGAGAAAGCGCGACAAATCGTTAACTGGATTCACGCCCCTCAGATTGATGTGCTGGCGAAATGGCTCGCTGAACAGCACATCAACGGGTTCTGAAGCTAGTGGGCGCTGTGTTTGTAATGAAAAACGGGCAGCCCGAGCTTCAGACGCAGCGCTAGCATGCGGGCCGTAAAGCCAAACAGCAGCGTTGAGATGACCACCACGTCATGGTTTGAAACGTAATGCTGCAGAGCGATATAGAGCACCGCTGCCGCAAAGGAGATGCCGGCATACAGCTCTTTTTGAAAGACCAGGGGGATGCGTTTGCAGAACATATCGCGCAGCACACCGCCGAATACGCCCGTGACCACGGCGGCGATGGTGGCGATAACGGGTCCTTCCCCCATATCGAGCGCGATTTGTGCGCCGATGATCGAAAAGACAATCAGCCCCAGCGCATCAAGCACCAGAAACAGGCGGCGAAGATGGGGCATAACGGGCGCCACTATGGTGGTTAACACGGCGGCCGTCGCCACAATAATCACGTACTCAGGGTGTTTAACCCAGCCGAGCGGGTAATGGCCAAGCAGAATATCGCGCACGGAACCGCCGCCCAGTGCGGTCGCCGTAGCAATAATGATCACGCCGAAGGTGTCCATACGGCGACGTCCGGCGGCAAGCGCGCCGGTCATGGCTTCTGCGGTGATGCCAATGAGATAAAGGATGTGAAGCAGCATATACCCTCCGGTGTGAACGTGGGGGAGGTTAGCGATTTGTGCGCAAGATCACGATTGAGATTTTCTAAGGCGAGTCAGTTTGCCCTATAAATTTTTATCAAGTTCTATAGAGAAAGCTTGATGGATGGCGGTAAAGCGACAAAATTGCTGTTGGGATGGATTAGAAATAGTAATGGGTGGTGCGGTCGACACCACCCGAAAAGCATTACTCGATATTCTGGATTTGCTCGCGCATCTGCTCAATCAGCACTTTCAGTTCAATCGCTGAATTCGTCACTTCTGCATTGATCGATTTAGACGCCAGGGTGTTCGACTCGCGGTTGAACTCCTGCATCATAAAGTCCAGACGGCGGCCCACAGCTTCTTTCTTCTTCAGAATGTTGTAGGTTTCTTTAACGTGCGCTTCCAGACGGTCCAGCTCTTCAGCGACATCAATACGCTGCGCCATCAGCACCAGCTCTTGTTCCAGACGGGTGTTTTCCAGCTGAACTTCCGCTTCTTCCAGTTTGGCGACAAGGCGCTCGCGCTGCCATTGCAGCACTTCTGGCATATGGGTGCGGACTTTCGCTACTTCGGTGCTCACGCCTTCAAGGCGCTGCTCAATCATCGCTTTCAGCGCCTGGCCTTCGGTTTCGCGGGCAACGATAAAGTCGTCCAGCGTGCCGTCGAGGGCTGCCAGGATTTCAGCGGCAATAGCATCCAGATCCTGCTCACCGGCCGCCATGACGCCAGGCCAGCGCAGAATATCAACCGGGTTGATTTCGCCTTCATCGCTCTGCATTTTGACCCAGTTTGCTGCATTCACGAGCTGTTTCGCCAGTTTTTCGTTGAGGATGAGCTCGCCCTGTGCGCTGGCATCGGGCTCAAAGCGCAGGTTACATTCCACTTTTCCGCGCGTCAGACGCGTACGGATACGTTCACGTACGACAGGCTCAAGGCTGCGGAACTGCTCCGGCATACGGAAATACGTTTCCAGGTAACGCTGGTTTACCGAGCGCATTTCCCATGTGGCGCTACCCCAGCTACCCTTGATTTCACGCCGGGCGTAGGCGGTCATACTGCGGATCATAGACATTCCCGTTTTTAAAGGAGAGATGGGGGGATTATAGCTTTCGGGGGCTTCTCAGGATAGGAATAAGCGTCCTTTATCCGTATAATGCGCAGCCACATTCGTTTCAAGCCGGAGAATCCATCATGCGTCCATCAGGTCGTAGCGCCAATCAGGTGCGTCCCGTCACCCTGACCCGTAACTATACAAAACACGCTGAAGGCTCCGTGCTGGTTGAGTTTGGTGACACTAAAGTGCTGTGCACCGCCTCCATCGAAGAAGGCGTTCCGCGCTTCCTGAAAGGTCAGGGCCAGGGCTGGATCACCGCTGAATACGGCATGCTGCCGCGTGCGACCCATACCCGTAACGCCCGTGAAGCGGCAAAGGGTAAGCAGGGCGGTCGTACCATGGAGATTCAACGTCTGATCGCGCGTGCGCTGCGCGCTGCCGTTGACCTGAAAATCCTCGGCGAATTCACCATCACTCTCGATTGCGACGTCATTCAGGCAGACGGCGGTACGCGTACGGCGTCGATTACCGGTGCCTGCGTGGCGCTGGCCGATGCCCTGAACAAGCTGGTTGCGGCCGGTAAGCTGAAAACCAACCCAATGAAAGGCATGGTTGCGGCGGTTTCAGTCGGTATCGTTAACGGCGAAGCGCTTTGCGATCTGGAATACGTTGAAGATTCCGCAGCAGAAACCGACATGAACGTGGTGATGACCGAAGATGGTCGCATCATTGAGGTGCAGGGCACGGCGGAAGGCGAGCCGTTCACCCACGAAGAACTTCTCTCCCTGCTGGCGTTGGCCCGAGGGGGAATCGAATCCATTGTAACGACGCAGAAAGCGGCGTTAGAAAATTGATTTTAAAGGCGACCAATGAGTCGCCTTTTTTTTGCCTGTAAGACAGAAAAACCAAAGGAGCAAATCCATGAAATCGTATCAGCGCCAGTTTATTGAGTTTGCGCTTAACAAGCAGGTACTTAAGTTTGGCGAATTTACGCTGAAATCCGGGCGTAAGAGTCCCTATTTCTTCAACGCCGGGCTGTTTAATACCGGGCGCGATCTGGCACTGTTAGGCCGTTTCTATGCCGAAGCGCTGGTGGATTCCGGGATTGATTTTGACCTGCTGTTTGGCCCGGCCTACAAAGGCATTCCGATTGCGACCACCACCGCGGTGGCGCTGGCGGAACACCATGACCGCGACGTGCCCTACTGCTTTAACCGCAAAGAGGCTAAAACCCACGGCGAAGGCGGGAATCTGGTCGGCAGCCCGCTGCAGGGCCGCGTCATGCTGGTCGATGACGTAATCACCGCGGGCACGGCGATCCGCGAATCGATGGAAATTATCCAGGCCAACGGTGCGACGCTGGCTGGCGTGCTGATTTCGCTGGATCGTCAGGAGCGTGGCCGTGGCGAGATTTCCGCTATTCAGGAAGTGGAGCGTGACTATAACTGCAAAGTGACGTCGATTATTACCCTGAAAGAGCTGATTGCGTATCTGGAAGAGAAGCCTGAAATGGCGGACCATCTGGCAGCGGTAAAAGCGTATCGCGAAGAGTTCGGGGTGTAATTAAATTGCCCGGTGGCGTTACGCTTACCGGGCTTACAGATTACTGCAACTGAGCAGCCACTAACGGCCAGCGGGCGTCAAAATCGTCCGTTGGACGGTATTTAAATTCACTACGCACAAAGCGGGAGAGCATCCCTTCACAAAACGCCAGTATCTGGCTCGCCAGCAGAGTCTCATCAATACTGTAACCTTCGCCTTCACGCATTTTCTTCTCGCGCAGAACCTGGCGCAATTGCGCTTCAATACGCTCGAAAAGCTGGTTAATGCGGCCCTGCAGTCTGTCCTGTTCAAACATCAGCGCGTGGCCGGTGAGAATGCGGGTTAAGCCCGGATTGCGTTCACCGAAGCCCAGGATTAACAGCACAATCAGACGCAGACGCGCGGTGGTGTCTTTTTCGTCTTTCAGAATCAGGTTGATGCGCGTAATCAGGCTGTCTTCAATAAACTCGATCAGGCTGTCGAACATCCGGGTCTTGCTCGGGAAATGACGGTACAGCGCCGCCTCAGACACGCCTACAGAGGCGGCCAGTTTAGCGGTGGTGATGCGTTGACTGCCATCGCTGGATTCAAGCATCAGAGCCAGAGATTGAAGTATTTCTTCGCGACGATTCCTTTTCGCAGTTTGTTTTTCTGCCATGTTACAAAATACCCCTGAAAATAAGCACTTGCCAGGCTGGCATCCACACAGCGACCGCAAACGGGCGTTTGCGGTTTGTTATTGCATTATAACGCTGTGAGATACGTGTCTTTCGGGCCGTTATTTGCGCCCGGAATGGCCGAAGCCGCCTTCGCCACGGTCGGTGGCGTCAAAGTCTGCCACCAGGTTAAATTCTGCCTGTACCACCGGTACAAAGACCATCTGGGCGATACGCTCGCCCGGTTCAATGGTGAAGCTGTCCTGACCGCGGTTCCAGACGGAGACCATCAGCTGACCCTGGTAGTCGGAGTCGATCAGGCCCACCAGGTTACCCAGCACAACGCCGTGCTTATGGCCCAGACCAGAACGCGGCAGGATCACCGCTGCCAGAGACGGGTCAGCAATGTGAATTGCCAGGCCAGTTGGAACCAGGGTAGTGGCACCCGGAGCCAGTTCTACGGCGTCATCGAGACAGGCGCGCAGGTCAAGACCGGCAGAACCGGAGGTGGCATAGGTTGGCAGCGGGAATTGCTCGCCAACACGCGGGTCCAGAATCTTAACGTCGATTTTTTTCATCATAACGGGTAACGATCTCGTCCAGTAATTGTTGGCCCAGGAGTTCCTTGCGCTCAAGCGGTAAGACTTTATCTCCATCCTGCCAGAAAAGGTGCAGTGCGTTGCTGTCGCTGTTAAATCCTTGTGTGGCCAGCGATACGTCGTTCGCGCAAATCAAATCGAGGTTTTTGCGGGTACGTTTTTGCCGGGCATATTCTTCCACATTATTCGTTTCTGCGGCAAACCCAACAACGTATGGACGATGGCTTTTTAGTGCGGCGACGCCGGCAACAATGTCCGGGTTTTTCACCATTTTTAGTGTTAATTCATCGCCTTGCTTTTTAATTTTAGCCTCGGCGATCGTCTCGGCACGATAGTCTGCGACGGCCGCACAGCCGATAAAAATCTGCTGGCTTTGCGCATGTGCCTGCACGGCGGCTTCCATCTCCAGCGCGGTAGTCACGTCAATTCGCTTCACAAACGCAGGGGTAGGCAGCGATACCGGGCCGCTCACCAGCGTGACGTTCGCGCCACGCCTTGCGGCGGCGGCGGCAATCGCGAAGCCCATTTTGCCGGAGCTGTGGTTGGTGATGTAGCGCACCGGATCCAGCGGCTCGCGCGTGGGGCCCGCGGTAATCATGATGTTGAGATGTTGCAGATCGTTGACAGGCGAAAAATGGGCAGCGGCCATATCAACAATCGTCAGCGGATCAAGCATGCGACCCGGCCCAACGTCGCCGCAGGCCTGGCTGCCGCTGTCCGGACCCCAGATAAGCAGGCCGCGTGAGGCCAGCGTCTCGAGATTGTGCTGGGTGGCCGCGTTACGGTACATCTGCTGGTTCATGGCAGGAACGACGGCAACTGGAGCTGGCGTGGCCAGACAAATGGTGGAGACCAGATCGTTTGCCATACCGGCCGCCACCCGAGCGATTAAATCAGCCGTGGCGGGGGCGAGGATAACCAGGTCTGCCCATTTACCCAGCTCAATATGGCCCATGGCGGCTTCGGCGGCCGGATCGAGCAGGCTGTCAGATACCGGGTATCCTGAAACGGCCTGCAGGCTCAGAGGAGTGATAAAGGCTTTACCGCCTTCGGTTATCGCGACCCGCACGTCAGCTCCGCGCTCGCGCAGACGACGCACCAGCTCCGGCGCTTTATAAGCAGCAATGCCGCCGCTCACGCCAAGAACGATTTTTTTACCGGCCAGGCTCATCATGATTCTTTCCTGTTGGGTTTCACCAGAGAGCGGGCATTTTATCACAATCCCCAAAGCGGAGTGATTTTGTACTTCGTCCACTTTGCGAGGCGCTACGCAAGAACGCAATGTGGCCGTCGAGCGACGGATTGGCCTGTGGCAGCATGAGGTTAAAAAGGAGAAAGAGCATGGAAGAAGAGGATGAGGAGCTGCTGCCGCGCGAAAAACTGCTGCGCTATGGCGTCACCCTGTTAAAAGACGATGAACTATTGGCGCTCTTTTTACGTACCGGAACGCCCGGAAAAACGGTATTTACGCTGGCAAAAGAGCTGATAGCACATTTCGGTTCACTGTACGGTTTATTGACCGCCGACCTGGCGCAGTTTAAGCACGTTGAGGGAATTGGCGTGGCGAAATATGCCCAGCTGAGGGGCATTGCTGAACTTGCCCGCCGTTTTTACAATGTCCGCATGGAGAAGGAAGATCCGATCCTGACGCCAGAAATGACGCGTGAATTCCTGCAGAGCCAGTTAACCGATATTGAACGCGAGATCTTTATGGTGATCTTTGTCGATAACAGAAATCGGGTGCTGAAACATAGCTGTCTCTTTGCGGGCACGTTGAGCCACGTTGAGGTGCATCCGCGTGAAATTGTGCGGGAAGCGATAAAAGTGAATGCAGCGGGCGTGATCCTCGCGCATAATCACCCCTCTGGCTGTGCAGAACCGAGCAGAGCGGACAAAGAAATCACCGAACGCATTATCAAATGCTGTCAATTCATGGACATTCGTGTGCTGGACCATCTGATAATTGGCCGCGGTGAGTACATTTCTTTCGCAGAACATGGCTGGATTTAGGCTATTTCTCGCGATCCGTCGGGATCTTTGTCTGTTCGGGACTTGAGCACACCGCCGAGTCAGCGTATACTACGCCACCTTTGAGAATCTCGGGTTTGGCATTTGGGCCTGGCAATCGAGAGTTCACTTAGAACTATGCGATGACCGGGCTGTAAAGCCTGACGAGGCGCCGATACCCCATACGAAGCTCGAGCTAATTTGATTTTTGGAGAATAGACATGTCCCGAGTCTGCCAAGTTACTGGCAAGCGTCCGGTGACCGGTAACAACCGTTCCCACGCACTGAACGCGACTAAACGCCGTTTCCTGCCGAACCTGCACTCTCACCGTTTCTGGGTTGAGAGCGAGAAGCGTTTTGTCACCCTGCGCGTATCTGCTAAAGGTATGCGTGTAATCGATAAGAAAGGCATCGATACAGTTCTGTCCGAACTGCGTGCCCGTGGCGAAAAGTACTAAGTACTTAAAGAGGAAATAAATCATGGCTAAAGGTATTCGCGAGAAAATCAAGCTGGTTTCTTCTGCTGGTACAGGTCACTTCTACACCACCACGAAGAACAAACGTACTAAGCCGGAAAAACTGGAACTGAAAAAATTCGATCCAGTTGTACGCCAGCACGTACTGTACAAAGAAGCTAAAATCAAATAATTTTAGTCTCCTTGTATCGAAAAACCCCGCAACTGCGGGGTTTTTTGCATTCTGAATCTCAACGGAGGAACCATGCCTGAATTACCTGAGGTAGAAACCAGCCGTCGCGGCATTGAGCCCCATCTGGTCGGCGCAACGATTCTTCACGCGGTGGTCCGCAATGGACGTCTGCGCTGGCCGGTGTCCGATGAGATCCATACCCTGAGCGATAAACCCGTCCTTAGCGTACAGCGTCGCGCTAAATACCTGCTGCTGGAGCTGCCCGACGGCTGGATTATTATCCACCTGGGAATGTCCGGGAGCCTGCGCATTCTTACCGAAGAACTGCCTGCGGAAAAGCATGACCATGTCGATCTGGTGATGAGCAACGGCAAAGTGCTCCGTTACACCGACCCACGGCGCTTTGGCGCGTGGCTGTGGACGAAGGAGCTGGAAGGGCATAACGTGCTGGCGCATCTGGGCCCGGAGCCGCTCTCAGACGCGTTTAACGCGGAATACCTCAAGGCGAAGTGTGCGAAGAAGAAAAGCCCGATTAAGCCCTGGCTGATGGATAACAAGCTGGTGGTCGGCGTGGGGAATATCTACGCCAGCGAATCGCTGTTTGCGGCCGGGATCCATCCCGATCGGCTGGCCTCTTCGCTGTCGGCGCAGGAGTGCGAGCTGCTGGTCCGGGTGATTAAAGCCGTATTACTTCGCTCGATTGAGCAGGGCGGGACAACGTTGAAGGACTTCCTGCAAAGTGACGGCAAGCCGGGCTATTTTGCCCAGGAGCTGCAGGTGTATGGCCGTAAAGGCGAACCGTGCAGAGTCTGCGGCACGCCCGTTATTGCCACGAAGCACGCCCAGCGCGCCACGTTCTACTGCCGTCAGTGCCAGAAATAGGGTTACTTTAGCTTTTCCATCAGTGCATGGTGGACGTTAGTCGGCAGGAAATGCGTGACGTCGCCGTGATGACGCGCCACCTCTTTTACCAGCGTGGAAGAGATAAACGACCACTCTTTGGAGGGCATCAGGAACACGCTCTCCAGCTCCGGCATCAGGTGGCGGTTCATGTGCGCCAGCTGCATCTCATACTCGAAGTCTGCCACCGCGCGTAAACCACGGATAAGAATGTTTGCCTGCTGAGCGCGGGCGAAGTTAGCCATCAGGTCGCTAAACCCGACTACCTCAACATTCGGCAGGTGCGAAATGGCATCGGTGGCGAGCTGTACCCGCTCGTTGAGGTCAAACATCGGCTTTTTGCTGGGGCTGGCGGCAATGGCCAGGATCACCTTGTCGAACATGCACGCCGCACGGGTGATGATATCAAGATGACCGTTGGTGATAGGATCGAAGGTACCCGGATAAATCGCTTTTGTGCTCATGGCTCACGTTTTCTCTGAGTAGCCGCGGCAGAGCGCCCACAGCTCGGTGTATTTGTTGAAAGTATACTGGGCATTCACTACCGCGAGTAACCAGCCCTGCTTACCGTCCAGGACGCCACCACGCAGCAGCAGCGTTTTCAGAAACGCGCCCAGCGTGTGGGTGAAGATTCCCGTCAGCGAGGCCTTCTTGCCGCGCCGGTGACGCTCCTGCGCCCATGCGGTGGCATAGTTGAGCTGTTTACGCTGAAAGCTTGCGAAATCACGGCAGGTCAGGTGCAGCAAATCGCCCGTAAGGGGAATAACCTGGGCGCTATCGCAGCTCAGGGATTCATGCACCAGATTGTCGTTGTACTGATACCGCTCGCGCTCGTAGAGGCGCATCACGCGGTCAGGGTACCAGCCGCTGTGGCGCATAAAACGGCCAAGGAAGTAGTTGCGGCGGGCAATGCTGTACACGGCGCCAGGCTGGGGCGAGGAAAGCACAGCCTGAATGGCCTGCTGAAGCTCAGGCGTGATGCGTTCGTCGGTGTCGAGCATCAGGACATAATCACCTGTGGCATACCCCTGTGCGCGCTGGCGCTGGATGCCATAGCCTTGCCAGTCAGCGTCGACAAAGACGTTTGCGCCCGCTGCCCGGGCAACATCCACCGTGTTATCCGTACTTCCGGAGTCAAGAATGACTATCTCGTCAGCCCAGGCAACCGACGCCAGGCAATCCGGAAGCAGGTCGGCGGCGTTTTTGGCGATCATCACGACCGACAGACGCGTTGACATCAGTGGCTCCGCTGGGGCAGATAAGGTTGCAGAAGCTGCAGCAGTCGGGTCAGTGCGCCCTGGTTCTGGTGCAGCACTTCGACGGCATGACGCCCGTACCACAGGCGATAATCTTCGTCAGTCAGAAGGGTCGATACCTCTTTAACCACCGAATCCGCATCGGTCACGGTAATTAAACCATCGGCCTGCTGTAATTTCGCGCAGATATCTTTGAAGTTAAACGTGTGCGGCCCCATCAGTACCGGAATGGCGTGGGCTGCCGGCTCCAGCGGGTTATGACCGCCGCGCTCGACCAGGCTGCCACCGACAAACGCGAGGTCAGCGATTCCGTACAGCAACATCAGCTCGCCCATCGTGTCGCCAATCACCACCTGGGTGCTGCCGGAAGGGATTTCACCGCTGCTGCGCAGCGTGAAGCTGAAGCCGCCTTTCTGAACCATTTCACGGGCATCTTTAAAACGCTCCGGATGGCGAGGCACGAGGATCAGCAGTAAATCAGGGAATTTTTCCAGCAGCTTGCGGTGAGCCTGCAGGATGATCTCTTCTTCGCCATCATGGGTACTGGTCGCAATCCAGACCTGACGACGCGGGGCCCACTGGCGACGCAGCGTGATCGCACGGGCGGCGAGTTCAGGGGTAACGGAAATATCGAACTTCAGGCTGCCCGTTACCGCAAGCTGGTTGCGTTTCAGGCCCAGAGAGATAAAGCGCGCCGCGTCCTCTTCGTTCTGCGCGGCAATCAGCGTGATTTTGCCCAGCAGGCGGCGCATAAATTTACCCAGCTTGCCGTAACCTTTCGCCGAGCGCTCTGACAGGCGCGCGTTGGCAATGACCAGCGGGATTTTACGGGCATGCAGAGCGGAAATCATGTTCGGCCACAGTTCGGTTTCCATCACGATCACCAGCTTCGGGCGAACGGTGTTGAGGAAACGATTCATGGCGCAGGGCAGATCGTAAGGCAGATAAACGTGCTGCACGTCTTTGCCGAAAGCGGATAACGCGCGCTCCGAGCCGGTTGGCGTCATCGTCGTGACGGTGATTGGCAGCGAAGGGTAGCGGTGACGCAGGGCGCGAACCAGCGGGATCGCCGCCAGCGTTTCACCGACAGAAACGGAATGCAGCAAAATACCGTCCGGTACGACTTTATTGCGGCAGAAGCCATAGCGTTCAGCCCAGCGTTTACGATACGCAGGCGCTTTCCGGCTACGAAGCAACAGTCTCAGCCACACCAGTGGCTGAATGATGTAGAGCAGAGCGGTATACAACAATTCCAAGCGATTATCCGTTTTTTTAGTTTCGGCGGGCAAATTCTAAGCATTTAGGCCAGGTAAAGCTATCTCTTATGCCAGATACCGTTTCAAACGGAAATAACGTCGACCCAGCCGCCAGCGCAGACGCGGACTTTTTGCACTTTTCCAGATGAGTTTCCAGATGCCTGTTTCGAAGAACTCTTTAATAATCATTGATTTCTTCTTCTCATCCTTCATGTTGTCGAAGGTGTGAATAATGCCCAACCCCTCTTTGGCAATTTGCCAGTGGCAGGCAGGGATCCCTTTCACTTTATCCGGGTAGCGCTGATTGATGGCGTCGAGCATCTGCAGGATTTTCATGTAGTGACGCGCGGAGCGAATTAGCGTGTCGTCATTGTCCGGCATATGGGACACCGATGCAGAGTGAATGTAGTAGTCGTAATAACGTTCACTGGTGTACTGAACCCGCTCTGCCGCAAGCAGCACTTCGGTGGTCCACGGAATATCCTGATGGCGCAGGCCGGGTTCGAAATGGAAACTGTGTTGACGGATAAAGTCGTGGCGATAGATGTTCAGCCAGGTGACGTGAAGGAATTTACGTGAATCCAGCGCCATTTTTAACCACGCAGGGCCAGCCATGACCCCTGTGGAAGCCAGTTTGTCTTCAGGGAAGATCGGGCGTGAGGGTTTTTTGTTGTTCTCCCAGACGTAGTTCCCGTTACAGGTGGCGACATCCAGATCCTGCGTGACGGCCATATCCAGCAGGCGCTGGTACATGCCGGGTTTAAAGACATCATCAATATCCGGGAAAGAGAGATATTGACCCGTCGCAACGGCCAGACCGGTGTTACGCGCGATGGATACGCCCTGGTTTTGCTGTTCTATAACCTGCATCTGCGGTAGTTTTTCTCGCCATTTTTCGACGATCTCCATCGAGCGGTCAGTAGAGCCGTCATTGACAATGATGACTTCCATGCTGTCGATGCGTTGATTGACAAGGCAGGTAAAGAACTGATCCAGGAAAGCTTCACCGTTATAAACGGCAACCACCACGCTTAACAATGGGGCAGAATTTTGCATAAGAAACCTGATTATTTTTGATTGTCGACCAGAGCAATATATTGCTGGCAAATGGCACTGATACCGAACGACGCGATGGTTGCATCGCCAACGACCGGCGGGGCGGTATAAATATCCGCCAGCGTTTTTGCCAGTGACGCGTCATTTAACTCTGCCAGCCCGCGCGCTAAGGCTCCGGTGAGGATTTCAGCAGGGCCTCCGGGGCAATTTGTACTGACCGGTGGCGTCTGGCAGATAATGGCTTCGACCAGCACATTACCAAAACCTTCGCAGTCAGAACTTAACACTAAAAGGCGTGCCCCTTTAATCCAGGGATAGGGATTGGAGTCGAACGGGCGGAAAACCGTTTTGTTTTCAATACCCAGCTCGGCTGCAAGCTGCTTGAGTTTGCGAATTTGAGCGTCAGAGCCATTGCCCATCATGACCAGCGTGGTGTCAATTTTGCTCAGGGCGAACGCACGTAAGAGTCGGTCGTGGCGTTTGTGCTCATGGAAGCGGCCAACATGAATAATGTAATCCTTTCCCTGCATTTCGAAAGGCGCATCCGCCAGACGCTGAATTTCAGGAATATCAAAAGGATTATGGATAACCGCTTTGCGTCGAAGATTGAGCGCCAGCGTCTCGGAAAGATCTTTCAACACGGCGCCTGAGACGGCGACAACGTTGCGGTTTTCGTAGGTATGACGAATTTTAAGATGTTTAAACCAGCGCGAAAGTCCGCTGCGATGGCGAAGATAGGAAAACGAGAACATGCCGTGCACGCAGAACCAGACTTTGTCACGTTCCAGCGCGCGGCAGTGCGCCACAATGCGGTCTGTCTTGTGCAGGTGAGAGAACACCACATCAAATTTGCCGCTGCGCTCAGCTCGCTCAATCGCCTGATCAAGCAGTTGGGCGCGGCGTGGGATCTCCGTCAGCTTTCGCCACGGTTTTTTACATGTGTCCTGAACAACCTGATAATCAATGCCTTCCGGGATGGCGTAGTCGCACACTTTCCGCAGAGAGAATAGAGAGACCTGATGCCCCATTTCTATTAACCCGCGGGAGAGTGTAAGAACCGTTTTTTCGGCTCCTCCACCGGGTAAACCATCAATAATCATTAGGATGCGCATTTTTAATCCAGTAATTTTTGATAAAGCGTAATAAGCTGACTTGATAGTTTTTCGGGAGTGGCGTCTTTTACACGTTCACGTGCCGCTCGTCCCATATTGTTATTTTTTTCCAGTGAAGGGATAGCGGCTACCGCTTCCTTCAATGTACTGATATCAAGTGCGTCACAATAAAATCCGTTCTGGCCTTGTTGAATAAATTCTGCACCACCGCAACTCTCTGAAGTAATGACGGGCAAGCCACAGGCCATCGCTTCAAGAATGACGTTAGGAAAGGGATCATACAGCGTTGGCAACAGTAAACCATCGGATAGCTGATAAAAAGGCAGAGTTTCTTTTTGCATCCCCAGGAAACGGATTTGCCCCTCGCAGCCTAACGAACGGGCGAGGTCGCGGTAACGACGTTCTGCTTTATCTTGCCCAACCACAATCAGCCAGGCAGATGTTCCAGCAATAGCGCGTATGGCGCTGGCTAATCCTTTTCGTTCAAACCCTGAGCCTACAAAACAGAACACAACGGCATCGGCTGGCAAACCAAATTGTTGGCGCAAAATCGCACGCTGTGCCTCCTGGGCCGGAACGAAGCGGCTGGAATCAATAGAATTATAAATCACATGAATTTTCTTTGCGTCAATATCAAAGTCTTCAACGATTTCGCGTTTGATCATCTCCGCATTACAGATTACGGCTTTTAACTCAGGCGCCTGATACATTTCCCGTTCCGCACGCATCACATAGCGGTGATAGCGGTCATACATCAGCATTTGCGCACGCCAGGCCGGTAAAATGCGCGCGCGCTGCAGCAGCCAGCGACGATGCACCCCATCACCCGCGCGATAGATATCACAACCCGGGATGCGCTCATGGCTTTGAACAATATCAAACTGCTGTTGCTGCCACAGCGCGCGCGCGGCCTGTGCAAATCCGCGCTCACGACTGATACGGCCCCATTTTTGAGGGTTGCAAATATGGATATGCCAGTCGTCTTGCTTCTCTCCCTGCCACTCACGCGTGATGACGTTGAGCTCAAGGTTTTGATTGCTCAGCGCGGTGAGAGCGCGCGAAACGAAGCGTTCCGCTCCGCCATCAGGGCGATATTTTTGGCGAACAATGGCCAGACGATGGTGTTTCATGACAGATATCTCCTTGCGGCGGAGACGACAGCATCAACGGGAATGGCGTCGAGATAGCGTTCTTTCGTTTTGGTATCAATGGCATCCGGATCGGGTAGCGGGCCGTAATCGCCGGCCCAGATCACTTCCCCTTTAACCTGCCACGGTGACCAGAACGTCAGTTTTGATGGACCAAACAATGCCACGCAGGGCGTTTGCAGCGCGGCGGCCATATGCATAGGAACGGAGTCAACGCCAATAAAAAGACGCGCATGATCGATGAGTGAGGCCAGCTGGCGCAACGTTAGCTGGCCCGCCAGAGAGACGACCCCCGTCTTCGGCGAGGCGGCGAGAATGCGATCGATCATCGCCAGCTCTTTTTTATCCGGCCCCGCGGTGAGCACAACCGTATGGCCCTCCTGCTGCAGTGTAGAAATGGTTTGCGCCATTTTGTCTTCGCTCCAGCATTTAAAGAACCAGCGGGACGTCGGCTGGATCACGATGTAGCGCTCGCCCACACCCGTCTGCGTCAGTCTTTGACGGGCATGATCCCAGTCTTCTGCGGTGTAGGCCATGGTGACGGCAGGCTGCGGCGCGACAGGTAATGGCCCCAGAATGGAGAGATTCTGCTCGACCGTATGCAGGGATTTGTGGCCGTCGACAGAGACCAGATCGGTGTGACAAAAACGCCAAAAGGCACTATTGCGTTTGTTAAACGCAAATCCGAGGCGAACGGGTGCGCCGGTGAAGCGGGTGACGATCGCGCTACGCCATTGATCGGCCAGGTTAATGACCAGATGATAATGCTGATTTCTTAACGCACACAGTAGCTGCCACTCTTTTTGAAGATGCTTCAGCGTGCCCAGCTGCTTCCATTTACGATCGATTCCATAAATTGTACCGATCGCCGGATGCGCGGCGAGCATATCGCGCGTTTCTTCATACAGCAGGACATCAATCTGCGCCTGCGGCCATTTTTGACGTAATGAATCAATGACGGGAGTGGTCAGCAACATGTCGCCATGATGGCGGAGTTTGATAAGTAAAATGCGCAAATCAGGTGTGTCAGGTAAGTTATTCATCATCATCTTATCGGCGTTGTACTGATGGCAATTCTAATAGACCTGATAGCGACTTGCACTCTTTCTCCATAATCTCAGTAATTTCCCAGGAAGGGTTTACTCACGCTTTGGAGAGTGCGTAACATAGCGCTAACTTTCCTGTCTTGCGGACTCATTATGAACAAACCAGCGTTTATCATCACAATTGATACTGAGGGCGATAATCTCTGGCAAAATCACCGCGTCATTAAAACGGAAAACGCGCGCTATCTGGCGCGGTTCCAGGCGCTTTGTGAGCGTTTCGGCTTTAAGCCCGTGTGGCTGACCAATTACGAGATGGCGATCGAGCCCGTTTTCATCGAATTCGCCAGGGACGCGATCGCCCGCGGTCAGGGCGAGGTGGGAATGCACCTTCACGCATGGAATAGCCCGCCGGAACACGATCTCACGGGAGATGACTGGCGCTGGCAGCCTTATCTGATTGAGTTTTCGGATGAGGTGATGCGCGAGAAAGTGCTGTTTATGACCCGACTGCTGGAAAAGACCTTCCAGACCAAAATGTTAAGCCACCGTGCCGGACGTTGGGCATTTGACAGTCGCTACGCAAAATTGCTCGTTGAACTGGGTTACCAGGTTGATTGCTCCGTGACGCCACGCGTGAACTGGCGCAATGCGAAAGGCGCCCCGCAGGGTAATGGCGGAACGGATTATCAGCATTTCCCTGACCACGCCTATTTCATGGATTTAGACAATATTTCCCGGGCAGGCGATAGTCCATTACTCGAAGTGCCGATGAGCATCCAGTATAAACACCCGGCCTGGTTGAACACGATCAAACAGGGTTACGACAGGCTTCGCGGTAAATACCGCTCCCCCTCTGTGAACTGGCTAAGACCGTCCGGTGGGAATGCGGCGCAAATGATTCAGGTTGCACAGCAATGCCTGTCTCAGGGAAGTGAGTACGTGGAGTTTATGCTTCATTCGTCAGAATTTATGCCGGGCGGAAGCCCCACGTTTAAAGATGAGGCGGCGATCGAAGGGTTGTATCAGGATTTAGAAGCGCTCTTTAGCTGGTTATCCGACAAGACGGTCGGGATGACGTTGGCGGAGTTTTATCAATACAAGAAAAAATAATGCCCGCCAGGCGGGCATTACCATTAACGTTGCCTGGTTTGCGAAAAAGGAGTACTCAGCGCAAATACGGTGACAAAGAAGATTACAGCCTCTGAACTCAATAGTATGACGTCCGTCAGGCCATAGAGTAACAAAAGAAGCATGGTCGTCAGCAGCAGGCCATTTCTGTTTTTAAGTGCGTAAACGATCATTGATATATAGAAAAAGCATAATATCGCAAGCCCGGGGATCCCCTGCAGCGAATATTTTTCAATAAACTCATTATGCAGATGCACCCTGATAAACTCGAGTGCAGCCGCGAGGTGTGGGTGCCCATTTTTCACATATTGCTGTGTCCATACTTCACGGTCTTCAACTGACTGCCCTAAAGGATGGGCAAGACCGTTTTGAATACCAACACTCCACATAGAAAAACGTGCGCCGAGCGAGGTTGCATCATTACCTTTTTGATAACTTTCAACTTCAACTTGTGTTTGTTGGATCTTAGGTAAAATTAATGGCTTGTAGCTAACGATAACAATACCCGCCACAATACTTAAGAAAATCAGCGTTGATTTAAGGTGAATTCTTCTGAAGTGATAAAGCGTGAGTACAATCGCCAGGATCAAATATAATCCCATTGCGGCACGTGTACCCGTAAGAAGAATGACGAAATAAGATATTAAGATGATGAGTCCTGCGGTGATATATAGTTTTATATTTTTCTCTAGATAAAGGCTGTATACAAACGCCAGCGACAGTACAGAGTAAACATAGGCCGACACGGTCGCACGGTTTATGGCCATCTCAATACGTCCCATACCCTGTGATGCCTGCCATAAGCCATAACCAGTGGCAAGTATAAACCCTGCACCAGAGGCGTATAAAAAATATTTCTGGAAGGAAGCTTTATCAATATAAGACTTAAACCGGTCAAGGTAAAAAATGAGAATACTTGCCAGAATCAACTTTTTACTTGCACCGAGATAATCGCTATAAACGTTCAGACCTTCGCTGTGATATTCATACACCAGATACCAGCCAAGATTGAGCAACCCAATTAGTAGAATCGGTAAGGCGATAGAAAAAGGACGCACTGTGATTTTTTTATATTCGCACGCTAAGCCGATAATGCTGGCATAAATCGCAATATAGAAAAACTCTCGCTGCTTACCAGAACTCAGCAGCGCCAGCGCGAGCGAAATAAGGCTCATAATCAGCGTAAGCTGATAAAGTCGCAGTTTTACTTTTTCCATAATGCCTCAATAACCCTTTTTTTGTAGCTGAAACGTACATCTCTTGAGAAGAAGAAAGAGAGAGAATAAAGTGCATTGACCCGCTGTTTGACCAGTTTGAGTTGCAGGTCAGTCAGATGCTGCCGGTGGTTACGGTAGATATCAAACCAGTGACAATTAACAAGATGCTGAAAAGAACGAGGGAATGTTTTTTCCATCTGTAATGTGCATTCAACCAGCGTAGCGATTTTAGTGGCGTCGAGACGGCTCGACAAACTGTCGCTACGTTTGATGTAATAATAGTGTCCCTGACGCTGATAAACGATTTTACTCGATTGCACCAGCATGCCGGGAAATACGGCGAAATCTTCATAGCAAACCATCGAAGGAATCGGGTTATCTACATATAATTTCCGATGAATGAATTGCCCGATGAGGTGTGCCTGAAAATCTTTGTGCTGCAGGAATCGCTTTATTGCCTCATGCTGTGACAAAGCAACAGGAGAGAACCCCTGCCACTCGGCTGTAATTTTTTTTGTGTCGCGAATTTCCAGCAGGCGCGTCAGAAGCATATCAGGGCGCTCTGTTTTGAGAAACGCCACGGCGTCCCTGATGCTGCCTGGTTTCAATCGGTCATCGCTATCCAGCATGGTAATGTATTCGCCTGAGGCCAGCGAGAGGGCACTGCTTCGAACATGACCGACGTTACGGTACTCAACGTATCGGGATTGCGCATTCGGAAGCGTTGGTAGCCACGCCTCAATAATATCCTGTGTAGAGTCATTGGAACTGTCGTTAAAGATAATGATCTCCACATCTTCGCCCGCACCCTCAATCGCGTTTTGCAGGCTTTCTAGCGTTGTGTGAAGCGTCTCTTTGGCGTTATGCGCGGCAATAATGATGCTTAGAAAGGCCATAAAAATTAGTTTCCCTGAGCATCAAAGGAGTATGCGGTTGCGTTAATTGTTGGTAGCTCACAGATGAAATGTTTAAGTTCACGCAGCGATTCGTCTGTTACAGCGAAGAGTTCTTCCCGGCCCTGTGAGAAGTAATATCGTGTTTCAAAAACATATGAGCAAATATTGTCATCATTACCAATTAGCAATACGTTGCCCAGCGGACGCTGTTCATAGTGGCAACAAGGCCCAAACAGTAAGATTACCGGCACGCCGACAGCATCGGCAATGTAGACATTCCCCGAGTCAGACGCGATATAGCAATCCATTTTAGAAATGGCCCACGGCAGCTCTTCAAGCGAGATTTTGCCAATCAGATTAATAAAGTTGGGCAGTTCACCATAAGCGCGGGTGATATCATCCATCCACGATTGTTCATTCGGCGCGCCAAAGACATAAAACTCGCAGGGCAGGTCGACGAGACGATCGGCAATTTGCTTCCAGATGACCGGCGGAACGGTTTTCGCTTTATTCCCGGCGGCTACGCTGATGCCAATGCGGATCACGCCGGGTTTGTCGAGGATTGCCGGATAGGTCGCGGGTTTGAAAAGGGGTTTTGTGGCGTGTTTTGGCGAGTCTTGCCAGGATAAGGCGCGATCGGCCAGCCTGAGATAGTTCGTGACCGAAAGCGTCTTCTTACCGTGTTCAACAGTACCGTCTGCCGTTGCATAGAAAATGCCGTGATACCATCTGCGCGTGTAAGTGCTTAAAAACTGTTTGTTTTTAGCGTTACATACGGAGGCGAAAAAGAGGTTCACGCTGTTGGGTTGCAGGAGATAGACATTGTCATAGCGGTTCATGATCCGGCAGGCAAAGACCAGCTTTCGCCACAGGTTACGCTTATGCTGCTCGATAAAAAAAATCTTGTCGATCGTCTCATCATGCTTCGCCAGCGCACCTACGCTACGGCTGATGAGCACGTCGCTTTTTTGCAGGTACGCCAGAAGGGGCGTTGCATTAACAAAATCGCCGATTTTTGCTGTCTGAATGACCAGATTTTTACCCGTCTCTTTGCGGAACAGCTTCCGGATAAGCTTCACCGGAAAGAGTAAAATCAGCAGAAATACGTAACTCATGCGTTAGATATCCCTGTTGGAAAGCCAACGGCTGCCCTGTAAAAATGAAAAAATAGCATCTGCGCTGATATCCTTCGTTTGCTGGGTCGGGCTGACCATCTGATGCTGGTTTTTGCCGTAACCCCCGATCAATCCAGGATCGGTCGGACCAAAAATCGTAATATTCGGACGATCCAGCGCCGCGGTTAAATGGCTTAAACCTGTATCAACGGAAACAACAGCATTCGCTCCCGCCAGCTGCGCTGCAACCTGTGCCAGCGTGAGTTTTGGCAATACCTCGACGTGTGAAAAGCCGTCTGCCAGACGCTCTGCACGCTGCCGCTCATGTTCGGCACCCCACGGGAGTTTAATATGGATGCCGGTGGGTTGCGTTAGTTCAATCAGGCTTCGCCAGTGCGATTCCGGCCAGTGTTTATCGTCGCGCGTTGTGGCATGCAGGAAGACAAGATAAGGCTGAGCACAGGGATCTGTATTGCGCAAAAAGTGCTGCGCAATGGCGTAGTCGCCCTGGGTTTCCGGTTTCGCGTAGCCCAGGCTTTTTGCAAACAGCTCGCGGGTACGTTCGACGGCATGCTGTTGCTTTGCGATGTGGTGGCGGCGGTTATAGAACAGGCTCGCCAGCGGTTCGCGGGCGGTGTGCCAGTCCATACCGTGCTTTACGCCATGTGCCAGACGCGTCACCAGCGCGGCGCTTTTCACCAGCCCCTGGGCGTCGATGATAGCGTCATAATGCTGTACCTGCACCGCCTCACGGAAGGCCTTGCGTTCGGCTTTAATCGGCGCGGAGAACCACGCTTTGCGCCAGCGGCGAATCGCCACCGGTATCACGCGGTCAACCGCTTCATGCCAGGTGGGGATCTGCGCGAAGCCTTCTTCCACCACCCAGTCAAAACGAATGCCGGGAACGGCCCGCATGGCGTCCGTCAGTGACGGGAGCGTATGCAGCACATCGCCCATCGAAGAAGTTTTAACGATCAGTACCCGCATTCGTTATCCTTCTTCACTCAACAGCAGTTCGTTAAGCTCTTCGAGAACGCGCTCTGGCGTAATGTCGATCAGGCTCTGATGGTAGCCTTCTGCGGCATCGCCCTTGCGAACTTTATGGTAGCCCGTGATCAGGCGGATGACGCGCGCTTTATGAGAAAGCGGGGGCGTGAAGTCCGGGCTACTTGGGCCATACAGCGCCACCAGCGGGCGGTTGAGCGCGGCAGCGACGTGCATCAGGCCCGAATCGTTGCTGACCACAGCCTTACAGGCGGCGATCAGAATAACCGCCTGTTCAAGCTGCGTTTCTCCCGCCAGGTTGCGGCACCAGGCCTGCTGTTCATTACTGAGCGTCGCGAGAATTTCGTTGCCTGCCTCGTGGTCCTTTGCCGAACCGAACAGGACAATCTGGTAGCCTTCGTCAATCAGCTGTTTCGCCAGCTCCGCATAGTGGTAGTGCGGCCAGCGTTTTGCCGGGCCGAACTCGGCGCCGGGGCAGAAGCCAATCATCGGGCGTTCAGACGAAAGGCCAAACGCATTACAGGTCTGGGATTTTTCACCGTCGTTGACCTGAAGCTGTGGCCATAGCAGAGGCTGCGGCAGATCTTTCGCACTGCGCATCACGCCTTTGTCGTAGGCCAGCGCCACATAGCGCTCCACCATCAGCGGCCAGGCCTCTTTATCCAGCACCCGCGCATCGTTCAGCAGGCCGTAGCGCATTTCACCGCGCCAGCCGGTGCGATGTGGAATACCCGCAAAAAAGGGCACCAGGGCGGATTTGAAGGAGTTTGGCAGGACATACGCCCGATCGTAGCGCTTCTCGCGCAGGCTATGGCCGAGTTTACGGCGTTCGCCAATTTCCAGCGCCCCGTGGCCAAGCGGCATCGGGATCGCCTCGTTCACTTCCGGCATACGCGACAACAGCGGACGGCACCACGCGGGTGCCATCACGTCGATTATCGCCTGGGGATAACGCGCCTTGAGCGTGCGATAGAGACTTTGCGACATCATCATGTCGCCCACCCATGACGGGCCGATCACCAGAATCTTCATACTTACGCGTCGCGGTTCAGCCAGGCCATATATTCCGTTACGCCTTCGGCAACGGTCTTGAACGGCTTGTCGTAGCCTGCGGCGCGCAGGTTGGTCAGATCGGCCTGGGTGAACGCCTGATAACGGCCTTTCAGCTTGTCAGGGAACGGAATGTACTCGATGCTGCCTTTTTTGTGATACGCCAGCGTTGCGTCAGCCACTGCCTGGAAGGACTCCGCGCGGCCTGTACCCAGGTTGAAGATGCCGGATACGCCGTTTTCCCAGAACCACAGGTTCACTGCGGCAACGTCGCCCACGTAAACGAAGTCGCGCTTAAAGCCATCGCTGCCTTCGAACAGTTTCGGGCTTTCGCCGTTATTCAGCTGGGTGTTCAGGTGGAACGCCACGCTCGCCATGCTGCCTTTGTGGCCTTCGCGCGGTCCGTAGACGTTGAAGTAGCGGAAGCCGACGATCTGCGAGTTCGCTTCTGGCAGCACCTGACGCACGTACTCGTCGAACAGGAATTTGGAGTAGCCGTAGACGTTCAGCGGCTGCTCATATTCACGGGACTCGATGAAGTCCGAGGTGCGCCCGCCGTAAGTGGCCGCAGAAGAGGCATACAGGAACGGAATTTCACGCTCCAGGCAGTAATGCAGGATCTCTTTGGAGTACTGATAGTTATTGTCCATCATGTACTTGCCGTCCCACTCGGTGGTGGAAGAGCACGCACCTTCGTGGAAGATGGCTTCGATCTCACCGAACTCTTCGCCTGCCATAATCTGGATAAGGAAGTCTTCTTTATCCATGTAGTCAGCGATGTTCAGATCCACCAGGTTGACGAACTTGGTGCCGTCTTTCAGGTTGTCAACCACCAGGATGTCGGTGATGCCTTTGTCATTGAGAGCCTTAACAATATTGCTGCCGATAAAGCCCGCGCCGCCGGTAACGATGATCATAACTGTAACCTTTGAAGTGTGGAGCCCGGGGACAATCCCGGACGCTAATGTCTCTATCATATCATTAGTATGGCTGCCCTTCAGCCATTCACCTTCACAGCGCAGGGGTACGCGTGATTTATGCTGCAAAAACGACAAGAGATGACGTGTCATCTCGTCATGAACTATAGGTTTGGGTAATATGTCCCGAAATTTGCCGAGTCTGGAGAATTGCAATGCGTGGTGATTTTTACAAACAGTTAAACAGCGACCTCGACACCGCACGTGCGGAAGGGTTGTTCAAGGAAGAGCGTATTATCACGTCTGCCCAGCAGGCGGACATCACCGTTGCCGACGGCAGCCATGTGATCAACTTTTGTGCGAACAACTATTTAGGTCTTGCGAATCACCCTGAGCTGATTGCCGCTGCAAAAAACGGCATGGACACCCACGGTTTCGGCATGGCCTCCGTACGCTTTATCTGCGGTACGCAGGACAGCCACAAGCAGCTTGAGCAAAAGCTGGCGAGCTTCCTCGGAATGGAAGACGCGATTCTGTACTCCTCCTGCTTCGACGCCAACGGCGGTCTGTTTGAGACCCTGCTTGGCGCAGAAGATGCAATTATCTCCGACGCCCTGAACCACGCCTCCATCATCGACGGCGTACGCCTGTGCAAAGCGAAGCGTTTCCGCTACGCCAACAACGACATGGTCGAGCTGGAAGCGCGCCTGAAAGAGGCGCGTGAAGCTGGCGCTCGCCACGTGCTGATCGCCACCGACGGCGTGTTCTCCATGGACGGCGTGATCGCCAACCTGAAGGGCGTGTGCGACCTGGCTGATAAATACGACGCGCTGGTGATGGTCGATGACTCTCACGCGGTCGGTTTTGTCGGCGAAAACGGCCGCGGTTCCCACGAATACTGTGACGTGATGGGCCGCGTGGACATCATCACCGGTACGCTGGGCAAAGCGCTCGGCGGCGCGTCCGGCGGCTATACCGCCGCGCGTAAAGAGGTGGTCGAGTGGCTACGCCAGCGCTCCCGCCCGTATCTGTTCTCCAACTCCCTGGCGCCGGCCATTGTTGCTGCCTCCATCAAAGTGCTGGAGATGGTGGAGTCCGGCGCTGAGCTGCGCGACCGCCTGTGGTCCAACGCCCGTCTGTTCCGTGAAAAAATGAGCGCCGCAGGGTTTACCCTGGCCGGTGCTGACCACGCGATCATTCCGGTGATGCTGGGTGATGCGGTCGTCGCGCAGCAATTTGCTCGCGAGCTGCAGAAAGAAGGGATTTACGTCACCGGGTTCTTCTTCCCGGTGGTGCCAAAAGGTCAGGCGCGTATCCGCACCCAGATGTCTGCGGCGCATACGCCTGAACAAATTGAACGTGCGGTAGAAGCCTTTAGCCGCATCGGCAAACAGCTGGGCGTAATTGCCTGAGGACGTGTGATGAAAGCGTTATCCAAACTGAAAGCGGAAGAAGGGATTTGGATGACCGACGTGCCGGAGCCGGAAGTCGGTCATAACGATCTGCTGATCAAAATTCGTAAAACCGCCATCTGCGGTACTGACGTTCACATCTACAACTGGGACCAGTGGTCGCAGAAAACCATTCCGGTACCGATGGTTGTCGGTCACGAATATGTTGGTGAAGTGGTGGGTATCGGCCAGGAAGTGAAAGGCTTCCAAATTGGCGATCGCGTCTCCGGTGAAGGCCATATTACCTGCGGCCACTGCCGTAACTGCCGCGGCGGGCGTACGCACCTGTGCCGTAATACCATTGGCGTGGGCGTAAACCGTCCGGGCTGCTTCGCGGAATACCTGGTGATCCCGGCCTTTAACGCCTTCAAAATCCCGGACAATATCTCTGACGATCTGGCCTCCATCTTCGACCCGTTCGGCAACGCGGTGCACACGGCGCTCTCCTTCGACCTGGTCGGTGAAGACGTGCTGGTCTCCGGCGCGGGCCCAATCGGCATTATGGCGGCTGCGGTGGCGAAGCACGTGGGTGCGCGCAACGTTGTGATCACCGACGTGAACGAATACCGTCTGTCGCTGGCACGCAAAATGGGCGTCACCCGCGCGGTAGATGTCTCGAAAGAGAGCCTGACCGACGTGATGGAAGAGCTGGGCATGACCGAAGGCTTTGACGTGGGTCTGGAGATGTCCGGTGCGCCACCGGCGTTCCGCACCATGCTCGACACCATGAACCACGGTGGACGTATCGCGATGCTGGGCATTCCGCCGTCAGATATGTCTATCGACTGGAACAAAGTCATCTTCAAGGGGCTGTTCATCAAGGGCATCTATGGCCGCGAGATGTTCGAGACCTGGTACAAGATGGCGGCGCTGATCCAGTCCGGTCTGGATCTGTCCCCGATTATTACTCACCGCTTCTCCATCGATGAGTTCCAGCAGGGCTTCGACGCGATGCGTTCCGGCCAGTCAGGAAAAGTGATCCTGAGCTGGGATAAGTAATCAAAAAGGGGCCTCAGGCCCCTTTTTTACTGATTCTTTTTCTCTTCGTCCGTCAGGTAACGCACCTTGCGGGTGTAGTCCTGACCTTTGAACAACAGTTTGTTATCCGGCGATTCAAGATACTTCTGCCATTCGGAGAGAGGGAAACCGCCGTGTGCGCCAATCACCTCTTTCGGTACAACGGCTTCCTGACCGCCGATTTTCTTCGAGACCGGCCAGTTCATCCAGTCACCCAGGTTAACCGTTTTTAGATCCAGCATGTCCAGCAGCGCGGCGAGCGGCAGCTGATCGGTCGGCGGCTGCGTGTCGTCCATCAGCTCCCAGGTATCCTGGAACAGCGTCAGCCACAGCGGGCAGATACGGCGCCAGGTTTTTTTAGTTGCCGCAAGAAACGCGCCGTTAACGTGATCGACCAGATACGGGCGCACCGTCTCTTTGTAATACGCCGGCACTTTCTCCGCTGGCGCACCGTCCAGCTTGGCAATCATTTTGCCCTGACGGAAGCTGGAGTAGATGTGCATATCGGCCATGTTGATCTCGGGCATTTTCAGCAGGTTGAGATCGGAATCGATCATCAATACGCCTTCACCGCGCGCCTGCAGCGGGGCGTTAAGCTTCACCAGACGGCTGAGGTAGATCTGCTTATAGCGGTAACCTTCCTCACGAACCGGAAGGTTAAGCGTCACTACGCGTGTTTTCGGCGGCAGTACCCCAAAGGCGGATTCAGGCTGATCGCTGACGATGACGATTTCGCTCACCCCGGTGGCATAGCGTTCCGCGAAGGTGGCAGAGAGTAATGCTTCTGCGACGAAATCTGCGCCGGTACACGGAATCACAATAGAATCCACCGCAGCAAGCGCGCCCGTCACGGGCAGAGAGCTGTAAGGAATGTTGTGTCGCCCGGTGATATGACGATAGCGAGCATTAAGAAATTTAAACATAGTTATCTCGTTTGGTTAGTGCGCGCCAAGCACGGCTTCGACACCGCTGACATAGTTTTCGATGGCATAGGTATGACAGACGTTCTGGTATGCAGCCGCAGCCAGTCGAGCCCGCAGGTCCGCATCTGACCAGATATTGTCCAGATGCTGTGCAAGCTGTGAAACATCGCTCCAGGGGAAGAGCAGCCCTGTCGAATCATGATCAATCAATTCCGCCGTGCCGGTCACCTGAGAGCCAATCACGGGGATATTGAGAAGCATCGCTTCCAGCACCACGCGCGGCAGCCCCTCGCTTTTTGAGGCCAGAATAAAGGCGTCAAACGTAGCGAGGTAATCAAAGGGGGTATTCTGAAAACCGGTGAAGATGACGTTGTGTACAATTCCCAGCGCTCGGGCCTGTTCCGCTAAAGCGCGGCGTTCGCCACCTTCTCCGACCAGCACCATTTTCCATTTCGCCTCGGGATGCTTCTGGCTGAACTGTGCCAGCGCATCCAGCGTGTGGTGGTTGGCTTTGCGAGGGATTAACGACCCAATACTGCCGAACACAAACGTGTCGTCATCGATGTTCAGGCGCTGGCGCATCGCGCGTCGGTCAGGTAAAGGCTGGTGGATGTCGATGGCATTATTGACCGTCGTACACAGTTCGGGCCGGACGCCATGCTCAAGCAACACGCGTTCAACGCCGTGCGAGACGGCGATGATTTTTGTGGCATGGGCATTAACCAGCTTTACCAGCGGCGGGGTTAAAACAGGCTCAATGCGGCAGTGCTGAATCAACCGCGCCTGCAGCTTTGCCGCCGCGAGATAGCCTTCCTCATTTGAGCCCGGCTGGTTATTCATATAGAGCGTATCGAAACCGCCCTGCTTGAAAAGGGTTTCGATTTTGCTGACGTTAGGCCTGATGCGCCACATGATATCCACATGACGTGTAAATGCCTTGCGGGCGCCGCGTGAGAAAAACAGCAGGCTACGTCCCGCTTCCTTCAGCAATTTGGCCCAGACCGGCTGCTGGCGTTGAGGGATAACGATGAGTGGGATCCCGATGCCGTTGAGCACCTGGCCAATCGTCTCACCTTCAGCACGACTATAATCACTGTAAAAACAACAGGTAATATCGAATTTATCGCGATTGATTCGCTTCAGGAGCTCAAGCATACTGTTGGTGCCTCCCCCCCATTCTTTACCCGTATCCAGGAGGAGAATTTTACTTTTGTGCGGCATGTCTGAATCCGTGTGCTACCCTTCAACTGACTGCATTATAAAGAATCTGTTGAAATAAAATAGATTTTTCTATTTTATTGCGCTTCAGGATTAGACAAAATTTCAAGCGTGCTTATTTGAAAAGTGTGATTCAGGACTTTAATCGTCTCTACTCATTTATATAGTATTAATAATATTAATTTAGACTGCTATTGAGAGTGGGGAAATGTTTAAAATAACGGTCTGCTTATTAACGTTTAATTCTGAAAGATTATTGCACGATGTTATCCCGCCTCTTTTGAAAATAGCGGATGAAATTGTCGTAGTCGATTCTGGCAGTACGGACAAAACACGATATATTTGTGAAAGCTTTGGCCTTCAACCCGTCTATAAAAAATTTGGCTGGCATGGCGAGCAGATGAACTATGCCATATCCTTAGCCAGCCATGACTGGGTCCTGTGCATCGACAGCGACGAAATTCTTGATCAGGAAACGGTTAATGCCGTTTTAACGTTAAAAGCAGGTGATGAGCCAGACCCGGGAATGGCATGGCAAATATGCCGCCACTGGTTTGTTCTGGGTGAGGAAGTCCGGACGATTTATCCTGTTTCATCCCCTGATTATCCTGTGCGACTTTTTAACCGTAACCAGTCCCGGTTTAATAACCGACCGGTAGACGATCAGGTCGAAGGTTTTCTCCGTTGTGAACGTATTCCGGGTTATGTAAAACATGATACGTTTCCCACGCTGCATGAGCTTTTTAACAAATTAAATTGTTATACAACCCGCCTGGTTCAACATCAAAAAATACGGCCCTCTATCGGGCGCGGCGTAATCAGCGCCATCGGGGCTTTTTTCAAATGGTATCTGTTTAGCGGCGCCTGGCGTAAGGGCAAAGTGGGGGTGGCGACGGGACTGTACGCCACAGCCTATAGCTTTTTGAAGTATTTCAAATCCTGGTATCAGCATCAGGAAAAAAAAGAGCCCGTTGCTAACGAGCAGACGGACTCTCAGATTGCGAAATAAGCGTCAGGCTTTCTTACCCCATCCCTGCCACTGCTGCTGGACGTAATTCACCAGCGTACTGTTACTGATGCTGTCTCCGATGACGGAGAAGAAGCGGGTTGCATAGACCGGCTCAAGCGGTTGCTTAGGTACACAGCGCTTCACGCCGCGGAACGGATTGCGCGGCGCTGTCGGGACAGGCTGCGCAGAATTTGGTTTAGAGGTATCCACCTGCGGCTCGTTCAGCAGATCGCTCGGACGCACCAGCGTGATATCGTCAGGCAAGGTCGGCAGCATCTGCTGCAGGACGCGGACAGTAGACGGGTGAGGGTGACCGATGGCGATGGCTGAGCCATTGCGGCGGGCCAGCTGTACCGCGCGATTAAACTGCATGCGAATATCGGCTTCGTTCTGGGTATCATCCAGGAACACCTTGCGCTTAATCACCTTTACGCCCGTTCCCTGAGCGGCACGCATTGCCTGGCTGTTGCCGATGGTCATGCTGTCGAGGAAGTAGAGGTTGTAACGCTCCAGCGCCTGCATCACTTTGAGCATCCCGAACAGGCTTGATGTCATCGCGCTGCCCATATGGTTGTTCAGCCCTACGGCATACGGCACTTTGTTGTAGGCGTCGCGGATGATGCGCTCGATCTCCTCGCTGCTCATATCCGGGCGCAGGGTATCTTTTTCCAGCGGCTGCTTGCTGAGCGGGGCCATCGGCAGGTGGATCAGCACCTGATGACCGCTGCTGTGGGCTTTGATCGCCATTTCGCGCGCGTGGGGCGCATTTGGAAGAACGGCGACAGAGATGGCCGACGGCATCGCCAGCACCTGATTTTCATAGTGTGGACGATAACCGAAGTCATCAATCACGATAGCGAGTTTACCTGCGTATACCGGTGCAGCCAGCGCCAACGCGCTGACGACGGAGAAAACCATTCGACGAAATTGAAGCAAAACTTATCTTCCCAACCACGGCTGTGGATTGACCGCCTGACCCTGGCGACGAATTTCGAAATAGAGTGACGGGCGGCCCTGACCGCCACTGCTGCCCACAAGGGCGATGGGTTGGCCTGCGCGCACCTGCGTGCCAACGCTGACCAGCGCGCTCTGGTTGTAGCCGTAAAGGCTCATGTCGCCTTTACCGTGTTCGACCACCACCACCAGCCCGTAACCTTGCAGCCAGTCGGCCAGAATTACGCGGCCATCGGCGATGGCTTTCACTTCGCTACCTTCAGACGCACCGATAACGATCCCTTTCCAACGTAGCTCACCCTGCAGCTGTTCGCCATAGCGATGCAGAATTGAACCGCGAACGGGCCAGAAAGCCTGACCGCGAGGAGAGCCCAAACCGCCGGTACGCGACATCAGGGAACGTTCGCTCTCGCTTGGCTTGTAGGTGGTCCCTTTGCGTGACGCTTCCTGCTGCTTGTCGCGAACGGCCTGCGCCTCGCGCGCCTCTTTTTCGGCGCGCGCTTTCGCCGCCGCTTCCGCACGGGCGATGCTGTTACGCAGTTTTGATTCGTTGGCGCGCATTTCGCTGAGCTGGCTCTGACCTTCCTGAATGGAGGATTCAAGGCCGGAAAGGGTTTTCTTACGCTCGTTGCGCGCCTGCTCAAGCTTCGCCTGCTGGGCCTGCTGATCGTAGAGCAACGTCTGCTGCTGGCTCTGCTTCTCTTCCAGCTCGGCTTTTTGCGTTGAGACCTCTTCGCGCGTCTGCTTCAGCTGCGCGATCGTCTCCTGACGCGCCTGGTTGAGATAGCCAAAGTAGGCCTGCAGGCGCTGACCGCGCTGGCTCTCTTCGCCGCTGAGGATCAGCTGGAGTCCGGTATGTTCACCCTGACGGAATGCGGCATCAAGCTGTGCGGCAAGATTGCGCTCCTGCGCATCGCGCTGGCGCTTGAGTTTGGCAATCGACGCGTTCATCTCGTCGATCTGTTTATTCAACTGGGCGAGGGTGTTTTGCGTTTCACGGAGTTTACGCGTTGCGGCGGAGATCGCCTCTTCCTGCTGCTTAAGCTGGGCGAGCAGGGCGGAGCGCTGCTGCTGCTGCTGGCGTACCGCACGCTCTTTGGCGGCGATATCGGCCTGAATAGATTTCAGCTGGTCGCGGTCATCCGCGTGGGCGGATGCGGCGCACAGCAATACGCCAGCGCTGAGTGCGCTGGCGTAAAACAGAGGTCTGACTGATAACCTAAGCGGCTTCACGACCCATGTGATTGAAAAAATCGCCTTTCCCCTCATGGGGAGCGATTATTCCACGATGAACAGCGGCTTACCAGTCATCTCTTCAGGGATCGGCATACCCATCAGCGACAGCATGGTTGGCGCGATGTCAGAAAGCTTGCCGCCTTCCACTGCTTTCAGTGATTTATCACCCACATAAATCAGCGGAACAGGCAGGTTGGTATGGGCCGTGTGCGCCTGGCCGGTCGCCGGGTCGCGCATCTGTTCAGCGTTACCGTGGTCAGCGGTGATCAGCAGCTGGCCGCCAACGGATTCAACCGCTTTCGCTACCTGCTCAACACAGTGGTCCAGCGCTTCTACCGCTTTCACTGCCGCTTCCATCACTCCGGTATGCCCAACCATGTCGCCGTTCGGGTAGTTACAGATGATGGTGTCGTACTTACCGCTCTCGATGGCCGCAACCAATTTTTCCGTCAATTCTGCAGAGCTCATTTCTGGCTGCAGATCGTAGGTAGCGACTTTCGGGGAGTTGATCAGAGTGCGGTCTTCGCCTTTGAACGGCTCTTCAACGCCACCGTTAAAGAAGAAGGTCACGTGCGCGTATTTTTCAGTTTCGGAAATACGCAGCTGCGTTTTGTCGTTCTTCGCCATCCACTCGCCAAAGGTGTTTGCCAGAGATGCTGGCGGATACGCGCAAGGCGCTTTGATGTCTGCGGCGTATTCAGTCAGCTGGATGAAGTCCAGTTTTACCACTTTCTTACGGGCAAAACCGTCGAAGTCGCTGTTGACGAAGGCACGGGTGATTTCACGCGCGCGGTCAGCGCGGAAGTTCATGAAGATCAGCGCGTCACCATCTTCCATGGCGGCGTCGGCCTGGCCTTCAGCGCGGATCACGGACGCTTTAACGAATTCGTCGTTTTCATCACGTGCATAGGCCGCTTCCAGCGCTTCAACGGCGGTCGCGAACTGGAATTCACCTTTTGCCAGGGTCATCAGGTCATAGGCCTGTTCAACGCGATCCCAGCGGTTGTCGCGGTCCATGGCGTAGTAACGGCCAATGATGGACGCTACGCGGCCTTTACCCAGCGCGGCGAACTTCTCTTCGAAGGCTTGCAGAGAGCCTTTTGCGCTGCGTGGTGGCGTATCGCGACCGTCCAGGAAGGCGTGCAGATAGATTTTTTCCGCACCGCGCTCGGCGGCCAGTTCAACCATCGCCATGATGTGATCTTCGTGGCTGTGAACGCCGCCCGCAGAGAGCAGGCCCATGATGTGTACGGCCTTGCCAGCGGCAACGGCTTTATCGACCGCGCCAGACAGCGTTGGGTTGGAGAAGAAGGTGCGTTCTTTGATTTCAACGTCCAGACGCGTCAGATCCTGATACACAATACGCCCGGCGCCCAGGTTTACGTGACCGACTTCGGAGTTGCCCATCTGGCGGTCCGGCAGGCCTACTTCCAGGCCAGACGCGTCAATCAGCGTATGCGGACGTTTCGCCCACAGGGCATCCATGACCGGGGTTTTGGCGTTGAAAATAGCGTTATCCTGGCTATCTTCACGGTAGCCATAGCCATCCAGAATCACCAGTACCATAGGTTTTTTAGAAACCGACATTGCGACAACCTCATGCTCAAGAGTCAAAATTTGCGTAATTTTACTACAGCTGAATCGATCAAATAGCCGCAGAAGATCAAAGAAAGCGCAGGGGCAAGATGTTCATCAGACCATTTTGAGGCATTTTTTTAGGTGGCATGCCGCAGAAAATGGATTAGGTTATGGTCGCTGGCTGTATTTGCCAGAACGCACAGGTATACTCCTGTCCTGGTTTTTTTTATCACTTAGTCGGGAGTAGTTACCCTCCATGCAAGAAATTATGCAATTCGTTAGCCGCCATCCGGTTCTGAGCATCGCGTGGATTGGCCTGCTGGCTGCTGTGCTGTTCACCACATTTAAGAGCCTGACGTCTAAAATTAAGGTTATCACCCGTGGTGAAGCGACGCGTCTGATCAACAAAGAAGATGCCGTCGTGGTCGATCTGCGTCAGCGTGACGATTTCCGTAAAGGTCACATTGCGGGCGCAATCAACCTGCTGCCAGCTGAAATCAAAGCGAACAACGTCGGTGAGCTTGAGAAACACAAAGCCCAGCCGATTATCGTTGTCGATGCGACCGGCATGCAGGCACAGGAATCTGCCAGCGCGCTTCATAAAGCAGGCTTCGAAAACGTAACGGTGCTGAAAGAAGGTATTTCCGGCTGGAGCGGGGAAAATCTTCCTTTGGTACGCGGTAAATAAGGAGTTCAGTCATGGCCAATATTGAGATCTATACCAAAGCGACGTGCCCGTTCTGTCATCGTGCGAAAGCGCTGCTGAACAGCAAAGGCGTCACGTTCCAGGAACTGCCGATCGACGGTGACGCGATTAAACGCGAAGAGATGATCAAACGTAGTGGTCGCACGACGGTTCCGCAGATTTTTATTGATGCGCAGCACATTGGCGGCTGTGATGACTTGTATGCGCTCGACGCCCGTGGTGGACTCGATCCGCTGCTGAGCTAAGAGACTTTAGGACAATTAAAAAGGGTATTTCCATGTCAGAACAAAACAACACCGAAATGACTTTCCAGATTCAGCGTATCTACACCAAGGACGTCTCTTTCGAAGCGCCAAATGCGCCACATGTTTTCCAGAAAGACTGGCAGCCAGAGGTTAAACTTGATCTGGATACCGCATCTACCCAGCTGGCAGATGACGTGTATGAAGTCGTGCTGCGTGTGACCGTTACCGCGTCCCTGGGCGAAGAAACCGCATTCCTGTGTGAAGTTCAGCAGGGCGGCATCTTCTCTATCGGCGGTATCGAAGGCAACCAGATGGCGCATTGCCTGGGTGCGTACTGCCCGAACATTCTGTTCCCGTATGCGCGTGAATGCATCACCAGCCTGGTTTCTCGCGGTACATTCCCGCAACTGAACCTTGCGCCAGTTAACTTTGATGCGCTGTTCATGAACTATCTGCAGCAGCAAGCTGGCGAAGGTGCTGAACAACATCAGGATGCCTGATGAGCACTGTTAATGCGTCAATGACTGTGATCGGTGCCGGCTCATACGGCACCGCTCTTGCCATCACGCTGGCAAGAAATGGTCACGAAGTGGTTCTCTGGGGCCACGATCCAAAACATATCGCAACGCTGCAACGCGACCGTTGTAACGTGGCGTTTCTTCCGGACGTTCCGTTCCCCGACTCCCTGCACCTTGAAAGCGACCTTGCGACCGCGCTGGCGGCCAGCCGCAACATTCTGATTGTGGTCCCGAGCCATGTATTTGGCGACGTGCTCCGTCAGATTAAGCCGCTGATGCGCCCGGATGCGCGCATTGTCTGGGCGACTAAAGGACTGGAAGCCGAAACCGGACGCCTGCTGCAGGACGTTGCCCGCGAAGCGCTGGGTGATGAGATCCCGCTGGCGGTCATCTCCGGCCCGACCTTTGCCAAAGAGCTGGCCGCTGGCCTGCCGACGGCGATTTCGCTGGCCTCCACCGATCAGGCCTTCTCCGACGATCTTCAACAGCTGCTGCACTGCGGCAAGAGCTTCCGCGTCTACAGCAACCCCGATTTTATCGGCGTGCAGCTGGGCGGTGCGGTGAAGAACGTGATTGCGATTGGTGCCGGGATGTCAGACGGCATTGGTTTTGGTGCCAATGCGCGTACGGCGCTGATCACCCGAGGACTGACCGAAATGTCCCGCCTGGGCGAAGCGCTGGGTGCCGATCCGGCCACCTTTATGGGAATGGCTGGCCTGGGCGACCTGGTGCTGACCTGTACCGATAACCAGTCTCGTAACCGTCGTTTTGGCATGATGCTCGGACAGGGCAGCGATGTTAAAGGCGCGCAGGAGAAGATTGGTCAGGTGGTTGAAGGCTACCGCAATACCAGGGAAGTCCGCGAGTTGGCGCACCGTTTCGGTGTCGAAATGCCAATAACCGAGGAAATTTATCAGGTATTGTATTGCGGAAAAAATGCGCGCGAGGCAGCATTGACCTTATTAGGTCGTGCGCGCAAGGACGAGCGCAGCAGTAACTAGTCGGAACCGTTGTCACCTGAATGACCCAGCCAGCGCAGAACTGGCTGGTCATTAACTATCGTCTGGAGTAAGCAATGCCGTGTGAAGAACTGGATATCGTCTGGAACAATATTAAAGCCGAAGCTCGGGCGCTGGCCGACTGCGAGCCTATGCTGGCCAGTTTCTACCACGCGACGCTACTTAAGCACGAAAACCTCGGCAGCGCGCTGAGCTATATGCTCGCCAACAAGCTGGCTTCCTCGATCATGCCCGCTATCGCTATTCGTGAAGTGGTGGAAGAGGCGTACGCCGCAGACCCGGAAATGATCGCCTCTGCCGCCTGCGATATTCAGGCCGTGCGCACGCGTGATCCGGCGGTCGATAAATATTCTACGCCGCTGCTGTACCTGAAAGGCTTCCACGCCCTGCAGGCTTACCGCATCGGCCACTGGCTGTGGAATGAAGGCCGCCGCGCGCTGGCGATCTTCCTGCAAAACCAGGTTTCCGTGACGTTCCAGGTCGATATTCACCCGGCTGCGAAAATTGGCCGCGGGATCATGCTCGACCACGCCACCGGGATTGTCGTCGGGGAAACGGCGGTCATTGAAGATGACGTCTCGATCCTGCAGTCGGTTACCCTGGGCGGTACCGGTAAAACCAGCGGCGATCGCCACCCGAAAATCCGTGAAGGGGTGATGATTGGCGCGGGTGCCAAAATCCTTGGCAATATCGAAGTCGGGCGCGGTGCGAAGATCGGCGCAGGCTCCGTAGTGCTCCAGCCCGTGCCGCCGCATACCACCGCCGCTGGCGTACCGGCGCGCATCGTCGGTAAACCAGACAGCGATAAGCCGTCCATGGACATGGATCAGCACTTCAACGGCATTCACCATACGTTCGAGTATGGTGACGGCATTTAACTTCTGAGAATGGCGCCCGGATACCCCAGCTGGCGCCAGGCTTCATACACCACCACCGACACCGCATTCGACAGGTTCATGCTGCGGCTGTCCGGCATCATCGGAATACGGATTTTCTGCTCGGCGGGCAGGGCATCCAGGATCGTGGCCGGCAGGCCGCGGGTTTCCGGGCCAAACATCAGATAGTCACCTGCCTGATAGCTCACGGCGCTATGCGCTGGCGTGCCTTTGGTAGTCAGGGCGAACATGCGCTGCGGCTTCTCTGCTTCCAGAAACGCGGCGTAATCGTGATGGCGAACGACGGCGGTAAATTCATGATAATCCAGCCCTGCGCGACGCAGACGTTTGTCGTCCCACGTAAAGCCCATCGGCTCAATGATATGCAGACGAAAACCGGTGTTGGCACACAGGCGGATAATATTGCCGGTATTCGGCGGAATTTCTGGTTCGAATAAAACGATGTTAAGCATGCTGCCCCCTTAATTGCGGGGGCAGAATAGCAGAAAAGAGAGGAACTACGCGACGCCGGGTTCCTGCGAGCGGCCGTACAGCATTTTGTAGACGGTTGCCGCAGCGGCTACCAGAGCGGGCACGCTGAGGATCATTAAAATACTGTCTGCCTGCCACTGCATAGAGAGAAGCTGGGCGCTGGTCATGGTTCCCGCCACGCCGCCAAAGCGGCCGATCCCCTGCATCCAGGCGATGCCCGTCGCGCGGCACTCGGTAGGGTAAAAGGTGGCGGCCAGGGTTTGCATGCCCGATTGCGCGCCGTTCATCGCGATCCCCATCAGGAAAATCAGCCCGCCAAACAGGGCGATATGGTTATGCTCAATGCCAAGCAAAAGGATGAGGCCCATTGTCAGCACGAAACCACACGCGACCACCCTGTGCGCTTCCCAGCGGTCCATCATCCAGCCCGCGAGCAGAATGCCTGCGGTGCCGCCGAAGGTGAACAACGAGGTGAGCCAGGCAGATTCCGCCAGGGCATAGCCCATCCCCTGCATCAGCGTTGGCATCCAGCTTAGCAGAACGTAGTAAATGACCAGCCCCATAAAGTAGGTCACCCACAGCATCAGGGTGCCGGGCAGCCAGGGCATGGAAAACAGTTGCGACACGCTCCCTTTTTTAGAGGCGACTTTCTCCTCCGCCAGGAAAAAGCCCGTGACGCTATCCAGCGTGCTGCGGGCAAACCGGCTGGCGATGCGGCGGACCTGCATGACGTCTTTCCCGCGCTGCACCAGAAACTTCACGGACTCCGGTAAAAACAGCGCCAGCAGCAGCGTTAAAACCAGCGGCGCAATCGCCCCGGTCAGCAGCACGCTTCGCCAGCCGTGGTGGGGGATAAGCCAGGAAGAGATCGCGCCGCCGCCCGCCGCGCCCAGAGGGAAGCCGCAGTACATGGTATTGATCGCCATGGCGCGACAGCGCTGGGGGGCAAACTCGGAGATCAGCGTGATGGCGTTAGGCATTGCGGCGCCGAGGCCCAGTCCAGTCAGAAAGCGCCACAGCGTCAGGGTATTCAGACTTTGCGCCCAGGCCGTCCCCAGGCTCGCAAGGCCGAAGAACAGGCACGAAAAGACCAGCACGCGCTTGCGCCCCATCCGGTCCGATACCGGACCGGCAACCAGCGCGCCCAGCGACAGCCCCAGCAGCGCTGCGCTCAGCACCGGCCCCAGATCCTGTTTGTGTATTCCCCATTCTGCCGACAGCGTGGGTGCAATGTAGCCCATCGCTGCCGTATCAAAACCATCGATCGCCAGAACCAGAAAGCCCAGTACAATGAGCAGCCAGTGAAACCCTGAAAAGGGACTCTCATCGATCACCTGCTGAATATCCACCTTACCTGAATACGCCATACGCTCCACTCCGATCTGATGTTGTTTTTGTGTTCTTGTATTTGCTTGTCTATACAATTGCGGACTGCGGGTGGATGTCAAATTTTCTTATCCAATATGTTATCTGGATGTTATTTTTGGCGTAAAAAAGCGCCCGAGGGGGAAATCGGGCGCGTGAGAAAGGTGTATTAACGGAGGAGAATTTACGCCGCGTTTCCCTGAGCAAGTGGCGCCAGCGCCGCCGGTAATTTGCTTAACTCCTGCACCAGAGAATCTCTGCTGATTTCACCGATTGTTTTCGCTCCTGTCAGCGTCATCGCCACCTTCATCTCTTTGTCGATCAGGTTGAGCAGATTCGCCACCCCTGCCTGGCCCGCCGTCGCCAGCGCATACAGATACGCGCGTCCCAGCAGCACGCTGTCGGCGCCCAGCGCAATCATGCGCACCACGTCCAGCCCGTTGCGGATGCCGCTGTCGGCCAGGATCGCAATATCGCCTTTCACCGCATCGGCGATGGCCGGCAGGGCGCGTGCGGAAGAGAGCACCCCGTCAAGCTGGCGTCCGCCGTGGTTAGAGACCACAATCCCGTCTGCGCCAAAGCGTACCGCGTCGCGGGCATCTTCCGGATCGAGGATCCCTTTGATCACCATCGGGCCGTCCCAGAACTCGCGGATCCACTCCAGGTCTTTCCACGAGATCGACGGATCGAAGTTGTTCGCCAGCCAGCCGATGTAATCCTCCAGCCCGGTCGGTTTACCGAGGTATGCCGAGATATTCCCGAGATCGTGCGGACGACCGTTCAGGCCGACATCCCACGCCCACTGCGGATGGGTCATGGCCTGCCAGTAGCGGCGTAACGCAGCATTCGGGCCGCTCATGCCGGAGTGGGCATCACGATAGCGCGCCCCGGGGGTCGGCATATCGACGGTAAAGACCAGCGTGGTGCAGCCCGCCGCTTTGGCGCGCTCGAGCGCGTTGCGCATAAAGCCGCGATCGCGCAGGACGTACAGCTGGAACCACATCGGGCGCTTGATGGTCGGGGCGACCTCTTCAATCGGGCAGACGGACACGGTGGAGAGGGTAAACGGAATGCCTTTGGCATCCGCCGCCGCGGCCGCCTGCACTTCGCCACGGCGGGCATACATGCCGCACAGGCCTACAGGCGCGAGCGCCACCGGCATGGAGAGCGTTTCGTTGAACAGCTTTGTCTCAAGGCTCAGGTCAGACATATTCTTCAGCACGCGCTGGCGCAGAGCCACCTCCGACAGATCTTCCACGTTGCGGCGCAGGGTGTATTCGGCATACGCCCCGCCGTCGATATAGTGGAACAGGAACGGGGGCAAAATGCGCTGCGCCGCGGCGCGATAGTCACTGGCTGCTGAAATAATCATGCTTTGTTCTCCCTGGAAATATCACTGTCGCCAGGCAGACGGGTAATACGCGCCTGTCGGGCCTGGTCTTCATCGAATCGTTTAATGGTGGTGTGCACGAAGCCGAGATGCGCCATCATCGCTTTGCGCGCGGCCTCGGCATCACCGGCCAGAATGGCGTTGAGCACCGCCTCGTGCTGTTCGGTTAGCCGGGCAAACACTGGCGGAACCAGATACATGCGCTGGCGGCTCTGCTTCACGGAGGATTGCAGCAGGTCGAAGAACCCTCGCATGGTCTGAAGCAGCACCACGTTGTGCGACGCCTCGGCAATCGCCAGGTGAAAACGGACGTCCGCCTGGGAGGCGATATCCGGGTCGCTGCTCTGCGTGGCCTCAAAGCAGGCGATGAGTTTCTCTTTGTCGGCGTCGGTTGCCCGCATGGCCGCGTGCCAGGCGGTACTGGTTTCGATAGCGTGACGCGCTTCAAGGATGTCGAAGCTGTAGTCCGGGTCGTTCTCCATCAGCGTCTTCAGCGGCTGCACGATGTTTTGCTCGGACCAGTCGTCATGCTGCCAGCGTACAAAGGTGCCGCCGCCGCGACGGCTCACCAGCACCCCTTCGCTAACCAGCGTCGCCAGCGCCTCACGCAGAGAATTGCGCGACACGCCAAGCTGGGCGGCGAGCTGGCGTTCGGCGGGCAACTTCATGCCCGCTTCCAGCTGTTGTTCTTCAATCAGCGCCCGCACGCGAGAGGCAATCTCGTCGGACAGGCGTCTGGGCATTACTATCATGGGATCATCCAGGTTAAGACATAGGCCTGCAGGGTGGTGATTACCCCCACCATGCAGGTGAATATCAGGCTGTGTTTCACGGTAAAGCGGAACAGATCCGACTCTTTACCGACCAGTCCCACCGCCGCACAGGCAATGGCGATGGATTGTGGAGAGATCATTTTTCCGGTCACGCCGCCGGTGGTATTCGCGGCCACCAGCAGGACGTCCGACACGCCAATCTGCTGGGCTGCCGTTGCCTGCAGCGCGGCGAACAGGGCGTTAGACGAGGTATCGGAACCGGTCAGGAACACCCCCAGCCAGCCGAGGAACGGCGAGAAGAAGGTGAAGGCGTGGCTGGTATGGGCCAGCGCCAGCGCCAGCGTCGATGACAGGCCGGAGTAGTTCGAGATAAACGCGAACGCCAGCACCATGCCGATGGAGTAAATCGGCAGCATCAGCTCTTTAACGGTCGCGGCAAAGGTCTGCACCGCGGCCGCAGGCTTCATGCGCAGCCATACTACGGAAAGAATAGCGGCAAACAGGATGGCGGTACCGGTGGCGGAGAACCAGTCGAATTTATAGACCGCGGCATACGGCGTGGCAGCGTGCACCACCGGCGGCATACGGGCGACCATCTTGTCGAGGAACGGTACGGAGATGTTAATCACCATGTCGTACAGCGCCCCGCCCGGGGCAAACAGGGCTTTAAACGGCGGGATGCTCCACAGGGTGACCGTTGCGGTCAGGAACAGGAACGGCGACCAGGCGCGGATCACCTGTCCTGCCGTATAGCCCGTACGTGCCAGGGTTTGATCAACCTGCGAAGCGCCCATGTCGGCGAAGCGGAAAATACGCACCGGCTGCCAGCGTTTAAGGAACAGCGTCAGACAGACCAGCGACACCAGCGAAGAGATGATGTCCGGCAGCTCCGGGCCGAGGAAGTTCGAGCTGAGGTATTGAGCGATAGCGAACGAACCGCCCGCCACCATCACCGCAGGCCAGGTCTCCTTCACGCCGCGCCAGCCGTCCATAATCGCCATGATCCAGAACAGGACGATAATGGTCAGGAAGGGCAGCTGGCGGCCAACCATCTGGCCGATCTCGAAGCTGTCCAGCCCGGTGACCTGTCCGGCCACCAGAATCGGAATGCCCATCGCGCCAAACGCAACCGGCGCGGTGTTCACAATCAGGCACAGGCCCGCGGCATAGAGCGGGTTAAAGCCCAGACCCACCAGCAGCGCGGCTGTGATCGCCACCGGTGCGCCAAAGCCTGCCGCGCCTTCCAGAAACGCCCCGAAGGAGAAGCCGACAATCAGCATCTGCAGGCGCTGGTCCGGCGTGATGGAAAGAATCGACGAACGGATTATGTCGAACTGCCCGGTTTTCACCGAGATTTTATAGACAAACACCGCCGCGATGATGATCCACGCAATCGGCCACAGGCCGTAGAAGAAACCGTAGACGACGGAGGCCAGCGCGCGATCGACCGGCATTTTATAGAAGAACAGCGCTACCATCAGGGCGATAGCAACGGTATACGTCGCGGCGAGGTAGCCCTTCAGCTTGAGCTTAATCAGCGCAAAGAAGAAGAACAGGATCGGAAGCGATGCGATCAGGCTCGACAGCCAGATATTACCGGCTGGGTCGTAGTTTTGTTGCCAGAGGCTCATGCAGGTCTCCTGGGGACCAGACAGCCTGCGCTGCGGGTGAGTCTCCGCTCAACTCTGCGTCACAGGTTGTGTAAAAGTGGTCCTGCCAATGTTGTGTTGTAGGGTTAATGACAATGAATGGTTAACCAAATGTTATGGTCAAGCAATGAGTTTGTGAGCGGAAATAATGGAATTGTGAACCGGGGAAGAAAGAAAAGGGGGATTGGTTGGGCCAATTTGAAGCGGGGTGGGGCCTGATGCCCTCACCCCGTCCCTCTCCCATGGGGAGAGGGAGAAAACCGCACCGTACAGTCCCCTCGCCCCTTTTGGGAGAGGGTTAGGGTGAGGGGGAAGTATCAGAACGCGGTCTTACAAAAACCCGTCATCTCTTTCAGGCCCATTTCGCGGCCAAGCTCGGTCATCGGGTGTACCACCACCAGACCGCGGACGCTTTTCTTCAGCTTGCCCATGTCGGCCTGTTCTTTTTTGGTGATCGCGCGGCGGTGCGGCATGTTCATCAGCTTCTGCGCTTCTTTGCTCAGCTTCTGGCCTTTCACTTCGCGCAGGCGCTCGATTTCTTTTTCCAGCGTGGCGGCTTCTTTTTCCAGCTCGGCGTACTTCTCGGCGGAATCGACCAGTGACAGGCCAGCCATCTGATGGCGGATCAGATCCAGGCGGTCGCTCAGGCGTTTAATTTCGTTCTTTTCGACTTCTTTCATGACAAATAACTCTGAAAACGGGGAATTTACAGGGAAGGATACACCAATGTGAGCAGGCTTACTTCTGAAACGCTTTTTTTAAGCTGATTCGGGAAATCAGCTCAGTCAGGGAGAGAACCATCGTGGAACGGACAACCTGTTGATAACGCAGCTTTTGCATCGCGTAGAGCTCAGGGTCGCTGTTATCAAAATGGGGAGCAGGGGGCAGCGCGGTGACGCAGTGCAGCTCGCCGAAGGGCCCCAGGATCTCATCATCGGTAAAGGTGTACTCGTTACCGTCATGATTGAGTTCTTCGCGCAGCGCCATTAACAGCTCCGCATCTTCATACTCTTGTCGGTTGAGCACGCCAAGACCATAAATCAGCTTCAGACGCACGGATAGATCGCCCAGCGGTCCGTCTCCGTCCAGTAACGGTTCTACAGCATACTTTACCGCGTAGTCGTCTTTGCGAAACACCTGAAGCACCAGGATATTCACCGCCTCGGTTAACAGCTCGACGGCGGCAATCAGGAAGCTTCGTACGGTTTTGCCAGCATTCAGACGCTCAAGCACACGATTTTCAAAGGCCTGGGTTTGTTCCATTATTGCCTGCATATCTGACAATCTATTATTTGGGCGCAGGTTAACCTGCGCCGCACTGTGCATCATTTGGTTGCGTTGTATGCGTTAACCGCCTCCACAACCACGTCGCTGTTGGCGTCCAGACCGGAAATCTGCGCCAGCGCAGCCTGCGCGCCTTTGTCATCAATCAGCTGAGCCAGTTCCTGCGCCTGTGGGTCCTGCTCGCTGCGGTAGTGCATCGCGGCGGCAATCCCTTTCACCAGGTTGGCGTGCGGCAGGCCGTATTCCAGCGTGCCCAGCAGCGGCTTAATCAGACGGTCGCCCGCGCTCAGTTTGCGCAGAGGCTGACGGCCCACGCGTTCAACGTCATCTTTCAGATACGGATTTTCAAAGCGACCGAGGATTTTCTGGATGTATGCTGCGTGTTTATCAGCATCAAAACCGTAGCGTTTGATCAGCACCGCGCCGCTCTCTTCCATTGCCCCTTTTACCACCGCGCGGATCTTCTCATCGAGGATCGCATCACGAATGGTCTGATGACCGGCCAATTTTCCGAGGTACGCGGTTATAGCATGCCCGGTGTTCAGCGTGAAGAGTTTGCGTTCGACAAATGCCATCAGGTTATCGGTTAATTCCATTCCCGGAATGGTCGGCAGGGCGCCTTTAAACTGGGTTTTATCAACGATCCACTCGCTGAAGGTTTCCACAGTCACTTCCAACGGGTCGTTGGTGGCGGATTCAGACGGCGGAACGATGCGGTCCACGGCGGAATCCACAAACCCGACGTGCGCTTCAACCCAGGCTTTGTCTTCATCTGCTACAGCGTTGAGCACGTGGCCTTTCAGCTGCGTGGTGCCGCGCACCATGTTTTCACAGGCGATGATGTTCAGCGGGGTGTCGATGCCCTGCGCTTTACGTTTTGCCAGGCCTTTCGCAACCGCAGGGGCGATACGCTCAAGAACGACCGGACCCACGGCCGTGGTGACCAGATCGACGCTGGCGATCAGGTCGATAACGTCTTCCCCGATGCTGCTGACCGCGTTGACGCCGGATACCGTCTCAACCTGCTCGTTTTCACCGACTACATGGACCTGATAGCTATGACGCGCATTCAGGGCATCCAGGACCACCTGATTCACATCGGCGAATGTCAGCGTAATGCCCGCGTCTGCCAGCAGTTTACCGATAAAACCACGACCGATGTTACCTGCGCCAAAATGTAATGCTTTCATAGATTTAACCTTCATCAATGTTTTTACCCGAGAGGGCTGGGGTGAGGAACGTTTCCCCTCACCCTAGCCCTCTCCCCAGAGGGGAGAGGGAAGAGGACTTATTTGTTAAGAAGTGCCAGGACTTCTTCCACGCTGGTAGTGCTCGCCAGACGCGCAATGACAGACTCATCGTCCAGCGCGTTGGTCAGGCTGGTAATCACCTGAATGTGCTCGTTGTTGCGAGCGGCGATACCAATCACCAGACGGGCGATGTCGTCTTCTTCTTCACCGAAGCGCACGCCCTGCGGATACTGACAGAATACGACGCCGGTTTTCAGGACGCGATCTTTCGCTTCAACCGTACCGTGCGGCACCGCGATGGATTCGCCCAGGTAGGTTGGCGTCAGTTTTTCGCGTTCCAGCATCGCGTCAACATATTCAGGCTGAACGTAGCCTCCTTTCACCAGCTGCTCGCCGGCAAAGCGAATCGCTTCTTCTTTGGTTGCCGCTGTGCGACCGAGGAAGATGTTTTCCGCACCCAGTTTGAACAGGTGGGCGTTGCTCTCGTCAAAGCTGTCCTGCAGGCTTGAGCGCACTTTCACTTCGTTGTCTTCGTGACGCTGCGCCGCAACCAGACGTTCGGTCAGGCTGGTGTACAGGCCGCTGTCGAGGAAGTTAGTCAGCGAAATGTGCTGTGCCTGCGGTACCTGGCGCATGGCGCGTTCAGTCAGGTCGCGGTGCGTGATGACCAGGTCAACGTCCGGCGGCAGGCTGTTAATGGCGCTGTTGGTGACGGAGATGTTGGTCAGGCCCGCATCCTGCACTTTCTTACGCAGCACGCCTGCACCCATTGCGCTGGAACCCATACCGGCGTCACAGGCAACGATGATTTTACGCACGTGGCTCAGGTCGTTAGAGACATCACCAGCCGCCAGCGGGGTCGCGCCTTTGGATTCGGCTTTCATGTCGTGCATACGACGGGTCGCCGCTTCAATATCGTCGTCTTCTTTCACTTTGCTGGTTTTCAGCAGGATAGAAGAGACCACGAATGAGACCGCCATTGCCGCACAGATGGCCGCGATGTTCGCGAAGTACGCCCCTTTTGGCGTCATCGCCAGCACCGCCAGGATAGAACCCGGAGAGGCTGGAGACACCAGACCGCCGCCCAGCACGCTCAGGGTGAACACGCCGGTCATACCGCCAAGGATAACGGCCAGGATCAGACGTGGGTTCATCAGCACGTACGGGAAGTAAATTTCGTGGATACCGCCCAGGAAGTGGATGATTGCCGCACCGCCAGCAGACTGCTTAGCGCTGCCGCGACCAAAGAACATGTACGCCAGCAGTACGCCCATACCCGGACCCGGGTTGGCTTCAATCAGGAAGAAGATAGACTTGCCGAGATCGTGAGACTGCTGAATACCCAGCGGCGAGAAGATGCCGTGGTTGATAGCGTTGTTGAGGAACAGGATTTTCGCCGGTTCTACGAAGATAGACGCCAGCGGCAGCATGTCGTGCGCAACCATGAAGTTAACGCCTGCCGCCAGAATTTTGGACAGCACTTCAACCGCAGGGCCAATGCCGAGGAACGCCAGAATCGCGAGGATCATCCCGATGATGCCCGCAGAGAAGTTGTTCACCAGCATTTCGAAGCCGGATTTGATCTTACCATCAACCCAGACGTCGAATTTCTTAATCGCCCAGCCGCCCAGAGGACCGGCAATCATTGCTCCGAGGAACATCGGCATATCCGCACCGACGATAACACCCATGGTCGTGATAGCGCCCACTACGCCACCACGGTCACCGCCCACCAGACGACCACCGGTGAAACCGATGAGCAGCGGCAGGAGATAGGTAATCATTGGGCCAACAAGTTTCGCCAGCGTTTCGTTAGGCAACCACCCTGTCGGAATGAACAATGCAGTGATGATACCCCACGCGATAAACGCGCCGATATTTGGCATCACCATGTTGCTGAGGAAACGACCAAAGCTTTGAACTTTGATCTTGAAATCGGATGACATAAAACACCCCTTCTTCTGTTTACGCTTAGGCTTGCGGCCCGAGGTTTATTGTTAATGAGGCGGCAGAGGTAGCCGGGCCCTGTTCTGATGCTGTGAAATCTGGCACTGAATCGTTCAACTGTCCAGACAGCGAAAATTTGTGTGACGCATGTCACGTAAAGATAGGGGGTGTGGATGTCAATGAGGTGATCCTGGTCACAAAAAAGGTGGGCAAAAAAAATACAATGGCGAGAAATACGGCAAAAACCATCCTTTTTTGTGATGGTTGTCACGCTTTGGTTTTGTGTGTTTGTTTCTGGATTGTGACTGATTTCACAAAATATTTTTATGCAGATTTCTCCGGCTGTGATCGGCGGCAAACTCTGTTTAGCGATTCGGCGTCAGGATGGCATAGCGCGACACGTTAAGCTAAAAAACCACTTTTGATGTGTGGTATGGCGAAAAGTTAAAACGTGGATTACGCTCATATTGTAAGGTTAAGTATATTATTATTCAGGATATATTTTGACACGCTTATAAACTTGCACGGAGATATTATAAAAACCGATACTCCTCGGCTCTGAAATAACCAGCATACCTTATGTATTTCAAAATAAATTAATTAGGTTGCGTACTGTTTTATTAATTCAATGAGTTGACGTTGTTTAAGTGAGGAGAATATGTTTCTCAACTATTTTGCGCTGGGCGTATTGATTTTTGTATTTCTGGTTCTCTTTTATGGAATCATCGCCATCCATGACATTCCTTATAATATGGCCAAAAAGCGTAACCATCCGCATGCCGATGCGATTCATACGGCAGGTTGGATTAGCCTGTTTACGCTCCATGCCATCTGGCCGTTCCTGTGGATATGGGCCACGCTGTACCGTGAAGATCGCGGCTGGGGGATGCAAAACCACATCACCAAGCCTGATGAGGTTCCGGGCATGGATGCGCTGGCCAAACGTGTGGCCGAATTAGAACAAAAGCTGGCCGCGGTAAAGCCTGCTGCTGATAAGAACACGCTGGAGCGCTAATCATGGATCTGTTGATTATTTTGACCTACGTGGCATTTGCCTGGGCCATCTTTAAAATATTCCGCATTCCGGTAAACCAGTGGACGCTTGCCACCGCAACATTAGGCGGGGTGTTTATTGTTGCCGGACTTATTCTGTTAATGAACTATAACCATCCATACACCTTTACGGCGCAAAAAGCGGTTATTTCTATTCCGATTACGCCGCAGGTTACCGGGGTGGTTAGTGAAGTGACCGATAAAAATAACCAGCTCATTAAAAAAGGCGAAGTGTTATTTAAACTGGATCCGGGCCGCTATCAGGCGCGCGTCGACAGACTCCAGGCCGACCTGGTGACCGCGACGCATAATATCGACAATCTTAAAGCGCAGCTGGCGGAAGCCGTCGCCAATACGACGCGCGTTTCCGCAGAGCGTGACCGCCTGTATAAAGATTATCAGCGCTACCTGAAAGGCAGCCAGGCGAAGGTGAATCCGTTCTCTGAAAGCGATATCGACAACGCGCGGCAGAACTATCTGGCGCAGGATGCGCTGGTGAAAGGCTCCGTTGCTGAACAGACGCAAATTCAAAGCCAGCTGGACAGCATGGTGAACGGCGAGCAGTCGCAGATTGCCTCCTTACGCGCGCAGCTTGCCGAAGCCAAATACAACCTGGATCAGACCGTGGTCCGTGCGCCAAGCGATGGTTACATCACCCAGGTGCTGATCCGTCCGGGGACGTACGCCGCCGCGCTGCCGCTGCGTCCGGTGATGGTCTTTATTCCTGAACAGAAGCGTCAGATCGTGGCCCAGTTCCGTCAGAACTCGCTGCTGCGTCTGAAGCCGGGCGATGAAGCGGAAGTGGTGTTTAACGCACTCCCGGGTCAGGTGTTTACCGGTAAGCTCACCAGCGTTCTGCCAGTAGTGCCAGGCGGGTCTTATCAGGCACAGGGTGCGCTGCAGGCACTGACAGTCGTGCCGGGTACGGATGGCGTACAGGCGTTAATTGAGCTGGAGCCTAACGCCGATGTCGATGCCCTGCCAGAAGGTATCTATGCCCAGGTGGCGGTCTACTCGGACCATTTCGCCCACGTCTCGGTGATGCGTAAAGTATTGCTGCGCATGACCAGCTGGATGCACTACCTCTATCTCGATCACTAATCCTTCCGGGGCAGGAATGCGACACGCAAACCTGCCCTTTTTTCATCGCTTGATCCATACTGACTTTTTTCCGGCATCAAGGATCAGGCAATGAAACTCATCGGTAGCTACACCAGTCCCTTCGTGCGAAAGATCTCGATTCTCCTGCTGGAGAAAGGGATTGAATTTGAATTCATCAATGAACAGCCCTACAACGCTGAAAACGGCGTCGCGCAGTACAACCCGCTGGGGAAAGTCCCGGCGCTGGTGACGGACGAGGGCGAATACTGGTTCGATTCCCCGATTATTGCGGAGTATATCGAGCTGCTGGGCGTTGCCCCGGCAATGCTGCCGGCTGACCCAAAAGCGGCGCTGGCAGTGAAGCAAATTGAAGCCCTGGCCGATGGCATTATGGATGCGGCGTTAACCTCCGTGCGTGAACAGGCAAGGCCCGTCGCCCAGCAGTCGGAAACGGAACTGTTACGCCAGCGGGAAAAAATCAGCCGCAGCCTGGACAGGTGCGAACAGCTTATCCGGGAAGGAAAGATTCAAACCGACAGCCTGAACCTGGCAACCATCGCTATCGCCTGCGCCATCGGCTATCTCAACTTCCGCCGGGTTTCCCCTGGCTGGTGCGTCGACCGTCCGCTGCTGGTGAAACTTGCAGACACGCTTTTTAGCCGCGAGAGCTTTGCCCGTACCGAACCGCCAAAGGCTTGACGCGGGTTATAACACTTCGGCGTCGGAGGTTGTACAATCCCTCCACATGTTAACTCCCTCTCCCGTCGGGAGGGGGGAAGATATTTACTCGCCAGGCGCCTTCATGACTACTCATCATTCGCTGTACAGCCAGATCCCCGCTACCGACCGTCTCCTTCGCGAGCCCCGCATTCATGCTGCCGTTGAGCGTTTTGGCCATACCGCGACGGTGGAGATGTTACGCCTGCTTCAGGACGAAGCCCGATGCGCTATTCAGTCAGAAAACGCCTTGCCCGAATGGTGCGCGGCGTGGGAGCAGGAAGTTGAGCACCGGCTGGATGAGAAAGCGCAAAGCGCGTTACGCCCGGTGATTAACCTGACCGGTACCGTCCTGCATACCAACCTGGGACGCGCGCAGCAGGCGGAAGAGGCTATCGCGGCGGTTGTTCAGGCCATGCGGGCGCCCGTGACGCTGGAGTACGATCTGGACGGCGCCGGACGCGGGCATCGTGACCGGGCGCTGGCGGACCTGCTGTGCCAGCTGACCGGCGCGGAAGATGCCTGCATTGTGAATAACAACGCCGCAGCGGTGCTGCTGATGCTGGCGGCCACCGCCAGCGGCAAAGAGGTGGTGGTTTCCCGCGGCGAGCTGGTGGAGATTGGCGGGGCGTTTCGTATTCCGGACGTGATGCGCCAGGCGGGCTGCACGCTGCATGAGGTGGGCACTACCAACCGCACCCATGCGAAAGATTATCGCGCGGCGGTGAATGAAAATACCGCCCTGCTGATGAAGGTTCACACCAGCAATTACCATATAGAAGGCTTCACCAAAACGGTTGAAGAGGGCGAGCTGGCGGCGATTGGACGCGAACTGAATATTCCGGTGATTGCCGATCTCGGCAGCGGCTCGCTGGTGGATCTGAGCCTTTATGGGCTGCCCAAAGAGCCGATGCCGCAAGAGATGATTGCCGCAGGCGTCAGCCTGGTCAGCTTTTCCGGTGACAAGCTGCTTGGCGGGCCGCAGGCCGGGATTATCGTCGGCAAGCGCGAGCTGATTGCGCAGCTCCAGCAGCATCCGCTCAAGCGCGCCCTGCGAGCCGATAAAATGACGCTTGCCGCGCTGGAGGCGACGCTGCGGCTCTATCTCCATCCGGAGAAACTGGCCGACCGCCTGCCCACGCTGCGTCTGTTAACCCGCGATGCCGCTTCGATTCGCGCCCAGGCCGAATTACTGCTGCCGCGCATTGCCCCGTGCTACCCCGATTTTGACGTTCGCATTGAACCCTGCCAGTCGCAGATTGGCAGCGGTTCGCTGCCGGTGGACAGGCTGCCGAGTGAAGCGCTCACGTTCACCCCGCGTGACGGGCGCGGCAGCCACCTTGAAGCCCTGTCGTCGCGCTGGCGTGGCCTGCCCGCGCCGGTTATCGGGCGGATTTACGATGGCCGAATGTGGCTGGATCTGCGCTGCCTTGAAGATGAAGAGCGATTTCTGGAGATGTTGTTGAAATGATTATTGCCACCGCCGGTCACGTCGACCACGGAAAAACCACGCTACTTCAGGCGATTACCGGCATAAACGCCGACCGCCTGCCGGAAGAGAAAAAGCGCGGCATGACCATCGATCTGGGCTATGCCTACTGGCCCCAGCCTGACGGTCGCGTTCTGGGTTTTATTGATGTTCCGGGGCATGAAAAGTTTCTGTCCAACATGCTGGCGGGCGTGGGGGGCATCGATCATGCCCTGCTGGTGGTGGCCTGTGATGATGGCGTCATGGCGCAAACCCGTGAGCACCTGGCGATCCTGCAGCTGACTGGCAACCCGCAGCTGACCGTGGCGCTGACCAAAGCCGATCGCGTGGATGACGCACGCGTCAGCGAAGTGCGCGAAACGGTACAGTCGACCTTGCAGGAGTATGGTTTTGCCGATGCTCCGCTTTTTGTCACCGTGGCGACAGAAGGGCGCGGTATCGATGAACTTCGCCACCACTTACGGCAGCTTTCGTCGCGTGACCACGCCAGCCATCACCGCTTCCGTCTGGCAATTGACCGGGCGTTTACCGTCAAAGGCGCGGGGCTGGTGGTGACCGGTACGGCGCTGAGCGGTGAAGTGAACGTAGGTGATACGCTCTGGCTGACGGGCGTTAACAAGCCGATGCGCGTGCGCGGCTTACATGCGCAAAACCAGCCCGCGGAGCGTGCTCATGCCGGGCAGAGGATCGCGCTGAACATTGCCGGGGATGCGGAAAAAGAGCAGCTTAACCGCGGCGACTGGCTGCTGGCCGATGCCCCACCTGAGCCGTCTGAACGCGTCATTGTTTGCCTGCAGACAAACGTGCCCCTGACCCAATGGCAGCCGCTGCATATTCACCACGCGGCCAGCCATATCACCGGACGCGTGTCGCTGCTGGAAAACGACCTTGCCGAACTGGTATTCGATTCACCGCTCTGGCTTGCAGACAACGATCGTCTGGTTCTGCGTGATATTTCCGCGCGGGAAACGCTTGCCGGGGCACGGGTGGTCGCGCTGAATCCACCGCGACGCGGCAAGCGTAAACCTGAGTATTTGCAGTGGCTGGCTGCTCTGGCGCAGGCCAGCGATGATAACGCCGCGCTGCGGGTGCATCTTGAGCGCGGTGCGGTGAGCCTGCGTGATTTTGCATGGGCACGCCAGCTGAGCGAGGAAGGGTTACGCCTGCTGGTCCAGCAGCCGGGCTTTATTCAGGCTGGAAACAGTCTGCTAAACGCCCCGGTTGCTGCGAACTGGCAGCGTAAGATACTGAGCACGCTCGCAACGTACCATGAACAGCATCAGGATGAGCCTGGCCCGGGCCGTGAGCGTCTGCGGCGCATGGCGCTGCCGATGGAAGACGATGCGCTGGTGCTGCTGCTGATTGAAAACATGCGCGAAAGCGGGGCGATCAAAAGCCATCACGGCTGGCTGCATCTGCCGGATCACAAGGCCGGGTTTACCGCAGAGCAAGAAGCGGTATGGCAAAAAGTGGCCTCGCTGTTTGGCGATGAGCCGTGGTGGGTTCGCGATCTGGCCCGCGAAACGAATACCGACGAGCAGGTAATGCGTCAGGTATTGCGCCATGCGGCGCAGCAGGGGCTGATAGTCGCGATCGTGAAAGATCGTTATTACCGTAACGATCGGATTGTGGCGTTTGCGAACCTGATCCGCGAGCTGGATCAGGAGCGGGGCTCTACCTGCGCAGCCGATTTCCGCGATCGGCTGAACGTGGGCCGCAAGCTGGCGATACAGATCCTGGAATATTTCAACCGTATCGGCTTTACCCGCCGTCGGGGTAATGACCATCTGCTTCGTGACGCGCAGCTATTTCCCTGAGCGCTACGTGTGGCGGGAGAGTTTTTGCTTTGCCAGCCATACCGCGCCCAGTCTTCCTGCCTGGTTACCCAGCTCGCAGGGCAGAATGGGCACTTTGAGTGCTTCCCATTCCTCGAATCGCTCCAGGTACTTATCGAGCAGGAGATAGATTTTCTCCTGCTCGCTTACCCCTCCGCCAATCAGCACTGCCTGTGGATCGAACATCGAGATCACGCTATAAACGCCGCGCGAGAGAAAATGCGCCCAGGCTTCAATAGCTTCGCGCAGATGCACGTCGCTCTCCATACGTTTAAACAGCTCCTTGCCGTCGGGCATTTCTTCTTCTGAAACGGCCAGCGCGCGGCGGCAAGCTTTCATCAGGCCGCTGGCAGACGCAACCTCGTGCATCGGTTCGCCCTGGTCCCCCACGGGCAGCACGCCAAATTCGCCGGCGCGGTAATGCGACCCGCGATAGAGATCGCCTTCCATCACAATCCCGCCACCGATGCCCGTGCCGATGGTGATACAGACGAAATGCTCGTAATCCTTACCCGCGCCCTGCCAGCGCTCGCCCAGCGCCGCACAGTTGGCGTCATTTTCCACGGTGACGGGAAGATCGGTCAGATCGGCGAAGAGTTCGCACAGGTTTTCGCTGTCGAGATAGTCGAGCGCGCCCGCTTTAGCCGCTTCGCCGCTATGGTGGTTAATATGGCCGGGAAAGCTCACGCCGATACCGACGATATCGTATTCGTCCTGATACGCTTCAACTACCGCTTTCCACTTCTTTTTGAAGGTGTTTTTATCCTCAGGGGTATCGTACTCGTCTGTCGTCAGCTCCTTGCCATTTTCATCAATCACGCCGTGCTTGATATGGGTTCCGCCTACGTCAAAACCGATAAATAGCTGCATCGCATCCTTCCTTATGAGCTCTTGACTTGTTAAGTATGGCTCAGTGGCAGAAACGAAACGTAAAGTACGGTAATCCGTGATACGGCTCGTAAACCCGTCACCCACTGGCGAGAAAAACGCCAGCCGGAACTACCCTTGTTGTACACCAACAGCAAGGAGACGGTCATGACAAACAATCCTCCCTCATCGCGTATCCAGCCCGGCGAGTATGGTTTTCCCCTCAAGCTGAAGCCTCGTTATGACAACTTTATTGGCGGCGACTGGGTAGCTCCCGTCGACGGCGAATACTATTCCAACCTGACCCCCGTAACCGGCCAGCCGCTGTGCGAAATAGCCAGCTCCGGCAAGCGCGATATCGATCTGGCGCTGGATGCGGCGCACAAAGCGAAAGATAAATGGGGCCATACCTCAGTTCAGGACCGCGCGGCTATTTTGTTCAAAATCGCTGACCGGATGGAGCAGAATCTGGAGCTGCTGGCGACGGCGGAAACCTGGGATAACGGCAAGCCGATCCGGGAAACGATGGCGGCAGACGTGCCGCTGGCCATCGACCACTTCCGCTATTTTGCCTCCTGCATTCGCGCTCAGGAGGGCGGAATAAGCGAGGTAGACAGCGACACCGTGGCGTATCATTTCCACGAACCGCTGGGCGTCGTCGGGCAAATCATTCCGTGGAACTTCCCGCTGCTGATGGCGAGCTGGAAAATGGCGCCCGCGCTGGCGGCCGGCAACTGCATTGTGCTGAAACCGGCGCGTCTGACCCCGCTCTCGGTCCTGCTGCTGATGGAAATCGTTGGCGACCTTCTGCCGCCGGGCGTGATTAACGTGGTCAACGGTGCGGGCGGTGAGATAGGGGAATATCTGGCTACCTCGAAACGGATCGCTAAAGTGGCGTTTACCGGGTCGACGGAAGTGGGCCAGCAGATTATGCAGTACGCCACGCAGAACATCATTCCGGTGACCCTGGAGCTGGGCGGGAAATCCCCGAACATCTTCTTCGCGGACGTGATGGAGGAAGAGGATGCCTTCTTTGATAAAGCCCTGGAAGGGTTTGCGCTGTTTGCGTTTAACCAGGGCGAAGTCTGCACCTGCCCAAGCCGCGCGCTGGTGCAGGAGTCCATCTATGAGCGCTTTATGGAGCGGGCCATTCGCCGCGTAGAGTCTATCCGCAGCGGTAACCCGCTCGATAACGTGACGCAGATGGGGGCGCAGGTCTCGCATGGACAGCTGGAAACGATCCTCAACTACATCGATATCGGCAAGAAAGAGGGGGCGGATATTCTGACCGGCGGTCGCCGTAAGGTGCTCGGTGGGGATCTGCAGGAAGGGTATTACCTGGAGCCAACGATCCTGTTCGGTCAGAACAACATGCGCGTCTTCCAGGAGGAAATTTTCGGACCGGTACTGGCCGTGACCACCTTCAAAACGATGGAGGAGGCGCTGGAGATTGCCAACGACACGCCGTATGGGCTGGGAGCGGGCGTCTGGAGCCGCAACGGTAATCTGGCCTATAAAATGGGCAGAGGTATTCAGGCCGGGCGCGTCTGGACCAACTGCTACCACGCCTATCCAGCCCACGCTGCATTTGGTGGTTATAAGCAATCGGGTATCGGGCGTGAAACCCACAAGATGATGCTGGAGCATTATCAGCAAACGAAATGTTTGCTGGTCAGCTACTCCGATAAACCGCTGGGGCTGTTCTAATCGCCCAGCTCAGGCCGTCCATGGGCGGCCTGAGCAATTTGCTGGCGCAGGCAGTTCAGAACGCCATCCAGAACGTATTGCACGCGCCAGGGCTGGTATTCGCGTTTGCGGAAGATGGCCGTCAGATCGAGCCACCACTCTTCCTGATGCGGGAAGCAGGGAACCAGCATCCCTTGCGTTAATTCTTTTTTCAGACTCTCTTTTGGCGCAAAAACAATCCCAAGATTATTTCTTGCCAGCTCCAGGGCCGTCTGCGTATTGTCGCAAATATAATTACCGGTCACCCGGTAGTCATGCACGCTATCACTGCCGTGCACGCGGAAACGCCAGATATTTGCATCATCGACCAGCATGGAGTCAATGAGAATACAGGAATGATTAATTAAATCTTCAGGTCCCTTTAAGGGATGCTTATTTAAATAATCAACGGTTGCAAATGCTGTAACGGAATATTTTGTTAACACGCTGGCAACCAGACTTTCGTCTTTCGGCTGCGCATAGGTAATTAAAATATCGCAGTCATCCGGGAAGAAAACGCCTTCTGAAAATTCATTCCGGTCGAGGTTGTAGGTTTTCAGGGAGATGCGGATGTCACCGATATCTTCTATCTGATGGATCACGTGACGCGCGAGATAGGTCACGATACCCGTAGGGGCGTAAATCGTGACTTTTCCGCGTTTTTCATGCTTGTAATCCGCAATGAAATTAACAAGTTGAGTATTTTTATCCAGCGTGGCGTTAACATAGGGAAGTAACGCTTCACCGAACTGAGTAAGCGCCAGTTGACGCGTGGTGCGTTCAAAAACCTTGAGTCCAACCCGTGTTTCAAAATCAGACAGATATTTGCTAACGTTGGCCTGCGCCATGCCCAGCAGGGCGGCGGCATCACCAATGCTGCGAGTTGCGGCGATGACGGATATGATTTTTAATTCGCGTGGCTTCAGCTGTAAATTACTCATCCTGCACACCCATCTATATGATTTTATATATAATATTATATAAACCACAGCGTTGCATTGGCAAATTTGTAACCATTATTATGCGCCTCGCTTGTTTGGCATTTTAATGGATTACATGTAATGACTATTAAATACAATTTACTCATCGCGGCCACGTTATTTGCAACATCCTCAGCAATGGCCGGTGACTTTTCACTAGGAGCGGGGGCTGTATTTAATGAGTCTCCTTACAAAGGCTATAACGAAAATACGACCGCAGTACCGTTAATTAGTTACGAAGGCGACAACTTTTATGTTCGCCAGACCACGGGCGGATGGATCCTGTGGAAAGACGCAAAAAATGAACTCAGCCTGACCGCATCGTGGATGCCGCTGCATTTCGATCCAGATGACAACGACGACCATCAGATGAAACAGCTTGATGAGCGTAAAGCCTCTGCCTTCCTCGGCGGCGCGTACTACCGCCACGAAAGCTGGGGTTCTCTGAAAGTGGCGGTCTCTGGTGATGCCACGGATGAAAGCGGCGGTATGATCGGCGAGGTTTCTTACTTCCGTCCAATCAGGATGGAACGCCTGACCCTGACGCCCTCTGTCGGTATTTTCTATAGCGACGAAAGCTATAACGACTACTACTACGGCGTATCCGGCAGCGAGTCTCGCCGCTCAGGTCTGGATGAATACACCGCCGGTGACAGCTGGACGCCATACGTTGGCCTGGCGGCCAAATATCAGTTAACCCAGAAGCTGTATCTCAACGCCAGCGCGGTCTACACCGTATTGCCTGACGACGTGAAGAACAGCCCGATGATCGACCGCGACGACAGCTTCGCGCTGATGACCGGCCTGACCTGGCGTTTCTGATGCGTTAAAGCCGGGTGGCGGCTTCGCCTTACCCGGCCTACATGGACTGCCATCGCAGTTTTACGTAGGCCCGAGCAAGCGAAGCGCCGCCGGGCATATTTGAGAGTACCGATCTTCCGTTTTCCCTTCCCGTCATGACTTCCTCATTAATATTCCTGATACGCTAATGCGATCTGCGCCATCAATAAAGGTGTGCATCATGTGTATCATTCTTAAAGAAAATTAAACCGTGCACTCTCGTCCGTATTTGGCGACGGGTGGGAATTAAGCACGGATATCAGGAGTCGTTATGTTTTATCCGGCTTACATTCATTCTGATTCCGACGGTAGCGCCAGCGGCTATCTCAAAAGAACTGGATTTTAACGTGCGCGAGGCGTAACAGATGAACCGATTTATCGTGGCGGATGCGGAAAAATGCATTGGGTGCCGCACCTGCGAAGTGGCCTGCGCGGTGTCGCATCAGGACGCCGTCTCCGCTCATGCCTTTACGCCCCGCCTTCAGGTGGTTAAGGGGGACGACTACACAACGGCAGTGGGTTGCCATCAGTGCGAGGACGCGCCTTGTGCTAACGTCTGCCCAACCCATGCCATCAGTCGTACGGCGGGAGCCTGGCTCGTTGAGCAGACGCGCTGCATTGGGTGCAAAAGCTGTATGGTGGCGTGTCCGTTTGGGGCGATGCAGGTGCGCCTGGAGGGTAATAGGGCGCAGGCGCTGAAATGTGATTTATGCCTGCATCGCGAAGGCGGACCGGCCTGCGTGGAGGCCTGTCCAACCCACGCGTTGCGATGCGTTGATCCTGCCAGACTACGCGCCGAACGGCTGCATAATCTGGCGTAAGAACTTACTGACCGTCTTCGCGCCAGGCTTTTTCAATTTCTTCGGCGAGAATTTTAACACCCGCTTCGATTTTTTCCGGATCGGGCACGTAGTTCATGCGCATGCACTGGTGTGTATGCGGCCACGGCTTATCCAGCCCCGGGAAGAAATAATCGCCTGGTACCATCAGCACGCCGCGCTTTTTCAGGCGCTGGTAGAGCAGTTCGGTGGTGATAGGCAAATCCTTAAACCACAGCCACAGGAAAATCGCCCCTTCAGGTTTATGGATCAGGCAGCGTTCTTCCGGCAAGTAGCGGCGAAGTATCGCAATCGTCTCCTGAACGCGCTGGTAATAGAATGGCTTGATCACGTCATTGGACAGACGCAGCAGGTCGTTGCGCTTAATCATTTCGCACATCATCGCCGGGCCAATGCCGCCCGGTGAAAGGCTGATAATGCCGTTCATATTGGTTATGGCGGTGATGATTTTCTCGTTGGCGATGATGATGCCGCAGCGGCTGCCCGGCAGACCCAGCTTAGAGAGGCTCATGCACAGGACAATGTTCGGGTTCCACAGCGGACGCGCTTCGCTGAAGATAATGCCCGGGAACGGCACGCCGTAGGCGTTATCGATCACCAGCGGAATGCCGTGCTGATTCGCCAGCGCATCCAGCTTCATCAGTTCGTCGTCGGTGATCACGTTGCCCGTTGGGTTAGTCGGGCGCGATACGCAGATCATGCCCGTCTCTTCACCAATATGCAGGTGTTCAAAATCGACGTGATATTTGAACTGGCCTTCCGGCAGCAGCTCGATGTTCGGGCGCGCGGAGACGAACAGATCCTCTTCCAGGCCGGAATCGGCGTAGCCGATATACTCCGGCGCCAGCGGGAACAGCACTTTTTTGGTGGTGCCGTCGGCGCGACGCCCTGCGAACAGATTAAACAAGTAGAAAAACGCGCTCTGGCTGCCGTTTGTCAGTGCAATATTCTGTGGTTCGATATCCCAACCCAGCTCGTCACGCAGCATTTCGGCGAGGAGTGCCAGCAGTTCAGTTTTCCCCTGCGGGCCGTCGTAATTGCAAAGCGCATCGGTTGCTTTGCCGCTTTCCAGCATCTGAGCGAGCAGCGTCTGGAAATAGGTATTCATCTCCGGAATTTGAGCCGGGTTTCCGCCGCCGAGCATGATTGCGCCCGGTGTGCGCAGCCCGTCGTTGAGGTCCTCCATCAGGCGAGTAATGCCTGAATGGCGGGTAAATTTGTCGCCGAAAAGTGAAAACGTCATAGCAGGTGATCTGTCGAGCTTATTTTGAAAGTGGGTAACCATAACGCTAGCACCGTGCTGGTGCAAATCGGGTGATGTGGTCGGATTTGTTGTTTTGTATGGCGGAGTTGGATTTATACAGTGAATAGTTCTGGTGGATTTTCCCTCACCCCGACCCTCTTCCAAGAGGGAGAGGGGGAAAAGACGGCGCCGTGCGGTTCCCTCTCCCCTGCGGGGAGAGGGTTAGGGGGGAATTATTGATTACCTGCCCATACCACCATCACCTTATCGCCCATGTGCTCGCGCACGAAGCCATATCCCTCTTTCAGCGACAATGTGGTTTGCTTGCCTTCACCGATCGCCGGATGGCGGGCGCGGAACTGGCCCAGCGTTTGCCAGTGGGCGACGGTTAGGGCCTGCTTACCCGTGACGTCCTGCCAGTTCATATCTGATCGGGTGCCCTGTAATGGGTCAGAACCTGTCGGCCCGAACGGACGCTCGGATTCATCCCCGTAATAGATTTGTACGCTGCCCGGTGCTAACAGAAGCAGCTCCGCAGCTCGCTGGCCCCCTTCGCGGAACAGACGCGTATCGTGTGATGAGAGATAGCTCAGCACGTTGAAGCTTTGCAGCTTTTCCGCCATCTGCTGCCAGGTGAGATCCATATCTGCCAGACAATCCACTGCTTTTGCCGCCTGCTCCTGATAATCAAAGTTAATCATCGCATCAAAACCGTGGCGGTAATAATCGCTTTGCATCACCCCGTGCCCCCAGGATTCCCCGGTCATCCAGAAGGGTGCGTTGTCGAGCTTTTTATCCGGGTTCGCCCCTTTCCAGGCGGCCAGCGCCTGGCTTGCCTGGTCTTTCAGCTGTTGCCAGGCCGCAAGCTCAACGTGTTTCGCCGTATCCACCCGGAAACCGTCGATGCCGTAGTCACGTACCCACTGGCTCAGCCAGTGGGTCAGATAATCGCGCGGGGTATATCCCGGGATGGCCTTCGCGTGGGTGTCGGGCTTGTGTTGGTAAAAGTTAGGCAATCCGGAAGGCGTCGTGGATTCCGTTTTCAGATCCGGCAGAAATGCCAGCGACATGGTCAAATCGTCGAAGCCAGGGTTGTCGTAATCGCCGATGTCCGTGCGGATCCATTTCTTGCCCCACCATTTTTCCCATGCGGCTTTGTCGCTAAAGTTGATGTAGTCGTTAAAGCTGTGCCAGCTTTGGCCCGCGCCCGGCTTCCAGTCCGTCCAGCGTTCTCCCAGCGTCTTTTTCAGCTCATCACCCTGAAGGTACAGGGCACCAAACTGAAATTCCTGCATGTCTGCCAGCGTGGCATAGCCAACGTGGTTCATAACGATATCAAACAGAACGTGGATCCCGCGCTTGTGCGCTTCGTCGACAAGATGGCGTAAATCATCTTCGGTGCCCATGTTGGCGTCGAGCCTGGTCCAGTCCTGGGTGTAGTAGCCGTGATAGGCGTAGTGGGGGAAATCTCCTTTGGTGCCACCGCCTACCCAGCCGTGGATCTGCTCAAGCGGGGAGCTTATCCAGAGCGCGTTCACCCCCAACTGCTGTAAATAATCGAGCTTGCCGGCAAGTCCTTTGAGATCCCCGCCGTGGAAGGTGCCAATCTCTTGCATACCGTCTTTATGACGACCGTAGCTGTTGTCGTTGCCCGGGTCACCATTCACATAACGGTCGGTCAGCACAAAATAGACGGTGGCGTTTTGCCAGCTAAACGGCGCCGGCCTGTCGGTTTCGGCGCGCTCAAGCAGCAGCAGGCCGTTACTGTTAGCGGCTGGCTGCAGGGTGATTTTTCCATTCTGCACCGTCGCCGTCTGTTTACTGTAGTAGTCGCGCACCACGGAGCCTTCCGGGAAGGTACTGCTGACGTCCAGCGTCAGCGGTTTGCCGTCCCACTTCGGACACTGGCGGATAACGTTTGCAACCGGCTGTTCTGCGGTACTCTGAATCGTCAGCATGAGGGTGGGCGTGCCGGAGCGGGTATCAATCCGCATCTGGTAGTCACCGTCGCGGAAAAGGCGCCACTGCGGCGGCGTGCCGTCACAGGGCTTGAGCGACAGCATCTCATTGAGTTTTATCGCATCCGCAGGCTGCCAGCACGTCTTGTCAAAACTCAGCGTCAGAGGACGCGTACCCTTCGCAAGCTTTGCCTGGCTGGTGAAGACACCGGTGCCTTCGGCGGTAAATGCGTTAAACCCCGGCGATGACCAGTCGGCATGCGCCAGTGCGGGTAACATCAGAAAGGCTAATGCGGTACGTTTCATTCCTTTTTCCTGTCGCGGCATTTTTGACCAGTGTGCCATCAGGCGGGGGGCTGAAACTCATCCCCTGTCGCTTTCTGCCAGGAGGATGCGTGAGGATGAGTGATCTCGCGCAAAATTAGGCAGTTATCTGCGATAGCGCACACAGTTTTTGTGGAATGATGTTTTTATGAGCAAGTTTCAGGTGACATAGTTTCGGAATTGGACTATTTCTATACGTGCTCTTGAAGTCTATTTTTGATATGATTTGAGATTCCGCTCTCAAATTTGTGAAAAAAATAAGGTGTTGGGATGATTACATCCGACCAGGAGACCTAATGATATCGACTCCCATTCGACGATATGGGGCTGCGATACTCATGTTACTCACCACGGCATTTTCGGGTGAGGTGCTTGCGAAGACGCACACGGATACAACGAGTAAGAAAGCCCACGTAATAAAGACGACAAGTAGTAAGGTTAGCAGTAAACAAGAGTATTCTCGCAATAGTGCAAAGAGTAGTTCACTTCCTGATTTGCGAAAATACCCTTCCGGAACACCAAGGAAAAAAGCGTTTCTCCGGACGGTAATGCCTTACATCACGAGTCAAAATGCCGCGATTACTGCGGATCGTAACTGGCTGATTTCCAAACAGTACGATAGCCGCTGGTCGCCGTCAGAGCGCGCGCGTCTGAAAGATATCACGAAGCGCTACAAGCTGAGCTGGAACGGTAACACCCGTCGTGTGCCGTGGAATGCTCTCCTTGAGCGTGTAGATATCATCCCGGGCAGCATGGTTGCTACCATGGCTGCTGCCGAAAGCGGCTGGGGTACTTCTAAGCTTGCGCGTAGCAACAACAACCTTTTCGGCATGAAATGTGTGAAAGGTCGTTGTAATAATGCCCCTGGCAAGGTGAAAGGCTATTCGCAGTTTGAATCTGTGAAAGATTCCGTCAGCGCTTACGTAGTGAATCTGAACACGCACCCGGCCTACTCATCGTTCCGTAAATCACGCGCTCAGCTGCGTAAAGCGGACCAGGAGGTGACGGCCAGTACGATGATCCACAAGCTGAAAGGTTATTCGACAAAGGGACAGAGCTATAACAACTATCTGTTCGCCATGTACCAGGATAACCAGCGTTTAATCGCCGCCCATATGTAATCTCAAAAAAAACGCCTTCCACTGGAAGGCGTTTTTTTTTCTATATCAGCACCTCGCTGTGGCGATCCCGATACTCCTTCGGCGTGGTGTCATACTCTTTGCGGAACACCGAATAGAAGTATTGCAGAGACGGGTAACCGCACATCTGCGAGATTTCGTTGATCGACAGTGACGTAGAAATGAGCAGGCTGCGTGCTTTCTCCAGCTTTTCAGCATGGATGACGGCATGAATGGTTTCGCCTACCTCTTCTTTAAAACGCTTCTCCAGATTCGAACGCGAAATGCCCACCGAATCCAGCACCTGATCGACCTTAATCCCTTTGCAGGCGTGGTTGCGAATGTAGTGCATGGCCTGAATGACGGCCGGGTCGCTTAAGGAGCGATAATCGGTTGAGCGACGCTCCACGACGCGGACAGGAGGCACGAGCAAACGCTGAAGCGGCAGAGATTCTTTATCCAGCAGACGATGCAGCAGCTTCGCCGCCTGATAGCCCATCTGACGCGTGCCCTGAGCAACGGAGGAGAGCGCCACGCGAGACAGATAGCGGGTCAGTTCTTCGTTATCTATGCCAATCACGCACAGCTTTTCGGGCACCGGAATGTGTAAGTGTTCGCAGACCTGCAGCACGTGCCGCGCGCGAGCGTCCGTCACGGCGATAATACCGGTTTGCGGCGGCAGCGTTTGCAGCCAGTCCGCCAGGCGGTTTTGCGCGTGCTGCCAGTTTTCCGGCGCGGTCTCCAGCCCCTGGTACACCACGCCGCGATACTTCTCCTGTGCGACCAGCTGGCAAAATGCGTGTTCTCGCTCAACGGCCCAGCGCTTGCCGCTGGTGGCTGGTAACCCATAAAACGCGAAGCGATGGACGCCTTTTTCTTTTAAATGGAGAAAGGCGGCCTCGACCAGGGCATGGTTATCGGTGGCAATATAGTGGACCGGCGGATAGTGTTCGGGCGCATGATAGGAGCCGCCGACGCCCACTATCGGGACATCGACGTCGGTCAGCAGCTGCTCAATGACGGGATCGTCATAGTCGGCAATGACGCCATCGCCCAGCCAGTCTTTGATGTTCTCCAGACGGGTGCGAAAATCTTCTTCAATAAAAATGTCCCATTCAGATTGCGACGCCTGCAAATATTCACCAACACCTTCCACCACCTGACGGTCGTAGGCTTTATTGGCATTGAATAACAACGTAATGCGGTGACGCTTTTCAAACATGGCTCACTTCCCAATTAAGTCACAATACGGTTATCAGGCCCGTCGCTTGGTGGCCGAGTCCATCCAGACTGCGAGTAAAAGAATGGCCCCCTTGACGATATACTGCCAAAACGTCGGGACGTCCATCATACTCATCCCGTTATCCAACGACGCCATGATAAATGCCCCCATGACCGCGCCCGCCACGCTCCCGATACCCCCTGCGAGGCTGGTGCCACCAATGACGCAGGCGGCGATAGCATCCAGCTCGGCGATGTTACCGGCGGAGGGAGAACCGGCGCCCAGACGCGAGCTGAGGATCAGCCCGGCGATAGCGACCATCAGGCCGTTAATGGCGAAGACCGCCAGCTTGGTACGCTCGACATTGATACCCGAGAGGCGGGCAGCTTCAAGGTTGCCGCCAATGGCATAAATACGGCGGCCAAATGCGGTGCGCGTCGCCATAAACATACCGGCCAGCAGTAAAAGCGCCAGCAGCAGGACGGGTGTCGGGACACCGCGATAGTCGTTCAGAAGCCAGATGGCGCCCAGCACAATGACCGCCGTGAGCGCCTGACGCCCCACCACCGAAGTTGACGCCGGAGAAGCCAGCCCCAGCGCCTGACGACGCATGCGTCCACGCCACTGCCACGCGACAAACCCCAGCAACCCCACCACACCGAGGGTAAAGCCCACGCTATCTGAGAGGTAACTCTGGCCAATCTGCGACATGGCTGCACTGGTCGGGGAGACGGTGGTGCCGTTAGTGATGCCGATTAAGATCCCGCGAAAGGCCAGCATCCCCGCCAGGGTGACAATGAACGATGGCACCTTACGGTAGGCAACCCACCAGCCGTTCCAGGCACCCAGAACCAGACCCAGCACCAGCGTGACCGCCACGGTCAGCGGCAGCGGCCACCCGAGCCAGACGTCAAAAATCGCCGCCACGCCGCCGAGTAGACCCATCATCGACCCGACCGACAGGTCGATCTCCGCGGAGATAATCACGAACACCATGCCCACGGCCAGAATGCCGGTGATGGCGGTCTGGCGGAGCAGGTTGGAGACGTTACGCGCGCTTAAGTACGAGCCATCGGTCATCCAGGTAAAGAACAGCATGATGACGATAATGGCCGCGATCATCACGAAAACCTGCAGGTTAAGCGCTTTTAGCCCTGCGAATGCACCGGGCGTCGGAACAGCGACTTTGATATCAGACGGATTGCTTTTCGACATGACGTTCGCTCCTTAAAGCGGCTTCCATCACCTGCTCCTGCGTCAGGTTCTGGTTAATCAGGTTGGCTTTCAGTTTTCCCTCGTGCATGACCAGCACGCGGTCGCTCAGGCCGAGCACTTCGGGTAACTCAGACGAAATGACAATGACGGCAATCCCTTGCTGTACAAGCTGATTAATCAGTTTGTAGATTTCATATTTGGCACCGATATCAATCCCGCGCGTGGGCTCATCAAGGATTAATATGCGTGGATTGAGAAGCAGGCAGCGCGCCAGAATCGCCTTCTGCTGGTTTCCCCCGCTCAGGCGGCCTATCGCCAGCTCCGGCGAGGAGGTTTTGACCTTCAGCCGGGCAAGCGACTGGAGGATGCACTGCTGCTCGGCGGCATCGTCCAGGCTGCTCAGCGCGCCGGAGAATCGATCGAGTGCCGCAAGCGTAATGTTTTTACCCACTGCCATCACCGGTACGATGCCGTCTTTCTTACGATCTTCCGGCACCATGGCAATGCCGTGGGCAATCGCCTGCTGGCAGTTGTCGATTTTCACCGGCTGACCGTCGATATAAACCGTGCCCTCCCAGCGCCCCGGCCACACGCCAAACAGGCACTGTACGGCTTCGGTGCGCCCGGCACCGACGAGGCCAGCAATCCCAAGAATTTCACCGCTGTGAAGGGAAAACGAGACGTTATTGACGCGCTTGATGTGGCGGTTAACGGGGTGCCACGCGGTCAGGTTTTCCACGCGCAGCACTTCATCGCCCTTAGCGTGAGGCTCATTCGGGTAGAGCGCCGTCAGCTCGCGGCCCACCATCATGGTGATGATGTCATCTTCACTCATGCCTGCGGCTTCACGCGTGCCGATGTGCTGCCCGTCGCGGATCACGCAGATGGTGTCCGAAATGGCTTTGACCTCGTTCAGCTTGTGCGAAATGTAGATGCAGGCGATGCCGTGGTTTTGCAGATCGCGGATGATGTTGAGCAGAACCGCGGTTTCCTGTTCGGTGAGCGAGGCCGTGGGCTCATCAAGGATCAGCAGCCTGACCTGCTTATTAAGCGCTTTCGCTATTTCGACCAGCTGCTGTTGCCCGAGGCCCAGATCCCCCACGCGGGTATCCGGTGAAATGTTGAGGCTCACCTGCGCCAGCAGCTTTTCGCAGCGGAGCGTCATGGTGTCGTAATCCAGCACGCCGCGGTGGGAAATTTCGGCCCCGAGGAAGATGTTCTCCAGCACGGTGAGATGCTTCACCAGCGCCAGCTCCTGGTGAATGATGGCGATGCCTTTGCGCTCGGTATCGCGGATGTGTGTCGCCTGAATCACTTCGCCGGCAAAGACGATTTCGCCTTCGTAGCTGCCGTGTGGGTAGATCCCGCACAGCACTTTCATCAGCGTCGACTTGCCCGAGCCGTTCTCGCCGCACAGCGAAACCACTTCGCCGGGGTTCAACCGGAGGCTAACGTTGTCGACGGCTTTCACCGTGCCGAAGCGCTTGGTGATGCTTTTCATTTCAAGTAAATAGGGCATAACCGCTCCACATAACCCGAGGGAAGAACAGTACAACGTGATGCGCCCCCGCAGAGCAGGGGCTGCGCCGGATTACAGTTCGCTCTTCTTGTGGAAACCGTCTTTAACCACGGTGGCGTCAATGTTCTCTTTATTGACTTCAATCGGCGTGAGCAGGCGAGCTGGAACGTCTTTCAGGCCGTTATTCAGCGTTGCATCTGCTTTAGGTTGTTTGCCATTGCCCAGCTCCACGGCGATTTCCGCCGCCGTATTGGCCAACTGGGTAATCGGTTTGTAGACCGTCATGGTTTGGGTGCCTGCGATAATGCGTTTTACGCCAGCCAGATCGGCATCCTGTCCTGAAATGGCGACTTTTCCGGCCAGCCCCTGCGCGCTCAGGGCCTGGATAGCACCGCCTGCAGTGGCATCGTTGGAGGCCACAACCGCATCAATTTTGTTGTTGTTGGCCGTCAGCGCGTTTTCCATAATTTTCAGCGCGTTTTCTGGCAGCCAGCCGTCGGCCCACTGATCGCCAACCACTTTAATTTTCCCGTTATCGATGTACGGCTTAAGGACTTTCATTTGCCCTTCGCGGAACAGTTTGGCGTTGTTATCTACCGGAGATCCGCCCATCAGAAAATAATTGCCCTGAGGCACTTTGTCGATCAGGCTTTGCGCCTGTAATTCCCCGACTTTTTCATTGTCGAACGAAATATAATAATCAATATCCGCATTATTAATCATGCGGTCATAGGCCAGGACTTTTATGCCTTCCTGTTTGGCTTCTTTCACCACGTTACTTAATACCTGGCCGTTATAGGGGATAATGACCAGAACATCGACGCCACGGTTGATCATATTCTCGATCTGCGACATTTGTGTTTCTTCATTGCCGTTAGCCGACTGAACAAACACGCTGGCGCCGAGGGATTCTGCCTTCTTCACAAAAATATCGCGATCTTTTTGCCAGCGCTCCAGGCGGAGGTCGTCAATCGCCATACCAATTTTGACCTCTTTGGCATGTCCTGCAAAGCTTGCAAGGAGGAGCGTGGCGCAGAGCGTTAGAGTCAGGTTCTTTATCTTCATAATTATTAGGCCTTTTTGTAGGGGTATGTGTTGCTGAGATAAAAGAAACATTCACTGCTGAGACGCAGCAAATTTTTAACGCGGAAAGGCGGGCTGGCAATTACAGATTTTTATCTTCTCATTATGATATTTGGTTTATTTCTGAATTTATGACCGCGATCGGATTTTAAAATACGTAACGTCTTAATTACATTTGATTCTGGAATACGCGCCGAAAAATAGTTTGTCTGCGCATTATTTTGCGAGCCAGCGCACAGTTGTGCATTCTCTCAATAGCAGTGTGAAATAACGTAATTGAGCAACCCAAAATGTCTATTCACTATTACTCCTGTATCAACGACTCGCCGCATACCCTGATTATGGAGCTCAATATGCAAGCTTATTTCGACCAACTCGATCGTGTTCGTTACGAAGGCCCAAAAACGACCAATCCTTTAGCATTTCGTCACTACAACCCGGATGAGCTGGTGCTGGGTAAGCGCATGGAAGATCATCTGCGCTTTGCCGCCTGTTACTGGCATACCTTCTGCTGGAACGGCGCCGATATGTTCGGCGTGGGTTCCTTTGACCGCCCGTGGCAGCAGCCGGGTGAGGCCATTGAGCTGGCAAAGCGCAAAGCTGATGTCGCATTTGAGTTCTTCCACAAGCTAAACGTGCCGTACTACTGCTTCCATGACGTGGACGTGTCGCCGGAAGGGGCGTCGCTGAAAGAGTATCTGAACAATTTTGCGCAGATGGTGGATGTACTGGCGGCGAAACAGCAGCAAAGCGGCGTGAAGCTGCTCTGGGGCACGGCAAACTGCTTCACCAACCCACGCTACGGCGCGGGCGCGGCAACCAATCCGGATCCGGAAGTGTTTAGCTGGGCAGCCACGCAGGTGGTGACGGCAATGAACGCTACGCATCAGCTGGGTGGCGAGAACTATGTCCTGTGGGGTGGCCGTGAAGGTTATGAAACGCTGCTGAACACCGACCTGCGTCAGGAGCGCGAGCAGATTGGCCGCTTTATGCAGATGGTTGTCGACCATAAGCACAAAATCGGCTTCCGCGGCACGCTGCTGATCGAGCCGAAACCGCAGGAACCGACCAAGCATCAGTATGACTACGACGTGGCGACGGTGTATGGCTTCCTGAAGCAGTTCGGTCTGGAAAAAGAGATTAAAGTGAACATTGAAGCCAACCACGCCACGCTGGCGGGCCACTCTTTCCATCACGAGATCGCGTCTGCCATTGCGCTGGGCATTTTCGGCTCTGTCGATGCGAACCGTGGCGATGCACAGCTGGGCTGGGACACCGATCAGTTCCCGAACAGCGTGGAAGAGAATGCGCTGGTGATGTACGAGATCGTCAAAGCGGGCGGTTTCACCACCGGCGGCCTGAACTTTGACGCCAAGGTACGCCGTCAGAGCACCGACAAATACGACCTGTTCTACGGCCACATTGGCGCGATGGACACCATGGCGCTGGCGCTGAAAGTGGCCGCGCGCATGATTGAAGACGGCGATCTGGATAAGCGCGTAGCGAAGCGTTACAGCGGCTGGAACAGTGAGCTGGGCCAGCAAATCTTGAAAGGTCAGTTATCGCTGGCGGAAATTGCGAAGTACGCTGAACAACAGCAGCTGGCGCCGCAGCACCAGAGCGGGCACCAGGAACTGCTGGAAAATCTCGTAAACCACTATCTGTTTGATAAGTGATTGAGCTGAAGATGCACGTAGGCCCGGTAAGCGTTAGCGCCACCGGGCATTTCTGTTAAAGGAGTCACCGTAATGTATATCGGGATCGATCTTGGCACATCGGGTGTGAAAGCTATCCTGTTGAGCGAGCAGGGCGACGTGTTAGCAACGCAGACGGAAACGCTGCAGGTTTCACGTCCGCATTCGCTGTGGTCGGAACAGGATCCGGAACAGTGGTGGCAGGCGACGGATCGCGCAATCAAAGCCTTAGGTGAGCAGCACAGCCTGCGCGACGTTAAAGCGCTGGGGATTGCCGGACAAATGCACGGCGCTACGCTGCTCAATAGCCAGCATCGTGTGTTGCGTCCTGCGATCCTCTGGAACGATGGCCGCTGCGCGGAAGAGTGCGCGCTTCTTGAGGAACGCGTACCCAATTCCCGCGAGATTACCGGCAACCTGATGATGCCCGGCTTTACTGCGCCCAAATTGCTGTGGGTGCAGCGCCATGAACCGGAGATTTTCCGTCAGGTGGCGAAAGTCCTGCTGCCGAAAGACTATCTGCGTTTTCGCATGACGGGCGATTTCGCCAGCGACATGTCGGATGCCGCGGGCACCATGTGGCTCGACGTGGCGAAGCGCGACTGGAGCGAGGCGATGCTGGATGCCTGCCATCTGACCCGGGAACATATGCCCGCGCTGTACGAAGGCTGTGAGGTGACAGGCGCACTGCTGCCAGCCGTTGCTGAACGCTGGAATATGCCTGCCGTACCGGTGGTAGCCGGGGGCGGCGATAACGCGGCGGGCGCTGTCGGTGTAGGGATGGTTGAGGCGGGCCAGGCGATGCTGTCACTGGGAACGTCTGGCGTCTATTTTGCCGTCAGCGACGGATATCGCAGCAACCCTGAAAGCGCTGTGCACAGTTTCTGTCATGCCCTTCCCGGGAAATGGCATTTGATGTCGGTGATGCTCAGCGCGGCATCCTGCCTGGACTGGGCGGCAAAACTCACCGGCATGGCCGACGTTCCGGCGCTCATTTCCGCAGCCCAGCAGGCGGATGACGCTGCGGGTACCGTCTGGTTTTTACCGTATCTTTCCGGCGAGCGTACGCCGCACAACAACCCGGAAGCGAAAGGGGTGTTCTTTGGTTTAACTCATCAACATGGCCCGGCAGAACTGGCGCGTGCGGTTCTGGAAGGCGTGGGCTATGCGCTGGCCGACGGGATGGACGTGGTGCACGGCTGTGGCCTGAAACCGACGAGCGTCACCCTGATTGGCGGCGGTGCGCGAAGCCCTTACTGGCGACAGATGCTGTCGGATATCAGCGGCTTGCAGCTGGATTTCCGCACCGGCGGGGATGTCGGGCCCGCGCTCGGTGCCGCACGTCTGGCGCAGATAGCCATTCATCCGGAACAGCCGCTTTCGCAACTGTTGCCGCAGCTGAAGCTTGAACAGGCGCATTTGCCTGATGCAACGCGCCATGCGCGGTACGCGGAAAGGCGCGACGTGTTCCGCAAAATCTACCAGCAGCTGCTGCCGCTGATGTCGTAAATACGCTTGTCCGGGAGAGGCACGAGGATGTCCTTTTTTGGTCTGTGCGTGCCTTCATTTCCTTGCCAGTATGGTGTTACACCCACTGGCGAGGAGATTTATCATGTCACGCATTGCATTAATCAACATCGATACTCAGCAGTCATTCCATCACCGCAATTACTGGCAGGAGGACGAAATTCCTGCCTTTCAGCAGGCGATGCTGGGGCTGATCGAAGGTTGCCAGGCGCGCAATATTCCGGTCGTTGATATTTTTCACGTGGATGAAGACGGTCCTTTCACTCTGGAAAGCGGCTATGTCAAACCGATGGCCTTTTTACGTCATCAGCCGGATGTGGTTTTTCAGAAACACGTCCATAATGCCTTCACGGATACCGGGCTTGACCGCTGGCTGCGCGAGCGTGATATCAACAGTGTGATTATCTGCGGAATTCGTACTGAGCAATGCTGTGAAACCACCGCCCGGGTGGCTTCCGATCTGGGTTATGCTGTGACCTTTGTTAGTGAGGCAACGCTGACGTTTCCCATGACGTACAAGGGGATAACCCTTAGCGCAGCGGAAATTCGCCATCGTACCGAGACGGTACTGTCCGGGCGTTTTGCCGAGATTAAAACGGTAGCGGAGACGCTGGAGTCCCTGTAATGAGCATCGACGTCTGGTTCGTGATGTTGCCCGGGGTGCTGTCATTAGACATGACCGGCCCGGCAGAAACCTTTGTGCTGGCAGGCGACGCGTTTCGCCTGCATTACATTGGCCCGCAATCTGACGTTCAGACGTCGATTGGCCTGACGATGAGCGGCATTCAGCCGCTGCCGGAGCGTCTGCCGGAAGGCAGCCTGCTGGTGCTGCCGGGTGTGAGCGACTCCCGCAGTCAGTTCTCAACGCCACAGGCGCAGCAGATCCAGCACTGGCTGATGTGCCTGCAGCCGCAGATCCAGCGCCAGGAAATCACCGTGATGTGCGTCTGTTCAGGGGCCTTACTGGCGGCGAAATCGGGCCTGTTGAACAACCGGCAGTGCACGACCCATCATGACGTTATTAGCCGTTTACGCACCGCGGCCCCCACGGCGACGATTAAAGAAAACCGCATCTTTGTGCAGGATGAGAACATCTGGACCAGCGCGGGGATCACGTCTGGCATCGATCTGGCGCTGCACATGATTAACCGCCTGTGCGGCCCCGAAAAGGCGCTGAGTGTGGCGCGTGAGATGGTGGTCTGGTTCCGCCGTTCCGGTGACGATCCCCAGCTATCCCCGTGGCTGCGCTACCGCAATCATCTTCATCCGGCGATCCATCGGGCGCAGGATGCGCTCACCGCCGAGCCGCAAAAAGCGTGGAGCTTGCCTGACATTGCCGCACTGGCGCACGTCAGCCCGCGTCATCTCACCCGGCTTTTCCAGTCACATTTAGGGATTAGCGTTCGCGATTATCTGGAGCAGCTGCGTCTGGCGGTGGCGGAACAGTGGCTATTGCAGGGGCGCGGCGTGGAACAGGCCTCACTGGCGGCAGGGTTTTCCTCCCCGCGCCAGTATCATCGTGCCCGGCAGCGCAGCGTTAACTGACGAAGCGGCGAACGTCTATTTTTTGCAGCAGCATCGACAGCAGCAGGCTGATCGCCAGCGTGGCGGCAAAAATCCAGACGATATCCAGCGCCGGCCAGCTTTTAAGCTCAACGCCTCTCGTGCGCAGCGCGTGGATCACCAGCGCATGAAAACCGTAAATCCCAAGAGAGTGCCGCGAGATAAGACTCAGCACGGGCAGGGCGCGCGCGTTCAGGGTATTTTTGGCGAGCGTGAGCAGCGAAACGGCACAGATAAAGACCATTGGCCCGCAGTAGAGATACCAGGTATCGGCAAAATTGCCGCGCCACTCCAGCTCGTGTAGCGTCCCGCGCGAAATCACCGCCACCCCAGCGATAAACAGCACCCCGCAGAGCCAGTTCAGACCGCGTTTTTGCGTGTCCATCATCCCGATGGCGCGCCCCAGCATGCCGTAAAGCACATAGTAAAAAGTATCGCCGTTGATATAGAGATTGACCGGCAGCCACTCAAATCCGTCGATTTTCTGCGAAACCGTATTCGGGTTGGCGACAATACCGATAACCACCATCAGGGCCAGAAGCATTTTACCGCTGACGTTTTTTACCTGGATGAGCGGGGAGACCAGATAGATAACGATAATGGCGAAGAAGAACCACAGGTGGTAGAACACCGGTTTTTGCAGCACGTATTTCAGCGATAGCCCGGCGTTAATGGAGGTGCACAGCGTGATATAGAGCAGGGCAACGGCGCTGTAGAACCCCAGGCAGGCCGCGATGCGGATGAAGTGCCGCGGCTGCGCGCTACGTTCGCCAAAAAAGAGAAAGCCGGAAATCATAAAGAATAGCGGCACGCTGACGCGTGACGCAGAGTTGAGAATATTGGCGATATCCCAGTTAACGGGGCTGATGCTGTGGGCATTCGTGACGTACCAGGTCGTCGTGTGGATCATGACCACCATCAGACACGCTATTCCTCGCAGGTTATCAATCCAGTTAATTTTTGACTGCATCAGTTCCTCGTATTCCCTGTAAATTGAGTGTGACTGCCATTGTCCAAAAGTCTTCGCTTGGAAAATTCTGAGTTTTATGCGCAGGCTTGCCGGGAGACCGTGAGATTCGCAGAATGGCAGACCTTAATCTATAAAAGTGTTGATATTAAAAATAACAGCCACTGACCAGGGCGGTAATAAAAATGATGATGAAGCGTGCGGCGTCACTCTTTCTGCTGGTGATCCTGGCGGGATGCAGCGCGCCGCAAGAAGCACCTGTGCAAAAAGCGCAGCAGGGTAAAATGAGTCCGGAACGTTCGTTGAATATGGAGTCTCTCTGCAAGGACAAGGCCGCCCGCCGCTATAACTCGGACGTTCAGAAAATTAACGTCATCGGATTCGAGCGCTTTCAGGGCAGCTATGAACTAAGAGGATATACGGCGCGTAAAGAGGGCTTTGTCTGCTCGTTTGATGCGGACGGTCAGTTTTTACACCTCTCCATGCGCTAGCCTGCTCGTATAATCAGCAGCCAGACGCCGTCAGCGTTCTGGCCGGAAGGCTTATTTCCCAATTTTCCCTAAACAACCCCGTTTCGTACTGTATATCTTGCAGCCAGCGGGTATACTGGTCCCTTCCATTTAAAACCACACGTATCCAGCACGAAATACTATGCAAAAGTTTGATACCAAGACCTTCCAGGGCCTGATCCTGACCTTACAGGATTACTGGGCTCGTCAGGGCTGTACCATTGTTCAACCTTTGGACATGGAAGTCGGCGCCGGCACTTCACACCCGATGACCAGCCTGCGCGCGTTGGGGCCAGAGCCAATGGCGACCGCGTATGTGCAGCCTTCCCGTCGTCCGACCGATGGTCGTTACGGTGAGAACCCGAACCGTCTGCAGCATTACTATCAGTTCCAGGTGGTGATTAAGCCATCACCCGACAACATTCAGGAACTGTACCTCGGGTCGCTGAAAGAGCTGGGTATGGATCCAACCATCCACGACATTCGCTTCGTGGAAGATAACTGGGAAAACCCAACGCTGGGTGCCTGGGGGCTGGGTTGGGAAGTGTGGCTGAACGGCATGGAAGTGACCCAGTTCACTTACTTCCAGCAGGTGGGTGGTCTGGAATGTAAGCCAATCACCGGTGAAATCACCTACGGTCTGGAACGTCTGGCCATGTACATTCAGGGCGTAGACAGCGTTTACGACCTGGTCTGGAGCGACGGCCCGCTGGGTAAAACCACCTACGGCGACGTGTTCCATCAGAACGAAGTGGAGCAATCCACCTATAACTTCGAATACGCGGACGTGGACTTTCTGTTCACCTGCTTCGAGCAGTACGAGAAAGAAGCGCAGCAGCTGCTGGCGCTGGAGACTCCGCTGCCGCTGCCTGCTTACGAGCGTATTCTGAAGGCCGCCCACAGCTTCAACCTGCTGGACGCCCGCAAAGCCATCTCCGTGACTGAACGTCAGCGCTACATTCTGCGTATTCGTACCCTGACCAAAGCCGTTGCAGAAGCTTACTACGCGTCCCGTGAAGCCCTTGGCTTCCCGATGTGCAACCGAAACAAATAAGAGGCGGCCATGTCTGAGAAAACTTTCCTGGTGGAAATCGGCACCGAAGAGCTGCCACCAAAAGCCCTGCGCAGCCTGGCTGAATCTTTCGCTGCGAACGTGACCGCCGAGCTGGATAACGCTGGCCTGGCGCACGGTAAAATTGAGTGGTTTGCCGCACCGCGCCGTCTGGCGCTGAAAGTGGCTAACCTGGCGGCGTCTCAGCCGGATCGCGAAGTCGAAAAACGTGGCCCGGCGATTGCCCAGGCATTCGACGCGGAAGGCAAGCCGAGCAAAGCGGCTGAAGGCTGGGCGCGCGGTTGCGGCATCACCGTCGATCAGGCCGAGCGTCTGACCACGGATAAAGGCGAATGGCTGCTGTATCGTGCGCACGTGAAAGGCGAAAGCGCGGAAGCGCTGCTGCCGGACATGATTGCCACGTCTCTGGCGAAGCTGCCGATTCCTAAGCTGATGCGCTGGGGCGCGTCCGACGTGCACTTCGTGCGTCCGGTTCACACCGTGACCCTGCTGCTGGGCGATACCGTTATCCCGGCGACCATTCTGGGCGTGGCGTCCGATCGCGTGATCCGCGGCCACCGCTTCATGGGCGAGCCTGAGTTCACCATCGACAATGCCGACCAGTATCCGCAGATCCTGCTGGAGCGCGGTAAGGTTATTGCCGACTATGAGCAGCGTAAAGCCAAAATCAAAGCGGACGCCGAAGAAGCGGCACGCAAGATTGGCGGTAACGCCGACCTGAGCGACAGCCTGCTGGAAGAAGTGACCTCTCTGGTGGAATGGCCGGTTGTGCTGACGGCGAAGTTCGAAGAGAAATTCCTGGCCGTTCCGGCTGAAGCGCTGGTGTACACCATGAAGGGTGACCAGAAATACTTCCCGGTCTATGCCAACGACGGCAAGCTGCTGCCAAACTTCATCTTCGTGGCAAACATCGAATCGAAAGATCCTATCCAGATTATCTCCGGTAACGAGAAAGTCGTTCGTCCGCGTCTGGCGGATGCCGAGTTCTTCTTCAACACCGACCGTAAAAAGCGTCTGGAAGATAACCTGCCGCGCCTGCAGACCGTGCTGTTCCAGCAGCAGCTGGGCACGCTGCGCGACAAGACCGACCGCATTGCGGAGCTGTCCGGCTGGATTGCCCGTGAAATCGGTGCAGACGTCAACCACGCGACTCGCGCGGGCCTGCTGTCCAAGTGCGACCTGATGACCAACATGGTGTTCGAATTTACCGACACACAGGGCGTGATGGGCATGCACTACGCGCGTCACGATGGCGAAGCGGAAGACGTGGCCGTGGCCCTGAACGAGCAGTATCAGCCGCGCTTTGCGGGTGACGATCTGCCATCCAACCCGGTTGCCTGCGCCGTAGCGATTGCCGATAAGATGGACACCCTGGCGGGTATCTTCGGCATCGGCCAGCATCCAAAAGGCGATAAAGACCCGTTTGCGCTGCGTCGTGCCGCGCTGGGCGTGCTGCGTATCATCGTAGAGAAAAACCTGAACCTTGATCTGCAAACGCTGACCGAAGAAGCGGTGCGTCTGTACGGCGACAAGCTGACCAACGCGAACGTTGTGGATGACGTGATCGACTTTATGCTCGGCCGTTTCCGCGCGTGGTATCAGGACGAAGGTTATACCGTTGACACCATTCAGGCGGTGCTGGCGCGTCGCCCAACCCGTCCGGCTGATTTCGATGCGCGTATGAAGGCGGTGTCCCACTTCCGTACCCTGGAAGCGGCATCTGCCCTGGCCGCGGCCAACAAGCGTGTATCCAACATTCTGGCGAAATCCGACGAGACGCTGAACGAGCGCGTGAACGCCGCAACCCTGAAAGAGCCGGAAGAGATCGCTCTGGCGATGCAGGTTGTGGTGCTGCGCGATAAGCTCGAGCCGTACTTCGCGGAAGGTCGCTACCAGGAAGCGCTGGTGGAGCTGGCCGAGCTGCGTGACGTGATCGATGCCTTCTTCGAGAAAGTGATGGTGAACGTAGAAGATAAAGAGCTGCGTATTAACCGTCTCTCTATGCTCGAGAAACTGCGCGAGCTGTTCCTGCGAGTAGCGGATATTTCGCTGCTGCAGTAATGTGCCCGCTGCCCGGCGGCGCTTCGCTTGCACGGGCCTACAGGTGAGAAAAACCCGCTTCGGCGGGTTTTTTTATACCGTTTCGCCCAAAATTTAACCTTGAAACCTTCAACGCATTACCGCTATCCTTAACGTGTTAACTTTCTCGCGCTGGAGCGCCCCCCAAAAATGAACAAACACGACTGATGAATTTCGATCCTTGCTAAACGCCACCGCGTCGGCAGGGGATGTTTTGATTTCATTCAGGAGTGCTTATGGCTCATTTTGCGCAGTCCCCTTCTTTTATTTTGCATCAGGTCACCTGTCAGTTTCCGACGGGCGATACCCTTTTTGGTCCGCTGAATCTCACGCTGGAACCCTCCCTGTGCGCGCTGGTTGGCCGCAACGGCAGCGGGAAAACGCGTCTGCTGCGTCTGCTGGCGGGGCTGGACGAACCGGCTTCCGGTCATATTGAACGCTTTGGCTCGCATGCCTGGATGGCGCAGCAGCACGTCATTTCGCCGCAGACGACGCTTGCTGAACTGCTCGGGTATGACGCGATTTTTGCGGCGCGTAAGCGCATCGACAGCGGCGATTACCAGCCTGACGATCTGGAGCTGCTTGACGGCCGCTGGGATGTCGCCGAGCGCCTGAGCGAGGCGTTTATCAATGCGCAGCTCCCACCGTTTGATCCGGATAAACCCGCCGGCGAACTCAGCGGCGGCGAGCGCATTCGCGCCCTGATGTGCGGGGCGTTTACGGCTGAAGCCGATTTCATGCTGCTGGACGAGCCCACTAACCATCTGGACCGACAGGGCCGGGCGTGGTTCTACGACCAGCTCCATCGTTTTCAGGGCGGCGTGCTGGTAGCCACCCATGACCGCGAACTTCTGGAGCAGGTGCCACGTATCCTTGAGCTGAGCGCCTCGGGCCTGCGCAGCTACGGCGGGAATTATGCGGATTATCAAACCCAGCGCGATGCCGAACAGCAGGCGGCCCGCGCGGCGCTGGAACATGCGGCAACCGAGCGCAAACGCACCCGGGTACGCATGCAAAAAGAGCATGACGATAGCCAGCGGCGTTCGGCAAAGACATTGCGCACCGTCGATACCCTGAATATCGCGTCGTTCGAGCGGGTCAAATATAAAGGCGCGGCAAAGGAGCGGATCGGCTCCTGGAAAAAACAGCACAGCGAGCAAAATGAAGCCCTGAACGCCGCGGTAAATAAGGCGCGTGAACGCGTTGAGGAAGATAACCCGGTAATGTTCACCCTGCCGGGGAGTCAGATCCCGGAGGGGAAGCAGGTGCTGGTGCTGGAGGATCTGGTGCTGCCGCATGTGCCTGTTCCTCCGCTCAACTTGCGAATGGACGGACCGATGCGCGTGGCGTTAAAGGGACCGAACGGCTGCGGCAAATCGACGCTGTTAAAAACCCTCCTCGGCGAGATTGCTCCCCGTTCGGGTACCTGTAGGGTTTCCGTCAGCTGCGCTTATCTCGACCAACATCTTTCCCTGCTCGATCTTTCGCAGTCGGTCATGACGCATCTCAACCTGAGTCATACGCCTCTGGACGAGGGGGGATTGCGAACCCGTCTGGCACAGCTTCAACTGGGTGCCGACAAAGTTACGCTCCCCCTGGCGGAGCTCAGCGGCGGCGAGCGTCTTAAGGCCGCCCTGGCCTGCGTGCTGTGGCGTGCAGAGGCCACCCAGCTTCTGCTGCTGGATGAACCTACCAACCATCTGGATTTGGCCTCGGTCCAGGCCATTGAAGCGGCGCTGGCCGGTTTCCCCGGAGCTCTGCTGGTGGTATCACACGACGAGGCTTTTTTAAGAGGCTTAACGTTAACGCATGAGTGGGTATGGGAAGAAGCGGGCTGGCGTTGCGAGAGCCTTTAAAACACAAGCCCCCGCAGAGGCGGGGGCATTCAATCTTCACTACGCTATCTGTTTGCTGAGTGCAGGGTTGGCCTGAATCAGACGCATCAGCCTTAACTCGGTTGGGGTGGGTTTCTCACGTTTTGACTCCCACTCCTGCACCATAGCCACGCTGACACCCATCGCTCTGGCGAATTCTTCGGTTTTCAGTCCTGTCCCTTTGCGCAATTGCTCATATTCTGTAAAGGGATTGGATTTTTGTTGCAGGCTAATCGTCTGCGGTACGTCTTTAAAAATGATCTGTTCCAGGCTGCTCAGCAGCTCAAACTCAGGATCTTTATATTCCATTGAGGACTCCTCTTAAATCTCACATCGTGATCAAGAACATCAGAGAGCCAGTTAAGAATAGTCCCTAATATGAACCCAGGATCGTCACGGGTGTGATTAATCGTGCGATAACGATCGCTTTACCCGATTCAGCAATATGGATAGTTATGCTAATTCCCTGATTAATCATATGTCAGCTTCGTCAGGTATTTTTTTGTAAATGGTAAGAAATAAATCGGCAATAGCCGTTTTGCATGAAAAGAGTATCTTGCAAGGCTGACCTGGACTATCCTTGTCAGCGTCGGGCACGCGTGTGCCGGTGTGCGCTTTTTTGGGTGAAAGGAGTAATAAAATGGCGACAGGAAAGTCCTGCTCTCGCTGGTTTGCGCCTATTGCGGCGTTGTTGATGGTTGTTAGCCTGAGTGGGTGTTTTGATAAAGAAGGCGATCAGCGCAAAGCGTTTATCGATTTTCTGCAGAATACAGTGATGCGCAGCGGCGAGCGTTTGCCGACGCTGACTGCGGATCAGAAAAAACAGTTTGGCCCCTTCGTGTCCGATTACGCCATTCTTTATGGTTATTCACAGCAGGTGAGCCAGGCGATGGATTCCGGTATCCGCCCGGTAGTGGATAGCGTGAACGCCATTCGCGTTCCGCAGGATTATATGACGCAGCGTGAACCGCTTCGCCAGTCCAACGGTGCGCTTGGCGTACTGAGCCAGCAGTTGCAGAATGCGAAAATGCAGGCTGACGCGTCACGTTCTGCGCTGAAGCAGGGTGACGATCTCAAACCTGTCTTCGACAAAGTGTATGAGAAAGTGGTGATGAAACCGTCTGAAGCGCTGCAACCGCTGATTCCGGCCGCGCAAATCTTCACGCAGCAGCTGGTTCAGGTGGGCGACTTTATTGCCCAGCAGGATACTCAGGTGAGCTTCGTTGCCAACGGCATTCAGTTCCCGACCTCGCAGCAGGCAAGCCAGTACAATACGCTGATTGGGCCGCTGGCCTCCCAGCATCAGGCCTTTAGCCAGGCCTGGAGTGCCGCCGTCACGGCCACAGAATAAACCGAAAAAAACCCCGCTCCCGGCGGGGTTTTTTTATGCTTATGGAAAATAACGCTTGTCATTCTTCTACCACATCGGTATAACTATCCCCGTCGGTTTGTTACACAGACCTAAAGCAGTTTAGTAAAGCAGTCCAGATTGTTATCCATAGATACCCTTCGTTGTGACCCTTCCTTCATCGCTTAAAAATCTGTAACGCAATCCATCAAGCCGGAAGGCTCAATATATTTGTTAATAAGGTAATTTCTATGTCTGCTAAAATGACTGGTCTGGTAAAATGGTTCAACGCTGATAAAGGTTTCGGCTTCATCACTCCTGACGATGGCTCTAAAGACGTGTTCGTACACTTCTCTGCTATCCAGAACGATGGCTACAAATCTCTGGACGAAGGTCAGAAAGTTTCCTTTACCATCGAAAGCGGCGCTAAAGGCCCAGCAGCTGGTAACGTTGTAAGCCTGTAAGCTTCCAACCCAGTAGCACAAAATTCAAAAACCCGCCTTCTGGCGGGTTTTTTCGTTTCTATCGTTGCACCTGCGGGTTCACGCAGTTTATCTCCACCTTTCCGCTTAGGGCGGCGATAAGGTTATCGACCGCAGTGGCCGCCATGTTGTAGCGCGTCTCATGGGTGGCTGAGCCGATGTGGGGCAGGGCGACGACGTTTGGCATTGCCAGCAGCGGGGAATCCACCGGCAGCGGCTCCTGTTCAAATACGTCCAGACCTGCGGCATGGATCTCACCGTTCTGCAGAGCTTCAATCAGCGCCTTCTCATCCACCACCGGGCCGCGACCCGCGTTGATGAAAATGGCGGATTTCTTCATTTTTTCAAATGCGGATTTGCCAATCAGATGACGGGTTTCGTCCGTCAGCGGCAGAACCAGACAAACAAAGTCGGCTTCCTCCAGCAGGGTATCCAGCTCGCAGTAGCGGGCGTTGAAGCGTTCTTCGGCTTCACTGTGATGGCGACGCGCGTTATACAGAATCGGCATGTTAAAACCAAAATGCGCGCGCTGCGCCAGTGCCAGCCCGATACGCCCCATGCCAACAATGCCCAGCGTTTTGCCGTTAACGTCCACGCCGAACCAGTCCGGTCCAATGCTTTTTGTCCATTCGCCCGCTTTGACGCGCTCGGCTACTTCCACCACGCGACGTGCCGTGGTGAGTACCAGCGCCATCAGCGTATCGGCCACGGTTTCCGTCAGGGCATGTGGCGTATGCATCAGCAGGATCTTGCGGGCGTTAAGGGCATCTACATCGAAATTGTCGTAACCCACGGAAACGGTAGAGGTAGCACGAAGCTTCGGCATTTTCTCCAGCAGGGCGACATCCACTTTCTCGCTTGAACCCAGCAGGCCTTCGGCGCTGGCGAACGCTTCTGCGTGCTGCGCCACGGTTTCCGGGCTCAGGTTCTTCACCTGCGTGACGGTGAAGTGTTCTTCAAGGCGTTTCTGCAGATCTTCCGGCAGTGCTTTGTACAAAATGACGGACGGCTTCATGCTAATCTCCGTTGATTTTTAAGGATTCAGGCGTGGCGTGCGCCGACAGGGTGTTGTTGATTATTAGCAGGCTTAACAATCAGAGTAAGCCACACGGAGGCGAAAAGCGCCACCCCCATAAAGATGTACGATGCGGACGGGCTGCCGGTGGCACCGTTCAGGTAGCCGACGAACCATGAGCCGCAGAACGACCCCAGCGCACCCATGCTGTTAATCAGCGCCATCGCGCCACCCGCGACGTTACGCGGCAGCATTTCCGGGATGATGGCAAAGAATGGACCATACGGGGCATACATGGCGGCACCGGCGACCACCAGCAGGGTATAAGAGGCCCAGAAGTGATTTGCACCCACGGCCCACGAGCCGATAAAGGCAAAAGCAGCGATCAGCAGCAGCGGCCAGACAAACAATTTTCGGTTCTGCAGCTTGTCCGACGCCCAGGAGACGACGATCATGGCGATGGTCGCGGCCAGATACGGTACGGAAGAGAGCCAGCCCACTTCTACCATGCCGAGGTTCTCGCCGCCGCTGCGGATAATCGACGGCAGCCACAGCACAAAGCCGTACACGCCAATGCTCCAGGTAAAGTACTGCGCGCAGAGCAGGATCACGTTGCGCGAGCGGAAGGCTTCACCGTAGTTGCGTACCGCCTTCAGACCTTGCTGTTCTTTATCCAGCTGCGCCTGCAGCGCCGCTTTTTCGTCTTCGGAAAGCCATTTCGCCTGGGCTGGTTTATCTTTTACCAGTACCCACCAGCAGAATGCCCAGATCACTGCCGGGACCCCTTCGATGATAAACATTTCGCGCCAGCCGAAGGACTGGATCAGGTAGCCAGACACCACCGACATCCACAGCACCGTGACCGGGTTACCGAGGATCAGGAAGGTATTCGCGCGCGAGCGTTCAGATTTGGTAAACCAGTTGCTGATGTAGATCAGCATCGCCGGCATGACCGCCGCCTCAACGACGCCGAGGATAAAGCGAATGGCGGCCAGGGCAGGAATATTGTTCACCACGCCGGTCAGTGACGCGCAGGCGCCCCACAGGATCAGACAGACGAAGATCAGCTTACGCACGCTGCGGCGTTCTGCATAAATCGCGCCCGGGATCTGGAAGAAGAAGTAGCCCAGGAAGAAAAGGGCACCCAGCAGGGAGGAGATACCTTTGGTGATGCCAAGGTCCTCTGTGATCCCCGCCGCGGACGCGAAGCTGAAGTTGGCACGGTCAAGGTACGCCAGGCTGTACGTGATAAACACGATTGGCATGATGTACCACCAGCGTTTTACTGCATTGGTCGAACTGTTCATAGGCTTGCCTCTGTTGTTGAGGTTGTTACCGCCGTTGTCTGTAGGGTACACGGTGGCTTAATTATTTGGTGTGGCTTGCTGCCCTCACCCTGGCCCTCTCTCACAGGGAGAGGGAATTTAAATGCCGAGCTCTGCTCGCGTTGGTAATCCTTCGCTGTCGCCCTGCACCTGAATGGCCAGCGAGCCAATCTTGTTGCCCCGCGCCACGGCCTGCGGCAGCGTTTCGCCTTCCAGCAGGGCGCTAATCACGCCCACGGCAAAACCGTCGCCCGCGCCGACGGTGTCGACAACGTTCTCAACCTTCACCGCCGCGACCGCGCCCTGTTGGCCGTCGGCCGTCTTAAACCATGCGCCATCGGCGCCGGTCTTCAGCACCACCGCTTTTACCCCTTTATTCAGGTAGAAATCGGCAATGCCTTCCGGCGTGCTTTTGCCGGTCAGGGTCATCCCTTCTTTCAGGCCCGGCAGAACCCAGTCCGCCTGGAACGCCAGACGGTTGAGCTTCTCGACCATTTCCGCTTCGCTTTTCCACAGCACCGGGCGCAGGTTTGGATCGAAAGAGATCGTTTTTCCCCTGGCTTTCAGCGTGGCTGCCGCGTGATCCAGCAGCTCATACGAGGTGGCAGACAGCGCAGCCGCCACGCCGCTCAGGTGCAGATGGCGCGCAGAGGCGAAATAGTCGGCGTGATAGTCTTCTACAGAGAGGTGGCTTGCCGCCGATCCTTTACGAAAATACTCCACGATGGGATCGGTTCCATTCTCGACCTTAGATTTAAGCTGAAAGCCGGTAGGGAAGCGTCCATCGAGGGTGACGCCCGCGGCATCAATTCCCTCTTTTTTCAGCGAGTCGAGAACGAAATGGCCAAAGCTGTCGTCCCCCACGCGGCTGACCCAGCCGACGTTCAGGCCGAGACGCGCCAGGCCGGTTGCGACGTTCAGCTCTGCGCCTGCCACGCGCTTGATAAAGTGCTCCACCGCGCTCAGCTCACCCGTTTCAGTGGCGACAAACATCGCCATGGCTTCGCCGATCGTGATGACATCCAGCGTCTTGTGCATGTTTTACTCCTCGCGCAGCAGGTTGACGTAATGGCGGGTAACGGCGGTTAAATCCGTCCCTTCCAGCGGGAACTCGATACCGCGCGGGGCATCGGCAGGCAGCTGGCCGAGCAGATCCAGCCAGCGCGCATCGGCGTGGTCTGGTGCCACGGCGCGGAAGTTATCTTTGTGCGGCACGGCCGCTTTCACGTGGATATAGCTCACCGCAGGGGCCAGATGACGCGCGGCCTCTTCAGGCGAATCGCCAACCCACAGCCAGTTGCCCATATCGAAGGTCAGCGTGACGGGTAAGGCCATTTCCCGACAGGCGGCCTGGAAGCGCTGCATGGGCGCGAGCTGTCCGCAGTCGGTCTGATCGTTCTCCACGACCAGCGCCATGCCGCTTGCGTTCAGCAGGGTACGCAGGGCGTCGAGAGGCTGCGCGTCGCGGAAATGGCCCAGGGAAACCTTCAGCCACAGGGCGTTCAGGGTGCTGGCCTCAGAGAGATAGCGGGTCAGGTCCGGGTTGAGGGTGCCGTCAGGCACAAACAGGGCGGCGGGGGCGGAGTAGCACGCCAGCAGGCCGAGCAGCTCAATGGATTCTCCCAGCGCAGGCAGCGCCAGTAGCTCTTCGCTGTTGAACAATTCCCGGCGGATCTCCACGCCGTCTGCCCCCGCGCCTGCAATCACGGGAAGCATTGCCCGCTGACCGCCCGCCTGTCGCACCTGTTCCGCACCGTACGCGGCGGTGACCACCATAATTTTCCTGCCCATCTTCGGACTCCATCGCAACATATCAATACTATTACGCTATATGGAACCGGTTCCAAAGAAAAGGTCAGGATGTCGAATTTATGATCGGTATCACAAGGGAAAATTAACGCGCCGTGGAGCCGCGAACGATGAGCTCGCCGGAGAAGACCTGCTCGCGAACGGCATCGCTGGTGCCTTCAATGCGACGAACTACTTGTTCAACAGCAGCATAGCCAATCTGCCAGGTGGGTTGTTTAAGGGTAGTAATGCCGACGCCCGCCAGCTCCGCCCACTCCAGTTCATCAAACCCCAGCAGACCGATATCGCTGCCCCAGTGCAGGCCAATGCGCTTGAGCGAGCGGGCGACCTGAAGCGTAAGCGCCCCGTTGGCGGAGATAACGGCTTTGCGCATGCCGCGATGGCGCGTGTGGAACTGGCGCAGGGTGTTATCGAGCTGGTCAGCTTCGTGAAGCGGCGTTTCGGCATTTTCGGCGATCACGCCGGGATATCGCTCCAGCGTGGTGCGAAATGCGCTCAGGCGCTCGCGACGGGTATTGACCATCCCTAACGGTTCACTCAGAAACAGAATGGCCTCGAAGCCCTGTTCAATCAGATGTTCGGTGGCGGTAGTGGCTGCCTGGGTGTTATCCAGACCGACCACATCGCAGGCAAATTCCGGGATTTTACGGTCGATGAGGACCATAGGCAGAGAGGACTGCTGCAGGCGGTTTAAACCCTCTTCCCGCATGCCCACAGCGTTCACCACAATCCCTTCGACCTGATAGCTGCGCAGCAGATCGAGGTAATGCAACTCCTGGTCGACTTCGTTGTTGGTATTACAGACCAGCGGCGTGAACCCCTTCTCGCGACAGGCGGCTTCAATACCGCTGAGCACGTTAACGGAATAGGGGTTGGTGATATCGGCGATGATAAGCCCGATAAGGCGGGTGCGGCCGCGTTTGAGCCCGCGCGCCATGAGGCTGGGACGGTAGTCGAGATCGGCAATGGCCTGTTCAATACGCGCCAGCAATGCGTCGGACAGCAGGTGTTTCTCGCCGTTAAGGTAGCGTGAAATACTGGTTTTACCGGTTTTAGCGGCTTTCGCCACGTCGCTGATGGTGGCCCGGGCTGGTTTGCTCATCGCTGATTTCCCTGAATTTAGTGAGAATACCTTAACGGGAAAATCAGACGAATCAAGTAATTTGCCCGGTGGCGCTGCGCTTACCGGAGGTGCGGTCTGGTGCCCTCACCCCAGCCCTCTCCCACGGGAGAGGGTGCAACCACTAAAAACGGCAACGAGCGTTGCCGTTTTGCTTTTACCTACTGAATTGGGCTTAACGTAATCTCAACGCGGCGGTTCTGCGCTTTGCCTTCCGCCGTGCTGTTGCTGGCGATAGGGTTGGCAGGGCCCATGCCGCTGGTGCGGATACGGTTCGCTTCAACACCCTGGGTAATCAGCGAGCTGGCCACGGAATCGGCGCGCTGCTGAGACAGACGCATGTTCAGATCCTGGCTGCCGGTACTGTCGGTATAGCCAATCACGTTAACGGCGGTTTTATTGTACTCTTTCAGCACCATCGCCACGCCGGTCAGGGTGTTTGCGCCTGCTGGTTTCAGCGTTGCGCTGCTGCTATCGAAGGTCACGTTGTTCGGCATATTCAGGATGATGTTATCGCCGCTGCGCGTCACGCTCACGCCGGTTCCCTTCATTTTGTCGCGCAGCTTCGCTTCCTGCACGTCCATGTAATAGCCAACGCCGCCACCCAGCGCCGCGCCCGCCGCTGCGCCAATCAGCGCGCCTTTACCGCGGTCTTTCTTGGAGGAGGAGAGCGCCCCCACGCCTGCGCCGACCAGCGAGCCGATACCCGCGCCAATGCCGGATTTACCCGCTTCACGCTCACCGGTGTAAGGGTTAGTTGTGCAGCCAGAAACAGCCAGGGCACCGCTCACCAGAGCGGCAATAACGAGTACGCGTTTTTTCATCTTCTTTCCTTAATCCTTTTTATTCTTTGCCACGGCGAGCGTGGCAGTTGATTATGACGTCCAGATACGGAGAAAATTCCGGGTATAACTCTGAAATTTGTGACAAACCATAAACTGCCTCAGAAAGAAGGCCGTAAACCTGCACGCAACCAGGAGCGCACGCTTGAGCACCTCAACGAAAACCATTCTGACCGCCGCCCACTGGGGGCCGATGCTGGTCGAAACCGATGGCGAAAATGTTCTGTCGTCCCGCGGGGCACTGCCAACCCAACATTCCAACTCGTTACAGACCGTCGTTCGCGATCAGGTGCATAGCAAAACGCGCGTGCGCTGGCCGATGGTGCGTAAAGGTTTTCTGGCCTCGCCGGATAAGCCACAGGGGATTCGCGGTCAGGATGAGTTTGTTCGCGTGAGCTGGGATGACGCGCTGGCGCTGATCCACGCCCAGCACAAGCGCATTCGCGACAGCTACGGTCCGTCGTCCATTTTCGCCGGGTCGTACGGCTGGCGTTCTAACGGCGTGCTGCACAAGGCCTCGACGCTGCTGCAGCGTTACATGAGCCTGGCGGGAGGCTATACCGGCCATCTGGGGGATTACTCCACCGGCGCGGCACAGGCGATCATGCCGTACGTCGTGGGGGGGAACGAAGTGTACCAGCAGCAGACCAGCTGGCCGCTGGTGCTGGCACATACCGACGTGGTGGTGCTCTGGAGCGCTAACCCCATCAACACGCTGAAAATTGCCTGGAACGCCAGCGACGAGCAGGGCATCGGGTATTTCGACGCGCTGCGCAAAAGCGGCAAGCGCATCATTTGCATTGACCCGATGCGCTCTGAAACCATGGATTTCTTCGGCGACAGCGCCGAGTGGATTGCCCCTCATATGGGCACCGACGTGGCGATGATGCTGGGGATTGCCCATACGCTGGTTGAAAACGGCTGGCACGATGTTGAATTCCTGACGCGCTGTACCACCGGCTTCGATAAATTCGCCCACTACCTGACGGGCCAATCCGATGGGGTAGCAAAAACGGCAGAGTGGGCCGCAGAAATTTGTGGCGTTCCTGCGGACAAACTCCGCGAACTGGCGGCGTTGTTCCATAAAAATACCACCATGTTAATGTCCGGCTGGGGAATGCAGCGCCAGCAGTTTGGCGAACAAAAACATTGGATGCTGGTCACCCTTGCCGCAATGCTTGGGCAGATCGGCACGCCGGGCGGGGGTTTTGGTCTCTCCTATCACTTTGCGAACGGCGGTAACCCAACGCGTAAAGCGGCGGTGCTGGCGTCGCTGCAAGGCTCGGTGCAGGGCGGCGTGGATGCCGTGGATAAAATCCCGGTGGCGCGTATTGTTGAAGCCCTGGAAAACCCGGGCGGTTTTTATCAGCACAACGGTCTGGACCGCCACTTCCCGGACATTAAATTTGTCTGGTGGGCGGGCGGATCGAACTTCACGCACCATCAGGATACCAACCGCCTGATACGCGCCTGGCAAAAGCCGGAGCTGGTGGTGATTTCCGAGTGCTTCTGGACAGGTTCGGCTAAGCATGCAGATATCGTGCTGCCGGCGACCACCTCGTTTGAGCGTAACGATCTCACCATGACCGGCGACTACAGCAACCAGCATATGGTCCCGATGAAGCGCGTTGTGGCCCCGCGCGATGAGGCGCGTGATGATTTTGACGTGTTTGCTGAACTGAGCGAGCTGTGGGAAGCGGGCGGTCGCGAGCGTTTTACCGAGGGGAAAAGCGATCTGCAATGGCTGGAGAGCTTCTACCAGATTGCCGGACAGCGCGGCGCGGCGCAGGGCGTGACGCTTCCGCCATTTGCTGAATTCTGGGAGGCTAACCAGCTCGTCGAGATGCCGGAGAGCGAACAGAACGCGAAGTTTGTCCGTTTTGCCGATTTCCGCCGCGACCCGGAGAGCCACCCGCTGAAAACCGAGAGTGGAAAGATCGTGATCTATAGCGAGCGTATCGCCAGCTTTGGCTATGCCGACTGCCCGCCACACCCTATGTGGCTCGAGCCGGACGAGTGGCACGGCAACGCCCAGCCGGAACAGCTGCAGGTGTTGTCTGCGCATCCCGCTCACCGTCTGCACAGCCAGCTTAACTATACCTCCCTGCGCGAGCAGTATGCGGTCGCCGGGCGAGAGCCGATCACGCTGAATACCCTTGATGCGAAAGCCCGCGGGATCGCGGACGGCGACGTGGTGCGCGTCTGGAACTCGCGCGGGCAGGTGCTGGCAGGGGCGGTGGTGAGCGACGGGATTAAACCGGGCGTGATCTGCATTCATCAGGGCGCATGGCCCGACCTTGAGCCCGCCGAGGGAGGGATCTGTAAAAACGGGGCGGTTAACGTGCTGACCAAAGATCTCCCCAGCTCGAAGCTGGGGAATGGTTGTGCAGGGAACACGGCGCTGGCCTGGGTAGAGAAATATCAGGGACCCGAGCTTACCTTAACGGCGTTTGATCCGCCTGCCAGCTCATGATCCACGTCGGGTGCTGGGTATCATCCTGCCAGGCGCTGTCTTCAATGCGAAAGCCCTGAGCATGGTAGAAATTCACCGCCCGCACATTTTTCTGATATACCTCCAGCGTTAAATGCGGGAAGCGCTGTTGAACATGGTTCAGCAGCGCGCGCCCGATGCCTTTCCCTATGCATGACGGTGCGACAAACAGCGCGCCGACAAACTGAGACTGCATCACGCTGATAAATCCGCAAGGTTCGCCATCCTCTTCCCAGACCCAGGTTTCCGCCGACGGCAGGTAAACTTCGCGCACCATGGCCTCGTTCTCTTTCCAGTAACCCGGCTCGATAAACGGATGCGCTTCCGTGGTGCTTTCAAGCCACAGGCTCAGAAGCGGTGCGGTATTCTCACTTTGCCATTTGCGGATCATGATGGCCTCCCGGATGACAGAAGCAGCCGGTAACATGGTCGTTGACCAGGCCACAGGCCTGCATAAAGGCGTAGCAGATGGTGGAACCGACAAACTTAAAGCCGCGTTTTTTCAGGGCCTTCGAGAGTGCATCCGAGGCAGGGGTCGAGGCCGGGATTTCCGCAAGCGTGGCGGCCTGGGTGACCTGCGGATCGTTGTTCACAAACGTCCAGACAAACTCTGAGAACGATTCACCGTTTTGTTCCATTGCCAGATAAGCGCGTGCATTACCGATGATGGCCTGGATCTTACCGCGATGGCGGATGATGCCCGCGTCCTGCACCAGTCGTTCCACGTCCTCATCGGTCATGGCGGCGACGGCAACAGGATCGAACTGGTGGAAGGCGTTGCGGTAGTTTTCGCGTTTCTTCAGTACCGTAATCCACGACAGCCCCGCCTGCTGGCCCTCCAGGCAGATCATCTCAAAGAGTTTTTTGCCATCCGTTTCCGGCACGCCCCATTCCCGATCGTGATAGTCGATATAAAGCTGATCCTGGCTCACCCAACCGCAACGTTCCATCCGTCATCTCCCTTATTACTACTGATTTCGCAAAATTTTCATTCTGACTGGCTTGACGTGTTTACTATAAAGACAATAGTTAATACAAGGTCTATAAGTTCTTCCTGAATAACGACAAATATCGCCGAATTCGGCTCTCTCTGGGGTCGCGTTGATGATGATAAAAAAAATCAGTGGTCGCCATGCTGCTTCTGGCCTGGTGGGAATTTCAGCCTGCCTGTTTTTTTGTAATACAGCGTCTGCCTGGCAACAGGAATATATCGTTTCAGATGCCCAAAATAATACGGCGGAACGCTATACATGGGACGCGGATCACCAACCGCGTTATGAGGATATTCTGGCTGAGCGTATTCAGTCTTCGCAGAACGCGCCGGGACTTGCCCTGAATATACCGTCTGGCAGAACGACGGAGGGGGCAATGAGCGTGGGCTGGAATTTTCCCGTTTCAGCACGTATCACCACCGGTCCGATGGTGGCGTGGCGTTACGACGGCACGGCTCCCATGATGATCAACGAGTTTGGTGATAGCGCGTCGACGCAGGCAATCACCGACCCGCTCTGGCATGCCAGCGTCAGCACGCTGGGATGGCGCGTGAATACCCAGTACGGCGATCTTCGTCCGTGGGCGCAGATTAGCTATAACCAGCAGTTTGGTGAAAACCAGTGGAAATCGCAGTTTGGCATGCCGCAAACGCCAGCCCCTGCCCAAAGCGGTAGCTGGATGGACGTCACCGTGGGAACGGATATTCCTTTTAATACGCACGTGGCGGCCTATGCGTCGCTGGCTCAGGGGGAGCACACCACCACCGGTGAGGAGTTTTTATACACTCTCGGCGTTAGCGCGAAATTCTAGAGTTGTTACTTTTTTAAACGTTACGATAACATCTCGAATACAATAACCACGGGCTTTACAGCGATAGCAGATACTAACATGCTGTCACTTTATTCCCGGGCCAGGCCATTCATTCCCAATTCCAGGCATTTCATTCCGTTCAGCCTGCATTTCATGCCGTTTTACCCCAGGCGTTTTAAGGTTTTGTTTATCGTTGTCCTCAGCGAACTTCCTTAATTTCTCTTGCAGGACAACTGCCATGAACACATCAACCTATAACCGCACGCGCTGGCTCACGCTCTTTGGCACCATCGTCACTCAGTTTGCATTGGGATCGGTCTATACCTGGAGCCTGTTCAACAGCGCGCTTTCCGACAAACTCGGCGCGCCGGTCAGCCAGGTCGCGTTCTCCTTTGGTTTGCTGAGCCTGGGTCTGGCGATTTCGTCTTCCGTCGCGGGCAAGCTGCAGGAGCGTTTTGGCGTGAAGCGCGTGACCATGGCGTCCGGCATTCTGCTGGGTCTGGGCTTTTTCCTGACGGCGCATTCCAGCAACCTGATGATGCTGTGGCTGAGCGCCGGCGTGCTGGTGGGTCTGGCCGATGGCGCAGGTTACCTGCTGACTCTGTCGAACTGCGTGAAGTGGTTCCCGGAACGTAAAGGCTTAATCTCCGCGTTTGCCATTGGTTCTTATGGCCTGGGCAGCCTCGGGTTCAAATTTATCGACGCCCATTTGCTGGCGTCCGTTGGCCTCGAAAAAACCTTTATGATCTGGGGCGCAATCGTGCTGGTGATGATTTTGTTCGGCGCCACGCTGATGAAAGATGCGCCGCAGCAGGAGGTTAAATCCGTGAACGGCGTGGTGGAGAACGACTTCACCCTCGCGCAGTCCATGCGTAAGCCACAGTACTGGATGCTGGCGGTGATGTTCCTGACGGCCTGCATGAGCGGTCTGTATGTTATCGGCGTGGCGAAGGATATCGCGCAGGGCATGGTGAAGCTGGATGCGGCTACGGCGGCGAATGCGGTGACGGTCATCTCCATTGCCAACCTCTCCGGTCGTCTGGTGCTCGGCATTCTGTCTGACAAAATTGCCCGCATCCGTGTGATTACGATTGGGCAGGTGGTTTCGCTGGTCGGTATGGCAGCGCTGCTGTTCGCTCCGCTGAATGAAGCCACCTTCTTTGCGGCGATTGCCTGCGTGGCCTTTAACTTCGGCGGCACCATTACCGTCTTCCCGTCACTGGTGAGCGAGTTCTTTGGCCTGAACAATCTGGCGAAAAACTACGGCGTTATCTATCTTGGCTTCGGGATCGGCAGTATCTGCGGCTCGCTGATTGCCTCCCTGTTCGGCGGATTCTACGTGACCTTCTGCGTCATATTTGCCTTGCTGATTATCTCGCTGGCGCTCTCGACCACGATTCGCCAGCCGCAGCGCGAAGTATTCAAAGAAGCGCACGCGTAAGCGGTATGAAAGAGGCCTCCGTGGCCTCTTTTTTCTTTATGCGAGACGCTTCCCGTCTCGATATTTTGTAAAAATTTACACCGATCACACTCTCTGCTGCCACTTTTCTCTCCCGCTGTGGTCTACTTACCGCGCTTGTAGACGTTTCTCATAACGCTTCCTTACGCATTTACTTACTCTGTCCGCTTTCTCTTTGAGATTCGACGGGTCTTTATACCCCTTCCCCCAGGGTTGTTTGCATGAAATACATTAGGTCTCTTACCCAGCAAAGATTGTGTCTGATGCTGGCTGTCTATATCGGATTATTTCTGAATGGCGCGGTACTGTTCAGAAGAGTGGAAGGGTATGTTGAAAACCTTACCCTAAGTAATGGTATATTTGCCGCAATAGAAGTATTCGGCTCCGTTCTCGCGACCTTCTTCCTCTTACGCCTCCTGTCCCTTTTTGGTCGACGTACCTGGCAAATTTTGGCCTCGCTGGTGGTGATTATTTCCGCCGCCGCAAGCTATTACATGACCTTTATGAACGTGGTCATTGGTTACGGTATCGTTGCCTCGGTGATGACCACGGATATCGACCTCTCGAAAGAGGTGGTAGGGAAAGGCTTTATCGTCTGGACGGTTTTAGCCTGTCTGATCCCGCTGTTCTTTATCTGGAGCAATACGTGCCGCTATACGCTGTTACGCCAGCTGCGCACCCGTGGACAGCGGATCCGCAATATCGTCGTCGTCCTGCTGGCCGGTCTGCTGGTGTGGGCGCCTATCCGCCTGATGGAAACGCAGCAAAAACGCGTCGAAAAAGCGACGGGCGTGGATATGCCAAGCTATGGCGGCGTGGTGGCAAACTCGTATTTGCCATCTAACTGGCTGTCAGCGTTAGGGCTGTATGCCTGGGCGCAGGCGGACGAATCCAGTGATGTGAAATCGCTGATCAATCCAACAAAACAATTCACCTACCAGCCGCCAGCCGACGGGATTGATGATACGTACGTCGTCTTCGTCATCGGCGAAACGACGCGCTGGGATCATATGGGTATTCTCGGCTATAACCGGGATACCACGCCAAAGCTGGCGCAGGAGAAAAACCTGGTGGCCTACCGTGGCTACTCCTGCGATACCGCAACCAAGCTCTCGCTGCGCTGCATGTTTGTGCGTGAAGGCGGTGCAAGTGATAACCCGCAACGCACGCTGAAAGAGCAGAACGTGTTTGCCGTGCTGAAGCAGCTTGGATTTAGCTCTGACCTGTTCGCCATGCAAAGTGAGATGTGGTTCTACACCAACACGCTGGCAGATAACATCGCGTACCGCGAGCAGATTGGCGCCGAACCGCGTAACCGCGGCAAAAACGTCGACGACATGCTGCTGCTGGAAGAGATGTCCCAGTCCCTCAAGAACCATCCGCAGGGTAAGCATCTGGTTATTCTGCATACCAAAGGGTCGCATTACAGCTACTACCAGCGCTACACGCGTGATTTCGCGAAGTGGCAGCCTGAGTGCGTGGGCATTAATAAAGACTGCAGCAAGCAGGAGCTGATCAACGCCTACGACAACTCGGTGCTGTACGTGGATACCTTCCTGAGCCGGGTGATCGACCAGCTGCGCGATAAAAAAGCGATTGTGATTTACGCGGCAGATCACGGTGAATCCATCAATGAGAAAGAGCATCTGCACGGTACGCCGCGCAAGCTGGCACCGCCGGAACAGTTCCGCGTGCCGATGATCATGTGGATGTCGGATAAGTATCTTGAAAATCCGGAGAAGGCGAAGATGTTTGCTCAGCTGAAAAAAGAGGCGGATATGAAGGTGCCGCGTCGTCACGTTGAGCTGTACGACACCATTATGGGTTGTCTCGGTTATACCTCACCGAACGGTGGGATTAACGAAAACAACAACTGGTGTAAACTCCCTGATAACAGCGTAAAAGCCGCGCAGTAGCTGCCCTGGCGAGAATATCGCCAGTTGAATGGCTTTTTGAAAATAAGGGATTGACGGGGGCGCACCTCAGCAGTAAGATGCGCTCCGCATTCGGCGAGTAGCGCAGCTTGGTAGCGCAACTGGTTTGGGACCAGTGGGTCGGAGGTTCGAATCCTCTCTCGCCGACCACATTCTGAAAAGGGCTAACCGCAAGGTTAGCCCTTTTTGCATTATGATCTTATCCCGTCAGAGTATCCAAAACGCCCCTTAGGCCTGCTTCTCCCTGCCTGTTAACGATTTTGTGACATAATCCATTGTATTTTTTTATATATAGATTGATCTTTTTTCGCGTTGCTTATGGATAACCTCAGCATTTTTCGCTGTGCGTTTTAACGTTCGCGGTATTTAGTGCTCAGATAATCACCATTCTGCAAGAAAATTTACCCATTCTGAATAAAAGTTAATCACTGATTGTTGCGAAATATGAAGAGACTTGTGCTGCAAGATAGCGAGTAGCATAAATTTCCCTGCTGAAAACTGGCATGCATAGTTTTTTTAATCTTTGTTTGCGGTTTCTCACACTCAGCGTAAATCCCCGTCACCTGTATTGACGTTTTCACATTCTGTTGACAGATTGTAGGGCATGAGGGGCATTTCAGGGACGATCTGCGCTGCAACTCAAACGCTCTTCTGAAAGGATTCTCCATCCCTTTAAAGCCTTCGGGCATCACCGACCGGACCGGGTAAAAAATAAATAAAGGTCTGGCGGCGTAACACAACAAAGCAAAACATCACATTGGAGCAGAATAATGAGTATTTCCTTGAAGAAGTCAGGGATGCTGAAGCTTGGTCTGAGCCTGGTGGCTATGACCGTGGCAGCAAGCGTACAGGCAAAAACCCTGGTTTACTGTTCTGAAGGCTCGCCGGAAGGCTTTAACCCACAGCTCTTTACCTCTGGTACGACTTACGACGCAAGCTCTGTACCGATCTATAACCGTCTGGTTGAATTCAAAACCGGTACCACGGAAGTAATTCCGGGTCTGGCCGAGAAGTGGGACGTCAGCGAAGACGGCAAAACCTATACCTTCCACCTGCGCCAGGGCGTGAAGTGGCAGGACAGCAAAGATTTCAAACCAACGCGCGACTTTAACGCCGACGACGTTGTGTTCTCCTTCGACCGTCAGAAAAACGCTCAGAACCCGTACCATAAAGTGTCTGGCGGCAGCTATGAATACTTCGAAGGGATGGGTCTGCCAGACCTGATCGCTGAAGTGAAAAAAGTGGACGATAAAACGGTTCAGTTCGTGCTGACGCGTCCGGAAGCGCCATTCCTGGCTGACCTGGCCATGGACTTCGCCTCGATTCTGTCCAAAGAGTACGCGGACAACATGCTGAAAGCCGGCACGCCGGAGAAAGTTGACCTGAACCCAATCGGTACCGGTCCATTCCAGCTGCTGCAGTACCAGAAAGACTCCCGCATTCTGTATAAAGCGTTCGAAGGCTATTGGGGCACCAAGCCGCAGATCGACCGTCTGGTCTTCTCCATCACGCCTGATGCTTCCGTGCGTTACGCAAAACTGCAGAAAAACGAATGTCAGGTGATGCCGTACCCGAACCCGGCTGATATCGCCCGCATGAAGCAGGACAAGAACATCAACCTGCTGGAGCAGGCCGGCCTGAACGTGGGCTATCTCTCCTTTAACACCGAGAAGAAACCGTTTGATGACGTGAAAGTGCGTCAGGCGCTGACCTACGCGGTGAACAAAGAAGCGATTATCAAGGCGGTTTACCAGGGCGCTGGCGTTGCTGCCAAAAACCTGATCCCACCAACCATGTGGGGTTATAACGACGACGTTAAAGACTACACCTACGATCCTGAGAAAGCGAAAGCGCTGCTGAAAGAAGCGGGCCAGGACAAAGGCTTTACCGTTGAGCTGTGGGCGATGCCGGTACAGCGTCCTTACAACCCGAACGCACGCCGTATGGCGGAAATGGTTCAGGCTGACTGGGCTAAGGTTGGCGTTCAGGCCAAGATTGTGACCTACGAGTGGGGCGAGTACCTGAAGCGCGCCAAAGCAGGTGAGCACCAGGCGGTAATGATGGGCTGGACCGGTGATAACGGGGATCCGGACAACTTCTTCGCCACCCTGTTCAGCTGCGCGGCGGCGAAAGACGGTTCTAACTACTCTCGCTGGTGCTACAAGCCGTTTGAAGACCTGATCCAGCCGGCGCGTGCGACCGACGATCACAACAAACGTATTGAACTGTACAAGCAGGCTCAGGTTGTTATGCACGATCAGGCTCCGGCGCTGATTGTTGCTCACTCCACCGTGTACGAGCCAGTGCGTAAAGAAGTGAAGGGCTACGTGGTAGATCCACTGGGCAAACACCACTTCGAAAACGTATCGGTTGAATAATAAGTAGGGTGTTCTCCCTCTCCCTCTGGAGAGGGCAGGGGTGAGGGGCGTGCATGCATCCCCTCACCCTAACTCTCTCCCGCTGGGAGAGGGAATTTACATTTGTGAGCAATACAGACGTCACGCCACTGGTCGTGCGTCATCAGAGAGAATCCGGGTTATGTTGCAGTTCATCCTCCGACGTCTGGGACTTGTTATCCCCACGTTTATCGGTATCACCCTTCTCACTTTTGCCTTCGTCCATATGATCCCCGGCGACCCGGTAATGATTATGGCGGGCGAGCGTGGTATTTCCCCTGAGCGCCATGCACAGCTGCTGGCGGAACTCGGTCTCGATAAGCCGATGTGGCAGCAGTACCTCCACTATATCTGGGGCGTGTTGCACGGTGATTTAGGGATTTCGCTGAAAAGCCGCCTTCCGGTGTGGGACGAGTTCGTGCCGCGTTTTAAAGCGACGCTGGAGCTTGGCATCTGCGCCATGATTTTCGCCACTGCGGTGGGTATTCCTGTCGGGGTACTGGCTGCCGTCAAGCGTGGCTCTATTTTTGACCATACCGCCGTGGGCCTGGCGCTGACCGGCTACTCCATGCCTATCTTCTGGTGGGGCATGATGCTGATCATGCTGGTATCGGTGCAGCTTAACCTGACACCGGTCTCCGGGCGCGTCAGTGATATGGTCTTCCTGGATGACTCCAACCCGCTTACCGGCTTTATGCTGATTGATACGGCTATATGGGGCGAAGAGGGCAACTTCATTGATGCCGTGGCGCACATGATCCTGCCTGCCATGGTGCTGGGCACCATTCCTCTGGCGGTGATCGTGCGAATGACCCGTTCATCGATGCTGGAAGTGCTGGGTGAGGATTATATCCGCACCGCGCGCGCCAAGGGCCTGACGCGTATGCGCGTCATCATCGTCCATGCGCTGCGTAATGCCATGCTGCCGGTGGTGACCGTTATCGGCCTCCAGGTGGGGACGTTGCTGGCGGGGGCGATCCTGACCGAAACCATCTTCTCCTGGCCGGGCCTTGGACGCTGGCTGATTGACGCGCTGCAACGCCGTGACTATCCGGTTGTGCAGGGCGGTGTACTGCTGGTCGCGACGATGATTATCCTCGTCAACCTGCTGGTCGATTTGCTGTACGGCGTGGTGAACCCGCGTATTCGTCATAAGAAGTAAGGGACCATCATGTCACAAGTCACTCAAAATAAAGTGGTCGCTGCACCGGTTCCTATGACGCCGCTGCAGGAATTCTGGCACTACTTCAAGCGCAATAAAGGCGCGGTGGTAGGGCTGGTGTATGTCGTAATCATGATCCTGATTGCGGTGTTTGCGAATTTCCTCGCACCGTATAACCCGGCGGACCAGTTCCGCGATGCGCTGCTCGCGCCGCCTGCGTGGCAGGACGGCGGCAGCCTGGCGCACCTGCTGGGTACCGATGACGTTGGCCGCGACGTGCTGTCGCGTCTGATGTACGGCGCGCGCCTGTCGCTGCTGGTCGGCTGCCTGGTGGTGGTGTTATCCCTGATTATGGGGATCGTGCTGGGTCTGATTGCCGGTTACTTCGGCGGTATCGTTGATAACATCATCATGCGCATCGTCGATATCATGCTGGCGCTGCCAAGCCTGCTGCTGGCGCTGGTGCTGGTGGCGATCTTCGGCCCGTCGATAGGCAATGCCGCGCTGGCGTTGACCTTCGTGGCGCTCCCTCACTACGTGCGTTTAACCCGTGCGGCGGTGCTGGTGGAAGTGAACCGCGATTACGTCACCGCCTCTCGCGTGGCGGGTGCCGGTGCGATGCGCCAGATGTTCGTGAATATCTTCCCTAACTGCCTTGCGCCGCTGATTGTTCAGGCGTCGCTCGGTTTCTCTAACGCCATTCTTGATATGGCCGCTCTTGGCTTCCTGGGCATGGGTGCGCAGCCGCCAACACCGGAGTGGGGCACGATGCTCTCCGACGTGTTGCAGTTCGCACAAAGCGCCTGGTGGGTTGTCACCTTCCCGGGTCTGGCAATCCTGCTGACGGTGCTGGCATTTAACCTGATGGGTGATGGTCTGCGTGATGCGCTTGATCCCAAACTGAAGCAGTAAGAGGCACGAGATGGCGTTATTAAATGTAGATAAATTATCGGTGCACTTTGGCGACGAAGGCACCCCGTTTCGCGCCGTGGACCGCATCAGCTACAGCGTAAATCAGGGCGAAGTGGTTGGTATCGTCGGGGAGTCCGGCTCCGGTAAGTCAGTGAGCTCGCTGGCGATCATGGGGCTGATTGATTACCCGGGCCGCGTGATGGCGGAAAACCTGCAGTTCAACGGTCAGGATCTGAAGCGCATTTCTGAGAAACAGCGCCGCCAGCTGGTGGGCGCCGAAGTGGCGATGATTTTCCAGGATCCCATGACCAGCCTGAACCCCTGCTACACCGTTGGTTTCCAGATTATGGAAGCGATTAAGGTGCATCAGGGTGGGAATAAGAAAACCCGTCGCCAGCGCGCGATCGACCTGCTGAACCAGGTGGGTATTCCTGACCCGGCATCACGCCTGGACGTTTACCCGCACCAGCTCTCCGGTGGGATGAGTCAGCGCGTGATGATCGCGATGGCGATTGCCTGTCGACCAAAACTGCTGATTGCGGATGAACCTACGACGGCGCTGGATGTGACCATCCAGGCGCAAATCATCGAGCTGCTGCTGGAGCTGCAGCAGAAAGAGAATATGGCGCTGGTGCTGATTACGCACGATCTGGCGCTGGTGGCCGAAGCCGCGCACAAAATCATCGTGATGTATGCCGGCCAGGTGGTCGAGACCGGGAATTCACACGATATTTTCCGCGCGCCGCGTCACCCGTATACCCAGGCGCTTTTACGCGCGCTGCCGGAGTTTGCCCAGGACAAAGCGCGTCTGGCGTCGCTGCCGGGTGTGGTACCGGGTAAATATGACCGTCCGCAGGGCTGTCTGCTCAATCCGCGCTGTCCGTATGCAACGGACAAATGCCGGGCAGAAGAGCCAGAGCTGAACCAGCTTGCTGACGGCCGTCAGTCGAAATGCCACTACCCACTCGATGATGCCGGGAGGCCAACACTATGAGTACGCAACAGGCCACCACGCAACAACCGCTGTTGCAGGCCATCGACCTGAAAAAATACTACCCGGTGAAGAAGGGGCTGTTTGCCCCTGAACGCCTGGTGAAAGCGCTGGACGGCGTCTCTTTTAACCTCGAACGCGGTAAAACGCTGGCGGTGGTGGGGGAGTCAGGCTGCGGCAAATCCACGCTGGGCCGTCTGCTGACGATGATTGAAGTGCCGACCGGCGGGGAGCTCTACTATCAGGGGCAGGATCTGCTCAAGCACGATCCGCAGGCGCAGAAGCTGCGCCGCCAGAAAATTCAGATTGTGTTCCAGAACCCCTATGGTTCTTTGAACCCGCGTAAAAAAGTCGGGCAGATTCTGGAAGAGCCGCTGCTGATCAACAGTAATTTGAGTAAAGAGCAGCGCCGTGAAAAGGCGCTGGCGATGATGGCGAAGGTCGGCCTCAAAACCGAGCATTACGATCGCTATCCGCACATGTTCTCCGGCGGCCAGCGTCAGCGTATTGCGATCGCCCGCGGGCTGATGCTCGATCCGGACGTGGTGATTGCCGATGAGCCGGTCTCCGCGCTCGACGTATCCGTGCGTGCGCAGGTGCTGAACCTGATGATGGATCTCCAGCAGGAGCTGGGGCTGTCTTACGTGTTCATCTCCCACGACCTGTCGGTGGTAGAGCATATTGCCGATGAAGTGATGGTGATGTACCTGGGGCGTTGCGTGGAGAAGGGGACTAAAGACCAGATCTTTAATAACCCTCGTCACCCGTATACCCAGGCGCTGCTGTCTGCGACGCCGCGTCTGAACCCGGACGATCGTCGTGAGCGTATTAAGCTGACGGGTGAACTGCCAAGCCCGCTGAATCCGCCTCCGGGATGTGCATTCAACGCCCGCTGCAGTCGCCGCTTCGGTCCGTGCACCCAGCTCCAGCCGCAGCTGAAGGATTATGGCGGCCAGCTGGTTGCCTGCTTCGCGGTCGATCAGGATGAAAATGGCGAGAAGCCACAGGCATAACGAAAAAAACCGGCGTTAAGCCGGTTTTTTTATGTCTGCTTGATTATTTCCGCAGGCGAATCTGGTCGACGGCGTGCTTCTCGCTCTTGGTGAGGATCAGGCTCGCACGCTCGCGCGTCGGCAGGATGTTCTCTTTGAGGTTCACGTAGTTGATCTCATTCCACAGCCCCGTGGCCACGCCGATCGCTTCTTCTTCAGAAAGCTGAGCATAGTGGTGGAAATAGGAATCCGGGTCAGTGAACGCCCCTTCGCGGAACTTCAGGAAGCGGTTGATGTACCAGTTTTGCAGCAGGTCTTCCGGCGCATCGACATAAATAGAGAAATCGACGAAATCCGAGACGAATACGTGATGCGGGTCGTGAGGATAGTCCATCCCGCTTTGCAGCACGTTCAGACCTTCCAGAATCAGGATGTCCGGCTGGACCACGGTTTTATCCCCACCCGGGATGCGATCGTAGATCAGGTGCGAATAGACTGGTGCAGTCACGTGAGGCACGCCGGATTTCAGGTCAGAGACAAATTTCACCAGACGGTGCATATCGTAAGAGAGCGGGAAGCCCTTCTTCTTCATCAGCCCGCGTTCTTTTAACACCTCGTTCGGGTGCAGGAAGCCGTCAGTGGTAATCAGCTCCACGCTGCGGTGTTCCGGCCAGCGGCTCAACAGCGCCTGCAGGACGCGCGCGGTGGTACTTTTACCCACGGCCACGCTGCCTGCGATACTAATGATATAAGGAATGCGTTGACCGTTCGTCCCGAGAAACTGCTCCAGCACGGCCTGACGACGCAGGTTCGAGCTGATATAGAAGTTAAGCAAGCGAGAGAGGGGGAGATAAATTTCTGCCACTTCTTCCAGGGACAGATCTTCGTTTATCCCTTTTAACCGTGCGATTTCACCTTCCGTCAGCGTCATAGGGACGGAATCACGCAGGGCAGCCCACTGGCTGCGGTTAAAGTGAAGATAAGGCGTCATTAACGTTTGCTCTTTTTTGCTCATAAGCATGCTTCAGTGAGCCAGCACCACACTGCCGGATCGTGGCTCATCACACAGTTAATTTTGGACAATGGGCAGGAGGTTAACACCAGATGACGGGAATAATAAGAAAAAAGATGGAAAGCGCTGCGTTACGCGGAAGCCGTCACGCTACGTTGAATACGGTGCAAATCACGATGATATGTTGAATATTTGACCTCAAATGACTACTTTTACAGCGCCTGACACGCTCTTCGCATAAAATGTGAGCGAAAGAACGTTTTATGCAAATTTTTAGTTGCATGACCGCGCAGGTATCCATAGAATGCGCGCTACTTGATGCCGACTTAGCTCAGTAGGTAGAGCAACTGACTTGTAATCAGTAGGTCACCAGTTCGATTCCGGTAGTCGGCACCATCAAGTCCGGTGGGGTTCCCGAGCGGCCAAAGGGAGCAGACTGTAAATCTGCCGTCACAGACTTCGAAGGTTCGAATCCTTCCCCCACCACCACTTTCTGGCAGCGTAAATGCCGCCGGAGCTGGTTGGAAAAATTAGCCAGCTCAAACTGAAAAAGAGAGAAATCTCTTTTTTTGTTACAGAAAGAACTGGGTAGCCGAGTTTCAGGATGCGGGCATCGTATAATGGCTATTACCTCAGCCTTCCAAGCTGATGATGCGGGTTCGATTCCCGCTGCCCGCTCCAATACGTGCTGATATGGCTCAGTTGGTAGAGCGCACCCTTGGTAAGGGTGAGGTCCCCAGTTCGACTCTGGGTATCAGCACCACTTCACTTCTCCTTCCCGTTTCTCTCTGTTTCAATTTTACTGTATTCAACAATTCAGGCATTTCGCCTGGTTGATGTGGTGATATCACCGATTTATCCGTGTCTTAGAGGGACAATCGATGTCTAAAGAAAAGTTTGAACGTACAAAACCGCACGTTAACGTCGGTACTATCGGCCACGTTGACCATGGTAAAACAACGCTGACCGCTGCAATCACTACCGTTCTGGCAAAAACCTACGGTGGTTCTGCTCGTGCATTCGATCAGATCGATAACGCACCAGAAGAAAAAGCTCGTGGTATCACCATCAACACCTCTCACGTTGAGTACGACACCCCGACTCGCCACTACGCACACGTAGACTGCCCGGGCCACGCCGACTATGTTAAAAACATGATCACCGGTGCTGCGCAGATGGACGGCGCGATCCTGGTTGTTGCTGCGACTGACGGCCCAATGCCTCAGACTCGTGAGCACATCCTGCTGGGTCGTCAGGTAGGCGTTCCTTTCATCATCGTGTTCCTGAACAAATGCGACATGGTTGATGACGAAGAGCTGCTGGAACTGGTAGAGATGGAAGTTCGTGAACTGCTGTCTCAGTACGATTTCCCGGGCGACGATACTCCAATCGTTCGTGGTTCTGCTCTGAAAGCGCTGGAAGGCGACGCAGAGTGGGAAGCGAAAATCATCGAACTGGCTGGCTTCCTGGATTCTTACATCCCAGAACCAGAGCGTGCGATTGACAAGCCATTCCTGCTGCCAATCGAAGACGTATTCTCCATCTCCGGTCGTGGTACCGTTGTTACCGGTCGTGTAGAGCGCGGTATCATCAAAGTTGGCGAAGAAGTTGAAATCGTTGGTATCAAAGAGACTGCGAAGTCTACCTGTACTGGCGTTGAAATGTTCCGCAAACTGCTGGACGAAGGCCGTGCTGGTGAGAACGTTGGTGTTCTGCTGCGTGGTATCAAACGTGAAGAAATCGAACGTGGTCAGGTTCTGGCGAAGCCAGGCTCAATCAAGCCACACACCAAGTTCGAATCTGAAGTGTACATTCTGTCCAAAGACGAAGGCGGCCGTCATACTCCGTTCTTCAAAGGCTACCGTCCACAGTTCTACTTCCGTACAACTGACGTGACCGGTACCATCGAACTGCCAGAAGGCGTTGAGATGGTAATGCCAGGCGACAACATCAAGATGGTTGTGACTCTGATCCACCCAATCGCGATGGACGACGGTCTGCGTTTCGCAATCCGTGAAGGTGGCCGTACCGTTGGCGCGGGCGTGGTTGCTAAAGTTCTCGGCTAATCGCTGATAACATTTGACGCAATGCGCATGAAAAGGGCATCATTTGATGCCCTTTTTGCACGCTTTCACATCAGAACCTGGCTCATCAGTGATTATTTTTGTCATAATCATTGCTGAGACAGGCTCTGCAGAGAGCGTATAATCCATAAAGGGATTATTTCGATTTGGCTCGCCTCGCAATCGCGGGGTGAAATTATTTGTAGAATTCTTCTGACAGGTTGGTTTATGAGTGCGAATACCGAAGCTCAAGGGAGCGGGCGCGGCCTGGAAGCGATGAAGTGGGTCGCTGTTGCCGTGCTGCTGATTGTGGCAATCGTTGGCAACTATCTTTATCGTGACATGATGCTGCCGCTCCGCGCGCTGGCAGTGGTGATTCTGATTGCTGCAGCGGGCGGTGTCGCGCTGTTGACGACTAAAGGTAAAGCAACCGTTGCTTTCGCTCGCGAAGCACGTACCGAAGTCCGCAAGGTCATTTGGCCGACTCGCCAGGAAACACTGCACACCACTCTGATCGTGGCTGCAGTGACTGCGGTAATGTCACTGATCCTGTGGGGACTGGATGGTATTCTGGTTCGCCTGGTTTCCTTTATTACTGGCCTGAGGTTCTAAGATGTCTGAAGCCCCTAAAAAGCGTTGGTACGTCGTTCAGGCGTTTTCCGGTTTTGAAGGCCGCGTAGCAACGTCGCTGCGTGAGCATATCAAATTACACAACATGGAAGAGTTATTTGGCGAAGTTATGGTTCCGACCGAAGAAGTGGTTGAGATCCGTGGCGGCCAACGTCGCAAAAGCGAGCGTAAATTCTTCCCGGGTTACGTGCTGGTTCAGATGGTGATGAACGACGCGAGCTGGCACCTGGTGCGCAGCGTACCGCGCGTGATGGGCTTTATCGGCGGCACGTCTGACCGTCCGGCGCCAATCAGCGACAAAGAAGTTGATGCGATTATGAACCGCCTGCAGCAGGTGGGTGATAAGCCGCGTCCGAAAACGCTGTTTGAACCGGGTGAAATGGTTCGTGTTAGCGACGGTCCGTTTGCTGACTTTAACGGTGTGGTTGAAGAAGTGGACTACGAGAAGTCCCGCCTGAAAGTTTCTGTTTCTATCTTCGGTCGTGCGACCCCGGTAGAACTGGACTTTGCGCAGGTCGAAAAAGCCTAAGCAGCGATCAAAAAAGCGGCGATTTAATCGTTGCACAGGGCGCGAGATTGGAATACAATTTCGCGCCTTTTGTTTTTATGGGCCCGGCCCGTAAAACGAATTTTATTCACGGGGAGCCTCCCTGAGGCGCTATCACCCAATCAGAGGATTTTAGAATGGCTAAGAAAGTACAAGCCTACGTCAAGCTGCAGGTTGCAGCTGGTATGGCGAACCCAAGTCCACCAGTTGGTCCAGCTCTGGGTCAGCAGGGTGTGAACATCATGGAATTCTGTAAAGCGTTCAACGCCAAAACCGAATCCCTGGAAAAAGGTCTGCCAATCCCAGTCGTAATCACTGTTTACGCTGACCGTTCTTTCACTTTCGTTACCAAAACCCCTCCAGCAGCTGTTCTGCTGAAGAAAGCGGCTGGTATCAAGTCTGGTTCCGGTAAACCGAACAAAGACAAAGTGGGTAAAATTTCCCGCGCTCAGCTGCAGGAAATCGCGCAGACCAAAGCTGCCGACATGACTGGTGCCGACATTGAAGCGATGACTCGCTCAATCGAAGGTACAGCACGTTCCATGGGCCTGGTAGTGGAGGACTAAGAAATGGCTAAACTGACCAAGCGCATGTCCGTGATCCGTGACAAAGTTGATGCGACCAAACAGTACGACATCAACGAAGCTATCGCTCTGCTGAAAGAACTGGCAACTGCTAAGTTCGTTGAAAGCGTTGACGTTGCCGTTAACCTCGGCATCGACGCGCGTAAATCCGATCAGAACGTTCGTGGCGCGACTGTACTGCCACACGGTACTGGCCGTTCCGTTCGCGTAGCTGTATTTGCTCAGGGTGCAAACGCTGAAGCTGCTAAAGCTGCCGGCGCTGAACTGGTAGGTATGGAAGATCTGGCTGATCAGATCAAGAAAGGCGAAATGAACTTTGACGTTGTTATTGCTTCTCCAGATGCAATGCGCGTTGTTGGCCAGCTGGGCCAGGTTCTGGGTCCACGCGGCCTGATGCCAAACCCGAAAGTGGGTACTGTAACTCCTAACGTTGCTGAAGCGGTTAAGAACGCTAAAGCAGGTCAGGTTCGTTATCGTAACGACAAAAACGGCATCATCCACACCACCATCGGTAAAGTGGACTTTGACGCTGACAAACTGAAAGAAAACCTGGAAGCTCTGCTGGTTGCGCTGAAAAAAGCAAAACCAACTCAGGCGAAAGGCGTGTACATCAAGAAAGTTAGCATCTCCACCACCATGGGTGCAGGTGTTGCAGTTGACCAGGCTGGCCTGAGCGCTGCTGCAAACTAATGCCTTTACGTGGGCGGTGATTTTGTCTACAATCTTACCCCCACGTTTGCTAACGAAAGTTAGCGGCTAAAAGATTTGTTCGTTGGAGCCTGGCCTAATCCAGGCCTCCGTCGAAGACCGCAGGTGTTTCGCAAGAGACTTAATCCCCTGCGTAGACGGTGACAGAACGCTAAGATTATTTTTGGATACTCTGGCTTGTTTCTGCTCACCGTATTAAGACGCTCTTTCCGTTGGGGAGAGTGAAGTGAGTTCCGGAACATGAGTTCCGGCAAACATCCAGGAGCAAAGCTAATGGCTTTAAATCTTCAAGACAAACAAGCGATTGTTGCTGAAGTCAGCGAAGTAGCCAAAGGCGCGCTGTCTGCAGTAGTTGCGGATTCCCGTGGCGTTACTGTAGACAAAATGACTGAACTGCGTAAAGCAGGTCGTGAAGCTGGCGTATACATGCGTGTTGTTCGTAACACCCTGCTGCGCCGCGTAGTTGAAGGTACTCAGTTCGAGTGCCTGAAAGACACGTTTGTTGGTCCGACCCTGATTGCATACTCTATGGAACACCCGGGCGCTGCTGCTCGTCTGTTCAAAGAGTTCGCGAAAGCGAATGCAAAATTTGAGGTCAAAGCTGCAGCCTTTGAAGGTGAGTTGATCCCGGCATCGCAAATCGATCGCCTGGCAACCCTGCCGACCTACGAAGAAGCAATTGCACGCCTGATGGCAACCATGAAAGAAGCTGCGGCTGGCAAACTGGTTCGCACTCTGGCTGCTGTACGCGATGCGAAAGAAGCTGCTTAATCGCAGTTATCTTTATAAAGCATTTGCTTACGTATAAACTTATTCTGATTTTCAGGAACAATTTAAATGTCTATCACTAAAGATCAAATCATTGAAGCAGTAGCAGCTATGTCCGTAATGGACGTTGTAGAGCTGGTTTCTGCAATGGAAGAAAAATTCGGTGTTTCTGCTGCTGCTGCTGTAGCTGTAGCTGCGGGCCCGGCTGAAGCTGCTGAAGAAAAAACTGAATTCGACGTAATTCTGAAAGCTGCTGGCGCTAACAAAGTTGCTGTTATCAAAGCAGTACGTGGCGCAACTGGCCTGGGTCTGAAAGAAGCTAAAGACCTGGTAGAATCTGCTCCAGCTGCGCTGAAAGAAGGCGTGAGCAAAGACGACGCAGAAGCACTGAAAAAATCTCTGGAAGAAGCTGGCGCTGAAGTTGAAGTTAAATAAGCCAACTTTTCTGGTTGCAGCCTGAGTAATTAGGCTGATGGCTGGTGACTTTTTAGTCACCAGCCTTTTTGCGCTGTAAGGCATCAGTAGCATTTCACACTGTTTGACTGCTGATTGTCCTGACAATGCATGTTTCTATCGACGACTTAATATATTGCGACAGGGTGCTCGCTCTGTGTAAATCGCGACGAAATGATTTAAGCGTGATAGCAACAGGTATTGCGGAAAGTATTCAATTTTCCGGTCCACAAAATGGTGTTGCACAAACTGTCCCTTCGTCGGACAGATGGGTCGACTTGTCAGCGAGCTGAGGAACCCTATGGTTTACTCCTATACCGAGAAAAAACGTATTCGTAAGGATTTTGGTAAACGTCCACAAGTTCTGGACATTCCATATCTCCTTTCTATCCAGCTTGACTCGTTCCAGAAGTTTATCGAGCAAGATCCTGAAGGGCAGTACGGTCTGGAAGCAGCCTTCCGCTCCGTGTTCCCGATTCAGAGCTACAGCGGTAACTCCGAGCTGCAGTACGTCAGCTACCGCCTTGGCGAACCGGTGTTTGACGTTCAGGAATGTCAGATCCGTGGCGTGACCTATTCCGCACCGCTGCGCGTAAAACTGCGTCTGGTGATCTACGAGCGCGAAGCGCCGGAAGGCACCGTAAAAGACATTAAAGAACAAGAAGTCTACATGGGTGAAATTCCACTCATGACAGACAACGGTACTTTCGTAATCAACGGTACTGAGCGTGTTATCGTTTCCCAGCTGCACCGTAGCCCGGGCGTCTTCTTCGACAGCGATAAAGGTAAAACACACTCTTCCGGTAAAGTACTGTATAACGCACGCATCATTCCTTACCGTGGTTCATGGCTGGACTTCGAGTTCGATCCGAAAGACAACCTGTTTGTCCGTATCGACCGCCGTCGTAAGCTGCCTGCAACCATCATTCTGCGTGCGCTGCAATACACCACTGAACAGATCCTGGACCTGTTCTTTGAGAAAGTGATCTTTGAAATCCGCGACAACAAGCTGCAGATGGAGCTGGTGCCGGAACGTCTGCGTGGCGAGACCGCGTCGTTCGACATCGAAGCCGACGGCAAAGTGTATGTGGAAAAAGGTCGCCGTATCACCGCGCGCCACATCCGCCAGCTGGAAAAAGATGATATCAAACTCATCGAAGTTCCGGTTGAGTACATTGCAGGAAAAGTAGCCGCGAAAGATTACGTTGATGAATCAACGGGTGAGCTGATCTGCCCAGCTAACATGGAGCTGAGCCTGGATCTGCTGGCTAAGCTGAGCCAGTCTGGCCACAAACGTATCGAAACGCTGTTCACCAACGATCTGGACCACGGTGCGTATATCTCTGAGACTATTCGCGTCGACCCAACCACCGATCGTCTGAGCGCGCTGGTAGAAATCTACCGCATGATGCGCCCTGGTGAGCCACCAACTCGCGAAGCGGCGGAAAGCCTGTTCGAGAACCTGTTCTTCTCCGAAGACCGCTACGATCTGTCCGCGGTTGGTCGTATGAAGTTCAACCGTTCTCTGCTGCGCGACGAAATCGAAGGTTCCGGTATCCTGAGCAAAGACGACATCATCGAAGTGATGAAGAAGCTCATCGATATCCGTAACGGTAAAGGCGAAGTGGACGATATCGACCACCTCGGCAACCGTCGTATCCGTTCCGTAGGCGAAATGGCGGAAAACCAATTCCGCGTTGGCCTGGTACGTGTAGAACGTGCGGTGAAAGAGCGTCTGTCTCTGGGCGATCTGGATACCCTGATGCCTCAGGATATGATCAACGCCAAGCCGATTTCTGCAGCAGTGAAAGAGTTCTTCGGTTCAAGCCAGCTGTCTCAGTTCATGGACCAGAACAACCCGCTGTCTGAGATTACGCACAAACGTCGTATCTCTGCACTCGGCCCAGGCGGTTTGACCCGTGAACGCGCAGGCTTTGAAGTTCGAGACGTACACCCGACGCACTACGGTCGCGTATGTCCAATCGAAACGCCTGAAGGTCCAAACATCGGTCTGATCAACTCCCTGTCCGTGTACGCACAGACTAACGAATACGGTTTCCTCGAGACCCCGTACCGTAAAGTGACCGACGGTGTTGTAACCGACGAAATTCACTACCTGTCTGCTATCGAAGAAGGCAACTACGTTATCGCTCAGGCGAACTCCAACCTGGATGACGAAGGCCACTTTGTAGAAGATCTGGTTACCTGCCGTAGCAAAGGCGAATCCAGCTTGTTCAGCCGCGACCAGGTTGACTACATGGACGTATCCACCCAGCAGGTGGTATCCGTCGGTGCGTCCCTGATCCCGTTCCTGGAACACGATGACGCCAACCGTGCATTGATGGGTGCGAACATGCAACGTCAGGCCGTTCCAACTCTGCGCGCTGATAAGCCGCTGGTTGGTACCGGTATGGAACGTGCTGTTGCCGTTGACTCCGGTGTTACTGCAGTTGCTAAACGTGGCGGTACTGTTCAGTACGTCGATGCATCCCGTATCGTTATCAAAGTTAACGAAGACGAGATGTATCCGGGCGAAGCAGGTATCGACATTTATAACCTGACCAAATACACCCGTTCTAACCAGAACACCTGTATCAACCAGATGCCTTGCGTATCTCTGGGTGAGCCAGTTGAGCGCGGCGACGTGCTGGCAGACGGTCCGTCCACCGACCTCGGTGAACTGGCGCTTGGTCAGAACATGCGCGTAGCGTTCATGCCGTGGAATGGTTATAACTTCGAAGACTCCATCCTCGTCTCCGAGCGGGTGGTTCAGGAAGATCGTTTCACCACCATCCATATTCAGGAGCTGGCATGTGTGTCCCGTGACACCAAGCTGGGGCCAGAAGAGATCACCGCTGACATCCCTAACGTGGGTGAAGCTGCGCTCTCCAAACTGGATGAATCCGGTATCGTTTACATCGGTGCTGAAGTGACCGGCGGCGACATTCTGGTTGGTAAGGTTACGCCTAAAGGTGAAACCCAGCTGACGCCAGAAGAGAAACTGCTGCGTGCAATCTTCGGTGAGAAAGCGTCTGACGTTAAAGACTCTTCTCTGCGCGTACCAAACGGTGTTTCCGGTACGGTTATCGACGTTCAGGTCTTCACTCGTGACGGCGTTGAAAAAGATAAGCGTGCGCTGGAAATCGAAGAGATGCAGCTCAAACAGGCTAAGAAAGACCTGTCTGAAGAACTGCAGATCCTCGAAGCGGGTCTGTTCAGCCGTATCTATGCGGTGCTGGTTGCCGGTGGCGTTGAAGCTGAGAAGCTCGACAAACTGCCACGCGATCGCTGGCTGGAACTGGGCCTGACCGACGAAGAGAAACAAAATCAGCTGGAACAGCTGGCTGAGCAGTATGACGAACTGAAACACGAGTTCGAGAAAAAACTCGAAGCGAAACGCCGCAAAATCACTCAGGGCGACGATCTGGCACCAGGCGTGCTGAAGATTGTTAAGGTGTATCTGGCCGTTAAACGTCAGATCCAGCCTGGTGATAAGATGGCAGGTCGTCACGGTAACAAGGGTGTTATCTCTAAGATCAACCCGATCGAAGATATGCCGCACGATGCTAACGGTACGCCGGTAGATATCGTACTGAACCCGCTGGGCGTACCGTCTCGTATGAACATTGGTCAGATCCTGGAAACTCACCTGGGTATGGCTGCGAAAGGCATCGGCGATAAGATTAACGCCATGCTGAAACAGCAGCAGGAAGTCGCGAAACTGCGCGAATTCATCCAGCGTGCCTACGATCTGGGTACCGACGTGCGTCAGAAAGTCGACCTGAACACCTTCAGCGATGAAGAAGTGCTGCGTCTGGCAGAGAACCTGCGCAAAGGTATGCCAATTGCAACGCCGGTATTCGACGGTGCAAAAGAAGCTGAAATTAAAGAGCTGCTGCAACTGGGTGGTCTGCCAACGTCTGGTCAGATTACGCTGTTTGACGGCCGTACTGGTGAACAGTTCGAGCGTCCGGTAACCGTAGGTTACATGTACATGCTGAAACTGAACCACCTGGTCGACGACAAGATGCACGCTCGTTCTACCGGTTCTTACAGCCTGGTTACTCAGCAGCCGCTGGGTGGTAAGGCACAGTTCGGTGGTCAGCGCTTCGGGGAGATGGAAGTGTGGGCGCTGGAAGCATACGGCGCGGCATACACCCTGCAGGAAATGCTCACCGTTAAGTCTGATGACGTGAACGGTCGTACCAAGATGTATAAAAACATCGTGGACGGCAACCATCAGATGGAGCCGGGCATGCCAGAATCCTTCAACGTACTGTTGAAAGAGATTCGTTCGCTGGGTATCAACATCGAACTGGAAGACGAGTAATTCTCGCTCAAACAGGTCACTGGTGCCGGGTTAACCCCCGGCACCAGATTGTGCTAACTCCGACGGGAGCAAATCCGTGAAAGATTTATTAAAGTTTCTGAAAGCGCAGACTAAAACCGAAGAGTTTGATGCGATCAAAATTGCTCTGGCTTCGCCAGACATGATCCGTTCATGGTCATTCGGTGAAGTTAAAAAGCCGGAAACCATCAACTACCGTACGTTCAAACCTGAGCGTGACGGCCTTTTCTGTGCGCGTATTTTCGGGCCAGTAAAAGATTACGAGTGCCTGTGCGGTAAGTACAAGCGCCTGAAACACCGTGGTGTGATCTGTGAGAAGTGCGGCGTTGAAGTGACCCAGACCAAAGTGCGTCGTGAACGCATGGGCCACATCGAGCTGGCGTCTCCGACCGCTCACATCTGGTTCCTGAAATCTCTGCCGTCCCGTATCGGTCTGCTGCTGGATATGCCGCTGCGCGATATCGAACGCGTTCTGTACTTCGAATCTTATGTGGTTATCGAAGGCGGGATGACGAACCTGGAACGTCATCAGATCCTGACTGAAGAGCAGTATCTGGACGCGCTGGAAGAGTTCGGTGACGAATTCGATGCGAAGATGGGTGCGGAAGCTATTCAGGCCCTGCTGAAGAGCATGGATCTGGAGCAAGAGTGCGAGCAGCTGCGTGAAGAGCTGAACGAAACCAACTCCGAAACCAAACGTAAAAAGCTGACCAAGCGTATCAAACTGCTGGAAGCTTTCGTTCAGTCTGGTAACAAACCAGAGTGGATGATCCTGACCGTTCTGCCGGTTCTGCCGCCAGATCTGCGTCCACTGGTTCCGCTGGATGGTGGTCGTTTCGCAACGTCCGATCTGAACGATCTGTATCGTCGCGTTATCAACCGTAACAACCGTCTGAAACGTCTGCTGGATCTGGCTGCGCCGGACATCATCGTACGCAACGAAAAACGTATGCTGCAGGAAGCGGTAGATGCCCTGCTGGATAACGGTCGTCGCGGTCGTGCGATCACCGGTTCTAACAAGCGTCCTCTGAAATCTTTGGCCGACATGATCAAAGGTAAGCAGGGTCGTTTCCGTCAGAACCTGCTCGGTAAGCGTGTTGACTACTCTGGTCGTTCTGTTATCACCGTAGGTCCATACCTGCGTCTGCATCAGTGCGGTCTGCCGAAGAAAATGGCACTGGAGCTGTTCAAACCGTTCATCTACGGCAAGCTGGAACTGCGTGGCCTCGCCACCACCATCAAAGCCGCTAAGAAAATGGTTGAGCGTGAAGAAGCTGTCGTTTGGGATATCCTGGACGAAGTTATCCGCGAGCACCCGGTACTGCTGAACCGTGCACCAACTCTGCACCGTTTGGGTATCCAGGCATTTGAGCCAGTCCTGATCGAAGGTAAAGCTATCCAGCTGCACCCGCTGGTATGTGCGGCATATAACGCCGACTTCGATGGTGACCAGATGGCTGTTCACGTACCGCTGACGCTGGAAGCCCAGCTCGAAGCGCGTGCGCTGATGATGTCTACTAACAACATCCTGTCCCCAGCGAACGGTGAACCAATTATCGTTCCTTCTCAGGACGTTGTATTGGGTCTGTACTACATGACCCGTGACTGTGTTAACGCCAAAGGCGAAGGCATGGTGCTGACTGGCCCGAAAGAAGCTGAGCGTATTTATCGCGCTGGCCTGGCCTCTCTGCATGCGCGCGTTAAAGTGCGTATCACCGAATACGAAAAAGATGAAAACGGCGAATTCGTTGCGAAAACCAGCCTGAAAGACACGACCGTTGGCCGTGCCATTCTGTGGATGATCGTACCGAAAGGTCTGCCTTTCTCCATCGTCAACCAGGCGCTGGGCAAGAAAGCGATCTCCAAAATGCTGAACACCTGTTACCGCATTCTGGGTCTGAAGCCGACCGTTATCTTCGCTGACCAGACAATGTATACCGGCTTTGCTTATGCAGCGCGTTCAGGTGCATCTGTTGGTATCGATGACATGGTCATCCCAGAGAAGAAACACGAGATCATCTCTGAAGCGGAAGCCGAAGTTGCTGAGATCCAGGAGCAGTTCCAGTCTGGTCTGGTTACCGCGGGCGAACGCTATAACAAAGTTATCGATATCTGGGCTGCAGCGAACGATCGTGTATCCAAGGCGATGATGGATAACCTGCAGACCGAAACCGTGATTAACCGTGACGGCGTAGAAGAGCAGCAGGTTTCCTTCAACAGCATCTACATGATGGCCGACTCTGGTGCGCGTGGTTCCGCAGCACAGATTCGTCAGCTGGCAGGTATGCGTGGTCTGATGGCGAAGCCAGATGGCTCCATCATCGAAACGCCAATCACCGCGAACTTCCGTGAAGGTCTGAACGTACTCCAGTACTTCATCTCCACGCACGGTGCTCGTAAAGGTCTGGCGGATACCGCACTGAAAACGGCGAACTCCGGTTATCTGACGCGTCGTCTGGTTGACGTTGCGCAGGATCTGGTTGTGACCGAAGACGATTGTGGCACCCTCGAAGGTATCACCATGACCCCGGTTATCGAGGGTGGTGATGTTAAAGAGCCACTGCGCGATCGCGTTCTGGGTCGTGTAACCGCGGAAGACATTCTGAAGCCGGGTACTGCAGACATCCTGGTTCCACGCAACACGCTGCTGCACGAGCACTGGTGTGACCTGCTGGAAGCGAACTCTGTTGACTCCGTGAAAGTACGTTCCGTTGTATCCTGTGACACCGACTTTGGTGTATGTGCGCACTGCTACGGTCGTGACCTGGCGCGTGGCCACATCATCAACAAAGGTGAAGCAATCGGCGTTATCGCGGCACAGTCCATCGGTGAGCCGGGTACACAGCTGACGATGCGTACGTTCCACATCGGTGGTGCGGCATCTCGTGCGGCTGCTGAATCCAGCATCCAGGTGAAAAACAAAGGTAGCATCAAGCTCAGCAACGCGAAGTCTGTTGTTAACTCCGCTGGCAAGCTGGTTGTGACCTCCCGTAACACCGAGCTGAAGCTGATCGACGAATTCGGTCGTACCAAAGAGAGCTATAAAGTGCCTTACGGTGCGGTTATGGCGAAAGGTGATGGCGAACAGGTTGCCGGCGGTGAAACCGTTGCAAACTGGGATCCACACACCATGCCGGTTATCACCGAAGTGAGTGGTTTCATCCGCTTCACTGACATGATCGACGGCCAGACCATTACTCGTCAGACCGACGAGCTGACCGGTCTGTCTTCTCTGGTGGTTCTGGATTCTGCTGAACGTACTACCGGTGGTAAAGATCTGCGTCCTGCACTGAAAATCGTTGATGCTCAGGGTAACGACGTTCTGATCCCTGGTACCGACATGCCTGCGCAGTACTTCCTGCCGGGTAAAGCGATCGTTCAGCTGGAAGATGGCATTCAGATCGGTGCGGGTGATGCTCTGGCGCGTATTCCACAGGAATCCAGCGGTACCAAGGACATCACCGGTGGTCTGCCACGCGTTGCGGACCTGTTCGAAGCACGTCGTCCGAAAGAGCCTGCAATCCTGGCTGAAATCAGCGGTATCATCTCCTTCGGTAAAGAGACCAAAGGGAAGCGCCGTCTGGTTATCACTCCAGTAGATGGCAGCGAACCGTACGAAGAGATGATTCCTAAGTGGCGTCAGCTCAACGTGTTCGAAGGTGAACGTGTAGAACGTGGTGACGTGGTTTCCGATGGTCCAGAAGCTCCGCACGACATTCTGCGTCTTCGTGGCGTACACGCGGTAACGCGTTACATCACCAACGAAGTACAGGACGTTTACCGTCTGCAGGGCGTTAAGATTAACGATAAGCACATCGAAGTTATCGTTCGTCAGATGCTGCGTAAAGCAACCATCGAAAACGCAGGCAGCTCCGAGTTCCTGGAAGGCGAGCAGGTTGAATACTCACGCGTCAAGATCGCTAACCGCGAACTGGAAGCGAACGGCAAAATCGGTGCGACCTTCTCGCGCGATCTGCTGGGTATCACCAAAGCGTCTCTGGCAACCGAGTCCTTCATCTCTGCAGCATCGTTCCAGGAAACGACTCGTGTCCTGACCGAAGCCGCTGTTGCAGGTAAACGTGATGAACTGCGCGGTCTGAAAGAGAACGTCATCGTGGGTCGTCTGATCCCGGCGGGTACCGGTTATGCGTACCATCAGGATCGTATGCGTCGTCGTGCTGCGGGCGAACTGCCAGCTGCACCGCAGGTGACTGCTGAAGATGCATCCGCGAGCCTGGCAGAACTGCTGAACGCAGGTCTGGGCGGTTCCGACAACGAGTAATCGTTGATGCCGTAAATAAAAAACCCGCCTCGGCGGGTTTTTTTACATCTGCATGTATTCAATTCACCAACGGGATCCGACGATAAAGCTCAATCATATCGCCCGCCAGATCCTGAATGACCATGGCGTTCATCAGGTGATCCTGCGAGTGGACGGTGATCAGGTTAACCGGAAGCTTCCCGGTCCCCTCATCAAGACCGATAAGCTGCGTCTGTATAGTGTGCGCATGCTTCACATATTCACGCGACTCTTCCATCGCTTTTTCAGCTTCGTCAAAATCACCTTTACGCGCCATCTGCAACGCCGTCAGGGCTGCACTGCGCGCCGCGCCCGCGTTGACCAGCAGTTCCATAATCGTGGTTTCTAAGTCTTCCATTATGACTCCAGAAGTTTGAGCGCTTTTTCCAGTACGGCATCACCTTTCATCATGCCGTAATCCATCATGTCGATCACCGCGACCTTTTTACCCAACGGGTCGGCCTGCGCCTGGAGTTTAGCCTGCTCGTATTTAACCTGTGGCCCCAGCAATACGATGTCGGCCGTCGCGATGTTGTCTTTAAACTCCGCAACCGGAACGGCTTTAATGGTGACTTCAACCCCTTTTTTCTGTGCGGCGTCTTTCATACGTTGAACCAGCATGCTGGTTGACATTCCCGCTGCACAGCATAAAACGATGTTCTTCATAATCAGCCTCGATCTACATGTGTTTATTGATAATTATCCCGTGCAGAGCGCTTCAACAACCGGTTTACCGCGATTGTGTGTCAGGCATCACAAAGAAACCGGTGATTTTCTGAAACCGGTTACAATTTTACATTGTCGGGCACCCGGCCCGTGGAAACGGGCAGGGTGAAAGAGGGAGGATTAGCTGATGGACGTTCGGTTAATGCGGTTTTTGCCCTGCTGTTTGGCGCTATAGAGGGCGTTATCAACGCTTCCGACAAATTGCTCCAGCGGTTCAAAATGCCACTCCCCAAGACCGCCGCTGAACGTAACCCGCAGGTTTTCTTCTCGCCAGACGCGTTTTTCAACTGCGGTACGCCAGGCTTCCAGCAATGAGAGCGCAGACGTCATCTGCTCAGCCTGGAAAATTACCGCAAACTCTTCTCCACCGTACCGGTAAAGCGAGACGTGATGTGGCTGCATGATCTGGATCCCTTCGCGGGCCACGTTGCGCAGAACAATATCACCGGTCAGGTGGCCCAGCGTGTCGTTAATCGACTTGAAGTTATCGATGTCAACCAGCGCCATCGCGAAAGGCTGCTGGGCATTCAGCAGCTCCGCGACATCGCTGTCGAACGCGCGGCGGTTTTTACAGCCCGTCAGCGCATCGTGAGTGGCCTGGCGCACATAGGCCATCTCACGCTCTTTGTTGGACTGGATAGTATGGCTCAACATCGCTTCCAGGCGCGGTGCCTCGCTAACATCGCCAGTTTTGATGGCATTGATAATGTGCATCAGCACTGAACGCGAGGCGTGGCGGAGGTATAAGCCGAAGAGGATGATGATGATGGCGGCCAGCGCAAACCCCCAGCCAACGATCGTCGTTTCGTGGCGGGTGATATCGGTGAGCGTCGCACCGGATACCCGGTAGATGACAAACCAGTCCGGGTTGGTAAACGAGTAGTAGTAATACCAGGCGTTGCTTTTCTTGTCGTAAAGATGACCTTCGCCGCTGGTCATTTTGTCCATCAGCGCTTCGCTCACGTACTGTTTGAACAGCGCGCCGGTATCCGGATGCAGCACCACGGCGCCGTCGCGTTCGACGACGAAGAATTCCCCCTGAACGGGCGCCACCATCTGGCGCAGGGTGAAGCCCATAGACGTCAAATCGAGATGGAAAGCGAGCGTTCCCTTCAGTCTCCCTTCAGGCGAAATCAAAGGTTTATAGAGTGTCACAGTCGGATGGCCAGTGAAGTAGTCCATATAGGGACGGGTATAGTGACTGAAGATACTGGCTTCCGCCTGAGCGACGAACCACGGGCGTGTCCGGGGATCGAAGGTTTTACTCGTCTCCGTGGGGAGCACTTCCGGCGCGCGAAGATAATGCCCCTGCGTGTCCGCCAGCGAGATGGAGGAGACGGTCGGCATCAGGTTCTGCAAATGCATCATCATCTGCAGCCCCTGCGTCGGGTTGACGTTGAGCGTCTCGTTGAGCCTGTCGTCGCGGGCAAAGTACATCGCGGAACGGCCCAGGATATAGTCGTTTTCACGCAGGATAGATTCGGTGTAGTTCACCGCCAGGTTGTGCGTGAAATTGCTGTTGATCTGATGATAATCCTCAAGAAAATCCTTTCGTTGCGAAAGCGTTACCGCGATCGCGATCACCGCAAAACTGCAGAGGATCCCCGCAAAGCTGAGCATGATTGGCCGGGTAAAAGAGAGCTTTTTGCTGTGAAGTGCCATGAGCTGTACATCGTTCCTGATGGTGAATACTTTTCGTCTGCCGATATCCTCTCAGCATAGTCGCTGTCCTGCGGTTAGCGGTGAATTATACGGCACACGATTTCTGGTGGGATGATTTATCTTAAGAACCATTAAGAAAATACTTATTCAACTTGTCAGGAGCCGTTTGTGCAATGAACCAGAGGCAGGGCGAAACGAGGAAGAAGCTTTTCGCCCTGGTCAGCATCCGTTGCTGACCGTGTGACAATAAAAAACCGGACGATCGCTGACAACCATCCGGTTTTGCCTTTTCGTAGCGCCTCGACAATTTTTTATAGCGTTGCAGTACGTTTCAGCGTCATTGCGAGACTCTTCCCAGCCAGCTGTCCCAGTCTTTCCAGACAGGCTGAAGACCCTGGGCCGTCAGCGCTGCGGCGACCGCTTCCGGACGTCGCCCGTCATGCGGCACAAACTGCTCCAGCTCCGGACGATCGTCAGCGTAGCCGCCAGGCTGCGTTTTGGAAAACGCGCTGACGTTGTTAATCGCAAGCGGGATAACGCGATCGCGAAACGCCGGGGATTCACGCGTTGAGAGCGATAATTCAACTTCCGGGGCGAGCAGGCGAAACGCACAGATGGTCTGCACCAGCTGGCGTTCATCCATCAGCGAAGCCGGTTCAATCCCGCCCGCGCAGGGTCTCAGGCGCGGGAAGGAGATGGAATAACGGCTCTGCCAGTAGTGCTGCTGAAGCCACAGCAAATGTTCCGCCACCATGTAACAATCCACCCGCCAGCTGTCAGAGAGCCCGATCAGCGCACCCAGGCCGATTTTGTCGATGCCCGCACGACCCAGCCTGTCCGGCGTTTCCAGCCGGAAAAAGAAATCCTGTTTCTTGCCCTTCAGGTGGTGCCGGGCGTACGTCGCCTCGTGGTAGGTTTCCTGATAGACCATGACCCCGTCCAGCCCGAGGGTTTTGAGCTCCGCGTACTCCTCCTGCGCGAGAGGCTGTACTTCCATCTGCAGCGATGCAAACTGACGGCGAATGGCGGGAAGGTGCTGACGGAAATAGTCCATTCCCACCTTTCCCTGATGTTCGCCCGTGACCAGCAGAAGATGTTCAAAACCCATTTCACGAATGGCCGCACACTCACGGGCAATCTCATCTTCATCGAGCGTTTTACGCTTGATGCGGTTGCTCATGGAAAAACCGCAGTAGGTGCAGTCATTGGCGCACAGGTTTGAGAGATAGAGCGGCACGTAGAAGCTCACCGTGTTGCCAAAACGCTGGCGGGTGAGCCGCTGTGCTCGCTGGGCCATCGGTTCGAGGTACGCGCTGGCCGCCGGGGAGAGCAGAGCCATCAGATCCTCGCGGGTCAGATGGCGGGCATTCAGCGCGCGCTCCACGTCAGCCGCCGTTTTGCTGTTGATGCGAAGGGCAATGTCGTCCCAGTTAAGCTGGCGCCAGCGCTCGGTAAACGTGCTCATGAGATCGCCTCCAGAAAACCGGTCAGCGGGCTGGTGGCCTGCGCCTGGAAACTGCGCGAGCCAGGACCGGACTCCCTTGCCAGCAGGCCAGCCTCTACGGCCATGCGGAACGCACGCGCCATCATGACCGGATCGTCGGCAACCGCGATGGCCGTATTGACCAGTACCGCGTCGGCGCCCATCTCCAGCGCCTGCGCGGCATGGCTGGGCACGCCAATGCCCGCATCAACCACCACCGGTACGGTAGCCTGCTCAATAATGATTTCCAGCATCGCGCGGGTTTCCAGCCCCTGGTTGGAGCCAATGGGGGCGCCCAGTGGCATGACGGCGGCGCAGCCGACCTCTTCCAGCCGTTTGCACAGGACAGGGTCGGCGCCGCAGTAAGGCAGGACGGTAAACCCTTGCTGCACCAGCTTTTCAGCCGCTTTCAGCGTTTCGATGGGGTCGGGCAGCAGCCAGCGGGCGTCAGGATGAATTTCCAGCTTCAGCCAGCGGGTGCCGAGCGCCTCGCGGGCCAGCTGCGCGGCAAAAATCGCCTCTTCGGCTGTTTTGGCACCGGAGGTGTTGGGCAGCAGCGTGACGCCAGCCTCCAGTAAAGGCGCCAGAATGGCGTCGCTGTGATGACGCAGATCCACGCGCTTGAGCGCCAGCGTCACCAGCTGGCTGCCGCTTTCGCGAATGGCATCCACCATCAGCTGCGGCGAGGCGAATTTTCCGGTTCCGGTAAACAGATGTGAATCAAAGACTTTATCGGCAATACGTAACATCTCAGCCCCCTGCGATAACCTGAAACAGCAGGATCTGGTCGCCTTCATTGACCTGCTGGTTTTCCCACTGCTCGCGCGGCAGGATCTGTTGATTGAGCGCCAGCGCCGTTCCCGGCTTGAGCTGGCGCAGCTTGTCGAGCAGTACCGCAACGGTGAGACCGTCGTCGCATCTCATCGGCTCATCGTTAAACAGAATGCGCATCGCGGCCTCCGCATACCGGGCAGCGGCTGGCGCGGTGTAATGCCAGATGGCGCCAGCCGCTGGAGCGGGCATCGAACAGCCGCAGCGTATTGCGTTCCGTCTCCATGCCGCTGAGCAGCTTGATGGCCTCCAGCGCCTGCATTGTGCCCATTACGCCGACCACCGGACCAAGAATGCCCGCCGTACGGCAGTTGCGCGCTGGCTCTGCATCATCCGGCCACAGGCAGCGATAGCAGCCCTGCGACCACGGCGGGGTCAGGACCATCATCTGCCCGCCGAAACCCACCGCGCTGGCCGTGATAAGCGGCGTATTATTTGCCACGCAGGCGGCGTTAATCGCCTGGCGCGTCGCCATGTTGTCCGTGCAGTCCAGCACCACGTCGGCCAGGGCGACCTCACGGCGCAGATTGTCACCGCTGAGCCGGTCCTGCAGGGCAATCAGCTCAATATCCGGGTTGAGCTGGTTCAGGCGCTGCCGGGTAATTTGCGCTTTCGGCTGGTTGATATCCTCGGTGGTAAAGAGGATTTGTCGCTGCAGGTTGCTAAGGTGAACCTCGTCGTCGTCGGCCAGCACCAGCGTACCGATACCTGCGCCTGCCAGATAAAGCGCGGCGGGCGCGCCTAACCCGCCCAGACCGACAATTAACACCCGGCTGGCGAGCAGCTTTTGCTGCCCGTCGATGGCGATATCTTCCAGCAGGATCTGACGGCTGTAGCGCATAAAATCACGATCGTTCATCACCCGCTCCTGCCAGCTGTAACAGCTGTTCGGTGGCGAGACGCCAGTCTGCGGCCTGGGTGATGGCGCTGACGACGGCGATACTGCCGACGCCGGTCTCCAGCACCGCCGGGGCGCGTTCAAGACTGATTCCACCGATGGCGACGGTGGGGTAATCGGCAAGGCGTTTAACGTGACTCGCCAGCTGCGTCAGCCCCTGCGGTGCGGAGGGCATCTGCTTGGTTTGCGTCGGGAAGACGTGACCCAGCGCGATGTAAGAAGGACGGGCCGCCAGCGCCACGTCGATCTCCATGTCATCGTGCGTTGACACGCCAAGACGCAACCCGGCTTCGCGGATAGCGCTCAGATCCGTTGTTTCCAGATCCTCCTGACCCAGATGCACGCCGTACGCCTGGTGCTTAACGGCCAGCCGCCAGTAGTCGTTGATAAACAGACGGGCGTTATGCCGACGCCCCAGCGCGATGGCGGCAACCACATCGGCTTCTACCTCGTCGTCGCGTTTATCCTTGATGCGCAGCTGGATCGTTCGAACGCCTGTCTCCAGCAGGCGCTCTATCCACTCCACGCTGTCCACCACCGGATAGAGCCCTAAACGGTAGGGGACGGGCGGGAAATCGGGCTTATACATTACGCCTCCTCTTTTTTGAGGTAGATTTCGCCGCCTTTGGCGCGGAAGGTCTCAGACATGTCCGCCATACCCACTTCAATGGTTTGCGCGGCGGCGTAGTCGCGCACCTCCTGGCTGATTTTCATCGAGCAGAACTTCGGTCCGCACATAGAGCAGAAGTGCGCGACTTTGCCTGACTCCTGCGGCAGGGTCTCGTCGTGATAGGCGCGGGCGGTGAACGGGTCCAGCGCCAGGTTGAACTGGTCTTCCCAGCGGAATTCGAAGCGCGCCTTCGACATGGCGTTATCGCGGATTTGCGCGCCCGGGTGGCCTTTGGCCAGATCAGCCGCGTGGGCGGCAATTTTGTAGGTGATCAGCCCCTGCTTCACATCCTCTTTGTTTGGCAGGCCGAGGTGCTCTTTCGGCGTCACGTAGCAGAGCATGGCGCAGCCGAACCAGCCGATCATCGCCGCCCCAATGCCCGACGTGAAGTGGTCATAGCCCGGCGCAATATCGGTAGTCAACGGCCCCAGGGTGTAGAACGGTGCTTCGTGGCAGTGCTCCAGCTCCTCGGTCATGTTGCGGCGGATCATCTGCATCGGCACGTGGCCCGGACCTTCAATCATCACCTGCACGTCATACTCCCAGGCGATTTTGGTCAGCTCACCCAGCGTGTGCAGCTCGGCAAACTGCGCTTCGTCGTTCGCGTCGCGAATAGAGCCCGGACGCAGGCCATCGCCCAGCGACAGAGAGACATCGTACGCGGCGCAGATTTCGCAAATTTCGCGGAAGTGCTCGTAGAGGAAGTTTTCCTGATGATGTGACAGGCACCACTTCGCCATGATGGAACCGCCGCGCGAGACGATGCCGGTCAGACGCTTCGCGGTCATCGGCACGTAGCGCAGCAGCACGCCCGCGTGAATGGTGAAGTAGTCCACGCCCTGCTCGGCCTGCTCCAGCAGCGTGTCGCGGAACGCTTCCCAGGTGAGGTCTTCGGCAATGCCGTTGACCTTTTCCAGCGCCTGATAAATCGGGACGGTGCCAATTGGTACCGGGCTGTTACGCAGGATCCATTCGCGGGTTTCGTGAATATAGCGTCCAGTGGAGAGGTCCATTACCGTGTCCGCACCCCAGCGCGTGGACCAGACCAGCTTTTCCACCTCTTCTTCGATGGAGGAGGTGACGGCCGAGTTACCGATGTTCGCGTTGACCTTCACCAGGAAGTTGCGGCCGATAATCATCGGCTCGGATTCCGGGTGGTTGATGTTGGCAGGGATAATTGCGCGCCCGGCGGCCACTTCGTCACGCACAAACTCCGGCGTGATGTTCTCCGGCAGGCGAGCGCCAAAGCCTTCACCCGGATGCTGATAGCGCAGCACTTCGCTACGGATGCGCTCGCGACCCATGTTTTCGCGGATGGCGATGAACTCCATCTCCGGCGTGACGATGCCCTGGCGCGCGTAGTGCAGCTGGGTCACGCATTTGCCCGCCTTAGCGCGTTTTGGCGTCAGCAGGCCGGTAAAGCGCAGCTCGTCCAGACCGTCGTCGGCCAGGCGCTCTTTAGTGTATGCAGAACTCAGGACGTTCAGCTCTTCGCAGTCGTTACGCGCGTCAATCCACGGCTGGCGCAGCTTTGCCAGACCCTGCTGGACGTTGATAGTAACAGAGGGATCCCCGTACGGGCCGGAGGTGTCATACACCGGCACGGCTTCGTTGTCTTCGTACTGCGGGTTATCTTTGCTGCCGCCGATAAGCGTCGGGCTGAGCTGAATTTCGCGCATTGGGACGCGGATATCGGCCTGCGAGCCGGAAATGTAGATGCGTTTCGAGTTCGGGAAAGCGGTGCCTTCCAGCGTGTCGATGAAGTGTTGGGCCTGTGCGCGCTGTTCGCGGCGGGTCAGTTTTGCAGTAGACATAGCTCATTCCAAAAGTGAAGGACATGGCTTGTCAGACGACGGATGAAGCAAGAGAGGATCGCCCTCAGGCGATACAACAGCAGTGTGACTCTTGTTCCCTTCGCAGGTATTAGCCTGATCAGGTTCCGCGGATCCCGAATTAACGGTCTCAGCCCGCGCTTTCAGGCGCTGGGCACTCCGACAAGAAAAATCCCCCTCGTGAGAGGGGCGAATGGTTGTAAATTACTCGTTAACGATGAAGAACTCAAGCAGGGCGCGCGACGTTCTCTTCGTTACTGATGTTCAAATCGTTGTCCAGCACGAGGGCGATCAGCTTATCTTCCAGCGTGAATCGCTCTTCCAGCGCTTCGCCGAGGTCGGATAGCGCCTGCTGAAATTCAAGATAGTTATCGTGGTCGATAGCGTTCTCGAGCGCGGAATCATAGTAATCCATGATCTGCTGGGTGTTGGCTTCCAGAAGCGGATAGAGCTTGCTGGCCGCTAAATACGGCGTTGTCCCTTCCATTTCGCGGATAATGCGTTCATAAATATTGAAATGGCCGTCGGACAGATAGTCGACCAGGCCCTGACAAAAATCATCCAGCGCTTTTTCGTTCAGTCGCATAAACGATTCTTTGCCAGGCTTAATACCGACCAGATTGTAATAAGCCACGAGTAGATGCTTGCGTACATGTAGCCAGCGATCCACCAGTTTGTTATTTCCTCTAACGCGCTCAGTCAGGCTTTGCAGCTGGTTTAACATGGTCGACTCCGCAAAATGTAGGATTGAATCTGCTTATCCAGAATGTAACCACAATGCTAACAACATGTCAGTGAAGCGAAGGTAGTGCAATAGATATGGATCGTATTATTGAAAAATCAGATCTTGGTTGGTGGATCGTCAGTCACGAACAAAAATTATGGCTTCCTGCCGGGGAAATCCCCTACGGTGCAGCTGAAGCGTTCGATCTCGTTGGACAGCCAGCGCTACAGATCGGCGAGTGGCAGGGTGAGCCCGTGTGGTTGATCCAACAGCCCCGCCGCCAGGATATGGGATCGGTGCGCCAGGTGCTGGATCTGGACGTAGGGCTGTTCCAGCTGGCGGGGCGCGGCGTGCAGCTGGCCGAGTTTTACCGCTCGCATAAATACTGCGGCTACTGCGGTCATACCATGCGCCCGAGCAAAACCGAGTGGGCGATGCTCTGCAGCCACTGCCGCGAACGCTACTATCCGCAGATTGCGCCGTGCATTATCGTCGCTATCCGCCGGGAGGATTCCATCCTGCTGGCGCAGCATACCCGCCATCGCAACGGCATTCACACCGTGCTGGCCGGCTTCGTCGAGGTGGGCGAAACGCTGGAGCAGGCGGTGGCGCGCGAGGTGATGGAGGAGAGTGGGATCAAAGTGAAGAACCTGCGCTACGTCACCTCCCAGCCGTGGCCGTTCCCGCAGTCGCTGATGACGGCATTTATGGCCGAATACGACAGCGGCGAGATCGTTATCGACCAGAAAGAGCTTCTGGACGCGAACTGGTATCGCTACGACGATCTACCGCTGTTGCCTCCGCCGGGCACCGTGGCGCGTCGCCTGATAGAAGATACCGTGGCGATGTGTCGGGCCGAGTATGAGTAGTGTTACACTGAGGCCATGACGCTTAAGGAACTGCAAAAATGACCGAACTGAAGAACGATCGTTATCTGCGTGCGCTGCTGCGCCAGCCCGTTGATGTCACCCCGGTGTGGATGATGCGCCAGGCGGGACGCTATCTCCCGGAGTACAAAGCCACGCGCGCGCAGGCGGGCGATTTTATGTCGCTGTGCAAAAACGCCGAGCTGGCCTGTGAAGTGACGCTCCAGCCGCTGCGCCGCTTCCCGCTGGATGCCGCGATCCTCTTCTCGGATATTCTGACCATTCCGGATGCAATGGGCCTTGGCCTGTACTTCGAAACCGGCGAAGGCCCGCGTTTCACCTCCCCAATCAAAAGCAAAGCCGACGTGGATAAGCTGCCGATCCCCGATCCGGAAGGCGAGCTGGGCTACGTGATGAACGCCGTGCGCACCATTCGCCGCGAGCTGAAAGGTGAAGTGCCGCTGATTGGCTTCTCCGGCAGCCCGTGGACGCTGGCGACCTATATGGTTGAAGGGGGCAGCAGCAAAGCCTTTACCATGATTAAAAAGATGATGTACGCCGAGCCGCTGGCCCTGCATGCGCTGCTCGACAAGCTGGCGAAGAGCGTCACCCTCTATCTGAACGCGCAGATTAAGGCCGGTGCGCAGTCGGTGATGATTTTCGATACCTGGGGCGGCGTGCTGACCGGGCGCGATTATCAGCAGTTCTCCCTGTACTACATGCACAAAATCGTTGATGGCCTGCTGCGTGAAAACGAAGGCCGCCGCGTGCCGGTGACGCTGTTCACCAAAGGTGGCGGTCAGTGGCTGGAAGCGATGGCGGCAACCGGCTGCGACGCGCTGGGCCTCGACTGGACCACCGATATCGCCGATGCGCGCCGTCGCGTAGGCGACAAAGTGGCGCTGCAGGGCAATATGGACCCGTCCATGCTCTATGCGCCGCCAGCCCGCATTGAAGAAGAAGTGTCGACTATACTGTCTGGTTTCGGCCAGGGGGAAGGCCACGTCTTTAACCTCGGCCACGGCATTCATCAGGATGTGCCGCCAGAACACGCAGGCGTATTTGTGGAGGCGGTGCATCGGCTTTCTGCCCAGTATCACCAGTAAGGAGTGATTATGGATCTCGCGTCGCTACGCGCTCAACAAATCGAACTGGCCTCATCGGTGATCCGCGAGGATCGTCTGGATAAAGATCCTCCGCAGTACATTGGCGGAGCAGACGTCGGATTCGAGCAGGGTGGGGAAGTGACGCGAGCGGCGATGGTGGTACTGAAATACCCTTCGCTTGAGCTGGTGGAGTACAAGGTAGCGCGTATCGCGACCACCATGCCGTACATTCCGGGCTTTCTCTCCTTCCGCGAATATCCCGCGCTGCTGGCAGCGTGGGAGCAACTCTCGCAAAAACCTGACCTGCTGTTTGTCGATGGACACGGTATCTCACACCCGCGCCGTTTAGGCGTTGCCAGCCATTTTGGGCTGCTGGTGGATGTGCCGACCATTGGCGTCGCCAAGAAACGCCTGTGCGGCGCGTTTGAACCTCTTTCTGCCGAACCGGGCGCGCTGGCGCCGCTTATCCATAAAGGCGAGCAGCTAGCGTGGGTCTGGCGCAGCAAGGCGCGCTGTAACCCGCTCTTTATCGCCACCGGGCACCGGGTGAGCATGGACAGCGCCCTGGCGTGGGTGCAGCGCTGCATGAAGGGCTACCGCTTGCCGGAGCCGACGCGCTGGGCAGACGCCGTGGCCTCTTCGCGTCCGGCTTTTGTTCGTTGGCAGGAAATTCAGCGATGATTCAGGTAAACTGCGCCTAATTTTCGATTCGAGAGATCATCATGCTACAAAACCCGATTCACCTGCGCCTTGAGAAACTTGAAAGCTGGCAGCACGTGACGTTTATGGCTTGCCTGTGCGAGCGCATGTATCCCAACTATGCCGCGTTCTGTAAGGAGACGGGCTTTGGTGATGGCCATATCTACCGCCGCATTCTGGATCTGATCTGGGAAACGCTGACGGTGAAAGACGCGAAGGTGAACTTCGACTCCCAGCTGGAAAAGCTGGAAGAGGCGATTCCGGCTGCGGATGATTTTGACCTGTACGGTGTCTACCCGGCGATTGACGCCTGCGTGGCGTTAAGCGAACTGCTCCACTCCCGTCTGAGCGGTGAAACGCTGGAGCACGCAATTGAAGTCAGTAAGGCATCTATTACGACCGTCGCGATGCTGGAAATGACCCAGGAAGGCCGCGAGATGACCGACGAAGAGCTGCGTGCAAACCCGGCGGTTGAGCAAGAATGGGACATTCAGTGGGAAATTTTCCGCCTGCTGGCAGAGTGTGAAGAACGCGATATTGAGCTGATAAAAGGGCTGCGCGCGGACTTACGAGAGGCTGGTGAGAGCAATATTGGTATAATTTTTAACCAATGAGACAATAAAACTTGAGATAACGCCCGTTTTGTCGCTCCTCGACTCTTCCCTTTCGCCCCTTGTCTGGTCTACATTTGGGGGGCGAAAAAAAGTGGCTATCGGTGCGTGTATGCAGGAGAGTGCTTTTTTGGCATTTTCGTCGCACTCGATGCTTAGCAAGCGATAAACACATTGAAAGGATAACTTATGAACAAGACTCAACTGATTGATGTAATTGCGGACAAGGCTGATCTGTCTAAAGTGCAGGCTAAAGCTGCTCTGGAATCTACCCTGGCTGCTATTACTGAGTCTCTGAAAGAAGGCGATGCTGTGCAACTGGTTGGTTTCGGTACCTTCAAAGTGAACCACCGCGCTGAGCGTACTGGCCGCAACCCGCAGACCGGTAAAGAAATCAAAATCGCCGCAGCTAACGTGCCGGCATTTGTTTCTGGTAAAGCACTGAAAGACGCTGTTAAGTAAGACGCGTGGCAGTGAACAGTTTTAGCGAAGGGGCGGTAACGCCCCTTTTGTCTTTCTGGCGTGGAACGCTCGCGCTGGCAGGCATGCTGCTGTTGTCAGCCTGCAGCCACGACACCTCTCTGCCGCCGTTTACCGCCAGCGGTTACGCGGACAACCAGGGTGCGGTCAGGATCTGGCGCAAAGATTCCGGCGGCGAAGTGCATCTGCTTTCTGCCTTCAGCCCGTGGCATAACGGCAATACGTCGACTGCGGAATATCGCTGGCAGGGAGATGACCTGTCGCTGATTGAACTGAACGTCTACAGCAAGACCCCCGAACACGTGAAAGTGCGTTTTGACGACCATGGCGAGCTGAGCTTTATGCAGCGCGAAGTCAGCGGTCAAAAACAGCAGCTTTCCAGCGATCAAATCGCCCTCTACCGCTATCGTGCCGAACAAATCCGCCAGACCAGCGATGCGCTTCGTCTGGGACGCGTTGTGCTGCGCCAGGGGCGCTGGCATGCCGATGGGATGGTGACAACCTGCGAAGGACAGACGGTCAAGCCTGAGCTCGAATCCTGGGCAACCGAACACATACAACGTCGTCAGCGTCATTCATCAATGGAGGTGAGTGTGGCGTGGCTGGAAGCGCCGGAAGGCTCTCAGCTGCTGCTGGTGGCGAACGAAGACTTCTGCACCTGGCAGCCGACGGAAAAAAGTTTTTGATTTAAATCCCCTCTCCCTTGAGGGAGAGGGTTAGGGTGAGCGGGAAATTACTCTCCCTGCTCACGCGCAATCGCGCGATAACCGATATCCTGACGGCTAAAGCTGCCGTTCCAGTGAATATCCGCCATCAGCGCGTAGGCGCGTTTCTGCGCTTCTGCCACAGTATGGCCCAGCGCGGTTGCACACAGCACGCGTCCGCCGTTGGTGAGGACGCGATCGTCGTCAGCCAGCTTCGTACCCGCATGGAACACCTTCGCACCTTCAATCTCTTCCAGCGGCAGGCCGTGGATTTCATCCCCGGTGTTGTAGTTGCCCGGATAACCACCTGCAGCAATCACCACGCCCAGAGACGCACGCTCGTCCCACTCTGAGGTTTTCTCGTCGAGCTTGCCTTCGCAGGCTGCCAGACACAGTTCCACCAGATCGGATTTCATGCGCAGCATGATGGGCTGCGTTTCCGGATCGCCAAAGCGGCAGTTGAATTCGATGACCTTAGGATTGCCCTGCTTGTCGATCATCAGACCCGCATAGAGGAAACCGGTGTAGGTGTTGCCTTCCGCCGCCATCCCTTTCACGGTTGGCCAAATGATGCGATCCATGGTGCGCTGGTGGACTTCGTCAGTCACTACCGGAGCAGGGGAGTAAGCGCCCATTCCGCCAGTATTCGGGCCGGTATCGCCATTACCCACACGCTTGTGATCCTGGCTAGTGGCCATCGGCAGAACGTGCTCGCCGTCGACCATCACGATAAAGCTCGCTTCTTCACCGTCGAGGAACTCTTCGATCACGATGCGGTGGCCCGCATCGCCAAAGGCGTTGCCCGCCAGCATATCCTGAACCGCGGCTTCTGCTTCCTCGAGGGTCATCGCGACGATAACGCCTTTACCAGCAGCCAGACCGTCGGCCTTGATGACAATCGGCGCGCCTTTTTCACGCAGATAGGCCAGGGCTGGCTCCACTTCGGTGAAGTTCTGATATTCCGCCGTCGGGATGTTGTGACGCGCGAGGAAATCTTTGGTGAAGGCTTTGGAGCCTTCCAGCTGCGCGGCGCCTTCCGTTGGCCCGAAGATTGTCATGCCCGCCGCGCGGAACGCATCCACCACGCCAATCACCAGCGGCGCTTCCGGGCCGACGATGGTCAGATCGATTTTCTCGCTCTGGGCAAAGCTCAGCAGCGCAGGAATATCGGTTACGCCAATAGCCACGTTTTGCAGCGCGGGTTCCAGCGCGGTTCCGGCGTTGCCCGGTGCTACGAAGACTGTTTTCACCAGCGGAGACTGCGCCGCTTTCCACGCCAGAGCGTGCTCGCGTCCGCCGTTACCAATAACTAATACTTTCATTTTCTGCTCCGGGAATTAATGGCGGAAGTGGCGCATGTCGGTGAAGATCATTGCAATGCCATGTTCGTCGGCAGCGGCAATCACTTCGTCGTCGCGAATTGAGCCGCCAGGCTGGATCACACAGGTGATGCCCACTGCAGCCGCCGCGTCGATACCGTCACGGAACGGGAAGAAGGCGTCAGAAGCCATGGCGGAGCCTTTTACTTCCAGACCTTCGTCACCTGCTTTAATGCCCGCGATTTTCGCGGAGTAAACGCGGCTCATCTGGCCTGCGCCTATCCCGATAGTCATGTTTTCTTTGGCGTAGACGATGGCGTTGGATTTGACGAACTTCGCGACCTTCCAGCAGAACAGAGCGTCACGCAGTTCCTGTTCGGTCGGTTGACGTTTGGTTACCACGCGCAGGTCGGCTTCTGTCACCATACCCAGATCGCGGTCCTGAACCAGCAGGCCGCCGTTCACACGCTTGAAGTCCAGGCCCGGCACGCGTTCTGCCCACTGGCCGCAAACCAGCACGCGTACGTTCTGTTTCGCCGCGGTGATTTTCAGCGCCTCTTCGGATGCCGATGGCGCGATGATCACTTCAACGAACTGGCGGGAGATGATGGCCTGCGCGGTTTCAGCATCCAGCTCGCGGTTGAAGGCGATAATGCCGCCGAACGCGGAGGTCGGGTCGGTTTTGTAGGCGCGATCGTAGGCGTCCAGAATAGAGGTGCTTACCGCAACACCGCATGGGTTCGCATGCTTGACGATAACGCAGGCCGGCTCGCTGAACTCTTTCACGCATTCCAGCGCGGCGTCGGTGTCAGCAATGTTGTTATAGGAGAGCGCTTTGCCCTGAACCTGCTGAGCGGTCGCAACAGAGGCTTCTTTTACCTCTTCTTCTATATAGAAGGCTGCCTGCTGGTGGCTGTTCTCGCCGTAACGCATATCCTGCTTCTTAATGAAGTTCAGATTCAGGGTGCGCGGGAAACGGCCAGAAGGATTTTTGCTTTCACTGTGGTAAGCAGGCACCAGGCTACCGAAGTAGTTGGCGATCATGCTGTCGTACGCCGCGGTGTGCTCGAAGGCTTTGATGGCGAGGTCGAAACGCGTTTCCAGAGTCAGTGACCCTTCGTTGGCATCCATCTCATTAATAATGGTTTCGTAATCGCTGCTCTTTACGACGATGGCCACATCTTTATGGTTCTTGGCCGCGGAGCGCACCATGGTTGGGCCGCCGATATCAATATTCTCTACGGCATCTTCCAGAGAACAGTTTTCGCGGGCTACGGTCTGGGCAAACGGGTAGAGGTTAACGACAACCATGTCGATTGGCGCGATGTCATACTGTTCCATAATGGCGTCGTCCTGACCGCGACGGCCAAGAATACCACCGTGCACTTTCGGATGCAGGGTTTTGACGCGTCCATCCATCATTTCCGGGAAACCGGTGTAATCGGACACTTCGGTTACCGGCAGACCTTTATCTGCTAACAGGCGAGCGGTACCGCCTGTAGAAAGCAGCTCCACACCGCGTGCGGAAAGTGCCTGAGCGAATTCGACGATACCGGCTTTATCAGAAACACTGAGCAGAGCGCGGCGGACTGGACGACGTTGTTGCATGGTAAATCCCCTGGATTTCACGATTACAGAGAGCGTTAGATGAATTTTCCTGCGAAAAACTCATCTAACACACCTGACGGGGCATCCTTATTAAGCGCGAGCATTTTAACGAAAACGTTTGCGCAACGCTCGCACATTTTCACTTTTTCGTATCATTGTGGATAAGTCTGTGTGTAAAAAGGTATAAGGCGGGGTTTTGCTGTGGAATGCAGCAGTCAGTCATTTTTCTGACATTTAGCGGTTGCGGCCTGCTGAGAACTCCCTATAATGCGCCTCCATCGACACGGCGGATGTGAATCACTTCACAAACAGCCCGGTCGGTTGAAGAGAAAAAATCCTGAAATAACGGATTGACTCTGAAAGAGGAAAGCGTAATATACGCCACCTCGCAACGGTGAGCGAAAGCCGCGTTGCACTGCTCTTTAACAATTTATCAGACAATCTGTGTGGGCACTCAAAGTGACATGGATTCTTAACGTCGCAAGACGAAAAATGAATACCAAGTCTCTGAGTGAACATACGTAATTCATTACGAAGTTTAATTCACGAGCATCAAACTTAAATTGAAGAGTTTGATCATGGCTCAGATTGAACGCTGGCGGCAGGCCTAACACATGCAAGTCGAGCGGCAGCGGAAAGTAGCTTGCTACTTTGCCGGCGAGCGGCGGACGGGTGAGTAATGTCTGGGAAACTGCCTGATGGAGGGGGATAACTACTGGAAACGGTAGCTAATACCGCATAACGTCGCAAGACCAAAGAGGGGGACCTTCGGGCCTCTTGCCATCAGATGTGCCCAGATGGGATTAGCTAGTAGGTGGGGTAACGGCTCACCTAGGCGACGATCCCTAGCTGGTCTGAGAGGATGACCAGCCACACTGGAACTGAGACACGGTCCAGACTCCTACGGGAGGCAGCAGTGGGGAATATTGCACAATGGGCGCAAGCCTGATGCAGCCATGCCGCGTGTATGAAGAAGGCCTTCGGGTTGTAAAGTACTTTCAGCGGGGAGGAAGGTGCTGAGGCTAATAACCTCAGCAATTGACGTTACCCGCAGAAGAAGCACCGGCTAACTCCGTGCCAGCAGCCGCGGTAATACGGAGGGTGCAAGCGTTAATCGGAATTACTGGGCGTAAAGCGCACGCAGGCGGTCTGTCAAGTCGGATGTGAAATCCCCGGGCTCAACCTGGGAACTGCATTCGAAACTGGCAGGCTAGAGTCTTGTAGAGGGGGGTAGAATTCCAGGTGTAGCGGTGAAATGCGTAGAGATCTGGAGGAATACCGGTGGCGAAGGCGGCCCCCTGGACAAAGACTGACGCTCAGGTGCGAAAGCGTGGGGAGCAAACAGGATTAGATACCCTGGTAGTCCACGCCGTAAACGATGTCGACTTGGAGGTTGTGCCCTTGAGGCGTGGCTTCCGGAGCTAACGCGTTAAGTCGACCGCCTGGGGAGTACGGCCGCAAGGTTAAAACTCAAATGAATTGACGGGGGCCCGCACAAGCGGTGGAGCATGTGGTTTAATTCGATGCAACGCGAAGAACCTTACCTACTCTTGACATCCAGAGAACTTAGCAGAGATGCTTTGGTGCCTTCGGGAACTCTGAGACAGGTGCTGCATGGCTGTCGTCAGCTCGTGTTGTGAAATGTTGGGTTAAGTCCCGCAACGAGCGCAACCCTTATCCTTTGTTGCCAGCGGTCCGGCCGGGAACTCAAAGGAGACTGCCAGTGATAAACTGGAGGAAGGTGGGGATGACGTCAAGTCATCATGGCCCTTACGAGTAGGGCTACACACGTGCTACAATGGCGCATACAAAGAGAAGCGACCTCGCGAGAGCAAGCGGACCTCATAAAGTGCGTCGTAGTCCGGATTGGAGTCTGCAACTCGACTCCATGAAGTCGGAATCGCTAGTAATCGTAGATCAGAATGCTACGGTGAATACGTTCCCGGGCCTTGTACACACCGCCCGTCACACCATGGGAGTGGGTTGCAAAAGAAGTAGGTAGCTTAACCTTCGGGAGGGCGCTTACCACTTTGTGATTCATGACTGGGGTGAAGTCGTAACAAGGTAACCGTAGGGGAACCTGCGGTTGGATCACCTCCTTACCTTAAAGAACCTGCCTTTGTAGTGTCCACACAGATTGTCTGATGAAAAGTAAATAGCAAGGCGTCTTGCGATTGAGACTTTACGTCCCCTTCGTCTAGAGGCCCAGGACACCGCCCTTTCACGGCGGTAACAGGGGTTCGAATCCCCTAGGGGACGCCACTTGCTGGTTCGTGAGTGAAAGTCACCGGCCGTCATATCTCAAAACTCATCTTCGGGTGACGTTTGAGATATTTGCTCTTTAAAAATCTGGATCAAGCTGAAAATTGAAACGACACATCTTAAATGGTGTGTTCGAGTCTCTCAAATTTTCGCAATCAGAAGTGAAACATCTTCGGGTTGTGAGGTTAAGCGACTAAGCGTACACGGTGGATGCCCTGGCAGTCAGAGGCGATGAAGGACGTGCTAATCTGCGAAAAGCGCCGGCGAGGTGATATGAACCTTTGACCCGGCGATGTCCGAATGGGGAAACCCAGTGCAATTCGTTGCACTATCGTTAACTGAATACATAGGTTAACGAGGCGAACCGGGGGAACTGAAACATCTAAGTACCCCGAGGAAAAGAAATCAACCGAGATTCCCTCAGTAGCGGCGAGCGAACGGGGAGCAGCCCAGAGTCTGAATCAGCTTGTGTGTTAGTGGAAGCGTCTGGAAAGTCGCACGGTACAGGGTGACAGTCCCGTACACGAAAGCACACAGGCTGTGAACTCGAAGAGTAGGGCGGGACACGTGGTATCCTGTCTGAATATGGGGGGACCATCCTCCAAGGCTAAATACTCCTGACTGACCGATAGTGAACCAGTACCGTGAGGGAAAGGCGAAAAGAACCCCGGCGAGGGGAGTGAAAAAGAACCTGAAACCGTGTACGTACAAGCAGTGGGAGCACCTTCGTGGTGTGACTGCGTACCTTTTGTATAATGGGTCAGCGACTTATATTCTGTAGCAAGGTTAACCGTATAGGGGAGCCGAAGGGAAACCGAGTCTTAACTGGGCGTTAAGTTGCAGGGTATAGACCCGAAACCCGGTGATCTAGCCATGGGCAGGTTGAAGGTTGGGTAACACTAACTGGAGGACCGAACCGACTAATGTTGAAAAATTAGCGGATGACTTGTGGCTGGGGGTGAAAGGCCAATCAAACCGGGAGATAGCTGGTTCTCCCCGAAAGCTATTTAGGTAGCGCCTCGTGAACTCATCTTCGGGGGTAGAGCACTGTTTCGGCTAGGGGGCCATCCCGGCTTACCAACCCGATGCAAACTACGAATACCGAAGAATGTTATCACGGGAGACACACGGCGGGTGCTAACGTCCGTCGTGAAGAGGGAAACAACCCAGACCGCCAGCTAAGGTCCCAAAGTCATGGTTAAGTGGGAAACGATGTGGGAAGGCACAGACAGCCAGGATGTTGGCTTAGAAGCAGCCATCATTTAAAGAAAGCGTAATAGCTCACTGGTCGAGTCGGCCTGCGCGGAAGATGTAACGGGGCTAAACCATGCACCGAAGCTGCGGCAGCGACGCGTATGCGTTGTTGGGTAGGGGAGCGTTCTGTAAGCCGTTGAAGGTGTGCTGTGAGGCATGCTGGAGGTATCAGAAGTGCGAATGCTGACATAAGTAACGATAAAGCGGGTGAAAAGCCCGCTCGCCGGAAGACCAAGGGTTCCTGTCCAACGTTAATCGGGGCAGGGTGAGTCGACCCCTAAGGCGAGGCCGAAAGGCGTAGTCGATGGGAAACAGGTTAATATTCCTGTACTTGGTGTTACTGCGAAGGGGGGACGGAGAAGGCTATGTTAGCCGGGCGACGGTTGTCCCGGTTTAAGCATGTAGGCGGAGGTTCCAGGTAAATCCGGTACCTTTTAACGCTGAGGTGTGATGACGAGGCACTACGGTGCTGAAGTAACAAATGCCCTGCTTCCAGGAAAAGCCTCTAAGCATCAGGTAACACGAAATCGTACCCCAAACCGACACAGGTGGTCAGGTAGAGAATACCAAGGCGCTTGAGAGAACTCGGGTGAAGGAACTAGGCAAAATGGTGCCGTAACTTCGGGAGAAGGCACGCTGATATGTAGGTGAAGCCCCTGCGGGTGGAGCTGAAATCAGTCGAAGATACCAGCTGGCTGCAACTGTTTATTAAAAACACAGCACTGTGCAAACACGAAAGTGGACGTATACGGTGTGACGCCTGCCCGGTGCCGGAAGGTTAATTGATGGGGTTAGCGGCAACGCGAAGCTCTTGATCGAAGCCCCGGTAAACGGCGGCCGTAACTATAACGGTCCTAAGGTAGCGAAATTCCTTGTCGGGTAAGTTCCGACCTGCACGAATGGCGTAATGATGGCCAGGCTGTCTCCACCCGAGACTCAGTGAAATTGAACTCGCTGTGAAGATGCAGTGTACCCGCGGCAAGACGGAAAGACCCCGTGAACCTTTACTATAGCTTGACACTGAACACTGGTCCTTGATGTGTAGGATAGGTGGGAGGCTTTGAAGCGTGGACGCCAGTCTGCGTGGAGCCATCCTTGAAATACCACCCTTTAATGGCTGGTGTTCTAACGTAGACCCGTGATCCGGGTTGCGGACAGTGTCTGGTGGGTAGTTTGACTGGGGCGGTCTCCTCCCAAAGAGTAACGGAGGAGCACGAAGGTTAGCTAATCCTGGTCGGACATCAGGAGGTTAGTGCAATGGCATAAGCTAGCTTGACTGCGAGAGTGACGGCTCGAGCAGGTGCGAAAGCAGGTCATAGTGATCCGGTGGTTCTGAATGGAAGGGCCATCGCTCAACGGATAAAAGGTACTCCGGGGATAACAGGCTGATACCGCCCAAGAGTTCATATCGACGGCGGTGTTTGGCACCTCGATGTCGGCTCATCACATCCTGGGGCTGAAGTAGGTCCCAAGGGTATGGCTGTTCGCCATTTAAAGTGGTACGCGAGCTGGGTTTAGAACGTCGTGAGACAGTTCGGTCCCTATCTGCCGTGGGCGCTGGAGAATTGAGGGGGGCTGCTCCTAGTACGAGAGGACCGGAGTGGACGCATCACTGGTGTTCGGGTTGTCATGCCAATGGCACTGCCCGGTAGCTAAATGCGGAAAAGATAAGTGCTGAAAGCATCTAAGCACGAAACTTGCCCCGAGATGAGTTCTCCCTGACCCTTTAAGGGTCCTGAAGGAACGTTGAAGACGACGACGTTGATAGGTCGGGTGTGTAAGCGCAGCGATGCGTTGAGCTAACCGATACTAATGAACCGTGAGGCTTAACCTTACAACGCCGAAGCTGTTTTGGCGAAGAGACAGAACAATCAAATTTCAGCCTGATACAGATTAACAGAATTTGCCTGGCGGCTTTAGCGCGGTGGTCCCACCTGACCCCATGCCGAACTCAGAAGTGAAACGCCGTAGCGCCGATGGTAGTGTGGGGTCTCCCCATGTGAGAGTAGGGAACTGCCAGGCATCAAATAGAAGAACCCCGTACCGAAAGGTGCGGGGTTTTTTGCTTTGTGCGTCAGAAATCATGCCGAGTGGCTTTGTAGGCCCGGTAAGCGCAGCGCCATCGGGCAAGTCAAACCGCACCATCCCCTCCTTGAAACTTTCTCACCTTCTGCTTGCGGACTCGACATTCAAACCATTTCTGGGTATCGTTAGCTGTCTGGATGTCTAAACGTTTATACGTATGCTGTGAGGATATAAAGTTATGCCGATTCGGGTGCAGGACGAGCTACCAGCCGTCAATTTCTTGCGTGAAGAAAACGTCTTCGTCATGACGGCTTCGCGTGCGACAGGTCAGGAAATTCGCCCGCTGAAGGTGCTTATTCTCAATCTGATGCCAAAAAAGATCGAAACAGAAAACCAGTTCCTGCGTCTTCTGTCGAACTCCCCGCTGCAGGTTGATATTCAGCTGCTGCGAATCGATGCCCGTGAGTCACGTAACACGCCTTCTGAGCATCTGAACAACTTCTACTGTAACTTCGATGACATTCAGGGGGAAAACTTCGACGGACTGATCGTGACCGGTGCGCCGCTCGGTCTGGTTGAATTTAACGATGTCGCTTACTGGCCGCAGATCAAACAGGTTCTGGAGTGGGCAAAAGATCACGTTACCTCCACATTGTTTGTCTGTTGGGCGGTACAGGCCGCGCTGAATATTCTTTATGGCATCCCCAAGCAAACCCGTACTGAAAAGCTCTCCGGCGTATACGAACATCACATTCTTCACCCGCACGCGTTGCTGACGCGCGGTTTCGATGACTCTTTCCTGGCCCCGCATTCTCGCTATGCCGATTTCCCGGCCCAGCTGATTCGTGATTACACCGATCTGGAGATCCTGGCCGAAACGGAAGATGGAGATGCTTATCTGTTTGCCAGCAAGGATAAACGCATTGCATTCGTGACCGGGCATCCTGAGTACGATCCGCATACCCTTGCGTCAGAGTATTTCCGTGATGTCGAAGCGGGTCTAAATCCGGATGTACCGTACAACTATTTCCCGAAAGACGACCCGCAAAACAAACCGAGAGCAACCTGGCGCAGCCACGGGAATTTGCTTTTCACTAACTGGCTCAACTATTACGTCTACCAGATAACGCCATACGATCTGCGTCACATGAATCCGACGCTGGAGTAATCTTCTGCACTAGACGATCCTAAAGCGTTTCAGCTATTCAAATCAGGCACCTTCGGGTGCCTTTTTTATTTTCGAAATGTCGCTCACCATTCAATAAAACTTTAATCCCAATAAAATCAGATAATTAATTTTATATTTACATTAAAATGGAAATTGTTTTTGATTTTAGAAAAAATATAGATAGTCTTAATTCTGCTGAGCGAAAACTACCCAACGATCTTTCGTTCGCATCGGGGGCGTGATTTTGGATCTTTGATGAGGAGCAGAGTAATGACTCAACAGGCAACGACGGTCGATGAACTGGCCTTTACCCAGCCGTATGGCGAACAGGAACAGCAGGTTTTGACAGCGGAAGCGGTAGAATTTCTGACTGAACTGGTGACTCGCTTTACGCCGCAGCGTAATAAGCTGCTGGCGGCACGCATTCATCAGCAGCAGGAAATTGACGATGGCAAGTTGCCTGGCTTCATTTCGGAAACCGCTTCCATTCGTCGCGGTGAGTGGAAAATCCGCGGCATCCCTGAAGATTTACAGGATCGTCGCGTTGAGATCACCGGTCCGGTAGAGCGCAAAATGGTGATCAACGCCATGAACGCCAACGTTAAAGTCTTTATGGCCGATTTTGAAGACTCACTGGCGCCTGACTGGCGTAAGGTCATCGAGGGGCAGATCAACCTGCGCGACGCCGTGAACGGCACCATCAGCTATACCAACGAAGCCGGCAAAATTTACCAGCTCAAACCGAACCCGGCGGTGCTGATCTGTCGCGTACGCGGCCTGCACCTGCCTGAAAAACATGTCACCTGGCGTGGGGAAGCCATTCCGGGCAGCCTGTTTGATTTCGCGCTTTATTTCTTCCATAACTACAAGAATCTGCTGGCAAAAGGCAGCGGCCCTTATTTCTATCTGCCAAAAACGCAGGCCTGGCAAGAAGCGGCCTGGTGGAGCGAAGTGTTCAGCTACGCGGAAGATCGTTTCAACCTGCCGCGCGGTACCATCAAGGCCACCCTGCTGATTGAAACGCTGCCTGCCGTGTTCCAGATGAATGAAATTCTGCACGCCCTGCGCGACCATATTGTCGGCCTGAACTGCGGACGCTGGGACTATATTTTCAGCTACATCAAAACCCTGAAAAACTATCCCGATCGCGTACTGCCGGATCGCCAGGTCGTGACCATGGATAAACCGTTCCTGAGCGCCTACTCGCGTCTGCTGATCAAAACCTGCCACAAGCGCGGCGCCTTTGCGATGGGCGGCATGGCGGCTTTTATCCCGAGCAAAGACGCAGAGCGGAACAATCAGGTGCTCAACAAGGTGAAAGCCGATAAAGAGCTTGAAGCCCGTAACGGTCACGACGGCACGTGGATTGCCCATCCCGGCCTGGCCGATACGGCGATGGAGGTCTTCAACCGCGTTCTCGGCGACAATAAAAATCAGCTGTTCGTCACGCGTGAAGACGATGCCCCAACGGCTGAAGAACAGCTGCTGGCACCGTGCGCGGGCGAGCGTACGGAAGAGGGCATGCGTGCCAATATCCGCGTCGCGGTCCAGTACATCGAAGCGTGGATCTCCGGCAACGGCTGCGTACCTATCTACGGCCTGATGGAAGATGCCGCGACGGCGGAGATCTCACGTACCTCCATCTGGCAGTGGATCCACCATCAAAAAACGCTCAGCAACGGCAAGCCGGTGACCAAATCTCTGTTCCGCCAGATGCTGGCCGAAGAGATGCGGGTGATCCAGGACGAGCTGGGCGAACACCGCTTCAGCAGCGGACGTTTTGACGACGCTGCGCGCCTGATGGAGCAAATCACCACATCAGATGACTTAATCGACTTCCTGACCCTGCCGGGCTACCGCTTCCTGGCGTAACTCACCGCATAACAATATGGAGCATCTGCACATGAAAACCCGTACCCAACAAATCGAAGAGTTAAAGAAAGAGTGGACACAACCTCGCTGGGAAGGCATCCGCCGTCCTTACAGCGCGGAGGAAGTGGTGAAATTACGCGGCTCGGTCAATCCGGAATGCACGCTGGCACAGAACGGTGCGGCGAAAATGTGGAAGCTGCTGCACGGTGGCTCTAAAAAGGGCTACATCAACAGCCTCGGCGCGCTGACCGGCGGTCAGGCGCTGCAGCAGGCGAAGGCCGGTATTGAAGCTATCTATCTTTCCGGCTGGCAGGTCGCAGCGGACGCCAACCTGGCATCCAGCATGTACCCGGATCAGTCGCTCTATCCGGCTAACTCCGTGCCGTCGGTGGTGGATCGGATCAACAACACCTTCCGCCGTGCGGATCAGATCCAGTGGGCTGCCGGTATCGAACCTGGCGATCCGCGCTTTACTGACTACTTCCTGCCGATCGTCGCGGATGCGGAAGCAGGCTTCGGCGGCGTGCTGAACGCCTTCGAGCTGATGAAATCGATGATTGAGGCCGGTGCAGCGGCCGTTCACTTCGAAGATCAGCTGGCATCAGTGAAGAAATGCGGACACATGGGCGGTAAGGTGCTCGTTCCGACTCAGGAAGCGATTCAGAAGCTGGTTGCCGCGCGTCTGGCTGCTGACGTGCTCGGCGTGCCGACGCTGGTGATTGCCCGTACCGATGCGGACGCGGCGGACCTGATCACCTCTGACTGCGACCCGTACGACAGCGAATTCATCACCGGCGAGCGTACCAGTGAAGGCTTCTACCGCACCCATGCCGGCATTGAACAGGCGATCAGCCGCGGCCTGGCGTATGCGCCTTATGCGGACCTGGTCTGGTGTGAAACCTCCACGCCGGATCTGGCGCTGGCAAAACGCTTTGCCGACGCCATCCACGCGAAGTATCCGGGCAAACTGCTGGCCTATAACTGCTCGCCGTCCTTCAACTGGCAGAAAAAGCTGGATGACAAAACCATCGCCAGCTTCCAGCAGCAGCTGTCCGACATGGGCTACAAATACCAGTTCATTACCCTGGCAGGTATCCACAGCATGTGGTTCAACATGTTCGACCTGGCGCACGCCTATGCGCAGGGTGAGGGCATGAAGCACTACGTTGAGAAGGTGCAGCAGCCGGAGTTTGCGGCGGGCAAAGACGGTTACACCTTCGTGTCTCACCAGCAGGAGGTGGGGACCGGCTACTTTGACAATGTGACCACGATTATTCAGGGCGGCACCTCCTCCGTCACTGCCTTAACGGGTTCAACGGAAGAAGCACAGTTCTAAACTTTTCCCCCTCTCCCCTCTCGGGGAGAGGGTTGGGGTGAGGGGGAATATATGTCGCGTGGCCTGGAATTGCTGATTGCCCAAACTATTTTGCAGGGCTTCGATGCCCAGTATGGTCGTTTTCTTGAAGTGACATCCGGCGCGCAGCAGCGCTTCGAACATGCAGACTGGCATGCGGTTCAGCAGGCCATGAAGCAGCGTATCCATCTCTATGACCACCACGTGGGTCTGGTGGTGGAGCAGCTGCGCTGTATTACCGACGGTAAAAGCCCGGACGCGGAATTTTTACTGCGCGTGAAGGAGCACTACACCCATCTGTTACCCGACTACCCGCGCTTCGAGATTGCGGAGAGCTTTTTCAACTCCGTCTATTGCCGGTTATTTGACCACCGCTCACTATCTCCTGAGCGGTTATTTATCTTCAGCTCCCAGCCCGAGCGACGCTTTCGAACCATTCCCCGTCCGCTGGCGAAAGATTTCTTTCCCGATCGCGGATGGGAAAAACTCCTGCACCGCGTGCTAACGGATCTGCCGCTGCGCCTGCCCTGGGAGAATAAAACCCGGGATATCGGTTATATCCACGCGCATCTCAACGAAACCTTCGGCGCGGAGGTGCTTAGCCATAGCCATTTGCAGGTGGCCAACGAGCTTTTCTACCGCAATAAAGCCGCCTGGCTGGTCGGCAAACTGGTTACGCCGACCGCCATTGTGCCTTTTCTGCTGCCCATTCACCGTACCGACGATGGGGAACTGTTTGTCGATACCTGCCTGACCACCGGCGCCGAGGCCAGCATCGTGTTTGGCTTCGCCCGCTCCTATTTCATGGTGTACGCCCCGCTGCCTGCCGCGCTGGTGGAGTGGCTGCGAGAGATCCTGCCGGGCAAAACCACCGCCGAGCTGTATATGGCCATTGGCTGCCAGAAGCACGCCAAAACGGAAAGTTACCGGGAGTACCTGCGCTATGTCACCGCGGCCGATGAGCAGTTTATCGAAGCGCCCGGCATTCGCGGCATGGTGATGCTGGTCTTTACGCTGCCGGGTTTCGACCGGGTCTTTAAGGTGATTAAAGACAGATTCGCGCCGCAGAAAGAGATGACCGCCGCGCACGTTCGCGCCTGCTATCAGCTGGTCAAAGAACACGATCGCGTCGGGCGCATGGCGGATACCCAGGAGTTCGAAAACTTTGTGCTGGATAAACAGCAGATCGACCCGGCTCTCATGGCGCTGTTAATGCAGGAAGCACCTGCGAAAATCACCGATCTGGGTGACAAAATCGTGATTAGCCATCTCTACATTGAGCGCCGCATGGTACCGCTGAATATCTGGCTTGAGCAGTCCGAAGGTCAGGCACTGCGGGATGCCATTGAAGAATACGGCAATGCGATTCGCCAGCTTGCCGCCGCCAATATTTTTCCGGGCGACATGCTGTTTAAAAACTTCGGCGTCACCCGTCACGGGCGGGTGGTGTTCTACGATTACGACGAAATTTGCTACATGACCGAAGTGAATTTCCGCGATATACCACAGCCCCGCTACCCGGAAGATGAGCTTTCCGGTGAGCCGTGGTACAGCGTCTCGCCGGGCGATGTGTTTCCGGAGGAGTTTCGCCACTGGCTGTGCGCCGACCCGCGCATCGGGCCGCTATTCGAAGAAATGCATGAGGATCTGTTCCGCGCCAGCTACTGGCGCGGACTGCAAACGCGGATCAAAAACGGGCATGTCGAAGATGTGTACGCTTACCGCCGCAAGCAGCGGTTTTGCATTAGGTTTGCACCCTCTCTCGCAGGATGAGGACATCATGTTTGCACCCTCTCTCGCAGGGTGAGGGCATCATGTTTTCTCCCTCTCCCTATGGGAGAGGGCCGGGGTGAGGGCATCAGGCCACAGTGTAACCCCATCGCCCGGTGGTGCTGCGCTTACCGGACCTACGGTTCGAATGTTCGCCGGAATCCAACTTAGCGAATCCCACCGTACGCCAGCGTTACCTCTTTCGCCGCCTTAATCACCAGCGCACCCAGCTCGGTCACGCGGTCGTCGGTCATCCGCGAAATCGGCCCGGAGATGGAGATGGCGGCAAACGGCTCGCGGTGCTCGTCAAAAATACAGGCCGCGAGGCAGCGCAGGCCCAGGGCATGTTCTTCATCATCAAACGAATAGCCGCGCTTGCGGGTCAGGGCCAGATCTTCTTTCAGATGCACGGGCGATACCAGCGTGGCGTGGGTATAGGCGTGCAGCCCTTTACGGTGCAGCAGTCCCGTCACCTGCTCTTCGCTCAGCTGCGACAGAAACGCTTTCCCCGCCCCGGAGGCGTGCATCGGCAGCTTGCCGCCAATCGGCGCAGACATACGCATCAGCTGCGTGCACTGCACCTGGTCGATGATAATCGCCTGGTGGTCGCTTTGGTCCAGCACCGCCAGGTTTACGGTCTCGCCGGACTCCTCCATCAGCTTGCGCAGAATCGGGTGCACAATCGCCAGCAGGTTGCGGCTCTGCAGGAAGCTGCTGCCGACGATAAACGCGTGCGCGCCCACCGCCCAGTGCCCCAGCTCGCCGACCTGGCGGACAAAGCCCAGCTGCTGCATGGTGGTCAGCAGGCGGTGCGTCGTGGAGTTCGGCAGGCCAGCCTGCTGGGCCAGCTCCGTCAGGGCCACGCTGCCGTGCGACTCGGCTATCCACTCCAGCAGCTTCAAACCGCGCGTGAGCGATTGAACCTGTCCGCCCTGTTGTGCGGCGGCGGCGGTGGCAGCAGGTTTTCTGCCGCGTTTAGCGGGAACGGTCGCGACCATGACGATCTCCTTTTTCTGTATCGTGGAAATCATTTTCGTTTTATTTGGTGAATTTGCAACCGTTATCCTGACTGATCGGAGGAGTGATGGTGAACATGTCTCATGTTACCGCTGTGCGGCTTTTCCACCCTGCGAGATTGTGCCAGTATGGAACGCAGCCTTTTGGCCTTGTTGAGCGTTGTCGGGAGCAAGTGTGAGCAGCAAAGTAGAGCAACTGCGTGCGCAGTTAAATGAACGAATTCTGGTGCTGGACGGCGGCATGGGCACCATGATCCAGGGGTATCGTCTGAGTGAAGACGATTTCCGCGGCGAGCGCTTTGCCGACTGGCCCTGCGACCTGAAAGGGAACAACGATCTGCTGGTGCTCAGCAAGCCGTCCGTCATTAAGGATATCCACAACGCCTACTTCGAAGCGGGTGCGGATATCGTTGAAACCAACACCTTTAACTCGACAACCATCGCCATGGCGGATTACCAGATGGAATCCCTGTCGGCGGAAATCAACCTGGAAGCCGCGAAGCTGGCGCGCGCCTGCGCCGACGAGTGGACGGCACGCACGCCGGACAAGCCTCGCTACGTTGCCGGGGTGCTTGGCCCGACGAACCGAACCGCGTCGATTTCACCGGACGTCAACGACCCGGCGTTTCGTAATATCACCTTCGATCAGCTCGTTGCGGCCTACCGTGAATCGACCAAAGCGCTGGTGGAAGGCGGTTCCGATCTGATCCTGATTGAAACCGTATTCGACACCCTTAACGCCAAAGCCGCGATTTACGCGGTGAAAGAGGAGTTTGAGGCGCTGGGCGTTGACCTGCCGATCATGATTTCCGGCACCATCACCGACGCCTCCGGCCGTACCCTGTCCGGTCAGACAACCGAAGCGTTTTATAACTCTCTGCGCCACGCCGAAGCGCTCTCCTTTGGCCTGAACTGCGCGCTGGGGCCTGATGAGCTGCGCCAGTACGTGCAGGAGCTTTCCCGTATCGCGGAATGCTACGTCACCGCCCACCCGAACGCCGGTCTGCCGAACGCGTTCGGTGAATACGATCTCGATGCCGACACCATGGCGGCGCAAATCCGCGAGTGGGCCGAGTCTGGCTTCCTGAACATCGTCGGTGGCTGCTGCGGCACCACGCCGGAGCACATCGCGGCCATGAGCAACGCCGTCGCCGGACTGCCGCCGCGCAAGCTGCCCGAGCTTCCGGTTGCCTGTCGTCTGTCCGGCCTTGAGCCGTTGACCATCGGCGACGACAGCCTGTTTGTGAACGTGGGTGAGCGTACTAACGTCACAGGTTCTGCAAAGTTCAAGCGCCTGATCAAAGAAGAGAAATACAGCGAAGCGCTGGACGTTGCCCGCCAGCAGGTGGAAAGCGGCGCGCAGATTATCGATATCAACATGGACGAGGGGATGCTCGACGCCGAAGCGGCGATGGTGCGTTTCCTCAACCTGATCGCCGGTGAGCCGGACATCGCCCGCGTGCCGATCATGATTGACTCCTCCAAGTGGGAAGTCATCGAAAAAGGGCTGAAGTGCATCCAGGGTAAAGGCATCGTCAACTCTATCTCGATGAAAGAGGGCGTTGATATCTTTATCCACCACGCGAAGATGGTCCGCCGCTACGGTGCCGCCGTGGTGGTGATGGCCTTTGACGAAGTGGGCCAGGCGGATACCCGCGAGCGTAAAATTGAGATTTGCCGCCGCGCGTACAAGATTTTGACCGAAGAGGTGGGCTTCCCGCCGGAAGACATTATCTTTGACCCGAATATCTTCGCCGTCGCGACCGGGATTGAAGAGCACAACAACTATGCCCAGGACTTTATCGGGGCATGTGAGGACATCAAGCGCGAGCTGCCGCACGCGCTGATCTCCGGCGGCGTGTCGAACGTGTCGTTCTCGTTCCGCGGTAACGACCCGGTGCGCGAAGCGATCCACGCCGTGTTCCTCTACTACGCCATCCGCAACGGCATGGACATGGGGATCGTTAACGCCGGCCAGCTGGCGATTTACGACGATCTCCCTGCCGAGCTGCGCGACGCCGTAGAGGACGTGATCCTTAACCGCCGCGACGATGCCACCGAGCGCATGCTGGACCTGGCGGAGAAATATCGCGGCAGCAAATCGGATGAGGCGGCAAACGTTCAGCAGGCCGAGTGGCGTTCCTGGGACGTGAAAAAGCGTCTGGAATACTCGCTGGTCAAAGGCATCACCGAATTTATCGAGCTCGATACCGAAGAGGCGCGCCAGCAGGCAGACCGCCCGATTGAGGTGATCGAAGGCCCGCTGATGGACGGCATGAACGTGGTCGGCGATCTGTTCGGTGAGGGAAAAATGTTCCTGCCGCAGGTGGTTAAATCCGCCCGCGTGATGAAGCAGGCGGTGGCGTATCTTGAGCCCTACATCGAAGCCAGCAAAGAGAAAGGTTCCAGCAACGGCAAGATGGTTATCGCCACCGTGAAGGGCGACGTGCACGACATCGGCAAGAACATCGTCGGCGTAGTGCTGCAGTGTAATAACTACGAAATTATCGACCTCGGCGTGATGGTCCCGGCGGACAAAATCCTCAAGACCGCGCGCGAAGTGAACGCCGACCTGATTGGCCTCTCCGGCCTGATTACGCCGTCGCTCGACGAAATGGTCAACGTGGCAAAAGAGATGGAGCGGCAGGGCTTCACCATTCCGCTATTGATTGGCGGGGCGACCACCTCAAAAGCGCACACGGCGGTGAAAATCGAGCAGAACTACAGTGGCCCGACGGTGTACGTGCAGAACGCCTCGCGCACGGTGGGCGTAGTCTCCGCGCTGCTCTCCGACACCCAGCGCGACGATTTTGTGGCGCGCACCCGCAAAGAGTACGAAACCGTTCGCATCCAGCACGGCCGTAAGAAGCCGCGCACCCCGCCTGTTTCGCTTCAGGCGGCGCGCGACAACGATCTGGCCTTCGACTGGTCCAGCTACACGCCACCGGTGGCACACCGTCTGGGCGTGCAGGACGTGACGGCCAGCATTGAGACGCTGCGTAACTACATCGACTGGACGCCGTTCTTTATGACCTGGTCGCTGGCGGGCAAATATCCGCGCATCCTGGAAGATGAGGTGGTCGGCGAGGAGGCGAAACGCCTGTTTAAAGATGCCAACGACATGCTCGACAGGCTGAGTGCGGAGAAAACCCTTAACCCGCGCGGCGTGGTGGGCCTGTTCCCGGCGAACCGCGTGGGCGACGACATCGAAATTTATCGCGATGAAACCCGCACCCACGTGCTGGCGGTCAGCCGCCATCTGCGCCAGCAAACGGAGAAAGTGGGCTTTGCCAACTACTGCCTGGCCGATTTCGTCGCGCCTAAGCTGAGTGGTAAAGCCGACTATATCGGCGCCTTTGCGGTGACCGGCGGTCTGGAAGAAGACGCGCTGGCGGACGCGTTCGAAGCGCAGCACGATGATTACAATAAAATCATGGTGAAAGCGATTGCCGACCGCCTGGCGGAAGCCTTTGCCGAGTATCTCCACGAGCGCGTGCGTAAGGTGCACTGGGGCTACGCGGCGAATGAAAACCTCAGCAATGAGGATCTGATCCGCGAAAACTACCAGGGGATTCGCCCGGCGCCGGGCTATCCGGCCTGTCCGGAGCACACCGAAAAAGGCACTATCTGGAAACTGCTGGATGTGGAAGCCCATACCGGCATGAAGCTCACCGAGTCGTTCGCCATGTGGCCAGGCGCGTCCGTCTCAGGCTGGTACTTCAGCCATCCGGACAGCAAGTACTTTGCCGTGGCGCAACTGCAGCGGGATCAGATTGAAGATTACGCCCTGCGCAAAGGGATGAGCGTGTCTGAAGTGGAGCGCTGGCTGGCGCCAAATCTCGGCTACGACGCAGACTAAAATCACTTTTCCTTACAACAAACAGGGCGCTCATTGGGCGCCCTGTCTCTTTCTTACGTTTAAACCCTTATACTGGAAGAAGGTTCTTATCTTTTGCCCGGTGGCGCTGCGCTTACCGGACCTGCGCGTAGGCCGGATAAGGCGTAGCCGCCATCCGGCAAGACAATGCGCAACAAACCTCAGGAAAACACATAACGATAAGGAGGAAAAACTTCCGTGCTGACGTTGTTACACCTGCTCTCTGCAGTCGCACTGCTCGTATGGGGCACCCATATCGTCCGTACCGGCGTGATGCGCGTATTTGGCGCGCGCTTACGTACCGTTCTCAGCAGCAGCGTTGAGAAGAAGCCGCTCGCCTTCTGCGCGGGCATTGGCGTAACGGCACTGGTTCAGAGCAGTAACGCCACGACCCTGCTTGTCACCTCCTTTGTGGCGCAGGATCTGGTGGCGCTGGCCCCGGCGCTGGTGATTGTGCTGGGGGCGGATGTAGGTACCGCGCTGATGGCGCGTATCCTGACCTTCGATCTCTCCTGGCTGTCGCCGCTGCTGATTTTTATCGGCGTTATCTTCTTCCTCGGCCGCAAGCAGACGCGCGCCGGACAGCTCGGGCGCGTAGGGATAGGCCTGGGGCTGATCCTGCTGGCGCTGGAGCTGATTGTGCAGGCGGTCACGCCAATCACCGAGGCCAACGGCGTGCAGGTCATCTTCGCCTCCCTGACCGGGGACATCATGCTTGACGCGCTGATTGGCGCGGTGTTTGCCATCGTCAGCTACTCCAGCCTGGCGGCGGTTCTTCTGACGGCGACCTTAACCGCCACAGGGGCGATCTCCTTCCCGGTGGCGCTGTGTCTGGTGATCGGGGCCAACCTCGGCTCCGGCCTGCTGGCGATGCTCAATAACAGCGCGGCCAACGCCGCAGCCCGCCGCGTGGCCCTCGGCAGCCTGCTGTTTAAGCTGGTGGGCAGCCTGATTATTCTGCCGTTCGTTCACCCGCTGGCGAACCTGATGGACAACCTACCGCTGCCGAAGGCGGAGCTGGTGATCTATTTCCACGTGTTCTACAACCTGGTGCGCTGCCTGGCGATGGTGCCGTTTGCCGCGCCGATGGCCCGCTTCTGCGAACGCCTCATTCAGGACGAACCGGAGCTGGATGCGCGCCTGAAGCCGAAGCACCTGGATACGTCCGCGCTGGATACCCCTGCGCTGGCGCTGGCGAACGCCGCGCGCGAGACGCTGCGCATGGGCGACGCAATGGAAACCATGCTCGAAGGCCTGCAAAAGGTGATGCACGGCGAGCCGCGTGAAGAGAAAGAACTGCGCAGACTGGCGGACGATATCAACGTGCTCTATACCGCCATTAAGCTTTACCTGGCGCGTATGCCGCAGGACGAGCTGGCGGAAGAGGAGTCCCGCCGCTGGGCGGAAATTATCGAGATGTCGCTTAACCTTGAGCAGGCCTCGGATATCGTGGAGCGCATGGGCAGCGAGATAGCCGACAAATCCCTTGCCGCGCGTCGTGCGTTTTCAGGTGAAGGCCTGAAGGAGCTGGAAGCGCTGCACGAACAGCTGGTCAGCAACCTCAAGCTGGCGATGCTGGTCTTCTTCTCCAGCGACGTGCCGAGCGCGCGCCGCCTGCGTCGCAACAAGCATCGTTTCCGTATTCTGAACCGCCGCTACTCGCATGCCCACGTTGAGCGTCTGCACCAGCAGAACGTGCAGAGTATCGAGACCAGCTCCCTGCATCTGGGGCTACTGGGGGATATGAAGCGTCTCAACTCGTTGTTCTGCGCGGTGGCGTACAGCGTAATGGAACAGCCGGATGAAGACGACGAGCGGGATGAGTATTAATCTCCGGAAGCGCCTCGCAAAACCGTTTTGCGGGGCGTGACACCTTATAAAGCGCCATTTACTCTTCAGACCTTACATTTTGAAGGGAATAGAAAATGCTCGTTTATTACGCTACACTTCGCCAATTCATGCGCATTCCGATGGGAGTTCTCATGCGCGCTACTCATGGCATCAAAAAATCAGTCAATGTGTCGTTAGCACCAGAAATCCTTGAAGAGGCGCGTCGGCTTAAACTTAATCTCTCTGCTGTACTCACGGCTGCGCTGCAAGAGCAGTTTCGAGCGCATCAGCGCGCAGAGTGGTTAGCAGAAAATAAAGCTTCTATCGAGGCCATTAACCAGTGGGTTGATGAAAACGGCTCCTTTAGTGATTCTCAGAGATCGTTCTGATGGAGCAATATTTTGCTTATGAGAATGAAGGTAAGGGGAAAACTGCCTATCCCTGGCTAATCAATATGCAGCATCCCGTGGCCAATGTGATGAAGCATGTCCTGGTCGCACCAGCAGTTGAGCTTAGCAACCTGGGAGGCATTCAGCCGCCTGCGAAAGTGTGCCCTGTCGTTGAGATAGCGGGTAAGCCCTGCGTGGTCATGATGCACATGATGGCTGGCATATCGCCAAAAGAGTTAGGTGAGCGTGTTGCCGATCTTACGCAAAACCGGGCTTCATTGCGGGATGTACTCGATTTTTTGATCAACGGCTACTAACACTTTTTTGTCAGCCGCAAGGTAAGGTATATTTCGCCCTTCACAGGAGAAACTATGCTGCCAGCTCAATCAACCCGATTAAACAAATACATTAGCGAGAGCGGGATCTGCTCACGTCGCGAGGCTGACCGTTACATTGAACAAGGTAACGTGTTTCTTAACGGCAAACGCGCCACCATCGGCGACCAGGTGGTGCCTGGCGATGTGGTTAAAGTGAATGGTCAGGTCATCGAACCGCGTGATGCTGAAGACCTGGTGTTTATCGCGTTGAACAAACCGGTTGGGATTGTCAGTACCACGGAAGACGGTGAGCGGGACAACATTGTTGATTTCGTGAACCACAGCAGCCGTATCTTCCCGATTGGCCGTCTGGATAAAGACTCACAGGGGCTGATTTTCCTCACCAACCACGGCGATCTGGTCAACAAGATCCTGCGTGCCGGTAACGATCACGAGAAAGAGTACATCGTGACGGTGAACAAGCCGGTCACGGACGAATTTATTCGCGGCATGGGCGCCGGCGTGCCGATCCTCGGCACCGTCACGAAAAAGTGTAAGGTGAAGAAAGAAGCGCCGTTCGCGTTCCGCATTACGCTGGTTCAGGGCCTGAACCGCCAGATCCGCCGTATGTGCGAGCACTTCGGTTATGAAGTGACGAAGCTGGAACGCACGCGCATCATGAACGTCAGCCTGTCAGGCATCCCGCTGGGCGAGTGGCGCGATTTAACGGATGACGAGCTGATTGAACTCTTCAAGCTTATCGAGAATTCCTCGTCCGAAGCGAAGCCGAAGGCCAAAGCAAAACCGAAAACCCAGGCGATTAAGCGCCCGGTGGTGAAGGCGCCGCAGGCGGAAGATAAGGGGCGAGGCAAGCCGGGTAATGGAAAACGCTTTACCCAGCCGGGACGCAAAAAGAAAGGGCGCTGATTAGCGCCTTCCACGTGTAGACGTTGTGGCCGACCAGGAAAATGTCGCCTCTGTATCCGGTTTATAAGCCTGCTCTTTTTTCAGCTTGCGGGCTTTTTTCGCCGCGGCGTCACGCTGCGCCATCAGCTTATCGATGTACTCTTTTTTCACCTGATTGGTTTCGGCGTTCGTCAGCGTGCGGCCATGTGCGATACGGGCGCGGTCGAGAAGCGTTTTCAGTTCGCGCTGCTCGGCTTCCGTCATGTCTTTCTGGGTCAAACGTGGTGTAGCCATTGCTGAAGCCTCCTGATAGAGAGGCTTCAGTGTAAAGCAAGCCGCGCAAATTAACCCTGCTTCACCGCATCTTTTTTCGTTTGTTCATCAATCGGTTTGCCGGACCAGTAGCCTGCCAGCAGCGAGCCGGAGAGGTTATGCCAGACGGAGAACAGCGCGCCAGGCAGGGCCGCCAGCGGGGAGAAGTAGATTTTACCGAGCGCCGCCGCCAGGCCGGAGTTCTGCATGCCTACCTCGATTGCCAGCGTGCGGCAGGTAGATTCGTCAAAACCGAACAGCTTCCCACCCCAGTAGCCGCCCAGCAGGCCAATCGTGTTATGCAGCACCACGGCGATGATCACCACAAAGCCCACGGAGGCAATGTGCGATGCGGAACCCGCCACCACGGCGCTGATGATCGCCAGAATGCAGACCATCGAAAACGCAGGCAGGTACGGCTCAACGGCCTTCACCACGCGCGGGAAAAGATGGTGAATGACCAGCCCCAGCGCAATCGGGATCACCACAATCTGCAGAATGCTGAGCAGCATGCCCATCACGTCCACCTGAATATGCGCGTCCACGTACAGGCGGGTTAACAGCGGTGTGGCAACGACGCCCACCAGCGTCGAAACGGACGAGATCGTGACGGAGAGCGCCACGTCGCCTTTCGCCAGGTAGATCATGACGTTGGACGCCGTGCCGCTGGCCACGCTGCCCACCAGCACCATCCCGGCCGAGAGATCGGGCGGCATCTTAAAGGCCATCGCCAGCAGCCACGCCGCAAGCGGCATCACCAGGTAGTGCAGGAAGATCCCTGCTGCGACGGGCGCAGGGCGAGACAGCACGCGTTTAAAGTCGTCGATTTTCAGATGCACGCCCATACCGAACATGATCAGCATCAGCAGCGTGGCGACCCACGGACCAATGCCCGTGAACGTAGCGGGGGTGTAATATGCGAGTACGGAGAGCAGCAGCGCCCATAACGGGAACAGCCGCGTAACGACGGATAACATAGTGGATTCCTTGCAGTATTGTCGTGTTGTTTAGTTATGAAAAAGCCGGGTCTGTGCCCGGCTTATAGGTATTATTTATCGTGCTAACGAATTTTATTCAAACAAATTCTGATGAAGTTTCTGCACGACCTGCTCGGCCTGATCGGCAGGCACCAGGAAGCAGAGGTTATAGCTGGATGCGCCGTAGCAGATCATGCGGATGCTGAACGGGTCGAGCACGCCGAACACCTCTTTACCCACGCCGCAGGCGCGCGACAGCTTGTTGCCGATGATGGCAACCAGCGCCAGGTCTTCTTCCACTTCCACGCGGCACAGCTCAGACAGCTCAATCAGCAGCGACTGCGTCAGCAGCGTGTCGCCGGTGGAGGTCGAGCCGGTGGTGTCCAGCGTTAGCGCAATGCTCACTTCAGAGGTGGTGATCAGATCCACCGAGATATTGTGGCGCGCCAGAATGCCAAACACTTCCGCCAGGAAACCGCGGGAATGCAGCATATTGTGGCTGTGGAGCGTCACCAGCGTCTGGCGACGACGCAGGGCCAGGGCGCGGAAAAGCGGTGGGTTTTCCGTTTTCTTGCAGACCAGCGTCCCGCCCGCTTTGGGATCTTTGCTGGAGCCGACGAAGACCGGAATATCGCTGCGCACTGCAGGCAGCAGCGTTGCAGGGTGCAGCACTTTCGCGCCGAAGGTGGCCATTTCCGCCGCTTCTTCAAAGGCGATCACATCAATACGTTTAGCCGCGGAAACGACGCGCGGGTCGGTGGTGTAAATGCCCGGAACGTCCGTCCAGATATCCACGCGCGTTGCATGCAGGGCTTCGCCCAGCAGCGCGGCGGTGTAGTCGCTGCCGCCGCGGCCAAGCGTGGTGGTGCGGCCTTTCGCTTCACTGCCGATAAAGCCCTGGGTGATCACGATACCGTCTGCCAGGCGTGGTGCCAGCTGCTGATTGGTCAGCTCCGCCAGCGCCTCAACGTCCGGCTCGGCACGACCAAAGCGATCGCTGGTACGCATCACTTTACGCACGTCAAACCACTGCGCCTGAACGTTACGCTCGCGCATGATTTCGACAAACAGCAGGGTGGACATCAGCTCGCCGTGGCTGACCAGTTCGTCGGTCAGGGCGGTGGAGGTGGCCAGAGAAGCCGCTTCTGCCAGAGTGGTAATATTTTCCAGCAGACGCTCCACTTCCTCGCGGATGACGTTCGGGTTCTGCAGACGCTCAAGAATGTCGAACTGAATTTTGCGCAGTGCATCCAGCTTCACGAAACGTTCTGTCGCTTCCAGTCCTTCAGACAGAGAAACCAGCAGGTTCGTCACGCCGGCGGATGCAGACAGCACCACCAGGCGGGTATTCGGATCGGCCAGCACCACATCGGCGCTGCGGTTCATGGCATCGTAATCGGCCACACTGGTGCCGCCAAATTTGGCGACCACAAAACTCGTCATAACAACCTCGTGTCAGGGAATGAATAAGCGACCTTGGCACAAGAGTGAAACGAAAACAGGTGCAGGCGCAAAATACGGCCCTATAAATAAAATGCGGGGGAGGTCCTGTCAATGCTGGGATTATGCGGATTTTTTATGGGGGGGTACCCCTGAGAAACAGGACTTATAACAGCGCCAGATTTTATGCTCCGTTTTAGGGCTTTTTGACCGACATTTCGCCGCCCCAGGAGGCTCCGTCAGCAGCTATACTTTTCGGGTCTTTTCACCTGTGTTTGATGTAGGCCAGGGCAATGGCATAAAAACCATCACAATTTTTATTTGCAGGCGCTACAATCGACCGCAGTCACAATTCTCAAATCAGAAGAGTATTGCTAATGAAAAACATCAACCCAACGCAGACCGCTGCCTGGCAGGCACTCCAGAAACATTTTGATGAAATGAAAGACGTCACCATCGCGGATCTGTTCGCGAAAGATGCCGATCGTTTCAACAAGTTCTCCGCGACCTTCGACGACCTGATGCTGGTGGATTTCTCTAAAAACCGCATTACCGAAGAGACGCTGGCAAAGCTGCAGGATCTGGCGAAAGAAACCGAGCTGGCGGATGCCATCAAATCCATGTTCTCCGGCGAGAAGATCAACCGCACCGAAGACCGTGCAGTGCTGCACGTGGCCCTGCGTAACCGTAGCAATACCCCAATCATCGTTGACGGCAAAGACGTCATGCCGGAAGTGAACGCGGTGCTGGAAAAGATGAAAGCCTTCTCCGAAGCGATCATCTCCGGAAGCTGGAAAGGCTACACCGGCAAAGCGATCACCGACGTGGTGAACATCGGTATCGGCGGTTCTGACCTCGGCCCGTTCATGGTGACCGAAGCGCTGCGCCCGTATAAAAACCACCTCAATATGCACTTTGTGTCTAACGTCGATGGCACCCACATCGCCGAAGTGCTGAAGAACGTGAACCCGGAAACCACCCTGTTCCTGGTTGCGTCCAAAACCTTCACCACTCAGGAAACCATGACCAACGCCCACAGCGCGCGCGACTGGTTCCTGAAAACCGCGGGCGACAACAAGCACGTGGCGAAACACTTCGCGGCGCTGTCTACCAACGGTAAAGCGGTCAGCGAGTTCGGCATTGATACCGCGAATATGTTCGAGTTCTGGGACTGGGTCGGTGGCCGCTACTCCCTGTGGTCTGCGATCGGTCTGTCCATCATCCTGTCCGTGGGCTTCGACAACTTCGTTGAGCTGCTCTCCGGCGCGCACGCGATGGATAAACACTTCTCCACTACCGCGCCTGAGAAAAACCTGCCGGTACTGCTGGCGCTGATCGGTATCTGGTACAACAACTTCTTCGGCGCTGAAACCGAAGCGATCCTGCCTTACGACCAGTACATGCACCGCTTCGCAGCCTACTTCCAGCAGGGCAACATGGAATCCAACGGTAAATACGTTGACCGTAACGGCAACGCGGTGGATTACCAGACTGGCCCAATCATCTGGGGCGAGCCGGGCACCAACGGTCAGCATGCCTTCTACCAGCTGATCCACCAGGGCACCAAAATGGTACCGTGCGATTTCATCGCCCCGGCTATCACCCATAACCCGCTGTCCGACCACCATCCGAAGCTGCTGTCGAACTTCTTTGCGCAGACCGAAGCGCTGGCGTTCGGTAAATCTCGCGAAGTGGTTGAACAGGAATACCGTGACCAGGGTAAAGATCCGGCAACCCTGGACCATGTGGTGCCGTTCAAAGTGTTCGAAGGCAACCGCCCAACCAACTCCATCCTGCTGCGCGAAATCACGCCGTTCAGCCTGGGCGCGCTGATTGCCCTGTACGAGCACAAGATCTTCACGCAGGGTGCCATCCTGAACATCTTCACCTTTGACCAGTGGGGCGTTGAGCTGGGCAAACAGCTGGCAAACCGTATTCTGCCAGAGCTGGGTGACGATAAAGCGATTGCCAGCCATGACAGCTCGACAAATGGTTTGATCAACCGTTATAAAGCATGGCGCGCGTAATTAAAACGTCATGAAAACGTGCCGGCTTAATGCCGGCATTTTTTTATCGGATAATTCCTGATGTCTGTTAGTTAACTCAAATTCTGAATCTGAGTTTAATCCGAAAAAGACGCTTAACCCGTTAATTCCTGCGGTTTATTTTAAGAAAATACGTAGTAATCCATTAATATATTTATATTATAAATTATTGATTTTTATAATTTATATATTAATGCTATTTGTCTTTCATTTCCATTTTAACCATTAGTCCGAAAACTCCATCCCTATTTCCCCTTACGGCAAACCCACGGCACTAGTTGTGTATACTCGATTCCGCCTGAAATTCTTTTCGGGCAAATCTCCATTCATTCATTGAAGGGAAATTGTTATGAAGAAAGTACTGTATGGCATTTTTGCCATATCTGCGCTTGCGGCGACATCTGTCTATGCAGCTCCGGTTCAGGTCGGGGAAGCGGCAGGTTCGGCTGCGACGTCTGCGTCTGCGGGTAGTTCTACCGCAGCCAGCGCCAGCACCGTAAGTTCAGCCGTGGGTGTCGCGCTGGCGGCAACCGGTGGCGGTGATGGCTCCAATACCGGAACCACGACCACCACGACAACCAGCACCCAGTAATAGCGGGTGTTTTAATCATAACCACACTTCGGTGTGGTTATTTCGCCCCTTCGGAGAAGAGTCGTGAAGCGACCTGCAATCATTCTGATTTGCCTGCTGCTGCAGGCGTGCTCGGCCACCACCAAAGGGCTGGGAAACTCACTGTGGGAAAGCATGTTCGGTACACCGGGCGTGCATCTGACCGATGACGAACTTCAAAACATGCCCTATGCCAGTCAGTACATGCAGCTAAACGATGGCCCGCAGCTGTTTGTGGTGCTCGCTTTCGATGAAAACGGGCAGCAGAAATGGGTGACGCAGGATCAGGCCACCATCGTGACGCAGCATGGCCGTATCGTGAAAACCCTGTTGGGCGGCGATAACCTGCTGGAGGTGAATAATATCGCCGACGACCCGCTAATCAAGCCGAACCAGATCGCCGACGGCGTAAGCTGGACGCGCACGATGGGCTGGACCGAACATAAGCAGGTGCGTTACGCCACGGCACGCTCGACCTTCCGCTGGGACGGCACGGACAGCGTGAAAGTCGGCAGCGACGAAACCCGTGTCCGCGTGCTGGATGAAGAAGTTACCACCGACCAGGCCACCTGGCACAACCGCTTCTGGATCGACGAGGAAGGGCAGATCCGCCAGTCCCTGCAGTATCTCGGTGCCGGATTCTTCCCGGTGAAAACCACCCTGATCAAGGCGGCGAAATCATGAAAACGCTCATCCACGTTGCGCTTATCGCCAGCCTCGCCGCGCCGCTGGCATGGTCCGCAGGGACTGTGAAGGTCTACACGCCGGACAGTGAAAAACCCAAAACCTTAACCCACGCTGAGCATCTGCTCGATCTCGTCGGACAGCCAAGGCTCGCCAACAGCTGGTGGCCGGGGGCAGTGATCGCTGAACGTCAGAAGACCGCTGAAGCGGAACAACAGCACAAGGCGCTCCTTGCCAGGCTGACGGGGTTAGCGGAACAGGAAGATGGCGACGACGCGGCGGCGATTAATAGCGTTGGCCAGCAGCTGCAGACGCTGAAGGTGACGGGCCGTCAGAACGTGAACCTTGATCCCGACGAAGTGCGCGTTACGGAAAAGGGTAATCCCACGCTTGAAGGGGAGTATACGCTCTGGCTGCCGGAGAAGCCGACGACGGTGACCGTAATGGGGCTAATCAGCAGCCCGGGTAAAAAGCCCTTTACGCCCGGTCGTGACGTGGCGAGCTACCTCGACGAGCAGAGCCTGCTGAGCGGTGCCGATAACAGCTACGCCTGGGTGGTTTACCCTGACGGGCACACGCAGAAAGCCCCCGTCGCTTACTGGAATAAACGGCATATCGAACCTATGCCGGGCAGCATTATTTTTGTCGGTTTTGCCGACCATTTCTGGACGAAGGCGTATGACGGGCTTAACGCCGATATCCTTCACTCCCTGATTCAGCGGATACCGGAATAATGAAAAAAACCTATCTCTACAGCATGCTGGCGCTCTGCGTGAGTGCCGCCTGCCATGCAGAAACGTATCCGGCACCCATTGGCCCGTCTCAGTCAGACTTCGGCGGCGTCGGTTTACTGCAAACGCCCACCGCGCGTATGGCGCGCGAAGGGGAAATTAGCCTTAACTACCGTGATAACGACCAGTATCGCTACTACTCCGCCTCGGTACAGATGTTCCCGTGGCTTGAAACCACGCTGCGCTATACCGACGTGCGTACGAAACAATACAGCAGCGTAGAGGCGTTCTCCGGCGATCAGACCTACAAAGATAAAGCCTTCGACGTCAAGCTGCGCCTGTGGGAAGAGAGCTACTGGATGCCGCAGGTGTCCGTGGGCGCCAAAGATATCGGTGGTACCGGTCTGTTTGATGCGGAATACATCGTGGCCAGCAAAGCCTGGGGACCGTTCGACTTCTCGCTCGGCCTGGGATGGGGCTATCTCGGCACCAGCGGTAACGTGAAAAACCCGTTTTGCTCCTACAGCGACAAATACTGCTATCGCGATAACAGCTATAAGAAAGCGGGCTCCATTAACGGAGACCAGATGTTCCACGGTCCGGCGTCGCTGTTTGGCGGCGTAGAGTATCAAACGCCCTGGCAGCCATTACGCCTGAAGCTGGAGTATGAAGGGAATGACTACTCGCAGGACTTCGCCGGGAAGATTGAGCAGAAGAGCAAGTTTAACGTCGGCGCCATTTATCGCGTCACCGACTGGGCCGACGTTAACCTCAGCTACGAGCGCGGCAATACGGTGATGTTTGGCTTCACGCTGCGCACCAACTTTAACGACATGCGGCCGCACTACAATGATAACGCGCGCCCTGCATACCGGCCGGAGCCGCAGGATGCGATTCTGCAGCACTCCGTGGTGGCAAACCAGCTGACGCTGCTGAAATACAATGCCGGCCTGGCGGATCCGAAGATTCAGACCAAGGGCGACACGCTTTACGTCACCGGCGAGCAGGTAAAATACCGCGACTCACGGGAAGGGATCGAACGCGCCAACCGGATCGTGATGAACGATCTCCCGGAGGGGATCCGAACGATCCGCGTGACGGAAAACCGTCTCAACCTGCCGCAGGTCACAACCGAAACGGACGTTGCCAGCCTCAAGCGCCATCTGGAAGGCGAGCCGCTCGGGCATGAGACCGAGCTGGTGCAAAAACGCGTAGAGCCGATCGTGCCGGAAACCACCGAGCAGGGCTGGTATATCGACAAATCGCGCTTCGATTTCCATATCGATCCGGTGCTGAACCAGTCCGTGGGCGGGCCTGAAAACTTCTACATGTATCAGCTGGGCGTCATGGCGACGGCGGATCTGTGGCTCACCGACCACCTGCTGACCACCGGCAGCCTGTTCGGCAACATCGCCAACAACTACGACAAATTCAATTACACCAACCCGCCAAAAGACTCGACGCTGCCGCGCGTGCGCACCCGCGTGCGTGAGTATGTGCAGAACGATGCTTACGTGAACAACCTGCAGGCCAACTACTTCCAGTACTTCGGCAACGGCTTCTACGGCCAGGTGTACGGCGGGTATCTGGAAACCATGTACGGCGGCGCGGGGGCGGAAGTGCTTTATCGTCCTGTCGACAGCAACTGGGCGTTCGGGGTGGATGCCAACTACGTCAAGCAGCGTGACTGGCGCAGCGCGCAGGACATGATGAAGTTCACCGACTACAGCGTCAAAACGGGCCATCTGACCGCCTACTGGACGCCGTCGTTCGCACCTGACGTGCTGGTGAAAGCCAGCGTCGGTCAGTACCTGGCGGGCGATAAGGGCGGCACGCTCGATATCTCTAAACACTTCGACAGCGGCGTCGTGGTGGGCGGCTACGCCACCATCACCAACGTCTCGCCGGACGAATACGGGGAAGGGGACTTCACTAAAGGGGTCTACGTGTCGATTCCGCTGGATCTGTTCTCGTCAGGCCCAACCCGCAGCCGCGCGGCGATTGGCTGGACGCCGCTGACGCGTGACGGGGGTCAGCAGCTTGGACGTAAGTTCCAGCTGTATGATATGACGAGCGATAAGAACATTAACTTCCGCTGATGCTTCACGCCGGGCGGCACCGCGTTTGCCCGGCCTGCTCTTTTGTAGGCCCGGTAAGCGCAGCGCCACCGGGCGAATCACAAGCGGCGTAGTAGCCTCGCCGGGTTACCGGCATAGACACCTTTCTCGACGATCGATTTTGTTACCACGCTCCCTGCTCCAATCACCGCACCGTCGCAGATGGATACCGCCAGAATGGTCGCTCCACTGCCTATCGAAACATCATTCCCCACGGTAATATGGCCCCAGCTCTCACGGTCAGCGTTCGGTTTCCCCTCCCGAAACATATCGTTGGCAAACATCACGCCATGGCCAACAAAGCAACGCTGACCAATAGTGACATACTCGCAGATGAAGGTGTGCGACTGGATTTTGCAGTCGTCACCGATGCGCGTATTGCCCTGGATTTCAACAAACGGGCCGACGAATACGCCGTTGCCCAGCACACAGTCGTAAAGGTTAGCAGGCTCATATACGATCACATTGTCGCCACAGGTCACGTTGCGAACCCCGGTTTGTTTACGCTCCATCGGTTTTCTTCCTACATAAAACATAATTAAAAAATATAGATCCCCGTCACATTTTTGCGTTATACAGGAACCTCGCCCTGGAGAATGAGGTGCTGTATGACATCCCTGACTCGCCCGCGCGTTGAGTTCATCTCAACTATCCTCCAGACCGTGCTGAACCTCGGTCTGTTGAGCCTTGGCCTGATACTGGTCGTCTTTTTGGGTAAAGAGACGGTGCATCTTGCGGATGTACTGTTCGCCCCTGAACAAACCAGCAAATATGCGCTGGTGGAAGGCCTGGTGGTCTACTTTCTCTACTTTGAATTTATCGCCCTGATTGTGAAGTACTTTCAGTCCGGATTTCACTTCCCGCTGCGTTATTTTGTCTACATTGGGATCACTGCGATAGTGCGGCTGATCATCGTCGATCATAAATCCCCGCTCGACGTGCTGATCTACTCGGCGGCGATCCTGCTGCTGGTGATCACCCTCTGGCTGTGCAACTCGAAGCGGCTGAAACGCGAATAAAAAAATGGCGCTCCGAAGAGCGCCTAACAACAGTCACAAGTTTACTCTTCATATTTTACGCTGCTGATGCGTTGGCTGCGTTCGCTCACCCCAGTCACTTACTTTAGTAAGCTCGTGGGGATTCACTCACTTGCCGCCTTCCAGCACCGCAAAATATTTTGAGTATTGGGTCAATACAATACGTCTAAAGTTGAGGGTTGCAGTGGCATAACAAAATGAAACTTAACCTTTCACACCGCCCGCCGTCAGGCCGTTGACCAGCCAGCGCTGCGCCAGCAGGAACACCACGGTAATCGGGATGGCGGAAAGCACGGCCGCCGCGGCAAAGTCGCCCCACAGGTAGTTTTGCGGGTTGAGGTATTGCTGCATACCTACGGCCAGGGTGTAGCTGTTCACATCACGCAGTAACAGTGAGGCAACCGGTACTTCGGTGATCGCAGCGATAAACGACAGGATAAACACTACCGCCAGAATCGGCACCGACAGCGGCAGCAGCACCAGGCGGAACGCCTGCCACGGGGTTGCGCCATCCAGGGCGGCCGCTTCTTCCAGCGAGCCGTCGATAGTTTCGAAATAGCCTTTAATGGTCCATACATGCAGTGCGATACCGCCAAGATAGGCGAAGATCACGCCGCCGTGGGTGTTCAGGCCGATAAAGGGTACGTACTGGCCCAGACGGTCAAACAGGGCATACAACGCCACCAGCGACAGCACGGCCGGGAACATCTGGAAAATCAGCATCCCTTTCAGCAGCGTCGCTTTGCCCGGGAAACGCATGCGGGCGAAGGCGTAGGCGCAGGTGGTGGAAAGCGCCACGATACCAATGGCGGTAATGCCTGCTATTTTCACCGAGTTCCACAGCCACAGCAGCACCGGGAACGGCGGCGGCGTGACGCGGCCATCCGCGTGTTCCACGCTGAAGCCCAGCGCGAGCTTCCAGTGCTCCCAGGAGATTTCGTCCGGGATCAGGCTCCCCGTCGCGAAGTTACCCGAACGCAGGGAGATGGCGATAACCATCAGCAGCGGGAACATGATCGCCGCGATGAAAATCAGCAGGCCTAAGTGCGTCGCCAGGAGGCGCAGTTTCTGAGATTTGGGTTGTACCATTGCCATGATCGATGCCCTCCTTAGTCGAATTTCATACGTGTGGCTTTCAGGTTCACAATCGCCAGAGCGCCTACCAGCAGGAAGATCAGGGTGGCAATCGCTGCCGCCAGACCGAAGTCCTGGCCGCCGCCGCCTTCGAAGGCGATACGGTAGGTGTAGCTCACGAGCAGGTCGGTATAGCCTGCTGGCGTCGTGGTGCCAAGGCGGTCCGGGCCGCCGTTGGTCAACAGCTGAATCAGCACGAAGTTGTTAAAGTTAAAGGCGAAGCTGGCAATCATCAGCGGCGTCAGCGGCTTAATGAGCAGCGGCAGCGTAATTTTAAAGAAGTTCTGGAACGGGCCCGCGCCGTCCATCGCCGAGGCTTCGTACAGATCGTCCGGGATAGCCTTCAGCAGGCCCATGCACAGGATCATCATGTACGGATAACCGAGCCAGGTGTTCACGATGATAATCATCGAGCGAGCGGTGGTCGGGTCGCTGAACCAGGCTGGTTTGATGCCGAACAGGGCGCTCAGCATCATGTTGATTTCACCGAAGCTCTGGTTAAACAGCCCTTTGAAAATCAGAATCGAGATAAACGACGGTACGGCATACGGCAGGATCAGCAGCACGCGGTAAATCGCTTTGCCTTTCAGGGATTCCCACTGGACCAGGCAGGCAAGCACCATGCCCACGGCCACGGTCAGGATCACCGTCAACACCGAGAAGACCACCGTCCAGACGAAGATGGCGAAGAACGGCTTCTGAATGCCTTCGTCGGTAAACACACGGGTAAAGTTGTCCCAGCCGATGGTGACGGTATAGCCAGGGCTGAGCTTGTCATCACCCCATTTGCCGTCGGCAGTAATGGACTGATAGAAACCAATGTCGTTATTCGGACGATATTTCACGCCGCTCTGGTTGTTGGTCAGCGTGCCGTCGTCCGCCAGGGTATACAGCGGCTGCGTGCCGGAGAACTGGCGCAGCGAGCTCATGGTCACCTTGCTTTCGTCTGGCAGCACGGCGGTGAGCTGGGTCAGCGCCTGACGGTTCTGGGTAATGACGCGCAGGTTGGCTCGTTCACCTTCCGGCAGGGCCTGTGCCTCTTTTAAGGCCAGCTTCTGCTCGCTGCCAAATTTGAACGCGTCGGAGACATAGTATTTGCTGCTTGCTTCGTCAGTAAGCGCTAACTTCCACTCGTTACCGTCAGGATACAGGCCGAAGTTAAAGGTCTTGCCTGCCTGATATGAGCGATCCAGCAGGACCTGCTGCGCGCGTTCCTGCGCAAGCTGGTTGGTGCTGCTGTAGTTGGTAAACGCAATGGCGATGGTACAAATCAGCGGGAACAGAACAAACAGCCCCATCCCGGCCACGCCCGGGTAGACATAGCGCCAGGCATAGGCTTTACGATTAGCGAAAATATACAGGCCAGCAGAGCTTAAAATCAGCGTCATGATGGCAAACAGATATTCCCCTTGTACGTACATTAAAACAACAAGGTAACCCACCAGCAGACACAGCAGACCTATCGCTGACCACTTCAGCGCGTCGCTTTGCCACCAGCGTTTCTTTTTAATGACATCCATGGGGTTTTTCCTCTACAACGTTTGATCTTTTCTCCCTCTCCTGGGGGAGAGGGCCGGGGTGAGGGCGTGCGGATAGCGCCAACCCTCACCCTAACCCTCTCCCAAAGGGAGAGGGGACTACGTCATTACTTAGTAATACGACCCTGAGCATCTTTCAGCGCGGCATCGACAGTCTGACGACCGCTTGCAGCGTTGATGACCGCGGTACGCGTGGCGTACCAGAACGCAGCCATCTGTGGGATGTTCGGCATGATTTCGCCTTTCTGGGCGTTATCCATGGTGGCCGCGATACGTGGGTCTTTCGCCAGCTGATCCTGGAAGGATTTCAGCGCGACGGCGCCCAGCGGTTTGTCCTTGTTCACTTCATCCAGACCCTGATCGGTCAGCAGGTAGTTTTCCAGGAACTCTTTCGCCAGCTCTTTGTTCGGGCTGGCGGCGTTGATGCCCGCGCTCAGCACGCCAACGAACGGTTTAGACGGCTTGCCTTTGAAGGTTGGCAGCAGCGTCACACCGTAGTTGATTTTGCTCTTGTCGATATTGGTCCAGGCCCACGGACCGTTGATGGTCATCGCGGTTTCGCCTTTGTTGAACGCCGCTTCCGCGATGGAGTAGTCGGTATCCGCGTTCATGTGTTTGTTCTTGATCAGATCCACCAGGAAGGTCAGACCCGCTTTCGCGCCAGCGTTGTCCACGCCCACGTCTTTCACGTCATATTTGCCGTTTTCAAACTTGAACGCGTAACCGCCATCGGCAGCAATGAGCGGCCAGGTGAAGTACGGCTCTTGCAGGTTGAACATCAGGGCGGATTTACCTTTCGCCTTCAGCTCTTTATCCAGTTTCGGGATCTCTTCCCAGGTTTTCGGTGGGTTTGGTACCAGGTCTTTGTTGTAAATCAGAGACAGGGCTTCAACCGCGATAGGGTAAGCGATCAGCTTGCCGTTATAGCGAACGGCATCCCAGGTGAACGGGAACAGCTTGTCCTGGAAGGCTTTATCTGGCGTCACTTCTGCCAGCAGGCCAGACTGCGCGTAACCCCCGAAACGGTCATGCGCCCAGAAGATGATGTCCGGGCCGTCGCCGGTTGCTGCAACCTGCGGGAACTTCTCTTCCAGCTTGTCCGGATGTTCTACGGTAACTTTGATGCCGGTATCTTTTTCGAATTTTTTGCCCACTTCGGCCAGGCCGTTATAGCCCTTATCGCCGTTAATCCAGATAACCAGCTTGCCTTCTTCAATTTTGGCGAGCGCTGGGGCGGAAACCATCATTGCTGCAAGGGCGGACAATGCGAAAACGCGTGCGCCAGTCTTGATATTCATATCTGCCATCCTTTTTGGTGATGTGCTCGTGGATACATAAGGTGGTTCAACGTGACTCAGTCTCCTTATTTGACATCCTCTTTCCATCCTCCCAACCCCTACGCCCCACCCCCCGTTTGTGTGATCTCCGTTACATAAATTTAAGTTATGAGTGCTGGCGCACATAAAAACCCACCGAATTTTGCAGGCGGCTTCACGAATTTTGCCTCAGCCCGCCCGCGGCGGTCGCAGAGCCTGCTCCCTCATCCTCCCGCCTCCTCCCCCATAAAAAAGGCGGGGGGTGGAGGATTCGTGAAAGTAATGGATACCCCATAGTGAACTTATCTTGAATGTTTCTGTCGGTGACAGGTTGTAACGAAGGGAGAAGGGCATGGCGAGCGTACAGCTGCGTAATGTAACGAAAGCCTGGGGTGACGTTGTGGTGTCGAAAGACATCAATCTGGACATCAACGAAGGCGAATTCGTGGTGTTTGTTGGCCCATCAGGCTGTGGTAAATCTACTCTGCTGCGTATGATTGCCGGTCTTGAAACGATTACCAGCGGCGACCTGCTGATTGGTGATACCCGAATGAACGACATCCCGCCTGCCGAACGTGGCGTCGGTATGGTGTTCCAGTCTTATGCACTCTATCCACACCTTTCCGTTGCCGAAAATATGTCCTTTGGCCTGAAGCTGGCCGGCGCGAAGAAAGAAGTCATTAACCAGCGCGTGACGCAGGTGGCGGAAGTGTTACAGCTGGCCCACCTGCTGGAGCGTAAACCAAAAGCGCTTTCCGGTGGTCAGCGTCAGCGTGTGGCGATTGGCCGTACCCTGGTGGCCGAACCGCGCGTGTTCCTGCTCGATGAACCTCTCTCTAACCTGGATGCCGCCCTGCGCGTCCAGATGCGAATTGAAATCTCCCGTCTGCACAAGCGTCTTGGCCGCACGATGATTTACGTCACCCACGATCAGGTGGAAGCGATGACCCTCGCCGACAAAATCGTGGTGCTGGATGCCGGCCGCGTGGCGCAGGTGGGTAAACCGCTGGAGCTGTACCACTACCCGGCAGACCGCTTTGTTGCGGGCTTTATTGGCTCGCCAAAGATGAACTTCCTGCCCGTCAAAGTGACCGCGACAGCCATTGAACAGGTACAGGTGGAGCTGCCAAACCGCCAGCAGGTCTGGCTGCCGGTCGACAGCGCCAACGTACAGGTCGGGGCAAACATGTCCCTCGGTATTCGTCCTGAGCACCTGCTGCCGAGCCACATCGCTGATGTGACCCTGGAAGGTGACGTTCAGGTCGTCGAACAGCTTGGTCACGAAACACAGATTCATATCCAGATCCCCGCCATCCGTCAGAACCTGGTCTACCGCCAGAACGACGTGGTGTTGGTAGAAGAGGGTGCCACATTCGCTATCGGCTTGCCGCCAGAGCGTTGCCATCTGTTCCGTGAGGATGGCACCGCATGTCGTCGGTTGCACAAAGAGCCAGGCGTTTAAGCAATCCCAAAAGAAGACACGAAACCGACAGGTGAAGTGTTCAAAGAAAAGCAATGATCTCAGGAGATAGAATGATGATTACTCTGCGCAAACAAGTCCCTCTGGCAATCGCCGTTGCGGCAGGCATCCTGTCTGCCCAGGCAGGCGCCGTGGACTTTAAAGGTTATGCTCGTTCCGGCATTGGCTGGACCGGGAGTGGCGGTGAACAACAATGTTTCCAGGCAACGGGTGCTCAAAGTAAATACCGTCTCGGTAACGAATGTGAAACCTATGCGGAATTGAAACTGGGTCAGGAAGTGTGGAAAGAAGGCGACAAGAGCTTCTATTTCGACACTAACGTAGCGTATTCCGTTTCTCAGCAGAACGACTGGGAATCCACCAGCCCGGCCTTCCGTGAAGCTAACGTGCAGGGTAAAAACCTGATTGAATGGCTGCCAGGCTCCACCATCTGGGCCGGTAAGCGTTTCTATCAGCGTCATGACGTTCACATGATCGACTTCTACTACTGGGACATCTCAGGTCCTGGTGCCGGTATTGAAAACATCGATCTGGGCTTTGGTAAACTCTCTCTGGCAGCCACCCGCTCTTCTGAATCAGGCGGTTCTGCAACCTTCGCCGATCGTGATGCGAACGGCGACCGTATTTATGACAACGTTGTACCAAATGACGTCTTCGACGTGCGTTTAGCGGGGCTGGAAACTAACCCGGGCGGTACGCTGGAACTGGGCGTTGACTATGGTCACACCAACATTCCTGACGACTACTACCTGCAGCCAGGCGCTTCTAAAGATGGCTGGTTGTTCACTGCTGAACATACCCAGAGCATGATGAAGGGCTTCAACAAGTTCGTACTGCAGTACGGTACAGACTCCATGACCTCTAACGGTAAAGGTATTCCACAGGGCGGCAGCGTTGATAACGACGGCTCCATGTGGCGTGTGCTGGACCACGGTGCAATTACCCTGGCAGACCGTTGGGACCTGATGTACGTCGGTATGTACCAGAACATCGATCGTGACAACAACAACGGTACCGAGTGGTGGACTGTGGGTGTTCGTCCGATGTTCAAATGGACGCCAATCATGAGCACCCTGCTTGAAGTGGGCTACGACAACGTCAAATCTCAGAGAACTGACGAGAAAAACAGCCAGTACAAAATCACCCTGGCACAGCAATGGCAGGCAGGCGACAGCATCTGGTCTCGTCCGGCTATCCGTGTCTTCGCAACCTACGCGAAGTGGGATGAGAAATGGGGTTACGCAAACAACAGCGACACGGGTTACACCTCTGGTGTGGCTTACAGTGACACCTCTGCGAAAACCTTCAGCCGTGGCGACAACGATGAATGGACCTTCGGCGCCCAGATGGAAATCTGGTGGTAATTCGTTAGACCTGACGTAATGACCTGAAAAGAGGGGCGTAAGCCCCTCTCTCCTTAGGGTGCTGCGCGCTATTGCCTGGCCACCGCAGTGCTCACGCTATCAGAGGTAATAACAATGAAAATGAAGAAAAGTCTCGTCGCGCTGTGCCTCTCTGCGGGGCTGTTAGCCTGTGTTCCGGCCATCTCCCTGGCAGACGTGAATTTCGTGCCACAAAATACCAGCGCTGCGCCGGCTATCCCGGCGGCGGCCCTCCAGCAGCTGACGTGGACGCCAGTTGATCAATCCAAAACCCAGTCGACACAGCTTTCTACGGGCGGCCAGCAGCTGAACGTACCGGGTATCACCGGGCCGGTTGCCGCCTACAGCGTGCCGGCTAACATTGGTGAGCTAACCCTGACGCTGACCAGCGAAGTGAACAAGCAAACCAGCGTATTTGCACCGAACGTGCTGATTCTGGATCAGAATCTGACGCCGTCTGCCTTCTTCCCAAGCGAGTACTTTAGCTACCAGGAGCCTGGCGTCATGAGCGCCGACCGTCTGGAAGGAAAAATGCGCCTGACGCCAGCGTTGGGACAGCAGAAGATTTATGTTCTGGTTTTCACGACTGAAAAAGATCTACAGCAGACCACTAAGCTTATCGATCCGGCAAAAGCCTACGCCAAAGGAACGGGTAACTCTGTTCCGGATATTCCGGATCCGTTAGCGCGCCACGTCACCGACGGCCTGCTCAAACTGAAAGTCTCAACTAACAATGCGTCCAGCGTGCTGGTCGGCCCGCTGTTTGGCTCCTCCGGCACCGGCCCCGTCACCGTAGGTAACACTGCTGCACCTGTTTATACCGCGCCAGCTGCCACGGCAGCCGCACCGGTAGCGACCGCAGCACCTGCCCCGGCGAAGAAAGCCGAGCCGGTACTGAACGACACCGAAGAGTACTTCAACAACGCCATTAAGCAGGCGGTGAAGCGCGGCGATGTCGATAAAGCGCTGAAACTGCTTGATGAAGCCGAACGTTTAGGTTCAACCACTGCCCGTTCCACCTTTATCAGCAGTGTAAAAGGCAAGGGGTAACCGTTTCCCCACAGTGCTGATTTGTTAGTAGTTTGGTGCGCCTGAGTGGGCGCACTTTTTTTCGTATCGGCCAGGCTGTTGCGCCCATGTTGCGATCGTGATCGTTAAATAACGTTTGGCCCCCCTCAATCCGTGTTTCTGCGATACAATGCCATTACGTTATGTATCGGAGAGTCTGGCATGTCACACCCTGCGCTAACGCAACTGCGTGCGCTGCGCTATTTCGACCAAATACCTGCGCTTGAACCGCAGCAGCTGGACTGGTTGTTGCTGGAAGATTCCATGACGAAACGTTTTGAGCAACAGGGTAAAACGGTCACGGTGACCCTGATTCAGGAAGGGTTTGTCTCTGGTGATGAGATCGCCAGCGAGCTGCCGCTGCTGCCGCACGAACCACGCTACTGGCTGCGCGAAATTTTACTCTGTGCTGATGGTGAGCCTTGGCTTGCCGGGCGGACGGTGGTCCCCGAGTCCACCCTTTCCGGGCCAGAGCTGGCGCTGCAACGTCTGGGGAAAACGCCGCTGGGGCGTTACCTTTTCACCTCGTCTGAGCTTACCCGGGATTTTATTGAGATTGGTCGTGATGCCGAACTCTGGGGGCGTCGTTCCCGCCTTCGCCTGAGCGGTAAACCGTTAATTCTGACGGAGCTTTTTTTACCGGCATCACCGTTGTACTAAGAGGAAGAAAAAATGGAGTGGAGCCTGACGCAGAATAAGCTGTTGGCGTATCACCGCTTAATGCGTACCGATAAACCCATTGGCGCGTTACTGTTGCTGTGGCCGACCCTGTGGGCGCTGTGGCTCGCCACGCCGGGCGTGCCGCCGCTGTGGATCCTGGCCGTGTTCGTTGCCGGCGTCTGGCTGATGCGCGCGGCGGGCTGCGTGGTGAATGACTATGCCGATCGTAAATTCGACGGTCATGTTAAGCGTACTGCCGGTCGTCCGTTACCCAGCGGGCAGGTCACCGGGAAAGAAGCCCGCGTGCTGTTCATTGTTCTGGTGCTGCTCTCTTTCCTGCTGGTGTTAACCCTCAACACCATGACCATTCTGCTTTCCGTTGCGGCGCTGGCGTTAGCCTGGGTTTATCCGTTTATGAAGCGCTATACCCACCTGCCTCAGGTGGTGCTGGGCGCAGCGTTTGGCTGGTCGATTCCGATGGCGTTTGCGGCGGTTAGTGAGTCCTTACCGCTCAGCTGCTGGCTGATGTTCCTGGCGAACATTCTCTGGGCCGTGGCGTATGACACGCAATACGCGATGGTAGATCGCGACGATGACCTGAAGATTGGCATCAAGTCCACCGCCATCCTCTTTGGTCGTCAGGACAAGCTGATTATCGGTATCCTGCAGGTTGCGGTACTGGCGCTGATGGTTGCGATCGGTCGCCTGAACGGGCTGAACTGGGAGTTTTACTGGTCCGTGCTGGTGGCGGGACTGCTGTTTGCTTATCAGCAGAAGTTGATCGCCAGGCGTGAACGTGACGCCTGTTTTAAAGCGTTTATGAACAATAACTACGTTGGTCTGGTGCTGTTTTTAGGCCTGGCGATGAGCTATTTCTTATAAAAAAGTCGGGTGGCGGCTTCGCCTTACCCGACCTACGAGTTAGCAGGACATGGAGGCCCGGTAAGCGCTAGCGCCACCGGGCTTTTTTTATCGGCGACGCAGCAGCCGGAGCGCGTTCGCCGTCACCAGTACCGTTGCCCCGGTATCCGCCAGCACCGCCAGCCACAATCCGGTCATGCCGAGCAGCGTCGTCACGAGGAAAATTCCTTTCAGCCCGAGCGCAATGCCGATGTTCTGACGGATGTTGGCCCGCGTCGCGCGCGCCAGGCTAATCATCTGCGCCAGCCCGGTCAGGCGGTTGTGCGTCAATGCCGCGTCGGCCGTTTCCAGCGCCACGTCGGTGCCGCTGCCCATCGCTATACCGATGGTGGACGCTTTCATCGCCGGGGCATCGTTAATCCCGTCACCGACCATTGCCAGCGGCGCGCGAGCGTTCAGCTCCGTCACGGCGCTGACCTTATCCGCAGGCAACAGTCCGGCTTTAAACTCCAGCCCCAGCTCACCGGCAATCGCTGCCGCCGCGCGAGGGTTATCACCGGTGAGTATAACGCCCTTCACGCCCAGCTTGTGCAGCGCCGCCACGGCTTCTTTGGCGTCATCGCGCAGGGTATCGCGCAGCGCCAGCATCCCTTTCGCGACGCCGTCCTGCATAACGGTCACGACGGTTTGTCCGGTCTGTTCTAACGCCTCAACCTCTGGATTAGAAGACTTGCCCGCCGCGACAATCAGCACCTTTTTACCGTCAACGATGGCCTCAATCCCTGACCCGACCAGCGCCCGCTGGGCGATTGCCGGAGGGATGTCCAGTCCGCGCGACTGCGCTTCACGCACAATCGCCTGCGCCAGCGGATGAGTGGACCCCTGTTCAACGGCGGCGGCCAGGGTCAGCAGCTCATCTTCACTGATTTCCTGCGGATATACGCCGGTTACCTGCGGCTTACCCACGGTTAACGTACCGGTTTTATCGAAGGCGATATGCTGGACCTGGCTCAGCTGCTCCAGCGCCGCGCCGCCCTTAATCAGCGCCCCGCGACGCGCCGCCGACGCAAGACCTGAGGTAATCGCAGCCGGGGTGGAAATCACCAGCGCGCACGGGCAGCCAATCAGCAGCAGCGTCAGCCCTTTATAAATCCAGCCCTCCCACGGCGCGCCAAGTAACAGCGGCGGGACGACGGTGACCAGCAGGGCAACCAGCATGATGGCAGGGGTATAAATTCGGCTGAAGCGATCGATAAAGCGTTCGACCGGCGCGCGGCGCTCTTCGGCCTCTTCAATCAGCTTCAGGATACGGTCGATGGCGCTGTCGCCCGGTTCGGAAAGCACGGTGAGCTGCACCAGACGGTCGACGCTGGTGGCGCCAGCAGGCACTTTTTCACCCGCGGCACGCTCTACCGGAATGGATTCCCCGGTCAGGGCGCTTTCATCAAAGCTCGCGGTGGCGCCAAGCAGCGCGCCGTCTGCGGGCAGACGCCCCCCTGCGGCCACCTCAATCACGTCGCCCGGGCGCAGCGTATTGATGGCGACCGTTTCACGCGTGCCGTTTATCACGCGAGTGGCGGTTTCCGGCTTCAGCGCCATCAGCGCGCTGACCCCTTTACGCGCCCGGCTCGCCGCCCAGCCCTCAAGACGTTCGCCGATTAAGAACAGCAGCAGCACCATCGCCGCTTCTGCCGTCGCGCCAATAAACAGCGCGCCGATTGCCGCCACGCTCATCAGCGTTTCGATTGCAAACCAGCTGCCGCTTTTCATCAGGCGCAGCGCCTGACGGGCAATCGGGAACAGGCCGACCAGCGTGGTGGCGATAAACGCCAGATTGCCGAACGGATGGTTAATCTGCTCCAGACCCCAGCTCAGGGCCATCATGATGGTGAGGGTAATGAGCGGCAGGTTTTCTTTCAGGGAGGAGGCTTTTTCAACGGGCGCCGTTTCGCTGCGCAGGGTATAGCCCGCCTTGCTGACGGCGGCTTCAACCTGTTTGCTGACGTCGTTATCGGCGCTGACCAGCAGCTTTTCGGTGGCGAACAGCACCTGAACGTGACTCACGCCCGGCACCTGCTTGACGGCGTTTTCCACCTTGCGGGCGCAGGCCGCGCAGTCCATTCCGTTGACGACCCAGCTGTAGCGGTTGCCGCTTTCAGGAAGGGGTTGAGCTTGCGTTTCGCACGCGCCTTCGCAGCAGCAGTCGTCTTTCGACGGAGCCGGGCTGAGCTTAAGTGCCGAGAATTGAGGAACTTTTTTAGGTATTTCTGGAGTCGACATGGCAGTCTCCGGCAATGATAATTTTCTCATTAACCGCAGCATACACTCTGGAGTCGACTCCAGAGTCAAGCGCTTTTTAGATATACAGCGAACGCACAATCAGGAAATGCCCGGCAAAGTAACAGGCGGAGGCTATCGCGTTATCCGCCCGGAAGCGGCGGCGATAGTGGCTGCCCAGCCACACGATATTCCCGATCAGCAGAAGCGCGGCGCCGAAGAACGCGGACATCGCCGGAGCGGTCGGACGGAAGAACCATAGCTCGCCCGCCAGCCACACCATCACGAGCGTCATGGCGATAAAGGTACAGACCGGCAAACGCATCTCTTCCAGTCGTGACCAGATCACCGCAATCAGCAGCGCGCCAATCACCAGCAGCACCAGCGGCAGCGGCCAGAAGAAGGAGAGCGTCATCTGGCTGGCAAAGTAGATGGTATAGAGCAGATGCGACAAGAAGAACGCCCCAACGGCGTAGAGCAGGCGCTGGCGCGGCAGCAGGGTTAAGGCATCACCAATCAGGGATGCACACAGTCCGGCTAGCACCAGATAGCTGACGGCGTTGAACATCGGCGCTTGCCAGGCCAGCAGCAGCAGGAGCAACAGCGTGACCGGTTTAAACAACCAGCGCTGCCAGGTGGGACCGCGGTACGACGCATCGACATAAAGCCATGCGGAAAAACAGACAGCGATAAATGACCAAAGCATATTAACTCCCTGTATCTGTTAAGTCTGAATAATCAGTTTCTGATCCAGTGTAGTGACGCGGGCGGGCGTTTGGCAATGGCGGGGGAGGCAAGGTATCCTGAATTCCGCAAAATCTGATGGGATTGTCGAATGAGCAAGATGCCGCTTTTTTTCATTATCGTGGTGGCGATTATCGTCATTGCCGCCTCGTTCCGTTTCGTGCAGCAGCGCCGCGAGAAGGTGGATAACGATGCCGCGCCGCTGATGCAAAAGCGAGTGGTGGTGACCAACAAACGCGAGAAACCGCTCAACGACCGCCGCTCGCGCCAGCAGCAGGTGACGCCTGCGGGCACAGCAATGCGCTATGAAGCGAGCTTTAGGCCGGAAGCGGGCGGCCTGGAGATAACCTTCCGCCTGGAGGCGCAGCAGTACCATCAGCTGACGGTGGGGGAGAAAGGGACGTTGAGCTACAAAGGGTCGCGGTTTGAAGGGTTTGAACCGGAGCGGTAATTTTCCCCTCACCCCGGCCCTCTCCCTGTGGGAGAGGGTTAGGGTGAGGGCATCAGGCCGCGCCTTACTTCTTCACCTGCGCCTTAAACTTTTTCATCCACACCAGCAGTTCAAACACGCCGAAAATAAACACGCGCAGCTGCTGCCAGCCCGTCATCTGCGGGCCGTCTTTCGGCAGACCGTTTTTCAGCATCACCATCTGCAGGGCGTGCATGAACGACGTGAAAATCAGCGCGACGTTAACGAAAATATTCATCGGGCGCGGGAACGGGTGCACCAGATTTAAAATCAAAAATGCCCAGACGCCCAGCATCAGCAAACGTCCCAGGTTAATCAGTACCGGCATCGGAGCCTCCTTGTGCCTGACGGTGATACAGACGATAAGCGACCTGGCCGGCGACCTTTTCGCGGTGCAGATCCCAGTGGGCGGGAACCGGCGGCAAACCGTTTTCCACTTCGCTTTCAACGTAAATTAGCGCGTCATCCGCCAGCCAGCCGTTTTGCTCCAGCAGGGATAACGTCTCTTCCAGCAGCCCCTTACGGAACGGCGGATCGACAAACACCACGTTATGCGGCGTGCCTTTCTGCGCAAGAAAACTCAGCGTGTTGGTGTTCACGACTTTGGCGTTGCTCGCTTTCAGCGTCGCCAGATTTTGCTGCAGCGTCTGCGCAACGCCGCGCTCCATCTCCAGCAGCGTGGCGCTGGCGGCATAGCGCGACAGCGCTTCAAGCCCCAGCGCGCCGCTTCCGGCGAAGCAGTCCAGGCAGTGGGCGTCTACCATTGACGGGGCTAACCAGTTAAACAGCGTCTCGCGCACGCGGTCGGTAGTAGGGCGTAAACCGGGGCTGTCCGGCACCGGTAATTTCCGGCCTCGCCACTGACCGCCGATAATACGAATTTGACCGGCCGGGGCGCGGTTGGGTTTCTTCATCTCAGGAAAGCTCTGTTAACAATTGGCCTGCGATTGCGGGCGGTGATGTCAATTAAGTAAAGTGTTAGACTATTTCATCATTTTTTTAGCTTCCATGTATATAGCGCCGCGAGGAGTGTAGTCGCAGATGGCAAAACAAAAAAAACGTGGCTTCTTTTCCTGGCTGGGCTTCGGTGAAAAAGAGCAAGAAACAGAACAGAAAACCGAAGAGCAACAAGCCGTTGAAGAGCAGTCGCAGCCTGAAACGCCTGTAGAAACCGCCGCGGTTGTCGAAGCGGAAGAAACGGCGCACAGCAAAGAAGAGATTGAATCCTTTGCACAAGAGGTGGTTGAGGTCACTGAACAGGTTCAGGAGAGCGAGAAGCCAGAACCGATTATCGTTGAGGACATTACCGAAGCGCCACAGGCCGTTATCGAACATGAAGAGCTGCCGCTGCCGGAAGAGGTGAAAGCCGAAGAGGTTTCTGCCGAAGAGTGGCAGGCGGAAGCGGAAACCGTTGAAATTGTTGAGGCGGTGGAAGAAGAAGCCGCACTCGAGCCAGAGCTTACCGACGAAGAGCTGGAAGCCCAGGCGCTGGCGGCAGAAGCCGCGGAAGAAGCGGTCATCGTCGTGCCGGTAGAAGAGCAGGCCGAAGAAGAGAGCGTCCAGGAGCAGGAAAAACCGACCAAAGAAGGTTTCTTCGCGCGCCTGAAGCGCAGCCTGCTCAAAACCAAAGAAAACTTAGGTTCCGGATTTATCAGTCTGTTCCGCGGCAAGAAGATCGACGACGATCTCTTTGAAGAGCTGGAAGAACAGCTGCTGATTGCGGACGTCGGCGTGGAAACCACCCGTAAGATCATCGCCAATCTGACCGAAGGGGCGAGCCGCAAACAGCTGCGCGACGCCGAAGCGCTGTACGGTCTGCTGAAAGACGAGATGGGCGAAATTCTCGCAAAAGTTGACGAACCGCTTAATATTGAAGGCAAAACGCCATTTGTTATTCTGATGGTTGGCGTGAACGGCGTGGGTAAAACCACCACCATCGGCAAGCTGGCGCGTCAGTTCGAGCAGCAGGGCAAATCGGTGATGCTGGCGGCGGGCGATACCTTCCGCGCGGCAGCGGTTGAGCAGCTGCAGGTCTGGGGCCAGCGCAACAACATTCCGGTGATTGCCCAGCATACCGGCGCGGATTCCGCGTCCGTGATCTTCGATGCCATCCAGGCGGCGAAGGCGCGCAACGTGGACGTGCTGATTGCCGATACCGCAGGGCGTTTGCAGAACAAATCGCACCTGATGGAAGAGTTGAAGAAAATCGTCCGCGTCATGAAGAAGCTGGACGAAGACGCGCCGCATGAAATTATGCTGACCATTGATGCCAGCACCGGACAGAACGCCATCAGCCAGGCGAAGCTGTTCACTGAAGCGGTAGGACTGACCGGGATCGCGCTGACCAAGCTGGATGGCACCGCGAAAGGCGGGGTGATCTTCTCCGTGGCCGATCAGTTCGGCATTCCTATCCGCTACATTGGTGTGGGCGAGCGTATTGAGGATTTACGTCCGTTTAAGGCGGACGACTTTATTGAGGCATTATTTGCCCGAGAGGACTAACAATGATTCGCTTTGAACACGTCAGCAAGGCCTATCTCGGTGGGAGACAAGCGCTGCAGGGGGTGACATTCCACCTGCAGCCGGGCGAGATGGCATTCCTGACCGGCCATTCCGGCGCGGGGAAAAGTACCCTGCTCAAGCTTATCTGTGGGATCGAGCGCCCAAGCGCCGGGAAAATCTTTTTTGGCGGCCATGAGATCAGCCGCCTGAAAAACCGCGAAGTGCCGTTCCTGCGTCGTCAGATCGGCATGATTTTCCAGGATCACCACCTGCTGATGGATCGCACCGTTTTCGATAACGTGGCCATTCCGCTGATTATTGCCGGCGCCAGCTATGACGATATCCGCCGTCGCGTTTCTGCGGCGCTGGATAAGGTCGGGCTGCTGGACAAAGCGAAGAACTTCCCGATCCAGCTCTCCGGCGGTGAGCAGCAGCGCGTGGGCATCGCCCGCGCGGTGGTGAACAAGCCTGCCGTACTGCTGGCGGATGAACCGACCGGTAACCTGGACGATGCTCTGTCAGAAGGGATTTTGCGTCTGTTTGAGGAATTTAACCGCGTAGGAGTCACCGTATTGATGGCGACGCACGACATCGGGCTCATTTCCCGTCGTTCGTACCGCATGCTGACCCTGAGCGACGGGCATTTGCACGGAGGCCACGGTGAACAAGCGTGATGCAATAAACCAGATTCGGCAGTTCGGGAACCGGTTTGACCGTTTCCGTAAGCCGCAGGGCGGTGGTGACGGCAATCGTAATGCGTCGAAGCGCCAGAAGGCCGCGCCAAAACCGGCCTCCCGTAAAACCAACGTGTTCAACGAGCAGGTGCGCTACGCTTTCCACGGCGCGCTGCAGGATCTGAAAAGCAAACCGCTGGCGACGTTCCTGACGGTGATGGTGATCGCCATCTCCCTGACGCTGCCAAGCGTCTGCTATATGGTCTATAAAAACGTCAACCAGGCGGCCTCACAGTATTATCCGTCTCCGCAGATCACGGTCTATATGGATAAAGCGCTCGACGATAACGCCGCGGCGCAGGTGGTTGGGCAAATCCAGGCCGAGCAGGGCGTGGAGAAGGTCAACTATCTCTCACGTGAAGACGCGCTGGGCGAGTTCCGTAACTGGTCTGGCTTTGGCGGCGCGCTGGATATGCTCGAAGAGAACCCGCTGCCCGCCGTTGCGGTGGTGATCCCGAAGCTGGATTTCCAGGGGACCGATTCGCTTAACACCCTGCGCGATCGCATCACGCGCATTAAGGGCATTGATGAAGTGCGCATGGACGACAGCTGGTTTGCGCGTCTCTCTGCCCTGACCGGGCTGGTAGGACGCGTCGCGGCGATGATTGGCGTGCTGATGGTGGCGGCGGTCTTCCTCGTCATCGGTAACAGCGTGCGCCTGAGCATTTTCGCCCGTCGCGATACCATCAACGTGCAGAAACTGATTGGTGCAACGGATGGTTTCATCCTCCGACCGTTCCTTTACGGCGGTGCACTGCTCGGTTTTTCCGGTGCATTTCTTTCACTGATATTGTCAGAAATTTTGGTGATGCGGCTTTCGTCTGCCGTCACTGAAGTGGCGCAGGTTTTCGGAACAAAGTTTGATATCAGTGGCTTAGGCTTCGATGAGTGCCTGTTGCTGCTGCTGGTTTGTTCGATGATTGGGTGGGTGGCAGCCTGGCTGGCAACCGTTCAACATTTACGTCACTTTACTCCCGACTAATAAAAGCGTGATATAATCTTTCCCTGCACCGAGATGCTCGCTCTGCAGGGAAAGCGTCCCTGTTATCGCTTCCCCTGTTATTATCTCCATGTCACAATTTGTGCGTAATTTATTCACCGTTGCACCTGGAACTTGTGGATAAAATCACTGTCTGATAAAAGAGTGAATGCTAATCTCGTTGCTCAAACGCTTTGGCATGGTTGTTGCCTGACGGGGACGACCAGGACCAGAAGAAACATTGAGAGGAATGAATGACCAAAGAAATGCAAACTTTAGCTTTAGCCCCTGTTGGTAACCTGGAATCTTATATCCGGGCTGCGAACACCTGGCCGATGTTAACGGCCGAGGAAGAAAAGGAGCTTGCTGAAAAGCTGCATTACCAGGGCGATCTGGAAGCAGCGAAAAAGCTGATCCTGTCTCACCTGCGCTTTGTTGTTCACATTGCTCGTAACTATGCGGGCTATGGCCTGCCGCAGGCGGACTTGATTCAGGAAGGTAATATCGGCCTGATGAAGGCTGTGCGTCGCTTTAACCCGGAAGTGGGTGTGCGACTCGTCTCCTTCGCTGTGCACTGGATCAAAGCAGAAATTCATGAATACGTGCTGCGCAACTGGCGTATCGTGAAAGTCGCCACGACAAAAGCGCAACGCAAACTGTTCTTCAACCTGCGTAAAGCCAAGCAGCGTCTGGGCTGGTTCAACCAGGATGAAGTGGAAATGGTGGCGCGCGAGCTGGGCGTAACCAGCAAAGACGTGCGTGAGATGGAATCCCGTATGGCCGCGCAGGACATGACCTTTGATATGTCCTCCGACGACGACGCATCTGACAGCCAGCCGATGGCACCGGTTCTGTATCTGCAGGATAAAACCTCGAACTTTGCTGACGGCATCGAAGAGGATAACTGGGAAGATCAGGCCGCGAACAAGCTGACCCATGCGATGGAAGGCCTCGACGAGCGTAGCCAGGATATTATCCGCGCCCGCTGGCTGGACGAAGACAACAAGTCCACGCTGCAGGAGCTGGCCGACCGCTACGGCGTTTCTGCGGAACGTGTCCGTCAGCTTGAAAAGAACGCCATGAAAAAACTTCGCGCCGCTATCGAAGCGTAATTTCCGCGAAGTACACCGAGAACCCCTGGATGAAAGTCTGGGGGTTTTGTTTTTTTAGCGCCCGCTCTGGCGAATTTCCTCCCCCTGGCAAACACTTACTGATGCGCTAAGCAGGCGACTTTCTCAGGGGGACAGGGTGAAAAATAACGAACTGAACGACCGGCGTTTACAGGCGACGCCGCGCGGCATCGGCGTAATGTGTAGCTTCTATGCTGATAAAGCTGAAAACGCCACGGTGTGGGACGTGGAAGGCAACGAGTACATCGACTTCGCCGCCGGGATCGCGGTGCTGAATACCGGCCATCGCCATCCAAAAGTCATTTCCGCTATTGAAAAACAGCTCCACGCGTTTACCCATACGGCGTACCAGATTGTGCCGTACGAAGGCTATGTGGCGCTGGCCGAGCGCATCAACCAGCGCGTGCCCGTTGACGGTCCGGCCAAAACCGCGTTCTTCTCCACGGGGGCGGAGGCGGTCGAAAACGCGGTCAAAATTGCCCGGGCTTACACTAGGCGTCCTGGCCTTATCACCTTTGGCGGCGCGTTCCACGGCCGCACCTTTATGACCATGGCGCTGACCGGCAAAGTTGCGCCGTATAAGATCGGCTTTGGCCCGTTCCCCGGTTCGGTGTATCACGCGCAGTATCCGAATGAACTGCACGGCGTCAGCACGGCGGAAGCGTTGAAAAGCCTGGAACGCATCTTTAAAGCGGATATCGCACCCGACCAGGTCGCGGCCATTATTCTCGAACCGGTTCAGGGAGAGGGCGGTTTCAACATTGCGCCAGCTGATTTTATGCAGGCGCTGCGCGCCCTGTGCGACACCCACGGTATTTTGCTGATTGCCGACGAGGTGCAAAGCGGCTTCGCCCGTACCGGCAAGCTGTTCTCGATGGAACACCACTGCGTGAAGCCCGATCTAATCACCATGGCGAAAAGCCTGGCGGGCGGGATGCCGCTTTCGGCGGTTTCTGGCCGTGCGGAAGTGATGGACGCACCCGCGCCTGGCGGGCTGGGCGGTACCTACGCCGGAAACCCGCTGGCGATTGCGGCGGCACATGCCGTGCTCGACGTGATTGATGAAGAGGATCTCTGCACGCGCTCGGCGCATCTTGGCCACCACCTGGTGGAAGTGCTGAATAAGGCGAAGGAACGCTGCCCGTATATCGCTGACATTCGCGCGCAGGGCTCGATGGTAGCGGTGGAGTTTAACGACCCGCAAACGGGGCAGCCTTCGCCGGAATTTACCCGCCAGGTGCAGGATCGCGCGTTGCAGGAAGGGCTGCTGCTGCTGAGCTGCGGCGTCTACGGCAACGTCATTCGTTTCCTGTATCCGCTGACTATTCCTGAAGCGCAATTCCGTAAAGCGCTGGACATTATCTCCGCGTCGCTGACACGTTAAAGCCATATGCCCGGCGAAAATCCCTGCCGGGCTTATCATATATTCATTTCAAATTAGCTATTCCAAAATCATAAAAATCGGGTATGTTTTAGCAGAGTATGCTGAAAAAGCGCGGACAGCACACCTATAACTGACATAAAGCGCTGCACAACAACATCACAACAATCGTAATAACCATAATAATGGGGAATCTCAGGATGAACATGAAGGGTAAAGCGTTACTGGCAGGATGTATCGCGTTGGCATTCAGCACCATGGCACAGGCAGACATCAAGGTGGCTGTGGTTGGCGCAATGTCCGGTCCGGTAGCACAGTACGGCGACCAGGAATTTACCGGCGCTGAACAGGCGGTTGCAGACATTAATGCTAAGGGCGGTATCAAAGGCGAAAAACTGCAGATCGTAAAATATGATGATGCCTGTGACCCGAAACAAGCGGTCGCGGTCGCGAACAAAGTGGTGAACGACGGGATCAAATACGTTATCGGTCACCTGTGCTCTTCCTCTACTCAGCCAGCGTCTGACATCTACGAAGACGAAGGTATTCTGATGATCACCCCGGCGGCGACCGCACCAGAGCTTACCGCGCGCGGCTACAAGCTGACCCTGCGCACCACCGGTCTGGACTCTGACCAGGGTCCAACCGCGGCGAAATACATCGTTGAAAAAGTGAAGCCGAAGCGCATTGCTATCGTTCATGACAAGCAGCAGTACGGTGAAGGTCTGGCGCGTTCAGTGCAGGATAACCTCAAGAAAGCGAATGCCGACGTGGTGTTCTTCGACGGGATCACTGCCGGTGAGAAAGACTTCTCCACCCTGGTGGCGCGTCTGAAGAAAGAGAATATCGACTTCGTTTACTACGGTGGCTACCACCCGGAAATGGGTCAGATCCTGCGCCAGGCGCGCGCCGCGGGCCTGAAAACCCAGTTTATGGGCCCGGAAGGCGTGGCGAACGTTTCCCTGTCTAACATTGCGGGTGAATCAGCCGAAGGCCTGCTGGTGACCAAACCTAAGAACTACGATCAGGTCCCTGCGAACAAACCTATCGTAGATGCCATCAAGGCGAAGAAACAGGATCCAAGCGGCGCGTTCGTCTGGACCACCTACGCGGCGCTGCAGTCGCTGCAGGCGGGCCTGAACCAGTCGGCCGATCCGGCTGAGATTGCCACCTGGCTGAAAGCGAATACCGTCGAGACCGTCATGGGACCACTCTCCTGGGACACGAAGGGCGACCTGAAGGGCTTTGAGTTCGGCGTGTTTGACTGGCATGCTAACGGCACGGCGACAGACGCAAAATAAAAGCAAAAAGGCAACGTAAGTTGCCTTTTTTAATGTTTTCTCCCTCTCCCCGTGGAAGAGGGCCGGGGTGAGGGCATCAGGCAGCACAAATCAGCCCTGGCGCTTCTCCCAACCGCTCTCCTGCGCCGTAAACCCTAACGCCTGCATAAACGCCGCCATCACGCCGCGGTCTTCCACGCCCACGTCAGCCATCCACCATGAGGTCACGCTCGGGTTTTCGCGGATCACTTCTTCAATTAAATACTGTCCCACACCGCGACGACGGGTGACGTCACGCACGCGCAGCGAGTCCAGCGCCCCTTCTGTACCGCTCAGGGTTACGCGAACCGCAGCCAGCAGGCGTTCGTTAAAACGCGCGGCATAAATGCGGTGGGTCTCATCAACGCGCAGCGACGAAGGGGAATATTCCGGCCAGATCTTGCCCAGGTCGATATGATCCTGGTCGCTAAAGGTCACCAGACGCACGATAGTCAGTTTCATTAGCCACTTGTCCAAATCAGATTGAGTAGGGGCAGTGTACTCAATTTATTCACTCAGCGGCTTCCTCTTTTTATTCTCATTAACCAGGTGATTAGTTTTTTGGCAACGCGATGGGCAGTTTGAAAACACATGGATCGAAAAATAAGCAGAATTTTAACCTGAACGGTAGTGATTTATTCGGCGCTTTGTACCGTTATTTTATGCTGCAAACTGCACTTTTATTTGTTTATCTCTGCCTGATTTCAGAATATTATCTTTGCTTAATCGCCTGAAAAATAGAGATTTTAGTCTGGTTTTTGACAAAAACCTGCGCTAAACCATTAAAGGCACTGGTAAAAATAGCGTTGTTCATTAAAAGTACAGAATGCTTTTTAACCATAATAAAACAAAATATAAACACGACATCACGAATGGGGATTCAGAAATGAAAAGGAACGCGAAGACGTTTATCGCGGGGATGGTCGCACTGTCGATCTCGCATGCCGCTATGGCAGACGACATTAAGGTTGCGGTAGTGGGGGCGATGTCCGGCCCTGTTGCCCAGTGGGGTGACATGGAGTTCAACGGCGCGCGCCAGGCCATCAAAGACATCAACGCTAAGGGCGGCATCAAAGGCGACAAGCTGGTGGGCGTGGAATATGACGACGCCTGCGATCCTAAACAGGCCGTCGCGGTCGCCAACAAAATCGTCAACGACGGTATCCAGTATGTGATCGGCCACCTGTGCTCATCCTCCACGCAGCCTGCGTCTGATATCTACGAAGACGAAGGCATACTGATGATCACCCCAGGCGCAACGAACCCGGAGCTGACCCAGCGCGGCTATCAGCACATCATGCGTACCGCCGGTCTGGACTCCTCTCAGGGTCCCACCGCTGCCAAATACATCCTCGAGACCGTTAAGCCACAGCGCATTGCCATTATTCATGACAAACAGCAGTACGGCGAAGGCCTGGCGCGCTCCGTGCAGGACGGCCTGAAAAAAGGCGGCGCGAACATCGTCTTCTTCGACGGCATTACCGCCGGTGAGAAAGACTTCTCCGCGCTGATTGCCCGTCTGCAAAAAGAGAATATCGACTTCGTTTACTACGGCGGCTATTACCCGGAGATGGGACAGATGCTGCGTCAGGCGCGCGCCACCGGTCTGAAAACCCAGTTTATGGGGCCAGAGGGCGTGGGCAATGCCTCCCTGTCAAATATCGCGGGGGATTCTGCCGAAGGCATGCTGGTGACGATGCCAAAACGCTATGACCAGGATCCGGCCAACAAGGCTATCGTGGATGCGCTCAAGGCGCAGAAGAAAGATCCGAGTGGTCCATACGTCTGGATCACCTACGCGGCCGTACAGTCTCTGGCCACCGCGCTGGATCGCTCCGGCAGCAAAGAACCGCTGGATCTGGTGAAAGATTTAAAAGCACACGGGGCGAACACCGTGATTGGGCCGCTGAACTGGGATGAGAAAGGCGATCTGAAGGGATTTGAGTTTGGTGTCTTTAAGTGGCACGCCGACGGTTCATCCTCGGCCGCCAAATAATCATCCCACCGCCCGGCATGACGGGCGGGTATAAAAAGGTTTGCATATGTCCGAGCAGTTTCTCTATTTCCTGCAGCAGATGTTTAACGGCGTTACGCTGGGAAGCACCTACGCGCTGATCGCCATCGGCTATACGATGGTTTACGGCATTATCGGCATGATCAACTTCGCCCACGGCGAGGTGTACATGATCGGTAGCTACGTCTCTTTCATGATTATCGCCGCCCTGATGATGATGGGCATCGACAGCAGCTGGCTGCTGGTCGCCGCCGGGTTTGTCGGCGCGATTGTGATTGCCAGCGCCTACGGCTGGAGCATTGAGCGCGTGGCCTACCGGCCGGTGCGCAGCTCCAAGCGCCTGATTGCGCTGATTTCCGCGATCGGGATGTCGATCTTCCTGCAAAACTACGTCAGCCTGACCGAAGGTTCGCGCGACGTGGCGCTGCCAAGCCTGTTTAACGGCCAGTGGATTGTGGGGGCCAGCGAAAACTTCGCGGCCTCTATCACCACCATGCAGCTGGTTATCTGGGTCGTGACCTTTATTGCGATGCTCGCCCTGACGCTGTTCATCCGCTACTCGCGTATGGGACGCGCCTGCCGCGCCTGCGCGGAAGACCTGAAGATGGCGAGTCTCCTCGGCATCAACACCGACCGCGTGATTGCCCTGACCTTCGTGATTGGCGCCGCGATGGCGGCGGTGGCGGGTGTCCTGCTCGGCCAGTTCTACGGCGTGATCAACCCGTACATCGGCTTTATGGCCGGGATGAAAGCCTTCACCGCGGCGGTTCTGGGCGGTATCGGCAGTATTCCGGGCGCGATGATCGGCGGCCTGATCCTGGGCGTGGCGGAAGCGCTCTCCTCGGCGTACCTGAGCACGGAATATAAAGACGTGGTGTCGTTTGCCCTGCTGATTCTGGTTCTGCTGGTGATGCCTACCGGTATTCTGGGCCGTCCGGAGGTAGAGAAAGTATGAAACCGATGCATTTTGCAATGGCGCTGCTCTCTGCCGCCATGTTCTTCGTGCTGGCCAGCGTCTTTATGGGCGTCCAGCTTGAGCTGAATGGCACCAAACTGGTTGTCGATACCGCAGCTGACATTCGCTGGCAGTGGGTATTTATCGGTACGGCCGTGGTGTTCCTGTTCCAGCTGCTGCGTCCGTTGTTCCAGAAGACGCTGAAAAACGTCTCCGGTCCGAAATTCGTGCTGCCGGCAATCGACGGTTCTACGGTTAAGCAGAAGCTGTTCCTCGTGGCGCTGCTGGTAGCCGCCGTGGCGTGGCCGTTTGTGGTGTCTCGCGGCACCGTGGATATCGCCACTTTGACCATGATCTACGTGATTCTCGGCCTCGGTCTGAACGTGGTCGTGGGGCTCTCGGGCCTGCTGGTGCTGGGCTACGGCGGCTTCTACGCCATCGGCGCCTATACCTTCGCGCTGCTGAACCACTATTACGGTCTCGGCTTCTGGACCTGCCTGCCGCTGGCGGGGCTGGTCTCTGCCGCTGCTGGCTTCCTGCTTGGCTTCCCGGTGCTGCGCCTGCGCGGTGACTACCTGGCGATTGTGACCTTAGGCTTCGGCGAAATCGTCCGTATCCTGCTGCTGAACAACACCGAAGTGACCGGCGGCCCGAACGGCATCAGCCAGATCCCGAAACCGACCTTCTTCGGCCTGGAATTCAGCCGTACCGCCCGCGAAGGCGGCTGGGATACCTTCAGCAACTTCTTCGGCGTGAAGTATGACCCGTCCGACCGCGTGATCTGGCTCTACATGGTGGCGCTGCTGCTGGTGGTGATTACACTGTTCGTGATCAACCGTCTGCTGCGCATGCCGCTGGGCCGCGCGTGGGAAGCGCTGCGTGAAGATGAGATCGCCTGCCGCTCCCTGGGCCTGAACCCGACCCGCATCAAGCTGACCGCGTTCACCATCAGCGCCGCGTTTGCCGGTTTCGCCGGAACGCTGTTTGCCGCGCGTCAGGGCTTCGTCAGCCCGGAATCGTTCACCTTTGCCGAATCCGCCTTTGTGCTGGCAATTGTGGTGCTCGGCGGGATGGGCTCGCAGTTTGCCGTTATCCTCGCGGCCATCCTGCTGGTGGTCTCACGCGAGCTGATGCGCGACTTTAACGAATACAGCATGCTGATGCTGGGTGGTTTGATGGTGCTGATGATGATCTGGCGTCCGCAGGGTCTGCTGCCGATGACCCGTCCACAGCTGAAGCTGAAGAACGGGCAAGCGAAAGGAGAGCAGGCATGAGTCAGCCATTATTATCCGTTAACGGCCTGATGATGCGTTTTGGCGGCCTGCTGGCGGTCAACAACGTGAATCTGGATCTGCACAAGAAAGAGATTGTCTCCCTGATTGGTCCGAACGGCGCGGGGAAAACCACGGTCTTTAACTGCCTGACCGGCTTCTACAAGCCAACGGGCGGCACCATCATGCTGCGCGACCAGCACCTTGAAGGGCTGCCTGGCCAGCAGATCGCCCGCATGGGCGTAGTGCGAACCTTCCAGCACGTGCGTCTGTTCCGCGAGATGACGGTGATTGAGAACCTGCTGGTGGCACAGCATCAGCAGCTGAAAACCGGGCTGTTCTCCGGCCTGCTGAAAACCCCGGCCTTCCGCCGCGCGCAGGATGAAGCGCTTGATCGCGCCGCCACCTGGCTCGACCGAATTGGCCTGCTGCAGCACGCCAACCGTCAGGCGAGCAACCTGGCCTACGGTGACCAGCGTCGCCTGGAAATCGTGCGCTGCATGGTGACGCAGCCGGAAATCCTGATGCTCGACGAACCGGCGGCAGGGCTCAACCCGAAAGAGACCAAAGAGCTGGACGAGCTGATTGCCGAGCTGCGCGACAGTCACGACACCACCATCCTGCTGATTGAGCACGACATGAAGCTGGTGATGGGCATTTCGGACCGTATCTACGTGGTAAACCAGGGCACGCCGCTGGCTAACGGCACGCCGGAAGAGATCCGCAACAACCCGGACGTGATCCGCGCATACCTTGGTGAGGCATAAGATGGAAAAAGCGATGTTAACGTTCGACAAGGTCAACGCGCACTACGGCAAGATCCAGGCGCTGCACGACGTCAGCCTGCATATCAATCAGGGTGAAATCGTGACCCTGATTGGCGCCAACGGCGCGGGCAAAACCACGCTGCTCGGCACCCTGTGCGGCGACCCGCGCGCCACCAGCGGGCGGATTGTGTTCGATGGTAAAGACATTACCGACTGGCAGACTGCCAGAATCATGCGCGAGGCGGTGGCGATTGTTCCGGAAGGGCGCCGCGTCTTCTCCCGCATGACGGTGGAAGAGAACCTGGCGATGGGCGGTTTCTTCGCTCACCGCGATGAATACCAGACCCGCATCAAGTGGGTATACGAACTCTTCCCGCGCCTGTGGGAGCGGCGCATTCAGCGTGCGGGCACCATGTCCGGCGGTGAGCAGCAGATGCTGGCGATTGGCCGCGCGCTGATGAGCCAACCGCGCCTGCTGCTGCTGGACGAACCGTCGCTCGGTCTGGCGCCGATCATCATTCAGCAGATTTTCGACACCATTGAGCAGCTGCGCAAAGAGGGGATGACTATCTTCCTCGTCGAGCAGAACGCCAACCAGGCGCTGAAGCTCGCCGACCGTGGCTACGTGCTGGAGAACGGCCGCGTGGTGCTGGAGGATACCGGCGACGCGCTGCTGGCGAACGAGGCGGTGCGGAGCGCGTATCTGGGCGGATAGGTAAAAGCAAAAAGGCAACGCAAGTTGCCTTTTTTAATGTTTTCTCCCTCTCCCGTGGGAGAGGGTCGGGGTGAGGGCACCAGACCGCACGAGGTAAAAGCAAAAAGGCAACGCAAGTTGCCTTTTTTAGTGTTTGCTCCCTCTCCCCGAGGGAGAGGGCTGGGGTGAGGGCACCAGACCGCACCTAACCCCCCCATCCCCCTTCACACAACCATCATCCCCCTGAAGCCTGGCTGTCACTTATCTGTAAACAAACAGTTATTTTTCTGTAATTCGAGCATGTCATGTTACCTCGCGAGCATAAAACGCGTGATATCGCGCATCCGGCACAATAAGAGAGATGACAATGACATCGTTACGACACACAGCTTTGGGTCTGGCACTGGGTCTGGCTTTTGCGACGAACGCAATGGCTGTGACCACCATTCCGTTCTGGCATTCCATGGAAGGGGAGTTGGGTAAAGAAGTTGACTCCCTGGCGCAGCGTTTCAACGACGCCCATCCGGATTACAAAATTGTGCCGGTGTACAAAGGCAACTACGAGCAGAGCCTGAGCGCGGGCATCGCCGCCTTCCGTACCGGCAACGCTCCTGCGCTGTTACAGGTTTATGAAGTGGGCACCGCCACCATGATGGCCTCCAAAGCCATCAAGCCGGTCTATGAAGTGTTCAAAGAAGCGGGCATCAACTTCGATGAGTCGCAGTTCGTGCCGACCGTAGCGGGTTACTACACCGATTCCAAAACCGGCCATCTGCTGTCTCAGCCGTTTAACAGCTCCACGCCGGTGCTGTACTACAACAAAGACGCCTTCAAAAAAGCCGGTTTAGACCCGGAGCAGCCGCCAAAAACCTGGCAGGACCTGGCGGAGTACACCGCGAAGCTGAAAGCGGCGGGGATGAAGTGCGGCTACGCCAGCGGCTGGCAGGGCTGGATCCAGATTGAAAACTTCAGCGCCTGGCACGGCCTGCCGGTGGCGACCAAAAACAACGGCTTCGACGGCACCGATGCGGTACTGGAGTTCAACAAGCCGGAGCAGGTGAAGCACATCGCGCTGCTTGCCGATCTGAACAAGAAGGGCGACTTCAGCTACTTCGGGCGTAAAGACGAATCCACCGAGAAGTTCTACAACGGCGACTGCGCCATTACCACCGCCTCTTCCGGCTCGCTGGCGGATATCCGCCACTACGCCAAATTCAACTACGGCGTGGGCATGATGCCGTACGACGCTGACGTGAAGGGCGCGCCGCAGAACGCCATCATCGGCGGAGCGAGCCTGTGGGTGATGCAGGGTAAAGACAAGGGCACCTACAAAGGGGTGGCCGAGTTCCTCGACTTCCTGGCCAAGCCTGAAAACGCCGCCGAATGGCATCAGAAGACCGGCTACCTGCCGATCACCAAAGCCGCGTACGACCTGACCCGCGAGCAGGGCTTCTACAGCAAGAACCCAGGGGCGGACATCGCGACGCGTCAGATGCTGAACAAGCCGCCGTTGCCGTTCACCAAAGGCCTGCGTCTGGGCAACATGCCGCAGATCCGCACCATCGTGGATGAAGAGCTGGAAAGCGTGTGGACCGGGAAGAAAACGCCACAGCAGGCGCTGGATTCTGCGGTAGAGCGCGGGAATCAGCTGCTGCGCCGCTTTGAGCAGTCGACGAAATCGTAAAAAAATGCCCGGTGACGCGCAGCGTTCCGGGCCTACGGATTAATGCGGCCTGATGCCTCACCCCAACCCTCTCCCCCAGGGAGAGGGAGAAAACAGAAATCGCCAGGAACCAAATCTCAATGTCATCATCCCGTCCGGTGTTCCGTTCCCGCTGGCTTCCGTACCTGTTGGTCGCGCCGCAGCTGGTCATCACCGTTATCTTCTTTATCTGGCCTGCGGGCGAAGCGCTGTGGTACTCGGTACAAAGCGTCGATCCGTTCGGGCTCTCCAGCCAGTTTGTTGGCCTGGACAACTTTACCGCGCTGTTCCATGACAGCTACTACCTGGGCTCCTTCTGGACGACGATGAAGTTCAGCGCGCTGGTGACCGTCAGCGGTCTGGTTGCCTCGCTGTTTTTCGCCGCGCTGGTGGACTATGTAGTGCGCGGCAGCCGTATTTATCAAACCCTGATGCTGCTGCCTTACGCCGTGGCTCCCGCCGTCGCCGCCGTGCTGTGGATCTTCCTGTTTAACCCCGGGCGCGGGTTGATTACCCACTTCCTGGCCGAACTGGGCTACGACTGGAACCACGCCCAGAACAGCGGCCAGGCGATGTTTCTGGTGGTGTTCGCCTCGGTGTGGAAGCAGATCAGCTACAACTTCCTGTTCTTCTTTGCCGCGCTGCAGTCCATCCCGCGCTCGCTGGTGGAAGCCGCTGCCATCGACGGCGCTGGGCCCATTCGTCGCTTCTTCAGGCTGTCGCTGCCGCTGATCGCCCCGGTGAGTTTCTTCCTGCTGGTGGTTAACCTCGTGTACGCCTTCTTCGACACCTTCCCGGTGATCGACGCGGCGACCGCAGGCGGTCCGGTGCAGGCGACCACGACGCTTATCTATAAGATCTATCGCGAAGGCTTCGCCGGTCTGGATCTCTCCGCCTCCGCCGCGCAGTCGGTTGTGCTGATGTTCCTCGTCATCATCCTCACGGTGGTGCAGTTCCGCTATGTCGAAAGTAAGGTGCGCTACCAATGATTGAGAACCGTCGCGGGCTGACGATTTTCAGCCATACCATGCTGATTTTAGGGATCATCGTTATCCTCTTCCCGCTATACGTGGCGTTTGTCGCCGCCACGCTGGACACCAAAGCGGTGTTCGACACGCCGATGACGCTGATCCCCGGCGGGCATCTGTTCGAGAACATGAAGACCATCTGGACCCGGGGCGTGGGCGCCAACAGTGCGCCGTTCTGGCTGATGATGCTCAACAGCTTCATCATGGCGTTTGGCATTACGGTCGGCAAAATTACGGTGTCGATGCTTTCGGCCTTCGCCATCGTCTGGTTCCGCTTTCCGCTGCGTAACTTCTTCTTCTGGATGATCTTCATTACGCTGATGCTGCCGGTAGAAGTGCGTATCTTCCCGACGGTGGAGGTGATCGCCAACCTGAAGATGCTCGACAGCTACGCGGGCTTAACCCTGCCGCTGATGGCCTCGGCGACCGCCACCTTCCTGTTCCGCCAGTTCTTTATGACTCTGCCGGACGAGCTGATTGAAGCGGCACGCATCGACGGCGCGTCGCCGATGCGCTTCTTCCGCGACATCGTGCTGCCGCTGTCGAAAACCAACCTTGCGGCGCTGTTTGTGATCACCTTTATCTACGGCTGGAACCAGTACCTGTGGCCGCTGCTGATTATTCAGGACGTCAACCTCGGCACCGCCGTGGCGGGCATCAAAGGCATGATCGCCACCGGCGAAGGCACCACCCTCTGGAACCAGGTGATGGCGGCGATGCTGCTCACCCTTATCCCACCCGTAGTCATTGTTTTAGCCATGCAGCGCGCGTTTGTCCGCGGCCTGGTCGATAGCGAGAAATAAGATGGCAGGTTTAAAACTTCAGGCAGTAACCAAAAGCTGGGATGGTAAAACCCAGGTGATTCAGCCGCTGACGCTCGACGTGGCGGACGGGGAATTCATCGTGATGGTCGGCCCGTCCGGCTGCGGCAAATCCACCCTGCTGCGCATGGTGGCGGGGCTGGAGCGCGTAACCTCCGGGGATATCTGGATTGATCGTCAGCGCGTCACCGAAATGGAGCCAAAAGACAGGGGCATCGCGATGGTGTTCCAGAACTACGCCCTCTATCCGCACATGAGCGTGGAAGAGAACATGGCCTGGGGGCTGAAAATCCGCGGCATTGGCAAAGGCCATATCGACGAGCGGGTGAAAGAGGCGGCGCGTATTCTCGAGCTGGACGGCCTGCTGAAGCGTCGCCCGCGCGAGCTCTCCGGCGGCCAGCGCCAGCGCGTGGCAATGGGGCGCGCCATCGTGCGCGATCCGGCGGTATTCCTCTTCGACGAGCCGCTGTCTAACCTCGACGCCAAGCTGCGCGTGCAGATGCGTCTTGAGCTGCAGCAATTACACCGTCGTCTGAAAACCACGTCACTGTACGTTACCCACGATCAGGTTGAGGCCATGACCCTCGCCCAGCGCGTGATGGTGATGAACAAAGGCGTTGCCGAGCAGATTGGTACCCCGGTGGAGGTCTACGAGAAACCGGCCACCCGCTTTGTGGCGAGCTTTATCGGCAGCCCGGCAATGAACCTGCTGGAAGGGCGTATCAGCAATGCGGGCACGCATTTTGAGCTGGAAAGCGGGATGGCATTGCCGATCAACTGGTACTATCGTGGCCACGCCGGGCGTAAGATGACGCTTGGTATCCGCCCGGAACATATTGGTTTAACCTCTCAGGCGGACGGCGGCGTGCCGCTGGTGATGGACACGCTGGAGATGTTGGGTGCAGATAACCTGGCGCACGGGCGCTGGGGCGAGCAAAAAATGGTGGTGCGGCTGGCACATCAGGAGCGCCCTAAAGCAGGCAGCACGCTTTGGCTACACCTGCCGGAAAATCATCTGCACCTGTTTGACGGTGAAACAGGACAACGAGTATGAGCAACTGGCCTTATCCCCATGTCGTCGCCCACCGCGGCGGCGGTAAGCTGGCGCCGGAAAATACGCTGGCGGCGATTGACGTTGGCGCACGCTACGGTCACACGATGATCGAGTTCGACGCCAAGCTGTCGAAAGACGGCGAGATTTTCCTGCTGCATGACGATAACCTCGAACGCACCAGCAACGGATGGGGCGTGGCTGGCGAGCTGCCGTGGCGCGATCTGCTGAAGGTCGACGCCGGAAGCTGGTACAGCGGCGAATTTAAAGGCGAACCGCTGCCGCTGCTGGCGGAAGTGGCCGATCGCTGTCGCCAGCACGGCATGATGGCCAATATCGAAATCAAACCGACCACCGGCACCGGGCCGCTGACGGGCAAAGTCATTGCCCTGGCCGCGCGCGAGCTGTGGGAAGGGATGACCGCGCCGCTGCTGTCATCATTTGAAATCGATGCGCTGGAGGCCGCACAGGCGGCCGTGCCGGAGCTGCCGCGCGGGCTGCTGCTTGACGAGTGGCGCGAGGACTGGCGCGAGCTGACGACACGCTTAGCGTGCGTTTCTATCCATCTCAACCACAGGCTGCTGGATGAGGCGCGGGTGAAGATGCTGAAGGACGCGGGTCTGCATATTCTGGTCTACACGGTTAACAAACCCCAGCGCGCAGCCGAACTGCTGCGCTGGGGCGTGGACAGCATCTGTACCGATGCAATCGACCTGATCGGCCCGGACTTTAGTTCTGCGGATTAAGCATACTGCCATTCGACTGCGGCGGCAGCATATGCTGCTGTCCGCTGCCTGACGACGTCATCCCCCCTAACATTCCGCCGTTTTTGTTCGGCAGCGGCTGCTCGCGCATCTGCCCCTGCTGTACGCGCTGGGTGTTGGCGTTCATCTGATTTTGCAGGCTTTGCTGCTGCATCTGGGTCTGCGTTCTCAGTTGCTGATTGAGCATCCCTTTTTGCTGCTGCTGTTGGCTCATCATCTCCGTCTGCATACGCTGCTGGCTCGGGATAACATAGCCCTGCTGGTTCGGGTTGTTCATGGTGTTGAGTGGCTGTGCGAGCGCGGCAAACGGGATCAGCGCCGCAAGAATCATCAAGCGTTTCATTGTCATTTCCTCCTTTTGAGGTCTCTCTTAAGTTTACCCCGATTTCACCATGACGATGATTTTTTAGGAGTTGTGAACCAGGCTTAAGCGGGGAATATGGATCCCTTCACCTGGAGAACAATAATGATGAAACCAACGTTTTTGCGCTGGGTCGCCATCGCCGCGCTGATGGCAGGCGGTACATTTAGCGTGGCGGCCAACCCGCCAGCGGCGCCTCCGGTCTCTTACGGCGTGGAGGAAGATGTTTTTCATCCCGTGCGGGCAACCCATGGCATGGTGGCGTCAGTGGATGCCCTGGCAACAAAAGTGGGCGTCGATATTCTCAGGCAGGGCGGTAACGCGGTGGATGCAGCGGTCGCCGTCGGCTATGCGCTGGCGGTGACGCATCCGCAGGCGGGGAACCTGGGCGGCGGCGGTTTTATGATGCTGCGCACCAAAGACGGCAAAACCACCGCCATCGACTTCCGCGAAATGGCCCCTTCTCAGGCGTCCCGCGATATGTTTCTCGACGATCAGGGTAACCCTGACAGCAAAAAATCCCTGACCTCGCATCTTGCTTCCGGCACGCCGGGTACCGTCGCGGGCTTCTCGCTGGCGCTGGAAAAATACGGCACGATGCCGCTGAACAAGGTGGTGCAGCCTGCCATCAAGCTGGCGCGCGACGGCTTTGTGGTAAACGATGCGCTGGCGGACGATCTCAAGACCTACGGCAGCGAAGTCATTCCGAATCACGAAAATAGCAAGGCCATCTTCTGGAAAGACGGTGAGCCGCTGAAGAAGGGCGACAGGCTGGTGCAGAAGAACCTCGCCAAAAGCCTGGAGCTGATTGCGGAGCACGGCCCGGACGCCTTCTACAAAGGGGCGATTGCCGACCAGATTGCCGAAGAGATGCAGAAGAACGGCGGGCTCATCACCAAAGCGGATCTGGCGGAATACAAGGCGGTGGAGCGCGAGCCGATTAGCGGCACCTATCGCGGATACGAGGTCTTCTCCATGCCGCCGCCGTCCTCCGGTGGGATCCACATCGTGCAGATCCTCAATATTCTCGAAAATTTCGATATGCACAAGTTCGGCTTCGGCAGCGCGGACGCCATGCAGGTGATGGCGGAAGCGGAAAAACGCGCCTACGCCGACCGGTCGGAATATCTCGGCGATCCGGATTTCGTGAAGGTGCCGTGGCAGGCGCTGACCAACAAGGCGTATGCCAAATCCATTGCCGATCAGATCGACATCAACAAGGCCAAACCGTCGAGCGAGATCCGCCCCGGCAAGCTGGCGCCGTACGAAAGCAACCAGACCACCCACTTCTCGGTGGTGGATAAAGACGGTAACGCGGTGGCGGTGACCTATACGCTCAATACCACCTTCGGTACCGGGATTGTGGCGGGCACCAGCGGCATTCTGCTGAACAACGAGATGGATGACTTCTCTGCCAAACCGGGCGTGCCGAACGTCTACGGTCTGGTGGGCGGCGATGCGAATGCGGTAGGGCCGAAGAAACGTCCGCTGTCGTCCATGTCGCCCACCATTGTCGTGAAAGACGGGAAAACCTGGCTGGTAACCGGCAGCCCTGGCGGCAGCCGTATTATCACCACCGTGCTGCAGATGGTGGTGAACAGCATCGACTTTGGGATGAACGTCGCCGAAGCGACCAACGCCCCGCGTTTCCATCACCAGTGGCTGCCGGACGAGCTGCGCGTGGAGAAGGGCTTTAGCCCGGACACCATCAAGCTGCTTGAACAGCGCGGGCAGAAGGTGGCGGTGAAGGAGGCGATGGGCAGCACCCAGAGCATTATGGTCGGGCCGGACGGGGCGCTGTTTGGCGCGTCGGATCCGCGGTCGGTGGATGATTTAACGGCGGGGTATTAATCTGTTGTGTAATTCCCTCTCCCGATGGGAGAGGGTTAGGGTGAGGGCAACAAACTACTTCATTCGCGCCATATAATACGCATCCACATACTCGCCGTTGCGCAGGGCATAACGCTTGCCTGTGCCTTCAATCTCAAATCCGTGTTTTTTGTACACCGCAATCGCCGGCTCGTTATCGACAAACACTGTCAGCTCAATGCGGTCAACGCGCAGCCAGTTATCGCACATATCAATCATGGTGCGCATCAGTGCGCTGGCAACGCCCCGGTTTTGCCACTGCGCGCCTACACAAATCCCAAAATCAGCCACATGGCTGCGGCGTGGGCGTTGCGCGACAGCGATGCACAGATGCCCGGTGACATTACCGTCTATACAGGCGACCAGTTGCTTAATGCCGGGCTGGTCGGTGAGTCGTTCTTGCCACATTTGCTCAGACGGATGAGGAACCTGTAGTGTGTTGTGGTACACCTCCGGTTGGGCGTGGATCTGACGAATGGCGTCATAATCTTTCGGTTCCGCATGGCGTATCACTATCTCACTCATTCCTTGTTCCTCAGTCAGTTAAACATCCCTTCCAACATCAGTGACTTTGAAATTTGAGTCAACCGCTATTTTTTGCAAAAAGTATTGGACAAGTGCGAATGAGAATGATTATTATTGCTCTGCATTCAGGAAGACCGCTACGGGAACCTGAAAGCACGACATTGCTCACATTGCTTCCAGTATTACTTTAGCCAGCTTTTAGCTGGCTTTTTTTTTGTTATGGTTAGACTCAGTAACCTTCCAAAAGGACTGAGCCATGACACTACATTGCGCATTTATTGGATTTGGTAAAAGTACGACCCGCTACCACCTGCCGTATGTTCTCAACCGTAAAGACAGCTGGCACGTGACCCATATCTACCGCCGCCGCGCGAAGCCGGAAGAGCAATCCCCGCAGTATTCTCATATCCATTTCACCAGCGATCTTGATGAAGTTCTTAACGACCCGCAGGTCAAACTGGTTGTCGTCTGCACCCACGCCGACAGCCATTTTGACTACGCGAAACGCGCGCTGGAAGCGGGCAAAAACGTGCTGGTAGAAAAACCGTTCACCCCGACCATCGCCGAAGCAAAACAGCTGTTCGCGCTGGCGAAAAGTAAAGGCCTGACCGTTACGCCGTATCAGAACCGTCGCTTTGACAGCTGCTTCCTGACGGCAAAAAAGGCGATTGAAAGCGGCAAGCTGGGCGGCATTGTGGAAATCGAAAGCCACTTCGATTACTACCGTCCGGTGGCGGAGACCCAACCCGGCCTGCCGCAGGACGGCTCGTTCTATGGTCTGGGCGTGCATACGATGGACCAGATCATCTCCCTGTTTGGCCGACCAGACCACGTGGCGTATGACATCCGCAGCCTGCGTAATAAAGCCAACCCGGACGACACCTTTGAAGCGCAGCTGTTCTACGGCGACCTGAAAGCCATCGTCAAAACCAGTCATCTGGTGAAAATCGACTATCCGAAATTTATCGCTCACGGAACCCGAGGCTCGTTCATCAAGTACGGCATCGACCAGCAGGAGACCAGCCTGAAGGCCAACATCATGCCGGGTGAGCCGGGCTTTGCGGCGGATGATTCCGTGGGCATTCTGGAATACGTAAACGATGAGGGCGTGACGGTCAGGGAAGAGATGAAACCGGAAATTGGCGACTATGGCCGCGTCTACGATGCGCTGTATGAAACTCTCACAACCGGCGCGCCGAATTACGTCAAGGAATCTGACGTTCTGACCAACCTGGAAATCCTCGAGCGGGCCTTCGAGCAGGCTTCTCCTGCCACGGTAACCCTCGCGAAATAAGCAAAAACGGCTCCTCTGCGCTTATTCATAATTTTTGAACAGAGGAGTCAATTTTCACCCTCTATGATCCCAGGCGGTTTGCGTCCACACTTACTCCATCGAAACGAACTGAGGGTGAAAACAATGATCTACTTACGCAAAGCAAACGAACGTGGTCACGCGAATCATGGCTGGCTGGACTCATGGCATTCATTCTCGTTTGCCGACTACTACGACCCGAACTTCATGGGCTTCTCCGCACTGCGCGTGATTAACGACGACGTGATTGATGCAGGCCAGGGCTTCGGTACCCACCCGCACAAAGACATGGAAATCCTGACCTATGTGCTGGAAGGGGCGGTTGAGCACCAGGACAGCATGGGTAACAAAGAGCAGGTTCCGGCGGGCGAGTTCCAGATTATGAGCGCGGGCACCGGGGTGCGTCACTCCGAGTACAACCCGAGCAAAACGGAAAAACTGCACCTGTATCAAATCTGGATCATTCCAGAAGAGACCGGCATCACGCCGCGCTACGAGCAGCGCCGCTTCGACGCGAAACAGGGCAAACAGCTGGTGCTGTCTCCGGATGCGCGTGAAGGTTCCCTGAAGGTGCATCAGGATATGGAGCTGTACCGCTGGGCGCTGGCGAAAGATGAACAGTCCGTGCATCAGATTGCCGCTAACCGCCGTGTCTGGATCCAGGTGGTGAAAGGTGAAGTGTCCATCAACGGCACCAAAGCAACCACCGCCGATGGCCTGGCCGTCTGGGATGAGCAGGCGATCTCCGTGCATGCCGACAGCGAAAGCGAAATTCTGCTGTTTGACCTGCCGCCGGTGTAATAAAACATAAATAAATCCCCATCCTTCCCTTTGACAGGGGAAGGATGGGCTTTGTCCGTGGTAAACTGAGCAAATCTCTCACTTCAAGATTTCTCAGGACGATGAAAAAGAAACGCCCCGTACTTCAGGATGTCGCCGATCGCGTCGGTGTGACCAAAATGACGGTCAGCCGTTTTTTACGTAACCCGGAGCAGGTTTCCGTGGCGTTACGTGGCAAGATTGCCGCTGCCCTTGATGAACTGGGTTATATCCCCAACCGCGCGCCCGATATTCTCTCCAATGCGACCAGCCGTGCGGTAGGCGTCCTGCTTCCTTCCCTGACCAACCAGGTTTTCGCCGAAGTTTTGCGCGGCATTGAAAGCGTCACCGATGCTTTTGGCTATCAGACCATGCTCGCCCACTACGGGTACAAGCCGGAGCTGGAAGAAGAACGTCTTGAATCGATGCTTTCCTGGAACATCGACGGCCTGATTTTAACGGAACGTACCCACACTGCCCGCACGCTCAAAATGATCGAAGTGGCCGGTATCCCGGTGGTGGAGCTGATGGACAGCCAGTCTCCGTGCCTCGATATCGCCGTGGGGTTCGATAACTTCGAAGCGGCGCGTCAGATGACGGCGGCCATCATCGCCCGTGGGCATCGTCATATTGCCTATCTGGGTGCGCGTCTTGATGAACGTACTATCATCAAACAGAAGGGATACGAGCAGGCGATGCTCGACGCGAACTTAACCCCCTACAGCGTGATGGTGGAGCAGTCCTCTTCCTATACGTCGGGTATTGAACTGATGCGTCAGGCACGACGCGAGTATCCGCAACTGGACGGTATTTTCTGCACCAACGATGACCTTGCGGTTGGCGCGGCGTTTGAGTGCCAGCGTCTGGGGCTCAAGATCCCGGATGATATGGCAATTGCCGGTTTCCACGGCCACGACATCGGCCAGGTGATGGAGCCGCGTCTGGCGAGCGTCCTGACCCCGCGTGAACGTATGGGCCGCATTGGCGCAGAACGCCTGCTGGCGCGCATTCGTGGCGAGACGGTTACCCCAAAAATGTTAGATTTAGGTTTCACCTTGTCACCGGGTGGATCTATTTGAACTGACAAATTTGAAGTAGCTCACACTTATTCACTTCGCGCACGTTTGGATATTGCTTCTCTTTTGCCCCGGCAGGACAATGTTACCGATAACTGTTACCCGTAACAATTGACTGAGGGACACCCTTTGAGCACGACTAATCACGATCACCACGTCTACGTCCTGATGGGCGTTTCCGGTAGCGGGAAATCAGCCGTAGCCAGCGAAGTGGCGCATCAACTCCAGGCTGCGTTTCTTGATGGCGACTTCCTCCATCCGCGCAGCAACATCATGAAAATGGCCTCCGGCGAGCCGCTGAACGACGACGACCGCAAACCGTGGTTGCAGGCGCTGAATGACGCCGCGTTCGCTATGCAGCGTACCAACAAAGTCTCCCTGATTGTTTGCTCTGCGCTGAAAAAAACCTACCGCGACCTGCTGCGCGACGGCAACCCGAACCTCTCTTTCATCTACCTGAAAGGGGATTTCGAGGTGATTGAAAGCCGCCTGAAGGCGCGTAAAGGTCACTTCTTCAAAACCCAGATGCTGGTGACGCAGTTCGAAGCGCTGCAGGAGCCGGGTGAAGACGAGAAAGACGTCTTAGTGGTTGATATCGATCAGTCACTGGAGGGTGTTGTTGCCAGCACCATCGAGGTCATTAATAAAAGGCAGTAAGTTTTGAGTACATTAACGCTAGTTTTGACAGCAGTGGGTTCCGTGTTGCTGCTGCTGTTTTTAGTGATGAAGGCGCGTATGCACGCTTTTGTCGCTTTGATGGTGGTTTCTATAGGTGCAGGTCTCTTTTCCGGTATGCCGCTCGACAAGATCGCCGCGACGATGGAAAAAGGGATGGGAGGCACGCTGGGCTTCCTGGCGATTGTGGTCGCCCTTGGCGCGATGTTTGGCAAGATTTTGCACGAGACGGGCGCGGTCGACCAGATTGCCGTCAAGATGCTGAAATCCTTCGGCCACAGCCGCGCGCACTACGCGATTGGTCTGGCTGGCCTGATTTGCGCGCTGCCGCTGTTCTTCGAAGTGGCCGTTGTGCTGCTGATAAGCGTCGCGTTCTCCATGGCGCGCCATACCGGCACTAACCTCGTAAAGCTGGTTATTCCGCTGTTTGCGGGCGTGGCGGCGGCTGCAGCGTTTCTGCTGCCGGGGCCTGCGCCGATGCTGCTGGCGTCCCAGATGCACGCCGACTTTGGCTGGATGATCCTGATTGGCCTGTGCGCGGCAATTCCGGGGATGATTATTGCCGGTCCGCTGTGGGGCAACTTCATCAGCCGTTACGTTGAGCTGCATATTCCGGACGACATCACCGAGCCGCACCTGGGCGAGGGCAAAATGCCGTCCTTCGGCTTCAGCCTGTCGCTGATCCTGCTGCCGCTGGTTCTCGTGGGTCTGAAAACCATCGCCGCGCGCTTTGTGCCGGTGGGTTCCAGCGCCTATGAATGGTTCGAGTTCATCGGTCACCCGTTCACGGCGATCCTGGTGGCCTGTCTGGTGGCGATTTACGGCCTGGCGATGCGTCAGGGAATGCCGAAAGACCGGGTGATGGAGATCTGCGGTGCCGCGCTGCAGCCGGCGGGTATTATCCTGCTGGTGATCGGCGCCGGCGGCGTGTTCAAGCAGGTGCTGGTGGATTCTGGCGTGGGCCCGGCTCTGGGCGAAGCGCTGACCGGGATGGGCCTGCCGATTGCGGTAACCTGCTTTGTGCTGGCCGCGGCGGTGCGTATCATTCAGGGTTCCGCAACCGTGGCGTGCTTAACCGCCGTGGGTCTGGTGATGCCGGTGATTGAACAGCTGAACTACTCGGGTGCGCAGATGGCCGCGCTGTCTATCTGTATCGCGGGCGGTTCGATTGTGGTCTCTCACGTTAACGACGCGGGTTTCTGGCTTTTCGGTAAATTTACCGGCGCCACCGAAGCGCAAACCCTGAAAACCTGGACGCTGATGGAAACCATCCTCGGCACGACGGGTGCGATTGTCGGGATGATTGCTTTCACATTGCTGAGCTGAATGCGGTGATTTAACAAGGCTCAAAAATAAGGCCCGGTAGCGGTAGCGCCTACCGGGCCTTTATATTATGCAGGATGCCAGGCCGGGTCAGGTGAAACCACCACCCGGCTTTTTCACATCACTCGCCCTGCGTCGCGCTCTCAATCGTCAAACGCACATCCGAGGTGATCAGTTCTGCCAGCATCTGGTACACCTTCAGCGTCTCTTCCGGCTCGGCATCGCCCGTATCGCTGATGTAGCCTTCATCACGCAGAGTCAGAACCAGGGTGCTGAAGACCGCTTTGTCGAAGAACTCCGGGGCGTTAATGCCGTGCAGAACGGACAGGCGCTGTGCCAGCGTCCGGCTCTCTTTCTCCAGCGTACCGCGGTTGATAGACGGGTTCGCACTCAGCAGCCAGAACGTAATGGCGTAGCGCTGCAGCGTTTCGCGCGCGCCGGCCGCCAGCAGTTGCAGGGTACGGGAACGCGACGGATTGATGTGCAGCTCGTCGTTTGAGACGGCGATCAGCCCCTGACGACGCAGCTCTTCCGTCAGTTTGTCCAGTTCGCCCGCCAGCTCATCCTTGCTCCAGCGCAGGAACAGCTCCGCTTTCAGCATCGGATAGAGCGTCTCAACGTGACGCAATAGCTCCTGACGCGAAATACTGCGGTGCTGGGTGATGATAGCCGCCATGAGCGACGGCAGCATCAGCATATGGGTGATGTTGTTGCGGTAGTAGGTCATCAGCACTGCCTGCTCGCGCGGCAGAATGATGATGTCGCCGATCGTGTCCTTTTCGACTTCAAACTTGTTCATCTGCAACGCGTGATCGATAAGCTCACTGGCGGTAGCAGAAGGCACGGTTGAATCAACGGAATACGGCACGTTGCGCATCATGTCCAGATAGCAATCCAGCTGCTCTGTGAGCTGCTCGCGGGTCAGCGAGCGCTGACGCGAAGCCAGAAGCGCTGTACAGCACAGGTTCATGGCGTTAGCTGCACCGGCGTTATTAATGCGCACCATCAGCTCGGACGCGATGCCGTTAACCGTTGGCGTCAGCCAGGCCGGACGAATCGCTTCGATTGGATCGATGGATTCACGCCACTCGGGAACGTGATGGTTCAGATACGTCATCAGCGGCATCGGCTCGCCGAAGTTCACGTAGCCCTGACCGAGATTACGTAGCTTGCTCAAGCCGCGCAGCATCTGCGGCAGGCTTTCTTTCTCTTTGGTCGCACCGCGCAGCTCTTTCGCGTACGTGCCCACTTCCATTACGTGCTCATAGCCAATGTAGATTGGCACCAGCGTGATTGGACGGTTTCCTCCGCGCAGCATCGCCTGAATGGTCATCGACAGCGTGCCGGTCTTCGGATCGAGCAGACGTCCGGTACGGGAACGACCGCCCTCCACGAAGTACTCCACGGAATAGCCGCGGCTGAACAGCTCGCCCAGATATTCGCGGAACACGGTGGAGTAGAGCTTGTTGCCCTTGAAGGTACGACGGATAAAGAACGCGCCCAGGCGGCGGAAAATCGGACCTGCTGGCCAGAAATTCAGGTTGATACCGGCAGCAATATGCGGCGGTACCAGCCCCTGGTGATAGAGCACGTAGGAAAGAAGCAGGTAGTCCATGTGGCTGCGGTGGCAGGGAACATAGACAATCTCATGGCCATCATGCGCCAGCTGGCGTACGCGCTCGGCGTTATGAACGTTGATGCCCTGATACAGGCGGTTCCAGGTAAAGCCGAGAATACGATCGGACAGGCGAATCATCTCGTAAGAGAAGTTCGCTGCAATCTCTTCCATCAGCGCAATGGCGTTCTGCTGGGCTTTCTCATGCGATATTTTCTTGCTGCGCGCTTCGTCTTCAACGGCGCGAGCAATCGCTTTGGAGGCCAGCAGCTTGTTGAACAGATCCTGACGCGCCGGGAGACGCGGCCCTACGGCAGCCAGGCGCTGACGAGCGAAGTGCATACGCGCCACGCGCGCCAGTTTTTGCGCGATGATCTTGTCGGTACCGTGCTCGTCCGCCATTCGACGCAGCGAAACGGAAGGGGAGAAACGCACAAAGCTGTCGCGTCCCAGCCAGGAGACCGCGAAGAACTTCTGGATGCCGTTAAGCATGCGCAGCGGCGGATTCTCTTCACCTTTTTCACGGCCCGGACGACGACCAAACATCACCGATACCGGCACCATCTGCACATCCAGATCGGGGTTGCTCCGGTGCAGGTCGAGATAGTCGTGGAACAGCTTGATGGACTCTTCTTTTGGCGTGTAGTAGGTAAACACGCGCGGTCCACCGTGAATGAACACGTAGCGCGGCAGTAAAGTGCCGTCAACTTCAAGCGGTTCAAGCGGGTCAGGTAAGTCATGCGCCAGACACTGGGCGCGAAGCGTCAGTAAGTCTGCCTTCGAGTTATAAGGCAAAACGTACATAATAGGACGCGAGGTATCGAGCCCCAATTCCAGCGCGGGTTCTGCTGGGATAGACTTGCTTTTTACCAGGATGCTTAATGGTAAATTAAGTAATTTGTAGTAAATTCGTGGCCAGCCGGACATAAACGATGTAAAGCCTCTGGTTAATAATGCAATTGCGGCGCAAGGATAACAGAAAGCGCGCAAAATTTCTGTTGTTACCCGTCATACTTCAGGCTGTAGCGAAACGCGCTACAGTTCCTGTTACTGACGCTTTTTTTCATAAAAGGTTCTTTTAATGGCCAATAATACCACTGGGTTAACGCGTATCATCAAAGCCGCCGGCTATTCATGGAAAGGTTTCCGTGCCGCGTGGATCAACGAAGCTGCATTTCGCCAGGAGGGCGTCGCCGCAATCATCGCGGTGATCGTCGCCTGTTTCCTTGATGTTGATGCTATTACCCGCGTACTTCTTATCGGTTCCGTGCTTCTGGTGATGATAGTGGAAATTCTTAATAGCGCTATTGAGGCCGTTGTTGATCGCATAGGTTCAGATTTCCACGAGCTTTCTGGCCGCGCAAAAGACATGGGCTCTGCTGCCGTGCTGCTGGCGATTATCACTGCCGTTATCACCTGGGTCACGCTGCTTTGGTCACATTTCCGATGAGCCTCGAGGAATAATTAAGTCCCTGGTTTTTTGTGCAGTTTTTGGTTCCAAAATCGCCTTTGACTGTATATACTCACAGCATAACTGTATATACACCCAGGGGGCGGAATGAAAGCGTTAACGACCAGGCAGCAAGAGGTGTTTGATCTCATCCGGGATCATATCGGCCAGACGGGTATGCCACCCACGCGTGCGGAAATCGCGCAGCGTCTGGGCTTCCGTTCTCCGAATGCTGCTGAAGAACACCTGAAAGCGCTGGCGCGTAAAGGCGTGATTGAGATTGTTTCAGGCGCGTCACGCGGTATCCGCCTGCTGGTGGAAGAAGAGACGGGCATTCCGCTGATAGGCCGTGTTGCTGCCGGTGAGCCTTTACTGGCACAGCAGCATATTGAAGGCCACTACCAGGTCGATCCTGGCATGTTCAAACCGAGCGCTGATTTCCTGCTGCGCGTCAGCGGTATGTCGATGAAAGACATCGGTATTCTTGACGGCGATCTGCTTGCAGTGCACAAAACGCAGGATGTGCGTAACGGCCAGGTGGTTGTCGCGCGCATTGATGATGAAGTCACCGTCAAGCGTCTGAAAAAACAGGGGAACACTGTTCAGCTACTGCCTGAAAACAACGAGTTCTCCCCGATTGTGGTCGATCTCCGCGAACACAACTTCTCTATCGAAGGACTGGCGGTTGGGGTCATTCGCAACGGCGAATGGCTGTAACCTCTTCCTGACAGGCTATGGCGCCGCTGTAGCCTGCTTCATTCTCGACTCCCGGTATTTTTCATGTCACTGCTGACGGCATCCGATAAGGCATTGTGGCGTCTTGCTCTGCCGATGATTTTCTCCAATATTACCGTTCCCTTGCTGGGTCTGGTCGATACTGCCGTTATTGGCCACCTTGATTCGCCTGTTTATCTTGGCGGCGTGGCGATTGGCGCGACGGCAACCAGCTTCCTGTTTATGCTGCTGCTCTTTTTGCGCATGAGCACCACCGGGCTCACGGCCCAGGCTTATGGTGCAAAAGATCCGCTGCGTCTGGCGCGCGCGCTGGTCCAGCCGCTGATCCTTGCGCTCGGTGCAGGGGCGTTAATCGTTTTATTTCGTACGCCCCTGATCGACCTTGCGCTCCATGTTGTCGGCGGCAGCGAGGCGGTACTGGCTCAGGCGCGACGTTTCCTTGAAATCCGCTGGCTCAGCGCGCCCGCCTCGCTGGCAAACCTGGTTCTGCTGGGGTGGCTCCTGGGCGTTCAGTACGCCCGTGCACCAGTGATTTTGCTGGTGGTAGGCAACCTTCTCAACATTGTGCTGGATGTCTGGCTGGTAATGGGCCTGCATATGAACGTGCGGGGTGCGGCGCTGGCGACGGCAATTGCCGAATACGGAACCTTTATTATTGGCCTGTGGATGGTCTGGCGCGTGCTGGCGATGCGCGGCATCTCCCTGGCGCTGCTCAAAACCGCATGGCGCGGCAATATCCGTAGGCTGCTGGCGCTTAATCGTGACATCATGCTGCGCTCGCTGCTGCTTCAGCTCTGCTTCGGCGCGCTGACGGTTTTCGGGGCGCGACTGGGGCCAGAAATCGTCGCGGTCAACGCGGTATTGATGACGCTACTGACCTTTACCGCCTACGCGCTGGACGGTTTTGCCTATGCGGTAGAAGCGTATTCCGGGCAGGCTTACGGCGCGCGCGAAAGCGGGCAGCTGCGGGACGTCTGGCGGGCAGCCTGCCGCCAGTCGGGACTGGTGGCGCTGGCGTTCGGCCTGGTTTATGCCTGCCTTGGTGAGCAAATCGTCGCGTTGCTTACGTCTATCCCTGCGCTGCGCGAGCTGGCGAGTCACTATCTCATCTGGCAAGTCATCTTACCGGTGGTCGGCGTCTGGTGTTATCTGCTGGACGGCATGTTTATTGGTGCGACGCGCGGAGCGGAAATGCGCAACAGCATGGCAGTCGCGGCGGCAGGGTTTGGCCTGACGCTGCTGACGCTTCCCTGGCTGGGTAATCACGGTTTGTGGCTGGCCCTGGCCGTTTTCCTCTCGCTGAGAGGGATATCGCTGGCTTTTATCTGGCATCGCCACTGGCAAAACGATACCTGGTTCCCTTCACGTCACGATATATCGTGACGGTTAAAGATTCCGAATATGAAATCAACTGCCGAATCCTTAACTACAATAATTATCACGTCCAGCAGAAAAGAACGTAACGGACGTTACGACCCGACGCTTAACTAAGAGGACACGATGATGAATAAAGACGAAATCGGCGGCAACTGGAAGCAGTTCAAAGGTAAAGCGAAAGAACAGTGGGGTAAGCTGACTGATGACGATATGACCGTCATTGAAGGTAAACGCGATCAGCTTGTCGGTAAAATTCAGGAACGTTACGGCTACGCGAAAGACCAGGCGGAAAAAGAAGTGGGCGACTGGGAAAAACGCAACGACTACCGCTGGTAACCGGGCTATACCCGCAAGTACAAGGAAGTACACCCTGAGGGCGGCCATGAGCCGCCTGTTCTTTTGCCGTTAACGCGGTTTTTTCTTCACAAGAATAGAGTGGTCGTGCTGACACGCGTCCTGATGACGACAGGCTTCCACTTCCACGCAGGCAGAGCACAGTCCGTGCGCTTCAATCACGTTATGACGCAGGGCAAAACCCATTTTTGCTGCCAGCGTATGCATAATATCTTCCACACCTTCCGCAACCTCTTCTTTCACCACGCCGCAGCGGTCACAGATAAACATCGCCGATGTGTGGGTGGGCTGATCGAACAGATGGCACAACACATAGCTGTTTGTGGACTCAACCTTATGCACGAACCCTTGTTCCAGCAGGAAATCCAGCGCGCGATACACGGTCGGTGGCTTCGCCTGCGGCTCGCTTTCGCGGAGCAGGTCGAGCAGATCGTAGGCGCTGATAGCACCCTGCTGCAGGCTCATCAGACGTAAGACTTCAAGGCGCTGCGGAGTCAGGCGCACATTGCGTTGCGCACATAGCTTTTCGGCCTGCGCTAACAGCTCTTTTGTGGACTTATCCATTTAGCACCCCGGATGTTATAGGACGGAAACCCCCACTTTATCATGTTCTGGTAAAAACGCCGAGATCCGCCAGTCTGTGCTATACCTGACCCATTACAAACCGGGAAATAAACAATGAAAAAACCTGACTGTATTCGGCACTGGCGCGACGTTGAAGGCGCGGATGATTCGACCTACCCAGATAGCGATGAGCGTTTTTCTATCGGCGCCCCGTTGGCTCGCAAGCTTGGGCTCGGGCGCATTGGTATCCATCATGAGCGTTTACCGCCCGGGCGCAGGACGTCCTATCCGCATGCGGAAAGCGATGAAGAAGAGTTCGTTTATGTGCTCGAAGGTCATCCAGAAGCGTGGATTAATGGCTATTTATGGAAACTTGAACCGGGCGACAGCGTGGGGTTTCCTGCCGGAACGGGTATTTGCCATACCTTTATCAACAACACGGACGAAGAGGTGCGGTTACTGGTCGTTGGCGAGGCGAATAAGAAGCACAACCGCATCTACTATCCGCTCAACCCCGTTTATGCCGCTACCCGTGAGGATCGCTGGGTAGACCACCCGCCCCAGTTTTTTGGACCGCATGATGGAAAACCTGGGAAAAAATAATTTCCTCTTCTATAAATATTGAGGGCCGTCACAAAATACAACAGGCCGTAAGGAAGTTTTACTTAGGGATAGAAATAGCGGGTCTTTTACTACTTATTCACAGCAATAGTTCGTTCCTGTTTGGGTGATAACAGACAGGGGTTATTTCATAACAGACTATAACGGGCATACTGTGAAAAAAAATTTTAAATTTTCGGTGGTTAGTATCGCTGTTTCCTTGTTTATGGCAAATCAGGCGGGAGCAGCCAATACCTGGACAGAATCACGTAGCGACGCAATGGGTGGCACTGGCGTTGCCTCCGGGAGCTATGGTAGCGGGGCGTTAATCAACCCCGCGTTGCTGGCAAAGGCAAAACCGGACGATGATGTGACGGTCATTTTGCCGTCCGTTGGCGTACAGGTGACGGATGAGGACAATCTGCAGGACGAGATTGATACCATCAACGACAAAATTAATCATTATAAGGATGTGGTTGATAACCTTACGCCAATTCAGGTTATCACCAATCCGTTAGGCTCCATCAACCAGTTCCAGGGCGCGGCCAAAGATCTTGCCGATGAGCTTGACTACCTCAAGGGCAAAACCGCACGCGCGGCGGCAGGCGCTGGGCTTGCCGTGAGTATCCCTAACGATGTGCTTTCCGTGGCCTTTATGGCGAAAGGGTACGCCCATGGCAGGGTGAGTTCGTCTATCGATCAGCAGGATATTGATTATCTGCGCGGTATTCAACGAAGCAATCTGGTGGCTGCCGGTGTTGCCCTGGACGCTGCGCTGAACGGCACGGATCAGATCACTAAAAATCTCAACTCAACGGCGTCTGGCCGGGCAGCGATTGTGTCCGACTATGGTGTTGCCGTTGCCCGTCAGTTTGACCTCGGCGGCGTCCCGGTTTCCGTGGGCGTGACGCCAAAACTGCAAAAAACCTGGGTCTATAACTACACCACGTCAATCTACGATTACGACAGTAACAAGTGGAACGACAGCCGCTACCGCACGGACGACACGGGCTTTAACGTCGATGCCGGTATTGCGGCTGATTTCGGCGAACACTGGACCGTTGGCGTGAGCGGCCAAAACCTGATGTCGCGCGATATCGACACCAAAGATATCCGTATCCGCAACGGGCGCACGGGAGAAGTGGTGAGCTATAAAGACACCTACCAGATCCGTCCGCTGGTGACCGCCGGTGCCGCCTGGCACAACGACCTGGTGACGCTGACCGCCGATGGCGATCTGACGGAAACCAAAGGCTTCAAGAGCGAAGATACGTCGCAGTACGTGGGGGTCGGTGCCGAGGTTACGCCGCTCAGCTGGCTGGCGGTGCGTGCGGGTTATCGCGCGGACGTGAAGGGTAACGACAGCAATGTCTTTACCGGCGGTGTCGGTTTCGCGCCGTTCAGTACCGTTCATGTTGATCTGATGGGCCTGTACGGCGAGGACGAAACCTGGGGTGCCGGGGCTCAGCTGAGCATGACGTTCTAAAGTCCACCGGAGGCGCTGCGCCTCCGGCTTTTCTTTGTGCTATAGTAGCGCCCCTTTTCCACCAGATGCTTAAAACTTCGCCATGTCGTCAGAATTACAGACCGCTTTCCCTGCACACCGTTTCTCCATTGCGCCGATGCTCGACTGGACGGACAGACACTGCCGCTATTTCCTGCGCCAGCTCTCCCGCCATACGCTGCTGTACACCGAAATGGTGACCACGGGCGCAATCATTCACGGGAAGGGCGACTATCTGGCCTATAGCGAAGAAGAGCATCCGGTTGCCCTGCAGCTGGGCGGCAGCGATCCGGCCGCGCTGGCGCAGTGCGCGAAGCTGGCGGAAGAACGCGGCTACGACGAGATCAACCTGAACGTTGGCTGCCCGTCCGATCGCGTGCAGAACGGCATGTTTGGCGCCTGTCTGATGGGGAATGCACAGCTGGTAGCGGACTGTATCAAGGCGATGCGCGATGTGGTCTCTATTCCGGTCACGGTCAAAACCCGTATCGGCATTGACGATCAGGACAGCTACGAATTCCTGTGCGACTTCATCAACATGGTATCCGGGAAAGGCGAGTGCGAGATGTTCATCATTCACGCGCGAAAAGCCTGGCTCTCCGGCCTCAGCCCGAAAGAGAACCGTGAGATCCCGCCGCTGGACTATCCGCGCGTGTATCAACTGAAGCGTGACTTCCCGCACCTGACGATGTCCATCAACGGTGGCATCAAGTCGCTGGAAGAGGCCAAAGCGCATCTGGCGCATATGGATGGCGTGATGGTCGGGCGCGAGGCGTATCAGAACCCGGGCATTCTGGCGACGGTCGATCGCGAAATCTTTGGTATCGAAGGCGCGGACACCGATCCGGTTGCGGTCGTGCGTGCGATGTACCCTTACATTGAGCGCGAGTTGAGCAATGGTACCTATCTCGGCCATATCACCCGCCATATGCTTGGTCTGTTCCAGGGGATTCCGGGCGCGCGCCAGTGGCGCCGCTACCTGAGCGAGAATGCGCATAAAGCCGGTGCCGATATTGAGGTGCTGGAACATGCGCTGCGACTGGTGGCGGACAAGCGATAACTTTCGCTAAAAGTTCGTCAAATTCACCACGCCCTGCGAACGTTCGCGGGGCGTTTTGCTTTAATAACAACAGTTTAATACTGGCATGATTCTTGTAATGCTGACTGCATTACTCAGGAACTCGTGGGAGAGCACCATGCTGGAACTACTTTTTGTGATTGGCTTTTTTGTCATGCTGTTAGCGACAGGCGTTTCGCTGCTCGGCATTCTGGCGGCTATCGTGGTGGCGACGGTGGTCATGTTTATTGGCGGACTGTTTGCGCTGACGATCAAACTGTTGCCGTGGCTACTGCTGGCCATTGCGGTCGTGTGGGTGATTCGGGCGATTAAAGCGCCAAAAGTGCCCAGTTATCAGCGCAATAACCGCTTCCGTTACTAAGGTATTGAGGGGTTCGTCACATACTTGTAACTTTTCCGGCGGCATGGCTTAGAACAGAATAGGATTTAGTTATCGAATCTGTCACTATGACTGCCGTTAAAGAATTCATCGAGCTGTACCCTACATACAGCCGAACTAAAAAAAGAAAGGGCTTCCCACGGGAAGCCCAATTTCTTTTTGGGGCTCAGGGAATCAACAAGCTCGACCCCTGCGTCGCCCGGCTCTCCAGCACCTCATGCGCGCGCCGCGCATCGGTCAACGCGAATTTCTGCGCATCAGCCACATCCACTTTGATGACGCCGCTGGCGATCAGCGAGAACAGCTCGTTGCTGGCTTCCTCAAGTTCTTCCCGGTTGGTGATGTATCCTTGCAGGGAAGGGCGAGTCACATACAGCGAACCTTTCTGGTTCAGTATGCCGAGGTTAACGCCGGTTACCGCGCCTGACGCATTGCCGAAGCTGACCATCAGACCACGGCGCTGCAGACAGTCCAGCGACGCTTCCCATGTGTCTTTCCCCACCGAGTCATACACCACGCGCACTTTTTTGCCGCTGGTGATCTCCTTCAGCCGCTCAACAATGCTCTCTTCACGGTAGTTAATCACCTGCCAGGCGCCTGCCTGCAGCGCGCGCTGCGCTTTTTGTGCATTTCCGACGGTGCCGATAAGCTTCGCGCCCAGTGCCTTTGCCCACTGACAGGCGATGAGCCCGACGCCACCCGCTGCGGCATGGAACAGGAACTGCTCGTCGGGTTTAATTTCATAGGTTTTGCGCAGCAGGTAGTAAACCGTCAGGCCTTTCAGGAACGAGGCCGCCGCCTGCTCAAAGGAGATGGCGTTAGGCAGCAGGGCGGCTTTATCCGCCGGAACGTTGTGGACGGAGCTGTAAGCGCCCAGCGCAGACTGCGCGTATACCACGCGATCGCCCTCTTTAAAATGCTTAACCGCGCTGCCCACTTTAACGACGACACCGGCCGCCTCGGTGCCCAGGCCGCTCGGCATTGACGGCGGCGGATAGAGACCGCCGCGAATATAGGTGTCGATGTAGTTAATGCCGATGGCTTTGTTTTCAACCTGCACTTCGTTTTCGCCAGGCGCGGCAGGTGTGAACTCCACCGCTTTCAGTACGTCTGGCCCACCGTGTTTCTGGAATTCAATGCGCGTTGCCATGCTCCCTCCGTAAGAAAAATATGGTAATCTTTCGACCCACTCTTTATCTCGGTAACTCCATTCACTATGGCAGGAAACAAACCCTTCAACAAACAGACTGAACCTCGCGAGCGTGATTTCCAGGTCGCAGGGTTAAAGGTCCCGCCGCACTCGATTGAAGCGGAACAGTCGGTGTTGGGCGGTTTAATGCTGGATAACGAGCGCTGGGACGACGTCGCCGAGCGCGTCGTGGCGGAAGATTTCTACACCCGCCCGCACCGCCACATCTTTACTGAAATGGCGCGCCTGCAGGAATCGGGCAGCCCGATCGACCTGATCACGCTCGCGGAATCGCTGGAGCGTCTTGGTCAGCTCGACAGCTGCGGCGGGTTTGCCTATCTGGCGGAACTGTCAAAAAACACGCCTAGTGCGGCGAACATCAGCGCTTATGCCGATATCGTGCGCGAACGTGCCGTCGTCCGCGAGATGATCTCGGTGGCGAATGAGATCGCCGAGGCCGGTTTTGATCCGCAGGGGCGCACCAGCGAAGACCTGCTCGACCTGGCTGAATCCCGCGTCTTTAAAATCGCCGAAAGCCGCGCCAATAAAGACGAAGGCCCAAAAAACATCGCCGATGTCCTCGACGCCACCGTTGCCCGTATTGAACAGCTGTTCCAGCAGCCGCACGACGGTGTGACCGGGGTAAACACCGGCTATGACGATTTGAACAAGAAAACCGCCGGCCTGCAGCCGTCGGATTTGATTATCGTCGCCGCGCGTCCGTCTATGGGTAAAACTACCTTTGCGATGAACCTCGTCGAAAACGCGGCGATGTTGCAGGATAAGCCGGTGCTGATCTTCAGCCTTGAGATGCCCTCCGAGCAGATTATGATGCGTTCTCTGGCGTCGCTGTCGCGCGTAGATCAGACCCGCATTCGTACCGGCCAGCTCGATGATGAAGACTGGGCGCGCATCTCCGGCACCATGGGCATTCTGCTGGAAAAACGTAACATCTATATCGATGACTCGTCCGGCCTGACGCCGACGGAAGTGCGCTCCCGCGCGCGCCGTATCGCCCGTGAACACGGTGGCATCGGCCTCATCATGATCGACTACCTTCAGCTGATGCGCGTCCCGTCGCTTTCCGACAACCGTACGCTTGAAATTGCGGAGATTTCCCGCTCGCTCAAGGCGTTAGCCAAAGAGCTGCACGTACCGGTAGTCGCGCTGTCGCAGCTGAACCGCTCTCTGGAACAACGTGCCGACAAGCGCCCGGTCAACTCTGACCTGCGTGAGTCCGGCTCCATCGAGCAGGATGCCGACTTAATTATGTTTATCTACCGTGATGAGGTTTATCACGAGAACAGCGACCTGAAAGGGATCGCCGAAATTATTATTGGTAAACAACGTAACGGCCCAATCGGGACGGTGCGTCTGACCTTTAACGGACAGTGGTCGCGTTTCGACAACTATGCCGGTCCTCAATATGATGATGAGTAATTTCTAAGGAATTCAAATGCAAGCGGCAACTGTTGTTATTAACCGCCGCGCTCTGCGACACAACCTGCAACGTCTGCGTGAACTGGCGCCTGCCAGCAAGCTCGTTGCAGTCGTGAAAGCGAACGCTTACGGACACGGTCTTCTTGAGACCGCGCGAACGCTCCCCGATGCCGACGCCTTTGGCGTCGCCCGTCTTGAAGAAGCCCTCCGCCTGCGCGCGGGCGGTATTACTCAACCCATACTGCTCCTCGAAGGCTTTTTCGAAGCCAGCGATCTGCCGACCATTGCTGACCAGCATCTGCACACGGCGGTACATAACGAAGAACAGCTAACCGCACTCGAAACCGCCGAACTGAGCGAGCCGGTGACCGTCTGGATGAAGCTCGACACGGGCATGCACCGTCTTGGCGTGCGTCCGGAAAGCGCGGAAGCGTTTTATCAGCGTTTATGCCGGTGCAAAAACGTGCGTCAGCCGGTGAATATCGTCAGCCACTTCGCCCGTGCCGATGAGCCCGAGTGCGGTGCGACCGAGCGCCAGCTGGATATCTTTAACACCTTCTGCGAAGGCAAGCCGGGGATGCGCTCGATTGCGGCATCCGGCGGGATTCTGCTGTGGCCTCAGTCGCATTTCGACTGGGCGCGACCGGGCATCATTCTCTACGGCGTGTCGCCGCTGGAGAACAAACCCTGGGGGCCGGACTTTGGCTTCCAGCCGGTCATGTCGCTGGTCTCTAACCTGATTGCTGTGCGTGACCATAAAGCAGGTGAGCCTGTGGGCTACGGCGGTACCTGGACCAGCGAGCGTGATACCCGTCTCGGCGTGGTGGCGATGGGTTATGGTGACGGCTATCCGCGCGCCGCGCCTTCGGGCACGCCGGTTCTGGTCAACGGTCGCGAGGTGAAGATTGTTGGCCGCGTGGCGATGGACATGATTTGTGTCGATCTCGGGCCTGAAGCCCAGGATAAGCCCGGCGACGATGTCGTGATGTGGGGGGAAGGTTTGCCCGTTGAACGCATTGCTGAAATTACGAAAGTGAGTGCTTACGAACTTATCACGCGCCTGACGTCAAGGGTGGCGATGAAGTACATCGACTGAGACTCGCAGATAGTCGTCCAACGGCATTAGCTGCCGTTGGACGCATAACGCTTATTTCAACACGTTATAGATCGCCTGATTAGTCAAATAATCCGACGCGAGCCCTGACTCCGGACTGAAGCGCGAACCCTGGATGGACGAGAACCGTTTTCCGGTGCTGCCCAGCGAGACATAGCGCTCCCCCCCATCGTTTTCCGAAATGGTGTACACCTTTTTCTGCATCTCGGCGAATAGCGGAGCGTTACGCTGAATGGACTGGTGCAATTCCAGCAGCTGCACTCCATCCAGATTGAGCTTTTTATCCAGCGTGACGCCCCATCTTTGCAGGCAAACTTCTGCAAAATGACGCACGATCGTGCCGGGCTCATGGACCACTTTTTCCCCGCTATTCCCATTGGCCGAAGCATTCCCCACCAGCGTAGCGTGGCGACCAGACATGGGATAAATATGTACTTTTGTCGCGCTATCGGTCTGTGGAATGACGCACGAGAAACCTTTTGATCGCTCATGTCTGGCATAGAAAGCCACATACTCCTTAACGTTGCTGCCCAGAGTGACTTTGTCCGCCTGGAAATTACCCATACCCGGAACGGGATCGACCGCAAAAATATTCACCGGAATCGTCGTTAAAAGGGGATCGGCAAGCATTGCATTGGCAAGCATATGACAGCTAATTCCGCCCCGGCTCCACCCAACAAGGTTCACCTGAGTGGGTAGGATCTGACCCTGGCGGAAGGTTTTGATGATTTGCTGCTGCAGCGCCTGCTGTGTCACTTTACGATCGCCATAGTCATATTTGCGCCACCAAAAGGAACCGGTAACCTCAACGTCCTGAATCGGCACGCCCGCCTTTTTAAGCTGCTCATAGTTTTCTTTTGTGAGCTTCTCACGCTGCCAGTCAACGTGGCCTTTGATAATATTAATCGCATGCTGAACATTCTCATTCCAGCCGCTGCCCAGAAGCTGGGCGCGAAGCTGAGAATATTCTCCGCTTTTGACCCAAAGCTCATCGCTTTGTAGATTGCCGCTCCCCGGGCCATCAAGAATGACCCATTCGGCGAACTCTTTACCCTTGTTATTGGCTGCCAGAGAAGAGATGAGCTCGCCGTTCCAGTAATTAGCATGAGACTCATCAAATTTATTAGATCCAGTACCACAGAAATACACTGTTAGTATTGTCATAAATGACCTCATTGAAATATTAATATGTAGGTGGATGGCACGCGTGCAGTTAAATAATATGTGCCAGCAATTTTTCGGGGAATATGCTATTAAGCCCAGGCTATTTTTGATAATGATAAGGTAGTTCTTAATTAAACATGGCTATGTTTAATGTGTAGTACTGCTTAACTTTTTGCTTTGGGTATATGACGTTTGCCTTATGCCGAATGCTGTTTTTACAGTTTTGTAATAGCACGCATACTTAATTTCGGAATAAGTTGGTTGAATAATCTAAGAAAATACATTTCACACGGGGTTATGCTACGATGAATATATTAATGATCGATGAGTTACCGATCTTCATTCACGGTATGAAAACAGAGCTGGAACGCGTAATGCCGGAATGCACTGTTTTTGCAGCGAACAATTTTGAAGATGCACACGCAATTTTAACCTCTATGCCAGTCAGCATTATTTTGCTGGATGGTGAAATGAAGTGCCGTGATTTTATCACTAATTTGATGACAAACTGGCCTGAGCTACCGATCGTGGTGATGTTACGAAAAACGACGGATAAGATATTCAACTTCTACATCCGCCAAAGCATTAAGGGCATTTTTACCAAGGATCTCCCCGCCGAGAAAATCAGCCAGATACTTTGCATGGTCTTCTCGGGGGTGGTCTGTTTTCCGGAGCAAGCCGTGGTCCAGCGAGAACAACCCACTGGTGGTTTGCCGATCTACTCCCTGAGTCGTCGGCAGAAGGAAGTTCTTAAGCTGCTGGCGAATGGAGGAACAAATAAACAGATCAGCCGGCAATTGAATATCAGTGCAGGTACGGTCAAAGTACATCTTGAATCCATCTTTCACCGATTACAGGTCAACAATCGGACACAGGCCGCAATGCTCTATTTTAAATATATGTCTAATTAGCCGATTTTCAGCAAAGCGAAGGGCTGCAGTCAAAATGCGTTAAAAGAAAAGCGCAACAGACAGACCTCTGTTGCGCTTTGTTTTTTAACGGTATTGAGATTTAAAATAATATACTACCACCACCAGCGTTCCGAAGTCCTGCAATAGCCAGAATGGAAAGCTGTCACTCAGTATATCAGCACCGGTAAGAATAAATTTCATGTTTAAGCTGCTCTCACCAAAAAAACCAAAGGCGAGGGCGGCTAAGCCAATTTTACACATTACCGGCAGGGCATGGACTCTTCGGCTAAAGGCGGCAAACAAAATCAGCAGCGATGTTATCAGGTCGACGAAGATAATAAAGGGAAGCACCCAGCCATTCATTATGTTAAGCATTTATTCTCCATCGGGTTTGTTGTGGGTTAAATCAGACGGAGAAAGTGATTCATGTCTGACTTTACTTTTGATGACGCTTGCAACATCAAAAATATCGCGTTGTTCATGCCGGCGAAAAAAGTTTGCCAGCCAGACGATCAGGCCATTACTCATTGCCCCGAGGATATACCCTAAACCAAGCGTGATATCGGCCTGATTAAGATCTATCTTTAACCAGCGGGCTGCTAATCCACCTAATGCGACGGCCGCGCCCATGCTGATTCCACCAAAAATAATGCCTGCCATAAATCGGCTGTGCTGGTGCAATCGCTGCGGTTGCCAGAAAAACGAGATACTGACGCCGCCGAATAAACCTGAAAAAGCCAGCAAGGCTTCACTGATGAGGGTCGGGAGATAGATGTCAGACATATGTTCATCCTCTGCAAGGATAAATCCCCTCGGAAAAGGGGATTTATTATCGTAACGGGCGCTTATTATTGGCAGGGATCCAGCTCAACAATATGCTGATACTTATCGGTCGTAATAAAGCGCTGCTGACCTGACAGGCTGTAAATCAGACGCTTGGGAGAGCGATACCCCTTCACGACATCGACATCCGCGCTAAGCCAGGGCTGACTGGCAGGAAGAGCGCGATGGCTGTATTTATCGCCACCGATCCATTTTTGATGGGTGAGTTTCACTCCCCAAAGCGATTCGCTTTCACTTCCCGACCAGCCGAGGCGTTTAGCCTCCTCCGAGGTGATATAGCGATCGGGCAGGCGCCCAAAATTTTTTATATGACGAAGCGTTGTCGCCAGATCGGTCACGTTATTGACGGGCACCATACCCTGAGAAGATAAAAAGGCGTTGGCTTCCTTTATTTCCTCTTCGCAGGTTGGCATGGCAGCGGTTGCCTGTAACACGTTGAATAACGAAACAGACAGTACGGCCATTTTCACTATGGATAGTGGTTTCATTGTAATTTTCCTGTTGAATTAACTAAGAAATAGCTTCATTTCCGCCTCGCGGCGTCGGGTAAGCCCGGTCAAAACCTTACCGCCTGCCTTATTCCAGCTTTTGAACTGCAGTGCGGCGCCCTGGATATCGCCTGCGTTGAATTTTTTGAGCAGCGTGGATTTCTTTAAATTGCCCACGCCAAGGTTGAAGGCGAACGAAACCAGCGCGTCGAATTGGTTCTGTGTTGAAACGCTGTTCATCAGTTTTTTCACGCCGTCTTCGGTGCGTTTCAGATCTTTGCGCAGCAGATCTTTGGCTTCACCGGTGGTAATTTTGGTGAGCTTTTCCATCTCCTCTTTGAGGATCAAATGGCCGTAGCCGATGGTCCACAAACCTACGGCATCGCGATAACGCTCCAGCTTCAGCCCTTCAAACTGGCAAATCAGCTGAATACCCTTGTCACCTGTACGTTCTGGTTGTTTTTGCATTACGGAGTCTCCTCTGCTTTCGGGCGGGGAATCACCTTGTTGGTGTATTCGTCAATCAAACGCATGACGCTTTCCGGTGGCTCAAGTGCGGTAAATTGCATCTCTACATCGACGTGGCGGCTGTCACGCCCGCCTTTGTTATCGCTGGAAGGCGAAAGGCTGACGTGAAAGCGGCCAAATTCGTTTTCACCGGACTGGCGGGAAGGCGCCTGCATGCCTTCCGTGCGGATCGTCAGGTTGACCTTCATCTTTTCCAGCATCAGCCCGCGCGGTGTCGAAAGCGCGACTAAGGGCAGGTCAAAGTAGTGCTTTTCATCCAGCGCCAGCTGTACCGTGCGCGGTACCAACGAACCGTCTTCTGCGGGTTCGAAAAAGGGAGCCAGCGCTTTCATATACTGCTGAGCAATCAGTTCGTTGGCCGCAGTGGCCGCGTACTGCATCCCGCGCGTGATATCTTCAAGCGAGATCGGCACGCCGGGAATATCGGCTGGAGGCGATGGAGACGTGTTTTCCTGTACCGGCGGCGTACCTTCATCCTCTTTGCCCGTCTTATTTTCCGGCTCCTCATCCTTGCCGCCGCGCAGCCATTTTTTAAAAGACATATTTCGCTCCTGGAAAAAGGGCTACCCGAGTAGCCCCTGCGTTACGGAATCGCACGTATGTCGCGGCGTGGAAGATTATTGCGCGGCGACAGGCTTGGTTTTGGCGTTGGTCAGGTAATCAATCACGCGCTGCAGAGCTTCAGGTGGCTCCTGGCGTTTAATCTGGGTATGAATGGAATATTTCGCGCGTGTATCGGTCGAACGGGTCTGCTCCGATTTATGGGAGACCTTGCCGGTCATTTTCGCTTTGAAAACGCCCCAGCCGATGGACGCTTCCACGGAAGCCTCCGCTTCGGTGCTGCTGGAACTGGCTTCGCTCTGGCTCACTTCCAGTTCAAAGTCGATGGTGCCGTCCTCGATGCAGATGATAGGGTGGGTGACCGCCGCCAGGAGCGGAATACTCATCTTGCGGGTCACGCTGCCTTTATTGACCCCCTGTTCGTCTACCACGGTTTCGTCGTAATCGAACTCGATCGCGACAGCTTTGCCGTCTTTAATACAGACGGAGAGCAGGAAGTCGGTATAGGACTTGCTCGCCTGGACCTGTGCTTTGATCATCGCCTGCAGCGGACCGCCGATCATATGTTCCAGCGGCAGGGCGTTAATAACTGAACCAATAAATTGTGAATCCATGATGTGAACTCCTTGAATCAGTGAATGCGCGGTTGCGCAGGAGCCACATTACGGAAAGCGAGAAGGGGAAAATATTGGGTAAATGTCATGGCGAGAGGACGCAAAAAACCTATGCCGATCGCAGGATAATCTTAAGGGGTGGTGTTGAGTGATATTCCGGTTTATTGTTGAAATCCCTGCCTCATCGAATTCCGGAGAACCATCGCGTGTTTCAGAAAGTTGACGCCTATGCCGGCGACCCTATCCTCTCCTTAATGGAGCGTTTCAAAGAAGATCCTCGCAGCGACAAAGTGAACCTCAGCATCGGTCTGTATTACAACGAGGATGGTATCATTCCTCAGTTAAAAGCCGTTGCCGAAGCCGAAGCGCGTCTGAACGCTGTTCCACACGGTGCTTCTCTTTATCTGCCGATGGAAGGGTTAAACGCCTACCGCAACACCATCGCTCCGCTGTTATTCGGTGCCGATCACGCGGTGCTCGCGCAAAAACGCGTGGCGACCATCCAGACGCTGGGCGGCTCGGGTGCGCTGAAAGTGGGTGCAGACTTCCTGAAAAAATACTTCCCGGATTCAGGCGTGTGGGTCAGTGACCCGACGTGGGAAAACCACGTTGCGATCTTCGAGGGCGCAGGTTTCAGCGTGGCGACCTATCCGTGGTTCGACAGCGAAACGAACGGCGTGCGCGTCGAAGCACTGCTGGAAAAACTGAACACCCTGCCGGCGCGCAGCATTGTGCTGCTGCATCCATGCTGCCATAACCCGACCGGGGCGGATCTCACCAACGCCCAGTGGGATGCGGTGATTGAGGTACTGAAGGCCCGCGACCTGATTCCGTTCCTCGACATTGCCTACCAGGGCTTTGGCGCGGGCATGGAAGAAGATGCTTACGCCATCCGCGCCGTGGCCAGCGCAGGTCTGCCAGCGCTGGTAAGTAACTCCTTCTCTAAAATCTTCTCCCTGTACGGTGAACGCGTTGGCGGTCTGTCCGTGGTCTGTGAAGACGCCGAAGCGGCGGGTCGCGTGCTCGGCCAGCTGAAGGCGACGGTGCGCCGTATTTACTCCAGCCCGCCAAACTTTGGTGCGCAGGTGGTGGCGACGGTTCTCGGCGACGAACAGCTGAAAGCGTCCTGGCTTGCCGAAGTGGAAGCGATGCGTAAGCGCATCCTGTCCATGCGTCAGGAGCTGGTTAACGTGCTGAAAGAGGCCGTGCCGGGACATAACTTCGACTATCTGCTCAAGCAGCGCGGGATGTTCAGCTATACCGGACTGAGCGCGGCGCAGGTCGATCGCCTGCGCGAAGAGTTCGGCGTTTACCTGATCGCCAGCGGCCGTATGTGCGTGGCGGGACTGAATGCCAGCAACGTTCATCGCGTGGCGCAGGCCTTTGCTGCTGTAATGTAAGTACTTACTATTCGCTTCCCCCTCTCCCTGTAGAAGAGGGGCGGGGTGAGGGCATCTGGCCGCACAAAACCTTGCCCGGTGGCGCTTCGCTTACCGGGCCTACGGGCTGGGTGTTCTCCCTCTCCCTATGGGAGAGGGCTGGGGTGAGGGCATCTGACCGCACAGAAACCTTGCCCGACGCTTTGTGATCATCTTCTTTTTATTCAGCTTCATAAGCAAAAACTCCTTCCCTTCACCTCCCGCTGGGGTTATGGTCGGATAGTTTTTTGACCATCTACTCAAATTAAAACGATAACAAACTGAATATTCAGGGGAAAATATGCGCAAGATCACATTGGCGCTCAGCGCCGCCTGCTTATTGTTCTCGCTTAATAGCGCCGTCGTCGCGCGAGCTTCTGCCCCGACGCCGCTTTACACCGGCACCACCGCCGCCATTCTCGCCGAGCAGGCACCCATTCACTGGGTTTCCGTGGCCCAAATTGAAAACAGCCTGATCGGCCGCCCGCCAATGGCCGTGGGTTTTGACATTGACGATACAGTGCTGTTCTCAAGCCCCGGCTTCTGGCGCGGGAAGAAAACGTATTCACCCGACAGCGAAGCGTATCTTAAGAACCCGGAATTCTGGGAAAAAATGAATAACGGTTGGGACGAATTCAGCATCCCGAAAGAGGTAGCCCGTGCGCTTATTGCCATGCACGTGAAGCGTGGTGACAGCATCTACTTTGTTACCGGCCGCAGTCAGACCAAAACCGAAACCGTCTCTAAAACGCTGCAGGATGATTTCCAGATCCCGGCAACCAGCATGAATCCGGTCATTTTTGCCGGTGACAAAGAAGGGCAAAACACCAAAACCCAGTGGCTGGAAAAGAAAAATATCAAAGTATTCTACGGCGATTCGGATAACGACATCACCGCCGCGCATGACGTGGGAGCCAGAGGGATCAGGGTGTTGCGTGCCTCTAACTCCACGTATCGACCGCTGCCGATGGCCGGAAAGTTTGGCGAAGAGGTGATCGTCAACTCGGAGTATTAAGTACATGGCAGCGGGTTTGTCTCTTTTTTAATCAAATCTCGCTGCTGCGGGTTTTACCTTTCGTCTTCTTGCTGCACACTTAGAAAGATTCATCTTTCATCACGGAGCAGCACATGTGGTATCAACAGACCCTGACCTTAAGCGCTAAACCACGCGGATTTCACCTGGTGACGGATGAAGTCATCGGTCAACTCCGCGACCTGTCGCGGGTGAAAACGGGTTTGCTGCATCTGCTGCTTCAGCACACGTCCGCCTCTCTCACGCTTAATGAAAATTGCGATCCCACCGTCCGGTCCGACATGGAGCACCATTTTCTGAAGAGCGTCCCGGACAACGCGCCTTACGAGCATGACTATGAGGGGGCGGACGATATGCCTTCGCATATTAAATCCTCCCTGCTGGGCGTATCGTTGATGCTGCCGGTTCACAACGGGCGGTTGCTGTTGGGAACGTGGCAGGGGATCTGGCTGGGAGAGCATCGCATTCACGGTGGTTCGCGTAAAATTATCGCCACGCTACAAGGGGAATAAAGATGACAATTTCGGAGATACTTCAGTACTGCATGAGCAAGCCCGGCGCGGAGCAGAGCGTTCATAGCGACTGGAAAGCCACGCAGATTAAAGTGGGAGATGTCCTGTTTGCGATGGTGAAAGAGGTGGAAGGCCGTCCGGCGGCGTCGCTGAAAACCAGCCCTGAACTGGCGGATTTGCTACGTCAACAGCATGATGACGTGAGGCCGAGCAAGCACCTTAATAAGGCGCACTGGAGCACCGTCTATCTGGATGGATCGATTCCAGGCTCACAGATCTACTACCTGGTGGATGCGTCCTATCAGCAGGCGGTTGAGCTGCTGCCGGAAACCACCCGACAGCAACTCTCCGTGTGACAATTACAGCAACGGTTTAAGGAAGCGCGCGGTGTGCGAGGCTTCGCACTCTGCAACGGTCTCTGGCGTACCGGAGACGAGAATTTCACCGCCGCCGCTGCCGCCTTCCGGGCCGAGATCGACAATCCAGTCCGCGGTTTTAATCACGTCCAGGTTATGTTCGATGACCACGATAGTGTTGCCCTGATCGCGCAGCTGATGCAGAACCTCGAGCAGCTGCTGGATGTCGGCAAAGTGCAGGCCCGTAGTCGGCTCGTCCAGAATGTAGAGCGTCTGACCTGTGCCGCGTTTTGACAGCTCACGCGCCAGCTTCACGCGCTGCGCTTCACCGCCGGACAGCGTGGTTGCGGACTGTCCCAGACGAATGTAGGTCAGGCCTACGTCCATCAGCGTCTGCAGCTTACGCGCCAGCGCAGGGACGGCGTCAAAGAACTCGCGCGCCTCTTCTATGGTCATGTCCAGCACTTCGTGGATGGTCTTGCCTTTGTACTTAATCTCCAGCGTTTCGCGGTTATAGCGTTTGCCTTTGCACTGATCGCACGGCACGTAGATATCCGGCAGGAAGTGCATCTCAACCTTGATCACGCCGTCGCCCTGGCACGCTTCGCAGCGGCCACCGCGCACGTTAAAGCTGAAGCGTCCTGGCGTATAGCCGCGTGAACGCGCTTCCGGCACACCGGCAAAGAGTTCACGTACGGGCGTGAAGACGCCGGTATAGGTTGCTGGGTTAGAGCGCGGGGTACGGCCAATCGGGCTCTGGTCAATGTCGATAACTTTATCGAAATGCTCCAGACCCTGGATATCGCGGTACGGTGCAGGCTCGGCCAGCGTCGCGCCGTTCAGCGCCGTCTGCGCAATCGGGAACAGCGTATCGTTGATCAGCGTCGATTTACCGGAACCGGACACGCCGGTGATACAGGTAAACAGGCCAACCGGCAGCGTCAGGGTGACGTCTTTCAGGTTGTTGCCGCGCGCGCCGGTCAGCTTCAGCACTTTTTCCGGATCTGCCGCTACGCGCTGTTTCGGCACTTCAATCTTGCGCTTGCCGCTCATGAACTGGCCGGTCAGCGATTCGGGTACCGCCATAATGTCCTTCAGCGTCCCTTCCGCGACTACCTGACCGCCGTGCACGCCAGCGCCTGGGCCAATGTCGATGACGTGGTCAGCCGCGCGGATCGCATCTTCATCGTGCTCGACCACAATTACCGTGTTGCCGAGGTTGCGCAGGTGAACCAGCGTCCCGAGCAGGCGCTCGTTGTCGCGCTGGTGCAGGCCGATGGACGGCTCATCCAGCACGTACATCACGCCGACTAAGCCCGCGCCAATCTGGCTGGCCAGACGGATACGCTGGGCTTCACCGCCGGAGAGCGTTTCTGCCGAGCGGGAAAGCGTCAGGTAGTTCAGGCCGACGTTCACCAGGAACTTCAGGCGATCGCCGATCTCTTTCAGCACTTTTTCGGCAATTTTCGCGCGCTGGCCGGAGAGCTTCAGGTTGTTGAAGAAGTCCATCGCATGGCCGATGCTCATGTCTGAGATGGTCGGCAGCGCGGTGTTTTCCACAAACACGTGGCGCGCTTCGCGACGCAGACGCGTGCCCTCACAGGTGGCGCAGGAGCGGTTGCTGATGAACTTTGCCAGCTCCTCGCGCACCGCGCTGGATTCGGTCTCTTTGTAGCGGCGCTCCATGTTGTGCAGCACCCCTTCGAACGGGTGGCGACGCACGGAGGTATCGCCGCGATCGTTCATATACTTGAACTCGATGTTCTCTTTGCCGGAACCGAACAGGATCACTTTGTGCACGTTCGGGGTCAGGCTCGCCCACGGGGCTTCGACGTCGAACTTATAGTGCTCTGCCAGCGATTTCAGCATCTGGAAGTAGTAGAAGTTACGCTTGTCCCAGCCGCGAATGGCGCCGCCCGCCAGCGACAGTTCCGGGTTCTGAATCACGCGGTCCGGGTCGAAATACTGCTGGACGCCCAGGCCGTCACAGGTCGGGCATGCGCCCGCCGGGTTGTTGAATGAGAACAGGCGCGGTTCCAGCTCGCGCATGCTGTAGCCGCAAATCGGGCAGGCGAAGTTGGCGGAGAAGAGCAGCTCTTCCGCTTTTGGGTCGTCCATGTCGGAGACCACGGCCGTGCCGCCAGAGAGTTCCAGCGCCGTTTCAAAGGATTCCGCCAGGCGCGTGGCGAGATCGTCGCGCACCTTAAAGCGGTCAATCACCACTTCGATGGTGTGCTTCTTCTGCAGCTCCAGCTTTGGCGGATCGGACAGGTCGCACACCTCGCCGTCGATACGGGCACGGATATAGCCCTGGCTTGCCAGGTTTTCCAGCGTTTTGGTGTGTTCGCCTTTTCGCTCTTTAATGATCGGCGCCAGCAGCATCAGGCGTTTGCCTTCCGGCTGCGACAGCACGTTATCCACCATCTGGCTGACGGTCTGGGCCGCCAGCGGGACGTCGTGGTCCGGGCAGCGCGGCTCGCCCACGCGGGCATACAGCAGACGCAGGTAGTCATGAATTTCGGTAATGGTACCGACCGTTGAACGCGGGTTATGCGAGGTGGACTTCTGCTCAATAGAGATAGCAGGAGACAACCCTTCAATGTGGTCGACATCCGGTTTTTCCATCAGCGACAGGAACTGACGCGCGTACGCAGAGAGCGATTCAACGTAACGACGCTGTCCTTCGGCATACAAAGTGTCGAAAGCCAGTGAGGATTTGCCAGACCCCGAAAGTCCGGTCACGACAATGAGTTTGTCGCGAGGGATTATGAGGTTGATATTCTTGAGATTGTGGGTGCGGGCGCCCCGAACTTCGATCTTATCCATTCACCTTTCCCGGTTGGAACACGGATTGCCTGATTTGTTTGAAGGACAAACGGCTGTCAGAAACGGCTAATTATGACACAATTTGACCTGTTTGAATATACAGTATTGGAATGCATTTTCTGATTGGCTGTGTCACAATGTGGAGTTGCGAGAGAACTCTGGAACGTGCTACGCAACTATCAAAGTGCAGCATGGAAATGGTACACTCGCGCGTTTACACTATTAAGAAACGTATTCAGGAGACACGAACATGGCCAGCAGAGGCGTAAACAAGGTGATTCTCGTCGGTAATCTGGGCCAGGACCCGGAAGTACGCTACATGCCGAGTGGTGGCGCAGTTGCCAACATTACGCTGGCTACTTCCGAATCCTGGCGTGATAAAGCGACCGGTGAGATGAAAGAGCAGACCGAATGGCACCGCGTTGTGCTGTTTGGCAAACTGGCCGAAGTGGCCGGTGAGTATCTGCGTAAAGGTTCTCAGGTCTATATCGAAGGCCAGCTGCGTACCCGCAAATGGACCGATCAGTCCGGTGCTGAGAAGTACACCACGGAAGTCGTGGTCAACGTGGGCGGTACCATGCAGATGCTGGGTGGCCGTCAGGGCGGTGGCGCACCGGCTGGCGGCGGTCAGAGCCAGCAGCAGGGCGGTTGGGGTCAGCCTCAGCAGCCGCAGGGCGGCAACCAGTTCAGCGGCGGCGCGCAGTCTCGTCCGCAGCAGCAGTCTGCTCCGGCGCCGTCTAACGAACCGCCAATGGATTTCGACGACGACATTCCGTTCTGATTTCCGCGTGCTGAAAACAAAAAACCCAGACTATCGTCTGGGTTTTTTTATTCCGTCAGGGATCAGGTAATCACCATCGGCCAGTCTGGCGGCGTGTGGCTCATCGCCTCAACCATCACCACTTTAATATTTTCCCAGACGGCGGCGATATCCAGCAGGGTGATGCCAAGCAGACCCGTTGCAAACCAGCAGGCTGCACCCAGCCCCAGCAGGGTGCTGATGACAGCAAGACCCGCATAGTCAGATTTACGAAACTGAATATTCAGCGTGCTGGCTAAAAACATCAGTACCGCACTCAACAAAGGCCAGCGCAGGAGAACCATGCTGGTAGTAATGGTTGCCATAAAACCCATCCTCTACAAAACAGACGAACTGAATGAAACGGTGTTTCTCGTTACAAAATATGTGTGAACTATATCACATTTGTTGATTTATTCGCCAGTGTCTGAGCGATCAAAAAAGAGGATTTTATTCTTCAGAAAAGGCGATTGCGCGGGTTGGTTCGGCCTTCGGCGCTCGAGGAGGTGGGCACACAGCGTGCCGGAAACGCACATCGGGCAGGTGGTGATACCGCAAATTCGGTTTTTATAAGAGGGACGTTATTCTCACCCAATCCTGAAAATATTGTGGTGAAGGCTGACTATTTATAAATCAACGAACACAATGCCTCCGAGCAAATAGCATAAAACGTCCCGATGAAGTTGTGCTTTTTTCATGCTGTCAGACGTTTGGCTTAATCAACGATCGTCTGTTGTGTTATCTTCCCGTCAGCCCTAACGGGCTGGATAATTATTTTCCTTAATTGAAACGGAACGAATACTTACAGTTTAACTTACGGGAAAATATTATCGGCATAACGAAATTTAAGATTTTTAATACTAAAAGTCAGTTGCTAACTTCGCATGATTCATGCAACGTAATCACCTGTTTAACAAAGCATCCGGCCTTCATTACTACAGGCGTACAACATGCAGGGATATAGGGCGGGAAATGAATCGTAGCGCGCGGCGCAAAATGCTCAGGGTGGTAGGGATCATCATGGTAGTTATGCTGCCGGTGATGCTTGCGCTATGGTTTGCCCAGCTACGAGCCGTTTCTGAAACAAGCGCCCAGCTACGCACATTTGCTGAACTGGCTTTAGACAAAACAGAGCTGGTTATTCAACAGGTTGAGCTGGCCAGGGACGAGGCGGTAAAATATCAGGGCGAGCTTTGCACGCCGGGACACCGTCAATATATGCTGAACGTTGTTCGTGGCCGCCTGTTTGTCGCCGATTTAATTTACGCTGAAGGTCAGAATTTTCTTTGTTCGACCGTTTTTACACCGGATCACCCCTACGCCATTCCTGTCGCTAATTACACGCGTAAACCTGACGTCGCTATCTATTATTATCGCGACACCCCATTTTATACTGGCTATAAAATGACATATATGCAGCGCGGAAATTATGTGGTTGTCGTCAATCCGCTTTCATACAGCGAAGTCATGTCCGCGGATCATTCTCTCTCCTGGGGTGTGTACGACACGGTAACCAATGCTTTCTTTTCCGTCAGCCAGAAAGCCAATGTTTCTTTATTAAATTCGATGATTCGGGATAAGGAATCGGTATTTCAAAAAGATAACCGCTTTTATACGATCGTAACATCTCCCAAAAGACCGATTGCGGCCATTGTGTCGACATCGAATAAACGCTTTTATGAAACGCTTTATCACCAGGCGACGTTGACGCTGCCGCTGGGCATGATCTGCAGCATTATTATTTTGCTGGTATGGTCCCGTACCCATCGTGAGCTTAATTCGCCGGGGCGCTTACTGCACCGCGCGCTGAACAAACGACAGCTTTGCGTCCACTATCAGCCGATTATTGATATTAAGAATAACCAGTGTGTGGGCGCGGAGGCGCTGTTACGCTGGCCTGGCTTTAACGGGCAGGTGATGAGCCCGGCTGAGTTTATCCCGCTGGCGGAAAGTGAGGGAATGAGCGAGCGGATTACGGACTATGTCGTTGAGGAGGTGTTCAACGATCTGGGCCATTTCCTGGCCGAGCATCCGCATCTCTATATTTCGATTAACCTGTCGGCCACGGACTTCCACTCCTCGCGGCTGATCGCCATGATTTCCGACAAGGCCCGCCACTACGCCGTCCGTGCGCAGCAAATCAAAATAGAAGTGACGGAGCGCGGTTTTATCGATGTGCCAAAAACCACGCCGGTGATTCAGGCTTTCCGTCAGGCGGGTTACGAAGTCGCGATCGATGATTTCGGTACCGGCTACTCGAACCTGCACAACCTCTACTCGCTGAACGTGGATATTCTGAAAATCGATAAATCGTTTATCGATACCTTAACGACCAACAGTACCAGCCACCTGATCGCCGAGCATATTATCGAGATGGCGCAAAGCCTGCGGCTGAAAACCATTGCGGAAGGGGTAGAAACGGCAGAGCAGGTGAGCTGGCTGTTGAAGCGCGGCGTCCAGTTTTGTCAGGGATGGCACTTCGCGAAAGCGATGCCGCCCCAGGAATTTATGACCTGGCAGCAGCAGCCTTTGCACTGAGGGTGATTAATTCAACTGGTGGCGATAGTCGCTCGGCGTGCGGTCAAACTCGCGGCGAAACACGCGGGAAAAGGTTTGTTGCGACACATAGCCAAGGTCCATCGCGATATCAAAAATGGGCCGCTGCGTGGAGCGTAGCGCCTGCGCCGCCAGCAGCAGTCTGCGCTGGCGAATGTACTCGCCCAGCGTCTGATGCATGACCGTGCGGAACATTCTCTGTAAATACCATTTCGAATAGCCCGACTTTTTAGCGACCACATCAATGTTCAACGGTTGGTCGATATGTTCATCAATCCATTCAATAAGCGTCTGAATAATCTGCTGATGCGACATAAGGTTGCCCCTCTGTAGATACAACTATCTCGGTTAATTCGTCGTTTTCTCTGCGGGCGAGTATAATTCCTCAAGTTAACTTGAGGTAAAGAGGTTTTATGGAAAAGAGATTGCCGCGAATTAAAGCGCTTTTAACCCCCGGCGAAGTGGCGAAGCGAAGCGGCGTTGCGGTATCGGCGCTCCACTTCTATGAAAGCAAAGGGTTAATTAAAAGCATCCGCAACGGCGGCAACCAGCGCCGCTATACCCGAGACGTGCTCCGCTACGTGGCGATTATCAAAATTGCGCAACGAATCGGAATCCCCCTGGCCACCATCGGCGAGGCGTTTGGCGTGCTGCCTGAAGGGCATACGCTGAGCCCGAAAGAGTGGAAAGAGCTGTCGTCCCAGTGGCGTGAAGAGCTGGACCGGCGTATTCATACGCTGGTCGTCCTGCGTGATGAGCTGGACGGTTGTATCGGCTGCGGCTGCCTGTCGCGTAGCGATTGTCCGTTGCGTAACCCTGGCGACAGGCTGGGCGAGCAGGGGACGGGGGCGCGGCTGCTGGAAGAGGATTGAGTTTGTGCGGCCGGCAAAAAGCATAATAAAGAACTAAAGCGCCACATAAGGGCGCTTTAGTTTTTCCCGGTCTTTGTCTTTCACTCTATCCCGCTGGTTCACGGGAGGGTTTCCCCCGACATCAGCACCCCTCAGTGTCGAGCTGGTTGGGGAGGTTCCGGATTGTGCTGACACTTTAATTCTATGCAAGACCCGTTTTTTCGCCAGCCTCACCGACCGTTTTTTAGACGAATTTTTTTCGCGGTGTTGTTCAATTTTCTATAGTTAAAAAGTATGAATAACAGGAGAAAGCCATGCTCACGGTACACCACCTTAACCAGTCGCGCTCGCACCGCGCGATCTGGGCGCTGGAAGAACTCGGCCTGCCTTATGAGATTGTCCACTACCAGCGCGAAAAGAACATGCTGGCGCCGGAGGCTCTTAAAAAGGTGCATCCGTTGGGCAAATCGCCGGTCATCGAAGATAACGGACTGATTCTTGCGGAGTCTGGCGCCATTCTGGAATATCTGCAGGAAACGTACGATCCCGAGTCTCGGCTTAAGCCTTTGGATCCCGCGCATAAGGTGCAATACCGCTTCTGGCTGCATTACGCCGAAGGATCGCTGATGCCGCTGCTGTTAATGAAGCTGGTCTTCAACAGCCTCGGCAAGCCGCCGGTGCCGTTTGGTATCAGAACCCTGGGCAAAGCGCTGGGGCAAGGGGTGCAGAAAGCGTATCTCAACCGTCAGCTGGAGACCCATGCGCGCTTTATTGAGTCACATCTTGCCGAAAACAGCTGGTTTGCCGGGGATTCGCTCAGCATGGCCGATATCCAGATGAGCTTTCCGATCTTTGCGCTGCTGGCGCGCGGCGGTATCGCTAATCTGCCGCATATTCAGGCATGGAAGGCAAAAGTTGAGAACACCCCAGGCTGGCAAAGAACCCTGGAACAGGGTGGACCGTTATCTATTCCCGGTGAGGACTGAAATGTAAACAAATTGCGCATAGACGATAACGTTTGCGCATCCTCTGTTTATTTCTTCAGCGTCATAAGTGAATTTTAGCGAAAAACGAGAAAGTTCAGTTGAAAAGGGCGGGGATTACGCTAGATAATCGTTTGCCTTAATTTGACCACCCGTTTGTAAGCGCGGAGCTAAACGTTTGCTTTTTTTGTGACGCCCTTTCGTCACAAACGCAACACAAGGATTTGACGTTCAGCTGGCAGTGGCGTCTCCACCTCGCTTACGGACTTCCTAAAAAACTCTCAGGGGATGTTTTCTATGTCTACGCCATCTGCGCGTACTGGCGGTTCACTTGACGCCATGTTTAAAATTTCGGCCCGCGGCAGCACCGTGCGCCAGGAAATTGTTGCCGGTTTGACAACGTTTCTGGCGATGGTTTATTCCGTCATCGTTGTGCCGGGCATGCTGGGCAAAGCAGGCTTCCCGCCAGCGGCCGTCTTTGTGGCGACCTGCCTCGTGGCCGGCGTGGGCTCCATCGTGATGGGCCTGTGGGCGAACCTGCCGTTGGCGATTGGTTGCGCCATCTCTCTGACCGCGTTTACCGCGTTCAGCCTGGTGCTGGGTCAGCACATCAGCGTACCGGTTGCGCTGGGTGCCGTGTTCCTGATGGGTGTGCTGTTTACCGTGATTTCGGCGACCGGCATCCGTAGCTGGATTTTGCGCAACCTGCCGCAGGGCGTGGCGCACGGTACCGGCATCGGTATCGGCCTGTTCCTGTTGCTGATCGCCGCCAACGGCGTCGGTCTGGTCATCAAGAACCCGCTGGACGGTCTGCCGGTGGCGCTGGGCCACTTCGCCAGCTTCCCGGTGATTATGTCGCTGATCGGCCTGGCGGTGATTATCGGTCTGGAAAAACTGAAAGTCCCGGGCGGCATTCTGCTGACCATTATCGGTGTATCCATCGTCGGCCTGATTTTCGATCCAACCGTACACTTCTCCGGTATCTTCGCCATGCCGTCGCTAAGCGATGACAAAGGCAACTCCCTGATTGGCAGCCTGGATATCGTTGGCGCGCTGAACCCGGTGATCCTGCCAAGCGTGCTGGCGCTGGTCATGACCGCCGTGTTTGACGCGACCGGTACCATTCGTGCGGTGGCCGGTCAGGCGAACCTGCTGGATAAAGACGGTCAGATTATTGACGGCGGCAAAGCGCTGACCACTGACTCCCTGAGCAGCGTCTTCTCCGGCCTGGTGGGCGCGGCGCCTGCGGCGGTGTACATCGAGTCCGCAGCGGGTACGGCGGCAGGCGGTAAAACCGGCCTGACGGCGATCACCGTCGGCGTGCTGTTCATGCTGATCCTGTTCCTCTCTCCGCTCTCCTATCTGGTTCCGGCGTATGCGACCGCGCCAGCGCTGATGTACGTTGGCCTGCTGATGCTGAGCAACGTGGCGAAAATCGACTTTGCGGATTTCGTGGACGCCATGTCTGGCCTGATCACCGCGGTCTTCATCGTCCTGACCTGTAACATCGTGACCGGCATTATGATTGGCTTCGCGTCGCTGGTGATTGGTCGTCTGGTTTCCGGTGAATGGCGCAAGCTGAACGTTGGCACCGTGATTATCGCCGTTGCGCTGGTGGCGTTCTACGCGGGCGGCTGGGCAATCTAAGTTGTCCATTGATGCGAAAACGGGTGGCTCAGGCCGCCCGTTTTTATTTTCAGGACTCATCCTGTTGCCTTTTGCGTTACTCTGGGGAAGATAGAATAAAAGGCACGACGCCTTCCGGAGTAAATAAGCAACACAGCAAACAGGGAACGCATGGAAATCTTCTTCACAATACTCATCATGACCCTTGTGGTCTCGCTATCCGGGGTGGTTACACGCGTACTGCCCTTTCAGGTCCCCCTGCCATTAATGCAAATTGCCATCGGCGCGCTGCTGGCGTGGCCGACGTTTGGCCTTCACGTGGAATTTGACCCCGAACTGTTCCTCGTGCTGTTTATCCCGCCACTGCTGTTTGCCGATGGCTGGAAAACGCCCACGCGCGAATTCCTTGAGCACGGGCGAGAGATCTTCGGCCTGGCGCTGGCGCTGGTGGTGGTCACCGTCGTCGGGATTGGTTTTCTGATCTACTGGGCGGTACCGGGTATTCCATTAATACCGGCTTTTGCGCTGGCCGCCGTGCTGTCGCCAACCGATGCCGTGGCGCTGTCCGGCATTGTGGGTGAAGGCCGTATTCCGAAGAAAATCATGGGGATTTTACAGGGTGAGGCGCTGATGAACGACGCCTCCGGCCTGGTTGCCCTGAAGTTTGCCGTGGCCGTTGCGATGGGCACGATGGTCTTTACCGTCGGCGGCGCGACGCTGGAATTCTTCAAGGTGGCGATTGGCGGTATTCTCGCAGGCTTCGTGGTGAGCTGGCTGTACGGCCGCTCATTGCGCTTCCTCAGCCGCTGGGGCGGCGATGAGCCCGCAACGCAGATCGTACTGCTGTTCCTGCTGCCGTTTGCCTCTTATCTGATTGCCGAACATATCGGCGTGTCGGGCATTCTGGCAGCGGTTGCGGCGGGGATGACCATTACCCGTTCCGGCGTAATGCGCCGCGCGCCGCTGGCCATGCGTCTGCGTGCCAACAGCACCTGGGCCATGCTGGAATTTGTCTTTAACGGCATGGTGTTCCTGCTGTTGGGCCTGCAGCTGCCGGGCATTATGGAATCCTCGCTGGTGGCGGCCGAAGCCGATCCGAACGTTGAGGTCTGGATGCTGTTTACCGACATCGTGCTGATCTACATGGCGCTGATGCTGGTGCGTTTCGGCTGGCTGTGGACGATGAAGAGATTCAGCGTGCGCTTCCTGAAGAAAAAGCCGATGGAGTTCGGCTCGTGGACAACGCGTGAGCTGCTGATCGCCTCTTTTGCGGGCGTACGCGGGGCGATCACCCTGGCCGGTGTGCTCTCCATTCCGCTGCTGCTGCCTACGGGCGACGTCTTCCCGGCGCGCTACGAGCTGGTCTTCCTGGCGGCGGGCGTGATTCTGTTCTCCCTGTTTGTCGGCGTGATTATGCTGCCGATTTTACTCCAGCATATTGATGCTGGTGATTCGACCCAGCAGCATAAAGAGGAGCGTATTGCCCGGGCAGCCACCGCCGAAGTGGCAATTGTCGCGATTCAGAAGATGGAAGAGCGTCTGGCCGCGGATGCGGAAGAGAACATCGACAATCAGCTGCTGACGGAGGTCAGTTCCCGCGTGATTGGTAACCTGCGCCGCCGCGCGGACGGGCGTAACGATGTGGAAAGCTCGCTGCAGGAGGAAAACCTGGAGCGCCGGTTCCGCCTGGCGGCGCTGCGCTCAGAGCGCGCCGAGCTGTACCATCTACGCGCCACGCGGCAGATCAGCAACGAAACGCTGCAAAAGCTGCTGCACGATCTGGACCTGCTGGAAGCGCTGCTGATAGAGAATCAGTAGCGCTGTTTTTGCCCCTCACCCTAGCCCTCTCCCCACAGGGGAGAGGGAACCGATCGAGCCCAGGGGTTAGGGTGACCGCACCCAAAACCCCTCACAACACTGCAGCCACGCCTGCGCGCTCTGCGATAAATACACCCCTTCACGCCAGATCATCCCCAGCTGCCAGTGCAGATCGCTCTCCAGCGGGATCCAGCGCAGCGTGTTTTTATCCAGACGCTCGCAAATCGGCTGCGGCAGAATGGCAATCCCCACGCCGGCCTGCACCATCGCCGCCAGGAAATCCCACTGTCCGCTGCGCACCGCTATGCGCGGCTTGACGTTATGCTGGTTAAACAGCGTCATCAGCTGGCGGCTGAGAGCGAAGTCTTCGTTGTAGATCAGCAGAGGGTGCTCGCCGAGCAGTTCAGGTTTCACCGAGTCTAACTTCAGCCAGTCGCCGGAGCGGGGAACCAGCACGCACAGCGGGTGGCTAAAGAGCGGAAGCGTCGCCAGACCGCTCTCTTCCTCAACGGGAAGGGCGGTCATTGCCACGTCGAGCTCGCCGTTGGTGACGGCCTGCTGGACGGTTAACCCACCAAACTCCGAAATCTTCAGCTCAACGCCGGGATAACGCTGGCGAAACAGGCTGATCGGCCCGGCCATCATCATCCCCACCATTGGCGGAATGCCGAGGCGAAGGACACCTTTCTTCAGATGATTGATATCGCCCAGCTCTGCTTCCAGCTGGCGAAACTCCGCCAGAATCGCCAGCCCGCGTTCGAACACCACGCGTCCGGTGTCGGTCAGCAGCAGCTTGCGCCCGTCGCGGATCAGCAGGGTACAGTTCAGTTCATCTTCGAGGTTTTTCAGCATCTTGCTGATGGTGGGCTGGGTAACAAACAACTTCTCCGCTGCGCGGGTAAAACTTTGCTGACGAACCACTTCGACAAAATAGCGCAGCGTTCTTATGTCCATGATTATTCCTCGAAACTATACCTTTGATGATTTTAATTCATTTCAGTCCATACCGTGCGCTCTCTATACTGGCGCCTCGTCTCATTTTTGAGGAAAACCCCCATGGCCGTGGCGTTAAGCCGTGTTACGCCTGCCGTTGTGCAACGACTCCAGGTCCCGGTGCAGGTACTGCTCTACGCGGGACTGTTTGTTTTCGCGGAATATCTTGTCGGCTGGCTGCATCTGCCGCTGCCCGCCAATCTTGTCGGGATGCTGCTGATGCTGACGCTTATTCTGTGCCGCGTGATCCCCCTTAACTGGGTGCGCGCCGGGGCGCGCTGGCTGCTGGCGGAGATGCTGCTGTTCTTTGTTCCGGCGGTGGTGGCGGTGGTGAACTATGCGCAGCTGCTGATGGTGGACGGCTGGCGAATCTTTGCGGTTATCGCGCTGAGTACGCTGATGGTGCTGGGGGCGACCGCCTGGGTGGTGGATAAAGTGTATCGCTTTGAAATCAGCAGGCATAAACATGACTAACTTTCAGATCAGCGTCTTGTGCCTGATTGCGACGCTGGCGATCTACTTCGCTAACAAGCGGCTCTATCGCCGCTTTCATGCCCTGCCGCTGATGCCGCTGGTCTTCACGCCGATCCTGCTGGTGCTGATGCTGGTCTTCGGCCACATCTCCTGGCAGAACTACATTGGCGAATCCCACTGGCTGCTGTGGCTGCTCGGCCCGGCGACCATCGCTTTTGCCGTGCCCGTTTACGACAACCTCGCCATTATCAAACGCCACTGGATGTCGCTCAGCGCGGGTGTAATCACCGCCACGGTGGTGGCGGTGTGTAGCTCCGTCTGGCTGGCGCGGCTGTTTACGCTGCCCGATGAAATTCAGCGCAGCCTGGCGGTGCGTTCGGTAACCACGCCGTTTGCGCTGGCGGCCGCTAAACCGCTCGGCGGGCAGCCGGATTTGGTGGCGCTGTTTGTTGTCGTGACGGGTGTGTTCGGTATGGCGGTCGGCGATATGTTGTTCCTGCGCTTGTCGATCCGTGAAGGGATGGCGAAAGGCGCGGGGTTTGGCGCGGCGTCGCACGGGGCGGGCACGGCACGTTCGTATGAGCTGGGGCAGCAGGAGGGCGTTGTCGCAAGCCTGGTGATGATGCTCTCAGGCGTAGTGATGGTGCTGATTGCGCCGCTGGTGGCGTGGGTGATGTTCTAAGCTCCCCGGCCAGAATGACCGGGGAGAAAGGCTTAATGCGCGCGGCCCTGCTCGACGCCCAGGCCGGTTTGCGAGCGGATAAACTGGGCGCGGAATTTCTCACGCTCCAGGTTACCCTCCGGCGAATTGTCGGTGGCCGAGAAGAACCAGATGCCGATAAACGCCACGGCGATCGAGAACAGCGCCGGGTATTCATACGGGAAGATAGCGCTTGCGTGACCGAGGATCTGCACCCAGATGGTCGGGCCCAGAATCATCAGGATCACCGCCGTCAGCAGCCCCAGCCAGCCGCCAATCATCGCGCCGCGCGTGGTCAGCTTCGACCAGTACATGGAGAGCAGGATGATCGGGAAGTTGCAGCTTGCCGCAATCGAGAAGGCCAGCCCCACCATAAAGGCGATGTTCTGCTTCTCAAACAGAATGCCTAACAGAATCGCCACGACGCCCAGCACCAGCACGGTGATTTTCGAGACCTTCAGCTCGTCGCGCTCGCTCGCGCCTTTGCGGAAGACGTTGGCGTAGAGGTCATGCGATACCGCAGACGCGCCTGCCAGCGTCAGCCCTGCAACCACCGCAAGAATGGTGGCGAAGGCCACGGCGGAGATAAAGCCGAGGAACAGGTTACCGCCCACCGCGTCCGCCAGGTGCACCGCCGCCATGTTGTTACCGCCAATCAGCGCGCCCGCCGCGTCTTTAAACGCCGGGTTCGCCCCCACCAGCATGATCGCGCCAAAGCCGATGATAAAGGTGAGGATATAGAAGTAACCCATGAAACCGGTGGCGTAAAAGACGCTCTTACGCGCTTCACGCGCATCGCTCACGGTGAAGAAACGCATCAGGATATGCGGCAGGCCCGCAGTACCGAACATCAGGCCGAGACCGAGCGAGAGCGCGGATATCGGGTCTTTCACCAGCCCGCCCGGGCTCATGATCGCTTCCCCTTTCGGGTGGACCGCCATCGCTTCGGTGAACAGGTTATTGAAGCTGAACCCGACGTGCTTCATCACCATAAAGGCCATAAAGCTGGCGCCGAACAGCAGCAATACCGCTTTGATGATCTGCACCCAGGTGGTTGCCAGCATGCCGCCGAACAGGACGTACATCACCATCAGCACGCCAACCAGCACCACCGCGACGTGGTAGTTCAGGCCGAACAGCAGTTCGATCAATTTACCCGCGCCCACCATCTGCGCAATCAGGTACAGCGCCACCACCACCAGCGAACCGCAGGCGGAGAGGGTGCGAATCGGCCCCTGCTTCAGGCGATAGGATGCCACGTCAGCGAAGGTGTAGCGTCCCAGGTTGCGCAAGCGTTCGGCAATCAGGAACAGGATGATCGGCCAGCCGACGAGGAAGCCGAGAGAGTAGATCAGGCCGTCATAGCCGGAGGTGTACACCAGCGCGGAGATCCCGAGGAACGAGGCGGCGGACATAAAGTCACCCGCGATTGCCAGCCCGTTCTGGAAGCCGGTAATGTTGCCGCCAGCGGTGTAGTAATCGTTACGGGAGCGCACGCGTTTCGACGCCCAGTAGGTGATGTACAGCGTCAGCAGGACGAAAATCAGGAACATCACAATGGCCTGCCAGTTGGTTGGCTGGCGCTGGACCTCGCCGGTAAAGGCATCCGCCGCGTGGGCGGCAAAGGGAAGCGTGGCGGCGAGCGCCGTCAGAACTCTCTTCATGATGCTTTTACCTCTTGCAGTACCGCTTTATTAAGTCGATCGAATTCACCGTTCGCGCGCCAGACGTAGACGCCTGTCAGCAAGAATGAAATCACAATCACGCCAATGCCAATCGGAATACCGCGCGTCACGCTGGTCCCTTCGTGCAGCGGGGTGCCCAGCCAGTGCGGGGCAAAGGCGATCAGCAGAATAAAGCCGACGTAGATAACCAGCATGATGATGGAAAGGATGAAGGCAAACCGTTGCCGCTTATCGACGAGCTCCCTGTAGTGCGCACTATTCTCTATCTGCTGACAAATATCGTTATTCATCACAGAGTCTCCAAAGGTAAGGTAGGTTTGTTTTTAGTCCCCTCTCCCCTTTGGGGAGAGGGTTAGGGTGAGGGGAGGAAGGTGCGGTCTGATGCCCTCACCCCAGCCCTCTCCCACAGGGAGAGGGAGAAAACACTAGGAAGGCATCGCGATGGCCTGCTTCTCTTCGAGCAGTTTTTCCACCACGCCAGGATCCGCGAGCGTTGAGGTATCGCCGAGGTTGCTGGTGTCTCCAGCCGCGATTTTGCGCAAGATACGACGCATAATTTTGCCGGAACGGGTTTTCGGCAGCGAGTCGGTCCAGTGCAACACGTCCGGCGTCGCCAGCGGGCCAATCTCTTTACGCACCCAGTTGCGCACCTCAGCGTAGAGCTCAGGCGACGGTTCTTCACCGTGGTTCAGGGTGACATAGGCGTAAATCGCCTGGCCTTTGATGTTGTGTGGAATGCCCACAACCGCCGCTTCGGCAATCTTCGGATGCGACACCAGCGCCGATTCAATCTCAGCGGTGCCCAGACGGTGGCCGGAGACGTTCAGCACGTCGTCCACGCGCCCGGTTATCCAGTAATAGCCATCTTCGTCACGACGCGCGCCGTCGCCGCTGAAGTACATGTTTTTAAAGGTCGAGAAGTAGGTCTGCTCGAAGCGATCGTGATCGCCGAACAGGGTACGCGCCTGACCAGGCCAGGAGTCAGTGATCACCAGGTTGCCTTCGGTGGCGCCTTCCAGCGGGTTGCCTTCGTTATCCACCAGCGCAGGCTGCACGCCGAAGAACGGACGGGTTGCGGAACCGGCCTTCAGCTGCGTGGCGCCCGGCATCGGGGTGATCATGAAGCCGCCGGTTTCGGTCTGCCACCAGGTGTCCATCACCGGGCATTTCTCGTTGCCGATTTTCTTCCAGTACCACTCCCAGGCTTCCGGGTTGATTGGCTCACCCACGGAACCGAGGATGCGCAATGAAGAGCGGTCAGTGCCTTCGATGGCTTTATCTCCTTCAGCCATTAATGCGCGGATCGCCGTTGGCGCAGTGTAGAGAATGTTGACCTGGTGTTTGTCGACCACCTGACACATACGCGCCGGGGTCGGCCAGTTTGGTACGCCCTCAAACATCAGCGTTGTTGCGCCACAGGCCAGCGGGCCGTACAGCAGGTAGCTGTGTCCGGTAACCCAGCCCACGTCGGCGGTACACCAGTAGATGTCGCCCGGATGGTAGTCGAAGACGTATTTGAAGGTGGTGGCCGCATAGACCAGATAGCCGCCGGTGGTGTGCAGCACACCTTTCGGCTTACCGGTGGAGCCGGAGGTATAAAGAATGAACAGCGGATCTTCTGCGTTCATCTCTTCCGGTTGATGCTGGTCGCTCGCGTTCTCGATCAGGTCGCTCCACCACAGGTCGCGCCCCTCGTTCCAGTCGATTTTGCCGCCGGTACGCTTAAGGACGATGACGTTACTGACCGTTTTGACGTTCGGGTTTTTCAGCGCTTCGTCGACGTTTTTCTTCAGTGGGATACCGCGCCCGGCGCGCACGCCTTCATCGGCGGTGATCACCAGTTTTGAACTGGAATCGACAATACGGCCCGCAACCGCCTCTGGCGAGAACCCGCCGAAAATCACCGAGTGGATCGCGCCGATACGCGCGCAGGCCAGCATGGCCACCGCCGCTTCCGGCACCATCGGCATATAGATAGCGACCACATCGCCTTTTTTAATGCCCTTTTCCAGCAGGACGTTGGCGAAGCGGCACACGTCGCGGTGCAGCTCTTTGTACGTAATATGTTTGCTTTGCGAGGCGTCATCGCCTTCCCAGATGATGGCCGTCTCATTCCCGCGCTCGGCGAGGTGACGATCGAGGCAGTTCGCCGCCAGGTTCAGGGTGCCATCTTCATACCATTTAATGGAGACATTGCCGGGCGCAAAGGAGGTGTTCTTCACCTTCTGATAAGGTTTGATCCAGTCCAGGATATGGCCCTGCTCACCCCAGAAGGTGTCCGGGGCGGTGATAGACTGCTGATATTTCTCGTGGTACTGCTCCGGGGTGATCAGGCAACGGTCCGCAATATTTGCGGGAATGTCGTGTTTATGTATTTGGCTCATGGCTTTTTTTCTCCTTGTAAGATGTTAATAATATGTCGCAAAAACGTTAATTGTAGGGGCTTTACAAGCTTTGTTTATTATTTGGGCTACAGATCACGCATTGTTTGAAGAGTATGAAAAATGAGCGAATGAAACTTTGAAGGAAAATAATTGATGCTGACGATTATTCACATTTATGTTTAAAAAAGCGTTTTTATAACAAAAGGTTATTTATCAGAATTAGAACAAACTCCCGTCATCGTCGCTTTTGTGAGTGAAACGCGTCGTTCTTTAAGGCTTGCGCAACAGGTCGCGCAAATGATACTCATACGCCGCGTTAAAAAATCCCATAAACCAACGCAACACAATTCATACCCTTTCAGTATGTCTCCCTGTTCATGCAGTTTGAATGAATAAGGCGCTTCATTGAGGAAGTCAGTTTCTATGAAAAACGTTAAAGTCAGCCTTGCCTGGCAGATCTTAATCGCCCTTGTGCTGGGCATCTTGCTGGGCAGTTACCTCCACTATCATAGCGACAGCCGCGAATGGCTGATTGCGAACCTGCTCTCTCCGGCAGGGGATATCTTTATTCATCTGATCAAGATGATTGTGGTACCGATTGTGATCTCGACGCTGGTGGTCGGTATTGCGGGCGTCGGCGATGCGAAGCAGTTAGGCCGTATTGGTGCGAAAACCATTATCTATTTCGAAGTGATCACTACGGTTGCGATTATCCTCGGTATCACGCTGGCGAACGTGTTCCAGCCGGGTTCCGGGATTGATATGTCGCAGCTGGCGACGGTGGATATTTCGAAATACCAAAGCACGACCGCTGACGTGCAGAGCCATGCGCACGGCCTGATGGGCACTATCCTGTCGCTGGTGCCGACCAACATCGTGGCGTCGATGGCGAAGGGCGAGATGTTGCCTATCATCTTCTTCTCGGTGCTGTTCGGTCTGGGGCTCTCTTCCCTGCCGGCGACGCACCGTGAGCCGCTGGTGACCGTGTTCCGCTCTATCTCCGAAACCATGTTTAAAGTGACCCACATGGTGATGCGTTACGCGCCGGTAGGGGTGTTTGCGCTTATCGCGGTCACCGTGGCGAACTTCGGTTTTGCCTCCCTGTGGCCGCTGGCGAAGCTGGTGCTCCTGGTGCACTTCGCCATTCTGTTCTTCGCGCTGGTGGTGCTGGGGGTCGTGGCGCGTCTGTGCGGGCTGAGCATCTGGATCCTGATTCGCATCCTGAAAGATGAGCTGATTCTGGCGTACTCCACGGCAAGTTCTGAGAGCGTGCTGCCGCGCATCATTGAGAAGATGGAAGCCTACGGCGCGCCTGCCTCTATTACCAGCTTCGTGGTACCGACCGGCTACTCCTTTAACCTGGACGGTTCGACGCTGTACCAGAGCATCGCCGCTATCTTTATTGCGCAGCTGTACGGCATTGACCTGTCGCTGTGGCAGGAGATCGTACTGGTGCTGACGCTGATGGTGACGTCCAAAGGTATTGCAGGCGTTCCGGGCGTCTCCTTCGTGGTGCTGCTTGCAACGCTTGGCAGCGTCGGTATTCCGCTGGAAGGTCTGGCGTTTATCGCCGGTGTCGACCGTATCCTCGACATGGCGCGTACCGCGCTGAACGTGGTGGGGAATGCCCTGGCGGTGCTGGTTATCGCCAAGTGGGAACACAAATTCGATCGTAAAAAAGCGCTGGCGTATGAACGCGAGGTGCTGGGTCGTTTTGATAAGACGGCTGACCAGTAATGTAACGTTTTCTTCCCTCTCCCCTTTGGGGAGAGGGTTAGGATGAGGGGATTTTATTCCCCGCTCAGCGCATCAAACTCTTCGCATCCGGTATCAAATCCTTCAGTGCAGCTCAGGTTCAACCAGTACAGCGCTTTCTGTTTATTGGGCGTGATAAAGCCTTTCTCACCCTGCCTGAACAACATCCCTGCCCAGTACTCGGAGTAGCCCGTGCGTGAAAGTGCCGAGCTCCGCTTGAACCACGAGGCGGCCTGCACGTCGTCCTTAGCCACTTCAACGCCGTTGGCATAAATCAGCCCCAGCAGCATTTGCGCATCTACCGCAGAGTCGTTGTCGATATCTTCGGCCGCCGTTTGCAGCAGTTTGATGGCCTGAGGATAGTCAGTTTTACCTGCCTGAGTGTTGACCAGCACGCGCGCCAGCATGATCGCGCCGCGTTTGCTGCCTGCGATGGTTGCCTGCTGCGCCAGTGCCTTAGCTTGCGCATAATTTCCCTGGGTAAAGAGGATTTGCGAGAGCAGCCCCATGGCGTCGACGTCGCCACCTTTAGCGGCTTTCTCGGCCCACAGCGCGGCCTGCTTGCTGTCACCGGAGCTAAAGTATGTATCGGCCAAATAATACTGGGCACGGGCGTCACCCGCTTCAGCCTGTTCTTTGTACTGGCTGCCAATCTCGTCGGCACGGACAAGCGATGTAAAAAGTAACAACAACAGAAAAATATGTTTCATGGGTTCTTATCATCGGGGTACACGCCGCGCAGTATAATCGCGGCGACAGAAGAAAAAAATGGGTGCATTAAGACCTCAGCATCCTGCAAGCCGGGCGGAACAGTGGTTCCGCCCGTAGAGGTTAGCCTGCGTTACAGGCTAATTTAGCCGCCACCTCCTGATGTTCACCCTTTATTGAAAACTCGCATAACTTACCTCGAGTAATAAAGGTAAAGATCACTATCGTCAGGCAAATAATAAAGACGATGCCTAACGCAGTTTTTAATGGCGTCATGCCTTTTACTCCTTGTCAAAAAAAGAATAAGAGGCTACTCTCAACTTGTTCGGAGTTGAGGGAGTAGCCTCGGGTAAATGAAAATTTCCCGGGGCTTTCTACTTTCTGTCCCTCAACAATGCTCAAGACAGAAAGTCTTAAGCACCCGCCGCACATCTTATCTCTCTGAATTAAAATGAAAAGATGTAATTCTTTTTCGCGAAAATTACATTATTTCTGCGAGCCGCTTTCCAGACTAATAATTGATATATTTGATGAGTTAATCGGAAATAAAAAGGGAGTGAATATCTCACCCCCTTTATTCACTGATGAATTAACGGCTTCAACCCATTGCGCTTTCGCGCAGTCGGGCTTTCAGCTTGTTATATTCGTCGATGACGTACTGTTCCGCTGCGTGCTGATCCACAATCGGCTCCACGCGTACGGCGCAGTATTTATACTCCGGCGTTTTGGTTATCGGGCTTAAGTTCTCCGTGACCAGTTCGTTACAGGCGCCAATCCACCACTGGTAGGTCATATAGACCGCCCCTTTGTTCGGACGATCGCTGACCTGCGCACGGGTAATGATCCGGCCTTTGCGCGAATTCACCCACACCAGCGCTTCGTCCTCAATGCCGAGGCGCGCTGCGTCGGCGGTGTTGATTTGCGCGTAGCCCGGTTCGTCCGCCAGCGCCGCCAGCGCGGCGCAGTTACCCGTCATCGAACGACAGGAGTAGTGGCCCACTTCACGCACGGTGGAGAGCACCATCGGATACTCGTCAGTGAGTTTATCGATCGGCGCGACCCAGTCGCAGGTGAAGAACTGCGCCAGCCCGTTCGGGGTGTCGAACTTCTCTTTAAAGAGGTATGACGTTCCCTGGTCGGCTTCGGACTCATCCCGGCACGGCCACTGGATGTATCCCAGCTCACCCATTTTTTCATAGGTTGCACCGTAGAAGTCCGGACACAGATTGCGCAGCTCGTCCCAGATCTCCTGAGTGTTGTTGTAGTGCATCGGGTAGCCCATGCGGGTGGCGATTTCGCTGATGATCTGCCAGTCCGTTTTCAGATCCCACTTCGGCTCGACCGCCTTAAAGAAGCGCTGGAAGCCGCGGTCCGCCGCCGTGTAGACGCCTTCATGCTCGCCCCAGGAGGTCGACGGTAAAATCACATCCGCCGCCGCCGCGGTTTTGGTCATGAAGATATCCTGGACAATCACCAGCTCCAGATCCTCAAACCCTTTGCGCACCGCAGACAGCTCGGCGTCGGTCTGGAGCGGATCTTCACCCATGATGTAGGCCGCTCGCACCTCGCCGTGCGCCGCGCGGTGCGGCAGCTCGCTGATGCGATATCCGGTGTGTTCCGGCAGGCTTTCCACGCCCCAGGCCTTCGCGAATTTCTCGCGGTTTTTCGGGAACTTCACGTACTGGTAGCCCGGATAGGTATCCGGCAGCGCGCCCATATCGCAGGCACCCTGAACGTTATTCTGACCACGCACCGGGTTAACGCCGACGTGCGCTTTACCCAGATTGCCGGTCAGCATCGCGAGACTCGTCAGAGAACGCACGGTTTCCACGCCCTGATAGAACTGGGTCACGCCCATTCCCCACAGAATGGCGGCGGTTTTCGCCCCGGCATACATCCGTGCCGCCTGGCGGATCTCCTGCGCGCTGACGCCGGTGATCGCTTCGACGGATTCAGGCGTATAGCCTTCGACTATTTTCTTATACTCTTCAAAGCCTTCCGTACGGGCGGCGACAAACGCCTGGTCGTACAGGTTCTCCTCAATAATGACGTGCCCCATTGCGTTCAACAGCGCGATGTTCGAGCCGTTTTTCAACGCGATATGCATATCCGCAATGCGCGCGGTTTCAATTTTGCGCGGATCGCAGACGATGATTTTCGCCCCGTTCTGCTTAGCGCGAATAACGTGGTTCGCGACGATAGGATGAGAATCCGCCGGGTTATAACCAAAGATGAAGACGAGATCGGTGTTATCTATCTCGTTGATGGCATTACTCATTGCGCCGTTACCGACCGACTGGTGCAGACCTGCAACCGATGGGCCGTGTCAGACGCGAGCGCAGCAGTCGACGTTATTGGTTCCAATAACGGCGCGCGCGAATTTTTGCATCACATAGTTGGTTTCATTCCCCGTCCCGCGTGAAGAGCCGGTGGTCTGAATCGCATCCGGGCCATACTTTGCCTTGATGGCGCTCAGACGCGTGGCGACGTAATCCAGCGCCTCGCTCCAGGAGACGGCTTCCAGCTTGCCGCCGCGCTCGCGGCGGATCATAGGGGTTTTCAGGCGCGGGGTGAGGATTTGGGTATCGTTAATAAAATCCCAGCCGTAGTAACCTTTCAGGCATAGCGTGCCCTGGTTGGTTTTCCCCTGTGCGGCCTCCGCCCGGACGATTTTGCCGTTATCGACCACCAGGTGGATCTTGCAACCTGAGGCACAATAAGGGCAAACCGTGACGACTTTTTTCATCAGTCTGCTCCAGTTAATCGAATCATTCGCACCCACTATGCAGCTTCTATGCCATGTTTTTTTTATGGGTATACCCTGACTTTACGGTCCCTTCGCGGTGAAAACCCTGACAAAAAGCAGCCAATCGTCAAAATTGACGTGTCGACAGGGCAGCGGATGTGACATGGGTTGAATTTCCGTCACTGAAAAAACCATTTGACTGGAGCCGACGGCAGAATGGTTCAGACTTAACATAATCCCCTGACGGAAGCATACGATGAAACCGGCGATCCTGGTGGTTGATGACGATACGGCAGTCTGCGAACTGCTTCAGGACGTGCTGAGCGAGCACGTCTTTAGCGTGCTTGCCTGCCATAACGGCCAGGATGCACTGCGGCAGGTACAACAGGATCCGAATATTGCGCTGGTGCTGCTGGATATGATGCTGCCGGATATCAACGGCTTACAGGTTTTGCTGCAGTTGCAAAAGCAGCGCCCGGCGCTACCGGTGATCATGTTAACCGGGCTGGGCAGTGAGTCAGACGTGGTGGTGGGGCTGGAGATGGGGGCCGATGATTATATTGGCAAACCGTTCAATCCGCGCGTGGTGGTCGCCCGCGTGAAAGCGGTGCTGCGCCGTACGGGCGTGCTGGCGGCAGAAGCCCCCGCAGCGCCGGTCGCGGGCATTGCTTTTAACGGCTGGACGCTGGATACCACCCGCTGTGAGCTGAGCGATCCGCAGCGTAACCCTGTTCCCTTAACCCAGGGCGAGTACGGCCTGCTGCTGGCGCTCACGCAAAATGCCCGTCGGGTGCTGAGCCGTGACCGGCTGCTTGAGCTGACCCACAGCGAAAGCGCCGACGTGTTCGATCGCACGATTGACGTGCTGATCATGCGCCTGCGCCGGAAAATAGAGGCTAACCCGCATCAGCCTGCGCTCATCAAAACGATCCGCGGGCTGGGTTACGTGTTTGCTACCGATGTGAGCCGGCCCGAGCAGGCGGCATAAGGCTTACGTTATCGCCGGAACAATGATGGCGGCAAAAATTGCGACGATGCACAGATACTTGAGGGCGTAATAGGCTTTACGGTTCCTTTTTTTCAGACGCTGTCCTCGTTCGCGGGCCGCATGAACGTATTTAAAAATGCGGTTAATGCCGCCGGTGCTGTCATTCTCGTCATTCGGTGAGCTGGCTGCGGACATCAGTGTGGTTCCCACCCAATGGTTAACCGCCTGCGCCCAGCGCCATTTCATCGGACGTTCAATATCACAGAAAAGAATAATGCGCGTTTGATCCGATTTATTCTCTGCCCAGTGGACGTAGGTCTCATCAAAAATAACGGCTTCACCATCCCGCCAGCTGTGGCGCTGCCCGTCGACTTCAATAAAGCAGCGGTCGTCATTCGGTGTGAATAAGCCCAGATGGTAACGAACCGAGCCCGCATACGGATCCCGGTGCTTGCCAAGCTTTGCACCCGCCGGCAGCTCGGCAAACATGGCCGCCTTCACCGAGGGGATTTCACTCACCAGCCGGGTCGTCACCGGGCATAAAGACTGCGCAGAGGGGTGGGCATCGGCATACCATTTCAGATAAAAACGTTTCCAGCCGCGTTTAAAAAAAGTGTTAAAGCCAGCATCGTTATTATTTTGCGCTGCCTTAATATGATGCTGCAAACGCACGGCCTCTTCGCGAATAACCAGCCAGTTTTCCGTCAGCTTATTTAATTCCGGGAAGCGTTCTGTTTCAAAGAATGGCTGCCTGGCGGGCAGGGAAGAAAACGCCGTCATAAACATATTGATGGGCGCCATGAACGTCGAATGGTCAAAGAGCTGACGAGAAAGCGTCTGTTTTTCTTTGCCGCGTGAATGCGCATAAATAACGCTGATAATGAAAATACCGATGATGATGGCTGCGAACATTTTTCCCTTGTCCTCTTTCTATCTCATTTCGGAAAAGCGTGCGGGCAGAGTGCTGCCCACGCCGAATATGCCAGATGGAGAGAGTGTAGTTCGGGGATATAAAATTCATAGAACTGTAATGAAAAATCGCAATTTTTGTTAAATTAAGTGCTCTCGCGAATAAACGCCTGCAGCTCGGCCAGCGTTTTCGCGCCGTCAATTGCGTTGGCGGCCAGCAGGCTTGCGCGCGCGCAGGCGTGCGCCAGATAAATGCTCTCCGTGAGCGGGAGCGATTCGTGGCAGCCGTATAAAAACCCCGCGCAAAACGCATCGCCCGCGCCGACGCTGCCGACAATGTCTTTCTGCTCCAGTAGCCATGATGGGATCCAGCGGCCTTGCTCACCCGGCGCTTCACCCCATGCGCCTTCCGGACAGTGGATCACCACCCGCTGACGCACGCCTGCCGCCAGCAGCTGCGTCGCGGCATCGGCGATATGGGCGATATTCAGCGCATCGTCGCCGTCGCGCATCTCAAGCCCGCTAAACTCCCCGGCTTCCAGCTCGTTAATCACCAGATAATCCAGATGGCGCAGGGCAGGGAGCACCAGCGGCTGATAGCGCGGGTCGCCCTTGCGGGACACCAGATCGAGCGACGTTTCATAACCCTGGTCGCGCATCTGCGCCAGCAGGCGCGCGCTGCGGGTGCCGAACTCGTCATCGGGCATATCCAGGCTGTCGAGCAGCAGCAGGTAGCCGAGATGGAAGATCTTCATCGATCCGTCTAAGCGATCGAAGGCGGGAAGATCCAGCAGGCGGTTGGCGCCCGGCGAGTGGAAGAAGGTGCGCTGTCCGCTGGGATCTGTCATGACCTGCGACATGGAGGTCGGGGCAAAGGTGGTGCGCTGCACGCGCTGGCGGTTGACGTGGTACTGGTCGAGCATCGCCAGAATGTAGTCCCCGTCGGCATCTTCACCAATCAGCCCCACTGCCTGCAGCGGCAGGCCAACGTGCATTTTTGCCAGCGTCAGCAGCACGTTGAGCGGCGCGCCGCCGGTTGAGCGTTCGCTGTGGGTGATTTCCGCCAGCCAGCCGCGCTCCGGCCACTGCACGATCTGATGCACGTGATCCACCAGCATGTTGCCTGCGGCGATGATGCCTTTGCGTTCCATTATGCCTGCCCCGCGCTGCCGAAGATGCGCATCTGTTCGGCGACCGTATCGGTAATCGCCTCTTCTATCCCCAGCAGCAGCTCGGCAAACTCATCGTACAGCGGCTGGCGGTTCGCCATGCGCTGCTCAACGGCGGCGAGTGCGGCCTGCGACATGCCGGTGTAGAAGTTGATTTTATGTATGCCCAGCTCGATGGCGCGGCGGAAGTCGGCATCGCTAATCCCGGAGCCGCCGTGTAAAACCAGCGGCAGCCCCGTATGCTGGCGAATGGCGTCCAGGCGTGGGAAATCGAGTTTCGGCTCGCCCTTGTATTTGCCGTGCGCGTTGCCGATGGCAACCGCCAGCGCGTCAATGCCGGTTGAATCGACAAATTCGCGCGTCAGCTGCGGGTCGGTAAAGAACGCTTCATCCGCATGCCCGTACAGCGCGCCGCCTTCATCGCCACCGACCGCGCCCAGCTCCGCTTCCACCGACACGCCGACCGCGTGGCACATCTTCACCACCTCCCGCGTCTGGCGAATGTTCTCCTCATAGCTTAGCGTAGAGCCGTCAAACATCACCGAGCTGAACCCTAAGCGCAGGGCGCGCACCACCGCCTCGAAATGCAGGCCGTGGTCGAGATTGAGCACCACGGGAATATCGTGACGGGCGGCCTCGAACTTCACCGCTTCGACAAGCGAATCCAGAGAAACGTACTTAAAATGCACTTCGGCGATGTTGATGATAAACGGCGAGCGTTCCTGCTTCGCGGCAGCGAACAGCGCGCGCAGGAAGTGGGAGTCGAGCACGTTAAACGCGCCCAGCGCGTAGCGATGCGCCCTGGCGTGCTCCAGACCGTCGGCAAGAGAGATCAATGGCATCATTTACTCCTTATATCCGAAACAGGTTGTACTCGTTGCACAGCACCAGCAGCGCCGGTTCGTCTTCTTCGATGTTGTTATAGCGGGCAACGGGCTGCAAAAAGTGGTTGTCGTGCTCGTCGTCGTTTACCGATGACACCTCCCCAACCAGCACGTCGCCGAAGCCGCGTTCGCCCCAGAAGCTGTGGTACAGACCGGGTGTCAGACAGATGCTTTCCCCTGGCATGAGGCGCAGCTGGCTGCCGGGCGCGTGGGTCTGACGACAGCCGTCGACGGTGACCGTCACGTCGGTGTTTTCCGTCTCTTCATGCGCCCCGGCATTCCATAACTCAATAATCAGATTCCCGCCACCCCGGTTGATGATGTCTTCCCGCTTGCGCCAGTGAAAATGCATTGGCGTCACCTGGCCGTCACGCACGTGCATAATTTTTTCGGCATAGCACTTTTCATAAGGCACGCCGTTGGGCGAACCGTTGCGCAGGGTAAACAGCGTCAGGCCCTCAGCGGCAAAGCTGTTGCCGCCGAACGCCGTCACGTCCCAGCCGAGCTTGAGGTCGAACACTTCCTGCCAGGCGGCCTGGTCAAGCTGCTGCCATTTTGTGGGCGGGAAGCTGGCAAACGGCGGGAGATGCACGTCGTGCATGGAAAAGAACTGTCGCGTGTGGCCGAGAATTTCATTGATGTCGGAGCGTTTCATGGGGACTCCTGGCTTTTTTTGCAAAACCTTAGCACTCACCCGGCCCTCTCCCTTGAGGGAGAGGGGGAGTAAGTTCCCTCTCCCTGTGGGAGAGGGGTAGGGTGAGGGCATCAGGCCGCACCGAAGTTACTTAACCGTCCAGCCCTTATAGGTACCGACGTTCTTTTTATCGATCATCGTCACCGGGATCAGCACAGGCGCTTTCGGCGCAGGTTTGCCCTGTAGAATGTCATAGCCGATCTCCACCGCTTTTGCCGCCATCACCTGCGGATCCTGCGCCGGGGTTGCGACAAACAGCGAGTTTTCGCGCTTCAGCGCTTCCTCACCGTCCGGGGAACCATCCACGCCGACGATAAAGAACTCGTTGCGCTGAGCCTGCTTCGCGGCCAGATCGGCACCGATCGCCGTCGGATCGTTAATCGCAAACACGCCGTCGATCTTCGGATTGGCCGCCAGCAGGGAGGTCATGACCTCCAGACCGCCTTCGCGACTGCCCTTGGCGTTTTGGTTATCCGAAAGCACCTTGATATCCGGATGTTTTTTGAATTCCGTCTGACAGCCTTCCACGCGGTTTTGCACCGCAGAGACCGGCGGTCCGTTGATGATCACCACGTTGCCTTTGCCTTTCAGGCGATCGGTAATGTACTTACAGGCCATTTCGCCCGCCTGGGTGTTATCGGAGGTGATGGTCGCATCCGCCCCTTCCGCCGCCACGTCAACCGCAACGACCACGATCCCGGCGTCTTTCGCGCGCTTCACCGCCGGGCCGATCCCTTTGGAATCCGCAGCGTTGAGGATGATCATGTCCACCTTCGCAGCAATAAAGTTGTCGATCTGCGCCACCTGCTGGCCCAGATCGTAACCGCTGGAGACCAGCGTCACCTTGACGTTATCGCCAGCCAGCTTGCGCGCTTCCAGCTCGGCACCTTTGGTGATCTGCACGAAGAACGGGTTGGCCAGGTCGCCCACCGTCACGCCGATGGACTTCAGGTCTTTTGCCTGCGCAAACGGCGTTGCGGCAAGCAGCGCGCCAGCACAGAGCGCGGTCACTAACGGTTTCAAACGCATATGGTTTTCCTCTAAGCTGTAGGGTTTTGTTGTTATGCACTTTGATGGTGTCGGGTACGGTATTTGTCGATCAGCACCGCTATGATGATCACCGCCCCTTTGATCACCAGCTGCCAGAAGTAGGAGACGCCCATCAGCGTCATGCCGTTATTGAGGGTGGCGATGATCAGCGCGCCGACCAGCGTGCCGGTGATCGTGCCGATCCCGCCGACGAAGCTGGTGCCGCCGAGGATCACCGCCGCAATCGCATCCAGCTCGTAGCCTGTGCCGAGGTTGCCGTTGGCGCTGTAGAGGCGCGAGGCGCTCATCACGCCGCCAAGCCCGGAGAGCAGGCCGCTCATGCCGTACACGAACAGCAGCACCAGCCAGACCTTAATGCCGGTCAGTCGCGCCGCCTGCATGTTGCCGCCCACCGCGTAGATATGTACGCCGAGCGTGGTGCGGCGCAGGATGAACCAGCACACCGCAATCACCGCAAGGGCAATGACAACCAGCCACGGGATCGGGCCGAGGTAGTTATTGCCGATCCACTCGAAGCTGATGTTGGAGTTAATGACCGTCGTGCCGTCCGCCAGCAGATAGGCCGCGCCGCGCAGCGCCGTATAGGTGCCGAGCGTCACGATAAAGGGCGGCAGCCCGGCAAAGGCCACCAGCGCGCCGTTGAACAGTCCCAGCACCATGCCGAGCATCAGCGCGGCCGGAATGGAGAGCATGGCAAATTCAGGGATAAGCGAGACCACCATCGCCGCTACCGCCGTGGTGCCCAGAATCGAGCCCACGGAGAGGTCAATCCCGCCGGTTAGGATGATGAAGGTCATTCCCGCCGCCAGCACGATGTTGATCGACGCCTGACGGGTAATGTTGAGCAGGTTGCTCTCGGTGAAGAAGTTCGGGGCGATAAAGCCAAATACCGCCACAATCAGGATAAGAATCGGCAGGATGCCGACCGTTTGCATCAGATCGCTCATCAGCATTTTTTTGGCGGAGGCGGATTTCGCCACCTGCTGCGGATGGGTTGGAGTTGTCATGATTGCACCGCCTGATGATGAGTGTCGTTCACGCCGGTTGCCAGCGTCATAATGTTTTCCTGAGAGATGTCGCGCCCGTGGAGTTCACCCGCAATGCTGCCTTCCCGCATCACGTACACCCGGTCGCTCATGCCCACCACTTCCGGCAGCTCGCTGGAGATCATCAGGATCGCTACGCCTTTGCGCGCCATCTGGTTCATGATGCGGTAGATCTCACTTTTCGCCCCGACGTCCACGCCGCGCGTGGGTTCGTCCAGGATCAGAATGCGCGGGCCGATGGCCACCCAGCGGGAGATCAGCAGCTTTTGCTGATTGCCGCCTGACAGCCCGCCCGCGCGCACCTGCGAATGGGGCACGCGGATGTTGAGCAATGCAATGGCGTCATCGGAAATCGACTGGGCTTTTTTGCGGTTTAACATACCGAAGGTCGCGTCGCGCTCCAGCGTCGCCATGGTGATGTTCTCCTGCGCCGCCAGCTCCAGAAACAGCCCCTGCTCCTTGCGGTTTTCGGTGAGAAAACCGATGCCGTTTTCGATGGCCGCACGCGGGGAGTGGATCACCACCGGCTCGCCGTCGACCTCAATCATGCCGCCGGTGGCTTTACGCACGCCGAAAATCAGCTGCGCCAGCTCGGATCGTCCGGCCCCGACCAGGCCCGCCAGCCCAACGATTTCACCGGAACGCACCTGCAGGCTGCACGGCTGTACTTTTTTACCGTCGGTGAGGTGGTGGACGTTGAGACGCGGGCTGCCGAGGGGAATATCACGCTCCTTGTTGAACAGGTCGCTTAACGGGCGGCCCACCATCATGCGCACCAGCTCGGAGGCGTTTAGCTTGTCGCGCGTCAGGCTGCCGACGTACTGCCCGTCGCGCAGAACGCTGACGCGGTCAGAAAGTTCATACACTTCCGCCATGCGGTGGCTGATATAGATGATCGCCATCCCTTCATCGCGCAGGCGCAAAATCAGTTCAAACAGGCGGTGGGTTTCCCGCGAGGAGAGGGCGGCGGTGGGTTCATCCATCACCAGAATGCGGCTGTTGCGGTGCAGCGCACGGGCAATTTCCACCTGCTGCTGCTCGGCAATGGTCAGCTTCATCACCAGGTCGGTAGCATTGAACTGTGCGCCGAGGCGCTCAATCACCGCCTGCGCCTGGGCGGCCATCTCTTTGCGCTGCACCATCCCGCCGCGCGACAGCTCGCTGCCAAGAAAGATATTTTCGGCAACGGTCAGGTTGGGCGCGAGCTGCATCTCCTGATAAATCAGGGTAATGCCTGCGGCCAGCGCATCTTTCGGCCCTTTAATGTGAAACGGCTGACCATCGATCAGGATCTCACCGCTGGTGGCGGTATAGGCTCCCGCGAGGATTTTCATCAGCGTGCTTTTTCCCGCGCCGTTTTCGCCCATCAGCGCGTGGATCTCTCCGGGAAAGACCGTCAAATCCACACCCTTGAGCGCGTGGAAACTGCCAAACGTTTTGGCAATGCTGCGCATCTCTAATACCGGGGTTCTGCTCATGGCGGATCTCCTGCGAATGCCGATATCTGCACTTCATCACAGGTGCGTAAATGCAAAATGTCAGAAGCTGTTCATATTTGTCATAGTTATGAATAGCTAATCGCCATCACATTTTCCTTTTCCCTCTCCCGGTGGGAGAGGGCCAGGGTGAGGGCACCAAACCGCACAGGAGCCCAAACCCATGCCATCACGCCGCCCGCCCTTTTTCGCCAGCGCCCGAGGCCGCCTGCTGATTTTTAATCTGCTGGTGGTCGCCGTGACGCTGATGGTGAGCGGCGTGGCGGTGCTCGGCTTTCGTCACGCCAGTCAAATCCAGGAGCAGGTTCAGCAGCAAACGCTGGATGACATGACCGGCAGCATGAACCTGGCCCGCGATACCGCCAACGTGGCGACGGCGGCGGTGCGGCTTTCACAGGTCGTCGGGGCGCTGGAGTACAAAGGCGAAGCCGAGCGCCTTAAGCAGACGCAAATGGCGCTGCGCCGCTCGCTGGAACAGCTTGCGGATGCGCCGCTGGCGCAGCAGGAGCCGGCGCTGGTAGCGCGCATTATTCAACGAAGCAATGAGCTACAGCAGAGCGTGACGGAGATGCTTGAGCGCGGACAGCGCCGCCATCTGGAGCGTAACGCGCTGCTGAGCTCGCTGTATCAAAGCCAAAGCTACCTGCGTCATCTGCAGGACATCAACCGCCGTTACGACAGCAACGTGCCGGATGCGCAGCAGCTGATGGAGATGGACCGGCTGATCGTCGCCGCCATCGACACTCCTTCGCCTCGCGCGACCGTTCAGCAGCTGGACGCCGTGGCCGCAGCGCTGCCCCGGAGTGCCGTACAGCCGGTCGTGAAGGAGGTTCTGCCAGATTTTAATGCCGAGTTAGGCAAGCTCGCCCCGCTGTCGAAGCAGCTGGAAGAGAGCGATCTGGCGATAAGCTGGTATATGTTCCACATCAAGGCGCTGGTGGCGATCCTCAACAGCGATATTAATCAGTACGTCGGGCAGGTGGCGCAGGCCTCCCGGCTTCGCACGGCCCAGAGCCATCACGAGCTGCAGTCCATTAGCGTGTTTATCAGCATCTTCGCCGTGCTGGCGCTGATCATCACCGGGTGTGCCTGCTGGTATATCTACCGCAATCTGGCCTCTAACCTGACGGCGATTTCCCGGGCGATGTCGCGCCTTGCTCACGGCGAGCAGGACGTGTCCGTTCCCGCCCTCCAGCGGCGCGATGAGCTGGGCGAGCTGGCGCGCGCGTTTAACGTTTTTGCCCGCAATACCGCCTCGCTTGAGCACACCACGCGCCTGCTGAAAGAGAAAACCACGCAGATGGAGATCGACCGCGTTGAGCGTCAGGGGCTGGAAGAGGCGCTGCTGCACAGCCAGAAGATGAAGGCGGTCGGACAGCTGACCGGCGGGCTGGCGCATGATTTTAACAATCTGCTGGCAGTGATCATCGGCAGCCTTGAGCTCACCGACCCCGAATCGAAAGACGCGCCGCGCATTACCCGGGCGCTGAAGGCGGCCGAGCGTGGTGCCTTACTGACGCAGCGCCTGCTGGCATTTTCCCGCAAGCAGTCCCTGACGCCGCATGCGGTAGAAATGCTGCCGCTGCTGGAGAACCTCCGGGAACTGATGCGCCACTCCCTGCCTGCCACCCTGACCCTGGAGATTGAAGCGCAAACCCCGGCATGGCCCGCGTGGATTGACGTTAGCCAGCTGGAAAACGCCATTATCAACCTGGTGATGAACGCGCGCGATGCGATGGAAGGGCAAAGCGGTGTGATTAAAATCCGGACCTGGAATCAGCGCGTCACCCGCAGCGACGGGCGCAGGCAGGATATGGTGGCGCTGGAGGTGATTGACCGCGGCAGCGGCATGTCGCAGGAGGTGAAATCCCGGGTCTTTGAACCGTTCTTCACCACCAAGCAGACCGGAAGCGGAAGCGGGTTAGGCCTGTCGATGGTCTACGGCTTTGTCCGCCAGTCCGGCGGGCGCGTGGAGATTGAAAGCGCGCCGGGGCAGGGAACGACCGTTCGGCTTCACCTCCCGCGCTCCGTGCTGCCTGCCGCGGCGGACGATGAAGCGCTGTCAGCCACCGCCTCCGTCGATAGCGAGCGGCTGGTCCTGGTGCTGGAAGATGAGGCCGATGTTCGGCAAACCCTGTGCGAGCAGCTGCATCAGCTCGGCTACCTGACGCTGGAAGCGGACAACGGCGAGCAGGCGCTGAATATGCTGGAGGCTTCACCGGATATTGGCATGTTTATCAGCGACCTGATGCTGCCCGGCAGCCTCAGCGGCGCTGAGGTGATTAGCCATGTGCGCAGCCATTACCCGCAGCTTCCGGTGCTGCTGATCAGCGGCCAGGATTTACGGCCCGCGCATAACCCTCAGCTGCCGGACGTCCAGCTACTGCGCAAGCCGTTTACGCGGGTGCAGCTGGCGCAGGCGCTGCGCAAGGTCATGGTAATTTGAGATTCCTCCGCTACCTCAGTGCTCCGCCGTTCATTATCGTAAGGCCAGTTCACCTGCGAGTCTGGCCTTATGAAACGTTACTTAACTGCTCTGTTATTCGGTCTGCTGTCACTCACCAGCCAGCTGGCTCATGCCGATATTGTTGATGATGCTATTGGCAACATTCAGCAGGCGATCAACGATGCCTATAACCCCAGCAGCAGCCGCAGCAATGACGACGACGATCGTTACGATCGCAGCCGTCAAATCGACAGTCGACAATACGACGATCGTCGTCGGCAGCTCGAAGACCGACGCCGCCGTTTAGATGAACGTCAGCGTCAGCTGGATGACGATCGCCGTCGGTTAGAAGAGGATGAGCGCAGGTTAGAAGACGATTACGATCGAGGCTAAGTGCCGCCTGTTGCCCTCACCCCAACCCTCTCCCACGGGAGAGGGAGAAAACCTAATCCAGCACCAGCACCATCCCGTCATAGCCCGCTTCTATGCCCTGCGGCAGCGGGTTATCCATCATCCACACGTCAAACTGATGGCTGATGTGCGTCAGGATCACCTGCGGGCAGCCAATTATCTCGTTTAACGCAATCACGGTATTTAAGTCGCAATGGTTTCGCGGCGTTTCCTCGCGCGGTTCATGGCTGCAGTCGATAATTATTGCCTGCGGCTGATTGTTGAGCAGGAACTTCACCGTTTTTTCCGGCAGTCCGGCGGTATCGGAAAGCCAGGCCACGCGGCTGTGAGCCGATTCCAGCAAATACCCGAAGGTCAGTTTCGAATGGTTGAGCGGCAGCGGCGTGACCCGCAGACCCTGAAGCTCAAACATCACAAACGGTTCGACCCTGTGGCTGAAATCCAGAATGCCGGGGTGTTTAAACAGATCGTCGCATCCGGCGTCGTCCGGCGGACCGTAAACCGGGATCGTCGCCCCCACGCCCCAGCGCAGGGGGAACAGCCCCTGAACGTGATCCATATGGTAATGGGTGAGCAAAAACTGCTGGAAGCTGCCCGCCGGCCAGTCGTCCATCAGGTGCGGAATACCGGCATCCAGCAGGGTGACGGCATCGTTGAATTTCACCACCGCGCTGCACGGGCGACGGCGATAGTTGTCCTGCAGGCGCGCCCGGCGGCAGGCCGCGCAGTCGCAGCCAAAGACCGGCACCAGCTGGGCGCCACCCGTTCCCGTCAACGTGATGGTCAGACTCATAGCGCACCTCTACAGCGGTTTGGTGAATCGGAAATGGCTCTGCGTGTATCCTTCACGAACGTAAAAACGGTGCGCGTCGGTGCGCTTCACGCTGGTGGAAAGTTCGGTCAGCTCCGCGCCGGCCTGTCGCGCCACCTCTTCCGCCCAGGCCAGCAGCTGACTTCCGACCTTTAACCCACGCGCCTGCGGCATTACGACCAGCTCCTGGATCTCGCCGATCCAGCGCGCGTGATGGAGGTGAAACTGCATGTGCAGACCGATCATGCCGATGACCTGTCCCTCTCTCTCCGCAAGCTGGTAGCGCATGTTGCGATCCTGCAGATTGGCAAGAAACCCGGCGTGGAACGCCTGATGATCGAACTCTGCCTGCTTCAGTTCGCAGATCAGGGCATAGACAATCTGCGCATCGTCGGCGGTGGCGGGGCGAAGCTGGCAGTCAGGCATGCTGTTTCTCCTTCTGACGGATAAGCGATAAAAAGGTATCGACTGACTGTAGCAAACTTCCGTCGTTATTGAGGATGTGGCAGTCCGACGGGGCATAGCGGGCCGCGCGCTCAAGCCGCAGATCGATCTCACGGGCTGATTCACGCCCCCGACTCTGCAACCGGCTGCGCAGAACGTCCGGCGAAACCTGCAGACAGACCGGCAGCAGGGCCGCCTCATAGCGGGCACGCGCTTGTGGCAGATGCGCACGCGAGCCGTTAACCAGCACGTCAAAACCCGCGTGCAGCCAGAGGTCAATTTCGATGCCCACGCCATAGTAAAAGCCGTTGGCGTGCCAGCTCAGCGCCAGCAGGTTTTGCCCGGCGCGGGTAAAAAATTCCTGCTCGCTCAGGGCGATATGGTTTTCACTCCCGGCATTGGCCGCGCGGGTAATATAGCGGTGCGCGACCAGCAGCTGCGGATGTTCCCGCTGCCGTAAGGCGGACAGCAGACTGTCCTTACCGGAGCCGGAGGGCCCCATTAACCAGATGAGCCTTCCCATCAGAACACCCTTTTTCCCTGACGCCAGACGTGGTCGATGTGAACGTGCTCGCCCTTGCGGTGGGCGAGTACCAGATCCGCGCGTTTACCCTCGGCGATTTCCCCGCGATCCTGAAGATTAAGCGCCGAGGCCGGGTTTTTCGTCACCAGTCGAATCGCCTGCGGCAGCGTAAAGGTGTTGTTCTCGTCGTCGGCAACCCGGAACGCCGCATCCAGCAGGCTGGCGGGGTAGTAGTCGGATGAGAGGATATCCAGCAGACCAAGGGAGGCAAGCCTGCTTGCCGCGACGTTGCCGGAGTGCGATCCGCCGCGCACGATGTTAGGCGCGCCCATCAGCACGTTCATGCCGTGCCTGCGTGAGGCTTCAGCCGCTTCAAACGTGGTGGGAAATTCGGCGATCACGCTGCCAAGCTGGTGGGATTCGCGCACGTGATCGTGCGTGGCGTCGTCATGGCTGGCCAGGGCGATATTGCGGTCCCGGCACATTGCGGCAATCCTGAGACGGTTTGGCTGCGACCACTGCGCCGCAAGCGCCAGCTGCTCCTCCTCGTAGCGCGCCATCTCGGCATCGCTGAGAGAATATTTGCCCTGATAGTATTCACGATACTTTTCAATGTTGGCGAACTGGCGCTGCCCCGGCGAGTGGTCCATCAGGGAGACCAGCGAGACCGGCTCGCGGCCTACCAGCTTTTCAAACAGCGGCAGGGTGGTGTGGTGCGGCAGCTCGCAGCGCAGGTGCAGGCGGTGCTCGGCGCGGTTGAGGCCGCGTTTTTGCGTCTCCTCCACGGCGTTGATCATCTTCTCGAGATTTTCCAGGCGATCGCCGCCGTCGCGCACGTCGCCAATCGCCACCGCGTCCAGCACGGTGGTAATGCCGCTGGCGACCATCAGCGCGTCGTGGCTGCTCATCGCCGAATGGGCGGGCCAGTCCACCTTCGGGCGCGGGGTGAAGAATTTGTCCAGATTATCGGTATGAAGCTCAATCAGCCCCGGCAGCAGCCAGCCGCCTTCACCGTCCATCGCTTCAGGAGTACGGCTCTGGGTTTCGGCAAAGGCGCGAATAACGCCTTCATGAACTTCAACCGAGCCATCAACGACTTCATTTTCCAGCACCAGCCTGACGTTATTGATAATCATGCGTTTGTCCCCATCGGGTGCAGTCTGTCCGCCACGCGGCTGCGTACGGTTTCGTCGTGGAAGATCCCGACGATCGCCGCGCCGCGAGCTTTGGCCTGTTCGATCAGCTCCACCACGGCGGCGCTGTTTTTACCGTCGAGCGAGGCGGTGGGTTCATCCAGAAGTAAAATCGGGTAGTCGACGATAAATCCACGGGCGATATTGACGCGCTGCTGCTCGCCGCCGGAAAAGGTCGACGGGGCGAGATGCCACAGGCGCTCCGGCACGTTGAGGCGCGTCAGCAGGCTGGCGGCTTTGGCGGCGCAGGCTTCTCGCGGCACGCCCAGATCCAGCAGGGGCTGCATCACCACGTCCAGGGCGGAGATCCGCGGGATCACCCGCAGAAACTGGCTCACCCAGCCGATCGACGTGCGGCGGACTTCCAGCACTTTACGCGCGGGGGCCTGCACCAGATCGACCCACTCATCGTTGTGGCGAATGCGGATGTGGCCTTCATCCGGCAGATAGTTGGCATACAGGGAGCGCAGCAGGGTGGATTTTCCGCTACCGGAATGGCCGTACAGCACCACGCATTCGCCGCTGCTGACCTCTAACGAGGCATTTTGCAGCACCGGCAGGCGCACGCCGTTTTGCTGGTGGAGCACAAAGGTCTTACTTACGTTTTCTACGCGGATCATGTTGGCCTCTTAATTCTGCAATACGGACGACACCAGCAGCTGGGTGTACGGATGGTGCGGATCGTCGAGCACCCGGTCGGTTAACCCACTTTCCACCACCTGGCCCTGCTTCATCACCAGCAGACGGTCCGCCAGCAGGCGCGCAACGCCTAAATCGTGGGTGACAATCACCACCGCGAGGTTCAGCTCCACCACCAGGCCGCGCAGCAGGTCGAGCAGGCGCGCCTGCACGGAGACGTCCAGCCCGCCGGTGGGTTCATCCATAAATACCAGCTTCGGATGGGTGACCAGGTTGCGCGCAATCTGCAGGCGCTGCTGCATCCCGCCGGAGAAGGTCGTCGGCAGGTCGTCGATGCGCGAGGCGGGGATTTCCACCTCTTCCAGCCAGTGCTGGGCGGTAGCGCGGATATTGCCGTAGTGGCGCGCGCCGGTGGCCATCAGGCGTTCACCGATGTTGCCCCCGGCGGAGACCTGACGGCGCAGGCCGTCCATCGGGTGCTGATGCACCACGCCCCACTCGGTGCGCAGCAGGCGGCGGCGCTCGGCCTCGCTCATGCCGTACAGCGAGGCGCCCTCATACAAAATGTCGCCGTTCTGCGGCGTCAGGCGCGCGGAGATGGACTTCAGCAGGGTGGTTTTGCCGGAGCCGGACTCGCCGACGATCCCCAGCACTTCGCCCGGCCACAGCTCGAACGACACGTCGCTAAAGCCTTTGCCCGGCGCATACAGGTGAGTCAGGTTATTAACCGAAAGCAGCGGTTTCATTGGCCGTTCGCCTCGCTCTGTTGGCGGCAGTAATCGGTGTCGGAGCAGACAAACATCCGTTTGCCCGTATCGTCCAGCACCACTTCGTCCAGATAGCTGTGTTTGGATCCGCAGATGGCGCACGGCTCGTCCCACTCCTGCACCGTAAACGGGTGATCGTCGAAATCGAGACTTTCCACGCGGGTGTAAGGCGGAACGGCGTAGATGCGTTTTTCGCGCCCGGCGCCGAAAAGCTGCAGGGCCGGCATCATGTCCATCTTCGGGTTATCGAATTTTGGGATTGGCGACGGGTCCATCACGTAGCGCCCGTTCACCTTCACCGGGTAGGCGTAGGTGGTGGCGATATGGCCGAAGCGGGCGATATCCTCATACAGCTTCACCTGCATGACGCCGTACTCTTCCAGCGCGTGCATGGTGCGGGTTTCCGTTTCGCGCGGCTCGATAAAGCGCAGCGGCTCCGGGATCGGCACCTGGAAAATCAAAATCTGATCTTCTGTGAGCGGGGTTTCCGGGATGCGGTGTCGGGTCTGGATCAGCGTGGCGTCTTCGGTTTTTTCGGTGGTATTGACGCCGGTGACGCGCTGGAAGAAGCTGCGGATCGACACGGCGTTGGTGGTGTCGTCCGCGCCCTGGTCGATGACCTTCAGCACGTCCGCCTCGCCGATCACGCTGGCGGTGATCTGGATGCCGCCCGTGCCCCAGCCGTAGGGCATCGGCATTTCGCGGCCGCCGAACGGCACCTGATAGCCCGGAATGGCCACCGCTTTTAAGATGGCGCGGCGGATCATGCGTTTGGTTTGCTCATCCAGATAGGCAAAGTTGTAGCCGCTTAAGTTAGCCATTTTTGCGCTCCCGTTGCAGGCGTTTCAGCAGTTCCAGTTCGGCCTGGAAATCGACGTAGTGCGGCAGCTTGAGGTGCGAGACAAAACCGGCGGCCTCAACGTTATCCGCGTGGGCCAGCACGAACTCTTCGTCCTGCGCCGGGCCTGCAACGTGCTCGCCGTAGTCCGGCGCCTGGAGTGCGCGGTCGACCAGCGCCATGGCCATGGCCTTGCGCTCGCCGAGGCCGAATACCAGCCCGTAGCCGCGGGTAAAGTGCGGGTCTTCGTCTTCCGGGGCGACGAAACCGTTGACCATTTCACATTCGGTCATCAGCAGTTCGCCGATGTTCACCGCAAAACCCAGCTCTTCCGGTACGATCTCGACGTCGATGTAGCCGCTGCGAATTTCGGCTGCAAACGGGTGGTTGCGCCCGTAGCCGCGCTGGGTGGAGTAGGCCAGCGCCAGCAGATAGCCTTCGTCGCCGCGCATCAGCTGCTGCAGGCGGGACGAGCGCGAGCACGGGTAAACCGGCGGCGTGCGGGTGATGTCATCCGGCTGCGCGCCAGAATCTTCTTCCGCCTTCGCCAGGCCCTGTTTTGCCAGCAGGCTGAAGACGTGCGGAGACGGTTCCTGTTCGGCGTCGGAGGTGCTGAGCGTCGGCGCTTCGCCGTTCGCCAGCAGGGTAAAATCCAGCAGGCGGTGGGTGTAGTCGTACGTGGGGCCAAGCAGCTGGCCGCCGGGAACGTCTTTATAAACGGCAGAAATGCGGCGTTCCAGGCGCATCTCCGCCGTGTTCACCGGCTCGCTTACCGCCAGTCTGGCAAGCGTGGTGCGGTAGGCGCGCAGCAGGAAGATGGCTTCCACGTTGTCGCCGCTGGCCTGCTTCAGGGCCAGCGCCGCCAGCTCGCGGTCGGCAATGCCGCCTTCGGTCATCACGCGGTCGACGGCGAGGTTTAGCTGCTGTTCAATCTGGGCGACGCTCAGCTCGGGAAGCCGTTCATCGCCCCGTCGTCTGTGCGCCTGCAGCGCATGGGCGGCGGCGATGGCCTTCTCGCCCCCTTTGACGGCAACGTACATCAGCACACCTCCACGTGAGTGGTCCGCGGGATTGCCAGCAGGCGCTCGCCGCAGGTCAGGATCAGGTCAATGCCCAGCGGGAACGGGTGCGGGCGCTCGGTCAGCTCGTGAATGATGCACTCCGGCAGCTGCGGCGCGACCATGCGCTCGTCGGCGATGCCTGCCCCCGTGAGGCGCAGCATGCGGCCGCCGCTCAGGCTGGAGACCTGCAAAATCAGGGTGGCGCTGGTCTCCGGGGCGACGGTGCTGCCTTCGCTCAGGGCGTTCAATTGCTCATGGCTGATTTGTTCATCGGCCACGGCAAAAACCGCCTGCTGGGGCTGATCGACCAGCGGAGCGCTGGTGTGAAAACGCAGGTTCTGGCTGGCGATATCGTTCGACAGCGCGCCCGAAAGCCACACCGGGGTGTCGTTGTCGGCAAGCGTCAGCAGCACGCTGGTGGTCGCCAGATTCAGCGGCAGCCAGCCCTGGGAGAGCTGGTGCAGCGAGACGATCGCGCCCGGCTCGCTCATCGCCTTCAGCAGGCGACGAAAACTGTGTTGGGCATCCTGGACGGCCAGGGTAAAAGCAGGTTGAAGCGTCATGCGTTGTCTCCGCGAACGAGCGTAAAGAAGTCGACCCGGCTGGTATTCACTTCGGCCTGACGCGCGGCAAGACGTGCGGCGCGGTCGGCTTCCAGCGGGGTAATAAGGGTTTCCATTAGCGTCTGGAAATACGGCTGTTCCTGTAAAAGCGCGTCGATCACCGCGCAGCGCTCGGCGTGGGCTTTATCACGCCCCAGCACGTAGCTGTAGCCCAGCGTGCCGCTGTGCAGGCGGATAGCCGCGCGGGTGAGGGTGGCGTCTCCGGCGAAAAAGCGCTTGCCGGTGCCGCCCATGCGCGCCTGGATCTGAACAAGGCCGATCTCCGGGGCGCGAAGGGTGTCGTAGTCTGGCGTCAGGCTGAGCGCGTTCATGCGGGCAGCCAGCGCAGCAGGCTGGCTGTGGGCCAGCACGCGCATCCAGCGCTGTCGGGTGGCGATGTCGAAGTGCATTCAGTGCTCCATGGTGAATTCGATCATGTCGGCGCGGGTCAGGCTGACGGAGTATTCCGTCGCGTTGATCTCGCCGTCACGGTGGTTGAGGGTGCGTACGCAGAGCAGCGGGGCCATATTGGGGATTTCGAGCACCTTGCTCTCTTTCGCCTGCGCGCGACGGGCGCTGATGCGCGTCTGGGTGCGCTTGAGCGCAATACCGGTCGCATCCTGAAGAAAGTCATGCAGCGAGCCGCTGGAGAAATGCTGGAGCACGGGCCAGAGGGCGAGGTCCGCAAAGTAGTGGTCTATCTGGCATACCGCCACGCCGTTAACGCGACGCAGGGTACGCAGGTGAATGACGTCGTCGCCCTCCTGAATACCCAGCGCGTCCGCCACGTGGCTGGAGGCCGGACGCAATACCGAGAGCAGCTTTTCGCTGGTCGGGTGGCTGCCCTGATCCAGCAGGTTCTGGCTAAAGCGCGCCTGGGCGTTCAGTGGGTAGTCGAACGGGCGCATCAGCACCAGCACGCCCACGCCCTGACGGCGCTGGACCCAGCCGCGCTCGACCAGCTGGTCAATGGCGCGACGCAGGGTGTGGCGGTTCACTTCATAGCGGTCGGCAAGCTGCTGCTCGGCGGGCAGGTAGTCCCCGCAGCGGTAGTGCGTGCGCAGCTCCACTTCGAGCTTTGCCGCAATCTCTTGCCAGCGGGTAGGATAACTGGTCGGATGTCTGGATAAGTGCATAGAAAACAAAGCCTCGCTTCTCAGATGAAGTGCTTACGCAAACGTTGAGAGAGGAAATCCAGCAGGCTGACGGTGACGATGATGAGCACCATCAGGGCACAGGTTTGCTGGAACTGAAAACCGCGAATCGCTTCCCACAGGGTGACGCCAATCCCGCCTGCGCCCACCATACCGACCACCGTCGCGGAGCGGACGTTAGACTCAAAGCGGTACAGGGAGTAGGAGATCAGGAGCGGCATAACCTGCGGCAGGACGCCGTAAAGGATCTCTTCGATTTTATTGGCACCCGTGGCGCGGATGCCTTCCACCGGGCCGGGCTCAATGGCTTCGACCGCTTCAGAAAGCAGCTTGGAGAGCACGCCGGTGGTGTGGATGAACAGTGCCATCACGCCGGCGAACGGACCCAGGCCAACGGCGACCACGAACAGCATCGCAAAGACCATTTCATTGATGGCGCGACAGGCGTCCATCAGGCGACGCATCGGCTGGTATATCCACCACGGCACGATGTTTTCGGCGCTCATCAGGCCAAAGGGAATAGAGAGAACGACGGCAAGGGCGGTGCCCCAGACGGCGATTTGCAGGGTGACCGCCATTTCGCTGAGATAGTCCTGCCACTGGCTGAAGTCCGGCGGGAAGAAGTCGGCGGCGAAGGTCGCCATGTTGCCCGCGTCCTTGAAGAGCAGCAGCGGATCCATTTCCGCGCCCTTCCAGGAGATAACCAGCACCGCCAGCAGGATGGCCCAGCTTATGAGCGAGAACCAGCTGCGCTTCGGCGGCGGGAGGGTGATGGTTTGCATGTTGGCTCCTTTGGGTTTAGTCCCCTCTCCCTTGAGGGAGAGGGTTAGGGTGAGGGGGAAATGTGCGCGCTAATGCCCTCACCCCGGCCCTCTCCCACGGGGAGAGGGAGAAAGGCACTACTGCACCGCTTTATTCACGCTCGTCATCGCACCGAGCGCGGCGGTCAGGCGATCGAGGTCTTCCAGCTGTGCCTCAATTGCGGCCACTTTGCTGGTCTTCTCCTCGTCCTTCAGCCCCTTGTTGTCCTTCACGCCCTGCATCTGTTTAAACAGCGCCAGCTGGCGAATCGGGACCAGCTGCAGGTCGCTTGACGGGCGGAACGGTGCCCAGCCCAGGCGCGCCAGGACCGCTTTCTCTTCCGGCGTTTTGCCATAGGTCATAAAGAAGTCGTACACCTTATCCTTGGTGTTTTCGGACAGGTTTTTACGCCAGACGATCGGGTCGCCCGGGATCAGCGGCGATTTCCAGATAACCTTGATCTCTTTCAGCTTGTCCGGCGCGGAAGTTTTCAGCTTGTCGAGGTTCTCGGTGTTGTTGGTAGCAACGTCCACCTGCTTGTTGGCCACGGCCAGAGCGTTGGTTTCGTGGCTGGCGTTCACCGTGCGTTTGAAGTCGCTGGCGGAGGCGTTGTTTTTGGCGAAGACGTAGTAGCCGGGGACAAGGTAGCCGGAGGTGGAGTTCGGGTCGCCGTTGCCGAAGGTCAGCTCTTTGCGTTTGGCGAGCATGTCGTTGAGGTTGTTGATCGGGCTGTCTTTATTCACGATCAGCACGCTCCAGTAGCCCGGGGATCCATCTGCCGCGACGGTCTGGGCAAAGACCTGGCCATTCGCACGGTCCACCGCTTCCATGGCGGAGAGGTTGCCGTACCAGGCGATGTCCACTTTATTAAAGCGCATCCCCTGGATGATGCCCGCGTAGTCCGGGGCGAAGAAGGCGTTCACTTTGATTCCCAGCCTGGTTTCCATATCTTTCAGGAACGGTTCCCACTGAGGCTTCAGGTTCTGCTGTGATTCCGTCGAAATAATGCCGAAGTTCAGCGCTTTTTCCTGCTCTTGTGCATACGCCGGGCTTAACAGGGTGCTGAGGCTGAACATGCTGGTAAAGGCCAGCGCGGCAACGGCTTTGTAGCTCATGTACTTTCCTCGGATCGGGTTTAATTAAGCAGCCTGCGCGTTCTCTTCGACGCGGTTAATGCTGCGGTAGAGATGGTCAAAACGTTCGTTATCAAACTGATGGCTCGCGCCATCAAAGAACACATGTCCCTGACGCAGGGCGACAATGCGTTCGCAGTAGCGCAGGGCGTAATCCACCTGATGCAGCGTGACCACCACGGTGATACCGTCGTTCTGGTTAATGTCGCGCAGGGTTTCCATCACGATGCGGGCGGACTCCGGGTCCAGCGAGGCAATGGGTTCGTCTGCGAGAATGATTTGCGCTTTTTGCATCAGGGCGCGGGCAATGGCGACGCGCTGCTGTTGTCCACCGGACAGGGTGGAGACGCGCTGATGGGCGAAATGCGCCATGCCGACGCGGGTCAGCGCCTGTAAGGCTTCCTGCTTCTGCGAAGGGGAGAACCAGCGCAGACAGGTGCGCCAGAACGGGGTGCTGCCGAGCGCGCCAATCAGCACGTTCTCCAGCACCGTCAGGCGGTTCACCAGGTTGAACTGCTGGAAGATGTAGCCCGTCCGGGCGCGGCTCTTGCGGATATCGCTGGCGAGACGCCCCGCGCGCTGCACGGTATTACCCAGCAGCTCGACGTGGCTTTCCGGCGTTTTATCGCCGGTGATAAGCCCGCTCAAATGGCGCAGAAGGGTGGATTTACCCGAGCCGGAAGGCCCGAGAAGCGCCACCATGTCGCCCTGCCGGACGGTCAGATCAACGGCATGCAGAGCCTTGTTGTGATTGAAGGTCTTGCTCAGTTTCTCGACGCGGATGACGGTTTGCATGTGCTGGGCCTCACGATAAATGTGGCCTCATGCTGGCGCATCAATGTGACATTTGGGTTAAGTCTGGGTTGCGGGAGTTTGAAGAGTTGAGGGGAGTTTGATGACAATCACCGTAGGCCCGGTCAGCGCAGCGCCACCGGGCGCTGTTGCCTGCTGCGCTGCGCTTATCCGGCCTAAGGCGTTTGTTGCTGCTTAACAACGTTAATCATCCACGGCACGCCGTATTTATCGGTGACTTTACCGAAACCGTGTGCCCAGAAGGTTTCCTGCCAGGCCATGTCGATATTCCCGCCCGCGGCGAGGTTGTCGAACCAGCGCTTGCCTTCATTAACGTCCTGAGTATCGAGTACCAGCGTGAAGCCCGCGTACTGCGCGTTGCTGCCCGGCGGCATCCCGTCGCTCATCATGATATCGCTGCCCGCAATGCGGACGTTGGAGTGAGCGATAGCCGAATCCGGAAATTGCATACCGGACGGACAGCCTTCTTCGCTGTTATCGCTTTTTGGCATTTCGCCGAAGGTGATTTTATAGAGAAGCTCTGCGCCGACGGCTTGCTGGTAGAAAGAAGTGGCTTCTGCACAGTTGCCGGCGAACGAGATGTAGGGACTTAACGGCATAATCTTTACCTCACGTAAGAAAAGCTCGTTAAGTGTAGTTCCCGCAAGCCCGGTAAGCGAAGCGCCACCGGGCGGGTAAATCAGTTCTTTTTCACGAACTCTGATTTCAGCTTCATCGGACCGAAGCCGTCAATTTTGCAGTCGATATTATGATCGCCTTCAACCAGACGGATATTCTTCACTTTGGTGCCGATCTTCAGCATGGAAGAACTGCCCTTCACTTTCAGATCTTTAATCACGGTTACGCTGTCGCCGTCCGCCAGCAGATTGCCGTTCGCATCTTTTACGACAAGTGCATCAGCATCGTGTGATGGTTCGGCATCGTTCCATTCGTGAGCGCATTCCGGGCAGATGAACATGCCATTATCTTCATAGGTGTATTCAGAATTGCATTTTGGGCAGTGTGGGAGTGACATATCGGTATCCTCAAAAAGTGTAAACGCGCTGGAAAGTGCCAGCTAAATGACGGCAGCGTGCCGAAAAAGGCGGCAAGTATAGCGCAAATCCACACGTTTGTCGGTGACATTGTGAATTAAAAAAATGCAAAAAGCGTATCGGGAGTGACACTTCCTGTCAGTCAGTTAAGCGATGCTTACCTCATTAACACGGTGGGAAGAAATGACGCTAAATATATCGAATATTTTATTGCAGCAAATTGCTACGCTCCTTCATTTCGGATAAGGTGAAGCGACACATTGTTATTTATCTCCTGACTTCGCTGCCATCCATATCTTTTGGCAGGGGCGTATTACCTCTCTTTTTAGGTGGGTAAATAATGATGATATATCCTGAAGTTTCTTAAAATTGGGCTACGCTTTTTTCCTTTGGCCTTCAGGCCAGGAGGGGAGCTATACACGCCATGCAAGGATAGCGAATTATTTCTGATTATCATCAATCAGTTATATTTCGGCGAACATGTTTTCCACACGTGATCATATAAGCCTGAACAACATAATTAATACCAGTGGCTTAATAAAAGTAATAAATTTGCGTTAAGGAAAGGCTTTTATCATGCACACACAGACCATTTTTGAATTAAGCCAGGAAGCTGAGCGTTTGTTACAGCTCGCCCTGCAAAACCTTGATACGTTGAAATCAATGCCGACTGCGATGCTGGAGAGCACCGCGGCTGCTATTACGGGTGAAAAGAACAACGTTTTACCTTTGCATTTTAGCGCGCGCGGTGTCGAAGCGCAGCAGGCGATGCTGAATAATGAATTACGAAAAATAACCCGGCTGGAAATGGTCCTGGCTATTGTGGGCACTATGAAAGCGGGGAAATCGACCACCATTAATGCGATTGTGGGGACCGAAGTGTTGCCGAACCGCAATCGTCCGATGACGGCGCTTCCTACTCTGATTCGCCACACGCCGGGTCAGAAGGAGCCGGTGCTGCATTTCTCACATGCCTCGCCCATTGATGAATTGATCCAACTGCTCCAGAAAAAGCTATGCGATTACGATCGCGGAAAGCTCGCTCAGCATCTGGAAATTGATAAAGACATGAATACGCTGCTGGAGCGCATTGAAAAAGGAGAGGCTTTTGAGAAGCATCACCTGGGCGCGCAGCCGATATTTCATTGTCTGAAAAGCCTCAATGACCTGGTGAGGCTTTCCCAGGCGTTAGGGGTGGAGTTTCCCTTCTCTGAATATGCCGCCATCGAACACATTCCGGTGATTGAAGTGGAGTTCGTGCATCTTGCGGGTCTGGATGCTCACCTCGGACAGCTGACGCTGCTCGATACGCCCGGGCCGAATGAGGCCGGACAGCCGCATCTGCAAAAAATGCTCAGCGAGCAGTTGTCCCGCGCGTCGGCGGTGCTGGCCGTGATGGATTATACCCAGCTTAAATCCATCTCTGATGAAGAAGTCCGCCAGGCCATTTCTGCGGCGGGAAAATCCGTGCCGCTGTATGCCCTGGTCAATAAATTCGATCAGAAAGATCGCAATAGCGACGATGAAGAGCAGATCCGGGCGATGATCTCCGGCACCTTAATGAAAGGCAATATTTCGCCTGGCCAGATCTACCCCGTTTCGTCCATGTGGGCCTATCTGGCAAACCGCGCTCGCTACGAGATGAGTACCCACGGACAACTGCCGGATCATCAGGAGCAACCCTGGGTGCAGGATTTTGCCGAAGCGGCGCTTGGGCGGCGCTGGCGTACGGCGGACCTGGACGATATCGACCATATTCGTCATTCTGCCGATTTGCTCTGGGAAGATTCGCTTTTCGAACAACCGATACGCAAGCTGATCTACGCCGCCTATGCCAATGCCTCGCTTTACGCGCTGCGTTCGGCCTCGCACAAGCTGCTCAACTACGCACAAAATGCCCGGGAGTACCTCGACTTCCGCTATCAGGGGCTGACGGTTGCCTTTGAGGCGCTGGAACTGAATATCGCACGTCTGGAAGAGGATATGGCGCTTCTCCAGACGCGTCAGAGCGTGGTGAGCGATGAGGTGAAACATGAAGTTGAGGAGGCGCTGAACGCCACCGCGGACTTTATGGGAGCGCAAAAAACCGCGCTTAACCAGGCGATTGGCGAGGTGTTCAGCGCTCAGTATATTCTTGATTTGGCTGGCATCGATCGGCAGAACCCTCACGGTGACGAGCCGCACGAGCTGAAGCAGCTGGTTCTGGACGATGAAGGGAAGGCGCAGATCGCGCTAAGTAAAATCCGCTCCTCCTGCGAACGGGTGATGCTGGATGCACAGACGAAAATCTGCCGGGAGCTGGCGTTACGCTTCGACCAGCTTGAATCTACGCTGGCGCGTTCCCTGAACGAAGCCATGCGCCCCATCGAAACGCGTATTAAAGAGCATCTGAGCCATGCGGGTTTTCGGGCGCGAATCAGTTTCCCGGCGTTTCAGGCTCACCAGCTCAACTTCAACACGCGGGCGCTGTTTAACGATGCGATAGCGCAGGATGACAGCCTGGCAGGTCCGCCATCAGGCGGGAGCAGCATGCGAGAAACGGTCTCTCGCTGGCTCAATAATCCGGGCTGGGGCTGGGATGAGTATGTGGAAACGCGCACGCGCTATGTTATCGATATTGCGCAGCTGCATGACAAATTTAAGCAACATATTGAGCTGTTTTGTGAACAAATACGTAAAGCTTTGTCCGCGCAGGTCGATGTCTCTGTTACGGCAGGAATGGCGACGTTCTTTGCAGAATTTTCGCTGTGCCTGACCGGGTTACAGGAAAGCTTGCGTGATAGCCTCGCAGTACGTCAACAGAATGAGCATTCAACCCGAGCGCTCTGCCAGCTGTTGAAGCAAAGTATTACGACTGCGACGTGGATACAGGAAGATACCCGACTGTTACGCGATGATATTCAAACTCTATTCGCGGCAGAGCAACCATGACAACACCACTACTGGACGGTCCCGGGCGAACGCTGGAGTGTATTAATCCAAGATTTATGGTCGATCTGGTGCAGGGAGTGGACGCGGCGCGCCATCCTCACCTGGGACCACAACAGCTTCAGTTTCGTGAGCGTTTGACTCAGGAAATCATGACGCATACCCGGCTACGCCCCTGGGCGATGGCGGGTATGCTCAATGAAAATGCAGCGCTGCGCCTGGGGCTGGCGGAAAAACTGGCCGGCATGCTTGACCCGGGCCATCTCGCCCTGACGCTGATGGCAGAGAAACTGATTGCTTTGCGCCAGCAGACTCACCCGCGCGCCCAGCACTCCCCGGGGCTGATGCAGCAGTACGCTGAACTCGCCTCTCATTTTACCCAACGCGCCGCATATAAAGAGAAGGCGCTAACCCAGCGCGGGCTGACGGTGCAGGCGGGTGAGCACAGCGAGCAGATTTTTACCCGCTGGCGGGCCGGGCATTATGATGGCTGGTCGCTGGCCGGGCGCTGTTTTATCGTCCTGGAAGAGCTGCGCTGGGGGGCATTTGGTGACGCATGCCGTCTCGCGAATGAAGATGTGGCGGCAATGCTTAAGGATAACCTGCGCAGCATGGCGGCTAACTATCTGGCACAGGGCATCAATGCGTCCCCCACGACCCGCCATTTCTATCACCAGTGGCTGACAACGCCGGCCTCTCCGGGTTTAATCGATCATAAAGACATGCTGGGCTGGCTGGGGGACTGGTGTCAGGCGGATCAACATCCGGTGAGCTGGTCAGTGACGCAAAACTGGCAGACTGTCGCGCTGGGTATGCCGAGGCTCTGTTCGGCAAAACGGCTGGTGGACGGGATGGTGGAAGAGATTTTTGGGTAAATCCCTCACCCTCTCCCCGTTGGGAGAGGGAATGGTGCGGTGTGTTAATGATTCATTTCTATCGGCTTCGGTTCAGGCAGGGTCTCTTGCATATTCCCGTAGCGTTTCGCATACAGCGCCGTGATGATGGGGACCAGAATCGCGGTGACAATTACGCTCGCGGCAACCAGTGCCGTCGCTGAAGCGGCGACCGGTTCGAAGGCCGGGTTAATTTGGGCGATAATCACCGGGTTTGCAACAGCAGCCCCCGCGGCTGAAGAGGCGGCGACGCCGGCCGTGCCGTTTCCTCCTCCGATTACGCGGTCGGCAATAATCAGCGGAATACCGGTGATGACGATCACGGCGACACCCAGCACAATGCCCAGCAGGCCGGTATCGAGAATGACCTTCAGGTTGATGGTGTTCCCCAGTGCGAAACCGAAGAACGGAATCAGCACCGGCGTGGCTTTGCTGAAGAAATCACGCAGATCGCGGTCGAGATTGCCAAGGGCGAAACCGACCAGGAAGGGCAGGATTGCGCCGACAAAGTGGTGCGGTTCAAACGAGGCCAGGCCAGCAGACCCCAGGATCAGCATCGTCATCAATGGGCCGGACTCCAGAGACATCAACACAAATGCGCCGGACTCTTCTTTCGTTCCGTACTGGTTCATCAGGCTGGCGTACAATCCGCCGTTGGTCATATCCATTGCCGAGACAATCGCCAGGACCGATAAACCCGCAAAGAACCCGGTCTGAATTCCATTCTCCGGAATGAACATCGCGCATATCATTGCCACCGCCCAGGCTACCGCTATTTTGGTTATCACCAGCGTGCCGGATTTCCGTAATACTGTCCCCGTTGCCCGCAAATTAATGGATGCGCCGATACAAAAAAACCAGACGGCAAGAATGGGAACCGTGCCTGTTATCATGCCTTTTGTGAAACCACCGAAATAGGCTCCGGTATCGGGAGCAAGAGTATTCAGGATGGCGCCCAGCACCAGCGGAACCAGCATCATGCCGCCGGGTATACGTTCTATCGTGGCTTTAATCTTCATAGACAAACCTCACATCGGATCCCGCAGGACGGGTGATAGGTGTTAGAAATTAGTCAATAAATTCAATAGATTGCTCGTATTGCTTGCGGTGTTTTTTCGAAAGCCCTGCAACAAAATTAAATGCGTGCTCTCAATTAACCTTTTTCTGAAACACATAAAACGCTGAATTCGGATTTATGATGCGATCATTGGAATATTGATTCAATGAAAATAAAACATTGTTTTGGTTATCTGTATCACATATTCAATGTAAAACCTGAGGCCGGTTCCTGTTGATGAAAATTTATGTAAACCTGATGTGAATTAACGTGGTTTGTTTTTCCGTTAAGAAAGAAATAATGACGCGCGGGAGGATGTCCTTTAGGTGGGGTAAGGAAGTACTTATTTGCACTCCTTGACAAAAATTGGACTGAGTTGACGAGACGTGAAAATATATGTGAAGTTGATCACAAATATAAACGCTGGTAGGGTAAAAAGGTCATTAACTGCCCAGGCAGGCGTCAACAGGTTCGGTTGTATCGACGTAAAACGTCAATGTAAGTAAACCTGCTACGCTTGAATAAGGCGATTCGCATGGAGCGGATCCCATGGTTCACAGAACACTAACTGGACTGTGAAACAGACAGGGCCGAGTCAACGAGGATAGCTATGCTGAGAAGGAAAAAGATTAAACCCATCACGCTTCGCGACGTCACCATTATTGATGACGCAAAGCTGCGTAAAGCGATTACCGCAGCCTCGCTCGGTAATGCGATGGAATGGTTCGATTTTGGTGTCTACGGCTTTGTGGCCTATGCGTTAGGTAAAGTGTTTTTCCCCGGGGCCGATCCCAGCCTGCAGATGATCGCCGCACTGGGTACGTTCTCCGTTCCCTTCCTGATTCGCCCGCTGGGCGGTCTGTTCTTCGGTATGCTCGGCGATAAATATGGTCGTCAGAAGATCCTGGCCATCACCATCGTCATTATGTCGATCAGTACATTCTGTATCGGCCTTATACCGTCTTACGCCACCATCGGCATTTGGGCACCCATTCTCCTGCTGATTTGTAAGATGGCCCAGGGCTTCTCCGTAGGCGGTGAATATACCGGTGCCTCGATCTTCGTTGCCGAGTATTCCCCGGACCGTAAGCGCGGTTTTATGGGAAGCTGGCTGGACTTCGGCTCGATTGCCGGGTTTGTCCTGGGTGCGGGCGTCGTGGTGTTGATTTCAACCGTGGTGGGTGAAGATAACTTCCTCGACTGGGGCTGGCGTATTCCGTTCTTCCTGGCATTGCCGCTGGGGATTATTGGCCTCTACCTGCGTCATGCGCTGGAAGAGACGCCTGCCTTCCAGCAGCACGTCGATAAACTTGAGCAGGGTGACCGCGAAGGGCTGCAGGATGGTCCGAAGGTGTCGTTCAAAGAGATTGCCACTAAACACTGGCGCAGCCTGCTGACCTGTATTGGTCTGGTGATTTCGACCAACGTGACCTACTACATGCTCTTGACCTACATGCCGAGCTATCTGTCGCATAACCTGCACTACTCGGAAGATCACGGTGTGCTGATTATTATCGCCATCATGGTGGGTATGCTGTTTGTGCAGCCGATTATGGGTCTGTTGAGTGACCGTTTTGGTCGTCGACCGTTCATTATTCTGGGAAGCGTTGCGCTGTTTGCTCTGGCAATTCCGGCATTCATTCTGATTAACAGTGATGTGCTGGGGCTGATTTTTGCCGGTCTGCTGATGCTGGCGGTGATCCTTAACTGCTTTATCGGGGTGATGGCCTCAACGTTACCCGCGATGTTCCCGACGCATATTCGCTACAGCGCGCTGGCCGCGGCCTTTAACATCTCGGTGCTGATTGCCGGTCTGACCCCGACGCTTGCCGCCTCGCTGGTCGAGAGCACGCAGAACCTGATGATGCCGGCCTATTACCTGATGGTGATTGCGGTGATTGGTTTGATTACCGGTCTTACCATGAAGGAGACGGCGAATCGCCCTCTGAAAGGCGCAACGCCTGCGGCGTCTGACATCCAGGAAGCGAAAGAGATCCTGCGCGAGCACTACGATAACGTAGAGCAGAAGATTGAGGATATTGACGCAGAGATTGAAGAGCTGCAGAAAAAACGCTCCCGACTGGTGGACCAGCATCCACGCATCAACGAGTAATAAAGGAACCCGCCAACGGCGGGTTTTCTTTTATTAGCATCCGGCAGCGATGTAGTCGCCATTGGCGCTGACGGGGATCACCGTCAGGAACAGCACCGTCGCAAACAGGATCAGGACTATCCCTCCGGCTATTTTGACTGCTGGCACCAGCCATCTTAATGATGCGCTTTCTCCGAACCAGGTCACCGTGCGCTCGCGGGCGTAACGTACAGCCAGGGAAAGCCCCACAATAGAAAGTGCGGTGCCCAAAGACATGGTCATTACCGCGGCCACTCCCCAGGTGACAATGCCCAGCGCATTCGAAAACATCAGAATCATGATCGCCCCGCTGCACGGGCGTGCGCCAATTGCCAGAATCACGCCCAGACGGGTTTTCCAGTCGCCCTGCGTCAGGTCTGTACCTACGCCGTGATGGCCGCAGCCACAGTGTTCATCGTGCTGATGAAGAGGCTTGATGGCGGAGATAGACATCCTGCGCGGGCGCAGGCTCTTCAGCGCCTGATAAATGACAAAAGCACCGAATGCACCAATAAGCACTGCGCTTATCTTCTCCACGTACCAGCGGCTGGTACTGATATCTCCGGAGGCGAGGTTAAACCCCACCGCCAGAATAAAGACAAACAGAATGGCGCTGACGCCCTGCATCAGGCTACCCAGGAAGGGGACGACCCGGGCGGCCAGCTCGCTTTCCTTATTGGTGGTCAGATAGGTCGTCACGATGAACTTTCCGTGTCCGGGTCCGATGGCGTGAAGGACACCATAAAGGAAAGCCCCTGTTAACAGCCATAATCCGCCGCTGTACTGGTGGTTATTAAGCTGCAGCAGATACATCACCAGATAGCGGTGCAGCGTAATTTGCGTGGCGAGGCACCACTGGATAAAGGCGTTCCAGTGCGCATGCAGGGTAAAACCGGCAAAGAGGAGTGCCAGCAGCATCACCCCTGCTGTAGGGAGACGCCAGTCGCGGGCGAGGCTTTGTGTGGTCATGAGGGTGGGCCTGCACTGAGGAGAATATTTGCCGCTAGTATAGTTGATCTTCTCGCTCAATTCGTGGGATCGCATCGCGATCCGCTCATGATTGTGGATAACTTTGTGCATAAAAGGGTATAAGGCGGGGTTTTGCTGTGGAATGCAGCAGTCAGTTATTTTTCTGTCATTTAGCGGTTGCGGCCTGCTGAGAACTCCCTATAATGCGCCTCCATCGACACGGTGGATGTGAATCACTTCACAAACAGCCCGGTCGGTTGAAGAGAAAAAATCCTGAAATAACGGGTTGACTCTGAAAGAGGAAAGCGTAATATACGCCACCTCGCAACGATGAGCGAAAGCCGCGTTGCACTGCTCTTTAACAATTTATCAGACAATCTGTGTGGGCACTCAAAGTGACATGGATTCTTAATGTCTCCGGACAATAAATGAATACCAAGTCTCTGAGTGAACATGCGTAATTCATTACGAAGTTTAATTCACGAGCATCAAACTTAAATTGAAGAGTTTGATCATGGCTCAGATTGAACGCTGGCGGCAGGCCTAACACATGCAAGTCGAGCGGTAGCACAGGGAGCTTGCTCCCGGGTGACGAGCGGCGGACGGGTGAGTAATGTCTGGGAAACTGCCTGATGGAGGGGGATAACTACTGGAAACGGTAGCTAATACCGCATAACGTCGCAAGACCAAAGAGGGGGACCTTCGGGCCTCTTGCCATCAGATGTGCCCAGATGGGATTAGCTAGTAGGTGGGGTAATGGCTCACCTAGGCGACGATCCCTAGCTGGTCTGAGAGGATGACCAGCCACACTGGAACTGAGACACGGTCCAGACTCCTACGGGAGGCAGCAGTGGGGAATATTGCACAATGGGCGCAAGCCTGATGCAGCCATGCCGCGTGTATGAAGAAGGCCTTCGGGTTGTAAAGTACTTTCAGCGGGGAGGAAGGTGCTGAGGCTAATAACCTCAGCAATTGACGTTACCCGCAGAAGAAGCACCGGCTAACTCCGTGCCAGCAGCCGCGGTAATACGGAGGGTGCAAGCGTTAATCGGAATTACTGGGCGTAAAGCGCACGCAGGCGGTCTGTCAAGTCGGATGTGAAATCCCCGGGCTCAACCTGGGAACTGCATTCGAAACTGGCAGGCTAGAGTCTTGTAGAGGGGGGTAGAATTCCAGGTGTAGCGGTGAAATGCGTAGAGATCTGGAGGAATACCGGTGGCGAAGGCGGCCCCCTGGACAAAGACTGACGCTCAGGTGCGAAAGTGTGGGGAGCAAACAGGATTAGATACCCTGGTAGTCCACGCCGTAAACGATGTCGACTTGGAGGTTGTGCCCTTGAGGCGTGGCTTCCGGAGCTAACGCGTTAAGTCGACCGCCTGGGGAGTACGGCCGCAAGGTTAAAACTCAAATGAATTGACGGGGGCCCGCACAAGCGGTGGAGCATGTGGTTTAATTCGATGCAACGCGAAGAACCTTACCTACTCTTGACATCCAGAGAACTTAGCAGAGATGCTTTGGTGCCTTCGGGAACTCTGAGACAGGTGCTGCATGGCTGTCGTCAGCTCGTGTTGTGAAATGTTGGGTTAAGTCCCGCAACGAGCGCAACCCTTATCCTTTGTTGCCAGCGGTTAGGCCGGGAACTCAAAGGAGACTGCCAGTGATAAACTGGAGGAAGGTGGGGATGACGTCAAGTCATCATGGCCCTTACGAGTAGGGCTACACACGTGCTACAATGGCGCATACAAAGAGAAGCGACCTCGCGAGAGCAAGCGGACCTCATAAAGTGCGTCGTAGTCCGGATTGGAGTCTGCAACTCGACTCCATGAAGTCGGAATCGCTAGTAATCGTAGATCAGAATGCTACGGTGAATACGTTCCCGGGCCTTGTACACACCGCCCGTCACACCATGGGAGTGGGTTGCAAAAGAAGTAGGTAGCTTAACCTTCGGGAGGGCGCTTACCACTTTGTGATTCATGACTGGGGTGAAGTCGTAACAAGGTAACCGTAGGGGAACCTGCGGTTGGATCACCTCCTTACCTTAAAGAACCTGCCTTTGTAGTGTCCACACAGATTGTCTGATGAAAAGTAAATAGCAAGGCGTCTTGCGATTGAGACTTTACGTCCCCTTCGTCTAGAGGCCCAGGACACCGCCCTTTCACGGCGGTAACAGGGGTTCGAATCCCCTAGGGGACGCCACTTGCTGGTTCGTGAGTGAAAGTCACCTGCCGTCATATCTCAAAACTCATCTTCGGGTGACGTTTGAGATATTTGCTCTTTAAAAATCTGGATCAAGCTGAAAATTGAAACGACACATCTTAATGGTGTGTTCGAGTCTCTAAAATTTTCGCAAGTCGATGATGAATCGAAAGAAACATCTTCGGGTTGTGAGGTTAAGCGACTAAGCGTACACGGTGGATGCCCTGGCAGTCAGAGGCGATGAAGGACGTGCTAATCTGCGAAAAGCGCCGGCGAGGTGATATGAACCTTTGACCCGGCGATGTCCGAATGGGGAAACCCAGTGCAATTCGTTGCACTATCGTTAACTGAATACATAGGTTAACGAGGCGAACCGGGGGAACTGAAACATCTAAGTACCCCGAGGAAAAGAAATCAACCGAGATTCCCCCAGTAGCGGCGAGCGAACGGGGAGCAGCCCAGAGTCTGAATCAGCTTGTGTGTTAGTGGAAGCGTCTGGAAAGTCGCACGGTACAGGGTGACAGTCCCGTACACGAAAGCACACAGGTTGTGAACTCGAAGAGTAGGGCGGGACACGTGGTATCCTGTCTGAATATGGGGGGACCATCCTCCAAGGCTAAATACTCCTGACTGACCGATAGTGAACCAGTACCGTGAGGGAAAGGCGAAAAGAACCCCGGCGAGGGGAGTGAAAAAGAACCTGAAACCGTGTACGTACAAGCAGTGGGAGCACCTTCGTGGTGTGACTGCGTACCTTTTGTATAATGGGTCAGCGACTTATATTCTGTAGCAAGGTTAACCGTATAGGGGAGCCGAAGGGAAACCGAGTCTTAACTGGGCGTTAAGTTGCAGGGTATAGACCCGAAACCCGGTGATCTAGCCATGGGCAGGTTGAAGGTTGGGTAACACTAACTGGAGGACCGAACCGACTAATGTTGAAAAATTAGCGGATGACTTGTGGCTGGGGGTGAAAGGCCAATCAAACCGGGAGATAGCTGGTTCTCCCCGAAAGCTATTTAGGTAGCGCCTCGTGAACTCATCTTCGGGGGTAGAGCACTGTTTCGGCTAGGGGGCCATCCCGGCTTACCAACCCGATGCAAACTACGAATACCGAAGAATGTTATCACGGGAGACACACGGCGGGTGCTAACGTCCGTCGTGAAGAGGGAAACAACCCAGACCGCCAGCTAAGGTCCCAAAGTCATGGTTAAGTGGGAAACGATGTGGGAAGGCACAGACAGCCAGGATGTTGGCTTAGAAGCAGCCATCATTTAAAGAAAGCGTAATAGCTCACTGGTCGAGTCGGCCTGCGCGGAAGATGTAACGGGGCTAAACCATGCACCGAAGCTGCGGCAGCGACGCGTATGCGTTGTTGGGTAGGGGAGCGTTCTGTAAGCCGTTGAAGGTGTGCTGTGAGGCATGCTGGAGGTATCAGAAGTGCGAATGCTGACATAAGTAACGATAAAGCGGGTGAAAAGCCCGCTCGCCGGAAGACCAAGGGTTCCTGTCCAACGTTAATCGGGGCAGGGTGAGTCGACCCCTAAGGCGAGGCCGAAAGGCGTAGTCGATGGGAAACAGGTTAATATTCCTGTACTTGGTGTTACTGCGAAGGGGGGACGGAGAAGGCTATGTTAGCCGGGCGACGGTTGTCCCGGTTTAAGCATGTAGGCGGAGGTTCCAGGTAAATCCGGTACCTTTTAACGCTGAGGTGTGATGACGAGGCACTACGGTGCTGAAGTAACAAATGCCCTGCTTCCAGGAAAAGCCTCTAAGCATCAGGTAACACGAAATCGTACCCCAAACCGACACAGGTGGTCAGGTAGAGAATACCAAGGCGCTTGAGAGAACTCGGGTGAAGGAACTAGGCAAAATGGTGCCGTAACTTCGGGAGAAGGCACGCTGATATGTAGGTGAAGCCCCTGCGGGTGGAGCTGAAATCAGTCGAAGATACCAGCTGGCTGCAACTGTTTATTAAAAACACAGCACTGTGCAAACACGAAAGTGGACGTATACGGTGTGACGCCTGCCCGGTGCCGGAAGGTTAATTGATGGGGTTAGCGGCAACGCGAAGCTCTTGATCGAAGCCCCGGTAAACGGCGGCCGTAACTATAACGGTCCTAAGGTAGCGAAATTCCTTGTCGGGTAAGTTCCGACCTGCACGAATGGCGTAATGATGGCCAGGCTGTCTCCACCCGAGACTCAGTGAAATTGAACTCGCTGTGAAGATGCAGTGTACCCGCGGCAAGACGGAAAGACCCCGTGAACCTTTACTATAGCTTGACACTGAACACTGGTCCTTGATGTGTAGGATAGGTGGGAGGCTTTGAAGCGTGGACGCCAGTCTGCGTGGAGCCGTCCTTGAAATACCACCCTTTAATGGCTGGTGTTCTAACGTAGACCCGTGATCCGGGTTGCGGACAGTGTCTGGTGGGTAGTTTGACTGGGGCGGTCTCCTCCCAAAGAGTAACGGAGGAGCACGAAGGTTAGCTAATCCTGGTCGGACATCAGGAGGTTAGTGCAATGGCATAAGCTAGCTTGACTGCGAGAGTGACGGCTCGAGCAGGTGCGAAAGCAGGTCATAGTGATCCGGTGGTTCTGAATGGAAGGGCCATCGCTCAACGGATAAAAGGTACTCCGGGGATAACAGGCTGATACCGCCCAAGAGTTCATATCGACGGCGGTGTTTGGCACCTCGATGTCGGCTCATCACATCCTGGGGCTGAAGTAGGTCCCAAGGGTATGGCTGTTCGCCATTTAAAGTGGTACGCGAGCTGGGTTTAGAACGTCGTGAGACAGTTCGGTCCCTATCTGCCGTGGGCGCTGGAGAATTGAGGGGGGCTGCTCCTAGTACGAGAGGACCGGAGTGGACGCATCACTGGTGTTCGGGTTGTCATGCCAATGGCACTGCCCGGTAGCTAAATGCGGAAAAGATAAGTGCTGAAAGCATCTAAGCACGAAACTTGCCCCGAGATGAGTTCTCCCTGACCCTTTAAGGGTCCTGAAGGAACGTTGAAGACGACGACGTTGATAGGTCGGGTGTGTAAGCGCAGCGATGCGTTGAGCTAACCGATACTAATGAACCGTGAGGCTTAACCTTACAACGCCGAAGCTGTTTCGGCGAAGAGACGACACAATCAAATTTCAGCCTGATACAGATTTAACAGAATTTGCCTGGCGGCTTTAGCGCGGTGGTCCCACCTGACCCCATGCCGAACTCAGAAGTGAAACGCCGTAGCGCCGATGGTAGTGTGGGGTCTCCCCATGCGAGAGTAGGGAACTGCCAGGCATCAAATAGAAGAACCCCGCACCGAAAGGTGCGGGGTTTTTTGCTTTGTGCGCAAAAAAGTCCGTTGGCGCTGTGCTTGCCGGGCCTGCGGGCTCAGTAGACCGAAAAAGGCAAAGCCGCCATCCGGCAACGCAGACCGCACGATCCCACGGCAAAGAGAAACAGGAATACAAAGAAGGGATGTATAAACGCAGAAAAGCAAAAACCCAGCCATAGGCTGGGTTCTTTAAATAGTGGTGCCCGGACTCGGAATCGAACCAAGGACACGGGGATTTTCAATCCCTTCAAAAAAGACCAAACGATCCATCAGCACTAACAGTTTTTTACTGGTTTACCTTGAGAAAAATGTTTAAGTTTGGTTCTTCATGACTTAAGTATTGCTTAAATACGGCGTTTCGAAGCTACCATAATCCTACCATCAAATTGCCTTGGTTTAAGATGGCCCATCTTCGTATCCCAGTTCTAACAACTATATTGCATTAGGTGAGAGTACTTCATAATGAGCAAGCTAAAGCAATTAGCTCTTCAGAGATATCTGGGCTGATTCTGGTTGTTATGAGCTGCAACATCTGACGTCCTCAGGTTAAGGTTTACTAAGATAAGTTTGTTTTCTTCGAAAGCTCTTGATGTTTCATGACATTGGCTAGATCGTGAACATATTGAAAGTTCGAGATAGTCACGGTAAACCTCACTTAAAGCAATTACAGTAACTAAGGTTACTACTACGTGGAGCAATTTTGATATAGTTGGAGAGAATAAAGAAGAGTTCTGTTGTTCCAGGCTCTTGGTCTCGTTGAAGCACAAAAGGATAGGGTGTGAACAAAATAAAAGCTGACTCAGATTTTCTTGTTAGTCATAAAACTAAAACATTGATTGGTATGACTTTGTTCGTACTTAAGGCAAGCCCTAATGTTCCGTTTACCGCCAGGCAATTGGCAATCAAAGTTTGCGAAAGCTTTCCTGAATACGCAGAAAAGAAACTTGCTTCATCAGAACATCTTTCGAGTGTTGAAGACCTAATCTCCCAGGTAGCGGCAGAGATAGGCGCCCAAAGACCTTCGCTGGTTAAGAGAAATGCTCATATTAATGTGACGGCAGGAAAACCTAGAAAGTATCTTTGGTCAGATGATGAGGCAAAGGGCATACAATTAAATAAAGATATCTTTGTCACGGATGATGCTGACGTTTCTGATCCCCATGGCGAATTTTATTCTGAGCATGAATTATATCCTCTTCTAAGCGAGTATACTTCGAGTTCATTAAACGTGCTTGTTCGTCGTGTAGATGAAAAGAAATCCAAAAAGGGAGCCTTCAAGAGTAATAAGTGGGTACATCCAGATGTTATAGGGGTCCAGGATATTGGTCATAATTGGTCGTCCTTGACTAAGGATGCGGTTTCAATTCTTGGTGGTAAACGTGCTTTTCTTTGGTCTTTTGAAGTAAAAAAATCTTTAGTTATTTCGAACGTTAGAGAGGCATACTTTCAGACCGTTTCTAACTCATCATGGTCTCACTATGGCTATCTTGTAGCTGCAAGCATTGAGAATAACTGTATTGATGAGTTAACTGTTCTGAATGCGGCACATGGTATTGGCGTTATCCTCCTCGATGTACATAATCCGTCTGAAAGTCAGATTCTTCTTCAAGCAAAAGAAAAAATAAGTTTAGATTGGCAAACTATTAATCGTCTTATTGAATTGAATCCAGACTTTAAAGAATATATTGATTTGATAAACCAATTCTCGTTAAATAAAAAACTTAAAATAAACGAATGGGGTATTGAATATGAATAGGTTTTTTCTCTTAATCAATTGTAAACGTTAACTAATAAAGGTCTTAGGAGATAGTTATGGCTTATGATTTGACTAATACTCTGGTCATTGGTATTAGTTCAACAGCACTTTTCAATATGCAGGAATCAGATAATCTTTTTAAGGAATTCTGTTCCAGCAATCCAGAAAAAGCAATTGAGCAATACAGAGACTACATGCTTTTGCATGAGAATGATGAGTTGCTTCCTGGAACTGGATTTCCCTTGGTAGAGGCTTTGCTGGGGCTAAATAAGTATAAAAAAGAAGCTGATAAATCTCCTCTTGTTGAAGTAGTGGTTATGTCAAGAAATAGTCCTGATACAGGACTTATGATACTGAACAATATAAGAAAAAAAGGAGTAGATATAACAAGGTCAGTATTCACAGGTGGTGAAACGGTGGTTGACTATCTCGAGGCTTTCAATGTGGATCTCTTTCTTACAACCAGTATTGATGATGCACAGCGCGTTATCGACTCTAATGCCTGTGCAGTTGCTATTTTAAAGGAACCGCCAAAAGAATCTATAAAATATCCGCAAGATCAGGTAAGAATTGCCTTTGATGGTGATGCTGTCTTATTCGATGAGTCGAGTGAGATTGTCTATAAAACGAAAGGAATTAACAGTTTCCATGCACAAGAAAATGCCAAGCAAAATGAACCTTTGGCGGAAGGTCCTTATGCAATGCTGCTAAAAAAAATAGCGAGATTACAAGACCGATTACCTGCAAGAGTTGATTATTCACCGATAAGAATTGCTCTTGTTACAGCAAGAAATAGCCCATCCGAGCTACGAGTTATAAAAACATTAAGAGCTTGGGGGATAAATGTTGATGAGGCATTCTTTCTGGGTGGGGTCGAGAAAACAAAAATACTTAAAGCTTTCAATCCTCATATATTTTTTGATGATCAAGATGTCCACCTTGAGCCAGCATCAGTATATGTCCCTTCAGGCCGAGTACCTTATGCTTCTCGCTCACCATTATATCAGCAAATATTGTCAATCAAGCCAGCTTAATTTATGTCAATGTCATTGCCCCGATGAGTCGGGGCGGAACTATCATCATGGTCACGAATTTTTCTCAGATGACAGTTATCTGCCGAAGATAGTCTTGCAATAAAATCTATCGTTTAAATAAACTATGGGCTTCGGTATTTTTTTTGATGTAAAAATAAAAAGATAATATCATAAATGTTAAACCTCAAAATAGCCGAGCAGCAAACGCCAAAACAACAATACTGACATTACCATTAACTGTCGCGATGGTTCTGAGTCGGTCGTCTTTAAGTGTTTTACCATCAAAAGTTGCGATGGTGCGGAGTCGATCGTCTTTCAAGGTCTTCCCATCAAATGTTGCGATGGTGCGGAGTCGGTCGTCTTTCAGGGTTTTACCGTCAAAGGTAGCGATGGTGCGGAGTCGGTCGTCTTTCAGGGCTTTACCATCAAACGTCGCGATGGTCCTCAGTCGATCATCTTTCAAGGTCTTGCCATCAAAGGTCGCGATAGTCCTGAGTCGATCGTCTTTTATAGTTACGCTCATAAGTATTCTCCTGTGATACATCTATTCAGTACTTTACCATCCAAAATCAAGCAGTGGTTTCTGTGAGTTCTGGACGCTAATTGTTTGAATGTGCGTTAAAAATTCATCCAGTTAGCATTAACATTAACCAGCGCTTCATCGATCATACAGGTCTGACGCAGTTTAAAAGATACAATCTTACCTATAAATTGCGGTGGCGCATTGTTCTTTTATCTGGCTACTAGAGGTGTCCACCAACCCCTTTAAATTTTTCGATAAACGCCCCAATTTTCTGGAATACAGTCTGCTTTTTCGTTTTGTACTGAGGATTCAACGGACTGAGCTTTGGTAGCGTCTCGTTTAACTCCGTCCCATTTTCGGTAGCATATTCCCGTTTTAGTGATGTGCGGATATAGCGCCTTGCAGCCTCTTCATTGAGGTTTTCTTCCTTAATCAACGCCTCTGCTTCCCGTTGCTGTTCACGCTGAGCATAGGTAAAGAATGCATCAATGATACTGGCCTTGTCCGGCATGTCATCAAGGTTAGTTTGCTGAATAAAGTCAACAATCAGACCTTCTTTGGCACGGTTGCCCAGACTTGAGCGGATTAAGCGTCTGACCTCTTCAGTCAGGGCTTCTTTACCTTTTTTCTGACGATTGTGGTCGAAAATCAGACCAAGGATGTAGTCCAGGTTAATTTCCTGCGACTTCAGCAGGTCAATTTCAAACACCACGTCATCCCAGTCTGTGGTTGATTTATCCCTGTCGTTTGCTGCTTTTTCGCGTCGCTGCCAGTCCCGGATATCATTGTATGCTGAGCGATAGTCCTGAACTTTACGTTCTGCCGGGAGACGAATGGTTTGTAATTCAGCAAATTTTTCATCATCCACATAGTGCTCTGCTTTAAAGGTTTCTACCGCTTCCGGGTCACTAATATCAATCTTCTGCAGGGCTTTCAGCGTGGCAAATTCATCGTAGTTTTGCAGGATGTTTTCTGCCCGCAGATATTCACCAAACAGTTTGACGAAGGCTTTTTTCTCTTTTTCACTGTCGATACTGGCCGGGTCAGGGAAGCGCTGCTCCAGCTCCGAAACAACAGCCATAAAACCTCGTTTAGCCTCACCGGTTGCCGCATCGGTAAAGCCCTGCATGTACTCTTCGTAGCTTTTTTCCAGTACCACATTCTTGGTGTTTTTGTCGCCAAAAAGTGTGATGGCATCAATGGTCGGACGCTCCAGGTCCCTGAACGTCACGATATTGCCGAAGGTTTTGGTGGCATCATAGATACGGTTTGTGCGGGAAAATGCCTGCATCAGGCCGTGATAACGGAGGTTTTTGTCAACGAAAAGAGTGTTAAGCGTCGGGGCATCAAAGCCGGTTAAGAACATTCCCACCACGATGAGAAGGTCGATATCCTGATTTTTCACTCGTTGAGCTAAATCGCGGTAGTAGTTCTGGAAGCCGTTACTGTCGGTACTGAAATTGGTTTTAAAGTGGTTGTTATAGTCATCAATGGCTGAATCCAGGAATTCCTTCGCGCTGCTGTTCATTGCGCTGGTATCAAAGCTTTCGTCAGTAATATCACCAATGGCGCTTTGCTCTTCATTTGCAGCAAAGGAGAAGATGGTTGCAACCCGAAGGCGTTTATAGCTGCCAGATTTCTTCTCCGCTTCTTCCTGTAGCATTTTAAACGTCGTGTAATAAGCTTTTGCCGCTTCCACGCTGCTAACTGCTAACATGGCGTTAAAGCCCTTAGCTCCCGGGAAGGTTCGGTGTGTTTTCTGCCGGAAGTTATTGATAATGTATTGCGTTATTTCCTGGATACGTAGTGGGTGCAAAAATGCCTGGTGGTTTTCAGCCGCGCTGAGTTTTTTCTCATCAGTTTCCGTTTCAAGAGACTTAAACTGTGGGCGGACATCGTTATAGTCCACCTTAAACTTCAGCACTTTTTCATCACGAATCGCATCAGTAATTACGTAAGAATGTAATTCACGCCCGAAGACGCTGGCGGTGGTTTCTGCCCCCAGTGCATTTTCCGGGAAAATAGGCGTACCAGTAAAACCAAACTGATAGAAGCGTCTGAATTTCTTTTTGAGGTTTTTCTGGGCCTCACCAAACTGGCTGCGGTGACACTCATCAAAGATAAACACCACCTGCTGTTGATAGACGGGCAGGTCAGCTTCGGCTTTCATCAGGTTATTGAGTTTCTGAATGGTTGTGACGATGATTTTGTTATCGTCCTTATCCAGGTTTCTTCTGAGGCCTGCTGTATTATCCGAACCATTCACACTGTCCGGAGAGAAGCGCTGATACTCCTTCATGGTCTGGTAATCGAGGTCTTTCCTGTCGACCACGAAGAAGACTTTATCAATAAAGTCCAGCTCGGTTGCCAGTCGTGCGGCCTTAAAGCTGGTCAGGGTTTTACCTGACCCGGTGGTATGCCAGATAAACCCGCCGCTTTCGGGTTTTGACCAGTTCTTCATTTTAAATGAGCTGTTAATTTTCCAGAGGATTCGCTCAGTGGCAGCAATCTGATAGGGGCGCATGACGAGCAGCGTCTGGCTGCTGTCAAACACGCTGTAATTAAACAGAACATTCAGCAGGGTATGCTTCTGGAAGAAAGTGGCGGTAAAGTCCTTCAGGTCCTTAATCAGAGTGTTATCCGACTTCGCCCAGTTCATGGTGAAATCAAAGCTGTTTTTATCCCGCTTAGTGGTACTGGCAAAGTACCGGGTATCGGTTCCGTTAGATATCACAAACAGTTGCAGGTATTTAAACAGGGAGTTGTCGCTGTTAAAGCTTTCCTTGCTGTAACGGTGTATCTGGTTAAAGGCTTCACGAATAGCCACGCCGCGCTTTTTGAGTTCGATTTGCACCAGTGGCAGGCCGTTAACCAGAATGGTGACGTCATAACGGTTAGCGTGTGAGCCGGTCTGTTCAAACTGCTGAATGACCTGCACCTTATTGCGCAGCAGGTTCTTTTTATCTATCAGATAGATGTTTTCCAGACGACCATCATCAAACGTAAAATCACAGATATAGTCGATATGAATTTTACGGGTTTTGTCCAGGCTACTGTCACTGGGGCTGTCGAGATACTGCTCTGCGAAACGCCGCCATTCACTTTCGTTAAACACCACACCATTAAGACGCTGAAGCTGGTCCCGCACATTCGCCAGCATCGCTGTCGGTGACTTAACGGAGATAAACTCATAACCCTGATTAAGAAGGTCCTGAATCAGTTCCCGCTCAAGGTCCGATTCGCTCTGGTAGCTGTCACCGGTCTCCAGAACTTTGGTGTATTTATCAAGGACGATAAAGTTATTGGATTCAGCAATGGTGTGTGTCTGTTGTGTCATGGTGCATCCTGTGCGTCATCTGGCAAAGTCCGGAAGGGTATCAGAAGCATCTCCCGGTATTCCTAAAGCCTGATACCAGGCGGGTGAAAGCATACCCTAACGGTATCAATGCCTGTTAGTTGCTGGCGGTTTCTGGTTTCGGGAAACTGAACAGTAAATCACGGTAGTACTCGTATTGTTTCTGGCGCAACTCGATTTCACGCGGGAGACCTTCGGTGATGGAGTTAGTGAGGGTATCAAATTTATCGAGAATGGATACTATACGTTCCTGTACCGCCATAGAAGGGACAGGAATTAATATTTTAGATAAATTATCAGCATTTACACGCCGAACTTTTGCGCCAGTAATATACTGTCTTTTTTGATTTTGGAATTGTTCTGTTTGAAAATAATATGAGACATACTTAGGGTTCAAATTATGTTTATAAATACAGGCATCACTGCTTACTGCTATATCATCACTGCCTAACCATGCAACAGCTTTACATACATCCTCATCATTCTCACTGGTGGTTGCGATAATCAAATTTCCCTTTTGAGCCTTCTTGCATTTTTTTGCAAGTGCGGCTGAAATATGTGTTTTTGTTTTTTTTGTGTATGTTCCGTAATACGTATAGATTTGACCATAGTGTATGCATCCTACACCTGCATCCATAAAGTCTTTTTTCTGAAAAGTACCACCCCGGATAAACTCGCCAATATCCTTTTGCCCCATAGGTAAATGTGGAACATCTTCGTTATCAAAACTCAGCAACTGGTCTCGATAGTAGTTGTACTGTTTTTTACGCATGTTAAGCTCAGCGGTAAGCTCAGCGGTAAGTGCAGTAAATTTATCCAGAATCCGGACGATTTCAGACTGGATGGCAAGAGATTTTTCCGGATTGTTAGGGCAAGGGATGGGGATGCTCAGTTTTTTTACATCAGATGCATTCATATTTGGAACGCTACTACTCTTGCTGTTAATAGTTTGCGATGACAAATAGTGGAATAAATATCTTGGTAAAAGCCAACTATGCTTAGGAATTACAACTTTCAGCCTTATTATTGGTGTAAAGAATGCCTTTCTAAAATAAATGGTTCCTGTATTGGCACCAATGGAGGATATGGTTACAGCATCTTGACCAATCCTGTAGCTATCAGCATAACCATAGATTTCAGCGCCATTGCCATAAATGGGGTATTGGTAATCACTTGTCGGAGTATCTCCCTTGATATGTTTTTGTGGAGCCTCCCCTCCGGTGAATATATCACAAAGATTTCCCAGGTTGCTCCACTCAACCTCAACCCCATCCAGCAATTTTTCCAGATAACTCAACTCGCTCATTTCTGCACCTCGCAGCCTTCAATTTCAGCCACAATCGCATCAATATCTTTACGCAACTGGTCGATTTTGCTGACCGTAGTTTTCAGTTCTGCATTCAGCTCAGCAATATTGATTATTTCGCGGTTATCTTTCGCTTCCACATAGCTGCTCACTGACAGGTTATAGTTATTGGCAGCAACTGTTTCTTGAGGTACGGTTTTCGCCAAATGGTCAACGTCTGTTTTGCTGGCAAAGACCTGCATAATCTGTTCAATATGACCATCAGTCAGGATATTGTTATTGGTTTCTTTCTTAAACAACCCGCTGGCGTCAATAAACTGAACACTTGTGTCGGTTTTGTGCTTGGACAACACTAGTATGTTAACGGCAATGGTGGTGCCGAAGAACAGATTTGGTGCCAGAGAAATCACCGTTTCAACATAGTTGTTGTCGACCAGGTACTGGCGGATTTTCTGCTCTGCTCCGCCACGGTAGAAAATACCGGGGAAGCAAACTATTGCTGCACGCCCTTTAGCTGACAGGTAGTTTAGTGCATGTAGCACAAAGGCGAAGTCAGCTTTTGATTTGGGGGCCAGAACGCCAGCCGGGGCAAAACGCTCATCGTTAATCAGAGTCGGGTCATCGCTGCCAATCCACTTAACCGAGTACGGCGGGTTAGAGACGATCGCGTCAAACGGTTTTTCATCGCCAAAGTGAGGCTCAGTCAGAGTATTTCCCAGTCTGATATCAAATTTGTCGTAGTTGATGTTGTGCAGGAACATGTTCATACGCGCCAGGTTAAAGGTTGTATGATTTATCTCCTGACCATAAAAACCTTCTTCAATGATATGGTTATCAAAGTGCTTCTTCGCCTGAAGCAGCAGTGAGCCAGAACCTGCGGCAGGGTCATAGATTTTGTTGACGTGAGTCTGACCGTGCATCGCAAGCTGAGCAATCAGCTTAGAGACGTGCTGAGGTGTGAAGAACTCCCCTCCAGACTTACCGGCATTTGCCGCATAGTTAGAAATCAGGAACTCGTAGGCATCACCAAACAGGTCAATCTGGTGCTCGTTAAAATTCCCCAGGTTAAGCCCTTCAACGCCTTTCAGAACGGCGGCAAGACGGCTGTTTTTGTCTTTAACTGTGTTACCCAGTCGATTGCTGGTTGTATCGAAATCGGCGAACAGGCCTTTGATGTCGGCCTCCGACGGGTAGCCGTAGGCTGAGCTTTCAATAGCGACGAAGATACTGTTTAAATCAGCATTCAGCCTGTCGTTGGTGTTAGCTTTAGCGGCAACGTTGCAGAACAGCTGGCTCGGGTAGATGAAATAGCCTTTAGTCCTGATGGCATCGTCTTTGATGTCATCGGTAATGATGCTGTCATCAAGTGCTGCATAATGTATGCTCTCATCCCCTGCTTCCATGTAGCTGGAAAAATTCTCACTGATGAAGCGGTAGAAAAGTGCACCGAGTACATACTGTTTAAAATCCCATCCATCTACGGAGCCTCTGACATCATTGGCAATGGCCCAGATTTGACGGTGTAGCTCTGCACGCTGCTGAAGGCTTGTCATTTTGTATCCTGTTGTATGATTCTTAAGTACTGCTATTGGCCCGATTTTATCGCAATTTCATTCCGTTGGCAGGCTTTGCATGTCATGCGTTGTACTGAGTGTTCGTTTGCCCGGTTATGTAACCAACGCTCTTTCAGTCAGGCCAGTAGAAACGTTGTGCTGACAATAAATACTGAGGCCCCAACACTTTCGGGGCTTAAGATCAGTCAGTGAGAATTTCTTCATCCGTATCCATTGTGGATGGTGATGAATCTATTTTTGTTGTAAGAAACACCCGACTCAGTAGTCTTTGCTTCAGGGCGTTTCTTCGCTCATTGTAGAATTCCGGGAAGCGACTGAACTCAATATTTTCATCTGAAACTAACAGCATTGATGGCGAATAGTTGTTTGATGGCTGAGATAGCCATTGTTTCAGGGAAGTATCCTGTTTACTTATATTCTGAGAGTGATTCAGTAAATGAAGATTCGGTATGGTGTCCCAGTATTCCGGATTTTCATAAAAGCTGAGCTTCTCAGGTGAATTCGCAATATAATCTAGTTTTTCAAGATATTTCTTTGAAAAATGATTTCTTGGGTGAAGGTGATCAATATGAAACACCTCGGTTGGATTCATTTCAGGGAACAGAAGATGCAATAGTGCGCGGCAACGACCTTCGCCATATCTGATATTGAGAAGGCTTTCGATGTATTCGTCGTCAAATCTGAGGTCTTTATTCGAGCCTTTATATCTGTCAATAATCTTCTCAAGAGGGAAATGAATATCTGAAAGACTATTTTTCATTACATCTCTGATGCTCGTGAGTAGCGCATCGGCCTGGCTTCCAAAGATCCCTTTCAGAAGTACCATGTAAAACCACTGGCTAATTACTGAGCGTTCATTGTGGTTTTTATTCAGGAGGTTAATCGTTGTATATAATGGATGTCCACTGGTTTGCTTTTTGTAAAGCCAGTAGGCCACAGGAATGACTGCATTTTTAGATATCAAAGACTGTGGATTGATGCCGAATCGCCTGATAAGAATAAAGGTCTCCTTGATACAGGATTTTATTTCAGACCATTGTTGTTGTATCTTACCGACCTCCTCTGAAGTGAAGTTTTTTACTTTGAACCGGACGTCAGAGTCAATAAGCATCAGGCTGGTTTTTAAGAACCAGTCTCTTTCAATATAAAACCCCATTTCGTTGTTCTGATAAATATTTTTTGTCAGTTCATCCAGTTCTCTTCTGAAATCACCCTGCCAGTGCGCTACCGCTATTGACATCAGTAAGTCGGAGAACTCAAGTTTTGTCCCCCCGCTGTTCGTGCGTATGAAAACATCCAGCACATGGTCAATATCCTGACTGCTCTCATTGAAGTAGTGGATGATGTTCTCAGTTCTTATTTTTGTATAAAGTCTCAGCAGAGTTTTTCTGGAAAACTCACTGGAAATGAGATCTCTTTTTTCAAGTTCTGGTACGACAACGTTAAATAAAATATCATCAGGGGAATCATACTGCTCGTATTTGAATATTTCGTGCAGGCAGAACCAGTGATGTTTGTTGTCTGTAAGTGAATCAGTGTATTGCTTGTCGGTCAGGAACCTGAAGTTATACTTCATCATGAGCTCATCGTCTGAATTAAGTGGCGCTGTTAAATCGACGTAAAGCTTTCTTGGCGGCAGGATGCGATCATCCTGTGCCGAAGGCCACCACACCCGGGGCTGTTTATACGCATACGTTCCACACAATCCAATATATAATGATGTGAGACGTTGCTGACCATCAATCACCGCCTTGAAATCATGAAATCCAGCATTTGTTGCTACGCAGGGGTTTTCTTCATTAAATCGCTGACAGTATTCTTTCAGGAATTCATAGAATTTGTAATCATTTTTAATACTGGCACTACGGATATCCCACATCATGAAAGAGTTTATCGGATAGTCTCGCATGATGGAATCAAACAGCAAACATATTTGACTGCTGCTCCAGACGAACTTCCTCTGAATTGCAGGCAGAAGATAGTGGCGTAAATTAATCAAATCTATCGCTTGTTTTATCGTTATTGCTTTTTCATACTGGCCAGCCATCATAAACCTCATATGTTATATTAGCTGACCTATTTTAATTTAAAGCGTGTCGGTAGTACAGTCTTTGCACAAACTAATTTATGCAATGGAAAAGCTGACGGCTCGGTTTGTGTTTTTCATTCGGGTAGACTCGCATTGCGGATGCACAAAGTGATGAAACCTGTCTTGCTATATTTTTACCGAAGTTAACAAGAAGGCCGTGCTTTATTTTTTCACCCTCTGCCCTGATGCTGATGATAAAGCTGAACTGATATACGATTACCTCAATGAGGTCATTGCCAAATGTTATAATGGCGGCGTTGTTTATTTCATGTTCATAATCCCTCAGGTCAGTGTTAAGTCTTGCTGTTGCATCTACAAGTGCGTATTCTTTATCGATAATCATAATTTTCTCACTTATCATGTTAATGTGATTTAATCATCACTAATAATATGTTGTGATTTTAATTACGATTATTCGTCTGTTTACTCCCGTAATGCATTATCTGATGAATAATGTTCATGTGGGGTAAGGCTTCCATAAAGTCAGACTGTTCAATCAGCGAAATGAGTGTGTTATCGATCTCAAACGTTGTATCCGGTAATACCTCAACCAGCCTGATTCGGGACAGGGAAATAACGAACACGCCCGATGACGTACATCCGGCAAGAAACCACTCCGCATGGCTGCAAAGCAGACGGTAGGGATGAACGGTATGGCTGACGTTTTCGTCGGTTCTGATACGCACCTGGGTCTGGTTAAGTATGGCGAGCGTCAGTCTGCTGAAATCACCGAAAAGGGTGGGTTTCTGGCGCGGCTCCGGTAGCATAATCCTGTATGGCGAGGGACGTTCCCCGTCAAGCATCAGGCTCAGCAGTTTGGCATCCATCGCGGGTAACAGACGGTCAAGATGCAGCAACCTCGCCAGTATCTTCATATCCCGTTCCGTGCGGCGACGAAAGTAATGTGAGGCAAGCTGATACACGCCGTTGCTCTGTTCAATATCAAGGTACGTCAGACGGACGTTGAAATCCCGTCGCAGCGTTCGCGTCGTCACTCCAAATTCTTCTGCCAGCGTCCCGATATGCAGCTTTTCACCCTGAAACAAACGGCTCAGGATGATGGAAAGGCGGGTTGCCAGTCTGTCATGTTCGTTTTCTTGTGTTATCAGCGTCATACATCATTTCCGAATTTAGCCGGGAAATAATGCCAGCAGTAGCGGACAGGATTTGTCCGCCCTCTGAAGTTTTTTAAAGTCTGAATACCTTAAATGTAAGTGCTAAACGTCAGTATTCTCAGGTGAATAAAGATGCTTCTGGCGCATGTAGGCAATAAAAATGCAGGATGGTAGCGTCACCCGGTATGCGGGACCGGCTAAATCTATCAGTAGCCAGAGAGAACTGAGCACCCAGCCCACGGGACCGGCAAAAGCGCCCATAGTCCGTGTCAGCATGGCATTTCCTGCAACGGTCAGCCCTCTGCCTAACAGGGCTTTTGCTACGCCATTTGTGACAACAAGCGCCATCTGATAGGCCGCAAATCCGGATGTTTTTATCCCCGCCTGGATTGCCATGGTCAGCAGCTCCGGCGTGGGATTGCTGTAGCCTGTCTGCAATTCTTCCGCCACAGTCTTTAGCTGGTCGGGCGTCATCTTCTCAAGACTTTTCTCCAGAATCTTCATCAGCAGATTCATTTCAATGGTTTCAACACTGGATTTGCTGTTGTAGTTCACCTTCATTTTATCGCAGGCATCGGTAAGAATTTCCCGGTACAGCACCCCTTTCCCCCAGCGGAGCAGCGTGGCAAAGCTGTTCGCCCCAAAGGTCTGAACTTCGGCGGCAATGGCATCCCAGTAGCGCGGGTGGTTGGGCTTGTGTTTTTTATACTGAGGATCGTAAGTCAGCGTTTCCGTGATGCGTGCCAGTCCGTCTTTCGGATCGCAGATAAGCACAGAAACCAGTAAATCCAGATCGTCACGATGGCAGTGGCGCAGAAACTCAAGGTCGGGGTCGTGTCGGTAGGTAGCCATATTTCACCTCATTGCAGATATTGGACCTGACAGTTTAAGGAAGCCCCCGGACAGGGTTTGTCCGCCTGAAAAACAAAAAAGTAAAAAAAAACCTGCCCGAAAGCAGGTTTCTGTTCACCGGATGGAGGTATAACGCGTCGGGATTACTTTCCGCGCCATTCCTTTTCCACTTTATCCGCAAAGGCATCGCACTGCCGGGCATATTCCGGGTTATAGAGCAGCTCCGACTGCGAAAGCTGCATGGCGGTCATGCTGCCGTTACGGGCATTTGATTCGAGCCAGGTTCTGCCATAGGTTTTGTTCATCACCTGAAGTACCCGGTTGAATACCGGTCCGTTGAAGCGGGCATTGAGATTAACGCCTTTTACCTGAAGGCCGCTGTCACTGGTCTGGGTCAGGCGGGTGGAGTACATCGCGCAGAAGGTCGAGTTGGTTATCATCTGAGCGTCAGCCTGCTCGTCGGCGAACGCGCTGTGGCTGAAGGCGGAAAGCAGAATTGTGGCGGTTAACAGTTTTAAAATTTTCATCATGTTCCCTTATGGATTGAAAAGCGGAGACAGCCTGCCATACGGGGTGGTCAGGAGATGTCCGGCAGAGAAAAAAGTCAGGGTTTCAGCGAGGGAGCCAGTCGCCAGCGGTGAGGGCCAGCGGATTCCAGCACAAAGGCCAGTTGAGCGAGGTCCCGTCTTGCGGTCCGGGGAGATACGTCAAACTGCCGGATGATGTAGCGAACAGATATTGTCTGACCGTAAAACAGGGCCATGGTCAGCCGGATAAGCCGTTCTCCCTGTCCGGTGACACGTTGCCTGCAACGGCTGGCTTTCATCGTTGCCATACGCGCCATCGGTCCCCTTTCTGAAAAGAATCGAGGTGTCTGGCAAGCCAGATATCAGGGCACGAATCGCCGGTAACGCAGCGGGCAGTAAACCGGTGGCAGTTAAAGTCGAGCAGGCTATAAGGATAGCGCTGACCCACTGCCGCCTTTGCCCGTTCAGCGGCCTGCGCACAACCCTGAGGCGTCAAATCCATACAGTCGGTATACACCGAGATAGCGGAGTTCCAGCCATCGAGCCGGTCAAGAAACCCTTTAGCCTTACTTTTGATAACGGTTCCATCGCCATCAAGATGAACAATATCGCCGTTACCCACATAGATACCGCTGTGTGCGGCAAGGCCAAAAAGCAGTTCGCACTGCACGATACCACCGTAAGCCGGTTCATCGACGCAGGAGAGAATGCAGTTATCGATAAATGAATCCACGAAGTTCAGCAGCAGAAGCCGGTACATAACATTCAGTTCCTTACTACGGGGGAGAGGGGGGATGCGGGGGAAACGTTGTGAACACTCAGCTTTCCCACAACGTACGGACCGTGAAAACCCCCATATCGTGGTAAGCCATAAAGTTACTTTCCCATAGCGACCAGAACTCACGGGCGTCGACATGAGAGATATCGCCACAACGGGAAAGCCACGTGTATTGTTGCGTCCAGCTCACATCGACATCTTTTTCAAGCTCAGGCCATGGATGCCCTGCATAGTGAAAATCGGTGACGTAATCGAGCTGCCAGTCTTCTCCGGCAGGGATGAGGCGTATTTCGACCGGATGCCAGCCGCCCTTTTCCGGTGAGTATTCAGGGTCACGGAAGTTAATGGTTAATCCGGTGATGGGGTGACGATGAGGCGGTTTTTGCGCAACGATACCCAGAAGCAGTTGGGTGAACGACCGGGAGAGCGGCAGCACATAGCCGCCCTGCAATATTACGGGTGATGACATAGTGAATTTCCTGATTTTTGGTTAACAGAACACAGAAAAAGCGGGGTTAGTCCTGGCTGAGCGTAGCAAGCTGCGTCATACGATGCTGCCAGTCGGCATAGCAGCGGTGCATAAAGAGTCTGCTGCTGTCCGCTTCGATAAGGCAGATATCCGGACTTCTGAGCACAGCAGCAAGAAAACCTGCGTTATTGGTGCTGCCCTGACCAAACAGTGGGCGAAATACACGGGATGGAAAGCTGTCTGGCTGCTGTTCCAGAATGGCGTGAATCGCATCAAGCGCTATCCATTCACGGGAGAACAGGCCCCCTTCGCCATTGGCGGTTAAGCGCAGGGCAAGACTCCCGGTTTCACCCTCTTTACCCAGCTCATACGTCAGCAGTCCTTTACTGTGGGGGCTGATTTTCTCGGCTTCACCCCTGTAGAACACGGTATAGCTTTCGGTGACGGCGGCTTCGGTAGCGTTTTTTTTCTTACTCATGGTTCTGCGCCTCAATCAGGTTCCGGAGTTGAGTGATAACGGTCGTGTCCGGGAACACCAGATAGATACCCTGTCCGTTATCGCAGACGATACCGAGCAGGAGATACCAGCCATCATCAAGCGCGGTGACGTATTCCGGGTTAGCCAGTGCGACTGCCAGCAGCGGGTCTTCGGGGAGGGTGTCATCGTGGTTGAGATGCCAGAGCAGGGTTCCCGTTTCGTTCCAGAAGGCGGTAAACAGGTTGATATCATCGACAGGTCCAAGGATTTCATTTCTGAGGGCTTCCAGCGCGGAGGTGGGCAGGTTGAGAAGGGGAAGACTGGTGGGGGTAGTGAGTTTAAACATGGCTTTCTCCATATATTACTGATATTCCATGAAATAATATATTTTCCATGCTGCTGCCATTACGGAGATTGATTCGCCGGATGACTTTTACCGGGGGCTGGTAAAAAAGATGAATATTCTGGAGGCCTTATTTTCGGAAAACGAACACGATCCGTTTTGGCAAGGTTCTTCAGGGCGAAAAAGATCTCACAATGGTTTCCCCCCCGAACTTCAGGTAATTTATACGGAAAATAAATTAACTATCTGATTTTAATGGATAAGTTGTTTGTGGCATTAATTATCATTTAATTTTTTTGTTCTGCTGTTTGAGGGTTTTTGTAGTTGCTCTCGGTATATTATGCTGTGGTGGCAATTTGCTGTAGCAATTAATCATGGATAGTATTGGAACATCGCTGGCCAGCGTCTCTTGTAATTTGTTTCTTATTATTTTGAAGAGATGAACGCGATATGAAGTTATATCCCTCCACAAAAAAGGCTAATCAGCCATTAACTAAATCCGTGATTGCGGAAAGCTGTGCCCGTGCATTGCATGAGGGCCGGACAGTCGAAGCCAGTGATAGTAAACTGACGGGGCTAAAGATAATTGCCTCTCCTGCTAGCCCTGATGGAGCCACTTTTATCGTTCGCAAAAGTATCTGTGGCGAAAATATCTACAAGCGTATTGGACGATATCCTGAATTGTCTGTTGCAGAGGCTCGTGAAATTGCGTCTGAAATTATCACCGGCCTGAAAGAGAGCGCTAAAAAGCACGGTAAAGATTACCGTAAGATTAAAAAAATGGACTTTAATGGCCTGCTGAAAACATACGTTGAAGAGGTTCTGAACAAAGGTATTAAGCGTTCAGCAAGGACAGACCTGTCTAAAATTCACAAGTATCTACTCCCTCGTCTTGGCGATAAAAAAATCGCCGATATGACGGAGGCGGACATTGTGGCCTATCTGCATGATCTCGATCTCAAGCCTGCCACCCGCAACCGCCATCTGGCACTCATTAAAGCGGTGTTTACCTGGGCTATCCGCATGGGATATATCAGCCGCTCTCCGGCGCTTTATATCAAAGCGCTGCCTGAAGTGACGTCAGATAGACGCGCCATGGATGACTCCCAGCTTCAGTGCTGGATGGATGTCTGTGAGCGCTGGCGTAATGGTAATCCCGATCATGAAGCTCTTGCTCTGCTCATGTTCCTTGCCCTGACGGGACTGCGTCTGGGGGAAACCCGTCATCTTCGCCTTGAGGATGTGGACTGGAGCCGAAAGGTTATCACCCTTCGCCACACCAAAAACGGCAAACTCCGCCGTGTACCGGTATGTGATAAGGCTTTCGTTCTTCTGACAGAACAGCGTCAGCATCTGGGTGATGAAGGCTGGGTATTTCCGGGCAAGGGGACCGATAATCCGGTTTCTGAGCCGCGTCGCCTGCAAAAACGGCTTTGTGAGGCTGCGGGTATTCCACCGTTCACCATCCATGAGATGCGACATACCTTTGCGACAAAGCTCATTGAGAGCGGGGCCGACATTCACACCGTCAAAGACTTACTGGGCCACAGCACTATCAAAGTAACGGAGCTTTACTTGCACGCTTCCCCGGCGCGTTACCACGAAGTCGTTAACCGGGCGATGGGGTAACAACCTTCACTCAACGGTATGGTTTTTAACTATGGTTCTGATGCACCCGTTTTCTGACGGTGGCGTAATTTGATGGTAATACACATGAATAAAAAAGTGACAACTAATGTTCCTAAGGTTTCCGGGATTAAGCGTATTCGCGTTTTTGCTGACCGCGATAAAAATTTCACCAAAATGTCGGAGGCAATTATCAGGCGTGCTGAAAAGACTGAAGTCGGTGAAGATGATATCGCTTCACTCGGTATTAGTGATGGGCTGCCACGGCATTATGTGAATACGGCTGATGGCCTTTTCTACATCGGTGGACAGAAACCTGTGCTGGTTTGCGGTACGCCAGTTGTGCCTGTCGCCCTGTTTTGCGGGAAAGATAAGGAGTCCAGTCTTGGGATTCGCCTGATGACCGGTAACGGGCTGGGTAAGTATGTTAAGGCCCTGGTGCGCTTTGAGGATATTGTTCAGAGCGGTGCTCAGGTAGTAGGCAAACTGGCAGATCGTGGATTTTGTGTTGGCTCCTCTCCACAGCAGTTTGCCCTTTTTGACCGTTTTCTTCAGCGCTGCCGGAGTTTACCGCTGCCTGTCTATCTGATGGCAGATGCGATGGGATTCGTTTCGGAGGATATGGCCTTTTTACATGGTCATGAGCCCGTTGTGACCTCTCTGACCGGGTTTGATTATCTGCTGCCGGGATTCCGCGTGCGTCCCGGACTGCACAAAGGTGGGGCTCTGGAGGAGTGGATTAACCTCATCCGGGAAAATGTCCATGGCTGGGCGCAGACCTTTGCGCTGAGTGCGTCCTTTGCTTCGATGCTTCTGGTTCCTGCCGGTATGGATGTGGGCATGTTTCATTTTCACGGCGTATCCACCACCGGTAAAACGCTTCTCCTGATGCTGGCTGCATCGGTCCATGGTGATGGCAGCGAGCCGGGCAGTGGGGGGAATGTAAATATTATTCGCTGGAATACCACGCCTAACGCGATGGAGCGCCTTCTCGCTGACTATTCCGGTCTGGTCGCCTGCGTCGATGAACTGGGTGCGAGTAATCATAAGCAACTTTCCTCACTGCTTTACAACATTACGTCAGGTACGGCAAAAGAGCGCCTGAACCGTGGCCTGACGGCAGATGAGCCGTTTAAATGGCGCATGTTTATTCTCTCCACCGGTGAGATGTCAATCTCCGAAAAGCTGGCTGAACAGAAAGCCGTGTTACAGGGAGGGCAGGAGCACAGGGCCATCAGTATGGAACTGTTGCCTGAGGATGCTCAAAAACCGGATGAACCGGTATCAGAAACACGTGCCCGTGCAGATGCACTGAAGACGGGGCTGGCAGAGGCTTATGGTCATGCCGGGCCTGCATTTATCGGCAAACTGTTATCCGGGAAAAATACGGCTGGCGGTCTTCGCACCTACGCAGAGTTTTCATCCTGGCTCCAGGAACAGACAGATGATTGCTGTAACGCACTGGAAGAGGCCCTGAGGGATGAGGGGCGTGATATTACCCGCGTTCAGCGGCGCGGACTGAAAAGATTTGCGCTGGTATGGCTGGCAGGAGAGAAGGCGCTGAAATATGGCCTTTTACCTTTCGAAAGCGATGCGGTGGCTAAATCCGTTATATCCGCTGCACGACGCTGGCTGGATGATAACCAGAATCAGTATAACCCGGTGCGTAACATGCTGGAGGAGCTTCAGCTGACGCTGGTGACAAAAAGCAGCAGGCACTTTATCACCCTGCGTGACGAACATGCCCGATGCCCGGGAGATATGTGGGGATTCGTCCATTACAAAACCGGCGACTTCCTGATTTATGAATCGGTGTTTGAAAAGCTCTGTTCTGAAAAGGGACTTAAGACCGTTGATGTGGCCAGACCGTTAGAGCGTTCCGGTTATCTGCTTGGCGAAAGTGCCGGACACTATAAAAAAAGAGCGCTGAAGACGATGGCGCAGTCTTACTACCAGGTCAAAAAAGCGTTTCTGAAATGCAATGTGATGACCGAATTTTAACCCTGAATAAAACCATTTTGACTGAATAACAACGAATAGAAGGTGATGTATGATTTTTGAATCAGACCAGTACTATGACGGTTTTCCTCACGCTATCAGCAGCGAAAATGAAGAAAAAACCTCATTCAATGATTACGCTCTGGTTAACACACTGGCGGAGTGCCTGTATCACGACATTTCTCGTGAAATCTTCGATGGCAGTGAGCCGGCGCTCCGGGCCGTCATTGCCAACGGTAAGATTAAATTCCTGGCTCGTTATACGCTTCAAGGGGCCTGCTATTATGAACCCCTCGGCACATTTCCACGTATGCCCGTTAACGTCGCGCGTGAACGAGCACGTGAACTCTATAACAGATTTGATGATCACCGGGTGCCGGATGAAGAATATGGGGCCATCCCGTTCTGACTGATGGCTGAACAGTAAAAAAAAGCAGGGGCATTTGCCTCTGCTTTTCATTTATCGCAAGGACGGTAGCTGAGCCGTTATCCTTTCCGCCAGTAGCTGGCTGGTGTTTTGTAAACGCTGAGGATGAAGATGCGCATACCGTTGTGATGACTGACTGCTGCGATGCCCCAGTTGAGCCTGAACGTCATACAGTGTTCCGCCGTAGGACACGATGAGGGCGGCAACCGAATGGCGGCAGGTATGAATACACACTTCCTTGTCGAAAATTCCCGCCCGACGAACGATACGCTGAAAGGCCTTAACCGGGTTACTCAGCGGCATCCCCGGTTTTTTGCCTATAAACAACCACGGATTTCCCCGCTGCGTTGGCAGCGTTCTGATTACGTCCATCGCCAGTGAGTTAAGGTGAACAATCCGTCCATAGCCATTCTTGGTTTCAGGGAGCCACAGGGTGCGTTTAACCGGGTCAACATGCTCCCACTTTGCCAGACGCAGCTCATCGCGGCGAAGGCCGGTCAATAACAGCAGTTTGACATAGCGGGCAGCTACAGGGCTGGTATCGTTATCGGCGGAGAGAAAAATACGACGAATTTCGTCCTCGGTAAAATAACGCTGTCGGGCGTTGTTCTCCCTGAGTAGCTGTACCACCCTTGCCGGATGGACAGAGGTCATGCTTTGCCTTCCGGCCCATGTAAAGACGGCTTTAATGAGTACGATGACACGGTTACAGGTAGCCGCTGACAGGGAAGTACTTAACGTCTGCTGAAGGCGCAGAATGCTCGCTGGTGTGATATCGCTCAGCAGCCTCTGACCAATGGCGGGACGGATATGATCGCGGTAGCGCTGAACATCCTTTCCCCAACTGCGTTTAGCGGATTTAGCCCATGGCAGATAATGCTGATTAAAGAGTTCATCGAACGTCAGCTCCCTTCTCTTGTTTTCACGCTCCTGCTTAGGGTCAGTGCCGGTGGCAAGGGAACGTTTGTGTTCTATGGCAATCTGACGAGCAAGATTGACGTCCACTTCAGGCCAGTGACCAATGGCGATGGCGCGTTTTCGTCCATGATAAAGGTAGCGTAGCAAAAACTTTTTACGACCTTCTCTTCTGCTGACCAGACACTTGAGGCCGGAAATCTCAGTGTCGCTGTATTCGGCATCGGTACTGCGTGCATCGGATGTGTTAGGGGGCAGGGATTTAATGAGCTGATTAGTAAAACGGAAGCGTTTGGGGGTGGACATATAACCTCCTGTGACTGGTGTAAAGAACGTCAGGGTTGCCCCATCCCCGGCACGGCGCTGTTAATGGCTGAGTTGATTTTCTGGTGTGGCTAAGGGAATGCTGGTGCCACATGGGATGAATGAAGACGAGAAATACAGCAAAAACAGGCGTTACGGTCTGCTTCTGGTCTTAAGGGGAAGATTGCCGTTGGGGAAGAGTTCACAGAAATAATATGTGTTTCAGTCGGGTATAATTACATGTGATAAGGGCAAAGAGCGTGCTTTGCTAAAATTTGACATGTTGAAGTCCACTCTTTTTAACGATGTCGTTATGGACGACATGGCGAGTCTTGCTTAGATAATTAATCAAAATACTGTGACTTTGGACCCACGTTTACCACATTTCGAGCACTTGAGCCGAGTTTTAAGGTCTTCTAGAGTTACTCCCATTGCAACATACTGCTTAAGGTCGTTCAAAGTAAGGATTGTGGGGAGACGACAAAAAAATCCAGAGGCGCAACATACCAGCATCTCCGAGCCGTTTTTTAACCAGTCCTCAAGATTATCGTGCGATCTCGTTAGTCGTTCGATATCCGCTCTCCACTGCTGGATTTCATTACCGTTCCAGTCGATATTTAGCTCGATTTGTTTGGCAACGAACCGGTGTTTACCTCTGTTAACTGTGGGTTCATAGTCCTTACGTTGATCTTTGATGAGATCAGCCTCATAGAGGAAATCATCGTTTTTGTTGTCGGTATAATCAAAAATTACCTTAATTAAATCAATATCAACGTTTTGTTTTTTGATGAATAAACCCTGTGTTCCGCTTCCGTTCAAGTCCCGGCTAAAGTTAATGTTGAGATGGCGGCGGAGTGAGAAGAAATAGCTGTGGCCGTGCATAGCCAATGCAAGTCTGGCTATGTCATTGCAGTTGTAGGGTGTGTGTGTATCCATGATGTTACCTTTAATTCATATTCGGTCGAGAGCGTCAGGAAACTATCCTAATATACCTTTTTTCTACACCAGTATTTGGATCAATTTTCATCCCTTTGGCCTGCTTCTTGTTGATTAACTCTCAGCGATGTTTGAAATAGGCCATCAGTGGTCAGAATCATTTTTTACTTCCACTTTTTGCTCAGATTTGACCCTAAGGTCTAAGTTCCAATACGTTTCGCTCAATTACTATCACCCCTGATAAATTATTCTATGATGACGTGGAGGGCGGGGGATTCAGGCAATGTTAAGAAATGAAAGGTTTAAATGCGAATATTACAGGTGGAGGAGGTGGTGGATACCCCCGACTGACAAGGGGAGTTGATGGCGCTGAGTTCACCCCCTTGCCTGAAGAGGAGTCTCCCCGGTCTTCCCCCGGGGGGGATGGCAGGTAATCTGTTGTTAAATAAAGTAAATTATGAAATCCCCCATTTCCCCCGTATTCTCTGCTTCATTATGAATAATCTTAGAGAAAGGAACCGTAAAGGACCGTAGAAAGACCGTAGCTGTGAGGTGAGGGAAGGCACATCAGAGGGTGTTGAGGTGTCTAAAAGTAACGAACATCTGCGAAAATGGCGAGAAATCCAGCAAACAAATAACGTGTTGCAACGACCAGAAATCTACCGTAGCCAGAAAAGGAAAAAGCCCCGCTTTGCAGCGAGGCCTTATGAATATTGGTGCCCGGACTCGGAATCGAACCAAGGACACGGGGATTTTCAATCCCCTGCTCTACCGACTGAGCTATCCGGGCAACGGAGCGCATTAAACCGCAATCACGCTCGATCGTCAACATTATTTCGGGAAAAGCTGTTCAACTGCTTAAGTTTGCGGCAATCTGTCCGCTTTCGCCGTGAAAATGCACAAATCTTCCAGACAGAACCAGTGTAATACGGCAATGCTGATAGCAAGAGGAGGGCAGTATGGCAAATGACTGGCTTGAACTGCGTCAGCATGCAGATACGGGTATTGAGACGATTAAAGCGCATTTCGAAGGGCATGCCTTTGATCCGCACTGGCACGATAGCTATCTGGTAGGGATAACCCTCTCTGGCACGCAGCAGTTTCACTGCCGCCGTGAGCGTCATCGTAGCCAGCCGGGTGACGCATTTCTCCTCGAGCCTGGCGAGATCCACGACGGTGATGCGCCTGTAGAGGGCGGCTTTACCTATTTGACCTTCTATCTTGATGAGCGCTGGCTTACCCGTGCGCTACAGGGGCTTTACGAATCTACTCCAGGGAGTTATTCACTCCACTTTGCCCAAACGCTGACGCGGGAGCCGCAGCTAGTGCGCGCTATCGGTGAGACATTCTCTACCCTGCATAATGACGAGATGAAAATCGTTCAGCAGAGCACAATGGATAATCTGCTCTCCCGGATCACCGCCCACTGCCACTGGCGTAAGAAACTGCCGTCGCAGTTACAAAGCGCTGCCGTGGCGCATCGTGCGCGCGACTATCTCTATGCCCATATCGGTGAGAACGTGGGGCTGTCAGATCTTGCGCGCGAGACGGGCACAGATCGCTTTACCCTGACGCGCTGTTTTAAGCGCGAGTTCAACCTGGCGCCACACGCATGGCTTATTCAGCTTCGTCTGGCAAAGGCCCGACAGCTGCTGGCGCGCGGTGACCAGCCCGTTGATGTGGCTGCCACAGTGGGATTTGCCGATCAAAGCCATCTGGGGCGTTGGTTTCAGCGTGCTTACCGCATCTCTCCTGCACACTACCGACGGTTGTGCACAAACCTTCCAGACGTTTCCAAAAAATAACGGCACATTCATGGCTCTAATAAAAAGGAGCCACCTGTGAGTTTGATACCCTTTCTGTTGTTCGCATTTGTCGCCTCCATTACGCCGGGGCCGACCAATATTCTCGTGCTGACGAACAGCCAGCACTTTGGCGTAAAAAATACCGTACCTGCTATTCTGGGCGGGTGTATCGCGGCCAGTGCGATCGTGCTGGTATCCGGCGCGGGCGCGGGGGAAGTGCTGCGTCAGTACCCTCTGATACGTCAGATAATGAGCTGGACAGGCGTGCTGTGGCTAAGCTGGATGAGCTGGCAGCTGTTTCGTGCCCCGGCTGCCCGTCTCTCCGCTGATAACCATACTCAATTTACCGCTCAGGCGGCGGCGCTGCTGCAGATCGTGAACCCGAAAACCTGGATGATGGCGCTGGCCGTCGTTAGTCTGTTTGCGCCTGCTGGCGACCATGCATTGCGGGATATTGCGCTAATGGCGCTATGGTTTCTGCTGATCTCAATAGTCTGCTTGATGTGCTGGGCGTGGCTGGGTAAAGCGGTGAACCGAATTTTTCGCACCACCGTGGCGATGGTGCGGTTTCAGCGTCTGATGGCGCTGTGTCTGCTCATCTCCGCCTGGGCGGGCATGCTGGCTTAGGTCAGCGCTCCACCCATTCTGCATTGGGCAAAGCGTAGAATATCTTCCGCCAGGCGGTGCGCCGTATCCACATCTGCCTGGCTACGGTTCACCAGCATGCGGCTTAGGCAACCTTCCAGCACCAGCTCCATCTGTTTAGCCACCATCGCAGGGTCATCGACTTCCAGCGTGGTCAGCAGCTCGTGGGTGAAGTCATGCGCCGCTCGTTTTTGCTGCTCCGCCAACTGGTGGATAGGATGGCCTGGGTCGGGAAAATAAGTGCAGGCGGCGATGAACAGACAACCCGGGTAGCGGTTGTTGCTGACGCATTCCGTCAGCGCGGTATAGCGCGCCAGCAGCTTTTGCTCCGCAGTCAGTTCTTCATTCAGCATCAGCTGTCTGCGCCAGATATCAACCTGTTGGCTGAGATAGCGCAGGGCATCATAGAGTAGCGCCTCTTTATCCGGCCAGAAGCGCTTAAGTTCATCCAGAGGATAATCGATACGGTCGGCTACCATCTCAAGCGTGGTGCTGGCGATCCCTTGAATCTCAAGTAGTTGCAGGGCTTGTCCCAGTACGTCTTCACGTTGCACGGTTATCTCCTCCGCTATTCCCAACGGTTTGTCCCGTTTAAAGTGTTGTTTACGGTTGGCGATTGCGCAAATGCGCGCTAAATGCAGCAGCATCCATAAACCCGGTTACACGCTGCTCAGGCTGCTCATGGCCCTGTTGATTGAAGAACAGGATGGTTGGCAGCCCGAGTACGTTAAGCTGCTTCAGCAGAGCCTTATCCTGCGCATTATTGGCGGTCACGTTAGCCTGGAGCAAAACGGTCTCTTTCAGGGCGCTTTGCACCTGTGGATCGCTAAAAGTATATTTTTCAAACTCTTTGCAGGCGACACACCAGTCGGCATAGAGATCGAGCATCACCGGTTTGCCTTTCGCCTCTGCCAGGGCGCTGTTAAGTTCATCCACGTTTTTAATCTGGGTGAAGTTCAGATGCGCTTGCATCTGACCCACCGGTGTGCCGAATGCCCAGTCCTGCAGAGGGCGTACGCTCACCAGCGCGGCAGCCAGCAGCAGGATTTGCACCAGGCGCATCCATGGCTTCTTCGCCTCCAGGCTGACGATAAACGCCCATGTAAAGAACGCTACGCCGAGCATCGCCCACAGGCGCAAACCCCAGGCGTCGCCGATGATACGCTCAAGGAGGAACACCGGCAGCGCGAGGATGACAAAGCCAAATGCGGTTTTCACCGTCTCCATCCACGGGCCGCTCTTCGGCAGAAGTCGATTACCGAAAACCGTGACCAGAATCAGCGGCAGGCCCATGCCCAGGGCATACAGGTACAACGTTCCGCCGCCGAGCCACATGTTACCGCTCTGGGCGATATAGAGCAGGATGGCGCTCAGCGGCGCGGTGGTGCAGGGAGAGCATATCAGCCCAGCAATGGCACCCATCACGAACACGCCGCCTGCGGAGCCGCCCTGCTGACGGTTGCTCATCAGCGTTAAGCGAGTCTGCAAAGCCGACGGTAGCTGCAGGGTAAACAGGCCGAACATCGACAGTGCCAGCAGGATGAAGACCGCCGACAGGCCAATAAGGACGTAAGGATGCTGCAGTGCGGCCTGGAACTGTAACCCGGCAGCGGCAACCACGAGGCCGAGCGCCGTGTAGGTTAGCGCCATTCCCTGCACGTATATAAAAGCCAGCAGCAGCGCGCGGGCGGTAGAAAGACGCTGTTTGCCGCCCAGCACGATGCCAGAGATGAGTGGATACATCGGCAACACGCACGGCGTAAAGGCAATGCCGATACCAATCAGTAAAGCCCACAACGCTGAGAACGGAAGATCAGCGCTGTCGTTGGTTTTCTCAACCGAGGGGACCGGCGTTACAGCAGCAGTCGCTTTCACTTCGCTAAGCGGCACGACTTTCGTTTCCGGCGGATAGCAGAATCCCGCGTCCGCGCACCCCTGGTAGGTCACCGTCAGCGTTGCACCTTTATCGGCCTGATTCACCGTCACGGGCACGCTTAAGCGCTGGCGGTAGATTTCACTCTTGCCGTAGAACTCGTCCTCGTGCCACTCGCCTGCGGGCAACTGTAATGCGCCTACGTTTGCCTTAGCAGGGGTAATGCTCACCTGCTTGCGGTAGAGGTAATAGCCCTCTTTCACCTGCCAGGTAAGATTGAGATCGTGCTGGTTTTGCTGAAAGTCGAAAACAAACGCCTGGTCGGCAGGAATAAAGTTCGAACGGCCGGGCGCGTCAAACAACCCGGCAGAAGCTGACGTGCTGCACAGCAGCAGGATCAGCGTAAGGAAGCGTTGAGCCATGAGAGATAGTCGTTATCGCCGTGGACCACTGGCAGCACCAGCAGTTCCGGAGTTTGGTAAGGATGATGAGATTTGAGGCAGTCCAGGAGAGCCTGCTGATTCGCCAGATTGGTTTTGAGCAACATCTGGACTTCGTACTCTTGCTCCAGCTTGCCTTCCCAGTAATAAAGGGAGGTGGCTCCGGGGAGGAGCGTCACGCAGGCTGCCAGTTTTTCGGCCAGCACTTTGGCGGCGAGATCCTGGGCAGAGGCTTCATCAGGGGCGGTACACAGTACGACAACAGCATCAGGCGTGTTCACAAGTCGACCTCCTCATCACGAAAGGCTTCACTATATCACGCAAGGCGGTTGGTCATTAATGAAACGGGCCGCAGAGCGGCCCGATTTTAACTATTTTTACAACCACTCACCGTTTACAGCACCACGCCGCCAATGATAAAGCCGAGGATCACGCAAAGTGAAATGGCGACCACGCCCGGGATCAGGAACGCGTGGTTAAACACATACTTACCGATACGTGTTGAGCCGGTGTCGTCCATCTCCACCGCCGCCAGCAGGGTTGGGTAGGTTGGCAGAACGAACAGGGCGGAAACCGCCGCGAAAGAGGCAATCGCCGTCAGTGGCGTAACGCCCAGCATCAGTGCCGCAGGCATCAACGCTTTTGTGGTCGCCGCCTGGGAGTAAAGCAGGGTAGCGGCAAAGAACAGCACCACCGCCAGCAGCCACGGGTAGTTGTGCAGCAGGTCGCCTGCTACGGTCTGAATGTCACTGATGTGCGCTTTCACGAAGGTATCACCAAGCCAGGCTACGCCGAGGACGCACACGCAGGCGCTCATACCGGATTTGAAGGTGCTGGCGTTCAGCACTTCGCTGGTATCAATTTTACAGGTGATGCTAATCAGCGTCGCGATGGTCAGCATAAACACCACAATCGCTTCGTTACGCGGCAGGACCGGGTTCTGGATCAGGCCCACGGTGTCGCTGATGGCGGTCGCGTAGAACATCACCGCGACAATACCGATCAGAAACAGCAGCACGGAACGTTTTGCGTGCGGCTTCAGCTCGAAGACCTGGCTGCCGCGCAGTCTCACTTCACCCTTGGCAAGGCGTTCCTGGTAAACCGGATCGTCTTTCAGTTCGGCGCCGAGGAAGTTACACAGCACGGCAGTGATCATCACCGCGATCAGCGTCACCGGGATACAGATCGCCAGCAGCGTCAGGTAGCTCACGCCCATCGGCTCAAGAATACCGGCGAAGAAGACCACCGCAGCGGAAATCGGTGAGGCGGTAATCGCAATCTGGGACGCGACGACGGCAATAGAGAGCGGACGAGACGGACGGATACCCTGCTCTTTCGCCACTTCGGTAATCACCGGCAGCGTAGAGAAGGCGGTGTGGCCCGTACCGGCGAGAATGGTCATAAACCAGGTCACCAGCGGGGCAAGGAAGGTAATGTATTTTGGATGGCGGCGCAGCATACGTTCCGCCAGGCTTACCAGGTAGTCCATACCGCCTGCCACCTGCATGGCGGCGATAGCGGCAATAACTGCCATGATGATTTCGATAACGTCGAACGGGATTGCGCCGGGTTTAATCTGAAAGATAAGGGTAAGAACGAGCACCCCGAGACCGCCGGCAAAACCGATGCCGATACCCCCGAGTCTTGCTCCCAAATAAATCGCCAACAAGACGATGACGAGTTCTGCTCCAAACATAAGGACCTGCCTTGCTTATTAACAAGTTGATATTGAATTGTTGTATTTAGGTAACGCCTAAAAAGAAAAAAGGCACGTCACAAGTGACGTGCCTTAAGAAGCCTAGCCAGAACGGTTACTGTTCGCTTTCATCGGTATATCGTTTCGCTTTATATGCCGGGTGCATCAGGTTCTGGGCCGAGAAGATATCGTCCAGCTCAGCTTCGGTCAACAGCCCGCGCTCCAGCACCACTTCACGTACGCTCTTACCGGTTTCGGCGCAAATCTTACCGACGATGTCACCGTTGTGGTGACCGATGAACGGGTTGAGGTAGGTGACGATCCCGATGGAGTTGTAGACATAACCCTCACAGACTTCTTTATTCGCCGTGATGCCGTTAATGCATTTTTCCAGCAGGTTGTAGCAGGCGTTGGTCAGGATGTGGATGGATTCAAACATCGCCTGGCCAATCACTGGCTCCATCACGTTCAGCTGCAGCTGACCCGCTTCAGAGGCCATGGTCACGGTCGTATCGTTACCGATGACTTTGAAGCAAACCTGGTTCACCACTTCTGGCACCACCGGGTTCACCTTGGCTGGCATGATGGATGAACCGGCCTGCAGCTCTGGCAGGTTAATTTCATTCAGGCCAGCGCGCGGACCGGAAGAGAGCAGGCGCAGGTCGTTACAGATTTTGGACAGTTTCACCGCCAGACGTTTCAGGGCGCTGTGTACCATGACGTAGGCGCCGCAGTCGGAGGTGGCTTCAATCAGGTCTTCTGCAGGCACAACCGGCAGGTTAGAGACTTCAGCCAGCTTCTGTACCGCCAGCTGCTGATAGCCATCCGGGGTGTTCAGACGGGTACCGATGGCGGTGGCGCCCAGGTTCACTTCCAGCAGCAGCTCGGAGGTGCGCAGCAGGTTTTTGGTCTCTTCGTTCAGCAGTACGTTAAACGCGTGGAATTCCTGGCCGAGGGTCATCGGCACCGCGTCCTGCAGCTGGGTACGACCCATTTTCAGGATGTCCTGGAACTCAACCGCTTTACGCTGGAAGCCATCACCCAGCTGGTTGATCGCATCCACCAGTTTCACCACAGAGGCATACACCGCGATACGGAAGCCGGTAGGGTAGGCGTCGTTGGTAGACTGGCATTTGTTTACGTGATCGTTCGGGTTCAGGTACTGGTATTCACCTTTCTGGTGACCCATCAGCTCCAGGCCAATGTTTGCCAGTACTTCGTTGGTATTCATGTTGACGGAGGTGCCCGCGCCGCCCTGATAGACGTCAACCGGGAACTGGTCCATGCATTTGCCGTTGTTCAGCACTTCATCGCAGGCTGCGATAATCGCATTTGCCGCGCTTTTAGGAATGGTTTGCAGCTCTTTGTTGGCCAGTGCTGCGGCTTTCTTCACCATCACCATGCCACGGACAAACTCAGGGATGTCGCTGATTTTGCTGTTGCTGATGTAGAAGTTTTCAATCGCTCTCAGAGTGTGGACACCGTAGTAGGCATCCGCTGGAACTTCCCTGGTACCCAACAAGTCTTCTTCGATACGAATGTTGTTTAACATGTGAACCTTCTTTTCAAGCTGCCGATGGATTGTACTAAACACACAGTATTTATGTGGTTTTGAATATTTTCTGACCGACGATTATTCCCTCAATCAGCCAGATGCTCGAGATCATATGCTGATGATAGCGAATTGCCGTAAGCTGGATCACTTATTATCGAGCCCATTCCATGATAATTATTAATCTGTGAAATGGGTCACCGCTTTAAAATTTCCAAAAAAAATATCCGTGCAAACTGATTGAATTTTCGCTAACCGTCACCATCTCATACAAACGCGCGTCGCGAACACATTCAGACAGGGGCCCGATGGCCTCTGCCACACAGGAGATGCCAGTGCGCTGGATACCGTTTATTGCTTTCTTTCTCTATGTTTACATTGAGATTTCCATTTTCATCCAGGTTGCCCATGTGCTGGGCGTCCTGATGACGCTGATTCTGGTGATTTTTACCTCCGTCATCGGCATGTCGCTGGTGCGTAATCAGGGTTTCAAAAATTTCCTGATAATGCAGCAGAAGATGGCCGCAGGGGAAAGCCCGGCGGAAGAGATGATCAAAAGCGTGTCGTTGATTATTGCGGGGCTGCTGCTGATCCTGCCGGGGTTCTTCACTGACTTCCTCGGCCTGCTGCTGCTTCTGCCGCCGGTGCAAAAACACCTGACCATGAAGCTGCTGCCGCATCTGCGCTTTAGCCGTATGCCGGGCGGCGGGTTCAGCACCGGGCCGGGCGATACCTTTGAAGGGGAGTATCAGCGTAAGGATGAACAGCACGACCGTTTAGATCATAAAGACGATCGGTGATTTTGTTGCCCGGTGGCGCTTCGCCTACCGGGCCTCCGGGAGCGCACCGCGCTTCGGCAAAAACATCCACAGCCCTGCCAGCATGATAATCGCGTACAGACTCTTCCATCCCACCATCGCCAGCAACAGCAGGCAAAGCAAACCCCCGACGACCGCCAGAGCTTTATAGCGACCTTTCAGCAAACGACATCCCGCCAGCATGCACAGCAGGTAGATCATGATGAAAATGCCGTTGGCGTAGACGATCAGCGCGTCCAGATTAATCTTCAGTGCGTAAATACACAGCGTGCTCACCGCGCAGCAGCCCAGTACGGTATTCAGGGCATTCAGCGGAAGCTGGCGTTTAGACAGGCGCGCGAGGCGATTCTCAGGTTTGTCGAGCGCCTGCGACCACACCAGCCGGGCAAAGCTCTGGATATAAATATTGAGGCTGGCAAAACAGGCGAGATAGCCGATGACACAGGCGATCCATAGCGCCTTCACGCCGAACAGTTCCACCACGATACCTGGCAGCGATGCCGCGGCGGCGAGATCCGCTCCGAACGCGTGGAAGTGTAAGACCAGCACGGTACATGCCCAATAGACCGTACCTGCCAGCAGCAGGCCTATCATCAGCGCGCGGGGGAAATCGCGTTCAGGCTGCTTAAATTCAGAGGCCAGATGGGCAAAGGCTTCCAGGCCGACAAAACACCAGAACATGACGGAGAGCGCGGCGAAAAGCTCGGAATGGTCGACGTCGGTCACCGCAGGGAAGGGAATTTCCTTTATTGTGATATCGCCCGCCCACCAGATTGCGACAACGAGCGCGACAATCAGCACCGCAACCAGCGTCTGCAGGTTGGCGCTGGAGCTGGCGCCTCGAGAACCCACCCACCAGACGATCGCCAGCGTACCCAGTTCGGCCAGCAATAACTGCTCGTTATGCCAGCCAAACAGCGCCTGACCAAAGCCGGTCGCAATATGCAACGCCGCAGGTAGGCCAACCGGAATGACGGAGAGAAACAGCCAGCCGGTGACACGCTGCAGCCGCGGGCCAAAGGCCAGTCCGACAAAGTGCGCCACGCCGCCCGCGCTGGGGAAATGCCGCCCCAGGATGGCAAACACAATGGCTATCGGGAAAACTAATACAATCAGCGCCGGCCACGCCCACAGGCTATTATTTCCAGCCACCAGAGCCGCCAGTGCGGGTACGGCAAACACGCCCGTACCTAACAAGGAGGTTGAGAGCAGTCCGACGCCCTGCGCCAGCCCCAGCTCCTGCTTGAGTCCACTCATTCACATCGCCCTGCCAGTACCAAAAGAGAGGCGATGGTAACACTTTCGCAAATTTTTTTTTCGACTCCCCCTTGAAGGGGGAAAAAGCTATCCCCATCTCTCAGGGCACTAGTCGGAAAACCGCATGCGGGCCGGCGTCATCCATAACTGATAATGACTTTCTCAAAGGAGAGCTATCAATGAGTATTCGTCCGTTACATGATCGTGTGATCGTCAAACGTAAAGAAGTTGAAACCAAGTCTGCTGGCGGCATCGTTCTGACCGGTTCTGCAGCAGCCAAATCAACGCGTGGCGAAATCATCGCTGTCGGTAAGGGCCGCATCCTGGAAAACGGAACTGTGCAGCCACTGGACGTTAAAGTTGGTGACATCGTAATTTTCAACGATGGCTACGGCGTGAAATCCGAGAAGATCGACAATGAAGAAGTGTTGATCATGTCCGAGAGCGACATTCTGGCAATTGTTGAAGCGTAATTTACGCACGAGAATTTGAGGAAATAAGAACATGGCAGCTAAAGACGTAAAATTCGGTAACGACGCTCGTGTAAAAATGCTCCGCGGCGTAAACGTACTGGCAGATGCAGTTAAAGTGACTCTGGGCCCGAAAGGCCGCAACGTAGTGCTGGATAAATCCTTCGGCGCGCCAACCATCACCAAAGATGGTGTTTCTGTAGCACGTGAAATTGAGCTGGAAGACAAGTTCGAAAACATGGGCGCGCAGATGGTGAAAGAAGTTGCCTCTAAAGCAAACGACGCTGCTGGTGACGGTACCACCACCGCGACCGTACTGGCGCAGGCAATCATCACCGAAGGTCTGAAAGCCGTTGCTGCGGGCATGAACCCAATGGATCTGAAACGTGGTATCGACAAAGCTGTCGCCTCCGCTGTTGAAGAGCTGAAAGCACTGTCCGTACCATGCTCTGACTCTAAAGCCATTGCTCAGGTTGGTACTATCTCCGCTAACTCCGACGAAACCGTAGGTAAACTGATCGCTGAAGCGATGGACAAAGTCGGTAAAGAAGGTGTTATCACCGTTGAAGACGGTACCGGTCTGGAAGACGAACTGGACGTGGTTGAAGGTATGCAGTTCGACCGCGGTTACCTGTCCCCATACTTCATCAACAAGCCAGAAACGGGAGCTGTTGAGCTGGAAAGCCCGTTCATCCTGCTGGCTGACAAGAAAATCTCCAACATCCGCGAAATGCTGCCAGTACTGGAAGCCGTTGCGAAAGCAGGCAAGCCTCTGGTTATCATCGCTGAAGACGTTGAAGGCGAAGCGCTGGCGACCCTGGTGGTTAACACCATGCGCGGTATCGTGAAAGTGGCTGCTGTTAAAGCACCTGGCTTCGGCGATCGCCGTAAAGCGATGCTGCAGGATATCGCAACCCTGACCGGCGGTACCGTGATCTCTGAAGAGATCGGTATGGAGCTGGAAAAAGCGACCCTGGAAGACCTGGGCCAGGCGAAACGCGTTGTGATCAACAAAGACACCACCACCATCATCGACGGTGTGGGTGAAGAAGCCGCTATTCAGGGCCGCGTGGGTCAGATCCGTAAGCAGATCGAAGAAGCGACTTCCGATTACGACCGTGAAAAACTGCAGGAGCGCGTAGCGAAACTGGCTGGCGGCGTTGCGGTAATCAAAGTCGGTGCAGCTACCGAAGTTGAAATGAAAGAGAAAAAAGCACGCGTTGACGATGCCCTGCATGCGACCCGTGCTGCGGTAGAAGAAGGCGTGGTTGCTGGTGGTGGTGTTGCGCTGGTGCGTGTTGCCGCTAAACTGGCAGGCCTGACCGCACAGAACGAAGATCAGAACGTGGGTATCAAAGTTGCGCTGCGCGCAATGGAAGCCCCTCTGCGTCAGATCGTTTCTAACGCCGGTGAAGAGCCATCTGTGGTTGCGAACAACGTGAAAGCGGGCGAAGGTAACTACGGTTACAACGCAGCAACTGAAGAATACGGCAACATGATCGACTTCGGTATCCTGGACCCAACGAAAGTGACCCGTTCTGCTCTGCAGTACGCGGCATCTGTCGCTGGCCTGATGATCACCACCGAGTGCATGGTAACCGACCTGCCTAAAGGCGATGCACCTGACTTAGGTGCTGCTGGCATGGGCGGCATGGGCGGTATGGGCGGCATGATGTAATCGTGCGCTCTACGTCGTAGAATGTGAAAAACCCCCGGGCAGAAATGCTCGGGGGTTTTTCTTTTGGTCATCTTTTAGGTATAAGATTTACACACGGACAACTACTGTCCAGCTTATTGAAAACGAGGAATAACATGCGCGTAAAAGTCTGTGCAGGGATTGTAGGGGCAGCATTGCTGCTGGCGGGTTGTAGCTCCAGCAATGAGCTGTCGGCAGCGGGCCAGGGCGTTCGCTTTGTGGAAGATAAGCCTGGCAGTGAATGCCAGCTGTTAGGCACGGCAACCGGTGAGCAAAGTAACTGGATGTCAGGTCAGCATGGCGAGGAAGGTGGCTCGATGCGCGGTGCGGCGAATGCCCTGCGTAACCAGGCTGCGGCAATGGGCGGTAACGTGATTTACGGCGTGAGCAGCCCAACGCAGAGTATGCTGTCCAGCTTCGTGCCGACCGCCAGCCAGATGAACGGCCAGGTCTACAAGTGCCCGAACTGATGGCCTTTTTCCCTCTCCCTGTGGGAGAGGGTTAGGGTGAGGGGAAACTAGCACTGCCGCAGCTGCAAATCCAGCGGCGTCTTGCTCGGCTCTCCGCCAATCTCGCGTGCCAGCTTCGGCACCATATAGCCTGAAACCAGCGTTAACAGTTCGCGCATAATCTGCCGGGCTTCTTCATCCGTCACCATGAAATGGGCCGCGCCCTGAACGCGATCCAGCACGTGCAGGTAATAGGGCATCACGCCCGCATCAAACAGGGCATTGCTCAGGTCAGCCAGCACGCGGGCGCTGTCGTTCACGCCGCGCAGCAGCACGCTCTGGTTCAGCAGCGTCACGCCCGCTTTACGCAGACGCGCCATCGCCGCGCGAAAGTCATCGTCAATTTCGTTCGCGTGGTTGATATGGTTCACCAGCAGCACCTGCAATCTTGACTGCTCCAGGCGTGACACCAGGCCGTCAGTGACACGTGCCGGAATGACAATCGGTAAACGGCTGTGAATACGCAGGCGCTTAATGTGCGGAATGGCTTCAAGCTGGGTCAGCAGCCAGCCCAGCTCATGATCTTTTGCCATCAGCGGGTCACCGCCGGAAAAAATAATCTCATCCAGCTCAGGATGGGCGGCGATATAGTCCAGCGCGACCTGCCAGTTGCGTTTATTGCCCTGGTTTTCGGCATAGGGGAAGTGCCGACGGAAGCAATAACGACAATTTACCGCGCAACCGCCTTTTACCAGCAGCAGGGCGCGGTTGAGATACTTGTGCAGTAAACCCGGCACCACGCTGTTCTGCTCTTCCAGCGGGTCGGTGCTGTATCCCGGCGCGGTGACAAACTCATCCTGCGAAGTAAGCGTTTGTTTTAAAAGTGGATCGTCGGGGTTGCCTTTCTCCATTCGCGCCACAAACGCACGGGGAACGCGCAGGGTGAAAAGGCGCTTTGCCTCGCGGCCTGCAAGCAACTCTGGGTGCTGATCGAGGTCTAAAAGACGCAGCAATTCATCAGGACTGGTGATTACATCGGCAAGTTGCGATAACCAATCTTCTCTGGACGGGGTGTTTAGGGTTACAATATGCGCCATTTTGTGGCTTAGCTACCAGTTAACAAATTTAGAGGGCCTTATGGCAACGTACTATAGCAACGATTTTCGTGCTGGTCTTAAAATCATGATGGACGGCGAACCGTACGCGGTTGAAGCCAGCGAATTCGTTAAACCAGGTAAAGGCCAGGCATTCGCACGCGTTAAGCTGCGCCGTCTGCTGACCGGTACCCGTGTTGAGAAAACCTTCAAGTCTACTGACTCCGCTGAAGGCGCTGATGTTGTTGATATGAACCTGACCTATCTGTACAACGACGGTGAGTTCTGGCATTTCATGAACAACTCCACTTTCGAACAGCTGTCTGCTGATGAGAAAGCGGTAGGTGATAGCGCTAAATGGCTGCTGGATCAGGCTGAGTGCATCGTGACCCTGTGGAACGGTCAGCCTATCGCTGTGACCCCACCAAACTTCGTTGAACTGGAAATCGTTGAAACCGATCCAGGTCTGAAAGGTGATACCGCAGGTACTGGTGGTAAACCAGCCAAACTGTCTACCGGCGCAGTGGTTAAAGTTCCACTGTTCGTACAGACTGGCGAAGTGATCAAAGTGGATACCCGCTCCGGCGAATACGTATCCCGCGTGAAGTAATTTACGTCATGATTGAAGGCGCAGCACCCGCTGCGCCTGATTTTTGCAGGCAGGGATGATGAAACGTACCGTTAAAATTCTGCTTCTTTTAGCGCTTTCCAGCGCATTGCTTTCCGGCTGTAACACCACCCGTGGGATGGGACAAGATATCCAGGATCTCGGTCATATCATTTCTCACGCCGCCAGCTAAGTTCGTCTAATTTTCCTAAAAATGCTTCCTTTTCCGTCAACCGGCGGGATCTTGTCTATTCTTAAGTTGCTATACACAAAACAACTTTGGCTATAAAAGGAAGAAATTATGGTTAAGAAAACAATTGCAGCGATCTTTTCAGTCCTGGTACTTTCTTCAGTCTTAACAGCCTGTAATACCACGCGTGGCGTCGGTCAGGACATTTCTGAAGGTGGTAGCGCAATCTCTGGTGCGGCAACCAAAGCTCAGCAGTAATTAACATACGGTACGAGACCAGCGGGTTTCGTACCGTCAGCTTTCTGATTCCTGCAGGGATAAGAACGGAGAAAAACGCGTATCCATATGCAATTTCATGCGGATATTGCGTTTATAGGTATACACTGTTTTTCCGTTGATACTCAGGTGAGCGGCAATTTTTTGATTGCTCGCACCGTCCATCCACAATGTCAGCACTTTCTCTTCCTGTCGGGTCAGCAAGGGGGCCGCCGCCGTTGGCCTGTCAGCGCTGGCGCGTGAGATTAATGCGTCGTTGATCGTCGTTGCCACTTCTTCGAGACTGGCGTTTTTCAACAGCGACGACCACACCGGGAACTGTCCGAGCCAGTCGGTCATGCCGCGGTCCTCTCCCGATTGCAGCAAAATAAACGGTAATCGTTCACTGGCACTCAGCAACGACGAGAGCTGCTGAAAATGATGAATATCCTGCCTGAAGCCGTAAAGATCGGCGATAACCAGCGTGGGTTTCCATTGCAGAATGTGCTCCCTGGCAAGGAACAGATTATTTAACCCGGTCACAACGTAGTGTCCCGGGAACAAACCGGAATGATTGAGCCATGCTTCAAACCCTGTGCGGGTGAAGTGACAACGGTCAATCAAAAGAATTTTGAACATATTTTATTCGCAGTCGGCTAGTGGTTTGGCTTCCTGCCATCAGAAAGCACATCATCATAGAGAAGTCGGATGAGTGCTAAATGCCGGAACTACGCGCCATACTGCGGCTATTTCTTGCCTTAACGTGTTCAGCAAAAAATGATTGAAAAAAAATAGCACGCTAACCACAATATGGGGCGTAATCTCTGCCTTACGGGACGACCCGTAAGCGTTTCTTTCACCGGGGACGGCCCCAACTTGTATTAAGTTAAGGAGCCTGAAATGTCCTGGATAATTCTTTTTATTGCTGGCCTGCTCGAAGTGGTATGGGCAATTGGTCTCAAGTACACCCACGGATTTACCCGCCTGACGCCCAGCGTCATAACCGTCACCGCGATGATCGTGAGTATTGTCCTGTTATCCTGGGCAATGCGCTCGCTGCCTGTGGGAACGGCTTATGCCGTCTGGACGGGCATTGGTGCGGTGGGGGCCGCCATCACCGGCATTCTGCTGCTGGGAGAGTCAGCGAGTCTGGCGCGTATCGCCAGCCTCGCCTTGATTGTGGCCGGGATCGTTGGGCTGAAGCTCAGTACCCATTAATGGGGTTGTTTTACCCAGATAAGTTTTGACACATCAAACCCTTGCCGGGTCGCGACGTCCAGCATCTGCTGTTTCATTTCTGACGAAATAGTTGGCGTGCGGGAAAGTATCCACAGATAGTCGCGATCCGGCCCGCAGACCAGCGCGTGACGGTACTCTCTGTCGAGCGCGATCACATTATAGCCGCCATAAAACGGGCCGAAGAAAGAGACTTTGAGCGCTGCCCGTCGCGGGTCGCCAGTGAAGTACGCTTTCCCAATCGACTGCTGCCACATCTCCCGATCGGGATTATAGCCCCGGTTGATCACCTGAATACCGCCATCATCCATCGGGCTGTAATTCGCAGTGACCTTCTCTAAGCCCTGCTCAAACCGATGGTCGAGGCGCGCGATTTCATACCATGTTCCAAGGAAGCGTTGTGCATCAAAAGGCGAGACGACGGTAACGCCTGGAGGTGGGGTAGGGGAACTGCAGGCAACCACTAAAAACGCGGCTGTCACCGCGGCGATAACAGGCAGAATGCGCATAGGAGTTTCCTTACTGTTTTTTGTTAAGTGTAGATGACGGCAAGAAAAATGTGGTTTTTGTGCGGTGTGTTTCGCCGGGTGGCCACCCCGTGGATTTTGTAGGCCGGGTAAGCGTTAGCGCCACCCGGCAATGTTTACTACAGCGCGCTCAAAATACGGTATGCCGCCTCAACGCGTGCCGGGTTCGGATAGCTTTTATTTGCCAGCATCACAATACCGAGCTGCTTTTCAGGAATAAATGCCACGTAGCTGCCAAACCCGCCGGTAGAGCCTGTTTTATGGACCCAGGATGCGTTGACCGGGGGCGCCGGTGGATTCACTTCTCTCGCAGGCAGCGGTGCCAGTGCCACCTTATTGTCGCTACCTTCAACCACGGTTTTGGCATCGACCGGCCAGTTAAGCATTTCCCAGCCTAACCCCTGATACATGGCCCCCACGCGCCAGTAGCGAGACTGCGCCAGGGTAAGGCCTTTCCTGAGTGAATTATCCTGAAGGGAGTCCGGCTTCATGTTGACCATCACCCAGCTTGCCATATCCTGCACGTTGGTTTTTACGCCATAGGCTTCAGCGTCCAGCATTCCTGGCGAAACGTGTACCGCTTTACCGTCGCGGTATCCCCAGGCGTAATGCGCCTCTTCCGCTTTCGGAACGTTAATCCACGTATGGTCCAGCTTGAGCGGCTTAAAGACCCGCGTCGTTATGGCCTGCTCATAGCTCATGCCGGAAGGTTTGACCGCCAGCGCGCCAAAAAGACCGATGCTGGCATTGGCGTAAAGACGCGTGGTGCCCGGCTTCCACTGCGGCTGCCAGTTTTGATAAAAGCGCAACAGAGAGGCGTTATCCGTGACCTCATCCGGTACCTGTAACGGCAAACCTCCTGCGGTATAGGTTGCCAGATCCAGCATGCGGATCCCCTGCCACTGCTTGCCTGTCAGCTCAGGCCAGTATTTTGTCACCGGATCGCCCAGCGATATTTCACCGCGAGCAATGGCATCGCCACCGAGTACGCCGGTGAAGGTTTTACTTATAGAACCCAGTTCGAACAAGGTTTGTGGAGTGACAGGTTTGTTCGCCGCAACATCGGCTTTACCGAAGGTGAAGTAGTGCGGCTGACCCTCATAAATCACCGCCACCGCCATACCCGGAATGGCCTGCGCTTTCATCAGCGGCGTAACGGTCCGTTCCACCACCTCAGCCAGCTGTTTTTCTGACATCGGGGTAGCCAATACCGAGCAGGAGGTGCTGAGCAGCAGGGCGCAGCAAAGGGATTTAGTCATCATCATTTATCTTCCGTAATAGCAGTTCAAGGGAGTGTCCGGGCCCGTCAGACCGCTGTAGTCTGTTGGATTTGACTATGGCTGACAAACGGTTAAATTTAGCATTAGCTGTTAATTTTTCTAACGGACGAGACCATGACGCGCAGCTATCTCCCTCTTAATTCCCTGCGGGCGTTTGAAGCAGCCGCCAGGCATCTCAGTTTTACTCATGCCGCTATCGAGCTGAATGTCACCCATTCCGCGATTAGCCAGCACGTCAAGGCGCTGGAACAGCACCTTAATTGCCAGCTGTTTGTCCGCGTTTCGCGAGGGCTGATGCTGACCACCGAAGGCGAGAATTTGCTGCCGGTGCTGAATGACTCGTTCGATCGCATCGCCGGAATGCTGGATCGTTTTGCCAGCCAGCGCGCTCAGGAGAAGCTCAAAATAGGTGTGGTAGGGACTTTTGCCACGGGTGTTTTATTCTCGCTGCTCGCGGACTTTCGCCGCTGCTATCCGCATATTGATCTTCAGCTTTCCACCCATAACAATCGCGTCGATCCAGCGGCCGAAGGGCTTGATTACACTATTCGCTACGGTGGCGGCGCGTGGCATGGAACCGATGCTGAATTCCTTTGCCCTGCGCCGCTGTCTCCGCTCTGTACACCCGAGATTGCCTCAGTTCTCAAAAGCCCGGCAGATATCCTGAAGTTTACCCTGCTGCGCTCCTACCGGCGCGACGAGTGGGCTGCGTGGATGCAGGCAGCGGGCGAACACTCTCCCTCGCCGACGCACCGGGTGATGGTGTTTGATTCGTCCGTGACCATGCTGGAAGCTGCGCAGGCAGGCGTAGGGATTGCCATTGCGCCTGTCGACATGTTTACCCATTTACTCAGCAGCGAGCGCATCGTACAGCCGTTTGCAACGCAGATTGACCTCGGCAGCTACTGGCTGACAAGGCTACAGTCACGGTCAGAAACGCCCGCAATGCGCGAATTTGCCCAGTGGCTGGTGGGGAAGATGCAGAAATAAAAGGCCCGCCGGATGGCGGGCCAGAAGCGTCAGATGGTGACCACGGCAATCAGCGTCACCACGGTCAGGATGGTCGCCAGACCGTAGAACACCCATTTCCCGCTCGGTACATGAATTTTCAGGTCATGCATCGCATGGTGAATACGGTGCAGGCCACACCACAGCGGCAGGACGATCATCAGGAAGATGAACGCGCGGCCGATAAAGCTGCTCGCGAACGCCAGTACGCGTTCGTAGCTCAGCGCATCGCCCGGGAACAGCCCCAGCGGCAGCATAATGCCGACCAGCAGAATGATGACGGGGGCGATGATGGCACTCCACATGCCGCCTGCGCCAAACAGGCCCCAGAAGACCGGCTCGTCAGAACGTTTTGGATTTGGATTGATCACAGGTGTCTCCTTACCAGAACAATGCGACAAACAGAATGACAGCAGTGACCAAAATCGTCACTGCCCAGAGCCCTTTAATCACCGGCTCTGGCCCCATTTTCTCGTCTTTTACGATGATGTTCGCCGCTTTTGGCGCCAGCTCAAACCAGGTTTTGGTGTGAAGCAGCGCGGCCGCGAGCACGATCAGGTTCAGAACAACAACGATCGGGTTTTGCAGGAAACCGACAAAGCTGGCCCAGGCTTCCGGGCCATGCTTGAGGGCAAAAACGCCGTACATCAGCTCAAGGCTGAACCAGACCGCCGGTACCGCCGTGCCTTCACGCAGCATGTAGAAGCGATAAAACGGCAGGTTTTTCCACCATGTGGACGGCACAGGCCGCACATAGGCTTTGCGTTTAGTCGTCATCATGCACTCCTTAGCGTGGTTTCAGGGTAGCGATAAGAAAGTCTTTCGAGCTTTCCACTTTACCCTGTTGAATTGCGGCGGCCGGGTCGACGTGCTTCGGACAAACTTCGGAGCAATAACCCACAAAGGTACAGCTCCAGACGCCGTTCTGGCTGTTAAGCTGCGCCATACGTTCTTTTTTACCGTGGTCGCGGCTGTCTTCGTTATAGCGGTGCGCCAGGGTAATGGCGGCCGGGCCGATGAACTCCTTGTTCAGGCCAAACTGTGGACAGGCGGCGTAGCACAGGCCGCAGTTGATGCAGCCGGAGAACTGATGGTATTTCGCCATCTGCGCCGGCGTCTGGGTATTCGGCCCCTGATCCGGCGTGCGCGGATTACCGATGATGTACGGCTTAATGGCTTCCAGGCTTTCGATAAAGTGGGTCATATCGACCACCAGATCGCGTTCAATCGGGAAGTTGCCCAGCGCTTCGACCTTAATGCCTTTGGTGTACTCGCGCAGGAAGGTCTTACAGGCCAGCTTCGGCACCTTGTTGACCATCATGCCGCAGGAGCCGCAGATTGCCATGCGGCAGGACCAGCGGTAGCTCAGGTCTGGCGCCAGGTTGTCTTTGATATAGCCGAGCGCATCCAGCAGGGAGGTTTGCTCGTCATAAGGGACTTCATAGAAAGCGCTGTGCGGTGCGGCGTCCACTTCCGGATTGTAGCGCACCACTTCAACTTTCATTTTTTGCATCTCAGCCATTCGCCTTCTCCTTCTTCTCGGCGGCTTCTGCTTCTGCACCGTACACGCGTTTAGCCGGCGGCAGCGTAGTGATTTTCACGTCGCTGTAGTCCAGACGTGTGGTGCCATCTGCATCGCGCCAGGCGAGAGTGTGTTTCAGGAAATTGACGTCGTCACGTTCGGTACAGCCTTCGTCCAGGCGCTGGTGGGCCCCACGCGACTCTTTACGCGCCAGCGCAGAGTGCGCCATACATTCCGCGACGTTCAGGCCGTGGCCCAGCTCGATGGTGTAGAGCAGGTCGGTGTTGAATACGCTGGAGGTATCGGTGATGCGCACGCGCTTGAAGCGCTCCTGCAGTTCCGCCAGCTTGTCGACGGTTTTTTGCATCAGCTCTGGCGTACGGTAAATACCGCAGCCTTCTTCCATCGACAGGCCCATCTCGTCGCGGATCTTAGACCAGTTCTCGTTACCCTCCTGGTTCACGAGATCTTTCAGACGTTTTTCAACGTCGGCGACCTGCGCATCCAGCGCGGCACTGTTGGCTTCGCCTGCGGTTGCCGCCCGCTCCATCGCGCGCTCGCCCGCCATGCGGCCAAAGACGACCAGCTCGGCCAGCGAGTTTGAGCCGAGACGGTTGGCGCCGTGCAGGCCCACGGAGGAACATTCACCCACGGCGAACAGACCCTTAATACGGGTTTCACACTGCTGATCGGTTTCGATCCCGCCCATGGTGTAGTGCGCCGTTGGGCGTACCGGAATCGGCTCTTTCACCGGATCGACGCCGACGTAGGCTTTCGCCAGCTCGCAGATGAACGGCAGACGCTCCAGCAGTTTCTTCTCGCCAAGGTGACGCAGGTCGAGATAGACCACATCGCCGCGCGGCGTGGAGATGGTGTTGCCTTTGCGCCACTCGTGCCAGAAGGCCTGAGAGACTTTGTCGCGCGGGCCGAGTTCCATGTATTTGTTCTTCGGCTCGCCGAGCGGGGTTTCCGGGCCCATGCCGTAATCCTGCAGATAGCGATAGCCGTTTTTATTGACCAGAATACCGCCTTCACCGCGGCAGCCTTCCGTCATCAGAATGCCGGAGCCCGGCAGACCGGTTGGGTGATACTGCACGAACTCCATATCGCGCAGCGGTACGCCGTGGCCGAGCGCCATGCCCATGCCGTCACCGGTGACGATGCCGCCGTTGGTGTTGTAGCGATAAACGCGACCCGCACCGCCCGTCGCCATCACTACGGCGTTGGCGCGGATCTGGACGAGCGTGCCTTCCATCATGTTCATCGCCACCAGGCCACGCGCCTGCCCGTCATCAACCAGAATGTCGAGGACGAAATGTTCATCGAAGCGCTGAATTTGTGGGAACTGGAGGGAGGTCTGGAACAGGGTGTGCAGCATGTGGAAGCCGGTTTTATCGGCGGCGAACCAGGTGCGTTCAATCTTCATACCGCCAAAGCGGCGAACGTTGACGCTGCCGTCCGGACGGCGGCTCCACGGACATCCCCACTGTTCAAGCTGGGTCATTTCCGTGGGACAATGATGCACAAAGTAGTCAACGACATCCTGTTCGCAAAGCCAGTCGCCCCCTGCAACCGTGTCGTGGAAATGGTATTCAAAGCTGTCATGATCCTGCGCAACGGCGGCGGACCCTCCTTCTGCTGCCACTGTGTGACTACGCATTGGATAGACTTTTGAAATCAATGCGATTTTAGCGTTGGGATTAGCTTGTGCTGCAGCAATCGCAGCACGTAATCCAGCCCCGCCAGCGCCTATTACGGCAAGATCGGCTTGAAAAGTTTGCACGACATTCCTCCAGATTTTTGTTATTTCGCAACGCGACAAACTAAAGGTAGTTCACCCGTCCAAAAGGACGATTGCGAAAGCGTTTCCACTGCTCCTTTATGGGTAAAACAGTATAACCGTGTAGATGTCAGGGAAATTTGACGTGTTCGATTTTTTTGCTGTTCTGTACGGCGATTTATCATGAAGATTGATGAAATACGTCACGAAAAAGTTCACCTAAATGAAATGCGCTTTTTTACTGCGCAAAATTTGTCTCTGCCCCTGCTAACGAGTAGACTTCGTGCCCTTGTCTGAAATCGGAGAACAACTCATGAGCGAAACGGCCACCTGGCAGCCGAGCGCATCCATCCCTAATCTTTTAAAACGCGCTGCAATTATGGCGGAGATCCGCCGTTTCTTTGCCGACCGCGGAGTCCTGGAGGTGGAAACGCCGTGCATGAGTCAGGCAACGGTAACGGATATTCATCTGGTGCCGTTTGAAACCCGTTTTGTTGGCCCCGGCCACTCTCAGGGCATGAATTTGTATCTGATGACCAGCCCGGAATACCACATGAAACGCCTGCTGGCGGCGGGATGTGGTCCGGTGTATCAGCTGTGCCGCAGCTTCCGTAATGAGGAGATGGGGCGTCACCACAACCCGGAATTCACCATGCTGGAGTGGTACCGCCCGCATTATGATATGTACCGCCTGATGAATGAGGTGGACGATCTGCTGCAGCAGGTGCTGGACTGCTCGGAAGCCGAAACGCTCTCCTATCAGCAGGCTTTCCAGCGCCATCTGGAAATCGATCCGCTATCGGCGGACAAAACCCAGCTGCGCGAAGTGGCGGCAAAACTGGATCTCAGCAACGTGGCGGATACCGAAGAGGATCGCGACACGCTGCTGCAGCTGCTGTTCACCTTCGGCGTAGAACCACAGATTGGCAAGGATCGTCCGACCTTTGTCTATCACTTCCCGGCAAGCCAGGCGTCGCTGGCGCAGATCAGTACCGAAGATCATCGTGTCGCAGAGCGTTTTGAGGTCTATTACAAAGGCATCGAGCTGGCAAACGGCTTCCACGAACTGACGGATGCCCGCGAGCAGCAGCAGCGCTTCGAGCAGGATAACCGCAAGCGCGCCGCGCGCGGCCTGCCGCAGCAGCCTATTGATGTGAATTTGCTTGAAGCATTAAAAGCGGGCCTGCCGGATTGCTCCGGCGTGGCGCTGGGTGTTGACCGTCTGGTGATGCTGGCCCTGGGCGCAGAGCAGCTTGGCGATGTGATTGCGTTTACCGTAGATCGCGCCTGACGACAGTTAACCCTCTCCCGTGGGAGAGGGTTGCACCGCTTACCTTACAAACTTCCCGCCGGACGCGTACGCGTCGCTGACGTTAACGTTCTTCCCGTTTTACGCCCGTCCAGGCTTTCCAGACGCATCTGGAACGGTGGGAACGGCATATCAATACCGTGCTCGCGGAAGCCCGCCAGAATCAGCTGGTGAATCTCATGGCGCAGCGGCATACGGTGTCCCATTTCGGCGGCATAAATACGCAGCTCGAAAATCTGGATCCCCTGCTGTAAATCCACAAGGAATACTTCCGGCGCCGGGTTGTCGATCACCAGCGAGCAGCGCTCAGCGGCGGTGTAGAGGATCTGGGTCACCTCTTCGCTGTTGGCGTCTGACGGGGCAGGTACCGTTAGCACCACGCGGGTAACGGAGTCTGACAGCGACCAGTTGATGAACTGCTCGGTGATAAACGCCTTGTTTGGCACGATGATCTCTTTCCGATCCCAGTCGCTGATCGTCGTCGCACGGGTATTGATCTTCGTGATGCTGCCGGTCAGATCGCGGATCGTGACGGTATCGCCAATGCGGATCGGTTTTTCGAACAGAATGATCAGGCCAGAGATGAAGTTGGCGAAGATCTCCTGTAACCCAAAACCTAACCCAACACCGAGTGCCGCCACCAGCCACTGCAGCTTCGACCATTCAATACCGATCATCGAGAAGCCAACCAGCCCACCAAACAGCATGATCAGATATTTAGTTATGGTCGTAATCGCATATCCCGTCCCCGGGGTTAAATCCAGATGCTGCAGAAGCGCCAGCTCCAGCAAGGCAGGGAAGTTGCGCACCAGCTGCGTGGTGATAATCAACACCAGTATGGCAATCAGCACCGCCCCTAAGGTAATCGGCTCCAGGCTTTCAACGCCCTGCTCCGTGGACGTCACGTCCCACAGAGAGATGTTCTCCAGGAAGCCAAATGCGGAGTGGATCTCGGACCACAGGAAGATGACCGAGAGGAGGGCAATCAGCATCAGTATGGAACGAACCAGGCGCAGGGACTGGGTACTGATGGCATCCAGATCCAGTTCGACCTCGTCCGCTTCGGTTGTGCCTTCCGTACTGTTGACATGGTTTGGCTCTTCCTCTCCCCGCGCACGCTGGGCAAGAATCTCTGCCCGGCGATGCTTGGCACGGTCAAACGCCAGACGCCGCCGCTGGATCAACATCCAGCGGCGGATCACGTGGTACACCACCAGAAGCAGGAACCAGATGGCCACCGAGGTTTCCAGCCGCGCCAGCAGCGCCTTCGAGGTCGCCAGATAACCTACTGCGGCTGCCAGCATCGCAACCAACGGTGCGCTAAGCAGCAGGTTCCAGAGCAGCCGGTTGAACATGTTGTCGCCGCTGCCGGATTTATCCAGATAGAGCGGAATGCCAGCGCGTTTCAGGCTGAGCGTAACGATGGCCAGCGCCCCACAAATCAGCATGAAGCAGAGGCGGCCCAGCGAGCCTGAGAACTCCCGGTCATTGAGATTATCAAACATGATCAGCGCCATAATCAGCGGCACAATCAGCCCGATGCTCATCAGGTAGTAACGCATGGCGCGCGCGACGCGATTACGCGGCCAGCCAAAGTGGGTGATAAACAGGCCATTGGGGCGCGCGAAGGTGGCGCAAATCATGACCACCCACAGCAGCGGCACCGTGGCGGTGACGCCATCGCCAATCGCGACCGCGAGCGGATAGGGCCAGGCTTCCCGCAGGCCATACCCCAGCGTCATCCACAGCACCGGCAGCGGGGAGGCGACAAGAATCGACCAGAATACGGTGCGCAACGTCAGCCAGAAGTGATCCTGGGTGACTTTCCCGACCCTGGAGCTGGAACGCTCCAGGAAGCGGGTGAAATGTCTGCGCGAGTAAATGCTGAAGCCCACCAGAATCAACGCCCCGAGCAGCGGGAAAATGGTCTCTTTGCTGGTAAACATCATCACGCTAGCCTGTCCCAGCTGGCTGACGGTGTCCAGCGAAATCAGGCGGCGCAGGTCCTGGACAATCTCAATCGGCCACGAGAATGTCATCGGACGCACGTCGGAGGTCCAGAAGAGATAACGGTGCGTCGCCTCGTTCACCTCTTTCAGCGCATCTTCCAGCTGGCTGTTGGAGACTTTTAGCTTGGTCAGCTCCAGAATCAGCGTATCTCCGCCCTGGAGCAGAGAGTTCAGCAGTTCACGCTGGGTACGCAGCTGGGCTTCCAGAATACGGTTTTGCTCGCTGGTCAGGGGCTGGCCGTCAGCCTGACGGATCTGGCGGATTTGCGGCTGTTTATTGAGAAGATCTTCAAAGTGCAGTCGCTGAACGCGCAGCTGGGCCATCTCGGTATCCAGCTGCTGCGGCTTCGGCATTTCCGGCAGGCGCGCGACCTGGGCGCGTAACGCTTCGCCGAGAAGGTTTGATGACCCGAGCCACTGGGACTGCTCGCGCAGGGTGTTGAGCGCCTGACGCACCTGCAACGTTTGATTGGTCGCCTGACGCTGCTGCGAGGCAACCAGATCCATGCGCTGCGCCTGCTGATTCAGCGCGGCAGAAAGCTCGCGATTGACCCTGAATTGTTCGTTGATACCGGCAGGCAGGTTTTCGCTGTTTTCCGCCAGCAGTTCGGTGCTTTCCAACGCGCGCTCCGCTTCACGCTGGCGCTGGCTGTTGAGCTGATTGCGCAGGGCCTGGAGATACGCATCCAGCTGCTCGCTCTGCTTCTGAGCGAGTTCAGAGCGCATCCGCGACAGCTCCTGGCGGTTATTGGCTGAGAGCTGCGCCAGCTCCAGCTCATCGACAAGGGCCTTCAGGCGAGCCGATTCTGCCTGCAGGCCCAGATTTTGGGCCTGAGCCTGTGGCGTATTGCCGCTTTGCGTACCCACGCGACGCTCAACTTCATTAAGCTGGCGGCGGGCATCGGTTTGCTGTTGCGGAAGCTGGCTGAGGGAGTCGGCGATTTCACGCGCTCGCTCCTGCTCCTGCTGGGCAAGACGGCTCTTTTCCAGAAGCTGGCTGCTGACCTGCAGGATCTCCTGGTTCAGAGCGTCCGAGGTCATGCCTGCGGGCACGTCGCGCGGTTCGTCACGCAGATTATTGAGCTGCGCGCGCAGCGTCTGCGAGAGTTTGGGGAAGTTGTCGATAACCTGCTGATACTGCTGAGCGCGCTCAAGAGAGCCTTTCCGCTCTTCAAGCGCATTCAGGGCAGACTGGAGCGACTCGACGGTCTCTGGCTGAGCGGGTTTGGCCGCTTTTGCCTGCTCCAGTTCCTGGGTTATCTGTTTGGCGTCGGGGGCTGTCGCTGCGTACGCCCCCATGCTGAGGCACCAGGCCATCAGTAGAACGATAATCGGGCGCACGTCAGCGATCCTTCTGTTGTTAGCCTTCGTCTTTTTTGTCGTCAACCAGCGGGCTGGCGTCGTGCTCGGCGTTAATCTCTTCCTGTGACAGAGGAGCAGGTTCTGCATCCGGCGTCACGAAGGTTTCAGTAGAGACCGCCAGCGGCTGGCCCAGTTTGGTGACCGACAGGCTTTCGAGCTGTTCAGCCAGCTTCACTTTGCCCGGCGCAAACAGGTTGATTACGGTAGAGCCCAGCTTGAAGCGACCCATCTCCTGACCTTTCAGCAGGGCCACCGAGCCTTCCGCTTCACCGGCAGGCCAGGTCCAGCGTTTGATCACGCCTTCGCGCGGTGGGGTGATGGTGCCGGCCCAGACGGTTTCGATGCTGCCTACGATGGTTGCACCGACCAGAATCTGCGCCATAGGGCCAAATTCAGTATCGAACAGACAGATGACGCGCTCGTTACGGGCAAACAGGTTCGGCACGTTCTGCGCGGTCAGGTGGTTTACGGAGAACAGGTCGCCCGGGACGTAAATCATTTCACGCAGGATACCGTTACACGGCATATGCACGCGATGGTAGTCGCGCGGTGACAGATAGGTGGTGGCAAACGTACCGTTACGGAACAGATCCGCCATCAGGTAGTTACCCGCCAGCAGCGCTTCCAGACTGTAATTATGGCCCTTCGCCTGCAGGATTTTGTCGTCTTCGATGTTACCCAACTGGCTGATCACGCCGTCTGCCGGCATCACCAGGACGTTAGGATCGGTGTTCAGCGGGCGCACTTCGTCACGCAATGGGCGTACGAAGAACTCGTTGAAGGTGCGGTAGCTGGCGGTATCCGGCTTTTGCGCCTCTTTCATATCGACCTTGTAATATTTTACGAAAAGGTCGATGACCAGTTTGGTCAGCCAGCCCGCGCGTTTGCTTGCGCCCCAGCCCGCCAGGCGAGTGAGCCACAGTTTTGGCAGAATGTATTGAAGCGAAAGTTTAAATGCGTTTAACAAGGTAGCCTCCAGGCCATTGTTTTGTCGTTCCTGATCCGGCGTTAAGCCGCCGGAACCTGAAAAAAGGGGACGATTTTAGCGATGCTTAGCTTAGTTGTCAGTTATCAGAATCAGAAAAGTTTTTACGCGTTTTTACGTCTTCCATGCTCTCAAGAATACGGTGGTAATTCTCGAAGCGGGTTTCCGCGATCTCGCCTTTCTCAACCGCTTCACGGATAGCGCAGCCAGGGTCGTTATCGTGTTTACAGTCGCGGTATTTACAAGCGCCTAAATAATCATGGAATTCGACAAATCCGTTAAAGATTTGTTCCGGCTCAAGGTGCCACAAACCGAACTCACGCACGCCCGGGGAGTCGATCACGTCGCCGCCGTGCGGGAAATGATACAGACGCGAGGCGGTGGTGGTGTGCTGGCCCAGGCCAGAGACGTTGGACACATCGTTGGTCAGGATCTCTTGCTGGAGGCCAAGCAGGTTGTTCAGCAGGCTCGATTTACCCACGCCGGACTGGCCCGCAAAGATGCTGATACGGTCGGTCAGCGCCTCTTCCAGCGGTTTAAGGCCATCTTTGGTGTGGCTGGAGACCATCAGCACGCGGTAACCAATCTTGCGGTAGATATCCATCTGCTCATTCACGAAGGCCATGCCGTCGTCATCCAGCAGATCGATTTTGTTCAACACGATAACCGGTTCAACCTGCAGCGTTTCGCAGGCGACGAGGTATCGGTCGATAATGTTGAGAGAAAGCTCAGGTAAAATCGCCGAAACAATGACGATCTGGTTAATGTTGGCGGCAATGGGTTTGACCCCGTCGTAGAAATCGGGGCGGGTTAAAACGGACGTGCGCTCATGAACCGCTTCAACGATACCTTTTACCGTAACGCCTTCCGCCGCCTCTTTACCCGGTCGCCAGACCACGCGATCGCCGGTAACCAGTGAACGGATGGTGCGACGGATATTACAACGGTGGATATCCCCGTCGGCGGATTCGACATCGGCATGCATACCGAAACGGCTGATGACTACGCCTTCTGTCGCTTCACCAAACAGGTTGTCGTCATAATCCGGCTTCTCCGAAGTGGTTTTAAGACGGCGCTGGTGGTTGGCGTTTACGCGGCGCTGCTGCCCTTTGGAGAGTTTATTTTTACTCAATCGCGCTGGCTCCTGGTCGCCCGTAAGGGGCAAAACCTCTATGATACACTCTAATTAATACTAGTTAACCTGCTACTGCCGGTTATGCGAGAAGGGTGGAAAATAACATGAGCGCGGATGAAAACAACCTGATTTGGATCGATCTCGAAATGACCGGGCTGGATCCCGAGCGCGATCGCATCATTGAAATTGCAACGCTGGTGACGGACGCTAACCTGAATATCCTGGCTGAAGGGCCAACGATTGCAGTGCACCAGTCCGACGACCAGCTGGCTTTGATGGATGAATGGAACGTGCGCACCCACACCGGCAGTGGCCTGGTGGAGCGCGTGAAGGCGAGCACGTTCGGCGATCGCGAGGCGGAGCTGGCGACGCTTGAGTTCCTGAAACAGTGGGTTCCGGCAGGCAAATCGCCTATCTGTGGGAATAGCATCGGCCAGGATCGCCGTTTCCTGTTTAAGTACATGCCGGAGCTGGAGTCATATTTCCACTACCGCTATCTGGATGTCAGCACCCTGAAAGAGCTGGCGCGTCGCTGGAAGCCTGAAATCCTCGATGGCTTTAAAAAGCAGGGGACTCACCAGGCGATGGACGATATCCGTGAGTCCGTGGCGGAGCTTTCCTACTACCGCGAAAACTTTATTAAGCTGTGATTTTGCGATCCGGCGCCTTGCGTGGCCGGGTTTTTGTCGTTAAATTGTTCAGCTTGCCGATTAATTAAGCATTTGAACTTAATTTCGAAAAAATCGCTTTAAGGGGGGTTGCAGCTAAAAGGATTTCTCGTATAATGCGCCTCCCGTAACGACAGAGAATTACACGTTACGACAGCAACAAAAGCAGTGCAGATTTGCGGGAATAGCTCAGTTGGTAGAGCACGACCTTGCCAAGGTCGGGGTCGCGAGTTCGAGTCTCGTTTCCCGCTCCAAAATTTGAAAGTGCTTCCAAAGCACGGACCACCCAAGCGGGAATAGCTCAGTTGGTAGAGCACGACCTTGCCAAGGTCGGGGTCGCGAGTTCGAGTCTCGTTTCCCGCTCCAAAATTTGAAAGTGCTTCCAAAGCACGGACCACCCAAGCGGGAATAGCTCAGTTGGTAGAGCACGACCTTGCCAAGGTCGGGGTCGCGAGTTCGAGTCTCGTTTCCCGCTCCAAATTCTTCTTAATCTCTAAAATATCCACAGCGAAAAGAGTCGTTGGGGACGTTTTCTATTGTCTCTGAAATACTATTGTGAACAGAGTTATCCACAGAAACTACGCTTAACCGTAACAGGGTTAAAGCTTAGCAGGGTGAATAATATCTTTGTAACGTGCTGTATTTAGTAAATAAATTTTCATTTCAAAATGTTATTGAGATCACTTGACCTCTTCTCCAGCCCAGATGGCGCTTGAGTTTGTAATTTTATTCACAGGCTGTGAATAGTTCAGGCATCCCGCGGAAGCCCTTTTTCAATCACCCGCACCAGACGCTGTTTCTTCGGTAGCTGCACCTCGATCGCGCAGGCATTACGCTTCTCTATTTGCTGCGCAATCGCCCATTCTATGTGCTCATCAAGAAGTGGGTGCTCACCTCTACGGCTTTCAAGCGCCCGAATATTGGCTTCATTCCACGGAGCATTACCCAGCGCGACGGCAACATTACGCAGCCAGCGCAGATGACCGATACGGCGAATGGCCGAACCTTCCGTCACTTTCAGGAACCAGGCTTCGGTCCAGGCGAACAGCTCAACGAGCTGCGGCGCATGCAGCGCCTTACGCGGGCTGAAATCCTCTTCGTCCGTGAGCTGCGAATAGCGGTTCCACGGGCAGATCAGCTGGCAGTCGTCGCAGCCGTAGATGCGGTTGCCGATAAGCGGTCGAAATTCCTCTGGAATGGCCCCTTCCAGTTCGATAGTGAGGTAGGAGATGCAGCGGCGCGCATCAACGGTGTAAGGCTCGACGATGGCACCCGTCGGGCAGATGGTCATGCAGGCCACGCAGCGGCCGCAGCCTTCCTCTACCGGGCCGTCTACCGGCAGCGGTAAATCAATCAGCAGTTCACCCAGAAAGAAGAACGAACCGGCGTCGCGGCTGAGGATAAGTGAGTGCTTACCTGTCCAGCCAAGCCCGGCTTTTTCGGCGATCGGGCGCTCAAGAATAGGCGCAGAATCGACAAAGGGTCTAAAATTCAGCGAAACACAGTGCTGCTGAATAGTTTCCCCGAGTTTTTTTAAACGGTTACGCAAGAGCTTATGGTAATCACGCCCCAGGGCGTACCGGCTGACGTAACCCAGAGAGGGATTTTTTAGCGTGCGCGCAAAGGCCGCGTTGGCGGGCAGATAGTTCATGCGCACGCTGATGACGCGTAATGTGCCCGGCAAAAGCTCGTGAGGGCGGGCGCGCATCATGCCATGACGCGCCATCCACTCCATTTCGCCGTGGTATTGTTTGTCCAGCCAGGCCTGCAGTTTTGGCTCGCTGGCGGAAAGGTCGGTATCGGTAATACCCACCTTCTGGAAGCCAAGCTCAGCACCCCACTGTTTTATTTTTTGCGCTAATTCATTGAGATCGAGGGGCTGTGACATGACGGACCATACGGTGAAGAAAAACCCCGCAAGTATACCACATTCCATCTGGCATGCGGATGACCTCCGGCGCGCCGAAAAAGAGGCCGCAGACAGCCTCGGGATTACCCTTTATGAACTGATGCTGCGCGCGGGTGAGGCGGCGTTTAATGTTGCCCGCAGCGCGTACCCTCAGGCCGCCCGCTGGCTGATTCTGTGCGGTCACGGCAATAACGGCGGCGACGGCTACGTCGTCGCCCGTCTCGCGGTTGCGGCAGGTATCCGCGTGACGTTGCTGGCCCTGGAGAGTGATAAACCGCTGCCTGAAGAGGCCAGCGCGGCGCGGGAGGCGTGGCTTAACGCAGGCGGTGTGATTCATGCGCCTGATATCGTCTGGCCGGAAGAGGTGGATCTGATTGTTGACGGTCTGCTGGGTACCGGGCTACGCAGTGCGCCTCGCGAGAACATTGCCGCCCTGATTGAACACGCTAACAGACACTCCGCGCCGGTCGTCGCCCTGGATATTCCCTCAGGCCTGATCGCACAAACCGGCGCGACGCCGGGAGCGGTCATTCAGGCTGCACATACGGTAACCTTCATCGCCCTCAAGCCGGGGCTACTGACCGGTAAAGCACGAGACGTCGTTGGCGTTTTGCACCACCATTCGCTGGGGCTGGAGAGCTGGCTGGCCGGGCAGGAAACGTACCTCGCGCGTTTTGATGCGTCGCAGCTTGCAGCGTGGCTCCCGCCGCGCCGACCAACGTCCCATAAGGGCGATCACGGCAGGCTGGTGATTATTGGCGGCGATCGTGGTACGGCAGGTGCGATTCGCATGACCGGCGAGGCGGCTCTGCGCTGCGGTGCCGGATTAGTGCGAGTACTCACTCGCATTGAGAATATAGCGCCGATCGTTACGGCCCGACCGGAGCTGATGGTCCATGAGCTTACGCCTCAGTCGCTTGAAGAAAGCCTGGAATGGGCGGACGTGGTGGCGATCGGCCCCGGGCTTGGACAGCAGGCATGGGGTAAACAGGCCCTTCAAAAGGTCGAGAATTTTCGTAAACCGATGCTGTGGGATGCCGACGCGCTTAACCTTCTGGCAATAAACCCCGATAAGCGTCACAATCGCATTCTGACGCCACACCCCGGCGAAGCCGCGCGCCTGCTTAACTGCAGCGTGGCAGAAATCGAAAGCGATCGCTTACTTTCTGCTCAGCGTCTGGTAAAACGTTACGGAGGTGTTGCTGTTTTGAAAGGGGCAGGAACCGTTGTCGCCAGTGACGAGACGCAGGGCATTATCGATGCCGGAAATGCGGGCATGGCAAGCGGCGGCATGGGCGATGTGCTTTCCGGCATCATTGGCGCATTGCTTGGACAGAAACTTCCCCTTTATGATGCAGCCTGCGCGGGCTGCGTGGCCCACGGTGTCGCGGCGGATAAACTGGCCGCGCGTTACGGTTCACGCGGCATGCTGGCCACCGATCTTTTTTGCACGCTGCGGCGTGTTGTTAACCCGGATGTGATTGACGTAGAAAATGACTAATCGAGCGATTCCTTTACCTGATGAACAAGCCACTTTAGAACTCGGCAAGCGCGTGGCGCAGGCCTGTCAGGGGGCAACCGTCATTTATCTGTATGGTGATTTAGGTGCGGGTAAAACCACCTTCAGCCGGGGTTTTTTGCAGGCGTTAGGGCATAACGGGAATGTGAAAAGCCCCACCTACACGCTGGTTGAACCGTACACCCTTGAAAATCTCATGGTGTACCACTTCGATTTATACCGCCTTGCGGATCCTGAGGAGCTGGAATTTATGGGGATCCGTGATTATTTTGCCAACGACGCCATTTGCCTGGTGGAGTGGCCGCAACAAGGTGCGGGTGTGCTGCCTGACCCGGATGTCGAAATTCACTTAGATTACCAGGCACAAGGGCGTGAGGCACGCATCAGTGCTGTTTCCTCATCAGGCAGTTCCTTACTGGCGCGACTGGCCGGTTAAGCGTAGGGATGACGGGATGATAAATCGCGTTAAAGGTTGGTTGTTGGCTGCCACCGTGCTGCTGTGCGCGCAGGCCGGGGCGGCAAACCTCTCAGATATTCAGGTATCAAACGGCGAAAGCCAGGCCCGGATCACGTTCAGCTTTATGGGCGATCCTGAATATGCGTTTTCACAGCCAGACAGCCACAGCGTGGCGCTGGATATCAAACAAACAGGCGTGATCCAGGGGCTACCGCTGCGGTTCAGCGGTAACAACCTTGTGAAAAGTATTCGTTCGGGAACGCCGCAGGATAGCCAGTCGTTACGCCTGGTGGTTGATCTGACCGAAAAGGGCAAAACGAAGGCGGTGAAGCAGCAAAACGGGGCGAACTATACGGTGGTGTTTACCATCAATGCCGACGCGCCGCCGCCTCCACCGCCGCCGGTCGTAGCGAAGCGCGTGGAAGAACCGGTGTATACGCCGCGTCCTTCTGAACCTGCACGTAATCCGTTTAAATCGCAGAACGATCGCATTACCGCGGCAACCAGCAGCAATACGGTGACGCGTCCGGCGGCCAGCGCGCGACGCGCGACGGTCAGCGGTGACAAAGTGATTATCGCCATTGATGCGGGTCACGGTGGGGAAGATCCGGGGGCGATTGGCCCTGGCGGCACGCGAGAAAAAAACGTGACTATCGCAATCGCGCGTAAACTGCGTTCGCTGCTCAATGACGACCCTATGTTTAAAGGCGTGTTGACCCGCGACGGGGACTACTTTATCTCCGTAATGGGACGCTCGGACGTTGCGCGTAAGCAAAACGCGAACTTCCTGGTCTCCATTCATGCGGACGCCGCACCGAATCGTAGCGCCACCGGCGCCTCGGTTTGGGTGCTGTCGAACCGTCGCGCTAACAGCGAAATGGCCAACTGGCTGGAAGAGCATGAGAAGCAGTCTGAACTGTTAGGCGGCGCGGGCGACGTGCTGGCGAACAGCCAGTCCGATCCTTACCTCAGCCAGGCGGTGCTGGATTTACAGTTCGGTCATTCTCAGCGCGTCGGGTATGATGTCGCCACTAACGTATTGAACCAGCTGCAAAGCGTTGGCGTGCTGCATAAACGCCGTCCGGAACATGCCAGCCTCGGCGTTCTGCGCTCGCCAGATATCCCGTCCATCCTTGTGGAGACGGGCTTTATCAGTAACAACGGTGAAGAGCGTCTGTTGGGAAGCGACAGCTATCAGCAGCAAATTGCCGAAGCGATTTATAACGGTTTACGCAAATATTTTGAGGCGCATCCTCTGCAGGCTGCGCCACAGAGCGGCTCTGCCCAGACGGCCAGCGCAGCGCTGCCGGTTGAGATGACCGCGACCAACTAAGGAGAATTCATGCCGATTCAGGTTCTACCGCCGCAGCTCGCGAACCAAATCGCCGCCGGTGAGGTGGTGGAACGCCCTGCGTCGGTGGTGAAGGAGCTGGTGGAAAACAGCCTCGATGCGGGCGCAACCCGCATCGATATTGATATCGAACGCGGTGGCGCGAAGCTTATCCGCATTCGCGACAACGGCTGTGGCATTAAAAAAGAGGAGCTGGCGCTGGCGCTGGCTCGTCACGCTACCAGTAAAATCGCCTCTCTGGACGATCTGGAAGCGATTATTAGCCTCGGTTTTCGCGGCGAAGCGCTGGCCAGTATCAGCTCCGTTTCGCGCTTAACGCTGACCTCCCGTACCGCTGAACAGCAGGAAGCCTGGCAGGCTTACGCCGAAGGGCGCGATATGGATGTGACGGTTAAACCCGCGGCGCATCCTGTCGGCACGACGCTGGAAGTCCTGGATCTGTTCTACAACACCCCCGCCCGACGCAAGTTTATGCGTACCGAGAAGACCGAGTTCGGCCATATCGACGAGATCATTCGCCGTATTGCGCTGGCCCGTTTCGATGTCACCATTAATCTCAGCCATAACGGCAAGGTGATGCGCCAGTACCGTGCGGTGGCGGAAGGCGGACAGAAAGAGCGTCGTTTGGGGGCGATCTGCGGTACGCCGTTCCTGGAACAGGCTCTGGCCATTGAGTGGCAGCACGGCGATCTGGCTTTACGAGGCTGGGTTGCCGATCCAAATGCGAGCAGTGCTGCGTTCTCTGAAATTCAGTATTGCTACGTGAACGGCCGCATGATGCGCGACCGTCTCATCAATCACGCGATTCGCCAGGCCTGCGAAGACAAACTCGGGGCCGATCAGCAGCCTGCTTTCGTCCTTTATCTGGAAATCGATCCCCATCAGGTGGATGTAAACGTTCATCCAGCCAAGCATGAGGTGCGGTTCCACCAGTCGCGTCTGGTTCACGACTTCATTTATCAGGGCGTGGCCGCCGTGTTGCAGCAGCAGGCAGCGCCAACGCTGCCGCTTGAAAACGACACTTCTGCACCGCGTCCGCTGCCGGAAAACCGTGTCGCGGCGGGCCGCAATCATTTTGCTGAGCCTGCCGTCGCGCGTGAACCGGAGGCCCCGCGTTTCTCCCCGGCAGGGGGCGCACCGCGGCCAACGGGCGCGAACTACCCGAATGCCCACCCGGGCTATCAGAAGCAGCAGGGTACGTTGTACCGCAAGCTGCTGGAGACGCCAGCCGTGGAGCGTAAAGAGCACATTCCGCCCGCTCAGCCTTCTCTGGACGGGCATAGCCAGAGTTTTGGCCGGGTGCTGACAATTATCGCGCCGGATATGGCGCTGCTTGAACGTGACGGCAAATTGATGCTTCTGGCACTGCCGGTCGCCGAACGCTGGCTCAAGCAGGTGCAGCTTACGCCAGGCGAAAATGCAGCCTGCGCGCAGCCGCTCTTAATTCCGGTTCGGCTGAAAATATCCCCTGATGAAACAAGGGTATTGCAGCGCGCAGAGCCGCAGCTGGCGCAAATGGGTATTGAAACTGTGCTCGAACCACAACATGTGACAATTCGTGCAGTGCCTTTACCCTTACGCCAACAAAATTTACAAAACTTGATTCCTGAACTGATAGGCTACCTGGCGCAGCAAACATCGTTTGATGCCGCCAACACCGCGCAGTGGATCGCCCGCCATCTGGCAAGCGAACACGCGCCGTGGAGTATGGCGCAGGCCATTAGCGTGCTGGCGGAGGTGGAACGCCTCTGTCCGCATCTGGTGAAAACGCCGCCGGGTGGGTTGTTACAACCTGTTGATTTACAAACGGCGATGAACGCCCTGAAACATGATTGACGCAAGTAAGGCGAGCCTGCCTAAGGCAATTTTTTTAATGGGCCCAACGGCCTCCGGCAAAACGGCGCTAGCCATTGAGTTGCGTAAAGTTTTGCCTGTAGAGTTGATTAGCGTCGACTCCGCCCTCATCTACCGAGGGATGGACATCGGCACGGCGAAGCCTGACGCAGAAGAGCTGCGTGCGGCACCGCACCGTTTGCTGGATATTCTCGACCCGGCTCAGGCGTACTCCGCAGCGGATTTCCGTCGGGATGCCTTAGCCGAGATGGCCGAGATAACGGCGGCGGGACGTATACCGCTGTTGGTTGGCGGAACCATGCTCTATTTCAAGGCGTTGCTGGAGGGGTTGTCACCTCTGCCATCCGCGGATCCGGAAATAAGAGCGAAAATTGAGCAGCAGGCGGCTGAGCAGGGTTGGGACGTTTTGCATCAGCAACTGGCGGAGATTGACCCGGTTGCAGCAGCACGGATCCATCCAAATGATCCGCAAAGGCTTTCCCGGGCACTGGAAGTTTTTTTCATTTCGGGTAAAACTTTAACGGAACTGACGCAAACGTCAGGAGACGCTCTGCCGTATCAGGTGCATCAGTTCGCCATCGCCCCGGCGAGCCGTGAACTGCTCCATCAGCGAATTGAGCAGCGTTTTCATCAGATGTTAGCTTCAGATTTTGAAGCAGAAGTGCGGGCGCTATTTGCCCGTGGAGATTTGCATACGGACATGCCTTCCATTCGTTGTGTGGGATACCGCCAGATGTGGTCGTATCTTGAAGGTGAGATTTCATACGATGAAATGGTTTATAGAGGTGTTTGCGCCACGAGACAGTTAGCGAAGCGCCAGATCACCTGGTTGCGCGGTTGGGAGGGTGTTCACTGGTTAGACAGTGAAAAACCGCAACAGGCGTTAAACGAAGTGATTGAGGTTGTTGGTGATATCGCTCACTGAATGTGTACAATTGAGACGTATCGTGCGCAATTTTTCAGAATCGCAAGGTTCTAAGTACAAAACAAGCATATAAGGAAAAGATAGAATGGCTAAGGGGCAATCTTTACAAGATCCGTTCCTGAACGCATTGCGTCGGGAACGTGTTCCAGTTTCTATTTATTTGGTGAATGGTATTAAGCTGCAAGGTCAGATTGAGTCTTTCGATCAGTTTGTGATTCTGTTGAAAAACACGGTCAGTCAGATGGTCTACAAGCACGCTATTTCTACTGTTGTTCCGTCCCGTCCGGTATCTCATCACAGCAATAACGCTGGCGGCGGCACTGGTAGTAACTACCATCATGGCAGCAACGCGCAGGGTTCTTCAACGCCGGCGCAGGACAGCGACGAAACCGAATAAGGTTTCGCACTGTTATCCACACGGGGAGCCAGGGATCCTGCGTTCCCCGCTGATCTTTTTAGAGAGGTTTACGCTTGTTTGACCGTTATGATGCCGGTGAGCAGGCGGTGCTGGTACACATCTATTTTTCGCAAGACAAAGATATGGAAGACCTCCAGGAGTTTGAATCTCTGGTCTCTTCCGCCGGTGTCGAAGCAATGCAGGTGATTACCGGTAGCCGTAAAGCGCCGCACCCAAAGTATTTTGTTGGTGAAGGTAAAGCAGTCGAAATTGCGGATGCCGTAAAAGCAACCGGCGCGTCAGTCGTGTTGTTTGATCATGCGCTGTCTCCAGCCCAGGAGCGCAACCTGGAAGCCCTTTGCGAATGCCGTGTTATCGATCGCACGGGTTTGATTTTAGATATTTTTGCTCAGCGTGCACGTACCCACGAAGGGAAACTGCAGGTTGAGCTGGCGCAGCTGCGCCATCTGGCAACGCGTCTGGTGCGTGGCTGGACACACCTTGAAAGACAAAAAGGCGGGATTGGTTTGCGCGGCCCGGGTGAAACCCAGCTCGAAACCGACCGTCGTTTGCTGCGTGGCCGAATTACCCAGATCCTTTCACGTCTGGAACGTGTAGAGAAACAGCGCGAACAGGGGCGTCGGGCGCGAACCAAAGCCGACATCCCGACGGTGTCGCTGGTGGGCTATACCAACGCCGGTAAATCCACCCTGTTTAACCAGATAACCGAGGCCCAGGTTTATGCCGCAGACCAGCTGTTTGCGACCCTGGACCCTACGCTGCGCCGTATTGACGTTGCAGACGTTGGTGAAACGGTGCTGGCGGATACCGTAGGGTTTATCCGCCACCTGCCGCATGACCTGGTGGCGGCGTTTAAAGCCACCCTGCAGGAGACGCGACAGGCGACTCTGCTGCTGCACGTGATTGATGCGGCAGACGTGCGCGTGCAGGAGAACATCGACGCGGTGAACGTGGTGCTCGAAGAGATCGACGCCCACGAGATCCCAACGCTGTTGGTCATGAACAAGATCGATATGCTGGACGATTTCGAACCGCGTATCGACAGAGATGAAGAAAACAAACCGATTCGGGTCTGGCTTTCTGCCCAGACCGGTATTGGTGTGCCACTGCTTTTCCAGGCTTTGACAGAACGTCTTTCCGGTGAGGTAGCTCAGCACACGCTGCGACTGCCGCCACAGGAAGGCAGGCTGCGCAGCCGGTTTTATCAGCTTCAGGCGATAGAAAAAGAGTGGATGGAGGATGACGGCAGCGTGGGGATGCAGGTGCGTATGCCGATCGTTGACTGGCGTCGCCTCTGTAAACAAGAACCTGCGCTGGTCGACTATATCGTCTGATCAGAAAGGGGATGCCTGAATAATTCGCCCTTGCATAACAAATATGGAGCATATACATGGCGTGGAATCAGCCCGGTAATAACGGACAAGACCGCGACCCGTGGGGAAGCAGCAAACCTGGCGGCAACTCTGAGGGAAATGGCAACAAAGGTGGTCGCGAGCAGGGGCCGCCGGATCTGGATGATATCTTCCGCAAACTGAGCAAGAAGCTTGGTGGCCTTGGCGGAGGAAAAGGTTCTGGCTCGGGTGGCAATTCCACTCAGAGTTCGCGCCCGCCAATGGGTGGCCGCGTAGTGGGCATCGTGGCCGCTGCGGTAGTCATCATCTGGGCAGCCAGCGGGTTCTACACCATTAAAGAAGCAGAACGCGGCGTGGTCACCCGTTTCGGTAAGTTCAGCCATCTGGTTGAGCCGGGTCTGAACTGGAAGCCGACCTTCATTGATGACGTGACCGCGGTAAACGTGGAATCCGTCCGTGAACTGGCCGCCTCTGGCGTGATGCTGACTTCTGACGAAAACGTGGTGCGCGTTGAGATGAACGTGCAGTACCGCGTGACCGATCCTGAGCGTTATCTGTTTAGCGTGACCAGCGCCGATGACAGCCTGCGTCAGGCGACCGACAGCGCCCTGCGCGGTGTGATCGGTAAATATACCATGGACCGTATTCTGACCGAAGGTCGTACCGTTATTCGTAGCGATACCCAGCGCGAGCTGGAAGAGACCATTCGTCCGTACAACATGGGTATTACCCTGCTGGACGTCAACTTCCAGGCTGCGCGTCCGCCGGAAGAGGTGAAAGCTGCATTTGACGATGCGATTGCTGCCCGTGAAAACGAACAGCAGTACATCCGTGAAGCAGAAGCGTACACCAACGAAGTTCAGCCACGCGCTAACGGTCAGGCGCAGCGTATTCTGGAAGAAGCGCGCGCGTATAAAACGCAGACCATCCTGGAAGCTCAGGGTGAAGTGGCCCGCTTCGCGAAGATCCTGCCGGAATATAAAGCGGCACCGGAAATTACCCGTGAGCGTCTCTATATCGAGACCATGGAAAAAGTGCTGAGCCACACCCGCAAAGTGTTGGTTAACGACAACAAAGGCGGAAACCTGATGGTTCTGCCGCTGGATCAGATGCTGAAAGGCGGTTCTGCACCAGCAGCGAAAGGCGACACCAGCGGCGCGAACAACCTGCTGCGTCTGCCGCCAGCCTCAACAGGCAGCGCCAGCACGAACACAACGCCTTCTTCGAACGATGGTGACATTATGGACCAACGCCGTGCTAACGCGCAGCGTAACGACTACCAGCGTCAGGGGGAATAAGGATGCGTAAGTCAGTTATTGCGATCATCGTCATCGTACTGGTCGCGCTTTATACCTCGATTTTTGTGGTGAAAGAAGGCGAGCGTGGGATTAAGTTCCAGTTCAGCAGCGTCGTGCGTGATGGCGACAAACGCCCGGTGATTTACGAGCCGGGTCTGCACTTCAAGGTGCCGTTCATTCAGTCCGTGAAAACGCTGGATGCACGTATCCAGACCATGGATAACCAGGCCGACCGTTTCGTGACCAAAGAGAAGAAAGACCTGATCGTTGATTCCTATATCAAATGGCGCATCAGCGATTTCAGCCGTTACTTCCTGGCAACGGGCGGCGGCGACGTTTCTCAGGCAGAAGTGCTGCTTAAACGTAAGTTCTCTGACCGTCTGCGTTCCGAGATTGGTCGTCTGGATGTGAAAGACATCGTGACCGACTCCCGTGGTCGTCTGACCCTGGAAGTTCGCGATGCGCTGAACTCCGGTACAGCGGGCACGGAAGATGAAGTTTCAACGCCGGCAGCAGATGATGCGATTGCCAAAGCGGCTGAACGCGTTCAGGCGGAGACTAACGGTAAAGTGCCGGTGATCAACCCGAACAGTATGGCTGCGCTGGGTATCGAAGTGGTTGACGTGCGTATCAAGCAGATCAACCTGCCGGCGGAAGTGTCCGAGGCGATTTACAACCGTATGCGCGCCGAGCGTGAGGCGGTAGCCCGTCGTCACCGTTCACAGGGCCAGGAAGAGGCTGAGAAGCTGCGTGCAGCAGCAGACTATGAAGTCACCAAGACGCTGGCGGAATCTGAGCGTCAGGGCCGTATCCTGCGCGGTGAAGGCGATGCCGAAGCGGCGAAGCTGTTTGCTGATGCCTTCAGCCAGGATCCTGACTTCTACGCCTTTATCCGTAGCCTGCGCGCTTACGAGAATAGCTTCCAGAGCAACCAGGATGTCATGGTGCTCAGCCCGGACAGCGATTTCTTCCGTTATATGAAGACGCCGACTAACGCAACGCGATAAACTCAGGCTCGTTTGAGTATTCAAACCACCGCTCTCAACGGAGCGGTGGTTTTCTTTTATAAGGAATAAAAATGAATTCAACGATCTGGCTCGCACTGGCCCTGGTCCTGGTGCTGGAAGGTCTTGGACCGATGCTTTATCCGCGCGCCTGGCGCCGAATGATCGCCACGATGAGCCAGCTGCCGGATAATATTTTGCGTCGTTTTGGCGGCGGTCTTGTGGTTGCGGGCATCGTGATCTACTACATGTTGAGGAAAACGATTGGCTGATCAAAAAATAGGCACAATCGGCGTATTTTGAGGTCAAAAAGTGCTGTATATCTGAAAAAGCGATGGTAGAATCCATTTTTAAGCAAACGGTGATTTTGAAAAAAATGGGTAACAACGTCGTCGTACTGGGCACCCAATGGGGTGACGAAGGTAAAGGGAAGATTGTTGATCTTCTGACTGAACGGGCTAAATATGTTGTACGCTACCAGGGCGGTCACAACGCAGGCCATACTCTCGTAATCAACGGTGAAAAAACCGTCCTCCATCTTATTCCATCAGGCATTCTTCGCGAAAACGTCACCAGCATCATCGGTAACGGCGTCGTGCTGTCTCCTGCTGCGCTGATGAAAGAGATGAAAGGTCTGGAAGACCGTGGTATCCCTGTTCGTGAGCGTCTGCTGCTCTCCGAAGCCTGCCCGCTGATCCTGGATTATCACGTGGCGCTGGACGTAGCGCGTGAGAAAGCGCGCGGCGCGAAAGCGATCGGCACTACCGGTCGTGGTATCGGCCCGGCTTACGAAGATAAAGTTGCACGTCGCGGTCTGCGCGTGGGTGACCTCTTCGACAAAGCAACCTTCGCTGAAAAACTGAAAGAAGTGATGGAATATCACAACTTCCAGCTGGTGAACTTCTACAAAGCTGACGCTGTTGACTACCAGAAAGTGCTGGATGACGTCATGGCGATTGCTGACATTCTGACCGGTATGGTTGTTGATGTGTCCGATCTGCTGGACCAGGCGCGCAAGCGTGGCGATTTCGTCATGTTCGAAGGTGCGCAGGGTACGCTGCTGGACATCGACCACGGTACCTATCCGTACGTTACGTCCTCTAACACCACGGCAGGTGGCGTGGCGACCGGCTCTGGCCTGGGTCCACGTTATGTAGATTACGTGCTGGGCATCATCAAAGCGTACTCCACTCGCGTGGGGGCGGGTCCATTCCCGACCGAGCTGTTTGATGAAACCGGCGAGTTCCTGTGCAAGCAGGGTAACGAGTTTGGCGCGACCACCGGTCGTCGTCGTCGTACCGGCTGGCTGGATGCGGTTGCCGTGCGTCGTGCAGTGCAGATCAACTCCCTGTCTGGCTTCTGCCTGACCAAGCTGGACGTACTGGACGGCCTGAAAGAAGTGAAAATCTGCGTAGGCTACCGTATGCCAGATGGCCGCGAAGTGACCACCACTCCGCTGGCTGCTGACGACTGGGAAGGCATTGAGCCAATCTACGAAACCATGCCGGGCTGGTCTGAGACCACTTTCGGTGTGAAAGAGCGTAGCGGCCTGCCGCAGGCGGCGCTGGATTACATCAAGCGTATTGAAGAACTGACCGAAGTGCCGATCGATATTATTTCTACCGGCCCGGATCGTACTGAAACGATGATCCTGCGCGACCCGTTCGACGCATAATCTTCGTGACTGCTGGCCTGCGGGGAGACCCGTAGGCCGGATAAGCGTAGCGCCATCCGGCGACCGCTCCTGGATCTCCGCTTTTTCGCCCCGTCTGTCAAATAAATTAGCCGCTCACTATCTGGCTGGTTTATCATCATTAATGAATATCTCTGCGGTTTAACCGCGTTTTCCCTTTTTCCTGAGGTTGATGTGCAGTTAACAAGTTTCACCGATTACGGCTTACGTGCGCTGATTTACATGGCGTCGTTACCCGATGGGAAGATGACCAGTATCTCTGAAGTCACAGAGGTCTACGGCGTATCCCGTAATCATATGGTCAAAATAATCAATCAACTTAGTCGTGCCGGATACGTTGCTGCCGTCCGCGGGAAGAATGGTGGGATCCGTCTCGGTAAACCGGCACAGAGTATTCGTGTTGGCGATGTGGTACGTGAACTGGAGCCGCTGTCTCTGGTGAACTGCAGCAGCGAGTTCTGCCACATCACGCCCGCTTGCCGCCTGAAAAAGGCGCTTTCAAAGGCCGTGCAAAGTTTTCTCATGGAACTGGATAACTACACGCTGGCCGATTTGGTTGAAGAGAATCAACCGCTTTATAAATTATTGCTGGTGGAATGAAGAAAATTTCCACCGGAGCTGACAACGGAGGAACCGACATGTCACATGATCCTTTCCAGGAACGCGAAGCCGAAAAATACGCGAATCCTATTCCTAGCCGCGAGTTCATCATTGAACACTTAACAAAACGCGAAAAACCCGCCAATCGTGAAGAACTTGCCGTTGAATTAAACATTGAAGGTGAAGAGCAAATTGAAGCCCTTCGCCGCCGCCTGCGCGCGATGGAGCGCGACGGGCAACTGGTCTTTACCCGCCGCCAGTGCTACGCGCTGCCAGAACGTCTCGATCTGCTGAAAGGGACCGTCATTGGTCACCGCGATGGCTTCGGCTTCCTGCGCGTGGAAGGCCGTAAAGACGATCTGTACCTCTCATCTGAGCAGATGAAGATGTGTATCCACGGCGACCAGATCCTGGCGCAGCCGCTGGGCGCTGACCGTAAAGGTCGCCGCGAAGCGCGCGTGGTACGCGTTCTGGTGCCAAAAACCAGCCAGATCGTCGGCCGCTACTTTACCGACGCCGGCGTGGGCTTCGTGGTGCCGGACGACAGCCGTCTGAGCTTCGACATTCTGATCCCACCTGAAGAGGTGATGGGTGCCCGCATGGGCTTTGTGGTGGTGGTGGAACTCACCCAGCGCCCAACCCGTCGCACCAAAGCGGTAGGTAAAATCGTCGAAGTGCTTGGCGATAACATGGGCACCACGATGGCCGTTGATATGGCATTGCGCACCCATGAAATTCCGTACATCTGGCCGAAAGCGGTTGAAGATCAGATCGAAAGCCTGCGCGAAGAAGTGCCGGAAGAGTCCAAAGTGGGCCGCGTGGATCTGCGCGATCTGCCGCTGGTCACTATCGACGGCGAAGACGCCCGCGACTTTGATGACGCCGTATACTGTGAGAAAAAACGCGGCGGTGGTTGGCGTCTGTGGGTTGCTATCGCTGACGTAAGCTATTACGTCCGTCCGCACACCCCGCTGGATAACGAAGCCCGCAGCCGCGGCACCTCGGTCTACTTCCCGTCCCAGGTCGTGCCGATGCTGCCGGAAGTGCTGTCTAACGGTCTGTGCTCCCTGAACCCGCAGGTTGACCGCCTCTGTATGGTTTGCGAGATGACCATCTCCACCAAAGGGCGCTTAACCGGCTACAAATTCTACGAAGCGGTGATGAGCTCGCACGCGCGTCTGACCTATACCAAGGTCTGGCATATGCTGCAGGGCGACCAGGATCTGCGCGAACAGTACGCGCCGCTGGTCAAACATATCGAAGAGCTGCATAACCTTTACAAAACGCTGGATCAGGCGCGCGAAGAGCGCGGCGGGATCTCGTTTGAGAGTGAAGAGGCGAAATTCATCTTCAACGCCGAACGCCGCATTGAGCGTATCGAGCAGACCCAGCGTAACGACGCGCACAAGCTGATCGAAGAGTGTATGATCCTGGCGAATATCTCGGCGGCACGTTTCGTCGAGAAAGCCAAAGAGCCAGCGCTGTTCCGTATTCACGATAAGCCGACCACGGAAGCCATTACGTCGTTCCGCTCCGTGCTGGCTGAACTGGGTCTGGAACTGCCTGGAGGCAACAAGCCAGAGCCGCGCGATTACGCCGAGCTGCTGGAGTCCATCGGCGATCGTCCTGACGCAGAAATGCTGCAGACGATGCTGCTGCGCTCCATGAAGCAGGCGATTTACGATCCGGAAAACCGCGGACACTTCGGCCTGGCGCTGCAGTCTTACGCCCACTTCACCTCGCCGATCCGTCGTTATCCTGACCTCTCTCTACACCGTGCGATCAAGTATCTGCTGGCGCAGGAGCAGGGCCATAAAGGGAACACCACCGAAACCGGTGGCTACCACTATTCGATGGAAGAGATGCTGCAGCTGGGTCAGCACTGCTCCATGGCCGAACGTCGTGCCGATGAAGCAACACGCGACGTAGCGGACTGGCTGAAGTGTGACTTTATGCTCGATCAGGTCGGTAACGTCTTCAAAGGCGTGATTGCCAGCGTGACCGGCTTTGGTTTCTTCGTTCGTCTGGACGAGCTGTTCATCGACGGTCTGGTGCACGTCTCCAGCCTGGATAACGACTACTACCGCTTCGACCAGGTCGGCCAGCGCCTGATTGGCGAATCTGGCGGCCAGACGTATCGTCTGGGCGACCGTGTGGAAGTGAAGGTCGAAGCCGTGAATATGGACGACCGTAAGATCGACTTCAGCCTGATCTCCAGCGAGCGCGCGCCGCGTAACGTCGGTAAAACCGAGCGTGAAAGGGCGAAAAAAACCGGTAACGGTAAACCGGGCGGCGGTAAACGTCGTCAGGCGGGCAAGAAGGTAAACTTCGAGCCGGACAGCGCGTTCCGCGGCGAGAAGAAACAGAAGCCGAAGGCGGCGAAGAAAGAAGCCCGCTCAGCGAAAAAGCCTTCCGCGAAAACGCAGAAAATCGCTGCCGCCACCAAAGCGAAGCGCGCGGCCAAGAAAAAGCAGGCGGAGTAAATTCTCCCCTCAACCTGACCCTCTCCCCAACGGGGGGAGGGGAAATACTTATTACGAGAACCATCAATGAGTGAAATGATTTACGGCATCCACGCGGTGCAGGCCCTTCTCGAGCGCGCACCGGAGCGTTTTCAGGAAGTGTTTATTCTGAAAGGGCGTGAAGATAAGCGTCTGATGCCGCTGATCCACGCGCTGGAAGCGCAGGGCGTGGTGATTCAGCTGGCGAACCGCCAGTTCCTGGATGAGAAAAGCGAAGGCGCGGTCCACCAGGGGATCATTGCCCGCGTGAAGCCGGGTCGTCAGTATCAGGAAAACGATCTGCCGGATCTGATCGCCGAGCTGGAGAATTTGTTCTTCCTGATCCTCGACGGCGTTACCGATCCGCATAACCTCGGCGCGTGTCTGCGCAGCGCCGATGCGGCGGGCGTGCACGCGGTGATCGTGCCGAAAGATCGCTCCGCGCAGCTGAACGCGACGGCGAAGAAGGTGGCCTGCGGCGCGGCGGAAAACGTTCCGCTGATCCGCGTGACCAACCTCGCGCGCACCATGCGTCTGCTGCAGGAAGAGAACATCTGGATCGTCGGTACCGCCGGTGAAGCGGATCATACTCTGTACCAGAGCAAAATGACCGGCCGTCTGGCGCTGGTGATGGGGGCGGAAGGCGAAGGCATGCGTCGTCTGACCCGCGAGCACTGCGACGAGCTGATCAGCATCCCGATGGCGGGCAGCGTGTCGTCCCTGAACGTTTCCGTTGCAACGGGCATCTGCCTGTTTGAAGCGGTGCGTCAGCGCGGAGAATAAACAGCAAGGCCGTCCACAGGACGGCCTTTTGTGTTTTATCCTTCTCCCCGTGGGAGAGGGCACCAGACGTTGACAACCTCACTCCTCTAACGACCGCAAATGGTCATCCTTCCTCAGCGTCATCAGCGCTAAAATACTCACTACCGCCGTCGCCATCACGTAATACGCCGGAATATCCAGGTTGCCCGTCTGCTTAATCAGCCCGGTAATGATTAGCCCTGCGCATCCCGAGAAAATCGCGTTCGACAACGAGTAGGCCAGCCCCAGCCCCGTATAGCGCACGCGCGTCGGGAACATCTCAGACAGCATCGCCGGGCCCGGCCCCGCCAGCATGCCCACCAGCCCGCCCGCAATCAGTACCACACCAGCCTTCACCGCCAGCGTACTCGACTCCGCCTGCAGGATTTTCAGCAGCGGCAGGGCGAGGATCAGCAGCAGCGCGGTGGCGATAATCATCACCGTGCGGCGGCCGATCCGGTCGCTCAGGATCCCCGACGGAATGATGGTCAGCGCAAAACCAATATTCGAAATCACCGCTATCAACAGCGCCTGGTTAAACCCGGTGTGCAGCGCCGACTGAAGATAGGTCGGCATAATCACCAGGTAGGTGTACCCCGCCGCAGACCAGACCATTACGCGCCCAATCCCCATCACGATGGCCCGGAGCGTAGCGGCAGTATCCGCCTGAGCGACAGCCGGTTTATCCTGCTGCTGCACAAAGCTGGGCGTCTCCTCCATGCTGACGCGAAGCCACAGCGCCACAACGCCCATGGGTAGCGCCAGGAAGAACGGAATGCGCCAGCCCCACTCGTGCAGAGCTTCAGGCGTGAGAAGGGCGGAGAGCAGCGCCACGATGCCAGCGCCCGCTAACAGTCCCAGCGCCACGGTAAAGGACTGCCACGCGCCATAGAGCCCACGCTTGCCGCGCGGGGCGAACTCCGTCATCAGCGAGACCGCACCGCCGTACTCGCCGCCCGCGAACAGCCCCTGCAGGATGCGCAGCAGCGTAATAATCAGCGGCGCGGCAATTCCGATGCTGGCGTAGACCGGCACAATGCCGATGGCGGCGGTAGCGAGCGTCATCAGTACCAGCACGATGATTAGCGTCGGCTTACGGCCAATCCGGTCGCCGATGCGGCCAAACACCACCGCACCCAGCGGGCGGAAGAAGAAGGCGATGGCAAACGAGGCGTAGGTGAGGATCAGGCTGGTCAGCCCCGCCTCTCCTTCAAGCTGGAAGAAGTTTTTCGCAATCACGGTCGCCAGAAAACCGTAGACCGCAAACTCATACCACTCGATAAAGTTACCAATGGAGCCTGCAATTAATGCACGCTTGTGCGCGTCCCGTTGCATAACGATCCTCACTTAGGGTGTGAGAATAAATTATTCAACAAAAGCGGAGTCATGAAATAGTTTATTCTTATGTTCTGTGAGCTATTTCACGAATGATATCAGCGGGATCGTGAACGTGTGACTCCCCTCCCATGCAGCGCGTGCGCGGTCTGTCCATACTTATCGTCATTGCCACTGAAGGAGGGAGACAGCATGCACTGGCAGACCCACACCGTTTTCAATCAATCTGCACCGCTTTCCAACAGCAACCTTTTCCTCTCGGACTGCGCCCTGCGCGATGCGGTCGCGCGTGAAGGCGCCGAGTGGGATATCGAACTCCTCGCCAGCATTGGCCAGCAGCTGGGTACGGCGGAGTCACTGGAGCTGGGCAGGCTGGCAAACGTTAATCCGCCCGAGCTGTTACGCTATGACGCCACGGGCGAGCGGCTGGACGACGTGCGTTTTCATCCGGCCTGGCATCTACTGATGCAGGGGCTTTGCGCCAACCGCGTGCATAACCTGGCGTGGGAAGAGGAAGCGCGTAAAGGGTCGTTTGTCGCTCGGGCCGCGCGCTTTGTGCTGCATGCGCAGGTGGAGGCGGGCACGCTGTGCCCTGTCACCATGACGTTCGCCGCCACGCCGCTGCTGCAGCAGGCGCTCCCCAAAATATTTCACGACTGGCTGACACCGCTGCTCAGCGATCGCTACGATCCGCATCTGGCCCCCGGCGCGCAAAAGCGCGGCCTGCTGATCGGTATGGGGATGACGGAAAAGCAGGGCGGCTCGGACGTGCTCAGCAATACCACCAAAGCGGAAAAATGCAGCGACGGCAGCTACCGGCTGGTGGGGCATAAATGGTTTTTCTCCGTCCCGCAAAGCGATGCGCATCTGGTGCTGGCCCAGGCGAAGGGCGGGCTATCCTGCTTTTTTGTGCCGCGCTTTTTGCCTGACGGACAGCGCAACGCCGTCCGGCTGGAGCGCCTCAAGGACAAGCTCGGGAACCGCTCCAACGCCAGCAGCGAGGTGGAGTTTCTTGATGCCTCCGGCTGGCTGCTGGGGGAAGAGGGCGAAGGGGTACGGCAGATCCTCAAAATGGGCGGTCTGACGCGATTTGACTGCGCGCTGGGCAGCCACGGACTGATGCGTCGGGCGCTCTCGGTGGCGCTGTACCATGCCCATCAGCGTCAGACCTTCGGCAAAAACCTCATCGATCAGCCTTTAATGCGCGAGGTATTAAGCCGGATGGCGCTGGTGCTGGAGGGGCAAACGGCGCTGCTGTTCCGCCTGGCCCGCGCGTGGGACAAGCGTGCCGATCCGCAAGAGGCCGCCTGGGCGCGGCTGTTTACCCCGGCGGCGAAATTTAGCGTCTGTAAAGCGGGCATCCCGTTTGTCGCGGAGGCGATGGAGGTGCTGGGCGGGATCGGATATTGCGAAGAGAGCGAACTTCCCCGCCTGTACCGCGAGATGCCGGTGAACAGCATCTGGGAAGGGTCAGGTAATATCATGTGTCTGGACGTGCTGCGCGTGCTGGCGAAGCAGCCGGGTATTCACGACCTGCTTGCCGACGAGTTTGCGCAGGTGAAAGGGCAGGACAGACACTTCGACCGCAGCTGGCGACAGCTTCAGCAAAAACTGCGTAAACTGCAGGAGGCGCAGGGTCGGGAGATCGCGCAGCTGCTTTTCTTGCTGGGTGCCGGAAGCCAGATGCTGCGGCACGCATCGCCCCCGGTGGCGCAGGCGTGGTGCCGCATGATGCTGGACACCCGTGGCGGCACGCTGATGAGCGAGCAGGTGCAAAGCGACCTGCTGCTGCGTGCGACGGGCAGAGTCGGTTAGCCTTTTAGCTGGAACAGGCTCACCAGCTGAGTCAGGTGCGAACCCTTCTCGCGCAGCGTTTGGGCCGTTTGTTCGCTGCGTGAGATGCGATCGGCATTGATATGCGACGCTTCGCCAATATGGGTCATGGCGAGGTTCACCTGGCCGATCCCGGCGGACTGCTCGCGTGAGGCATAGTTAATCTCGGTGACCAGCTGGCTGATGTTATCGATATGAATGATGATGTCGTCCATCGCCAGGCGTGTTTGTTCAGACAGCGCATGACCCTCACTCACTTTTCTGAGCGTATCGCCAATCAGCTGTTCAATCTCCTTCACCGCGTTAGCGCTGCGTCCCGCCAGCGCGCGAACTTCCTGCGCGACTACCGCAAATCCTTTTCCGTGCTCGCCTGCGCGGGCGGCTTCCACTGCCGCATTCAGCGCCAGAATATTGGTCTGGAAAGCGATGGATTCGATCACGCGCGTGATGTCTTCGATGCGTTTTGACGCTTCGCGAATGTCGTCCATGGTCGACACCGCGTGGGTGACCGTCTCACCGCCCTGATGAACCGCGAGCGAGGTTTCACCCACCAGCTGCTGCGTTTGCTCCATGTTGGCGGCATTTTGCTGAACGGTGGCGGCCAGCTGCTCCATGCTGGCGGACGTCTCTTCCACGCTGCTGGCCTGCTTGTTGATCTGCTCTGAAATCTCGCCAGTGTCGGCGGCCAGCGCGTTGGTGCCCAAATGGATCTCGCCTGCGGCCTCACGAACCTGCAGCACAATTTTTTGCAGGCCGCCGCCGATGCCGTTGATAGCATCGATCAGCTGGCCGACTTCGTCCTGACGCGTCACGGGCAGGCTGGAACGGAGATCCCCTGCGGCATATTGTCTGGCAAGATGGATCACGCTGCGCAGCGGTCGGGTCAGCACGCGGCGAATAATGACCACGAACAGGCCAGCAAAAAGGATGGATAAGACCACGCCGGCCAGCAGGAAGCGATCGCGCATGGCGGTAACGCTTGAGAGCAGCACCGATTTATCCACTTCGCCCACGATAGTCCAGTTCCAGCCCGGCAGCGGGGTATAGGCCATTTTCAGCGTCCGGCCGTCGTCGCTTGTACGCTCCAGCGTGCCGGGTTTGTCACTCAGAAGCTGTTGCTGCGTCGCGCCGTCCCACTTCGGCAGTTTTCCCTCTTCGCCAGCATGGAACAGGTATTGCCCGCGCGTTTTGCCGTTGCTGCGATCCAGCACGAAGAAGTGACCGCTCTCGCCCAGGCGGCGGTTGAGGATTTTCTCGCGCATGACGTTCCAGGAGTGGGTGATCTCCACCCCGACAAAGACGATCGCAATGACCTGCCCTTCGGCGTTTTTAACGGGCTGGTACTGGGTGATGTAGCGTTTGCCAAACAGTAGCGCCAGGCCGCGGTAGACTTCACCTTTGTTGACGGCGGCAAAGGCCGGGCTGGCGTTATCCAGAACGGTACCCATTGCCCGATCGCCATTCTCTTTGCGCAGGGAAGTGGCTACGCGAACAAAGTCGTTACCGCTGCGTACAAACAGCGTCGAAATGGCTCCCGTACGGTTCAGGAACTCGTCCGAAAGGGTGTTATTTTCATGCAGCCCGGTGTCTCCGCCTTTCAGAAGCGGAACGCTAAGTCCGTTAATCGTCTGGGGTTGGGAATTATCAATGTTCAGGGGCTGCGGTAAAAAGGTGGTAAACAGACGGGTATAGCTCTCAACCTCTTCACTCAGGCTGGTATTAAACATCTGCACCATGTCGACCATGCCGGTGGACTGATTATGCAGATCTTCGACCGCAAGGGCTTCAAGCTGCTGGCTGGCTTTTTGGCTGAGCAGAAAAGTGAATAGCAGAAACAGCGTGGCGACACTGACGCCAGTCAGCAGCGATAGTTTCGACCCCAGGCCCGCACGGCGAAAAAAGTTGATCATAAATTGCTCATCATTGAAAAGTTATGGTTCTTCAACGGCAGAGCGGGGGTTACGTTTACTGTTTTAATGTAACAAAATGTTATTCAATTGTTCTTTATTGGTTTTATACAAGATAAAAAATTTGCAAAAACGAAAAGCCACTAAAAATAAGTGGCTTTTATCGGGAGGGAGTTTACACGTAGAGAATGGCCTGTACCCGCCAGTGGTCGATATGGTTATCTTCCTGCATCTGGATGATGCGATACCATGAAGCACCCTGCTCATCGGCCTTTAATGCCACGACACGTTCAACGTCTTGCGGGCTCCCCGAGATATTATTCACGGAGATCTGGCCAATTTCATTCAGGCCAGTCACACAATCAGCACTGGCGAATTCTGCTGACTGCGCGGTGGTGCTCAGCAGGCCTGCTGAGAGCAACAGTGAGGTCAAAGCAAGAGTTCGTTTCATCGTCAGCTCCATTTCACATATATCCGGTATCCGCCGGGCAATCCTTCGCTAATAAACTCCCTTCCATTGATGCGGGCGTGGAGTTTATTGTGGACAGGAAAATGTCTATGGACGCAAAGCAGTGTAAATCTCGTTCAAAGGAAAACCATTATTTACGGTACAAAATGGCCTGTGAATACCACTGTCCCGTTATGATGGTTTCGTCGATCATAATGATGACGTAATAATCTGCTTTGGCAGCGACGGCCTGCGCTTTTATTGCCGATTCTGCGTCATCCGGAGAGCCGCGGACCAGCGCGGAGATGGTGCCCATTCGTTGTAATCCTTCCGTCTGATTACGACGAATCTCCTGTGGATGATCGGCGACCGGTGGAGCGGGTTGCGGCGTTCCCTGCAGCGCGCTACAGCCACTCAGCAGAAAGACCAGCAATAAAGCAGCAAACCTGCGCATAACCATATCTCGTTTCCTGATAGCCATAGTGTAGTTGTTTGTGAATTTAGTTTTGGGGGAATGTTCCCGAAGTGTTATCTGGGACGTATATTTCGAATGAAAATGACGCGAAAGCGTAACCCAGTTCTCAACATTATGAATCATAGATTCGCACAGGGTCGACAATGATTGAAATTGAAATACGCCACCTCGGCGACCATGAAGTTTTACACGCGATGCCAGCGGGTAAACGTGATAAACCGCTGCCTGTTGTGGTTTTTTATCATGGGTTTACCTCATCGAAGCTGGTTTACAGTTATTTTGCGGTAGCGCTGGCGCAGGCGGGTTTTCGCGTGGTGATGCCAGATGCACCCGACCACGGCGCACGTTTTACGGGTAATGAACAGGCGCGGCTGGGGCAGTTCTGGCACATTCTGCACGGGAGTCTGACCGAGTTTTCCGGGCTGCGCGATGCGCTTTATGAGGCAGGGCTGGTGGCCGACAATCGTCTGGCGGTAGCCGGGGCGTCGATGGGCGGTATGACGGCGCTGGGGATTATGACGCATCATCCTGAAGTGAAGTCAGTCGCCTGTCTGATGGGTTCGGGCTACTTTACTTCGCTGGCGAAGACCCTTTTTCCCCCTCAGGATTTAACGGAAATGACCGCGACGCTGGCAGAGTGGGAAGTGACCCGGGCATTGCCGCGCGTGGCCGATCGCCCGCTGTTGCTTTGGCACGGTGACGCGGATGATGTGGTCCCGCCTGAGGGAACCTTCCGTCTGCAGCAGGCGTTAATGAATGAAGGGCTGGACGGTAATCTGACCTGCCTGTGGGAACCGGGCGTCCGCCACCGCATCACGCCAACGGCGCTCGACGCCACGGTGGCGTTTTTCCGCCAGCACCTGTAAACGCGCAGGACTTTGATGTCCATATCTTCCCGCTTATGGAGGATCTCTGAGGGGCTATTTTACCGGTAGTATTCAGGAGCCATTCACAAAAAAAAGCCCCCGGGCAGGGGGCAACGTCATCTATGGCTATGTTCTCGTTGTTGGCTTTCCTGGTGCTAGCGTTAAAGCGTTATCGGTAAATATCTGCACTGGCGTGCATGTTGCCGTTGCTGCCGGGCTCACGGGTTAACATCACGTGGTAATAGGTTGCGCCCTGCGCATCGGTTTCTGCGTTTAATGCCTGATCTGCTTCACTTTCCGTGGCGAAATTATGATTGATGTAAATTACGCCCAAGCTTTGCACATCATCCATGTTTCTGGCCTGTCGGCTGTCTATCTTGATGGCTGCCATCGCGTTTGCACTGAGCAAAAGCGCCGCCATTATGGCTAATGCGATTTTTTTCATGATATGCGCTCCACGACTACGTGCTGCGAGAGGGGGGATGCTCCTTCTTTAATTCAGGCGATCTCTGATTAAAGTGTAATCACTCATCCGGCGGGGATGCGTGACCATTTCTGATGCAGTTGTTCAAAAAAACAACGCTTCCGGGTGTGACCAATTTTAAATCACCCACTTAGACCCGCTTCGCGCTTTGTGCGAATTATTTGTGCAATCAGCTTGAGTTTCCAGGGGCGCACAAGTATTATGACGCGTCAATTTTTCAGCCGACCTTTAACACGTTCCTTGCCTCCCCGGGCCTCGGCTGACCCAGACAGGAGGCTGAATAATCCGTAAGGAGCAATTCGATGCGTCATTACGAAATCGTTTTTATGGTCCATCCTGACCAGAGCGAACAGGTTCCGGGTATGATCGAGCGTTACTCTGCTGCCATCACTGGTGCAGAAGGTACGATCCACCGTCTGGAAGACTGGGGCCGCCGTCAGCTGGCTTACCCGATCAACAAACTGCACAAAGCACACTACGTTCTGATGAACGTTGAAGCGCCGCAGGAAGTGATCGATGAGCTGGAAACTACCTTCCGCTTCAACGATGCCGTTATCCGCAGCATGGTTATGCGTACCAAAAACGCAGTTACCGAAGCATCTCCGATGGTTAAAGCGAAAGACGAGCGCCGTGAGCGTCGCGATGATTTCGCAAACGAAACCGCAGATGATTCTGATGCTGGGGATTCTGAAGAGTAATTTCTGATGACCAACCGTCTGGCGTTGTCCGGCATCGTATGCAGGGCTCCCCTTCGAAAGGTCAGTCCATCAGGAATTCCGCATTGCCAGTTCGTGCTTGAGCATCGTTCTGTGCAAGAGGAAGCCGGGTTTCACCGGCAGGCGTGGTGCCAAATGCCCGTTATTATTAGCGGACACGAAAACCAGGCCATTACTCACAGTTTAACGGTCGGTAGCGCAGTAATCGTTCAGGGGTTCATCTCTTGCCACAAGGCAAAGAACGGCCTGAGCAAAATGGTTCTGCATGCCGAGCAGATTGATTTGATAGATTCTGGAGACTAGCCATATGGCACGTTATTTCCGTCGTCGCAAGTTCTGCCGTTTCACCGCGGAAGGCGTTCAAGAGATCGACTATAAAGATATCGCAACGCTGAAAAACTACATCACCGAAAGCGGTAAGATTGTCCCAAGCCGTATCACCGGTACTCGTGCAAAATACCAGCGTCAGCTGGCTCGCGCTATCAAACGCGCTCGCTACCTGTCCCTGCTGCCGTACACTGATCGTCATCAGTAATCGGGCACGGTCCATTAATACGACTTTAAGAGGATAAGGTAATGCAAGTTATTCTGCTTGATAAAGTAGCAAACCTGGGCAGCCTGGGTGATCAGGTTAACGTTAAAGCGGGTTACGCACGTAACTTCCTGGTTCCACAGGGTAAAGCTGTTCCAGCTACCAAGAAAAACGTAGAGTTTTTCGAAGCACGTCGCGCTGAACTGGAAGCCAAACTGGCTGACGTTCTGGCGGCTGCTAACGCTCGCGCTGAAGCAATCAACGCACTGGGCACCGTTACCATCGCGTCTAAATCAGGCGACGAAGGTAAACTGTTCGGTTCCATCGGTACCCGCGATATCGCTGATGCAGTTTCTGCAGCAGGCGTTAAAGTGGCTAAGAGCGAAGTTCGTCTGCCGAACGGCGTTCTGCGTACCACTGGTGAGCACGAAGTTGACTTCCAGGTTCACAGCGAAGTGTTCGCTAAACTGGTTGTTAACGTTGTAGCTGAGTAATTTTTTACTCTGCTCACGTTGAAACGCCGGCCTTGTGCCGGCGTTTTGCTTTTTACAGATCCGGGTCTTAACGCGCCCTGATGAAACTGCCGTCTGGCTGGCGGGTAAACAGTACCTGTTGCCCATTTCCCGTATCAATCGTTAACCCTGTCACCACCCCGCTGGCATTCTGGCGAATCTGTACCATCTGGCCATTCTGCAGATTACTGAGCGGTTTACCCGCACCTTCCACCTTCGCCATAGCATACACGTCGGTTGGCGGCAGGTTGTGGTCGCGGAACAGCTGTGCCAGCGTTTTGCCCGGCTCTACGCGATAGGAACGCCACTGTTGCTCAATGCCGGTAGGCTGTTGCGTCTGAGGCTGAGACGGGGCGGCGGCTTGATCCTGCGGCTGTTCATCCTGAATGGGTTCTGGCTCAACCGGCGCGACCTGACCCGGATCGTTAGACGGGGTCACAAGCTGCGTTTGCATCGGCTGTGCGTCAGGCTGCGGCCGCGTCTGCGACTGAATGTCCAGTTGGGCATTGCGGGTGACGGGGGCGGTATCGACATCATCGCCCCCGGAAGGAAGCAGGAAGCCCACGATCACCATCAGCGCGCCAATGATGATCCCTCTGCGATGCAGAGGAGGCAGCGGGTCCATGATGCGAAAATTGTCCGGCGCCTGCCAGATTTTCGCCAGGGTAGGTTTCAGTTCAAATCGCCCGGGCATGGCACTCCTCCTGCTCCGCGTATTTTTTATCCTGTGCCCCGAAGTATAGTTTGCTAACTGCCTGAACGGCGTAGTAAACCCGACATCCGTGACATCAGTTCGGGATTAATCCTGGTTATCTCTATTGTTTCTGTTTCGTCGCGGTTTGTCACCTTAACTTCAGACAAAGTTTTACCCATAAGGGCATGGCTGATATGCTGCCCGCTACTTTAAATGTGATGGAAGGAAAACCCATGACCACCCCGACTTTTGACACTATCGAAGCGCAGGCAAGTTACGGTATCGGCTTGCAGGTAGGACAGCAGCTGAGCGAATCCGGCCTGGAAGGTCTGTTACCAGAAGCGCTGGTGGCGGGTATCGCTGACGCACTGGAAGGCAAACAGCCTGCCGTTCCGGTTGACGTTGTGCACCGTGCGCTGCGTGAAATCCACGAGCGTGCTGACGCCGTGCGTCGCGCACGCTTTGAAGAGATGGCCGCCGAAGGTGTGAAATATCTGGAAGAGAACCGTGAGCGTGAAGGCGTGAACAGCACCGAGTCTGGTCTGCAGTTCCGCGTGATCAATCAGGGCGACGGCGCAATCCCGGCGCGTACCGATCACGTTCGCGTGCATTACACCGGTAAACTGATCGACGGTACCGTGTTCGACAGCTCCGTGGCGCGCGGCGAACCGGCTGAGTTCCCGGTTAACGGCGTGATCGCTGGCTGGATTGAAGCTCTGACCCTGATGCCAGTGGGTTCCAAATGGGAACTGACTATCCCGCATAACCTGGCCTACGGCGAGCGCGGCGCTGGCGCGTCCATTCCGCCATTCAGCACCCTGGTCTTTGAAGTCGAGCTGCTGGAAATTCTGTAATCGAATTTTCTTATTTCCTCTCCCCGTTGGGGAGAGGAAAATAGTGCAAAAACCTATAGTTATGGCGCTATCAACATTTTATCTTGCAAACGAAACTGTTGCGTGTATTTTTGTGAGCTGTTTCGCGCTGTATGAGTGATATGACACTCACTTTCAACATATTATTAACATAATATCTAAATCATAGTATTCATCCCGCCGATTCTTACCTAATATCGATAAACCCTTACAAAGGGACCGTCATTTTTTTGACGTTTTTAAAGGCCAGAAGAGCCTTAACAACACAGACAGGCATAAACAGGAAAATTACATGGTAGATCAGGTCAAAGTCGCCGCTACAGAAGAGGCGACGTCTGAACAGTCGCTACGGCGCAATCTCACAAACCGTCATATTCAGCTCATTGCGATTGGGGGTGCCATCGGTACCGGGCTGTTTATGGGGTCAGGCAAAACCATCAGTCTCGCCGGGCCGTCGATCATCTTCGTTTATATGATCATCGGTTTTATGCTCTTCTTCGTGATGCGTGCAATGGGTGAACTGCTGCTCTCGAACCTCGAATACAAATCCTTTAGCGACTTCGCTTCTGACCTGCTCGGGCCGTGGGCGGGCTATTTCACCGGCTGGACCTACTGGTTCTGCTGGGTCGTCACCGGTATGGCGGACGTCGTGGCGATTACCGCCTACGCGCAGTTCTGGTTCCCGGGGCTGTCGGACTGGGTCGCCTCGCTGGCGGTCATTGTTCTGCTGCTGAGCCTGAACCTCGCCACCGTTAAAATGTTCGGTGAGATGGAGTTCTGGTTCGCGATGATCAAAATCGTGGCGATTGTCGGGCTTATCGTCGTGGGTCTGGTGATGGTGCTCACCCACTTCCAGTCGCCAACGGGCGTTCAGGCGTCGTTTACCCATCTGTGGAATGACGGCGGCTGGTTCCCGAAAGGCATTAGCGGCTTCTTTGCCGGCTTCCAGATCGCGGTATTTGCGTTCGTGGGAATTGAGCTGGTGGGCACGACGGCAGCGGAGACCAAAGATCCCGAGAAGTCTCTCCCGCGCGCGATAAACTCTATTCCGCTGCGTATCATCATGTTCTACGTCTTCGCGCTGATCATTATTATGTCCGTGACGCCGTGGAGCTCCGTGGTACCAACCAAGAGCCCGTTCGTTGAGCTGTTCGTGCTGGTAGGCCTGCCTGCCGCCGCGAGCCTGATTAACTTCGTGGTGCTGACCTCTGCGGCGTCTTCCGCGAACAGCGGCGTGTTCTCCACCAGCCGTATGCTGTTTGGCCTGGCACAGGAAGGCGTGGCGCCGAGCGCGTTCGCCAAGCTGTCGAAGCGCGCGGTACCGGCAAAAGGGTTGACCTTCTCCTGCATGTGCCTGCTGGGCGGCGTGGTGATGCTCTACGTGAACCCAAGCGTGATTGGCGCGTTCACCATGATCACCACGGTCTCTGCGATCCTGTTTATGTTCGTCTGGACCATCATCCTCTGTTCATACCTGGTATACCGCAAGCAGCGCCCGCACCTGCATGAGAAATCGATCTACAAGATGCCGCTGGGCAAGCTGATGTGCTGGGTATGCATGGCGTTCTTCGTCTTCGTGCTGGTTCTGCTGACGCTGGAAGATGATACCCGTCAGGCACTCATCGTCACGCCGCTGTGGTTTATCGCGCTGGGGCTGGGCTGGGTGTTTATCGGTAAGAAACGTATGGCAGGCGTAAGGTAAAAGCAAAACGGCAACTTCGGTTGCCGTTTTTAGTTTTTGCACCTTCTCCCCGTGGGAGAGGGGCGGGGTGAGGGCATCAGGCCGCAGCGGCCTTTTTTATTCCCCCGCTAATGCCCGCGGGAACAGAACGTTGTTCTCAAGACTGATGTGTTCCATCAGGTCGTCAATCAACTCGTTAATGCCGTTGTACATCGCTTTCCACGTTGTGCACGCTTCTGGCGGCGGCGTGACGTTGTGGGTGGTGTGTTTGATCACTTCCAGCAGTTCGCCCGCATCATCATGCTCGCTTTCCATCACGCTGATAGGCCCCATCGCCTGGCTTCCCATTCCCTGCTTAATCATCGGGAAGAGGATCTGCTCTTCTTTCATCATGTGGCTGGAAAGCTCTTCGTGCAGCAGGGTCAGGTATTTCGCCAGACCGCGCGGTACGGACGGTTTGTCGGCATGGACGCGCTCAACTTTGGTTGCCTGCAGGATCAGTTCCGGCAGCTGCTCACGGTGACGGTCATGGTAACGCACGAGGATATGGTCGATGATTTCAGCGAGTGGGGCGGCTCGCCAGTCTTTGTCGACGGGCTGCTGGGCCAGCAGCGCCAGCTCTGATTCAATCACCTCAACGTCCAGCTCTTTTCGTGAGGCCGCACGCGCCAGGGTTTGCTTACCGCCGCAGCAGTAATCCATATCGTATTTACGAAACAGCGCAGAAGCGCGAGGAATGGAGAGCGCCAGCTCGCCCAGTGGTTGGTCGCGAAAGGCCATAGCAGTTACCTCGTCATCAATAATATAAAGTGCATATTAAATGCATCTTTATGGCGGCGCTATAACCCTTTAGAGGGAAGGGGAAAAGTGAGATGCAGATCACAAAAAAATACCCCGTTTAACTCTCTGAATGGGCTCAGGAAAGTGGTTTAGAAACTTTTTAAAGGTGTAGAAACAGTAAACAACCCGCCGCGCCTGCCGATATATCCACGTCAGACAAACCTGCATATAACAAAGGCAACGCATGTTTAAACGTATAAAAGTCATTACCCTTCTGATTTCGGTGCTGCTTGTGCTCGGCATCATGCAAGTGATTTCCGCGGGTATCTTTATCAACGCGCTGAATAACGATAAAGACAATTTCACCGTGTCGCAGCTCTCCAGCAAGAACGTGGCGGAGTTTACCGATGCGTGGATCAGCCTGAACCAGGCGCGCGTGACGCTGAACCGCGGGATGCTGCGTCTGCAAAGCAGCATGGCCTCTCAGATTAACGGTGGGCAGCTCAATGAGCTGGTCAACACGGCGAAAAATCTGCTCGCCGATGCGCAGGTCCATTACGATAAATACTATGCCCTGCCAAATACGCCGGGCCTGGACGAGAACCTGGCCAAGCGTCTGGAAGAGCAGTACCGCATTTACTCCTCAACGCTGACGCAAATGAACGTCCTGCTGAGCCAGGGCAATCTGGAAGACATGTTCAAGCAGAACGCGGAGCAAAAGCAGACTGCGATGCAGGCGGTTTACCGTGAATGGCGTGAAGCGCAGGCAACGCTTACCGATAAAGGTATCCAGGACAATGAAAGCGACTACAAGCGCATCCTGTGGATCCTCTCTGCGGTTATGCTGCTGGTGATTGTGGTGATTATCTCCAGCTGGGTAGCCATGCGCCGCGTGCTGCTGCTGCCTCTGGAAGAGGTGATTAACCATATTCGCGCCATTGCGGCAGGGGATTTAACCCAGCCGATTCAGGCTGAAGGTAAGAACGAAATGGCTATCCTGGCGCGCAACGTTCAGGAGATGCAGACCTCGCTGGCGAACACCGTGGGCGTGGTGCGTGAAGGCGCAGATACGATTTACACCGGTGCAGGCGAAATCTCTGCGGGCAGTAACGACCTCTCTTCCCGTACCGAGCAGCAGGCCGCGTCTCTGGAAGAGACGGCAGCCAGCATGGAACAGCTGACGGCAACCGTGAAGCAGAACGCCGATAACGCGCGTCAGGCGTCCCGTCTGGCGCTGGACGCCTCCTCAACGGCGAAGAAGGGCGGTAACGTGGTGGAAGGCGTGGTGCGTACAATGGACGAAATCGCCACCAGCTCCAGTAAAATCGCGCAAATTACTAACGTGATCGACGGAATTGCCTTCCAGACTAACATTCTGGCGCTGAACGCGGCGGTGGAAGCGGCGCGCGCGGGCGAGCAGGGCCGTGGTTTTGCGGTGGTGGCAGGGGAAGTACGCACTCTCGCCCAGCGCAGCGCCCAGGCGGCGAAAGAGATCAAAGCGCTGATCGATGATTCCGGCGAGCGCGTGAACGCGGGCTCCCAGCTGGTTAACGAAGCCGGGGAGACGATGGCGGAGATCGTTAATGCGGTCACCCGCGTCACCGACATCATGGGCGAAATTGCCTCGGCCTCTGACGAGCAGAGCCGCGGTATCGATCAGGTGGGTCAGGCGGTAGCCGAGATGGACCGCGTGACCCAGCAGAACGCCTCGCTGGTAGAGGAGTCTGCAGCCGCGGCGGCGGCGCTGGAAGATCAGGCTGCACGCCTGAACGAAGCGGTGGCGGTGTTCAAAATCACCCGCAATCAGGCGGTCAAAGCGGCGCCGGTGAAAACCTATGTGCCCAAAGCGCAGCCCGTAGCGGCGGCGTCTGAAGGGAACTGGGAAACGTTTTAAGGACTTGCCCGGTGGCGGTTACGCCTTACCGGGCCTACGATTTTGTAGGCCCTGCAAGCGCAGCGCCGCTGGGCAATGATCACACCTCCGACGCCGGAACGACCCTCGGTTTTTCCGGCTTCGCTCTTACCGCCATCACCACTCCCACCACCAGCAGCGCGATCCCGCAGGCCGTAAATAGCGGCGGCACGCTCTGACGCATCAGGAAGGTATAAAGCAGTCCGGCCAGGGTTTCGAAGACAATCAGCGGCCCTAAAATCACCGTTGGCAGCTTCTGGCTGGCAATGTTCCAGCACAGCGCGCCCACCCATGAGCACAGCACCGCAATCGCAACCATCAGGCCGATAAACACCCAGGGTCTTGGCCCGAAGGGCTGGGCGAAGTCTGGCAGTTGATGGCCTAACCAGATGCACGCCCCGGCATAGCCCACCAGCGAGACGGGCAGCGTGACCAGCGCCTGCGCCGTCGCCCACATCATCGGATGCTTGTCCGGGTTCTCCCGCAGCCAGCGCGCGTTGCGCAGGGCATACCATGCCCAGCACGCCACGGAAATGAACGCCAGCACAATGCCAGAGCCGTAACGCCACAGGTCAACATCCGCCTGCCCGTGACGCAGCTCGGCAATATTGACGCATACCAGCCCCACGGCGGTGCATACCAGCGCCGGCGCCATTTTTGACCACGCCAGTTTGCCATCGCGGTGGCTGTAGAGCAGGTTAGCAAAGACGGGGATGACGACCGGCAGCGTGCCGATAATCATGGTAGATACCGGCGCACCGGTACGCTGAATGGCGCTCGCAAGGCAAACGTAGTAGATAAGATTGCCCATCATGGTCAGCGCCAGCGCGGTGCCCCAGTCCTGACGGCTGAGCTGACGCAGGCGCGCGCGTCCCAGCCACGCCAGGGGCAGAGCAATCAGCCCCAGCGCCAGATAACGTCCGGTCGACTGCAGTATTGCCGGATACTCGGGCACGATCAGCGGGCCGACAAAAATCAGTCCCCACATCATCCCGGCCAGCAGGGCATACAACACTCCACTAATCATTTTTCCATCCACAGGTATTTACGCTGCATGCAGTGTAGGAGGGGAAAATGCGCGCGTATTGTATGAGGTTGCGCATTAGCGCCGGGTGACCTGCTTCTGGTAGCGCACGGGCGTAATGCCGTAGCGGTGGGTAAACGCGCGGGTTAAATGAGACTGGTCGGTCAGTCCGGTCGCGGCTGCCACTTCGGCGGCGGGCATGCCGTGGGTGAGGAACGCTTTGGCGCGCCAGAGGCGAATGGCCATCAGCATTTGGTGCGGCGTAACGTGAAAATGGGCTTTGAACTGGCGCTGGAAATGGTACGGGCTGAGCGATACGACGCTGGCCAGCTCGTCCAGCGTCAGGGCGCGCATATAGTTGTCGTGCAGATACTCGCGCACGCGTTCGAAGCGGTGCGCGCCCTCCTGAATAACCGGCGCGTGATGGGCCAGCGGCCGGAAGGTCTCAATCAGATCCAGCAGTAATCCTTTTTGCGCAAGCGGATCGTCCGTGTGCCACAGGCCGTAAATCAGCCTGCCGATTTGCTGCGAGCGAAGCGGGTCATGACGCGTGACATCGCTAAACCACCAGTGCCGGAGGCCGGTCACCTCTTCCAGCAGGTCGGGTTCGATATAGACCATCCGGTAGCGCCAGCCGCCTTCGGTGGCGGATTCACCGGTATGGATCTCGTCCGGGTTCATGGTGACGACGGACTTTTCCGCCGCGAGATGCTGAGTACCGCGATAGCGAAAGCGTTCGGCGCCGGTTTCAATCGTGCCGATCCCGAAGGCTTCATGGGTATGCGGCTCAAAGGCGTAGTCAGAAATATGCGCGTGATAAAGCTCCAGCCCCGGCAGCTGCGCCAGATGGCGAAAGCGCGCGCTGTCTCTTTCATCATTAAACTGTTCCGGTACGCCTTGCACGTTGAGCCTCCTCGTGGTCATCCTTTCATTATCAGAGATGACCGGCGTTTATGCACTAAACATCTTTGCCCGGACGGTTTTACGGTAATCCCCCGGTGACACCGTGGTTTTATGCTTAAACTGGCGATTAAAGTGCGCAATATCCTGATATCCAACCGCATTCGCGATCTCCTGAATGGAAAGATTGGTGGATTGCAGCATTGTCATGGCGGATTCAATTCTGGTGGTTAATAAATACTGCAGAGGAGACATGTCGGTGGCATTTTTAAAGCGGCGATTAAAGTTGCGCAAACTCATGCCGGCCATATCTGCGAGACTTTGCATGGATATATCCGAAGCGCAGTTGGCTTTTATCCAGATTTGAATTTGAATAATATCCTCATCCGGATGGGGTTTGTTTTCTTCACTGTAACATTGACGTTCAAACTGGCTACGAATTTCATGGAAAAATGTCCGTTGAGTATGTGTGGCTACACGTTTCCCGTATATTGTTTCTATAAAATGGATCGTCAGATCTGACAGGGCCTTAACGCTTGCGGCGCAGAAAATATTATCGGCCTGAGTGAGAAAATGCTTTGTCTGTAATTTTACGCTGGGGTAGTCGTGCGAGAATTGTTTGAAGTAGTGCCAGTGGGTGGTGGCGGGCTTTCCGTTGAGCAGTCCCGACTCCGCCAGAAAACAGCAGCCCGTTCCGACGGCGGCGATGCGGGTTCCTCGCGCGGCCTGCTCGGTCAGCCATTCCAGAAGTTCAGGCTGTTGTCTGACCACTGCGCGAGGATTGCGCCACAGGGCAGGAAGATAGATAACGTCATAGTGTCTGTCTTCGGCAAGGGTGGTATCGGCGGTAATGCTAAAGCCGCTGTGCGTCAGGATGGGCTCGCTGTTTATGCCAATGGTATTCACCTTCAGAATATTCTCCGGGCGACAGAGCCTGAAGGGTGACTTCTCCGGTTTGTGCGTGCCTGCGTGGGATGTTGTTTTTTGCTCAGCTAAATAGCTACTGGCTGCCGCTTTCCACATTTCAATCGGAAGACTGAGACCGGAACTTAGCATGCGTTCACATAACACAAATCCTATTTGTGTATTTGTCATTTTTGATTAATACCTGTTTTGACTATTATTTTTGGTAGTTCATCGTTGCCGTGGCCAAAAAAGTCAGCGTTTTGGCTGGATTTTCATATTAGCTTTTGTCGGTGATTTGTAAACTAATATCTGAAATTATCGCACTTGCTTAATAAAATAAATGCACGACCATGAGAGGATGAATTATGGTGAAATTACCCGTAATAACGGCTTTTGGCGGCTATGGTCCAGCTGGTCGTAGTTCTTCACATCATGCATTTCGTCGCATGATTATTGAGTCATTATCGGAAAAGGAAAGACAGGAAACATTATTATCGTTAGCCATTCTGATGGGCATGCTTAAATATGATGAAGGTGGGTATTGCGATATTTCTGGTAAAAGATTCACACCTGCTCAGGCCGCCGCGAGGATAAAAGACGAGGTGCTTGAGGGAACCCTTATCAGAAAAATTACGCGCGACTATTTTGATGTCGATGCTATTGCCAGCCATGCAAAATTGAATATGGCTTCAGGCGAAGAGGGATTCAGTTTTAATATATCTGCCAGGCAATTACCTCAACCCTTACCGGCGGGATGGCACGTTGAAGAATTAGCGGATCGGCGTGTCCGTATTACCGTTCAGGGAGAGATGGACTGCAAAATTGAGGCGTTGCTGCGCACGGAGGTTCAGGCTGCAGGGCTGTTGCCGCAGGGATTCCGTCCGGGCGACCATTACAATTCGCAGTTCCATCCGCGGGCGTTACAGATGGCGATTGTCGGGGCGTCAGACGCCATCAATGCCCTGGGGATCCCGTGGCGAGAGATACAGGCCAAAATCACGCCGGATCAGCTCGGCGTCTATTCGGGCAATATCATGGGGCAGCTCGACGATTATGGCTTTGGCGGAATGCTGCAGTCGCGCCTGAAAGGCCATCGCGTCAGCGCCAAACAGTGCCCGCTGGGCCTGAACAGCATGTGCGCCGATTTCCTCAATGCCTATGTGCTGGGTAGCGTCGGTCATACCAGCGCCACGCTAGGGGCGTGCGCCACGTTTCTGTATAACCTGAATGCGGCAGTCGAAGATATCAAAGCGGGGCGCATTCGCGTAGCCGTCGTTGGCAGCGCCGAAGCGCCGGTTACCTCAGAAGTGATTGAAGGCTTCGATGCCATGGGCGCCCTGGCAACGGAGAGCAAGCTTAAGCACATTGATGAAACGGAAACGGCCGACTGGCGCAACAGCAGCCGCCCGTTTGGCAACAGCTGCGGTTTTGTTATCGCAGAATCCAGCCAGTATGTCGTGTTAATGGACGACGAGCTGGCGCTGCAGCTTGGCGCAGAGATCCACGGTTCGGTGGGAAATGTCTTCATCAACGCTGACGGCTATAAACGTTCTATTGCGTCGCCGGGGCCGGGGAACTACATCACCATGGCGAAAGCCGTAGCCTCTGCGGTATCGATGGCCGGGATGGAGACGGTGCAGAAGGGATCGTTTATTCAGGCGCACGGATCAAGCACGCCGAAGAATTGCGTCTCCGAGGCGGATATTTTTGACCGCGTTGCGCAAGCCTTTTCGATTCGCGACTGGCCGGTGACGGCGGTGAAATCGTATCTCGGCCACTCTCTGGGCCCCGCCAGCGGCGACCAGCTGATCGGCTGCCTCGGCGTCTTCCGCTATGGTATTTTGCCGGGAATTAAAAGCGTGTCCCGCATCGCGCCGCAGGTGAACAACGCGCGCTTAACCATTCCTCTTCAGGACTGCAAATTAGAGGAAGACCAGGGACAAATCGCCTTTATTAATTCAAAAGGCTTTGGCGGTAATAATGCCACGGGGGTGGTTTACTCGCCAAAGCTTACCCATCAATGGTTGCGCAAACGCTATGGGGAAGCGGTGTTTGCGGATTATCAGCAGCGTAACCGCCAGGTGCGACGTCAGGCTAAAGCGTACGACCAGGCGGCGTCACAGGGGGAACTGAATGTCATTTATCTGTTCGGACAGCAGGGAATAAATGAGGAAGATATTAAGATTGATATGAATGGCATCACCATTCCCGGATTTGAAAAGCCGATAACGTACGCGACGGAAAAAGAATACCCGGATTTTTAATTGTTATATCTGATTTTATTATTAATAAATTTGAGCGGGCCGGGTAAGGGGAATCACCCGGCCGCGGGAGATAACGGTCAGGCCGTTACAGAATGGCTTTGATGCTCTGCGCCAGCGGCGTGGTGGCGCGCCCGATCAGTTTGCTCAGCGTATGGCTGTCGTCAAAGAGTCCGCCTTTGGAGGCCCCGACATCGGAATCCGCCAGCATATCGGCCAGGCCGGCAGGCAGGCCGACGCTCTTCAGCGCGTCGGCAAAATCCGCTTCACTGAGATTCTGGTAGCTGACCGGCTTTCCGCTCTGTTTGCTGAGTTCAGCCGCCAGTTCGCTCAGCGTCCAGCCGTGGTCGCCCGCCAGTTCATACACCTTGCCTTCATGGCCCTCTTCAACAATCACTTTGGCTGCCGCCGCGGCATAGTCTGCGCGGGTGGCAGAGGCAATTTTGCCTTCGCCTGCCGCACCAATAAACACGCCGTGTTCCAGCGCAGGCGGCGCGCTCGCCAGGTAGTTTTCGGTATACCAGCCGTTGCGCAGCAGGGCATAAGGAATGCCGGATGCCGCCAGCGCTTTTTCAGTGGCAACGTGTTCAACGTGCAGGCCCAGTGGGGAGTTGTCCGCATGCAGCAGGCTGGTGTAGGCGATAAATTTCACACCAGCCGTTTTGGCGGCGTTAATGACGTTCTGGTGCTGGGTCGCGCGCTGGCCGACTTCGCTGGAAGAGATCAGCAGCAGCTTATCCACGCCGCTCAGCGCGGCGGTGAATGCGGCTTCATCCGTGTAGTCCGCCTGACGAACCACAATTCCCTGCTGGCTTAAGGCCTGCGCTTTCGCCGGGTTACGTACGATGGCCACAATCTGGCTGGCCGGTACGGTTTTCAGCAGCTGTTCGATAACGAGATGGCCAAGCTGGCCGGTAGCGCCGGTAATCGCGATCATGATGAATCTCCTTCGTGTTTGTCTGGTGTTGTGGCACACTAGCACCATAGCTAACTTTTAGTAAGTACGTACAAAAAGGTAAGTATGAAAACAACGATACCGACGCTCAGCGAACTCGTGCGCGATGGCAATCTTTTCGCGGAACAGTGCCCTTCACGCGAAGTGCTCAAACACGTTACCAGCCGCTGGGGCGTTCTCATTCTGCTGGCTCTGCGCCAGGGAACGCATCGCTTTAGCGATCTGCGCCGTAAAATGGGCGGGGTGAGCGAAAAGATGCTGTCCCAGTCACTCCAGGCGCTGGAGCTGGACGGGTTTGTCGATCGCATGTCGTATCCGGTGGTGCCGCCGCACGTAGAGTATAGTCTGACGCCGATGGGGATTGAGGTGAGCGAGAAGGTCGCCGCGCTGGCGGACTGGATTGAGGTGAATACGCCGAAGGTGATGGCGAATCGGGACGATCGTGCGGCTTAAACGCCGGATATATGCGGCCTGATGCCCTCACCCTGACCCTCTCCCACAGGGAGAGGGAACAAACACGAAAAACGGCAACGCATGCCGCCGTTTTGTTTTTACTTGCTCAAATCCACCTGATAAATCGCGAACCCAATATCATCCGTTGCGACCTTCTTCATCGGATACTGGGCTTTATCCTTGATAAACGCGGCTGCCTTATCGGATGGCGACGTTTCGAAGCGGATATCCAGTTTCGTATCGCTGTGGATCGGCGCGAGACGCCAGTTGTTGTCCACTGCCGGATGAATTTCGCCCGCCTTCTTCGACTCCGCGCTGATCCACGCCGCCAGCACCGAGCGGTTCTCGTCCGGCGAGGCAAAGGCGATGTGGCTATCTCCCGTACCGGCAAACTTACCGCCGTAGGCGCGGTAGTTATTGGTCACGACCAGGAAGGTGGCATTCGGGTCAATCGCCTTGCCGTTGAAGGTCAGGTTTTTGATGCGCTCCGCCTGCGGGTTGATCGCCTGACACTCGCCGTCATATTTCGCCGGCTGGGTGACGTCAATCTGGTAGTTCACGCCGTCGATCACGTCGAAGTTATAGGTACGGAAGCCGTCCCAGTTAATCAGCGACTGCGGCTTACTGCTGTGCGGGTCAATCTGGTTAAACTGTCCGGCAGAGCACTCCAGCCACTCTTTCACCTCCTGGCCCGTCGCTTTTACCACCACCAGCGTGTTCGGGTAGAGGTAGAGATCGGCGGCGTTACGGAAGGTCAGCTGGCCCTTTTCGACTTCAACATAGCTTGCCGGGTCGTTCTTACGTCCGCCCACCTTGAATGGCGCAGCGGCTGACAGAACCGGCAGTTTTGCCAGATCCGGATCGCCCTGCACAAAGTGTTCGGCATAGGCTTTCTGCGCCATGTTGACGACCTGAACGGTCGGGTCGTCCTGCACCAGCGCCAGGAAGCTGTACATGTTGTCGGCGGATTTGCCGATCGGCTTGCTGACGAATTCGCGCGTGGCGTCGTGATCGTGTTTTAGCACGTCGACCAGTTTTTTATCTTCCGCCGCCAGAGATTTTTTAGCCGCAGCGTCGTAAATCGGGCGCGCTTCGGCTTTTGACTGCGTCACCTTCCAGCTGCCGCCGTCGTTATTCAGCACCAGATCCACCACGCCAAGATGGTCGCCCCACATGCCCGGCATCACCGACGGCACGCCGTTGAGCGTCCCTTTCTCAATGTCCGCCCCTTTGATGCTGGCGAAATCTTTGCCCGGGAAGACCGCGTGGGCGTGGCCGAACAGGATCGCGTCTACGCCCGGAACTTCACTCAGATAGTAAACGGAGTTTTCTGCCATGGCCTGATACGGATCGGCGGAGAGACCCGAGTGGGCGACAACGACTACCAGATCGGCGCCTTTTTCGCGCATTTCCGGCACGTATTTCCGCGCGGTTTCGGTGATGTCGTTAACGGTCACTTTGCCGTCGAGGTTGGCTTTATCCCACGTCATGATCTGCGGCGGCACAAAGCCGATATAGCCGATTTTCAGCGTCTGTTTTTTACCGTCCTGGTCGACGACGTTGGTCTCTTTAATCAGGTAAGGGGTAAAGAGCGGCTTTTGCGTCTTAACGTCGATGATATTGGCGTTAACGTACGGGAATTTCGCACCGGCGAGCGCATCGTGCAGGTATGTCAGACCGTAGTTGAATTCGTGGTTACCGAGGTTGCCGACGGTATAGTCCAGGGTGTTCATCGCTTTATAAACAGGATGGATCTCGCCTTTTTTCAGCCCCCTGGTCGCCATGTAATCCCCGAGCGGACTGCCCTGAATCAGATCGCCATTGTCGACCAGCACGCTGTTTTTCACTTCGCCACGCGCCGCATCGATCAGGCTTGCCGTGCGTACCAGGCCGAATTTTTCCGTCGGGGTATCTTTGTAGTAGTCGAAGTCCATCATGTTGCTGTGCAGATCGGTCGTTTCCAGAATACGCAGATCTACCGTCGCCGCCTGCGCGCTCGCTGCAATCAGCGTCGCCAGAAGCGTTGCACTAAACTTAATCATCAGAGGAGTCCTTTTTTCGATGCAGAGCACAAAAGAGTATGTATCTATAGCTTGTTGCTTACAGAAATGTGAATCCTGACAGAAAAAAGTAACCTGAAACCGGAATTGCTTCACAGATAGCGGAATTGTTCACATTACGATATAACTAAAACAAAGAGTTAACCTCACTGCGTTAACAAAGAGGTGGAAAATGCTAGATAAAATTTGTCAGCTCGCACGGGATGCGGGAGATGCTATCATGCAGGTATATGACGGCAGTAAACCTATGGAGGTGGTCAGCAAAGCCGACGACTCTCCGGTCACGGCGGCGGATATCGCGGCGCATAAGGTGATCCTGAAAGGGTTACAGGCCTTAACGCCGGACATCCCCGTTCTGTCAGAAGAAGCGCCGCAAAGCTGGGACGAGCGCCAGCACTGGCAGCGCTACTGGCTGGTCGATCCGCTGGACGGGACAAAAGAGTTCATCAAGCGCAACGGTGAATTCACCGTCAATATCGCCCTGATTGAGAAGGGCAAAGCGGTGCTGGGCGTGGTCTACGCGCCGGTAATGAAGGTGATGTACAGCGCTGCAGAAGGGAAGGCGTGGAAGGAAGAGTGCGGCGTGCGCAAGCAGATCCAGGTGCGCGATGCGCGTCCGCCGCTGGTGGTGATTAGCCGCTCGCACAGCGACAGCGAACTGCAGGAGTATCTGCAGCAGCTGGGTGAACACCAGACCACCTCGATTGGCTCATCGCTGAAATTCTGCCTGGTGGCGGAAGGCCATGCGCAGCTCTACCCTCGCTTTGGGCCAACCAACGTCTGGGATACCGCGGCAGGTCATGCCGTTGCCGTGGCCGCCGGGGCGCATGTTCATGACTGGCAGGGCAAGCCGCTTGACTATACCCCGCGTGAATCCTTCCTCAACCCCGGCTTCCGCGTCTCTATCTACTGAGCCAGCAGCTTATGCAGCAGGTCGACAACCTGCTGCACCTCTTCCTGGGTTAACGCGCCGTCTTTCGCCCACTGTACGCGGCCCTCTTTATCCAGCACGATAATCGCGGAGCTCTCTTCCTCCAGCTGCCAGGCCTTACGGGTTACGCCGTTGCTGTCGACGATAAACTGCGACCACGGGTAGAGCTTTTTATTGCTCTCAAGACTGGAGCGCACAAACATTCCGGAGCCCGGAATGGCGTCGTCGGTGTTAACAATGGTGGTCGTCTGGTAGCGGTCGTGAGGGAGTTTTGCGGCCTTGATCGCTTCCACCAGGTTGGCATTTTTCTCTTTTGCGGATGTACGACCGGCAATATGTTGTACAACTCTCACTTTGCCCGCGAGCTGCGCGCTATTCCAGGGTTTGTAGCTAAACTTATCATTGTCGAGAATCAATTCTCCCCGGTCAGCAATGCCGACTGGCGGTACACGTTGTCCTTTTTCAATGTTGTGAGCGGAAGCCCACAGGGGCAGCAGCAGACAGGCTGCTGCAAGGATATTACGTAGGGTCATGGCGTTTCCTTATTGTTTGCAGGTGATCCGACCACTTGGTCTTGCGCTTTTAATCATAAGTGCGATCAATGTGGTTTTCCCGCAATCCGGATGCCAGTTTGCGGGCGAACGCACATATCCATGAAAAAACGACGGCTTATACTGCGCCCGGTCACGCTTTGCAAAGATTATTCTGAATAATTGTAATCAAACGGTAAATAAACTTATGCACACTGGGTAACACCGTAGTTCTGGTCTATAGTCATTGGGCATTAAAATTTGCGCTCAGGACAGTCGGGCCGATTGTGGCACCGCAAGAGCGTATGATTCGCAGGAGATACAAGAATGAAAATTTTCCAACGCTACAACCCGCTTCAGGTGGCGAAGTACGTGAAGATCCTGTTCCGTGGACGGTTGTATATCAAGGATGTTGGCGCTTTTGAGTTTGATAAGGGCAAGATCCTTGTCCCAAAAGTGAAGGACAAACAGCACCTGTCTGTGATGTCCGAAGTCAACCGTCAGGTTATGCGTCTGCAGACTGAGATGGCTTAACCAACGTGCTATGCAGTAGTTAAAAAAACGGCTCCCAATGGGAGCCGTTGATGTTTGTGGGGCCAGAATTTTACGCCGAAACCTTCTCTTCCGCGTCCGGCAGCTTTGGCACCAGTACGGTCGGTTTGTTGTCGATGCGCGTCACCAGCAGCTGGTCGATGCGGTAGTTATCAATATCCACTACTTCAAACTTGTAGCCGGAGAACTTCACCGAGTCGGTACGTTTCGGGATCTTACGCAGCATAAACATCATAAAGCCGCCAATGGTCTCGTAGTTACCGGACTGCGGGAACTCGTCGATATCCAGCACGCGCATCACGTCTTCAATCGGCGTGCCGCCATCAATCAGCCATGAATTATCGTCACGCTGAACAATCTGCTCTTCCAGCCCCTGGCCAACCAGGTCGCCCATCAGCGTGGTCATCACGTCGTTCAGGGTGATAATACCCACCACCAGCGCGTATTCGTTCATGATAACCGCGAAGTCTTCCCCGGCGGTTTTGAAACTTTCCAGCGCTTCTGAGAGCGTCAGGGTGTCCGGCACAATCAGGGTGTTACGGATCTGCACGCCGCTGTTAAGCGCCAGGCTCTGGTTTGCCAGCACGCGGTTCAGCAGGTCTTTGGAGTCGACGTAACCGATGATGTGGTCAATATCTTCATTACAGACCAGGAACTTAGAGTGCGGATGCTGCGCCACTTTGTTCTTCAGGCTCTGCTCATCTTCATGTAAATCGAACCAGATAATGCTTTCACGGCCCGTCATGGAAGACGGTACGGTACGGGATTCCAGTTCGAACACGTTCTCAATCAGCTCGTGCTCCTGCTTGCGCAGCACCCCGGCCAGCGCGCCGGCTTCCACGACCGCATAAATGTCGTCAGAGGTGATGTCGTCTTTACGCACCATAGGCAGCTTAAAGATGCGGAAAATCACGTTCGCCAGGCCGTTGAAGAACCACACCAGCGGACGAAACACGTACAGACAGAAGCGCATCGGGTTGATGATACGCAAAGCCACAGCTTCTGGCGCAATCATACCGATGCGTTTCGGGGTCAGGTCTGCAAAGAGGATGAACAGGCCGGTTACCAGCGAGAAGGAGAGGATAAAGCTGAGCTGTTCGGCCAGTTCAACGGACATGTACTTAACAAACAGACTATAAAACGCCGGGGAAAACGCCGCATCACCCACGATACCGCCGAGAATGGCGACCGCGTTGAGGCCAATCTGCACCACGGTGAAGAACATCCCGGGGTTTTCCTGCATTTTCAGGATGCGGGTGGCATTGATGTTGCCTTCATCGGCAAGCAGCTTCAGTTTGATTTTACGGGACGCGGCCAGCGAGATCTCAGATATCGAGAAAAACGCGCTGACGGCAATCAGACAAAGTATTACTAAAATACTGTTTAACATAGTTTATCCGGCTTATCGCCAGATCCTCAGAAGGGGAGTTGATACCATTTGTGTGAAAACACATTGAAAATCAGCTCGTAGCGTTGAGCCGATTATTTCAGCGGGTAGTATAGCGTAAAGAGATGTAAATCTGCCAGAGGTCACGTTTTTGGCATAAAACAGACCGGACAGCGGGCGCTGTCCGGTACATCGCGTTATTTCACGGCAGACAGGCGGACATCGCCCACTGCCCGACGGGTTGCATCGCCTCCCCATACCTGATCGTATTCATAGCCCGTGAGCTGCTTAATCACCACGCGAGTTCTGGCGTCGCAGTCGAGGTAATCACCACCTAGCTTACGACGTGCTATCTCCTTCAGGAGCAGCCTGTGCGTCTCACGGGTGAGCCTGAACCTGTAGGTGGTAAAGAAACTGACCGCCAGCAGGGCTGCCGTCGCGAAGATCATCAGGCCGATAATCGCCCCCAGCGCGCTTTCAGGCTGTGCGCCGCTGCCCTTCACAAAGCCGGACTCCTGCAGCACCAGGCCAATAATCATGATGGCAATCGCCACGGTGCTCTTGCGGGTCAGAACCATCACCCCGGCAAAAATCCCTTCGCGGCGCTGCTGGGTCACTATCTCGTCAATATCCGGAATGAAGCTGTAGATATTCCACGGAATATAGTAGAGGCCAGAGCGGGCGGCACCGAGCAGAATAAAGAGCGCGGAGAACAGCAGGGGCGGTACCTGCGTTTTAGTGAGGTAGACCGTAAACAGGAAGGCCAGCACCAGGAAGATACAGCCGTAGGAGAGCCGCAGGGCGGCAGATGGCGTGATGTTCAGCCGGTTCAATAGCAGCATAAATCCATAAGTACCTGGTACTGAGGCAAAGGCTGCAATACTCAGCCAGCCGGAAACCGCCGAGGCGTCCTGGCTGAGGCAATACACGACATAATAGGTGAAGACCGACCCAAATACGTCCATCGCCGTGAACGAAAAGATATAAATAATAATATGCAGGCGGAACGCGCGAATACGAAAGGAGGAAAAGAGATCCAGCACCAGATATTTAAGGTGATTGAGTAGCCCGCCGCTGCGCTGGTTGTCCACTTTAAAACTGGATTCCTGCTGCACATCCTTCGCTTCCCAGGTGGTGTACCAGGTAATAAACACCGCAATGCAGAACACGCAGGAAAATATCAGCCCGGTGAGGGTATAGGTAAACGGATTATCTTTCCCCGTGAAATGCATAATCACGCCCGGAACGGAAACCGCAAGAAAACCGCCCAGCTGGGAGCAGATCATGCGCACGCCGGACAGGCGGCTTCGCTCTTCATAGCGGTTTGTCATCTCCGCCGCCAGGGTCTCCCAGGGCACCAGCACCATCGCCGACAGCAGCTCAATAGAGAGGTAGGTGCCCAGGTAGTACCAGTAACCCATGTCCGTCAGCCATAGCAGGGCATACAAAAACATGAGCGGCGAACTGAGTAATAAAAAGAAGCGGCGACGGCCAAATTTACGCCCGAGCCAGGTATCCCCGAAATTATCCGTGATATAGCCCATAATCGGGCTTAATAGCGCATCAATGACGCGGGCAATAGCGAATATAGACCCCGCTTCAATAACCGAGAGCCCGCAATAGGTGGTGTAAAAAAAGAGCAGCCAGGTGCCGATAACGGCGAACGCCCCTCCGCCAAACAGATCGGTTACGCCGTAGCCCAGCGCCACGCCGTAACCCACTCTACGTTCAGTAGGTTTGACCATAATAATATCCAGTGTAGGGTAATGATTAACCTGTTTTTCAGGCCGTATTTTTATTCAAATCTGGACGACACATTACGTTCTACTTATTGATTTCTATCCATTGTCTTAACTGAGATGAGCGATAAATAGCCTCCACAAGGGTGAGTGATTTTCCGGCTTCGCGGATGTCGGTGTATTTCGCGTTTCCGGGATGGGAAATAGCATGATAAAAACGGCGGATCGCCTGCTCATGCCCCAGCCCCCAGTAGCTTTTAACCAGACCGTCTGGGGTGTTATCGCTCGCCAGCCTCAGGCGCTCGCCGGGCGTGATGCGCCAGAGTACGTTGTCGCTGAGCAGCAGCGAGCCCCGTTCGCAGTGGATTTCAAGCCAGAGGGGGGAGTCCGCGGTATTGCAGTTGCTGGCATAAAACAGGCCGCGCGCGCCGTTGGCAAAATGCAGCGTCGCCATCGCGCTGTCTTCGCCTTCTGTCACGTCCGCCAGCTCGCCGCGGTCCACCACGCCTTTCACCCGCGTCACGCCGCCGGCGAACCACTGCATCAGGTCGAGAGTATGGATGGCCTGGTTGATCAACAGGCTGCCGCCTTCCGTTGCCAGCCGCCCGCGCCACGGGCTTTCGGTGTAGTACGCGCCCGAGCGCGACCACGTCAGCACCGCCTTGATGCTGAGCATTTTCCCCAGCACGCCATCGTCCAGCGCCTGGAGAATGCCCTGGCTGGTGGGGTTGAACCGGTTCTGATAGCACACGCCGAGCAGACCCGGCGCCTGTTCCGCGGCGAGGGTGATCTCCACGAGCTCGCTGCTATTCAACCCCACCGGTTTTTCACAGAAAACATGCTTCCCGGCAGCGAGCGCCTCCAGGATCATGCTCTTATGCTCAAAATGCGGCGTGCAGATGTGGACCACGTCGATGGCATCATCCAGCAGCATTTCCCGGTAATCCTGATAGAAGTGACACTGATAGCCCATCGCCAGCTTCAGCCCTTTGCCACTGTCGATATCTACCAGCGCGCGCAGCGCGACGTTGGGCATCTGGCGCAACGCGTTCACGTGGCAGCCGTGAATTGCTCCGGCACCGATAACCGCCGTGTTCAGGATCGTCATTATCGCCTCCCGTTATTCCGTTGCGTTGGCCAGCATCTGAGCCTTCACGCAGAGCTCCGCCGCTTTGAAAGCGTGCGCCTGCGTCATGGCGTTTTCGGTTCGATGCAGACAGTCGAGGATCAGTTCGCCAAAGAACGGGAACCCGACCTCCCCGGCGACCGGATAGCGGAATTCTCCCTCCTTATTGACGAGATAAACCACGTCCTGCTCGCCGCGGGTGAGATCGACATATTTGCGGATTTCGATATAGCCTTCGGTGCCGAGCAGCGTCAGGCGGCCGTCGCCCCACGTAGAAAGCCCGTCCGGCGTAAACCAGTCGCAGCGGAAATAACCGCTGGCACCGTTTTCGCCCCTGATTGTTGCGTCGCCAAAATCTTCAAATGCCGGATGCTGCGGATGGTTGAAATTGCGTGCCTGGCTGGCGACCACGGTGGCGTTACTGTTGTCCGTGTAGAAGAGAAATTGCTCAATCTGGTGGCTACCGATGTCGCACAGAATGCCGCCGAAATAGCGTCGATCGTAGAACCAGTCCGGGCGACCGGTTCCTTCCCGGTGCGGGCCTGTCCCCAATGTTTGCACGACGCGGCCAATGGCCCCCTGCTGCACCAGCTGTCCGACAAATACCGCGCTCTCCACGTGCAGACGTTCGCTGTAGTACACCGCGTATTTCCGCCCGGTTTTTGCCACCATCGCTTTGGCATCGGCCAGCTGTTCAAGGGTGGTGAGCGGCGCTTTATCCGTGAAGTAGTCCTTGCCTGCGGCCATTATTTTCAGCCCCAGCGCGCAGCGCTCGGAAGGGATGGCCGCACCCGCAACCAGGCGCACCTCGTCGTCGTTGAGTATCACCTCCAGCGACTCTGCCACTTTTGCCTGCGGGTACTGCTGGATAAATTTGTCCACTTTGGCCGGATCGGGGTCGTACACCCATTTCAGGGTGGCCCCGGCTTCTATCAGGCCGTTACTCATCCCGTAGATATGGCCGTGGTCGAGCGCGGCGGCGGCAAAAACAAACTCTCCTTCCCTGACAACGGGCTGCGGTTTGCCCACCGGGGCGTAGTTCATTCCGTCATTCTTGTTCATGGTGTCACTCCTTAGTCCAGATCTTTGCCAAGGGGAATCGCGCCCACTTCGCTGAAGTTGGCGACGCTTGCGGATTTTTCATAAAAACGAGGGGCGAGGGCGTTCGTCCCGCCGGTGCGGTAAAACGGGTCATCGCGCTGAATCGGCAGCGAGACCACGCTGCGGGTAATGGCGGATTTATAGATCGCGGTAATCAGCTCCAGCGAGCGTTTGCCCTGCAGGCCATCCACCAGCGGCGCCGTGCCGTGCTCGATGGCGTAAAGCAGGTCGTCGATCTGCCCGGCGTGCAGCGTCCATTCGAGCTTCGGCGTCTGCTGAAACACCGCGTCGAGCTGCGCTTCTCGCTGCTGATCGTGGATTTCCTGCGGGAAGCCGTTATCGGCGCTGACGCTGGCAAAAGCCTGCCACGGCGCGGAGATACGCGCTTTATCGCCCTGAATGATCATTTTCTGATCTTCGCCGTGATGCACGACCGAGGCGGTTAGCTGGGTGAGGGCACCGCTGGGGTATTTGAAGATCGCGGCGCTGAGGTCTTCAACTTCCGCGTTGTCGTGCGCCACGTTGGTCATCATCGCCACCACTTCGGACGGGAAGCCGAGCATCCACTGAATGGCGTCGATGTGGTGTACCGCGTGGTTAAGGGTGCAGCCGCCACCCTCTTTTTCCCAGGTACCGCGCCACCACAGGTCGTAGTAGCAGTGTCCGCGCCACCAGAACGAATCCACCTGCGCATGACAGATTTTTCCCGCGAGGCCGGAATCGAGCGCTGCTTTCAGACGCCAGAAGGCATCGGTAAAGCGGTTCTGTGCAATGATGGCGAGCGTTTTGCCGCTGGCCTGTTGCGCGGCGATCATCGCGTCGCACTCCTCCAGCGAGGCGGCCATCGGTTTTTCGCACAGCACGTGGCAGCCCGCGTTCAGGGCATCAATGCCGATCTCTGCGTGGACGTAGGGCGGCGTGCAGACATCGACGATGTCAATATCCGGCTCTGATGCCAGCATCTGCTGGTGGCTGTCATACACGCGGGCGTCCGTCAGGCCGTAGCGCGTTTTTTTCTCGTGGGCTTTTTCCGGGTAGATATCTACCAGCGCGACGATCCGGCAGCGCTGGCCAAACTGCAAATAACCCTGAATATGGTTATGCGAGATATTCCCTGTTCCCACAATAGCGACATTTAACATCGTTTCTTCTCCGGAGTTACCAGGTGCCAGAGGCGTCCAGCGTGACGCTGGCTGTCTCTTTTGCCACTGAGGTGCTGATGCGTTGTTGAAGCAGGCGCAGATACTGTTTCTCGTTGAGCGGGAGTTCGACCCAGTCGTCTGTCCAGGTGGAGAGGTGCATTGCGTTGGAGAGCGTCAGCCCGTGGATCCCTTCCAGACCCGGCGCAATGAGCGGCTCGCCGCGCAGGATGGCGGCACAGAAGTTGGCGGTAATGACGTGGTGTTCGCTGCATTCCGCGGCCACGGGAAGCGTGACCTCCCAGCACTCAGGTTCACCAAAACCGTTTTGCCAGCGGGCGTTGAAGGCGGTTTCTGATTCACGCAGCCGCCAGTAGCGCAGCTTGCCCTCTTCGACGACCACCTTGCCGCGATCGCCGACGATTTCCAGCCGGTTGGTTCCCGGCGTTTCCGCCACGGTGGTGATAAACACGCCCGTCGCGCCGTTGGCATACTCGGCGTAGGCGGTAACCTCGTCTTCCACTTCGATATCGCGATGCTTGCCGAACTGGCAGAACGCGCGCAGGCGGACCGGCATGCCGACCAGCCACTGCCAGAGATCGAGCTGGTGCGGGTCCTGGTTGAGCAGCACGCCGCCGCCTTCTCCTTTCCAGGTGGCGCGCCAGCCGCCGGAGTTGTAGTAGCTCTGCGAGCGATACCAGTTGGTGATGATCCAGTTGGAGCGGCGGATCTCACCCAGCTCGCCGCTGTCGATCAGATCTTTCACCTTCTGATAGAGCGGATTCGGGCGCTGGTTGTACATGATGCCGAACACCACATCGCACTCCCGGGCGCAGGCATTCATCTCCTGTACCTGGGCGGTGTACACGCCCGCCGGTTTTTCACACAGGGTGTGGATGCCGTTGCGCATCGCCAGCATCGACAGGCGCGGATGTTCGTAGTGCGGCGTGGCGACAATCACCGCGTCGATAAGCCCGCTCTGGAGCATCTCCTGCGCGTCGCTGAATAATGGGAGGGTACCGACCAGCTGGCGGATAGCGGGATGCTTTTCCGGCGCATTATCACAAACCGCGGCCAGGCAGGCGTCGCTGACTGTACCCGCCAGTAAATAACGCGCGTGGACCGTACCGATATTACCTATTCCAATAATGCCAAAACGTACCTTCTCCATGTCACACCTTAATTTCAGTTGAAATGAGTGATGACCGGAAAATAGGAAAGGGGAGCGGTAGCGACAATGTGTTTTTGTGAGAATACTCGCAAGGTGATTAAGTAATCTCCAGACGTTCAGAAATTTGGTTTTAAAATCAAAGGACTGTTTCTGCAAATATTTGCAAAAACTGAATGAGAGCGAGGTCACACTATGCCGGGCAGGTTAAAAATGGAGGAAATTGCGGCCCTGACGGGCTATTCCGTCAGCACGGTTTCGCGGGTATTAAGCGGCAAGTCTTACACCAGCGACAAAGCCAGGGAGGCGATTGTTCGCACCGCGCGGGAGCTCGGTGTGCTGGAGTCTATGGCGAGCGGAAGACTGTTAGTTAACGGTATCGCTGTTTTTGCACCGGAGAGAACCTTTCAGGGACGCGGAGATATTTTTTATCTGGAAGTGACGAAAGGAATTGCTGAAGCCTGCGCGCGGCATAATGTGTGGGTCACGTGCTGCGGTTTAGAAGAGCAGCACGCCGATGTGAAAGTCTTTCTGGAAAAGGCCAGCCATAAGAATATCAACGCGATAATTATTATAGGCACTGATGATTCCACCATATTTAAACTGGCGAGCACGCTGAATAAGCCCTGCGTCTTAATTAATTCCGTTGACCGGGATCGGGTGCTGGATGCCGTGTCACCCGACCACCGGGCAATTGGCTTCACCGCCATGCAGTACCTTTTTGAGGAGGGGCATCGCCGGGTGCTCACGCTCACCTGCCTGCGGCGGGATACGCTGTACGCGCGTCTGGACGGCATTAAAGAGGCGTATCGCCATTTTCACGTGGCCTTTGATCCTCAGCACGATTTGCTCGTGACGGAATGGTTTACGGCAGACGAGGCCGAGCGGGCGCTGGATGCGTGGCTGATGACGCATGACCGCTCCCGGTGGCCGGAGGTGATTTTTCCGAACAGTACCAGCATGACGGAAGGGGTGATCAGGGCGTTAACGAGACACGGGCTACGCATTCCGGAAGACATTTCGCTCATCACGACCGATTTTGCATGGAATTTAGCGCACCGTCTGGAAAAACCGGTTACCGGCGTCACGGTGCCCTGCCGCGAGCTGGGGATTGAGGCCGTTCATCTGCTGCAAACGCGGCTGAACCGTCCTCAGGCGCCTGTCTTTAACCTGCTGTTGCAGGGTAAAGTAATGGATAACGGTTCGGTCAGTAACGCCACGCGCCACGCGGCGCGCGTGGCGCTGGACCAATAATTACGCCAGCTGTGGCGGCAGGCAGACGCCGATGCCCCCAATACCGCAGTAGCCGTACGGGTTTTTATGCAGATACTGCTGGTGGTCGTCCTCGGCATAGTAGAACGGTTTCGCGGTGGTGATTTCGGTCGTCACCTCGCGCGTATCGCCCGCTTCACGCATGGCCTGCTGGAAACGCTCAAGGCTGGCGCGCGCGGCGGCATCCTGTTCGGGCGTGAGCGGATAAATAGCCGAACGGTACTGTGTGCCGTGGTCGTTGCCCTGACGCATGCCCTGCGCCGGGTCGTGGTTCTCCCAGAAGACCTGCAGCAGCTGTTCATAGCTGATTACCGCAGGGTCATAGACCACGCGCACCGCTTCCGCATGCCCGGTTTCGCCGGAGCAGACTTCGCGATAGGTAGGGTTCGGCGTGTAGCCGCCCGTATAGCCAGCCGCCGTGCTGTAAACGCCGGGCAGCTGCCAGAAGAGGCGCTCAACGCCCCAGAAACAGCCCATGGCGAACAGGGCGATTTCCATTCCCTCCGGCACGTTGGTCATGGAATGGTTATTGACGGCGTGTAAGGTCGCCACAGGCATAGGGGTGTTGCGTCCCGGTAATGCATCAGCTTGTGAAACCAGATGCTTTTTGTCGAATAAACTCACGATGGGGCCTCCCGGGGTGCGATGTTTCAGTTAAGGTTGTCACGAAGCGTTTAATTGAACACAATAAATGCGCTGAATCAGTCTAGATTTAATCATAAGAAATATTTGGGTGTTACACCCATTTTCAACCCGCGATTCGGGTTTTTGGCTACAGGCCGTATTTTGCCGCGGAGCGGCACTTCATTTGCTTCCAGGGTGGAAACAGGGATATTCAGGAGAAAACGTGACAAAAATCCGCCAGTTATGTTTAGTCAGTGTGTTGCTGACAAGCGGGATTGCCAGCGCGGCGAATGTCCGTTTGCAGGTTGAGGGGTTATCCGGGGCGCTACAAAAAAACGTGCGTGCGCAGTTGTCGACCATCCAGAGTGATGAGGTGACGCCGGACCGGCGTTTTCGCGCGCGCGTGGATGACGCCATCCGTGAAGGGCTGAAAGCGCTGGGGTATTACGAACCCACCATTGATTTCGATCTCCGCCCGCCTCCAGAGAAGGGGCGCCAGGTCCTTATTGCCCGCGTTTCGCCGGGGGAGCCGGTACTGATTGGCGGTACGAACGTCATCCTCCGCGGCGGGGCGCGTACCGACCGGGATTACCTGGACCTGCTCAGCACGCGGCCGAAAATCGGTACCGTGCTTAACCACGGTGACTACGACCATTTCAAAAAAGAGCTGACGAACGTTTCCCTGCGTAAGGGCTACTTCGACAGCCAGTTCAATAAAAGCCAGCTGGGGATTGCGCTGGATCGGCGTCAGGCCTTCTGGGATATCGACTACGACAGCGGAGAACGCTACCGCTTTGGCGATGTCACGTTTGAAGGTTCGCAAATTCGTGAAGAGTATCTGCAAAACCTCGTGCCGTTCAAAAAAGGGGATTACTACCAGTCGAGGGACCTGGCGGAACTGAACCGTCGTCTTTCCGCTACCGGCTGGTTTAACTCCGTGGTTGTCGCACCGGAATTTGATAAGTCTCGCAAAACGAAGGTGTTGCCGCTGCATGGCGTTGTCTCGCCGCGCACCGAGAACACCATTGAGACCGGTGTTGGCTACTCGACGGATGTTGGACCACGCGTGAGAACCTCGTGGAAAAAACCGTGGATGAACTCGTACGGTCACAGCCTGACCACCAGCCTGAGCCTCTCTGCGCCCGAGCAGCAGCTGGATTTCAGCTACAAAATGCCGCTGCTGAAAAATCCGCTTGAGCAATATTACCTTGTGCAGGGCGGTTTTAAGCGCACCGACTTGAACGACACCAAGCAGGACTCTACGACCCTTGCGGTCTCACGCTTCTGGGATCTCTCCAGCGGCTGGCAGCGCGCCATTAACCTGCGCTGGAGCCTGGACCACTTTACCCAGGCCAACGTCACCAATACCACCATGCTGCTTTATCCGGGCGTAATGATCAGCCGAACCCGCTCGCGCGGGGGCCTGATGCCGACCTGGGGCGACTCACAGCGCTACTCTATTGATTATTCCAACTCCGCCTGGGGCTCCGACGTGGATTTCTCCGTCCTGCAGGCGCAAAACGTCTGGATCCGCACGCTGTATGACAAACACCGCTTTGTGATGCGCGGCAATCTCGGCTGGATTGAAACGGGAGACTTCGAGCGCGTTCCGCCGGATCTGCGCTTCTTCGCCGGTGGCGACCGCAGCATTCGTGGGTATAAGTACAAATCGATCTCACCTGAGAACGAAAAGGGCCAACTGACCGGTGCGTCAAAACTGGCGACCGGATCGCTTGAGTATCAGTACAACGTCAGCGGAAAGTGGTGGGGCGCCATGTTTGTTGACGGCGGTGAAGCGGTGAACGATATCCGCCGCAGCGACTTTAAAACCGGCGCGGGCGTGGGCGTACGCTGGCAGTCGCCAGTCGGACCCATCAAGCTCGACTTCGCCGTGCCTGTCGGCGACAAAGATGAACACGGATTACAGTTTTACATCGGTCTGGGGCCTGAATTATGAGTTTATGGAAGAAAATAAGCCTCGGGGTGCTGATTTTTATCGTGCTGCTGCTCGGTACGGTGGCGTTTCTGGTGGGAACGACGACCGGGCTGCATCTGCTGTTTAACGCTGCGAACCGCTGGGTGCCGGGGCTGGAGATTGGCCAGGTAACGGGCGGCTGGCGCGATCTGCGTCTGAAGAACATCCGCTACGAGCAGCCGGGCGTGGCGGTGAACGCCGGGGAGTTCCACCTGGCGGTGAAGCTGGGCTGCCTGCGTGACAGCAAGCTCTGCGTCAACGATCTGGCGCTAAAAGACGTCAACGTGGCGATAGATTCGAAAAAAATGCCGAAGTCTGCGCCAGTCGAGGAAGAGGACAGCGGCCCGCTGAATCTCTCCACGCCGTACCCGATCGCGCTCTATCGGGTCGCGCTCGATAACGTCAATATCAAAATCGACGACACTACCGTGTCCGTGATGGATTTCACCTCCGGCCTGCGCTGGCAGGAGAAAAACCTCACCCTGACGCCGACGTCCCTGCAGGGATTGCTGATCGCGCTGCCGAAGGTGGCCGACGTGGCGCAGGAAGAGATCGTCGAGCCGAAGATCCAGAACCCGCAGCCGGAAGAAAAGCCGCTGGGCGAAACGCTGAAAGATCTCTTCTCGAAGCCTGTGCTGCCGGAAATGACCGACGTTCATCTGCCGCTGAATCTCAACATCGAGGAGTTCAAAGGCGAGCAGCTGCGCCTGACCGGCGATACCGATCTGACGGTCTATAACATGCTGCTGAAAGTCAGCAGCATTGACGGCAATATGAAGCTCGACGCGCTGGATATTGACACCAATCAGGGCTCGGTGAATGCGTCGGGGAATGCCCTGCTGCGCGACAACTGGCCGGTGGACATTACGCTTAACAGTGCCCTCAACATCGATCCGCTGAAAGGCGAAAAGGTGAAGGTCAAAGTGGGCGGGGCGCTGCGCGATAAGCTGGATGTCGGGGTGAATCTCTCCGGCCCGGTGGACATGGTCCTGCGCGCGCAAACGCAGCTGGCGGAAGCCGGGCTGCCGCTCAATCTTGAGGTTGTCAGCAAGCAGCTTTACTGGCCGTTCACCGGCGAAAAGCAGTTCCAGGCCGATGACCTGAAGCTGAAGCTGAGCGGCAAGATGACCGACTACACGCTCTCGTTCCGCACCGCGGTGAAGGGGCAGGGCTTGCCGCCCGCGAACATCGCGCTGGATGCGAAGGGCAACGAACAGCAGGTCAACCTCGACAAGCTGACCGTCGCGGCGCTGGAAGGTAAAACCGAGCTGACCGCGCTGCTTGACTGGCAGCAGGCGATCAGCTGGCGCGGCGAGCTGAAGCTGACGGGCATTAACACCGCCAAAGAGGTGCCGGACTGGCCGTCGAAGCTGGATGGCCTGATTAAAACCCGCGGCAGCCTGTACGGCGGTACGTGGCAGATGGACGTGCCGGAAATCAAGCTCACCGGGAACGTGAAGCAGAACAAGGTTAACGTTGAAGGCTCGGTAAAAGGCAACAGCTATCTGCAGTGGGTTATCCCGGGGCTGCACGTGGCGCTGGGCCGCAACACGGCGGATATCAAAGGCGAGCTGGGGGTGAAGGATCTCAACCTGGACGCCACCATCGACGCGCCGAATCTCGACAACGCCCTGCCGGGTCTGGGCGGCACGGCGAAAGGTCTCGTGAAAGTGCGCGGTACGGTGGAGGCACCGCAGCTGCTGGCGGACATTATCGCCAATAACCTGCGCTGGCAGGAGCTGAGCGTTGCCCGCGTCCGCGTGGAAGGGGATGTGAAATCCACCGATCAGATCGGCGGTAGCCTGAACCTGCGCGTGGAGCGCATTTCTCAGCCGGACGTGAACATTAGCCTGGTCACCCTGGACGCCAAAGGGAACGAGAAGCAGCACGACCTCCAGCTGCGCGTGCAGGGCGAGCCGGTCTCCGGCCAGCTTCACCTCACCGGCAGCTTCGACCGCAAGGAAGAACGCTGGAAAGGTCTGCTTGATAACACCCGTTTCAATACGCCGGTCGGGCCGCTGGCGCTCTCGCGATCCATTGCCCTCGACTACCGCAATGCCGAGCAGAAGATCAGCATTGGGCCACACTGCTGGACCAACCCGAATGCGGAGCTGTGCGTGCCGCAGACCATCGATGCGGGTGCGGAAGGGCGCGCGCAGATCAACCTCAACCGCTTCGATCTGGCGATGCTGAAGCCGTTTATGCCGGACACAACCCAGGCCAGCGGCGTCTTCAGCGGGAAAGCCGATGTGGCCTGGGACACTACCAAAGAGGGGCTGCCGCAGGGCAGCGTCACGCTGTCAGGGCGTAACGTGAAGGTGACGCAGGAGGTCAACGACGCGCCGCTGCCGGTGGCTTTCGACACCCTGAACCTGAGTGCCGATCTGCATAACAATCGCGCACAGCTGGGGTGGACGATCCGCCTGACCAACAACGGTCAGCTGGACGGGCAGGTCCAGATTACCGATCCGCAGGGACGGCGTAATCTGGGCGGCAACGTCAACGTCCGTAACTTCAACCTGGCGATGGTGAACCCGATTTTCGCGCGCGGGGAAAAAGCGGAGGGTATGCTGAACGCTAACCTGCGCCTGGCCGGTAACGTGCAAAGCCCGCAGCTGTTCGGTCAGATGCGGCTCAGCGGCGTGGATATCGACGGCAACTTCATGCCGTTTGACATGCAGCCCAGCCAGATAGCGATGAACTTCAACGGCATGAGCTCGACGCTGAGCGGCTCGGTATTGACGCAGCAAGGGCAAATCAACCTGAGCGGCGACGCGGACTGGAGCCAGCTCGACAACTGGCGCGCCCGTATTGCCGCGAAGGGCAGCAAGGTGCGCATCACCGTACCACCGATGGTGCGCCTGGACGTCTCGCCTGATGTGGTCTTTGAAGCCACGCCAAGCCTCTTCACGCTTGACGGACGCGTCGACGTGCCGTGGGCGCGCATCGTGGTTCACGACGTGCCGGAAAGCGCGGTCGGCGTCTCAAGTGATGAAGTTATGCTCAATGAAAATCTGAGACCTATAGAACAGAAGAGCGCGGGCATACCGATTAATAGCAACCTTATCGTGCACGTGGGGAATAACGTGCGGTTGGATGCGTTTGGGCTGAAGGCGAGGCTCACGGGCGATCTGAAAGTGGCGCAGGATAAACAAGGGCTTGGCCTGAACGGGCAGATCAATATTCCTGAAGGGCGTTTCCACGCCTATGGTCAGGATCTGATTGTGCGCAAAGGCGAGCTGCTGTTCTCCGGTCCACCGGATCAGCCCCTGTTGAACATCGAAGCGATTCGTAACCCGGAAGCGACGGAAAACGACGTCATTGCTGGCGTTCGCGTCACCGGTTCTGCCGACGAGCCGAAGGCGGAGATCTTCTCTGACCCGGCGATGTCGCAGCAGGAAGCTCTCTCTTATCTGCTGCGTGGACAAGGTCTGGACAGCGGACAAAGCGACAGCGCGGCGATGACCTCGATGTTAGTGGGTCTGGGGGTTGCACAAAGTGGGCAGGTTGTGGGTAAAATCGGCGAGACGTTCGGCGTAAGCAATCTGGCGCTGGACACCCAGGGCGTGGGTGACTCCTCGCAGGTGGTGGTCAGCGGCTATGTACTGCCGGGTCTGCAGGTAAAATATGGTGTGGGGATCTTTGACTCACTGGCAACTCTCACGTTACGCTATCGCCTGATGCCCAAGCTATATCTGGAAGCAGTGTCCGGCGTAGACCAGGCACTTGATCTGCTCTATCAGTTTGAGTTTTAGCAATGCGAATATTTGTCTACGGCAGTTTACGAACCAAGCAAGGCAACAGTCACTGGATGACCAATGCCCTGCTGCTGGGGAATTACAATATCGAGAACTACCAGTTGTACAGCCTGGGCCACTATCCAGGCGCGGTTCCGGGCGAAGGAACAGTACAGGGTGAAGTCTATCGTATTGATAACGCGACGCTTGCCGAACTTGATGCCTTGCGCACCAGGGGCGGTGAATACGCACGCCAGTTGATCCAGACGCCGTACGGAAGTGCGTGGATGTACGTCTACCAGCGTCCGGTCGAAGGGTTAACGCGGATTGTAAGCGGTAACTGGTTAGACAGAGACCAGTACTGAAAAAAAAACAACGCCACCGTGAGGTGGCGTTGTTTTTTTGCGTCTCTTGCCGGGTGGCGCTACGCTTACCCGGCCTACATGTTCATTGTAGGCCCGTGCAAGCGTAGCGCCGCCAGGCGAAACTCTCCAGCCATAAAAAAGCCCCGACTGGCGGGGCCTTCATTAACAGCAGTAAGAATTACTTCTTAGCAGCGCGTTCGAAAGAGGCGATGATTTCTGCTTTCGCCGCTTCCGCGTTGTCCCAGCCGTCAACTTTAACCCACTTGCCTTTTTCGAGATCTTTGTAGTGCTCGAAGAAGTGAGTGATCTGCGCTTTCAGCAGTTCTGGCAGGTCGTTCACATCTTTGATGTGATCGTATTCTTTGCTCAGCTTGGTGTGCGGTACCGCAACCAGCTTCGCATCTTCACCGGATTCGTCGGTCATTTTCAGCACGCCAACTGGACGGCAGCGAATGACGGAGCCTGGCTCCAGTGGGTATGGCGTTGGGACCAGCACGTCAACCGGGTCACCGTCCAGAGACAGAGTGTGGTTGATGTAACCGTAGTTGCACGGATAGAACATCGCGGTAGACATGAAACGGTCTACGAACAGGGCGCCGCTCTCTTTGTCCACTTCGTATTTGATCGGATCTGCGTTAGCCGGGATTTCGATAACTACGTAGATGTCTTCTGGCAGTTCTTTACCCGCTGGGACGTTGAGTAAGCTCATGTCGGTGTCCTTTAAAATGGATGGTAAACAAGTGGCAGGTATTATAGCCAACTCGCGCTGAATGTCTCCGCCTGTTTTCGCTTTCTCTCCCCGCTTTCTCCACTTTTCAGACCCTTTCCATGACAGAAAAATCCATAAACTCAGCCGCATTTTTCATGGTGAAATGAAAGCGATTACAAACTTGTGATTAACGTTTTATTCACTTTTCTGAAGTGTGATGTAACGCAATTCGTTACATATTTCATGGGCTATAGTCATTTCGCAGAACATCTTTTAACCAACAATAAACCCCCCCTACGAGGACGCTCATATGTGGAAGCGCTTACTTCTTGTCACAGCAGTTTCGGCAGCCATGTCGTCTATGGCGATGGCCGCTCCCTTAACCGTAGGTTTTTCGCAGGTCGGCTCTGAATCTGGCTGGCGAGCGGCTGAAACCAACGTTGCCAAAAGCGAGGCTCAGAAACGCGGCATTACCCTGAAAATCGCCGATGGTCAGCAGAAACAAGAGAATCAGATCAAAGCCGTGCGCTCCTTTATCGCCCAGGGCGTGGATGCCATCTTTATTGCACCCGTCGTGGCGACCGGCTGGGAACCCGTCCTGAAGGAAGCGAAAGACGCTGAGATCCCTGTCTTCCTGCTTGACCGTTCCATCGACGTCAAAGACAAATCCCTCTATATGACCACCGTGACCGCCAACAACGTGCTGGAAGGGCAATTGATTGGCGACTGGCTGGTGAAACAGGTCGACGGCAAGCCGTGTAACGTCGTTGAGCTGCAGGGCACCGTCGGCGCGAGCGTGGCCATCGACCGTAAAAAAGGCTTTGCTGAGGCCATCGCTAAAGCGCCAAACATCAAGATTATCCGCTCTCAGTCCGGCGACTTTACGCGCAGTAAAGGTAAAGAGGTCATGGAGAGCTTCATCAAGGCTGAAAACAACGGCAAGAACATCTGCATGGTTTACGCCCACAACGATGACATGGCGATCGGTGCGATTCAGGCGATTAAAGAAGCGGGCCTGAAGCCGGGCAAAGATATCCTCACCGGCTCTATCGACGGCGTGCCGGACATCTACAAAGCAATGATCGACGGCGAAGCCAACGCCAGCGTGGAGCTGACGCCAAACATGGCGGGCCCGGCATTCGACGCGCTGGAGAAATTCAAGAAAGACGGCACGATGCCTGAGAAGGTGACGGTCACCAAGTCCACGCTCTACCTGCCTGACACGGCGAAAGAAGAGTTAGAGAAGAAGAAAAATATGGGCTACTAAGACCCGCGCCCCTCACCCCAGCCCTCTCCCCGGAGGGGAGAGGGAGAAAGGCAGGGCGGAGCTGGATATTAACAATTGGCACGATCAATCCCCTCTCCCCTCCGGGGAGAGGGTCAGGGTGAGGGGGAAACCATGACCACTGAACAACACCAGGAAATCCTCCGCACAGAGGGCTTAAGCAAATTCTTCCCCGGCGTAAAGGCGCTGGATAACGTTGATTTCAGCCTTCGGCGCGGTGAGATCATGGCGCTGCTGGGCGAGAACGGTGCGGGAAAATCGACGCTGATTAAATCCCTCACCGGCGTTTATCACGCCGATCGCGGCACCATCTGGCTGGAAGGCAACGCCATTTCGCCGAAAAATACCGCCCACGCCCAGCAGCTGGGGATCGGGACGGTGTACCAGGAAGTAAACCTGCTGCCGAATATGTCGGTGGCGGATAATCTGTTTATTGGCCGTGAGCCGCGACGTTTTGGCCTGCTGCGCCGCAAAGAGATGGAGGCGCGGGCGACAAAGCTGATGGAATCGTACGGCTTCTCCCTCGACGTCCGCGAGCCGCTGAACCGCTTTTCCGTGGCGATGCAGCAGATCGTCGCCATCTGTCGCGCGATAGACCTCTCGGCAAAGGTGCTGATCCTCGACGAACCCACCGCCAGCCTCGATACCCAGGAGGTGGAGATGCTTTTTACCCTGATGCGCCAGCTGCGCGATCAGGGCGTCAGCCTGATCTTCGTTACCCACTTCCTCGATCAGGTATATGAGGTGAGCGATCGCATCACGGTGCTGCGCAACGGCAGCTTTGTCGGCTGCCGCGAAACCCGCGAGCTGCCGCAAATCGAACTGGTGAAAATGATGCTGGGCCGCGAGCTGGAAACCAATGCCCTTCAGCGCGCCGGGCGCACGCTGCTGAGCGAGAAACCGGTCGCCGCGTTCAGCGATTACGGCAAGAAAGGCGTGATATCGCCGTTTAATCTGGAAGTCCGCCCGGGCGAAATTGTCGGGCTGGCGGGCCTGCTAGGCTCCGGACGAACCGAAACCGCCGAGGTGATCTTCGGGATCAAGCCGGCCGACAGCGGCACCGCGCTGATCAAGGGCAAACCGCGAACCTTACGATCGCCGCATCAGGCCTCCTGCCTGGGCGTCGGCTTCTGCCCGGAAGACCGAAAAACGGACGGTATTATTGCCGCGGCCTCGGTGCGGGAAAATATCATCCTGGCGCTGCAGGCCCAGCGCGGCTGGCTGCGCCCGATCCCCCGTAAAGAGCAAAACGCCATCGCCGAGCGCTTTATCCGTCAGTTGGGTATCCGCACGCCGAGCGCGGAACAGCCCATCGAGTTCCTCTCCGGCGGCAACCAGCAGAAGGTGCTGTTGTCTCGCTGGCTGCTGACCAAACCCCAGTTCCTGATCCTCGATGAACCAACCCGCGGCATTGACGTGGGGGCGCACGCCGAAATTATCCGGCTTATCGAAACCCTGTGCGCGGACGGTCTGGCGCTGCTGGTTATTTCGTCCGAGCTGGAGGAGCTGGTGGGCTATGCCGATCGCGTCATCATCATGCGCGATCGCAAACAGGTGGCAGAGATCCCGCTGGATAAGCTGTCCGTTCCGGCGATCATGAATGCCATCGCGGCATAAGGAGTAAATCGTGATGCCCCGTTCGCTTTCGCAAACCGGTGAGCCAAAGCGCCGATTCAGCTGGCCAACCGGCACGCCGCAAATCGCAGCGCTGCTGGTTGTTCTGCTGGTTGATAGCCTGGTCGCGCCGCATTTCTTCCAGATTATCGTGCAGGATGGTCGCCTGTTTGGCAGCCCGATAGACATTCTAAACCGTGCCGCGCCGGTGGCGCTGCTGGCCATCGGGATGACGCTGGTCATCGCCACCGGCGGGATTGACCTTTCCGTCGGCGCGGTGATGGCCATCGCCGGGGCCACGGCAGCCTCCATGACCGTGTCCGGACACAGCCTGCCGGTGGTACTGCTGGCGGCCTTAGGCACCGGCGTGCTGGCCGGATTATGGAACGGCATTCTGGTGGCGGTGCTGAAAATTCAGCCCTTTGTCGCCACCCTTATTTTAATGGTGGCCGGGCGCGGCGTGGCGCAGCTGATTACCTCCGGACAGATTGTCACCTTTAACTCGCCGAGCCTGGCGTGGATCGGAAGCGGCAACCTGCTGTTCTTCCCGACGCCGGTGATCGTTGCCCTGGTCACGCTCATTGTCTTCTGGCTTTTCACCCGCAAAACGGCGCTGGGCATGTTCATTGAAGCCGTCGGGATCAACATCCGCGCCGCGCGCAACGCCGGGGTCAACACCCGCCTGATGGTGATGCTGACCTACGTGCTGAGCGGCGTCTGCGCCGCCATCGCCGGGGTCATCGTCGCGGCGGATATTCGCGGGGCCGATGCCAACAACGCGGGGCTCTGGCTGGAGCTGGACGCGATCCTCGCGGTGGTGATCGGCGGTGGGTCGCTGATGGGCGGTCGCTTTAACCTGCTGCTCTCGGTGATTGGCGCGCTGATCATTCAGGGAATGAACACCGGGATCCTGCTTTCGGGGTTCCAGCCGGAACTCAACCAGGTGGTGAAAGCGGTGGTCGTGCTTTGCGTGCTGATCGTCCAGTCGCCGCGCTTTGTCAGCATCATTAAGGGGATCCGTGGCCATGATAAAACGTAATTTACCGTTGATGATCACGCTGGGCGTGTTTGTGCTGGGGTATCTCTACTGCCTCACCCAATTCCCCGGTTTTGCGTCGACGCGCGTGATTTGCAATATCCTGACCGATAACGCCTTTTTAGGCATTATCGCCGTCGGCATGACCTTTGTGATCCTCTCCGGCGGGATCGATCTCTCCGTCGGGTCGGTGATCGCGTTTACGGGCGTGTTCCTCGCGAAGGCGATCGGCTTCTGGGGGATCTCTCCGCTGGTGGCGTTTCCGCTGGTGCTGGCGATGGGCTGCGCGTTTGGCGCCTTTATGGGGCTGCTGATCGACGCGTTAAAAATCCCGGCGTTTATCATTACCCTCGCAGGAATGTTCTTCCTGCGCGGGGTGAGCTATCTGGTCTCGGAAGAGTCGATTCCGATTAACCATCCGGTGTACGACACGCTCTCCAGCCTGGCGTGGAAAATTCCCGGCGGCGGCCGCCTGAGCGCGATGGGGCTGCTGATGCTGGGCGTGGTGGTGATTGGCATCTTCCTCGCCCACCGTACCCGGTTTGGCAATCAGGTGTACGCCATCGGCGGTAGCGCCACGTCGGCAAACCTGATGGGGATCTCCACCCGCAGTACCACCATCCGCATCTATATGCTCTCGACCGGCCTGGCGACGCTGGCGGGTATCGTCTTCTCGGTGTATACCCAGGCGGGCTATGCCCTTGCAGGCGTGGGCGTGGAGCTGGATGCGATTGCTTCTGTGGTTATCGGCGGCACGCTGCTGAGCGGTGGGGTCGGTACCGTGCTGGGAACGCTGTTCGGCGTGGCTATCCAGGGGCTGATACAAACCTATATCAACTTTGACGGCACGCTCAGCTCCTGGTGGACGAAGATCGCCATCGGCATTCTGTTGTTTATTTTTATTGCCCTGCAGCGCGGTCTTACGGTGCTCTGGGAGAACCGCCAAAGCTCACCTGTTACCCGCGTAAACACATCGGTAACAGAGCGATAACACGCTGAATTTGCTTAAAGTCTAAACATTTTCCGGTAGCGGCCGATACTCTTTTTTTATGCCCAGAAATATCTCGCTACCGGAAATAATATCATGCTTAAAACGCTATCGATTCGTACCGGCTTGCTCTCTTTACTGGCCGTTATGACCCTTCTGCTGCTGATTGTCAGCGGCATTGGCATTTATGCTCTCACACAGAGTTCTTCTTCACTGCAGCGTATTAATCACCTTCAGGGTGAGCAGATGGTGCAGCTTAATTCAGGCTATACGCTGATCCTGCGCGCGCGCAATGAGGCGGGCCAGGCCGTCCGCATGATGGAAATCGGCATGCTGGACGATGCGGCCAAAGCGGTAAAAAACATCAATCAGGAAGTTGCCCTGGCCCAGAAAACGCTGAAAGGCGTGATCGACGGCGGCGTGGCTGACGAGCAGGGGCAACAGCTGCTCGATAAAGTGGCGGCCAGCCTGGCGACCTATAGCCAGCAGGGGATCAACCCGATGCTGAAAACCCTGAATGACCAGAGCGCGGACGGGTATTACGATCTGCTGGAGAAGACGCTGATTCCGGTGGCGAAGCAGTTTGATAACGATATGCAGGCGTTTCAGAAATGGAGCGAAGCGCGTGGTCAGGCGGAAGTGAGCGCCGTGCAGGCGAGCAAAACCCGCGTCCTGATCCTGATTATCGTCGCCGCGCTGCTGACGGCGGGCATTATCGTGCTCGCGTGGCTGGCGCTGCGCCATATGCTGCTCAAGCCGCTTTCGGCCTCGATCGCTCAGCTGGAGAACGTGGCGGCGGGGGATTTAACCCATACGCTGAATGCCCCCGCGAGCCAGGAATTTAACCGCCTCAACGCGGTGATAGAGCAGATGCGACAGTCGCTGATGAATTCGGTTATGCGGGTACGCGATGCCAGCGCGCAGATTGACACCGGCAGCCGCGAGCTGACGCTGGGGAACCGCGATCTTGCCGAGCGTACGGAATCCACCGCCACGTCGCTGGAGCAGACGGCGGCCAGCATGGAACAGATCACCGCGACGGTGAAGCTCAACGCCGATAACGCCGAGCAGGCGCACCAGCTGGCGAAGTCGGTGTCCGACACGGCCGATCACGGCAGCGAAATGGTCTGCTACGTAATTGAAAAAATGCGCGATATCTCGGGCAGCTCGGCGCGCATCGCCGACATCCTGAGCGTGATCGACGGTATTGCCTTCCAGACCAATATCCTGGCGCTTAACGCCTCCGTGGAAGCGGCGCGCGCGGGCGAGCAGGGGCGCGGGTTTGCCGTCGTCGCGGGCGAAGTGCGAAACCTTGCCAGCCGCAGCGCCGACGCGGCGAAAGAGATCCGATCGCTTATCAGCGATTCGCAGACCCACGTTAACGAGGGCAGCGAGCTGGCCCAGCAGGCTGGCGAAACCATGGACGAAATCGCAACAGAAGTGCTGCGCATGACCAAACTGATGCGTGAGATTGCGACCGCGTCTCAGGAGCAGAGCCGTGGTATTGAGCAGGTGAATATTGCGGTGAATCAGATGGACGAAACCGCGCAGCAGAATACGGCGCTGGTGCAGCAATCCTCCGCCGCGACCCGCTCCCTTGAGGAGCAGTCGCGTCAGCTGATGGAAGCCATGTCATCATTCAAAGTGACGACTCAGACCGCTGCATAATATTACCCAGCCCCGGTACGTTCTGTTCCGGGGTTTTATTTTTTCCGGAATTAACTGCCGCAATATTATCGTGAATATCACCCATTAATATTTCCAGCGAACTGGTTAAGGCTAACGCTTTTTCCGTCGGTTCAAGGTATAAACCTTTGCGGAAAAATAACGGTTCATCAAAGAGTTGATTAAAACGCTTTAAGGCCAGGCTCACCGCCGGACGTGACATCTCCAGACGCAAAGAGGCTTTTGCCATGCTGCCGCAGCGGACGACTTCAATAAATACAGGGATAAGATTTAAATCAATGCCGGTATTAGCACGGGAATAATTTTTCATTGCGATTCTGCTCCACGAAATATCTGTCAAACTGTTATGGAAATAATGCAGGAGCAGTGGTGAATATTAAAGCATGTTTTTTATAAACACTTATACGGTAAAATATATAAATGACCAGGGGAGCCAGAACGGCTCCCCTGTAGAGAGGCATTACGCGTCCGGGTACTCACGGATAAAACGTTCAACGTCTTCAACCATGTGGTTGTTGCCGACGAAGAATGAACGGCGCTGGTGAAGGCTTTCCGGCACGATATCCAGAATACGCTCTTTACCGTCGCTCGCCTTGCCGCCCGCCTGTTCGGCGAGGAACGCCATCGGGTTGCACTCGTATAGCAGACGCAGCTTCCCGTCCGGATGGCTGGCGGTGCTAGGGTAGAGGTAGATACCGCCTTTCAGCAGGTTACGGTGGAAATCCGCGACCAGAGAGCCAATATAGCGCGACGTGTACGGACGCTGGGTCGCTTTATCTTCTTCCTGGCAGAATTTAATGTACTTCTTCACGCCGTTCGGGAAGCGGATGTAGTTGCCTTCGTTGATGGAGTAGGTGTTGCCCTTCTCCGGGAAGCGCATGCGTTCCTGGCTCAGGCAGAAAACGCCCAATGACGGATCGTACGTAAAGGCGTGAACTCCGCAACCGGTGGTGTACACCAGCATGGTGGAGGAGCCATAAACGACGTAACCGGCAGCAACCTGGTTAATGCCCGGCTGCAGGAAATCTTCTTCGGTTACCGGCGTACCGACAGGCGTGACGCGGCGGTAGATGGAGAAAATGGTACCGACAGAAACGTTAACGTCGATGTTTGAGGAACCGTCGAGCGGATCCATCAGAACAACGTATTTAGCGTGTTCACACCCTTCGAAAACAACAATTTCATCTTCTTCTTCGGAGGCGATACCCGCAACGATGTCGCGCGCGCGCAGTGCAGCTTTCAGTTTTTCATTTGCGAACAGATCGAGTTTCTGCTGAACCTCGCCCTGAACGTTCTCGGCACCGCTGGCACCCAGGATATCGACCAGACCGGCCTTGTTGATATCGCGGTGGATGATCTTAGCGCCCAGCTTTATTGCCGACAGCAAAGCAGTGAGTTCACCGGTAGCATGAGAGAACTCGTGCTGCTTTTCGACAATAAATTCACCTAACGTTTTCATAACACTTTCCCTGCATCTTTGTGAGTAGAGCGATTGTATGTTCACTAAAACGACTAAAGCCCAACAATCTTAACAAATATTCAAATAGTAGCGCAGAGGTGAATCGCGCCAGCAGGATACGGATTTTCCTGAAATGCGTTTCACACCCGCTAACATGTGAGTAAAATGTGCGCCACATTGAAGAAGGATAGTGACGTATGCGCATTCATATATTGGGGATTTGTGGCACTTTCATGGGCGGACTGGCAATGCTGGCGCGCTCGCTGGGCCATGAAGTGACGGGTTCGGACGCCAATGTGTATCCGCCAATGAGCACACTTCTGGAGAAACAGGGCATCTCGTTAATTCAGGGCTACGATGCCAGCCAGCTGGATCCCGAGCCGGACCTGGTGATCATCGGCAACGCCATGACCCGCGGCAATCCGTGCGTCGAGGCGGTTCTGGAACGCAATATTCCGTTCATGTCCGGTCCGCAGTGGCTGCATGACTTCGTCCTGCGCGACCGCTGGGTGGTTGCCGTTGCCGGTACCCATGGCAAAACCACGACCGCAGGGATGGCGACCTGGATCCTCGAAGCCTGCGGCTACAAGCCGGGCTTCGTGATTGGCGGCGTACCTGGAAATTTCGACGTCTCCGCACGTCTGGGCGACAGCCCGTTCTTTGTGATCGAAGCCGACGAATACGACTGCGCGTTCTTCGACAAGCGCTCCAAGTTCGTGCATTACTGCCCGCGCACGCTGATCCTCAACAACCTTGAGTTTGACCACGCGGATATTTTTGACGACCTGAAAGCGATCCAGAAACAGTTCCACCACCTGGTGCGCATTGTTCCGGGCCAGGGGCGCATCATCCTGCCGGAGAACGACATCAACCTGAAGCAGACGATGGCGATGGGCTGCTGGAGCGAACAGGAGCTGGTGGGCGAGCAGGGCCACTGGCAGGCGAAGAAACTCAACGCCGATGCTTCCGAGTGGGAAGTGCTGCTCGACGGTGAAAAAGTGGGTGAGGTGAAGTGGGGCCTGGTGGGCGAGCACAACATGCACAACGGCCTGATGGCCATTGCTGCGGCGCGTCACGTGGGCGTTCAGCCTGCGGATGCGGCCAATGCGCTGGGTTCGTTTATCAATGCCCGCCGCCGCCTGGAGCTGCGCGGTGAAGCCCACGGCGTTAGCGTGTATGACGATTTCGCGCACCACCCAACGGCCATTCTGGCGACGCTTGCCGCCCTGCGCGGCAAGGTCGGCGGGACGGCCCGCATTCTGGCGGTGCTGGAACCGCGCTCGAACACCATGAAGATGGGCATCTGCAAAGACGATCTCGCGCCGTCATTAGGACGCGCCGATGAGGTCTTCCTGCTGCAGCCGCAGCATATTCCGTGGCAGGTGGCGGAAGTGGCCGATGCCTGCATTCAGCCTGCGCACTGGAGTGCGGATGTGGATGCGCTCGCGGATATGGTTGTGAAAGCCGCTCAGCCAGGCGACCACATTCTGGTGATGAGCAACGGCGGTTTTGGTGGGATCCATCAGAAGCTGCTGGACGGTCTGGCGAAGAAAGCGGAAGCGGCAGCCGCAGAGTAAAAAAAAGCCCGGTGGCGCTTACGCTTACCGGGCCTACTTTCCCGTGTTTTCTCCCTCGCCCCTCCGGGGAGAGGGCCGGAGTGAGGGGGAAGAGATTACTCTTCGTTCTCAGACAGCTCGCGCAGATACTGGAAAATCAGGCGCGCAGACTTCGGCGGCTTATTCCCTTCTTTCTCTTTCTTCGCGTTGCGGATCAAGGAACGCAGCTGCTGGCGGTCGGCATCCGGCCACAGGTTCAGCACTTCCGGCACGGCGTCATCACCCTGTTCAATCAGACGATCGCGGATCTGCTCCAGCTTATGGAACAGCGCAACCTGCTGGTTGTGGCGGTTTTTCAGCTTGTCCAGCGCCTGGCGGATCGGATCGACGTCGCGCTGACGCAGCATTTTCCCGATAAGCTGAAGCTGGCGACGACGGCCTTCTTTTTTGATTTTCTGTGCCAGTTCAATGGCATCGCGCAGATCCTGGTCGAGCGGGATCTTGTCCAGCGCGTTTTTACCCAGTTCTACCATTTCCGCGCCAAGCTGTTTTAACTCTTCGGCGTCACGTTTAATTTCACTTTTGCTGACCCAGATGATCTCATCATCTTCGTCTTCGATGTCATCACCGGGAACGTCGTCGAGCCAGTCTTCGGGCTGCTTAGTCATGTCAGGCTCCTTAAAAAAAGAGGCTAATGTTACCAGTTAAGACGCGCACTGAAAAACGGTTCTCTGTTAGACTTCAGTTAACTCTCTCTTACAGTATGGCATTTGCGATGAAAGTAACCTCACAAGTTGAAGCGCAGCGTAAGATTCTTGAAGAAGCCGTCTCCACCGCGCTGATGCTTGCTTCAGAAAAATCAGATGGCGCCGAAGTGGCGGTCAGCAAAACCACCGGCATCAGCGTAAGTACCCGCTATGGTGAAGTGGAGAACGTAGAATTCAACAGCGATGGCGCGCTAGGGATCACGGTGTATCACCAGAATCGCAAAGGCAGCGCGTCATCCACCGATCTCAGCCCGGATGCCATTGCCCGCACGGTGCAGGCTGCGCTGGATATCGCCCGTTATACCTCCCCGGATCCTTACGCAGGCGTGGCGGATAAAGACCTGCTGGCGTTTGACGCGCCGGATCTCGATCTTTTCCACCCGGCGGAAGTGACCCCGGACGAAGCGATCGAACTGGCCGCGCGCGCCGAGCAGGCTTCCCTGCAGGCCGATAAGCGCATCACCAATACCGAAGGCGGCAGCTTTAACAGCCACTACGGCATCAAAGTCTTCGGCAACAGCCACGGCATGCTGCAGGGCTACTGCTCCACCCGTCATTCGCTCTCCAGCTGCGTGATCGCCGAAGAGAACGGTGACATGGAGCGTGACTACGCCTACACCATTGGCCGCGCGCTGGGGGATTTGCAGTCTCCTGAGTGGGTGGGTAAAGAGTGTGCCGAACGCACGCTGTCTCGCCTGTCGCCGCGTAAACTCTCCACCATGAAGGCCCCGGTCATTTTTGCCAACGAAGTGGCGACCGGCCTGTTTGGCCATCTGGTGGGCGCTATCGCAGGCGGCTCGGTTTACCGTAAATCGACCTTCCTGCTCGACTCGCTGGGCAAGCAGATCCTGCCGGAATGGCTGACCATCGAAGAGCATCCGCACCTGCTGAAAGGTCTGGCCTCCACGCCGTTCGACAGCGAAGGCGTGCGCACGGAGCGTCGTGACATCGTGAAAGACGGCATTTTGACCCAGTGGCTTCTGACCAACTACTCCGCGCGCAAGCTGGGGCTGAAAAGCACCGGACACGCTGGCGGCATCCACAACTGGCGCATTGCCGGACAGGGTCTGAACTTTGAGCAGATGCTGAAAGAGATGGGCACCGGTCTGGTGGTCACCGAGCTGATGGGCCAGGGCGTAAGCGGCATCACCGGAGACTACTCGCGCGGCGCGGCGGGCTTCTGGGTGGAAAACGGCGAAATCCAGTATCCGGTGAGCGAAATTACCATCGCCGGTAACCTTAAGGACATGTGGCGCAATATCGTTACGGTCGGTAACGATATTGAAACACGTAGCAATATACAGTGTGGTTCTGTACTTCTGCCGGAAATGAAAATCGCCGGTCAGTAATATCCGTAAAGGCGTTTTAATAATAAAAAAGGAAGTGAGCAATGCGTAAACATCTGTTAGCGATCGTCGCGGCTTCAACGCTGGTTCTTGGCTCTTCTGCGTTTGCTGCCGATCTTGAAGACGACATGGGCATCCTCGGTCAAAACCTGAAGGTGGTGCAGAAAACCGACAATGCGGCTGAAATGAAAGACGCGCTGACCAAAATGCGTGAAGCGGCGCTGGACGCACAAAAAGCGACGCCTCCGAAGCTGGAAAGCAAAGCGGCAGACAGCGCAGAGATGAAAGACTACCGCCACGGCTTTGACGTGCTGGTCGGCCAGATCGACGGCGCGCTGAAGCTGGCTAACGAAGGCAAAGTGAAGGAAGCCCAGGCGGCGGCCGAGCAGTTTGTGACGACCCGTAACACGTATCACAAGAAATACCGTTAACCGATCGCGCATCTGACAAACAACCAGCGGGGGCCAGTGGCTCCCGTTTTTTTTACGCGGTAATAAGTAAACCCTATCGCCATCACATTTTTGCGCCACCACGCCTGAACGTTTCGTTTCCCTTGCGCGCGTTTTGCCGCTGGAATACGTGATATTCATCACGCAAATACCGGGATTAATTCAGATTCACCGCATTTATGTGGCACAGATCACTGCTGCGGCTCGCCTTTCCACTTCGAAGTGGAAAACAACTCGCTACAAACAATTCCCCCCCAACGTTAGTTTTATTCCAGAGCCATTAACGGGGTAAGACCAGTGATTAACGGAGCGGTAATGAACGACGTTGGGGAACAGGCGGAGCAAACAGAACAGCTCGCGAACACCATGCTGCAGCAGGTTTATGCCCTGCTGGCCCGGAACAACATCATCCCCAATGCGGTACAGGAGCAGATGCTCACCTCCCACGTGCGCGCCATGGCGCACCGGTCCGTGACCGGCGAGCCGCTGCCGGAGGTTGAAGCAGAGCTGTTTGACGAAATTTCACCGGATTCAATGCGGCTTGCCCGTGAAGTGGTGGCGCAGTTTGGCAACCTTCCTGATGAAGAAGCCTGGCTGCTCTCCGTTCACTTTGAAGTCGCGAAAGACAACCTTTAAGGAGCAACACATGGAACAGATTACAGTCGTGATTGGCGATCGCCTGGGTAAAGGTCAGAAAGTGGCTGCCGGTGTGGAAAAAGCAGGTGGACGCGCGGTGGTCGTACCGGGCATGGCGGCGGACATGAAGCTCGGCGACGTGATGAAAGCGGAAAACGCCACCTTCGGCATCTCCTTCTGCGGCAGCGGCGGCGCGGGTGCCATCACTGCCCAAACCAAATATGGCTACAAAGCCAAATACGGCATGCGTTCCGTGGAAGAGGGCGTGACCGCCATTAACGAAGGCTGCAACGTGCTGGGCTTCGGCTTTATGGATAAAGAAGAGCTGGGCGAGCGTCTGGTGCAGGCGTGGCAGAAGAAATACGGCGCATAAGCATGAAAGAACAGTTCACAACCACGGTGAGAGTGAAGGGGAAGGGCGACGCCAAAGCGCGCGCCTTTGCCGACGCGCTCAACCACGTTCAGGCCGCGGTGATGAAAGCCTCACCGCATATCTTACTGCGTATTGAGCCACAGGATGTGCAGGTCGTTCAGGCGCAAGAAGCGGTGCGAAAAGAAGCCTTTCTGTTCTTCTTTCTGCGCCGGGAAAGACGCACCTACAGCGTGGAGCTGGATGTGACCGTCAACGTGACCGCCATCAATCTTGACCAGGTGGATTTCGTCACGCAACGCTGATTATTCATAAAAGGGCAGACTGATGTTCTTAATTATATTAATAAAATCGCTCATCATTGGCGGCCTGGTTGGCGTCGGTGTCGGAGCCGGGGCTGCACGCATGTTTCATGCGCCTACCACTCAGGGTATGGGCGCGTTTCGTACGTTGGGGGAACTGAACTCCTGTGAAGGGGATCCGGCGTCCCACTTCTCCTTTGGGTTAGGTTTCTTCTTTAACGCCTGGGCCTCTTCCGTGGCCGCAGGTGCCTTCACACAGGACGTTGACCACCGCATCATCCCGAACTGGGGTGCTGCTGCACTGATGATCAAAAACCGTAACGTCGGCGAAACGCTGCACGATCCCCGCAAAATGGCGATTGCCTGCGGCGTGATTGGCATGCTCGTCGTCACCTTCCTGAACCTGACCGCCTCCTCCGTGCCCGCTGCGCTTCAGGTCACCGCCGTGAAGGTGCTGGTACCGGCGGCAAACCTGCTGGTGAACACCGTCATGCCGGTGATCTTCTGGCTGGCGGCCATCGACGCGGGTAAAAAATCGGGCTTCTGGGCCACCATCTTTGGCGGCGCGGCGCAGCTGATCATGGGCAACGCCGTACCGGGCCTGGTGCTGGGGATCCTGATCGGGAAAGGCGTGGAAGAGAGCGGCTGGAACCACGTCACCAAAGTGATGATGGCGGCGATCGTCCTGCTCTTCGTGCTGAGCGGCTTCTTCCGCGGCTTCGACATGAAGATGATCGAATCCTTCCATCTGACCGTGCCGAACTGGCTCGACATGATCCACAACTCGCTCAGCGGTAAATAACAGGAGCCTCTAAATGGAACAGAATAAAGGTTTTTGGTATGCCGACTGGTCGTTCCCGATCTTCGTTGGCCTGCTCTCCTCCGGCGTGTTTGCCGGGACGCACATGTACTACCTCTACGGCATCGGCGCGTTTAACGAAGTGGCCTTCGTGGCGATGCTGAAAGCGGGGATCGATACCGGCGTCTACGGCGCGGTGGCGGCGTTCGGCGCGAGCTTCCTGTTCGCCCGTATTATCGAAGGGTCGCTGGTCGGTATTCTCGACATCGGCGGCGCCATCCAGACCGGCGTGGGCCTCGGCGTTCCGGCGCTGCTGCTGGGCGCGGGCATCATGTTCCCGGTGACCAACTTCATTGCCGCGCTGATTACCGGCCTGGTGATTGGTCTGGCGATTGGCTACGTCATCATCCTGGCGCGTAAGTTCACTATCAACCAGAGCAACTCCACCTACGGCGCAGACGTGATGATGGGCGCGGGCAACGCCTCCGGCCGCTTCCTCGGGCCGCTGATTATTCTCAGCGCCATGACCGCCTCCATTCCAATCGGCGTCGGCTCGCTGGTGGGTGCGCTGCTGTTCTACATCTGGCAGAAGCCGATTACCGGTGGCGCTATCCTCGGTGCGATGATTCTGGGCTGGCTGTTCCCGGTCGCCCTTTAATACCCGCGGGCGCTCCGGCGCCCGCCTTTTCAGGAGATCCTCATGTTTGATTTACTCCTGCGCCGTGCGCGCCTCGCCGACGATACCCTGACCGATATCGCCATTCAGGACGGGAAGATTGCCGCGACGGGCGACATTGACGCTCCCGCTCGCAAGACGGTTGATCTTAACGGTGACGTGTTCGTCAGCGCAGGCTGGATTGACTCCCATGTACACTGCTATCCGAATTCCCCGATTTACCACGACGAGCCGGACAGCGTGGGCATTGCCACCGGCGTCACCACCGTAGTGGACGCGGGCAGTACCGGGGCCGACGACGTGGACGATTTCTATGACATCACCCGCAGGGCCTCCACTGAGGTCTTTGCCCTGCTGAACATCTCCCGCGTGGGGCTGATTGCCCAGAACGAGCTGGCCAACATGGCCAATATTGACGCCGACGCGGTGAAGCAGGCGGTGACGCGCCACCCTGATTTTATCGTCGGCCTGAAGGCGCGCATGAGCAGCAGCGTGGTCGGTGAAAACGGCATCACGCCGCTGGAGCGTGCCAAAGCCATTCAGAAAGAGAACGGCGACCTGCCGCTGATGGTTCATATTGGCAACAACCCGCCGAACCTCGACGAGATTGCCGAGCTGCTGAGCTCCGGCGACATTATCACCCACTGCTATAACGGCAAGCCCAACCGCATTCTGACGTCGTCCGGCGAGCTGCGCGCCTCCATTTCCTCCGCCCTGAAGCGCGGCGTGCGTCTGGACGTCGGTCACGGCACGGCGAGCTTTAGCTTTGAGGTGGCAAAACGCGCCATCGCGATGGGTATTCTGCCGCACACCATCAGCTCGGACATCTACTGCCGCAACCGCATCAACGGCCCGGTGGGCTCGCTGGCAAGCGTGATGTCGAAGTTTCTCGCCATCGGCATGTCGCTGCCGCAGGTGATTGACTGCGTGACTGCGAACGCCGCCGACGGCCTGCGCCTGGTGCGCAAGGGCCGCATTCAGCCGGGTCTCGACGCCGACCTGACGCTGTTTACGCTTAAGCGCCAGCCGACGGTGCTGACGGATGCCGAAAATGACAGCCTGCAGGCTGAACACATTCTGGTGCCGCTTGCCGCGATCCGCGCGGGCAAGGGCTACATGACCGAACAAGGGAGCACGGAACATGCCTTCGATTTATGAGAAGTACAACTTAAAGCAGGTGATCAATACCTCCGGCCGCATGACGGCGCTGGGCGTCTCCACGCCGCGCCCGGAAGTGGTGCAGGCGGCGATGGACGGCATGAATCACTATTTCGAGATGAAGGATCTGGTCAATAAAACCGGGGAATACATTGCGAAGCTGCTGGATGTAGAAGGCGCGACGGTGGTTTCCTGCGCGTCGGCGGGCATAGCCCAGTCGGTGGCGGCGGTGCTGGTCAAAGACAGCGACTGGCTGCTGGAAAACCTGCACGTGACCCCGATTGAGAACAACGAAATCGTCCTGCCGAAAGGCCACAACGTAAACTTTGGCGCGCCGGTGGGCACCATGGTGGCGCTGGGCGGCGGCAAGCTGGTGGAGGCGGGCTACGCCAACGAATGCTCTGCCGATCAGCTGGCGGCGGCGATCACCCCGCGCACGGCGGCGATCCTCTACATCAAATCTCACCACTGCGTGCAGAAAAGCATGCTCAGCGTCGGGCAGGCGGCGGTGGTGGCGCGCAAGCACGATCTCCCGCTGATCGTCGATGCGGCGGCGGAAGAAGATTTGCACGCGTACTACCGATCCGGCGCCGATCTGGTGATCTACAGCGGCGCGAAGGCGATTGAAGGCCCAACCAGCGGGCTGGTGATCGGCAAAACCCAGTACGTTGAGTGGGTGAAGCGTCAGACCGCGGGCATTGGCCGCGCGATGAAGGTCGGTAAAGAGGGGATCCTCGGTCTGACCTGCGCCATCGAACACTACCTTACCGCGACCAAAGAGAGCGGGGCCGAGATGGTGGCGAAGATGACGCCGTTTATCGAGGCGCTCAACACCCTGAACGGCGTGACCGCTCGCGTGGTCTGGGACAGCGCCGGTCGCGATATCGCCCGTACCGAGATTAAGTTCGACGAAGCCACGACCGGCGTCGGCACGGGCGATCTGGTGGCGAAGCTCAAGCAGGGCGAATACGCCATTTACTTCCGTGGCTACAAGGCCAATGAAGGGATTATCGAGGCGGACGTGCGCAGCGTGAACGCTGACCAGCTGAACATCGTCTACCGCCGCATTAGCGAAGTATTAGGACAGGAGAAAAAAGCATGAAACTGACCCCTAACTTTTACCGTGACCGCGTCTGCCTGAACGTGCTGGCAGGATCGAAAGCCAACGCCAGCGCCATTTACGAGGCGGCGGAAGGTCACGTGCTGGTGGGCGTGCTCTCCAAAAATTACCCGGACGTGGCGAGCGCCGTTGCCGACATGCGCGAATACGCCGCGCTGATTGATAACGCGCTCTCCGTCGGCCTCGGCGCGGGGGATCCGAACCAGTCGGCGATGGTGAGCGAGATCTCCCGTCAGGTGCAGCCGCAGCACGTTAACCAGGTCTTTACCGGCGTGGCCACCAGCCGCGCGCTGCTGGGGCAGAATGAGTCGGTGGTCAACGGTCTGGTCTCTCCAACCGGCACCGTCGGGATGGTCAAAATCTCCACCGGACCGCTGAGCAGCAACGCTCCGGACGGCATTGTGCCGGTTGAAACCGCGATTGCCCTGCTGAAGGATTTCGGCGGCAGCTCCATCAAATACTTCCCGATGGGCGGCCTGAAGTGCCGTGACGAGTACAAAGCGGTGGCGGAAGCCTGCGCCCGTCACGACTTCTGGCTGGAGCCGACCGGAGGTATCGATCTGGAAAACTATGAGGAGATCCTGCAGATCGCCCTCGACGCGGGCGTGAGCAAAATCATCCCGCATATCTACAGCTCGATTATCGACAAAGCCAGCGGTGATACGCGTCCGGAAGATGTGCGTACGCTGCTGGCGATGACGAAGAAGCTGGTGAAGTAGAACTCACATATATACAGGAGCCACCATGCACACCCGTACCCTGCTTGTTGCTTCACTCTCAATGTTCGCCAACGCCGCTATCGCCCAGACGCAGTACGCCTGGGTGGGCACCTACAACCCCAACGGCGAAGGGCTGTACCGCTTCACCGTTGACCCGCAAAGCGGCGCGCTGGCGAATAAAACGCTGGTGAGCAAGCTGCCGAACGCCGCGCAGCTGGCCGTCTCGCACGACGGCAAAATGCTGTATCTGGCAAGCGAAGTGGAGCAGGGCGTGGTGCAGGCGCTGCGGGTGGGGGATAACGGCCAGCTGAGCGAGCTGAATCAGGTGGCCTCCGGCGGCGCGGGGCCGGTTTACCTGTCGCTGACGCCGAACGGTCGCCATCTTCTGGTGGCGAACTACGTCAGCGGATCTATCGCGGTGCTGCCCGTTAAAGCAGACGGCAGCCTGGGTGAGGCTACGGATAAGCATCAGGATCAGGGCGAGCCGGGCGCGGCGAAGCCGGAAGCGGCAGCGGAGGGCAGCTTTGCCATCAGCGATCATAACGGCCCACACGCGCACATGATCGCCGCCGATCCGAGCGGGAAATACGTCTTTTCTACCGATCTTGGGCTGGATCGCCTCTACCAGTACCGTTTTGACGATCGAACAGGAAAGCTGACGCCGAACGATCCGCCGTTTATCAATGCCTCCTCAAAAGGCGCCGGGCCGCGCCACTTTGTCTTTACGCCAAAAGGCGATGCCCTGTGGCTGATTAACGAAGAGGCGTCTACGCTCACCCATTATACCGTGAGCACCAACGGCACCTTAAAAGAGGGCAAAACGCTTTCAGCCCTGCCGGAAGGCTACAAAGGCACCAGCTTTGCTGCCGGGCTCGCATTAAGCGCCGACGGTAAACAGCTGTATGTGGCTAACCGTTTGCATAACAGCATCGGGCACTTTACCGTAACAGCGGAGGGAACGCTGACGCATCAGGACGACGTCTGGACGCGCGGCGACTACCCGCGCACCCTGACGCTCGATAAGCAGGGGCGCTGGCTGTACGTCATGAACCAGCGCAGCGACAACATCACCCGTTTCCGCGTGGCGCAGGGCGGGAAATTGAGCTTCGAGCCAGACTATACCCCGGTCGGCAGCCCATCCCAGATGGTCATTTCACCTTAAGCTGTAATAAGAGGACAAGCCCGTGCGATTTCCGAACCAACGTTTAGCGCAACTGTTCGATCTGTTGCAAAACGAGACGCTGCCGCAGGACGAGCTGGCGCAGCGGCTGTCGGTCTCCACGCGAACCGTCCGTGCCGATATCACCGCCCTGAACGCGCTGCTGGCAGGCCACGGCGCGCAGTTTATATTGAGCCGGGGCAACGGCTATCAGCTCAAAATTGATGATGCCCAGCGCTACCAGCAGCTGCAGGCATCCCACCCGCGCGCGCTGCGTATTCCCCGGACCGGGCCGGAGCGCGTGCACTATCTGGTGGTGCGTTTTCTCACCTCGGCGTTTTCTCTTAAGCTGGAGGATCTGGCGGACGAGTGGTTCGTCAGCCGCGCCACGCTGCAAAGCGACATGGCCGAAGTCCGCGAGTGGTTCCACCGCTATAACCTGACGCTGGAAACGCGTCCTCGCCACGGCATGAAGCTGTTTGGCAGCGAGATGTCGACCCGCGCCTGCCTGACCGATCTGCTCTGGGAGCTTGCGCAGCAGGACAGCCTGAACCCGCTGGTGACCGACGTGGCGCTGAATGCAGGCGTGGCGGAGCAGATGGTGCCCGTGCTGCACGAGGCGCTGACGCGTCATCACATCCGTCTGACAGACGAAGGCGAGCTGTTCCTGCGCCTGTACTGCGCGGTGTCGGTGCGGCGCATCAGCGAGGGCTATCCGCTGCCGGAATTCCACGCCGAAGACGTGGAAGAGAACGTGCGCGAGGCGGCGAAGGATATCGCCGTCACTATCCAGCAGCTGGCGGGCAAAGCGCTTTCACCTTCGGAGGAGAGCTGGCTGTGCGTGCACATTGCGGCGCGGCAGATTCAGGAGATTGCCCCGAGCGCAATTAACGCGGATGACGACGAAGCGCTGGTCAACTACATCCTGCGCTATATCAACACCCACTATAACTACAACCTGCTGAGCGACGCGCAGCTGCACGCGGACCTGCTCACGCACATCAAAACCATGATCACCCGCGTGCGGTATCAAATCATGATCCCCAATCCGCTGCTGGATAACATCAAGCAGCACTACCCGATGGCGTGGGATATGACCTTGGCGGCGGTGTCGAGCTGGGGAAAATACACGCCTTATGTGATCAGCGAAAACGAAATCGGCTTCCTGGTGCTGCATATCGGCGTCGGGCTGGAGCGCCACTACAACATCGGCTACCAGCGTCAGCCGCGCGTGCTGCTGGTGTGCGACGCAGGTAATGCCATGGTCCGCATGATTGAAGCGGTGCTGCAGCGCAAGTACCCGCAAATTGAGGTGGCCCGCACGCTCACCCTGCGCGAGTACGAGCTGGCGGAAACGATTAGCGAAGACTTTGTGATCGCCACCGCCCGCGTCAGCGAAAAGTCCAAACCGGTGGTGACGATCGCCCCGTTCCCGACCGATTACCAGTTAGAGCAGATCGGCAAGCTGGTGCTGGTGGACCGCACCCGCCCGTGGATGCTGGATAAATACTTCGACGCGGCCCATTTCCGCATTATCGACAAGCCCGTTGACCAGCAAACGCTGTTTCGCGAGCTGTGCGCGCAGCTTGAAGGCGAGGGGTTTGTCGGCGCGGAGTTCCTGGATTCGGTCGTTGAGCGTGAAGCCATCGTCAGCACCATGCTCGGCGACGGCATCGCGCTGCCGCACTCCCTCGGCCTTTTAGCGCAGAAAACCGTGGTCTATACCGTCCTCGCCCCGCACGGCGTACAGTGGGGCGACGAAACCGCGCACGTCATCTTCCTGCTCGCCATCAGCAAAAGCGAATACGAAGAGGCGATGGCGATTTACGATATCTTCGTCACCTTCCTGCGTGAACGGGCGATGTCGCGGCTCTGTAGCTGCAGTGACTTTGCCGAATTTAAGGCGGTGGCAATGGAGAGTTTGAGTCGGTTTTGAGAGGCGTTATCCAGAATTCGATGTAATGCGAATGTAATGCTAAACTGCATTACACATTCGATTTTACCGGAGGCATAATGGCCACGCTGAACGTCCGTCTGGATGACAAACTCAAAAATGAGGCTTATGCCGTGCTGGAAAAACTCAATATCACCCCAACGGAAGCCGTGCGATTACTGTTTCAGTACGTCGCGGAGACGGGACGTATGCCGGTGAAAACGGTCACGATTAGCGACAGTGAAGATGCGCTGATACAGACGGTCCGGGAGCGACTGGCGAATCCGCAAAAGGGAATCAAGGTTAGTCTGGATGACTTATGAACTGGCATTTGACCCGATGGCGTTAAAGGAGTGGTGCAAGCTGGGGCAGACTGTAAAAGACCAGTTTAAGAAGAAACTTGCGGACGTGCTGGTGAACCCCAGGGTCGAATCGGCCCGCCTGCATGGTCTGCCGGATTGCTACAAAATAAAACTCAGAACGCAGGGTTATCGTTTGGTCTATCAGGTTCAGGACAACGTTGTAACGGTATTTGCTATCGCTATCGGTAAGCGAGAGAAATCAGCCGTTTATCATGATGCAAACAAACGGCTTTAGCGATCATCGTAAATGGTGCACAACCTGATTGCTGCTGCCGCGCCAGATGAGCGCCGGGTCTTTTAAATCTTGCACAAACTTGCCGTCGACCAGGACGTTAATCAGATCCACTACTTCCATTTGCTGCGCGTTCAGCTCATCCAGCCTGTAGCCTGTCCAGACCCAGATATCTTTTCCCGGACACTCTCTCCGAATGCGCTTCACTAGCTTCAGGATATCCGGCACGTTTTGCGGATGCAGCGGATCACCGCCGGAAAGCGAAATTCCCTGACGGTGAATTCGCGTATCGTTAAGGTCGTTGACGATCCGGTCTTCCATTTCGGCGCTGAACGGCATGCCGGAATTCAGGCGCCAGGTGCTTTTGTTATAGCAGCCGGGGCATTCGTGGACGCAGCCTGAGACGAACAGGGTGCAGCGGGTGCCGGGGCCGTTGACGATGTCGACGGGGTAGTATTGATGATATCGCATAGAAAATGTCCAGAGAATTTGTGCGCGCTGATGCCCTCACCCCGACCCTCTCCCACAGGGAGAGGGAGAAAACCGGCGGCCAGAATAACAATGTGCTCGATCGGTCCCCTCTCCCTTGAGGGAGAGGGGTAGGGTGAGGGGTAGACCCTGCGCAGAACTTACCCGATCTGCCCATTCCCCAAATGCTTCACGCGACGCTTCACCTCTTCCTGCTTCCCGGCGTTAAACGGACGCGCATCCGGGCTGCCGAGATAGCCGCACACGCGACGGGTCACGGAGACGCGAGCCGCATCGTGGTTGCCGCATTTCGGGCAGGTAAAGCCTTTGCTGGTGCACTCAAACTCGCCGGTAAAGCCGCACTCGTAGCACTCGTCGATTGGCGTGTTGGTCCCGTAATACGGCACGTGCTGATAGCTGTAATCCCACACGTCTTCCAGCGCCTTCAGGTTGTGCTGAATGTTCGGGTACTCGCCGTAGCAGATGAAGCCGCCGCTGGCGATCGGTGGATACGCCGCTTCGAAATCGATCTTGTCGTACGGGTTCACCTTTTTCTCCACGTCGAGGTGGAAGCTGTTGGTGTAATACCCTTTGTCGGTCACACCTTCCACAATCCCGAACTCGGCGGTGTCCAGACGGCAGAAGCGGTCGCACAGGTTCTCGCTCGGGGTGCTGTAGAGGCTAAACCCGTAGCCGGTTTCCTCTTTCCACTGATCAACCGCGTCGCGCAGGCGCTGAACGATGGCGATGCCTTTCTCACGCAGGGCCTCGCTGTCGTACATATGCGTGTCGCCAGCCAATGCGTTGATGGTCTCGTGAATACCGATATAGCCCAGCGAAATCGACGCGCGACCGTTTTTGAAGATCTCAGACACGTCATCGTCCGCTTTCAGGCGTACGCCGCAGGCCCCTTCCATATAGAGGATCGGCGCGACGCGGGCTTTGACCCCTTCAAGGCGCGCGATTCGGGTCATCAGCGCCTTACGCGCCAGCTGCAGACGCTCGTCCAGCAGCGTCCAGAATTCCGCTTCATTGCCTTTCGCCTCCAGCGCGATGCGCGGCAGGTTCAGGCTTATAACGCCCAGGTTGTTGCGCCCGTCGTGGATCTGCTCGCCGTTTTCATCTTCGTACACGCCGAGGAAGCTGCGGCAGCCCATTGGCGTTTTAAACGAACCGGTCACTTTCACGACCTGATCGTAGTTCAGGATGTCCGGGTACATGCGCTTGCTCGCGCACTCCAGCGCCAGCTGTTTGATGTCGTAGTTCGGATCGCCAAACTTGTGGTTCAGGCCGTCGCGGATAGCGAATACCAGTTTCGGGAACACCGCCGTTTTGCGGTTCTTGCCGAGGCCGGAAATGCGGTTGCGCAGGATGGACTGCTGGATCAGGCGCGATTCCCAGCTGGTGCCCAGACCAAACCCGAAGGTCACAAACGGCGTCTGGCCGTTGGCGGTATGCAGCGTGTTCACTTCATACTCCAGCGACTGGAAGGCGTCGTAGCACTCTTTCTCGGTGCGGGAGTGCGCGTAGCCGTCGGCGTCCGGGATCTGCCACTCTTCGGCCGTTTTACGATGCTTGTTGAAGCTTGCCGTCACGAACGGGGCCAGCACTTCATCAATGCGGTTAATCGTGGTGCCGCCATAAATATGGCTGGCGACCTGGGCGATAATCTGCGCGGTGACGGCAGTGGCCGTGGAGATTGATTTAGGCGGTTCAATCTCGGCGTTACCCATTTTAAAACCGTGGGTCAGCATGCCTTTCAGGTCGATCAGCATGCAGTTGAACATCGGGAAGAACGGCGAATAGTCGAGATCGTGGTAGTGAATTTCACCGCGCTCGTGCGCCGACACCACGTCGCGCGGCAGCAGGTGCTGACGGGCATAGTGTTTGGCGACGATACCGGCCAGCAGGTCGCGCTGGGTCGGGATCACTTTACTGTCTTTGTTGGCGTTTTCATTGAGCAGGGCGGAGTTGGTCTGCTCCACCAGGCCACGGATCTCCTGGTTCAGACGACCGCGCTTCTCACGCTGCACGTCACGATCGTGACGGTACTCAATGTAGGCACGCGCCAGCTGCTTGTAAGGCCCCGCCATCAGCTGGTTCTCAACCGCGGTCTGGATCTCGTTGATATCGACCTGGCTGCGTTCGTTCATCTGGCTGCTAACGACTTCTGCGACGGTGGCGCAGTAATCTGCGTCATCGACTCCCGCTGCTTTAGCTGCACGCAGAATGGCTTCCTGGATGCGCTCTGATTTAAACGGCACTTTACAGCCATCACGTTTCATCACATGCGGTGTCATGATCACTCCATTTTTTGAAAACAGGTTATCCACAGAGGTGGAGAAGTAATAACCGGGCGTATTCCCCGCCGGGCCAAAGACTTCCCGCGTTCCCAGCTCGTGTTATCCACAATTCCGGCCAGCGTAAGCGCCGTCTTGTTGTTGGAATAGTAGACGATAAATACAAGATGTTGGGTTGGCGTGCATTTTAAGTGCTACATATAGTGATTTGCATCAAACATGTTTGCGATTTATTTGATGCAGAACAAAGTAAAAAGACGAGAGTACAAACGACGGGCGCTTCAGCGATTGTAAAGGCGCGCGAGAAAAATCTGATTAATTATTCAACAAAAACAGTAAAGTAAGCCGGGTGCTGAGCCGCACCCGGCAGGGAAAGTTACTCCTGCAACCACCAGACGGCTTCAAACGGACGGAGTGACGTCGTTTGCGGTGCCGGGTAGTTACTCATCAGCGCCTGCGACTTATCGCTGAGAGCCTCTGTCTGCCATTCCTGCGGCCTAGGACTCAGGTTCGCCGCTACCATCAGCGTCTGCCCCTGCCACTGACGACGGTAACACCAGAGGTAAGGATGCTCCGGCAGGAGATCCTCATAATCTCCCCACGTCAGCACAGGCAAGGTTTTACGCAGGCCGATCAGCGACTGGTAGGTGTAGAACACCGAATCCGGGTCGTCGAGCGCGGCGCGGGCGTTCACCGTCTCGTAGTTATCGCAGACGCCAATCCACGGCTCGCCCTCGGTAAAGCCCGCATTGTGCGACGCGTCCCACTGCATTGGGGTTCGTCCGTTATCACGGGACTTACTCGCCAGAATCGCCAGTAATTCATCCGGCTCGCGGCCGTTGGCGCGCAGTTCGGCGAACATGTTCAGGCTCTCCACGTCGCGGTAATCGGTGATGCGGCTGAAGTGCGGGTTGGTCATCCCCAGCTCTTCGCCCTGGTAGATATACGGCGTGCCCTGCATGCCGTGCAGCACCATGCCGAGCATCTTCGCGGCCAGTACGCGGTATTCTCCTTCGTCACCAAAGCGCGACACGATGCGCGGCTGATCGTGGTTACACCAGAACAGCGCGTTCCAGGCCCTGTTGTGCATGCCCTGCTGCCAGTGGCGGAAGAGGGTTTTCAGCGCCACGAAGTCCGGCTTTGCCTTCGTCCACTTTTCGCCGCCGGGGTAGTCCACCTTCAGGTGATGGAAGTTAAAGGTCATCGACAGCTCGCTGCCGTCGAGCGAGGCGTACTGCTGGCAGTTCTCCAGCGAGGTCGAGGACATCTCGCCCACCGTCATCAGGTTGCGCGGGGTGAAGACGTCCCGGCTCATCTCCTGCAGATATTCGTGAACGCGCGGCCCGTCGGTATAGAAGCGGCGGCCGTCTCCGGTGTTGTCGTCCGGGAAATCCTGATCTTTTGAAATCAGGTTAATCACGTCGAGACGCAAGCCGTCCACGCCGCGATCGGCCCAGAACTCGCACACCTTTTTCAGCTCGGCGCGCACTTCAGGGTTTTCCCAGTTGAGGTCCGCCTGCTCCGGGGCGAACAGGTGCAGATAGTACTGCTCGCTCTCGGCGTGCCAGCGCCAGGCGTTGCCGCCAAACTTGGAGCGCCAGTTGTTGGGAAGCTGCTCCGGCGTGCCGTCGCGCCAGATGTAGAACTGGCGGTACGGACTCGCTTTGTTCAGCGACTCGCGGAACCAGGCGTGCTGCGTGGAGGTGTGGTTAAACACCATGTCCAGCACGATGCGGATGCCGCGCTCGTGCGCCCGGGCAACCAGCTCGTCGAAATCATCCAGCGTGCCGTAGGCCGGGTCGATGGCGGTGTAATTCGCCACGTCGTAGCCGTTATCCACCTGCGGGGAGATATAAAACGGCGTCAGCCAGATGGCGTCGATGCCGAGGGTTTTCAGGTAGTCCAGACGCTTCGTCACGCCGCGCAGATCGCCGGTGCCGCTGCCGGTGGTGTCCTGGAAACTCTTTGGGTAAATCTGATAGATGACGCCGTTCTGCCACCAGTGAGGAAGGGTATTCATAATGCGTTCCTGCAAATGCGAAGGGGCGCAACTGCGCCCCGAAAGAAGAAGTTAAACAATCTGCAGCGAGCCCTGACGGAACTTACGCTGGTAAACCACGGTGGTGAGCGCCATTGGGACGATAATCGCGATGGCCATCGCCAGGGCAAACACCTGCCAGTAAGCGGGCTGGATGGAGAGAATGCCCGGCAGGCCGCCGACGCCAATCCCGTTCGCCATCACTCCGTTCAGACCGCACACCAGGCCCGCCAGACCGGAACCGATCATCGCGCAGAGCATCGGGAAGCGGTACTTCAGGTTGATACCGTACATCGCCGGTTCGGTGACGCCGAGGTAGGCAGAGATGGCCGCCGGAACGGAGATCTCACGCTCGTTGTGCTTGCGGCTGACGATGATGATGCCGGTAACCGCCGACGCCTGTGCAATGTTAGACAGGGCGATAATCGGCCAGACCGGCGTGCCGCCGAGGCTCTGGATCATCTGCATATCAATGGCCAGCGTGGTCTGGTGCACGCCGGTGATCACCAGCGGGGCGTACAGGAAGCCAAACAGTGCGGCTCCAATCGGCGCGAAGCTGCCGGTCATCAGGTGACGCACCGCGAAGGCCACGCCGTCGCCGATCATGCGGCCAAACGGACCGATAAAGGCGTGCGCCAGGAACACCGCCAGGATCAGCGAGCAGACCGGCACCACCACCAGATAGAGGTAATCCGGCACGATGCGCTTCAGGCGCGTTTCAATAAAGCCCAGCGCCAGACCCGCCAGCAGGGCCGGAATGACCTGCGCCTGATAGCCCACTTTGGCGATAGTAAACAGGCCGAAGTTCCACACCTCAGGCACCTGCTGACCAAGTAAGTAAGCATTCATTAACTGTGGAGAGACCAGCGTGACGCCCAGCACGATACCGAGAATCGGCGTGCCGCCCATCTTGCGCACCGCGGACCAGCAAATCCCGACCGGCAGATAGAAGAAGATCGCCTCGCCAATCAGCCACAGGAAATCGTAAACGGTTTTCAGCGCCGGATACATCTGCGCCAGGGTTTTGCCGTCGCTCATCGGTACATCGCCGATGACGTTACGGAAGCCTAAGATTAAGCCCCCGCTGATCAGCGCCGGCAGCAGCGGGAAGAAAATTTCCGCGAAGTGGGAAATCAGCTGCTCGTGCCACTTCATATTCTGGCGCGCGGCCTTCTTCGCCTGCTCTTTATCGGCGGAGGAGTGCCCGGTTGTCGCCAGCAGAGCCTGATAGTAATCGCCCACTTCGGTACCAATAACGACCTGGAACTGCCCGGCGTTGGTGAAGCAGCCTTTGACCATGGAAAGTTCTTCAATGGCCTTCGGGTTGGCTTTGGCCGGATCGTTCAGCACGAAGCGCAGGCGGGTAATGCAATGGCTGACGGTAGCGATGTTTTCGCGGCCACCGACCAGGACGATCAACCGATCGATATCTGCTTGTTTAACTTTACTCATCATGAAACCTCATGACAGATGGTGAGGGGTGTAATGACCTGAGCGCAAGCCTACTCCTTCAGCGTGACGGCGAAAATGGGAACGTTCCCTAAATCAGGCGAAGATCACAATAATCTGTTTTAGAGGGGTTACGAAAGGTGAGCGGGAATGACGATCTGACGGGGCTCTGAACGCCCGTTTATCTGCTCGATCAGCTGCGCGGCGGCCTGCCTGCCGGACTCGGCGTAGCCCGGATCGACGGTGATAATTTCCGGGTGCAGGAACTTCATCAGCGGCGTGCTGCCGACGCTCGCCACCTGCAGGTTATCGATGCGCTGCTCCTGCAGATATTTGCTCGCACCCAGCGCCAGGGTATCCGTGGCACACACCAGCGCCGTGGTCTGCGGCGTCAGAACGCTGGCGACCTGCTCGTAGCCCTGCTTCATGCCCAGCCCCGGCAGGGAGGCCACGGCGGAGAGATTGTGCTTTTTGCAAAAAGCCAGGTAGGCCTCATGCCGACGCTTGCCGGTGGTGACGTCCGCGTGCGGGACGCCGAGGAAGCTGATGTGGCGATGGCCTTCGTCAAACAGGCGCTGCATCAGGGTGATAATCGCGCCCTCGTCGTCGTAGCAGACGGAGGCAAACCCGTGGGCATCGCGCGCCAGCAGCACCAGCGAAGGCTGCCAGGGTTTTAGCATCTCGTCCTTAATGCCGGTAAAACCGAACAGCACCACACCGTCAATGTTGCGCCGCTGGAGCATGCCCAGGTGCTCTTCAACCAGCTGCACAGAAAACTGACTCTCCATCATGATCGGATCATACCCCTGCTCGTAGAAGGCGGGCAGCATGGTCTGCACGGCGAGATTTTCAGACAGAGAGTCCAGACGCGAGACAATGATGGCGACCACTTTGTCACTCTGCCCGCGCATGGCGCGCGCGGAGCGGGAAGGGGAAAACCCGTGCTGATTCATGACCGCCTCAACGCGCTCGCGGGTGCGTTCGCTGACGCCGCTTTCGTTGTTCAGCACGCGTGAGACGGTCGATTTCCCCACGCCGCTTAAACGCGCGATGTCTTTAATCGTAAGGCGGTTCTGCATGTTGTATTCCCTGTAACAACGACGATGTAGTGAATTGAGCCTAATGCTATAGCGCGATTTCGCTATGGGCAAAGTCTGGTTTACGTTTGGTTTATTTGCAGGGGGGTATAATACCGCCCGAATCGTCATAAAGGGTATGCCTAAATCCCTGGACTGCGCGGCAACACCCTGTTTTTTTTACTTACCGGAGGCTTCATGGATCCCGATCCCACACCTCTCCTGAACGGGAGAATGCGTTCTTTCCGGTAAGCCAGCTTTTGCTGTCTCACCGGCGTGAGGCAGCAACGTCTTAAACGTTCCTGCTTAAAAAATTAAGTGCCTCTCAGGTACGGCTTCGCCACGCCTGAAGGAATTGCTGCATCCGCCCCGGCGGATGCGGAGGAATGACTATGTTTAAAAATATCACCCGGCAGCTGCAGGCCCTGCTGAGCCGCCACCTGCCACACCGTCTTGTTCAGCGCGACCCGCTGCCAAACGCCAAAAACATGGCGGGCGCCGCGATCCCCGCCTCCCTGACCGAACGCTGCCTGAACGTGGCGGCGATGGATGAAAACGAAGTCTGGCGCGCGTTCGGCGGACACCCGGAAGGGCTCAACGCGGCCGAAGTGGAAAAAATCCGCGCCGTACACGGCGATAACCAGATCCCGGCGCAAAAGCCGTCTCCGTGGTGGGTGCACCTGTGGCTCTGCTACCGCAACCCGTTCAATCTGCTGCTGACCGTGCTCGGCCTCATCTCCTACGCGACGGAAGATCTGTTTGCCGCAGGGGTGATTGCCCTGATGGTGGGTATCTCCACGCTGCTGAACTTTATTCAGGAGGCCCGCTCCACCAAAGCGGCGGACGCCCTGAAGGCGATGGTCAGCAACACCGCGACCGTCTCGCGCGTGATTAACGATCTCGGCGAAAACGCCTGGGTGGAGCTGCCTATCGACCAGCTGGTGCCGGGCGATCTGGTGAAGCTGGCCGCGGGGGACATGATCCCGGCGGATTTACGCATCATCCAGGCGCGCGATTTGTTCGTGGCGCAGGCCTCGCTGACCGGGGAATCCCTGCCCGTTGAAAAGGTAGCGCGCAGCCGCGACCCGCAGCAGATGAACCCGCTCGAGTGTGACACCCTGTGCTTTATGGGCACCACGGTGGTTAGCGGCACCGCGCAGGCGATTGTCACCGCCACCGGGGGCAACACCTGGTTTGGACAGCTTGCCGGGCGCGTCAGCGAGCAGGAGAGCGAGCCAAACGCCTTCCAGAAAGGGATTGGCCGCGTCAGCATGCTGCTGATCCGCTTTATGATGGTGATGACGCCGATCGTGCTGCTGATCAACGGCTACACCAAAGGCGACTGGTGGGAAGCGGCCCTGTTTGCGCTCTCCGTGGCCGTTGGCCTGACGCCGGAAATGCTGCCGATGATTGTCACCTCCACGCTGGCGCGCGGGGCGGTGAAGCTCTCTAAACAGAAAGTGATCGTTAAACACCTCGACGCCATCCAGAACTTTGGCGCGATGGACATCCTCTGCACCGATAAAACCGGCACCCTGACGCAGGACAAAATCGTGCTGGAGAACCACACCGATATCTCCGGCAAAACCAGCGAGCGCGTCCTGCACAGCGCGTGGCTGAACAGCCATTACCAGACCGGGCTGAAAAACCTGCTCGACGTCGCGGTGCTGGAAGGGGTGGACGAGGAATCCGCCCGCACGCTCTCCGGCCGCTGGCAGAAGGTGGATGAGATCCCGTTCGACTTCGAGCGCCGCCGCATGTCGGTGGTGGTGAGCGAGCAGACGGACGTGCATCAGCTGATCTGCAAAGGGGCGCTGCAGGAGATCCTCAACGTGTCGACGCAGGTGCGCTATAACGGCGACATCGTGCCGCTGGACGACACCATGCTGCGCCGCATCAGGCGCGTCACCGACAACCTGAACCGTCAGGGGCTGCGCGTGGTGGCGGTCGCGAGCAAGTTCCTGCCCGCGCGCGAGGGTGACTATCAGCGTATCGATGAATCCGATCTGATCCTCGAGGGCTACATCGCCTTCCTCGATCCGCCGAAAGAGACCACCGCGCCGGCGCTGAAGGCGCTGAAGGCGAGCGGTATTACCGTCAAAATTCTCACCGGCGACAGCGAGCTGGTGGCGGCTAAAGTGTGCCATGAAGTGGGGCTGGACGCGGGCGACGTGGTCGTGGGGAGCGATATTGAACATCTCTCTGATGACGAGCTGGCGAAGCTTGCCCATCGTACCACGCTGTTTGCCCGACTGACGCCGATGCACAAAGAGCGCATCGTCACCCTGCTTAAGCGCGAAGGACACGTGGTGGGCTTTATGGGCGACGGCATCAACGACGCGCCCGCGCTGCGTGCGGCGGACATCGGTATCTCCGTCGATGGCGCGGTGGACATCGCCCGCGAAGCGGCGGATATCATCCTGCTGGAAAAGAGCCTGATGGTGCTGGAGGAGGGCGTGATCGAAGGTCGCCGTACCTTTGCCAACATGCTCAAGTACATCAAAATGACCGCCAGCTCCAACTTCGGTAACGTCTTCAGCGTGCTGGTGGCGAGCGCGTTTCTGCCGTTCCTGCCGATGCTGCCGCTGCACCTGCTGATCCAGAATCTGATGTACGACGTGTCTCAGGTGGCGATCCCGTTTGATAACGTCGACGACGAGCAGATCCAGAAGCCGCAGCACTGGAACCCGGCGGATCTCGGGCGCTTTATGCTGTTCTTTGGGCCGATCAGCTCCATCTTCGACATTCTGACGTTCTGCCTGATGTGGTTTGTGTTCCACGCCAACACCCCGGAACACCAGACGCTGTTCCAGTCCGGCTGGTTTGTGGTAGGTCTGCTGTCGCAGACGCTGATTGTTCATATGATCCGTACCCGCCGCATTCCGTTCATCCAGAGCCGTGCCGCATGGCCGCTGATTGTGATGACGGGCATTGTGATGGCGCTCGGTATCGCGCTGCCGTTCTCGCCGCTGGCAGGCTACCTGCAGCTTCAGGCGCTGCCGCTGAGCTACTTCCCGTGGCTGGTGGCAATCCTTGCGGGCTATATGGTGCTGACGCAGATGGTGAAAGGATTCTATGCGCGTCGGTATGGATGGCAGTAAAAACATACCCTCATCCTAACCCTCTCCCTGGAAGGGAGAGGGGACCGCTCGGTGCCGCCTTTCACCCTCGCCCCTTGGGGGAGAGGGGACTGGCTTTCCTCCCAAATTCAACAACCTGTGATCTCCGTCGGCGCATTCGCTTGACGACAAATTGAGCGCATGTTAACAGAATGTTTTGCCTTTATTTGGCCCGTCAGATAAGGAACATTCATGTTACGGTACAGTCTCTTAACCGCCGGGCTGATGCTCGGCGCCTCTGCGTTTGCCGCCCCGGCAGGCGATCTCCCTTTGATGCCCTGGCCTGCCAAGGTCGAACGCCCGACGACCCAGGGCGCGCTGGTGCTCAGCAACAACGTATCCATTAGCGTCAGCGGGGACGATCTCGGTGACGCCGTCAGCCGCCTGCGCCAGCGCATGGCCCTGCAAACCGGCTGGACGCTGCAGCCGCAGGCTGAAAAGCCAGACAAACCGACCATCCGCATCGCGATTGCCAAAAAGGTGAAGCCGCAGCCTCTGCCGGACAGCGATGAAAGCTACAGGCTGACGGTGGACGCCAGCGGCGTCGATATCTCCGCCAACACCCGCTTCGGCGCGCTGCGCGCCATGGAAACGCTGCTCCAGCTGATGCAGAACGGCGCGGAAAACACCTCTCTGCCGTGGATCACCATTGAAGATTCGCCGCGCTTCCCGTGGCGCGGGCTGCTGCTCGACTCGGCGCGCCACTTTATTCCGCTGCCGGATATCAAGCGCCAGATCGACGGCATGGCCGCGGCAAAGCTCAACGTCCTGCACTGGCACCTGACCGACGACCAGGGCTGGCGCTTCAGCTCGAAGCGCTACCCTAAGCTGACGCAGCTTGCCAGCGACGGGCTGTACTACACGCCTGAACAGATGCGCGAGGTGGTGCGTTACGCCGCCGAGCGCGGTATTCGCGTGGTGCCGGAGATCGACATGCCGGGCCACGCCTCGGCGATTGCCGTGGCCTACCCGGAGCTGATGAGCGCGCCGGGGCCGTACGCCATGGAGCGCCACTGGGGCGTGCTGAAGCCGGTGCTGGATCCGACAAAAGACGCAACTTACGCTTTTGCCGACGCGATGGTCAGCGAACTGGCGGCGATCTTCCCCGATCCGTATCTGCATATCGGCGGTGACGAGGTCGACGACAGCCAGTGGAAAGCGAACGCCGCGATCCAGAATTTCATGCGCGACAACAGGCTGGCGGACAGCCACGCGCTGCAGGCGTACTTCAACCGTAAACTGGAGACGATCCTTGAGAAGCATCACCGGCAGATGGTCGGCTGGGACGAGATCTACCATCCCGACCTGCCGAAAAGCATTCTGATCCAGTCCTGGCAGGGCCAGGACGCGCTGGGGCAGGTGGCGCAGAACGGCTACAAGGGCATTCTCTCCACCGGTTTCTATCTCGACCAGCCCCAGTCCACCGCCTATCACTACCGCAACGAAATTGTCCCGCAGGGCCTGAACGGCGTGGACGTGATTGCAGACACCGACAGCGTCCAGAGCTGGGCCTTTTCCATGCCGCGCCTGAAGGGCAAGCCGGTGGAGGGGAGCTTCACGCTGGTGAAAGGGGACGCAGGCTGGCGCGGATTTATTGATTTTTCCGGGAAATCCCGCCGCGCGGTGCAGGATATTGAATGGCGCGATGACAGCCAGGTGACCTTCACCGTCGATACGTGGATGGGCGAGACGCGCCCGGTGGTCTCCGTCGATAACGACAAGCTCACCGGCTATTTCCTGGTGGGGAATACGCGTTACCCAATCAGCGGCACGCGTCTGGACGCGGTGCCGAAAGGCATTCCGCCCGTCGTGCCGGACGCGGCGAACCAGGCCAACCTGCTCGGCGGGGAAGCCGCGCTGTGGGCGGAAAACGTGGTGGCGCCGGTGCTGGATATCCGCCTGTGGCCGCGCACCTTCGCGGTGGCGGAGAGGCTGTGGTCCGCGCAGGACGTCAACGACGTCGATAACATGTACACCCGCCTGCAGGCGATGGACAGCTGGTCGACGGTGTCGGTCGGGCTGCAGCAGCATACCCAGCAGCAGGTGCAGTTCACGCGCCTTGCCGGTAATGCCGACACGCTGCCGCTGCAGATCCTCGCTCAGGCGGTAGAGCCCGCGCAGTATTACACCCGCCAGCACCTGAAGTTCCAGGCGGGAAACTATCATCAGTTCGAGCCGCTCAACCGCTTCGCCGATGCGCTGAACGCCGAAAGCGCCACCGTGCGCCAGATGAACAAATGGGCGGACCGCCTGGTGAGCGATGCGGAAGACGCGGAAAGCGCCAACGCGCTGCGCCACGTCTTTAACCGCTGGCAGAGCAACACCAGCGACGCGCTGGCGTTAAGCGAAAACAGCTATCAGCTGAAGGCGATGAAGCCGGTGATCCAGGAGGTGGATAAGCTGGCCTCCATTGGCCTGAGGCTGACGGATCTGGTGGCGCGCCAGGGCACGCTGGATGATAAAGAGATAGCCTCGATTCAGAGCGAGCTGGATAACGCGGCGAAGGTTCAGGACGAGGTGGTGATTGCGGCGGTCTATCCGCTGGAGACGCTGCTCAGGGCGACGAGGAATCAGTAGCAAGCAACAAAAAAGGCAGCCCGGGCTGCCTTTTTTATCGCCAAAGCGAATTAGCGACGTACCGCAATCGCTTCGATTTCAATTTTCACGTCTTTTGGCAGACGGGCCACTTCCACGCAGGAGCGCGCCGGGAAGGTGGCGTTGTGCTCTGTGAAGAACGCTTCGTAAGTGGCGTTAACGGTCGCGAAATCGTTCAGATCCTTCACGAAAACGGTGGTTTTCACGATATCGCCCACTTTCAGACCGGCAGATTCAACGATAGCCTGCACGTTTTCCAGCGACTGACGCGCCTGTGCCGCGACGTCTTCCGGCACCGCGCCGGTTTTTGGGTTCACCGGGATCTGCCCGGAAGTGATGATCATGCTACCCAGATCAACACCCTGAACGTAAGGGCCGATAGCCGCGGGTGCATTTTCCGTCGCGAGTACTTTGCTCATGTTTTCTCCAGAATGACAGCGTTAAGAATGTTCCCGGCCATTATAACAGCCGGGATTTCATTACCAACCTCAATTAGTTGGCCAGCACCACATAATGAGAAAACTCTTTTTCGCAGTATTTGCATTTGAGCGCGATGTCATCGGCACGTTTTTTCACTGCAAAGCTGGAAGAAACCGGCTCAGCGTGACTGATGCAGTTGCTGTTCGGGCAGACCAGTACGCTTTCGATGCGATCCGGCAGGCTCGGGCGGGATTTGCCGACCACTTCATACTCGTCGATGCGGTTGACGGTGGCGTCCGGCGCGTACAGCGACAGCTGGTTGACCTGCTCGTCGGTCAGGAACGTGTTCTCAATTTTAATCAGGTCCTTGCGGCCCATCTCGCCGGACGGCAGGTTCAGGCCGATGGTGATGCGCTGGTCCGTTTCGGTCAGTTTGAACAGCGTCAGCAGCTTAAAGCCCACCTGCGCAGGGATGTGGTCAATCACGGTGCCACGCTTGATGGCTTCAACCTGGAGTTTGTTATCGTGCGTCATGGTCGTCTCCCCTTACAGAGCTAATTCGCGATTCAGAACCAGTGCCAGTAACGCCTGGCGGGCGAAGATGCCGTTTCCTGCCTGCTGGAAGTACCAGGCGTGCGGCGTTTTGTCCACGTCTGTGGTGATCTCATCGATGCGCGGCAGCGGGTGCAGGACCTTCATGTTGTCGCGTGCGCCCTCGAGGTCGCTGGCGCGCAGCACGAACTGTGCCTTCACGTTGGCGTATTCGGACGGATCCAGACGCTCTTTCTGCACGCGGGTCATGTACAGTATATCCACGTGGCTCATCACCTCTTCGATGCTGGCGTGCAGGCTCCACTGAATGCCTTTCTCATCCAGCATGTCGAGAATGTACTGCGGCATCGCCAGCGCGTCCGGCGCGATGAAGAAGAAGCGGTTGCCGTTAAATTTCGCCAGCGCCTGGGTCAGGGAGTGGACGGTGCGGCCATACTTCAGGTCGCCGACCATGGCGATGTTCAGGTTCTCGAGCTTGCCCTGCGTCTCCTGAATGGTGAACAGATCCAGCAGGGTCTGCGTCGGGTGCTGGTTGGCACCGTCACCGGCGTTCAGCACCGGAATGCCGCCGGAAAACTCGGTCGCCAGACGCGCCGCGCCCTCCTGCGGGTGACGCATCACAATCGCGTCGACGTAGGTGCTGATCACTGAAATGGTGTCCGCCAGGGTTTCGCCTTTTTTACCCAGCGACGTGTTGCTGCTGTCCGAGAAGCCCACCACGCTCGCGCCCAGGCGGTGCATGGAGGTTTCAAAGGAGAGACGGGTGCGGGTCGAGGCTTCGAAGAAGCAGCTCGCAATCACCTTGTGCTTCAGCAGCTCCGGTTGAGGATTGGCCTTCAGTTTTGCCGCGGTTTCCAGAACCAGTTCCAGCTCTTCGCGGCTGAGGTCGTTTATGGAAATGATGTGTTTTTGATAAAGCGGATTCATGTTTATCTCCTGACGCCGGGCAAAAAAAAGCCCCTCAAATGAGGGGCTCTGGGAATAGGTTTAGCAACGGGAAGAAAAACGGCAGGCCAGCGTCTGATTTCAGACGCGGTAAGACGTTATGTCGTACACGCTTGACCATGCTTCCTCCCGGCAAATTGTCGGGCATTATACGCAGCTCGCTTTTCGGATCAAGCGATTTAATGCACGCTTTACTCAATGCAAACGGTTCTTTATGAATATTAATGCGTTCTGAGTAAATAATTAATTTGCTTATGCACCAGTGCGGTGCGCTTCACGACCCGGGGAGCGACCCAGACGATACTGCTGCCGGCCACCACGCCTAAAATTTCCGGTAGCTGGTGATAATCCAGAATACGCGCCACCGCGCGGCCATATCCGGCAACGGTATGAACAAGGATAAACTCGCTATTGTGCTCGACGCTGACCACCATTTCGGACACGGTACGCGCGGCGTCGGGGGCAGGGCGCAGCTGGGGATTCAGCGAATAAATCTTAAGCCCTTTGGCATTTCGAATTTTTATGACGCCGAGCAATTTAAGCAGACGTGAAACGGTGGACTGGCTGATGGTTTCAAAACCACGCTCCTGCAAATCCCGGCGGATCTCCTCCTGAGAAAGATAGCTCTTTTCTGCGATCAGGCGCTGGCAGACCGTCAGCTGTAGTTGCTCTTTGGGAGAGTACTCTTCGTAATCCATCATAGTTCCCATATCAGTTCCTGAAATAACCGGTGGCACCGCACCGATCCGTAGGCCGGATAAGCGCAGCGCCATCCGGCAAATCACAACATGGCACCCAGACTTAACGCCACCATAATCACCACCGTTAAAATGCCCAGCAGCGGCGCCACCCATTTCAGATAACGCACGTAGGGCACGCGGGCGATAGCCAGCCCGCCCATCACGACGGCAGAAGTGGGCGTGACGAGGTTAACGATGCCGGAGGCCGACTGGTAAGCCGTCACCACCAGGTCGCGGTTGACGTTAGCGAAATCGGCAAGCGGCGCCATGATCGGCATCGTCAGAACGGCCAGGCCGGATGAAGAAGGCACAAGAAACGACAGCACGACCTCCAGCCAGTATATCACGTTGATAAACGCTACCGTGGACAACCCGCTGACCAGCCCTTCCGCGCTGTGCAAAATGGTGTGGGTAATCATGCCCTTATCCATGATGACTACGATACCGCGCGCGATGCCGATAATCAGCGCGACGCCCAGCAAATCTCGCGCGCCGTTGATAAACGTCGACGTCAGCTCCTCTTCGCTCATGCGGGCAATCAGGCCGACGATGATCGCGCTGGCGAGAAACACCGCTGAGATCTCTGCCATCCACCAGCCCAGCACCGCCACGCCGTAGATCATCACCGCGAAGGCGAGGGCGAAAATCACCAGGATGATTTTGCGCACCAGGGTGAATTCCAGCGACTGTTCGCCCTTGTCGCCGAGAAAATGGGCGCGGTTCTCTTCCTGCTTATCCGCAACGATCGACAGCGACGGATCCTGTCGCACCTTACGGGCGTAACGCATCACCCACGCCACGCAGATGATCCAGCCGATGACCAGCAGCGCCACGCGCAGGGCGATACCGTTAGTGAAGGGGATCCCGGCGGCGTTGGCGGCGATCACCGTGGCAAACGGGTTAATGGTAGAGCCAAGCGTGCCGATCCCCGCCCCGAGCAGCACGGTAGAGGCGGCGACAACCGGATCGAACCGGGCGGCCAGCATCACCGGCACCAGCAGGGTGTAGAACGGCAGCGACTCTTCGGCCATGCCGTAAATCGTGCCGCCCGCGGCAAACAGCGCCATCAGGATCGGGATCATCCACTCCTCGCGCCCGCGTAGTCGCGTAGTGACGCGTTCGATCCCCGCATCAATCGCCCCGGTTTTGGTGACGATCCCGAGAAAACCGCCGATGATCAGGATAAACAGCGCGACGTCGATCGCCCCGGCCTGGCCGGAGACCGGATCGTACAGCCCGGCGATGGGCGCCATCAGGACGGAAACCAGTCCCTGCGGATGTGCCGCCACGTGCGCGTACGTTCCGGCAATCGGGACTTCTTTACCGAGGGTTTCGTTCATCGCCATCTGGTATTGACCGGCCGGGACAATCCACGTCAGCACGGCCACAACGGCAATCAGAAAAAAGAGAATGGTGTAAGCGGAGGGAAACTTAAACTTGCCCATGATGTTCTCCTTAAACCCGGCGCACCCCGCGGCGCGCCGGGCGGTGATTAGTCGCCGAGTGTCGCCACCATGACCGCTTTAATGGTGTGCATGCGGTTCTCTGCTTCGTCGAAGACGATGGAGTTCGGCGATTCGAAGACCTCTTCCGTCACCTCCAGCCCCTTCAGGCCGTAGGCCATCTCGATCTCGCGGCCCACTTTGGTGTGTTCGTTGTGGAACGCCGGCAGGCAGTGCATAAACTTGACGTTCGGGTTGCCTGTGGCCTTCATCACGTCCGCGTTGATTTGATACGGCTTCATCAGGCTGACGCGCTCGGCCCAGGCTTCCTTCGGCTCGCCCATGGAGACCCACACGTCGGTGTAGAGGAAATCGGTCCCCCGCACGCCTTCTTCCACGTCGTCGGTGAGGGTTATGCGCGCGCCCGTCTCTTTGGCGATGGCGCGGCACTGCTCAACCAGCCCGGCTTCCGGCCAGAAGGATTTCGGCGCGACGAGGCGAATATCCATCCCCATCTTGGCCGCGCCGACCATCAGCGAGTTACCCATGTTGTTGCGCGCGTCGCCGAGATAGGCAAAGCTCAGCTCCGGCAGGGTTTTGCCCGGCGCGTGCTCCAGCATGGTCATCAGGTCGGCGAGGATCTGCGTTGGGTGAAACTCGTCGGTCAGGCCGTTCCACACCGGTACGCCCGCGTACTCGCCCAGCTCCTCAACGATGGCCTGGCCGTAGCCGCGGTATTCGATACCGTCATACATGCGGCCCAGCACGCGGGCGGTGTCCTTCATCGACTCTTTATGGCCGATCTGCGATCCGCTTGGACCGAGGTAGGTGACCTGCGCACCCTGGTCGAACGCGCCCACTTCGAAGGCGCAGCGGGTGCGGGTGGAGGTTTTTTCAAAGATCAGGGCGATGTTTTTCCCGACCAGGGTTTGCTTTTCATGTCCGGCTTTTTTGGCCGCTTTCAGCTCGATGGCGAGGTCGATCAGGTACTGGATCTCCGCCGGGGTGTAGTCCAGCAGTTTCAGGAAGTTGCGGTTTTTCAGATTGATGGTCATGGGTAAATCCTTTTTAAAATTTGCTGTTTGATGCCCTCACCCCGGCCCTCTCCCACGGGGAGAGGGTGTAATCGTCCCCCTCTCCCTTAGGGAGAGGGTTAGGGTGAGGGGAAAACGACTCAGTTGCGAATCAACGTGCCTTTCTCGCCCGCGAGGATCTCCGCGCCGTCGCCCAGCGCGCCGATCCCGGCAATACCGTTGCAGGCCTCGACGAACTCGCGGCAGGCGGCCACTTTCGGCCCCATCGATCCGGCGTCGAACTGCATGCCTCTGAGCAGTTCCGGCGTCACCTGCGCCAGCGGGCGCTGGGTCGGCTTGCCCCAGTCGAGGTACACCGCGTCGGCATCGGTCAGGATCAGCAGGGCGTCGGCCTCGATCTGGCGTGCCAGCAGGGCGGCGGAGAGGTCTTTGTCGATCACCGCCTCAATGCCGCGATAGCCGTTGGCGCTTTCCACCACCGGCACGCCGCCGCCGCCGTTGCAGATCACCAGGTGATCGCGCTGGATCAGCGCCGTGATGGCGTCGCTCTCGACGATGCGCTTCGGCTGCGGTGACGGCACCACGCGGCGGAAGTAGCTGCCGTCGGCCTTAAATACCCAGCCTTTTTCCGCGGCCAGCATTTTTGCCTGGGCTTCGCTGTACACCGGGCCGATGTACTTGGTGGGGTTGCTGAAGGCAGGGTCGGCGGCGTCCACTTCCACCTGCGTGAGCAGGACGCTCACCTCGCGCTGCGGCAGGCTGTTTTTCAGCGCCTGCTGGAGCATGTAGCCGATCATTCCCTGGCTTTCGGCTCCGAGAACGTCCAGCGGGTAGGGCGTGACTTTGTCGTAGGCGCTGTTCTGCAGCGCCAGCAGCCCGACCTGCGGTCCGTTGCCGTGCACCAGCACCACGCGCCACTGTTCCGTTAATCCGGCGATGGTGCGCGCGGCCTGCTCGATGTTCTGGCGCTGGATATCCGCTTCCAGCGGCTCGCCGCGCTTGAGCAGCGCGTTGCCGCCCAGCGCAACAACCAGAGTGGGTTTTCGTTCCATGATGGCTCCTTTAAATTCCGTCGCGTTCCAGCGGGCAGCTCATGCAGCGCGCGCCGCCGCGGCCGCGTCCGAGCTCGTCGCCAGGGATGGGCAGCACGGTGATGCCCGCTTTGTCGTACTTCTCGTTGGTCCAGACGTTGCGCTCGTAGCCGATCACCACGCCCGGGCGGATAGTCAGCACGTTGTTGGCATCGTTCCACTGCTCGCGTTCGGCTTCAAAGGCGTCGCCGCCGGTGGTGATCAGGCGCACCTGGCTAATGCCGAGCGCTTTCTCGATGGCGTGCAGCAGGTCGGTTTCCTGAGTGCGCAGCAGGCCGCCGCGTCCGTCCGGGGTGAGCGTCCAGCACTGGGCGTCCTTGCGCACCACTTCCGGGTAGACGGAGAAGGTATCCACGTCTATGTGGGTCATGACGGTGTCGAGGTGCATGCAGGAGCGGTGTTTGGGCAGCTCAACGGCGATCACGCGCTCGGCCTGACGGTGTTTGAACAGGCTGTTGGCGAGGAACTCCACGCCCTGCGGCGTCGTGCGCTCGGACATGCCGATCAGTACCGCGCCGCGGCCAATGACTAATACATCGCCGCCTTCTAAGGTGGCGTGGTCGTAATTAATATTCTCGTCGCCGAAATACTTAATAAAATCGCCGTCGGCAAACGCCGGGTGCCAGCGATATATTGCCCGCAGGTTATTGGTTTCGCGCTGACGGGCCGGTTTGGCCATCGGGTTAATGGAGACGCCGTTATAAATCCAGCATGAGGTATCGCGGGTAAATAAATGGTTCGGCAGCGGCTTCATAATAAAATCATTCGCCGTGTGGGTATCCACTACCATATTTTTAATCGCCGCCGGAATTTCGCCGTAGGTTAATCCGCCGCTCAGCCTGCGCGCCAGTTCCCGGTGCGGCATATCTGCCAGCCAGCCGCGCACGTCGCCGGCAAAGGTTGGGCCGAGGCGATAGTCGGAGATTTGGGTATCCAGCAGCCAGGCTTTCGCTTCTGCAATATCAAGGGATTGCGTCAGAAGGTCGGTCAACAGCAGGACTTCCACACCCTGCTCGCGCAGCGTGTTGGCGAAGATGTCATGCTCCTCACCCGCCCGCTCAACCGAGAGCACGTCATCGAAAAGCAGCTCCTGACAGTTTGATGGCGTTAAACGTTTCAGACTTAAATTAGGACGGTGCAGCATAACGCTACGCAATTGACCAATTTCAGAACCGACGTAATGCTTTTCCATAATTATTCCTTTAACTGTTTTTCAGAATAAAAAGGGCATGCGCCATGTCATGTATTTAATTGCATGGCGGCTAAGCTCAATTGATTTCGTGATTCATACTAGGCGGTTAAATAATCCTTATTGTGATGTTGCTCACGCGAAAATGGATATTAAGCGGTTTGTTTTCATTTGCATGATTCGCATCAGATAATGATTAATTGATTATTCTGGCGAGATGAATAGCTAAGCACTATCCGTTGTCATTATTTTCAGTTGTTAGTGTTTTGTAGAATTTAATGCTTTGAAATATTTTGTTAAGATATTGATTTTAATTGTTTTTATAGTTTTTATGGAATGACTATGCATTATTGCTAATTAACTATTTTTGGCTTAAGGAAAATCAATAAATATTTATTGAATTTAATAGCAAATTATCAAAGTGATAAAATGTGAAGCGGTAGCGAGTTTTGTTGTTAAGGCCTGGCGATCAATGAGTTAGCGCAAGGGCGTGATAACGAAGAGCTGAAGATATGCATAATGACTGCATAAATGCCTGCGAGGGCTTAACAGCAAATTAACACCATTCCCGATAAACATGCGTTCGCGCAAAACCCGTCTAAAAAGCGCTGGTATGGCAGCCTTAACTCTCGTATAAGAGATAAAAATGAAACGTTGTTTTACATAGAGGGATTTCACATGATTATCGGCAACATCCACAATCTGCACTCCTGGCTGCCTGACGATCTGCGTCAGGCCATCGAGCACGTTAAAGCCCACGTCACCGACGCCACGCCGCTCGGCAAGCACGACATCAACGGCAGCAGCCTCTTTTATCTGGTCTCGGAAGACATGACCCAGCCGTTCGCCGAGCGCCGCGCCGAGTACCACGCGCGCTATCTGGACATCCAGATAATCATGAAGGGCCAGGAGGGGATGACCTTCAGCACCCTGCCGCACGGTACGCCCGACACCGACTGGCTGGCGGACAAAGACATCGCGTTCCTGCCGGAAGGCGAGCAGGAGAAAACCGTGATGCTTAGCGAAGGGGATTTTGTGGTGTTCTGGCCGGGTGAGGTGCACAAGCCGCTGTGCGCGGTGGGCGCGCCTGCGAAGGTCAGGAAAGTGGTTGTTAAAATGCTGGTGGAGTAACCCTGACCCCTCACCCTAACCCTCTCCCCGTGGGAGAGGGCCGGGGTGAGGGCACCAGACCGCACCCACGCAATATGTGATCCAGCTTAAACTTCCCGCACTCCCTCTGCATCTCTCATTTACCTGCGCTTTTCCTGCGTCATAGTATGATCGTTAATTTAATGAACGCTGTTCTATAATGTAGAACAAAATGATTCAGCAAGGAGATCTCATGCCGCAGTCCGCGTTGTTTACGGGAATCATTCCCCCTGTCTCCACCATTTTTACCGCCGACGGCCAGCTCGATAAGACGGGCACCGCCGCGCTGATCGACGATCTCATCAAAGCAGGCGTTGACGGCCTGTTCTTCCTGGGCAGCGGCGGCGAGTTCTCCCAGCTCGGCGCCGAAGAGCGTAAAGCAATTGCCCGCTTTGCTATCGATCACGTCGATCGTCGCGTGCCGGTCCTGATCGGCACCGGCGGCACCAACGCCCGGGAAACCATTGAACTGAGCCAGCACGCGCAGCAGGCGGGCGCGGACGGCATCGTGGTGATTAACCCCTACTACTGGAAAGTGTCGGAAGCGAACCTGATCCGCTATTTCGAGCAGGTGGCCGACAGCGTCACGCTGCCGGTGATGCTCTATAACTTCCCGGCGCTGACCGGGCAGGATCTGACCCCGGCGCTGGTGAAAACCCTCGCCGACTCGCGCAACAATATTATCGGTATCAAAGACACCATCGACTCCGTCGCCCACCTGCGCAGCATGATCCATACCGTCAAAGGCGCCCATCCGCACTTCACGGTGCTCTGCGGCTACGACGATCATCTGTTTAATACCCTGCTGCTCGGCGGCGACGGGGCGATCTCGGCGAGCGGCAACTTTGCCCCGCAGGTTTCGGTGAATCTTCTGAAAGCCTGGCGGGATAAAGACGTGGCGAAAGCGGCTGAGTATCATCAGACCTTACTGCAAATACCGCAGATGTATCAGTTGGATACGCCGTTTGTGAACGTGATTAAAGAGGCGATCGTGCTCTGCGGTCGTCCGATTTCTACGCACGTCCTGCCGCCAGCCTCGCCGCTGGACGAGCCGCGCAAGGCGCAGCTGAAAACCCTGTTACAACAGCTCAAGCTCTGCTGAGCCGGACGATAACCATGACCATCGAGAAGATTTTCACCCCGCAGGACGAGGCGTTTTATGCCGTCATCACCCACGCGGCGGGGCCGCAGGGCGCGCTGCCGCTGACCCCGCAGATGCTGATGGAATCCCCCAGCGGCAATCTGTTCGGCATGACGCAGAACGCCGGGATGGGCTGGGACGCCAACAGGCTGACCGGCAAAGAGGTGCTGATCATCGGCACCCAGGGCGGCATCCGCGCCGGGGACGGACGCCCGGTCGCGCTGGGCTACCACACCGGCCACTGGGAGATCGGCATGCAGATGCAGGCGGCGGCGAAGGAGATCACCCGCAGCGGCGGGATCCCGTTTGCGGCCTTCGTCAGCGATCCCTGCGACGGCCGTTCTCAGGGCACGCACGGCATGTTCGACTCCCTGCCGTACCGCAACGACGCGGCGATCGTGTTTCGCCGCCTGATCCGTTCCCTGCCGACGCGCCGGGCGGTAATAGGCGTGGCGACCTGCGATAAAGGGCTGCCCGCCACCATGATTGCCCTGGCCGCAATGCACGACCTGCCGACCATTCTGGTGCCGGGCGGGGCGACGCTGCCGCCGACCGTGGGGGAAGACGCGGGCAAGGTGCAGACCATCGGCGCGCGCTTCGCCAATCACGAACTCTCCCTGCAGGAGGCCGCCGAGCTGGGCTGTCGCGCCTGCGCCTCGCCGGGCGGCGGGTGTCAGTTCCTCGGCACGGCGGGCACCTCGCAGGTGGTCGCGGAGGCGCTGGGCCTGGCGCTGCCGCATTCCGCGCTGGCGCCGTCCGGGCAGGCGGTGTGGCTGGAGATCGCCCGCCAGTCGGCGCGCGCGGTCAACGAGCTGGATAACCGCGGCATCACCACGCGCGATATCCTCACCGACAAAGCCATCGAAAACGCGATGGTGATCCACGCGGCGTTCGGCGGCTCCACCAACTTACTGCTACACATTCCGGCCATCGCCCACGCGGCGGGCTGCACGATCCCGGACGTTGAGCACTGGACGCGCGTCAACCGTAAAGTGCCGCGCCTGGTGAGCGTGCTGCCCAACGGCCCGGACTATCACCCGACCGTTCGCGCCTTCCTTGCGGGCGGCGTGCCGGAGGTAATGCTCCACCTGCGCGATCTCGGTCTGCTGCACCTGGACGCCATGACCGTCACCGGCCAGACGGTGGGCGAGAACCTCGACTGGTGGCAGGCGTCCGAGCGCCGCAAGCGCTTCCGCCAGTGCCTGCGCGAGCAGGACGGCGTGGATCCGGATGACGTGATCCTGCCGCCGGAGAAGGCAAAAGCGAAAGGGCTGACCTCGACGGTTTGCTTCCCGACGGGCAACATCGCGCCGGAAGGCTCGGTGATCAAGGCCACGGCGATCGACTCGTCGGTCGTCGGTGAAGATGGCGTTTACCGCCACACCGGCCGGGCGAGGGTGTTTGTCTCGGAAGCGCAGGCAATCAAGGCCATTAAGCGGGAAGAAATTGCGCAGGGCGATATCATGGTGGTCATCGGCGGCGGGCCGTCCGGCACCGGCATGGAAGAGACCTATCAGCTCACCTCCGCGCTGAAGCATATTTCGTGGGGCAAGACGGTGTCGTTAATCACCGATGCGCGCTTCTCGGGCGTGTCGACGGGCGCCTGCTTCGGCCACGTGTCGCCGGAGGCGCTGGCGGGCGGGCCGATTGGCAAGCTGCGCGATAATGACATTATAGAGATAGCCGTCGACCGGCTGACGTTAACGGGCTGCGTGAACTTTATCGGCACCGCGGACAACCCGCTGACGCCGGAAGAGGGCGCGCGCGAGCTGGCGCGGCGGCAGACGCACCCGGAGCTGCACGCCCACGACTTTTTGCCGGACGATACCCGGCTGTGGGCTGCACTGCAGTCGGTGAGCGGCGGCACCTGGAAAGGCTGTATTTATGACACCGATAAAATCATTGAGGTAATTAACGCCGGTAAAAAATCGCTCGGCATTTAATTATTTTCAGAGATAAAACCGTCTGCGGGAAATATTCCGCGGACGGCTTTTCTGTTTCTGTTATTTAATAATATAAACAATAGGTTGAGATATATCGTCGGCGTCACAAAAGCAAAATAACGTAATTCAGAAATAAGATATGACCATTGCTGGTTAATTGAACAGCTCATTACACTCCATTAACACGATGTTGTAATTCAGCACACTACATAAGGGTGTAATTCTGATGACGCAATTAACCATGAAAGACAAAATTGGCTACGGGCTGGGTGACACCGCCTGCGGCTTCGTCTGGCAGGCCACGATGTTCCTGCTGGCCTACTTCTACACCGACGTCTTCGGCCTGTCGGCGGGCATTATGGGCACGCTGTTTTTGGTCTCCCGCGTGCTCGACGCCGTCACCGACCCGCTGATGGGACTGCTGGTAGACCGCACCCGCACGCGGCACGGCCAGTTCCGCCCGTTCCTGCTGTGGGGTGCCATCCCGTTTGGCATCGTCTGCGTGCTGACCTTCTACACGCCGGATTTCTCCGCGCAGGGCAAAATCATCTACGCCTGCGTGACCTACATTCTCCTGACTCTGGTCTACACCTTCGTTAACGTGCCCTACTGCGCCATGCCCGGCGTCATCACCGCCGACCCGAAAGAGCGTCACGCCCTGCAGTCCTGGCGCTTCTTCCTGGCTGCGGCGGGCTCGCTCGCCATCAGCGGCATCGCGCTGCCGCTGGTGAGCATCATCGGCAAAGGGGACGAGCAGGTGGGCTACTTCGGCGCCATGTGCGTGCTGGGGCTGAGCGGCGTGGTGCTGCTCTACGTCTGCTTCTTCACGACTAAAGAGCGCTACACCTTTGAGGTTCAGCCGGGCTCGTCGGTGGCGAAAGATCTTAAGCTGCTGCTCGGCAACGGACAATGGCGGATCATGTGCGCGTTCAAGATGATGGCGACCTGCTCCAACGTGGTGCGCGGCGGGGCGACGCTCTACTTCGTGAAATACGTGATGGATCACCCGGAGATGGCGACCCAGTTCTTACTCTACGGCAGCCTCGCCACCATGTTCGGCTCGCTCTGCTCTTCCCGCCTGCTGGGCCGCTTCGACCGCGTCACCGCCTTCAAGTGGATCATCGTCGCCTACTCTCTGATTAGTCTGCTGATTTTCGTCACCCCGGCCGAGCACATCGCGCTGATTTTTGCCCTCAACATTCTGTTCCTGTTCGTCTTCAACACCACCACGCCGCTGCAGTGGCTGATGGCCTCTGACGTAGTGGACTACGAGGAGAGCCGCAGCGGTCGCCGCCTCGACGGGCTGGTGTTCTCCACCTACCTGTTCAGCCTGAAGATTGGCCTGGCGATTGGCGGGGCGGTGGTGGGCTGGATCCTGGCGTACGTCAACTACTCCGCCAGCAGCAGCGTGCAGCCGGTCGAGGTGCTCACCACCATCAAAATTCTTTTCTGCGTGGTGCCGGTGGTGCTCTACGCGGGCATGTTCATCATGCTGTCGTTCTACAAGCTCACCGACGCCCGCGTGGAGGCCATCAGCCAGCAGCTGATCAAACACCGCGCGGCGCAGGGCGAGGCCATTCCCGACGCAGCGACAGCCGCATCCCATTAACCGGAGGCAATATGGAAATCAATAACCCAATTCTGACCGGCTTCAACCCGGACCCGTCCCTGTGCCGCCAGGGCGAGGACTACTACATCGCCACCTCGACCTTCGAGTGGTTCCCGGGCGTGCGCATCTACCACTCCCGCGACCTGAAAAACTGGTCGCTGGTCAGCACCCCGCTGGACCGCGTGTCGATGCTGGACATGAAGGGCAACCCGGACTCCGGCGGCATCTGGGCGCCGTGCCTGAGCTATGCCGACGGTAAATTCTGGCTGCTTTACACCGACGTGAAGATTGTCGACTCGCCGTGGAAAAACGGCCGCAACTTCCTTGTCACCGCGCCCTCCATTGAGGGACCGTGGAGCGAGCCGATCCCGATGGGCAACGGCGGGTTTGACCCGTCCCTGTTCCACGACGACGATGGCCGCAAATACTATATCTACCGCCCGTGGGGGCCGCGCCACCACAGCAACCCACACAACACCATCGTGATGCAGGAGTTTGATCCGCTGACCGGCACGCTCTCGCGCGAGCGCAAAACCCTGTTTACCGGCACGCCGCTCTGCTACACCGAAGGCGCGCACCTGTACCACCACGCGGGATGGTATTACCTGATGGTCGCCGAGGGCGGCACCAGCTACGAGCACGCCGTCGTGGTGCTGCGTTCAAAAAATATCGACGGGCCGTACGAGCTGCACCCGGACGTGACGATGATGACCAGCTGGCACCTGCCGGAGAACCCGCTGCAGAAGAGCGGCCACGGCTCGCTGCTGCAGACCCACACCGGAGAGTGGTACATGGCCTACCTCACCAGCCGCCCGCTGCGCCTGCCCGGCGTGCCGCTGCTGGCCTCCGGCGGACGCGGCTACTGCCCGCTTGGGCGCGAGACCGGCATCGCCCGCATTGAATGGCGCGACGGCTGGCCGTACGTGGAAGGCGGCAAGCACGCGCAGCTGACCGTGCCCGGCCCGCAGATGGCCGAGCAGCCCGCTACCGTTCAGACGACCTGGCGGGACGATTTCGACGCCAGTTCGCTCGACCCGGAACTGCAAACCCTGCGCATCCCGTTCGACGACACTCTCGGCTCACTCACCGCGCGCCCGGGCTATTTACGGCTCTACGGCAACGACTCGCTCAACTCGACCTTTACCCAGTCGACCGTGGCGCGCCGCTGGCAGCACTTCGCCTTCCGTTCAGAAACGCGGATGCAGTTTTCGCCGGTCCACTTCCAGCAGAGCGCGGGGCTGACCTGCTACTACAACAGCAAAAACTGGAGCTACTGCTTTGTGGACTACGAGGAGGGGCAGGGCAGAACGATTAAGGTTATCCAGCTCGACCACAACGTACCGTCATGGCCGCTGCACGAGCAGCCCATTCCGGTGCCGGAGAGCGCGGAGAGCGTCTGGCTGCGGGTGGACGTGGATACGCTGGTCTACCGCTACAGCTACTCGTTCGACGGCGAGACGTGGCACGCCGTGCCGGTGACGTATGAGGCGTGGAAGCTGTCGGACGACTACATCGGCGGGCGCGGCTTCTTCACCGGCGCGTTTGTGGGGCTGCACTGCGAGGACATCAGCGGCGACGGCTGCCACGCGGACTTCGACTATTTCACCTACGAGCCGGCCTAACGGCTCAGGCCGGGTAGCCCAGCGCGCGTGACAGCTGGAGCCCGGCCTGCTGAAGCTGCTCGCGGAAATTAGCCAGCTCCGCATCGTCCACGCGGGAGGTCAGCGTCGACAGGCTCAGGGCGGCAATCACGCGGGACTCATGGTTCCACACCGGCACCGCCACGCAGCGCACGCCCTGCTCGTTCTCTTCGCTGTCCAGGGCGTAGCCTTGCTCGCGGGTCTGCGCCAGGGCGGCCACTAAGGCTTCGCGAGAGGCGAGGGTCGCGGGCGTAAAGGTGGTGTACTGATAGCCCTCCAGCAGGGCGTTCAACTCGGCCTCGCCCAGCCAGGCAATTAGCACCTTGCCGATTGCGGTGGCGTGAACCGGCAGGCGGCGGCCAATGCGCGAATAGGCGATGGCGGCCAGCTTGCCTTCAATTTTCTCAATATAGACCCCTTCACGCCCGTCCAGGATCCCCAGATGGGTGGTCTGCCCGGTCCGCTGGGACAGCTCCGTCAGCCAGCCTTTTGCCTTCTGCCGAATATCGATGGAGCCCACGACAAAATGACCTCGCTCGACCAGCTTCATGCCGAGGCGATACTTACCGTTCTCCGGGTTCTGATCGATATAGCCGTGAAGCTGGAGGGTTTTCAGCAGCGAGTGTAGGGTACTCTTGCTCAGCCCCATCAGTTTGCTGATGTCGGTGATCTTAAGCTCGGTGGCCTGCTCGTTGAACAGGTCGAGGATCTGCAACGCACGTTCAACAGACTGAATAATCGGCATAATGCTGGCATGTCCACGCTGGAATTAAGGCGAAAACGTACCTTTTTCGGGGTGAAAAATCAATGAAATGGCGCCGATGTTCTCCCTCTGCCCGTGGGAGAGGGGCTGCCTGATTTGCCCGGCGGCGCTACGCTTGCACGGGCCTACGGGTTGTGTAGGCCGGGTAAGCGCAGTGCCACCCGGCAACAAAGGCGGCTACATTATTGTTAGCGGGGGGCATCAATTGTTATCCCGGGCGGCAACAGACTGGATTTTCCAGACCCCATCTTCTTTAACCATGCAATCAATGACTGTGTGCTGGGTCTTTTTGCCAAACGTGATATTCACGTTTACACAGACCGGGTCTGAAACATACGAATCAATAGCCACATTCTCAGCCCAGTCCTCGCCGATATACTGCGATTTCATAAAAAAATCAGCCTCGTAAAATTCAGCGTCGGCATAACGGGGATCGTCTGCATGACGTAATTTTTTCATGGTGCTGGCCGTAACGAACTTATCGATTTCATTTCCCTCTTGGATGGGATAACGATCGTTGTTCACCTGTTTGACGTACCAGCGATTGAATTCAAGGGCGCGCTGCATCGGTATCTGAAAATCTTCGGCCCCCAATGCGGCTGTGCTGAATAACACAATTAAGATGAGCTTATTCATATTAATAATGCCTGTATAAGGTTACGGCTGGCTGGAGTTGGCGATAGGTTGGCCCCGGGTACAGTGTTCTCTGTTTAAAATCTGAATACCAGGTTCCAGCGCCATCATAAATACAGACATGCCCGTACTGATTCGGGCCGGGCAAGGCATCAATCACCGCGATATCCCCCTCTATGGGGGTGCCATAGACTTTTGTGAACCCTGCTTTTTCAAGAGAACGCCAGAAATCCTTAGCGTTTGCCCCTTCGATTTTAAGCCCTCCGGCTCGAATGGCGGCGGCGATTGCTCGAGCGCAATAGTGTCCAGTATGGGTTAGTGCGTGGCTACGGGCGTATGACACAGCTTCATGTTTATTCCATGACATAAACAATCCTTATTAATGAAATGCAGCAATAAGGAAATATTACGCCGATAATATAAGGTGTTTTGTAATTGATAATGACCTGATATTAACCATTATCTACTCAGTAAATAATGGTTAATAAAAAGATAAATACCTATTATGGTTAATGCGTATCTGAGAAAGCGTCAGTAAAATGAATTTTTCTGCCTGACGATAACGCTGTTGTCATTTTTAGTGTTTTCTCCCTCTCCCTGTGGGAGAGGGCCGGGGTGAGGGCACCAGACCGCAGAGGAGTCAATCACTCCCCAAGCGTCGCCACCATCACTGCCTTAATCGTATGCATCCGGTTTTCCGCCTGGTCAAACACGATGCTCGCCGCCGACTCAAACACCTCGTCCGTCACCTCCATCCCGCCGTGCAGATCGAACTCCTTCGCCATCTGCTTGCCGAGCGTGGTCTGGTCGTCATGGAACGCCGGCAGACAGTGCAGGAACTTCACGTTCGGGTTGCCGGTAAGCGCCATCATCTGCGCGTTCACCTGATACCCGCGCAGCAGCGCAATCCGCTCCGCCCACTTCTCTTTGGCTTCGCCCATCGACACCCAGACGTCGGTATAGATGAAGTCCGCGCCCTTCACGCCCGCCGCCACGTCTTCCGTCAGCGTGATTTTCCCGCCGTGCTTCTCCGCCAGCGCGCTGCACTCCGCCACCAGGCTCTCTTCCGGCCAGCAGGCCTTCGGAGCCACCAGGCGCAGATCCAGCCCGGTCAGCGCCGCCGCTTCCAGCATCGAGTTGCCCATGTTGTTGCGCGCATCGCCCGCGTAGACCAGCGTCATCTCGTTAAACGCCTTGCCCGGCAGGTGCTCCTGCATGGTCAGCAGATCCGCCAGCAGCTGCGTCGGGTGGAACTCGTTGGTCAGCCCGTTCCACACCGGCACGCCCGCGTACTGCGCCAGCGTCTCGACCACTTCCTGGCCGTGGCCGCGATACTGAATGCCGTCGTACATCCGCCCGAGCACGCGCGCAGTATCCTTAATTGACTCTTTATGCCCAATCTGGCTGCCGCTCGGCCCTAAATAGGTGACGCGCGCGCCCTGGTCAAATGCGGCAACTTCGAAAGAGCAACGGGTACGGGTCGAGTCTTTTTCGAAGATGAGCGCGATGTTTTTACCGGTAAGCTTTTGTACTTCCTTGCCCTTTTTCTTATCGGCTTTGAGCTGTGCGGCAAGGGTCAGCAGAGAAGTGAACTGTGCAGGGGTAAAGTCGAGTAATTTCAGAAAGTGTTTCTTGTATAAATCGGACATTTTATCCTCACATGGCGAGCGCCACTTATTGAATTAAAATTCACTTTATATGTGTAATTATTCATTTGCAACCCCGTTTCACAAATCTTTCCAACAAAGGTGGAGGCAAACCCGTCCGTGTGTGAAAATAGAAGTATCTGCCGCACTTTAAAGAGGATTGAGCCATGGCAAACCCGGAATTACTGGAAGAGCAACGCGAAGAGACGCGTCTGATTATTGAAGAGCTGCTGGAAGACGGTAGCGATCCGGACGCGCTGTACACCATCGAGCACCATTTCTCTGCGGATGATTTCGACGCGCTGGAAAAAATGGCCGTGGAAGCCTTCAAGCTGGGTTACGAAGTGACCGAGCCGGAAGAGCTGGAAGTGGAAGAGGGCGACACCGTCATCTGCTGCGACATCCTGAGTGAAGGCGCGCTGAAGGCGGAGCTGATCGACGCGCAGGTAGAACAGCTGATGAACCTGGCCGAGAAGTTTGACGTGGAATACGACGGCTGGGGAACCTACTTCGAAGATCCGAACGGTGAAGACGGCGAAGAAGGCGACGACGAAGATTACGTCGACGAAGACGACGACGGCGTGCGTCACTAAGTGATTCAGGCGGTGGCGCGCGCCACCGCTTTTTCAAGGCAGAACCATGGATTACCCGCAGATACTCGCCCCCGTACTCAACTTCCTCCAGTGCCCGACCCCGCAAGCATGGATTGATAAAGCCCGCGACCCGGCGAACCTGCCGCTGCTGCTCACCGACCACATGGTGTGCGAGCTCAAGGCCGCCCAGACCGCGCTGCTGCTGGTGCGTAAATACGTCGCCGACGAAAGCGGTGCCGACGCGCTGCTCGACTGGCTCAAGCCCTACGAACAGTTCACCTTCCGCGACGGCCCGGAGCCGGACTTCATCGCCCTGCACAAGAAGATTGGCAAAAGCGTGATGCCCAAAACCGACGACCCGTGGGGCCAGGCGCTTATCGACAGCATGGTGCTGCTGATCAAAGAGGAGCTGCATCACTTCTGGCAGGTGCGCGAGGCGATGCTGGCCCGCGACATTCCGTACGTCAAAATCACCGCCAGCCGCTACGCCAAAGGGATGCTGAAGGAAGTACGCACCCACGAGCCGCTGACGCTGATCGACAAGCTCATCTGCGGCGCCTACATCGAAGCCCGCTCCTGCGAACGCTTCGCCGCGCTGGCCCCGTTCCTCGACGACGACCTGCAGAAGTTCTATCTCTCGCTGCTGCGCTCGGAAGCGCGCCACTATCAGGACTACCTGACGCTGGCCCGGCAGGTGAGCGACGACGATATCTCACCGCGCATACAGCTTTTTGGCGAAATTGAAGCCACACTTATCTCGACACCGGACCACGAGTTTCGCTTCCACAGCGGCGTGCCGGTGTAAACCGGCATAGCGAAAGGATAAGGATGCGAGATGAATAAAACGTGGACCCGTATTGTGATTGTCGTCATTGCGGCTGCCGCCGTGGCGTTCTGGGTGTTTTTCGACAGGCAGCGCGCCCCGGAACGGCAGAAGGATAACGCCCTTAACGCGATGCCCGCCTGGCAGGTGATTAAGGAGCAGGAGCCCGCGCTGCATCAGCGCATCCTCGACCAGATGGCCGCCCTGCAAAAAGCGGGCGAGCCGGAGCAGCAGATTATCGACACCATCCAGCCGCAGATCCTGCATCTGCAGATGTCGCGCCTGCAAAACGCCCCGGACGCCAACGTGGTGAATTACATGACCATCAACATGGAGCAGACCGCCGCCATCCAGAAGGTGAGCGACGACGCCTGCTTCCGCTTCCTCTACCCGACGGTGAAGGGCGGCGTGAACCCGATGCGCATGCTGGATAAAGACCTGATGGCGCGGCGCATGCAGGCCGACGCCGACATGATGCGCGCGGCCTACGGCAAAAAACGCCACACCGTGACCCCCGCCGAACGCGAGGCGGCTGTCGAGGACGTGCGGCCGATTATGAAGGCGCTTGCCGATAAGTACGGCGAGGACATCCAGCTGCTGCAGATGCCGGAGAAGGCGGCGGGCAAAGAGAAGCTCTCCTGCAATATGGTGCAGGAGATGTGGGCGAAGGTGCTGGCGCTGCCGGAGCAGAAGGCGGCAGGGGTGATTCGACTGGCGGTGTCTGAGCTGGAGTGACGAAGGACGCTGGTTTTTTGGGCACTTAGCGCGGGTTTAGCGCGTCGTCGCTTGCATGGCGGCGCGCGACAGGTATAATCCACAACGTTTCCGCATCCCCTTCAGTGCCGAAGTGGCGAAATCGGTAGACGCAGTTGATTCAAAATCAACCGTAGAAATACGTGCCGGTTCGAGTCCGGCCTTCGGCACCAAGTGATGCAATAATTAGCTACCTAAGGGTGGCTTTTTTTGTGTCCATTTTCGTCCAGATTCGTCCATATCCATCTGTAATTCAAAGATAATTTATTTTTCGTCAATAACCATATTTGTTTTGTGGTCTTTCCGTGTTGGTCGTTTTTCATCCATTGACATCCACGCGATTTGGGGGCCAAATTGGGGGCTTAGACGTAGTTCGATAATAGTGAGGCCCCCAAATGGCACTAACAGATCGCGCTATAGTCCACGCCAAGCCTTGTGGCAAGCCGTATAAGCTCAGTGACTCGCATGGACTTTACCTGCTGGTTAACCCTAACGGTTCAAAACGCTGGTACATCAAGTACCGCTTTGTAAACAAAGAGAAAAAGCTCGCTTTAGGCCCTTATCCGCTTTTGACGCTTGCACAGGCAAGACGTATGCGTGAAGAGGCCCAATTACTGCTGATTTCCGGCATCGATCCGAGCGCACACCGAAAGGCTGAACGCCTTGCTATAACGCCAGAACATACGTTTGAGTCTGTGGCACGCGAATGGGTCACCAGTAACGTGAACTGGTCGTCGGAACATAAGAAGCGGGTGCTGCGTTATTTCGAGCTTTATGTGTTCCCCACGAACGGCAGCTGTGACATCACCAAAATGAAGGTTAAAGACCTGCTGGTACACATCAAAGAGGTGGAGAAAGCGGGCAAGCTGGATGTTGCTTCCCGGCTTCAGCAGCGCACTGCCTGCGTGATGCGCTACGCCGTCCAGAACGGCATTATCGATCATAACCCCGCATCGGATTTAACCGGCGCGGTCTCTACGCCCAAAGTTCGTCACCACCCGGCGCTGGATCTGAATCTTATCCCTGATTTCCTGGAAAGAATCGACGATTACAAAGGCCGTCAACTGACTCAACTGGCGGTAAAACTGGCTCTGCTGCTGTTTATCCGTTCCAGCGAACTGCGCTTTGCCCGCTGGGATGAGATTGATCTGCGTAACGCCATGTGGACAATCCCCGCCGAGCGTGAGCCGATCCCCGGCGTTAAATATTCAGCGCGTGGGGCGAAGATGCACTCCCCACACTTGGTCCCATTGTCACGTCAGGCCATCGAACTGCTGCACGAGGTGCGGCAGCATTGCCGACCGGGAACTGAACTGGTATTCCCCGGCGATCATAACTACCGCAAACCGATGAGCGAAAACACCATCAACAAAGCGCTGCGGGTGATGGGCTACGACACCCAGAAAGACGTCTGCGGTCACGGTTTTCGCACTATGGCCTGTAGCGCGCTGGTGGAGTCGGGCCTGTGGTCAAGCGACGCGGTAGAGCGCCAGATGAGCCATCAGGAGCGCAAGCGCGTGCGGGCGGCGTATATCCACAAGGCGCAGCATCTCGAAGAACGTCGGGAGATGATGCAGTGGTGGGCGGATTATCTGGATGCAAACCGGTTCAGGCATGTTGTGCCGTATGGCTTCAAAAAGTCGCCGGGAGGCGCACTCGACCATATGAGTTTCCAGGAGCGCAATGACCGGCAGCTAGAGGAACTGAAAGCCAGAATACTGGCTGACTCGGAATGGCTGACGGCGTCTGAATTATCCGCAAAAGCGGGCTTTCGTTCCGCCGATCCTGATGCTGGCCCGAAAGGCTGGAAAGCCGCCGGGAAGATATTCTCGCTGAAGGTCGATGGTGAGGATTTGTACCCGGATTATGTTCTGGATGAGAAAATGCGGCCCCTCAAGGTTGTCAGGCTAATTCTCTCGCTGTTCAAAGAACGTAAGACCCCGTGGGGGCTAGCAATCTGGTTTGGCTCGGCTAATCGCAGGTTGAGAGGAGGGAAGCCGAAAGATCTGCTGATTTCAAAGTCAGAGTTGGTTCTGATGGCGGCGCAGGATGAGGTGGAGTCGGGGGAGTAGGAGAACCGCTGTTGTGTGTCATACCCAATGCAGGAGTATTTATTTTTGGAGGGTAATTAACTCGATGTTAGTTACGTATACTTAAGACAATTAACTGAAAAGTGTGACGAGCTGCATGAGTGGGGAGTGGAAGTTCGGACGTTTTACTATATATCGAGATATCTCGAGCAATCAGAAGTCAGTCATTTCAGATTGGTTGCATCAGGCAATCGACAGACTTTTCTGCAAATTCTGAAAGGGGTATTGAATATTGCGTAATTTATATTTAAGAAAAATTTGGTCCTGTCCTCGATTTTGTTACGTATGTTCTCGAACAATATAATTTAGATCTGATTGAGGCATTACTGCCAAAGCCTACCTTGCGCACTAACTATTTCTTTATTAATGATGCAGACTAATTGATAACTAGTCTGCATTTTACTCAGTAAAAAAATGGCTAAGATTAATTTATTCAATGTGAAGAGTGAAATGACTCCATTTTTTTAACTTCAAGTCCCTTAGTTGTTATTCTATAACACTCATTCTTTGATTTACGGAGATATAAAAATGAATCTTTTTTATCATTGCAGTCTGTTCTATAGAAAGCATCAAGTAAAAGAAATGATCTCTGATGTTCAGGTATGATTCCAATTGAAAATGAACCGATATATATCAATGCTGAAGCTATAGATAATAAATCTGTGATTTTCATATAGTTATTCGTGGTTGTCAGAGCCTTTTTAAACCACATACTTAATAATGATTTCATTTTCTTTATATCAAAGGGCATCTCTTTGAAAATAATAAAGATATTGTTATTGGCGTTATTGATGTTTTTTAACAACATCATAAAGCCATAAGGTAATATTAGGATTAACCCCATGGTAAGAACGAAGTTAATGCCATGTTGGCCGTGTATATAGTTTTTAAGCAGATAGCAAAGAGGTATGGCTATGATAGCTGCATAGAAAGATTGGTAGGCTGTAACTCTTCCTATATACATATATATGAATATACACAATCCATAAATGAATAAACATAGAGGAATTGCTATAGCGAAAGCATAGCCATAAACTGAGTAGTTTAAATATTCTACTTCAATATCATAGTCAAAGTTAAGTCTATGTTTTGAGTACCATAAGCAAAGTGAAAAAACACACACAGTGGAAATCCATTTTATTATGCCGTTTCCAACTAATTTATTAACTTCCATTTTTTTATTTTGATAAGCGCAAAAAAGGAAAGTTATAGATATCAATATGCTAAGGATTGAAAAAAAACTATCTTTATTAAAGAAGGAGAAATTCAAGGTAACTATAATTACTCCTATTAAATAGATTGAAGACGCTATGTTAAACTTTATGTTCGGAAAGTGTTCTTTGATTTGATGCATTTGGAGTCCATTATTTCAATGTAAGTGTTAAATCCTAAATCGTTGTATAATAGTAACACATAAGCATTTTGGAATCTTTATGACCTGTAACTTTTGTCAACGTTTAAATGTAGAATGTTTTAGTAAATTGAGATTTAACTTTATGTTGAACGCCATGAAATACTGACTTTTTGAGACAAGTAACATCATCAAGTGACATGATTCTGGCACAATATTCGTAACCAGTAAGCACACACTCTGAATCACTTAGAAGTGTAACTCTCAGGGTTAGAATGACTATAACTGGCATAAAGCGGTCTAAAGAAGACAGACAGATAGAATCTGCTATGAGTGAGAAACAAATTCCTCTTCTAAGAAATACTGACTTATTTTCTATTAAGTCGTTTCCTTCATCCCATTCATAATTTTAAAAAATGAATTTTATCATCATATTGCCGGAGCATGTCGATAGGGGATCTAGCGGTCAATCACAGTTTTCTGCACAGTGCTATTAACGATGTCTTTTGCGTTGATTCAGCGAGATGTGGGTACGACAGTGAAATTGTGCAAAAGAAAAATGTTACCACCTATCAAGGATTAGATTTTTTATCCTCCATAGAGGATAGATTTAAAATATCCCCTAAAGCGGATATGCTCAGAATATCTGTCATGGGGGATAAAATGAACGTAACTTCACCCAAAATTCTGGCTCAGGCAGTGAGGAATGCTCGCAAGCAACGTAAGCTGACTCAACGCGAAACTGCAGAAAGTATAGGAATGAAACAATCAACGGTTTCAGAGTTTGAGAATCATCCTGAGGGGACCTGCATAGGTACGCTCTTTAAGCTGCTTGCCGCTCTGGACCTTAAGCTTCAGGCCGTAAGCCGTAGGGGCGAACATAAATCGTCTGATAGCTGGGACCAGGAGTGGTGAACTGTGGAACCAATAAGCTTTACTGATTCAATTCCTGCACCAACCTGGTATTGATATACAGCTTGTCGCGACCAACGCTCATTTCTTCCAGCACGCCTATCTCGACTAACTGTTTGAGATACGCTGATGCCGTCTGGCGTTTAGCGATACCTCGTTCAACAAGGTTATCGATCCGGCAATACGGTTGCGCATAGAGCACTTGGATGAGTTCATAGGTATAAATTTTTGGTAGCTTCTCACGTACATACTCGGTCGTTTCTGCCATCAATGCCCGAACAACCGCAATCTTGTCAGTCGTCCATCGGGACGTGTTTTCTACGGCCTCCAGCATAAATAATATCCACGATTCCCAGTCTCCTTCTTCTGTTACCCTACGCAAGAGCATGTAGTAATCACTACGTCTCTCCAGAATAAAGCGGGACAGGTACAGGATAGGCAGTGAAAGTAATTCATTTTGAATCAGGTAAAGAATATTCAGGATACGACCTGTTCGTCCATTCCCGTCCGGAAAAGGGTGGATGCACTCAAATTGATAGTGTGCAATAGCCATTTTCACCAATGGATCTAAATCATCATCGCCATGTATGAACTGCTCCCAGTTCGTCAATAAGTTACGGATAGTATCTTCACCCACCGGGGGTGTATACACCACGCTGTTATTCTGATCGCGCAGTATCGTGCCCGGTGTTTTTCTTATATCGGTCTGAACTGCGCGTAATTTGGTACAGATAGCGATTGCGGTGTTTGTGCAAAGTGGATAGGTCTCAAGATGGGTATAACCATCATAAAGCGCCGTACGATAGCGCAATGCTTCTTTGGTTGCTGGATCTGCTCCGTCTGCACGATCAGCATACTGAAAGAGCTGATCGCTGGTCGTTACGATATTCTCAATGCGTGAGGAATCTTTCGCTTCCAGCATCGGGAGAATGTTAATCAACAATCCTTGATCGGGGATCAACTCACCCGCCGTTTTCAGCTCTGCAATTGCCGCGCGCGCATTTATACACGCTTTTAGTACATTGCGTGTTTCTATCTGCTGCAGATCAGGCGGCAGTTTTGGCAGATCATTGTAAGGGGCTTCGGGATTCCAGTTCATATGTTTATAAAAACCGATTTCATCGACATATAGACATCATATGTCGATGCTATAAGCATGTCACGGCATCATGTTTAAAAAATCGTGTTTTATCGACATATCGCCGCAACGTGTCGATGGCATAAACATGTTTTGGCTATATGTTTAAAAAAAAGCTTTTTATCGACATATCCTCAGACGCTTGGTGCAGACTATCTGGATTTGCCTGGGAAGAGACCTCACTACCTGAGATATATCGACCTTTAAATGAGGTCTCTCGGCAAACCTTGTAACCGCAAAAAATGCCCCTATTTCATGGCTAATTAACCGCGAAATTCTAGCCATGGAGGAAACTACCGATGTTACCCCGGACACACCGCCAGCTCGTAAGCGTTGAAGTGATGTGGCCTGCTCAGACGCTACCGCTTCCCCTGCAACAGGTAGTTGAAGCATTGAATCAGGGCGAAACGCCCGATCAGATTATTATCCGTATGAACCAGCAGGGCCTTCTGGCGTGGCGTGAGGATGCATCTGCGCAGGATATACACGATATCTTTCAGATACGGCTGGACAATCAGCATGAGGCGCGGTTTCTCTGCCGCTACGTTACTCTGCCGCTGCACTGATGCCCGTATCCCGGTACTGCGAGATTGAAGAGTGCTGATTATCACCGGATAAATTAATATGCTATAAAATAAAGAGTTAGCATATGTCGTTTCAGGGATGATGAGTTGTAAATGAAGAAGAAACTGCCAGACCAGCTTTCCAGGGAATGCATTATTGCGGCTATGCGCGCCTATGATGAAGGTGTACGCCACCAGTTCAGCGAGTCCCGGCTGTATGATGTGGTCTTTGAAGGGCGCAGTTATCCACCGAAAGCTATAGTCGGTATTGCTGCTTCAAATATGATAGGCGTTGAGTTTTCCCCTGAAGATTTTAGCGGTGGTATCAAGTCGAAATGTGTCAAGTTGCTTACCGATCAAGGGTTTCAGATCGTTGAGAAAAATTTGGGTAACGAGCAGCCCGCCATCAGTATTTTTCCTGATGAACTGCCACCGCAGAGCGTATTTACTGAAGGTGCCGCTACGCAGGTAACGGTTAACCGCTATGAACGCGACCGTAAGGCCCGGCAGGCCGCATTAGCCTGGCATGGTTGCCTGTGCAAAGTATGCGGCATTGATATGATGAGGGTGTATGGTGAGATAGCAAAAGGTTTTATCCATATACACCACCTGATTCCGCTATCAGACATCAAAGATAATTACTCTCTGGATCCCAAAAAAGATCTTATTCCCGTCTGCCCTAATTGCCACGCCATGTTGCATCGGCGTAATCCGCCTTTTTCGCCTGAAGAATTGAAATCAATTATTGAATATCATGCGGCTCTTTAGGTATTACAGCCCATTCGCTGTGGCTCGGTGGAAGAGAGTATTTTGATATAAATTGCTATTCGCGCAGCAACTTCAGCCACGGATTATTCACCGGCACTTTCTCCCCCAACACCTGCTTCGGATCTTTTATCAGAAACCCTTTCAACTGACTACTTTTCTTTTGTGGAACCCGAACCTCGCAGGACCAGATAAAACTGTCATCATTACAGCGCAGGGCCAGCCCTGACTCCTGAAACATTCGCTGTGCCAGTTTCCAGCCGTCGCCGCTATCGCCTGTGGTTTCTGCTGCGTATGTTTTAAAGATCCCCGGCGAAATCAAAAAAAGATGGTTTTCCACCACATGTACCTTGCCGTTCCGGGTATTCACCGTGGCTGAAGAACTGGTGTGGTTCTTCAGCCACTGCAGGAAATTATTATTGTCACCAAGCCTCGGGTCGTCTGCTATCTCCGGCAGCGGTTGAGTGGGAGCGCTAAGTTCAGGGACGGGTTCAGCTTCGCTTACCTGCGTCACATCACCGACAAAACAGGCGGGACGTTGTTCGCCTGGTTCCCATATTGCAGACGGCGTCAGGCGCAGCAGCGTCAGCGGTTCAACGGGCGACCAGCCCTTATCTGATCGGATAATGCAGCGCCAGATCGCTTTATCCTCATTGGCAACGATAAGCTGATATGCCAGCAGTTCGTCAAACAGGCGGTTATTATTTTCCGGTACGCTGGCTACGCCATGCTGGAGCAGCCAGGCGCGAACCCGGTCGGCGGTGGTTTTGCTGATAAGCCACAGCGCATCCTCCGTCAACCAGCCATCTGATCCGCATTCGGGATTATTGAGCCGGTACTCGTTCTGTACCAGCGACCGTAAGGCTGTAAGAAGCTGCTGGGGAAAGGAAGAGGGCTTTTGTGCCAGCGCAGTTTTGATATCGCCGCCGAGGTATCGGGCGACAGAGGCTTTATCGGCCTGCTGTACCAGTTCCGCCAGCGCGCCAGCCCGTTCGTAGTGTCCGGTTATCTGATAAATCAGGGACGCAAAAACCGTGGGATATCCGGCCAGCCAGTCCAGTAATGGCGAGGGTATCAACTGATTAATCAGCATTGCGCTAGCCGCCGGATGCAGATGATAGTCGCGACCGTGGCTCTGGTACTGCCAGCGATAAGGCTGTGCCAGATTACCCTGCCACGGATGCCAGCGGGTGCCATCACGTTGATGAATCTCCATATCCACGGCGATTTTTCCCGTATCGTGCAGTAATGCCGCGCAGACCACCGCGACCGTCCATGCGCTGGCCTGCCGGGCCTGTTCTTCCGCACCCGCTTCCGGTGGCAGCAGATAACCCTGGCGCAACCGGATGGCATTGCAGGCAACTTCCAGCGAATGATCCAGCAACCCACCGGGAGTGGAATGGTGATGACTTTGTGAGGCGGGCAGCAGTTGTACCAACGCGGCGAAGCGATGAATCGCCGTGAGGATCCAGCTATCAAACAGGGTATCTGGCAGCGGGGTCAGTTGCCGTAACTGGTGCAAACAGGACTGACGTAACGGCTTCGCCAGCAACCGTTCTGCGGATTGTGGCGCAAACCAACCCTCCGGTAGCGCAGCGTCTGGCGCCGGTGGCTGGCTCTGGGATGGTCGTTGTAGCCACTTCAGCATATTTCCCCTTTCCGGGCAGGCCCCTTTGCCCTTGTCGCCCTTCCTTTGCAGTGTCTCCCTTTGGGTCTTTTCCATACAGCAGGTTTTTTAAGTCTGCAGAGAATATTTAAGATTACCCAATATTATGTTGGTTAATAAAACGATACAAAATATGTAGTTAATGCATGATGTCTTGTAGCGGTGAAAACTTGCACAACTTTTCGATTTGATGTATTGTTTTAATCGTGAAATCGAAAAGGAGGGTTTTATGAATCCGACTACAGAAAAGCGACCTGTCTACCAGGACAATATGACTTCTGCTGCCAGACTCCAGAATTTTGTTCAGGAACTGGCTGATGACATCAGAGCAGGTAATACTCATGTTCGACAGGAAAGCATGGCTCAAACAGATGCGCTCTTTGCTGTCGATGCCATTTTGGGATACCTGGCAAGCAGAGCTGAGCATAACCTGACGAAGGAAAAGAAAAGGCACCTTCGTCGCGTCCATAGCAAGGCCATGTTTCTTTCGCGGTTAGAGCGGGATGGTGGGGTCTATTCTTCAGCAAAAGCCGCTGAAGTTTTAGGCCGTACAAAAACCACGGTGAAAAACTGGAAAGATAGTGGCCAATTACTTGCTGTAGAAATTGATGGTGAGTTCTTTTATCCGGCGTTCCAGTTTACTGATGATGAACGGATCTCGGATCGAGGCGTTCTGAAAGGTCTGTCAGGCTTACTTAAGCAACTTAAAAATTTCAGTGACAGGATGCAATATTCTTTCTTTGTTGAGGAACGTAATACTGTGCTGAAGGGATTATCGCCAGCAGGTCGTACTTTTAATATTATCGAGATTCTTAAAGGGAATCCGGATGACGTCTTGATGGACGAGTTACATCGGCTTGCCCGCGTTTATGGTACGCAAGATGCCGCATAACAATGAAGGGGGTGCTTGCCCCCCCTTTTGTTATTCTTCGACCGATATGCCTAGATCCCAAGTAAGGATGTCGGCAGCCTCTTTACCATCATGCTCAAAGTCACTGAGGCGGGTCTGTTCTAGCGTTATGGCCATGCCCTGTCCAGATGGGTCGATATGCCAAAGCACCAGACATGATTCACCGGTTACGTTCGACGTATACTCCATACCGTCGAATCCTGCGTTGTGCGCTATGGTAGCCAGAAACTGTGTGACTTTACGAGAATCTGTTGTGACATCATGAATTTTTATAGATGTACGACTGACCAATTTGTTTACTTGCAGAATGTTAACGTCCTTTAAGATTGCTATTTTGCCAAGATAGTAATCTTCAAGGTCCGATTCTTTCATGGACACTTTGTTCTGAAACACTTCTTTCAACGACGTTCCTGGGGTGTAGGCCAAATACATCGAGCCATGTACACCGTCAGTCAGACTAAAACGGTAATCCGCACCGTTATGATTGAAAAAAACGTTGCTTCCATTATGCTCACCGGGCTGGAGTCGGTACATCTCAGTATCTGCAGGAATTACCTTGCCACAGCGGTTAAGCGTTTTCTGGTCAAGGTTCCTGAATTTACTGAGTATGGCCTCGTCTAGTTTCTTCCGGGCTTTAATATCAGCATCGGTTTCAGTAGATTGGTTAGCGTCGTCGTTTAGGTTTTCCTCGTATGTCATAGGCGAAATGCCCTCCTAATAAAAGTGGATTTAAATAAGCCATAGGCTTAACCTCCATTGATTTTGAATTTACCCTGACGAATTCTTTGAATCGCCACGGATAATCTAGACACTTCCGAGCCGTTGATAATACTGGTTTTCATATTCTGTCGGTGACATCTGTTCGCTAGAACCATGCCGACGCTTACTGTTATAAAACATTTCGATGTAATCAAAAATATCACTGCGGGCTTCTTCCCGCGTTCCGTAGATCTTTTTCTTTATCCGTTCACGTTTCAACAACTGGAAAAAACTTTCTGCAACCGCATTATCATGGCAGTTACCGCGACGGCTCATGCTACCCTCCAGGCCGTGTGATTTCAGGAACGACTGCCACTCATGGCTTGTGTACTGACTGCCCTGATCCGAATGAACCAGCACCTGTTTTTCGGGATTACGCCGCCATACAGCCATCAGCAGTGCGTTCAGGACAATGTCCTTTGTCATCCGGGATTGCATGGACCAGCCGATAATTTTGCGTGAGAACAGATCAACAACAACGGCAAGATACAGCCAGCCTTCGTGGGTCCTGATGTAGGTTATGTCCGTTACCCAACGCTCATCAGGAGCATCCGGATTGAACTGTCGCTGGAGCCTGTTGGGTGACACGATACTGGCCTCGCCTTTACGTGCCCGCGGGCTTCGGTATCCGACCTGAGCCTTTATTCCGACACGTTTCATCAGTCTCCAGACTCTGTTTACTCCGCACTGTTGCCCGCTGTCACGCAGATCCAGATGGATTTTGCGATAACCATAGACGCATCCCGATTCCAGCCAGAACTGTTTAATCTGTCCTGTCAGTCTCAGGTCTGCCTGATGGCGTTGTGAATGCGGCTGCTGAAGCCAGGCGTAAAAACCACTGGGATGAACATCCAGCACCCGACAGAGCAGGCGAACAGGCCAGCAACAGGAGTTGTCACGGATAAAGGCGTACCTCAGTCGGACAGCTTTGCGAAGTACGCCGCGGCTTTTTTTAATATGTCCCGTTCGTCGGTAACCCGTTTCAGCTCTTTCTGGAGACGGCGGATCTCGGCCTGAGCATCTGACTGTTCTTTATTAGTGGAAGAATCCGGACCGTACTTCTTTATCCAGGCATAAAGGCTGTGGGTGGTGATATCGAGACGTGTTGCAACGCTGGCAACAGAATAACCGCGATCAACAACCTGTTTGACTGCTTCAGTTTTAAACTCTTCAGGATAACGCTTACCGCTCATGGGCACCTCTCTTTAAGTCATCTTAAATGACTCTGAGGTGTCTGTTAAACGCGTGGCGATTCACTTCGCGGGGCGTTTTATCCCATTGATGGGACACATAATTCTAACCCATAGTAGTTATCAATCAAGGGGAAGTGAGATGAGGCTTCATCGCAGGTATCACGAAAATGATAATGAATGCTGATAATTGTGTAGTGTCTAATCAAGAGGTGTTTCCGAAGCATAAAAAAAGTGGCCGATCAAAACCGGCCACTCCGTTTCACTTACCACCAGGCATAAAACATCAGCCTGTCTCGCTCAAAATCAAACGTCTCCAGCGTCTCTTTCACCCAGTGGGTGACGGCGCGAACGTCTTTCCAGTAGTGTTCTCCATAATCGGTATATCCATAGAAAAAGCCGTCAATCGTGGGATAAACCGCGCCGCAGTTATCCGGCGTCAGGCTCTGTAGGTCGCTCAGAAGCGCCTGCAAATGTGCTTTGGTGACTTCTAACAGCACCTGGTTGCGCACCAGCCCAACGTGTTTATCCACCCATTTGAGTAACGGGTTCACCTTGCGGAAATAACCCACTCTGGCGTACCGGCTTTCATCGGGCGCGTTTTTTGCCCGTTCGAAAAAGAAGATGTCGAGTCCCATACATTGTTCCTCATTCCCCTTCATCCTTCAGGCCGCAGGTGCGTTGGCTTTCCTCGCTCATCCCGGTCACGTAGTTTGTCTACGCTCCCGGGGATTCGCTGCGTCGCCGCCTTCCTGCAACCCGAATGATTTTGGGGAATATTGAAGGGGAGCAACTTCCCGGCGGGGAAGACTCCCCGTGCGGGTGGGCTGTCAGGCGCTAAGCTGACAGGGTTGTGGTACCGCGTTGAGTAGCCATTCACTGGCGTGGCGCGCCATACCGCTGGCGCGGATCACTGCCCGCTTGTCCTGGCGCAGGATATCCAGCCAGTAGCCGATATAGCTGGCGTGCTGGAGTCTGCCCTGAATGCCGCAATGGGCGCACAGGAAGGCGCTACCCATCTCCGCCACTAACTCTTCAGCGGCGTATAGCGCTTCGGTGCGTTCCGCTCCGGCAATACCGGGGCGGTTGAGGCGTGAAGTGTGTCCGGTAGCGTGCGTCAGTTCATGCAGCAGCGTGGCGTAGTACGCCTCGCTGCTTTCAAACTGTTGCGGGTGCGGCATCATCACCAGGTCGGTCGCGGGTTTGTAATACGCTTTCGACTGGCGGCGATGGCGCAGCGTCACGCCGCTATTCTTCGCAATGGTTTCGGCCATCTCCACAGGCTCTGCGGGCCGGGTAAACGGCTCGAACAGCGACTGCGGCAGGCCGTCGCACTGCGACAGGTTAAACAGCCGAAATTCACGAATGATCCCAAAATGCCGCACCTTCGGCTCGCCGTCTTTATCCAGCAACGGCTGGCCGAGTGCATCGATCTCTTCCTGTGTGCGCGGCAGATATAACACCGCCAGAGAGGATTTCTCCCCCCGGCGCACTTGCCCGCCGAGCGCGCTGACCTGATGAAACGTCAGCCAGCGGTCGCTGGCGAAGCTCTGCTTGTCGGCGCTGTTCCACAGCAGCGGTACGTTGATGCCGTGATACGGACGACCGGATAACGCATTGATCGGGAACGGCGGCTCGCCATCGCGCCACGGGCGGAGCCACGGCACATTGCCGTTTTCCAGCTCAGCAATAATCTGGTCGGTGACTTTCTGGTAGATATCGTTGCTTCTGTCCATTGTGCGATCCTCATGGAAGAAGCCGGAGCTGCCTCCGTCCGGAAGCGACTCCGGCGGGGAGAGGTTATGCCTGTTCAGCCATCGAGACCTGCACATAATGGCCGTGATAGTTGAGTGATAGCGGTAATGCGACAGGGACTTTCATATCGCCCTGCGGCGGCTGGCAGTAGATCGTAAAGGTGACTTTCTTGCGGGATGCCCCGGCGGTGCGCAGGGTCAGCAGTACGGCGAGCAACAGATTGCCCAGCCGTTCTTCCACCTGCTGCGGGTCGGCGGGAAATTCCACAGCGGATTGCCAGACATCAGGGGCGATAGCCACCGGCATTAACGACGGTTTTTTATCGAAAAGCGACATGGTGTTTCTCCTGTAGATGAGCAGAGAACACCCTTCGCAGGGCGTTTCCCTGCGGGATGGAATGGTACGGGTATCCTGCGCATCTGCGCCGTTCGCACCTTCCGGATACATGGCGAACTTACTGCATGGCTGGCGGTAGTGTTTTCTGTGCGGGTGATAAAAGGGAGGGGAAAATCATTACCGGGACTGAAGAGTTTTGTCGTTCCTGAAATGTGAACGCAGGCAGATTGATGCGCACGCATCGCTCAAAAAATGATCTTTTTCAGGCGGATACTGAAATCAGAAAAGCATATGACCTTGAACAGTAAACACAATGACTGGAGGGATATGCTAATGAACCGACAAGATATAAACGCATTGAAGAATTTTGATTTTCTGGCGCGCAGTTTTGCCCGTATGCACGCCCTGGGCCAGCCAGTGGATATCGATGCCGTGACCGGCAATATGAGTGATGAACAGCAAGCATGGTTCCGGGAGCGATACGACCACTACCGAAAGCAGGCTGAGCGGGCGAGAGTGATAGAACTGCGGTGATGTAACGAACAACGGGCTTAACGGCCCGTTGCGTATTTTCAGGCTTTGAAAATCTGTTTTCGGTGCCAGCCAACATATTGTTCAGCAGGCCACTGCGTTTTGTCATAAGGAAGGAATAACTGCTGGCCGTCCCGGTGCCAGAACAGATGGTCTACCACCGGACTACGACTGACGCCGCCGGAGATGTGGATGGTCATACTCTCATCCAGCCCGAATGCTCCCATATCAAACGCATCGTGGTGCAACGTACAGAGCGCCAGTCCATTGTTCACCACGCACGGGCCACCGTACGCTTTCCAGTGAATATGCGCTGCTTCAATACCAACCAGCGCGCCATCGAGTCTGAGATCGTAACCACAGAACGCGCACCGTGAGTGGTAAGCGCGAAGAACGATATCCCTGAAACGCGGATCGCGGTTCTTGGAGCGATCGATAAAATCGAATCCCAGTTGGTTGGCCAGGATCCGCTGAATACTTTCCGGGAAGCGATCGGTGAGGATCTTCTGAGCCAGTTGGTCGATCATCTCTGGATGTGCCAGCAATTGCTGGTAGGCCGCTTCATCGAAGCCGCCCGCCACCTGGTTATCAATCAGTTCTTTCTTTGTCGGCTGAGTATTGCCCTTACGCGGTTTGCAGCCTTCTGCGTGAGCGATCTCCCAGAAGCCGTCAGTTCGCAGCCGCCAGAACGGCATATTGGGGTAATCGGTGCGTCGCTTGGGACCAAACTCTTTCAGCAGGCGAGTAAGCGGTTCGTGGATTTCCAGACCGTAGTTAAACAGGCGTGGATGGCCTGCTTTGTACTGCGACAGTACGTACAACAGCAGCAGCGGTTTATGCGGCGCGCATACGTCACCCTGACGCCAGACAGAGACGTTAGAGATGGCGGATTGCAGCGTTTCTGGAGAGATCATAAGAAGGAACCGGGTAACAGGCTGATGTTATTGCGATCATGCTCGCAAAATGCCGGTGACTCAAGCCCCGTTCATCACACCGCCAGTACGAAATCCTCAGGGAATGCGTGTTTTACTTACGATCATCTTCCCGACCTGTTCACCAGCGCTACGGATATCGCCGACCGCGCTGCCCATCACACCAGCGATGGCCGCGCCGATCCTGACGCCCGCCCACGTCAGCGCCCCCAGCCAGAATGCGGGTAACACCAGGAACATCACGCCCATAATGATATTCACAATCAGATCGTCGGAGGTGTTTTGCAGGCCCCAGAGATTGAAGTACGAGTGGGTGTCGCTGTCGTACATCATCTGCATCAGCCAGTTATCCAGCCAGCGAGCCAGTTCCCACCAGAAGGTGAGAAAGAACAGGGCGAACTGCACAAAACTCAGTGTGATGACCGTTTTAAGATCCCATGCCGAGAACAGCAGGATCACCGGAATACAAATCACCAGCGCCATTTCAAGGAAAGCCTGTACCATCGGCAGCGCCTGGCGGACGTTATCAAACGCCGGAAAAAGAGCGTAGCTCGAAAGCCCCGCGCCGATGATCCCGCCCACACGACTCAGCAACTGCGTCTGGCTTAAATGATCCCCCGCACTCCCACCAAACCCGTTGTACACCAGACCTCCCTGCGACACCTGCATATTGCGCGGGCTCACCAGCGAGCGCAGTACCGCCTCTTCATACTCCTCTTTCGACTGTCCCAGTTTTTGTAGTTGCTGCCAGAGCGTGGTATCGACCTGCTTCAGTAGCCGGTTTTTCAGCCCCGCATCACCATCGGACCACCACTCCTTACACGCAGGATAGCCACCTCCACCCGTATCGCTCAGACCGTCGTCGCGGCTGGCGTCATAAGGCCAGGCGGTGAGTGGCGAACGGGAGTGTTCGTGGTCGTAATAGCCCGGCGTGGCGAGATAAAAGGCCGATCCCACCCAGTCCACTTCCCGGCTTTGCTCCTCACTGATATCGCTGCCCAGCTGCTTGAGCCTTGCCCGCGACGGCCCGTAGCAGTCGTTAACGAAATCATGTAGTTCCTGCGCCAGCGCCGGATCGGCGATCCGGGTGTGCTGTACTTCAAAGCGCAGCTGACGAAGGTCCGGCTTACAGGGGAGCACCGCGACGGCGGCGCTGGTGATGCCCTTGCCCAGCGCGTGGGTGAAGTACCACCACACCGGCACCGAGGCGCTCTGGCCGCTGAGTTCATTAATCAACGGCGCATAGCCGGAATCACCGGGCTGTACCACCGACCAGCCGCACTGCTTCGTGCGTTGGCTGTCGTAGGTGAGGGTATTGATATCGACATTGAGGAACGGCACACCCGCGAAGAAGATCACCAGCAGGGCGCTGTAGAGCGAGTGCTCCACCCAGACGACCAGCAGGCGGGCGACGTTGCCTTCATCAGCCCCCTGGCCGCGCGCCTTCAGCCACAGGGCAATCAGCTTCGCCAGCAGGGGCAGGGCGAACAGCCCGGTGGCGGTCAGCGTCTGCCACACGCCGTTGTTCACCAGCCAGCCGAGCAGGGTGAGCACATACTCGAAATAGCTGTTGGCGGTCATCGCGGACTGTCTGGCTGCGGGTTATTGAGGTTGTGCAGACGGCGGTCGCTGTCGTCCGGCACTTCCACCGCCTGCCCCTGAAGCTGGTCGCGCTGCTGTTTGCGTTGCAGGATAAGGCTTGTGGTATTGCGCGTCAGCGCCTGGCGGAAATCGAGTTCCAGCTTAAGCTGGCTCAGCTCTTCATCCAGTTGGGCGGTGGTTTTGCCTAAGCTGTCCTGCGCTTCTTTGACGTTGGCGATATTCGGTTCGCGCATGCCCGCGAGCAGCGTGCGCCGGGCCAGCAGCGCCTGCTCGGTGACGCGGGCCAGCGCCAGCTCTCCCGCCAGCCGTTCGGTGAGGACGGCAACATCCGGATCGTCGCGCAGTGCCTCGACCACGCCGCGGGTCAGTTGCATAGAACCGCCGGAGGCTTTCGCCAGATTGTCGAAACCGGGTTTCTGACTGCCATTGACCAGATCTGTCAGGAGGGGCAGGATCTTCGCCTTTTCTTCGTCGATCAGCGGATGCAGACCGATCCCCGCTTGCGCGCCGGAACGTGCGTCCGGATCGTCGGTGGCCTGCGCCACGCTGATGGTCTGCTCACCTACCACGCGGGTCATCCATCCGGCGACTTCTTCAGGGGATGTCCAGGTGCTACAAAGTTCTCCGTCGCATTCGGAGGAGGCAAGAGACGTGGTGCTGGTGGCGGGCTGCTGGTTGAGAATATTCCAGCCTGCGGCGGTGGCGTCATGGACTACCTTAATCGGCGGCTGGCCTTTGCCGCCGCGCTTTTCACCGCCCACCCAGCGTTTACCCTTTTCGGCTGCCTCTTTTGCCGCTTTCTGGTCGGTGCGGATGGCGTCATTATCGCTGGCGGCGAGGGATTGGTAGTTCTCCGCTTTGGCTCCGGAAAACCAGGCGGAGTCTGCCGCCAAATCGGTCATCTTCTCCGCCATTTTCTGGCAGTTCAGTAGCGATTTATCAAAATCCAGCCGCCCCTGCAGCACGCCGTTGGTTAGCAGATCATAAAGCTGCGGATTGGCGCGCTGGATAATCATCGCGGGCAGGCTGGCAACCGCGCCGGTGGCGCTCTGGATGACGTTGCCCATCAGCTGCTGGAAGCCGTCGGTGATGCCGTTGAGCTGGTTGCGTACCGTGGTGTCGATGTCGAAATTGCCGCACATCATATCGGCGTTCCAGCCAATGCCCACGCTAAGCGGCGAGGGGCTACGGCGCACGGGGGGAGGCATGACCGCCTCGCCGCCGCCAATCTGGTAATAAAGCAGGTCATCAACCGCGCCTCGCGTGCGGAAACTGTAGTCGTCTGCCGCCACGCAAACCCAGGCGAAAAACAGTAAGACCAGGCAAAGGACTCTCATCATCGCCTCCGTTAACCCGTACTGCCGAGGAAGGTTTGCCCCCGGCGCGGACAGCATTTATAGGGCCGCCACAGTGTCCAGGCGTACGCGCCATCCTCCGCCAGCTTGTCGGCGTAGGTGTCGGTGGCGCTGCCATCCGGAAACACCGAACAGGCGGCGGATTTTTTCGGGGTGAGCATCTGCCAGCGATGGTTATCGCTGTCGCCTTCGATAACCGGGGAGGGCGGCCAGTATCCGGCGCGCGATGAGGCCGTTAGCGGCGTATAGATATGCGGCTGCCCGGTACGGGTCACCAGGTCGGCCACGCGCTGAGCGATAACGGCGGCGGCTTTATAGTCGTGCGTCTGACTGATGGCTCCGGCGCGTGGATAGATATTGCCCCACATATCGCCATTCTGACCGACTTCCCGTATGCCCGGCGTCAGCGCCTCCGGGTACGTCATTTCCGGCACACCGCTGCGCCACGCCAGCGCATCCAGTTGACTCAGAAAGTACGGTTGAAAAGGCTGCGATGAAGGTGAGCAGATATAGCCAAACTGGGTGAAAAACTTCGCCAGCTCATCGCCTGCCGGGAAGCCGATGGCATCGGCATTCTTAAAGCGGATCTTGCTGTGCTGGCTGGCAGAACGAGGATTCGTATCACCACCGCCTTCGGCAACACCGGGCAACGGTGGGCTGAGTAACGACATCTCCGCCCACGGATTCTGCCCGGTGTTGCTGTAAGCCGACACCACCAGATCCGGGCGGAAATGGCTGACCTTCACCGACGTGCGCACCGTACAGCCGAGCGGCGTGCAATAGAGCCAGTGGCACAGGCCGACAACCCGGTAGTTCACGCAGTCCGGCGACAGGGCGGAGGCGGCAATTTCCGGCGTGGTAATGGCTCTGAGCGGGAAAGCGGCGCACAGCATCAGTGGCAACAGAATAGGAAAGCGGTCTGGCATAACGCCTCCGGCAACAGAGTTTTCTTCTGCCGGGTGTAGCGCAATGCTCATAAGATCACTGCTGAAAACTGGAGTCAGCCTGTGAAAATTGTTGAGTCTGGCATCAACCTTTGCCGGGCTTTCTGGTGTTATTCTGTGGTTCAGGCCGGGCTACGAAAGTGGTTCCGGCCTGTTTTTTTCTTCATTTTTTATTGTGTTTAAGGAGCAAGACTTATGCCAGTAAAACGAAAACATCTGACCCGCCATGAAGTGGGGCAGATACTGCTTGCAGCGGACAGAGGGATCCATTTTGAGCGGGATTACTGCCTGATTCAGATGTGTTTTTTACATGGTCTGCGGGTCAGTGAACTGTGTGGGATGCGTCTGTCGGATATCGATTTGGTAGGGCGTTCGGTCTATGTCCGACGGCTCAAAAACAGTCTTTCAACGCAGCATCCGCTGTTTGATGCCGAATTGCCTGCACTGATGCGCTGGCTGGCGGTACGCAGTCGCTGGCGGGATGCGGATTCAGACTGGTTGTTCCTGTCGCAGAAGGGCGGTGCGCTGTCGCGCCATCAGGTTCGATTGCTACTCAAACGTTACGGAGAACTGGCAGGCGTCAGCATTTCCGCTTACCCGCATATGCTGAGGCACGGTTGCGGTTACGCGCTGGCAGATCTGGGGCGCGACACCCGTCTGATACAGGATTATCTGGGGCACCGGAACATCCGGCATACGGTGATTTATACGGCGACAAATACGCAGAGGTTTATGAATGTCTGGGGAAACGTGAGAGAAAACCACACAATTAGTGCCAGAATGTAAAGTAGTATCAGAAAAATTTAGCAAAGTGTCAAAATTTTTCTGAGACCCCTTTTGATAACGGATTATCGCTCTGTTTTTTAATAACTATTCCGATCTAATGCAGCTTAACACACCTTTGGTACCCTGCTGGCAACGTGCGTGAGTCGTCCACGTTGCCAGTTTTCATTTGCTCACCGTCTTACTGTTTTATGCCATTCCGCAAGCTCTGCTCCTTTCCCGATGGCATTTTATTTCTCATTCTCTTCTTCCACATCATTTTCTCCTGAACTCACCACTCTGGCACTAACGGGAAAGTCTCCCGCAGGTTTTTTCACCGCCAGAGTGATGTGGGTCCGAGTCCCGAATGTTCTTTCATCAAGGAGAAACACATGAAAAAAACGATGTTAAGCGCGTGTTTTATGCTGGCGGCGGCTAATGCCATGGCCGCCGATGGCACCATCCATTTCACCGGCAGCATTACTGACCAGACCTGCACTGTGGACACCGGTTCGCAGAATTTACCGGTCAGTCTCGGCAACGTCGCCCAGACGGCTCTTAACGGGGCTAAGGGGATGAGAGCGGCGCCGACGCAATTCACGATCAACGTAAGCGACTGCCCGGAAACAGTCACCGGTGCAAATGTGAAATTTGACGGGACATCCGATAGCAATGACCAGAGCCTGCTGGCGCTGGACAGTGGCACGGGCATCGCCACCGGGGTCGGGATCCAGATCGCAGATAAAAACGGCACGGCCATCCCGCTGCATTCCGCTTCGTCCGACTACACCCTCGCAGAAGGCGCAAACGCGCTCGACTTTGTCGCCCGCTATGTCTCCACAGGCCCGGCGGTCACTACCGGTACAGCAAACGGTACCTCTGAGTTCACCATCATTTACAAATAACGCTGTGCCGTCGCGGGGCGCATTCTCCTCCTCCTACCCATGCGCCGCCGCATAACAGGGAGCGTTTCGCAGGGATGCGTATTTTTCGTCCGGAGATAACAAGATGAACAGGTATGCAGACATTTTGCTGGCGCTATTGCTGGCCGTATTTACCGTGCAGGCACAGGCCGGGATTGTCATTGGCGGGACGCGGATCATTTATAACGGCGACAAAAAAGAGACTTCCGCTTCCATTCGTAACCCCGATAAATCCGGCGTCTGGCTGGTGCAAAGCTGGGTGGACAGCGGGATGAAAGGAAGTAAAACGCCGTTTATCGTGACGCCGCCGTTGTTTCGCATCAATCCTGGTGAGGAGAATATGCTGCGCATTGTGCGTACCGGCGGCAGCCTGCCGGAGGACCGGGAGTCGGTGTTCTGGCTGAACGTGAAGTCCATTCCCGCCACTGATGACAGCGTGCCGCATAACAACGTTCTGCAGGTGGTAGAGAAATCCCGCCTGAAACTCTTTTACCGCCCGGCGGGGCTGGAAGGGCAGCCGGAGACCGCTTACCACCACCTGTCCATCGCCCACAGCGGCAACCGACTTACCGTCAGCAATCCAACACCTTACTACATCACGCTGTTCACCCTGAAGGTGGACGGGCAGGAGATCAAAGAGGCTGATATGGTGCCGCCGAAGGGCAGCGTCAGCTTCACGCTGCCATCGGTCACGGCGTCCACGGTGACCTGGCAGGCAATCAGTGATTACGGCGGCGTTAGCCAGACCGAAAGCCGCAAACTCTGAGGGAGGGAATATGAATAACCCCAATTCCCGACTGATGATCTTCCTGCTGGCGCTGCTGCTGATTATGGTGCTGCTGTTGGGTTACCTGCGTAATGCGGAAGCCAGAGAGACTTTCAATACCCACGCGCTGGAGCTGGACAGCCCGGGCCAGGCGGTCGTTGACTTATCCGCCTTTTCCGAAGCCGATGGCCAGCTACCGGGTACTTACCGGGTGACGGTGTACGTCAACGGCGAGCAGCAGGGCGAGGCGCAGGATATTGCCTTTGTTGCCGGGGCAGATAAAAAACTCACCGCACAGTTAACCCCGGCGATGCTGAAAGCCTGGGGCGTGAACACCGCCGCGTTTCCTGCGCTTGCCGCACTGCCAGCGGACAAACCGCTGGAGGATATTGGCCGCTATATTCCGATGGCTTCCGGCGAACTGCGTTTCAGTAAACTGCAACTGAATCTCAGTATCCCGCAGGCGGCGATGAGCGCCACCGCGCGCGGCTGGGTAGATCCGTCCGAATGGGACGAGGGCGTACCTGCCGCGCTGCTGAACTATAACCTCAGCGGCAGCAACACCTGGCGCGACGGAGAAAACGGCTCCGATGATAACTACTACGCCAACCTGCAGAGTGGCCTGAACCTCGGCGCGTGGCGGTTGCGCAACTATTCCACCTGGAATTACGACGAGGATAACGGCAGCCACTGGGATTCAGTGAACACGTATCTTCAGCGGGATATCCAGCGCCTGCAGGGGCAGCTCACGCTCGGCGACAGCTATACGCCTTCCGATATCTTCGACAGCGTGCAGTTTCGCGGCGCGCAGTTGGCGTCGGATGACAATATGCTGCCGGACAGCCTGCGAGGTTTTGCCCCGATCATCCGCGGTATTGCCCAGTCGAACGCGCAGGTCACTATTAAGCAGAACGGTTACACCATCTATCAGAGCTACGTCGCGCCGGGGGCCTTCGCCATCAGCGATCTCTACCCGACATCGGGCAGCGGTGACCTGGAGGTAACGATTAAAGAAACCGACGGCAGCGAGCGAACCTTTATTCAGCCATTCTCTGCGGTACCGATTATGCAGCGTGAAGGCCGCCTGAAGTATGCCCTCACCGCCGGGAAATACCGCAGCGGCAACAGCGACAGCGATGAGCCGGAGTTTGGCCAGATAACAGCGATTTACGGCCTGCCGCACGCCATCACGATTTATGGCGGCACGCTGTACTCGGAGGACTATCAGTCCGGGGCGGCAGGGCTGGGGTTTGGTCTCGGCGAGCTGGGTTCGGTCTCCGCGGATATCACCGCTGCGCACACCACGCTGAATAACGATGAAACTCACGACGGCCAGTCGTACCGGGTGCAGTACTCAAAAGATTTTCAGGCCACCGATACCAGCTTCACCCTGGCGGCGTACCGCTATTCCACGGAAGGGTTCTATACCTTCCAGGAAGCGAACGATTTACGCTCAGACAGCGACGACGGCTGGCGGCTGACGTACAACAAACGCCAGAAACTCCAGCTCGATCTCACCCAGAGTATCGGCAGCTACGGTTCGTTCTTTGTCTCCGGCTATCAGCAGGATTACTGGCATGAGGACGGTTACGAGCGCACCCTCAGCACCGGCTGGAATGGTAATATCAACGGTATCAGCTACAGCGTTTCCTACAGTTACAGTGATTACCCGGACAGCACCCAGCCTGCCGACCAGCAGCTGGCGTTCAGCATCCAGGTACCTCTCAGCCGCTTTATGCCGAACGCGTGGGCCAGCTACAGCGTCAACACCGCGAAGCGCGGCGACACCCGCCAGCAGGTGGGCCTCAATGGGACGGCGCTTGCCGATAACAACCTCAGCTACAGCCTCCAGCAGAGCTACACCAACCACGGTGTGGGCGGCTCCGGCAATATCAACGCCGACTACAAAGGCGGGCAGGGGGAAATCACCGGCGGCTACAACTATGACGACGATATGCAGCAGGTGAACTATGGCCTGAAAGGGGGGATTGTCGTCCATCCACATGGCGTCACCCTTTCCCAGCCGCTTGGTGACTCACTTGCCATCGTGAAAGCGCCCGGCGCGGATGACGCGAAGGTGCAGAATAATACCGGGGTCTATACCGACTGGCGCGGCTATGCGGTCGTGCCGTACGTCAACGCTTACCGGAAAAACCGCATCGCACTGGACACCAGTACGCTCGGCGATGGAGTCGATATCGACACCGCCGTGCAGACGGTGACGCCAACGCAGGGCGCAGTGGTAATGGCGGACTTCAACACCCGCGTCGGACGGCGCGTACTGATGACGCTGCTTTACCGTGGGCTGCCGGTGCCGTTCGGCGCTCAGGCGAAAATGGAGGAAGGCGGCAGCGGTATCGTTGGCGATGACGGTCAGGTGTATCTGACGGGCGTGCCGGATGACGGTGACATTACGGTGAGCTGGAACGGAAAGCCGCAGTGCGTGGTGCATTACCGGTTGCCGGAGAATGCTGAAAATGCACCGGTAACGGAAACAGAACAGGAGTGCAGGGAATGAGAATGTTATTGAAATCAGTCGGGTTAGTACTGGCGTTGTGGTCGTTTTCTTTCGTTGTACAGGCTTCCTGCCAGTTTGTGAATGGTGTGACGGCGGAAATTCCCGGCTATATCAGTTTTGGCAACATTGCAGTCCAGCGCGATGCCCCTGTGGGTAGCGTTATCGCCACGGCGACAACGGGAGCCTATAACGGCGGCAATACCATTGCCGGATGTACCGAGGCCTGGACATTCCGCCAGGAACTGACGAAATGGCAGACGCTCAGCGCACAGGGGAATGGCGTTTACAATACGAATGTGCCCGGGGTAGGGATCCGCATGACATCGCCATCAGGAAAGGTATTGCCCTATGATCTGCCCATCAATGCCAACACCTATGTCAATATCAATGGTGATGGCATTAAAGCTGAACTGATTAAAACCGGTGATATCACGGGTGGCACACTGGACACCGGTATGCTGGCCCGGGCGTCCGTGGTTAACCAGTTTTATATTGCTAACGTCACCTTAAATGGTAATAACACCATTACTTCTGAATCCTGCACGGTGACCACGCCGACAGTCAATGTGCCAATGGATGATCATGAAAAAAGCGAATTCAGCGGCGTGGGCTCCACAACCGACTGGGTGAATTTTGATATCGGCCTGACCTGCGATGTGGGAGCGCGCATTAATGTACGCATTGATGCCGCAGCGGATCCCTCCGCCAGTTCGCAAGGTGTCATGCAGCTTGATAGCGGCGGGGCGTCCGGCGTGGGGATCCAGCTTCATTACCGGCCTGACGATGCCACTGTGCAGTACGGTCAGGAGCGGTTTTACTGGCAGTCGGTGTATGGTGACGAGATTGTTCAGCTTAAGGCCCGGTATTACCAGACGGCGCAGACGATTACCCCCGGGCCCGCGAACGCCACGGCGACGTTTACGCTGACCTATAAATAACTTAGGCTCTGATTGGGTACGGTTAAATAAGGAGAACTGGGGTGCAACAGTTTAATAAGAATGCCGACGCTTACGATGCTGTTCGTGGAAAAATTACCTACCCGGAAGCGCTTTATTTCTCTCTGGCCGCACGGGTGCCCGCCCATGACGCTGCGCTGGATATTGGATGTGGCAACGGCGTATCAACCGGGCGGCTGAAAGCATGGTTCCACCATGTAGAGGGCTGCGATCATGGTGATGTCCTGATTGAGCGGGCGCGGCTGAATTACCCCGATCTGCTGTTTTCGGTATCGCCGGCGGAAAGTTATTTTCCCCGGCGGCGATTTGACCTGGTGACCAGCGCGACCTCCTTTTACTGGATGGACCGGGTGCGGGTGCTGGCGAACCTGCGCGACTGGCTGAACCCTGGTGGGGTGTTTTGCGCCTATAAATATGACTTTCCGGTGGTGTATGGTCCGTTGCGGGATTTCATTGAGACGGAGCTGGTGGACAGCTGGCTGTATCACCGCGATCCGCGACTGATCCAGTATGACAATACGCTGGAGCTGATGGATGACTGTGACCATCTGGTGGATTGTCAGCGGGAGGTTTTCAGCAATATTCTTTTCCTGACGCCGCCGGAGATTGCGCAATTTTTTCTCTCCACCAGTTATGTTACACGGTACGTTAAAGCTGAAGGTGGTAAAGATTATGCAGCCTGGTTTATGGCGGCAGTATGTGAGCGGGAGCCTGCAGAGAAGGTGGCGGTAAATTTTGATATTCATGCCTTTACCGCCACGCTTCGTTGATTACTGGTCCGGGCCATACTTCCAGCCAGCCGCATTCAGCCTGGCCAGCAACGCGCACAGCACATCCACCAGGCAGGCGAGGATCCGTGCGCCTTTCTCCGCCGAGGCGCAGCGCGGATCGCCGGTCGCCCCGGTGGTGCTGATTTCGCCAATATCCCAGATCCGGTTCACGCCATAATCGGCGAACACCTCTGCGGGGATCTGTTTCTGCGCATATTTCAGTTCCACCAGTTCCGGAAGCAGGGCCATCATGACCGACGTCTCACCCTCGCCGCCATGCTCGAGTCCGCTGTTATCCCATGAGTCAAAAAATCCTTTGCCGAGATGATGCCCCACCAGATCCCACCACGCTGGAATCACCACGATCGCCGCCTGCGGATGGCGGGCTTTCACGTTGCGGGCGGCGATCTCAATCGCCGGGATATTGCCGTCAAGACCGTTGATCACCAGCATCCGGCGGATGCCGTGGTGCAGCAGGCTGGTGAAGATATCTTCCGCCAGCGCAATATTGGTTTCATAACGCAGGGTGACTGCCAGCGGATGGGCGTTGTAATGAACGAAAGTGCCGAACGGCGTGCAGGGCAGCACAAGGGTGTTGTCCACCCGCTGCGCCACCCGGCAGGCGACCGTTTCCGGAACAAACATATCGGGGCCGAGCGGCAGGTGATCGGCATGGTTCTCGCAACTGCCGAAACTGACGATGGCGGTGAGTTCCTGGCCGGACTGCAACAGCTCGCGGATTTCGCGGCCGGTTAATTCATTCAGCATGACTTTTTTCATCGGACAGTCTCCTGTTTTTACGGACGACAAAGAAGTAGTACGCGCTGGCGAGTGCCAGCCAGATCAGCACGGTGACCAGGGTGATGCCGCCGCCGTCGGCAAAGAACTGCCCGGCCATCACCAGCACAATCAGCCCCACGGTGAGCGGCTGGATGTGCCGGGCTGCCGGAGCCCGGTATTTCAGCGTCCCGTCGTGCAGGGCGATCCGGTGCAAGGTCGGCTGGCTTAAGGCAATCATCAGCCAGGTGAACAGGAAGCCGAAGCCGGAAATCCCTGCCAGGATGACATACGCATCCGGTGAGAGAATGGCGATGATGACGCCAGTGAACAGCACCAGACTGCTGGCGAGAATGGCGTTATCCGGTGTCCTGTGCGCTGGGTGCAGGCGGGCAAACCAGTCCGGGAAATAGCCGTCAGACGCCATGGCGTGCAGCATCCGCGAGGTGGCGTAAACCCCGGTATCAATGCAGGAGAGCGCGGCGGTCAGAACCACAAAATTCATGATATGCCGCGCCATATCGCCGCCGAGGATGCCGGACGCCTCCACATACGGGCTGCTGCTGACGCCAGCCTGTTGCCAGGGCATCACCAGCAACAGGACGGTCAGCGAGCCGACATACAGCAACAGGATCCGCACCACGGTGCCGCGCAGGGTGCGGGGAATATCGCGCTGCGGGTTCTCGCTTTCGCCTGCGGCGGTGCCGATTGCCTCCGTCCCGCCGAAGGAGAAAATCACGATCAGCATCGCGCCAAGAAAACCGGGCAGCCCGTCGGCAAAAAAGTCGCCATTGCTGGTGATGTTCGCCACGCTGGCAGGAGACGTCTCATTCAGCCCGAGGCTGTAACAGCCCGCAACGATAAAGGCCAGCAGCGCCACCACCTTGACGAGGCTCAGCCAGAACTCCACCTCACCGAAGAAATGGACGCCGACCATATTGATAGCGGTGAGCGACGAGGCGATAACCAGGCAGAACAGCCAGACCGGGACGCCGGGAAACCACAGGTTGAGGAAGGTGCCTGCGGCGATCGCCTCCGACGCCGGGCCAATCAGGAAGGCCAGCCAGTAGGTCCAGCCGGTAATAAAGCCACACCACGGGCCGAAGGCGGTGCGGGCATAGGATTCAAACGAACCGGAGACCGGGCGGGAGACGGCCATTTCAGCGAGCAGCAGCATAATGAACAGGGTGATGACGCCGCCGATAAGGTAGGCCAGCACCACCGACGGACCAGTACGGGCGATGGCCGCACCTGCGCCGAGGAAAAATCCGGCGCCAATCACGCCACCCACGGAAATCATCGTCAGGTGGCGGGCTTTCAGGCTTCTGTCGAGTTCCATAATGTCTTCTCTTTTATTGTTGTGGATGGATACCGGACGGGTTTATGGCCGCCCTTCCTCAATCAGCAGGTTGCCGTATAAATCGCGGAGCTTCGGAACCGGGCCGGAGAGATGAATCGCCCTGGCGTGACAGGCATGCAGGCTGCCGTTAAACACCATGGTCAGGTGGCCGAGCTCAAACAGCGACTGCTGAGACTCTTTGCCTACGGCGGTAATCAGGTAGTCGTGTGTAGCCAGCATCAGCCGATCGCCGGGCAGTATCAGCAGGGTTTCTTCGCGGAATGAGGGCTCCAGCGACAGGGAGTAGTCGAGGCAGTCTTTCGGCCCGTTGTTGTCGAAAGTGATCAGCGTTCTGTCTGCCAGTCCGTCGGCGACGAACAGTCCAATTGCGGCAATGCGCGCGCAGTAAGTCATCATGGTTCGTCCCCCCGCTTGCCGGATGTGCTGGCGCGGCGCACTGTGGATGAGACAGTGCGAATGATCCTGAACGCGTGACAAAAGCCTTCCATCCGGAAGACCGGAAGATGGTGCTCTCCTGCCGTCAGCATGAGGGGGAATGGTCGTGGTCTGGTATGCATAAACAACTCTCCTGTCAGGTATCGTTGGTTAATGCGTCCTGCCACTCACAGCGCGGGTCGTTATGTCCCGGAGTTTTCTGTTGTTGTCATCAGGTGAAGCGGTTTTCGGGGTTCACGTTTATTTCCCGTATTGAGGTAACGCTCCGGCCAGATCGCTGACGGATGTACGTCGAGCGCGATGGCAATCAGCCACTCGCCTTTCGGCCATGGGCGGTTCAGGGCATTCGCCAGCGTGGACGACGCTAGTCCCGCTTCCCGCGAGAGTTTCGCCAGACTGGTGCCGCGTTTGTGCAGGGCGGCGATGATGTCGGCGGGGTGCCAGTCTTTTTTGGCCATTTCGGTTACCTCAACTAATTGTTAATTAGGTGAAAAATTGTGATCCTTAGATTTGTAGTATTGAGTTGTTAAAAGGAGATCTAAAACATTAATACTAAGGATAACTTAGTAATATTTATTAAAGCAACACTGAAAATTCCCCTGTTTAGCGGAAATGGAAGGGGGATCTCATGTTGACGCATCGTCTTAAAGAAGCGCGGATTAAGGCGGGTTTATCGCAGGAGCGTTTAGGTATACTCGCAGGAATCGACGAAGCTACTGCCAGTCCAAGGATGAATCAGTATGAGCGGGGGACGCATGCGCCTGATTTCTCTTTAGCCTGCAAGTTTGCTGAGGTATTGAACGTACCAGCTTGCTATTTCTATACAGTTGAAGATGATTTGGCGGAACTGATGTTAATCCTGTGGTCAACATCAGAACAAAAGCGTGCAGATGTTATTGCTTATGCTAAAAACAACATTACAGCGTAATGAGCTCTATAATAAATTTATTTAAATAAATATTTTAGATGTTATTCGTTATAGCTCTACCTCTACCCTTGTCTAATGATTTAACAAGGGTAGGTTTATTATTGAGCAGTTAAAGTTGGCGTATATCGAAACCAAAATAGCGAAGTACCTTAGTTGTTCGACCATTGATAACAGGCAAGTTTTCTTTATTTATCCATCCAATCAGCTCTTGAACATTAGATTGCCCGAAAGCATTAAGCTTATACTCTTCATTATAGATGCAGTCAGACATCCTTTTAATAATATCTCCTTTTCCATATAGCAAATATATAATTGTTTTTTTAATTTGTGCAATGTCATTGCTTGTTGAAAATTCTTCTATTAATGTATATAAGCCACCTTTATAGAATCGTAAGCGATCATGAAAAGAGTGAAGTACACATAGTGCTTCAACTATTTCATCTATATTGCTTTGTTCAATTGATTGTGGTGAGTTGAATACTTTGTAAATAAGGGGATAGTTTATGGGTACAATCCTTTCTTCAAAATGGTCCCATGGGGTGGATAACCATTCATCTATTAATGTGCGGAGATGTGATTGTTGTAAATCAGTCCATCCTATTGGCTGGGTTGCCCAGGTTTCTTGAGTGGCATGATAATCGCGCACAAAACTGAAAAATGAATCAATTTCAAGTCTTAAAGGAATCTGTTCCTCTGCCACTTTTCTTGCAAAAGATGAGTATATTTCTTCTATGCATTTAAACGCATATACAGATGTTTGATATGATTTTCTATAAGACTCTAGAAAAATAGAACTTTGCGAGATATATTTTTTCCCTCGATTGATATTTGAATAGCTTATATCTCCTATTTTATCTAGAACTTCGTCGTCGAATTTTTTTATCTGAGATAATAGCTTTGAATGTTTGTTGTAAACATTTTTATAATCTTTTATTGCTTCCTTGGTTAGTACGTGTGCAGATTCCCAATAATGAGAAAAAAGTGTTGTTAGTTCTTCGAATCTATGATCTTCTGAGTTCAAGCTAACCATTATTTCTTGATTCGTAAGGAGTGCTGCGTTAGTTAAATTGGCAGAGCCTACTAATAATGTCCTGTCTCCAAAAATATAAAGTTTAGGATGGAACGAATTGTTGGTGAAAAACCTTGCTTCAATATTTTTATGTGAAAGTAATTTTTCTAAAGCAAATGGCGATGTGGGGAAACCTAGTCTTACAACAATCCTAATGTGACATCCTTTTTCTAGGAGATTGTCAATTATATCAAATTCGGTAAAGAAAGCGGAAGCAATAAATACATCCATATTGTTTTGGATATGATGCGTAAATCCATGCTTAACAAAATCCTGTTGCGAATTTCTGTTAGTATATAGATCAGTCATGCCACTCCCTTACTAATTTTTTTAGAATTATCTCTGTAATCGTAATTCCATAATCTATTTGAAGTTTTGTTCTTATACAACAGAAGTTATGGATGACGATGATAATATGTGATGTAGAATGAGGATGAGAATCAATTATCAATACTGGGTTTAATCAATTTAATGCCTGTAATCACCGCCGCCTCCAACTCACTACACCCCGTCTCCCGCATAATCCGCATTCGTTCCGCCTTCTCATGCTTCTCGGTCATTGCCAGCGCCAGATAGAGCGCTGGCGGCACCACCCGGAACAGCGCTTCCACGCGCGGCGACAGCACCACACCCTCGGTATACTGCCCCGGCGATTTCACCGCCGAGCGCAGCAGTTGGCGCTGTTCTTCCGTCAGTGCCTTAAATCGGCACACCTGATCGATCTCCTCGGGAGGCATCACCAGCAGTTCCCACCACTCGATCATGTTGAGCAGCTTCTTCGCCTCATCGGGAAAATCTGCCAGGTTCTGGGTAGCGAGCCACAGCCAGATGCCGAGCTTGCGCCACATCTTCGAACCCTTGGTCAGAAAGCGCGCCAGCAGCGGATTGACGGTAATGATATGCGCCTCATCGGTGATGTTAACAATGGGGCGTGCCAGATGCTGGTCGCGTTCGCCGAGGTTGTTGATATGGTTAATCAGTGAGATATAGCTGATGGCAAGCTGGGCTTCGTAGCCTTCGCGGGCAAAGGTGGCGAGATCCACGAGGGTTATATCCGCCTCCGGCCACATCGTGCCTTCGCGGTTAAACAACTCGCCTTCAAACCCGGCGCAGAACAGGTTGATGGATTCCGCCATCTCATACGCCCGCTGGCGACGGGCTTCTGGCAGGCTGACATCTTTTGAAAGGCCAAACAGCGCATCACGGATATCCTGCGTCAGCGTCTGACGTTTACCCTCGTAGCAGGTATGCGCGGCAGCGATAATGGCCTGGCGGATCATCGCCCGGTCCGGACGGGTAAGACGAGCATCTTCTTTCGCCTCGCCGCCAGTGATCATCAGCCGGGCGGTGATCTCCATTTCACCGAGCACATCGCGCTGGTCTTCACCGTCGTTCTCTTCGTCTTCCGGCGGTTCGGCGTCGGTGACCGCCTGTTCCACCAGTCTCCAGGCATCGGCAAACAGAGGCAGGGTGACACCGGAACCGGGGCGCAGGCTGATTTTATTCACCGTCAGGCCGTGGGCGGCGGCGTAGTCGGCCATCAGGCCAAATGAGTTTCCGGCTTCGATGATAAACAGGCGCGGACGGTGCAGCGCCATCAACTGGGCTATTTTGGCGTTGAGGGTGGCGGATTTGCCCGCTCCGGTCGGGCCGAGCAGCAGCAGGTGGCCATTCTGCGCACGGTCAAGCTTGTTCAGCGGATCGAAGCATAGCGGCGTGCCGCCGCGATTGAAGTAACAAATCCCTGGATGCCCGGTGCCGGTTTCCCGCCCGTACACCGGCAGCAGCCCGGCGATATGCTGAACGAAGTTGAGCCGGGTATAAAGACCGCGCGGGTCACGCAGGGGATCGAAGCACATCGGCAGCCAGCGCAGCCAGTGGCTGAGTGGGGCCACTTCGTGTTGCTCCTGCACCTGCACCAGCCCGGCGTTGAGTAACAGGCTGTGCAACTGTCGCTGTTGGCGAAACAGGGCGTCGGTGTCGGGCGCATGCAGGTAAAACGCCAGCGTGCTGCGGTAGAGTTTATGACCGTCTTTCAGGTAGCTGCGTACCTCGTGGCAGTCGCGGCGGGTGTATTCCGAATCGGTGTTGTCGCCAATCGCCCGGTCGGAGAGATGGCTGATGTGCTGCTCCAGCTTGTCCTGCGGATACACCACCACCGTCAGGTTCATGATGGTTCCGCAGGGCAGCAGATCAAACAGGGCGTTGATACCGTCGCCACGCGTGGTTTCTCCGGTCAGCAGGCCGGGTGGCGGCGCTTTGCGCAGGCGGTCGACGACCACCACTTTATGCGGGCGGTTATCCAGCCACCAGACGCCGTTCTCCGCATCTGAGCGCGGTTCGCTCGTCAGCAGTCGTTCGGCAAAATCGGTGATAACGGGCAGGGATTCTGCGTCCGTTAAATCCAGTTGTCGCCAGAAGGCTTTTTTATCTTCAACGGGTGGCGCGGGGTTAAACCACCGCACCAGCCAGCGGTGAATGTCCTGCTCATTCTGGCGGATAGCACTGATACCCGCCGCTTTCAGCCCGGCGGTGAGCCGTTCGCAGATGTGGTTCAGCGTCTCTTCCGGGGAAGGTTCATCCGGTGAGAGTCCAGGAAGCCAGCGGTACACCACCATCCGCGTGCGCCGCCACGTCGCCCGCCACCGGGTGCGGGTGACGGTGTTATCGAAAAACAGCCCCTCATTGCGGGTGAGATTCACCATATGGTTTGCCATCTGCACGAGCCATTCGCGGGTAAAGGCGGAGTTGCGGATCTCCGGCGCGGCATAAGCACCAAGTGATGCCAGCCATGCCTCGCTGTCGTCCTCATCCTGACAGAAAAACTGTACCACCCACGGGGCGCGCTCATGCTCGTCAAAGGCATCCTGTAAGGCGTCAGTGACGGTATCCCGCACCTGTTCCAGAAACGCTGTCGAGCGGCCTTCGGTGCCAACAGGTGTCAGTTCGAACACTGCTCCCACCGAGCGGCCATCTTCCAGCAGCAGCATCTGCGACTCCGGCAAAAACTCTACCCATGGCAGCCAGTCGACAAACGACGGGCCCTTGCGGTAGCTGGCATTCAGTGCCTGTTCAGCCAGGCCGCGCCGTTCACTCATGGCGGCGTCAGGCGTTCGCCCGGCAGCGCATACTGCGGACGAGTATAGAAGGGGAAGACGGTGCTGTAACCTGGCACCGGGGTGTTGCCGTTAAGGTGCGGGAAAACGTACAACACAATATCCGGATTGGGCAGTCGCGGAAACTGGCTACGGATGGTATCCGCTTCGGGTTGCGACACCGGACCATCCGGCGGGCGGCGCAACCGGGCGCGCGCATCCAGCAGAGCCGCGCTGCCGCCGCTTTGCTGCTGCCACAGTGAGAGCATGCTGGCATCGGGGTCGACCGGCATCAGTTCATCCTGCGAGGTGCTGCATCCGGTCAGCAAAAACAGAAGTATGAACAGGGTGCGTATCATTCCAGACCTCCCGGCGTGCTGGCCTGCTGGTATTTCACTTTGCGGCCTTCCGGCTCGTAGTCGATAGCCAGCGGTTCGGTGAGATGCACCGCCACCTTGTGGCCCGGCGGCACATACACCGCATCGAACATCTGGCCGTAGTGCTGTTTCATCCAGTCGGCGGTCTCTTTTAATCCGCCGCCGATGGCCTGGCCGAGCACGTACTGGCCGTTGTTGCCTGTCACCGCGCTGGTGATGCTGCCGTCCTCCACCACGGTGGTGATTTCCCCATTGGCGAAGGCCTGTGCCGCCGCGCCGGAACCCTCCAGCAGGAACTGCGAGGTCAGGTACTCCTTCGCATTGCTTTTACGCTCGCCGGGAATACACGGCAGCCCCTGGTTATCCGAGAGCCAGCCGATCTCCTGCTGTTTGTTGCCGGATTTGCCGCCCTGCGGGACGGTGCGGATTGTGCCGTCGTGGAACACAAAGGTCATCGAGGTGATTTGCCCACGCACGCAGGAGAGTGTCCAGTCTCCGGAGGCGATGCCTGAGACCACTGCGCCCGCCACGTCCGGCAGTTCGATGCCGTTGGCGGTGAGGTTGTCCTCGCCAATCAGTAGCTTGAACGGGTAGGGATCACTGACGGTGCCGTTAAGCGGCACGCGGCCAATCAGCGCCGTCATCGCCACCGATCCGGTCAGCGTGGCGTTTTGCGGCAGGGTGTAGACCTTCACGTCAGGTTTCGGCGGTGGTTTGTCGGCCGCTTTCAGAGGGACGCGCAGCAGCTTTTCATCCACAGGCGGGGGCGCATCCAGCGGCTCCAGCCAGCGGATATCCGGCTGCACATCGGCAGGTAGTTCGCCTGGCGTGAGCCCCAGACCGGGCGGGATATCGTCGGGGCGTTTCGCCATCAGGCGGTCGAGTTTATCCAGCAATCCCCGCTGGCTTTTCAGGAGCTCGTCGCGCATCTGGTCCTGCTGCCTGCGCATATCCCCGCGTAACTCCGATACCAGCGTCGCCTGCTGGGCTTTCAGCCGCTTTTCGCGCGCCTGCTGGCTTTCATTATCGCTCTGGATTGACTGGAGTTCGCGGCGGTACTGCTTCATCTGGCCGACCAGCGTGGCGACGGTATCGGCAGGCGTGTCGCCATCAATGCCCAGATCGCGCAGTTCCTGCGGCGTTAACGCTGCCACTGTGCGGGATGGAGATTTCTCCGGCGTACTTTTGCCTGCCGGGCGCAGCAGCAGCCATACCGTTACCAGCATAATCACAGGTAGCAGGATTTTCAGCAGGAGGCTCTGGCGCGGCATCATGGTTTCGGCTCCGGCAGCAGGGCGCGCGAAACCGGGCCTTCCGTCACCAGGTATACCACGGTGGTATCTTCTGCCAGACCACGTGGGCCGAGCCAGTCATGCTGGAACGCGGCGGCGGTGAACTGCCCCTGAAGTTCGCGCTGATCGAGCGTGATGCGCTGTCCGCTCTGGTTTTGCAGGCGGATGGCGGTGACGGTGGTGGCGTTAACCTGCCATGACGCCAGCGGGATGGCGGTAACAGGCTGCTGCGGCAATAAGGTGGTGATGCGTTTCGCCAGCCGGACGGGGGCAGGCGTGACGCCTGGCAGAGCTTCAACAGTGCGCAGCGGCGCATACAGGTTCTGTGCGGCATAGCGTACCAGCAGAATGGGCAGGGGCTCGGTTGAGGCTGTCACCGGGACGGACGTTTTTGCTGTGGCAGGCGTCTGCGGGGCGTAGCTAATGTGCACGGGTTCAAGTGGCGAAGTGCCCTGGGTGGCCTGAATATCCAGCAGGATCAGCTCGCCGCTGCCGGTATCTCGTAGTTGAATGCGGGTGGACGGGAACGCCGTATTTGCCAGCAGGAAGACCTTTCCGCTCGCGCTTTGCAGGCGTACTTTACCTTCCAGCGTGGCGGGATAGCCAATACGCACCGCTTTCCCCACATCGACAATCCGCTCCTTCCCGACATGCAGCGTGACGGGCAGGGGGATGTTTTCCCACTGCACCACCTCCGTGGCGAAGGCCGAGAAACTGAACAATAAAGCAAAGAGGACTGGCTTCATCATTTCTCCTCCGCTACCAGACGCTGCGGAGCGGCATCGGTACAGTCGATCGCCAGTCCCCACGGGTTTTTCTCCGCATCAATGGCGTAACGCACCACCTGCAACGGGTAGCGCACCAGCGCTTTTTTCACCGGCTCGTTCTGGTAATACTCCTCAACCGCTACATCAAGTGTCACCCGCCAGGCATCCCGGCTTAAGGTCTCGACGCGGGGGAAGGGACGTTTATCGCCGTCATGCACCAGGCTGCTGTAGCCGTGACCGGGAAGCTCAAACACGCCTCGCGTCCGCTCGCGCAGTTCACCGTTGTTGCGCCGTACCTGAAAATCGTGCTCCAGCCGGGTGTAACAGGCAGGCGTCAGGTAGGCGCGCAGCGAGCGGAGATTGCGGGAATAGTCCTCCTCACCGTTATCCGGCCAGCGGTTTAGTTGCTGGAAGATATAAAAGGTGAAGGCGTAAACGCTGGCGGGCGGTACTTCCCACCACGGACGGGTGCTGCCGCTGCGCAGGTCTGGCGGGAACCAGAGGGTGAGCTTTTGCGGGGCGCTATACCAGCCGTAACCAACGCCCGCCAGACACAGGCACAGCAGGACAATCACGGCCCGCAGCGTCAGAATATGGTTATCGCGCTCGGCCAGCGCATGGCGAAAGCGGCTCATCGCGGACTCCTGCGCACTACCCATACGGCGCTGTGCTGAACCAGTTGCGCACCGCGAAGATGATGGTGCTCCAGCCAGGCAAGGATTGCCTGTGGTAGCCAGCTATCGGGCTTACCGCGTTTCGCGCGCGCCAGAATCCGCCCACCGCCCTGAATCAGTAATGCCGCACCTGCCAGCGCTGAACCGGGGATCAACGGCCAGTAGTGGGTTATCAGGGCCAGCACAATGCCGAACGCGCAGCCGACGCCAAGACCGAGAGCCAGCGCCAGAAACAGTTCGCTGGTGGTCAAGCCGCGCCAGACCACGGGCTCGCGGTTGAGGCGGTCGGGGAGAAAGGGGATGGTCGCCATATTAAAGGACGTCCGAGGCCTGGTTGAGTAACCAGATGATGACCACGAGAAGAATGCTGCCGACGCCCGCCATAGAGCCCAGATCTTTCCACTGCTTGCGCCCGCTCTGGATCTCCGAGTAGGTAGCAATGCAGTTGTTTGCCACCACCAGAAAACCGACAGCGCAGATGGCCAGCGCCAGCAGCACCACAATGTCAAAACCGTAGTTTTGCAGCGTCTCCATAATGCCCTGGCCCTGACCGCGCGACGGATCTTCCATCGTCGGCAGGTCGGCAAAGGCGTTGAATGCAGCGAATAACAGTAACAGAAGCCAGCGCATGGTTCCTCCTCAGCCCAGTACCAGCCAGAAGCTGACCAGTACCAGTAACAGTGAACGGGCCGCCACCGCGCCAAAACTCTGCCAGCTCAGGCGCTGGCGGCAGACTCCCTGCCAGGCGACCATTAGCGTCCAGGCGCACCACAGGAGCAGGACGCTGGTAAACAGGCCGAGCACCAGCAGGCTGACGGTCTCCGGTTTGCTCAGGCTGGCAGCCTGAAAGGCGGCGAGTTGGGAGTCAGTCATCGGGGTTCTCCCGCTGGTAGCTGGTGCTGAGTGGTTTAACGGCGCGCGGCTGCGCTCTTGCCGGGGCAAGGTAGTGCTGGATGCCTTGTTCAACGGTGGTGAGATCCTGCTGCGCCTGTAAGTAGTCGAAGAAATAGCGCGACTGTGAGTCGGCACTGGCGCTGTTCCGGGCGCGCTCCAGCGAGTTTTTTACGCCGTCGAGTTGCTTCAGCGCGAGGGCGAGCTGGGTGGATTCAGGGGAGGCGTAGGCTGGCCCTCCGAAGCTAAGAAGAATCAGTGATAGAAGTATATGATGCTGCATAAGACAAGGTTCCACACAGGCATGAATGCGGAAGAAGATAAAAACTTTAACTTGGGATATCTTTCAGAAACTCATTGTTGATGCTGATAGTTTTTGTTAAGTCAAAAGGAATTGTGGCAACTGTAAAAATTATGAGGCGGGAAGTTGTCATTAGTAATGATTGGTTAATTGATTTAGAACACGAAAAATTTCGGTACATTCCATTATTGTTTTTCTAATGGTAATGCTTCGAGGTTAAATTATGGATGGTTTAATTAAAAATTGTCATGATAGGATTGAAGGGGACAAACATCTCAAATGTGATGCTTCCTTAGGTGATGATTGTCTTCAATGTAGCAGTAATATGTATTTTGATGGCAATGATGTGAATTACGAATGTGATAATAAAAGGTATATCTATATTGCGCGGTATTTACCTGTTCATTCTTCTGAGATTTCTAATGCGCTAGATCATTTGGCGATGAGTTTTTATGATGAGCTTAAGGATAAAGAAAAAATAGTATTCGCAAGTTTTGGTGCTGGTCCAGGAATAGATACATATGCTTTTCATCGTTGGCTTGATAAGCATCGTAATGATTTATCCTGCAAAAATATTACTGCATTTAGGATCGAGTGTTGCGATGAGTGGACTGAGTTAGCTAAAGAAGTTATGTTTTCAAATAGCCCTCAGGGTTTTGAGCGAAAATATTATAGAAATATTGTGGATGTCACGACGGAGGATGTTAATATTTCTGAAAGGTTCGATATTGCAACATTATCATATATTGTTTCTGAACTCGATGAGTCTGGTATTAATAAATTAATTGAAAACATTAAAAATAATAAAAGTGAATGTTCATACATTGTAATTAATGACCGAAATGAACCTCTCGTCAAAGAGAAGATAATTAAAATAATGACTGCGGTAGCAGATGCAGGTTATCGTGATTATCATTATGATAGTGAACATTGTGGTTTCTCCTATCCTGATGATATATACTCAAGTATTAGTCCTAAAGTTTTTCGTAAATCTGTATATTTTGTAGGTAAATTGAAATGATAATCAGTGCCAGTAGACGAACAGATATCCCTGCTTTTTACCATGACTGGTTTATGAATCGAATTAAAGAAGGGTTTCTGTTGATACGAAATCCCTATAACTACCATCAAGTAAAAAGGATATCTTTGCTTCCCGAAGATATCGATGCTATCGTTTTCTGGACGAGAAACCCCGGTAAGATGCTATCTGATCTGGAGCTTCTTAAGGAGTTTAAATATTATTTTCAGTATACCATAACAGGTTATCCGAAAATACTGGATGCTCATGGATTAAACCCTCATCGTGCAATATCAACTTTTTTAGCGCTTAGCAAGAAAATTGGCCGTAATAAAGTAATATGGCGCTATGATCCGATAATTATTTCAAGTGCAACGCCAGTTTCTGAGCATAAACGGCTTTTCCAGAAGATAGCCTCTAATCTGGTTGGTCATACTGACCGTGTAGTGATTAGTTTCGCAGATTTGTATCAAAAAACAAAGCGAAACCTCAATCTAATCCCTGATTTTACATATAGGGATATTACTCATTTCCATGAGGAACTTTATGATTTATGCTCTTTTTTTGCAGATGTCGCTCGGGAATACGATATGCAAATATCAACATGTGCGGAATCGCTTGATCTTGAACAGGTTGGAATCGTTAAGGGTAAATGTATTGATGATAGGTTGCTGAAGGAGTTATTCGGACTACATGTTTCAGGTATAAAAGATTCAGGGCAGCGAGAAGCATGTGGATGTATCAAAAGCATTGATATCGGACAGTATAATACTTGTTTACATGGTTGTAGGTATTGTTATGCAACATTTAATGAAAATATAGTGAAAGCTAATATGAAAAAACATAATCCAATCAGCCCATTTCTTTTAGGTGATGCTTCTGATGTGGATAATGATCTTTTGAAAAATGTAATTATTCAACAAAAGCTATTTTAATGCCTCGTTTTAGGTGTTTTTTAGGAAGTGTTGGGGTAATGGATTATAACCTTCCTCGGATATTCATACACAAAAGAAGATAATAAATCATAACCCCTGCAGATAGGAATGATAAATAATCTATTTTTAGTGAGGGAAAAACATTTGGAACTGAGAGAGTTATAATAATTATATACTTACATGTTTTTCCCATTATGGAAGTTAGCCGGTTAAGAATCAACGTTGACTCATAACCCGCACCAAATCGTCGCAGATCTCGCAGAACCAATCCCTCAATCATTCCCATTGTCATACAAAATAAAAATAGTGGAAAAGTTATAATCAATCTGAGCACCTGCATCATAACACTTTGCATCGAATAAAACATAGTGTACGTTATGCTGCGGATTACAGGACTCAGTGAAGATGTCAGTTCACGTTGTTTGAAGAGACTGAGTACTATTTCTTCAGTATGTCTCAACACTATTTGGTTATATTGTAGTAAACCCAGAATATGAGTTTTCAACGGATGCCTACGTAGATCCTGCTCCAGCGCTGCCTGTTCGTGTAGCACTGCACGCGAAATATGCTCAACATCGTCTTGCGGCCATAAAAAATATAGAAATAATGTCAGCAACAGATGTAAAAAGACTCCCTCAATAATAATTACCAATGCATAACTTACAAGTCTTAATAATCCAATTACCAAGCCGGAAGGTGGCTGAGAAGGGAGTGTCGGTTGTTGCTGGCTCATTCTACGTTCCCTCCGTTCTGGCGGGGCTGCATCCATTCTGTTAGCTGCTGGATAGAATACGGCAGCGTCCAGTGTTTGTCGTCGATGGGCAGCGGCAGACGAATTTTCCACAACTGCCCGCCTTCGAGCAGGGCAAAGGCCTGCCCTTTGGGAAGCTGGATCAGCGCGGCGGTATCAAGTAGCGGCACATTACTGGTGGTTACCTGCTCGCGGGTATTGCTGGTAAAGCTGTTGATGCCGCCCGGCGTGTCGGTGACGCCGGAGCTAACCTGACGGCTGCGCACTTCCACCTGCGGCAGTTGCTTCGTCAGTAGTTCGGCGGTGGTGGTTTCGCGCACCCGCAGCATAATCAGGTTGTTGAAATTGCCGACCACCTGGCCTGCTTTGGGCGCGCTACCGAGGCGGGCCTGAATATCACTTAGCGTCTGGGTATAGGCGGTGACCTGAATGCCCGCGCCGCCGCCCTTGTTGACCAGCGGGATAAACTCCTCGCCCATCAGTTCATTAAACTCATCGCAATGCAGGTTGATGGGCGACGGTTTTTCGCTATTGCCGGGCAGTCCATCATTCAGGCCAAACTTATACAGATGCCCGGCGACGCTCACCAGATCGGCAAACATCGAGTTGCCGACGGCGGCAGTGACCACCGCATCGGAGAGCGCGTCCAGCCCGACATAGACCACCGCCTTCTGGCGGATCGCCTGCTGCCAGTCGAGGATCGGACGCGAGTCGTCCAGATCGTGGTAGTCCGGAGCGAGCAGAGCGGCGAGCGTGCCAGTGGTCAGCTTTTCCAGCAGCGGCAGCAGCGAGGCGACAATCTTGTCGAAGTAGGTTTTGTCATAGCGCACCGCCGAGAGCAGGCCTTCGAGGATCGGATCGTAGAATTTCTCCGCGTTGAGGTACTGCTCCAGCGCCACTACGTGAGGATCGCGGCCCAGCATATGGCGCGGCATATTCCGGTCATTAAGCTGTTCCGCCAGTTGCACCACCACTTCCCATGCCCGCGCGTTGTGGCGCGGCAGCACGATGCGGGCATAGTCGATAAACAGGGCATCGATATTGACGACGTGGCGGGAAATTAACTGATAGTAGGGACGCTGACCAAGCGCCACCAGGGCGCGGGCGATGATGTTGACAAAGCGCCAGGCAAACTCGCGAAAGGCCGCCGAGTTACCTTCGCCGGAAAGCTGTCCGGTGAGGCGCGACGCCACTTCCGAAATGCGGCCAAAGCGCCCGATGGCGTTGTAGCGGGCGGAGATCTCCGGATACGCCAGATGGAACATAATAAAGCGGTCTCCGCGTCCGGCGCGCTGCGCTTCAGTCCACAGACGCTTCAGCAGATCCGCGTCGCCTTTCGGATCAAACACGATCACCACCTCGCCACGGCGGATATCCTGGGTGGCGAGTAGTTCCGCCAGACGGGTTTTGCCGACGCGGGTGGTGCCGAGCACCCGCGCGGTGACGGCGGCGATGCTCGGGGTGAACGCGGGGATTGCCTGCGCCAACATCTTCTTCCCGAAGCTGGCGGCGTTCTTCGCCCAGTACAGCAACGATAAAGGCTACTTTATGGCGGCGCTGGTGATGATGCTGGTGGGCCTGCCGCTGATGCTCAACGGCTTTATGCAGATCAAAGAGCGCGTGCCGCCGAGCCCGGAAAAGGTGACCATCCGAGACACCTTCCACAACCTGCGCCAGAACAAGCCGCTGTTTATCGTCCTGCTGTCGTTCTTTTTCTGCGTGTTCCACAACGTGGCGGGCGGGCTGTATATCTACTTCTTTATCAACAACCTGGGTGACGGCAGCCTGCAGATGGCGATTGGCGTGATGGGGATTGTCGCGGCGGTGCTGTGCCTGGTCGCCCCAATGCTGACGCGCCGGATGCAGAAGCGGAAGCTGTTTATGATCCTCTGCGGGCTGGACGTGGCGGTGCGCGTGGTGATGTGGTTTGTCGGCTATCAGCAGGTGACGATGCTGTTTATTCTGCTCGGGCTGAGCACGCTGTTCGTGATGATGACCAACATCCTCACCTCGTCGATGATTGCCGACACCATCGAGTACGCGGAGTACCACACCCACAAGCGCTGCGCGGCGATCACCTTCTCCGGGCAGACCTTTACCGGCAAGATGTCGGTGGCGGTGGGCGGCGGGTTAATCGGCGTGTTTCTGACGATGATCGGCTACGTGCCGCAGGCGCAAATCCAGAGCGAGAGCGTACTGTCGGGGCTGTTCTTCGGGATTTGCCTGCTGCCGGCGATTGGGTCGCTGATCCGAATCGTGTTTATGTCGCGCTTTACCTTTACCGAGGAGAAGCATGCGGAGATTTGTCGGCTGCTGGCGGAGCGCGAGCACGGCGTTGTGCAACGTGGTGAGCCTGGGCAGAAGCATGAGCCTAGGCTTACGGTGAATTGATTAAGTAGCGCCCGCGCTGCGGGCGTTTCTTAAAAGGTTACTTGATATCATGAAGCAACTTTAATAAAAGGCTTTCATCGGGAGATTTAATTTTCTGAAAATAAACAGGCTCAGCTATAGGAGAATCCCATTGGTGTATCTCATCCTTCTTAAACGGGATACATTTCATAGCGGTGTTTTTTAATCGTTTTATGCGAAGGTCATATTCGTCAAAGTTGTCTGGCGTAGTTTTCAGGCTCAGCGATCTGGCATGATTGATTTGCGTAGGGCAAATAAGCTGAATGTTTCCAAGCGAGAAAATGTTTACGCCGGTGATAAAGAATCTCGAAGGGATATCTTTATAATAACGTGTGTTCCATGTTAAACCATCAAACATCGCTGGTGGGTGAGTGTGGGTATCTATGTAATATTGATGTGTGCGCCAATCGCTTATGCCGGAAAGGTTCATGGTCATGTTAATGATCATATTGGGGGTGGGGCGGAAAATCATTGTCAGGACAAGCATGCTGACGGGAATAATGATTAGTGTATAAATGATTATTTGCAATAAACTTTTATTTTTCTTTTCATTTATCAGGATTATTCCTGGGAAAATACCCACAATAATCATCGCGACCGAGAGTGCAAGGAAAATGATAACCTGTAAGAACGTATTACTTTCTTCGTTAAAATCTAGCTGACCCGCGATAAAAACGAGTGGGAAGATTTGTGTAAAAGCAGGTGCAATCAATAACAGAGGCAGACAGTTCCTGACGGCCTTTTTCTGCAAATATTTTACATCACGCGTATCATCAACATCCTTGTACGAGTGAACGTTGAACATAAGCTTGTAGCATAAGCCATACGATGCGGCCAGTATTATGGCTATCGCTAAGGCAAGAACGATAAAACCATTTATATCCAGAAAAAATTGTAAGCAGAACGCTCCGATAAGTACAGCGCACATCACAACGCTATTACCAAAACAGACTGAGGTAAAGCTATGTGTTAAACCTTCGTATTTAACAAACTCTTTCTCATGTGCGGTGTAAATTAAGTAAGTAAGGAAAGATGAGATAAAAATGACAAGGCTGAAGCCAAGTAGTGAGACAAGGGTAAACCCAAATATTATTCCTACTGCGCTACTCACGCTTAATGCATCATATAAAATATCAAGCCGGTCAATATTCGCAAGATAGAACCATATAACGCTAAATGTACAGGCTGTGACAAATGAAGAGGATGTTAAAATAGCGATGATAAACTTTCGGGTTAGCCGCTTATGAAGCTGAATATTCATCTTATGTAGTCTCCCTTTGAAATGAAGGAATACTAGTCACAAGGGAGAGGGAGTTCTACGCTCAAATTTAGTATGCCGGGAAGTGCATATTCAGGCTGACGCCTTCTGGCGTCAGCCCCGGGAAATTACAGCGACTTCACAAACGCCAGCAGATCTTCGTTGAGCTGGTCCTGGTGGGTCAGCGCGAAGCCGTGCGGCGCGTTGTCGTACACCTTCAGCGTGGCGTTTTTGATCATCTCTGCCGCCAGCTTGCCGGTGCTTTCAAACGGCACGATCTGGTCGTTGCTGCCGTGGATCACCAGCGTCGGGACGTCGATTTTCGCCATGTCCGGGCGGAAGTCGGTTTCGCCGAACGCGGTCACGCAGTCGATGGTGCCCTTCAGGGACGCCAGCAGGGCGATGTTCAGCGTCTGGGTCAGGGCACCGGCGGAAACGGTCTGCCCGGCGTTGATACCGTAGAACGGCGTCGCGAAGTCGCTGATGAACTGGGCGCGATCTTTACGCAGCCCGTCGCGAATGCCGTCGAACACGTTCTGATCGACACCCTGCGGGAAGGAGTCGGATTTGCCGAAGATTGGCGTTACCGCGCCCAGCAGCGCCAGACCGGCCACGCGCGCGCTGCCGTAGTTGTTGATGTAGCGGGTCACATCGCCGCCGCCCATGGAGAAGCCCACTAGCGTCACGTCCTGCAGGTCCAGGGTGGTGTTCAGGTCGTTGATGTCGGACGCAAAGGTGTCGTAGTCATAGCCATTCCACGGCTGATCCGAGCGGCCAAAGCCGCGGCGGTCAAAGGCGATGGCGCGGAAGCCGCGCTCCGCCAGGTAGTTCAGCTGGCTGTCCCACATGTCGCCGTCCAGCGGCCAGCCGTGGCTGAAGAGAACCGGTTTGCCCGCGCCGCCGTCCTTGTAGTAAATCTGCGTGCCGTCTTTTGCCTTAAACGTTGCCATAGTGTGTTCCTGTGCAGGTGATGGTTATGGTTATACCGGCGCGACCAGGTAGCGAATTGCCGGTGATGTTGTGCCCTGATGAAAAGCCAGAACGCGGCTCTGCAGCAGGAGGTCATTCATGGTGTGGCGCTCCTGCTGGCGCAGATGCTCAATCCAGGAGCCCATCAGGAAGGTCTCGATAAACAGGCCGGGACGCTCGATATCCTCGTACACCGCCCAGCTCATCGCCCCGGCGCGGCGGCGCACCCGGCGCAGCTCGTGAACCGCCTCCAGGAAGGCCTTCGTATTCTGCGGGTCGATGATGTACTCGTGCGACACAAGCACCGGGCCGCGCTCGTTGGGCAGGTCAATCTCCACGCCGTCCAGCGGCTGGCCGCTGAGGTCGAGGTTCAGGTCCGGATCTTTCCCCAGCTTCCAGCGGAACACCGTCGCGCTCGCCAGCACCATCCCCAGCGTGGCGACCACCAGCGATGTCGGGGTGCCGAAGCGGGAGGCGATCTGCCCCCAGATGGCGCTGCCCGCGGTCATCGAGCCGAAGAACACCGTCAGGTAGACCGCCAGCGCGCGGGCCTTCACCCAGCGGGCGGCGCTGCGCTGCGCGCCGAGGTTCAGCGTTGAGAGCACCGCAATCCACGCGAAGCCGGTGAAGAACTCAAACAGGTTGAGCAGCCAGACGTGGCGCACGAACGCCAGCGCCAGCATGGTGAGGGCAAAGGTCAGGCTGGCGGCTACCATCAGGCGGTCGGCGTCGAGCCGCTGGCGCAGGCGCGGCAGAAGGATCGCCCCGGCAATCGCCCCCAGGCCAATGCACGCCAGCATCACGCCGTAGCCCGCCGGGCCTAAGCCCAGCTCGCGGCGCGCCACCAGCGGCAGCAGCGCCCAGCCCGCGCTGCCGAAAACGAAGAAGGCCACGGTGCGCACCAGTACGTTGCGCAGCACCGGCGCGGCGTGCACGTAGCGGATGCCGGAGCGCACCGCGGAGAAGAAGTGCTCCGGCGGCAGGTGCTGAATGGACGGTGCCGGACGCCAGCGCCACAGCACCCACGCCACGCCGACCACGGAGAGCGCGTTGAGGGCAAACACCATCCACGGCCCGGCGAGCGACAGCAGAAAACCGCCCAGCGCGGGGCCAATCGCCCGGCTGATGTTCACCCCGAGCGAGTTCAGCGCCACGGCGGCGCCCAGCTCGGGCTTGCTCACCAGATCGGGCACCACGGCCTGGAACGGCGGCGAGCTCATCGCCGCCCCCACGCTCAGCAGAAACGTCGCCACCAGCAGAACGGTGGGGGTGACGTGTCCGGTGAAGGAGAGCACCGTCAGCCCGGCGGCGGCGATGAACACCCACAGCTGGGAGAAGAGCAGGTATTTACGTCGGTCGACGATGTCCGCCATCACCCCGGACGGCAGGTCGAAGAGGAACATCGGCAGGCTGCTGGCCGCCTGCACCAGCGCGATATCTAAAGGATCGGCGCTCAGGGTCAGCATGCTCCAGTTGATGCCGACGTCGCTCATCCATGAGCCGACGTTAGAGACCACCGTGGCGATCCACAGCATGCGGAACACCGGCTGGCTCAGCGGCTGCCAGGGCGAAACCGTCGATGCGGGCGTCGTCTCGACGTGTGCGTCGCGAACGTCGTTAACCTGGGTCATGCGAACCTCTCCGCTGTCTTACGCTGCAGCCGCCACTGGCCCGGCCCGGTGAGGGCGAGGGTGGTGAAAATAATCAGCAGCAGCCAGCCAAACTGCCCTTCGGCAATCGACCAGTTCGGGTGGACCGCCAGCATCGCCACCAGCAGCACGGCGATAATCGGCAGGCACGCCAGGCGGGTGTAAACGCCCGCAATGATCAACAGCGGGCAAACCACCTCGGCGACAATCGCCGGGATCAGGCTGGCGTAAGGCCCGAAGCCGAACGGATCTTCAATGCGCGTCAGCTCGTCGCTGAAGTGCAGCACCTTCGGCAGGCCGTGCACGTAGAGCAGCAGCAGGCTGCCGGTCAGGCGCAGGAAGAACAACCCCAGGTCGATCCGGGGCGGCATAGTGGTGTTTTTCATCAGAATGCAAAGCAGCTGCAGCCCAGCGCCCCCCAGAAAGCGTTATCGTCGGACACCGGCATCTCTGACGTGCGGGCGAAATCATGCTGGTGGCTGTGAACCCCGCATGGGCCGCTGCAGTGATGAACGGCGCTCATCCCGACGCGGGCGGCCTGCGGCGGCGCGCTGCGGTAGTGGCCCGGTACCTTCACCACCGGGGACCACTCGGGCAGAACCGGAATGGCCGGCGGCGCGAGCGGGCCAAAGCTGCCTGCGGCGTAAACGATATCGCCGTTGACCACCGTCAGGACGGACTCGATGCCCTTGATCTCCTCTTCCGGCACGCGGAAGTAGTCTTTGCTCAGCACGGCCAGGTCGGCGAGCTGGCCGACCTTGATCTGCCCCTTCTGGTTCTGCTCGCTGGAGAACCACGCGCTGCCCTGGGTCCAGAGCATCAGGGCGGTATCGCGGTCCAGACGGGCGCTGTGGTCGTACATCTGCATCCCGCCGACGGTGCGGCCGGAGACCAGCCAGTAGAGCGCGGTCCACGGGTTGTAGCTCGCCACGCGGGTGGCATCCGTCCCTAAGCCCACCGGCACGCCGGTCTCGAGCATTTTCGCCACCGGCGGCGTGTGGCGGGTGGCTTCGATGCCGTAGCGCTCGGCAAAGTATTCCCCCTGGAAGGCCATGCGGTGCTGCACGGCAATGCCGCCGCCGAGCGCTTTGATGCGGTCGATATTGGCCTGGGTAACTGTTTCCGCGTGGTCGAAGAACCAGTGCAGGCCGTTGAACGGAATGTCGCGGTTCACCTTCTCGAAGACGTCCAGCATGCGGCTGATGGATTCGTTATAGGTGGCGTGCAGGCGGAACGGCCAGCGATGCTCTACCAGGTGGCGCACCACGCGCTCCAGCTCGTCCTCCATGCCCGGCGCGAGGTCCGGGCGCGGCTCGAGGAAGTCTTCAAAATCGGCGGCGGAGAAGACCAGCATCTCGCCCGCGCCGTTGTGGCGGAAGAAGTCGCTGCCCTGGCCCGGCGTGAGCATGTCGGTCCATTTTTCAAAATCTTCCAGCTCGTGGCCCGGACGCTGGGTAAACAGGTTGTAGGCGATGCGGATGGTCATCTGCTTTTTCTCGTGCAGCTCGGCAATCACCTCGTAATCTTCCGGGTAGTTCTGGAAGCCGCCGCCCGCGTCGATGGCGCTGGTCAGCCCCAGGCGGTTGAGCTCGCGCATGAACTGGCGCGTGGAGTTGACCTGCTGCTCCAGCGGCAGCTTCGGCCCTTTCGCCAGCGTGGCGTAGAGGATCATGGCGTTCGGACGGGCGATCAGCATCCCGGTCGGGTTGCCGTTGGCGTCGCGCTGGATCTCGCCCCCCGGCGGGTTCGGCGTGTCCCTGGTGTAGCCGACCACCTTCAGCGCGGCGCGGTTGAGCAGGGCGCGGTCGTACAGGTGCAGGATAAAGACCGGGGTGTCCGGCGCGGCGTCGTTAATTTCGTCCAGTGTCGGCATGCGGCGCTCGGCGAACTGGAACTCGGTCCAGCCGCCCACCACGCGCACCCACTGGGGCGACGGCGTGCGCAGGGCCTGCTCTTTCAGCATCCGCAGGGCGTCGGCCAGCGACGGCACGCCTTCCCAGCGCAGCTCGAGGTTGTAGTTCAGCCCGCCGCGGATCAGGTGCAGGTGCGAGTCGTTCAGACCGGGGATGGCGGTGTGGCCTTTTAAGTCGACCACTTTGGTGCCTTCGCAGTGGTGTTGCATCACCTCGGCGACGGTACCCACTTCCAGAAATTTTCCGTCGCGCACGGCAACGGCTTCCGCGACGGGGTTCTCGCGATCGACGGTGTGAAACTGGCCGTTAACCAGAATGAGATCGGCTTTACCGAGGGTAACCATAAACTGCTCCTGACTGAGAGGGGAATGGTCAGGATTATGGGAACCGGTTTCGGCAAAGATCCAGTTATACAATAGGATAGGTATACCAAAGTATAACTATACCTAAGGTTAACTATACGAAGAGATAATTACGCGCAGGGACGGAAAACCGCAGGATGAGGATGATTTTATCGTCGCGGCGCTCGCGGCGATTTCACCCTTAACCACTGGAAAATGCTATGACCTCTTCAAAGCTCGAAGTGTTAACCCCTGCGAACTGTCAGATCATCTTTATCGATCACCAGCCTCAGATGGCGTTTGGCGTGCAGTCTATTGACCGCCAGGTGCTGAAAAACAACACCGTGGCGCTGGCGAAAGCGGCCAAAGTGTTCAACATCCCAACCATCATCACCACCGTTGAGACCGAAAGCTTCTCCGGGAACACCTATCCGGAGCTGCTGGACGTGTTCCCGGGCCAGGACATCCTGGAGCGTACCTCCATGAACTCCTGGGACGACCAGAAGGTGCGCGACGCGCTGAAGGCTAACGGTAAGAAGAAGGTGGTGGTGGCCGGCCTGTGGACCGAAGTGTGCAACAACAGCTTTGCCCTGTGCGCGATGCTGGAAGGCGACTACGAAATTTACATGGTGGCGGACGCGTCCGGCGGCACCTCCAAAGAAGCCCACGACTACGCGATGCAGCGCATGATCCAGGCGGGCGTGATCCCGGTCACCTGGCAGCAGGTGATGCTGGAGTGGCAGCGCGACTGGGCGCGTAAAGAGACCTACACCGCGGTGATGGATATCGTGCGTGAGCACTCCGGCGCGTACGGCATGGGCGTGGATTACGCCTACACCATGGTGCACAAAGCGCCGTCTCGCCAGAAGAGCGAGCACCGCACCTTAGCGCCGGTCCCGGCACGCTAAGTTCCGCTGGCGGGCTGGTCCCTCATCCGGCTCGCCGCTGCCTCTTTCTCTGGAGTTCACAATGAGTATTGGGCTGATTTCCCTTGCCGCAGGCGTATTGATTGGCCTGATGTATGCCGTGCTGAAGGTGCGCTCCCCCGCGCCGCCCGCGCTGGCGCTGATTGGCCTGCTCGGGATGCTGGCGGGTGAACAGGCGACGCGCCATCTGTTATCCCGCGACGTCGCGCCCCCTCCTCAGGTGACCGTGCCGCAGGCTAAATCGCAGACGGGAGCGTCCTCATGAAGGCATGGATAATTTCGCTGGTGTGCGGCGTGGTTGCTGGGGTAATTTACGCTCTGCTCGACGTCCATTCCCCGGCACCGCCGGTTGTCGCCCTGCTTGGCCTGTTTGGCATGCTGGTGGGCGAACAGCTCATCCCGGTGGGACGGCGTTTACTGAGTCGCGAACCGCTTACCCTCGCCTGGTTTCGTCACGAATGCGTACCGAAAATCAGCGGCACGGCGCCCCCTGCGCCCGCGAAGGACGATCGCGACGTTTAATGATTTACCAGAGGAAAGACAGCATGACGCTGCCGTGGCGCATTGCCATCATTGATGACGAACGATCCGTCCGCAGCGGGCTGAGTAATCTCCTGGAGTCGGAAGGCTATTCAACCGATACGTTTGATTCGGCAGAGGTGTTTCTGAGCCATCCTCTCGCCCTGTCCGGCGCGGCGCTGGTGATCACCGATATCAAGCTGCGGGGCATGAGCGGCCTGGAGCTGTTTGAAAAGCTGCGGCTGCTGGCCGTACCACCGCCGCCCGTGCTCTTTATCTCCGGTCATGCTGATGAAAATATGCAGCGGTACGCTCTTAATCTGGGCGCCGCTGCATTTTTGCGTAAGCCTATTAACATCGATATTCTGCTGGATCATATTCAGCGGGAGCTGGCCCGCCGACAATAAGGATCGCGGATGAACGAACACGAGCAGCCTGCATTCTGGCCCGCCCAGGGGAATCTTTACCAGGGGCGGGTTTTTGTCCTTAAAGAGGATGTGATTTTTACCGTGCTGGCGCAGGAGGGCGGAATCGCCTGGATGCACGCGCGACATCCTCACTCCGGCGGTTCGTTTATTATCGCCACCGCGGTGAGCGACGAAGAGGAAGAGCGGGCCACCCGGCTGCTTAAAAACGAGTTTGCGCTGCGCGACGCGCTGCAGGACAGCTGGGCCATCCGCGCCGTTGCGTCCACCCAGTACCGGGGGCGCTTCGCGCTGGTGTACGCCCCGTTTTCGTTTGAGCTGCTGGCGCGGCGCGCGGGCAGAGCGATCTCGGGGATCGCGCGCTTTCTCGAGATGGCGATCCAGATCTGCGTTCCCCTGCGCCAGATGCATCTGCAAAACCTGATCCACGGCGATATCAAGCCCGGCAGTATTTTTGTTCATCACGATGCCACCTGCCGTCTGGGCAGCTTTGGCCTTTCCAGCAGCCTTTCCGATGCCGTCACCCAGACCCGGCTTGCCGTTTCAGGCGGTACGCCCGCCTATATGTCGCCGGAGCACACCACCCGCACCCAGCGCCCCGTCGACGGCCGCAGCGATCTCTACAGCCTCGGCATGGTGCTGTATGAACTCCTGACCGGACGCCTGCCGTTTGAGCTGGGGGAGGACGAGCAGACCAACTGGGCGCACTACCATATTGCCTCGGCGCCGCTGGCCCCGGACGCGATCCGCCCGGACGTGCCGGGAATGCTGTCGACCATCATCCTGAAGCTGCTGGAAAAGCACCCCGATAACCGCTACCAGACGGTCGACGGATTGATTGCCGACCTTCGCCGCTGCCAGGCGACGCTGACCTGCGAGGGCGAGATCGTCGCCTTTACCCCCGGCCAGCAGGACCGCACCCCGGCGATCCATCTGGCGGACTCCCTGTTCGCGACGCATCCGCAGGCGAACGACGTTATTGCGGCGTTTGAGCGGGTGGGGCAGAGCCTGGTGCCGGAGCTGGTGACGATCGGCGGGCCGTCGGGGATCGGCAAATCTTCGATCATCGCGACGGCGCTCAAAACGCTGCAGCAGCGCACGGTGCTGCTGGCGGTGGGCAAAGTCGACCAGTTTTCGCCGTCGCTGCCCTACGGCGTATTAAGCTCCGCGTTCCGCACCCTGACGCTGCACCTGCTGGGGCTGCCCGCAGAGGAGGTGGCGAAGTGGAAAATCCGCCTGTCTCGCGCCCTGGAGGGGTACGAGGCGCTGGCCGTCAGCCTGGTGCCCGAGCTGGGCCTGCTGCTTGAGAGCAAGCCGCGCTTCTCGGCGGATACGTTTTCCATTGATGCCCGGGCGCGCTTCAGCCATATGGTGCTGGCGCTGGTAAAAACCTTTGCCTCGCAGGGCTGCCCGCTGGTGCTGGTGCTCGACGACCTCCAGTGGAGCGACGCCGCCAGCCTGCATACGCTTAAATACCTGCTGATGAACTGCGGCGCTGTTCCGCTGCTGGTGGTCGCGGCCCACCGGGATATCAGCGCCGTGTCCGACGCCGCCCTGCAGGCGCTGCTGGCGGGCCTGCCGGAGGCGGCGCAAAACGCGAGCGAGATTGTCCCGCAGGCGCTTTCCGTGAAAGCGGTGGCGCGCTGGCTGGCGACGGTATTTCGCACCCGCAGCGCGGCGACGACCGATCTCGCCACGCTGATCCACGAGAAGACGGGCGGCAACCCGCTCTTTGTGCACGAGTTTTTCCGCCGCATCGTGGATGACGGCCTGGTAGTGCACAACAAATATCAGGACAAGTGGCACTACGATCTGCAGGCGATCCGCGCCAGGCATTACACCGAAAACGTCGTCACCCTGGTGCTGGAGCAGCTCGAAGAGCTGCCCGACGAAACGCGTCGCCTGCTGGGCAGCATCGCCTGCCTCGGCGGCACGGGCGAGATGGAGATGATCTGCCGCGTGGTCGGCATGTCGATGGCGGAAATGCGCTATGCGCTGCACCCGGCGGTGATGGCCCAGCTCATCGTGCTGGCGGAAAAAAAGTACGCCTTCACCCATGACCGGGTGCAGGAGGCGGCCTTTGCGCTGCTCGATCGGCATGAGAGAAGCCATATTCACCTGACCACCGCCAGCCTGCTGGCCGACGCCGCGCGTCAGGCGGCGGGGAACGAGCTGCTGTTCCGTGCCGTTCACCACGTCACGGCCGCGCTGGACAGCATCCAGCCCGCCCCGCAGCGGGAGATGTTCCGCGAGCTGAGCCTGCTGGCCGCGCGGCGCGCGAAGCGTTCGGGAGATTACCTTTCGGCGCTCGGCTATATCCAGACCGCCAGAGCGCTGGGCAACGCCGGGACGGTGTCGGACTTTATGCTCGATATCGAAGAGGCGGGCTGCGAGTTTGCGCTGGGGCATCTGGAGCGCACCCGCAAGCTGTGTGACGCCATTCTCGGCTGCCCCGGCGGGCTGACCGAAAAGGCGCTGGCGGCCAACCTGCTGGTGGAGGTGTATATTCGTCAGTCGGACAGCCGTCTGGCGCTGGAGGCGGCGCTCTGCTGGCTGGGGATTTTCGGTATTCAGATTAGCCGCTATCCGGAAGATGCCGACTGCGACGAGGCCTGGGCGCTGTTTTGCAACCGCACGGCCGACGCGCCGCAAAACCTGTTTGCCCAGCTGTCGCGGTTGGATAACCCGGAAACCGAAGCGGTGATGAACCTGCTCTACAGCGCCAGCATTTGCGCCAGCTTCATCTGCCCGCGCCTGCACTTTTTGCTGCTCTGCCGCATGATGCACCTGACCCTCGACCACGGCATTACCGGCGCCTCCACCACGGCGATGGCCTGGTTTGGCGTGCTGATTGGCCACCGCTACGCCGAGTATCGCCTCGGGTTCCAGTACGGCACCCTGGCCCGCGAGCTGGTGAATCGCCACGGCTACGACGCGTTCGAAGCCAAAACCCTGCTGCCGCTCGACCAGCTCAGCGTCTGGACCCAGCCTTTATCGTTTACCATCGAGTGCGCGAAGGCCTGCTTCACCTCGGCGGTGACCCACGGGGATATGACCATGGCCTGCTTTGCGGCCTGCCACCAGGTGATTAACTTCCTCTCGCGGGGCGATCACCTGGACGGGGTGTTGACCAGCATCGAGCGCGGCCTGGCGTTCGTGCGTAAAACCCACTTCCAGGACGTGGAGACCATTCTGATTGTCCAGCGCGGCTACGTTGAGTTCCTGCGCACGCCGGTCATCGGCACCTGGACCGCGTCGCAGGTGCTGCCGGAGGCGCTGCTTCCCGCGTCGCCGGAGCAGGCGCCGGAGAAGAACTCCACCATGCTCTTCTGGTACTGGCTGTATCGCGGCATGGCGCACTTTACCTGCGGCGAATATGCCGACGCGCAGGCGGATCTCGAGATGGCGGGCTGGTACGCGTGGTCTGCGCCGGGGCATATCCATCTGCTGGATTACCATCTCTACAGCGCGCTGGCGCTCTCCCGTCAGCTGACGCCGGAGACCTTCTCGGCGAACCACCGCCGCAGCATTCACGCCCACTACGACAAAATCGCCCTCTGGGCGCGCGTTAATCCCGGCACGTTCGCGGATAAAGAGGCGCTGATCTACGCCGAAATCGTGCGTCTGGACGGGATGAACAGCATTGCGCTCGAGCAGTATGAGAAGGCGGTCCGGCTCTCACGCGAGGGCGGGTTTAACCCGATCAACGCTCTGGCCCACGAGCTGGCGGGCCGGTTCGCGCTGGCCTGCGGCTACCCGACCGCCTCGGACGCCCACTTCCGCGGCGCAATTGCCGCCTGGGGCCGCGCGGGCGCGCAGGCCAAGGTGCGCCAGCTGGAGCAGGATTTCCCGCACCTGCTGGCCTCCGGGCAGGCCAGCGCCTACGACACGGTGGCGTTCGCCCAGAATGAGACCATCCGCGATCTCCAGAGCGTCATCAAAGCCTCCCGCGCGCTGTCGGAAGAAATCAACCTGGAGCGCTTAATCGAAAACCTGATGACTATTCTGCTCGAACGCGCCGGGGCGCAGCGCGGCCTGCTGCTGCGCGTGAGCGAGAGCCTGATTCCGGAGATCGAGGCCAGCGCCTGGACCAGCACCGAGGGCGTGCGGGTGCGGATCCTGAAAGACGTGCCGACGGCGACCGACCTGCCGCTGTCGGTGCTGGCGGCGGTGATCCGCACCGGGCAGGAGATCCGCACCGGCAGGCCGGAGGAGTTCCATCCCTTCAGCCAGGACCCTTATCTGGTGACCTCGGGGGCGGCGGTCATGTGCGTCCCGATGTTCAAACAGGCGCGGCTGGTAGGCGTGCTCTACCTCGAAAACCGCCTGATGCCGGAGGTCTTCACCGCCGAGCACTCGCGCGTGGTGAGCCTGCTGGGCGCGCAGGCCGCGGTATCCCTGGAGACGGCGCGGCTGTACGCCGAATTGCTGGCGGAGAACATCCAGCGCCGCCGGGTGGAGAAAGAGCTTCGATCCAGCCAGACCTCGCTGATGCTCGGCGAGCAGATCAGCCACACCGGCAGCTGGCGCTGGGAGCTGGAGCAGGATCTGATGTTTGTCTCGGAAGAGTACGCCCGCATTCTCGGCCTGCCCGAACGGCAAAAGACAATCTCCATGGCGGAGTTTTTGACCTTCGTTCATGAGGACGATTACGCCCGCATCAGCGCCATCGTCACCCAAAGCGTGCGCGACGGGCTCTCCATGCGCGCGGAGTTTCGCGTTAAGCGTACCGACGGCTCAACGCGCTACATCCTCGGGATTGGCGATCCGGTGGGCGTGGGCAGCGAGGTGAACGAGTATTACGGCATCATCACCGATATCACCAGCCAGCGCGCCGCGGAGGATGCGATGCGGGTTGCGCAGGCGGATCTGGCGCGGGTCTCCCGGGCCACCACCGTCGGACAGCTGACCTCCTCCATTGCCCACGAGATCAATCAGCCGCTGATGTCGATCGTCTCTAACGCCGGGGCGAGCCTGCGCTGGCTCAACCGCGAGCCCGCCCGGCTGGATAAAGTGCGCGAAGGGCTGGAGGAGATCGCCGCGGAAGGCGCGCGGGCGGGGGAGATCATTCGCAGCATTCAGTCCCTGACGCGCAAGCAGGATCCCACCTTCTCGCGCATCGACATGCACTACCTGATCCACCATATCATCACGCTTTCGCGCAGCGAGCTGGAGCAGAGACACATTAGCGTTGATTATCTGTTAAGGGCGCAGGACAGCTTTATCACCGGCGATAGCGTGCAGATCCAGCAGGTGCTGCTCAATCTGGTGATGAATGCGGTTGAGGCGATGGCCGAGGTGAAGGATCGCGCCACAACCATTAGCCTGAGCACCGCCAACGCGGACGGGAAAGTGATCGTCGAGATCGCCGATACCGGAAGCGGCATTGAGCCCGAGCGGCTGGAGCAGATTTTTGATTCGTTCTACTCCACCAAAGCACAGGGGATGGGGATGGGGCTGACCATCAGCGCCAGCATCATTGAGCGCCACTGCGGGAAGCTGAGCGCGCGCCGCCGGGAGCCGTACGGCACGGTGTTTGCGTTTGCGCTGCCGCTGGCGGCGCAGGAAGGGTAAGCGTTACTCCGCAGGCAGGCTTGAGGTCAGGCGCTCAACGGCCCTGACCAGCTCCGCCACGGAGCGCACCTGCATTTTCTCCATCACGCGGCGACGGTGCACCTTCACCGTGATCTCGCTGACGCCCAGCTCGGCGGCAATCTGCTTGTTCAGCATGCCGCTTATCGCCAGCGTCAGCACCTCGTGCTCGCGCGGGGTGAGGGACATGTGGCGCTGCTTCAGGGCGTAGTGCTCTTTATTGCGCGCGGCGTTGTGTTCCGCCAGCTGAAGCGCGGACTCGATGGCGTCGATAAGCGCGGTGGATTCGACGGGCTTGGTGAGAAATTCGTACGCGCCGCCTTTAATGGCGCGCACCGACATCGGGATAGTGCCGTGGCCGGTAAGAAAAATAATCGGGATTTCGCGCCCGCTGTCCTTAAGGGCATCAGCCACCTCAAAGCCCGAGATGGCCGGCATTTGCATATCGAGGACCACGCACGACGGGAGCTCTTCAAAGCGGTGTTGAAGAAACGCTTCTGCCGATGAAAAGCCGACGGCGTTCAGGTCCGCCGAATCCAGCAGCCCGATCACGGACTGTCTGACGGCGTCATCGTCATCAACCACATACACAATGTGTTCCATTCACCGCCCCGGTGCTGATTTACATGTCGAGGATGCAAACAATCCCGCCGGTTACGTAAGGGACTGTTTATGCTGACTTTCATCTTAACACATTAACTATCATTATCATTTAACAATATGATAACCGTATGAAGATGAAGTATAGCGATCCGTGACCGGGGCGGTTAAGGAACGAAACGCTGATTTTATGCACCCACAAGCTCAATGCGGTTGCCGTCCGGATCCGCAATTACCGCTTCATAGAAGCCGTCCCCGGTCATGCGCGGGGCGCTGAGCAGCGTGCCGTTTGCCTGTGCCCGCCCGGCCATGCTGTCGACCTGCGCTTTGCTGCCGACGTTGATGGCGATATGCGCCCAGCCGATAAACTCCGGGTGCGCAGGGGCGTCGGGCAGATCCGGCAGCGTCATCAGCTCGATGGTCGGCCCGTTATCCAGCGTAATAAAATGTGATTCGAAACCGGGACGATTTTTACTGACGTAGCGTTCGTTACTGCGGCCACCAAACACCGTTTCCCAGAACTGAACCTGCGCGTTCAGGCTGCGGGTCCAGAGTGCGACATGGGCAATATTCATAAGCTCCCTCGTTATTTGTCTGTGAGGACTTTCACCGGTAAAACAGGCTACACTCTGGTTTTGAGCGCGACAAGCTGAGGAAATAACAATGCACTACACACTGAAAGATAGCGACAAGGAAAAAGCGGAAGGGTCAAACGGCGCGGGCGCTCTGCAGCAAAAACTGCTGGAGTCTCGTTCGATTGTGATCTCCGGTGAGATTAACCAGGAGCTGGCGCAGAAGGTCATCACCCAGATGATCCTGCTGCAAAGCGTCAGCAACGATCCGATCAAGCTGTACATCAACAGCCAGGGCGGCCACGTGGAAGCGGGCGATACCATCCACGACTTCATCAAATTCATCCGCCCGGAAGTTCACGTCATCGGCACCGGCTGGGTGGCGAGCGCCGGGATCACCATCTTCCTGGCGGCGAAGAAAGAGCACCGCTACTCGCTGCCAAATACCCGCTTTATGATCCACCAGCCGCTCGGCGGCGTGCGCGGTCAGGCGACGGATATTGAGATCGAAGCGCGCGAGATCATCCGCATGCTGGATCGCGTGAACAAGCTGATCGCCGACGCCACCGGCCAGCCGCTGGAAAAAGTGAAAAAAGACACCGATCGCAACTTCTGGATGTCTCCGGCAGAAGCGCTGGACTACGGCATCGTGGGTAAACTGATTACCCATTATGACGAGCTGAAGCTGGACTAAGTTTTTACCGCCGTGTACGTGTCGGGTGGCGGCTACGCCTTACCCGACCTACACGTCCTCGTTTGACCCATGACAAGTTCCCCCTCTGCCTTCTTGCCTATAATCGCGCCTGTTTCCCCTCTCACTGGTGCTACCCATGGCGTATCAACTGAACCTGAACTGGCCGGAATTTCTTGAGAAATACTGGCAAAAACAACCCGTAGTGCTGAAAAATGCCTTCCCGAATTTTGTCGACCCGATTACCCCGGACGAGCTGGCAGGGCTGGCGATGGAGCCGGAAGTCGATAGCCGTCTGGTGAGCCATTTCAACGGCAAATGGCAGGCCAGCAATGGTCCGTTTGAGCACTTTGACGATCTGGGTGAAACCGGCTGGTCGCTGCTGGCGCAGGCGGTGAACCACTGGCATATGCCTGCCGCGGAGCTGGTGCGTCCGTTCCGCGTCCTGCCGGACTGGCGTCTGGACGACCTGATGATCTCCTTCTCCGTGCCGGGCGGCGGCGTGGGTCCGCATATCGATCAGTACGACGTGTTTATCATTCAGGGGATGGGTAGCCGCCGCTGGCGCGTGGGCGACAAGCTGCCGATGCGTCAGTTCTGCCCGCATCCGGCGCTGCTGCATGTGGATCCGTTCGAGCCGATCATCGACGAAGATCTGGCCCCGGGCGATATCCTCTACATCCCGCCTGGATTCCCGCACGACGGATTTACCCATGAAACGGTGCTCAACTACTCCGTTGGCTTCCGCGGGCCGAACGGTCGCGATCTGATCAGCAGCTTCGCCGATTACGCGCTGGAAAACGATCTGGGCGGCGAGCACTACAGCGATCCGGATCTGACCTGTCGCGAACATCCGGGCCGCGTGGAGCAGTACGAACTGGATCGCATTCGTCAGATGATGTTCGACATGATTAGCAAGCCGGATGATTTCACAAAATGGTTCGGCAGCTTTGTCTCCACCCCGCGCCACGAGCTGGATATCGCCGCCGCCGAGCCGCCGTACGCGCCGGAAGAGGTGCTGGACGCGCTGCAGGGCGGCGAAACGCTGTCCCGCCTGAGCGGCCTGCGCGTGCTGAACATTAACGGCAGCTTCTTTATCAACAGCGAACAGCTGGAGACGGTAGACGCGAAGGCGGCGGATGCGCTGTGCCGCTACACCGAACTCGGTCAGGCCGAGCTGGGCGATGCGCTGAATAACCCGGCGTTTGTTGAAGAGCTTACCGGGCTGATTAACCAGGGGTACTGGTACTTCGACGAGTAGTGCGGCACGGTTTTCTCCCTCTCTCTGTGGGCTGAGAAATCCCCAGTAATGATTAAACAGAAGCAATAACGTTGTTTCAGAAAGATTGAAGACTTACAGCGACGCCCTGGTCCGGCTGTAAATCGCTGGCACGTTCACCGGTCATGTCGTTACAGAGTAGCAAGGAACATAAAGTGAACGGAATAACCTCCACAGCCGTATGTTCCCCCTCACCCCAGCCCTCTCCCTCAAGGGAGAGGGGGTCGTCCATGCTGGCATTATTTTGTGGGGATTCCTCAGCCCTGTGGGAGAGGGTCGGGGTGAGGGCATCAGGCCGTGCTAGCCCTCCTCCATCGCAATCACAATCGCTTCACCCATCTTCTTCAACGCCTCGCGATTCTTCTCCGTCGGCGGCAGCGCCACGTTGATCCGAAGACAGTTGCGGTACTTCCCGGAGGCGGAAAACAGCGACCCGGCCGCGGCCTGGATCTTCAGCCGACACAGCTGCTTGCTGACGCACACCATGTCGATCTTCTCCGGCAGTTCAATCCACAGCAGGAAGCTTCCCTGAGGGCGCGTGACGCAAATCTCTGCCGGAAAATACTGCCGCACCCAGCAGGTGTAGGTTTCCATATTCTGCTGATAAATTTGACGCATACGGCGCACGTGGCGATGGTAATGGCCGTCGCGAATAAACGCCGCTACCGCCATCTGCGTGCCCGGCACGTTAAACCCGCCCGCGGCGTATTTCATGTGCATCACCCGGTCGTAATAGCGCCCCGGCACAATCCAGCCGACGCGCAGGCCCGGCGCCACGGTTTTGGTAAACGAGCTGCAGAGGATCACGCGGCCGTCGATATCCATCGAATGAATGGTGCGCGGGCGCGGGTACTCCGCCGCCAGCTCGCCGTAAATGTCATCCTCAACAATCACGATATCGTGCCGCTGCGCCAGGGCTAAGACCTGCTTTTTCCGCGCTTCCGGCATGATAAACCCGAGCGGATTGTTGCAGTTGGGTACCAGGATCACCGCCTTGATCGGCCACTGCTCCAGCGCGAGCTCGAGCGCCTCGATGCTGATCCCGGTTTCAGAGTCGGTGGGAATTTCAATCGCCTTGATGTCAAACCCGCGCAGCATCTGCATGGTGCCGTGAAACGACGGTGATTCTACCGCCACGATATCCCCCGGCTTGCACACCGAGAGCAGGGCGATCGACAGCGCGCCGTGGCAGCCGTTGGTGATGACAATCTCGTTCGCTGCCACGGTGGAGCCACCGTCCAGCATCAGACGGGCGATCTGCTCGCGCAGCTCCAGGCGGCCGTCGAGCACGTCATAGCTCAGCATCTCGGCAGGATTATGCTGCGCTATGCGGCTCATCTCGCGCCACAGGGGCTTCAGGCTCGGCTGGTTAATGTCCGGCGAGCCGCCGCCAAAGGAGATCATCTCTTTGTCGGCGCGGGCGTCCAGCAGCATCATCACCTCATCCCACTGGGTGACGTCCACGGGGCGCTGCACCGGTCGCGTCATGGCCGGAACCGGCGGCTGGGCCTTGCGCTGCGAGACAAAATAGCCGGAGCGCGGCTGAGGGGTGATCAGCTGGAGGTTTTCGAGGATCTGGTAGGCCTGCTGTATGGTGCTGATGCTCACGCCGTGCTCCTGGCTCAGCGCACGCACCGACGGCAGACGTTCGCCGCTGCGATACAGCCCTTGTTGAATGCGTTCCGCCAGAAGATTGGCCAGATGTTGGTAGCGCGTCATGCTGTATCCTTTGTTTTCACCATACAGATTGTAAAACCAGTACAGATTGCCGTAAAAATTGGCATGCAGATACTGTTTTAGCGGATCTGTATGTTAAACAAAAGGTGTTTTTGCATCTGTATTGCACAGGCCGATTTCCGGGATGATAACCCCACTGACACAGTGAGGAGAGCATCATGGAATTCTACGAGAATCGTTCAAAACGTCCGTTTATTGTGTTTGTCTGGATCGCGAAAACAACACGCAACTGGTATCGCATCAACCGCACCCGCCGCATCCTGAGCCGGATGAGCGACGAGCAGCTTAAGGACGTTGGGTTGTCGCGGAATGATGTATGAGCCACGTCATCGCCGGGCGAGCGCAGCGCACCCGGCGATGTTCAGCTCAGCAGCGCAAGCGTCTGCCGCTTCGGCCTTTCCAGCAATTCCACCGCCTCTTCATACGACCGCACGTTGTTATAGCCCATCACCAGCCCGTAGCGTTTGCCCGACCCGCGATACCACTCCGAAAGCGCATTCACCTGCAGCTGCTGTTCCTGCCAGCAGCGTGCCACTTCCCGGTCACTGCTTCCTCTGGTCAGGAACGCCACGATATGCATCCCGCCGTCATTTTGCTCGGTGAAAAACAGATCGCCATACACCTCGCGCAGGGCGGCAATCATCCAGTCGCGGCGGGTCTGATACAGCGCGCGCATCTTTTTCAGGTGACGGAAAAAATGCCCTTCGTTGAGAAAGGCGGTGAGGATCTTTTGCGTCAGCACCGGCTGGCCGCTGGTGGTAATGTCCGCGCAGTCGGTAAAGGCCCCGACGGTGCTGGCGGGCATCACCACGTAGCCCAAGCGCAGCGACGGCATGATGGTTTTACTGAAGGTGCCCATAAAAATCACCCGGTCGTGCCGATCGAGGCTTTTCAGCGACGGCAGCACCTTGCGGGTGTAGTGAAACTCCCCGTCGTAATCGTCTTCGATAATCCACGCCTCGTTCTGGCTGGCCCAGTCCAGCAGCTGCTGCTTGCGCGGCAGGGAGAGGGTGACCGCCAGCGGGCTCTGGTGCGACGGGGTGACGATGGCAAAATGCGCATCGCGATGGTGACGGAGCAGGTATTCCGTATCGATACCGCAGCGATCGACCGGTACCGTGTGCAGGCGCGGCACGATCCGCTTGAGCAGCTGCTGGCCCATAAAATAGCCCGGATCTTCAAACACCACCTTGTCGCTGCGGCTGGCAAGCGTGTCGAGGATCAGCCGCAGGCTGCCGCTGTAGCCGCTGGTGATCAGCACCTGCTCGGCGCTGCAGGAGAGCCCGCGCGAGATGTTGAGATAGCTGGCGATGGCCTGGCGCAGAGGATACCAGCCCAGCACCGGCGGGTTGAGCATCTCCTCCTGACGCATGGCGCGCGTCGCCTGGCCTGCCAGCAGCAGCCATTTTTTATACGGAAAGCTGTCAAGGGCGGGGATGCCGGGGCGCAGAAACCCGGCCCGCTCGCGCTGGCTGATGAGCGATGCCGGAAGCGTGCCGGTGGGCTGTTCCGCAGGGGCACTCTTATCCGGCAACAGCAGGTCCGGGTTGACCCGCGTGCCGCGCGCCCCCTGGCTCACCAGATACCCTTCCCCCGTCAGAATGGCATACGCCGTTTCGACGGTTTTACGCGCCACCTTCAGCTCTTCCGCCAGCACGCGGATGGCAGGCACCTTATCGCCCGGCTTCAGCACGCCGCGCGTGATGTTGTCGCGATAGCGGGAATAAATGTCGTGATAGCCCGGCTTCATGTCCTACCTCATTTCACGCTTTTTGTATCTTTTTACTATGTCATGAACGGCGTAGATTTGCCTCATCGCACGGCACATGCCGCACAAAAAGAGGAAAGACAATGAGCACTCGCGTTAACCACCATAAAGTTACACCTGCCCTCGCCAACGCCCTGTCTGCCCTGAGCATGGAGGTGGCAAAAACCTCCATCGACCCGGCGCTGAAGCACCTGATCGACATTCGCGTGTCGCAGCTGAACGGCTGTACGTTCTGTCTGGATATGCACTCGAAAGAGGCCAAAATTGCCGGCGAGCGCGAGCTGCGCCTGTATCATCTGGCGGCCTGGCGCGAGTCCCCGCTGTTCAGCGCCCGCGAGAAAGCCGCGCTGGCCTTCACCGAGGCGCTGACCCAGATTGGCGTTCACGGGGTAAGCGACGCGCTGTACCGCAGCGTGGCGGAGCACTTCTCGGACGTGGAGATTTCAGAGCTGAACTTCGCCATCGTGGCGATCAACGCCTGGAACCGTCTGGGGATCACCTCCCGCATGGCGCCCGGCTCGCTGGACGCGGCTTACGGGCTGAATAAGGCTAACCTGGAATAATGCCGCGCTCGCGGATCGTTGCCACCAGCGCCCGTAGTCCCGGCGGAACGTGGCGATGGCCGGGGTAATACAGGCGCAGCCCGGCAAAGGGCTGCGCCCAGTCGTTTAAAACGCTCACCAGTTCTCCACGCTCAAGCTCTTCCCGGATATACAGTTCCGGCAAAAATCCTACCCCTAATCCCGCCTTTACGGCGCGGATCGAGGCAAAAAGATCGGACGTCGCAAAGCGCGGTGGTACGGCAAGGGCGTACGTTTCCCCCCGACGCGCCAGCTCCCAGCGGTAGATCCCGCCGTGGGCCATGCGCATGCCAATCCCCTGATGCGAAAGCAGATCGTCCGGCGTCTGCGGAATGCCGTGGCGTGCAAAATAGTCCGGCGTGGCGGTGACCAGCTGGCGGATCTCCCCGGTCAGCGGCACGGCGATCATGTCCTGAGGCACGGACTCCTCAAGGCGGATCCCCGCGTCGTAGCCTTCCGCGACGATGTCGATCATGCGCGCTTCGCTGACGGTTTCCACGCGCATCTTCGGGTAGCGGATCATAAAGTCGATCAGCAGCTGGTCCAGAAACAGGGTGCCGATATGGTTCGGCACGTTCAGACGCAGCGTGCCGGCGGGTTCCCCGGTGTCGCTGTGGATCTCCTCGCTGGCGAGACGGATCTCCTGCAGCGCCGGGCCAACGCGCGCCACGTAGCGCTGTCCGGCGTCGGTGAGCGCCACGCTGCGGGTGGTGCGGTTAAAGAGGCGAGTATCCAGGCGGCTCTCCAGCCCGGCGATGGCGTTGCTGACCGCCGTAGCGGACATGCCGAGCTCCTGCGCCGCGCCGCGAAAGCTGCCGCGCCGCACGACCGCCATCACCACTTCCAGCTCTGTCAGACCTGAACGATGCATAGATTATCCTGAAAATCGAAATAACCCTTGCAGCATAGCGTGGATTATCGCAACAGAGAAGCCGTGACAGACTGTGCTCACACAGCCTGAGGAGGTTTATATGCACACCATCGAACAGATCTTTATTAACGGCGAATTTGTTACCCCGCACGGCACCGAGTGGTTTGATTTGTACAACCCGGCGAAGGCGCAGGTCATCGGCCAGGTTCGTCTGGCGGATCAGGTTGACGCGGAGCGCGCCATTGCGGCGGCGAAAGCTGCGTTTCCGGCGTGGTCGCAGACCACAAAGCAGGAACGCCTCGCGGCGCTAAAACGCATGCACGCCGCCGTGGCCGCCCGTCACGACGATCTGCTGGAAGCGGTCATTGAAGAGTACGGCGCGCCCGCCTCGCGCTCGGCGTGGATGGCCAGCTATCCGGCGGAGGTGATTGCTCAGGCCATCGAGGCGCTGGAGGCGTTTGAGTTCGTCATCCCCGCAGGCGCAGCGACGGTGCAGATGACGCCGCTTGGCGTGGCCGGGCTTATCACGCCGTGGAACAGCGACGCGGGGTTTATCTGCGGCAAGCTGGCGGCCGCGCTGGCGGCGGGCTGTACGGCAGTCATCAAGCCGAGCGAAATGAGCGCCCTGCAAACCCGGATTGTCACCGAAGCGCTGCGCGATGCCGCGCTGCCGCCGGGGGTGTTTAACATCGTCACCGGGCGCGGCGAAACCGTCGGTGAAACCATCAGCCGCCATCCGGACGTGGCAAAAATCTCGTTTACCGGCTCGACGAATACCGGCAAGGCGATCCTGCGCAACGCGGCGGAGAGCTTTAAGCGCGTGACTCTGGAGTTAGGCGGTAAATCGCCGACGATCCTGCTGGATGATGTGGATCTGGCGCAGGCGATCCCGCTGGTGATTCAGGCCGGGTTTATGAACAGCGGGCAGGCGTGCGTGGCCGGAACGCGCATTCTGGTGCCGCAGGCGCGCAAGGCTGAGATCGAAACCGCGCTGGCGCAGGCCGTGGCGGCGGTGAAATCGGGCGATCCGCGCGATAGCGCGACGGACGTCGGCCCGATGGTCAGCGAAAAGCAGTGGCAGCGGGTGCAGGGCTATATCCGCAAAGGTATTGAAGAGGGGGCGCGTCTGCTGGCGGGTGGTGAAGGGAGACCGGACGGCACGCGAGACGGCTGGTTTGTGCGCCCGACGCTGTTTGCCGACGTGAACAACCAGATGACGGTCGCCCGTGACGAGATTTTCGGCCCGGTGCTGTGCGCGATCCCCTATCGTGACGAGGCGGAGGCTATCGCCATTGCCAACGACACCGATTACGGATTGAGCGCGATGGTGCTGGGCGGCGATGCGAACCGCGCGCGACGCGTGGCGCAGCAGATTGTTTCCGGTCGCGTGCTGGTGAATACCCTGGCCCATGAGCCGAAAGCGCCGTTCGGCGGGTTTAAGCACTCCGGCGTGGGGCGCGAGATGGGCGAGTGGGGAATTCGGGCATTTATGGAGCCGAAGTCGATTCTGAGCTAAAACCTGCCCGGTGGCGCTGCGCTTGCCGGGCCTACATCATCCCACAGGCCGGATAAGCGCAGCGCCATCCGGCACAACGCTTCGCTCTTTGCCGAAGCATCGTTCCTCTCTACCCTGCATTCTCTCCCCAACATCACTACGGAGAGACCATCATGATTGCAGTCATTTTCGAAGCCAAAGCCGCGCCCGCCCATCAGGCGCGCTATCTTCAGCTCGCTGCCGAACTCAAACCTTTGCTGGCGGACATCGACGGCTTTATTGATATTGAACGGTTCCAGAGCCTGACGACCGACGGCAAAATCCTGTCGCTTTCCTGGTGGCGGGATGAGGAGGCCGTCCGTAGCTGGAAGCAGAACGTCTTCCATCAGGCCGCGCAGGCCGAAGGGCGGGAGTCGATTTTCGCGTACTACCGCATTCGGGTGGCGCAGCTGGTGCGGGAGTACAGTTCCGAAACCGGAGGGCACGCGGATGTATGACGTTCATGTGATTTTTAGCGACAGGCCCGGCGAGCTGGCGCGCTTTGGACAGCTGCTGGGGCGCAACGGCGTAGGGCTGGAGGGCGGAGGCGTATTTGGTACCGATGCCCATTTTCTGGTGGAAGACGGGGAAAAAGCGCGACGCGTGCTGCTCGACGCCGGGTTTACCGTGCAGGCGTTGCGTAAGCCGGTGATCCGGAAACTCAGGCAGGAGCGCCCCGGCGAGCTGGGTGAAATTGCGGCGGTGCTGGCGGCACGCGGCGTGTCTATCCTTACCCAGTACAGCGACCACGCGAATCACCTTATTCTGCTGACGGATGATGATAAGCTGGCCGCAGAGATCACCGAACCCTGGGCAACACATGTTAAAAACGAGCCTACCTCCTGAGAACGGCGCGGCGCTGGAACAGGCCATTGCCGCGGTGGCTGCCGCAATGGCCGATCCCTCGCGCGTAAAGATGCTGTGCGCGCTGATGGACGGGCGGGCGTGGACCGCCACCGAGCTGAGCGCGGCGGCAGAGGTTGCGCCGTCGACCGCCAGCGGGCATCTCGCCCGGCTGGTGGAGGGAAAGCTGATTACCTGCCTGTCTCAGGGGCGGCACCGCTATTATCGTCTGGCGGGGCACGACGTGGCGGAGCTGGTGGAGCAGATGATGGGGCTCTCCTGGAGCCGCATTACCCCGCCGGAAACGACCGCGCCGAAGGCCATGCGCGAGGCCCGAACCTGTTACGACCATCTTGCCGGAACGGTTGCGGTGCACATCTACGATTTTATGCAGGCGGAAGGCTGGCTGGAGGCTGACGGTTCAGCGCTCACGCTGTATGGCCGGGAGCAGTTTCTGAAGCTTGGTGTTTCGTTAAGCGCTCACCCGCGCCGCAAAGCCTGCTGCGCCTGTCTGGACTGGAGCGAGCGGCGGTTTCATCTGGGCGGTGAGGCGGGCGCGGCGCTGCTCATTCATCTGGAAAGCAAAGGGTGGATCCAGCGGGTGGCGGGGTACAGGGAGGTGGTGGTGACGGCTTCAGGTAGGGCTGCTGTTAAGAGACTTTTTAGCCGCTAAACTTCGCTGCGGGCTGGTGCCCTCACCCCAGCCCTCTCCCACGGGGAGAGGGGGACGTCGTTTCGCAATTCCTGCTCTTTCGCCTCTCGTTTCTTGATACTTATCCTGATAACTATTATCGTGACCGCGTGTGACGAGAGGTTTCCCCATGAGCGAAGAAGAACTGTTTAGCCGCAGGCCGATGGGCATGCGGATGGCGATGATCGTGCGCCAGTGGCGTGCGGTAATCGACGACGCCATTCTCGATACCGGGTTAACCCAGTCGAGCTGGACGGTGATGATGCAGCTTCATCAGCTCGGGGATAACGTCTCCGTGAGTGAGCTGGCGGAGGTGCAGGGCATTGAACTGCCGCCGCTGATGCGCACCCTGGTACAGCTGGAAAAGCAGGGCTACCTGCTGCGCTCCGTATCGCCTTATGACAAGCGCATCCGGCTTCTGACGCTGACGCCTGAGGGAAAAGCCATATTAAAAAGGCTCACTCAGGTGATTGAGACCTATCAGGCGCGCGTATCGCAAAACATCGCGCCGGAACATATCGACATTTTCAGCGCCACCCTGAATCAATTCGCCTGCAATTTGCGGACTATCCGCGAAGAAGATAACAAGACCGAAAAATAATGACCCCTGAACAAAAGTTTGCCCGTTGGGTAAGGGTGAGTATTGCCTCTTTCCTGCTGATGTTTGTCTACTTTATCGTCGCGGATATCTGGATCCCGCTGACGCCGGACTCCACCGTGATGCGCGTGGTGACGCCGGTTTCTCCACGCGTCTCCGGCTACGTGGCGGCGGTACATGTCCACAACAACAGCCAGGTGAAAAAAGGCGATCTGCTGTTTGAGCTCGACGACACGCCGTTTCGCAATAAAGTGGAAGCGGCGCAAATCGCGCTTGAGCAGGCACGCCTTTCCAACGACCAGCTGGATGCGCAGATCGCCGCCGCGCAGGCCAGCCTGAAAACCGCCGTGCTGACCGCGCGTAACGACAAAGTGACCCTCGATCGCTACCAGAAGCTGAGCACCCTGCAGAACGTCTCGCAGGCGGATCTGGATAAGGTTCGCACCACCTGGCAGAGCAGCGAGCAGTCCGTCAGCTCCATCCAGGCCAATATCCATAACCTGCGTATTCAGCGCGGCGAGCGGGACGAGCATCGCAACGTGACGCTGCAAAAATACCGCAACGCGCTGGATGAGGCAGAGCTTAACCTCGGCTGGACGAAGGTCTACGCCCAGGCGGACGGCACGGTCAGTAACCTGCAGTTAAGCCCGGGCTTTTACGCCTCCTCGGGTTCCGCCGCGCTGGCGCTGGTGAACAACCAGATCGATATCGTGGCCGATTTTCGCGAAAAAAGCCTGCGTCACACCCATCAGGGCACCGATGCCGCCGTGGTGTTTGACGCCTTCCCGGGGCACGTTTTCCGCGCCCACGTGACCAGCAGCGACGCGGGGATACTGGCGGGTCAGGAGGCCGTGAACGGCCAGCTGTCCGAACCGGAAACCTCCAACCGCTGGGTGCGTGACGCCCAGCGCATGCGCATTCACGTTGCGCTGGACGAGGCGCTGCCGAAGCATCTGCCGACCGGCGCGCGCGCGACCGTGCAGCTCTATAACAGCGAGGGGCCGTTTGCGCGCTTTTTCTCCGGGATGCAGATCCACCTGGTGAGCCTGCTTCACTATGTCTATTAGCACCCTGGCGCGGGTGTTTACCCCGCACGGCAACATCGTCTATACGGCAAACGACTTTCGTCAGACCCTGCGCATCGTCTTCGCCGGGATGATTGCGCTCAGCATCTCCAGCTTCTACAACACCAGCTATGGCGTATTTTTCGTGGTCTATCCGATCATGCTCCTGTCGCTGGTGCCGGTGTTTAATCGCCACGTGGCAAAGCAGTTTATCTTCAGCGCCGCGCTAAACTGCGTCGAAATGATCTTCATTATCGGCTATCTGTCGCAATGGCCGGTCATTATGACGCTGGTGGTGTTTGCCCTGTACGTGATGCGCTTTCGCTTTATGAGCAAGGGGCCGCTGTTCCTGTTTGGCTCAATGGGCGTGGTGTGCCAGAGCGTGATGCTCAACTTTATGAGCTACCCCACCACCAGCTGGCACACGCTGCTGTTTTCTAACATCGAAGCGAGCGTGATGGCGGTGTGCCTGAGCGCGCTGATGAACTATCTCCTGCCGGACGTGGAGCCCCGCAGGCCGCCGCCGCTGATTGAGAAAGACGATGCCCGCGTGCGCCACGAGTCTCTGCTCTCCGGCACCGTCGCGACGCTGATATTCGTGGTGTTTCAGATTAGCGACTTAAGCGATTCGCTTTCGGCGCTGATGGCGGGGATTTTGATCCTGTTCCCGATGCACTATCGCGGTTCGGTGATGAGCTCTATCTGGCGCGTGGTCGGCGTGGTGCTGGGCTGCCTCTATATTCTGGTGGTGCAGCTGATCCTCTACGATCACAGCAGCCATATGCTGTTGATGATGCCCCTGATCGGCCTCGGGCTGGCGTTTGGCGCGCGACTCCACGTGATGGAAAAGGTGGGCGCGGGCGTGGGGTTTTCCAGCATCACCACCATCGGCATTATGTTCGGGCAGAACATGCACCCGGACACTGACCTGGTGTTCAGCGATCTCTATCGCATCACCTCCGTCACCTTTTCGCTGGTCGCAACGCTGACGATGGTCTTCCTGGTGCACCTGATCCTCAATCGCTTCGAAGCGACGCGCTACGTCATCGCGCCGCCCAAGGTAGATTAATGTCCCAGCACGGCAGGCAGCTGCGAGAGTAAAAACAGGATCAGGCCAATCGTCCCGCCGACCAGCGTGCCGTTGACGCGGATGAACTGCAGGTCTTTACCGATATTGAGCTCAATCTGGCGGGACATGTCTTTGGCATCCCAGCTTTTGACCGTGTCGCTGATGTGGCGCGTCAGGAAGGCGGCAAAATCCGGCGCGAGGCGGTGCGCGGCCTGCTCCAGATGCTCGTTCAGCGACGCCCGCAGGCTGGCGTCGTTAGACAGCGTTTCGCCAAACCACAGCCCGGCGTTGGCGATGCGCTGCTTCACCCGCGAATCCTCGCTTTGCATATCCGCTTTTAGCCACTGGCGCAGGTCGGCCCACATCTCTCCCAGATAGCGGTTAAACGCCTCATCGTTTTTCAGGTAGTGCTTGATGTTGTCGGCTTTCGCCGCCATCTCCGGATCGTTTTTCAGGTTGTCGATAAGCTTCAGCGTGGCGCGGTCGAACGCCTGGCGGATCTGGTGCGTACGGTCGTGGCTGATATCGTCCAGCAGCGTGTTGACCGCGTTCGATACCATCTCCGCACTCTGATCGCCCAGCCACTCGGTGGGCAGCACCATCGCTTTGCGCGGATGCTCGGTCTTCAGCCAGTGGACAATCTGATCGGCAATAAAGTCCCGCGTGCTCTCCCGCTGAATCAGGGTAATCAGACGGTTGATGATCGCATCCAGCAGCACCTGGTGGCGGTTGTTTTTGGTCATGCTCTCCAGCATCACTGCGCTGGTTTCGGTGAAATCAACCTTGTCGATGGCCTTATGCACCGCCCGTTTGAGCAGGCGCTGAATGCGTCCGTCGTCGGTGAGTTCGAGAAAACCGCTCATCACCTGCATCAAATGCAGCCCGACGCGCTGGGCGTTGTCGGGCTTGCTGAACCAGGCGCCGATCATCTGCGCAGGTTCATAGCGGCGAATCAATGCGACCAGTGACTGGGTATCAAGAAACTTCTCCTGCACAAACTGGCCGAGATTGTCGCCGATCCGGTCTTTATTGCGCGGGATAATTGCCGTATGGCGCGAGATAAATGGAATGGGCACCCGGCGGAACAGCGCAACCACGGCAAACCAGTCTGCGAGCGCGCCGACCATCGCCGCCTCAGCAATGGCCTTTACGCCGCGCACCCAGAAGGTCTGCGGCAGGAACAGGGTGGTGATAAAGGCCGCGACTGCAACCAGCAGCAGCGACAGCGCCAGCAGCTTGGCGCGTTTGAGTTCAGCTATTTTTTCCATGGGTTAAGGATAGAGGGAAGTGAACCAAAAGTGCAAAACTGGTGTAAGGGGAGAGACGCATTCTTTGCCTGAAAACACGGCTTGTATATAAAAATTATATACATCAAAATCATCTATTATTAATTTTTTCTATATTTTTTGTGCTTATTTATTTTCGGACGTAATTTTTTGTGACCGTCGTAGTCATTTTAACGCTCTCATTAGCCATAAGATAAAAGACTATTTATGAAAGGAGACGGTATTGATGACATGGGAGTATAAAGTTTCAACAGGGGTATTGAGTCATAATGGTGTGTTTGTCGCTAACTGCTACAGCGGAGCGGGTGAATCGAAAGATAAGCCAGAGTGTGAAGGTCAACGAAACAGAGGCCTCATTCCCAGAGGTATTTATTTTATTGCCGGGTGGAATAATCATAAAAGTGCAGAGGCTATTATTCTTGAACCTATAGCGGGGACCAATACCTTTGGTAGAGATCATTTTCAAATTCATGGGGATAAAAAAGGTCAACCGCCAGGCTCAGCATCAGCTGGTTGCATCATTATGAACGGTCAGGACAAGCGCCATATGATTTATGATTCGGGTGACACAATTCTGGTGGTGCGATAATGAAATATATCATTGTGCTCTTATTGTACTTCCCGTTGGCTTTATTTGCCAAAAGTCACACTCCAGAGCAACTTTTGCAGATGATAAACGAGAAAGGTGCCTGGCATGTTGTTGCACAATTATATGCTAATGATAGCGATGAGTCGGAATGGTGGAATCATGTTATCCCAGAGATTAGCAAAGGAAACCAGAAATGGTTAGCTGTCGCGAGTGCTCTTGAGCCGGGCGTGGACGCCAGTACGGCTGAAGACTTAAAAGCAGCGCTTTCTGAAGCTATCCCTCATAATCCTGCAGGCGTTTTAGCCATTTTAAAAGACGATAAACCGTTGCTCACTATTGAACAAGTCTGCGCTTTTGCTAATTTCCCTGAGACGGAAGCAGAGAGCAATAAGCTTTATGTAGATTCAATCAGGGAGATGTTTAAGGTTAACAGTCCGAAGGGTAAAAAATGTCTCGCCGTTATGATCGCCACCGTTGAACACTCTGTTCCATTCGATAAGGATATTTAAATGGCCATTCCGGGATATATGTCATTAACTGACGATGCGGGTAATATTATAAAAGGGAGCGTGAAAGTTACAGACCGTGAAAACCAAATTGAGGTTTTAGGGCTCTATCATAACGTAAGCTATAATTCTGACCTGCATAATGGCAGAGTGTTGAGCAAACGCCAGCATCGCCCTTTTCTCATTGAAAAGGAAATTGATGCCTCCAGCGTTTATCTCTATAAAGCGCTTAGCACGGGCGGTACGCTCAGGAAAGCAACTATCGACCTTTACAGAATCAATGATGCCGGTCAGGAAGAAATCTATTTCACGATAACGCTGGAATCGGTAAAAGTCGTCACGCTGTTTTCATTAATGCATGACGTGAAAGAGACTTACCATGAAAAACAGGGGCATCTTGAGCTTGTTCTGCTTCGTTATGAAAAGATTGCCTGGCATTACCGTGACGGTAACATTATTCATACGGATGACTGGGATTATCGGTACGTGGCAAATTAATAAACGCACTGAATATTATGCTTCGCGGAACCTTATTCGTATTTAAGGTAAATATTAACGCATTAATTCTAATTGGTTTCCCTAAGATTTAAATAAAAATTTTAGTAAGACTCTTAACAGGGATGCTAGCATATATTGTTTGAAATAAAAGTAAATAATAGTTGTAATTCTCAGTTTGGTAAAGTAATCTATCAAGCTATTAAATTGTTACATAATTCATATTTTAATGCAGTGTTGACGAAAAGGGCTAATATGCAAGACTCTTCATTTTCTCATGAAGTAATTTCTTTCTTTGAACGAATCGAAAGTCAAATTCGCCCTTTTGTGAACTCTTTGGACTCTCGCGATTTAATTTTATCTTTTATTCTATATAAAGTAATTTCAGATAAAAGTTTTTCGAATGAAGAAGGTTTTGAATATTTCATTGAGCCAGAATATCAGTTAGCAGCTTTGGTTAACTCTGAATTTATTGGCAATTCATATCAGCTATCTCACAGATTGATTCATACATTTTATTATATTGAAGAACGACATTCTGATCTACGTGATTGTTTTTTCAACTCTTGCAGGATTATTAAGGAAAACACGCTTAATGAATTGAATGGGGTGCTATTAACTTTGAACGATATTGGCTCAATAAATGAGTGGCTATCGGTAGATTTTGCAACATATATTTTTGAGTTTGTTACAGAAAGAACAGCACAATACGCGCCAGAATATATCACGCCAAATTGCATATGTAATCTTATTAGTTCTATTGCATTACAATTTCAAAATAACCCTATTAATGTTTGTGATTTTGCATGCGGTACGGGAGGGTTATTGCTTGATATATATAATAAATCTTTTGTTATTGACGAAGTTCGTGGAAATGAAATTAACAAATCAGCATTTGCATATGCAAAAATGAGGATTTTATTTAGTGGGCTTCGTCTTTCACGGTTCTCATTAACTAATGCTAATGCATTAGAAAGTATCACAGATAATAAAAAATTTGATGTTGTCATTTCTGTTCCACCTTTTAATGTTCGATGGGAGCCTGAACGTTATAAAGACTTTATTTCCTCCAGGTTGAAATTCTCTAGTCGCTCTGCTGACTTTGCCTTTCTTTGGCGCGGATATGAATCATTATCTTCTGATGGTGTGATGGTTATTGCGTTAACTCATGGAACATTGCATCGTGGTGGTAGGGACAAAGATTTGCGTAAAATCTTGATTGATGAATTTAATTGTATTGATACCGTTATAGGTTTGCCTGCAAATTTATTTTTTGGGACAAATATTCCTACTTGTTTGCTTGTTATCAGGAAGGGAAGGGAAAAAACTGACCCGATAACATTTATTGATGCTAGTAATAAATTCTCAAGAGTAAAGAATAAAAACATTATAAATAATGAGAATATTTCAGCTATTTTGGATATATTTAAAACCCCTCGCAATGTGAAATTTTTCAGTAGGCTATCAAATATTGATGAAGTAAAAAAATGCGATTATGACCTGAGCTTTTCTAATTATATTGAAGAGTTTAATGAACGAGTATTAAGTGTCACTGGTGATTCTTTCACAAGATATCATGATATTATTTCTGGGTTTAGAAAGAAGTTTAATGATAAAAATATTGTATATAGAGGTATGACAAATGCTAAATGGGAGTTGAAACCATCTATTGGTCGACTTGATATTGAGGATTCTGCCAGGGAAGCTACTGAAAGGCTTATATTTGAACAATTTAAGCAACAAGCATTGCCTTACCTTGATTTTACCCCCAGAAATGAATGGGAATGGTTAGCCTTGGCTCAACATCATGGATTACCGACAAGGTTACTTGACTGGACAACTAATCCATTGATTGCTTTATATTTTTCTGTTGAGGATGATGCTAGCATAAATGACTCGGTAGTATGGCTATATATTGATGATGTTAGTCCAGTAGAAATAGAATTTCTGAGCGACATACCTGTAATGTTTGACTCTGACCCATTGAAAATACCTGCTGACCGCGATGCTATAATTTTTGAGCCTGCTCATCTGAATAAAAGGATTATTGCCCAGAATGGGCTCTTTACTGTTCATTCTACTCCTACAAAGCCATTTTATCCTGAAAAAATCTATAAGGTTATTATCCCTGCAGGATTAAGGCGTAAATTAAAAGAACAGTTGTACCATTACGGTATCCATGAAGGTGCCGTATATCCGGGTTTAGATGGATTAAGTAGGAAAATTAAATGGGTAAACACATTTAGATGAGTTTTTTTTAGCCATCTCTTATATGATAGAGATGGCTTTATTGAAAAATTAGTTTCCTAAAGAATGTTGCTTTTGAAATTTTCGGCTTGAGCAAGTACCCCCATGTATACATCATCATTTGCAACCGGAGGGAACTTATGTTTATGCAGTAAAAGAATCAACTCAACTTTTAGTTTGGCTTTGATATCATCACGTTTGCTCCAGTCTGGATACTTCGACGTGTTATCAACGACTGCTTTCATCTCTTTTGCAAGCGCCAGCATCTTGTCGTCTTCATAGGTAAACTGATACTTGTCTCGCATATGCGCCAGGATGTCGTAAAACGCTTTCTCTTCAATATCAATCCCTAAATCTGCATAAGTGCCCATTTCGGTTTTAATATCATAGATAATATCGGTCATTTCCTGACTGAAGTGATCAAACTCTTCACCGTTCAGCACGTCGTCTTCCCGGCGCTCGTTATATCTATCCATAATGGACTGGAAGCGACGAGTGAAGTTGATCCCCTGAAGCTGGTTAATTTTTTTAAAGTCGCTGATGGCTTTCTCCAGCAGTTTCTGCAGAAGCTGGATCTTTGTTGCGGGCAGCTTGATCTTATTAATACGCGCCAGATAATCCTCGTCGAAAATATCGATCGATTCCGCTTTCTTATCGCCCAGGAAAAATAGCTCTTCCACGCCATCTGCCTTTAATGCGTCAGAAATCATCTCACGCACGCGGGCGTTCATCTGGGTAACGTCAGGAGCATCACCCTTGGTCAGCTTAAAGACGATGGAACGCACGGCAAGATAGAAATGGATATGATCACGCTCTGCCTGCGATAACGCCTCGCTGCCGCAGCAGACATCGTAGGCCGCCTTTAGGCGCTTCACCAGCCCCATAAAGCGACGTTCTATTTTCTGGGTTTGCATGACAAATTCTGCCGCCTGATTCAGACACGCAAGCTGAGCCTGAGGCTCTCCCGTAAAGTAAGCGCGGCTGTCGAAATCGTGGAACACCTGCGACAGCAGGTCGAGATGGTTCTTCACTTCAATGACCGACTGCTGAATGTCCTCAAAGTTGGTGGCATCAATGCGGGAATACATCGCCAGTGCCTGGTTCATCTGGCGCTTGATGCCGATATAGTCCACCACCAGGCCTTTGCTTTTCCCTTCCAGCTTGCGGTTAACACGGGAGATGGTCTGGATCAGGTTATGTTTTTGCAGAGGCTTATCGATGTAAATGGTGTCCAGTTCCGGCACGTCGAAACCTGTCAGCCACATATCGACCACAATAGCGATTTTGAAATTCGACTTTGCGTTTTTGAACTGTTTATCGAGCTGTTTACGGTACTCTTTACCGCCCAGCAGGTCGTACAATTTGGCATCATCGTCTTTACCTCGCGTCATCACCATCTTGACCATTTCGGACGGCGGCAGCTCTTTCTGCTCCAGCTCGGTAAGCACAACCCCTTCAGGGGCCTGTTTAACCTCAAACCACGCCGGACGACAGTCTTTTAACTGACGATACAAATCCCAGGCAATGTCCCGGCTGGCGCAGACAAACATTGCCTTACCTTTCACCGTCGAGCCTTCAGCGACGCGCTTTTCATAATGTTTGGCAAAATCTTCCGCCAGCGCCTTCAGGCGATCCTCATCACCGAGGATCGCGTTCATGGTAGCGCTGGCTTTTTTACTTTCGTCGATTTGCCACTCATTGGTGCCCGCGTTAGCGCACTCTTCGTAATATTTTTCTACCGCTTCCAGCTTGCTGGCATCCAGGATCACTTTTGCAGCACGGCCTTCATAGACGATGCGTACCGTGATCTCATCCTGAACGGATTCGGTCATGGTGTAGCTGTCCACTACCGCACCGAAGACATCCAGCGTGGCATCTACAGGCGTGCCGGTGAAACCGACATAGGTGGCTGCTGGCAGCGAGTCGTGCAGATATTTGGCGAAGCCCCAGGTCTTGCGTACCTTGCCGCTCTCTTTATCGACGATCACTTTCTGATCCAGATTGACCTGGCTGCGGTGCGCTTCGTCAGAGATACAGATGACATTGCTTCGCTCGGAGAGCAATTCGGTGTCTTCAGTAAATTTATGGATGGTGGTCAGGAAGACGCCGCCGCTGTTACGACCGGCCAGCTTTTCCCGCAGATCGTCGCGGCTGGTGACGGGCTCCACGGTATCGTCACCGATATAATTTTTGGCATTACACATCTGCGTGGAGAGCTGATCGTCCAGATCGGTACGGTCAGTGATCAGAACGATGGTCGGGCTGGCAAAATCGACGCTTTTCATCAGCAGGCGGGTTAAGAACTGCATGGTGTAACTCTTACCGCAGCCCGTGGCGCCAAAGTAGGTGCCGCCTTTACCATTGCCGTAAGGTTTACGCGCTCGCTCAATGCTGTAGTAGAGCTTGCGTGCCGCATAGTACTGCGGGTAGCGGCAGCAAATTTTCACTTCGTGTTTGGCTTTATCCGGGAAGCAGATAAAGTTTTTAATCACATCCAGCAGGCGTACCGGGTGAAAAAGCCCCTGAATCATTGAGTGCAGGGAAGGGATGCCGTCCTGCTCGCGATTTTCATTACCGGTGACTTTACGCCAGGAGTAGAAATACTCATACGGCGCGAACAGGTTGCCCATGCGGTTATTCACGCCATCGCTGATGATGCACAGCGCGTTATAGACAAACAGCTGCGGAATGTCGCGACGATAGCGGGTGCATAGCTGCTTATACGCGTCGCCAATATTGGCTTCCTGCTCGCGTACGGCACTTTTAAATTCAAACACCACCAACGGGAGGCCGTTGATATAGAGAATACCATCCGGAATACGCGGCTGGTTTTCTTTGCCGGTGATGGTCAGCTGGTTAACGATCCTAATGCGGTTCAACGGCTGGATAAGATAGCTTGCTGGCGTTTCAGCAGCCTGTTGCAGCGGCACCTCTCCGCAATCGAATAGCTCACGCAGTGCGGCGGGCAGGTGCCGGGTATCGAGCAGTTCGATATAGAGATCTTTCTGCTGACGATCGTCACGTTTAAAAAGGAAGCCATTGGCCAGCCAGGTACAAAAGATCTTATTGCTTTCGTATAGATCGGAAGCGGGCAGGGTAGTGAACTGTTTAATCAGCCGCTGGATTTCGTCTTCCGTTATACCGTCGGCCTGATAGCGAGCAGCGAGATAGTGGCGGAGATCGTCTTCAATTATCACCTGATCGAGGCTGGAACGCGGCATATTGTCGCCTGTCAGGTGCTGGTAGCCCTGCTCCTGTAACAGTTCAATTATTGCCTGTTCTAACTTCGCTTCACTGAATGAGAGATGCATATCCCGCTCCGGCCCTGGCTGGTTTTCTGGTAAGGGTTCCTGTAACAGAAGAAAACCTTAACAGAAAGCCCCTGATTTTACAGGGGCAAAAATGCGTTATGCGGCTTCGGTTTGATCTACTAAATCTGGCAGATCCTCCAGGGACAGCTCGCCGGAGATGAGTTTGGGGAGCAGGGTGTCGCGGAGGTTAGTTAGGGCTTTATTTTCCAAATTACAGCAATTCATTTTATCAAAAAAGCTACTGACTTTACCGGCAAATAAACTCATTACGGAAGGTGTCGGTATTGCACTGAAAAAACTGTCAAAGCAGCTATTCTGCACCCGTTGACGACCAGATGAACCGACCATATTTTGTATTGCGTGTAACCTAAAATTATTTTCTCGGGCTAAACAAGCCACATAAGTATAGTGTACTTTCGTAGTCCCTCGCATCACTATAAATTCGGTGGAACCAAACGCAGTCTCATTTTCATCTAAAAAATCCACAAATCCCGTTTTACCATTTTCCAGACAAGGAGTTATTCGAGCGAATAAGGTATCGTTTTTTTGGAATTTTGCACCACCTGAATATGGTTTTTCAATAATATCTGATATTGAATATCCTTGTGTGGGTAAGGATTTCATATCAACATACTTTGCGACTATATTTTTTGATAATCTTACGGTGGGATTTATATTTATAGATTTTGCTACAGACTCCAGCAGCCAACCTTTCGGTACGCAACCCTGCTCGGTTTCTTTAAACTCTGCCGGAAATAGTGCACAAACATCCGCCGGAAGTGGTTTGAAGTCTGCACTATTGCGTACTTTTTGACGCAGTTCGGCGCGAGATTGCAGCACTTCCGGGATGAGATTTCCCGCATCCAGCGCATTATCAATCACCGGGTCGAAATCCACAAACCAGGATTTGAAAAGGGTTTGGGACATTTGTTCCAGTGTTCGGCTCATACCAATATTTATGTTAATCTTATCACTAAAAACTGATATTGTATTAACAATTTTATTCTGAATGTCTTTATTAATAATAGGAAGGATAAATTTTTTAATATCTCTGGCAGGTAGTTGTGGTACAGCTGAACCAGAAATAAGATTAACTATTTGTTCTTGCAAAAAAACGGATGTTAATATGAGGTATAAAAACTTTGGATTCCATAATTTATCATCAGCTCGTATGATAATCATCCCGGAATTTATTCTAATATGTTTATAAGGATTTGTACTATCATAATACGCAACATTACCAACGGTACCACGGGTTGTAAGAACAATGTCATCATGTCTGAGTTTTCCCGCTTTTAATTGAGAATCCTTAATTGCATTTATAAATGCAGTTTCTTGAAACTGAAAACCAGATTTCGTTACATTTTTAGCCGATAGAAAAAGACAATGGCCTTTCTCCATAAAATCATTATGTTTAGGATAGTTTTTACCTCTGTCACCATCAATTAATTGTATTCCTGCATGTTCTAATAACTGAAACTCAAAGCCCATAACCTAATGCCTCCAGGTTCTTACGAATCGCTTTATCAAGCTCTTCCGCCTGCTTCATCTGCTCAAACAACGTCTTCGACAACTCTCTCATTTTAGTTTCAAACACCACGCCGTCATCTTCCTGCTCGACGGCACCCACGTAACGACCCGGGGTCAGCACATAGTCGTTAGCCTTGATCTCTTCAATGGTGGCGACTTTGCAGAACCCAGCCTTGTCTTGGTATTTCGCCAGCCTGCTGTCGCCGCGCTTAACGCGTTCAGCCAGCTCTTCCGGCGTACTGCGCCACGCATGGTAAGTATCTGCGATGGTGGCGATATCATCCGCCGTCAGTTCTTTGGTGGTGCGGTTCATCATGGTGCCGAGGTTACGCGCATCAATAAACAGCGTTTCACCCTGACGGTTGCGGTAGCCTTTGGCGGGGTCGTCCGCCTTCGATTTTGTCATAAACCACAGGCAGACCGGGATCTGGGTGGTGTAGAACAGCTGGCCGGGCAGGGCGATCATGCAGTCGATCAGATCGTTTTCGACCATCTGCGCGCGGATCTCGCCTTCGCCGCTGGTGTTGGAGCTCATGGAGCCGTTTGCCAGCACAAAACCGGCGGTACCGTTGGCCGACAGCTTGGAGAGCATGTGCAAAATCCAGCCGTAGTTGGCGTTACCGGTTGGCGGCGTGCGGTAGCCTGCGAAGCGCGGATCGTTGGTCAGCTCGGCGTCGTTACGCCAGTCTTTGAGGTTAAACGGCGGGTTGGCCAGAATGTAGTCGGCTTTTAAATCCGGGTGCTGGTCGTTGAAAAAGGTGTCCGCAGGACGTTCGCCAAGATTGGCTGACAGGCCGCGAATCGCGAGGTTCATCTTCGCCAGCTTGTAGGTGGTGGCCGTCAGCTCCTGACCGTACAGGGCGATATCGCGGCTTTTACCCTGGTGGCTTTCGACGAACTTCACCGACTGGACAAACATCCCCGCCGAGCCGCAGCATGGGTCATAGATTTTGCCCTGGAACGGTTCGAGCATTTCGGTCAGCAACGTCACCACGCATTTTGGCGTATAGAACTCGCCGCCGCCTTTGCCTTCGGTGGCGGCAAACTTGCCGAGGAAGTATTCGTACACGCGGCCGACCAGGTCTTCTTTCGACAGCGCTTCAACGTCGGTTTCGTGTGCCAGCGTTTCGATGTTGTCGATAGTGTCGATCAGCGATGCCAGCTTCTTGGTCTCCAGATCCTGACGGCTGAAGTAGTTATCCGGCAGCGCGCCTTTCAGCGTCGGGTTGCGCTTCTCAATGGTCGAGAGAGCGGTATCAATCAGAACGGCGAGATTATCCTGCTTGGCGTTCTGTTTAATGAACGACCAGCGCGCCTCTTCCGGCAGGTAGAAGATATTGTCCTGCTGATAGAAGACTTCCATTTCCAGGAAGTCTCCCTGGCCTTCGTCCTTCATTTTTTGACGACGGGCCTCGAATTTATCGCTGATAAATTTCAAGAACACGAGGCTCAGTACCACGTGCTTGTACTCAGAGGATTCAACGCTACCGCGAAGCTGGTTCGCGGTATCCCATAATGTGTCTTCAAAGCCTTTCTTTGCTTTGGCTTTTTTTGCTGGTGCTTTGGCCATGATGAACTCAATCAGGAAAAATTTGGCGTCTATTGTAGCGATTAAGACGTTAAATTTCGCCTTTTAATCCCTCTTCCAGTTCATCAAAAAGCTGTAAATCCACATCCAGCAACTCCACCGCATTACTGCGTCGAATGCCGACATTATTCTCAATCAGCAGTTCTAACAGCCGGTCACCATCTATCAAGGTAATCGGTGCGGCACCGGGATGCAGAGCCGCTTTTTCACAATTCCCGGCAAAACGCCCCGTGGTGATGAGTGTGCCCCGGATCGCGCTGTGATAAGGCAACGCGCCACGTAACTGGTCGATAACAGGGCGGGTAATATTGCTCTGCATACGCTTAACCTGCACCACTTCCGTGATGGTGGTAATGCCCACCTGTACTCTGCCGACGACATCGACACCCTTATCGCCTGACGCTTTGGTCACTTCCACCTGTTCATAACCCATCGCCTCCAGAAGTTGACCAATCAGATGCTCAAACTTGTAGGGATTCATGGTGCTGATCTGTTCGCGTAGCTGCTCTTTTTGCTGTTGGTTGTAACGCTTCACCGCGTCCAGAAGTTCTTTTCGCGGATCGGCTTTTCGGGCCGGTAACGCATTCGCTAACCATGCCCGGCCTTTATCGGTGATGTAGTAACTCATCCCTTCACGGGCGACCATATCGCGATCGATCAGGTTGTAGAGGCGCGAGTAGAGCGTGCTTTTGATAGAACTGGTAGAAGCGAACTTTGAATGCTGGTGTAAAAAAGCCTGCCATTCCGGGAGTAAGTCAGCACGACGGGACATTTCACGTCCCGCCAGCAGTTCAAGAAGTTGCAGTAACCCTTCTTTGTCGTCCAGCGTGCGTAATGTGGCATCATCATTATTCAGAAATTGCTGCCCGCTCTCGGTGGGTACCCAGGTATCTTTCGGCGTCGTTTCCATCAGTTCGAAGACCGAAGAGTTTAGAAACAAATAGCTACCGTAACTATGGCGCGGATTGAGGATGTGGTTATCCTGATTCCAGATCCGCAGCGCGATCTCAGCATCTTCGCCTTTCAGGCGTTCGTTGATCCACATATCAGGTTCGGACCAGTCAACCGGGTTTTGCGGCGTGCCGGTTTGTTCCTGAATTGCATTGATCATGTTACGTACAGAATTCACCGAATAGCCGGAGACGGCTTTCATCATTGCCTGAATCTGCGCATAGGTTGGAAAAAGTGGCGTAATAACTTTGTAATTTTTCACGTTGTTCCCTTAACGATTGCTGTGGCTTTAGCTTGCCACTTCAGGGAAGAAATACTAATAACTAAGTCACTTATTTTGTAAGGTAATAATGGCTTTATAGGTTTTCTATGCGGGCAAAACACTACTCCATAGCCAGCCGCCACAGCACCCATCCCCCAAACCCCATCAGCACCACCCCCGCCGTGCGCTCAATCAGCCACAGCGAACGGCTGAGCTTCTGTTGTACCGCCGATAGCCCCAACAGCGACACCAGCGCTAAATCCCACGCCAGCACCACCATCACCATCCAGACGCCGCAGGTCGCCTGCTGAAGCAGCGTTACGTCCGGCCCCAGCAAGGCCGTCATCAGCGCCAGATAGAACAGCGCGTTCTTCGGGTTTAACAGCGCCGAACCGAGCCCCAGCAGGATCTGCTTTTGCAGCGACGGGAAGCGCTGGTGGGTTTCATTCAGCGCCAGCGACTGCTGGCGGCTGCGAATCAGATGCGATCCGATCCACATCAGGTACAGCGCCCCGCAAAGCTCGATCAGCGTAAACAGCCACGTAAACTGGCGCAGCGCGCTCCAGCCGATAATCACCAGAACAATATAGAGCGCGTTGCCCGCGGCGATGCCGACGCACAATCCGGCGCTGCCGCGCAGCCGGTAGCGCGCGGCGTAGCCCACCAGCAGGAAGAAATCCGGGCCCGGGCTTAGCAGGGCAACAAAATGCGCCAGCGCCAGGGCGAGAAAAGCGGAAGGGAATAACAGTTCCATAGCGACCTCAGTAAATAATCTGCGGTCAGACTACGGCGCTGCAGAACCTATTTATTGTCTGATATTGATCGGCCCGTCGCGTACTGGCGCGGCGTGGCGGCGGTATAGCTGACGAAGGTCTTATGAAAATGGCTCTGGTCGGCAAAGCCGCTCTGGTAGCCAACGTCGGCAATATCATCCCCGGCGCGCAGCCGCGCTTTGGCGAATTCCACGCGGGAGATGTTGAGAAAGCTGCCCGGCGTCAGGCCGGTGTCCTGCCTGAAGGTGCGGATCAGCGTCTCCTTGCGCAGCGAGAAGCGTTGGGCAAGCTCGTCGAGGGAAGGCGGTGCGGCCAGGTCGGCAAGAAACGCCTGCCGCACGTGCTGGCTGGTTGAGCGAAGCGCATCTGCGTTTTTCTCGCATCGGGGAAGAGCTGAAAGCAGCGTATCCACGGACGCAGGCGACATCGTCTCAACAATATCAAGGTAGCGCTTAAAGAGCGTAGGGTCGCGAATCACCTGGAGCGCCAGCGGAAGCCCGGTGTCGATGTAGAGCATATGATAGCTGCGCGGTTGCCCGGCGACGGGGTTACAGCTATGCGGCGTACAGGCCGGGATCACAATGAGGTCCCCGGGGCTAAGGATGTATTCTCTGTCATGGCACACGCAGCAGGTCTGGCCTTCCATAATCGCGCCGATAGAGAGCTGAGGGTGACTATGGCGTTTGTACGCCTGCGTGCTCCGCCACGTGCTGCGCAGCTCAAGGCCTGAGGTGCGGTGAAAAGTCTGGCGGATATGTCGGGTATCGGTCATGGGCGCTCCTTCTGAAGATTTTTTATACCACGTCAGCGACCCCTCTGGCAGCGCTTCATTAAGAACCTTCCGGATATACCCAACTTTACGCCCACGACCAGTCATGTTGACTACCCTTAATACCCTAAGCGGTAAAACAAGGAGATTCGACATGGCTTATCAGACAGTAAACCCTGCCACTAACCAGCTCATCAAAGAATACCCCTCGCATACCGACGCGGATATCGAAGCGGCGCTGAAGGCGGCCGATGCGCTTTATCATTCGGACTGGGCGAAAGGCGACATCAGCCAGCGCCTGCCGGTGCTGCATAAGCTTGCCGATCTGATCGACGAGCGCGTGGAGGATCTGGCTAAAATCGCCAGCCAGGAGATGGGTAAGCTCATCGAACAGAGCCGCGGCGAGGTGAAGCTGTGCGCGCAGATCGCGCGCTACTACGCCGACAACGCGAAGCAGTTCCTGGCCCCGGTGAAGTACAACTCTGAGCTCGGTGAAGCCTGGGTGGAGCATCACCCGATTGGCGTGCTGATGGCCGTTGAGCCGTGGAACTTCCCGTACTACCAGCTGATGCGCGTGCTGGCGCCAAACCTGGCGGCGGGGAACCCCGTCATCGCCAAGCATGCCAGCATCGTACCGCACTGCGCCGAGACCTTTGCCCATCTGGTGCGCGAGGCGGGCGCACCGGAAGGGGCGTGGACCAACCTGTTTATTTCGTCCGAGCAGGTGGCGAATATCATTGCTGACGATCGCGTGCAGGGCGCCGCATTAACCGGCTCCGAAAAGGCCGGCAGCGTGGTGGCCACGCAGGCGGCGAAGCATATCAAGAAATCCACGCTGGAGCTGGGCGGTAACGACGTGTTCGTGGTGCTGGATGACTCAGACCTTGAGAAGGCCGTGAAAATTGGCGTTAACGCGCGGCTCAACAACGCCGGGCAGGTCTGCACCGCGGCGAAGCGCTTTATCCTGCATGAAAAGATTGCGGATGCCTTCCTGAGCAAATTCACCGAGGCGTTTAAGCAGGTGAAGATTGGCGATCCGCTGGACGAAAGCACCACGCTGGGGCCGCTCTCTTCCAAAGATGCGCTGGAAACGCTGACCAAACAGGTTAACGAGGCGGTGAAAAACGGTGCGACGCTGCACTATGGCGGCAAACCGGTACAGCGCGACGGGAGCTTTTTCGAACCGACGATCCTGACGAATATCTCCCGCGATAACCCGGCGTATTTCGAAGAGTTCTTCGGCCCGGTAGCGCAGATTTACGTCGTGAAAAGCGACGACGAGGCGGTCGCGCTGGCTAACGACTCCCACTACGGCCTTGGCGGGGCGGTATTTAGTCATAATATCGAGCGCGCGAAGAAAATGGCGTCACGGATTGAGACCGGGATGGTGTACATCAACTGGCTCACCGATACCGCACCGGAGCTGCCGTTCGGCGGGGTGAAGCGCTCCGGCTACGGACGCGAGCTGTCGGATCTGGGGATCAAAGAGTTTGTGAACCAGAAGCTGGTGGTGGTGCGTAAGTAAGAGATAATAAAAAACCTGCCATCCGGCAGGTTTTTTTAAAAGGGGGATTATTTGACTTCGATCTTGTCCCAGCCGCTTTTGAACATGCAGCTGTCGACTAGCGTATCCCGGCGATATTCATTCGCGTCTTCAACCGTGTAGCTCGTGGAAATATCCTTTTTCTTGTTCTTTTTGTCCGTTTTTTCCGAACTCGAACCGGTCACGACGTTATCCGGGGGTAGATCGATCAGCGCCTGCGCTTCGCATTCCGTGAGCTTTTTATTCATCTCAGCATCGCTGACGCCCGGTTTCACCCATTTGTACTGGACGCAGCCGGTGAGCATCAGCGTGAGGCTCAGAACGCAAAGCGCGGTCATGCGGTGTTTCATCAGAAGGTGACTCCACCGCCTACGTATGCGCCGTCAATCAGCGTGTGGCCAGGACGACCGTCTTTACCGTCCACGCTCACGTGGCGGTAACCCACTTTCAGGGTCACTGGCGTAATTGGCGTCCAGCTTACGCCGCCGTTGGCTTCGACGTAGTTTTTCACGCTGTTGTTCAGGCCTTCTGGTGCGACATAGCCTTCACCGTACACGTGGATGCTGTCGGTCAGGGCAACGTTTACGCCGCCGCCAATCGGGAACGCCACGCCGTTATCGCCTTTTTTCGGGCCGAGGTAGATGGCTTTTGCACCCGCATTCAGCATCACCGGGCCAAGACCCAGGTTGTAGCCTGCGCCCACGCCCCCGGTCTGGGTACCGTCATCGGTGTTTTTGAGCCAGTTGCTTTCGAGATAAACACCGGATGAGGATTTCCCCATTTCCAGATTGAGGTTGGTAAAGTTTTTACCCTGCTCAACGGTGCCGCCCATCGCCAGTGCGGAACCCGATACGGCAGCCAGAGCAGAAAGAAGAAGGAAATTCAGTTTTTTCATGTTTTTTGCCTCGTCATTAAATTCATCTGGGCGCACCTTAACAAGCGATGTTAATGACTGCAAATGTGATATAAATCGCGGTTTTATACTGATATTGTTAACTTTTTTATTGAAGTTGTTGCAATGATGTTTGATTGTCGGGGTGTCAACAGGGGATGTTTTTAGCGTTTAGGAACCGTTTAGTTTTTTGACTAAACATAAACTGAACGAGGCGGGGATAGTGATTTGAGATGAATTAATTGGGTTTCTAATAATTTCCAAAAATATTTCACCTGTCACACAAAACAACAAAGCCTTACATTTCGAGCGATGAATATACGTTCAATCGCGCAGGCCGGTTTCCCTTCCATGTCATTTTTCTGACACGTTTATTCTTTACGTTGTTGGCTTCACTAACTGGATGCTAACAATATGAAAAGAAAAATTATTCCTGTTCTAATCGGCTGTACGCTCTCTTTCTCTGGCCTGGCGGCGCAGCCCACTGCTGAGCGCTATGTCGTCAGCTTCCCTGAAGGCTCCCACGTGAGCTACAGCGGCGCGTTTGCCAGCGCGTTTCCGAACGGACTGCCCGTGGGAATCGGTTCTGGCCTGCTGTTTACGGGCAAGCAGGGTGATGCCCTGACCTTTGCGACCGTGACCGATCGCGGTCCAAACGCCGATGCGCCAAAAATGGGTAAAAACGAAGCCAAAATATTTGTCACGCCAGATTTCGCGCCGCTGCTGATGACCATCCGCGTCCAGAACGGCAAAGCGGAGGCGGTTGATGCCCGTCCGCTGCATGACGATAAAGGCGAAATTAACGGTCTGCCGCTGCAAAGCGGTGTGATTGGCTCCACTAACGAAGTGGCCTTCAGCGATACCTTAAAGACGCTCAAGGGTGACAACCGCGGGCTGGATACGGAAGGCATCACGCCGGACGGGAAAGGCGGCTACTGGCTGTGCGACGAGTACGGCCCTTTCCTGATTAACGTCGACGGCAAAGGGAAGATCCTGGCGATCCACGGGCCGCAGGCGGCGGAAGGGGAGAAATCCATCGCGGGCGGCCTGCCAAACATTATCAAATGGCGCCAGGCGAACCGGGGCTTTGAAGGCCTGACCCGGATGCCGGACGGGCGTATTATCGCCGCCGTGCAAAGCACGCTGGATATCGACGGTAAGAGCAAAAAGCAGGCGCTGTTTACGCGTCTGGTGAGCTTCGACCCGGCAACCGGGAAAACGGCGATGTACGGTTACCCTATCGACAGCGCGGCCTACAGCAAAAACAGCGACGCCAAAATCGGCGACATCGTGGCGCTCGATGACCAGCACATCCTGCTGATTGAGCAGGGAAGCGATAAAAACGACGGCATGCGTAACCTTATCTACAAGGTGGATCTCAGCAAGGCGAGCGACCTGACCGCCTTCGACAAGCCGGGCGAATACCCGGAGTTTGATGATGAGAAAACCCTGGCGCAGCGCGGCATTACCCTTGCGGCAAAAACGCAGGTGGTCGATCTGCGCGCGCTGGGCTGGCAGCAGGAGAAGGCCGAAGGGCTGGCGCTGATCGACAGCAAAACGCTTGCGGTGGCGAACGATAACGACTTTGGCGTGAAGGTGGCGATGCAAAACCCGGTCGAGGGCAAGAAGCTCAAGGATTATCGGGTGAACGCGGAAGGCAAGCTGACGCTGGATGATAAACCGGTGGAAACCACGCTCAGCGTGAAGCCGCTGAAAAAGCCGGAGTCGGACAGCGAGCTGTGGATTGTGACGCTGCCGGAAGCGGTGAAATAAGTTTACCCTTCTTGCTAAAGGCTGGGGTATCCCCACAAGATAATGCCTGCACAGACGGCTCCCTCTCCCTTGAGGGAGAGGGCTGGGGTGAGGGGGAACATACGGCTGTGGAGGTTATTCCGTTCACTCTATGTTCCTTGCTACTCTGTAACGGCATGACCTGTGAACGTGCCAGGGTGGCTCAATCGCCACCACCCTGGCGACCCGGGCTCCCGGCGGTAAATCGCCGCTTCGCGGATTGCTCGCCCCATCCCTGGGGCTCACCCTTTCAGGGCCAGCGCAGGCGCTGTCCAAAATTGCTCCCGGCAATTTTGTCCTCAGCTTATTCCTTCAGGCTATCGGGTCGGGCATGAGCCTGCATCCCTGCAGGCCACGCCCTCTCGGCGCATCCCTGCGCCTCGCCCCGGCCTTACGGAAACGCCTCGGCGATTTACAGCCGGACCAGGGCATCGCTGTAAGCCATTAATTTTTCTGAAGCAACATTCATCGCTTCAGGTTAAAAAATTACCGGGGATCCCTCAGCCCCACAGGGGAGAGGAGATGCATAGCGGTTATTTCTTCAGCCCCGCAAACGCCGCCCGAATTTCTTCTTCCGGAAGCTGTATGCCTATAAACACCATCACGCTGCGCGGCGCTTCCTCGCCCCAGGGGCGATCCCAGTCGGCGCTGTACAGGCGCTGTACGCCCTGGAACAGCAGGCGGTTCGGCTCGCCGTCAATCCACAGCATCCCTTTGTAGCGCAGCAGCTTGTCGGCAAACGACAGCAGCAGGTTTTCCATCACGCGCGAAACCTCGCCGATGTCCACCGGGTAGTCCAGCTCGACCACAATCGACGCAACGTCGTTTTGCTTATCTCCCATAAAGTGGAAGCGCGGTTTCGCGGTGACGTTCTCTTCCAGCATAAAGCCGTTGGTGTTGAACAGCTGAGACAGATTGATGTCGCCGTGCGTCACCGTGTAAACCGGCGCGCGGGAGTTAATACGCGTCAGGCGCTCGCGCAGTTTTTCGCTTTCGCCCGCCACGTCGGTTTTGGTCAGCAGGATGCGGTCGGCGTAGCCCACCTGAGACTGGGCGATGGTGAACTGGTTCATCTGCTCGTCGGCGTGAACCGCGTCGACGAGGGCAATCACGCCGTCCAGCAGGTAGCGCTGGCAGAGGATCTCGTGAGAGAAAAAGGTCTGAATAATCGGGCCGGGGTCGGCCATGCCGGTGCATTCGATCACCAGGCGGTCAAAGTCGATCTCGCCGCGATCGCGGCTGTCAAGCAGGTCCAGCAGGGCGTCTTCTAATTCGTTAGAGCGGGTGCAGCAGATGCAGCCGTTGGTCAGAGTTTTGATCTGGGTGGCGCGATCGCCGATCAATTGATCGTCAACGGAGACCTCACCGAATTCGTTTTCGATGACGGCGATTTTGAAGCCATGCTGTTCGTTCAGGATGTGGCGCAGCAGGGTGGTTTTACCGGCGCCGAGAAAACCGGTCAGCAGGGTAACGGCAATCGGGGTCATGGTCTCTCCTTTAGCAGCAGCGGACGCCGCCTTCTCCACTTCCGCCGTAGCGCGCTTCCTGACGCTCGCGGAAGAATTCGGTGTAGGTCATGTACGGCTTATCCGGATGGTTGGTCTTCATGTGCTCAACGTAGTTGTCATAGTCCGGAATGCCAATCAGCATTTTCGCCGCCTGACCGAGGTATTTTTTTGCTTCGCCTAAGTTACCAAACATTGTGGGTTCCAGACAGAAAAAGCCCGGCGATGTGAGTCCGCTGGGCTTATGTTTCCCTCATCCCAGCCCTCTCCCAAAGGGAGAGGGCTGGGATTGCGGATTAATGGTGTGAAGAGGTCTTCACGCCGCCTTCCGGCACCGGCACGTACGGGGTTTCTTTATCCGTACGGCCGTCGGCGTTGCGAACGTTCAGCCAGGTTTTGATGCCGTAGAAGATGATGCTGTACACCACCACCAGGAACAGAATGCTCAGACCCGCGTTGGTGTAGTTGTTCACCACGATATGGTTCATGTTGGCAATCTGCTGCGCGGTCAGGTCCGCGCCGCCTGCGGCAATCTTCTCTTTGTACTGGTTAGCCATGAAGAAGAAGCCTTCCAGCTGCGGGTTGGCGCTGAAGAGCTTCAGGCCAAGCGCCCAGGTGGTGCAGAGCAGCAGCCACAGCGCAGGAACAACGGTTACCCAGATGTATTTGGTGCGCTTCATCTTCACGAGGACCACGGTACCCAGCACCAGAGCAACGGCTGCGAGCATCTGGTTAGAGATACCGAACAGCGGCCACAGGCTCTTCACGCCGCCGAGCGGGTCGACAACGCCCTGATACAGCAGGTAGCCCCACAGTCCGACGCAGCCCGCAGTACCCAGAATGCCCGCTACCAGAGAGTCGGTTTTCTTCAGGAACGGCACGAAGTTACCGAGCAGGTCCTGCAGCATGAAGCGGCCCGCACGGGTACCGGCGTCCAGCGCGGTCAGGATGAAAAGCGCTTCGAACAAAATACCGAAGTGGTACCAGAAGCCCATGTCCGCCCACGGCAGCACCTTGTGGAACACGTGTGCGATACCCACCGCCAGCGTCGGTGCACCACCGGCGCGGTTCAGCACGGACGGTTCGCCGATGTCCTTCGCCGTCTGCATGATTTGCTCTGGCGAAATCACGAAGCCCCAGGAGCTAACGGTCGCCGCCGCGTGTGCGCTCGCGTCCTTCAGCTGCGCCATAATCAGCGCCGCGTTGTCGCCGCCCATTTCGTGCAGGTTTGGCATGGTGATGCCGAGGCCCGCCGGTGGGGTGTTCATCGCGAAGTAGAGACCCGGTTCGATGATAGACGCGGCAACCAGCGCCATGATCGCCACGAAGGACTCCATCAGCATTGCGCCGTAGCCGATTAGACGCGCGTCTTTCTCGTTCGCCAGCAGCTTAGGCGTGGTACCGGAGGCAATCAGGGCGTGGAAGCCGGAGACCGCACCGCAGGCGATGGTGATGAACAGGAACGGGAACAGGGCGCCTTTCCACAGCGGGCCGGTACCGTCGATGTACTGGGTCACTGCCGGCATTTTCAGATCCGGGTTAATCACCAGGATGCCGATCGCCAGACCGACGATAACGCCGATTTTCAGGAAGGTCGCGAGGTAGTCACGCGGGGCCAGAATCAGCCAGACCGGCAGCAGCGCGGAGATAAACGCATAGCCAATCAGCGCGAAGGTAATGGTGGTGTCCTTGAAGGTCAGCGCCGGGCCCCAGTACGGGTCGTGCGCAATCACGCCGCCGAAGTAGATGGAGGCCACCAGCAGCACGATACCAATCACCGACACTTCGCCCACGCGTCCCGGACGCAGGAAGCGCATGTAGATACCCATGAACAGCGCAATCGGCACGGTTGAGCATACGGTGAAGACACCCCACGGGCTTTCGGCCAGCGCTTTCACCACGATCAGGGCCAGCACCGCGAGGATGATGATCATAATCAGGAAGCAGCCGAACAGGGCGATAGTCCCCGGCACGCGGCCCATCTCTTCTTTGACCATCTCACCCAGAGAGGCGCCGTTACGGCGAGAAGAGATAAACAGCACCATAAAGTCCTGCACCGCACCCGCCAGCACCACGCCGGCGAGCAGCCACAGGGTTCCCGGAAGGTAGCCCATCTGCGCGGCCAGCACCGGGCCCACCAGCGGGCCTGCGCCGGCGATAGCGGCAAAGTGGTGACCAAACAGCACGTAGCGGTTGGTTGGCACGTAGTTCAGGCCGTCATTGTTAATGACCGCCGGGGTGGCGCGCGTCGGGTCGAGCTTCATGACCTTCTGCGCGATGTACAAGCTGTAGTAGCGATAAGCAACAAGATAGACGGAAACCGACGCGACCACGATCCACAGGGCGCTTACGTGTTCGCCCCGGCGTAATGCGACAACCGCCAGACAAAAAGCGCCGAGGATCCCGAGTAAGGCCCAGGGCACGTGCTTCAGTAGTTTTTTAGTATCCATAGTAAGACCTGGTTTTTTATGTAAAGAAAAAAGGGTCAGGGTTCGTTGTGAGGAGGTATTGATTAATGCTGGAGCGATCGTGCCAGATCCTCGCGCGTGTAAAGGACGGTAAATGAATGAGTGGTTGAAAGTGCCGGGTGAGCGGTCAAAGGGGGCGACGAGCGGTTCCGGCTCGCCGCCAGGGGGCGAAATTATGTGATTGAGATCACTTGATTATTCGGATTACGCTCCACGGCCAGATAGTTCTCCAGGGTTCTAATCAGTTTTTCCTTCAGCCAGTTCGGTTCCAGAATCTGAATGTGGGGCAGCCAGTAGAACAGCAGCGGCAGGATCTGGTTCTCGTGCGCCGCCTGGCAGCGCAGCGTGACGCCGCCCTGTTGCTCCTCCACCAGCTCCTGTTCCGGCAGAAGATCGCGGCGCAGGAAGTAATGTGAAATATTATCTTTGATAAATATTTTCACTGCGAAAGTATTTTCAGAGACCCAGGGGTCGAGGCTTTTCTCCAGCAGCTCAAGGACATTTTCTTCGGGCGTGAAGGTCGTTTTCTGAATATCAAACCAGCTAATCTGGCTCAATGAGAAGGATTTCAGGCGGCTATTTTCGGTGGCTTGTAAATACCATATATTTTTTTTGTTAATGAGTTTATAGGGATTAATCAGACGGGTTTTCCCCTTATAAACGATCTGACAAACATTATGGTTTTTAATCGATTTCTCGATTTTCGTTAAATGACGGCGAATATCACGTTCTACCGTGTGTTCTGCCTCATTGCCAAGAATAAGAATATGGTTTTCGTCAACGCGCGTTTCGAGCTTCTGCCAGAATTCCGTATTTCTTTCAGGGAAAAAGCTGTCAGCATTCAGGAAGTTAGCAAGGGTGTGATGTAAGCCTTGTCCGCCGGGCGATTGCGCAGAATGGATCAGTCGATATAGCCCGTTACCGGTATGTTCAACAATAGGAGATAGGGCATTTAAATCCCGGTAGACGGTACGCTCGGTAATTTTAAATTTTTCCATTAGCGCACTGCGGTTTACCACACCGTTTAAATGTAGCTCAACCAGAATATCGACCAGACGTTCAGCCGAGCGGCTCCGCGTCGTTTTAGCCATAAGGTCATCCTGTATATTTAGGTATGCGCTGAATGATGCGGATGCACTGACAAAGGGTGTCAGTATTCAGTCACAGAAAATTTCTCTTATGGTTATATAACGGCGTGATTTAGCGGAAACCTTAGGAGTTTTTGTAGAAAGCGGCGCTGGCCGAAGAAAAAGGCCAGCGCGAGGGGGGATCACACGGCGGCTTCCGCCTCCAGCATGACCGGGTGGAAGCGGCGCTTGAAGTAGATCAGACCGTGTCCCGCGTCACTCAGAATGATGTTCTTAACTTCAACAAGGTAGACAAGATGCGTGCCGATGGTTTGCACCTGGCTAATCTCGCCTTCAAGGCTGGCGAGCGCGCCCTTGAGCACCGGCTGCGCCAGCGGCCCTTTCTGCCAGCAGGAGAGGGCAAAGCGCTCCTCCATCGTCATACCGGTCATCCCGGCGAAATGGCGAGCCATGATCTCCTGCTCGTGGTTCAGTACGTTAACGCACAGCCTGCCGTTGCCCTGAAATACCGGATTCATGGCGCTGTTGGCGTTGATGCACACCATAACCGACGGAGGGGTGTCCGTGACCGAACAGACGGCGGTGGCGGTAATGCCGCAGCGGCCGGCCTCGCCCTCGGTAGTGACCACATTAACCGCAGCCGACAGGCTGCTCATTGCGTCGCGAAAACGCAGGCGTTGTTCATCTGAATGCATTGCAACCTCCCGCTGCGCTATTTCAGCAGCTTGTCGAGCATGTTGATATCGCTGTTGTTGTGCAGGTGCGGCACCGTCCAGCCGTGCTGGTCGTACTCGGACATGCAGCGGTCAACCATCGCCATCATCTTGTCCATGTTGCCGGAGCTCTGCGCCTGGCGCAGACACTGCAGGCGGATCTCATCCTGGCTGCCGGAGTAGTTGATTTCGTACAGCTCGTGACGACCGCCAAACTCGCTGCCGATGGCGTCCCACATCAGCTTCAAAATCTTGATGCGTTCGACGTGATCCATACCGTTGGAGCCGCGCACGTATTTCGCCAGATACTGGTCGATCTGCGGGTTGTTCAGATCCCGGGCGCTGGACGGCAGGTAGATCAGACCGGACGTCACGTTACGCTCAATGATGTTCTTGATCTTGGCGTAGGCCATCGGCGCCATCACGCGGTAGGTTTGCAGCGCGGCGTGATCCGGCAGATACGCGCCGTTCACCCACGGGGTAGCTTCGGAGCACATCGAGTCGCTCAGCGCCCAGAACATGTTGCGCCAGGCCACCACTTCGCCGAGATCCGCCTGCACGCCGCGGAACTCCAGGGTACCGGTGCACTCCAGGGATTTCTTCAGCAGGGCGGTGATGAAGTCGAGCTTCACCGCCAGACGCACGCAGGCCTGCAGCGGGTACATCCGCGCAAAGCCGCCTTCCATCGTCCAGCGACGGCAGCGGTCGAAATCGCGGTAGATCAGCACGTTTTCCCACGGGATCAGCACGTGATCCATCACCAGGATCGCGTCGTTCTCGTCGAAGCGGCTGGAGAGCGGGTAGTCGTACGGCGATCCGGTTGCGCCAGCCACCATCTCGTAAGAGGCGCGGGAGATCAGCTTCACGCCTTCGGCATCCATCGGCGCGACGAACATCAGCGCGAAGTCCGGGTTTTCGCCCATCACCTGCGCGGAGCCGAAGCCGATCATGTTGTAGTGGGTCAGCGCCGAGTTGGTTGCCACCACCTTCGCACCGCTGACGATGATCCCGGCGTCGGTCTCTTTCTCCAGCTTGATGTAGACGTCTTTCACCTCGTCCGCCGGCTTGTGGCGGTCGATCGGCGGGTTAACGATGGCGTGGTTGAAGTACAGGCCGGTTTCCTGAATGCGCGTGTACCAGCTGCGGGCGTTCTGTTCGAACTGGCCGTAGAAGGCCGGGTTGGCGCCGAGCGCGCAGCCGAACGCGGCTTTGTAGTCCGGCGTGCGGCCCATCCAGCCGTAGCTCAGGCGCGACCACTCGGCGATGGCGTCGCGCTGCTGGCGCAGGTCGTCGGCGCTTTTCGCCACGCGGAAGAACTTGTGGGTGTAGCCGCCGCTGCCGGTGTCGGTGCCCCAGCAGAGGGTATCCTGCATGTCCGGCTTGTGAAGCGCGTCGTACATCTGCGCGATGGAGGCCGCCGCGTTGCGAAACGCCGGATGGGTGGTGACGTCTTTGACGCGCTCGCCGTAGATGTAAATCTCACGGCCGTCCTGCAGGCTTTTCAAATACTCTTCGCCGGTTAACGGACGTTTGGCATCAGCGCGGAAATCTTCAGGCTTCATAGGGACCTCGTATCGGAACAGGGTTGTTAAATTTATGTTTTGTTTTTGTTGTTTAATTGAAGCCTGAGAGGGGCGGAACGTGAAGGGACGATTGGGACAACGGCGGGTACTTTTCGCGAGAGATCGCAGAGTGTGATTTTCCTCACCCTAACCCTCTCCCAAAGGGAGAGGGTACGGTTACTCCCTCTCCCTTTGGGAGAGGGCCGGGGTGAGGGGAACAGGCGATACCGGTACTTTCTGCGCCCGATACGCGCTCGGCGAGCACCCCACTAAGCGGTTAAAAAACCGGGCAAAATAGGCCGGGTCCTTAAACCCCAGCTGCCAGGCAATGTCGCTGACCGCGCTGTCGGAGAAGAGCAGCAAGCGTCTGGCCTCCCGCAGCTGGCGGTCGAAGATCAGCCGCTTCGGCGGGCGGTTGGCAAAGCGGCGGCAGATATCGGTCAGGCGGGATTCGGTCAGGTGCAGCTCGCTGGCGTATTCCGGCACCGTCCAGTGCTGGTGGTAGTGGGCATCTATTAGCTGGGTAAAGCGCTGGAACAGCTTAAGCTCGCCGCGCATGCCGCCCGAAGCGTGGTCGTCGAGCTTCGCGTTGCGCAGCAGCAGGGTAAACACCGCCTGCGCCAGCAGGACCAGAGTATGTTCGCGCCCCGGCAGCTGCTCCGTGGATTCCCGGGCAATCAGTGGCCAGTAGTGCTTCAGCGCCGCCAGCTCGTCCGGCCTGTCGGCCAGCGAGAGGCAGATCCCCGGCAGGCCAAACGCCTCCCGCGTGCCGGGGTAAAGCACCTCCAGCAGCGGCCAGATGAGATCCTCGCGCACCGTCAGCACGTGCCCGTCGCTGTCGGATTCGGTGATAAACGCGTGCGGTACCGACGGCGGCGTGAGGACGAACAGCGGGGCCTGCACCGAGTAGCGGTGATCGTCGAGCTGGAGTTCAATCTGCCCGGTATCGAGAAAGTGCATCTGAAAATACTGGTCGTGACGGTGCGCCTGCATGTCGCGGCCAAAAAAGGCCGCCATGCGCGCGAACGACTGGTAGTGCACGTCGTCGGTGCCCAGACTTTCGTCGTACTCCTTGCTAATGTCGATGTTGGTAATGGGGCTCTGGCACATGGCGGCTCCCTAGTGGATCTTCTGCGCCGCGATGCCTGGCTCGCGCTCAAGGCTTTCGCGCTGCGTCATCGGGATGCGCGTCAACACCAGCGCGCCGACCACCAGCAGCCCGGCCACGAACCACAGCCCGGAGCTGAAGCTGCCGGTTGCATCACGCAGAATGCCGATCAGCAGCGGGCTAACGGCGGATCCGACGTTGCCGATGGCGTTGATCACCGCCAGCGCCACCGCGCGGGACTGCAGGCTAATCACCCGATCCGGCGTGGTCCAGAATATGGCCATGGCGGTAAAGGATCCGGTTGAGGCCATAATGATGCCAAGCAGCTGGATCAGGCTGTGATCGGTGGCCGAGGCCAGCATCCATCCCGCCGCGGCGAACAGGTACGGCAGGATGGTGTGCTTTTTTCGCTCTTTCAGCCTGTCGGAGCGTCGGCTCCACCAGATCATCCCGAGAATGGTGCAAAACTGCGGGATCGCCGCCAGCAGGCCGATGACGATATTGCTGCTCCCCGTGTTGAAGCTTTGCAGGATCTGCGGCGTCCAGATGTTGATGGCGCTGAGCGTGTTGGTCAGGCAGAAGTAGGCCAGCGTGTAGAGCAGCACCGCCGGGGTCAGCACTTCGCGCAGCGTCGAGCGCGGCGTGACGGATTGGGCAACGGCGACCTCCTGCTCGCGGGCGATCATCGTTTTCAGCGCCTGCTTTTCGTCGTCGTCCAGCCAGGTGGCCTGATCAGGCGTGTCGTTGAGGTAAAACCAGGTCACCACGCCGAGCACCACCGACGGCAGCCCCTCGAGCAGGAACAGCCACTGCCAGCCCTTCAGGTTCCACAGCCCGTCCATCGCCAGAATATAGCCGGAGAGGATCGAGCCGAGCATCATGGTCACCGGCATGGCGATCATAAACAGCGCGTTGGCGCGGGCGCGGTGATAGGCCGGGAACCACCAGGTGAGATAGACCAGGATCCCCGGCAGGAAGCCCGCTTCGGCAATGCCCACCAGCATGCGCAGGACGTAGAGAGTCTCGGGGGTGGTGGCGAACATGGTGCATGTGGAGGCGATGCCCCACACCACCATGATCCCGGCGATCCAGCGCCGCGCGCCGATCTTCGCCAGCATGATGTTGCTCGGGATCCCGCACAGCACGTAGGTGACGTAAAACAGCGTCGCGGCCAGGCCAAACATGGTCGACGTAAGGCCCAGATCTTTGCCCATCGTCAGCCCGGCAAAGCCGATGTTGATGCGATCGAGAAACGAAAAGACAAACAGGATAAAGAGAAAGACGATCAGGCGTCGGAACAGCTTGTTAATGGCGCGATGTTCAACAGCTTTATTATCATGAGTTTGCAGGGTAGAGGTCGTCATGGTGCGCTCCAGATCTTACGTTTAGTAGACGGATTTATTGTTATTAACTGACGTAACCGGTTGTTCGATAAAACGTGCCGCCAGCGCTTCGGCGCTGCGGGCGAGCAGGGTGGTGTCGACGCCGACGGCGACAAACAGCGCGCCAAGCTCGAGGTAGCGTTTCGCCAGCGGCTCGTTCGCCATCAGGATGCCGGGCGCTTTGCCCGCGCTGAGGATCTGCGCGATAGCCTGCTCAATGGCGGCCTGCACCTCCGGGTGCTGCGGATTGCCGGCAAAGCCCATGTCGGCGCTCAGATCCGCCGGGCCGATAAACACGCCGTCGACGCCTTCCACGTCCAGGATCTGCGGCAGGTTTTTCAGCGCCTCGCGAGTTTCAATCTGTACCAGCACGCACATCGCGTCGTTGGCCTGCTGCAGGTAATCGGGAATGCGGTTCCAGCGCGAGGCGCGCGCCAGGGCGCTGCCGACGCCGCGAACGCCCGCGGGCGGGTAGCGGGTGGCACGCACTGCCTGCCGCGCTTCGTCGGCGTTTTGCACCATCGGCACCAGCAGGGTTTGCGCCCCCACGTCCAGCAGCTGTTTGATCTGCACCGGGTCGTTCCACGACGGGCGCACCACCGGCTGGCTGGGATAGGGCGCGATGGCCTGCAGCTGGGCTAAGACGGTTTGCACATTATTCGGCGCGTGCTCGCCGTCGATCAGCAGCCAGTCGAAGCCTGCCCCCGCCAGCAGCTCTGCGCTGTAGCTGCTGGTGAGCCCCAGCCATAAACCGATTTGCGGGCGGCCAGCCTGCAGCGCCGCTTTGAATGCGTTTTGCATGGTCCTCTCCTAAACAAAGCGGCAGCTGATGGAGCCCATGTTGCCGTAGTCGACGTGGAAGGTGTCGCCTCTGCTGGCGGACACCGGGCGGGTAAAGGAGCCGCCGAGAATAATCTGGCCGGGCTCAAGCTGCACGTCGTACGGTGCCAGCTTGTTCGCCAGCCACGCCACGCCGTTCGCCGGGTGGTTAAGCACGCCTGCGGCGACGCCTGTCTCTTCGATCACGCCGTTGCGGTAGAGCAGGGCGGAGATCCAGCGCAGATCCAGTTCGTCGGGCTTAATCGGGCGGCCGCCGAGGATCACCCCCGCGTTGGCGGCGTTATCGGAGATGGTGTCGAACACCTTGCGCGGGCGCTGGGTTTCCGGATCAACGTTGTGACAGCGGGCGTCGATCAGCTCCAGCGCGGGGATGACGTAGTCCGTAGCGTTGTAGACGTCGAAGATCGTGCAGTTCGGGCCGCGCAGCGGTTTCGCCAGCACGAAGGCCAGCTCCACTTCGATGCGCGGAACGATAAAGCGATCGACCGGGATGTCGCTGCCGTCGTGGAAAAACATGTCGTCCAGCAGCGCGCCATAGTCCGGCTCGCTAATCTGCGAGCTGGCCTGCATCGCTTTGGAGGTCAGGCCGATCTTATGGCCCTTCAGCACGCGGCCTTCGGCGATTTTCAGGCTGACCCATTCGCGCTGAACGGCGTAGGCGTCTTCAATGGTGATCTCCGGGTAGTCCAGCGAGATCGCGCGGATCTGCTCCCGGGTTTGTTCCGCCTGATGCAGGCGGTGGGCGATCAGGGTATGGGTGTGTTTGTCGAGCATGGCGATATCCTGTTTTACGTTTGTTTTCTCCCTCTCCCCGTGGGAGAGGGTCGGGGTGAGGGCATCAGGCCGCATAGATTTCCCCTCACCCTAACCCTTTCCCAAAGGGACAGGGGGCTGGCCGTGCCGGTATTACTTAAACAACGCGTGCATGTTGTTTTGTTTGTAATTGAGCGTCGTGTGCAGCTCGTCGAGCTCGAACGACAGCGCCAGATAGCGGTCGGCCATCAGCTCCGCGAAATGTGCCTTGATCAGCGCAAAAAGCATCTCCCCCACGGCTTCCCGGCTCTCCAGGCTGCGCCCGGCGCCAATCTTCAGCGTCATATGTACAAAGGCGTAGTCGTGCCTGCCGTCGGCCATCTGCCAGGTGTCCAGCCAGTGGGCGCGGCTGCGGATGCCGCCGATGGGGAAGATGCCCGTGGCGGCCAGCGCCTCGTTGACTTTGGCGAACAGCCCCGGCAGGTCCGCCTGCTCGCGGATGTTGTCGGTACATTCAGCAATAAAGTGCGGCATGGTGACTCCTTACGCGGGCAGCGGGAAAACGGCGTTAACCTGGCCGGTGCCGGAGCTGGCGAACAGCTCGGTGAGGAACTCCACCTTACCGTCGTACTGGTCCCAGCCGAGCATCCCCAGCAGCATCACCGTGTCGTGCATGTTGCCCTCGCCGTAGCAGTAGTCGGCGTACTCCGGCAGCATGCTGCAGAATTCTTTGAACTGCCCCTCGCGCCACAGCTTCACCACGCGCTCGTCCATCTGACGGTCGAACTCGCGGGTGTAGCTGTTCATCCCTTCCTCCGCGCGCTGGTCGTCGATAAAGCGGTGCGATAGCGAGCCGCTGGCGAGCACCGCCACGGTGCCATCGTATTTCTCAATGGCGCTGACGATGGCCTCGCCCAGCCTGCGGCTGTCGGCGAAGTCGTGAACCGTGCAGAACGCCGAGATGGAGACTACTTTGAAGTGTTTATCCGCGTTCATGTAGCGCATCGGCACCAGCGTGCCGTACTCCAGCTTGAGGCTCGGGATGTTGTGCGCTTTGGCGCGCACGCCGAGCTTCACCGCCTCGTCGGCGATCAGCTGGCCGAGTTCCGGGTTGCCGTCGTAGTCGTAGGTCATGTCGCGGATAAAGTGCGGCAGCTCGTTGCTGGTGTAGACGCCCGAAAAATGGTCCGCACAGTTAATGTGGTAGGCGCTGTTCACCAGCCAGTGGGTGTCGAACACGATGATGGTGTCCACGCCCAGCTCGCGGCAGCGCTTGCTGATTTCTTTATGCCCGTCGATGGCCGACTGGCGGCAGCCGTGGTTTTTCCCCGGCAGTTCGGAGAGGTACATCGACGGCACGTGGGTGATTTTTGCCGCTAACGCTAATTTACCCATGGTCAGATCCCCCACTTTGGAATCGGATGGTCGCCCATGGAGATGCAGACGTTCTTCATCTCCGCGAACACTTCAAAGCTGTACTCCCCGCCCTCGCGGCCGGTGCCGGAGGCCTTCACGCCGCCAAACGGCTGGCGCAGGTCGCGCACGTTCTGGGTGTTGACGAACACCATCCCCGCTTCGATATTCCGTGCCAGGCGCAGTACCTTGCTGACGTCCTGGGTCCAGATGTACGACGCCAGGCCGTACTCCACGTCGTTGGCCAGGCGCAGCCCTTCCGCTTCGTCCTTAAACGGCAGCAGGCAGGCCACCGGCCCGAAGATTTCTTCCTGCGCCACGCGCATGCGGTTATCGACGTCCGCCAGCACGGTTGGTCGCAGGAAGTTGCCGCCCTTCAGGTGCGCAGGCAGGTCGGTCGGTTTGTCCGGGCCGCCTGCCAGCAGGGTTGCCCCTTCTTCAATGCCGAGGCGGATGTAGCCGGAAACCTTCTCCCAGTGCTGCTGGCTGATGAGCGCGCCGATCTGGGTGTTCGGATCGGTCGGATCGCCTACGCGCAGGCGGTTGGCGCGCTCGGCAAAGCGCTTCACGAATTCCGGGTAGATGCTCTGCTGGATGAAGATGCGCGAGCCCGCGGTGCAGCGCTCGCCGTTGATCGAGAAGATAGTGAACAGGGCGGCGTCCAGCGCGCGCTCGATGTCAGCGTCTTCAAAAATTAGCACCGGGGATTTGCCGCCCAGCTCCATGGAGTACTTCTTCAGCCCGGCGTTTTTCATGATGTTGCGCCCGGTGGCGGTGCCGCCGGTGAAGGAGACGGCGCGCACGTCGTGATGGCGCACCAGCGCGTCGCCCGCCGTCGCGCCGTAGCCCTGCACCACGTTGAGCACGCCCGCCGGAATGCCCGCCTCCAGCGCCAGCTCGCCCAGACGGTCGGCGGTCAGCGGGGAGAGTTCAGACATCTTCAGCACCGCGGTGTTTCCGAGAGCCAGGCACGGCGCAACCTTCCAGGTGGCGGTCATAAAAGGCACGTTCCACGGCGACACCAGCGCGCAGACGCCCACCGGCTGCACCAGGGTGTAGTTGAGCATCTTGTCGTCGACCGGGTAGGTTTTGCCGTTCATCTGCTGGCACACCTCGGCGAAGAACTCGAAGTTGTGCGAGGCGCGCGGAATCAGCACGTTTTTAGTCTGGTGGATCGGCAGGCCGGTATCGGCGGTTTCCATGGCGGCGATCTCGGGCACGTTCTGGTCGATCAGGTCGCCCAGACGACGCATCAGGCGCGCGCGTTCCTTCATCGGCAGGTTGGCCCATTTCGGGAACGCCTCTTTGGCGGCGGCGACGGCCTGGTGAATTTCAGCTTCACCGCCGGAGGCGACTTCTGCCAGCACCTCGCCGGAAGCCGGGTTGGTGGTGTGGAAGTACTCGCTTCCGGCAACGTTTTTACCGTTGATCCAGTGGTTAATCTTTTTCATTTTGCAGTCTCCTCGCTGACAATTCGGTTCACCAGGCGTCCCACGCCCTCCACTTCCACCACCACCTCATCGCCCGGCACCACGTCGGACAACCCCTTCGGCGTGCCGGTGGCGATCATGTCGCCAGGCTGCAGGGTCATAAAATCGCTCAGGTACGCGATCAGGTACGGGATGCTGAAAATGAGATCGGCGGTGGTGCCTTCCTGGCGCAGCTCGCCGTTAACGAAGGTGCGCAGGGCGAGGTTGTGCGGATCGGGAATTGCCGCTTTCGGCACGATGTGGGGGGAAATGGGCGTCAGCCCGTCGCGGCTTTTTACCCGCAGGTTCGGGCGGTAGTAGTTTTCCAGGTAGTCGCGGATGGCGTAGTCGTTGCAGACCGTATAGCCCGCAACATAGTCCATCGCCTCGGCTTCGCTGACCTTACGCGCGGTTTTACCGATGACTACCACCAGCTCCGCTTCGTAATGCATGTATTCGATATTGTTCGGGCGCACCGACGTCTGGCCGTCGCCGTTGAAGGTGTTTGGCGCTTTGATAAATACCAGCGGCTCGGTCGGCGGCTTAAAGTCCAGCTCGCTGGCGTGATCGGCATAGTTCAGACCGAGGGCAAACAGCGTGGCGTGCGGCGGCGTGCTGTGCGTGATAGCGACGTCGTGTTCATCCACCACCGGGTTTTCCAGCGGCGGAAAGCCTTCTGCCAGAATACGCACGCGATCGCCCGGGCGGATCTCCACGCGGCTTTGCGGGGTGCCGAGCAGGATCGCATCGCCGGGATTGAGGGTGGCGAACTCGCTCAGGGCGCTCAGCAGTTCGGCGGCGTTACGCTGAAGATCGGCCGTGCTCCAGTGATCCGCTTCGCGGCCGTTGATCTCGGTGATGATGGTCAGGTTATCCACGTTACCAACGGCGACAAGTTCGCCGAGCGGGCAAAATCCGTCCCGGCATTTGGCCTTGATGGCCGGGCGGTAGAAGCTCTCTTCCGGCAGGCTCACCTCGTTGGCGAGCGCATATCCCGCGATGTACTCCGCGGCGTCCTCCGGGCGCACCTTGCTGGCGGTTTTGCCCACGACCAGCGCCACCGTCGCACCGCTCAGCACCGTTTCCCCGTGAGGGAAGGGGATCGGCTCGCCCGCACGAATCACCGTGTTATGCGGCTTGATAAACCACACCGCCGTTTTCGGCGGCGTGTTGTAGGGCGCTTTTTCAAAGGCCTCACGCCAGGCTTCACGCTGGCTTTGATGGTTGAGGGCGACGGCAAAAACGGTACCTTTCATTCATATACTCCTCACCCCGGCAGTCCGGGTTGTTATTTCATTAATATGTTAATGATCTGGTTTTATGCTTTTGCTGTTTATTTCGCAATCAGAAGTGAAAGATTTGTGATGGGAATAACAATAAATTTACATTCTGTGATTTGTTTATAGTAAAATCATAGAGTTAATAAAATTATTGGGTTTCTGTTAGACTTTTTGACGGAAAACGTGTTGTTTATAAAAACATCTTTTAGTGATTGTTTACTTGTTAATGATGTTAAGGGGAAAGGCTATGCATGATTCATTAACCATCGCGCTGCTGCAGGCGCGGGAAGCGGCGATGTCGTACTTCCGCCCGATCGTGAAGCGCCATAACCTGACCGAGCAGCAGTGGCGCATTGTGCGCGTTTTGGCTGAGCATCCGTCGATGGATTTTCACGATCTGGCGTTTCGCACCTGCATCCTGCGCCCGAGCCTGACCGGCATTCTGACTCGGATGGAGCGCGACGGCCTGGTGCTGCGCTTAAAGCCGGTGAACGACCAGCGCAAGCTGTACGTGTCGCTAACCAAAGAGGGGAATGCGCTGTATGAACACGCCCAGGCGCAGGTCGAAGAGGCGTATCAGCAGATCGAGGCGGAATACACGCCGGAGAAGATGAAACAGCTGACGGCGCTGCTGGAAGAGTTTATTGAACTCGGAAACCGGCATAACGCAGCGCGGGAAGAAGTGTAAAAACCACAAATTCCAGGATGATTTTCGTAAAGTTTTCCCTTTCCAGGCCGAAAATTCTGTATCTGTCTGAGGAAAGAGAAAACATGTTAAACCGTATCAAGATTGTCACCAGCTTAATGCTGGTTTTAGCGATATTTGGCCTTTTACAACTCACGTCCGGTGGTCTTTTCTTTAATGCCCTTAAGAATGACAAAGAGAATTTCACCGTCCTGCAAACCATTCGCCAGCAGCAATCCACGCTGAACGCCAGCTGGGTCGCGTTGCTGCAAACCCGTAATACCCTGAACCGTGCGGGTATCCGCTACATGATGGATCAGAGCAATATCGGCAGCGGTGCGACCGTTAACGATTTGATGCAAATCGCGTCAACGTCTCTGAAACAGGCGGAAAAAAACTGGGCTGCCTACGAAGCCCTGCCGCGCGATCCGCGTCAAAGCGATGCGGATGCCATGGAGATCAAGCGCAACTATGATATTTACCACGGCGCGCTGGCGGAGCTGATTCAGCTTCTGGGTGCCGGCAAAATCAACGCCTTCTTCGACCAGCCGACCCAGAGTTATCAGGACGGTTTTGAGAAGCAGTATGTGAGCTATCTGCAGCAGAACGACAAGCTGTACCAGACGGCGGTCGAAGACAGCAACAGCTCCTTCAGCCAGGCTATCTGGGTGCTGATCGGCGTCCTGATTGCCGTGCTGGTGGTGATCGTGGCCGTCTGGCTCAACATCAAGCAGACGCTGATCTCTCCGCTGAATCGTCTGATCGACAACATTCGCCATATCGCCAGCGGCGACCTGGTGAAGCGCATTGAGGTTCAGGGCACCAACGAGATGGGTGAACTGGCCGACTCGCTGCGCCATATGCAGGGTGAGCTGGTGCGTACCGTTGGCGACGTGCGTAACGGCGCGAACGCGATCTACAGTGGCGCGAGCGAAATTGCGATGGGCAATAACGACCTCTCTTCCCGTACTGAACAGCAGGCCGCTTCCCTGGAAGAGACCGCTGCCAGCATGGAGCAGCTGACGGCGACCGTTAAGCAGAACGCCGAAAACGCCCGTCAGGCGAGCCATCTTGCGCTGAGCGCCTCTGAAACCGCGCAGAAAGGCGGCAAAGTGGTGGATAACGTGGTGCAGACCATGCGTGATATCGCGGGCAGTTCGCAGAAAATTGCCGACATTATCAGCGTGATCGACGGCATCGCCTTCCAGACCAACATTCTGGCACTGAACGCGGCGGTAGAAGCGGCGCGTGCGGGCGAGCAGGGTCGTGGTTTTGCGGTGGTGGCAGGTGAAGTACGTAACCTGGCCCAGCGCAGCGCCCAGGCGGCTCGCGAGATCAAGAGCCTGATTGAAGACTCCGTGGGCCGCGTGGAAGTGGGCTCAACGCTGGTAGAAAGCGCCGGTGAAACCATGGGTGAGATCGTGAACGCGGTGACCCGCGTAACGGACATCATGGGTGAAATCGCCTCTGCGTCTGACGAGCAGAGCCGCGGTATCGACCAGGTGGGTCTGGCGGTAGCTGAGATGGATCGCGTGACCCAGCAGAACGCCTCGCTGGTTGAGGAATCTGCCGCAGCGGCGGCCGCTCTTGAAGAGCAGGCGAGCCGTCTGACTCAGGCCGTGGCGGTGTTCCGCATTCAGCAGGAGCAGATGAAAGCGCGCGAGTTCGCTGCGGCTAAAGCGGTTTCCACGCCGGTGATGGCGCGTAAAACCGCGACGGCCGATTCAGGCGATAACTGGGAAACGTTCTAACTCGGTGCGTTGTGCCGGGTGGCGGCTGCGCCTTACCCGGCCTACGGCTCAGGGTTTTGTAGGCCCGGTAAGCGAAGCGCCACCGGGCGATATTACAGAGGCAGGCGCATGGCGCAGCGCGTTTCAAAGGCGAAACCGTGCGCTGCCTCTTCTTCCCTTTTCTGACGCAGTTCAGGCGTCAGCGTCGTCATTTTTTCAAACCCCAGCCGCGCATAGAACGGCGCATTCCACGGTACGTCCCTGAACGTCGTCAACGTCAGCGCTGTCAGCCCTCTTTTACGGGCATGGTCTGCCACGCAGGCGATGAGCTGCCTGCCGATCCCTTTTCCCTGCCAGTCCAGATCAACCGAGAGTTCGACAATAAACAGTGATGAAGGATGGGCCTCGGCAAGGATAAACCCGACGGGCTGGTCGTTCGCCAGCGCCAGCCAGCTTAGCCCACGTTCGACATACTCAAGGTGCTGCTCAGTGGAAATGACCTCGCCGTCGGCAAGCCAGGCGAGATCCGGGCTTTCACGAAAGCGCTCGCCCGCCGCGCGTTCAATGGCGGGCAGGGCGATAATGTCGTGAGGAGTAGTGGGGCGAATGCGAATATTCATGGCGGGAAGTATAGCCTGACCCGTCGGCATTATTCCGAGCAGATCAACACCGGCGAGTAAAAATTGCTGATCACCAGCGCGTCTTCCGGCGTGCGCTCTATCGTCAGGAGCCTTTTATTGCCCAGCGTCAGGCCCGCGACGTACTTTTCAAAGACTCCTGGCGGCATGGCATCGTGGCTAAAACGCTCCACTTTTTGAATAGCGATCTCATACAGTTCGCCCTCCACGTGACGCCATTTAAACATCTCCTGGCGGGAAACCTCCCAGCTGCGCGGGGCATTCACCACGCTGCCGTTTAGCGTGATGTATCCCGTTTTGTCGGGATGAAAACGCATAATGATCTCACCGTCAAAGGTGAAATCGTGGCTGTCGCGCCTGTCGGAGAAGGTCAGGTTTCCATCGCAGGCTACCGAGAGCGGGGGCGTGTGGAAGTACCAGGCCAGCGCGGCGCCCAGCAGCAGCAGGTTCAGGATCAGGATTAGCCAAACTTTTTTGTGTCTCATATCACCACTCGTAATAGTAAAGCGTACGACAGGCGCTGGCTTTACCCCGCGTGAGGGAACACTGGGAGAGCACCAGCCGCCCTTCGTGGCCGTAGAAAAGCGTTCTCTGAATGTGCATGTAGAAAATCGAATTTTTCAGGCACGGAAGATGGCCGTCCTTTTGAAGCGTTTGCGCGAGCGTAATCGCCTTCCCGTGAAAAACGTCCGCCAGCGGCGTAAAGGTGTAGACCGGACAGGTGCCGATATGCGTCAGCAGATGGATCTCCCTTTGTGAATTTTCTGGCTTGATGAGCGCGATCCAGAGGCATAGCGCAACGACGACCAGCGTGAGCGCGCCGCAGAACAGCCATTCCGGGCGAACGCGCCTTGCCGGTTTCGCCGTTTCGGCGGTCGGTGGGGCCTCCTCAAGCGGGGTGACCATGACGTCTGCGCTGAGCATAAAGCCTGTTTTCGGTACGGTAACGATAAAGAGCTCGTCGGGAAGCAGAGTCGCCAGCATTTTGCGCAGAATGCTGATGTACTGGTTTAAGGAGTTGTTAGACCCCTGGAGCCCTCGCCGATCCCAGACTTCCTGAAGAAAGGTTTCCCGTTCGACCACGTTCCCATGATGCTGAACCAGCAGCCTCAGGATGGTATTCGCCGTACAGGTGAGGAGCTGCGCATCTTCATCCGGCGCATTGATAAGAGAAACAGAACCGTCCTCGTCGTTATAGACGATGGCGTCAGCAATCAGGTATTTCATAAGTTCTTGTAATAAAAACAGAGATAACGAATAAAAAGAGAAGGCTTACGCCTTCCGGGCAGCACTGCTGGCTATTTTAACGCCACTGTTACCGATAACATTGATCCAGACAGGATTTTGGGTGGTTTAATAAGTCAGCGTGATAATCACGTCATCAATAAATTCCCCGGTACCGGTTAGCGGCTGTGCCGGGACTTCGCCGTAAACGGTGTAGTTCTGGGTGCCGCCTGCAGGGTTGGTGACCTGCAGCGCATCACCGCTGCTTTGATCCCCCCAGCGTTGCGTGGCCGCCTCATCCTGCCAGAGCCCGTAGCGCAGGCACTGGCCCTCGCTGTTACAGAGCTGCCGCTGACTACCGCTGGCATGGTTGCCATTGCCCATGGCAAGGGTGAACGCGATTCCGGCCGGACAGCGCGTGGTGACGGTGGCGGTGGATCGCGTCGGGCGCAGGGTAGCGGTGCTGGTCAGGGTGCCGAAGTTAAGCGGCGTCACGCGCTCGATGTAGCATCCCTGGCTGATTTCGGCCTGCGCGCTGGTGCCGCCCTGCACCTGCTCTCCCTCAGCAGAACCGTCCGAGCAGTTTTGCAGCGCATCCTGACGCACCGCGCTGTGCCAGGCGATGCGCAGATTCATGTTGTAGTTGTAATAGTGGTATGCCGGGAGCTGGCTTTGCCCTGCCGGAATGGTAGCGATAAGCGGAAAGATACCGCTGACGTTGGCATTGCTTTTCGCGGCAAGGGTCTGCTGGATCAGGTTGCCGTTGCTGGCAGGCCCCAGCTCCTGAGAGCGCGCTGCGCCGTTAAGCAGGCGGAAGAGGAGAGTGTACTGTTTCCCCTCCTGATCCCCCTGCGAGATCATCTCAAAGGGCGGTGCATCAACGCTGCTCAGGCAGACGTTGATATATTCCATCCTGCCCTCGTTGTCGACCTGGTCGGCCTGGCAGCTAAATTTGACCTCGGTGTTGACGGAGGTTGTGTTGCCCGCCACGACGTTGCCAAAGTTAATGGCGGGCGTGGAGGTTATCCAGCAGGCTGCCGCCATCGCCTTCACGGACAGGACGAGCAGCAATAATAATGGCGCCCTTAATGACACAGTTGTTCTCCGATATTCTGTATTGATGACGCGGTACGCGGCGCCGGAAGCGTGACCCGGCACTCTCCCTCACCGGTCTTCACCACCAGTTCACCCGGTAGGGGCGGATCTTCAAGCCAGATAAAGCCGTCGCGTCCTACGATGGTGGCACCCTGCGGCGTTGACACGACGCTGCCCAGCGGGAGCGGCCTGCGGCGGCTGTCGACCAGCCGGGCCTGAACCGTGACGGCGTGATGGACGTTAAAATCGACTTTTACCGCGCTGCTGTTGCCCGGTCTGGCGTGCATGTCGGTGACGGGTGCGATCACGTCGGCAGGCAAATCGAGCGGGTTAATGCTGACTTTGCTATTGTGGTAACGCGGCAGGTCGGTCAGCAGGAGATAACCGTTCTTATCCGTTTCACCGGCCGGGCGGTTTTCCAGCATCACCGGTACGTGCCCAATGCCGTGCGTTGACACCAGCGCCATGCCCTGCTGGATATAGCGCAGCGCGTGCAGGCTGCCGTCCAGCAGCGTCAGGCTACCTTCGGCTGAGGCGTACTGGTTGCCCTGGTGAGCACCTTGCTGCAGCCCAACGTGCCATTCGCCCGCCCGGCCCAGATAGCCTACGTCCGCATATCTTTCACGTCGTTCGCCAAAGCCATGGCCCAGCTCCCATGACCAGCCGCCGGCCTCATCGTCCGGCTGGTGGCGGTAATCCATGCGCGGTTTATCCCGGCTGGCCTGGACGGAGAGCGTGTCCCCGCGACCCAATGGGACGGAAAACAGCAGCTGAACGTGACTCGATGAATCCGTAAACGAGCGGGTATAGCTCAGCGTGGTGGAGATGTGTGCCGGCAGCGACAGCGACCAGGAGGCGTTGAGGTAGCGCTGTGTGCTGCCCTGAATGTTTTGCTGTACCCAGCCCGCGCCCACGGTGCCGAAGTGGGGGACGGAGTGGCTTACCCAAACGCTGTCGCTGCGTCTGACGGGCGCAGCACCGCTCATGCGGGCGTTGTCGGCGAAATCCGCCCCGGTACGGACGGTGCTGGCTGAAATGCCCGTTCCTCTGCCGCTCCACTGCCAGCCGAGGCCCCACTGAACGCCCTGGCCGTAAGGGCTGTCGCTCACGGCAATGTGCTGGCTGACCACCCCTACGGCGGGAGAGACCAGCCAGTCAGTGCCCATACCTACGTTGCGCAGCCTGCGCTGCTGCTCCGTATGCAGTGCCAGCGTCAGGTGATTATTAACCCCATAGCGCCAGCCCGCGTCCAGCAGAGGCGAGGCGGCATAGTCGTCGGAATGCAGGGCGTAGTTTTCCCGCATCCAGCCGATGTCCAGCGAGCCGCTGCTGAGCCCTTCCGCCAGCATGCCCGGCGCGCCGTAGAGATCGAGCTGTACGGCGCGACGCTGGCCGTTGATATCGGTAATGACCACCTCCGCCTGCCCGCTTCCGGTGAAGGAGGGCAGGGTATCCAGCAGAAAGTCTCCCGGCGTGACGCGCTGGCTGCTCTGCTTAAGACCGTCGATATACAGATCGACCGTGGAAGGCAGTACGGCGGTGTCGCTGTAGCGGCTGCGCGGTTCGGTATTGAGCTGGGGATTGAGTTCAAAATTACGCGCCCAGTGTAGCCCGCCAAAGCGCACCTGCCGGCTCCAGCGGGTGCCGGTGGTGATGCTATCGCCCAGCGCCAGCGTGGTCAGCGAGTCGGTGTTATCCCACTGCCAGCGGGTTTCGAGACGCGTGTGGGTCGGTCGACCGGCGCTGTTTTCCTCCCCGGCATGGCTTGAAAAACTGCTGCTGAACGTTCCGGGTAGCCCTCCGGACGCGGTCAGTATGGTCTGGGCATTAAGCTGGCGTTTCCCCTGCGCGTCGCTGGCGTAGAGCGCGTATCCGAGCGTGTAAGCGTTGACGGGCTGCGCATCAGGATAGCGAAACAGCGGCGTGGGCTTTGCGACGGTCAGATGCTGCTGGCCCTCGAACGCCTCTGCCTCTGCGGTAATCGACACCTGCTGGGACAGCACGTCGAGATTGACCTTCAGGCCCGGCAGGGACGTCAGTTCAACCCACCCGGCGCCATCGTCCGGGGCGTGAAGCCCCAGCTTTTTCATGTCGCTGCGGCTTATCCATAGCGCATTATCCACCACCCGGCAGGCCCAAAGCTCTCCTCGCGGAGCGTGGTTCACGGTAATCGCCAGCCATTGCACGGTGTCGGCGGGTTCAGTCCGGGCTGACAGCATGAGCGGTACCCAAAACAGGAGCGCGAGAAGCGAGCGGGCGCAGGGGTATCTGGCTGGCATGGTGGTCATCATTGAGGTAGACGCGCAGCGTGCTGAGCGCGTGTCGTGAAGCCTGCTTAAGCGGTAAAAGGGTGGTTTGTCCCGGGAGCACATAGCCCGCCAGGCCTTTAATCGACCCTACAACCTGCCCATCGGCCGTCAGGGCCTCAAGGTGGCTCAGACGGATGTGGCGGTTTCCGGCGTTAAAACAGCGGAGGGTAGCCGGCATTTCTGCCTGCTCACAGCTCAGTGCATCGTGGCTGGCTGGCGCGTCCTGGTTCCCGGCAATAAACACCGGAATCGAGTAGCGCAGCAGGAAGTGCACCGCGTTGGGATTGGCGGCACGGGACGTGGCGTCCGGCAGCTCGTCAATGACCAGCCGGTAACTTTGCTCCTGTGCACGGACGCCAGGCTGCATGACGATAATGCGCACCAGCTGCTGCTGGCCCGGCGCCAGTGATGTCATCGCCGGGCTGCTGACCACCTCCCCGGTGGCCACCAGAACATCTTTACCGTTTTTTTGCATCCATTCGTACACCCGAATCTGCGCATGGATGGCCGCTTTCCCACTGTTAGTGAGATAGACCGCCGCTGCCCGCTGATTGCTCTGCAGGTCGAGCGTTACCGGGGCCACCTGAAGCGTGGCGGCCAGCGCGTAGCGCGACAGCAACGCCAGCATCATGAGCCACAGAATGAAGCAGGGAAGGTAGCGACGCACGATCAGTACTCCAGTTTTAACGTGATATCGTCGCTGTAGGTACCTGCCTGGGCGGTTGTCAGCGCCCCGGCGTCAATGACGCCATACAGCGTTTCCTCCTGTTCCGGACCGTTGCCGGTATCGTCCAGGCCATTCGTGTCGGTGATTTGCGTCTGTTTGCCTTCGTCGGCAAAGAGTTTCCACGCAATCTTCTGCGCGCCCGTTTCGCCGTTTTCCGGCTTCAGCCAGAAGGTACCGTTTTCGCCGTCGTTGCTGGTGGCTGTGAGGGTGAAAGGCGTGCCGTTGGTACAGACGATATCGACCTGCGTTTTGGCCTGGATTTCGCTCGACTCATCGGAGCCGTGACGCGAGAAGTTGAGGTCGTTGGCTTTAAGGGTGCACGACTTCACGACCTCAAGTGATACGTGCATCGTCGCGCTTGCGGTACTGTCTGCGGCGATCGCAGCAGCAGGAAGCAGGAGAACGGAACAACTTACAAGGGTGGGAATAATTTTCATGATCTTATTTCCTGACGTGAGTAACAGTGCAATTACAAAGCGAATGACTGAGCGTCCAGCAGGCAGAGTTTTCGATGGAATTCCGCCAGGCTGTGACAACAAAATTTGTTCATCGCGTTACGCTTGTGGGTGTAGATCGTTTTAGGGGACTTATTCATGATTTTTGCGATGCGAACCGGACTAAATCCTTTATGGAGCAACATGCAAACCCGCCTCTCCTGATGCGAGAGCGTGGCGGCGTTTTCGATGGCGAATGTCGTGTCGCTAAAACAGTGGCTTAGCTGCGCAAACGAGAGGTTGTCCGCGACCACTCGGACCCGCTCGTTGCGCAGGCAGGCGTGAACGTCGCAGACCCGCGCGGCATCCGTAAATACCAGCCAGTTCTCTCCAGCGTGTGTATTAAGCAGCCGTTCCTGCAGGTGCAAAAGCCCTTCAGGATTAACGTCATGGATCCAATACATCTCCGGGCGAGGGGTAACGGCCGTCGAGATCATCGAAGTGAGGCCAAGCCATAAAAACGTATTCCCGCTCAGAACGATAACCTGATAACCAGCATTCGGAATGAAAGGGGTCATTTTCTACCCCACAGATAGCCCTGGCCGTAATCGGCCGCGCTGGCGCGGGCCAGCGCGAAATCACCCGCGGTTTCGATGCCTTCGATCAGCACCTTGCTGGCGACGCGCTTGCACTGGCGGGTGAGATGCAGAAACTTTGCCTGCTCGATCCGCCCGTTCCAGAAGGTATGTTTGTCAATTTTGATGCCGCAGAAGCGGATCTGGCTGGTCAGAAGATCGGGAAGAAGGTCTTCGCAGACATCGTCTGCCCACACTTCTATCCCCCACTGATGGAGCGTCGCGATGCATTTCCGCAGTGCCAGGCTTTGCGTATCCTTGAGCTGGACCATCGTATGGAGATCGGTGACCTCGATAGCAAGTCTCTCCGGGCAGGGTGTCTCTTCTTTTAGCCTGTCGAGGAAGTCCGTTTCCAGCAGTAAATCCGATGTCGCATTGAGATAATACTTGTCACCATCCTTGCAAAACATGGCATGACGAAGCTGCGCAAAGAAGTGCGCTTTACGCTGCGTCGCGGGCATCGAGCCAAAGTAATCTTCAAGATTGACGTGGGGCTTTGCCGTAGACAATACCTCCCAGGCAATCACATTTTCACTGCGCAGTGCCCGGATGGATTCGAACTTATAGCCGGTTAGCATGATAAAAGTGCGTAACGCTCCGTTGTGATTTCAGGAGCCGCACATTTTATGGATTTGTATTTTGGCGGGATATTTATAGATAAAAATGGCTTATATAAAGTGTTTTTATCTAATTTATAAGCATTATATAGGATTATTTATTTTCATAAGCGCCCGACAGCACGCCGGGCGCGACGCGTGTTAACCCGCTTTGCTGACGATTTTGATTTCAACCATGCCGATCCCGAGCTCGCGCGGTGAGTGCCCAAGGATATTTCCCTCGTTCGTGGACTGCGGGTCCGGCGGCACGATCACCAGGGTATTGCTGCGCGAAGGATTCTCAAAATGCAGCGTCTGCGTGCTCACGTCGTTCCCGAGCGTCAGCGTCTGCTCCCGATCGCCCACGCGCACGGGTACGGGCTTGTTAGCGTTAGGGCCATACGCTCTGGCGGTGATCACCAGGTCGAACTGTTCCGGCAGCGGGTGGGCGTACTCAATTTTCACCTCGTTGCCCAGCTGCGCGTTTGACCAGCGTCCCCAGGACTCAGGACGCGAGATGCCGCTAAACTGCTTCACTTCCTCGGGCGCGCCGGCCACGTTAAAGATAAAGCTGTCCGCTTTGTAGCGAATATCATTATCGCTGACTTTTAGCATGTCGATGTTGTGCTGATAGCGCGCGGTATCAATCACCGTATCGTTGAACGCGGTTTTGCCTTTCCACTGGGCTTTATCCACGTGCTGCACGGTTTGCTCCCCGCCAAGCTGGCCCTGAGAGACGCACCAGTCGGTAGAAAGCGCCAGCGGCTGCGACCAGAGCTGGCCCATTTTGTAACACCGGTCGACCCAGACGAAATTATCGCGTGGGGCAAAATCGGCCAGCTGATAGCGCAGCGGCGCAGAATATTCGCTTTCCGGCAGCGGCTCGACGCGCCCCTCCGACACGCGCACCAGCAGCGGCAGACGGAAGCTGCTGCCCGAGAAGGCAATCGTATTTTTATCCCGATCGACGGTGAAGTCTTTCATCTCTTTCGGGAAGTTCCACAGGCGGATAATGTCTGGCTTCCAGGCGAGGATTTTATCCTTCATGTTGAGGAACACTTCCGACAGGGATTGTCCCGACAGCGTGCTGCGGCCCAGGCCAATAAAGTTGTCGCCGCCCAGAATGTCCAGCACGGTTGCGCCGTTATCCATGGAGTTGCGTTTGGTGGCAATTACCTCCTGCTGCGGCTGGTCGCCGCGCAGGACAAAGAACAGGTTGCTGCGGTCCTGCTTGTTGAGCCGATCCCAGGCGCTGTTTTTCATCGCCAGATGGTCAGACGAAACGACGATGACGGTGTTTTTAAACCAGGGCGAGGCTTTGATTTTCTCGACCAGCGCGGCAATGTGCTCCTGACTGCAGGTGACGGCGCTGAAGGACTTGTTGTTTTTGCCGTCCACGTCGTAGCTTTTGCGTTTGCAGCTGCGCGAGACGAACCCGTCCGGATGGTGGGTATCCACCGTCAGCGCAAAGAGGGAGAAACGCTTGCCCGCGCGGGAAAGCTCCTCGAATTTCTTCCAGGTTTCGTCGAGTACCGTATCGTCATAGAAGCCCCAGTCGTTGCGGTAGCTCGGATCGGCAACCGTCGTTTTTAACTCTTCTGAGCCATACAGGTGGTCAAAACCGTGGGATTTCAGGAACACGTCTTTTCCGGCAAAGCGCAGGTTTGCCCCCTGCACAAAATAGTTTTCGTAGCCGGAGTTTTTCAGGATATCGCCGAGGCAAATATTCTGGGGGAAAAACGTCGACATTGAGGCTGAGGCGTTACCTTCAAAAGGCGCGAACAGCGGGATACCGCACTGGGAGGCAACCATACCGGCAATCGTATAATCCGTGCCGGGCAGCTGCATGGTGTGGCTGAAATCGAGACCTTCATTTTTCAGCGCGCCCAGGTCCGGCGTCAGGTTGGGGAAGGCATCGTTATCAAAGTACGTGCGCTCCAGGCTTTCACCGTAGATGTAGACCAGATTGAGCTTCGGGCTGGCGATCGTTTTGGACGGTTCTTTGTAGTAAGCCGCGAAATCCGGATCGCCGTCGCGAGACTGGGATTTCACCAGCTCGGTGATCTGATGGAACGCCGGGCTGGCGTCGACGGAGGCCAGCGCCAGGAACAACGCCAGCATGCTATAGCCATGATGGTGCGGGTGATGGCGACGTCGGCGCAGCACCCAGGCCAGCGCGCCAAAAATCGTCACCAGCGCGACGATAAGGCCTAGCCCCGGAAGAATGTATTTGCCCACGCCCGCGCCCGTCAGGCTGTTCGTCAGCGTGTAGAGCACCGCATCGTTAATACCGTCACCGGTAAAATAGTCGCTGGCGTATAAGGTAATGTTTAAAATAATAAAAATGCCGAGTACTACCAGCGTGGCGATAAACCACCAGGTGTGACGGCCGGCTTTCCAGGCGTAAACGCCGACAGAAGCCAGAAAAAGGATAAGAGACATGAATTCTGACAACAGCATATCCTCATGACGCCAGGTGCTTCGCTGGCTAACTGTTTATTTTTTGGGTCATACAATGTAATTGCGATGTCGTTAAGCTGCAATTTTAGTGTCACGAAAGTGTGCTGTTGTTAGGATTTGGTTTAGAAAATCGTTTTTATGAAGAAGGTCGCATCCTGACAAACGGACGCTGAGACGGTGGCAACCAGGAAAAACGCTCGTTTAGCGCCGCGTTGCAAGACTATCGCATTAAACGCGGCGTGTTGTGGCATAAAATGGGGTGGATCAGGAGATGAAATTAACGCCTTGTTTCAGCACCAGATCGCAGGCTTTGGTTTTCACCTGTTTGGCCAGAGAAGAGTTGCCGAGGGTACTCAGGTTAAGCTGCTGTCCGTTCTGCGCGTTAAGCAGGCCCTGAATGCCGTCCATATAGTTGGTGTCCGCTTTTTGCTCCTGAGTATCCAGACCCAGTTTACCCAGCACCTGGTTTTTCACGTTTTGCGCGTCGGTCACGGAGGCCAGCTTTTGCTTCGCGCAATATTCCAGAATCCCCGCCGCGTTGTTCATCGTGCCCGCGCTGAGGCTCTGAGAGCTGCTGCCCAGCAGGCTGGTGAGGGAAGAGGCGGAGAGTCCACCCTGAGAGCTGCTGCTCTCTTTGGTCAGCTCATTTGCCGCGCTTGACAGGGACTCCTGCCAGGACGCCGCTTGCGCTGCGCCGGTAACCAGCAGCGCGCCTAAAAAGGTGCTGATTAGAATCTGTTTTTTCATCATGGCTCTCTCAAAAAGGTCCGTTTTGGGCCGAAGGGGTTCCAGTATATACCTATGCCCTGGCGGCGATTCCTGGAACTGTCTTAATACTCTTTGCCGGTAACGCGGCTGCGGTAACTTTCCCAGTCGAAGATGACATAAAGACTATTACCCAGCTTCATGCGGTCCATGACGCGTTCACCCAGTAAGCGGGTCATCTCGTCGATATTGTGGTTCGTCAGCATGCCGGTGGGGCGCTTGGACGAGGAGCGGCGGTCGACAATCTGGTTGATGATCACTTTTTCATAGCGGGATTCTGTCTGAACGCCAATCTCGTCGATGACCAGTAAATCAACATTGCTCAGATCGTTGAGCAATTGCTCTTCGCTGGTTTCGCGGTTGCTGAAGGTATCTTTCATCGCGGACATGATATCGGCCACGGTGATGATAAGAACCGATTTACCCCGCAGAAGCAGCTCGTTGCAGATAGCGGCTGCAAGGTGGTTTTTTCCGGTGCCCGGCTTGCCGCTAAAGATGAAGCTGGCGATATTGCCGTCGAATTCATCCACGTACTGACGGGCGGCGGCAAGGGCGTTCATCTGCCCGCTGGTCTCGATTTTATAGTTATCGAACGAGCAGTTCTGGTGCAGGGGACGTATACCGGAGCGGTTAAAGGTGCGCTGCATTTTCATCGCCCGGTTTTCCCGGGCGAGCGCGGCGGCGCGGATCTCACCTTGCTCTTTTTGCCACGCCAGAAGCTCTTCACCCGTGGTAAACGCGGGCTTCACGTTGGCAGGCATCATTTTTTGCAGACGTTTCATCAGGTCGCCGACGTTCTTCATTTCGCACCTCGGAATCCGCTGGGGATCTGTTTATCCGGTTCGGAAAACGCGTTGATATCGCGTTTGGGCTGGCCGTTGTTGCCGGCGCGGGTAATTTGAAGATGACGCGCGAGCTTTTGCTGCCATTGAATATGGGTGAAGACTTTCCCTTCCGCCTGCCACCAGGCGGTAAACGCGGCGAGCTCTTCCGCGGTGGCCGGCTGGGTTAGCGCAATGCCCCACAGCGCGGCCTGCCGCTGAAAATCCGCATCCGGCTGCCAGCCCGCGTACAGGGCAAATTTTCCCATCGGAACGGTCAAGGGGACGTTAACCGGTTCATCAAAGAACTGGTTGTCCAGCGTGATATCGCTCGCCGGGCGTGACAGTTGCGCTTCAATCTCCAGAAGCTGCGCCAGGCGTTCCGGCGTGATTGCGTAGAACGCCGGCGCGTTGTCGGCAAATACCGCAACCGTGCCGCCTTCGGCATGGGTCAACACACCGCGTGGGTCGCGCATAAAGGCATCAATGCCAGCAATGCTGGTGGTCAGAATTCTGGAGGACATAACGCTTACTCTACTGATTACTACGGGCGTGATATGGGCTTATGGTAGCACAGAGAGAGGAAAGGGAAGGAGGGGATTTCCCCGGTGGCGCTGCGCTTACCGGGGCTACAGTCATAGACCTGATAAGCGCAGCACCATCAGGCATTTATCACGCGATGATATTCAGGGTCACGTCGATGTTGCCGCGGGTCGCGTTAGAGTACGGGCAAACAATGTGCGCCGCATCGACCAGCTTTTTAGCTTCCGCGGGATCCATACCCTCAACGTGGATGTTCAGTTTTGCCTCGATACCAAAACCGGTTGGCAGCGGTCCAATACCCACTTCGCCTTCAATAAAGGCATCTTTTGGCAGGGTGAATTTGTCGCGTGCGGCCACGAACTTCATCGCGCCCAGGAAGCAGGCAGAGTAGCCCGCAGCAAACAGCTGCTCAGGGTTAGTTACTTCTCCGCCCATGCCGCCCATCTCTTTTGGCACGCCCAGTTTTACGTCCAGTACGCCATCGGAAGATGTCGCGCGGCCGTCACGGCCACCGGTTGCTTTTGCTTTGGCGGTATAAACAACTTTTTCTAAAGACATGGCAGGTTCCTCATCTTGCTTTAATGTGTGCTATTAAATAGCGTGCGATATATATGGGTGATAATCACGCATAAAGTATAGCTTTACGCGCGGTGTAGCTGTTGTCGCAAAAGTTCGAGCTGCTGTTTGAGCGCCAGCAAAGTGTCGGTATCACACTGCGCCGCGCAACCCACCGCATGGGGAATACCCAATGCCTGCTGCTGCAGTTCACGTCCCGCTTCACTCAGGGTGACGGCGACCTGGCGTTCGTCTTTGCGTGAACGATGACGGTTGATTAACCCGGCACTTTCCAGCCGCTTCAAAAGCGGCGTCAGGGTCGCAGAGTCCAGAAACAGGCGTTCGCCGATGTCCGACACCGTGACGTCATCCTGCTCCCACAGCACCAGCATTACCAGATATTGCGGGTAAGTCAGGTTCAGCGGTGCCAGCAGTTGCCGGTACAGCTTGTTAAGCGCCAGATTTGCCGAATAAAGGGCAAAGCAGAGCTGGTTATCCAGCTTGAGCGCAGCGGTTGCGTCGTTCGTTTTCGCGTTCATGAGATGAATATAGGTAGTGTGCGATTTAATTGCAAGCAATTTTATGGGCAGGTGTAGCGGAGCGCCACCTGAACGGCCATTTTGCGGTAGTGCTGGCGCTGAGCCTGTTCATCCGCTCCGTCTTCAAACAGCAGCGTAAAGGTGTAACTGTTGGCAACGTAGTGAAAGCTGAAGCTGCTTATCAGGCGGTGAAGATCGCGCGCGTCAACCGTCTGGCTGAAGAGCTGCTTTTCTTTGCCCCGGTGCAGGATGCCCTCCAGCAGGTCGAGCGCGCTACGGTTGACCTGGCGAAGATAGCTCGACTGCTGCATAAAGCGGCCCCGCTGCATGTTTTCCATGCAGATAATCCGGATGTAGTCCGGGTGGTCGGCATGATAGTCAAAGGTGGCTTCAACCAGATTGACCAGCGCTTCGACGGGGGGCATTCCCGCCAGGCTTAGCGCTTTTTCACTGGCGCGAATCTGGGTGTAAACGTGTTCCAGAACCAGGAGATAGAGATTCTCTTTATTCTTAAAATGGTAAACCACCATGCGTTTGGTGGTACCCGCTTTCTCCGCGATCTGCTCCATGCGGGCACCGTTCAATCCATACTCGGCAAAAAGCGCGATGGCGCTCTGAAAAATTTTCTCTTTCAGGCTGGATTCTTCGCTGTGCTCGGGGTGTTCGCTGCCAGGGTTAGCCACATCCTTTCCTTATTTTCACCAAACGGACCAGAAGGATTATCTCCATGGCAGCGAAATAACACAAATATCAAACGCGTGGGCGTTTGCGGTACAGCCACAGTCCGGGGATCGACAGCCCAATAGAAAGCGCGCCGACGATGGACGAGGCCTTAAGAAAGTTGCTCAGGAGGAGGATCATCTGCGGCTCAGTGTAGCCAAAATGGCTGATTTTCACCGCGGAAATCATCGCCGTATACGCAGATATGCCCGGGAACATCGGGATCACGGCGGCGACGGTGAACACCTTTGGATGCGCCAGATACCAGCGCGACCACTGGATGCCGATACTGCCAACCAGCATGGAGGCCATAAATGTCGACCATTCGATGTTAAATCCTGCGGTCATCATCACCATTCGCGAGCCATGACCAATCGCGCCCAGCAGCGCACACCACCGCAGAGCGCGTTGCGGAACGTTAAACACCATCGCAAAGCCGACGGCAGGAATGGCGGCCAGAAGCATGTCCTGTGCCAGCGCCAGCAGAAAATCTATCACGCCCATCCGCGTAACCCCCAGAGCGTCATGGCCATCACTACGCCGATGCAGGTCGCCAGCGTCAGCAGGCTGGCAATAGCCCAGCGTGCCAGACCGGTATTGATGTGTCCTTTAAACATGTCGGCAACGGCATTGATCAACGGAAAGCCCGGAACAAGCAGAAGCACGCTGGCGGCCATGGCAATCGTCGGGGTAGTGGCAAACTGCGGCAGGCGCAGCAGCAGGCCGGAAACCGTGGTGGCGACAAACGCGGTAATGCAGAAGTTAATTTGCGGATGCAGCTGCCGGTGCGTCAGCAGCTGGCGAACATACATGGCGATACTGCTGGCAAAAAAGGTGACGATCGCGCCGTCCCAGCCGCCTTTATTGAGTTTACAAAAGCAGGCGCAAGACAGCCCTACCATCACCACGACAAGCCAGCGCGGATAACGTAATGGCTTAATTTGGCTGAACCGTTTTTCAATCTCACGAAGATCGAGAAGCTTATGTTCAGCAAGGATGACGATGTGCTGCACTTCGGTTACGACGTGCATGTTAATGCCGCGGTCATGGTTTTTGCGGGTGGAGGTCAGGCACTGTCCGTCTTTGATCGTGGTCAGCACGATGGCGTTGGATGAAATAGCGCTTTCAACGCTATCCATACCCAGCGCCAGTCCCAGCCGGGTGGAAAGCTCCTCAACCAGCGCGCTTTCCGCGCCGTGCTGGAGCAGAAAAAGACCGCACTGAATACATAGCCGCGTGATAGCACGCTGCGTTGACCGATCTGCCTGCATGTATTGTCCTGAAGAAGGTGGAAAGTTGCCGGTTGGCCCATAGCGATTATTTTTAGCACAAAGTGCAGTGCCTCTTGCTGTGGGTCAGATCAAGGTTTATGCAAACAGTTGCTGCCCTTAAGTGCGGAAGGGATTGGGATTAATTCATCATTTTGGTGAATTATTAATATTAAAATATAAGTTATTTATATTTAGTTATTCTAATTTTATATTGTAGTTATTTTAATGACACTGCAATTAAAATTAATTTCGCTTTGTGAGATATTACTGCTGTTTAGGCATTTCTTAAACTAAGAATACATCTCATCTTCTGCTTGTATTAACCTGCTTTACACTCAGGGACGAAAAATACTCATACGTTGATGCATTTTAACGTTACTCATCACATGAAGAATGGACACGGAGGGTCTATGTTGTCTTTGCACGGTAAGCATAGCGTTATCATTAGCCGGATACCGGTCATGCAAAACGGATTAGGGGGCGTGATGACTCGCCATTTCCCCGATTTTGAATTGACCTGTTGCAGCTCATTGCAGGAGTTAACGCTGCTCCAGCTACGCCGCGCTGACGTCATCATTGCCGATATTTCAGGCGAATACTGGAATCCTCGGGGCGCGCTCGAAGAGTATTTCAGTTTATTGAATCAATACCGGAACATTCACTGGATCTTTTTAGTTTCGCGGCCGCTTAACCCTATTGCCGTTGAGTTACTTGTGCGCCCGGAAAGTACGTTGCTTTCTGATATTGAACCCATTGAAGGGCTGGTTAACGCTATTCGGGCAGGTAGCGAACGCTCAGAGCGGGTAAGCCAGGCGTTGCTAACCCCGGAACCTCAAAGTACGGGGGAAGAAGACGAACAGGTTATCGCGCTCACGCACTCCGAACGCAAAGTATTGCGGCTGTTAGGTAAAGGATGGGGGATTAACCAAATCGCCACATTGCTTAAGAAGAGCAATAAAACTATCAGTGCGCAGAAAAACAGTGCGATGCGACGGCTGTCATTACGCAGTAATGCCGATATGTACGCCTGGATAAACAGTACACAGGGAATGCGAGAGCTGAGTTTGATGTCAGCCTATGGAGAGTTCGAGGAATGGAAAAAACCGATTCAACAAGACATATCGCCATCGTCGAAAATTGCACGATGAGTGCTGTTGGGCTAAAGCATCTTTTTGCGATGCCCGGCCTGAATCATTATCAGCTGCATCTGTTTAGTGAGTTTGACAGCTTTAAGAAAGCACTTCAGCACATCAATTTTTTCTCGCTGATCTATTCATATTCCGATGCGCGAGAAGAGCGTCGTAGCTGCCTGGCGCACCTGCGGGATTTTGCGTTTACGCATGGCCATATCCAGCGCATTATCCTGGTCGCTGATGAGATGGAAGCAAGATTAATTAGTCATCTTTCCCCGTCACGCCTTCACGGTGTGGTCAGCAAATCGCTGACGCTTGAGCGCCTGCAGAATGAACTCATGGTATTGCTGAGTGAAACCCTGCGCATCAATGACAATATGATGAATCACTGGTACCGGAGTCAAAGCAGAATGTTAAGCCCAACGGAACGGGCAATATTGCGTTATATGTCTTGCGGCTATTCCATTCCTCAAATAGCGGCACAGCTTGAACGCAATATTAAGACCATCCGGGCGCATAAGTTTAATGCGATGGTGAAGCTGGGGGTAAACTCTGACGTAGGGCTACTCGATGCGGCGGATATTATTACCCACCTTTCTGCAAGAGAACCGCGAAGTTCGGCACTCAGCAAGCCGACCTTTTTATAACCTGCCTGTTGCGCGCCAGAAAGGATCTGGCGCATCAATCAGATGCAAACATCAATCCATTTTGCGGACGTCAGCTCTGCCATTCTGTCAGGTGAGATACGAACGGCACTATGAATTGCGCCTGCGGCGGGCAGGACTTCGGCGTACTGCTTTAACGAGATGTCGCAGTAAACCGCGAGCGGGTTTTCCAGGCCGAACGGGCATACGCCGCCAACGGGATGACCGGTGATGGTCACCACTTCATCACTGCTGAGCATGCGCGCTTTTGCACCAAACGTGTCTTTCAGCTTTTTGTTATCCAGGCGCGCATCGCCTTTCGCTACCACCAGAATCACCTCATTTTTCACCTTTAATGACAAGGTTTTGGCGATCTGTCCCGGTTCAACACGATGGGCGGCAGCAGCCAACGCAACGGTAGCGGTACTCTGGCTAAGTTCAATGACGTCTATATCCGGCGCGTTGTCGGCAAAAAACTGCTGTACAGACTGCAAACTCATTGTTTCCTCCTGACAAATATCCTGCGTAATCTGTCATAAGAATTTATGCTCTGTAAATATCTCTTCAGTAACAAATATCCCGAACGGCTGATTTCTGGATCCTCTTCACAATCACGGAAACCGGTTACAGTAACCGGTTGCAGAGCGTGATGCGTCGATTAATACTGAGTACGTAACGTCCCCTGTACCCAATAATAAGAGCAAATTATGAAACCATTCCGTCTGAGCAGTACCCCTGGTCCACAAGCCAGCAAGGTTGTGAAGGTGATTTATGGAACAACGTGCGGCGCAAATGTGCCCGTAACAAACGTCTGACAGGAGATCTGCCATGTCTGCCAACCATGCTGCGTTTAACCTGATATTCCGTTTTGTTGAAAATTACGTCAGCCCGATTGCCGGGAGGATCTCTTCCCAGCGTCATGTCATGGCCATTCGTGATGGGTTCATCTCCGCGATGCCATTCATGATTGTGGGTTCATTTTTGTTAGTGTTCGCATACCCGCCGTTTTCGCCGGATACTACCTGGGGTTTCGCCCGAGCCTGGCTGGATATGGCGAAGCAGTTTGAAGGTCAGATCCTGACGCCGTTTGATATGACGATGGGCATTATGTCCATTTATATCTGTGCCGCCATTGCCTACAACCTTGGCAAACACTATGTCAAATCGCACCAGTTAGACCCGTTTATGTGCGCCATGCTGTCGCTGATGGCGTTTCTGCTGGTCGCGGCACCGAAAACCAAAGGCACGCTGCCAGTCGACAGCCTGGGTGGGACGGGCATTTTTACTGCGATTCTGGTGGCGATCTACTGCGTTGAGATGATGCGTTTCCTCAAGGCGCATAACATCGGTATTCGCCTGCCAGACCAGGTGCCTCCGATGATCAAAAACTCTTTTGATCTGCTCATCCCGGTGCTGGTAGTGGTGTTGACGCTTTATCCTCTGAGCCTGCTCATTCAGTCGCAGTTCGGCATGCTGATCCCGCAGGCCATTATGTCGGTCTTTAAACCTCTGGTTTCCGCAGCGGATTCCCTGCCTGCGATCCTGCTGGCCGTGTTGATTGGCCATCTGCTGTGGTTCGCCGGGATCCACGGAGCCGCCATCGTCTCCGGGATGCTGCAGATGTTCTGGCTGACTAACCTGGGCGCTAACCAGACCGCGCTGGCCGCCAGCCAGCCTCTGCCGCATATTTTTATGGAGGCGTTCTGGACGTTCTTTATCGTGATTGGCGGGTCGGGCGCCACGATGGGGCTGGTGATTTGCTATCTGCGTAGCCGTTCAGCGCATTTACGCTCTATCGGGCGTTTGAGCGTGGTACCCAGCTTCTTTAACATCAACGAACCCGTCATTTTCGGTACGCCAATTGTGATGAACCCGGTGTTCTTTATTCCGTTCCTGCTGGCACCGATGGTAAATGCAGTGCTGGCCTGGGCGGCGATGACGTTTGACCTGATTGGCCGCGTCATCTCAGTGGTCCCCTGGACGGCACCGGCGCCAATAGGCGCAGCGTGGGCTCTGGGCTGGGATTTCCGCGCGGCTATTCTGGTTGTGGTTCTGGCCTGCGTATCGGCAATCATCTACTTCCCGTTCTTCAAAGTGTACGAGAAACAGCTGCTGGAGCAGGAAGCGGAAGAGGCACAGCGTAACGCGGAAGAGGACAATCAGCAGGTGGCTTAGCTAAAAGCAAAACGGCAACTCAGGTTGCCGTTTTTAGTGTTTGTACCCTGTCCCTGTGGGTGAGGACATCAGGCCGGGGCCGACTACTTCAGCGTGCAATCCCCGCACTGCTTAACGTCCGGCAGGCGGTAGCGCTGGCAGCAGGTGCGGCGAACCAGAAGCCCATCACGGAGCACGACGGTACGGAATAACGGGTTGTCGCGGCCATCGGAAAGCTGTTTTGCAAAGAAACAGGACTGACGCAGGGCATCAACGTTCTCATCACCAAGCAGAGGCTTCATTTCCGTTAAATACCAGTGGATTAAATAGCCCGTATTGCTCCAGATAAGCTTCGCGTTAATCTCTCCCGTCGCTTCAAGCGCTTCCACCACCGGGATCAGGGCCTGAGTGATAAGCCGCTCCATACGTTCCTGAGCCGTCAGGCGTTCCGCGTTCTGGTCTTCGTGCAGATCAATCCAGAAACAGGCTGCGCGCCCGGTTTCGTGAAACTCGACGTGGAAATTATCCGGCGAGAGTTCCAGCATGCTCTTCTGGGTTAACAGCGCCAGCATGAGGGGAGGCACCATCAGCCCGATATACCACTGCGCCCAAAGAGAGAGCAGTGGTTTATTTTCCCGCGTAAGAGTGGGCTGATTGCGATAGATATGGTCGGAATAGGTGGCCAACAGCGACTGCAGTTTTGTTGGTTGACGCCACTCTGAGAGCGTCATGGCGTGGTTCGGGTGCGCTTCATCAAGCCGGATAAAGTCCAGCAGGTGGGCACGCGTCTCCGCAATCTTATCCCGTATGGCATCCGCAAGCGAAGCATTCCCGCTGGTGAGGGGCGCTCGCCAGAGGAGGGGTTCGACGATGTGTGCGGTATGCGTAGCCATAGTATAGATAGAAATCTAAATGATAATGATTGCCAATCCTAACTATTGCTCATACCAATGGCAAGACTTTTGTCCGGGTGACACCGCCGTGATGTTTACGCCGTCTGCAGCTCTTCACTCAACAGAATGTTATTGCGCCCCATATGCTTTGCTTCGTAGAGGGCTTTGTCCGCTTTTTCCAGCGCGCCTTCCACGTCTTCATCCTCGAAAATGGCAATACCAATGCTGATGGTGACGTTTGTCGCGACACTCTCGTTAAATAGATGCGGGATTTTCAAATCGTAGACTTTCTGACGGATCCGCTCGGCCGTCTGGCGAGCATGTTCGAGAGAAATATTGGTCAGCAGCACCATAAACTCTTCTCCGCCAAAACGCGCCACAATATCGCGAGAACGCACGGCGTCGCGGATTGCCGCAGAGACGCGCTTAAGCGCCTGGTCGCCCATCATATGGCCATAATGATCGTTATAGGCTTTAAAGTGGTCGATATCCATCAGCAGAACAAAGTGCTCGCCATTTTCTACCGTCGGCAGGTTCTCCAGACGGCTTTGCAGACCGCGACGATTATAGAGGCCGGTAAGCGGGTCCATCATGCTGAGATCGGTAAGGGTTTCTCGCTCTTCCAACAGGCGTGAGAGCAATTCCTGAGCAAAACGATCGTTACGCGTTTGCAAAATGTTATGAATAGCAATTGCCACCACAGGAAGTGCGAAAGAATAGGTCATTCTCAGCCATATATCGTGATCGCTTAGCCACAGGCAGGCAATAAAGGTGGGCAATGAGTGCAGCGTAAATGCTTTGATATTACTGGCGAATGCCAGCGTTCCGATAAAAAGTACCGTTAATAGGGCGATTAACAAATATGTCGCTTGGTCGTGGGTAATTAAGGCGAATTTAGACACAATTTGCCAGGCCCACAAAATACCGAAGATCCCTGAAACAACGGGAATATTTATCTTCCGCGCGCGCTTTCTCCAGTGCCAGACGAACAGGCCGGTGCTGATGGAGAAAATAGCAATAAGTGGGGCAGATAACAGGCGTACAGAATTGAGCGGATTTGTTACCGAGAACACTGCCGAGGTTGCGTTCAGAAATAAAAATAAACGTAACGACAATTGATATTTTCTGTGAACCAAAGACCGCCAGGATTGTGATGTCATAGTCGTGCGTTTTTATTAAAATTTAATTAAAACAAATAAGTAGGTGCCGTTTCGCAATAAAACATGCAAAAAACTCAAAGAGTAATTATCAGAAAATCTTTAGATGTTGTTAACAGGTGTGCAATTTATCACCTTAGGCAATTCCTGTCATTACGGGAAAGGTAAAGGTCGATGGATTTTGATTCATTCAGCTGACAAATGATAATGTGTGTCATATGATACTGGTTATCATTATCGTTGTGAGAGGGCAGATCATGTTGAACAGGGCGCTTGGCAGTGGTTGGGGGGTATTGCTACCGGGAGCCATTCTCGGCGGGTTGATGTTTGCCGATCTCTCCCTTGATACCTGGAAAGCGATCATTGTGTCAGGACTGTTAGTCACGTCAGGCATGATCTGGCATAAGCAGCTGCGCCACTTTGTTTTACTGCCATCATGCGTAGCACTGGTCAGTGGAATTCTGGTGATACTGATGAGTTTGAAATAACAGGGAAAACAAGAGGAACTTCAGAAGGGATGTAAGATAATTGGTGCGAGGGGGGGGACTCGAACCCCCACATCCTAAGGACACTAACACCTGAAGCTAGCGCGTCTACCAATTCCGCCACCTTCGCACAGTCATCTTACTATTGTTGATATCGCCTCGTTGGTGCGAGGGGGGGGACTCGAACCCCCACATCCGTAAGGACACTAACACCTGAAGCTAGCGCGTCTACCAATTCCGCCACCTTCGCCCAGTGCGAGCAATATCATTGTGATTTATGGTGCGAGGGGGGGGACTCGAACCCCCACATCCGTAAGGACACTAACACCTGAAGCTAGCGCGTCTACCAATTCCGCCACCTTCGCATACCATCGATACTGTAAAAGTATCGTAACCACGGAGGCGCATTCTAGATGTTTTCAGCTTTACGTCAACAGAAAAGTGCGCGCTACGCCTTGATTGCTGCAAAAATGGCCGATGGGTATGTCATGTGTAGCCGGATGGCGCTTGCGCTTATCCGGCCTGCTGGAGTGGAGATTACTTTTTGGCCTGACGCGTCATCACGGTGCGGTAGACTTTGAAGCGGCCGGTCTGGGCGATCACTTCGTGGAAGCCGAAGGTTTCGTCCAGCACTTTCGGATACGCCAGGAAGGCGTTCGCGACAATACGCAGCTCACCGCCGCTGTTGAGGTGACGGACTGCGCCACGGATCAGCGTTTGTGCCGCTTCCAGGCTGGTTTCCATACCGTCGTGGAACGGCGGGTTGGAGATGATCATGTCGAAGCGACCGGTGATGTCGGAGAAGACGTTGCTGGCAATCACCTCGCCTTCAATGCCGTTTGCGGCAAGCGTTGCGCGGCTGGCTTCTACCGCCGGGGCGCTCACGTCACACAGGGTTAAGCGCACTTTGGGTGAATGGCTGGCAAGCACGGTAGAGAGCACGCCCGCGCCGCAGCCCACGTCCAGCACTTTGCCTTTGGTGTGCGGCGTCAGGGTGGAGAGTAGCAGCTTGCTGCCCGTATCCAGCGCGTCGCGGCTGAACACGCCCGGCAGCGTTTTGATGGTCAGGCCGTCAAGCTGGTACTCGTCCCAGTATGCCTGTGCATCAAACGTTGTCTGTTTTTCCAGACGGCCATGGTACAGACCACAGCGGCGTGCGCTGTCGACTTTATTCAGCGGCGCGTAGCCTTCCAGCATCTGTTCAGCGCTTCGCACGCCGCTGCGGTTCTCACCCACAATGAAAATATCGCAGCCGACCGGCAGCAGGGAGAGCAGGTTCATCAGCTGGAACTGGGCTTCCGGCTTGTTCTTCGGCCAGTAGTAGATCAGCGTATCGCAGTCGGCGATATCGCTCTGCTCCGCCACCAGGCTAAAGCGCGCGCGCTCGCCCATCTGGCGGCTCAGCACCTGCCAGTGGTGGTAGTATTGGGTGTGGGCACGGCTTTCAGCACAGTCGAAACGCGCAGGCAGGTCATCCTGCATATCTCCGGCAAACAGAATACGGCTTTCTTCGAAATCATCACTGTGACGCAGCAAGACTTCACTTGCCGGGGTAAATGCAGACATGAATTGTTCCTCAATAAACTCAGGCGGGGATTATAGTAGGTAGATGGCGCACTTTCGACACATTTGCTATATTTGCGCGCCTGAGAGACAGGAGTTTTCCCTATGACATCCCGACGAGACTGGCAGTTGCAGCAGCTGGGCATTACCCAGTGGGCTTTGCGTCGCCCGACGGCGTTGCAGGGCGAAATCGCCATTTCCATCCCTGCGCACGTACGCCTGGTGATGGTGGCGGAAGAACTGCCTGCCCTGAATGAACCCCTGATCGATGATGTCCTTCGCAGCCTGAAGATGACGGCCGACCAGGTTTTACAGCTGACGCCAGAGCGTGTTGCGATGCTTCCTCATGATAGCCGCTGTAACAGCTGGCGTATCGGAGAAACAAACGAGATCCCCCTACAGGGGAGCCAGATCTGCACGCCAGCGCTGGACGAACTGAAAGCCAACCCAAAAGCGCGCAGCGCGCTATGGCAACAAATCTGCGAATATGAACACGATTTCTTCCCTCACGACGCCTGACCTGACCACAGCGTTTGCGATTGAAACACGCGCCCACGCGTTTCCGTGGAGCGAAAAAACCTTCGCCAGCAATCAGGGCGAACGGTATCTGAACTTCCGTCTGGACGTTGACGGCACCATGGCCGCCTTCGCGATCACGCAGGTTGTTCTTGATGAAGCGACGCTGTTTAATATTGCGGTTGATCCCGCGTTTCAGCGCCGTGGGCTGGGAAGAGAACTGCTCGAGCACCTCATTCGCGAGCTCGAAACCCGTGACGTTTTCACCCTGTGGCTGGAGGTGCGCGCGTCGAATGTCGCCGCCATCGCGCTCTATGAAAGCTTAGGCTTTAACGAGGCGACAATCCGCCGTAACTACTACCCCACCGCAGAGGGACGTGAAGACGCCATCATAATGGCTCTGCCGATTGGATAACGAATATAAGGTTGTAACGATGAAATGGGACTGGATTTTCTTTGATGCCGACGAAACGCTGTTTACGTTCGATTCGTTCGGCGGCCTGCAGCGGATGTTTCTCGACTATAGCGTGACCTTCACCGCTGAAGATTTTCAGGACTATCAGGCGGTAAACAAACCGCTGTGGGTGGATTACCAGAACGGTGCCATCACCGCGTTACAACTTCAGCACCAGCGCTTTGACGTCTGGGCGGAACGCTTAAAGGTCAGTCCGGGGACGCTGAATGATGCCTTCCTGAACGCGATGGCGGATATCTGTGCGCCACTGCCGGGTGCGGTTTCCCTGCTGAATGCGTTGAAAGGCAAGGTGAAACTGGGGATCATCACCAACGGTTTTACCGCCCTGCAGCAGATCCGCCTCGAGCGCACCGGCCTGCGCGATCATTTCGACGCGCTGGTGATCTCGGAAGAGGTTGGCGTGCCGAAGCCGGATCCGCGAATTTTCGACTACGCGCTGGCGCAGGCCGGAAATCCCGACCGCGATCGCGTCCTGATGGTGGGTGATACAGCAGAGTCAGATATCCTGGGCGGCATGAAGTCAGGTCTGTCGACCGTCTGGCTCAACGCGCATGGCCGCGTGAAGCCTGAAGGCATCGAGCCGACCTGGACCGTGACGTCGTTGAACGAACTGGAGCAACTCCTGTGTAAACAATGATTGCCTGCCCCCCATTGATGGGTAAAATAGCCGCAATTTTGTATTCCATGATGCGTGGCGTGCTGCCGCGCTTATAAAAGAAGATTTAATTATGACGTTGTCTCCTTATCTGCAAGAGGTGGCCAAGCGCCGCACTTTTGCCATTATCTCGCACCCGGATGCCGGTAAAACGACCATCACTGAGAAGGTGTTGCTGTTCGGACAGGCGATCCAGACTGCCGGTACCGTGAAGGGCCGTGGCTCCAGCCAGCATGCAAAATCCGACTGGATGGAGATGGAAAAGCAGCGTGGTATTTCGATTACCACCTCCGTGATGCAGTTCCCGTATCACGACTGCCTGGTGAACCTGCTGGACACCCCGGGTCACGAAGACTTCTCCGAAGATACCTACCGTACCCTGACGGCGGTGGACTGCTGTCTGATGGTGATCGACGCCGCGAAAGGTGTAGAAGACCGTACCCGTAAGCTGATGGAAGTCACCCGTCTGCGCGATACGCCGATCCTCACCTTCATGAACAAACTCGACCGTGACATCCGCGATCCGATGGAGCTGATGGATGAAGTGGAAAACGAGCTAAAGATCGCCTGTGCGCCCATCACCTGGCCCATTGGCTGCGGCAAGCTGTTCAAAGGGGTGTATCACCTCTATAAAGACGAAACCTACCTGTATCAGACCGGTAAAGGCCACACCATTCAGGAAGTGCGCATTGTTAAAGGTCTGGACAACCCGGATCTGGACGCGGCGGTCGGGGAAGAGCTGGCCGCGCAGCTGCGCGACGAGCTGGAGCTGGTGAAGGGCGCTTCTCACGAGTTCGACAAAGAGCTGTTCCTGAGCGGTGAAATTACTCCGGTCTTCTTCGGTACCGCGCTGGGCAACTTCGGCGTTGACCACATGCTCGACGGTCTGGTGGAGTGGGCGCCGCGCCCGATGCCGCGTAACACCGACACCCGTGAAGTGGAAGCGCAGGAAGAAAAATTCACCGGCTTCGTGTTCAAAATTCAGGCCAACATGGACCCGAAACACCGCGACCGCGTGGCCTTTATGCGCGTGGTGTCCGGTAAGTATGAGAAGGGCATGAAGCTGCGCCAGGTGCGTATCGGGAAAGACGTTGTCATCTCCGACGCGCTGACCTTTATGGCGGGTGACCGTTCGCACGTTGAAGAGGCGTATCCGGGCGACATCATCGGTCTGCACAACCACGGCACTATTCAGATCGGCGATACGTTCACCCAGGGTGAAATGATGAAGTTCACCGGTATTCCGAACTTCGCACCGGAGCTGTTCCGTCGTATCCGTCTACGCGATCCGCTGAAGCAGAAACAGCTGCTGAAAGGCCTGGTTCAGCTCTCCGAAGAGGGCGCCGTGCAGGTGTTCCGCCCAATCGCGAACAACGACCTGATCGTTGGCGCGGTCGGCGTGCTGCAGTTCGACGTGGTTGTCGCGCGTCTGAAGAGCGAGTACAACGTGGAAGCGATTTACGAGTCTGTGAACGTCGCGACCGCGCGCTGGGTTGAGTGTTCTGACGTGAAGAAATTCGAAGAATTTAAGCGTAAGAACGAAATTCAGCTGGCGCTGGATGGCGGCGATAACCTGACCTATATCGCGCCAACTATGGTGAACCTGAACCTGACGCAGGAACGTTACCCTGACGTTCAGTTCCGTAAAACCCGCGAGCACTAATCCCCTCTCAGAGCACGGCTCCCGCCGTGCTCTTCTTTAATTCCTGTCTTATTAATCCCTTGCGGAATGTTCTTAATTCAACGCAATTTCACGCTATTCGCGCGTTTTTTACCCAATTCTGAAAGCGGCTCTGTGAGAGTGATCTATATTTAACTCAGTGTTTAACACCGGGCGTGGATAAATTAACTGTTCAATGCATGACTTTAGGTTATCCATTTTGCCCGTGTGTTTATTCGCAATATATAAAACTACTAAGGAAGTATGTAGCCCGAATAACGGGTAAACACAGGAATAGATCGATGAATATGACAAGACTGAAGATTTCGAAAACTCTGCTGGCTGTAACCCTGGGTAGCGTTCTGGTGAGCGGTTCCGCTCTGGCGGAAAGCAGCACAATGGATAAAGCCCAGTCCACGGCCGATAGCGCAGGGCAAAAAATCGATAGCTCTATGAATAAAGTCGGCAACTTCATGGACGACAGCTCAATCACAGCAAAAGTGAAAGCCGCACTGGTGGATGATGAATCCATCAAAAGTACCGATATTTCCGTTAAGACCGACAAGAAAGTGGTCACGCTGAGCGGCTTCGTGGAAAGCCAGGCTCAGGCCGAACAGGCGGTGAAAGTCGCGAAGGGCGTTGAAGGCGTTGCGTCCGTCAGCGATAAGCTGCACGTACGTGACGGTAAAAACGCGTCGGTGAAAGGTTATGCCGGTGATGCCGCTACTACCAGCGAAATCAAAGCTAAACTTTTAGCAGATGACATCGTGCCGTCCCGTAAGGTGAAAGTGGAAACCACCGATGGTGTGGTTCAGCTTTCCGGTACGGTAGATTCGCAGGCGCAAAGTGAACGCGCCGAGTCCATCGCGAAAGCGATTGACGGTGTGAAAAGCGTTAAAAACGATCTGAAAACGAAGTAAATCTGGACCATTCGCCCGTCTGGTTAAAACCTGCGGGCGAAATAAGAACGACTCTGGAAAAACGCCGGTGAGTGACCTGAGCGCTCACGTTTAGCGGCCGACATTAACTATGGTAAAGGAGAAGCTTATGTTTCGTTGGGGCATTATATTTCTGGTTATCGCGTTAATTGCCGCCGCATTGGGCTTTGGTGGACTGGCAGGTACAGCGGCATGGGCAGCTAAGATTGTGTTCGTTGTAGGTATTATTCTGTTCCTGGTCAGCCTGTTTACGGGTCGTAGACGTCCGTAGCAAACGCAATATTCCTTCAACAAAATAAAGCCAGTCACTGCGACTGGCTTTTTCTTATTTGCGTAACAGGTCGGGTGCGTTACTGTGGTGTTATAAAATAATCAAAACAGGAAAGCAGAGGTGGGGCAACGAATTCCCGTTACGCTCGGCAATATTGCGCCGCTGACGTTAAAGCCGTTTCGCGCAGGACAACTCGCGCTGGTCTGCGAAGGTGGAGGACAGCGCGGCATTTTCACCGCCGGCGTGCTGGATGAATTTATGCGCGCGCAGTTCAACCCGTTTGACCTTTACTTCGGCACCTCTGCCGGGGCGCAGAACCTCTCTGCCTATGTCTGTAACCAGCCTGGCTATGCGCGAAAGGTCATCATGCGCTACACCACGGCAAAAGAATTTTTTAATCCGGTGCGCTTTGTGCGCGGCGGCAACCTGATCGATCTCGACTGGCTGCTGGAGTCGACCTCCAGCCAGATGCCGCTGGCCATGGATACCGCTGCCCGTCTGTTTGATAGCGGCAAAGAGTTCTGGATGTGCGCCAGCCGGGGCGATGACTATTCGCCGGGCTATTTTTCTCCTCAGAAGGAGAACTGGCTGGACATCATCCGCGCCTCCAGCGCGATCCCCGGCTTTTATCGTACGGGAGCCCTGCTGGACGGCATTAGCTATCTGGACGGTGGGATCAGTGACGCGGTGCCGGTGCAGGAAGCCGCCCGGCGCGGGGCGAAAACCATTGTGGTGATCCGTACCGTACCGTCGCAAATGTATTACACGCCGCAGTGGTTTAAACGGATGGAGCGCTGGTTGGGCGACAGCAGCCTGCAGCCGCTGGTGAACATCGCGAAGCAGCATGAAACCACCTACGGCGCGATGCAGCGCTTCATTGAAAAACCGCCGGGTAAGCTGCGTATTTTTGAAATCTATCCGCCTAAGCCGCTGCTGAGTATGGCCCTGGGCAGCCGCGTCCCTGCGCTGCGCATGGATTACAAAACGGGGCGGCTGTGCGGGCGTTACTTCCTGGCGACGGTGGGGAAAATGCTGGCGGAGCAACCGCCGCTTCATCGCCATAAACGCATTATTTTGCCGCCTGCGATTGTCGCCAACGACGCCCTGACGACGCCGCTGGTGGATATTCCGCAGGCGAATGACGCTTTACTGGATAACGAGGATCTGGCGTGATGTACCGCTTTATTGATACCCATTGCCACTTCGATTTCCCGCCGTTTACGGGGGATGAAGAACGCAGTATTGCGAAAGCGGCCGAGGCAGGCGTTCAGGCCATCATTGTGCCTTCAGTGGAAGCGGCTTATTTTTCCTGGGTGCTGGATCTTTCCGCGCGGCACTCCGCGCTCTATGCCGCGCTCGGCCTGCATCCGATTGTGATTGAGCGGCATCTTGATGAGCACATTGAGAGGCTTGATGAGGTCGTGCAAACCGCAGGAGACAAACTTGTCGCCATCGGTGAGATCGGCCTCGATCTTTATCGCGAGGATCCGCAGTTTGAGCGCCAGCAGACGATCCTCGACGCGCAGCTCAGACTGGCGAAGCGCCAAGATCTGCCGGTGATCCTCCACTCAAGACGCACGCACGATAAGCTGGCGATGCACCTGAAACGCATCGATCTGCCGCGCAGGGGCGTCGTGCACGGTTTCTCCGGCAGCCTGCAGCAGGCGCAGCGTTTTATTGAGCTGGGCTATAAAATCGGCGTCGGTGGCACCATCACCTATCCGCGCGCCAGTAAAACCCGGGACGTGATGGCACAGCTGCCGCTGTCGGCGCTTCTGCTGGAAACCGATGCGCCGGATATGCCGCTGAATGGTTTTCAGGGCCAGCCGAATCGCCCGGAACAGGCGGCGCGCGTATTTACCACCCTGTGTGAACTGCGAAAAGAGCCTGAAGAGGTGATTGCCGATGCGCTGCTGGAAAATACCCGTTCGGTATTTGGCATCACGCTATAGGTAAAGCGCCGGACGGATCACCGTTATCTTCTGTTTTTCCAGCGCCAGCGCCAGCGGTTCAACGTCCTCGGGCGTGGCGCTGCGCCACGATGCCGCCTCACCGTAAACGCCCTGCGCATGAAACGCGTTGATTCGTACCGGAACATTTCCAAGTCCGTGGACAAAGGTCGTTAGCGGTTTGAGATGTTCCAGATAATCACACTGCTCCGGAATCACCAGCAGGCGGAGTTCCGTCAAACGGTGACGATCTGCCAGCCAGCGGATGCTCTGCTTAATCTGCGGGTTTTCGCGCCCGGTCAGGAAGCGGTGATGCTCGTTCCCCCACGCCTTCAGATCCAGCATCGCGCCATCCAGTACCGGCAGCAGCTTTTGCCAGCCGGTTTCGCTTAACAGACCGTTGCTGTCTACCAGGCAGGTGAGGTGACGCAGGGCGGGATCGGCTTTGATCGCGGTGAACAGGGCGATCAAAAACGGCAATTGCGTTGTGGCTTCACCACCGCTCACGGTGAGCCCTTCGATAAAGGGGGAGGATTTGCGGACATGAGTGAGGATCTCTTCCACGCTGAAGCGGTGCGCCATAGGCGTTGCCTGCTGCTGGCACAGGTGCAGGCAGGTGTCGCACTGCTGGCAGTCACTCTCCTGCCACCAGACGCGTCCGGCCTGAATGGTTAGCGCGTCGTGCGGGCAGTGGGGCACGCAGTCCCCGCAGTCGTTGCAGCGCCCGATCGTCCACGGGTTGTGGCAGGTTTTGCAGCGCAGGTTGCAGCCCTGCAGGAACAGCGCCAGGCGGCTGCCCGGCCCGTCCACGCAGGAAAAAGGAATAACCTGACTAACTAAAGCGCATCTGCTGTTCATGGCTAACCACGCGCGGCTGACGTTCCAGAATACGGGTATTGCGTGCGGCTTCTTCCCCCAGCCAGGTAGTATTGGTGCGCGATCCGGCTTCCCGGTATTTCTCCAGATCCGACAAGCGAACCATGTAGCCGGTCACGCGTACCAGATCGTTACCCGCTACGTTGGCGGTAAATTCACGCATACCGGCCCTGAACGCGCCCAGGCAAAGCTGAACCACCGCCTGCGGATTGCGTTTGACCGTCTCCTCCAGGGTGAGAATATCGCTGATTCCGGAGTGATAGTGTTTGTGATGCGGCGCAACGGCCAGCAGGTGGCTGACAGGATCCGACTCATCGCCGTAGGGCAGGCGCGCGCCCGGCGTGGTGCCGGAGTCGGAGCTGATCCCCGACTGCGCGTGCAGCATCGCGCGATGCTTCCAGCCGTGCTTCACCGGCGTGCTTTCAACGAACGCCGCAAGCTGTTCGCTGATGCGATAGCCCAGCGCGTTGGCCTGCTCGTCTTTTCCGTAACGGCCTTCAATGCCCTCCTTTTCACAGAGCGTATTCACCGCTTCCGCCAGGCCGTACATGCCAAACATGGGCACAAACCGATCGGCATCAATCAGCCCCTCTTTGACCAGGAAGCTATTCTCAAAGAAGCCAGATTGCTCGTACAGGAAACCGCAACGTGCATCGATGATGGCAATTTGCTGCTGGCAGTAGTGCGGGAGCGTGCGGGTGAAGAAGTCTTCAATGGATGTGCTGCGTTCAGCAATGGCTTTGAGGTTGAGGCGCACCAGAGTGCTGCCACCGCCTGCAAGCGGCAGGGAGTTGTAACAGCTCACCACGCCGTAACGGCCTTTTGTGAAAATTTTATCATTCATCGGGCCGTTAGAAATATGCGGTTTGCTGCATTCACATATGTTTTTTGCCACCTCAAGCAGCAGGTCGTCCGGGGTGATATCGGGATCGTAGATAAAGGTCAGGTTCGGCGCGACCTGCTTCAGCTCTGCATCGGCACGCAGAATGGCGCGCGCGACGGGCGTATCTTCAGGCCCGATGTTTGCGTGCATAAACGCATCCGGCAGCGTACGGTCGAGATAGCGCCAGAAACGTTTTATTCGGCTATCGACCTCTTCTTGTGTTAGAATTCTAACATATGGCGTCAATATCGCATCAAGCTGACCGAGATAGACCGGCATCGATGTGACGGACGGAACATGATGGTAGAGGATGGTTAACAGCGAGAGGGCGTCGTCGAGATCTTTCGCGCCTTCCAGCTCCAGCCACTCTGAACCGTTAGCCAGAAATTTTGCGTAATCCGGCAGAACGTAACGGGGTTTGTAAGGCGCATGGCCTTCGAACATGTCGCAGATAAACCCCTCGTCCAGCGCGGCTCGTGCGGCCTCAGGAAGTGCCGGGTAAGGCAGGTTGTTCTCCGCTTCCAGCGCCAGAAAATGACGTTTTTGTTCCGGGGTTAACACCGGGCTTGTCACAATGTGCTGGCAACGTTGTTGCAGGGCGTCGGGGCTGGAGTGGGGCATATTCGCTTCCTTGAATGTTCTGCGGATGATGAACGGATTGTAGGAAGCCAGCCTGTCGGGGCTTTTGATCCGACAGGGGGTATCGCTGCTTTAGTCGACAACTTACGCACTAAAGTTTGAAGAAGATCTCATTACAGTAATGCAAATTTGTATGCAGTTTTCATTAACTGTGATGAATGTCGAAGTGTGGATGCGGGTGAATGTTAGAATACTCACAGACCCGCAAGGTAAAATTTATACGGCACTGCCGTTGGAGAATGTTATGACCGATTTAACAGCAAGCAGCCTGCGCGCGTTGAAGCTGATGGACCTGACGACCCTGAACGATGACGACACCAATGAAAAAGTCATCGCCCTGTGCCATCAGGCGAAAACGCCGGTGGGTAACACCGCAGCCATCTGTATCTACCCGCGCTTTATCCCGATTGCCCGTAAGACGCTGAAAGAGCAGGGCACGCCGGACGTGCGTATTGCAACCGTAACTAACTTCCCGCATGGCAACGACGATATCGAGATTGCGCTAGCAGAAACCCGCGCGGCGATTGCTTACGGCGCAGACGAAGTTGACGTGGTGTTCCCGTACCGCGCGCTGATCGCCGGCAACGAGCAGGTCGGTTTTGACCTGGTGAAAGCCTGTAAAGACGCGTGCGCGGCGGCAAACGTGCTGCTTAAAGTGATCATCGAAACCGGCGAGCTGAAAGAAGAGGCGCTGATTCGTAAAGCATCTGAAATCTCCATCAAAGCCGGTGCGGATTTCATTAAAACCTCTACCGGTAAAGTGCCGGTGAATGCGACCCCGGAAAGCGCGCGCATCATGATGGAAGTGATCCGCGACATGGGCGTATCCAAAACCGTTGGTTTCAAACCTGCGGGCGGCGTGCGTACCGCTGAAGACGCGCAGCAGTTCCTGGCGATTGCCGACGAGCTGTTTGGCGCCGACTGGGCCGATTCCCGTCACTACCGCTTCGGTGCGTCCAGCCTGCTGGCCAGCCTGCTGAAAGCGCTGGGTCACGGCGACGGTAAGAGCGCAAGCAGCTACTGATTGCCAGACAATGCCGGATGACGCTTCGCTTATCCGGCCGACAGGATCGTAGGGCGGGTAAGCGTAGCGCCACCCGCCACAACTCCCCCGATTCCGCATGGAGGTTACCGTGTTTCTCGCACAAGAAATTATTCGTAAAAAACGTGATGGTCATGCATTAAGCGACGAAGAGATCCGCTTCTTTATCAACGGCATTCGTGATAACACCGTCTCAGAAGGGCAGATTGCGGCTCTGGCGATGACCATTTTCTTCCACGATATGTCGATGCCTGAGCGCGTGTCGCTGACCATGGCGATGCGAGATTCAGGAACCGTTCTGGACTGGAAAAGCCTCAACCTTAACGGCCCGATTGTGGATAAACACTCCACCGGTGGCGTGGGTGACGTGACGTCTCTGATGCTCGGCCCCATGGTGGCAGCCTGCGGCGGTTACATCCCGATGATCTCCGGGCGCGGCCTGGGCCACACCGGCGGTACGCTCGACAAACTGGAAGCCATTCCGGGCTTCGATATCTTCCCGGACGACAACCGCTTCCGCGACATTATTAAAGACGTTGGTGTGGCGATTATTGGCCAGACCAGCTCTCTTGCTCCGGCAGACAAGCGTTTCTACGCGACCCGCGACATCACCGCGACCGTTGACTCCATCCCGCTGATCACCGCCTCTATCCTGGCGAAGAAACTGGCAGAAGGGCTGGACGCGCTGGTGATGGACGTGAAGGTCGGCAGCGGCGCCTTTATGCCAACCTATGAACTTTCTGCTGCGCTTGCCGAAGCGATCGTTGGGGTCTCCAACGGCGCGGGCGTGCGCACCACCGCGCTGCTCACTGACATGAACCAGGTGCTGGCCTCCAGCGCCGGTAACGCCGTCGAAGTGCGTGAAGCCGTCCAGTTCCTCACAGGCGAATACCGTAACCCGCGTCTGTTCGACGTCACCATGGCGCTGTGCGTTGAGATGTTAATCTCCGGCAAGCTGGCCAAAGACGACGCAGAAGCCCGCGCGAAGCTGCAGGCGGTGCTGGATAACGGCAAAGCGGCGGACATTTTCGGCCGCATGGTTGCAGCCCAGAAGGGCCCGACCGATTTCGTCGAAAACTACGCGAAATACCTGCCAACCGCGACGCTCAGCAAAGCGGTGTATGCCGATAGCGAAGGGTTTGTCTCTGCGATGGACACCCGTGCCCTCGGCATGGCGGTGGTCTCGATGGGCGGTGGCCGTCGTCAGGCGTCAGACACCATTGATTACAGCGTCGGCTTTACCGATATGGCCCGTCTGGGCGACAGCGTTGACGGTCAACGTCCGCTGGCGGTGATCCACGCCAAAGACGAAGCCAGCTGGCAGGAAGCGGCTAAAGCGGTGAAAGCGGCTATTACGCTTGACGATAAAGCGCCGGAAACCACACCGACTGTCTATCGCCGTATCACCGAATAGCGGTATACTGATCTGATCGATAATTTTTGAAGCACTACGTACGGAGAACAATTATGAAACGTGCATTTATTATGGTGCTGGACTCATTCGGCATCGGCGCAACCGAAGATGCAGAACGTTTTGGTGACGTGGGTTCCGATACCATGGGCCACATCGCGGAAGCCTGTGCGAAAGGCGAAGCGGACAACGGTCGTAAAGGCCCTCTGACTCTACCTAACCTGACCCGCCTCGGTCTGGTGAAAGCGCATGAAGGTTCTACCGGTAAAATCGCAGCCGGTATGGACGGCAACGCGGAAGTCGTGGGCGCCTATGGCTGGGCTCACGAACTCTCCTCCGGTAAAGACACCCCGTCTGGCCACTGGGAAATCGCCGGTGTGCCGGTGCTGTTCGACTGGGGTTACTTCTCCGATCACGAGAACAGCTTCCCGCAGGAGCTGCTCGATAAGCTAGTGAAGCGCGCCAACCTGCCGGGCTACCTCGGTAACTGCCACTCTTCCGGTACCGTGATTCTGGATCAGCTCGGCGAAGAGCACATGAAAACCGGCAAGCCGATTTTCTACACCTCTGCTGACTCCGTGTTCCAGATTGCGTGCCACGAAGAGACGTTTGGCCTGGATAAACTCTATGAGCTGTGCGAAATCGCCCGTGAAGAGCTGACCGAAGGCGGCTACAACATTGGCCGCGTGATCGCGCGTCCGTTTATCGGCGACAAAGCGGGTAACTTCCAGCGTACCGGTAACCGTCATGACCTGGCCGTTGAGCCACCGGCACCGACCGTACTGCAGAAGCTGGTTGAAGAGAAAGACGGCCACGTGGTTTCCGTGGGTAAAATCGCGGATATCTACGCCAACTGCGGCATCACCAAAAAAGTGAAAGCCACCGGTCTGGACGCGCTGTTCGATGCCACCATCAAAGAGATGAAAGAAGCGGGCGACAAGACCATCGTCTTCACCAACTTCGTGGACTTCGACTCCTCCTGGGGCCACCGTCGCGACGTCGCAGGCTATGCGGCCGGTCTTGAGCTGTTCGACCGTCGTCTGCCGGAGCTGATGGAGCTGGTGGGTGAAGATGACATTCTGATCCTGACCGCGGACCACGGCTGTGACCCAACCTGGACCGGTACCGACCACACCCGTGAGCACATTCCGGTGCTGGTGTACGGCCCGAAAGTGAAGCCTGGCTCGCTCGGTCACCGTGAAACCTTTGCGGACATCGGCCAGACCCTGGCGAAATACTTTGGTACGTCTGACATGGAATATGGCAAGGCCATGTTCTGAATCATGTTGGGTGAGGTCTGATGCCCTCACCCCGGCCCTCTCCCACAGGGAGAGGGTGAAAAGAATAAACAATGTAAAAGGAACTGAAGATGGCAACTCCTCACATTAATGCAGAAATGGGTGATTTCGCTGACGTCGTATTGATGCCGGGCGACCCGCTGCGCGCGAAGCACATTGCAGAAACTTTCCTGGAAGACGTGCGTGAAGTGAACAACGTTCGCGGCATGCTGGGCTTCACCGGTACCTATAAAGGCCGCAAAATCTCCGTTATGGGCCACGGTATGGGTATCCCATCCTGCTCTATCTACACCAAAGAGCTGATCACCGACTTCGGCGTGAAGAAAATCATCCGCGTTGGCTCCTGCGGCGCGGTGCGCATGGACGTTAAGTTGCGCGACATCGTTATCGGTATGGGTGCCTGCACCGATTCCAAAGTTAACCGCATGCGTTTCAAAGACCATGACTTCGCGGCGATTGCTGACTTCGGCATGGTGCGTGACGCGGTTGACGCAGCAAAAGCGCTGGGCGTTGAAGCGCGCGTGGGTAACATCTTCTCTGCTGACCTGTTCTATGCCCCGGACGGCGGCGAGATGTTCGACGTGATGGAGAAATACGGCATTCTGGGCGTGGAAATGGAAGCGGCGGGTATTTACGGCGTCGCGGCTGAGTTTGGTGCGAAAGCGCTGACCATCTGCACCGTGTCTGACCACATCCGTACCCACGAGCAGACCACTGCTGCCGAGCGTCAGACTACCTTTAACGACATGATCAAAATCGCGCTGGAATCCGTTCTGCTGGGCGATAAAGAGTAATTCTGTCTCTTCCCTCCCTCTCCCTGTGGGAGAGGGCCGGGGTGAGGGCACCAGACCGCACCTAGCGCACGGCCTGTGCAATCCACGCCGACAGCTCCCGCAGCTCTTTTTCCTGCTCCGGGAAATCTCCGATCAACGCGTCGCATTCCTGCTGCAGCATATCTGCCCTGTACAAACAGCCCTGCAAACGTGCCGCCAGCGCCTCTAACGGTGCCGGGTTCAGGCTATCGGTAAACACCTGCGTGCGGGTGATATGGCCTTTCTCCACGTCAAAATGCAGCTCCACGCCGCCCCAGGTAAAACGCTCGTCCAGCAGATGGGAAAACGCAGGAGCCTGACCGAAGTTCCACTCCCAGCTGCTCTGGCGGGCGAAGGTTTCGGCGAAGTTGGGCAGGTCCGGGATTTTTTCAGGGGAGATGACTTCTGCTTCAACGCGCTCGCCGTAATGTTCAAAGAACGCGTCACCGATGGCATCGCAAATCTGCTCGTGCGTGATCCCCGGCAGCAGCTCCACCAGATTTGCCACGCGGCCGCGTACGGAGGTAATTCCTTTGGCCTGGAGCTTTTTCTTATCCGGATTCAGGTAGTTCGCCAGACGGCTCAGATCGGCGTTCAGCAACAGGGTGCCGTGGTGGAAGCCGCGATCCATCGTTTCACGGTAGGCGGAGCCGGAGACCTTCCGGTCACCCTCGGGGGTTTTCACCACCAGATCGTTACGCCCGGAGGCTTCCGCCGTCACGCCGAGTGAATTGAGCGCGTTGAGGACGATGGACGTTGAGATGGTTTTATCGTATTCCGGTTTGCCCGCCATAAAGGTAAAGCAGGTATTGCCCAGATCGTGAAACACCGCGCCGCCGCCGCTGCTTCTACGTGCGAGGCGGACGTTGTCCTCTTCCATACGCCGGGTGTTGCACTCTTTCCACGGGTTTTGCGCGCGGCCGATGACCACCGTATCGGCGTTACGCCACAGAAACAGTACGCGCTGGGTAGCGGGCATCTGGCGGAAGATGCACTCTTCTACCGCGAGATTAAACCAGGGATCGTAAGAGTCAGAGACAAGCAGGCGTAACGTCGTCATGGCAAAGTTCCTTTTCCGAATCGTTCGCCTACTTTATCACTAATCTTTCTTCTCGCTCTCTTCGTCTTCGGGGACGGATTTGCTGGCGGTCAGCAGGAACGGGGATTGCTGCCAGCGCGAGCGCTTGCCGCGAAGCAGGGTGCGCGCCAGCACAACGCCGATGGCGAGTGAAAGCAGCAGCATCAGGCGCAGAATATTGGTGGTATTATCGACCTGTTTGGCTTCAGTAGGCAGGGTGTGGGTATCGAGGGTCAGGCGCAGATAGCCCAGCGGGCCATTCTTCCCCTGAATAGGTTCGACAATCTGCTGGTTAAAGTAGCCCCCGGCTTTTTTCCCGTCCAGCGCCAGCCTGTCGCGCACGTCGACGTGCTCGCCCGCGCGGGCAATCAGATTGCCTTGCTCATCATAGACGCCAGCATCAAGAATGCGGCTGTTCTCCGTGAGCAGGCGTAAAACCTGGCCTATCCGCTTATCGTCCGGCGTTTCGGTACGCATGGACGGTGCGACGTTGAGCGTCACCTGGCGGGCCAGCGTGCGGGCCAGCTCTTCAAACTGCGGGTTGCGTTGCCGTTGATGGTTCTGGCTAAACCACGATGCCCCTTGCATCAGCACCACTAGTAGTGCGAGACAGGAAAGGACAATCACGGCGCGATGAAGCCGGAATTTCAGTTTTGCGCGAGCCATATTCCACCTGCTGAAAATTTACGGCTTAATGTTGCCAGAAGTGATGGTTACAGGGTAGCCTCATGCGTTATTTTCCCTCTGCAACCTTCCGGCGCGAACGAAATTACAGGAGCTTTAATGCCGAACATTACCTGGTGTGACCTGCCAACGGATGTCTCTTTATGGCCAGGATTGCCGCTCTCTTTAAGTGGCGATGAGGTGATGCCTCTGGATTACCACGCCGGTCGTAGCGGCTGGCTCCTCTACGGACGCGGTCTGGATAAGCAACGCCTGACTCAGTATCAAAGCAAGCTCGGTGCGGCAATGGTCATCGTCGCCGCCTGGTGCGTGGAAGACTACCAGGTTATTCGCCTGGCGGGTTCCCTGACGCAGCGCGCAACGCGTCTGGCGCATGACGCGGGGCTGGACGTCGCGCCGCTGGGCAAAATTCCGCATCTGAAAACCCCGGGCCTGCTGGTGATGGACATGGACTCAACCGCCATTCAGATCGAGTGTATTGACGAGATTGCGAAGCTGGCGGGCAGCGGCGAGCTGGTGGCGGAAGTCACCGAACGTGCGATGCGCGGCGAGCTGGACTTCACCGCCAGCCTGCGCCAGCGCGTGGCGACCCTGAAAGGGGCCGATGCCAACATTCTGCGTCAGGTGCGCGACGTGCTGCCGCTGATGCCTGGGCTGACGCAGCTGGTGCTGAAGCTACAGTCCCTCGGCTGGAAGGTGGCGATTGCCTCCGGTGGCTTCACCTTCTTCGCGGATTACCTGCGGGAAAAACTGCATCTGACCACCGTGGTGGCCAATGAGCTGGAGATCATGGACGGCAAGCTGACCGGCCAGGTGATCGGCGATATCGTAGATGCCCAGTACAAAGCCAATACGCTGACGCGTCTGGCGGAAAAATATGAAATTCCGGTCGTCCAGACCGTCGCCATCGGGGACGGCGCGAACGACCTGCCGATGATCAAAGCCGCCGGGCTGGGCATTGCCTACCATGCCAAGCCAAAAGTGAATGAAAAGACGGAAGTCACTATCCGTCACGCTGACCTGATGGGGGTGTTCTGCATTCTCTCCGGCAGCATTAATCAGAAATAACGGTCTGCTTTGTAGGCCGGGTAAGCGTAAGCGCCGCCCGGCACGCAGGCCGCACAGAAATAACGAGGTAAACCGTGGCGAAAGCTCCAAAACGCGCATTTGTCTGTAATGAATGTGGTGCGGATTATCCGCGCTGGCAGGGGCAATGCAGCGCCTGTCATGCCTGGAACACCATCACCGAAGTGCGTGGTGTGGCGGCTTCGCCGAGCGTGGCGCGCAATGAACGCCTGAGCGGCTATGCCGGTAACGCGGGCGTGGCGAAGGTGCAAAAACTTTCGGACATCAGCCTCGAAGAGCTGCCGCGCTTCTCCACCGGGTTCAAAGAGTTTGACCGCGTGCTCGGCGGCGGCGTGGTGCCGGGCAGCGCGATCCTGATCGGCGGTAACCCGGGCGCGGGTAAATCGACCCTGCTGCTGCAAACGCTCTGCAAGCTCGCCGAACAGATGAAAACCCTGTACGTCACGGGCGAAGAGTCACTGCAGCAGGTGGCGATGCGCGCGCACCGTCTGGGCCTGCCGACCGGCAACCTGAACATGCTCTCCGAAACCAGCATCGAGCAGATCTGCATGATCGCTGAAGAAGAGCAGCCGAAGCTGATGGTGATCGACTCCATCCAGGTGATGCACATGGCGGACATTCAGTCTTCGCCGGGCAGCGTCGCGCAGGTGCGTGAAACCGCGGCTTACCTGACGCGCTTTGCCAAAACGCGCGGCGTGGCGATTGTGATGGTCGGCCACGTGACCAAAGACGGCTCGCTGGCCGGGCCGAAGGTGCTGGAACACTGTATCGACTGCTCCGTGATGCTCGACGGCGACGCGGATTCCCGCTTCCGTACCCTGCGCAGCCACAAGAACCGCTTTGGGGCGGTGAACGAACTGGGCGTGTTTGCCATGACCGAACAGGGGCTGCGCGAAGTCAGCAACCCGTCGGCCATCTTCCTGAGCCGCGGCGATGAGATCACCTCCGGCAGCTCGGTGATGGTGCTGTGGGAAGGAACGCGCCCGCTGCTTGTTGAAATTCAGGCGCTGGTGGACGTGTCGATGATGGGCAACCCGCGGCGCGTGGCGGTCGGTCTGGAACAGAACCGTCTGGCGATCCTGTTGGCGGTGCTGCACCGTCACGGCGGGCTGCAGATGGCGGATCAGGACGTCTTCGTTAACGTGGTCGGCGGCGTCAAAGTCACGGAGACCAGCGCAGACCTGGCGCTGCTGCTGGCGATGGTCTCCAGCCTGCGAGACAGACCGCTGCCGCAGGATCTGGTGGTATTCGGCGAAGTGGGCCTCGCCGGGGAAATCCGTCCGGTACCCAGCGGCCAGGAGCGTATCTCCGAGGCGGCAAAACACGGTTTCCGCCGGGCGATCGTTCCCGCCGCCAACGTGCCGAAAAAGATCCCGGAAGGGATGCAGGTATTTGGCGTGAAAAAACTCGCAGATGCGTTAAATGTCTTTGACGACTTATAATTACGTAAATTTGATTTTGCAGGAGGCACCGTAATTTATGTCATCATTTGACTACATCAAGACCGCAATCCGCCAGAAGGGCTGCACGCTGCAGCAGGTGGCGGATGCCAGCGGCATGACCAAAGGCTACCTGAGCCAGCTGCTGAACGCCAAAATCAAAAGCCCCAGCGCGCAGAAGCTGGAAGCGCTGCACCGCTTTCTGGGGCTGGAATTCCCGCGTATGCAAAAGAACATCGGCGTGGTGTTCGGCAAGTTTTACCCCCTGCATACCGGACATATCTATCTGATCCAGCGCGCCTGTAGCCAGGTTGACGAGCTGCATATCATCATGGGATACGACGAAACCCGTGACCGTCAGCTGTTTGAAGACAGCGCCATGTCGCAGCAGCCGACCGTGCCGGACCGCCTGCGCTGGCTGCTCCAGACATTTAAGTACCAGAAAAATATTCGTATTCATGCCTTTAACGAAGAGGGCATGGAGCCGTATCCGCACGGCTGGGACGTGTGGAGCAACGGCATCAAAGCGTTTATGGAAGAGAAGGGCATTACGCCTAACTGGATCTACACCTCTGAAGAGTCCGACGCGCCGCAGTTCCGCGAGCATCTGGGTATCGAGACGGTGCTGATCGACCCGAAACGTACCTTTATGAACATCAGCGGAGCGCAGATCCGCGAGAACCCGTTCCGCTACTGGGATTACATCCCGACCGAGGTGAAGCCGTTCTTCGTGCGTACCGTCGCGATCCTGGGCGGCGAGTCGAGCGGGAAATCAACGCTGGTCAACAAGCTGGCGAACATCTTCAACACCACCAGCGCGTGGGAGTACGGCCGCGATTATGTCTTCTCGCACCTTGGCGGCGACGAGATGGCGCTGCAGTATTCCGACTACGACAAAATCGCGCTCGGTCATGCCCAGTACATTGATTTTGCGGTGAAATACGCCAACAAGGTGGCGTTTATCGATACCGATTTCGTGACCACGCAGGCGTTCTGTAAAAAATACGAAGGGCGCGAGCACCCGTTCGTGCAGGCGCTGATTGACGAATACCGCTTTGACCTGGTGATACTGCTGGAGAACAACACCCCGTGGGTGGCCGACGGCATGCGCAGCCTCGGCAGCTCCGTAGACAGGCGAGAGTTTCAGACCATGCTGGTGGAGATGCTCAACGAAAACAACGTTGAGTTTGTCCATGTGGAAGAGTCTGACTACGACTCCCGCTTCCTGCGCTGCGTCGAGCTGGTGAAGGAGATGATGGGGGAGCAGGGGTAAAAACTTACCCCTCACCTAACCCTCTCCCACAGGGAGAGGGGACGTTAACCTCCCTCTCCCTGTGGGAGAGGGCCGGTGAGGGCATCAAGCCATTCAGAACTCAACCACCACTTTCCCACGCATATGTCCCTCCAGCACTTTACGGTGCGCCTCGGTAATGCTCTCCACGCTCAGCCCGTGCAGCGTTTCGCTGAGCGAACTTTCCACCACGCCGTTATCCACCAGCTTTGCCACCTCATTGAGGATCTCACCCTGACGCGCCATATCCGCGGTCTGATACATGCTGCGGGTGTACATAAATTCCCAGTGCAGGGCGGCGGATTTGGACTTCAGCTTGTCCTGGTTCAGCGGACGTTCATTCTCAACGATGGAGCAGATATGCCCCTGAGGCGCAATCAGGTCGCTGACCGCATCCCAGTGTCCGTCGGTGTCGTTGAGGATGAAAATGTAATCCACAAAGGTCAGCCCCTGTTTCGTCAGCTCCCCTTTCAGGTCGCGGTAGTTGACGACAACGTCAGCCCCGCGATCGCGACACCAGCGGGCGGAATCTTCTCTTGATGCCGTCGCGATGATTTTCACCTTGCTGTTGTGCTTCGCAAATGGGATCGCCAGCGATCCCACTCCGCCCGCGCCGCCAATGATCAGCAGCGTTTTATCCGCCCCGGCATCCTGAATGTTCAGCCGCTCGAATAATCCTTCCCAGGCTGTAAGGGCGGTCAGTGGCAACGCGGCAGCCGCGGCCCAGCCGAGGCTGGCAGGCTTGTGTCCGACAATGCGCGCGTCGATCAGCTGGTGCGTGGTGTTGCTGCCCGGGCGGGTGATGTCGCCCGCGTACCACACTTCATCCCCCGGTTTGAATCCGGTGACGCCACCCCCAACGGCTTTGACGATCCCGCTGGCATCCCACCCGAGGATGCGCGGCTCATTCAGCCCGTTCCTGGCAATGCCCGCATGGACTTTGGTATCGACCGGGTTAACGGAGACGGCCTTCACCTCCACCAGCAGATCGTGCTCGCCGGGCTGCGGCATTGGCGGGGTGATTTCAATGAAGGTGGACGGATTTTCTGGGTTAACGGCAATGGCTTTAACAGACATGGTGTGCTCCTCAATGGAAAGCGTTTTGTTGAGGCTAGTCTATAAAGTGGCCAGCTGCGTGATAAGATGGACAATCAAGAACTCAGCGTTCGTACAGGATGAACAATCATGTTTAAACAGCTGCAGGATATGGCGCTTTTCGCGCTGGTGGCGGAGATGGGCAGCTTTACCGCGGCGGCCCGGAAGGCCGAACTGCCGAAATCCAGCGTTAGTCAGCGAATTAGCCAGCTGGAGCAGCAGGTGGGTATCCGCCTGCTGAACCGCACCACGCGCAGGATTAGCCTCACGTTTGCGGGCGAGCACTATCTGGTGCACTGTCGCGAGATGCTGGCGGCCAGCGAGCGGGCAGAGTACGCCATTCAGCGCCTGCGCGAAAACCCGAGCGGGCGGCTGCGGATCACCTGTCCGGCGGGGATAGGGGCGACGCTGCTGGCGCATATGAACGCCGAGTTCCAGCTTCGCTATCCTGACGTTTCGCTGGATGTGTCGATTTCTGATGACGTGGTGGATCTGGTCGAGGCCGGTTTTGACGTAGCGCTGCGCACCGGTAAGCCGCAGGACTCCTCCCTGATTGGCCGGATGATCGGGCACTGCCCGCGCTACATGCTGGCCTCGCCGGACTATCTGGCGCGTCGCGAGCCGCTGACGCATCCCCGCCAGCTGGTGGAGCACCGCTGCATTACGCACAGGGCGTGGTCGGAGTGGCTTCTGCGAAGCGAGAGCGAGGGTTACCGCTACCTGCCGGATAACGCGCACATGACCGATAATCTGGTATACGCCCGCGAGTGTGCGATTGCCGGTGCGGGGATCACGCTCTTACCCGCATTTCTGCTGGAAGATAAAATTGAAAAAGGTGCGCTGGTTCAGGTGCTGCCGGAGTGGAATGTTGAAGGTAACGATCTGTGGCTGGCGTATCCAAGCCGCAAGCTGAACTCGCCCGCGCTGATGAGCTATATCGACTTTGCGATGCAGTTTGACGAGGTGAAGCGGTATTACGTGGGTGGCTGAATTTGTGCGGCCTGATGCCCTCACCCTGACCCTCTCCCACGGGGAGAGGGTACAAACATAAAAAACGGCAACCGAGGTTGCCGTTTTGCTTTTATTTCGCGATACGCTTGTACTTAATACGCTTCGGCTCCAGCGCGTCGGCGCCCAGAGTGCGTTTCTTGTACTCTTCGTATTCGGTGAAGTTACCTTCGAAGAACTCCACTTTACCTTCGTCCTGGTAGTCCAGGATGTGGGTCGCGATACGGTCCAGGAACCAGCGGTCGTGCGAGATAACCATCGCGCAGCCCGGGAACTCCAGCAGGGCGTTTTCCAGCGCGCGCAGGGTTTCAATATCCAGGTCGTTGGTTGGTTCATCAAGCAGCAGAACGTTACCGCCCACCTGCAGCAGCTTCGCCAGGTGCAGACGACCGCGCTCACCGCCGGACAGTTCGCCCACGCGTTTGCCCTGGTCGGTGCCTTTAAAGTTAAAGCGGCCAACATAGGCGCGGCTTGGCATTTCGGTGTTGCCGATACGCATGATATCCAGACCGCCGGAGACTTCTTCCCACACGGTTTTGCTGTTGTCCATCGCGTCACGGAACTGGTCAACGGAGGCCAGCTTCACGGTCTCACCCAGGGTGATAGAGCCGCTGTCAGGCTGTTCCTGGCCGGACATCATGCGGAACAGGGTCGATTTACCCGCGCCGTTCGGACCGATGATGCCAACGATAGCGCCTTTCGGTACGGAGAAGGTCAGGTCGTCGATCAGCACACGGTCGCCGTAGGACTTACGCAGGTTGGTAACTTCAACCACTTTATCCCCCAGACGTGCTCCAGGTGGAATAAACAGTTCGTTGGTTTCGTTACGTTTCTGGTATTCGGTGTTGTTCAGCTCTTCGAAGCGTGCCAGACGGGCTTTGCCCTTAGACTGGCGGCCTTTCGCGCCCTGACGAACCCACTCCAGCTCTTTCTCGATAGACTTACGACGCGCCGCTTCCTGTGAAGCTTCCTGCGCCAGACGCTGATCTTTCTGCTCCAGCCAGGAAGAGTAGTTGCCTTCCCACGGAATACCTTCACCGCGGTCCAGCTCCAGGATCCAGCCAGCGACGTTGTCGAGGAAGTAACGGTCGTGGGTAATCGCCACAACGGTACCTTCGAAGTCGTGCAGGAAGCGCTCCAGCCACGCCACGGATTCTGCATCCAGGTGGTTAGTCGGTTCGTCGAGCAGCAGCATGTCTGGTTTTTCCAGCAGCAGGCGGCACAGCGCCACGCGGCGGCGTTCACCACCGGAGAGGTTAGCGATTTTCGCATCCCAGTCCGGCAGACGCAGGGCATCAGCCGCGCGCTCCAGCTGCACGTTCAGGTTGTGACCGTCGTGCGCCTGGATGATCTCTTCATACTTGCCCTGCTGTGCGGCCAGCTTGTCGAAGTCCGCATCCGGCTCGGCGTATTTGGCATACACTTCGTCCAGACCTTTCAGCGCGTTAACCACTTCGGATACCGCTTCTTCAACGGATTCGCGAACGGTGTGTTCCGGGTTCAGCTGAGGTTCCTGCGGCAGGTAACCAATCTTGATGCCGGGCTGCGGACGGGCTTCACCTTCGATGTCTGTATCAATGCCGGCCATGATGCGCAGCAGGGTGGACTTACCGGCACCGTTGAGACCCAGAACACCGATTTTTGCGCCCGGGAAGAAGCTCAGCGAGATATTTTTAAGAATATGACGTTTCGGCGGGACAACTTTGCCGACACGATGCATGGTATAAACGAATTGAGCCACGTTGGACTTCGCCTCTTTTATCGTAATGAGAAGGAATTTCAGCCTCGAAGTGTAGCCTTTTTCACGTCCTAATCCCAGCCAGGAACGTCGGGAGTGTTAAAACGCGCAAGAAAGGTAAAAAAGTGTCCATGACGTGGCGCGTTGAAGGATGCCTGGTTAGCATAAGTTAATTAGACTTTGACGTAGCAAGACGCTGCAATTGACGAAAAAACAATGAGGAAGAGCTTGTGGAAAAAGCCAAACGGGTGGTCTGGCGTCTGCTGGCTGCCAGCGTATGCGTAATGGCGGTAAGCCAGGCGGTGCATGCCGATTCACTGGATGAACAACGTAACCGCTACGCCCAGATTAAACAGGCGTGGGACAACAAGCAGATGGATACCGTGCAGGCGCTGATGCCGACGCTAAAGGATTATCCGCTGTATCCGTATCTGGAGTATCGCCAGATCACGGACGACCTGATGAACCAGCCTACCGTCACCGTGAATAACTTCATTCAGGCGAACCCGACCCTGCCGCCTGCCCGAAATCTCCAGTCTCGTTTCGTTAACGAGCTGGCGCGTCGCGAAGACTGGCGCGGCCTGCTGGCGTTTAGCCCTGAAAAGCCGAACGCCACCGAAGCCCAGTGTAACTATTACTACGCAAAATGGGCGACCGGCCAGCAGGAAGAGGCCTGGGCAGGAGCGAAAGAGCTCTGGCTGACCGGAAAAAACCAGCCGAACGCCTGTGATTCCCTGTTTAGCGCGTGGCGTGCTTCCGGCAAGCAGGACCCGCTCTCCTACCTTGAGCGCATTCGTCTGGCGATGAAAGCCGGTAACACGCGTCTGGTGACCACGCTGGCGGGGCAGATGCCGTCCGATTACCAGACGATCTCCACGGCGGTTATCGGGCTTGCAAACGATCCCAACAGCGTGCTGACCTTTGCCCGCAGTACGGGCGCGACCGATTTTACCCGCCAGATGGCGGCGGTGGCCTTTGCCAGCGTGGCGCGTGACGATGTGGAAAACGCGCGGCTGATGATCCCGCAGCTGGTGCAGGCGCAGCAGCTCAATGAGGAGCAAACCCAGGAGCTGCGCGACATCGTGGCGTGGCGACTGATGGGCACCGATGTGACCGATGAACAGGCGCGCTGGCGTGACGATGCGATTATGCGTTCGAATTCTACGTCGCTGGTGGAACGCCGCGTGCGCATGGCGCTGGGCACGGGCGATCGCCGTGGGCTGAATACATGGCTCGCGCGCTTGCCAATGGAGGCCAAAGAGAAAGACGAATGGCGCTACTGGCAGGCCGATCTGCTGATGGAGCGCGGCCGTGATGATGAAGCCAAAGAGATCCTCCATACGCTGATGCAGCAGCGCGGGTTTTACCCAATGGCTGCCGCGCAGCGTCTGGGCGAGGAATACACCTTCCGTATAGATAAAGCGCCTGCCAACGCGAACCCGGCGCTGACGCAGGGGCCAGAAATGGCGCGCGTTCGCGAGCTGATGTACTGGAATATGGATAACACCGCGCGCAGCGAGTGGGCGAATCTGGTGACCAGCCGCACCACCGATGAGAAAGCCCAGCTTGCCCGCTATGCGTTTGATAATCACTGGTGGGATCTCAGCGTGCAGGCGACGATCGCCGGCAAGCTTTGGGATCATCTGGAAGAGCGTTTCCCGCTGGCGTACAAAGATCTTTTCGATCGCTACACCAGCGGTAAAGATATCCCGCAAAGCTACGCGATGGCGATTGCCCGTCAGGAGAGCGCCTGGAACCCGAAAGTCCGTTCCCCGGTGGGCGCCAGCGGCCTGATGCAGATTATGCCAGGCACGGCGACGCACACGGTGAAGATGTTTAATATTCCGGGGTACAGCAGTCCGTCGCAGCTTCTGGATCCGGATACCAACATCAATATCGGTACCAGCTATCTCCAGTACGTGTATCAGCAGTTCGGCAATAACCGCATCTTCTCATCGGCGGCGTATAACGCGGGGCCAGGACGCGTGCGCACCTGGCTCGGCAACAGCGCCGGACGCATCGACGCGGTAGCGTTTGTGGAGAGTATCCCGTTCTCGGAAACGCGCGGCTACGTGAAGAACGTGCTGGCCTATGACGCTTACTATCGCTACTTCATGGGGCAGAAAGATACCCTGATGAGCGATGCCGAGTGGCAGAGGCGTTACTGATCGGCGTGGGTTGTGTTATGCTGTACTCGCTAAAGAGTACAAGAGGCAGCATAACATGACCCAGCATTCCCCGTATTCCTCGGCAATGGCCGAACAACGTCATCTGGAGTGGCTTCGTTTTGTGGAGCTGCTGCGTCAGTCTTACGAACAGGATCTGCATTTACCCCTGATGCAGCTGATGCTCACGCCGGACGAGCGTGAGGCGCTGGGCACGCGCGTGCGGATCATTGAAGAGTTGCTGCGCGGAGAAATGAGCCAGCGCGAGCTGAAAAATGAGCTTGGCGCGGGTATTGCAACGATCACCCGCGGCTCGAACAGCCTGAAGTCGGCGCCGGTTGAGCTGCGCCAGTGGCTGGAAGCGGTATTGCTGAAAAATGCCGGATGACGGCTTTTCTTTATTCGGCCAACAAACTTACCGATAAATCGCGTTATGGAACGGGCTTAACGCCAGAATCACGGCCTGGTGGTAAACGCCTGAACGCGTCAGCTTGCCAGCGGTAAAGACGCCAATAGCCCCTTCTTTACGGCCAATCTCATCGATTCCGGTATACTGCGACATCACTGGCCCGAGCGCTTCACCCGCACGGACTTTTTCCAGAATGATCTCCGGCAGCGGCAGGGTGGCCGAACGCGCTTCACCGCGCTGCTCGCGGCTTTCGATGACAACCCAGCTAAATGTTGCGCCTTCGTCGATGCCTGCTTCAATCGCTACCCAAAAGTCAGCATCCGGTACGGCAGCCTTCGCGTTTGCCACGCGATTTCGTGCGCCAGCGCGCGTTTCCTCGCTGCCAAACGGCTGTTCAGGAACGCCACTCTCGACGCCGATGGCCTCAATATGGCAGGATCCTGCGCCGAAGATCTCGTCAAATGCCCTTAGAATTGCCTGAATTTTGGCAGGATTAGTGGTAGCAGAGACAACATGGTGCATAATTAAGCTCGATTCAAAAAAAACTCATCGCAGTATAACGGAAAAAAAGCATGTTACAGGTATACCTTGTTCGCCACGGTGAAACGCAGTGGAACGCCGAGCGACGTATTCAAGGCCAGTCAGACAGTCCTCTCACCGAGAAGGGGGTGCAGCAAGCGTGGCAGGTGGCGGAACGCGCCAGAACGCTGGGCATTACCCACGTGATTACCAGCGATTTAGGTCGCACACAGCAGACGGCGCGCATCATCGCAGATGCCTGCGGCTGTGACGTCATGCTGGAGCCGCGTCTGCGCGAGCTGGATATGGGCGTGCTGGAGAAACGCCATATCGATACGCTGACGGAAGCGGAGGAGGGCTGGCGCCGCACGCTGGTGAACGGTACCGAAGATGGTCGAATTCCTGAAGGCGAATCCATGCAGGAGCTCAGCGTACGCATGCATGCCGCCCTGGCGGAATGCCTGAAGCTGCCGGCGGGAAGCCGTCCGCTGCTGGTGAGTCACGGGATTGCGTTGGGTTGCCTGGTGAGCACGATTCTGGGGCTACCGGCTTACGCCGAGCGCCGTTTGCGTCTGCGCAACTGCTCCATTTCCCGGATTGATTATCAGGAAAGCGCGTGGCTGGCGTCAGGTTGGGTCGTGGAGATGGCAGGGGACATTTCGCATCTCGATGCCCCTGCGCTTGACGAACTGCAGCGTTAACGACGGATCGGAATCAAGAATTCCATACGCAGATTGATTGGGCCTTCTTCCGGTTTGGCATCCTGCGCCGGGTAGTAGCGCTCAATGTCCTGACCTTTACGGCGATTCAGATTCAGCATCGGCATGCAGGTTCCGTAAACGGTCAGGATAAACTCCTGAACCCCCGTTCCCAGCCCTTCATAGGCGAACATTACGTATTCGCCGCCTTCCAGCACGACAGGCTTCGAACCCTGAATATACCCATTCGCCATCTCTGGCGTCAGCGCGGTGGTGTAGAACACCTCCTGCTCGTCGTCTTTTTCCTGGCTTGGGTGCGTTTCGTTGAGGCCATACAGGATTGGCGGGATCGTCGGTGCGTGGCTCAGGAAGTCGCGCCAGAACTGGACGCGCATCTGATGACGGAACTCAGAAATCTGCTCCAGTGAACAGGAGTAGCTCTGCGTCGTGCCGATCAGATGGGTTTCCGGCAGCGCGACAATTTCATATTTCGGCATCGCGAACTCGCCCAGACGCAGCGGCGGACGCATGCCAAACGAGCTCCAGTCAGGCGAGCGACGATACAGCGCTGGCGTCAACGAGAACTGTTTTTTAAAGGCGCGGGTGAAGGTCTGCTGCGAATCGAAACGATATTGCAGAGCAATATCCAGAATCGGCCGCGCGGTCAGGCGCAAAGCCACCGCAGATTTTGATAAACGACGTGCGCGAATATAGGCCCCGATAGCATGACCGGTGACATCCTTGAACATCCTTTGCAGATGCCACTTGGAATAGCCTGCTTTAGCCGCCACATTATCCAGTGACAAAGGCTGGTCGAGATGACCTTCCAGCCAGGTGAGCAGGTCGCGAATAATTCCAGCCTGATCCATATACTATCCTCATCCTTAAAACAGCAGGTGCCTGATAACAGGTTAGCGGATAATAGCATTTTTTGATGTTTTAGCATTCAGTGTTTTTTTTGCGCATTCATGCTTTTTAGAGCACATTACAGGCAGATATATTCTAATCCTGTGATCTTGCTACATTTTTGCCTAAAGTGTTGAATAATCGCTCAGTGTAATTTTAAAGAATGGTAACAATATGAAATACAAGACTTTGATCTTCACCGCGTTGATGCTGATGGTCGGGCGCGTGGCGCAGGCAGAGCAGATTGGCTCCGTCGATACCGTGTTCAAAATGTTCGGCCCGGACCACAAAATCGTGGTGGAGGCGTTTGACGATCCGGACGTGAAAAACGTCACCTGCTACGTCAGCCGCGCGAAAACGGGCGGTATCAAAGGCGGGCTGGGACTGGCGGAAGATACTTCCGATGCGGCGATTTCTTGTCAGCAGGTGGGGCCGGTTGAGTTGAGCGATAAAATTAAAAACGGCAAAGCGCAGGGCGACGTTGTATTCCAGAAACGGACTTCGCTGGTATTCAAAAAACTGCAGGTGGTGCGTTTCTATGATGCCAAACGCAACACCCTGGCGTACCTTGCCTACTCTGACAAAGTGGTGGAAGGCTCGCCGAAAAACGCAATCAGCGCGGTGCCGATTATGCCGTGGCGGGAATAAAAAAAACGGCGCAAAGGCGCCGTTTTTTAATGCGTTAACTGCGGGATTATTCCTGCAGATCGCCGCAGAAACGATACCCTTCGCCGTGGATCGTGGCGATGATTTCCGGCGTATCTGGCGTAGATTCGAAATGCTTACGAATACGACGAATGGTCACGTCTACGGTACGGTCGTGCGGTTTCAGCTCACGACCGGTCATTTTCTTCAGCAGCTCTGCACGGGACTGAATTTTGCCCGGGTTTTCGCAGAAGTGCAGCATCGCGCGGAATTCACTGCGCGGCAGTTTATACTGCTCACCGTTCGGGCTAATCAGCGAACGGCTATTGATATCAAGTTCCCAGCCGTTGAATTTGTAGCTGTCTACGCTACGACGCTCTTCGCTGACCGTACCCAGGTTCATGGTGCGGGACAGCAGGTTGCGTGCACGAATGGTTAACTCGCGAGGATTGAACGGCTTGGTGATGTAGTCATCCGCACCGATTTCCAGGCCAAGAATTTTATCAACTTCGTTATCACGGCCCGTCAGGAACATTAACGCGACGTTCGCCTGCTCGCGCAGTTCGCGCGCCAGAAGAAGACCGTTTTTGCCCGGCAGGTTAATATCCATGATCACCAGGTTGATATCATTTTCAGAAAGGATCTGATGCATCTCTGCGCCATCGGTCGCTTCAAAGACATCGTAGCCTTCTGCTTCGAAAATGCTCTTTAACGTGTTGCGTGTTACCAACTCGTCTTCAACGATAAGAATGTGCGGGGTCTGCATGTTTGCTACCTAAATTGCCAACTAAATCGAAACAGGAAGTACAAAAGTCCCTGACCTGCCTGATGCATGTCGCAAATTAACATGATCGGCTTAACGTGACTAAAGTACGTAATTGCGTTCTTGATGCACTTTCCATCAACGTCAACAACATCATTAGCTTGGTCTTGGGTACTTTCCCTTTGGACCCGACAGTGTCAAAAACGGCTGTCATCCTAACCATTTTAACAGCAACATAACAGGCTAAGTGACACCAGACACCCAATAAAACTACGCTTCGTTGACATATATCAAGTTCAATTGTAGCACGTTAACAGTTTGATGAAATCATCGTAGCGGAATGCTAGCCTTTGTCACAATTTTTCAATAAACCAACTAGTTGCGGACATTGATTTATAAACGAAGCGAATCCAATCAGAATAGGGTATTCATGTTGCTATTATCATTATAAAACATAGGGATAATGGTGTTCTGTTAACATTCTAACTGATTGTTCAGACAAGGAATAGTTTAGCGTTTTTAATTTGTTATGAAACGCTATTTCGGTGATTTGTGTTGCAATTTTGTAAATTCGCGCTGCGTAATATGTTGAAGTGCATCACATTTTTACCCGCTAACTGATTAAAAAGAGAGCATAAATGCATCTGTCGATTGTACTGGTTGCCCCAGCCAGAGCCGAAAATATAGGCGCTGCCGCGCGTGCCATGAAAACCATGGGGTTCACAGATTTACGTATCGTGGACAGCACTGCCCACCTGGAGCCTGCGGCTCGTTGGGTAGCCCACGGATCGGGCGATATCCTCGATAATATAACCACTTACGCTACGCTTGCTGATGCGCTGCACGACATTTCGTTTACCGTTGCGACCACCGCGCGCAGCCGTGCGAAGTTCCATTACTATGCCACGCCAGCGGAGCTGGTGCCGATGCTGAGCGAGAAAAGCCAGTGGCTGGAGAAGGCCGCGCTGGTGTTTGGTCGCGAAGATTCCGGATTAACCAACGAAGAGCTGGAGCTGGCGGACGTTCTTACCGGTGCGCCGATGGTCGCCGATTATCCCTCCCTGAATTTAGGCCAGGCGGTCATGGTTTACTGCTATCAATTAGCCTCCCTAATACAAATCCCCCAACCTCCGGCAGAAGGGGCAAATGAAAATCAGCTGGCTGCGCTGCGCGCTCGCGTTGAGCAACTCTTGTCTCAGCTGGGGGTAGCGGACGATCAGAAAATGGCTGACTGGCTGCAGCAGCGTTTGGGCCGTCTTGAGCAGCGGGACACCGCAATGCTGCACCGTTTGCTGCACGATATTGAAAAAAAATTAGCGGAGTAAAATCCTGTCATAAGTTTTTACTATGGAGAATAAGTCTGTCCTGATGGGTTGCATCTGGGCGAATCGGATGAAAATAAATCTGCAAACAGCGGGAGGTGAGAGTCTCCCGAATTGTGATCAAATTAAAAATTCGTTGACTTAAGGTGCCCGATCCTTTAACCCTAAAAGAATACAGGACAGACAGATAATAATGACAGAGTACACAACATCCATGAAACGCATCAGCATCACCACCATTACTACAACCATCATCATTACCACAGGTAACGATGCGGGCTGACGCGTACAGGAAAAACAAAAAAAAGCCCGCACCTGAACAGTGCGGGCTTTTTTTTCGGCTAAAGGAAACGAGGTAGAACCATGCGAGTGTTGAAGTTCGGCGGTACATCAGTGGCAAATGCAGAACGTTTTCTGCGTGTTGCCGATATCCTGGAAAGCAACGCCAGGCAGGGGCAGGTTGCTACCGTGCTCTCTGCCCCGGCAAAAATCACGAACCATCTGGTGGCGATGATTGAAAAAACCATCGGTGGCCAGGATGCACTTCCGAACATCAGCGACGCAGAGCGTATCTTCGCTGACTTACTGCAAGGGCTGGCAGAGGCGCTGCCTGGCTTCCCGCACGCTCAACTGAAGTCCTTCGTTGAGCAGGAGTTCGCGCAAATCAAACACGTCCTGCACGGCATCAGCCTTCTCGGCCAGTGCCCGGACAGCGTCAACGCGGCGCTGATCTGCCGGGGCGAAAAACTCTCTATCGCCATCATGGCCGGCGTGCTGGAAGCGCGCGGCCATAGCGTGACCGTAATCGATCCGGTTGAAAAACTGCTGGCGGTGGGCCACTACCTCGAATCCACCGTTGATATTGCCGAATCAACCCGCCGTATCGCCGCCAGCAAAATTCCGTCTGACCATATGATCCTGATGGCAGGCTTCACCGCCGGTAACGAGAAGGGCGAGCTGGTGGTGCTGGGCCGTAACGGCTCCGACTACTCCGCCGCCGTGCTGGCCGCCTGTTTACGCGCGGACTGTTGTGAAATCTGGACTGACGTCGACGGCGTTTATACCTGTGACCCGCGCCAGGTACCGGACGCCAGGCTGCTGAAGTCGATGTCGTACCAGGAAGCGATGGAGCTTTCCTACTTTGGCGCCAAAGTGCTTCACCCGCGTACCATCTCCCCTATTGCCCAGTTCCAGATCCCTTGCCTGATTAAAAACACCGGTAACCCGCAGGCGCCGGGCACGCTGATTGGCGCGAGTACCGATGAAGACGGTTTGCCGGTCAAAGGCATCTCCAACCTCAACAACATGGCGATGTTCAGCGTCTCCGGTCCGGGGATGAAGGGGATGGTCGGCATGGCGGCGCGCGTCTTTGCTGCTATGTCCCGCAACGGTATCTCGGTGGTGCTGATTACCCAGTCTTCTTCCGAATACAGTATCAGCTTCTGCGTGCCGCAGGCCGACTGCCTGCGCGCCCGCCGCGCGCTGGAGGACGAGTTCTACCTGGAGCTGAAAGAAGAGCTGCTGGAGCCGCTCGCCATTCAGGAGCGTCTGGCGATTATCTCCGTGGTCGGCGACGGCATGCGCACGCTGCGCGGTATCTCCGCCAAGTTCTTTGCCGCGCTGGCGCGCGCCAATATCAATATCGTGGCGATTGCCCAGGGCTCGTCAGAGCGTTCAATTTCTGTTGTTGTGGACAACGATGACGCCACCACCGGCGTACGCGTGGTTCACCAGATGCTGTTCAACACCGACCAGGTTATCGAACTGTTCCTGATTGGCGTCGGCGGGGTGGGCGGCGCGCTGCTGGACCAGGTGAAGCGTCAGCAGGAGTGGCTGAAGAAGAAACATATCGATCTGCGCGTCTGTGGGATTGCCAACTCCAGAGCGTTGCTGACCAATGTGCATGGCCTTAACCTGGAAAACTGGCAGGCCGAGATGAACGAGGCGAAAGAGCCGTTCAACCTGGGGCGCCTGATCCGCCTGGTGAAAGAGTATCATCTGCTTAACCCGGTGATCGTCGACTGTACCTCGAACCAGACGGTGGCCGATCAGTACGCCGACTTCCTGCGCGAGGGGTTCCACGTGGTGACGCCGAACAAAAAGGCCAACACCTCGTCGATGGATTACTATCACCAGCTGCGTCTGGCGGCGAGCAAGTCGCGCCGCAAGTTCCTGTACGACACCAACGTGGGCGCGGGCCTGCCGGTTATCGAGAACCTGCAGAACCTGCTGAACGCCGGCGACGAACTGCAGCGTTTCTCCGGCATTCTCTCCGGCTCGCTGTCGTTTATCTTCGGCAAGCTGGATGAGGGGATGAGCCTGTCGGAAGCCACCCGCGCCGCGCGCGAGCTGGGCTATACCGAGCCGGATCCGCGTGACGATCTCTCCGGTATGGACGTGGCGCGCAAGCTGCTGATCCTCGCCCGTGAAACGGGCCGTGAGCTTGAGCTTTCCGATATCGTGATTGAACCCGTGCTGCCAGCAGAATTTGACAGCAGCGGTGATGTCGCTGCATTCATGGCAAATTTGCCGCAGCTTGACGACGCTTTTGCCGCTCGCGTTGCGAAAGCCCGTGATGAAGGTAAGGTATTGCGCTATGTTGGCAACATTGAAGAAGATGGCGTGTGCCGGGTGAAGATTGCCGAAGTGGATGGCAACGACCCGCTGTACAAAGTCAAAAACGGCGAAAACGCCCTCGCGTTTTACAGCCACTATTATCAGCCACTGCCGCTGGTGCTTCGCGGCTATGGCGCAGGGAACGATGTTACGGCGGCGGGTGTGTTTGCCGATCTGCTGCGTACCCTGTCATGGAAGTTAGGAGTTTAACATGGTCAAAGTTTATGCCCCGGCTTCCAGCGCGAATATGAGCGTCGGATTTGACGTGCTGGGCGCGGCGGTGACGCCGGTGGATGGTTCACTGCTGGGCGATACGGTCACGGTGGAAGCGGCAGACAGCTTCAGCCTGAATAACGTGGGCCGCTTCGCCAGCAAACTGCCGTCAGACCCGCGCGAGAATATCGTCTATCAGTGCTGGGAACGCTTCTGTCAGGAGATCGGTAAAAACGTGCCGGTTGCCATGACGCTGGAAAAAAGTATGCCGATTGGCTCGGGTCTGGGTTCCAGCGCCTGCTCGGTGGTCGCCGCGCTGGTGGCGATGAACGAGCACTGCGGCAAGCCGCTAAACAACAACCGCCTGCTGGGGTTGATGGGCGAGCTGGAAGGGCGCATCTCCGGCAGCATTCACTATGACAACGTGGCGCCGTGCTTCCTCGGCGGCATGCAGCTGATGATCGAAGAAAATGGCATCATCAGCCAGCAGGTGCCAGGGTTTGATGAGTGGCTGTGGGTGCTGGCCTATCCGGGCATTAAGGTCTCTACCGCGGAAGCGCGTGCGATCCTGCCCGCGCAGTATCGTCGTCAGGACTGTATCGCCCACGGGCGTCATCTGGCGGGCTTTATCCACGCCTGCTACACCCGTCAGCCGCAGCTGGCGGCGAAGCTGATGAAGGACGTCATTGCCGAGCCGTACCGCACGAAGCTGCTGCCGGGCTTTAACGAGGCGCGACAGGCATCCATGGATATCGGCGCGCAGGCGTGCGGCATCTCCGGCTCCGGCCCGACGCTGTTCGCCCTGTGCGACAAGCCTGACACCGCGCAGCGCGTGGCGGACTGGCTCTCTAAACACTACCTGCAAAATCAGGAAGGCTTTGTTCATATTTGCCGTCTGGACACGGCTGGCGCACGAGTACTGGGATAATTAATGAAACTCTATAACCTTAAAGATCATAACGAGCAGGTCAGCTTCGCGCAGGCGGTAACTCAGGGGCTGGGCAAAAATCAGGGGCTGTTCTTCCCGCATGACCTGCCGGAATTCCAGCTGACCGACATCGACGAGCTGTTGAAACAGGACTTCGTCACCCGCAGCACCAAAATTCTGTCTGCGTTTATCGGCGACGAAATTCCGCAGGAGCTGCTGGAAGAGCGCGTGCGTGCGGCGTTCGCTTTCCCGGCGCCGGTGAAGCAGGTTGAGCCTGACGTTGGCTGCCTGGAGCTGTTCCACGGCCCGACGCTGGCGTTTAAAGACTTCGGCGGCCGCTTTATGGCGCAGATGCTGACCCACATCAGCGGCGACAAACCGGTGACCATCCTGACCGCGACCTCCGGAGATACTGGTGCGGCGGTGGCGCATGCCTTCTACGGCCTGAAAAACGTCCGCGTGGTGATCCTCTATCCGAAAGGCAAAATCAGCCCGCTGCAGGAAAAACTGTTCTGTACGCTCGGCGGCAACATTGAAACCGTGGCAATTGACGGCGATTTCGATGCCTGCCAGGCGCTGGTCAAGCAGGCTTTCGACGACGAAGAGCTGAAGGTGGCTCTGGGTCTGAACTCTGCTAACTCCATCAACATCAGCCGTCTGCTGGCGCAGATTTGCTACTACTTCGAAGCGGTGGCGCAGCTGCCGCAGGAAGCGCGCAACCAGCTGGTGATCTCCGTGCCGAGCGGTAACTTCGGTGACCTGACGGCAGGTCTACTGGCGAAATCCCTGGGTCTGCCGGTGAAACGCTTTATCGCAGCGACCAACGCCAACGACACCGTGCCGCGCTTCCTGAAAGACGGGAAGTGGGCGCCGAACGCTACGCAGGCGACGCTCTCCAACGCGATGGATGTGTCACAGCCGAACAACTGGCCGCGCGTGGAAGAGCTGTTCCGCCGTAAGATCTGGCGTTTGGGTGACCTGGGTTACGCCGCGGTGACGGATGAAACCACCAAAGAGACCATGCGCGAGCTGAAGGCGGTGGGGTATACCTCTGAACCGCACGCGGCGATTGCCTACCGCGCGCTGCGCGACCAGCTTAACCCGGGTGAATATGGCCTGTTCCTGGGCACCGCGCATCCGGCGAAGTTCAAAGAGAACGTAGAAGCGATCCTGGGCGAAACGCTGCCGCTGCCGAAAGAGCTGGCCGAGCGCGCCGACCTGCCTCTGCTGTCACATGAGCTGCCGGCAGATTTTGCCGCGCTGCGTAAGCTGATGATGACCCGCGCGTGATTGTGTTGCCCGGTGGCGGCTACGCCTTACCGGGCTTACAACGACCACGACGACCTAATCGTAGGCCGGGTAAGCGCAGCGCCACCCGGCAATCGCAACACCGATCTCTATGCCGGGTAAGGCGAAGCCGCCACCCGGCTTTTTTATGGAGAAATTAAGGAGAGAAAAAGCAGGAAAAAAGCAGAAATTCCCAATAAATGCGGTCACTTAGCCTTTAGGATTGCAGAGAATAACATCCCCCGTTCCCCTCGCGTAATCTCCTTACATCGGCCCACGTTGGGCAAGAAGAATAAGGAGTCACCTGTGTCTACACTGAAACCTGCACTCATCGCGCTTTCACTGGTGCTGGCCGCCCCCATGGCGGTTCAGGCATCTGAAATTACCCTCGTACCGGCGGTTAAACTGCAGATTGGCGACCAGGATAACAACGGTCATTACTGGGACGGCGGCCGCTGGCGCGACCACGACTGGTGGAAGGCGCATTATGACTGGCGTGATAACCACTGGCGTCCACATGATGAGCATCGTAAACACGACGATCGTCACGATGACCATCATCACGATGACCACCGCGACGATCGCGGCCCGGACTGGAAACACCACTAATGCAAAACCCCGCCAGCTGGCGGGGTTTGTTTTACTGCTCGTGGCGCTTAAACACCAGCTCGCCTTTCCCTGACGCTTCTTCGTCAAAGAAATAGCCTTCGCTGTTGAAGGCGGTTAGCTGCTCCGGCTTCGTCAGGCGGTTCTGGATAATATAGCGGCTCATCAGGCCACGCGCTTTCTTGGCGTAGAAGCTGATCACTTTGAACTTGCCGTTCTTCTCGTCAAGGAATACCGGCTTGATGATGTCGGCATCCAGTTTTTTCGGCTTCACCGACTTGTAATATTCATCGGACGCCAGGTTAATCACTACGTTATCGCCCTGTGCACGCAGCGCCGCATTAAGCTTGTCGGTAATGATATCGCCCCAGAAATGGTACAGATCTTTGCCTTTGGCATTTTCCAGGCGAATCCCCATCTCCAGACGATACGGCTGCATCAGATCCAGCGGGCGCAGTACGCCGTACAGTCCCGACAGCATGCGCAGATGCTGCTGGGCAAAATCGAAATCGGCTTCGCTAAAATCTTCCGCCTGCAGGCCGGTGTAGACATCACCTTTAAACGCCAGAATCGCCTGGCGAGCGTTCGCCGGGGTGAAATCCGGGTGCCACTCGTGAAAGCGGGTCGCGTTAAGATCGGCCAGCTTGTCGCTGATGCTCATCAGCGAGGCGATTTGCGGCGCAGAGAGCTTACGCGCTTCGCGGATCAGCTGTTGCGAGTAGTCCAGCAGTTCAGGCTGGGTATAGCGCTCGGTGGCGAGCTGGCTCTGGTAGTCGAGCGTTTTTGCAGGTGAAATCAGAATCAGCATATCCAGTCCTTGCAGGAAATTTAGAGCGACTTTAGCAAAAAATCGCCCTGAATTGATCGATAGCTGTTATTGCCGCGGCAAATCATCCCACGTGCCGGGGGCAAGCTGCGCCTTAACGTCGGGATAGCGGGCGGGATCAAATACCGGCGGAACGCCGAGTTTGCGCTGACGCAGATAGTCTCTGGCAATCAGGGTCACAACGGGTGAGAGCAGCAGGATAGCGGTGAGGTTCGTGATCGCCATCAGCGCCATAATGATATCGGCCAGCTGCCAGACCAGCGGCATACTGAGGAAGGAGCCAGCGATGATCATCAGAATGACCGCGAGACGCAGGGTTCCGATTGCGGCGCGGGAGTCGAGTTTCAGGAAAATAAGGTTATTTTCGGCGTAGAGGTAATTCACCACAATCGAACTGAAGGCAAACAGCACCAGGACGAGCGAGACAAATCCTGCTCCCCAGCCGCCGGTCAGGTTCACCAGCGCCTGCTGGAGAAGCTGTATCCCGGCGGTACCAGAAGTATGCGGGACGGGGCCTGCCAGCAGCAAAATCATGGCGCTGGCGGAGCAGATGATAATGGTATCGGTAAAGACGCCAATCATCTGCACAATGCCCTGTGCCGCCGGGTGTGGCGGCCAGGAAGAGGCGGCAGCGGCCGCGTTGGGGGTTGACCCCATTCCGGCTTCATTGGAGAACATGCCCCGCTGAAAACCCGCCATCAGCGCCTGGCTGAAGGTGTAGCCCAGCGCCCCGGAGGCCACCTCGCGCCAGCCAAAAGCGCTTTTGACGATGGTCGCAATCACGCCCGGCACCTGGTCGATATGCAGTGCGGCGACGAACAGGCTCGCGACAACCCAAAGCAGCGCCATAACGGGAACCAGCCACTGCATCAGGCGGGCGATGCCCCTGAGACCGGCTGAAATGGTGAGCAAAACGACGAGGGCTAACACGATACCGGCGATCCACTCCGGGCAGGAGAAGGCATAGCGCAGGGCATTGGCGACAGAATTTGCCTGGACGGTATTAAAAATAAGGCCGTACGCGAGCAGTAAAAAAAGCGAGAACAGAACGCCCATCCAGCGCATCCCTAAGCCACGCGCCATGTACCAGGCAGGACCTCCGCGAAACTGGCCGTTTTTATCTTTCTCTTTATACAGCTGGGCGAGCGAACTTTCCGCAAAGGAGGTGGCCATCCCGAGTAGCGCCGTTACCCACATCCAGAAGACCGCACCTGGCCCACCGGCGCTGATGGCCAGCGCAACGCCCGCCAGATTCCCGCTGCCGAGGCGTGCCGCCAGGCTGGTACAGAGTGCCTGGAACGACGTTAATCCGCCCGGCTGGGGCGTAACGCTGTTTTTCAGACTTCTGCCAAACTTGCGAATATAACGAAACTGGATAAACCCACTGCGTAGCGTAAACCAAATACCTGCTCCCAGAAGCAGGTAAATCATTATCGAACCCCACAGGACTTCGTTAATAAAGAAAAAGAAATCAGGCATTAACGTCCCTCTTGTTGATGCCAAAGTGAATATGTAAGCGCTACCACTGATTGGGCATGCTGTTGCTTAGCAGCCTGTTAATCTTCCGAGTTTACCATACTCTACCTAAGCGCACTGTCTGCGGTTGCGCTGCCTCTCACTCGTGTTATCATCAGGGCAGACCGGTTACATCCCCCTAACAAGTAAACCTGTCATTTTTCCGCTGCAGGCATGCTGTCGGTAGCGTGAATTATCCAGGGCACGTTAAAAGAGAAACACTATCATGACGGATAAATTGACCTCCCTTCGTCAGTTCACCACTGTCGTAGCTGACACCGGAGATATCGCGGCAATGAAGCTGTACCAGCCGCAGGATGCCACAACCAACCCTTCTCTGATCCTTAACGCCGCACAGATCCCTGAGTATCGCAAACTGATTGACGACGCAGTGACCTGGGCGAAAGCACAGAGCAACGATCGCGCGCAGCAGGTTGTGGATGCCACCGACAAGCTGGCAGTGAACATCGGTCTGGAAATCCTGAAGCTGGTTCCTGGCCGTATCTCTACCGAAGTGGATGCACGTCTCTCCTACGACACCGAAGCGTCTATCGCGAAAGCGAAACGCCTGATCAAAATGTACAACGACGCTGGCATCAGCAACGACCGTATCCTGATCAAACTGGCTTCTACCTGGCAGGGTATCCGCGCGGCAGAGCAGCTGGAAAAAGACGGTATCAACTGTAACCTGACCCTGCTGTTCTCCTTCGCGCAGGCGCGTGCATGTGCAGAAGCAGGCGTATACCTGATTTCTCCGTTCGTGGGCCGTATTCTGGACTGGTACAAAGCCAACACCGATAAGAAAGAGTACGCGCCGGCTGAAGATCCAGGCGTGGTTTCTGTTACTGAAATCTACGAATACTACAAACAGCACGGCTATGAGACAGTGGTTATGGGCGCAAGCTTCCGTAACGTCGGAGAAATCATCGAGCTGGCTGGCTGTGACCGCCTGACCATCGCCCCTGCGCTGCTGAAAGAGCTGGCAGAAAGCGAAGGTACCATCGAGCGTAAGCTGTCCTACACCGGTGAAGTGAAAGCACGCCCAGAGCGCATCACTGAATCCGAGTTCCTGTGGCAGCACAACCAGGATCCAATGGCTGTAGACAAGCTGGCGGACGGTATCCGTAAGTTTGCTGTTGACCAGGGCAAACTGGAAAAAATGATCGGCGACCTGCTGTAATCATTCTGCGTGACCGGGTTCCCGGTCACGCGACTTCTTTCGTACCCTGTCTGAATCTCCTCTCTGCGTGTATCATTCCCTTTAATCAGTACTTTTTGAATGGAATGGATATGAATACCTTACGCATCGGCTTAGTGTCGATTTCTGACCGCGCCTCCAGCGGCGTTTACCAGGATAAAGGCATCCCTGCTCTGGAAGAGTGGCTTGGCAGCGCGCTGACCACCCCCTTCGACATTCAGACCCGCCTGATCCCTGACGAACAGCCGATCATCGAGCAGACGCTCTGCGAGCTGGTGGATGAGATGAGCTGCCACCTTGTTCTGACGACGGGCGGAACCGGCCCCGCGCGCCGCGACGTGACGCCGGACGCAACGCTGGCGATCGCCGATCGTGAAATGCCGGGCTTCGGCGAACAGATGCGCCAGATCAGTCTACACTTTGTTCCGACGGCCATTCTTTCCCGCCAGGTGGGAGTGATCCGCAAACAGGCGTTAATACTTAATCTGCCGGGCCAGCCGAAATCAATTAAAGAGACGCTGGAAGGGCTGAAGGCGGAAGATGGCAGCATCCTCGTTCACGGCATCTTTGCGAGTGTACCGTATTGTATACAGCTGCTTGACGGCCCCTATGTGGAAACCGATGAGAAAGTAGTAGCAGCTTTTCGCCCGAAAAACGCACGCCGCGAAACAATCTCCTGAAATTAACCAATATGTGGCATTAGCTGAAGCGGCGATAGCGTGGTAAAGCTTTTACGGTATAGTAATTTTTTCTTTACGATTGCTGTAAAAATAAATCCACAACACACGCAAATGGTTCGCTATGTCACATAACACCCGACCTCTGAATCGACAGGACTACAAAACCCTCACGCTCGCGGCCTTAGGCGGCGCGCTGGAGTTTTACGACTTCATCATCTTTGTTTTCTTCGCCGCCGTGGTGGGAGAACTCTTCTTCCCGGCGGATATCCCGGAATGGCTGCGTCAGGTGCAAACCTTCGGCATTTTTGCCGCCGGATATCTGGCGCGTCCGCTGGGCGGCATTATCATGGCCCACTTTGGCGATCTGGTCGGGCGCAAGAAGATGTTTACCCTTAGCATTCTGCTGATGGCCGTGCCGACGCTGGCCATTGGTCTGCTGCCCACCTATGCCTCGATGGGCATCCTTGCTCCGTTGCTGCTGTTGCTGATGCGCGTCCTTCAGGGCGCGGCGATTGGCGGTGAAGTGCCGGGCGCATGGGTGTTTGTCGCGGAGCATGTTCCGGCGCGCCGCATTGGTATCGCCTGCGGAACCTTAACCGCGGGGTTAACGGTAGGGATGTTGCTTGGTTCCGTCGTCGCGACAATTGTAAACACCAGCATGACCCAGCAGGCCGTGCACGACTGGGGCTGGCGTATTCCGTTCCTGCTGGGCGGGGCGTTTGGTCTGGTCGCGATGTACCTGCGCCGCTGGCTGCAGGAGACGCCGATTTTCCTCGAGATGCAGCAGCGCAAGGCGCTGGCGCAGGAGCTGCCGGTGAAGGCGGTCGTGGTACGCCATAAAAAAGCGGTGGTGGTGTCGATGCTGCTCACCTGGCTGCTCTCGGCGGGCATTGTGGTGGTGATATTGATGTCCCCGGTGTGGCTGCAAAAGCAGTACGGTTTCGCTCCTGCCGTGACGCTACAGGCGAACAGTATCGCGACAATCATGCTCTGCTTTGGCTGCCTGGCCGCCGGGCTGGCGGCAGATCGTTTCGGTGCCAGCGTTACCTTTATCGTCGGCAGCCTGTTACTGGCCGCATCAAGCTGGGCGTTTTACCATCTGGCGGGCAGCCATCCTGAACAGCTGTTCCTGCTGTACGGCACGGTAGGGCTGTGCGTGGGCGTTGTCGGGGCGGTACCGTACGTGATGGTCCGCGCGTTCCCGCCGGAGGTACGCTTCACCGGGATCTCATTTTCCTACAACGTGTCGTATGCCATTTTTGGCGGGCTGACGCCGATTGCGGTGACGGTGCTGATGGGCGTGTCGCCGATGGCGCCAGCCTGGTATGTACTCGCGCTCTCGCTGATGGGGCTGGTATTAGGATTTTGGCTTCGTCAGGCGGGGGGATGTCGTGCCCGCGAGGCGGGCACGACAGAGGGATCAGTGTTTTTCACCAATCGGTAGAATGGTGCGGTCAAACTGCTCGTTCAGCACTTCACCCATTGCGAGGTAGATAGCGCTTGCGCCGCAAACCAGACCAATCCAGCCTGCAACATGAACGATGCCTTCGTTATCCACCAGGTGACCGATCGCCAGCAGGGCGAACAGTACGGTCAGGCTCAGGAAAACGAACTGCAGCATGCGGTTACCTTTCAGGGTACCGAAGAACATGAACAGGGTGAAGACGCCCCACAGGCCCAGGTAAACGCCCAGGAAGTGGGCGTTTGCCGCGTCTGCCATGCCCATTTTAGGCAGCAGCAGAATGGCAACCAGGGTCAGCCAGAAAGAACCGTAAGAGGTGAAGGCGGTTAAGCCGAAGGTATTGCCTTTCTTATATTCCAGCAGGCCCGCGAAGATTTGCGCGATACCGCCGTAAAAAATACCCATCGCCAGGATGATGCCATCCATCGGGAACATCCCGATATTGTGCAGGTTCAGCAGGATAGTGGTCATGCCAAAACCCATCAGGCCCAGCGGAGCCGGATTAGCCAACTTAGTGTTGCCCATAAGTCCTCAAAAAAATCATCATTAATATGGTGAAATGGTTAAACCCGCGTCAATACTCCCTGACGGGGCGCGGCATCATAATGGGCGCTATCGATGGCGTCTATGATCTCATCAGGGTGAAATTAAAATTTTTTTTATGCTTGCCCCTTGATGGATGCCGTCGCGACCCCATCTTGTAGTCAACCGCAGTGTGTGGACCTGAAAAAAATCAAATCTGGGCAGTTGAAAAAGCACGTTCTGCCCTTATTACAGGTACACAACCACATGTTGACTGAATTTTTAGTGGAGACGTTTAGATGGGTAAAATTATTGGTATCGACCTGGGTACTACCAACTCTTGTGTAGCGATTATGGATGGCACTACTGCACGCGTGCTGGAGAACGCCGAGGGCGATCGCACCACGCCTTCTATCATTGCTTATACCCAGGATGGTGAAACTCTGGTTGGTCAGCCGGCTAAACGTCAGGCAGTGACAAACCCGCAAAACACCCTGTTTGCGATTAAACGCCTGATCGGCCGCCGCTTCCAGGACGAAGAAGTTCAGCGTGACGTTTCCATCATGCCTTACAAAATCATCGCGGCAGATAACGGCGATGCATGGCTTGATGTGAAAGGCACCAAAACGGCACCACCGCAGATTTCTGCTGAAGTGCTGAAAAAAATGAAGAAAACCGCTGAAGATTACCTGGGTGAGCCGGTAACTGAAGCTGTTATCACCGTTCCTGCATACTTCAACGATGCTCAGCGTCAGGCAACCAAAGATGCTGGCCGTATCGCAGGTCTGGAAGTAAAACGTATCATCAACGAACCAACCGCTGCTGCACTGGCTTACGGTCTGGATAAAGAAGTTGGCAACCGTACTATTGCGGTTTACGACCTGGGTGGTGGTACCTTCGATATCTCTATTATCGAAATCGACGAAGTTGACGGCGAAAAAACCTTCGAAGTTCTGGCAACCAACGGTGATACCCACCTGGGTGGTGAAGACTTCGATACCCGTCTGATCAACTACCTCGTTGACGAGTTCAAGAAAGATCAGGGCATTGACCTGCGTAACGATCCGCTGGCCATGCAGCGCCTGAAAGAAGCCGCTGAGAAAGCGAAGATCGAGCTGTCTTCCGCTCAGCAGACCGACGTGAACCTGCCGTACATCACCGCAGACGCGACCGGTCCTAAACACATGAACATCAAAGTGACCCGTGCGAAACTGGAAAGCCTGGTAGAAGACCTGGTGAACCGTTCTATCGAGCCGCTGAAAGTTGCTCTGCAGGACGCTGGCCTGTCCGTGTCTGATATCAACGACGTTATCCTCGTTGGTGGCCAGACCCGTATGCCAATGGTGCAGAAGAAAGTGGCTGAGTTCTTTGGTAAAGAGCCACGTAAAGACGTTAACCCGGACGAAGCGGTGGCAATCGGCGCTGCGGTTCAGGGTGGCGTATTGACCGGTGAAGTGAAAGACGTACTGCTGCTGGACGTTACCCCGCTGTCTCTGGGTATCGAAACCATGGGCGGTGTGATGACTGCGCTCATCAACAAAAACACCACCATCCCAACCAAGCACAGCCAGGTGTTCTCTACCGCTGAAGACAACCAGTCTGCGGTAACCATCCATGTGCTGCAGGGTGAGCGTAAGCGTGCGGCGGATAACAAATCTCTGGGTCAGTTCAACCTGGACGGTATTAATCCGGCACCGCGCGGCATGCCGCAGATCGAAGTGACCTTCGACATCGATGCTGACGGTATCCTGCACGTATCTGCGAAAGACAAAAACAGCGGTAAAGAGCAGAAGATCACCATCAAGGCATCTTCTGGCCTGAACGAAGCGGAAATCGAAAAAATGGTTCGCGATGCCGAAGCTAACGCGGAATCCGACCGTAAGTTCGAAGAGCTGGTTCAGACCCGCAACCAGGGTGACCATCTGCTGCACAGCACCCGTAAGCAGGTTGAAGAAGCAGGCGATAAGCTGCCAGCGGAAGACAAGACTGCTATCGAAGCTGCACTGAGCGCGCTGGAATCCTCACTGAAAGGTGAAGATAAAGCGGACATCGAAGCGAAGATGCAGGAACTGGCGCAGGCTTCTCAGAAGCTGATGGAAATCGCTCAGCAGCAGCACGCTCAACAGCAGGCGGGCGCTGACGCTTCGGCGAACAACGCGAAAGACGACGACGTTGTCGACGCTGAGTTCGAAGAAGTTAAAGATAAAAAATAATCGCCCTGATGCAGGGTAATTAATCGGCACGGGCGTAGGAGAACTCTCCACGCCCGTGCTCGCATGTTAAGGGGCTTAAAAAAACCAATGGCAAAGCAAGACTATTACGAGATTTTAGGCGTTCCGAAAACTGCGGAAGAGCGTGAAATCAAAAAGGCGTACAAGCGCCTGGCCATGAAATTCCACCCGGACCGTAACCAGGGTGACAAAGAGGCTGAAGCCAAATTTAAAGAGATCAAAGAAGCCTACGAAGTCCTGACCGATGCACAAAAACGTGCGGCCTATGACCAGTACGGTCACGCAGCCTTTGAACAGGGCGGCATGGGCGGCGGTGGATTCGGCGGCGGCGGCTTTGGCGGCGGCGCTGACTTCAGCGATATCTTTGGCGATGTGTTCGGCGATATCTTCGGCGGCGGTCGTGGTCGTCAGCGCGCGACGCGCGGCGCGGACCTGCGCTACAACATGGAGCTGACGCTGGAAGAGGCCGTTCGCGGTGTCACCAAAGAGATCCGTATCCCGACGCTGGAAGAGTGTGACGTTTGCCACGGCAGCGGCGCGAAAGCGGGTACGCAGCCACAGACCTGTCCAACCTGTCACGGCTCTGGTCAGGTACAGATGCGCCAGGGCTTCTTCGCGGTACAGCAGGCCTGTCCTCACTGTCACGGTCGCGGCACGCTGATTAAAGATCCATGCACCAAATGCCACGGGCACGGTCGCGTTGAGAAAACCAAAACACTGTCCGTTAAGATCCCGGCTGGCGTTGATACGGGCGACCGCATCCGTCTGGCAGGTGAGGGCGAAGCAGGGGAGCACGGCGCACCGGCGGGCGATCTGTACGTTCAGGTTCAGGTCAAGCAGCACGCCATCTTTGAGCGTGAAGGTAATAACCTGTACTGCGAAGTGCCGATCAACTTCGCGATGGCGGCACTCGGCGGTGAAATCGAAGTGCCTACGCTGGACGGTCGCGTGAACCTGAAAGTGCCTGGGGAAACCCAGACCGGCAAGCTGTTCCGCATGCGCGGGAAAGGCGTTAAATCCGTTCGCGGTGGCGCCCAGGGCGACCTGCTGTGCCGCGTCGTCGTCGAAACGCCGGTTGGCCTGAACGACAAGCAGAAACAGCTGCTGAAAGAACTGCAGGAGAGCTTTGGCGGCCCAACGGGTGAGAAAAACAGCCCGCGTTCCAAAAGCTTCTTCGATGGCGTCAAAAAATTCTTCGATGATTTGACCCGCTAATTCGTTAGCTGATTTTCATCTTCGAAAAGCCCGGAAGCGATTCCGGGCTTTTTTATTTGCGCGTATAGCTCGGTTAAACTGAGTCTATACTCAATATTAATCTGTTTTTGCCGAGATATTTGGCTTGGTATTATGGTTTTATCGAGGTATTGTTGTAAAAGAGAGAACTTAAATGAAATTACTACACCGTTTCTTTAGCAGTGAGGCGTCCGGTGGCGTGATCCTGATTATTGCCGCAGCGGCCGCGATGGTGCTGGCTAACCTTGGCATCACGCAGGATCTCTACCATGCATTTCTGGAAACGCCCGTTGAGCTGAAGGTCGGGGCGCTGGAAATTAACAAGAACATGCTGCTGTGGATCAACGATGCGCTAATGGCGGTATTCTTCCTGCTGGTGGGTCTTGAGGTTAAGCGTGAGCTGGTTCTGGGCTCGCTTGCCAGCCGCCAGCGCGCGGCGTTTCCTGTGATCGCAGCCATCGGCGGAATGGTCGTTCCGGCGTTGCTCTTCCTGGCGTTCACCTGGCAGGATCCTGTTGCGCGTGACGGCTGGGCGATCCCGGCCGCGACGGATATCGCCTTTGCGCTCGGTGTCTTAGCCTTGCTCGGTAGCCGCGTGCCGGTGGCCCTGAAAATCTTCCTGATGGCGCTGGCGATCATCGATGACCTGGGCGCCATTGTGATTATCGCGCTGTTCTACACCAGCGATCTGTCGATCCTGTCCCTGAGCGTCGCCGCCGGGGCGATTGCGGTGCTGGCGCTGCTGAACATCTTCAATGTTCGCCGCATCGGTATCTATATCCTGGTGGGGATGGTGCTGTGGACGGCGGTGCTAAAATCCGGCGTGCACGCCACGCTGGCAGGCGTGATTGTGGGCTTCTTCGTGCCGCTTAAGCCGCAGGACGGCAAGTCGCCTGCCAAACAGCTGGAGCATGTGCTGCACCCGTGGGTTGCCTTTATGATCCTGCCGCTGTTTGCGTTTGCCAACGCGGGCGTTTCCCTCGGCGGCGTGACGCTGGACGGGCTGACGTCCGTGCTGCCGCTGGGCATCATTGCCGGGCTGTTTATTGGTAAGCCGTTGGGCATTAGCCTCTTCTGCTGGCTGGCGACGAAGCTGAAGCTGGCGTCATTACCGCACGGCACAACGTTTGGTCAAATTATGGCCGTCGGCGTGCTGTGCGGAATCGGGTTTACGATGTCGATCTTTATCTCGACCCTTGCGTTTGGTGCGCATGCGCCTGAGCTTATCGTCTGGGCTAAACTCGGCATTCTCATCGGATCATTACTGGCCGCGGTAATCGGTTATACCTTGTTGAAGGTGAAGTTGTCCGGACAGGCCGTACAGGCATAACGGAACACCGGGAGGAGGCGATCCTCCTTCCGATATACACTCAGGGAGAGAAGACGCGATGTCTCATTTAAATTACAACCATCTGTACTACTTCTGGCACGTTTACAAACAGGGCTCGGTGGTGGGGGCGGCAGAGGCGCTCTACCTGACTCCGCAAACCATCACCGGGCAAATCAAGGCCCTGGAAGAGCGCCTGCAGGGCAAGCTGTTCAAGCGAAAGGGGCGTGGGATTGAACCCAGCGAACTGGGCGAGCTGGTTTTCCGCTACGCGGACAAAATGTTCACCCTGAGCCAGGAGATGCTGGATATCGTCAACTATCGCAAAGAGTCGAACCTGCTCTTTGACGTGGGCGTGGCGGATGCGCTGTCCAAGAGGCTGGTGAGCGGCGTGCTGGATGCGGCGGTAGTCGAAGACGAGCAAATCCACCTGCGCTGCTTTGAATCCACCCACGAGATGCTGCTGGAGCAGCTGAGCCAGCACAAGCTGGACATGATTATCTCGGACTGCCCGATTGACTCCACCCAGCAGGAAGGGCTGTTCTCGGTGAAGATTGGCGAATGCGGCGTGAGCTTCTGGTGCATTAATCCGCCGCCGGAGAAACCGTTCCCCGCGTGCCTTGAAGAGCGCCGTCTGCTGGTGCCGGGAAGACGTTCCATGCTCGGACGCAAGCTGCTGAACTGGTTTAATTCGCAGGGGCTGAAGGTAGAAATCCTCGGTGAGTTCGACGATGCGGCGCTGATGAAAGCCTTTGGCGAAGCGCATAATGCGATCTTCGTTGCGCCGACGCTGTACGCGCACGATCTCTATTCGGACGATAAGATTACGGAGATAGGCAGAGTGGATAACGTGATGGAGGAGTATCACGCCATATTTGCCGAAAGAATGATTCAGCACCCGGCGGTGCAGCGAATCTGCAATCGTGACTACTCGGCGCTGTTTACGCCACCGGCAATCTGAAGGCATAAAAAAACCCGCGTTAAGCGGGTTCTTTAAACAAGCAACAACAAGTAGCGATTAAGCCAGTTTGTTGATCTGCGCGGTCAGGTTTGCTTTATGACGCGCTGCTTTGTTTTTGTGGATCAGACCTTTAGCAGCCTGACGATCCACGATTGGTTGCATTTCGTTAAATGCGTTCTGCGCTGCAGCTTTGTCGCCTGCTTCGATTGCTGCGTATACTTTCTTGATGAAAGTACGCATCATAGAGCGACGGCTTGCGTTGTGCTTACGAGCCTTTTCAGACTGAACGGCACGTTTCTTAGCTGATTTGATATTAGCCAAGTCCAACTCCCAAATATGTTCTATGTGGACAATTCAAAGGCCGAGGAATATGCCCTCTTTGCCTTCTTTTGTCAATGGATTTGTGCAAATAAGCGCCGTTAATTAGCGACGCTACGTTACGTAGTGATGGCGCAGGATTCTACCAGCTTGTCTTCCCTGAATACAGCCTTTCGGCATAAAAATCGCAGTTCAGGAGCAGATTTTTTCGCTGCGAAAGGTCAGCCTGATGAAATCATTACGGCTTTCTGTTTTGCGCGAACAATCGCCGGTTAACCTTAACCGCTGTACAAGGTATACTTTGGCGATTTTCACTGTTTTGAGCCAGACATGAAGCTGATACGCGGCATACATAATCTCAGCAGCGCGCCACACGGGTGCGTGCTGACTATTGGTAATTTCGACGGCGTGCATCGTGGTCATCAGGCGCTGTTACAGGGATTGCGTAAAGAAGGGGAGGCCCGCGGCCTGCCCGTTGTAGTGATGATTTTCGAGCCGCAGCCGCTGGAGCTGTTCGCGGGCGATAAATCTCCCGCCCGACTCACTCGCCTGCGCGAGAAATTGCGCTATCTGGCGGAGTCCGGCGTGGACTATGTATTGTGTTTACGTTTCGATCGTCGCTTTGCCGCGCTGACCGCACAAAATTTCGTCAGCGACCTGCTGGTTAAGCGTCTTGGCGTACAGTTTCTCGCCGTGGGTGATGATTTCCGCTTTGGCGCTGGTCGTCAGGGCGATTTCTTGCTATTACAGAAGGCTGGTCTGGAGTACGGATTTGACGTCACCAGCGCGATGACCTTCTGCGAAGGCGGCGTACGCGTCAGCAGCACGGCGGTGCGTCAGGCGCTGGCTAGTGATGACCTGGACACGGCAGAAACCCTGCTGGGGCATCCGTTCACTATCTCTGGCCGCGTGGTCCATGGCGATGCGCTGGGCCGCACGATAGGCTTCCCGACGGCGAATATACCGCTGCGTCGTCAGGTTTCCCCGGTTAAAGGGGTGTATGCGGTGGAAGTAGCAGGACTGGGCGATAAGCCGTTCTACGGCGTCGCCAACATTGGCACGCGTCCGACCGTCGCCGGTGTGCGTCAACAGTTAGAAGTGCACCTGCTGGACGTTGTAATGGACCTCTATGGTCGCCATATAGATGTGATACTGCGTAAAAAAATACGCAACGAGCAGCGATTTGGTTCGCTGGATGAACTAAAAGCGCAAATTGCGCGAGATGAATTGACGGCCCGCGAGTTTTTTGGGCTTTGAACCCGGCTTAACTGCCTACGTGATAAATACGGAACCGAGAATCTGATGAGTGACTATAAATCAACCCTGAATTTGCCGGAAACAGGGTTCCCGATGCGCGGCGATCTCGCCAAGCGCGAACCGGGAATGCTGGCGCGTTGGACCGATGATGACCTGTACGGCATCATTCGTGCAGCCAAAAAAGGCAAAAAAACCTTCATTCTGCATGATGGCCCTCCATATGCGAATGGCAGCATTCATATTGGTCACTCGGTTAACAAGATTCTGAAAGACATTATCGTGAAGTCCAAAGGCCTCACGGGATATGACTCGCCTTACGTTCCAGGCTGGGACTGCCACGGTCTGCCAATCGAGCTGAAAGTGGAGCAAGAGTTTGGCAAGCCTGGTGAGAAGTTCACCGCCGCCGAGTTCCGTGCGAAGTGCCGCGAATACGCAGCCACGCAGGTTGACGGTCAGCGCGCTGACTTCATCCGTCTGGGCGTGCTGGGCGACTGGTCGCATCCGTACCTGACCATGGACTTCAAAACGGAAGCCAACATCATCCGTGCGCTGGGTAAAATCATCGGTAACGGCCACCTGCACAAAGGCGCTAAGCCGGTGCACTGGTGCGTGGACTGCCGTTCTGCGCTGGCAGAAGCGGAAGTTGAATATTACGACAAAACCTCTCCATCTATCGACGTGGCGTTCCAGGCCGTCGATCAGGATGCGGTGAAAGCTAAATTTGGCGTCTCCTCGGTAAACGGCCCGATCTCTCTGGTGATCTGGACCACCACCCCGTGGACCCTGCCAGCCAACCGCGCGATCTCCCTGTCCGGTGAGTTCGAATACGCGCTGGTTCAGATTGACGGTCAGGCGGTTATCCTGGCGAAAGATCTGGTTGAGAGCGTGCTGAAGCGCGCGCATATCAGCGACTACACCGTGCTGGGCACCGTGAAAGGCGACGCGCTGGAGCTGATGCGCTTCAAACACCCGTTCCTGGACTTCGACGTTCCGGCGATCCTGGGCGACCACGTGACGCTGGAAGCGGGTACCGGTGCGGTGCATACCGCCGGTGGCCACGGTCCTGACGACTACAACATCAGCCTGAAGTACGGTCTGGAAATCGCTAACCCGGTTGGCCCGGACGGATCTTATCTGCCTGGCACCTACCCGGCGCTGGACGGAATCAACGTCTTCAAAGCGAACGACATCATCGTCGACATGCTGCGCACCAGCGGCGCGCTGCTGCACGTTGAAAAAATGCAGCACAGCTATCCGTGCTGCTGGCGTCACAAGACCCCGATCATCTTCCGTGCGACCCCGCAGTGGTTCGTCAGCATGGATCAGAAAGGACTGCGCGAGCAGTCTCTGAAAGAGATCAAAGGCGTGCAGTGGATCCCTGACTGGGGCCAGGCGCGTATCGAATCCATGGTGGCTAACCGTCCTGACTGGTGTATCTCCCGTCAGCGTACCTGGGGCGTGCCGATGTCTCTGTTCGTACATAAAGAGACGCAGGAGCTGCACCCGAACACCCTGGAACTGATGGAAGAAGTGGCGAAGCGCGTCGAAGTTGACGGCATTCAGGCGTGGTGGGATCTCGACGCCCGCGACATCCTGGGCGCTGACGCAGACAACTACGAGAAAGTGCCGGATACCCTGGACGTGTGGTTCGACTCCGGGTCTACTCACTCCTCCGTGGTTGACGTGCGTCCGGAATTTGCCGGTCACGCTGCCGATATGTATCTGGAAGGGTCGGACCAACACCGCGGCTGGTTCATGTCATCTCTGATGATCTCCACCGCCATGAAGGGTAAAGCGCCTTACCGTCAGGTACTGACTCACGGCTTCACCGTGGATGGTCAGGGCCGCAAGATGTCCAAATCTATCGGTAACACCGTTTCTCCGCAGGATGTGATGAACAAGCTGGGCGCAGACATTCTGCGTCTGTGGGTGGCCTCTACCGATTACACCGGCGAAATGGCGGTTTCTGACGAGATCCTGAAGCGTGCTGCCGACAGCTATCGTCGTATCCGTAACACCGCGCGCTTCCTGCTGGCGAACCTGAACGGGTTCGATCCGGCAAAAGACATGGTGAAACCGGAAGAGATGGTGGTGCTGGATCGCTGGGCGGTAGGCTGCGCGAAAGCGGCGCAGGAAGATATCCTGAAAGCCTATGAGTCTTACGACTTCCACGAAGTGGTGCAGCGCCTGATGCGCTTCTGCTCCATCGAGATGGGCTCGTTCTACCTCGACATCATCAAAGACCGCCAGTACACCGCGAAGGCGGACAGCGTGGCGCGTCGTAGCTGCCAGACCGCGCTGTTCCACATCGCAGAAGCGCTGGTTCGCTGGATGGCGCCGATCATGTCCTTCACCGCGGACGAAATCTGGGGCTACCTGCCGGGCGACCGTGAGAAGTATGTGTTCACGGGCGAGTGGTACGAGGGGCTGTTCGATCTCTCCAGCACCGAAGCAATGAACGATGCCTTCTGGGACGAGCTGCTGAAAGTGCGTGGCGAAGTGAACAAAGTGATCGAGCAGGCGCGCGCGGACAAGAAAGTCGGCGGCTCCCTTGAAGCAGCAGTTACGCTGTATGCCGAACCGGAGCTGGCGGCGAAGCTGACGGCGCTGGGCGATGAATTACGATTTGTCCTGTTGACCTCCGGTGCGAAAGTTGCGGATTATGCCGAGGCTTCTGCTGATGCTCAGCAGAGCGAGCTGCTCAAAGGACTGAAAGTCGCGCTGAGCAAAGCCGACGGTGAAAAATGCCCGCGTTGCTGGCATTACACCACCGATGTCGGCCAGGTGGCGGAACACGCAGACATCTGCGGACGCTGTGTAAGCAACGTCGCCGGTGACGGCGAAAAACGTAAGTTTGCCTGATGAGTAAAACTCTCTGTTCAACAGGACTGCGCTGGCTGTGGCTGGTTGTGGTGGTGCTGATTATCGATCTGGGCAGCAAGTTCCTGATCCTCCAGAACTTTGCTCTGGGGGAGACGGTTCCGCTGTTCCCGTCGCTTAACCTGCACTACGCGCGTAACTACGGCGCAGCGTTTAGTTTCCTTGCCGACAGCGGTGGCTGGCAGCGCTGGTTCTTTGCGGGTATCGCTCTCGGTATCTGCGTGATCCTCGCGGTGCTGATGTACCGCTCGAAGGCGACGCAAAAGCTGAATAACATCGCCTACGCGCTGATCATTGGCGGCGCGCTGTGCAACCTGTTTGACCGCCTGTGGCACGGCTTTGTGGTCGATATGATCGACTTCTACGTCGGCGACTGGCACTTCGCGACCTTTAACCTGGCCGACACCGCAATTTGCGTTGGCGCCGCGTTAATCGTGCTGGAAGGCTTCCTGCCTAAACCCGCCGCGAAAGAGCAGGCGTAACACACTCGCCCGGTGGTGTAACGCCACCGGGCAAAACAAGCGAGCAATTTGCATGTCTAAATCCGTACAGAGCAACAGCGCGGTTCTCGTTCACTTCACGCTGAAGCTGGATGACGGCTCCACGGCCGAATCCACCCGCAATAACGGCAAACCGGCCCTGTTTCGTCTTGGCGATACCTCCCTGTCTGAAGGTCTTGAGCAGCAGCTTCTGGGCCTGAAAGAGGGAGAGAAAAAAGCCTTTTCGCTGGAGCCGGATGCCGCGTTTGGCGTGCCGAGTCCGGACCTGATCCAGTATTTCTCGCGCCGCGAGTTTATGGACGCGGGTGAACCGGAAATTGGCGCGATTATGCTCTTTACCGCTATGGACGGCAGCGAAATGCCTGGCGTGATCCGCGAAATCAACGGCGACTCCATTACCGTTGACTTCAACCATCCGCTTGCCGGGCGTACCGTTCATTTTGATGTTGAAGTGCTGGAAATCGATCCTGCACTGGAGGCCTGAAATGCAGATCCTGTTGGCTAACCCGCGCGGCTTCTGCGCCGGTGTAGACCGCGCTATCAGCATTGTTGAAAACGCGCTGGAGATTTACGGCGCGCCGATTTATGTGCGTCACGAAGTGGTGCACAACCGCTACGTGGTCGACAGCCTGCGCGAGCGCGGCGCCATCTTTATCGAGCAGATCAGCGAAGTGCCGGACGGGGCGATCCTGATCTTCTCCGCGCACGGCGTCTCGCAGGCGGTACGTAACGAAGCGAAAAGCCGCGACCTGACCGTCTTCGATGCCACCTGTCCGCTGGTGACAAAAGTGCATATGGAAGTGGCGCGCGCCAGCCGTCGTGGTGAAGAGTCGATTCTGATTGGCCATGCCGGTCATCCGGAAGTCGAAGGCACCATGGGGCAGTACAGCAACCCGGAAGGGGGGATGTATCTGGTTGAGTCGCCTGAAGATGTCTTTACGCTGAACGTTAAAAATGAGGCCCGTCTGTCGTTTATGACCCAGACGACGCTCTCCGTAGACGATACCTCAGACGTGATTGACGCGCTGCGTCAGCGCTTCCCGAAAATCGTCGGCCCGCGTAAGGATGATATCTGCTACGCGACCACTAACCGTCAGGAAGCGGTGCGCGCGCTGGCTGAACAGGCGGATGTGGTGCTGGTGGTCGGCTCCAAAAACTCGTCTAACTCCAACCGTCTGGCCGAACTGGCGCAGCGTATGGGGAAAGCGGCGTTTCTGATTGACGATGCGACGGACATTCAGGAAGCGTGGGTGAAAGAGGCGAAATGTGTAGGCGTCACCGCTGGCGCTTCCGCGCCGGATATTCTGGTGCAAAACGTGATTACCCGTCTGCAGGAGCTGGGCGGTGGCGAGGCTATTCCGCTGGAAGGGCGTGAAGAGAACATCGTTTTCGAAGTCCCGAAAGAACTGCGAGTGGATATCCAGCAAATCGATTGAGAAAACGGGGAGCCTTGCTCCCCGTTTTGCTAATGGAATAACTCCATTCAGCTTGCGCTCAGGTGCCATGGCCGATGGTTCGCCTGTCTTCCTCCGTCTGTTTTGGCGTGAGTGGTGGGATAGACTTTTAGCTGCCTGGACGTATCTATATAGATCTCAGCTTATTACACCAGACCTGAACGGAGCCGGCATCGAAACAGAACGCGTTCGTATTTCAATCCAGTACCAGTGGAATACAGGAATACAAATCCGGTTTACCTTCGCTTAACAAAGCATTAATTTCTCCCTCCGCAAACAGGCCCAAATCAAAAAATCGCAGAGACCATTTCTTAAAATCCCCAAATGAATTCAGCACGATTAGCGTCTGATGACGGCTCCCTACACAATCAATCTCCACATAAACTATCCTATATATATTATGTATATATCCTGATGATTATATTTTAGATATAAATCACGCCTGCCTTTAAAAATAAATCAAGGCGGTTTTAAGTCCAGATTGACATTGCCTTTGTTTGTGCTGGTCTGGTTTTATTATTTTGTTTTGATTGGGCTTTTTATGAAGTCCAGTTTGATACTTTTATTTATTTGTCTTTTTATGCGTTAAATTCATAATCCTCCGCGCATATAAAATCACTCTTTGGATTTTGCTTCATCTGTTTGATATCGGACAGGGGGTTCTCTGACTGAAGCAAAGGCTATTGGTTGTTTTTATGTTTTTACACTTTTAAAGGAAAAAAAGTTGTTAAATCGCCATCATCCACGGGGTCAAAATGAATCCTAAACTCAGTAAACTGTCTGCGACGGTTTGCCTGTTTTCGCAATTATTCAGCATCGCCTTACCGACCTTCGTGCCGGTTATTGCGCTCGCGCAGAATAAGCCGCAAACGCTCGCAGAAATAACCACCACACCTTATATTCTGAAAAAAGGCGAAACGGTCTCCGTTGTTGCCGCGCGTTATTCTCTCAGCGTCGATGCGCTGAAAAAACTTAACGTCTTCAGAACCTTTAGTAAGCCTTTCGAGAAACTCGGAGAAGGTGATGAAATCGATGTTCCGGTAAATAACACCACCAAAAAAGATACTGCCGGATATACCCCTGAGGGTGCTGACGCCTTCTGGGCAAACCGGGCCTCCTCGCTCGGCAACACTCTCTCTTCAGACCATCCTGCCGATCAGGCAGCCTCGATGGCCAAAAGCATGGCCACCGGTGCGACGGTCTCCACCGTTGAGCAGTGGCTCGGTCAGTTCGGCACCGCGAAAGCGAAGCTGAACCTGGACGATGATTTCACCCTCGACGGCTCATCGCTCGACGTCCTGCTGCCGCTCTATGATCAGCAGGATAACCTGCTGTTCACGCAGCTTGGTTACCGGAACAAGGATTCCCGTAACACCCTCAATGCCGGCCTCGGTTTCCGTACCTTCCACGGCAACTGGATGTACGGCATCAACAGCTTCTATGATGACGACGTGACGGGTAATAACCGCCGCCTGGGCGTGGGTCTGGAAGCCTGGACCGATTACCTGAAACTCGGCGCCAACAGCTACACCGGCCTGACGGACTGGCACCAGTCCCGCGACTTCGCCGATTACGATGAACGCCCGGCTGACGGTTTCGACATCCGCGCCGAAGGCTGGCTGCCGGCTTATCCGCAGCTCGGCGGCAAACTGGTGTACGAGCAGTATCGCGGTGATGAGGTCGCCCTGTTCAGCAAGGACGACCGTTCCAGCGATCCGAAAGCGGTCACCCTGGGTCTGAACTATACGCCGGTGCCGCTGGTGACGGTGGGTGTTGACCACCGCCAGGGGCAGAGCGGGCAGAATGACACCAGCTTTAATCTCGAATTTAACTACGAGCTCGGTCTGCCGTGGAACCAGCAGATCGACGATTCGCTGGTGGCCGCACGCCGCACGCTGGCAGGCAGCCGTCTTGATCTGGTCGATCGTAACAACGAAATCGTCCTTGAGTATAAAAAACAGGATCTGATCCACCTGACCCTGCCGGCGCTTCTCGAAGGCAAAGCCAGTGACAAAGGTAACATCAGCGCCACCGTCAAGGCCAAATACGGTGTCGATCATATTGAATGGGACTACAGCGAAATCCTTGCGGCGAAGGGCAGTGCCGTCGCCGTCAACAAGCAGACGCTGGAGATCACCTTCCCGCCGTATCAGACCACCGGCAGCAATGTGTACCACATCAGCGCGGTGGCCTACGATCCGCAGCACAACAAGTCAAACCGTGAAACCACGGAAATTCGCGTCAGCGAGCCGGATGCGACCATCAGTGACGGGGACCTGATTGTCACCGTGGACGGAGCGGCCGCCAACGGCGAGGCCACCGACACGGTGCAGGCGAAAGTCACCGACAGCGCGCACCACGCGGTCGCCGGGGTGAAAGTTGAGTTTACCGCAGACAACGAGACGCGGGTGATGACGGCCTCGGCGGTCACCGACGCAAACGGTCTGGCGACAACCAACCTGACTAACATCCACGCGGGCAAATCAAACGTGACCGCCACGGTGAACGGTTCAGCCCGCAGCGTCCCTGTCAGCTTTGTCGCCGACAGCGGCAGCGCGGTGATTGCCGACGGCAACCTCACCGTTACCCGCGACAACGGTAAAGCGAACAACAGCGACACCAACCACGTTCAGGCGAAAGTCACGGACAAAAACGGCAACACCGTTTCGGGCACCACGGTGAGCTTCTCCAGCACCGTCAGCGGGGCCACTATGGTGACGGCGTCTGCGGTCACGGATGAAAACGGTATCGCAGGCACCGACCTGACCAGCACCATGTCGGGCGTGGTTCCGGTGAAAGCCGCGGTGAACGGTACCGACAAATCGGTCGACACCCACTTCGCCCAGGATGACAGCAGCGCCACCATTGGTGCGGGCGATTTTGTCCTCACCACGGATAACGCGAAAGCCAACGGCAGCGCCACCAACGCGGTGAAGGCGACCGTAAAAGACGCGAACGGCCTGCCGCTTGCCGGCGTGGTGGTCAGCTTCAGCGCCACCAACGAGGCGAACGTTGCCAGCGCGAAGGCCACCACCGACCAGAGCGGGGTCGCCACTACCACGCTGACCAGCACGAAAGCCGGAATCTCTGCGGTAACCGCCAGCGTCAGCAATGCCACGGGCGGCAGCAGCCAGTCGCTGGACGCGCATTTTGTCGCGGACGACAGCACGGCGACGATTTCTGCCGGTAACCTGACGGTGACCACCGACAACGCAAAAGCGGACGGCAGCGCCACCAACGCGGTGAAAGCGATTGTCACGGATGCGAACGGCAACGTTCTCGCCGGACAGAGCGTGAGCTTCTCTGCCTCCAACGGCGCAACGGTGATTACCGCCTCCGCCACCACGGACGCTGACGGTGTGGCAACGACGACGCTGACCAACAGCAAATCCGGGATTACCAGCGTGACCGCCACGGTCAACGACAACAGCCAGTCGGTAGACACCACCTTCCTGGCCGACAGCAGCACGGCGGGTATCAGTTCCGGTAACCTGACGGTGACCACCGATAACGCGAAAGCGGACGGCTCGGCCACCAACGCGGTGAAAGCGATTGTCACCGACGCGAAAGGCAACCTGGTGAAAGACGCGACGGTGACCTTTACCGCCACTAACGGGGCTACTATCACCACGGCCTCTGCCACCACGGACGTTAACGGTATCGCCACCACCACGCTGAGCAACACCAAAGCCGGTGTGGCGAAAGTGACGGCCAGCGTCAACGGTGCCAGCCAGACCGTGGACACCACCTTTGTGGCGGACAGCGGCACGGCAACCATCAGTGACGGTAACCTGACGGTGACCACTGATAACGCGAAAGCCAACGGCACGGCCACCAACGCGGTGAAAGCGATTGTCACCGATGTTAACGGCAACCTGGTTTCCGGCGTGGCAGTGACCTTTACCGCCACCAACGGTGCGACGGTGACCACCGCGTCCGCCACCACGGATGCGGACGGTATCGCCACCACCACCCTGACGAACACCAAATCCGGTGTGGCGAAAGTCACCGCCAGCATCAACGGCAACAGCCAGTCTGTAGACACCACCTTTGTGGCCGACAGCAGCACGGCGACCATCAGCGACGGTAACCTGACGGTGACCACCGACAACGCGAAAGCGGACGGCTCGGACACCGACGCGGTGAAAGCGATTGTGACGGATGCCAACGGTAACCTGGTTTCCGGTGTGGCAGTGACCTTTACCGCCACCAACGGCGCGACGGTAACCACCGCGTCCGCGACCACGGATACGGACGGTATCGCCACCACCACGCTGACCAACAGCAAATCCGGTATTGCCAAAGTGACGGCTACCGTCAACGGTGCCAGCCAGACGGTGGACACCACCTTCCTGGCGGACAGCAGCACGGCAACCATCAGTTCCGGTAACCTGACGGTGACCACCGACGGCGCGAAAGCGGACGGGTCCGACACCAACGCGGTGAAAGCGATTGTCACTGACGCGAAAGGTAACCTGGTGAAAGACGTGACGGTGACCTTTACCGCCACCAACGGCGCCACGGTGATTACCGCCTCCGCCACCACGGACGTTGACGGTATCGCCACCACCACGCTCAGCAACACCACGGCCGGCACGGCGAAAGTGACCGCCACGGTGAACGGCAACAGCCAGACTGTCGATACCACCTTTGTGGCCGACGGCGGCACGGCAACCATCAGCGCCGGTAACCTGACGGTGACCACCGATAATGCGAAAGCCAACGGCAGCGCCACCAACGCGGTGAAAGCGATTGTCACCGATGCTAACGGCAACCCGGTGAAAGACGCGGTAGTGACCTTCACGGCCACCAACGGCGCAGTGATTACCACGGAGTCTGCGACCACCGACGCCGACGGTATCGCCACCACCACGCTGAAGAACACCAAAGCCGGTGTTTCTGCGGTGACCGCGAAAGTGAACGGCAACAGCCAGTCTGTGGACACCACTTTTGTGGCGGACAGCAGTACGGCGACCATCAGTTCCGGTAACCTGACGGTGACCACCGATAACGCGAAAGCGGACGGCACGGCTACTGATGCGGTGAAAGCGATTGTCACCGATGCTAACGGCAACCCGGTGAAAGACGCGGTAGTGACCTTTACCGCCACCAACGGGGCCACCATTACCACCGCCTCAGCTACCACCGATGCGGACGGTATTGCCACCACCACGCTGACCAACACCAAATCCGGTGTGAGCAAAGTGACGGCAACCGTGAACGGTGCCAGCCAGACCGTGGACACCACCTTTGTGGCCGACAGCAGTACGGCAACGCTTGCCGACGGCAGCCTGACGGTGACCACTGACAACGCGAAAGCCAACGGTACGGCCACCGACGCGGTGAAAGCTATCGTGACGGACGCCAACGGTAACCTGGTGAAAGACGCGACGGTGACCTTTACCGCCACCAACGGGGCTACCATCACCACCGCTTCCGCCACCACGGATGCCAGCGGTGTGGCAACGACGACGCTCACCAACACCAAATCCGGCGTGAGCAAAGTGACGGCCACCGTCAACGGCAACAGCCAGACTGTGGACACCACCTTTGTGGCCGACAGCAGTACGGCAACGCTTGCCGACGGCAGCCTGACGGTGACCACTGACAACGCGAAAGCCAACGGCAGCGCCACCGACGCGGTGAAAGCCATCGTGACGGACGCCAACGGTAACCTGGTTTCCGGTGTGGCAGTGACCTTTACCGCCACCAACGGCGCCATTGTCACCACCGCATCCGCGACCACGGATGCCAGCGGTGTGGCAACCACGACGCTGACCAACACCAAATCCGGCGTGAGCAAAGTGACGGCCACCGTCAACGGCAACAGCCAGACCGTGGACACCACCTTTGTGGCCGACAGCAGTACGGCGACCATCAGTTCCGGTAACCTGACGGTGACCACTGATAACGCGAAAGCCAACGGCAGCGCCACCGACGCGGTGAAAGCGATTGTCACCGATGCCAACGGCAACCTGGTTTCCGGTGTGGCAGTGACCTTTACCGCCACTAACGGAGCGACCATCGTTACGGAATCGGTCACCACCGATGCGGACGGTATCGCCACCACCACGCTGACCAACACCAAATCCGGTGTGAGCAAAGTGACGGCCACCGTCAACGGTGCCAGCCAGACGGTTGACACCACCTTTGTGGCGGACAGCAGTACCGCGACCATCAGCGACGGCAACCTGACGGTGACCACCGACAATGCGAAAGCCAACGGCACGGCCACCAACGCGGTGAAAGCCATCGTGACGGATGCCAACGGTAACCTGGTGAAAGATGCCACTGTAGCCTTTACCGCCACCAACGGCGCCACCATCACCACCGCCTCCGCCACCACGGATGCCAGCGGTGTGGCAACGACGACGCTGACCAATACCAAAGCCGGAACCACCAGCGTGACGGCGACCGTCAACGGTAACAGCAAGTCTGTGGACACCACCTTTGTGGCCGACAGCAGTACGGCGACCATCAGCGACGGCAACCTGACGGTGACCACCGACAACGCCATCGCCAATGACAGCGACACCAACGCGGTGAAAGCGATTGTCACGGACGCCAAAGGTAACCCGTTGAAAGACATGACGGTGACCTTTACCGCCACCAACAGCGCGAAAATCACCACCGCCTCCGCCACCACGGATGCCGATGGTGTGGCAACAACGACGCTGAAGAACACCAAGTCCGGTATTGCCGCGGTGACGGCCACCGTTAACGGCAACAGCAAGTCTGTCGACACCACCTTTGTGGCGGACAGCAGTACGGCGACCATTGCGACGGGTAACCTGACGGTCACCACCGACAACGCGGCGGCGAACGGCACGGCGACGGATGCCGTACAGGCGAAAGTCACCGATGCCAACGGCAACCTGGTGCCGGGTGTGGTGGTTGCGTTCAGCGTCACCACCGGGGCGACGGTCGTCACCGCTTCTGCCACCACCGACGCGTACGGCCTGGCGAAAACCAACCTGACCAGCGAGAAATCTGGCGCCTATACGGTAACCGCCACGCTTGGTACGGCCAGCCAGACCGCCACGGTGAACTTCAAGGCGGACGTGACGACGGCGGTCACCACGCTGACATCGGATGTGACGGAGCAGTTAGCTGACAACGAATCTGTTATCGCGCTGACCGCCACCGTGAAGGATGCGAAGGGTAACCCGGTGCCGAATGAGAACGTGGTGTTTACCACCACCGGTGCGGCGAAACTGGGGGATACCACCGTGACCAAAACCGTTGCCACAGATGCAAATGGCCAGGTGAAGCTGAATATGACGGATACCACGGGAGAAATTATCACCGTTACAGCGAAATCGTCATCTAACGCCAGCGATACTGGCGGCAGTCTGGATCTGACCTTTACCACACCGCCACCGGCACCGATGCCGTCCACCACCAAAGTTGCGGTTAACGGCGCTGACTTTGCGGTCGACGCCGGCTTCCCGAAATCGGGCTATGACGGGGCTACGTTCCAGATTGCCCTTAAAGGCGATGCGGCGAACAACGCGGATTATACCTGGTCGGATAACAGTGACTGGGTCTCCGTGAGCAGTACCGGTACGGTGACCTTTACGGGTGAAGGGACTTCGGATGAAGTGACGATTACCGCTACGCCAAAAAATGGTGGAGTCCCGTATGAGTATAAATTCCAGTTAGAAAAATGGTTTAAAGGAGGTACACCTGCAAATGGTACCCATCAGCAAGCAGTGAGCGCATGTTCTGAACTGGGCGGTGGATATAAACTGCCTTCATCTAATGAACTGACAAATGCTGTAAACACCACCACTACAGCCTCACGTATTGCAGGTAATGGATTGCTATGGACAGAGTGGGGGAACGGGGGGAACACAAGTGTATGGGGAATTAATACCTACACCTGGACTACTACACCTGATGGTGGTGCAGAATACTACTTAGTCTCGAAAAATGATGGTGGTCTCTATTCTGGTAGTAGCATGAGCTTCGGCATTATATGTTTAAAATCATTATAACCTTACAGCTGTTGATGGTTATATAAACTACAAAGTCAGCTCAAAGCTAGACAATGAACCAAATGGGAGCCTCCGGCTCCCATTTTTTACGCCCGTATCATCCCAGACAAAACGATTTCCACCGCCTGTAAGGCGTATACACCCCGTTCAGACTTTCGAGTAACGCGACGATATCATCGATTCCTTTCTGCGGGAGTGACAGATTCTTGCGCACCCATCGGATCGGCAAAACGCATCTTTCTGCCGCCGGTGCGGGTGATGAGAGTCTTGCGGTTTTTGCCGATCGTCATGTCTTTTACTGATATTTATGTCGGTTTCACGTTAAATTCTAATTATCGGTGTTTTCAGTTGGCAGCAGAGAGCAAGGCTGGTTAATCTGAAAACGGTTTACATCATTTTAACGTAAGAGAATAACTATGCATGATGCACAGATCCGTGTCGCCATTGCGGGCGCGGGTGGACGTATGGGCCGTCAGCTGATTCAGGCGGCACTTCAGATGGATGGCGTCGCGCTTGGCGCGGCACTGGAGCGTGAAGGTTCGTCGCTTCTGGGGACCGATGCCGGTGAGCTGGCGGGCGCAGGCCACACGGGCGTTACCGTGCAAAGCAGCCTGGAGGCGGTTAAAGAGGATTTCGATGTCTTCATCGATTTTACCCGCCCGGAAGGGACGCTCGCGCATCTGGCATTTTGCCATCAGCACGGCAAAGGGATGGTGATCGGCACCACCGGTTTTGACGATGCGGGCAAGCAGGCTATCCAGGATGCATCCAAAGAGATTGCGATTGTCTTCGCCGCAAACTTCAGCGTCGGCGTTAACGTCATGCTGAAGCTGCTGGAGAAGGCCGCGAAGGTGATGGGCAATTATACCGATATCGAGATTGTAGAAGCTCACCACCGTTACAAGGTTGATGCGCCATCTGGCACGGCGCTGGCGATGGGCGAAGCGATTGCGCATGCACTAGATAAAGATTTAAAAGACTGCGCGGTCTATACCCGCGAAGGTTACACCGGCGAACGCGTGCCTGGCACCATTGGCTTTGCAACCGTGCGCGCGGGCGACATCGTCGGCGAACACACGGCGATGTTCGCCGATATTGGCGAACGTGTCGAAATTACGCATAAAGCCTCAAGCCGTATGACGTTCGCCAACGGCGCCGTACGTTCCGCTTTGTGGCTTAAAAGTAAGAAAGATGGTCTTTTTGATATGCGAGATGTGCTCGATCTCAACAATTTGTAAGCATTATTACCCATCGTGATGTGGTTATTGCAGTCGTAATTGTTTGATTGCATAGGGCAATATTTTATTGCCCTTTTATTTTATCTGTTTCATCGCGTACTTTTGCTTAATGTTCTAAAAATATATCTCTTATAGCGTTTTAACGTTACTGAAATGTAAATTTTGACCATCCGGTCTACTTTTTCATGCTCCAACACGACATTTTTTATTAAACCCGGCGCGCAAGCGTTTTCTGCGGTGATTTACCTGATCTTTTTGTCGCTTAAGCTCTGTTCCGCTCGCCAGGCTTGCAAAAGGCTAAGCAAAATATCCGTTTTAAGTTGACTTTTACCCACCAAATCTCCAGAATGCCGCCGTTTGCCAAAAATCCGCTGGCAACACATTTGCATTGATCCATGACATGGTTATGAATTAATATGCAAATAAAGTGAGTGAATATTCTCTGGAGGGTGTTTTGATTAAGTCAGCGCTATTGGTTCTGGAAGACGGAACCCAGTTTATCGGTCGGGCCATAGGGGCAACGGGTTCGGCGGTTGGGGAAGTCGTTTTCAATACTTCAATGACCGGTTATCAAGAAATCCTCACTGATCCTTCCTATTCTCGCCAAATCGTTACTCTTACTTACCCTCATATCGGCAATGTCGGCACCAACGCGGCTGACGAAGAATCCTCTCAGGTACATGCGCAAGGCCTGGTCATCCGCGACCTGCCGCTGATTGCCAGCAACTTCCGCAATACCGAAGACCTCTCTTCTTACCTGAAGCGCCATAACATCGTGGCGATTGCCGATATCGATACCCGTAAATTAACGCGTCTGCTGCGCGAGAAGGGTGCACAGAACGGCTGCATCATCGCGGGTGATAACCTCGATGCGACGCTGGCGCTGGAAAAAGCGAAAGCCTTCCCGGGCCTGAACGGCATGGACCTGGCGAAAGAAGTGACTACTGCTGAAGCCTATAGCTGGACTCAGGGTAGCTGGACGCTGGAAGGCGACCTGCCGGAAGCGAAAAAAGAGAGCGAGCTGCCGTTCCACGTGGTGGCCTACGATTTCGGCGCCAAGCGCAACATCCTGCGTATGCTGGTTGACCGCGGCTGCCGCCTGACGGTGGTGCCGGCACAAACGTCCGCCGAAGACGTGCTGAAGATGAATCCGGACGGTATTTTCCTGTCCAACGGCCCTGGTGACCCGGCGCCGTGTGATTACGCAATCGCCGCCATCAAGTCCTTCCTGGAAACCGACATCCCGGTATTCGGCATCTGCCTCGGCCATCAGCTGCTGGCGCTGGCGAGCGGTGCAAACACCGTTAAGATGAAGTTCGGCCACCACGGTGGTAACCACCCGGTAAAAGATATCGATAACAACACGGTGATGATCACCGCGCAGAACCACGGCTTCGCCGTCGATGAAGCCTCAATGCCGGCTAACCTGCGCGTGACCCATAAGTCGCTGTTCGATGGCACCCTGCAGGGGATTCATCGCACCGATAAGCCTGCGTTCAGCTTCCAGGGCCACCCGGAAGCGAGCCCGGGCCCGCACGACGCCGCGCCGCTGTTCGATCACTTCATCGAACTTATCGAGCAATACCGTAAGACCGCTAAATAATCAGGAGCCGAGAAGACAATGCCAAAACGTACAGACATAAAAAGCATCCTGATCCTTGGCGCTGGCCCGATCGTGATCGGCCAGGCCTGCGAATTCGACTACTCCGGCGCGCAGGCGTGTAAAGCCCTGCGCGAAGAGGGTTACCGCGTAATCCTGGTAAACTCTAACCCGGCCACCATCATGACCGACCCGGAAATGGCCGATGCAACCTACATCGAGCCGATTCACTGGGAGGTGGTGCGTAAAATCATCGAGAAAGAGCGTCCGGACGCGGTGCTGCCAACCATGGGCGGCCAGACGGCGCTGAACTGTGCGCTGGAGCTGGAGCGTCAGGGCGTGCTGGAAGAGTTCGGCGTGACCATGATTGGTGCGACCGCCGACGCGATTGATAAAGCAGAAGACCGTCGCCGCTTCGACGTGGCGATGAAGAAAATCGGCCTCGACACCGCGCGTTCCGGTATCGCACACAATATGGAAGAAGCGCTGGCCGTCGCGGCTGACGTGGGCTATCCGTGCATCATCCGCCCATCGTTCACCATGGGCGGCACCGGCGGCGGTATCGCCTACAACCGCGAAGAGTTCGAAGAGATTTGCGAGCGCGGTCTGGATCTCTCCCCAACCAAAGAGCTGCTGATTGATGAATCGCTGATTGGCTGGAAAGAGTACGAGATGGAAGTGGTGCGTGATAAAAACGACAACTGCATCATCGTCTGCTCCATCGAAAACTTCGATGCGATGGGTATCCACACCGGCGACTCCATCACAGTTGCGCCAGCCCAGACCCTGACCGACAAAGAGTATCAAATCATGCGTAACGCCTCGATGGCGGTACTGCGTGAAATCGGCGTGGAAACCGGCGGTTCTAACGTGCAGTTCTCCGTGAACCCGAAAACCGGCCGTCTGATTGTTATCGAAATGAACCCGCGCGTGTCCCGTTCCTCCGCGCTGGCCTCTAAAGCGACCGGCTTCCCGATTGCGAAAGTGGCGGCGAAGCTGGCGGTGGGTTACACCCTCGACGAGCTGATGAACGACATCACCGGTGGCCGCACGCCTGCGTCCTTCGAGCCGTCCATCGACTACGTTGTCACCAAAATTCCACGCTTCAACTTCGAGAAGTTCGCAGGCGCGAACGACCGTCTGACCACCCAGATGAAATCTGTCGGTGAAGTGATGGCGATTGGCCGCACGCAGCAGGAATCCCTGCAGAAAGCGCTGCGCGGCCTCGAAGTGGGCGCGACCGGCTTCGACCCGAAAGTGAGCCTGGACGACCCGGAAGCACTGACCAAAATTCGCCGCGAGCTGAAAGACGCTGGCGCAGAGCGTATCTGGTACATCGCCGATGCCTTCCGTGCGGGCCTGTCCGTCGACGGCGTGTTCAACCTGACCAACATCGACCGCTGGTTCCTGGTGCAGATTGAAGAGCTGGTGCGTCTGGAAGAGCAGGTCGCGGAGCTGGGCATCACCGGCCTGGACGCTGATTTCCTGCGCGTGCTGAAGCGTAAAGGCTTCGCCGACGCGCGTCTGGCTAAGCTGGCGGGCGTGCGTGAAGCGGAAATCCGCAAGCTGCGCGACCAGTATGACCTGCACCCGGTCTACAAGCGCGTGGACACCTGTGCGGCAGAGTTCTCAACCGACACCGCCTACATGTACTCCACCTATGAAGACGAGTGCGAAGCGAACCCGTCCGTCGACCGCGACAAGATTATGGTGCTGGGCGGCGGTCCAAACCGTATCGGCCAGGGCATCGAGTTCGACTACTGCTGCGTACACGCCTCGCTGGCGCTGCGCGAAGACGGTTACGAGACCATCATGGTCAACTGTAACCCGGAAACCGTCTCTACCGACTACGACACCTCTGACCGCCTCTACTTCGAGCCGGTTACCCTGGAAGACGTGCTGGAAATCGTGCGCATCGAGAAGCCAAAAGGCGTTATCGTGCAGTACGGCGGCCAGACCCCGCTGAAGCTGGCGCGCGCGCTGGAAGCAGCAGGCGTGCCGGTTATCGGCACCAGCCCGGACGCGATTGACCGTGCGGAAGACCGCGAGCGTTTCCAGCAGGCGGTTGACCGTCTGAAGCTGAAACAGCCGGCGAACGCCACCGTGACCGCTATCGAACAGGCCGTTGAGAAGGCGAAAGAAATTGGCTACCCGCTGGTGGTGCGTCCTTCGTACGTGCTGGGTGGCCGCGCGATGGAAATCGTGTATGACGAAGCCGACCTGCGTCGCTACTTCCAGACCGCTGTGAGCGTCTCTAACGATGCGCCAGTGCTGCTCGACCGCTTCCTCGACGACGCGGTAGAAGTGGATGTGGACGCCATCTGCGACGGCGAAATGGTGCTGATTGGCGGCATCATGGAGCACATCGAGCAGGCTGGCGTGCACTCCGGCGACTCCGCCTGTTCTCTGCCGGCGTACACGCTGAGCCAGGAGATTCAGGACGTGATGCGCCAGCAGGTGCAGAAGTTGGCCTTCGAGCTGCAGGTTCGCGGCCTGATGAACGTCCAGTTCGCGGTGAAAGACAACGAAGTCTACCTGATTGAAGTGAACCCGCGTGCGGCACGTACCGTACCGTTCGTCTCCAAAGCCACCGGCGTACCGCTGGCGAAAGTGGCGGCGCGCGTGATGGCGGGCCAGACGCTGGCGCAGCAGGGCGTGACCAAAGAGATCATTCCACCGTACTACTCGGTGAAAGAAGTGGTGCTGCCGTTCAACAAATTCCCGGGCGTTGACCCGCTGTTAGGGCCAGAAATGCGCTCTACCGGGGAAGTGATGGGCGTGGGCCGCACCTTCGCCGAAGCGTTCGCGAAGGCGCAGCTGGGCAGTAGCTCCACCATGAGAAAATCAGGCCGTGCGCTGCTCTCCGTTCGCGAAGGCGACAAAGAGCGCGTGGTTGACCTGGCCGCCAAGCTGCTGAAACAGGGCTTCGAGCTGGACGCAACCCACGGTACGGCGATTGTGCTGGGCGAAGCCGGCATCAACCCGCGTCTGGTGAACAAGGTGCATGAAGGTCGTCCGCACATTCAGGACCGTATCAAGAATGGCGAATACACCTACATCATCAATACCACCGCAGGCCGCCAGGCGATTGAAGACTCCAAGCTGATTCGCCGCAGCGCGCTGCAGTACAAAGTGCACTACGACACCACCCTGAACGGCGGTTTCGCGACGGCCATGGCGCTGAACGCGGATGCCACCGAGAAGGTGATTTCGGTTCAGGAAATGCACGCGCAGATTAGCAAGTAAGTAAAAATGCCCGGTGCCGTTCGGTTGCCGGGCATTATCCCATCTTCAGAACCTTCTGGTTTTTCATCCGCATTCAGTCAGTTAGCCTAAAATGGTTAGGTCGATAACGAAATTCAACTGAGAGCAGGGGAAAACACCATGCAAAATAAATTACTGATCGCTTCCGTTCTGGCTGCCACGACAATGTTCACCGTTGCGGGCTGTTCGTCTAATCAGGCCGTAAAAACCACCGATGGCAAAACCATTGTCACCGACGGCAAACCGCAGGTAGATGACGATACCGGTCTGGTGTCGTATAAAAACGCCGAAACCGGTCAAACCGAGCAGATCAACCGTGACCAGGTGAAATCCATGGGCGAGCTGGATAACTAATTCAGAATTCTGACGTAAGCCCGTCAATAATATTCACTATTAGCCTGTTGAATTACTGACTACACTCTTTTGTTAAAAGAAAGCAGTAACAACAGGCTAATCAATGATTCTGATAATTTATGCCCATCCTTATCCGCAGCACTCGCATGCGAATAAGCGGATGCTTGAGCAGGTAAGGACGCTTGATAACGTAGAGATACGTTCCCTCTATCAACTTTATCCCGATTTTAATATCGATATCGCCGCCGAACAGGAGGCGCTCTCCCGTGCCGATCTGATTATCTGGCAGCACCCCATGCAGTGGTACAGCACGCCTCCGCTCCTGAAGCTGTGGATTGATAAAGTCTTCTCCCACGGCTGGGCGTACGGACACAACGGCAATGCGCTAAAAGGAAAAAGCCTGATGTGGGCGGTCACCACCGGCGGCGGTGAAAGCCATTTTGATATCGGCTCCTTCCCGGGTTTTGACGTCCTGGCGCAGCCGCTGCAGGCGACTGCGCTCTATTGCGGTCTGAACTGGCTCCCGCCTTTTGCGATGCACTGCACGTTTGTTTGCGACGATGAAACGCTGCAGGCGCAGGCTCGCCATTATAAACAACGCTTACTTGAGTGGCAGGAGACGCATCATGGATAGCCATACGCTGATACAGGCGCTGATTTACCTCGGCGCGGCGGCGCTGATTGTACCCGTGGCGGTACGCCTGGGGCTGGGCTCGGTGCTCGGCTACCTGATTGCGGGCTGCGTCATTGGGCCGTGGGGCTTTCGGCTGGTCACGGATGCCGAGGCGATTCTCCATTTCGCTGAAATCGGCGTGGTGCTGATGCTGTTTGTGATTGGCCTGGAGCTCGACCCGCAGCGGCTGTGGAAGCTTCGCGCCTCGGTATTTGGCGGCGGCGCGCTGCAGATGGTGGCCTGCGGCCTGCTGCTGGGCGGGTTCTGCATCCTGTTGGGTATGGACTGGAAAGTGGCAGAGCTCATCGGCATGACGCTGGCGCTCTCCTCGACGGCGATTGCCATGCAGGCGATGAACGAGCGAAATCTGACGGTCTCCCAGATGGGACGCAGCGCGTTCTCGGTGCTGCTGTTCCAGGACATTGCCGCTATCCCGCTGGTGGCGATGATCCCGCTGCTGGCGGCCAGCGGTTCCTCTACCACGCTGGGCGCTTTCGCGCTGTCGGCGCTGAAGGTGGCGGGCGCGCTGGCGCTGGTGGTGCTGCTTGGCCGCTACGTGACCCGCCCGCTGCTGCGGTTTGTTGCCCGCTCTGGCCTGCGTGAAGTGTTCAGCGCCGTGGCGCTGTTCCTGGTGTTTGGCTTCGGTCTGCTGCTGGAGGAAGCCGGGCTGTCGATGGCGATGGGGGCGTTCCTCGCAGGCGTTCTGCTGGCGAGCTCTGAATACCGTCACGCGCTGGAAAGCGATATCGAGCCGTTCAAAGGACTGCTGCTGGGGCTGTTTTTCATCGGCGTCGGAATGTCCGTCGACTTCGGCACGCTGGTGACGCACCCGCTGCGGATCGTCATCCTGCTCGTCGGCTTCCTGGTCATTAAAATGGTGATGCTGTGGCTGATTGCTCGCCCACTGAACGTGCCGGGCAGGCAGCGCCGCTGGTTCGCCGTGCTGCTGGGTCAGGGAAGCGAATTTGCGTTCGTGGTCTTTGGCGCCGCGCAGATGGCAAATGTGCTCGATCCCGAGTGGGCGAAGGCGCTGACGCTGGCGGTGGCACTGTCGATGGCGGCGACGCCGGTGCTGCTGGTGGTGCTGACGCGCCTGGAAAAATCGGGCAGCGAGCAGGAGCGCGAGGCCGACGAGATCGACGAGGAGCAGCCGCGCGTCATCATCGCCGGATTTGGCCGCTACGGGCAGATCGTGGGTCGTTTACTGCTGTCGAGCGGGGTGAAAATGGTCATCCTCGATCACGATCCCGACCATGTCGATACCCTGCGTAAATTTGACATGAAGGTGTTTTACGGGGATGCGACCCGCGTCGATCTGCTGGAATCCGCCGGGGCGGCAAAAGCCGAGGTGTTGATTAACGCGATTGACGATCCGGAAACCAGCATGCAGATGGTGGAACTGGTAAAAGAGCATTTTCCGGCGCTGACTATTATCTCCCGCGCGCGCGATGTGGATCACTACATCCGGCTGCGGCAGGCGGGCGTAGAGGCGCCTGAACGTGAAACGTTCGAAGGTGCGCTGAAGTCTGGCCGAGTGGCGCTGGAAAACCTGGGGCTCGGGGCGTATGAAGCGCGTGAGCGTGCAGACCTGTTCCGCCGCTTTAATACCGGGATGGTTGAAGAGATGGCGGCGATGGCCGGCAGTACGGCCACCGAGCGCGCGGCGGTGTTCAAACGCACCAGCGCGATGCTGACGGAAATCATTAACGAGGACCGTAACCACCTGTCGCTGATCCAGCGCCATGGCTGGCAGGGCACGGAAGAGGGCAAGCATACCGGCGATCCGGCTGACGAGCCCGAGAGTAAACCTTCCGCGTGAAGTGGAGTTGCCAGCAATATTAAAAAATTTCTTTATCTTTACCCTGCCGCCAGTCGACGAAAGATTAAGCTTTCCGTATAGTGGCGGCAATTTTTTGCATCCGGGAAATTTTCAATGATCAGTCTGATTGCAGCGCTGGCGGTGGACCGCGTTATCGGTATGGAAAATGCCATGCCGTGGAACCTGCCTGCCGATCTCGCATGGTTTAAACGTACTACGTTAAACAAGCCGGTAGTGATGGGCCGCCTGACCTGGGAGTCGATTGGTCGTCCATTGCCGGGTCGTAAGAATATCGTTATCAGCAGCCAGCCGGGCACTGACGATCGCGTCGAATGGGTAAAATCAGTAGACGAGGCGATTGCTGCATGCGGCAATGCCGAAGAGATCATGGTGATTGGCGGTGGGCGCGTGTACGAGCAGTTCCTGCCAAAAGCGCAGAAGCTGTATCTGACCCACATTGATGCAGAAGTGGAAGGGGATACCCATTTCCCGGACTACGATCCGGACGAGTGGGAATCGGTATTCAGCGAATTCCACGACGCGGATGCACAGAACTCCCACAGCTACTGCTTCGAGATTCTGGAACGTCGTTAAGTGATTTTCCCTCTCCCGGCCGGGAGAGGGAATAGCGTATCAGGAGGCAACGGCCTCACTTTCTCCTAAGTCCAGCTGTCGGTTGGACGGCTGCACAAAGTAAGCTTTATCTTCCCAGCGTAAGCAGGTTAACTCTCCGCCCCAGCAGCATCCGGTATCCAGACCGTAAATCCCTTCCGGTGTTCCTTTTCCTTCCAGCGCAGCCCAGTGACCAAATACCACGCTGTACTCGCTGGTCACCGGTCCCGGAATGGCAAACCACGGTTTCAGCGGAGCGGGCGCGCTTTCCGGCGTCTCTTTGGAATACATGTCCAGCTGTCCGTTCGGGAAGCAGAAGCGCATGCGGGTGAACGCGTTGGTGATAAAGCGCAGACGGGCCAGACCGCTGAGATCCTCGCTCCAGTGGTTCGGCATATCGCCGTACATGGCATCGAGGAAGAAAGGATACGAGTCGCTCGCCAGCACCGCCTCAACGTCACGCGCGCAGGTTTTCGCCGTCTCAAGATCCCATTGTGGCGTGATCCCGGCATGCGCCATGACCAGCTTTTTCTCTTCGTCGATCTGCAGCAGGGGCTGACGGCGCAGCCAGTTAATCAGATCGTCTGCGTCCGGCGCATCCAGCAGTGGGGTGAGGCGATCTTTAGGTTTGTTGCGGCTGATCCCGGCGAAAACCGCCAGCAGATGCAGATCGTGATTGCCCAGCACCATGCGGACGCTGTCGCCCAGCGATTTGACGAAACGTAATACTTCAAGGGAGCCGGGGCCACGCGCGACTAAATCGCCCGTCAGCCAGAGCGTGTCCTGTCCTGGCGTAAAGTCGACCTGTTTTAACAATGCGATCAGTTCATCGTAGCAACCGTGAACGTCGCCAATCAGATATGTAGACATTAGATTAATGAATGAGTGTGGTTACGGCGAGACGGAACACAGGAATGGCAACGCGGAAATCATTGCCATCGACGTCGACCATTTCATAATGGCCTTGCATGGTACCCATCGGCGTTTCAATCACCGCGCCGCTGGTGTACTGGTACTCTTCGCCAGGAGCGATGTGGGGCTGTTCACCAACCACACCTTCGCCCTGAACTTCAATTTCGCGGCCATTGCCGTTAGTGATAAGCCAGTAGCGCCCGCGCAGCTGCACGGGCATCCGCCCCAGATTGCGAATGGTCACGGTGTAAGCGAAAACAAAACGTTCTTCGTCCGGTGAGGACTGTGATTCAACATAGACGCTTTGTACATGGACACATACGCGGGGCGAATCAATCATGGCTTAACTCTCCTTCGGCGGCGCATTATCGCTGATGTAATTAGCCAGCTTGCAGTACTGCTCTACGGAAATGTTCTCTGCACGCATTGCCGGGTCGATCCCCAGCTCGGCTAACACCTCAACGGTAAACGAATTGCTCAGGCTGTTACGGATCGTTTTACGGCGCTGGTTAAAGGCTTCTGTAGTAATGCGGCTCAGCACGCGCAGATCTTTAACCGGATACGGTTTCGTCTTGTGCGGCACGAGGCGCACAACCGCTGAATCCACTTTCGGTGGTGGTGTGAACGCTGACGGCGGTACTTCGAGTACCGGGATCACGTTGCAGTAATACTGTGCCATCACGCTTAAACGACCATACGCTTTACTGTTCGGGCCTGCAACCAGACGGTTAACAACCTCTTTTTGCAACATGAAGTGCATGTCGGCAATGGCATCAGTATAGCTAAAGAGGTGGAACATGAGCGGCGTGGAGATGTTGTACGGCAGGTTGCCGAAGACGCGCAGCGGCTGGCCCATTTTTTCGGACAGCTCGCCAAAGTTCATGGTCATGGCGTCCTGCTGATAGATGGTCAGCTTCGGCCCGAGGAACGGGTGCGTTTGCAGGCGTGCGGCCAGATCGCGGTCCAGTTCGATGACGGTCAGCTCGTCGAGGCGTTCGCCTACCGGCTCGGTCAGCGCGGCAAGGCCCGGGCCGATTTCGACCATCGCCTGACCCTTTTGCGGATTAATAGCCGAGACAATGCTTTCGATCACGAACTGATCGTTAAGGAAGTTTTGCCCGAAACGTTTACGGGCTAAGTGGCCCTGATGGACTCGATTAGTCATTGAGTATTAACAATCATTTTGATGGCGAGATTAAGCGCCGTAATAAAACTGCCGACATCCGCTTTCCCCTGGCCTGCCAGATCCAGCGCAGTACCGTGGTCAACGGACGTTCGAATAAAGGGTAAACCGAGGGTGATATTCACCCCGCGGCCAAAGCCCTGGTATTTTAGCACGGGCAGGCCCTGATCGTGGTACATCGCGAGCACGGCGTCGGCATTATCCAGGTATTTCGGCTGGAAAAGGGTATCTGCAGGCAGCGGCCCGCTGAGGTTCATCCCCTTCGCCCGCATTTCGTTGAGTACCGGAATGATGGTGTCGATCTCTTCGGTGCCCATGTGCCCGCCTTCACCGGCGTGCGGATTCAGGCCGCAGACCAGCACGTGCGGTTGCGGGATCCCAAACTTTGTCTGCAGATCGTGATGCAAAATCCCGATGATCTCGCGCAGGAGTTCAGGGGTGATCGCGTCAGGAATGGCTTTGATCGGCAGATGGGTGGTCACCAGCGCAACGCGCATCTCCTCCGTCGCCAGCATCATCACCACTTTCGGGCTGTGCGAGCGCTCTTCGAAGAATTCCGTATGCCCGGTAAAGGGTATACCCGCTTCGTTGATGACGCCTTTGTGGACGGGGCCGGTGATCAGAGCGGCAAATTCGCCCTTCAGGCAACCGTCGCAGGCGCGCGCAAGAGTTTCAACGACATAGTGACCGTTTTCCGTACTGAGCTGGCCCGGGATGACCGGCGTACGAAGGGGAATGGAAAGAAGGGTGAGCGTACCGGCTTGCTGGGGTGCAGGCTGTTGGCCTTCAACGTAAGGGATGAGCGTTAAAGGCAGACCGAGCAGCGTTGCCCGGTCTTGTAACAGTGTTGCATCGGCGCAGACAACCAGTTCTACCGGCCAGCTGCGCTGGGCGAGCTGGACAACGAGGTCAGGCCCAATCCCGGCGGGTTCGCCGGGCGTGATAACAACACGATGCTGTTTCATTAGTTGCTCAAAACTTTCACGTAAGCGCTGGCGCGTTGTTCCTGCATCCAGGTTGCTGCTTCTTCAGAGAACTTACGGTTAAACAGCATACGGTAGGCTCTGTCTTTCTGTGCCGCATCCGTTTTATCAACGTTACGGGTGTCCATCAGCTCGATCAGATGCCAGCCGAATGAAGAGTGGACCGGCGCGCTGATCTGGCCTTTGTTCAGCTTCATCAACGCATCGCGGAAGGCAGGATCGTAGATATCCGCAGCCGCCCAGCCCAGGTCGCCGCCCTGGTTAGCAGAGCCTGGATCCTGAGAGAACTCTTTTGCTGCTTTCGCAAATGAGGTTTTACCGCTCTTAATGTCAGCTGCGATCTGTTCCAGCTTCACACGCGCCTGATCGTCAGTCATGATCGGTGACGGTTTCAGAAGAATGTGGCGAGCGTGAACTTCGGTGACGGAGATATTTTGGCTCTGACCGCGCAGATCGTTCACCTTCAGAATGTGGAAGCCCACGCCTGAACGGATAGGACCGACGATATCCCCTTTCTTCGCCGTGCTCAGCGCCTGGGCAAAGATGGATGGCAGCTCCTGAATACGGCCCCAGCCCATCTGGCCGCCTTTCAGCGCCTGTTGGTCAGCGGAGTAGGTGATTGCCAGCTTGCCAAAGTCGCCGCCGTTACGCGCCTGTTCAACAATAGAACGCGCCTGGCTTTCGGCTTCCGCAGCCTGATCGGACGTTGGGTTCTCTGGCAGTGGGATCAGAATGTGGCTCAGGTTCAGCTCTGTGCTCGCATCGTTCTGGTTACCCACCTGTTTTGCCAGCGCGTCGACTTCCTGAGGCAGGATGGTTACGCGGCGGCGCACTTCGTTGTTACGCACTTCCGAAATCAGCATCTCTTTACGGATCTGGTTACGGTAGGTGGCGTAGCTGATGCCGTCATAGGCCAGGCGGCTGCGCATCTGGTCTAAAGACATATTGTTCTGCTTCGCGATGTTAGCGATCGCCTGATCGAGCTGCTCGTCAGTGACCTTCACACCCATTTTCTGCCCCATCTGCAGAACGATCTGATCCATGATCAGACGCTCCAGGATCTGGTGGCGCAGCGTGGCGTCATCCGGAAGCTGTTGACCGGCTTCGCCCGAATTGAGCTTCACCGATTTCATCAGACCGTCAACGTCACTTTCAAGCACGACGCCGTTGTTCACCACAGCAGCGACTTTATCAACAACCTGGGGGGCCGCGAAGCTGGTATTCGCAACCATAGCGACACCGAGCAGCAGCGTTTTCCAGTTCTTCATACTTTTTCCATTTCAATTAACCGCAAAGCGGATTACGTTGCAAATCAAGCACATTACAAGGCGCTACTGTACGGCAGAATATTCGAGCGCAGCATTTTCTGCGTACCCAGACCGTAGTTGGAACTCAGGCCGCGTAACTCGAAGTTAAAGCCAATCACGTTATCGTATTTGCTCTGATTGTTTTGAGTATCCCAGCCGTTAAGCTTGCGTTCGTAGCCGACACGCAGCGCGTAACAGCAGGAGTTATATTGCAGACCCACCATCTGGTCAGCAGGTTTATTGGCGTTAGTGTCGAAGTAGTATGCGCCTACGATTGACCAGCGGTCGGCGATTGGCCAACTCGCTGCGCCACCCACCTGCGAGATACCGTCTTTATACTGTTCTGCACCAGCATATGATGGCAATGTTGCCTGAATATATTCCGGGCTGGCGTAACGATAAGTCAACTGCACCATACGGTCTTCATCGCGACGGTACTCAATAGCCGCACTACTTGTGGCAATATTATCGAGGCGAGTGTCATATTGCACACCACCGCGAAGACCCCAACGATCGGTCATACGCCAGTAAGTATCTCCCGCCCAGACCAGCGATCCCGTTTTGTTATCTTTCTCCCAGTTAATGTTGTCATCACCGGTGCGTGACTCGGTGAAATAGTAGATTTGACCAACAGAAACGTTAAAACGTTCCACGGCAGCATCATCATAAACACGTGTTGTGACGCCGGTCGTTAACTGGTTAGCAGACGCGATGCGGTCAAGACCGCCGTAAGTACGGTCACGGAACAGGCCGCTGTAGTCAGACTGCAGTAAAGAGGAGTCGTAGTTCTGGATTTTGCTCTGGTCGCGATACGGCACGTACAAATACTGCATACGCGGTTCAAGCGTTTGGGTATAACCATCCGCCAGCAGAGCCATATCACGTTCGAAGATCAGCTTCCCGTCCATTTTGAACTGCGGAAGCGTTCGGTTGACCGACTCCTCAAGGTTGGCATTTCTACTGGCATTGTAATTATCGATATTTTTTTGCTGATAGTGAGTCGCCATCAGCTTGGCTTCGGTATTCAGGCTCGCCCAGTCGTTAGACCACGGCAGATTGATCGTCGGCTCAAGGTGAACACGCGTCGCTTCAGGCATGTCCGAATCCGTGTTAACGAAATGTACCGCCTGAGCGTAAACCCGGGTGTCGAATGGACCCACGTCATTCTGATACCAGTTAACGTCCAGCTGTGGCTCTGCCCCATATGTAGGCGTGGACTGGTCAGAAAATACCTGGAATTGCTTGGTCGAGACGGTTGCGTCAAAGTTCTGTACCGCATAGCCTACGCTGAATTTCTGCGTGGCATAGCCATCGGTACTTGAGCCGTATTTGGACGAGAAGTCATTAAAATAAGACGAATCGCTAACTTTGGTGTAGTCAACATTAAAGCGCCATACCTGATCCATTACCCCGGCATGCTGCCAGTAATACATCCAACGGTGTTTATCGCCTTCGGTCGGATGCTCGTCCTGGAAGACTTTATCCGACGGCAGATAATCCAGCTCCATCAGACCCGCACCGGCGTGGGTCAGATAGCGGAACTCGTTCTCCCACATGATGTTGCCGCGCTTGTGGATATAGTGCGGCGTGATCGTCGCATCCATGTTTGGCGCGATGTTCCAGTAATACGGCAGGTAGAACTCAAAGTAGTTCGACGTGCTGTACTTGGCATTCGGGATCAGGAAACCGGAGCGACGTTTGTCACCGACGGGAAGCTGCAGATAAGGGCTGTAGAATATGGGTACTGGACCCAGCTTAAAGCGGGCGTTCCAGATCTCTGCGACCTGTTCTTCGCGGTCATGGATAACCTCGCTCCCAACCACGCTCCAGGTATTTGAACCCGGCAGACATGATGTGAACGTACCGTTTTCCAGGATCGTATAGCGGTTTTCACCGCGCTGTTTCATCAGGTCAGCGTCGCCGCGCCCCTGGCGACCCACCATCTGGTAATCACCTTTCCAGACGTTAGTATCTTTAGTATTCAGATTTGACCAGGCTTTCGGACCTTTCAGGATGACCTGATTGTCGTCATAGTGCACATTACCCAGCGCATCCACCGTTCGTACCGGCTCGGCCGCACCTTCCGGCTGCTTCTGGTGCAGCTGCACTTCGTCTGCCTGCAGGCGGCTATTGCCCTGGTTAATATCTACATTGCCCGTAAACGTGGCATTGTCAGGGTAAGTCCCTTTCGAACTGTCGGCAGTAATGGTTACCGGCAAGCTATTTGTATCGCCACTCACCAGTGGGCGATTATAACTTGGGACGCCAAGCATACACTGCGAGGCGAGATCGGCCGCCAGCCCCTGTTGACTGTACAGGGCGGAGCCAATCATTGTGGCCAGGAGGGTGGGGATACGTTTTTTCATACGTTGTATTTTATTGTTCCGTCATCAGTGGCTACGGCTTACAAACGCTCAGAGACTATCTTACTCATTCGCGCAGTACCAGCGTTAATCCTGCCCGTTTGCGTGCCAGAGTGTTAGGCTCGCTATCGAATGACGAGTATGATAAAGCAAATTATAGGCGATGTCCTTCAATTGACCGTGACTTGAACACAGTGATGATGACGTTGCGTCGGCCAGGAATATGACTATCCGGGGAGTATATGCAGTATTGGGGTAAAATAATCGGCGTTGCGTTCGCCATCATCATGGGTGCCGGGTTCTGGGGAATTGTGCTTGGGCTTATTATCGGCCATATGTTTGATAAGGCGCGCAGCCGCAAAATGGCCTGGTTTGCCAATCAGCGCGAGCGTCAGTCACTCTTTTTCTCCACCACCTTTGAGGTCATGGGGCATTTAACCAAATCCAAAGGGCGTGTCACAGAAGCCGATATTCAGATTGCCAGCGTTTTTATGGATCGCATGAACCTGCACGGCGACTCCCGTCTGGCAGCGCAAAATGCGTTTCGCATCGGTAAGTCGGATAATTATCCGCTTCGCGAAAAAATGCGTCAGTTCCGCAGCATCTGCTTTGGACGTTTTGATTTAATTCGGATGTTTCTGGAAATTCAAATCCAGGCGGCCTTCGCAGACGGCTCACTTCACCCTAACGAACGTGACGTGCTGTACGTCATTGCGGAAGAGCTGGGCATCTCCCGTATGCAGTTCGACCAGTTCCTGCGCATGATGCAGGGCGGGGCGCAGTTTGGCGGTGGCTATCATCAACAGTCGTCCGGCGGTGCTTGGCAGCAGGCGCAGCGTGGTCCGACGCTGGAAGACGCCTGTAACGTGCTTGGCGTTAAGCCCTCTGACGATCAGACCACGATTAAACGTGCCTATCGCAAGCTCATGAGTGAACACCATCCGGACAAACTGGTCGCGAAAGGCTTACCGCCAGAAATGATGGAGATGGCGAAGCAAAAAGCGCAGGAAATCCAGAAGGCGTACGAGCTCATAAAAGAGAAGAAAGGTTTCAAATAAAAAAAGCCCGACGATGTCGGGCTTTTTTTTTAGAAGTCCACCGGGGCTTTAAACGTCATCGCGTTACCGAAGGCCGGATGGGTGATGGTGAGCGTCTGCGCATGGAGCTGCAGACGTGGCGCTAAGGCCAGCGCTTCAGGCGGCGCGTAGAAGCGGTCGCCCAGAATCGGATGACCCAGGGCGAGCATATGCACGCGCAGCTGGTGCGAACGTCCGGTAATCGGCTTAAGCAGGACGCGCGCGGTATTATCCGGCGCGTACTCCAGCACTTCGTACTCGGTCTGCGCGGCCTTGCCGGTTTCGTAACACACCTTCTGCTTAGGCCGGTTCGGCCAGTCGCAGATCAGCGGTAAATCCACCAGGCCTTCCGCCTGCGCGGGGTGGCCCCAGACGCGGGCGACATACTGCTTTTTCGGCTCGCGCTCGCGGAACTGGCGCTTTAACTCGCGTTCCGCCGCTTTGTTCAGCGCTACCACAATTACGCCGCTGGTGGCCATATCCAGGCGATGGACAGACTCCGCCTGCGGATAATCGCGCTGAATGCGCGTCATCACGCTGTCTTTGTGCTCCTCCAGACGCCCCGGCACGGACAACAGGCCGCTGGGCTTGTTGACCACCATAATGTGTTCATCCTGATACAGAATGACCAGCCAGGGATCCTGCGGCGGATTGTAAGGCTCCATCACCATCTTGCGCTCCGTTTACTGATGCGTCACAACGATAAGACGCAGGGCATCCAGACGCCAGCCAGCCTGATTCAGGCTTTCCAGCACCTGCTGACGGTTGCTTTCAATCGCCGCCAGCTCGTCGTCGCGGATGTTCGGGTTGACCGCTTTTAACGCCTCCAGACGGGACAGCTCCGCAGACAGTTTCTCGTCGGCTTCACTGCGCGCGGTGTCAATCAGCGCTCTGGCCGCTTTTTCAATCTGGGTTTCGCCCAGTTGCAGAATCGCGTGCACATCCTGCTGTACCGCGTTCACCAGCTTGCTGCCCGTATGGCGGTTTACCGCGCTCAGCTGTCGGTTGAAACTCTCGAATTCAACCTGTCCTGCCAGGTTAGTGCCGTTTTTGTCCAGCAGCAGGCGGACGGGCGTTGGCGGCAGGAAACGGGTGAGCTGCAGCTGTTTCGGCGCCTGCGCTTCCACAACGTAAATCAGCTCCAGCAGCAGCGTTCCCACCGGCAGCGCCTTGTTTTTTAACAGGGAGATAGTGCTGCTGCCGGTATCGCCGGAGAGAATCAGGTCCAGCCCATTGCGGATCAGCGGGTGTTCCCAGGTGATGAACTGGGCATCTTCACGGGACAGCGCCACATCACGCTCGAAGGTGATGGTGCAGCCATCTTCTGGCAGGCCCGGGAAATCCGGAACCAGCATGTGATCGGACGGGGTCAGGACAATCAGGTTCTCGCCGCGATCGTCCTGGTTGATGCCGACGATATCGAACAGGTTCATGGAGAAGCTGATGAGGCTGGTGTCGTCATCCTGCTCTTCGATGCTCTCTGCCAGCGCCTGCGCTTTCTCACCGCCGTTAGAGTGGATCTCCAGCAGGCGATCGCGGCCCTGCTCCAGCTGAGCTTTCAGCGCGTCATGCTTCTCACGACAGGATTTAATCAGATCGTCAAAGCCCTCGGTGTTTTCCGGCGCGGCCAGGTAGCCGATAAGATCGCCATGCACTTGATCATAAATGGTGCGGCCCGTCGGGCAGGTATGTTCAAACGCGTCCAGACCTTCGTGGAACCAGCGTACCAGCACGGACTGCGCGGTTTTTTCCAGATACGGCACGTGGATCTGAATATCATGCGCCTGACCGATACGATCCAGACGGCCGATACGCTGCTCCAGCAGATCCGGGTTAAACGGCAGATCGAACATCACCAGGTTGCTGGCAAACTGGAAGTTACGGCCTTCAGATCCGATTTCCGAGCACAGCAGAACCTGTGCGCCGCTGTCCTCTTCCCCGAACCACGCCGCGGCGCGGTCGCGCTCGACGATGGACATGCCTTCGTGGAACACGGCGGCGCGAATGCCTTCACGCTCGCGCAGAACCTGTTCCAGCTGCAGCGCGGTGGCCGCTTTGGCGCAGATCACCAGCACTTTCCGGGAGCGGTGCGCGGTCAGGTAGCCCATCAGCCACTCCACGCGCGGGTCGAAGTTCCACCAGGTGCCGGTATCGCCTTCAAATTCCTGGTAGATTTGTTCCGGATAAAGCATGTCGCGGGCGCGCTCTTCCTGGGTTTTGCGCGCCCCCATAATGCCGGAGACTTTAATCGCCGTCTGATACTGCGTCGGCAGCGGCAGTTTAATCGTATGCAGCTCGCGTTTCGGGAAGCCTTTGACGCCGTTACGGGTGTTACGGAACAGCACGCGGCTGGTGCCGTGGCGGTCCATCAGCATGTCGATCAGCTCTTTACGCGCGGATTCCGCGTTGTCGCTGTCGCTGTTCGCAGCCTGCAAAAGCGGCTCGATATCCTGCTCGCCAATCAGATCGCTCAGGGTGTTGAGCTCGTCATCAGAAAGACGCTTGCCCGCCAGCAGCATGGCGACGGCATCCGCGACCGGACGGTAGTTATTTTGTTCTTCCACGAACTGCGCAAAGTCGTGGAAACGGTTTGGATCGAGCAGGCGCAAGCGTGCGAAGTGGCTTTCCAGACCAAGCTGCTCCGGCGTTGCGGTCAGCAGCAGAACGCCAGGCACGCGCTCGGCAAGCTGCTCGATAGCCATGTATTCGCGGCTCGGCGAGTCTTCGCTCCAGACCAGATGGTGCGCTTCGTCAACAACCATAATGTCCCACTCGGCATCGCACAGGTGCTCAAGACGCTGCTTGCTGCGGCGCACGAAGTCCAGGGAGCAAATGACCAGCTGTTCGGTTTCAAACGGGTTGTCGGCGTCGTGCTGCGCTTCGGCATAGCGTTCATCGTCGAACAGGGAAAAACGCAGGTTAAAGCGGCGCAGCATTTCAACCAGCCACTGGTGCTGCAGAGTTTCTGGCACCACGATCAGCACGCGTTCTGCAGCGCCGGAAAGCAGCTGTTGATGCAGGATCATGCCCGCTTCGATGGTTTTACCCAGGCCCACTTCATCTGCCAGCAGCACGCGCGGCGCGTGGCGACGGCCCACGTCGTGGGCGATGTTCAGCTGGTGGGGGATCAGGCTGGTGCGCTGGCCGCGCAGGCCGCTCCACGGCATGCGGTACTGTTCACTCTGGAACTTACGCGCGCGATAGCGCAGGGAGAAGCGATCCATACGGTCGATTTGCCCGGCAAACAGGCGGTCCTGCGGCTTACTGAACACCAGTTTGCTGTCGAGCAGCACTTCACGCAGGACGACATTGGCTTCATCCGTATCAAGACGAGTACCAATGTAGGCGAGCAGTCCATTCTCTTCTTTTACGTCTTCAATCTTGAGCTGCCAGCCGTCATGGCTGGTCACGGTGTCACCCGGATTAAACATCACGCGGGTTACAGGGGAGTCATTGCGAGCGTACAGACGGTTTTCACCGGTGGCAGGGAAGAGGAGGGTAACCATACGCGTATCGATTGCTACGACGGTTCCTAATCCAAGTTCGCTTTCTGTATCGCTGATCCAGCGTTGACCAAGTGTAAAAGGCATAGTTGTTCGGCTCTAATCTTTAATTGCAGGCAATAGTTCGACTACCGTCAAAAAAGACGGTCATCGAAAAATGGGTCCGGGAATGGAAAGGGCGCTATGGTACTGGATGGCAGCCATTTCGTCACGCGTCAAAATAGGCCAAGTTGCCCTGTCACTAGTGTAGCAAAATCATCGTCGATGAAGGGCAAAATTCCGTCGGCAACCGGCTGAAGCTGACGCGTCAGATAGTGTTCGTAATCCAGAGGAGAATGCTGATAATCCACGGGTTCCGGGCCGCTAGTGGTCCAGACGTATTTAATGGTTCCCCGGTTTTGATATTGCGGCGCGCGGCCACGGCGGACGTTTTCTTCATCCGCCAGACGCGCGGCGCGTACGTGCGGAGGAACGTTGCGCTGGTACTCCGCCAGCGGGCGGCGCAGGCGCTTGCGGTATACCAGCTGCGCGTCAAGTTCGCCCGCCATCAGGCTGGCTATCGTCTCGCGCACGTAGTCCTGATACGGCTCATTGCGAAACACCCGCAGATAGAGCGTCTGCTGGAACTGCTGTGCCAGCGGCGTCCAGTCGGTACGTACCGTCTCCAGCCCTTTAAACACCATCCGCTGCGCGTCGCCTTCCTGAATCAGCCCCGCGTAGCGCTTCTTGCTGCCCTGATCGGTGCCGCGAATGGTGGGCATTAAAAAGCGGGCGAAATGGGTTTCAAATTCCAGCTCCAGCGCGCTTGTTAACCGCTCTTTCTGCAAATGTTCCTGCCACCAGTCGTTCACGAAGGCGACCAGCGCTTTGCCGATTTGCGCGGCGTCGTCTTCAGAGTGCGCGCCCTTAAGCCACACAAAGGTGGAGTCCGTGTCGCCGTAGATGACGTCATAGCCCCGGGACTCAATCAGCGCTTTGGTCTGGCGCATGATCTCGTGCCCGCGCATGGTGATAGAGGAGGCCAGACGCGGATCAAAGAAGCGGCAGGCGCTGGTGCCCAGCACGCCGTAAAAAGCATTCATAATGATTTTTAGCGCCTGAGAAAGGGGCTTGTTGCCGTGGCGCTTGGCCTCATCGCGGCCGTGCCAGATGTTTCCCACGATTTCAGGCAGACAGTGTTTTTCCCGCGAAAAGCGTGCGCCGAGGAAGCCTTCCGTGCTGTGCTCATCATCCGGCTGGGCCATGCCTTCCACCAGCCCGACGGGGTCGATCAGGAAGGTGCGGATAATCGACGGGTAGAGGCTTTTGTAATCCAGCACCAGAACGGAGTCATACAATCCTGGCCGGGAGTCCATCACATACCCGCCGGGACTTGCCTGCGGCGGCACGTCCCCGAGGTTGGGGGCGACGTATCCTGCCCGATGCATCCGCGGAAAATAGAGGTGGCTAAAGGCCGCTACGGAGCCGCCGTGTCTGTCGACGGCCAGGCCGTTTACCGTCGCGCGCTCCAGCAGGAACGGCATAATCTCGGTTTTGTGGAAGATCTGCGTGACCAGCTCGCAGTCTTTCAGGTTATAGGTGGCGAGCGCGGGTTTGTCTTCGTTAAAGCGCCGGTCAATTTCGTCCATTCTGTCCCAGGGGTTGTCGATGGATTTGCCTTCGCCAAGCAGCTCCTGCGCGACGGCTTCCAGGGAGAATGAAGAGAAGTTCCAGAAGGCGGATTTTAGCGCCTCGATGCCGTCGATAATCAGGCGACCGTTAGCCTGCGCGAAGAAAACGCCGTTCTTAAAACCGTGTTCGCGCCATTCCAGCTCGCTGTTTCCGCGCCCCAGCATCAGCGGGATGCGGTAGCGCTCGGCGTGCTTTTGCAGCACGCGCAGGTCAAACTGCACCACGTTCCAGCCGATCAGGACGTCGGGGTCGTTGTCGGCAAACCACTGGTTAAGCTTCTCCAGCAGCTGCGGGCGGCTGTTGACGTACTCAAGCCGGAAATCCAGCGCGGAGGCATCGCCATTCGGCGGCCCGAGCATATAGACAACCCGATCGCCGCAGCCTTCCAGACCGATGCAGTACAGTTCGCCGTGGCGGGTGGTTTCAATATCCAGGGAGACCCACTTCAGCGGCGGGCGGTAGTGCGGATTCGGCTTCAGGCGCGCGTTAACGAGGCTGCCGCTATGATCGGTGCCGTCGACCCAGACGGGGGCGGTAATAAACCGCTCCATCAGAAAGCGTTCCGGTGGGCGAATATCCGCCTCGTAGAGCGTCACGCCCGCCTCGCGGAGCAGCTTTTCATAGCGCATCAGCTGACGATGGGCGCGACAGTAGAGGCCGTAAACCGGCTGACGGTGGAAATCTTTCAGCTCAAGCGGAGTGATGCGCCAGCCGTTTTCGCCGCGCAGTAGCTGTTTCACCTTCTCGACGTGGGCTTCAGGAATAAAAGCCACGGATTCCTGCGGGGGCAGCGTAACGTGCAGCGGACCGCTGTCGGTTGCCAGCCAGAACGCGACCTCGGTACCCTGAGGGGTATCCCGCCAGTGTCGGGTTAGTAAAAAGCCTTCTTGCGCCTGCGCCACGCCGTTATCCCAGAAAACAAAACCAGGCCTGATTATAGCCTGGTTAAGAATTTAATGCTGGGTTTATATACAGTTTACTGCCCGTAATAGGCCTTCGCGCCGTGCTTGCGCAGGTAATGCTTATCCAGCAGGGTTTGCTGCATATCCGGCAGCTGCGGCGCCAGCTGGCGACAGAAGATCCCCATATAGGCGACCTCTTCGAGCACGATGGCGTTATGCACCGCGTCTTCTGCGTTTTTACCCCAGGCAAACGGGCCGTGGGAGTGCACCAGCACGCCGGGCATCTGCGCCGCGTCGATCCCCTGTTTTTCGAGGGTTTCGACAATCACATTCCCCGTTTCCCACTCGTACTCACCGCCGATCTCCGCATCGGTCATCAGACGCGTGCAGGGAATGGTACCGTAGAAGTAGTCCGCGTGGGTGGTGCCGGTCGCCGGGATGGACTGGCCCGCCTGCGCCCAGATGGTGGCGTGGCGCGAATGGGTATGCACGATGCCGCCGATGCTCGGGAATGAGCGGTACAGCAGGCGGTGAGTCGGCGTATCGGAGGACGGTTTTTTCTTACCTTCGACCACTTCGCCGGTCTCGAGGCTGACAACGACCATATCGTCTGCGGCCATCACCGTGTAATCCACGCCGGAGGGCTTAATCACCAACACGCCTTTTTCGCGGTCAACGGCGCTGACGTTGCCCCAGGTCAGGGTGACCAGATTATGTTTCGGCAGCGCCAGGTTGGCTTCGAGCACCTGACGTTTGAGATCGTCTAACATTGTTGTCTCCCTGCCCGGTGAGCGTAGCGTCACCGGGCATTCCGTACTTAGCGTTTTGAACCGTAATAGACTTCGTTCCAGCGCAGTGCGTCCTTGAAGGCGGGCAGGCGGGTATCGTTATCAATCACGGTCAGCTCGATATCGTGCAGCTCGGCGAACTGACGCATGTCGTTCAGATCAAGGGCGTGGCTGAACACCGTGTGGTGCGCGCCGCCGGCCAGGATCCATGCCTCAGAGGCGGTTGGCAGATCAGGCTGCGCTTTCCACAGGGCGTTGGCGACCGGCAGTTTAGGCAGAGAGTGCGGCGTTTCAACCGCATCGACGCAGTTCACCAGCAGGCGGAAGCGATCGCCCAGGTCGATCAGGCTGGCGTTGATGGCCGGGCCCGTACGGGTGTTGAAGATCAGGCGCGCCGGATCGGCTTTACCGCCGATGCCGAGGTATTGCACGTCGAGGATCGGTTTCTCTTCCACGGCGATCGTCGGGCACACTTCCAGCATGTGCGAGCCGAGCACCAGGTCGTTGCCGTTTTCGAAGTGATAGGTGTAGTCCTCCATAAAGGAGGTGCCGCCCTGCAGACCGGTCGACATCACCTTCATGATGCGAAGCAGAGCGGCAGTTTTCCAGTCGCCTTCGCCCGCAAAGCCGTAGCCCTGCTGCATCAGACGTTGTACCGCCAGACCCGGCAGCTGTTTCAGGCCGTGGAGGTCTTCAAAGGTCGTCGTAAAGGCGTGGAAGCCGCCCTGTTCCAGGAAGCGCTTCATGCCCAGCTCGATGCGCGCCGCGTCCAGCACGTTCTGACGCTTGTCGCCGTTGATTTGTGCCGCAGGCGTCAGGCGGTAGCTGCTTTCGTACTCGTCCACCAGCGCGCTCACGTCGCCGTCGCTGATTTCATTCACCACCTGCACCAGGTCGCCCACGGCCCAGGTATTTACGGAGAAGCCGAACTTGATCTGCGCGGCCACTTTGTCGCCGTCGGTGACCGCCACTTCACGCATGTTGTCGCCGAAACGCACCACTTTCAGATGGCGGGTATCCTGTTTGGATACTGCCTGGCGCATCCAGGAGCCGATACGCTGTTGCGCTTTGCCATCCTGCCAGTGGCCGGTGACCACCGCGTGCTGCTGGCGCATACGCGCGCCGATGAAGCCGAACTCGCGGCCGCCGTGCGCGGTCTGGTTCAGGTTCATAAAGTCCATGTCGATGCTGTCCCACGGCAGGGAGGCGTTGAACTGGGTATGGAACTGCAGCAGCGGCTTGTTGAGGATAGACAGGCCGTTAATCCACATTTTAGCGGGTGAGAAGGTGTGCAGCCACACCACCAGACCGGCGCATTTATCGTCGTAGTTGGCGTCGCGGCAGATGTGGGTAATTTCATCCGGCGTCGTGCCCAGCGGTTTCAGCACCAGTTTGCACGGCAGTTTAGCTTCCGCATTCAGCGCGTTAACGACGTGCTCCGCGTGTTTCGTCACCTGCTGCAGCGCTTCCGGTCCGTACAGATGCTGGCTGCCAATCACAAACCACACTTCATAGTTATTAAAAATGGTCATCATCGTGTCCTTAATGGGTCAGGGTTGCCGTAGTGTCCGCGGTGCTTTTGGCCGGGGCGGCGACAGGGAGATAGTGAAGTTCGGCGCTTTTTGCCCATTGCTGGTAGCGCTGATAAAGCTGTTCAAAGCGCTGTGCCTGTTGGGTGCGCGGCTGGAGCGTGTTTTCGACGGCGCTCGCCATATGCTGCTGTGCGGTCGGGATGTCGGCATGGACGCCCGCGGCCACGGCGGCGAAAATCGCCGCGCCCAGCGCGCAGCACTGATCGGAGGCCACAATCTGCAGCGGACGGTTCAGCACGTCGCAGCAGGCCTGCATGATCGCCGGGTTTTTACGGGCGATGCCGCCCAGCGCCATCACGTTGTTCACGTCGATGCCCTGCCCGGTGAAGCACTCCATAATGGCGCGGGCACCGAAGGCCGTTGCGGCAATCAGACCGCCGAACAGCGCGGGCGCGTCGGTCGCCAGGTTGAGATCCGCGATCACCCCTTTCAGGCGCTGGTTGGCAAACGGCGTGCGGCGGCCGTTAAACCAGTCCAGCACCACCGGGAGGTGATCGAGAGACGGATTTTTGGCCCAGGCGTCGGTAAGCTGCGGCAGAAGCTGCTTTTTGCTGTCGGCTATCTGGGTTTTCAGTTCAGGATGCGCCGCCGCCAGCCGATCCAGCGGCCAGCCCAGCACGCGGCCAAACCAGGCGTAGATATCGCCAAACGCGGACTGACCGGCTTCCAGACCGATAAAGTCCGGCACCACGCTGCCGTCAACCTGGCCGCAGATGCCTTTCACCGCGCGGTCGCCGACGGTGGCTTTATCCGCCGTCAGGATGTCGCAGGTGGAGGTGCCGATAACTTTCACCAGGGTGTTGGGCTGCGCGCCCGCACCCACGGCGCCCATATGGCAGTCGAAGGCGCCGCCGGAGATGGCCACGTTCTGCGGCAGGCCGAGGCGTGTCGCCCACTCTTCGCAGAGGGTGCCGACCGGAATATCAGCGGTGAAGGTGTCGGTAAACAGCGGGTACGTCAGGCTCTTGTTGATGATCGGATCGAGCTCGTCGAAGAACGTGGCCGGAGGCAGACCGCCCCAGCTTTCGTGCCACAGGGATTTATGCCCGGCGCTGCAGCGGCCGCGGCGGATATCCTGCGGACGAGTGGTGCCGGAGAGCAGGGCAGGCACCCAGTCGCACAGCTCAACCCATGACGCCGCAGCCTGCGCAACGGCTGCGTCGGCACGGGTGACGTGAAGGATCTTGGCCCAGAACCATTCGCTGGAATAAATCCCGCCGATGTAGCGCGAGTAGTCTGTCTTGCCCGGCTGATGGCACAGTCGCGTAATGGCTTCAGCCTCTTCTACGGCGGTGTGGTCTTTCCACAGCACGAACATGGCGTTCGGGTTGTCGGCAAACTCCGGGCGCAGCGCCAGCACGCGGCCTTCGGCATCAACAGGGGCCGGCGTGGAGCCGGTGCTGTCGACGCCGATTCCGACAATCTCAGCCCGCTGAGCGTCGGTCAGTTCAGCCAGGACGGTTTTGATCGCCGCTTCCATCGACTCGATATAGTCACGCGGGTGGTGACGGAACTGGTTGTTAGGCGCATCGCAGTAGCGCCCCTCTTGCCAGCGCGGGTACCACTCAACGCTGGTTGCTATCTCCTGGCCGGACGTACAGTCCACTGCCAGCGCGCGAACCGAATCGCTGCCAAAATCGAGGCCAATCGCAATTGCCATGGTGTTGCTCCATCGAAAAAACAGGTATGGAAGAACATTAGAGACTGGGGAAAAAAGTCGTCAGGCAGGATCCGCTAATCTTATGGACTAAATTGCTGTTACAACGGAAAGTGTGACGCCGTGCAAATATTCAATGTGGACATTTCTGCCGCACTTATAGACACTTTTGTTACTGGTTATCTGCCTGCTCTGGCGGAGAAATCAGGGGGAAAGGCTGAAACATGGCGGACGTAAAAGCGGCGTGATGCTTTTTGGATCTTTTCGCGGGCCATTTTAAAGCTGCTTTTAGTGATATGGACAATTGGTTTCCTTCAGGACCCTTGGGAGAACTGAATCTATGGCCGAAACGCAAAACGATCCCCTGCTGCCGGGATACTCGTTTAACGCGCACCTTGTGGCGGGACTGACCCCTATCGAGGCTGAGGGATACCTCGACTTTTACGTCGACCGACCGCTCGGCATGAAAGGGTATATCCTCAATCTGACCGTGCGAGGAGAAGGGATCATCAAGAACGGTGACCAGCAGTTTGTCTGCCGCCCCGGCGATATCCTGCTGTTCCCGCCGGGGGAAATCCACCACTATGGCCGTCATCCCGATGCCAAAGAGTGGTATCACCAGTGGGTCTATTTCCGTCCGCGCGCCTACTGGCAGGAGTGGCTTTCGTGGCCAGCTATTTTTGCGCACACCGGTTTTTATCGCCCGGATGAGGTTCATCTGGCGCAGTTTCGCGAGCTTTTTGCGCAGATTATCGAGGCGGGACAGGCCGGTGGTCGCTACGCCGAACTGCTGGCGATTAACCTGCTCGAACAGCTGCTGCTTCGCCGCATGGAGGCGATTAACGAGTCGCTTAACCCCCCGCTGGACAACCGCGTGCGCGACGCCTGCCAGTACATCAGCGACCACCTGGCCGATAGCCAGTTTGATATCGCCAGCGTTGCTCAGCACGTCTGCCTGTCGCCGTCGCGGCTGTCGCATCTTTTCCGCCAGCAGCTGGGCGTCAGCGTATTGAGCTGGCGCGAGGATCAGCGCATCAGCCAGGCGAAGCTGCTGCTCAGCACCACCCGGATGCCGATTGCCACCGTGGGGCGTAACGTGGGCTTTGAGGATCAGCTCTATTTCTCCCGGGTATTTAAAAAATGCACCGGTGCCAGCCCGAGCGAATTCCGCGCGGGATGTGAATAAACGGTAAAAAAAGATAAACAAACAGGTGAATGCAGAAAGCAACCTGTAAACTATTCAGACAATTGTTGCCTTGACGCGGTGCGGGGCGCTAAGCAGAATCGCTGATTCGTTTTCTGACCGGAATAGTTATGCAGGCATTGCTGGAACACTTTATTACCCAGTCCGTTATGTACTCGCTCATCGCCGTGGCGCTGGTGGCGTTTCTGGAATCGCTGGCGCTGGTTGGGCTGATCCTGCCCGGCACCGTGATGATGGCAGGGCTTGGGGCGCTGATTGGCAGCGGCGAGGTTAATTTCTGGCAGGCGTGGCTGGCCGGAATAATCGGCTGCCTGCTCGGCGACTGGATCTCCTTCTGGCTGGGCTGGCGCTTTAAGAAGCCGCTGCACCGCTGGTCGTTCATGAAAAAGAACAAAGCCCTGCTGGATAAAACCGAGCATGCGCTGCATCAGCACAGCATGTTTACCATCCTCGTCGGCCGCTTTGTCGGGCCAACGCGTCCGCTGGTGCCGATGGTGGCGGGAATGCTGGATCTGCCCGTCGCAAAATTCGTGGTGCCGAACATTATCGGCTGCGTCTTCTGGCCGCCGTTCTACTTCCTGCCGGGGATCCTCGCGGGCGCTGCCATCGATATTCCTGACGGCATGCAAAGCGGTGAGTTTAAGTGGCTGCTGCTGGGCACGGCTGTGCTGCTGTGGCTGGCGGCATGGCTCTGCTGGCGGCTGTGGCGCAGCGCGAAAGCCAGCGTCGATCGTCTGACGCGCTATCTCCCGCGCACTCGTCTTTTGTGGCTGGCCCCGCTGACGCTGGGTGTGGCCGTGGTAGCCCTGGTCGCGCTGATTCGCCACCCGCTGATGCCGGTGTACGGTGAGATTTTATTGAAAGTGGTGAGCCGTTAAGGACTTTTTCCCTCTCCCTGTGGGAGAGGGCATCAGACGGCACGAATGCCCAACAGTGAAGACGCCCCCGCTTTACCGCTCAGCAGTTCTTCTGTTTTTCCATCCCACAAAATACGCCCTTCGGCAATCACTATCGATCGCGGGGCGATGCGGGCAGCATCCTCAATACTGTGTGAAACCATCAGCATCGTCAGCTGCTGGCGCTGACAAACGTCCTGCACCAGGGCGAGCATCTCCTGGCGCAGCGCGGGATCGAGCGCCGAGAACGGCTCATCCAGCAGCAGGATCGGCTGCTCGCGGACCAGACATCGCGCCAGCGCCACGCGCTGACGCTGGCCGCCGGAAAGCTCGCCCGGGAGCCTGTCGATGAACTCGTTGATCCCCATCTGGGCGGCAATGATCTCCAGCTTCTGACGCTGGGCATCGTTCAGCCTGAGTCCCGGATGCATTCCCAGCGCGATGTTTTGCCGCACCGTCAGGTGGGTAAACAGGTTGTTTTCCTGAAACAGCATTGAGACCGGACGTTTTGCGGGCGGCGTGTGGGTATGATCTTGATTGTTAATGGCGATCGCACCGCTTGCCGGCTGCAGAAAACCCGCAATCAGATTAAGCAGCGTGCTTTTTCCCGCGCCGCTTGGGCCAAGCACGGCGATCATCTCCCCCTGGCGCACGGAGAGCGTGAAGCGCATCGGCAGATGCTGGTAAAGCCAGGTTACATCAGTCAGTTTTAACATCACGCCCCGGAAGTTTTTCGATAACGGTAAATAAGGCAAAGCACAGCAGCAGCAGTAACAGCGCGGTGACCGCGCCGTCCTGGCTGCGGTAAGAGCCGATTTGCTGATAGAGCCAGTATGGCAGCGTGCGGAAATCGTCATTGCCAAAGAGAGCCACCACGCCAAAATCCCCAATCGACAATACGCAGGCAAACGCCAGCGCCTGCGCCAGCGGACGTTTCAGTGCGCGCAGTTCGACCACCATCAGCCGCTGCCAGCCCTGCATACCCAGCGACTGGCACAGCAAACCGTAGCGGCTGTTGACGTCGCGCATCGGGTTTTCCAGCACCTTAAGCGCGTAGGGGATGGCCATTAAGGCGTTGGTAAAAATCACAATGCCATCGGCGCTTTCCGGCAGGCCGATGGTGCTGTTAAACAGTAAAAAGAAGCCCGTCGCCAGCACGATGCCCGGCATCGCCAGAATCAGCATGCCCGTCAGCTCCAGCACCTGCCCGGCCTTACGGGCCTGACGCGCGTAGAGTTCGCGGCTGCTCCACAGCAGCATCATGGTCAGCATGACGCACAGTAACCCTGCCGCCAGCGCGATACGCAGCGAGGTCCAGGTCGCCTGCCAGAGGACGGGCTGTTGCAGGACGGAGATGAGATTGAGGTTCAGTCCGTCAACGATAACGGCCATCAGCGGCGGCAGCAGAAGCAGAAGCGCCAGCGCGATCAGGATAAAATCGGTAACGCGGCTGTGCAGGCTGTCCTGCGGATCGCGCCAGCCGGTTATTTGATTACTGCCAGCGGGAATGGCTTTACTCAGCCGCTGGCTCAACAGGACCAGCACAAGGCAGCACGCCATCTGCACCATCGCCAGCAGCGCGGCGCGACCGGGATCGTAGTCGTAACTCAGCGCCTGGTAAATCGCCAGCTCAATAGTGGTGGCCTGCGGCCCGCCGCCGAGCGACAGCACGGTGGCAAAGCTGGCAAAGCAGAGCATAAAGATTAACGCCGCGACGGGCGGGATCTGGCGGCGCAGCCACGGCCATTCGACAAAGCGGAAGAACGACACGCCGCGCATGCCGAGCTGAGCCGCAATCTGGCGCTGTTCACCGGGAATATTTTCCAGCGCCTGCAAAAAGAGGCGCGTCGCCATCGGCATATTGAAAAACACGTGCGCCAGCAGAATGCCCTGCAGTCCGTAAGGCGAGAATGACCATTCCAGACCAAGCTGGCCGAACAGCGAAGCCAGCCAGCCCTGGCGACCGTAAACGCTGAGGATCCCAAATACCGCCACCAGCACGGGCAGGATCAGCGTCATGGCACAAAGGCGAAGCAGCGCCTCTCTGCCTGGGAAGCGCCGACGATACAGCGCGCGCGCCAGGAAAATAGCCGGGATCGCCGACAGCAGGGCAGAGAGAGACGCCTGCCAGAAGGAGAACCGGATAACGTGCCAGAGGTAGCTGTCGTGCCAGAGGGCGAGCAGGTCGCTCTCTGGCGCGTTGAACCACAGTGCAAGAAAAGCCCCCAGGCTGACCGCCACCATCACTGTGGCGGCGAGCAGCCCGGGAAGTAACCAGCCGGGAATCAACGGCTGACGGCGCGTTGCCATTCACTTACCCATGCTGCACGCTGCGCGGCGACCTGCTGCGGCGTAAACTCCAGCGAGGTGTTTGGTTTGGTCAGCTGCTCGAAACCTGCGGGCAGCGCAACGTTCGTAACCGGATACATCCAGTTGCCTGCGGGAATCGCATTCTGGAACGCCGGTGAGACCATAAACTTCAGGAACTTCTCGGCCAGCTCCGGCTGTTTGCTGGCGGCGGTACGCGCGGCGACTTCCACCTGCAGATAGTGCCCTTCAGCAAAATCAGCGGCAGCATAGTTATCTTTCTTCTCGGCGATGATGTGGTAGGCCGGAGAGGTGGTGTAGCTCAGCACCAGGTCGCTTTCGCCTTTCAGGAACAGGCCATAGGCTTCGCTCCAGCCTTTGGTGACGGTGACGGTTTTGGCGGCCAGTTTCTGCCACGCCTCCGGCGCTTTATCCCCATAAACCTTTTGCATCCACAGCAGCAGGCCCAGGCCTGGCGTGCTGGTGCGCGGATCTTCATAAATCACGCGCCATTTCTGGTCACTTTCGACCAGCTCTTTCAGGCTCTTCGGCGGGTTTTTCAGCTTATTTTTGTCGTAAACAAAAGCAAAGTAGCCATAGTCGAACGGCACAAAGGTGTCGTTTTTCCAGCCGCCCGGCACGTTAACGGCATCTGCCGCGACGCCGCTTTTGGCAAACAGTTTGGTCTGCGAGGCGGCTTCCAGCAGGTTGTTATCCAGCCCGAGCACCACGTCGGCCTTGCTGTTTTTCCCTTCCATGCGCAGACGGTTGAGCAGCGATACGCCATCTTCCAGCGCCACGAACTTCAGTTCGCAGTTACAGTCCGCTTCGAAAGCTTTTTTAACTACCGGGCCAGGGCCCCAGTCGGCAGAGAAGGAGTCATAGGTGTAGACCGTCAGGACGGGCTTCGCAAAAGCAGGCAGCGCAAACAGCGCCAGCAGGGGGAGAACTTTTTTTAACACTTTGCACCTCAAAGTTGAGTGGCAAAGGATTTTGAGAGACAGCCTCAAATCCCTTCGCCGGCGTTATCCGGATCAGGTTCGACGGGTATTATCTCAGCGCACATCTTTGATGCAGCACCCCGTTGAGAACGGCGCTATTGTAATGATTTGGTGAATATTACGAAAGCGTTATGGCTCCGGCGGCGCAAACCAGGCGGATTTAAAATCAAACCAGCCCAGGGTGTTCATCCGCAGGCCGCGCATGCTGCGCTGGCCCTGGATCATCAGCCAGTGGTGGATCAAGGGTACGATCGCCTGCTCGGCCAGCAGCTGCTGGCACCACGCTGCAAGATTCATTTCGCCCGCGCGCCACAGGGCGGCGTCCTGCTGCCAGTCACGGTCGATGCAGTGCTGGATCAGCGGGACTTCATACAAATGCGAGAAAAGGGAAAAATCGAGCGGCAGGGTAAAGTTGGCGCTGTTGAGCCAGATATCACTGGCGATCTCCCCCTGATGCCATTCGTCATAGTCCACTTCCCTGACCTCTAACCTGACCCCCTCGGCTGCCAGCAGCCGGGTCATGATTCTGGCGATAAAACGATGCTCCACGTGCTCGCGGTAGTAGGTCAGGGTGATGGACTCCAGCCCTGCGGGTTTGTCGCAGTGAACCGGGCGGGCGTGGTGCCAGCGCGGAAGCAGGCCGTACGCCGGGAACCAGTATGTCTGGTACTGCTCTTCCGCATGGTAAATCAGATTGGAAGGGGACAAAACGTGGCTGATCCACTTGCGGACGGCCTGATTTGCCCCACGGTGGGTGCGGCGGTCAAACAGGAGATAGTAGCATCCCTCCTCCAGGCGACTCTCCACGGCTTTTTCTCCCGTGGTGGGGCCTTCCAGCGTCAGCCCGCAGCTCAGGTCTTCATTGAGATCCGGCAATACCCAGACGTTCACTTCGTCGATCAGCGCCCGATAGCCAAAGTAGTCGTCGAACGCGCGGATTTTCAGCTGGTTGCTGTTATTGCGGGACACGGAGTAAGGCCCGGTGCCAATCGGCAGGCTGGCAAAGTTGTTCATTGATTCCCACTCGCCGGGCAAAATCATCGACGGCACATAGCCCAGCAGCCAGGGAAGCCACTTATCCTGCTGCGACAGCTCAATATCCAGCGTCCAGTCCGTGGGGGAGTGGACGCGGGAAATATGCGAGTAGAGCGGGAGCCTGCGGGCACGTTCCAGAGAGGCGATGACGTCGTGCATTTCCAGCTCGCGGCCGTGGTGAAAATGGATGCCGGGGCGTAAAAAAAAGCGCCAGTGAAGCGGGGAAACCTGCTGCCAGTGGTGCGCGATATCCGCCTCCAGTTCCCCGTTTTCCTCATTTATCCGCGTCAGGCCGCTGAAGATTTGCCGGGCCATGTGGGTTTCAGAGCGGCGTAAGGCCGTGCCGGGCAACAGATTTTTCATCGGACGGTAGTAGAGCACCCGCAGAATGTGTCGGCCCTGACGAAAGCTGCGCCCGAGATGGGAAACCAGCATCTGGCGCACGGCGGCTTTGTCGCCCACCAGTTGGACCAGTTGATCGATGCGATCCTGCTCGAGCAGATCTTCCGCGCGCTGCTGCTGCAGCGCCAGCCCGGTATAGAGGAAAGTCAGCCGCGAGCGTTTGCCGCGTCCCGCCTCCGCTTCCCAGCTTAACCAGCCCTGCTGCTGCATGGTGTTGAGCAGCGTGCGCATATGGCGGCGGGAGCAGCTAAGCAGGTCAGCCAGCTCGTTGAGCGTGGTCTCCTGCGATTGCCCCTCGCAGCACTGCCAGAGGCGGATAAACTGTTGTTGCAGACGACCGGAAGGCATAAAAGGGGAACTCCTGACAAAAAACCAGCAATTTATTTTTCCCTATATTAGGCCAATAATTCTCCCCGATGAAGCGAGGAGGTAAATTATGAAGAGGTCTACCGCACGTCAGTTCTATCAGCAGTACTTTTCAGCGACAAAAGGAGCGTCCTGGCTGGCCCGCCGGTGTGCAGAGCAACGGCTGAAAACGTTAGAAGAATTGATGCAGTGGGACGTTACAGCCCCGACCTCTTCCCGCTAACTCGCCTCGATCATGTGTGACTGAGTATTGGTGCTTATCACCCGCCAGCAAAATGTTTTTGCTGGCTTTTTTCGTTTACTATTCACCCAATTTCGATTCGCTTTCACAAGGACTTGCGCATGCTGTGGTTGATGACGATGGGGCGACGCCTGAACGGCGTGTATGCCGCTTTTATGCTGGTGGCCTTTATGATGGGCGTGGCGGGGGCGCTGCAGGCGCCGACGCTGAGCCTGTTTCTCAGCCGCGAGGTGGGGGCGCAGCCGTTTTGGGTCGGCCTGTTTTACACCGTTAACGCCATTGCCGGGATCCTGGTCAGCCTCGCGCTGGCGAAACGATCGGACAGCCAGGGCGATCGCCGCAGGCTGATCCTCTTTTGCTGCGCCATGGCCGTGGGTAACGCGCTGCTCTTTGCCTTCAACCGTCATTATCTGACGCTCATTACCTGCGGCGTGCTGCTGGCATCGCTGGCGAACACCGCCATGCCGCAGCTGTTCGCGCTGGCCCGTGAATATGCGGATAACTCGGCGCGGGAAGTGGTGATGTTCAGCTCGGTGATGCGCGCCCAGCTTTCGCTGGCGTGGGTCATTGGTCCGCCGCTGGCCTTCATGCTGGCGTTGAACTACGGCTTTACCACCATGTTTTCCATCGCCGCCGGGATTTTTGTCATCAGCCTGGCGCTTATTGCCTTCGCGCTGCCGTCCGTGGCGCGCGTCGAACAGTCGACGGATAAACCTGTCACCGAAGTGAGCGGCTGGCAGGACAAAAACGTCCGCATGCTGTTTATTGCCTCCACGCTGATGTGGACCTGCAACACCATGTACATCATCGATATGCCGCTGTGGATCAGCAGCGATCTGGGCCTGCCGGACAAGCTCGCGGGGATCTTAATGGGAACTGCCGCCGGGCTGGAAATCCCGGCAATGATTCTGGCGGGTTACTACGTTAAGCGGTTTGGAAAGCGCAGGATGATGATCGTCGCCGTGGCGGCCGGGGTGCTGTTCTACGCGGGGCTGATCCTTTTCCATTCGCGGGAAGCTTTGCTGGCTCTGCAGCTGTTTAACGCCGTGTTTATTGGGATTGTTGCCGGGATCGGCATGCTCTGGTTTCAGGATCTCATGCCCGGCCGTGCCGGCTCGGCGACCACGCTTTTTACCAACAGCATTTCAACCGGGGTGATTCTGGCGGGCGTGATTCAGGGGGCGCTGGCGCAAAGCTACGGCCATGCGTCTGTCTACTGGATGATTGCGGCGCTATCCGTCGTGACGCTTCTGCTGACCTGCCGCGTAAAAGACGTGTGATCGGATGAACGAAACGGAGCCCGGGAACGCCGGGCTCTGTGAACCGTTTTATTCTGAATACTGATATTTACGCTGCGCGCGTAGCGTCAGGTACATATGAACGAGGCCCATGAAGCCGTGTGCCCAGAAATATGTCTCAATAAAGACCGTCAGGAATTTATGCAAATCCAGGACGGATTCCGTGACGGACGAAACCGGCCCGAGCGTGGCGTTCAGCACGTACCAGGCCGCGCCGCAGAGTGCAACGCCCAGCAGCGCCAGCACGCCCAGACCTTGCACCGTTGCCGCCATACCGCCAGCATGCGCGTCAGGAAGCTGACGCTGCGCGAGGGTGCGAATATCGTCAACAATTCCGCGAAAATCCAGCACCAGCAAGGCGAAGTAATACTTAAATCCGCGCTGGGTTAACATCCATGCCATCATGGCAATGCCACAAAAAATTAAACCAAATCCGGAGATAACATGGATCCAGGTGACAATTCCGTTCAGCCCGGATTCGTGGAGGGCTTCACTTTCGGTGAAATTAGAATTGATAATCTGGGCCAGGACCAGTACGGCCACAAGAATGTGCAGTATGCGAAGAAAAGGCGTTTCTTTATGGGGAAGCGTATCGCGTAATGTTGGTTTCATCGCATTTTACCTCAATAATGAGAGAGCTGATGCGATGCAGTGTGACGCAGATTAATTAACGAAACCTTAACGATCGGTTGCGTCACACTGTATTTATGCGTTTCGATTAGCGGGCAGGATCAATATGCGTCATCACGTTCAGCACATTGAATTTTTGCATCACGTTATTTCTGGCATTAACGGCAATCTGATGTCCTTCTTTTACGCTTAATTCGCCGTTTACTTCCAGATGAACATCGACAAGGGCTAAATCACCCATCTTGCGGGTTTTTAAATCATGGAGTCCGGTGACGCCCTCGGTTGCGAGAAGACACGTTTTGATGTCGTGCTCCAGTTCGGGCTCCAGCGAGCGGTCCATCAGGTCGTGCAGGGCATCGGCAGAGAATTTGTAACCCATATGGGCGATGAAAATCCCGACAATCAGGGCCGCAATGAGGTCCATCGCGTGAAAACCCACTAAATTCCCGGCAATGCCGATGGCGACAACCACTGACGACGCTGCGTCAGAACGGGCGTGCCAGGCATTGGCTATCAGCAGCGAGGACTGAACACGTTTTCCCGTGGCAAACATGTATCTGAACAGGCTTTCCTTCACCACCAGCGCCAGTATTGCCACCCACAACGCGGCCCCGTTCACCAGCTGATGCGTCTCGGGGTGAAGCAGTTTATTGCCTGCGGACCAGAGCATCCCGACCCCCACAAGCAGCAGAATAGCGCCAATAATGAGCTTTGCACCGTTTTCGAAACGCAGATGACCGTAATGATGATCGATATCAGAGGCTTTCTGACTCTTTTTATTCGCAACCAGAACGACAAAGTCGGAGGATAAATCGGAAAGAGAATGAATCCCATCAGCAATTAAACCCTGTGAGCCGGAAAATATTCCTGCAAGTATCTGAAAGGCGGTGAGTAAACTATTTATTATTACGCTTACTAATGTGCATTTATGTATTTCCCGAGAACGGATATGAGACTCATTGCCATTTTTCTTTTCCATGATTGTTTCCGCTGCCAGCTGATTGAACGGTTATTCTGCGCAGGAAACATTAAATTGACATTAAATATAACGTCATTAGTGGCTGGGTTTGGGAAGTATTTACAGAAGGAGTCGGGTATCAAGATAAAATGCGGCCTGCAGAATGGACTGCAGGCCGGAGGATTATTTCATAAATGCAGGTTGTTTGTTTTCGTAAGCGGCAATCGCCGCGTCGTGCTGGAGAGTTAAACCAATGCTGTCCAGACCGTTCAGCATGCAGTGACGGCGGAAGGCATCAATGCTGAAGCTGTAGGTCTTATCCCCGGCTTTCACCACTTCGGCTTCCAGATCCACTTCAAACGAAATGCCCGGATTCGCCTTAACCAGCGCGAACAACTCATCGACCTGTTCATCGCTCAGCGTGACGGGCAGCAGCTGGTTGTTGAAGCTATTGCCGTAGAAGATATCCGCGAAGCTAGGGGCAATGACCACTTTAAAACCGTAGTCGGTGAGCGCCCACGGCGCGTGTTCACGGGATGAGCCGCAGCCAAAGTTTTCGCGTGCCAGCAAAATGGAGGCGCCTTTGTATTCCGGGAAGTTCAGAACGAATTCCGGATTAGGCACTTCGCCCTTATCGTCCAGGAAACGCCAGTCGTTAAACAGATGTGCGCCGAAACCGGTACGCGTTACTTTCTGCAGAAACTGTTTTGGAATAATAGCGTCAGTATCGACGTTAGCGGCGTCCAGCGGGACAACACGGCCCGTATGTTGGGTAAATTTCTCTGCCATGATTGTCTCCTTATTTCAGGCTGCGAATATCGGCGAAATGGCCGGTGACTGCCGCAGCGGCGGCCATTGCCGGGCTGACCAGATGGGTGCGCCCACCGCGGCCCTGACGGCCTTCAAAGTTTCGGTTGCTGGTGGAGGCGCAGCGCTCACCCGGATTCAGGCGATCGTTGTTCATGGCCAGACACATGGAGCAGCCGGGCAGGCGCCACTCGAAGCCCGCTTCGATAAAGATCTTATCCAGACCTTCGGCTTCCGCCTGGGCTTTCACCGGACCGGAGCCAGGTACCACCAGCGCCTGCACGCCCGGTGCCACTTTGCGGCCTTTGGCAATCTCGGCGGCGGCACGCAAATCCTCGATACGGGAATTGGTGCAGGAACCGATAAAGACTTTATCAATGGCGACATCGGTCAACGGCACGCCGGGCTTCAGTCCCATATAGGCCAGCGCTTTTTCGGCACTGGCGCGCTCGACCGGATCGGTAAAGGATGCCGGGTCAGGGATATTGTCGTTAACGGAAATCACCTGGCCCGGATTGGTGCCCCAGGTCACCTGAGGCGCAATCTCTTCTGCCTGCAGCGTGACGACGGTGTCAAAGGCTGCGCCATCGTCGGTTTTCAGGGTTTTCCAGTACGCTACCGCGTCGTCAAAATCCTGATCTTTCGGCGCGTGCAGACGACCCTTCACGTAGTTGAAGGTGGTTTCGTCCGGCGCGACCAGACCGGCTTTTGCGCCCATCTCAATCGCCATATTGCACAGGGTCATGCGCCCCTCCATGCTCAGCGCCTGGATGGCTTCCCCGCAGAATTCAACAACATGACCGGTGCCGCCCGCGCTGCCGGTTTTACCGATGATGGCCAGCACGATGTCTTTTGCGGTAATACCCGGTGCGGCTTTACCCTTCACTTCAATCTTCATGGTTTTGGCGCGGCCCTGTTTCAGGGTCTGCGTTGCCAGAACATGTTCCACCTCGGACGTGCCAATCCCGAATGCCAGAGCGCCAAACGCGCCGTGGGTCGCGGTATGGGAGTCCCCGCAGACGATCGTCATGCCCGGCAGGGTGATCCCTTGCTCAGGCCCCATCACGTGGACAATGCCCTGGTACGGATGGTTCAGGTCGTACAGCTCAACGCCAAATTCCTTGCAGTTCTTAATCAGCTCCTGCATCTGGATACGGGCCATCTCACCCGAGGCATTAATGTCTTTGGTCTGGGTGGATACGTTGTGATCCATCGTCGCGAAGGTTTTACCCGGCTGACGTACCGGACGCTTGTGCGCCCGCAGGCCGTCAAAGGCCTGAGGAGAGGTCACTTCGTGCACCAGATGACGGTCAATGTACAGCAGCGGGGTTTCGTTCGGCGCCTCGTAAACAACGTGCGCATCAAACAACTTTTCATATAACGTCTTAGCCATGATTACACCCCTTCAGCGACATAGCGGGCAATGATGTCGCCCATTTCATCGGTACTGACTGCCGCCGTGCCGCGTGCTAAATCGCCGGTACGGACGCCTTCTTCTAACGCCCGGTTAATGGCGTTTTCAATTGCGGTTGCTGCATCGCCTGCATCCAGGCTGTAGCGCAGCAGCAGGGCCAGGGAGAGGATCTGCGCAATAGGGTTGGCAATGTTTTTGCCTGCAATATCCGGCGCGGAGCCGCCCGCAGGCTCGTACAGGCCAAAGCCTTCTTCATTCAGGCTTGCGGAGGGCAGCATGCCCATCGAGCCGGTGATCATTGCGCACTCGTCAGAGAGAATATCGCCGAACAGGTTGGAGCACAGCAGCACGTCAAACTGGGACGGATCTTTAATCAGCTGCATGGTCGCATTGTCGATGTACATGTGCGACAGCGCGACGTCCGGGTACTGCTTAGCGACTTCACTGACGATCTCGCGCCACAAAATGGAGGACTGCAGCACGTTCGCTTTATCAATGGAGGTTACTTTATGGCGGCGTTTGCGCGCCGACTCGAACGCGATATGGGCGATACGTTCGATTTCGAAACGGTGATACACCTCGGTGTCGAACGCTTTCTCGTGTTGTCCGCTGCCTTCGCGGCCTTTTGGCTGACCGAAGTAGATCCCGCCGGTCAGTTCACGCACGCACAGAATGTCGAAACCGTTGGCGGCGATATCCGCGCGCAGCGGGCAGAACTCTTCCAGACCCTGATACAGCTTCGCCGGACGCAGGTTGCTGAACAGCTTGAAATGTTTACGCAGCGGCAGCAGCGCGCCGCGCTCTGGCTGCTCTGCCGGCGGCAGGTGTTCCCATTTCGGACCACCGACGGAACCAAACAGCACGGCATCGGCATTTTCGCAGCCTTCTACGGTCGCTTTTGGCAGCGGCGTGCCGTGGTTATCAATCGCAATACCGCCCACGTCATAGTGGCTGGTGGTGATTTTCATCGCAAAACGCGCGCGAACGGCTTCCAGTACTTTCAGCGCCTGTGCCATCACTTCCGGACCAATACCGTCGCCCGGCAACACGGCAATATGGTAATTCTTCGACATTACACGGTTTCCTTGTTGTTCTCTTTATTCTGAGCTTTGCGTTGCAACTCTTTTTCGACTTCGGCGGCGCGCCAGATGTTGTTCAGAACATGCACCATCGCTTTCGCGGAGGATTCAACGATATCGGTCGCCAGGCCCACGCCGTGGAAGCGGCGGCCATTGTGGGTAACAACAATGTCGACCTGACCCAGTGCATCTTTGCCGTGGCCCTTGGCCGTCAGGTCATATTTCACCAGCTCAACGTCGTACTCGGTGACGCGATTAATCGCCTGGTAGATGGCATCGACAGGGCCGTTACCGTTAGCGGCCTCTGCTTTAATTTCATCCCCGCAGGCCAGTTTGACCGAGGCGGTTGCGATGTCGCTGGAGCCGGACTGCACGTTGAAGTAATCCAGACGGAAGTGCTCCGGCTCTTCCTGCTGCTTGTTAATAAAGGCCAGCGCTTCCAGGTCATAGTCGAACACCTGACCTTTTTTGTCGGCCAGCTTCAGGAACGCGTCGTACAGCTGATCCATGTTGTAATCGCTGTCCTTATAACCCATCTCTTCCATACGGTGTTTAACCGCGGCGCGACCGGAGCGGGAGGTCAGGTTCAGCTGTACCTGATTCAGGCCAATGGATTCCGGAGTCATGATTTCGTAGTTTTCACGATTCTTCAGCACGCCATCCTGGTGAATACCGGATGAGTGCGCGAAGGCACCGGTGCCGACAATCGCTTTGTTAGCCGGAATCGGCATGTTGCAAATCTGGCTGACGGTCTGGCTGGTGCGCCAGATTTCGTTGTGATTGATGCGGGTGTGCACGTCCATAATGTCTTTGCGCACTTTGATCGCCATGATCACCTCTTCCAGCGAACAGTTGCCCGCGCGTTCGCCGATGCCGTTCATCGCGCCTTCTACCTGACGCGCGCCGGCGTGTACCGCGGCGATGGCATTGCCCACGGCCAGACCCAAATCATCGTGGGTGTGGACGGAGATAATTGCTTTATCAATATTCGGCACGCGGTCATACAGGCCGGTGATGATGTTGGAGAACTCAAACGGCATGGTGTAGCCGACGGTGTCCGGGATGTTGATGGTTTTCGCACCCGCGTTGATGGCGGCTTCCACAACGCGTGCCAGGTCTTCGATTGGCGTACGGCCCGCATCTTCACAGGAGAATTCAACGTCATCGGTATAGTTGCGTGCGCGCTTAACCATGTAAACCGCACGCTCAATCACCTCATCCAGCGTGCTGCGCAGCTTGGTTGCGATGTGCATAGGCGAGGTGGCAATAAAGGTGTGGATACGGAACGCTTCGGCGACCTTCAGCGACTCGGCGGCGACGTCGATGTCTTTCTCTACGCAGCGCGCCAGGGCACAAACGCGGCTGTTTTTAATGGTGCGCGCGATGGTCTGTACGGATTCGAAATCACCCGGGGAAGAGACAGGGAAACCGACCTCCATCACGTCGACACCCATACGTTCGAGAGCCAGCGCGATCTGCAGTTTCTCTTTTACACTCAGGCTTGCCTGTAATGCCTGTTCACCGTCACGTAAAGTAGTATCGAAAATAATGACTTGCTGGCTCATGGGTTAGGTCCTTGTCAGTCTTAGGGCGCCTTGCTACGAGCATAAAAAAACCCGCGCAGTGGCGCGGGTTTTTAGTCTTACTGGTGACGATTCAACGCTGAATTTCGCCCGCCAGTCTACCGCGCACAGTGGATGCGTTTAGTAGTAGTAGACCGGTGAAACGAATGGTGCGTGTCATGAATCGTGCTCCGTTAAATTCAATATGCTTTTAGTGGTACTGGATACGGCTGTTCATGTCAACCCCTGAGGATGAAAACGGGCCCGACAGACGGAATCAACAGGATATTCACTTTAGCTAATTGTGCTGGTTTTAGCTTTCCCTGCCAGACTAATTGTCTAATTTTGGACTTAAGAAAAGAGTTGCAGAAACAAATGAATATAATTGTTTAAAAATGAGTGAAATGTTTTGAAGAGGATGCTTTGTGCTTAAAGAGTTTGGATATCATTAAGTTATAAATGCAGTGAATCTATTTCTGAGTGCTAAAAAACGAACAGAGATAACAGGTTGTTAACTAACTGTAGGGAGATAGCAATAACAGTTTAATAATGCTTAAGTCATCATTAACCTGATGGCAATTGTATATTTGTTTGGTTTATGGTTTCATTCAGATCCTAAAGTCAAACATATCTTTTTTGCTCATTAATTTTCGTTAGTATAGAGTCTTTATATATTCCGAATTTTAAATAATTCTCTTTCGCTGATCGTATTAGCATGATAAATCATATTTTTCGAGATTATTACAGTACGTTGGCAAAGGAGTGTAGCGTGACAGTGGAGTCAGAAGTGCCAGAAAATAATATTAAACAGTCTCAAGCTACTGATGGGATTAAACCGCAGTTACGCACGGTGGATCTGAATCTTCTGACGGTGTTTGATGCGGTTATGCAGGAACAGAATATCACCCGCGCGGCTCAAGCGTTGGGGATGTCACAACCTGCGGTGAGTAATGCCGTCGCCAGACTTAAGCTCATGTTTAACGACGAATTATTTGTTCGCTACGGGAGGGGGATCCAGCCTACGGCACGCGCATTCCAGCTGTTCGGCTCCATCCGCCAGGCGTTGCAACTGGTCCAAAATGAGCTGCCGGGATCGGGCTTTGAACCTTTAAGCAGCGAGCGCGTATTTCATCTTTGTGTCTGCAGCCCATTAGATAATTATTTAACGTCAATTATCTATAATAAAGTTGAAGAGATCGCACCAAATATCCATCTTGTTTTTAAATCATCTCTGAATCAAAACACGGAACATCAGTTACGCTATCAGGAGATCGAATTCGTTCTGGGATATGAAGAGTTCCGTCGTCCGGAATTTTCCTGCGTGCCGCTGTTTAAAGATGAAATGGTTCTGGTCGCCAGTAAAAAACACCCGCGCCTGAATTCTCCGCTGCGAGAAAACGATGTTTATAACGAGCAGCACGCCGTTGTTGCGCTCGACAGATATGCTTCCTTTAGCCTGCCGTGGTATGACACTGCGGATAAACAGGCGAGCGTGGCTTATCAGGGCATGGCCATGGTCAGCGTATTAAACGTGGTTTCCCAGACACAGTTGGTGGCAATTGCGCCGCGCTGGCTGGCAGAAGAGTTTTCTGACCCTTTAAATCTGCAAATTTTGCCTCTGCCGCTCAAGCTAAATAGCCGTACCTGTTATCTTTCCTGGCATGAAGCGGCGGGCCGGGATAAAGGACATCAGTGGATGGAAGAGTTGCTGGTTGGCATCTGCCGCCGGTAAACGCATCAGGATAAATCGCATTGGTTTATGTGATTTATCCTGAGTTTTTCTGGATGCTTGCTATTTTGTTCTGTGAATCTTTTTTTCTGACTGCTCTCCGGCGCGCAAAAATAGATGATTTCCTGCATTGTCGCGGTTTTCAGCGATGATTTATCACCCCATCCTCTATTCCCAGAGGAATTAACCATATCTTCTGATAACGGCTGCTTTTTCTGCTTTACGCAGCGTTTATCTCACCGGGTTTGCTAATTGCCTGCCTCATAACGAGCGGTTAAGGTAAAGAACACTCTGCAAAATATAAGATTGGTTTATCCCAATCGTAAGACGGTGCGGAAATGAATTCGGCAGTCCGTCTATAACAAAATGCCTGGAGGCAAAGCATGGAGATGTTGTCTGGCGCGGAAATGGTCGTTCGGTCGCTGATCGATCAGGGCGTAAAGCAAGTGTTCGGCTACCCTGGCGGTGCGGTCCTCGATATTTATGATGCGCTGCATACGGTTGGGGGCATTGACCATGTTCTGGTACGTCACGAGCAGGCGGCGGTACACATGGCTGACGGCCTGGCACGTGCGACGGGTGAAGTGGGCGTGGTATTAGTCACGTCCGGCCCCGGCGCGACAAACGCCATTACCGGCATTGCGACGGCCTATATGGACTCCATTCCGCTGGTGATCCTCTCCGGGCAGGTGGCAACCTCACTGATTGGCTACGATGCGTTTCAGGAGTGCGACATGGTCGGGATTTCGCGTCCCGTTGTGAAGCACAGCTTTCTGGTCAAGCAAACAGAAGACATTCCCGGCATACTGAAAAAAGCCTTCTGGCTGGCGGCGAGCGGACGCCCGGGACCGGTGGTGGTCGATCTGCCTAAAGATATTCTCAACCCGGCAAACAAGCTGCCTTATGTCTGGCCGGAATCGGTCAGCATGCGCTCTTATAACCCCACAACGCAGGGGCATAAAGGTCAGATCAAGCGAGCGTTGCAAACGCTTCTGGCCGCCAAAAAACCGGTGGTCTATGTCGGTGGCGGGGCGATCAACTCTGCCTGTGAAGCCCAGCTTCGTGAACTGATTGAAAAGCTTAACCTTCCCGTTGCGTCGTCGCTGATGGGGCTGGGGGCGTTCCCTGCCACCCATCGTCAGGCGCTGGGGATGCTGGGTATGCACGGTACCTATGAAGCCAACATGACAATGCATCATTCCGATGTGATCTTTGCCGTCGGCGTGCGCTTTGACGATCGCACCACCAACAACCTGGCGAAGTATTGTCCGAACGCCACTGTGCTGCACATTGATATCGACCCGACGTCCATTTCAAAAACGGTGTCCGCTGATGTGCCGATCGTCGGTGATGCCCGTCAGGTTCTTGAACAGATGCTGGATCTGCTGGCCCAAGAGAAAGCGAGCCAGCCGCTGGATGAGATCCGCGACTGGTGGCAGCAGATTGAACAGTGGCGCGCCCGTCAGTGCCTGAAATATGACACGCAAAGCGAAAACATTAAGCCGCAGGCGGTCATCGAAGCGGTGTGGCGACTGACGAAAGGTGAAGCGTACGTGACCTCAGACGTGGGGCAGCATCAGATGTTTGCCGCCCTGTATTACCCGTTTGATAAACCGCGACACTGGATCAACTCCGGTGGTTTAGGAACCATGGGCTTTGGTCTGCCTGCCGCGCTGGGCGTGAAGCTGGCGCTGCCGAATGAAACCGTCGTCTGCGTGACGGGGGACGGCAGTATTCAGATGAACATTCAGGAGCTGTCTACCGCGCTGCAGTATGAACTGCCGGTACTGGTGCTGAACCTGAATAACGGGTATCTCGGTATGGTCAAGCAGTGGCAGGATATGATCTACTCTGGCCGCCACTCCCAGTCCTACATGAAATCGCTGCCGGATTTTGTTCGTCTTGCTGAAGCATATGGCCACGTAGGCATGCGGGTGACCGATCCGGCCGAGCTGGAAACGAAGCTCGCACAGGCGCTTGAGCACGTTAAAAACAACCGCCTCGTCTTTATGGATGTAATTGTTGATGGAACCGAGCACGTTTATCCGATGCATATTCGTGGTGGTGGTATGGATGAAATGTGGTTAAGCAAAACGGAGAGAACCTGATATGCGCCGGATATTATCTGTTTTACTGGAAAACGAGTCTGGCGCACTGTCGCGCGTCATTGGCCTTTTTGCGCAGCGCGGCTATAACATTGAAAGCCTGACCGTTGCCCCGACGGAAGACCCGACGCTGTCGCGCATGACGATCCAAACCGTCGGCGATGCCAAAGTACTTGAGCAAATTGAAAAACAGCTGCATAAGCTGGTCGACGTACTGCGCGTGAGCGAGCTGGGGCAGGGTGCCTACGTTGAACGTGAGGTCATGCTGGTGAAAATCCAGGCCAGCGGCTACGGGCGTGATGAAGTCAAACGCAATGCGGATATTTTCCGCGGCCAGATTATCGACGTCACGCCTTCTCTTTATACAGTTCAGCTGGTCGGGACAAGCGACAAGCTGGATGCTTTCCTGGCGTCCGTGCGGGATGTCGCAAAAATTGTCGAGGTCGCGAGATCGGGGGTTGTGGGTCTGTCACGCGGCGAGAAAATCATGCGTTAGTTGTCAAAAAGGTTCGCCTCTTTCTGCCCGGTCACCAAAGCCGGGCTTTTTTTTGCGTAATCAGCCGACAACGCAGATAAAAGCGGTTGCCGCGAAGGCTTTTCTGCGTTTAGATGTTAAAAGATTTAACCATAACCTTGACAGGGCCATGGACTCTTTTCTTTTTTTAAGGGGCAATTGTGAAACTGGATGAAATCGCCCGGCTAGCCGGCGTGTCACGAACAACGGCCAGCTATGTGATTAACGGTAAAGCAAAGCAGTACCGTGTCAGCGACAAGACCGTTGAAAAAGTTATGGCGGTGGTTCGTGAGCATAACTACCATCCGAATGCTGTCGCAGCCGGTCTGCGTGCCGGGCGTACCCGCTCTATTGGTCTGGTGATCCCTGACCTGGAAAACACCAGCTATACCCGTATCGCCAACTATCTTGAACGTCAGGCGCGCCAGCGCGGCTATCAGTTGCTGATTGCCTGCTCGGAAGACCAGCCCGACAACGAGATGCGCTGCATTGAGCATCTGCTCCAGCGCCAGGTGGATGCAATCATCGTGTCGACCTCCTTGCCGCCAGAGCATCCGTTCTACCAGCGCTGGGCGAACGACCCGTTCCCAATCGTTGCGCTGGATCGCGCGCTCGATCGCGAGCATTTCACCAGCGTCGTGGGTGCGGATCAGGATGATGCAGAAATGCTGGCCGCAGAGCTGAGAACGTTCCCCGCAGAGACAGTGCTGTATCTTGGCGCGTTGCCCGAGCTTTCCGTGAGCTTCCTGCGCGAGCAGGGATTCAGAACCGCCTGGAAAGACGATCCGCGCGAGGTCCACTACCTCTATGCCAATAGCTACGAGCGTGAAGCCGCGGCGCAGCTGTTCGAAAAATGGCTGGAAACGCACCCAATGCCTCAGGCGCTGTTCACCACCTCGTTTGCGCTGTTGCAGGGTGTCATGGATGTAACATTACGGCGTGAAGGTAAACTGCCCTCCGATCTGGCGATTGCCACGTTCGGGGATAACGAGCTGCTCGACTTCCTTCAGTGCCCGGTGCTGGCGGTAGCACAGCGTCACCGCGATGTGGCTGAACGCGTGCTGGAGATTGTGCTGGCAAGCCTGGATGAGCCGCGCAAACCGAAGCCGGGCCTGACGCGGATCAAACGTAATCTCTACCATCGCGGAATTTTAAGCCGCCAAAAATGAAATGACTGGGGCGGCGAAATCTGCCCCATTTTGTTGCGATAATTCGTGCGCATAATTCCCGGAGAGAAATTAGGATAATTCTTGAGAAATCCTAATCGCCTATTTTCTTAATTCATTCCTGCTTTTAAATTGGCCCTTTAAAGAACGTCCGGGCGATTTTAAACAGCCATCTTTGTATTAATTTGTTACAAACCCTCTTCGGCCGATGAATATTCAGACGTTTTTCCTCCTCCTTTGCCAGCTTACGTGGCAACCGCCGCGCTTACCGGGTGCCCGAGTGAATCTGGCGCTGTCATCCCCTGGGAATCTGTCATAAAATGCTGCCCGCGTCGCAAACTGACACTTTATATTTATCTGCGATGATATTGAGTGAGCCTTAACGCTAGTGTGCATATTCGGTTTTTTTCTTACAAATATTCATAACGTTAATTTTGCCTCGCCAGTTGTGCAGTTATTAACCAGGACTGTTTATCTCTGTAAATAGAGGGCTTTCGAGTCCTTATGCCGAGAGTCCTGGCTTGACAAGCTTTTCCCTCGCTCCGTAAACTCCTTTAGGTGGGAATTTGTGGGTTAAAGTGGTGAGGAGGGGTGAGACTGGCATGTTCCGTGGAGCTACGTTAGTCAATCTCGACAGCAAGGGGCGTTTATCGGTACCAACCCGATACCGCGACCAGCTGATTGAGAACGCTGCGGGTCAAATGGTTTGCACCATTGACATTAACTCCCCCTGCCTGCTGCTTTACCCCCTGCCTGAATGGGAAATTATTGAGCAAAAGCTGTCGCGACTGTCGAGCATGAACCCGCAGGAACGCCGCGTGCAGCGGTTGTTATTGGGACATGCCAGTGAATGTCAGATGGATAACGCAGGGCGATTACTGATCGCGCCTGTGTTACGGCAACATGCCGGTCTGACCAAAGAAGTGATGCTGGTCGGGCAGTTCAACAAATTTGAACTGTGGGATGAAACGACCTGGTATCAACAGGTCAAGGAAGATATCGACGCTGAGCAGTCTGATTCCGCGACATTATCGGAACGGCTGCAGGACTTGTCTCTATAAATATGATGGAAAATTATAAACATAAAACGGTGTTACTGGACGAGGCCGTTAACGGCCTGAATATTCGTCCGGATGGCATCTACATTGATGGCACTTTTGGTCGCGGTGGTCACTCGCGTTTGATCCTCTCCCAACTGGGTGAGGAGGGGCGTCTGCTGGCAATCGATCGCGATCCGCAGGCAATTGCCGTTGCACAGACTATCAATGACCCACGCTTTTCCATCGTGCATGGACCTTTTTCTGCGCTCGCGGACTATGTGGCTGAGCGCGGCCTGACGGGCAAGATCGACGGGATTCTTCTCGATCTTGGCGTCTCTTCACCCCAACTTGATGATGCTGAACGCGGTTTCTCCTTTATGCGCGATGGTCCGCTGGACATGCGTATGGACCCGACTCGCGGCCAGTCTGCCGCCGAGTGGTTACAGACCGCTGACGAAGCAGACATTGCATGGGTCATCAAAACGTTTGGCGAAGAGCGCTTTGGCAAACGTATTGCGCGCGCCATCGTTGAGCGCAATCGCATTGAGCCAATGACCCGCACCAAAGAGTTGGCTGAGGTGATCGCGGCGGCGACACCGGTGAAGGATAAGCACAAACATCCCGCGACCCGTACCTTCCAGGCGGTTCGCATCTGGGTAAACAGTGAACTGGAGGAAATAGAGCTGGCGCTAAAAAGCTCGCTCGACGTGCTGGCCCCGGGTGGGCGGTTATCCATCATCAGCTTCCATTCGCTGGAAGACCGTATTGTGAAACGCTTTATGCGTGAACAAAGCCGCGGTCCACAGGTGCCAGCGGGGCTGCCGATGACGGAAGAACAACTCAGGAAGCTGGGTGGCCGTCAGTTGCGAGCATTAGGCAAGTTGATGCCGGGCGAAGAAGAAGTGGCAGAGAATCCACGCGCCCGTAGTTCAGTGCTGCGTGTTGCAGAGAGGACGAACGCATGATCGGCAGAGTGACAGAGACCCTAAGCAAAGTTAAGGATTCGTTAGGAAGCAACGAGCGCCATGCCTTGCCTGGCGTGATCGGCGACGATCTTTTGCGGTTTGGGAAACTGCCACTCTGTCTGTTCATTTGCATCATTGTCACGGCAGTTACGGTGGTGACCACCGCCCACCATACACGTTTATTGACTGCGCAACGCGAGCAGATGGTACTGGAACGCGATGCGCTGGATATTGAATGGCGAAATCTGATCCTTGAAGAAAACGCGCTCGGCGATCACAGCCGGGTTGAACGGATCGCAACGGAAAAGCTGCAACTGCAGCATGTTGATCCTTCGCAGGAAAATATCGTAGTACAAAAATAAGGGAAAACGCGACGCATGAAAGCAGCGGCAAAAACGCTAAAACCAAAACGTCAGGAAGAACAGGCCAACTTTGTCAGTTGGCGTTTTGCGTTGCTTTGCGGCTGCATTTTACTCGCTCTGGGTTTTCTGCTGGGACGCGTGGCCTGGCTGCAAATCATCGCCCCTGACATGCTGGTGCGCCAGGGCGACATGCGCTCCCTGCGCGTCCAGGAAGTGTCGACATCCCGCGGGATGATCACCGACCGCTCGGGTCGCCCGCTGGCGGTGAGCGTGCCGGTGAAGGCGATCTGGGCCGATCCTAAAGAACTGCATGATGCAGGCGGGATCACGCTTGATAACCGCTGGAAGGCGCTTGCGGATGCGCTGAAGATGCCGCTTGACCAGTTAGCTTCACGCGTGAATACCAACCCGAGAGGGCGGTTTATCTATCTGGCACGTCAGGTGAACCCTGACATGGCGGACTACATCAAAAAATTGAAGCTGCCGGGGATCCATCTGCGTGAAGAATCTCGTCGTTACTATCCCTCCGGCGAAGTGACTGCTCACCTCATTGGCTTTACTAACGTGGATAGCCAGGGGATTGAAGGCGTCGAAAAAAGCTTTGATAAATGGCTGACCGGCCAGCCGGGCGAACGCATTGTGCGTAAAGACCGCTACGGTCGCGTGATTGAGGATATTTCCTCTACGGACAGCCAGGCCGCACACAACCTTGCGCTGAGTATCGATGAGCGGCTACAGGCGCTGGTTTACCGCGAGCTGAACAACGCCGTGGCCTTCAACAAAGCGGAATCGGGCAGTGCCGTGTTAGTCGACGTCAACACGGGTGAAGTGCTGGCGATGGCCAATAGCCCTTCCTACAACCCTAACAATCTCACCGGTACGCAGAAGGATGTTATGCGTAACCGTACCATCACCGACGTATTCGAACCGGGTTCGACCGTTAAGCCGATGGTGGTCATGACTGCACTCCAGCGCGGTATCGTCAATGAAAACACCGTACTGAATACCATTCCATACCGAATTAACGGCCACGAAATCAAAGACGTGGCGCGCTACAGCGAATTGACCCTGACCGGGGTGTTACAGAAGTCGAGTAACGTCGGTGTTTCAAAGCTGGCGTTAGCGATGCCGTCCTCAGCGTTAGTAGAGACTTACTCACGTTTTGGGCTTGGAAAGGCGACCAATTTGGGGTTGGTCGGAGAACGCAGTGGCTTATATCCTCAAAAACAACGGTGGTCTGACATAGAGAGGGCCACCTTCTCTTTCGGCTACGGGCTAATGGTGACACCGTTACAGTTAGCGCGAGTCTACGCAACGATCGGCAGCTATGGCGTTTATCGTCCGCTGTCGATTACCAAAGTTGATCCACCGGTTCCCGGCCAGCGTATCTTCCCGGAATCAACCGTCCGTACTGTTGTTCATATGATGGAAAGCGTAGCGCTGCCCGGCGGCGGCGGCGTGAAGGCGGCAATCAAAGGTTATCGCATCGCCATCAAGACCGGTACGGCGAAAAAAGTAGGGCCGGACGGCCGCTATATCAATAAATACATTGCCTATACCGCAGGCGTAGCGCCTGCAAGCAATCCGCGTTTTGCGCTGGTGGTCGTGATAAACGATCCACAGGCGGGTAAATACTACGGCGGCGCCGTCTCCGCGCCTGTGTTCGGGGCTATCATGGGCGGCGTGTTACGCACCATGAACATTGAACCGGATGCGCTGGCGACGGGCGAAAAAAGTGAATTTGTAATTAATCAAGGCGAGGGTACAGGTGGCAGATCGTAATTTGCGCGACCTTCTCGCTCCGTGGGTGCCAAATGCACCGGAGCGAGCACTGCGAGAGATGGTACTGGACAGCCGCGTGGCTGCTTCTGGCGATCTTTTTGTGGCGGTGGTCGGTCATCAGGCGGACGGGCGTCGTTATATCCCGCAGGCGATTGCGCAAGGTGTGGCTGCCATTATTGCTGAGGCCAAAGATGAGGCAACCGACGGTGAGATCCGTGAAATGCACGGGGTGCCGGTCATCTATCTCAGCCAGTTAAACGAGCGTCTTTCCGCGCTGGCGGGGCGTTTTTATCACGAACCTTCCGACCAGCTGCGCCTGGTTGGCGTGACGGGTACCAACGGTAAAACCACTACCACGCAGTTGATGGCGCAGTGGGCCCAGCTGCTGGGTGAAACCGGTGCGGTGATGGGTACCGTGGGTAACGGCCTGCTGGGCAAAGTGAGCCCGACGGAAAACACCACCGGCTCGGCGGTAGACGTACAGCATGTGCTTGCCGGTCTGGCAGGGCAGGGGGCAACCTTTGCTGCGATGGAAGTCTCTTCGCACGGTCTGGTTCAGCACCGCGTCGCGGCGCTGAAATTTGCCGCGTCCGTGTTTACCAACCTGAGCCGCGATCATCTTGATTATCACGGTGATATGGAGCATTACGAAGCCGCGAAATGGCTGCTGTTCTCTACTCACCATTACGGACAAGCCATCATCAACGCCGACGACGAAGTGGGCCGCCGCTGGCTGGCGAAACTGCCGGATGCGGTTGCAGTGTCGATGGAAGACCATATCAATCCGAACTGCCACGGCCGCTGGCTGAAGGCGGTTGAGGTGAATTATCACGACAGCGGGGCGACAATCCGCTTTGCCTCTTCCTGGGGGGAAGGTGAAATTGAAAGCCGCCTGATGGGCGCCTTTAACGTCAGCAACCTGCTGCTGGCGCTGGCAACGTTGCTGGCGCTGGGTTATCCGATGGCTGAACTGCTGAAAACCTCAGCGCGTCTGCAGCCTGTTTGCGGCCGTATGGAAGTGTTCAGCGCGCCGGGCAAACCGACCGTTGTGGTTGATTATGCCCACACGCCTGATGCGCTGGAAAAAGCGCTGGAAGCGGCGCGCCTGCACTGCACAGGGAAGCTCTGGTGCGTGTTTGGCTGCGGCGGCGATCGCGATAAAGGCAAACGCCCGCTGATGGGGGCTATTGCCGAGCAGTTTGCAGATATTCCGGTTGTGACCGATGACAACCCGCGTACCGAAGAGCCGCGCGCCATCATTAATGACATTCTGGCGGGCATGCTGGACGCGGGCCGCGCTCGCGTGGTGGAAGGGCGTGCGGAAGCCGTGACCAACACCATCATGCAGGCGCAGGAGAATGATGTTGTTCTGCTGGCGGGCAAAGGCCATGAAGATTATCAGATCGTTGGCAATCGCCGTCTGGACTACTCGGACCGCGTAACGGCAGCACGCCTGCTGGGAGTCGTGGCATGATTAGCATCACGTTAAGCCAGGCCGCTGCTATTCTGCAGGGCGACCTCTACGGGCAAGACCTGACCATTGATGCCGTAACGACGGACACCCGTAAAATCACCGCAGGCTGTCTGTTTGTGGCGCTGAAAGGCGAGCGTTTTGACGCGCATGATTTTGCAGAACAGGCCAAAGAGAATGGCGCCGGCGCCCTGCTGGTCAGCCGCAGGCTCGATATCGATCTGCCGCAAATTGTGGTGAAAGATACGCGTCTCGCGTTCGGTGAGCTGGCCGCCTGGGTTCGTCAGCAGGTCCCTACTCGCGTTGTCGCCTTGACCGGTTCATCAGGCAAGACGTCGGTGAAAGAGATGACGGCGGCGATCCTCAGCCAGTGCGGGAATACGCTTTATACCGCGGGCAACCTCAATAATGACATCGGCGTGCCGATGACATTACTCCGTCTGACTAAAGAACACGAATTTGCGGTGATCGAGTTAGGGGCGAACCACCAGGGCGAAATCGCCTGGACCGTGAGCCTGACTCGCCCGGAAGCCGCGCTGGTGAATAACCTCGCGGCGGCGCATCTGGAAGGTTTTGGCTCGCTGGAAGGCGTAGCGAAAGCCAAAGGTGAGATTTACACCGGCCTGCCGGATGACGGTATCGCCATCCTGAACGCCGACAACAACGACTGGCTGAACTGGCAAAGCATCATTGGTTCGCGTAAAACCTGGCGCTTCTCGCCGAATGCGGCCAACAGTGATTTTACCGCGACCAATATCCACGTGACGTCGCACGGTACGGAGTTCACCCTCACCACCCCAACGGGAGGCATTGATGTGCTGCTGCCGCTGCCGGGTCGCCATAACATCGCCAATGCGCTTGCGGCGGCGGCGTTGTCGACGGCGGTGGGCGCGTCGCATGAAGCGATTAAAACCGGGCTGGCGAACCTGAAAGCCGTGCCGGGGCGTCTGTTCCCGATTCAGCTTTCGGAAAACAAGCTGCTGCTGGATGACTCCTACAACGCGAACGTTGGCTCAATGACGGCGGCGGTGCAGGTGTTATCTGAAATGCCGGGCTATCGCATCATGGTGGTGGGCGATATGGCAGAGCTGGGCGACGAAAGCGAAGCCTGCCATACCCAGGTCGGTGAAGCGGCGAAAGCGGCGGGGCTGGACTGCGTGCTGAGCGCAGGAAAACTGAGCCAGTCGATTAGCTATGCCAGCGGCGTTGGCGAGCATTTTGCTGATAAAAGCGCGTTGATAGCGCGCCTTAAGGCGTTGATTACAGAAAAACAAATTGTGACTGTGTTAGTGAAAGGTTCACGTAGTGCCGCCATGGAAGAGGTTGTGCACGCATTACAGGAGAACGGGACATGTTAGTTTGGCTGGCCGAACATTTGGTCAAATATTATTCAGGCTTTAACGTCTTTTCGTATCTGACGTTTCGCGCCATCGTCAGCCTGCTGACTGCGCTGTTCATCTCGTTGTGGATGGGCCCGCGCATGATTGCCCGTCTGCAAAAACTCTCTTTCGGCCAGGTTGTGCGTAACGACGGTCCGGAATCGCACTTCAGCAAGCGCGGCACGCCGACGATGGGCGGGATCATGATCCTGACCGCCATCGTCGTTTCCGTGCTGCTGTGGGCGTATCCCTCCAACCCGTACGTCTGGTGCGTTCTGACGGTACTGGTGGGTTACGGGATCATCGGTTTTGTTGATGATTACCGCAAAGTCGTCCGCAAAGATACTAAGGGCCTGATCGCGCGCTGGAAGTATTTCTGGATGTCAGTGATCGCGCTGGGCGTGGCCTTCGCACTGTATCTGGCAGGCAAAGACACGCCAGCCACCGAGCTGGTCGTGCCGTTCTTTAAGGACGTGATGCCGCAGCTGGGGCTGTTCTACATCCTGCTGGCCTACTTTGTGATTGTTGGTACCGGCAACGCCGTTAACCTGACCGACGGCCTGGATGGTCTGGCGATTATGCCAACCGTCTTTGTGGCCGCCGGTTTTGCGCTGGTGGCGTGGGCGACCGGTAACATGAACTTTGCAAATTATCTGCACATCCCTTATCTGCGCCACGCGGGTGAGCTGGTGATCGTCTGTACGGCGATTGTCGGCGCGGGGCTGGGCTTCCTGTGGTTCAACACCTATCCGGCGCAGGTCTTCATGGGTGACGTCGGTTCACTGGCGCTGGGTGGCGCGTTAGGCATTATTGCCGTGCTGCTGCGCCAGGAGTTCCTGCTGGTGATCATGGGTGGCGTGTTTGTGGTTGAAACCCTGTCGGTAATTTTGCAGGTCGGGTCCTTCAAGCTGCGCGGCCAGCGCATCTTCCGTATGGCGCCGATTCACCACCACTATGAACTGAAAGGCTGGCCGGAGCCGCGCGTGATTGTGCGCTTCTGGATTATTTCGCTGATGCTGGTGCTGATTGGCCTGGCAACGCTGAAGGTACGTTAATCATGGCAGATTACCAGGGCAAAAAAGTCGTTATCATCGGGTTGGGCCTCACGGGGCTTTCCTGCGTGGACTTTTTCCTCGCACGCGGCGTGACGCCACGCGTGATGGATACGCGTGTCTCTCCGCCGGGTCTGGACAAACTGCCGGAACAGGTTGAACGCCACCTTGGTGGTCTGAATGATGACTGGCTGCTGGCAGCCGATCTGATTGTCGCAAGCCCAGGTATGGCGCTGGCGCATCCTTCGCTGAGCGCTGCCGCGGATGCGGGCGTTGAGATTGTCGGCGATATCGAACTCTTCTGCCGCGAAGCGCAGGCTCCGATTATCGCCATTACCGGCTCAAATGGTAAAAGCACGGTCACTACGCTTGTCGGCGAGATGGCAAAAGCGGCGGGTAAGAACGTCGGTGTTGGCGGCAATATTGGCCTGCCAGCCCTGATGCTGCTGGATAAAGGCTGTGAGCTGTACGTACTGGAACTTTCCAGCTTCCAGCTTGAAACCACCTCCAGCCTGCACGCGGCTGCCGCGACGATCCTCAACGTGACTGAAGATCATATGGACAGGTATCCATTTGGTCTGCAGCAGTACCGTGCCGCCAAGCTCCGCGTTTATGAAAATGCCAACGTCTGCGTTGTTAACGCCGATGACGCGCTAACCATGCCGGTGCGTGGCGCAGACGATCGCTGTATTAGCTTCGGTATCACGATGGGCGATTACCACCTGAACCGTCAGCTGGGCGAAACCTGGCTGCGCGTGAAAGGTGAGAAAGTGCTGAACGTGAAAGAGATGAAGCTCTCTGGTCAGCACAACTATACCAATGCCCTGGCGGCGCTGGCGCTGGCGGATGCAGTAGGGCTGCCGCGCTCCTCCAGCCTGAAAGCGTTAACCACGTTTTCTGGCCTGGCGCACCGTTTCCAGCTGGCGCTGGAGCACAACGGCGTGCGCTGGATCAACGACTCCAAAGCCACCAACGTGGGCAGCACCGAGGCCGCGCTGAACGGCCTGCACGTTGACGGAACCCTGCATTTACTGCTGGGCGGCGACGGTAAATCAGCGGATTTCTCCTCCCTGAAGCCGTATCTCGCCGGAGATAACATCCGCCTGTACTGCTTCGGCCGTGACGGCAGCGAGCTGGCTGAACTGCGCCCTGAGGTTGCCGAGCAAACCGAAACCATGGAACAGGCGATGCGGCTGATTGCCCCTCGCGTTAAGCCAGGCGATATGGTGCTGCTCTCTCCGGCCTGCGCCAGCCTCGATCAATTCAAGAATTTCGAACAGCGTGGTGATGTCTTTACCCGCCTGGCGAAGGAGTTAGGCTAATGCGTTTATCTCTCCCTCGCCTGAAAATGCCGCGCCTGCCAGGATTTGGGATTCTGGCATGGGTGTTTGCGGCGCTCAAAGGCTGGGTGATGGGCTCTCGTCAAAAAGATAACGACAGCCTGGTCATGTACGATCGCACGCTGTTCTGGCTCACGATGGGGCTGGCGGCGGTCGGCTTCATTATGGTCACGTCAGCTTCAATGCCCGTCGGGCAGCGTCTGGCGAACGATCCTTTCCTGTTTGCCAAGCGTGATGGTCTTTACATCATCCTGGCGTTCTGCCTGGCGCTGGTGACCTTGCGTCTGCCGATGGAGTTCTGGCAGCGGCACAGTACGGCGATGCTGATCGCCTCGATTATTATGCTGCTGATCGTGCTGGTGGTGGGGAGCTCTGTTAACGGCGCATCACGCTGGATCGCCTTTGGCCCGCTGCGCATTCAGCCTGCGGAATTTACCAAGCTCTCCCTGTTCTGCTACCTGGCAAACTACCTGGTGCGTAAGGTAGATGAAGTGCGTAACAACCTGCGCGGCTTCTTAAAACCGATGGGCGTGATTCTGGTGCTGGCGGTATTACTGCTGGCGCAGCCTGACCTCGGTACCGTTGTCGTGCTGTTCGTTACCACCCTGGCGATGCTGTTCCTGGCGGGCGCGAAGCTGTGGCAGTTCATCGCTATCATCGGGATGGGGATTTCAGCGGTTGTGCTGCTGATCCTCGCCGAGCCTTACCGTATTCGCCGTGTAACCTCGTTCTGGAACCCGTGGGAAGATCCGTTCGGCAGCGGTTATCAGCTGACGCAGTCGCTGATGGCCTTTGGTCGTGGTGAGGTCTGGGGACAGGGGCTGGGTAACTCGGTACAGAAACTGGAGTATTTACCGGAAGCGCATACTGACTTCATCTTCTCCATTATTGCGGAAGAACTGGGTTATATCGGTGTGGTATTAGCGCTATTAATGGTATTCTTCGTCGCTTTCCGCGCCATGTCCATCGGGCGGAAAGCGCTGGAGATCGATCACCGCTTCTCAGGATTCTTAGCCTGCTCAATTGGTATCTGGTTTAGCTTCCAGGCATTGGTTAACGTCGGGGCCGCAGCAGGTATGCTGCCGACCAAAGGTCTGACGTTGCCGTTGATCAGTTATGGTGGTTCCAGTCTGTTGATTATGTCGACGGCCATCATGTTTTTGTTGCGCATAGATTATGAAACGCGTCTGGAAAAAGCCCAGGCGTTTACACGAGGTTCACGATGAATCAACCGAAGCGGTTAATGGTGATGGCAGGCGGTACCGGTGGACACGTGTTCCCGGGACTGGCGGTTGCGCACCATTTAATGGATCAGGGCTGGCAGGTACGCTGGCTGGGAACCGCAGACCGCATGGAAGCCGATCTGGTACCGAAGCACGGTATTGAGATCGACTTTATTCGTATTTCCGGCCTTCGGGGCAAAGGCCTCAAGGCTATGCTGCTGGCACCGGTGCGTATTTTTAACGCCTGGCGTCAGGCGCGCACCATCATGAAGCGCTTTAAGCCAGATGTGGTGCTGGGCATGGGCGGTTATGTCTCGGGTCCTGGCGGGCTGGCGGCGTGGTCGTTAGGCATTCCCGTTGTTCTGCATGAACAGAACGGTATTGCCGGACTGACCAACAAGTGGCTGGCGAAAATCGCTACCAAAGTTATGCAGGCGTTTCCCGGCGCGTTCCCGAAAGCGGACGTGGTGGGTAACCCGGTGCGTGTGGACGTGCTGGCGCTGCCGCTGCCGGATGCTCGCCTGACGGGCCGTGAAGGGCCGGTTCGTGTACTGGTCGTCGGCGGCTCTCAGGGCGCTCGCATTCTAAACCAGACGATGCCGCAGGTTGCCGCAAAGCTGGGGGATACCGTGACGATCTGGCACCAGAGCGGAAAAGGCGCTCAGCAGACCGTTGAGCAAGCATACGCAGACGAAGGCCAGCCGCAGCATAAAGTCACAGAGTTTATCGACGACATGGCGGCAGCGTATGCCTGGGCCGATGTCGTGGTCTGTCGTTCCGGCGCGCTGACGGTGAGCGAGATCGCCGCCGCGGGTCTGCCGGCCCTGTTTGTGCCGTTCCAGCACAAAGACAGACAGCAGTACTGGAATGCGCTGCCGCTTGAGAAAGCCGGTGCCGCGAAGATATTTGAGCAGCCACAATTTACCGCCGACGCGGTCGCCACCACCCTGGCGGGCTGGAACAGAGACGCACTGCTGGAGATGGCGCAACGCGCGCGCGCGGCCGCTATTCCTGATGCGACGGAGCGGGTGGCAAAAGAAGTGAGCCTGGCAGCCCAGGCTTAACCCTCGCAGCGCGTGTTGCGCTGCACGAATTTTAAGTAGTCGATGGCGTTTAGAGAATGAATACACAACAACTGGCAAAACTGCGTTCAATCGTGCCCGAGATGCGTCGCGTCCGGCACATTCACTTTGTTGGCATCGGTGGTGCTGGCATGGGCGGTATTGCCGAAGTGTTAGCTAACGAAGGCTATCAGATCAGCGGGTCTGACCTGGCGCCAAATCCTGTAACGCAGCAGCTGGCGTCGCTTGGGGCGACTATCTATTTCAACCATCGCCCGGAAAACGTGCGCGATGCGAGCGTGGTGGTGGTCTCAAGCGCTATCTCCTCTGACAACCCGGAAATCGTTGCCGCGCACGAAGCGCGCATTCCGGTGATCCGCCGTGCAGAAATGCTGGCGGAACTGATGCGTTTCCGTCACGGCATCGCCATTGCCGGGACCCACGGTAAAACCACGACCACGGCGATGGTCTCCAGTATTTATGCGGAAGCGGGTCTCGACCCGACGTTCGTCAACGGCGGTCTGGTCAAAGCAGCGGGCGTACATGCGCGTCTGGGCCACAGCCGTTACCTGATTGCTGAAGCGGATGAGAGCGACGCGTCGTTCCTGCACCTGCAGCCGATGGTGGCGATTGTCACTAACATCGAAGCTGACCATATGGATACCTACCAGGGCGACTTCGAGAACTTAAAGCAGACCTTCATCAACTTCCTGCACAACCTGCCGTTCTATGGACGCGCGGTGATGTGCGTTGACGATCCGGTGATCCGCGAGCTGCTGCCGCGCGTGGGTCGTCAAATCACCACTTACGGCTTCAGCGAAGACGCTGACGTCCGCGTGGAAGAGTACAAACAGATTGGTGCGCAGGGGCATTTCACTCTGGCGCGTCAGGACAAAGAGCTGCTGCACGTCACGCTGAATGCGCCAGGGCGCCATAATGCCCTCAATGCCGCAGCGGCAGTGGCCGTCGCGACGGAAGAAGGCATTGATGATGATGCGATTCTGCGCGCGCTGGAAAGCTTCCAGGGCACCGGCCGTCGTTTCGACTTCCTCGGTGAATTCCCGCTGGACGCCGTTAACGGTAAAGCCGGCACAGCGATGCTGGTGGACGACTACGGCCACCATCCGACCGAAGTGGACGCCACCATTAAAGCCGCGCGTGCAGGCTGGCCTGACAAAAATCTGGTGATGATCTTCCAGCCGCACCGCTTCACGCGTACGCGCGATCTGTACGACGATTTCGCCAGCGTCCTGTCACAGGTAGACACCCTGTTAATGCTGGACGTGTACGCCGCAGGCGAGACGCCGATTCCAGGTGCTGACAGCCGTTCCCTGTGTCGTACCATCCGTGGACGCGGTAAAGTTGACCCTATTCTGGTTTCTGACCCTGCACAGATGGCGGAAATTCTGGCACCGGTCCTTACGGGTAACGATTTGATTCTGATTCAGGGCGCGGGAAATATCGGCAAAATCGCCCGTACCTTAGCTGAAATCAAACTGAAGCCGCAAACCCAGGAGGATGAGCATCATGGCTGATAAGATTGCTGTCCTGTCTGGCGGCACCTCCGCCGAGCGCGAGGTTTCCCTGAATTCCGGCGCGGCTGTGCTGGCGGGCCTGCGCGAAGGTGGCATCAATGCGCACCTGGTTGATCCAAAAGAGGTCGACGTGACGCAATTAAAAGCCATGGGCTTCGATAAAGTCTTTATCGCTTTGCATGGTCGCGGCGGTGAAGACGGCACCCTGCAGGGACTTCTGGATCTGATCGGTCTGCCGTACACCGGCAGCGGCGTGATGGCTTCCGCTATCTCTATGGATAAACTGCGCAGCAAGCTGCTGTGGCAGGGGGCAGGGTTATCCGTTGCGCCATGGGTAGCGCTGACGCGTCGCGAATTTGAATTGGGCCTGTCGGATAGCGTTAATGCACGCATTGCTGAGCTAGGCTTACCGGTTATTGTAAAGCCCAGCCGGGAAGGCTCCAGCGTGGGAATGTCCAAAGTCGACAAAGCTGAAGATCTTTCGTCCGCTTTAGCGCTGGCATTTCAACATGATGAAGAAGTTCTGATTGAAAAATGGCTCAGCGGGCCGGAATTTACCGTCGCGATGCTTGGCGAAGAAATTTTACCGTCAATCCGTATCCAACCGGCCGGAACCTTCTATGATTATGAGGCGAAGTATCTCTCTGATGAGACGCAATATTTCTGCCCTTGTGGTCTTGAAGCTGAGCGTGAAGCCGATTTACAGTCCCTGGTGCTTAAAGCCTGGCATGTTCTGGGTTGCCGTGGCTGGGGACGCATCGACGTGATGCAGGACAGCGATGGACAATTTTATCTGCTGGAAGCGAATACCTCTCCGGGAATGACCAGCCACAGCCTTGTGCCGATGGCCGCGCGTCAGGCGGGGATGAGTTTCTCGCAGTTAGTCGTACGCATTCTGGACCAGGCGGGCTGATATGTCTCAGGCTGCATTGAACACGCGCAACCGCGATGACGAGGACGAATACGCCTCTTCACGCCGCAGTAATGGAACGCGTCTTGCAGGCATCATTTTCCTGCTCGGGGTGCTGTGCACCGTGTTTATCAGCGGCTGGATGGTCCTGGGCTGGATGGAAGATGCACAGCGGTTGCCGCTTTCTAAGCTGGTGGTCACCGGTGAGCGTCACTACACGCGTAACGACGATATTCGCCAGTCAATACTGGCACTGGGCTCACCTGGCACCTTTATGACGCAGGACGTCAATATTATCCAGAGCCAGATAGAACGTCTGCCATGGATAAAACAGGCGAGCGTAAGAAAGCAATGGCCTGATGAATTGAAGATTCATCTGGTTGAATATGTGCCCATTGCGCGTTGGAATGATCAGCACATGGTTGACGCAGACGGAAATTCCTTCAGCGTCCCGGCCGATCGTGTCAACAAGCAAAATTTACCGATGTTGTATGGCCCGGAAGGTAGCGAAAACGAAGTATTACAGGGTTGTCGCGAAATGGGTCAGGTGCTGGCGAAGGACAGGTTTACGTTAAAAGATGCAGCCATGACGGCGCGCCGTTCCTGGCAGCTGACGTTAACAAACGGCATTAAGCTCAACCTGGGACGCGGCGACACAATGAAGCGTCTGGCGCGTTTTGTCGAACTTTACCCGGTTTTACAGCAGCAGGCACAGACTGACGGCAAACGGATAAGCTACGTTGATTTGCGCTATGACTCAGGCGCAGCAGTCGGTTGGGTACCGGCTCCGGTCGAGGAACCTAATCAGCAACAGAATCAGGCACAGGTACAGGCAGAACAACAATGATCAAGGCGACGGACAGAAAACTGGTAGTTGGACTGGAGATTGGCACCGCGAAGGTTGCCGCTTTAGTAGGGGAAGTTCTGCCCGACGGTATGGTCAATATCATTGGCGTAGGCAGTTGCCCGTCCCGTGGTATGGATAAAGGTGGGGTAAACGATCTTGAATCGGTGGTGAAATGCGTTCAGCGCGCCATCGATCAGGCTGAACTGATGGCAGATTGCCAGATTTCTTCTGTCTATCTGGCCCTTTCTGGTAAGCATATTAGCTGCCAGAACGAAATCGGTATGGTGCCGATTTCCGAAGAAGAAGTGACGCAGGAAGACGTTGAAAACGTCGTGCACACGGCGAAATCCGTGCGTGTCCGCGACGAGCATCGCGTGCTGCATGTCATTCCGCAGGAATATGCGATTGACTACCAGGAAGGGATCAAGAACCCGGTCGGTCTTTCTGGCGTGCGTATGCAGGCAAAAGTGCACCTGATCACATGTCACAACGATATGGCGAAGAACATTGTAAAAGCCGTTGAACGTTGTGGCCTGAAAGTTGACCAACTTATTTTCGCCGGTCTGGCGGCAAGTTATTCCGTACTGACCGAAGATGAACGTGAACTGGGTGTCTGTGTGGTCGATATTGGTGGTGGTACAATGGATATCGCCGTGTATACCGGCGGTGCGTTGCGCCACACGAAAGTGATCCCTTATGCCGGGAACGTTGTAACCAGCGATATTGCTTACGCTTTTGGTACGCCGCCGAGCGATGCAGAAGCGATTAAAGTGCGCCACGGCTGTGCGCTGGGATCTATCGTTGGCAAAGATGAGAGCGTTGAAGTGCCGAGCGTCGGTGGTCGTCCACCGCGTAGCCTGCAGCGCCAGACTTTGGCAGAGGTCATTGAGCCGCGCTATACCGAGCTGCTCAACCTGGTCAACGAAGAGATTTTACAGTTACAGGAACAGCTTCGTCAGCAGGGCGTTAAACATCATCTTGCGGCGGGGATTGTATTAACCGGCGGTGCAGCGCAAATTGAAGGTCTTGCGGCCTGCGCTCAGCGCGTATTCCACACGCAGGTGCGTATTGGTGCGCCGCTGAATATCACCGGTTTAACGGATTATGCTCAGGAGCCGTATTATTCAACGGCTGTGGGCCTGCTCCACTACGGGAAGGAATCTCATCTCAGTGGTGAAGCAGAAGTGGAAAAACGCGTCTCAGTGGGGTCGTGGGTCAAACGACTGAACAACTGGTTGCGAAAAGAGTTTTAATTTTTTTAAGAGACCGGAGAGAATTAGCGGTCTCGGGCGACAGGCACAACGGAGAGAGAAATTATGTTTGAACCTATGGAACTGACCAACGACGCGGTGATTAAAGTCATCGGCGTCGGTGGCGGCGGCGGTAACGCCGTAGAGCATATGGTGCGTGAACGCATTGAAGGTGTTGAATTCTTCGCAGTTAACACCGATGCGCAGGCACTGCGTAAGACGGCTGTAGGCCAGACTATCCAGATCGGCGGTGGTATCACCAAAGGGCTGGGAGCAGGGGCTAACCCGGAAGTCGGTCGCAATGCGGCTGAGGAAGATCGTGAAGCGCTGCGCGCTGCGCTGGAAGGTGCGGACATGGTCTTCATCGCAGCAGGCATGGGTGGCGGTACCGGTACCGGCGCAGCACCTGTTGTGGCTGAAGTGGCAAAAGATTTAGGTATCCTGACCGTTGCTGTCGTGACCAAGCCTTTCAACTTTGAAGGCAAGAAGCGTATGGCCTTCGCGGAGCAGGGTATCACCGAGCTGTCCAAGCATGTGGACTCGCTGATCACCATCCCGAACGACAAACTGTTGAAAGTTCTGGGTCGCGGTATTTCCCTGCTGGACGCATTCGGTGCAGCAAACGACGTGCTGAAAGGCGCGGTTCAGGGTATCGCTGAACTGATTACCCGTCCTGGCCTGATGAACGTTGACTTTGCAGACGTTCGCACCGTGATGTCCGAAATGGGCTACGCGATGATGGGCTCTGGCGTGGCGAGCGGCGAAGACCGTGCAGAAGAAGCGGCTGAAATGGCTATCTCTTCTCCACTGCTGGAAGATATCGATCTGTCTGGTGCGCGCGGCGTGCTGGTCAACATTACCGCTGGCTTTGACCTGCGTCTGGATGAGTTCGAAACCGTGGGTAACACTATCCGTGCGTTTGCCTCAGACAACGCTACCGTGGTAATCGGTACTTCTCTTGACCCTGAAATGAACGACGAGCTGCGTGTTACCGTTGTTGCGACCGGTATCGGTATGGACAAGCGCCCAGAAATCACTCTGGTGACTAACAAGCAGACTCAGCAACCGGTAATGGATCGTTACCAGCAGCACGGTATGTCTCCTCTGACTCAGGAGCAGAAACCGGCCGCGAAAGTGGTGAACGACCCAACGCCTCAAACGGCGAAAGAGCCAGATTATCTGGATATCCCGGCGTTCCTGCGTAAGCAAGCTGACTAAGAATTGGCTGGAATTTGGGGATTTGCGCTCTTTGTGCTAAACTGGCCCACCGTTAGTGATATACACTCTCGGTTGGATAGTTAATTTGGCGAGATTATACGATGATCAAACAAAGGACACTTAAACGTATCGTTCAGGCGACTGGTGTCGGTTTACATACCGGCAAGAAAGTCACGCTGACGTTACGCCCTGCGCCGGCCAATACCGGGGTCATCTATCGTCGCACCGACTTGATTCCACCGGTAGATTTTCCGGCCGATGCCAAATCTGTGCGTGATACTATGCTCTGTACTTGTCTGGTGAACGAGCATGACGTGCGGATTTCTACCGTAGAGCACCTGAACGCCGCCCTGGCGGGTCTGGGTATCGACAACATTATTGTTGAAGTCGATGCGCCAGAAATCCCGATTATGGATGGCAGTGCTGCACCGTTCGTCTATCTGTTGCTGGATGCTGGCATCGAAGAACTGAACTGCGCGAAGAAATTTGTACGCATCAAAGAGACCGTTCGCGTCGAAGATGGCGACAAGTGGGCTGAATTCAAACCGTACAATGGTTTCTCGTTGGACTTTACCATCGACTTTAACCATCCGGCGATTGATTCCAGCACCCAACGCTATGCGATGAACTTCTCTGCTGATGCGTTTATGCGCCAGATAAGCCGAGCCCGTACATTTGGCTTCATGCGTGATATCGAATATCTGCAGTCCCGCGGCCTGTGCCTGGGCGGCAGCTTCGATTGTGCCATCGTTGTTGACGATTATCGCGTACTGAACGAAGACGGCCTGCGTTTCGAAGATGAATTCGTTCGTCACAAAATGCTGGATGCTATCGGCGACCTGTTCATGTGTGGTCACAACATCATTGGTGCATTTACCGCGTTCAAATCCGGTCATGCGCTGAACAACAAACTGTTGCAGGCCGTCCTGGCAAAACAGGAAGCCTGGGAATATGTGACCTTCGAAGACGAAGCAGAACTGCCGCTGGCTTTCAAAGCGCCAAACATGGTTCTGGCGTAACGGTTCACGCCGTTTCGTAAAAAATCGACTGGTTAACCTGGTACTCTCTCCGACCAGGGAGACCAGTCGTTTTTATTTTTACCCCTCTTCGTTTGCCCCAGCGTTATCTCTCGTTTGTCTTACGCAGAAAATGTGTGCGTTAGCTGCATTCTTGACCGTTTTTCCCCGCGGCGGCACCTCATTCCTGCTGATGTATATTGGCTTTAGTGGTACTATCTGGGCGCTAAAAAGAATAACTGAACTCAGCCTCTGCAAGGCTGGCTTATTGGGTGGAGCAGGTGAGCGGAATACTGACGCGCTGGCGACAATTTGGCAGACGTTACTTCTGGCCGCATCTCTTATTAGGGATGGTCGCGGCGAGTTTCGGCTTGCCTGCGCTCAGCAACAGTGCCGAAGCGGCGACGCCCGCAAAAACCTCCACCACCAAACACGATCTCAACTCGCGGGTTAACTTCACTAACCTCGCGTGGCTTGAAGCCAACCGCCGCCCAAACTTCTCCGTCGATTACTGGCACCAGCACGCTATCCGCACGGTTATCCGCCATCTGTCCTTCGCGATGGCACCGCAGGCCATGCCTGTTGCGGAAGAGGCGCTGCCGGTGCAGGCTCAGCATCTTGCCCTGCTGGACACGCTCAACGCGCTGCTTACGCAGGACAGCCAGCCGCCGGTCATGGTTCGTCAGACAACGCAGCGTGCGTTTGTTTCACCTGTTTCATTCTCTGTTTCAACCTGGATTAGCCAGGCCCACGGCATTCGCGCCGGGCCGCAGCGCCTCAGCTAAATTAACTTTTTCAATACCTTAATTTATCTGCCCATACTGGGGCGTTTGAGAATTTATTATGCTAATCAAATTGTTAACTAAAGTTTTTGGTAGTCGTAACGATCGTACCCTGCGCCGTATGCGCAAAGCTGTTGCCGTCATCAACGGTATGGAACCGGCGATGGAGAAGCTCTCTGATGACGAGCTGAAAGCGAAAACGGCGGAATTCCGCGCTCGTCTGGAAAAAGGTGAAACCTTAGAAAGCCTGATCCCGGAAGCGTTTGCTGTCGTGCGCGAAGCGAGTAAGCGTGTATTCGGCATGCGTCACTTCGACGTCCAGCTGCTGGGTGGTATGGTGCTCAACGAGCGCTGCATCGCGGAAATGCGTACCGGTGAAGGTAAAACCCTGACCGCAACGCTGCCGGCTTACCTGAACGCGCTGACCGGTAAAGGCGTTCACGTCGTTACCGTCAACGACTATCTGGCGCAGCGTGACGCCGAAAACAACCGCCCACTGTTCGAATTCCTCGGTATGACCGTCGGTATCAACATGTCCGGCCTGCCTGCGCCAGCCAAGCGCGAAGCGTATAACGCGGACATCACCTACGGCACCAACAACGAATACGGCTTCGACTACCTGCGTGACAACATGGCGTTCAGCCCGGAAGAGCGCGTACAGCGTAAGCTGCACTATGCGCTGGTGGATGAGGTTGACTCCATCCTGATCGATGAAGCGCGTACTCCGCTGATCATCTCCGGCCCGGCTGAAGACAGCTCCGAGATGTACCGTAAGGTCGACAAAATCATTCCACACCTGCTGCGTCAGGAGAAAGAGGACTCGGATACCTTCCAGGGTGAAGGCCACTTCTCCGTTGATGAAAAAGCGCGCCAGGTGAACCTGACCGAACGCGGTCTGGTGAAAATTGAAGAGCTGCTGGTGGCTGAAGGCATCATGGAAGAGGGCGAGTCCCTGTACTCCCCGAGCAATATCATGCTGATGCACCACGTGACCGCTGCACTGCGCGCCCACGCGCTGTTCACCCGCGACGTCGATTACATCGTTAAAGACGGCGAAGTGATCATCGTCGATGAACACACCGGCCGTACCATGCAGGGACGTCGCTGGTCTGACGGTCTGCACCAGGCTGTGGAAGCCAAAGAAGGTGTGGATATTCAGAATGAAAACCAGACGCTGGCATCTATCACCTTCCAGAACTACTTCCGTCTGTATGAGAAGCTGGCGGGGATGACCGGTACTGCTGATACCGAAGCGTTTGAATTCAGCTCCATCTACAAGCTGGATACCGTGGTCGTTCCAACCAACCGTCCAATGATCCGTAAGGATATGCCGGACCTGGTGTACATGACCGAAGCGGAAAAAATTCAGGCGATCATCGAAGATATTCGCGACCGTACTGCGAATGGTCAGCCGGTTCTGGTGGGGACCATCTCCATCGAGAAATCCGAAGTGGTTTCTCACGAGCTGACTAAAGCGGGTATCAAACACAACGTTCTGAACGCCAAATTCCACGCCAAAGAAGCGGACATTGTTGCGCAGGCGGGTTATCCGGCTGCCGTAACCATCGCCACCAACATGGCGGGCCGTGGTACCGATATTATGCTGGGTGGTAGCTGGCAGGCTGAAGTGGCGGAGCTGGAAAACCCAACGCCAGAACAGATTGCCCAGATCAAAGCCGACTGGCAGGTTCGTCATGACGCCGTTCTGGCGTCCGGCGGTCTGCACATCATCGGTACAGAGCGTCACGAGTCTCGTCGTATCGATAACCAGCTGCGTGGCCGTGCGGGTCGTCAGGGTGATGCCGGTTCATCCCGCTTCTACCTGTCTATGGAAGATGCGCTGATGCGTATTTTCGCCTCCGACCGCGTGTCCGGCATGATGCGTAAGCTGGGGATGAAGCCAGGCGAAGCCATCGAGCACCCGTGGGTGACTAAAGCGATCGCTAACGCACAGCGTAAAGTGGAAAGCCGCAACTTTGATATTCGTAAGCAGCTGCTGGAATATGATGATGTGGCTAACGATCAGCGTCGCGCGATCTACACCCAGCGTAACGAACTGTTGGACGTGTCCGACGTGAGCGAAACCATCAACAGCATTCGTGAAGATGTGTTTAAAGCCACCATCGACGCGCATATTCCACCGCAGTCTCTGGAAGAGATGTGGGATATCGAAGGCCTGCAGGAACGTCTGAAAAATGACTTTGACCTCGATCTGCCAATCAAAGAGTGGCTGGATAAAGAGCCTGAGCTGCACGAAGAGACCCTTCGTGAACGTATCTTTGAAACCGCGCTGGACGTCTACAAGCGTAAGGAAGAGGTTGTTGGCGCTGAAATGATGCGTCACTTCGAAAAAGGCGTGATGCTGCAGACGCTGGACTCCCTGTGGAAAGAGCACCTGGCGGCGATGGACTACCTGCGTCAGGGTATCCACCTGCGTGGCTATGCGCAGAAAGATCCGAAGCAGGAATACAAGCGTGAATCCTTCTCCATGTTTGCCTCTATGCTGGAGTCACTGAAGTACGAAGTGATCAGCACCCTGAGCAAGGTTCAGGTGCGTATGCCGGAAGAAGTGGAAGCGATGGAGCAGCAGCGTCGTGAAGAAGCCGAGCGTCTGGCACAGATGCAGCAGCTGAGTCATCAGACCGACGACAGCGAAGCCGCAGCGGCGATCGCCGCGCAGACCGGCGATCGTAAAGTGGGTCGTAACGATCCGTGCCCGTGTGGTTCCGGTAAAAAGTACAAGGCGTGCCACGGCCGTCTGAGCTAAGTTCATAAAAAAACAAAAAGGCGCAGAAATCTGCGCCTTTTTTATGGAAGTGACAATATGAAAATACTGCAAATTGCCGTCGGGATTATTCGCAACCCTCAAAACCAAATCTTTATCACCCAGCGCGCTGCCGACGCCCATATGGCGAACAAGTGGGAGTTTCCGGGCGGTAAAATCGAGTCAGGTGAAACGCCGGAAGAGGCGCTGGTTCGGGAGCTTCAGGAAGAGGTGGGGATCACGCCGCTTGGCGCAACGCTGTTTGATAAGCTTGAGTACCAGTTTCCTGACAGGCACATCACGCTGTGGTTCTGGCTTGTGGAAAACTGGGAAGGTGAACCCTGGGGAAAAGAGGGCCAGCCGGGGAGCTGGGTGGAGCTTAAGGCAAGTGATGCCGAAAAATTCCCGCCAGCTAATGAGCCCGTGATCCTGCGGTTAGTCGCACAACCGTAGGCCTGCCAGGCGAAGCGCCAGCAGGCTTTACAGATTACTGCTGGGTTTCGCTCCAGTCATCGCTGTCCGAGAGATCGCCTTCGCTTGGAATGCGTTTCTCTTCCGCCGCCCATTCGCCCAGGTCAATGAGCTGACAGCGCTTGCAGCAGAATGGGCGGAACGGACTGACTTCGCCCCAGACAACGGTTTTGCCACAGGTTGGGCAGCTTACGGTGGTGACATCAGACATCGGCACTCCTTAACAACAGGCCAGTTCAAAATCGAGACGTTCCGGCACGGTGCCATTTTCACTGTCCAGCGGCATAAAGCGAATCGCAAAGCGGCTCTTATGCCCGGAAATCTGTGGGTAAAGTTGTTCGCCGAGAGACAGATTGAGACGCAGAAGATCGGCATCATCACCGTTATCCTGGAAGAAACCATTCAGGCTGGTTTGCTTGCGGAACGGAGCAGAGTTACGGATCAGATCGAGGATCAGCGACAGCGTCTGGTGCATTGGCTCCAGGCTTGCCAGCCAGCTGTTCACCTGCGCGTCACGCTGCGCCTGTGGCATATGTAGCCACATATGCAGCGTCGGCAGGTCGAAGCTGCAGCAGCCGCCAGGAATGCTCAGACGCTGGCGCACCAGGCCAATCAGGCGGTCTTCACGCAAAAACTGCCCGACGCGCGGCGCGGCCATCAGGACGGCGCTACTGCTTTTCAACTGCTGGCGGAGCGCGTCGATACGGCTCTGATCTACGCCGGGGACCTCTGTCCATGCCTGCAATTTACGCTGCTGGCGCTCCAGCTCTTTGAGTAATTCTGTGCGGACATCGCCGCGTTCAATCACATCCAGCAGATCGCCTACGTTGCGGAAGAAGTGCAACGCCGTGGCATGATCGTTAACAGGCAGATGTTGTGAAAGTTGTTGAATAAGAAATTCGATGCGCAGCCAGGTACGCATTTTTTCGTTGAGCGGATGCTCAAAAAGGATGTGTGTCGACATTATGGTTTTTCCTGTGCAACGGCCTGCGCGGCGAACGTCAGATACTGCGCGTGCAGACGGGCAACATCCGATGCAATGGCATCTGGTGCGCCGTTATTATCAATAACATCATCCGCCACGGCAAGGCGCTGAGCGCGCGTAGCCTGAGCGGCAAGAATTTGTTCAGCATGCTCCCGCGAGACGCGATCGCGCGCCATGGTTCTCTGGATTTGCGTTTCGGGTGCGACATCTATCACCAGAACCCGATCGGCTTTCTTCTGCAGCTGATTTTCAACCAGTAGCGGAACTACCCACAGGACATAGGGCGAGCGGGCTGCGGCTATCTGACGCTGAGTTTCCTGGTGGATGATGGGGTGGAGCAGGGCATTAAGCCAGGCTTTTTCCGCAGAATCAGAAAAAATGCATTCGCGAAGCTGACGGCGATTCAGTGTGCCATCGGCATTGATGACTGTCTGACCAAAATGTTCTGCGATGACCTTTAGCGCGGGTGTATTGGGCTCTACCACCTGGCGGGCAATGATATCGGCATCAATAATCGTGATACCCAAACGAGAGAACGCGTCCGCAACGGTACTTTTGCCACTACCGATGCCGCCGGTTAATGCGACGATATACCCCATTAATTCAAATCCTGGGAATTATTCATTATTAAAATCAGTTGATTAAAACTCTTAGGTGCGCCAGCAACTGTTTGGTCCTGTTTACCGGCTTTTTACCAGGTAAATTTATAGGATTGTAGCGTAAAAAAAGAGAATTTCGCAGTCTTGCGGAGCAGGTATTAGTGCGTATGATAACGTCACTGGAGTTGTGCTTTTAACATATTTGCCTCTAACCCCAGGAATCCGCACATGCGTATCGAAGAAGATCTGAAGTTAGGTTTCAAAGACGTTCTTATCCGCCCTAAACGCTCTACACTGAAAAGTCGCTCAGACGTTGAACTCGAACGTCAATTCACCTTTAAGCATTCCGGTCAGACCTGGTCTGGCGTGCCGATCATCGCCGCCAACATGGATACTGTTGGAACCTTTGAGATGGCAACTGCCCTGGCACAGTTCGACATTCTTACCGCCGTGCACAAACATTACAGCCCTGAAGAGTGGAATGCGTTTGTTGCGTCCGCGTCTGCTGACGTGGTGAAGCATGTGATGGTTTCTACCGGGACCTCCGATGCGGATTTCGAGAAGACGAAACAGATCCTGAACGCTAACCCGGCGCTCAACTTCGTTTGTATTGACGTTGCGAACGGTTACTCCGAGCACTTCGTGCAGTTCGTCAGCAAGGCGCGTGAAGCCTGGCCGACGAAAACCATCATCGCAGGCAACGTGGTGACCGGTGAAATGTGTGAAGAGCTGATCCTTTCTGGAGCAGATATCGTGAAAGTGGGTATTGGCCCGGGCTCCGTGTGCACGACTCGCGTCAAAACCGGCGTCGGTTATCCGCAGCTTTCCGCCGTCATTGAATGCGCCGATGCGGCGCACGGTCTGGGCGGTCAGATCATCAGCGATGGCGGCTGTACCATGCCGGGCGACGTTGCGAAAGCCTTCGGCGGCGGCGCCGACTTCGTGATGCTCGGTGGTATGCTGGCAGGCCACGAAGAGAGCGGTGGTACCGTTGTTGAAGAGAACGGCGAGAAATTTATGCTGTTCTACGGCATGAGCTCTGAATCCGCGATGACCCGTCACGTCGGTGGCGTGGCAAAATACCGTGCGGCGGAAGGTAAAACCGTGAAGCTGCCTCTGCGTGGCCCGGTTGAATACACCGCGCGCGATATCCTCGGCGGCCTGCGCTCGGCCTGCACCTACGTTGGGGCATCTCGCCTGAAAGAGCTGACTAAACGTACGACGTTTATTCGCGTTCAGGAACAGGAAAACCGCGTATTCAACAGCCTGTAATGGCTTCGGCTGGCGCATTACCGTGCGCCAGCGCTGTTCAGCACTACCCCACGCTCATCGCATCCCCCAGATGGAAAATCGGCAGATACATTGCCACTACCAGCGTGCCGATGATGACCCCTGTCACAATCAGAAGCATTGGCTCGAGAAGTGCCGCCAGATTATCTGCCCGTTGAAAGGTCTGTTCCGTGTGGTGCCGGGCGAGATTTGCCAGCATGATGTCCAGCGCACCTGACATTTCACCGGTTCGTAAAAGCTGAATACACAGCGGGGTAAAGATGGCCGCTTTCTGAAAGGATGACCAGACGGGGAGACCTTTTTCAATGTCCTCCCGAACGCTGTGGAGTATCCCCCGCCAGTAACAACTTTCAACGGTCTCCTCTGCGCTCTCCAGACCCTGTAAAAAGGGGATACCTGCCTGCTGCGTGAGTGACAGCACGGTAAAGATGTGCCCCAGTTTTTGGCCTTTTGCCAGCGCGCCCATCACGGGCATGTGCATCAGCATGCGCTGCCAGCGAGGATTGTGCCGCAGTGCCCAGGCGGCGGCTAAGGGCGTTAATAACGCGACGAACAACGCGAGGGCATAGGACTGGATAAATGCGGCCATCCCCATGACCATTTGCGTCAGCATCGGGAGCGGCGTGTTAAACGTTTTGTAGATCGCGGCAAACTCGGGCAAGACCAGAATGACCATCGCCAGCACCACGAGTACGGCCAGCGTCAGGACGATCGCCGGGTAGCGCAGGGCCTTTTTCACCTTCTCTCTGAGCTGCTGCTGCGCTTTTTGCTGCTGCGCGAGCTGACGGCAGCACTCCTCCAGTTTCCCTGTGAGCTCACCGGTTTTCACCATAGAGACATGCAGTGGGCTAAACACCGCTGGCCACTTTTTTAGCGACTCTGAAAAGGGGGATCCCTCACTGAGCTCATCGGCAATGCTTTGCAGCAGCGCCTGCCACGGTTTTAACGGATGTTGCTCTGCCAGCATCTGCAGGCTGTGGGACAACGTCAGCCCCGCCTGCAGAAGCGTTGCGAGCTGGCGAAACATCTCGCAGCAGTGATGCGGCTGCCAGCGGTGTCGCTGAGCGCATCGGGTCAGCGCCAGAGGATGGAGATCGCTACGCATCAGCCTGGTGAAGGCGGCAGTGCGGTCTGTGGCCCAGAGTGTTCCGCTTTGGTGTTCACCTTCTTTGGTGAGCGCTCGCCAGCGCCAGAGCTGATTAGCAGCCATCCGGCATTCCCAGCACGCGCACCAGCTCTTCGATCGTGGTCAGCCCTTGTTCTACGGCCATGCAGCCGTGCTCAAAAAGAGAAATCATTCCCGCCTGCCGGGCACTCGCCTCTATCACTTCGATTCCCGCCCCGCTGGCAATGGCCTGACGCAGGGCATTGTCGATCGCCAGCACTTCAAAAATGGCCACGCGGCCATAAAAACCGTGATAACAGCGATCGCAGCCGGTGGGCTGCCAGCGTGGAAGCGGTCTGGACCATACGGCGTGCGGTAATTCAGCATGCTCGCTGGCTTCCCGGCGACAGTGCGGACACAAACGCCGGACCAGTCTCTGGGCAATCACCATCGACAGCGCGGAAGATATCATCCAGCGCGCGACGCCCATCTGCTCCAGGCGAATCAGGGTTTCCGTCGTTGAGTTGGTGTGCAGCGTTGACAGTACCAGATGACCGGTCTGGGCGGCATTAATGGCAATTTCTGCCGTTTCGCCGTCACGGATTTCGCCGACCATAATGATGTCTGGATCTTGACGTAGTAGCGCCCTCAGCACGCTCTGGAATGTTAAACCCGCCCGGGGATTAATCTGCGTCTGGTTTAATCCCGCAAGGGGGATCTCAATGGGATCCTCTACGCTACAGATGTTGACGTCGGGGGTGTTACGCGCCTGCAGCGCGCTGTACAGCGTCACGGTTTTGCCGCTGCCGGTAGGGCCGGTGACCAGAATCAGCCCCTGCGGCTGGTGGAGGACCTCATTAAAACAGGCCAGTTGTTCTGCGCTCATACCAAGCGCTTTCGGCTCAAGAGCCTGCTGAACCTGATGCAGCAGACGCAGCACAATTTTCTCACCACCGTTGCAGGGAAGCGTTGCGATCCGAAACGAGACCGGCGCGTTTGCCAGCTCAATCGTAAACTGACCGTCCTGAGGTAAACGACGTTCAGCAATATCCAGATTACCCAGCACCTTTAAACGAGCGCTGAACAGGCTTGCCTGCGAGGCGGAAAGCGGAGGCTGGGGACAAAGAACCCCGTCGATGCGTAAACGGATCTGGCATGCGTGCTCCATCGGTTCGATATGAATGTCGGAGGCGCGCTGGCTGATTGCCTGCTGCAGCGTGTGGTTGAGGATATCCACCGTCGAGTGTGTTTGCGAAACGACGGGCAGATGCGATTGTGACGTTAGCTGCCGGTGTTTTTCCATACGCTCAGCGCTCCAGCACTCAATATCAATCCGTTTCTGGGTCGCGAAGCGCAGCGCCTCCATGAGTTCAGCCGCGGGGCTGCCCACGACGGCGATGCTGACCATGTCACTGTCGCTGGTGAGCAGCAGAGCGTGATGGCGCTGACAAAGCGCCACGAGTTGATCGGTATTCATTATCCGCTCCTCAGTTATTGTCGAAGCGGAAAACGTCTTCGCAGGCCTGTTTCAGGGCGCTGTCCGCGCTGATGTTGCAGTCGCGCGTCCAGCCCGTCATACCGTTGCCGTCGCTCCACCGTGGCGTCATGGTTACCGTCAGCCCGTTAAGACTCTCCTGTCCTGTTAAGGTCACGGTCCCTTTCGCCACGCTCATTCCTGAAACGTAGCGTGTCGTGGTGGGGGAAGGGATACCGTTACTGCCGGCGTCGCAGCTCTCCACGCCACCGTGATCCAGCGCGCAAAGCTCGATGGCCGTGCGGTAGGGAACGAAGGTTTGCAGCATATCGGTCAGCGCCGCCTTGCGCAGGTAGTTCTGATAGGCGGGAACGCCGATGGCGCTCAGAATCGCAATGATGCCAATGACAACCATCAGCTCAATGAGTGTGAATCCTTGTTGTCTGTCCATATCTGCTCCTTATGCAAAGTGCCGCTACTTTGTCAGTGGGAAAGAGCAGAAACGAGAGGCAAAAAAGGGAACGGGAAGGAGGCTTCCAAGAATTTTTTCAGTGTTGCACGGCAGAACAGTAGATCTGCGAGCGGGGCTGAAATTCCCCTCTCCGGGTGGAGAGGGGAGAATGCGTTATTTGAAGCGCATTGAGAGGTCGAGGGCGCGAACGTGTTTGGTCAGCGCGCCGACGGAAATGTAATCCACGCCGGTTTCGGCGAATTCACGGATCGTTTCGAAAGTGACGTTCCCGGACACTTCAAGCTGGGCCCGGCCGTTAGTCAGTTTTACCGCCTCGCGCATCTGCTCTGTTTCGAAGTTATCGAGCATGATGATATCGGCCCCGGCCTTAATCGCCTGTTCCAGCTCTTCCAGGCTTTCGACTTCTACCTCGACAGGCACATCCGGGTGCAGCCAGAAGGCTTTCTCCACCGCCTGACGCACGGAGCCAGAGGCAATAATGTGGTTCTCTTTAATGAGGAAGGCGTCGGATAAGCCCAGGCGATGGTTAGCGCCGCCGCCGCAGAGCACCGCATACTTCAGCGCGGTACGCAGGCCCGGCAGCGTTTTGCGGGTATCCAGCAGCTGGGTGCGGGTACCGGCCAGCAGGTCAACGTAGCGACGCACTTCACTGGCCACGCCAGAGAGCGTTTGTACAAAATTGAGCGCGGTACGTTCGCCGGTCAGCAAAACGCGGGAAGGACCGTCCAGTTCAAACAGCGGCTGGTTTGCCGTAATTGCATCGCCGTCTTCAACGTGCCACATAATCTGCACATCATCACCCGCCAGCTGGGTAAAGACCTCTTCAACCCAACGCTTGCCGCAAAAAACGCCGTCTTCACGGGTGATAATGACCGCGTGCGAGCGCGTCTCTTTTGGCAACAATTGTGCGGTAATATCCTTATCAGCGTTAACGTCACCGCCCAGATCTTCTTTCAAAGCATGGGAGACGCTTGCCGGAATATCCATATTAATACGTTCCAGAAGCGCTTCACGTCGGTGGTCGGGGTTGTAGCGGCGAGGCGGCATGATAAAACTCCAAATTGGTAACGAATCATAATATTGAAACATGCTACTCTGAACCGAGTCATTGCACCATACAGAAGGAGTTCCAGCATGTTGTTAGAAAACGGATGGCTGGTGGATGCGCGGCGTGTGCCCTCGCCGCACCACGATTGCCGCCCGGAGGATGAAAAGCCCACACTGCTGGTGGTTCATAATATTAGTCTCCCGCCGGGTGAATTTGGCGGCCCGTGGATCGATGCGTTATTCACGGGAACTATTGATCCCGATGCTCATCCCTTCTTTGCTGAAATTGCACATCTGCGCGTATCGGCTCACTGTCTGATTCGTCGCGATGGTGAAGTGGTTCAGTATGTTCCCTTTGATAAGCGCGCCTGGCATGCCGGCGTGTCGATGTATCACGGGCGCGAACGGTGCAACGATTTTTCTATCGGGATCGAAATGGAAGGCACGGATACTACGCCCTACACCGATTCACAGTATCAACGGCTAGCGGCAGTGACCCGCACGCTTATCGTACTCTACCCGGCTATCGCCGACAATATCACGGGACACAGTGATATCGCCCCGGAGAGAAAAACCGATCCCGGCCCGGCCTTTGACTGGCCCCGGTTTCGCGCCATGCTCACCGCGTCGTCAGAATAAGGAGATACCATGACGTTGTTTACCATGCTGCTGGTTATCATCGCTGAACGCCTGTTCAAGCTCGGCGAACACTGGCATCTGGATCACCGGCTGGAGGTGTTATTCCGCCGGATCAAGCATTTTTCCATGCTGCGCACGCTGCTGATGATGGCAGGGGTGATGGTCATTACGTTCCTGCTCCTGCGCTCGCTGTACGGACTCTTTTTCAACGTGCCGCTGCTGGTGGTGTGGATCCTGCTCGGCGTGCTGTGCATAGGCGCAGGCAAGGTGCGTTTGCACTATCACGCCTACCTGAAAGCCGCCTCCCGTGACGATGCCCATGCGCGCGGTGCCATGGCGAGCGAGCTGACGATGATCCACGGCGTGCCGCCTGACTGCGACGAGCGCGAGTTTCTACGCGAGCTGCAAAACGCGCTGCTGTGGATTAACTTCCGCTACTACCTTGCTCCGCTGTTCTGGTTCGTGGTGGGCGGTCCGTGGGGGCCGGTGCTGCTGATGGGATATGCGTTTCTGCGCGCCTGGCAGACCTGGCTCGCCCGTTATCTGACGCCGCACGAACGCCTGCAGTCCGGTATTGACGCCATCCTGCACGTGATCGACTGGCTCCCGGTGCGTCTGGTAGGCGTGGTGTACGCGTTAATTGGTCACGGTGAAAAAGCGCTGCCCGCATGGTTCGCCTCGCTTGCCGATCGCCATACGTCGCAGTACCAGGTGCTAACGCGTCTGGCGCAGTTCTCGCTGGCGCGTGAGCCGCATACCGACAAGATTGAAACGCCGAAGGCCGCTGTCTCCATGGCGAAGAAAACGTCGTTTGTGGTGGTGATTATCGTGGCGCTGCTGACGATTTACGGCACGCTGGTGTAGGCCAGCGCGCCGCAAAGGCTAAAGCGTATCCGCGGGCGGGATGCCGAAATCAGGCATCCCGTTTTCATTCCAGCGGACGAGCTTCAGTCGAGTATGGCGATTCGGATCGTACAGCGGGTCGCCCTCAATTTCGGTGTAATTCCGCGCGTGATACACCAGCACATCTTCTCCTTCCGGCGTTTGCGTAAAGCTGTTGTGTCCCGGGCCGAACTGGCGGTTTTCATAGCTGGTAACGAACACCGGACGCGGGGATTTGTGCCAGTTTGCCGGATTTTGCGGATCGGCATTCAGGTCTATCCACAGTAGACCCATGCAGTAGTTCTCGTCGGTCGCGCTGGCGGAGTAGCTGATAAACAGCTTATTGCCGTGAACCAGCACCGCCGGGCCTTCGTTGACCCAAAACCCGCGACGCTCCCAGTCATACTCCGGCTTGCTGAGCATCACCGGCTCGCCTTTCAGCGTCCAGGGGTTCTCCATTTCACAGAGATAAAGATTGGAGTTTCCGGTGATGTCCGGCGCTTTTTGCGCCCACAGATACCAGCGTTTCCCCTGATGAACAAAGGTGGTGGCGTCCAGAGCGAAGGTATCGAAAGGCGTTTTGATTTGCCCTTTTTCCACCCACGTGCCGGCTAGCGGATCGCCGTCGGCACATTCAATGGCGAACATACGGTGCTGGAACATCCCGAGCGCGTCGAGCGCCTGGGTGTGCGTCGCAGCAAAATAGATGTACCACTTCCCGTCAATGTGATGCAGTTCCGGCGCCCAGATCAGCTGGCTCATCGGGCCGGTGTCGGGCTTGCGCCAGACCACCACTTCTTCGGCATTACGTAAGCCTTCAAGAGACTCTGCGCGGCGGATTGCCAGCCTGTCGTACTCCGGCACGGAGGCGATAAAATAGTACAGCCCCTCGTGGCGTAAAATGTACGGATCGGCGCGTTGTTCAATAAACGGGTTTGGCCAGGTTTGCATTCGGCTTTCCTTATTTTGTCTCAGCGACTTTGAGTTCCTGATAATCGTTCAGCTCGCGGTAGTTATTGCGACGCTTTTCCAGATCGGACTGGATCTGCTTCATGGTTTCGCGGTCCACTTTCAGCAGGCGCACCACGCCCGCGGTAATTAAGTATCCAATGCCGGGAATGACGGTAAAGAGCAGCACGATCCCATTAATGGCGTTCGCGCTCTGCGCTTTTGCGCCCGCGTCATAACCGTACCAGGAGAGCAGGAAGCCGACCATCGCCCCGGCAATCGCCAGCCCCAGCTTCAGGAAGAAGATGTTGCCGGAGAAGCTGATCCCGGTGATGCGCTTACCGGTCTTCCACTCGCCGTAGTCGTCCACGTCGGCCATCAGCGACCAGTGCAGCGGAGACGGGATCTGGTGCAGGATGTTCAGCAGGAAGTAGAGCACCACGATGGTGACGGTGGCTTTCGGGTCGAAGAAATAAAAGGCGGTTGAGAAAATCGCCAGAACGATATTGGTCCAGAAGAAGACCTTGAGCTTACACCAGCGGTCGGTCAGCACTTTTGCCAGCACGCTGCCGAGCATCATGCCGACCACGCCCAGGCTGATAAACAGCGTGGCGAAATGGGTGCTCTGGCCCATCACCCAGGTGACGTAATACATGGTGGCCGCCATGCGGATAAAGCCCGGGCAGACGTTGCACAGGGTCAGGAGCAGAATGCGTACCCACTGGTCGTTCTTCCACACGTCTTTCAGATCGTTTTTCAGCTCGTCGTTGGTCTGTACCGCCGGACGCACGCGCTCGCGCACGGTGGCGAAGCAGAACAGGAACATGCAGGTCCCAATCAGCGCCAGAACGGTCATCGCCATCTGGTAGCCTTTGGCTTTGTTATCCCCGCCAAACCAGTCGGCCATCGGCAGCAGCGTTAATGAGAGCAGCAGTGTGGCGATACCGACCAGCACGAAGCGATACGACTGGCAGGCCACGCGCTCTTTTGGATCGTTGGTGATCACCCCGCCCAGCGAGCAGTAGGGAATGTTGATGGCCGTATAGGTCAAAGAGAGCAGGAAGTAGGTGACAAACGCATAGATAACTTTGCTGTTATAGCTCCACTCCGGCGTGGTGAACATCAGGATGCTGAACAGCGCGTAGGGGAAGGCGATCCACAGCAGCCATGGACGAAACCGGCCATATTTGCTGCGGGTACGGTCAGCAATCGCGCCCATGATCGGGTCCGTTACGGCGTCAATCACGCGCACGGAAAGCAGCAGCACGCCGACCAGCGCAGGGGCGAGGCCAAAAATATCCGTATAAAAATAGTTAACAAACAGCATGATGGCGCCGAAGATGATATTGCATCCCGCGTCGCCCATCCCATAGCCGATCTTTTCTTTTACTGACAGTGTGTTGTTATCCATCGACAGCTCTCCGGTTTACGGTATGGAGAGAATTATTTGCTGGCAAAGGAATATATGCGTTGCAGTATCAGGGCGGTGATATGGATAAATGCGCTGTGGGCATGAAAGTGTGAGGGAGGTAACAACGCGCGGCACCCGCAAAAGCAGGTGCCGCGAAGAGAGGCTTAGTGTGCCTTCATGGCATTACGGCTTTTCTGACTGAACAGATAGCCCACGCCCAGGATCGCAATCCAGACCGGGATCAGGTAGACGGAAATCGCCATACCCGGGGTGATCAGCATAATCACCAGCACGGCTGCCATAAACAGCAGGCAGATCCAGTTACCCAGCGGATAGAGCAGGGCAGGGAAGCGCGTGGTGACGCCCTGCTGCTGCTTGGCGCGGCGGAACTTCATGTGCGCCAGGCTGATCATGGCCCAGTTGATGACCAGGGCAGAGACCACCAGCGCCATCAGCAGGCCAAACGCCGATTCCGGAGCCATGTAGTTAATGAGCACGCACAGCGCGGTCACAACCGCCGAAACCAGAATTGTGTTTACCGGCACGCCGCGTTTATCGACGTTGAGCAGCGCTTTTGGCGCGTTGCCCTGCTGGGCCAGGCCGAACAGCATGCGGCTGTTGCAGTACACGCAGCTATTGTAAACGGAGAGCGCTGCGGTCAGCACCACGATGTTCAGAGCGTTAGCGACAAAGGTGTCGCCCAGCTCGTGGAAGATCAGCACAAACGGGCTGGTGTCGGCGGTCACGCGCGTCCACGGCAGCAGGGAGAGCAGCACGGCCAGCGAGCCCACGTAGAAGATCAGAATGCGGTAGATAACCTGGTTAGTGGCTTTCGGAATGCTTTGCTCCGGGTTGTCGGCTTCAGCGGCGGTGATGCCCACGAGTTCCAGACCGCCGAAGGAGAACATAATGATGGCCATCATCATTACCAGACCGGTCATACCGTGAGGCAGGAATCCGCCCTGTTCCCAGAGGTTGCGCACGGTTGCCTGCGGGCCGCCGTTGCCGCTGAACAGCAGCCAGCCGCCGAAGATAATCATCGCCACTACGGCAATGACCTTGATGATGGCAAACCAGAACTCCATTTCACCGAACACTTTTACGTTGGTCAGGTTAATGGCGTTAATAATGACGAAGAAAGCGGCTGCGGAAGCCCAGGTTGGGATCTCGGGATACCAGAACTGAATGTATTTCCCAACGGCGGTAAGCTCGGCCATGGCAACCAGAACGTACAGGACCCAGTAGTTCCAGCCCGAGGCGAAACCGGCAAAGCTGCCCCAGTATTTATAGGCAAAGTGGCTGAAGGAGCCTGCGACCGGCTCTTCAACGACCATTTCACCCAGCTGGCGCATGATCAGAAAAGCAATGAAACCCGCAATCGCGTAACCCAAAATAATGCCCGGACCGGCAGACTGGATAACGGATGCGCTGCCCAGAAACAGGCCGGTACCAATCGCACCGCCCAGTGCGATGAGCTGTATATGGCGGTTTTTAAGCCCGCGCTTTAGCTGATCGCCGTGCTGTTGAGCTTCCATTTGAAACCTCGTGTGTGGTTGTTATGTTCACGCTGTGCGTGTGTAATTATGAAAATCCATATTCTGTATTTATTTCTTTACGGTTAACGAGACCGAAAAAAGCGGAGATGGCTTCCGTAAGCGCCAGAATAGTGATAAGTGCCTGCGAATGCACCTGCTTTATGAAGGGGTGATGACGACTTGAATAAAAAGAAAGCATTTGTAAATCGGTCCGCTCGTTGTTCCTCACCCAACCTATAGAATAGAAATGCGCCTTAAGTGGGCGAATTTTCATTATTTGCCTTGTTGAATCGCTTCAGATTGCAAAAACCCTCGTTTCATTATGGTTAAAACTCCCTCTTTGGGAGTAATCAACTCATTTGTGCAAAGTTACATTTCTGAAACGTTATTTCTGTAAGGTTGTTAAAATGTGCAGGGTTTACTGATTTCAATCAAAACCAATATGGACAGAAGGTGAATACTTTGTTACTTTAGCGATACGAAATAGAAATTGGTAAGACCAATTGACTCCGGGCAAAAAGGCGTAAGACAGGGAATATGGCCTACAGCAAAATTCGCCAACCAAAACTATCTGATGTGATTGAGCAGCAGCTGGAGTTTTTAATCCTCGAAGGGACTCTGCGCCCGGGTGAGAAACTTCCGCCAGAACGCGAGCTGGCAAAACAGTTCGACGTTTCACGTCCCTCTCTGCGTGAGGCGATTCAACGTCTCGAAGCAAAGGGCTTGCTGCTTCGTCGCCAGGGCGGCGGAACCTTTGTGCAAAACAGCCTGTGGCAGAGCTTCAGCGATCCGCTGGTAGAACTTCTCTCTGACCACCCAGAATCCCAGTTTGACCTGCTTGAGACCCGTCACGCGCTTGAAGGTATTGCGGCCTATTACGCCGCCCTTCGCAGCACTGATGAAGATCGCGTGCGTATCCGCGAACTGCATCAGGCCATTGAACGGGCACAGCAGTCCGGCGACTTAGACGCCGAGTCCAGCGCCGTCGTCCAGTATCAAATTGCCGTCACCGAAGCGGCCCACAACGTGGTGCTCCTCCATCTGCTACGCTGCATGGAGCCCATGCTGGCCCAGAACGTTCGTCAGAATTTTGAATTGTTGTATGCCCGTAGGGACATGCTCCCACTGGTAAGCAACCATCGCACCCGAGTATTCGAGGCGATAATGGCCGGGGAACCGGAGCAGGCGCGCGAAGCGTCGCACCGCCATCTGGCTTTCATTGAGGAAATCTTGCTGGACCGCAGCCGTGAACAATCGCGTCGCGAACGTTCATTACGCCGCATACAGCAACGAAAGGATTAAGCGCCAGGTACTTTTAGAGCGCGGCAACTAAACGCAGAACCTGTCTTATTGTGTTCTTGCCCAAGAGCACAATGGGACAGGTTCCAGACAAATCAACGTATTAGATAGATAAGGAATACCCCCATGTCAGAACGTCTCCAAAATGACGTGGATCCGATCGAAACTCGCGACTGGCTACAGGCGATCGAATCGGTCATCCGTGAAGAAGGTGTTGAGCGCGCTCAGTATCTGATTGATCAGCTGCTTTCTGAAGCCCGCAAAGGCGGCGTGAAGGTTGCTTCAGGTGCAGGGGCTAGCAACTACGTAAACACGATTGCCGTCGAAGACGAACCGGAATACCCGGGCAATCTGGATCTGGAACGTCGTATCCGTTCTGCAATCCGCTGGAACGCCATCATGACCGTTCTGCGCGCATCCAAGAAAGACCTGGAACTGGGTGGCCACATGGCGTCCTTCCAGTCTTCTGCGACCGTTTACGAAGTGTGCTTCAACCACTTCTTCCGTGCAGCGAACGAGAAAGACGGCGGCGATCTGGTGTACTTCCAGGGCCACATCTCTCCGGGCATCTATGCACGTGCATTCCTGGAAGGTCGTCTGACTGAAGAGCAGATGAACAACTTCCGTCAGGAAGTTCACGGTAAAGGTCTGTCTTCTTACCCGCACCCTAAACTGATGCCTGAATTCTGGCAGTTCCCGACCGTATCTATGGGGCTGGGCCCAATCGGTGCGATCTATCAGGCTAAATTCCTGAAATACCTGGAACACCGTGGTCTGAAAGACACCTCTGAGCAGACCGTTTACGCCTTCCTGGGCGACGGCGAAATGGATGAGCCAGAATCCAAAGGTGCGATCACCATCGCTACCCGTGAGAAGCTGGACAACCTGTGCTTCATCATCAACTGTAACCTGCAGCGTCTGGATGGTCCGGTAACCGGTAACGGCAAGATCATCAACGAACTGGAAGGCATCTTCGCAGGTGCTGGCTGGAACGTGATCAAAGTCATGTGGGGCGGTCGTTGGGATGAGCTGCTGCGTAAAGACACCAGCGGTAAACTGATCCAGCTGATGAACGAAACCGTTGACGGTGACTACCAGACCTTCAAATCCAAAGACGGTGCCTACGTTCGTGAGCACTTCTTCGGCAAATATCCTGAAACCGCAGCACTGGTTGCTGACTGGACTGATGAGCAGATCTGGGCGCTGAACCGCGGTGGTCACGATCCGAAGAAAGTCTACGCTGCACTGAAAAAAGCGCGCGAAACCAAAGGTAAAGCGACTGTAATCCTGGCCCATACCATCAAAGGTTACGGCATGGGTGATACCGCAGAAGGTAAAAACATCGCTCACCAGGTTAAGAAAATGAACATGGACGGCGTGCGTTATATCCGCGACCGTTTCAACGTTCCAGTGACCGATGAGCAGGTAGAAAACCTGTCTTACATCACCTTCCCGGAAGGTTCTGAAGAGCACAAGTACCTGCACGAACGTCGTCAGGCGCTGAAAGGCTACCTGCCAGCTCGTCAGCCTAACTTCACCGAGAAGCTGGAACTGCCAGCGCTGGAAGACTTCTCTCAGCTGCTGGAAGAGCAGAACAAAGAGATCTCTACCACTATCGCTTTCGTTCGTGCCCTGAACGTGATGCTGAAGAACAAGTCGATCAAAGATCGTCTGGTTCCAATCATCGCCGACGAAGCGCGTACTTTCGGTATGGAAGGTCTGTTCCGTCAGATCGGTATCTACAGCCCGAACGGCCAGCAGTACACCCCGCAGGACCGTGAGCAGGTTGCATACTACAAAGAAGACGAGAAAGGTCAGATCCTGCAGGAAGGTATCAACGAGCTGGGCGCAGGCGCATCCTGGCTGGCTGCTGCGACCTCTTACAGCACCAACAACCTGCCGATGATCCCGTTCTACATCTACTACTCCATGTTCGGGTTCCAGCGTATCGGTGACCTGTGCTGGCAGGCAGGCGACCAGCAGGCTCGCGGCTTCCTGGTAGGCGGTACCTCCGGTCGTACGACTCTGAACGGTGAAGGTCTGCAGCACGAAGATGGCCACAGCCACATTCAGTCTCTGACTATCCCTAACTGTATCTCTTACGACCCGTCTTACGCGTACGAAGTGGCAGTCATCATGCATGACGGTCTGCAGCGCATGTACGGTGAAGCGCAAGAGAACATTTACTACTACATCACCACCCTGAACGAAAACTACCACATGCCGGCAATGCCAGCAGGTGCCGAGGAAGGTATCCGTAAAGGTATCTACAAACTCGAAACCATCGAAGGTAGCAAAGGTAAGGTTCAGCTGCTGGGCTCCGGCTCTATCCTGCGTCACGTTCGTGAAGCAGCGCAGATCCTGGCGAAAGACTACGGCGTGGGTTCCGACGTGTACTCTGTGACCTCCTTCACTGAACTGGCGCGTGATGGCCAGGATTGTGAGCGCTGGAACATGCTGCACCCACTGGAAACTCCACGCGTTCCGTACATCGCTCAGGTGATGAACGACGCGCCAGCGGTGGCGTCTACTGACTATATGAAACTGTTCGCCGAGCAGGTTCGTACTTACGTTCCAGCTGATGATTATCGCGTACTGGGTACTGACGGCTTCGGTCGTTCTGACAGCCGCGAAAACCTGCGTCACCACTTCGAAGTTGATGCTTCTTACGTGGTTGTAGCAGCACTGGGCGAACTGGCTAAACGTGGCGAAATCGATAAGAAAGTGGTTGCGGACGCAATCACCAAATTCAACATCGATGCAGAAAAAGTTAACCCGCGTCTGGCGTAAGAGGTAAAAGAATAATGGCTATCGAAATCAATGTACCGGACATCGGGGCTGATGAAGTTGAAATCACCGAGATCCTGGTCAAAGTAGGCGACAAGGTTGAAGCTGAACAGTCGCTGATCACCGTAGAAGGCGACAAAGCCTCTATGGAAGTCCCGTCTCCTCAGGCTGGCATCGTTAAAGAGATCAAAGTCTCTGTTGGCGATAAAACCGAGACCGGCAAACTGATCATGATTTTCGATTCCGCCGACGGTGCAGCAGCTGCTGCACCTGCGCAGGAAGAGAAGAAAGCCGCTCCGGCCGCCGCTGCTCCAGCAGCTGCCGCAGCAGCAAAAGAAGTGAACGTGCCTGACATCGGCGGTGACGAAGTTGAAGTCACTGAAATTCTGGTGAAAGTGGGCGACACCGTTGCGGCTGAGCAGTCACTGATCACCGTAGAAGGCGACAAAGCCTCTATGGAAGTGCCGGCTCCGTTCGCGGGTACCGTTAAAGAGATCAAGATCAACACCGGCGACAAAGTGTCTACCGGGTCGCTTATCATGATCTTCGAAGTGGCGGGTGCAGAAGGCGCTGCCGCGCCTGCGCAGGCCGCTGCTCCGGCTCCGGCTGCTGCACCAGCAGCTGCTGGCGGCGCGAAAGACGTTAACGTACCGGACATCGGCGGTGACGAAGTTGAAGTGACCGAAGTGATGGTGAAAGTGGGCGACAAAGTTGCCGCTGAACAGTCACTGATCACCGTTGAAGGCGACAAAGCTTCTATGGAAGTGCCGGCGCCGTTCGCGGGTACCGTCAAAGAGATCAAGATCAGCACCGGCGACAAAGTGTCTACCGGCTCTCTGATCATGGTCTTCGAAGTGGAAGGCGCTGCGCCTGCCGCAGCTCCGGCTGCCGCGGCTGCTCCAGCCCCTGCTGCTGCACCGGCTCAGGCTGCTAAACCAGCCGCTGCCCCTGCTGCAAAAGCAGAAAAATCAGAGTTCGCTGAAAACGACGCTTACGTACACGCGACGCCGCTGATTCGTCGCCTGGCGCGCGAATTCGGTGTGAACCTGGCGAAAGTGAAAGGGACTGGCCGTAAGGGTCGTATCCTGCGCGAAGACGTTCAGACCTACGTGAAAGACGCGGTGAAACGCGCCGAAGCTGCACCTGCTGCAGCCGCCGGTGGCGGTATCCCGGGCATGCTGCCATGGCCGAAAGTGGACTTCAGCAAGTTCGGCGAAATCGAAGAAGTGGAGCTGGGCCGCATCCAGAAAATCTCTGGTGCTAACCTGAGCCGTAACTGGGTGATGATCCCGCACGTTACGCACTTCGACAAAACCGATATCACCGATCTGGAAGCGTTCCGTAAACAGCAGAACGCTGAAGCTGAGAAGCGCAAACTGGACGTGAAATTCACCCCAGTAGTCTTCATCATGAAAGCCGTTGCTGCTGCCCTTGAGCAGATGCCACGCTTCAACAGCTCCCTGTCCGAAGACGGCCAGAAGCTGACGCTGAAGAAATACATCAACATCGGTGTTGCGGTTGATACGCCAAATGGTCTGGTTGTTCCGGTCTTCAAAGACGTGAACAAGAAGAGCATCACTGAGCTGTCCCGTGAACTGACCGTTATCTCCAAGAAAGCGCGTGATGGTAAGCTGACTGCCGGCGAAATGCAGGGCGGTTGCTTCACTATCTCCAGCATCGGCGGCCTGGGTACCACCCACTTCGCACCGATTGTTAACGCGCCGGAAGTGGCTATCCTCGGTGTGTCCAAGTCCGCGATGGAGCCGGTGTGGAACGGCAAAGAGTTCGTGCCGCGTCTGATGATGCCAATCTCTCTGTCCTTCGACCACCGCGTGATCGACGGTGCTGATGGTGCGCGCTTCATCACCATCATCAACAACATGCTGAGCGACATTCGCCGCCTGGTGATGTAATCGAAAAGCCGGCCAGTCGGCCGGCTTTTTTCTGATAATCTCATGGTGTTTGTGAGGTTATTGGCGAAAGCGACAATTCGTGAGCCGTTTGTTGTTTCAAAATTGTTAACAATTTTGTAAACTGCGGGCGGATAGAACGACCCGGTGGACGACGGGTATAAATTAAGAGGTCATGATGAGCACAGAAATCAAAACTCAGGTCGTAGTACTTGGGGCAGGCCCGGCAGGTTACTCCGCAGCATTTCGCGCAGCGGATTTAGGTCTGGAAACCGTCATCGTAGAACGTTACAGCACCCTCGGCGGTGTTTGTCTGAACGTCGGCTGTATCCCTTCTAAAGCGCTGCTGCACGTAGCGAAAGTTATCGAAGAAGCCAAAGCGCTGGCTGAACACGGCATCGTCTTCGGCGAGCCGAAAACCGATATCGACAAAATTCGTACCTGGAAAGAGAAAGTTATCACTCAGCTGACCGGCGGTCTGGCGGGTATGGCCAAAGGCCGTAAAGTGAAAGTGGTAAACGGTCTGGGTAAATTCACCGGTGCGAACACCCTGGAAGTGGAAGGCGAAAACGGCAAAACCGTGATCAACTTCGACAACGCGATCATCGCGGCAGGCTCTCGCCCAATCGAACTGCCATTCATTCCGCATGAAGATCCACGCGTGTGGGATTCCACCGATGCGCTGGAGCTGAAAACCGTTCCTAAGCGTCTGCTGGTCATGGGCGGCGGTATCATCGGTCTGGAAATGGGTACCGTGTACCATGCGCTGGGTTCAGAGATCGACGTGGTTGAAATGTTCGACCAGGTTATCCCGGCTGCCGACAAAGACATCGTTAAAGTCTTCACCAAACGCATCAGCAAGAAATTCAACCTGATGCTGGAAACCAAAGTGACTGCCGTTGAAGCGAAAGAAGACGGTATTTACGTTTCCATGGAAGGCAAAAAAGCTCCATCCGAACCGCAGCGTTACGACGCCGTGCTGGTGGCTATCGGCCGTGTGCCGAACGGTAAAAACCTCGACGCGGGCAAAGCTGGCGTGGAAGTGGACGACCGTGGCTTTATCCGCGTTGACAAGCAGCTGCGCACTAACGTGCCGCACATCTTTGCTATCGGCGATATCGTCGGTCAGCCAATGCTGGCACACAAAGGTGTTCACGAAGGTCACGTTGCCGCTGAAGTTATCGCCGGCATGAAGCACTACTTCGATCCGAAAGTCATTCCATCTATCGCGTACACCGAGCCAGAAGTTGCATGGGTCGGTCTGACTGAGAAAGAAGCGAAAGAGAAAGGCATCAGCTACGAAACCGCCACCTTCCCGTGGGCTGCTTCTGGCCGTGCTATCGCTTCCGACTGCGCTGACGGTATGACCAAACTGATCTTCGACAAAGAAACTCACCGCGTCATCGGTGGTGCGATTGTCGGTACCAACGGCGGCGAGCTGCTGGGTGAAATCGGTCTGGCTATCGAAATGGGCTGTGACGCTGAAGACATCGCGCTGACCATCCACGCTCACCCGACTCTGCACGAGTCCGTGGGCCTGGCGGCAGAAGTGTTTGAAGGCAGCATCACCGACCTGCCAAACGCGAAAGCGAAGAAGAAATAAGTTTCTTCAGATGAAAAAAAGCGGCCAATGGCCGCTTTTTTTATGCGCTGCGTTCAGGGGGCCACAGGCTGCCAGGTTTTATCCGGGCTATAGGCGGCTAGCGCCCGGGCTTTCTGCTCTGAATCGCTGCCGAGATCGGACTGATACACCTTGTCGTCCTGGTTTATCACAAAGCTCATTACGCCCGTCTGACCGTAGCTGACCGGCCAGGCCACCATCGCGAAACCGTGATTGTCCGGCAGGATGCGGAAGCGATAGCCGTGATAGCCGGTACCCGGCTCTTTCGGGCTAAATGCCGGGCCGAGCGGGCTGGGCGCTTCGCCGGGCGAGGCTGGCCAGTACAAACCGTCTTTTTTGCCTTTCGAGCTGACAATCTTCTGCGCGTATTTCTGGTTCATCGCAAAATAGCTTTGCTGCGCATCAACATAGGCATGCAAGGCTTCAATGGCGGCGAGCTCGTTACGCCCGATTTCGCGGGTCAGGATCTCTTCAGCCCCTTCTTTGATATCGAACTGCCAGCCTGCAGAGGTTTTGATCACCGGGATGGGAAGCTGCCAGCCGCTGTCTCCGACAACCAGGTGCGCCGTATCTCCCTCGACAACCGTGGTATGACGGACGTTCCAGTCGCGCAGGAAGCGATCGACAGCATCCGGATCAACGCCTTCGGGGGGAAGAAAATCGCGCCAGTTCTCTCCGAGCAGGTCGGTCATCGCGCTCTCGTTTTGCTCACTGATGGCTTTGGTCAGCGCATCGGTTGCCTGAGCGGGGGTGCTAAAGGACTGCTGCGCCATCACCGGGGCCGAAAGCATAAATAACACCATTCCGCTGAGTAGTTTACGTTTCATGTCGGTTCCCTTAGCGATGTCGAATTTCACGGCGTTCAGCACGTCCACCGGACGCCTGACGTGGCTGCTGCTGGCGCGCAGCGAGCTGTCTGCTTTGCGCACCGCGCTGCTGCTGCGCCTGCCAGTTCGCGGAGCGGCTGTCGTTACCGCTCAGCGCATTGGCCCGGGGCTGACTGTTTCGCTGCTGGAGAGAGCGTTGCTGCACGGGCTGCGAAACCCGCTTCTCATGTCTCTGGGCGGTGGTCTGGCGGTTTTCTCGCTGCTGCGCGGTACTCCGCTTCGCCGTCTGCGGTTTGGTGTCGTAGCCGCGGTAGTTGTTGCGCTGCGAAATCTGCTTCAGCTGTTCACCTGAGGCCTGACGCTGCACGTCTTTCGTTCCGGTGCGCGCCGTTTGCGGGAAGGTTTTGCCCGTGGATTTCTCCATCTGGCTCAGCGCGGCCTGACGCTGGCTGTCGCGATTTACCGGTTTTTGCTGCGTTGAACTGAGCCCTGTGGCTGTGTTGGTGGTGTGGAAGCGAGTGTTGAGCTGGTTAGTCGGATAGGGCACGCCTTCCCGATAGGCCGGGTTGTGCTGCCAGGTGCGGTTGGCGTCCGTCAGGCGCTGTCCGCTGATTTTATTGAAGTTCTCAACGTTGATATTGATATTGTTATCACCGTTGCGGTTATAGCCGCCGTGATTATCCCAGTCGTCATGGTGATGATCCCAGTCATCGTCATCATCCCAGTCGATGCTGCTGAAGATGGCATAGGTTGTGGCGACGCCCAGGCTGAAGCCTAAACCGTTTACGAAGCTGTTGCCAAACTGCTCCCCGGGCGTGGGCGGGAGATAGGTGGGCGGATAGGCGGCGTTTGGCCAGGTCCCGTAAACCGTATTGGGGTTATAGGTCGGGACGTAAACAACCTGCGGGTCGGCAGATTCAATTTTGATTACCGTAGGCGCGGACGTCGTCGTGGTCGTGGTTTCGGCGGTGCTGGTTTTCGCTGGCGCCGGTTTTGTCACGGTGGTGACCGTCTGCTGAGGCGTGGATTGTAACGCGCCGGTCTTCTGCGCCAGCGCGCGCAGGCGCTGAACGGAATCCATCACGTCCTTCGGCTGCGCGAGAAACGCATCACCCAGATTTTGTACCCACGGCGGGTTTTCACCCATCAGGGACATAAGCTGAGGAAACGCGACCAGCGATTTTACGCTGGGATCCCAGGGCTGGCTGGCAACGGCCTGAATCGCCGCGTCCCCTTCCATTTTAGGATTGTCTTTCGACCACTGCGCCGCCTGGATCACGTTGGCCGGATAGGTCGAGGCCATCAGGATTTGTGAGAGCAGGGCATCGGGGTAGAGCGCAACAGGGGCGACCCACTGATCGATTTGCGCGGCAGTGTAGGCTGGCGCGACAGCAGGGGCGGACTGGGCTGCGGCAGGCGCTGCCGGTGGAGCCGGTTGTTGTGTGACGGCGGCTGGCGCAGCGGGCTCCGTGGCGCGGCCTTTGACAAACATGACGCCCGAGGCGGCAAACAGCCCGGCACTGCACACAAGGACGAGCAGATGTGGCTTAAAGGGCAACTTCATAAAATGACTCCAACGAGACAAGCGTTGTGCCGTGAGGCGTTACGGTTGGCGTGAGTATTATTCACCCGTCTTTTACTGTTTTGACTTTTATTGGGAAGCGTCCGGGACGTCCGGATAAAGAGTGTGAGTATTTATTACACAATTATATCTGATGAAGAAAAAACTGAAGCGTCACGGTGCAGAAGATACCGCAAAAAGATGCCCTGAATCCCCGCTACACCATGCTTAACGATTCAGCAAATTTTTTAATGTTGCTTTTTTGTAAACGGATTAACACTGTGCAGAAATCCTGCTATGCTGCCCGACGCGGTATCGGGCATTTACCCTACAAACTGCTGTCTCACAGGAGCGTGAAGAGAACGCCCGCCGCATATGACAATGAGAGCGAGGAGAACCGTCGTGCTAGAAGAATACCGTAAGCACGTAGCAGAACGTGCCGCCGAGGGAATTGTACCCAAACCTTTAGATGCAACCCAAATGGCCGCGCTCGTCGAGCTGCTGAAGAACCCGCCTAAGGGCGAAGAAGAATTCCTGTTAGATCTGCTGATCAACCGCGTACCGCCTGGCGTAGATGAAGCTGCCTACGTAAAAGCCGGATTCCTTGCTGCTATCGCCAAAGGCGAAGCCACCTCCCCACTGGTTACTCCTGAAAAAGCCATTGAACTGCTCGGCACCATGCAGGGTGGTTACAACATTCATCCGCTGATTGACGCGCTGGATAACGACAAGCTGGCACCGATTGCCGCTAAAGCGCTCTCTTCCACGCTGCTGATGTTCGATAACTTCTACGACGTAGAAGAAAAAGCCAAAGCGGGCAACGTCTATGCGAAGCAGGTGATGCAGTCCTGGGCTGATGCCGAATGGTTCCTGAACCGCCCAGCGCTGGCTGAAAAAATCACCGTTACCGTCTTTAAAGTGACCGGTGAAACCAACACCGATGACCTCTCTCCGGCACCGGACGCGTGGTCTCGCCCGGATATCCCTCTGCACGCTCTGGCGATGCTGAAAAACGCCCGTGAAGGTATTGAGCCGGATCAGCCGGGCAGCGTTGGCCCGATCAAACAGATCGAAGCCCTGCAGAAAAAAGGATTCCCGCTGGCCTATGTGGGTGACGTTGTGGGTACCGGTTCTTCCCGTAAGTCCGCAACCAACTCCGTGCTGTGGTTCATGGGCGACGACATTCCGCATGTGCCAAACAAGCGCGGCGGCGGCCTGTGCCTCGGCGGCAAAATTGCGCCAATCTTCTTCAACACCATGGAAGATGCGGGCGCACTGCCGATCGAAGTGGATGTTTCTAACCTGAATATGGGCGACGTGATTGACGTTTACCCGTACAAAGGCGAAGTGCGTAACCACGAAACCAACGAGCTGCTGGCAAGCTTTGAGCTGAAAACCGACGTGCTGATCGACGAAGTGCGCGCCGGTGGCCGTATCCCGCTGATCATTGGTCGTGGCCTGACTACCAAAGCGCGCGAAGCGCTGGGTCTGCCGCACTCTGACGTTTTCCGTCAGGCGAAAGACGTTGCTGAAAGCAACCGCGGTTATTCTCTGGCACAGAAAATGGTGGGCCGCGCGTGCGGCGTAGCCGGTATTCGTCCTGGCGCGTACTGCGAGCCTAAGATGACCTCCGTGGGCTCTCAGGACACCACAGGCCCAATGACCCGTGACGAACTGAAAGACCTGGCGTGCCTGGGCTTCTCTTCTGACCTGGTGATGCAGTCCTTCTGCCACACGGCGGCCTATCCGAAGCCGGTTGACGTGACCACGCACCACACGCTGCCAGACTTCATCATGAACCGCGGCGGCGTTTCCCTGCGTCCGGGTGACGGCGTCATCCACTCCTGGCTGAACCGCATGCTGCTGCCGGATACCGTCGGTACCGGCGGTGACTCCCATACCCGTTTCCCAATCGGTATCTCCTTCCCGGCGGGCTCCGGTCTGGTGGCGTTTGCTGCTGCGACGGGCGTGATGCCGCTGGATATGCCGGAATCGGTGCTGGTGCGCTTCAAAGGTAAAATGCAGCCGGGTATCACCCTGCGCGACCTGGTTCACGCGATCCCGCTGTATGCGATTAAACAGGGCCTGCTGACCGTTGAGAAGAAAGGGAAGAAAAACATCTTCTCTGGCCGCATTCTGGAAATTGAAGGTCTGCCGGATCTGAAAGTGGAGCAGGCGTTCGAGCTGACCGATGCTTCCGCCGAGCGTTCTGCGGCGGGCTGTACCATCAAGCTGAACAAAGAGCCGATTATTGAGTATCTGAACTCTAACATCGTGCTGCTGAAGTGGATGATTGCAGAAGGCTACGGCGACCGTCGTACGCTGGAGCGTCGTATCCAGGGCATGGAAAAATGGCTGGCCGATCCGCAGCTGCTGGAAGCCGATGCTGACGCGGAGTACGCGGCGGTGATCGACATCGATCTGGCGGATATCAAAGAGCCAATCCTGTGTGCACCGAACGATCCTGACGACGCGCGTCCGCTGTCTGAGGTTCAGGGCGAGAAGATCGACGAAGTGTTCATCGGATCCTGTATGACCAACATCGGTCACTTCCGTGCTGCCGGTAAGCTGCTGGATACCCACAAAGGCCAGCTGCCAACTCGTCTGTGGGTGGCGCCGCCAACCCGTATGGACGCGGCTCAGCTGACCGAAGAGGGCTACTACAGCGTGTTTGGTAAGAGCGGTGCGCGTATCGAAATCCCTGGCTGTTCCCTGTGCATGGGCAACCAGGCGCGCGTAGCCGACGGTGCGACGGTGGTTTCCACCTCTACCCGTAACTTCCCGAACCGTTTAGGTACCGGTGCGAACGTCTTCCTGGCCTCTGCGGAGCTGGCGGCGGTTGCGGCGCTGATTGGCAAACTGCCAACGCCGGAAGAGTACCAGACCTTTGTGGCTCAGGTGGATAAGACGGCGGTGGATACCTATCGCTATCTGAACTTCGACCAGCTTTCGCAGTACACCGAGAAGGCCGACGGGGTTATCTTCCAGACGGCGGTATAAACAGCAAAACCGTCTCTACGAGACGGTTTTTAGTGTTTGCACCCTCTCCTGTGGGAGAGGGACGGGGTGAGGGCATCAGGCCGCAGGGTCTTGCTCTCACCTTTTTATTTTCATTCCTCCCACTTCTCCCGCTTTTTTTCTTCCTCGCTGCTGCGATAATTACCGTAATGGCTTTGCAGAGGAAAACACTATGGATTACGAATTTCTGCGCGACATCACCGGAGTGGTGAAAGTGCGTATGTCGATGGGCCACGAAGCCGTTGGACACTGGTTTAACGAAGAGGTGAAAGAAAATCTTGCACTTCTTGATGAAGTTGAACAGGCGGCAAATACGGTGAAAGGCAGTGAACGATCCTGGCAGCGCGCCGGGCATGAATATACGCTGTGGATGGACGGTGAAGAGGTCATGGTGCGTGCCAACCAGCTCGAGTTTTCAGGTGATGAGATGGAAGAGGGGATGAGCTACTACGACGAAGAGAGCCTGTCGATGTGCGGCGTAGAAGATTTCCTTCAGGTGGTAAATGCCTACCGCGACTTTATGAAACAGAAATAAAAGACCGGAGCATCCCTGCTCCGGCTTGCTCTTACACGGCCGGAATATTGCGGCCGTAGTAAATCTCGCGCATCTCTTTCCAGAGCAGGTCAGTAATCGCCTTACGCTCTTCTTCGCTCAAATCTTCCGGCTTCGTGTGGAACATGTAGTGCTTAAGGTCAAATTCCTTAAGTAACATCTTGGTATGGAAGATGTTTTCCTGATACACGTTCACGTCCATCATGTCGTACAGCGATTTCATGTCCTCGGACATAAAGTTCTGGATGGAGTTGATCTCGTGGTCGATGAAGTGCTTCATGCCGTTGACGTCACGGGTAAAACCACGCACGCGGTAATCAATGGTGACGATGTCCGATTCCAGCTGGTGGATTAAATAGTTCAGCGCGTTCAGCGGTGAAATCACGCCGCAGGTCGAGACTTCAATATCGGCGCGGAACGTGCACAGCCCGCCTTCCGGGTGACTCTCCGGGTAGGTGTGCACGCAGATATGGCTTTTATCCAGGTGGGCCACGACCACTTCCGGCAGCGGGCCCGGATGTTCCGTTTTGTCGATAAGCTTCGGGTCGACCGGCTCTTCGCTGACCAGAATGGTCACGCTGGCGCCCTGAGGTTCATAATCCTGTCGGGCGATGTTCAGGATGTTTGCGCCGATAATGGAACAGGTTTCTGACAGGATCTCGGTCAGACGGTTGGCGTTGTAGAGTTCGTCGATATAGGCGATGTAACCATCGCGTTCTTCCGCTGTTTTGGCATAGCAGATATCGTAAATACAAAAACTCAGGCTTTTCGTCAGGTTGTTAAAGCCATGCAGTTTAAGCTTTTTCAATTAGCTCACCCCCTTAGTGGATAATGCGTCTTGCAGGTACTGCGGCAGAGCAAACGCTGCGGTATGAATTGCCGGATTGTAGTATCGGCACTGAAGACCGGCCTGATGGAAGCGGGCCTGAATAATTTCGGTGGAGAGATGGCGTAATACGTCGTTATCGGTCGCCCAGGCAAAGGTCATGATCCCGCCGTAGTACGTCGGAATGGCCGCCTGATAGAAGCTGACGTCATCGAAATAGGTGCTTAGCTTACGATGGCTGTCGAGCGCTTCATCCTGCTGCAGGAAGCAGACGCCATTTTGTGCGACGAAGATCCCGCCCGGGTTCAGGCAGCGCTTGCAGCCTTCGTAGAAGGAGGAGGTAAACAGCGACGCGCCGGGGCCGATAGGGTCGGTGCAGTCGGAGATAATAACGTCAAAGGTCTGCGAGGTCTGGTTAACAAAGTTAACGCCGTCGTCAATCACCAGGCTAAAGCGCGGATCGTCATAGCTACCGGCATTGTGGTTGGGCAGGTACTGGCGGCAGAAAGAGACGACTCCCGCATCGATTTCCACCATGGTGATGGTTTCAATGGAACGATGGCGGGACACTTCACGCAGCATTGCGCCGTCGCCGCCGCCGATAATCAGGACATGCTTCGCGTGACCGTGCGCCAGCAGCGGGACGTGGGTCATCATCTCATGATAGATGAACTCGTCGCGCTCGGTGGTTTGCACCACGCCGTCCAGCGCCATCACGCGGCCAAAGGCGGCGTTTTCGAAGATAATGAGATCCTGGTGATCGGTTTTCTCATGATAGAGCACGTTATCAACGGCAAAGTACTGACCAAACTGGTCATGCAGTGTTTCATGCCACAACGTGTGGTCGGCCATACGCGGACTCCTCCTTTGTTAACATCCGTTACGCTCATAAAAAATGAGCGAAACATGATAGCTAACTATAACCGTGGTTGCACGGCTATAGGTTTAACAGGGGGCGTCGGGAAGGTTATTTGACGTAGGCGAGCAGGCTGAGTGAGTCGCGAGCCAGCGCTTTGCATTTTTTGGCAGTGGGAATACCAATACCGCTTAGGTCACGGTAGCTGTCTTCGCCGAGCGCCTTCATGTCGAAGCTGTCGTAGTTGCTGAGATCCCACTGGTTTTGCTGGGCAAAAAAGACCAGCGCGCGGCGAATCTGCCCGTTGGGTAAATTCTGGTAGCCACAATCATTTTTCAGGAATACAAAAACCGCCGTTAAATCGGCCATATCTTCCGCTTCATTTTCACTTAGCGCATAGCTGTTCGCACACATTGCCATCAGGCTTCCGAACAAAATTGTCCTGAAAAACGTCTTCATTGCTTCTACCACTTCTTCACGGAAAATTAACGTTAGCATACTTGATGCCGGTGCGACGATCTTTATTATTGCCGCTTTACTTGACCTTCCGGTAAGGGGAGGGTTTATGCTCAAAAGATCGCCTGCTGGAAATAAGGAAATGAACATGCAACGTCGTGATTTTTTAAAATATTCCGCTGTGCTGGGGGCTGCCAGCGCATTACCACTCTGGAGCCGCGCGGTTTTCGCGGCCGACAGGCCTGCCTTACCCATTCCTGACTTACTGACCGCTGACGCCCGCAGCCGTATCCAGCTTGTGGTTCAGGCCGGTAAAACGACGTTCGGCGAGCACCACGCCACGACGTGGGGCTATAACGGCAATTTGCTCGGTCCGGCGCTTCAGCTACGTAAAGGGAAAACGGTGACGGTGGATATCCACAACACGCTCGCCGAAGAGACGACGCTGCACTGGCACGGGCTGGAAGTGCCGGGCGAGGTGGACGGCGGGCCGCAGGGCATCATCAAAGCGGGCGGCACGCGCAGCGTCACCTTTACGCCCGACCAGCGCGCCGCGACCTGCTGGTTCCATCCGCATCAGCATGGCAAAACGGGCCATCAGGTGGCGATGGGGCTGGCGGGGCTGGTGCTGATTGAAGACGACGAAAGCCGCCTGCTGCGCCTGCCGAAACAGTGGGGCATCGACGACGTACCGGTGATTGTGCAGGACAAGAAATTCAACGCTGACGGGCAAATTGACTATCAGCTGGACGTGATGAGCGCGGCGGTAGGCTGGTTTGGCGACACGCTGCTGACCAACGGCGCCATTTATCCTCAGCACGCCGCGCCGAAAGGCTGGCTGCGCCTGCGCCTGCTCAACGGCTGTAACGCGCGCTCGCTGAATTTCGCCGCCAGCGATAAACGCCCGCTGTATGTGGTAGCCAGCGACGGCGGGCTGCTGCCGGAGCCGGTGAAGGTGAGCGAGCTGCCGATGCTCATGGGCGAACGCTTTGAGGTGCTGGTGGATATCAGCGACGGCAAGCCGTTTGACCTCGTGACGCTGCCGGTGAGCCAGATGGGGATGGCGGTCGCACCGTTTGATAAGCCGCATCCGGTGCTGCGTATTCAGCCGCTGCTGGTGTCCGCTTCCGGCACGCTGCCTGATACGTTAACCACCCTGCCAGCCCTCCCGTCGCTGGAGGGACTTACGCAGCGCAAGCTGCAGCTCTCCATGAACCCGATGCTCGATATGATGGGCATGCAGGCGCTGATGGCGAAATATGGCGATAAGGCGATGGCGGGGATGCACCACGGCCAGATGATGGGCCACATGAATATGGACCACGGCAAAATGGGCGGCATGGGGAATATGAATCACGGCGACCATGGCTTTGATTTCCTCAACGCCAACATGATCAACGGTAAAGCATTCGACATGAATACGCCGATGTTTGCTGCGACAAAAGGTCAGCTTGAGCGCTGGGTGATTTCAGGCGAAGGGGACATGATGCTGCATCCGTTCCATATCCACGGCACACAGTTCCGCATTCTCACAGAGAACGGTAAAACGCCGGATGCGCATCGCGCGGGCTGGAAAGATACGGTGAGAGTGGAAGGCGGCGTCAGCGAGGTGCTGGTGAAGTTTGACCACGAGGCGCCGAAGGAGTTTGCCTATATGGCGCACTGCCACCTGCTGGAGCATGAAGATACGGGGATGATGCTCGGCTTTACCGTATAAAAAAAGCCGGGTGGCGGCTTCACCTTACCCGGCCTGGATTTCGCAGGTGCGGCCTGATGCCCTCACCCTGACCCTCTCCCACAGGGAGAGGGAACAAACACAAAAACGGCAACCGAAGTTGCCGTTTTGCTTTTATTTGCCTTCGTCAGGCAACGCATATGCGACGATGTAGTCGCCCATTTTCGTGCCAAACGAACCGTGACCGCCGGCAGAGATGACAACGTACTGCTTGCCATTCACTTCATAGGTCATCGGCGTGGCCTGTCCACCCGCCGGCAGACGGCCCTGCCACAGTTTTTCACCGTTGGTCATGTTGTACGCGCGCAGATAGTTATCTGCGGTTGCCGCGATGAACAGCACGTTACCGGCGGTGGAAATTGGGCCACCCAGCATTGGCATACCCATATTGAACGGCACCGGAACAGGCATCGGGAACGGCATGCTGTCCTGAGGCGTACCAATACGTTTTTTCCACACGATCTGGTTGGTTTTCAGATCCAGGCCGGAGATATAACCCCAGGCAGGCTGTTTACACGGCAGACCAAACGGAGACAGGAACGGGTTCAGCGTTACGCCAAACGGCACGCCGTACTGCGGCTGAATGCCGGCTTCGGTACCGCTGCCTTTCGCGTCTTTCGGCTGCTCTATTGGGTTGCCCGGACCGCGCGGGATCAGACGGGAAACGAACGGCAGCGCCATTGGGTTGGCGATCGCTACCTGACGGTTAGGGTCAACGGAGATCCCGCCCCACTCGAACATCCCCAGGTTACCCGGGAAGACCAGCGTGCCCTGCTCAGACGGCGGCGTGAAGATGCCTTCATAGCGCAGCTGGTGGAACATCACGCGGCACACCAGCTGGTCAAACATGGTGGCGCCCCACATGTCTGCCCCGCTGAGGTCTTTCTTCGGACGGAAGCTCAGGTCAGAGAACGGCTGGGTTTTGCTGACGTAATCGCCTTTTGCCGCGCCCTGCGGAACCGGTTTTTCCGGTGCAGGCACAACCAGCTTACCGTTGCTGCGATCCAGCACGAAGATGTTGCCCGTCTTGGCCGGCGCGTAAATCACCGGAACGGTTTTGCCATTAACGGTAATGTCCGCCAGCGTCGGCTGGGACGGCATATCCATATCCCACAGATCGTGGTGAACGGTCTGGTAGCTCCATGCCAGTTTGCCGGTGGTCGCGTTCAGCGCCACGATAGCGCTCGCATAACGCTCCTGCTCCGGCGTGCGGTTACCGCCCCAGATATCTGGCGTGGTCACGCCCATCGGCAGGTAGACCAGGTCCAGCTTCGCGTCATACGCCGCCGGTGCCCAGGAGTTTGGCGAGTTAAAGGTAAAGGTGTGCTCGTCCGACGGGATCGCGTTGGGATCTTTCGCGCCCGGGTCGAAGGCCCACAGCAGCTTACCGGTGTTCACGTCGAAACCACGGATAACGCCGGAGGTTTCACGCGTGGAGAAGTTATCCGTTACCGAACCGGCAATCACGATGGTTTTATCGGTGATGATTGGCGGCGAGGTGGGCTCATACAGACCCGGCGTGGTGTCCGGCATGTTGGTCTGCAGGTTCAGGATACCTTTGTTGGCAAAGGTTTCGCACAGCTTGCCCGTTTCGGCATTGATGGCGAACAGACGGCCATCGTTCACCGGCAGCATGATGCGGCGAGGACAGTCAGCAATGACTTCCGGGCTGGCATTATCGGCGCGCGCTTCATGGTAAGAGACGCCGCGACAGGTGACGTGCTGGAAGGACGGGTTGGAGTTCAGCTGCGGATCGAAGTGCCATTTCTCTTTACCGGTGGCCGCGTCAAGCGCGAACAGACGCTGGTGCGCCGTACACAGGTAGAGCATGTTGCCGACTTTAATCGGCGTCACTTCGTTGGTCAGCTCGCCCGGATCGTTCGGCATCTTCACATCGCCGGTACGGAATACCCAGGCTTCCTTCAGGTTTTTAACGTTGTCCGCGTTGATCTGCTTCAGCGGAGAGTAGCGTTGACCTTCCTGATTACGACCATACGCAGGCCAGTCGCCGTCAGCGACCTGGGAGATAGCTGCCGCAGGCGTGGATTCTGCGTTCAGCGTACCGTTGATCTCCTGCGGGTCATTAAAGCCGGCCCAGGTCAGAATGCCGCCGGTAATAAGCAGGGCAACAACCAGGCCCGCCACCGCACCGCTGGAAGGCACAATCAGGCGACGCCAGACGAACGGCAGGATCAGCCAGATACCGAAGAAGACCAGGATGTCGCTGCGCGGCGTCAGTGCCCAGAAGTCAAAACCGACTTCCCAGACGCCCCAGATCATGGTGGCAAGGAGGAGGGCGGCATACAGCCACAGTGCTGATTGTTTTCTACGCAACAGCAGGACGGTTACGGCAACCATAACTAGACCCGCAATCGGGTAGTACCAGGAGCCGCCTAAAGCGACCAGCCAGACGCCACCGATTAACAGATACAGCGCGCAGAAGGCTGCGAATGCGGCTGTTAATGTCACCAGTAGACGCGGCTGTTTAGAGTTTGTTTCAGCCATAGAAAGTGTACTCGTCAGTTTTTGTTAATAATTTGCTAGCAACTAATTATAGGTATTAACAAGTGTGATCGGAATCACAATATTTGCTTTTTATAACTCATACGCCAGGCTTATCCATTTGCTGATATAATGGCTGGCTTGCGTATCAGTGCTGGATATTAACTCATCCGTATTGAGAGATTTTCACTAAAATCATTTGGTTAGTAATATGAAACATACTGTTGAAGTGATGATCCCGGAAGCCGAGATCAAAGCGCGTATCGCCGAACTGGGTCATCAAATCACCGAACATTACAAGGACAGCGGCAGCGAAATGGTGCTGGTCGGTCTGTTGCGCGGCTCTTTCATGTTCATGGCAGACCTGTGTCGTGAGGTGCATGTGCCCCATGAGGTCGATTTTATGACCGCCTCCAGCTACGGCAGCGGCATGTCCACTACCCGTGATGTGAAAATCCTGAAAGATCTGGATGAAGATATTCGTGGCAAAGATGTGTTGATCGTTGAGGACATCATCGACTCCGGCAACACGCTGTCAAAAGTGCGCGAGATCCTGAGCCTGCGTGAACCAAAATCTCTGGCGATTTGTACGCTGCTGGATAAACCTGACCGTCGTGAAGTGCAGGTGCCGGTAGAGTTCGTGGGCTTCTCGATTCCGGACGAATTCGTCGTCGGTTACGGCATTGACTACGCGCAGCGCTATCGTCATCTGCCGTATGTGGGGAAAGTGGTATTGCTGGACGAGTAATGGCGGGCTAATGCCCTCATCCCGGCCCTCTCCCAAAGGGAGAGGGAGAAAATCCCCGGCTTTATTTATGATTTACATGCTTAAGCTGAAGGTTGGCAATCCCCGAACGGTAACGCTGCTCCAGCGTTTCGCGGTTGGTGGCGGTCACTTCCAGATTGCGCAGCAGGCCATCGTGAATACCGTACGCCCAGCCGTGGATAGAAACCTTCTGCCCGCGTTTCCACGCTGATTGCATGATCGTTGAGTGACCCAGGTTATATACCTGCTCCATCACGTTGAGTTCGCAAAGGGTATCCATGCGACGTTCCTGCGGCATTTCGCCCAGCAGTGAGCTATGTTTGAACCAGATATCGCGGATGTGCAATAGCCAGTTATCAATGAGCCCCAGTTCCGTGTTTTCAACCGCCGCCTGCACGCCGCCGCAGCCATAATGGCCGCAGATGATGATGTGCTCGACTTGCAGAACGTCCACGGCATACTGAACAACAGAAAGACAGTTGAGATCGGTGTGAATCACGAGATTGGCGACATTGCGGTGAACAAACAGTTCGCCGGGTTCAAGGCCGGTCAGGCGCTCCGCCGGTACGCGGCTGTCGGAACATCCAATCCAGAGAAAGCGTGGGTTCTGAGCCTGCGCGAGTTTTCCAAAAAATCCGGGGTCTTCCTCCACCAGCATTTTTGACCATAGTGCATTGTTGCTGATGAGTGTATCTATGTTGTTCATGGAGGTTAGCGACCTGTAACCGAGTTATTGCGTTGCGCTACTATAGGGTAACCCGACTTTTAATGAAACCACACAACGTGTGTAAGAACTGAAGGTAAGTTAATTTCATGGCAATTGCACTGGAGCTTGAGCAGCTTAAAAAAACCTATCCGGGTGGCGTTCAGGCGCTACGCGGAATAGATCTGAAAGTAGAGGCCGGTGATTTTTACGCGCTTCTGGGGCCGAACGGGGCGGGGAAATCGACCACCATTGGGATTATCAGCTCGCTGGTCAATAAAACGTCCGGCCGGGTGAGCGTCTTTGGGTACGACCTGCAAAAAGATGTGGTGAACGCCAAGCGCCAGCTGGGGCTGGTTCCGCAGGAGTTCAACTTCAACCCGTTCGAGACGGTGCAGCAAATTGTCGTTAACCAGGCGGGCTATTACGGCGTTGAGCGTAAAGAGGCCCTCGAGCGTAGCGAAAAATACCTAAAGCAGCTCGACCTGTGGGAAAAGCGTAACGAACGCGCGCGCATGTTGTCCGGCGGGATGAAGCGCCGCCTGATGATCGCCCGTGCGCTGATGCATGAGCCAAAACTGCTGATCCTCGATGAGCCGACTGCGGGTGTCGATATCGAACTTCGTCGTTCCATGTGGGGCTTCCTGAAAGATCTCAACGACAAAGGCACCACCATTATTCTGACCACCCACTATCTGGAAGAGGCTGAAATGCTGTGCCGCAACATCGGCATCATTCAGCACGGCGAGCTGGTGGAAAACACCTCGATGAAGAATCTGCTCTCCAAGCTGAAATCCGAAACCTTCATTCTCGATCTGGCGGCGAAAAGCGCGCTGCCAAAACTTGAAGGTTACAACTATCGTCTGGTGGATACCTCGACGCTGGAAGTGGAAGTGCTGCGCGAGCAGGGGATTAACAGCGTGTTCTTACAGCTGAGCGCGCAGGGGATTCAGGTTTTAAGTATGCGTAACAAAGCGAACCGACTGGAAGAGCTGTTTGTCTCTCTGGTACATGACAAACAAGGAGACAAGGCATGACGCATCTTTACTGGGTCGCGCTGAAAAGTATCTGGGCGAAAGAGATCAACCGCTTTATGCGTATCTGGGTGCAAACCCTGGTGCCGCCGGTCATCACGATGACGCTTTATTTCATCATCTTCGGTAACCTGATTGGTTCCCGGATTGGTGAAATGCACGGCTTTACCTATATGCAGTTTATCGTGCCGGGCCTGATCATGATGGCGGTGATCACCAACGCCTATGCCAACGTGGCGTCGTCATTCTTCAGCGCCAAGTTCCAGCGCAATATTGAAGAGCTGCTGGTCGCGCCGGTGCCGACGCACGTCATTATCGCGGGCTATGTTGGCGGCGGCGTGGCGCGCGGGCTGTGCGTGGGGATCCTGGTCACGGCGATTTCGCTGTTCTTCGTGCCGTTCCAGGTCCACTCGTGGCTGTTTGTCGCGCTCACGCTGCTCCTGACGGCGATCCTGTTCTCGCTGGCCGGTCTGCTGAACGCCGTGTTCGCCAAAACGTTTGACGACATCAGCCTGATCCCGACCTTCGTGCTGACGCCGCTGACCTATCTCGGCGGGGTGTTCTACTCCCTGACGCTGCTGCCACCGTTCTGGCAGGCGCTGTCGCACCTGAACCCGATTGTTTACATGATCAGCGGGTTCCGCTTTGGCTTCCTCGGTATCACCGATGTGCCGCTGTTTACCACGGTGGCGGTGCTGGTGGTGTTTATCATCGCCTTCTACCTGCTCTGCTGGTCGCTGATCCAGCGCGGACGCGGGCTGCGCAGCTAATCTTTTGCCCGGCGACGTTCTGTTTGCCGGGCACTTTCTTTGACAGTTATCACCGTAAGCTAACCTTCACTCCGCTAAACTACTTGCCTGCTAAGGAGGGAGTTATGCTGGGATGGGTTATCACCTGCCACGATGAACAGGCGCAGGAAATGCTGGATAAGCTTGAAGCCAGATTTGGCCCGCTGGTGCAGTGCCGGGCGGTAAACTACTGGCGCGGGTTGAGCACCAACATGCTGAGCCGCATGATGTGCGATGCCCTGCATGAAACGGACACCGGCGATGGCGTGATTTTTCTTACCGATAAATCGGGCGCGGCGCCTTACCGCGCAGCCGCGTTGCTGAGCCATAAGCACGCGTGCTGTGAAGTGATCTCGGGTATTAACCTCTCCCTGCTGGCGTTAATGTATCCGCAGCGTGGCTCCTTAAGCAGCGCTGAGTTTCGCCAGGCCATCGTGGCGCAGGGCGTTCCGGGCGTCAGCAGCTTGTGGCATCAGCAGCAAAAAAATCCTCCCTTCGTCCTGCTCCACGATTTGTATAAGAATTAAACGTTGGTATTGATGTCTCATTTGTTACAATAGCGGCAGTTTTCCGCACCGATTAAGACACCATGCTACCGCGCATTCTTTTCTTGCTATTGATGCTCATTTCCGGCGTCAGCTCAGCCAGTTTACTCAGCCAGCAAACGCTGCCTGCCCAGTACATGCAAACCACCGAAGACGCGGCGATCTGGGCGCAGGTGGGGAACAGCGTGATCAACGTCGGTAACGTCCGCGCCGGGCAGATCCTGGCCGTTGTGCCCACGGCGGCGGACTACTACGAATTTCGCTTTGGTTTTGGCACGGGGTTTATCGACAAGGGACACCTGGAGCCGGTTCAGGGGAAACAGCGCGTCGAGGACAGCCTCGGGGATCTCAATAAACCCCTCAGCAATCAGAACCTGATTACCTGGAAAGACACGCCGGTGTATAACGCGCCGTCGAGCGGCAGCGCGCCTTTCGGCACGTTAAGCGCCAATCTGCGCTATCCGATACTGAATAAACTGAAGGACCGTCTGAATCAGACCTGGTTCCAGATCCGCATTGGCAATCGTCTGGCGTGGATCAGCAGCCTGGACGCGCAGGAAGATAACGGACTTCCGGTTCTGACCTACCATCATATTCTGCGTGATGAAGAGAACACCCGTTTTCGACATACATCCACGACCACCAGCGTACGCGCGTTCAACAACCAGATGGCCTGGCTACGCGATCAGGGTTATACCACCCTGACGATGTACCAGCTTGAAGGGTACGTGCGTAACAAAATGAACCTGCCTGCAAAATCGGTGGTGATTACCTTTGACGATGGCCTGAAATCCGTCAGCCGCTATGCCTATCCTGTGCTGAAAGAGTACGGCTTCAAGGCTACCGCGTTTGTTATCTCTTCCCGCATAAAAGGCCATCCGCAGAAGTGGGATCCAAAATCGCTGCAGTTTATGAGCGTGCAGGAGATTAAGGGGATTCAGGATGTGTTCGATATTCAGTCTCACACCCACTTCCTGCACCGCGTGGATGGGTATAAACACCCGATTTTACTGAGCCGCAGCTATCACGTGATTTTGTTTGATTTTGAACGCTCGCGTCGCGCGCTGGCCCAGTTTAATCCACGCGTGCTCTATCTTTCCTATCCGTTTGGCGGCTACGACAATAAAGCGATAAAGGCGGCGAATGACGCCGGTTTTCATCTGGCGGTGACGACGGTGAAAGGGAAGGTGAAGCCGGGGGATAATCCGTTCTTACTGAAACGCCTGTACATCTTAAGAACGGATTCGCTGGAGACAATGTCGCGGCTGATCAGCAATCAGCCGCAGGGATAGTGCTTAAGCAACCTGAACCGGAATCGCCTTCGCGGTACGTTTCATGTCGTTGTCGCCTTCAAAGTAGGCAACTTTCGGCTGCCAGCGGCGTGCTTCTTCATCAGACATCATCACGAAGCTGGCGATAATCACAATATCGCCCACGTCCGCGCAGTGCGCTGCCGCGCCGTTAACGGAGATGATTTTAGACCCGCGCTCGGCGGCGATGGCGTAGGTTGAGAAACGTTTGCCGTTGTTAACGTTCCAGATATCAATCGCTTCGTTTTCAAGGATGCCCGCAGCATCAAGGAAATCCTGGTCGATGGCGCAGGAGCCTTCATAGTGCAGGTCGGCCTGGGTGACTTTCACACGGTGAAGCTTACCTTGCAGCATTTTGCGAATCATTACGTTTACCTTTCATCTTCCGGGTAGAGAAACCTACGCCAGTTCAACCACTTTGTTGTCGATTAGGCGGGCCTGACCAAGCCATGCCGCCACCAGAATGACCGCACGTTTGCTGGTCTGTGTAAGCTCCAGAAGCGTGTCGGCATCGCGAATTTGAATATCATCAGCGCGGAAGCCTTTATCGTTCAGCGCCTGTTCAGCCAGAGCAATAATCTCTTCGACCGTTAACTCTTTCGCCAGCAGCTGTTCTGCCATGGTGTTCATGACCTTGCTTAAGCCCGGCGCGATTTTACGCTGGTCCGCGGTCAGGTAGCCATTTCGCGAGCTGAGCGCCAGACCGTCTTTCGCGCGTACAATCGGTACGCCGACAATCTCGATATCGTAACCCATATCCGCAACCATCTTGCGGATCAGCGCCAGCTGCTGGAAATCTTTCTCACCGAAGCAGGCAACGTCCGGCTGCACCAGGTTGAACAGCTTGCTGACGATGGTCGATACGCCGCGGAAATGACCCGGGCGGCTTGCGCCTTCCAGCATGGTGGAAATGCCCGGTACGTCAACGTAAGTGGCCTCATCGGTACCCTGAGGATAGACATCCGCCGGTGCCGGAGAGAAGACAATATCCGCATGGCGTTTTTTGAGCTTCTCGCAATCTTCCTGCAGGGTGCGCGGATAGCGTGCCAGATCGTCGGCGCGGTCAAACTGCATTGGGTTAACGAAGATACTGACCACCACGATATCTGCACGGGCTCTTGCTTCGTCAACCAGCTTCATATGGCCGTCATGCAGGTTGCCCATGGTCGGGACCAGTGCGATACGTTTACCTTCCTGACGCGCGCGGCGGATATGCTGGCGAAGCAGCGGCAGGGTTTCAATGATTAGCACAACGAGACTCCTTAATGGAAACTGTGTTCTTCACCCGGGTAAACACCGGATTCAACGTCGGCAATATACTGCCTGACCGCAGCGCGCATGTCGCCCGCTTCGGTGAGGAAATTTTTGGCAAACTTCGGAATATGCCCGCCGGTGATGCCAAAGGCGTCGTGCATCACCAGGATCTGGCCGTCGGTCACGTTGCCTGCACCGATACCAATCACCGGAATCGACAGGGCTTCAGTAATACGCTTCGCCAGTTCAACCGGCACGCACTCCAGCACCAGCAGCTGTGCACCTGCGGCTTCCAGCGCCAGAGCATCATCCAGCAGCGTCTGGGCGGCGTCACCGCGGCCCTGCACCTTATATCCACCAAAGATGTTGACGGACTGCGGCGTCAAGCCCAAATGGCCGCACACCGGCACGGCGCGCTCGGTGAGCATCTTCACCGTATCCACCAGCCAGGCGCCGCCTTCAATTTTGACCATGTTAGCGCCAGCACGCATAACCGCTGCCGCGTTTTCGAATGCCTGCTCCGGCGTGGCATAGGCCATAAACGGCAGATCGGAAAGCAGCAGGCAGGCTGGAGCCCCGCGGCGCACCGCACGCGTATGGTAAGCGATATCCTCAACCGTGACCGGCAGGGTGGAATCATGTCCTTGTACCGTCATCCCTAACGAATCTCCGACCAGCATGACGTTGATTCCCTCTTCGGCAAAGAGTTTTGCGAAGCTGTAGTCATACGCGGTGATGGTGGCGAAGCGTTTTTTTTCCTGTTTGCATTTCTGCAGTAAGGAGATGGTGGTTGGTTTCATACTGTTTCCTGATAGCCCAAAAGCGAATCTTTGCGCATTCTAACAGTAACATTCGGGGGAACAATGATTTTAGGTAACCGATTAGCCACAATTATTTTGAGGTTAATCGGCAGGGGAACCGGATCACCAGCGGGCGGGTCTTTCCGCGTTGAGGTTGTCCAGAATGGTCCTGAGTGGGATGCCATCCGGGAAGATGAGATCGGGAGCGACTTCAAACAGCGGCCAGAGCATAAACCCGCGATTTTTCATGTCGTAATGCGGAACGGTGAGACGTTCAGTGTTAATGGTCTCGTGACCAAACAGCATAATGTCGAGGTCCAGCGTGCGCGGTCCCCAGCGCTCGGCTTTGCGTACGCGGCCCTGCTGCAGCTCGATGCGCTGGGTGTTATCCAGCAGCGTTTCGGCATTCAGAGCGGTTTCCAGCACCACGGCTGCATTGAGATAATCAGGCTGATCCTGAGGACCCAGCGGCGGCGTGCGGTAGAAAGAGGAGACCGCCACGATCTTGCTTTGCGGGATCTCCCCCAGCGCCTGTACGGCAGCGTTCACCTGCTCCAGCGGAGAGGCTAAATTGCTGCCGATGGCGATATACGCAAGGGTCATGCTGTCCCTTCACGACGCGGCGCGCGTTTGCGCGGACGACGATGGCGGCGACGCGGTTCCGGCTCTTCATCCAGCCCGGTTAGCATATCTTTTTGCTCCGGCGGTGCGGAAACCTGGAATTCAGCCCACCACTGCGCCAGGCGCTGCAGCTCCTGGTTGCGTTCAATTTCAGCACGCAGCGACAGCAGATCGAAGGCGGCGCGGAATTTTGGATGCTCCATCAGCTTCCAGGCGCGTTTGCCCTGACGACGGGACATGCGCAGCTGAAGCTGCCAGATATCGCGCACCAGCGTGGTAATGCGTTTTGGAATGGCGAGCGTACGGCACCCTTCGTCCAGCACGTCGTTTGCGGCCAGCGCGAAGGCATCATAGTATGCAAGCCCGCTCTCCTGGGTAATTCGCTGGGCCGTTTCCAGCAGCGGATACCAGAACATCGCCGCAAACAGGAATGCCGGATTGACGCGCATGTCGTTGCGAATACGGGTATCGGTATTTTTCAGCACCTGCGCAATCATCCGCTCCATTGGGCTGTCACCGCTTTCGGTGAAGTAGCGGGTAATGGTCGGGAACAGGGGCTGGAACAGGTTGTATTCGCGCAGCAGATTGTAGGTTTCAAAGCCGTGTCCAGCCTGCAGCAGCTTCAGCGCCTCTTCAAACAGGCGAGCAGGCGGCACGTCGTTAATCAGCGTCGCCAGGCGCGGAATCGGCTCTGCCGTTTCCGGGCTGATGCGCATATTGAGCTTGGCGGCGAAACGCACGGCGCGCAGCATACGCACGGGATCTTCGCGATAGCGCGTTTCCGGCGTGCCGATCAAACGGATCAGACCTTCTTTCAGGTCCTGCATGCCGCCGACGTAATCACGCACGGTGAAATCCGCCACGCTGTAATAAAGGCTGTTGATGGTGAAGTCGCGACGCTGGGCATCTTCTTCGATAGAGCCGAAGATATTGTCACGCAGCAGCATGCCGTTCTGGCCGCGCTGTGACGTGGTGCGATCGGATGCGCCCGCTTCGTGGTGGCCGCGGAAGGTCGCCACTTCGATAATTTCCGGCCCAAACATCACGTGAGCCAGACGGAAACGGCGGCCAACGAGACGGCAGTTGCGGAATAATTTGCGCACCTGCTCAGGCGTGGCGCTGGTCGTCACGTCGAAATCTTTTGGTTTTTTGCCCAGCAGTAAATCACGTACTCCACCGCCCACGAGATAGGCCTCGTAGCCCGCTTTATTCAGACGATAGAGCACCTTGAGGGCATTTTCACTGATATCTTTGCGGGAAATAGTGTGCTGCTCACGCGGAATAACCGACATGTGTGGCTGTGCAATAGCATCGTTCGCCATGCTCTCTTCGCGGCTTAGCACTTTACGGCAAAAATTAGCGACTCGGGTAAAAATGGTACACCTCGTAGTGTGTTTTGTTATGAAAAAAGCGGCTAATCATAGCTCAGCGCAACGCATTTGAGAATGCTGGATTTTTGGCACTGCCGCGAGCGTCCAGTTGGCAACGGCCATTTTCAGCAGTTCGTCAATACGCAGATCCTGCCATTCGTTGGTTACATTCTGGTTGAGAAATCGCAGCGCGTCGATCAAAACAGGGCGCGGATCGCCGTCTGGCAGGGCCGGGGCGTGGTTCTGCTTCGACAATTTAAAGCCCTGCGCATTGACCGCCAGCGGCAGATGAATGTAGTCCGGGGCCGTCCAGCCAAACTGGTGATACAGCGATATTTGTCGCACGGTCGGTTCGACCAGATCCGCCCCGCGCACAATTTCCGTCACGCCCTGAAAACGATCGTCGACGACCACCGCCAGGTTATAGGCAAACAGGCCGTCACGGCGGTGAATAATAAAATCCTCACGCGCCAGGCGTTCATCGGCATGAACCTCACCGGAGAGTAAATCGGTAAAGCGCGTCACCGGGGAGCGCTGCTTTATACGCACGGCGGCATTTTCCGGGGGAAGATTAAGCATGCGGCAGTGGCCGTCATAGACGCCACCCACGCTCTGGATACGCGCGCGGGTGCAGGTGCAGTTATAGGAAAGTCCCCGATCGCGAAGCCAGGCCAGACGTTCCCGATAGGCATCGTGACGTTTTGACTGCCAGAGCACCTCGTCATCCCAGTGAAGACCGTAATGTTCCAGCTGACGCAGAATCGTCTCTGCAGCACCGGGAACTTCACGCGGGGGGTCAATATCTTCAATGCGGACAAGCCATTTTCCCAGGCGGGCGCGAGCCTGCAGGTAGCTGCCGAGCGCGGCAATTAATGAGCCGAAGTGTAATTCACCGGAAGGAGATGGCGCGAAGCGCCCAATATAGTGTGATTCAGACATATCAACAGTAACAAGGCGGGAGAGACTCCCGCCTTTGGAGTGTGTAAACAGCGCTGGTATTAACCGGCCATCTGTTTTTCGCGGATTTCGGCCAGCGTTTTACAGTCGATGCACAGATCGGCGGTTGGACGCGCTTCCAGGCGACGAATACCGATTTCAACACCGCAGGATTCGCAGTAGCCAAAATCTTCGTCTTCGACTTTTTTCAGCGTTTTCTCGATCTTTTTGATCAGTTTGCGTTCGCGGTCACGGTTACGCAGTTCGAGGCTGAACTCTTCTTCCTGAGCGGCACGGTCTACCGGATCCGGGAAGTTAGCAGCTTCATCCTGCATATGAGTAACGGTGCGATCGACTTCATCCCTGAGTTGATTACGCCATGCTTCAAGAATACGCTTGAAGTGCGACAGCTGGGCTTCGTTCATATACTCTTCGCCCGGCTTCTCTTGATACGGCTCCACCCCAGCGATGGCGAGAATACTCAGGGACGATGTTTTACGGTTTTGCCCTTCTTGCATGTTGCTTCTCCTTAACACGCACTATCGATCCCCGTGTTGGGGGAAAAATCAGGTCGCTATAAATAGCAGATGCTTTTCCGTATGGCAATTATCTAAACGTAACACTTGACAAGCCTGTGAGGAAAAGCGTATTTGCGCACGCGGCCAGAACACTTATTCGACAATCGTCTAATCCCTTATAAGACAATGGGAAGAGACGATCTCAGAGTCATATTATCGGCAGAAAGTTCCGCTTTATAAGCGAAAACCTCTACCCCCTGCTTTTGTGCCTCATTCAACAATTGCGCGTATTTAGGATCAATATGGCGGGCAGGGGAGAAACGTTCAATGGCTGAATGCAACACCGCAAACAGCAATACGGCGCGTTTGCCCGCCGCCGCAACACTCATTAGCTCTCGCAGATGCTTCTGGCCACGTAGCGTTACCGCATCCGGGAAGTAGCCATTTTCCTGTTCCGCTAACGTCACTGATTTTACTTCAATATAGCACTCGGGCCTGTCTTCCGCCTGTAACATGAAGTCAATTCTGCTGCCTTCATCGCCATATTTCACTTCACTTTTATGCGTGCCATATCCCACCAGTTCGGGAATGGTGCCAAGGGTCAGCGCTTCCTTAACCAGCTGATTTGCGCGCTGGGTATTGACGCAAATAAATGCCCCGTTTTGCGTTTCGGTCATTTCCCAGGTATGGGCATATTTGCGTTTGCTATTTTCTGATGTGGAATACCAGACTCTGTCACCCGGCGTCGCACACCCCGTCATGGCGCCGGTATTGGGGCAGTGCAGGGTGAGCTGAACCCCTTCGGGGGTAATCACGTCGGCGAGGAAGCGTTTGTAGCGTTGGATAAGCGTGGCGTGCTGCAGGGGAGGACTAAACTTCATCGGAATTCCTTTCGGTGTTGCCCAGCGTCCAGCGCTGTAGCGGCGTATAGCGGGTGCGTCCCTGTGCAAAGACGGATTCGTAAAGCGCGAATGCGTTGACCGGAAAGGCCCAGTGAAAACCCGGCGGCGGGATGGCAACGGCCTGACCGGCATCGCGCAGCAGCGTGATATGTGGATGAAACGGCTGTGGGCTCTGATAACAGCCGCTGCGCGCCGCCTGGGCGCGCAGCATATTCGCCAGCTGCAATAATCCGCGCGGCGGCTGGCGCGTTCCCAGCCACACCACGCGCGAACGCGGCCACTGGCCCGCGTCGTCGAGGTGCAGCGTAAATTCCGGCTGGGCAATACGCCCGGCCATTGCGGCTAACGCCCGCTGTTTTTCGGCACTGACGTCGCCCAAAAAGGCCAGCGTCAGGTGCAGGTTGGCCGCAGCGACAGGGCGGCCTGCTTCCGGCGGAAAGCAATCGGCGCGCCAGCGAACAATTTGACGCTGTATGGTGGTGGGCAATTCAATGGCAAAAAACAGCCGTTTCGACTCAGGCATACGGAGGACTCGGTAATGATATGCGCCGATGCTACAATGTACGCCGACTAATGTTAACCCTCTGGAGCTGTTAGTGTCCTCATTGCCGGTCGCCGTCATTCTTCCTGAGCTTCTCGCTGCCTTACACTATGCCCCGCAGGTTTTGCTGAATGCTCCTACGGGCGCGGGCAAGTCCACCTGGCTGCCGCTGCAGATTCTGAAAGACGGAAACATCAGCGGGAAAATTATCCTGCTGGAGCCGCGCAGGCTGGCCGCGCGCAACGTGGCGCAGCGTCTGGCGGAACTGCTGAATGAAAAACCGGGTGAAACGGTAGGTTACAGGATGCGTGCCGAGACCTGCGTTGGCCCGACCACGCGTCTTGAAGTGGTCACCGAGGGTATTCTCACCCGCATGCTGCAAAACGATCCTGAGCTGACCGGCGTCGGGCTGGTGATCCTCGATGAATTCCACGAGCGCAGCCTGCAGGCGGATCTGGCCCTCGCGCTGTTGCTGGACGTGCAGCAGGGGCTGCGCGACGATCTCCGGCTGCTTATTATGTCGGCCACGCTGGATAACGAGCGGCTACGACAGGCATTACCCGATGCGCCGGTCATCAGCTCGGAAGGGCGGGCGTTTCCGGTTGAACGCCGCTATCAGCCGCTTCCCTCCCATCAGCGTTTAGACGAGGCCGTCGCCATTGCCACCGCTGAGCTGCTGCGCCAGGAGCCCGGTTCCCTGCTGCTGTTTTTGCCCGGCGTGGGCGAAATCCAGCGCGTGCAGGAGCAGCTTTCTACCCGCGTAGGCGGCGACGTGCTGCTTTGCCCGCTCTACGGCGCGTTGTCGCTACAGGATCAGCGTAAAGCCATCCTTCCGGCCCCGGCGGGGCAGCGCAAGGTGGTGCTGGCAACCAACATTGCTGAAACCAGTTTGACCATTGAAGGGATTCGCCTGGTGGTGGATAGCGCGCAGGAGAGGGTGGCAAGCTTTGATCCGCGTACCGGGCTGACTAAACTCCTGACGCAGCGCATCAGCCAGGCGTCGATGGTACAGCGCGCGGGCCGCGCGGGGCGTCTTGAGCCGGGCATATGCCTGCATTTGACCAGCGCGGAACAGGCTGAACGCGCCGCACAGCAAAGCACGCCGGAAATTTTACAAAGCGATTTGTCTGGTCTGGTGATGGATCTGCTCCAGTGGGGCTGCCCGAACCCTGAGCAGCTCACCTGGCTTAATCCTCCTCCTGTCGTAAACCTCACCGCTGCGCGCACCCTGCTGACCCAGCTCGGCGCGCTGGAAGGCGAGCGTCTGACGGCGCGCGGCCAGAAAATGGCGGCGCTGGGCAACGATCCGCGTCTGGCCGCGATGCTGGTGGCCGCGCAAGGGGATGATGAAATTGCCACGGCGGCAAAACTGGCGGCTATTCTTGAGGAGCCGCCTCGCGGTGGCAGCAGCGATCTGGGGCAGGCGTTTTCGCGCAGCCAGGGGAACTGGCAGCAGCGTGCGCAGCAGTTGTGCAAACGCCTGAATAGCCGGGGAGGAGTGCCTGATAGCGATAAGATTGCCTTCCTGCTGGCCCAGGCCTTCCCGGACAGGATCGCGCGTCGGCGCGGGCTGGACGGTCGCTACCAGCTGGCAAACGGCATGGGGGCGATGCTGGACAGCGATGATGCGCTGACGCGTCACGAATGGCTGATCGCCCCGCTGCTGCTGCAGGGCAGCCATTCTCCGGATGCGCGTATCCTGCAGGCGATTGCCGTAGAGATTGACGCCCTGACGCGTGCCTGTCCGCAGCTGCTTCAGCAATCTGACACCGTGGAATGGGATGACGCCCAGGGCACGCTGAAGGCCTTTCGTCGCAGCCAGATTGGCAAGCTGACGTTAGGAACGAAGCCGCTGGCGAAGCCGTCGGAAGACGAGCTTCACCAGGCGATGCTGAACGGAATTCGGGAAAAAGGGCTGAGCGCCCTGAACTGGACGCCGGAAGCGGAGCAGTACCGCATTCGTCTGCACTGTGCCGCGAAGTGGCTACCGGAATACGGTTGGCCTGCGGTGGATGACGAGACGCTGCTCGCTACACTTGAGCGCTGGCTACTGCCGCAAATGAGCGGCGTACACTCTCTGCGAGCCCTTAAGGCGCTTGATGTTAAGACCGCGTTACAGAATTTACTGGACTGGTCATTACGTCAACGTCTGGATAGTGAACTGCCAGGGCATTACACTGTGCCGACCGGAAGCAGGATTGCCATCCGTTATCATGAGGATAATCCGCCGGCGCTGGCGGTTCGGATGCAGGAGATGTTTGGTGAAGCCACCACGCCGTCCATTGCGGAAGGGCGTGTGCCGTTAGTGCTTGAGCTGCTGTCGCCTGCGCATCGTCCATTACAAATCACCCGAGATCTGGGGGCGTTCTGGGCGGGAAGCTACCGTGAAGTGCAGAAAGAGATGAAGGGGCGATATCCCAAACATGTCTGGCCGGACGATCCGGCGAATACGGCGCCGACGCGGCGAACGAAGAAATATTCGTAAAAGGGGAGTGCGGCCTGATGCCCTCACCCCGGCCCTCTCCCACGGGGAGAGGGAGAAAACAAATTTTGAGAGATTTCTTCTTTCACAGGCCTGTGAAAGAAAAGAAAATCTGGCCTTTGCGCCTGAAAGTTGCGGAGAAAAAGCATGGCGGGGAATGACCGCGAGCCAATAGGACGTAAGGGAAAACCAACGCGTCCGGCGAAAGAAAAGGTAAGCCGTCGTCGCCTCAGAGATGAGGACTATGACGATGACTATGAAGACGATTATGAGGATGAAGAACCGATGCCGCGTAATGGAAAAGGCAAAGGGCGTAAGCCTCGGGGCAAACGCGGCTGGTTCTGGCTGCTGCTGAAGCTATTTATTGTTTTTGTCGTGCTGATGGCGATTTACGGCGTGTATCTGGATCAGAAGATCCGCAGCCGTATCGACGGTAAAGTCTGGCAGCTACCTGCGGCAGTGTATGGCCGTATGGTGAACCTTGAGCCAGATATGTCCATCACCAAGAACGAGATGGTCAAACTGCTGGAAGCCACCCAGTATCGTCAGGTGTCTAAAATGACCCGTCCTGGCGAATTTACCGTGCAGTCCAACAGCATTGAGATGATCCGTCGTCCGTTTGATTTCCCGGACAGCAAAGAGGGGCAGGTGCGCGCGCGTCTGACCTTTGACGGCGATCGTCTGGACACCATCGAGAACATGGATAACAACCGTCAGTTCGGTTTCTTCCGCCTCGATCCGCGTCTGATCACCATGCTTTCGTCAGCAAACGGCGAGCAGCGCCTGTTCGTGGCGCGTAACGGCTTCCCGGATCTGCTGGTTGATACCCTGCTGGCAACCGAAGACCGTCACTTCTACGAGCACGATGGCATTAGTCTCTACTCGATTGGTCGTGCGGTGCTGGCTAACCTGACTGCCGGTCGTACCGTGCAGGGAGCGAGTACGCTGACCCAGCAGCTGGTGAAAAACCTGTTCCTCTCCAGCGAACGCTCTTACTGGCGTAAAGCGAACGAAGCCTACATGGCCGTGCTGATGGATGCGCGCTACAGCAAGGATCGTATCCTTGAGCTGTACATGAACGAGGTGTACCTCGGTCAGAGCGGCGATAACGAAATCCGCGGCTTCCCGCTGGCGAGCCTGTACTACTTTGGCCGTCCGGTGGAAGAGCTGAGCCTGGACCAGCAGGCGCTGCTGGTGGGCATGGTGAAAGGGGCGTCCATCTATAACCCGTGGCGTAACCCGAAACTGGCGCTGGAACGTCGTAACCTCGTTCTGCGTCTGCTGCAACAGCAGCAGGTGATTGACCAGGAGCTGTACGACATGCTGAGCGCGCGTCCGCTCGGCGTTCAGCCGCGCGGTGGCGTGATTTCGCCTCAGCCTGCGTTTATGCAGCTGGTGCGTCAGGAGCTGCAAAGCAAGCTCGGTGATAAGGTCAAAGATCTCTCCGGCGTGAAGATCTTCACCACCTTTGACTCCGTGGCGCAGGATGCGGCCGAAAAAGCGGCCGTTGAGGGCATTCCGGCGCTGAAGAAACAGCGTAAGCTGAGCGATCTGGAAACCGCGATGGTGGTGGTTGACCGTAACTCCGGTGAAGTTCGCGCCATGGTGGGCGGTGCCGAGCCGCAGTTTGCAGGCTACAACCGCGCCATGCAGGCGCGTCGCTCAATCGGCTCTCTGGCAAAACCGGCAACCTACCTCACAGCCCTGAGCCAGCCAAATCAGTATCGCCTGAATACCTGGATTGCGGATGCGCCGATCTCCCTGCGCCAGCCTAACGGCCAGGTCTGGTCACCGCAGAACGATGATAAACAGTTCAGCGGCCAGGTGATGCTGGTGGATGCGTTGACCCGTTCCATGAACGTGCCAACGGTGAACCTGGGCATGTCGCTGGGACTGCCGGCGATTGTCGATACCTGGCAAAAACTGGGCGTGTCGAAAGATCAGCTGCACCCGGTGCCGGCGATGATCCTCGGCGCGCTTAACCTGACGCCGATCGAAGTGGCGCAGGCGTTCCAGACCATTGCCAGCGGGGGCAACCGCGCGCCGCTGTCTGCCCTGCGCTCAGTGATTGCCGAAGATGGCTCCGTGCTGTATCAGAGCTTCCCACAGGCGGAGCGTGCCGTTCCTGCTCAGGCCGCCTATATGACGCTGTGGACGATGCAGCAGGTTGTGCAGCGCGGTACCGGCCGTCAGCTGGGCGCGAAGTATCCGGGTCTGCATCTGGCGGGTAAAACCGGGACCACCAACAACAACGTCGATACCTGGTTTGCCGGTATTGATGGCCGTGAAGTGGTGATCACCTGGGTAGGCCGCGACAACAACCAGCCGACCAAGCTGTACGGCGCGAGCGGGGCGATGTCGATTTACCAGCGCTATCTGGCGAATCAGTCTCCTGTGCCGCTGAATCTGGTCGCGCCGGAAGATATCGTTGATATGGGCGTGGACAGCTCCGGTAACTTCGTCTGCGGCGGTGGAATGCGTACGCTGCCTGTCTGGACCGCAAACCCGGACTCGCTGTGCCAGCAAAGCCAGCCAGAACAGCCAACGGGTAACCCGTTCGACCAGTCTTCTCAACCACAGCAGCCGCAGCAGCAACAGCCGCAGCAGCAGAATGAGAAGAAAGACAGCGACGGTGTCGCGGGCTGGATTAAAGACATGTTCGGCGGTAACTAAGCTTTTAAAGCCCTCTTCCCTGGAAGGGGGCTTTTTTTACCCGTAAATCTCATTTCGTTAACCCTCGCTTTAATTCTGATTAACCCTTCGTTTTCTCTTGATGATTTCTTAAACCCTTAATTCTCATAGGGCCGCTTACTGCTTGCTATGCAACCAGCGTTTCGCATATTATTCTGGCGCTCATAATAATAATTCTCGTTTACGTTATCATTCACTTTCACATCAGAGATTCAACATGGCGCTTTCCAATACTGCTCAGCCAATGAATACGTCGCTGCGTAAGCTCGCGGTCGTCGTCGCCACAGCGGTTGCCGGCATGTCTGCTTATGCTCACGCGGCCGAAACCCCGAAAAAAGAAGAAACCATTACGGTAACCGCAGCACCTGCGGCACAGGAAAGTGCCTGGGGGCCTGCTGCGACCATCGCCGCACGGCAATCCGCGACCGGAACCAAAACGGATACCCCTATTCAAAAGGTTCCGCAGTCGATTTCTGTGGTCACGGCCGAAGAGATGGCGCTGCATCAGCCGCGCTCGGTGAAAGAAGCCCTGAGCTATACGCCGGGCGTTGCGGTAGGCACGCGCGGCGCGTCTAACACCTATGACTATTTGATCATTCGCGGCTTCGCGGCCGATGGTCAGACGCAGAATAACTACCTCGACGGCATGAAAATGCAGGGGAACTTCTATAACGACGCGGTGATTGATCCTTATATGCTGGAGCGCGCCGAGATCATGCGCGGTCCGGTTTCCGTTCTGTACGGCAAAAGCAGCCCGGGCGGCTTGCTGAACATGGTCAGTAAGCGCCCAACAACCGAGCCGCTGAAAGAGATCCAGTTCAAAGTCGGCACGGATAGCCTGTTCCAGACCGGGTTTGACTTTAGCGATGCGATCGACGACGACGGCGTTTACTCTTATCGCTTAACGGGCGTTGCGCGTTCTAATAACGCCCAGCAGGAGCGTGCGGAAGAGCAGCGTTACGCCATCGCGCCATCGTTCTCCTGGCGTCCGGATGATAAAACCACCTTCACGTTCCTCTCCTACTTCCAGAACGAGCCTGAAACGGGCTACTACGGCTGGCTGCCAAAAGAGGGAACGGTTGAGCCGCTGCCGAACGGCGATCGTCTGCCGACGAACTTCAACGAAGGCGCGAAGAACAATACCTATTCCCGTAACCAGAAAATGGTGGGATACAGCTTCGACCACGAGTTCAACGATACCTTTACCGTGCGTCAGAACCTGCGCTTTGCCGAGAACAAAACCTCGCAAAACAGCGTATACGGTTATGGCGTCTGTACCGACCCGGCAAACAGCGGCAACAAACAGTGTGCCGCGCTAGCGCCATCGGACAAAGGCCATTATCTGGCGCGTAAATACGTTGTCGATAACGAAAAGCTGCAGAACTTTACCGTTGATACCCAGCTGCAGAGCAAATTCTCAACCGGCGAGGTGGACCACGTCCTGCTGACCGGCGTTGACTTTATGCGCATGCGAAATGACATCAACTCCTGGTTCGGTTACGACGACTCTGTTCCGCTGCTGGATCTCTACAACCCGGTGAACAGCGATTTTGATTTCGGCTCAAAAGATCCCGCGACCTCCGGTCCATATCAGATCCTCAACCGTCAGAAACAGACGGGGCTGTACGTTCAGGATCAGGCTCAGTGGGATAAAGTGCTGGTAACTCTGGGCGGCCGTTATGACTGGGCCGATCAGGAATCCTACAACCGCGTGACGAACACCACCTCCAAACGTGATGATACCCAGTTCACCTGGCGCGGTGGCGTTAACTATCTGTTTGATAACGGCGTAACTCCGTACTTTAGCTACAGCGAATCGTTTGAACCGGCTTCGCAGACCGATGCCCAGGGCAAGCTGTTCTCGCCGTCTAAAGGCAAACAGTACGAAGCGGGCGTGAAATACGTGCCGAACGATCGTCCGATCGTCGTCACCGGTGCGTTGTACCAGCTGACCAAAACCAACAACCTGATGGCGGACCCGGCGGGCTCCTTCTTCTCGGTTCAGGGCGGTGAAATCCGCGCGCGTGGCGTAGAACTGGAAGCGAAAGCGGCCCTGTCTGCGAGCGTCAACCTGGTGGGGTCTTATACCTACACCGATGCGGAATACACCACGGACACCACCTACAAAGGCAACACGCCTGCTCAGGTGCCAAAACACATGGCATCGTTGTGGGGCGATTACACCCTGTTTGACGGTGCGCTGTCTGGTCTGACGCTGGGTACCGGCGTGCGTTACACGGGCTCAAGCTATGGCGATCCGGCGAACTCCTTCAAGGTGGGCAGCTACACCGTTGTTGATGCGCTGGTCAGATACGATCTGGCACGCGTTGGCATGGCTGGCTCAAACGTGGCGCTGCACGTGAACAACCTGTTCGATCGTGAGTACGTTGCCAGCTGCTTCAATACCTACGGCTGCTTCTGGGGTGCTGAACGTCAGGTTGTTGCCACCGCGACCTTCCGCTTCTAATCTCTCTTCGGGCACGGTTCGCCGTGCCCTTTTTATTTAAGTTGGCTGATATGCAGGATATTCAAACGCAACCCGACACCACCTTTACGCTCAACCATCTCTCCTTTCGCGTACCCGGGCGCACGCTGCTGCATCCGCTCTCTCTGACGTTTCCGGCCGGTAAAGTGACGGGACTGATTGGTCACAACGGTTCCGGTAAATCCACGCTGCTCAAGATGCTGGGGCGCCATCAGCCGCCTTCAGAAGGCGATATTCTGCTGGATGACCAACCGCTGGAGAGCTGGAACAGTAAAGCCTTTGCCCGCAAAGTGGCCTATCTGCCGCAGCAGCTGCCGCAGGCGGAAGGGATGACGGTGCGTGAGCTGGTGGCGATTGGGCGTTATCCGTGGCACGGTGCGCTTGGGCGCTTCGGCGTCGCCGACAGAGAGAAGGTGGAAGAGGCGATTGCGCTGGTCGGGCTAAAACCGCTGGCGCACCGTCTGGTGGATAGCCTGTCCGGCGGCGAACGTCAGCGCGCGTGGATTGCGATGCTGGTGGCGCAGGACAGCCGCTGTCTGCTGCTGGATGAACCGACCTCTGCGCTGGATATCGCCCATCAGGTCGACGTCCTGGCGCTGGTGCATCGCCTGAGCCAGCAGCGTGGCCTGACGGTCATTGCGGTCCTGCACGATATCAACATGGCCGCGCGCTATTGTGACTACCTCGTCGCGCTGCGCGGGGGCGAGATGATTGCCCAGGGGACACCGGCCGAGCTGATGCGCAGCGAAACGCTGGAACATATTTACGGTATTCCGATGGGTATTCTGCCTCACCCGGCCGGGGCTGCACCGGTGAGCTTTGTCTACTGATGCTGAATAACACACGCATTAGCCGCCGTCGCCTGCTGACGGCGATGGCGCTCTCGCCGCTGCTGTTAAAAATGAATACGGCGCGTGCCGCCGCCGTCGATCCGCACCGTATTGTGGCCCTGGAGTGGCTGCCGGTCGAACTGATGATGGCGCTCGGCGTTACGCCCTATGGCGTAGCGGACATTCCTAACTATAACCTCTGGGTGAACGAGCCAAAGCTGCCGGACTCGGTAATCGACGTCGGTCTGCGAACGGAGCCAAACCTTGAGCTGCTCACCCAGATGAAACCTTCGTTCCTGTTCTGGTCAGCGGGCTACGGCCCGTCAGAGGAGACTATGGCGCGCATTGCGCCAGGACGTGGATTTGCTTTCAGCGACGGTAAAAAACCGCTGGCCGTGGCGAAAAACTCGATTAACGAGATGGCGCATTTCCTCAACCGCGAAGAGGAGGCCAAAAAGCATCTCGACGAGTTTGATGCCCTGATAGACTCGCTGAAGCCGCGCTTTGCTCACCGGGGCGATCGTCCGCTGCTGATGGTGACGCTGCTGGATGCCCGCCATATGCTGGTCTTCGGTAAAAACTGTCTGTTCCAGGAGGTGCTGGACAGCTTCGGCATTCGCAACGCCTGGGAAGGGGAGATGACCTTCTGGGGCAGTACCGCCGTGGGTATCGATCGCCTGGCGGCGTTTCGCGATGTGGACGTGCTCTGTTTCGACCACGGTAACGAACGCGACATGCAAACCCTGATGGCGACCCCGCTCTGGCAGGCGATGCCGTTTGTACGCGAGAAGCGCTTCCAGCGCGTCCCGGCGGTCTGGTTCTACGGTGCGACGCTGTCGGCCATGCATTTTGCCCGCGTGCTGGATAACGCCCTGGGAGGTAAAGCATGAGTACGCGTATCGCCCGCTTCCCGGCGCTGCTGTTATCCCTGCTTTTTCTGGTTGCGCTGGTATTAACCGGGTTCAACCTCTCCGCGGCCTTACCACGCGCGCAGTGGGGGGCCGCTCTGGCCTCGCCGGACATCGACAATATTCAGCAGATGCTGTTCCACTACAGCCTGCTGCCGCGTCTGGCGATCTCCCTTTTGGTCGGGGCCGGCTTAGGGCTGGTGGGCGTGCTGTTCCAGCAGGTTTTACGTAACCCGCTGGCAGAGCCAACCACGCTCGGCGTCGCGACCGGCGCGCAGCTTGGGATCACCATCACCACGCTGTGGGCGCTGCCGGGAGCGTTAACCTCGCAGTTTGCGGCACTCGCGGGGGCGTGCGTGGTGGGCGCGCTGGTCTTTGGCGTGGCCTGGGGCAAGCGCCTTTCCCCGGTAACGCTAATTCTGGCCGGGCTGGTGGTGAGCCTGTACTGCGGGGCGATAAACCAGCTGCTGGTGCTGTTCCATCACGATCGGCTGCAAAGCATGTTCCTGTGGAGTACCGGCACGCTCACCCAAACCGACTGGAGCGTTGTCCTGCACCTGTGGCCACAGCTGGCTGGCGGCGTCGTGCTGACGCTGCTGCTCCTGCGCCCTCTGACGCTCATGGGGCTGGATGATGGCGTGGCGCGTAACCTGGGGCTGGCGCTGTCGCTGGCTCGTCTGGCGGCGCTGACGCTGGCGATTGTATTAAGCGCCCTGCTGGTAAACGCGGTCGGCATCATCGGGTTTATCGGCCTGTTTGCGCCGCTGCTGGCGAAAATGCTCGGGGCGCGTCGCCTGCTGGCGCGTCTGATGCTGGCGCCGCTGATTGGGGCCCTGATCCTCTGGCTTTCCGATCAGCTTGTTCTCTGGCTGGCGCAGGTCTGGAGGGAAGTGTCCACCGGCTCGGTGACCGCGCTTATCGGGGCGCCGCTGCTGCTGTGGCTGCTCCCGCGCCTGCGCAGCATGAGCGCACCGGCGATGGACGCCGGCGATAAAGTTTACGCTGAACGTCGGTCGGTGCTGTGGTTTAGCCTTGCCGGTCTGGCTGTGCTGATTATCGCTTCGTTTGCGGCGCTCTCATTTGGACGCGATGCCGTGGGCTGGCACTGGGCGACGGGGGATTTACTCAATGAACTGGTGCAGTGGCGCTGGCCGCGTATCTTCGCTGCGCTGATCGCAGGGGTAATGCTGGCGGTGGCGGGGTGCATTATTCAGCGTCTGACCGGCAACCCGATGGCAAGCCCGGAAGTGCTCGGGATCAGCTCTGGCGCCGCCTTTGGCGTGGTGCTGATGCTGTTCTTTGTGCCGGGGAATGCGTTTGGCTGGCTGATGCCTGCCGGCAGTATCGGTGCGGCAGTCACGCTGATGATTATCCTTATTGCCGCCGGTCGCGGCGGATTTTCACCGCACCGCATGCTGCTGGCCGGGATGGCGCTCAGCACCGCGTTTACCATGCTGCTGATGATGCTGCAGGCCAGCGGCGATCCGCGTATGGCGAAGATCCTGACCTGGATTTCCGGCTCAACCTACAACGCCACCGGCAGCCAGGTGGTCTGGTCCGGGATCTCGATGCTCGTGCTGCTGGCGATGGTGCCGCTGTGCCGCCGCTGGATGACCATTTTGCCGCTCGGCGGCGAAACCGCGCGCGCGGTGGGAATGGCGCTGACGCCAGCGCGCGTGGCCCTGCTGCTGCTGGCGGCGTGCCTGACGGCTGTGGCAACCCTGACGATTGGACCGCTGAGTTTTGTCGGATTAATGGCCCCGCACATTGCCAGAATGATGGGGTTCCGCCGGACGATGCCGCATATTGTGATGTCGGCACTGACGGGCGGGATGATGCTGGTGTTTGCGGACTGGTGCGGAAGAATGGTGCTGTTCCCGTATCAGATCCCGGCGGGTCTGCTGTCGACCTTTATCGGTGCGCCGTACTTTATTTATCTGTTGAGAAAGCAGAGCCGGTAATAAAAGTAAACGGCAATCCTTAGATTGCCGTTTTTGTGTTTGCTCCCTCTCCCCGTGGGAGAGGGTTGGGGTGAGGGCATCAAGCCGCACATCTTACAGCTTCGCAAACACCTTGCGCGCCGCGTCGATGGTGTTATTGATATCTTCTTCGCTGTGCGCCACGGACATAAAGCCCGCTTCGAACGCGGACGGCGCCAGGTACACGCCTTCTTCCAGCATCAGGTGGAAGAAGCGCTTGAAGCGTTCAACGTCGCACTTCACCACGTCCTGATAGCAGGTCACGGTTTTCGCATCGGTGAAGAAAATCCCGAACATGCCGCCCACGTGGTTGACCACCAGAGGGATACCGGCCTCTTCTGCGGCTTCCAGCAGACCGTTGGCCAGCTGCGTGGTCAGGTCGGTCAGGGTTTCGTGAATACCCGGCTGTGCCACTTCGGTCAGGCAGGCAAAGCCCGCCGCCATGGCGATGGGGTTACCGGAGAGCGTGCCCGCCTGGTAAACCGGACCGGTTGGCGCCAGGGCTTCCATCACGTCCTTACGACCACCGAAAGCGCCGACCGGCATGCCGCCGCCGATGATTTTGCCGAGGCAGGTCAGGTCCGGCACGACGTCGTAGTAAGACTGGGCACCCGCCAGCGCGACGCGGAAGCCGGTCATGACTTCATCGATGATCAGCAGCGCGCCGAACTCATCGCACAGGGCGCGCAGGCCCGGCAGGAACTCAGCCTGCGGTGGGATGCAGTTCATGTTGCCGGCAACCGGCTCAACGATGATGCAGGCGATCTCCTGCGGATACTGCTCGAACGCCGCGCGAACGGTAGCAAGATCGTTGTAGGTGCAGGTCAGGGTGTGCTTCGCGAAATCTGCCGGTACGCCAGGCGAGTTCGGCTGGCCGAGCGTCAGCGCGCCGGAACCGGCTTTCACCAGCAGGCAGTCCGCATGACCGTGGTAGCAGCCTTCAAACTTGATGATTTTATCGCGACCGGTAAAACCGCGCGCCAGGCGGATAGCGCTCATGGTGGCTTCGGTACCGGAGTTCACCATACGCACCATGTCCATGGTAGGCACCAGCTCGGTCACCAGCTCCGCCATTTTCACTTCCATTTCGGTTGGCGCACCGAAGCTCAGGCCGCGCTGGGCGGCTTCAATCACTGCGTTACGAATGGCAGGGTGGTTGTGCCCTAGCACCATCGGTCCCCAGGAACCTACATAATCGATATAGGCTTTGCCATCGACATCATACAGATACGCGCCGTCAGCACGTTCGATAAACAGCGGCGTACCGCCCACGCCGGTGAAGGCGCGCACAGGTGAGTTCACGCCACCCGGAATAAGCTCGCGGGCTGCACTGTAGAGGTTTTCAGACTTGCTCATGGCGTCGTTCCTGGTTCGAATAAAATGGTTAAGCCCACTATTCTATGTGATTCGATGAAGGTTATGAAATTTTTAGCCGGGCAATGCTTTAAGATTTGTTAAGTAATTTTCAGGAGACGGTGGGGCCGTCTCTGGTAAAATCCTCACGGCTTTTTGTGTGACAAATAAGAACAGGACATGAAATCAGATTCTCCGTCTTTTGAAGAACAACAGTTTACGCGCGCCCAGCACCGAATCAGCATTCGGCGGCTGCTCAATCGCGATAAAACGCCGCTGGCGATCCTGCTGGCCGCTGCCGTGGTGGGTACTCTCGCGGGCCTGGTTGGCGTGGCGTTTGAAAAAGCGGTTAATGCCGTACTCAACTGGCGAGTGGGCACCGTGGCCGGTTTCGCCGACAGCGAATGGCTGGTCTGGGTGTGGGCATTCGGGCTGTCCGCGCTGTTTGCCATGGTGGGGTATTTTCTGGTGCGTAAATTCGCGCCGGAGGCGGGGGGATCGGGCATCCCGGAAATTGAGGGCGCGCTCGAGGAGCTGCGTCCGGTGCGCTGGTGGCGGGTGATTCCGGTTAAGTTCATCGGCGGCATGGGGACTCTGGGCGCGGGAATGGTGCTTGGACGGGAAGGACCCACGGTACAGCTGGGGGGGAACGTCGGCCGCATGGTGGGCGATCTGTTTCGGATGCGAAGCGCCGAAGCGCGCCATACGCTGCTGGCAACCGGCGCGGCGGCGGGGCTTTCCGCCGCGTTTAATGCGCCGCTGGCGGGCATTTTGTTCATTATCGAAGAGATGCGCGCGCAGTTCCGCTACAACCTGATCTCAATTAAAGCGGTGTTTACCGGCGTCATTATGTCGAGCATCGTGTTTCGCATCTTTAATGGCGAGGGCGCGGTCATTGAGGTGGGTAAACTCACCAACGCGCCGGTCAATACCCTGTGGCTTTACCTGATCCTCGGCATGATTTTTGGCGTGGTGGGGCCGCTGTTTAACACCTTTATCCTGCGCGCTCAGGATATGTTCCAGCGCATTCACGGCGGGAACACCACGAAATGGGTGCTGATGGGTGGTCTGCTGGGCGGCATGTGTGGCGTACTCGGGTTTATCGAGCCGAATGCCGCAGGCGGCGGGTTCGGACTTATTCCCATTGCGGCGGCGGGGAATTTCAGCGTGGGTCTGCTGCTGTTTATGTTTATCTCCCGGGTTATCACGACGGTACTGTGCTTCTCTTCCGGCGCGCCCGGGGGGATTTTTGCCCCGATGCTGGCGCTGGGTACGCTGCTCGGGACCGCATTTGGTATGGCGGCTGAAGTGGGCTTTCCCGCCTATCACCTTGAAGCCGGGACCTTTGCGGTGGCCGGAATGGGGGCGCTGCTGGCCGCGTCCCTGCGTGCTCCCTTGACCGGGATCGTGCTGGTGCTGGAGATGACGGACAATTACCAGCTCATTTTGCCAATGATCATTACCTGTCTCGGCGCGACACTATTAGCCCAGTTCCTGGGTGGAAAACCGTTATACTCCACCATCCTCGCGCGTACCCTGGCGAAACAAGAGGCTGAACGGGCCGCCACGCAGAATACTTGAATGAATTACCAGGGTATTAGATAATGACATAAAGAATTGGGTGAATTTTGCCCAATAGCAGTATTCATGGGAGCATAAGATGAGTGATGACGTAGTAGCTGTACCGCTCGAATTTACCGAAGCAGCAGCCAACAAAGTGAAAGTCCTGATTGCCGACGAAGACAATCCGGATCTGAAACTGCGTGTCTATATTACCGGTGGCGGCTGCAGCGGCTTCCAGTATGGTTTTACCTTTGACGATCAGGTTAACGATGGCGATATGACTATCGAGAAACAGGGCGTCGCGCTGGTGGTTGACCCGATGAGCCTGCAATATCTGGTGGGTGGTTCGGTGGATTACACCGAGGGTCTGGAAGGTTCGCGCTTTGTGGTCACTAACCCGAATGCGACAAGCACCTGCGGGTGTGGATCTTCGTTCAGCATCTAAGAGAGTGCGGGCTGATGCCGTTACTCCGTCCCTTTCTCACAGGGATAGGGCGTAAATACTCAAAACGGTAACCTTGCGGTTACCGTTTTGCTTTTACCTGCCATTATCATCCAGCGCAAACGTCGGCAGCTTCAGGTGCCAGCGTATCGCCGCTAAGCGTATCACCAGCGTCACGACCATCCCCAGCATCGCGGCATTTTCCAGCGGGAGGGCAAAGGTGTAGTACGTGGTAGCGTGAACAATCCCGCCCACAATGCAGGCCGTCGCGTAAATTTCAGTACGCAGGATCATCGGCACTTCACGCGCCAGAATGTCGCGAATGATCCCACCGCCCACGCCGGTTAATACGCCCATGCAGATCGCCACCATCGGACCGGTACCCGCATTAAACGCCTTGTTGACGCCAATACCGACAAACACGGCCAGACCCACGGCATCCAGTACCGGCAATATCCACTTGGGTAAGCGGCGGGGCTGGCGAACCAGCACAATGGTTAACAGGCAGGTGACCATCGCGACCACCAGATCGGTAGGATCTTTCACCCAAAACACCGGGCCATTTGCCAGCGCCATATCGCGGATAGTCCCGCCGCCGACGGCGGTCACGACGCCCAGCACCAGCACGCCAAACGGATCCATGCGTAGTTTTCCAGCGAGCAGAACGCCGGAGATAGCAAAAACGGCTGTGCCAAGAATATCCAGCCAATAAACGAGCATCGTTAAATCCTCGAAAAGGGTCTTATGTTAGTGACTCTCTGCCAGCGCGGCACAGAGCTGTTTTGCGGCGAGGATAATACGCGGGCTGGCGCGTTCAAACCAGTCGCTGTTGAGCGGGATCACCGGAATTTTTAGCTGCCTTTGCCAGAATTGTTCAATTTTAGGAATCTCGCTCGCATTTCCGACCACGACGATGGCCTGCGGCTGGCGCGCCAGGACCTGCTCGCGGCTCACCTGCGGCCAGGGTACCCGGCTGGCAGCAAAGATGTTTTCACCGCCGCAGACTTCCAGCACCTGGTTCTGAATCGACCCTTTTCCGGTGGTAAACAGCGGCTGGCTGCCAAACTGCAGGAAGATGCGCTTTTTAACAGGGGTATCGTATCGGGATTTCAGCGCGGCATAATCGCTCAGCATCTGTTTCGCCGCAGCCTCGGCTTTTTTGGGCGTAGGGCTATAGGGGGCCAGGGCGCGTAGCGCCTGAGCGACCTGCTCAATGCTGACGGCATCAATCCACATGACCTTTATGCCAAGCGAGGTGAGCTGGTTGACCTGCCGCTCGGCGTTGCCGCCGCGCCAGGCCAGCACGAGATCCGGTTTAAGCGCCACGATGCGCTCAAGGTTCATCCCCTGCCAGGTTGCCACCTGTTCAATACCCGCGGCCTGCGGTGGGTAATCCGAAAAGCTACTCACGCCAACGGGCGTGATCCCGGCGGCAAACGCCAGTTCAGTATTTGCGGGAGAGAGGGTAATCACGCGCGGTAACGCATAGAGCCACAGCGGTACGAGAAGAAGCAGGGCGGCCAGCGCCCTGACGGTATGTTTAGCCACGAGCCAGATTCTGCACCAGGCGCTCCACCATCACGGTGGACTGTTTTGCCGCAACGGTCAGGAACTCGTCGAAGCTGATGTGGGACTGCTGGTCTGCCACGTCAGAGATGGCGCGAACCACCACGAAGGGTACGCTGAAGTTATGGCAGACATGAGCGATCGCGGTCGCTTCCATCTCAACGGCAACCGCCTGAGGGAAGTTATGACGGATTTTCGCCAGCCCAACGGAGCCGTTGATGAAGGCATCACCGCTGACAATCAGACCGCGTACCGCGTTGAGGTTGAGTTCTGCGATGCAGGTCTCTGCCGCCGCAATCAGCTTGTCGTCAGCTTTAAAACCAGCAGGGCAGCCCGGGAGCTGTCCGTACTCGTAACCGAACGCGGTGACGTCGGCATCGTGGTAACGCGCTTCGTCGGAGACAACGATATCGCCCACTTTCAGCGTCGGCGCCAGGCCGCCCGCAGAGCCGGTATTCACGATCACGTCCGGCTTGCAGCGCTCAAGCAGCAGGGTTGCACCCAGCGCAGCAGCCACTTTACCGATGCCTGATTTCAGCAGAGCCACGTCAACACCGTTCAGCTGGCCGGTGTAGATCTCACAACCTCCCAGAGAGAGGGTCTGACGGTTCTCAATTTTGTCACGCAGCAGCGTAACTTCTTCTTCCATTGCACCAATAATGCCGATTTTCATAGATTTACTCGCGATGTGCCTTGTTAAGATGCATAGTCTATCATGCGGTTAAGGGGAAACGCATTCTCACGCGGGGGAGCACATGTCACCAATCGATTTTCGTACCAAAATTAACTGGCACCGACGTTTCCGTTCGCCGCAGGGCGACAAGAGCGAACATGAGATCCTGCGTATCTTCGAGAGCGATCGCGGGCGGATCGTTAACTCGCCTGCTATCCGCCGTCTGCAGCAAAAAACTCAGGTGTTCCCGCTGGAGCGTAACGCCGCGGTGCGCACGCGCTTAACCCACTCGATGGAAGTGCAGCAGGTAGGGCGCTACATTGCCAAAGAGATTTTGAGCCGTCTCAAAGAGCAGCGTTTACTGGAAGCCTATGGTCTGGACGAGCTGACGGGGCCCTTCGAGAGCATCGTTGAGATGGCCTGCCTGATGCATGACATCGGTAACCCGCCTTTCGGCCACTTTGGTGAGGCGGCGATCAATGACTGGTTTAAGCAGCGGCTTTATCCTTCGGATGCGGTAAGCCAGCCCCTCAGCGATGACCGCTGCATCGTACGCGATTTACGCCTGCGTGAAGGTGAAGAGCGGCTGAACGATCTGCGCCGCAAAGTGCGCCAGGATTTGTGTCACTTCGAGGGCAACGCGCAGGGGATCCGGCTGGTTCATTCCCTGATGCGCATGAACCTGACCTGGGCACAGGTCGGCTGCATTCTGAAATATACGCGCCCCGCGTGGTGGATGGGGGATACGCCCGCGTCCCACAGCTATTTAATGAAAAAACCGGGCTATTACCTTTCCGAAGAGGCCTATATTGAACGGTTACGTAAAGAACTTTCATTGACGCCAAACGGCCGCTTTCCATTGACCTGGATTATGGAAGCCGCGGATGATATTTCCTATTGCGTGGCCGATCTGGAAGATGCCGTGGAGAAAAGAATCTTCAGCGTCGAGGAGCTTTATCAGCATCTTTATACGGCCTGGGGCACCCATGAAAAAGGTTCGCTGTTTGCGCAGGTTGTCGAAAATGCCTGGGAAAAATCGCGCTCAAATACATTAAGCCGCAGTACGGAAGACCAGTTCTTTATGTATTTGCGGGTCAATACATTAAATAAACTGGTGCCGTATGCGGCGTCGCGTTTTATTGATAATTTGCCGCTCATTTTCAGCGGGGAATTCAACCACGCGCTGCTGGAAGATGACAGCAGTTTCAGTCAACTCCTTGAGCTTTATAAACATGTGGCGATGCGACATGTATTCAGCCATCCGGATGTCGAGCAGCTGGAGCTGCAGGGCTATCGGGTAATCAGTGGGTTACTGGAAATTTATTCCCCGTTGCTTCAGCTGTCGGTCGATGAATTCAGCGAACTGGTGGAACACGAGCGCGTGCGCAGAATACCCATCGAATCGCGGCTTTATCAGAAACTTTCTACCCGGCATCGTCTGGCGTATGTCGAAGCGATTGGCAAGCTGGAACGCAACTCTCCCGAATGGCCGGTGATGGAATATTATTATCGCTGCCGTCTTATCCAGGACTATATCAGCGGCATGACGGATTTGTATGCCTGGGATGAATACCGCAAGCTGATGGCGGTGGAATAATTCCGGAGTTTTGTAAAGACGGCCAATAAATTTTTACCTTTTCCATAAACTTATCGCCGGAACTAAGCGGTATAAAACGAATCTGAGTTACACAGCAATTTTGCGTTACCTGTAAATCGAGATTGAGAAACATGAAAAAAACCACATTAGCAATGAGTGCACTGGCTCTGAGTTTAGGTTTAGCGCTGTCTCCTCTGACTGCTACTGCAGCCGAGACCGCGTCGTCGGCAGCAACCTCGCAGCAGATGCCAAGCCTGGCACCGATGCTCGAAAAAGTGATGCCATCGGTGGTGAGTATTAACGTTGAGGGCAGCACGACCGTCAATACGCCGCGTATGCCGCGTAACTTCCAGCAGTTCTTCGGCGACAACTCGCCGTTCTGCCAGGACGGTTCGCCATTCCAGAGCTCTCCGTTCTGTCAGGGCGGCGGTGCCGGGGATGACAGCCAGGGCGGCGGCCAGCAGCAGAAATTCATGGCGCTTGGCTCGGGGGTAATTATTGATGCGGCGAAAGGCTACGTCGTCACTAACAACCACGTTGTCGATAACGCGAACAGCATTAAGGTTCAGCTGAGCGATGGCCGCAAGTTTGACGCCAAAGTGGTGGGTAAAGACCCGCGCTCCGACATTGCGCTGATCCAGATTCAGGATCCGAAAAACCTGACGGCGATTAAAATTGCCGACTCTGACGCGCTGCGCGTGGGCGACTATACCGTGGCGATCGGTAACCCGTTCGGCCTGGGTGAAACCGTGACATCCGGTATCGTCTCTGCGCTGGGTCGTAGCGGCCTCAACGCGGAAAACTATGAAAACTTCATCCAGACGGATGCGGCGATCAACCGCGGTAACTCCGGCGGTGCGCTGGTGAACCTGAACGGTGAGCTGATCGGTATCAACACCGCTATCCTGGCACCGGACGGTGGCAACATCGGTATCGGTTTTGCTATCCCAAGTAACATGGTGAAAAACCTGACCTCGCAGATGGTGCAGTATGGTCAGGTGAAACGCGGTGAGCTGGGTATCCTCGGTACGGAGCTGAACTCCGAACTGGCTAAGGCGATGAAAGTTGAAGCTCAGCGCGGGGCATTCGTCAGCCAGGTGATGCCGAATTCCTCCGCGGCGAAAGCGGGCATTAAAGCGGGGGATGTGATCACCTCCCTGAACGGTAAGCCGATCAGCAGCTTTGCCGCCCTGCGTGCCGAAGTAGGCTCAATGCCGATTGGCAGTAAAGTGACCCTCGGCCTGCTGCGCGACGGTAAGCCGGTTAACGTGAGCCTGGAGCTGCAGCAGAGCAGCCAGAATCAGGTGGATTCCAGCACCATCTTCAGCGGGATTGAAGGTGCTGAGATGAGCAACAAAGGCGCAGACAAAGGCGTGGTGGTGAACAACGTGAAAGCGAATTCACCGGCAGCCCGTATCGGCCTGAAAAAAGGCGATGTGATCATGGGCGCTAACCAGCAGCCGGTGAAAAACATCGCTGAACTGCGCAAAATTCTTGAGAGCAAGCCTTCCGTACTGGCGCTGAATATTCAGCGTGGTGATACCTCTCTTTATCTGCTGATGCAGTAATTCTCTGAAGCCCCTGTTCGCAGGGGCTTTCTCGTTTCTGTGATTCTTGCCACAACTCCATACTTCTCCCTCTCTCTTTGTGCATTCGCACAATGCAGCCGTCGCTGAACTTTCCTATGCTTGAGCTCTGCTCACGGGAGGGTTACATGGCTGGCTGGCATCTTGATACAAAAATGGCGCAGGATATCGTGGCGCGCACCATGCGCATCATTGATACCAATATCAACGTAATGGATGCCCGCGGGCGCATTATTGGCAGCGGCGATCGCGAGCGTATTGGGGAATTGCACGAAGGTGCGCTGCTGGTGCTTTCTCAGGGGCGGGTCGTGGATATCGACGATGCGGTAGCGAAACACCTGCACGGCGTACGTCAGGGCATCAATTTACCGCTGCGTCTTGAAGGCGAAATTGTGGGGGTAATCGGCCTCACCGGCGAACCCGAGTCACTGCGAAAATACGGTGAGCTGGTCTGTATGACGGCTGAGATGATGCTGGAGCAGTCGCGCCTGATGCACCTGCTTGCCCAGGACAGCCGACTGCGTGAAGAGCTGGTGATGAACCTTATTCAGGCGGAAGAGCATACGCCTGCGCTCAGCGAATGGGCGCAGCGTCTGGGGATCGATCTCAACCAGCCGCGCGTGGTGGCGGTGATCGAGGTCGATAGCGGCCAGCTTGGCGTGGACAGCGCGATGGCCGAGCTGCAGCAGCTGCAAAATGCGCTGGCGACGCCGGAGCGCGATAACCTGGTGGCGATCGTTTCTCTGACGGAAATGGTGGTCCTCAAACCCGCGCTCAATGCGTTCGGCCGCTGGGATGCCGACGATCATCGTCGTCGCGTGGAGCAGCTGATCTCCCGAATGGAGGAGAACGGCCAGCTGCGTTTTCGCGTTGCGCTGGGCAACTACTTTACCGGGCCGGGCAGTATCGCCCGCTCCTGGCGTACCGCGCGCACCACCATGATGGTGGGCAAGCAGCGGATGCCGGAGAGCCGCAGCTATTTCTATCAGGATCTGATGCTGCCGGTGCTGCTCGACAGCCTGCGCGGGGGCTGGCAGGCCAATGAGCTGGCGCGGCCATTGGCACGTCTGAAAGCCATGGACAACAACGGCCTGCTGCGCCGGACGCTGCAGGCGTGGTTCCGCCATAACGTGCAGCCGCTGGCGACCTCAAAGGCGCTGTTTATTCACCGCAATACGCTTGAGTATCGGTTAAACCGGATTTCAGAGCTGACGGGGCTGGATCTGGGAAACTTTGACGACAGGCTGCTGCTTTATGTGGCGCTTCAGCTGGACGAACAGAGATGACTGAGTGCGGTCTGGTGCACTTACCCCATCCCTCTCCAACGGGGAGAGGGCGCAAACACTAAAAACGGCAATCAAGGATTGCCGTTTTGCTTTTATTTCCGCGTTAATTTCTCAAGATCCGCTTCAATCTCGCTGATCTTATTTGTTACAACGCTTTCAAGGTGACGCAGGTCGTCAAGGATCTTACGCTTGAGATCGACTTCGGTGCGGTCGCGCTGGCAGATCTGATCGAGTTCATCGATCACATAGCGCAGGTTAGGGCTGATTTCCTGTACTTCTTTGTAGCCCTGTCCTACACCGTCAGCCACAACGGTCTTACGCTGGCGTGGATATTTAAACTTCACGCTTTTGGCGAAAAACTCTCCTTTGTCCTTGTGAAAATAGATTTTCAGAATATCGTTATTGGCTTCCTGACGGAGGCTGTAACGATCAATTTCATCAGGATTGGTAATGCCCAGACTTTTCAGATTATCGTACATAGCGGTACCCTTGATCTCAACATAACCTTTGAATAATTAACGAAAAAATCTATTTTCGCCACCCTCAGATATAAAAAAAGCGGGGTTGCCCCCGCTTTTTGTTATACCCGATTAATCGATGGTGCGCAGCAATTCGTTGATGCCCACTTTACCGCGCGTTTTCGCATCCACTTTCTTCACGATAACCGCACAGTACAGGCTGTATTTGCCATCTTTTGACGGCAGGTTGCCGGAAACCACCACGGAGCCCGCCGGAACGCGACCGTAGTGAACTTCGCCGGTTTCACGGTCGTAAATACGGGTGCTCTGACCGATGTAAACGCCCATGGAGATCACGGAGCCTTCTTCAACGATCACGCCTTCAACCACTTCAGAGCGCGCGCCGATGAAGCAGTTGTCTTCGATAATGGTCGGGTTAGCCTGCAGTGGCTCCAGAACACCACCGATGCCCACGCCGCCGGACAGGTGAACGTTTTTACCGATCTGCGCGCAGGAACCGACGGTCGCCCAGGTGTCGACCATGGTGCCTTCGTCAACGTAGGCACCGATATTCACGTAGGATGGCATCAGCACGGTGTTACGTGCGATGAACGCACCCTGGCGAACCGCCGCAGGCGGTACCACGCGGAAGCCTTCTTTCTGGAAACGCGCTTCGTCGTAGTCAGCGAATTTCATTGGCACTTTATCGAAGTAGCGGCTTTCAGCTCCGTCGATAACCTGGTTATCGTTGATACGGAAAGAGAGCAGCACGGCTTTCTTCAGCCATTGATGAGTGACCCACTGACCGTCGATTTTTTCTGCCACGCGCAGCGCGCCGGAATCCAGAAGGGAAATCACCTGGTTTACCGCTTCACGGGTCACGGTATCCACATTTGCCGGGGTAATCTCGGCGCGACGCTCAAAAGCGGACTCAATAACGTTCTGTAACTGCTGCATTGTTTACTCTTTCCATTTCACTAAAAAACATATCACCCTTTATCGTTTGGATTGAGGGCTGCTGTCAACCGTTGTTGCACTTCAAGCTGCAGGTCATTATTAAGGGCACGCCGGTCCGCTGTCGCGATTATAAATAAATCTTCTACTCGCTCGCCAATCGTTGTAATTCGGGCCCCATGGAGCGAAATTCCCAGATCGGCAAAAACCTGGCCGACGCGAGCAAGCAGCCCCGGCTGGTCGAGCGCGATCAGCTCCAGGAACGATTTACGGTCAGTGTGGGTCGGCAGGAAATTGACCTCGGTATCGACGGTAAAGTGGCGCAATTTCGCCGGCTGGCGACGCGGCTGCGGAGGCTGCCAGCTGCGCTGGGTAATCGCCTGTTCCAGACCAAAACGTATCCCTTCATGCCTGTCCGACGAGAGCGGGCTGCCGTCCGGCTCAAGCACGATAAAGGTGTCCATCGCCATGCCGTCGCGGGTGGTGAAAATCTGCGCGTCATGAACGCTCAGGTTACGCCTGTCCAGCTCGGCGCAGACCGCAGCAAACAGGTAAGGTCGGTCCGGGCTCCAGATGAAAATCTCCGTCCCGCCGCGGGTGGCCTGCGGGCTCAGCAGGATCATCGGCTGGGACAGATCGTGCTTGAGCAGATGCCGCGCGTGCCACGCAAGCTGGTTTGGACTATGGCGGACAAAATAGTTGGCGCGGCAGCGGGCCCAAATCTGATGCAGTGCCTCTTCATCAATATTATCCATCCGCAGCAGCGCCAGCGCCTGGAGCTGGTGATGACGCACGCGTTCGCGCATGTCCGGGGTGTTTTGCATCCCGCGACGAAGCTGTTTTTCGGTGGCGAAGTACAGCTCGCGCAGCAGGCTCTGCTTCCAGCTGTTCCACAGGGTCTCGTTGGTGGCGCAGATATCGGCCACCGTCAGGCAGACCAGATAGCGCAGACGGTTTTCCGTCTGAACCTCTTCAGCGAACTGCTTGATCACTTCCGGATCCTGAATGTCACGACGCTGCGCGGTGACTGACATCAGCAGGTGATGGCGCACCAGCCAGGCCACCAGCTGCGTTTCACGCGAGTTCAGGCCGTGCAGTTCGGCAAATTTCAGCACGTCCTGCGCGCCCAGCACCGAGTGGTCGCCGCCGCGACCTTTGGCGATATCGTGGAACAGGGCGGCAATCAGGATCAGTTCCGGATGGGTCAGGCGCGGCCACAGCTCCACGCAGAGCGGGTGGCGGGAGCGCGTCTCTTCTTTCGCAAAGCTTTCCAGCTTGAGCATCACGCGGATCGTGTGTTCATCCACCGTGTAGGCGTGGAACAGATCGAACTGCATTTGCCCGACAATGTGCGACCACTGCGGCATATAGGCCCACAGCACGCTGTGGCGGTGCATTGGCAGCAGGCCGCGGCTGACGGCGCCCGGGTGGCGGAGCATGCTCAGAAACAGCGAACGCGCTTCCGGGATATAGCACAGCGGCTGCGTCAAATGACGGCGCGCATGGCGCAGATGGCGCAGAGTGGTGGAGTAGATCCCGGTGATGGTGCTGTTGCGCACCATGGTATAGAACATCCGCAGAATCGCTTCCGGCTCGCGGATGAACAGCGTTTCGTCGCGCAGGTCGATAAGCGTGCCGCGCAGCTGGAATTCGTCATCAATCGGGCGCGGTTTTTCGTCCGCCGTCAGGGCCAGTATGGCCTCGTCGAACAGCTGCAATAGCATCTGGTTCAACTCGGTCACCCGGCGGGTGACGCGGAAGAAATCCTTCATCATGTGCTCAACCGGCTCGTTGCCTTCGCCCTGATAATTCAGGCGCTGCGCCACGCTGAGCTGGCGGTCAAACAGCAGGCGGTTATCGTAGCGGGTGACTTCCAGATGCAGGGCAAACCGGATGCGCCACAGCAGGTGCAGGCACTCGTTCAGCTCGTTTCGCTCGGCCTCGGTTAAAAAGCCGAAGCCGACCATCTCGTCCATCGAGGTGGCGCCAAAATGGCGGCGGGCGACCCACTGCAGGGTGTGGATGTCGCGCAGGCCGCCGGGGCTGCTTTTAATATCGGGTTCAAGATTATAGCTGGTGCCGTGGTAGCGCTGGTGGCGCTGATTTTGCTCCTCGACCTTCGCGGCGAAGAACTTTTCTGACGGCCAGAAGCCGTCGCTGAAGATGTGTTTTTGCAGCTCCAGGAACAGAGCGACATCACCAATCAGCAGGCGGGTTTCAATCAGGTTGGTGGCGACGGTTAGGTCCGATAACCCTTCCAGCAGACACTCTTCCAGGGTGCGCACGCTGTGGCCGACTTCCAGCTTTACGTCCCAGAGCAGCGTCAGCAGTTCGCCAATTTTTTGCGCCTGTTCGTCCGGCAGCTTTTTGCGGCTTAAGATCAGCAGATCGATATCGGAAAGCGGATGCAGCTCACCGCGGCCATAGCCCCCGACGGCAACCAGCGCAACGTCGCTGATTTGCCCAAACCCGTAATCGATCCACAGGCGCTGCAGCAGCTGGTCGATAAATTCGGTGCGCGCTTCAATGAGCTGCTCGGCCGACACGCCTGCGTCGAACGCGCTGCCCAGCCAGCGATGGAAAACATCCATATGGGCTTTAATATGCGCGCAGGTCAGCTCGTGCGACGGCCAGACGCCCGGGTTATCGGGCTGGTCGGGGAGGGTGGGAAGTGCTGTGTTAGCATACTGTTCGGGTAAAAGATTACTCATCGTGCGCCACCCATAAGAAAAAGCTATAGCCATTAAAAAAGCCGGCATTTGCCGGCTTTTTTATCATTCATCGTGCGTCAGTATCGCCGGGATGGTGTCATCCTTGCGCAACGTCATAATTTCGCAGCCGTTGTCTGTTACCACAATAGTATGCTCGTACTGCGCAGACAAGCTTCTGTCTTTGGTTTTCACCGTCCAGCCGTCTTTCATGGTACGGATGCGATAGTCACCCGCGTTGACCATCGGCTCAATGGTAAAGGTCATGCCTTTTTGCAGCACCACGCCGCCGTCATCTGCGTCATAGTGCAGGACCTGCGGTTCTTCATGGAAGACGCGACCAATGCCGTGACCGCAGTACTCGCGCACCACGGAGAAACCTTCCGCTTCCACAAACTTCTGGATTGCCGCACCTATGGTACGCAGGCGAATACCCGGTTTAACCATTTTCAGCGCCAGATAGAGGCTCTCTTGCGTCACTTTACACAGACGCTCGCCAAGAATAGTCGGCTTGCCAACGATGAACATTTTTGAGGTGTCACCGTGGTATTCGTCTTTAATGACGGTTACGTCGATGTTGACGATGTCGCCATCTTTCAGCAGTTTTTCATCGTCCGGAATACCGTGACACACCACTTCATTAATAGAGATGCAGACGGATTTCGGAAAACCGTGGTAGCCGAGGCAGGCGGAAACCGCGTGCTGCTCGTTTACGATATAGTCGTTACAGATACGGTCCAGCTCACCGGTGCTGACGCCCGGCTTCACGAACGGCTCGATCATTTCCAGCACTTCCGCGGCCAGACGACCGGCGACGCGCATCTTTTCAATTTCTTCAGGTGTCTTAATAGAGATAGCCATGTAATCTGTCCATCGGTGTCGATTTTTTCGACAATACTAATCTAAGTGTCGTCAATGGTATCAGTCAGGCACGCTCCGTGCCAAATTGAGAATCATTAACAGCACACTCCGCCAACAACTGTTGGTTTCTGGTCGTGTTTTGTGGTATAAAGCGCGCCGGACTTCCGATCCATCTCAGATACACAGGCTGGACGGAAGCGACAAATCTCACTTTGTGTAACAACACACACGTATCGGCACATATTCCGGGGTGCCCTTCGGGGTCGGTAATATGGGATACGTGGAGGCATAACCCCAACTTTCAATATAGAGGTTTTAAACATGGCAACTGTTTCCATGCGCGACATGCTCAAGGCTGGTGTTCACTTTGGTCACCAGACCCGTTACTGGAACCCGAAAATGAAGCCTTTCATCTTCGGCGCACGTAACAAAGTTCACATCATCAACCTTGAGAAAACTGTACCAATGTTCAACGAAGCCCTGGCTGAGCTGAACAAGATCTCTTCCCGTAAAGGTAAGATTCTGTTCGTTGGTACTAAGCGCGCTGCAAGCGAAGCTGTGAAAGATGCTGCTAACAGCTGCGACCAGTTCTTCGTGAACCATCGCTGGTTGGGCGGCATGCTGACCAACTGGAAAACTGTTCGTCAGTCCATCAAACGCCTGAAAGATCTGGAAACCCAGTCTCAGGACGGTACTTTCGACAAGCTGACTAAGAAAGAAGCGCTGATGCGCACTCGTGAACTGGACAAGCTGGAAAACAGCCTGGGCGGTATCAAAGATATGGGCGGCCTGCCAGACGCGCTGTTCGTAATCGATGCAGACCACGAGCACATCGCAATCAAAGAAGCTAACAACCTGGGTATCCCGGTATTCGCTATCGTTGATACCAACTCCGATCCGGACGGTGTTGACTTCGTTATCCCGGGTAACGACGACGCAATCCGTGCTGTTAGCCTGTACCTGAGCGCTGTAGCTGCTACCGTTCGTGAAGGCCGTTCCCAGGATCTGGCTTCTCAGGCGGAAGAAAGCTTCGTAGAAGCTGAATAATAAGGTTTTACCCCTTATTAGTACCGTGTATGAATAGGGGCCCATTACCGGCCCCTTTTTTCAATTTACACTGTTTGGCCCCCGGCCGGGCAGTTCACATCTCCCGAGGATTTAAGAATGGCTGAAATTACCGCATCCCTGGTAAAAGAGCTGCGCGAGCGTACTGGCGCAGGCATGATGGATTGCAAAAAAGCGCTGACTGAAGCGAACGGCGACATCGAGCTGGCAATCGAAAACATGCGTAAATCCGGTGCGATCAAAGCAGCTAAAAAAGCAGGCAACGTTGCTGCTGACGGCGTGATCATCACTAAGATCGACGGCAACTACGGCATCATTCTGGAAGTTAACTGCCAGACTGACTTCGTTGCTAAAGATGGCGGTTTCCAGGCATTTGCTAACAAAGTTCTGGACGCAGCTGTTGCGGGTAAAATCACTGACGTTGAAGTTCTGAAAGCACAGTTCGAAGAAGAACGTGTTGCGCTGGTTGCTAAAATCGGTGAGAACATCAACATTCGTCGCGTATCTTCTCTGGAAGGCGACGTTCTGGGCTCTTACCAGCACGGTGCACGTATCGGTGTTCTGGTTGCGGCTAAAGGCGCTGACGAAGAGCTGGTTAAACAGCTGGCAATGCACATCGCTGCAAGCAAACCAGAATTCGTTAAGCCAGAAGACGTGTCTGCTGAAGTGGTAGAGAAAGAGTACCAGGTTCAGCTGGACATCGCGATGCAGTCTGGTAAGCCAAAAGAAATCGCAGAGAAAATGGTTGAAGGCCGCATGAAGAAATTCACCGGCGAAGTTTCTCTGACTGGCCAGCCATTCGTAATGGACCCAAGCAAGTCTGTTGCTCAGCTGCTGAAAGAGCACAACGCTGACGTAACTGGCTTCATCCGCTTCGAAGTGGGCGAAGGCATCGAGAAAGTTGAGACTGACTTCGCAGCAGAAGTTGCTGCAATGTCCAAGCAGTCTTAATGTTTGAAAAGGAGCCGCCTGAGGGCGGCTTCTTTTTGTCACCCGTCACAGGAAATCAGACAGGCTCCAGTATCGCTGTGCTGATTTGCGGCATATCATGTCGCCAGAATTAACCCCCATCTTAATCGTTGACAGTCTCAGGAAAGAAACATGGCTACCAATGCAAAACCCGTGTACAAACGCATTCTGCTTAAGCTGAGTGGCGAAGCGCTGCAGGGATCGGAAGGCTTCGGTATTGACGCAAGCATCCTTGATCGCATGGCACAGGAAATCAAAGAACTGGTCGAACTGGGTATCCAGGTTGGCGTGGTCATTGGCGGTGGCAACCTTTTCCGTGGTGCTGGTCTGGCGAAAGCGGGGATGAACCGCGTTGTGGGCGACCACATGGGTATGCTGGCAACCGTGATGAATGGCCTGGCGATGCGTGATGCACTGCATCGCGCCTATGTGAACGCCCGCCTGATGTCCGCGATTCCGCTGAATGGCGTATGCGATAATTACAGCTGGGCAGAAGCCATCAGCCTGCTGCGCAACAACCGCGTGGTGATCCTCTCCGCCGGTACGGGTAACCCGTTCTTTACAACCGATTCCGCCGCCTGCCTGCGCGGTATCGAGATCGAAGCCGATGTGGTACTGAAAGCGACCAAAGTAGACGGCGTGTTTACTGCCGACCCGGCAAAAGATCCTTCTGCCACCATGTACGATCAGCTGAGCTACAGCGAAGTGCTGGATAAAGAGCTGAAAGTGATGGATCTTGCCGCCTTCACGCTGGCTCGCGACCACAAACTGCCGATCCGTGTCTTCAACATGAACAAGCCTGGCGCACTGCGTCGCGTGGTCATGGGCGAAAAAGAAGGCACTTTGATCACGGAATAATTTCCGTTGACGATAAATACAGGTAAGATTCCGCTTTATTTTGTAGTGGTATCTTACCCGGGCGCGCCTTTGGCGTTGTCATGAATTAAACGCGACTATACTTAGCACACCTGTAGCGCTGTGCTGGCGGATAGTCTGCCTGAGACAAGTTTTCAAGGATTCGTAACGTGATTAACGACATCAGAAAAGATGCTGAAGTACGCATGGACAAATGCGTAGAAGCGTTCAAAAACCAAATCAGCAAAATCCGTACTGGCCGTGCTTCCCCAAGCCTGCTGGATGGCATCATCGTAGAATATTACGGTACGCCAACCCCTCTGCGCCAGCTGGCGAGCGTGACGGTAGAAGATACCCGTACGCTGAAAATTAACGTCTTCGACCGCTCTATGAGCCCGGCCGTTGAGAAAGCGATTATGGCCTCTGACCTCGGACTGAACCCAAGCTCTGCGGGCGCAGACATCCGTGTTCCACTGCCTCCGCTGACGGAAGAGCGTCGTAAAGATCTGATCAAAGTCGTTCGTGGCGAAGCTGAGCAGGGTCGTGTATCCGTGCGTAACGTACGTCGCGACGCGAACGATAAAGTGAAAGCACTGCTGAAAGAAAAAGAGATCAGCGAAGATGACGATCGTCGTTCTCAGGACGACATTCAGAAAATGACCGACGCGGCCATCAAGAAAATTGATGCGGCGCTGGCAGAAAAAGAAGCGGAACTGATGCAGTTCTGATTTCTGTCGTACACTGATAAACGCCGTTCAGAGGGACTTCAGGTCTTGCTGGCGGCGTTTTGCTTTTATCTGGTCTAACTTTTTTCGGGCATCCCATGAAGCATTTAACACTCCTCGGCTCAACCGGCTCTATCGGTTGCAGCACTCTCGACGTCGTTCGCCATAATCCTGAACTTTACACCGTGACAGCGCTGGTGGCCGGTAAGAATGTGCAGCGAATGGTCGAACAGTGCCTGGAGTTTGCACCCCGCTATGCGGTGATGGATGACGAAGAGAGCGCGCGTCTGCTGAAAGCACAGCTGCGTGAAAAGGGCAGTCTAACCGAGGTGCTGAGCGGCCAGCAGGCGGCTTGCGAGATGGCGGCGCTGGATGAGGTGGATCAGGTCATGGCGGCCATTGTCGGCGCGGCAGGGCTGCTGCCGACGCTTGCCGCGATTGATGCCGGTAAGGATGTTTTGCTGGCCAATAAAGAGTCGCTGGTCACCTGCGGACGCCTGTTTATGGATGCGGTGAAGCAGCGCGGCGCGCGTCTTTTGCCGGTCGACAGCGAGCACAACGCGATTTTTCAGAGTTTACCGCAACCTTTTCAACAGAACCTGGGGTACGCTGACCTGGAGCAGAATGGCGTGGTGTCTATTCTGCTTACCGGGTCTGGTGGCCCGTTCCGTGAAACGCCACTGTCTGAACTGCGTGCGATGACGCCGGATCAGGCGTGCCGTCATCCGAACTGGTCGATGGGGCGTAAAATCTCCGTTGATTCTGCCACCATGATGAACAAAGGTCTGGAATACATTGAAGCACGCTGGCTGTTTAATGCGTCAGCGAAACAGATGGAAGTACTGATTCACCCGCAATCGGTGATTCACTCGATGGTGCGTTATCAGGATGGCAGCGTGCTGGCACAGCTGGGCGAGCCGGACATGCGTACGCCGATTGCCCATTCAATGGCGTGGCCAAATCGAGTGAAATCCGGCGTGAAGCCGCTTGATTTCTGCAAGCTAAGTTCCCTGACGTTCAGTGAACCAGACTACGACCGCTATCCTTGTCTGAAGCTTGCGATGAATGCCTTTGACCAGGGGCAGGCGGCGACGACGGCACTTAATGCAGCCAATGAAATTACCGTTGAGGCATTTCTGAATCAGCAAATTCGTTTTACCGATATCGCGTCGTTAAATTTATCGGTGCTGGAGATGATGGATTTGCGCGAACCACAAAGCGTGGAAGAGGTGCTGGCGGTGGATGCAGCTGCGCGTAATATTGCGCGTCAACAGGTGACACGTCTCGCAAGCTGGTGATAAAGCAAGCACTAGTCGTCGTGCTATTTGTTAGCGTTGGGCTTCAGTGATATAGTCTGCGCCACCTGATCGCAGGTATTTGACTTAATGTGGTCAGGTGAGCCGTGGTTTGACACGGCTTTTTTATGTATAGGCTTCAGTATTCCTGAGTACCGTTAAATCCTTTTCAGGGACAAAAAACGCGTTATGTTGTCTGCGAATCAACCAATAAGCGAAAATTTGCCAGCTCATGGCTGCCGTCATGTAGCAATCATTATGGATGGCAATGGCCGCTGGGCGAAAAGACAAGGGAAGATACGAGCCTTTGGGCATAAAGCGGGGGCGAAATCCGTTCGCCGCGCCGTTTCTTTTGCCGCCAACAACGGCATTGATGCGTTAACGCTCTATGCTTTTAGCAGTGAAAACTGGAATCGACCTCTGCAGGAAGTGACTGCGTTGATGGAATTGTTTGTGTGGGCGCTAGACAGCGAAGTAAAAAGCCTGCACCGCCACAACGTTCGCCTGCGCATCATTGGCGATACCAGTCGTTTTAACTCACGTTTGCAGGAACGGATTCGTAAAGCAGAAGCGCTGACGGAAAATAATACCGGTCTTACGCTGAATATTGCGGCGAATTACGGCGGACGCTGGGATATTATCCAGGGCGTTCGGCATCTGGCCGAACAGGTTCAGGAAGGGCTGTTGAGGCCCGACCAAATTGATGAAGAGGCGCTGAGCAAGCAAATCTGCATGAATGAACAGGCACCTGTGGATTTGGTAATTAGGACAGGGGGGGAACATCGCATAAGTAACTTTTTGATATGGCAAATTGCCTATGCCGAACTTTACTTTACGGATGTTCTTTGGCCCGATTTTGATGAACAAGACTTTGAAGGTGCGCTGCATGCCTTTGCCAATCGAGAGCGTCGTTTCGGCGGCACCGAGCCTGGTGGCGACAAAGCCTGATGGGGGTAGCTTTTGCTGAAGTATCGCCTGATTTCCGCTTTTGTATTAATACCCATTGTCATTGCGGCGCTGTTTTTACTGCCCCCGGTGGGATTCGCTATTGTCACGCTGGTGGTGTGCATGCTCGCCGCGTGGGAATGGGGACAGTTTAGCGGCTTTACCTCGCGCACTCAGCGAGTATGGCTTGCGGTACTTTGTGGCTTTATCCTGGCCATAATGCTGTTTACGTTGCCTGAATATCACCATGATATTCATCAGCCCCTGGTTGCCGGTTCCTTGTGGATATCGTTGGCCTGGTGGGTTGCCGCGCTGTTGCTGGTTCTTTTTTATCCGGGTTCAGCGGCATTATGGCGTAATTCAAAAGTGCTGCGACTGATTTTTGGCTTGCTCACAATTATTCCTTTTTTCTGGGGTATGGTTGCGCTGCGAGCCTGGCACTACGACGAAAACCACTACAGCGGTGCGATCTGGCTGCTTTATGTGATGATTCTGGTCTGGGGGGCTGACTCCGGGGCCTATATGTTTGGTAAACTGTTTGGCAAACATAAGCTGGCACCGAAGGTTTCTCCGGGCAAAACCTGGCAAGGATTCATCGGCGGCCTGTTTACGGCAGCGATCATCTCCTGGGGCTACGGCGTCTGGGCGAATCTTGAAGTGGCACCGTCAATACTGCTGGTGTGCTCGATTTTTGCTGCGCTTGCCTCCGTGCTCGGTGATTTAACCGAAAGTATGTTTAAGCGTGAAGCAGGGATTAAGGACAGTGGACACCTGATTCCAGGGCATGGCGGTATACTGGATCGCATTGATAGCCTGACAGCGGCTGTTCCAGTGTTTGCGTGTTTGCTTTTACTGGTATTCGGGACGATTTAACGGAAGGTTTTATGCTGAGCATTCTCTGGAATCTGGCGGCGTTCATTGTTGCACTGGGTGTACTGATTACCGTGCATGAATTTGGCCATTTCTGGGTTGCTCGCCGCTGTGGCGTGCGCGTAGAGCGGTTTTCCATCGGCTTTGGGAAATCACTCTGGACGCGCACCGACCGCCACGGCACGGAATTTGTCATCGCCCTTATCCCGCTGGGCGGCTACGTCAAAATGCTCGACGAACGCGTCGAGCCTGTCGCTCCTGAGCTGCGACACAGCGCATTCAACAATAAAACCGTTGGACAACGCGCCGCCATCATTGCTGCCGGACCGGTAGCCAACTTCATCTTTGCGATTTTCGCTTACTGGCTGGTGTTTATCATCGGCGTCCCTGGCGTACGTCCGGTGGTGGGTGAAATTGCCCCCAATTCCATCGCGGCGAGTGCGCAAATTACATCCGGGATGGAACTTAAAGCGATTGATGGCATCGAAACCCCTGATTGGGATGCCGTGCGACTGCAGCTGGTAGCTAAAATTGGCGATCCGCAGACCACCATCAGCGTATCGCCGTTTGGTTCAGATACGCGTCAGGACAAAGTACTCGATTTACGTCACTGGCGTTTCGAGCCAGACAAAGAAGATCCCGTCGCTGCGCTGGGCATTCGTCCACGCGGCGCGCAGATCGAGCCGGTATTGGCCGAAGTACAGGCAAATTCGGCGGCGAGCAAAGCGGGTTTGCAAGCGGGCGACAGGATCGTTAAAGTCGATGGTCAACCATTAACAGAGTGGATGACCTTTGTTACTCTGGTGCGCGATAATCCGGGAACGTCTCTCGCGCTAGAAGTTGAAAGGCAGGGCAGTCCGCTTTCGCTGACGCTGATCCCGGATACGAAGTCGGTCGGCAAAAAGGCAGAAGGGTTCGCAGGCGTTGTGCCGAAAGTGATCCCGCTGCCAGATGAGTACAAGACAATACGCCAGTATGGGCCGTTCAGCGCCATCCTTGAAGCCACGGATAAAACATGGCAACTGATGAAGCTGACGGTCAACATGTTGGGGAAATTGATAACCGGTGATGTGAAACTGAACAACCTCAGTGGGCCAATTTCGATTGCTCAGGGGGCTGGGATGTCAGCGGAATTCGGGGTGATTTACTATCTCATGTTCCTCGCGCTCATTAGCGTGAACCTTGGGATAATCAACCTGTTCCCGCTTCCCGTTTTAGACGGGGGTCATCTGCTGTTTTTGGCAATTGAAAAGCTAAAAGGCGGACCGGTATCCGAGCGAGTTCAAGACTTTAGTTATCGCATTGGCTCGATTTTGCTGGTGCTGTTAATGGGGCTTGCACTTTTCAATGATTTCTCTCGGTTGTAAGAGAGTGTTAGGAAGAACGCATAATAACGATGGCGATGAAAAAGTTGCTCATAGCGTCGCTGCTGTTTAGCAGCGCCACCGTATACGGTGCTGACGGGTTCGTAGTGAAAGACATTCATTTCGAAGGCCTCCAGCGTGTCGCCGTTGGTGCGGCCCTCCTCAGTATGCCTGTACGCCCCGGCGATACGGTTAATGATGATGATATCAGTAACACCATCCGTGCTCTGTTTGCCACCGGCAACTTTGAGGACGTCCGCGTCCTGCGCGATGGTGATACGCTGCTGGTACAGGTAAAAGAACGTCCGACGATCGCCAGTATCACTTTCTCCGGTAACAAGTCGGTGAAAGATGACATGCTCAAGCAGAACCTTGAAGCATCCGGTGTTCGTGTGGGTGAGTCCCTGGACCGCACAACCCTTTCAGACATTGAAAAAGGTCTGGAAGACTTCTACTACAGCGTCGGTAAATACAGCGCCAGCGTGAAAGCGGTTGTCACTCCGCTGCCGCGTAACCGTGTTGACCTGAAGCTGGTCTTCCAGGAAGGTGTTTCTGCGAAGATCCAGCAGATCAACATTGTCGGCAACCACGCGTTCAGCACCGACGAACTGATCTCCACCTTCCAGCTGCGCGATGAAGTGCCATGGTGGAACGTGGTAGGCGATCGCAAATACCAGAAACAAAAACTGGCGGGCGACCTTGAAACCCTGCGCAGCTACTATCTCGATCGTGGCTATGCGCGTTTCAACATCGACTCGACTCAGGTTAGTCTGACTCCGGACAAAAAGGGCATCTACATTACGGTTAACATCACCGAAGGCGAGCAGTACAAGCTTTCTGGTGTTGAAGTGAGTGGTAACCTTGCGGGGCATTCTGCTGAAATCGAATCGCTGACCAAAATTCAGCCGGGCGATCTGTACAGCGGTTCCAAAGTAACCAAAATGGAAGACAGCATTAAGAAGCTGCTCGGCCGCTATGGTTATGCCTATCCGCGCGTACAGACTCAGCCGGAAATCAATGACGCGGATAAAACCGTTAAGCTGCACGTGAATGTGGATGCGGGCAACCGTTTCTACGTGCGTAAGATCCGCTTCGTCGGTAACGACACCTCCAAAGATTCCGTTCTGCGTCGCGAAATGCGTCAGATGGAAGGCGCATGGTTGGGAAGCGACCTCGTTGATCAGGGTAAAGAGCGTCTGAACCGTCTGGGCTATTTTGAAACGGTGGATACCGATACCCAGCGCGTACCGGGCAGCCCGGATCAGGTTGATGTCGTATATAAAGTGAAAGAGCGCAACACCGGTAGCTTTAACTTCGGTGTGGGCTACGGTACTGAAAGCGGCGTCAGCTTCCAGGTCGGCGTGCAGCAGGATAACTGGCTGGGTACGGGTTACTCTGTCGGTATTAACGGCACCAAAAACGACTATCAGACCTACTCTGAGTTCTCTGTGACGAACCCATACTTCACCGTAGACGGTGTGAGCCTGGGCGGTCGTATCTTCTATAACGACTTTAAAGCAGACGACGCGGATCTGTCTTCATACACCAACAAGAGTTACGGTGTAGACGGTACGCTTGGCTTCCCGGTTAACGAATACAACACCCTGCGTGCAGGCTTGGGCTACGTGCATAACGACCTGTCCAACATGCAACCGCAGGTGGCAATGTGGCGTTACCTGGACTCTATTGGTCAGTCGGCAAGTAAGTCCAGTGATAATAACGGTTTCGCTGCGGATGACTTCACCTTTAACTACGGCTGGACCTATAACCGCCTTGACCGTGGTTACTTCCCAACGGAAGGTTCTCGCGTCAACCTGAACGGTAAAGTTACCGTGCCGGGTTCCGATAACGAGTTCTACAAGGTCACGCTGGATACCGCATCCTACTTCCCGATTGATGACGATCATAAGTGGGTAGTCCTGGGTCGTACCCGTTGGGGCTATGGAGATGGTCTGGGTGGCAAAGAAATGCCATTCTACGAAAACTTCTATGCGGGTGGTTCCAGCACCGTTCGTGGCTTCCAGTCCAATAACATTGGTCCGAAAGCGGTCTACTACGGCGGGAACGACAAAGACAACTGTTATAAGTCTTCCTCCTCCGAAGTCTGTAGCTCTGATGATGCGGTGGGCGGTAACGCAATGGCGGTGGCCAGTCTGGAGTTCATCACACCAACGCCGTTTATCAGTGATAAATACGCGAACTCTGTCCGTACGTCCTTCTTCTGGGATGCCGGTACGGTATGGGATACCAACTGGCAGAATACAGCCCAGATGCGTGCGGCAGGCGTTCCAGATTATAGCGATCCGAGCAATATTCGCATGTCTGCCGGTATCGCATTACAATGGATGTCACCGCTGGGGCCGTTGGTCTTCTCTTACGCCCAGCCGTTTAAGAAATATGATGGAGATAAGTCGGAGCAATTCCAGTTTAACATTGGTAAAACCTGGTAATAATCCGCAGCAAAGGAATGCGTTGGCAGTGTAGCGCTGACAACTGGCGATCGGAAAACGGTCGCCTTGCCACGCAAAGAACGGTACCTTCTGGTGCCAATGGGATGGTAAGGAGTTAATTGTGAAAAAGTGGTTATTAGCTGCAGGTCTCGGTTTAGCGATGGCAACTTCTGCTCAGGCAGCAGACAAAATTGCAATCGTCAACATGGGTAATTTGTTCCAGCAGGTTGCACAGAAAACGGGTGTTTCTGCGACTCTGGAAAACGAATTCAAAGGCCGTGCAAGCGAACTGCAGGGTATGGAAAACGATCTTCAGTCCAAAATGCAGCGTCTGCAGCGTGATGGTTCTACCATGAAAGCAAGCGAGCGCAGCAAACTGGAAAAAGACGTAATGGCTCAGCGTCAGACATTCTCCCAGAAAGCTCAGGCTTTCGAGCAGGATCGTCAGCGTCGTTCTAACGAAGAACGCGGCAAGCTGGTGACTCGCATTCAGACTGCTGTTAAAGCAGTAGCTGCCGATCAGAGCATCGATCTGGTTGTTGATGCGAACGCCGTCGCTTTCAACAGCAAAGATGTTAAAGACATCACCGCTGATGTTCTGAAACAGGTTAAATAAGTAATGCCTTCAATTCGACTGGCTGATTTAGCTCAGCAGTTGGATGCAGAATTACACGGTGATGGCGATCTCGTCATCACCGCTGTTGCGTCCATGCAATCTGCTAAAGCTGGCACGATTACCTTCATGGTAAGCCCTAAGTACCGTGAGCAACTGGCTCAATGCCAGGCGTCAGCTGTTGTTCTGACGCAGGACGATCTTCCATTTGCCACTGTAAGCGCGCTGGTAGTGAAAAACCCCTACCTGACGTATGCACGCATGGCTCAAATTCTTGATACCACGCCGCAGCCGGCCCAGAACATTGCTGCCAGCGCAGCGATTGATCCGACGGCTAAGCTGGGTAACAACGTCGCCGTTGGCGCGAATGCGGTTATCGAATCAGGCGTTGTACTGGGCGATAACGCCGTCATTGGCCCGGGCTGCTTCGTTGGGAAAAATACGAAAATCGGCGCCGGGACCCGTTTATGGGCCAACGTGTCCGTTTATCATGACGTTGAAATTGGCGAAAATTGCCTCGTCCAGTCCAGCACCGTCATTGGTTCTGATGGCTTTGGTTACGCTAACGATCGCGGTAACTGGGTTAAGATCCCGCAGCTTGGTCGCGTTATTATTGGCGATCGCGTAGAGATCGGCGCCTGTACCACCATTGACCGTGGCGCGCTTGACGACACGATCATTGGCAATGGTGTTATCATCGATAACCAGTGCCAGATTGCGCATAACGTTGTGATTGGCGACAATACCGCGGTTGCGGGTGGCGTCATTATGGCAGGCAGCCTGAAAATTGGCCGTTATTGCATGATTGGCGGCGCGAGCGTGATTAATGGCCATATGGAAATATGCGACAAGGTGACTGTGACGGGAATGGGCATGGTAATGCGTCCTATCACTGAACCTGGCGTGTATTCCTCAGGTATTCCGCTACAACCCAACAAGGTATGGCGTAAAACAGCAGCTCTGGTGATGAACATTGATGATATGAGCAAGCGCCTCAAGTCTCTTGAGCGTAAGATCGATCAACAAGATTAAGCGTCATCCGTTGAACGCTATTTTTCCCGGCCTGTCGGCTTTCTAATAAACCGGCAGGCCGTGTTATTATTGTTATCAGTACATTTTGACAGGAAGAGTATTTTGACTACTGACACTCATACTCTGCATATTGAAGAGATTTTAGAACTTCTGCCGCACCGCTACCCGTTTCTGCTGGTAGACCGTGTGCTGGATTTTGAAGAAGGTCGTTTTCTGCGCGCAGTGAAAAATGTTTCCGTGAACGAGCCGTTCTTCCAGGGGCACTTCCCTGGTAAGCCTATCTTCCCGGGTGTGTTGATTCTGGAAGCGATGGCTCAGGCTACCGGTATTCTGGCGTTTAAAAGCGTCGGCAAACTGGAGCCAGGTGAGCTGTATTACTTCGCGGGTATTGATGAAGCGCGCTTTAAGCGCCCTGTCGTGCCTGGTGATCAGATGATCATGGAAGTCACTTTTGAAAAAACGCGTCGTGGCCTGACTCGCTTCAAAGGCGTAGCGCTGGTTGACGGCAAAGTTGTTTGCGAAGCGACGATGATGTGTGCTCGTAGCCGGGAGTCCTGATACGTGATTGATAAATCCGCCTTTATTCATCCTACCGCTATTGTGGAAACCGGTGCCATCATTGGCGCTAACGTCCACATTGGCCCGTTTTGTATTGTTGGACCCCATGTCGAAATTGGTGAGGGTACAGTACTGAAATCTCACGTTGTCGTGAATGGTCACACGACCATTGGCTGCAATAACGAGATCTATCAGTTCGCTTCCATCGGCGAAGTTAACCAGGATCTGAAATATGCTGGTGAGTCGACCCGTCTGGAAATTGGCGATCGTAACCGTATTCGCGAAAGCGTCACTATTCATCGTGGAACAGTACAGGGTGGTGGGTTGACGAAGGTGGGCAGCGATAACCTGTTTATGGTTAATGCGCATATCGCGCACGACTGTACCGTGGGTGACCGCTGTATTCTTGCCAACAACGCAACGCTGGCAGGACACGTATCGGTTGATGACTTCGCAATTATTGGCGGCATGACCGCAGTCCATCAGTTCTGCATCATTGGTGCGCACGTGATGGTAGGCGGATGCTCCGGTGTGGCGCAGGACGTTCCACCGTATGTGATTGCGCAGGGCAACCATGCCACGCCGTTTGGCGTGAACATCGAAGGCCTCAAGCGTCGTGGTTTTAGTCGCGAAGCGATTACTGCGATCCGCAACGCGTACAAACTGCTGTACCGTAGCGGTAAAACGCTGGAAGAGGCGAAGCCGGAAATTGCCGAGCTGGCGAATAAGCACCCGGAAGTGAACGCGTTCATGGAATTCTTTGACCGTTCAACAAGGGGTCTGATTCGTTAATGGTCGACAGTCGTCCGCTTACGATAGCCCTGGTCGCCGGAGAAACCTCCGGCGATATTCTTGGTGCCGGTCTCATCCGCGCGCTTAAGGCGCGTGTACCCAATGCTCGCTTTGTCGGCGTTGCTGGTCCGCTAATGCAGGCCGAAGGCTGTGAAGCCTGGTATGAAATGGAAGAGCTCGCCGTGATGGGCATCGTTGAGGTGCTGGGACGGCTACGCCGTTTGCTGCACATCCGCGCCGATCTCACCCGTCGTTTTACCGAACTCAAACCCGATGTGTTTGTCGGTATCGATGCGCCTGATTTCAACATTACCCTCGAAGGGAATCTGAAAAAGCAGGGTATCAAAACGATTCACTACGTCAGTCCGTCCGTCTGGGCGTGGCGACAGAAACGCGTTTTCAAAATCGGACGGTCCACCAACCTGGTGCTGGCTTTCCTGCCTTTCGAAAAAGCGTTTTACGACAGATTTAATGTTCCGTGCCGTTTTATCGGTCATACCATGGCGGATGCGATGCCATTGGAACCGGATAAAAACGCGGCGCGCGACGCGCTGGGCATCCCGCATGATGTGCACTGTCTGGCCTTACTGCCAGGTAGCCGTGGCGCAGAAGTTGAGATGCTGAGCGCTGATTTCCTCAAAACTGCGCAAATTCTTCGCCAGACCTATCCGGATCTTGAAGTGGTTGTTCCGCTGGTAAATGCCAAACGCCGCGATCAGTTTGAGCGCATCAAAGCGGAAGTCGCCCCGGATCTTCACGTCCGTCTTCTGGACGGGAAAGGGCGGGAAGCGATGTATGCGAGCGATGCCGCGCTGCTGGCCTCCGGTACGGCGGCGCTGGAATGTATGCTGGCGAAATGCCCTATGGTGGTCGGCTATCGCATGAAGCCGTTCACTTTCTGGCTGGCAAAGCGTCTTGTTAAAACGGATTATGTCTCCCTGCCAAACCTGCTTGCCGGGCGCGAGCTGGTGAAAGAGCTGTTGCAGGACGAGTGCCAGCCGCAGGCGCTTGCCGATGCACTGCTGCCGCTGCTCGCCAACGGCAAGACCAGCCACCAGATGCACGATACCTTCCGCGAACTGCATCAACTGATCCGCTGTAATGCTGATGAGCAAGCGGCTGATGCGGTGCTGGAGCTAGCAAAATGATGGAATTTGTTTATCCTCACACTCGCCTTGTGGCGGGCGTGGACGAAGTGGGTCGCGGCCCGTTGGTCGGGGCAGTGGTGACCGCCGCGGTGATCCTCGATCCGGATCGCCCGATTATCGGGCTGAACGACTCTAAAAAATTGTCAGAAAAGCGCCGTCTGGCGCTGTTTAGTGAGATTCAGGAGAAGGCGCTGGCCTGGAGCCTGGGCCGCGCTGAACCGCATGAAATAGACGAGCTGAATATTTTGCATGCCACGATGCTGGCGATGCAGCGTGCGGTAGCAGGTCTGAAAATTTCCCCGGAATATGTCCTGATTGACGGCAACCGCTGTCCGGCATTGCCCATGCCATCAATGGCGGTCGTTAAAGGCGATAGCCGGGTCGCAGAAATTAGCGCAGCTTCTATCATTGCCAAAGTGACGCGCGACGCCGAAATGGCCGCGCTGGACCTCACTTATCCTCAGTATGGTTTCGCCCAGCATAAGGGGTATTCCACACCTTTCCATCTGGAAAGGCTGGCTGAACATGGCGCAACCGAACATCACCGGCGCAGTTTTGGCCCGGTGAAGCGCGCGCTGGGACGGGTGTCCTGAATCAATACGCAAGCAATTAAGTAACGCGGAATCTGAAGATGGCTGAACCACGTTTCGTACACCTGCGGGTGCATAGCGACTACTCCATGATCGATGGGCTGGCGAAGACCGGGCCGCTGGTAAAAAAGGCGGCCTCCCTTGGCATGCCCGCGCTGGCGATCACCGATTTTACCAACCTGTGTGGCCTGGTGAAGTTCTACGGAACGGCGCACGGCGCGGGGATGAAGCCCATCGTCGGCGCAGATTTTCACGTGCAAAGCGATCTCATCGGCGATGAAATGACGCAAATCTCCGTGCTGGCGATGAACAACACGGGCTATCAAAACCTTACGCTGCTGATCTCAAAAGCCTATCAGCGCGGCTATGGCGCGCTGGGGCCGTGGATCGACCGTGACTGGCTGGCTGAACTGAACGAAGGGCTGCTGCTGATCTCGGGTGGCCGTATGGGTGACGTCGGCAAATGTCTGCTGCGCGGCAATAGCGCGCTGGTGGATCAATGCGTCTCGTTCTATGAAGAATATTTCCCGAATCGTTATTACCTGGAGTTGATCCGTACCGGCCGTCAGGATGAAGAGAGCTATCTTCATGCCGCGGTGGCGCTCGCAGAGGAGCGCGGTTTGCCCGTGGTGGCCACCAACGACGTGCGGTTCCTTGAGGCGGGTGATTTCGACGCGCATGAGATTCGCGTGGCGATCCACGACGGCTTCACGCTCGACGATCCGAAGCGGCCGCGTAATTACTCCGCGCAACAGTACATGCGCAGCGAGGAGGAGATGTGTGAGCTCTTCTCCGATATCCCCGAAGCGCTGGAAAACAGCGTAGAGATTGCCAAGCGCTGCAACGTCACCGTTCGCCTCGGCGAATACTTCCTGCCGCAGTTCCCGACGGGTGACATGACCACGGAAGATTTCCTGGTCGCGAAATCAAAAGAAGGCCTGGAAGAGCGTCTGGAATTCCTGTTCCCGGATGAAGAAGAGCGTAAAAAGCGTCGCCCTGAATATGACGAACGCCTGGACATTGAACTCCAGGTAATCAACCAGATGGGCTTCCCGGGCTACTTCCTGATCGTTATGGAGTTCATCCAGTGGTCGAAGGATAACGGCGTGCCGGTTGGACCGGGCCGTGGCTCCGGTGCAGGCTCGCTTGTGGCCTATGCGCTTAAAATTACCGACCTCGATCCGCTGGAGTTCGACCTGCTGTTCGAACGTTTCCTTAACCCGGAACGTGTTTCCATGCCCGACTTTGACGTCGACTTCTGCATGGAGAAACGCGACCAGGTGATCGAACATGTCGCCGATATGTACGGCCGTGATGCGGTATCGCAGATTATTACGTTCGGTACGATGGCGGCGAAAGCGGTTATCCGTGACGTCGGCCGCGTGCTGGGCCACCCGTACGGGTTTGTCGATCGTATTTCTAAGCTGGTGCCGCCCGATCCGGGCATGACGCTGGCAAAAGCGTTTGAAGCCGAACCTCAGCTGCCGGAAATCTACGAAGCTGACGAAGAGGTCAAAGCGCTGATCGACATGGCGCGCAAGCTGGAAGGCGTCACGCGTAACGCCGGTAAGCATGCGGGGGGCGTGGTTATCGCCCCAACTAAAATTACGGATTTTGCACCGCTTTACTGTGACGAAGCGGGCCAACACCCGGTAACCCAGTTTGACAAGAACGACGTGGAATACGCCGGGCTGGTGAAGTTCGACTTCCTGGGCCTGCGTACGTTGACCATCATCAACTGGGCGCTGGAGATGATTAACGCCCGCCGCGAGAAGAACGGCGAACCGCCGCTGGATATCGCGGCCATCCCGCTGGATGACAAGAAAAGTTTCGATATGCTGCAGCGCTCGGAGACCACCGCCGTCTTCCAGCTTGAATCCCGCGGCATGAAAGACCTGATTAAACGTCTGCAGCCCGACTGCTTCGAAGATATGATCGCACTGGTCGCCCTGTTCCGTCCGGGCCCGCTGCAGTCAGGGATGGTAGATAACTTTATTGACCGTAAGCACGGTCGCGAAGAGATTTCTTACCCGGACGTTCAGTGGCAGCATGAAAGCCTGAAGCCGGTGCTGGAGCCCACCTACGGCATTATCCTGTATCAGGAACAGGTCATGCAGATTGCTCAGGTGCTTTCCGGCTATACGCTCGGCGGCGCGGACATGCTGCGTCGTGCGATGGGTAAGAAAAAGCCGGAAGAGATGGCTAAGCAGCGTTCCATCTTTGAAGACGGGGCGAAGAAAAACGGCGTTGACGGCGAGCTGGCGATGAAAATCTTCGACCTGGTGGAGAAATTCGCCGGGTACGGGTTTAACAAATCCCACTCCGCCGCCTATGCTTTGGTGTCGTATCAAACGCTGTGGCTGAAAGCGCACTATCCTGCTGAATTTATGGCGGCGGTAATGACGGCCGATATGGACAACACCGAGAAGGTGGTTGGCCTGGTGGACGAGTGCTGGCGCATGGGGCTGAAGATCCTGCCGCCGGATATTAACTCAGGGCTTTACCACTTCCACGTCAACGACGACGGAGAGATCGTTTACGGGATCGGCGCGATCAAAGGCGTGGGCGAAGGTCCGATCGAGGCGATCATCGAAGCGCGTAACAACGGCGGGTATTTCCGCGAGCTGTTCGATCTTTGCGCTCGTACCGACACCAAAAAACTGAACCGTCGCGTGCTGGAAAAACTGATCATGTCCGGCGCGTTTGACAGACTCGGGCCGCATCGCGCCGCGCTGATGAATTCCCTCGGCGACGCGCTGAAAGCGGCGGATCAGCATGCAAAAGCGGAAGCCATTGGTCAGGCGGATATGTTCGGGGTGCTGGCGGAAGAGCCAGAGCAGATCGAGCAATCTTATTCCAACTGCCAGCCGTGGCCAGAACAGGTAGTACTGGATGGGGAGCGTGAGACGTTAGGCTTGTACCTGACGGGGCACCCGATCAACCAGTACATCAAAGAAATTGAGCGCTATGTCGGCGGCCACAGGCTTAAAGACATGCATCCGACAGAACGTGGTAAAATCACCACGGCTGCGGGGCTCGTGATTGCCGCAAGGGTTATGGTCACCAAGCGCGGCAATCGTATCGGCATCTGTACGCTGGATGACCGTTCCGGGCGTCTGGAGGTGATGTTGTTCACCGACGCGCTGGATAAATACCAGCAATTGCTGGAAAAAGACCGCATACTTATCGTCAGCGGACAGGTCAGCTTTGATGACTTCAGTGGGGGGCTTAAAATGACCGCCCGCGAAGTGATGGACATTGACGAAGCCCGGGAAAAATATGCTCGCGGGCTTGCTATCTCGCTGACGGACAGGCAAATTGATGACCAGCTTTTAAACCGACTCCGTCAGTCTCTGGAACCCCACCGCTCGGGGACAATTCCAGTACATCTCTACTATCAGAGGGCGGATGCACGCGCGCGGTTGCGCTTTGGTGCAACGTGGCGTGTCTCTCCGAGCGATCGTTTACTGAACGATCTCCGTGGCCTCATTGGTTCGGAGCAGGTGGAACTGGAGTTTGACTAATACAGGAATACTATGAGTCTGAATTTCCTTGATTTCGAACAGCCGATTGCTGAGCTGGAAGCGAAAATCGATTCTCTGACAGCGGTAAGCCGTCAGGATGAAAAACTGGATATTAACATCGACGAAGAAGTGCATCGTCTGCGCGAGAAAAGCGTAGAGCTGACGCGCAAAATCTTTGCCGATCTCGGCGCATGGCAGGTGGCCCAGCTGGCTCGCCATCCACAGCGTCCGTACACCCTGGATTATGTCCGCCTGGCGTTTGACGAATTTGACGAACTGGCAGGCGATCGCGCATACGCTGACGATAAAGCTATCGTTGGCGGTATCGCGCGTCTGGACGGACGCCCGGTGATGATCATTGGTCATCAGAAAGGTCGTGAAACCAAAGAGAAAATCCGTCGTAACTTCGGTATGCCAGCACCAGAAGGCTACCGTAAAGCCCTGCGTCTGATGGAGATGGCTGAGCGTTTCAACATGCCAATCATCACCTTCATCGACACCCCGGGTGCATACCCTGGCGTGGGCGCGGAAGAGCGCGGTCAGTCTGAAGCTATCGCGCGCAACCTGCGCGAGATGTCCCGTCTGAAGGTACCGGTCATCTGTACCGTTATCGGTGAGGGTGGTTCCGGCGGTGCGCTGGCGATTGGCGTGGGCGATAAAGTGAATATGCTGCAGTACAGCACCTATTCCGTTATCTCTCCGGAAGGCTGCGCATCCATTCTGTGGAAAAGCGCCGACAAAGCGCCGCTGGCTGCGGAAGCAATGGGCATCATTGCGCCACGCCTGAAAGAGCTTAAGCTGATCGACTCCATCATCCCGGAACCACTGGGTGGTGCACATCGTAAGCCGGAAGTGATGGCAGCGTCCCTGAAAGCGCAGCTGCTGGCTGACCTGGCAGACCTGGACGTGCTGAGCAAAGACGATCTGCTCAACCGTCGTTACCAGCGTCTGATGACCTACGGTTACGCGTAAGCTTCACAATTATCTGAAAAGCCGCACACTGTTGCGGCTTTTTTTATACCTGCGGTTTAGCCGGACTATGCTTAGCTAATGTTTTTTAAGGAGGAAGCCCATGAATATCATTGCCGTTATGGGGCCACACGGCGTCTTTTATAAAGATGAGCCGATTAAGGAGCTGGAGCAAGCCCTGCAGTCGCGCGGGTATCAGCTAATCTGGCCGCACAACAGCGCCGATCTGCTGAAGTTCATCGAGCATAACCCGCGTATCTGCGGCGTGATCTTCGACTGGGACGAATATGATCTTGAACTGTGCAGCGATATCAACAGGCTGAACGAATATCTCCCGCTGTACGCCTTTATTAATACCCACTCAACCATGGACGTCAGCGCCAATGATATGCGTATGGCGCTGTGGTTCTTTGAATATTCACTCGGCGTGGCGGAAGACATTGCGACCCGAATTCAGCAATACACGAATGAATATCTCGATAACATCACTCCGCCGTTTACTCGCGCGCTCTTCACCTACGTGAAGGAGGGGAAATATACCTTCTGTACGCCAGGTCATATGGCGGGAACGGCCTATCAAAAAAGCCCGGTGGGCTGCCTGTTCTATGATTTCTTCGGTGGCAACACCCTGAAAGCGGACGTGTCGATTTCAGTCACCGAACTAGGCTCTCTGCTGGATCACACCGGCCCGCATCTGGAAGCCGAAGAGTATATCGCCCGCACCTTTGGCGCCGAGCAGAGCTATATGGTGACCAACGGCACTTCGACCTCGAACAAAATCGTCGGGATGTACGCTGCGCCTGCTGGCAGCACCTTGCTGATTGACCGTAACTGCCATAAATCGCTGGCACATCTGCTGATGATGAGCGACGTCGTACCGCTCTGGCTGTCGCCCACGCGTAACGCGCTCGGTATTCTTGGCGGTATTCCGCGCCGGGAGTTCACCCATGACGCCATTGAACGTAAGGTTGCGGCAATTCCTGGCGCAAGCTGGCCTGTCCATGCGGTGATCACCAACTCCACCTACGACGGTCTGCTGTACAACACGAACTGGATCAAACAGACGCTGGACGTGCCGTCGATCCACTTCGATTCCGCATGGGTACCATACACTAATTTCCATCCTATTTACGCCGGCAAAAGCGGCATGAGCGGTGAACGCGTGCCGGGTAAAGTGTTCTTCGAAACGCAGTCGACCCATAAAATGCTCGCGGCGTTTTCCCAGGCTTCGCTTATTCACATCAAAGGCGAGTACGACGAAGACACGTTCAACGAAGCCTTTATGATGCATACCACCACCTCACCGAGCTATCCGCTGGTAGCCTCCATAGAAACGGCCGCAGCGATGCTGCGCGGCAATCCGGGCAAACGACTCATCAACCGTTCGGTAGAACGCGCGCTGCATTTCCGCAAAGAGGTGCAGCGACTGAAAGATGAAGCCGACGGCTGGTTCTTTGATATCTGGCAGCCGGAAGAGATTGATGAAGCAGAATGCTGGCCCGTCTCGCCCGGCGAAGACTGGCATGGCTTCCGGGATGCCGATAGCGACCATATGTTCCTCGACCCGGTAAAAGTGACGATCCTGACGCCGGGTATGGATGAGCAGGGCAAGATGAGTGATGAAGGTATTCCAGCCGCGCTGGTCGCGAAATTCCTTGATGAACGTGGCGTAGTGGTGGAGAAAACCGGCCCCTATAACCTGCTGTTCCTGTTCAGTATTGGTATCGATAAAACCCGGGCGATGGGGTTGCTGCGCGGCCTGATGGAGTTTAAGCGCGCCTACGATCTCAACCTGCGGGTGAAAAACATGCTGCCGGATCTCTACGCGGAGGATCCTGACTTCTATCGAAATATGCGCATTCAGGATCTGGCCCAGGGGATCCACAGGCTGATCCGTCAGCACGATCTGCCGCGTCTGATGCTTCAGGCGTTCGATGTCTTACCGGAGATGAAGTTTACCCCGCACAAAGCATGGCAGCGCCAGGTGAAAGGGGAGGTCGAAACCGTCGAGCTGGAAAACCTGGTCGGGCGCGTATCGGCTAACATGATCCTGCCTTACCCGCCGGGCGTTCCGCTCCTGATGCCGGGAGAGATGATTACCGAAGAGAGTCGGGCCGTGCTCGATTTCCTGCTGATGCTCTGCTCGGTTGGGCGGCACTATCCCGGTTTTGAGACGGATATCCACGGTGCGAAGCGCGACGAGAACGGCGTTTACTGGGTGCGAGTCCTAAAATAAGGGTGACCGCTTGCCAGGTGCGGGTTTTCGGTTGTAACGTTCAGGCATCATAAAAAGGAGAAGCTATGCTGGGTTTAAAACAGGTTCATCATATTGCGATCATTGCGACCGACTACGCGAAAAGTAAGGCCTTCTACTGCGACATCCTGGGCTTTACGCTCATAAGCGAGGCCTACCGCGAGGAGCGTGACTCCTGGAAGGGCGACCTGGCGTTAAACGGGCAATATGTGATTGAGCTGTTCTCTTTTCCTTTTCCGCCTGCGCGTCCGTCCCGCCCGGAAGCCTGTGGACTGCGTCATCTTGCCTTCAGCGTCGATGACCTGGATAGCGCGGTAAAACATCTGGAGGCGCACGGCGTGACGTGCGAAGCGATACGCGTCGATCCGTTCACCGACAAGCGTTTTACCTTTTTCAACGACCCGGACGGCCTGCCCCTGGAGCTTTATCAGCAGTAATGGTTGTCCTGTGTGATAATGCCCGCTCAGTTCGGGCATTTTTTATGTGTAATCTCCTATGACCTTACCCGCTATCGCACAAGCCGTTTCACCGTACCGCCAGCTGCTGGTGGGGTTTAGCGGTGGCCTGGATTCTACCGTGTTGCTGCATCGCCTTAAGCTTTGGCGCAATCGGGAACCTGACGTCCAGCTTCGGGCGATGCATATTCACCACGGATTAAGTCCTCACGCAGAGGCGTGGGTGGCGCACTGCGAAGCCTTATGTGCGGCCTGGGCGATCCCGCTCATCGTTGAGCGAGTGACGCTTGCGGAGGAAGGGCTGGGCATCGAGGCGCAGGCGCGGAAAGCCCGCTATGCCGCGTTTGCCGGGGCATTACGTGCTGGAGAAGCGCTGGTCACGGCTCAGCATCTGGACGATCAGTGTGAAACTTTTCTACTGGCGCTTAAGCGGGGCAGCGGGCCGGCGGGACTTTCTGCCATGCCGGCGCGTTCTGAATTTGCCGGCACAACGTTACTGCGTCCGCTGCTTGGCGAGACGCGTGCCTCACTGGAAGCCTGGGCGCGAAAACATCAGCTGAACTGGATCGAAGATGAGAGTAACCAGGATGACGGCTATGACCGTAACTTCCTGCGCCTGCGCGTCCTCCCGCTTTTGGGCGAGCGCTGGCCGCATTTCGCCGACGCGACGGCAAGAAGCGCCATGCTGTGCGCCGAACAGGAGTTGTTGCTGGATGAGCTGTTGAGCGACGAGCTGGCTGGGCTGATTTCTGCCGACGGGGCGCTGGCGATCGCACCGATGAAAGCGATGAGTCCGGTACGTCGCGCCGCGCTGCTACGACGCTGGCTGGCCTTTCATCGCGCCGCGATGCCGTCGAGGACAATGCTGAGCCGTATCTGGGAAGAAGTCGCTCTGGCGCGGGATGATGCTTCCCCGTGCGTCCACCTGAACGGTTTTGAGGTTAGACGCTATAAGGGTGAGCTCTGGTGGATAAAATCCATGCCCTCGCTGACCGATGTGGTGCTCGACTGGCTTTCTCCTGACGCGCCCCTGATATTGCCCTGTGAGGCAGGACGCGTTTCTCTTCTGTCGTCTGGTCATGTGCGGCTGCCGAAGCCCGGAGAACCTGTCACCGTGCGCTTTAAGGCTGGCGGCATGCTGCATATCGTCGGGCGCAACGGGGGACGGAAGCTGAAGAAAATATGGCAGGAGTGTAACGTGCCGCCATGGCTGCGCGACACCACGCCGCTACTGTTCTACGGTGAAACGCTTATCGCTGCGGCAGGGGTTTTCATCACGGAAGAGGGGTGGTCAGAAGAGGGTGTCCGTTTTGAGTGGCAAAAAGCGTAACGGGCAGCCAGGCTGCCCGTTAGTGTCATCAGGATTCGCTCACCACGACGGTGCCGATTTGCGGGTGGCTGAAGCTGGCTATTTTGTCCAGACGCAGCTCACGCGTCGCACCGGCGTCTTCCACTATCAGGTATTCCACATTCTTTCGTGAAACCAGATCGCTGGCTTTCGCCTTCAACACTTCGCCATCTTTTAGCTCCAGCGTCAGTAATAAATGATGCTGGCAGGCGAGTTCGAGGTTGTCATAGTCATCACAATTGATGGGTTGATAAGTATCATTCATCGACATAATCGCTCACCAGTAAATTCGCCGCAGCATACGCTGCTTTTTCCCTGACCGACTCTGAAAGGCTCTCATCAGAGGCCACTTCATTAAGCACCTTCAATACACAGCCCAACGCGTCCGGGACATACCCCAGATCTCCGCTGGCGATTTCCGCATACCGTTTGCGAATTAACTCACAATAATTATTCACATCCCCTCCCGCCAGCGCACTGACTTACTGTGAGATATCATTAAGCCTACGAAGATAAACTCGGTTTAGCAAGGTGACTATACCATACTCATTTAAGCAATATCAGAGCCTTGATAGCGGTGTATTTAACACCCTGTAACAGCCTTTTGCCGCGGTTTTCGCTACAATGTGCGCCTGATTCGAATGGAGTTCTCTCATGGCGCTGAAAGCGACAATTTATAAAGCAGTGGTCAATGTGGCCGATCTGGATCGCAACCAGTTCCTTGACGCGTCGCTTACGCTGGCACGCCACCCCTCCGAAACCCAGGAGCGCATGATGCTGCGCCTGTTGGCGTGGATTAAGTATGCCGACGAGCGTCTGCAGTTTACCCGTGGGTTAAGCGCAGAAGACGAGCCTGAAGCCTGGCTGCGCAACGATCATCTGGGTATCGATTTGTGGATCGAACTCGGCCTGCCTGACGAGCGCAGAATTAAGAAGGCCTGCACCCAGTCCGCTGAAGTGGCCTTATTCGCGTATAATCAGCGCGCTGCGGAGATCTGGTGGCAGCAAAACAAGAGCAAGTCCGGACAGTTTAAAAATCTCACGGTCTGGTATCTGGACGATGAGCAGCTGGCGCAGCTGAGCGAATTTGCCAGCCGGACCATGGTTTTGCAGGCGACGATTCAGGATGGCGCCATCTGGCTCTCTGATTCTCAGAATAATCTGGAAATTCATTTAACGGCGTGGCAACCCGCGTCATGATCGTCTTGTCCCGAAACGTCAGTATCCCTGACAACGAGCTGGAAATCACCGCCATCCGTGCGCAGGGGGCAGGCGGGCAGCACGTCAATAAGGCGTCGACGGCTATCCATTTGCGTTTTGACATTCGGGCCTCAAGCCTGCCAGAGTATTATAAAGAAAGCCTGCTTGCCGCCAGCCATCACCTGATCACCAGCGATGGCGTGATTGTGATCAAAGCCCAGGAGTACCGCAGCCAGGAGCTCAACCGGGAAGCGGCGATAGCCAGGCTGGTGGCGGTCATCAAAGAGTTAACGACGGTACAAAAAAGCCGCCGGGCAACGCGGCCAACCCGCGCATCGAAAGAGCGTCGGTTGTCCTCGAAGGCCCAAAAATCCACAGTGAAAGCACTACGCGGTAAAGTTCGTCGCCCGACAGAGTGACGAAAGGGAACACACTTTTCATAAGGAATTCATTGTGAAAAAAGTATTATGGTCAGCGCTGGCAGCGAGTACGCTTTTTGCGCTTTTTGGGTGTAACAACCGCTCCGAAACGCAGGTTTTACAACCCACGCAAACGGAAGAATTAAAACCAATGCAGCAGAGCTGGCGCGGCGTATTGCCTTGCGCGGACTGCGAAGGCATTGAAACGTCTCTGTTCCTGCAAAAAGACGGCACCTGGGTGATGAACCAGCGCTATCAGGGCGCAAAAGAGCCTTCTTCTTTTGCAACTTATGGAACATGGGCGCGTACGGCCGAGAAGCTGGTCCTGACGGACACCACCGGTGAGAAAACCTTTTTCCGCGCCAAAGGTGAGGGGATGGAGATGCTTGACCGCGAAGGCAACCCGATTGAATCCCAGTTCAACTACACGCTTGCGCCGGTAAAAGCGGCTCTGCCTGCCACGCCGATGGCAATGCGGGGAATGTACTTCTATATGGCGGATGCGGCGATCTTTACCGACTGCGCAACCGGCAGGAAGGTCAGCGTGGCAAACAATGCGCAGCTTGAACGTGATTACGCTGTGGCACGCGGCAATGACAGCAAGCCGGTATTGCTGACGGTTGACGGTCACTTTACGCTGGAGCCAAACCCGGATAGCGGGGAGATGGTGAAAACGCTGGTGGCAGATAAAGACGCGAAGTTTGTTGCGGGTAAAGACTGTAACAGTAAATAAGCTGACGCTGAGTCATTAAAAAACCCCGCCTGAGCGGGGTTTTTTGTTTAGCCTTTGATGGCTTTCACCAGGTAATCAAGAATGTCGCCGGTCTTGATCATCTGTTTTTCGCCGCTGCGACGGTATTTGTATTCAATCTCATCGCTGTCGAGGTTACGGTCGCCGATGACGACGGTGTGCGGGATACCGATCAGTTCCATATCGGCAAACATCACGCCTGGACGCTCTTTACGGTCATCCATCAGCACTTCGATACCCTGAGCGCGCAGCTCGGCATACAGCTTCTCGGCCAGCTCCTGCACGCGGTAAGACTTGTGCATGTTCATTGGCAGAATGGCCACCTGGAACGGTGCAATATTGTCCGGCCAGACGATGCCTCGTTCGTCGTAGTTCTGCTCAATCGCCGCAGCCACCACGCGCGTCACCCCGATACCGTAGCAACCCATGGTCAGGATCTGGTTGCGGCCATCTTCACCCTGAACAGCGGCGTTCAGCGCCCGAGAGTATTTATCGCCCAGCTGGAAGATGTGACCGACTTCGATGCCGCGCTTAATCATCAGGGTACCCTGACCGTCCGGGCTTGGATCGCCTGCAACCACGTTACGGATGTCAGCCACTTCTGGCGTCGTCACGTCGCGATCCCAGTTGATGCCGAAGTAGTGTTTACCGTCGATGTTCGCACCTGCAGAGAAGTCGCTCATTGCAGCAACCGTGCGGTCAATAACAACCGGCACCGGCAGATTGACTGGACCCAGTGAACCTGGACCCGCATTCACCACGGCGCGGATTTCCGCTTCCGTTGCGAAGGTCAGCGGGCTGGCTACCTGCGGCAGCTTCTCGGCTTTCACTTCGTTCAGCTCATGATCGCCACGCACCAGCAGGGCAACCAGCGGATAAGCGCTACCTTCGGTGGATTTCACCAGCAGGGTTTTCACGGTTTTTTCGACTGGCAGACTGAACTGTTCAACCAGCTCGGCGATGGTTTTCGCGTTTGGCGTATCAACCAGCGTCATCTCTTGCGTTGCCGCGCCGCGCGGTTCTTTTGGCGCCAGCGCTTCTGCAAATTCGATGTTCGCCGCGTAGTCTGAAGAGTCAGAGAAGATCACATCGTCTTCACCGCTCTGCGCCAGTACCTGGAACTCATGGGATGCGCTACCGCCGATGGAGCCGGTATCAGCCTGCACAGCGCGGAAATCCAGACCCATGCGGGAGAAGATCTTGCTGTACGCCGCGTACATTGCGTCGTAAGTCTCTTGCAGTGATTCCTGAGAGGTATGGAAAGAGTAAGCATCTTTCATCAGGAATTCGCGAGAGCGCATGACGCCGAAACGTGGGCGAACTTCGTCACGGAACTTGGTCTGGATCTGGAAGAAGTTCAGCGGCAGCTGTTTGTAAGAGCTCAGCTCGTTACGAATCAGGTCGGTAATGACTTCTTCATGCGTTGGGCCGAGAACGAAAGGACGCTCGCCGCGATCGACAAAGCGCAGCAGTTCAGGACCATATTGCTCCCAACGACCGCTCTCCTGCCACAGGTCAGCGGGCTGAACCACAGGCATGGACACCTCGATAGCACCGGCGTTGTTCATCTCTTCACGCACGATGTTTTCGACTTTTTTCAGGACGCGCACGCCGGTCGGCAGCCAGGTATATAACCCGGAGGCCAGCTTGCGGATCATCCCGGCGCGCAGCATCAGCTGATGGCTGATCACTTCGGCGTCGGCAGGCGTCTCCTTCAGAGTGGAGAGCAGATATTGGCTAGTACGCATGTTGTTACGGTTCCATTTCGACGATTGGAACAGGCTGAAATACCAGCCTGACACAAAAAAAGTGGTTTAGTTTACCAGTGTGGCAAAGATGCCAAAAGAGAGGAGAACAAAATTACCTGGGTTCAAGGGCAAACACTTCAAAACCTGCCCCGGTGACGCGCCAGCGAACGTTGAAATCAAGCAGCCAGACGGCGTACGTTTTTCCTTCTTCCTCTTCTTTACGGTAGGCCGGACGCGGGTCCTGTGCCAGAACTTCAGTGATGAAATCCCGTAAGCGAGGATAGCGTTTCTCCAGCTGACCGAGCTGCGCGGTTATCTCTGGCGTAAAATAAACAGGCATGTCCGCCTGCGGCGCGTCCTGAGCATAGCTTGCACGCGCGTCCGGGAGCGCTTCGGCGAAGGGCAAATAGGGTTTGATGTCGATAACCGGCGTGCCGTCTACCAGGTCCAGGCTACCTAACTCCAGGATCACCCGATCTTTCTGGCAGCGTATGCCTTTCAGTTCAACCAGCGACATTCCAACCGGGTTTGGGCGAAAGGTCGAGCGAGTCGCAAACACGCCCATTCTCGCATTTCCGCCAAGACGAGGAGGACGCACGGTAGGACGCCAGCCGCCTTCCATCGTCTGGTGAAACACGAACACCACCCATAAATGGCTGAAAGCCTCGAGCCCGCGTACCGCATCGGCCTGATTGTAAGGCGCAATCAGGTGTAGCTCACCGCTTCCGCTGGTGACCAGACCGGGCTGGCGGGGGACGGCGAACTTCTCTTTATAAGGAGAGTGGATAACGCCTATCTGCTCGAACTGAAATGCACTCATTTCGCCGTGATGTTCAGCGCAGAACCGATGCAAACCGCCTGACGATAGCAGCCCGGCGTGCCGCTGGTGACTTCGCAGCTGTGCAGCAGAACCGCGTTGGCTTTCATTTTTGCGGCATTAATCTGCATACGTTTACGCGCTGTCGGAATATTCGGTGGTGAGTCCTGATTGGTCGCCTGACAGGATTCGCCGCTCACTTCGCCCAGTTCACGGAACGGTTTACCGACGAGTTCGTCCGCTTTCGTGATAATACGAACCGGCGCAGGGCGAACCACTTTCGGTTTCGCAGGCTCGGTCTTTGGCGGGGTTGCCGTGCTTTGAACAGGTTCAACGGGAGATCTGCTTAGCATAGAACAGCCGCTCAGCATGAGTGCTAAAAGACAGATCGGTAAAGCACGCATAATATTTCCTCAATGGATAATCAAAACGTCAGATATTGAATCAGTTGACTGCACAAATGACAAGACGGGCATAAGCCCGTCCTGATGATATTACACTGAGGTGAGATTACCAGCCTTTAACAGCGCCGCCGTTAAACACTTTGTTGGCTTCCTGGTAAACTTCATCTGACTGATAGGCCTGAACGAATTTCTTCACGTTTTCCGCGTCCTTGTTGTCTTCGCGAGTCACGATCAGGTTAACGTACGGGGAGTCTTTATCTTCAACGAAGATACCGTCTTTGGCTGGCGTCAGGCCAATCTGGCTGGCGTACGTGGTGTTGATAACGGCCAGGGCAATCTGCGCATCGTCCAGGGAACGTGGCAGCTGCGGTGCTTCCAGTTCAACAATTTTCAGATTTTTCGGGTTTTCGGTGACGTCCAGAACGGTTGGCAGCAGGCCAACACCGTCTTTCAGTTTGATCAGGCCCACTTTCTGCAGCAGCAGCAGGGAACGACCAAGGTTAGTCGGGTCGTTAGGCACGGCAACCTGAGAGCCTGGCTGCAGTTCGTCCAGTGATTTAATTTTCTTAGAGTAACCGGCAATCGGATAAACGAAGGTGTTACCCACACCCATCAGTTTATAGCCACGATCTTTGATCTGCTGGTCCAGGTATGGCTTATGCTGGAAGGCGTTCGCGTCGATATCGCCTTTGCTCAGCGCTTCGTTCGGCAGAACGTAATCGTTGAAGGTCACCAGCTCCACGTCCAGGCCATACTTCTCTTTTGCCACTTTCTGAGCAACTTCAGCAACCTGCTGTTCTGCACCCACGATAACGCCCACTTTAATGTGGTTTGGATCCTTTTCGTCCTGACCGCAACCCACCAGTGCCAGAGAGCCGATCAGCGCGCCTACTGCTGCGAAGGTCTTTAATTTAAACGCCATGTTTTATCCTTAACTCGTAGAGTTTGTGTTGTGTGTAACGTTATTTATGCGTAACAGCCCGGACGATGCGATCGCCAGAGAACTGGATTAAGTAAACCAGAACAACCAGCAATACCAGAACGGTATTCATCACGGTAGCGTTATATCCAATATAGCCGTACTGGTAACCAATTTGACCTAAACCGCCGGCACCAACGGCACCGCCCATCGCGGAATAACCGACCAGGGTGATAAGCGTAATAGTTGCCGCATTCACTAGCCCAGGCAGCGCCTCAGGCAGCAGAACCTTGCGGACGATCTGCATCGGCGTTGCGCCCATCGCGCGTGATGCTTCGATCAAACCGGTTGGGATCTCCAGCAGGGCGTTTTCCACCATACGGGCAATAAACGGCGCAGCGCCAACGGTCAGCGGAACGATAGCTGCCTGCAGGCCGATAGACGTTCCGACGATCACGCGGGTAAATGGAATCATCCACACCAGCAGAATAATGAACGGGATAGAACGGAAGATATTCACCAGCGCGGAGAGCGTACGGTACAGTTTCGCGTTCTCAATGATTTGCCCCGGACGCGTCACGTACAGCAATACGCCGACCGGCAGGCCAATCACAAAACCAAAGAAGCCAGAGACAAAGGTCATTGCCAGCGTTTCCCAAACGCCGCGAACCAGCAGCCACATCATCGGCTCAGACATAACCCAGTACCTCTACTTTTACATGGTGTTCTTGCAGCCAGGCAATCGCGGCCTGGGTTTCTTCTTGTGTGCCGTGCATTTCTGTCAGCATGATGCCGAACTTCACGCCGCCGGCGTAATCCATCTGCGCGCTGATGATGTTGTTGTTCACGTTAAAGCGACGCGCGGTTTCGGAAAGCAGGGGAGCGTCAACGGACTGACCGGTGAACTCCATGCGCAGCATCGGGACGCTGTCTGCTGCGGGTTCGGTTTTCAAACGCTCCAGATAATCTTCCGGAATATCCAGATGTAGCGTGGACTGGATGAACTGCTGTGCCAGAGGCGTCTTCGGATGCGAAAACACTTCACTTACCGTGTCCTGCTCGATCAGTTCACCGTTGCTGATGACCGCCACGCAGTCGCAGATGCGTTTCACCACGTCCATCTCATGTGTAATAAGGAGGATCGTCAGGCCCAGGCGACGGTTAATGTCTTTCAGCAGTTCCAGAATCGAACGCGTGGTTGCCGGATCCAGTGCGCTGGTGGCTTCATCACACAGAAGTACCTTAGGGTTGCTTGCCAGCGCGCGGGCAATGGCCACACGCTGTTTTTGCCCACCGGACAGATTTGCCGGGTAGCTATCATGTTTGTCGCCCAGACCCACGAGGTCGAGCAGCTCGGTAACGCGACGCTTCACTTCTTCTTTCGGCGTGTTATCCAGCTCAAGCGGCAGGGCAACGTTGCCGAACACGGTGCGGGAAGCCAGCAGGTTAAAGTGCTGGAAGATCATGCCAATCTGACGACGCGCTTTGGTGAGTTCTTTCTCTGAGAGGGCGGTAAGTTCCTGGCCGCCAACTTCTACGCTGCCCTGGGTTGGGCGCTCAAGCAGGTTAACACAACGAATCAGCGTGCTTTTACCTGCACCCGATGCGCCAATGACGCCATAAATTTGACCAGCAGGAACATGCAGGCTGACGTTGTTCAGTGCCTGAATGGTTCGGTTCCCCTGCTGGAACACTTTGGTGATATTGGAAAGTTTAATCATTAGATTATTTTTATCGTATGTAAGTTAGCCGTGGCATTTTCTTCTGCCAGATACGGGTGATGACCGTAAACAAAACGGATGTTAAGGCATCCAGACGTCTAAATCAATCCAACTCTGTACGATGAGCACTTTATTGCGCTGCGATTCATGAGATACTAGTCGAACATGCCTTTTTCAGGAGCAAACCGGTGGCAAAATCAGTACCCGCAATTTTTCTCGATCGTGACGGCACTATTAATGTGGATCACGGTTATGTCCATGAGATTGATGAGTTCGAGTTTATCGAGGGCGTAATAGATGCCATGCGCCAGCTGAAAGAGATGGGCTATGCGCTGGTGGTGGTAACGAACCAGTCCGGTATTGCACGCGGTAAATTCACCGAAGCGCAGTTCGAAACGCTGACGGAATGGATGGACTGGTCGCTGGCCGACCGAGGCGTGGATCTCGACGGCATCTACTATTGTCCGCACCACCCGCAGGGAACGGTAGAAGCGTATCGCCAGACCTGTGACTGCCGTAAGCCGCATCCGGGGATGTTCATCTCTGCACAGGAGTTCCTGCACATTGATATGTCTGCTTCTTATATGGTGGGCGATAAACTGGAAGATATGCAGGCAGCAGCGGCAGCGGGTGTAGGAACCAAAATATTAGTACGCACCGGCAAGCCAGTGACGCCAGAAGCAGAAAATGCAGCGGATTGGGTAATTAATAGCCTGGCCGACCTGCCAAAAGAGATTAAAAAGCACCAAAAATAGCCTTTTTGGTGAAAAGGTGAGCGGTTGAAATAAAAATGCATTTTTCCGCTTGTCATTCCTCGGCGGCCCCCTATAATGCGCCTCCATCGACACGGCGGATGTGAATCACTTCACAAACAGCCCGGTCGGTTGAAGAGAAAAAATCCTGAAATAACGGGTTGACTCTGAAAGAGGAAAGCGTAATATACGCCACCTCGCAACGATGAGCGAAAGCCGCGTTGCACTGCTCTTTAACAATTTATCAGACAATCTGTGTGGGCACTCAAAGTGACATGGATTCTTAATGTCTCCGGACAATAAATGAATACCAAGTCTCTGAGTGAACATGCGTAATTCATTACGAAGTTTAATTCACGAGCATCAAACTTAAATTGAAGAGTTTGATCATGGCTCAGATTGAACGCTGGCGGCAGGCCTAACACATGCAAGTCGAGCGGTAGCACAGGGAGCTTGCTCCCGGGTGACGAGCGGCGGACGGGTGAGTAATGTCTGGGAAACTGCCTGATGGAGGGGGATAACTACTGGAAACGGTAGCTAATACCGCATAACGTCGCAAGACCAAAGAGGGGGACCTTCGGGCCTCTTGCCATCAGATGTGCCCAGATGGGATTAGCTAGTAGGTGGGGTAACGGCTCACCTAGGCGACGATCCCTAGCTGGTCTGAGAGGATGACCAGCCACACTGGAACTGAGACACGGTCCAGACTCCTACGGGAGGCAGCAGTGGGGAATATTGCACAATGGGCGCAAGCCTGATGCAGCCATGCCGCGTGTATGAAGAAGGCCTTCGGGTTGTAAAGTACTTTCAGCGGGGAGGAAGGTGCTGAGGTTAATAACCTCAGCAATTGACGTTACCCGCAGAAGAAGCACCGGCTAACTCCGTGCCAGCAGCCGCGGTAATACGGAGGGTGCAAGCGTTAATCGGAATTACTGGGCGTAAAGCGCACGCAGGCGGTCTGTCAAGTCGGATGTGAAATCCCCGGGCTCAACCTGGGAACTGCATTCGAAACTGGCAGGCTAGAGTCTTGTAGAGGGGGGTAGAATTCCAGGTGTAGCGGTGAAATGCGTAGAGATCTGGAGGAATACCGGTGGCGAAGGCGGCCCCCTGGACAAAGACTGACGCTCAGGTGCGAAAGCGTGGGGAGCAAACAGGATTAGATACCCTGGTAGTCCACGCCGTAAACGATGTCGACTTGGAGGTTGTGCCCTTGAGGCGTGGCTTCCGGAGCTAACGCGTTAAGTCGACCGCCTGGGGAGTACGGCCGCAAGGTTAAAACTCAAATGAATTGACGGGGGCCCGCACAAGCGGTGGAGCATGTGGTTTAATTCGATGCAACGCGAAGAACCTTACCTACTCTTGACATCCAGAGAACTTAGCAGAGATGCTTTGGTGCCTTCGGGAACTCTGAGACAGGTGCTGCATGGCTGTCGTCAGCTCGTGTTGTGAAATGTTGGGTTAAGTCCCGCAACGAGCGCAACCCTTATCCTTTGTTGCCAGCGGTTAGGCCGGGAACTCAAAGGAGACTGCCAGTGATAAACTGGAGGAAGGTGGGGATGACGTCAAGTCATCATGGCCCTTACGAGTAGGGCTACACACGTGCTACAATGGCGCATACAAAGAGAAGCGACCTCGCGAGAGCAAGCGGACCTCATAAAGTGCGTCGTAGTCCGGATTGGAGTCTGCAACTCGACTCCATGAAGTCGGAATCGCTAGTAATCGTAGATCAGAATGCTACGGTGAATACGTTCCCGGGCCTTGTACACACCGCCCGTCACACCATGGGAGTGGGTTGCAAAAGAAGTAGGTAGCTTAACCTTCGGGAGGGCGCTTACCACTTTGTGATTCATGACTGGGGTGAAGTCGTAACAAGGTAACCGTAGGGGAACCTGCGGTTGGATCACCTCCTTACCTTAAAGAACCTGCCTTTGTAGTGCTCACACAGATTGTCTGATGAAAAACTGCAGTAAAAATCTCTGCAGGCTTGTAGCTCAGGTGGTTAGAGCGCACCCCTGATAAGGGTGAGGTCGGTGGTTCAAGTCCACTCAGGCCTACCAAACTCCTTTTAAAGGATGAGCGGTACAGAGATTATAAACGATGGGGCTATAGCTCAGCTGGGAGAGCGCCTGCTTTGCACGCAGGAGGTCTGCGGTTCGATCCCGCATAGCTCCACCATCTTTTACTGCGAACCCAAGAAAACTTCAGAGTGAACCTGAAAAGGTGCACTGCGAAGTTTTGCTCTTTAAAAATCTGGATCAAGCTGAAAATTGAAACGACACATCTTAATGGTGTGTTCGAGTCTCTCAAATTTTCGCAATCAGAAGTGAAACATCTTCGGGTTGTGAGGTTAAGCGACTAAGCGTACACGGTGGATGCCCTGGCAGTCAGAGGCGATGAAGGACGTGCTAATCTGCGAAAAGCGCCGGCGAGGTGATATGAACCTTTGACCCGGCGATGTCCGAATGGGGAAACCCAGTGCAATTCGTTGCACTATCGTTAACTGAATACATAGGTTAACGAGGCGAACCGGGGGAACTGAAACATCTAAGTACCCCGAGGAAAAGAAATCAACCGAGATTCCCCCAGTAGCGGCGAGCGAACGGGGAGCAGCCCAGAGTCTGAATCAGCTTGTGTGTTAGTGGAAGCGTCTGGAAAGTCGCACGGTACAGGGTGACAGTCCCGTACACGAAAGCACACAGGTTGTGAACTCGAAGAGTAGGGCGGGACACGTGGTATCCTGTCTGAATATGGGGGGACCATCCTCCAAGGCTAAATACTCCTGACTGACCGATAGTGAACCAGTACCGTGAGGGAAAGGCGAAAAGAACCCCGGCGAGGGGAGTGAAAAAGAACCTGAAACCGTGTACGTACAAGCAGTGGGAGCACCCTTGTGGTGTGACTGCGTACCTTTTGTATAATGGGTCAGCGACTTATATTCTGTAGCAAGGTTAACCGTATAGGGGAGCCGAAGGGAAACCGAGTCTTAACTGGGCGTTAAGTTGCAGGGTATAGACCCGAAACCCGGTGATCTAGCCATGGGCAGGTTGAAGGTTGGGTAACACTAACTGGAGGACCGAACCGACTAATGTTGAAAAATTAGCGGATGACTTGTGGCTGGGGGTGAAAGGCCAATCAAACCGGGAGATAGCTGGTTCTCCCCGAAAGCTATTTAGGTAGCGCCTCGTGAACTCATCTTCGGGGGTAGAGCACTGTTTCGGCTAGGGGGCCATCCCGGCTTACCAACCCGATGCAAACTACGAATACCGAAGAATGTTATCACGGGAGACACACGGCGGGTGCTAACGTCCGTCGTGAAGAGGGAAACAACCCAGACCGCCAGCTAAGGTCCCAAAGTCATGGTTAAGTGGGAAACGATGTGGGAAGGCACAGACAGCCAGGATGTTGGCTTAGAAGCAGCCATCATTTAAAGAAAGCGTAATAGCTCACTGGTCGAGTCGGCCTGCGCGGAAGATGTAACGGGGCTAAACCATGCACCGAAGCTGCGGCAGCGACGCGTATGCGTTGTTGGGTAGGGGAGCGTTCTGTAAGCCGTTGAAGGTGTGCTGTGAGGCATGCTGGAGGTATCAGAAGTGCGAATGCTGACATAAGTAACGATAAAGCGGGTGAAAAGCCCGCTCGCCGGAAGACCAAGGGTTCCTGTCCAACGTTAATCGGGGCAGGGTGAGTCGACCCCTAAGGCGAGGCCGAAAGGCGTAGTCGATGGGAAACAGGTTAATATTCCTGTACTTGGTGTTACTGCGAAGGGGGGACGGAGAAGGCTATGTTAGCCGGGCGACGGTTGTCCCGGTTTAAGCATGTAGGCGGAGGTTCCAGGTAAATCCGGTACCTTTTAACGCTGAGGTGTGATGACGAGGCACTACGGTGCTGAAGTAACAAATGCCCTGCTTCCAGGAAAAGCCTCTAAGCATCAGGTAACACGAAATCGTACCCCAAACCGACACAGGTGGTCAGGTAGAGAATACCAAGGCGCTTGAGAGAACTCGGGTGAAGGAACTAGGCAAAATGGTGCCGTAACTTCGGGAGAAGGCACGCTGATATGTAGGTGAAGCCCCTGCGGGTGGAGCTGAAATCAGTCGAAGATACCAGCTGGCTGCAACTGTTTATTAAAAACACAGCACTGTGCAAACACGAAAGTGGACGTATACGGTGTGACGCCTGCCCGGTGCCGGAAGGTTAATTGATGGGGTTAGCGGCAACGCGAAGCTCTTGATCGAAGCCCCGGTAAACGGCGGCCGTAACTATAACGGTCCTAAGGTAGCGAAATTCCTTGTCGGGTAAGTTCCGACCTGCACGAATGGCGTAATGATGGCCAGGCTGTCTCCACCCGAGACTCAGTGAAATTGAACTCGCTGTGAAGATGCAGTGTACCCGCGGCAAGACGGAAAGACCCCGTGAACCTTTACTATAGCTTGACACTGAACACTGGTCCTTGATGTGTAGGATAGGTGGGAGGCTTTGAAGCGTGGACGCCAGTCTGCGTGGAGCCGTCCTTGAAATACCACCCTTTAATGGCTGGTGTTCTAACGTAGACCCGTAATCCGGGTTGCGGACAGTGTCTGGTGGGTAGTTTGACTGGGGCGGTCTCCTCCCAAAGAGTAACGGAGGAGCACGAAGGTTAGCTAATCCTGGTCGGACATCAGGAGGTTAGTGCAATGGCATAAGCTAGCTTGACTGCGAGAGTGACGGCTCGAGCAGGTGCGAAAGCAGGTCATAGTGATCCGGTGGTTCTGAATGGAAGGGCCATCGCTCAACGGATAAAAGGTACTCCGGGGATAACAGGCTGATACCGCCCAAGAGTTCATATCGACGGCGGTGTTTGGCACCTCGATGTCGGCTCATCACATCCTGGGGCTGAAGTAGGTCCCAAGGGTATGGCTGTTCGCCATTTAAAGTGGTACGCGAGCTGGGTTTAGAACGTCGTGAGACAGTTCGGTCCCTATCTGCCGTGGGCGCTGGAGAATTGAGGGGGGCTGCTCCTAGTACGAGAGGACCGGAGTGGACGCATCACTGGTGTTCGGGTTGTCATGCCAATGGCACTGCCCGGTAGCTAAATGCGGAAAAGATAAGTGCTGAAAGCATCTAAGCACGAAACTTGCCCCGAGATGAGTTCTCCCTGACCCTTTAAGGGTCCTGAAGGAACGTTGAAGACGACGACGTTGATAGGTCGGGTGTGTAAGCGCAGCGATGCGTTGAGCTAACCGATACTAATGAACCGTGAGGCTTAACCTTACAACGCCGAAGCTGTTTCGGCGAAGAGACAGAACATTCAAATTTCAGCCTGATACAGATTTAACAGAATTTGCCTGGCGGCTTTAGCGCGGTGGTCCCACCTGACCCCATGCCGAACTCAGAAGTGAAACGCCGTAGCGCCGATGGTAGTGTGGGGTCTCCCCATGTGAGAGTAGGGAACTGCCAGGCATCAAATTAAGTAGTAAGCCGGTGCATAAATCCGGTGGTTACAGCAGTCTTCGGTGGAGCGGTAGTTCAGTCGGTTAGAATACCTGCCTGTCACGCAGGGGGTCGCGGGTTCGAGTCCCGTCCGTTCCGCCACTTATTAAAAGCCCTGAGTTCACGCTCAGGGCTTTTTTCTTATCTGTCGTTTAATTATTGCGAAATTAGCAAAAATCCTCTGCGTTTTGCGCTCTTTTTCTCTATAACAACGCCAGCGATAATCTTCCTCAGTTTACGAACATAATGATTGAGGAATAGTATGACTCTCCCTGCATTTGGTCTGGGCACTTTCCGCCTGAAAGACGACGTTGTTATCGCATCGGTTAAAACCGCACTCGAACTGGGTTATCGTGCAGTTGATACGGCACAGATCTATGAAAATGAAGCTGCCGTTGGACAAGCTCTCGAAGAGAGTGGTGTGCCGCGTAATGAACTGTATATCACCACGAAAATCTGGATTGAGAATCTCAGCAAAGATAAGTTGATCCCTAGCCTGAAAGAGAGCCTGAAAAAACTGCGTACTGACTACGTAGATCTGACGCTGATCCACTGGCCATCACCGAATGATGCCGTCTCAGTAGAAGAGTTCATGCAGGCGCTGCTGGAAGCGAAAAAGCAGGGCCTAACCCGCGAAATTGGGATCTCCAACTTCACCATTCCGCTGATGGTAAAAGCCATTGCCGCTGTTGGCGCAGAAAATATTGCGACCAACCAGATTGAGCTGTCTCCATACCTGCAAAACCGCAAAGTCGTGGACTGGGCAAAACAGCACGGGATCCACATCACCTCATACATGACGCTGGCCTACGGTAAAGCGCTGAAAGATGAAGTGATTAGACGTATCGCAGAGAAACAAAACGCCACTGCTGCGCAGGTGATTCTGGCATGGGCAATGGGTGAAGGTTATGCAGTGATCCCATCATCAACTAAGCGTGAAAACCTGGCCAGCAACCTGTTAGCAGCGAATCTTCATCTGGATGCTGACGATAAAAAAGCGATCGCAGCACTGGAGTGTAACGATCGCCTGGTAAGCCCGGAAGGTTTAGCTCCTGACTGGGATTAAGTTTGACCCACCCTCTGTAACCTGAACCCTCACACAGCTCCTCCTGGAGCTGTTTTTATATGTTCACTCAGGAAGTCAATAAAGGCGCGAATGCGCGTGCTTACCGCTCTGTCACTGTAATACACTGCGCTAAAGGGCATTTCGACCGGCAGACGTTTGTCGGCCATCAGCTCCACCAGTTCACCCCGCGCTATCTCCTTATCAATCATATAGTCTGATAAACAGGCGATCCCGTTCCCTTCCAGGCACAGCTGTTTGAGCGTCTCCCCGCTGTTAGACGATAATCCGCAGGTAATTTCATAAAGTTGACCATCGTGACAGGCAACAGGCCAGGTGTTCAGCGACACCGGCTCAGTAAAGCCCAGGCACAGATGCTGCTTCAGTTCTTCAACCGTCTCCGGTTTACCATGTTCGGCAATATACTCTGGTGATGCGATAATTTTGCGGTAGCTGGCAAACAAAGGGCGGGCACGCAAACTTGAATCTGTCAGGGTTCCCGCCCGGATCGCCACATCCACTTTCCGCTCGATGAGGTTGATAAACGTCTCTGAGGAGACCAGAGAAAGCGTCATCTCCGGATAGCGTTCGCGGAAAGGCTTGATCAGCGGCATCAGAAAGTGAAGCACCACCGGCGTGGCCGCATCAATGCGCAGCAATCCACGCGGCGTGCTGCGGGTCTCCATAATCTCCGTCTCCGCTGCAGCCATCTCCTGCAATACCGACTGCACGCGGCGGAAGTAACGCTCTCCTTCTTCCGTCAGGCTCAGCTGCCGCGTCGTTCGGTTGAGCAGACTCACTCCAAGCTTCATCTCCAGTTTTTTTACCGAACGGCTGATGGCCGAATTAGCCTGTCCCAGCTGTTCGGCCGCGCGGCTAAAGCTGCCGCTTTCAACGACGGCGACAAAGATTGTCAGCTCTTCCGATGTTGCTTTCATTTTTGCACCACCTGCAAAATTCTATTGAGATTTTGACCATTTTTGTTATTTAAGCACTGGCGCATACTGCCTGTCATCTTAATCCTGATGATACGGAGTATTTTATGCCACTGGCGCTACTTGCCCTGACGATCAGTGCCTTTGCAATTGGCACGACCGAATTTGTTATCGTGGGCCTGGTTCCCACTATTGCTAACCAGCTTGCGATCTCGTTGCCCTCTGCGGGGTTGCTGGTATCAATCTACGCCCTGGGCGTCGCCGTCGGTGCGCCAGTGCTGACGGCCCTGACCGGACGTTTTCCGCGTAAGCAGCTGCTAGTCGCGCTGATGGTGCTGTTCACCGCCGGCAACGTTCTGGCCTGGCAGGCGCCGGACTACACCACGCTGGTGATTGCCCGTCTGTTGACCGGCCTTGCACACGGCGTGTTCTTCTCGATTGGTTCCACTATAGCAACAAGCCTGGTGCCCAAAGAGAAAGCGGCTTCAGCTATTGCGATCATGTTTGGTGGGTTGACCGTCGCACTCGTTACGGGCGTACCTCTGGGAACGTTTATCGGACAACACTTCGGCTGGCGTGAAACGTTTCTGGCCGTCTCCTTGCTGGGCGTCATCGCTCTGGTGACCAGCCTGCTGCTGGTACCGTCGAATATTCCAGGCCGGGCAAGCGCCAGCCTGCGCGATCAGCTGAAGGTGCTCACGCATCCGCGTTTGCTGATTATTTACGCGGTAACTGCGCTGGGCTATGGTGGCGTATTCACCGCCTTTACCTTCCTGGCGCCGATGATGCAGGACCTGGCGGGCTTCTCACCCAATGCCGTGAGTTGGATTTTGCTGGGATACGGTATTTCCGTTGCCATTGGCAATATCTGGGGCGGCAAGCTTGCGGATAAGCATGGTGCAGTACCGGCACTGAAATTCATCTTCGCTGCCCTGGTTGTTCTGCTGATGATTTTCCAGTTCACGGCTTCGGTACATTACGCCGCGCTGGTCACCGTGCTGGTTATGGGGATCTTTGCCTTTGGTAATGTGCCCGGGCTTCAGGTCTACGTTGTACAAAAAGCCGAGCTTTATACGCCCAATGCGGTGGATGTGGCGTCCGGCCTGAATATTGCCGCTTTTAATATTGGTATCGCGCTGGGCTCCATCATTGGTGGGCAAACCGTCGAACATTTCGGATTAACCCAGACGCCATGGATTGGCGCGGTGATTGTCCTGGTCGCTTTCCTGTTGATTGGTCTGAGCGGACGTCTTGATAAACCCGCCCGCGTCGCGCTGGGTTAACATCAGTAAGCGCTTGCTTACAAAACTGGAAAGCGGTTTCTCAGAAATTGCGTTGAAAGTGTGACCTAAAGTCCCTATAACATTAGAACCAGTCCGTTTTCCGAGCTGGTTCATGTTACAGAGGCTGTTTCCAAAAGTGCGAAAAAATACCTATGCCATGCGTTATGTTGCCGGAATGCCCGCGGAGAGGATCTTGCCTCCGGGGTCATTTGCGAGCATAAGCCAGGCATTACCCGCCGGCACGCCGTTAAGCAGCGATGAAAAAATCCGTGTACTGGTGTGGAATATCTTTAAGCAGCAGCGTGCCGAATGGTTATCGGTACTCAAGAACTTTGGAAAAGATGCCCACCTGGTTCTGCTTCAGGAGGCGCAAACTACTCCTGAGCTTGTACGGTTTGCCACCACGAACTATCTTGCCGCCGACCAGGTGCCTGCGTTTGTCCTGCCGCAACACCCCTCAGGTGTGATGACGCTTTCAGCAGCACATCCGGTCTATTGCTGTCCACTGCGCGAACGTGAACCTATCCTGCGTCTGGCAAAATCGGCGCTGGTGACGGTCTATCCGCTGCCGGATACCCGAATGCTGATGGTTGTGAATATCCATGCGGTAAATTTCAGTCTGGGCGTGGATGTTTACAGTAAGCAGTTACTTCCGATCGGCGATCAGATTGCCCATCACAGCGGGCCCGTCATTATGGCCGGCGATTTCAATGCCTGGAGCCGTCCGCGCATGAATGCGCTGTATCGCTTTGCGCGCGAAATGTCGCTGCGTGAAGTTCGTTTTAGCGATGACCAGCGCAAAAAAGCCTTTGGTCGTCCTCTCGATTTTGTCTTCTATCGTGGTTTGAGCGTGCACGATGCCTCGGTTCTGGTGACGCGCGCCTCGGATCATAACCCTCTACTAGTCGAATTCAGTCCCGGCAAACCTGATAAATAATGGTGTGTCAGGTCTGCCGTGGGGCAGGCCTGCGCGGGTGCTGCCCTTTATTTTTCACTCACAAAGGACAGTACGATGACAACAACACGCTCCCATCATGACAATGTAGAAAAACAGTTTGGTTCTCAGGCAAGTGCCTATCTGAGCAGCGCCGTGCATGCTTCTGGCCGCGATCTGGTGCGTCTCGGTGAACGTCTGGCGGCGTTCCCGCAGGCGCACGTGCTGGATTTAGGCTGCGGGGCAGGGCATGCCAGCTTTACGGCTGCGCAGCAGGTCGCTCACGTTACCGCGTATGACTTATCCAGCCAGATGCTGGACGTTGTTGCCGGTGCGGCGAAAGCGAAGGGACTGGACAACATCGATACGCAACAGGGCTATGCCGAATCCTTACCGTTCGATGATGAGTCGTTTGAGGTGGTTATCAGCCGTTACTCCGCGCACCACTGGCACGATGTCGGCCAGGCATTGCGCGAGGTCAAACGTGTTCTGAAGCCGGGCGGCACCTTCATCATTATGGATGTGATGTCTCCCGGACACCCGGTGCGCAATATCTGGCTGCAGACGGTAGAAGCGCTGCGCGATACCTCGCATGTGCAAAACTACGCCAGCGGAGAGTGGTTGTCGCTTATCACTGAAGCGGGGCTGATCGCGCGCGCGTTGATTACAGACCGCTTACCGCTGGAGTTCAGCTCCTGGATCGCGCGTATGCGCACCCCGGAAGCATTAAGCCAGGCGATCAGGCTCTATCAGGAGAGTGCGTCTGCGGAGGTAAAAGCGTACTTTGAACTGCAGGAAGATGGATCGTTTACCAGCGATACCATCATGGCCGAAGCGCAAAAAGCGGGATAAACAAAAAAGGCACCGAGGGGAATCGGTGCCTTTTTATCTTTCGATCGTGTTATCAGGAGTCTGGCGTCGCGCTGTTCTTCACAAACAGCGTCAACTGGTCGCCTGGTTTCAGGTTGTCAGTATCATTGTTCCAGCGCATCACATCCTTGATGTTCACGCCGTGTCGTTTTGCGATACTGGACAGTGAATCGCCCTTGCGCACGCGATAGGTAATGCTATCGCTGTTGCTGGCGAGACGCTGTGCGCTGCTACCTGCACCTACCGTCAGAGTCTGACCCACTTTCAGGCCGGAGCTGCGCAGATTATTCCACTGCTGCAGATCCTTCGCATTCACGCCAAGACGTGACGCAATGCCCGAAAGCGTATCACCTGAACGAACCTTATAGCTGCGGCTGTTAACTGATGATGCATCCGCGATCAGCGTTGACTGAACGGCGGCGATTTCACCAGAAGCTAAAGACTCGCGTAACTGCTCGGCATGTTTCTGCGGAACCATTACATACTGCGGGCCACTTGCCCCCAGAGTTGAGCCTTTAACGCCAGCATTAAAGGTTTTCAATTTACTTACCGACATACCCGTCATATCAGCAACCTGTTGAATATCAACCGGATTGCTGAGGCGAACACGCGCCAGTGCACGACTTTCGTCTGGTGTTGGCAGTTGTACACCGTAACGCTTGCTGTTCTTGAGAATATCGCTCAATGCCAGCATTTTCGGTACGTAAATCTTTGTTTCCTGTGGCAGTGAGAGCGACCAAAAATCGGTGGATTTACCCCGTGCTTTATTCGCTTTCATTGCCTTCAGTACACGACCTTCGCCACTATTATACGCTGCGACAGTTAACAGCCAGTCGCCGTCAAACATCTTGTTCAGACGTTGCATCATGTCGAGAGCGGCTGTCGTTGAAGCGACAACATCGCGACGCGCATCATAGTTGCGGGTCTGTTTCAGACCATAGTTTCGCCCGGTGCTCGGAATGATCTGCCAAATGCCTGCGGCATTGGCGCCAGACGTCGCGTGTGGGTCAAAAGCGCTCTCCACTATGGGTAGGAGTACCAGCTCCATAGGCATGTTACGTTTCTTAACTTGCCCGGCTATCCAGTACATATACGGCTCTGCCCGTAACGTTACATCGTGGAGATAGCTCTTATTACTTAAATACTTCTGTTTCTGTTCGCGAATCCGGGGATTTTCCGGAATTCCCATCTTTAGCTCGTCGCCAATAGAGGTCCACAAGTCTTGATCCTGCGCGTAAGATGTTCCATCGTCCATCCATCGCGCCGAACTTGCAAACTTCCCTGCTTCCCCTTGACCAGCCGCAGAAAGGCTCTGTGCGTGCTGTTGTACGTTGCTGCCGTTTTGCGACTGGCAACCTACAAGCAGGACAGAGGCGAGTAATATCGCTTTTGCCTTCATGTGTGTGTCAATAGTTGCTTAAAAGACGAGCGATGATAACGGCGAAATTTTGAAAAGGCAACCCGCAATTATCTGAAGTTATCTTTCTTTGACCTTAACCATGCAAATCGTTGTTCTGGTTGTTGCAAATTTGTTTCTTGGTTAATTTTATTAATTAAATCAATATCATCTGTTCGTAAAAATAAATTAATTTGGCGCTCGTTTTTCAGAATTACGGGGAGTGTTTTTTGGTTTTTTGCACGTAACTCCTTCACTTTGTGATAATAATCCTGAATCGCTCGATCCTCGGGTAAGAGGCTCACGGCAAACTTCATATTTCCTAATGTATACTCATGGGCGCAACAAACGAGCGTCTCATCGGGTAGCGCGTTAATCTTTTGTAAAGACTGATACATTTGAGCTGGCGTACCTTCAAACAGTCTTCCGCAGCCTCCGGAGAACAGCGTATCGCCGCAAAAAAGATAAGGCTTACTGTAGAAACACAGATGTCCCAAAGTGTGACCCGGTGTAGCAAATACGGAAAACTCCCACTCGCGTATGAGGATATTTTCGCCTTCTTCGACTACATGCGTGATTCCCTTATCTTGTGCTTCTGCCGGTCCGTAAACCACAAGATGCGGAAAATGGGCGCGCAGTTCAGGCACGCCGCCAGTGTGATCGTTATGATGATGCGTCAACAAAACGGCTTCTGGCTTCCAGCCGTTCTCTTTTATGGCGTGCAGAACAGGGGCGGATTCTCCGGGATCGACAATGACGCATCGGCGATCGTCGTCAACCAAAACCCAGATGTAATTGTCCTGAAACGCTGGAATACTGATAAGATTCATACATTACCTCTTAGAGCGTGGCGGGTGTTTTGATGAAACCGGCAAGGATACCTCAGACTGTCGCAGCACCGGAACGTTGGGCGGAATTGCCCTGGGGTGAATACTATCGCGAAGCGTTAGAACAGCAGCTGAAGCCCTGGCTCACGAAAATGTATGGCTTTCACCTGCTTAAGATTGGCAATCTCAGCGCGGAAATCAATACCGAAAGCTGCGCTATCTCGCATCAGGTTAACGTCTCTCTCGGCGGATCGCCGGTTCAGGTGAAGGCAGACCCGCTGCATCTGCCGTTTGCGGAAAAATCCGTCGATGCGTGTTTGCTCGCACATACGCTACCCTGGTGCAGCGATCCGCATCGTCTGCTTCGCGAAGCCGATCGCGTGTTGATTGATGACGGCTGGCTGGTACTTAGCGGATTCAATCCGCTAAGCCTGATGGGCCTGCGTAAGCTAGTACCGGTGCTGCGCCGGACTCCACCTTACAACAGCCGGATGTTCACCATGATGCGCCAGCTCGACTGGCTTTCGCTGCTGAACTTTGAGGTGCTCTGCTACGGAGGTTTTCAGGTGCTGCCCTGGGCGCGGCAGGGGGGCGTGGTACTGAGCACCCATCTCCCCGCATTGGGCTGTTTGCAGTTTATCGTTGCGCGTAAGCGAACTATTCCCCTTACGCTTAACCCTATGAAGCAGAGCAAGTCGAAAACGCCCATTCGCCAGACCGTCGGCGCCACGCGGCAGTACAAAAAAACCGATTAGGCGTCGGGCTGATAGCCCGCATCTTCATGTGCGGGATTGGATGCCGCAGCGCGCGCCAGTTCGTCGCAGCGTTCGTTTTCCGGGTGGCCAGCGTGGCCTTTAACCCACTCCCACTTAATCTGGTGCTGGCCCAGCGCAGCATCAAGACGTTTCCAGAGATCGACGTTCTTGACCGGCTTCTTATCGGCGGTTTTCCAGCCGCGTTTTTTCCAGTTATGGATCCACTGGGTGATCCCCTGACGCACGTACTGACTGTCGGTGCTTAACACCACGTCACAATGTTCTTTTAACGCCTCCAGCGCCACGATGGCCGCCATCAACTCCATCCGGTTGTTGGTGGTCAGAAAATAGCCTTCGCTAAAGGTTTTTTCGTGCTGGCGATAGCGCATAATCGCGCCGTAGCCGCCGGGCCCTGGGTTACCGAGACAAGATCCATCGGTGAAAATTTCTACCTGTTTACGCATCTCTGGTAGACTTCCTGTATTCGAAACGTTCAGTTAAACGATAAGTCTGACATAAATGACCGCTATGAGCACTGCAATTACTCGCCAGATTGTCCTCGATACCGAAACCACCGGTATGAACCAGATCGGCGCGCACTACGAAGGGCATAAGATCATCGAGATCGGCGCCGTTGAAGTGGTGAACCGTCGTCTTACGGGGAACAACTTCCACGTCTACCTTAAACCCGATCGGCTGGTGGATCCTGAAGCGTTCGGCGTTCACGGTATTGCCGATGAGTTCTTGCTGGATAAGCCGACTTTTGCGGATGTCGCTGACGAGTTCCTGGAATATATCAAGGGCGCCGAGCTTGTCATCCATAACGCATCGTTCGATATCGGCTTTATGGATTATGAATTCAGCAAGCTTAATCGTGATATTCCGAAGACGAACACCTTCTGTAAGGTGACGGACAGCCTGGCGCTGGCAAGGAAGATGTTCCCCGGCAAGCGTAACAGCCTGGATGCACTCTGCTCGCGCTACGAGATAGACAACACCAAGCGAACGCTCCACGGGGCGTTGCTCGATGCCCAGATCCTGGCCGATGTCTATCTGACGATGACCGGCGGGCAGACGTCAATGAAGTTCAGTATGGAAAATGAATCCCAGCAGACGCAAGGCGAAGCGGGCATTCAGCGTGTTGTTCGTCAGGCCAGTCGCTTGCGGGTTGTTTTAGCCAGTGATGAAGAGCTTCTTAACCACGAATCCCGGCTTGATCTGGTACAGAAGAAGGGCGGCAGCTGTATGTGGCGCGCCTGAAAAAACGCCTGAATGCCTGTAAAATCATCGTTTGGGCGATTTTTGCAGCAAACGATTCAAAACGTGAGAAAAAGCGTTGACGAGATCGGAGGCGCACCGTAATATGCGCCTCGTTCCCCAAACGGGAACAGTGGAGCGGTAGTTCAGTCGGTTAGAATACCTGCCTGTCACGCAGGGGGTCGCGGGTTCGAGTCCCGTCCGTTCCGCCACTATTCAGAAGGCCTGAATCAGAAATGATTCAGGCCTTCGTCGTTTCAGCCTTCTGTAATCTCATTCTCTCACTTATTGTTAACATAAAGTTAATATGAATGGTGCAATTTATTAACAATTGCACGGGTGTAGTGCATTATTTGCACTATGGTTGTGCATTTCTCCATCGATCCTCTCCTCGCACCTCGTTCAGGATGTTTCTTTCTGTAAAAATAATTCACGCAGAATCATTTGGTTAACTCCTGCTTTCCAAAAATATGCCGAACCAATTACGTATTGGTTTGGTTATTGCTTAATCATTAGCACGATAAGCTTCATTCCATATCAATAACTTATCGTTAATAAAAATAAAGCAATGATGAAAGCGAGCGAACCAATATGGAAAAACCGTCACGGTTTCTGGCAAATTCCAGCACCGCGCTTGAGCAGCTGCGCGGGCTTATCAACCAGCATGAGTCAACACCAGGCATACCGCTGCCCACGGAACGTGAGCTGTCGGACACTCTCGGCGTAGGACGACGTGAAGTGCGTCGTGCGCTGGACGTGCTGGAAGAAGAGGGCCGCATCTGGCGTAAGCAGGGCAAAGGGACCTTTATTGGCCCGGCGGCACCTGTTGAACCGCTGGCCCTTCAGGGATTGGTTCAGCAGACCAACCTTCTGGAAGTGATGGAAGCTCGTCTACAGCTCGAACCCGGCTTAGCCCGGCTTGCGGCACTGCGTGCCACCAGGGAAAACCTCGCGCTCATGCAGCGCATGCTGGAACGCATCGACAAGGTCAGCCCGGATGACCGCGATCTCAACGAACTCTGGGACAGCGCCTTTCACCGGGCAATTGCCGAGGCGGCCGGCAACCGTCTGATGCTCGGCCTGTTTGATGCCATTGATGCCGTTCGGCGTGAACCGGGCTGGCAGCATCTGCGCGAATTAGCCCGCACGCCCGAACGTGTCGACAGCTATAACGACCACCACCATAAGATCATGTCTGCGATTATCCATCGCCAGCCTAATGAAGCCGCGGCCGCCATGCGCGAACACCTGCTCAGCCTGCAAACCGCCCTGATTCAGGCGATCCACCTTGAGGACGACTTCACGCCATGACGACAATACCCTTTAAGGACGCCACGCCCGTATTGCGGGTGCAAAACCTCAACGTTACGTTTGCTGGCTCGCCGGCTAGCGTGCTTGATGGTATCTCGCTGACCGTCAGGGCGGGCGAAACGCTGGCGCTGGTGGGAGAGTCCGGCTGCGGGAAAAGTATCACCTCACTGGCGCTGATGGGGTTACTGCCCGCCAGCGCGCAGATTGTCAGCGGCGAGATGCAGTTTCGCCGCCACGATCTGCGAAAGCTCTCGCCGCGGGAATATGCCGACCTGCGCGGCAGCGAGCTGGCGATGATTTTCCAGGAGCCGATGACCTCGCTCAATCCGGCGTTTACGCTGGGGGATCAGCTTAGCGAAGCGGTTATGCGGCACCAGAACGTCTCGCGCGCAGAGGCGATGAAGGTCGCGCTGCAGATCCTCGAGAAGGTACAGATCCCGGCGGCAGAGATGCGCCTGAAAGCATATCCCCACCAGCTTTCCGGCGGCATGCGCCAGCGGGTGATGATTGCGATGGCGCTGATTAACCATCCCAAACTGCTGATTGCCGACGAGCCCACCACTGCGCTCGACGTCACCATCCAGGCGCAAATCCTCGCCTTGCTCAACGCCTTAAAAGAGGAAACCGGCACGGCGGTGCTGATGATCACCCACGATTTAGGCGTCGTAGCAGAAGTCGCCCAGCAGGTAGCGGTGATGTATGCCGGACAGGTGGTGGAGCAGGGGAGCGTGGAGGCCATCTTTGCCGACCCGCAGCATCCGTACACCATCGGCCTGATGGGCTCGATTCCTTCACTTGGCGCACGCAAGGGCCAGCTCTCCACCATTCCCGGATCGGTCCCGCTCCCGGAATCCATGCCGAAAGGCTGCCGTTTTGCCACCCGCTGTCCGTTTGCGCAGTCGCGCTGCCATGCTGAAAAACCGCAGCTCACCGCGCTCGGCGCGGGCCATCAGGTCGCCTGCTTCCGCGTGCCGCTCGAACAGCACATTGCCCTGGGAGAAATCGCATGACCACGCCCATTCTTGAAGCCCGTGACCTCAGCAAACTTTTCCCCGGCCCCAAAAAACTCTTTACCCCGGCACGGTTTGTCACCGCGGTCGATCGCGTTTCGCTTGCCGTGATGCCGGGCGAAACGCTGGCGATCGTCGGCGAGTCCGGCTCCGGGAAATCTACCCTCGGTCGTCTGCTGTTGCGCCTGCTGGCCGCCAGCGAAGGGCGCGTGTTTTACCAGGGGGAAGAGATCACCGACGCCTCCGGTGCCCGCCTGAACCAGCTCCGGCGCGAGCTGCAGATTATCTTCCAGGATCCCTTCGCCTCGCTCAACCCGCGCATGACGGTGGAGCAGATCGTCGGGGAGCCGCTATGGCTGCATCAGAACATGAAAAAAGCGGATCGCCAGTACCGCGTTGCCGAGCTGCTCAAAACCGTTGGCCTGCCTGCCGCCTGGGCCGGGCGCTATCCGCACGAGTTTTCCGGCGGGCAGCGCCAGCGTATCGGCATTGCGCGCGCGCTGGCCTCGGGACCGAAGCTGCTGCTGGGCGATGAGCCGGTGTCCGCGCTGGACGTCTCCGTTCAGGCGCAGGTGGTCAACCTGCTGGAAAGCCTGAAGCACCAGCTGGGGCTGACGATGGTGATTGTCGCCCACGGCCTGGCGGTGATCCGCCATATGAGCGACCGCGTGGCGGTCATGTATCTCGGGCAAATCGTCGAGCTTGCCACCGTCGACGAGATTTTTGACGCGCCGCTGCACCCCTATACGCAGGCATTGATCGCTTCGGCACCGCAGATGCAACCGGGCGTTGAACGCGACGCGCCGCTGCTGCAGGGGGATCTGCCCAACCCGGCCAGCCCGCCGTCCGGCTGCCGTTTCCACACCCGCTGCCCGTACGTTACCGATGAATGCCGCCAGGTTGAGCCGATCAATCAGGTGCTCGACGGTGGACGTCAGGTTGCCTGTCATCGCTGGCAGGAGATCAACCGCGATCGCAGCATTATTCAGATCGCACCGCCATCCGCCGCCTTTCTGCGCCGCCGCGCGCTGTTTGAACACGCGGCCACCCACTCGTCCCTTCCTTCAAGGAACTCATGATAATGACAATGCGTAATTCTCTTTTGACCGTACTGGGAAGTGTTATGTTGCTTGGCGCGGCGCTGCCCGCCCATTCTGAAAGCGTGCTGCGGATCGGCCTGGGCGCTGACCCGGACATGCTCGACCCGCATCTGGCGCGCACCTACTATGGCCGCTTCGTCTTTGCCTCCCTGTGCGACAGGCTGGTGGACGTGGATGAAAATCTGAAGGTCGTCCCCGGCCTGGCTAAAGACTGGGCGTGGAGTGACGACGGTAAAACCCTGACGCTCAATCTGCGCGAAGGCGTCACCTTCCACGACGGTGAGAAATTCGATGCCGCCGCCGCAAAATACAACCTCGACCGCGCCCTGACCTTAAAAGGCTCTCTGCGTAAAAGCGAGATCTCTTCCGTTGAATCGGTCGAGGTCACCGGCCCGATGCAGATTGCGCTGCACCTGAAGACCCCCGATGCCGCGCTGCTGATGCAGCTCACCGACCGCGCGGGCGCGATGATGGCCCCGGAGGCGGCGAAAAAGCCTGACTTTGCCGCCCACCCGGTCTGCTCCGGCCCGTATAAATTTGACAGCCGCGTGTCCCAGGACCGCATCGTGCTGACCCGCTTCGACAACTACTGGAACAAAGGCGCCTACCACTTCGACAAAATCATCTATCTGCCGATCCCGGATGCCTCCGTGCGCCTCGCGAACCTGCGCGCGGGCGATCTTGACCTGACCGAAGGCATCGCCGCAAGCGACGTTAAAACCGTCGAAGCCGACAGCAAGCTGGCGCTGGCGAAGGTGACGGGCCTTGGCTATCAGGGCATCACCTTCAACATCAACAACGGCAAGGTGCCGGCCAACGATCCGTTCAAGGACGCCCGCGTGCGCGAGGCGTTTTCACAGGCCATCGACCGCGATGCGTTGAACCAGGTGGTCTTCGAAGGGCTTTACACCCCGGCAAACCAGGCGTTTTCCCCGGTCAGCCCGTATCACGTCAATCTGCCAGTCCCGCCGCGTGACGTCGACAAGGCTAAAGCGCTGCTGAAAGCGGCAGGCGTCACCGCGCCGCTCACCGTCAACCTGCTGGTGCCGAACAACCCAACCTCACAGCAGGTGGGCCAGGTGCTGCAGGCGATGGTCGCCGAGGCCGGATTTAACCTGAACCTGCAGATGACCGAATTCGCCACGCTGCTGGATCGACAGCAGAGCGGCGACTATCAGCTGAGCTTCTCCGGCTGGTCGGGTCGTCCGGATCCGGACGGCAGCATCTACGGCTTTATCCACAGCAAAGGCACGCTGAACGACGGCCGCTACAGCAACGCGCAGGTCGATGAGTGGCTGACCCAGGCGCGCCAGAGCACCGACCAGGCCGCACGCCAGCCGCTGTACGACAAGGTGGTGAAGCAGCTGCAAACCGACATGCCGATTGCCTACCTCTACTTCGAGCCGCGCATTTTCGGTCTGAACAAAAGCGTGCAGGGCTTTAAGCCGTACCCGGACGGCATCGTGCGTCTGGCGGGTTTGACGCTGGCGAAATAAAGGTCCTGAGGAGAACCCATGCTGGAACTGATTTGCAAACGTCTGCTGCTGGCTATACCAACCCTGCTGCTGGTGAGCATGATGGTGTTCGGACTGCAAAAGCTGCTGCCCGGCGACCCGCTGATCGCCATGGCCGGGGAGGAGCGCGACCCGGCGGTCATCGCCCAGCTGCGTGCGGAGCTGAACCTCGATGCGCCGATCCCCGTGCAGTATTTCCACTGGCTGACGCGGGCGCTGCAGGGCGATCTGGGCGTCTCCTTACGCACGCACGAACCGGTGACGCAGCTGATCGCCAGCAAGCTGCCGGTCACGCTGGAGTTGTCCCTGCTGGCGATGATTATCGCGCTGGTGTTTGGCATCAGCATGGGGATCCTCGCGGCGGTGAACAAAAACAGCTGGGTCGATCACGGGGCGAACTTCGTGGCGATCTCGGGGATCTCGATCCCGCACTTCTGGCTGGGGATCCTGCTGATACTGGTCTTTTCGGTGAACCTGCAGTGGCTGCCCGCATCCGGCTACGTGCCGTTCAGTGAAGATCCGCTTCAGAACCTGCGCACGCTGCTGCTGCCCGCGTCCGTGCTCGGAACCGGCCTCGCGGCGACGCTGATGCGCCACACCCGCGCCTCGATGATTGCCGTGCTGAAAGCGGATTACATCCGCACCGCGCGGGCGAAAGGGCTGCTGCCGAAGGCGGTGATCCTAAAGCACGCGTTTCGCAACGCGCTGGTGCCGGTCATCACCCTCACTACGCTGCTGTTCGGCGAGCTGCTGGGCGGCGCGGTGCTGACCGAGCAGGTCTTCACCATTCCGGGCTTCGGCAAGATGATCGTCGACTCGGTATTTAACCGTGACTACGCGGTGGTACAGGGCGTGGTGCTGATCGTGGCGATCGGCTTCCTGATGCTGAACCTGCTGGCCGACGTGCTTTACGTCCTTATCAACCCGAAAATGCGAGGTTAACCATGGCGGAACTGACGACGCAAACCGTTACGCCCGCGCTGCCGCGCGCGCAAAACCGGGTGCTGAAGAAATTCCTCGCCAACAAAAGCGCGGTGATTGGCGCGGTGGTGGTGGGATTCTTTGTGCTGGTGGCGCTGCTGGCGCCGTGGATCGCCCCGTTCGACCCGGTCAAAGCCAACTTCCTGGCAGTGCGCAAAGCGCCGTCGGCGATGTACTGGTTCGGCACCGACGAGCTGGGGCGCGACATTTTATCCCGCATAATCTGGGGTGCTCGCACCTCGCTGATGGCGGGCTGTATGTCGGTCGTTATCGCGGTGGTCATCGGCGTGCCGCTGGGTCTGGTGGCGGGTTACTTCCAGAAGATGTGGGACGGAGTGATCTCGCGGTTTATCGAGGCGCTGCTGGCCTGTCCATTCCTGATCATGGCGATCGCGCTGGGGGCATTTTTGGGCCCGAGCCTGACCAACGCGATGATTGCCATCGGTCTTTCGGCGATGCCGATCTTCGCCCGCCTGACGCGCGGCCAGGTGATCGCCATTCGCAACGAAGAGTACATCGACGGGGCGCGGGCGATTGGCCTGCCGGATCGCTGGATCATCATTAAATACGTCCTGCCGAACGTGATGTCTCCGATCCTCGTGCAGGCCACGCTGGCGATTGCCTCAGCGATTATCGCCGAAGCCAGCCTGTCGTTTTTAGGGCTGGGGCAGCAGCCGCCCAATCCGTCATGGGGCTCCATGCTCAACACCGCGAAAGGGTTTCTGGAGCAGGCGCCGTGGATGTCCGTTTTCCCCGGCGTGGCGATTTTCCTCGCCGTGCAGGGCTTTAATTTACTCGGCGACGGGCTGCGCGATGCGCTCGATCCGCGCCACGACTAAGGAGTCATGATGACCAAAGCGCTTGATTTTACGTCCGGTTACGCTTCACGCCGCCCGCCAATGATGGGCCGTAACGCCGTCGCCACGTCGCAGCCGCTGGCGGCACAGGCGGGAATGAAAATGCTGCAGCTGGGCGGCAACGCCGTTGATGCGGCCATTGCCGCCGCGATGGCGCTGACGGTGGTTGAGCCGACCGGCAACGGGATCGGCAGCGACGCCTTTGCCATCGTCTGGGACGGTGAAAAGCTGCACGGCCTGAACGCGTCCGGTCGTTCGCCTGCGAGCTGGCATGCGGATCTGTTTGCCGGAAAAACCGCGGTGCCGGAAATTGGCTGGGACGCGGTGACCGTGCCGGGCGCGGTATCCGGCTGGGTGGCGCTGGCGGAACGCTTCGGCACGCTGCCGCTGACCACGCTGGCGCAGCCTGCCATTGACTACGCGCGCAACGGTTTCCCTGTCTCCCCGCTGATTGGCCATCTCTGGCAGCGCGGCTATAGCAAGCTGAAAGATCAGCCGGGTTTTAGCGCCTGTTTCGCGCCGGAAGGCCGCGCCCCGCGCGTGGGGGAAATCTTCCGTAACCCGGCGCAGGCGAACTCGCTGGAGCTGATTGCTCGCACCAACGGTGAAGCCTTTTACCGCGGCGAGCTGTCGCAGAAAATTGCCGCTTTCGCCAAAGAACACGGCGCACACCTGACGGCTGAAGATCTGGCAAACCATCGCGTGGACTGGGTAGAGCTGCTGTCGCGCGACTTCGCGGGCGGTTCGGTGCAGGAATTGCCGCCAAATGGCCAGGGGATCGCCACGCTGATTGCGCTCGGCATTCTGGAGCAGTGCGGCATTGAGCAGCATCATCCGGATTCCGTGCAGTCCCTGCACCTGTCCATTGAGGCGATGAAGCTGGCGCTGGCGGATCTCGACCGCTACGTGGCGGATGAAGACCATATGGCGTTCGCGGCAAAAGAGCTGCTGAGCGACCATTATCTGAAGTCGCGCGCGGCGCTTATCAATCACGAGCACGCCTCTGATTTCATTTACGGTTCCCCGACGCAGAGCGGCACGGTCTACATCAGCACCGCTGACGCCAGCGGAATGATGGTGTCGTTTATTCAGTCCAACTACATGGGCTTCGGTTCAGGCATTGTGGTGCCGGATACGGGGATCAGCCTGCAAAACCGGGGCTGCGGCTTTGTGCTGGATCCAAAGCACCCGAACGCGCTGGCGGGCAGCAAGCGACCGTTCCACACCATCATTCCGGGCTTTGCGATGGACGGCAACGGCCAGCCGCTGATGTCCTTCGGCGTGATGGGCGGCCCGATGCAGGCGCAGGGGCACATGCAGATGGCGCTGCGCATTATGCTGCACGGGCAAAACCCACAGGCGGCAATTGATGCCCCGCGCTGGCGCGTGGTGCAGGGCAGGGAGGTGATCGTTGAATCGACCTTCGATCGCAATACTATCGCCGCGCTGCGCGAGCGGGGGCATCAGATCGTGGTGGAAGATCCGCTTCAGGATTACAACTTCGGCGGTGCACAGGTGATTTACCGCCTGCCGGAAGGCCACTACGTGGCCGCGACGGAAAGCCGCAAAGACGGGCAGGCGCTGGTGAGTTAATGATTTATCCTTCCTCTCCCAAAGGGGCTGAGGGGTCCTCATAAAATAATGCCTGCACGGACGCCCCCCTCTCCCTTGAGGGAGAGGGGCGGGGTGAGGGGAACATTTCACCCAATGCTAAACGGATCCGCATCCTGCCACGCCGGAAACTTCTCGCGATACTCCTGCAGCGCCGTCAGCGACAGCTCCGCATCAATGCGCGTCGCCTGATGCGGCTCGGCGGTGGCAATGATCTCGCCCTGCGGATTCACTACCCGGCTGTCGCCGCGGTAGTGATGCCCGTTGCCGTCGGTTCCCACGCGGTTGCAGCCCACCACGTACGCCTGGTTCTCAATCGCGCGCGCCACCAGCAGCGACTGCCAGTGCAGGGAGCGCGGTGCGGGCCAGTTGGCAACATACAGCGCCAGGTCGTAATCGTTGCGGTTGCGCGACCACACCGGGAAGCGCAGGTCGTAGCAAACCAGCGGCAAAATACGCCAGCCGCGCCACTCGAACACCACGCGTTCGTGACCCGCTTCATAGTGATGATGCTCATCCGCCATGCGGAACAGGTGGCGTTTATCGTAAAAATGCACTTTCCCTTCCGGCTCCACCAACAGGAAGCGGTTCACCGGCCCGCGATCCGTTTGCAGGGCGGCGCTCCCGGCGATCAGCGCGTTGGTCTGCTGCGCTTTGGCGTGCATCCAGGCGACCACCTCATCCTGCGGCATTGACTGCTGTGCCGCTCCCATGGCGAAGCCGGTTGTGAACATCTCCGGCAGGACAATCACATCACGCCCGGTAATCTCTTCCAGTTGACGATCAAAGTGGCGCAGGTTGGCGGGGCCATCCATCCACACTAAAGGTTGCTGCAAAATCGAAATCTTCAAACCAGGCACGATACAGACTCCTCAAACGACCGCTTTTTGACACTTTAGCACGTCATTACGAGAAAATGTGGCAATAAAAAACCCCGCGCGGGGCGGGGTTTGTATAAGCGAAACGCGTTACGCCGCTTCAGGCTTGCGGTGCTTCTCCGGCAGCTTTACCGGCTGCGTCGCCAGCTCGTCCGGTTCGAAATCATCCACGTTAATGCTGCGCAGACGGCTCTCTTCGGCTTTCACCAGCAGAGCGGCTTCATCTTTATTGATAATGCCGCCGGCCAGCGCCTGTTTTGCCAGTTCGTCCAGACGGGTAAACGGCAGGTTTTTGCCCAGCTGTTTACAGATTTTCTGGTGAATCGGATCGGCAGCCATCACGTCCAGCAGCGCCTCTTCCAGCAGACCCACCGGGTTATGCGGCGTCGGCGTCAGATACTGACCACGACCGATACGGGAGCGGGTTGCGCTCGGTACCTGCAGGATCTTCGCCACCTTGTGGTCCAGCTTGTCGGACGGCGCCAGATGGTGACGACCGGTCGGGAAGATCACCGCGCGCAGAGCGCCCGCCACGAAGCGGTTCGGGAAGTTCGCCAGCAGGTCGTCAATCGCCTGTTCAGCCTGATACATCGCATCCTGAACGCCCCAGTGCACCAGCGGCAGATCCGCTTCCTGACGGCCTTCATCGTCGTAACGCTTCAGGACCGCAGAGGCCAGGAAGATCTGGCTCAGCACATCCCCCAGACGGGCAGAAATACGCTCGCGACGCTTCAGGCTACCGCCCAGCACCGCCATGGAGACGTCAGACAGCAGAGCCAGGTTGGCGCTAAGACGGTTCAGATGCTGGTAGTAACGTTTGGTCGCATCGCCGGTCGGCGTCGCGCTGGTAAGACCGCGCGTCAGGCCCAGCCAGAAGCTGCGCACCTTGTTGCTGCCCACGTGACCGATATGTTTGAAGAGCAGCTTATCGAAGGCATCCACGTCGTTGTTCTGCGCGGCAGCCATCTCTTCCAGCACGTACGGATGGCAGCGGATTGCGCCCTGACCGAAGATCATCATGCTGCGGGTCAGGATGTTTGCCCCTTCCACGGTGATGGCAATCGGTGCGCCCTGATAGCCGCGCGCCAGGAAGTTGCCTTCGCCGAGCATAATGCCTTTACCGCCCGCGATATCCATCGCGTCAATGATCGACTGCTGCGCGCGGTGGGTACAGTGATACTTCACAATCGCGGACAGCACGGCCGGTTTTTCGCCCAGCATAATACCGTAGGTAATCAGAGAAGCCGCGGCATCCATCACGTAGGCGTTGCCCGCGATACGCGCCAGCGGCTCTTCGATACCTTCCATCTTGCCGATGGAGATTTTGAACTGACGGCGGATATGAGCGTAAGCGCCAATCCCCATCGCGACCGACTTCAGACCGCCGGTTGAGTTCGACGGCAGGGTAATGCCGCGGCCCACGGACAGACATTCCACCAGCATACGCCAGCCCTGACCGGCCATTTTCGGACCGCCGATGATGTAGTCAATCGGCACAAAGATGTCCTGACCGCGGGTCGGACCGTTCTGGAACGGCACGTTCAGCGGGAAGTGACGACGACCAATTTCAACGCCTGGGGTAGAAGTTGGGATCAGCGCGCAGGTAATGCCCAGATCTTCTTCACCGCCCAGCAGTTTTTCCGGGTCAGAGAGCTTAAAGGCCAGACCCAGCACGGTGGCGATTGGCGCCAGGGTGATATAACGCTTGTTCCAGGTCAGGCGCATGCCCAGCACCTGCTCGCCCTGCCACTCGCCCATGCAGACCACGCCGGTGTCCGGGATCGCGCCTGCATCGGAGCCCGCTTCCGGGCTGGTCAGCGCGAAGCATGGGATTTCCTGACCGCGTGCCAGACGCGGCAGGTAGTGATCTTTCTGCTCTTCGGTACCGTAATGCTGCAGCAGTTCGCCCGGGCCTAAGGAGTTAGGCACGCCAACGGTAATCGCCAGAATCCCGGAGACGCCTGCCAGCTTTTGCAGGACGCGAGCCTGAGCGTAAGCGGAGAATTCCAGACCGCCGTACTCTTTCTTGATGATCATCGCGAAGAAGCGATGTTCTTTCAGATACGCCCACAGCTCTGGCGGCAGATCGGCCATTTCATGGGTGATGGCAAAGTCGTTGGCCATACGGCACGCTTCTTCCACCGGGCCGTCAATAAAGGCCTGTTCTTCAGCGGTCAGGCGCGGCTGCGGATAGTTATGCAGCTTTTTCCAGTCCGGGTTGCCCTGGAACAGATCGCCTTCCCACCAGGTGGTGCCCGCATCAATCGCTTCTTTCTCGGTGCGCGACATTGGCGGCATCACTTTGCGGAAGCCTTTGAACACCGGCGCAGAGATCATTGATTTACGCATCGGGGCAAGGTTAAACGGCAGAAGAATGATGGCAAGAGGGACTAAAAGCCAGATATTCCAGAGGCCTGCGGCGCCAAGCGCAGCCGTCCAGGCCAGAAGAATCAGGCTGCTCAGGAATAAACTCACGCGGTGATAGAACAACACACCGAGCAGAACAACGGTTGCGAGAATGCTCAAAATCATCATAAAGAAAAGCTCCCTTGCTTGTAGGAGGTCTGACCACTTGTGATGATATGGTTGTAGTTGATGTTATTTCCTTTAGCAATGTGTTTACAAAATAATTACAACCTGGTTCACATTGTTCGCGTTTTAGCCGGCACAAAAAATCAAAACGCCGGACGTTTCGCATGGCTTTAGCTTCTCGCTTTTCCCGCTATCCGGTACACTCCACTGTGTTATTTCATCAATACTGAAGGATTATCCTCATGTACCAGGATCTTATTCGTAACGAACTGAACGAAGCGGCGGAAACGCTGGCGAACTTTCTGAAAGATGATGCCAATATTCACGCTATTCAGCGCGCAGCGGTCCTGCTTGCCGACAGCTTCAAAGCCGGTGGCAAAGTGCTCTCCTGCGGTAACGGCGGTTCCCACTGTGACGCTATGCACTTCGCAGAAGAGCTGACCGGACGCTATCGCGAAAACCGTCCGGGCTACCCGGCGATTGCGATTTCCGACGTGAGCCACATCTCCTGCGTAGGCAACGACTTCGGTTACGACCACATCTTCTCCCGCTACGTTGAAGCCGTAGGCCGTGAAGGCGACGTGCTGCTGGGGATCTCTACTTCTGGCAACTCCGGCAACGTGATCAAAGCGATCGCCGCCGCGCGTGAAAAAGGGATGAAGGTCATCACCCTGACCGGTAAAGATGGCGGTAAGATGGACGGTACAGCGGATGTCGAAATTCGCGTTCCGCACTTCGGTTATGCTGACCGTATTCAGGAAATTCACATCAAAGTGATCCACATCCTGATTCAGCTGATCGAAAAAGAGATGGTTAAGTAAGACTTCGCTGGGGGGCTTCGGTGCCCCCCGCTGTTGTGGAGGTATTTTATGTGCGAACTGCTCGGGATGAGCGCCAATGTGCCAACCGATATCTGCTTTAGCTTCACCGGGCTGGTTCAGCGCGGTGGAGGAACCGGGCCGCATAAAGACGGCTGGGGCATCACCTTCTACGAAGGCAAAGGGTGTCGCACGTTCAAAGATCCACAGCCCAGCTTTAACTCACCTATTGCCAAACTGGTGCAGGACTACCCGATCAAGTCCCGCTCGGTAATCGCCCACATCCGTCAGGCTAACCGTGGCGAAGTAGCGCTGGAAAATACCCATCCGTTTACCCGCGAGCTGTGGGGCCGAAACTGGACCTACGCGCACAACGGGCAGCTAACGGGCTATAAGTCGCTGGAGACGGGCAATTTCCGCCCGGTCGGCGAAACGGACAGCGAAAAAGCCTTCTGCTGGCTGCTGCACAAGCTGACGGAGCGCTATCCCCGCACGCCCGGCAACATGACTGCCGTATTCAAATACATCGCGACGCTGGCGTCTGAACTGCGTGAAAAAGGCGTGTTCAACATGCTGCTCTCTGACGGCCGCTATGTGATGGCGTTCTGCTCGACGAATCTGTTCTGGATCACCCGCCGTGCGCCGTTTGGCGTTGCGACGCTGCTCGATCAGGATGTGGAGATAGACTTTCAGAAGGAGACCACACCGAACGATGTGGTCACTGTTATCGCAACGCAGCCGCTGACGGGCAACGAAACCTGGCAAAAGATTATGCCAGGCGAGTGGAAGCTATTTTGTCTCGGGGACCGTGTAATTTGACGCCAGCTGCGGGTGGACGACTTCGTGGCTCAGCGGTTTGCTGACCACGTAACGGCCATCGACGATAGAGACCACCGGTGGCTTGTGGGTCTGCTCAAAGTAGTCGTAACCCGGCTTCAGCTGTTTCCAGAAATCCGCGTAGTATGAGTACTTGTGACGCGCCATGTTGGCGTCCGTCATGCGGAACGGATAGATGCTGACCTGTACGTTAGGCTGCCCAAAGACCAGCGCGCCCGTCACGAACTGGAAAATCTCATCAATGCCGGAGTCGGTCATCGCATAACAGCCGATAGACACGCAGGCACCGTGGATCATCAGATATTTACCTTCATAACCGTGTGCACGGTCATAGGCATTCGGGAAGCCGATGTTGATGGCTTTATAAAAGCGGCTGTCAGGCTTGAGCTGGCTGCGCTGAACGTTGTAGAACCCTTCCGGACTTTTGAAATCGCCCTGACGCTGTTTTGGCCCCAGTCCGCCGGAGTAGTTACAAATTTTGTAACTATCAAGCAGCTGATATGTCTCGCCCATTTTGACAAACAGATCGAGAGTGCGCTCTTCCTTGAAGATCTGAATATAAACCGGCGATCCCATTAACTGCTGTTTATATTCCTTGCTGACCGGCGTCGTTGAGCTATTACTGCTGAGCAGTCCGGCAAACGACATGCACGGCATCAGAAGCATCGCAATGAACAATGCGATTTTACGCATACTACTAGTTCCTTGATAAAACCATGACCAACTTGCCAGGACGGCAAAAGAGACCCGAAATCAGATTATTCTGTTAGGAGCGCTCACATTAGCACCGCTATAGATTTTCGCAAGAGCCGGGCGGTGAGTTTACAAATTAGTTTTACTTTATAAACCATCAAAATTGCGATGGCTCCAGGAACTTTGCGCATTAGCTCGCAATTTGGCGCGCGCGACGGCGGATTCCCTGCCCGCGGGAAGGGGAAAATGTTACACTTTGCGCCCACTGGATTGTTGTTCATGGAAACCTGCTAACCACATGTTTAAAATTAAAAAAGGACTTGATCTGCCGATTGCAGGCGTGCCAGCGCAGCACGTTTCGACAGGCGCAAGTGTCCGTCATGTCGCCATTTTGGGCGAAGACTACCTGGGTATGCGTCCTTCAATGCTGGTACAGGAGGGCGAACGCGTTATCAAAGGACAGGCGCTCTTTGAGGACAAAAAAAATCCCGGCGTGATGTTTACGGCCCCCGCGAGCGGCACCGTTGTGGCCATCAACCGTGGCGAACGGCGCGTTCTGCAGTCGGTGGTTATCCGCATTGAGGGCGATGAAAAGCGTGAATTTGCCCATTACGACATAGCAGAACTCGCGTCGCTGAACCGTGACGCCGTTCAGAATCAGCTCCTGGCGTCCGGTTTATGGACCGCGCTTCGTACGCGCCCCTTCAGCAAATCCCCTGTTCCGGGCACGGAACCGGCCGCGATTTTCGTCACGGCCATCGACACCAACCCGCTCAGCGTGGACCCGGAACCGGTTATCCTGGCGCAGCGAAAAGCTTTTGATGCAGGACTCACAATTCTAACCCGCCTCACGCCCGGAAAAGTGCACGTTTGTCAGGCCGGCGGCGGCAAGCCTGGCGGCCATCCGCTGGGGCAGGTCACGTTTAATGAATTTTCTGGCCCGCATCCGGCGGGGCTGGCCGGGACGCACATCCATTTCCTTGAGCCAGTCAGCCTGACGAAACAGGTCTGGCACCTTAATTATCAGGACGTCATCGCCATCGGTAAGCTCTTTACTACGGGTGAACTCTGCGCTGAACGGATAATCGCCATCGGCGGACCGCAGGCTGCAAATCCGCGCCTGGTGAAGACGCTGCTGGGCGCTGACATCAACGAACTGCTGGTGGGGGAAACGAAAGAGGGCGAAAACCGCCTGATTTCCGGATCGGTCCTCAGCGGTCGCCATGCTGCCAATGCGCACGCGTACCTGGGACGTTTCCATTTGCAGGTCAGCATTGTGCAGGAAGGGCGGGAGAAAGAGCTGTTTGGCTGGGTTCTGCCAGGCGCAGAAAAATACTCCGTCACCCGAACCACGCTGGGCCACTTCCTGCGTAATAAGCTGTTTAACTTCTCAACCAGCACGCACGGTGGCGAGCGCGCCATGGTCCCGATTGGCAACTACGAGCGCGTCATGCCGCTGGATATTCTTCCCACCGTGCTGCTGCGCGATCTTCTGGCCGGCGATACCGACGGCGCGCAGGCGCTGGGCTGTCTGGAGCTTGACGAAGAAGATCTGGCGCTCTGTACCTATGTCTGTCCGGGCAAATACGAATATGGACCGGTATTGCGCGAGGTGTTAACCCGCATTGAGCAGGAAGGATAACCGATGGGCTTAAAACACCTCTTTGAAAAAATTGAGCCGCACTTTACCGAAGGGAAGCTCAAAAAGTACTACCCGTTATATGAAGCAACGACGACCATTTTCTACACGCCGGGCCTGGTGACGAAAGGGGCGGCGCACGTTCGCGATGCCATCGACCTGAAACGCATGATGATTCTGGTGTGGTTTGCCGTCTTCCCGGCGATGTTCTGGGGCATGTATAACGTCGGCCTGCAGACCATTCCGGCGCTGCACCACATGTACGATGCACAGCAGCTGGCGCAGGTGATCCAGTCCGACTGGCACTACCGTCTGGCCCAGTCGTTAGGGGTGAGCTTCGCCGCAGATGCGGGCTGGCTGAGCATGATGACGCTGGGCGCGGTGTTCTTCCTGCCGATTTACATCACGGTATTCGTCGTGGGCGGCTTTTGGGAAGTGCTGTTTGCCATTATCCGTAAACATGAGATCAATGAAGGCTTCTTCGTTACCTCTATCCTGTTTGCCCTGATTGTTCCCCCAACGCTACCGCTCTGGCAGGCGGCGCTTGGCATCAGCTTCGGCGTGGTGATAGCCAAAGAGATCTTCGGCGGCACCGGGCGGAACTTCCTCAACCCGGCGCTGGCGGGACGCGCGTTTCTGTTCTTTGCTTATCCGGCGCAAATCTCGGGCGACCTCGTGTGGACGGCGGCAGACGGTTTTTCCGGCGCGACGCCGCTTTCACAGTGGGCGGCACACGGCGGCGAAACGCTGGTTAACAACGCAACGGGTCAGCCAGTCACCTGGTTTGATGCCTTCATTGGCAATATTCCGGGCTCTATCGGAGAAGTCTCTACGCTGATGATTTTGCTTGGCGGCGCGATCATTCTTTTTGGTCGCGTGGCCTCCTGGCGGATCGTTGCGGGCGTGATGATCGGCATGGTGCTGACTGCCACCCTGTTCAACGTAATCGGCTCGACCACCAATCCGATGTTCTCCATGCCGTGGTACTGGCATCTGGTGCTGGGTGGCTTTGCGTTCGGCATGATGTTTATGGCGACGGACCCCGTCTCTGCCTCGTTTACAGATAAAGGTAAATGGAGCTATGGCGTGCTCATTGGCGCGATGTGCGTTCTGATCCGCGTGGTCAACCCGGCGTATCCGGAAGGGATGATGCTGGCCATTCTGTTTGCCAACCTGTTTGCGCCGCTCTTCGATTACCTGGTGGTGCGGGCCAACATTAAGCGGAGGAAGGCGCGTGGCTGAGGTTAAAAATAACGACAGCATCAGCAAAACGCTGCTGGTGGTGCTGGTGCTCTGTCTGGTCTGTTCTATTGTCGTGGCCGGTTCCGCCGTGGGGTTAAAACCCCTGCAGCAGGAGCAACGTGCGCTGGATAAACAGCGCAACATTCTTGCCGTTGCCGGGCTGATGCAGGAAGGAATGAGCGCAGATGACGTTTCGGCCGTCTTTGCTGAACGTATTTCGGCGCGTCTGGTGGATTTAAAAACGGGTGAACTGCTGGATAAAGACCCGGCAAAATTCAACCAGGCGCTGGCGCTTAAAGATCCGCAGATGAGCCTGACGCTGGAGGCATCGCAAGATCCCGCCGGGATTAAGCGTCGCAGCAACCTGGCCGAAATCTATCTGGTTCGCGACCCCCAAAAACGTATTCAGGAAGTGGTACTGCCTGTTTACGGTAACGGCCTGTGGTCAATGATGTATGCCTTTGTAGCATTGGATACCGATGGCCGCACGGTAAAAGGCATTACGTATTACGACCAGGGCGAAACGCCGGGGCTGGGTGGCGAAGTTGAGAACCCTAACTGGCGGGCACAGTTTGTCGGCAAGAAAGTGCTCGACGATAACGGTCTGCCTGCGCTGAAGGTGATGAAAGGGGCGGCACGTCCCGGTGACGACTACGCCGTTGACGGGCTTTCCGGCGCTACGCTCACATCAAAAGGCGTGCAGCACAGTTTTGATTTCTGGATGGGCGAGCTGGGCTTTGGTCCTTTCCTGAAAAACGTACGTGAAGGAGCGCTGAACAATGGCTGATACCGGTGAACTGAAAGAAGTTAAAAAGGTGCTCATTGGCCCACTGTTAGCCAATAACCCGATCACGCTCCAGGTGCTGGGCGTCTGTTCCGCTCTGGCGGTAACGACCAAGCTGGAAACGGCGGTGGTGATGACGCTGGCGGTCACACTGGTCACGGCATTCTCCAGCATGTTTATCTCGATGATCCGCCACCACATTCCCAACAGCGTGAGGATCATCGTACAGATGGCGATCATCGCCTCGCTGGTGATCGTGGTCGATCAGCTGCTGCGCGCCTTCGCCTATGAAACCTCAAAGCAGCTCTCGGTGTTTGTCGGGCTGATCATCACCAACTGTATCGTCATGGGGCGAGCGGAAGCCTACGCCATGAAAATGCCGCCGCTGGCGAGCTTTATGGACGGCATCGGCAACGGCCTTGGCTACGGCGTGATCCTCCTGACCGTTGGGTTCCTGCGCGAGCTGATTGGCAGCGGCAAGCTGTTTGGCATCACGGTGCTGGACACGGTGCAGAACGGCGGCTGGTATCTGCCAAACGGCCTGTTCCTGCTGGCTCCTAGCGCATTTTTCATTATCGGTTTGTTGATCTGGCTGATTCGTACGCTGAAGCCAGAACAGCAGGAAAAGGAGTAACCGACAATGGCTCATTACCTGAGTTTGTTTGTGCGTGCGGTGTTTGTTGAAAACATGGCGCTCGCGTTTTTCCTCGGCATGTGTACATTCCTTGCGGTTTCCAAAAAAGTGTCGACGGCATTTGGTCTCGGTATCGCGGTCACCGTGGTGCTCGGCTTATCAGTACCGATCAACAATCTGGTGTACAACTTTGTGCTGCGGGACGGCGCGCTGGTGGAAGGAGTTGATCTCAGCTTCCTGAACTTCATCACCTTTATCGGGGTGATCGCGGCGCTGGTGCAAATCCTCGAGATGATCCTCGATAAGTATTTCCCGTCGCTCTACAACGCGCTGGGGATCTTCCTGCCGCTGATCGCGGTGAACTGCGCCATCTTTGGCGGCGTCTCGTTTATGGTGCAGCGTGATTACAACTTCAGCGAATCCGTAGTGTACGGTTTTGGTTCCGGCATCGGCTGGATGCTGGCGATTGTCACCATGGCGGGGATCCGCGAGAAAATGAAGTACGCCAACGTGCCAGCGGGTCTGCGTGGCTTGGGGATCACCTTTATCACCACCGGGCTGATGGCGCTGGGCTTTATGTCCTTCTCCGGTGTGCAGCTATAAGGGCTAACAGATGGAAATTATCCTTGGCGTGGTGATGTTCACGCTGATTGTACTGGTGCTGTCAGGGCTTATTCTGGCGGCGCGCGCGAAGCTGGTGAATTCCGGCGACGTGGTCATTGATATTAACGACGAGCCGCAGAATCAGATCCGCACGCCGGCGGGAGACAAGCTGCTCAACACGCTCTCCGGTAACGGCATTTTTGTCTCCTCAGCCTGCGGCGGCGGCGGTTCCTGCGGGCAGTGCCGCGTGACGGTAAAAGAGGGCGGTGGCGATATTCTGCCAACCGAGCTGGCGCATATCACAAAGCGTGAGGCAAAAGAGGGCTGTCGTCTGGCCTGCCAGGTCGCGGTGCGCCAGAACATGAAGATAGAGCTGCCGGAAGAGATCTTCGGCGTCAAAAAATGGGAGTGCGAGGTTATCTCTAATGATAACAAAGCCACCTTTATTAAAGAGCTGAAGCTGCGGGTGCCGGAAGGTGAGCATGTCCCGTTCCGCGCCGGAGGATACATTCAGATTGAGTGCCCGGAGCACGCTGTGGCCTATGCGGACTTTGACGTGCCGCATGAGTACCGCGCCGACTGGGACAAATTCAATCTCTTCCGCTTTGTATCTGAGGTGAAAGAGCCGACGCTGCGCGCCTACTCGATGGCCAACTACCCGGAAGAGAAGGGCATCATCATGCTCAACGTGCGTATCGCCACGCCGCCACCGAATGTGCCGGATGCACCGCCGGGCGTCATGTCGTCATACATCTGGTCCCTGAAGCCTGGCGATAAGGTGACGATCTCCGGCCCGTTCGGGGAGTTCTTCGCGAAAGATACCGACGCGGAAATGGTCTTTATCGGCGGCGGTGCCGGTATGGCCCCGATGCGCTCGCACATCTTTGACCAGCTCAAGCGGCTGGGTAGCCAGCGTAAGATCAGCTTCTGGTACGGGGCGCGCTCGCTGCGCGAGATGTTCTATGAAGATGAGTTTGAACAGCTGGCGCGTGAAAACCCGAACTTCACCTTCCATGTGGCGCTTTCCGATCCGCAGCCGGAAGATAACTGGACGGGCTATACGGGGTTCATCCACAACGTGCTGTATGAAAACTACCTCAAACAGCACCCGGCGCCTGAGGACTGCGAGTTCTATATGTGTGGTCCCCCGATGATGAACGCCGCCGTGATTAAGATGCTGAAAGATCTCGGTGTCGAAGATGAGAACATCTTGCTCGATGACTTTGGAGGCTGATGATGCTGACGTTTCTGGCAACCTTTGTGGTGTTTGTGCTTGTCATCTTCGGCATGTCGTTAGGCTGGATCGTTAAGCGGAAAAGCATTCAGGGCAGCTGCGGCGGTATTTCTTCTATTGGGATGGAAAAGGTTTGCGACTGCCCGGAACCGTGCGATGCGCGGAAGAAAAGGATGGCCCGCGAACAGCAGCGCATTATTTAATTTTTTTGTAGGCCGGGTAAGGCAAAGCCGCCACCCGGCGTTCTCACATCTGCTTCTCAATCCTCATTTGTTTACTGTATACTTATCCAGTGATGAGTGAGGGCTTACTATGCGCAAAATAATCCATGTCGATATGGACTGCTTTTTTGCCGCAGTGGAGATGCGTGACAACCCGGCGCTGCGGGATATTCCCATCGCCATTGGCGGCAGCCGCGTTCAGCGTGGTGTCATCAGCACCGCCAACTATCCTGCGCGCAAATTTGGCGTGCGCAGCGCGATGCCGACGGCGATGGCCTTAAAGCTCTGCCCTCATCTCACGCTTCTGCCCGGCCGGTTTGAAGCCTATAAAGAGGCTTCCCTTCATATTCGGGAAATCTTCTCCCGCTATACTTCTTTGATAGAGCCGCTGTCGCTGGACGAAGCCTATCTGGATGTGACCGACAGCGTGCACTGCCACGGCTCCGCCACGCTGATGGCGCAGGAGATCCGCCAGACGATTTTCAACGAGCTGAATCTGACGGCTTCGGCGGGCGTCGCGCCCGTTAAATTCCTTGCCAAAATTGCCTCCGATTTAAATAAGCCCAACGGTCAGTACGTCATTACGCCTGACGAGGTGCCGGCGTTTTTGAAAACGCTGCCGCTTGGCAAAATACCTGGGGTAGGAAAAGTCTCCGCCGCAAAGCTGGAAAGCATGGGGCTACGGACCTGCGAAGATGTGCAGCGAAGCGATCTCGCCATGCTGCTCAAGCGCTTTGGAAAGTTTGGCCGCGTACTGTGGGAGCGTAGCCAGGGGATTGACGATCGCGATGTGAACAGCGAACGGCTACGAAAATCCGTCGGCGTTGAGCGCACCCTCAGTGAAGATATTCATGACTGGTCCGAATGCGAAACCATTATCACGGAACAGCTTTACCCGGAGCTGGAACGACGCTTAAGCAAGGTGAAGCCGGACCTGCTGATTGCCCGTCAGGGTATCAAATTAAAATTCAACGACTTCCAGCAGACCACGCAGGAACACGTCTGGCCGCGTCTGAATAAGGACGATCTCATTGCGACGGCGAAAAAGGCATGGGAAGAGCGCCGGGGCGGGCGAGGGGTGAGGCTGGTGGGATTGCACGTCACGCTGCTGGATCCGCAGTTAGAGCGACAGCTGGTTTTGGGATTGTAAAAAAGCCCGGTGCGCTATGCTTACCGGGCCTACGTTTTTCACCCTCTCCCTTTGGGAGAGGGCTGGGGTGAGGGTATTACTTAACAGGGATCGCTTTCAGCAGCTCAGTCAGCAGCGTCCAGTAGTGACCGACGCTTTCGATATGAACCTGCTCATCCGGCGAGTGCGGGCCGGTAATGGTTGGCCCGATGGACACCATGTCCATGTCCGGATACGGTTTCTTGAACAGGCCACATTCCAGACCGGCGTGGATCACCTGAATGTTCGGCGTGCTGTTGAACAGACGCTGATAGGTTTCACGCACCAGCGCCATCACCGGAGAACTTGCATCCGGCTGCCAGCCCGGGTAGCTGCCTTTTGCAGACGTTTTCGCGCCCGCCAGCGTGCCCAGAGATTCCAGCATGCTCACCACGTACTCTTTACCGCTGTCGATCAGAGAGCGGATCAGGCAGATGATTTCCGCGCTGTCGTTGCTCATGGTCACCACGCCCACGTTCAGTGAGGTTTCCACCACGCCTTTCGCCACGTCAGAGTTGCGGATCACGCCGTTTGGCGTCGCGTTCAGCAGCTGAACGAAGGTGTCACGAGACTGCGCGGTCAGCGCGGCTTTATCTGTAGATACAGATTCCAGCACTACGGTCAGGTTTTTCTCTTTCGCCGACAGTTCGTTTTTCAGGATATCCAGGTATACGCTGGAGAGTTTTTTCAGCTCGTCCGCTTTTGCCGCGGGAACCGCTACGGTGGCGAACGCTTCGCGCGGAATCGCGTTACGCAGGGTACCGCCGTTGAAGTCCACCAGACGCAGATCCAGCTCGGCCGCATGGCCTGCCAGGAAGCGCGCCAGCAGCTTGTTGGCGTTACCCAGACCCAGGTGAATATCACCGCCGGAGTGGCCGCCTTTCAGCCCTTTCAGCGTCAGCTTGAAAGTCTGGAAGCCCGCAGGAATCGCTTCGCGCGACAGCGGCAGGGTAGAGATGAAATCAATCCCGCCCGCGCAGCCCATGTAGATCTCACCTTCTTCTTCAGAGTCGGTGTTGATCAGGATGTCCGCCTGCAGCCAGTTCGCCTGCAGACCGAACGCGCCGTCCATGCCAGCTTCTTCGGTCATGGTCAGCAGCACTTCCAGCGGACCGTGCTCAACGCTGTCGTCGGCCAGCACGGCCAGCGCAGAGGCCATACCGATGCCGTTATCCGCGCCCAGCGTGGTGCCGCGTGCTTTCACCCAGTCGCCGTCGATGTACGGTTGAATCGGGTCTTTGGTGAAGTCGTGAACGGTGTCGTTGTTCTTCTGTGGCACCATGTCCAGGTGCGCCTGCAGCACAACCGGTTTGCGGTTTTCCATCCCTGCGGTAGCAGGTTTGCGGATCAGAATGTTGCCAACCTGGTCACGTTCAGCATGCAGACCTTTTTCCTTCGCCCAGCCCATAATATGTTCGGCAAGCTGTTCTTCATGGTAGGAAGGGTGTGGAATGGAGCAGATTTTCGCAAAAATATCCCACAGCGGCTGCGGAGATAATTGAGACAGTTCAGACACGATAAGTCTCCTTGTCGAGGCGCTGCAAACAGGGTTGCAGGTCACAGGGTTAGCAGGTTAATAGTTACCACAAGTCAGGCTTGCGAGATGAAACTGAGAATACCACTTTCTCTGCTGGCTGGTAGCATAAAGCATGTAAAAACTCAGGCAGAGGGCGCTAAACACTGGTTTTTAGTGCGTCAGATCTCTATAATCTCGCGCAACCTATTTCCCCCTCGAACACTTTTTAAGCCGTATAAAAACAGGCTGGGACACTTCACATGAGCGAAAAATACGTCGTCACCTGGGACATGTTGCAGATTCACGCACGCAAACTGGCTGCGCGTCTGATGCCTTCCGAACAGTGGAAAGGCATTATTGCCGTCAGCCGTGGCGGTCTGGTACCGGGGGCGCTGCTGGCACGTGAGCTGGGTATTCGTCATGTCGATACCGTTTGCATCTCCAGCTATGACCATGACAACCAGCGTGAGCTGACCGTGCTGAAACGTGCGGAAGGCGACGGCGAAGGTTTCATCGTTATTGATGACCTGGTGGATACCGGCGGTACTGCGGTTGCTATCCGCGAAATGTATCCGAAAGCACATTTCGTCACTATCTTCGCGAAACCTGCTGGCCGCCCGCTGGTTGACGATTACGTGATTGATATCCCGCAGGACACCTGGATTGAACAGCCATGGGATATGGGCGTGGTCTTCGTACCGCCTATTTCAGGCCGTTAATACCAGTACGTAACTTTACACGCCCGACTATGTCGGGCGTTGTTCTTTTTGGCCTGCCACGCGTTACAATAGTCTTCATATGACGTATTCATGGAGGCAACGCAATGACGCAGGCGAATCTCACCGAGACTCTCTTCAAACCCCGTTTCAAACACCCTGAAACGTCGACGCTGGTGCGTCGCTTCAATCCGGGTACCCAGCCTGCCGTCCAGTCCGCGTTAGACGGTAAAAATGTGCCTCACTGGTATCGCATGATTAACCGCCTGATGTGGATCTGGCGCGGTATTGACCCCCGTGAAATCCTTGATGTGCAGGCACGTATCGTGATGAGTGAAGCCGAACGTACCGACAGCGAACTCTACGACACCGTGGTGGGCTACCGTGGCGGAAACTGGATCTACGAGTGGTCTAAACAGGCGATGCTCTGGCAGCAAAAAGCCAGCCAGGAAGAGGACGCCACGCGCAGCGGCAAGCACTGGCTGCATGCGGCCAATCTCTACGCCATCGCCGCGTATCCGCATCTAAAAGGCGATGAGCTGGCAGAGCAGGCCCAGGCGCTGGCGAACCGTGCTTATGAAGAGGCGGCGCAGCGTTTGCCGGGTCAAATGCGCGAGCTTGAGTTCACCATTCCAGGTGGCGCACCCGTCACCGGGTTCCTGCATATGCCGGAAGGCGACGGCCCGTTCCCGACCGTCCTCATGTGCGGCGGGCTGGATTCGCTGCAAATTGATTATTACAGCCTGTATGAGCGCTACTTCGCACCAAAAGGGATCGCGATGCTGACGCTTGATATGCCTTCAATTGGTTTCTCATCCAAATGGAAACTGACTCAGGATTCCAGCCTGCTGCACCAGCATGCGCTCAAAGCGCTGGAAAACATTCCGTGGGTTGACCACACCCGCGTGGCGGCTTTCGGCTTCCGTTTCGGCGCGAACGTCGCGGTGCGTCTGGCTTACCTTGAATCTTCTCGTCTGAAAGCCGTCGCCTGCCTCGGCCCGGTCGTACACGCTCTGCTCAGCGATCCCGCACGCCAGGGGAGCGTACCTGAAATGTACCTTGATGTGCTGGCCAGCCGCCTTGGCATGCATGATGCATCAGACGAAGCGCTGCGCGTTGAGCTCAATCGTTACTCGTTAAAAACGCAGGGGCTGCTGGGACGTCGCTGCCCAACGCCGATGTTGTCAGGGTTCTGGAAAAACGATCCGTTCAGCCCGGAAGAAGAGTCGCGATTAATCACTTCGTCATCTGCGGATGGCAAATTGCTTGAGGTGCCGTTCAGCCCGGTCTATCAGAATTTCGACAAATCACTGAAAGAGATTACGCGCTGGATCGCTCAGAGATTGTGTTAATAGATTGCTAAATTTCGCTGGTTTGGTAAAACAGTGGCTTCACAAAAGGAGATCGCAATGACGTTACCGAGTGGACACCCGAAAAGTAGACTGATTAAGAAGTTTATGGCTCTCGGCCCGTATATTCGAGAAGAGCAGTGTGAAGAGAATCGCTTTTTTTTCGACTGCCTGGCTGTATGCGTCAACGTGAAGCCTGCACCCGAAAAACGTGAATTCTGGGGCTGGTGGATGGAAATGGAAGCAGAGGAAAAACGCTTTACGTATAGCTACCAGTTTGGCCTGTTTAATAAAGACGGCAACTGGCAGGCGACCACTATCAAAGATCAGGAAGTCATTGACCGCCTGGAATACACCCTGAAAGAGTTTCACGACAAAGCGAGCGCACTGCTGGCGACTCTGGATCTCAAGTTCGAACCCGCAGATGACTTTTCCAGCGAAGCGGTGAAGCTGACTGCCTGATAGCGTCACAGCGCCGGGTGGCGGCTTCGCCTTACCCGGCCTACAAAATGCACTATCCCGTAGGCCCGGTAAGCGCAGCGCCACCGGGCAAAAAAAATCCCGGCTCAACTGCCGGGATTTTCTTATTCGGATAATCTTAGAACTGGTAGGTCATACCCAGTGCAACGATGTCATCGCTGCTCACGCCCAGTTTATTTTTGTCGTCAATCTGGTTGATTTTATAATCAACAAAGGCGGACATATTTTTGTTGAAGTAATAGGTCGCGCCAACGTCAATATATTTCACCAGATCTTCGTCGCCAATACCTTCGATATCTTTGCCTTTAGACTGGACATATCCCAGGGACGGGCGCAGACCGAAGTCGAACTGATATTGTGCGACCACTTCAAAGTTCTGCGCTTTATTTGCAAACCCACCGGAAATTGGCGTCATATTGCGGGTTTCTGAATACATTGCAGCCAGATAAATATCGTTCGCATCATATTTCAGACCTGTTGCCCAGGCTTCTGCTTTCTGGCCCTGGCCACGCGCCAGCAGGTTCTGAGCGTTGGTACGGTCAGAGTTGGTGTAGGCGCCGCTGACGGCGAAATCGCTGCCGCCGAAGTCATAGGTCAGAGAGGTACCAAAACCGTCGCCGTTCTGTTTCTTGGCGTCACGGTTTTCGTTTTTGCCCTGGTACTGCAGCGTCATGTCCAGACCGTCAACCGCGCCGAAGAAGTCGGTATTGCGGTAGGTCGCCAGGCCGGTAGCACGCTTGGTCATGAAGTTATCTGTTTGTGCGGAAGAGTCACCGCCGAATTCAGGGAACATATCGGTCCATGCTTCGACGTCATACAGGGCACCCAAGTTACGGCCGTAATCCAGTGAACCAAAGTTTTTCAGCTTAAGACCAGCAAACGCCAGACGCGTCTTCTGAGAGGAGTCGCTCTCAGCTTTGTTACCTGCAAATTCAGATTCCCAACGGCCATAGCCCGTCAGCTGATCATTAATCTGCGTTTCGCCTTTAAAACCGAAACGAACGTAAGTCTGATCGCCATCTTTGGTGGCATCATCGCTGATGTAGTGCATGGCTTTCACTTTGCCGTACACGTCCAGCTTATTACCATTTTTATTATAAACTTCAGCTGCGTGAACGGATGCAGAAGCCACTACGCCCATAACCATTAATGCCAGAGTGCTCTTTTTCATTTTCGATCCTGTCTTATAAACGCGCTAAAAAATTCGCTGGACGATAAGCTCATGCCTAAGTCCCGTGAAAAAACAGGAAGGGTTTTATCGTTCTGGAATGAAACTTTTATGACAAACTAAGAATAATTTTAAAAAACTGTGATTTATTATTTCGGTAATAAAAGTGTCAAATTCCCCCGCTACGCTTCCTGATCCCGCGCAACAAAGTGTTTCGCGATGTGCTAAGGCAGTTGGCAACGGGGCTGACTCCTGCTAAAACGTTCGTTCGACATTACTTTCCCTTATCGTTGAACGGCAGAGAATCATGAGTGACAGCCAGACGCTGGTGGTAAAACTCGGTACCAGTGTTTTAACAGGCGGATCGCGCCGCCTAAATCGCGCCCACATTGTTGAGCTTGTACGTCAGTGCGCTCAGCTACATGCCGCAGGGCATCGTATTGTGATTGTGACCTCCGGGGCGATTGCCGCCGGGCGTGAACACCTGGGTTACCCCGAGCTCCCCGCGACGATCGCCTCCAAACAGCTGCTGGCCGCCGTGGGGCAAAGCCGACTCATTCAACTCTGGGAACAGCTGTTCTCCATCTATGGCATTCACGTCGGGCAGATGCTGCTGACGCGTGCGGATATGGAAGACAGAGAGCGCTTCCTGAACGCCCGCGATACCCTGCGCGCGCTGCTGGACAACAATATTGTTCCGGTCATTAACGAGAACGATGCCGTTGCTACCGCTGAAATCAAAGTGGGTGATAACGATAACCTCTCGGCGCTGGCCGCGATTCTGGCCGGTGCCGATAAATTACTGCTTCTGACCGATCAGCAGGGGCTGTTCACCGCCGACCCGCGCTCGAATCCGGAAGCCGAGCTGATTACCGACGTTCAAGGCATCGACGATGCACTGCGCGCCATCGCCGGTGACAGCGTTTCAGGCCTCGGAACGGGCGGTATGGGGACCAAGCTGCAGGCCGCTGACGTAGCGTGCCGCGCCGGTATCGACACCATCATTGCAGCGGGCAGCCGCCCCGGCGTGATTGGCGACGTAATGGAAGGTATCTCCGTCGGCACCCGCTTCCACGCCCAGGAATCCCCGCTGGAAAACCGCAAGCGCTGGATATTTGGCGCGCCTCCTGCTGGCGAACTCGTCGTCGATGAAGGGGCAACCGCCGCGATTCTGGAACGAGGAAGTTCATTACTTCCTAAAGGAATTAAAAGCGTGACAGGCAACTTCTCCCGTGGTGAAGTGATCCGTATCCGTAACCTCGAAGGCCGCGACATCGCCCACGGCGTAAGCCGCTACAACAGCGACGCGCTGCGCCGCATCGCGGGTCACCACTCGCAGCAGATCGACGCCATTCTGGGCTATGAATATGGCCCGGTTGCCGTGCATCGCGATGACATGATTATTCGTTAAGGAGCCAGAACATGCTGGAACAAATGGGCGCAGCCGCGAAGGCCGCCTCTTATAAACTGGCGCTCCTTTCCAGCCGCGAGAAAAACCGCGTGCTGGAAAAAATCGCTGATTATCTGGAATCCCAGTCTCAGGAAATTTTGCTCGCCAACGAGCAGGATCTGCTGGAAGCGCGTCGTAACGGCTTGAGCGAAGCGATGCTCGACCGTCTGGCGCTGACGCCGGCACGCCTGAAAGGCATCGCCGACGATGTGCGTCAGGTTTGCAATCTGGCCGATCCGGTAGGGCAGGTGATCGACGGTGGGTTGCTCGACAGCGGTTTACGCCTTGAGCGCCGCCGCGTGCCGCTCGGTGTTATTGGCGTTATTTATGAAGCGCGTCCAAACGTGACGGTTGATGTTGCGTCCCTGTGCCTGAAAACCGGTAACGCCGCTATTCTGCGCGGTGGGAAAGAGACATGGCGCACCAACGCCGCGACGGTGAAAGTCATTCAGCAGGCGCTGGAAGAGTGTGGCTTACCGGCGGGTGCCGTACAGGCGATCGAGAGCCCGGACCGCGCGCTGGTGAACGAAATGCTGCGCATGGACAAATACATCGACATGCTGATCCCACGCGGCGGCGCGGGCCTGCACAAGCTGTGCCGCGAGCAGTCGACGATTCCGGTGATCACCGGCGGCATCGGCGTGTGTCATATCGTTGTCGACGACAGTGCGGAGATTGAACCGGCGCTGAAGATTATCGTTAACGCGAAAACCCAGCGTCCAAGCACCTGTAACACCGTAGAAACGCTGCTGGTGCATCAGGATATTGCGAACACCTTCCTGCCGGCTCTGAGCAAACAGATGGCAGAGAGCGGCGTGACGCTGCATGCTGACGCCAGCGCGCTCGCACTGCTGGAGGATGGCCCGGCTAACGTTGTTCCCGTAAAAGCAGAGCAATACGACGATGAGTTCCTGTCCCTGGATCTGAACGTGAAAATCGTTGCCGATCTCGACGACGCCATTGCGCACATCCGTGAACACGGCACGCAGCATTCTGACGCGATCCTGACGCGCACCCTGCGCAATGCCGATCGCTTCGTGAACGAAGTGGATTCTTCAGCGGTATATGTGAATGCCTCCACCCGCTTCACCGACGGCGGCCAGTTCGGCCTCGGCGCAGAGGTGGCGGTCAGCACGCAGAAACTGCACGCGCGCGGCCCGATGGGGCTGGAAGCGCTGACCACGTACAAGTGGATCGGCTTCGGCGACGATACGATTCGTGCGTAAATAATCACGGGTGATGCAAAAATAGCCGTTTGATTCAAAAGGGCATTGACGCATCACCCGGATAGATCTAACCTTTTGCCCCGTGGTTACGTTCGTAACCGGCCTCTCAGGGCCGATATAGCTCAGTTGGTAGAGCAGCGCATTCGTAATGCGAAGGTCGTAGGTTCGACTCCTATTATCGGCACCATCTAAATCAATAAGTTATGTAAAGGCTCCCTCTTTGTTTACATCATGATTTTTTGCGTGTAACTGCATGTGTAAGTAATTTTCGCCAACGTTTATCTACAGTGATGCTCTGCCATTTTTTTCGAGTTAGCTGGTTTTGTTGCATGCTAAACCGTTGTCACCGACAACGAGAAGTGAATGGAAAGTCTGAAAGTGAGGTAAAACCCGAAGAAAATCGGGGTGTGACAACAGATTACGTAGCTGTGTCTCTGGGACAAAAAGCGCAGGATTGAATGTGACCGTATGAATATCACCCAGCGTGAAAACCGATATATGTCCTTCATGTTCACCGGTCAGGTACCAGCAGCCATCGCTGCACACCAGTCGATAGGGGGCCAGACCTGTGCAACGATGACCTTCTGCCAGTAACGTAACCCGACGGTGTTCAGTGATGGCGCGAATCAGTCGCGTAAAAACTTCACTCCGTGCCTGTGTTCTGGCGTTGGTGCTGTGCCAGATAAGGCAGGGAGATTCGCTGGCACTCAATAGTGAGTTGACCAGCTGGTTGTCTATCTCCGGAAAAAGCGCCTCCACACCGGACTGACGGACGAAGGTCTGCACCGTCAGCTCCCTCTGACGGCTGCCGGATAGCAGACGACATTGCCCGTTACGGAACTCCAGGTCGAGATAGGCCAGACGCTCGCGAAAATCCCGACGCAATGTGCGCACTGACACGCCAAATTCGGCGGCCAGTGTCTGTATGGCCAGCGTTTCACCCGCCACAAGACGGCTGATAATCAGCGACAGGCGGACCGCAAGGCGCTCATGGCGGCGCTCAGACTGAGACATGAGAGGCGTTCCCCATCCTGTTAATGGACTGAAAATTAAGTGATTAGTGTAACGAGAGGGCCGGACAGGATACGGACAGCGGAAGCGGTATTTTTTCTGCAGGATGAATGCAATCAGAATGCGGCTTCATAGTCTTTTTGAGGAAAAACTGCCTGGAAATCAATCAGCGAACGGACAGGAGGTGTCCGCATAAAGCCGGAGTTAACATCCGTTTGCCTCAAATCCGGAGAGCATCGCTTCCGCCATCACCCATAGAGCCCGGTTAAGCTTCACATCACCGTCGATACCGCGCACGGCACGGGTATGCGTTCGTCCGCCTTTCGCACTCCGTCCACTGAGCCCGCCCTTAATCAGGTTCTCCTGAATACGCTGGTATGTGGTCCACAGATCATTGCTCTCATCCTGCCAGCGGCGTGGTGTTAAAGATCAACGCGGGATATTGAAATATTCCGCGGCAGCAGCAGGGATTGCCGCAGCGGGATTAATACTTATTTATATTAGCTATCTGTCGATGGGGGCGCATAGTCCTGTGGCCGCAGCGACAAACGGGCTTGAGATCATCAGCCATTATGTGGCGACAGTATTTGGCGCATATGGCCGGAACCTGCTGGCGGTAATTATTACCCTGGCGTGTCTGGTGACATCGATTGGGCTAACCACAGGTACCGCGCGCTATTTTAGCCATGCGACGGGTTTATCCTACGGCATGCTGGTGGCCAGTACCCTTATCGCCTCGGCGGCGATATCCGTGCTGGGATTAAACTCCCTTATTGCGTTCGCGGTGCCGGTCCTCTGTGCCATCTATCCCGCGGCGTTAGTGGTGGTGCTGCTGGGTATTGTCCGCAAGTGGGTTTCAATCTCCGACAACGTATACCGGGTGATTTTCTACAGTGCTTTAGTGCTTGGCGTGTTTAGCCTGTTCGCGAAAAGCTGAAAGGGGATAACGGCGGGAATGTCTGACAGGAACGGCTGAGTAGAGTAAGGAGACAAAAAAGCCCGCAGGGCTCATGCCGTGCGGGCTTCCGTCATCTCCCCAACGCCTGAAGAAGGGCGAGGCGACAAAACTGTTACACCTGCCCAACCGCCTCTCTGGCAAACGCCGCCTTCAGCAGCCCCTCCAGCTTCTCCTGATCCTGGGCAAACAGGCGAATACCTTCTGCGAGCTTGTCCACCGCCATAGGATCCTGATTATGTAGCCAGTTAAACTCCGACTCCGAGAGCGGTGAAGGGGCTTCCTGGGCAATCACCGGCGGCTTCAGCATCGTTGGCAGCTCGCCATCGCGCGTTGCCAGCTCGTCGAGCAGCACCGGGGAAATGGTTAAACGGTCGCAGCCTGCCAGCGCCAGCACTTGTTCCACCTTACGGAAGCTGGCCCCCATAATGACCGTCGGGTAACGATGCTGCTTGTAATAGTCATAGATCCGACGGACAGAGACCACTCCCGGGTCTTGCTGGGGATCGTCGCTGGTCAGTAGGTTGCGGTCGCGATACCAGTCGTAAATACGCCCGACAAACGGGGAAATCAGCCACACGCCCGCTTCGGCGCATGCACGGGCCTGTGCGAAGGAGAAGAGCAGCGTCAGGTTACAGTGGATCCCCTCGAGCTCCAGCTCTTCCGCCGCCTTGATGCCCTGCCAGGTAGAGGCAAGCTTAATCAGCACGCGGGAACGGTCAACACCCTGATGCTCGTACAGGCGAATAAGCTTGCGCGCTTTCGCCACGCACAGCCCCCGGTCGTAGGAGAGACGGGCATCCACCTCGGTGGAGACTTTGCCGGGAACCTGACTTAGCAGTGCCACGCCGATGTTCACTGCCAGATGATCGCTGGCATTGATCAACTGTGTTTCCTGCGAGCCGCCCTGCTGGCGGGCCAGCGAGACGGCCTGCTCGATCAGTGGCTGGTAGATCGGCTGCGCTGCTGCTTTCAAAATCAACGACGGATTGGTGGTGGCATCTTCAGGGTGATGCTCGCGGATAGCGTTCATGTCACCGCTATCCGCCACCACCGTTGTCACTGCTTTAAGTTTCTCTAACAGAGTCATCGCGGCAAACCCTTATCACTGTGCGTTGTGGGTGTGAACCTTGTTTTCGTAGTAGGCGATACGCTCAACTTTTGACGCCGAACGGCCCGCTTCAAATTCTGCATCCAGCCAGCTGTCGACGATGGTTAATGCCAGCTCGCTGCCGATAACGCGGGCACCGAGAGTCATTATCTGCGCGTTGTTGCTCTTGCGGGCGCGGGAGGCGGAGTAGACATCATGACACTGGGCAGCGCGGATCCCCGGCACTTTATTGGCGACGATCGCCATCCCGATCCCGGTGCCGCACAGCAGTATCCCGCGTTCAAATTGCCCCTCGCGAATAGACGAGGCGAGGTTAAAGGCGATGTCCGGGTACATTTGATCGTTGCCGGCAACGTCGTGGCTGAAGTCCACGACCTCGATCCCTTTTTCCTGCAGATAGGTTTTCACCTGATTTTTCAGAGTGGTAGCCGCATCATCGGCTCCGATAGCAACTTTTAACATGGTTTTTCCTCGCAGATGAGTGCATAGCGTTGTGGTGATGAACTAAAGATCACATAATGTTCTTATGTTCATTTATTATTAGCCTGGTGAAGGCGAATAAAAAAGGACCTAGTGGGAAAGATGCATGACTATTGCCGAAATTATGAGAGAGCTCACAGTTTCGTCGGGGCTGCATTTGTTTTGTACCATTGAACTGGTAGTGTTCATTTGATGGCCGTAGAGCGGTCGTAAACAGGCTGGTCATTCGGGGGGAATATGAGTGGAAATGTGATTGTCGGTATTAGCCATAAGGCCTACTTTGGCTATCAGCAAACGCAGCAATGGTGCGAGGCGGTGGCAGCTATGCTCCGACAGCCAGCTCTGGCCCGTGCGCCGGTTGAGCTGTTTACCTTCCCCGCGATGCCCACCCTGCCTGTTGCGCTGTGTGCCTTTGCCGATACCCGCATGGCCACCGGTGCGCAGAACGTCTGCGAAGCGCCTGCCGGTGCCTGGACCGGGGAAACCAGCGCCAGCCTGCTACAGGAGATGGGCTGCCGGTACGTGGAAATCGGCCACGCCGAGCGCCGTCGTCACTTTGGCGAAACGGTCGCGGTGATTAACCGTAAAATTGACATGGCTTTCGCCAACGGGCTGACGCCGGTTATCTGTATTGGCGAAGAGCAGCGGATGAGCGCCAGCGAAGCGGCTGCCTTTGCTCTGGAGCAGGCGCAGGCGTTGCTTGCACACCGCCCGCTACCGCTGGCGTCGCTGATTTTTGCCTGGGAGCCGCAGTGGGCCATCGGCGCGGCGGAGCCCGCTAGCGATAACTTTATTCGCTACGTCTGCCGCACGCTGCGCGATGCGCTGCATCAGCGCTTTGGCCAGCAGTGCCGGGTTATCTACGGCGGTAGCGCCGGGCCGGGTCTGCTCACTCGACTGTGGCCGGACGCCGACGGTATTTTCCTTGGTCGCTTTTCCCATCAGCCGCAGGCGGTAGCCACTATTCTGGATGAAGCGCTCGCGCTGACAGCACGTGTGCGCGGTTAAAAATGTGTTTCTGATATACTGACCGACACTAACCTATAGCTCTGGAGAATCATATCGCATGGATAAACCCACTGTGTCGCAGGAGTACGAGTTACTTACCGAAATCGCGGTTGCTTACTATTGTGATGAAGTGACGCAGGAGGAGATTGCGAATAAGTTTGGTTTTTCCCGCATCAAGGTCGGGCGGCTACTGAAGCGGGCGAAGGAGGAAGGGATCGTTGAAATCAACGTGCGCTACCACCCTATCTTCAGCACCCAACTGGAAAAGCAACTGACCGAACGTTTTCCCGTCAGCCGGGCGCTTATCGCCCTTGACTATGCCGATGAGAGTGAGCAGCGTCGTCAGGTGGCCTCGCTGGTCTCAAGCTATCTCAATAACGTGCTTAAAGATAACGTGACGCTGGCGGTTGGGCAGGGGCGCAACGTGGCGGCAGTGGCCGAAAACTCGGGTGCGATCTCACCGCGTGACTGCCGTTTTATCTGCGGCATTGGCGGTACACATCGACCTGGGGACGTGATTAACGCCGACCATATTAGCCGTTTGCTGGCTCGCAAGTTTGGTGGCAGCAGCGAGTCGTTATACGCACCAGCCTACGTGGAAAACCCGCAGCTGAGAGATCTGCTGCTGCAAAACGGTACCATCAAAGATACCCTCGATCGGGCGCGGAAAGCGGATATTGCGCTGGTGGGTATTGGCGATATGAATGAAGATAGCTACATGGTGAAGCTGGGCTGGTTTACCCCGCAGGAGATCAGTAATGCTGGTCTGCATCAGGGCGTGATTGGCGACATTGCGGGCTATGACTTCTTCAACGCCCGCGGTGAGCATGTGAATACGGTGATGGATAACCGGGTGATTGGCCTGAACATTGATGAGCTACGGCAGATCCCCTGCGTCATTGCGATTGCCTCGGAGAACACCAAGGCGATGGCGATTATGGGCGCACTGCGTACCGGGGCGATTGATATTATCGCCACCAGCGCCCGAAACATTCGTACGGTATTAAGCCTCAGCCAGTAGGGGCCGCGCGGTTTGCTCGTCGGTAATTAATCCGCTGAGCAGGCCGCTTGCCAGCACCGCCTTCGTTGCCGCCACTTTACTCTGACCGCCCACCAGCGCGACGATATTTTCCCGACGACGCGCATCAAGGGTTACCGCCAGGGTTCTCGCCGTCAGGCTGTTGGTGATGCGCTGCCCACGAGCGTCAAAGAAGTGACCCAGCATCTCACCTATCGCCCCTGCGGCGGATATGTCGTTAATCTCCTGCACCGCAATCAGCCCGGCTTCCACCAGTTGCGCCGCCGGTTCGACGGTGCCGATACCTACCAGTTTTACCGTACTGCCCGCTGCCATACTGAAGACTTCACTTACGCCGCGCTGGGAGAGCAGGACTTCGCGGTCTTCCACGGTATTGGCAAAGAAAGGCACCGGCATCATATAGGCCTGCGCCCCGGTTTTTTCGGCAATACGGTGCATGACATCGTGCGGATTCAGCGCGTAGTTGCGTGTCAGACAGCCCAGCAGCGAAACAAAGCGGGCATGGGAGGCGTCAAGGTGCGGAAGCTGATGGATGGCGGCGGAAAGCGTGCGGCCGTGGCCAATGCCGATGGTGATATCCGGATTATTGCTCAACAGGTTGCGCAGGTACTCCGCTCCGGCGAGGCCCAGCGCGCGCAACGGCAGTCCCTCTTCGGCAAGGTCCGGGGTGACGCGGCAAAAATTCAGGCCGAAGCGCGCGCAGAGGCGCGACTCCAGCTCCACGCAGGCAACAATATCGCCATCGATGGTGACTTTTACTGCCCCTTCCGCCACGGCGCGGGCAATCAGGCGGTGGGTTTTCACGGAGGGCAGGCCAAGACGTTTGGCGACGGCGGCCTGGGTCAGGCCGCCTACGTAGTGGAGCCAGGCGGCACGCAGGCCGAGCGACTCCTCGCTGTCGGGAACGAGAGGTTTTTTCATGCGTTAATCTTTTGGCATCTGCAAGCTATGGATTTGCACCACCGCCCGGGCAGCCTCCTGGCCTTTTTTCACGAAGTGATCGGTATAGAAACCAATGTGCTCTGCCGTCGGCTGGAAGTGGTGCGGCGTCAACGAAATGGAGTACATCGGTACCTCAGTGGCAAGTTGGGCCTGCATCAGACCGCTGACCACCGCCTGGGCAACAAAATCATGGCGGTAGATGCCGCCGTCAACCACCAGCGCGGCGCAGACGATGGCATCATAGCGGCCACTTTTTGCCAGACGCTGGGCCAGCAGGGGCATCTCAAACGCACCGGGCACGTCCAAGCTTTGCACATCGCAGCTGACGTGCTGGCTCTCCATTTCCTGCTGAAAACCGACCAGCGCCTGCGACACGATATCGCTGTGCCAGTTGGCTTTAATAAAGGCGACCTTTAATGAAGACATATCTCACTCCTGTGATCTGGCCCGAGCCAGCAACGTTAAATGTTCAGGTCCTGCACGCCGGTGTCGATATGCGGTGCCCAGAAGGCGACGCTCTCAGCGATACCGGCAACGGCCTGGCTGTCGGTCGGCTCGCGCTCTTTAAAGCTCAGCTCCAGACAGATTTCATTGTTCTCTGCACCGCCGCGCGCGAAGGCGCTCAGCAGCGGTTCCGGCTGGATCCGACCGTGGGTATTATACGGTAATGTAAATGGCCGATGTCCGCCTTTGTCCGCCATGCTCTGTTTTATATGAATAATCGGCGAGTAGCGGGGCACCGCTTTGGCCCATGCGTAGGGGTCATAATCCCGCGGATCGGCGGAGGTGACATCGCCATGGTCAATATCTGCCATCATCCACATCGGCAGCGCCATCGGCTCCGCGCTAAGCCGTTTTTGCAGCGCCAGACAGGCGGGAATGGTTTCGCCAAACTCACGCCCGACGCTCATCGGCTCCCAGAACAGATACTTCAGCCCGGCTGACTTCGCGTGCTCGGCCACCTCCGCCCAGCACTCAATGGCGATAGCTATCAGCGCGTCGCGGCGGGCGAGATCCTGATAATCTCGCAGGGTAAAAATGGCGAACTGCGAGCCCACCGAATCACCACCCAGTTCGGCGGTGATATCGGCAAAGGTTTTAAACCAGTCGATATAGTAGCGGCGCACGCTGGCGTCCGGATGACCAAAGTGGTTAAGGCGACCGTACGGGCCGGTCATCCCGGAGGTGACGCGCACCCCGGTCTCCTGCAGCGCTTTTTTCATTCGTCGGGTCATCTGGTTGATGGTCGCTGCCGGCCAGCCCGGATTGATAAACTCATGCGTCAGCTGCACGTCGCGGATGCGAATGCGCTGGGCGATGGTCTGAATCAGCTCCTCAGGTTCGGCAAAGCGATTCACCAGCGGATTGGTATTGAGCGAAAGGGTGAGTGCCATCGTCGTCTCCTTAGCTGGCCTGGGCGCACGGCTGAACGGTGAAGGTGTCGGTGAACCAGTCGCTGAACGCCTGTTGCTGGGCATCGCTCAGGTGCAGGCGATGCTTGGTGCGACGCCAGAGTACGTCTTCCGGCTGCTGGGCCCACTCTTTTTCAACCAGATAGCGCACTTCGACTTCATACAGCAGGCCGCCAAAATGACGACCCAAATCGGCCACCTGCTTCGCGCCCCCCAGCACCTGGGGCAGACGCGCGCCGTACAGCCGGGCGTAGTGTTTGCGCAGCGGCGTGGGCAGCCAGGCATACTGCTCTTTCAGGGTTTGCAGATAGGACTCAAAGTCGGCCCCGGGAATTTCACCACCAGGCAGCGGGGCGCTGCGCGTCCAGTCTGCGCCCATTTGCGGGAAGAACGGTCCGAGTTTTTGTAACGCGTGTTCGGCAAGCTTACGGAAGGTGGTGATTTTACCGCCAAAGACGTGCAGCAGCGGAAGTTGCTGCTGGTCATCCAGCTCAAACACGTAATCCCGCGTGACCGCCGACGGGTTGCCTTTGCCATCGTCAAACAGTGGGCGAACGCCGGAGAAACGGGTAATCACGTCAGCGGCGGTCAGCTTCACTTTGAAGTAGCGGTTAACCGCATCAATCAGATATTGTTGCTCGCGGTTGTCCGCCTCGACGGAGTCGGCATCGCCTTCCCACGGAATATCCGTGGTGCCGATAAGCGCTTTATCGCCTTCGTACGGGTTGATAAAAATCACGCGCTTGTCGTGGTTTTGCATCAGGTAGGCCTGCTGACCCTCCCAGAATTTTGGCACGATCAGGTGTGAGCCTTTTACCAGGCGCACGCTGCGTTTGCTGTGGGAGCGGGTCACATCATTGATGATGTCCAGCACCCACGGGCCGGAGGCATTCACCAGCGCTTTTGCCCGTACCCGGTGCTGTTCGCCGGTCTGCGTATTTTGCAGGGTAATTTCCCAGGCACCGGCTTTACGCTCGGCGGCCACGCAGCGGGTGCGGGTCAGAATGGTGGCGCCGCGCTCGGCGGCGTCCACGGCATTCAGGGTGACCAGGCGCGCATCGTCAACCCAGCAGTCTGAGTACTCAAAGCCTTTATGGAAGCTATCGAGGATCGGCGCGCCTTCCGGATCACGCAGCAGATCCAGCGTACGGGTGCCAGGCAGTTTTTTGCGCCCGCCAAGGTGGTCATAGAGGAACAGCCCCAGGCGAATAAACCACGCCGGGCGATCGCTCGGGTTATGCGGCAGCACGAAGCGCATCGGCCAGATGATATGCGGCGCGGCGTTGAGCAGGATTTCACGCTCAATCAGCGCCTCGCGCACCAGCCGAAACTCGTAATACTCGAGATAGCGTAACCCGCCATGTACCAGCTTCCCGGAACGGGAGGAGGTCCCCTCGGCGAGGTCGTCTTTTTCACACATCATCACCGACAGACCGCGTCCGGTCGCATCGCGAGCGATCCCCGCGCCATTAATGCCGCCGCCGATAATAAACAGATCCACGATTTTTTTGCTCATGACAGACTCCATTAACCCAATTAAAGGCCTGCATCAGGCTGGTGTAAGGTGTGCCACACGGAAGGTAGCTCGCTGCGAAGATGCTGGTAAGTGCCAAAGAGATGCTGGTAGCGCGCGACGAGTTCAGGCGGCGGCGCTTCCGGCGTATCCAGTAACGGCTTGACCCAGGTTTCCACACAGCGGGCCATTGACGGATAAGCCCCAATGGCGACGGCCGCCATCATTGCGGCCCCTGCGGCACCGGTCTCCTCGCGGCTGTTGCTGCGTACCGGTACGCCGACGCAGGCAGAGAGGATCTGCCGCAGCTGTGGCGAACGAATGGCTCCGCCGGTGAGGCGAAGCTCGGCGGGCATCGCCCCACCCATCGCCTGATAGCAGTCGCGGGCGGCAAAGCCGATCCCTTCAATAACGGCGCGCACCATGTCGCCAAAGCCATGACGGTAGCTCAGGCCAACAAAGCTGGCGCGGGCTTCGGCGTTGACGAACGGCCCGCGTTCGCCCGCTTCGGAGATATAGGGGTGATAGAGCAGCGCGCCGGGTTTGGCCTCGCTGAGCCAGCGGTCGATGTGCTGCACCAGTCGGGCATGATCGACCTCGCAGCCGAAGCTGTTCAACAGGTCGCTGGCGACATGCAGCAGCCAGTCGAGGTTGAGCGTCGAGGCCATGTTGGTCTGCACCTGGGTGACGTAGCCTGGCCACGGCAGGGGGATGACGTACCCGGTCTGCTCATCGTTCAGCCAGACGCTTTCCGTAGGGACGGCGCGCAGATGCACACCCGTAGAGCCCACCACCGAACAGGCGGTATTGGCCTCGCCGGTGTGGACACCGGCACCCAGCGCGGTCATGACCATGTCGACGTAGCCCAGACTGACCGGGGTGCCGGCTCTCAGCCCGGTCAGTGCGGCCGCTTCAGCGGTGAGGGGATGCGTGGTTTCGACGCCGTCGACGATGTCAGGCAGCAGGTGGCGGCGGTGCTCCAGCCCCAGGGCGGCAATGACGTTGTCGTCATAGCGCCGGGTGCGGAAGTTGCCAAAGGTAAAGCTGGCTTCCGAAGGGTCGGTCGCGCGCACGCCGGTCAGATTCAGGTACAGCCAGTCTTTGCAGTGCAGGGCAACTTCGCTGCCGTTGAGCAATTCCGGGTGATAGCGATCCATGTGCGCCATCTGTGCGCTCTGCTGGCAGGTGTTCAGACCGGTACCCGTCGCTTCAAAGCGCATCCGCGACAGGGGCGAGCGGGAGAGCGATTCGACGGTGCGAGCCGCGCGCGCGTCGAGCCAGATCCAGGCATCAGAGACCGGGCGGTTCCCGGCCCCGACCAGCCAGGTGCCGTCGCCCTGGGCGGTGACGGCAATCGCCACCACACGGGCGGCAAGATTATCGACGCGCTCGGCGAGCTTACGAATAGCGGCAACGGCATCCTGCCAGGTCTGGCTCATTGACTGCAGCGCCGCGCCGTGGCCCTCGCTGCGAGAGTAGCGGTTGCGCGCCGATGCACATCCGAGCTGCTGGCCTTCCAGATCGAACGCCACCGCTTTGACCACGGAAGTGCCTGAGTCCAGACCGAGAATAATATCGCGGTTATCCATGGGTGCCTCCGTTAGCCGGGTGTGGGCCTCGCGTGAGAAGAGTGAATGTGTTCATAACCCCATCACCGAAATGTTAATTGGATGTAAGTGTTTTGATAAATACAGTCATACATCATCTATCACAGAGTTAACATAGTGGCTGTATTATTTTTCTTTAAATGGAATAAATTTCATTCCGGAAAGCGAAGACGATCACGATTTTGTCGCCTGGTTCGCAGGATGGGTGGCGTGAAGGGGGTTTTCTGGCGCGGGGTTGTGGTGTGATTGTTATGGTATAGAAATGTTAGATCCAGATCGCGTTCTACACAAAATCCCAAAGACTAAATTGACATTAGTGCAACAAAGGAACAATTCTCATCACATATAGTTATCGTATTTATAACATCAAGACGCAATAAAGCGTCGGTGCTAACTGTCTGTGAGGTCAACATTATGTCCGGTGTTTCCGCACTCTCTACCCTACATTCCCGCCGCCGTATGAGGCGTTATCTGCTGTGTGGCCTGGCCGCAGCGGCAGTGGTGGCGGCCATGGCCATTGATACCAAGGTGGTCAAAATCGGTTCCGGGCAGGATGCACAGGAGCAGGGGTTCTCCGCCAGCACCTACGGTGAGAAAACCTTCCCAGGGATTAAAAGCTACGTCGAATCTCATGCGGTGGAGGCTGTTGAGCTTGCCAACGCGCTGAAGGTCAACCAGCAGGAGGCGGTGAAGAAGTACGCCACCGGCACCACGCTGCCGGTATTGCCGGTTCGCTTCTCCGGCACGGTGGGTGAGGGGAAATCGGGCATCTTTGCGCTTCACGTGGAAGGTCTGCCGGAAGGGATGAAGGCGCGGCTGCAGACCGGCCCGGTCCTCACCGGCACCGAGCTGCGCGACGTGACCGGCAAGATCCAGTTCGGTGACTTCACCAACCAGATTGAGTATCAGAACGCGGGTTCGGCGATTAACCAGGCGCTGAAGGCCTCGTTGCTCGACAAGCTCGACCGTACCGCCCTGTCCGGCAAGCTTGTCGAAGGCGTGGGGGTATTCCGCTTACTCACCCCTAATAACTGGCTGGTGACCCCGGTCAGCCTGGAGGTCAAATGAAGCAGCGTGAATTTCATTCAGCGTTGACCCGCGGAGAAATAATCCTGTCGGCGAAAAACGTCAGCAAGGTGTATGGCTCAACCCATGCGCTGAAGGGGGTGAACTTTGATATTCGCCGTGGCGAAGTCACCACGCTGTTTGGTGAAAACGGGGCGGGTAAATCGACCCTGATGAAGATCCTTTCCGGTGTGATCACCCCGAGCAGCGGCGAGATCCTGCTGAATGGCGAGGTGAAGGTGTTCAACTCCGCTACCGATGCCCGCAACCAGGGGATCTCGATAATCCACCAGGAATTGAACCTCGCGCCGAACATGAACGTGCGCGACAACATCTTTATTGGCCGTGAAATCATGACCTCCAGCGGTGTCGATTTTGCCGAAGAGACGCGAGTAACCCGCCACCTGATGAAGTCGCTGGAAGAGGATATCGATCCGCTGACCCCGGTGGAGAACCTGCGCCTCGGGCAGCAGCAGATCGTCGAGATCGCCCGTGCGCTGTCGGTGAATTCGCAGATCCTGATCATGGATGAACCGACCTCTGCGCTGAGTGCGGCAGAGGTAGAGGTGTTGTTCCAGGTGATCCGCGACCTGACCAGCCAGGGGGTAGCTATCGTTTACATCTCCCACCATCTGGAAGAGGCGCTGGAAATTACCGACCGCGCGGTGGTGCTGCGCGACGGCGTGATGACCGCCTACGCCCGCCGCGATGAAATCGACCTCGACTGGATTGTCCGCAACATGGTGGGGGAAAGCTTTGACCTCGGCGCGCCGCCGTCGGGTTACGACTTTGGTGATACCGCGCTGTCGGTGAAATCGCTGACGGTGAAGGGGAAAGCCGGTATCCGGCTGGTGGATAACCTGTCGCTGGACGTCCGCGCCGGGGAGATCGTCTGCATTTACGGTTTGATGGGCGCGGGTCGTACTGAACTAATGGAGTGTGTGGCGGGTCGGCTGCGCCAGTCGTCCGGGGAGATTCATATTGAAGAGAGCGACGTCTCGGGTTTGAGCATTGCTGAGCGTATTGCCAGCGGCCTGGCGCTGGTGCCGGAAGACCGTCAGCGGGACGGGCTGGTGCAAACCATGACCGTAGGTGAAAACCTGACCCTCGCCAGCATCGGGCGCTTCGTGCGCGGGCTGACGCTTTCCACCCGCAAGGAAAAGGCGCTGATTACCGAGAGCATTCGTAACGTGACGGTGAAAACCGCGGGCGGCGAGGCGGCCATCGGTTCGCTCTCCGGCGGCAATCAGCAAAAGGTGGTGATCGGCAAAATGCTTGCGACGCATCCGAAGGTGATTTTGCTGGATGAGCCGAGCCGCGGCATTGATATCGGCGCTAAGGCTGAAGTATTCCGCCTGCTGGCAGAGAACGCCCGGCAGGGGCTGGCGGTGATCTACTCCACCTCGGAAGTGGGGGAGTGCCTGAGCATCGCGCACCGTATTGTGGTGATGAGCAAAGGCCGCATTTCGGCGGTGTTTGACTCTTCTGTATCCAAAGAACGCATCATGGCGGCCTCCGGCGAGTCCCTGGTGGCATAACGATGAAAATGGGAGCGAAAACCATGACTGACAGAACTCAGCAGCTGGCCGTGCCAGCCCGGGCCGTAAAAAGTCGTACTGGCACCACTAAGAGCATGAGCCTGGCGCGTATTCTGCTTGAGGGGCGTGCGTTCTTTGCCCTGCTGGTGATTATCGCGGTGTTCTCACTGATGTCGCCGAACTACTTCAGCGGCGCGAACTTCCTGACGATGGCCTCGCACGTGGCGATCTTTGGCCTACCGGCTATTGGTATGCTGCTGGTTATCCTTAACGGCGGCATCGATCTTTCCGTGGGTTCAACCCTCGGGCTTGCCGGGGTGTGCGCCGGCTACATGATGCAGGGCATCAATCTGGAAGCGCTGGGCGTGGTGCTCTATCTGCCGGTCTGGGTGGTGGCGATTCTGACGCTGGCGGTGGGTGCGCTGGTGGGGCTGGTCAACGGCGTGCTGATTGCCTGGTGCCGGGTTCCTGCCTTTGTGGCCACGCTTGGCTCGCTGTATGTCGCGCGCGGTATCGCGCTGCTGATGACCAACGGCCTGACCTACAACAAGCTTTCCGGCAGCGACGCCCTGGGCAATACCGGTTTTGACTGGCTGGGCTTCAACCGCATTTTCAATGTCCCGGTCGGGGTGCTGATTCTGGGCGTTACCGCGCTGATTTGCGGCTATCTGTTGAGCCGCACCGCCTTTGGCCGCTGGCTGTATGCCTCCGGCGGGAATGAGCGGGCGGCTGAGCTCTCCGGCGTGCCGGTGAAGCGCGTCAAAATCAGCGTCTATGTGCTCTCCGGGATCTGTGCGGCGATGGCGGGACTGGTGCTCTCATCCCAGCTGACCTCCGCGGGCCCCACTGCGGGCACCACCTACGAACTGACGGCGATTGCCGCAGTCGTGATTGGCGGCGCGGCGCTGACCGGTGGGCGCGGCAACGTGCGCGGTACGTTGCTGGGCGCGTTCGTTATCGGTTTTCTCTCTGATGGCCTGGTGATCATTGGCGTTTCTGCTTACTGGCAGACCGTCTTTACCGGGGCGGTCATCGTGCTTGCCGTACTGCTTAACACTCTGCAGTACGGACGGAGTCGACGTTAATCTATTCCCTGTTTGGGCGGAAGCCAGGTCGTCTCCGTTCCAACGTTAATCCGTAACCTGTACCCCTAAAATAACGGAGCAACAACCTATGTACCTTAACAGCAAGCGTTTTATCCTGGCCGCTGCCACGGTGGCACTTACCGCTATCGCCACACCAACCTGGGCTGACGGGCTGATGACCATCATCGTCAACGATCCCTCTAACCCCTACTGGTTGACGGAAGGCCAGGTGGCGCAGAAAACGGCTGAGAAACTCGGCTATACGGCGAAGGTGAGTGCGCATAAGGGCGACACCAATACCGAAAGCCAGCTGATTGATACCGCGATCACCAATAAATCGAAGGCCATTATTCTCGACCCGGCGAACGCCGACGGTTCGGTTGGCTCGGTGAAAAAGGCCATCGCGGCGAATATCCCGGTGTTTATTATCAACGCCGAGCTGAACCAGAGCGGCCTGGCGAAGGCGCAGCTGGTTTCCAACAACGCCCAGGGCGCGGCGCTTGGCGCACAGCAATGGGTGCAGCAGGTGGGTGATGCGGGCGACTACGTTGAGCTGAAGGGGCCACCGTCTGATAATAACGCCGCCACCCGCGCCAACGGTTTTGAGACGGTGCTGAGCCAGTACCCGGATCTGAAAAAGACAGGTAGTGAAGTGGCTAACTGGGACCGTACCCAGGGCTATAACAAGATGCAGTCTCTGTTGCAGGCTAACCCGAATGTGAAAGGGGTGATCAGCGGTAACGATGAGATGGCGCTGGGTGCGATTGCGGCGCTGAAAGAGGCGGGTAAGCTGAAACAGGTGACCGTTGGCGGCTTCGACGGCTCCCCGGATGCGGTGGATGCAGTGAAAGAGGGGACGCTGGCCTATACCGTGATGCAGCCGGTGGCGACCTTTGCCGCTAAAGCGGTTGAGCAGGCGGACACCTTCCTTAAGACCGGCAAAACCGGCGCGTCGTCAGAGAAACAGCTGTTTGACTGCGTGTTAATCACCAAAGAAAACGCGGCGAAAATTACCTCTCCATTTATGCTTGCAGACTAAGTTCGCAAGAGAGTAGCCCGGGCGAGGCGTTTACGCCGACCCCGGGATTAAACACCGTGTTGCTAAACTATGGCTAACACGGTGTAATTAACAAAGATCGGAACTCATTCCTCTCTTTAATGGACGGATTATGGCGCAAACACCGCAGGACCCCTCTCTGAATCTGTTTATGGCGGATACCCTTCCCAGCGACAGTCGTCAGGCTCGTCAACTGGCGCGCCGTCAGCTGATTGTTGAAGCGGTAATGGCGGAAGGTGCAATCCGTATTGAGGACATTACCGAGCGTTTTGATATCAGCCTGATGACTGCCCACCGGGATATTGACGAGTTGGTGGAGCGCGGGCTATTGCATAAATCTCGCGGCGTGGTCTCGGCGACGGCCACGAGCCTTGTGGAATCCAGTGACATTTACCGCGCCACCCGTCAGCTTGAAGAGAAGCAGGCGATTGCCGAAGTGGCGGCAGGTTACCTAGAGCCGGGGCAGGCCATCTTCCTGGATGATTCCACCACTGTCTTTCAGATAGCGCGCTTTCTGCCCGCCAGAGCGCCGCTGACGGTAATCACCAATTCACTCACGTTGATGAACGAGCTACGCAATATTCGCGATATTACCCTGCTCGGCCTGGGTGGCCAGTACTACAACTGGTGCAACGCGTTTATGGGCCACTCCACGCGTCAGGAAATCGCCGGACTGCGCGCCGACGTCTTTTTTGTCAGTATGTCGGCGGTGATGGATGGGATCGTTTTCCACCAGTCGGCGGAGACCATAGAGACCAAGCGGGCGATGTTTGATTCGGCGAAGCAGCGCATCCTGATGATGGATCACACTAAATTTGAGCGCCGGGCGCTCTACCATTTTGCCCACCTGAACGAGTTTGATGCGGTGATTGTTGACCGGGGAATTCCGGTACCGACGCTGCGTCAAATTATGGATATGGGGGGGAATGTGGTGGTGGCGGATATGAAGGGAAAAGCGGGGGAGCGCTGAGGTTTTACGCCAGTCCTAAACGAGCCGGATTGAGGGGGGGGCCTCAGCCTCCCAGGTCAAATTGAAGGTACAAAAAAGCCCGCAGGGCTTGCGCCGTGCGGGCTTTCAGGACTTCGTATCAGGCTCTGGTGACCATCAACAAAGGATTTTGGGCTGGCGGAGTCTGAATTGGTTGTTTAACTTGTTGTTTAATAGCTGATAACCTTCAATTCAATTTTCATTTTGGTCCCATTGTTGGTCCTAAAAGAAAATGTCAGGTTTTTTGCAGGGGAGGGAAGGTTACAGCAGGAGCTTTTTCGTCTGTGAGATTAGCATTTTGCTTTCCTTTAGTCTGCTCTGTATTTAATCGTTTATTTCACGTTAGTTTTTAGCAAGTCGGTAGAGCGCCTTGCTCGCAGAATATCTACTACGGAAATATACGGAGTCTGTTCCTGCCAGCTAAATCCCTTCCTGTCGATACGAACCAGCTCGTATTTTTCTACCAGAAAATTCACGGCATCGGCTAGGGTGATACCGGCATCGATGTGTTCCTTAATCACAGCCTCATTGCAGAATGGCGTGTCGTTTATTGTCAGACCATAGTGCTGTTCCAGCAGACGTGTCAGTAACATTTGCCAGACAGCCACGGGTGACAGGCAGGGCTTCACCGCCCGCTGAGTTGTTGCAGGTAAAGTTTTCATGTTTGCTCTCGTGTAGGTAATTAACGCTGAGTGGGGTAAATGGCGATGTATACGTAGCCGCAACTGCCAAGGGTGTCGGCTTCGCAGGTTAAATCGTTGTGGTACAGGGTAACGCAGTGGGCATGGTGGGGGCTGAGTTCACCGGTGGTCAGCATCGATTCCATCTGGCGGATAAAGTGCGGGAATGTTTCATCCAGCTTCCGGCATTCGATGTCACTGAACTTGCCGGTGATGCTGGCCCGGTCAGCCAGATAATGCAGTCGGTTGCCTTCCTGCACCAGACGGGCTCCCAGGCGCAGTGTAATCTCCCGCTGCAGGCCCCTGGTAGGGTTGCTCATTACAGTTCTCCACTATTGTCAGTTCAGGGTGATGCTCATCAGGCAGGTATAGGGCCCATTGCGGTCCTGGCGGCGTTCGGCGTATACCGCGAGGACTCCGGCGATATCCGGAACGTCCCTGCCGGTGTAATGACAGACGCTACCGTGCCACTGGTATTTGCCGGTGCAGTAGCGAAAGATTCGGGACTCAGGATGCTGGCGGTATATCGTCATTGCCCTGCGTTTACTGATAATTTTCATGTAATACCTCAAAGCAGACCGTGTTCTGCGAACGAATAGATTTGCCTGCCACCGACAATCAGATGGTCAGGGACACGGATATCCACCAGCTGAAGCACCTGAACCAGTCGCTGCGTGAGGGTTTTGTCGGCCTGGCTAGGTGTCGTCTCGCCGGAAGGATGGTTATGCGCGAGTATCACCGCCGCCGCGTTGAAGTGCAGAGCACGTTTGACCACCTCCCGGGGATGCACCTCGGTGCGGTTAATCGTGCCGGTGAAGAGCGTTTCATGGGCAATCAACTGATTCTGGTTGTCCAGATACAACACCCGGAACTCTTCCCGCTCAAGCGCGGCCATATGCAGTCGCAGCCATTCACGTACGGCGTGGGTAGAGGTGAAGGCTACGCCGGGCTCATGCAGGTGGCGGTCCAGAGCCCTGAGCGCCCGCTGAATGAGACGCCGGTCCTGTGGCGTCATCTCGCCGGGTAAAAAGGAAAGCTGTTTCATCTGTTGCTCCTTCGGTCAGTCGATAATACGCAGAATGGCGTGAGCCTCTGGATGTTGCATGGCATACTCCCGCAGGCGGTAATAGTGTGCGGTCATCGCGTCACATTCTGTACGGCAGGCATGGTGGCTATACGCAATCAGGCAGACAGCAATACCTGCTGCTTCTGCACTCATTTGGGCATCGTTACCGTTCAGGCAGTTAAACAGACGCCATGTCTCATCGTTGTCAGGCTCGGGGGACATAAATGCGCCGCCATTGCTGAGGGTGTAGAACGACCAGATACCACCGCTGTAGCCCTCACAGAAGCGGTCCATCCAGGCGAAGATATGCGGCTCCAGGAGTAGCCACTGCGGGATAGCGCCAAAGTACTGTGGCCAGAAATCGATACGCTGTTCATCGGGGACCGGCGTGACGGTCAGTTCAAATTCGGGTTGGTTAGCGGGTGCGAGGTCGTGCTGCGTCTGTGTTGTCATGGGTATGTCTCCGTCAATAAAAACGCCAGCGGCGATGGCTGGCGTATGGGGATATAAAGTGTGTTCGGGGAGGTGAATGCGGGTAAATGCTTCGCGATCAGCGGGTGGCCGTGTCTGTACGGATGCCTGAGGTGCGGATATAGCGGTTAAGACCTTCACCGGCATCCGGCTCAAAGTTCCATGCCCGCCAGACCATCCGGCCTTCAGTATCACGAACCACCAGACGGAAGTGACTGCCCTGGTCGTCTTCGAGTGTGATATTGCTGTACGTGGTAGTGACCGCTTGCGCTTGTCTCCGGGTGAAAGGCCCCGGTGGCAGTAACACGGATTGGGTCATTTTCGGGCTCCTGATAAAAGAAAACCCCGGCAGCCTGCTAGCTGTCGGGGTGGATTTGCTGGGGAAGATACTACTATCAGTCGTTGCTGCAGTCTCCGAGAGTGGACAGAACTTTCTCAGCGTTCTTCCGGTCCGCAGTGAAGGTCCCTGCTTTGTGGTCATTGACGTAGACGTCGAACTGCCCGGCCTCAGAGATATTGCTGATGAAGTCAAACCAGGCGTTATCGCCGTTACGCCAGCCCAGGCTGGACGGAATAATGTACTGCTGGTGATCCATCACTACGGTGATAGTAGTGTCGTCATCGTGCGAACTGACCATCTTGTCATCGGCAAGGGTAAGAAAGACTGAATGCTGATAGAAACCATTCTGGTCCGGGTTCCCTGTGCAGTTGATGGTAAACGTCTTCCCGCTGGCTTCGGTCACACTGTATTCCGTATTGCCCTGACCGTAACCCTGCTGCCAGAACCCCGGGATAGCAGAGGCATTAAAGCTCGCGAGCAGTACACCCACCAGCACAAACCGACTTAGTGAACGTATTGTCATTTCTGTTTCCTTTATCGTTGTTTTTATTCCTGATTGTCAGGGTTTGAGGGTATCAGCAGTCGCCCCATCAGTTTGCCGTCATGGGCGTACTCAAAGTATTTTTCTTTGGTATACGGGTCCGTCACCTCCTGGTATTCCAGTTTGATGTTATCGGCAATACACAGCGCATTCATCAGTGGCTGGACGGTTTTTTCCTGCATATCCACGAGGTAGTAGTAACTGCCATCCTCGCAGCCATCGGGCGACTGGCGGGTACGTAAAACCTGCAAGGTGGGACCGGATAAGTAGTCAACCTGTGACCATTCTTCGCTGACATCATCCTGGTGGCTGACCACATCACTGAAACGCGGTGGGGTGAGGTCCTTAAATTTACTGATGGCCTTCAGGTCATCACTTCTGTCATCGCATGCGATGAGAAACAGAGTGGTGGCAACCAGCGCCAGCAGAGGCAGTGTTTTACGTTTCATTATTTTTTTCCTGAAATCAGACGAACCACTTTGGCAAAGACATAAATGCCCACGAAAATACCCACCGGCACGCCGACGAACGGTGTCAGCGCGACACTGGCAGCACCGGCTGCGCCACCTCCCGTCAGCAGTGCGGCAACAGTGGCAAGGGTCAGGGCCGCGAGACTGTCGGACACCCCGGTTTTGTTCAGAATGATGACGATGACAACAATGGCGATAATGGCAATAACGGGCATAGGGCTCCTCCCTGTTGCCGGGTTGATAACAACGCTTACGCTATTCTGGTGGGCTGTCGGCCGGAACAAACGTAAGCAGTGACTGCTGGATAAAGCGAAAATGGGGTAAGGACTGAATAAAGCCCGGGTCTTCAACAAGACGACACAGACTGTCGTTACGCCGGAAAGTCTCCTGCAGGGGCTGAACCAGATGGATCTCATCCAGGGAGAATACGGCGATATGTCCGTCGTGCTCTGCCACCAGATACCAGGCCTGCTGGTGGATGAGTAACCGGCAGGGAGCCAGCCGCTCACAGCGCTGCCCCTCGGCAATCAGAGTCACCCGCCTGCGCCCGGTAATGGCCTGAATCAGTCGCCAGAAAGACAATGCGCCTGATGGCGAAGGAGCCGGACTGGCGGGTGCGATTACGCAGGGAGACTCATCGCACATCAGCAGTGCGTTTACCAGACGACGGTCAAAGCCAGGGAAAAGACCGGCCATCCCGCTGCGGTGGGCAAAGATAAGCACGTCGGGCACCATCTGCGTCTCACTGCCCGCAGTGCGTAAGCGGCAATATCCGGACTGATACTCCAGGTCCAGATACATCAGCCGCTCACGAAAATCACGCCGCAGCGTGCACACCGACACACCAAACTCAGCGGCAAGCTTACGCACACTCAGCGTTTCCCCTGCCACCAGACGGCTGATTATCAGTGACAGCCTGACAGCCAGCCGGTCATGGCGGCGTTCTGCCTGTGTCATGAGACGTTCTCCGTGAAAGTTAACTGACTGAAAATGATGTGATTACTTTAAAGAGGGGGTCGGACAGGGTATGGACACCACAGAAACTATTTTTCATTTCTGCAAAAGCCAGAGGCAGCGGGGGTTACAGGCCTTCCCTCGGTGAGTGAGGACCGTCAGCACGGTGCGATGCGGACAGGTGGTGTCCGATATTAACAAAGCAGCAACATTAAACGGTCACTGCAGTTGCGTGAGCAGGGCTTCCGCCATCACCCACAGTGCCCGGTTAAGTTTCACGTCCCCGTCGATACCGCGAACGGCACGGGTATGTGACCGTCCTCCTTTGGCATTACGGCCACTGAGCCCGCCCTTAATCAGGTTCTCCTGAATACGCTGGTACGTGGTCCACAGGTCATTGCTCTCATCCTGCCAGCGGCGAGGAGAGAGGATCTGCGATTCAGTCACCGGCTGGTGGTCTTCACCAAAGCGGTATGTGAGGGCGGCTTTTGCCAGTGCCTGCTGTGCCGGGGGTGGCAACAGCAACGACTGCATGGCATCCTGTTTCTCCTCCACCCGGTCAAAAATCCCCAGCACCTCATACGCGCCTTCAATCACCTGACTCACCACGTCCCCCTTGTGTGGCACCCGCACCTCGCCAAACGACTCACCGCAGACGAGCCCGTTCTGACAAACCGCACGAAATAGTCCCGGCAACATCTGATACGAACTGGTGCCATCGTGGGAGTTGAGCAGGATAATTTCTGGTACCTGTTTACCGGTAATCTGCCCCTCACGCCGCAGACGCAGCATATGCTTTGTATGTTCACGACGACCCGGGTCACGCACTCGGGTCTGACAGGCAAAGAATGGCTGGAAGCCTTCTCGCTGTAGGCTGTCGAGCAGGGAGATGGTGGGTATATAGGTATAACGCTCACTACGGGACTCGTGTTTGTCCTCACTGAATACACTGGGCACTACGCGAAACAGCTCTTCACGGGTTAACGGACGGTCGCGACGGATAAGGTTTGCTGCGCCAAAGCGCGAAGCCAGACGGGTCATAAGCAGACTCCTCATAACGGGAAAACAAATAAAAGGGATCCCCGTCGCATCGGCGACAGGGGCAGGGAAGTAACAGGGATGGGTTAAATACTCAGAAGAAGAAATCCCAGACGGCGCGGGCCACTGACACCACCGTGGTGCGCACGGCCTGAATGACGGCCCGCACCGGGGCGGGTATCAGGGGAAAGGCACTGATGCTATCGAGTACGGCCCCGACGGTTTCACCAAAATCGCTACGAGCCTGTTCCCGGACTACCGTCGTGCGAAAGGAAGGATGGAGTTGCGACACCACCGGGCTGGTGGCCTCACGTGGCAGGCACTTAATCATCCGCTCGGCCATCACCTTAAGCCCCCATTGTAGACGGACCGACACAGCACACACCGGATGGACGGGCTGGAACAGCTCATGCAGCAGGCAGATTTTGCGGCTGATATTCTGCTTCTGCGCCGTGGACAACTGTCCCCCACCGCTGGTAGGTTCGGCCTTATCCGACTGGCTGATAACAAACAGCACCTTATGCCGGTATACCTCTCCAATCACCTGATGATAAAAATGTTCATCCACCGTCAGCGCCCGGTCATCGGCCTTAATCAGCCACAGTACCAGGTCGAGGCGAGGAAGCTGTTCGCGGTACAGCGCAGCATACTCGGTATCGCGAGCGCCACTTTCGCCCACGCCGGGCAGATCCATCAGCGTTATATAGCGGTCGCCGACTTGCAGGCGAAAGCGCAGTGGCTCACGTGTACAGGCCGCCACATCGCTGACCGGTGATATATCTCCGGCAAACAGGGCATTGCACAGACTGCTCTTCCCAACACCGGTTTTACCCATAATGCCGATCACTGGCTCGTAGTTAGTTAACTGGTTAATTTGCTGCAGAAGCCGCTCTGATACCCATTGCGGCAGATCAGCAAGCGATTGCTGAAACGACTTCAAACCTTCAGAATTATTCATCACTACTCCTCTGAAAAATAATAAAAAACGGTAGAATCGTGAGATTCCGCCGTTAATTGCGTATGTTCAGAGTGATGATATATATCTGAAGATTTTTTCAATCCTCTGCGCTTGAGGCAGCTGCGCGACTGCTGGCTGAATCGCCACGGATAATTTAGACACTTCCGAGCCGTTGATAATACTGGTTTTCATATTCTGTCGGTGACATCTGATCGCTGGAACCATGCCGACGCTTACTGTTATAAAACATTTCGATGTAATCAAAAATATCGCTGCGGGCTTCTTCCCGCGTTCCGTAGATCTTTTTCTTTATCCGTTCGCGTTTCAACAACTGGAAAAAGCTTTCTGCAACCGCATTATCATGGCAATTACCGCGACGGCTCATACTGCCCTCCAGCCCGTGTGATTTCAGGAACGACTGCCACTCATAGCTTGTGTACTGACTGCCTTGATCAGAATGAACCAGCACCTGCTTTTGAGGATTACGTCGCCACACGGCCATCAGAAGTGCATTCAGGACAATATCCTTTGTCATCCGGGGCTGCATTGACCAGCCAATAACTTTGCGCGAGAACAGGTCAACAACAACAGTCAGATACAGCCAGCCTTCGTGAGTCCGGATGTAGGTGATGTCCGTTACCCAACGCTCATCCGGTGCTTCCGGGTTGAACTGCCGCTGGAGCCTGTTGGGCGTCACGATGCTGGTTTCACCCTTACGTGCCCGTGGGCTACGGTATCAATGGCTTCAATGAATGGGGTTGCTTGGTCTACATCTAGCAGTAGACCGTACGCATCGGTCACTTCCCATCCTTTAGTAGGTATTTTTTCAATACGTTCGCCGCGCGCACCCGCGCGTAGCCATAGCAACGGCGCAATGCGAACAAAGGCCAAGTTGTGGCTAACCGACTTCTCAGCTTCGTAGGTCAGAGTGAAAAACTCGGCATTTTCCTCAAAACCGTCAGACATTGGGAACTCGTCTGTAAACCTATAATTGCCCTTAATCGGTTGTTCATTCGGCGTTTTGCCTGTGATAGCAGCTTGTACACGTGGTTTGGTGATATAATCACAGATCCCCCACTTTTCCCAATCAGGATCTCCAGGCCTTAAGCCCTGTTCGCGCAATTTTTTCTGTTCGTCGGCAGCGACTTCGTTGTTAGTGACGGAGATGCACTGGCGACGACCACCACCTCCGCCGCGACCGTGGCGGCGTCCGCACCCTGTTCGTGGTGATGTTCCTGGTGACAGCCTGCGTGGCGATGCTCTTCACTTTTGCAGCAGCCTGCATGGTGCTCACTGTGGCGGCTTTCGTGGTGATGTCCTTCACCCTTGCAGCAGCCTTCGTGTTGGTGCTCTGTATGTTTACAGCAACCTTCATGATGGTTTTGCATCATCGTCTCCTGATGTTATTTAGATATATCTAATTTATATCTAAAGTTTATCGACTTGCAAGTCTATAAAATAATTTTTGTTTAATTTGATGATTATTAATGGTTTTTATGGATTGCTGATAGCTGTTTAATCTCAAGCTGACTATATCAAAAAAGTGCTTGCAATCTTTTTGATTAGCAATCATTATCATTTAAAAATAAATTTAGATATATCGTATTATCTTCACGAAGGCGAAAAAATGACAAAAAACACCTCACGCTACCCACAGCGCGTGCGTAACGAACTACGTTTTCGCGAATTAACCGTGCTGCGCGTTGAGCGTATCGGCCAGGCGTTCCAGCGGATCGTGCTGGGGGGCGAGGCGCTGGATGGCTTTGTTTCACAAGGTTTTGACGACCACACCAAACTGTTTTTCCCGCAGGCGGGCAGCGTATTTACGCCGCCGGAAGTGACCGACGAAGGCATTAACTGGGGCGAGGGCGTGCGCCCGGCGACCCGCGACTACACGCCGCTGTACGATGCCGAACGCCACGAGCTGGCTTACGATTTTTATATCCACGATGGCGGTATTGCCAGCCGCTGGGCGCTGGAAGCCAACATCGGCGATAAGCTGGTGATCGGCGGGCCGCGCGGCTCGCTGGTGGTGCCGGAAGATTACGCCTGGCAGCTTTATGTCTGTGACGAGTCGGGCATGCCGGCGCTGGCCTGCTGGGATTACGTCAGCTGCCGGTGACGCCGCAGGTGACGGCCATCGTCACCGTCGCGGATGCTTCGTATAAAGATTATCTGGCGGATCTCGACGGCTTTAATATCGAATGGGTGGTAGGCCACAACCCGGCGTTCGTCGCCGAGCGGCTGGCTCAGGTCAAGGTGCCGTCAGAAGATTATTTTATCTGGCTGACCGGAGAAGGCGGCGTGGTGAAATCGCTGCTGGCGCGCTTTGAGGAGCCGAGTATCGATCAGCAACTGGTGCGTTCGCAGGCGTACTGGCATAGCAAATAATCGGCAGTGTGGTAAACCCGGATGGCGGCGCGTTGCGCCTTCTCCGGGCTACCTTTCAATGGTGTTATGTCGCCCCGGTAAGCGCAGCGCCACCGGGTGAGGCTTAGCGTTCCGCCAGCGCCTTAAACACCATCGCCACCGCGTGGGCGCCGGGGTCCATATTGCCGAGCAGGCTCTCGCTATTGAGATAGGAGGCGCGTCCGGCGCCGGCTTTGCTCGACTGGCAGGTGCGATCCGCGCCGGCCTGCGCCGCGGCGAAAGCGGCCTGCAGATTATCCGGTTCGGCCAGCAGCGCCGCCAGCGCCGGCTGTAGAGCGTCAATCATCGTCCGGTCGCCCTCATCGGCGCCGCCGTAAAATTTCATCTGCCCCAGACCGGCGTTCAGCGCTTCCGCCATGCTGGCGCCTTGCTCCAGCTTCTGCCCGGCGGCGGTGAAGAAAATCGACATCAATACGCCGCTGGAGCCGCCCATCACCACCGTCAGGCGTTCGCCAATTAGCGCGAACAGCGTGGGTAAATCATTGAGCGGCAGTTGCTGGCGTTGCAATAGAGCGGCAATCTCACGCGCGCCAGCGGCGAAAGTGGAGCCGGTATCGCCGTCGCCCACTTTGGCGTCAAGCGCGTTGAGATGGGTTTCGAGGCCGGAGAGGGTGCTGGTCACCTGCGCCACGTAATCGCCCACCTGCGGGTTGGCCGATGGCGTAAAGGCGACGCGTGCGCTGGCGAGCGCGGACGGCATGATATTAACAGCCCGCGGCTGCACCGGCTTCTGCCAACTGGCGGTTTCGACATCCGACAGCAGCGCCTTTTCAATGCTCTCTTCCAGCACGATAGTGGTCAGCGAGAAGCCTTTCATATCCAGCGCCGTTACCAGCGAAGCCGGGCCAATCAACCAGTCAACGCGCGCATGGAGTGGGGTGTTGGCCAGCTCGCGGGTCAGAATCGCCATCTCGGCCACCGACACGCCGCCGAGATTATTGAGCATCACCGCCAGGCGGCCGGTTTCAGGTAGGGCGGCGGTCAGCTTCTCTACCATAATCTGCATGATTTCCGCGCTGTTATGGGTCGCGATCGTCGAGGCTCCCGGTTCGCCGTGGATGCCCATCCCCAGCTCGGCGTGGCCGGGCTGATGGCGCGGCGCGCTTTCCGCTTCCTGCGGCAGGTGACAGCTGGCCAGCGCCACCCCGATGCTGGCGGTATGGTTGGCGGCGTATTGCGCTTCACGCAGGACGGTGGCGAGGTTGAAGCCGCGCTCGGCGAAATAGCCCGCCACCTTATGCACAAGAATAGTCCCGGCGATACCGCGCGGCTGTTTGTTATCCGGCAGCGAAATATCGTCGCCGACGATCAGCATCTCTACGTTATAGCCAAGACGGCGCGCTTTCTCCGCCGCGAGGCCGAAGTTAAGCCGATCGCCGGTGTAGTTTTTAACGATCAGCAGACAGCCCGCCTCGCCGGTCACCGCCTGAATCGCGGTGAGTACCGCATCGACGCTCGGCGAGGCGAACAGATCGCCGCAGACCGCGGCGGTCAGCATGCCTTTACCAATAAAGCCGACGTGCGCCGGTTCGTGTCCTGAACCGCCGCCGGAAATCACCGCCACGTTGTTTTTATTCAGATCGCGGCGTACCACTACACGGATCGCCGGGTCGCTCTCCAGGCGGGCGAGGTTGTTCCACGGGCTGGCAATAATGGTTCCCTCGATCACGTCGTTAACGAGGCTGGCGCGCTGGTTAAAAAAGAATTGAGACATAGTGGTTCCTGATCAGTAAGCGAAAACTCACCCTCCGGAGGCGGGCCCCCGGAGTGGTAACGGTCAAAGTGGATTTAGCGACGAATAAGACGTTGCAGACGCATATCGAGCGTGATGGCTTCGCCAGGCTGAATATCATTCAGCGCTTCGCCCTGCTGGCATAGCCAGGCGATCCCCGCCGCGCGGGCGATAATCGCGCCGTGGGCCTGTTCGCTGCCGTCGCGCAGGCACAGGCCGGTGACCTTGCTGGCATCCAGTTGGAGTACAGTCGAGGGATAAATATTGTCGGCGATAATAATCGTCGGCTCACTGGCGAATGGCAGCGTCTCCTTAATACCCTGCAGATGGCGCAGCGTGCGCTGCAGAATATCGTCGACATCGATATAACGGGCCTGCAGATAGGCGTCATCCAGCTGACGATACTGCTGGCTGAGCTCCATCAGCACTTGATGCCACGCCCATTCCGCCGAGCACTGTTCGGTGAGCAGGCGATCGTTGGCGGCATCAAACAGATCTTCATCGTCGAGCAAGGTGTGATGACCGGCGAAGATCGCCGCGATATCGGCGTTAAATTTGTGTTCCGCCAGCTCGGTGAGCGCATTGAGATCGGCCAGCGTCTGGTCGATCGCCTGGCGCAGGCGCTGCTGCTCGCGGGCGATGTCGGCGGCGGCGGGGAGCGCCGGTTGGATCGGCGCCTGCGGATAAAGCATCGCGGCGCCTTCAACACGCGCAGGTATGGCGGGTTCCGCTGTCGGCTGCGCCTCCGGCGACTCGCCGAAGTTATCGGCGGCCAGCGCCTGAAACGCCGCCAGCGCCGCATCGGCGTCCGGACCGCGGGCCAGCAGGCGCAGCTTATCGTGGCGGCGCACCTGTAGCAGAGCGATTTGATTCAGACTGTCCGGGGTGACGCATTTGCCGTTTTTCTCCAGCACCAGGTCGGCGTTAAAACCCGCCAGCGCGGCGACCAGCTTTGATGCCGGACGCACGTGCAGGCCGTTGTGATTGTTAATAATGACTGAAACCGATTTAGCATCGCCGTCGTCAGCAAGCGTTGGGGCGGCGGCGTCAGGCGTGTGCGAAGGTAAACCCAGCTGAACCCGCTTGGCTTCCAGGGCGTTCATGGCATCGGCGATAACTTTGTCGATCCCGGCGCCGGAGGCGGCGCTGACGGTGGCCGCCAGCGTCCCTTCGACCAGCGGCGCGGCGCACAGCCGCACCTTTGCCGCCATCGCCGGATCGAGCAGATCGAGGGCGGTTTCGGCGCTGAGCAGGGCGCTGCCGATATCCATCATCACCAGAACATGGTCGGTATCGGCGACGGATTCGATCGCCTCCATGACTTTAATCGGATCGGTGCCGATCGGGCTGTCGGGATCGTCGATCCCGGCGGCGATCGCCAGCTTACAGCCATCGTTCATTAACATCTGCCGGGCCAGTTCTCCGACACCTTCGCCCAGCCGGGCGCTATGAGAAACAATAACCAGGTTTACCATCGCGATTTCCTTACTCTTTGGCGGCGGCAGCCAGCATCTGAACCATAAACAGCACCGAGGTCGCGCCGGGATCCTGATGCCCGATGCTGCGCTCGCCGAGATAGCTGGCGCGGCCTTTACGCGCCTGCATGGTGATGGTGGCGTGGGCGGCGCGCTCGGCCACTTCGCAGGCGGCATCCAGCGCGGCAGGGATAGACAGATGTTGCTCGCTGGAATGACGCAGGGATTCCACCACCGGCAGCCAGACGTCGCACATCGTCTTATCGCCCGGCTCCGCTTTACCACGGTTGACGACGCCGTCCGCGCCTTCGCGGATCATCTGATAAAGCTCGTCGAGGGTCAGGCTCTGATGCGCCTGGGTGACCTGGGCGGCGCGGATAAAGAAGGTGCCGAACAGCGGGCCGCTGGCGCCGCCGACGTTGGAAAGCAGCGCCATCCCGGTATTCTTGAGAATAAAACCGATGTCTTTATCGGCGATCGACGGCAGCTTTTCGACCACTTTGCTGAAGCCGCGATGCATATTGAGGCCGTGGTCGGCGTCGCCGATCTCTTTATCAAGGCCGGTGAGAAAATCGCTCTGTTTGGTGAAAATGTCGCCACAGCGGTACAGCCAGTCGACGATTTGCGTTCTGTTCAGTGACATGTCGTGCTCCTTATTTTCCCCAGTTCAGCGCTGGGGTATGGACCGGGGCGTCCCATAACGCCAGCGTGTCATCATCCGCTTTCAGCAGGGTGATGGAGAAACCCGCCATATCCAGCGAGGTGCAGTAGCTGCCGATGAGGTTGCGTTCAATCACAATGCCGGACGCTTCGCAGCGCTGGGCAAGGCGGTTGTAAACGCCGTACAGTTCGGAAAGCGGGGTGGCGCCGAGGTTATTGACCAGCGCGATAACCCGATCGCCGTTTTGCAGCGCGGTTTTGCTCTGTTTCACTTCCTGCCACGCTCCCTTGACGTTATCCCACTGGCGCAGCGTGCGGCTGTATGCGCCGTTTTCCAGCAGGGTATCGAACATCTCATCGACGGTTTGGTCGAGCGAGCTGAAGCGGCGGCGGTCGATACCCGGCTCGCCATGGATGCCGACGCCGAACTCCATCTCATCATCTTTCAGGGTAAAGGAGGGCTGTCCGGCGGCCGGTACGGTGCAGGCGCCCAGCGCGATGCCAATCGAGTGACCAAGGTTATTTAAACGGCGGCCCAGTTCAGCGCAGGCTTCCAGCGAGTCGCCGCGTTCGGCGGCGGCGCCGACCAGTTTTTCAATCAGCACGGTATTGGCGACGCCGCGGCGTCCGGCGGTATAGAGGCTGTCTTTTACCGCCACGTCGTCATCCACCACGACGGTGGTAACCTTAACGCCACTTTCGTGCAGCAGCTCGGTGGCGGTCTCAAAATTCAGGATGTCGCCGGTATAGTTTTTGATAATCAGCAGGACGCCTTCGCCGCCGTCAATCTGCATCGCGCATTCGAACATTTTGTCCGGCGTCGGCGAGGTGAAAATTTCCCCCGGACAGGCGCCGGAGAGCATGCCCTGGCCGATGTAGCCGCAGTGCATCGGTTCGTGTCCGCTGCCGCCGCCGGAGAGCAGCGCCACTTTGCCGGCGACCGGTGCATCAGCGCGGGTGACATAGACCGGGTCCTGGTGCAGCGTCAGTTCAGGATGCGCCTTCGCCAGGCCGATAAGCTGTTCACTCAGTACATCTTCCACACGGTTAATCAGTTTTTTCATTGTTTATGCTCCGTAGGGTAGGGGGAGGTCGCCTGTCTATAAGGGTAGCCCGGCGATGTAGTGATTCTGGCTGAGCGGGCGCAAAATAAAATGCCGTCAAAATTGATTCCATAACGGAACGTAGAAAAGAATTTTTGTTCCTTTATGGAACATTAATTGCCGATAAACAGGAGAAATGCGAGCCAGCGCTAATAATTTGTCCGTTTTTTTCTGCTATCAGAAATGGGGCAAGGATGATTTTTTTCGCCATTGTGCCGCATTGAGGCAATTTTCTGCGTTAAAGAGGGGAGACGATAGCGGCTTTTTTGCCAAAATGATCCGATCGCGATCGCAATCCCATCGCTTTCTCAGTCACATTGTTTCAATGTGAAACGCATTATTTTTTTATCTGTTTCAGAACAGAACAAAAAGGGAAAAATTTTTTTCGCCGCGGCTCGCCCTACAGTGGATGCATCGCTCCGGCAGCGTGGCTGTAAGCGCCATTGATATCAGGCGCCGCGGCATGACGGCCTGGGCTCACGTGTCAACATACGCACTTATTTGAGGGTGAAAGAAATGCTAAAAGTTATTCAATCTCCAGCCAAATATCTCCAGGGACCTGATGCCGCCATGCTGTTTGGCGAATACGCTAAAAACCTGGCCGACAGCTTTTTTGTTATCGCCGATGACTTCGTGATGAAGTTGGCGGGCGACAAAGTATTGAACGGCCTGCATAGCCACAATATTAGCTGCCATGCGGAACGGTTTAACGGCGAGTGCAGCCATGCGGAAATCAACCGCCTGATCGCCATTCTTAAGCAGCACGGCTGCCGCGGCGTGGTGGGTATCGGCGGCGGGAAAACCCTCGATACCGCGAAGGCGATCGGCTATTACCAGAAGCTGCCGGTGGTGGTGATCCCGACAATTGCCTCAACCGATGCGCCGACCAGCGCGCTGTCGGTTATCTACACCGAGGCGGGCGAGTTTGAAGAGTATCTGATCTACCCGAAAAACCCGGATATGGTGGTGATGGACACGGCGATTATCGCCAAAGCGCCGGTACGCTTGCTGGTGGCCGGGATGGGCGATGCGCTCTCCACCTGGTTTGAAGCCAAGGCCTGCTTCGATGCGCGAGCCACCAGCATGGCGGGCGGGCAGTCCACGGCGGCGGCCTTGAGCCTGGCGCGCCTGTGCTATGATACGCTGCTGGCTGAAGGCGAAAAAGCACGCCTGGCGGCTCAGGCTGGAGTGGTGACCGATGCGCTGGAGCGTATTGTCGAAGCCAACACCTATCTGAGCGGTATCGGTTTTGAGAGCAGCGGCCTGGCCGGCGCGCACGCGATTCACAACGGTTTCACCATCCTTGAAGAGTGCCACCATCTGTATCACGGTGAGAAAGTGGCCTTCGGTACCCTGGCGCAGCTGGTGCTACAGAACAGCCCGATGGACGAGATTGAAACGGTGCTGGGCTTCTGCCAGCGCGTCGGCCTGCCGGTGACGCTCGCGCAGATGGGCGTCAAAGAGGGGATCGACGAGAAAATCGCCGCGGTGGCGAAAGCCACCTGCGCGGAAGGGGAAACCATCCATAATATGCCGTTTGCGGTGACCCCGGAGAGCGTCCATGCCGCTATCCTCACCGCCGATCTGTTAGGCCAGCAGTGGCTGGCGCGTTAATTCGCGGTGGCTAAACCGCTGGCCCAGGTCAGCGGTTTTTCTTTCTCCCCTCCGGCAGTCGCTGCCGGAGGGGTTCTCTATGGTACAACGCGGAAAAGGATATGACTGTTCAGACTCAGGAAACCGGGAAGGTGGTCTCTTCCGTCATCGCCCAGTCATGGCACCGCTGCAGCAAGTTTATGCAGCGCGAAACCTGGCAAACGCCGCACCAGGCCCAGGGCCTGACCTTCGACTCCATCTGTCGGCGTAAAACCGCGCTGCTGACCATCGGCCAGGCGGCTCTGGAAGACGCCTGGGAGTTTATGGACGGCCGCCCCTGCGCGCTGTTTATTCTTGATGAGTCTGCCTGCATCCTGAGCCGTTGCGGCGAGCCGCAAACCCTGGCCCAGCTGGCTGCCCTGGGATTTCGCGACGGCAGCTATTGTGCGGAGAGCATTATCGGCACCTGCGCGCTGTCGCTGGCCGCGATGCAGGGCCAGCCGATCAACACCGCCGGCGATCGGCATTTTAAGCAGGCGCTACAGCCATGGAGTTTTTGCTCGACGCCGGTGTTTGATAACCACGGGCGGCTGTTCGGCTCTATCTCGCTTTGCTGTCTGGTCGAGCACCAGTCCAGCGCCGACCTCTCCCTGACGCTGGCCATCGCCCGCGAGGTGGGTAACTCCCTGCTTACCGACAGCCTGCTGGCGGAATCCAACCGTCACCTCAATCAGATGTACGGCCTGCTGGAGAGCATGGACGATGGGGTGATGGCGTGGAACGAACAGGGCGTGCTGCAGTTTCTCAATGTTCAGGCGGCGAGACTGCTGCATCTTGATGCTCAGGCCAGCCAGGGGAAAAATATCGCCGATCTGGTGACCCTCCCGGCGCTGCTGCGCCGCGCCATCAAACACGCCCGTGGCCTGAATCACGTCGAAGTCACCTTTGAAAGTCAGCATCAGTTTGTCGATGCGGTGATCACCTTAAAACCGATTGTCGAGGCGCAAGGCAACAGTTTTATTCTGCTGCTGCACCCGGTGGAGCAGATGCGGCAGCTGATGACCAGCCAGCTCGGTAAAGTGAGCCACACCTTTGAGCAGATGTCTGCCGACGATCCGGAAACCCGACGCCTGATCCACTTTGGCCGCCAGGCGGCGCGCGGTGGCTTCCCGGTGCTGCTGTGCGGCGAAGAGGGGGTTGGGAAAGAGCTGCTGAGCCAGGCTATCCACAATGAAAGCGAACGGGCGGGCGGCCCCTACATCGCCGTCAACTGCCAGCTATATGCCGACAGCGTGCTGGGCCAGGACTTTATGGGCAGCGCCCCTACCGACGATGAAAATGGTCGCCTGAGCCGCCTTGAGCTGGCCAACGGCGGCACCCTGTTTCTGGAAAAGATCGAGTATCTGGCGCCGGAGCTGCAGTCGGCCCTGCTGCAGGTGATTAAGCAGGGCGTGCTCACCCGCCTCGACGCCCGGCGCCTGATCCCGGTGGATGTGAAGGTGATTGCCACCACCACCGTCGATCTGGCCAATCTGGTGGAACAGAACCGCTTTAGCCGCCAGCTGTACTATGCGCTGCACTCCTTTGAGATCGTCATCCCGCCGCTGCGCGCCCGACGCAACAGTATTCCGTCGCTGGTGCATAACCGGTTGAAGAGCCTGGAGAAGCGTTTCTCTTCGCGACTGAAAGTGGACGATGACGCGCTGGCGCAGCTGGTGGCCTACTCATGGCCGGGGAATGATTTTGAGCTCAACAGCGTCATTGAGAATATCGCCATCAGCAGCGACAACGGCCACATTCGCCTGAGTAATCTGCCGGAATATCTCTTTTCCGAGCGGCCGGGCGGGGATAGCGCGTCATCGCTGCTGCCGGCCAGCCTGACCTTTAGCGCCATCGAAAAGGAAGCTATTATTCACGCCGCCCGGGTGACCAGCGGGCGGGTGCAGGAGATGTCGCAGCTGCTCAATATCGGCCGCACCACCCTGTGGCGCAAAATGAAGCAGTACGATATTGACGCCAGCCAATTCAAGCGCAAGCATCAGGCCTAGTCTCCTCGATACGCGCCATGGAGAACAGGGCATCCGACAGGCGATTGCTGTAGCGTTTGAGCGCGTCGCGCAGCGGATGCGCGCGGTCCATGGTCGTCAGCAGGCGTTCGAGCCGACGGGACTGGGTGCGCGCCACGTGCAGCTGGGCAGAGGCGAGATTCCTCCCCGGGATCACGAACTGTTTTAACGGGCCGCTCTCGGCCATATTGCGGTCGATAAGCCGCTCCAGGGCGGTGATCTCCTCTTCGCCGACCGTCTGGCTCAGGCGGGTCAGGCCCCGCGCATCGCTGGCCAGTTCAGTCCCCAGCACGAACAGCGTCTGCTGAATATGGTGCAGGCTTTCCCGGAGCCCGGCGTCGCGGGTCGTGGCGTAGCAGACGCCCAGTTGGGATATCAGTTCATCGACGGTGCCGTAGGCCTCGACGCGAATATGGTCTTTCTCGATGCGGCTGCCGCCGTACAGGGCGGTGGTGCCTTTATCCCCGGTGCGGGTATAGATACGATACATTCAGTTTCTCTCACTTAACGGCAGGACTTTAACCAGCTGCCCGGCGTTGGCGCCGAGCGTACGCAGATGATCGTCGCTATCGGTGACGTGTCCGGTAGCCAGCGGCGCGTCCGCCGGCAGCTGGGCATGAGTGAGGGCTATCTCGCCGGACGCGCTGAGCCCGATACCCACCCGCAGGGGCGAGCTTCTGGCCGCCAGGGCGCCCAGCGCAGCGGCGTCACCGCCTCCGTCATAGGTTATGGTCTGGCAGGGGACCCCCTGCTCCTCCAGCCCCCAGCACAGCTCATTGATGGCGCCGGCATGGTGCCCGCGCGGATCGTAAAACAGGCGTACGCCTGGCGGTGAAAGCGACATGACGGTCCCCTCGTTAACACTCAGAATGCCTGGCGGAAAATCGCGGCAATCTCCTGCTCGTTGCCTTTACGCGGGTTCGAGAACGCATTGCCGTCTTTCAGAGCCATCTCAGCCATGTAGGGGAAGTCGGCCTCTTTTACTCCCAGATCGCGCAGATGCTGCGGAATACCGATATCCATCGACAGACGCGTGATAGCGGCGATGGCTTTTTCCGCCGCGTCGAGAGTGGACAGTCCGGTGATATTTTCGCCCATCAGTTCAGCAATCTCGGCGAATTTCTCCGGGTTGGCGATCAGGTTGTAGCGGGCCACATGCGGCAGCAGGACAGCGTTGGCCACGCCGTGCGGCATGTCGTACAGGCCGCCCAGCTGGTGCGCCATGGCGTGCACGTAGCCGAGGTTGGCGTTATTGAAAGCCATCCCGGCCAGCAGAGAGGCATAGGCCATGTTTTCCCGCGCCTGCAGATTGCTGCCGAGGGCCACGGCCTGGCGCAGGTTGCGGGCGATGAGGCGGATCGCCTGCATGGCGGCGGCGTCCGTCACCGGGTTAGCGTCTTTGGAGATATAGGCCTCTACGGCGTGGGTCAGGGCATCCATCCCGGTCGCCGCGGTCAGGGCGGCCGGTTTACCGATCATCAGCAGCGGATCGTTGATAGAGACCGACGGCAGGTTGCGCCAGCTGACGATCACAAACTTCACTTTGGTTTCGGTGTTGGTCAGGACGCAGTGGCGGGTGACCTCGCTGGCGGTGCCGGCGGTGGTATTGACCGCGACGATAGGCGGCAGCGGGTTGGTCAGGGTCTCGATTCCGGCATACTGGTACAGATCGCCCTCATGGGTGGCGGCGATGCCGATGCCTTTGCCGCAATCGTGCGGGCTGCCGCCGCCCACGGTGACGATGATGTCGCACTGTTCGCGGCGAAACACGGCGAGGCCGTCGCGCACGTTGGTGTCTTTCGGGTTCGGCTCGACGCCGTCAAAGATCGCCACCTCGATCCCGGCCTCCCGCAGATAATGCAGGGTTTTGTCCACCGCGCCATCTTTAATTGCCCGCAGGCCTTTGTCGGTGACCAGCAGGGCTTTTTTCCCCCCCAGCAGCTGGCAGCGTTCGCCGACTACGGAAATGGCGTTGGGGCCAAAAAAGTTAACGTTTGGCACCAGATAATCAAACATACGATAGCTCATAATATACCTTCTCGCTTCAGGTTATAATGCGGAAAAACAATCCAGGGCGCACTGTGCTAATAATTGATCCTGCTCGACCGTACCGCCGCTAACGCCGACGGCGCCAATTACCTGCTCATTAAAAATAACTGGCAGGCCGCCGCCAAAAATAATAATTCGCTGTTGGTTGGTAAGCTGCAGACCGTACAGAGATTGTCCTGGCTGGACCGTTGGCGTAATTTCATGGGTACCTTGCTTCAGGCTGCAGGCGCTCCAGGCTTTATTCAGGGAAATATCGCAGCTGGAGACGAAGGCCTCGTCCATCCGCTGGATAAGCAGCGTGTTGCCTCCGCGGTCAACCACGGAAAACACCACCGCCACGTTGATCTCAGTGGCTTTTTTTTCCACCGCCGCCGCCATTTGCTGGGCGGCGGCCAGGGTGATTGTCTGAACTTGTTGGCTCTTGTTCATCATTCTCTCCCGCACCAGGATAACGCTGGCGCGAATAGTCAGTAGGGGGCGATAGTAAAAAACTATTACCATTCGGTTGGCTTGCTTTATTTTTGTCAGCGTTATTTTGTCGCCCGCCATGATTTAGTCAATAGGGTTAAAATAGCGTCGGCAAAACGTAATTAAGGGCGTTTTTTATTAATTGATTTATATCATTGCGGGCGATCACATTTTTTATTTTTGCCGCCGGAGTAAAGCTTCATAGTGAAACTGTCGGTAGATTTCGTGTGCCAAATTGAAACGAAATTAAATTTATTTTTTTCACCACTGGCTCATTTAAAGTTCCGCTATTGCCAGTAATGGCCGGGCGGCAACGACGCTGGCCCGGCGTATTCGCTACCGTCTGCGGATTTCACCTTTTGAGCCGATGAACAATGAAAAGATCAAAACGATTTGCAGTACTGGCCCAGCGCCCCGTCAATCAGGACGGGCTGATTGGCGAGTGGCCTGAAGAGGGGCTGATCGCCATGGACAGCCCCTTTGACCCGGTCTCTTCAGTAAAAGTGGACAACGGTCTGATCGTCGAACTGGACGGCAAACGCCGGGACCAGTTTGACATGATCGACCGATTTATCGCCGATTACGCGATCAACGTTGAGCGCACAGAGCAGGCAATGCGCCTGGAGGCGGTGGAAATAGCCCGCATGCTGGTGGATATTCACGTCAGCCGGGAGGAGATCATTGCCATCACTACCGCCATCACGCCGGCCAAAGCGGTCGAGGTGATGGCGCAGATGAACGTGGTGGAGATGATGATGGCGCTGCAGAAGATGCGTGCCCGCCGGACCCCCTCCAACCAGTGCCACGTCACCAATCTCAAAGATAATCCGGTGCAGATTGCCGCTGACGCCGCCGAGGCCGGGATCCGCGGCTTCTCAGAACAGGAGACCACGGTCGGTATCGCGCGCTATGCGCCGTTTAACGCCCTGGCGCTGTTGGTCGGTTCGCAGTGCGGCCGTCCCGGCGTGTTGACGCAGTGCTCGGTGGAAGAGGCCACCGAGCTGGAGCTGGGCATGCGTGGCTTAACCAGCTACGCCGAGACGGTGTCGGTCTACGGCACTGAAGCGGTATTTACCGACGGCGATGATACTCCGTGGTCAAAGGCGTTCCTCGCCTCGGCCTACGCCTCCCGCGGGTTGAAAATGCGCTACACCTCCGGCACCGGATCCGAAGCGCTGATGGGCTATTCGGAGAGCAAGTCGATGCTCTACCTCGAATCGCGCTGCATCTTCATTACCAAAGGCGCCGGGGTTCAGGGGCTGCAAAACGGCGCGGTGAGCTGTATCGGCATGACCGGCGCTGTGCCGTCGGGCATTCGGGCGGTGCTGGCGGAAAACCTGATCGCCTCTATGCTCGACCTCGAAGTGGCGTCCGCTAACGACCAGACTTTCTCCCACTCGGATATTCGCCGCACCGCGCGCACCCTGATGCAGATGCTGCCGGGCACCGACTTTATTTTCTCCGGCTACAGCGCGGTGCCGAACTACGACAACATGTTCGCCGGCTCGAACTTCGATGCGGAAGATTTTGATGATTACAACATCCTGCAGCGTGACCTGATGGTTGACGGCGGCCTGCGTCCGGTGACCGAGGCGGAAACCATTGCCATTCGCCAGAAAGCGGCGCGGGCGATCCAGGCGGTTTTCCGCGAGCTGGGGCTGCCGCCAATCGCCGACGAGGAGGTGGAGGCCGCCACCTACGCGCACGGTAGCAACGAGATGCCGCCGCGTAACGTGGTGGAGGATCTGAGTGCGGTGGAAGAGATGATGAAGCGCAACATCACCGGCCTCGATATTGTCGGCGCGCTGAGCCGCAGCGGCTTTGAGGATATCGCCAGCAATATTCTCAATATGCTGCGCCAGCGGGTCACCGGCGATTACCTGCAGACCTCGGCCATTCTCGATCGGCAGTTCGAGGTGGTGAGTGCGGTCAACGACATCAATGACTATCAGGGGCCGGGCACCGGCTATCGCATCTCTGCCGAACGCTGGGCGGAGATCAAAAATATTCCGGGCGTGGTTCAGCCCGACACCATTGAATAAGGCGGTATTCCTGTGCAACAGACAACCCAAATTCAGCCCTCTTTTACCCTGAAAACCCGCGAGGGCGGGGTAGCTTCTGCCGATGAACGCGCCGATGAAGTGGTGATCGGCGTCGGCCCTGCCTTCGATAAACACCAGCATCACACTCTGATCGATATGCCCCATGGCGCGATCCTCAAAGAGCTGATTGCCGGGGTGGAAGAAGAGGGGCTTCACGCCCGGGTGGTGCGCATTCTGCGCACGTCCGACGTCTCCTTTATGGCCTGGGATGCTGCCAACCTGAGCGGCTCGGGGATCGGCATCGGTATCCAGTCGAAGGGGACCACGGTCATCCATCAGCGCGATCTGCTGCCGCTCAGCAACCTGGAGCTGTTCTCCCAGGCGCCGCTGCTGACGCTGGAAACCTACCGGCAGATTGGCAAAAACGCCGCGCGCTATGCGCGCAAAGAGTCACCTTCGCCGGTGCCGGTGGTGAACGATCAGATGGTGCGGCCGAAATTTATGGCCAAAGCCGCGCTATTTCATATCAAAGAGACCAAACATGTGGTGCAGGACGCCGAGCCCGTCACCCTGCACGTCGACTTAGTAAGGGAGTGACCATGAGCGAGAAAACCATGCGCGTGCAGGATTATCCGTTAGCCACCCGCTGCCCGGAGCATATCCTGACGCCTACCGGCAAACCATTGACCGATATTACCCTCGAGAAGGTGCTCTCTGGCGAGGTGGGCCCGCAGGATGTGCGGATCTCCCGCCAGACCCTTGAGTACCAGGCGCAGATTGCTGAGCAGATGCAGCGCCATGCGGTGGCGCGCAATTTCCGCCGCGCGGCGGAGCTTATCGCCATTCCTGACGAGCGCATTCTGGCTATCTATAACGCGCTGCGCCCGTTCCGCTCCTCGCAGGCGGAGCTGCTGGCGATCGCCGACGAGCTGGAGCACACCTGGCATGCGACAGTGAATGCCGCCTTTGTCCGGGAGTCGGCGGAAGTGTATCAGCAGCGGCATAAGCTGCGTAAAGGAAGCTAAGCGGAGGTCAGCATGCCGTTAATAGCCGGGATTGATATCGGCAACGCCACCACCGAGGTGGCGCTGGCGTCCGACGACCCGCAGGCGAGGGCGTTTGTTGCCAGCGGGATCGTCGCGACGACGGGCATGAAAGGGACGCGGGACAATATCGCCGGGACCCTCGCCGCGCTGGAGCAGGCCCTGGCGAAAACACCGTGGTCGATGAGCGATGTCTCTCGCATCTATCTTAACGAAGCCGCGCCGGTGATTGGCGATGTGGCGATGGAGACCATCACCGAGACCATTATCACCGAATCGACCATGATCGGTCATAACCCGCAGACGCCGGGCGGGGTGGGCGTTGGCGTGGGGACGACTATCGCCCTCGGGCGGCTGGCGACGCTGCCGGCGGCGCAGTATGCCGAGGGGTGGATCGTACTGATTGACGACGCCGTCGATTTCCTTGACGCCGTGTGGTGGCTCAATGAGGCGCTCGACCGGGGGATCAACGTGGTGGCGGCGATCCTCAAAAAGGACGACGGCGTGCTGGTGAACAACCGCCTGCGTAAAACCCTGCCGGTGGTAGATGAAGTGACGCTCCTGGAGCAGGTCCCCGAGGGGGTGATGGCGGCGGTGGAAGTGGCCGCGCCGGGCCAGGTGGTGCGGATCCTGTCGAATCCCTACGGGATCGCCACCTTCTTCGGGCTAAGCCCGGAAGAGACCCAGGCCATCGTCCCCATCGCCCGCGCCCTGATTGGCAACCGTTCAGCGGTGGTGCTCAAGACCCCGCAGGGGGACGTGCAGTCGCGGGTGATCCCGGCGGGCAACCTCTACATTAGCGGCGAAAAGCGCCGCGGAGAGGCCGATGTCGCCGAGGGCGCGGAAGCCATCATGCAGGCGATGAGCGCCTGTGCTCCGGTACGCGACATCCGCGGCGAACCGGGCACTCACGCCGGCGGCATGCTTGAGCGGGTGCGCAAGGTAATGGCGTCCCTGACCGGCCATGAGATGAGCGCGATATACATCCAGGATCTGCTGGCGGTGGATACGTTTATTCCGCGCAAGGTGCAGGGCGGGATGGCCGGCGAGTGCGCCATGGAAAATGCCGTCGGGATGGCGGCGATGGTGAAAGCGGACCGTCTGCAAATGCAGGTTATCGCCCGCGAACTGAGCGCCCGACTGCAGACCGAGGTGGTGGTGGGCGGCGTGGAGGCCAACATGGCCATCGCCGGGGCGTTAACCACTCCCGGCTGTGCGGCGCCGCTGGCGATCCTCGATCTCGGCGCCGGCTCGACGGATGCGGCGATCGTCAACGCGGAGGGGCAGATAACGGCGGTCCATCTCGCCGGGGCGGGGAATATGGTCAGCCTGTTGATTAAAACCGAGCTGGGCCTCGAGGATCTTTCGCTGGCGGAAGCGATAAAAAAATACCCGCTGGCCAAAGTGGAAAGCCTGTTCAGTATTCGTCACGAGAATGGCGCGGTGGAGTTCTTTCGGGAAGCCCTCAGCCCGGCGGTGTTCGCCAAAGTGGTGTACATCAAGGAGGGCGAACTGGTGCCGATCGATAACGCCAGCCCGCTGGAAAAAATTCGTCTCGTGCGCCGGCAGGCGAAAGAGAAAGTGTTTGTCACCAACTGCCTGCGCGCGCTGCGCCAGGTCTCACCCGGCGGTTCCATTCGCGATATCGCCTTTGTGGTGCTGGTGGGCGGCTCATCGCTGGACTTTGAGATCCCGCAGCTTATCACGGAAGCCTTGTCGCACTATGGCGTAGTCGCCGGGCAGGGCAATATTCGGGGAACAGAAGGGCCGCGCAATGCGGTCGCCACCGGGCTGCTACTGGCCGGTCAGGCGAATTAAACGGGCGCTCGCGCCAGCCTCTCTCTTTAACGTGCTATTTCAGGATGCCGATAATGAACCAGACTTCTACCTTAACCGGGCAGTGCGTGGCCGAGTTTCTTGGCACCGGATTGCTCATTTTCTTCGGCGCGGGCTGCGTCGCTGCGCTGCGGGTCGCCGGGGCCAGCTTTGGTCAGTGGGAGATCAGTATTATCTGGGGCCTTGGCGTCGCCATGGCCATCTACCTGACGGCCGGTGTCTCCGGCGCGCACCTTAATCCGGCGGTGACCATTGCCCTGTGGCTGTTCGCCTGTTTTGAACGCCGCAAGGTGCTGCCGTTTATTGTTGCCCAGACGGCCGGGGCCTTCTGCGCCGCCGCGCTGGTGTATGGGCTCTATCGCCAGCTGTTTCTCGATCTTGAACAGAGTCAGCATATCGTGCGCGGCACTGCCGCCAGCCTTAACCTGGCCGGGGTCTTTTCCACGTACCCGCATCCACATATCACTTTTATACAAGCGTTTGCCGTTGAGACCACCATCACGGCAATCCTGATGGCGATGATCATGGCCCTGACCGACGACGGCAACGGAATTCCGCGCGGGCCGCTGGCGCCGTTGCTGATTGGCTTGCTGATCGCCGTGATCGGCGCGTCGATGGGGCCGCTAACCGGCTTTGCGCTGAATCCGGCGCGCGACTTCGGCCCAAAACTGTTTACCAGTCTGGCCGGGTGGGGCTCGATCGCCTTTACCGGTGGGCTGGCGATCCCTTACTTTCTGGTGCCGCTGCTGGCGCCGGTGGTGGGGGCGATTATCGGGGCGTTTTTGTATCGCAAGCTTATCGGCCGCCTTCTGCCGTGCGAATGCGGTATCGATGAGTAAAGCGGGACCCGCCGCAGCGCGGCGGGTTTCCCCGGCCTGATGCCGGGGGGGTTATTTTTTGATGACCGCGCTGAGATCGCCAAGTTTAGCGGCGGGGTTCTTGTGGCACTCCTGCAGCATTTTCGGTACCGAAACGGTCTCGACTTCATGCCAGTCAACATAGTCGCCGCCGCTAAAGTCGGTGTTGCGATTCACTACCCAGAAGGCCACCGGGGTCATGCTTTTTGGGTTCATATCCATAAATTCCTGACAGGTCATATTCTGCGGCGTGGTTTCCTCAACCGCGAACGCCGGGCTGGTCATCAGACAGAATGTGGTAGCCGCCACGGTCAATACGAGTGCTTTAGGGAAGGTGCGAACAAGTTCCTGATATGAGATCATCATATTCATCCGGAGCGCATCCCAGAGGGACATCATGAGCCATCAACTCACCTTCGCCGATAGTGAATTCAGCACTAAGCGCCGTCAGACCAGAAAAGAGATTTTCTTGTCCCGCATGGAGCAGATTCTGCCATGGCAGAATATGACCGCTGTCATCGAGCCGTTTTATCCCAAGGCGGGCAATGGCCGACGGCCCTATCCGCTGGAGACCATGCTGCGTATTCACTGCATGCAGCATTGGTACAACCTGAGCGACGGTGCCATGGAAGATGCCCTGTACGAAATCGCCTCCATGCGCCTGTTTGCCCGATTATCCCTGGATAGCACCCTGCCGGATCGCACCACCATCATGAATTTCCGCCACCTGCTCGAGCAGCATCAACTGGCCCGTCAATTGTTCAAGACCATCAATCGCTGGCTGGCCGAAGCAGGCGTCATGATGACCTAAGGCACTTTGGTGGATGCCACCATCATTGAGGCACCCAGCTCTACCAAGAACAAAGAGCAGCAACGCGATCCGGAGATGCATCAGACCAAGAAAGGCAATCAGTGGCACTTTGGCATGAAGGCCCACATTGGTGTCGATGCCAAGAGTGGCCTGACCCACAGCCTAGTCACCACCGCGGCCAACGAGCATGACCTCAATCAGCTGGGTAATCTGCTTCATGGAGAGGAGCAATTTGTCTCAGCCGATGCCGGCTACCAAGGAGCGCCACAGCGCGAGGAGCTGGCCGAGGTGGATGTGGACTGGCTGATCGCCGAGCGTCCCGGCAAGGTAAAAACCTTGAAGCAGCATCCGCGCAAGAACAAAACGGCCATCAACATCGAATACATGAAAGCCAGCATCCGTGCCAAGGTGGAGCACCCGTTTCGCATCATCAAGCGGCAGTTCGGCTTCGTGAAAGCCAGATACAAGGGGCTGCTGAAAAACGATAACCAACTGGCGATGTTATTCACCCTGGCCAACCTGTTTCGGGTGGACCAAATGATACGTCAGTGGGAGAGATCTCAGTAAAAACCGGAAATAACGCCAGAAATGGTGGAAAAAATAGCCTAAATAGGCTGATTCGATGTGTTTGCGGGAAAAAAATCGGCCCAGATCCGCGAAATTTTAATCAGCGAGTCAGCTTGGGAAGAAATGACCTGCTTATTCGCACCTTCCCTGACTGCCCCCACACACACCATAACAGGGATATCCCCAGCAACCTGTTTTGCCAGAGTCGCGACACGTTTGCGCTGCTCCGGGGTTAGATAGGCGTAGCTACCGGTAGACCCCAGAATACCCATTGAATCCACCCGTGCCGTCGTAAGGCGGGCCAAAATATTATTGAATCCCTTTTCATCGACGCCGTTGGCGGTAACAGGGGTCATTGGGAAAGCAGACAAGCCGGTGAACATGGTGTTTCTCCTCAATGGTATTACGGTTGTTGCTCTTCAATGAGAGTTACGTCAACCCGCAGACCTGGCGTCATTGCTTCGAGGCCATCGGTCAGCATCTTCCCGGCTTCGTGAAGTTTTTCCAGTGGCATTTGCGGCAGACTCTCCAGAATAAACCACATGTGCTGTGCTTCCACATCTAAGCGGGTTCTGACTCCTTGTCGCCAGTTCCAGCGACGGCAGGTCACACCGGCATCATCACGCCAGATAACTTCACCTTGCGAAGGATATTCAACGGCGATTTCACCCTCTTTTACCGTATCAAACGGCTCAGTGCCTGTTGCCACAACGAGGCGTGGTAGCCCCTGATAGGCAGCAATGTTCTCGCCCCCCACCGGCACGGCGTAGCGAAGGCTAACGGCATTATAGAGATCAACGATGGGGTCAAGTGCTGGCATCGCGCCGTCACGTAATACACGCTTACGTAACGCATCAGCTGAACAAGGGGTGCGTTTAGGCTTAGCGCCAAACGTCTGAAAAATCTCAGCCCATGCAGCTAAATGCGATTCTGCCCACTCAGGCTCACCGACAAGAACCGCTTCACAAGCTTCTCTCAGCGCTGTTTCACCAATATCAGGGTTCAGCACCGGCGCAGCGTTTACATAGATACTGAGTGCCCGGAAACCGGGTGCAATACGATAAATTTCAGGGGCAATTGACGGAGATACTGTTAACACGGAATAATCCTGTAATGACCAATTTAAATCATGATAATGACCAATGACTAAAAAAGTCAATTTAATGACCGATGCTGGTTCGATTGCCAGCACAGTAAATGAAGCTGTATCTCAGCGGATTAAGCTGTATCGCAAACAAAAAAAAATCTCCCTTGATGAACTCTCCCGCCGGGCGGGCGTCAGCAAGGGTGCACTGGTTGAAATTGAGGGGTGCCGGGCAAATCCCAGTATTGCTCTGTTGTGCCGCCTGGCCGTCGCGATGGGGGTTTCGGTGGCAGACTTTGTGGATGTCAGTTCGAAACCAACGGTGCATCTCATCGCTGAAGAGGAAATCCCCGAATTATGGCAAGGCGAAAAAGGCGGACGAGCCAGACTGCTTGCAGGATCAGGTGGCCCTGATATGACCGAGATGTGGATGTGGGAAATGCAACCGGGGGAAAAGTTTGCTTCCCCCGGCCACACAGATGGAACGCTTGAATTGTTTTACGTCCAGGAAGGCACACTCACACTGGGTGTACAAGATCACCTGTATCAAGTGAACACCAACTGTTCGGCAACCGCGAGAACAGACGTTGCGCATTGCTATGAAAACCGAGGAGCGAGCCCATTGGTGTTCATCATGACGGTACATGAGAAATCATCCTGAGAGTTACCCAACATACCGTTCGGTCCTGTCTCGTCACATATTCGTTTACAAGGAGTTAATCAGTGGATAACCCGCATCTCAGTTTTACTAAAGACCTGTTTACGGTCACAACCGATCCCGCTTTTTTGAGCTGGAAGCCATTCATGATTACCTTTCGCAATCGTCCTGGGCTCCTGGTATTGATATAGAAACGGTCAGTGTATCTATCCAGAACAGCCTTTGTTTTGGCCTACTGGATGGCACAAGACAGATCGGTTTCACCCGTCTGGTGACAGACTTTGCCACTTTTGGTTATTTGTGCGACGTCTACGTGCTGAACGACTATCAGAAAAGTGGCCTCGGTCGTTGGTTGATTGAATGCTGTCACGCCCATCCATTGATGTCACGCCTGCGACGGATAATGCTGGTCACTGACAGCGCCCCTTGGCTATACCAGAAAATGGGGTATCTCCCGTTGAACCGACCAGACTTTGTCTGGCAGATCAACCGACCAGACATGTATCGTAAAACCGAAGGTACTGTAACAGTTGAAAAAGTAGGGGCGGCATTTGCATTGATCAAATGCCACCATAGGCCTGAAGCAGAATATGAATTTACTGGTGAGTTTCTCGGGCTTTCACACGAGCTGAAGTTTGCAGGGAAGAATTTACGAGAACTGAGAGAAACTGGCTGTTCTATTTATGGAATTTATCAGGATGAATACGGCATGACCTTACTTCCTGATCATCCCGGCATTAAACTGGCCGAAATACTAGCGGTATCAAATATAGGACTGAATAAATTTTCGGTTTACATGGGATGTCGCGAGCAAGAGATAGTTGAATTGTTGAACGGTTCAGTTTCACTGACGAAAGCTATGGCACTCCGGTTATCGCATGTAGTCGGTGGAAGTTGGTCGAAGTGGATGTTAATTCAAGAGCAGTTTGAATTACAGTTGGCACAACGAGAGATTAAAGAATTAATGATTTTGACTAATATCGGGGATGAGGTCGTTGGATTATAGTAAAACAACCATCTTTAACTGATGGGTTTGGCCTTTCCATCCATAAGAAAGGCCATTTCTGTAAAAAAATAAATTACCCGCGACTGCAGCCGAAGCTACGGTCGCCATCTCCGTATACTTTTGTATCAAGTTTAGCCAGGTAGTCAAGACGATTCAGTAATTTATTGTATTCTCCTTCAAAGTTAAAATCATTGACGTCTAATATATAACGACAATTTTCAGGGTAGTGAGCCAATCCCGGATAATCATCCAGTTCCAATCCCAGTGCGCTATACCATGCTCTTACAATCATCATCCTTAAATTGCTTTCAGCCTCATAATCACCTAAATGGTAATAAGCATCTTTGTTAAAAAAAAGACCAATATGAAAATGACATTTTCCCTCTTCGGAAAACTCCCTTACCCAAACATGACGAACTCGGTTTGGATATATTCTTTTACCGTTGGCGGCTCTGGCTCTCTCATTGGCCTCCAACATGGCATTTAATGCATTACGGAAACGGGATATGGCACCAGGCTCTAGATTAGGAAAACAGCAAACAGTATCACCTCTGTCTAGAATGGGGGGGTAATGTACATCAACACGTAATGCCATTGTTCTGGGGAATTCACTGAGTGCATCATTGACGACTCGTTCAATATTTTTTTTATAGGCGAGCACATGCTCACCATGTGAACCATGATATAATTCCATGTTTCGATCCTGTAGCTAGTCCTACGGCTTTCGATAGCCGTATATAGTAATATGATAAGACATAGTTGAATGTCTGTAATTAGTTATGTTAATTAACTGTTGGTAGTAATGATTGCTTTATAATACCTTTCCAACAATAAAACTTGTTATCAACCCATTACCCGTGCAGTAAAATACTTAAAAAGTAACTCTGCAATTATGATCATCCAAAGATACCATTATCCCAGTATCTTTTTACCGTGGAAATGCTTATTCCTAAGATCTTTGCCACCTTGGATTGAGAGTAATGCTTAGCCTTCTCATTCTGAATTAGATAAGAATATTTACTTCCTTCAGGTCTTCCCTGCATTTTCTTTGGTTTTGTTTTGTTAGTAGGCATCTTTTGCTCTCATCTAGCTATTAGGCAATAACTCCATACTGTCGAGATGTATGTAAACTAAGTGGTTATGCTTAACATTGGTATCAGAATGTATGGTTTACTTCACCGTTAAAGGGATTAATAATGATGGCATCTCCTCCTTTCATCGCCTTTTGAGGTGTATCGCCTTCGGCAATTACCGGAACCATTACCGCTAGATCATTTGTGTAATAAATTGGTATCCAGCAATAGCATGATTGTTTAGGGGGAGTTTTATTTCTTTTCAATACTGCCTCAACTCCAAATGTAATAAGTTCAAAGATTGGCATAATCACAATGCTGCTCAAATCAAAAAAACAACCATCGTAGACTGTGTCCTTTATCAGTATGATATTAGATAACCCTCCTGCAATGAGATGTTTGCGGTTCACGCGCCGATCTGTGTAAATAAAAATTGCTTTTTTTACATTGAAACTTTTTATAATGTATGAGAGCTTTTCATGAATTAATTTTTTTTCGCTCTTACCCATCTTATCATGAGGTATTTTGTGCGCATAAAAATCTTGATCGACAACCTCGTTCCGGTGTCGAATGTGAGTGTTCCAGACGGAATAAAAAAACTCTTCGTAAGTTAATTTTGGCTCACCCCGTGCGATTGAGGGGGCCTTCTCTTCAAAAATACAGCCTAATGTTGACTCCAAAGTTTGAGCTATATGATATTGCGATGTTATTTTATTCAATGCTGGGGCTGTGGCGTTTAACAAAAATGATATCACCTCTGACCTAGAGTATCCTTTTGCATTGCTATAGTCGTCGATTGCATCAATAGTTGATTTTTTGTTTGCGCTGAAAGTGATGCGTTTTTTCATATGTATCCTTGACTTTCGTTAATGTAAAATGTGATAAACGGTGGTGATTTAGTATCTTTTATTGACGGATTGTTTCTGTTAATTAAGCCAGCTATTCTTTAGAATAGCTGGGGAGTTATGATTTTGAGGCTGCTGTTAATTACAATATACTGAGAAGGTTAATAGGAACCTATCAATGTCTTTGCGTAACCAATAATGTCGGCTGTTAATTTTCTTTGGGCGTGGTAAACCATTAGGCAGCTTGTCTTGGCAAAGCCATTTTCGAATTGTTTGGGCTTTAAGGTTTAATAGATGTGCTAACTCACTTGTGGAAACAAGTTCAGATAAAGATGTTCTGGATTGCTCATATATGCTCATGCTACCACCTCAATGATTGAGATGCAGGCATATACAAAAAGTAATGAAATTAGAAGGGAAAGAAAGGACCAAAAAGAAAACGAAAAAGCCAAGCTTGAATAAGCTTCAGGGTCAGGGTCACTACCTTCGCTTGAGCCGGATGAGGTACTTTTAGTTGATTTAGACGCATTACCTTGCGAGTTTTCGGCCAGATTTTTGTGCGAGATGATACGTGCAAAAAAAACGCCCAAAGTTTTATGTCGATTGTTTTTATTGTATAAAGAGTTTTTTTCATTGAGGTGTCCAAGAGCAGCTCGAATCCTGATGTTCATCTGTCTTTCCTGAAATATGGACTCAGCACAGGTTTGTCGCTGCTTACTAGAACGAACAACTTTGATCTTACCCACGACCCGTACTATTCGAGCCTTTGAGCTAGTTTGCGCAGAACTCATCAAAGAATTAGACATAATGCTTTATCTCCTGATTTAAAAGTGGACGATGGAATTTAAACCTTAAAATACACTTATGTCAACGATGGATGTTGTTCTGTAATCTATTGATATTAAATGAAATCAACGCATATCAACGGTTATTTTTTTACAATATTTGCTTGCTGTAAGATCCACCTCTCAATTTTTTCATGCCATTTGCGCAACAGATCTAACGGACGACGGCGGTAGTGTTTTTCCGCCAGTGCACTTGGTTTGTGTCCCATAATTTGAGCAACAATACCTGTTGGCACTTCAACCCATTCAGCAAGAGTGCCAAAACTACGGCGTAAGCCGTGAAGGCTGATATGTGGTAACTCAGCTCGAGCTAACGCTCTGTTGTGTCCTGAACGCGGTTCAATAATTTTGCCACTTTTGCTGTTACTTCTGAAAACCCAACCCTCCTTATTTACGTCAGAATTTGGGAATTGCGCTAGCGCACTTAACAGCTCAGAAACATAAGGAGTGAGAGGGATGATACGTTCGCCTTCGATCTTGTCTTTAATCCTCATGCTTGACCATTTGAAATCTACGTCAGACCACCGAAGTGACGCAATTTCTTCACGCCGTGCACCGGTGAGCAAAAGTACTTGGAGATAGGCCGATGCAATGGGATTATTGAGGCTACGTACGGCACTGAACCAGATTTTTAACTGTTCTTTTTGTAAGCAATCTCCCGCTTTACTCGCTGATACTGGAACCACTTTTCTCACGTTATGATCTTGTGCAATATCGCCATGGATTATTCCCTGATATTTTTTCTGGTAATTAGCCCATTTGATAAATGCACGCAACAGCCGGTAGGCATGAGCAGTGACGGTAGGCCGATTTTGTCTCTCTGTACTTAGCCATGCGGCAATGTTCTCTGGTGTTAGTTCCGATAACGGTAGGTCGAGTAAGCTAGCCAATGGTCCAGCCGAGGTTGGGCCCCGGCCTCTTTTTTTACTTACCCCTCCACGGCTGGACAAGTTAATGTGATCGGCAATGTATCGAGTAGAATATGGGCGTTTAGTTTTTGCGCTGATTCCGGTTCTCAATTCTTCAAGGTAATCTTCCCAAGCGCTTGTGAAGGTTACCTTCGTTTTACGAGATTCAGCCTGCTGTGATTCCTCTTCAGCAATTTTTTCTGCCTTAGCTATACGCGGATCTATCCCAGTATCGATTAATGTTTGCAGCCGCCTGGCTTCGGCCCTGGCATCATCAATCCTCCAATCGTTAATGTTGCCAATGGTCATGCGAAGGGTTTTTCCCGCATATACGCTTTGGAACACAAAAGCTTTTGTTCCGCGAGTTGCCCGACATGCCAGGGAAGTTACGTCCGCATCCCAAAGAAATGCCTGGGTTTTTCCTTCAGATAAAGCAAATTTTCGAATGCGCTCGAAGGTGAGTTTTTGTCTTGGAAGTGCCATTTTGGGGCTCCAGATGAGAAATGTTACATCACCATAATGTAACTGCTGGTGTAAGTAAAATGGGGGAATAAACATCAACACCTGTCAATTTTTATCAACAGGTGTTTTTAATAACACAATGTTTTATAATGAATTACTTGTTTTAAGAGTAGGTTTTTAAAGGGGTAAAAATATAATAACGTCGCATTCGTAATGCGAAGGTCGTAGGTTCGACTCCTATTATCGGCACTCACACAACAAAATCCTTTAAAAAAAACAATGGATTGAGATAAATCTTGTTCTCAAGATACAATCTTTTTTAAGGGATTCTATGACCAACAGTTGCCGCTATAGTTAACAGTGGCTACTCAGGGACGTAAACACGTAGCGGTCTGTCGCTGTAAAGCCCTAACAGGTACAAAGCGTGCACAGTCAACACGAACCACAATCAATCCTAATCAGATGACGTAGCCACCGTCTCTAAACCATCCCGACAGGCATTTAAGGCGGATGTGCGGCCTTGTGGCTGCGTAAATCGGTAATGAGTGGTATACCGGCTCTGCCAGCACTTCTCTCACGCTCCTGACGGTACACGAGCACCCTGATAAGGCGTGAACTTTCTGGCAGTCTCATTCTTTTTTTTTACTTCAAAGGTAACAAAGAAGGGGATCATGTTCGTAGATATTCTTCTGCCTCGTTACCATGGGCAGATCCTGTTACCGATAGCCGGTCCGCGCTGCGTATGACCGACATGTCGGGTGGCCCGAACAGCATGGTGAACGTCGACGGCACCATACTGAGGATCAATCATGCGCGGACGTTTAGGCGGTGGGCTGTGGGGAAGCAGAAGGACGCAGTCAGGCTGGGAAGGGGATCGGTTTCTGGAACACCAGCAGGCGGATTTTACTCATGCCGGAAACGGTATCTCAGCCCGGCAAAATGGGCGCAGAAAGTTATTCGTTTTGGCCGCATGTCAGAATTTTTTCATCGCAAAGCTTTCCGGATGTAGTTATGACTGAGTGAGAGAGACATTCCCTGTTAATTTTTACAGCAGAACTGGGAACGTCAAAGTCATCTTAATCCGGAAGCAAGGCATTTTTTATCTCACTGAATGCGAGTGGTTTGTTTTGTACCCGAGAATTTAAATAAGTTAGGATTCATTGTGACCTCATGAATTGTGGCAATGAACCAACTTTTTCACTTGAAACGAATTAATATATGAAAAATAAAGCCATGTCCGTAATAATGATTAGTCAGCTTCTGCTATTGCTATGCTTTCATTAAATAAAGCCAAAAAATAAATTTTTGTGCTGTTATTATATGACTGATAAAAAGTGACAATACAGTATGGTTATAAATGGAAGTTTAAAAAATTATATTTCAATGAGTTGATTATTGGCAGGTTACTTGCTGATTATTGGCAGGTTACTTGCTATAGATCCCAATTTGGACTCGATAATTATTTGAGTTTCTACGCCTTAAGGCTATGCTTAAAAGCATTATCTGATATCGTATAAAAGGTTCAACGGGAGATTTATGCAAACCGTGATTAACTTAAAAACGGAAAAACAGACGCTTATTGTCCTCCACTCGTTTGAGGATTTTAAAAAATGGTATTTGCGTTTTTTTGATTTGAGTATTTTTGCCGAAGGTGAAGTGAGTGCCCTTCTGAATGAGGGGAAACCTGAGCATTATCCCTGTATACCTCTGATTCTTGATAAAAATATGAATCTTATATTTTTTGATGCAACGTCTGTAAACTGCTGGTGTGAACAGTTGAAGTCCATCACCTTAAAACATAAGCATTAAGTTGATAAATGCAAAACCTGTGCTATATATTATACCTACTGGCTTGTTTTGGTTGCAACTATGAAAAAAAAATCAACCCGCACTGATACCCATTATCTTAAAGTGATAATGGAAAAAATTGAACCATTTTTAAATTATGAGATTTATGGTGCAAATACACGGTTTACTATTAATGAAAAACATAACGAAAAATGTTATTTCATTAAAAGCGGTGCGGTTTCGTTGTATCGGTATCCTGACGGAGTATTACTGGAAATTTTTGATGCGCCGACACTAAGAGGTTACATACCACTCATTAAAGACAGTGAAACAGAATATGTTATCAAGCTATTATTAGCATCCGAGGTTGCGATTGTTTCCAAAGAAGCATTGTTTAATTTATTATCGACTCAAAATTTATGGGAAGAGTTCGCACGTTATCAAATGGCGCTTATTTCATCTGTATCAGAAGTCATTTACAGACTATCGACGCCTAACAGTTATGAGTCAATCCGCCATCAGTTGATTGAATTGATGGCAAAGCCGAGTGAAATCAGGGAACTCATTACGGCTGAGAACTATATCCGCTGTAAAACCCGCATGTCCCGAAGCAGTATAATGCGGATATTATCGGATCTTAAAACAGGTGGTTATATTACGATTGAAAGAGGGATTCTACGTGGAGTGCATAATCTCCCGCTAAAATACTAGGATAATCTTCACGGATTCAGAGGTGATAATTATTACAGACGTGACAGGAAGAACGTATAACAGGATGTTTATTTTGCGAAGAGTTTATATTATCTCTGATGATCAATTTTTTGCACTGGGTATTGCTAGCCTTTTTTATATGGTAAATGCAAACATCATTCGCCCGGAAGATATATTTAATAAAAAACAAGTCATTGAAGAAGGGATTTGCTATTTATACATAAAAAACAGAAAGTTGCATCAACAGTTGTGTCATTATTTCAGATGTATGCCGTGTAAGTTTATATTTTTTTTGCCAAACGCACATTGTGATATAGAAGCAAAGTTTAGGTATTATTTCTGGTCTGCCAAAATAGATCTTCACTCTTTGATGAAAAGAACAGCACAGGTCTCACTCTATTACAATTATAATGTTCATTTCACATTAAGTTCTGCGGCTCAGAGAAGTATGGAATTAATTTCACAGGGTGTTGAAACATATGTCACCAGGATTAAGGCCAGCAATAAAGATGCTAAAGTAGTCCATAGACATTACCGGGCTGTCATCAAGTCTGTAGGAATTGAGAGCGTAAGCGTTCATAATTTATTTCTTACAGAATATATCGCTGTAAGTCATATGTTGATGGTCTGGCTTTCAAGTCGGACAGAACGTACTATATTTCGGAATCTGAAACAACAAAAGATTGTTAATGCTGGATTGATTCACTCAGTATAAGTTTCAGTAATTAATATTATCTATATAGAAGCATTAAGAAAGGAAAAATGTATCTAATCACAGGATTAATACACAAGGCAGGGGGAGCGCCTGTCACATGGAAACATTATTCTTCCCATAAGCTTACACTGGAGCAGTGTGTAAAAATGCTATCCAGGCCAAAGGCGGCGGGTAAAAGCTATGGATATCCGGTTACGATTACTGATTACCACTGCAAAAAAATGGTGGGAAATGACCGGTAAAATACCCCTCATAAAAAATGAAGGCTGACACGAGAGGAGCATTGTCTGCTAGCTTGACGAGCGGAAGGATGAGTTATGGAAAAGCATCACCCTGATACTATATTACTTATGATAAAGAGTATGCCCAATTTTTGCGCATTAGCCATTACATTCTTCCGACAGCGCTGGCAAACCATCACACATCACCTGCAGCTCATTAAACATCCTTGCCACATGGAAACCATCGCACACCGAATGATGGACCTGCACCGCGAGAGGTAACAACACTTTTCCATCCTGCTCGTAGTATTTTCCAAACGTGAACATAGGAGAAAAGAAGTTCTTCATGTGCGCAATGTTCATCGTAAAGTTCGTAAACGTTACCCACGGAATAGACGAGACGAAAAAGACGTTTTCACGGGACTCTTCCTTAGGCCAGTATGAAAGACTATTTCCATAGCGGGCCGTATCTTCTGCATACGTGTTCTGGAAGTGATGAATATTGCCGTCGAAGTGGCTCCACAATGACGAAAAGGTTTCCGTTTCTGGGTGGAAGATGGTGTAGCTGGGATGAATTTCATTCCATATGACAAGCTCATTGTCCTTCATGGCCATACGGAATTCAGGATGCCGGTTCATGATTTTAGAGAGGAGGGAAATAATCGTCGGATAAAACTTCCAGCCGACCTCTTTGATATGTTTTCGCAGCGCGGTGATGTCGATCAGAACCGTTTGGTTAATTGTACACTCAGCAAATGACTGGAATACTTCAAAATGTTCCTTCCTGGCCCAGCGAGATAAATCAACAGGCGTATATTCCGGGGCTGTTTTTTTCATTGTTTAACCTTTGATTATCAATCACCTGAAGGGTTTAGGGCCAGAAACAACCGCGTAACCATTTCAACCGTATCTAATCTTCCTGTCAATCTCAGCCTGTGGTTTTCCGAACAGGTATCCCTGCACGAGATCGCAGCCAAGCGCCTGAAGACGTTCAAGCTGCGCTTCGGTTTCAACGCCTTCTGCAATGACCCTCATATTGAGGCTCTTCGCCATGCCGGTTATCAATTTAACGATATTAAGGGCATCATCCTGCGTGGATATCGGGTTCACAAAGGATTTGTCGATTTTAATTTTATCAAAATTCAGTTCAATCAGCCGTGAGAGCGACGAATAACCCGTCCCGAAATCATCGATTGAAATTTTTACACCCAGCGTTCTTAGCTTTTTGAGAATAGTGATCGGCGTATTGCTGTCACTGAAGAGCGAAGACTCCGTAACCTCTAATTCAAGACGGTTTGCCGGAAGCCCTGTCTCCTTCAGGATGGACTGTACCATCGCCGTAAAGGATTTCGTGCCCAGCTGAACGGGTGAGACGTTAACAGAGATCCTTGCCGGAACCGTCCAGGAGACCGCTTCCCGGCAGGCAAGCTCAAGCACATTTTTGCCAATCTGATTGATCATCCCCGTTTTTTCAGCGACAGAGATAAAGTAATCAGGTGACAGTATCCCCTTAACCGGGTGTATCCAGCGAATAAGCGCTTCGTAGCCGTAAATTTCATTGCTGAATGAATCGACAATAGGCTGGTAATAAACAACGAATTCATGGTTATCGATCGCCAGTGCCATATCATGTTCAAGGGTTCTGCTTTCCTGTAACTTTTGCAGCATCCACTGACGGAAGACTTTTATCTGATGTGAACCCTCTTTTTTGGCTTCGTAGAGCGCCAGATCGGCAAATTTATAAAGATAATCAGAGCGCCTTTCATTATCAGATAAAACAATACCCACACAGGTGGCGATTTTTATCAGCTGGTTATTAATCGTATAGGGCTGGCTGATATGCTCGCTGATCTCTTTGGCGCGCGAAACGGCTGCTGTTTCGGTGAGGCCACTGGACAAAAGGGCGAACTCGTCTCCGCCCAAACGGTAAAACGTATCAGTGGCGCTGCTCATTGAGGTGAGGCGTCTGGATACCTGATTCAACAGCAAATCTCCGGCATCATGGCCATAGGTATCGTTGACCTCCTTGAACCGGTCTAAATCAAATAGCATTACCGTGACAGGGGTGTGGTTTTTATCGGCCTGAAGAGTAATTTTGTTGAGATCGTCCCAGAAGAAAAGGCGGTTCTTCATGCCGGTGAGGGAGTCATGATAAACATCATACTCCAGCTTCGAGTTCTGAATTTGCAGCGTTTCTTTTGATATCTGAAGCTCGTCAGCAAGGCTTTTAACCTGCATGTGCGCTTTGAGAATGTTTTTATTCTGGTAGATCATTAAGAAACCCAGAATAAAGCTTAATATCACCAGTAATAATGAAAGTACCGAATAAATATAATAAAGAATCTGTATTTTATGGTTGGATTCATTAACCGTGTTAATATCTTTCGTTAGTGCCGTTGCAGAAAGTTGGCTCAGCGGTGCGTCGAGATCGTGCATATTTGTCAGGTATGCCTGTAACTCTGGATGGCTCATTTTTTCAAGATGACTATCCAGATAGGCCAGTATTTTCTCTAAGCGAAAAGCAAGCTCCTGATGCGCTTTATCGCTGTCAATATAGCGACCTAAATCTCCCCCATTCATTAAATCGCTCTGGCTTAGCATAATTTCAAGACGCATGCGAACCTGGTCTATCGTAACGTCATCGGTATCGGTTGCGTATAGACCAAGCCATGATTCAAAACGGTAATACTCTGATACCAGTTGTGCCACGGACCAGGACTCAGTGTATTGAGTCAGTTTTTGCAATTCCTGCTGTCGATCGTAAACAAGAAATGCAATATATCCTGTCGTGATAAAAAGAGAAAAAATGATACCAACCAGTATCCTGTTCATTATGTTCTCCTGAACGACTACTCAATCTTCATTTTGCTAACCTGCCATGCTGAACGCGAGTAATAAATTTGATTATTCAACTCAGGAAGACTGTCATAGGGGTATACAATGAATGATGGGCCTTTATCGCGAATGCGCATATATTCGCCATTGATCTTTAAGGCAAGTATGGCGTTGTATTTTTTAAAGTCGCTGAGAGGGATCACGGTAGAGTAATCATTGAGCGCAATAACATTAACATTAGTTCCCTTCGCACCCACATAATCCATGAGTTTATTCATGGGAACACCCTCAAACTTCGTACGACCGTTATACCAAGGAGATGTCGTCTCAAAACTGACCACACCCAGTTTTTCAAGGCTGGCGAGATCAAACACTGCTTTTCCATTTTCATTGGTATTTTCTATATTACCGTAAATCGTTAAAATGGGTTTACCAACTGGTTTTGGCAGTTCGCCAGCCCAGGTTACACTTTGTACGAGACAGCATAACAGCAGTAGGGTTAATCGCATTTTGACCTCCACCTTTTTAACATAAGTATAAGAATTATAATTTAGATATCACACGAGTTGATATATTTTGTTGGGGAGTAAGGGGTTTTATCGTTTTTGTTGAGATAAACGCATTTTAATCAATGGGTTATGTGTTGCGGATGACAGAGAGTTTGACACTCGAGCGACGCTTAACTTTTTGATAAAAGCTAAAATTGTGGGCACAAATGCTCTTCTGTTTAAAAAATAATCGCTTTAATTGATTGATATTAACTTCCACGACAATTTTGGGGTGTCCGTGGCTTTTTGGGGCGCGAATCTGGAGACTAAATACGCGTCCCGGTTGTGTCCGTTGTTTCAGGATGACGACGATAAGCGAGGACACGACCATTCTGATGGTGCGTGTCCCATATCGCTTGCCTTACTTCATGTCATCCTGGATGGCTGACGCCGACTTCCCCCCTTTCGCCATGCTGGAAAACACTGCGTCCCGGTAGATCCACGCATGAACGAGTGCGGCAGAGAGATGGACCAGCACCACAGTAAAAAGCAACTTTGCCAGAAGGCTATGGGCGTCGTGACACCAGGCATACAGCGCTGGGCTGGTCGGGACAATCGCCGGCAGGTTGACGCCATCAAACATCACAATCGGCAGGCCCGCTGCCGACAGTTGCGCCCAGCCCAGCAGTGGCATTGCCAGCATTAACCCATACAACATCCAGTGTGATGCCTTTGCGGCAAGCACCTGCCAGACGGGCAAATCGGCAGGTAGTGGAGGCGTCCGGCTAAGGAGCCGGTTGACCAGACGCACCACTGCCAGCAGTAAAATGGCGATACCCAGCGGCCGGTGCAGGTCGATTAACCAAATCCGGTGATGTAACGACGTCATCATCGCGGCACCGATGAAAAGCATCGCCAGGATCATCCCCGCCATCAGCCAGTGCAGGCTTCGCGCCAGGATATTGAAATGCTGCGGCGCGTGCTCTCGTATATTTTTATTCGGGCTCATTTTACCTCCTGCTTTTGCACGGCTTCAGTGGCCTTGCCGTAGCCGATTTCCCGCTCGCGGCGACTGAAAGAGTGGGAGTAGGCTGCGGAGCGGGCGTTTAAGATGGGATCATCAGACACCGCAACGCCTGCAGGAACGACAGAAGGATCAAAGTTAACGTCGCGGCACGCGCCTATGGATTGTGCTTCGACCCGCGTCACTTCCAGCGTGCCGGCCACCATCTGCTTGCGATCCTCCGGCCATGGCTGGGAAGGATCATCCACCGGATCGCCCGGCTGTGCGAGCTGCAAAACGTAATCCCAGTAGAGTGGCTTCTGCGCCAGACGCTGACGCAGGTTTTCAAACAGGAAGTTGTCATCGGCTTTCTGTCGTTGTTCATCGCTCATAGAAAGGAAAGGCTCGTGCGGACGCATCATCCAGCGAACGGCTTGACGATCCCCCTGCGTGTTCACAAGATAAAAGGCGTTAATGCTGTAAAACGTCGCGCCCGCGAAGCTGCCGGGCGCGGGTTTTTGTGCCGCCCATTTAAGGTATTTCTCCGCCTCCGGGTACGCTTTCAAAAAATCTGCGAGACGCTGCGGATCCGGTTTCCCGGTGGCCGCATCAACAGCCGTGGCTTTTCGCAAGGCCAGAAAACCTTCCGGGCTGTGGGTGGCGAAGAAAGGCTCGTTGTTCATCGCCATTCGCCATTGTTGCTTGTCATCTGTCTTCAGCAGCAGCGCCATGCTCAGGGTTTTGGTCGTACTATCCGGGGCATGCGGATCGCCGGTACCAATAGAGAACCGGCCCACCACGGGCACTTCCTGCTGCGAGAAGAGGCGGGAGGTTGAAAGAGAATCCGCCGATCCGTTTGGCGTAAAGGTGCCGGTAAAGCAGATGCCTTTTCCATGCGCGCGGCGAAAACCCGGCGGGAAGGGTTTCGGTGTTTCACCTACCAGTGCCTGGCTGACCGTGCGTGAACCAAGCCAGCCCGCCGTCCATGCAAAAGCAGATGCCAGCGTACCGGCGACAACGGCGATCGCTGCCAGCGCGCCCCAGGTTTTTTTTGATTTTAAATCCAGTTTCGACATAGACGTTTTTCCGGAACAAAATATCTTCACATGTCATGCACAACGTAGTGCGCGTGACATGTGTTAATACGGTGGCGAATATGGCTCGAGTATAGGAACTAAGGGGCGTAAAGAAAGAATCTCACGAAAAGTTTAAACCTTTCCGCTGTCAAAAAGGCCGGTTTACTCATCGTGTCGGAAGTTATGACCGAGCCGGTGACCCAGCGAGAAATAGTGGCGAAACAGGTAATAGAGGGGATTCCATTTCTGCACGTTAAATTTCACCCCTCTCTGAGTACGAATTAATAATGCCTCAGAAACGTGGACGCAGGTTATCGCGGCATCAACGGACACCAGGTTCCCCTGTGAACCTGTCAGGGGCGCTATACCGCAAACCCGAGCCTCTATTTGTACAGGACACTCTTTAATTCTCAATGAGTTAATCGTTACTGCCTTTTCTTTATGGAAATTTCCGCAGCTAAACTTATCCGGTTCAAAAACATATCCCATCTTTTTCTTCCATTCCGGTGGGGATGCTTTTCCCGTTTTATTTGCGATAGCTTCAATATTCGGCCAGAGCCTGCTGTCCGGAATGTTCAGAACAATATCGGGGTTGCCCATGATATTTTCATAACACTTTCCGGAGGTGCCAGGCCCGAATACGATATTCCGATCAAGGATCCACCACGAGGAGACCGGGCTCAGGTTGGTTGAACCGTCAGGATTTTGGCTGGAGATAATGGCGACCGGTGTACCAAAATATAAAGAAGCAAAATCGACCTGCTGGGTTTTCATTTTATCATCCTCTGATTAACGAAGGCCCAGTCTACGTTGTGCAAACGTGCGTTACTTCGGTGAAGCGTGAAGTAAAATGCGGCTCACGGAATATCCAGGAGCGCAATGTTAACCGCTTCTTCCTGAGCAGGGGGAAGACACCACGTTCAGCCTTTAAGGAAATAAGATCGTGTAAAATCAGGAGCCCCCATATGCTGGGCTCCTGGTTTATTTGCCCTTATTTTTGTAAAGCATCGAGACGCAAGCGCCACAAATCATAGCGTTCCTCTCCCGGTTTAACGACTCCCGCGAAGTGGTCACTGAGGCGACTCGAGGTAAATACAAGGTCTCCGTTCGGACGGATTGCCGGCGTGTCTGGCCAGCGCACCTCTTCGCTTGCCGCAATCAGCGACATGGAAAGGGTCTTAGGGTCGTATCTGACGATACCATTGCGTGTGACATCGGTAATGTAGAGGTTACCTTTTTCATCTGTCACCATACCGTCGGTGTTGCCTCCCACTCTGCCCAGATCGCGGATCTGTTCGGCGATTTGCACATCGGTTGAAGCTGGCTGTCTGAGTATTGCGGTCGGTACCGCATAAGCACGCGTGCCGGTTGTCACTGTCCAGTACAGCGTGTTCGCATCGGGAGAAAGTGCAATGCCATTGATGCCAATCAGCAATGGTTTACCCGGCCATACTTCAGCCCCGTGCGAGACAACGTTAACGCCAGGTTCAATCTGCAGCGCAGGGTGACGATCGAGTACGCGTCGTGCCCTACCGGTGGCGAAGTCCACGACAATCACGCCCACACGGTTTTCCGGCGCACTCCGCGAGCCGCTGTCGGAGATATAGGCGACACGGCGGTTCTCATCGACCACCACATCATTAAGGAAGCTGGCCTTGCGGTCCGCTACGCCATCCAGGGCGATACGTTTGATAGTGCGGCCAGAGTGGAGATCCAGTACAAGCAGTTTCTGCGCCCCCACGGGGGATTCTGTTTCGCCTGCAACAAACCCCATGTCCAGCGCCCATAGCCAGCCGTTTTTACGGTCAACATAAAAACCGAGCACGTTGCGCAGGCTCTCAGCGGGATCGGTGTTTACCGCATTCCCCTCGCGGGAGGGAAACGCCGTCAGGCGGGCAGGGCCAGACTGCGCAGTGGTATCAAGAATGCTTAATGTCGCGGGAGCCGCAGCTGAAACCAGCCGGGGCGTGCTGACAAAGGCCCGGTCCATTGCATCAAAGTGGATACCCGCAATAGGGGCATTGACCGAACCGGAAAACGTCGCCGGTATCTTTCCGTCTTGAGCGGCATCCCAGCTCACGCCGGCGTAGCTTCGCCAGCGCTCCAGAGGCGGGTTATTCGCCGCGTTGACTACACTCGGGAAAGTAAACAATGCCGCCAATGCGATGGCGGGCAGAATAAGGGGGCGGTTGAACATTGAAAGTCTCCGGTGGCACGTTCAGGTGATGAATGTAGGCCACTTTACTCATCGCCCAACGGGAGATAAATTAGCCAAATTGAAAAAGATTTGTTCCTGAGAGAGCAAAATGAGCCGAAAATTCGATTACCTCGGAGACGTTGAAGTCCTCATTGCTGTTGTTGAACATGGCTCTTTTACTGCCGCAGCGGTTGCCCTTTCAACCACTCCTTCGGTACTGAGTCGCGCGGTCACCCGCCTGGAAGCGCGTCTTGGAAGGCAGCTGTTACAGCGCACGACCCGCCGGGTGGGGCCGACTGAAGCAGGGCGCGTCTATCTTGAGCAGGCGCGCTCCGCGTTTTCTCTGCTTGATGACGCCGAACGCGATGGACGCGGTCAGGAGGGCGATCTGACCGGTCGCGTGAAAATGAGTGTCCCGACGACCTATGCCCACTACCGCCTGCCGCCGCTGCTGGCTCGCTTTACCCAACACTACCCGCGCGTTCAGGTTGAATTGAACATTACCAATCGCAACGTTGACCTGATCGCGGAGGGGTTCGATCTGACGATCCGTCTGGGACAGTTGCCTGACAGTGGGCTTGTGGGGCGAAAGCTGGAAGACGCGGCATTGCTTCTGGTCGCCTCCCCGGACTACCTGCATCGAAGAGGGAAACCTCAGACGCTGGAGGAGTTGCTGCGCCATCAGTGCCTGCCGTTTATCATGCCGCGTACCGGTCGCATTGCCCCCTGGGTATTTCGGGATGAAGGGCGCGATATTGACTGGTTGCCGGGGTCAACCATCGAAATATCAGACGATGTACTCGGCGTGGTTTCGCTCGCGGAGCAGGGGATGGGGATCTGCCAGAGCTATGAATTTATCGTCCAGGACAGAATACAGCGCGGCCAGTTAGTTGAGGTGTTGCCACAACTCCGGGGACGGTCGCGACCTTTCTCCGTGCTGTTCGCACCGCACCGACGTCAGTCGGCAGCCACCCGGGCAATGATTGACCTTCTGACCCGGCAAGAATGAGAAGGACGAGTCCACCATGAAAAAAGCGCATTTTTCCTTTTGGATCCCTCTTATCGCGGGCGGGATAGCACTGATATCGGGTTTTGTGGTCTGGTCAGTCAACATTTACCGCGTGACATACCTTTCGATCCGCGGGGAGCAGTACCTTGCCTGTGGGGCGTTGCTGCTGGCGCTGGTGCCGATGGTCTATTTCATCAGAAAGGGGAGACTGAAAGGTAAGCGCCTTGCTGACGCGGTGAAAATCTACCTCGGCTTCTTTATTTGCAGCCTGCCGGGTGCCATGTTCGTGGTCTTTACAGCGGCCTGGCTGCTGGAGGGGGACTATTCGGCCTGGAGCAAACCTTACCGGTATGAGTCCAGTACCCGCCACAGCTGCTCGGGTGCTGAAGTCTACGAGCCGGAATTAAAGAAGGAGATCCGCATCTGTAACCCGCAGGGTAACGTTTATTCCGATACCACCCTGTATGTGGAAAAGCGGAGCAATGCCCTGGGGATTGTGGTGCTCTGGGCTATCACGCGTGCCTGAACCGGGGAAAGTCAGGGCGCGAGAATAAGCGTCAGCCCGCCTCCAGCATCCCAAAGCTCACAATCCGTGCGCGGCCCAGCTCTTTCGCCCGGTACAAGGCCACATCCGCGGCGCGCAGCAGGTTGTCAGTCTGGGCATGTTGCGGGTAGCTGGCAATGCCAATCGACACGTCCACCGGCCCAATCTCGGTCAGACCGTAGCGAATCGACAGCTCATGTACGCCGGTGTAAATCGTCTGCGCGCAGGCGTGCGCCTCTGCTTCATCGGCACCGGAAAGCAGCACCAGAAACTCCTCGCCCCCGTAGCGGAATGCGAGTCCGTTGTCATGGGCAGCCCGCTGGACAATCGACGCCACGCTTTTAATCACCTGATCGCCCGCTTCATGGCCGAAGCGGTCGTTGATGCTCTTGAAGTGATCGATGTCGATCATCATGCAGCTTAACGGTTCGCCGGTGCGCAACGCCTGTGCCGTTTGGGTTTGCAGGGTATCTTCCAGATGATGACGATTACGCAGGCCGGTGAGCGGGTCGAACAAGGCTTTTTCCAGCAACGCGTCGCGCAGACGCTGGTTGGCCAGCGCCAGACCGAGCGCTTCGGCCATCAGTTCCAGATAGGCGCGGGATGGGGCGTTGTCCGCCGTAATATTCTGGAAGGAGAGCAGGCCAATGGCCTCGCCCTGGGCGATAAGCGGCACGCACAGCGAACTATCCGCCTGGGGGGCCGGAAGATGATAGCAGGCGATATCCGGCTCACCGTTTACCGGCGGGTGGCTCTGCCCGCGACGCACGGCCCAGCACTCGTCAGGGTGGAAGCTCGTCTCTTCACCAACCGGTGAAAGCCATTGCGCGACGCAGCGCATCTGCCACGGCTCCCGGTCAAGGACGTAAAGTCGGCCCGCGATCCCCGGCGCAATATTAGGCGCAAAAAGTTCCGCCACGTTAATCACATCGTTAAAGTTCTCACACCCCTGCAGCCGCTGGGTCATGCGCGCCAGCAGCTCGCGGATGGCCCAGTCGGCATCGCGTTCTCTTTCCAGACGCTGTCGCGCCAGGCCGTTTTCGCGGAAGATGCGGATGGCCTGGGCCATATCGCCTATCTCATCAATCTGGTTGAAATTGGGCGTTTCAACCGCGTAATCCTGGGATGCCAGGCGGTGCACCACGTCGCTCAGGCGGACCACGGGGCGCAGCACGCGGCGTTTTAATATAAAGCCGAGAACAAACAGGAACAGCAGGGCGGTCAGGCCGACCATCAGCTCAGAGGCCGTACGCAGCGCTTTCGATTTTTTTGTCGCATCCTGAACGGAGGCGATGACGCGTTTGTCGAGTATCTGGCGGAAGTGATCGAGCTGGCTCTGCGCGCGCTCCAGCTCCTGCTCATAGGGCGCACCGTAGAGCAGCGCAACGGCCTGCGCGTCTTCTCCCTGCGTCGCGCTCGTTAGTGCCGTTTGCTGCTCGTCCTGTAGCTCATCGACGATCTTTATCCCTTCATGCAGCAGGGCCAGTTCTTCATCCGATGCGCCGTTATCCTGCAACTTTTCCAGCCGAAGCTCGATGCTCTTCAGGCTGTTTTCCGCCTGGTTATATTCCTTGAGAACCTGAGGATCTTTTTTAATGACGTACAGTCGTGCTAAATCAGACTGGGCCCAGATATCGGTTTCGATATCTTCCGTGAGCTGATCAAATTTCTGCCGTTGTTCAACGGCCTGACGCTCGAGGGTATCAGCACTGGACGCCATCAGCATGATGATGCCGGAGGCGATGGTCAGGCAGACCGTGGCCCCATAGGCCCAGTTTGTTATCGTTGCGATTCGCACCTGATGATCCTTTTACGACATGAGTAGGATGGCGTTCTTCAAATTATAGAAAACGTCTGATTTAAGGCGAAAAAAAGGCGGCACATCGCCGCCTGGTGTGGTCTATATCGTCACATCCTCACAATTCTGGAGGATTTTTTCCTTCTTCGATGAAGTCGGGGTCCAGCTCTTCGGCGTTACCTTCGTGATCGCGCCCTGAGAAGAGGTTCCAGCAGGCGATAAACAGCGCGGCAATGAGCGGCCCAATCACAAAGCCGTTAATGCCGTACAGCTCCATGCCGCCGAGGGTGGAGATCAGTATCAGGTAGTCCGGCATTTTGGTGTCTTTCCCGACCAGCAGCGGGCGCAGGATATTGTCCACCAGCCCGACGATAATCACGAAGAAGCCGACAATAAACAGCCCTTGCCACAGCTGGTGGGTGGCGAACAGGAAGATGGCGGCGGGCACCCAGACTATCGCCGAGCCGATGGCGGGAACCAGCGAGAGGAAGGCCATCAGCGCGCCCCAGAGCACGCTGCCGTCAATACCGGCAATCGCAAACGCAATCCCGCCGAGGATGCCCTGAACCACCGCCACCGCCGCCGTACCTTTTACCGTGGCACGCGACACGCCGACGAATTTGGCGAACAGATGATGCTTGGCGAAATCAGACAGCGGCAGGGAGTCGAGGATCTGGCGCACCAGATACGGGCCGTCTTTCAGCAGGAAGAACAGCAGATAAAGCATGATGCCGAAGCTTATCGCAAAGCCAAACGTGCCCTTGCCAATCAGGAACGCGCTGCCGGCGAGATATTGCCCGCCCTGCAGGGCGACATCAGAGAGTTTTTTCTGGATCTGCGCCGCGTTGGTCAGGTTGTGATCCGCCAGGAAGCCGCTGGCCCAGTCAGGCAGATGGTTGAAGATGCTTGCCACCACTTCCGGGAACTGGGTGTTGTTCTCCTGAAGCTTCGTATAAACCACGTTCAGCTCAATGGCGAGCGAGGAGAGGATCACCATCAACGGGATAAAGACGATCAGGCAGATAATACCGATGGTCAACAGCGAGGCAAGCCCGTTGCGATCGCCCAGCGCGGTGCGCAGCCTGTTTTTTACCGGGTTGAAGATGACGGTCAGAATGGCGGCCCAGAGTATCGCGGAGAAGTAGGGCGACAGCACGTCGAAGAAGGCCCAGGTCACAAGGGCAAGAATAAAGATAAAGAAACCTTTGGTCAGTCCGTTAAAGCGCATCAGTCAGTCCTGGTTACTAAGAAACTGTGTCGACTATAGAACTGATTGTGAGAATTACCAACCTTGCGCCGGGTAGCGGCTGCGCCTTAACCGTCCTGCGGGCAGTGTTGCGGTATGAATCCGCTCTTCGCGGATACCACTTTCGACTGACCGAAGATCGCCTTTTCCCGCACCATGCTGTAAGTATCTGCTTGCGGAGGTGCTTATGGCCTGGCGTCCGATTCTCTATGTGATCCTCACGACCCACCCCAGACTCAGCGCGAGGCGTGCCCGTTTGCGTCTGGTCATCTAGCTTTTTATTAACAATCGCGGTATAACACACCTTCTTTGGATGTTTAGATGTCCATACGTATAGAAGGTAATATGCAAACACAACAAGAAAATGGGCAGCTTAAGCGCACCATGAAAACACGCCACCTGATTATGCTCTCGCTGGGTGGCGTGATTGGGACAGGGTTATTCTTCAATACCGGATACATCATTTCAACCACCGGGGCGGCGGGCACGCTGCTGGCGTACCTGATAGGCGCGCTGGTGGTCTGGCTGGTGATGCAGTGTCTGGGCGAGCTTTCCGTGGCGATGCCGGAAACCGGCGCGTTCCACGTCTATGCCGCCCGCTATCTTGGCCCGGCGACGGGCTACACCGTGGCGTGGCTCTACTGGCTCACCTGGACGGTGGCGCTCGGCTCCAGCTTTACCGCCGCGGGCTTCTGCATGCAGTACTGGTTCCCCCAGGTGCCGGTCTGGGCCTGGTGCGTGGTCTTCTGCGTGGTGATTTTTGGCCTGAACGTCATCTCTACGCGCTTCTTTGCGGAAGGCGAATTCTGGTTCTCCCTGGTCAAAGTCATCACCATTATCGCCTTTATTATTCTTGGCGGCGCGGCGGTCTTTGGCTTTATCCCTATGCAGGACGGTTCACCCGCGCCGGGCTTAAGCAACATCACCGCCGAGGGCTGGTTCCCGCACGGCGGCCTGCCGATCCTGATGACCATGGTGGCGGTGAACTTTGCCTTCTCCGGTACCGAGCTCATCGGCATCGCGGCGGGGGAAACGGAAAATCCGCACAAGGTGATTCCGGTTGCGATCCGCACCACCATTGCGCGCCTGATTATCTTCTTTATCGGCACCGTGTTTGTGCTGGCGGCGCTGATCCCGATGCAGCAGGCGGGCGTGGAAAAGAGCCCGTTCGTGCTGGTGTTTGAAAAGGTCGGTATTCCTTACGCGGCGGATATTTTTAACTTTGTGATCCTGACGGCGATCCTCTCGGCAGCGAACTCCGGGCTGTACGCCTCCGGGCGCATGCTGTGGTCGCTCTCTAATGAGAAAACGCTGCCGCGCTGCTTTGCCCGGGTGAACAAAAACGGCGTGCCGCTGACGGCGCTCTCGGTTTCTATGCTCGGCGGCGTGCTGGCGCTGTTCTCAAGCGTCGTGGCCCCGGACACGGTGTTTGTCGCGCTGTCGGCGATTTCTGGCTTTGCGGTGGTGGCGGTGTGGATCAGCATCTGCGCGTCGCACTTCGTTTTCCGCCGCAGTCATCTGCAGTCCGGTCAGCCGCTCTCTGCGCTGCAGTATCGTGCGCCGTGGTATCCGCTGGTGCCGGTGCTTGGTTTTATCCTCTGCGTGGTGGCCTGTGTCGGCCTGTGGTTTGACCCGAGCCAGCGCATTGCCCTTTATTGCGGGCTTCCGTTTGTCGCCCTGTGTTATGGTGCGTACTACCTGACCCGAAATATGACATCGCAGGAGCCTGAACATGTCGCAGAATAACCCGCTTACCGCCATCCTTGAAAAACAGCCGTTTGTGGTGCTGGATGGCGCGATGGCGACGGAGCTGGAAGCGCGCGGCTGTAACCTGGCAGACAGCCTCTGGTCAGCCAAAGTGCTGGTGGAAAACCCGGAACTCATCCGCGAAGTGCATCTCGATTACTACCGCGCGGGCGCGCAGGTGGCGATCACCGCCAGCTATCAGGCCACGCCTGCGGGGTTTGCGGCGCGCGGTCTGGACGAAGCGCAGTCCCGCGCGCTGATCGGCAAAAGCGTGGAGCTGGCGCGTAAGGCGCGCGAAGCGTATCTGGCTGAAAATCCGCACGCGGGCACGCTGCTGGTGGCGGGCTCCGTTGGGCCGTACGGCGCGTATCTGGCGGATGGATCAGAGTATCGCGGCGACTACGTGCGTAGCGCCGGGGAGTTTACGGCCTTCCATCGCCCGCGCGTGGAAGCGCTGCTGGATGCGGGCGCTGACCTGCTGGCCTGCGAAACGCTTCCCTCGTTTACCGAGATTAAGGCGCTGGCGGCGCTTCTGGCCGAGCACCCCCGCGCCCGGGCGTGGTTCTCCTTTACCCTGCGGGACAGCGAACACCTGAGCGACGGTACGCCTCTGCGTGAGGTGGTCAGCGCGCTGGCAAACTCTCCGCAGATTGTCGCGCTGGGCATTAACTGCATCGCCCTGGAAAACACCACGGCGGCGCTGAAGCATCTGCAAAGCCTGACGTCGCTGCCGCTGGTGGTCTATCCGAACTCGGGCGAGCATTATGATGCGGTCACCAAAACCTGGCACCACCACGGCGAAGCGTGCGAGACGCTGGCGGGGTATCTGCCGCAGTGGCTTGCTGCCGGGGCTAAGCTGATTGGCGGATGCTGCCGGACCTCGCCGAAAGATATTGCTGAGCTGAACGCGCAGCGCTGAGTGCTTTGCCGGGTGGCGGCTACGCCTTACCCGGCCTACATCTAAGGTTTCGTGCGCCTGATGCCCTCACCCTGACCCTCTCCCACGGGGAGAGGGAAAAAACATCAAAAACAGCAACATGCGTTGTTTCAGAACGATTGAAGGCTTTCAGCGATGCTCTGGTCCGGCTGTAAATCGCTGAGGCGTTTCCTGCAGGCCGGGGCGAGGCGCATGGATGCGCCGAGAGGGCGGGCTTTACAGGGACGTTACCTCCGCCCGTCCCCGATAAGCCGGAGGGAATAAGCCGAGGGCACCGCGTAGCGGCGATTTACCGCCGGGAGCCCGGGTCGCCAGGGTGGTGGCGACTGAGCCACCCTGGCACGTTCACAGGTCATGTCATTACAGAGTAGCAAGGAACATAAAGTGAACGGAATGACCACTACCGCCTTATGTTCCCCTCACCCTAACCCTCTTCCCAAAGGGGAGAGGAGAAAAAAACAACCGCACAAAATCAACTATCCTTTCCCGCTTTTTATCTAAAAACGAATCGTTATGAGCGATTCATTTTTATTCCTTTATCAAAATTCCCGCGCCGGAAATACTGCCCTCATAACAACAAGGGGAGCAGGCACTATGGCAATTTCATCGCGAATCACACTTCTCGGCGCACTGGCGCTGTGGGCATTTCAGGTGCAGGCGGTGGACGTCACCGTCGCGTATCAAACCTCTGCGGAACCGGCGAAAGTCGCGCAGGCGGACAACACCTTTGCGAAAGAGAGCGGCGCGAAAGTCGACTGGCGCAAGTTCGACAGCGGCGCATCCGTGGTGCGTGCGTTAGCCTCCGGCGACGTGCAGATCGGCAATATCGGATCCAGCCCGCTGGCGGTGGCGGCCAGCCAGCAGGTGCCGATCGAGGTTTTCCTGCTCGCCTCGCAGCTCGGTAACTCAGAAGCGCTGGTAGTGAAGAAAAACATCACTAAACCGGAAGATCTGATCGGCAAACGCATCGCCGTGCCGTTTATCTCCACAACCCACTACAGCCTGCTGGCGGCGCTCAAACACTGGGGCATCAAGCCGGGTCAGGTACAAATCATCAACCTGCAGCCGCCGGCGATTATCGCGGCCTGGCAGCGCGGGGATATTGACGGGGCTTACGTCTGGGCACCGGCAGTGAACGAACTGGAAAAAGACGGCACCGTGCTGACCGACTCAGAAAAAGTGGGCCAGTGGGGCGCGCCAACCCTCGACGTGTGGGTCGTGCGCAAGGACTTCGCCGAGAAACATCCTGAGGTGGTGAAAGCCTTCGCCAAAAGCGCGATTGATGCCCAGCAGCCGTACATCTCTAACCCGGATGAATGGCTGAAGCAGCCCGCCAACCTGGAAAAACTCTCCCGCCTCAGCGGCGTGCCGGAAGCGGACGTGCCGGGGCTGGTGAAAGGCAATACCTATCTGACCCCCGCGCAGCAGGTTCAGCAGCTTACCGGGCCGGTAAACAAAGCGATTGTTGATACCGCCACCTTCCTGAAAGAGCAGGGCAAAGTGCCAGCGGTGGCGACGGATTACAGCCAGTACGTGACCGATCGTTTTGTGAAATAAGGAGTCCGCCATGCTGAATATTACGAACCTGTACGCCGATTACGGCGGTAAGCCCGCGCTGGAGGACATCAACCTGACGCTGGACAGCGGTGAGCTGCTGGTGGTGCTGGGCCCGTCCGGGTGCGGAAAAACCACGCTGCTGAATCTGATCGCCGGGTTTGTCCCTTATCAGCATGGCTGCATCCAACTGGAAGGCAAAAAGGTGGAAGGCCCGGGCGCCGAGCGCGGCGTGGTCTTCCAGAACGAAGGATTGCTTCCCTGGCGCAACGTGCAGGAAAACGTGGCGTTTGGGCTACAGCTTGCGGGCGTCAATCGCGAACAGCGGCTGAAAACGGCACGGACGATGCTGAAAAAAGTGGGGCTGGAAGGGGCGGAAAAACGCTTTATCTGGCAGCTTTCCGGCGGCCAGCGGCAGCGCGTGGGTATTGCCCGCGCGCTGGCCGCGAATCCGCAGCTGTTGCTGCTGGACGAGCCGTTCGGGGCGCTGGATGCCTTCACCCGCGAGCAGATGCAAACCCTGCTGCTGCGCCTGTGGCACGAGACGGGCAAGCAGGTGCTGTTGATTACCCACGATATCGAAGAGGCGGTGTTTATGGCGACGGAGCTGGTGCTGCTCTCGCCGGGGCCGGGCCGCGTGCTGGAGCGCTTGCCGCTGGATTTCGCCCGCCGCTTCGTCGCGGGAGAACCCGTGCGCAGCATCAAATCCGATCCGCTGTTTATCGAACAGCGTGAATACGTCTTAAGCCGCGTGTTTGAACAACGGGAGGCTTTCTCATGAGCATCGTCTTCAGTGAAAAAACGCGCCGCACGCGTCTGGCGCTGCGCTGGCCTTTCTCGCGCCAAATCACGTTGAGCGTCGGTACGCTGCTGGTGCTGCTGGCGGTGTGGTGGGCGGTTGCTGCCCAGCAGTGGGTCAGCCCGCTGTTTCTGCCGCCGCCGGGCCAGGTGCTGGCCAAACTCATTACCATCGCCGGGCCGCAGGGCTTTATGGATGCCACTCTCTGGCAGCACTTAGGTGCAAGTCTGGCGCGTATTCTGGTGGCGCTTCTGGCTGCCGTCATCATCGGCATTCCCGTGGGCATTGCGATGGGGCTGAGCACGACGGTGCGCGGCATACTCGACCCGCTGATTGAGCTTTACCGTCCGGTGCCGCCGCTGGCCTGGCTGCCGCTGGTGGTTATCTGGTTCGGCATAGGTGAAACGCCCAAAGTTTTACTCATCTATCTGGCGATCTTTGCGCCGGTTGCAATGTCAACGCTGGAAGGCGTGAAGAGCGCCCAGCAGGTGCGGATCCGCGCGGCGCAGTCGCTGGGAGCTAGCCGCACGCAGGTGCTGCTGTTCGTGATTTTACCGGGCGCGCTGCCGGAAATTTTAACCGGGCTGCGCATCGGCCTCGGCGTGGGCTGGTCCACGCTGGTGGCGGCAGAGCTGATTGCGGCCACGCGCGGCCTTGGGTTTATGGTGCAGTCGGCGGGAGAGTTCCTGGCGACTGACGTGGTGCTGGCAGGGATCGCGGTGATCGCCGCGATCGCCTTCGGATTAGAACTGGGGCTGCGCGCGTTACAGCGCCGCCTGACGCCCTGGCATGGAGAAATACAATGAGTGAACGTCTGACCATTACCCCGCTGGGGCCGTACATTGGCGCGCAGGTGTCGGGCCTGGATGTGACCCGTCCGCTGAGCGATAACCAGTTCGAGCAGCTGTACCACGCGGTGCTGCGCCATCAGGTCGTTTTCCTGCGGGAACAGGCGATCACCCCGCAGCAGCAGCGCGCGCTGGCCCTGCGCTTTGGCGATCTGCATATCCACCCCGTCTATCCGCATGCGGAAGGCGTGGAGGAGATTATCGTTCTGGACACCCACAACGATAACCCGCCGGACAACGACAACTGGCACACCGACGTGACCTTTATCGAGACGCCGCCCGCCGGGGCGATTCTGGCGGCGAAGCTGCTGCCGGAAACCGGCGGCGATACGCTGTGGACCAGCGGGATTGCGGCGTATGAGGCGCTCTCCGCGCCGTTCCGGACGCTGCTGAGCGGGCTGCGGGCGGAGCACGACTTCAAAAAATCGTTCCAGGAGTACAAGTACCGTAAAACGGAAGAGGAACATCAGCGCTGGCAGGAGGCGGTTGCGAAGCATCCTCCGCTGCTGCACCCGGTGGTGCGGACCCATCCTGTCACGGGCAAGCAGGCGTTGTTCGTGAATGAAGGGTTCACGACGCGCATCGTGGACGTGTCCGAGAAAGAGAGTGAGGCGCTGCTGGGATTCCTGTTCGCGCATATCACCAGGCCGGAGTTTCAGGTCCGCTGGCGCTGGCAGGAGAACGACCTGGCGATCTGGGATAACCGCGTAACGCAGCACTATGCCAATGCGGACTATCTGCCGCAGCGCCGGATTATGCAGCGGGCGACGATTTTGGGGGATAAGCCGTTTTATCGTGCGCCTTGATCCCCTCACCCTAACCCTCTCCCCAAAGGGGCGAGGGGACTGCCCGGTGCGGTTTTCACCCTCTCCCTTTCAGGGAGAGGGCTGGGGTGAGGGTATTAAATGCGCCTCAATATACCGCTGATAGCGGTTCGCCTTCAGGTAACACAAATCCACCAGCACCAGTCCGTCGACGCAGTCGTTAAACGCCGGGTCGCTGCCAAAATCAATAAACTGCACGCCGCCGGGTTCACACAGCTCGGAATACTGCTTGTAGAGCGGCGGAATGCCGCAGCCCAGATTGCCGAGCAGGGATTTCAGCTTTGTCAGGTCATCCACGTAATCCACGCCGCCAAACTGCGCGAGCACGTCCGGCAGCGATGCGGGATACGGCTGACGTGACGCGGCCAGCGGATGCGTTGCCGGGAACCACAGGCGGTAAAAGGCCACCAGCAGATCCCGTGCGGCAGGCGGTAAGCCACCGGAAATCGAGACCGGGCCAAACAGGTAGCGGTAGTTCGGATAACGCGCCAGGTAGGCTCCAATGCCGGACCATAAATAGTCCAGGCCGCGGCGTCCCCAGTAGCGCGGCTGAATAAAGCTGCGCCCCAGCTCAATGCCGTGCTCCAGCACGTCCTGCATTTTGTCGTCGTAGTGGAACAGGCTATAGCTGTACAACCCCTCAACGCCGCGCTTTTCGATCTGCATGGCCGTCGGCATAAAGCGATACGCCCCGACGATCTCCAGATCGTCCTCATCCCACAGGATCAGGTGCAGATAATCATCGTCGTAGCTGTCGGTGTCCCGACGTTTGCCGCTCCCTTCCTCGACCGCGCGAAAGGCAATCTCGCGCAGGCGGCCCAGCTCGCGCAGCAGCGGGGCGTCTTCCTGCCCGTTGCGCTGCCAAAGATAGATGGTTTTACCGTCGCTGGTATTGCCCAGACATTCGGCCTGCGCCAGCGCGCGTTTCAGGGTGGCGCGGTCTTCCGGGCGGGCAATGGCGCACTGGGTTTTAAAGACGCCAGGCAATCCCTTGCCAAGACGCATCACGTGCTGACGGCACTGTTCGGCCATCTCACGCGACGAAAGGGTGGCGCTGTGCCAGTGATGCCAGGCAATCTGCTGGCCGATCTTAATCGGCAGCTGGCTGTGGCGGCGGCGGAACATCTGCTGCATGAGTAACAGCATTGACAGCGTCGGGGAGACCAGCGTGCTGGCATAGAAGAGCACGCTGTTATGCGCCTGAATATGCACCGGCAGCAGCGGGGCGCGCAGCTTGCTGGCGAGTTTGATAAAGCCAGAGTGCCACTTTTTGTCGCGAATGCCTTTGCGCGTGGGGCGGGAAACTTCTCCGGCCGGGAAGAAGATCAGCACGCCCGCGTTTTGCAGATGCTGTTCCATCTGCACCAGGGACGATTTCGCTGTCCTGCCGCCCATATTATCCACCGGAATAAACAGCGAGCTGAGGGGCTCAAGGTGGGTCAGCATCCGGTTGGTCACGACTTTAACATCGCGCCTCACGCGGGAAACGGCGTACATCAGCGCCAGACCGTCCAGCGTGCCCGTCGGGTGGTTGGCAATAATGACCAGCGGGCCATGTTCGGGGATTTGTTCAAGATCGCGGGCGGAAACGGTGCAGAGAATATCAAGGTGTTCCAGAACTTGCTCCACCATATCCAGTCCTTTCAGATGGCGGTGTGCTGCGGCAAATTGCTGAAATTCGTCTTCGTAGAACAGTCTTTTTAACAGACTTTTTTGCCAGGGGGTGGGCCTCGCCTGAGGCCAAAGATCGTCGAGAACGCTATCGAGGCTAAACATGGTTACTCCTCCTGCCGTCTTGCGAAGACAGTAGAAGGAGCAGATGTCGGTTGTATTGCAGTTTGGTGAAGATTAGCGGAGGATTTTTTTCTCAGCCAGATCCAGCGCGAAGTAGCTGAAGATCAGATCCGCGCCTGCGCGTTTGATGGCGCCGAGGCTTTCGAGGACCACTTTCTCTTCGTCAATCGCACCGGCCAGCGCGGCGAATTTGATCATCGCGTACTCGCCGCTGACCTGGTAAGCGCCCAGCGGCAACTCGGTGCGCTCGCGGATGTCGCGCAGGATATCAAGGTACGCGCCCGCAGGTTTCACCATCAGGCAGTCTGCGCCCTGGGCTTCGTCGAGCAGGGATTCGCGAATCGCTTCCCGACGGTTAAGCGGGTTCATCTGATAGGTTTTACGATCGCCCTTCAGCGCCGTGCCCGCAGCTTCACGGAACGGGCCGTAGAAGGAGGAGGCAAATTTGGTGGAGTAAGACATGATGGCGGTGTCGGTAAAGCCCGCCGCGTCCAGCGCCTGGCGGATCGCCTGAACCTGTCCGTCCATTGCGGCAGAGGGCGCGATGAAGTCCGCACCCGCAGCGGCAGCCACGACCGCCTGTTTGCCGAGGTTCAGCAGGGTGGCATCGTTATCGACACCGTGATCGCACAGCACGCCGCAGTGGCCGTGAGAGGTATATTCGCAGAAGCAGGTGTCTGACATAACCACCATTTCCGGCACGGTCTCTTTGCAGATGCGGGACATGCGGGCGACGAGGCCATCTTCTTTCCACGCGTCGCTGCCGGTGGCATCGGTATGGTGAGAGATGCCGAAGGTCATCACCGAGCGGATCCCCGCGTTGGCGATGCGTTCAATCTCACGCGCCAGATATTTCTCCGGAATGCGCATTACGCCCGGCATGGCTTCGATGGCTTTGTAGTCATCGATCTCTTCTTCGACAAAAATCGGCAACACCAGATCGTTTAAGGTCAGGGTTGTCTCTTCAAACATAGCGCGCAGTGCAGGTGACTTGCGCAGGCGGCGGGGACGTGCAATTAAATCGGTCATGGTATGCCTGATGTTTGTGGAACAAAGAAGGCTAGTGTACCTCAAAGTGAAGACAGGTGTTTTGGTAAAAGTGGGCATTTTATTTTGTAAAATGCGATGAGTCTGGTTTTTTGGCATCAATATATAATGCAGGACAGTATAACGCCGAAATGGAGATAAGTTATTCATATTGTTTTTATATTAAACAGAAAACATCATTGAAAATGATTCATTATTTATTTTTATATGTACATTATTGTTTCGTCTCTATTTTAATGCTTTGTTTTTATAATATTTATCTGTAGTGACAGAGGCTTTCTCGGTTTTGATGCGTTATTAGTCTGGATACGGACTTAATGGAAACATTCATTGAACCTTTTCGAAATGAAAATGCATAATTCCCTCCGCAATTAAACTAAACATTGCAAAATCATTGATGGACAAACTTGCTTACGTCCCTGAGGAGGGATGACCCAATGCAAACATGGAAAAAGAAACTCGTTGTATCTCAACTTGCATTAGCCTGCACCCTGGCTATCGCTTCTCAGGCCAATGCGAAGGATATTTCCGGTACGACATATAATACATTCGGATACGATAATACCGCTTCCGCTCCCTGGTATTATGGCTATGCCGACTGGGATTACTCAGACGCGACCCACGACGGCGATATTTATCCGGTGATTAATAAAAGCACCGTGAATGGTGTTATTTCAACATACTATCTGGATGATGGTATCAATGGGCGGGCGAATGCGTTAAGCATTTCCAACAGCACCATTAATGGTATGATTACCTCTAAGTGTATGACCTCCTCGTGTGCTGACGGCCTGGATACCGATGGCACCAACCATTCTCAATACGATCGTTTTAGCCTGACCGTAGATAATTCCACCATTAACGATACCTATGAGCATTATGCGTATGACGTCGTGAACGGGGAAAATACGGAAAGACACAATCTGGACACGTATAATCTGGGTAATGCGATTACCCTGGATGTGGAGTCCGATATTGTTATCCAGAATAATTCCCACATTGCCGGTATTACCCTGACGCAGGGTTATCAGGAGCCGGATAATACCCCTTACGACGGTGTGGAAGGCGTAGCCAACAGCAGCAAAGTATTTACCGACACGCTGGTGGTGAAAGACTCTGTTCTGACCTCAGGCGCGTACAGCGATCTGGGAACCAGCGGGTTCTACGGTCAAACCGCGAAGCCGAGCGACTACGGTGAAACGAATGCCACGGCGGCAGATGATGCGGCGCTGATCGTTGCCGCTAGCGCGTCTGATAACGCGATGCAGACCACTGCCACGTTCGATCACTCCACCGTTACTGGCGATATTCTGTTCTCCAGCACCTTCGACAACAACTTCTATCCGAACGGCGATCCGGCTACGGATACCACTGCAGACGGTGTCTATAACCCAACCACCAACGGCTGGGATGGCACCGATAAGCTGGATGTCACCCTGACCAACGGCAGCAAATGGGTCGGTGCAGCACAGTCCAGCGTCGAGGCTATCGGCCCAGCGCAGATGTATGGCCTGGGCTACAGCAACGTAGACTGGAGTAGCTTATCCCCTAACAGCATTTGGCCGGATTCCGTTTATGACAGCAACGGACACGTTGCAGGTGAAGCGGTGTATCAGAGCGGGCTGTTTAACATCGCGCTGGATAACGGCTCTGAGTGGGATACCCGCAAGCTTTCTAATATCGACACGCTGATGGTAAACAACCAGTCTCAGGTTAACGTCGAAGACTCTGGCCTGCTGGCGGACTCCATCACCCTGACCAATGCTTCATCAATGAATATTGGAGACAGCGGTGCCGTGGCGACCGACCGTCTGTATCTGGACAGCTATAGCCGTGCGGCACTGACGGAAGAAACGGCCCAACTGTATGCCAACACCATCACCGTGGATAACGGTGCTGAGCTGGCGCTGGGGCTGGGTCAGGTTGATACGCACAATATGGAACTGACCGATGGCGGGGAGCTTAACGTTGCCAGCCGTGATTACGTCCTGAACAGCGATTTGAACAACGCACGCTATATCACTAACGATAAGTACAATGCCGATTACGACTACGGTGTTGTGGCGATTAACTCTAATGGCCATCTGTCAGTAAACGGTGACGTTGCAGGTAACTACCAGGTGCGCATCGACGATGCGACCGGTGCCGGTTCCGTTGCTGATTACAAAAACAAAGAGATTATTCGCGTCTATGACAATAATGCGGATACCACAGCCAGCTTTACTGCAGCAAACAAAGCCGATTTAGGCGCTTACACCTATCAGGCGCAGCAGCAGGGTGACGCCGTTGTCCTTCAGCAGAAAGAGCTGACCGACTCTGCCAATATGGCGCTGAGCATCCCATCTGCCAATACCAATATCTGGAATCTGCAGCAGGATACCGTTGGCACGCGTCTGACCAACAGCCGTCACGGCCTGGCGGATAACGGCGGGGCGTGGGTGAGCTACTTCGGTGGCAACTTCGACGGTGACAATGGCGTTATCAGCTACGATCAGGACGTGAGCGGCATTATGGTGGGTGTGGACACCCAGATTGACGGTAATAACGCGAAGTGGATCGTCGGTGGTGCGGCAGGTTTCGCGAAGGGTGATACCAGCGATCGTACCGGTCAGGTCGATCAGGATAGCCAGACTGCGATGATCTATGCGTCAGCGAAGTTCATGAACGATCTGTTCCTCGACAGCTCCCTGAGCTACACCCGCTTCAACAGCGATCTCTCCGCCAACATGAGCAACGGTCAGTACGTTGACGGCAATACCACGAATGATGCTGTTGGTTTTGGGCTGAAGCTGGGCTATGACTGGAAGCCAAACCTCTCTGGCTACTTTACGCCATATGCCGCCGTCTCTGGCCTGTTCCAGTCTGGCGATGATTATCGTCTGAGTAATGACATGCGCGCTGATGGACAATCTTACGATAGCCTGCGTTATGAACTCGGCGTTGATACGGGCTATACCTTCAACTACGGCGGCGAACAGGCTCTGACGCCTTACTTCAAACTGGCCTACGTCTATGACGACGCCGATAACAATGCCGATATTAACGGTGACAGCATTGATAACGGCGTGAAAGGCTCCGCTGTGCGGGTAGGGCTGGGCACCCAGTTCAGCTTCACGAAGAACTTCAGTGCGTACACCGATGCCACTTATCTGGGCGGCGGCGACGTTGATCAGAACTGGGGCGCAAATCTGGGCGTGAAATATACCTGGAAATGAATAAAAGCGGGGGGAGTGGTTATCTCCCCCGCTTTTTATACAAGTAATAAAAATAATATTGGACCGACAAATACGGATGACTTGAGGTCTGCATGAACGTTAATGCGAAACCGCTTTCTGAATTACGCCGGCTCGAACAGTATTTAACAGCGGCCAGTACTCCTTTTACATGTGCGCCCCAGCAATTAATTACGTCAGACGAATGGAATGAGCCTTGTACGATCGTATTACAAACCGGCGTTATTGAGGTTTATCGAACTTCTGATGAACTGCTGGTGGGGATTGCGACTGCCCCTTTTATATTCGGGCTGTCTACGGTGGTGATTAATCACTCTCACGAATACAGGGTAATTGCTAAAACGGCCTGTACCGGTTTTTATTTGCCCACGGAAACCACCCGTCAACTTATCCAGCAGTATTCACTCTGGAAAGAGGCCTTCTGCTGGTTATCCTGGATAACTTACATTCTTGAGAAACGCGATAAGCAGCTGGTGGGAAATAACTCCTATCACCAGATCCGCTCGATGCTGCTGAATATGGCGGAATGGGATGAAACGCTGCGTTCAAAAATCGGTGTGATGAATCATATTCAACAGAGCACAAGAATTTCACGCTCCGTTGTTGCCGAGGTGCTTGCCGCCCTGAGGCAGGGAAACTATATCAATATGAGCCGGGGCAAGCTGGTCAGCATCAACCGCTTGCCCACGGAATATTAAAATTAGTTTGACGCGGTGAGCACCTGGGCCTTATTGGCGCTCAGTTCTGCCACCAGGTTATTAATCCCGTCACTCATATTGACGAAACGCGTATGCGGGGAGCGGGTGACCACCACAAATGCGCCCACGTTTGACTGCGGGATCATGGCCATATAGGTGATGAATCCGCCGCCGCCGCCGGTTTTCTGAATAATACCCGGACGGCCATTTTTCGGTGCCATATAGACCCACCCCATGCCGAGCGCATCGGCTTTACCCGGCACGTCCATCCCGATGACGCGTTGCAGCTGAGTGCGCTGATAAATCAGGGTCTGCATACGATCGGCCTGGCTGCTGCGGGCGTAGAAATCTGAGGAAAGGAACTGCTGCATCCAGCGCATCATGTCGCCAGGCGTGGAATAGACCCCGCCGCTGCCCACGGCCGCGAGCGTGTTATTACAGGGGCTAGCGCCTTTCTCCGCCACCATCAGGCGACGACACTGATCCGGGGACGGGGTAAAGGTGGTGTCTTTCATACCCAGCGGACGGGTTATCTGCTCTTCAAACAGCTGCGTGTAGGGTTTGCCAGCCGCCGTTGAAAGGGCGTCCGCCAGCAGGTCAAAGGCCAGGTTTGAATAAGAGGCCTGCGAACCCGGCGCTGCCTTCAGCGTGGCGGTACTCAGGTAGCTCCAGCGCTGGTCGCGCGTTGGCCAGACAAATACGTCACGGTGCGCCGCCCCGCCTGGCTGCTCACGCGGCAGGGCGCTGGTGTGGGTGGCAAGGTTCACAAGCCGGATCGGCGTCCCCTGATACGTGGGTACCCGGGCGCCTGGCGGCGCGTATTTGCTGAGCGGGTCGTCGAGCTTCACCACGCCCTGGTCGAGCAGTTTCACCAGCATTTCGCTGGTCATCAGCTTGGTTAGGGACGCGATGCGGATAACGGAATCCAGCTGCGGGTGAACGTTATTTCCTGGGCGCGTCTCGCCAAAGCTGCGGAACACACGCTGGTTGCCGTCGATGACGACCATCGCCATACCGGTCGCGCCGCTGCCGTAATAGATAAGGTTCGCGTAGCGATCGGCAATATCTGAAGCTAAAACGGGCGCCGTCAGCGGTTGGGCTGCCTGGGCGGTAGAAAAGCTCACCGCACACAGCGCGGCAAAAGAGAGCAGACAACGTTTCAACGAAAAGCATCCATGAAGTGAATGAGGAAAGTAATGGGTATTTATACTACTAAACGGTACCGCGCAATGCCCCGAATTGCATAACGATAGCGAGAAAAACGTAACCATGGGTAAATATGAACAATTTACTGACGAGCCATCTCCCATTTTGTGACATCGGGCTTATGATAGGCACCAGTGTCACTCAATCTTACGGAGAACGGTATGTCTGAGAAGCGTGTGGTTATGGTTGTCGATATGCAGAACGGGGTATTTGAAACCCCTCGTCATCAGCGCGAAAAATGTGTCTCTCTGATCAACCAGCTTACGCAGGCAGCCGACAAGGTGATTTTTATTCAACATACCGAGGCCGGGGGCCTGGAAGAGGGAAGCGAAGGGTTTGCGCTACTGCCTGAACTCCATCAGCCTGCTGACGCGCTTTACGTCACTAAAACCGCCTGTGATGCCTTCTATAACACCGCGCTAGAGACGTTGCTGCGTGAGCAGGGCATTCGCGAGTTTGTCATCTGCGGCTGTGCCACCGACTACTGCGTTGACGCGACGATCAAGAACGGCGTCAGCCGGGGTTATCACATCACCGTGGCGGAAGATGCCCATACCACATCCAACCGCCCGGCTGCTGAAGCACAGATCCTGATTAACCATCACAACGACGTCTGGCGTAACTTCATCGCGCCGGCGAATCCTCTCGCGGTGAAACGCACCGAAACAATTCTTGAAAACTGGAAAGCGAACTAATAATTAACGCTCGGGTCTGACCTTTTTGCCGGAGCCGGGAGGCTGGCTCGGGCAGGTTTTTCGTGTGGTAACGTGTTGTGCACAGCAACAGCCATAACAACAAGAAGGAAGCATTATGTTTAAGTCTTTTTTCCCAAAGCCGGGGCCTTTTTTCCTGTCGGCATTTATTTGGGCACTCATCGCTGTCATTTTCTGGCAGGCGGGCGGCGGCGCATGGCTGACGCGTATCACGGGAGCAACGGGCGAGGTGCCGATTAGCGCGGCGCGCTTCTGGTCGCTGAGCTATCTGCTGTTTTACGCCTACTATATGGTGTGCGTTGGGCTGTTTGCGCTGTTCTGGTTTATGTATTCTCCGCACCGCTGGCAGTACTGGTCAATCCTCGGCACATCGCTGATTATCTTTGTCACCTGGTTTCTTGTCGAAGTGGGCGTGGCGGTTAACGCCTGGTATGCGCCGTTCTACGATTTGATCCAGACCGCGCTGAGCTCGCCGCACAAGGTGACCATCAACCAGTTCTACCATGAAGTCGGGATCTTCCTCGGTATCGCCCTGATTGCGGTTATCATCGGCGTGATGAACAACTTCTTCGTCAGCCACTACGTTTTCCGCTGGCGTACCGCGATGAATGAACATTACATGGCGCACTGGCAGCACCTGCGCCATATCGAAGGCGCCGCGCAGCGCGTGCAGGAAGACACCATGCGTTTTGCCTCCACCCTTGAAGACATGGGCGTCAGCTTTATCAACGCCATCATGACGCTGATCGCCTTCCTGCCCGTGCTGGTAACGCTCTCTGCGCACGTGCCGGATCTGCCTATTGTCGGTCATATTCCTTATGGTCTGGTGATTGCCGCGATCGTCTGGTCGCTGATGGGGACGGGCCTGCTGGCGGTAGTGGGGATCAAGCTGCCGGGCCTGGAGTTTAAAAATCAACGCGTGGAAGCCGCTTATCGTAAAGAGCTGGTTTACGGCGAAGATGATGCCAACCGCGCCTCGCCGCCGACCGTCCGCGAGCTGTTTGGCGCCGTGCGTCGTAACTACTTCCGACTCTACTTCCACTATATGTATTTCAACATCGCGCGTATTTTGTATCTGCAGGTGGATAACGTTTTCGGTTTGTTCCTGCTGTTCCCGTCGATTGTTGCGGGTACGATTACGCTCGGTCTGATGACGCAGATTACCAACGTTTTCGGTCAGGTTCGAGGCTCGTTCCAGTACCTGATCAGCTCCTGGACCACCCTGGTAGAACTGATGTCCATCTACAAACGTCTGCGCAGTTTTGAACGTGAGCTGGACGATCGTGACCTGCAGGAAGTCACCAACACATTTAGCTAATACAGGAAGTTGCTATGTCTTTTGCCGTACCGCGCGCGTTACCGTTGTCCTTGCTGGCCGCTCTTGTGCTGGCAGGCTGTGCCGAAAAAGGTGCCGCTCCGCTCAAAAAGGGGGAGAAGCCCGTCGATGTGGCGAGCGTAGTGCGGCAGAAAATGCCCGCCAGCGTGAAGGATCGCAATGAGTGGGCAGATGCGCTGGCAAAAACCTTTGAAAGCCAAAAGATCGCGCCGACCGAGGAGAATATCTGCTCGGTGCTGGCGGTGGCGCAGCAGGAGTCGATGTACCAGTCAGACCCGGTCGTGCCGGGCCTGAACAAAATTGCCTGGAAAGAGATCGACCGCCGCGCGGAGTCCATGCATATCCCGGTTTTCCTGGTGCATACCGCGCTTAAAATCACCTCGCCGAACGGCAAAAGCTACAGCGAACGGCTGGATGCGGTGAAAACCGAAAAACAGCTTAGCGCCATCTTTGATGATTTCATCAGTATGGTCCCGATGGGGCAGAAGCTGTTTGGCTCGCTGAACCCGGTACATACCGGTGGCCCGATGCAGGTGAGCATTGCGTTCGCGGAGAAGCATACCGACGGCTACCCGTGGAAAATCGACGGTACGGTGCGCCAGGAGGTCTTCTCCCTGCGCGGCGGACTGTGGTTCGGCACGTATCATCTGCTGAACTATCCGGCGAACTACAATGAGCCGCTGTACCGCTTTGCCGACTTTAACGCGGGCTGGTATGCCAGCCGTAATGCGGCATTCCAGAGTGCGGTCAGCCGCGCAAGCGGCGTCAAGCTGGCGCTGGACGGCGATCTCATCGCTTACGGCAGCAGCGAGGCGGGAAGCACCGAGCTGGCAGTACGGAAATTATCGACAACGCTTGGCTTGAGCAACAGCGACATTCGCCGTCAGCTTGAGAAAGGCGATAGCCTGGCCTTTGAGAAAACGGATCTGTACAACAAGGTGTTTGCGCTTGCGGAGCAGAAAAGTGGGAAAACGTTACCGAGGGCGATCCTGCCGGGGATCCAGCTGGAAAGCCCGAAGATCACGCGTAACCTGACAACCGCATGGTTCGCAAAACGCGTGGACGATCGCCGGGCGCGCTGTATGGGGCTTTAACGGCGGCGGCGAAAGCGCAGAACTAACGCTACAACGCCCAGAATCATACATCCCGCGAGGAAGGGGATCAGGCCGAACAGGGTGCTGACGCCAAACCCAATCTCAACTCGCGGGCGTCCGTTATCCTGCACCTGCATCAGGTGTTCATAAACGCCAGGCGCATGGACCAGCATATTGAGCAGCTGGGAACCGGCCCAGAAGCAGAACAGGACAAACAGGGCATAAGCAATATTACCCGCCGTGGAGGTTTTTGGTTTGCCGCCAAAAATCGGTTTCGACAATGTAAAGTCAGCCATGTTGACCTCCCGTGGTATCACTCTGTTTTAATACGCGTCTTACGGGGTGAGTTTGACAGGTCATCGCATTTGTCAATATCAGAATCGTGGTAATTTACGCGCCGGAATTCTCCTGGATTGTCGATTTCTGCAGCACATCACAATTTCATCACTTAAGTGAAATTGCGTCGCGTTTCAGAATTTCCGTATCTGCCACAGACCTGGCCGTAAAACTGTGAGAGGATGTCTTTTTTTCCTGCCGGAGTTGTTATGAAGCTCACGTCCAAACTACGCCGTGACTGGCACTACTACGCCTTTGCCATCGGGCTGATCTTTATTCTTAACGGTGTCGTGGGCCTGTTGGGGTTTGAAGCAAAAGGGTGGCAAACCTATGCTGTCGGGCTGGTGACCTGGGTGATAAGTTTCTGGCTGGCGGGGCTGATTATCCGCCGTCGTCCTGAAGAGACGACAGCGGATGACGCGGAGTCGACGAAGAGCGCCGATTAACCGTTTACGGAACTTTTAAGCGCGCTGTCGGCGGCGTGACGCTCCAGCGCCAGTTCTATCAGGCGGGTGATCAGTTCCGGGTAGCTCAGGCCGCTGGCCTGCCACAGTTTTGGATACATGCTGATGTTAGTGAACCCCGGCAGCGTGTTGATTTCATTGATCACCACTTCGTTTTCCGGCGTCAGGAACACATCCACGCGCGCCATGCCGCAGCAGCCGAGCGTCTGATAAGCGCGAATGGCGATCGCCCGGATCTTATCGTTAATCGCCGGATCGATATCCGCAGGAACGACAACCTGCGCGCCTTTGTCATCAATGTATTTGGTGTCGTACGAGTAGAAGTCGCTGTTTAACACCACTTCGCCGCAGGTGCTCGCCTGTGGAAAATCGTTGCCCAGCACGGCGCACTCAATTTCACGGCCTTTGATGCCCTGCTCAACCACCACTTTATGGTCGAACTCAAACGCCAGACGGACGGCCTGCGTGAACTCTGCTTCGCTGGTGACTTTGCTGACGCCTACGGAGGAGCCCTGGTTTGCCGGCTTCACAAACAGCGGCAGACCCAGCTCTCCGCTGATTTGCGCGAAGCTGTGCTTGTCGCGGTTTGCGCGGGTGAGGGTCACGAATGGCGCAATATTCAGCCCGGCATCGCGCAGCAGGCGTTTGGTGACGTCTTTGTCCATGCACGCGGCAGAGCCGAGGACATCCGAGCCGACGAACGGCAGGTTGGCCATGCGCAGCATCCCCTGCAGGGAACCATCTTCGCCCAGGGTGCCGTGAACAATAGGGAAGACAACGTCGATCTGGGCGAGAGCCTGAGCGTTGCCGGCGTCGATGAGCTGCCCCTTCACGACGCCGGGTACGGTGGCGACGCTCACTTCCGAAGGATTAAGGGCGATATGGGCCGGATCGTGAGCATTCAGCAGATACTGGCTGGCATCGTTCACGTGCCACTGGCCCTGTTTATCAATGCCCAGCAGCACCACGTCGAAACGGCTTTTATCGATCGCATCAACGATATTTTTGGCCGATTGCAATGACACTTCGTGCTCCGCTGATTTTCCCCCAAAGACAATACCTACGCGCTGCTTAGCCATCTCACTCTCTTCCAGTCTGACGAAAAGCCAATAACATACCACGATGCCCGGCGGGTTTCGCGGCCTTCTGCCATAATGTTTTGGGGAATGTTGAGGGGGGAGAGTGAAAGGAAAAACGCTGCTGACCGTATTCATCATTGTGGCCGTTGCAACGGTGGGTTACCGCTGGTTGCCGTCTTACTACAACCCTTTCATGCCGCTGACGCTGGACGACCCGCCGGGCCGAATCACCCAGTATAAGCTTCGGCGCTTAAACCCCGAGGCGTGCGAGAGCCTGCTCGCGCAGGCTAACCAAAGAGATCTCATCCGCACCCAGCCGGTGGCGGACAGCGGCGGCGCGTGTCCGCTTAACAACGTCGTGCGCGTGCGTGACTTCGGTCCGGTCGGCCTGAACGGGAGCTTTCTTGCCAGCTGTCCGCTGGCGCTCAGCTCTGCGCTGTTTATCAGCCAGCAGGCCCGACCGCTGACAAAGCGCTATACGGGCAGCGACCTTGCGCGTATCGACCACCTCGGCAGCTATGCCTGCCGCAATATTTATCACCGCCCCGACGCGCGCCGCAGTGAACATGCCACGGCGGAGGCGCTGGATATCGCCGCTTTTCGTCTGGCGAACGGGGAACGCGTCACGGTGCTGAACGGCTGGAAGGCTGCAACGACGCAGCCCTGGCTGAAGGCTATGCTTGCGGCAAGCTGCGGCTACTACGGAAACGGTCTGGGACCGGAGTATAACGCGGCGCATGCCAACCATTTTCATCTGGGAATGCGCGGTTTCGGCCTCTGCCGGTGAAGCATAATATTCCGCCAGAAAATGGATGAATTGTGACTTGTTTCACAAATATGATGACTGGGAAGATAAAACACCAAAGTCAGTCGGGCCGCATCTCTGGTGCGACGTCAAAACGCGTAACTTGCTAATCTGTCGGCGAATTCGCCTAAAAATGAAGACTATTTCGTTATGGAATCCTGGAAAGTTAATCTTATCTCGGTCTGGTTTGGCTGCTTCTTTACCGGGCTGGCCATTAGCCAGATCCTGCCGTTCCTGCCGCTGTACGTCTCGCAGCTGGGGGTGACCTCGCATGAAGCGCTCTCCATGTGGTCCGGCCTGACGTTCAGCGTCACGTTTCTGGTGTCCGCCATTGTGTCACCGATGTGGGGCAGCCTGGCGGATCGGAAAGGCCGTAAACTGATGCTGCTGCGCGCCTCGCTCGGGATGGCGATCGCCATTCTGCTCCAGGCCTTCGCCACCAACGTCTGGCAGCTGTTTTTCCTGCGTGCGGTGATGGGGCTGACGTCCGGGTACATTCCAAACGCCATGGCGCTGGTCGCCTCTCAGGTGCCGCGCGAGCGTAGCGGCTGGGCGCTGAGCACGCTCTCCACGGCGCAGATCAGCGGCGTCATCGGTGGTCCGCTGCTGGGGGGCTTTCTGGCGGACCACGTCGGGCTGCGCGCGGTATTTATCATCACCGCGATCCTGCTGGTGGTCAGTTTTCTGGTCACGCTCTTTCTTATCAAAGAGGGAGGCCGCCCGGTTATCAGTAAATCTGAACGCCTGAGCGGCAAGGCCGTCTTCGCCTCGCTGCCCTATCCGGGACTGATGATCAGCCTGTTTGTGACCACTATGGTTATCCAGCTCTGTAACGGTTCGGTCGGTCCGATTCTGGCGCTGTTTATCAAGTCGATGGAGCCGGATAGCACAAATATCGCTTTTCTGAGCGGCATGATTGCCGCCGTACCGGGCGTATCCGCCCTGATTTCCGCGCCGCGTCTGGGAAAACTGGGTGACAGGATCGGCACCGCGCGCATCCTGATGGCGACGCTGATCTTTGCGGTGGTGCTCTTCTTCGCGATGTCGTTTGTCACCTCTCCGCTTCAGCTTGGCATATTGCGGTTTCTGCTCGGCTTTGCTGATGGCGCCATGTTGCCTGCGGTACAGACCCTGCTGGTTAAATATTCCAGCGACCAGGTGACGGGGCGTATCTTTGGATATAACCAGTCATTTATGTATCTGGGGAATGTTGCCGGTCCGCTTATTGGCGCATCCGTTTCCGCGATGGCCGGTTTTCGTTGGGTATTTGCCGCCACGGCGATTGTCGTTTTAATCAATATTATCCAGCTGGCTATTGCGCTGCGTCGCCGCAGACAAATGGCGGAAGCGAAATCGTCGAGATAATCGTTTCGTTGATGTATTATATATTCTTATGGTAGCCGCATTTTTATATAACAAAAATGCGGCGTTTTTTTATAGAAAAACGTTTCGCTCACCGCGGTGGTTCTTTATTTTTATTCCTGCATCACTTTTGCATACCATAATAAATTTCTTCTCTTTGCATTATGGATTCAGAATGCTAACTTCAGACAAAACTGAAAAAGGAACTGGCACGATGAAAAATCTCATTGCTGAATTGCTGGTCAAACTGGCACAAAAGGAAGAGGAGTCAAAAGAGCTGGTTGCTCAGGTCGAAGCGCTGGAAATTGTGGTCACCGCGCTGCTGCGACAAATGGCGAAAACCGATCAGCAGGCGTTGATTGAGAGCGTGGAAGGCGCACTGGACAGCGTCAGGCCTGAATCGCAGGTTCCGGTTGAGGATGCCGAGATGCTCCACCAGTACGTAAAGAAGCTGTTAAGGCATCCGCGCACCTAAACCGTCACAGGACGTAACGACGTGTCATAGAATTGTCATGCAGGATGCCTATAGTCGCTCTGTTTTTATTTTTATGTATTTGTACATGGAGAAAATAAATTGAAACAGAGCGCACTTTTCATCGCATTACTTCCCCTGTTAATTACCCCTGCCATTTATGCCGATACTGCCCAAACCAGCGTGCTGGATAATCGCGCGGCAAAAGGGGATATCACCCAGCCTGGCGGCGCACGCCGTTTATCAGAAGATCAAACTGCCGCTATTCGCGCTTCGCTGAATGATAAGCCGGCGAAAAATATTATTCTGCTTATTGGCGATGGAATGGGGGATTCCGAAATTACGGCGGCGCGAAATTATGCCGAGGGTGCGGGCGGCTTTTTTAAAGGTATCGACGCATTACCGTTGACCGGACAATATACCCATTACGCGCTGGATAAAAAAACCGGTAAACCGGATTACGTCACGGACTCGGCGGCCTCTGCTACGGCGTGGTCCACCGGCGTGAAAACCTATAATGGCGCGCTGGGTGTGGATATTCACGAAAAAGATCACCAAACCCTTCTGGAGATGGCAAAAGCGGCGGGCCTGGCGACCGGCAACGTCTCCACCGCTGAACTTCAGGATGCAACGCCCGCGGCGCTGGTGGCGCATGTAACCTCGCGTAAATGCTACGGCCCGTCAGTGACCAGCGAAAAATGCCCGACGAACGCGCTGGAAAAAGGCGGCAAAGGCTCGATTACGGAACAGCTGCTGAACGCGCGTCCTGACGTGACCCTGGGCGGCGGCGCGAAAACCTTTGCAGAAACCGCAACGGCGGGCGAGTGGCAGGGCAAAACGCTGCGCGAGCAGGCGCAGGCCCGCGGCTATCAGCTGGTGAGTGACGCCAGTTCGCTGGCAGCCATCACCGAGGCGAACCAGGACAAGCCGCTGCTGGGGCTATTCTCTGACGGCAACATGCCCGTGCGCTGGGAAGGACCAAAAGCCTCTTATCACGGCAATATCGATAAACCTGCAGTAACCTGTACGCCTAACCCGAAACGCACGGACAGCGTACCGACGCTGGCGGCGATGACTGATAAAGCTATCTCTCTGCTGAGCAAGAGCGAAAAAGGGTTCTTCCTGCAGGTGGAAGGCGCGTCGATTGATAAGCAGGATCATGCGGCGAATCCGTGCGGCCAGATTGGCGAAACCGTCGATCTGGACGAAGCGGTGCAGAAGGCGCTTGAGTTCGCGAAAAAAGACGGCAACACCCTGGTGGTGGTCACCGCGGACCATGCGCACGCCAGCCAGATTATTCCGGCAGATACCAAAGCCCCGGGCCTGACGCAGGCGCTGAATACCAAAGATGGCGCCGTTATGGTGTTGAGCTACGGCAACTCTGAAGAAGAGTCCATGGAGCACACCGGCACCCAGCTGCGCATTGCAGCCTATGGGCCGCACGCGGCAAACGTGGTAGGCCTGACCGATCAAACGGATCTGTTCTACACCATGAAGGCGGCGCTGGGTCTTAAATGATAAAATCCCGGCGGAAATCACATCTGCCGGGTGGTTTTTTTCCTGTCACGAACCAGACTTACAGGGAATGTTCACAAAAGGATGGTGCAATGAAAACAACATTACTGGTTACTCTGCTCTCTGGCCTGTTCCTGATCGCATCGGCGAACGCGGAAGAGAAAACGTTAACGCCGCAACAGCAGCGTATGACCACCTGTAATCAACAGGCGACGTCTCAGAGTCTGAAGGGAGATGCTCGCAAGACATACATGAGCGACTGCCTTAAAAACGGCGCCGCGAAGCCGGCTGAAAAAAGCCTGACGCCGCAGCAGCAAAAAATGCGCGAGTGTAATGCGAAAGCAACCGAACAGTCCCTTAAAGGGGACGACCGCAGCAAGTTCATGAGCGCGTGCCTGAAGAAAAAAGTGTAGTTCAAACGGGTGAGCGGCTCCGGCGTCTCACCCGAAATTTCATACTTTCCCCGCAGACCCCCTCTCTATAATTTGGGAAAATGTTTCAGAATATTCCCAAAAATGATGAATGATGAAACGTATTACAACAAAAAGCGCATTCGGGAAGAGTGGAGTTTAACCCTTTCTCAGGATGACCCTCACCGCGCCGGCATTCAGTTTGCCCGGCGAGTCAGGCTGGCGCGCGCCGTCGGCCTGGCGGCAATGTTTTTCCCCGTTGCGGGGATGCTGGTCACCCATTTTTTACCCGGCGGCTGGTGGCTTTTACTGGTGGGGTGGTCGTTCGTCTGGCCCCATTTTGCCTGGCAGCTGTCCTGCCGCGCCGCTTCACCCCATCAGCAGGAAATTTTCAATCTTAAAATCGATGCCATTATTGCCGGGCTCTGGATCGGCGTGATGGGGATGAATGCGTTACCGACGGCAGCGCTGGTGATGATGGTGGGGATGAATATGATGGGCTCCGGGGGCTGTCGCCTGTTTATCCCGGGGATCGCGTTGACCCTGCTCTCCGCGCTGGTGACGCTGCCACTCGTCGGGAAGGTGGCCGTCTTCAACCCCGACCTTGTGGAGTGGGGCTTAACGTTACCCGTACTCGTGCTGTATCCCATGCTGTTTGCCTGGCTCAGTCACCGAACCGCCGTCAGGCTTGCGGAACATAAGCAGCGGCTGGAAATGATGAGCACACGAGACGGGATGACCGGGGTCTTCAACCGCCGACACTGGGAAATGCTGCTGCGAAATGAATTTGAGCATTGTCGGCGCGACCACAGCACCGCCACGATATTGCTGATTGATATCGACCACTTTAAAAACATCAACGACACCTGGGGGCACGACGTGGGCGACGAGGCGATCGTTGCTATTACGCGTCAGCTCCAGCGGTCGGTACGGTCAGGCGATGCGATCGGCCGGTTTGGCGGGGATGAGTTTGCAGTGATCATGTCGCAGACCGCGGCGGAGAGCGCCATCGCCGTGATGTCACGGCTGCATGAGCGTCTGGAAAAACTGACGTTACCGTGTGCGCCAAAAGAAGCGCTGCGCATAAGCGTAGGCGTTGCCCCCTGGGGGCCGCAGTTTGGACATTATCGGGAATGGCTGAAGGCGGCCGACGTCGCGCTGTACAGGGCGAAAAATGCCGGGCGCGGCCGCACCGAAGTGGCCGCCTGACGCCCGGTCAGAAATCAGGATTTACTCAGCTTCTCTGATTTTTCCATGCATTTTGCCATCGCTTCAATGACGGCCGAGCGGAACCCGCGCTCTTCCAGCACCCGCACCGCTTCGATGGTGGTACCCCCCGGGGAGCAGACCATATCTTTCAGTTCACCCGGATGTTTGCCGGTTTCCAGCACCATTTTGGCGGAGCCCATGACGGCCTGCGCGGCGAACTTATACGCCTGCGCGCGCGGCATTCCGCCAAGCACGGCGGCGTCGGCCATCGCTTCTAAAAACATGAACACATAGGCAGGGGCTGAGCCACTCACGCCAACCACCGGATGGATCATCGATTCGGCAATCACTTCTGCTTCACCGAAGCAGCGGAAAATATTCAGCACGTCGGCCACTTCTTCCGTGGTCACCAGCGCGTTAGGCGTGACGGAGGTCATGCCGGCATTGACCAGCGAGGGGGTGTTAGGCATCGCGCGGACGATTTTACGATCGTGACCCAGCGCGCGCGCCAGCTGATCGAGCGTGACGCCCGCGGCAATCGACACGACCAGCGTCTCTTTATTCAGGCTGGAGGTGATATCGCTCAGCACTTTGATCATGATGTTCGGCTTGACGGCACCAAAGACGATATCGGCGACCTGGGCGACTTCCTGCGCGCTTTCGGCGGCGTTGATCCCGTATTGATCGCGCAACTCGGCGACTTTGTCCGGTGACGGGGTATAGACCCAAATCTGACCCGGCAGCACCTGCCCGCTGGCGATCAGACCGCCCAGGATGGCTTTGCCCATGTTACCGCAGCCGATAAACCCGATTTTCTTGTCCATCACGATTCTCCGTCATTATGCGTTGTTTTCTCTGATTGATAGCTTAACAACGAAATGCAGGCGACAATAGTCGGCAGAGTCATTATGGGGAGACAATATGGCGATTTGGGTTGATGCGGACGCGTGTCCGAATGTGATTAAAGAGATTTTATTTCGTGCCGCCGAGCGCGTTCAGATGCCGCTGACGCTGGTGGCGAACCAGAATATTCGCGTACCGCCTTCGCGGTTTATCCGCTCCTTGCGCGTGCCGGCCGGGTTCGACGTGGCGGATAACGAAATTGTTCGCCTGTGCAGCGCGGAGGATCTGGTGATCACGGCGGATATTCCGCTGGCTGCCGAAGTGCTGGAGAAAGGGGCGGCGGCGCTCAATCCGCGCGGGGAGCGTTACTCGCCTTCGACCATTCGGGAAAAGCTCACCATGCGCGATTTTATGGATACGATGCGGGCCAGCGGCGTGCAGACCGGTGGACCGGACAGCCTGTCCCAGCGCGACCGTCAGCAGTTCGCTGCCGAGCTGGATAAATGGCTGCTGGAAGTGAAGCGCCGTACAGCGTAATGATAATTATTGTCAATTTGTGGTACAGTGTGACCTCCACAGGGTTGTCATCCCGTACCGCTTTGCAGTAAAGTAATCGCAACATCTTCTGCAATTATTTCTTTACACTCTTCAGCCATTCGGCATCAAGGGGAACACCTGGCATGACCCAACCCATCTTTTTAGTTGGCCCCCGCGGCTGTGGGAAAACCACCGTTGGCCTGGAGCTGGCACGCGTGTGTCATCGCCAGTTTGTTGATACCGACCACTGGCTGCAAACCGAGGCCGGAAAAACCATCGCTGAGATCGTTGAGCAAGAGGGATGGGAGAGCTTTCGCGCACGCGAAACGGCCGCGCTGAAAGCGGTCACCACCCCGTCTGCCGTGATCGCGACCGGCGGCGGCATCGTTCTGGCGGAGTGCAATCGTCACTTTATGCGCGAAAAGGGGATTGTGATTTATCTCAGCGCGCCGGTGTCGGCTCTGGTAGGACGGCTGGAAGCCTTTCCGGAAGAGGGGCAACGCCCCGCGCTGACCTCCAGGCCGCTCAGCGAAGAGGTGAGCGAAGTGCTGGCCGAACGCGATGCGCTATATCGCGAAGCGGCTCACCACGTAGTGGATGCGTCGGCCTCTCCCGAAGACGTTGTGATTCAGATTATTACCGCCCTGCGTTTGGCTTGTGCCAGCTAACCGGCGTCTATACTTATAGCTCAGACATAAAAAAAGGATGAGCTATGCCAACCAGACCTCCCTATCCGCGTGAAGCGCGCGTTGTTACCGTTGAAAAAGGCCAGACGGGTCATACCGTGACCTGGTACCAACTGCGTGCCGATCACCCCAAGCCGGACTCGCTGATCAGTGAACACGAGACTGAACAGGAAGCGCTGGATGCGAAACGGCGCTATGAAGATCCCGACATAACCTGAATGTTTTCCTAAACGTTCCAGTATCGTGCCTGAATCACACTTTTTACTCATCGGGAAAGTTAAGCAGGAGTTAATATTTAGTTATTACAAGTAACTCCGGTATCGGCAGGCGATCTTTACATTTCGATGTCGGGATCACCTGCTACGCTTGGTGCTGTTTTGTTGAAAAAATGAACTGTGCAGCGTAGTGAGCCTGTACCTGTGTGCACGATGTTGAAGTAATGGAAGGCGATCAAGATGAAGGCAACGTTGGCGATCCTCACCATTGGTGTGGTCCCTGTAAGCGAAGTGTTACCGCTCTTAACCGAGCATGTATCTGAACAACAGATAACGCATCTTAGCCTGCTGGGGAAGATGAGTCGGGAAGAGGTCATGGAAGACTACGCTGTCGAGGCGGGGGAGGATCCCCTGGCAACGTTATTAAGCGACGGTAAACTGGCGCATGTTTCACGCCAGAAAATTGAGCGCGCGCTGCAGGGCGTAATAGAAGTGCTCGATAATCAAGGTTATGACGTTATTTTGCTGATGAGTACCGCGCCCATTAAGGGCCTCACGGCGCGTAATGCGATTTTGCTGGAGCCGATGCGGATCATTCCACCGCTGGTGGCCTCCATCGTGGATGGTCATCAGGTGGGGGTGATTGTGCCTATTGAGGAGCTCATGGATAACCAGGAGGCAAAGTGGCACGTGCTGGAAAAAGTGCCCTTGTATGCGCTGGCAAATCCGTTCTGGGACAGTGAGTCCAGGCTCATTGCTGCCGGGAAGGAACTGCTTGAGAGAGGGGCAGATGTCTTGATCCTGGACTGCCTCGGTTTCCATCAGCATCATCGTGATCTGCTGCAAAAAGCGCTGGATGTTCCCGTGCTGTTATCCAACGTTCTGATGGCTCGCCTGGCCTCGGAACTCCTTATGTAATGATTTTGCGTGACAGGTGATGAGCGTGGCCCCTATAGTGAATTTTTATCTAAAAATATAAGGGCCAGTTCATGCTTCAAAGTAACGAATACTTTTCCGGTAAAGTGAAATCCATTGGTTTTACCAGCAGCAGCACTGGCCGCGCCAGTGTCGGCGTTATGGCGGAAGGGGAATACACCTTTGGCACGGCGGAAGCTGAAGAAATGACGGTCGTCAGCGGGGCGCTGAACGTCTTACTGCCGGGTGAAACGGAATGGAAAGTTTACGCTGCCGGGCAAGTTTTCAACGTCCCTGGCCACAGCGAGTTTCATTTGCAGGTCGCTGAACCTACCTCTTATCTGTGCCGCTACCTGAAATAAAAAATAAGCCGGGTGGCGCTAACGCTTACCCGGCCTGCGTTTTGCCTGTTATCTCTGCGCTTCGCCGCCGAGACCTTCCACCAGATTCTGAATCAACGCGGCCAGCTCGCCGGTCATCAGGATAAAGTCCGCGTCAAAGCGCTGGGCGTAATCTTCCCTGTCGATATCTTCGTTCTGATCGCGCAGCTCGTCGCAGAACTTAAGACGCTTCACGGAGCCGTCGTCGCACATCACGAACTGGATGCGCTGCTGCCAGTCGAGCGCCAGTTTAGTGACCACTTTACCCGCTTCGATGTGTACAGCGATCTCGTCGCTCACCAGATCCTGCTTCTTCGCGCGGATCACGCCGCCATCTTCCAGCAGGGCTTTCAACTCGGCTTCATCAAGGATCTGGAAACCCTGAGCCGCAGCGCCGCTGCGTACCCATTCGGTCAGCGTAAGCTCGATCGGCGTTTCCAGCGCCAGCGGAACGACCGGTAAAGATCCGATGCTTTTACGCAGCAGGGCCAGCGTATCTTCTGCTTTCTTGGCGCTGGCGCAGTCCACCATGATCAGCCCGTTGACGGTGTCGATCCACATCATGGTCTGGCTGAAGCGGCTGAAGGCGCGCGGCAGCAGGGAGTGCAGCACTTCGTCTTTCAGCGAATCTTTTTCCGTCTTTTTCAGCTTGCGGCCCTGTTCGGCTTCCAGCTTGAAAATTTTCGCTTCGAGCGCCTGCTTAACCACCGGCGTCGGCAGGATTTTCTCTTCTTTACGGGCGCAGACGATGATTTGACCCGTGCTGCTGGCGTGGGTCAGTGCATCGCTTTGTGAACCCATTGGCGGAACCCAGCCGGTTTTCGCCATATCCTGGCTACCGCAAGGGGAAAAGGTATAAGCGGCTAACTGTTTTTCCATCTCTTCTGCACGCAGCGAAACGTCGCGGCTGAGACGGTAAACCATCAAATTTTTGAACCACAGCATGATAATTTCCACGGCCTTGTCGTTAAATCAGCGGGCATGATAACGAATTGTCGCATCGCTTGCATTGCTAATCGGGAAGCGTGCTTCTACTCTGTTGATAATCAAAATAATGAGGAGAGTCTTGTGCGTATTGGGATCGATTTGGGCGGCACCAAAACAGAAGTCATCGCGCTGAGCGAACAGGGGGAGCAGCTGTTCCGCCACCGTTTGCCGACACCGCGCGATGATTATCACCAGACTATCGAGACGATTGCCAGCCTGGTTGAGATGGCAGAGCAGGCGACAGGGCAAACCGGCAGCGTCGGGATGGGGATCCCGGGGTCGATCTCGCCGTATACCGGGGTGGTTAAAAATGCCAACTCCACCTGGCTCAACGGTCAGCCGTTTGACAAAGATTTGAGCCAACGTCTGAACCGGGAAGTGCGTCTGGCCAACGACGCCAACTGCCTGGCGGTCTCTGAGGCCATCGACGGCGCGGCGGCCGGTGCCCAGACCGTGTTTGCAGTGATCGTTGGTACCGGCTGCGGAGCGGGCGTGGCGTTCGGCGGGCGTGCCCATATCGGCGGCAACGGCACGGCAGGCGAGTGGGGACACAACCCGCTGCCGTGGATGGATGAAGACGAGCTTAAATATCGCGCTGAAGTGCCGTGCTACTGCGGAAAGCAGGGCTGTATTGAGACGTTTATCTCCGGCACCGGTTTTGCGACCGATTACCACCGCTTAAGCGGCCAGCCGTTAAAGGGCAACGAAATCATGCGTCTGGTCGAAGAACAGGATCCGGTCGCCGAGCTGGCCCTTAGCCGCTACGAAATGCGGCTGGCGAAATCCCTGGCGCACGTGGTGAATATTCTCGATCCGGACGTGATTGTGCTCGGCGGCGGCATGAGCAACGTTGACCGGCTGTACGCCACGGTTCCGAACCTTGTCAAACAGTGGGTCTTCGGCGGCGAGTGTGAAACCCCGATCCGCAAAGCTGTCCACGGTGACTCCAGCGGCGTGCGCGGCGCGGCGTGGCTGTGGCCGGAATAAAAGCAAATAATGTTTATTCCCTCTCCCTGTGGGAGAGGGCCAGGGTGAGGCAAGGTAAAAGCAAAACAGCAACGAAAGTTGCTGTTTTTGATGTTTGTACCCTCTCCCCGTGGGAGAGGGCCAGGGTGAGGGCACCAGACCGCACCGATCCCCATTTATTCCACCGCAAACACCTTATCCAGCCTGCTGTACCCCAGCCCGTTGATCTTCTTCACCTTGATCTGCACCGGAATGCGCTCTTTCATCGCCTCAACGTGGCTGATCACGCCGATGGTTTTCCCGGTGGCGTTCAGCGCGTCGAGCGCATCCAGCGCGGTATCGAGCGTTTCACTGTCGAGCGTGCCGAACCCTTCATCCAGGAAAAGGGAATCGATCCGCGTTTTATGACTCACCAGATCGGAAAGGGCCAGCGCCAGCGCCAGGCTGACCAGGAAGCTCTCACCGCCGGAGAGCGTGCGGGTATCGCGAACCGCATCCGCCTGCCAGGTATCGACCACTTCCAGCTCCAGCGCGTCGCTGGCCTTGCGCTGCAGCAGATAACGCCCGTGCAGACGGTTAAGCTGCTGGTTAGCAAGCCAGACGAGATTATCCAGCGTCAGCCCCTGTGCGAATTTACGGAACTTGTCGCCGGTGCTGGAGCCGATCAGCGCGTTCAGATAACCCCAGTCGTCCGCCTCGCGCGCGGCCTCTTCAATTTGCTGCATCAACGCCAGCTGGTGCTGACGGTTATCGCTGTCCTGCTTAAGCTGCTGGCGAATCTCGCCCTGATGCGTCGTGTTCTCGCGAAGCCGTTGCGCCAGCTGCAGCAGCTGGGTTTGCAGCGTGGGGGCATCGGCGTTGAGCCCTTCCGGCCGCAGCGCCAGATGAGAATGCAGCTGCTGGTTAGCCTGGCCGGAAAGGGCCGCGGCCTGCTGTATCTGGCTTTCCAGCGACTGCTTCAGCTGTTCGAGGCGACGAATAGCGTCGTCATCCAGCAGGGCGGCAAGGAACGCGTCCCGATCGGCAAAGCAGCTCGCTGAGAGCGCCGCGGTGAACTGTGCCTGCGACTGAAGCAGGCGCTCTTGCTCCAGCTTTTCCTGCTGCTGCTGTGCGGTGAGCTGGCTTTGTAGCGACACGCATTCGTCATGCACGTCGCGCCAGCCGTCCGGAATGGCCGGTTCGGCTTCTTCGCCGTTCGTTTCCGGAAGCGTGTCGAGCAGCGGCTTCAGCACGTTTATGCGTTCCAGAAGCGCGCCGTGCTGCGTTTGTTTCTCCTGCCACTGCGCGAATTCCGCTTCGCGGGCGTGCAGCCAGGCGGCTTCATTCCCGTCTTCAGGTACGTTAAGCGATAGCGAAAGCAGGGTGTTTTCCAGCGCCTGGAGTGCGGCCGTCAGCTGCTGCTGATGCTGTCGCTCCTGCACTTCCTGCTCGTTTAACTGGTTTTGCAGGGTCAGACGCTGGCTGAGCTGATAGAGCTGGCGCTCGTACTGTTCCTGCTCGTTCATCCATGGCGAGATATCTTCCTGAATATTCAACGCGATGTTCAGGGAAGTGCAGGCTTCCATCCACTCTTTAGTGAGTGCTTGCTCTTCCTGAGAGAGCATCTGCGCTTCGTCTGTCTCGCGCTGGATCTGCTGCGTCAGGGCATTTACCTGCCCCAGCACCAGCAGCCCTTCCTCTTTAAGCGCGGCGACCTCTTTTTCCAGGTCATCACGGCGGCGCTGGTTATCCGTCAGCTCAAGAGACTGGTATTGCGCAACGGCGGGGTGCTCGCTGGAACCGCACAGCGGACAGGGTTTGCCTGCCTCAAGCCGGGAACGATAGCTTTCCAGATCTTTAATCGTCGCTTCACGTTCGCACAGGGCTTTAAGGTCCAGATAGTGCTGGTGTTTCTCTTTGTACTGCTGGCGGCGCAGCGTCAGCGTTTCATTGAGTTTGTTTTGTTCGGCCTGGGCCTTCAGCACGCTTTCACCGCTCTGGCGCAGGCGCTTTTGCAGCGGCTGATAGCGGGCATGCAGCGACGTCAGCCGCTGACGCAGCGTGCGTGACCGGGACTGCTGCTCCATGGCCGCGCTGACCTCATCCGCCGTCAGCGTCAGCGCATTTTCCGGCATCGCAGCCAGCCTGTTGCGTAATTCGCTCATCCGCGCAGCAAGCGAGTCTAACTGCGTTTTGTCGCGGTTAAGCTGCGAGAGCTGGGCGCGCCAGCCGGCAATCTCCTGCCCCAGCAGGCGATAGCGCTCGTGCTCCGCCAGCCACTGCGCCAGCGCCGTAAGTTCGGTCTGAAGCTGCTCATGATTCCGCTGGGCGGTATGACGGATCCGCGCGCGCAGTGCGGTTTTGGCTTGTAAGCGAGTATTTACTTCAATAATTCGCTGCTGGGTTTGCCTCAGGCGCGCGGTTTGCTCCTGCTGGTGCTCCCAAAGCGGTCGAAGCTGGGCGGCGGGCAGAGCAAGCTGGAGCTTTGCCAGTTCTGGCGCAGCGTTCGTCAGCGCCTGTTGCGCCTGCTGCTGCATCGCGGTGACGCGCTGTTGCTCAAGCACGAGCTCATCATGGCGCGTAAGCCACTGAAAATCTTTCTGTTGGCTTTGCTGCTGAACCAGCAGGGTTTTCTCTTCGTCAGTAAGCGCCTGCAAACTTTGCTGCAACTGCTGCTGTTGCTCTTCGCTCAACAGCACGACGCCCGCCGCCTGCGCCTCGCACTTTTCAAGCACGCTGCGGGCGGCTTTGTGTTTCTCAAACACCATGGCGGAAATCTGGCCATAGATCTCGGTGCCGGTCAGCTCCTCCAGCAGCTCGGCGCGATCGCTCGGCTTGGCATTAAGGAAGGCGGCAAACTGCCCCTGTGAGAGCAGCATGGAGCGGGTGAAGCGGCCATAGTCCAGCCCGGTGAGCGCGGCGGTTTGCTCCAGTTTATCCGTCACTTTGTCGGCCAGGATTTTGCCATCTTCGCAGCGCGCCAGCTCCACGCGCGGCGCCTGCAGGTTTCCGTCCGGCTGGTTGCGCGCGCGGTTCTGGCTCCAGAATGCGCGATAGGCGGTGCCTTTTACCTCGAACTCCACTTCCGCCAGGCACTCGGCGGTGTCGCGCGTCATCAGGTCGTTTTGCGCCTGAGAAACCTTCTGCAGGCGTGGCGTTTCGTGATAAAGCGCCAGACAGATGGCGTCAAGCAGGGTGGTTTTACCTGCCCCGGTTGCGCCGGTGATGGCAAACAGACCGTTGCTGGCAAACGGCTCCGTAGTAAAGTCAATTTTCCACTCGCCCTTGAGGGAGTTGAGATTTTTCAGACGCAGGCTCAAAATTTTCATGCGTTTTCTTCCTCATCATTGAGCGCATGCAGGGTATGGCTGAACAGTTCGCTGAGTCTTGCGCGCTTCGCGTCGTCAATTTCCTCCTGCGAGAGCCTGCGTTCAAACACCTCTTCAACCCGCAGTTCACTGAGCGTTTCGCGTTGAGCGCTTAACAGAATTTTCTCGCGCTGCTCGCGGCTGCGGCGTACCAGTAAGACTTCGACGGGTAAATCTTCCGTCAGCGCCTGAATTTTTCGCTGCATATCGTGCAGGTAGTCGTCGGTGGTGATTTCGATATCCAGCCAGACGGGCGGGTTAAGCGCTGTTCCGCGCCACTGCTCAAGCTGGGCGGTAATGGCGTCAAGATCGCCCTTCAGCACCGACAGCGGCTGGGTGACGGGCACCTCCAGCGTCTCGACGGCGTGAAGTTTTCCTTCGGAGAAGCTCACCAGATGGACGGATTTGGCCTTTCCCGTTTCGTCAAAGCTGAGCGAAATTGGCGAGCCGCAGTAGCGGATGTGCTCGCTGCCGCCGACGATCTGAGCCCGGTGTATGTGCCCGAGCGCAATGTAGTCGGCTGGAGGGAAGTTCTGCGCCGGAAAGGCATCCAGCGTGCCGATATAGATGTCACGTACCGCGTCACTTTTACTGGCCCCGACGGTGGTGAGATGCCCGGTCGCAATCACCGGAATCGGCTGGTCGCCGCGCAGGGCGCAGGCATCGGCGTGCTGCTGGTAATAATAGTCGGTTATGGCCTGTAATAGATGCTGCTGCTTTTCCGCACCCGACAGCCCCGCCTGGCTTTGCACGATGTCGCGCGGACGTAAAAAGGGAATAGGGCACAGCACCGCCCCCGGAGTGCCGTCGCGTTTTTTCAGGATCTGCGGGGCGTGCCCGGCGCTGGCGACGACGGTGGTATTGAGAAATGCCAGGATGTCGCGGGATTCATTGAGCGTCGCGACGGAATCATGGTTGCCGGCGACAATCACCAGATGACAGCCGGTTTGCTGCAAATTCACCACGAAGCGGTTGTACAGTTCACGCGCATAACTGGGGGGTGAGCCGGTATCAAAGATGTCACCCGCCACAATAATCGCGTCCACCTCGTGTGTCCGGGCCGTTTCCAGCAGCCAGTTCAGGAAGGCTTCATGTTCAGCCGCACGGCTTTTGCTGTAAAAATTTTGACCCAGATGCCAGTCCGAGGTGTGAAGTATGCGCATAGCTGATCCGTGGCAAAAAAGAGAAAGCAGGATTATAAACGTTCAGAGACGGGAAAATAACCGCTGTAATAAAACAACGGTTTGCCCCTTATCGTGGTACTGTTTTTCATAAATCTGTCATAAATCTGACGCATAATGGCGCCGAATTACAAACTTGTAACTTAAATAAGATAAGACAGGGCAAAGTATGGCGAGACGTATTCTGGTCGTAGAAGATGAAGCTCCAATTCGTGAAATGGTGTGCTTCGTGCTCGAGCAAAACGGCTTCCAGCCGGTTGAAGCGGAAGATTATGACAGCGCAGTGAACCAGCTGAATGAACCCTGGCCCGATCTGATTCTGCTGGACTGGATGTTGCCCGGCGGCTCCGGACTGCAGTTTATCAAACACCTGAAGCGTGAAGCGCTGACCCGCGACATCCCGGTTGTGATGCTCACGGCGCGCGGAGAAGAAGAGGATCGCGTGCGCGGTCTGGAGACCGGCGCGGACGATTACATTACAAAACCGTTCTCCCCAAAAGAGCTGGTTGCCCGCATTAAAGCCGTGATGCGCCGTATTTCGCCGATGGCGGTGGAAGAGGTGATCGAAATGCAGGGGCTGAGCCTTGATCCCACCTCACACCGCGTAATGACCGGTGAAAATCCCCTCGACATGGGGCCTACCGAATTTAAACTCCTGCACTTCTTTATGACCCACCCGGAACGCGTTTACAGCCGCGAGCAGTTGCTGAATAACGTCTGGGGAACTAACGTGTATGTCGAAGACCGGACGGTTGACGTACATATTCGCCGCCTGCGAAAAGCACTGGAACTGAGCGGCCACGATCGCATGGTGCAGACGGTCCGCGGCACGGGTTATCGTTTTTCTACCCGTTTCTGAACAATGACAGGAGTGTGACGCGTGCTGGAACGTCTGTCATGGAAAAGGCTCGTCTTTGAACTGATCTTATGCTGTATTCCGGCCTTCCTTCTGGGGGCCTTTCTTGGACACCTGCCGTGGTTTCTGCTGGCGTCGGTCACCGGGCTGCTGATCTGGCATTTCTGGAACCTGCTGCGCCTCTCCTGGTGGCTGTGGGTTGATCGAAGCATGACGCCGCCGCCGGGAAGCGGCAGCTGGGAGCCGCTGCTGTACGGTCTGCATCAGATGCAGATGCGTAATAAAAAGCGTCGCCGCGAGCTGGGAAGCCTGATTAAGCGTTTTCGCAGCGGTGCAGAGTCGCTGCCGGATGCCGTTATTCTGACGACCGAAGAAGGGACAATCTTCTGGTGTAACGGCCTTGCGCAACAGCTGCTGGGCCTGCGCTGGCCCGACGACAATGGCCAGAATATCCTCAACCTTCTGCGTTATCCCGAGTTCACGCTGTATCTGAAAAAGCGTGATTTTACCCGCCCGCACAATCTGAAGCTCAATAATGGTCGCCATCTGGAAATCCGCGTGATGCCCTACAGCGATAAGCAGTGGCTGATGGTGGCGCGCGATGTCACCCAGATGCACCAGCTGGAAGGGGCGCGTCGCAACTTCTTCGCCAACGTCAGTCACGAACTGCGTACCCCGCTGACCGTGCTTCAGGGCTACCTGGAGATGATGCAGGAGCAAACGCTTGAAGGCGCGCCGCGTGAAAAAGCGCTGCACACCATGCGCGAGCAAACGCACCGGATGGAAGGGCTGGTGAAGCAGCTGCTGACGCTCTCGAAGATTGAAGCGGCGCCGTCGCTCGCGCTAAATGACACCATTGATGTGCCGATGATGCTGCGGGTCGTTGAGCGTGAAGCGCAGACGTTAAGCCATAAAAAGCATCACCTGACCTTTGAGGTCGACAATACGCTGAAGGTGCTGGGCAGCGAAGATGAACTGCGGAGCGCCATTTCCAACCTTGTGTATAACGCGGTAAATCATACGCCGGAGGGGACGAATATCGTGGTGCGCTGGCATCATGCCCCAACGGGGGCTGAGTTTAGCGTGGAAGACAACGGGCCGGGAATTGCGCCTGAGCATATTCCGCGCCTGACCGAGCGCTTTTACCGTGTGGATAAAGCGCGATCCCGGCAGACTGGCGGAAGCGGTCTGGGGCTGGCAATTGTGAAACACGCGGTGAATCACCATGAAAGCCGTCTCGATATTCAGAGTACGCTGGGTAAAGGAACCCGCTTCAGTTTCGTTATTCCGGAACGATTAATTGCCAAAAAGATCGCCTGACGGCAGGCGTGTCATTTTACCTTTCCACGGGTCAGCGTCTGCTGGCCCGTTTGCTTTGCAGTCAAGCGAAACGCGGATGAATTTTATACGGCTGACTGTTTTTTGTTCGCATGATTAGCCATGGGTTTTTCTTATAAATAGCGTATTATTCTGAGGTGTATTTCCATGCTGGCATATTGTTCTGGTTTTACGATCCCGCCTTGCCTTTAAACGTTATAAGCGTTTAAATTGCGCCCCAGATACTGTCAGACCGACTGTATTTGCGTGGTAAATCGAAAAACTATTCTTCTCCACGCCAGGACGGGAGCATTTCCCGCTGAAATTGAGCAAATTTTCGGCTGTATCGTCCCGTCAGGGATATCGAAAATCTCAATGTTTTCAACACCACATCCACAGGCAGTAAGGTTTTATGACCCATCACTTAAAATCGCGTGACATCATCGCGCTGGGCTTTATGACATTTGCGCTGTTCGTTGGCGCAGGCAACATCATTTTCCCTCCAATGGTTGGCTTACAGGCGGGTGAACACGTCTGGACCGCCGCGTTTGGTTTCCTGATTACTGCCGTGGGTCTGCCGGTTCTGACCGTCGTTGCGCTGGCGAAAGTCGGCGGCGGTGTGGATAGCCTCAGCACCCCGATTGGCAAAGTGGCGGGCGTTCTGCTGGCAACCGTCTGCTATCTCGCCGTTGGCCCGCTGTTTGCGACCCCGCGTACGGCAACCGTTTCCTTCGAAGTGGGTATTGCTCCCCTGACCGGTGACGGCGCGATGCCGCTGTTTATCTACAGCCTGATCTACTTCGCGATCGTGATTCTGGTTTCCCTCTATCCGGGAAAACTGCTGGATACCGTGGGTAACTTCCTGGCTCCGCTGAAAATTGTGGCGCTGATTGTTCTGGCGGTAGCGGCCATCGTCTGGCCAGCGGGCCCGATTAGCGACGCGATGGACGCCTATAAAAACGCCGCGTTCTCTAACGGCTTTGTGAACGGCTACCTGACGATGGATACGCTGGGCGCCATGGTGTTTGGTATCGTTATTGTTAACGCCGCGCGTTCCCGCGGTGTGACCGAAGCGCGTCTGCTGACCCGCTATACCATCTGGGCTGGCCTGATGGCCGGCGTGGGGCTGACGCTGCTCTATCTGGCGCTGTTCCGTCTGGGCTCCGACAGCGCCATGCTGGTTGAGCAGAACGCCAACGGTGCGGCTATCCTGCACGCCTACGTTCAGCACACCTTTGGCGGTGCGGGCAGTATGCTGCTGGCAGCGCTGATTTTCCTGGCGTGTCTGGTGACGGCGGTTGGCCTGACCTGCGCCTGCGCAGAGTTCTTTGCACAGTATCTGCCGCTCTCTTACCGCACCCTGGTGTTTATCCTCGGCATCTTCTCTATGGCGGTGTCCAACCTCGGTCTGAGCCACCTGATTCAGGTCTCGATTCCGGTGCTGACGGCGATTTATCCGCCGTGTATCGTGCTGGTCGTGCTGAGCTTTACTCGCCCGTGGTGGAACAACTCTTCACGAATTATTGCGCCAGCCATGTTTATCAGCCTGATTTTTGGTATCCTTGACGGGATTAAAGCATCAGCTTTCGCGCACATACTGCCGGCATGGACACAGCGTCTGCCGCTGTCCGAGCAGGGGCTGGCCTGGCTGATGCCTACCGTTGTTGCACTGGTTCTGGCGATTATCTGGGACCGTGCTGCAGGGCGTCAGGTCGCATCGAACGCTCATTAATCAACGGCAACAAATTGTTTAACCACGGGGCTTAAGGCCCCGTGGTTTTTTGTTTTTTTCGTGTTGAATGGCAAGATTTAAATGGAAAGCACTAACAAACTTAAACGTGGATTGAGCACGCGCCACATCCGCTTTATGGCGCTGGGCTCTGCTATCGGCACCGGTCTTTTTTATGGCTCGGCAGATGCCATCAAAATGGCCGGTCCCAGCGTTCTGCTGGCGTACATTATCGGCGGCGTGGCGGCGTATATCATCATGCGCGCCCTCGGCGAAATGTCGGTTCACAACCCGTCCGCCAGCTCCTTCTCCCGCTACGCGCAGGAAAACCTCGGCCCGCTGGCCGGGTTTATCACCGGCTGGACCTACTGTTTTGAAATCCTGATTGTGGCAATTGCCGACGTGACGGCGTTTGGCATCTATATGGGCGTCTGGTTCCCGGCGGTGCCGCACTGGATTTGGGTGCTGAGCGTGGTGCTGATCATTTGCGCCGTTAATCTGATGAGCGTGAAGGTGTTCGGCGAGCTGGAGTTCTGGTTCTCCTTCTTCAAGGTCGCCACCATTATCATCATGATCGTGGCCGGTTTCGGCATCATCATCTGGGGAATCGGCAACGGCGGGCAGCCGACCGGCATCCATAACCTCTGGAGCAACGGGGGCTTCTTCAGCAACGGCTGGCTCGGCATGGTGATGTCGCTGCAGATGGTGATGTTTGCCTACGGCGGTATCGAGATTATCGGTATTAGCGCCGGGGAAGCGAAAGATCCGGAGAAGTCCATTCCGCGCGCCATCAACTCGGTGCCGATGCGTATTCTGGTGTTCTACGTGGGTACGCTGTTCGTGATTATGTCCATCTACCCGTGGAATCAGGTAGGCACCAACGGTAGCCCGTTTGTTCTGACCTTCCAGCATATGGGGATTGCCTTTGCGGCCAGCATTCTGAACTTTGTGGTGCTCACCGCGTCGCTCTCCGCGATTAACAGTGACGTCTTTGGCGTGGGCCGTATGCTGCACGGCATGGCGGAGCAGGGCAGTGCGCCGAAGGTGTTCGCCAAAACCTCACGCCGCGGCACGCCGTGGGTGACCGTCGTGGTGATGACCGTGGCGCTGCTGTTCTCGGTTTACCTGAACTACATCATGCCGGAGAACGTCTTCCTGGTGATCGCATCGCTGGCGACCTTCGCGACGGTGTGGGTGTGGATTATGATCCTGCTGTCGCAGATCGCATTCCGTCGTCGTCTGTCGCCGGATGAGGCGAAAGCGCTGAAGTTCAAAGTACCGGGCGGCGTTGCGACGACCGTGGTCGGGCTGATCTTCCTGGTGTTTATCATTGCCCTGATTGGCTACCATCCGGATACCCGCATTTCCCTGTACGTGGGCTGCGCGTGGATCGTCCTGCTGCTGGTGGGCTGGGTGTTTAAATGCCGCCGCGACCGTCAGCTGGCGGAAGCGCAGTAATATTTGTATTACTTGTTCCGTGGAAGGGGATTGCCAGGCAATTTTTAACCTGAAGCGATGCATGTGGTTTCAGGAAAGTGAATGGCTTACAGCGATGCCCTGGTCCGGCTGTAAATCGCCGAAGCGTTTCCGTAAGGCCGGGGCGAGGCGCAGGGATGCGCCGAGAGGGCGGGGCATGCATGGGTGCAGGCTCATGCCCGACCCGATAGCCTGAAGGAATAAGCTGAGGGCACCGCGAAGCGGCGATTTACCGCCGGGAGCCCGGGTCGCCAGGGTGGTGGCGACTGAGCCGCCCTGGCACGTTCACAGGCCATGGCATTACAGAGTAGCAAGGAACATGAAGTGAACGGAATTACCCCAATAGCCGCATGTTTCCCCCTCACCCAAGCCCTCTCCCTCAAGGGAGAGGGAGCCGTCCGTGCGGGCATTATTACCTCCTCCCCCGTCCTCCTCCCCCAATAAATCACGTCATGGTGAGCTATCCTTAACCACCCTGTGGCAAGGTGACGTCAATTTCATCAAAGGGGATTCGTGATGTTAAACGCCTGGCACCTTCCGGTTGCCCCATTTGTTAAGCAAAACAAAGACAACCTTGTGATTACGCTCTGGCTGGCGGGGGAAAATCAGCCTGAACGCGTGACGCTCCGCGCCGAAATAGATAACGAAGAGACCGGGTTGAAAATGCACAGGCTGCGCAGCCAGCCGCTGCCGGGGATAACGGCGTGGCGAGCAAATATCGACCTGAGCAGCGGGCAGCCGCGTCGCCGCTACAGCTTCAAACTGCTGTGGAATAACCGCCAGCTGTGGTTTACCCCGCAGGGGTTTAGCCGTTTCCCGCCCGCACGGCTGGAGCAGTTCGCGGTCGATTACCCGGATAACGGCCCGCAGTGGGTTAACGATCAGGTGTTTTACCAGATTTTCCCGGACCGTTTTGCGCGCAGCGAAAAACGCACTGCCGACCAGGATAAGATCTATCACCACCATGCGGCGGGCCACGACATTATCCTGAAAGCGTGGGATGAGCCCTTAACCGCGCAGGCGGGCGGATCCACTTTTTACGGCGGCGATCTCGACGGCATCAGCGAAAAGCTGCCGTACCTGAAAAAGCTCGGCGTGACGGCGCTGTATCTCAACCCGGTGTTTAAAGCCCCGAGCGTGCACAAATACGATACCGAAGATTATCGCCACGTTGACGCCCAGTTTGGCGGTGACGAGGCGCTGCTGCGCCTGCGTAAGAACACCCAAAACGAAGGCATGCGCCTGATTCTGGACGGCGTGTTCAACCACAGCGGAGATTCGCACGCCTGGTTTGACCGTCATAACCAGTCGATGGGCGGGGCATGTCATAACCCGGAGTCGCCGCAGCGCGACTGGTACAGCTTTAACGAGGAGGGCCGCGCGCTGGACTGGCTGGGTTACGCCAGCCTGCCGAAGCTGGATTTCCAGTCGCCAACGCTCGTGAATGAAATCTACGGCGGTGAAGACAGCATCGTCCGTCACTGGCTGAAGGCGCCGTGGAATATGGACGGCTGGCGTCTGGACGTAGTGCATATGCTCGGCGAAGCGGGCGGGGCGCGGAATAACCTTCAGCACGTCGCCGGGATTACGCGCTCGGCAAAAGCGGCCCAGCCAGAGGCGTTCGTCTTTGGCGAGCACTTTGGCGACGCGCGCCAGTGGCTGCAGAACGATGCGGAAGATGCGGCGATGAACTATCGCGGCTTTACCTTCCCGCTGTGGGGATTCCTCGCTAACACCGACATCTCCTACGATCCGAATCATATCGACGCTGAAACCTGCATGGCGTGGATGGAGAACTATCGCGCCGGTCTGTCTCATCAGCAGCAGCTGCGGATGTTCAACCAGCTCGATAGCCACGATACCGCCCGCTTTAAATCCCTGCTCGGCAAGGATGTGGCGCGTCTGCCGCTGGCGGTGACCTGGCTCTTCACCTGGCCGGGCGTGCCGTGCATCTATTATGGAGACGAAGTGGGGCTGGACGGCAACAACGATCCGTTCTGCCGGAAAACCTTCCCGTGGGAGCCAGAGAAGCAGGACAAGGTGCTGTTCAGCCTGTATCAGCGGCTGGCGAAGCTGCGTAAGCAGAGTCTCGCCCTTCGCTACGGCGGCTGTCAGGTGGTGTACGCCCACGATAACGTGGTGGTGTTTGCTCGCGTCTACAATCAGCAGCGCGTGCTGGTGGCCATTAACCGGGGCGAAGCCTGCGAAGTGGTGCTGGATGATTCACCGCTGCTGAAGGTGGCGGCGTGGAAGAATAAAGAGGGCAAGGCAACGATACAGGACGGCGTGCTGGCGCTGCCTGCGGTATCCGCGACGATCTGGTTCGGCAGCTAAGACCTGCTAATGTTTCCACCTTTTAAGATGGCGCAAATGCAACTATTTGTGTCAATCTTAACGGATCGTTTACGGTGAAGGTGGAAACATGGACGAGCTTTACATCCTTGGCTGTTTGTTCCTGGTTTTTGCGCTGGTGGTGGCACCCGTGCTTGCGGTTATCGGCTTTAACCGAAGTACGGCGGCTCGACAGGAGATCGCCCGGCTACGCCAGCGCATTGAGGCGCTTGAGCAGCGCGGCGCGAATGAGATAGCGCCAGAGCCGGTGCAGTCTGCCGCTCCGGCGGTCGTGACCGCGCCGGTGGTTGAAGATGCTCCCGCGCCTGTCGACCCCTGGCGTTCCGATACTCCCGCTGCCGTGGCAGAACCCGCTCCGGCCCCGACGCCTGCGGCAAAACAGCCTTCTGCCTTTGGCGGTATACTGACGTCGCTGGTGCGCTGGTTTATGCAGGGTAACCCGCTGGCGAAGCTTGGGATCCTGCTGCTCTTCCTCGGTCTTTCATTCCTGCTGCGCTATACCGTGGAACATTCCCTGTTCCCGCTTGAGCTGCGCCTCGTGGCAACGGCGCTGTTTGCCATCGTCCTGCTGGTGGTCGGGTGGCGGCTGCGGCATAAGCAGCGTGTCTATGCGCTGATCCTCCAGGGCGGGGCGACCGGCGTGCTCTACCTGACGGTGTTTGGTGCCTTTCGGCTCTGGCAAATGCTGCCGATGACGCTGGCCTTTGCGCTTCTGGTGGTGATTTGCGCGGCGAGCGTCGGGCTGGCGGTGCTGCAGAAGGCGCTGAGCCTGGCCATGCTGGCGAGCCTCGGTGGGTATCTGGCGCCGCTGCTCTTGTCTACCGGGGGCGGCAGCTTTGTGGCGCTGTTCTCTTTCTATCTCCTGCTTTCCATCGGCATTCTCGCTATCAGCATCTGGCAGCACTGGCGCGAGCTGAATCTGCTCGGGCTACTGTTTACGTTCGGCGTGGGCGGCCTGTGGGGGCTGAATGACTACCAGCCTGAAGACTATTGGGTCTGCCAGCTGTTCCTGATTGCCAATACGCTGATATTCGGCGTCCTGAGCGTGGTTCTGTCGCTGCGGGCGCAGGAGAAAGGGAAGCAAATTATTGACGGCGTGCTGCTGTTTGCTCCGCCGCTGATCGGTTTCGGGATGCAGTACGGCATGACCCGGCACTGGGAATATGGACCGGCCCTGAGCGCGCTGGGCTACGGCGCATTTTATCTTACCCTCGCGTTCCTTGCGCTGCGGCGCTATCCCTCTATCGGGCGACCTCTGGTCATGGCGGCGCTGGCAATCGGCGGCGGATTTGCCACGCTCGCCATTCCGCTGGCGCTGTCTGCGCGCTGGACGGCGATGGCCTGGGCGCTGGAAGGGCTGGGTATCCTCTGGCTGGGCGTACAGCAGAACCAGCGTCGCATGAGCTATAGCGGGACGGCGCTGCTGGTGCTGGCGCTCGGCAGCGCGCTGTGGGCGCAAACGAACGGCGTTACGTCCCTGAGCCTGCTGCTGATCTTCACCATCCTCAGTCTTTGCTGGCTGGCTGCGGCCTGGCTGTGGCGGACTCTCTTTCTGCCGGTCAGCTGGGCGCTGCTGGCAGGCGGGCTGCTGTTCTGGCTCGTGGCGCTATTAGGTGCATCGCGGCTGGCACTGACGAAGGAATTACCGATTCTGGCGGGCGTGCTGGCGCTGACGGCGGCATCGGTCTGGGGCTGGCGGCAGGCGGCTGCTCGCCTGGCGTGGCGGGAGCTGGATGCCAGCAAATGGCTGCTGTGGCCGGTTATGCTGCTGATGGTGGGTTATCAGCTCTGGCACCAGCAGATCGTTGCCGCCGGCTGGTCAAATCTCGCCTGGTGCGTTGCGCTTCCTGCCGCGCTGATGCTGCTGCGGCGCGACGGTGAAAGACTCCTGCCGCGCATCGCGATGGGGCTGCATCTGTCGCTGTTCTGGATGATTTTGCTGGCGCTGGCCGCGGAGCTTTACTGGTTTGCCCGGTCGTTGCCGTGGGGCATGGCGGCCTGGGGCAGCGGATTAGCGATGGCCGCAGGCGGCGGGGTGATTATGGCGCTTTCTGCAGCCGTACGGCGTCGCGGGTGGCCGTTCCGGGAGTGGCCTGCGCTCTACGCCTGCCTGGCGCCGATCCCTGCCGTCGTGGCGCTGCTGGTACTGCTGGTGGTGACCAATTTCCAGGACGGCGTGGTCTATCGTCAGACCTGGCTGCCGCTGGTAAACCCGCTTGAGGAAGGCGCGGCGTTCGCGCTGCTGGGGCTGGTCGTCTTTTATCGGGCGGGGGATCGCTACTACCCGGCGTGGCTCTCGCAGGCCCGCCCGTGGCCTGCCGTTGCGCTGATGGCGTTTGGCTTCTGGTGGCTGAACGGCGCGCTGATGCGCGCCCTGGCCTGGTACGGCGACGTGGCCTGGAATATGGCATCGCTGTGGGATTCGCGGCTTATCCAGACCAGTTTTGCCCTGTTCTGGATGCTGAGCGCGCTGGTGGTCATGATCCATGCCACCCGTCGGGCTTCCCGGCAGGAGTGGCTCTGCGGTGCCGCGCTGCTGGGCGTGGTGATGGTTAAACTGATGCTGGTGGACAGCGCGGGCGGAGGCGGTTTGTCGCGCGCGGTGGCGTTTATCGGCGTGGCGATTCTGGTTCTGATCGTGGGGTATTTCTCACCGCTACCGCCCAAAACAGGAGATGAAAAATGAAATGGATGAAAGCGGTAGCCTGTACCGCGCTGCTGGCGCTTTCCGGCCCGGCGTTCTGCGACGAGGGACAAACGGAATCGCCCCGGGACTATGCCTTTGGTCTTTCACTGGATACGTCTGTTCCCTCCCAGTGGTATCGGGTGCTGCTGCCGCTCGCCGTCTATGAGCAAAGTACGTCGCCGGATCTGCATGATGTCCGCGTCTTTAACCAGTCGGGCGAGCCGGTTCCCTTCAGCCTGGTCAGCGCGACGCGTCCGCAGACGCCAGCGCAATCCACTCCGCTGCGCCTCTTCCCGCTGGACGCCTCGCCGCTTGCGGCTTCGCAAGGATCCGGTGACAGCGATAAGATCCTGCTCCGTTCCGGAAACGGCGTTGAGATTGTGCTGGAGGGGCAAAAAGCCGCCGCAGCCGGGCAACATTATCTGCTGACCCTGCCGGAGCATGCGACGGGGGAGCTCGCCATATCCCAGCTGCAGCTGCTCTGGAATACTCCGCAGACGCCGTGGCAGGGGACGGCGTCGGTCTATTACAGCGAGGATCTTAAGCGCTGGTATACCCTGCGTGAGGATATGCCATTGCTGGACGTCGTCAGCGGCCAGGACCGTCTTAAGCTCGATCGGATCGATACCGATACGGTTTTATCTCCCGATGCGAATCGCTATCTCATGGTGGTGCTGAATGCGCAGAGCCAGAGGATAACCTTGACAGGCGTAAACGCAATCAGCGCACCAGCGCAGGCAGCCCCGGAAGCTATCGACCTTGAGGGGGAAGGGGAGCAGCTATCGACAAGCGAAGCCCAGTGGCACTGGGCGCGCCCGCAGCCGCTGAGGGCTGTCAGCATCTCACTGAATGGCGATGGCGTCCTTCCCGTGGAGATCGCGTGGCGGAGTACGGAAAAAGACGCATGGCATCCTCTGAAGAAAGAGGTCCTTTACCGTCTTGAGGGAAAAACGTCGCCACCGGTTTCGCTTAACGGGGGCCTGGTGCAGGCCGTGAAAATCACGACGCTGAATGCGCGTCTGCCAGAATACCTGCCGAGCGTCACGGGACATCGCGACCGCTATGACCTGGTGTTCAACGCGCAGGGGAAAGCGCCGTACGTGCTCGCCTGGGGCAACGGCGCCGCGAAGCCTGCCAGCGTGGAGCCCGGCATGCTGATCCCGGCCGACCTGCGCAAGACCTATGACATGGCGAACCTGCCGCAGGCCGACATTCTGGATGATGTCGCGTTAGGCGGCCAGGAGCGTCTGACCGCTACCTCTGCGGCCGAGCGGGAGAGCAGGATGAACACGCTTCTGGTATGGGGCGTGCTGATTGCGGGGGTGATTCTGCTGGCGGGCATGGCCTGGCGCATCTGGCGAGAGACGCAGCGTAAGGCATAAAAAAGGCCCGCATAAGCGGGCCTTTTTCGTAAACCGTGCCGATTACAGGCTGGATACGTTCTCAGACAGGTATTTAGCCACGCCGTCTGGAGACGCGTTCATGCCTTCTTTACCTTTCTCCCACTGAGCCGGGCACACTTCGCCGTGCTCTTCGTGGAACTGCAGCGCGTCAACCATGCGCAGCATTTCGTCGATGTTACGACCCAGCGGCAGATCGTTCACAACCTGGTGACGAACGATGCCGTTCGCGTCGATCAGGAAGGAACCGCGCAGCGCAACGCCAGCGTCCGGATGTTCGATACCGTAAGCCTGCTGGATTTCGCGTTTGATGTCCGCAACCATTGCGTATTTCACCGCACCGATGCCGCCTTTGTCGACAGGGGTGTTACGCCATGCGTTGTGTACAAATTCAGAGTCGAAGGAGACGCCAACAACTTCCACGCCACGCTTCTGGAATTCTTCATAACGTTTGTCGAAGGCAATCAGCTCAGACGGGCAAACGAAAGTGAAGTCCATTGGCCAGAAGAACAGAACGGTCGCTTTACCGTTGGTGTGCTGTTTGAAGTTGAAGTTTTCAACGATTTCACCGTTGCCCAGAACTGCTGCAGCTGTAAAATCCGGAGCCGGACGAGTTACCAGAACCATATGATTCTCCTGTAGATACTAAGGTTATTTGGAACGCAACGCGAGCCAGTATAGAGAGTGTTCATGGATAAGACAAAGAGGTGGTGACAATCGTTCCGCCAGCTTTTACCTATCAATACGAATTCTGTCAAAGCTGTTTGTTTTTCGCCTGCGCCATCATGCGCGGGTAAAACTGCCAGAAACGCGCTTCCAGCGCATCGTAATGTTCATCCAGGTCATACCAGGAGTCCCGCAGCGCATCCAGTCGCGGTCGGCGGCTCGCCATCCCGTTCAACACGTTCTGAATGAAGTCCATCTCGCGATAGCGCTCCAGCCAGCGTTCCGACCATAAATAGTTATTCAGATTCACAAAGCGCGGCGGCGAGTCGGGCAGAATGATCGACACCTGCTGGTGGGCATAGCGCACAAACGCCGGCAAGGGCATCTCCGGCGACAGCTGTTCCCAGTGGCGCGACAGAAAGTGGTCCCACATCACGTCGAGCGTGATCGGCGCAACGCGGCGCGTTTCAGGGCGAAACCACGCTTTAGCTTCCGTCACTTCCGGCAGCTTATCCGTCAGCACGTCGATGCGGCGGTGCATAAAAATCCCGTCGACAACCTCAGGGGAATAGTCCTCAGCGGGGTTGCCGCGTACGAAATCGGCCAGCAAATTGCCGGACAGGGAGCTGTCAGCGAGGTGAGCGAGATGCAGGTGAGCGAGAAAATTCATGCGTTTTATTTGTCCGGGGGCGGCTAGTTGTTGCAGCAAAAGGGTGTGAGCACTAGACTATGCCGCCTGTTTTTAAGTCACGAGTATACGTCATGCGCGTCGCCGATTTCTCCTTTGAACTACCTGAATCCCTGATTGCTCACTATCCCATGCCTGAGCGCAGCAGCTGTCGCTTACTGTCACTGGATGGGCCAACGGGCGATCTGACGCACGGTACTTTCACCGATTTGCTCGACAAGCTCAACCCTGGCGATCTGCTGGTCTTTAACAATACCCGCGTGATCCCGGCGCGCCTGTTTGGCCGTAAAGCCAGCGGCGGCAAGATTGAAGTGCTGGTCGAACGTATGCTCGATGATAAACGTATTCTGGCACATATTCGCGCGTCTAAGGCGCCGAAGCCGGGCGCTGAACTGCTGCTGGGCGATGATGAGAGTATCAAGGCGACCATGACCGCGCGCCACGATGCGCTGTTTGAGGTGGCGTTCGACGACGAGCGCACGGTGCTCGATATCCTGAACGCCATCGGCCACATGCCGCTGCCGCCGTATATTGAGCGTCCGGACGAAGAGGCCGACCGCGAGCTGTACCAGACCGTCTACAGCCAGAAGCCAGGCGCCGTCGCTGCGCCGACCGCGGGCCTGCATTTTGATGAGCCGCTGCTGGAGAAACTGCGCGCGAAGGGCGTGGAGATGGCGTTCGTGACGCTGCACGTCGGGGCGGGAACCTTCCAGCCGGTGCGCGTGGACAGCATTGAAGATCACATCATGCACTCTGAGTATGCTGAAGTGCCTCAGGATGTGGTGGACGCGGTCCTGGCAGCGAAAGCGCGCGGCAGCCGCGTCGTGGCGGTCGGTACAACGTCCGTGCGCTCACTCGAGAGCGCCGCGCAGGCCGCAAAGAGCGATCTTATCGAGCCGTTCTTTGGCGATACGCAGATCTTTATCTACCCGGGCTATCAGTACAAAGTGATTGACGCGCTGGTGACCAACTTCCATCTGCCTGAATCAACGCTGATTATGCTGGTGTCGGCATTTGCCGGTTATCAGCATACGATGGCGGCCTACAAGTCTGCGGTAGAACAAAAATATCGCTTTTTTAGCTACGGGGACGCGATGTTTATCACGTACAATCCGCTGGCTTTGAATGAGCGTGTCGGGGAATAAGTCCGCGGCACCGTTTTACAACGTTGGACTGTTTTTCTGACGTCGGAGAAAAAATGAAATTTGAACTCAATACCACCGATGGCCGCGCGCGTCGCGGTCGCCTGGTGTTTGATCGCGGCGTGGTGGAAACCCCCGCGTTTATGCCTGTGGGCACGTACGGCACCGTAAAAGGGATGACGCCGGAAGAAGTAGAAGCCACTGGCGCACAGATTATCCTCGGCAACACCTTCCACCTGTGGCTGCGTCCGGGTCAGGAGATCATGAAGCTCCACGGCGACCTGCACGATTTCATGCAGTGGAAAGGACCAATCCTGACCGACTCCGGCGGCTTCCAGGTCTTCAGCCTGGGCGATATCCGCAAGATCACCGAGCAGGGCGTACACTTCCGTAACCCGATCAACGGCGATCCGATTTTCCTCGATCCCGAAAAATCGATGGAGATTCAGTACGATCTCGGCTCTGACATCGTGATGATCTTCGACGAATGTACGCCGTATCCTGCTGACTGGGACTACGCAAAACGCTCCATGGAGATGTCTCTGCGCTGGGCGAAGCGTAGCCGTGATCGTTTTGACTCCCTGCAGAACAAAAATGCGCTGTTCGGCATTATCCAGGGCAGCGTTTACGAAGATTTACGCGATATCTCTGTTAAAGGTCTGGTAGAGATAGGTTTTGATGGCTACGCTGTCGGCGGTTTGGCTGTGGGTGAGCCGAAGGAAGACATGCACCGCATTCTGGAGCATGTCTGCCCGCAAATCCCGGCGGATAAACCACGATACCTGATGGGCGTGGGTAAACCAGAAGATCTGGTTGAAGGCGTACGCCGCGGCATTGATATGTTCGACTGCGTCATGCCAACCCGCAACGCGCGTAACGGCCATTTGTTCGTTACCGATGGCGTGGTGAAAATCCGTAACGCGAAGCATAAGAGTGACACCAGCCCGCTCGATTCCGAGTGCGATTGCTATACCTGTCGCAATTATTCTCGCGCGTATCTGCATCATCTCGATCGTTGCAACGAGATTTTGGGCGCGCGTCTCAATACCATTCATAATCTTCGTTATTATCAGCGCTTAATGGCTGGTTTACGTAAGGCTATCGAAGAGGGTAAATTAGAGAGCTTCGTGACCGATTTCTACCAACGTCAGGGGCGGGATGTTCCACCGTTGAACGTTGATTAATTTTAATAATGAGGGAATTTGAATGAGCTTTTTTATTTCTGATGCGGTAGCGGCAACAGGTGCTCCAGCGCAGGGCAGCCCGATGTCTCTGATTCTGATGCTGGTTGTGTTCGGTCTGATCTTCTACTTCATGATCCTGCGTCCACAGCAGAAGCGCACCAAAGAGCACAAAAACCTGATGAACTCCATTGCGAAAGGCGATGAAGTACTGACTAACGGTGGTCTGGTGGGTCGCGTAACCAAAGTGGCTGAAAATGGCTACATTGCTATCGCCCTGAACGACACCACTGAAGTGGTCATCAAACGTGACTTCGTAGCTGCCGTTCTGCCGAAAGGCACCATGAAGGCGCTGTAATCCCAACTTTTCCCAAAGGGAACTGCCGTGTTAAACCGTTATCCTTTGTGGAAGTACATCATGCTGGTCGTCGTGATTCTCGTCGGCCTGCTGTACGCGCTTCCCAACCTGTATGGTGAGGATCCGGCTGTTCAAATCACTGGCGCGCGCGGTGTCGCCGCCAGTGAGCAAACGCTGATCCAGGTCCAGAAAACGTTACAAGAAGAAAAAATTACCGCTAAGTCTGTGGCTCTGGAAGAGGGTGCAATTCTTGCTCGCTTCGACACCACCGACACGCAGCTCCGCGCTCGCGAAGCGCTGATGGGCGTGCTGGGTGACAAATACGTCGTGGCGCTTAACCTTGCCCCTGCAACCCCGCGTTGGCTGGCTGCGATGAAAGCAGAGCCAATGAAACTCGGCCTTGACCTGCGTGGCGGCGTTCACTTCCTGATGGAAGTGGATATGGATACCGCGCTTGGCAAGCTGCAGGAACAGAATATTGACAGCCTGCGCAGCGATCTGCGTGATAAAGGCATCGCTTATACCACCGTGCGTAAAGAAGATAACTACGGCATGAGCATCACGTTCCGCGACAGCGCGGCGCGCGATCAGGCTGTAGATTATCTGACCCAACGTCACCGTGACCTGGTAATCACCTCTCAGGGCAGCAACCAGCTGCGCGCGGTGATGACCGATGCGCGTCTGAAAGAAGCGCGTGAATATGCCGTTCAGCAGAACATCAACATTCTGCGTAACCGTGTAAACCAGCTGGGCGTGGCTGAGCCGCTGGTACAGCGTCAGGGTGCTGACCGTATCGTGGTTGAACTGCCGGGTATCCAGGATACCGCGCGTGCGAAAGAGATTCTGGGTGCGACCGCAACCCTGGAATTCCGTCTGGTGAACTCCAACGTCGATCAGTCCGCTGCTGCCGCAGGGCGTATTCCGGGTGACTCCGAAGTAAAACAGACCCGCGAAGGTCAGCCAGTAGTGCTGTACAAACGCGTGATTCTGACCGGTGACCACATCACCGACTCCACGTCGAGCCAGGACGAATACAACCAGCCGCAGGTTAACATCTCGCTGGATAGCGCGGGTGGTAACATCATGTCTAACTTCACCAAGGACAACATCGGTAAACCGATGGCGACCCTTTTCGTGGAGTACAAAGACAGCGGTAAGAAAGATGCAAATGGTCGTGCGGTGCTGGTGAAAGAGGAAGAGGTGATTAACATCGCCAATATCCAGTCTCGTCTGGGTAACAGCTTCCGTATCACCGGTATCAACAACCCGAACGAAGCGCGTCAGCTCTCCCTGCTGCTGCGTGCCGGTGCGCTGATTGCGCCAATTCAGATTGTTGAAGAACGTACCATTGGTCCAACTCTGGGTATGCAAAACATTCAGCAGGGTCTGGAAGCGTGTCTGGCCGGTCTGGTGGTCTCTATCCTCTTCATGATCTTCTTCTACAAGAAGTTTGGTCTGATTGCGACCTCCGCGCTGATTGCCAACCTGGTGCTGATCATCGGGATTATGTCCCTGCTGCCGGGGGCGACGCTGACCATGCCTGGGATTGCGGGTATCGTTCTTACTCTTGCGGTGGCGGTCGACGCCAACGTACTGATTAACGAACGTATCAAAGAAGAGTTGAGTAACGGTCGCTCTATTCAGCAGGCGATTGACGAAGGCTATAAAGGCGCGTTCAGCTCCATCTTCGATGCGAACGTAACAACACTGATTAAGGTTCTTATCCTGTATGCAGTGGGGACTGGTGCGATCAAAGGCTTTGCGATTACAACCGGTATCGGTGTCGCAACGTCAATGTTTACCGCTATTGTCGGCACCCGTGCCATCGTGAACCTGCTGTACGGCGGCAAGCGCGTCAAAAAGCTGTCTATCTGAGGAGTGCGTTGTGGCACAGGAATATACTGTTGAACAATTGAACCACGGCCGTAAAGTCTGGGACTTTATGCGCTGGGACTACTGGGCCTTCGGCATTTCAGGTTTCCTGCTGATTCTGTCCATCGGCATTATGAGCGTGAAAGGCTTTAACTGGGGTCTGGATTTCACCGGCGGTACGGTCATCGAGATCTCCCTGGAAAAGCCGGTCGATATGGACCAGATGCGTCTGTCTCTGCAGAAAGCGGGCTTTGAAGAGCCGCTGCTGCAGAACTTCGGCAGCAGCCGTGACATCATGGTGCGTATGCCACCGGTGCACGATGCCAACGGCAGCCAGGAGCTGGGCAGCAAGGTTGTTAGCGTGATTAACGAAACAACCAGCCAGAACGCGGCGGTCAAGCGTATTGAGTTCGTCGGCCCAAGCGTGGGTGCTGATCTGGCGCAGACCGGTGCGATGGCGCTGCTGGTGGCGCTGATCTCCATTCTGGTATACGTCGGTTTCCGCTTTGAGTGGCGACTGGCGGCCGGTGTGGTTATCGCTCTGGCGCACGACGTGGTGATCACCATGGGCATACTGTCGCTGTTCCACATTGAGATTGACCTGACGATTGTGGCATCCCTGATGTCCGTTATCGGTTACTCACTGAACGACAGTATCGTGGTATCTGACCGTATCCGTGAAAACTTCCGTAAGATCCGTCGCGGTACGCCGTACGAAATCTTTAACGTGTCGTTGACCCAGACGCTGCACCGTACCCTGATCACATCCGGTACCACCCTGATGGTGATCCTGATGCTGTTCCTCTTCGGTGGTCCGGTACTGGAAGGCTTCTCGCTGACCATGCTGATCGGTGTCACCATCGGTACGGCGTCGTCTATCTACGTCGCGTCCGCTCTGGCACTGAAACTCGGCATGAAGCGCGAGCACCTGCTCCAGCAGAAAGTCGAGAAAGAAGGGGCGGATCAGCCGTCCATTCTACCGTAAGGCGACGTTTAGCGCGTTATCGAAATCCCGGTCGGTTGACCGGGATTTTTTTTATCTGTTCCTGACAAACACTCCTGACAGTATGCTGTCAGGAGCCCTCTCGTAGACTCCTTCTGAACCCAAACAACAGTCAGGAGGATGTATGAAAAGCGTCATTAACTGGTTTGAAATTCCGGTCGCGGATATGGATCGCGCCATCAAATTTTATGAGCCGGTGATGCAGCTCGCGCTGCGTCGCGAGAAAATGGACTGCGCGGAGCTGGCCGTTTTCCCGCATGAGGATCCGGGTACAGGCGGGGCGCTGGCAAAATTTGACGGCGTTACACCGTCTTTGCAGGGCGCTATTATTTACCTGCATACTGACAATCTGGCGGCCACGCTCGATCGCATCGCCTCTGCGGGCGGCGAGTGCGTGTTTGGCCCGCTGGAACTGCCGCATGGCATTGGCACTATCGCATTGTTTACCGACAGCGAGGGTAACCGCGTCGGCCTCCATCAACCTGCCTGAGAGCGGAATAAGATATGACCCGACGCGCTGACCGTTTGTTTCAGATTGTGCAGATCCTGCGGGGCAGGCGTCTGACAACGGCAGCGCATCTGGCGGACCGGCTTGGCGTATCCGAGCGCACGGTCTACCGCGATATCCGCGACCTGTCGCTTTCCGGCGTGCCGGTGGAAGGTGAGGCGGGGAGCGGATATCGGCTGATGTCGGGATTTGACCTGCCGCCGCTGATGCTGACAAATAAGGAGTCAGAGGCGCTGATCGTCGCGATTCGCCTGCTCAAAACTTGGGGAGGGGAATCGCTGTCGCGCGAGCTGGAGTCGGCTCAGGAGAAGGTGCTGGCTATCCTGCCCGAGGAGAGTCGTCGAAAGGCGGAGCAGACGCGGATCTACGCCCCGGATTTTTGCATGCAAAGCCACTCCCGTAGCGATTTTGACATGATTCATCAGGCAATTTCCGCTCAGCGTGTGCTGGCGTTGCATTACCGCGACGAAGTTGGGCAACTCTCACAGCGTGAGGTTCAGCCGTTAGGATTGTTCTTCTGGGGGGAGCGTTGGCTGCTGGCGGCGTGGTGCGAACGGCGCGATGACTATCGCTGTTTCCGGCTCGACCGATGTCTCAATATTGTGCAGACGGAGAGGCGGTTTAGCGAGAGTGCGGACAGGTCTCTGGCGGATTTTTTGCGGAAGGTTAAGCAGTAAAAAGCCTGGCGGCGAGGTAAAAGCAAAACGGCAACGTATGTTGCCGTTTTTAGTATTTGTTCCCTCTCCCTGTGGGAGAGGGGCAGGGTGAGGGCAGCAGCCCGCACAGTCCCGCACAGGTTAGAAGTTATAACCCACAACCAGGTAACCACCCCAGCCGGTAGAGCGAACGCTGAAGTCGCCGTTGCCGAAGTTCAGGCTCGCGTCGTCGTTCCACTGACCACCGTTGTGCCAGTAACGCGCAACAACAGAGTAGTGCCAGTGATCGTAGTTCAGCGCCAGGATGTGGCTGGAGGCGATGGAGTCGTTGGTGCGCGCTTTCTTACCGTTCAGGTCGCGGAAGTCGTTGTCGCCCAGATCTGAACCCCAATCAAAGTTGGTGAAGCCGATATAGCTCAGGTTACCGCCCCACAGCTGGGTAATTGGCACAAAGTATTTCACTTTGAAACGGTAGCCATCCCACTCGTTTTCGTTCGCGGCGCCGTAGTTCTGCCACTGGTACTTAGCATACACGTTCAGAGACAGGCTCATTGGCAGGCCGGTATCGATGTCCGTACCCAGACCCATGTACCAGGTGCTCTGGCGACCAGACTTATTGCGGCCCATGTCGTAGATGTAGTTGTTCGCGAAGTACCACTCTTTGAACGGACCAAACGCCAGGCTGGTACCGGTCAGTTTATCAATAGAGAAGCGTGGTTCAATTTCCATGAACAGTGGGGAACCGTGGTTCCAGATACCTTTCGCGTCGGTGTTACCGCCGAAGAATACCGGTGCATCCATATAGCCGTAGAAATCAAACCAGTCTTTCTTGGCGAACGCTTCGTACTCCAGGTAGGTATCGTTGCGGATCTGTGGTCCGAAACGGGTGTGGTAGCTGCCCACGACGTTAACGCTCTGGTGCCACCAGTCGGAGAGATATTGTGGTTTATCGTTTTCCGCTGCGTTAACAGTGAAAGAGGAGGAAAGTGCCAGCACAGCGCCGGCTGCAAGTAATGTTTTTTTCATAATCATGCCACTGATTGAAATTCCCTTCCGGGAGTGAAAAATGCGCGAATTGCGTTTCTAAATATTTCGTGTTTCTGCGGTGCCTATTATAGGAATCCCTGCTCACAAAAATATGTGTTGTTTCACATATCTCTCACACGCGTAATCGATTGCGTTCACGTTTGCGTACTTTAAACGGCCGGGATTGTAGCGGCAATCATTTATGTTGCCAATCCATACGAAATGTAAATGTTAGCGGAGTGACATTGCACTCCGCTGAAGGAGGGGTTACTGCGCGGCGGGCTGGATATCGTGGATGCGGATAAAACCTAATTGATCTGGCGTGAGTCCACTCAGCTGAAGCGGGATATCAACATCGCTGGGCGCCAGTATACTCGCGGGAGCAGTGAACAACTGGTTCTTCACATTCACTTCCTGATAGCTCTCGGTTGTGCCCTGGATCTGGCCCCACTCGACGGTGCCACTGAAGGCCGGAAGTGGATCGTTGGATTCTCCCTGGATCCGTAATGTTCCGCGAGTACCATCTGCATTCGCCGCAACGTTCACCAGTGACATTTTAAGCGTGCCAATCTGGCTGTTGAGCCGCGCAGGCGTATTGGCACCAGGCAGCAGATACACCCCGCTGCTGGATTTTGCGTTCAGCGCGTTTTGTTGGGTGATCTTCACCGTTTCTTTATTCAGTTTGTCCATCGCCGTATTGAGCGTGTTGACGCTTTGTTTCATCTGGCGAACTTCGGTTTGCTGTGCACAGGCGCTAAGGGTGAAGAGGCTCCCCACCAGCAAAATCTTCAGGTAACGTCTTGTCATTGCGTTTATTTCCTTGAAATAACGGATCGCCTTAATGGTAGCCAGCCTCAACGTGTCAGACATAGATCCTTTGTCTCAAAAAGCTCTTCCTTTGTTGTCAGGCCAGATCAGGGTAAAATGAAAATTAGTTAACCACATAACAGGGATACCGTATGCATTGCCCATTCTGCTCCGCTGTGGATACCAAAGTCATCGACTCTCGTCTTGTGGGCGAAGGGTCATCCGTACGCCGTCGTCGGCAGTGTCTGGTGTGCAACGAGCGTTTCACGACCTTTGAGGTTGCAGAGCTGGTAATGCCGCGCGTGGTAAAAAGCAACGACGTGCGCGAGCCGTTTAACGAAGAGAAACTGCGCAGCGGGATGCTGAAGGCCCTGGAAAAACGCCCTGTCAGCGCGGATGACGTTGAGATGGCGTTAAACCACATAAAATCTTACCTTCGTGGTTTGGGTGAGCGTGAAGTGCCGAGCAAAATGATCGGCAACCTTGTGATGGAGCAGCTGAAAAAGCTTGATAAGGTCGCCTATATCCGCTTCGCCTCGGTCTACCGCAGCTTCGAAGACATCAAAGAGTTTGGCGAAGAGATCGCCCGCTTACAGGATTAAGCTCATGCAGGATGAGATCTACATGGCGCGAGCCATGAAGCTGGCGCAGCGCGGCCGTTTTACTACCCATCCCAACCCGAACGTCGGGTGCGTTATCGTTAAAGATGGCGAGATCGTAGGGGAGGGATTTCACTATCGTGCCGGCGAGCCGCATGCCGAGGTCCATGCGTTGCGCATGGCCGGTGAGAAGGCGCGCGGTGCCACAGCCTACGTCACGCTGGAGCCCTGCAGCCATTACGGGCGTACGCCGCCGTGCTGTGAAGCGCTGATCGCGGCGGGTGTTTCACGCGTGGTCGCCTCGATGCAGGACCCGAATCCGCAGGTTGCCGGACGCGGTCTGTATCGCCTGCAGCAGGAAGGCATTGACGTCAGCCATGGGCTGATGATGCAGGACGCGGAAGCGATCAACAAAGGCTTTCTGAAGCGCATGCGCACGGGGTTCCCGTATATTCAGCTTAAGCTGGGCGCCTCGCTGGACGGTCGTACGGCGATGGCAAACGGCGAAAGCCAGTGGATCACCTCGCCGCAGGCAAGGCGCGATGTGCAACGTCTGCGCGCGCAAAGCCATGCTATTCTCACCAGCAGTGAAACCGTTCTGGCTGACGATCCGGCCATGACCGTGCGCTGGGACGAGCTGAATGCCGATACTCAGGCGCTGTACCCGCAGGAGAACCTGCGTCAGCCGCTGCGTATTATCATTGATAGCCAGAACCGCGTGACGCCGGAGCAGCGTATTGTCCAGCAGCCGGGTGAAACCTGGATTGCCCGCACCAGAGAAGATACGCGCGAATGGCCGGAAGGCGTGCGCAGTATTATGGTGCCGGAGCATAACGGTCATCTGGATCTGGTGGTGCTGATGATGCTGCTCGGCAAGCAGCAGGTGAACAGCATCTGGGTTGAAGCGGGGCCAACGCTCGCCGGTGCGCTTTTACAGGCCGGGCTGGTGGATGAGCTGATTGTTTACGTTGCGCCTAAACTGTTAGGTCACGACGCGCGCGGCCTGTTTGTGCTGCCCGGCCTTGAAAAACTGGCCGACGCACCGCAACTCAAATTTAGCGAGATTCGTCCGGTAGGCCCGGATGTCTGCCTCCACTTAACGACAGCGTAATTGCTCCTGAAATAGGGAAGCAGTGCGCAAAGTATTATGATAAAATCCGCCCCCCTGCGGGGCCAAATGAACCCGTAAAGGAAGAGTATGAACATTATTGAAGCTGCTGTAGCTACCCCGGACGCTCGCGTCGCCATCACCATTGCGCGTTTCAACAACTTCATCAACGACAGCCTGCTGGAAGGTGCGATTGACGCCCTGAAACGCATCGGCCAGGTTAAAGATGACAACATTACCGTTGTTTGGGTTCCAGGCGCTTACGAACTGCCACTGGCGGCGGGCGCGCTGGCGAAAACCGGTAAATACGACGCGGTGATTGCGCTGGGTACCGTTATTCGTGGCGGCACTGCGCACTTCGAATACGTTGCGGGCGGTGCAAGCAACGGTCTGGCACACGTTGCGCAGGATGCTGAAATTCCTGTCGCGTTCGGCGTGCTGACCACCGAAAGTATTGAACAAGCCATCGAACGTGCTGGCACCAAAGCCGGTAACAAAGGTGCAGAAGCTGCACTGACCGCGCTTGAAATGATCAATGTATTGAAAGCCATCAAGGCCTGATTTTTTTGTAAGGGGAATTCCGTGAAACCTGCTGCTCGTCGCCGCGCCCGTGAATGTGCCGTCCAGGCACTTTACTCCTGGCAGTTGTCCCAGAACGACATCTCTGATGTTGAATACCAGTTCCTGTCAGAACAGGACGTGAAAGACGTTGACGTTCTGTACTTCCGTGAACTGCTGTCGGGAGTGGCGACTAATAGCGCGTATCTCGATGGCCTGATGAAGCCATACCTGTCCCGTCTGCTCGACGAGCTGGGTCAGGTGGAAAAAGCAGTGTTGCGTATCGCGCTGTTTGAGCTGTCTAAACGTGATGATGTGCCGTATAAAGTGGCCATCAACGAAGCGATCGAGCTGGCGAAAACCTTCGGCGCTGAAGACAGCCACAAGTTTGTAAACGGCGTACTTGATAAAGCAGCACCTGCGATCCGTCCCCACAAAAAGTGATCCGCAAACCGGAGTCCTGCATTGCCTGACGGGCAGTGCGGCTCCGGTTTTTTCTTTTATTTGCTGAGGCATAACGTATGGCATGCGGCGAATTCTCCCTGATTGCCCGTTATTTCGACCGTGTCAGAACCTCTCGTCTTGATGTTGAAACCGGCATTGGCGATGACTGTGCACTTCTCAATATTCCCGAAAAACAGACGCTGGCAATCAGCACCGACACTCTGGTGTGCGGCCGTCATTTCTTACCGGATATCGATCCTGCCGATCTGGCTTATAAAGCTCTTGCGGTTAACGTCAGCGATCTGGCGGCGATGGGGGCCGATCCCGCGTGGCTAACGCTGGCTCTGACGCTGCCAGAGGTAGATGAAGCCTGGCTGGAAGCCTTTAGCGATGCGCTTTTTGAGCAGCTTAGCTATTACGATATGCAGCTGATTGGCGGCGACACGACTGCCGGGCCGCTGTCGATGACGCTGGCGATCCACGGCTATGTGCCGCTTGGCCGCGCGCTGAAGCGTTCAGGCGCAAAACCCGGCGACTGGATCTACGTGACCGGTACGCCGGGCGATAGCGCGGCAGGGCTGGCGATCCTTCAAAATCGTTTAACGGTTGAAGATGCTGACGATGCGGCGTATCTGGTGAAACGCCACCTGCGGCCAACGCCGCGTATTTTGCACGGCCAGGCGCTGCGCGAACGGGCAAGCTCGGCTATCGATCTCTCTGACGGGCTGATCTCCGATCTCGGCCATATCCTGAAGGCCAGCGGCGTAGGTGCGCGCGTTGACCTGGATCTCTTCCCGCTGTCTGAGCAGTTGCTTCGCCATGTGGAGCCTGAGCAGGCCCTGCGCTGGGCGCTCTCCGGTGGTGAAGACTATGAGTTGTGCTTCACGGTGCCTGAGCTCAACCGTGGAACGCTGGACGTGGCGTTAGCGCATCTCGGCGCGAAATTCACCTGCATCGGTCAGATCATGCCGGAGAGCGAAGGGCTGAAGTTTGTGAAAGACGGCGCGCCCGTTACGCTGGACTGGAAAGGGTACGATCACTTCGCGTGATGTTGTGCGCTCTGTATTGCCGGGTGGCGGCTTCGCCTTACCCGGCCTACGGATTAGATGGTAAGAGCTTACTTAAACCCCACCACCGGATGCTGCTGATACGGCGTCTCCAGCTCGGCAATCTGCTCCGGCGTCAGCGTGATATCCACCGCATTCAGCAGCTCATCCAGCTGTTCTTCCCGCGATGTTCCAATAATCGGTGCCGCGACCCCGCGCTTGCCCAGCAGCCACGCCAGCGCTATCTGGGCACGAGTTGCACCGGTATCGTCGGCAATTCCGGCTAAGCGTTCAGCGATCAGGGCATCGCTGGCCTCTGTTCCTTCGTAGAGATTTTTTCCCACTTCATCCGAGACCAGACGGGCCGTGGTTTCTCCCCACGGACGGGTCAGGCGGCCGCGCGCGAGCGGGCTCCACGGGATCACCGCCACGCCCTCCTGATGGCACAGCGGCAGCATCTCACGTTCTTCTTCACGATAGATCAGATTGTAGTGGTCCTGCATGGTGACGAAGCGCGCCCAGCCGTGCTGCGCCTGCAGATCCAGCGCATGAGCAAACTGTGAGGCATGCATAGACGACGCGCCGATATAGCGCGCTTTACCGGCTTTGACGACGTCGTTGAGTGCTTCCAGCGTCTCCTCAATGGGCGTGTTGTAATCCCAGCGGTGAATTTGCAGCAGGTCGACGTAATCCATGTTCAGACGCCTGAGGCTATCATCAATGGAACGCAGGATCTGCGCGCGAGAAAGTCCCTGAGCCAGGTCGCCCACTGGATAGTACACCTTGGTGGCAACCACGATGTCTTCCCGACGGGCAAAATCACGCAGGGCGCGGCCGACAATCTCCTCGCTGCTGCCGTCGGAATAGCTGTTGGCGGTGTCAAAGAAGTTAATGCCGCCCTCGATGGCGCGTTTGATAATCGGACGGCTGCTCTCTTCCGGCAGCGTCCAGGCGTGGTTTCCTCGATCGGGCTCGCCAAAGGTCATGCATCCCAGACAAAGTCGGGAAACCTTAAGGTCTGTTTTTCCTAATGTTGTGTATTGCACGGTCCGCTCCTGCTGTTTAAACAATACGTTTAAGCATAGCAGGAGCGGAAAAGGGGAGGGTTCAGTCCAGCCAGGCGCGGATTTTAGCTTCGATACCGGCAGCGTCCAGGCCAATCGCCGCGCGGGCTTCGTCCTGGGTACCTTGCGGGATGAAATGGTCCGGCAGGCCGAGGTTCAGCACCGGCACGGCTTTACGGTTCGCCATCAGTACCTCGTTCACGCCGCTGCCCGCGCCGCCCATGATGGCGTTTTCTTCCAGCGTGACCAGCACGTCATGCGTCTCAGCCATACTCAGGATCAGAGAGTCGTCGAGCGGCTTCACAAAGCGCATGTCCACCAGGGTGGCATTCAACGCTTCAGCCGCTTTAGCCGCCTCTGGCATCAGCGTGCCGAAGTTCAGGATCGCCACTTTTTCACCGCGACGCTTCACCAGACCTTTACCGATCGGCAGTTTTTCCAGCGGCTGAAGCTCAACGCCCACCGCATTGCCGCGCGGGTAGCGAACGGCGCTTGGGCCATCCTGATAGTGGTAGCCGGTAAACAGCATCTGACGACATTCGTTCTCGTCACTTGGCGTCATGACAACCATATCCGGAATACAGCGCAGGAACGACAGATCAAACGCGCCCTGGTGCGTCTGGCCGTCGGCACCGACGATGCCCGCACGATCGATAGCAAACAGTACCGGCAGCTTCTGAATCGCCACGTCGTGGATCACCTGATCGTAGGCGCGCTGCAGGAAGGTGGAATAGATAGCGACAACCGGCTTGTAGCCGCCAATGGCCAGGCCCGCTGCAAACGTAACCGCATGCTGCTCGGCAATGGCAACGTCAAAATACTGGTCAGGGTATTTTCTGGAGAACTCCACCATGCCGGAGCCTTCACGCATGGCAGGCGTCACAGCCATCAGCTTGTTGTCTTTGGCTGCGGTTTCGCATAGCCAGTCGCCGAAGATTTTTGAATAGCTCGGCATGCCGCCGCTGCTTTTTGGCAGACAGCCGCTCGACGGGTCAAATTTCGGTACCGCGTGGAAGGTGATCGGATCTTTTTCCGCCGGTTCGTAACCGCGCCCTTTTTTGGTCATGATGTGCAGGAACTGCGGGCCTTTCAGGTCGCGCATGTTCTTGAGCGTGGTCACCAGGCCCAGCACGTCGTGACCGTCAACCGGGCCAATATAGTTAAAGCCCAGCTCTTCAAACAGGGTGCCCGGCACGACCATGCCTTTGATGTGTTCTTCGGTACGCTTGAGCAGCTCTTTAATCGGCGGTACGCCGGAGAAGACTTTCTTGCCGCCTTCGCGCAGCGAGGAGTAAAGCTTGCCGGAGAGCAGCTGGGCCAGATGGTTGTTCAGCGCGCCGACGTTCTCGGAAATCGACATTTCGTTATCGTTAAGGATAACCAGCATGTCCGGCTTGATGTCGCCCGCGTGGTTCATGGCTTCGAAGGCCATCCCTGCGGTGATGGCGCCGTCGCCAATCACGCAGACGGTGCGGCGCTGCTTGTTCTCTTTCTCGGCGGCAACGGCAATCCCGATGCCCGCAGAAATGGAGGTGGAAGAGTGGCCGACGCTCAGCACGTCGTACTCGCTCTCACCGCGCCACGGGAACGGGTGCAGGCCGCCTTTCTGACGAATGGTGCCAATTTTATCGCGACGTCCGGTCAGAATTTTGTGCGGATAAGCCTGGTGGCCCACGTCCCAGATGAGCTGATCGAAAGGCGTGTTATAGACGTAGTGCAGCGCCACGGTCAGCTCAACCGTGCCAAGCCCGGAGGCGAAATGGCCGCTGGAGCGGCTTACGCTGTCGAGCAGGTAGCGACGCAGCTCGTCGCACAGCTTCGGCAGGCTCTCTTTCGGCAACAGGCGTAGCTCCTGGGTGGAGTCAACTAACGCCAGTGTCGGGTATTTGGCAATATCAAAACTCATCAAAGGCTCATCGAGATATATAGTTTATTTATCACGCTGGATTATATAGTCCGCTAGCGCTTCCAGTGCCGAGGTATCCAGCGATTGCGCGGCCAGTTCATTTAGCGACTGGCGGGCGTCGTCAATCAGATCCCGGGCTTTACGTTGGGCTTGCTCAAGGCCCAGCAGGGCGGGGTAGGTACTTTTGCCAAGCTGCTGGTCCGCACCCTGACGTTTACCCAATGTTGCAGTATCGCCCACCACATCCAGAATGTCATCCTGAACCTGGAATGCCAGACCGATACTTTCTGCGTATCTGTCCAGAATCGGCAGGGCTTTGCGCCCTTGTTCACCCGCGCTCAGCGCACCCAGGCGAACGGCGGAACGAATCAACGCCCCGGTTTTATGGCGGTGAATACGCTCCAGCTGTTCCAGATTAACCTGACGTCCTTCCGCTTCCAGATCCAGCGCCTGTCCGCCGCACATGCCGGCCACGCCGCTGGCCATTGCCAGCTCGGAGATCATCGCCAGGCGGTCGCGGTCGGCCACTTCCGCCATCGGCGCATCGCTCAAAATCGAGAATGCCAGCGTTTGCAGGGCATCACCCGCCAGAATGGCATTCGCCTCGCCAAACTTGATATGGCAGGTGGGTTGACCCCGACGCAAATCGTCGTCGTCCATGGCCGGGAGATCGTCGTGGATCAGCGAGTAGGCGTGGATGCACTCGACGGCGGCTGCCGGGGCGTCCAGCGTGTTATCGCTGATGCCAAACATATTGCCTGTGGCGTACACCAGGAACGGGCGCAGGCGCTTTCCACCCAAGAGTGCGCCATAGTGCATGGCTTCAACCAGTGGAGTGTTCTGAAAAGGCTGTGGCGCAATAAAACGGCGCAGGGCGTCGTTGGCGCGTACGACACGCGCCTGAAGCTCGTTGGCAAAATCCATTTACTCGGCGTCCGGTGTGAAAGGCGTGGTTTTCGCGTCTTCGCTGTCGGAAAGCAGGATCTGCACGCGCTGTTCGGCCTGCTGCAGTTTGACCTGCCCCTGGCGCGCCAGCTGCACGCCACGCTCGAATTCGTTGAGCGCCTCTTCCAGCGGGAGATCGCCGCTCTCAAGACGGGTAACGATTTGCTCCAGTTCACTCAGCGCAGTTTCGAAACTGGCCGGTGCGTCGTTCTTCTTCGGCATAGTGAATTGACTCTTATATTCTCAGCCCCGACATGGTAACGGACTCAGGGCAATTATCAAATAACGCGCAATGTGCACAGGAGCGGCGCGATGGTGGTATACTTGCGCGCCTGGATGCAGCCACGGGTGTGGGCTGCTGTACTCTTTTCCATTACAAGCCTTAATACGCTTGCCTAAGAAACATTGCCGCCATGAAGTTTATCATTAAATTGTTCCCTGAAATCACCATCAAAAGCCAATCTGTGCGTTTGCGCTTTATTAAAATTCTCACTGGGAACATTCGTAACGTATTAAAGCACTACGACGAAACTCTCGCCGTGGTGCGCCACTGGGACCACGTTGAGGTCCGTGCGAAAGACGAAAACAAACGTCAGGATATTCGCGACGCGCTGACCCGTATTCCTGGGATCCACCATATCCTGGAAGTGGAAGATGTTCCGTTCAGCGATATGCACGACATCTTCGAGAAAGCGCTGGTCCAGTACCGCGATCAGATCGAAGGCAAAACCTTCTGCGTGCGCGTGAAGCGTCGCGGCAAGCACGAGTTCAGCTCTATTGAAGTGGAACGTTACGTCGGCGGCGGTTTGAACCAGCACGTTGAAACGGCGCGCGTTCGTCTGACCAACCCGGACGTGACCGTGAACCTGGAGATCGAAAACGATCGCCTGCTGCTGGTGAAAGGGCGCTATGAAGGTATCGGCGGCTTCCCGATTGGCACCCAGGAAGACGTATTGTCCCTGATCTCCGGCGGCTTCGACTCCGGCGTTTCCAGCTATATGCTGATGCGTCGCGGATGCCGCGTGCACTACTGCTTCTTCAACCTGGGCGGCGCGGCGCACGAAATCGGCGTTCGTCAGGTCGCGCATTACCTGTGGAACCGCTTCGGCAGCTCCCACCGCGTGCGTTTCGTGGCGATCAACTTCGAACCTGTGGTCGGCGAAATCCTCGAAAAAGTGGACGACGGCCAGATGGGCGTGGTGCTGAAGCGCATGATGGTGCGTGCGGCGTCCAAAGTGGCCGAGCGCTACGGCGTGCAGGCGCTGGTCACCGGTGAAGCGCTGGGCCAGGTATCCAGCCAGACGCTGACCAACCTGCGTCTTATCGACAACGTGTCTGATACGCTGATCCTGCGTCCGCTGATCTCCCACGACAAAGAGCACATCATCGATCTGGCGCGCGAAATCGGTACCGAAGATTTTGCCCGTACCATGCCGGAATACTGCGGCGTGATCTCAAAAAGCCCAACGGTGAAGGCGGTGAAGGCGAAGATCGAAGCGGAAGAAGAGAACTTCGATTTCAGCATTCTGGAAAAAGTGGTGGAGGAAGCCTCCAACATCGACATCCGCGAGATTGCCCAGCAGACCGAGCAGGAAGTCGTAGAAGTTGAAACCGTGAGCGGTTTCGGCGCTAACGATGCAATTCTGGATATTCGCTCCATTGATGAGCAGGATGACAAGCCGCTGCAGGTTGAAGGCGTCGAAGTGGTTTCTCTGCCGTTCTACAAGCTGAGCACCAAATTTGGCGACCTCGACCAGAGCAAAACCTATCTGCTGTGGTGTGAGCGTGGGGTGATGAGCCGCCTGCAGGCGCTGTATCTGCGCGAGCAGGGCTTTGCGAATGTGAAGGTGTATCGCCCGTAGTTTATTGCAGGGCGGGGGCGACCTGTTGCCTCCGCCCCTCTCCCACAGGGTGAGGGAGAACACCTATTCGTAATAATTATAAATTCCCGCCGGCATCACCAGCGATGACGCTACTTCGTACGCTTTCTCGCGCCCGACCAGCAGGTCAATAATCTTTAAGCCAAAATCAATCGCGGTGCCTGGCCCCTGGCTGGTCAGCAGGTTGACGCGCGGATCCCAGACGACGCGTTTATCAACCCAGTGCTCTTCCGGGATCGTATCCTTGAGCCCCGGGAAACCGGTCATGTTGCCGATGGGGAAGATATCGTGCGGAATCAGAACCGTTCCGGCGGCGGCACAGATTGCCGCGACGATGCGGCCGGATAAATGAAACTGACGCACGGTCTCGACCAGCAGCGGACTGTCGCGAAAACATTCCGCGCCTTTTAAGCCGCCGGGCAGAACGATGATGTCGTAATCGCCGTCAGCCACCTGAACAAGGGGAGCATCCGCAAGGATTTTCACCCCGCGCGAGCAGGTGATTGCCAGATTACCGTCGCTGGCGACGCTGGCGGTGGTGACCTTAATGCCGCCGCGCACCATCAAATCAATGGTGGTGACCGCTTCAATCTCTTCGCTACCAGGGGCGAGGCAGATCAGTGCTGACGCGCTCATATTCACTCTCCTTACGTTTAACCAGGTCATACAGACGGGCGTTTTCCGGCACGGCTATACCGTGCGCGCGGGCGCGTTGTAACAGATAGCCGGTGATGTAGTCGATCTCCGTGTGGCGTAATGCCCGAACATCCTGCAGCATCGAGGAGATGTTTTCTGCCGTGCTCTCAATGACCTGCTCGACATAGCAGCGCAAATCGTCGGCCGAGGTATGCAGGCCTTCCCGCTCAACGACCGCCGCGACTTCCGCACACAGCATGGCAACGTCCTGCGGATGATTTTTCAGTTCTCCGTTCGGGCAGTTCCACAGCGCCGTCAGCGGATTGATTACGCAGTTTACCGCCAGCTTGCGCCACAGCTGAGGGAGGATGTTGTTGTGCCAGGCGACGTCCGGCAGCACCTTCTGCAGCACATCGGCAAGATAGCTGTAATCTCCATCCTGAGTTCTGGCGGGCCCGATGTGCGTCACGCCGCTGGCGACATGCACGATGATGTTGCCGTCGCGACGTGCAGCGTGCGTGGTCGTCGCCATCAGCAGGGGCTGCGGGACGTTTTTCAGCTCATCAAGCGTCCCCATGCCGTTATGCAGCAGTAGTATGGGCGAAGTGGGGGGGAGCTGCGCGGCCAGCGTTTTTACCGCGTCTGAGACCTGCCACGCTTTGAGCGTCACCAGTAAAAGGTCGCTTTGCGCCAGGAAGTCAGGATCGTTCGCGGTGAGGGATTCGTTAAAGATGCTTCCGTCTTCACCAATCAGGTTTACACTGCAATAGGGCTGGGGCACGCGCAGCCAGCCCTGAACCTCATGTCCGTGCTTGCACAGCGCGGTCAGCCACAGCTGACCAAGCGCTCCGCATCCGAGCACCGTAATTTTCATTGTTCCTCCTCACCTGCAACTGCGCCAGGTGTTACAGCTTAATTATACAGCTAAGCTTCTGTTGAGTTATGCCTCGTAGCGGGTATTATGCAACGCAACAAAAGTGAAGGGAGAAGAAAAGATGCCATCTTTCGATATTGTTTCCGAAGTTGATATCCAGGAAGTTCGCAACGGCGTTGAGAACGCAACCCGCGAAGTTGAGTCACGTTTCGATTTTCGCGGCGTTGAGGCGTCGTTTGAGCTGAACGACGCAAATAAGACCATTAAGGTGCTGAGCGAGTCTGACTTCCAGGTGAATCAGCTGCTCGACATTCTGCGCGCCAAGCTGTTAAAACGCGGTATCGAAGGGACGTCTCTGGACGTGCCGGAAGAGTTTGTGCACAGCGGTAAAAACTGGTTTGTGGAAGCCAGGCTGAAGCAGGGCATCGAGAGCGCGGTGCAGAAGAAGATCGTTAAGCTCATTAAAGACAGCAAGCTGAAGGTGCAGGCGCAGATCCAGGGCGAAGAAATTCGCGTGACCGGTAAGTCCCGCGATGATCTCCAGTCCGTAATGGCGCTGGTGCGCGGCGGCGATCTGGGGCAACCGTTCCAGTTTAAAAACTTCCGCGATTAATATAAAAAAGCCCGGTTTAACCGGGCTTTTTTTCACGCTTTGAGCGCCTGCTCGACTTCGAAGCGGTTGGTCATTTTACTGTCTATTTTGACGTAAGCGCTGCGCTCTTCCGGGACAATGAGCACCTCTGTTACACCCTCTTTTGCTTCAAGACGCTGCTTAAGCGCATCGCTGATTTCCACATTATCCGGGATTTCTACGCGCAGGCTGCTCACGTAGCGCGGCTCTTTCATGGTGCTGGCGACCAGCAGCCAGACTGTTGCCAATAGCGCACCGGCGAGGAACACGGTTTGTGAATCAAACAGGCCGTCCACCCAGCCGCCGAGCGAGCCGCCGATCGCCACGCCGAGAAACTGGCTGGTGGAGTAGATGCCCATCGCGGTGCCTTTATATCCGGCGGGGGACTCTTTGCTGATCAGCGACGGCAGCAGCGCTTCCATCAGGTTAAAGGCCAGGAAGAACAGCTGTACGCCGGCAATCAGTTCCCAGAAGTGCGGACCGGCACCCCAGAGCACAATTTCGGCAATCAGCAGGACCGCCACGCAGCCCACGAAGACGCGCTTCATTTTGCGCTTCACTTCGGCGTAGATGATGAACGGCACGACGGAGACAAACGAAATCAGCATCGTGACCAGATAGATTTTCCAGTGCTCAGCCGCCGGGAAACCCGCTGCGGCAAGCTGGCCGGGCAGAGCGACAAAGGTCGACATCAGCAGGATGTGCAGGCACATAATGCCAAAATTCAGCTTAAGCAGGCGCGGCTCGACAATCACTTTGCTGAAGCAGCCTTTTACCATGCCGGATTCACGGTTCAGAACGTGGTTCTTGCTGTCCGGCACGACCCACAGGGTTAAGGCAATACCGATGGTTGCCAGCACGGCAATCATCCAGAACAGGGCGTGCAGACCCAACGTGTGCGTAATGATGGGGCCCAGCACCATGGCAATCGCAAACGTCACGCCAAAGCTCACGCCGATGAACGCCATCGCTTTGGTGCGGTTCTGCTCGCGGGTTAAGTCGGACAGCAGCGCCATCACCGCGGCGGCAATCGCGCCGGACCCTTGCAGGGCGCGGCCAAGAATAATCCCCCAGATGGAGTGGGAGAGGGCGGCAATCACGCTTCCGAGCACAAAGACCAGCAGCCCACCGACGATTAGCGGCTTTCGCCCCACACGATCGGAGAGCAGGCCAAAGGGGATCTGGAAGACCGCCTGCGCCAGGCCGTAGATGCCGATCGCGAGCCCAATCAGCGCCTCGCTGGCCCCCTGCAGCGCCATACCGTACGTGGTCAGAACAGGCAGGACCATAAACATGCCAAGCATCCGTAGCGAGAAGACAGTCCCTAAGCCCCAGGTCGCGCGTAGCTCGCCTGGCGTCATTTTATAATCGTTCATTACCACCTCAGTTCAAAAGCAGGCCATAGTGTAGTGCGGGGAAGGGGCGGGGTAAATAAAGGGTTATTTAACAAATATTACATGCGTTATTAATAGATTCAGTGAATAAAAAAAAGGGTGCCGAAGCACCCCTTTATTCACCTTTTTTGGCTTACCAGACGTAAGTCAGCAGGTTGTGTGAATCCGGCACCATGAAGTCCACGGACATCATCACGGACAGCGAGGTGATGGCCACAATCGAGAACACAAACAGCTTGCGCGCCCAGACTTTGTCATCTTCCACTTTGTAACCGCGCAGTGCCATACCGAGCCACCAGACGCTCACCGCGGCCGCTACCGCCAGATATTTGTATCCGGCGTAACCACCCAGAGAGAGCATCAGCGTTGCCACGGCAAAGGCGATGATGTACAGCGTGATGTGGTTCTTGGCAACTGAAATGCCCTTCACGACCGGCAGAACCGGGATGTTCGCTGCCTGATAATCCTTAAAGCGGAAAATCGCGATGGCATAGGAGTGCGGCATCTGCCACAGGCTAAAGATAGCCAGCAGGATCAGCGCACCGCTGTCGAACTCGTTCGTGACCGCGCAGTAGCCAATCACCGGCGGCGCAGCGCCGGAGAGAGAACCAATCAGCGTGCCGTAGACGGAGTGGCGTTTCATATACAGGCTGTAGACGCCCACATATACCACGAACCCCATCACCCCCAGCCAGCAGGCCAGCGGGTTAGCACCAAACCACAGCAGCATAAAGCCAGCAATACCCAGCAAGGTGGCGTACACCAGCGAGACGGAAGGGGCGATCAGGCCTTTCACCAGCACCCGATTTTTGGTCCTTTCCATCTTCTTGTCGATATCCATGTCGATGTAGTTGTTAAATACACAACCGGACGCAACAACCAGTGACACACCGACCAGCGTGTAGATAAAGAGGGTGTAATCAATGCTGCCCTTAGAGGCCAGCAGGAACCCTCCGATCACGGAGATCAGGTTGCCAAAGATGATGCCTGGTTTCGTTACTTGCAGGTATTGCTTAAACATACTCGCCGCTCTTAGTGAACCATCATGTTGTAGTTGAGGTTCCACATAATCCAGATGGAACCGACTACCAGGATAGCGATGATAATCACGGTAAAGATAAAGGCGGTCATATTCCAGCCTTCATCGGACTTGGTGTTCATGTGCAGGAAGCAAACCAGATGCACCAGAATCTGAATCACCGCGGTCACCAGGATTGCACCCAGAATAACCGGCTTAGACGCAGAACCGCTCATCACCATCCAGAACGGGATCACCGTCAGGATGATCGACAGGATGAAACCTGTCATGTAGGTTTTTACGCTACCGTGGGAAGCGCCATGATCGTTTGAATGACTCATTACATCGCCCCCATCAGATATACAACAGAGAACACACAGATCCACACCACGTCCAGGAAGTGCCAGAACAGGCTCAGGCACAGGATACGGGTACGGTTAGTACTGGTCAGGCCGCGACGGGAAATCTGGAACATCAGTACTGCCATCCAGATCAGACCGGAGGTCACGTGCAGACCGTGGGTGCCAACCAGCGCGAAGAACGCGGACAGGAAGCCACTACGATCCGGGCCGAAGCCTTCCATGATCAGGTGATGGAATTCATAGATTTCCATCCCGATAAATCCAGCACCAAACAGCCAGGTCAACGCCAGCCAGGACACAACCTGGCTCTTGTTGTTTTTGTACATGGCGATAGCCGCCATGCCGTAGGTGATGGAGCTGAATAACAGCAGTGCGGTTTCAACCAGAACGAACGGCAGTTCAAAGATGTCCTTGCCGGCCGGGCCGCCCGCCGTGCCGTTCACCAGAACGGCATAGGTCGCGAACAGACAGCAGAACAGAATGCAGTCGCTCATCAGGTAGATCCAGAAACCGAAGACTTTGGTCGGTCCTGTATCGTGGTGCGCATGCTCATGCGCGTGGGCAGTTGAGTGCGCCAGAGTATCAGTTGCCATTTTTCAGCCCCGCTTTAGAAATCTCGTCGAAATGCTGGTTTTCCAGCTTCTCAACTTCACGGACTGGTACGTAGTAGTCCACGTCCTCGTCAAAGCTCTTCACAATCCAGCTGATTACGATGCCGGCGAAGCCAACAATCGCCATCCACCAGATGTGCCAGATCATTGCGAAACCAAATACCGTTGCGAAGGCGGCAATCACAATGCCCGCACCGCTGTTTTTCGGCATGTGGATCTCTTCGTAATGAGCAGGTTGCTTGTACGCTTCACCTTTTTCTTTCATTTCCCAGAATGCGTCGCGTTCATGAACCTGCGGCACGATGGCAAAGTTATAGAAAGGAGGTGGAGAAGAGGTTGCCCACTCCAGCGTACGGCCACCCCATGGGTCACCGGTCAGGTCACGGTTCTGGTCGCGGTCGCGAATAGACACGTAGAACTGAATCAGCTGAGACGCGATACCACAGGCAATCAGCACGGCGCCGCCCGCTGCAACCATCAGCATTGGGTGGAACTGCGGATCGATCTGCTGGCTCAGACGACGGGTCATACCCATGAAGCCCAGCACGTACAGCGGCATAAATGCTACGAAGAAGCCGATGATCCAGAACCAGAACGCGCGTTTACCCCATTTTTCGTTCAGCGTGAAGCCGAACGCTTTTGGCCACCAGTAGGTTACGCCAGCGAAGCAGCCGAAGACCACGCCACCGATGATAACGTTATGGAAGTGCGCAATCAGGAACAGGCTGTTGTGCAGAACGAAGTCAGCACCTGGTACCGCCAGCAGTACGCCGGTCATCCCACCTACGGAGAAGGTCACGATGAAGCCGATAGTCCACAGCATCGCTGAGTGGAACACGATGCGGCCCTGGTACATGGTGAACAGCCAGTTGAAGATCTTCACCCCGGTAGGGATGGCGATAATCATGGTGGTAATACCGAAGAAGGCGTTTACGTTCGCGCCCGCACCCATGGTGAAGAAGTGGTGCAGCCAAACGATGAACGACAGAACGGTAATACACACGGTTGCCCACACCAGAGAGGTGTAACCAAACAGACGTTTACGCGAGAAGGTTGCCGCGATTTCGGAGAACACACCGAACACAGGCAGAACCAGAATGTACACTTCCGGGTGACCCCAGGCCCAAATCAGGTTGATGTACATCATCATGTTGCCACCCATATCATTCGTGAAGAAATGGGTGCCCAGGTAGCGGTCCAGGGTCAGCAGCGCGATGGTGACGGTCAGAATTGGGAAGGAGGCAATAATCAGGATGTTGGCGCACAGAGATGCCCAGGTAAATACCGGCATCTTGAACATGGTCATGCCAGGGGCACGCATCTTGATAATGGTCACGAAGAAGTTGATACCGGTCAGGGTAGTACCGACACCGGAGAGCTGAAGCGCCCAAATCCAGTAGTCGACGCCAACGCCTGGACTGTACTCAATTCCTGACAGCGGCGGGTAAGCCAGCCAGCCGGTCTGCGCGAATTCGCCCACACCCAGTGACAGGTTAACCAGGATAACGCCGACAACCGTGAACCAGAAGCTCAGGTTGTTCAGGAACGGGAACGCCACGTCGCGCGCGCCGATTTGCAGCGGAACGACAACGTTCATCAGACCGATAACCAGCGGCATCGCCACGAAGAAGATCATGATAACGCCGTGGGCGGTAAAGATCTGATCGTAGTGGTGCGGTGGCAGGAAGCCGGCTTCACCCGCAGAAGCGAGTGCCTGCTGGCTACGCATCATGATCGCATCCGCAAAGCCACGAATTAACATGACGATACCGACGATGCAGTACATGATACCGAGTTTTTTGTGGTCAACCGAAGTCAGCCACTCGTTCCACAGGTAGCTCCACTTACCGAAGTAAGTGATCAGGGCCAGTAAGGCCGCGCCACCAATGATAATTGCAGCCACCGTAACCACGATAATCGGTTCATGGTAGGGCACTGCATCCAGTGTCAATTTTCCGAACATTTTCTTCCTCGGCCCCTTAGTGAGCGGTTTCCGCGTGGCTCATGTCCATGCCTTCCATACCTTCGTGCGCGCTGTGCTCGCCTTCAGGCTGGGTCATGTCCATGCTCTTGCCGTGATCCATAAATTTGCCAATAACGTCTTTGAACAAATCTGGTTTCACATTAGAGAAGTACTCCACCTTGTTGTATTCGCTTGGTGCAGCCACTTTTTCGAACGCCGCCATGTCAGACATGGTGTTTGGAGACTGCTTCGCTTTTTCAACCCACTGGTCGAAAGCGGCACGGTCCGGCGTCGCAATAGCTTTGAACTTCATACCTGAGAAGCCCGGGCCGCTATAGCTGGCGGAGATACCATCATAGGTGCCTGCTTCATTCGCGATCAGGTGCAGGTTGGTCTGCATACCGGCCATCGCGTAAATCTGGCTACCCAGACGTGGGATGAAGAAGGAGTTCATTACGGAGTTGGAGGTCACTTTGAACTGAACCGGAGTGTTCGCCGGGAAGGCGATTTCATTCACGGTAGCAATGCCCTGCTCTGGATAGATGAAGAACCATTTCCAGTCCATGGAGACCACTTCAATGGTAATAGGTTTCTCATCGTGAACCAGCGGTTTGCTTGGCTCAAGTGCGTGAGTGGTTTTCCAGGTCAGTACGGCAAGGAACAGGATGATCAGAATAGGAACCGTCCAGACCACAGCTTCCACTTTATTGGAGTGTGACCAGTTAGGGCTATACTTCGCATCTTTATTGCTCGCACGATACTTCCAGGCGAAACCAACAGCCATCAAAATGGCAGGAATAACCACAATCAACATCAGGCCAAAAGCCGTCAATATCAGTGAACGTTGTTCCAGTCCAATCTGTCCTTTGGGGTCTAGTAGTGCAGAATCGCAGCCACTGAGTAATACAGTGCCCGCGAATAATGACAACCATCCCAAACTTTTATTGTATTTCCCGAGTCTCATTTAACGACCTCAATTCCACGGAGTCTGGTGGCGTTTAAAGTGTGCGGGCATTTTACGGGAAGGTTACATTACTGTAAACATCATTAGGCCTGTGTCAGGAAGGTGTTACCGGGTTCTGCCGCACGTGTCACAAGTGTTGCAAATTATGTCGGTTTTTATGACCGAAGCCGCACGGCATGGGCTTTATAACGAAAGGACCCCCAAGCATACCCTAAAAGGGGCAATTGGTATAACCATTGTTAAAAATAAACAAAAAATTAACAATTAATTATCAATAAAAAGACATCTAAAAAACGAAAAATCAAACTCTCGTATGCTGAATCGTTTAATGAAAAATAGCGTTTTGGAGTGGGAGCCAATAATTTCCAAATCCTATCCCGCACAAATCAACAAATATTTTTTTTGAGGTTGGCGGCTATTTCACCGTTATAATTTCAGTTAGTGATTACAACGGGAAATAACCTTTCGCATTTTTCTTCAGGTCATCTGCGTTTTACGCAACGCCATGAAATCGAGCAGACCTCCGATCAGGATCCCGGCGATAGCCAGCAGGGCGCCTGCGTCCAGCAGAAGGGCTTCGAAAGGGAGTACCAGAGAGGTGCTGGCATTGATAATAAGTACCACAAGCCAGACCGCCAGAGCGATACAGCCCGCCATTAACAAACGTAGCGCAAAACGATAGGCGCGGCGATATTCGGTGCGCGGCATAAAATGTTCTGTCCGCTGGGTATATTCCAGCGTCTGACGGCAGACCAGCAGCAATAAAATTCCCGGCACGGCAGCCACGACCGAGAAGAGATAAAATGTTGGCCAGCCATGGGCTTCCACGAACCAACCGGCAATCGGGCCAACGTAAACACGCCCAACGGCGGAGAGCGCCGAGAGCAGCGCGAACTGGGTAGCGGAAAACGACTTGTTGCACAGGGTCATCAGTAGGGCGACAAACGCCGCGGTTCCCATGCCGCCGCAGAGGTTTTCGAAGAACACCGCCGCGGCCATGCTGATCGTATGTTTGTCGGTAATCGACAGCAGCCAGTAGCCTGCGTTAGAGGCGCCCTGAAGGATGCCGAAAATCAGCAGCGCGCGAAACAGCGTCAGGCGCTGCATCAATACGCCGCCATAAAGCGCGCCGACGATGGTCGCAAACAGCCCCAGCGTTTTATTCACCACGCCGACTTCACCAGCGTCAAAGCCGACGCCCCGGATCAGGAAGGTGGTGGTGAGGCTCATGGCAAAGGCATCGCCCAGCTTATAAAGGACGATAAGCAGCAGGATCAGCCAGGCGTTGTTGCGGCCAAAGAAGTCACGGAGCGGTTCGGCGACGGCCTGCTCCAGCGAGCGGGGAACCGGGATGACGTCACTCGGTTCGGGCGCGAACAGCGTCGCGATAATGCAGGGGATCAGCAGAGCAGCCATCAGCCAGTACATGCCCTGCCAGCCGAGGTAACGGTCGGCGAGCCACAGCGCCAGCCCGCCGGAGACCAGCATCCCGAGGCGATAGCCCAGCACGCTGATTGCCGCACCGGCGCCGCGCTCTTCCGCAGGTAACACGTCCGTCTTCCAGGCGTCGAACACGATATCCTGAGAGGCGGAACAGAAGGCAATCACCACCGCAAGCGCGGCCATCCAGCGAAGCTGGGTGGTGGGTTCAAGAAATCCCATCGCCGCAATAGCCAGCAGCAGCAGGATCTGCGTCATCACTAGCCAGCCGCGTCGACGCCCGAGGAAAGGCGGCGTATAGCGATCCATGACCGGAGACCACAGGAACTTAAAGACATAGGCCTGGCCGACAAGCGAGAAGAAACCAATCGTTTTAAGATCGATGTTCTCGACCGTCATCCACGCCTGAAGCGTGCCGGAAGTGAGTGCGAGGGGTAAACCCGAGGCGAAGCCGAGGATCAGCAGGATCGCTGATTTCGGTTGCTGGAAAATGCGTAAGTAGTGGCTGGACATGTTCTTATAAAACTGACCCGGTGATGCACCGGGTCAGAGAGCGGGATTAACGCGCGTTCTGCTTGATAAAGTCGTGAATGCTGGTGTCCTGCGCCATATCGGCGATGGTGTCGGTCAGCACGCTGTTCACGGCGTTAGCAATGTTCTGGTTAGAAGCCTGGAAGGCACCTTCAACAGAGTAGCTGGCGCGGTAGTTTTTGGTCATCTTGTTGCCATTCTTCGCGGTGGCAATGATGGCGATATCCGCTTTGGTCGCGATGTTGTAGCGCACGTTGCCCTGAGACACGTCAGCGTACAGGTTGTTCACGATGATCTGCAGATCGACCGCGCCGCTTGGGCCAATCATGTAGCCGCGAGCGGTCATCTGTTTCTCCAGCACTTCCTGGAGCAGGAAGCGCAGGTCGCGGGACGCGGTGAGGGTAACCTGCTGGTTATCGCGGGTCACTTTTGCCAGCGCCTGATCCTGACGCTGATCGGCACCGTTAATGCTCACGGTGACGCCCATCAGGCTTGGGTCCTGCTGAGGCAGGGTGATTTTTGGTGAGACATCAATAGTGGTTGGCGGAGTAGCGCAGCCTGCCAGCATAAAAAGGGCTACCAACGGAAAGAAGAGTTTTTTTAACATTTTCGGGTTCTCAACGAATCGTAAGCATATAAAGAGAAAAATTGCCGCCATCATAACATCGCCAACGGCGAGGGGAAGTGGTCAACGCATGTAAATTCATCGCCTTGTCCGAAAACTGACCAGATCACCCTTTTTCCCAATCCGTGTATGACAAAACGTATGAGTCTCACAGTGAACTTCATTCGTTTGAATGAGAAAATCAGACGAAAGCTAAATATTTGTTGTCAAGGTGTAATGGAAACGGTAAAAGCGGCTAACATTTAAAGGGATGGGTGACATCCTGGCGTTGTCGGAGGAGTAATTTCATGATGATACGTGAGCATATAGAAGATAAATTAAGGGCAGCGTTCAACCCTGTGTTCCTCGAAGTCGTCGACGAAAGCTATCGTCATAACGTGCCGGCAGGTTCTGAAAGCCACTTTAAAGTGGTTCTGGTTAGCGATCGCTTCACGGGAGAACGTTTCCTGAATCGACACCGCTTGATCTACAGCACCTTGACGGAAGAACTCTCCACGACCGTGCATGCGCTGGCACTGCACACCTACACCATTAAGGAATGGGAAGGCCTGCAGGATACGGTTTTCGCATCGCCGCCCTGTCGCGGTGCAGGCACTATCGCCTGATAAATCGGATTTGCAACGGCTGGAGCTTTTCCAGTATGTTGCTTACAGATTTCCTCAAAACGGCCTCCGGGCCGTTTTGTTTTGTTTGAGTTTTGAGCGGATGGTGCGATTTTAAGGCTAAAAATAGCCTTAAAGTGTGAAAAAAGCCGCAGCAACATGCCCCAACCGTTCTCGACTCACCTAAGTGATGCCGCTATAATGCCGCGTCTTATTGAATGTCTTCGGGATGATTCTGGCGACAGGGAATGTGAATCTGCAGTAAGAGAGCATCCCGGTATAACAGACAGATTCAGAGTTGACCGAGCACTGTGATTTTTTTGAGGTAACAAGATGCAAGTTTCAGTTGAAACCACTCAAGGCCTTGGCCGCCGTGTAACGATTACTATCGCTGCTGACAGCATCGAAACTGCTGTGAAAAGCGAGCTGGTCAACGTAGCAAAAAAAGTACGTATTGACGGCTTCCGCAAGGGCAAAGTACCAATGAATGTTGTTGCTCAGCGTTATGGCGCTTCCGTGCGTCAGGATGTGCTGGGTGAACTGATGAGCCGTAACTTTATTGATGCGATCATCAAAGAAAAAATCAATCCGGCCGGCGCGCCGAACTACGTTCCAGGCGAATACAAACTGGGCGAAGACTTCACCTACTCCGTAGAGTTCGAAGTGTACCCGGAAGTTGAGCTGAAAGGTCTGGAATCTATCGAAGTTGAAAAACCAGTTGTTTCCGTGACTGACGAAGACGTTGACGGCATGCTGGATACCCTGCGCAAGCAGCAGGCGAACTGGAAAGAGAAAGAAGGCGCTGTTGACGCTGAAGACCGTGTCACCATCGACTTCACCGGTTCTGTAGACGGCGAAGAGTTCGAAGGCGGTAAAGCGTCTGACTTCGTACTGGCTATGGGCCAGGGTCGTATGATCCCAGGCTTTGAAGACGGTATCAAAGGCCACAAGGCTGGCGAAGAGTTCACTATCGACGTGACCTTCCCGGAAGAGTACCACGCTGAAAACCTGAAAGGGAAAGCAGCGAAGTTCGCTATCAACCTGAAGAAAGTTGAAGAGCGCGAACTGCCAGAACTGACTGAAGAATTCATCAAGCGTTTCGGCGTGGAAGATGGTTCCGTAGCGGGTCTGCGTACCGAAGTGCGTAAGAACATGGAACGCGAACTGAACGGCGCTGTACGTAACCGTGTGAAATCTCAGGCGATCGAAGGTCTGGTGAAAGCCAACGAAATCGACGTTCCTGCTGCCCTGATCGACAGCGAAATCGACGTTCTGCGCCGTCAGGCTGCACAGCGTTTCGGTGGCAACCAGCAGCAAGCGATGGAACTGCCACGCGAGCTGTTCGAAGAGCAAGCGAAACGCCGCGTTGTTGTTGGCCTGCTGCTGGGCGAAGTGATTCGTACCCACGAGCTGAAAGCTGACGAAGAGCGCGTGAAAGGCCTGATCGAAGAGATGGCTTCTGCATACGAAGATCCATCAGAAGTGATCGAGTTCTACGGTAAGAACAAAGAGCTGATGGACAACATGCGCAACGTTGCCCTGGAAGAGCAGGCTGTTGAAGCGGTACTGGCGAAAGCGAAAGTGACCGAAAAAGCGACCTCTTTCAACGAACTGATGAACCAGCAGGCGTAATTTCGCCCCAACGGTTTAAAGTTTGAACAGAAAACCCGTTGCCTTGCGGCAGCGGGTTTTTTTTATCGCAGCGATAGCCCAGGAAGAGTGCTAAAACGCCCTTTCGGTGTTAGCGTAACAACAAAAGGTTGTTATGCTTGAAATAGGGCACTGTGAACCCCATAAGTACGTAATCATGATGAATGAGACTGGCTGATAATCCGTCCGTAAGGTTACAATCAGTACAGCAGGTGTTTTCAATTTTGATCCAGGAGACGGAAATGTCATACAGTGGCGAACGAGATAACTTTGCACCCCATATGGCTCTGGTGCCAATGGTTATTGAACAGACCTCACGTGGTGAGCGTTCTTTTGATATCTATTCCCGTCTGCTCAAGGAACGCGTTATCTTTCTGACCGGCCAGGTGGAAGACCACATGGCTAACCTGATCGTGGCGCAGATGCTGTTTCTGGAAGCGGAAAACCCGGAAAAAGACATTTACCTGTACATTAACTCCCCGGGTGGCGTGATTACAGCAGGAATGTCCATTTATGACACCATGCAATTCATCAAGCCTGATGTAAGCACTATCTGTATGGGTCAGGCTGCATCTATGGGCGCGTTCCTGTTAACAGCAGGGGCGAAAGGTAAGCGTTTCTGCTTGCCAAATTCCCGCGTGATGATTCACCAGCCACTGGGCGGTTACCAGGGGCAGGCGACGGATATCGAAATCCACGCCCGTGAAATTCTGAAAGTAAAAGCGCGCATGAATGAACTTATGGCGCAGCATACGGGTCAACCACTCGAGCAGATCGAGCGCGATACCGAGCGCGATCGCTTCCTCTCTGCTCCAGAGGCAGTTGAGTACGGCTTAGTCGACTCCGTGTTGACCCATCGTAATTGATGCCCGCGACGCGAGTGTGCCGCTATACTAAGGTAGGGCGGCACGCTGCTGATTGCAGCTTGCGTCTTAGAATGGCATTTGCGTCGTCATGTGCGGCACAAAGAACTTAAAAAGAGGTTTGGACTCATGACAGATAAACGCAAAGATGGTTCGGGCAAACTGCTGTACTGCTCTTTTTGCGGCAAAAGCCAGCATGAAGTGCGTAAACTGATTGCCGGGCCGTCCGTGTATATCTGCGACGAATGTGTCGATTTATGTAACGACATCATTCGCGAAGAGATTAAAGAAGTCGCACCGCACCGTGAGCGCAGCGCGCTGCCAACGCCGCATGAAATTCGTCATCACCTTGACGACTACGTCATCGGACAGGAGCAGGCCAAGAAAGTGCTGGCGGTAGCGGTCTATAACCACTACAAACGTCTGCGTAACGGTGACACCAGCAATGGCGTAGAACTGGGTAAAAGTAACATTCTGCTGATCGGCCCAACCGGTTCCGGTAAAACGCTGCTGGCTGAAACCCTGGCGCGCCTGCTTGATGTTCCGTTCACGATGGCGGATGCCACCACCCTGACCGAGGCCGGTTATGTGGGTGAGGACGTCGAAAACATCATTCAGAAACTGCTGCAGAAGTGCGATTACGACGTGCAGAAAGCCCAGCGCGGGATTGTTTACATCGATGAGATCGACAAGATCTCCCGTAAATCAGACAACCCGTCCATTACCCGTGACGTATCGGGTGAAGGCGTACAGCAGGCACTGCTGAAGCTGATCGAAGGTACGGTTGCCGCCGTTCCGCCGCAGGGTGGTCGTAAACATCCGCAGCAGGAGTTCCTGCAGGTTGATACCTCCAAGATCCTGTTCATCTGTGGTGGCGCGTTTGCTGGTCTGGACAAAGTCATCTCCCACCGTGTTGAAACCGGCTCCGGCATTGGTTTTGGCGCTACGGTGAAATCGACATCCGAAAAACCAAACGAAGGCGAACTGCTGTCTCAGGTTGAACCGGAAGATCTGATCAAATTCGGTCTGATCCCTGAATTCATCGGCCGTCTGCCGGTAGTGGCAACGCTGAATGAGCTGAGTGAAGACGCGCTGATCCAGATCCTGAAAGAACCGAAAAATGCGCTGACCAAGCAGTATCAGGCGCTGTTCAATCTGGAAGGCGTTGACCTGGAATTCCGCGACGAAGCGCTGGATGCTATTGCCAAGAAAGCGATGGTCCGTAAAACCGGTGCTCGTGGTCTGCGTTCAATTGTTGAAGCAGCACTGCTCGACACCATGTACGATCTGCCGTCGATGGAAGATGTTGAGAAAGTGGTGATTGACGAGTCCGTTATTAGCGGTCAAACCAAGCCGCTGCTGATTTACGGCAAACCGGAAGCGCAGCAGGCATCTGGCGAATAATTCACCAAACCATACAAGCAGTTAATCAAAAAGGGGGGATTTTATCTCCCCTTTACTTTTTCCGTATTCATAGCGTTGAATGTGTGGGAAACATCCCCATATACTGGATACATGTTAATGGTTATGTGAAGCACAGTGACATGACCAGCTTACCTGGCGGACACTAACTAAGAGAGAGCTCTATGAATCCTGAGCGTTCTGAACGCATTGAAATCCCCGTATTGCCGTTGCGCGATGTGGTGGTTTATCCGCACATGGTCATACCCTTATTTGTAGGGCGGGAAAAATCTATCCGTTGCCTTGAAGCCGCCATGGATCATGATAAAAAAATCATGCTGGTGGCGCAGAAAGAAGCATCAACGGATGAGCCGGGTGTAAACGATCTTTTCACCGTCGGGACCGTGGCCTCTATTTTGCAGATGCTGAAGCTGCCTGACGGCACCGTGAAGGTGCTGGTAGAAGGCCTGCAGCGTGCGCGTATTACCACTCTGTCAGACGACGGCGAACACTTCTCTGCCAAGGCAGAGTACCTTGATTCGCCTGAGCTTGATGAGCGCGAGCAGGAAGTACTGGTTCGCACCGCGATTAGCCAGTTTGAAGGCTACATCAAGCTGAACAAGAAAATCCCACCAGAAGTGCTGACGTCGCTGAACAGCATCGACGATCCTGCGCGCCTGGCGGACACCATCGCTGCCCATATGCCGCTGAAGCTGGCTGACAAGCAGTCCGTGCTGGAAATGTCCGACGTTAACGAGCGTCTGGAATACCTGATGGCGATGATGGAGTCTGAAATCGATCTGCTGCAGGTTGAGAAGCGCATTCGCAACCGCGTGAAAAAGCAGATGGAGAAATCTCAGCGTGAGTACTATCTGAATGAGCAAATGAAGGCCATTCAGAAAGAACTGGGCGAGATGGACGACGCGCCGGACGAAAACGAAGCCCTGAAGCGTAAGATCGACGCGGCGAAGATGCCGAAAGAGGCGAAAGAGAAGGCCGAAGCAGAACTGCAGAAGCTGAAAATGATGTCTCCAATGTCGGCTGAAGCGACCGTTGTACGCGGCTACATTGAGTGGATGGTGCAGGTTCCGTGGAACGCCCGCAGCAAGGTCAAAAAAGACCTGCGTCAGGCGCAGGAAATCCTGGATACCGACCACTACGGCCTGGAACGCGTGAAAGACCGCATTCTTGAGTACCTCGCGGTACAAAGCCGTGTAAACAAAATCAAAGGTCCAATTCTGTGCCTGGTAGGACCGCCGGGGGTGGGTAAAACCTCTCTGGGTCAGTCCATCGCCAAAGCGACCGGACGTAAGTATATCCGTATGGCGCTGGGTGGCGTACGCGATGAAGCGGAAATCCGCGGTCACCGCCGTACCTACATCGGTTCTATGCCGGGTAAACTGATCCAGAAGATGGCGAAAGTGGGGGTTAAAAACCCGCTGTTCCTGCTCGATGAGATCGACAAGATGTCGTCGGACATGCGCGGTGACCCTGCGTCTGCACTGCTGGAAGTGCTTGATCCAGAACAGAACGTGGCGTTCAGCGATCACTACCTGGAAGTGGACTACGACCTGAGCGATGTGATGTTCGTGGCGACCTCCAACTCCATGAACATTCCGGCCCCGCTGCTGGACCGTATGGAAGTGATTCGTCTCTCCGGTTATACCGAAGATGAGAAGCTGAACATCGCTAAGCAGCACCTGCTGCCGAAACAGATTGAGCGTAACGCGCTGAAATCCAACGAGCTGACCGTCGAGGACAGCGCGATTATCGGCATTATTCGCTACTACACCCGTGAAGCGGGGGTGCGTAGCCTTGAGCGTGAAATCTCTAAACTGTGTCGTAAAGCGGTGAAACAGCTGCTGCTGGATAAGAGCCTGAAACACATTGTGATTAACGGCGACAATCTGCATGCCTATCTCGGCGTCCAGCGCTTCGACTACGGTCGCGCGGACAACGAAAACCGCGTTGGTCAGGTAACTGGCCTGGCATGGACGGAAGTGGGCGGCGATCTGCTGACCATCGAAACCGCCTGTGTACCGGGTAAAGGCAAACTGACCTACACCGGCTCGCTGGGTGAAGTGATGCAGGAATCCATCCAGGCGGCGCTGACCGTGGTGCGCGCGCGCGCGGAGAAACTGGGTATCAACGCGGATTTCTACGAAAAACGCGACATCCACGTGCACGTTCCGGAAGGGGCGACGCCGAAAGACGGTCCAAGCGCGGGTATTGCCATGTGTACCGCTCTGGTTTCCTGCCTGACAGGGAACCCGGTGCGTGCCGATGTGGCAATGACCGGTGAAATCACGCTGCGTGGTCAGGTTCTGCCGATTGGTGGTTTAAAAGAAAAACTGCTGGCGGCACACCGCGGTGGGATCAAAACCGTATTGATCCCTTACGAAAACAAACGCGATCTGGAAGAGATTCCGGACAACGTGATTGCCGACCTGCAGATCCATCCTGTGAAGCGAATTGAGGAAGTTCTCAGTCTCGCATTGCAGAATGAACCCTCCGGAATGCAGGTTGTAACCGCAAAATAGTGACCTCGCGCAAAGAGCGTCAATAAAAACAAGGCTGGTAAGTCATTTCGCACTTGCCAGCCTTTTTTTGTATAGCTAATTTAGATTGCTGATTAGGTCAGCCATCAACAACGGGTGTTGTAAGGTCATGGCAGGCCTGATATAACTGCTGCGCGGTCGCGTTGTGAAGGATTCAGGCGCGATATAAATTATAAAGAGAGGAAGAGAACAGTGAATAAATCTCAACTGATTGACAAAATTGCTGCGGGTGCTGATATTTCTAAAGCTGCAGCTGGACGTGCGTTAGATGCTTTAATTGCTTCTGTTACTGAATCTCTGCAGGCTGGGGACGACGTTGCACTGGTAGGTTTCGGTACTTTTGCTGTTAAAGAGCGTGCTGCCCGTACTGGCCGCAACCCTCAGACCGGTAAAGAGATCACCATTGCTGCTGCTAAAGTGCCGGGTTTCCGTGCAGGTAAAGCGCTGAAAGACGCAGTAAACTGATTGCTTTCCCGTTTCAGGGAAGCCGGAAAGTACAAGGGCGCATCATTTGATGTGCCTTTTTTGTTTGTCCAGACCTGATTTGTGCGAGTTTATGCGAGTTGTGGGCTGACAATCGCCCCGTTTTCTTGTCACAATACGCCTTCACGCGCGACGGGCAGGATTTTCCGTCAGCGTCAGGTAACCAGTCACCTACAGCGGAGTGTTGTTACACCATGATGGACAGCTTACGCACGGCTGCTAACAGTCTCGTGCTCAAGATTATTTTCGGTATCATTATCGTGTCGTTCATATTGACCGGCGTGAGCAGTTACCTTATTGGCGGTGGCGCAAACTACGCCGCAAAAGTGAATGGCCAGGAAATCAGCCGTGGTCAGTTCGAGAATGCTTTTGCCGGTGAACGTAACCGTATGCAGCAACAGCTGGGCGACCAATTCTCTGAACTGGCGGCGAACGAAGGGTACATGAAGACCCTGCGCCAACAGACACTGAACCGTCTTATCGACGAAGCGCTGCTTGATCAGTATGCCAAAAAACTGGGCCTTGGCATCAGCGATGAGCAGGTGAAAAAAGCCATCTTCTCCACGCAAGCCTTCCAGGCTAACGGTAAATTCGACAACGCGCGTTACAACAGCATCGTCAATCAGATGGGGATGACGGCCGACCAGTACGCTCAGGCGCTGCGTAACCAGCTGACCACCCAGCAGCTTATCAATGCCGTTGTGGGCACCGATTTCATGCTCAAAGGTGAAACGGACGAACTGGCCGCGCTGGTGGCGCAGCAGCGTGTTGTACGCGAAGCGACCATTGATGTGAACGCCCTGGCGGCGAAACAGCAGGTGAGCGATGCTGACGTTAACGCTTACTACGAGCAGAACAAGAACTCCTTTGTTTCTCCAGAGCAGTTCCGCGTGAGCTATATCAAGCTGGATGCGGCCGCGCTGCAGGAAACCGCGTCTGATGCTGAAATCCAGTCTTACTACGATCAGCATCAGGATCAGTTCACTCAGCCGCAGCGTAACCGCTACAGCGTGATTCAGACGAAAACTGAGGCCGATGCTAAAGCGGCGCTGGATGAGCTGAACAAAGGCGCTGATTTCGCGACCGTTGCTAAAGCGAAATCCACCGACATTATCTCTGCGAAAAACGGCGGTGATATGGGCTGGCTGGAAGAAGCGACCACCCCTGACGAGCTGAAAAATGCCGGTCTGAAAGAGAAAGGTCAGCTTTCAGGCGTTATTAAGTCTTCCGTTGGTTTCCTGGTCGTGCGTCTGGACGACATCACTGCGGCGAAAACCAAGCCGCTGGCTGACGTTCGCGATGATATCGCGGCGAAAGTGAAACAGGAAAAAGCGCTGGATGCCTATTACGCGCTGCAGCAGAAGGTGAGCGATGCTGCCAGCAACGACAACGAATCTCTGGCAGGAGCAGAGCAGGCGGCGGGTGTGAAGGCGGTTGAAACGGGCTGGTTTGGTCGTGACAACCTGCCGGAAGAGCTGAACTTCAAACCGGTTTCTGATGCTATCTTCAACGGTGGTCTGGTAGGTGAGAACGGCACGCCGGGCAGTAACTCTGACATCATTACCGTCGACGGCGATCGTGCGTTTGTGTTGCGCGTCAGCGAACACAAGCCGGAAGCGGTCAAACCGCTGGCGGAAGTGAAGGATCAGGTTATCGCTCAGGTTAAGCACAACAAAGCGGAACAGCAGGCGAAACTGGATGCTGAGAAGATTCTGTCCGATCTGAAAGCGGGTAAAGAAGACGCGCTGAAAGCGGCTGGCCTGAGCTTCGGTGAAGCGAAAACGCTGAGCCGTACCGGCCAGGACCCAATCAGCCAGGCCGCGTTTGGTCTCACGCTGCCTGCCAAGGACAAGCCAAGCTTCGGCACCACCACCGATGCACAGGGTAACGTCGTTCTGCTGGCGCTGGATGAAGTGAAAGCCGGTACCCTGCCAGAAGCGCAGAAGAAAGCGATGGTTCAGGGGATTACCCAGAACAATGCTCAGATTGCCTTCGAAGCCATGATGAGCAACCTGCGTAAAGAAGCCAAAATCAAGCTGGGTGATGTGATGACTCAGCAGCAGTAATTACGTGTCTGCTCGCAGATTTTCGTAACGCTCTGCAAAAACTAAAGGCCGCTTTCGCGGCCTTTTCCATTTCTGCAATCTGCTGTTTGTGCCGGTTTTAACTGGCGGCTATCGTGACGTGGCTGTCAACAAACAAGGAGATAACAGCATGAAATGTGGAATCAAAGCACTGTTAATTACGCTGGCTATTGCCACCACCGGGATGAGTGCGGGTGCGATGGCGTCGGCCCCCGCCGCCAAAACACAAGCTACCCAGAGCAAGTCCGACGCGGCAGCGCCGGTGCAAGGGCAAACCAAAGCGACAGACGCTGGTAAAAATGCGGATGATGACGGTACGCGGGTCAGTATCAATTCAGCCTCAGCGGAAGATCTCGCCCGCGCGATGAATGGCGTGGGCCTGAAAAAAGCGCAGGCCATCGTCAGCTACCGCGAAGAGTATGGTCCTTTCAAAACGGTCGACGATCTCAGGCAGGTGCCGGGCATGGGCAGCGCGCTGGTTGAGCGCAACCTCTCACACCTGACGTTGTAATTACGCAATTTCTTGCACTGCGGCAAAATTTTGCCAGGATAAAGAGGTCATACCAGTTATGACCTCTCTTCCTACAATAACAGTAAAGGCTATTGCGCTATGCAGACAAAAATCAAAGTACGCGGTTTTCATCTCGACGTTTATCAGCATGTGAACAATGCCCGCTATCTTGAGTTTCTTGAAGAAGCGCGCTGGGACGGGCTGGAAAATAGCGAAAGCTTTCAGTGGCTGACCGCGCACAACATCGCGTTTGTGGTCGTCAATATCAACATCAACTACCGCCGTCCGGCCGTGCTGGGTGACGTGCTCACGGTCACCAGCCAGGTGCAGCAGATCAATGGCAAAAGCGGGGTCTTAAGCCAGGTGGTGACGCTCGATCCAGAAGGGCAGATGGTCGCAGATGCGTTGATCACGTTCGTCTGTATCGATCTGAAAACGCAGAAAGCGCTGCCGCTGGAAGGGGAATTGCGGGAAAAACTGGAGTTGATGATCGCTTAGAAAGTTTGTCTTTTATAAAAGACAAAAGGATTTTTCAGGGATAGAATAATGGACAGGGACTATGTCGTTGAACGCTACCGAACCCGTGACGGAAAAGTACCGTTTGAGGAGTGGGTAACGAAGATGAAGCGAAAGGATCCGGAGTTAGCGTTTCGGATCCTTCTGCGGTACAACATCGGAAGATCCTGTTGTTGCTGATCGGCGGTGACAAAAAGAGTCAAAAGACTGATGTGAAACTGGCAATAGATTACTGGAAAGATCATCAAAAGGATAAACCGGATGAGCAAGACCCAACGAAAATTTTCTAGTTCCATCAGCCATGATGACGCCGTCGTAAAAATGCTTCGTGAAGACCCTTCCTGTGCCCAGCTATATCTGCAGGTTGCGTTGGATGAGATTTACGAAGAGCAGGGGATCCCTGCATATTTAATCGCGTTAAGACGTGTTATCGAATCCCGCGGCGGCATAGGTGAAATCGCTGCCAAAGCAGGTCTGTCCCGTCAGCAGCTATACCGAACCCTATCAGACAACGGAAACCCAACGCTGACAACGCTGATGAAAGTCACCCGTGCTGCCGGTGTGAAACTGTTCGACAGCACGGTCAAGTAGCCCTATTTAAGTCCGGTTTTTTTCTGCATCGCGGCCATCACGCCGGATTTATCGGCAAGATAGTGGTTCAGCCCGTTAGCGCGCAGATTACAGGCCGCACACTGGCCGCAACCGTCGCCTTTGATACCGTTATAGCAGGTGAGCGTTTCGCTGCGAACAAGGTCCAGCTTGCCCCAGTAGTCCGCCAGCGCCCAGGTTTCGGCTTTATCCAGCCACATGAGCGGAGTTTCAAAGCGCGTCTCTTTCGCCATCCCCAGATTAACGGCGTGGTTTAACGCTTTCACGAACTCATCACGGCAGTCCGGGTAGCCGGAGAAGTCGGTCTCGCACACGCCTGTGATCACCGCTTCGGCCTTTACCTGATAGGCGTAGATCGCCGTCAGGGTCAGGAAGAGGATATTACGGCCCGGCACGAAGGTATTCGGAATGCCGCTGGCATCGGGTTCATAGTCTGGCACAGGAATACTGTCGCGAGTGAGGCTGCTCACGGCCAGTTCATTTAACAGCGTAACGTCCAGCACCTTGTGCGCGCGTGCGCCCAGTTTCAGGGCTAGTTCACGAGCAACGTCGATTTCAGCGCGATGACGCTGACCATAATCGAAAGTGACACAGTGAACTTCATCGTACTGATGAAGGGCCTGGACCAGGCAGGTAGTAGAGTCTTGTCCTCCGCTGAACACGACGACGGCACGTTTCATAAATCATCTCGACTGTTACGGTAAAAACGTTATGTTACCGTCTGACCACGACGGCGACCAGCTTCTTCACGATTTGGGAGCGGGCAGCCAGGCTTCGGTAAAGTCAAACCAGCCGCGGGTGTTGAGGCGTATACCATTCACGCCAGGCGGAGCACTGATTTGGTATTGATAATTAAAGAGTGGCGTCAGCACCGCACTCTCCATTAGCCGGTTGAAGATGGCTTGCAGCCCCGCGTGTCTATCCCGAGCCTCGGCCTGTGTCTGTACCGCATCCAGCGTGGCTTGCAGATGAGCGTAAGCCGGAGCGCTAAGAACGTGCGGCCAGAGGGCATCGCAGCGCAGCCACTGTTCAAGCGTATATTCCGGCGCTTCGCCAATCAGCCTGTCCCCCATCATAATGTCTGCATCGGCAAGCTCCAGGCATCCGTCCCACGTCTTGGCGTCGTGAAAGATGACGGTCAGTTCACACCCCTGCAGCGCCAGGTATGCCTTCAACTGGCTGGCCATGGTGTGAAGCTCAACAGGGAGATGGTAAACCAGCGTCAACGCTTCAGGGAGGGTTACGTCCGATAAATCAGGCCAATCGGGGATGGTCCACCCGGGAAGCAGTTCCTGAGTGGGCGTGATAAGCCCTTCGTTTAGCGGAAGTGTGTGAAGAAGCCTGGAGAGATGAATGATATTGATAAGCCGCTTTGCCTGAATCTCACTCAGGCGGGCGCTCTGTTTTAGCGTGAGGTAGCAGAACCCCAGGCTGGTGCTGCTGCTTACCAGCCGCAGACTTTCCAGCTCGTCGGCCTCGCCGATCGCGATTTGCACCGGGTGACGACAGCTGGTGCCCAGGCTGTAATCAAAAAGCTGGGGAGTGATCCAGTATTCGATGGCTTTGAGCAGCGGATGGCTCAGGTGATACTGCTCATGGCTTTCCAGACGAACCAGGTCGGGCTCAAAAGCGGCCAGCCGAAAGGGGCCACTGCCAACCGCAGGATGGTCGGGATGCGCCAGACGGCTACAGTAGGTTGCCAGCCTGTGCGGCAGCCAGTAGTCCGGTTGATGCAGCGTAAACGTCAGACACTGAGGATGCGTTGTTTCAATACATAAGACGCTCTGAAACAGAGTGCGCAGGGCAGGAAGCGTCAACAGCGCTGTCAGACTTCGCTGGAGTTGTGCCGTTTCTATTTTATCGCCGTTATGCCAGTGCAGGGTGGAGCGAATGTAGAAATGCCAACGCAGGCCGTCAGCAGAGACATCCCAGTGATGCGCCATATCGCCCGCGGGTTCACTGCTGTTACCGTTAAAACGCGTCAGGCCTGAAAACACCTGTCCCGCCAGATGCTGCTCTGCCCGGCCCGGTAAAAAACCCGGCTGAAGCGGCTCCAGAGAGCGATAGTAGGGGATGCGCAGCGTCGGCGTGTCGTTTTGCCACTGCCCGCCCAAAAAAGGATGAAGTAATGACCGCAGCGCTTCAGGGGCAAGCTGGGCCAGTTCCAGCGCGTTATGCTGCTGCCCGCTTTTCAGCGCCTCCTCCATCATTGCATTGCGCAGTGACTCCGGGGCGACATGGAACGTTAGCTCACCGCGCTTACCGCGGCCAGACTGCGCTCGCCAGCTGAGCCAGCCCGCCTCCTGGGCCTGGCGCAGCAGGGTTCGGACATGCCGCTCGCTACAAAAACAGCGGGCGGCCAGCTCGCTGATGGTGACCTGTTGCGTTGCACCCTGAGAAGGCTGCCAGAGGCGGTGATACTGGTTGAGTCGATTGAGCTGGCGCATAAAAAACCCGGAACAATAATTTTCATCTATTCACTATTACTTCCGTATATCTCACACGATACTGTTGCACAAGTTAACCGCATCACATTTCGGGAGTAATCATGGCTCGGCTCGCTGCATTTGATATGGACGGTACGCTGTTAATGCCGGATCACCGTTTAGGGGAAAAAACCCTGAACACGCTGAAGCGCCTGCGCGAGCGTGATGTCACCCTGACGTTTGCCACCGGGCGTCATGTGCTGGAGATGCGCCATTTGCTGGGCGCGTTTTCCCTCGACGCTTTTCTGATCACCGGCAACGGGACGCGAATTCACTCCGTAGAAGGGGATGTGCTGCACCGGCAGGATCTCAACCCGGAAGTCGCGGATATCGTGCTGCACAGCACCTGGGACACGCAGGCCAGCGTCCACGTCTTTAACGATCGCGGCTGGTTTACCGGAAGCGAAATCCCGGAATTATTGCACGCGCATGTTTACAGCGGCTTTAAATACCAGCTCATCGATCTGCGTCGGATCCCCGCCCATGCGGTAACCAAGATCTGTTTCTGCGGCGATCATGACGATCTGTGCCGCTTACGGATTCAGCTGAATGAGGCGCTGGGCGATCGGGCGCACCTGACCTTCTCGGCGGTGGATTGTCTGGAAGTGCTGCCGGTGGGCTGTAACAAAGGCTCCGCTCTGGCGGTGCTGAGCGACCACCTTGGCTTAACGCTGCAGGAGTGTATGGCGTTTGGTGACGCGATGAACGACCGCGAAATGCTCGGTAGCGTAGGTCGCGGTCTGATCATGGGGAATGCGATGGCGCAGCTGAAAGCAGAACTTCCCCATCTGCCGGTTATTGGCCACTGCCGCAATGAAGCAGTGTCCCATTTTTTGACGCATTGGCTGGACAACAACAATCTCCCGTATTCCCCCGAATAGTGAGACCCTCCCAGCAAGCCAGACTTCGGTCTGGCTTTTTTTATTTCACCAGGTCTGCAATCTGCGCTTTCCACGGGGCGATATCGCCGATGTTGGCCTGCACCCACTCTGCGTTGTAGTAGGTCTCGAGATAACGCTCGCCGCTGTCGCACAACAGCGTGACGATGGAACCGGTGCGGCCCTCTTCGCGCATACGTGCGGCAAGCTGCAGTGCGCCCCACATATTGGTGCCCGTCGATGCGCCCACTTTGCGGCCCAGCTGCGTTTCCAGCCAGTGCGCCGTTGCCACGCTCGCGGCATCCGGCACGCGCATCATCTCATCCACGACGTCGGGGATGAAAGAGGGCTCGACGCGCGGACGGCCAATGCCTTCAATTTTGCTGCCTACCGGGCTGCGCAGGCCAGCATCGCGGTTTTGCCAGTAGTCGAGGAACACGGAGTTCTGCGGGTCAACCACCATCAGCTGGGTATCGTAGCCCTGACAGCGGATGTAGCGTCCGATCGTGGCTGACGTGCCGCCGGTACCGGCGCTCATGACAATGTAGGACGGAACCGGATGCGGTTCGTGGGTCATCTGGCGGAAGATACTGTCGGCAATGTTGTTATTCCCGCGCCAGTCCGTCGCGCGCTCGGCGAAGGTGAACTGGTCCATATAGTGGCCGTTCAGCTCGCGGGCCAGCATTTCGGAGGCGGCGTAGATTTCGCAGGCGCTTTCCACAAAGTGGCAGCGTCCGCCGTAAAATTCGATCTGTTCGATTTTGCGTTTTGCGGTGCAGGACGGCATCACCGCGATAAACGGCAGGCCCAGCAGGCGGGCGAAATAGGCTTCGGACACCGCCGTTGAACCGGACGAAGATTCAATAATAGTGGTGCCTTCTTTAATCCAGCCGTTACATAAACCGTATAAAAACAGCGAGCGCGCCAGGCGATGCTTCAGGCTGCCGGTGGGATGAGTGCTTTCATCTTTCAGATAGAGCTGAATGCCGTCAAATCCCGGCAGGGAAAGGCGAATCAGGTGCGTATCCGCCGAGCGCTGATAGTCGGCATTGATTTCGCTGATCGCATGTTTAACCCAGGTGCTATTCATCATCGTTATCCGTTTGTCATTTTGTGCCTAGGATAGCGAAAAGCACAGAAAAAATTGTTGCTATCTGGCCTTTAAAATAGAATGAAGAGAGAAAAATTTTCTCTGTGAGGTGGGTATGCTAGATAAAATTGACCGCAAGCTCCTTTCATTGCTGCAAAATGACTGTACCCTCTCTTTGCAGGCGCTGGCAGATGCCGTTAATCTGACCACCACTCCGTGCTGGAAGCGCCTTAAGAAGCTGGAAGATGACGGCATTCTTCTGGGGCGCGTCGCGTTGTTAGATCCCGAAAAGCTGGGGCTTGGGTTGACGGCATTTGTGCTGATAAAAACCCAGCATCACAGCAGCGAGTGGTATTGCCGCTTCGTTACTCAGGTGTCTGAGATGCCCGAGGTGCTCGGTTTCTGGCGTATGGCCGGAGAGTATGATTACCTGATGCGCGTCCAGGTGGCCGACATGAAGCGCTATGATGATTTCTACAAGCGGCTGGTGAACAGCGTACCGGGTTTGTCGGACGTCACCTCAAGCTTCGCCATGGAACAGATTAAATACACCACAGCATTACCCATTGAATAACTTCGTAAAATACCTTCAGGAACAAACCGCGTGCGATTATTTGCCCAATTAAGCTGGTACTTTCGTCGGGAGTGGCAACGCTACCTCGGTGCAGTCGCCCTGCTTATTATTATTGCCATCCTGCAGCTGATCCCGCCGAAAGTGGTGGGATACGTCGTGGATGGCGTCACCGAACAGCATTACACCACCGCACGGGTGTTGATGTGGGTCGGCACGCTGGTGCTGACGGCGGTCATTGTTTATCTGCTGCGCTACGTCTGGCGCGTGCTGCTGTTTGGTGCGTCCTATCAGCTGGCCGTTGAGCTGCGTGAAGATTTTTACCGCCAGCTGAGCCGACAGCATCCCGAATTTTATCTGCGTCATCGCACCGGGGATCTCATCGCCCGCGCGACGAACGACGTCGATCGCGTGGTCTTTGCCGCCGGGGAAGGGGTGCTGACGCTGGTGGACTCGCTGGTGATGGGCTGCGCGGTGCTGATCGTGATGTCCACGCAGATCAGCTGGCAGCTGACCCTTCTCGCCCTGCTGCCGATGCCGATCATGGCGCTGGCGATCAATCGCTATGGCGAACAGCTGCACGAGCGCTTCAAGCTGGCGCAGGCGGCGTTTTCATCTCTGAACGATCGCACCCAGGAGAGCATGACCAGCATCCGCATGATCAAAGCGTTTGGCCTGGAAGACCGGCAGTCGGCGCTGTTTGCCGCCGATGCGGCAGACACGGGGGCGAAAAACATGCGCGTCGCGCGTATCGACGCCCGTTTTGACCCGACGATTTATATCGCAATCGGCATGGCAAATATGCTGGCCATTGGCGGCGGAAGCTGGATGGTGGTGCAGGGCACGCTTACCCTGGGGCAATTGACCAGCTTTGCGATGTATCTGGGTCTCATGATCTGGCCGATGCTGGCGCTGGCCTGGATGTTTAACATCGTGGAGCGCGGCAGCGCCGCCTACAGCCGCATTCGCGCCATGCTGGCCGAAGCGCCGGTGGTCATCGACGGTAGCGAAGCCCTACCGGAAGGGCGCGGCGTCATGACAGTCGACGTCCGCAAGTTTGTCTATCCGCATACGGAGCATCCGGTGCTGGAGAACGTCAGCTTTACCCTACAGCCAGGGCAAATGTTGGGCATCTGCGGCCCGACGGGATCCGGCAAAAGTACCGTGCTCTCTCTGCTTCAGCGCCACTTTGACGTCACCGAGGGCGATATCCGCTTCCACGATATTCCCCTGACCAGACTGCTGCTGGACGAGTGGCGCGGTCGCCTGGCGGTCGTCAGCCAGACGCCGTTTTTATTTTCGGACACCGTGGCGAACAACATCGCCCTTGGCCGCCCTGGGGCGACGCAGGAAGAGATTGAACACGTGGCGCGTCTGGCCAGCGTTCATGATGATATTTTGCGTCTGCCGCAGGGGTACGAGACGGAAGTCGGGGAACGCGGCGTCATGCTGTCCGGCGGGCAAAAACAGCGTATCTCCATTGCCCGCGCGCTGCTGCTGAATGCTGAAATCCTGATTCTGGATGATGCACTTTCCGCCGTGGACGGCCGTACCGAGCATCAAATTCTGCATAACCTGCGCCAGTGGGGCGACGGACGCACGGTCATTATCAGCGCCCACCGTTTGTCTGCGCTAACCGAAGCCAGCGAAATTCTGGTCTTGCAGCACGGGCACATTGCCCAGCGCGGGCAGCATGAAACGCTTGCCGAGCAGCCGGGCTGGTATCGCGATATGTACCGCTATCAACAGCTTGAGGCGGCGCTGGACGATGCGCCGGAAGAAGATGAGGAGGCCGCCAATGCGTAAGCTCGGAACGATGTGGCCGACGCTCAAACGTCTGCTGGCCTACGGCTCGCCGTGGCGTAAACCGCTCTCCGTTGCCGTGCTTTTACTCTGGATTGCGGCGATTGCTGAAGTGAGCGGTCCTTTGCTCATTAGCTACTTCATCGACAATATGGTCGCCAAAAGCTATCTGCCCCTGGGGCTGGTGGCGGGGTTAGGCGTGGCCTACGTTGGCCTTCAGCTGGCGGCGGCAGGGCTGCACTATGCTCAGTCGCTGCTGTTTAACCGTGCTGCCGTGGGCGTTGTTCAGCAACTGCGTACGGATGTGATGGACGCGGCGCTTCGCCAGCCGCTCAGCGAGTTTGATATCCAGCCGGTCGGGCAGGTGATCTCGCGCGTGACCAACGATACCGAGGTGATCCGCGATCTGTACGTCACCGTGGTCGCGACGGTATTACGCAGCGCGGCGCTGATTGGCGCGATGCTGGTGGCGATGTTCAGCCTCGACTGGCGCATGGCGCTGGTGGCGATCACCATCTTCCCGGCGGTGCTGATTGTCATGGTGATTTATCAGCGTTACAGCACGCCGATTGTGCGTCGGGTTCGCGCCTATCTGGCCGACATCAATGATGGCTTCAACGAAGTGATTAACGGCATGAGCGTCATCCAGCAGTTCCGCCAGCAGGCGCGCTTTGGCGAGCGCATGGGCGAAGCCAGCCGTTCACACTATATGGCGCGTATGCAGACGCTGCGCCTGGACGGTTTCCTGCTGCGACCGCTGTTGAGCCTGTTCTCAGCGCTGGTGCTGTGTGGGTTGCTGATGCTCTTTGGCCTGAGCTCAAACGGTACTATTGAGGTGGGCGTGCTGTACGCTTTTATTAGCTATCTGGGACGCCTCAACGAGCCGCTGATAGAGCTCACCACCCAGCAATCGATGCTGCAGCAGGCGGTGGTCGCCGGTGAGCGCGTGTTTGAGCTGATGGACAGGCCGCGCCAGGCCTACGGCAATGACGAGCGTCCTCTGCAAAGCGGGACTATCGCCTTTGATAACGTCTCGTTTGCCTATCGCGAAGACCGGCTGGTGCTGCAGGACATCACGCTTGACGTTCCGTCGCGCGGTTTCGTGGCGCTGGTGGGGCATACCGGCAGCGGTAAGAGCACGCTCGCCAGCCTGTTGATGGGCTATTACCCGGTCACGCACGGCGAAATCCGCCTCGACGGGCGCCCGCTCGCGTCTCTCAGCCACACCGTGTTGCGTAAAGGCGTCGCGATGGTGCAGCAGGATCCGGTCGTGCTGGCCGATACTTTCTACGCGAACGTGACCCTTGGCCGAGACTACTCCCAGGAGCAGGTCTGGGACGTGCTGGAAAAAGTGCAGCTGGCAGAGCTGGCGCGCGGGTTTAGCGATGGGATCAATACCAAACTGGGCGAGCAAGGGAACAATCTCTCCGTCGGGCAAAAGCAACTTCTGGCGCTGGCGCGGGTGCTGATTGAAACCCCGCAGATCCTGATTCTGGATGAAGCCACTGCCAGTATTGACTCCGGCACCGAGCAGGCCATCCAGCAGGCGCTGGCCGCCGTACGCGACCATACGACGCTGGTGGTGATTGCCCACCGTCTTTCCACCATCGTCGATGCCGATACCATTCTGGTGCTGCATCGCGGACAGGCCGTTGAACGCGGTACCCACCGTGAACTGCTGGAAGCAAAAGGGCGCTACTGGCAGATGTACCAGCTGCAGCTGGCGGGCGAAGAGCTGGCGGCCAGCGTGCGCGATGAAGAGTCGCTTAGCGCCTGATGCACCAAAATGAGGCGACGCGCTAACAGTCATTCCTGTTGGTGCAAAACGGAAACGCACCCTGCACCGGCATGGTGCGTTTTTTTTCACCGGTTCGTTAACCAGAACCGTGCAACGCTCGTTATGCCGCTTTTCCCCCTGGTTTTCATTTCTGGCACACCCCTTGCAATACCTTCTGCGTTAGCTGCGGCCATTACCGAATTCTGACTGGAGGGGATCTATGAAGCTGGTTACGGTTGTAATCAAACCATTCAAACTCGAAGACGTGCGTGAAGCGTTGTCTTCAATGGGTATTCAGGGACTGACTGTCACCGAAGTGAAAGGCTTTGGTCGTCAGAAGGGGCATGCCGAGCTTTATCGCGGGGCGGAATACAGCGTTAACTTTCTGCCAAAAGTAAAAATTGATGTCGCGATTGCTGACGATCAGCTTGATGAAGTCATTGATGTCATTAGCAAAGCGGCCTATACCGGAAAAATTGGCGACGGCAAAATTTTCGTTGCCGAACTGCAGCGCGTCATTCGCATCCGTACCGGCGAATCTGACGAAGCGGCTCTGTAAGTAACTCCTGGCACACAGTGATAGGGATCGAGAAAATGAAGATAGCAACACTCAAAACGGGTCTGGGTTCGCTGGCGCTGCTGCCGGGCCTGGCGCTGGCTGCTACCCCAGCGGTGGTCGACAAAGCCGATAACGCCTTTATGATGATCAGCACCGCGCTGGTGCTGTTCATGTCAATTCCGGGCATTGCGCTGTTCTACGGCGGCCTGATCCGTGGCAAAAACGTTCTCTCCATGCTGACGCAGGTTGCCGTGACGTTCGCACTGGTCTGCGTGCTGTGGGTGGTTTACGGTTACTCGCTGGCGTTCGGCACGGGCAACGCGTTCTTTGGTAACTTCGACTGGGTGATGCTGAAAAATATTGAGCTGACCGCGCTGATGGGCAGCTTCTATCAGTACATCCACGTTGCGTTCCAGGGCTCCTTCGCCTGTATTACCGTCGGGCTGATTGTGGGCGCGCTCGCCGAGCGTATTCGTTTCTCTGCCGTGCTGATCTTCGTGGTGGTCTGGATGACGCTATCCTATGTGCCGATTGCGCACATGGTCTGGGGTGGCGGTCTGCTGGCAACGCACGGCGCGCTGGACTTCGCGGGCGGTACCGTTGTACACATCAACGCCGCGGTCGCGGGCCTGGTGGGCGCCTACCTGATTGGCAAACGCGTGGGCTTCGGTAAAGAAGCGTTCAAACCGCACAACCTGCCGATGGTGTTTACCGGTACGGCTATCCTCTACTTTGGCTGGTTTGGCTTCAACGCCGGCTCGGCAAGTGCAGCAAACGAAATCGCCGCGCTGGCCTTCGTGAACACCGTTGTGGCCACGGCCGGTGCAATCCTCTCCTGGGTGTTTGGCGAGTGGGCGGTACGCGGTAAACCGTCTCTGCTGGGTGCCTGTTCGGGTGCCATTGCCGGTCTGGTTGGCATTACGCCAGCGTGTGGTTATGTCGGCGTGGGTGGCGCGCTGCTGGTCGGCCTGGTGTCCGGTCTGGCGGGTCTGTGGGGCGTGACCGCACTGAAACGTGTGCTGCGCGTTGACGACCCATGCGATGTGTTTGGTGTTCACGGCGTGTGCGGTATCGTGGGTTGTATCATGACCGGTATCTTCGCCGCGAAATCGCTCGGTGGCGTGGGCTACGCAGAAGGCGTGACCATGGTTCATCAGGTGCTGGTGCAGCTGGAAAGTATTGCAATCACCGTTGTCTGGTCTGCCGTTGTCGCTTTCATTGGCTATAAGCTGGCGGATATGACGGTGGGTCTGCGCGTACCGGAAGAGCAGGAACGCGAAGGTCTGGACGTCAACAGCCACGGCGAGAATGCGTATAACGCCTGATAAACAGCAAAACGGCAACTTCGGTTGCCGTTTTTAATGTTTATTCCCTCTCCCCATGGGAGAGGGTCAGGGTGAGGACATCAGGCTGTACACAATCACCCGCGATTACGCATTACCCCTTCCTGCACCGTAGACGCGACCAGCACGCCGTCCTGAGTATAAAACTCCCCACGCACAAACCCACGCGCGCTCGACGCTGACGTACTCTCCACGCTGTAAAGCAGCCACTCATTCATGTTGAACGGACGGTGGAACCACATGGAGTGATCGATCGTCGCAACCTGCATCCCTTTTTCCAGGAAACCAACGCCGTGCGGCTGCAGCGCCACCGGCAGGAAGTTGAAATCTGACGCATAGCCCAGCAGATACTGATGCACGCGGAAATCTTCCGGCACGGTCCCGTTAGCCCGGATCCAGACCTGGCGCTTCGGCTCGGCGGTATGGCCTTTCATCGGGTTGTGGAACTCAACCGGGCGGATCTCCAGCGGCTTATCGCAGAGAAACTTCTCTTTGACCTGCGGCGGAAGCAGATGCGCCAGCGCGCGGGCGATATCCGTCTCTGACTTTAAAGAGTCGGGTGACGGAGCCGGGGGCATCACCTTTTGATGTTCGTAGCCGGGTTCCGGCGCCTGGAAAGAGGCGGTCATGTAAAAGATCGGCTTGCCGCTCTGAATGGCCGCTACGCGGCGTGCGCTGAAGCTGTTGCCGTCTCGCAGGACTTCAACGTCATACACAATCGGTTTTGCGCTATCGCCAGGGCGTAAGAAGTAGCTGTGGAATGAATGCACCAGACGGTCTGCCGGGACAGTCTCCTTTGCTGCGTACAGTGCCTGTCCAACGACTTGCCCCCCGAAGACCTGGCGTAAGCCGAGATCTTCGCTCTGTCCGCGAAAGAGTCCTTCCTCAATTTTTTCCAGATTCAGTAATGTCAGCAGATTGTTCAGTGCCTGACTCATAGTTGTCCTCAATAAACGCCGTAGCGAAAGATAGGCAGAGTATAACGCAGAAATGAAAGTGGTCCGATGGGTAGAATAATCTGAATATCGGCACGTTTTCAGGCATAAATCGGTGATCTGTGCCACACTTGGATACGTTATGTGATTGAAACGACATCGGATGGGATCGATCCCGCTGGTGCATTGATAAGGAGACTTCAATGAAACTCGTGCCCATGCTAAGTGGTGTAGCTATTGCGGTGGCGTTGTCCGCCTGTGCCGGTAAGAGTGCCCAGGTGCCGGTACCAGCAGCCGACCCGAACGGGATTAATACCCTTTCACAGCAATCCATTCAGCAGCCTAATGTTTCCGGTACCATCTGGATTAAACAGAAAGTTGCGCTGCCGCCGGATGCGGTATTAACCGTAACGCTGTCTGATGCTTCTCTGGCCGACGCACCGTCGAAAGTGGTGGCCCAGCGTGCCGTTCGTACTGAAGGCAAGCAGGCGCCGTTTAGCTTCGTGTTGCCGTATAACCCGTCGGACGTGCAGCCTAACGCCCGTATCCTGCTGAGCGCAGCGGTAACCATCAACGGCAAGCTGGTGTTTATCACCGATACGGTCCAGGAAGCGATCAACAACGGTGGGACAAAAATCGACCTGAACCTGGTGCCGGTACAGCAGACCGAAGTGCCGGTCGCACCGCAGACCAATCAGCCGTCCCTGCCAACCCCACCGACTCAGATGTAATTTCTGCATTTCCCCTCTCCTCCGGGAGAGGGGTCAATACACCCAGCGAAACTTCTGCAAATCGATCTGACCCGACCCTGACACCTGCACCCCTTCTGAAAGTAACGCCTGACGCTGACGCTGAAGATCCGGCCCGGTGAGCGAAATGGCGCCATGACGATTCACCACCCGATGCCAGGGCAGCGTACTGCCTTCCGGCAGCCGTTTCAGGACGCCGCCAACCTGTCGCGCCGCGCGCGGGGAACCGGCCAGACGCGCGACATCACCATAGGTGGTGACGTAGCCTTCCGGGATTGAGGCCACGATTTGCCATACGCGCTGTGGAAAGGAGTCGTGTTCGTCCATACCTTTACCTGTAGGGAGTGTCTGGAAAGCTATGGTAAACGAAGATCTTCATGATTGCTGCGCCTGTTTGCGCAAGAAACCAGCATCCGGTTTCTGGTCGCTTGCAATTGGGTCTTAGCACAGGGATAATGCGCCAGCGCGTTGGTTATCAACGCTCTCAATGGGGGCTCTGTTGGTTCTCCCGCAACGCTACTCTGTTCACCAGGTCAGGTCCGGAAGGAAGCAGCCAGGGCAGACGACGTGTGTGCCGGGATGTAGCTGGCAGGGCCCCCACCCATTTATGGCCTCATAAGATTCTTCTGCTTCACCTCTCCCTTACATCATTTCTCCACAATAAAACTACGTCTATATTGTGTAATATATATTTCATTGCAATGAAATATTATTGTCATAAACCTGTAATAATAGACTGTCATTTTATAATCGGACGGTTATTTTCTTCCATAACTCAAAAAAATATATATCTGGATAACATTGTTAAGTTCGTGTATTAAATAAAGTACTTATTCCGAAGGGAAGTGACAAACATGGCTACAGCGGTATTAAACGTTAAGATTGATGACGCGCTAAAAGAAAGACTTCGCCACTATGCGGAAGTCAATAACGAGAATTTAAGCGTGACGACAGAGAAACTGCTGCTGCTGGCGTTCGAAGCAGTAGAAGAGGCGGGAGTATCGGAAGAGGATATTGATAATCAGCATACGGAAGAAGAGAGTGTTTCTCCTTTTACTCCTAAAGAAATCAAGGCTCTACGTAAACTTCTGAAGAAGAGAAAATGAAACAACAACTGTCAACCGCCAGTGACTACAACGAGGCCTGCGATATGTTGCGTTCAGGCTACGTGAAGCATGTACGTCTTGGCTGGAATGTTGGAAGCGATGAGTTCTTTCGTATTGCGTCTGACTGGTGTGATACGGGTGCAAAAATAAAGAAAGACGGTGATAACTTCGTTATTTCACTAAAAGGCTTTCCTATTCCACCTCAGCATTAAACCCTGACCAGTGAAAACTGCTGACTGCATATGTTACAGTCAGCAGTTTTTATTTTATGATCTGCTTCAAATATTTTAATATTAGATCACGCTGCGTTTTAACGATGGCACGTTTTTATTCAGGGCGAGCCATAACGGTTTGATCCTCAGTAACGCCTGCTCAAGCTCTGTCGATTCCAGCGAGAAGGGCATACGTAAATAGCGGTCAAACGCCCCTGATAAACCAAATCGCGTCCCGGTTCCCAGGTTAATCCCGATTATTTCTGCCCGTGCGGCAAGCTGTGTCGCCAGCATGCCCGGGAGCTCTATCCAGTAAGAGAGCCCGCCTTCCGCCTCGTGGAATTTCCACTCCGGGAAATGTTCACGCAGCAGCTCACCACAGCGATCGCGCCGTTCTGCCAGCATCTTCCGACGGGCGGGCAGAAACGTCTCGCTGTTGTTAATGAGCCACTGCATTGCCAGCTGTTCCAGCAGCGGCGAGCCTAAATCCAGGGTATCCCGCGTCTGGGCAAGCGTGGCGATGATGCGCGATGAGGCGCGGATCCAGCCGAGACGCAGCCCGCCCCAGAAGCTTTTACCGGCAGAGCCTAAGGTGATGACGGTGGCCTGCGGGTTAAAGGCGGCCAGCGGCGGCGGGGGAGGCGCATCAAACCAGAGATCCACCATCGTTTCATCCACCACCAGCGCCGTGCGGGTTTGGGCTGCAATATCCGTGATGGCCTGACGGGTGGCGATATCCATACAGCGCCCGGTCGGATTATGAAAATCTGGCATCAGGTAGGCCAGGCGCGGCGCCGTCTGGGCAAGCGTTGCGGCAAAGCCATCCGTATCCCAGCCGGTTTCCGGCAGCGACACCCCGACTGGCCGACATTGCGCCCCCTGAATGGCGGCAATCGCCAGCGGATAGGTGGGATGATCGACCACGACGCGGTCCCCCGGCCCGGTCATCATCCGCAGTACCAGCGCAAAGCCGCTGACGGCACCATTGACCACCATCACTTCATCTGCGCGGGTGGGAAGACCCCGCGCGGTGTAGCGCGCAGCGATGGCCTCCCGCAGCGTCGGCAGCCCAAGCTGATCGTAGCCCGTCAGCGAGAGATGCGGGGTAATGGCCGTGAGCGCATGGGTATAAGCCTGATGGATCTCCGGCCCGGCATTCAGGGCGGCAGTGGAGAGATCCAGTGCGGCGCTCGCCGCTGAAAGGGTAGGAACGGCGCGCGTGTCAGGGAGAATGACCCGTGACCCGCTGCCGTGGCGGCTTTCAAGGTACCCTTCTTCACGCAGGTGGGCGAGGGCGCTGCTGACGGTGGTTCGGCTCACGTCCAGCGCGGAGGCCAGCTCACGCTCGCCCGGTAGACGCGTATTCAAAGCCAGACGTCCATCGAGGATTAACAAACGCAGCGCGTCGGCCAGCTGTCGCCAGAGCGGGGTGCGGGATGAGGCTTGCTGCCAGTGGCCTAAAAGGCGTACCAGAGACTGACTTCCGAAACGACGTGATGACATATGCAGTCCACTATTTGAAAACTGGACATTAATCATAGTGCCATTTTAGGTCAGGATGAAAGCCTGGTTCACTGGAGAAGATAAAAATGGTACGTCGTCTGCTACAACTCTATGTCGGTTTAGGACTGTATGGCCTTTCCACCGCGATGTTTATTCGTTCCGATTTGGGTGTCGATCCCTGGGATGTGTTTCACCTCGGGGTGGGGATGCAGCTGGGGATGACTATCGGGACGGTAATCATTGTGACCGGCGCTGCGGTGCTGCTGCTGTGGATCCCGCTGCGCCAGATGCCGGGCCTTGGCACGATCAGCAACGTGATTTGTATCGGTCTGGCGGCGGACGCCAGCATGGCGCTTATCCCGGAACTGGATTCGCTAGCCGTTCGAATCGCTTTCCTGGTGTCGGGCATCGTGATGAACGCGATTGCGACCAGCATGTACATCGGGGCCGGTTTCGGGCCTGGCCCGCGCGACGGCCTGATGACAGGCATTCACGCCCGGCTGGGGTGGTCCATTCGCAGCGTGCGTACCTCAATTGAGGTGTCCGTTCTGCTGATTGGGTGCGTGCTTGGCGGCACGTTTGGGGTGGGAACCGTACTGTATGCCCTGACCATTGGCTCGCTTATCCAGCTCTGTCTGCCCTGGTTCCGCCAGAAGCCACGCATTGCGGAAATACCGCAGCCGGAGCGGGTTGTTTAATTTTGCGAAGCGCTCACATGTTTTAACGGCGTCGCTGTGCCAGAATAGACGCTTCGAAAAGCGCGATGCCAGAAAGCATGAAAGCAATCACTCTCTATGATGTCGCCCTCCTTGCGGGGGTTTCTTATCAGACCGTTTCCCGCGTCATTAACGACGCGGAACATGTGTCTGCCCGCACGCGAGAAAAGGTGCAGCAGGCGATGGCGGAGCTGCACTACGTTCCTAACCTTCGGGCGCAGCAGCTGGCGGGGAAACGCACCCGTACGCTGGGCCTCATCACCACCGACCTGGCCCTGCACGCGCCTTCGCAAATTGTGTCGGCGGTCAAATCGCGTGCGGCGGAACAGGGGGCGAGCGTCCTGATTTCCATGGTGGAGCAACCCCGGCAGTGTCAGGCCGCGCTTCAGACGCTGCTGGCACAGCGGGTGGACGCGCTGCTGGTGAATGTGCCGCTTGACGATCCGCACGCTGAAGAACTCAGGGCGCTGGCGTCACCCGTCCCGGTGCTGTTCCTCGATGTGGCGCCCTCAGCGCGGGTAAACAGCCTCGTGTTTAACGCGGAGCAGGGGGCGCGTCTGGGCGTTGAGCATCTGCTTTCGCTGGGGCACCAGCGCATTGCCCTGCTGAGCGGGCCGGAAAGCTCGGTCTCTGCGCGGGCGCGCCTGGCGGGCTGGAAAGCGACGCTGGCGCAGGCGGGTCTTAACGCGGCGGCTGTGGCCTACGGTGACTGGAGCGCGGCCAGCGGTTATGAGAAGGGACATGTGCTGCTGGCTGCGGCGGCATTACCGGATGCGATTCTGGTGGCGAACGATCAGATGGCGCTCGGGGTGATGCGCGCCTGCGCGGAAAAAGGTATCGCGATCCCTGGCCAGCTTTCGGTTGTTGGGTTTGACGATACGGCCGACAGCGCCTGGTTCTCCCCGCCGCTGACGACCATTCGTCAGGCGTTTCGCGAGGCGGGCGAACGCAGCGTGGAGTGGCTGCTGGCACCTTCCGGGGGCGAAGCGTGCCGGCAGGTTCAGCTGCCGGTGACGCTGGTTACCCGTCATTCCAGCGCGCGGCGCAACCCTAAGCAGGCTGAACGCGAGGATCTGGCGCAGCAGCTCAGAAGCCTTGCACTCCTTGCCGAGCAGATTGCCCGCAAATAAAACTTTGTGATCGGACTCGCTACCCCGCGATTGAACGCTTTACCGTTGCCTGGTACCAGGGCATGTTAACCAAAATTGTGAGCGCTTCGCAAAGAGGTTATTATGTCCACCACTTCACCGCTGACCCTCAGCGCCATTCTGGCCCGTCGGGACTGGGAAAATCCTGGCGTCACCCAGTGGAATCGTCTGGCCGCACACGCGCCGTTGCACAGCTGGCGCAATGAGCCCTCTGCCAGAGAGGACGCTGGATCCGCCAGCAGGCACTCTCTCAACGGGCTATGGCGGTTTAGCTATTTTTCTGCGCCGGAGCGGGTTCCTCAGGAATGGGTGACCGAAGATTGCGCAGATGCCGTTGCGATGCCCGTGCCGTCTAACTGGCAGATGCAGGGGTTCGACACGCCCATCTATACCAATGTCACCTATCCCATTCCCGTTAACCCGCCTTTCGTGCCGCAGGAAAACCCGACCGGTTGTTACTCGCTCACATTTGAGGTGGATAATGCCTGGCTTCAGAGCGGGCAGACCCGCATCATCTTCGACGGCGTGAACTCGGCGTTCCATCTGTGGTGCAACGGTCAGTGGATGGGCTATTCCCAGGACAGCCGATTGCCCGCTGAATTTGACCTCTCGGCGGCATTACGCCCCGGGCAGAACCGCCTGGCGGTCATGGTATTGCGCTGGTGCGACGGCAGCTATCTGGAAGATCAGGACATGTGGCGCATGAGCGGCATCTTCCGCGATGTGACCTTGCTGCATAAACCGGAGACGCAGATTGCCGATTATCACGTGGTGACGGACCTGAATGCGGAGCTGGACCGCGCGGTGCTGAAGGTGGATGTCGCGCTGGCAGGCGCTGGCTTTGCGGACGGCGAGGTGGTCATGACCCTGTGGCGCACGGGTGAAAAATGCGCCAGCGTTTCCCGGCGTCCAGGATCGGCCATCGTCGACGAGCGCGGCAGCTGGGCAGAGCGCTTAACGGCGGCGATCCCCGTTGACCAGCCCGCGCTCTGGAGCGCTGAAACGCCAGAACTGTATCGCCTGACGATTGCGCTTCTTAACCCGCAGGGTGAGGTGCTGGAGGTTGAGGCGTGCGACGTGGGCTTCCGCCGCGTTGAGATTAGCAATGGCCTGCTGAAGCTTAACGGTAAACCGCTGCTGATCCGCGGGGTTAACCGGCACGAACATCACCCGGAAAACGGCCAGGTGATGGACGAAGCGACCATGCGCCGCGATATCGAAATCATGAAGCAGCACAACTTCAACGCCGTGCGCTGCTCGCACTACCCGAACCATCCCATGTGGTACCGGCTTTGCGACCGCTACGGGCTGTACGTCGTTGACGAAGCCAATATCGAAACGCACGGCATGGTGCCGATGAGCCGCCTTGCTGACGATCCGCGCTGGCTGCCCGCCATGAGCGAGCGGGTGACCCGCATGGTGCAGCGCGATCGTAATCATCCTTCGGTTATCATCTGGTCTCTGGGCAATGAGTCGGGCCACGGCGCGAACCACGATGCGCTGTACCGCTGGCTGAAAACCACCGATCCTACGCGCCCGGTGCAGTATGAAGGCGGCGGCGCGAACACGGCGGCGACCGATATTGTCTGTCCGATGTACGCCCGGGTCGATCGGGATCAGCCCTTCCCGGCTGTGCCTAAATGGTCAATCAAGAAATGGATCGGCATGCCGGACGAAACGCGCCCGCTGATCCTCTGTGAATACGCCCACGCGATGGGAAATAGCTTCGGCGGGTTTGCGAAATACTGGGAAGCGTTTCGCAGCCATCCTCGCCTGCAGGGCGGGTTTGTCTGGGACTGGGTCGATCAGGCCCTGACGAAACGGGACGAAAAGGGCGACGCGTTCTGGGCCTACGGCGGAGACTTCGGCGATAAGCCGAACGATCGGCAGTTCTGTCTTAACGGGCTGGTGTTCCCCGATCGCACGCCGCACCCGGCGCTGTACGAGGCGCAGCGCGCGCAGCAGTTCTTTACCTTTACGCGGGTCAGCACCTCTCCGCTGGTGATTGAGGTGCAAAGCGGCTACCTGTTCCGCCACACCGATAACGAAGTGCTGAACTGGACGGTTGCCCGGGACGGGGACGTGCTGGCCGCGGGCGAGGTGACGCTCTCGATGGCGCCTGAAGGCACCCAGCGTCTGGAGATTGACCTGCCGGCGCTGAACGCCGGGCCGGGTGAGATCTGGCTGAACGTTGAGGTACGCCAGCCGCGGGCAACGCCGTGGGCGCCGGCAGACCATCGCTGCGCGTGGGAGCAGTGGCCGCTTCCGGCTCCGCTCTTTATTGCTCCGCCAGTCCCGGCGGGCGAGCCTCCAGTGTTAACGCAAACCGATCGCATCCTGGAGATCGCCCATCGTCAACAGCGCTGGCAGTTCGATCGCGCAACCGGAAACCTGTCCCAGTGGTGGCGAAACGGCGTTGAAACGCTCCTTTCACCTCTGACGGACAACGTCAGCCGCGCGCCGCTGGATAACGACATTGGCGTGAGTGAAGCGACGCAGATCGATCCGAACGCCTGGGTTGAACGCTGGAAAGCGGCGGGCATGTACGATCTCACCCCGCGCGTGCTGCACTGTGAGGCTGAGCAGCACGCAGGCGAGGTGGTGGTCACAACCCAGCACGCGCTTGAGTATCGCGGCAAGGCGCTGTTCCTGAGTCGTAAAGTCTGGCGGGTGGACGATAGGGGCGTTCTGCATGGCGATATTCAGATTGATGTTGCGTCTGATATTCCTGAACCCGCGCGCGTTGGCCTGAGCGTTCATCTTGCCGAAACGCCGGAAAACGTTCACTGGCTGGGTCTGGGGCCGCATGAAAACTACCCGGACAGAAAGCTGGCGGCGCAGCAGGGTCGCTGGACATTACCTCTTGCAGACATGCACACGCCGTATATATTCCCGACGGAAAATGGTTTGCGCTGCGATACCCGGGAGCTTGTGGTGGGAACGCATCAGCTGAACGGCCGGTTCCATTTCTCGGTGAGCCGCTACGGCCAGCAGCAGCTGCGTGAGACCACCCATCATCATCTGCTGCGGGAAGAGCCGGGATGCTGGCTCAACCTCGATGCGTTCCATATGGGCGTGGGCGGCGACGACTCCTGGAGCCCCAGCGTATCGCCGGAATTCATCCTGCAGACACGTCAGCTTCGCTATACCTTCAGCTGGCAGCAGAACCCTTAACTGACCATGAAGATGCGGCCACAGAGCGTGGCCGCAGTCTTACGCCAGAATGCCGCTCAGGCCATGCAGGCTCATGTAAATCCCTACTACGGTAATCAGCGCAGCGGAGATCCACGGCGCTTTACGGGAGAATTCGCTAAACCCGGGCCAGCGTTTGGTCGCGTGCTTGAGGCTTAAGGCGGCAATCGCGCCGGAAGCGACCAGCGTTAACGCCAGACCAATACTGAAGCTGAACACCAGCGTCGCGCCGAGGGCGAAATGCTTCAGCTGCAGGCAGATCAGTAGCACGGTGATGGACGCCGGACAGGGGATAAGCCCGCCGGTCAGGCCAAACATCACGATCTGTCCGGTGGTGACATTTTGACCGCTGAAGCGCCGGTTAATATCCTGCGCGTGAGCGCGCTGGTGGGCGTCCTGCCACTCTTCTTCAACCAGCGAGTGTTCATGGTGAGGATGATGATCATGATGGTGGTCATGGTCATGGTCATGGTTATGGTCATGGTCATGGTGGTGGTGATCATGATCGTGATGATGATGATCGTGCGGCTGGCTTTCTTTCCAGGTTCGCCACGCCATCCACAGGGCGATTGCAACGATCAGCACTCCGGAGAACAGCTGGAACCAGGGTTCGGACGTGTGCGCATCCCAGCCACGACCAAACCATAATCCCGCCATCGCAACGAGCCAGACCACCGCCGTATGGGAGAGCGTGGCCGCCAGGCCGAGCAACACCGCCTGTTTCAGCGTGCCGCGGATGGCAACAATAAAGGCGGCCATCATTGTTTTTGAATGGCCCGGTTCCAGGCCATGTAGCGCACCGAGCAGGATAGCGCTGGGAACAAACAGCCAGGCATTGCCCTGCTGAAGAAGTGAAGCAAAATCGGTCATGGGAAATTCCGGAGTGGAAAGCGTGCGGAGATACTACTCCCCCCCAGTAGCTCAATACTACCCCCCAGTAGAAAAATACTCAGGGGGAGTAGAGCGTGATATGCTTTAAAAGCCAAAAAATAAGGAATACAGAGATGTCACATACCGTTCGCGACAAGAAGATGTTACTGACTCGCCTGAAGAAAATTCAGGGGCAGAGCACCGCGCTGGAAAAAATGCTCAACAGCGATCACGAATGCGCCGAGGTGTTACAGCAGCTGGCGGCGATCCGCGGGGCGGTCAATGGCATGATGATGCAGGTGATCGAAGGGCATTTAACCGATCATGTGGTGAAAGAGCCTGAAGAAGCGCAGCGTGAAGCCGATCTTGGCGTGGTGTTGCGGGTGATGAAATCCTATCTTAAGTAGAATGCATGCCGAGGTTATTTTCCGCCCAAAGAATAAATTCCGTCTTTGGCAGCGCTTTACTGTAAAACCATCCCTGACCGTACTGCACGCCGTGGCGGTGTAGCCAGGCGAGCTGTCCTGCGGTTTCGACGCCCTCCGCTACCATCGCCAGCTTCAGCGACTTCGCTATTTCAATGATGTGCGGCGTCACGTTTTTATACTCCAATGCATCCACGAACGATTTATCAATTTTTAGCGTGTCGACGTCCAGATCCTGCAGATAGCTCAGGCTGGAATAGCCCGTGCCAAAATCATCAATATAGACAGGGTGGCCCGAACGACGGAATGCGGCGATAGCCGGTGCGCTAATTTTGGGATCGGCAAAGCCGCGCTCGGTGAGCTCAAGGGCGATTTGTCGGGGATGGATTTGCCACTTATTCAGGAGCTGACTCAGCAGAGGCGGCAGGATGCCGGAGGTTAAATCGGCAGGGGCGAGGTTAATGGAGATATGCTGATCCGGATAGCGTTGTAGCCAGTGGCCCATATCTTCAAACACCTTTTCGATGACGAGCTGCGTCAGCTGCGAAATAAGCCCCGTTTGCTCGGCAAGGGGGACAAAAATATCCGGCGAGAGGCTACTTCCGTCCGGCTGGGGCCAGCGCGTCAGCGCTTCTGCGCCCACGATTTTTCCGCTACAGAGTGCCACGATGGGCTGATAGTTAACCACAAAATCCCGGCTGTGAATGGCATCCAGCAGGCGATTGCGCGGCGACTGGATACGCCGCAGGATCCGCAGGACAAACAGTGCGGCGAGCAGGCTTATCAACATGCCGAACGGTAACCAGAAAAGAAGCTGCCGGTGCCAGGTTTCAGCGAGCGGTTTGAGCGTTGCCCATGCGACGACGGTAAATCCAAGCTCAGGTACAGACTTCATGACGTACATTGAACCGTTGTACTGCACGCTTTTCACACCCCGCTCCTGAACCATGTCGCGGATGTGAGAATCAAGCTTACTGCTGCTGGCGAATATGCGGTGCGTTGTGCTTCCTACCAGGGCGGCATCAATCGCTATCTCGCCGAAAGGGATCACGTCCACCAGCGAGGCAGGATCGATCATGACAAGGTAGTGGCCTTTTCCCAGCACCGTCATGTAGCGGTTAAACCCAAGATCGTTTTGCGTGGTCAGCCACGCGCTGTAACCATCTTCGGTAATACGCATCGGAGGGGGGAAAGGGGCCGCATGGCTGGTTTGCTCCAGGGAGGAGCAGAGCGGTCGAAGGTTGTCGATATAAATCACTTCCTGGACATATCGCCACGAGAAAGCGACCCGGCGCATTTCCCGCAATTGCAAGGGGCTACACGGCACTCCCTCAAAGGCCTGCAGGTGATCGAGTGCTTCTTTTGCCTGATCCACAACCCTGTCGGTACGTACCAGCACGCGTGAGGCATAGTTATCCAGCGCATCGGCGAATTTATCTTCCGCCTGGCGATGGGCCAGCCAGATGCTCAGGCAGATGGGGACCAGCACAGAAAAGATAAGTACGCCAGTCACCAGACTGACCAGATGTCGGGTTTTCATGCTGTCGTGTCCTTCCTCGTATACCCGTTCCTGGGCATTGAGTTCCCTGCCTGAAGAGAAAGATTTTACCGCGAAATGATATAGTTATAGCACGAGGTTGACATGGTTTTCATTTTATCTCAGGCAAACGAGAAATTATCGTCAGAAGAGAGGGGTTGTTTTTTCAACCTCGCCTGGATATTATTTTGTTATGTTATAACAAAACATAAAGGATTTACGATGAAACCCGATATCCACCCAGCCTATCGCACCGTGGTATTCCACGATACTAGCGCTAATGAATACTTTAAAGTCGGCTCAACCATTAAAACCGACCGCGAAATTGAACTCGACGGTGAAACGTATCCGTACATCACCATCGAGGTTTCTTCAAAATCGCACCCGTTTTATACCGGTAAGCAGAAAACGTTCTCCACGGACGGCAGCGCAGCGCGCTTCCGCAAGCGTTTTGGCGGTTTTCTCAATGCGAAGCGGGGCTAACCATGCAGGTACTTAACTCATTACGCAGTGCAAAGCAGCGTCACCCGGATTGCCAGATAGTCAAACGCAAGGGACGCTTATACGTGATTTGCAAATCTAATCCGCGCTTTAAGGCGGTTCAGGGACGTAAAAAAAGACGCTAAACGCGCGTTTCTCGCCAGCTTTCCAGGGATCTTTTCTGTTTGCCATCGGCAGTAAAATTGTCGGTGGCAAGCCAGCTTTCAAAGGCGTTAGCCAGCGCTGGCCACTCTTTGTCGAGAATCGAAAACCAGTCGGTATCCCGGTTACGGCCTTTTATGACCAGCGCCTGACGAAAGCGCCCCTCAAACTGAAAGCCCAGACGCAGCGCCGCTTTGCGGGAAGGCTCGTTCAGGCTATTGCACTTCCACTCATAGCGCCGGTACCCCAGGGTATCGAACACGTACCGCATCAGCAGATACTGCGCTTCTGTCGACCCTGGCGTGCGGCTTAACAGAGGAGAGAAGTGAACGTGCCCCACTTCCACGACCCCGTTTTTAGGATCGATCCGCATCAGGGAAAGCGTACCGACAGGAGACTGGGTCCGGTTATCCATAACGGTAAAGTGGATGGGATCGGATAACTCACTTACGCTCGCCACCCATTCGGCAAACTCCTCTGCGGTGGCATCGGGTTCACGCAGCAGCCACGTCCAGCTGCGGGTATCTTCGGCCAGGGAATAGGCGGAGAACAACGCGTGGGCATGCTCCACGCGCAGCGGCTCAAGCCGACAATAGTGACCCTGAAGGACCACCCGGGACGGGTGCTGACGAGGCTGCCAGTCGATAAGGGCTTCACCTACGGGCTGCCCAAACGCATTGAATGTATTCATCTTTATTTCTGTGACGTTGAAAAGATCTCCAGATTAGTGAATTGCTGGTTCCTTAAAAAGAACCACCAGGCTATGTTTTTCTGGTACCACAAGGAGGGAAGATGAATATACCGGGTGATGAGCTTTACGCTTTGCTCCATGCTGCGCTGAAAAAGCGTGGGCAAGAGACGCTCCAGCGCGCGCTCTATCTCGCTTTGCGGGAGGCCATACTGGGCGGAAGGCTTCGGTCCGGCAGCCAGCTGCCCGGTTCGCGAACGCTGGCGCAGCAGATCTCGGTTTCCCTAAACACCGTCAATGCGGCGCTGGACCAGCTCGCGCTCGAAGGCTATTTGCTGCGTAACCGTCAGGGTACGCGGGTGGGGCAATTCGCTCATCGTACGATTGCCCGGGCATTGCCGGATCCTGACGTCAGGCTGACAAAACGGGTCGCCCTGCTGTCCGCGCCCGTGCCGCGCGACACCCCGGTGATGGCGTTTACGCCGGGAACGCCTGCTATTAACTATTTCCCCTTGCCGCTGTGGCGGCGATTGTACGATCGCGTCCTGCGCGAGGAGGGGAGTGCCCTGTTAGGCTATGGCGACCCGGCCGGCGAGCCGTCGCTGCGGGCCGCGATTGCCCGGCATCTCGCCCTGTCTCGCGGTATCGACTGCGACGCCAGCCAGATAGTGATAACCGAAGGAGCGCTTGAGGGCGTCAATCTCTGCACAATGCTGTTAAGCGAGCCTGGCGATGTCGCCTGGGTAGAAAACCCCGGCTATAGCGGGGCAAAGAGTGCGTTTGTTAAAACCGGCCTGGCAATGACGGGAATACCGGTAGATGACGAGGGAATGTGCTGGGAAGGGCTGGATGCGCCCGCTCCTTCACTGATTTTTACCTCACCTTCGCATCAGTTCCCTTGCGGGAGCGTGCTCAGCGCGCGGCGGCGGCTGGCGCTGCTGGAGCTGGCCCGGCAGCACAACGCGTGGATCATTGAAGACGATTACGACAGCGAGTTCCGCTATGCCGGTGAGCCCGTACCGGCGATGCTGGGAATGGTCAATAATGCGCCCGTTGTGTATCTGGGTACGTTCAGTAAAACGCTTTTTCCATCGCTCAGAATGGGGTTCATGGTGTTACCGCCAGCGCTGGCGAAAGCGGCTCGCCCGGCCATCGGCTCGCTGTTGCGCGGGGGGCATCGTGCAGAGCAGCGTACCCTGGCGCTGTTTATTGAAGAAGGTCATTACGCCCGTCATCTTGCCGCCATGCGTCGGCTCTACCGTAAGCGCTACCGCCAGCTGCGTGAGGTGCTGTGCGCAGAGCTTTATTCTCCGCACCGCATTCTGGCTGGCGAAGGTGGAATGCATCTGACGCTGGCGATAGACGGTATTGACGACCAGAGGCTGGTGGAGCAGGCGAGGGCGTTTCAGCTGGCACCCGCTGCGCTGAGCGGGTACTACCTGGAGGTGAAGCAGGGGCAAACCGGTCTGGTTTTAGGTTACGGCAATACCTCTGCTTCTCAGTTTACGCCGGGGATCCGACGCCTGCAGGCGTTAATTACGCAGCAGCAGGGCGGGAAAGGGTAAAAACATCATAGAAAGAGAGCTGGCCTTTGGTGGAGACCATTTTCTGCAGCTTCTCTTTTTGCCCGGCTTCAACCGCCGGAGAGTGCATAATGTTTTCGATCAGCTCTTCTGGCACGTAACGCGTGTTGTACCATTCGCCGTTATAGCAGACCCGAAAATCGAGCACGTCGATATCTTCGTAACGGTAGCGCGGATTCACGTCGAAAAAGAAAAAGGCGTTAAAGACGACAAACAGTACAACCAGCAGCCAGACGGAGTCCACCAGCGTTTCGGACTTCAGCATCACAATCAGCGTCGCCAGCCACGCGGCATACATGGCGACAAACAGTCCAGGATGTTTGCGAATAAAGCTAATGCTAAAGCGCGGGCGATTGTCGCGCTTTTCGCGGAGGTTGAGATCGTCGATGGTGGCGGTAAGCAGGCGCTGTATCTCGGTCATTTTTTGCCTTCATGAGAGTTGACAATACAGGGTGTCTGCCAATTTTAGGGGAGCCATCAGGCTGAAAAAAGTAACAGTCTGGTGCTAAAAGACTATAACAGTTGACTCCCCGCAACCTCACAGCGTTTTGATGATTTTTGCCGGGTTGCCGCCAACGACGACGTTAGCCGGGACGTCTTTCGTCACGACGGCGCCGGAGGCCACCACCACATTATCACCAATGGTGACGCCGGGGTTAATGACCGCCCGGCCACCAATCCAGACGTTATTGCCAATATTGACAGGTTTTCCAAATTCCACGCCGCTGTTTCGTTCTTCCGCGTCCAGGGGATGGGTAGCCGTATAAATATGAACACCCGGCGCGAGCATGCAGTTATCGCCAATATGAACAGGGCAGACATCCAGCATCACGCAGTCGAAGTTTGCATAAAAGTTTTTGCCCAGATAAATGTTATATCCGTAGTCGCAGCGGAAGCTCGGCTCAATATAAGCTCCTGCGCTTTGTCCCAGAAGTTCCGCCAGAATGTTCTGTCGTTCTGTTTTTTCATCAGGCGCGGTGTGGTTATAGCGGTAAACCAGATGGCGGGCCCGCAGTCGGTCAGCCCGTAACGTCTCATCGCCGGGGCGGTAATGTTCACCGGCAATCATTTTCTGTTTTTCTAAGCTCATTGGAAACCTCTCTGGATGTTATTACCGCAGGGTAATCGGAACAGGCCAGAAGGGGAACGTTCCCGAAAAGCCGTTGTGACTGTCGTCACAACATTGCTGCTGATGAACACGTTTTATACGGAGACCTGGCTTACGCACAGGGAGCATAACGGGACAGGTAAATACTCAGAACGAGGCGTAGAACTCTACAGACACCCTTCAAAGATTAACGGACAAATTTCCACACAGAAGTAGGGATTTTGTCATACAGCTTATTCATTGTCAGTTCAGCAAGACGATGGTCAGCGGCTGAATAAAATACCGCCAGTTCATTATCAGAAAGCTCGTATTTATTCTTTTCAATGACGCGCTCGAGCGTGTCAATTGACTGACAACGTCGTAAGCGCATCAAATAATCGATTTTTGTGAGTGGTTTATCAGACATAAATTCACCTTAGTAATTGTAATAATTTTAACAGGAAAGACTCACCGGGTTAGCTCTGCTCACGTTGACGAAACAGCGGAATAGCCGATTTCCCGATTTACGCCATTTTTGCAAATCCTGAGCGTTAATGCCGTAACTGCTGAACAACATAAAGGTGTCGTCCAGGTATTCATCAATTTGCTCAATGAGCTTATTATCTTCATTGTACTTAATTTTATAATTAAGTGCGAAGGTTGCGATATGCTCTATCAGCTCATTCAACTGTAAATTGATGGCAGACGTTGGGTCGTTTACCCAGCCATGGTTGCTTTCATCAAGATTGGCAAGGCAGTCATGGTACAAGGATTCGCAGAGAAATTTCAACTGCGCGATATCATGCCTTTTTGGCGAGTACTCGTCCATAGCGCATCCCCTTCTGAGTGATTTCTTACTCACCGAACATCATTGTCGGGATGGATACAACTGACTTAGCTACATGAGTGCTGTGTTCCTGATAACCTAACTATAAGCCACTCCTTCCTGGATTTCACCGCGCTATTACGAAAAATTACAAATAAAATCCGCAGGCTGGGAGCGTGTACGCAAATGGTCACCCTGGACTCAACGTTTTTATCCAAATTAACGACGGGCTTTTATCGCTTCCTTACGTTTCATCGGCTTAGCAAAAATGATGAGAAAAGTTCAGATTCAGACTTATCTTTGTAAGAACTTCTTATTAGGAATATTCCTAATACTTTAAGCGGGGAAATGAAATTAAAAAAATCCTGAATTCACCGATTAAGGTATCAGTTAATTATGATATGTCTATTTAAGATGGCAGAAAATAAATAGAGCCACAATAAGCGTAATTTATGATTTTTTCTGAAAATGAAAAAGGCCGCTAATGCGGCCTTTTTATCATGTGGAACCGGTATCAGTGAGGTTCTACCGAATGACTGTGCTCAATATCTTCATTTTTACGGCTGAAGCGGCGGCGAACCACCACGAAGAACACCGGTACGAAGAAGATAGCCAGTACGGTCGCGGTGATCATCCCACCCATAACGCCTGTACCTACCGCATTCTGCGCGCCGGAACCCGCACCGGAGCTGATAACCAGCGGCAGTACGCCGAGGATAAACGCCAGCGACGTCATCAGGATTGGGCGCAGACGCATACGAACCGCCTCAAGCGTCGCCTCAATAAGACCTTTGCCTTCTTTCTCCATCAGATCTTTGGCGAATTCAACGATAAGTATCGCGTTCTTCGCCGACAAGCCAATGGTTGTCAGCAGGCCTACCTGGAAGTACACGTCGTTGGTCAGTCCACGGAACGTTGCCGCAAGCAGCGCACCGATAACCCCGAGTGGAACTACCAGCATAACGGAGAACGGAATCGACCAGCTCTCGTACAGTGCCGCCAGACACAGGAAGACCACAATCAGTGAAATGGCGTACAGGGCAGGGGCCTGGTTACCGGACAGACGTTCCTGATAGGACATACCGGTCCAGTCGTAGCCGATACCCGCAGGCAGCTTGCTTGCCAGCTCTTCCATGAGGTTCATGGCTTCACCGGTGCTTCGGCCCGGAGCAGCCTGACCCAGGATCTCCATCGATGGCAGACCGTTATAGCGTTCCAGACGCGGTGAACCGTATTCCCAGCGTGAGGTTGAGAACGCCGAGAACGGTACCATCTGACCATTGCTGCCGCGAACGTACCAGTTGTTAATATCGTTCGGCAGCATACGGTACTGCGCCTCGGACATCACGTACACTTTCTTCACACGACCGCGGTCGATGAAGTCGTTAACGTAGCTACCGCCCCAGGCTGCGCCCAGCGTGGTATTGATATCACTGATGGATACGCCCAGCGCCTGGGCTTTCTCCTGATCGATATCGATTTTGTACTGTGGCGTATCTTCCAAGCCGTTTGGACGCACGCCGACCAGCAGGTCAGGGTGTTTAGCGACTTCACCAAACAGCTGGTTACGCGCCTGCGTCAGTTTTTCGTGACCCAGACCGCCCTGGTCGATCAGCTGGAAGTCGAAGCCGGTTGCGGTACCCAGTTCAACAATCGCTGGCAGGTTAAAGGCGAATACCATCGCATCTTTAATCTGCGAGAAGGTGCCCATTGCACGGCCGGTGATGGCTTCAACCTTGTTCTCTTTGCCCGGACGTTCAGACCAGTCCTTCAGAGAGACGAAGGCAATACCGGTGTTCTGACCGCGACCCGCAAAGCCAAAGCCGTTAACCGCAAACACGGATTCAACGTTGGCTTTCTCTTTGGTGAGGTAGTAATCGGTCATCTCATCCAGCACTTTCTGGGTACGCTCTTGCGACGCACCCGCCGGAAGCTGAGCCATACTCAGGAACACGCCCTGATCTTCGTCCGGCAGGAAGGAGCTTGGCAGACGAACAAACAGGTAGGCCATGCCCACCACGATGATGATATAGAGCAGCAGGTAACGACCGGTGCTGCGCAGGATGTTGCCCACGCTGTCGGTGTAGTGGTGCGTGCTCTTGTCAAACATGCGGTTAAACCAGCCGAAGAAGCCTTTATGCTCGCCGTGACCGCCTTTCTGAATCGGCTTCAGCATGGTGGCACACAGGGCTGGCGTCAGGATCAACGCCACCAGTACCGACAGGGCCATCGCGGAAACGATGGTAATGGAGAACTGACGGTAAATCGCACCGGTAGAGCCTCCGAAGAAGGCCATCGGGATAAATACCGCAGACAGCACCATCGCGATACCGACCAGCGCGCCCTGGATCTGACCCATGGATTTACGGGTAGCTTCCTTCGGCGGCAGACCTTCCTCTGCCATCACACGCTCGACGTTCTCGACCACGACGATGGCGTCATCCACCAGCAGGCCGATGGCGAGCACCATCCCGAACATCGTCAGGGTGTTTATCGAGTAGCCAAATATCGACAGGATCGCAAAGGTCCCGAGCAGAACAACCGGCACGGCAATCGTTGGGATAAGCGTCGCGCGGAAGTTTTGCAGGAACAGGTACATCACCAGGAATACCAGGATGATGGCTTCGATCAGCGTCTTAACCACTTCATGAATCGAGATTTTGACGAACGGCGTGGTGTCGTACGGGTAAACGATTTTCAGACCTGACGGGAAGAACGGTTCCATTCTCTTCAGCTCTGCGCGGATCGCCGTGGCGGTGTCCAGGGCGTTAGCGCCTGTCGCCAGTTTGATACCCAGACCGGAAGCCGGCTTGCCGTTGTACTTCGCGATGATGTCGTAGTTCTCACCGCCCAGCTCAACTTTTGCCACGTCACGCAGGCGAACCTGCGAACCGTCCTGATTCACTTTCAGCAGAATTTTGCTGAACTCATCGGCTGAGGTCAGACGGGTCTGCGCGATGATCGAGGCGTTAAGCTGCTGGCCTTTCACCGGCGGTGTACCGCCTAACTGACCGGCCGCCACCTGGGCGTTCTGCGCTTTAATCGCGCTGATCACGTCAACCGGGGTCAGCTGGAAGTTGTTCAGCTTGTTCGGATCCATCCAGATACGCATCGCGTACTGGGAACCGAACAGCTGCACGTCACCCACACCGGAAGTACGGCTGATGGCGTCCTTCATGTTGGCGCCCACGTAGTCAGAAATATCTTCCTGCGTCATGGTGCCGTTGGTGTTGATAACGCCGACAACCATCAGGAAGCTACTGGACGATTTCTCGACGCTCACACCTTGCTGTTGTACTTCCTGCGGCAGTAAAGGCATCGCCAGCTGCAGTTTGTTCTGCACCTGAACCTGCGCAATGTCAGCATCCGTACCTGACTGGAAGGTCAGGGTGATCTGAACCGTACCGGTGGAGTCACTGTTTGAGGACATGTACATCAGGTTATCGATACCGTTCATGTTCTGTTCGATAACCTGGGTAACGGTGTCCTGCACCGTTTTCGCATCAGCCCCCGGGTAGGTTGCGGAAATTGTCACCGCCGGTGGCGCAATCGTTGGATATTGCGCGACAGGCAGCTTCAGGATCGCAAGTCCCCCGGCCAGCATGATGATAATGGCGATCACCCACGCAAATATGGGGCGATCGATAAAGAAATTAGGCATGTCTTAACGGCTCCTGTTTAAGTTAAGACTTGGTTTGTTCTGACCGGCCAGCGGCCGAAGCTTGTTGTTTATCGTCAGATTTCACTTCCTGTGCTTTAACCTGCGCGCCAGGACGAACTTTTTGCAAACCAGTAACAATCACGCGATCGCCATCTTTCAGACCTTCCGTCACCAGCCATTTATCGCCAATCGCCTGGGTGGCGGTGATATTGCGCGTTTCGACTTTGTCGTCAGCCCCAACAACCAGCGCGCTCGCATCGCCGCGTGGCGTACGGGTGACACCCTGCTGTGGAACCAGAAGTGCGGTTGGATTCGTTCCTTCTTCCAGACGCGCGCGAACGAACATACCTGGCAGCAGATTTTTGTCAGGGTTCGGGAAAATCGCACGTAAGGTGATGGAACCGGTAGTCTGGTCGACCGTCACGTCAGAGAATTCCAGGGTACCTTCCTGCGGGAACTTAATACCGTCGTTGGTAATCAGCTCCACTTTGGCTTTGCCGTTTTCCTGTTTCAAGGTGCCGTTAGCCAGCTCCTGTTTCAGGCGCAGGAAATCGTTGCTGGACTGCGTCACGTCAACGTAGATCGGATCGAGCTGCTGTACGGTCGCCAGCGCAGTAGTTTGCCCGTTTTGCACCAGTGCCCCTTCCGTGACGGAAGATTTACCAATACGACCGCTGATGGGGGAGGTCACTTTGGTATAGGCCAGGTTAATGCGCGCGGTTTCGACGGCCGCTTTGGCTGCCACCACGGCTGCGTTAGCCTGCTGTGCATCCGCCAGGGCGGTATCGTAATCCTGTTGGCTGATGTACTTAGTACCGAGCAGCTTTTGGTAGCGGTTCAACGTCAGCTGAGCAATTTTGGCCGCGGCTTGTGCTTTCGCCAGGTCGCCTTTCGCACTTTCATAAGAGGCCTGATAGGTTGCTGGATCAATCTGATACAGAGACTCACCGGCCTTCACATCACCGCCTTCGGTGAAGTTACGCTTCAGGATAATGCCGCTAACCTGAGGACGCACTTCCGCAATGCGGTAAGCATTGGTACGGCCTGGTAATTCGGTGGTGATTTGTAGAGGTTCAGATTTGAGCGTCACGACGCCTACTTCTGGCGCCTGCTGAGCTCCTTGTTGAGCTGGTTTGTCGTCACATCCTGTTAGCGCTAAGCTGCCTGAGAGCATCAGAACGACCGCCAGAGGCGTTAACCCTCTGTTTTTGTTCATATGTAAACCTCGAGTGTCCGATTTCAAATTGATCAAGGGTCCTGAGTCTAAAAACCCATTGCTGCGTTTATATTATCGTCATGCTATGGTACATACATTCACAAATGTATGTAAATCTGACTCCTGTAAATTCACCCACCTATGGCACGAAAAACTAAACAACAAGCGCTGGAAACCCGACAACACATTCTGGATGTGGCAATACGTTTGTTCTCGCAGCAGGGTGTTTCATCCACCTCGCTGGCGCAGATTGCTCAGGCTGCCGGTGTGACGCGAGGAGCGATTTACTGGCATTTTAAAGATAAGTCAGATCTGTTCAGTGAAATCTGGGAGCTTTCAGAGTCCAGCATTAGCGATCTCGAGAGTGAGTATCGGGCAAAATTCCCTGACGATCCACTCTCAGTATTGAGAGAAATATTAGTATATATCCTTGAAGCAACGGTAGTTGAAGAACGTCGCAGATTAATGATGGAGATTATTTTTCATAAATGCGAGTTTGTGGGCGAGATGGCGGTGGTGCAGCAGGCGCAACGCAGCCTTAGCCTGGAGAGCTATGATCGTATTGAACAGAATCTTAACCTCTGTATGCAGGCAAAACTGTTACCGGCCAATCTCTTGACCCGACGGGCGGCAATCCTGATGCGCAGCTACATTTCCGGTCTGATGGAAAACTGGCTTTTCGCGCCGCAATCCTTTGACCTCAAAGAGGAAGCCCGCAGCTACGTGGCGATTTTACTGGAAATGCTACAGCTCTGCCCCACGCTGCGCAGCGACGCGCCTTCGCTAACGGCCTGATCCCTTTCCAGGATTTATCTCAGAGGATAACGTTCGCGCTATTCTGCTTTCAGCGAGCGTGATATTCTTCACGCCGGACTATTTTCGGTCATCTTCTGACATCATTCACAACTATGCTGCCCATCAATCGCTCGCAACATCCTGTTTTTGCATTGCTTTTTGCGATGCTGTTTTTCTTCGCTACGGCGCCGCTGACCTGGGCCCGCGCCGATAACAGCAACGATATTCCCTCGCGCGGCGATGTTCAGTCGCAGCTCGACACGCTGAACAAACAAAAAGATCTCTCCCCTCAGGAGAAACTCGTCCAGCAGGATCTGACGGAAACGCTGGAAACGCTGGATAAAATTGAACGCATCAAAGCGGAAACCGTCCAGCTTCGCCAGAAGGTGGCGCAGGCCCCTGAAAACATGCGTAAGGCCACCGAAGCGCTGAATGCTCTCAGCGATGTGGATAACGACGACGAGACGCGCAAGACGCTCTCGACGCTCTCCTTACGTCAGCTGGAGTCCCGCGTCGCACAACTGCTCGACGACCTGCAAACCGCGCAGTCGGATCTCGCAACATATAACAGCCAGCTTGTCTCTCTGCAGACCCAGCCCGAGCGCGTGCAAAACGCGATGTACGCCGCGTCTCAGCAGCTGCAGCAGATCCGCAACCGTCTGAACGGCACGACGGTAGGCGAAGGTACGCTGCGCCCGACGCAGCAAAGCCTGCTGCTGGTTCAGCAGACCTTGCTCAATGCGCAAATCGAACAGCAGCGTAAAAGCCTGGAAGGTAATACGGTGCTGCAGGACACGCTTCAGAAACAGCGTGATTACGTCACCGCGAACATTAATCGCCTGGAACACCAGCTTCAGCTGTTGCAGGAGGCGGTAAACAGCAAACGCCTGACCCTGACGGAAAAAACCGCCCAGGAGGCCGTATCGCCTGACGAAACCGCCCGCATTCAGGCGAATCCGCTGGTGAAACAGGAGCTCGAGGCCAACCACCAGCTTAGCCAGCGCCTGATACTGGCGACGGAAAACGGCAACTCGCTGGTTCAGCAAAATATCAAAGTGAAGAACTGGCTGGATCGCGCGCTGCAGGCTGAGCGCAACATCAAAGAGCAGATTGCGGTCCTGAAGGGCAGCCTCCTGCTGTCGCGTATTCTCTACCAGCAGCAGCAGACGCTCCCGTCCGCCGATGAGCTGGAAGACATGACCAACCGCATTGCGGATTTACGTCTGGAACAGTTTGACGTCAACCAGCAGCGCGATGCCCTTTTCCAGAGTGATGCCTTTGTCGCCAAAATTGAAGAGGGGCATTCCAGCGACGTGAACCCGGAAGTGCACGACGCGCTGCTCCAGGTCGTCGATATGCGTCGCGAGCTGCTGGACCAGCTCAACAAACAGCTGGGCAACCAGCTGATGATGGCCATTAACCTGCAAATCAACCAGCAGCAGCTGGTGAGCGTCTCGAAAAGTCTGCAGGAGATCCTGACCCAGCAGATTTTCTGGGTGAACAGCAATAAACCGATGGACTGGGACTGGGTCAAATCCTTCCCGGAGACGCTGAAAACGCAGATTAAGAGCATGAAGATCACCGTAAACTGGGAGAAAGCCTGGCCTGCGGTCATGATTGCTTTCCTGGCCGGTTTACCGCTGCTGCTGATTGCCGGCCTGATCCGCTGGCGTCTGGGCTGGCTGAAAAAATACCAGGCGAAGCTGGCCTCCGAAGTGGGGCAGCTGCGCAACGATAGCCAGCTCCATACGCCAAAAGCGATTCTCATCGATCTCATCCGCGCTCTGCCGGTGTGCCTGATTATTCTGGCTGTGGGCCTGATTCTGCTCACCATGCAGCTCAACGTCAGCGATCTGCTGTGGGCGTTCAGTAAAAAGCTGGCGCTGTTCTGGCTGGTGTTTGGCGTGTGCTGGAAGGTGCTGGAAAAAGACGGCGTGGCGGTGCGTCATTTCAACATGCCAGCGCAGCTGACCAGCCACTGGCGTCGTCAGATTGTGCGCATTAGCCTGGCGCTCCTGCCGCTGCACTTCTGGTCGGTTGTCTCTGAGCTTTCTCCGCTGCACCTGATGGATGACGTGCTGGGCCAGCTGGTCATCCTGCTGAACCTGCTGCTGATTGCGATCCTGATGTGGCCGATGTGCCGCGACAGCTGGCGTGATAAAGAGTCCCACAATATTCGCCTGGCCACCGTAACGGTGCTGGCGATCATTCCGCTGGCGCTGATGGTGCTGACGGCAACGGGCTACTTCTATACCACGCTGCGCCTGTCCGGGCGCTGGATTGAAACGGTCTATCTGGTGATCGTCTGGAACCTGCTCTATCAGACCGTGCTGCGCGGCCTGAGCGTGGCGGCTCGCCGTATCGCCTATCGCCGTGCTATCGCGCGTCGTCAGCATCAGGTGAAAGAAGGGGCCGAAGGCGCGGAGCCGCAGGAAGAGCCGACCATCGCGCTGGAGCAGGTTAACCAGCAGACGCTGCGCATCACCATGCTGGTGATGATCGCCCTGTTTGCGGTGGTGTTCTGGGCTATCTGGTCCGATCTTATTACCGTTTTCGCCTATCTCGACAGTATTACCCTCTGGCAATACAACGGTACCGAAGCGGGCGCGGCGGTCATGAAAAGCGTGACCATGGGCAGCCTGCTGTTTGCGCTGGTGTCGTCGGTGGTAGCCTGGGCGCTGATCCGCAACCTGCCAGGCCTGCTCGAAGTTCTGCTCCTGTCACGTCTGAATCTTCGCCAGGGGGCGTCCTACGCCATTACCACGATCCTCAACTACGTGATCATTATTGTCGGGGCGATGACGGTCTTTGGCTCGCTTGGCGTCTCGTGGGATAAACTGCAGTGGCTGGCGGCGGCCCTCTCGGTCGGTCTTGGTTTTGGCCTGCAGGAGATCTTCGGTAACTTCGTGTCCGGCCTGATCATCCTGTTCGAACGTCCGGTACGAATCGGCGATACCGTCACCATCGGCACGTTCTCGGGAACGGTCAGCAAGATCCGTATTCGCGCCACCACCATCACCGACTTCGATCGCAAAGAGGTGATCATCCCGAACAAAGCGTTCGTGACCGAGCGCCTGATCAACTGGTCGCTCTCCGATACGGTGACGCGCGTGGTGATCCGCCTGGGCGTAGCCTATGGATCGGATCTGGAGAAGGTGAAAGAGGTGCTGCTGAAGGCGGCGTCAGAACATCCGAAAGTGATGCACGATCCGGCTCCGGCGGTCTTCTTCACCACCTTTGGGCCGAGCACGCTGGATCACGAGCTGCGTTTATACGTGCGCGAGCTGCGCGACCGCAGCTATACGGTGGATGAACTTAACCGCTCTATCGATCGTCTGTGTCGTGAAAACGATATTAATATCGCCTTCAACCAGCTTGAGGTTCACCTGCGTAACGAGAAAGGTGATGAGCATACGGAAGTGAAGCGCGACATTAAGGGTGATGATCCTACGCCTGCATAATCTATTTTCCCTCTGCCCTCAGGGGCGAGGGAACGATTTTCCCCCTCTCCCTCAGGGAGAGGGCCGGGGTGAGGGTAATTTACCTTCAAAATCCCGCCGTACAATCTCCAGCGCCTTAAGTACCGTTTCGGCGGGGATCTCATGATTCTCCAGCAGCATAATTAAATCGACGGCCAGCTTGACCTCATCGGGTGCATTTTCCAGTGACATAGATGTGGCTCCTGTTAACGGGTCAGGCGTTCAATCACGCGCTCAATTTCATCCAGCGCCTGACGGCAGCGAACGATGCGTCCTTCCAGTGCGCTAATCTCGCGCATCAATAGCTGCTGCTCTTCCAGCGTTTCGCTGTTGTTCAGGCGCGTTTCGCGCTCGCGCTTCATCTCAAACAGCCGGCGCTCAAACTCCTGGTTCTCCAGCCGCTTGCGCTGCCATTTACCGAGCCCCGGCGAGGCGCTGTCCCAGGCGCGCAGCGGCCAGGCGGCGATTTCGCGATGCAGAGCGGTGATCTGCTCTGTGAGATGCTCCGCAAGCCACGCCACCTGTTCCTGCTGTTCACTCTCAACCGCATGGCGAAGCTCGTCGAGGTTGGTCTGCGCTTCTGCCAGATAATCCTGAATGACGGTGCTGCGGGTACGAAAAAGCTGCCGGTCAAAGCGCGGTTTCAGCGTGGCGTGCCCCATCAACGGTGTAGCCTGCTCCCGCAGAGCAACGAGCTGATTTTGCAGCCTCTCAAGAAGCAGTGCTGTTTTCAAGGCGCTCTCCAGTGGTAAAGTAGCCGTTCAGTTTGATAACGATTCGCATTATGAAGCGTATTATTTTAATCATCATTGGCTGGCTCGCGGTAGTGCTTGGCACGCTGGGCGTGTTTTTACCCTTGCTGCCGACCACGCCGTTTATCCTGCTGGCTGCCTGGTGCTTCGCCCGCTCGTCGCCGCGTTTTCACCACTGGCTGCTCTATCGCTCATGGTTTGGCGGCTATCTACGGCACTGGCAAAAACACCGGGCCATGCCGCCCGGCGCGAAGCCGCGCGCGATCGCGGTGATCCTCATCACCTTCGCTATTTCATTATGGCTGGTGAAAATGATGTGGGTACGTATTCTTCTGCTGGCGATCCTCTCCTGCCTGCTTATCTTCATGTGGCGGATCCCCGTGGTTGATGAAAAGCAACAAAAGCACTGAAGCCTTATCATGACTGTTGCAATTATTGCGCACAGCCAGTAAATTCGACCGTTTTCGAGCACAGGTGCGCCTGGTCAAAGGTTAAACAATTGTTGCCTTGGCCGACTCGTTGCGCGCTGTGAGTAACACTGTTTCATTTAGGCAAAACCGATGACCGCAACTGCACAGCAGCTTGAATATCTGAAAAACAGCATCAAAAGCATCCAGGACTATCCAAAGCCTGGCATTCTTTTCCGTGATGTCACCAGCTTGCTGGAAGACCCGAAAGCGTACGCGCTCAGCATTGAACTGCTGGTCGAGCGTTATAAAAACGCCGGGATCACCAAAGTAGTAGGTACCGAAGCCCGTGGCTTCCTGTTTGGCGCACCGGTTGCGCTGGCGATGGGCGTGGGTTTTGTGCCGGTGCGTAAGCCGCGCAAACTGCCGCGTGAAACCATTGCTGAGAGCTATGAACTGGAGTACGGCACCGATCAGCTGGAGATCCACGTTGATGCGATCAAGCCTGGCGACAAGGTGCTTGTGGTCGACGATCTGCTGGCAACCGGCGGTACCATTGAAGCGACCGTGAAGCTGATTCGTCGTCTGGGTGGGGAAGTGACCGACGCGGCATTCATCATCAACCTGTTCGATCTCGGCGGTGAACAGCGCCTGGAAAAACAGGGCATCACCAGCTACAGCCTGGTGCCTTTCCCGGGTCATTAATCCCGGTTTTCACAACCTCGCTCAATGGGTGAGGTTGTGATAGCATTCCCCTCCATAAATTCACCTTCCAGCGTTGCAGAGCCTGCCCATGAGTTATCAGGTGTTAGCCCGTAAATGGCGACCACAAACCTTTGCTGACGTTGTCGGTCAGGAACATGTGCTGACGGCCCTGGCGAACGGCTTGTCGCTAGGTCGCATCCATCACGCCTATCTTTTCTCCGGCACCCGCGGCGTAGGTAAGACCTCTATTGCCCGTTTGCTGGCAAAAGGTCTCAACTGCGAAACCGGGATCACCGCCACGCCGTGCGGCGTATGTGATAACTGCCGCGAGATCGAGCAGGGGCGTTTTGTCGATCTGATCGAGATCGACGCCGCCTCGCGCACCAAAGTGGAAGATACCCGCGATCTGCTCGATAACGTGCAGTACGCCCCGGCGCGCGGCCGCTTCAAGGTCTACCTGATCGATGAAGTGCACATGCTGTCGCGCCACAGCTTTAACGCCCTGCTGAAAACGCTGGAAGAGCCGCCCGCGCACGTGAAGTTCCTGCTGGCGACCACCGATCCGCAAAAGCTGCCTGTCACCATCCTGTCGCGCTGCCTGCAGTTCCACCTGAAGGCGCTGGACGTTGAGCAGATCCGCGCGCAGCTTGAGCACATTCTTGATGAAGAAAAAATTGTCCACGAACCGCGCGCCCTGCAGCTGCTGGCCCGCGCGGCGGACGGCAGCCTGCGTGATGCGCTCAGCCTGACCGACCAGGCGATTGCCAGCGGTGACGGCAAGCTCTCCACCGAGGCGGTCAGCACCATGCTCGGCACGCTGGATGACGATCAGGCGTTGTCGCTTATCGAAGCGATGATCGCCGCCAACGGCGAACGCGTGATGTCGCAGGTGAATGCCGCCGCTGCCCGGGGTATCGAATGGGAAGGGCTGCTGGTTGAGATGCTCAGCCTGCTGCACCGCGTGGCGATGCTGCAGCTTTCTCCGTCCGCCATCGGTGCGGATATGGCCGCTATTGAACAGCGGATGCGTGAGCTTGCCCGCACCGTGCCGCCTGCCGACGTGCAGCTGTATTACCAGACGCTGCTGATAGGCCGCAAAGAATTACCGTTCGCGCCGGATCCACGGATGGGCGTTGAAATGACGCTGCTGCGCGCGCTGGCATTCCATCCGCGCATGCCATTGCCGGAGCCGGAAGCGCCGCGGCAGTCTTTCGCGCCGGTCGCCCCTACGGCGGTGATGTCGCCGCAGCAGGTGCCGCCGCAGCCGACGCCGCCGCCACAGCAGAACGTTCCGCTGTCGGATGCCACCAGTTCGGTGCTTGCCGCACGCAGCCAGCTGCAGCGTGCGCAGGGAGTAACCAAACCAAAAAAGAGTGAACCGGCAGCGCCAGGAAGAGCGCGGCCGGTGAACAACGCCGCGCTTGAACGTCTGGCCTCGGTAACGGAGCGCGTACAGTCGCGTCCTGCACCGTCTGCGCTCGAGCAGAAAGCCCCGGTGAAAGAAGAGGCTTACCGCTGGAAGGCAACCACCATCACTGAAACGGTGAAGGAAGAGGTCGCCACGCCGAAAGCGCTGAAAAAGGCGCTGGAGCATGAGAAAACGCCGGAGCTTTCCGCGAAGCTTGCCGAAGAGTCCATTGCGCGCGACGCCTGGGCCGCCGAGGTCAGCAAACTCCAGCTGCCGAAGCTGGTCGAGCAGGTCGCGCTGAATGCCTGGAAAGAGCAGGACGGCAATCAGGTGCGTTTGCACCTGCGTCCGGGTCAGCGGCACCTCAATTCCCCTGGCGCGCAAAAGGCGCTGGCGGAGGCGCTCACCGCATTACAGGGCGCACCGGTTGAATTGACTATCATTGAAGATGATAATCCGGCAGTGAAAACGCCGCTTGAGTGGCGCCAGGCCATTTATGAAGAAAAGCTCGCGCAGGCGCGCGAGGCGATTATTGCGGATAACAACATTCAGACCCTGCGCCGGTTCTTCGACGCCGATCTGGATGAAGAGAGTATCCGCCCCATTTGATCGTGAGTCTGACTTACGGTTGTAATCCTTAAACGTGAAAGAAGAGAGAAGCCTATGTTTGGTGGAAAAGGCGGTCTGGGTGGCCTGATGAAGCAGGCTCAGCAGATGCAGGAAAAAATGCAGAAGATGCAGGAAGAGATCGCTCAGCTGGAAGTCACGGGTGAGTCCGGTGCCGGGCTGGTCAAAGTGACCATCAACGGTGCGCACAACTGCCGTCGCGTGGAAATCGACCCGAGCCTGCTCGAAGACGACAAAGAGATGCTTGAAGATCTGGTTGCAGCCGCGTTTAACGATGCCGCTCGCCGTATCGACGAAACTCAGAAAGAGAAAATGGCCTCTGTTTCCAGCGGTATGCAGCTGCCGCCTGGCTTCAAGATGCCATTCTGATGCAAACCAGTCCGCTGCTCACGCAGTTAATGGAAGCACTGCGCTGCCTGCCGGGCGTTGGCCCGAAGTCGGCGCAGCGCATGGCGTTTACGCTATTGCAGCGCGACCGCAGCGGCGGGATGCGCCTGGCGCAGGCTTTAACCCGCGCCATGTCAGAAATTGGTCACTGTGCGGATTGCCGCACTTTTACCGAGCAGGAGGTGTGTAACATCTGTACGAACCCGCGTCGTCAGGAAAACGGTCAGATTTGCGTGGTGGAGAGTCCGGCGGACATCTACGCCATCGAACAAACCGGGCAGTTTTCCGGCCGCTACTTCGTGCTGATGGGGCATCTCTCCCCGCTGGACGGTATTGGCCCGGATGATATCGGTCTTGATCGCCTTGAACAGCGTCTTGAGTCCGAAACCATCAAAGAGGTGATCCTCGCCACCAACCCAACGGTGGAAGGGGAGGCAACCGCCAACTACATCGCCGAACTGTGCTCGCAGTACGGCGTTGACGCCAGCCGCATCGCCCACGGCGTGCCGGTGGGCGGCGAGCTGGAAATGGTCGACGGCACCACGCTGTCGCACTCTCTGGCCGGACGTCACAAGATTATTTTCTGACCAAACGGAGGCTGCGCGCGCGGCCTCCGCTTGAAAATTTCCCCCCTTATCCCCATCTCTCACTCAACGTTTTAAAACCCCATTAAATGGCATTGTTGAGGTCGACATAGATGAAAGGACAAGAAACCCGTGGTTTCCAGTCAGAAGTAAAACAGCTTCTGCACCTGATGATCCATTCCCTGTATTCCAACAAAGAAATTTTCCTGCGTGAGCTGATTTCCAACGCCTCGGACGCGGCGGACAAGCTGCGCTTCCGCGCGCTGTCTAACCCGGACCTGTACGAAGGCGACGGCGAGCTGCGCGTGCGCGTCTCGTTCAATAAAGAGAACCGCACCCTGACCATCGCCGATAACGGCATCGGGATGAACCGCGACGAGGTGATCGACCACCTCGGCACCATCGCCAAATCCGGCACCAAAGCGTTCCTCGAGTCCATGGGCTCTGACCAGGCGAAAGACAGCCAGCTCATTGGCCAGTTCGGCGTCGGTTTCTATTCGGCGTTTATCGTGGCCGACAAAGTTACCGTGCGCACCCGTGCGGCAGGCGACAGCGCCGAGAACGGCGTGCTGTGGGAATCCAAAGGGGAAGGCGAGTACACCGTTGATGACATCACCAAAGCGGATCGCGGGACCGAAATCACCCTGCACCTGCGCGAAGGGGAAGACGATTTCCTGAATGACTGGCGCGTGCGCTCCATCATCAGCAAATACTCCGATCACATCGCGCTGCCGGTTGAGATTGAAAAACAGGAAGAGAAAGACGGTGAAACCGTGGTTTCCTGGGAGAAGATCAACAAGGCGCAGGCGCTGTGGACGCGCAACAAGTCTGAAATTAAAGACGACGAGTACAACGAATTCTACAAGCACATCGCCCACGACTTTACCGACCCGCTGACCTGGAGCCACAACCGCGTGGAAGGTAAGCAGGAGTACACCAGCCTGCTGTACATTCCGGCACAGGCACCGTGGGACATGTGGAACCGCGATCACAAGCACGGCCTGAAGCTGTACGTGCAGCGCGTGTTCATCATGGACGACGCCGAGCAGTTCATGCCGAACTACCTGCGCTTTGTGCGCGGTCTGATAGATTCCAACGATCTGCCGCTGAACGTTTCGCGTGAAATTCTGCAGGACAGCACCGTCACCCGTAACCTGCGCAACGCCCTGACCAAACGTGCGCTGCAGATGCTGGAAAAACTGGCGAAAGACGATGCTGAAAAATATCAGACCTTCTGGAAACAGTTCGGCCTGGTGCTGAAAGAAGGCCCGGCAGAAGACACCGCGAACGTTGAAACCATCGCCAAACTGCTGCGCTTCGCCTCTACGCACACCGACTCCTCCGCGCAGACCGTGTCGCTGGAAGAGTACGTCTCCCGCATGAAAGAAGGGCAGGAGAAGATCTACTACATCACCGCCGACAGCTACGCGGCGGCGAAGAGCAGCCCGCACCTGGAGCTGCTGCGTAAGAAAGGCATCGAAGTGCTGCTGCTTTCTGACCGCATCGATGAGTGGATGATGAACTACCTGACCGAGTTCGACGGTAAGGCGTTCCAGTCCGTAGCCAAAGCCGACGAATCCATCGACAAGCTGGCGGATGAAGTGGACGAAAGCGCGAAAGAAGCCGAGAAGGCGCTGGAGCCGTTCGTTGAGCGCGTGAAAACCCTGCTGGGCGAGCGCGTGAAAGAGGTGCGCTTCACGCACCGTCTGACCGACACTCCGGCGATTGTCACCACCGATGCCGACGAAATGAGTACTCAGATGGCGAAGCTGTTCGCTGCGGCGGGCCAGGCGGTACCGGAAGTGAAATATATCTTTGAGCTTAATCCGGATCATCCTCTGGTGAAACGCGCGGCGGATACCCAGGACGACGCCCGCTTTGCCGAGTGGGTTGAACTGCTGCTGGATCAGTCCCTGCTGGCCGAGCGCGGCACGCTGGAAGATCCTAACCTGTTCATTAAACGTGTGAATGCGCTGCTGCTGGCGTAATTGAGCACGCCTCCCCTGGCCTTCTCCCTCTCCCGTGGGAGAGGGCCGGGGTGAGGGCACCAGACCACACTAACCCAAATAATCTCCCCTCGTTAACCGTTTCAGCCTTCCCGCCTTCCTTGAGCGATGCCCGTTCTGGTGGTATTGTTTAGCGCTTTTGAAAAATTGAAACGACTTTTGAGGGGATTTTCGCAATGCGTATTATTCTGCTTGGCGCTCCGGGCGCGGGTAAAGGAACTCAGGCTCAGTTCATCATGGAGAAATACGGTATTCCGCAAATCTCCACCGGTGACATGCTGCGCGCCGCTGTAAAATCTGGCTCCGAGCTGGGTAAACAAGCGAAAGACATCATGGACGCAGGCAAGCTGGTGACCGACGAGCTGGTTATTGCTCTGGTCAAAGAGCGCATTGCTCAGGAAGATTGCCGTAACGGTTTCCTTCTGGACGGCTTCCCGCGCACCATTCCTCAGGCTGACGCCATGAAAGAAGCGGGCATCAACGTGGACTACGTTCTGGAGTTCGACGTGCCGGACGAGCTGATCGTTGACCGTATCGTTGGCCGTCGCGTACACGCTGCTTCTGGCCGCGTTTACCACATCAAATTCAACCCACCTAAGGTTGAAGGCAAAGACGACGTGACCGGCGAAGAGCTGACCACCCGTAAAGACGATCAGGAAGAGACCGTGCGTAAACGCCTGGTGGAATACCATCAGATGACCGCGCCGCTGATCGGCTACTACACCAAAGAAGCGCAGGCGGGTAACACCAAATACGCCAAAGTTGACGGCACCAAAGCCGTGGCTGACGTACGTGCAGAGCTGGAAAAAATCCTCGGCTAATCGCGCGCCTCTCACCCGGGCTCCCGGGTGAGAAATATTCTCATCTTACCTATTACAGCAATGGGTTTCGTTTAAACGCATTTCCGCTACAATTGACAACCTATCAAATGGTTAAGAGGCGTGAATGAGTCAGGCGAAAACCGGCATCCTGCTTGCCAATCTGGGCACTCCAGAAGCACCTACATCAGACGCGGTAAAACGCTACCTGCGACAATTTTTAAGCGACACGCGCGTCGTGGATTTCCCGCGACTGCTGTGGTGGCCACTGCTGCGTGGCGTCATTCTGCCGATTCGTTCTCCGCGCGTCGCCAAACTCTATCAGTCCGTCTGGATGGAAGAGGGCTCGCCGCTGATGGTTTACAGCCGTCGCCAGGAAAAAGCGCTGGCCGCCCGCCTGCCGGATATGCCCGTCGCGCTCGGCATGAGCTACGGAAAACCGTCCCTGCAAAGCGCGGTGGAATCACTGCTGGCGCAGGGCGTGGACCATATCGTCGTGCTGGCGCTCTACCCGCAATACTCCTGCTCGACGGTGGCCGCCGTCTGGGACGAGCTGGCCCGCATTCTGGCGACCCGCCGCCGCATTCCGGGCGTGACCTTTATTCGCGACTATGCGGATAACGATCTCTACATCAAGGCGCTCGCCAACAGCGTGCGCGCGTCGTTTGAAAAGCACGGCGAGCCGGATCTGCTGCTCCTTTCCTATCACGGGATCCCGCAGCGTTTCGCCAATGAAGGGGATGATTATCCGCAGCGCTGCCGCGATACCACGCGCGAGCTGGTCTCCGCCCTTGGCCTGCCGCCGGAGAAGGTGATGATGACCTTCCAGTCGCGTTTCGGCCGCGAGCCGTGGCTGACGCCTTATACCGATGAAACTCTCAAAATGCTGGGTGAGAAGGGCGTGAAGCACATTCAGGTGATGTCGCCGGGCTTCTCGGCCGACTGTCTGGAAACGCTGGAGGAGATCGCGGTGCAAAACCGGGAATTTTTCCTTGAGGCTGGCGGCGAAAAGTACGAGTACATTCCGGCGCTTAACGACTCGCCCGAGCATATCGACATGATGGTCTCGCTGGTAACGAACAGCCGCTGATCGCACTCCGGGCCGGGTTTGTGCTACCATTCCCGGCCCATATTCTTCGTACAGTTCAGACCATGAAATTTCCCGGTAAACGCAAATCCAAACACTACTTCCCCGTCGATGCCCGCGATCCGCTCCTGCAGCAAATCCAGCCTGAAAACGAAACCAGCGCGGCATGGGTCGTCGGTATCGATCAGACGCTGGTGGACATTGAAGCGAAAGTGGATGATGCGTTTGTCGCCCGTTACGGTCTGAGCGCCGGTCACTCGCTGGTGATTGAGGACGACGTTGCCGAAGCGCTGTACCAGGAGCTGGTGCGCGAAAACCTGATTACCCATCAGTTCGCCGGTGGCACCATCGGCAATACCATGCACAACTACTCCGTGCTGGCAGACGACCGCTCGGTGCTGCTGGGCGTGATGTGCAGCAATATCGAAATCGGCGGCTATGCCTACCGCTATCTCTGCAACACCTCCAGCCGTACCGATCTGAACTACCTTCAGGGCGTCGACGGGCCTATTGGCCGCTGCTTTACGCTGATTAGCGATTCCGGCGAGCGTACTTTTGCCATCAGCCCGGGTCATATGAACAAGCTGCGCGCCGAGAGTATTCCGGAAGAGGTGATTGCGGGCGCCTCGGCGCTGGTGCTGACCTCCTACCTGGTGCGCTGTAAGCCGGGCGAGCCGATGCCGGAAGCGACCATGAAGGCGATCGAGTACGCGAAGAAATACAACGTGCCTGTCGTTCTGACGCTGGGCACGAAATTTGTTATCGCCGATAACCCGGAGTGGTGGCAGGCGTTCCTGAAAGAGCACGTCTCGATTCTGGCGATGAACGAAGAAGAGGCCGAAGCGCTGACCGGCGAAAGCGATCCGCTGCTGGCGTCTGACAAAGCGCTGGACTGGGTTGATCTGGTGCTCTGCACCGCCGGCCCGGTTGGGCTGTACATGGCGGGCTTCACGGAAGAAGAGAGCAAGCGCAAAACCCAGCACCCGCTGCTGCCCGGTGCGATTGCCGAGTTCAACCAGTACGAGTTCAGCCGCGGCATGCGCTACAAAGATTGCCTGAATCCGCTGCGTATCTACTCTCATATCGCGCCATACATGGGCGGGCCGGAGAAGATCATGAACACCAACGGTGCGGGCGACGGCGCGCTGGCCGCGCTGCTGCACGACATCACCGCGAACGCCTACCACAAAACCAACGTGCCGAACTCCAGCAAGCACAAGTTCAGCTGGCTGACCTATTCCTCGCTGGCGCAGGTGTGTAAATATGCCAACCGCGTGAGCTATCAGGTGCTGAACCAGCACTCCCCACGCTTAACGCGCGGTCTGCCTGAAAGAGAAGACAGCCTCGAAGAGGCCTACTGGGACAGATAAAAGCAAAACGGTAACCCTGGTTGCCGTTTTTAGTGTTTGTTCCCTCTCCCCGAGGGAGAGTGCCTGGGTGAGGGCATCAGGCCGCACAAGGTAAAAGCAAAACGGCAACCTGTGGTTGCCGTTTTTAGTGTTTGTTCCCTCTCCCCGTGGGAGAGGGTCAGGGTGAGGGCATCAGGCCGCACCAACTTACCCCGTCACAGCCTCTTCAACCGGCGGTTTCTCCAGCAGCGTCAGCATGGTGTTGGCAATCTCGCGCTCGCCCATCACCACCTTATCTGCCCCGCGCTCGGTAATGTACTCCACCTCGTCGTCATAGTGCGCCCGGGCGATAATCTCAATCGTTGGGCACTTCGCGCGCGCGGAAGCCACAATCTCGCCCGCTTCATAGCCGTTAGGTATGGTCAGCAGCAGCCAGCGCGCGCAGTCCAGATGCGCCAGATTCATGATCTCTTCGTTTGCTGCATTGCCCAGCACCGCACGAATACCGCGCTCGCGCAGCTCGTCGACGCGGGTGCGTGAGGTCTCAATCACCACCAGCGGAATGCCCTGCGCCATTAGTTTCTCACCGAGCAGGCTGCCCACGCGGCCAAAGCCGACCAGCAGGGCGTGGTTGCAAATATCCACAGGGATCTGCTTCTCTTCTTCGATGGCCTCTTCGAGCGTCTGTTCTTCCAGCGTTTCGGTTTTATCGAGGTATTTTTCCAGCAGGGCAAACAGCACCGGGTTCAGCATAATCGACAGGATCGCCCCCGCCAGCACCAGGTTTTGCCCCGCCTGCGGCAGCAGGTTCAGGGCCATGCCCAGACCGGCCAGAATAAAGGCGAACTCACCGATCTGCGCCAGGCTGGCGGCGATGGTCAACGCCGTACGAGGGGAGTGGCCGAACATTCTCACCAGGAAGAAGGCGGCGAGCGACTTACCAAAGATGATGATCGCCAGCGTGCCCAGCACGGCCAGCGGCTGGTGAATCAGGACCATCGGGTCAAACAGCATCCCGACGGAGACGAAGAACAGCACGGCGAAGGCATCGCGCAGCGGCAGAGTGTCGTGCGCCGCACGGTGGCTCAGCTCGGACTCGTTCAGCACCATCCCGGCGAAGAACGCGCCCAGGGCAAAGGAGACATCAAACAGCTCTACGGCACCAAAAGCGATACCCAGCGCCAGCGCCAGCACGGAGAGGGTAAACAGCTCGCGTGAGCCGGTTGCCGCGCTGCGGGACATGATCCACGGCACCAGACGGCGTCCCACCAGCATCATGATGGCGATAAACGCCACCACCTTACCGATGGTGATACTCATATCCAGCGCCAGCGAGGTCAGGCCGACGTTGTCTTTTTCCATCATCCCGGCGACGGCTGGCAGCAGCACCAGCGTCAGGACCATGACCAGGTCTTCCACAATCAGCCAGCCTATCGCGATTTGCCCGCGCTGGCTGTCTATGAGCTGTCTCTCCTCAAGCGCGCGCAGCAGCACCACGGTGCTGGCGGTTGAGAGACACAGCCCAAATACGATACCGGTCATTAACGACCAGCCCAGCACCGCCGAAAGCGCCATCCCCAGCAGCGTCGCCACCCCAATCTGGGCGATCGCTCCCGGTATGGCGATCGACTTTACCGCCATCAAATCCTTCAGGGAAAAATGCAGGCCGACGCCAAACATCAGCAGAATCACGCCCAATTCCGCCAGCTCAGGAGCCAGCTTGGTATCCGCCACGAAGCCTGGCGTAAACGGTCCCGCCAGTACACCCGCTAACAGATAGCCGACAAGAGGAGAAATACGCAGCTTATTGGCAATCATGCCGAGGATAAAAGCGAGCACAAGTCCACCAACAATGGTGGTGATAAGCGGTGTGGCGTGGTGCATTCCGTCTCCTTTCGTTGTGGGTGTTCCTTTTTGGCGAAAACCAAAAAACCGAGTAATAGTTTATGACAATTTTTACCCTTATGTTTATGAATTATTGTTGAAGTTTGAATAAAACAGCAATATGCACGTAAAAAAGCGCGTTTTGATAAATTAAGCGAGGGGATGAAGAAGAAACCCTTATGGCATCAGGGTATCAGGTAGCCAAAGTAAAACTTTAGCTACCCGTAATTCAGGCTTTATGACGGTTATCAGGCAGGAATATAGTCAACATCCCAAGAAGCGGCAGGAAAGCGCAGATTTTATAAACCAGGAAGATGCTGGTGTGATCCGCCACCATCCCCAACACCGCCGCGCCAAGCCCACCCATGCCGAAGGCGAAACCGAAAAAGAGCCCGGAAACCATACCGATACGGCCAGGCAGCAGCTCCTGGGCATAGACCAGAATGGCGGAAAAGGCGGATGCGAGGATAAAACCAATGATCACGGTTAAAATCCCCGTCCATTCAAGGCTCGCATACGGCAAAATAAGGGTAAACGGCGCCACGCCGAGGATAGAGCCCCAAATGACATATTTGCGCCCAATCTTATCCCCCACAGGCCCGCCAATAACCGTACCGGCCGCGACGGCGAACAGGAAGGCAAACAGGTGGATCTGCGCATTCTGTACCGATAATCCGAATTTTTGCATCAGATAAAAGGTGTAATAGCTGCTGATGCTCGCCATATAGAAGTATTTCGAGAAAATCAGTACCAGCAGCACGGAAACCGCCAGGATAACCTTGTTGCGCGGCAGGGGATTGATAACCTTCGCTTTTGGTTTACCTTTATTCACGCGATGCTGAGCGGCATACCAGCGGCTGATCTGCGCCAGCACGATGATCGCCAGCAGCGCGGCCAGCACAAACCAGGCCACGTTGCCTTTACCATAAGGGGCAATAATCACCGCGGCCAGCAGCGGGCCCAGAGAGCTACCGAAGTTACCGCCTACCTGGAACAGCGACTGCGCCAGGCCGTGACGTCCCCCGGAGGCCATGCGCGCCACGCGGGAAGACTCCGGATGGAAAACGGACGAGCCGGTACCCACCAGCGCGGCGGCAATCAGCACGGCTTCAAAGCTGCCCGCCATGGCCAGCAGCACCAGCCCGCTTAGGGTGAAGCACATGCCTATCGGCAGCGACCACGGCATCGGATATTTATCCGTCCAGTAGCCGACCACCGGCTGCAGCAGTGAGGAAGCCAGCTGGAAGGTCAGGGTGATCATCCCGATCTGCACGAAGGTGAGTGAGAACTCGGACTGCAGCAGCGGATAAATGGCCAGAATCAACGACTGGATCATATCGTTGAGCAGGTGCGAGAGACTGATTGCGCCTAAGACTTTAAAGGAGGTGCGCGACGCCGGCGCGCCCGAAACGGGCTGGGTTGATTCACTGATTGCCATAGAGAGAAGTACCACGTCTTTAGTTATTAGAGATGCAGGGTGTAATTATTATCCGACTAACATACCCGCCCGGGACATTTGAAGAAAGTCGCAATTCTGAAAACTTATTTGTCTATTCTTGTTAGTCACTGTAATTTTTGCCTTTGTCTATTGGTCAGGGAGAGAGAAGATGAAGTTAATGAAGCGGGGCGTCGCGCTGGCGCTCATCGCCGCATGGGGCCTGGTAAGCCTGCCCGCGCAGGCGTATGAAAAAGACAAAACCTATAAAATCACCATTCTGCATACCAACGATCACCACGGTCATTTCTGGCGCAGCGAATACGGCGAATATGGACTGTCGGCACAAAAAACGCTGGTGGACGGCATTCGTAAAGAGGTGGCGGCCCAGGGCGGCAGCGTGCTGCTGCTGTCGGGAGGCGATATCAATACCGGCGTGCCGGAATCCGATTTACAGGACGCGGAACCTGATTTTCGCGGCATGAACCTGATTGGCTACGACGCGATGGCCGTGGGTAACCACGAATTCGATAATCCGCTGACCGTGCTGCGTCAGCAGGAAAAATGGGCCAAATTCCCCTTCCTCTCCGCTAATATTTACCAGAAAAGCACCGGCGAACGCCTGTTTAAGCCGTGGGCGCTGTTTAAGCGCCAGGATCTGAAAATTGCGGTCATTGGTTTAACCACCGACGATACGGCGAAAATTGGCAACCCCGAGTTCTTTACCGATATCGAATTCCGCAAACCGGCAGACGAAGCGAAGCTGGTAATCCAGGAGCTGCAGCAAAACGAAAAGCCGGACGTGATTATCGCCACCACGCATATGGGGCACTACGACAACGGCGAGCACGGCTCTAACGCGCCCGGCGACGTGGAAATGGCGCGCAGCCTGCCCGCGGGCTCGCTGGCAATGATTGTGGGCGGTCACTCACAGGATCCGGTGTGCATGGCCTCGGAGAACAAAAAGCAGGTGGACTACGTGCCGGGCACGCCGTGCGCGCCGGACCGTCAGAACGGTATCTGGATTGTTCAGGCGCACGAGTGGGGCAAATACGTCGGCCGGGCGGATTTCGAGTTCCGTAACGGCGAAATGAAGCTGGTTCATTATCAGCTCATCCCGGTCAACCTGAAGAAGAAAGTCACCTACCCGGACGGGAAAAGTGAGCGCGTACACTACACGCCAGAGATCGCTGAAAACCAGCAGATGCTCTCCCTGCTGACGCCGTTCCAGAACAAAGGCAAGGCGCAGCTGGACGTGAAAATCGGCACGCTGAACGGTCGTCTGGAGGGGGACCGCAGTAAAGTTCGCTTCGTGCAGACCAACATGGGGCACCTGGTGCTGGCGGCGCAAATGGCGCGTACCGGCGCTGACTTCGGCGTGATGAGCGGCGGCGGTATTCGTGATTCCATCGAGGGCGGAAACATTACCTATAAAGACGTCCTGAAGGTGCAGCCGTTCGGCAACGTGGTGGTCTATGCGGACATGAGCGGGAAAGAGGTGATTGACTACCTGACCGCCGTGGCGCAGATGAAGCCGGATTCCGGGGCCTATCCGCAGTTTGCCAACGTCAGCTTTGTGGCGAAAGACGGAAAGCTTAACGACCTGAAGATCAAAGGCGAACCGGTTGACCCGGCTAAAACGTACCGTCTGGCGACGTTAAGCTTTAACGCCACCGGCGGCGACGGCTATCCGCACATTGATAACAAACCGGGATACGTGAATACCGGCTTTATTGATGCGGAAGTGCTGAAGCAGTTTATCGAGCAGAATTCGCCGATTGACGTGAATGCCTACGAGCCGAAAGGTGAGGTGAGCTGGCAGTAGTGGTGTGCGGCCTGATGCCCTCACCCCAACCCTCTCCAACCGGGAGAGGGTGCGAACACAAAAAACGGTAACGCCTGTTACCGTTTTGCTTTTACCTCGCAGCCGCTACCGGGCAATTTTCTCAATCCCGCCGCGCAATATCCGCAAACTTCGCGTCCAGCATTTTCGCCAGGTCGCCCGCCGCCAGCTCGATATCCAGCCCGCGTTTGCCGCCGGATATAAAGATGGTGTCAAACTCCTGTGAAGGGGCATCGATCAGCGTCGGCAGGCGTTTTTTCTGCCCGAGCGGACTGATCCCGCCCACCAGATAGCCTGTAGTGCGCTGCGCCACCATCGGATCCGCCATATCCACCTTCTTCGCCCCAAGGGCTTTGGCGACTTTCTTCAGATCCAGCTGTCCCGCCACCGGAGTAACCGCGACGGCGAGGTGTTTCATATCGCCATTCACCGCCACCAGCAGCGTTTTATAAACCTGGTCAGCATTCAGCCCCAGCTTGCGCACCACTTCATCACCAAAGTTAGTCTCATTCGGATCGTGATCGTATGTGTGGATCCGGAAAGAAATGTTGTTTTTTTCGAGTAATTTAACGGCGGGAGTCATAGCTATCCTTCTTACGACAGACAAATCATGCCCACAGCATACGCCTGACGTTTGTCTAAAAAATAGCACCATCTTGCGCAATAGTATTGGCAGTGATGGTCACTTTGAGCGACAATCGGCTCAACCGAAGGTCTCCTTCGGCATAATAAAAACGATGAAATTCCTCTTTGACGGGCCAATAGAAATATTGGCCATTTTTTTATTTCAACAGTGACGGCAAATTCCCTTCTCCGTACAAATGTAACGCCCCAACCGCCACCACGTAATGCCCCGCGGGCAAAGCGTGCAGCGTCTGCCGCCAGGCTTTGTTGCGCGCGTTCATCAGCACATCATACAGCGATTCGCTGAACGTCGACGGTAACGCCAGCTTGCCGTCCTCAGGCGGCGCGTCCAGCCACCAGCCAATCATGGTCTGCAGCAGGCGCGCGTTGGTGTGCCAGTGGGTCAACGTATCATCCAGCAGCATCAGGCCGTCGTCGGGAAGCTGCCGCAGAAGCGCAATCTGGCTGTCCGTCCCTTCCAGCTCGATGACGGGCAGGCTGCGCGCCCTTGCCGCGTTCAGCAGCTGATAATCAATGCCGTAGTCACCGCGCAGTCCCAGACGCTGCGCCTGCGTGGCCTGCAGCACCATCGCAATTTGCCAGAGCGGCAGGGTGTCAATCATGGAGAGCGACACGCCGGTTTCATCCGCGACGCGCGTCAGTTCGGCAAGCCGGGCATCATCCAGACGTTCCGCCAGGCTAAGATCGCTTTCCAGCCCGGCAAACGGCGACTCCTGGCCTGAAATGTCCGCCTCAACGACCAGCGCGTCGGCGCGTTTCAGCAGTTTAATCAGCCCGGGTGGCAGGGGAGACATATCCTGTGTACCCATATGGATGCTGCCGACCAGATGCAGGTGCTGCCCGCCGGGGAGAGAGATATCCAGACCGGGCCAGGCGTAACGGCGAGGAAAGAGGGCGCGAAACGATGCTTTTATACGATTAAACAGACCCATACGCGCTCCATGAATGGAAAGGTTCATGCTAGCGCGTACGGGTACAAGGTTCAATCCTTCGGTTTAAAGCGCAGCAGGCGGTTGGCGTTGCTCACCACGGTAATGGAGGAAAGCGCCATCGCCGCACCCGCGACCACCGGGTTAAGCAGCGTGCCGGTCAGCGGCCATAAAATCCCGGCCGCGATTGGGATACCGAGGGTGTTATAGACGAACGCTCCCAGTAAGTTCTGCTTCATGTTGCGCAGCGTGGCTTTTGAAATGGCCAGCGCGTCGGCAACGCCCATCAGGCTGTGGCGCATCAGCGTAATTGCAGCGGTTTCGATGGCGACATCGCTCCCGCCGCCCATGGCAATCCCCACGTCCGCCTGGGCCAGCGCCGGGGCATCGTTGATGCCGTCGCCGACCATCGCCACCTGACGACCCTGGCTTTGCAGCTTCTTGATGGCGTCCGCTTTACCGTCCGGCAGCACGCCTGCAATGACCTCATCAATTCCGGCTTCTTTCGCGATGGCGTTGGCCGTTGTCGGATTGTCCCCGGTCAGCATCACCAGACGATAGCCCGCACGGTGCAGACGCTGCAGGGCGTCCACGCTGTCCTGGCGAAGCGGATCGCGCACGGCCAGCAGCGCGGCGGCTTTGCCATCTATCGCCAGCAGAACCGGCGTGGCGCCCCGAGACGCCTGCGCCTTCAGCTCGCTTTCCAGCTCGGCGGTATCAATACCGTTTTCATTGAGCAATGCCTGGTTACCCAGCAGCAGCGCGTGGCCTTCTGCTTCACCGCTGACGCCGAGCCCGCGCAGGGTGCGGAAATTGCTGACCTGCGGCAGGGCAGAAGCATTCGCTTTATCGAGAATGGCGCGCGCCAGCGGATGGCTGGAGCCTTGCTCCAGCGCGGCGGCGAGACGCAGCGCCTCCTCTTGCGCGATGCCTGCGGTAGTGACGGCCACCACCTGCGGTTTGCCTTCGGTCAGCGTGCCGGTTTTATCAAACACCAGCGTGTCGAGGGTGCTGGCCCGCTGCAGCGCGTCCGCGTCCCGCACCAGTACGCCAAATTCGGCCGCGCGGCCTACGCCGGAGATAATCGACATCGGCGTCGCCAGGCCAAGGGCGCAAGGACAGGCGATGATCAGCACCGTGGTGGCGATCACCAGGGTGTAAACAATCTGCGGTGCCGGGCCGAAGAAATACCAGATCGCCGCGCTCAGCAGGGCAATGCCGACCACCACCGGCACAAAAATGGCCGAGATTTTGTCTGCAAGCTGGCCAATTTCCGGCTTGCTGCTCTGGGCCTGACGCACCATGCGGATAATACGCGACAGCGTCGTGTGGCTGCCGACGGCGCTGGCGGTAAACAGCACGCTGCCGTCCTGCACCACCGTACCCGCATGAACGGCGTCGCCGTCTGTTTTCTGCTGGGGAATGGGCTCGCCGGTCAGCATCGCTTCATCCAGCCAGGCTTCGCCCTGGGTTATCTTGCCGTCAACGGGAACGCGATCGCCCGTCGTCAGGCGCAGCGTCATGCCGGGCTGAACTTCCGCCAGCGGGACGCTTTTCTCCCCCTCGTCCGTGACCACGCGGGCCGTCGGCGGGGTTAAATCAAGCAATCTTTCCAGCGCTTTCGAGGAGCGCTGACGGGCGCGGGCTTCCAGCATATGGCCCAGGTTAATCAGGCCGATAATCATCGCGCTCGCTTCATAGTAGAGATGGCGCGCCTCCATCGGGAACCACTGGGGCCAGACGTTCACGCTCATCGAATAGAGCCACGCCGCGCCGGTACCGAGCGCCACCAGCGTATCCATCGTCGCGGTGCGGTTTTTCAGGCTCTTCCAGGCGCTAGTGTAAAAATGCCCGCCTGCAAACACCATCACCGCAAGGGTAATCAGGCCAATCACCAGCCACAGCGTGCGGTTGTCGTCGGTGACCATCATGTTGTCACCCATCATGCCCCACACCATCACCGGAATACCCACCAGCAGGGCGACAATCGCCTGCCAGCGGAAGCGCTTCATGGTGGCGATAGCCGTTTCCTGCTGGCGCTCGCGGCGTTCGGCATCATCTTCGATGGCCTCCGCGCCGTAGCCCGCTTTTTCAACGGCCTGCACTAAATCTGCGGCGGAGGCGCTGCCCATCACCAGCGCAGTGCGCTCCGCGAGGTTTACCCGTGCCTGCGCGACGCCCGGTACGGCCTGCAAGGCGTTTTGTACCCGGGAGACGCAGCTGGCGCAGCTCATGCCGTTGATCAGCAGCTGTTGGCTGTCGTCAATATCATCAGCAGCCGGAAGCTCAGGAGTGGCCGCTGTCAGCGCTTCCGACGGGGATGATGACTCTGCCAGCGGTTTAGCCTTTGGGTGGCTTAACTCCGCCCCGTAACCGGCCTGCTTGATGGTATCAATCAGCGCATCCGCGCTGGCGCTGCCTGTTACGGCGGCATGATCGATAGTCACGTCAGCGCTTTCAACGTCAGGGCGCTGTTCCAGGCTTTCTTTAACGCGTTTGACGCAGTGGCCGCATGAGAGGCCGTCCAGCGTCAGGTCGATAGTGTGAGACATAACAAAACTCCCGTATAATGAACTGGTCAGTAGTTGACCGGAGTAACGCTTTTCGCTAACTGTTATGAAGGTTAAACCTTCCATCAAGGGGAAGGTCAAGCTTTTAAATTGCTGATTGAAAGGGATTTTTAAAATCAGCGTCCACATAGCGTCCACACTTCGACAAAAGTGTCCACATTACAAAGACAAAGCCCCGCTAAGAGCGGGGCTTATTTTTGTTAGAGCTAGATTAATCTGCCGATAGATTTTCTGTGTTTGTCCAAAGGTCATAAAGGTTGCCTTTGACATAAACTTTTACGTGAGCGATCCCGCTAGTCCAACCCATAGATACTACCTTATCGACACTCAGTCCCTTCTTTGGCATCAAGCATGACGTTTTGAAAATTTCCTCCAAAGACTCTTTATCTTTGTGTTGAATTATTGACTGGAGCCTGTTGAATTCATCTTCAGAAGTACAAGCGGGATAATCTCCCTTTAGACTTGCGGCTAATGCCGACCCAGACACCAAAAGACCAGAGCAAATGAGTATAGCTGTGAGTAATTTATTCATGCTTTCCCTACCATTAGAATTGTTTTGCAATCACTGATGCATTTTTATTATTACTATTTTCTAAGCGTTAAATCAAAAAAGCCCCGAATTAACGGGGCTTTTATCACAGAGAAAGGCTTAATTGATCCCTTCCATAATGGGACGCCGGGAAGGCATCGCGTGGGATGAAATCAGGCGGTAACGGTGCTGTACCTGCACGTTTTGTTACTTCCCTTTCCACGCTGTTAAGCGTGGTGAATGACCGGCTACATTCCAGATTCTGACACTGGTGATATTGCCGGATTGTCATATCAGTTATTTTACGGCTGGTACGGGTGCGGGCCATAGCGCCGCAGAATGGACATCTAAACATAATGATGGCTCCCCTGTGGGAGTTGAACTCCATTTCATTTTATTCAGTTTCCGCTATCCAGTCAGGTATTTTTGCTTCCAGCTCCAGCCGGGTGGTAAAACCGCTGTCGTCTATAACGTGCTCAGCACGCGCAATGATCCAGTCCTGATTATCTATTTCATCCTTAAAGCCGCTAACCGTCACGTGCATTTCGGGGTAAAGCTCAGCGCGGCCACGCGCCAGGGTGATTGAAAACTCTGCTGCGCCACGCTGAAGCTGTTGCCACTTTGCCGCCGCCGCACGTTTCGCAGCATCTTCATTCTGGTAGGTTTTGCGCAGTACATAGACGTTACCGTCTGCGCCCTCCATGTAATCGCCTTCACGACTGTTGCTCTTCTCTTTTTTTGGCTTTGCAGGCTTGCGGCGCTTAACGCTGACCTTTTTCTTTTTGCCAAAATTCAGATCCAGCCAGTAAGCCCTGACGCCGGTATACGCATCCCGATCGGCAATACGAAAGCGGTGCCGGTCGCCGCTCGTGCGGTCAATGCTGGCAGAAGGTAACGCCTTCCCGTCAGCGGTAACACCACCACCCGGCAGGATAAACAGCAGACTGCCGTTCTTGACGGTGGCAATTGCGCCCAGCATTTCCGCCATGCGGGTAAGGAATGACATATCGCTTTCCTGCGTCTGGTCGGCGTGATCAATCTCAATATCCATGAGCATTTCACTGATCTGCGCCTTCAGTCCGTAGCGGTGCGCAAGGGCTGACACAACGCGCTCAACGGTCACGTCATGCCATGAGACTTCGCGCTTTACGTTGAACTCTTCACGAAAATCAGCGCTGCGGGCAGTAACGCCAATGGTATCTGCCGGGCCTTCGTGGGAAACCTCGTCAACCGTGTACAGCCCCTTGTAAATCAGCGGTTCACCCAGCCAGCCAATTGATACGGCAAGCTCAGCCCCGCGCGGCGGCAGGGCAACCATACCGTCACTGTCATCAATGGATATTGACAACTGATCGGCATCAAAACCCCTGTTGTCCGTCAGTGACAACGACATGATCCGATCATCAAGCTGCGTCAGCACCTTGCCGCCCATCGTAATGCTGAATCCCGGACTTTTTACCGCCTCTGTCAGTGAATCGTTATAACTGCTTACGGCGTCGTTAAGTGATTTGGTCAGGTCTGTAAATGCCATGCTTTCCCCCTTCTTCCGGCGAAGGATCCCACGCGCGCGGGAGAGACCAAATCGGTTTTTGTTGTCGCCGTCCGGCCAGACCCGCAATAGCGTGAGTGGCGTTCAGACATGAGGGATTATCACTGCGAACTCAATAACGTAATGGTGGCTAACATGTCAGAGACACGTTTCCACGGTGTACGCGTCCGGGAGAATACCGACCTGGTAACGGCCATCAATGACATTGAATCCAGTGTCATTGGGGTAGTTGCCGTGGCGGATGATGCCGACGCGGAAACCTTTCCCCTGAATACCCCCGTGTTACTGACGCGGGTTAACAACGTGCTGGGTAAGGCGGGTAAAACCGGCTCCCTGTACAAAACTCTTAAAGCCATCGCTGACCAGACCAGCCCGAAGGTTATCGTTGTGCGCGTGGCCGCAGCCAAGGAAGAGGAAGGCGCTAAAACGCAGTCGCAGCTCATTATGGGGGGCACAGCAGAAGACGGTAGCTATACCGGCATGTACGCGTTTCTAACTGCCGAACAGAAGGTGGGTTATCGTCCGCGCATTCTGGCCGTGCCGGGCTACGACACGGAAGAAGTGACCTCCGCGCTGTGCGTCATTGCACAGAACCTGCGCGCATTCGTCTACGCCAGCTGCTATGGATGCAAAACGATGGCTGAAGCCACCGCATATCGTGCGACCTTCGCCTATCGCGAGCTAATGCTCATCTGGCCTGACTTCATCGCCTACAACCCGCTGACAGGAGAAAACGAAACCTTCCCGGCCCCGGCGTATGCCTGCGGCCTGCGTGCGCTGATTGACAACAATCAGGGCTGGCATAAATCGCTTTCCAACGTGGCGGTCAAGAACGTGCTGGGTATTTCTCAGGATGTTTTCTGGTCGCTTCAGGCCGAAGACAGCGACGCGAACGAACTGAACAACAAGGAGATCACGACGCTCATCAAGCGTAACGGTTTCCGGTTCTGGGGCAACCGCGTTACGGACACCAAAGATTATATCTTTGAGGTTTATACCCGAACGGCACAGATTCTGGCTGACAGTATCGCTGAGGCGCAATTTGAATCAGTGGACGAACCGCTAAGCCCTGCCAACGTTAAGGACGTGGTCAGCGGTATCAGCGGCAAACTCAATTCACTGGTGACGCAGGGGCGGCTAATTGGTGCTGAATGCTGGTTTGATATCCTGGATAACCCGACAACCGGTCTCCGTCAGGGGCAGGTACGTATTCGCTATAAATATACACCGGTTCCGCCAATGGAAGATCTGACGCTCTACCAGACCTTCACGGACGAGTATTTCGAATCGGCGTTTTCTTCCCTGGGAGGTGCATAAATGGCGGTTCCTCACAAACTGCGCCTGTTCACCTGCTTTGTGAACGGCAGCAACTGCATCGGCAAAGTCTCTTCCGTGACGCTGCCAAAGCTGACCCGTAAGACTGAAGATTTTCAGGGCGGCGGGATGATTGGCTCCGCTGCGGTGGATCTCGGCCTGGACAGTGGCGCACTGGATACCACGATGGTGGTTGGCGGTCTGGTTCAGTCGCTTTTGCTGAACTACTGCGGCGATATCGACGAAACCCGCTTCCGCTTCGCCGGTGAGTATTACACCGATGGCGAAAGCCTGCTGGTAGAGGTCGAACTGCGCGGCCGGATCACCGAAATGGACGGCGGCGAAAGCAAGCAGGGAGAAGACACCTCCGTCAGTTACACGATGAAGAACACCTATTACAAGCTCACCATCGACGATAAGCCGCTGTTTGAGTTTGATCTGCTGAACTTCATCTACAAGAAAGACGGCAAGAATATCTACCCTGATCGCATCACGTCTGCGCTGGGAATGGGTAACTGATTAACCTGATAAGTGGCGGCACAGCCGTGCCGCCCGGAGCATTCAACAATGAGCAAAAAAAACGATAACGCGATTACGCTTGCAAAACCCGTTATTCGCGGCGATGAAAAAATTACTCAGGTAGCGATCACGGATGAAATCAAACAGGCTGGCTCCCTGCGTGGTCTGAAGCTGGTCAACGTGATGAATATGGATGTGGATTCGGTGGCGGTACTGCTGACCCGTGTAACGTCACCGCGCCTCAAGCAGACCGAAATCAACGAAATGGATACCCGCGATTTTGTCAGCCTGTCTGAAGCGCTCGTCCCTTTTTTGACACCTGCGGGGTCTGGAGCGTCGAGCGAGGCGGAGACGGAGAATCAGTAACACTCCTGCGGTTCGACCTGATCGACGATCTGGTTGCTGATATCGCGGTTGTTTTCAACTGGCCGCCCTCTGAAATCTTCACGATGGAACTGGGCGAAGTCATAGCCTGGCGTGAGCGGGCGGCTGTCCGAAGTGGAGCCAGTGACAGTGAAAAGCCTTAATATCCGCGTCGCGTTCAGCGCGATCGATAAACTTACCCGCCCGGTCAATGCCGCCCGCCAGAGTGCGGGCGGTTTGTCTGAATCCCTCAAAAAAACGCAGTCCAGCATTAAAGATCTGGACAGCCAGTCCCGCACATTCAACCGTCTGCGCGACAGCGTACAAAAGACCTCCCGCAAAATTGACGACGCCAGCCGGACGCTCGAAGGTCTGAATCAGGCGCAGCGGGAAGGTACACAGCTTACAGACAAGCAAAAAGCACATATGGCAGCGCTGGCCGCAAAACTGGAGCGCCTTAACTCTGCCCGCACGCAGGAAATGGTTAAGCTGCGCGCAGCCTCACAGGCACTACGCAGCCACGGCGTTTCGCTGGTCGGCAGCGATCGCACCATCCAGAGCGCCATACGCCGCACCGAGCAGTACAACCAGACGCTTGAGCGGGAACGGCGAAAGCTTGCGGCTGTCACGCAGGCACGGGCGCGCTACGACCAGATGCAGCAAACAGCGGGCAAACTTCGCGGCGGTGGCACGATGGCCGTTGCCGGGGCCACTGCTGCCGGTTACGCAGCGGGACGCTTCTTATCCCCCGCTGTTGGGTTTGACCGGGAAATGTCCCGCGTGCAGGCGCTGACCCGCATAGATAAAAACTCAGCAGACTTTTCGGCACTCCGCGATCAGGCCAAAAAGCTGGGTGCTGAAACGCAGTTCACCACGACTGACGCCGCCAGCGGTCAGGCATTCCTTGCTATGGCCGGTTTCACACCGCAGGCCATCCAGGCAGCACTGCCTGGCGTACTCAATATGGCGCTGGCCGGTGGTATGGATTTAGGTGAAAGCGCCGATATCAGCTCAAATATCCTGTCTCAGTTCCGCCTGGATCCCAAAGAAATGGATCGCGTCAGTGACGTATTAACTGGCGCGTTCACCCGTACCAACACCGATCTGCAAAATATCGGTGAAGCAATGAAGTACGCCGGTACTGGTCTTTCCAACCTTGGCGTCAGCGTCGAACAGACAACGGCCATGATCGGCGTGATGGCGAACGTGGGTCTGCGCGGGAGTATCGCCGGTACTGGTTTACAGGCTACATTTTCCCGTCTTGCCGCGCCAACCGGCAGGGCGAAAGATGCCCTTAAAGAATTGGGCGTACAGGTCGCTGATGCAACGGGGAAAATGCGCCCTGCTGAAGTAGTTCTCACAGACCTCTATAAAAAGATCAGCAAATACGGCGACACCGATAAGCTCTCTTTCTTCAAAGACATTGCCGGTGAAGAAGCGTCAAAATCATTCCAGGCTCTGGTTATGTCGGCAGGTAGTGGCGAACTTCAGAAGCTGCTGGGTGAACTGAAAAATGCCAAAGGCGAGGCACAGAAAGCCGCCAAAATAATGGCGGATAACCTTGACGGCGATCTTAAAAATCTGGACAGCGCCTGGGAAGGCTTCCGCATCCAGATTAACGATCTCGTCAACAATCAGCTTCGCGGCCTGACACAAGGGCTTAGCAACGTTGTGGGGAATATGACACAGTGGGCGAAGGAAAATCCGAAGCTCGCCCAATCCCTGCTGGTTGTCGGTGGCAGCGTTCTGGCACTGACCGCCGCCATTGGCGGCACATCGCTGGTTATCGGTCTGCTGATGGGGCCACTGGCTAAACTCCAGTTAGGTTTTACCCTGCTGACAGGGGGCGCAACCGGAACAATATCCGCCATCCGAACGCTAGGAACAGCTTCAGGCCCGGCGATGGCTAGCGTGCGTGGGTGGGGGCCAGTTCTCACATCAATGCTCACTAAGCTGCGAGGCATATCACTCATCACGCCCGGTATTCGCGCTGGTCTTCTGGGTGCATTTCTTGCACCAGGGGCAGCATTAGGATCTCTGTTCAAAAACATTGGAATGCTCGCTCTTCGCCTGACTGGTTTTACGACAATATGGAGCATTATCACAACCTCAATCTCTGTGCTGGGTACGGCAATATCCCTGTTGTTAAGTCCTATCGGCTTGGTTGTCGCTGCGTTTATCGCTGCCGGATTGCTAATCTGGAGGTTCTGGGAACCGATAAAAGCCTTTTTCACCGGTTTTTTCAGCGGAGTTATGCAGCAACTGGCTCCTTTCCGTGATGCCTTTTTCCCCCTGACGCTGGCCTTCTCAGCAATAGCCAAAGTCGTTGGTGAAGTCTGGGACTGGTTTGTAAAACTCTTATCGCCTGTGGAAAGCAGCCGCGAATCCCTTGATAAATGTGCTTCAGCTGGGGAAACGTTCGGTAAAGTCCTGGGTGGCGCTCTTCAGTTATTGCTGCTACCGCTGACAACCCTGATGGAAGGCATTGGCTGGGTTCTGGAAAAACTCGACCTTATCCCTTCTGGTCTGGAAGCCGCACGCCTGAAAGCTGAAAGCCTTAAAAAAGACCCTGTTATGTGGGAGTGGGATCCGCAACAGAAAAAAATGGTGCAAAAAGGATGGAACTGGTCTCCCATCTCCGCAGGTAAAAACGATAAAGGGAATAATCCGTTTGTTGGGCCACCAATGCCCCCCGGATATACACCGCCGCTGACCGGCGATAACGGCACTATGCGCCGGTTGCAGAATATCGACAGCAACACTAAAGCGACAGCCGATAACATGAAGAAGATCGGCCCCGGCGATATCGTGTTTAAAAACCTGCCGCGTGCGCTGGCCGTTCGTGGTGAATGGAAGGAGTCGCAGCTTGCCAGTACCACTACGGCAGGCCGATTAAGTGAACGTCCCGCAGTGGTCGCGGCATCACTTCCCGTTAAACAGGCTGAACTCCCGCCAGTCAGCCGCAGCGCCAGCAATATACCGGTTGCCGCTGGCGGCTTTACGGGGGAAATCCACGTACACCTGCACGGCGTTGACCGGCAGGACGCGCGCGAAATTGGCCGGATTGTCGCCGATCAAGTAAGTGCCGAACTGGCCCGCCGTGAACGGCTCAATCGCGGCAGTTTCAAAGACAGAGATTAAGGGGAGGCAAAATTATGATGATGATATACGGGATGTTCGTTTTTGAACTGAAGACACTGCCTTACCAGCAGCTGCGCCACTCGCTGAACTGGCGTCATGTGAAGAATGATCGCATTAACCGATCGGCAAAATGGCAGTACATCGGCGCGGGGGAAACGCAGATTAACCTGGATGGCGTGCTTTACCCTGAAATTACGGGCGGCGACGTGTCTCTTACCGTTCTGGCAACACAGGCATACACCGGGCGTCCGTGGCCTTTAATCAGCGGCGCAGGGCAGATTTACGGGATGTATGTGCTGACCGGGCTACAGGCCACGCATACAGAATTTGACCGCTACGGGAAGGCGAAAAAAATAGAGTTCTCGATCAGCTTTCAGCGCTGTGATGAAGATTTACGCGAGCGCCTGCAAGCGTCGTCTGTTGGCGATTTACTTTCTGGCTTGAAGGATAAAGCCACGTCCGCCTACAACTCTGCCAGCAGTACGCTGTCAGGCCTGTTCTGACGGCATCCACATAAAACTAAAGCGGGCATTTGCCCGCTTCACCTTCCGGAATACACCGCCATAACTGACAGTGCTGCAGCACCGTTAAAAATGACTGCACTCGATACACATGGCCAGCACGGTTAGAGTCGGCAGTGCGTGCCGGAATGAAAACTTATTCCGGCTTATCCGGCCAGGTTATATCCGGCGCTTTCGATGTATCAACAGCCTGCACTGCCTTGATGTATTTCATCCAGGCTATCAGACTGGCTTTGTCTTCATCGCTGATGATGCCTAACTGTAATTCCGTCTGCCACAGGCTGATCGTCGTTTGTGCCTCTGCAAGTAACGCAGCTTTCTGTTGCTCCGCTGCCTCCACGTCTGCCTTGTGCTGCGCTTCGTTATCCGTCACCCACTCGCTACCGTTCCACGTATCATAAGGCGTTGCAGGTGCCAGCGTGGTGGTGCCATCGGGATAATCGCCAGGCAAAGAAATGATCACCGATTCTCCTGTTTCAGTGCTGTATACCGTTTCGCCACGATGATCAGAAACATATTCCCATGCGGTCAAATCGGCTGTCCGGCAAACTGCGAAACCACTCCTGATATCACCTGGTGCGTCAGAGCATGAGTGGGCGGGAATACCAACACCAACTGGCAGATATTCAACAGATGAAGAAAGATATTCGCGCGTGTGACCATCGTAGTTAAACACAGTGACATTACCGGCTTTTATGGCAATCCCATTTTTGTTCAGTGTTGCTTTTGTCATTACGCCGCCCTCACGATGAAATTAAATGCCAGACTACGTGGTCTTGTCTCTGAACCGCCCGGGTTCTGAAACGCAGGTGCCACAGTCCCATCAGGTTGGTTAATTCCGTTGGTATAAATCCCCCTGATGCCCGTCTCCACGCCAAACACAGTATTATTTCCAGTTGCGCCGCCCGACCCCATGAATGGATGACCATGCGTTTTGAATTCATCAGCCGCCCATCCGAGCAGCGCCTGAGATGGATTAATACCTCGCCCGTCGTCATAACCCCGCATGAATTCGCCGCGCATATCCGGCAACACGCCAGACGGGTATGTAACACCTAACTTGCTGTATTTATTCTTATCAAATGGCGCGCCATTCACTTTCAGAAAAACCATGTTTTTCATGTCGTCAAACACGTCACTCGGCATCTGCGCCAGAGGCCATGCGAAAGGAGAGCCAATAACCGGCGCACCACTTCCCATCCCAAGATAAGCGGCAACACTGCTGGCATCTCCTTTCCCCAGCATCACGCGCATAAACTCACTGATAGCGGTCACTGCCGCCTGTTTATCTCCAGTGAAATAAGGCAGGGTGTTCTGCTGCATCACCAGTCCGGCAAAGGCTGTTAGCACTTCGTTCAGCGGCTGCTTACCGTTCAGCAGGATATCAAGACCAAGATTTTTTCTTGCGTCTTCTGCTGTAATTGCCCCAGTCCCACCTTCATTCACTTTCAGCGCTATCACCTGGCCATTATTGACCACCCTTGCGCCCCATGATCCGTCTTCACGGATGACCAGGCATTTCGTCATATCCGGGGTATAAACCACGGTCTGATTTGGGCTTGTTGGGTTAACGATATTGAAAAGCCCAACATTCTGTAAAAACTTCGTCTTATCAGGAATATCAGCACCATTCTCGGATTTTTTAAGCATCCCTGTAGCTATCTGATCGACATACTGACGGGTTGCCAGCACCACGGACGGATCGATTTTTAGCGTAACCGCTTCAGTGCTGCTGACTATCAGGATCACACGGATAACCTGCACGCGCCCGCTGCCTTCCTGTAACTGCGGCTTGTAGGTCTCTGCACAGTTAGCAATCGCAATCATATCGCCGTCTTTATCAAACAGGCCGATTTCTCGGATCCACCATCCGCCCACGTCTTCCGGTATGACCTGTTCCGCAATGATCTGATTGGTATTTACCGGGTCGATAGTCAGCATGTTAAGTTGCGCGCGGCGCAGCTCATGCGTCAGCGCGGTTTGTGCCGGGTTAGGTGTCGGTAGCGCACCATTGCCATCACCTACGGCCATCTGGGTGATCTCAACCTTCACACCCAATGCCGTGGCGTTTGCCAGTTTTGCTGCCCCGATATTGGTTAACAGGGCAAAATATTTAGTCGCCACTTGCGATCTCCACGGTATCAATTAAATGGACCACCGCGCCGGTGTAGTCACCACCGCCCACGGATATGGTTTCAGGAAAATAAGGGTAAACGGTCAGCGTATCGCCGATATAACATCCCGCCCCGACTTCGATATCCCCCTGCGACTGAAGCGAAAGGGACAGGCCAGTCAGGTGACGACTTCTCGGCTTTGCATCGTCAATAAGGCGCTCAAGCTCAAGATAGGTTTCCTCCGTAATCCCCTGCTCCTGAATACCGATTTCAAGCTTGAAGGTTCCCGGCTCTTCGCCGCTCTGCCACCACTCGATCACCCGCAGCAGAAAGCCGAACGGTTCAACGACGCGGCGCAAAGCGGAAATAGTGCCCTTCTGACGGTGAACCAGCCAGGAGGCTTTAATTACCTGCCGTTTGGTCTGTTCTGACCAGTTCTTATCCCAGCGATCAACTGATAACGCCCAGGCGAGATAAGGCAGAAGATCAGCGGGGCATTCGTCCGGGTTCCACAGCTTGCGCAGGTCAACAGGAATATCGGTAAGCCGCCCCGTCACCTTCTCTGTATTGCGCATAAAGCCGCTTGCAGAAGGCGGCAGCATGTTGTTATTCATCGGTGCCCCCGGTCTCGATCGTGAAGGATTCACACCGCGCGGCCTGCGTATCAGCGATCACAATATCGCTGGCAGGCTCTAGCAGCTCCACCCTCTGCACGCCCTGAACATGCAGCGCCGCCATAATGGCAGAGCGGGCAACGTCACGACCAATCTTGCCCTGTTGATTAAGCCAGGACTTAAGCGCATCCTGCGCGGCGGTATGGATCGGTTCGGACTCCGGGCCGGGGTAGAAATACAGCAGCGCATTGATCTGATAGTTCACGATTTCTGCCGCCTGAACGGTCAGACGATCGGCAACGGGGCGTTTGTCGTCAGCTGACAGCGCCTTATCCACCGTCGCCAGCAGTTCCGCGCTGGCGGTGCCGTCGCCTTCGGTGGACAGCACAGAGACCACCACCACGGCGGGTGACGGACTAATCGCTTTGGCATCCGCCACTTTTCCGCTGGCACTTTTAGCAAAATATTCATATGCGCCGGTTGGTCCCGCCACGCTCAGCCCTTCAAACGCAGCCTGCGCCCGCAAACGCAGTGCGGTATCACTTTCCGTTACCGCGTCAGTGGTTGCCGTCTCCGGGGTGATAATCAGACGTTCGGTGTTCAGGTTGCCCGCGAGATTATCAAGATCAGACGATACGGCATGGCTCAACATGCACGCCGCCGCACCGTCATTAATCCGCTGCCTGAGCATCATTTCACGGTAGGCAACCACCTGGGCGATCACGTTCAGCGGTTCGGATTCCAGCTCCAGCGCGGCGGCAACAGAAGCCTGCTGTTCCTGCGGGAATGCCGCCAGCATGACGGCTTTGACCTCGCTGAGAATAACTTCAAAGTCCAGCACTTCGATAATTTGCGGCTGCGGTAGCTGCGATAAATCAACTGTTGCCATTGCTGCCACTCCTCAGCGTCAACGAACTGCCTGCCGCCTGCATGGTTTCGGTGATAATCCCGACCAGTTCAGCGGTGACAGCGCCATCTTTTGAATAACTGATATTGATGCTGTTCAGGGCAATACGCGGCTCCCACATCGTCAGGGCGATCACCGCCGCACTCATACATTGCAGGCGCGTCACTTCGTTCTGTGGTTCATCCAACAGGTCGGGGATCATGCTGCCATAATCCCGCCGCATCACCCGGCTTGCCAGCGGCGTGGTCAGTATGTCGCGCACTGAATTCCACAGCTGATCGGTGTCTGTTAGCTGGCCCGTTCCGTCCGGGTTCATGCCGGTATAGCGGACTGTCATTTCGGCCCCCCTGTGTTGCTGCTTCCACCCTGCACACCACCATGCACGTGCGAATGAACCGTTACCCCGTTAGATGAAAGCGAGCCGCCAGAATGGGTAACATTGCCCTTCATCGCGCCGCCTTCCGTCAGTTCGAACGTCCGCGCTTTCAGATGGTCGGTGCATTCCACCACTGGAGTTTCAAGCGTGACGCTGGCAGAGGCTTTGATATGTGCTGTTTTCATGCCCTGCGCTTCCAGCGCGCTGGCCTCTGCGTCATAGCGAAAAGAGGCACCGTCCGGCGCTGTCAGCACAATCTCTTTCAGACTGCTGCCCTGCGCAGGGTGATCGCTGCTGTACAGACTGCCAATAATGACCGCTGTTTCAGGGTTGCCACCGATACAGCCCAGCCAGACCTGTTCACCGACTGAAGGCGGCACCCAGATACTGAATGCCCCGGCGCGCGTGGTGTTCCAGCGCAGCCAGTCAGTCTGAAGTTCGCCGCTTTGCACACGCACGCGCCAGCTCTCTTCATCAACGGCAATAACGACGCCGACGCGCAGGATATTTTCCAGCAGGCGGATCAGTTCAGCGCTCATCGTGCGGCACTCCCCAGGCTGTTAACCACCTGTTCCGTAATCATCTGCTCATCGCCAGCGGTAAAGCCCAGAAGCTCACGTACCGGATATTTAGCAAAAGCACCCGGCCCGACCTGATCGCGCTGACCGTACTGGTGTACACGCGCAATGCGTGCGGCCACGCCGTCATAACCCACGGAAGTACCGCCAGCATCAGCGCGCATTTTGAGAAAGCGATAACTGCGCAACCGCTGAAACATCGGCACCTTCTTCGCAGTGCTGCGGCGCAGTGAGCGCGTATTGATCTCGATGTAACGCTCAATATCGCTGCGGTAAAACGTGCGAATATCGTTGCGCTCTTCGTCAAAGCCGGTAATGGTGCGTCCGTATTTCCCCCGGCCACCGTGCCAGTTTTTCAGGCGACGGATCTCACCCTGCCAGACAAACACAATACCCTGCTGAGAACGCAGCACCCTGCGGCGGCGGGCGGGATACGGCGAACCTTCCGGGTTTTGCTGCGCTTTTATTCGCCGTTGCTGGCTCTTACGCAGCGCCTGGCCAACAGCGCGGGCGGTGCGAACACGTCCGCCCGGCGAGGTGCCCGCGAGTATGTCGCTGAATACCTGATCCAGTTCACGGAAGAGATCGTTACTCATGCGCGTCAGCCTCCCACGTCACATCCTCAAAGATGGTGCTCCAGTCGCCGTCTGCTGACGGGATGCGCGGTTTAGGTTCCGGTAAATGCTCCGCCCGGGGAATGCCATTCGCATCCAGAGTGACCTTCACGCGCTCGCACAGCGGCATTTCAAACAGAATGTCGGCGGTATCGTCGTTGTTGATAAGGGTCGTAAATTTAACGTCCCGGTTCTTCTCCGGGTTCAGCAGTAGATTGGGCTGGTTGTGCCAGAGCCATGCCATTAACGGCAGCGTGAAATCATCAATATCACCGGCAAAGTTCATCACAAACAGCACCAGGGTATAGCGGTACATAAACGACGGCGTTTCGCCGGTCGTCTCGATATTCCCTTCTTCCACAAAAACGGTGAAGGCCTCAGGATTTGCCCTGCACCATTTGTTTGCGTGGGTCAGGGCATCGCGCAGTGAATCAGCTTTCAGCATGGTGATACCTTCTCAGCGTCCAGAACGTTCAATCGCAGCCGCGATGATCAACAGATAGATAAGCGTCCAGTACGGGTGAGCACTCAGATAGTCGAATAAGGTCATTGTGTTGCCCTCGCGTGGTCAGTCAGTCTTTTCAGGCGGCGCAGGTCGAGATCGGCTATCGCCGCCTTATCGGCGTTGCAGGTATCCAGCGCATCGCGCAGACGATCACTCCAGATAGCTATCGCGCCCCAAGTTACCGGGGCGGTCAGTCCCGGCGCTGGCGTTGCTGCCGTCAGGCTTTCCGGCACCGGTTCGTACACGATTTTCATTTGTGGCTGAGGCGGCGCGGTGTTGCAGGCCGTTACTGACAGAAGCAGGCACAACAGTATTGGCACACGTATCGTCTTTGATGGCATCGCGCATGTTTTCACGTCGCTTTTCTCCCTCGGCGTTTCTTTGCTGCTCGTTTGCCCGCAATTGTGCAAGCACTTCGCGTGCGTCAGCAGTCAGTGCCCGCAGCTCATCCAGCACCTCACCATTACTTTTCACCTCGCGGGAAAGCGCTTCATTGCGAGCGGAGTCTTTTCCGCGTTGATGTGTCTGCCAGAGCAGGCCACCAGAGGCCAGCGCCAGCAATGCGCATAAAATGGCTGTAATCTTCATTTATCAGCCTCCACGTCCCGCAGGCACCACGCCTTAAAATCCGCTCTCCGGTTAACCAGCCCCTGGCTGCGCTTACCGCCGCTGTTTACAAAGTCTGTCAGCCGGTTACACATCGCCTGCCATTCATGCGCCTGCGCCTTCTTCCAGATGGTCGTGCGCTGCTTTCGCTTCTGGCTGTCCGTGAACCACATCAGGCCAGTACACCCCACATTAAGAGCGGCATCCGTCATGGCCTCAAAGGCGTACTGCGGCATATGCCCGCCTTCAAAATTCTGGTTAATACAATTCTCAGCGTGCCGCATATCGTTAATCCAGCGGCCGGCGATCTCGCTGTCGCTGTACTCCCGCTTCTCAACGCGCCCCGTCGAACCAATTCCAACCGTCAGCACGCCAGCCGTGCAGTAGTAGGGTGTATTCCGGCAGTCTTCCCAGCCTGCAATCTTCTGCTGGCCTTCCGGCGTGGTGCGCAACACGCCCGGACTCAGCGTGATACCCAGCGCAACAATGGCCGCAATGGAGCATTTTTTAATAAGCTGTTTCATCTTCCGGCTCATTCTGTTGCAGAAGGTCAAGCGCCCGGCGCTCTGACTCACTCATTTGCCTGTGTTCTGCCTGTTCCAGAATCTGGTTAATCAGCTCGTTGCGACGCTTCTGCCCCCGTTCGATGCGGGCGCGATAGAGCCATCCACGGGCACCAAAAACCATCCCGACGAGAAGACCGGCCAGCGCAATCTTTTCGCTCAGTGTCATTACGCCAATACTCGTGACCATCGCTGACATCATGAATGTCAGCCAGTCATTAAGGCGCTGAAAGAAACTTAATCCCATAGCTGCACCATCTCCTGTGTCGCTTTACGCGCGATTTCCGGCAGTTCAATCTCCTGACCGGCATCAAGAAAAACCTGCTGGCTCAGTCCTGGATTGGCAGATAACACTTTTTCGGTCACGCCCTGCGTGGTGCCGTAGTGACGCCAGCAAAGCAAATCCACCGTATCCCCCAGCAATGCCTTCACTTTCATCAGCAAAGCTCCGCATAGAGGCGCGGCGTGTCGCGAATGTCGGCGATACTCCAGCGGGCATCCCGCCAGAGATCATCCCGTTGCAGGTCAAGCGCGGCGGCGTCTTTGTCGCCTTTCGCCGTGGTATCAACGTCGCGATAGCCTTCAAGTACCAGCGCCCTGGCAATCGAATAGACTGCACGGCGGAAGCGGTACACCTTCACGTTTTCACCGTTGATAACCAGCTTTTCCATATCACCTGACGGCAGGGCTGAAGGCACATCTTCCAGCGTGTGAAAGCCTGCGCTGACCTGACCGGCGCGCCAGCCCAGCAACTGCGCGGTGACATGGGCTACCGCTTCCGTGGTGACGTGCATCAGCCTGGACGTGGTGATACCACCTGTAATGCGTGCGGCCAGACGGAGATCGGCCAGTTTTATCACCGGCCAGAAGTCCCCGGCGCTGACGGTGGTATCACCATCATCAACATCGGGGGTATCGCTGTCGGCAGGCAACACGCGCTTATTTGCCACAAGGCTGCTCATGCACTTATCTCCCATAAATCAGGCGGTGGGCGGGTGGTTAAAAGACCGTAAAAGGGCAGATATCCACCCGCGCCGCCTGTCGGACGGGGCCGAAGTCGTTAATTCTTTTTCTGGTTGGCAGGCTTGCGCTTTGTCGCTTTGCCTGTTGCCGTTTTAGTCGTGGTTTTACGCGTCGCCGTTTTACCTGCTGCGCTGGCGGTAGTGCTCTTTTCCGGAACAGGCTCTGCAGTACCGTCAGTTTTGTCGGTGCTGGCCGCGTCGCCTTCCCCCGTGCCGCTATCCGCAGACAGCTTCTTAACTTCGCGGGCAAGCGTGGCAATCTCTTTTTTTACCCCGGCGTTGGGGTTGCGCGTCAGCGCCTCACGGAACAGCGCCAGCGCTTCCGCTTTGGTCGTGATATCAGTCGCACCACGGCGGGCAAGCGCACGGGCCTTGCACAACTTGGCGCGCACCACATCCGGCATATCACTGTCGGCGACAATGTCCGCCACTTCGTCAAGCACAGCGATACCGGACGATAAATCAGCGTCAGCATCAGCAGCCGCGAGCGTCAACAGTGGTTTGCTCATTTCTTCGGTCAGGAATGTTGCTGCCGTGCGGTTGAAGTTATCCGGCAGCGTCAGCCCGTGGCGCACCACATAGCGCCCCAGCTTCATCACAAGCACATAATCACGGCAGTCAATCGCCCAGACCATCAACCGGGTAATGACTTCATCCTGCCGCCCGCTGTCGCCGTCGAGCGTGCCTTCAATCCATCCCTCGTATTCAGGCAGCATGGATTTTTTCATTTCGGCTTTGGTTTCTTCGGACTGCACGCCGCTAAGGCGGGACAAGTCCATACGCAGGCGATGCAGAATTTGCTCATGCGCAGTGCGCTGGATATCGGATTCTTCATCCGCCTGGCCCCGGCGTTCTGCCATGACCCTCTGAAAATGTCGTTGTGCCGGTGTTAACATCGTCACTTCTCCCCGTAATGGCGGGGGAATTCCCCCGCCGCGTCTGTCACTCGCCAGCCTGTTCGGCCTGGGCGAACTGAATGCCGTCAATGAACGCAACATTGCCGTAGTCTTCAATGACGAAGTCATCGTTTGAAGACTGATACGTTGCGACACGGTTGTATTCCGGCTCTTCTTTGATCGTCCGGCGCAGACCGCCGCGCTGGTAGTACACCGACAGGTTTTTGAACGGCGTGATCAGTACGCCAGTTACAGGGAAGTAAGGCGCGATAAAGGTCGGCATGTTGCCTACGCGCTCCTGCGCAACAATCAGCTGACCGGCCAACATTTCGGTATTCGGGTTGGTCTGGCTTAAGGCGTTGATGGCCGAAAAATTGCTCGTCGTCAGCAGGTCACCCGCCAGAATTACCACGTTATCCGGGTTATGCTTGTGCCACTCATCCATCAGGCTGTTTTTAGCGTCGTACACCGCAGCACCAAGGTTGCCGTAAGTACCTTTTGCGACAATCTTGTTATCTTCATCACGCGAGGTGATCGTCACATTAGAAATGACTCGGTGCGGTGCCTCCTTACGGATTTTCTCCAGCCAGCCAATGCCACAGTCCTGCAACAGTGGATTAGCGGCGCGGTCAGACGGATCGCTGTACTTCACACCGTTAAAGCCAATCATGATGCGGTCAAGCGACATCTGGCGGGCCATTGCCTTGCTGATCAGCGGCTGGAACTCCGGCATATGCGCCCAAGCATCAAGCTGTTCATAGCTGATGCCGTAGTCATAGTTGACCTTGCGGCACATGTAGTCGAACGGCTCCATTGATTGATTTGAGCCAGGGTTGCGACGGCTGGTGACGCCGTTGTTTACACCAGCCATCGGGCCTTTACTGCCGATCAGGACTTTCTGGCCGATCTGCTGGTTGACGGGGAACACGTTAATTTTGCTCAGGAAAGAATCATTTTGCTGTGCAGCCTGTTCCATACGCTGCTGGCGCGTCGGATCTACAGCAAATTTTGCTGCGATAGCGGAGGTTGAAACGCCGTTTAGCTGTGCTTGCTGGGCTACGTACCGATCAAACAGCTGGCGGGTAGTGTTTTCCATATTCTTTGCTCTCGTTGTGGATATCAGTAATCAGCAAGCTGCGCGTTTGCGCCGCCGTTTGCGGGTTCCCGCTGGCTGAAATTGGCGTCAGTGTTTCCCAGCTTGCTGGTCAGCGCGGCAAGGTCGGAGGTCAGCTTCTGGATTGCCTGGCTGTCCTGTTCGCGGGCGCGGCTCAGGTCGTTGAAGCTGTCCAGCAGATCGGCATGGGATTGGGCGACGTTCTCCACGGCGTCACGCACCTGGCTGAACTGTTCACCGTCAGCTTTCCGGCCTTTACCGATGATCCCCATGACGCGCCCGAACCACTGCTTACCTTCATCGCTGCGTTGCTCAGCCAGTTCGATAATTTCGGCCTCAATGGCATCGGTGAACAGCGGGGCTTCACCCTGCTGATTGTTGAAGGACATAACCTGCTGACGCTGCTGCGCGGCAAACTTCAGCCGCTCGGTGCCAAGACTCGCCGGGGTATCGGTCATCGCCAGCCCCATGACATACGCCTTGCCGTTAAGCGCAAACTGCGGGTGCAGTTCAATACTGGAATAAATTTTCTTGCCTTCCTCCGTCAGCTTCTTCATGCGCTCAGAAGGTTCAATTTCGGCGTAAAGCGCGGTGCGTCCGGCGAGCGGGCCTTCGCTGATATCTTCAGCACTCAGCGCCGTCACATCACCCATCGCGCCGAAATCACTGCCGGGGAATGGCGAAAGGTAGTGCTCCACGTTGACGCGTGCGCCGTACACGTCCGGGCTGTAGTTTGCTGCTGCATCACGAAGGTGCTCAGGGCGAATTTCACGCCCGTCAACGGTGGCACCAGAGACAGCAACGCGGAATTTCTTACGGGCTGGTTTAGCTGCGCTAGCCATGTCGATAATCCTGTTGAGTGGTTTCTGTACGGCCATGATGGCAGAGCGTAACTTGCTGTCTCAACGAGGTTTTGTTGTCGGAGGAAGGCCAGACCACAAAGGGGGCGATAGCGGGATCGCGCGCGGGGTAATCTTCACTCCATAAACGGTGGAGGGCAGATGATACAGGACGCTTTTGTACGTCAGAGGGCAAAACAACTTTACTGGCAGGGCTATCCGCCAGCGGAGATCGCGCGCCTGATGGGGATTAATCAGAACACAATTTACGCCTGGAAGAAACGCGATGAATGGGATGAAACGCCGCCCGTCCAGCGCGTCAGCCAGTCTATGGATGCCCGCCTCATCCAGCTTACGGACAAGAAAGACAAGACCGGGGGAGACTTCAAGGAGATTGATCTGCTGACCCGGCAACTGAAAAAGCTGTCTGATGGACAACCGGCAGGGGCTGGCGCGGGCAAAAAGCCGCGCAAGCGCAAGCTGAAAAACCACTTCACCGAAGAACAGATCGTCGCGCTGCGGGAGAAAATACTTGATTCCCTTTCATGGCATCAACGCGGCTGGTATGAGCAACGCCACCACCGAAACCGCATGATACTGAAGTCCCGCCAGATTGGCGCAACCTGGTACTTTGCACGCGAGGCGTTGTTGGATGCGCTGCGAGATGATGTGAAATATCCGTACCAGCGCAACCAGATATTTCTGTCCGCATCCCGCCGACAGGCTCACCAGTTCAGAGGGTTCATTCAGAAGGTAGCGGAAGAAGTAGACGTTGAGCTTAAGGGCGGCGACAAAATCGTACTGAGTAACGGCGCAGAGCTGCATTTCCTCGGCACGTCCGCAGCGACGGCACAGTCATATACGGGCAACCTGAAGTTCGATGAATTCTTCTGGGTCAGCAACTTCACCAACCTGCGAAAGGTTGCGGGTGCAATGGCAACGCTGAAGGGGCTGACGCGTACCTACTTTTCCACGCCGTCAGGTGAAACCCATGAGGCTTACCCGTTCTGGACGGGCGATCGCTGGAATGAGAAACGCCCCAAGGCACAGCGCAAAGCATTTGATGTGGGCTGGAAAACGCTGAACAGCGGGCTGTTATGCCCAGATAAAACCTGGCGTCAGATTGTCACCCTGAAGGATGTGATAGACCACGGCTGGGAATATACCGACCTTGAAGAGATTCAGGATGAAAACAGCGAGGATGAATTCCGCAACCTGTACATGTGCGAGTTCGTTCGCGATGGCGAGTCAGCTTTCAACCTTAACGCACTGATTGGCTGCGGGGCAGATGGTTATGACGAATGGCCGGACTGGAAGCCTTTTGCGTCCAGGCCGATGGGTAATCGCCCGGTCTGGATAGGCTATGACGCCAACGGCAGCAGCGGAAACGGTGACAGCGGCGCGATTTGCGTTGTGGTTCCGCCACTGGTGCCGGGTGGTAAATTCCGCACGGTGGAGACGGAACAGGTACGCGGCCTTGAGTTTGAAGAGCAGGCGAAAGTTATCGAAAACTTCACCTTCAAATACAACGTGCAGCATGTCGGCATCGACGTGACGGGCGGTAATGGTGAAGCCGTTTATCAGATAGTGAAGAAGTTCTTCCCGATGGCAATGCCCTACACCATGTCAATGACGTCAAAGCGCGCCCTGGTGCTGAAAATGCTACAGCTGATCCGCGCCGGGCGATGGGAGTATGACCGCAGCGAGCGCGCCCTGATCAACGCCTTTAACTCTGTTCGCAAGGTAAAGACGCCAGGCGGATTCATCACCTATGACACTGACCGCTCGCGCGGCGTCAGCCACGGGGATTTAGCCTGGGCGAATATGCTCGCGATTATTAACGAACCGCTGGGCCAGGAGAGTGGCAGCGGCGGGTTTGCTATGGAGTTCTGATGAAGAAGCGCACCTACAAAAACAATCACGCTGCCAGCAGTGGCAGTGCCGGACAGCCTGATATCTCTGACGCTCTCAGAAGCGATCCGGCGCTCAGCGCCTTCACGTTTGACGGTCCCTATTCGGTAACGGACGGCTATGACCTGCTTGACAGCATGTGCTGCGTCGATAACGGCCGGTACTACGAAACGCCAATAGACTGGAAGGGGTTAACCCGTGCGTTCGCACAATCCCCGCTGCATCAGTCGGCGCTTTACTTCAAGCGCAATGTGCTGACCGGGTGCTATATCCCTCACCCCTTACTGTCACGTCAGGCCTTCTCTGCCTTTGCACTGGACTGGTTTGTCTTTGGTAATGCCTATCTTGAACGCCGCTCTAACCTTTTGGGTGCCCCGCTCAAACTCCAGCATGTTCCGGCGCTGAACACGCGACGGGGTAGCGATCTTGATACGTACTGGTTTATCCGGCAGTGGAAAGATGAATACGAGTTTAAGCCGGGTCAGGTCTGCCACATCATGAACCCGGATATTCATCAGGAAATCTACGGTATGCCGGAATACATGGGGGCGCTACTGTCCGCCAGCCTGTCACATTCCGCCGATAAGTTCCGCAAACTCTACTATGACAACGGATCCCATGCCGGATGCATTCTCTATGTCGGGTCGGAGAAGGTAGATCAGGAAAGCATAAAGGTGGTGCAAAAGACGCTGTCACAGGCCAGAGGGAAAGGCTCCTTCAAAAACGTGTTGATCCACGCGCCGGGCGGCGGCAAAGACGGCGTGCAACTGTTGCCGTTCAGCCAGATATCGGCAAAGGATGAGTTTCTTAACATCAAATCAGCAACGCGCAACGATTTACGCGACGCTCACCGCATCCCGCCGCAACTGATGGGCGCAATGCCGGAAGGCAACGGCTCGCTGGGTGATGTTGAGAAGGCCGCGCGCGTCTTCGCCATCAACGAAATGTTGCCCGTGATGGAAGCCATGAAGGGCGTCAATGACTGGCTAGGTCAGGAAGTGATCCGCTTTAATCCCTACGCTCTGCTCAAAGACGAGTGATCCACACCACCCGCCGCACATCCTGCGGCGGTTATCCTTCAGTAATTTTCAATCTTCGCATGACCGGCCACCACCCGATCACCACCCGGTACGACCTTTAACGCCCCCTCACTCAGAGCGCATGAGCGCCATTCTGGCAGGCGCAAACTGCAATCGACTCCTCATCACATCCGGAAGCGAGAAAGCGCGCGAAGAAGGCGGAAAAGGCCGAAGAATGGCATTTAAAGGCACCCCCTCACTGCCCCCTGTCGCGTGGGCTGTTCCCCCGTCACCTGCGCGCGATATTTGCTTCGTTTTTTGTGCATTTGCCGATCCGGGGTCAGACCGCGCCACCACAGGGCGGAAAGGGCATAAACAGCATCAAAAAAATTGTGCAAATTTGTGCACTATTGTGCAGCTCCAAAAGGCCCATCAATTTGACTACCGATTACCTTTAGGGTAATTTTGTCGTATTACTTCACTAATAAGTGAACCTTCACCAATCAGTGAACTACGAAATGCTTTCAAAGGGGGTTATTATGAGAAAAATGTTTGATGAGTTCGACGGCTTTTAAGCTGAATCTAACCTCTACGAGGCGGGGAACTTACCCCGCCTTTTTTATGGATAAAAAACATGACATTAGACGCCAATACCCTGCAAATTATCAGTAACGCCATTGTGCTTCTCGGCGTTGTCGTTGCCATCTGGACAATCATCTATAACGTCCGCACCGCAAAGAAAACTCAAACGGCTAACTTTCTATTCGAAAGTCGCCAGGATACGCAGTACATAGAGTCCCTGCATGTCCTTAAGCAAGTTCATCGTTCAGGAAAATCGTTCCGTGCTTACGTCTTTCCATGCGAAGGCAAAGCGATCACCGAAGAAGAAATGATTGAGCGTCGCAAATTTCAGTACATCCTGAACTTTTACGAAAGGGTTGCCGTGAGCATCCGCGAGGGGATTTATAACGAGCAGATGATCAAACGAACATCGTATACCACCGTGATAGAGACCTACGATATTGCCGAACCCCTGATCAAAGCCATCAGGGAGCACATCAAGTCAGAGACGACCTATCAAGAATTTGAATGGTTGGTTAAGCGGTGGAAAGCCAAACCGCTTAAGAAGAATAAGTAACTATCGTTATTGAAGAAGCCGCCAGCCAGGCGGCTTTTTTACTGCCCCGCGTCTACCTCGTTGAGCGCCACCATGATCGCCAGCCTTTCAGCAGGAGGAAGGGCCGCATATTTTGCGCGCCAGCGCTCAACTTTGCGCTTAATACGGTGCCGATCGTTGTAGTCTTTCCCGGCAAACGTGTGGGTATACGCGCGCCCTTCCGGGTAATTCATCCAGATTTTTTCTGTTCGCACGCCGCCGCGCGTCATGGCCTGAAATTCTTTGCTGCGCCAGCCTGTTAACCGTTCGTCATAAAGCTGCGATGGGTAGCCGGACAGAATAACGGAAACGTTTTTCGGCAGGCTGGCCAAGCAGGACAATAGCCGCTCATGATCGGCAACCGTATATTCATGGCGGTAGCGGGCGCGACTGGTGCGGGTTTCAAGCAGATATGGAGGATCGGAATAAACCAGCACGCGGCCATGTCGAGTAAAGCTTTCTCTTTCCAGAAAGCCTACAGCATCACCGTGATACAGATGCAACTTAGGCGGTGTTTGCCCCATATCTGACCAGCGCTCGCGCGTTAATTTAAAAGCATTTTCATCAACATCAATTCCAATCGTCCTGGCTGCAAGTGGCTTGTGAAACATTACCGCGCCACTGCCCAGGTGCGTTTCAATGTAGGTATCATGCGGTGGCATTTCAGCAATAATCTTCTGATAAACCCCACTTGCCGCTTTACTTCCCAGATAGCTCATTCTCTTTTGTCCCCAGCTGGCACCGTCATTTTTAACAACCTGCAGCACTGTTAAAAATGACGGTACTCGATGTATGGCCAACACTGCCGGAAATGACGGTATTTGCCGGAATCCGGTACCACACCGTCAAAGCTGACCATTCCGGCCATCGCGGTATTGCGGTACCACACTGTCAAAGCCGACCATGCTGATCAGCGTCTTACTTCCGCCCCGAAAATGCGGTCTTCATCCGGTTCACGAGGTCGCTTGTCTTTTTCTTCGCCGCCATCACCTGCGACGGCAGCTTATCCAGCCCGGACGCGGCACGGTTGCGCGATACCAAACGCCCGTCCTGCAAGGTCATAACAAGATCACCGCACGCCACTGACGCACCGGCCATCATCGATCTGACCATTCCGGCGCTGGCATCAATCCCACGCAGCGCCAGCAGTTCACTAATCTGCTGCTCTTTCACGGATAGCCCGGCCCCGTCTTCCCGTCCGGTGGCCGTTTTTTTACGCTTACTTCGCACATCGTCACTAAGCCGCTGCGCCAGTTCTCGCTTTTCCTGCCGTGAAAGCGCATCAAAATTCACCGTCGCGCCCTCAGCTGGCACAGTCATTTCCGACTGGCCTGTAGCTTCGCTGGCGGCATGTTCAACACCGTCAGCACCTGCCGCGGGATCCCGCGTACAGTTATTGACAGAACTCCGAGGGGCGGCGCTGCCGCCTGAAAAACCAACGTCAACGGCCACACCGTCAGCGCTCCGGCGCTTCGGCACGATGTTGTATTGAGCGGTGCGGGTGAAGATCAAAGAGTCATTGCCCGTTATCGGGCAATAGATACCGGTGATGCGCTGGACGTCATCGCCGTAGGCGTTGCCGTTTTCGGTGGTTTCATAGTTCAGGCGAATGCGCAGCTTATCGCGCTCTACCAACGGGCCACCCTGGGCTAATACGTAGTTATCCCACTCGCCTGCATCAGCGGCCTGACGCGCAGTTTCCAGTTCAGGGTGTAACACCAGTTCGCGATTACCCAGGCGGCGAAGTTCACGATAGACCGTGACCGGTGCACCGCCGATCTGCTGAAACTGGCGAATAGACCAGCGCGACGCCCACGCGCTAACGCGGAGTGACATTTCTTTCAGATCTTCACCGGTTTCGTCGTCCCTTTCGCCATCCAGTGCGAAGCCGTCGATATTCTTCGAAATGTATTTCGCTATGTAGCCGGTTGCGCTGCCTAAAGCGTCCTCAATCGGCTTAAATTCAAGGCGGTGCTCCCATGCTCCTGGCTCGTTGCCGTCTTCCCTCAGGGCATATTTACGGAAGATATCGCGCGCCTGTTCGACCTTTTCCGGGCGCATAAAAAGAAGTAAGTGCCAGTGCGGCGTTGCATCATGGTGCGGTTCAACCACGCGGAAGCCAAAAACACGGATCCCTTTTCTCTTCCACGCGGCGCGGGTTCTCGCCCAGACCTTGCAAAGGTATTGCTGCGTCTCGCGCGGTGACGCGCCACAGTATTTATTATTACGGTGCCCGTTATGCTGCATAGCGTGATAGCGTGAAGGTGCTGTCAACGTGTAGAAGTCACCGGCCAGCCCTTCCAGCTTTGCCAGCTCTTCAAATCCTCGCATTCTCGTCATGAGTTCGCGGCGACGGTTGGCGGGATTGGCAACACTGCCGGCGACTTTATCGATCAGAGAAATGCGCTCGCCCGTGTCCTGGTCTTCCAGTTCCATAGCCTTAAGGTATTCACGGTTAGCCTTTTTCTGGGCCAGCCATTCGGTAAGGCACGGGGCGCTGCTGTATGGAGAGGATTTTTTCTGAACGTATCCCGCCGCGATCATCAAATGCTCACGCCAGCGGGCATGGATACGGCGCAAACGGTTTAACCACCACTGCGGTGACTCAAGACGAAGTACCGCGCGTAATGCGTCCTCCGCTTCCAGTTCTTCATTGCAATACGCTGTCCAGCCGGGGATCGGCGTTTTCAGATGCACCGCCAGCGACGCAATACGGCCATAACCAGAAATCGCCGCGAACTCAGGATCGCCGGTGCGCGCCAACTGGTGATCGGACTCGCGTATAAACTCGCTCGTAAAGATATCGGCAAGCGTATAAGCCAGTCTTTTTAACTCTTTTTTCCCTGCCCAGAGCATACGGAAAAGCTGATCGCGGATTGGCAGCAGAATGCCGGGCATCACAGTGTCAGGCTGGTAAATACTGTTCACGCCATCAATACGCGTTAATACGTGGCGCTCAAAGGTGTTAAGCAGCCAGTGGTCTGCCGCTTTGCGGTCTTTCGCGTCCAGCGCATCAAGCTTCGCGGCAAAGTGACGGCGGACATACTGTGGAAGAGAAGCCAGACGGCGGCGCAGCAGCTTGCTGCGTTCCGGCTTTTCGTCCTCCGCTACCAGTTCACTGAACGCAATATGCTTGCGGGTGCCGTCCGGCGTGAGATAGTCGAAACCATCCAGCCCCGGCGCTACATCAACGCCAATCGGCTGGTATGGTTTGTTCCCGCCATAAGCGTAAGGGATAGCATTGTCAGTACTACCCGGATACGGTGGAGGTGGAGAAGGGGCGCGACGGCCACGGGTTGCTGTGGTCATTGCGAACAATCCAGATATGCAGCTATGAACGCTTCCGCGACCGGCGCAACGATGGCATTACCGTAGGCGCGCAGCTGGCCCACTCGTCCGGCAACCCCATCAACCAAAGGGCTAATTCCGGGTTTAACTGGCCTCCACTTTCCATCGCGGCAGAAGAGCCAGTCAGCAGATCCCCAGAAACCGTTAACCGCATTGGTTCCACGAGCTGCGCTTTCACATCCAGCCGATCCGTTGATAACTTCCCGTTTCGAACTCTCCCACCCTGATAGCCGCCTTTCCCGTCCGTTGCTGTTGGTGTCGGCCAACCGGCCAGCTTCACTAATTGCGCCAGACTGCTGCCGGACATACCCGGAGTAATCCCGATTCCGCCCCGTGTTCCGTCGCTCGCACTTGGCGTAGTCCACCCCGATAAGACTGCCGCTGTCTGCAAGTTCAATCCTCCCTCCCTGCCCGCATTCGATGGGTGTTTCCATGAATTCGCTGTCGGCGTCGGCCACCCAGAAGAGGCGCTGGCGGATGTGCGGGGCACCGAAGCCCGCAGCGCAGAGATCGAAACCTGCGAAGGCGTATTCCGCTCTTTCCAGGTGATCGCGTACATCGTCGAGCCAACCGAGGCCGTCTTTGCTCGCAACCTGTTCGCCAAAGATAACGTCAGGGCGGCACTCCGATATAAGACGAAACCATGTGGGGAAGAGGTGGCGCTCATCGTCTTTTCCCTGGCGCTTTCCGCAGGCGCTGAAAGGCTGGCAGGGGCATGAACCTGTCCAGACGGGGCGATCATCGGGCCATCCGGCACGGCGCAGGGCGTAAGACCAGACGCCGATCCCGGCAAAGAAGTGGCATTGCTTGAATCCTTTAAGGTCATTTGCTGTTACTTCCTCAATTGAGCGAGTGTCAACGACGCCCGGGGCGATGTGCCCAGCGTCGATCAGGTTACGCAGCCATTGCGCGGCGAAGGGATCGATCTCGTTGTAGTAAGCGATAGCGGCCATCAGAACGGCACCCCATCATCAAACCCGGAAAAAGCCATCTGATGCCAATGCACCCACAAACCTTTCAGTCCCACTTTTTCGGCAGGGCAAAACCAAACTATTTCAACCTCGTCCGAGGTTGTGACAAGCATATTCAGACCCGGAATACCGTCTTCATCGTGGCTGACCAACTGGCACAGAATGGAATCAATAACCATCACGCCACCTCTTTAGATTTGCGAGATATGCGGAGTGCACCGATCACCTCACCGGTCATGTCACGGCTTTTTGCGCTGACAGAACGGCGTACGCGAAAGGAGTGAAGAGCAAAGGCGGAATAGATATCGCGTGTTTCGGGGGTGTCGCTGTTTGAAATCACCGAACGCACACCATGCTGGTTATGTGCAGCCAGCAGCGTGTTGACAAGATCCGTGTGGTCGTCCTGCGTGAAAGGCTTGCCGTAGGCAGTGAAATTGGCAGTGTCGCTAACCGGAAGATAAGGCGGGTCACAGTAAATCACTGCATCGTAGGCGAGCTGCATAACGTCAGGGATGGTTTGACGAAAATCCCCATGGATAAAGATCGCTTTTGTGTCGTTTGCCTTCTCAGCAAAAAGGCGCATTTCCTCTTCAGGGAAGTAAGGCTCGGCATACTTGCCGAAAGGAACATTAAATTCACCTTTCTGATTAACGCGGTATAGCCCGTTATACCCATGGCGGTTCAGGTACAGGAAATAGGAAGCAAGAAGCAGCGCCGCGTCTGGATCTGAGTCCGCTTTTTGAGTCAGTGAATTAAACTCTGCGCGTCGCTTGTAATATTCATCAGCATTATTTCCGTCTTTGAAAAGCCAGCGGCAACCGGCAATCGTATCTTCCAGACGGCCTGTTAGTTGACGGAAAAAGTTGATCAGATTCAGATTGCTATCGCAAAGCACATAGCGGCGGTATTCCGTGTTCATAAACACAGTCCCACTTCCAACAAACGGCTCAATCAGGCAATCAGCTTTCGGCAAATGCTTGAGCAGCTGCGGCATAACACGCGTCTTGCCGCCAGCCCATTTAAGAGGTGATTTAATCATTCTCAACCTCACAACGATTCGATAAGTGGGCTGGTCAGCCGCTGCCAGATCTCGCAAACCTGCTCAGCACGATAAACGGCATCGGTCAGCATGTAGGTTGCAGTAGAGCGGCGCGGATGCGGGGCATACCCTGTTACGCCTGCGATGTGGATTAGTGTTGAGAGGTGGCGGAATTCAAAAGATGGCAAGATCGGTTCCAGCCCATAACGTGAAAGAGCATGTGCAAGCGTTGCTACATCCAGCGAACTGTCCGCCGACCAACAAAGGAGCTTTTCGTGTTTCGATGCGACTTTCTTAATAAAACTGCAAGCGCCGGACAGGGCATCAATCGCGCTACAGGTTGCGTTGATAACCTCGGCACGCTGTTCAGAATCACCTTTCATAAGCTGTAAAACCGCTTCAGGATAAATACCGCCCACCGTGGTGATATCAATGGCGCGATAAAACTGTGGGCCAATCTGACCTGTTGAAGGTTCGAAGAAAACGCACTCAATGGCGAATATTGGAGCATCCGTTGATTTACCCAGAGCGCGGATATCTAACATGACGTGGTTCATTGATTTTTGTCCTCATTGATGGCTAATTCGCGGTTGCAGATCCACCGCTCGACTGATGAAAAAATCTCTTCTGAGGTGGCGTTTTCCTTTTTCAGCTGGCCCATGCAAATACGCAGCATTCCAAGAAGGTGAGCGCGCTCACCCTTACGGGCACTGGCGCTTATTGCCACAAACTCTGGATCGCTTATTCCGCTATCCAGCTTTATTGACTTGACCGACATACCGACCTCCTGAAAAAGGCAAAACGAAGCCCCGGCAAAAAATGCCGATGTTTTTTGATGCAGGTTAATTAATGAGTGGTGCGAGGTTTTCTTTTTATCTGTCTGAATAACCTTTCATGCCAGTAATAAAGAAAATCAATGAACGTCATACGTGCACGCTCATGATTTCCCCTGATTGCCTTTTCAAGGCCATAGACAATCAAATCAATTATCGGGCTGTCCGGTGTTATATAAATACGCGAACCATTTTTAAGCTGAACGGTAAAACCTTTTTCTGCGCTTTCAATTGATTCGCGGATTAGCATTTCCCGCTCCCACGATGTTTTCTCTTCAGTAAACATGCAAGCACCTCCCAAAGATGTTACAAGAGTTTCTTTATCGCTCTTATCAGAGTTGCCAATAGCCCTTTATTTATCTTTTTCGTATAAACAAAAGGCTTATTCATGCCTTTAATAAAACGTACCTTGTTCGGCTCCGGCTTAAAGAAACGGCCGTCCGGGCATTCAATCCACCCGCGAGTATTACGGTAGTGCGTTACCTGGCAACCATGCTTTAACAGGCTGGCAAGTGATGGGGCGTTATCGTTCATATCGTGTACCTGCTACAGTTGCCTACGGGCTTTTAGTTCAACTTCTTCACGGCGGGCTTTATATTCAGCAAGCGCCTTAGTTCTTTGCTGCTTTACTTTTTTACTCCGCAGGCGGATTAAAAATTGAATTAAATACAATGCAACAACAGCAAAGATAGAAAGTCCGATAATCATTTCAATTTTCATAACTTCCTCCACCATTCAACCTTTCAATTGTTCGCATTGCTTCAGCTAAGGCAAAGTCACGCCCATAATAATTATCAATACCGCCGTTATCATCCCGCTTATTTATCAAATAAGAATTACTTCTGTTAAAAGCATTGCGCGGTGATTTGCGGATAGTGAAGCCGTTAAAGACATAAACGTTTTTGCTTACCTGAACCAAACCCGGAATGCTTCCAGCATGTGACCCATTTTGTGAATAGCGCTTTTTCATGTCTGCTTTTCCCTATGCCCGGCCATGCGAAAGTGTATTGCGGCTATTACGCTTCAACACATTGTGTTTGTTTCCGGTTGTGCGTCGATAAGTGGCTTTGTCGTGCATCAGTCTGTCGATGTAATGCCTTTCTTCTGGGGTGATCAGAGCGCGGCAATGTGCAACAGCATCCCAATATTCTTGCAGCATGATGAAACGTTTTGGGCGCTTTGAACCTGGCATACCTTCGCGATGAACTGGAAGCTGCGCGCGATCCATCAGGTTGCGAACTGATTTGAGTGTGCGCCCGGTCAGATAAGCGAACTCAGCCGGTGTAACGAAAATCTGTTTTTGCAGTTCTTCGGTATTCATATCTCGGATGCTTTCAGCCTGCGCGGTGGTCATTTTGCAAGTGCGGGCAATGCGGGCATTGTCTAGCGGAAATTGGCGTGAATGTTGAGATCCCGCGTTTAATTCGATTTCTCGTGATTGTGTCATTTGTTAGACTCCAACGTTGAGGCATCTTGAGGCTAATGTAGCCTCTTTGCCTAAAGGTGGTCATTGTGCTTTGTTAAGTACCAAATGACCGTTGTCGGGTAATATGACGAGATCCAAGCATTATGTCAATGACACAAGGTGAGAAATTAAGCCTGATCAGGGAATCTGAACGCCTTACTAAACGCCAACTTACTGATTTAACAGGGTTGAGTTATTCAACTTATGGCGGGTATGAGCGCGACACGACCAAAATGACTCTTGAGTCAGCTATCAAGCTCTTTGGACATCCGCGATTTAACAAGTATCAAGACTGGTTTATGTATGACCGGATCGACCCAAGCCGGGGCCAGATCGCACCGGCTCTCGCACACTATGGGCAAGAAACAACACAATCAGACCCCTCCGGGAAACAGATTGGCTAACGATATATAAACATTACATTTTCACTATTTGTTACCAAGATAGTGAACTGACGATCGGAGGGTCTTCTTATGTCCGTTAAGAAACTCGAAGATGGTCGCTATGAAGTGGATGTAAGGCCGCGCGGGCGTGATGGAAAACGCATTCGGCGGAAGTTTGACAGAAAGGCAGAAGCGCACGCATTTGAGCGCAGTATCATCGCCAAATTTCAGAATCATGATTATCTGAATAAACCGGCTGATAAACGAAAGCTGAGTGAATTTATTGCGCTTTGGTGGCAGCTGATTGGACGAAACAAAAACTATGCGAACCGCAGACTAAGTGCGGTTAATTGTATTTGTCAGGATATGGGCGACCCTATGCTTTACCAGCTTGATGCACGATGCATTATTGATTACCGGGCATACCGACTGGGGCAGGGGATTAAGGCTTCAACGATAAATCACGACCTTTTCGCCTTGAGTGGGATTTTCAAGTCAATGGCGGAGATCGACGAGTTCCACGGAGAAAACCCCGTGACGTCGGTTGCAGCGTTGAAAGAACCCAAAACCGAAATGTCATACCTGACCCAGACCGAAGTTGATCGGCTCTTGTCGTTATGTTCTGGTGATTACTACCGCATTGCGATTTTACTGCTGGCTACCGGTGCGAGGTGGGGGGAGGCATACAATCTGAAAGCGGAAAATATTGTCGGTAACAGGGTTATGTTTACCCTGACAAAGAACGGTGAAAGGCGCGTTGTTCCGATATCGGATGATATCGCCAGGATAATCAAACACAGGGAATCAGGGCGACTTTTCCGGGTGAGTTACAAGACGTTCCGCTTGAGGATGAAAGAAGCAAAACCTAACCTGCCAGATGGACAGGCGGCTCACGCTTTGCGGCACACGTTCGCAACGCACTTCATGATGAAGGGGGGCAACATCATTGCCTTACAGCGAATCTTGGGCCATGCGGATATTTCGCAAACGATGGTTTACGCACACTTCGCACCAGACTATTTGCTGGACGCTGTGAGCTATAATCCTCTCAGCGGAATGTCCACATTGTGTCCACACTCTGGAGGCAAAGCGGGGGATTTGCGGGTTAGTTAAGTCTGTAAAATACTGATTCGGCGCAGTACCTTACGGGGCTGCGCCTGTCAGAATCCCACCATCAAGGGGAAGGTCAAGGGGGAAATGTGAATATCAGTGACGTGGCAAAAAAAACCGGCTTAACCAGCAAGGCAATCCGCTTTTATGAAGAGAAGGGGCTGGTGACGCCACCGCTGCGCAGCGAAAACGGCTACCGCAGCTACACGCAGCTGCATCTGGATGAACTGACGCTGCTGCGCCAGGCAAGACAGGTCGGTTTTAATCTGGAAGAGTGCGGCGAGCTGGTAAACCTGTTTAACGATCCGAAGCGTCACAGCGCCGACGTGAAAAAACGCACGCTGGAAAAAGTGGCAGAGATCGAACGCCATATTCTCGAGCTGCAGGCGATGCGCGAACAACTGCTACAGCTCGCGGAATCCTGTCCGGGGGATGACAGCGCCGACTGCCCGATTATCGACAATCTTGCCGGCTGCTGTCATCGTAAGGCTTCTGCTTAGCAGGCTTTCACCCGCAGGGTAATGCCTTCCACAGCAATGACCTCAACCCGCGTGCCGGCGCTGAGGTCGTCGTCGGCGACTACCGGCCACGAGCTGTCGCCCACGCGCATATGCCCGCGCCCGTTTACCAGCGCGGTGTCGAGCGTAAAACGCTTGCCGACAATCTGCTGTCCGCGCTGGTTGAGGTGCGCGTCCAGCGGTTTTTGCTCGTTAACCCGCCGGTTTAGCCAGCGCCACCACAGCCACGCGGCCACCAGCGTCAGCACGGCAAATAGCGCACCCTGCCACGCCCAGTCCAGCGGAAGGATCCAGACCAGAAGGCCCGTCATGACGGCGGCAACACCGCTCCAGAGCAGGTAGCCGTTGCCGCCCAGCATCTCCGCCGCCAGCAATAAGCCGCCGAGGCTTAGCCAGAAGGCATGAGGATGTGCAGCGATCAGCTCAATCATTTTTTACGCTCGTTTCCGCTGTCTTTAATCAGTTCGGCAATACCGGCGATAGAGCCCATCAGGCTGCTGGCCTCCAGCGGCATCATCACCACTTTGCTGTTGTTCGCGGTGCCAATCTGTTTTAGCGCATCGGTATATTTTTGCGCGACAAAGTAGTTCACGGCCTGGATATCACCGGCGGCGATTGCCTCGGACACCATCTGAGTGGCGCGGGCTTCCGCTTCTGCCGAACGTTCACGCGCTTCTGCCTGTAAAAACGCGGACTGACGATCGCCTTCCGCTTTCAGGATCTGCGACTGTTTTTCACCTTCCGCTTTGAGGATCTCCGCCTGACGCACCCCTTCGGCTTCCAGAATGTAGGCGCGCTTGGTTCGCTCGGCCTTCATCTGGGCGTTCATGGAGGCGATCAGCTCAGCCGGCGGACGCACGTCGCGGATCTCAATACGGGTGACTTTGATCCCCCACGGGTTGGTTGCCTCATCGACAATGTGCAGCAGGCGGGTATTGATGCTGTCGCGCTGGGAAAGCATCTCGTCCAGCTCCATCGAGCCGAGCACGGTACGGATGTTGGTCATCGTCAGGTTGACGATCGCCAGCTCAAGGTTGCTGACCTCATAGGCCGCTTTCGGCGCATCAATCACCTGAATAAAGCAGACGGCGTCGATGGTGACGTTGGCGTTATCCTTGGAGATGATCTCCTGAGAAGGAATGTCCAGTACCTGTTCCATCATGTTGATCTTGCGACCAATCCGGTCCATGAACGGAACAATCAGGCTTAAGCCCGGCTGGAGGGTATTGGTGTAGCGACCGAAACGCTCGACGGTCCACTGATAACCCTGAGGGACAATTTTGACGCCTGCGCCCACGATAACCAGCGCAACGAAAATAAGGACAGGAACAACGATAAGCATAAAAACCTCCTGTTTTGCATGCTGTGACGAGTGAAAGTGTGTGTTTATTGCTCGTAAGTATAGGTAAAGTCAGAGATGAATCCATCACCCGCTTCGGCAATGGCTTTCGATAATCCCTGGTAGTACTTCTCCAGCCCCAGCGCTTCGATACGCTGGATCTGTTCGCGGATAGGGGCGCAGAACAGAACGGCATTCCCCGCTTCTACGCGTTTGTTATTGGGAGGAAGGTCGCCCGCGATGGCTTTGAACCACGTCCTGATACCCTGCTTTAAATTATGCGGCGCTTTTGTCAGGTTATCCATGCCCGTCAGGACCTGCAGAGTAGGGAACTCATCGGCCAGCACGGCGGTTTTCATGCGCGCAAAGAACTGGCTGAACAATTCAAACGATCCCAGATCGGTCACGCGCGGTTTGGTCGTTTTGCCGTTTTTATTGCCGATTTTCCCTACGGCTGACGCTGCGGCCGGAACTGCATTCACCTTTTCCAGCTCCAGTCCGAATAACAAATTACAGTGCGCGCGGCGCTCTTTCAGCGGGTAGGACATCAGCACGTCAATGAATTGGGTGGCCTTTACATCCGCAAGATCGTGGTTGATAAGCCACTGGGTACGAGAAAATTCAGCCGGAGAGACGAACCAGTCGGGTACTTCATTGAAACGTTTTGATTTTCCCTTGCCGTCAAATTCCAGGAAGTGTGTCCCGTTGCCGAAGGCGAAATAGCAATTTTTGAAACTGCCAATCGTGGTGTTCACGATGAGCGCCTTCTTAACAAAATCCACCACCTCTGCACCAATGACAAAACGCGTGAGTTCCGAAGATTTGATGACTTCCATTAATGTTTCGACATCAGGAACACCAGGCTTCAGGGAAGGAAACTCATAAAAGATATGTGCCATGCTGCTTACTTCCTGTAGTGATGGTGGAGACAAATGACAAACAAAAAGTTTAACACTTGCTTTAGCGTGAGGCTATTCGCTCTGTGCGCACGAAAGGATTATGCTACAGGCGGTTATTACACGAAGCGGTTAACGGAAGCGTAATGAACGATAAAAAAGAACTATTACATCTCAGGGATATTGGATTTCGTGCCGGAGAAAACATTATTCTTCAGCACGTCAGGTTTAGCCTGTCGCCGGGCGAGTTTAAATTAATCACGGGCCCCTCAGGCTGCGGTAAAAGCACGCTGCTGAAAATTGTGGCCTCACTCCTCAGCCCGACGGAGGGCACCCTTCTGTTTGAAGGACAGGATATCGCAACACTGTCCCCGGAAAACTATCGCCAGCAGGTCTCCTACTGCGTGCAAACCCCCGCGCTTTTTGGCGATACGGTTTATGACAACCTGATTTTCCCGTGGCAAATCCGCAATAAAACGCCGGAGCCGGAAAAGTTTATCAGCGATCTGGCCCGCTTTGGTCTGGCGCAGGAGACGTTAACCAAATCCATCGCTGCGCTGTCGGGCGGAGAAAAGCAGCGCGTCTCGCTGATCCGCAACCTGCAGTTTTTACCGAAGGTGTTGTTGCTGGACGAAATCACCAGCGCGCTCGATGACGTCAACAAGCGCAACGTTAACGAGATTATTCATCGTTACGCCCGGGAGCAGAACATTGCCGTGCTGTGGGTGACGCACGACGCTAATGAAATAACCCATGCGGATGACGTGATTACGCTCCAGCCGCACGGCGGGAAAATGCAGGAGGCAAACCGTGGGTGAACACAACATTACCAACGAATCGCTGGCCTTTTCGATGGTGCTGGTGCTGATTGCGATTGTGGTCAGCTACCGGGAAAAGCTGGGGCTGGAAAAAGATATTGTGTGGAGTATCTGCCGCGCGGTGGTTCAGCTCATTATCGTCGGCTATGTGCTGAAGTATATATTTAACGTCAACCACGCTGTGCTGACGCTGCTGATGGTGCTCTTTATCTGTTTTAACGCGGCGTGGAATGCGAAAAAACGCAGTAAATACATTGATAAGGCGTTTATCTCGTCGTTTATCGCCATTACCACCGGGACGGCGCTCACGCTGGCGGTGCTGGTGCTCTCCGGCTCGATTGCCTTTACGCCGATGCAGGTTATCCCTATCTCAGGGATGATCGCGGGGAACGCCATGGTGGCCGTTGGGCTGTGTTATAACAATCTCGGCCAGCGATTCAGCAGTGAACAGCAGCAGCTTCAGGAGAAGTTAAGCCTGGGAGCGACGCCTAAAGTGGCCTCGGCGCGGCTGATTCGTGAGAGCATTCGCTCATCGCTGATCCCAACGGTCGATTCAGCCAAAACGGTGGGGCTGGTGAGCCTGCCGGGCATGATGTCGGGGCTGATTTTTGCCGGTATCGATCCGGTAAAAGCGATTAAGTATCAGATCATGGTGACGTTTATGCTGCTTTCCACGGCAAGCCTGTCAACCATCATTGCCTGCTACCTGACCTATCGGAAGTTCTACAACGCGCGTCACCAGCTAGTGGTGACGCAATTAAAGAAAACGGGTTAAGCCTGTTTTGTAGGCCCGGTAAGCGTTAGCGCCACCGGGCATTTTTTTGTTAGTACAGCAACGCGTACAGCTGACGACGATACTTCGACGCCAGCGCGTCTCCGGTGCCCAGCGCGGCCAGAATTTCCTGGAACATCTTACGCGCCTGACCGTCTGCGGCTGCCAGGTCTTTTTGCAGGTGGCTGAACAGCAGCTCCAGCGCCTCTTCGTTACGCCCCACCTGGTGCAGCTGCAGCGCCAGCTGGCTTGCCAGCGCAGCGTCGGCCGGGTTGTCGGCAACCTGCTGCTGCAGCTGCTGAATTTCCGGGGTGTCCGCGGCCTGTTTCAGCAGCTCAATTTGTGCGACCAGACCCTGATAGCGGGTGTCCTGATCCTGCAGCGGAACCGTTTTGAGTACGGCTTCCGCGTCTTCTGAACGGTGCAGAGCGATCTGCGTTTCCGCAAGCAGCAGGCCGATCTGGCTATTCTGATTCGACAGCTGCCACGCCTCTTTGAGCAGCGGCAGCGCCTCGTCGTATTTACCTTCCTGCATCAGCGCCATGCCTTCCTGCGCTTTCAGCTCTTCTTCGCGCGGCAGCACTTTATCCAGCAGGGCGCGAATCGCCTCTTCCGGCTGTGGCCCCTGGAAGCCATCAACGGGCTGACCGTTCTGGAACAGATAGACGGTAGGAATGGCGCGCAGACCAAACTGAGACGCCACCATCGGCTCGGCGTCACAGTCCAGCTTGGCGAGAATGAACTGACCGTTGTACTGGGCAGCAAGGCTTTCCAGCACCGACGTCAGCTGCAGGCAGTGTTGGCTGCGTTCAGACCAGAAGTAGAACAGGACCGGTTTGGTCATCGACTGTTCAAGGGTCTGTTGCAGGTTAGCTTCTGTAATATTGACGATATTCTGTACGGACATGCGGCTTTCTCTTTTGTCGGTTTGTTCTTTACATGGGGATGAGCGTCGTCGCTTCAACTCAACCGTGCAAAATTTTGTCCATCATCCGGCCCGGCAGCAGGCGCTTTAACCAGCCTACGGCGTGGGTGACCAGCGTTACCGGATAGCGCATTTTGGGATGTTCACTCTCAAAAGCATGGCGCACTTTGGCCACCACCGCCTCTGGCCCGAGGGTAAAACGTGCGGCGATGCCGGGGTTTTCGACTGGCTTATCTGCCTGGGTCTGGTTCACGTTTTCGGTAAAGCGGGTGCGGATCGGGCCGGGTTCAATCAGGCTAACCTTGATGCCGCTGTGGCGCAGCTCCATGCGCAGGGCGTCGGACCAGGCCTCCAGCGCATATTTGCTGGCGGCGTAGGCGCCGCGGCCGGGGGTTGAAATCAGCCCCATCACTGACGATGTCATCACGATGCGCCCTTCACCGTGCGGCAGCATCGCGGGGAGCAGACGCATGGTGAGCTGATGCACGCCGAAGAAGTTGGTCGAAAACTGTTTCTCCAGCGTTTCGCGGGAAAGCGTATCCAGCGGACCATACACGCCGTAGCCGGCATTGTTAAAGAGCCCGTACAGACGATTGTCGGTCAGCGCGATCACTTCATCGGCGGCGCGTTCAACGCTCTCCGGCGAGTCCATATCCAGCAGCACGCCGGTAAAGCCCAGCCCGTTCATGCGTTCGACATCGTCGGGTTTGCGACAGGCCGCCAGCACCCGAAACCCCTGGCGCTTCAGTTCGAGCGCGCTTTCCAGGCCGATTCCACTGGAACATCCTGTAATTAAGACCGATTTTTGCATAACTTTACCTGTCAGGATCTCCGCTTAATCAGGAGTCATGTTTAACTAAAGGAGCCAGCCGCGTTGCCATCCAGTCGGCAATAAACGGCTGAGCATCGCGATTGGGGTGGATCCCGTCGTCTTGCATCCACTGGGGTTTGAGATACACCTCTTCCATGAAAAATGGCAGCAGCGGAATATCAAACTCTTTGGCAAGCTTAGGGTAGATCGCGCTAAAGGCCTCATTATACCGACGACCGTAGTTGGCGGGCAGGCGAATTTGCATCAGCAGCGGCTGGGCGTTTGCCGCCTTAATGTCCTGTAAAATGGTGCGCAGCGTTTGCTCGGTTTGCTGAGGCTGAAAACCGCGCAATCCATCGTTACCGCCAAGCTCCACCAGCACCCAGCGAGGCTGATGCTGTTTGAGCAGCGCAGGCAGGCGCGACAGGCCCTGCTGCGAGGTATCGCCGCTGATGCTGGCGTTGATTACCGACGTCTTGCTCTGCCATTTGTCGTTGAGCAGCGCGGGCCAGGCCGCGCTGGCCGCCATGCGATAGCCTGCGCTCAGGCTGTCGCCGAGAACCAGTAACGTGTCCGCTGCCGCCGCGCGGAAGGTCATCAGAATCAAAAACAGGAAGGGCAAATGCCAGCGGAAAACAGTGTTGAAGTTCATCATCTTAAGAAGTCCGTCGGTCAGGGGGAACACGAGCTTTCCATCCTTACTGGAGTTGAACTCGTTGTCAAACGCGCTGAAACCATCGCGCTCATTGGCGAATCCGGCTCCGGCAAGTCCACGCTGCTGGCGATTTTGGCCGGTCTGGACGACGGCAGCAGCGGCGAGGTCCATCTTGTCGGGCAACCGCTGCATCAGCTTGATGAAGAGGCGCGGGCCGCGCTGCGCGCGCGTCACGTTGGTTTTGTCTTTCAGTCCTTTATGCTGATCCCAACCCTGAACGCGCTGGAAAACGTCGAACTCCCGGCGCTGCTTCGCGGTGAAAACAGCCGAGAAAGCCGGGCGCACGCGAAGGCGCTGCTGGAGCAGCTCGGTCTGGGCAAGCGTCTCGACCATCTTCCCGCACAGCTTTCCGGCGGCGAGCAGCAGCGCGTGGCGCTGGCGCGGGCGTTTAACGGTCGTCCCGAAGTCCTGTTTGCCGATGAGCCCACCGGTAACCTTGACCGTAAAACCGGAGACCGGATTGCCGACCTGCTGTTTTCGCTCAACCGCGAGCACGGCACCACGCTGATCCTCGTGACCCACGATCCTCAGCTCGCCGCCCGCTGCGACCGACGCCTGCGGCTGGTGAACGGTATTCTTCAGGAGGAGGCATGATTACCCGCTGGTTCTGGCGCGAGTGGCGCTCGCCCTCGCTGCTGATTGTCTGGCTGGCGCTAAGCCTGGCGGTGGCCTGCGTGCTGGCGCTCGGCAGCGTCAGCGACCGCATGGAAAAAGGGCTCAGCCAGCAGAGTCGGGAGTTTATGGCGGGGGACCGGGCGCTGCAAAGCTCCCGCCCGGTGCCGTCGGGCTGGATTGCAGAGGCGCGTAAAGAAGGGCTGAAGGTGGGGGAGCAGATAAGCTTCCAGACCATGACCTTTGCGGGCGACACGCCGCAGCTCGCCAGCGTTAAAGCCGTCGATGATATCTACCCGATGTACGGCGAACTGCAGACCAGCCCGCCCGGGCTGAAGCCCAAGCCCGGCACGGTGCTGCTGGCATCACGTCTGATGGCGCTTCTGAACCTGAAACCCGGCGACAGTATCGACGTCGGTGACGCCACGCTGAAAATCGCCGGGGAAGTGGTGCAGGAGCCTGATTCCGGCTTTAACCCCTTCCAGCTTGCGCCGCGCCTGCTGATGAACACCGCGGATGTTGCGGCAACCCATGCTGTTCAGCCGGGCAGCCGCGTCACCTGGCGCTATAAGTTTGGCGGCACGCCTGCCCAGCTTGACGCGTACGAAAAATGGCTTCTGCCGCAGCTCAAACCAGAGCACCGCTGGTACGGGCTGGAGCAGGACGAAGGGGCGCTCGGTAAATCTCTTGAGCGTTCTCAGCAGTTCCTGCTGCTTTCGGCACTGTTGACCCTGCTGCTGGCGGTGGCGGCGGTTGCCGTGGCGATGGGGCATTACTGCCGCAGCCGTTACGACCTGGTGGCGATCCTCAAAACCCTGGGGGCGGGCAGGGCGCAGCTGCGCAAGCTGATTGTCGGCCAGTGGCTGATGCTGCTGATTCTGTCTGCGCTGACCGGCGGAATAATGGGGCTGCTGTTTGAAAAACTGCTGATGGTGATGCTGAAGCCGGTGCTCCCGGCCGCCTTGCCGCCGGCCAGCCTCTGGCCGTGGCTGTGGGCGATGGGCGCAATGACGGTGATTTCTCTGCTGGTGGGGTTACGCCCCTACCGCCTGCTGCTCGCGACGCAGCCGCTGCGCGTGCTTCGCAACGATGTTGTGGCGAACGTCTGGCCGCTGAAGTTCTACCTTCCGGTCATTATTGCCGTGGCGGTGGGGCTGCTGGCGTGGCTGATGGGGGGCAGCACGCTGCTGTGGGCGGTACTGGCCGGGGCGGTTGTGCTGGCGCTGCTGTGCGGCGTGCTGGGCTGGATACTGCTCAACGTCCTGAAGCGGCTCACGGTGAAATCCCTGCCCGTGCGCCTGGCGGTCAACCGCCTGCTGCATCAGCCGTGGTCAACGCTCAGCCAGCTGTCGGCGTTTTCGCTGTCGTTTATGCTGCTGGCGCTGCTGTTAGTGCTGCGCGGCGATCTGCTGGATCGCTGGCAGCAGCAGCTTCCCCCGGAAAGCCCGAACTATTTCCTGATCAACATTGCCCCTGAGCAGGTCACGCCGCTGAAGGGCTTCCTGTCGGAGCATCACATTATCCCTGAGTCGTTCTATCCCATCGTGCGCGCGCGTCTGACGCAGATCAACGGTCAGCCAACGGAGGGGAATAAGGACGAGTCGCTGAACCGCGAGCTGAACCTTACCTGGCAGGAGAAACGCCCTGACCATAACCCGATAACCGCCGGCACCTGGCCGCCGAAAGCGGGGGAAGTCTCGATGGAAGAGGGGCTGGCGACGCGGCTGAACGTGAAGCTCGGGGACAGCGTCACCTTTACCGGCGATACCCAGGATTTTACCGCGAAAGTCACCAGCCTGCGTAAAGTGGACTGGGAAAGCCTGCGGCCAAACTTCTTCTTTATCTTCCCGCCGGGCGCGCTGGACGGGCAGCCGCAGAGCTGGCTGACCAGCTTCCGCTGGGAAAACGGCAACGGCATGCTGACCCAGCTCAACCGGGAGTTTCCAACGGTCAGCCTGCTGGATATCGGGGCGATCCTGAAGCAGGTAGGGCAGGTGCTGGAGCAGGTGAGCCGCGCGCTGGAGGTCATGGTGGTGCTGGTGACGATCTGCGGCGTGCTGTTGCTGCTGGCTCAGGTACAGGTGGGCATGCGCCAGCGCCATCAGGAGCTGGTTGTCTACCGCACGCTAGGGGCCGGTAAGCGGCTGCTGCGAATGACGCTCTGGAGCGAGTTTGCGCTGCTGGGGCTGGTGGCGGGTCTGGTAGCGGCCATTGGCGCGGAAACGGCGCTGGCGGTGCTGCAGACAAAGGTCTTCGACTTCCCGTGGGAGCCTGACTGGCGTCTCTGGTTGACCCTGCCTCTGTGCGGCGCTGCGCTGCTTTCCCTCTGCGGCGGCTGGCTCGGCACGCGGCTGCTAAAGGGCAAAGCCCTGTTCCGGCAGTTTACGAGTTGATTTAGAAGAGTGATAGTTGCGCGCCGGGATTTAATACCGGCGCGTAATGTTTGAATAGCACAAAGTGACAATACCCACTCATTTAGTAGCACAAAACATTAAAAACCCGACCCCACAGCCTGATTATTTCCAGTTAATATTCACTCGCTAAATATTTAGCAGCGTGTCTATTAAGGAAAAATAATGACTATAAAAAAATCAGCGCTGGCGGCAACGATCGGCGCGGCAGTGGCATTGACTACCTTCGCTTCTCAGGCGGAAATCACCGTTCTTAAGCAGGATCCTCAGGCGGGTAACCCGCTGAGCCGCCTGAACTTCACCGTTGGCGGCAGTATCCGTCCTCAGTTCCAGAACATGACCGGCGACGACGGTAAAAACAGCTACAAGCGTAACGGCTTTGACGGCGGCACCCGCTTCCGTTTCGCTGCAGATTACTACCTGTTTGATGACATCAGCTGGATCAGCTACTACGAGCTGGGTGTCAATATTCCTGCGCAGTTTAACTGGGATCACCACTACGCCGACGGCGCACACGACACCACGCGTCGTATGCTCTACACCGGTCTGAAGAGCGACACCTGGGGTACGCTGACCTTCGGTCAACAGAACAGCGTTTACTATGATGTGGTGGGCGCGAAAACCGATATCTGGGACTACGACATGATCGGCCAGGCTCCGGGTAACGGTATCAACGGCGATTACGACGGTTCTTACCGTTCACGCCAGATGCTGAAATATAAGAAAACCGTGGGTGATGCCGATATTTATGCATCCTACCTGTTTGAAGACAGCGAATACCTGCCGGGCAACGGCCTGCGCTACAAGCGTAAAGGCGGCGGCTCGCTGGGTCTGGATTACCACCTGACCACCGACCTGACCTGGGGCGCGGCGTGGAACTACACCCGCGCGGACATGCGTAACCCGGACAACGGCGACAGCAAAACCTACGACCAGAACATCCTCGGTACCGCGCTGAGCTGGACGCCGGACAACTGGACCTTCTCCGCTGGCGGCGGCTGGTATCAGAACTTCCTGACCACCAAAAAAGTGTCTGTTAACGACTACTTCGCCGGTGATGCATGGGGTATTGAATACTTTGCGGGCTACAAGTTCCCAGTCGGTCAGTACGCGGTTAAATCCATCCAGCCTTACTTCATGGGTGACCGTATTGAGTACGTGAACGGCCGTAACTACCAGCGCATCGACAACGGCGTGGGTATCAGCTTCCAGCTGGATTACGGCTTCCGCGTGGATTACGAACACGTGTTCACCTCCAGCACCGACAATCTGGGCGACATGAACCTGGTGCGTCTGCGTTACGACTTCTAAGTCGTTTTGTAGGGTGCGGCATGATGCCCTCACCCTGACCCTCTCCCACGGGAGAGGGAACAAACATTAAAAACGGCAACCCTGGTTGCCGTTTTGCTTTTACCTCGCCATCCGACTTTATTTTAGCGATCAAGCCACTCAGCAATCTCTTCGTACGTCCCGCGATAGACAATCTTCTCCGCTTTTTTCTCCAGCTGATAGCCGTACATCGGGTCGTAATAGTCCTTCAGCAGCGGCGCAAGCCAGCTGAAGTGCGCCTCTGTGCTGCCGGAGCGTTGCTGTTCCAGCAGCGCGGAATCTAACAGCGCGGTGAATTCTGCATACCGCTGCAGCCCCAGACGGCGGCGAATGGCGAACAGGCCGTGGTGCAGGTACTCGCTGTACTCCCTCCAGCCTGCTTCCTCGCCGTAGGCGGCAGAAAAGTCCGCCCACATGTGGTCGAAATACTCTTCGCGCAGGCGCTCAAGACGGACGTTAAACGGGTCTTCGACGACAACGATAGGGGCTTCAACCATGCGGTCGCGCAGGCACTCCGGCAGATGGTTGGAGCCAATCATCCGGCCTTCATCTTCCAGCACCCAGCGCGCGGCGTCTTTTTTCAGGAGCTCAGCCGCAAGGTGATTTTCAAAGCTCGCCTGGGAAAGCTGCGGCGTGAGCGTGCGGCCAAACGACGAACCGCGATGGTGCGCCAGCCCTTCCAGATCGATACCCTGAGCGTGCTGCTTCACCAGCAGGGTTTTACCGTTTCCGGTGCAGCCGCCAATAAGCACCATCGGCTTTTGTGACTGCTCGATGGTCACCTGAATTGCCGTCTGACGCAGGGCCTTATAGCCGCCGCGGATCAGCGGGTAGTCGACGCCCGCCTCTTTCAGCCAGGCCTGAGAGATATGCGAGCGCTGGCCGCCGCGCGCGCAGCAGAGAAAGCCCTCAGGATGGGCAAGGCTTGCTTCCCGCCAGGCGTTGATGCGTGCCTCACGCGTCTCGCCGCTCACCAGCTGATGGCCGAGCGCCAGCGCGGCTTCGGGGCCCTGGCGCTTATAGCAGGTGCCGACGGCGGCGCGCTCGTCGTCGTTCATTAAGGGCAGGTTGATCGCCGCAGGCATCGCGCCCTGGGCAAATTCGATCGGCGCGCGAACGTCGATTAAAGGGGTATCAGACGCGAGGATCGCGCGATAGTCCGTTCCATCGTTCATGGTTATTCCAGAAGAAAACTCAGCAGCAATGGGCGGGGATTGTACGCCGGGGAAGGGGAAGGTCAACTCCCCGGCGCAGATGTCTTACTTGAGCTTTGACTGTGCCCAGACAATACCGCTCGCATATTCCGGAGGCAGGAGCGGGATCATGGCTTCCAGGGTGGCGCTCAGGCGGCCCGTGTCGCTGTCGTTCAGGTTCAGGTGACCGACCTTACGACCCGCGCGGACCTCTTTGTCATACCAGTGCAGATGCACGAGCGGCAGCTTCAGCCAGTCGTAGTTCAGATCGGTGCCGATCAGGTTGATCATCACCGACGGGCAGTTCACCACCGGCTGCGGCAGCGGCAGGTCGACGATCGCGCGCAGGTGCAGCTCGAACTGGCTGATGGACGCGCCGTTTTGCGTCCAGTGCCCGCTGTTGTGCACGCGCGGCGCAAGTTCGTTGATCAGCAGACCGGACGGGGTGATAAAGCACTCCATCGCCATGACGCCCACATACCCGAGTTCGTGCATGATGGCAGAGAGCATATCTTCCGCCTGCGCCTGCTGGTCAGCATTGGCGTGCGGGAAGGCGACGCTGGTGCGCAGAATGCCGTCCTGATGCAGGTTATGCGTCAGCGGATAAAAGACGGTATGCCCGTTGTGCCCGCGCGCGCCAACCAGCGACACTTCACCGCTAAAGTTGATGCCCTGCTCAACGATGCACTCGCCGTAGCAGTCGTCCGGCAGTTCTGCCGTTTCATCTGCACGCAGGCGCCACTGGCCGCGGCCGTCGTAACCGCCCACGCGGCGCTTCACGATTGCCAGCTCGCCCAGCATCGCGAAAACGTCATTCCACTCGCTTTTATCGGACAGGAGCTGCCACGGCGCGGTCGGCAGACCGAGCTTGTCGAACAGCTGCTTTTGCGTCAGACGGTCGGCGATGATCGGGAATACGTCGCGGTTAACGAAGGCGTTATGACGCGCCAGCTCGCGGGTCAGAGCCGTTTCCGGCCAGCGTTCGATCTCGGCGGTGATCACGCTCTGGTGGAACGGTACGGCTTCCGGTTCGGCGTCCAGCCCGACGGGCCAGACGGCAATACCCAGCGGCTCACCGGCCTGACGCAGCATGCGGCCTAGCTGGCCGTTACCGAGGACGCAAACCTGCTTCATGCCGCACCCCGCGGGTCCGGATTGTCCAGCACCTCGTCGGTCTGGGCTTTACGCCACTCCGCCAGACGCTGGTGTAATGCTTTATCGTGCGTCGCAAGAATTTGCACCGCCAGCAGGGCGGCATTGGCAGCACCCGCTTTACCAATCGCCAGCGTGCCGACAGGAATACCGCGCGGCATCTGGACGATGGAGTAGAGGCTATCCACACCGCTTAACGCGGCGCTTTGGACCGGAACGCCTAGTACCGGCACCAGGGTTTTGGCGGCAATCATGCCTGGCAGATGTGCTGCGCCGCCCGCACCGGCAACGATCACCTCATAACCGTTCTCTTCGGCGCTTTCGGCGAAGCTGAACAGTTTGTCCGGTGTGCGGTGCGCGGAGACCACTTCAACGTGGTGCGGAACATTCAGGATTTCAAAGATTTCGGCGGCGAACTGCATGGTAGCCCAGTCGCTTTTGGACCCCATCACGATGGCGACACGCGCCGGATTATTGCGGGAAGACATGCGTCTTAAAACTCCTGTGGTGCGAAACACACTGCTTTCGAGGGCACAGAGAATAGCATGTTATACGGGCAAGGAAAACGGTTGCGCGGTTAAAAGGTGAGCAGTTATGGCGAGAAAGCGATAACAAAAAAGACCGCACGATGGCGGTCTTTTATGTGATGTTACTGAAGATCCCCTGCGGACAGGTTCTCGTTGTCGAACGCGCGGCTGACATCGATATGATTTACCATGCTGGTGTCGGCATTCGAGCCTGATTTTGGCACGGAGAAGCGATTCTCCGCGGCCTGTGCGCCTGTGGACACCACGACTGCCAGCAGCAGGGTACTTACGATGCTGATGTTTTTCATTCTCTGTTCCTTCCTCATCGTATTGTCGCTGTCGCACGTCGTAGCTGGCGGCACGGCAATCAGGGTTTTTATTTAGTCAGTTCTGCGGTCATGTACACGCGGTTGTTGACCTTCGCGCTCGTGATTTTATAAGAGGCATTCTGCTCGGCGGCCTGCGCGGCAATTTTCGCTTCTGCGCGGTCAAGGGTAGAGGCGGTTGCGCTCACGCTTTGAGCGAAAGAACCGAAAGAAACCAGGGAAAGAGCGGCAACTGCAACGAAAGTTTTGATGGATTTCATGGTCGTATTCCTTAAGTATTTTATCTGGGATAGGGCGTGTTGCCCTGATGTGATAAATAATAAGCCGACCACGGGCTGATTAAAATCGAAACAATTTGCCGATATTGTTCAAAAAAATAGAATGATAGTGTGAGGGGTTAGAACGGAAACGCGATCAGCTCCACGCCCTCTGGCGTGACTTTGACCATGGAGCCTTCGGTGTGCCAGGCACCCAACACCACGCGATGGGCCGCTTCGCCGTTGGCGATAAGGGAATGGACGTCAGGACGGTGCGTATGACCGTGGATCAACCACTGAACGCCATGCTTTTCCATTACGCTCACCACGGCCTGCGGGTTCACGTCCATGATGGTCATGGATTTGCTGCTGTTGGCGGCTTTACTGCCCGCGCGCATTCTGGCGGCGATGCGGTTGCGGATAAACAGCGGCAGCGCAAGGAACACCTTTTGGATCCACGGGGTGTGGACTTTGGCGCGAAACGCCAGGTAGCCAGTATCGTCGGTGCAGAGCGTGTCGCCGTGCATGATCAGGACCCCGCGGCCATAGAGATCGAGCACCTGCTCTTCCGGCAGCAGCGTCATGCCGCTTTCGCGGGCGTAGCGCTTGCCGATCAGGAAATCACGGTTGCCGTGAATGAAGTAGCAGGGAACGCCGGAATCCACGAGGGCGTGAATGGCGGCTGCCATTTCACGGTGCAGCGGGTTAGGGTCGTCGTCGCCAATCCAGGCTTCAAAGAGGTCGCCCAGGATGTACAGCGCATCGGCGCTTTTCGCTTCACCGCGTAAAAAACGCAGAAAACCGGCGGTTATCGCCGGTTCTTCTGTTTGCAGATGCAGATCCGCAATAAAGAGTGTCGCCACGAATTACTCGCTGACGGTCACGCTTGTAATCACAACGTCTTCTTTAGGAACGTCCTGGTGCATACCGCTGCGGCCAGTAGCGACGGCTTTGATCTTGTCAACCACGTCCATACCTTCAACCACTTCTGCGAATACGCAGTAGCCCCAACCCTGCAGGCTTTCGCCGGAGAAGTTCAGGAAGTCGTTGTCGGCCACGTTGATGAAGAACTGCGCGGTGGCAGAGTGCGGAGCCTGAGTACGGGCCATTGCCAGCGTACCGCGGGTGTTTTTCAGACCGTTGTTCGCTTCGTTTTTGATCGCTTCTTTGGTCTCTTTCTGGTTCATGCCAGGTTCAAAACCGCCGCCCTGGATCATAAAGCCGTTGATCACGCGGTGGAAAATGGTGTTGTTGTAGAAACCTTCGCGGCAGTAGTCCAGGAAGTTTTTAACTGTTTCAGGCGCTTTGTCATCAAAGGTTTTGATTACGATATCGCCATGATTAGTGTGGAAAGTAACCATTTTTGCATCCTGTTCCGTTATTGTGGTACGTCGACCCGCGTTCGGGTCATCTATAGGGGCTTGTTATAGCATAACCACAGGATGCGATCACCTTGCATTGTGTGCTGCTTCGGGTTTGAATTACGGGTAGAATAGCCTGTTTTCAACCACACACGTGTTTACATGGAATCTTCGATGTTAAAAATCTTTAATACAATGACGCGCCAGAAAGAGGAATTTAAACCTATCCATGCCGGGGAAGTCGGCATGTACGTGTGTGGTATTACGGTTTACGATCTCTGTCACATTGGCCATGGCCGTACCTTTGTCGCTTTTGACGTGGTGTCACGCTACCTGCGTTTTCTGGGCTATACCCTGAAATACGTGCGTAATATCACCGACATCGACGACAAAATCATCAAGCGCGCAAATGAAAACGGCGAAAGCTTCGTTGCGCTGGTCGATCGCATGATCGTCGAGATGCATAAAGATTTTGACGCCCTGAATATTCAGCGCCCGGACAGCGAGCCGCGCGCGACCCACCACATTCACGAAATTATTGAGATCACCGAAAAGCTGATCGCACGCGGCCACGCGTACGTTGCGGACAACGGTGACGTGATGTTCTCCGTGCCGACGGACCCAACCTACGGTGCGCTTTCCCGTCAGGATCTGGAGCAGCTGCAGGCCGGGGCGCGCGTTGACGTAGTTGACGTGAAGCGTAACCCGATGGACTTCGTACTGTGGAAAATGTCCAAAGAGGGCGAGCCAAGCTGGCCATCCCCGTGGGGCGAAGGCCGTCCGGGCTGGCACATTGAATGTTCCGCGATGAACTGCAAGCAGCTGGGCAAGCACTTCGACATTCACGGCGGCGGTTCGGATCTGATGTTCCCGCACCATGAAAATGAAATCGCGCAGTCCACCTGCGCCCACGGCGGCGAGTACGTTAACTACTGGATGCACTCCGGGATGGTAATGGTTGACCGCGAGAAAATGTCTAAATCGCTGGGTAACTTCTTCACCGTGCGCGACGTGCTGAAATATTACGACGCGGAAACCGTGCGCTACTTCCTGATGTCCGGCCACTATCGCAGCCAGCTGAACTACAGCGAAGAGAACCTGAAACAGGCGCGCTCGGCGCTGGAGCGTCTGTATACCGCGCTGCGCGGTACCGACAGGTCTGTTCCTGCTGCTGGCGGCGAAGCGTTCGAAGCCCGCTTTGTTGAGGTGATGAACGACGACTTCAACACCCCGGAAGCGTACTCCGTGCTGTTCGACATGGCGCGCGAAGTAAACCGCCTGAAGTCAGAAGATATGGCCGCGGCGAATGCGCTGGCATCCCATCTGCGTAAGCTCTCCTCCGTGCTCGGCCTGCTGGAGCAGGATCCGGACGCGTTCCTGCAGAGCGGTGCGCAGGCGGACGACGGTGAAGTGGCGGAAATTGAAGCGTTGATCAAAGCGCGTCTGGAAGCGCGTCAGGCAAAAGACTGGGCGGCGGCAGATGCGGCGCGCAACCGTCTGACCGAGATGGGCATCATTCTGGAAGATGGCCCGCAGGGAACGACCTGGCGTCGTAAGTAATTTTCCCCTCACCCTAACCCTCTCCCGCAGGGAGAGGGAATTGTTAGGTTTTCTCCCTCTCCCCGCTGGAGAGGGAATTATTAGGTTTTCTCCCTCTCCCCGCTGGAGAGGGGATTATTAGGTTTTCTCCCTCTCCCCGTGGGAGAGGGCCGGGGTGAGGGCATCAGCGCGCACGTTTCCTCCACCACAGCAACCCCATCAGCACGACTCCCGGCAGCCACACCCACAGCAGTTCTGACACGATCACCTGATGCCCGTACGGCGTGGTGTAGCGCGACAGCGCAAACGGCGCGACCTTAATGACCTGCCACGGCGCAAAGAAGCGTTCATCTGACCACGGCCACAGCCAGCCGACGCCTTTCCCGCCCGTGGTAATCGAATCCAGCAGGCTGTGCGACAGCAAAGACACGGTTAAAAACAGCCAGCACCGCGCCAGGCTGGCCCGGAACCATCGTCGGCCAATCAGCACGCAGAGTATCGGCACCACAAAGGCGAACAGCAGGGAGTGGGTAAAGCCGCGATGGCCGAAAACATTGCCGTACGCGACGCCGAACTTGAACGCCAGCACGTCGGCATCCGGCAGCATAGCGAGGACAATCCCGGCAAACAGCAGGCGGGGAGGAATCACTTTGGTTCCGAGGCCTAAGCCCAGACAAAGCGGAACAGCAGCGTGAGTAATAACGGTAGGCATTGCGATTATCCATGGCAAATCATGGAAATATAGCAGCAATCCCGCGCCGGCAGATCCGCGTCAAATTCTTATTTTTACGCCGACTCGCGTGCGATAAGCTGCCCGGAAAGCGTAATGCGCTGGGTTTGCAGCGTCGGCTCCTTCAGCGTGCGAATAATCAGCCCGGCAGCCTGACGCCCGGTCTCTTCGCTGGCGGACGACACATAGGTGAATGACGGCGAGGTGAGGTTAACGTGGAGCATATCTTCGAAACCGACCAGCGCGACCTGCTGCGTCAGAAACACATCTTTACCCACCGTTCGTCCGACCTGATGAATACCGGAGATGGAGCCGATCATGGCATCCGGAGAGTGGCAGAGGAGGGCGGTGATGGTGTTGTTTTTTTCCAGCAGCTGGCGGGTGGCGAAACCCGCAGCCAGGGTGTCATCGCTGCAGGCCGGAGAATATTCATCGCGCCAGACCAGCCCGTTCTGCGTCATCGCGCTGCGAAAACCGAGCAGGCGCTGTTCGCGAATAAGGCAGCCTTCACGTCCGCCAATGTAGGCGATATTGCGATGGCCGCGCTCGATAAGATAACGCACCGCCAGATTTGCCGCCTGACGGTTATCGCGCATCACCAGATTGCATTTTTCATCCAGCAGCGACTGCGAGACCACCACCAGCGGCAGCGGGCAGCGGCGAATCTGCTCCGGCAGGGTAGACTTGCGGGTATCGGAGGCCAGATAGATAACCCCGGCGACGCCCTGCTGCTTAAACGACAGCAGGCAGCGCTCAAGATGGTCATGGTCGTTCTGGGGCTGGCCGAGAAAAACCATATACCCCTGTTTTTCAAGATCCTGGACGATGCTCGCCATCACCTTGATGGAGAAACTGTCGCTAAAGTCACGGAGGATCAGGCCAATCAGATTGGACGTATTGGCGCGGAGATTGGCAGCGGCAACGTTATGAACATAGCCCAGCGTATTGATGGCAGCGTTGACCTTCTCGATCGTTGCCTCTGAGATTTTCCCTTTCTGGCGCAAAACCAGCGAGACGGTTGAGACCGACACGCCCGCGTGCTTTGCGACATCAATAATGCTGACTTTCTTCAAAACCGCTCCCTGAAATTCACCGATTATCAGTCAGATACGACAATGCGTCTCCCAGACTACAGGAGACGCGTCGTTCAGGCATCTTATTATTTGCCGATCATGGTGGACATGGTCTGGGCGATAAACTGTGCTCTGGCACCGAAAATCACCTGAATACCGTTGTCGCCGACGAAGACCACGCCGCGCGCGCCGAGTCCGTTCAGGCCGTCTCTGTCTACCACCTCGCTTTTTGCGACTTCCAGGCGCAGGCGGGTGATACACGAGCCGACGGAGTCGATGTTATGCGCCCCGCCCAGCAGGGTAATGATCTCGGTCGCGAGTTCTGAATCAGACTTATCATCCGCGTTGGCGGTCACTTCAGTGCGGCCCGGCGTTTTCACGTCGAAACGACGGATCACAAAGCGGAACGTGAAGTAATAAATCAGGCCCATTGGAATACCGATGATGATGGCATTCAGGAAGTTGGTCTGATAACCGTTAAAGGACGGCAGGATCCCGAATGACAGATAGTCGATAAAACCTGCGGAGAACGACTTGGCGATATGCGCATGCAGCAGATACATGGTCATGTAGGCCAGGCCCGCCATGATGGCGTTAAAGACGTACAGGATCGGCGCCACGAAGATAAAGGTAAACTCGACCGGTTCGGTGATCCCCGTCAGGAAGCAGGTCAGCGCCGCAGAGAACAGAATACCGGCGGCGATTTTCTTATTCTTCGTATGGGCTTCGTGATACATCGCCAGGCACGCGGCGGGCAGCGCGAACAGCATCAGCGGGAATTCGCCCTGCATGAATTTACCGGCATTCTGGTAGGTGTCGCTGCTGAAGGATTTCACTCCTTCTTCCAGCATCTTGAACCAGATGGTCTGGTCGCCGTGGATCACCTGTCCTGCCTGGGTGGTGTAATCCCCGAACGAATACCAGAAGGACGGATACCAGATGTGGTGCAGGCCGAGCGGGATCAGCGCGCGCTCAACCAGACCGAAGATAAAGGTCGATGCCGCCTGATTATCGCCGTTAACCACCACGGAGAGCGCGTCGATACCGGCCTGGATATGCTGCCACACGTACGGTAGCAGCAGCCCCATCAGGAACGACAGAAACGCCGTTGCAATGGCCACGAAGCGCTTGCCGGAGAAAAAGCCCAGGAACTCCGGCAGCTGCATGGTGTGGAAGCGGTTATAGCACCAGGCCGCGAGAATACCGCAGATCAGGCCGCCGAAGACGCCCATCTGCAGCGTCGGGATGCCGACGACCATGGCGTATTTCCCGCCCTGGGAGGCCATTTCCGGCGTGATGCTCAGCACGGTGCTGATGGTGATATTCGTGACAAACACCGACACCGCCGCAGACAGCGCGGCGATGCCGGATTCTGACGCCAGACCCACGGCGGAGCCAATGGCAAACAGCATCGGCAGGTTATCAAAGATAACCCCGCCCGCGTTCATCATCAGCGGCAGATGGAACTTATCGCCGAAGGCCAGCAGCAGGCCCGCAGCGGGAAGCAGTGAAATTGGCAGCATTAAGGCGCGACCAATCATCGATAACTTAGACAGCGATTTAACAAACCCTGATATCAGACTCATGCTGATTTCCCCCGAGTAGCGCTTTTTTGGCGCTGTTATTGTAAGTATAACGTTTTAGTAGAACGTTCTACTTATCGTGGGCAAAGAGTGAAAAACGCGCAACAGAATTTTCATATTTCAACAGATGAAATAGTGATTATTTGAAGTTGATCGATAAATAACCGCGATGGGTGTGAGGGGATTTAATATTCCCTCTCCCTGTGGGAGAGGGTTGGGATGAGGGCATCAGACGGCTCAGGCCGTAACGGTTACGCTCTGTCCTTCAAAGCTCACGGTCTGACCCGCGACAATCTTGCAGCGCTTGCGCGTTTCTACCACGCCGTCGACTAAAACCCGCCCGTCGGCGATAACGATTTTCGCCTGCGCGCCGCTTTCGCTCCAGCCTTCCAGCTTCAGCAGATCGCACAGCTCAACGTGCGGGTGTTTACCTAATGAAAAAGTCGCCATCTTACGCGTCCTCTACGTCGTGATATTCTTCGCACGCCTGCAGCGTGTTCTGAATCAGCGTTGCTACGGTCATCGGGCCAACGCCGCCCGGTACTGGGGTAATGTAAGAGGCGCGAGCCGCGGCGTCTTCGTACACTACGTCGCCGACCACTTTGCCGTTTTCCAGACGGTTAATCCCAACGTCCACGACAATCGCGCCCTCTTTGATCCACTCGCCCGGAATAAAGCCCGGCTTGCCGACCGCGACGATCAGCAGATCGGCGTTCTCAACGTGGTGGCGCAGGTTTTTGGTGAAGCGGTGGGTCACGGTGGTGGTGCAGCCCGCCAGCAGCAGCTCCATGCTCATCGGGCGGCCCACGATGTTGGAGGCACCGATAACCACGGCGTTCAGACCGTAGGTGTCGATGTTATAGCGCTCCAGCAGCGTCACAATGCCGCGCGGCGTACACGGGCGCAGGCGCGGCGCGCGCTGGCACAGACGGCCAACGTTGTACGGATGGAAACCGTCCACGTCTTTATCCGGTGCAATACGCTCCAGCACCTTCACGTTGTCGATGCCTGCAGGCAGCGGCAGCTGAACCAGAATACCGTCGATCTCTTTATCGGCATTCAGGGTGTCAATAAGTTCCAGCAGTTCTGCTTCGCTGGTGGTTTCCGGCAAATCGTAAGAGCGGGAGACGAAGCCCACCTCTTCACACGCTTTGCGCTTGCTGCCGACATAAATTTGCGATGCCGGGTTGCTGCCAACCAGCACAACGGCCAGCCCGGGGGCGCGTTTTCCGGCAGCTTTACGCGCCTTCACTTTTTCCGCGACCTCAGAGCGCACCTGCTGCGCAATCGTTTTACCGTCAATAATCTTTGCTGCCATCAGAGAGAAGATTCCGTCTGTAACGTTTGAAAGGGGGGATGGCGTGTATTTTGTCAGAAGCGAGCGTCGCTGTCAGTCACCCTTTACGCGTTTTTATCAGTGAGACGCAAAAACCCTTCTTAGGGGATGGTCAATTTCTTAGGCGGTATTAGGATGTGACCTGGCGAAATGGCAGAGTTTTGACATATTTAAAAAACGCGTCCTGAGCTACTTTGTCTCCTCCGAAATAAGCTTTCAATTAATCAATTGAACGTATTTCTTATTCCCGATTATTCGCGGGAAGGGTTATTTACATTTTAAAGGAATAGACATGAAACTCAGCAACATTGCTTCTACTGTTATTGCTACTTTGGCCCTGGTTGCAGGTGCCGCAAATGCAGCAGATCCTGCTGCGCCGGTTTCCGTTAATGGCGGTACCGTACATTTTAAAGGTGAGCTGGTTAACGCGGCTTGTTCAGTAAATACTGATTCTTCCGAGCAGACCGTTAATCTGGGTCAGTATCGTACCGCGAAATTTACCAAAGTGGGCGACACCACCTCTAATATTCCATTCAACATTGAACTGAATGATTGCGATCCGCTGGTTGCCAAAACTGCCGCTGTTGCGTTCACCGGTCAGATCGACCCAACCGACAAAACCCTGCTGGCCGTGACCTCCGGTAACAACGACAACACCGCGAAAGGCGTGGGTATCGAGATCCTCGACAGCAAATCCAGCGTTCTGACCCCAGACGGCGCGACCTTCTCTGCTGCGCAGACGCTGATCGAAGGGACGAACACCCTGAAGTTCACCGCGCGTTACAAATCAACGGCTGCCACCACTGAGCCAGGCCAGGCGAACGCTGACGCCACCTTCGTAATGAAATACGAGTAATTCCTCCGCACAGGGATGTTCAGGCCTCAGGGACGAGGCCCGTCATACGCTAATGCCAGGAACGAAGGATGACAAGGACTGGAACACTACTGCTGTTAACCCTTGCGATGGCTTGCCCGGCATCGGCGCATACCGTGGTGATCGAAGGTGGCAAGGTTCATCTCCGGGGTGAACTGGTGAACGGCGGCTGTGCCGTGGCGCCCGACAGCCAGAATATGCGCATCGACATGGGGCAGTACCGAACCAATTCATTTTCCGGTGTGGGCAGTTTTTCCACGGTTAACGTGCCTTTTACCGTGCGGCTGCTGGACTGCAGCGTTGATGTTTCGCGCACCGTGGGGATCCAGTTTCAGGGCGTGACGCCCGCAGAAGATCCGCAGGTCTTTCTGGCGACATCGCGGCCGGGGGAAACGCCTGTCAGCAGCGGCGTGGGGCTGGCGCTCTTTGACGAACAGCAGCGTCAGATTATCCCAAACGCCACGGCCGTCAGCTGGCTGCCGATCGATACCCGCGAGCTCGCGTTCCATTTTAGCGCCCGCTATCGGGCTATTTCCGAACACCTCGAGCCAGGCAAAATTCAGTCGGATGTCTGGTTTACGTTGATTTATCCATAACACCTGCGAACACATTATTAAAGGTACGGTTGTGATGAATACCCTAATTAAACCAGGACTTTTTTTATCGTTTATTTTGATGATGGTTTCTGCCTGCGCAAATGCTTCCGGCGGTATTGCGCTGGGGGCCACGCGCGTTATTTATCCCGCAGAGGCGAAGCAAACGTCGCTGGCGATCACCAACAGCAACAAACAGGAACGCTATTTAATTAACGCGTGGATCGAAAATGCGAGCGGGCAAAAAGAAAAAACCTTTGCCGTCACTCCCCCCCTGTTTGTCAGCGAGCCGAACAGTGAAAACACGCTGCGTATTATTTACGCCGGGCCAGCGCTGCCAGCCGATCGTGAATCGCTCTTTTACATGAACGTGAAGGCGATCCCGTCGGTGAACAAAGCGAAAACGGAAAACAATAACGTGCTGCAGCTGGCGATCCTCTCACGCATCAAGCTGTTTGTGCGCCCGAACAACCTGGCGATGCAGCCGGAAGAGGCGCTTTCCCAGCTGCGGTTTGAGCGCGCGGGCAGCCATCTCAAGGTCAGCAACGCATCCCCGTATTACATCACCCTCGTCAATCTGAAGATGGGCGGGCAGACGCTGGAAAACCTGATGGTTGCGCCGAAAAGCTCGGCACAGCAGGTGCTGCCAGCCGGTGCCAGCGGCACGCTTTCCTGGCAGAGCGTGAATGACTACGGTGCCATCACCCCGGCGCGTAGCGTCAACCTGTGAGTAGAGTCAGGGCGATGAAAAACCACCAGGGACGTTACTGCCCGGTTGCGCTGGCGCTGATGGCTGCGCTCTGGCCGCAGGCTGGCTGGAGCGAAAGTTATTTCAACCCGGCCTTCTTGTCGGACGACACCGCCAGCGTGGCGGATTTGTCGCGTTTTGAACAAGGACACCAGCAGGCACCCGGCGTTTATCGCGTGGATATCTGGCGTAACGATGAGTTTATCGGTACCCAGGACGTGCGTTTTGAGCAGGCCGAGAACACGCCGCCGGTGGCGGGCGGTTTGTCGGCGTGCATTACGCGCGCGATGCTGGATCGCTTTGGCGTCAACGTCGCGGCGTTTCCCGAGCTGGCTAAGGTGCAGGGCGATACCTGCGTTCCGTTGACCACGGCCATACCCGGCAGCGAAACGGTATTCAACTTTGCCTCTCAGCGTCTGGACGTCAGCCTGCCGCAGGTGGCGTTGCAAAACAGCGCCCGGGGCTACATTCCGCCTGAACAGTGGGATGAAGGCATTCCCGCCGCGCTGGTGAACTACAGCTTCACCGGTAACCGGGGAAGCGAAGACGACAGCTATTATCTGAACCTGCAGAGCGGGCTGAACTATGGCGCCTGGCGTTTACGTAACAACGGCGCATGGCGGTACACGCAGAATAACGGGCAGCGGCACAGCGAGTGGCAAAATATTGGCACCTGGGCACAGCGCACCGTCATCCCGCTTAAAAGCGAACTGGTGCTGGGCGACAGCAATACCGGGAATGACGTCTTCGACAGCATGGGGTTCCGCGGCGGGCGGCTCTTCTCGTCTGACAGCATGTACCCGGACAGCCTGCAGGGCTACGCGCCGACCGTGCGCGGGATCGCCCGTACGCCCGCCAAAGTAGTGGTTCGCCAGAACGGCTACGTTATCTATCAAAGCTATGTGCAGCCGGGCGCATTTGCGATTACCGATCTTAACCCGACCTCCTCAAGCGGTGACCTGGAAGTCACGGTCGAAGAGAAAGACGGTACCCAGCAGCGCTATACCGTGCCGTACTCCACCGTCCCGCTACTGCAGCGTGAAGGGCGCTGGAAGTATGATCTCGTTGCCGGGGATTACCGCAGCGGTAACAGCGATCAGGATACGCCGTTCTTCACTCAGGGCACCCTGATTACCGGTCTTGCCAACGGTTACACGCTCTACGGCGGTACGCAGCTGGCGTCACGCTATACCGCGGTGGCCGTAGGGGCCGGAAAAAACCTGGGCGACTGGGGCGCGGTCTCGCTCGATATCACCCACGCCCGCAGCCAGCTCGCGGACGACAGCAAGCATGAAGGCCAGTCTCTGCGCTTCCTCTACGCGAAATCCCTTAACGGCTTCGGCACCAACTTCCAGCTGCTGGGCTACCGTTACTCCACAAAAGGGTTTTACACCCTCGACGATGTCGCCTGGCGCTCAATGGAGGGCTATCAGTATGCCGATAGCCAGAACGATAACGATGTGCCGGACGTGCAGAGCTATCACAACCTGACGTGGAATAAAAAAGGCCGTTTCCAGCTCAACGTTTCTCAGTCTCTCGGGGACTACGGCTCGGTCTATATCTCCGGCAGCGAGCAGACCTACTGGGGAACAGACGAGACGAACCTCTGGTACCAGCTGGGCTACGCGGGCGGCGTGAAGGGGATCAACTACTCCGTCTCGTGGTCGTGGAACAAATCCGTGGGGATAGACGGTACCGATCGGATCGCGTCGTTTAACGTCTCCGTGCCGTTCAGCCTCTTTACCCGCCAGGGCTATCGCCGGGAGAGCGCGATTGATCGCGCCTACGCTACGGCATCCGCCAGTCGAAACAGCGATGGCGACACAAGCTGGCAAACCGGCGTCAGCGGAACGCTGCTGGAGGACCGCAACCTGAACTACAGCGTGACTCAGGGACACGCCAGCACCAACGGCTCAAGCGGAAGCGCCAGCGCCAACTGGCAGGCGACCTACGGCACGCTGGGCGTGGGCTACAACTATTCCCGCGATCAGCACGATCTCAACTGGCAGCTCTCCGGTGGGGTGGTCGGCCACGCCGACGGCGTGACCTTCAGCCAGCCGCTGGGCGACACCAACGTGCTGATCAAAGCGCCGGGGGCATCGGGCGTCAGTATTGAAAACCAGACCGGCGTGAAAACCGACTGGCGAGGCTACGCGGTGATGCCGTATGCCACCGTCTATCGTTACAACCGCGTGGCGCTGGATACCAACACCATGAGCAACAACACCGATATCGAAAACAACGTGAGCAGCGTGGTGCCGACCAAAGGCGCGCTGGTACGCGCCAGCTTTGATACCCGCATTGGCGTGCGCGCCCTGCTGACGGTAACGCGCGGCAACCAGCCGGTGCCGTTCGGCGCGGTGGTACGCGAAACCAAAAGCGGCGTGACCAGCATGGTGGGGGATGACGGGCAAATTTACCTGAGCGGGCTGCCGCTGGAGGGCGAACTGCTGATCCAGTGGGGCGACGGGGCGCAGTCCCAGTGTCGCGCGCCTTACAGCTTGCCTGAAAAGAGCCTGCAACAGGCGATCACACTGAAGGGGATTCGCTGTGAATAAAACCCAACTCTTTGCCTTGTCGCTTCTGGCGTTACTGCCCGCGACAAACGCGTTAGCCACCGTGTGCGTCAATGAAAAAGGCGTGCCGACGGAGGTGCATTACGACCTGACGGATAAATTCAACAGCTCGAATAACCAGATTGGGCAGGTCGTGACGCTCAGCGAGAAATCGCAGTGGGTAGGGGTAAATGCCGTCTGCCCAAAGGGCACGACCGGGAATACCACCAAGCGCAGCTATGTGACCGATTATCCGGTAACGGGAACGAGCGATGGCTATCAATATCTGAAGCTTAACGACTATCTGGACGGGGCGATGAAAATTACGGACAGCTTTGCTGGCGTATTTTATCCGCCAAAAAACTATATCCAGATGGGGAGCCATCCTAACGTCTCCAAAAACAAACCGTTTGGCGTGCAGGACTCCAGCCTGGTCTTCCGTTTTAAGGTGACCCGGCGTTTTATTAACATGGTCGTGATCCCGCGCGCCACCATGTTCCGCGTTTACGTCACCACTACCTCTTCCGATCCGCTCACCACGCCGGTCTATACCATCAGCTACAGCGGTACCATCCAGGTGCCGCAAAGCTGCGCCATCAATGCCGGTAACGTTGTGGAGTTTGATTTCGGCGACATTGGCGCCTCCCTGTTCAGCAAGGCGGGTGTAGGTAACAAACCGGAGGGGGTCTCATCGCAAAGCAAAACCATTGCGATCAAATGCACCAACGTGGAGGCGAACGCCATGCTGACGATGCGCGTCGAGGCGGAAAAAGTCTCTGATAATGTGCTGGTGTCGGATAACCCGGACGTGGGGTTCATCATCGCCAACGAGAGCGGGGCGCCGCTGACGCCCAACAACCTGACAAGCAAAATTCCGTTCCGTCTCGACGACAGCGCGCAGGCTCAGGTGGGGATCCGGGTCTGGCCGGTGAGCGTGACGGGCAATAAACCAGCGGAAGGGCGCTTCACCTCGCGCGGATACCTGCGCGTGGATTACGACTAAGGAGCCGATATGCGAAACGGGATCCGTTTTATCACCGTAGCGCTCTTTGCGCTTTGCACCCAGGCTCAGGCGGACACCGCGTTGGGCGAAATTAACATTCGGCTCTACGGCAATATCGTCGATTTTACCTGCGTTGCCGAGGGCAGCGACAGCGACAAGGCCGTCCCGCTGGGCACCTGGCCCACGAAACAGCTCAGCACCACCGGGAGCCGCACGCAGCCTATGCCGTTTACGCTGAAGCTGACCGGCTGCCCGCCGGGCGCGGCGTCCATTACGTTTTCAGGTAAAGCTGATGGGAGCAATAGCGGCTTGCTGGCGCTGAATGACGCCAGTACTGCAAGCCATGTCGCCGTTGAGATCAGGGATGCGGATAAAACTCGCCTGGCGCTTCAGCAGGCCAGCCAGCCGGTTTCGGTTGACGCACAGGGAAATGCGACGCTGTCGTTTTATGCCAATTATATTGCCACTGCCGATAACCCTCAGCCCGGACGGGCTGATGCGGATGCCACCTTCATGATTAATTATAATTAGCACTGACCGCACTCCCTGCAGCTCAGATAAGCTGCAGGGAGTGAATTCAGGTTATAGCAGTTCGTGGGCTTTGGCGTAATCAATTAATTCTACGATGCTTTGCACACCCAGCTTGGAATAAATATTGGATTTGTGCGCGCTAATGGTCTTGTTGCTTAATAGTAGCTGTTCAGCAATTTCCTTGTTGGATAATCCATTCGCCAGATACCGTAATACCGTGACCTCGCGATTCGATAATGGCATATCGACTGCCATCCCTTTCCCTGAACCCAGGTGGTTTATAAAGTTCAGGGTTTCCGACGGGAAAAAGGAATAGCCCATAAGGATCATTTCTACGGCGTTGTAGATCTCACCCAAATCTTTTCGTTTACTGACGAAGCCATTTGCCCCGGCGCGAATGGCGCGACCCGCGTAAAATAACTCTGATTTAGACGAGAGGAACAGAACCTTAATGTTTTTGTTTAAGTTTCTGATTCTCTTAAGTAAAGAGAAGGCATCCGTGCCCGTGAGTTCAATGTCAAGGATCACCAGATCGATAGGGTGATTGCGGATACAGTCAAGGACTTCATGGCTATCGCCAGACTTGAGCTTGACTGCGATATTCTTATTTTTCTGTAGCAGGACCTCTATCGACATTCTGACGATAGGATGTTCGTCCATAATGATAACGGATGCCGGTTTCATTTTTAATGCCTCAGATTGTTAAAAGCGTTATACAGAGTTTGGTAAAACTCTCGAAATGCCGGAAGGATATAATGTGCAGATCCCTGTACCGTAGTATTTCCCTGGGAAGAGCGAAAGCATCCTTGTTTACGTAATGAAAAGAACTATGCCTCAGCGCGGTCATCTCATTAGGCTGGTGTTGGCAAAAAGGTTTTTCTTATTCAGATTTGATACGCATCTTATTATACAGGGTAAGTTTTTTCCGAAAACCCTGTAAATTAATATGAGGGTATTGGTTTGTATTATCTTCTGGATATGAATCGCTATTTTTTTAAAAATAGCGGAAATGTCCTGTTATCCCATTTACCGCATATTTTCATCTTTATGTAATAACAAAAAATAACAGATATCGCTGTATGTTGATCAATTGTTAACAAAAACACGCCTCTTCAAAAGGGACGAACCCGCAAACGTGAGGTTAAAAATTGCCCTCGCAGGCCGACTGACCTTCATCTGAAAGTGCTTGCGCCGATCCGGCTAACGGCGTCTGGTGCACAGGAGAACATGCTATCCGCTTCGCTTTTTACTCCTGGCAGTTGTCGTTAAGCTGCTTGTTTTTACATCATTATCATCTTGTTAACGCCTTCTGCATTCGCTTAACGGATGGAGGAAAGTGCTGCCGTTCCGCTAATTTGTGGCATTTCACAAGGTTCGCGCCCATAAATTAGGAATAGTTATAAATTCGATTTTATTGTTAAAAATTAACATTTTCGCAACGCAGGTGGTAAGTAAATTCTTAAACCGCTTTAGGAAATAAGGGGTTAGGAGGTAAGTGAAAACGTGCAGTCTGAGAGGTTATTAAGAAGATGGAGCAATTCCTGGCGATGGCTTAGCCCCAGCTTTAGGAGGATGCAGCTGAGACGATAGATAATGCGGCTATAGGGGCGATTCTGCATAAGGGCAATTTGACGCAATGTCCTGCCCCGGGAAAGCTCCTGCAGGATAGGCCATTCGTTGCGCGAGAACCAGTCTTTCTCGGTACCCAGCGGAGGTAGGGTATCCAACAGGCTGTGCTGGAGCGCAGCGGCGCTCAGCTGACGTTCGAGCACATGAAAGGGACCCGCCGCTTTGCAGAAGAGGCGGGTATCGTAATTATCGGCCCGGACCAGCAGCCAGGGCGTCAGGAACGGAGGAAACAGGCTATGCCGTCTCAACTGATCCAGTTTCTCCAGAAGCCCCGTGGACCGGCTTTCAATATCCACGACCAGGCGGGCTGAAGGCCACTGCGTTTGAGCGATAAGGGCGTCGTCCAGCGTGGCGTAGTCGCAGCAGCTGCTCAGGGGAAACTGGGCGTTGAGAAAACCGGTGCGCAGGTAGTGATCCTCCGTCACCAGAAGGATAAACGGGGCGTCGGTTTTGCGGGGCTGGCCGATAGACTGGCTCAAAAATTCGAGCCGGTCGAAAAAGGGGGGAGTAAAAGGTGAGCGCGTAAATCCCAGTGCATCACTTCCTGTACGCCGCCGCCGGTAACGGCGCACTGTCATTCGCATGGTCTCCCTCCTGGAAATGGCTTTTTAATCCTCCGGCCATGTCCAGGACGGCCAGTAATATCCCTGGCCGAGGTCTGCGCCTGCCTGCAGTGCCCAGGTACGATCGCGTTCAGTCTCAATACCTTCAATAAGCACTTTCCCGGCAAGCTGAAAGCAAAGGGAAACCAGTTGCCTCAGCGCAGGGGTGTCGCGTAAACGCCAGAATGCTTCCTTATCTATTTTGATGCCGCTTAACGGGAGTCGGCAGGATAAAAACGACTGCACGGTGACGTCATCCACGTCATCAAGCCAGATTGCGTGTCCCTGTCTGCTAAGTTGCCGCAAATTTTGAACGACATGCTGCTTCTCGACGAGGGTCAGCGCTAAAAAGGATGCGAGGTCGACAATCTCAATATTGAGCGGCACGCCTGGCAACCGGATAAGTCGCTGAAATGACGCGGGCTCTGTCAGGACGGTTATCGGCAGATTAATAAAAAGATTATGACCGTGCGGCGCATTTTTTAACGCGCCAAGCTGCGCTTCAAGCAGCGCTATCGACCAGTCTGCGGACCGTTCGCAAAAAAAGTCCTCGCTGTGCCGCGTGTCGGACAGAACGCTAAGTACCTCCACGCCAACCAGGCGCAAGGAGGAAAGGGCGACGATGGGCTCAAGCTTAATGCCGACGATGTCCTGAGAAATGTACTGTAACCGGGGGGGCGTATCGATCAGGTTTTGCGCTGTCACTCCATTGTCCTGTTGTCTGCCAGCCTCCAGGCGGCCGGGATACCTGACTCTAGTGTGACGAGCTGACGTTCAGGAAAACAGCAGGCGTTACTTAAATGCAACTAAGCCTTTTCGCAGCGCTAAATTTTACTGTGAAACAGGACGAAATGTTGAGAAAATAGCCGTATTTACAATCGGCTAGCGGTAATTGCCGTGGAAAACGGAAAAGGCATTGACTCACCTGCCATTGACCGTATAATTCTTCGCGTTTCATCACCGCGAAGTACACGCATATCAGTGCGCCCTTAGCTCAGTTGGATAGAGCAACGGCCTTCTAAGCCGTAGGTCGTAGGTTCGAATCCTACAGGGCGTGCCATTTCATTTCATAGAGTTACGCCTCCTTCACATCCTCCTGATTTTCGTTGTGGGACATATTTGGGACATCGCCCCTAAAATTTACCGGTCAAGAAGGACATTTATGTGGTATCTACTCGCAACTTCGCTTGCCGCACTCTCCCTTAATAAAAGCCTGGCTTACCTGATTCTGGGATTAACGGCATTTCTCGGCTGGAAACAGAGTATTCTTTACGCCCCGGCGCTGCTGGTTATTGCATCAATCGTCGTTGGCTGGTTTGCTGTTGAATGGCTACGTAATAAAAATAATAAATATACATATCTGGTCGAAGGCCTGTGCGTGGCCATCGCCGTTGCCCTGGTTTTGCATGTGATCCCGGGTTTTCATAACCTCAAAGTGCTGGATGCTGTCGTCGTAGGTCCGCAAAGCATACCGTTCAGTATGTACTTTAATATGGACAAGGCAGTGGTGCCGTTCTTTTTAATTACGTGCATGCCAACGTTATTCGTAGCAAAACCCCTCTATAAAGCGGGCAAGGTCGGCTGGGGAATATTGGTTCTTGCGATACCCGCGCTGTTACTTCTGGCTGTTGCGTTGGGTGGACTTAGAATTGAGCCGCATGCGCCAGAATGGTTCGCTCAATTTGCCCTTGCGAATATTTTTTTCGTCTCTTTGGCTGAGGAAGCCTTGTTCAGAGGCTACCTGCAGCAACGCTTGTCCCGGATTATTCATCCTGTTGTCGCGCTGTTGATTGCCTCAGTCATCTTTGGACTGATGCATTATAGCGGCGGTTTACTACTGATTATTTTTGCCAGCCTCTCCGGCATTATTTACGGCCTGGCGTGGATGTGGAGCGGCAGGCTTTGGGTTGCGACGTTATTCCATTTTGGGCTGAACTGCGTGCATTTATTGTTCTTCACCTATCCGATGTATGCCCCTCATGCGGTTATGTGATGCTTTTTAAATTAGTCGCCTTATAAATTTAGCGACCTCCGGATAAGCATAAAAAGCCCCGCAAAATCGGGGCTTTTATATCTTCCGGGCGCATGAATAACAGATTTACCTTCGCGTCATAATGAATAGAAGGCTAATCAATTTCATTTTAAGCAGGCTTAAGGTTTTCTTAATCTAAAAATTATCTCTCATTAAAATTTGGATTTTTATCATTCTAAAATCTTCTAAAAAGAAATTTTACACTTTTACGCGTAAACTGGATTGATACTAATTATCATTAGCGTTGTTGTATGCTTTAATCCTGTCCCACAAAGCTATGAGTCGTTAATCCCGTTGGTCTATTAAGGATATGTTCATGAATTCTCGCCTGCTGTCCTGCTTCTCGCTTGCCTTGTTGTCTTCATCACTTTTCCTTTTTACACAATCGGTTGCGGCCGATAACAGCGAAGGTATCGTTGTTTATAACGCGCAGCACGAAAACCTGGTGAAGTCGTGGGTGGACGGTTTTACTAAAGAAACCGGCATTAAAGTCACTCTGCGTAATGGCGATGACAGCGAGCTGGGTAACCAGCTGGTTCAGGAAGGCAGCGCGTCACCGGCAGACGTGTTCCTGACGGAGAACTCGCCTTCAATGGTGCTGGTGGATAACGCCAACCTGTTTGCGCCGCTGGATGCAGACACCCTGAAGCAGGTACCGGCAGAATATCGTCCGGCGCACGGCCGCTGGATTGGCATCGCGGCCCGCAGCACGGTGTTTGTGTATAACCCGGAAAAACTGAACGAACAGCAGCTGCCTGAATCGCTGATGGATCTGGCAAAGCCCGAGTGGAAAGGCCGCTGGGCGGCATCACCGTCAGGCGCGGATTTCCAGGCCATCGTGAGCGCGATGCTGGCGCTGAAAGGCGAGAAGGCCACGCTGGAATGGCTCAAGGCGATGAAAGCCAATTTCGTTGCCTATAAAGGCAACAGCACCGTGATGAAAGCGGTCAATGCCGGTCAGATTGATGGCGGCGTGATTTATCACTACTACCGTTTTGTCGATCAGTCCAAAACCGGTGAAAACAGCAAAAATACCCAGCTCTACTACTTCAAACACCAGGATCCGGGCGCGTTTGTGAGCCTCTCCGGCGGCGGCGTGCTGGCATCCAGCAAGCATAAAGCGCAGGCGCAGGCCTTCATCAAATACATTACCGGTAAAGAAGGTCAGGAAAGCCTGCGTACCAACAACGCCTTTGAGTATGCGGTGGGCGTGAACGCGGCCTCGAACCCGAAACTGGTCCCGCTAAAAGATCTTGATGCACCGAAAGTTGAACCTTCAACGCTTAACAGTAAAAAAGTTATCGAGCTGATGACGCAAGCCGGCCTGCTGTGATCCTGAGAGTAAAGTGAACGTCTTATGTCTGGTCTGAGTCTCGACATCGGAAAAAACAGAGTGCAGGAGCCTGCCCGCAGGCGTCCTGCACTGCCGATGGTGGCGTTAGCTGTGTTGTTTTCATTAATGGCGCTTCTGCCTCTGGGTTTTATCATTGCCATTGGCATTGAGACCGGCTGGGAAACCATTAAGGCGCTGGTGTTTCGCCCGCGTGTTGCTGAGCTGCTCAGCAACACGCTGTGGCTGACGGCTTTAGCGGTTCCGCTGTGTATCGTGACGGGCGTGGCAATCGCCTGGCTCACGGAGCGCACGCAGCTTGCCGGGAGAGGGATCTGGTCCGCACTGGCGGTCGCCCCGCTGGCGATCCCCGCGTTTGTGCAAAGCTATGCCTGGGTGAGCGCTGTCCCGTCCATGCACGGGCTTTCCGCGGGCGTGTTCCTCTCCGTACTTGCCTACTATCCGTTTATCTATATGCCGGTTGCGGCGGTGCTGCGTCGCCTTGATCCGACGCTTGAAGATGTCGCCGCTTCGCTGGGTACGCCGCCGTGGCGGGTCTTTTTCCGCGTGGTGCTGCCCCAGCTCAAGCTGGCTATCTGCGGCGGCGCGCTGCTGGTGGCGCTGCACCTGCTGGCGGAATATGGCCTGTACGTGATGATCCGCTTTGATACCTTCACCACGGCAATTTATGACCAGTTCCAGTCTACCTTCAGCGGCCCGGCGGCGAACATGCTGGCGGGCGTGCTGGCCTTGTGCTGTCTGGCTATATTAATGCTGGAGGGCGTGACGCGCGGAAAAGCACGCTACGCGCGCATTGGCGCCGGGGCCGCGCGCGAGCAGAAACGCTGGCCGCTGAAGCCTGCGGCCGCAGCGCTGGGCCAGCTGTTTTTCATCGTGCTGATCGTTCTGGCGCTGGGCGTGCCGCTAGTTGTCCTGTGTCGCTGGATTTGGCTCGGCGGCGTGCAAAACTGGATGAGTGCCGATCTCTGGCACTCCCTGCGCCAGACGCTGATGCTCGGCGTGGGCGGTGCGCTTCTGACGACCGCGTGCGTGATCCCCATCGCGTGGCTGGGTATCCGCTATCCGCATCGCATCTTCCGGATGCTTGAAGGGTGCATCTATATCACCAGCTCGCTGCCGGGCATCGTCACGGCGCTGGCGCTGGTCACCGTCACCATTCATTACGCCCGTCCCATTTACCAGACGGAAATTACCCTGTTCCTTGCCTACCTGCTGATGTTTATGCCCCGCGCGCTCATCAACCTGCGGGCGGGGATTGCGCAGGCGCCGGTTGAGCTGGAAAACGTGGCGCGCAGCCTGGGCTGCACGCCCGCGAAGGCGCTCTGGAGCGTCACGATGCGGCTGGCCGCGCCGGGCGCGGCGGCGGGTGCCGCGCTGGTTTTCCTCGGCGTCAGCAACGAGTTGACCGCCACGCTGCTGCTCTCTCCGCTGGGCACGCGCACGCTCTCCACCGGATTCTGGGCGCTGACCAGTGAAATTGACTATGTTGCCGCCGCGCCTTACGCGATGCTGATGATCCTGATTTCACTCCCGCTGACCGCCATTCTCTATATGCAGTCGAAAAAAATTGCAGGGCTATGACATGCTTGAATTAACCGCCATTTCTAAATCGTTTTCTGATGTGCAGGTGCTCGAGAGCTTAAACCTGAGCGTGGCGCCGGGGAGCAGGACGGCGATTGTCGGGCCGTCCGGGTCGGGGAAAACCACGCTGCTGCGTATTCTTGCCGGGTTCGAAACGCCTGACACCGGGCGCATTGTCATGCAGGGGAGAACGCTGTTCGATGAAAACAGTTTTGTTCCCGCCCACCTGCGCCGGATTGGTTTTGTGCCTCAGGAGGGTGCGCTGTTCCCGCACCTCAATGTGGCAGACAACATCGCCTGGGGGCTGGACGGCACCCGCCACGAGAAACGCCAGCGCGTTGAGGCGCTGATGGAGATGGTTTCTCTGGACAGGCAGCTCGCAACGCACTGGCCCCACGAGATTTCCGGCGGACAGCAGCAGCGCGTGGCCCTTGCCCGTGCGCTGGCCCAGCGGCCTTCACTGATGCTGCTGGATGAACCGTTCTCGGCTCTGGATACCGGCCTGCGCGCCACGACGCGTAAGGCAACGGCCGATCTGCTGGCCGAAGCGGGCGTGGCCTCGATTCTGGTCACCCACGATCAGAACGAAGCGTTGTCCTTTGCCACGCAGGTTGCCGTCATGCGCTCCGGGCGCTTCACGCAGGTCGGTACGCCTTATGACGTTTACACCCGTCCCGTTGACGAAGAGACGGCGCTGTTTCTTGGCGATGCCGTGATCCTGCCTGCTCAGCTCGCTGCCGGGTATGCCGTGTGCGCGCTGGGTGAAGTGCCGACGGACAACGCGCATGCGACAGGACAGGGCAGGGTAATGATGCGCCCTGAACAATTACGCGTGACGGCATGTGCAGCGCATGAAAGTCCGATCTCGATTCTCGACGTGGACTTCACCGGCCAGCTGTCGACGCTCACCCTGGGATTGGCCGGACAGCAGCAGCCGGTGATTCTGAAGACCGTAAGCCAGCCAGGATGGAACCCGGGCACGGCGGTACGCGTTGATATTGCTGGCACCGCGCGGGTATTCGAATATTCTTAATATTCGTTAGTAATTTCATGCAACGGGTTGTTATAAAAGATTTTTCCCGAACGCATGGCAATTCCTGAGATTCTCTACCATGCTCATAAAACCTCACCACACTGCGTGAGTTTTTTCGTAGTTGCTGATTAATCTCAAGGAAAAAAGGTTATGAAAAAGACGATTGCTGTTTTGTTGGGAACTGCGTTTTTCTTTACGACTCATGCCTTCGCTGCTGAGCTTCTGACGAAGGAGGAGTTTAAGAAAGTTGAGTCGCAGTATCAGAAAATCGGTACGGTAAACACCTCAGGTGAAGTCTCTATCGATGACGCCAAAAAAGAACTGATCGAGAAAGCCGATAAGCAAGGCGCCGATGTCCTGGTGCTCACGTCAGGGAACACCAACAATAAAATTCACGGTACGGCCAATATCTACAAGAAAAAATAACGTCATTGCAGCCACCCCCGAAGCGGGGTGGCCGTTCCCCCTCTTATCTCGCCAAATCTCCTCATGAACGCGGTTACACTTGCTAATGCATGGATAATGCGTATAGTTCTCATTTGCATTGCATTCAACATATTCTAAGGCCCGACAACGGGTCATTTTTGCGCGCACTTTAAAATGAGTTAACGATGAACAACACCATCATGCACAAAACGCTGCTGGCGCTCGCCGTTGGCGCGGCGACACATTCCGCCATTGCGGCGGACGATCAAAAAGAGGACACCCTCGTTGTCCAGGCTAAACCTGCCAGCGATTTCAAACCCGGTGGCGACCAGCTGGTACCTGCCTTTCTTGACGGGCAGGTGGCGAACGGCGGGCGCATGGGGATGCTGGGCCAGCAGAACGCCATGGACGTGCCGTTCAACATCATCAGCTACACCTCGAAGCTGGTGGAAGATCAGCAGGCGAAAACCATTGCCGATGTCGTCGCGAACGACGCGGGGGTGCAGTTCGTTCAGGGGTTCGGCAACAGCGCGGAGACCTACCGCATCCGCGGCCTGAAGTTCGACGGCGACGACATGACATTTGGCGGTCTGTCCGGCGTGCTGCCGCGCCAGGTGGTGGATACCCAGATGGTTGACCGCATCGAGATCTTCAAAGGGGCCAACTCGCTGATGAACGGCGCGGCAAGCTCCGGCGTGGGCGGGATGATCAACCTTGAGCCAAAACACGCGGGCGAACTCCCGCAGGCCAAAGTCGGCGTAGACTACACCTCGGATTCCCAGATTGGAACTACGCTTGATGCGGGCCGTCGCTACGGCGACAGCGACCAGTTCGGCGCGCGGGTGAACCTGGTTCATCGCGAAGGGGAAACCGGCATACCGAATGACCGCCGCCGCACCACGCTGCTCTCTACGGGCCTGGATTACGCTGGCGACCGCTTCCGCACCTCGCTGGATCTGGGCTATCAGAAGAAAACCTTCCACGGCAGCCCGACCAGCGTCAATATTTCCGCGGTGGATTTCGTTCCCGAGCCGCCGAAAAACGATCGTAACTTCTCGCAGAAGTGGGCCTACAGCAATATCGAAAACGAATTTGGGATGTGGCGCAGCGAGTACGACATCACCGACGGCTGGACGGCCTATACCGGTCTTGGCGCGCAGCACGCGCACGAGGAAGGCATCTACAGCGCGCCGAAGCTGGTGGATAAAAGCGGCAAGGCAACGGTCAGCCGTCTTGATACCAACCGCATCAGTGATTCCGTCAGCGGCATGGCGGGCGTTCGCGGTAACTTCACTACGGGCTTCGTCTCGCACAAGGTCAACGTTGGCTATTCGGCGATGACCAAAAACGAAAAAATCGCGTGGAAAATGTCGGCGGCGAAGGATAATCCGACCACCAACATCTACCACAACACCGGCGTCGATATGCCGGACAGCACCAACCTGAACGGCTCTGGCGGGAAGTACAGCGATCCGCTGACCAGCGGGCGCACGCGTACCCAGGGCTGGCTGCTTAGCGATACGCTGGGCGTGCTGGACGACAAGCTGCTGTTCACCGCAGGCGCCCGCCATCAGAAAGTAGTCGTTCGCGGATATAACAAAGTTACCGGTGCGGAAAACGCGGCGGACGGCTTCGACGGCAGCCGCTGGATGCCCACCTACGGCGTGGTCTACAAGCCGTGGGAGGAGATTTCCCTCTATGCAAACCACACCGAAGCGCTGCAGCCGGGCAAAACTGCACCTAACACCGCCACCAACTACGGCCAGAGCACCGGTATCGTTCACTCTAAGCAGAACGAAGTGGGCGTGAAGGCGGACTTCGGCCGCGTGGGCGGATCGCTTGCGCTGTTTGAGATCAAAATGCCGTCGGCGATCCTCGACGACAGCGGCCATTACGGCCTGGATGCCGAGCAGCGAAACCGTGGCGTGGAGCTGAACGTCTTCGGTGAGCCCGCGCTGGGGATGCGCCTGAACGCCAGCGCCACCTGGCTGCAGGCCGAGCTGACCAAAACCAAAAATGGCGTGAATCAGGGTAACGATGCGATCGGGATTCCGAACTTTTACGCCGTGCTGGGTGCAGAGTACGATATCAAGCCGGTTGACGGCCTGACCGCCACCGCCCGCGTGAACCATTCCGGCGCGCAGTACGCTGACCTGGCAAACACCAAAAAGCTGGACAGCTACACCACGCTGGATCTGGGAGTGCGCTATCGCTTCGCGGTGAACCGCAATGAAAACCAGATGACGGTTCGCGCGGGCATCGACAACGTCACCAATGAAAACTACTGGGCCAGCGTGGACGATTCCGGTACCTATATTACGCAGGGCGAACCGCGCACCTTTAAGGTCTCGGTTGGCTACGCGTTTTAAGCGTTCCATCTCGTTATCCGGGGCAGGGATGCCCCAATCCCTTGCTACCTCCAGCATGAAGTGTTAAAACGTGCCCCTTCTAAAAATGAGACAGGGGTAGGACGTGAAAGACGCGTCATCCGCTTCAGGCCATGGTAGCGCTGAAGCCTCGTCGGATCAGAATCCGACGCTGCAACGTGGTTTGCAAAATCGACATATTCAGTTAATTGCCCTTGGCGGCGCGATCGGTACCGGGCTGTTTCTCGGCATCGGCCCCGCTATTCAGATGGCTGGTCCGGCGGTGCTGCTGGGTTACGGTATCGCCGGGATTATCGCCTTCCTGATCATGCGCCAGCTTGGCGAGATGGTTGTTGAAGAGCCGGTTTCAGGCTCCTTCGCGCACTTTGCTTATAAATACTGGGGCCCGTTTGCAGGCTTCCTCTCCGGCTGGAACTACTGGGTGATGTTCGTGCTGGTGGGGATGGCGGAGCTGACCGCCGCAGGCATTTACATGCAGTACTGGCTGCCGGACGTCCCGACGTGGATCTGGGCGGCGGCCTTCTTCATCATTATTAACGCCGTTAACCTCGTCAACGTGCGCCTGTATGGCGAAACCGAGTTCTGGTTTGCGCTGATCAAGGTGCTGGCGATTATCGGGATGATCGGCTTTGGCCTGTGGCTGCTGTTCTCCGGCCACGGCGGCGAGCGCGCCACGATCGACAACCTGTGGCAGCACGGCGGCTTCCTCGCCACCGGCTGGAAAGGGCTGATTCTCTCCCTGGCAGTGATCATGTTCTCCTTCGGTGGACTAGAGCTGATTGGCATTACCGCCGCGGAAGCGCGCGACCCGCATAAAAGCATTCCAAAAGCGGTCAACCAGGTGGTATACCGTATTCTGCTGTTCTACATCGGCTCGCTGGTGGTGCTGCTGGCGCTCTATCCGTGGGTGGAAGTGAAGTCCGACAGCAGCCCGTTCGTGATGATTTTCCACGATCTGAACAGCAACGTGGTGGCCTCGGCGCTGAACTTCGTCATTCTGGTTGCATCGCTTTCGGTCTATAACAGCGGCGTTTACTCCAACAGCCGCATGCTGTTCGGCCTCTCCGTACAGGGCAACGCGCCGAAGTTCCTCACCCGCGTCAGCCGTCGCGGCGTGCCGGTGAATTCCTTGTTCCTTTCTGGTGCTATCACCTCGCTGGTGGTGCTGATTAACTATCTGCTGCCGAAAGAGGCCTTTGGCCTGCTGATGGCGCTGGTTGTCGCTACGCTGCTGCTGAACTGGATCATGATTTGCCTGGCGCACCTGCGCTTTCGCGCCGCGATGCGCCGCAAGGGACGCGATACGCAGTTCAAAGCGCTGCTCTATCCGGCGGGGAACTATATCTGTATCGCTTTCCTGGGGCTGATTCTGGTGCTGATGTGCACCATGGATGAGATGCGCCTTTCGGCGATGCTGCTGCCGGTGTGGGTTATCTTCCTGTTTGTGGCGTTTAAGCTTTCCCGCAAAAAGTAGCGCGGTTTTCTCCCTCTCCCTGTGGGAGAGGGCCGGGGTGAGGGCACCAGACTGCACCTGCCTTCACGCCCGGCAACCCACCTTACCGATGCTGTAGGGTCAACGAGCGAATATCGTTTCCGGTCGGGGACTGGTGAATACGCAGCCCAAATTCATCCACCACCGCGAAAATATGGTCGAAGATGTCGGCCTGAATCTCCTCATATTCTGCCCAAACCACCGTGTTGGTGAAGGCGTATATTTCAATCGGCAAACCATTCGCATCAGGCGCTAGCTGGCGCACCATCAGCGTCATATCTTTGCGAATGCGCGGGTGGTTGCGCAGATATTCATTCAGGTAGGCGCGGAAGGTACCAATATTGGTCATCTTACGCAGGTTTAATACCGACTCCCCTTCACCGTTCTTCTGATTCCACAGACTAATTTCCTCATGTCGCGCGGCCAGATAGGGCTTCAGCAGCTTCGCCTGAATGAGTTTCTGCTGTTCCTGCTCGTCGAGAAAATGAATGCTGGTGGTATCAATATTCAGGCTGCGCTTAATGCGTCGCCCGCCGGAGGCCGACATGCCGCTCCAGTTGATAAAGGCGTCGGAGACCAGGGCCCACGTCGGAATGGTTGTAATCGTATTATCGAAGTTGCGTACTTTAACGGTGGTCAGACCGATGTCCGTCACCGTGCCGTTGGCACCGTATTTCGGCATCTCCAGCCAGTCGCCGAGCTTGAGCATATCGTTGGCGGAAAGCTGAATCCCCGCCACAAGTCCGAGTATCGGGTCTTTAAACACCAGCATCAGAACGGCGGCCATGGCGCCCAGACCGCTGATCAGAATCGCCGGGGACTGGCCGATCAGCAGAGAGATAATCAGTATTCCCACCAGGATGGCGCTCACCAGCTTGATGCCCTGGAAGATCCCCTTCAGCGGCAGCTGTGATGCGGTGGCCATTTTCTGCGACAGATTAAAAATCACGTCCAGCAGCGAGAAGAAGGAGAGCAGGGCATACACCATGACCCACAGCTTTGCGCAAGTTGTGAGAATTTCCGCCGCTTCGCTGCCTTTTTGCAGCCACAGTACCGCCTGAACGTTGACGATTATCCCCTGAAGGGTGAAGGCCAGACGGTGAAATAATTTATTCTGGGTAATGATCTGCAGCCACAAATGGCTGCTGGCCTGCGCGCGTTTTTCGAACGCGCGAAGCACCACTTTGTGCAGAATAAAATGAACGATGATGGCGGTAAGAAAAATAATACCAAAGATAATCACTAAAGAGGTGGTGTGATTAATTTCAATGCCTAACTCTTCAACCTGAGCAATTAATTCCTGCATAACGTCTCCTGTATTGATGCAGCCCCATAATGGCGGCTGCGGATCTATTATGCAAATTCACGGGCTTATTTGGTGGCCTGGCAGACCTTTACCACCGGCAGGCACAGGCGATGGCGGATGCGCAGCGTCGCCAGGGCAAGCACCACCATCATCGCCGTTTCCACCATCAGGAAGACGTTCACCGCCTGGGTGTAATCCCCGTGATGGTTCTGCAGCGCGTGCAGCAAAATCGCGCCGAAAATGGCCGGGCCAAGCCCCAGCGCGGCCTGCTGCAGCGTGCTGAGAATGGCGCTCGCGGCCCCCGCGTCGTCAGGCTGAATATCGCGCATCCCGATGCGGTAGAAGCTGTTCACGATCAGCGCCTGCCCGTAGCCGACCAGCCCGGTCGCGGGCGCCAGCGTCAGGGCGGTATTCTCCATTCCCCAGACGCGGAACGTGGCGATCAACGCCAGCAGGCCGGCAATCTGGATCGCCAGACCGGTCAGCAGAATGGTACTGGTGCTGTAGCGAGCAATCAGTCGCGGCGCGAACCACGCCGAAATAAAGTAGGTAACGCCCAGCGCGATAAAACTGTTTCCGGACTGCCACGGTGCCATCCCCAGACCGGTTTGCATGGTCAGCGCCATACAGAACATAAACCCGGACCAGACGCTGAAAAAGAGCATCGCAATCAGAATGCCAAAGCGAACGCTGCGAAGCTGCAGCAGGCGCGGCGGGATCAGCGGGTGGGCATTCTCACGCTCCTTTTTGCGCGCATTCAGCGCCGTCAGCCAGCCCAGCGGAATAATGGCGAGAAGCATAACCTTCAGCGGCCACGACCAATGCCACTGTGGGCCGAGCGCCATCGGGAACAGCAGGCAGCAAAGAATGATCGCCAGCAGCACGGTTCCGGTCCAGTCGATGCGTGACGGCGTCTCGCGACGGGTTTCGGGTACGAAATGGCGACTCAGCGCCAGCACCACCAGACAGATCGGCACGTTGATAAAGAAGGCGTTACGCCAGCCCAGCCCGGCGATATCCGCCGACACCAGCCAGCCGCCGCCCATCTGGCCGACGATAAACGCAATCCCGCCGATGCCGCCAAACAGGCTGATGGCCTTAGCGTGCGCCGTACCTTTCAGCGTCACGTGCAGCGTGGCAAGAATTTGCGGCACGATCAGTGCGGCTCCCGCCCCCTGAACGATGCGCGCGGCCAGCAGCTGTTCCATGTTCCCCGCCATCCCGCAGAGCAGCGAGGCCAGGCCAAAGCTCGCGACGCCCCACATGAACAGACGCCGACGGCCAAAGTTGTCCCCCAGCTTGCTGCCGAGCGCGAGGCAGACGGCGAAGGCCACGCCGTAGAGGGCGACAATCAGCTCCAGCTCGGTGGCGGTGGCGTTCAGCGAATGGGTGATGGCGTCCAGCGCGACGTTGGTGATTGAGGTATCAATCATCGGCAGCATCTGGCCGGTTAGCAGCAATATCAGGCCAGCGCGGCCCGGTGAAACAACTGACGTATTCATGGTAACTCCATTGCGTCATTCAACAGATGGTCGTAGCATCAACCATCTGATAAACGGGTACCAGTTCTTGCTTATACTGGTACTGGCACTACCATGCAGGGGGATTTATGGCCTTGATGTCTGAACCCGTCGTCTCACTTCAGGATGACACCCGAAAACAGCTGGGGGCATTTTTACGCGCGCGACGCGAAAGCCTCGATCCGCAGCGTCTCGGCCTGCCGCGCAGCGGTCGTCGCCGCACGCCGGGTCTGCGCCGGGAAGAGGTGGCGATGCTCGCTGACGTGGGCGTGACCTGGTACACCTGGCTGGAGCAGGGCAGGGACGTCAATCCGTCCAGCGCGGTGATGGCCGCTGTGGCAAAAGCGCTGCAGTGTACCCCGACTGAGGCCCGACACCTGTTTCTGTTAGCGGGGTTACCGCCGGGCGAAGCGCCGCAGGCGGTCTGCTGCGAGGGCATCAGCGAGGGCACACGCCGCCTGCTCGACACCCTGCTGCCGAAACCCGCCAGCATCCAGAAGCCCAATTTCGACATCGTGGCGTGGAACGACAGCTTCGGGCACCTGATGGGCGTCGATTTCAATGAAATCCCGCCGGAAGACCGTAACTGTATTTACCTGTTTCTCACCCACCCGGCGTGGCGCGCGCGTCTCGGCAGACGCGACGATGTGCTGCCGATATTCGTCTCCTATTTCCGCGCGGCGATGGCCGAACACCGGGGCGACCCGCTGTGGGAGGCCAAACTGGCGCGCTTCTTTGCGGTGTCCGAAGAGTTCAAAACCCTGTGGCACCAGCGCAACGACGTGCGCGGCGTGGAGAACCAGCTCAAACTGTTTACTCATCCCGAGCTGGGGGATTTTACGCTTCAGCAGATGTACTGGTACTCTGCGCCGCGAAACGGCTCGCGACTGCTGGTGTATCTGCCGGTGGATGAAGCCGGAGAGAGGGCGATGGAATGGCTGGCGGAGCAGGGGAAATAAGTTTTGCGAGGTGCTTTCAGGGAGTAAGAGCCGAGTCTGCTGAATGGATGAAACAGGTGTAAGTTGGGGTTTAACGTAAACCCCTCGAATGAATCGACATCATTTCGATGGGGTGTTAAGTCGTCTATACTCACGCCATGAGAAACCACCATGTCGCCACTGATGATTGATTCCGCAGATTTCAGCCAAAAATTAGGCCTTATCTCCCGAAACGTCGAACATACTGAAGCGTTTCTTGCGCGAGGCACGGTGGATTTTCACCTGCCCGGATTTATGCTGCCTGTGGGATATCGCCTGTTAAAATCGCTTTATGGCGATGAATATCGTCTCGTGACTACCGACGACGGAAAACCTTATACGGCGTATGCCGTTAAGTTGACGTTTCATAAAGAAATTACTTTTCCCCACGGGGCTGCGACACAGGTTATGGTCTGGCGTACGCCACGCGCGGTTCATCAGCGTGTCATCAGTGGTTTACCACAATCCTTCTTCCAGTGGGTGCTAAGCGAATACGACATTGTGGTTTCTGACAGCGAGCAAACCGGAGACGGGCAGCGGTTTTGGTTACGTATGATCGACTGGGCGTTCAGTATGAATTATCAGATAAGCGTGGCGGACGGTACGGTAGGCGAAGAGTGGCACTTAACACCGGTGAGTTCATACGCCGAGCTGGAAGAGCGCTGGATTGCGTTTGCCTGGGGATACGATCGCGATGTCCATCCACATCGCAGGTTAGTCATCAGTAAAGCGTAACGGGCCGCATTGCGCGGCCCGTTTTGTTCAGCACTCGGTTACAATCGTGCTCAGCGGCAGGCGAGACTTCGGCAGCGTGGCGTTGAAATCTTCCACGCTGTGGTGGCCAACCGGTACCACCACCAGGCTGGTAAAGCCTTTCTCTTTCAGGCCAAATTCTTCGTCGAGAATGGCGGCGTCGAAACCTTCAATCGGTACCGCGTCCAGACCCATCGCGCCTACGCCCAGCAGGAAATTACCGACGTTCAGGTAAACCTGCTTCGCCATCCACTGGTCGTCATCTTTCAGATCCACGCGGTGCATGTCGGCGAAATAGGTGCGGCCCTTGTGGTTTGCGGCTTTGGCTTCCGGCGTGTTGAAACGGCCATCGGCCTCTTCCTGATCCACGACGCGCTCCAGCCAGGCGTCATCCAGCGCGGTTTTCGCGCAGAACACTACCACGTGGGAAGCATCCAGCATTTTACGTTCGTTGAACACATAGGTGCCCGCGGCGGATTTTGCCACGCGCGCTTTTCCTTCCTCGGTGCTGGCTACAATGAAGTGCCACGGCTGGGAGTTGGTGCTGGACGGGCTGTACTGCAGCAGGGTTTTGATTTTCTCCGCTTCTTCTGCGGTCAGTTTTTTGGCTGGGTCGAACGCCTTGGTAGAGTGGCGTTTCAGGGCGACAGAAATGATATCCATAACAACTCCTGGTGATGAAATTCGCCCGCTCGCGGGCGCGAAAGGAAAGCAGATTACAGCGGGACGCGGAAAAAGATAAGTGCAATTCGAGCGCTTAATCTGTTCGTCTCAGACGAACAATCAGACCGGCCGGATCCACTTCTGGTCTTTTTTCGGCAGCTTATCGACCACCAGATTCCACGAATCCGCTATCAGGTCGGCGACCAGTTCAGGTGTGATGTCGTCAGTGCCGTAAAGCGAAATCCAGTGTTTTTTATTGAGGTGATAGCCCGGCTCAACGCCGCGATAAATTTGCTGATTTAACAAGGATTTTTCTGGGTCTGACTTGAGGCTGACGTGCGGTCGTCCACGTACGGTGGCCATCAGCATAAAAATTTTCCCGCCCACCTTAAACACGTCGTACTCGGGGCCGAACGGCCAGCAGTGTTCGGTGAACGGCAGCTCCAGCGCCACGCGTTTTGCATGCTCCTGCAATGCTTTACTGTCCATCGTTCTCTTCCTGGGCAAGCCCGCGCCACATCACCTCAAAGCCGAGCGCTTTAAAATCAACGGCACGGGAAGGGTCGCGAGTGGCAAATTCCATCGTAGATTCGGCCAGCGATAGGAAAAGCGCATCGCCAAACGTTTTAAATTCATCTGACATAAACACCTGACGCACCGAGCGGCGGCACAGCTCATGGAGTTCCGGGAACATCTCTTTCACCGCCTGTTCCGTTTCGGCGCTCAGCTTTTCACTGACGCCGATCTGGCGGATCGCCGCATGAGAAACGGGGTTACGAATACCCCAGTCCACGTAGCTGTTCCAGATATTGCGGGTATGTTCTTTGGGCAGCGTGATGGTGCGATCGAGGTTTGCCAGCATGGCCTGGCAGAGATCCTGCTTCAGGTGCAGATAGAGGGCATTCAGCAGATCGTCTTTAGTGGGAAAGTAGCGAGGGTCCCTTCGGCGACGCCCGCGTTACGGGCGATTAACGACGTTGAGGCGGCAATACCTGACTGTGCGAACGCCACCGTTGCGGCTTCCAGTAAGGCCTGTTTTTTATCTTCACTCTTCGGACGTGCCACTAAATTTTTCCCCCTGTCAATTATAAAAACCCTGATTGAAACACGTGCTTTGACACGCTGCAACGCGGAATGTCAAAGATCGAAAACGTCTTGACGACTTTATCATCATATCTATAATGAGTGCTTACTCACTCATAATCAAGTTTACCCCGCGCAAACTATCGGATGGGGCGCGTTTTCGGGTCTGGATATGAACAAACCTCTCTTCATCTGCGTGGTGTTAATCATGATTATTGCTTCAGCTGCGAGTTTACCGTTTGTACTGAATGCCGGATTCGGCCAGCCGCCGCAGGGTGAGCAGCTCACTGAAGTGGAGGCCTCTCCCCAGTATCGCGACGGGAAATTCCACAATACGCTGCCAACGCCGGGCTATAACGGCGACAAAAACATGCTGGTCGCGACGTGGGATTTTCTGACCAAAAAAACCGAAAACGCGCGCCCGGCCCAGCCGCTGCCGCTGGTGAAAACCGATCTTGCGAGCCTGCCGCTGGAGCAGGACACCCTGGTGTGGCTTGGTCACTCCTCCTGGTACCTGCAGCTCGCGGGCAAACGCATCCTGATTGACCCGGTGCTCAGCAACTATGCCGCGCCGTTCTCGTTTCTGAATAAAGCCTTTGCCGGGGAGTATCCGTGGCGCGCTGAAAGCATGCCGGAAATCGACCTGCTGATTATCTCGCACGATCACTACGATCATCTGGATTACGCCACCATCAGGGCGCTACTGCCGAAGGTGAAGCGCGTGGTGACGCCGCTGGGCGTGGGATCCCATCTTCGCTACTGGAGGATGAAGCCTGAGATTATTGCCGAGCGCGACTGGAACCAGTCGGTACGCATCAGCGATGAACTGACGGTGCACGTTCTGCCGGCGCGCCACTTCTCCGGGCGCGGCATCAAGCGCGATCGAACCCTGTGGGGCAGCTTTATGTTCGTCACGCCAGAGCAGAAGGTTTATTACAGCGGGGATTCCGGCTACGGCCCGCACTTTAAGGCCATCGGCGAGCAGTTTGATGGCGTGGATGTCGCCATCATGGAAAACGGCCAGTACGACCAGGACTGGAAGTACATCCACATGCTCCCGGAGGAAACGGCGCAGGCCTCGGTGGATCTGAACGCGAAAGCCGTGGTGCCCGGGCATAACGGACGCTTCGTGCTGGCGAAACATACGTGGAACGATCCGCTGATCCAGCTGGCTAAAGCCAGCAAGGATAAAAATTATCGGCTACTGACGCCGGCGCTGGGCGAGCCCGTCCGGGTGAATGACGCCACGCAAACCTTTCGCGCGTGGTGGGAATAATGTTTAAGCGAGAAGCAGAGGGGGACAGCAGCATGACCATTTCCGCTCAAGTCATCGACACTATCGTCGAATGGATCGACGACAATCTGCACCAGCCATTACGTATAGAAGAGATTGCCCGCCACGCGGGTTACTCGAAGTGGCACCTGCAGCGGCTGTTTATGCAGTACAAAGGGGAGAGTCTGGGGCGTTATATCCGTGAACGCAAGCTGCTGCTGGCGGCGCGCGATCTGCGTGAATCCGACGCCCGGGTGTACGACATCTGCCTGCGTTACGGGTTTGACTCGCAGCAGACGTTTACCCGTATCTTCACCCGCACGTTCAACCAGCCGCCTGGTGCGTACCGCAAGGAGAACCACAGTCGGACGCATTGAACGCAAACCAAAACAAGCCGGGTCAGGCGAAGTCGCCACCCGGCTTTTTTATTGGCTTACGACGCCAGTGAAAACCAGCGGCGCCAGACGAAACGCAGGACGAAGAATTCGATGGCACCCAGCAGTAAAAACCACACGCAGAACAGAATGGTGTAAAGCTGGTTCAGATCGACCATATGAAAGGTCTGAACCAGCTTCTGCGCCAGCACCAGACCCAGCGACGGCGCGGGTAACAGCAGGCAGGAGAGCAGGGCCAGCAATAAAATGCCGCCTGCCGTAAGCAGCGATTCTAACGGGTGTTTCATCGTAATGTTAATCGTCAGTTAAAAATGTCATTGTCCGGCATCCCGGAACGTAAAGCAATATAAACCCGCCCATCCGATTTCGGAAAAATAAACACCGTTATCTGCGCGTTAATCGTAGAAATAAAATAATATTCTGCAGGCAATTAAATTAATATCGTGTTGTGTCAATAAATGTCTGCGTTAAGAAAATAATTTTACAAATGTATAAGTGCTATAACCAATTAACGTGGCAATAACAATGGCTGCGATAATGTATAACGCCAGGCGACGCCCGCGATAAATACCAAACATGGATCCTCCTCGTTTAGATTTGGTTTAGAAATATTTTGTAAAAATTGGCTCATCAAAATAGTTTTAAGCAGTTTTGAATAACCGAGAAGTCATTATATTGCGGTAGATCAATTTTACCCGCAAGACTTTAAAATGAATTTATTTATGCCCGAAAGGAATTCAGGCTTCTTTTCACCGGATATTGAAGGAAAAATACGATGACCGAGAAAAAATTATCCCCAAACGTGCCGCCTTCCGGCGGGCTGGCATATCAGCAGACCACAGAGCAGGTGCTTGCTCACATGAAGAGCCAGGCCAGCGGTCTGGACCGTGCAGAGGCGCAGGCGCGTCTGCAAAAACATGGCCCCAATGCGCTGCCGGAGAAAAAAGGCAAGCCTGCCTGGCTGCGTTTTTTGGCCCATTTTAATGATGTCCTGATTTATGTCCTGCTGGCCGCCGCCGTATTAACGGCAATCATGGGCCACTGGGTTGATACGCTGGTTATTCTGGGCGTGGCGGTAATCAATGCTTTAATTGGTCATATCCAGGAAAGCAACGCGGAAAAATCCCTGAAGAGTATTCGCAATATGCTCTCCAGCGAGGCGCGCGTTATTCGTAACGGCAACCACGAAACGATACCCACAACTGAAATAGTCCCGGGCGATATTATTGTATTACGCGCGGGAGATCGTATTCCGGCGGATATGCGTTTAATCGAAGCGCATAATTTACGCGTGGAAGAGGCGATTCTGACCGGTGAATCCACCGTGGTGGATAAACACGTTAATCCGCTGAGCGGTGAACTGCCGCTGGGCGATCGGACCAATATGGTCTTCTCCGGGACGACCGTAAGCGCGGGCGGCGGCGTAGGCGTGGTCACCGCGACCGGTAAGGATACGGAGCTTGGCCATATCAACCAGATGATGGCGGGCATCGAAAAGCACCGCACGCCGCTGCTGGTGCAGATGGACAAGCTGGGTAAAGCGATCTTCGCCATTATCCTGGCGATGATGGCCGCGCTGTTTGTCTTCAGCCTGGCGTTCCGCGAGATCCCGATGGGCGAGCTGCTGCTCTCCCTGATTAGCCTGGCGGTGGCCTCCGTGCCGGAAGGCCTGCCGGCGATTATCTCCATCATCCTCTCCCTGGGCGTGCAGGCGATGGCGCGCAAGCGGGCAATTATCCGCAAGCTGCCGACGGTTGAAACCCTGGGCGCGATGACCGTGGTCTGCTCGGATAAAACCGGCACCCTGACCATGAACGAGATGACGGTCAAAGCCATTATCACCGCTGACGCCTGCTACCGCGTGGACGGCAACAGCTACGAGCCGGTAGGCAATATCTACCTGGAAGGCAGCGACGAGCCGGTCCACATCCAGCCGGGCACCGTGCTGGAGCAGTACCTGCGCACCATCGACCTGTGTAACGACAGCCAGCTGATTCAGGACGAGCGCGGCCTGTGGGGCATCACCGGTGGTCCGACCGAGGGCGCGCTGAAGGTGCTGGCGGCGAAGGCCAGCCTTGAGCCGGTCATGACCACGCTGGTTAACAAGATCCCGTTCGACTCGCAGTATAAGTACATGAGCACCCACTATCAGATTGGCGGTGAGGAGCAGATCCTGATCACCGGCGCGCCGGACGTGATTTTCTCCCTGTGCACCGAGCAGCAGACCCGCAACGGCGTGGAAGCCTTCAACCGCGCGTACTGGGAAAGCGAGATGGAGCGCTATGCGCGTCAGGGGCTGCGCATGGTCGCCGCGGCGTTCAAGCCGGCGAACGGTGAGCAGGAACTGACGCACGACGACCTGAGCCACGGCCTGATCTTCCTCGGTATCGCCGGGATGATGGATCCGCCGCGTCCGGAAGCCATTGATGCGATTAACGCCTGCCAGCAGGCGGGGATCCGCGTGAAGATGATCACCGGGGATCACCCGCAGACGGCGATGAGCATCGGCCAGATGCTGGGGATCACCAACAGCGAGCAGGCGGTCACCGGCTACGAGCTGGAGAAAATGGACGACGCCGCGCTGGCGGAAGCGGCGGTGAAGTATGACATCTTCGCCCGTACCAGCCCGGAGCATAAGCTGCGCCTGGTGAAAGCGCTGCAGGACAAGGGCGAAATCGTCGGCATGACCGGTGACGGCGTGAACGATGCCCCGGCGCTGCGTCAGGCTGACGTCGGCATCGCGATGGGCATCAAGGGCACGGAAGTGACCAAAGAGGCGGCGGACATGGTCCTGACGGACGATAACTTCGCCACCATCGCCAGCGCGGTGAAAGAGGGGCGTCGCGTTTACGACAACCTGAAGAAGACCATCCTGTTCATCATGCCGACCAACCTCGCGCAGGGTCTGCTGATTGTGATTGCGCTGCTGGCGGGGAACATCATTCCGCTGACGCCGGTGCTGATTCTGTGGATGAACATGGCCACCTCCGCCACGCTCTCCTTCGGCCTGGCCTTTGAGGCCGCGGAGCGCAACATCATGCGCCGTCCGCCGCGTCAGACCGGGCAGCACGTGATGGACGCCTACGCCGTGTGGCGCGTGGCCTTCGTCGGCACCATGATTGCCATCGCCGCCTTTGCGCTGGAAGCCTGGCTGGCCCCGCGCGGCCACAGCGCGGAGTTCATCCGCACCGTGCTGCTGCAGATGCTGGTCTGCGCCCAGTGGGTGTACATGATTAACTGCCGCAACACCGAAGGGTTCTCCCTGAACCGCGGCCTGCTGGCGAACAAAGGGATCTGGCTGGTGACGGGCGTGCTGTTCCTGCTCCAGGCGGCGATTATCTACCTGCCGTTTATGCAGATGTTGTTCGGCACCGAAGCCCTGCCGCTGCGCTACTGGTTTGTGACTCTGGCGGTGGCGGGCGTAATGTTCTTCGTCGTCGAAGTCGAGAAGCGACTGACCCGCAGGTTCCGTCAGGCTGCATAACCTTTTGCCCTCACCCTAACCCTCTCCCACAGGGAGAGGGGACTCTGACCTCCCTCTCCCTGTGGGAGAGGGCCGGGTGAGGGGAGAAACAACGCTGAGGTACTCCCATGAAACTCCCACTCCTGTTCGCACTTCTCGCCTGCACCCTGCAACCCGTATTCGCCGCCGCCATCCCCGTTCGCGTCGCCACCGTGGAGCAGACCGCCCACGCCGCCGAGCGCCAGATCCCTGGCCGCATCGAAGCCATCCACACCGTTGAGCTGCGCGCGCGTACCGAAGGCGCGATCGCCAAAATCCACTTCCGCGACGGGCAGTACGTGAAAAAAGGCGACCTGCTGTTCGAGCTGGACGACGCCGAGCCGCGCGCCGCCCTGCGCCTGGCGCAGGCCGAGGTAAGAAGCGCCGAAGCCACGCTGCGCCAGGCGCAGCAGCAGCTTTCCCGCTTTGAAAGCCTGGGCAGCAGCAACGCCATCAGCCGTCACGACGTGGACAACGCCCGCATGCAGCGGGACGTGGCGAGCGCCGCGCTGGAGCAGGCAAAAGCCCGGCTCGAAACCCGTAATGTCACTCTGAACTACACCCGCATCACCTCGCCGATCGACGGTCGCGTGGGGCACAGCCGGTTCCACGTCGGCAGCCTGGTCAACCCTGCCAGCGGCGTGCTGGTGGAGGTGGTGCAGCTCGATCCCATTCGCATCGCCTTTGCTCTGGAAGAGGGCGCATTTGCCACCAAAGCCGGACAGCATGCGGATATCAGCGCCATGAAGCAGGCCTGGCAGGCGTTCATTGACAGCAACGGCCAGCGCGTCAGCGGCGAGCTCACCTCAGTGGACAACCGCATCGATCCGCGCACCGCCAGCGTGATGCTGCGCGCCGAGTTTGCCAACCCGCGCCATCAGCTGTTGCCCGGCGGCAGCGTGAACGTGACGCTGCGCCCGGCCAGCGAGCTGTCGGTTCTGACCCTACCCGCGGCGGCGGTCCAGCAGAACGGCGACGGGTTCTTTGCCTGGGTGGTTAACGCCGACGGAAAAGCCGAAATGCGGCCGCTGAAGATCGCCGGACAGATCGGCCAGCAGTTCCGGATCACCTCCGGCGTGAAGTCCGGTGAGCGAGCGATTACTGACGGCGCGCAGCGCGTGCAGCCAGGCGCTGCCGTCCAGATACTGAATTAAGGAGCCATCATGCTGACGTTTTTCATCAAACGCCCGCGCTTCGCGATGGTGATTGCGCTGGTCATCTCCCTGGTGGGGGCCATTGCGCTGAGGATTATCCCGGTGGAGCAGTACCCGCAGATCGCGCCGCCGGTGGTGAATGTGTCTGCCAGCTGGCCGGGCGCCAGCTCGGCTGACGTGGCGGAGGCTATCGCCACGCCGCTGGAGACCCAGCTGAACGGCGTGGATCACATGCTCTACATGGAGTCCACCAGCTCGGACGAAGGCTCGTACAGCCTGAACATTACCTTTGCGGCGGGCACCGATCCGGACCTCGCCGCCATCGACGTGCAAAACCGCGTGGCGCAGGCCGTGGCGCAGCTCCCGACCGAAGCGCAGCAAAACGGCGTGCAGGTGCGCAAGCGCGCCACCAACCTGATGATGGGGGTAAGTCTTTACTCACCGAACAACATCCATACGCCGCTGTTCGTCAGCAACTACGCCAGCACCCAGGTGCGCGAGGCGCTGTCCCGCCTGCCGGGCGTAGGGCAGGTGCAGATGTTTGGCGCGCGCGACTACAGTATGCGCATCTGGCTGCGTCCGGACCGCATGAACGCCCTGAACGTCACTACCGACGACGTGGCGCAGGCGCTGCGCGAGCAGAACGTGCAGGGGGCGGCAGGCCAGGTCGGCACGCCGCCGGTGTTTAACGGCCAGCAGCAGACTCTGACCATCAACGGGCTGGGACGCTTAAGCCAGGCCGAAGACTTTGCCGATATCATCATCCGCGCGGGCGAGATGGGCCAGCTGGTGCGTCTGAAGGACGTCGCAACCATCGAGCTCGGCTCGCGAAGCTACAGCTCCGGCGCGCAGCTGAACGGGCACGACTCCGCCTATCTCGGCATCTACCCGACGCCGTCCGCCAACGCCCTGCGCGTGGCCGACGCGGTGCGCGCGGAGCTGGAACGCCTCTCGACGCGCTTCCCGGACGACCTGGTCTACGAGGTGAAATTCGACACCACCTCATTTGTTGCGGCCACGATTAAAGAGATCGGCGTCTCGCTGGCGCTCACCCTACTGGCGGTTGTGGTGGTCGTTTCCCTGTTCCTGCAAAGCTGGCGCGCGACGCTGATTGTCGCGCTCGCCATTCCGGTATCGCTGGTGGGCACCTTCGCTGTGCTCTACACGCTCGGCTACTCCGCCAACACCCTCAGCCTGTTTGCCATTATTCTGGCGCTGACCATGGTGGTGGATGACGCCATCGTGGTGGTGGAGAGCGTCGAAACGCTGATGGCGGAAGGGCAGAGCCGCACGGCGGCGACCGCGCTGGCGCTGCGCCAGATCGCCGGGCCGGTCATCGCCACGACGCTGGTGCTGCTGGCGGTGTTTGTGCCGGTAGCGCTCCTGCCGGGGATCGTCGGCGAGCTGTACCGCCAGTTTGCGGTGACGCTCTCGACGGCCGTGACGCTCTCAAGCCTGGTGGCGCTGACCCTGACGCCCGCCCTGTGCGCGATGCTGCTGCGTCCGCGCCCGGCGCAGCCCGCGGCGATTTTCCGTGGGTTCAACCGGGGGCTGGAGGCCACGCGTGGCGTCTACACCCGCATCGTGACTATCTTCAACCTTCGCCCGTGGCTGGCGCTGCTGGCCACCGCAGGCGCGGCGGTCGTGGTGGCGTTCAGCTTTACGTCGATGCCTAAAAGCTTCCTGCCGCAGGAGGATCAGGGCTACTTCTTTGCCAGCGTTCAGCTGCCGGAGGCGGCCTCGCTGGAGCGCACCGAAGCGGTGATGAACACGGCACGCGAACTCATCGCTAAAAATCCGGCGGTTGAAGACGTGATTCAGGTCTCCGGATTTAACATTCTCAACGGCACCAGCGCCTCCAACGGCGGGTTTATCTCCATCATGCTCAAAGACTGGAGCGAGCGTCCGCCGCTGGATGAGGTGATGGGTACCCTGCAGCGCCAGCTGCTGGCCCTGCCGGAAGCGACCATCATGACCTTCGCGCCGCCGACGCTGCCGGGGCTGGGCAACGCCTCCGGCTTCGACCTGCGCATACAGGCGCAGGCGGGGCAGAGCCCGGCAGAGCTGGAGCGCGTGACGCGTGAAGTGCTGGCGAAAGCCAGCCAGCATCCGCAGCTGAGTCGCGTGTTCACCACCTGGAGCAGCAACGTGCCGCAGCTGACGCTGACCGTTGACCGCGAGCGCGCCGCGCGCCTCGACGTGCCGGTGTCGCGCATCTTCAGCAGCCTGCAAACCGCCTTTGGCGGCACGCGCGCCGGGGATTTCAGCGTCAACAACCGCGTCTACCACGTAGTGATGCAGAACGAGATGCAGTGGCGCGAGCGCGCCGAGCAGATCGGCGAGCTGTTCGTGCGCAGCAACAGCGGCGAGCGGGTGCGCCTGAGCAACCTCGTCACCATTACGCCGACCGTCGGCGCGCCGTTCCTGCAGCAGTACAACCAGTTCCCGTCCGTGTCGGTGAGCGGTTCGGCGGCGGAAGGAGTGAGCAGCAGCACCGCGATGGCGGCGATGGGCGAGATTCTGGCGGAAAACTTGCCAGCCGGGTACGACTATGCCTGGAGCGGCATGTCGTATCAGGAGCAGCAGACCGGCAATCAGGCGATGTGGATCGTGCTGGCGGCGGTGGTGATGGCGTGGCTGTTCCTCGTTGCCCAGTACGAGAGCTGGACGCTCCCGGCGAGCGTGATGCTCTCGGTGCTTTTCGCCATCGGCGGGGCGCTGGTCTGGCTGTGGTTGGCGGGCTACGCCAACGACGTGTACGTGCAGATTGGTCTGGTGCTGTTGATAGCCCTTGCCGCCAAGAACGCGATCCTGATCGTGGAGTTCGCCCGCGCGCGGCGCATGGACGGAATGGCGATTGTCGATGCCGCGCGGGAAGGGGCATCGCGCCGCTTCCGCGCGGTGATGATGACCGCCGTGTCGTTCATTATCGGCGTATTGCCCATGATGCTGGCGACCGGGGCGGGTGCCCAGAGCCGCCGCATCATCGGCACCACGGTGTTCAGCGGCATGCTGGTGGCGACCGTGGTGGGGATTGTGTTTATCCCCGCGCTGTTCGTGCTGTTCCAGCGCCTGCGCGAGTGGGGCCACGGACTTACGGACTCGTCGCCCACAGCTCGCAGTGCTTCTGAACCAGAGAAATCAGCGAGCCACCGTCGGCGATAAACTCCCGCATGCGCTGCGCCTCGCTCTTGCCCTGCTTTAACAGCAGGGCAATTTCATTGATTGCGCTCGTTGCGCCGAGCTTCTCGGCCGACGGCGCAACCTGCTCCAGCAGCCACGCAATGTCTTCCGCCACGGTTTTGTGCTCGCCGGTGTGCACGTCCGTCAGGATCCCCTCCAGCCCGTAGCGACAGGCCTGAAAACGGTTAAAGCGGTACAGCAGAAAATCTTTTTCCTGATGCTTATAGGGCCGCGCGGTCAGCAGCCAGTGCGAGGTCGCCTGGATAAGCCCGGCGATGTTAATCGCGTGGCCGAGCGTCAGCGGCGTATCCATCACTCGCACCTCGACGGTGCCGAAGTGCGGGCTGGGGCGGATGTCCCAGTGCAGATCCTTAATGCTGTCGATCATGCTGGTGGAACTCAGGCGGCGGAACAGCCCCTCGAACTCTTGCCAGCTGTTGACCCACGGCATCTGGCCGTTATCCGGAAATCCCGAGAAGATGTTGAGCCGCGACGAGGAGAACTTCGTGTCCGTGCCCTGCATATACGGCGAGGCGGCCGCCAGGGCGATAAAGTGCGGCACGAAGCGCGACAGGCCGTGCAGCAGGTAAATTGCGTCGTCCCCGGTCCGGCAGCCGACGTGCACGTGCTGGCCGAATACCGTCGCCTGCAAAATCAGGTAGCCAAAGCGCTCCAGCGTGACGTTATAGCGCTCGTCGTCGCACACCTCCTGACGCTGCCACTTCTGGAACGGGTGCGTCCCGCCGCCGCAGATCTGGATATGCTGCTCCGCCGCCGCGCGCAGGATGCTCTGCTGCATCACCGAGAACTGCGCCGCCGCCTGGTCGATGTTCTGGCATACGCCGGTGGCGATTTCGAGCATGCTTTCGGTGATGTCGTGTTTGACCTCGCCGCCTTTGATGTCGTCTTTGACGGCGGCGATAAGCGCGGAGGAGTCCTGGCTCAGATCGTAGCCCGGCGGGTTAACCACCTGCAGTTCGAGTTCGATGCCGAGGGTGAAGGGTTCAGAGGACTTGAAATCGGGTAAAGGCATGGCGCACTCCGTTGTCTGTTGTGTGTTGAGTATAGACAACGACGTGGCGCTCACTTTTCAGGATGGTATAACTGTTAGCAGGCTTAGCGAAAAGGGGAGTTAACCATGTCTGACAATCCAGTGATTGCGCTGATTGGGCCTGGCGCAATTGGGACCACCATCGCAGCGGTGCTGCATGACGCCGGGCGCACGCCGCTGCTGTGCGGGCGCACCGCGCATCCGGAATTACGCCTGCGCCATGACGAGGGGGAAACGGTGGTGCCCGGTCCGGTATTAACCGATCCGGCCGTCATCACGCGCCCCGTCGATCTCGTTTTTGTGGCGGTAAAAACGACGCAAAATGCCGACAGCGCCGGGTGGCTGCGGGCCCTGTGCGATGAAAACACCGTGGTCTGCGCGCTGCAAAACGGCGTGGAGCAAAAAGCCCAGCTTGAGCCGTGGGTAAACGGCGCGACGGTGCTGCCATCGGTGGTGTGGTTCCCGGCCCAGCGCGAGCCGGATGCCTCCGTGTGGCTGCGGGCGAAGCCGCGCCTGACGCTGCCGGACGTGCCCCAGGCGCAGCGGGTGGTGGAGGCGCTTCGCGGTACGCGCTGCGCGGTTGAGCTCTCGGCAGATTTCGCCACCGTCGCCTGGCGCAAGCTTCTGCAAAACGCGGTCGCCGGGCTGATGGTGCTTTCCAACCGCCGCGCCGGGATGTTCAGGCGCGAGGATATCAGCGAGCTTGCGCTGGCCTACCTGCGCGAGGGGCTTGCCGTTGCCCGCGCCGAAGGGGCGAAGCTGGACGATGACGTAGCGCAGGAGATCCTGGCGAACTTCCAGCGTGCTCCTGAGGACCTGGGTACCTCGATCCTGGCCGACCGTCAGGCCGATCGCCCGATGGAGTGGGATATCCGCAACGGCGTGATCCAGCGCTACGGCCGCAAGCACGGGATTGCGGTGCCCATCAGCGACGTGGTGGTACCGCTGCTGGCGGCGGGGAGCGAGGGGCCGGGCTAACGGCCGCTGTTTTTCCGTTCGGCAAAGTAGTGGGCGGGCGTGCTGCCCATCGCTTTTCGGAACATAGTGATAAACGCATTCACGGATTCATACCCGAGCGTTGCTGCCACGTTCTGGACGGGCACGCCGCTTGCCAGCTCCCGCAGGGCAATAATCAAATGCAGCTGCTGGCGCCATCGCCCGAAGCTCAGCCCGGTTTCGCGCTGCATCAGGCGGGCAAACGAGCGCTCGCTGAGGGCGAGCCGTTTCGCCCACTCCTTCAGGGTGCTTCTGTCCTCAGGGCGGCTGACCAGCGCGTCCGCCATGGCGCGAATTTTCGGATTGGTTGAGACCGGCAGGCTTAGCCTCTGCTGCGGCATGCTGGCGAGCTCGTCCAGCGTGACCCGGGTCAGCCTCGCGACGTGCCCGTCGGCGGGATAATCCACGCTTTCGCGCGTCAGACGTTCGACCAGCTCCTTAATCAGCGGCGAGATCGCCAGCGTGCAGCATTTTTCCGGCAGCGCCGCCGCGCCGGGCTCAATAAACAGATAGTTGAGATGCGCGTTCCAGGTCGCTTTGGCGCTGTGCGGGATCCCGCCGGGGATCCAGACGGCGCAGTCCGGCGGCACGATCCAGATGTCATTCTCCGCGTAACAGCTAACCGCGCCGTATCGGGCAATAATCAGCTGCCCCTTGCGGTGGGTATGCACCGGCACTTCCGCGGCGTAGTCCATGAAGTCCAGATGACGCGCCACCGCCGGGCTGGCGGTAGAGTCGGGGTCATACAGCGTAGTAGCAGGTTGAGGCTTCACGATTATGGCAACATTTAGGTATTTTTTGACAGAATAGAGTATTTAAGCGGGTCTGCAAGCCGGTAATAATCCCGGCATGAATAAAATCTTCTCACTTCACGTGCACATCCCCGCCGCGCTGCGAAACGATGCGGGCGCGCTGATCTATTCCGCGAAGAGTTTTGCCGCGGCGATGCTGGCTTATTACCTCGCGCTGTCGATCGGTCTTGAGCGCCCCTCGTGGGCCATTATTACGGTTTACATCGTGTCGCAGACGTCGGTCGGGGCATCGCTGAGCAGAAGCCTCTACCGGCTGGCCGGTACCGTGGCGGGTGCCAGCGCGACCGTTGTGATTGTGCCTGCCTTCGCGAATACGCCAGTCCTGTGCAGCGTGGTGCTGACGGGCTGGATCGTATTCTGCCTGTGGCTCTCCCTGCTGGAACGCACGCCCCGGGCTTACGCCTTTGTGCTGGCGGGCTACACCGCGAGCCTGATTGGTTTTCCTGCGGTGTCCGATCCCGGCGGCATCTTTAACGTCGCCATTGTCCGCGTGCAGGAGATCGCCATTGGGATTTTCTGCGCGGCGCTGATCCACCGCTACGTGCTGCCCGCGCGCGTATCAGGCCAGTTCAACGCTAAGCTATCCCAGACGCTAGAGGCCGCGCGCGGGCGGGTGGCGGACACCTTAGCGGGCAAACCCGACGCGGCTTCCGGCCCCCTGCATCTGGCCCTGGCGCTGCAGTTCCTGCAGGGCATCAGCCACCATATTCCCTATGATTTTGCCCTTTCAGCTCCGGTGCGGCAGGCCAGAAAAGCGATCCACGACCGGCTGGCGCGGCTGGTTATCGTCAACTGTGAACTGCACGATCGCCTGCCAGCGATCGAAACCCTGCCCGCCGACGTGCTGGCATTGCTGGGCGACGTTCAGGCCTGGCTGGCCGCTGAAGGCGCTGGTACCAGCAGTACGGCAGAGTCGCTGCGGCTCCGCTGTGTGCTTCTCATCGATCGGTATGCCGCGCAGGCGCAGACGTTTGACGACGCGCTGCAGGTCAGCTTTATCCGCTACCTCTCGGAGGCGGTCGCGCTTCTGCAGCAGTGCAAACGTCTTTCCGGGGCCATCCACCGTGCAAAACCCGTATTTGGGGAGATGCGAACCCGCGCGGCGAAAGGCTACGTTTTCCACCGCGATCCTCTTACCGCCGCCCGCACGGCGATGGGGGCTTTCGCCATCATCCTGAGCGGCTGTCTGGTCTGGATCTTCTCGGCGTGGTCGGATGGCGGCACGGCGGTGTCTATTCTGGGGGTCTGCTGCACGCTGTTTGGCAGCTTCGATACCCCGGCGCCGCACATCGTGAAATACATCATTGGCTCGTTCTGGGGCGTGGTCATTAGCCTGTTCTACAGCTTTGCGCTGCTCCCGCTGGTAAGCAATTTCCCGGTGCTGGTGGCGGTGCTTGCCCCGGCGTATCTGCTGGCCGGGTCGCTTCAGGCGCGCCCGCCCACCACGTTTATGGCGATGGGGATCACCCTGACGCTGCCCATTCTGTGCGAGCTGGGGGCGCACTACAGCGGAGACTTCGCCGTTGCGGTCAACACCGCCATCGCGCTCTTTGCCGCGACCGGCTTTGCCGTCATCAGCATGAGCCTGCTGCAAACCGTGCAGGCGGATGGCGCCATCACGCGTCTGCTGAACCTCTGCCAGCGCGACATTCGCCGCAGCGTGAAGGGCACGCTGCGGGTTGATGAAACGCAGTGGATCAACCTGATGATGGACCGGACCGCCCTGTTGCTGCCGCGCCTGCAGCGCAGCGCGCGCGCGCCGGAGCAGGCGCTCGATCGGCTGCTGCACGCGCTGCGTCTGGGGCTGTCGGTCATGCATTTACGCCGCAGTAGCACACCGTCCGGCAGGGAGGTTGACGCGCTTTTTCATCGGTTAAACGCCGCGGACCGCAACGCCTTGCGCGAACGCATTGCCGCCCTTATCGAGCGCCATCTGCCTGAGGCAGATGAACACTCGCGCCAGTTTGTCTTCAGGCTGGTGGATCTGCACTGTGCATTACGGGGGCCAGACCATGGTTAACGATCTCAATCTCGGCGGGGTTTTTATTCCGGGGCTGCTGACGGTCGCCCTCGCGGCGCTGGTCTGCACGCTGGGCCTCGTCGCGCTTTTCTCTCTCAGCAGGCTCTACCGGCGCTTGCCGTTTCGCCCGCTGATGGATGTTTCAACCTGGATTGTCACCTTTTTCCTGCTGATGCAGGGCCTGACCGCGTTGGGGTTATTGTCATGAAATCACTGCTCTCTTTACTGGCTCGCTATGCGCTGACGTTGAGCGTCGTCGCGGCGGCCACGCTTCTGGCCTTTATGATGTGGAAACACTACGCACAAACGCCGTGGACCCGGGACGGCCGCGTGCGGGCGGACGTGGTGCAGATTGCGCCGGACGTCTCCGGGCCGGTCATCAGCGTGGCCGTGCGGGACAACCAGTGGGTGAACCGGGGCGATGTGCTTTACGTCATCGATCCGCGCTGGCTTAAGCTGGCGGTGGTCAGCGCGCAGGCGGACGTCGAGTCGAAACGCCATGAGATGCTGATGCGCCAGGACGCGGCCCATCGCCGTACGCTGATTAAAAACGCCATCTCCAGCGAGGATTTACAGCAAACCGGCAGCGCGGCGAACGTCGCGGCGGCCAATTATCACGGCGCGCTGGCCGAGCTGGATCTGGCAGAGCTGAATCTGGCGCACGCCACCGTGCGCGCGCCGGTGTCGGGGTACGTCACCCACCTGCGGCTTCGCCCCGGAGACTACGCGACGGCGGGGGAGACGAAGGTCGCCATCGTCGATGCGCACAGCTTCTGGGTGGTGGGGTACTTTGAGGAGACCAAGCTGCGCCATATTCGCGTCGGGGATGCCGCGCAGGTTGTGCTGATGGGATACGAGCCGGTCATCACTGGTCACGTGGAGAGCATCGGGCATGGGATCGGGGACAGCAATGACGAGACGGGCGGGCTGGGTCTGCCCGACGTCGAGCCCACCTTCAGCTGGGTGCGGCTGGCGCAGCGCGTACCGGTGCGCATTCATATCGACAGGTTGCCGGAGGGCGTTGAGCTTTTTGCGGGGCTGTCGGCGAGCGTGGCGGTGGGGGGATAGATGTGAGTATGAATGTCTGTTTTGTGCCAGGAGCAGACATTGATAAAAAAGTTCGAAAGAGAGCACGTCATGATCCTATTGGCTCATAACTGATTAAAGTTCAATGTTGAGATGAGTTTAACGGAGATGTATCTTTAAGTAATGCAGTTAAATTAGTCAACAATATCAGTTGGTTAGGTGTGGTTTGTTAAATATAAGATTAGAGAATCTAAAAATAGTTTCATAAGAATCAGTGAGAAATGCTATAAGAAACTTTGCCGTCTATGATTGAAACGAACTATTTCAGAGCATAATAATGTTACGGAGGGTGGCTTGTGGGAAATGTTCAATTACCTAAAGATGCTTTACAGAGGGTACAGCTTGGCCAGTCCTTTGCCGAGTATGACATTATTAGGAAATCAACGGAGCTTTTTGTATCAACTCCCGCGACACTAGCTGCATTAAACGTAGATAATACTAGTTGTTTTTTTATTGGAAGACGTGGTGCAGGTAAAACGGCAATTACAATTGAAGTTGAGAGGCGGATATCTAAATCTATTACCATAGTTCCTCAAATTTTTGATTTGCTAAGACTGCCTTTACAACATGAAGAGTTCCTTGATACTCGCCAACGGCCGTTCAAATCATTGATGCATTCAATGGAAAGAGCATTAATTGATGAAGTAATAAAAGCATGGAATGAAAAATTAGGATTCGATTTCTCTAAGGCCCCTGAGTCTATACGAAAAGAAAGAAGTCTTATTGAGGATTGTGACTTTGACCAGCGAGTACTAAATTTAGTTGAGGAAATTTTTGAGGCCTACACTAAAGAAAATGAAAAACTATGGTTGCGACAAATAAATAGGAGTAAAAAATTAATCCAAGAAGTTAATAGTTTAGAACTTAATGCTAATCATAATTTTATTCTTTTGATTGATAGACTTGATGAATCATGGGATGGTTCGGACTCAGCTATAATATGTCTAATGGCTTTGATGCATGCCACAGTTAGGTTAATAGCATCTACGCCTTATGTTAAGCCATATGTGTTCATTAGAGAGAATATTTACGATCGCATTCGTGCACGTGATAACGAATTTTCAAGATTAGAAACATCAGTTGTTTTTCTTGAGTGGACAACTGAAAAGCTTACAGAACTTGTTGAGAGAAGACTTGTGAGACCTTTCACAGCCAAACCTAAATTAGGAGGGGAAGCGTGGGGACATTTTTTTGATGGTGATAAAGACAAAAGTATAGAGCGGGTTATGCAGATCTGTCAGCATCGTCCTAGAGATGTATTAATGCTTACAAGTTATTCAATTGATTCAGCAATAAGCCGTAATAATAAAACAATCACTGAAGATGATTTGGTCTATGCTGCGAAAAGATATAGTACCAGCCGACTTAAGGATTTAGGCGATGAATATGCTGAGAATTATCCAAATATTAGTTTGGTAATAGAGTATTTCTTTGGTCTTGGCAATGAGTTTACATTGGTCGCCATAGAGGATTTTATTCAGAAACTTTTAGTTAATGATGCTATTTCTAAATATTGTAAATCATGGTTCTACGACTTTTCGACCCCATTTAGGTTCATAGAATTACTTTATGGTATTGGTTTTTTAGGTATTAGGCGTAAAAATACAATTGAATATAAAGATTCGGGTAAAGACTCTAATTCAAAACCTTCCTTTGAACACTCATCTACCTTTTACATCCATCCAACTTATCATCAGGCTTTAAATTTAAGGGCTGTTTTGTTAAATGATTTGAAAGAACAAACAACATTAAGAAACGAAGGTGTATTAGAAGATTTACCAGATAGTTTTAAACTTGATGAGTATAAAATGGCCTTAGAAGATACATTGGATAAGCTGAAGGCCTTGCCAACAGGAAAGGAGTCGGCCAAAGATTTTGAAGATATTGTAGGCAATGTTATTCGTTTGTGTTTCTTCAGAACATTGACCAATGTTCAACCTCAGGCTCGTTCTCACGATAACACCTCCGTTAGAGACTGGGTAGCTTCAAATAGAGCATCGGATGGCTTTTGGGAAGTAATTAGGGCCAAATATGGAGCAACTCAGATTGTCTGGGAGTGTAAAAATTACACTGATTTGAGCGCGGATGATTTTCATCAGCTGGGATATTACTTGAATGATACATTCGGACATTTTGGTATTATTGTTTACAGAGGTGATGAGCTAAAATCACAATATTTCAGACATATTTCTAATATTGCCAATAGAAATAAAAGTGGTTTGATTCTAATCTTAAATACTAAAGATTTAGAAGTGTTTTTAAGACAGGCGATAAAAGGAACGTTTAAAGAGTCTCACTTGCAAGACAAATATGATTATATGGTAAGGCAAATATCTTAAGTCTTGTGGGTGAATGATTAAAAGCTTATTAAATCGAATGTTTTTTTTGTGTGTAAAAATACATTATCAGGATTGAACTGATGCTCTCAACTTAATCATAAGTTTAAAGTATTTTTTCTTTGGATGCTTCATGTCTGCTTATCGATCTTTGCAGACATTCAACGTTAGCGTAAGGCCGAAATCCCGCTTCTTACCCAGCAGAACTCCGGCCTCCCATCACCCGCCTCAGTGTGCCTGGATATAAGGCTCCTTCACAAACTCTGCCAACAGCCAGACCATATCATGCAGTAGCCCGGTGAGTTCTTTCGCCACGCTCGCAGGCAATGTCCCGCCCATTACCGCCAGCGTTAACGCTACGGCATAGTCCACCTGTAGCGTCGTCTCTTGCCAGCAGTCCGGCACACAGGAGGTAATCTTTTCCCCTGCGATCAACTGTTCAACCAGATACGACGGAAGCTCCAAGTCACAGCACTCACGCAGCCGCTTAAGCGCAGCCAGCAATCGCTTGCAGAGTGTGGCAAACGTCACCGTATTGTCAGTGTCCACCAGCACGCTAACATACGCAGTGCAGGCGTCAGCCAACTCAAAGAGATCAGCAGAATCGGGAAGTTGCAGGTGAATAAGGTGATGAACAGCACTTTCCTCAGAAAGCGCGTAAGACAGGGAAGGGATAGTTGTCATGTGATTTTCCTTTTTAAACATACTCCAGACCACCACATAAGTTCCTACGCTCATGGGTGGTAGCGCTGACGGAGGTAGGAATACCGCACATGACATAACGGCCAACCTTTCGGTTGCTCCGCCAGCGCGACCGTATTTTAACGGGATGAGCGCTGTCGCGACAAAAATAATTGCCGAGTCATGTTAAACGGGTTCCTACGCCCGGTTACGGATGTGCCGCAACGCAGGCACTTTACGACCGCGAAGAAGGGATGAAAAGGGATACCCCTGAATTACATCAGGTTGCTTGCAGGTTTGCGAGGCGGCTTCCAGAAGGGTATTGCCGGGTGGCGGCCTCGCCTTACCCGGCCGACAAAAACCACCAACCAATCCCACTGGGCACAACTGCTATCCCTCGCTCATCATCGTCAAAAACCGCTTCACCGTTCGCGAACGTTCAAAACGCCGCCAGCAGAGCGCGATATCGGTATAAAGCTCCGGCGAGCTCAGCGAGTGATAGGTGACATTCGGCGGTGAAATGGCCGCCATGGATTTGGGCACCAGCGCGAACCCGCCGCCAGCGGAAACCATGCTCAGGGAGGAGGAAAGCTGAGACGACTGCAGCGCGTGCTGCACGTCAATCCCGGCCCGTTCGCAGCAGCCGTGAACCCGTTCGTACAGCCCCGGCGCGACCTCCTGCGGGAACAGCACCACCGGCGTATCCCGAAGCTGCTCTAACGCCAGCGAATCACACGCCGCCAGCGGATGCTCGCGATGCAGCGCCACCACCATCGGCTCCCGGTCGAGGATTTTTAACTCGAACGCCTTGCTGCTCTCGCACGGCAGGCGCACGAAGGCGATATCCAGTTCACCCTCCGCCAGCATCGTCGTCAGCGACGACATATTGGCTTCCACCTGATGAACCTGCACCGCCATGTTCTGCACCTGAAACTGGCGGATCAGCGCGAAAATTTTGGGATGAAAAGCGTCGGAGCTGGTAATGCCAATCGACAGGTTGCCGTTCAGCCCGCGCGCGATGCCGCGGGCTTTTTCCAGCGCGGCGTCGCTCAGAGCCAGGATCTTGCAGGCGTCCTCGTAGAAGGCTTCTCCCGCCTCGGTCAGCTCCACGCCCCGCGTCAGGCGTCTGAACAGCGGCGTGCCGACTTCCTCTTCGAGCCGTTTGATCTGCTGACTCAGTGGAGGCTGTGAAATACCCAGCGCTTCGGCCGCCCTGGTGAAGTGTCGCTCGCGTGCAACCGCGACAAAATACCGCAGATAACGAAGTTCCATATCTAAAACGTCTCAAACCAGCATGGTTTCTATATTGGAACTCTCTGCTGAATCGGGTCAACATTTATTTAACCTTTCTAAATAAAGTTGAAGAGGACGAGCACGATGATGCATTCATCTGCCTGCGACTGTGAGGCCAGCCTGTGCGAGACCCTGCGCGGGTTCTCCGCCCAGCATCCTGACAGCGTGATCTACCAGACATCGCTAATGAGCGCCCTGCTAAGCGGCGTGTACGAAGGAGAGACCACCATCGCCGATCTGCTGGCACACGGTGATTTTGGTCTGGGCACCTTCAACGAGCTGGACGGTGAAATGATTGCCTTCAGCAGCCAGGTGTACCAGCTGCGCGCCGACGGCAGCGCCCGGGCCGCGAAGCCGGAGCAGAAAACGCCGTTCGCGGTGATGACCTGGTTCCAGCCGCAGTACCGTAAAACCTTCGATGCGCCGGTCAGCCGTCAGCAGATCCACGACGTCATCGACCAGCAGATCCCCTCCGACAACCTGTTCTGCGCGCTGCGCATCGACGGCAACTTCCGCCACGCCCACACCCGCACCGTACCGCGCCAGAAGCCGCCGTACCGCGCGATGACCGACGTGCTGGACGACCAGCCGGTGTTCCGCTTTAACCAGCGCGAAGGGGTGCTGGTCGGGTTCCGCACGCCGCAGCACATGCAGGGCATTAACGTGGCCGGCTATCACGAGCATTTCATCACCGACGACCGTCAGGGCGGGGGCCATCTGCTCGACTATCAGCTGGAGAGCGGCGTGCTCACCTTCGGCGAAATTCACAAGCTGATGATTGACCTGCCCGCCGACAGCGCGTTCTTACAGGCCAACCTTCACCCCAGCAATCTTGATGCAGCGATCCGTTCCGTCGAAAACTAACAGGAGAACTACCGTGAACAGTGAGAAACAGTCACGTCAGTGGGCGCACGGCGCCGATATGGTTGTCGGCCAGCTGGAAGCGCAGGGCGTGAAGCAGGTGTTCGGGATCCCGGGTGCGAAAATCGACAAGGTCTTTGACTCCCTGCTGGACTCCTCCATCGAGATTATTCCGGTGCGCCACGAAGCGAACGCGGCGTTTATGGCGGCGGCGGTAGGGCGGCTGACCGGCAAGGCCGGGGTGGCGCTGGTCACCTCCGGGCCGGGCTGCTCCAACCTGATCACCGGCATTGCCACCGCCAACAGCGAAGGCGACCCGGTGGTGGCGCTGGGCGGGGCGGTGAAGCGGGCGGATAAAGCCAAACTGGTTCACCAGAGCATGGACACCGTCGCCATGTTCAGCCCGGTCACCAAATACGCCGTGGAGGTCAGTTCACCGGACGCGATTGCCGAGGTGGTTTCCAACGCGTTTCGCGCCGCCGAGCACGGCAGGCCGGGGGGCGCGTTCGTCAGCCTGCCGCAGGATATCGTCGACCAGCCCGCGACGGGGGCCATTTTACCCGCCAGCGGCCCGGCGCTGATGGGCCCGGCACCGGAGTCAGCGATTAACGACGTGGCGAAGCTTATCGAAAACGCCAAAAATCCGGTCATTTTACTCGGCCTGATGGCCAGCCAGCCCGCAAACAGCGCCGCGCTGCGCAAGCTGCTGGAAAAAAGCCGCATTCCGGTGACCAGCACCTATCAGGCCGCCGGGGCGGTAAACCAGGAACACTTCACCCGCTTCGCCGGCCGCGTCGGCCTGTTCAATAACCAGGCGGGCGACCGGCTGCTGCATCTGGCGGACCTGATTATCTGCATCGGCTACAGCCCGGTGGAGTACGAGCCGTCCATGTGGAACAGCGGCGACGCGACGCTGGTGCACATCGATGTGCTGCCTGCCTATGAAGAGCGGAACTACGTGCCGGATCTGGAGCTGGTGGGGGACATCGCCGAAACGCTGAACCTGCTCGCTAACCGCATCGATCGTAAGCTCGAGCTGAGCCATCGGGCCTCCGAAATTCTGGTCGATCGCCAGCATCAGCGCGATCTGCTCGACCGCCGCGGCGCCTCGCTCAACCAGTTTGCCCTGCACCCGCTGCGCATCGTGCGCGCCATGCAGGACATCGTGAATAACGACGTGACGCTTACCGTGGATATGGGCAGCTTCCACATCTGGATCGCCCGCTACCTCTACAGCTTCAGGGCGCGTCAGGTGATGATCTCCAACGGTCAGCAGACCATGGGCGTTGCTCTGCCGTGGGCGATTGGCGCGTGGCTGGTGAACCCGGGCCGCAAGGTGGTTTCAGTCTCCGGCGACGGCGGCTTCCTGCAGTCAAGCATGGAGCTGGAAACCGCAGTGCGCCTCAACGCTAACGTGCTGCACATCATCTGGGTGGATAACGGCTACAACATGGTTGCCATTCAGGAAGAGAAAAAATACCAGCGTCTTTCCGGCGTCGAGTTCGGCCCGGTCGATTTCAAAGTCTATGCCGACGCCTTCGGTGCGAAAGGCTTTGCCGTGGAGAGTGCCGAGGCGCTTGAGCCGACGCTGCGTGCGGCGATGGATGTGGATGGCCCGGCCGTGGTGGCCATTCCCGTCGACTACAGCGATAACCCGCTGCTGATGGGCCAGCTCCATCTCAGCCAGATTTTGTGACTCACGATAAGGACAGAGAAATGCAAAAAGTTGCTCTCGTAACCGGCTCAGGCCAGGGGATTGGTAAAGCGATCGCGCTTCGCCTGGTGAAAGACGGTTTTGCCGTCGCCATCGCCGACTATAACGTTGAGACGGCAAGAGCCGTCGCCGATGAAATCATCCGTAACGGCGGCAACGCCGTCGCCGTGAAGGTCGATGTCTCTGACCGCGAACAGGTGTTTGCGGCGGTGGAGAAAGCGCGCACCGCGCTGGGCGGTTTTAACGTTATCGTGAATAACGCCGGGATTGCGCCGTCTACCCCCATCGAATCCATCACGCCGGACATTGTCGACAAGGTTTACAACATCAACGTGAAAGGGGTGATCTGGGGGATCCAGGCCGCGATTGACGCCTTCCGCAAAGAGGGGCACGGCGGCAAGATCATCAACGCCTGCTCCCAGGCGGGCCACACCGGCAACCCTGAACTGGCGGTCTACAGTTCCAGCAAGTTCGCGGTGCGCGGCTTAACCCAGACCGCGGCACGGGATCTCGCGCCGCTGGGGATCACCGTTAACGCCTACTGCCCTGGCATCGTCAAAACGCCGATGTGGGCGGAAATCGACCGTCAGGTCTCCGAGGCGGCGGGTAAACCGCTCGGCTACGGGACCGAAACCTTTGCCAAACGCATTACGCTTGGCCGCCTGTCCGAGCCGGAAGATGTTGCCGCCTGCGTTTCATACCTGGCAGGACCGGATTCCGACTACATGACCGGCCAGTCTCTGCTCATCGATGGTGGGATGGTGTTTAATTAAATTCTAATAAGCTCTGACATGAGTTTTCCCCTGCACCCGTGCAGGGGCTTTTTTTTGTCTCCTCCGTCATTGTGCATTACACTGCGCGCTGCAAAACTTTAGTCATTACGATCTGACAGGCGGTAACAGCGATGAACGGTACAATCACAACGTGGTTTAAAGATAAAGGCTTTGGATTTATCAAAGATGAAAACGGCGACAACCGCTATTTTCATGTGATTAAGGTCGCGAACCCCGATCTGATTAAGAAAGATGCCGCGGTGACCTTCGAGCCGACTACCAACAACAAAGGCCTTTCCGCCTACGCGGTGAAGGTGATCCCCGAAAGCAAACATCTCTTTATTGCTGGCGAGCGCGTGAAGCTCTCCTCGATCAAATCCTTCGTGGTGTTTAACGAAGAAGAGCCGGCTGATACAAAAATCGACAAAGAGAACGCGGTGCTGTCGGTTGGGCTGCTGATGAACAGCATCAAGCCGAAATCCGAGAAAAAGCCGGGCGAAATGCGCACGGTGAAGAAGCTGGCGATCACCACCTTCCAGAATACGACGCTGATCTTCACCGAAGATGAGATCGACATCGACGCCACGGTGAAGCTGCTTAAGTAACGTTTTGCCGGGTGGCGGCGACGCTTACCCGGCTTGCAAAACCCGCGCGGCGCTCGCCGCCGGGCATATACGAAACATATCTACGCGGCACGAAACGTAGGCCCGGTAAGCGCAGCGCCACCGGGCACCGCCGGGCGCACTTACCCCATCCTGTGCTCACCCCGTAACATCGCCTCGCGGTCAAACACCCTCTGGATCTCCCCGTGCGCCATAAACGCCGCCCGGTCGGACATATGCGCAATCACGTCCGCATCGTGGCTCACCAGCAGGTAGGTCATGCCGTGCTCGGCCTTCAGGCGGTTGAGCAGGTTCAAAATTTCCGCCTGCACGGACATATCCAGCGCCGAAGTCGGCTCGTCCAGCAGCAGAAGCTGCGGGCGCAGCAGCAGCGCACGTGCAATCGCCACGCGCTGGCGCTGGCCGCCTGAAAGCTGGTGCGGATAACGCCTGCCCGCATCGGCGAAAAGCCCCACCTGCTGCAGCGCATCCGCCACTTTCTCCGCAATCTGCGTTTCGCCGTGGATGCTTAACGGTTCCGACAGGGTGCGCGCAACGGTGTGGTTTGGGTGCAGCGACGCCCACGGATCCTGAAACACCATCTGCACGTTGCGGCGAAGCTCGCCTTCAAAACGGCGCCCTGGCCGTAGCGCGTCTCCCAGGATCGAAATGCGGCCGTTCCACTCGCGCTGCAATCCCGCCAGCACGCGCAGAATAGTCGATTTCCCGCAGCCGGATTCGCCGATCAGGCTGAAGGTTTCACCTTTCTCGATGCCAAAGCTGGCGGCGGACACTGCCGTTTTCTCCCCGAATCTCACCTGGAGATCGTTAACCTCAACGAGCGCCATTATCGGCCTCCTTCCACGGCTGCGAGCGGTCCAGCGTCGGCAGCATCTGGCCGAAGGTGTTGGCGTTCGGACGGCAGGTCCACAGGGTACGCGTATACGGGTGCGTCGCCTGCGGAAGCCTGTTCGCCGCCATCTCATCGACCTTTTCGCCCTGATACATCACCAGCACGCGGTCACAGTGCTCCGCCACCAGCGGCAGATCGTGGCTGATGAGCAGCATCGCCATCTGGCGCTCTTCGCTCTGCTGCACCAGCAGTTCGAGGATCTGATTGCGCAGGCGGGCGTCCAGCGCGGAGGTGGGTTCGTCGGCAATCAGCACCTGCGGGTTGTTGATCAGAGCAATCGCAATCATCACCCGCTGGCCCATGCCCCCGGAGAGTTCGCCGGGGTAGCGCGTGAGGACATGTTCGTTGAGCCCGACGGCGCGGATGACGTCGTGAATGCGCGCCCTGCGCTCGGCGCGGGGCAGGCGCTGGTGCAGGGTCAGCGCTTCATCGAGCTGAGCGGCGACGTTTTGCGCCGGATTCAGCGCGTAGCGTGGGTCCTGCAGGACCATCGCAATCCCGTTGCCGCGCAGCGCCTGCCAGCGGCGGGTGCTCAGGGTCAGCAGGTCGTTGCCGAGCACGTTAAGCCGGTTCGCGCTCACGATGCCGGGCTTACGCACCAGCCCCATCAGGGCGCGGGCGGACATTGATTTGCCCGAGCCGGATTCCCCCACCAGCGCCAGCCGCTCGTTGCCCAGCGTGAAGCTGAGGTTGTTGACCACGCGCGCGGCGGGGTAGTCGATATTCAGCGCATCGACGATGACGCGTTGTTCAGTCATGCTGCGGCTCCAGTACGTCGCGCAGGCCGTCGCCCAGCAGGTTAAAGGCCAGGCTGGCAAACAGAATCGCCCCGCCCGGAATGGCGGCTATCCACCACTGGTCGAAAATCACCTGCATACCGTCGGCAATCATCGCGCCCCATTCAGCCATCGGCGGACGCGCGCCAAGACCGAGGAAGCCCAGCCCGGCGGCCGCCAGAATAATTCCCGCAAGATCCAGCGCCAGCCGCACAATCGCGGACGGCAGGCACAGGGGCAGAATATGGCCGACCAGCAGGCGCGGGCCGCGAATGCCCATCATCTCGGCGGCGGCGAGGTAGTCGCTGTGGCGCAGACGCTGGATCTCGCTCCGCGCCTGCCGCGCGTAGGCGGGCCAGGTGGTTAAGGCCAGCGCCAGCGCGCCGTTGACCAGCCCCGGGCCAAGCATCGCCACAAACGCGAAGGCGAGGATCAGACGCGGCATCGACATTACCACGTCGGTAAAACGCATCAGGATGCGCTCCAGCCAGCCGCCGTAGTAGCCGGACAAAATTCCCACCAGCAGCCCGGCGGGCAGGGTGATTACGGTGACTAACGCCACCAGCCCGAGCGCCGGGCGGGTACCGTAAATCAGGCGCGAAAGCAGGTCGCGCCCGTAGCTGTCGGTGCCCAGCCAGTGCTGGCCGTTCGGTGCCTGCAGGCGCGCGGCGGCGTCCTGCCAGTTCGGGTCAAGCGGCGCGAGCCACGGCGCGAACAGGGCGATAACCACCAGCAGCGTGATGGCAGCCAGCCCGCAAAACGCAGCAGGGGAGCGGCGCAGGCGGCGTAAGAAAAGATAAAACGGCATCAGCGCACCCTGGGATCGATCGCCCGCACGAGCAGGTCGGTAAGGTTATTAATGAGTACAAAGCAGACGCCAATCAGCAGCGTGCCGCCCATGACGGCGGTGGTGTCTCCGGCGAACAGGGCGGTGGTGAGGTAGCGCCCGATCCCCGGCCAGGAGAAGACGGTTTCGGTTAATACCGCGCCTTCCAGCATGCTGGTGTAGGCGAGGGCGATTACCGTCAGCAGGGTACCGCGAATGTTCGGCAGCACGTGGCGCAGCAGAATGGTCATCTCCCCGGCGCCCTTGGCGCGGGCAAGCAGGATGTACTCTTTGTTCATTTCGCTCAGGCAGGCGGAACGCGTCAGACGCGTGATGCTCGCCAGCGAGTAATAGGCCAGCAGCAGCACCGGCAGCACCAGGTGGCTGAGGGCGTTGCGGAACGCCTCGCGGTCGCCGGAAAGCCAGGTATCCACCAGCGCAAAGCCGGTACGCGGCTCGACGGTGAACTGCCAGATATCGTCCAGCCTGCCGGGACCCGCGCTCCACTGCAGCTTCGCGTAGAACAGGGCCAGCATCAGCAGGCCGAGCCAGAAAATCGGTACCGAGTTGCCGAGCAGGGTGAGGGTTCTGATGGCGAGATCGAGCGGCGAACCGGCGTAGCGGGCGCACAGCACTCCGGCAATCACGCCGAGCACGGCGCCGATGATTAACGCCAGCGTGGCCAGCTCCAGCGTGGCGGGGAACGCGTGCAGCAGGTCCTGCAGCACCGGCTGCCCGGTGGCGCTGGCGGTGCCTAAATCACCGTGGGCAAGGTTTTGCAGGTAGTGCCAGAACTGCACGGGCAGGGGACGATCCAGCCCAAGCTGGTGGCGAACCTGATCGTAGGTTGACTGGCTGGCGTGATCGCCGACGATCTGCAGCACGCGATCGACAGGTGAAAACGCTGAGAGCGCAAACGTGACGAGCAGCAGCCCGAAGAGCGTGAGCAGCAGGGTCAGCAGACCCTGAAGCACGCGGGTGGAAAGATGTGGCATGGGAAATCTCTTCATGCCGGGTGGCGGCTTCGCCTTACCCGGCCTACAAAAACTGAAAATAAGCACGGACGGCCCCCTCTCCCTTGGGAGAGGGCGGGGTGAGGGGAAACAGGCGGCTCTGTTGCGCGATGTTGCCCTCACCCCAACCCTATCCCACGGGAGAAGGAGAAGGGCTACTTCGTGACGCGGTCGTACCAGACCATATCCGCGTTCAGCCCCTGCTGATACCCCTTCACGTTATCGCGCACCACGATCTGGGTTTTACCCTGATCGACAAATACGTACGGCGAATTCTGCTGCAGCTGCTCCTGCATCTTCTTGTAAAGATCCAGACGCTTCGCCGGATCCGGCTCGGCTACCGCCGCCAGCGTGGCTTTGTTCAGCTCCGGGATTTTCCAGCCGTTCAGCCCGGCCACGGTGCTGGATTTACCGTCGTTCCACGCGAAGGCGCTGGCGTTAGAGTGCGCGTCGAAGTAGTCCGGGATCCACAGACGAATCGCCGCCTGATGCTGCTTCGCGCGCACGCGGGCATAGACCTGGCTCCCGGCGGCAGGCAGCAAATCGACCTTCACGCCACCCTGAGCAAAGCTCGCCTGCATCGACTGGGCGATGGTGATAAACGGCGGCTTGTTCTCCACGTCCAGCGTGAAGTGCGCGTCTTTAATACCCGCTTTGGCGAGAATGGCTTTCGCTTTTGCCGGGTCAAACTTAAACGGGTTGTCTTCCAGCGCGGCCGGCAGGCCGACCGGCAGGAAGCTCTGATGAACAAAGTACTGGCCTTTCAGCAGATTTTTGGTGATGCCTTCATAGTCGACCAGCCAGCGCGACGCTTCCCAGAACGCCGGGTTGTTCAGCAGCGGATTGGCGCTGTTGCCGGTGTTAAACACCAGGTAATTCTGCTCCGCAGACGGGATGCTCAGCACCTTCACGCCCGGCTTGCCGTCCAGGGCGCTTATCTGATCTGCTCCGAGATCGCGCGCCACGTCCGCATCACCCTGCTGGATCAGCAGGCGGCGTGAGGCCGGATCGGGGACGTTTTTAATGATGATGCTTTTGAGCTTCGGCGCGCCGCCGGGTGCCGATTCGTTAGCTTCCAGCACGATGGCCTGATGCGGCTGATAGACGCGCATTTTGAACGCGCCGCTGCCCGCGGAGTGCATTTTCAGCCACGCGTTACCGAAGTCGTTATCCTTCACGTTCGCCGCAACCTGCTTTTCATCGACGATGGAGGCGATCGGCGTGGAGAGAATATTCAGCGCCACCGACGGGCTAACGTCCGCCATCCAGTGAAGCTGGAGGGTATGATCGTCCACCTTTTTCAGCTGGCTGGCGATGTTGCTCGCGTCCCAGCCCAGCACGTTCAGAATAAAGGCCGGGGATTTGTTCAGCGTCACGGCGCGGGTGTAAGAGAAAATCACGTCTTCCGGGCGCAGCGGGTTGCCGGAGGCGAATCTGGCATCGGGCTTAAGTTTGATCGTCAGCGTTTTTGCTGCCGCGTCCGCTTCCCAGCTTTCTGCCAGAATCGGGGTGATTTTTTCCGGGTTATCGCGGTCCGGCTGTACCAGACGCTGATACAGGCTCGGAACGGTCTGGATGCTGGAAAGCTCGTTGGCTTCGGCCGGGTCGAGGCTCACGATGTCATCCAGCCCCTGGGCGACAACCAGCGTGTTGGGCGGAGTAGCGGCGTGGACAGCGCCTGAGAGCGCAGCCAGCACCAGTAACGGCAACAGTTTTTTCGTCATAGCGATCCCTGAGAAGAATATATTGTGATTGTTTTATGCTCCGCTACGTTAGGTCGACTCTGACATTCCGCAAAGTCGAAATTCAGCTTTGCTTATATCTTGCGGGAATATCGCATGCGCTCGGGCTATTAAAATACGCTGCTTTTCGCCCGCTTTTTAACCTGCTATAACAAACTCCTTACCTTTCAGGGAGTCACCGCCGTGCCCGAAATCAATCAACATGGTCAAACCGTTAACGATATCGTTCCGGACTGGAGAGGCGCGCGCGTATTAACCCGCACGCCGCTGTTCGGCCAGTATTGCCGCCTGGAGCCGCTGGATGCCGATCGCCACGCGGCCGATCTCTATGAGGCCTACGCGCTGGGCGACGACAGCGACTGGACGTGGCTTGCCAGCACGCAGCCAGCGAGCGTGGAAGCCACCGCCCACTGGATCGTGGCCAAGGTGATGGACGATGAGCTGGTGCCGTTTGCCGTCATTGATTTACGCACCGAACGCGCGGTGGGGCTGGTGAGCTATATGGCTAACGAGCGGCTGCTGGGGTCGGTGGAAATTGGTCACGTGACCTGGTCGCGCAGGATGAAAGGAACCCGGATGGGCACCGAAACGGTGTGGCTGCTGCTGAAAAATGCGTTTGAGCACGGCTACCGGCGCGTCGAGTGGAAGTGCGATTCCATGAACATTGCGTCGCGCAGCGCGGCGGAGCGGCTGGGGTTTGTCTGGGAAGGACGCCTGCGCCAGAAGCTGGTGCGCAAAGGGCGCAACCGCGACAGCGATATGCTTTCTATTATTGACGGCGAGTGGCCGCAAAGAGACGCCGAGCTGCGCGCCTGGCTGGCGGCGGAGAATTTTGACGGGGAAGGGCGGCAGATTAAGCGGCTTGAGGCGTTTCGGTTATAAGTGTTTTATGTAGGGTACATCTGAAATGGTCGATCAATCTGCGGAAATGGCAATTTCGATCAAATTCGTTTTTCCGGACTGTAGCCCCTGCGTCACCGCCGTGGCGATATCCTCGGCCTGGGTCACCCGGCAGCAGCGGATACCCATCGCGGCGCCCAGCGACTGGAAATCAATTCGCGGGTTAATCAGATCCATCCCGATAAAGCGACCCAGCTTTGTCGAACTGTAGCCCGGCTGTCCTTTCATGAAGTTTTTCAGGATGTTGTACTCCAGGTTATTCATCACGATAAAGGTGACGGGCAGATTTTCGTGCGCCGCCGTCCAGAGCGCCTGCGGCGAGTACAGGGAGGCGCCGTCGCCAACCAGACACACTACCGGCTCGCGTCCCAGCCCCAGCGAGTGCCCTACTGCTGCAGGCATTCCCCAGCCCAGACCGCCGCCGCGCATAAAGTAGTAGCGCGGGTGCTGCTGGTCGGAGATAAACCGGCGAACGTGTCTGGCCGTTGCTATCGCCTCGTCGACAATCGTGGTGCCCGGCGGAACGGACTTTATCACCTCGTAGGCCGCGACCATCGGCGAAATCGCCGGGCGCAGCCGCTCGGCTGCCAGACGCTCTTCCTGCAGTTGCCACTCTTTTTCACGTTCAGCGCGTGCCGCTTTGAGCAGCCGCTGATGCGTCAATTTGCTTGCCACCCGGCGCTGCTCAAGCTTCGGCAGCAGTTCCTTCAGGGAGAGTTTTATATCCCCCATCACCGAGAGGCGGGTGGCGTAGGTGCGGCCAAGTTCGTTCATATCCGCCGAGAGCTGATACACCGCGCAGGTTTCCGGAATGGCCTCGCCCTCGCTATACAAAATGGTAATCAGGCTTCTGCCGCCGATGATAAACACCGCATCGTAGGCATTAACGACGCTGGCGATTTCATTTGCGGTGGTGGGCATATTGCCTCGCCAGAGCGCGTGCTGCGTGGGGAAGGGCAAATTCAACGGCCAGGAGGAGCCGTAGACGTGGGCGCCTAGCGCTTCAGCAAGCTGGACAATCTCCTGCGTCGAGCCGCTGGAGTGAACTTCATCCCCCGCCACAATCATGATCCTGCCGGGGGTAACTTCGCTGAGCGCCTGCGCCAGTTCGTCCAGCGAGCCCGCCACGGTGTGGTAGTTCACTTTAGAGGCCGTTTGTATCCCGGCGTCGCTGAGCTCTTCCATCACGTTCATTGGCAGGGATAGCAGCACCGGACCCGCGGGGGGGTAGCTGGCGGCGTGAAAGGCCCGGCGCACAAGAACCGGGAGCTGATCGGCGCTGGTGACCTCCTGCGCCCATTTCACCACCGGCGAGCCAATGGAGACAATGTCATCGTACAGGAGCGGGTCGCGCACGTAGTGCCGGGTATCCTGCTGCCCGACGGTGACAACCAGCGGCGTTTTCATGATCCGCGAATTAATGAGATTCCCCATGCCGTGCCCAAGACCGCTGGCGGTATGCAAATTGATAAAACCGGTCTTGCCGGAGGCTTTCGCGTAGCCGTCGGCAATGGCGACCACGCTGCTCTCCTGGAGTGCCAGAATATAGTGAATATTTTCATGGCGAAGAAGGGCATCAATGAGCGGGAGTTCGGTGGTGCCGGGGTTGCCAAAAATATATTCCACACCTTCACTCTCCAGCACTTCAAGGAGAATGTCGGCACCCGATCGCATATTTAAATCTGATATGGACGTTAATGATTTAATCATAATGACACCTCATTCAGCGTTATTTAACTCATGCTAAAATTCTTCCTGCGTAGGACGGACAATTATTTCATTTACATCAACGTCGCCAGGCTGTTCGATAGCAAATAATACGGCTCTGGCAATCGACTCTGCCGGAATAGCCTGCTTATAAAATTCATGCAGGAACTGTTTGCTCGGGGCATCAGAGCTGCCAAACTGCAGCTCGCTTTCGACGGCACCGGGTGAAATAAGCGTCGTGCGGATGGTTTTACCTGCCTCCTGACGTAAGCCTTCACTCAGGGCGCGGACGGCGAATTTCGTGGCGCTGTACACCACGCCGCCGGGGGCAAGGACCTTGATACCCGCCACGGAGGCCACGTTAATAAAGTGTCCGCTCCCCTGGCGCTGGAATACCGGGAATGCCGCTGCGATACCGTACAGCACGCCTTTGACATTGGTATCGATCATCCGGTCCCACTCGTCGGTTTTCAGCTCGCTGAGGGGGGCAATCGCCATAAAGCCCGCGTTGTTGATCAGTACGTCGACGCGCTGGTATGCGGCAACGGCAGCGTCAATCGCGCGCTGAACCTCCTCCTGTCGGGTCACGTCTGCCTTCACGGCAATCGCCTGGCCGCCCTGCTGAATAATGCGATCCACCAGGGCGTTAATTCTCTCCAGACGACGGGCAACCAGCACCAGAGAAAAAGGTTTATTTGCCAGATGAAGGGCAATGGCCTCACCAATACCGCTGCTGGCACCAGTGATAACAACAACTTTGTTTGCACTATTATTCATGATCTTATCTCACTGTTGTGTGATGCAAAAATAAAGGCAGGGACAAATTAAAGAATAATAAGAATATCTTTAATTTCAGGTTTGAATATATTGTATATTTCAGGTGGAGCGACATTTGATTAAACATAGTTGAGTTGCGGGAACAGTGTCAATCGACTTTTAAATAAACAAAATAATTGCAGGCTAATATTTATTTCTTATAGCTGGCGAAAAAATATTATCGTAATGAAGGGAAGTATTGAAAACCCTCTCCTTTTAAGGAGAGGGCAGGATTTTAGACTTTCTGTCGTGCCTGACGAACCGGCGCCCCGTTCGCCACATAATACGCCGCCGTGCTCTTCGCCAGCGGCTCGCGCCCGCGGATTGCGTCGGCAATTTTTTCGCCAATCATAATAGTGGTCGCGTTCAGGTTGCCGGTGATGATCTGCGGCATGATCGACGCATCCACCACGCGCAGCCCTTCCAGCCCGTGAACGCGGCCTTCGCCGTCGACCACCGCCATCTCGTCATAGCCCATTTTGCAGGTGCCGCACGGGTGGAAGGCGGTTTCGGCGTGGTTACGCACGAACTCGTCGAGCTGCTCGTCGGTCTGGCATTCGATACCCGGGCTGATTTCGCGACCGCGATATTTGTCCAGCGCGGGCTGGTGCATGATCTCGCGGGTGATGCGGATAGCGTCGCGGAACTCCTGCCAGTCCTGCTCGTGAGACATATAGTTGAACAGGATCGCCGGATGCTGGTGCGGATCGCGGGACTTGATGCGCACGTGGCCGCGGCTCGGGGAGCGCATGGAGCCAACGTGGCACTGGAAGCCGTGCTCTTTAACCGCGTTCGAGCCGTTGTAGTTAATCGCTACCGGCAGGAAGTGGTACTGAATGTTGGGCCATTCGAACTCTTCACGGCTGCGGATAAAACCGCCCGCTTCGAAGTGGTTGCTCGCGCCCACGCCGGTGCCGCCAAACAGCCACTCGGCGCCAATCTTCGGCTGGTTCCACCACTGCAGGGCAGGGTAGAGGGAGACCGGCTCTGTGCATTCGTACTGGAGGTACATCTCTAGGTGATCCTGCAGGTTTTCGCCCACGCCGGGCAGGTCGTGCACCAGCGGAATATCGAACTGCTTCAGCAGCTCCGCGCTGCCCACGCCGGAGCGCTGGAGGATCTGCGGGGAGGCAATGGCACCTGCGCACAGCAGCACCTCTTTATTCGCCGTCGCTCTGGACGGGATAGTGCTTTCTCCCTCCAGCCACTCGACGCCCACCGCGCGCTTGCCGTCAAAAATAATATGATCGGTCATGGCGTGAGTGCGGATGGTCAGGTTCGGGCGCTTTTTAGCCTGGTCCAGATAGCCGCGCGCGGTGCTGGCGCGTCGGCCCTGCGGCGTGACCGTGCGGTCCATCGGGCCGAAGCCTTCCTGCTGATAGCCGTTGAGATCGTCGGTGCGCGGGTAGCCCGCCTGCACGCCCGCCTCCACCATCGCCTCAAACAGCGGGTTCACGCCCGGTTTCGAGGTGGTGACGCTCACCGGACCGTCGCCGCCGTGATAGTCGTTCGGCCCCACGTCGCGCGTCTCTGCCTTGCGGTAGTAGGGCAGGCAGTTGAGGTAGCTCCAGTGCTCAAGGCCAGATTCTTTGGCCCAGTTGTCGAGATCCATCGCGTTACCGCGGATGTAGCACATGCCGTTGATCAGCGACGAGCCTCCCAGCCCTTTACCGCGTCCGCACTCCATGCGGCGGTTGTTCATGTAAGGCTCTGGCTCGGTTTCATACGCCCAGTTGTAGCGCTTGCCCTGCAGCGGAAACGCCAGCGCGGCGGGCATTTGGGTGCGGAAGTCAAAGCGGTAGTCCGGCCCGCCCGCTTCAAGCAGCAGGACGGTGGTGTTCGGATCTTCAGTCAGTCGCGTTGCCAGCACGTTGCCGGCAGAGCCGGCCCCGATAATGATGTAGTCAAATTGCAAATAAACCTCCCGGTTAAAATATGGACTGGAATTTACCCATCTCAACCTGGATGGACTTCACCTGGGTGTAGCTCTGCAGCGTCATCACGCCGTTCTCGCGGCCAATGCCGGAGTGTTTGTAGCCGCCGACCGGCATTTCTGCGGCGGATTCACCCCAGGTGTTGATCCAGCAGATGCCCGCTTCGAGCTGATGAATGGCGCCGTGCGCGCGGTTCAGGTCGGCAGTGACGATGCCCGCCGCCAGACCGTAGTCGGTGTCGTTGGCGCGGCGGATCGCTTCTTCTTCGCTTTCATAGGTGAGGATGGACATCACCGGGCCGAATATCTCTTCGCGCACGATGGTCATCTCGTCGGTGCAGTCGGTGAACACGGTCGGGGCGACCCACGCGCCGTTGTCGAAGCCTTCGCCCTTCAGCACGTCGCCGCCGCACAGCACGCGCGCGCCTTCCTCTTTGCCTTTGGCGATGTAGCGCAGCACGCTGTCGCGGTGCGGGAAGCTGACCATCGGGCCGAAGTTGGTGCGTTCGTCGAACAGATCGCCCGCGCGGATGCGGCCCACGCGCTCGACGATTTTCTGCTCAAACGCGACCTTGAATTTCGCGGGCACGAACACGCGGGTGCCGTTGGTGCACACCTGGCCGGAGCTGAAGAAGTTCGCCATCATGGCGATGTCTGCCGCGAGATCCAGATCGGCGTCGTCGAAAATAATCAGCGGGGATTTACCGCCCAGCTCCATCGTCACCTCTTTCAGGGACGAGGCCGCCGAGTTGGCCATCACCTTTTTGCCGCTGGCGACGCCGCCGGTGAAGGAGACTTTCGCGATGCCCGGATGCTCGGTCAGGTACTGGCCGGTCTCCGCGCCCACGCCCGGCAGGACGTTAAACACGCCGTCCGGAACGCCCGCTTCGGTGTAGATTTCTGCGAGCTTCAGGGCGGTGAGCGGCGTCACTTCGCTCGGCTTGAAGATCATTGCGTTGCCCGCCGCCAGCGCCGGGGCGGATTTCCACAGGGCGATCTGGATCGGGTAGTTCCACGCGCCGATACCCGCCACTACGCCCAGCGGCTCGCGGCGGGTGTAGACGAACGAGGTCTCACGCAGCGGGATCTGGCTGCCTTCCAGCGCCGGGATCAGCCCCGCGTAGTACTCCAGCACGTCCGCGCCGGTGACGATATCGACGGTTGAGGTTTCGGAATACGCTTTACCGGTATCGAGGGTTTCCAGCTTCGCCAGCTCATCGTTGCGCTCGCGCAGGATATCGACGGCGCGACGCAGAACGCGCGAGCGCTCCATGGCGGTCATCGCCGCCCAGATTTTTTGCCCGCGTTTTGCGCTTTCCACGGCGCGATCGACGTCTTCTCTCCCGGCGGCCTGTACGCTCGCCAGAACTTCACCGTTGGCCGGGTTGATGGTCTCGAAGGTGCGACCGCTGGTGGCGGAGGTATAACCACCATTGATATAAAGCTGCTGTTCTGCCATTCGGGACATAAATTCTCCTCGGTTATTCGGTCGGTAAATGCTGGCTGATGAAGTGGCTGGTGAGCGACTGCGCCAGGATCTTATCCAGCGGCTTGCCGCTCAGCGCGGCGCGTAGCCACAGCCCGTCGATCAGCGCCGCCAGGCCGTAGCCCGCCTCTTCGGCCTGCTCGCGCGGCAGCTCACGGCGGAACTCGTACACCAGGTTTGACAACAAGCGACGGCTGCTCACCTGCTGCAGGCGGTAGAGCATCGGCTGGTGCATGCTGCTCGCCCAGAAGGCCAGCCAGGCCTTCATTGCCGCGCCGCTGGTCTGGGTTTCATCAAAATTGCCGCCGACAATCGCCTGCAGGCGCTGCTCCGCGCTGCCGTCCGGCAGGGCGCGTAAGCGGCTCAAAACCGCGTCGCGCAGCTGGCCGGTGATGTCGCGCATGGTCGCTTCCAGCAGACCGTTTTTGTCTTTGAAGTAGTGACTGATGATCCCCGTGGAAACGCCCGCCCGACGGGCGATCTGCGCGATCGTCGCGTCATGCATTCCCACTTCATTTATTGCTTCCAGCGTGGCGTCGATAAGCTGCCTGCGCCGGATCGGCTGCATCCCCACTTTGGGCATTTTTGCCACTCCATTCATCAGCGTTGGTAATACATTAAAGCGGTTTTTGATTGGACGTTCAATATAAAATGTGTCTTAATTGTTGCGGATTTGGATTTCAATAGTTACAAAAACAGTGGGGATACTGGATGACAGACCTTTCACAAGACAGAGAAAAAGACAAAATCAACCCGGTCGTTTTTTATACTTCCGCCGGGCTGATTTTGTTGTTTTCCCTGACGACCATCTTCTTTCGTGATTTTTCTGCCGAGTGGATTGGGCGCACCCTGAACTGGGTGTCGAAGACCTTCGGCTGGTACTATCTGCTGGCCGCGACGCTCTATATCGTGTTCGTGGTCTGCATTGCCTGCTCGCGCTTCGGCTCGGTGAAGCTCGGGCCTGAGCAGTCCAAGCCCGAGTTCAGCCTGCTGAGCTGGGCCGCGATGCTGTTTGCCGCGGGCATCGGCATCGACCTGATGTTCTTCTCCGTGGCGGAACCGGTTACGCAGTATATGCAGCCGCCGGAAGGGGCAGGGCAGACGATGGAGGCCGCGCGCCAGGCGATGGTCTGGACGCTGTTCCACTACGGCCTGACGGGCTGGTCGATGTACGCCCTGATGGGCATGGCGCTCGGATACTTTAGCTATCGTTATAATTTGCCCCTCACCATCCGCTCCGCGCTGTACCCGATCTTCGGTAAAAAGATTAACGGCCCGATTGGCCACAGCGTCGATATTGCGGCGGTGATCGGCACCATCTTTGGGATCGCGACGACCCTCGGGATTGGCGTGGTGCAGCTCAACTACGGGCTGAGCGTGCTGTTTGATATCCCGGATTCGATGGCGGCCAAAGCGGCACTGATTGCGCTCTCCGTCATTATCGCCACCATCTCGGTGACGTCGGGCGTCGATAAAGGCATCCGCGTGCTCTCCGAGCTGAACGTGGCGCTGGCGCTGGGCCTGATCCTGTTCGTGCTGTTTATGGGCGATACCTCGTTCCTGCTCAATGCCTTAGTGCTCAACGTGGGCGACTACGTAAACCGCTTTATGGGCATGACGCTGAACAGCTTCGCCTTCGACCGTCCGGTGGAGTGGATGAACAACTGGACGCTGTTCTTCTGGGCGTGGTGGGTGGCGTGGTCGCCGTTTGTCGGCCTGTTCCTGGCGCGTATTTCGCGTGGCCGCACCATCCGCCAGTTCGTGATGGGCACGCTGATTATCCCGTTCACCTTTACCCTGCTGTGGCTGTCGATTTTCGGCAACAGCGCGCTGCACGAGATCATCCACGGCAATGCAACCTTCGCGCAGGAAGCGATGGCGCACCCGGAGCGCGGCTTCTACAGCCTGCTGGCGCAGTACCCGGCGTTTACCTTTAGCGCCTCCGTGGCGACCATCACCGGCCTGCTGTTTTACGTCACCTCGGCGGATTCCGGCGCGCTGGTGCTGGGCAACTTCACCTCGAAGCTCAAAGACATCAACAGCGACGCGCCGAACTGGCTGCGCATCTTCTGGTCCGTCGCCATCGGCCTGCTGACGCTCGGCATGCTGATGACCAACGGCATTTCGGCGTTGCAGAACACCACGGTGATCATGGGCCTGCCGTTCAGCTTCGTCATCTTCTTCGTGATGGCCGGGCTGTATAAATCGCTCAAGGTGGAAGACTACCGCCGCGTCAGCGCCAGCCGCGACACCGCGCCGCGTCCGATGGGCGCGCAGGACAGGCTGAGCTGGAAGAAACGCCTTTCGCGCCTGATGAACTACCCGGGCACGCGCTACACCAAACAGATGATGGAGACGGTCTGCTTCCCGGCGATGGAAGAAGTCGCGCAGGAGCTGAAGCTGCGTGGGGCCTACGTGGAGCTGAAAAACCTGCCGCCGGAGGAGGGAGAGACCCTGGGGCACCTGGATCTGCTGGTGCACATGGGCGACGAGCAGAACTTTGTTTATCAGATCTGGCCGCAGCAGTATTCAGTACCCGGGTTTACCTACCGGGCGCGCAGCGGGAAATCGACCTACTACCGGCTGGAGACCTTCCTGCTGGAAGGGAGCCAGGGGAATGATTTAATGGACTACAGCAAGGAGCAGGTGATTACGGACATTCTGGACCAGTATGAACGGCACCTGAACTTTATCCATCTGCACAGGGAGGCGCCGGGGAATAGCGTGATGTTCCCGGATGTTTGAGATTTGAGCTGAATAACCTATAAACGCATCGCCGTCGCCCTCAAGCCGGGTGGCGGCGATGCCTTACCCGGCCTACAAAATCGGTTTACCGTAGGCCTGATAAGCGCAGCGCCATCAGACTTTTAGCAGCGTCCACACGTTCCCATCATTATGCTGCCAGACGAGGGTGAAGCGTTTACCTTCAGGATAGTCTCCAGCAGGGTGCGAAAGCGCCAGCGTGATTGTTTTTTCCGATAACTCAGTGACTCTCGCCCACTCAAACCCCATGTAAATTTTTACCTTCGGGAAGAGGGCTTTAAACAAACTCTCTTTGGCGCTAAAAGCGAGCGTCAGCGCCAGCGCAAAAGGGTAGCCCGAGTGAGTCAGGCATATCGCCTCCTGCGCATCAATGATGCCGTCCTGGATTTCGCGGGCTTCGTGGTCTGGAAGAATGGCTTCGCAATCAATACCTACGAGCGCATCTGGATGAGGGACGACAACCGCCATCGCCTGCGTGCCGCTGTGGGTAATGCTCCCCGACAACCCTTTCGGCCAGAGCGGTTCGCCGCTGGGGCCGATGCCGGGGATCGCGCGTTCATGTATCGCACCGAGCGCATGCGCGGCGGCGATGCGGCCTGCCAGATGCTCGGCTTTGCGTTTGCTTCCGGCGTTTGAAAGCTCTGCGTGGTGGGGGAGCCAGAGGAGATCGGCATCGGTGAAGGTGGTGGGGGCGAAGGTGACGTGGTGGACGGTGTGGCCGGCAAGAATGAACGTGGTGTGGGTTGTGTGCATGTTTTTCCCTTCAGAATTGTGCGGCCTGATGCCCTCACCCCGGCCCTCTCCCATGGGGAGAGGGGGCAAACACTAAAAACGGCAACTGGGTTGCCGTTTTGTTTTTACCTTAGAAGCGCGTATTCACGCTCATGTACCAGGTACGGCCCGGCTCATTATACGTATACGCTCCCGCACCGTACATATACGCACCGGTGGTGGCATTTCCGGTCGTCTGGGCATTACCCGCGCGCCACTGGCGTTTGTCGAAGACGTTATCAACGCCGCCGGTCAGACTAACGTTTTTGGTCATATCCCAGGTCGCGCTCAGGCCAACGATGCTGTACGGGCTGACTTCGTCTTTCTCAGATCCGGTCACCGGCTGACCTTTGTAGTTGTACTTCTTCGGCTGCTGCTTGCCGTACCAGGTAAAGGTCGACTGGAGCGACACGTCCTGATGAACCTGCCAGCTCAGGGTCGAGTTCAGCGTGTACTCCGGAATAATCGACAGACGATCGCCGGTCTCCTTGTTCTTGCTCTGCAGCATGTATGTAATATTGTTGGTCCAGTTAATGGTGTCGCTGACCGGCACGTTCAGGGAGCCTTCCAGCCCTTCGACCACCGCCTTCGGTACGTTTTCCCACTGGTAGATATCCGTCTGCACTTTGCCGGAAGAGGTATGACCGATCGGCGCGTAGCCCGCTTCAATCTTGTCGCGATAGTCGTTTCGGAACCAGGTCACGCCCGCCAGCCAGCCGTCGCGCTTCCACTCCAGACCAATCTCTTTGTTGATGCTGGTTTCGGCTTTCAGGTCATCGTTGCCCATCATGTAGCAGCCCACGCCGTCCGAGCTGGCGTAGCAGCCCTGGCCTTTGCTGTAGAGCAGGTAGTTCGGGTTGGTCTGGTACAGGCTCGGCGCTTTGTAGGCGCGCGCGATACCCATCTTCAGCGTGAAGTCATCCCCCAGACCTTGCGACAGGTTCAGGGACGGGCTCCAGTTGTTGCCGACTATGGTGTGATGGTCGAAGCGCAGGGCAGGGGTCAGCATGGTGCTGTCGGTCAGCTCCATGTTGTTTTCGGCGAACAGGGAGAAAATCTCCGCCGAGGTGTACGGGCTGCGGTCGTTTGTCATGCCCGGAATAGTGCCGCCCTGCAGGGTTTGCGTGAACGAAGTCGAGTCCTTCATGCGCTGCTGGTTCCACTCGGTGCCCAGCGTCAGGTTCTGGTTGACGAGGAAATCAATCGGCAGGTTGATTTCGCTGTGCAGCATCACGTCGGCCAGGTCGGTGTCGGTGAATTTATTGCTGTTGAACAAGCCTTCCGTACCGCCCGCCAGACCTTCGCCCAGGCGGGAGTTGCGGGTGTGTTCGTACTGCGCCCAGCTGCTGGTGGTGATGCCGTTATCCCAGCCGCCGTTCCAGGTCACCGCGAAGTTCTGGCGGTAGATCCGGTTAGTTTCTTTACCGTAGTTCTTCTTCACCAGCGCGCTGTCGTTGTTGGTGTTCTGCGTGTCGCCCGCGTAGAGGTTGTTCTGGCGGCTGTAGCCCGCTTCGAACTCCAGGGACTGCATGGGCGCGAAGTCCCAGCGCACCACGCCGTTGATGTCTTTGTTTTCCACGCCCTCACGGCCGGCCGGCAGGGTGTTGGCGTAGGCACCGGTACGATCGGACTGGTGGCCCTGGTTGATGTCCCACGCGTCGGCCTGGGTTTTGTCCAGGTTACCGAACATGCGGAAGCTGAAATCGCCGCCCAGCGGGCCGCTCAGGCTGAAGTTGGTGCGTTTGGTGGAACCTTCGTCCTTGTGCTCTGGCGCGTTCAGGTAGGTGTTCCAGGAGCCGTGCCACTGGTCGTCGAATTTTTTGGTGATGATGTTTACCACGCCGCCAGCCGCGCCGTTGCCGTAGCGCGCGGCGGCCGGACCGCGGATCACTTCGATGCGCTCGATCATCTCCGGCGGCACCCAGCCGGTATCGCCGCGGGTGTCACGCTCGCCGCGCCAGCCCAGACGAATAGAGTTGCGGCTGGTGACCGGCTTGCCGTCGATCAGGATCAGGGTGTTTTCCGGCCCCATGCCGCGAATGTCAATCTGACGGTTGTTTCCACGCTGGCCGCTGGTGGAGTTCCCGGTGAGGTTAACGCCCGGCATGGTGCGGATGATTTCCGCCACGTCGCGCGCGGGCGGGTTTTTGCGGATCTCGTCGGCGGTGATGGTCGACACGCCCGGCGCCTGTAAATTCTGCTCGGCGGCGGTGATCACCATAGTGTCTTCGTGCTGCGCAGAGGCGGTGTTGTCGTCTGCCACGGCGGGCAGCGCGACACCATAAATCCCTAAATTGACCAGCAAGGCCAGAGAGTGAATCTTCTTATTCATTGTACGTCCCGCTTTTATGGTTATTTAATGAGCGCGCTTCCCACAGCGCGGGCATTACGCTATTGCAAATGCAAATAGTTATCAATAATATTATCAATAAAATTTGCTCTGAAACAAAAAAGTCTGTTAAACATGGGGTTATAAGGGTGACGACGTTAACAGCCGGAAGTGAAGCGTGGTGGCAGTCGAAAAACGGACCTGAATGGGAACGTCTGAAGGAGAACTGTCGCGTCACCTTCTGGTGGCGGGATCCGGCAGGCACGCAGAAAACCTCATCGGTCAAACGCGTCTGGCTCTACGTTACCGGCGTGACCGACCATCATCAGAATGCCCGCCCGCAATCTCTTGAACGCATTCCGGATACCGACGTCTGGCAGTGGCAGGGCGAATTCAGCCCGGAATGGCGCGGCAGCTACTGTTTTATCCCCTCCGTAAATGAAAACGATTTTGCCGATACCGTGTTTGAAGGCCAGCAGCCGGACCGCATGGCGCTGCGCGAAGGCTGGCGCAGGCTGCTGCCGCACGCGGTTTCCGACCCGCTGAATCCGCAGAGCTGGCGCGGCGGGCGCGGTCATGCCGTCTCGGCGCTTGAGATGCCGGACGCGCCCGTTCAGCCCGGCTGGGACCGTCCCGATACGCAGTATCACCAGCCGGTCTGCATTGAGTGGAACAGCGAGCGTCTCAACAACCGTCGCCGCGTGTGGATTTTCACCACCGGGGATGACGGCCCGGAACGTCCGCTGGCGGTGCTGCTCGACGGGCAGTTCTGGGCCGAAAGTATGCCCGTCTGGCCCGCGCTGGCGTCGCTTACCACCGAGCGCAAACTGCCGCCTGCGGTCTACGTATTAATTGATGCGATCGACATGGAACATCGCAGCCGCGAATTGCCCTGTAACCGCGATTTCTGGCTGGCGGTGCAGGAAGAACTTCTCCCTCATGTAAAACAGCTCGCGCCCTTCAGCGACCGCGCCGACCGTACCGTGGTCGCGGGCCAGAGCTTTGGAGGACTCTCTTCACTTTATGCTGGCCTCAACTGGCCGCAGCGGTTTGGCTGCGTGCTGAGCCAGTCTGGCTCGTACTGGTGGCCGCACCGCGGCGGGCAGCAGGAAGGGCGCCTCATCGAACAGCTCAGAGCAGATGAACTAACCGCGAGCGGGCTGCGTATCGTCCTCGAGGCCGGACGCAACGAACCGCTGATTTTCAATGCCAATCAGGCGATTTATGCCGAACTACACGCGCAGCAGGTTACCTGGCGTCAGGTTGACGGCGGACACGACGCGCTTTGCTGGCGCGGTGGGCTGACGCAGGGGCTAATGACCCTCTGGCAGCCGCTTATTCAATAACGGAGTCTGTATGGAATTCAGCAATCCTTTCGATAATCCGCAGGGACAGTTCGCCATTTTGCAAAACGACCAGGGGCAGTACAGCCTGTGGCCGCAGCAGTGCGAACTGCCGGCGGGGTGGCGCGTGGTGTGCGAAGCGCAGTCTCAGGAGGCGTGCCAGCAGTGGCTCGCCGGGAACTGGCGCACGCTTGAACCGTCCCATTTTGCGGAGGGGAGCGCATGAAACGTCTTCCTCTCGTCGCCGCCCAGCCGGGTATCTGGATGGCGGAACAGCTGTCCTCCCTGCCAAACGCCTGGAGCGTGGCGCACTACACCGAACTGAAAGGCGATATCGACGCGCCATTGCTGGCAAAAGCCATCGCTGAGGGCATGATGCAGGCCGATACCCTGCGAATGCGTTTTGCCGAGGATAACGGCGAGGTGTGGCAGTGGGTGGATGACACCCTCATTCTGCCGGAGCCGTCCATCGTTCGCGTTGCCGACCACGCCGCCGCCGTGGCGCTGATGGAGGCTGATCTTAACCAGAACCTGCGCGTCGACAGCGGTCAGCCGCTGGCGTTTCACCAGCTGATTCAGGTGGGGGAAAGCCACTGGTACTGGTATCAGCGCTATCACCATCTGGTGGTGGATGGCTTCAGCTTCCCGGCCATTACCCGCCAGATCGCCGCGATTTACGCCGCGTGGAAAGAGGGTGAACCGACGCCCGCATCTCCGTTTACGCCATTTGCCGAAGTGGTGGAGGAGTATCAGCGCTATCGCGGCAGCGAGGCGTATCAGCGCGACGGCGCCTTCTGGGCGGAGCAGCGCAGGCAGCTTCCTTCTCCGGTCTCGCTCTCTTCCGCACCGCTGCCGGGACGCGCCGCCACAACCGATATCCTGCGCCTGAAAATCGCTGCCGACGGTCGCGCCTTCAGCCAGCTTGCGCAGGCGGCAGGACAGGCGCAGCGTACCGATCTGGCCCTTGCGCTGGTGGCGCTGTGGCTGGGCCGCCTCACCGGACGGCTGGACTACGCCGCCGGGTTTATCTTTATGCGCCGCATGGGCTCCGCCGCGCTCACCGCGACCGGGCCGGTGCTCAATGTGCTTCCGCAGGCGGTGAATATCAACCCGCAGGAGAGCCTGCCGGAGCTGGCGCTGCGCCTGGCCAACCAGCTGAAAAAAATGCGCCGCCACCAGCGCTACGACGCCGAGCAGATCGTGCGCGACAGCGGGCGTGCCGCAGGCGACGAAGCGTTGTTTGGCCCGGTGCTGAACGTGAAGGTGTTTGATTATCAGCTGGATATCGACGGCGTGGAGGCCATCACCCACACGCTGGCGACCGGCCCGGTAAACGATCTTGAGCTGGCGCTGTTCCCGGACGAGCAGGGTGGGCTGAGCATTGAGATCCTCGCCAATAAGCAGCGCTACGACGAGGCGACGCTGACGCGTCACGTCGCGCGCCTGAACGCGATGCTGGTGCAGTTTGCGGCCAATCCGGACCTGCGCTGCGGCGAGGTGGAAACCGTTTCAGAGCAGGAATACGCAAAGCTCGCGCGCATCAACGATACCGGGCTGGCGCTGCCGTCCACCACGCTCGCGGATCTGGTCGCGGAGCAGGCGAGCAGAACGCCGGACGCCCCCGCGCTGGCGGACGCGCATATTGAGCTCAGCTATCGTGAGATGCGCGAGCAGGTGGTCGCGCTGGCAAACCTGCTGCGCGCGCGCGGCGTGAAGCCGGGCGACAGCGTGGCGGTGGCCCTGCCGCGCTCGGTGTTCCTGACGCTGGCGCTGCACGGCATCGTCGAGGCTGGTGCCGCGTGGCTGCCACTGGATACCGGCTACCCGGACGATCGTCTGCGGATGATGCTCGAGGACGCGAAGCCGTCCCTGCTTATTACCACTGACGAACAGCTTCCGCGATTTAGCGATCTGTCCGACGAGACGTTTAGTTACAACACACTGTTACCGGCCGCGGGTGCTGAACCGCTGCGGCTGGCCAAGCCGGAGCAGACGGCCTACATCATCTTTACCTCCGGCTCGACCGGGCGTCCAAAAGGGGTCATGGTCGGCCATACCGCCATCGTTAACCGCCTGAAGTGGATGCAGGACCACTACCCGCTGGACGCGACGGACGTGGTGGCGCAGAAAACGCCGTGCAGCTTTGACGTGTCGGTATGGGAGTTCTGGTGGCCCTTTATCGCCGGGGCGAAGCTGGTGATGGCAGAGCCGGACGCGCACCGCGATCCGCAGGCGATGCAGAGCTTCTTCGCCCGGTACGGCGTGACCACCACCCACTTCGTGCCGTCGATGCTGGCGGCGTTTGTCGCGTCGCTGACGCCGGAAAACGTGGCGTGCTGCAAAACCCTAAAGCAGGTGTTCTGCAGCGGCGAAGCGCTGCCGACCGAGCTGTGCCGCGAGTGGGAGCAGCTCACCCATGCGCCGCTGCACAACCTGTATGGCCCAACCGAAGCGGCGGTGGACGTCAGCTGGTATCCGGCGTATGGCCCCGAGCTGGCGGCGGTTGAGGGCAACAGCGTGCCGATCGGCTTCCCGGTGTGGAATACGGGACTGCGCATTCTGGACGCGATGATGCGCCCGGTGCCGTTCGGCGTGGCGGGGGATCTTTATCTCACCGGCATTCAGCTGGCGCAGGGGTATTTGGGCCGTCCGGACCTCACCGCCAGCCGCTTTATTGCCGACCCGTTCGCTCCCGGCGAGCGCATGTACCGCACCGGCGACGTTGCCCGCTGGCTGGACAACGGCGCTGTGGAATATCTCGGCCGCAGCGATGACCAGCTAAAAATTCGTGGCCAGCGCATCGAGCTGGGCGAAATCGACCGGGCGATGCTGTCGCTGCCGGACGTCGCCCAGGCCGTGGCGCACGCCTGCGTGTTCAATCAGGCGGCGGCAACGGGCGGCGATGCCCGCCAGCTGGTGGGGTACGTGGTTTCTGCATCCGGCTTACCGCTGGACCGCGACGCGCTGCTGGCGTCGCTCAAAGCGCAGCTGCCGCCGCATATGGTGCCGGTGGTGCTGCTGCAAATCAGCGCGCTGCCGCTCAGCGCGAACGGCAAGCTGGACCGCAAGGCGCTGCCGCTGCCGCTGCTGACGACTAAAACCTCCGGACGCGTGCCGGAAAGCGAATCCGAAATCGCTGTCGCGCAGGCGTTTTCTGCCCTGCTGGGCTGCGAGGTCAACGACATTGAGGCCGACTTCTTTTCCCTCGGCGGACACTCGGCGCCTGGCGGCGCAGCTTAGCCGCGCGTTCGAGCGCAAGGTTACGCCGGGGCAGATTATGGTCGCCTCCACGGTGAGCAAGCTCAGCGCGCTGCTGGACTCGCAGATGAGCGACGAGCAGGCGCAGCGACTGGGGTATGAAACCCTTCTGCCGCTGCGCGAAAGCGACGGGCCGACGCTGTTCTGCTTCCATCCGGCGTCCGGCTTTGCCTGGCAGTTTAGCGTGCTGGCGCGTTATCTCAGCCCGCGCTGGTCTATTGTCGGTATTCAGTCGCCGCGTCCGGACGGTCCGATGCAGCAGTGCGCTGATCTGGATGGGGTCATTGAGCATCACCTGGCTACGCTGCGTAACCAGCAGCCGCAGGGGCCGTATTATCTGTTCGGCTATTCCCTCGGCGGCACGCTGGCGCAGGGCATTGCGGCCCGTCTGCGCGAGCAGGGAGAAGCGGTGGCCTTCCTCGGCCTGCTGGACACCTGGCCGCCGGAAACCCAGAACTGGTCGGAGAAAGAGGCCAACGGCCTTGACCCGGAAGTGCTGGCGGAGATCGAGCGCGAGCGTCAGGCGTTTATTGCTGCCCAGCAGGGACAGGGCTCCAGCGAGCTGTTTAACGCTATAGAGGGCAACTACGCCGACGCGGTGCGGCTGCTCACCACTGCGCACAGCGCGCGCTTTGACGGCAAAGCGACGCTGTTTGTCGCCGAGCGGACGCGAACGATGGATCCGCAGGTCGCCTGGGCGCCGTGGGTGGCGGAGCTTGAGGTGTACAGCCAGGACTGCGCCCACGTGGATATCATTTCACGGCAGGCGTTTGAGAAGATAGGGCCGGTGTTGAGGGAAATACTGGGATAACGTCAAAAGCGCCGGGTGGCGGCTGCGCCTTACCCGGCCTACGGAACCGTTGTTGATGTTTGTTGGGTTTGCTCCCTCTCCCTGTGGGAGAGGACCGGGGTGAGGGCATCAGACCGAACGCTTTCCAAGCGGCACCACCAGCGGCATACCCGCCACCGGATCGTCAATAATCATGCAGCGCATGCCGTAGATCCGCTCAATCAGATCCGGCGTCACAATCTCTTTCGGCGCCCCCTGCGCCACTATCTCACCGTCTCGCAAGGCAATCAGATGCGTGGCGTAGCGGCACGCCTGGTTTAAATCGTGCAGCACCGCCGCCAGGGTGTACCCCCGCGCGCGGTTCAGCTCGCTCAGCAGCTCCAGCAGGTCAATCTGATGGCTGATGTCGAGCCAGGTCGTCGGCTCGTCCAGCAGCATGATCGACGTTTCCTGCGCCAGCACCATCGCGATCCACGCGCGCTGACGCTGTCCGCCGGAGAGGGTGTCCACGCTCTGCTGGGCGAGCCCGGTAATACCCGTCGCCTGCATCGCGCGGTTCACCGCCTCGTCATCCTCTTTACGCCAGCGGGTAAATAGCGGCTGGTGGGGATAGCGTCCGCGCGAGACCAGCTCCTGCACCGTGATGTCTCCCGGCGTGGTGGCGTTTTGCGCCAGCAGACCGATGCGTCTGGCCACCTCCTTGCTGGCGAAGCGCTGGATCTGCTCCCCGTCAAGAAACACGCTGCCTTCAGCCGGCGTCATCAGGCGGCTCAGCGTGCGCAGCAGGGTCGATTTTCCGCAGCCGTTCGGGCCGATAATGGCCGTGAAGTGGCCGTCCGGAATGGCAACGGATAAGTCACGGGCAATGATTTTTTTGCCGTAGCCGAGGGTGAGGTTTTCGCCGCGCAAGCGGGTGGTGGTATCTGTCATTTCCTGCGTGACTCCTGAACGAGCAAGACGATGAGGTAAATTCCGCCGAGGCTGACGGTCACCACGCCCACCGGCAGTTGATAAGGCATAAACAGCCGCTGGGCGCAGAGATCGGCGGCCAATAGCAGCAGCGCGCCGCACAGCGCCGCCTGGGTTAATCCCCAGCGCGCCGTGCCGCTAAGTCGCCGGGCGATGTGCGGTGCCACGAGGGCGATAAACGAGATTGGCCCGGCAATCGCGGTGGAGGCGGCGGTCAGCAGTACGGCGACCAGCATCAGCATCAGGCGCGAGCGTTCGACGCCCACGCCCAGCGCGCAGGCGCTATCGTCGCCCATCTCCAGCAGACGCATACGGCGCACCAGCAGCAGCGCGCCGATAAACATCAGCAAAATCAGCGGCGCGGCGGGCCAGATTTTGCCCCACGTCAGGCCGTTGAGCGAACCGGCGTACCACAGCCCGGCGGAGAGCGCGGTTTCCAGCGAGGCCTGCAGTAAAAGCCAGGTGTTAAACGCCATCAGCATCGCGCGGATGCCGATCCCGATAATGATCAGCCGGAAGGTGTCAATGCCGTTGCGCCAGGCCAGGGCCCAGATAAGCAGCGAGGTCAGAATGCCGCCCGCCATCGCCGTAAAGGTAATGGCCGTCAGATGTTGCCCGAACAGCACCATCGCCACCAGCACGCCGCTCCAGGCGCCGGTGTTGAGGCCCATCACGTCCGGGCTGCCCAGCGGGTTGCGCATCAGCGACTGGAATATTGCGCCGCTCACGCCGAGCGCCGCACCGACCAGAATCGCCATCGCCACGCGCGGCAGTCGCCACTCCGTCACCACCATGGTGATGTTACGCGGCGCGCTGCCGAGCAGGGCGTTGAAGACCTGAGTAAAGTCGAGCGTCACCGCGCCGCTGCGCAGGCTCCAGACCGCCAGCAGCAGAATGGCGATAAGCAGCAGCGAGACGCTGGTCAGTAAACGACGGGACGGGGCCATCATGCGCCACCTCCGCGTTTACGACGAACCAGGAAGATCAGCACCGGCGCGCCGATAAAGGCGCTGACCACCGAGACGCGCAGCTCGCCGGGCACCAGCAGGCGGCCCAGCACGTCGGCAAACAGCAGCAGGGCAGGGGTCGCCAGCAGCGTCACCGGCAGCGACCAGCGGTGATCCGCCCCCACCAGCCAGCGCGCCATGTGCGGCATCATCAGGCCGATAAAGGCGATCGGGCCGACCACGGCGGTCGCGCTGCCGCACAGTACGGTGATGGCGAACAGACCAATCAGCTGCGTGCGCGCCACGCGGTTGCCGAGGGCGGTCGCGGTGTCGCTGCCGAGGCTCAGGCTGTTGAGCGACCGGCTTAAAAACAGCGCCACGGCGGCAGCGACAATGACCGGGATCGCCACCACTTTAAGCGTGTCGAGGGTGCGGATATCCAGCGAGCCGGCCTGCCAGAAGCGCAGTTGGTCGTAGACGTCCGGGTTGAGCAGGGCGATGCCGTTGGACAAGCCCTCCAGCACCGCCGCGAGCGCCACGCCCGCAAGGGTCAGGCGTACCGGACTCAGCTGCCCGCCGCCCTGGCTGCCGGTAAAGGCGACCACCAGCGAGGCGGCCAGCGCGCCGCAGAAGGCCATCACCAGCTGTTCAGAGGGTGAGGTCAACCCGAACAGCGCCGCGCCGAGCACGATGGCAAAGCTGGCGCCGGAGTTAACGCCGAGAATGCCGGGGTCCGCCAGCGGGTTACGGGTGAGGGTTTGCATCAGGGCACCGGCAAGGCCGAGCGCGCCACCCGCCAGCAGTCCGGCAAGCGTGCGGGGCAGTCGGGCGTCGAGCACGATGACGCAGTCGGCGCTCTGGCAGGTGCCGGAGAGCGCATCAACGATAACGGACGCGGGCAGCGGCTTCGCGCCGACCAGCAGGCTGAGTGCAGCCGCAAGGCTCAGGAGCAGCAGTAAAGCGGGCACGGCAACGGCGCGCACCGCAGAAGAGGAAAACGACATAGCAACATCCATGATTTGATAATGATAGTGATTATCGTTATCTATCTTATTTGGCTATGTTAGCATGTGCGCCCATGGAAAGGGTAGAAATAGACTCAAGGCTTTGTCATGAATCAAAAATCCTGGCTGCTCAACCTCAGCCTGCTGAAAACGCACCCGGCGTATCGCGCCGTTTTTATCGCTCGCTTTATCTCCATTTTGTCCCTCGGGCTGCTTGGCGTGGCCGTGCCGGTACAGATCCAGACCCTGACGCACTCCAGCTGGCTGGTGGGGTTATCCGTCACCTTAACCGGCGGGGCGATGTTCATCGGCCTGATGGTCGGCGGCGTGCTGGCGGACCGCTACGAGCGTAAAAAGCTGATCCTGCTGGCGCGCGGCACCTGCGGCGTGGGCTTTATCGGGCTGTGTCTGAACGCGATGCTGCCGGAGCCGTCGCTGATCGCCATTTACGCGCTGGGGCTGTGGGACGGTTTCTTCGCTTCGCTGGGCGTGACGGCGCTGCTGGCGGCAACGCCCGCGCTGGTCGGGCGCGAGAACCTGATGCAGGCGGGGGCGATTACCATGCTCACCGTGCGTCTGGGCTCGGTGATTTCGCCGATGGTGGGCGGCCTGCTGCTGGCGACCGGCAACGTGGCGTGGAACTACGGGCTGGCGGCGGCGGGAACCTTTATCACCACGCTGACGCTGCTGCGTCTGCCGCTGCTGCCGCCTCCGCCGCAGCCGCGCGAGCATCCGCTGAAATCGCTGATGGTCGCGATTCGTTTCCTGTTCAGCAACCCGCTGATTGGCGGGATTGCGCTGCTCGGCGGCCTGCTGACCATGGCGAGCGCCGTGCGCGTGCTCTACCCGGCATTAGCGGGAGCGTGGCAGATGAGCGCCTCGGAGATTGGTCTACTGTACGCCGCCATTCCGCTCGGCGCGGCGTGCGGGGCGCTGACCAGCGGCAACCTGGCGCAGAGCGCGCGTCCGGGGTTGATTATGCTGCTTGCCACGCTGGCCTCGTTTATCGCCATCGGCTTCTTCAGCCTGATGCCGGTGTGGGCTCTCGGGGTGCTGTGTCTGGTGATTTTCGGCTGGCTGAGCGCCATCAGCTCGCTGCTGCAGTACACCCTGATCCAGACCCAGACGCCGGAAGGGATGCTCGGGCGCATTAACGGCCTGTGGACGGCGCAGAACGTGACGGGTGATGCGATTGGCGCGGCGATCCTCGGCGGGCTGGGCGCGATGATGACTCCGGCGGCCTCGGCGAGCTGCGGCGGGTTTGCGTTAGCGATGGTTGGCGGGATTTTGTTAGTGGCGCTGGTGGAGTTGCGGCGGTTCAGGCAGGAGGTTGTGTTGAACGACGGGGCGGCCTGATGCCCTCACCCCGGCCCTCTCCCACAGGGAGAGGGAGGGGAAATGCCTACTTAAACAATGCATTCAATCTGTCTAACACCAACATCGCGCTGTAATAATCCAGGCGGAACGTCTCCGTTCCCAATGCCCAGACCCGTTTGTTTTTCACCGACGGCAAATGCGCCAGCAGCGGGTTGGCGTAAATCGCATCCACGTCTTTCTGGTCGCCGGCAAACACAAACAGCCCTTTGCCGTTCAGCCCCGTCGCCAGATTTTCACCGCCCAGTTGAATGATGTCGTGGCGTTTGCCCTGGCTTTTTGAGGTGTGCAGTCCGGCGGGCAGCTCCGCCAGCGTAAAGCCCAGCTGGTGCAGCAGCTTGCCCTGCGCCGATTCCGCAGTCCACAGGTTGGCGCTGTGCGCGGCGGCGGTATAGACGATGGCGTTGACAGGCTGCGGTGGCAGCTTCATCTGCTCTTTAACCTGCGCGAGCTGTTTATCAAACGCGGCAATGCGCTCTGCGGCCTGTTTTTCCTGCCCGGTAATAGTGCCCAGCTGGGTCAGCAGTTCCTGCCAGCTCTTGTCGTCGTAGTTGATGATAAGCGTTGGGGCGATGGCGGAGAGCTGATCGTACAGCGCCAGCGCGGAATCCCCGCCGGTAGCGCTGATCAAAATCAGATCCGGCATTTGCGCGGCGACCGCTTCGGCGCTCGGCTCGCCGATGTACAGCCGTGCAACCTTGCGCTGTTTCGCAATATCACCCCACTGGCGCAAAAAGCCCTGCGCATCCGCCACGCGGTTGTTCGGCGTGGTGGCGCCGCTGGCGACGACCGGGGCGTCAATCGCCAGCAGGGAGCCGGTTAAGGTCACGCTGGTGGAGACAATGCGCGTCGGTTTGCTCTCAAGCGTGTGAACGCCTCGGCTGTCGGTCACCTGACGCGGCCAGTCGGCGGCAGCGGCTGAGGCAAGTCCTAAAACAAAAAGTGCAGATAAAAGCAGGGTATTACGGAATAGGGCAGGGAATTTCACAGCGCGACATCCTGTTTTTTTTGAAGATAATGCTTCTCATTTTCATGGTTGCCGCGAAGGGATGCAAGCTTTTGTCGCATAAGTTATTTGTCCGACGGTTGACAGCGAAGCGATGTGGGATTAGGTTAGCCGACGAAAATATAAATGATAATCATTATTGCTTCTTTTATCATTTTGAGGAGGATGATATGGACACGTCCCTGGCTGAGGAAGTTCAGCACACCGCGACCACGCTGCAATCAGACAGCTTTTTCTTTATGTCGCCTTACCGCAGTTTTACAACCTCAGGCTGTTTTGCCCGCTTCTCTGAACCCGCCGTCTGCGGCGACGATCCGGCGGGGCACTTCCAGCAAAAATTAGCCCAGGCCTTCCGGAATGCGAAAGCCAGCGGCATCGCTCACCCGGTGATGGTAGGGGCTATTCCGTTCGATACTCGCAAGCCATCTTCTCTGTTTATTCCGCAGCGCTGGCAGACCTTTTCCCGTCCCGCGCGTCAGCAGTCCGCACGCTATTTCTCCGGCGCGCAGGCGCTGAAGGTGGAACAGCGCACCGAGATCCCCGCTCAGCCCGTGTTCGAAGAGATGGTCGCGCGCGCCGCGTCGCTCACCGCCACGCCGCAGGTGAATAAGGTAGTGCTGTCGCGCCTGATTGATATCGCCACCGATAAAAACATGGATAGCGGTGCGCTGATGGAGCGGCTGCTCGCCCAGAACCCGGCGAGCTTTAACTTCCACGTGCCGCTGGAGGACGGCGGCGTGCTGCTCGGCGCCAGCCCCGAACTGCTGCTGCGTAAAGAGGGCGCGCACTTTAGCTCGCTGCCGCTGGCAGGCTCTGCGCGCCGCCAGCCGGACGACGTATTGGATCGCGAAGCGGGCAATAAGCTGCTCGCCTCCGAAAAAGACCGTCACGAGCACGATCTCGTAACCCAGGCGATGAAGGCCATTCTGGCACCGCGCAGCCACCACCTGAGCATGCCGTCTTCCCCGCAGCTCATCACCACGCCGACGCTGTGGCATCTGGCGACGCCGGTTGAAGGTGACGCGCGTGAAAATGAAAACGCCCTGACGCTGGCCTGCCTGCTGCACCCGACCCCGGCCCTGAGCGGCTTCCCGCATCAGGCGGCAAAAGAGCTGATTGCCGAGCTGGAGCCGTTCGACCGCGAGCTGTTCGGCGGCATCGTCGGCTGGTGCGACAGCGAAGGCAACGGCGAGTGGGTGGTGACCATCCGCTGCGCGCGTCTGCATAAAAACACCGTTCGCCTGTTTGCCGGCGCGGGCATTGTGCCGGCCTCCTCGCCGGTGGGCGAGTGGCGCGAGACGGGCGTGAAGCTCTCCACCATGCTTAACGTGTTTGGCCTGCACTAAGGAACGCTCATGACTATTCCCTTTACCCGCTGGCCTGAGGAATTCGCCCGCCGCTACCGTGAAAAAGGCTACTGGCAGGATCTGTCGCTGACCCACATCCTGACGGACCGTGCGGACAGCGATGCGGTGGCGATTATCGACGGCGAGCGGCACATCACCTACCGCGCGTTTAATCAGGCGGTAAACAATCTGGCGTCCGCTCTTCAGGCGCGCGGGCTGCAGCGCGGCGAGACGGCGCTGGTGCAGCTCGGAAACGTGGCCGAGTTCTACATCACTTTCTTCGCGCTGCTGCAAATCGGCGTCGCGCCGGTGAACGCGCTCTTTAGCCATCAGCGCAGCGAGCTGAACGCTTACGCGGAGCAGATCAAACCCGCCGCGCTGATTGCCGATCGCGACCACGGGCTGTTTGCGGGCGATGATTTTCTTAACACCTTTGTGGATGCGCACCGCTCGGTTCGCGTCGTGCTGCTGCGCGGCGATAAGGACGAACACGCCCTGGAAGCGGCGATTGCGCGTCCGGCGGACAATTTCATCCCGAACCCAACGCCCGCCGACGAAGTGGCGTTTTTCCAGCTTTCCGGCGGTAGCACCGGCACGCCGAAGCTGATCCCGCGCACGCACAACGATTACGACTACAGCATTCGCCGCAGCAACGAGATTTGCGGCATCACCGCCGATACGCGTTACCTGAACGCGCTGCCCGCAGCGCATAACTACGCCATGAGTTCGCCGGGATCGTTAGGCGTCTTCACCGCGGGCGGCTGCGTAGTGCTGGCGAACGATCCGAGCGCCACGCTCTGCTTCCCGCTGATTGAACGGCATCAGATTAACGTCACCTCGCTGGTTCCTCCGGCGGTGAGCCTCTGGCTGCAGGCGATTGCCGACGGCGCGGGAAGCGCGCAGCTTAAATCCCTCAGGCTGCTGCAGGTGGGGGGCGCACGTCTCTCCGCCACGCTCGCGGCGCGCATTCCGGCGGAAATCGGCTGCCAGCTTCAACAGGTGTTCGGCATGGCGGAAGGGCTGGTGAACTACACCGCGCTCGACGACGCGCCGGAACGCATCATCAACACCCAGGGCCGCCCGATGTGCCCGGACGACGAAGTTTGGGTGGCGGACGAGAACGGAAACCCGCTGCCGCGCGGTGAGGTTGGGCGTCTGATGACGCGCGGGCCGTATACCTTCCGCGGCTATTTCAACAGCCCGGAACACAACGCCAGCGCCTTTGACGCCGACGGCTTTTACTGCTCCGGCGATCTGATTGCCATTGACGAGCAGGGCTACATCACCGTGCAGGGGCGCGAGAAAGATCAGATCAACCGCGGCGGCGAGAAGATCGCCGCCGAAGAGATTGAAAACCTGCTGCTGCGCCACGAGTCGGTGATCCACGCCGCGCTGGTGAGCATGGAGGACAGCCTGCTGGGCGAAAAAAGCTGCGCGTATCTGGTGGTGAAACAGCCCCTGCGCGCGGTCGAGGTGCGCCGCTTCCTGCGCGAGCAGGGCGTTGCCGAATTCAAGCTGCCGGACCGCGTGGAGAGCGTGGATGCGCTCCCGCTAACGCCGGTCGGTAAAGTCGATAAGAAACAGTTGCGCCTGTGGCTTGCTGAACGCGCCCGGGGCTGAGGAACAGAGTATGGCCATTCCAAAATTAACCGCTTACGCGCTGCCGACCGCCGCAGATCTGCCGACCAACAAGGTGAACTGGGCGTTCGAGCCTGAGTGCGCCGCGCTGCTAATCCACGATATGCAGGAGTATTTCCTGAACTTCTGGGGCGAAAACAGCGCGATGATGCAGCAGGTGGTGGCGAATATCGCCAGACTGCGCGCTTACTGCAAAGCGCACAATATTCCCGTCTACTACACCGCCCAGCCGAAAGAGCAGAGCGACGAAGACCGCGCCCTGCTGAACGACATGTGGGGGCCGGGCCTGACCCGCTCACCGGAGCAGCAGCGCATTGTAAGTGAACTGACCCCGGACGAAGCGGACACGGTGCTGGTGAAGTGGCGCTACAGCGCGTTTCACCGCTCGCCGCTGGAGCAGATGCTGAAAGAGACGGGCCGCAACCAGCTGCTGATTACCGGCGTCTACGCCCACATCGGCTGCATGACCACCGCCACCGACGCCTTTATGCGCGACATCAAGCCGTTCTTTATTGCCGACGCGCTGGCGGATTTCACCCGCGACGAGCATCTGATGTCGCTGAAATACGTGGCCGGACGTTCGGGTCGCGTGGTCATGACCAACGAGCTGCTGCCTTCCGTTCCGGCGACCAAAGCCGCGCTGCGCGAGCTGATCCTGCAGCTGCTGGACGAGTCCGACGAGCCGATGGATGACGAAAACCTGATCGACTACGGCCTGGACTCGGTGCGCATGATGGCGCTGGCCGCCCGCTGGCGCAAAGTGCACGGCGATATCGACTTCGTGATGCTGGCAAAAAATCCCACAATCGACGCCTGGTGGGCGCTGCTCTCCCGCGAGGTGAAGTGATGGGGCTGGATTTCACCGGTAAAACCGTCTGGGTGACGGGCGCGGGTAAGGGGATTGGCTACGCGACGGCGCTGGCGTTTGTGGAGGCGGGCGCACGGGTGACCGGCTTCGATCTGGCGTTTCCGCTGGGCGATTATCCGTTCGCCACTGAAAACCTTGACGTGGCGGATGCCGCGCAGGTGCATGAGGTGTGCGGGCGTGCGCTGGCGTCGCTTGAACGGCTGGACGTGCTGGTCAACGCGGCGGGCATTCTGCGCATGGGGGCGACGGACCAGCTTTCGCAGGAGGACTGGCAGCAGACCTTCGCGGTTAACGTCGGCGGCGCGTTCAACCTGTTCCAGCTGACGATGGGCCAGTTCCGCCGTCAGCAGGGCGGGGCGATAGTCACCGTGGCGTCCGACGCGGCGCACACGCCGCGCATCGGCATGAGCGCCTACGGCGCGTCGAAGGCGGCGCTGAAAAGCCTGGCTATGACCGTCGGGCTGGAGCTGGCGGGCAGCGGCGTGCGCTGTAACCTGGTGTCGCCGGGCTCAACGGACACCGATATGCAGCGCACCCTGTGGAAAAGCGACGACGCGAAGCAGCAGCGTATTCGCGGCTTTGGCGAGCAGTTCAAGCTTGGCATTCCGCTGGGCAAAATAGCTCGTCCGGAGGAGATTGCCAGCACGGTGCTGTTCCTTGCATCCGATGCCGCCAGCCATATCACCCTGCAGGATATCGTGGTGGACGGCGGCTCCACGCTGGGAGCGTAAGATGATCTGGAAACGTCATTTACCGCTCGAGGAGCTGAACGCGACCAGCCTGAATACGCTGGTGGCGCATCTCGGCATTGTCTATACCCGTATCGGTGACGACACGCTGGAAGCGGAGATGCCGGTGGATGCGCGCACCCATCAGCCGTTTGGCCTGCTGCACGGCGGCGCGTCGGCGGCGCTGGCGGAAACGCTGGGGTCGATGGCCGGTTTTCTGATGACCCGCGACGGGCAGAGCGTGGTGGGGACGGAGCTTAACGCCACGCACCATCGTGCGGTCTCTCACGGCAAAGTGCGCGGCGTTTGCCAGCCGCTGCATCTGGGGCGTTCGAGCCAGAGCTGGGAGATTGTGGTATTCGACGAGCAGGGGCGGCGGTGCTGCACCTGTCGGCTGAGCACGATGGTGTTGGGCTAAGCCAGGCAGATCAAAGTGATCGGCTTAACACTGTGGTGTAAATCTCTGGTTTGACCACGCATTATTGCGTTTCAAAGTTGTTAAATTTTTCCGGTTGTTCTAGAAACAAAATGTAACATCTCACTGTTTCACAACAACGGACAACAACTATGAACAACTCAGGGAAATACCTTATATGGGCAGGGCTCTCCGTTGTGGGAGCCTTTGCCCTGGGCTATATCGCCCTCAACCGGGGGGAACAGATCAATGCGCTCTGGATCGTCGTCGCCTCCGTCTGCATTTATCTGATCGCGTACCGTTTTTATGGCCGCTATATCGCCAAGAACGTTCTGGCCGTTGACGCTACGCGCATGACGCCTGCCGTCCGCCATAACGACGGGCTGGACTACGTGCCGACCGACAAAAAAGTGCTGTTCGGTCACCATTTTGCGGCGATTGCCGGAGCGGGCCCGCTGGTAGGGCCGGTGCTGGCGGCGCAGATGGGCTACCTGCCGGGTATGATCTGGATCCTCGCGGGCGTGGTGCTGGCGGGCGCGGTGCAGGACTTTATGGTGCTGTTCGTCTCCACCCGCCGCGACGGGCGTTCGCTGGGTGAGCTGGTGAAAGAGGAGATGGGGGCAACCGCCGGGGTAATTGCGCTGGTGGCGACCTTTATGATCATGGTGATCATCCTCGCGGTGCTGGCGATGATCGTGGTGAAAGCGCTGACCCACAGCCCGTGGGGGACCTATACCGTTGCCTTCACCATTCCGCTGGCGCTGTTTATGGGGATCTATATTCGCTACCTGCGCCCGGGCCGCATTGGTGAGGTGTCGGTAATTGGCCTGGTATTCCTGGTGTTCGCCATTATCTCCGGCGGCTGGGTGGCGGAAAGCCCGACCTGGGCGCCGTTCTTCGACTTTACCGGCGTCCAGCTGACCTGGATGCTGGTGGGCTATGGCTTTGTGGCGGCGGTGCTGCCGGTATGGCTGCTGCTGGCTCCGCGTGACTATCTCTCTACGTTCCTGAAAATCGGCACCATCGTCGGGCTGGCGATCGGCATTCTGATTATGCGTCCGACCCTGACCATGCCTGCGTTAACCAAATTCATTGACGGTACCGGCCCGGTCTGGACCGGTAACCTCTTCCCGTTCCTGTTTATCACCATCGCCTGCGGCGCGGTGTCGGGCTTCCACGCGCTGATCGCTTCCGGCACCACGCCGAAGATGCTGGCGAATGAAAATCAGGCCTGCCTGATCGGCTACGGCGGCATGCTGATGGAATCCTTTGTCGCCATCATGGCGCTGGTCTCTGCCTGCATCATCGACCCGGGCGTGTATTTCGCGATGAACAGCCCGATGGCGGTACTGGCACCGGCTGGTACCGTTGACGTGGTGGCGTCCGCCGCGCAGGTAGTGAGCGGCTGGGGCTTTGCGATTACCCCTGATACGTTGACGAGCATCGCCAGTGAAGTGGGCGAGCAGTCGATTATCTCCCGTGCGGGCGGGGCGCCGACGCTGGCGGTCGGCATGGCGTATATTCTTCACGGCGCGCTGGGCGGGCTGATGGACGTGTCGTTCTGGTATCACTTCGCCATCCTGTTCGAGGCGCTGTTTATCCTGACGGCGGTAGATGCGGGTACCCGTGCGGCGCGCTTTATGCTGCAGGACCTGCTGGGGGTGATCTCCCCGAACCTGAAGCGTACCGATTCGCTCCCGGCTAACCTGCTGGCGACGGCGCTGTGCGTGCTGGCGTGGGGATACTTCCTGCACCAGGGCGTGGTCGATCCGCTGGGCGGGATTAACACCCTGTGGCCGCTGTTTGGTATCGCCAACCAGATGCTGGCGGGCATGGCGCTGATGCTCTGCGCGGTGGTGCTGTTCAAGATGAAGCGCCAGCGTTACGCGTGGGTGGCACTGGTGCCAACCGCGTGGCTGCTGATCTGTACCCTGACGGCGGGCTGGCAGAAGGCCTTCAGCCCGGACAATAAGGTGGGCTTCCTGGCGATCGCCAACAAGTTCCAGGCGATGATCGACAGCGGTAAGATCCCGGCGCAGTACACCGAGTCCCAGCTGTCTCAGCTGGTGTTTAACAATCGTCTGGACGCCGGGCTGACCATCTTCTTTATGGTGGTGGTCGTGGTGCTGGCGTTGTATTCTCTGAAAACCGCGCTGGCGGCGTTGAAAAACGATAAGCCAACGGCGAAAGAGACGCCGTACGAGCCGATGCCTGAAAACCTGGAAGAGATTGTGACCCAGGCGAAAGGGGCGCACTAACCTGTGTGCCGGGTGGCGGCTTCGCCTTACCCGGCACACATTTCTTCTCCGGCCTTTCCCTTCGGGAGAGGGCCGGAAACAAACGAGACACTGATTATGTTCGACACCCTTTCCAAAGCAGGTAAGTACCTGGGCCAGGCCGCCAAAATGATGATTGGCGTGCCGGACTACGACAATTACGTCGAGCATATGCGCGTTAACCATCCGGACCAGACGCCCATGACCTACGAAGAATTTTTCCGCGACCGCCAGGATGCCCGCTACGGCGGCAAGGGCGGGGCGAAGTGCTGTTAACCCTCTTTCGGTAAATAGAGGCTGATCTGTTCCTGCTTGCAGCCGTAGATCGCCGCCAGCTTTTCACGGGTGCGCTTTTGCGGACGGGAGTCGAGCGCTTCCAGCTGCGACACGGCGGACTGGGTGATGCCGAGTTTTTCCGCCACCTCCTGCTGGGACATGCCGCGCAGGATACGCCACGCGGCCTGCAGGCTGACGTTCTGCCAGGTCATGATGCTGCATACTTCTCCCGGCAATTCCACGTCATCCAGATTATCGTGTTCGACTTCAATATCCTCCAGATCGTCATCGGTTTCGTCGTCAATTTCTGCCATCTGTAAGAGCATACGAAAATATTCGTGATAGGGAATAACGACGTACTGCGTTTTCCCATTATCGTCCTTGATTAGCTGTACAGCCATAGTTGGCACTCTCCTCATGCAGGTAAGTCGTTGAAGTTCTGCGCTTGACGGCCAAAACATAACAATGGTCATCGGGAGCGTCCCGAAGCGTATAGACGATGCGGTAATCGCCTACGCGAAGCCGGAAATGATTTTCTGCCGTCGATATTTTTTTGATATCGGGCCGGGGAGCCGAGCTGTCATCCAGCTCGGGGAGCTTTACCTCAATTCGACGCTGATATCGCTCGTCAATTCTGGAAAATGCCTTTTTTGCACCATTTGACCAGACAATCTTCATCCGTACCTCCACTGTACGCCCACACAAAGTATAAGGAAATAATAAGGCTATTAGATAAATTCCGAATTTCTAATGGGATACTGTAGAGCGGTGAAATAACCGGAGAAAGCGGCAAAACGCGAACCGTCGAGGGCGCTCGGAAACGCCTCTGCCGGGCGACAGAGGCTTGCAGGGAGATTGCGATCAGGCGTTCAAACCGCCGTCCACGTCCAGGCCGGTACCGGAGATCTGCCCGGCCGCCGGGCTGGCAAGAAACGTGACCGCCGCCGCGACGTCTTCCGGCTGACCGTAATGACCCAAAGCAATAAGCTGACGCTGAGAGTCAGCCTGTTCCCCGTCTTCCGGGTTCATATCGCTGTTGGTGGGGCCGGGGTGCACCAGGTTAACGGTAATACCGCGCGGCCCTAAATCACGAGCCAGCCCGCGGGTGAGGGAATTCAGCGCCGATTTGGTCATCGAGTAAACGGCAATGCCCGGCTGCGCCACGCGGTTTGCCAGACAGCTTCCGATATTGATAATGCGCCCGCCGTCGGACATGTGCACCAGCGCTTCCTGAATGGCGATCACCACGCCGCGAATATTGACGTTGATAAGGGCGTCAATGTCCGCCAGCGTCATGGACTCCAGCGGGCCGCCGCGCGCGATCCCGGCGTTGTTGACCAGAATGTCCAGCCCGCCAAGAGAACGCGCCGCATGGGTGACGGCATCCTGAATCGCCTGCGCGCTGGCGCTGTCGGCCTGCACGGCTTCGCTGTGGCGCCCCAGCGCCTTAATCTCATCGGCGACCGCCTGGGCTTTATCGGCAGATTTTTCATACGTAATAATCACATCCGCACCGGCGCGCGCCAGCGACAGGGCAATCGCACGACCCAGCCCGCGGCTGGCACCGGTAACCAGCGCCTTTTTACCTGTTAAATCGATCTGCATGATGACCTCGTTACGAGAGTGGTAAGAATCATCATTAGGTATAGCCTGTCGGGGCGATTAACGGCTGAAGGATTCCACTTTCTCAAACGCGGCGCGCAGAACGTCAGGCGTTAACGTAACAGGTAAATAGTGAATCGACTCCACCGGGCGCAGGGTGTGGGCGATGACCCGATCCAGCTCGTCGCGGTTATTGATGTCGACGTCCAGCTCGCACAGCGTGGTCGGCAGGTTAAAACGCTGGTACGCCGCGACCAGTTGCGCCAGCACGTCGTCCTGGCCGAGCAGGGCGCTCTGCACCAGAATCCCGTAGGCTACCTTGGTGCCGTGCAGGTATTTTTCCGTCTGCGGCAGCACGGTTAAGCCGTTGTGTACCGCATGCGCCGCCGCCACGCGGGTATAGCGCTCGCCCAGGCCGCCAACCATTCCGCCGCCGGCGATGATTGCATCGACCACGTCCCGAAACGCCTGCGTCTGTTCGCCGCGCTGCTGGTCGGCCAGCGCCTCTTCGCTGCGCGTCAGCAGCACGTCGCGGATCGCCAGCGCGCCGTTGATGCCCAGCCGCACGGTCAGCGGCAGGTTCTCCGGCTCAGGTGCCAATACCACCGCTTCGTACCACTTCGCCAGCGTATCGCCGATGCCCGCCAGCAGATACTCCGCCGGGGCGTTAAGGACGATCTGCGGCTCCACCAGCACCAGGAAGTTGGCGTCGTCGAAGATCTCAAAATGCAGCGCCTGACCGGCATCGTTGTACCAGACGGAGAGCGGGGTCCACGCCGCGCAGGTGGCGGCAATGGTGGGGATGCCCACGAACGTCACCCCTAAGCGGCGCGCCACGGCCTTGACGGTATCCATCACCGCGCCGCCGCCGACGCCAATCACCACGCTGGCATCGCTGCCGGATTCATTCACCAGATGGGTGACGTCGCGCTCGCTGCAGTGGCCTTTAAACAGCAGGCGTTTCGCCCCTGGCGCGTTAAAGCTCTCCGGCAGGAAAGGGCGCGCGCCTTCGATAGCGCGCTCGCCGTAAATCCACACCGCGCGGGAAAGCTGTTCCGGGGTAAAGAAGTTATCCAGCCGCGCAAGGCTTCCTGGATGAGAGAAGTAGTTCGCCGGGCCAGGCACGACGCGGATATCGGTGTTGCTCATGATGGTGTCCTTTTTGCGGAAGCGCTAACCCGATGTTATGTCTGGACATCCGGATGGCTAATAATATTTCGCTTTAACTTATGCCTTTTCCGTCGTTGTCAGTCAACCGGAGCTGTGAAAAATTCGATAAATCAGAAGAGTAATGAAGGATTTACGCGGATGGTTTCCAGTCGCCTTGAGATGCGCGGTATCAGCCTGGCCTTTTCCGGCTTTCAGGCGCTGTCGCGCGTGGACTTTACCTTAACCGGCGGATCCGTACACGCCCTGACCGGCGCCAACGGCGCGGGGAAATCGACGCTGATGGCGGTGCTGTGCGGCACGCACGACCACTATGAGGGCGAGATCAGCATCAACAACCAGCCGGTGAGCATCCGCGAACCGCTTGACGCCAAACGGCTGGGGATCCACCTCGTTCAGCAGGAGGTGGACGTGGCGCTGATCCCGGGGTTAAGCATTGCCGAAAACATCATGCTCGACCAGCTGGCGCAGCCAGGGCATCGCTTCAGCTGGCGCGCGATCCGCCAGCAGGCGAGACAGGCGCTGGCGCAGCTCGACGTGACGCTGGACGTTCGCCGTTCCATCGACGGCTGTTCGCTGGCCGAAAAGCAGCAGATTTTGCTGGCGCGGGCGCTGTCCCACCACTGCCGTTTTTTGATTCTTGATGAGCCCACCGCGCCGCTGGACGCGCATGAGAGCGAGCGCCTGTTTGGGGTGGTGAGACGCTTAAAGCAGCAGGGCATCGGCGTGGTGTTTATCTCTCACCGCATTCACGAGCTGAAGGCCATCTGCGACACCCTGACGGTGTTGCGCGACGGCAAGCTGATCGAGTCCGGCCCGATGGCCGATCTTAGCGGCGAAGCGATCGTCGAGAAGATGCTCGGCCACGTGCTGAGCGATATCTATCCGCCCGCGAGGCCGCCGCACGGCGAAGAGACGCTGCTGCGGGTGGAAGGTCTGCATGACGACGCGCTGCTGAAAGATATCTCCCTGCACCTGCGCAAAGGCGAAATTCTCGGGATTGCCGGGCTGGCGGGCGCGGGAAAAACTGAACTCTGCAAGGCGCTGTTTGGCGCCACCAAAAGCCGCGTGGCGCGCGGTGAGCTGAATCATCAATCCTGGCAGCCGTGCGACCCGGCCGACTCCGTGCTGCGCGGTCTGGCGCTGGTGCCGGAGGAGCGGCGCAAAGAGGGCATTTTTATCGACGAACCGGTGAGCATGAACCTTGCCGTGTGCGCAGATAACAGCTTTTCGCGCTGGAGCCTTTTTGGCCATCGTCAGGCGTGGCGCTGGGCGGAAGAGGTGATAGCCCGCGTCGGCGTGCGCGCGCGTGGGCCGGGGCAGGTGCTGCGCCGTCTCTCCGGCGGCAACCAGCAGAAGGTTGCCATCGGTAAATGGCTGCGCAATGACGCCAGCGTGCTGATATTCGACGAGCCGACCAAAGGCGTGGACGTGAAGGCCAAAACCGATCTGTTCCAGCTGATTGACGGCCTGGCGCGCGAGGGCAAAGGGGTAATTTACGCTTCGGGCGAATTTGCCGAACTGGTCGGGCTGTGCGACCGCATCTGCGTGCTGTGGGACGGGCGCATCGTGGCGGAAATCGCCGGGGCCGAGGCCCGCGAAGAGACACTACTTTATTATTCAACCGGAGGAACGGCGTCGTGAGCAAGGCCCTTTCAGTGAACGCGGCGGCGTCTGGCCGCCAGCAGATTTTCGATTTTCTCTACAGGTGGGGCATGCTGTTGACCGTCGTCGCGCTGGTGGCCGTCTTTGGCCTGGCGTCGGACAGCTTCCTCGATCCGAACAACATCATCAACATTCTGCGCTCAATTGCCATCGTGACGGTGATTGCCATTGGCGTGTCGATCTCGTTGACCATCGGCGGGTTCGATCTCTCCGTCGGATCCACCGCCTCGCTGGCGAACGCGCTGGTGGTTTCACTTTTCGTCTGGCACGGCTTGGGTACCACCGAGTCGATTCTGATCACCCTCGCGCTCTGCACCCTGGTGGGGCTGTTTAACGCTTTTCTGATCGTCATCCTGCGTATTCCGGACATGCTCGCGACGCTTGCCAGCCTGTTCGTCATTCAGGGCGTGGCGATGACCTACAGCTACGGCGGGTCGATTACCGAGAATATGGTGCTGCCGAGCGGCGACATGGCGGAAGGGACCATTCCGGCGGCGTTCAGCCTGCTGGGGCAGGTGCCGACCATCGTGATCGTCATGCTGGTGGTGACCGTTCTGGCGCAGCTGGGCCTCTCGTTGACCACGCACGGGCGCCGGATGTACGCCATCGGCGGCAACCCCGAAGCCGCGCGTCTCTCCGGCATTCGTACCACGCGCTACAAGGTGGCGGCCTACGTGATTGCCTCTCTGCTGGCGGGACTGGGCGGGATTTTGCTGGCTTCGCGCATCGGTTCGTCGCAGGTAAATGCGGGCGGCGGATACCTGATGGATGCGGTGGCGGCGGCGTGGATTGGCTTCTCCCTGGCAGGCTCCGGCAAGCCGAACGCGCTGGGAACCCTGGTCGGAGCGGTCATTCTCGGCGTGCTGTCGAACGGGCTGGTGATGCTATCCGTGCCGTACTACGCCATGGACATTATAAAAGGGCTGGTGCTCGCAGTAGCGCTGGCGATTACCTACATACAAAAACGCTGACAACACAACGGGATAAAAAATGAAAAAGATTGCACTCTCTTTGGTGGCACTTGGGTTGCTCACTGCTCTGCCAGGCTTCGCGGCTACGCCCGCGCCGCTTCCGGCTGCCATTGCGAACCATGACGGCCCGATCCGCATCGCGGTGATCCGTAACCTCGGCTCAGACGACAACACCACGCAGTTTATTGCCGGGGCAATTCAGGAAGGGAAAAAGCTCGGCTTTAAGGTCAGCACCTTTTTAAGCAACGGGGACGACGCCAAATTCCAGGACTTCGTGAACCAGGCCATCAGCCAGAAATATGACGGGATTATTCTCTCTCAGGGGCGCGATCCGTACTCCACCGCGCTGGTAAAGAAAGCGGTGGATGCCGGGATCAAAGTTTCAGTCTTTGATACGGCGGTTAACGGCGAGATCCCGGGCGTAACCGTCACCCAGCAGGACGATGCCTCCCTGACGAACCTCTCCTTCGGCCAGCTGGCGAAAGATTTCAACGGCAAGGCCAATATCGTCAAGCTGTGGGTGGCGGGCTTCCCGCCGATGGAGCGTCGTCAGGCGGCCTATAAAGAGCTGCAAAAGCAGTATCCGGACATCAAAGAGCTGGAGTCTATCGGCGCCGTTTCCTCTGACGTGCAGGGCGATACCGCCAACAAGGTGGGTGCAATCCTCGCGAAATATCCGAAAGGCAAAATCGACGCCATCTGGGGCACGTGGGACGCCTTCAGCCAGGGCGCGTATAAGGCGCTGAAAGAGAACGGCCGCACCGAAATCAAGCTCTACAGCATCGACATCTCCAACCAGGACCTGCAGCTGATGCGCGAGCCGGGCAGCGCGTGGAAGGTGAGCGTGGCGGTGGATCCGAAGCTGATTGGCGCGACTAACGTGCGTCTGGTGGCGAACAAGATTGCCGGGGAAGCCACGCCTGCGACCTACGATTTCAAAGCGGCGGCCATTCCTCAGGCGCTGCTGACCGCCCAGCCGGGCCCGGTGAACGTGGCGTCGCTGGGGAAAATCATTCCGGGCTGGGGCCAGACGGAAGATTTTATCGCGCCATGGTTTGCGACGCTGGAAGCGAAGAATAAATAAAACCAGGCCGGGTGGCGTCAGGTGCGGCCTGATGCCCTCACCCCGGCCCTCTCCCGCACGGAGAGGGGGAAAACCAACAGTACCCGTAGGCCCGGTAAGCGTAGCGCCAACGGGCGAAAGGAGTTCAAGGTGTCTCAACTACCCCCACCCGAATACAGCCGCAATATGCGGCTGATTGGCCATAGCGATCAGGGCGGTCGTCCGGACGGCGTACAGCTGATGGTGCATCGCGGTTTCGCCTGGATCGGCCATATGGTGTCGCAGGGCTTTTCGATTGTCGACGTGCGCGACCCGAAGAACCCGAAAGCGGCGGGCTACGTGCCCGCGCCGCCCGGCACCTGGAACGTGCACCTGCAGGCGCATGACGATCTCCTGCTGGTCATCAACGCGCGGGATCTTTTTGCCGATGCGCGTTTTGCCGATGAGAAGGTCTACTACACCCGCCAGGTAGGGGAGACCGTCAGCGACGTGCAGGACAAAGGCTGGAGCGCCGGGCTGCGCGTATTTGATATCTCCAAGCCCGACAGGCCGCGCGAAATCGGCTTTCTGTCGCTGAGCGGCATCGGCATTCACCGCATCTGGTACGTCGGCGGACGCTGGGCCTACGTTTCAGCACTCATTGACGGCTTTACCGACTACATCTTTCTGACCATCGACCTGGCGGACCCGCGCAAGCCTGAAGTGGCGGGGCGCTGGTGGCTGCCGGGGATGAACCAGGCGGAAGGGGAGAAGCCGAACTGGCCGGAAGGGAAACGCTACGCGCTGCACCACGCGATTATCGCGGGCGATACCGCCTACGGCAGCTGGCGCGACGGCGGCCTGACGCTGCTGGACGTGAAGGACCGCACCCGGCCGAAGCTGATTAGCCACCGCAACTGGAGCCCGCCGTTTGGCGGCGGAACGCACACCGCGCTGCCGCTGCCGGACCGCGATTTGCTGGTGGTGCTGGACGAAGCGGTGCTGGATAACCAGGAGGACGGCGAAAAGCTGATCTGGCTGTTTGATATCCGCGAGCCGTCGAACCCGGTCAGCATCTCGACCTTCCCGCAGCCGGATGAAACCGACTATGTGGCGAAAGGTGCGCATTTCGGGCCGCATAACCTGCACGAGAACCGGCCGGGGAGCTTCGTCAGCTCGACGCTGATTTTTGCGACGTATCAGAACGCGGGCGTGCGCGCGTATGACATTTCCAATCCGTATCGACCGGTGGAAACGGGGGCGCTGGTGCCCGCCGCGCCGGAGAGAATGATGGACACGCGGCCGAATCGCCCGCAGGTAATCCAGTCGTGCGACGTGTTTGTGGATGCGCAGGGGATTATTTACAGCACGGATTATAACGGCGGACTGTCGGTGATTGAGTATCTGGGATGAGTGCGGTTTGATGCCCTCACCCCGACCCTCTCCCACAGGGAGAGGGAGAAAATCAGAATCGTAGGCCCGGTAAGCGCAGCGCCACCGGGCACAAAGCCGGTACTCAGCTGTACTGCCGCACTCGTGCCACCAGATCTTCCGCGCTATCGATGCGGTCGGCAATGACAATCAGTGCTTTACCGAGCGTTATCGCGTGGCGCAGGCACTCGTGGCGCATCGCCTCGTCCTGGATGGTGTCGATATCCGCCACGTGGGAAAGCCCGACGCTGCGGCGAATGAGCTCGGTGCCGCAGAAGCCGATGGCGTCATGCCAGACCTTTTTCAGGAACGCGAAGGCATAGCCCGGCGCGCCGAGCGCGGCGTCGCGCGTTTTCTCGTTTGCCAGCGCCTGGAAGCGTTCCGCGAAGGTGTTCCACAGCTCCTGAATATCGGTCAGGCGCTGCTCGCGCGCGGCGGCGGCATCGCGAATGCCCAGGTGCCCCGGCAGCCCGCAGAAGTTCAGCAGCAGGTTGCCGATGGCGGTGCCGACGTCAAAGCCAATCGGGCCAAAGTAGCCGAACTCGGCGTCGATGGCCTTCAGGCTGCCGTCGGCCACAAAAATCGAGCCGCTGTGAATATCGCCGTGCAGGAGCGCTTCGGCGTGCGAGAAGAAGCGATGCTTCAGGGAGGCCACGGCAATTTTAAGCTGAGCGTCGTCGCGCAGGGCCGCGACGTCATTTTCCAGCTCGGCCGGATAGCTGTTGCGCTCATGGATCTGGTACGGATCGTTGAAGAACAGATCTTCGGTGATCTCGCACATCTCCGGGTTGATGAATTTCGCCACCTGCGCTTTCTTCTCGTGCGGGTGCAGGTAGAAATCGCTGGTGTGGAACAGCGCGTGCGCGAGGTATTCGCCCAGCTGCTGTGCCGCCTGCGGGTAGTAAATGTTGTTGATCAGCTCCCCGCGCCAGATGCGATGGCTGGAGAGATCTTCCATCACCATTACTGCCAGCTCCGGGTCAAAGTGGTGGATTTTCACCGTGTGCTGCGGGCTGTGCTGATAGTGCGCGACCAGCGTTTGCGCCTCCAGACGGGCGCGGTCCAGCGTCAGCGGCCAGGACTCCCCGACGCAGCGCACGTAAGGCAGCGCCTGCTTAACGACGATGCGGCTCACGCCCGCGCCGTCGAAAATTTTAAAGACCAGATTGAGGTTGCCGTCGCCTATTTCCTGCGCCTCTACCAGCGATGAAGGATCGTCAAGTCCGCCATACTGCCTGGCATACTCCACGGCGTCCTGAGCGGTAAAGGTACGGTATTGCGACATGGCCTGCTCCTCACGAGTTTTCTAATTAAGACATGTAGACGTCTATACATCTGGATTTCATCCTGACACAATGTGCTACAACAACGCAACAGGGAATTAACGACATGCAGACATTACAGACGACCAGCCTGCGGGTGGCGGATAATCAGCTCTTTATTCTCGATCAGCAGGCGCTTCCGCAGGAGAAATGCTGGCTGGATGCCTCGACGGTCGAGGCGCTGGTCGGGCATATCCACGCCCTGCGCGTGCGCGGCGCGCCGCTGATTGGTCTCTCTGCAAGCCTGCTGCTGGCGCTGCTGGCGGAAAACGGCAAAAGCCGCGACGAGCTGGCGGCGGCGCTGGAAACCCTGCGCGCCTCCCGCCCGACGGCGGTGAACCTGATGAACAATCTCGACCGCATGAAGATTGCGCTGTGGCAGGAAGAGTATGTTCCGGCGCTGGTGGCCGAGGCGCTGCGCCTGATTGACGAAGACAAACGGCTTTGCGACGCGATTGCCAAAGCCGGCAGCGCGCTGGTGAAGCCCGGCAGCCGTCTGCTGACCCACTGCAACACCGGCGGGCTGGCAACGGCGGGTGTCGGCACCGCATTGGGCGTGATTGCCCGCGCGCATCAGGACGGTAACGTCAGCAGCGTCTGGGTGGATGAAACCCGTCCGCTGCTGCAGGGCGGTAGACTGACCGCGTGGGAGCTAGGCGAGCTGGGCGTGCCGTACCAGCTGATTACCGATTCCATGGCCGCCAGCCTGATGGCGAAAGGGCAGGTAGACGCCGTGTGGGTGGGCGCAGACCGCATTGCGGCTAACGGCGACGTGGCGAACAAAATCGGCACCTACTCCCTGGCGGTGCTGGCAAAATTCCACGGCATTCCGTTCTATGTGGCCGCGCCGCAAACGACCCTCGACCCGGAATGCCCGAACGGCGACGCGATCCCGATTGAGCAGCGCGCCGCCAGCGAGGTGACGGGCGTCGCCGGAAGCTTTGGCGCGGTTCAGTGGGCGCCGGAAAACGCGCAGGTCTACAACCCGGCGTTTGACGTTACGCCAGCCTCGCTGATTAGCGGCTGGGTGCTGGATACGGGCGTGGTCACGCCGGAAGAGGTTGCGGAAGGGAAATTTGCCTGAGTCCGGCTATCCTTTAATGGGCTCCCTTAAGAGGACAACATCGTGACGCTCGATCCTGAAACTGACTTAAAACTGGAGCGCGTGGTGGATGCACCGCGCGACCTGCTTTGGCTCTGCTGGACTACGCCGGAACACATCAAAAACTTCTTCATTCCTGCTCCCCATAAGGTGACCGAATGCGATCTCGACCTCCGCGTGGGCGGGCGGTTCAACACCGTGTTTGAGGTGGACGGTCAGCGGATGGATAACCGGGGCGTCTTCCTGGAAATCGATCCCGGTAAAAAGCTGGTCTTTACCGACGGCTATACCGAAGGCTGGAAACCGGCCGAGAAGCCGTTTATGACGGCGATCCTGCTGCTGGAGGATGTGGGCGAGGGCAAGACCCGCTACACGGCGATTGCGCGTCATCCGACGAAGGAAATCCGCGAACAGCATGAACAGATGGGCTTCCACGAAGGGTGGGGGATTGTGCTGGATCAGCTGGTGGGGTATGTGAAAGGACTGGAGCGTTGAAGCCCGAGCGGCCTGATGCCCTCACTCCGACCCACTCCCACAGGGAGAGGGAGCAAACGCTAAAAACGGCAGCTATAGCTGCCGTTTTGCTTTTACCTATGCGAGGCGTGGATACGCATCCGCGATCGCATCGCCCGTAAACTGCGCCACCCAGCCTTCCGGATTGTCGAAAATACGAATCGCCGTAAAGTTCGGCTCTGAGCCCATATCAAACCAGTGCGGCGTGCCGGCGGGAACGGAAATCAGGTCGTTTTTCTCGCACAGCACCTGATACACCTCATCATCAATGTGCAGGCAGAACAATCCCGCGCCTTCCACGAAAAAGCGCACTTCGTCTTCGCCATGGGTGTGTTCGTTCAGGAACTTCGCGCGCAGCGCCTCTTTCTGCGGGTTGTCGGCGCGCAGGCTAATTACATCCCAGCTCTGATAGCCTTTCTCCGCCACCAGCTTGTCGATCGCATGCTGATACGCCGCGATCACGGCTTCGGGCGCGGGATCGTGTCCTAAATCGCGATCTGCAGCCCAGCGTTCAAACCGCACGCCTTTGGCGTTGAGCTGCTGGGCTATCTCGGCGGCGTCGGTGCTGTGCCACTGGTGTTGACTGGCGTCTTTATCGGAATAAATGGTCAATGCGCTCATGAAGGGATCTGCTCCGGATTAATCTCGTCAAACTGGTGGACCTGATGGTGATGGCTTGCGCCGTCATCATCACCGCGAATCAGCTGCAGGGTGCGAAAACCTGCCTGTTCAGCCGCGTCCAGCTCCTGATGAATATCGGACAGGAACAGGATCTGCGACGGGGCGATGCCCGTTTGCGTCGCAATGTTCTGATAAGACTGCACCTCGCGCTTGGCGCCGATGTGGGTGTCAAAATAGCCGCTGAACAGATGAGTAATATCACCTTCGTCGCTGTAGCCAAATAACAGTTTCTGCGCGGCGACGGAGCCAGAGGAATAAACATAGAGATCAATCCCTTGCGCTTTCCACTTTTCCAGCGCAGGCAGCACGTCCGGGTAGAGGTGTCCGGTAAAGTCGCCGTTAACGTAGCCGTCGTGCCAGATGATCCCCTGCAGGGCTTTGAGCGCGGTCGATTTGCGGTCTTCGTCCATAAAGGCAAACAGCGCGTCGATGAGTTCGCCGACGCTGGCGTGCGGGTTATCGATTTCATCACGCAGGTTGTCCAGAATGGATTTGACCGGCTCGGCGTACTGCTGCGCGGTCACGAAGGCCGCCAGCCGCTCACGCGCGTAGGGGAACAAAACGTCATGGACAAAACGAATATCGCTGGTGGTCCCTTCAATATCCGTCACAATCGCGCGAATCATATTCTCTCCAGTTGTCGTAAACGCATTTCGCATTCAAATAAGAATTCTAGCCCTTCCAGATGACGGCGGGCCTCGGCCACGTCGCGTCCCCAGCAGGTTAAGCCATGACCGCGCAGAAGAAAACCATAATTAAGCGGGCGTTCCTCTGCGTAACGGGCGATTCGGGAGGCAAGGGCGTCAATATCCTGGTCGTTATCAAAGACAGGGATAGCCACCGTATCCAGATGCGTGGTCTGCCCGGAGAGGGACTTTTGCATCTCAAAGCCGCTGATGTTGAGCTCGGCTTCTTTGACCAGACGCGACAGCACCGTGGCGTTGACGGTATGAACGTGCAGGACGGCGTTGGCTTCCGGGAACAGGCGATAAATCAGCGTGTGAAGACCGGTTTCCGCCGACGGTCTACGGCCAGATGGCGCGCGGTTGGTGGCGATTTCAACCTGCAGAAAATCCGCCGTCGTCAGGCTGCCTTTGTCTTTGCCGGATTCGCTGAGCCAGCAGAGGTGTTCGTCCTGACGCACCGACATATTGCCGCCGGTGGCTGGCGCCCAGCCTTTGGCGCCAATCCAGCGGCAGGCGTCGACAAGATGTGTGAGTTGCAGGTTTTCTGTCATTTCCTTTTACCCTCGCGGCCAGGAATATTTATATGGTTTAGACGTCTAAGCGTCTTGATTGCCAAAGACTAACATCGTGTTATAGTGGCAGCAACATAAGTATTACAAGCAGGCACAACACAATGAGCAATAACGCATTGATTCCGCAGAGTAAACTTCCCAATCTTGGTACTACCATCTTTACGCAGATGAGCGCTCTGGCGCAGCAGCACAACGCCATTAACCTTTCTCAGGGCTTCCCGGACTTCGATGGCCCTACCTATTTGCAGGAGCGTCTGGCGTACCACGTGGCGCAGGGGGCGAATCAGTATGCGCCGATGACGGGCGTGCAGGCGCTGCGGGAAGCCATTGCGGATAAAACGGCGGAGCTGTACGACCATAAGCCCGATGCGAACACCGACATTACGGTGACGGCAGGGGCGACCGAAGCGCTGTATGCGGCCATCACCGCGCTGGTGCGTGCGTGCGATGAAGTTATCTGCTTTGACCCGAGCTACGACAGCTATGCGCCTGCGGTTGAACTCTCCGGCGGCGTAGTGAAACGCGTGGCGCTTCAGCCGCCGCACTTTCGCCCTGACTGGCAGGCGTTTGCCGCGCTGCTGAGCGACAAAACCCGCCTGGTGATCCTGAATACCCCGCACAACCCGTCGGCAACGGTGTGGCAGAAAGCCGATTTCGCCGCGCTGTGGCAGGCGATTGCAGAACGTGAAATTTACGTGCTCAGCGATGAAGTCTACGAGCACATCTGCTTTGCAGAAGAAGGACACGCCAGCGTGCTGGCCCATCCGCAGCTTCGCGAGCGCGCAATCGCCGTCTCGTCATTCGGTAAGACTTACCATATGACCGGCTGGAAAGTGGGCTACTGCGTCGCACCGGCCGCCATTAGCGCCGAGCTGCGCAAGGTGCACCAGTACCTGACCTTTGCCGTGAACACGCCGGCTCAGCTGGCGCTGGCGGATATGCTGCGCGCTGAACCCGGGCATTATCGCGAGCTGCCGCACTTCTATCGTGAACGTCGGGATCTGTTTGTGGCGGCGCTAAGTAAAAGCCGGCTGGAGATTTTGCCCTCAGAAGGGACCTATTTTCTGCTCGCCGACTACAGCGCGATATCGGATCTGGACGACGTGAGCTTCTGCCAGTGGCTGACGAAAGAGGTGGGCGTGGCCGCCATTCCGCTGTCGGTATTCTGCGCCGATCCCTTCCCGCATAAGCTGATCCGTCTTTGCTTTGCGAAGCAGGAATCGACGCTGCTGGCGGCGGCAGAGCGTCTGAACACGCTCTGATTATTTCACCGTCCAGGCTTCTGAGTAACGACGGTCTGCAAACAGCTCCAGCAGACCGTTGATTTGCTTGAGGCGCAAGACTTCATCGCCGTCCATACCCAGTTCCCTGCTTATTCTCTCGTCATTCCAGCCAAGCTGCACCAGCTCGCGAACGATCTCCGACATGGCGTTAATCTGGTGTCGACCCCGCGCCCGGTTGTGACGAATCGTGGCGGCCATACGGTTATGTTTATCCTGCCGATCCCGACGCAGGCAGGTGATGGGGAGATAGCCCTTGAGCTGACGCTTCAGCGCCGCCCGATTTTTACCAATTTCATGGCGATGAAAACCATCCACAATTTCGTAGTGGTGCGGTTCGCTTTCTGTCACAAAGATAGGTTGGGTGAATCCATCGAGCTCCAGTGACTGACTGAGCAGCCGTTTTTCTGGTGGCGCAACGTTATTGGGGTTGTAATCGTTAGCGGTAATAGCGTCCTGTCTTATCCAGAGGACGCAGTCTATAGGTTGTTCACGAAACGGACTGTGTTTATGGATTGCTTCACGAAAGGCATTTATGGCGTTAATACGCTCCTCTTCGGAAAGTGACTGCAGGTACGTTTCCATTTCGGTGATTAGTCTTTGTCGCATAAAATGCCCCACTCTTTGCGTTTTGCCTTCACTCTGTCGCTGTAGCGCTGATAATGTTTGGGTTTGTTTGGGCTGAACGATAGCGCCCTGCACCAGTAGTCGTTATTCAGGAGAACCTTGCAAATACGGCGCCATGAGGGAATGTCTTTGGCTCCGATATCACCGTCCTGCGTATCGGGAATATCCTTTATGCCTCTCTTCTGATACCAGTGCAGATAAATGGCGATTTTATTGCGGTAATGCTCAGCCGTATTTTGCGGCATGCTGTCGAGGAGCAGCATGGCATATTCGCGCCAGCACAGGTGTTCGGGTTTCAGAATTTTTCGGTGACCATAAAAATGGTTATCGTGTCCGGCGTACATCCCCCCGCTGCGCGCACCGCTCACGCGCTCACACATGGCCGCCCAGCGATCGGGCTCAACAACGTGGTAGAGCCATAATCCCTGACGCTGTTCAGGACCAAAGGGTTCACAAATACGCATGTAGCGTAGCGGCACGCCAGCCTGAAACATCAGGTCATAGAGTGGGTTATAGCAACACCCTGATTTGGCGAACCAGGTCCATATATCGGCGGTTTTCCAGTCGTAGAGAGGGTAGATATACCAGGCATGTCCTCCCGGTGCGACGGTTGTCCAGGGTTTATCGTCGGCAAACCGCTGTTTACGCGCCGACGCGATAGCCAGAAAACGGTTGTAAGACTCATCGGCGCGGATGCCAATCAGTATTGCCGCCGGGCGATTGCAGGAGAACCAGTCGGAGAAACTGCGGACAAAGGTTTCAAACGTCATGCCTGGCTGGTAGAAGGAAAAAAAAGCGGGATCGGTAATCGCATCGTCAGGAGGCTGGCGGACCCATCGGGTGCCGGGTTCCCAGCATTGCCATTTCGGCTGGAATTGTGACAGTGAATTTTGCGTTGTCAGGGGAAGCGCGACCCACCAGAAATGGTCGATGACATCGCTGTACAACTCGCGCATATGTTCCACATGGGTAATGGTATGGGAAAACTGCGCTTCCCAGTCGATAAAGAGCACATCTATTTTGGTTTTCATCAGTCGCGCCTGTTGGGCAACCAGATGCAGCATAATGGTGGAGTCTTTACCTCCTGAAAAAGAAACACAGGTTTTGGGAAAGTTTTCGAGCGTCCATTTTATTCGCTCCCGAGCAGCGGTAAGAACATCCTGATTTAAAGAGTATTTATAAAGTGACATACTTATTCTCATCCTGAGGGATAAATACCTGACTGTAGCGTCAATGCTAATGAGAGGATTATATCAGTCAATTTTAATTAGATATGCTACGGTAATGATATCTCTTCAATAAAACTCGCGAATGCCGACCTATTGAGCGCGGAACGGTTGTACATCATGTAAATATCAATGCTGGGGAGTTGAATGTCAGTTTCCACTTTTCGCAGGTTGAGGGCTGGGCCATATTGTTCGAAGGCCGGTGCGGGTACTAATCCTATGAGATCGGACGAACCGATCACCGACAGAAGGGATATAAAAGAGTTGCTACGATAGACGATATTTCTTTTGGTTAACAGGCTTTCGGCCTTTTCCTGATAGTCTTTGAAGCTGTTCTCATCGTTCAGGTAGGCGGTGAAGTTTTCATTCAGGATCTCTTCACGCGTGGGATTTTCACTGAGACGGGGATGGCCCTCACGACAAACGAGGACGAAAGGAAGTTTATGGTAGAGGCTACAGGCGACAGAATGATTGTTAGAAGAAGAAAATGAAAATATCAGGTCGGCTCTTCTGTAGGCTAAGAGATCTTCTGCTGAATCAGACGAAAGAAAAACATCATGTAATTCAATTGAATAGTTATGGTTTTTCATCAGCAATTTTATAGGGTCAAGCGTTGCTTTCATACTCATAATATGAACTCATAGTTTTTAAAATCGATAAAGATCGTCCAGGAGCGCTTTAAACAAGGGATGAGCGAGATCGAGATAAAGCTTGATTAACGAACTTTAACGAACTTCACATACCACTTTTGCCCCATCCATGCCCCACGCATAATTCTAGTCAACGCCAGACCACATCAGCCCTGTAGGGCAAATCGATAACAAACACGCCAGCAGTATGTTCCCCAAAATTTAAAAACAAATGGTTCATTCCTTGACAGACAAAACAGCCAAAGCAAAAATACTGTATATTCAAACAGTGAATGACGGAGCACGTATGTTCGTAGAACTGGTTTATGACAAGCGTAATGTTGAGGGGCTCGAAGGGGCCAGAGAGATCATTCTGGCCGAGCTGACGAAGCGGGTGCACCAGATTTTCCCTGATGCCGAAGTGAAGGTGAAGCCGATGCAGGCAAACGGCCTGAATAGCGATGCAAGCAAAAGCGATCGGGAAAAGCTGAACCGCATGCTGGAGGAAATGTTTGAAGAGTCCGATATGTGGCTGGTTTCAGAGTTCCCGACTGTTCGCCAGGTTGGCCTGTAGAGATTGTTCGGGCAATCTGTCGCCGCCCATCATTGCTTACGATGAGCGGCGGTTTCATCAACTTCCTGGCTGCAATGCCTCTACCTGTTTCTTTAAATCTTCAATCTGTTCCATTAAAGCCAGAATAGCTTCATGGTGAAGTGCTGCTGAAGCGCCGGTAACATCGACTGATAAGGTTTTCTCAACTACCGTTCCGTCTTTAAGTTCAGTACGTCCGCCCTCAAAAACTGCCGTCGGCATGACTTCCATAAGCTCCTGCGCTATAAAACCCTGCCCGGGAGGTGCATCATCCAGACGCTCCCAGGTATATCCATGCATCATTCGCATTTTCTTAAGCGGGTTTTCTATGACCTTTATATTAGTCTTGATGTCTTTATCGGAATTGCTCAGCCATGAACCGACATTCGCAACGGCATTACCTGATAACTGGAAATCCCATGAAACGTTACGTGACGCAGTATCGATACCCATGATTACGTTACTGACCTCATAATCGCCTGAGGTGTTGTACTGCATAATGACATAACCATCTGATGCGGGACGCCTGAACATCAGTCCGGAGCCATTCTTCACACCAGCGCCAGAGTTAAACACATTAAGTTCAACCGTGCTTCCGAGTTGTGGGTCAACTTTGAAAAGTTGCTTTCTGATACCGCTACTGTTTTCAGTTGCCAGATCTCCCAAACCGAGGTTTGTGCGAGCGCCTGATGCAGTTGTCGAACCGGTACCGCCCTGTGCTACAGATAGCGCTGTAGTCAGCCCGGAAAGGCTGGTAATGTCACTGTTTGCCCCTTTCCTGGCCAGTGATTTCTGACCCGGTACCGTGACGGCCGCGCCGTTAATCGTGATGGTGACATCTGTGGTGCCGTTCATCACATCAGCAAAGCCGCTCATATAACGCTGGTACATCGTGAACGTTTCAGCAATGTCCTGCGCCAGTCCATCCACACTCAGGCTGTCGCTCAGCAAAATCGAATACTTTGTTCCCGCAGGGATTGCAGGATTTGCTGCTGGTGTCACGGTGAGACTGGTTGCCCCGCCGATGGAGGTGATCTGGAATACCTGCGGCGGGCTGGTCAGTGCGATGACGGTACAACCGTTACGAATTAACGAGCCAGCTGCAGTAAAGTTTGTTCCCGTACCTGTTAGGGTATTTCCGCTGATGGCAATAGTGCCAGTGGTATAAATCATATTTTCTCCAGGTAATAAAAAACCCCGCCATGTCGGGGCTCGTTAGTGGGGTTGTGTCAATACATTGCGGGGATGATGGGAATACTCATTCCGGTATATCTCTCGCCAGTCACAGAATACTTGTCTGTCCATCGGGAACGGACACGGCCATTCCCACATTTTACCGAGTTCCCGCTCATCACCAGTCCCTTGGATCGCATGTTGCACCACCCGCTGGCTGTTGAAGAGCTGAAACCATAGCAGCCAAGCGCAATCATGCTGTTGCCAATATCGACCCAGCTATTGCCCGGTGAATAAAACTGATTTCGGAATATAAATGGACGGCGGGTGGTAGAGAAAGTGCACTGGCCAGCAGCGTTGATGAAATTTAATCCTCTTCCGGGTACAGGGGCCTGAACCGCAAAAATCGCAATATCGACATTCACAGAACGGGCGATATCGTCATAGCCCGTGTAATCCTGACGGGAGTAAATATTATTACCATCACATTCAAGCGTAGCTGCGCTGTCATTCCAGCGGGCAAAAACGAGCCCTTTGGCCGGAAGCGTGTAAGTACCATTTACATTGACCGTTCCACTGAAAACACAGGAAGCAACACGACTGACATCAGTGATCGCAATAAAGTCTGTCGAATCCTCAATAAGCAAACCACGGTTTCCACTCTGCCCTGCGGGTAAAATCTGCCAGACTGTGCCGGGAAATGTTTTATCTTTCCCCCAGCCATCTGATGACCAGACACTCTGTGTCAGGGTTCCGTTTCCGTTATTGGTTATCCCATCGAGAACCATAATCGTTGTTATCAGATTCGGCGAGCGAGTCACATTCACAACCGAGTTTGATGGAATGAAAAAAGGTGTCGCTCCGGCAACATAGCCCTGAACAGTCATGGTCTGCTGGCCCCATGCCTCCACAGCCTCCCCACCATACGACGGACATTTCATTCCGGCAGTGATGGTCATTGCCGGACGCCCGTCATTCAAATCGATATAGAGTCCCCTGGCCATCAAAATTCTCCCAGAACAATGCGCCCACCATTCGACAAATTGACAGTGACACCGTTGTTATTGATCGTGACTCCTCCTGTTGAGTTGGTGAATCCGAACTGACCATTTTGGGCGTAAACCGCTCCACGCACAGTAACGTTATTGAAAACGGCATAACCCGATTTGTTGATGTGCCAGCCGACGTTTCCGGTTCCGTCCCATGTCGCGGACTGGATGTAGTTGCCAATTTTGCCATTACTGATGGTTCCGTCGCCGATAACGCTATCCCTGATAATGGTCTGCCCATTCTGGATAACGAACGGCAGTGTCACGGCCCCTCCAGCCTGAGACATCACCGCAAATCGGTCAGCCAGGAACAACACCTGCGACTGCATTCCGGATGGAGTGTTCTGAACACCAATACCCATGCCAGCAGCATACTGACGACCGTTAGCATCAACAGCCACCTTAATGCTGTACATCGCATTCAGGTTATTGTTGATGTCTGCTGATACCTGAGCATTCTGGACAATAGCGGCCTGCTGGCCATTTACAGTGACCTTCAGCGAATTGATCTGAGTTGCCGAAGCCTGTGTGAAGTCAGCAAGCGTCTTTGACAGATCAGTGACATTCGCGGTGTTTCCACCGGCACTGGAGTCAATGGTGCGCAACGACTCAGCAACAGCTTTACTGGCATCGGCCATTACATTATCGACCCGCTCAATACCGGCTTTGTTATCGCCATATTGCACGCTCAGAAGGTTACGCTGGTTAACCTGAGCGAGCGTGCTGGTGATCAGCGCGATAGCATTGTTCTGAATACCGCCGCTGGCCTTATCAGTTTGTGCACCCAGTTCTTCCAGACGTGATGCCATTGAGGAATCGAGGCCCGTGACTACCTGGCTAAGATCAGTGATTGATGCTGTATTCTGAGCACCTACAGCAGCAGCTGAATCAGCTTTATCAGAGGCGGCCTGCGTGGCAGCAGTCAATTGGCTTACCGCAGAAGCGCGCGCTTCAGTTTCCGTCGCTAATGCCTGGCGAACATCAGTAATACCGGCTTCATTCTGCGCAGTTTTTGCCTCAAGACGGGTAACATCAGTAACTCGCGCCTCCGTCTCAGTGGCGATCACCTCCCGGAGCTGTTCGAATGTCGCAGAGTTTGCGCCCTGCTGCGCAGTCTGCCGCACAACAACATCAGCAATTGCCAGAGCATTGCCGATAATTGCTTCGGCGGTCTGCTTATTCGAACCTACGGCGGCAGCCAGACCATCGGCGTTCTCCTTAATCGCGTCAGAAAGTTCGGCCAGTTTCTCGCTGCTGGCTACAGCACTCTCAATCAGATCCTTAAATACCTCAGAATCTTTAATCTCCTCCAGGATCACATCGGTGATGTCGGATACATCGATGCTGGCCTGTCCTCGCACCCATTCTGTGTAACCTGATTCGTTGCCGCTGCGGTCCACCAGCTGCGCGCGGTACCAGAAAATCTGCCCAGCTTTAAGGCCCATCTGCTGATATTTGCGCTGCGGGTAAGGCACATCGGCCAGCAGCATCGCATCGTCTTCGGTACCGGTGAGGCTGTACTGAATTTCGGTCTTCAGCGTGTCGTCGGTGTTCGCCGGGAATCCCCAATTCAGCTCGATACCGAATACCACGTTTTCGGAGGCGGTGAAGCCCACAGGCTTCGGCGGGTTGCCCACTTTACCCGTAAGATTTACTTCTGATGATGTCGCCCAGACTGATGAAACGTCGCTGGCGTTCACCGCCCTGACGCGGACAAGATAGCGGCCCGAGTAGATACCCTGCACTTCAAAGCCGAGAGAAGACGTTCGGGGAACGCTTACCCAGTTGCCGCTGTCACGCCGCCATTCCGCCTCGTACGCAACTGCACCCTGAACAGAATCCCAGGCAACGCGCATAGTGGTAATCGCAATATTCTGGTTAACCGTAGAGTAACTGTCTACGACAATATTTCCTGGGGGAGCCTGAACCCCTGGCGGAATAACACTGACTGGCCGCTCGTCCAGTCTTGCGCCGGTATCAACAGCGGAATAGATATCAGGGTTGTAAGTCGTCCCGGTGACCTCGAAAGTACCGTCGTTATTGTCCCGCGTTCCCGTAACACGGAAAAGCGCTATAAACAGATCGTCAGAGTCCACACCCCAGTTACATTCAGCCTCCGGCGTTTCGCTGTAGGGTGTGGTGACAGTGACTGTGTTTCCGTTAACGGCCTGGACGGTTCTGGCCTGAGCTGTGCCTGACGGAAGATTCAAAAACAGCCTGTTACCGGCTTTCACATCAGCAGCGCGATCGAGGGTTATGTTGCGGCCGTTAACCGCACTCACCCTGCCGCCGATAGTTCTTCCGGCCAGCTCGTTAGCAGCCACGCCGATCACCTCACCAACAGGGGGGGCGTCCATGCCTGTGCTGAAGGTCACCACCTCGCCGATACCGTTGGTAAGCAGCGCCCAGCGCCCCCGCCGGTTTGCCTCTGACTGCCTGGTGCAGCCGATCGCAGTCATTTCGAGCTGACGATAATCGAAGCGCATGGCCAGATCGTTATCGTAAACAGGCTCAGGCGTGTCTTTGTAGTGGTTAGCTGGGTCAGACCAGTTCACCAGCGCGGCAGTGTTTCGGGTGGTTTCACTCGGGTCCGCAAAGGTAAATTTACCCTCAACAACGCTGGCGTGGTTATAGATATGCCACACATCGCGGGGCATATCAGCCAGGACATACATCTTATTGTCACCCCAGTACGTCATGCCGCGAAATATACCCGCCAGATCACGAAGTACGGTCCAGGCGTCATTACGGTCCTGGATATAAACGTTGCAACGAAAACGAGGTTCCGTCCCGCTGCCGCCCTTGCCGTCTGGTACCAGTTGATCGCAATACTGGGCGATGCGATAAAGTTCCCATTTGTCTATCTGAGTCGCATCGATTCTTTGACCCAGCCCGAAGCGCTCGTTCAGAATGATGTCGTAATAAATCCAGGCAGGGTTATCCGTCCACGCCCATTTAAATACGCCCTCCCATGTACCAGAATAAGTGCGGGTTTCGGGATCATAAGTATCAGGTACACGGATGATTCGCCCTTTCGGATTGCACACAACCTGAGGAATGCCATTAGGGAACTGCTTTGCGTCAAACTCTACATACAGCAGCGCTGTGTTAACGTAGCGAAGTTTGGCGTCAATAATTTCAGTAACGGCCACAACGCGCATGGTGTCGACGATATTCACGCTCGTGGAATCCGGCGTGATTCTGCGAACCCGCAACTGCCATCCAGCCGAGGCTTTCGGAAGATTGACGCGGTGACTGCGCTCATAAAGCGACGTGGTTTTGTCATCAACAGCACCGTTAACCACCGTTTCATACGGCCCGCCATCGACCGACAGATCGATAGCATACTCGACGCGGGTGCCGACTTTATCACCGTTGTTTTTCTGGAGTAAAAGAGTTTGCCATCCCAGGCGAATTCGCAGCGCAGAGAGCTGCGTGTTGGATACCGCGCGCACGTACGGCACAGCCTGTTTCAGCTCGTATGAAACCTGAAGTTCGTTTTCAATGCCGGGGAAGCCCTGAATGTAGTCCTGGTCCTGAGTACCGGAACGGAACTCATATTTCACATTATTGAAGTTATAACTTCCGTCGGCGTTCTGAAGAGGCGTGTACGAAGATGAGTCACCAAGAAAAATGTTTTTACCATCAAGCCCGCCAGCGAACTCACCCTCTCCAAGCGCAATCAGCACCTTTGCCCTTGCAATGGACTGAATGCTGTCCGGTGCTTCAACGGGTGTTCGGGTCTGATTGCTGCCACCTTTACCGCGGCCTTTGATGATCGTCGTCGTCATATCGCGTCCATAAAAGAAGCCACCGTCAGGTGGCTTGAAATGGGTAGTTTGGTTTATTGCTGATCTTCTGCATAAATCCCGGCTGAGATAATCGCACCGCCTATTTCCCTCTGTCCGTAAAGCAAAGGAACGGGGTTACCGGATGCCGTAGTATTGACGGGTCCGCCAAACGCATAGGAAGGCTTATTATCTGGGTCCTGTCGCATCCTCAGACCAGCAACCTGAGGGGAAAGCATTTGCACTACACCACCCACAGCCATAGAACCAGCTGCGGCATATAGCGCCATTTGTGTACCTGCTGCCCATCCTATTGGGTTCCACCAGGTAAAAGCCGCAATTGCGGCGGCAGTAACAATTTGAAAGAGGCCAGCCCTTTTACTGCCGCGTATTACAGGGATAATGCGAAGTTCATCGCCAGGTCCAAGAAGATCAAACTCTTCCTTTCCTATGTTTATTTGGTTTCGGAAGATGACAAAGTCCAGCCCCTTCGCTCTGGTCTCACGCAGGTAGGCATCAAATCCATCAATTGTGTTAGATAGCGCCCTGAATACCTCACTGGCAGACGTTAACGCGCGGCGGTGGGTCCTGCCAAATCGCTGAGCCATTGAGCCGCTGAGTTTGATAACGGTTTTTCTTTCCATTACATCAAATCCTTATAACGCAGAATTTTGATGGTACGGTCACGGTAATAGCCACCGTAGGGAATACGCTGGCTTAGCTGGCCATACATGTGATGCAGTAGCATGTTGCCATCAAGCAAAATCCCGGCATGGTTCGGGACGGTGGACTGTACCTGCATGATAACCATGTCACCGGTCTGAGCGGGACCGTCGTACTCACGGAAACCGCATTCCTGCCAGTTATCCATATAGAGATTTTCACCCTGCTCCCACCAGTGGCGATCTACGCTGTAGTTGGGCAGTTCAATGCCGTGTTCGATGCGGAAATAGTCCATGATGAGAGACCAGCAGTCAGCATATCCGAGTACAAACTGGCGCCCTGTGAGGGGTCGGTCTCCACGAGGCATGACGGTGCGAATGTCGCCCTCCGGCCACGATGCAATAATCCAGGGCAGTTCCGTGGCATCACACATCAGCATGTCGAGCTCGCTCGGCTGAGTTGTTGCCCCGTCGCCGGGATGGCTGTGGACGATCGCCACCACAGTGCCCTGCTCTTCGGCGGCCGCATAATCCTCAGGATTGAGTTCGAATTGCTCAGTCGGCGACTCAGCATTATTTTTGCAGGGGATGTACTTCTCCACCCGCCCCTTCTGAATAACCACGCCACAGCACTCCTCGGGGAAGGATGCGGCGGCATGGGCCAGAATGGCGCTAACTGTTTTGTCGCGCATGATTATCCTCTCAGAAGTGAAGCGCCTGGGAACCCGCCATAATCCAGCTGTTCATTCTCTCCGAAGCGAGGTTTACAGCCCGTTGACAGCAGTCCGGAGCAAACATCCTGTGAAGGATCATCCACCCGGTTGCCGTCTTTATCGAACCAGCCGTTTTGCCCGGCGTAGGTGCAGCCATTCCCGGTTTTGTACCAGCCCCGCATGCACCACGTGCACATTGGCTGAATTTGCCGGGTCGGAATGAGTTGCCCGCGCAGATCGGCTGGACTGGAAAGCTCAAACTCTACGGTTTCATCGTCTGATCCTGATTTACGGTCGATGTAATAAACCTGTTTGCGCTCCTCGTTGGGATTCGCAGTCGGGTTCCCATCAGGGAAGTTTCTGGCGTCCAGATAGTGTGCGAAAGTGTCATGGATGATCACCTTAGCTTTAGCCATCCCCTGAAATCTTCGGCACAGCGAGCCAATCGTACCGCTGATGTTTGCAACAGTGAGTGACGGCCGTGAGCTCTGGCCGTCACTGCTGACAGATATGCCGGTCAGTTCATACGGCCACGCGCCATACTCCTGCCCCTGCCACCACACCGACTTCGGCTCAAGTTTTGACTCGTCGCCACCTGCGGCGATGATTTCCGCCTCGGTGTGCGGGATTGTCTCGTTGTGAAAGCGAAGAATACCGGCACCGAAAGCTGAACCGTCAACCTCAATCAGGCGGACGCGCTTACCCGGTTCCAGTTTCTGGACATCAGATGAAATGCTCATGGATGGTATGCCTGTATGAATGTACTGCTGAGGGTATATTTCTTGTTGCCGTGGGTAGATATCTGGAAGGATTCCGCGCGCCATAAGCCTGAGGGCTCAAGCGGAGGTTTCCAGATAAATGACTTCCACCCGGCATGCCTGTTCAGAAAGTTTTTAATGGCCTGAATGTAAGCCTCGTCGCCGGTAAAGCTCACGCTCCATTGAGGTGTTACAGGGTTGATACCGTCTCCGGCCACCTGCGCATAGCCATCGCCAAACTGCGCCTTTCGGGTACGGAAACTTGTATCAACCTGAGAGGCAACCTTTGGGCACCAGCTGAAGGTTTCGACTGCCATGGTTAAACTCCCTTGATTAATCGCCACAGAGGCGAACCCGGCATGCTGGCCTGTTCGTTAATGACACCAGTGATGGCATCCTTAAGCTGCCTGCCTGCTGCTCCGGCAGTACCCTGACTGGCCGCCTGCGGTGATCCGCCCTGAATATTGATATCGCCAAAGTTAACCGAAGGCACACCGCCAGAAACCTGAGGAGCACCAACTGCCCGAACGCCCAGCGAACCATCAGCTGCCCGAGTGAGCGGCATAATGGCTTCCGGGCCTGCCTCGGCAAAAACCCCCGCACCTTTGGCAAAGGCAAACAACTGAGGCGTCTGAAAAACGCCATTGCTGTAAGCGCTCAGGGAAGGAGAGTCGTAAACATTACCCTTCGCGTTAAAGGTGAAGTTCGCGCCAGCGTTCTGAATTGCAGTACCGCTGCTGGCGGTAGCGGCAGACGAGGCACCAAAACTGAACAGGGAGCCAATTGAACTGACGCCGTTAGCAACAGCCATATTGACCAGAACGTTCTGGATAATCTTCAGCACGCTGACGCCCCAGTCCTTCCAGCTGTCAACGTTACCATTGAGCATGTCGGTGATCGTGGTGACCGCGCCACCCATGGCCTGCTTCATGCCGTCAGCGGCCATGGAAGAATAATCAGTAGCTTCGTCCACCCAGTTCGCATAACCCTCAGACAGTCCCGTCATCCAGTCGTCACGCTGCGCATCAGAAGCTGCGTAATATCCCTCCTGGTCGCGCAGGCGCTCTTCGAGGTAGCGCTTATTAAGTGCCAGCCCCTGCTGATAGAACGTCTCGTCGATTTCACCAGCCTGACGCTGGCGGAGAAGATCGGTATTCTTCTGCTCAAACTCCTTACGCAGATTGAACTGCTCCTGAAGTCTTTCACGGAACCTGGTTCCCTGCCCGTAGCCCAGCAGTTGCGCTTCATTGGCTGCGCGGGCGCTTGCGTTACTGTCAGCAAGGTTGGCTTCGTAATTTCGCAGTTGCTCACGTAATTTAACCTGGTCAATCAGCGCAGCATTCTGCAATACCGTCTTTTTCTGGGCTTCTGTCAGAGAAGCAAGTTCGCCCTGGCTGACCTGGTATTTAACCTTCGCCAGTTCAGTATTCTGGCCTTGCAGGGCAATCTGCTCTTTTTGCTGCTTGATAAGGCGCTTATACACATCCTCGGTTTTCTCGCCTTCGGTTTTACCGCCCTTCGCCTTAGGTTTGTTGGCCTCATTATTCCGCCATTCAGCAAGACCGTTATTAATCAACTCCTGACGGCCTGTCTGGAATTGCGGATCACTGGTTAACCCCAGGTCATCGGCTGCATAACTCAGACGCAGGCGCTCTTTGGCCTCACCCTTCAGGCGTGACAACTCAAGATCCCGGCGGCTCTTTTCGAGGGCATCGGTTTGCTTTTTGTCGAGATCGGCCTGCGGAAGTCTGAGCGGGACGTTAGCCAGCCCCTGACGCGCCATAAGGAGTTGGTTGCCTAAGCCAAGAAGACTGTTGAACTTTTCATGCTGCCCATTCATCATCAATTGCGACTGGTACAGTGCGTTCTGGCGCCAGGCATGCTCTTTGATCAGATCGTTACGTTGCCTTTCAATACCCTCAAGGGTTTGCTGAATATTGCGAGATTTCTCCCGCATATCATTCAACTTCCCTTCTTCAACGGCGAGCTGATCTGTGACGATGGCTATCGCTCTCAGGATATTTGCATCGTTCTCGCTGGTAATGCCCGGTTTTCCACGCGATGCATTCAAATCGTCGATCTGGTTCTTCAGCTCACCAACCTTTTTGGCTTGCTCATCAACCAAACGATTTTGCTCTACCAGAGCACCAACAGTTCTCCCCCTATTGTCGTCTGTTTCAGACAAAGACATGCGGGAAGTTTTTTCTCGTATTTCGTCGATTTGACTGGCGTATTCCTGGGCAGAGCGACGTGCCTGCTCCTGGTTTTGATACATCGCATACCAGGCTCCAGCACCCAACATAACTAAACCAGGAACTCCACCGATGAGACCAAGTGCACCACTCATCAGCCGAGTACCGACAGATGTTACGCTATTGAGATTGCTCTGAGTCGAAACGCGGTTTGCAAGGTTCCGGCTTAAGGAAGCCTGTGTCGCGGACAAGCGCCTTTCTGCAACAGCCTGGGCATCAGCGTTTTTAGCTGCCACCAGCCCTGCCTGTGCACGTTCAAGCGCAGTCCTGGCCCTGACTTTTTCCGTAGCGGTGCCAGTTGCAAGAGCAGTAGTCAGCCTGGCTTGAGCTGCTGTAACCTTTGCTTCCGCTGCCGCAATTTTCTCTTGCTGAGCAGCTTGGACATCTGCACTTCGTGAACGCTGAACAGCTTGCTGGGCTCGATAAACTTCAGCCCTTGAAGCTGCAACAGCAGACTGAGCCGCTTTATCCTGCGCAACAGCAAGTGCTACCTCTGATTTCGCTGCTGAAATTAGTGCACCTGTTGCACTCGTGGCGCTGGTTACAACTCCGCTGAGATATCTTGCCAGCCCAACGCCAACAAGCGCCCCTGCTACTGTTGTTATTGTGGACATGTTGTCAGCAACGTCATTCAAGGCACCACTAACAGCTGAAGAAGTGAACGCATCCAGAGTTTGAGCTAAACTATCCAGCCCGCCAGACAAACCTGCCGTTGCGCCGGTAGCCTGATCAATACCGCCAACCCATTGCATGAATGAGTTAGTAACCTTCTGCAAGGAACCAGAAACCGTTTGTGGTAAGCTTTTGAACTCATCTTGCAAATTATCTAACTGGCCTACCAATGCTGGAACAACCTTATCAATCGTAAGTTGCCCCTGGTCAGCCATGCTCTTAAGGTCTTTGCGGGCCACGCCCATTCCGGCGGCAAGTGCGCGAATAACGCGATCACCGGATTCGTTAACAGCGTTAAACTCCTCACCACGAAGAACGCCCTGTGCCAGAGCCTGGCTGAATTGAGTGATAACAGAACTCGCTTCCTGGGTGTTAGCCCCAGAAAGTTTGAGGCCGGTAGAAACAGCCTCGGTAATTTTCAGAACTTCATCAGAGCTATACCCGTATTCACGCATTGAAGCAGCTGCGCGGGAAAAAAGGTTTGCGTTATCTAAAAACGCGGTGCCGGTCCTTTGGCTTATCTCCATTAACTGACGCTGAGAAGCAGCAAAATCGTCAGCAGAAGATGATGCCTGCTTGAGTCGTGCATTTACGGAGTTCCACTCATCAGCAATCTGAACAATTTTCCCGGTAGCAAACGCTGCGCTAGCAGCCGCGGCGGCTTTCCCTGCTGATGCAAATCCAGCGGTCAGATCAGATAATGCCCTTTCGCTCTCTCTGGCAGCCGCGGCGGCCTGACGACCACCATTTTGCATGGTACGGTAATAGTCCGCACCCATTCGTGAGGCGCGAGCAATCTCACTCTGGAAAGACTGAGAGTTCGCGGAGATTTTAATTATTAGTTCGCGTAGAGCCGCCATCTCTTGTACCTTAATAATGAAAATAGAATAGCCACTCGGACTAACACCTCAGAGGCTTAGCTTTTTTTTTGCACATGGAGACATATATGTTGAGCTTGAACTTTGAAGTTCCCGGCAACCCGGATGACTACTACGAAGTTAGGGAAAAGGAAGATGGAACGCTTTCCTATAAACCTAACCGCTTAAAAATAAGAGGGTTAGCAAAAACTCAGTGTGATTATTTTGATTATATATCCTCTTTAGGTGAGAATATTCATATAGCCACACTTGAGAGCAATGATGTCATTAACGATTTTTTTGAAAATGAGCCGGAAGAGGCTCAAGTTTGTATTTACAATACTCTTTCCGAAGAATTTAACGCTATTACTGATACAATCTTAGATGAAACTTCAGAATTGAATGCGCAGGCGCAGCAGACAGAAAATGTGGCAGAGAACATAGGTAAAGTTATAGGGGCTATAGTTCTTATAGGCTTTATAGTTTTTATATTATCGCAAATAAACTAAGTTACGGGCGGTTTACCGCCCTAATTTGATGCAGCCATTAACGCAGCCTCAAGCCCAGCAAACGGGTCTTTTGGTGCTGATTGCTCGTCACCCCCCCAGCGCAGGATCGCATCGTCCAGCGGTACTTTTGCCCCCTGCGAGCCGTAGATGGCAGAGACGAGCTGGGCGGCCTGAATGTCACCACGAATATCGCCAACCGGACTTTGCCTGTCGTACTCAATCCACATCAGAAGCTCGCTTGCCGTCATATTCTGCCGAAGCTCTGAGAGCGTGCGCCCCATCCGGAGCGCAAGCGACATCAGAAACTTTACGCCGGGGGTTGAGACTTTTCCCGCGCTTCGTCCGCATTGTTGATCAGGTCAAGCGCCTGTTTGAGCAGGCGTGAATGGACGGGGCCGTAGATTTCACGTACCTGCTCTTCTTCGTCTACGCTGAATACCGGTTGCTTATCGGTGTCGCACAGGACGTCAATGAAGAGCACCACGTCAGCGCAAAGATTACGGTGTGCCTTTTCCGATACCGACACATTTTCATCATCAGCACCCGCTTTCACCACCTCCTGCCAGCGCAGCCAGGCTTCACCTGACGGCTCACGGAGAACCACTTTTACGCCTTCCCACTCAGGAACGGAGACCGTCTTATGACGAAAGCCCGACATCTTAGCCAGGGCTAGGTTTTTAATATTCTTCATGCAACCCCTCATGAACCAGATTCGATGTTTTCAGGCTTACCCTTCAGGCGCAGGGAGAACGTTGCCGCCACTACGCCGTTGGTACCGGAAGACCATGTGTGCTGGCGGATTTCAGCCAGGAACTTAAAGCCCTTGCCGGACGGGAAGATAACCTGGAAAGCGTAGGTCGTATCGTTGTCATAGGCCTCACGCAAGGCGTCCTGCGCCGGATTCTTGTAGAAGTTGCCGGATAGAGAGATTTCTGACGGAGAAGGCAGGCCGTTGATGTTCTCCTGCTCGGTAGAGCAAAGCGTTGTTACGTCGATATCCTGCTTCTGGCCACCAGTGAACTGAATTTCTTTGATGGTGCAACTCAGATCGAGGAAGGTTGCGGTATCCATCGTTTCTTTGGTGGCTGGCGCAGAGGAAATAAGGATCTTCGTCAGCTGCGATTTTTCATAAAGTGCAGACATAGCTGTCTCCTGGTAAAAGAAAACCCGCCATTAAGCGGGTTCGTTGGGTGAATGATTTATCAAGGTGTAACTTTAAAATCCAGGGTGGCACGGTATAGCCGATAATATGGCTCGTATCCGGGGATTTTTACCACCTCTGTAGGGTTTAACGACTTAAGCGAAGCAAGCGCCAAATCTCTCAGAGATCGTGATTCAGTGATCGTTGTGGCATACACATCGACCTGAACGGAAACCCTGCTCTCTGCCTGGCCACACATCACGTCAGCGGAAACATCATCGACGATGGAAAAGATAATCCAGGGTGGAGAGACAGACGGTTTCCCGTCACTACCTAATGGCGCAACATAGGGGTATACCCGTCCATCTGCCAGGGTAGAAAGCAAGGCGTAGATATTATCTTCATTCACTTGCTCAGTACCTCATCAATAGCCTGATTCATCCTGGCAATGGCGACGCTGGCGGCCTCTTCCTCGCGCGTATCGTAAGCGGGTCGCACAAAAGGATGCGCAGGCATGTTCGCAGTGCCAAGCTCCACAAAGCGCCAGTAAAAGGCGTTTCTCGGGTTATTCGCCTTCATCGTGTTATCGCTGTTCCCGGTGCGCGGGTTAACACCACGAATATGGACGCCGGAAGAAATTTCCCCGCGGCGACGGCTTTTTTGGGTCACCACCACCACGTTTTTTTTCAGTTTCCCGGTACGCACCGGAGCGCGGGCGATCACTTCTTCCTTAAGCACTTCGGCACCGGCGCGCGTGGCATCACGCATAACCTTGTTGTTTTCGGCACGGCTAAGCGCCTCCAGATCCTTTGCGATGTCATTTAATCCGGAAAAATCGAGGCTCGTCTCAATCATTTTTCGGTCCCCTGTTTGCAAAGAATTTCGAGCTGAACACCACGAGAATCAGGGATAGGCGGACCAATAATATTCAAAATGGCCCCCTTGAACGGGCCAGTCATAACCCTGAGTCTGGACGCAGCAGTTATATCGCTACGAAATCGTGTCCATACCCTGATAGTGGCGACTGCGGTTTCAGCACCAGCGGCTACCAGCTCGCGGCCACTAATGCCCTTTACTTCTGCCCAGGTTTCTGCGCCGTCATGCCATGCTTCAACAGGCTGGCCAGAAGGATCTCTGGATGTTGTGAGGTTCTGAACCACCAACCTGTCTCTCAGTCTTCCGGCCTGCATAAAGTCCTCCTATACCCCGTAAATTCGGTATGGCTGCAGCAAGGCTTCAACTGCAAACGGGACCTCTGCAACAGTCTGACCGACGGAAACTGATTCTCTGTTGGCATACCAGTGACCTATCAGCAATAACATGGCCGCTTTAACATCATCATTCAGTAGAATCGGGTCCGGATCATCTGCGTAGCCAGGGGAGCTCTGGTTTTCATAGAGCGTTCGCCTTGTCCATGTCTGGACGTAACGCGCCGCCGCACCGGTGTATAAAGTCAGCAGGGCGTCATCACCGGTAAAGTCGCTATCAATGCGGCAGTGCTGTTTCACCACATCAAGATCGACCATTATTTTTTCGCCTTCTTGTCCGCTTTCACTTCCGGCTGTTCCTGCTCTGCAGGATTTTCTGATTCATCGAGCATCGCATAGCCTTTTTTGATGAGCTCGCGACCGTGCTGTTCCAGAGTTTCCAGCGGAAGCCCATCAGTAACGACGGTACCGCCGAAATAAATCGGTTTAAGTGCAATCAGTTTCATTTTCCCACCTGTAAAAGCGGCCCGAAGGCCGCTATTTCATCAGCTACCAGCGCCAGTGCGGAATGCACCGTATACAAATGCCTCAGGGCGTTTGACGGCCAGCGCCAGACGTTCCTCGCAACGGATGGTGATCATGTTTTTCTCGAAGTCGTCGGCGTTCTCCGTGGAGATCACCACGTTCGCATCTTCGCGGTCGAAGATTTGCGCGCCAGCGTTGAATGCACCGGTCAGGAATTTACCCTGGAAGGCTGCCGCTTCCGTTGCAACAACCGGCAGACCCCACAGAGTCGGGCCAGTCAGTGCCGCCGGGTTAGCCAGGATGTAACGGCCCAGGCTGTCTTTTGTCAGCTCGATCCGCGCCCAGTCAATGAAGTGAAGAACATGACCGGATGCCGGGAAGCGCGCCAGCTGCGCCTGCAACATTGCCAGACGCAGATCATCAATCCCGCTCTGTTGTTCGACAGTGAACGCTGGATTAAACGCCGACGCCTGAGGAACGATGCCATGCAGATGAACGCCGGTACCATCACCAAAGAGAATTTCCTGCTCTTCTGCATACTTCAGCCCGTACCGCATTTCGGCATCAACGGTGGACTGCAACTGTGCGAAGTCATCCAGGATCTGCTTTGAGGCTTTGAACAGGTGGGCGATAGTACTGACGCCAGTGATTTTCGGCGTGAACTCAATTTCGCTGTATGGTTTCTGCGTGTTTTCAGGAACCACTTTCGCGTTATTGGTAAAGCCCGTCTGCTGCACCCAGAAGATAGCAGAGGAGGAAGTGCGACCAGGCGCAATCAGATCGCGGATAAACAGGCGCTGTTTCGGTGCCGTATCAATACCCGGCAGGCGTTGTGGCTCCACAACACCATCAGGCACATCCACCGAAGTCAGGGCAGCCTTCACCGGGATGCTGATACGTTTGCCACCTTCAACACTGGCAGCAAAGGTTTTCAGCGCCTCAGCAGAGATCACCTGCTGGCCGATTGACTCCACAACATGCTTCGCGTTTGCCAGCGGCATCTGGGCAACATGTTGCTCCAGTTCGCCCATTGCGGCCTTCAGGGTTTTTTCAGCTTCACGCAGCGCATTGAACTCAGAAGCCATTTTATCAACGGCAGCTTTTGTTTCTTCTGACAGCCTGCCTGACTTCTGCGCCTCTTTGAGTGCGTCTTCTGCTTTCGCGTTGAACTTGCCGGTTGCTTCTTCAATGCTGGCAGTGACTTTTTTCAGAATATCGTTTACTTCAGACATAAAGGGTCCTTATTTGACTAACGCCGCCAGGGCGCTTTCAAGTGAATTGATGGTTTCAGGTTTGATGTCTTCGGCAGCGCCCGGCGTACCGTCGTTGGTGGTGACAGCGCCAGGCATGCCACCGGATAAGGCTTTAATGAGTTTTCTGCGCTCAGAGCGCGGTGTGTTGGTCTTGGCCAGCAATGCATCTAGTTTGCGAAGCGCAGCAGCAGGCGATTCGTCGCCGTCGCTGACCGCATCAGCAGAAAGCAGGCTGTCTGCCAGTCCCTTCGCCACAGCATCACTGCCACCGATATAACTTTCGGCGTCCATCAGTTTCTGAACGGCGGCTATATCAAGGCCGGAGCGCGCCGCGTAGATATCAGCCATAGCGGTATCGAAGGGCTCCAGTGACTGTGCCAGTTCAGCAAAATCATGGCGGTTACCCATCGCGTAGACCCAGCAGTTGTGGATCATCAGGAAGGCACCACGACCGATCTGAATATCATCCCCGGCCATCGCAATGACCGAGGCGGCGCTGGCGGCAATACCGAGCACCTTCACCGTCACACGGCCTTCGTATTCACGCAGAAGGTTGTAGATTGCCAGGCCTTCGAACATGTCACCGCCAGGGGAGTTAATATTGACCGTGACGTCGGCGCCATTCATCGCCCGAAGCGCACCGGCAATACGTTTAGCTGTTACCCCTTCGCCCCAATAGTCCTGCCCGATAACATCGAAAACAGAAATGCTGTTATCGTCGGTGGACGCCGCTTTGATCCCGCCGTCCCAGCGGTCCAGTGCGGACGGTAATGTTTCACAGGTAACGCGCGCGCAGGGGCGACCCGCCGGTGCTACCGGAAGTTGTTTTTTGCTCATCAGGAAATTGCTCCTAAGCGGCCTGTTTCAGCGGAGATTGTTCAAAGGAAATATCGGGGAATACGTGGTTATGCAGCTCTCGCAGGGCAAGTGCCTGAACTGCAGGGTTACTGCTTTCGAGATTTTTAAGTTGCGTCAGGTTGAGCTGAACGGTGTAAATGTCGCCACCTTCAATCGGCGGCATGTTCTCAAGACGACGAACGTCATTACGGGACATCCAGCCGTTCTGAAGGGCGCTGGTATAGTATGCCGCGCGACCAGCACTATCGGCTCGCAGTAGACCTTCAACAGAGAATTCCGCGAACACGTCATCATTGCTGTCGAGTAAGCACCGGCCAATTTCCTGCTCAATATTCACCAGCAGCGGTCGAAGGGTATGAGTCAGAAACTGCAGGTTCATCCCTTCCAGGCTGGATGCCCAGCTGCTTTGTTTCGTGGTGTGGCCAACCATGAAAGGCGGCACGCGAAACCAGCGGCAGATCTCCTCAATGCTAAATGCGCGGCTTTCGAGCATCTGAGCATCTTCCGGGTTCATGGTCACGCCCTGATATTTAAGCCCTCCCTCCAGGACCATAATTTTTCCGGCGTTTTTGGAGCCGGTGAATGATGCCATATAGCCACGAAGTCTTTCACGTTGCTCGTCTGTCAGCGCGTTATCAGCGGAGAGAAAACCTGAGCTCTGCAGACCCTGCTCGAATATCTTCGCCGCGGACTCTTCAACGGCCATTGCTGAACCAATCACATCCCGGCCAGTCTTCATCGGCATCATGCCGCAAACACCGTCCAGACCGAACCCGCGAATGTGCATGATGTTTTTGACCGGAATGACGCGCTCGTTACCGTTTTCAGTGTATTTGTATTCCAGCGCCCCGGTCACGAGACGTTTAACCACCATGTTCTGCGGCAGTAAAGGCACCAGCGAAACCAGGCGGTTTGCGATGAATTTCTTCTCAATGAAGGCGTTCCCGCGCAGGCAAATACTGGCGACCACCATCAACATAAAGCGTGATGGTGTCATTTCTGAATTGGGGCGGCGGCACAGTATCGAATAGGCCGGATGATCGGTTGCCGCTTTGCGCGAACCGTCAGGCTGTCGAACGTATATTTTCAGCGGAAGGGTTGAAATAGACTCGCTTAACAGTCTTACGCATGCCCACACAGCCGATAGCTGGATGGCTTTATCGGCCGTGACCACCTTTCCGCTGCTGCTGGTGCCAAACCATTCCTCCCAGAACGTGCCGGTAGTCAGGCTGATAGGCACACCAAGCCAGTTAAGCAGAGCGCTTTTCACCCTGCCTGGCTGTTTGTTTTTTTTCATCAGAAACCTACCATGATGGGATTATTGAAGAATCCGGAGAGATCCTGCTGGTCGTTACCACCGTTAACCAGAACGCGGCTCATTGCTGTGAACAATGCCGCCGGGCCATCAATCTTGGCCTCTGGTGTGGACTTGTTCGGGAAAATGTTCTCGTTCCGGTCAGGTTTGACGGTTACGTTGGACATCATCCAGTTCATTACCGGGTGATCGCTGTGATGGAAGCGGCCACCGTATACCAGTGCTTCGACCTCTTTCATCGCCTCAGAGAAATTGCGAACCGTCTGCGGTACTTCCACCAGCGGCAGCCCTTCTTCTGCCAGCGCAAGGCTGAACTGCGTCGCACTCCACGGGTCGAAGCCAATTTCTTTCAGACTCTCGCCAGCAACCCACACCTGCAGCTCTTCTTTAATCTGAGCATGGTCGATTACATCCCCGTCGGTAAGGATCAGCTTGTCCATCTCGGCCCACTTACGATAGAGCTCTGCCATCTGGCGTGAACATTTCTCAAGGCGTCCTTCGGGCAGCCAGAATTTAAAATCCGCATGAACGTGGCCACCTGGCGCGCGCCAGACTTTAGCGGCTGCACAGATATCAATTTTGTTTGAAAGGTCAACGCCTACCCAGGAGGGATAGGTTTTAAGTTCGTGCTGCGGGGCGATAAACTCGCATTTTTCCCATTTCATCATGTCCATCCAGGCAGACTCAGCTGTTACCCAGATATTCATGTGTTTGGTGAAAAAGTTAATCCTGGCCGAAACCTGCTCTTTCGCCTTTTTAGCCAGGCGGCGCAGGTCATCCCAGCGCTTACAGATACCCAGCCCCGGATTCGCCTTCTGCCAGACTTTTTCATCAAAGGGATCGTCACCTTCATCTAAGGTGTAGATGATGGCAAAAAACGTATCGTCTTTTACCAGTCCACGCAGCACCTTGATGGCGTAATCACGCAGTTCGTAGCAGATACCCTCTTTGTTGAAGCCCGCTGTGGTAATGCCGAAAAGCAACGACTGCAGGCGCGCGCCGGTTGCCGTCTCCAGAACGTCCCATACATCACGGGTTTTATGTGCATGCAGCTCGTCGACGATGGCGCAGTGGATGTTCAGGCCGTCGAGGTTGTTCGCATCTGATGATAAAGGCTCGAATTTGGAGGCCGTTTGCTCCTGGTAGATAGCGAGCTTGTTGAATTCGAAGATCCGCCCAAGAGTGGCTTTCGCCTTCTTGACCATATTTTTCGCGTCTTCAAAAACAATTCGCGCCTGGTCACGGGTGGTTGCAGCGGAATAAACCTCCGCACCACCCTCGCCGTCAGCGCCAGCCATATAGAGCCCAACGCCGGAGCAAAGTGTTGATTTGGCATTTTTACGGGCCACCTCAACATCTGCTGTACGGAAACGCCGAACCATCACCGGCCGACCGCTGCCGTCGTTACGCAGAACGGTTTCCCCCGTCTCTTCGTTAACCAGCGGGATAACAAAACCAAAAATATTAATCAGGATGAAAACATGCCAGTCCATCAGCTCAATAGGCTGGCCTGCCAGCGCGCCCTTTACGTGAGGAACAAAATTATAGAAATTCAGAATGTGCTGCGCGCGTGGCTCACTGAAGAAAATACCGCGCTCTTCGCCGTGTGCCAGATCGTCAAGAAAACGCTGGCAGGCAAGGCGCACATACTCACAGGCAATTATTTCCCCCGCCACCACCCTCTCGGCGTAGCGGATGCCTTCTGCAACCTTAGCCATTAATCCCTCGCTTTCATAAACTCGGCCAGCGGGTCAACCGCATCAGGACCTTTTGCATTCACTTTCGAGCGGCTGGCTGGTGTCATCCCGAACTCTCCGAGCATGGCGCGAAGGCGTTTCCAGGCATCAGCTTTCATGATGGCTGCCGGGTGAGCTTTGATCATCACATCCCCGCTCTGTGTTTCGGTCCGGTAGGTGTACCCCTCAATTTCAAGCGTGTCGCAGTGGTGCCGGTATTCGGTATAAGCCTCAACCAGCAGCTCAAGGGCTCTGGCGTCCAGTTGAGACATCACACCGATAGCATCGAGCTCGTCGGCCATCCGTTTAAACCAGTACTTCCCCTGCTTGTCGAAATGCTTCGGCGTTGGGGGTACCCCTGCAGCTGGCTTAGGTTCGTTTTCATTAATCGGGCGTTTTGATGGGTTACCCCTCACCAAACGTAGATGGGTCGGGGTTTTCGGTGGTCCAGACATAATCGAAAACTCCTATTAATCATCGAATGGGGGGCCCCATAAAAAAGTTTTCTAACCTGCGGCGATGTGAAAAGAGGTTAGGCGGCGGTCCTTTGGCGCGTCGTTCCTGAACTTTCAACCCGCCCTCCCCCTCGGTTGATTCAAATGAGAATCGATGTCATTTGAGTCTTTCAACCGCTGTCTTCGCCCTGTGGCAAGGCTTGCAGAGGCTTTCAAGATTGGAAAGGTCATCGGTCCCCCCATTTGCTTTGGCGGTGATGTGGTCCACCGTCTCAGCGGGTGTATACCTTCCATTTCGCAGGCATTCCTGACAAAGATGTTTATCTCTGTCGAGAACGATTGGACGCAGCCTGTCCCACTTGCTGCCATAACCTCGCTGATGCCTGCTCTGTCCTCGCTGATGCTGCTGCCAGCCTTCGTTAAGGTGCTGGGGACAATAGCCTGAGCGGTCAGTGGTTGTGCCAGGGCAGCCACGCTTGCGGCATGCTCTCGGTATTAACGCAGGCATCAGGCTAACCTCCACGCCCTGCGGCGCTCTGTGCGTGGCGCCGCATCGGGGTGACGCTCAACAGGTTCACCATCTGCATGGTCCACCAGCGAGTAACACGGATAAACCACAGAGCCGCCATAGGCATCACCCACGGCATAATCAGCAGGCTTGCTGCTGTCCCACCGAGCCAGCACACGTTCAATGTGTTGCTGTGGGACGCTGTAGCAGACACCGTGTATCAGTCGCGACAGCGTGATATAGTCAGCCTGAGTCTTATCAGCAACAATCAGCCGTTCGGCTATCTGCATTTGATACTGAGGTGGGCGGCCGGTACCGAGATAAAAGCTCAGCATGTAGTCAGGGAAGCGGTTCAGCCAGTCGACCACCAGCCCAGCAAATCCAGGAACGGGCAACGCGTCATCTTCCAGTATAACTACCCGGCATGGTTGCTCAGCGGCCCACTCAATGGCACGCCGATGATTCCAGTTTGCGCCACGGCTACCGTCATCAATAAGCAGATGAGCATCCAGCAGCGCCGCAAGTCGTTGCGCATGACCTATGCGAGAGTGATGGCCAACAACGCAGAACTTAATATCTGTCAGCATCATTATGGGTAAACACCTTATTACGGGCTCGTCGTGCGGCTTCAGCAGCCTCCTCAAGATCATCGAAGAAGCCTACGCAGTGCGCCTTTCTGTTGTGGCTGTAGTACGCATGCCATTTGCCAACCTGAGGATTCCATCTTACCCCGCGCTTCCCAGATGAATTCCGTGTGATAGCGGGTCCCTCTCGGTTTTCGCTATTTTGCTTTGGAGTTACGAGTCTGAGGTGGGAAGGATTAACGCATAGAGTGTTATGACACTTATGGTCCACGAGCATTCCAGGCGGAATATCACCATGCTTCAGAAACCATGAAAGCCGATGAGAAGACCAAAAAACACGACCTGCTGGCGTTCTCGGCCCCGCTATTTTCCCGTATATCTGAGGTTTGATATGTCTTCCGCCACCAGGTTGAATGGTTGCGCCGAGCCAAATCCAGCACTCATCGTCACCACGCTTATCAACCTTTTCCCAGAATCTTTCCTCAATGGGTCTTTTTTTAGGCATAGAAAACCCTTCCACGAAAAGGAATAAAGAAATTCAATAGAGGTTACTTATGGCGCCAGAAAGCTACTTCTTTCCCTAGCCCATCAGTCTTAAACACTGTGTGGATGCGCGGGCCGGTGACAATACGGTCGCCAAACGATTTAGCAACAATGCCAAAAGCGATCATATCCCCCACCGCGGCGCCAGCCTGTTCTTTCTTCCAGAAACGATAACTCTCGATCCGGTAGTAAAGACGGATGATGCCGTGAGCGAACGCCATTACATCAGCGCGGCTGCCACCCAGCAGACCAGCGTTAAGCATCACATCGTTGCGGTGCGCTTCAATGAATTCCTGATAGATACGCTCAGGATGATTCTGTTTCGCCCAGGTGTCGGCGTAGGTCTTCGGTTCAGAACCGACGTAAACAGTCCCGGGCTGCATTTCTTCCCACGGCGCGCGAAGCATTTCGACGTCGGTACCATCGGTACACCAGACGAACCGATATTCAGGGTGATCGCGCAGGTGCTGCCAGATATGCAGCCAGCGCCGGAAGTAGACATTCATCTTCACGTCAGGAACGCGGTACAGCTCAACGTCTGCCGGTGCCGTCTGCAGTTCATCCACCAGCGCGATACGGCCACAATTCCGGAGCGATGAGGCCCATTTAGCCAGCATGTCAGGTGAGGCGGCCATTTTCGTACCGCGCTGCGGGTCTGGCTGGCTGGTTAGTAACGTAGTGATAACCACGTCGCGCTGCCGCCGATACTCCACATAACCGGTAAACCCGGCATCACGCCGTTCGTTGTGGATTTTAACGTTACGTTCCACCAGCGCTTGTCGGTCTGGTTTCGGTACCGAACGCTCTACGGCCTCATGCTCATCAAGAGAATGAATCAGCTTTTCTGAACCGACGACATCAGCGTAAGCCCACGTCGTGAGGCCAGCGTTATGAATCCGCAGGGCGAGGTCGCTGTGCTCGTACATGCCGCGCCCATAAACCGGATCGAATCCGCCCACCTTCTCGATGGCGCTGCGGTGGTAATAAAGCATCACGCCACGCTGCCCGGTGTAAGCAACATGCTTATCATCACGGTACAGCTCCGCCATGTCGTGCAGCTTATTGCGCCCGGCCAGATCCAGAAACTGGTAAGCCAGGTGCGGCTCAGGTGATTCAATGTAAGGGAGGTGCCAATTATCGGCTATGGGCCAGGCATCATCATCCCACAAAAAAAGATGCTCGCACCCCGCATCCATCAGGGCTGCTAGGCTGGCGTTCTTCGAAGCAACAATGCCGATTGATGTTTCATGTCGAAGCAACTGAACGCCGTCGGGCACTACCGCTGCAGGTTTTGAACCATCATCAATAACAACCACTAGCGCACCTGCTGGCAGATGCTTCATATGCTTTTCGAGTGCACGTTTGATAATGTCCGCGCGCTGGTGTGTGGAAATGGCAATTCCGATCCGAGATGAAACCGACCCGGCAGGAATATACTGGATGCCGTCTATAGTGACATTCATCTCAACTCCGTGAATTTAACAATATTGTAAAAACTCCGGAAAGGATCTCCAGGTGTGGATAGGGTAAAATTCAAATAGGTGAGAAAGATTTTTTCCTCACTTAGGCTTATGCACAGCTCAATCACAGAGGTTAATGCTTATGACGAAAGCAACATTTACAGGCTGTCAGTTCATCAATAATGGAATAGGTATTGTTGCTTCTGGTGATGTACAACTTGAGGCGCACGACACTTTGTTTCAGGGAAACGGTAAGGCAGTGCTAATCGACTCAGGTATACCAGAAGAATTAGCGCCCCTCTTTAAAGAAGGCGTAGATATCAATAAAGTTCGCCAACTAATAGAAGAGACTCGTCATACTCCAGAACCACAGCCAGAAAAGATTGCCCAAAAACTTTGGAAATCCGGCTTAAGTTCTTGGATAGCTAACGGCGCCAACACGGTAACAGTAGCCACCGCTATCATTGAGTTTGTTAAGTTTCTTGCACGATAATTAACGTTCCCCCTCGGTATGATCTGAACTTTATTATCTTTCCGAGGGGATGTTTTTAATGAATATTACAATTTTTCCGCCACGCTTTGTTATGCGCCAGGATGTCTTTCTTCGTCTGGCGGTCCATAACGTCGATGTCATGATCAGTCAGGTAGATTGGCTTTACCCAGTCACAGGCAGTATCAATCACCACCGGGACGCTTCCACGTGTCACGCAGCTCGCGATCAACATCGTCATCAGGCATATGGTTAACAGTCTGCTGTACATTGCTGGCCTCTTTCGTTGTCTCTAACCGGCGTTCTGATACTGCGACCGTTGCCGCGGCGTTATCTTCGGTGCGCTGCTGGTCTGCTTTCGCTTCCGCTTTGCTGGTTCCGCGTGAATGACCAATGCCAAAAGCACCAGCGATTGCCGCCATAATCAGCGCAGCAAGGCCAATTATTGTTTCTAATCCCATATCAACCTCACACCAGTACCGTTTTGGCCTGACCGAATCGAGTGCGACGGTCTTCCAATCCGTTCGTTCCACCGTTGATAATCTTCGTCACCTGCAGCAGGTTATCTGAATAGTTCAGACATCCCTTTGTAACGAAGAACCACGCCGCGCTTCTTGCTGCATAAACGTCCTCGGCCAATAGCTCAGGCTGCTTAACCAGATCAACCTTCAAGCCGTTCCCACAATCACGGTAGTTATTGAGGCCGGTAATCTGGATAAGGCCACGCCCACGGTATAACCACCCGTCACCCGGCGCATTGTTGCCGTTGCGTTTGCTGTAGACCAGATTGGCAATGGCGCGCTGGCGTTCGATAGGTAATGTCCGTTCTTCAGGACGGCGGCCAAGCGCATTTGCCTGTTCTGCTGTCAGGCGTCCGGCGCGAATGAAATTAACCAGGCCAGCAATCCGATAATTAAAGCTCTCTACCAGCAAAGTAAAACCAGCTGATTCATGCCCTGCCTGAGCAATGAACATCGCCTGGTCTACCGGCTTGGTTATGCCGAACTCTTTCATCGCGTCACTGACTGTCTGAAACCAGCGCGCAGCTAACTCGGCGCTTAACCCAGCCGCCTTTTGAAATTGTGATTGGTTCATTAGTGCCTCAGATGATCAACCAGGCGCGCCACGTTGCCTTTAACGGCCACCAGCACGGAAAGAAAGATGATATTGGCCCCGATGGAGGACCAGGAAGAATGAGGATAAATCCCGCACAGGTATGCAAGCGGTACCGCGCTGTAAGTGACGGTAATCAGCCATGCCAAGCGGGAAACCCACGGGCGATGGCGGGAGTCACCCCGGCGATAAAACATCAGAGTAACCACCACTCCGGCACAGATCAGAGCGTTTAATGTTGCAGTTGGATCATTTAGTACCACCTGAACCTCCCCGGCGCGTTATCAGCGCCACCAGCGAGCCGACATCCTGGTTATTCAGGAACGTCAGGATTTTGACGGCTAATGCAGAAATGATTACGGCACCGATGGCGTCCAGAGGTTTATCACTATATCCAGTCCAGGCAGAGAGCTTTGAGCCTACTAGCCCGGAGCATAAGATCCCGGCGATATACGACACTATGAAATATGCCAGTCGGCGGGTTGCACTCAGATCAGCTGCTGTGGCGATGTAGAATACGGCCCCTGCAAATGCGCCAAACACTACACCATAATCGGTACCTGTAAGCAGGCCATAGATACTGGCGCCAGTCAGAGCACCACCGGCTAAGCCAGTGCCGGAAATTGGATCGGACATCGGTCCCCCTCAATGCAGTGAATCCTCTCAATATGAGGGGAAGTAAGGCCGCCAAACCAATCAATTTCAAAAGTGAAACTAAGATATGGTGATCTCAATTGCATGGCGATAAAATAAACGGTCCACTATCGAATGGAGCGATTCATGATTTTTCTTCGAACAGAAAATGGCAGCGAAAAAGTTGACGACTGGGAGCTAATCACTTCAAGACCAAATTTTGTTGCCAAAATAGCAAAAGGCGATCATCAGTTTGAGGAGATTATTGGTTACTATAAGTTTAAGGAAGAAATCCATTGTGGTTTAACTGGATGCAACCAGCCACACCAAATGGGTTACATCGTCAAAACCTCAAGAGGTATAGAAACCAACATCGGCAACAAATGTGGAAAAAACGAATTTGGAGTTGAGTTTGGTGAAAACGTTCTCAGTTTCAATAAATTCATGGAGATCGAAACAAACCGAGAAATTATTAGCACCGCAAAAGATAAGTGTGATGCATGGAAAAAAAATATTGAAGCGCTACGAAGCGTCAAGCCCACTATCGATTATCTGTCGTTTGCTATTGAAAAAAGTAAAAACTCCAATTTTTCTGGCAGGCTTGGAGCTGCAGAAATCCGTCTATTAGAAAAAAATCAGAGTGGCTTTGTGACTCTTTCAGAAGTTGAAACTGATAAGAAGACAAGAACCATTCTTTTTGCAATGAATAAGCATATGCGGGATTCTGGGGAGGCAACAAGCGAGTACGACATGGGGAAAGTATCATTTACCCATGTGCTACTACCCGAAAATAACCTTCGAAATTTATTTTTATCTATAAGTGAAGACATCAAAAAAATTCGTACCATTGACCTATCGACAGCACCAAGCCCTGAGATTGCTGAAACTGCCAGAATCGCGGCCACAATCGAAGAACGAATCAAACAACTAAAAAATCTAAAACATCAAGCCGGTAAGTTCTTAACTAAAAAGAACCTATTACCTATAGCAAATAAAATAAAATACTCTTCGACAGCAGAAGAAATCGAGCTTAAAAACTTTATGGGCTTTTTAGGTTGGCTTAAGTAATGAAAAAGCCCCGAGAGGGGCTTCATGTTGAAATCTTTTAGGCGTTACTTCGCATGATTAGAAGCATACATGACAACTTCGGACAAAATCAAGCTTTATGTAGTGAAAAAACTAAACTTTGCTGCTTTCTTCACAGCTACTGGTTACAGCCTGAAATTCCCTTGCCGCCTTCCCCTCCTCTTGCTGGCAAATGCTTACCAGCGCCTCAAGAAACGGTTTCCAGTTGCGAGTCCATGTTCTGACGTGCAGATCCGGAACGCGCTTCAGTATCACTTTATAGGCTGCGGTAGAGGGCACCGCAGAAAATCCATTTCCGCTGCAGCGCTCGCAGGTTTTAAACACCGGAGCGCCGCGCTCGCTTGTGGCCTTGCGGTCTAGAACCTCGCCTTTACCGCCGCAACGACAACGGGCGCTGATCGTTCCCTTGCCATCGCAAGCATCACAGACCGCCGGTACAACCTCTTTTACCTCCGTCCACTGCTCCCAGTCAGACGGTCGAACAGCTCGAGAGCGGCAGGCCCAGTATGGAGCTTTACCCCATGGGTACGAAACCTTGCGGGTAATCTGCTCGCGGGTTGTTCGTCCGGTACCACTGCAGCTGTGACACGTCACGCTTGTAGCCGCCGAACGTGAATAATCAGCAAAGGCAAATTGCGCCAGCATCTGCATGCACCATCCGAACTGCCCACCAGCTGCTTTGCGAACATTCTTCGGTGCGGCATCCATCGCATATCGCGCCAGCGCCTGAACTGCGAGCTGTTCATCCGTTTTGCTGATTCCCGCTTTACCGAAGAACGCCGCCAGGCCGAAGCGCGCACGGCTGCTGGTGGTGCCAATCGCCGCCATTACATCTGTTCCTGTAAGGCGGTCCGGAGAAGTTCCCTTCACGTCATCGCTGATGTGCATTCCCTGAGGACTAAAATGTTTGAGTGACGCTTCCAGTTTCATGCGCTTGCCCCCGCTGTTTTAATGGTTTTAATAGTCTGCATTGCTGGATTGCCTATCTTTTGCGTATCGTCTGGTTTGAGTTTTCTGCTGTGGCGCCGAACGCTGCTTTGCTAACTCCTGGTCAATTGGCAGGAAGTGCCCGTTATAGAATCGACGGTAAATCGTGCCTAGTTCACCGTTTCGCTGTTTGGTCACGTTAATTTCCGCGATCCCTTTCGCTGGAGACTCAGGGTTATAAACTTCGTCGCGGTAAAGCATCATGATCAGATCAGCATCTGCCTCGATCTCACCCGAGTTTTTGAGGTCTGAGTTCATCGGTCGCTTATTGGGCCGCGACTCAACGCCACGAGAAAGCTGGCTCAGGGCAAGCACTGGCGTTTTATTAGATTTAGCCAGACGTTTTAGTCCTTTTGACACCTCGCCGACGGCAAGGTCATATCGTGCAGTGCTTTCGATTTTGATGAGTGCCAGATAATCCACCACCACCAGCGCTATTTCCGGATGCGCCAGTTGCAGGCGGGTAGCTATCTGTTGAATCTGATCTACTGTCAGATCGGTGGAATCAACCATCCAGATGCTACGACCAGTCAGCCGTTCTACACCGTTTGTCAGCCTGGCCCAGTCCTCATCCTCAAAATCAGCAGCCTTTTTCAGGCGTGAAACAGACATACCACCCGCAGCAGATACCATTCGCTCACCGATCTGGATATTTGGCATTTCCATGCTGAAGAACAGCACACCGCGGCCCTGCTCAGAAACTTTGTCGATGATATCCAGCGCCAATTCAGTTTTACCCATCGACGGCCGCGCAGCGATAAACACCAGGTCTGTTGGTTCAATGCCTCCAGTCTTTGCATCAAGCTCTTCAATGCCCGTCATGAGGCTTCTGGCTTCTTCGAGGCCGCGGTTGCGTGCATCTACCCGATCCACTACAGCAGGAAGAATGTCGTCGATATGAACTGGCTGAACGGTCTTTTCTTCGAGAGAAATTGCGGCAATGCTGTTCTGTGCAGCCCTGAATGCCGATAAAGCCGCATCACCATTGTGAGCACTCCGGAGATCAGCCAGCGCCCTTTCAATCACAGCTTCGGCATCACGAACAGCTGCATTACGCTCAAGCGTGGCAACGTATGACACAAGCGCCGACTTGGCCCATGCGATACGGCTCGAATCCATAATGATTGCGCTGTGCTTTGGCATGTTTTCGCAGAGCAGTACAGGGTCAATAACGCCAGCTCCACGCGCCTGACGGCAGATCCCAGTATATATTTCCCGATACTGCGGTACCGAGAAAGCGGTGGCCGGCACCCTGGAAAGAATATCCAGTACCTCAGGGTCGGCTCCACGCAGAAAAATTGCGCCGATCACCGCACCTTCCAGATCTTCATTTTTCCAGACAGGAGTCATGCTACAACTCCTGACGCGATGGCACGGAAACTTCCCCAGCCAAATGCCAGACGGTTGCGGCCACCATCTGTAACCCGGTCCACGATTCGCTCACCAATAGTCTCTTTCAGCTGGTCAAATGTGAGATTGCTGATCAGGATGGTTGGCAAAATGCTTTCGTACCGAGCATTGATAATTTCCTGCAGGATGGTCATTTCAGTCGGGCTGCCGAACTGAACACCAACTTCGTCGATAATCAGCAGATCCAGTGAAGCAAAGCGTTCAATGACGTCTTCCTCGGTCATTTCGGCATTGTGGCGCCATGTGCTTTTTACCGCTCGGGTGAGGCGCATGACATCGGTGATTTCCACATTCGCAAGGTGATCGCGGATGATGCTCTTTGCCATAGCCACTGCCAGGTGGTTTTTGCCGGTGCCGCAATTGCCGGTCATAACAAGCCCGGTACCGGCATTAAGTCGCTCAGGCCAGCTGCTGGCATAACGCTGACAAGCCGCGAGATTTTTGGCGGCATCCTGATTGATGGCCTGGTAGTTATCGAATTCACATGCTTCGAACCGTCGTGCAATCCCGGCATTGTCTATCAGGTCGGCTACTCGTAATGCGCGCAGACTGGCTTCAATGTCAGCAAGTTCCGCTTTCACACACTCCGGGCACTGGGAGTGCTTAACATTTTCAACGCCACGATACGCTTTTCCAATGAGGGTAATACGCTCAAAATCGCCATGCTTCTCGCAGGTGGAGGTGCTGACTTCGCCTGACTCCCAGCTTCCCCATTGCCACGGTTTTTTATGCTCTACAGCGAAAGCCAGTTCTTCACTAAGCCCTTCACGTTTCGCCACCAGAGCTTCCCTTTCTTCACGTTGTTTGATACTCAGCATTGTGATTTCTCCTGCTTACCAGTTGCAGTCTGACTGGCCATAATCTTGCTCACTGAACCCGGACACCGGCAAACCTCCAGACCTTCCGTTTGTTGGGCCAGACGGTGCCTGCCATGCCTCTTCGAAATGCCGATCGGGACCAAAGAAAGTCGCCGCCTGTTTCACGTACTGTGTTCCAGCACTACCTGTAGCACGGACATAACCGGCATAACGGTTTACGCCAGCCAGCATTGCCTCAGTGGTAACACCGTCTTTAATTCGAGCTTTCCAGGCTTTCCAGGCAGCGGCCTTGGAATTACCACCAGCACGTTTTGGGTATGCCTGCCATGCCTGCTCGAACTCGTTGGAATAGTTTCCTTTGGAAGAGCGATTTTCAGAATCGTTGTCAGATGAACCGTTATATTTAGGTTCTATGACTGATTCATTGACTGGTTCAAAAGAGTGACTGATTCTGGGTGCAGCTCCTGCACTACCCCCTAGTGAATCTCCTGCACTATGGGGTGAATCTCCTGCACCAGGTAGTGAACTATTTGCACTACCCCCTAGTGAATCTCCTGCACTATGGGGTGAATCTCCTGCACCAGGTAGTGAACTATTTGCACTACCCCCTAGTGAATCTCCTGCACTATGGGGTGAATCTCCTGCACCAGGTAGTGAACTATTTGCACTACCCCCTAGTGAATCTCCTGCACTACTAAAATCAAGGCGATAAACATTACTTGAGTTACCTTTTGGCCCCGGGCGAAGTTCTTTTTTTACCAAGCCGCATTCACACAAAGCATCAATGTGATTCATCACAGATCGCTTACTGATTTCACACTGATCCGCTATGTGTTGATAGCTCGGCCAGCACTCACCGCGATCACTTGCGTTATCGGCCAACTTCAGGAGGACGAGCTTACGAAGTGGATTACCTACCCTTACCTTCATTGCCTTAACCATCAATTCCATGCTCATGCGACACCCGCCAACACATTTTCGTTACTGAATTCAGCAAACAGCAAAGGCTCGCTGACGCAATAATGCCGTGACATGTCACACTCCTGAGGATGGGGGGAAAATATCCTCGATAGATAAGTTCTTACCGTTTTTTCTCAATACTTCTACCAACTGATGGCATGTTTTAATATCAGGAGTTCGCCTTCCTGATTCGTAATGGCCAATAGAACTAATAGTCTGACCAATTTCCTCAGCCAGACCACGCTGGGTAAGGTGAAGCGATAGTCTTAATTTTCTAAGATTGTTCATGGGTCCTCCTCATAGGAGAATCAAATGTACATTATGTAGTTTACATAATCAAACAAATTGTACATATTGTGCATTGAGGAAAACTACACAAGGTGTATCATTTAGACCATGAAAAAACACTGGAACGAACTGGCTAAAACCAGACTGGCTGCGCTTGGAATGACCCAAGCAGAACTCTCTGAGAAGATGGGTGTAACTCAGGGTGCAATGGGCCATTGGCTTAACGGGCGAAGAAGTCCATCGCTAGCAGACGTTGGCTCTATATTCCAGATCCTTGGAATATCTGGGGCTTCCATAAATCCAGACGGGACTTTCACTGTCTCGGAGGATCTAACCCTACCCCCTGTTAAACAGCAGTATGAGTACCCCCTATTTACAACAGTGCAAGCTGGTCAGTTTGCTGATGTTGGAACGTTTACTGAGCGTGATGCTCTCCAGTGGATTCCTACAACCAGAAAAGCTGGGCCGGACTCGTTTTGGCTTGAGGTAAGCGGGCATTCAATGACAGCCCCGCCAGGAACAAGACCAAGCTTCCCAGAAGGTATGTTGATTTTAGTTGATCCATCTGAGGATGTTGAACCAGGGGATTTTTGTGTTGCCGGCATACACAACGATTCAGAGGTTACTTTTAAGCGTTTCGTTCGAGAAGATGGTCAACCATGGCTGGAACCGCTAAACCCAAACCCTCGCTACCAAAGCATACCCTGTAATGAAAACTGCAGGATCATAGGCAAAGTAGTAAAAGCCCAATGGCCAGAAGATACTTTTGATTAACCCTACCCACCCTTGAAGGCCGCAAATTATGCGGCCTTTTTTTTATCTAGTGGTTACTAAAATTACATGATGTAATTTATTTCCTCTTAATATTCATACACTTTGTACAAAAAGATGAAAATAATGTACGTTGCGTATAGACACAGGCATGTACGTTTTGTAGTATTCATTCATCGGCAAATAACGGAGCCTAAAATGAATACTGAAACACTTAAATCAGAAAACGGTACGATTCATCAATTAGCTATGGATATTGATCGCGTCATTAACGCGCTTGAATATGCTGAGTCAGATCCTGAGGTAGCATACAAACCCGCAGCACTCATTAAAATCTGTATCAATCAGCTCAAAAAAAATCTATCAGTTTTAAATAACGATCTTGGGCACGATTGGCCGGAGAATAAGTCATGAATAATGAAATGGTTACTTTGAATAAAGAAGAAACTAGCAGAACAATTCTCGACTGGTCACATGATTTGCGTTGCTGCTCATGTTCATTATGGCTTCTTCTTGAGAATATGACGAGTATTGAAGAAGAACGAGAGCACGCACTTATTACTCTAGTAGTTCAAACACTAGATAAATTGAATAAAAGTGTCTCTGACTTCGACACATATAAACTTTAAACACTTAAGAATTTAATTAACGCCTTCACTTGTGTGGCTTCCTGCAACCTGAAAACAGGGTTAGGTTAAAAATGACTTTCATCAAAGATAAAGCGGCATACAAAACAGCATGTCTTTTCTTTATGGTCTATGGCGACGAGTACCGCCATATATCTGACCTTTTCATGCGTAAAGCTTACGGAGTCTGAATATGCTCAGTAGAGACAGTTCTCTAGAAACCGCAAAAAATACAGCAGATAACCTTTATCAATTAATGGAGTTAATCAACTCCAATATTATTGATATGGATATCGAGCAAATAATTTCCCTGTCTGGCCTCTGCCTTGATTTATCGGCTCAGGTTTCAATGTGGATGGATTCGGAGTTTGAACGCCGTGAAAAACAACGTAATTGAAACTTACCGACGCAGAATTTTAAAGGCAGCGTTATTACGCCACCAGCGTAAAACAGGCACAACCTGCATTGTTATTACTCTTCCGAAAGGCGGAATAACGACCATGGAGCTGACCGAGATTTTATTCGACGGGCTTCTGTGCCGGTTTGAAAAAATGGCGCGAAGTGAGCATGGCCCGGTGGCAGGCGATAAAGCTATCCGCGATTTGTACCGGAATGCAGTTGATGTGAATGGTCATGGCGAATACCTGACTGAAAGCGGAAAGCTGCTGGTTGATGAGCTTGTGGCAGAGCTGGTCGAACATGCTAAGAAAACAGCGGCCATCACGCAGGAGCATTCATGACACTTACTGCGATCCGAATCCCTGAATGGGTTCACGAAAGGGCTGTGCGTGTGCTGCGCCAGCACCGCGCCGGGCGGATCCACCCCCGCCGCATGCACAAGACTGGCTATCTGAGCCTGAGTGTGAATCTCCGCTGGCGCCTGCTTTCCCGCGACGGCGGCCAGAGCTGGGAAGTAATGAGCCACGAACGCTATTCAAAATTGAAGGACAGAAAATGACTGATAAACGCATCGCCAGCGCAATCGACCTGGCATTACAGCAACACGATACGCCTGTTGGCCCACTGTTCGTAGCAGTACGCCACGGACGTATAAAAAAATGCTTCACGCGAGATACGGCGATCCGCTATCTGGCGTTCTTTATGACTTCAGAAGCATTTTATCGCTCCGGCTTCGAGCAGCGGCACCCGGATGTGCAGGCAGTCCACCCACTCAATCCAGAGCTGAATTGTTGGCAGCGTGGCGGCGTAACCACCGGGTATTTCATGGCACACCAGCGTTGTGTTCGCCGTCTGCGTCGCATCTTGGCGCGCAAGCGAGAAATGGAGAAATGGTGTGAGAAATGGGACGCGATGCATGACCGATTCGTTAAAGAGGTTGATGCACTGCAGGCCATCAAGCCGAAAGGAGTTCAGTGATGGTTAATTCAGCCTTTACTCCGGAGCCGACATCAACAGGCATCCGTTTTGGTAACCGCGTCATTGGTTATTCCGTCGCGGTTCGCCAGCTCGACAATGGCAACTATGACAAACGAATTCCGGATGGATTAGATCTGCTGGCTTGCATCATGGAAGCGATTGAAAGCGGCTGGTTTACCCCGGGCATCGAGAGCGAAATCATCATTTGGCGCTGGATGCTTGTTGCCGTCTTCATTACCGAGGAGCAGGCAAAGAACGGCACAGTTGAGGTTGCCAACGATTCTGGAGGGTTTGACACCGCAGTTATCTACTCCGGACAGCACGGTTCAATCAGTGTTTATCCTGCGCCAGAGCGGTTCGCACTCGCAAGCCATGTGGAAGGGTTAGCTATTGAGAAATACGGTCAGGAACTCGGCCAGCAGATGGCGCTGCGCATGTACCGGGACATGTTAGATACGGACGCTGAGAACGGGCTTCGACTCTCAAAAATGGGGCGGGAGGGTTTTAATCTCCTGCATGACAGCTTCATTGAACAGATTCAGAAAGAAGGTATGCCTGACATGCCGGTTATGCACTGAGGAGGACGAAAATGAACACTGTAACGATCAACAACAAACAGCTGCCGGCAGTCGAGTATCGCGGTCAGCGCGTTGTGACGCTAGCGATGATTGATGAAGTCCACCAGCGACCTGAAGGAACCGCTCGTGCTGCGTTTAACCGCAACCGTTCTCACTTTATCGAAGGGGTGGATTTTCTTGAAATGACTGCGGACGTAATACGTACGGAGTCACTTTCTGATGCCTTTGCCGCGCGCACTGCCAAAGGAATCATTCTTTTCGAGTCTGGTTACCTGATGCTGACGAAGCCGTTTAACGATGATCTTGCCTGGCAGGTTCAGCGCGAACTGGTTAACAGCTATTTCCGCACTCGCGCGTCGCTGACGGAAATTGAGATGATCGCAGCGATGGCCGCAGACGCCGTTCGCCAGCAGAAACGCCTGAATCATGTTGAAGAGCAGATCGAAACGGTCACCGAAGCTGTGGAGAACATCAAACGTGGGACCATGCGCGCAGGATATGTCGGTTACCGTCAGGTGGCAGCCAAAAGCGGTATGAGTGATGCCAAGTGCCGGAATCTGGTCAATGCCTACCGCATCCCGACAGACACGCACGAATTTATGACTCCAGAAGGGTTGTTGTCACGTAGGGCAATCGTCGAACTGGAGCCGTTTATGGCCGCGTTTCGCCAGATGATGTCAGAAGCTGAACCGCGCGGCACCCGCTGGTATCACCCTAAAATGGGCCTGTTCCAGGCGATTGGGTGGGAGGGTTAAGAATGCACAAATTCTTCGTGGAGACAAACAACCTGAACACTATCAGCGATTGCCTGCAGCAGCTTGTTAACGCAGAAGAAGCGCAGCTCAGTATTGAAGAGCAACTGGCGAGATCGAACAGCAGTAGTGACTGGAGCACATGGCGCAAAAAGGCAGAGAACGCGCTGCGGCTGATCAAAGGGAAGCGTCGAATCATCACAGCTCGTTTGGCAGTTCTGCGTCATGAGGAAAAAGAGCGCAACCTGGAGCTGCACCAGCAGCACAACGACTTCCTGGTTCAGGCTCTGCGCGAAATCGTAACGCCCTCCTCTTTTGCGCGTTGCGTGCGTCTGGCTAAAGAGAAAATGGAGGAGATCCATGCAAACCAGTGCTGAAATCGTTCTTCTGGTGCCGAATGACTGGGTTAGCGAAAAGGTTCTGATTGCGGTTACCGGGCTCAAGCCCGGAACCATCACCCGCGCCAGAAAAGAATCCTGGATGCTGGGCCGCGAGTACCTGCACATTTCACCAGATGGTAATCCCAAGCCTTCGAGCGAATGCATGTATAACAGGAAAGCCGTTGATCAGTGGATCGAGGCGCAGAAAAAAAATCAACCAGGTGCGAAGACAGCATGAAAAGCAGTACACTCGTCAACGCTCCTGGACGTCAGGAGGGATCAATGGCTAATGCATCATACCCGACAGGCGTCGAAAACCACGGCGGTTCGCTCCGCATCTGGTTTCTTTATAAAGGTAAACGTGTCAGGGAAAACCTCGGTGTCCCTGACACTGCAAAAAATCGCAAGATAGCTGGTGAGCTGCGTTCTTCGGTTTGTTTTGCGATAAGGATGGGGAATTTTAACTATGCAGAAAAATTCCCAAACTCACCGAACCTTGCCCGGTTCGGTCAGGATAGAAAGGAAATTACTGTGCTGGAGCTTACCGAAAGATGGTCAGAGCTGAAGAGAATGGAGATCAGCTCTAATACCATGAGTAGGTACGAATCCATCATAAAAAACATGCTTCCGCGCATCGGCGAAAATAAAATGGTTTCTGCGGTTACCACTGAAGATTTGCTGTATGTCAGGAAGGAGTTGCTGACGGGCTTCCATGTAATGAAGAAGGATCACCGGACACAGGTAAAAGGCCGGAAGTCTTCCACGGTGAATAATTACATGATGCTGATGGCCGAGATCTTCCAGTTTGGAGCTGATAACGGCTACGCAAAGGAAAACCCGTTTAGCGGAATTAACCGGCTCAGGAAGGCAAAAGACGAACCAGATCCACTCACGACCGACGAGTTCATCAGGTTCATTCAGGCGTGCGGCCACCAGCAGATGCGAAATCTCTGGACCGTCGCCGTTTATACCGGAATGAGGCATGGGGAATTATGTGGTCTTGCATGGGAAGACATCGATCTCACCGCGGGAACCATTACGGTTAAGCGCAACCTTACCCAAACGTATGAGTTCACCCTGCCAAAAACCGAGGCAGGCACTGACAGGGTGATTTATCTCATACAACCAGCTATTGATGCCCTTAGGGATCAGGCCCAACTGACGCGCCTTGGCCGGCAGCATGAGGTTGAAGTGAATTTGCGTGAATATGGCCAGTCAGTCATACATCCATGCACTTTCGTTTTCAGCCCTCAATGCGTCAAGCGTGGGTCCCGAAGAGGATATCATTACGCGGTTAATTCGATTAATAAAATTTGGGCCCCGATAATCAAGCGCGCCGGCATTCGTTACCGCAACGCTTACCAGTCACGGCATACCTATGCGTGCTGGTCATTATCAGCAGGTGCGAACCCAAACTTTATAGCAACTCAAATGGGGCATACTGATGCACAGATGGTTTACAAGGTGTATGGAAAGTGGATGTCAGAGAAGAGCGGCGAACAGGTTACTCTGCTCAACAAGGCGCTTTCACACATTGCCCCATCACTGCCCCAAAGCATGGTAGTAGCGCAGTAGAAAACCTTAAATTCAAGTGGTTAGCAGCCATGTTGCTACATTTGTATAAAATGCGGGCAATAAATGACAAAGTTCTTCTTCAACCCGCTGCTGTGCATGATATTGATAGTCTGCTCCAGCTGGTTCAGGTTCTGTTCCAGATGATGATGCAGATTGACGCCGACGGTCGTGGGCGTGATCCCTTTACCGGAACGGATGAACAGAGGATCGTTGAGTTGCCCTCTCAGACGCTGCAGTGACTGGCTCACGGCAGAGGGTGTGATATAAAGCGTCTCGGCGGCTTTACTGATACTAAGGTGCTGGTAAATGCACTCGAAAATGACTAACAGATTAAGATCGAATTTTTTAAGGTCATAGAGGTTTGCCATGTTTCGTCCTGAGGGTGCTACGTTTGCTGTGGTTATCATATAACTGGTAACAATAGTTTGAGGCTAACCATTTATAATTCTTTCGGTTAATTCTCTTAGTTTTAAATTTAAAACATCTTAATATATCACGGTGGCAGATTATTGAAATAGCGCTTCGAAAGCGATTGAGATAACTTTATTGTAGAAAAGGGAGTGACATTTTAAATGACAATTGCCATTTATATATCACGATAGTTTTATAATAAAAATAAATCTATAACGCTCCGGAATGATGTTCGACGCAACCTATCACAGCCATAGGCAGGAATGCCTCTCTTATGGATTGCTCAATCCCTGCGCGGGTGGTGTAATCAAAAGGCTGTTACCGCCTTGATATAAAGGGTTGTAGAGCGCAACGCAACGCCAGTTTCGGCTGGCACTGAATGTACCTGCGGGGAATTCAGGTATCAGGGCCGCCCGTTGAGGCGGCCTTTTTACTTTTAGGCTTTCCTGTAAAAGGTTCACCTTGTTGTCTTGCCGACGTTGTAAGGTTTGGCTGATTGATTTGATAAAGCATACGCATTAGCCCCGATGAATAAAGTTGGTTACCTTACATCTCAACGAAAACACGGAGGAAGTACAGATGTCTTTGATTAACACCAAAATTAAACCTTTCAAAAACCAGGCGTTCAAAAACGGTGAGTTCATCGAAGTTACCGAGAAAGATACCGAAGGCCGCTGGAGCGTCTTCTTCTTCTATCCGGCTGACTTTACCTTCGTTTGCCCGACTGAACTGGGTGACGTGGCAGACCATTACGACGAACTGCAGAAGCTGGGCGTAGACGTTTACTCTGTCTCTACCGATACCCACTTCACCCACAAAGCATGGCACAGCAGCTCTGAAACCATCGCGAAAATCAAATACGCGATGATCGGCGACCCGACTGGCGCCCTGACCCGTAACTTCGACAACATGCGTGAAGATGAAGGCCTGGCTGACCGCGCCACCTTCGTTGTTGACCCGCAGGGCATTATCCAGGCTATCGAAGTTACCGCTGAAGGTATCGGCCGTGATGCTTCTGACCTGCTGCGTAAAGTTAAAGCCGCTCAGTACGTGGCTTCTCACCCAGGCGAAGTATGCCCGGCGAAATGGAAAGAAGGCGAAGCGACGCTGGCTCCATCCCTGGACCTGGTTGGCAAGATCTAAGTCTGTAAAGCCTGGCGGCGCTGCGCTTGCACAGGCCTACAGTATCGTAGGCCGGGTAAACGAAGTGCCACCCGGCAATCAATGGGCGCACCCGCGCCCATTTCATTCCAGCACCATGATGCAAGTTGCATTCAGGCCGCCCGTATAAGGCAGCTTGCATGATGACGTCTTAAGAGAGGGAAGAACAATGCTCGACACTAACATGAAAACCCAGCTCAAGGCCTACCTTGAGAAACTGACCAAACCCGTTGAGCTGATTGCCACGCTGGACGACAGCGCCAAATCGGCAGAGATCAAGGAACTGCTGGCGGAAATCGCCGAGCTGTCGCCGAAAGTGACCTTCAAAGAAGAGAACGCGCTGCCGGTCCGTAAGCCCTCTTTCCTGATTACCAACCCAGGCTCCGACCAGGGACCGCGCTTTGCCGGCTCGCCGCTGGGTCACGAATTTACCTCACTGGTGCTGGCGCTGCTGTGGACCGGTGGTCATCCGTCAAAAGAAGCGCAGGCGCTGCTGGAGCAGATCCGCGATATCGACGGTGATTTCGAATTTGAAACCTATTACTCGCTCTCCTGCCACAACTGCCCGGACGTGGTGCAGGCGCTGAACCTGATGTCGGTCCTGAACCCGCGCATCAAGCACACGGCGATTGACGGCGGTACCTTCCAGAATGAAATCACCGAACGCAACGTGATGGGCGTTCCGGCGGTCTACATGAACGGCAAAGAGTTCGGCCAGGGCCGTATGACGCTGACCGAAATCGTAGCCAAAGTGGATACCGGTGCTGAAAAACGTGCGGCGGAAGAGCTGAACAAACGCGATGCTTACGACGTGCTGATCGTCGGTTCCGGTCCTGCGGGCGCGGCGGCAGCGGTGTACTCCGCGCGTAAAGGTATTCGTACCGGCCTGATGGGTGAACGCTTTGGCGGCCAGGTGCTCGATACCGTGGACATCGAAAACTACATTTCCGTGCCGAAGACCGAAGGTCAGAAGCTGGCAGGGGCGCTGAAGGCGCACGTCAGCGACTATGACGTAGACGTGATCGACAGCCAGAGCGCCAGCAAGCTGGTTCCGGCCGCGGCCGAGGGTGGTTTACACCAGATTGAAACCGCGTCCGGCGCGGTGCTGAAAGCGCGCAGCATTATCATTGCCACCGGCGCGAAATGGCGCAACATGAACGTTCCGGGCGAAGATCAGTACCGTACCAAAGGCGTGACCTACTGTCCGCACTGTGATGGCCCGCTGTTTAAAGGTAAACGCGTGGCGGTGATCGGCGGCGGTAACTCGGGCGTGGAAGCGGCTATCGACCTGGCGGGGATTGTTGAGCACGTTACCCTTCTGGAGTTCGCTCCGGAGATGAAGGCCGACCAGGTACTGCAGGATAAAGTTCGCAGCCTGAAAAACGTCGACATCGTACTGAACGCGCAGACCACGGAAGTGAAGGGCGACGGCAGCAAAGTGACCGGCCTGGAATACCGCGACCGCGTGAGCGGCGACGTGCACAGCGTTCAGCTGTCAGGGATCTTCGTGCAGATCGGTCTGCTGCCAAATACCACCTGGCTGGAAGGCGCGATTGAGCGCAACCGCATGGGCGAAATCATCATCGATGCGAAATGTGAAACCAGCGTGAAAGGCGTGTTTGCGGCGGGCGACTGCACCACCGTGCCGTACAAACAGATCATTATCGCCACGGGCGAAGGGGCGAAGGCGTCTCTGAGTTCCTTTGACTACCTGATTCGCACCAAAACCGCATAACAGAAGAAAGTAAGGCTACACCTGCAATAGCGAGAGGCCACCGAAAGGTGGCCTCTTTTTTTATCTTACGACCATCACCGGTATATGGGTGTGGCGGATCACGCTGGAGGCGTTAGAGCCCAGCAGATGCGTGGTAATGGAAGGGTTGCGCGAACCGATGACCACCACGTCTGCTTTCAGCTCGTTCGCCAGTTCGTTTACCGCATCGCGTACGCTGCCGAATCTGACGTGCGTTTTGATCCGTGAAGGGTCGATGCTGAAGTGGCTGACCATGGTTTGCAGACGAGTTTCCGCTTCATGCTGCAAATGCTCCTCGAAGCGACGCACGTCGGCGGCAAAGCGGTGCAGGCTCAGGCTGGCGGAGCCCGGCAGTACGTGTAAAAGATGGATAACACCGTCCTGCTGCGCCAGGAACTCCGCATGGCGTACGGCCTTGTCGCTCAGCTCCATCTCAAAAACATCAACCGGCATAATGATTCTCTGATACATACCCGTTTCTCCTTGTTTATAAACGCTGAACTCATTCAACCATAAAATAGATATGGTTTCTGTAAGCGCCCCGTCAGTTTTCTTAAGTTGCCAGGATAAATCTCAAAAGGCCCGTATTCCGGGGCAGACCTTCAGGGGTAGCTACCCTTATACACTTACCTGGAACCTTTCGGAGGTCGCATGAAAGCACTTACGTATCACGGTCCGCACCATGTACGCGTTGAGAATGTCCCCGATCCCATTATCGAACAGCCCGACGATATCATTTTGCGCGTCACGGCCACGGCGATCTGCGGCTCCGATTTGCATCTCTATCGCGGAAAGATCCCGAAGGTGCAGCACGGCGACATTTTTGGCCATGAGTTTATGGGGGAAATCGTCGAGTGCGGCGCAGAGGTAAAGAATTTGCAAAAAGGCGATCGCGTGGTGATCCCCTTTGTCATTGCCTGCGGAGACTGTTTCTTCTGCCGTCTGCAGCAATACGCGGCCTGTGAGAATACCAATGTCGGGCAGGGCGCCGCGCTGAACAAAAAGCAAATTCCCGCGCCGGCCGCGCTGTTTGGCTACAGCCATCTCTACGGCGGCGTGCCGGGGGGACAGGCGGAATATGTCCGCGTGCCAAAAGGCAACGTCGGGCCGTTTAAGGTCCCGCAACTCCTTTCCGATGATAAGGCGCTGTTCCTGTCCGATATTTTGCCCACGGCCTGGCAGGCGGCAAAAAATGCGCAGATTGAAAAAGGCTCAAGCGTTGCGGTTTTCGGCGCCGGGCCGGTGGGGCTACTGACTGTTGCCTGCGCGCGGCTGTTAGGGGCTGAGCAGATCTTTGTTATCGATCACCACCCGTACCGTTTGCGATTTGCCGAGGCGCGTTACGGCGCAATTCCCATCAACTTTGATGATGATAACGACGCAGCGGAAAAAATCATCGAGCAAACCGCTGGCCAGCGCGGCGTTGACGCCGTGATTGATGCGGTAGGGTTCGAAGCGAAAGGCAGCACCACCGAAACGATCCTCAGCAATCTTAAAATTGAAGGTAGCAGCGGCAAAGCGCTGCGGCAGTGCATTGCTGCCGTTCGACGCGGTGGGGTGGTCAGCGTACCCGGCGTGTACGCCGGGTTTATTCATGGCTTCCTGTTTGGCGATGCCTTCGATAAGGGGCTGACGTTTAAGATGGGCCAGACCCACGTCCATGCCTGGCTGGGCGAGCTGCTGCCGCTGATCGAAAAGGGGCTGCTTACGCCGGAAGAGATCGTGACCCATTATCTTCCTCTTGCTGATGCGGAACGCGCCTATAAGGTGTTCGAAAAACGGGAGGAGGAGTGCCGGAAGGTGATTCTGGTTCCTGGCGCAGAAACGCCCGAGGCCGCAGAGCAGAAAGTTAAGGGCCTGGTGAATGCTTTCCCCGGTGGGGTTGCATGAATACTCGCCTAGCTGTGGCGTTCAAGATAAAGCACGGCCAAGACGATAATCGCCGCAATAATCAGAAAAATAAGTGTGATAGCCAGTATCTCACTCATGACCGTCCCCACGGCACCAAAACAGATTAAGCGTGGATTAAGGGCTTTTTGCGCGATATAAGAAAATGGGGTGAATTTACGGAAAGAGGATGCGGCTGCATCCTCTGTGCAAAGCGGGTGGGCGCTTGTTCAGAAGTGGTTAACGCAGGTAATCGCCCGCGGCTTCTGGCTGGTAGAGCAACGCCAGCACTTCAAGATGGGCAGAGGCGCCGCCCGGCAATTCCCAGTGGATGGTATCGCCCGTGCGCAGGCCCAGCAGTGCGGCACCCACAGGCGCAAGAACAGAAAGCTGTGCGCTGCTGTCGGTCATCTGAGCCGGGTAAACCAGCGTGCGGGTCAGCTCTTCACCGGTGGTCAGGTTGCGGAATTTTACCTGGCTGTTCATGGTGACCACGTCATGTGGCATCGTCTCAGGCGTGCACATCTGCGCCCGGTCGAGCTCCTCATTCAGGGCGTCGGCCACGGGAAGTGAGGCAAACTCTGCTTTTTCCAGCAGCCTGTCGATACGTTCTGCGTCGAGCTCGTTGATGATAATTGTAGGTCTGGACATTTTTACTCCATGTCGTTAATGCTGCGTGTAACGCAGAAACCAATCCAAAAGAAAACCCTCGCCGTCTGGCAGCGAGGGTTTAACTCTCCCGATGATACTGGCTGAGCGCGTAAGTTTGAAGTGATGAAGGTCACATTCATGGTCCATATGAATTTTCGCTGAAATTTATTCAGTCTTCATTCCGGGCGGAATACGTTACGCTGAGTGTCCTGAACCCGGGCGTTGCCCACCAACGAGAGAGAATTATGTACTTCTACCAACCGTCTCAGGGTCACGGCCTGCCGCACGATCCGCTGAACGCCATTATTGGTCCACGTCCGATCGGCTGGATCTCGTCATGCGATAAGGCCGGTCAGCTGAATCTCGCACCGTACAGCTTCTTTAACTGCTTTAACTATCGCCCGCCGATCATCGGTTTTTCCAGCAACGGCTGGAAGGACAGCGTGCGTAATATTACCGAAACAAAGGAATTTGTCTGGAACCTGGCGACGCGCGATCTCGCGCAGGCGATGAACCAAACCTCTGCGATGCTTCCCCACGATCGGGATGAATTTAGCTTTTCCGGGCTAACCCCAGCGGCGAGCCAGCTGGTTAACGCGCCCCGCGTCGCGGAAAGCCCGGTGAACTTTGAGTGCCGCCTGTCGCAGTGCATTCAGCTTACCGGTGCCGACGGCACACCGGTCAATACCTGGCTTGTGCTGGGGGAGGTGGTCGGTATCCATATTGCCGAAACGCTGCTGGAAGAGGGGATATACCAGACGGCTAAAGCGCAGCCCATCCTGCGTGCGGGTGGGCCGACGGCGTATTATGGCATCAGTGATGAAAACCGGTTTGATATGGTGCGCCCGGGCGCGGATCAGTAACCGGCTTTATCAATCACGAACTGTTTTCCGCAGTTACCCGGATGTGGCTGCGGTACAAATGACGCCGCAGAAAGCGGGTTGTTAATGGTATCCGCCTTAAGCGAAATCTGCATCTCGGTCAGATACGCCGGATTGCCGTTGCAGGTCAGCTTGATCGCTTTGATGTTCTCCTTGCCCCAGCTTTTGGCAACGGCACTGTCAAAGTCGCTGCGATTGACGGTTTTCCCGTAATTATCGGCGAGGAATTTACCGACCGCGCTGTTTTTAACTTCCTGATTCATCCGCACCATCGTGCCGAAATAGGCATCCGGATCGAAACCAAAGCAGACGCCATGTTTGGCATATTCGTAACGTTCCAGGCAGGAATTACCGCCCGCGCCCGGCATCACGTCGTTGAGCTTTGCTGCAGCAGAAAGCGAGAGTCCAGTTTCGGCGGCATCGCATTTGCGGCTGGCCTTCACTTCCGGCATGTTCGGAATCGGGCGCGTGGCGCAGCCAAAACGCATCCATCGACGTTCATCCACGCCGCGTGCGGCAATAGATTTTGGCAAGCCAGGCCATAGACCGTGGACGGTCAGAAAATCGGCTTTATTATCGCGCTCTTTTTGCAGGCGACATTCGTCAGGTTCATTGCGGTTGCGCTCGACCATGCTCTGGCAAAACCCGGTTTGCCAGGACAGAGCCAGCACATAGCGATCGAAATCGCCATACTGTGTTGCCTTCAGCGGTTCCGCCTGCGCGGAGAAGATACAGAGAGAAAGCGCCATTGCGCCAGACGGGATGACGATATCCTTCCTGAACATATGATTTCCTGATCGAATGAGCACGATTTATTTCTGGAAGTTATTAAAGCACAAAAAGCGCCCGCAGGCGCTTTTTGGATATCCATAATTTAGCTTAGGCCGCGCCGGGTACCAGCACTTCCGTGGCGATAATCACGATAATCAGACCAACTATAACGGGCACTGAAGTGCGTTTGACGACTTCGAATGGCGAGATTTTCGCCATCCCGGCAACGGCGACGACCACACCTGACACCGGCGAAATGGTCCGGCCGAGGTTTGACGCCTGCAGCATGGGAATGGAGAGGTAGGCCGGGTTAATACCGGAAGAGTGAGCCAGTTTCGGGATCATCTCAACGAAGGCGTAGAAAGGCGCATTACCGGAACCGGTGGTCATCGCCGCCAGCATGGTGAGCACCACCAGAACCAGCATCAGGATAATACTGGCCGAGCCGAACGAGGTGGCGATAGAAATCAGGCTCTGGATAAAGCCGATCGTGCTCAGACCCTGGGCAAAAACGCCCGCTGCAACCAGCAGGATCACCACGCCAGCGAAGGCATCCGCCATACCGCGATACGCCACTTCCAGACCCGAGAAGACTTTTTGCGTGTTAAAACCGCGCACAAACTCCAGTACGGCGGCCAGCAGCATACAGATGACCAGAATGGTGATGATGTGCAGCTGTGGACCCCATTTGCCGTCAAAAATCAGCACTCCGACGATCGGGGTGAACGGCAGAATGGCATAGAACGCGGGAGCGGTCGTGGTGATTTCACTCACGTCCATCATTTCATGGTTGATGTTTTCTTTCTTATCGAGATAGCGCTGCCAGAAGAAATGTGCGATCCCCATGCCCACGATGGCAACGATCGAGATCGGTAACGTGGTTTTAAAGGCGAAGTCGATGAGTGACATCTCCGCCGCCTTTGCCGCAAGCACAACGTCGCCGGAGGTCGGGGAGAGAATAATCGCTGCCGGAGACGCGCAAATTGCCGCGGCCGCGCCACGGCTGATACCGACGTTCACCATGACCGGGAACAGCGTCGCCATGAGCAGTACCCCAAGTCCGGTAGCTGACGAAACGGCCAGCGACATGAGGCAGGCGAGGAAATAGGCGGCGACCATTAGCAGATACGGCGAGTTAATGTATTGCAGGGGTTTAGAGGCAAGCTTAACGACCATGTCGTTGGCGCCGATGTGGGTCATGTAGGCTGCAAAACCGCACAGCATCATGATCATCATACCCAGATCGCCGCCGCGGCTCATGAGCAATATTTTAATATATTCAACAATATCTGTAGCAGTGTAACCGGTGCTGGTCGCGCTGGCAGGTAACACCTGGTGCCCCATTATTGCGCTGATAATCAGCAGCGTTAGACCGCCGACAAATAATACGCCCGTGGCCGAGTAGCCTTTAATGATGTAGCGTGCGACCCCGACAATGACGACGACTCCAATAAGGAGTTCGAATAACGTAAGCATGATTTCCCCTGTATCTCTGCTGCTATGGAGCACAAAAAATCAATGAAAAAAAGAAGGATGAAAATGTGCCGAATAATTGGCCTGTTCTTGCTGATTAAAATCAATAAACAGACGACTAGAGAACCGAACAACCGTGTTTTGCCATGGCCCGTACATTTATGTCATGTGGCCCTTGACCGTCAGAAATAGCGCAACATGTCCCATTAATGATAACAAATTGTTAATGTTTTGTATGGTTTTGCATGTTGCTGATTAACGAAGAGTAATGTGAAAGTCACACCCCTTGTGGGCTTATTTACACGTATCTCTCGCTTTCTTTAAGAATATTCCCGGAAAGAGCCCGAATAATTAGGAATAACGCTGATGTCGTTAAGCCTTGGTTCAACTATTTTATGGTAAACTTTGCCTCGAATACTAAGAATGGTAATTGCATTGTGATCGTACGTAATACATTTTTCTCTATTTTTTTGTTTATTTTTGGGCAGTTAACGTTTTCTTCTGTTGCACAGGCAGAAGGCAACGCGACGGATAAAGGCTGGTTCTCAACCTTTACGGATAATGTTTCCCAGACATGGACGGCACCTGAACATTATGATCTCTATGTCCCGGCAATAACGTGGCATGCGCGTTTTGCTTATGACAAAGAGAAAACCGATAAATACAACGAGCGTCCGTGGGGCGCGGGTTTTGGCCAGTCGCGCTGGGATGAAAAGGGAAACTGGCATGGCATCTATCTGATGGCCTTCAAAGACTCGTTTAATAAATGGGAACCGATCGGGGGGTATGGTTGGGAGAAAACCTGGCGTCCGCTAGCGGACGAGAACTTCCACGTCGGTTTGGGCTATACCGCCGGGGTCACTGCACGTGACAACTGGAACTATATTCCGATCCCGGTCCTACTGCCTTTGGCCTCTATTGGCTATGGTCCCGCAACGTTCCAGATGACCTACATCCCGGGTACGTACAACAACGGTAACGTTTACTTCGCCTGGATGCGTTTTCAGTTTTAACTGACAAAACGTTACATGCTGGTGATAAAACGCGCAGTTGTTGATTCATAAGCGATAAAAATCTGTCAGTAAAAATTAACGCGACTTTAGTCACTTTTTATCAAAGATCCGCTGGACAAAAGGTCCCACAATTGATGTACTGATAACCGACACAGCATTTGTGTCGTTTTTTAATGTAAAGGTAATTTTGATGTCTAAGATTAAAGGTAACGTTAAGTGGTTTAATGAGTCCAAAGGATTCGGTTTCATTACTCCTGAAGATGGCAGCAAAGACGTGTTCGTACACTTCTCTGCAATCCAGTCTAATGGTTTCAAAACTCTGGCTGAAGGTCAGCGTGTAGAGTTCGAAATCACTAACGGTGCCAAAGGCCCTTCTGCTGCTAACGTAATCGCTCTGTAATTCAGACGCGTCAGCAAGAATTTCAAAACCCGCTCACTGAGCGGGTTTTTTTCGTTTTGAATCAGCCAAGCAGATACATTTTCAGGAAGCTGGCTACGATTAGCACGCTCAACAACACCATTCCTGCGCTCATCAGACTCTGTTTCATTCTGTCACCCTCGTTCAGTATTGCATTCAGAGTGACAGAGAAAAATTAAGCCAACATTAACGGTTCGGCTGTTAATGCGCGCTTGCGGAAGAAAATAGCCAAAATGCGATCCCCGTCATCGCAAACGAGCCGAACATATTGATCGCCATATTCATCAGCGCCCAGCCAATGCGGCCTTCCTGAAAGAGAAAAACCGTTTCCGCAGAAAAGGTTGAGAAGGTGGTCAAACCGCCGCAGAATCCGGTGGTAATCAATACCTTCCACATTGGGTCAATGTGCGTCATTCGGTTAAACCAGGCCAGCCCCATGCCGATGATAAAGGCACCAATCAGGTTAGCGGCAAGCGTCCCCATGGGAATCGCCTGATGCAGGGGGTTAAACCGCATACTCAGAAACCATCGCGCAACGCTACCCGTTCCCCCACCAATAAAAACGGCTAAAAGTAGTTGTAACACGCTAAATACCTGCTATTTGATGTGTAAGAGTAGCGAGTTTAACGCCGTTTATGATGAGGGGACAAATATGTATGTAGCGGTAGGGCAGTTTGCCGTCACGCCTGACTGGCATGAGAATGCGAGAACATGCGTCGAACTGATGATGCAGGCCCGGCAGAAAGGCGCGTCGCTGTTGGTTCTCCCCGAGGCGCTGCTGGCCAGGGACGATAATGACCCGGATTTATCCGTGAAGTCCGCGCAGCCGCTGGATGGCGAATTCTTACAGCAATTGCTCGCCCAAAGCGCGGGCAATACGATGACGACGATCTTAACGATCCATGTTCCCTCCACGCCGGGTCGAGCAGTCAATACGCTGGTGGTGATTCGTAACGGGACCATCGTCGCACGCTACGCCAAGCTTCATCTCTATGATGCGTTCAGCATCCAGGAGTCGCGTCGCGTTGACCCCGGAGACGAGCTCCCTCCGCTGCTGGAGATTGACGGATTTAAGATCGGGCTGATGACGTGTTATGACCTGCGTTTTCCCGAGCTGGCGCTGCATCTGGCGCTGCAGGGGGCGGACGTGCTGGTACTCCCCGCCGCGTGGGTCAGAGGGCCGTTAAAAGAGCACCACTGGGCAACGCTGCTTGCGGCGCGCGCGCTGGATACAACCTGCTATGTCGTTGCCGCAGGAGAATGTGGCACGAAAAACATCGGGCAAAGCAGGGTGGTTGATCCGCTGGGGGTGACGATCGCCGCCGCCGCTGAAGCCCCGCATTTGCTGGTGGCGGAGATAAACTTAGAGAGAATTGCGCTTGCGCGTCAGCAATTACCCGTTCTTCGCAATCGTCGGTTTGCGCCACCGCAATTATTGTGATGTTTTTTTCAACAATGCTTGATTCACCTTGTTACAGATTGCTATTGTGTGCACGCGCTAAATGACCGTTAATACAGTCAGGTTTTGGCGCTGAATGCAGCCTGTTTTAAGTAAAGAAGGTATCTATGGGTGAGATTAGTATTACCAAACTGCTGGTGGTTGCCGCACTGGTCGTCCTGCTGTTTGGTACCAAGAAGTTACGCACGCTGGGTGGTGACCTGGGGGCTGCCATCAAAGGCTTTAAGAAAGCGATGAACGATGATGATGCAGCGGCGAAGAAAAGCGCCGAGGATGACGTCCCGGCAGACAAGCTTTCTCACAAAGAGTGACAGTAACCCCTGAGGGCTTGCGAAAAAAAACCGGCTCATGAGGCCGGTTTTTTTGTATTACTGTAAATGAATATTACAGCATTATTTAACTTCTTCGCCTTTAGCCTGCATATCGGCATGGTATGAGGAGCGAACGAATGGGCCGCAGGCAGCATGGGTGAAGCCCATCGCCATCGCTTCGGCTTTCATTTCATCGAATTCGTCCGGGCTCACGTAGCGCTGTACCGGCAGGTGGTGACGGCTTGGCTGCAGATACTGTCCGAGGGTCAACATGGTCACACCGTGGCGGCGAAGATCGCGCATCACCTCGATGATTTCATCATTGGTTTCACCCAGACCCACCATCAGACCGGACTTGGTCGGAATATGCGGATGCGCTTCTTTGAAACGCTCCAGCAGCTTCAGGGACCAGTTATAGTCAGCGCCGGGACGGACCTGACGGTAAAGACGCGGCACGTTCTCCAGGTTGTGGTTAAACACATCTGGCGGCGTTGCGGTCAGGATATCCAGCGCACGGTCCATACGACCACGGAAGTCAGGCACCAGCGTCTCGATTTTGATGTTAGGGCTTTTCTCGCGAATGGCCGTAATGCAGTCGGCGAAGTGCTGAGCACCACCGTCACGGAGGTCGTCACGGTCAACTGACGTGATAACCACATAACGCAACGCCATGTCGGCGATGGTCTGCGCCAGTTTCTGGGGTTCGTTAGCATCAGGCGCGACTGGACGGCCATGAGCAACATCGCAGAACGGGCAGCGGCGGGTACAGATAGCACCCAGAATCATAAACGTCGCGGTACCATGATTGAAACATTCAGCAAGGTTCGGGCAAGAGGCTTCTTCACAGACGGAGTGAAGGCCATTCTTGCGCATCGCCGCTTTGATCCCCTGGATACGCGAAGAGTCGGCCGGAAGTTTGATTTTCATCCATTCCGGTTTTCTTAACAGCGCCTCGCGCTCTGTAGCCACGTTTTTAACCGGGATAAGGGCCATTTTATCGGCATCGCGGTATTTAACACCGCGTTCCATCACAATGGGTTTACTCATAGCGTGCGTGTTCCAGTTGCGAATATCGAAGGAAAGCGTTTCAATTCAAGGGAATGTTGTATTTATCAACTATTTTTGAACGAACGACAGGCAGTATATCATTGAAACGGTCGTTAAAGCAGCCTGCCAGATCGCCAATTTGTAAAATAGTTGTTGTTTTGTGCCTTTTGCCCTGCGGGTTGCAGGGACTTGTACTGGCTAAACCTGTCAGAAGGCCTGACGGATAATGCGGATGACGTTTTCCAGGACCGGATCGCGCAAACTCAGCTTGTTGTAATGCAGTGAAATCTCGATAGATTCCGCATTAAGCTGACTGAGCGGGATGCTTTCCAGCGGCCAGCATTTTTGTAGCAGGCTGTACAGGCGTGATGGCATAACGCACAGCATGTCGCTGCTGCCGATCAGGGATGCGGTGGTAAACATATTGTAACTGCTGAAGCTGATCTGACGTTCCGGGAAAATTTCATCAATACGCTGACGAAGTGCGTGATTAGATTGCCCTTCGGTCATGAAAGATGAGTGATCGTAGTTGCGCAGGTTTTCGATGGTTAACGGCTCGCTAAGAGCAGGATGCTGCTGGCGGCAAACCAGTACCAGGTTATCCGCATAAAGCACATTTTGCCCCAGCGCTCTGGCACTGAAGCTGCCGCTTTCAATAATCAGGTCCGTCTGGAACTGGGCAAGCTGAATGTCTGGTTCATTGAGAGGCACGTTGCGAAGCAGGAGCTGCGGAGCATGTTCTTTCACGGCCTGGAAGATCGCCGGCATCACCAGCACCCCTACAGAAGGAGAACAGCCGATGGTGATGGTTCGCTGCTTATCATAGCTTCCGGTTAAATCCAGCGCGCCCAGAATCGACTCCAGCCCCTGACTAATGTACTCATGGAGATGCGTGGCGTAAGCCGTCGGCGTTACCCCCTGGCCCTTGCGGATAAATAATGGGTCAGGAAATATAGCGCGAAGCTTTTGGATTGACTGGCTTATTGCTGATGGCGTGAGATTAAGAATTTTCGCAGCGTTAACGATACCCTTATGGACATATACCGCCTCAAAAATAGTCAGTAAATTGAGATCAATATTACGTAAAGTCCGAAAAATTTGTGGCTTGTCTTCGCCACCGGGTTCATTCAGTCGTTTGGCTGGTAAATTATTATACTCCACGCTTTCACTCCGTATACATTCACAATATGAATGATAGTTGAATTTATTTATTATGCTTGTAGAGATTCGTAAAGTGTTGGTTTTGTTTCACTTGTTTATCAAAAACAAACAGTTGAGTGATTTTTGCTCACGTTACTTATGCCGTGTTTGCCGTGCTTGCTGGAGGCTAAATAATATGTAGCGGTAATATTCGGGCGCTTCGAAAATATAGAATCTGTGGATTATTGTAAAGTGCAAAAGCGGTAAATAAACAGTGGCCCGCCAAATTATCGAGCCATGTTGTATGATGTATTAAGCAGGGATATATTCGTATGGGGGATTGTTAAGTAGCGCTAACATCTGCTTTAAAAGCACGGGACGAATAGTTTCTGGCGTAGCGGTTTCAACCCACTGGCGTACCTGCGTCATTTCCATGCCGGCATAGCCGCAGGGGTTAATGCGTTGGAAAGGCGCGAGGTCCATATTAATATTCAAGGCCAGGCCATGGAATGAGCAGCCTTTACGAATACGCAGCCCCAGAGAGCAGATCTTCATTTCCCCAACGTAAACGCCTGGCGCATCGGCGCGTGGATGCGCGTCAATACCATATTCCGCCAGCGTGTTGACGACAGTTTGTTCCAGTAAGGTAACCAGTTCACGTACGCCAAGCTTTCTGCGTTTCAGATTGAGCAGGACGTACATCACCTGCTGTCCGGGCCCATGATAAGTGACCTGACCGCCGCGATCGCTCTGAATAACCGGGATATCTCCCGTCATTAGCAAATGCTCTGCTTTACCCGCCTGGCCCTGCGTAAATACTGGCAGGTGTTCGACCAGCCAGATCTCATCCGGGGTGCTGTCATCGCGTGAATCGGTGAAGTCATGCATAGCCTGGGAGACAGGCTCATAAGGTTGCAGGCCGAGGTGACGGACCAGAATTTTATCCTGATACAAAACTGCGTCTCCGAAGACGAGGGACAAAAGGTGTGGGGGAGTATATCACAGCGGGGAGAGGGGTTACCCGGCAAACCGGGTAACCGCAAAGGGACTACAGCACCATACGAACAATTTCGATATTGCCGAGCTCTTCGTACAGCGTTTCAACCTGCTCAATGTGTGTCGCAGTGATGGTAATAGAGACAGAGTGGTAGTTGCCCTTGCTGCTTGGTTTTACTGACGGAGAGTAGTCACCCGGCGCATGGCGCTGTACCACTTCAACCACCTGATCAACCAGCTCAGGTTTCGCCAGACCCATTACTTTGTAGGTAAATGAGGTAGGGAATTCAAGCAGTTCGTTAAGTTTGGTTTTCATGTCAGCTCCGGCGTAACGTCAAAAAATAATAACTCCCACGTCAGGTGGGAGTTATCAGGATACTTAGTATATGGGGATCAAAATCACACTTTCAAGTGTTCAATTTTTAACCAAACCAGTGGTGGAACATCAATTTAATGTAATCAATGATTTTGCCGAAGAAATTGCCTTCAGGAATTTCTTGCAGGACAACCAGCGGACGCTGATCGATCGTTTTTCCATCCAGCTGGAAGTTGATCGTGCCCACAACCTGGTTTTTCTGCAGCGGGGCATGCAGCTCGGTGCTGTTCAGCACGTAGCTGGCTTTCAGATCCTTCATGCGACCGCGTGGAATGGTCAGGTAGAGGTCTTTATCAACGCCGAGTGAAGCACGGTCGTTGTCGCCGAACCAGACGGGTTCAGACGCAAACTCTTTGCCTGCTTTCAGTGGGTTCACGGTTTCGAAGAAGCGGAAGCCCCAGGTCAGCAGTTTCTTGCTTTCTGTTTCACGACCTTTAAAGGTGCGGCCGCCCATCACGGCAGAGATCAGACGCATCTGACCTTCAGTGGCAGAGGCCACCAGGTTGTAGCCCGCTTTGTCGGTGTGGCCAGTTTTGATGCCGTCAACGTTCAGGCTGTTATCCCACAGCAGGCCGTTACGGTTGGTCTGACGAATACCGTTGAAGGTGAACTCTTTCTCTTTATAGATAGAGTATTCGTTAGGTACATCGCGGATCAGCGCCTGACCAATCAGGGCCATATCACGTGCGGAGCTGTACTGACCGTCTGCGTCCAGGCCGTGTACGGTCTGGAAATGGCTGTTTTTCAGACCCAGCGCGGTAACGTAGCTGTTCATCAGGCCCACAAAGGCATCCTGGCTACCGGCGGCGAAATCGGCCATCGCCACGCAGGCATCGTTACCAGACTGCAGGTTGATACCGCGAATCAGCTGGGAAACAGGAACCTGCATACCCGGCTTCAGGAACATCAGAGAGGAACCTTTGAAAACAGGGTTCCCGGTTGCCCACGCATCGTTACCGATGGTGACCAGATCCGATTCTTTGAATTTACCTGCCTTCATCGCCTGGCCGATAACGTAGCTGGTCATCATTTTGGTCAGGCTGGCCGGGTCACGGCGGGCATCGGCATTCTGTTCTGCCAGCACTTTGCCAGAGTTGTAATCGATCAGGATGTAGGATTCCGCGTCGATTTGCGGAACGCCAGGGATCATGGTCTTGATATTCAGGTCATCGGCGCGAGCTGCAGAGAGCGCAGCAGCGCAAAGGGCCGTGGTCAGCGCCATGCGCTGCACAAAACGAGCAGAAAAAGTGGTCTTCATGGTCAGAACTACGACATCCGTGATGGAATTAAAAAAAGTGCCTTACTATAGCAAATGCTATTCAGGCAGGCATCCGACTTTAAGCATGAGTTTGTGAATGTGTTTTACACTAACTGACAATTCGGATACCGCCGGTTAATTATTTCGCAACAGCGATAAATGACTGAAGTTGAGCTTCATTCTGCAGACGCTGCTGCAGGGATGCGGCCTGCGATTTGCTGGCAAACGGCCCCATCTGAATGCGCCAGACCGCGCCGTTCTGCTCAACGCGTCCCGGTACGCCAAACTGCTGGCTCAGACGCTGTTGGTACTGCTTGGCCCGGGCCTGATCGCTCACTGCGCCTACCTGAACCACATAGCTGCCGCTGGCCGCTGCTGGAGCCGCCACCGCCGCACTTTGAGTGGCCGCTGGCGCCGTTACGGGAGCCGGCTGGGTCGCTGGCGCAGCAACGGGAGCAGGGGCCGGAGTCGGCTCGCTGCCTTCCAGCACGCCCGAGGCTAAGGTCGTCGGTGCGCCAAGAAAGCCGCTACTCTTTACCGGCGCGCCGGTAGAATCCTCGCTTTGCAGCGTGTCATTGCTGATCGGGCGAATTTCTCCCCCCGGCTGAGCAGGCTCTGCCGGAGACGAGACGCTTCCCATTCCGCCGTCAAGATTTGGGCGGTCAGGAAGGGCATAGGTCTGTTTTGCCACCGTCGTACACGCGGTACCCGGCCCGGAGAGCGAACCATCCTGTGCGACGATAATCGGATCAATACGGACTTTGGTATTGTTCGAGGTGTTCAGGCGATCGGCAGACGCGCGCGACAGGGAAATCACCCGGTCATTCCCGTAAGGTCCACGGTCGTTTATCCGCACGACGATCATACGGCCATTCGCCAGGTTGGTGATACGGGCGTAGCTCGGGATCGGCAGCGTCGGGTGTGCCGCCGTCAGCTGCATTGGGTCGAACGCTTCCCCGGAAGCCGTCAGGTTACTGCCTGGCTCGGCATCATAAATGGCGGCAAAGCCCGCCTGACTGAAACGGGAAGGATCCTGAACAATTTTATAGCTTTTGCCATCGCGCTCGTAATCCTGATTGGCACTGGCATTCAGCGGTTCATAAACGGGATCGGCACCGCTGATTTCAACGATCGGGCCATTACATACCGCAGGCTGCGGCGGCGCGACGGTTGCCTGTTGCTGACCATCATCACTTGTGCAGGCCGCAAGTAAACTTGCCGCGATGCAGATCCCCAGCCACTGCTTACGCATTCCGATCCCCTTATTTTTATACGCTTTTTGACAACATTTTTCTGTGGGTATGGATCGACATCACGATACCAAACCCGGCCATCAACACGATCAGTGCCGAGCCTCCGTAACTCACCAGCGGCAGCGGTACGCCTACCACCGGCAGAATACCACTCACCATACCAATATTTACGAAGACATAAACGAATAAAATCAGCATCAACCCGCCGGCCATGACGCGACCAAAGGTGGTTTGCGCACGCGCTGCAATCCACAATCCCCGCATGATCAGCAGGACGTACAGCGCCAGCAATATTAAGATGCCAACCAGCCCCAGCTCTTCCGCCAGTACCGCAAAGATAAAGTCGGTGTGGCGTTCCGGTAAAAACTCCAGCTGCGACTGCGTGCCGTGCAGCCAGCCTTTACCGCGCAGGCCGCCGGAGCCAATCGCAATCTTGGACTGAATAATATGATAGCCCGCGCCCAGCGGATCGGTTTCCGGATCGAGCAGCATCATGACGCGCTGGCGCTGGTAATCATGCATCAGGAAGAACCAGAGGATAGGAATGAACGCCGCAATCAGCACCACCGCGATACCAATCAGGCGCCAGCTCAGTCCTGACAGGAAAAGGACAAACAGGCCGGAGAGGGCGATAAGGATTGAAGTACCGAGGTCAGGCTGTGCCGCAACCAGCAGCGTCGGCAGGAAAATCAGCACCAGCGCGATGGCGGTATTTTTCAGCGACGGCGGACAGACGTCACGGTTGATAAAGCGTGCCACCATCAATGGAACGGCGATTTTGGCAATTTCCGAAGGCTGGAAGCGGACAACGCCCAGATCCAGCCAGCGCTGCGCCCCTTTTGAAATGGCGCCAAACGCATCTACCGCAACCAGCAAAATAATACAGAAGATGTAGAGATAGGGCGCCCAGCCTTCGTAGACGCGCGGCGGGATTTGCGCCATCACTACCATGATGATCAGACCCATGGCGATCTGGCCGATTTTGCGCTCCATCATGCCGATGTCCTGGCCGCTGGCGCTCCAGATAACCAGGGCGCTGTACACCAACAGAGCCAGCAGGATCAGCAGCATGGCTGGGTCGATGTGGATTTTATCCCACAGCGATTTTTTATTTGGATTATCCGTCATGATTATTGGTCCTCCGCCGCAGCGGCGGCCGGGTTTTCAGCCGGCAGTTCGGTGTTGTTATCACCCAGCATAATGTGGTCAAGGATCTGGCGCATGATGGTCCCTACTGCTGGTCCGGCACCGCCGTTCTCCAGAATCATCGCCACCGCGACCTGCGGGTTATCATAAGGGGCAAACGCCGTCATCAGCTTATGGTCACGCAGACGTTCAGCAATGCGGTGCGCGTTATAGGTTTCGTTGGCTTTCAGACCAAACACCTGCGCGGTACCGGACTTTGCGGCCACTTTGTACGGCGTACCGGCGAAGTACTTATGCGCGGTCCCATTCGGGCGGTTTGCCACGCCGTACATACCGTCTTTAGCAATTTCCCAGAAGCCGGAATGGATGTCACCCACCGGGGCCTCGTGCGGCTGATTCCACGGCACTTTTTTGCCGTCTTCAACCGTGCTCTGCAGCAGATGAGGCACTTTTACCACGCCGTCATTGATGAGGATCATCATGGCTTTGTTCATCTGAATCGGCGTCGCTGTCCAGTAACCCTGGCCGATACCCACCGGAATGGTATCACCCTGATACCACGGTTTTTTAAAGCGCTTCAGCTTCCATTCACGCGTTGGCATGTTACCAGAACGTTCTTCTGAAAGGTCCACGCCGGTGTAATGCCCGTAGCCGAATTTGCTCATCCACTCTGACAGACGGTCGATACCCATGTCATAGGCCACCTGATAGAAGAAGGTATCCGCAGACTCCTCCAGCGATTTGGTGACGTTCAGATGACCGTGGCCCCATTTTTTCCAGTCACGATAGCGCTTGTCTGAACCCGGCAGCTGCCACCAGCCCGGGTCAAACAGGCTGGTATTACGGTTGATGACGCCAGCACTCAGCGCAGAGACCGCCACGTACGGTTTAACCGTTGATGCCGGCGGGTAAACCCCTTGCGTAGCGCGGTTCACCAGCGGCGTGTTCGGGTCATTCAGCAGACCGGAATAGTCTTTACTGGAAATGCCGTCAACAAAGAGGTTCGGGTCATAGCTAGGCATGGAGACCATTGCCAGGATACCGCCGGTACGAGGATCGGTGACCACAACGGCTGCACGGCTACCCGCCAGCAGGGTCTCGATGTACTGCTGAAGTTTGAGGTCGAGCGTCAGATAGACGTCATGCCCCGCCTGAGGCGGCACTTCTTTCAGCTGGCGGATCACGCGGCCGCGGTTGTTAACTTCAACCTCTTCATAGCCGGTTTGTCCGTGCAGAACGTCTTCGTAGTAACGTTCGATCCCCAGCTTACCGATATCGTGCGTAGCAGCGTAGTTGGCCAGCTTGCCGTCTTTATCAAGGCGGTCGACGTCTTTGTCGTTAATCTTGGAAACGTAGCCAATCACATGCGTCAGCGCGGAGCCGTAGGGATAGTAGCGACGCTTATATCCCTTCACTTCCACGCCGGGGAAACGGTACTGATTCACCGCAAAGCGGGCCACCTGGACTTCCGTAAGATTGGTTTTAACCGGAATCGAGGTGAAGCGGTGAGAGCGGGCGCGCTCTTTTTTGAAGGCCGCGATATCGTCATCGTTAAGGTCGACAACGCTTTTCAGCGCTTCCAGCGTATCCTGAACATTATCGACTTTTTCCGGCATCATCTCGATTTGATAGATGGTGCGGTTCAACGCCAGCGGTGTGCCGTTACGATCGTAAATAATGCCGCGGCTGGGTGCGATAGGCACCAGCTTAATGCGGTTTTCGTTTGAACGCGTCTGGTAGTCGGTAAAGCGGACAATTTGCAGATTATAGAGGTTGGCGATCAGCACGCCGGTAAGCAGCAAAATCCCGGTAAAGGCGACCAGCGCCCGGCGCACAAACAGCGCGGACTCAGCCGTATAGTCGCGAAAAGAATTCTGTAGTTTCATCCGCTGCTTAATCTACCCTGGTCAGTCATTACTCGCGGTGATAGGGGTGGTTGGTAGTAATGCTCCACGCGCGATACAGGCTTTCTGCCACCAGTACCCGAACGAGCGGGTGGGGAAGCGTCAGCGCGGAGAGAGACCAACTTTGTTCAGCCGCCGCTTTGCAGGCAGGGGATAACCCTTCTGGTCCGCCAATCAACAGACTGACGTCACGACCATCCTGCTTCCAGCGCTCCAGTTCTTGCGCCAGCTGCGGCGTATCCCAGGGTTTACCTGGAATATCGAGGGTGACGATGCGGTTTTTGCCTGCGGCAGCCAGCATCAGTTCGCCCTCTTTATCGAGAATACGTTTGATATCAGCGTTCTTGCCGCGCTTACCGGCGGGAATTTCCACCAGCTCGAACGGCATGTCTTTTGGAAAACGACGCAGATATTCAGTAAAACCGGTTTGTACCCAGTCCGGCATTTTGGTGCCGACGGCGACCAGCTGTAACTTCACGCATTAACCCCAGAGTTTTTCCAGCTCATACAGGCGACGGCTCTCGTCCTGCATGACGTGGACAATCACATCGCCGAGGTCGACTACCACCCAGTCAGCCGTCGCTTCACCTTCAACACCCAGCGGTAACAGCCCTGCTGCACGCGATTCCTGAACCACGTGATCGGCAATTGAAACAACATGACGCGTCGATGTACCGGTGCAGATGATCATGCAGTCGGTAATACTGGATTTACCCTTAACGTCGATAGCGATGATGTCCTGACCTTTCAGGTCATCAATTTTGTCAATAACAAAATCCTGGAGTGCTTTACCCTGCAAGTTTTCCCCCTGGGGTGAATGAGATTGTAAAACTTTGAATTCGTAGCCAGACAGTATACCTGAACTCACGCCTGCGTCGGGACAAATGTCTCCGGCCGGGCTTTTGAAGGCGGGTATCATCCCACCCTCCGCCTGAGATTGCATTGCCATTTTTGTAAAACAATTTCTGTAAAGCAATGATCGGCGGGAAAGTCTGGCAGCGGAGAATAACAGTATGGCTTACCCTGTCAAGGCAGGATAAACAATAAGCCGCTTTTTATGCTCTCCGGCTATTCATCTGCGCTTTTCTGATACAAACCGTGCGCGTGGATATAGGCCAGCACCGGGGTTGGCAGCAGATCGTCACACGCTAAACCCTGCTGTAAACGCTCGCGAATGAGAGTCGCAGAGATATCGAACCACGGCGTTTCCGCCAGATAGATCTTCCCGGCAGGCTGGTTGTGAAGATCTTCAACAGTATCGGTGAGATGGTCCTCCAGCCACTGCTGGTACTGCTCTTCGCGCATGGTCAGCGGATAGCCAGGACGGCGGCAGACGAGCAGGTGGCTGTTCTCCAGGATGGTTTCATACTGATGCCACGTGGGGAAATTCAGCAGTGAATCCTGGCCGATGATAAAGGCAAGCGGCTGGTCTGGTCCTTGTTCGGCGCGCCACTCCTGAAGCGTCTGAGACGTCCAGGAGGGCGTGTCGCGACGCAGCTCACGCTCGTCAAGTCGGAAGAGCGGTTTATCTGCGATGGCAAGGGCAAGCATCTCTTTTCGCTGCTCGCTAGTCGCCTCGGGCTGTGGACGATGGGGCGGGACATTGTTGGGCATGATGGTGACGCGCTGAAGTCCGATCAGATTCGCCAGAATTTCAACCGGCTTCAGATGCCCGTAATGTACCGGGTCGAAGGTGCCGCCATATAAGGCCTGTAAAGAATGCATGCTATCCATCAATAAAAACGTCTGCCAGCGCTTTGTGGCAGAGCAGCAGGGAAAGGCTTTCCAGCTCCGCCCAGACCGACTGGCCGTAATCTTGTTTTAACGTGAGCTCAGCGCGCATCAGAAGCTGCACAGCCTGACGAAGCTGTTCATGACTCAGGCGGTTGACGGCCTCGGTGGTCAAAGCCCGGCGATTTTGCCACACGCGGTGTTTATCAAACAGCGAACGCAGCGGCGTATGGGCTGACTGACGCTTGAGCGTAATCAGCAGCAGCAATTCGCGCTGCAGCGTACGCAGCAAAATAACCGGTTCGCTCCCTTCGAGACGCAGCTGTTGCAGAATATGCAGGGCGCGTTTGCTTTTCGCCGACAGCAGCGCGTCCACCCAGTGGAACGGCGTGAAGTGCGCCGCGTCGTTAACGGCCTGCTCGACGCGCGGCAAGGTCAGCTTGCCATCCGGCCAGAGCAGGGAGAGTCTGTCCAGCGCCTGCGCCAGGGCCAGCAGGTTACCTTCATAGCAGTAGCAGAGCAGTTGGTTCGCCGCATCATCCAGCTGAAGGTTGTTCTGCTTCGCTCTCGCTGCCACCCATTTGGGCAGATGCGCCTGTTCAGGCGTCTGACAGGTCACCTGCACCGCGTGGGCAGCGAGTTGGGTGAACCACGCCGCATTTTCCTGCGCTTTGGTGAGCTTGCTGCCGCGCACAATCAGCAGCAGATCGCTGTGAAGCAGGCTGACCAGCGTGGCCAGCTGTTCATTGATGGCCGCGTTAGGGCCGTTCTCAGGCAGCAGGATCTGAATAGTCTGGCGCGACGCAAAAAGGCTCATCGCCTGACAGAGTGAGAAGAGGTCATTCCAGTCGGTGTTGTTATCCAGCTGGACGGTGTGGTGCTCATCGAAGCCCTGAGAGGCGGCCTCATGCCGCACGGCATCCAGGCTTTCCTGAAGTAATAACGGATCGTTTCCAAGAAGCAGATACGCCGCGCGCAGCCCTTCTTTGAGCTGCGCGCGGAGTTGTTCAGGATACAGCCTGATCATCATTTACCCAGAGAGTTAGCAGCAGGAAGCGTGCCGGCAACGGGTTTTTCAACAATGTCAGAGCCTTGTCTGGTAGACGCTGCAATACCTGGCAGTTTACGGATCAGCTGTTCCGCCGCCTTGTCGTACATTTCGTTGATGATAATCTGCTGTTCGGCATCTTTTGCCAGCGCCGTCTGCGGGTTATCGAAGAACGAACGGTACACTTTCGTGCTGATCGGATAGATGTCTTTACCCGGGATCAGGACCGCTGCGTTGACCGTCAGCACCATCTGATATTCAGCTGTACGGCCATCCTGGAAGATAGAGGCCGTATCTCTCGACAGACCACTTCCTGTAACGCGCAGAGACGGTACATCCTGGCGCAGCGTTTGTTTCTCAACAAGCTCAACGCCGTTCAGACGCAGCTGATTACGAATTGCCCGGCTGAGTGGACCATTCGGATCTGATGAGTCGAAAATCATCGTTTTCATCTCAGCAGGCACCGCCGTGGTATTGCGCAGGTGCCAGCCACAGCCGGCGGTGACAAGCACCGCCAGTGATAAGAGTATTGTTGCCAGTTGTCGCACGTTTCCTCCCGCGCTTAGCCAACGACCAGATTGAGCAGTTTACCCGGTACGTAGATCACTTTACGTACGGTAACGCCCTCAAGATATTTTGCGACCAGAGGTTCCTGGCCCGCGCGCTCGCGAACCTGTTCTTCGGTTGCATCGACCGCCACGGTAATTTTACCGCGGACTTTGCCGTTTACCTGGACCACAACCAGCGTCGTGTTTTCAACCATCGCTGATTCGTCAGCCTGCGGCCACGGCGCGTTGTCGATATCGCCTTCGCCTTTCAGCTCCTGCCACAGGGTGAAGCTGACGTGCGGAGTGAACGGGTTCAGCATGCGAACAACAGCAAGCAGCGCTTCACGCATTAAGGCACGATCCTGCTCGCCGTCCTGCGGAGCCTTCGCCAGCTTGTTCATCAGTTCCATAATAGCCGCAATTGCGGTATTGAAGGTCTGACGACGACCAATATCATCGGTCACTTTCGCAATCGTTTTATGAACATCGCGACGCAGCGCCTGCTGATCTTCAGTCAGTGCGGCGGCGTTCAGCGCCGGGGCATCGCCCAGTGCAGTGTGTTCGTAAACCAGTTTCCAGACGCGTTTCAGGAAGCGGTTCGCCCCTTCCACGCCGGACTCCTGCCATTCCAGGGTCATGTCCGCCGGAGAGGCAAACATCATGAACAGACGCACGGTATCCGCACCGTAACGCTCAACCATCACCTGCGGATCGATACCGTTGTTTTTCGACTTGGACATCTTGCTCATGCCGGTGTAGACCAGTTCATGACCTTCGGCGTCTTTCGCCTTAACGATACGGCCCTTCTCGTCACGCTCGACGATCGCATCAACCGGTGAAACCCAGTTACGCTCGCCGTTGGCACCAACATAATAGAACGCATCTGCCAGCACCATGCCCTGACACAGCAGCTGTTTTGCTGGTTCGTCAGAGTTCACCATGCCTGCATCGCGCATCAGTTTGTGGAAGAAGCGGAAGTAGAGCAGGTGCATGATGGCGTGTTCGATGCCGCCGATATAGATATCAACCGGCAGCCAGTAGTTTGCCGCATCGGAATCGAGCATACCGTCCTGATACTGCGGGCAGGTGTAGCGCGCATAGTACCAGGATGACTCCATAAAGGTGTCAAAGGTGTCGGTTTCACGCAGCGCAGGCTGTCCGTTAACGGTGGTTTTTGCCCACTCAGGATCGGCTTTAATCGGGCTGGTGATACCGTCCATGACCACGTCTTCCGGCAGGATCACCGGGAGCTGATCTTCTGGCGTTGGCATCACGGTGCCATCTTCCAGCGTCACCATCGGGATTGGCGCACCCCAGTAACGCTGACGGGACACGCCCCAGTCGCGCAGACGGAAGTTAACTTTACGTTCGCCCACGCCCAGAGAGGCCAGCTTATCGGCGATGGCGTTGAAGCCCTCTTCGAAGCTCAGACCGCTAAATTCACCGGAGTTGAACAGGGTGCCTTTTTCAGTCAGCGCGTGTTCAGACAGGTCTGGTTCTGAACCGTCAGCCGCCAGGATGACAGGCTTGATGGTCAGGCCATATTTGGTGGCAAATTCGTAGTCGCGCTGGTCGTGACCCGGAACAGCCATCACGGCGCCAGTGCCGTACTCCATCAGAACGAAGTTGGCGGCCCAGACAGGGATTGCTTCGCCTGTCAGTGGGTGAATGGCTTTAAAGCCGGTATCAACCCCTTTTTTCTCCATCGTCGCCATGTCGGCTTCGGCCACTTTGGTGTTGCGGCACTCATCGATGAATGACGCCAGCTCCGGATTGTTTTCCGCCGCTTTCTGCGCCAGCGGATGACCTGCGGCTACGGCCAGGTAGGTCGCGCCCATGAAGGTGTCCGGACGGGTGGTGTAGACAGTCAGAGTCTGGTCGTAGTTCTCAACGTTGAAGGTAATCTCCACGCCTTCAGAACGGCCGATCCAGTTGCGCTGCATGGTCTTAACGGTATCTGGCCAGTGATCCAGGTTATCCAGATCGTTCAGCAGCTCATCAGCGTAAGCGGTGATTTTGATAAACCACTGTGGGATCTCTTTACGCTCAACTTTGGTGTCACAGCGCCAGCAGCAGCCGTCGATAACCTGTTCGTTCGCGAGAACGGTCTGGTCATTTGGACACCAGTTAACGGCAGAGGTCTTCTTATACACCAGGCCTTTTTTGTACAGCTCGGTGAAGAACTTCTGCTCCCAACGATAGTATTCCGGGGTACAGGTTGCCAGCTCGCGGCTCCAGTCATAGCCAAAGCCCAGCATTTTGAGCTGGTTTTTCATGTACGCGATGTTGTCGTACGTCCACGGCGCCGGAGCGGTGTTGTTTTTGACCGCCGCGCCTTCCGCAGGCAGACCGAACGCATCCCAGCCGATAGGCTGCAGAACGTTTTTACCCAGCATGCGCTGGTAGCGTGCAATCACATCGCCGATGGTGTAGTTACGCACATGGCCCATGTGTAGTCGACCAGAAGGATAGGGAAGCATCGACAGGCAGTAATACTTCTCTTTGCTCTCGTCTTCGGTTACTTCAAAGGTGCGCTTCTCGTCCCAGTGTTGCTGGACTTTTGATTCTATCTCTTCCGGGCGGTATTGCTCTTGCATGGCAGCCAGTGGTCCTGTTTTCAATACAGCTACAAATGTAGCCAATGGATGTGGTAATTCAGATCCGCATAGCATAGCCCAAACGCCCGCGTCAAAACAGCCTTTCGCACAAATGCGCTTTGCAGGAATTTACCGGGTCTGTGCTTCACCTGACAAAGCGGCGATGAAATAAGGTCTATTATTAGAAATAGTTACTTACCCGGGAGGCAAAATGATGAACAAGGTTGCTCAATTTTACCGCGAACTGGTGGCGACACTGACGGAACGGCTGCGTAACGGCGAGCGAGATATCGATGCGCTGGTGGAGCAGGCGCGTGCCCGCGTGACGCAAACGGGTGAGTTAACGCGAACCGAAGTGGAAGAGGTGACGCGCGCCGTGCGTCGCGATCTGGAAGAGTTCGCGCGCAGCTACCAGGAGAGTCAGGAGGAGGTCACGGACAGCGTTTTTATGCGGGTGATTAAAGAGAGCCTGTGGCAAGAGCTGGCCGACATCACGGATAAAACGCAGCTGGAGTGGCGCGAGGTCTTTCAGGATTTGAACCATCACGGTGTTTATCACAGTGGTGAGGTGGTCGGGTTGGGAAATCTGGTGTGTGAGAATTGCCACCACCATATTGCGGTATACACGCCGGATGTCCTGCCGCTGTGTCCGAAATGCGGCCACGATCAGTTCCAGCGTCGGCCGTTTGAGCCCTAAATAAAAGCAAAACGGCAACTATGTTGCCGTTTTTAGTGTTTGCCCCCTCTCCCCGTGGGAGAGGGCTGGTGTGAGGGCATCAGGCCGCACAAGGTCAAAGCAAAACGGCAACTATGTTGCCGTTTTTAGTGTTTGCCCCCTCTCCCCGTGGGAGAGGGCTGGTGTGAGGGCATCAGGCCGCACTATAGTAAGCCAGTCTCTCCGCCAGCAAATCCACAAACGCCTCGCGATCGATATCTACCATCACCGTGGTATTCGCTTTATTCCCCGTCAGCGAGTAGTAATCCACCACCGTCATTCCCTGGGTGTATTTTCCCTGCGTCTCAACACCAACCCATCTGTCCACCGTGGTGAACATCTCCGGCTTCAGTAGCCAGGCAATGGTGCACGGGTCGTGCAGCGGCGCGCCGTGGAAGCCCCACTTCTCGGCTTTGTGATACTCCATAAAGAAGTCGAGCAGTTCGGCCACGGTTGTCGCGACCGTATTACCCACGGAGCGGAAGCGCTCAATATCGTCCGCCATAATCTGCGCGCGGTGGGTAACGTCCAGTCCCGCCATTACAATCGGTAAGCCGGACTGGAAGACAATTTCCGCGGCTTCCGGGTCGACAAAGATGTTGAACTCCGCCGCAGGCGTCCAGTTCCCCAGCCCCATTGCCCCGCCCATAATCACAATTCGGGCAATTTTATTATGCAGCTCAGGATGGCTGTTCAGCAGCAGCGCAACGTTGGTTTGCGGTCCTGTTGCCACCAGCGTTACCGGTTCTGCACTCTCACGTAGAACCTTCGCCATCAGCTCCACGGCGGTACAGTTTTGCGGCGTGAAGCCCGGCTCCGGCAGTGCCGGACCGTCCAGCCCGCTTTCACCATGAACGTTGTCGGCAATAATCAGCTCGCGCATCAGCGGCTTCACGGCCCCGCCGGCGACAGGAATATCGGTGCGTTTGAGCAGCGTGAGCATGCGCAGCACGTTGCGCAGGGTTTTGTCTGGCGTCTGGTTTCCGGCGGACGAGGTGACGGCTTTTACCTCGAGTTCAGGGGAGGCAAGAGCGAGGACGAGCGCGATCGCGTCGTCATGACCCGGATCGCAATCGAGAATAATAGGCTGTGCCATAGCGTTCTCCATACGTAGCGTTATTTTGTGACAAGGTTAACGCTGCAATGTGACGCCGACGAGAGGAACTGAGTGAAAGCGTGAAGCAGTGCGCAATCCGCAGATTGCGCACCGGGAAGGTTAGTGCAGGATTTTCGCAAGGAAATCTTTCGCACGCTCGGATTTCGGGTTAGCGAAGAACTCTTCTTTCGGTGAGTCTTCGACAATTTTCCCTTCGTCCATAAAGATCACGCGGTTGGCCACTTTACGGGCGAAGCCCATTTCGTGGGTCACCACCATCATGGTCATCCCTTCGTGAGCCAGCTCGACCATTACATCCAGCACTTCGTTGATCATCTCTGGATCGAGCGCCGACGTTGGCTCATCAAACAGCATTGCCACCGGATCCATACACAGCGCGCGGGCGATCGCCACACGCTGCTGTTGGCCGCCAGAAAGCTGTGCCGGGAACTTATCGGCATGCGCCGAAAGCCCAACGCGTTCCAGCAGCTTCAGACCTTTCTCGCGCGACGCTTTTTTATCACGCTTAAGCACTTTTACCTGCGCCAGCGTCAGGTTCTCAATAATGGAGAGGTGAGGGAACAGCTCAAAATGCTGGAACACCATGCCAACGTGAGAGCGAAGCTGAGCGAGGTTGGTTTTCTTGTCGTTGACCTTGGTGCCGTTGACGACGATCTCACCCTGCTGCACCGGCTCCAGTCCGTTGACGGTTTTGATCAGCGTCGATTTACCGGAGCCGGACGGCCCGCACACCACCACCACGTCGCCTTTCTTGACTTCGGTGGAGCAGTCGGTCAGCACCTGAAAGTGCCCATACCATTTAGAAACATTTTTCAGGGAAATCATTATACCGTCCTTTTCTTCAGCCAGCTGACCAACAGCGACGCGCTTAAACTAATCACAAAATAGACCGCACCCGCGAAGAGCACCATTTCGACCTGCGTACCATCACGTTCACCGATGGTTGACGCGGTACGGAAGAAGTCTGCCAGACTCAGAACGTAGACCAGCGAGGTATCCTGGAACAGCACGATGCCCTGGGTCAGCAGGAGCGGAACCATGGCGCGAAACGCCTGCGGCAGAATAATGAGCTGCATGGACTGCCAGTGCGTCATTCCCAGCGCCAGCGCGGCGCTGGATTGCCCGCGGGAGATACTCTGAATGCCCGCTCGGATAATCTCCGAGTAGTAAGCGGCCTCGAACATTGAGAACGCCACCATGGCGGAGATCAGACGGATATCGGTTTTCGGCGAAAGCCCCAGCACGTTCTGCAGGAAACCGGGCACAATCAGGTAAAACCACAGCAGCACCATCACCAGCGGGATGGAACGGAACACGTTAACGTAGGCGGTCGCAAACCAGGCGAGCGGCTTAAAGCTCGACAGGCGCATGACGGCCAGCAGGGTGCCCCAGACGATACCAATGATGATGGCAATAACGGTGATTTTTAAGGTAATCACCAGGCCATCAAGCAGGTAAGGCATGGATGGAACGATAGAACTCCAGTCAAATTCGTACATTATTTGCCCCCCAGATTACCCGGCAGGCGGATTTTGCGTTCAACCAGGTTCATCACCAGCATGATGAAAGCGTTAATCAGAACATACGCGAGCGTAATCGCGGTGAAGGATTCCCACGCGTGAGCGGAGTAATCCAGCAGCTTGCCCGCCTGCGCGGCCATGTCGACCAGGCCGATAGTCGAGGCGATGGCCGAGTTTTTCACCAGGTTCATCATCTCGGAGGTCATCGGCGGAACGATAACGCGGTAGGCGTTAGGCAGCAGCACGTAGCGGTAGGTTTGGGGCAGTGTCAGGCCCATTGCCAGGCCCGCGTTTTTTTGTCCACGCGGCAATGACTGAATGGCGGCACGCACCTGCTCGCAAACGCGCGCAGCGGTAAACAGCCCCAGACACATCATGGAGGAGACAAAGAACTGCACGTTCGGATCCAGCTCCGACTTGAACCACATGCCAATATTTTCCGGCAGCAGTTCCGGGATGACCAGATACCAGGTAAAGAATTGCACGATCAGCGGAACGTTACGGAACAGTTCCACATACAGGGTGCCAAGCGTTGAAAGAAAACGGTTAGGGACGGTGCGCAGAATACCGAACAGAGAACCGACAAGAAACGCGATAATCCACGCCGTTATCGATAGTGCCACGGTGACCTGAAAGCCGCTCCACAGCCAGCCAAGATAGGTGGTGTTGCCGAACGGGGCTTGTTGCAGGAATATGCCCCAGTTCCAGTCTATTGACATAATAAACTCCAGAAAAAAAAGGGTAGCAGCGCTACCCTCGAAGATTGGTGAGAAGCTCATTTTTCGCGCTGAGTGGGGAACGACCACTCAACGTATAGTCTGTCCATGCTTCCCGACAATCGAGAGGGCAGGAGTTCCCGCCCCTGTAGTTCTAATTAGTTAAGAGCCTTGTCGTTTGGAGATTTGAACAGCGCTTTCATGTCGTCAGACAGTTCAAAATTCATGTTCAGGTTTTTTGGTGGAATCGGGTTCTTGAACCATTTGTCGAACCATTTCTCCGCTTCGCCGGAGGTCTGCACCTGAGCGATGGTGTCATCGATCAGCTTTTTGAACTGCGGATCGTCTTTACGCAGCATACAGCCGTAGGCTTCTTTGGACTGCGCGGTACCGACGATATCCCAGTTGTCTGGTTTTTTCGCTTTCGCACGTTCGCCCGCCAGCAGAGCATCATCCATCATAAACGCGACGGCACGACCGCTTTCCAGGGTACGGAAGGAGTCGCCATGGTCTTTCGCGCTGATGATGCGCATATCCATTTTCTTCTCGTCGTTCAGCTTGTGCAGCAGCACTTCTGACGTCGTACCAGAGGTCACAACAACCGCTTTGCCTTTCAGGTCAGCGAAGTCTTTGATCTCGCCGCCTTTCTTCGTCAGCAGACGGGTGCCCACGACAAAGATGGTGTCAGAGAAGGCAGCCTGTTTCTGACGCTCGAGGTTGTTGGTGGTGGAGCCACACTCGAAGTCAAAGGTGCCGTTTTGCAGCAGTGGAATACGGTTCTGTGAAGTGATTGGGATCAGCTTCACCTGCAGGTCAGGTTTGTTCAGCTTTTTCTTCACAGCTTCAACGATGGCGTTGGAGTAATCCTGTGAATAGCCCACGACTTTTTGCGTGTTGTCGTAGTAAGAGAACGGGACAGAAGATTCACGGTGGCCGACCACGATGACGCCGTTTTTGGCAATCTTGTCGAGAGTGCTGCCTGCTGCCGGAGCATCTTCAGCGTGAACCACGCCTGCAGACATTCCCATAACCAGCATTGCTGTGGCCAGTTTACGTAATTGCATACCCAACTCCTTTTTTATCAGCGCCAGCGACGCATTGATACCCATTGTGATGTTGTTATATCTCGCGCAGTGCGAGTGCAGTGTTATGCAAGCTTGTTAACATTTAGTCTGGCTTAATGTAAAGATTTTGCTGCGTTATTGTTTATTTTTGCGAAGCGCGCCGCACCATTCAGAGGCAAATATCTCCCGTTGCACCGTTTCGGTGCTGCCGATGATCTACGCTGGTGCGACAAAGTTGCACGCTAAGCCAAACTGCGTTTACCTGAATAAACAAAGCAATAGGCGTGCCAGAATGGGAATCTGGAGAAAATTGTCGGGTGGCGGCTACGCCACCCGGCAACAGAAGGAAAGGTTATTTACGACGCTGACGCAGGCTCATCAGCACCGCGCCAAAGCCGAACAGCGCGGTCAGTACCCACAGCGGCCAGTTGCCGGTGCGCGCGTATGGCGTCAGCCCCGTGGTTGGCGTGACTTTAGTGGTCAGTACCTCGCGGGTAAACTGCGGGATCATCGCCTGAATCTCGCCCTGCGGACCAATCACAGCGGTGATGCCGTTGTTGGTGCTGCGCAGCAGCGGACGCGCCAGCTCCAGAGAGCGCATACGTGCCATCTGGAAGTGCTGCCACGGCCCGATTGATTTACCAAACCAGGCATCGTTGGAGATGGTCAGCAGATAGTCGGTATCCGGGCGGAAGTTATCGCGTACCTGCTCGCCGAGAATGATTTCGTAGCAGATGGCCGCCGTCAGGGCCAGGCCGTGCGCGTGCAGCTGAGGCTGTACGTAAGGGCCGCGGCTGAAAGAGGACATCGGCAGGTCAAAGAACGGGGCCAGCGGGCGCAGAATCGACTCCAGCGGGACAAATTCACCAAACGGCACCAGGTGGTTCTTGTTGTACCGGTCAGTGGAGTGGTAGCTGTACTCGCTATCTTTCCCGAGCGTAATGATGCTGTTGTAGGTGTCGTAGCGGTTGTGCTGATTCAGACGCGCATCGACAATCCCGGTGATCAGGGTGCTGCCGCGCGCCAGCAGCAGGTCGTTCATCATGTTGAGGAACGGCTGCTGGTTGAGCTCCAGATCGGGAATGGCAGACTCCGGCCAGATAATCAGCTGTGATTTTCCCATCACCTCTTCGGTGGCGTTGGCGTAGATCTTCAGCGTATTCAGCAGCTCTTTCTCGTCCCACTTCATGGACTGCGGGATGTTCCCCTGCACCATGGACACCTGCAGGGTGCGCTCTGGCTCGGGCGTGAACCACTGGATATAGCGCAGCGGGAAGGGCAGGGCAAACAGCACCAGCGCCACAGCCAGCGGCTTCCAGCAGCGTGTGACCAGCGCTAATACCAGCAGGCCGCTCACCACCATCAGCAGGAAGTTGATGGCCTCAACGCCCATTACCGGCGCCAGCCCCTTCAGGGGGCCGTCAATCTGGCTGTAGCCGAACTGTAGCCACGGGAAGCCCGTCAGCACCCAGCCGCGAAGGAACTCGGTTATTTGCCAGACCACCGGCGCGGCAATGGCGACGCGCAGCCAGGTGGTTTTTGGCCACAGGCGAGAAAGGATGCCGGCGAACAGACCGGTATAGAGCGAGAGATACGCGGCGAGCAATACCACCAGGAAGACGTTTACCGGGCCAGGCATACCGCCAAACTGGGCGATGCTGACATAAACCCAGTTGATGCCTGAGCCAAACAGCCCCAGTCCCCAGAAGTAACCGATGGCCGCAGCCTGTACCGGACGACGATTCAGGGTCAGGCCCTGAAGCCCCATCAGGGAGAGAATAGCCGCAGGCCAGATATCGTAAGGAGAAAAAGCCAGCGTACCGCTGGCTCCGAGTAACAGCGCCAGCAGCAAACGGACGCGCTGGCGTTCAAGCAGTGGGGCAAATGCCATTTACATTAATCTTCCAGTTTTGGCACCGGTGAGTCGTCCGGCGTTCTGACGTGAACCTGTATAATACGTCGGCTGTCGGCCATTGCCACTTTGAACTGGTAACCGTCGATGTCAACGGTCTCACCGCGCGCCGGGAGGTGGCCAAAGGCCTGCATCACCAGCCCGCCAATGGTATCGACCTCTTCATCGCTGAAGTGGGTACCGAAGGCGTCGTTGAAGTCCTCAATCGAGGCCAGCGCGCGCACGGTCCAGGTGTGGCGGCTAAGCTGACGGAAGTCGATATCTTCTTCTTCGTCGTACTCGTCTTCGATTTCGCCCACGATCAGCTCAAGAATATCCTCGATCGTGACCAGACCGGAAACGCCACCAAACTCATCAATAACAATCGCCATGTGGTAACGCTGAGAGCGAAATTCTTTCAGCATCCGATCCACACGTTTACTTTCCGGCACAACCACGGCCTGGCGTAACACTTTTTCCATGCTGAAGGCTTCGGCATCGCTGCGCATAAACGGCAGCAGATCTTTCGCCATCAAAATCCCTTCGATGTGATCTTTGTCTTCGCTGATGACCGGGAAACGCGAGTGGGCCGATTCGATGATCACATCGAGGCACTCGTCTAGGGTCTGGTTACGTTTCAGGGTGATCATCTGCGAGCGGGGGATCATGATATCGCGAACGCGCTGGTCGGCGATGTCCATAACCCCTTCGAGCATTTCGCGCGTATCTTCGTCGATAAGGTCGTTCTGCCCGGAATCACGAATCAGCTCCAGCAGTTCATCACGGTTTTTGGGTTCGCCGTGGAAAAGCTGGTTCAGAATGAGGGAGAAAAATCCCTTTTTACTGGTTGTCGTGTCGCTACTGTGTGAATTGTCGTCGCTCATGGCGTTTGTTAAGGGTTCTCTTGTTAGTTCAACGTTTACCGCCACGCGATATCCTTTCGTGGCGGCATGTGAGTCAGTCAGGTGACGGACTATTCTTTCTCGGCAATGTACGGATCCTCATAGCCCAGAGCAAGCATTATCTCTGTCTCGAGGGACTCCATCTCTTCCGCTTCGTCATCTTCAATGTGATCGTAGCCGAGCAGATGCAGGCTGCCGTGTACCACCATATGCGCCCAGTGGGCCTCAAGCGGCTTTTGCTGCTCTTTCGCTTCCTGTTCAACCACCTGACGGCAGATGATCAGATCGCCCAGCAGCGGCATCTCAATGCCCGGAGGCGCTTCAAACGGGAAAGAGAGCACGTTGGTCGGCTTATCTTTCCCGCGATAGGTCAGGTTAAGCTCATGACTTTCTGCTTCATCCACCAGGCGAATCGTAACTTCTGATTCTTCCTGAAACTGAGGAATAACGGCATCCAGCCATTTCTGAAACTGTGCCTCATCTGGCATGCCGGAATTGTCTTCACAGGCCAGCTGTAAATCGAGGATCACCTGACTCATTTCTGTTCTTGCTCCTGCGCTTCGCGCTTACGTTCTGCGGCCAGTTCGGCCTTACGCTTCTGATCCGCCTCTTCCCAGGCTTCATAGGCGTTAACGATACGCGCGACCACCGGGTGGCGTACCACGTCTTCACTGTGGAAGAAGTTAAAGCTGATTTCGTCGACCTCGGCCAGAACCTCAATCGCGTGGCGCAGGCCTGATTTGGTGCTGCGCGGCAGGTCGATCTGGGTGACGTCTCCGGTAATGACCGCTTTCGAGTTAAAGCCGATACGCGTCAGGAACATCTTCATCTGTTCGATGGTGGTGTTCTGGCTCTCATCGAGAATGATGAACGCATCGTTCAGCGTACGACCGCGCATGTAGGCGAGCGGGGCAACTTCGATAACGTTACGCTCAATGAGCTTCTCGACCTTCTCAAAGCCGAGCATCTCGAACAGCGCATCGTATAAAGGACGCAGATACGGGTCGACCTTTTGACTCAGATCGCCCGGCAGGAAGCCCAGCTTTTCGCCCGCTTCGACGGCAGGGCGGGTCAGCAGGATGCGACGTATCTCCTGGCGTTCCAGCGCATCTACCGCAGCGGCAACGGCCAGATAGGTTTTACCCGTACCCGCCGGACCCACGCCGAAGGTGATGTCGTGGTCGAGGATATTGGCGATGTACTGCGCCTGGTTTGGCGTACGCGGCTTAATGACGCCACGTTTGGTCTTGATATTGATTGCTTTACCGTAGTCCGGCACGCTTTCCGCGCTTTGCTCAAGCACGCGCGCCTCTTTAATGGCGAGGTGGATCTGTTCCGGCTCTATATCCTGCGTTTCGCCGCGCATTGGGGCGGTATCAACATACAGGCTACGCAGAATGTCCGCAGCGGCGTTGACGCAGATAGGGCGTCCGGTAAGTTTGAAATGATTATCGCGACGATTGATTTCGATACCCAGACGTCGTTCCAGTTGTTTGATGTTGTCATCAAACGGCCCGCACAGGCTCAGCAGGCGAGCGTTGTCTGCTGGCTCAAGGCTAATTTCACGCGTATCTATATTCAAACTGTTCCTCTTTAATTGTTTAACTGACCCATTGCGATAGGGCGTAATAAAACGGTCATTACCGAAATTATTCACGCCACAGAATAAAGGCGCAAGCGTTGCGGAAGATATTGGGGACGATGAGAGGAAATACAAGGCCTGCCGGAAAGGCAGGCCAGGAGGATTAAGGCTGGTAAATCCCCACGCCAGAATCGTTTTCTTTACGGGTACGAGAGATCACGGATTCCGGTGACTCGGCAATACGCAGGCCCATTTCGTCCTCGGTGCGTACCAGCTTCGCGCGCAGCGAGTTGGTCAGCACTTCAACAATCTCGACGTCCACGAATTTACCGATCATATCCGGGGTGCCCTCAAAGTTCACCACGCGGTTGTTTTCGGTACGACCGGAGAGTTCCATAATGCTCTTGCGGGAGGTGCCTTCCACCAGAATGCGCTGAACGGTGCCGAGCATACGGCGGCTCCACGCGTTGGCCTGCTGGTTAATACGCTCCTGCAGAATATACAGACGCTGCTTTTTCTCTTCTTCCGGCACATCGTCAACCATATCGGCCGCAGGTGTTCCAGGACGCGCAGAGAAGATGAAGCTGTAGCTGACGTCAAAATTCACTTCACCGATGAGCTTCATGGTGCGCTCGAAGTCATCAGCGGTTTCGCCAGGGAAGCCGACGATAAAGTCGGAGCTGATCTGGATATCCGGACGCGCTTCACGCAGCTTACGAATGGTGGACTTGTACTCCAGCACCGTATGCGGGCGGCCCATCAGGTTCAGCACGCGGTCAGAGCCACACTGAATCGGCAGGTGCAGGAAGCTCACCAGCTCTGGCGTATCGCGATACACGTCAATGATGTCGTCGGTAAACTCCATCGGGTGGCTGGTGGTAAAGCGAATGCGGTCTATACCGTCAATCGCGGCCACCAGACGCAGCAGCTCGGCAAAGCTGCCGGTGGTGCCGTCGTAGTTTTCCCCGCGCCAGGCGTTTACGTTCTGGCCCAGCAGATTCACTTCGCGAACGCCCTGTGCGGCAAGCTGCGCAATTTCAAACAGAATATCGTCTGCCGGACGGCTGACTTCTTCACCGCGGGTGTAAGGCACCACGCAGTAAGTGCAGTATTTGTTGCAGCCTTCCATGATGGAGACGAAGGCGGTCGGGCCATCGGCGCGCGGCTCCGGCAGACGGTCAAACTTTTCGATTTCCGGGAAGCTGACGTCAACGACCGGGCTGCGGCTGCCGCGAACCTGATTGATCATCTCCGGCAGGCGGTGCAGGGTCTGAGGACCAAAGACAATATCCACATACGGGGCTCTCTGGCGGATCAGCTTACCTTCCTGCGACGCAACGCAGCCACCCACGCCGATGATCAGGTCCGGATTTTTTCGCTTGAGAAGCTTCCAGCGGCCTAACACGTGAAAGACTTTTTCCTGCGCTTTTTCACGAATCGAACAGGTGTTCAGCAGCAGCACGTCCGCTTCTTTCACATTTTCTGTCAGCTGGTATCCGTGGGTTGAATCCAGCAGATCGGCCATCTTGGATGAATCGTATTCGTTCATCTGACAGCCCCAGGTTTTTATATGGAGTTTTTTAGTCATCGACTTGCTCAGCTCAGGATTGCAAGCCGCGTATTGTAATGCTTTGGTGGGGTTGTGACCAGTATGAAGGTTATGTGTCTCAGGACCGCAAAAATCCGGTAAACTTAAGGGATTCTCCAATAAGGAAAATTGACCATGACACTCCTACACACCGAAGTTGCCGTTGTCGGCGGCGGTATGGTCGGCGGCGCGCTGGCGCTGGGGCTGGCGCAGCAGGGATTTGAGGTAACGGTAATCGAACAGGCTGCACCGCCGGCCTTCGATCCCGCCAGCAAACCGGATGTGCGCATTTCCGCTATCAGCGCGGCGTCCGTCGATCTGCTGCGCGGGCTGGGCGTCTGGGAGGCGGTGCTGGCGATGCGCGCGCACCCCTATAGCCGTCTTGAAACCTGGGAGTGGGAAAATGCCCACGTCGCGTTTGATGCCGCTGAGCTGAAGCTGCCGCGCCTGGGTTATATGGTGGAAAACAACGTGCTTCAGCAGGCGCTCTGGCAGGCGCTGGATGCGCACCCGAAGGTGACGCTGCGCGTTCCGGCGTCGATTAAGTCTCTACATCCTCAGGAGAGCGGGTATTCGCTGACGCTCGACAGCGGCGATGAACTGGCCGTTAAGCTCGTCGTCGGAGCGGACGGCGCTAACTCGCAGGTCCGACAGATGGCGGGAATTGGCGTTCATGCCTGGCAGTATAAGCAGTCCTGCATGCTGATTACCGTCGAGTGCGAGAATGCGCCGGGAGAAAGCACGTGGCAGCACTTTACGCCGAATGGCCCGCATGCGTTTTTACCGCTGTTTGATAACTGGGCATCGCTGGTCTGGTACGACAAACCGGCACGCATTCGCCAGCTGCAGGGGCTTTCAATGGAACAATTGCAGCGGGAAATTCGCCTGCATTTTCCGAGCCGTCTGGGCAACGTTACGCCGGTGGCTGCCGGGGCGTTTCCCCTCACTCGGCGCCATGCTTTGCAGTATGCCCGTGAAGGGCTGGCGCTGGTGGGCGATGCAGCGCACACCATTCATCCGCTGGCCGGGCAGGGCGTGAATCTGGGGTACCGTGATGTCGATGCGTTACTGGATGTGCTGAGCAGCGCCCGCGGGCACGCGGAAAACTGGGCCAGCCATCAGATTCTCAAGCGTTACCAGACGCGACGCATGGCGGATAACTTTATTATGCAGTCGGGGATGGATCTGTTCTATGCCGGGTTCAGCAATGACTTAGCCCCGGTGCGCATTCTGCGTAATATTGGATTGATGGCAGCGGAGCGTGCAGGTGGTTTGAAGCGTCAGGCGCTGAAATACGCCTTAGGACTTTAGTTTTCATTCCCTCTCCCCGTGGGAGAGGGTCAGGGTGAGGGCATCAGGCCGCACAATACTAACAACAAAAACAAAAAAGCCCGCAGAGCGGGCTTTTTTGTTACTTAAGTGGCTGGGGTGCAGGGATTCGAACCCCGGAATGCTGGTATCAGAAACCAGAGCCTTACCGCTTGGCGACACCCCAATTGCGTTAAACAAACTGCTTAACGACTTTTTAAATTGGCTGGGGTACGAGGATTCGAACCTCGGAATGCCGGAATCAGAATCCGGTGCCTTACCGCTTGGCGATACCCCAACAATTTTTGTTGATTACCGAAAAATCGACAATCTTAATTTGGTGGCTACGACGGGATTCGAACCTGTGACCCCATCATTATGAGTGATGTGCTCTAACCAACTGAGCTACGTAGCCAGTACTGCAATCTTCGATGGCTGGGGTACCTGGATTCGAACCAGGGAATGCCGGTATCAAAAACCGGTGCCTTACCGCTTGGCGATACCCCAATACCGCGGAGAACCGCAAAATCGAAGAAATATGGCTGGGGTACCTGGATTCGAACCAGGGAATGCCGGTATCAAAAACCGGTGCCTTACCGCTTGGCGATACCCCATCCGTGCAACGCTTACCCGGGAATGGTGCGGGAGGCGAGACTTGAACTCGCACACCTTGCGGCGCCAGAACCTAAATCTGGTGCGTCTACCAATTTCGCCACTCCCGCAAAAAAGATGGTGGCTACGACGGGATTCGAACCTGTGACCCCATCATTATGAGTGATGTGCTCTAACCAACTGAGCTACGTAGCCATCTTTTTTCGCGTTACCTTATCGGCGTTGCGGGGCGCATTATGCGTATAGACCCTTGCAGCGTCAACACCTTTTTCAACGAAAATAGCCGGAATGTGACTGTTTGGTTAGGTTGCGAACAGCGTGACCGAATATTCGGCAATTATTGGTTATTAATCAGATTTAGGCGGTGAAATGTGAGGCAAAAAAATCAGGCCCCTGAGGGGCCTGATTGCGATCTGAGTGATTATTTGTAGGCTGACTGGTGAACGCCTACCGCGCGTCCTGACGGATCGTTCATGGATTTGAAAGATTCATCCCATTCAATCGCTTTGGCAGAAGAGCAGGCGACGGACGGGCCACCCGGTACGCACTCCGCGGCGCTCGGTACCGGGAACAGCTCTTCAAAAATTTCACGATACAGATAGGCCTCTTTCGAGCCCGGCGTGTTGTACGGGAAGCGGAAGCTCGCGGTTTCCAGCTGTTGGTCAGAAACCTGTTTCGCCGCGACCTCTTTCAGGGTGTCGATCCAGCTATAGCCTACGCCATCAGAGAACTGCTCTTTCTGACGCCATGCCACGCTCGCCGGCAGGTAGGATTCAAAACATTCACGCAGGATATGTTTTTCCATTTTGCCGTTGCCGCACATCTTGTCCTGCGGGTTGATGCGCATCGCCACGTCGAGGAATTTCTTATCGAGGAACGGCACGCGCGCTTCCACGCCCCAGGCCGACATCGCTTTGTTGGCACGCGCACAGTCGAACATGTGCAGCGCCTGCAGCTTGCGCACGGTCTCTTCGTGCAGCTCTTTGGCGTTTGGCGCCTTGTGGAAGTACAGGTAGCCGCCAAACACTTCGTCAGACCCTTCACCGGAGAGCACCATCTTGATGCCCATCGCTTTGATCTTACGCGACATCAGGTACATCGGCGTTGAGGCGCGGATAGTGGTTACGTCATAGGTTTCAATGTGATAGATCACATCGCGGATCGCATCCAGACCTTCCTGCACGGTGAAGTGAATCTCATGGTGCACGGTGCCGAGGTGGTTCGCCACTTCCTGCGCGGCTTTCAGGTCAGGTGCGCCTTCCAGGCCAACGGCAAAAGAGTGCAGCTGTGGCCACCAGGCTTCTGAGCGCTCCTGATCTTCCACGCGACGGGCCGCGAATTTCTTGGTGATCGCGGAGATCACGGAGGAGTCCAGACCGCCGGAGAGGAGCACGCCGTACGGCACGTCGGACATCAGGTGGCTTTTCACGGAATCTTCCAGGGCCTGACGCAGCTCGGCTTTGTCCGTGACGTTGTCTTTCACCGCATCATAGTCGAACCAGTCGCGCTGGTAATAGGAGCGGATCTCGCCGTCTTTGCTCCACAGATAGCTGCCCGCCGGGAACTCTTTAATGGTGCGGCATACCGGCACCAGGGCTTTCATTTCAGAGGCGACGTAGAGGTTGCCGTGCTCATCGTGGCCCATGTACAGCGGGATAATGCCGATATGGTCACGGCCAATGAGGTAAGCGTCTTTTTCGCTGTCGTACAGGGCGAAGGCAAACATGCCCTGCAGGTCGTCCAGGAACTCGGGCCCTTTCTCCTGATACAGCGCCAGGATCACTTCACAGTCAGAACCGGTCTGGAACGCGTAGCGGTCGCCGTATTCGGCGCGCAGCGCCTGGTGGTTGTAGATTTCACCGTTGACAGCCAGCGCGTGCGTTTTTTTCTCGTTATACAGCGGCTGTGCACCGGCGTTGACGTCAACAATAGACAGACGTTCGTGAGCCAGAATCGCTTTGTCACTGGCGTAAACGCCTGACCAGTCCGGACCGCGGTGGCGCATCAGGCGGGACAGTTCGAGTGCCTTTTTACGCAGTTCGCCCGCGTCAGTTTTAATATCCAGTACGCCAAAAATTGAACACATAACCTTCTCCGTTAACCCTGTTGCTTTGTAATGTTGCTTGCTTATGAAAATGCCGCAAAGGGGCAGGGCGCGCAAGCGTTTTACGGGTGAAAACGGAAATAGTGCAACAGTGATTGCGGAATAGTGAAAAAAGAGTACGTCATGGATTATTTTATTGATGATTGTGCAATAAAACGTGTTTTTTGTTAGATGGTGTTCTGTTTGTGTAGGCTATAAATGAAAAACCACGCCCTGCGGCGTGGTTCGGTATCAGATGATGTCGATTTCATCGACGGAGGGGTAAATCCAGCTTGGCCGGAACGGCATCGAATCAATGTCATCAAGTTGAGAGACGCCGGAGAGGACCAGAATCGTCTCCAGACCCGCCTGAAATCCGGCCAGAATATCGGTGCGCAGGTTGTCGCCGACAATAACGGTTTCTTCAGAGTGGGCCTGCATCTTGTTGAGCGCGGCACGAATGATCCACGGGCTCGGTTTACCGACCACAAACGGCTGACGACCTGAGATTTTTTCGATACCGGCGCACAGCGCGCCGCAGGCCGGATAAAAACCACGGCCGTGCGTATCCGGGTTGGTAGCGATAAAGCGCGCGCCGCTGGCGACAAAGTATGCTGCCTTATGCATCATCTCCCAGTTAAAGGAGCGCGTTTCGCCGACAATCACAAAGTCCGGGTTCACGTCAGTGATGGTAAAGCCAGCTTTGTACAGCTCGTGTATCAGTGCACCTTCACCCACCACGTAGGCTTTTTTCCCTTCCTGACGCTTAAGAAAGTCCGCCGTGGCCATTGCCGAGGTATAAAACACGCTGTCCGGAACGTCGACGCCCGCCGTGGCAAAGCGGTTAGCCAGATCCTGACCGGTTTGGGAAGGGTAGTTCGTGAGCAGAACCAGAGGCATTCCTTTGTCGATGATGCGGTGAAGAAACTCCGCAGCACCCGGCACGGCAACGTTGTCGTGCATCAGCACGCCGTCGATATCACAAATTACATTCTTAATGGTCATGGACAGTCCGACATCAAAAAAAGAAGGCGTTACTATAAGGTCCGATCAACTTTCCAGCAAATGCTGCAGCAGAATTCCGTTGAGCATGGCGCGTTTGACCAGCGCGAACGCGCCGATCGCCGAGCGATGGTCAAGCTTTGAACGAACCACCGGGAGGTTCTGGCGGAATGCTTTCAGCGCCTGGGTGTTAATACAGCCTTCAATGGCGGGGAGCAGCACCTTTTCCGCCTCCACAATTTCACCGGCGATCACCACTTTTTGTGGGTTAAACAGGTTAATGGCGATGGCGATGGTTTTCCCCAGATGACGGCCTACCTGCTCGATCACTTCGCAGGCCAGTGCGTCACCCTTATTGGCGGCTTTGCAGATGGTGCCAATTTTGCAATCGTCCAGCGTGACGCGGCTTTGGTAACCCTGTTCAAGGAGATGGCGAACGCGCTGCTCGATGGCCGTGTTGGCGGCAATCGTTTCAAGACAGCCGAAGTTGCCGCAGTGGCAGCGCTCCCCGAGAGGCTCAACCTGAATGTGGCCAATCTCGCCGACGTTACCGTTGCGACCAATAAAAATACGGCCGTTAGAGATAATACCGGCGCCCGTTCCGCGGTGAACGCGCACCAGAATAGAGTCTTCGCAGTCCTGGCTCGCACCAAAGTAGTGCTCTGCCAGCGCCAGCGAGCGAATGTCGTGGCCCACAAAGCAGGTCACTTTAAAACGCTTTTCCAGCGCGTCGACCAGTCCCCAGTTTTCAACCTGAATGTGCGGCATATAGCGGATAACGCCGCTTTCGGGGTCGACCAGGCCGGGCAGAATCACGGAGATGGCGATGAGTTCGCGGATCTTGCGCTGACAGCTTTCAATAAACTGCGCGATGGTATTCAGCAGCGCATGCTCCAGCGTCTCCTGGGTGCGCTCCGGAAGAGGGTAGTGCTCTTCCGCAATGGCTTTACTGCTCAGATCGTACAGCGTGAGCGTGGTGTCATGACGGCCCAGACGGACGCCAATGGCCTGAAAATTGCGGGTTTCGGTAATAATGGAGATGGCGCGGCGGCCCCCGGTGGAGGCCTGCTGATCGACTTCTTTGATCAGACCGCGCTCAATGAGCTGACGGGTAATTTTTGTCACGCTGGCGGGAGCAAGCTGGCTTTGTTCGGCTATCTGAATTCGCGAGATTGGTCCGTGCTGGTCAATCAGGCGGTATACCGCCGCACTGTTAAGTTGTTTAACGAGATCGACATTACCGATTTGAGCTTGTCCGCCAGGTGTCATACTTTTACTTACTCAGTGACGACCTCGTTACCATTAACGATGGTCTTAATAATTTTATAATCGTGTGTGAATGCCGTCAGGTTTGCAACCATACCTGGTGCAATTCCGCCAAGCTGTTTATCCACGCCCATTGCGCGAGCCGGATAAAGGGTTGCCATACGCAGGACTTCATCAAGCGCAATCCCGCAATGTTCAACCAGGTTACGCACCCCTTCAATCATGGTCAAAGAGGAACCGCTCAGCGTACCGTTTTCATCCACACACAGTCCATTGCGGTAGTATATTGTTTTACCGGCAAAAATGAACTGCTCAATATTTGCACCTGCCGGTGCGGTGGCATCCGTCACCAGACAAAGCTTGTCACCTTTCAGCCGCTTAGCGTTGCGGATGTTGGTGTAATCGACGTGCATGCCGTCAGCAATAATGCCGCAGTAGACGTCTGGCTCATCCAGAATCGCCCCGACCAGACCCGGTTCACGGCCTGTGATATACGGCATGGCGTTGTATAGGTGCGTTGCGAAGGTAATCCCCGCGCGGAAACCGGCTTTCGCTTCTTTCAGCGTCGCGTTTGAGTGACCTGCTGAAACGATAATCCCGGCACCAGCCAGTTTGCTGATGACATCCGTACCCGTCATTTCAGGCGCCAGCGTCACTTTGACGATCACATCGGCGTTCGCACACATGTAGTCAACCAGTTCCGCATCAGGTTTACGCACGTAATTCGGGTTATGCGTTCCTTTCTTGACCATATTCAGCCATGGCCCTTCAAGGTGCAGACCCAGCGCCTGGTTAGGGTGTTTGGCCAGGTATTCGCGCATCACGCGGATACCCTGCTTCATGAGGTCATCACTGCTGGTGATGAGCGTTGGCAGATAGCTGGTGCAGCCCGATTTCTCGTTGGCTTTCTGCATGATCTCCAGCGTTTCGACCGTCACCGCATCCGCGGTGTCATTGAATTGCACACCGCCGCAGCCGTTGAGCTGTACGTCGATGAAACCGGGGGAGATTACTGCTCCATTGAGTGAGCGCTGTTCAATCTCCGGCGGCAGTTCTGCCAGCGGGCAAACACGTTCAATCAGGCCATCAGCGATAACAATCGCATGGTCATCCAGAATTTCATGGCCGGTATAAATCCGACCGTGGGTTAAAGCGTACATAACGACCCCCGGTTAAAAAAAGCGGCCGCCTCTTGGTGAAGAGGCGGTTATTCAATTACAGACCTTTGATGTTCTCAGCTTCTAACTCGTTGAAGTATTTCAGCGTTTTAACCTTCAGCTCCATCGTGGACGGTTCGTCACAGACGATGACTGATTTCGGATGCAGCTGCAGGCAGCTGATGGTCCACATATGGTTTACGTTGCCTTCAACGGCAGCCTGGAGCGCTTGCGCTTTCACGCCGCCCAGCACCAGAATCATCACTTCTTCGGCATCCAGCAGGGTGCCTACGCCAACGGTCAGGGCGTATTTTGGAACCTGGTTAACATCGCCGTCAAAGAAGCGGGAGTTTGCCACGCGCGTGTCATGGGTCAGCGTTTTAATACGGGTGCGGGAAGCCAGAGATGACGCCGGTTCGTTGAACGCGATATGACCATCGTTGCCCACGCCACCCATGAACAGGTGGATCTTACCGTAAGAACGGATTTTTTCTTCATACTGACGGCATTCTGCGTCAATATCAGGCGCGTTTCCATTCAGCAGGTTAATATTTTCAGATGGAATATCAACGTGATCAAAGAAATTGCGGTGCATAAAGCTATGGTAGCTTTCCGGGTGGTCTTTCGGTAAGCCAACGTATTCATCCATATTGAAGGTTACAACATGTTTGAAGCTAACCTGGCCTGCTTTATGCATCTCAACCAGCGCCTTATAGGCGGTCAGCGGCGTGCCGCCTGTCGGAAGTCCAAGAACGAAAGGACGATCGGCGGTCGGTTTAAAGGCGTTAATGCGGTTAACGATATGGCGAGCGGCCCATTTACCGACTTGTTCAGCAGTTGCCAGGGGAATCAGTCTCATTGTTCACCTCAAGAGTTAAAGTAGAAGAGTGGGCGGATGGCTATCGGAACCTGATACTTAAGCGTAACCTGGAAACTTTCAGGCCGGATCAATCCGCCTTGATTTTTTGAATGATAAAATAAGTTTTCGCTGTTAGCCAGTATAAGGGAGGGTAAATAACGATATTTGGTGACAAAAATCACAAAAAGTACGCGTTTAATTTGCGATACGAATTAATTTTTCACACACTCACAATGCCAGTGAAGCATCAACTGTATCTATAGTTCGTGACACAATAAAAAACAGAGCTGAGAACATGCCTTAAACGGGGTCTCATAGGGGGAAGAAAGTGAGTATTCTAGGTTATTTACAAAAGGTTGGCCGCGCGCTTATGGTGCCGGTCGCCACGCTGCCTGCCGCAGCCATCCTGATGGGTGTCGGCTACTGGATCGACCCCAACGGCTGGGGTAATACCAGCGCGCTGGCGGCGTTCTTTATCAAGTCAGGTTCCGCCATTATCGACAACATGTCCGTGTTGTTCGCGATTGGTGTGGCTTACGGTATGTCCAAAGACAAAGACGGTGCCGCTGCGCTGACCGGTTTTGTCGGTTTCCTCGTGTTAACCACCCTCTGCTCGCCTGCAGCGGTGGCCATGATCCAAAAAATTCCGGCGGACCAGGTTCCGGCGGCGTTCGGTAAGATCAGCAACCAGTTTGTCGGTATCCTTGTGGGTATCATCTCCGCCGAACTGTATAACCGCTTCAGCAGCGTAGAGCTGCCGAAAGCGCTCTCCTTCTTTAGCGGTCGCCGCCTGGTTCCTATCCTGACCTCGTTTGTGATGATCGTTGTCGCGTTCATCATGATGTACGTCTGGCCGATGATCTTCGACGGTCTGGTGAACTTCGGTGAGCACATCCAGAAACTGGGTTCTGTCGGTGCGGGCGTGTACGCGTTCTTCAACCGTCTGCTGATCCCGGTCGGTCTGCACCACGCGCTGAACTCCGTATTCTGGTTCGACGTTGCCGGTATTAACGATATCCCTAACTTCCTGGGTGGCGCACAGTCCATCGAAGCAGGTAAAGCGGTTGTCGGTATCACCGGCCGTTACCAGGCGGGCTTCTTCCCGATCATGATGTTTGGTCTGCCGGGTGCTGCGCTGGCTATCTACCACTGCGCGCGTCCAGAGAACAAAGCGAAAGTGCTGGGTATCATGATGGCGGGGGCATTCGCGGCCTTCTTCACCGGTATCACCGAGCCGCTGGAGTTCTCCTTCATGTTCGTGGCGCCGGTTCTGTATGTGATCCACGCCGTGCTGACCGGTATCTCCGTGTTCATCGCTGCCAGCATGCACTGGATTGCCGGTTTCGGCTTCAGCGCCGGTCTGGTGGATATGGTGCTGTCGTCCCGTAACCCGCTGGCGACCCACTGGTGGATGCTGATCCCGCAAGGTCTGGTGTTCTTCGCGATCTACTACATGGTGTTCCGTTTCACTATCACCAAATTCAACCTGATGACCCCGGGTCGTGAACTGGCCGTGGCCGGTAGCGAAGCGGATGGTCAGGATGTGAACGTGAGCGGTGCTCAGGATCAGGACGTTTCAGGCCTGGCGCGTCAGTACATCGCCGCTGTCGGCGGTTCTGACAACCTGACCGGTATCGACGCCTGTATCACTCGTCTGCGTCTGAACGTCAAAGACTCTTCCCTGGTGAACGAAGCGCTGGCTAAACGTCTGGGTGCTTCCGGTGTTATTCGCCTGAACAAAACCAGCGTGCAGATTATCGTTGGCTTTGTGGCAGAGAAAATTGCTAACGCCATGAAAACCACCGGTCCGGTAGCCGCAGCAGAAGCTTCTGCCGCCCCTGCCGCCGCGCCAGCGGCTGCAAAACCGCAGGCGGTACCGAACGCTAAAACGGTAGCCGCGCTGGTTTCACCGGTAACAGGTGAAGTGGTTGCGATTGAGCAGGTGCCTGACGAAGCCTTCGCCAGCAAAGCGGTGGGTGACGGTGTGGCGGTGAAACCAACGGAAAAAATCGTTGTGTCTCCGGCGGCCGGTACCATCGTGAAAATCTTCAACACCAACCACGCGTTCTGCCTCGAAACCGAAAATGGCGCGGAGATCGTTGTCCACATGGGTATCGATACCGTTGCGCTGAACGGTCAGGGCTTTACTCGCCTGGTGGAAGAGGGCGATGAAGTGGTGGCCGGGCAGCCGATTCTGGAAATGGATCTGGACTTCCTGAACGCCAACGCGCGCTCCATGATAAGCCCGGTCGTTTGCAGCAACATCGACGACTTCAGTGGCCTGGTCATTCAGGCGAAAGGTCAGGTTGTTGCGGGGCAAACGCCGCTGTATGAGATTAAAGGCAAGTAATCGCTCCTGAGTAGAGTCATGCCTTAAGCGGCGGGGGATTATCCTCCGCCGCTTTTTTTTGCAGCAAAAGCCCCCATTATTTTCTTCAGAGACGTTTTAAGGGTTGTCACTACGTCCGGCTTATAAGATCATATGCCGTTATACGTTGTTTACGCTTTGAGGAATCCACGATGAGTGAGGCAGAAGCCCGCCCGAGTAACTTTATTCGTCAGATCATCGATGAAGATCTGGCCAGTGGTAAGCACACCACAGTTCATACCCGCTTCCCGCCGGAGCCGAACGGCTACCTGCATATCGGGCATGCGAAGTCCATCTGCCTGAACTTTGGCATTGCGCAAGACTACCAGGGACAGTGCAACCTGCGTTTCGATGACACCAACCCAGTAAAAGAAGACATCGAATACGTTGAGTCCATCAAGAATGACGTGCAATGGCTGGGCTTCAACTGGTCTGGCGATATCTGCTACTCCTCTGACTATTTTGATCAGCTGTACGCCTACGCGGTTGAACTGATCAACAAGGGTCTGGCGTATGTTGACGAACTGTCTGCTGATGAAATCCGTGAATATCGCGGTACGCTGACCGCGCCGGGCAAAAACAGCCCGTTCCGCGATCGCAGCGTGGAAGAGAACCTGGCGCTGTTTGAAAAAATGCGTGCCGGCGGCTTCGAAGAAGGCAAAGCGTGCCTGCGTGCCAAAATCGACATGGCGTCTCCGTTCATCGTGATGCGCGATCCGGTGCTGTACCGCATTAAGTTTGCGGAACACCATCAGACCGGCAACAAGTGGTGCATCTATCCGATGTACGACTTTACCCACTGCATCAGCGATGCGCTGGAAGGCATTACGCACTCTCTGTGTACGCTGGAGTTCCAGGACAACCGTCGTCTGTACGACTGGGTTCTGGATAACATCACCATTCCTGTGCATCCGCGCCAGTACGAGTTCTCTCGTCTGAACCTGGAATACACCGTGATGTCCAAGCGTAAGCTGAACCTGCTGGTGACCGACAAGCACGTTGAGGGCTGGGATGACCCGCGTATGCCAACCATCTCGGGTCTGCGTCGTCGTGGTTACACTGCCGCCTCTATTCGTGAGTTCTGCAAACGTATCGGCGTGACCAAGCAGGATAACACCATCGAAATGGCCTCCCTGGAATCCTGCATTCGCGAAGATCTCAACGAAAACGCTCCGCGCGCGATGGCGGTTATCGATCCGGTGAAACTGGTTATCGAAAACTATCCGCAGGGTGAAAGCGAGCTGGTCTCCATGCCTAACCATCCGAACAAACCGGAAATGGGAAGCCGTGACGTGCCGTTCAGCGGCGAGATCTGGATTGACCGCGCTGACTTCCGCGAAGAAGCCAACAAGCAGTACAAACGTCTGGTGCTGGGCAAAGAAGTGCGTCTGCGTAACGCCTACGTCATCAAAGCCGAGCGCGTAGAGAAAGATGCAGAAGGGAATATCACTACCATCTTCTGTTCATATGACGCTGAAACGCTGAGCAAAGATCCTGCAGACGGCCGCAAGGTGAAGGGCGTTATTCACTGGGTGAGCGCTTCTCACGCGCTGCCGGTAGAAATTCGCCTGTACGATCGCCTGTTCAGCGTGCCTAACCCAGGTGCAGCGGAAGACTTCCTGGCGACCATCAACCCGGAATCTCTGGTGATCAAGCAGGGTTATGCGGAGCCTTCTCTGAAAGCCGCTGAAGCGGGCAAAGCGTTCCAGTTCGAACGTGAAGGTTACTTCTGCCTGGACAGCCGTTACAGCACGGCGGAAAAATCGGTATTCAACCGTACCGTAGGTCTGCGTGATACCTGGACGAAGATCGGCGAATAATATTGCTGGTCTGGTCAATGAGAGACAAACGCCGCACCATGCGGCGTTTTTTTATTTAACGATCAGGGTATTAAGACAGGGCCTAAAAAGGTGTGATAAAAATATCAGGTCAATGAGGTGCTACTTATTTTTTTAAAAAAAGTTTGTGTCATTACGAAAAACAAAAAGGTGATAAAAAAGGAAAGATAATCCATGTCTAGCCACTGAAATACCTGATAATTCCCCGCCATTGCTCGCCTCTCTGCGAATGTTACAAATCACTACCAATTATGTGCACTTCGTCATAATCCTGACTTTTGCCCGCTAAAAAGCATTGATAATTCGCGTCGCGAAAAATAACCTAAAGACGGTAGTTAATTCGAGGGTATTTAAAACTACCCCTGACCATTTGGTCTTTTTTATTTACGCCGCTTCAGGCGTTTTAATTCGTCAAAGAGGAATAATCTATGCGTACGTTCAGTGGCAAACGTAGTGCGCTGGCGCTGGCTATTGCCGGTGTGACAGCAATGTCGGGCCTGGTGGTGACACCAGAGGCGAAAGCGGCAGGCTTCATCGACGATTCTACCCTCACGGGCGGTATTTATTACTGGCAGCGTGAACGTGACCGTAAAGACGTCACCGAAGACAAATACAAAACTAACCTTTCTCACTCCACCTGGAACGCCAACCTGGACTTCCAGTCAGGCTATGCCGCGGATATGTTCGGTCTGGATATTGCTGCGTTTACCGCGATTGAAATGGCGGAAAACGGTGACAGCGCCCACCCGAACGAAATTGCCTTCTCCTCCAGCAACAAAGCCTATAAAGAAGACTGGTCCGGGGATAAGAGCGGTATCAGCCTTTATAAAGCCGCTGCAAAATTTAAATACGGTCCGGTTTGGGCGCGCGGTGGTTATATTCAGCCAACCGGTCAGACTCTGTTAGCGCCGCACTGGAGCTTTATGCCGGGTACCTATCAGGGTGCGGAAGCCGGGGCGAATTTTGACTACGGTGACGCGGGGGCGTTGAGCTTCTCCTATATGTGGACCAACGAGTACAAAGCGCCGTGGCACATTGAAATGGACAAGTTCTACCAGAACGATAAAAAAACCAAAGTCGATTACCTGCACTCGCTGGGCGCGAAGTACGACTTCAAAAACGATCTGGTGCTTGAAGCGGCATTCGGTCAGGCACAAGGCTATGTCGATCAGTATTTTGCCAAGGCCAGCTATAAATTCGATGTCGCGGGTAGCCCGCTGAGCACCAGCTACCAGTTCTACGGTACGCGCGACAAGGTCAGCAACGGTGGCGTCAACGACATTTATGACGGCACCGCGTGGCTGCAGGCGTTAACCTTCGGCTACAAGGTCGGTCAGGTTGATTTACGTCTGGAAGGCACATGGGTGAAGGCGGAAGGGCAGCAGGGCTACTTCCTGCAGCGTATGACCCCGACCTACGCCTCCTCCAACGGTCGTCTTGATATCTGGTGGGATAACCGCTCTGACTTCAACGCCGACGGCGAGAAAGCGGTCTTCTTTGGCGCAATGTATGACCTGAAAAACTGGAATCTGCCGGGCTGGGCCGTGGGTGCCTCTTACGCTTACGCCTGGGACGCAAAACCTGCCGATATGGCCACGCCGGACGCATACTACGATCCTAACTATCGCCTGAAAGAGTCTTCCTACAGCCTCGATGCTATCTATACCCTGCAGGATGGCCGCGCGAAAGGCACGATGTTCAAACTGCACTTCACTCAGTATGACAACCACTCCGATATCCCGAGCTATGCGGGCGGTTACGGCAACATCTTCCAGGATGAACGTGACGTGAAATTCATGGTTATTGCCCCATTCACCATCTTCTGATGAACGCACCGGCGGGCTGAGTCCCGCCGGTATGGAGACTGCACATGATGAAAAAAATCGTAATCGTCGCGTTGCTGGCATCAGGGCTGGTGGCGTGTGCTCAGAATCAGGCGCCGAAAGAGGACTCCCGTCTGAAGGAGGCGTATAGCGCCTGCATAAATACTGCGGAAGGATCGCCGGAGAAAATTCAAGCCTGTCAGAGCGTGCTGAACGTGCTGAAGAAAGAGAAAGCGCATGAGCAGTTCGCGACGCAGGAGAACGTCCGCGTGATGGATTACCAGGCCTGTATCCAGGCGCGTAAAACCGGTAACGATCAGGAAGTGGCGAAGCGTTGCGATAAGATCTGGAACGAGATACGCAATAACAATAAATAAGTGCTTTACGCCCGGTGGCGCTGCGCTTGCCGGGCCTACAAAGGTGTCATAGCCCGTGGGCCCGGTAAGCGCAGCGCCACCGGGCTTTTTCAGGCAAAAAAAAAGCCAACCTTGCGGCTGGCTCAGAGTATGAATACTGATTATTTCGCGTCGTGCGCGTGGTCGTCTTCGCGGCAGTCGCCTTCAGCGCAGTGACCGTAAAGATACAGGCTGTGGTTCGTCAGGCGGATGCCATGACGCGCCGCGATTTCACGCTGGCGTGATTCAATGGAATCATCGCTGAATTCAATGACCTTGCCGCAATCGAGGCAGATCAGGTGATCGTGGTGCTGCTGCTGGGTCAGTTCGAAAACAGATTTACCGCCTTCGAAATTATGACGGGTAACAATGCCCGCGTCATCAAACTGGTTCAGCACGCGATAGACGGTAGCCAGCCCGATCTCTTCACCCATGTCGATAAGACGTTTATAGAGGTCTTCCGCACTGACATGGTGATTGTCTGGACCCTGAAGCACTTCAAGGATTTTTAACCGAGGAAGCGTAACTTTCAGGCCAGCCTTCTTTAATGCGGTATTGTTGTCAGTCATGCGGAATCTGTCCTGTTGCTAAACGATTCACTTCTGTAGGAAGTGACAGAAAATGCACCCGGGATAATGCGTCTCATTATAGAACTGCCATGGCTAAATGAAAACTGCAAGTCTCAGGCAAAATATGCTTATAAAAACGTGGTATCACCAACAAACTTGCTCAATGGAAAACCACGTTTTATCAGGGAGACATTGTACAGGTCTGGGCGAAAAAGTTAAAAGATTGTAGCGATTAATTTAATCGGTTTGACCTGGGGCATGGGCGCAACCGCAGTTGCGCCGCGATAAAATCAGGCGTTCAGAATATCATCCAGGTGCAGTTCCTCGCGGATCTGCTTAACCCACTTCTCAACACGCTCTGCGGTCAGCTCTGGCTGACGGTCTTCGTCGATGGCCAGACCCACGAAATGATCGTCATCGGCCAGGCCTTTAGACGCTTCGAAGTGGTAACCGGCGGTCGGCCAGTGACCTACGATAACCGCGCCGTTCGGCTCAATGATATCGCGGATGGTGCCCAGCGCGTCACAGAAGTATTCGGCGTAGTCTTCCTGATCGCCACAGCCAAAAAGGGCGACCAGCTTACCGTTGAAGTCCACTTCTTCCAGCGTCGGGAAAAAATCATCCCAGTCGCACTGGGCTTCACCGTAGTACCAGGTTGGAATGCCCAGCAGCAGAATGTCATAGCCTTCGAGATCTTCTTTGCTGCTCTTGGCGATGTCATGCACATCAGCAACGTCTTTACCGAGCTGTTTTTGAATGTTTTTCGCGATATTTTCGGTATTGCCGGTATCACTGCCAAAGAAAATGCCGATGATTGCCATGAGTAAAATAACCTCTTGAAACTTAATAGTATGGTGGCGCAATTTGGCCACGGATAAGGGCAATAATAGCAGAACTGGCAACCCTGCGGAAACAGCTATCGCGCAGGACTGCACTCTGTGCTACATGAAAAGGGTAATTAAGGGAATTTTCAGACTTATGCCTGGCCGCGCAACGTCTCAAGCTGGGCGATCAGCATCTCTTCAATGAGCTCGCTACGGCTGATATTTCGGGCCTCGGCCAGCTCATTAAGTGCATCGACCGCGTCGGCGTTGAGCTTCAGTTCGACACGCTTAAGCCCACGATTTTTATCGCGTTTAAGCTGGTTGCGTTTATTGATACGCAGCTGTTCATCGCGCGAAAGCGGATTCGTCTTGGGTCGTCCCGGGCGACGCTCATTCGCGAACAGATCTAGTGTCGTACGGTCCGTTTGTTCTTTGGCCATGATTCTGAGACTTCGGGGGAAACACGCCGCCCTGCTAATGCCCGGGCGATAAGCGCGCCATCATACATCACCAAAAACGGCACGCCAACGACTGGACGCCTGCAGCCTTCCAGTCGCTTTCTTTTTAATCAATTTGCAGTATCAGCGAGATAGCGGCGAATGGCGCGCAGCACAGCATCCGGTTTTTCCGCATGCACCCAGTGCCCGGCACCGGCAATCACGTGGGCGCGAGCCTGCGGGAATTGGGCCAGCAGCGTGTCGCGGTACGCGTCGGTAACGTAAGGCGAGTTGCCGCCGCGAATAAAGAGAGTGGGGTATGGCCAGGCGGGGACGGTTTCCCAGCCGACGATGTTATTGTACTGGTCCCAGAGCACCGGCACGTTAAAACGCCATTGCCCGTCAACAAACGACTTCAGCAGAAACTGAACGACGCCTTCTTCATTAAGATGCTCACGCATTACGGCAGCCGCCTGTTGGCGCGTCGCGACACCCGCTTCTGTGACCGCATTAATAGCGGCAAAAATCTCGTCGTGACGGCGAACGTCATAATCCACGGGCGCGACGTCAATCACCACCAGGCCGCTAATACGGTCCGGGGCCAGTGCCGTCAGGGCCATCACCGCTTTGCCACCCATTGAATGCCCGATGAGGGTCACCTTTTGCAGGTCGTGGGCATCCAGCGTATCCAGCAGATCCTGCGCCATCGCCGCGTAGGTCATCTCGTCGGAACGCCCGGAAAGACCATGATTGCGCATATCGACCTGTAAAATATCGTGGTCGGTAACCAGATCGCGCGCCAGCACGCCCAGGTTATCCAGACTACCAAAAAGCCCGTGAACCAGTACGATGGGAGAATTATTGTTCGGCGATTGTGCAGTTTGCGCTCGGGTATTCAATTTCATGGCAAAGTTCTTTTTTTACGTATGTCAGGTTAGGGTATCATGTTGACCATTCTGCCGCCCGGCTGCAAGGTTCCAGTTTAATCTGACTTTTGCTGCCAACCTGGTTTGACGCTATCCGCTGTTGGGATTTGACCTTATAATCCCAATGACTTGTATTCAGATAAGATATCGCACTGGATTAAGATGAAAACAATCGAAGTTGATGACGAACTCTATCAGTATATTGCCAGCCAGACGCGGCATATCGGGGAGAGCGCGTCCGACATTTTACGGCGCATGCTTAAAATTTCCGCCGCTTCACAGCCTGCTACCCCAGTCACCAAAGATGTCGTGTCTCAGCCGAGCGTTGTTGCACAAGCAAAACCTGCCGTGACGCCGGCAAAAGATAAAGTGCGCGCGATGCGCGAGCTGCTGCTCTCCGATGAATACGCGGAGCAGAAAAAGGCCGTTAACCGCTTTATGCTGGTGCTGTCTACACTTTACTCACTGGATAACAAAGCGTTTGCTGAAGCGACCGAGTCGCTTCACGGCCGTACTCGCGTCTATTTCGCAGGCGACGAGCAGACGCTGCTGCAAAATGGCAATCAAACCAAACCCAAACATGTTCCTGGCACCCCGTACTGGGTGATCACCAATACCAATACGGGCCGCAAGTGCAGCATGATTGAACACATCATGCAGTCCATGCAGTTCCCGGCGGAATTGATTGAAAAGGTTTGCGGTACAATTTAACCCTTGCATCAGAAGGACCCGGTAATGGCAAATCACAGCCGTGCAGGCCAACCTGCACAACAAAGCGATTTGATTAACGTCGCTCAGCTGACCGCGCAGTATTATGTGCTGAAACCGGTCGTGGGCAACGCAGAACACGCAGTGAAGTTTGGTACATCCGGTCACCGCGGCAGCGCGGCGCGCCACAGCTTTAACGAACCGCACATTCTGGCCATTGCTCAGGCCATTGCGGAAGAGCGCGCTAAAAACGGCGTTACCGGTCCGTGCTACGTGGGGAAAGATACCCATGCCTTGTCTGAACCGGCGTTCATCTCTGTTGTGGAAGTGCTGGCGGCAAACGGCGTCGACGTGATTGTTCAGGAGAACAATGGCTTCACCCCAACCCCTGCGGTCTCTAACGCCATCCTGGTGCACAACAAAAAAGGTGGCGCGCTGGCTGACGGTATCGTTATCACGCCATCCCACAACCCGCCGGAAGACGGTGGTATCAAATACAACCCGCCTAACGGCGGCCCGGCCGATACTAACGTCACCAAAGTGGTGGAAGATCGTGCGAACGCGCTGCTGGCTGACGGTCTGAAAGGCGTGAAGCGCATTTCTCTGGATGCTGCCATGGCGTCCGGTCACGTGAAAGAGCAGGATCTGGTTCAGCCGTTCGTGGAAGGGCTGGCGGATATCGTCGATATGGCGGCCATCCAGAAAGCCGGGCTGAAGCTGGGCGTGGATCCGCTGGGCGGCTCCGGTATCGAATACTGGAAACGTATCGCCGAGCATTACAAGCTGGATCTGACCATCGTGAACGATCACGTCGATCAGACCTTCCGCTTTATGCACCTGGACAAAGACGGCGCGATCCGTATGGACTGCTCCTCCGAGTGCGCGATGGCGGGCCTGCTGGCGCTGCGTGATAAATTCGATCTGGCGTTTGCTAACGACCCGGATTATGACCGTCACGGTATCGTCACCCCTGCCGGGCTGATGAACCCGAACCACTATCTGGCTGTTGCAATTAACTATCTGTTCCAGCACCGCCCGCAGTGGGGCAAAGAGGTGGCCGTCGGTAAAACGCTGGTTTCCTCCGCGATGATCGACCGCGTGGTCGAGGCGCTGGGTCGCAAACTGGTGGAAGTGCCGGTCGGCTTCAAATGGTTCGTTGATGGTCTGCACGACGGCAGCTTCGGCTTCGGCGGTGAAGAGAGCGCGGGCGCATCTTTCCTGCGTTTCGACGGCACGCCATGGTCAACCGATAAAGACGGCATCATCATGTGCCTGCTGGCGGCGGAAATCACCGCTGTCACCGGTAAGAACCCGCAGGAACACTACAACGACCTGGCGGCACGCTTTGGTGCACCAAGCTATAACCGTATTCAGGCTGGCGCGACGTCAGCCCAGAAAGCGGCCCTGTCCAAACTCTCTCCTGAGATGGTCAGCGCAAGCACCCTGGCGGGCGATCCGATCACTGCTCGTCTGACGGCGGCACCGGGCAACGGCGCATCCATTGGTGGTCTGAAAGTGATGACCGAGAACGGCTGGTTCGCCGCGCGTCCGTCCGGTACGGAAGATGCGTACAAAATCTATTGCGAAAGCTTCCTCGGCGCTGAGCACCGTCAGCAGATTGAGAAAGAAGCGGTAGAGATTGTCAGCGAAGTGCTGAAAAACGCGTAAGTGCGGTATGGGTGCGGGCTGATGCCCTCACCCCGGCCCTCTCCCATAGGGAGAGGGAGAAAACACTAAAAGCGGCAACCCATGGGTTGCCGTTTTGCTTTGACCTCGAAGGCCCGGTAAGCGCTAGAGCCACTGGGCTTTTTTTAACTATGCTTATTCTTCAATTCAAACCGCGGTGACACCAGACCGTACAGCGTCCAGCCCATAAAGGTCACCATTGCCCCGTAGAGCATCGCTTCCTGGCCGGATGAGTAGAGCGCATAGAAGCTGTAGATTGCCCCAATCAGCGCCACGATATTGGCCGCACGCGCTTTGCGGGGATCCACCTTCGCCACCTTCTGGATGATCACCAGCGCTGCCATCGACAGAATATACGGAATGATGTTCGTCACCACCGCCAGGTTGACCAGCACGTTGAACTGGCTGTTCAGCGACGGGCTAATAGTCATCAGCGACAATCCGCTCTGGAAGATGACAATCGCCAGCATGCCCTGCACCGGCGCATCCGCTTTGGTCACGCGGGAGAAGATTTTTGGGAAGTAACCTTCATCAGCCGAGGATTTAAACACCTGTGCGATGGTGAACTGCCAGCCGAGGAGTGAACCGCAGCAGGACATCACCATCAGACCCATAATCACCTTCCCGACTTCCGGCGTGAACATCTGCGCGAAGGCCAGCCCAAACGGCGCTGTAGAGTTTGCCAGATCCATGTTTGGCACAATCCCGGCAATCACGTTAGTCGAGACGATATAGATCACCGCCGCGCCCAGCGTGCCGCCGAGGACCGCAATCGGCACGTTCTTTTCAGGATTCTCTACCACTTCCGCGTTCGCGCAGGCGGATTCCAGACCCAGGAAGGCCCAGAGCGTCATGGCGATAGAAGAGCCGACCGCGGTAAAGAACGGCACATGGTGCGGGTTCCAGGAGTTGGCGTAGAGCGTCGGGCTAAACCAGAACCAGCCGATGATGCACAGGCCGACAACCGGGATAATCACGCCCCAGACGGTGATGCTGGATAGCTGTCCGGTGATACGCGCGCCGCCAAAGTTAGCCACGGTGCAGATCCACAGCACTCCGATGGTCGCCAGCCCAATTTGCACAGGACTGAGCGTCGCGCCAAACAGCTCCGTACCGTAGCCCACGGCGGAGATGGCAATCGCCACGTTGGCGATCAGCAGCGACACGCCGTAGGTGTAGTTGGCCATAAAGTTGCCCGACTTGCCAAAGGCATATTCGGCATAGCCGCCCATGCCGCCTGACTTACGGCTGAACATCCCGCACTTGGCGAACGCCCACGCCAGCGCCATTGAACCGACTGCCGTCACCAGCCAGGAGATGATAGAGATGGTACCCACCTCTGCCAGTTTGGTGGGCAGCATGATAATCCCGGAGCCCATCATGTTCACCATGGTGAGGATGGTCAGCTGCACCACGCCCATCTTATTGGACTTACTCATAATTTCTCTCCTTTCAGCAGCGCGGGCTGAGCGGCGGGTTGTTTGATGACGTTACAGCGAACCTCTTTGCGACCCTCACACTCCTCGACGTACACACCCTGCAGCTCCGGCGCGAAGCCCGGCAGAAGGTTGATGCCTTCTTCCAGCGCGGCAAAGTAGCGCAGCACGGAACCGCCCCAGACTTCCCCTGGAACCACGCACAATACCCCCGGTGGATAAGGGAGCGCGCCTTCGGCGGCGATGCGGCCTTCCGCGTCGCGCAGGGAGACCAGTTCAACTTCACCGCGCAGATAGGCGTAGTTCGCGTCCTGCGGGTTCATCATCACGCGCGGGAAGTGAGACTTGCGGAACATCTCTTTCTGCAGCTGTTTCACGTTGTGGCGGGCGTACAGGTCATGCATCTCCTGGCAGATCTGGCGCAGGGTGTAATCCGCGTAACGTTCCGGATGTTGTTTGTAGAGAGAAGGCAGGACGTCTTTCAGCGGAACATCGCTCTCGAGCAGTTTTTCGAAGCGCACCAGCTGCGCCACCAGCTGTTGCAGTTTGCCCATATCTTCCGCAGGCGTGAGCAGGAACAGGATCGAGTTGAGATCGCATTTTTCCGGCACGATGCCGTTTTCACGCAGGAAGTTGGCAAGGATAGTGGCGGGCACGCCGAAGTCGTCATACTCCCCGGTGCGGGCGTTGATGCCCGGTGTGGTCAGCAGGAGCTTGCACGGGTCGATAAAATACTGATGCTCAGCGTAGCCTTCAAAAGCGTGCCAGTTTTCACCCGGTACGAAGTGGAAGAAGCGCAGATCGGTCGCAATTTCCGCCGTGTCCCAGCTTTCCCACGGGCGGCCATCCACCGTTTCCGGCACGAAGGGGCGCAGATACCGGCAGTTCTCCAGGATCAGCTTGCGCGCTTCGATACCGTTCACCACGCAGTCCATCCACATGTTGCGGCCGCTCTGGCCTTCATGCATACGGGCGTTAATGTCCAGCGCAGCGAACAGCGGATAAAACGGGCTGGTGGAGGCGTGCATCATAAAGGCATTGTTCAGCCGCTTGTGCGGGACATAGCGCTGTTGCCCTTTGATATGGCTGTCTTTCTTATGGATTTGCGAGGTCTGCGAGAAGCCGGCCTGCTGTTTATGCACGGACTGGGTGACCAGGATCCCCGGATCGTTTTCGTTCAGCTCCAGCAGCAGCGGAGAGCAGTCGGCCATCATCGGAATAAACTGCTCGTAACCCACCCAGGCGGAGTCAAACAGGATGTAATCACACAGATGCCCAATCTTATCCACCACCTGACGGGCGTTATAGATGGTGCCATCGTAGGTACCCAGCTGGATCACCGCCAGGCGGAACGGACGCGCATCGCGTGCACGGCCCGGCGCCACCTCTGTCACCAGCTCGCGCAGGTAGCTCTCTTCAAAACAGTGGGCGTCAATGCCGCCAATAAAGCCGTACGGGTTGCGCGCGGTTTCCAGATAGACCGGCGTTGCGCCAGCCTGGAGGAGGGCACCGTGATGGTTAGACTTGTGGTTGTTACGGTCAAACAGCACCAGGTCGCCCGGGGTGAGCAGGGCGTTAAGCACCACTTTGTTGGATGATGAGGTTCCATTCAGCACGAAGTAGGTCTTATCGGCATTAAAGACCTTTGCCGCATGCTGCTGGGCGATGCACGGCGCGCCTTCGTGGATCAGCAAATCGCCCATCGCCACGTCGGCGTTACACAGGTCGGAGCGGAAAAGCGTCTCACCAAAGAAATCGACAAACTGATTACCGGCAGGATGACGGCGGAAGAACTGGCCACCCTGATGCCCCGGGCAGTCAAACGCGCTGTTGCCCTGCTTCACATAGTCGACCAGGGCGCGGAAAAACGGCGGGCGCAGCTGGGTTTCATACTTCTGGGCTGCCGCTTCCAGCTGGCGTCCATAAAAGTCGTTGCTGGTATCTGAATACTCAAATACGCCGTGAATGCGCGATAAATAGTCTGCCGGAATGAATTCCTCTTTGTGCGTCGCGACAAAAACAGGAATGCCAAAACCGGTGGCTTCTATTTCGTCCAGGATACCGCTGGCAATATCCGTGACCGCCAGAACAATGGCGGCAACATCAATATAATCAGAGGCACGGACATCTACCAGTTCACGCTGGGTAGTAAAGCAATCCGGACATGCACGGCTGGCTGCGATTTTTAAACTTTTCATCTTTCTCTCTTTATTTTAGGTAATAGGCGTCCCTCGATTTCCTGCAAGAAAGAAATCGATAATTTACCGGAAAAAAAAGCAAAGGGTGGCCGCTGATTAAAATCAGTGAATTGCTTTTTTAATGATTGAAATTCAGTCCGCCCGGTGCGGATGAGTCTGAATTAAAATGAATGAGCGCACGAGTTCACAGGCAATGGCCTGTAAAATAAGGTGTTTCAGGATAACCTGTAAGCGGGTGCGCCAGAAGTCGAAGGACTACCGGGCATTAAAGAGATGAAAGTCAAAGCAGCTTCGGTGGGCAAACATCATGATATGTGTTGTCCGCCTTATATGGGGCATTAAGCGATTGTTGTTTTCCATGTTTCATTTTCCTTTCAGTAATTGAAAGCATGGTCATTTTATCCAGGAAAAGGCGATTAACCGTGAGGTAGATCACCGTTAACCGATCAAATCAGAAATAAATATTCGTTTTAGATGAATATCGCAGATCAAAATTCTGATTTGTTGGTGTTACGTTAACAGGTTGTGTTATCAATGTTTTAAATGAACAAGAATAACCCGTAAAAATAATGCATGGGTTATTTATGAAATATTTTCTGAGGTATTTTGATTTTATTTAAAAATAAAATGAATAGTTATTCAAAGCATAAACCGATAACCGATACCGGTTTCAGTTAATAAATGGCGAGGGCGAGCGGGATCAACTTCGAGTTTCTGACGAAGATGTCCCATATATATGCGTAAATAATGACTATGTTCCACCGCGTTGGGCCCCCACACCTGACTTAGCAGCTGGCGTTGGGTGAGAACCTTGCCGTGGTTGTTGAGCAGAACGGCGAGCAGGCGAAATTCTATTGGCGTCAAATGGATTTCTTCTTCACCGCGCACAATACGCCGCGCGGCCAGGTCAACCCGGATATCCCCAAACGTGTAGGTTGGGTCAGCAGGCGTGGTGGCGCTGTGGCGACGCAGCGCCACGCGAAGGCGAGCCTGTAGTTCGCCGATACCAAAAGGTTTAATCAGATAGTCATCCGCCCCGGCATCCAGCGCCGCGATTTTATCCATCTCTTCCGTACGCGCGGAGAGCACGAGGATCGGCATCTGGCTCCACTGGCGGACTTCACGAATAAAATCGATGCCGTCGCCGTCCGGGAGTCCAAGATCGAGGATCACCAGGTCCGGCTTGCGGGTGGCGGCTTCAATTAAACCCCGCTGAAGCGTACCCGCATCATGAACGCGCAGACCGTCCCCTTCCAGCGCAGCGCGCAGAAAACGGCTAATGGCGATCTCATCTTCAACAATCAGAACGTTGATCACAAATCCTCTGGTAATTCATTAAGTTCTGGCGGGGTTTCAAGAGGAAGTGTAACACAAAACCGCGCGCCGCCTTCGGGACGATTCTCTGCGGAGATGGACCCGCCGTGGACGTCAATGATCGCCTGGCAAATCGCCAGCCCCAGCCCCACGCCCGGAATGGCCGACTCCTTATTGCCGCGCGCGAATTTTTCGAAAATAGCCAACTCCTGCCCGGCGGGAATGCCGGGGCCGGTATCCCAGACGTCAAGGTGAAGCGTGCCGTCGTCCACCATCGCATCCACGCCTATTTGCGCGCTGGCGCCAGCATATTTGCCGGCATTTTCCAGCAGGTTGATCAGCACCCGTTCAAACAGCGGACCATCAACGTGAATTAAGGTCAGGGGCTCGGGCATGTTCAGCGCAATATGCCGCCCGCCCAGGCCGGGTTCAAGCATTTTCAGAGCGCTGCCCACCACCTCTTCAAGCGTGAGCCACTCTTTTTTGAGGTTAAAACCGCCTGACTGGATACGCGCCATATCGAGCAGGTTATTCACCAGACGCGTGGTATTCAGCACATGCTGGCGGATCTCGCTGGCCTGAAGCGCGTGTTTAGAGCCTTCCGACGCCAGGTCCAGCGTCAGAATTTCTGACTGACCAAACAGGACGGTGAGCGGGGTTCGCAGATCGTGAGACAGCGCCGCCAGCAGCGAGTTACGAATGCTTTCACGCTCGCTCGCCAGCCGGGCCTGTTCTTCGCTGGCGGTGAGGGCCAGCCGCTCCAGCGCGCTGGCAACCAGCAGCGTAAAGGTCTCCAGCAGCCGCTGCTGTTCGGGGATCATCAGCTGGCGCAGGTTTGAGGGCTCAACAATCACCAGCCCCTGATTTTTATCGGCGCTGCGCAGCGGCAGAATTTGATAGGGCACGCCGGGCAGGGTGTCGGTCCCTGCGCCCGCAGGTAACCCTTTGTCAAAGCTCCAGCGCGCGATGGCTTCGTCCCAGGGCGTCATGCCTGAGGCTGACGTTAGCGGGCGCAGCTTGCCGTGCTCGTCCGGGAGCAAAATCAGGTTGCTGGCATGAAACGTCGAGCGAATAAACTGCTCGCTGGTCTGCACGATATCCAGCGGCGTGCGTCCCACCGCCAGCGATTTCGACATCTCATAGAGATGGCGCGTGCGCTGCTCGCGATAGCGGGCAATACGCGCCTGGTAGCGCACGCCCGCCGTCAGATTCCCGATCACCAGCCCGACGGTGAGCATCACCGCGAAGGTAAGAATGTACTGTACGTCCGACACCGCGAGCGTCCCTCGCGGAGCAATAAAGAACAGATCGAAGCTGATGACGTTGATCACCGTCGCCAGTACCGACGGCCAGCGCCCGTAAAAGAGCGCCACCACCACTACGCCAAGCAGGTAGATCATCACCAGGTTGGCGGCATCAAACGCGATCAGCCACTGGCTGGCAATCACGGTAATCAGGGCGCAGAGCACGACGGCGACAAGACAGCCGCGCAGCTGAATGCGCCATTTATCGCTGAAGGCACGGCTGTCCGGCGCGCGGCTGGGTAACGGCGTGGGCTTATCATCCAGCGCCACGATCACCAGGTCCAGATCCGGTGCGCGGCGGGCCAGCTTGTCGGCAAACGATTCGCGGCTAAACCAGCGGCGATGCTGGCGACGGCCAATCACGATTTTCCCCAGATTGTGCTCACGGGCATAGCGCAAAATAGCTTTATCTTCCTGAGGGTCGGAAAGGGTGGCGGTTTCGGCACCCAGCTCCTGCGCCAGGCTAAGCGAACTCAATATCGCGCGGCGCTGGTTCTCGGGCAGCGCGTGCAGCTGCGGCGTTTCGACATACACCGCATGCCAGACGCTGCCAAATTTGGCCGCCAGGCGCGCGGCGGTGCGGACAAGCTTTTCATTGCCGCTGCCGTGCCCTACGCACAGCAGGATGGCATCTCGCGTATGCCAGACGCGCTCCTGGCCCTGCAGATCGCGCCAGGCACGCATCTGATCGTCGACGCGATCGGCAGTACGACGCAGGGCCAGCTCGCGCAGGGCAATCAGGTTACCTTTACGGAAGAAATGTTCGATGGCGCGCTCGGCCTGGCCGGCGATATAGACTTTGCCTTCATGCAGGCGCTGGCGCAAATCGTCGGGGGGCAGGTCGACCAGTACCACTTCATCGGCAGAATCAAAGAAGGGGTCGGGCACCGTCTCGCGCACCTGAATCCCGGTCACGCCGCTGACCACGTCGTTCAGGCTCTCCAGATGCTGAACGTTAACCGTCGTGAAAACATCGATGCCGGCTTCAAGCAGCTCTTCAACATCCTGCCAGCGTTTTGGATGGCGCGAGCCTGGCGCATTGCTGTGCGCCAGTTCGTCCATCAGGATAAGGGCGGGACGGCGGGCGAGGGCGGCATCAAGATCGAATTCGGTGACTAGCCGACCGCGGTGGCTGATACGGCGGGGCGGCTGGGTGGCCAGCCCCTTCAGCAGCGATGCGGTCTCTTTGCGTCCGTGGGTTTCTACCACGCCTATCAATATATCGAGCCCCTGCGCCCGAAGCCGCTGGGCTTCCGTCAGCATGGCGAAGGTTTTCCCGACGCCTGCGCAGGCGCCAAAGAAAATTTTCAGTTTGCCGCGATGGGCTTCGGCCGTCTGTTCAAGCAGCCTGTCCGGATCCGGGCGCATGGGCTCGTCGGTCATTTAGTTTTTCCTTAGCGCGTCCAGCGCCAGATTCAGCTCAACAATATTCACCACGGGCATGCCGATAAAGCTGACCAGCGGCTTTTGCGTGTGCTCTGCAACCAGCTGGCTAACCTGCTCGACGGTCAGCTGACGGGCCGCGGCGACGCGCGGGATTTGCCATGCCGCGGCTGCCGGCGTCAGGCTGTAGTCCAGCCCGCTGGCCGAGGCGGTCACCAGCTCTACGGGCACCTCACGGCTGGCCTGCGGATTAGCGGCGCGCAGGGCTGCCACGCGCTCAGCAACGGCTTTTTCCAGCTCGGGGTTGCTGCCCGCCAGGTTACTGCCGCCGGATGCCATCGGATTATACGGGCTTTCGGCAGTGGCGGAAGGGCGTCCCTGGAAGTAACGGGCATCCGTAAAGTTCTGACCAATCAGGCGCGAACCGCGGTTTTCACCGTTTTGCATAATCAGCGAGCCGTTGGCCCGATCCTTAAACCACCACTGGCCCAGCGCGGTGGTCACCAGCGGGTACAGCCCGCCGGTAATGAGAGACAGCAGAATAAACAGAAGTATAGCGGGGCGTAACATCGTCATTTGATTCACCTTTTAAACCAGGCCGAACAGCGTCAACAGCAGGTCGATCACCTTGATACCGATGAAGGGCACCACCAGCCCGCCCAGCCCGTAAATCCACAGGTTGCGGCGCAGCATGGCGGCGGCCGTGAGCGGCTTATAGCTCACGCCTTTCAGCGCGAGCGGGATCAGGAAGACAATAATCAGAGCGTTAAAGATCACTGCGCTCAGGATGGCCGATGCCGGAGAGTGCAGGTGCATCACGTTCAACGCGTTTAACTGCGGGTAGGTTGCAGCAAACGCCGCCGGAATGATGGCGAAATATTTCGCCACGTCGTTGGCGATACTGAACGTGGTCAGCGAGCCGCGCGTCATCAGCATCTGCTTGCCAATGTGCACCACTTCAATCAGCTTGGTCGGGTTTGAGTCGAGGTCGACCATGTTGCCCGCCTCTTTTGCGGCCTGGGTACCGGAGTTCATCGCCACCGCCACGTCGGCCTGCGCCAGGGCTGGGGCGTCGTTGGTACCGTCGCCGGTCATCGCCACCAGACGGCCTTCCGCCTGATACTGACGAATCAGCGCCAGTTTCGCTTCCGGTGTGGCTTCGGAAAGAAAATCATCCACGCCCGCTTCGGCGGCAATCGCCGCGGCGGTAAGACGGTTATCCCCGGTGATCATCACCGTTTTGATCCCCATTTTACGCAGCTGGGCAAAGCGCTCCTTGATGCCGCCTTTGACGATATCCTTCAGGGCTATCACCCCCAGCACGTGTGCGCCCTCGGCCACCACCAGCGGCGTCGCCCCCTGACGGGCCACGCTTTCGACCAGGCTGTCCACTTCCGATGGGAAGTGGCCGTTGTTGGCCTCAATGTGGCGACGGATGGCGTCAACAGAGCCTTTACGGATCATGCGATCCTGAATGTTAATGCCGCTCATACGGGTTTGCGCCGTGAAGGGCACGAAAGTGGCGTGCAGGCTCTGAACGTCGCGCTGGCGCAGGTTAAAGCGCTGCTTGGCGAGGATCACGATACTGCGGCCTTCCGGGGTTTCATCGGCTAGCGAAGAGAGCTGTGCGGCATCCGCCAGCGTTTTTTCATCCACGCCCGGGGCGGGCAGGAAATCTGACGCCTGGCGGTTACCGAGGGTAATAGTCCCGGTTTTATCCAGCAGTAAGACGTCCACGTCACCGGCGGCTTCCACCGCCCGCCCGCTGGTGGCGATGACGTTGGCACCGAGCATACGGCTCATGCCGGCTACGCCGATGGCTGACAGCAGGCCACCAATGGTGGTGGGGATCAGGCAGACTAGCAGCGCCACCAGCACCGTGATGGTGACCGCGGTGCCGCCATAGGCGGAAAACGGCCACAGCGTCGCGGTTGCCAGCAGGAAGACGATGGTCAGGGCCACCAGCAGGATGGTCAGGGCAATCTCGTTCGGCGTTTTACGACGCTGCGCGCCTTCCACCATGGCGATCATCCGGTCGAGGAAGGTTTCCCCCGGGTTAACGCTACACTGGATCACCAGCCAGTCGGAGAGAATGCGCGTCCCGCCCGTCACGGAGGCGAAATCGCCGCCGGATTCGCGGATAACCGGCGCGGATTCCCCGGTAATGGCGCTTTCGTCCACCGAGGCGCCCCCTTCGATGACTTCACCGTCGCAAGGGATAATGTCCCCGGCTTCCACCAGCACCACATCGCCTTTGCGCAGTTCATCCGCCGGAACGTGGTCCATCTGCGCGCCGTATTTCGGTTCACGTAGCTTGCGCGCGAAGGCGGTTTTCTTCACCCCTTTCAGGCTGTTGGCCTGGGCTTTACTCCGGCCTTCCGCCAGCGCTTCCGCAAAGTTGGCGAACAGCACGGTAAACCACAGCCACAGGCTGATGGCGCCGGTAAACATCGCATTTCCCGGCATGTGGCCCGTACCCATGGCAATCGCCAGGGCGGTGGTCAGCACGCTTCCCGCCCAGACAATAAACATCACTGGGTTGTGCCACTGCACGCGCGGACTCAGCTTTTTCACCGCATCCATGAGCGCCTGGCGAACTAATGACGGTTCGAACAGGGCCAGTTGTTTACGACTCATGACAATTTCTCCGCAAAATCAGCGTAAAGAGAGGTATTCCGCGACCGGGCCTAACGCGAGGGCGGGGATAAAGGTCAGGGCGCCGACCAGTAAAACGGTACCCGTCAGCAGGCCGATAAACAGCGCGCCGTGGGTCGGCAATGTCCCGGTGGTGGTCGGTTGGATTTTTTTATTCACCAGCGATCCGGCAATCGCCAACACCGGCACAATGATCCCAAAGCGACCCACAAACATGCAGAACGCCAGCAGGCAGTTCCAGAACGGTGAGTTGGCGCTTAACCCCGCAAAGGCGCTGCCGTTGTTGTTGGCGGCAGAAGAGACGGCATACAGCACTTCACTAAAACCGTGAATGCCGGGGTTAAAGATGCCGCTGCGTCCGGCCTCGGTCATCAGCGCCAGCGCGGTGCCGAGCAGCACAAGCGCCGGGGTGACCAGAATCGCCAGCGCGGTTAATTTCATCTCGCGAACGTCGATTTTTTTACCGAGGTATTCCGGGGTGCGGCCAATCATCAAACCGGCAATAAACACCGCCAGCAGCACGAACAGCAGCATGCCGTACAGACCCGAACCTACGCCGCCAAAGACGACTTCGCCAATCTGCATCAGCCACATCGGGATCATGCCACCCAGCGCCGTAAAGGAATCATGCATGGCGTTGACTGCCCCGCACGAGGCCGCCGTGGTGACCACCGCATACAGGCTGCTGGCGAGAATGCCAAAGCGGCTCTCTTTACCTTCCATGTTGATATTGCTGTTGGCCCCCAGCTGCATGAAATGGCTGTTGCCGCTCCATTCAGCCCACATCACCAGCGCCACGCAGACCACAAAGATCAGAGACATGGTCCAGAGCAAGGTGCGGCCCTGACGGCGATCGTTAACCACATCACCAAAGGCAAAGCAGAGCGCGGCGGGGATCAGGAAAATCGCCAGCATCTGCACATAATTTGTCAATGCGGTAGGGTTTTCAAATGGATGCGACGAGTTGGCGTTGAAGAAGCCACCTCCGTTCGTCCCGAGCATTTTGATGGCTTCCTGTGACGCTACAGGCCCCATCGGCAGGAGCTGTTTTGCACCTTCCAGCGAGGTATAGGACGCGTAAGGCATCAGGTTTTGCAGGCTGCCCTGCTGGATGAAGAACAGAGCGATCAGCAGCGCAATTGGCAGCAGGATCCACAGCGTAATGCGGGTCAAATCCACCCACGCGTTACCCAGGGTATTGATTTTCTGACGCGCAAACGCACGCGTCAGCGCGAAGATCACCGCGATACCGCTGGCGGCAGAGAGGAAGTTTTGCACGGTTAACCCGACCATCTGGCTGAAATAGCTCAGCGTGGTTTCACCGGCGTAGGACTGCCAGTTGGTGTTAGTGACAAAGCTCACCGCCGTGTTCAGCGCAAGATGCCAGGACAGGCCCGGTAACTGTTGCGGATTCAGCGGCAGGATGCCCTGCAACATCAGCATGGCAAAAAGCGCAATGAGCCCAACGATATTCAGCAGCAGAATGGCGATCAGATACTGACGCCAGCTCATCTCCCGATCGTCTATTCCCAGTACGCGCCAGATCCCTTTTTCAACGCTTCCCGTGCCGGGCAAAGGGACGTTGTTGATTAATCGTGCCAGTCCCGATCCCAGTGGCCTTGCCAGAATGAACAGTACCACTAAGAAGCTGGCAATAAGCAGAAACGCCTGAGCAGCCATCAGAAGGCCTCCGCATTAATCAGGGCATAGACCAGATAACCCAATAACAGGAACACCAGCACGATGCCGGCAATAAGACCTGCACTCACAATCCACCTCCGGGTGACTTTTGTTGTTGTGCTAACGGTAGGATTTCCGGCGCAAAGATTTCGCAAAAATGGGGAGGGCGGGTGTAAAAAAAGTATAAAAATGGCAAAGCCCACAATTTAACTATTGATAAGTAAGCTGTTAACTTTTTTGTAACTTAATTACGGCGTGAGTGTAAATTTTTGCTAAACGGACGAAAATAAGTGGTCGGATGAGTAGTAAAATTACAAACAAAGCGATATTATTTTAGCCAGGTCACAGATTTTGAATTTTCCGGATGACGTTTCCGGCCAACTATAGGGGAGAAAAATATGGATCTTTATAAAGAGTATCCGGCTCATATCGTGTTCTTGCGCCGCGCTTTCGCCGTAGTGGCTGGCGTGCTGGCTCTGCCGGTGATGCTGTTCTGGAAAGATCGTGCACGTTTTTATAGCTATCTGCACCGCGTCTGGGCGAAAACCAGCGAGAAGCCGGTGTGGATGGATCAGGCCGAGAAAGCGACCTGCGATTTCTACTGATACGAAGACTACACATAGCAATAAAAAAACCGCCAACAGCAATGTGGCGGTTTTTTTGTCCCTCGGGATTCGCGGTCCGTTGGGTGGTTTTGCAGCCCCTACCCGGGTTTTTTATCATACCCTCCTGTAAGCAGATGGCAATCCCTCGAAGCCTTTATAAATTCCTAATTTTATTCGAGTATCTTACCTTCTCAGCGGATGTTAATTATGATGCTGCGTCCCTTTCCGCCATCTCGCAAATGGGCATCGGTCCTGGGAAAGGTGTATTTACAGCCGTAAAGCAGCCCGCCTACCCGGGCTTGTGTCCACCGACTTATCACCGGTGGTGAACGGTGGAGCGGTTAGCAGCAGGGACCGCATAATGAAACGCTATTTTTGCATCGCGTTCATTGTCGCCAGCGTACTCGTTGTAAAGAGCGATGAGCCGAATGGGTTTGTCGTTTTATCCACGATAGCGCAGGACAAGTAGCGCCAAGGCCGCCTCGGGCGGCCTTTTTTATTTCATCCCGTCTACACTTCATGGCAAAGTAGTTCAATGCATGCTTTTTCCTTTTACGGCATGCCCTTACGGACATAATGGATAATTGCCTGGAGTTTTATGCCCACCCATCTGGTTTGGTTTCGCGCGGACCTGCGCGTACATGACAACATCGCCCTTGCGGCAGCCTGCCGCGCCAAAGACGCTAACGTATTGGCACTGTTTATGGCCACGCCCGAGCAGTGGCGGCAGCACGATATGGCCCCCCGGCAGGCGGCCTTGCTCCGGGCGTATCTGAACGATCTGCAGCACTCGCTCGCTGGAAAAGGCATACCGCTTCTCTATAAAGAGGTGGGTGATTTTGCCGCACAGCTTCAGACGGTGCAGGAGCTCTGTAAGCAGCACAAGGTCACGCATCTTTTTTACAACTATCAGTACGAATTCAACGAGCAGCAGCGTGACCGTCAGCTGGAGAAGATGCTGGAAGGGGTGGTCTGCGAAGGGTTTGATGACAGCGTGATGCTGGCTCCGGGCAGCGTGATGACCGGCAACCACGAGATGTATAAAGTTTTTACTCCGTTCAAAAATGCCTTTATCAAACGTCTGAAAGAGGCGCTGCCGGAGTGCGTTGCCGCGCCTGCCGTGCGAGGCGAAGCCATAAAAGAGCTGCCTGAGCTGACGTTTGATTACCCTCAGCAGCCGTTTGATGAAACGCTGTTCCCCGCCGATGAGAAATCTGCCATCGCCCAACTGCGCCAGTTCTGCAAGCAGGACGCGGCCAGTTACGACGCGCGTCGGGATTTTCCCGCCATCGAGGGTACCAGCCGCCTGTCGGCCTGTCTGGCGCTGGGTGCGATCTCACCGCGCCAGTGTTTGCATCGTCTGCTGGCGGAGCAGCCGCAGGCGTTGGAGGGCGGCGCAGGGTCTGTCTGGCTGAATGAGCTTATCTGGCGCGAGTTTTATCGTCATCTGATGACCTTTCATCCTGGTTTGTGTAAGCATCGGCCCTTCATTGGCTGGACCGATAATGTAAAGTGGCAATCGAATGATAAGCAGCTGAAAGCCTGGCAAAGCGGGCAGACGGGCTATCCGATAGTCGATGCCGCCATGCGTCAGCTTAATGAGACGGGGTGGATGCACAACCGCCTGCGGATGATTACCGCCAGCTTTCTGGTGAAGGATCTGCTTATCGACTGGCGTATCGGAGAGCGCTATTTTATCTCTCAGCTGATCGATGGCGATCTCGCGGCGAATAACGGCGGCTGGCAGTGGGCGGCCTCTACCGGCACCGATGCCGCACCCTATTTCCGGATTTTCAATCCGACCACGCAGGGGCAAAAATTTGATGCGGACGGCGAGTTTATCCGCCGCTGGGTTCCTGAACTTAACGGTATACCTGCTAAAGCGATCCACGAACCGTGGGCATGGGCGGATAAACAGCGTGTAAAGCTGGATTACCCTCGTCCGATTGTCGACCATAAACAGGCGCGTGTCGCCACGCTGGCGGCGTACGAAGCTGCCCGCAAAGCATAAGAGAGTGATGATGAAAAACAGCGAACTGGAAAGCCTGATTAACGAAAAACTGAACAGCACCTCCTTCAGCGATTACGGTCCGAACGGGCTCCAGGTTGAAGGCCGTGAGACGGTGCAAAAAATTATCACCGGCGTGACGGCAAGCCAGGCGCTGCTGGACGAGGCCGTTCGTCAGAACGCCGACGCGGTGATTGTTCATCACGGTTACTTCTGGAAAAACGAATCGCCGATTATTCGTGGGATGAAGCGCAATCGCCTGAAAACGCTGCTGGCTAATGACATCAACCTGTACGGCTACCATCTGCCGCTGGATGCGCACCCGGAGCTCGGCAACAACGTCCAGCTGGCGCAGCTACTGGGGATTACCGTGATGGGTGAAATTGAGCCGCTGGTGCCGTGGGGCGAGCTGGCGATGCCGGTTCCGGGGCTGGAGCTGGCCTCGTGGATTGAAGCGCGCCTGGGCCGTCGTCCGCTGTGGAGCGGTGATACCGGTCCGGATACGGTGAAGCGTGTCGCATGGTGTACCGGTGGCGGTCAGGGCTTTATCGACAGCGCCGCGCGTTTCGGTGTTGATGCCTTTATCACCGGCGAGGTTTCCGAGCAGACCATTCACTCGGCGCGTGAACAGGGGCTGCATTTTTACGCCGCTGGCCATCATGCCACCGAGCGCGGCGGCATTCGCGCCCTCAGCGAGTGGCTGACGGAAAATACCGATCTGGATGTGACCTTTATTGATATCCCTAACCCAGCCTGACGAGAGGTAGTTAAGTGCAGCGAGCGCGTTGTTATCTTCTGGGTGAAACCGCAGTGGTTCTGGAGCTTGAACCACCGGTGACGCTTGCCACGCAAAAGCGTATCTGGCGGCTGACCCAGCGTCTGGCCGACATGCCTGAAGTGGTTGAGACCATTCCGGGTATGAATAACATAACCGTCGTGCTGCGTAGCCCGCATACCCTGGCGCTGGATGCCATTGAACGTTTGCAGCGCTGGTGGGAAGAGAGTGAGGCGCTGGAACCGGAGTCGCGTGCCATTCAGATCCCGGTCGTTTATGGCGGTACGGGTGGGCCAGATCTTGGCGTGGTGGCAGACCACTGCGGATTAACAGAAAAGCAGGTTGTTGAGCTGCACAGTTCGGTTGACTACGTGGTCTGGTTCCTTGGGTTTCAGCCCGGATTCCCGTATCTGGGCGGATTATCTCCCCGGCTGCATACGCCACGCCGTGCCGAGCCGCGCGTGAGCGTGCCGGCGGGGACGGTGGCTATCGGCGGTGAGCAGACCGGCGTATACCCGCTAACTTCGCCCGGCGGCTGGCAGCTTATTGGGCATACCGCGACACCGTTATTTGAACCCGGGCTGGAGACGCCAATACTCTTGCGTCCCGGCGACACCCTTCGCTTTATTCCGCAGAAGGAGGGGGTATGTTAACACTTATTCGCGCCGGGCTTTACACCTCCGTACAGGATGCCGGCCGCTTTGGTCTGCGCCAGTCGGGCGTGAGCTACTGCGGTGCGCTTGACCGTCCTTCGCTGGAGATTGCCAACCTGCTTGTGGGCAACGAAGGCAGCACGGCGGCGCTAGAAATTACGCTGGGTCAGTGTGTGATTGAGTTTGGTCAGGAAACCTGGTTTGCCTTAACCGGCGCAGGGTGTGATGCGACGCTGGATGGCAAAGCGGTGTGGACCGGCTGGCGGCTGCGGGCGAAAGCCGGGCAGCGCCTGACGCTCAAACGTCCGCTGCACGGTGTGCGTAGCTATCTCGCGGTGGCTGGCGGCATTGACGTGCCGGAGGTGCTGGGTTCATCCAGTACCGATCAGAAGGCCGGGATCGGCGGTCACGAAGGACGTTTGTTGCGCGACGGCGATCGGCTGGCAATCAAACCCTCCGCGCGCCATTTCTCGACCACGCAGGGCGTAAAACAGCTGCTGTGGGGAAACCAGATCCGCGCCTTACCGGGGCCGGAATATCATGAGTTTGACGAGGCTTCTAAAGAGTCCTTCTGGCGTGCGCCGTGGAAGATCAGCCCGCAGAGTAACCGCATGGGCTACCGCCTTCAGGGGCAGCCGCTGACCCGCACGACGGACCGGGAGCTGCTCTCCCACGGTTTATTGCCTGGGGTTATTCAGGTGCCGGGAAACGGTCAGCCCATCGTATTAATGAACGATGCGCAAACTACCGGCGGCTATCCGCGCATTGCCTGCATCATTGAAGCGGATCGCTACCATCTGGCGCAAATTCCCCTCGGCCAGCCGATTCACTTCGTGCAGTGTTCGCTGGAGGAGGCGCTTAAGGCGCGGCAGGATCAGCAGCGTTATCTTGAACAGCTGGCGTGGAGGCTTGATGGTAAAGATTGATTTGAACGCCGATCTGGGGGAGGGAAGCAGCGCTGATTCGGAACTGATGACCCTGGTCACCTCGGTCAATATCGCCTGCGGCTTTCACGCGGGTGATGCCCAAACCATGCTGGAGAGCGTGCGTAATGCCATTAAAAACGGCGTCGCGATTGGGGCTCACCCCAGCTTTCCCGATCGGGAAAACTTTGGCCGTACGGCGATGGATCTGCCCCCTGAGACGGTCTACGCTCAGGTGCTCTACCAGATCGGCGCGCTGGAGGCGATGGTGCGCGCCCAGAACGGCGTGATGCGCCACGTGAAGCCGCACGGCATGCTCTACAACCAGGCGGCGAAAGATGCGGATCTGGCGGACGCCATTGCCCGCGCGGTGCGGGACTGTAATCCGCAGCTGATTCTGGTAGGCCTTGCGGGCAGCCAGCTGATTCGTGCCGGAGAACGGCTGGGCCTGACCACCCGTCAGGAAGTGTTTGCCGATCGGGGATACCAGCCGGACGGCAGCCTGGTGCCGCGGACGCAGGCCGGGGCGCTGATTACCGACGAAGCTAAAGCGCTGGCGCAGACGCTGGAGATGGTGCGCGCCGGGCGGGTGATCGCCGTGGACGGAACACCGGCAAACGTGCAGGCCGATACGGTATGTTTACACGGCGATGGCGAGCATGCGCTCCAGTTCGCGCGCCGCTTGCGGGCAGCGTTCTCTGAAGAGGGTATCCTCGTCAGCGCCGAATAATGACGATAAGGACACAAAAATGCCTGAAGGTCCGGAGATCCGCCGCGCGGCGGATAGCCTGGAGGCGGCGATAAAGGGCAAACCCCTGACGGATGTCTGGTTTGCTTTTCCTCAACTGAAACCGTTTGAATCACAGCTGGTGGGCCAGACGGTGACCCATATTGAAACGCGCGGCAAAGCCTTGCTTACGCACTTTTCCCATAACCTGACGTTATATAGCCATAACCAGCTTTACGGCGTCTGGCGCGTGGTGGAGGCGGACGAGCAGCCGCAAACCACTCGCGTGCTGCGCGTCAGGCTGCAAACGGCGGATAAGGCGATCCTGCTCTATAGTGCGTCGGATATCGAAATGCTTACGCCGGAGCAGCTGCTGACGCACCCGTTTCTGCAGCGGGTCGGGCCGGACGTGCTGGACATGCGCCTGACGGCGAGCGACGTGAAGGCCCGGCTGTTATCACCTAAATTTCGTAACCGACAGTTTTCCGGTTTGTTTCTCGACCAGGCCTTTCTGGCCGGGCTGGGCAACTACCTGCGGGTAGAGATCCTCTGGGAAGTCGGGCTGGCGGCGCAGCATAAAGCGTCTGAGCTGAATGATGAACAGCTGGAGGCGTTGTCCCACGCGCTGCTGGATATTCCGTGGCTCTCGTACAACACGCGCGGCGTGGCGGATGAGAACACGCATCACGGGGCGCTGTTCCGGTTCAAGGTGTTTCATCGGGCGGGGAAGAAGTGCGAGCGATGCGGCGGGATTATCGACAGGATTATGCTCTCTTCCAGACCTTTTTACTGGTGCCCGCACTGCCAGAAATAAAAGTAAAACGGTAACCCTTGGGTTACCGTTTTTAATGTTTTCACCCTCTCCCTGTGGGAGAGGGTCGGGGTGAGGGCATCAGGCCGCACCCAACATCTTTTAGCGCTTCAGGTCAGACTTAAAATCACGCTGCTCGTAGCCGGTATACAGCTGACGAGGACGGGCGATTTTCATGCCTTCGCTGTGCATTTCGTTCCAGTGCGCAATCCAGCCTACGGTACGGGCCATAGCGAAGATCACGGTGAACATGGAAGACGGAATGCCCATCGCTTTCAGAATAATGCCAGAGTAGAAATCGACGTTCGGGTAGAGTTTCTTCTCGATGAAGTACGGGTCGTTCAGTGCGATGTGTTCCAGCTCCATCGCCACTTCCAGCAGATCATCTTTGGTACCCAGCTCTTTCAGCACTTCGTGGCAGGTCTCACGCATGACGGTGGCGCGCGGGTCGTAGTTTTTGTAAACACGGTGACCGAAGCCCATCAGGCGGAAGGAGTCATTCTTGTCTTTCGCGCGACGCACGAACTCAGGAATGTGCTCAACGGTGCTGATCTCTTCCAGCATCTTCAGTGCCGCTTCGTTCGCGCCGCCGTGCGCCGGTCCCCACAGGGAAGCGATGCCCGCAGCGATACAGGCGAACGGGTTCGCGCCTGAAGAGCCCGCGGTACGGACGGTAGAGGTAGAGGCGTTTTGTTCGTGGTCAGCGTGCAGGATCAGAATACGGTCCATTGCGCGTTCCAGCACCGGGTTCACTTCGTACTCTTCGCACGGTGTGGAGAACATCATGCGCAGGAAGTTACCCGCGTAGGAGAGGTCGTTGCGCGGATACACAAACGGCTGGCCGATGGAGTATTTGTAGCACATCGCCGCCATGGTAGGCATTTTGGACAGCAGGCGGAACGCCGCGATATCACGGTGACGCGGGTTATTCACGTCAAGGGAGTCGTGGTAGAACGCCGCCAGCGCACCGGTGATACCGCACATCACCGCCATCGGGTGAGAGTCACGGCGGAACGCATGGAACAGACGGGTAATCTGCTCATGGATCATGGTGTGACGGGTCACGGTGGTTTTGAATTCATCGTACTGTGCCTGCGTCGGTTTTTCGCCGTTCAGCAGGATGTAGCACACTTCCAGATAGTTGGATTCGGTGGCTAACTGATCGATGGGGAAGCCGCGATGGAGCAGGATACCTTCGTCACCGTCAATGTAGGTGATTTTGGATTCGCAAGATGCGGTAGAGGTAAATCCAGGGTCAAAGGTGAATACACCTTTAGAGCCCAGCGTACGGATATCAATAACATCCTGACCGAGCGTGCCTTTTAGCACATCCAGTTCAATAGCAGTGTCACCATTTAGGGTGAGCGTTGCCTTTGTATCAGCCATTTACGGTCTCCTTAGCGCCTTATGCTTAAGACTGCGCTTTACCGGATTTGCTTTCAGCTGTTAATCACCGTTACCAGATTGTTATTTGGCTTTCCGCTCAGCTCACGAGGACAAACCAGGGTACAGAGCTATGGCGCCTTGCAGGTAAACGAATGAAATATCAGTGAAACCACAGCAAATCAGCGTTTTTGCAGTCCGAATTATTCAAACCTGTATATCACTAATAACTGTCCTGATAACTTCGGTCAATACCATCACACTGTTACATAACTATTTGTCAGGTGAAAGAGAGACCTCATAACTTTTGCGCATTATATGCCTTTTCTGATGACGTTTGTAACAATATTGTTTAACATTTGTCAAATCAGATGATTAAAAATTAAAAAGATGTTGTTATCGTGACCCTGATCACTGTTCCAGAGAAAACCCGACAAACTGTATGTAGGTTAATTGTAATGATTTTGTGAACGGCCTATACTGCCGCCAGGTCTCCGGAACACCCTGCAATCCCGAGCCACCCAGCGTTGTAACGTGTCGTTTAAGCATCTGGAAGCAGTGTTTTGCATGACGCGCAGTTATAGAAAAGGAACGCTGCTTGACCCGCATCGCAGTCCGGAGGAAGGAAACAATAAGAACAGCATGTGGGCGTTATTCATGATAAGAAATGTGAAAAAACAAAGACCTGTCAATCTGGATCTCAAAACGATCCGGTTCCCTGTAACAGCAATAGCGTCCATTCTGCACCGTGTTTCTGGTGTGATTACGTTTGTGGCGGTCGGTATTTTGCTGTGGTTACTGGGCACCAGCCTCTCTTCCCCTGAAGGATTCCTCCAGGCCTCTGCCATCATGAACAGCTTCTTCGTGAAATTCATCATGTGGGGCATTCTGACCGCGCTGGCGTACCATGTCGTTGTGGGTGTTCGCCATATGCTGATGGACTTTGGCTACCTGGAAGAGACTTTCGAAGCCGGGAAACGCTCCGCTAACATTTCATTTGTGATTACTGTCGTGCTTTCACTTCTCGCAGGAGTTCTCGTATGGTAAGCAACGCCTCCGCATTAGGACGCAACGGCGTACATGACTTCATTCTGGTCCGTGCTACCGCCATCGTTCTCACTCTTTACATCATCTATATGATCGGTTTCTTCGCGACCAGCGGCACGCTGACGTGGGAAATCTGGAGTGGGTTCTTCGGATCTGCCTTCACCAAAGTGTTCACCCTGCTGGCTCTGTTCTCCATCCTTATTCATGCGTGGATTGGCATGTGGCAGGTGTTGACCGATTACGTTAAACCGCTGGCGATTCGCCTCCCACTGCAGCTGGCCATTGTTGTTGCACTGGTGGTTTACGTTATTTATGGATTCGTTGTGGTGTGGGGTGTGTAATGAAACTGCCAGTCAGAGAATTTGATGCTGTTGTAATTGGTGCCGGTGGCGCAGGTATGCGTGCCGCACTGCAAATTTCCCAGAGCGGCCAGACCTGTGCGCTGCTCTCTAAAGTTTTCCCGACCCGTTCCCACACTGTGTCTGCGCAGGGCGGTATCACCGTTGCGCTGGGTAACTCCCATGAAGATAACTGGGAATGGCACATGTACGACACGGTAAAAGGTTCCGACTACATCGGCGACCAGGATGCCATCGAATATATGTGTAAAACCGGCCCGGAAGCGATTCTGGAGCTGGACCACATGGGTCTGCCGTTCTCCCGTCTGGAAAATGGCACTATCTATCAGCGTCCGTTTGGCGGCCAGTCGAAAAACTTCGGCGGCGAGCAGGCGGCACGCACCGCGGCGGCGGCTGACCGTACCGGTCACGCACTGCTGCACACCCTGTATCAGCAGAACCTGAAAAATCATACCACCATCTTCTCCGAGTGGTACGCGCTGGATCTGGTGAAAAATGCCGATGGCGCAATCGTCGGCTGTACCGCGCTGTGCATCGAAACCGGTGAAGTGGTTTACTTCAAAGCCCGCGCTACCGTGCTGGCTACCGGCGGCGCAGGCCGTATCTATCAGTCCACCACCAACGCCCACATCAACACCGGTGACGGTGTCGGCATGGCTATCCGCGCGGGCGTGCCGGTGCAGGATATGGAAATGTGGCAGTTCCACCCAACCGGTATCGCCGGTGCGGGCGTTCTGGTAACAGAAGGCTGCCGCGGTGAAGGTGGCTACCTGCTGAACAAACACGGCGAGCGCTTCATGGAGCGTTATGCCCCGAATGCGAAAGACCTGGCGGGTCGTGACGTGGTGGCGCGTTCCATCATGATCGAAATCCGTGAAGGCCGCGGCTGTGACGGCCCATGGGGTCCACACGCGAAGCTGAAGCTCGACCACCTGGGTAAAGAAGTTCTGGAGTCCCGTCTGCCGGGCATCCTGGAACTGTCCCGCACCTTCGCACACGTCGACCCGGTGAAAGAGCCGATTCCGGTTATCCCAACCTGCCACTACATGATGGGCGGTATTCCGACCAAAGTGACCGGTCAGGCGCTGACCGTAAACGAGCAGGGCGAAGACGTGGTTATTCCTGGCCTGTTCGCGGTAGGCGAAATTGCCTGCGTATCCGTACACGGTGCAAACCGTCTGGGCGGCAACTCCCTGCTGGACCTGGTGGTGTTTGGTCGTGCGGTGGGCCTGCATCTGCAGGAATCTATTGCCGAGCAGGGCGCGCTGCGTGACGCGACCGACGACGAAATTGATGCCTCTCTTGAGCGTCTCAACCGCTGGAACGGTAACCGCAACGGCGAAGATCCGGTGGAAATCCGTAAAGCGCTGCAGGAATGCATGCAGCACAACTTCTCGGTATTCCGTGAAGGCGACGCGATGGCCAAAGGTCTTGAGCAGCTGAAAGCGATCCGCGAGCGTCTGAAAAATGCCCGTCTGGACGACACCTCCAGCGAATTCAACACCCAGCGCGTTGAGTGCCTGGAGCTGGATAACCTGATGGAAACCGCGTTCGCGACGGCGATGTCGGCAAACTTCCGTACCGAAAGCCGTGGCGCGCATAGCCGCTTCGACTTCCCGGATCGTGATGACGAAAACTGGCTGTGCCATTCCCTGTATCTGCCAGAGTCGGAATCCATGACGCGTCGTAGCGTCAACATGGAACCGAAACTGCGTCCGGCGTTCCCGCCGAAGATTCGTACTTACTAATGCGGAGACAGGATAATGAAACTCGAATTCTCAGTTTATCGTTATAACCCGGATGTTGATGATGCTCCGCGTATGCAGGACTACACCCTGGAAGCGGAAGAAGGTCGCGACATGATGCTGCTGGATGCCTTAATCCAGCTGAAAGAAAAAGATCCTACGCTGTCGTTCCGCCGCTCCTGTCGTGAAGGGGTGTGTGGTTCTGACGGGGTGAACATGAACGGCAAAAATGGCCTGGCCTGCATCACGCCAATTTCAGCGCTGCAGCGTCCTGGTCAGAAAATTGTTATCCGTCCTCTGCCAGGCCTGCCGGTCGTGCGTGATTTGGTGGTAGACATGGGGCAATTCTATGCACAATATGAGAAGATTAAGCCTTACTTATTGAATAATGGGCAAAATCCACCCGCTCGCGAGCACTTACAGTCTCCTGAGCAGCGTGAAAAACTCGATGGGTTGTACGAGTGTATTCTCTGCGCATGCTGTTCAACGTCCTGCCCGTCGTTCTGGTGGAACCCGGACAAGTTTATCGGCCCGGCCGGTTTGCTGGCTGCCTATCGCTTCCTGATCGATAGCCGCGACACCGAAACCGATAGCCGTCTGGAAGGACTGAGTGACGCTTTCAGCGTATTCCGCTGCCATAGCATCATGAACTGCGTCAGTGTGTGTCCGAAGGGGCTGAACCCGACGCGCGCCATCGGCCATATTAAGTCGATGCTGCTGCAGCGCAGTGCGTAAGTAGTGAGAGGGGAGCGGTGTTCCCCTCACCCTAACCCTCTCCCTAAGGGAGAGGGGACAGATTGCAGGAAATCTTTAAAAACTGCCGACGGCATTCCCCCTCTCCCTTAGGGAGGGGTAGGGGTGAGGGTAAAGACCCTTAGACAGTTTCTAAAGGTTCCTTCGCGGGCCAAAGTAAAAGAGCTCGCAGGTGAACCCCGGCACGTACACGTGGTGTGCGTGGTAGTTTCTACGGCGAAAGTAAGCATAAAAATGCTTAAGGGATCACGATGCAGAACGGCGCAATGAAAGCCTGGCTGGACTCTTCTTTCCTTTCTGGTGCGAACCAGAGCTGGATTGAACAGCTCTATGAAGACTTCTTAACCGATCCTGACTCAGTGGACGCAAACTGGCGTTCCATGTTCCAGCAGTTGCCTGGCACAGGGGTCAAACCGGATCAATTCCATTCCAAAACACGTGATTATTTCCGTCGTCTGGCGAAGGATGCCTCACGTTACTCTTCTGCGATTTCCGACCCTGACACCAATGCGAAGCAGGTTAAAGTCCTGCAGCTTATCAACGCTTATCGCTTCCGCGGTCACCAGCATGCGAATCTCGATCCGCTGGGACTGTGGAAACAAGACCGTGTGGCCGATCTCGATCCGGCATATCACGATCTGACCGAGGCCGATTTCCAGGAAAGCTTTAACGTAGGTTCCTTTGCCATCGGCAAAGACACGATGAAGCTGGGCGATCTGATTGACGCGCTCAAGCAAACCTACTGCGGCTCCATCGGCGCGGAATACATGCACATTACCTCTACCGAAGAGAAACGCTGGATCCAGCAGCGCATCGAATCCGTAGCGGGTCACGCGACCTTCTCAGCTGACGAGAAAAAACGCTTCCTGAACGAACTGACCGCAGCGGAAGGGCTTGAGCGCTATCTGGGCGCGAAATTCCCGGGCGCAAAACGCTTCTCGCTGGAAGGCGGCGATGCGCTGGTGCCGATGCTGAAAGAGCTGATTCGTCACGCAGGCAAGAGCGGCACCCGTGAAGTGGTTCTGGGTATGGCGCACCGTGGTCGTCTGAACGTGCTGGTCAACGTGCTGGGTAAAAAACCTCAGGACCTGTTCGACGAGTTCGCGGGCAAACATAAAGAACACCTCGGCACCGGCGACGTGAAGTACCACATGGGCTTCTCGTCAGATATCGAAACCGAAGGCGGTCTGGTTCACCTGGCGCTGGCGTTTAACCCGTCACACCTGGAAATCGTTAGCCCGGTGGTTATCGGTTCCGTGCGTGCGCGTCTGGATCGTCTGGACGAGCCGAGCAGCAATAAAGTGCTGCCGATCACCATCCACGGCGATGCGGCGGTAACAGGGCAGGGCGTAGTTCAGGAAACCCTGAACATGTCGAAAGCGCGTGGTTACGAAGTGGGCGGTACCGTTCGCATCGTGATTAACAACCAGGTGGGCTTTACCACCTCTAACCCGCTTGACGCGCGTTCTACCCCGTACTGCACCGACATCGGTAAGATGGTGCAGGCGCCAATCTTCCACGTTAACGCGGATGACCCGGAAGCCGTTGCTTTCGTTACCCGTCTGGCGCTGGATTTCCGTAATACCTTTAAACGCGATGTGTTCATTGACCTCTTCTGCTACCGCCGTCACGGCCACAACGAAGCGGACGAGCCAAGTGCAACCCAGCCGTTGATGTATCAGAAAATCAAAAAACACCCGACCCCGCGCAAAATCTATGCTGACAAGCTGGAGAGCGACAAAGTGACGACGCTGGAAGATGCGACCGAAATGGTCAACCTCTACCGCGACGCGCTGGATGCGGGTGAATGCGTGGTCAAAGAGCTGCGCCCGATGAACATGCACTCCTTTACCTGGTCGCCGTACCTCAACCACGAATGGGATGAGAGCTACCCGAACAAGGTTGAGATGAAGCGCCTGCAGGAGCTGGCTAAACGCATCAGCACCGTACCGGACGCTATCGAGATGCAGTCTCGCGTGGCGAAAATCTACGCTGACCGTCAGTCCATGGCGGCAGGCGAGAAGCTGTTCGACTGGGGCGGCGCGGAAACGCTGGCCTACGCAACGCTGGTTGACGAAGGTATTCCTGTTCGTCTGTCCGGTGAAGATGCCGGCCGTGGGACCTTCTTCCACCGTCACGCGGTTGTTCACAACCAGTCCAACGGTTCAACCTACACCCCGCTGCAGCACGTGCACAACGGTCAGGGCCAGTTCAAGGTCTGGGACTCCGTGCTGTCTGAAGAAGCGGTTCTGGCCTTCGAATACGGTTACGCCACCGCAGAACCACGCACTTTGACCATCTGGGAAGCGCAGTTCGGTGACTTTGCCAACGGTGCGCAGGTTGTTATCGACCAGTTCATCTCCTCCGGCGAGCAGAAGTGGGGCCGTATGTGTGGCCTGGTAATGCTGCTGCCGCACGGTTATGAAGGTCAGGGTCCGGAGCACTCCTCCGCGCGTCTGGAACGTTATCTGCAGCTCTGCGCCGAGCAGAACATGCAGGTCTGCGTGCCGTCCACCCCGGCTCAGGTCTACCACATGCTGCGTCGCCAGGCGCTGCGCGGTATGCGCCGTCCGCTGGTGGTGATGTCGCCGAAATCCCTGCTGCGTCACCCGCTGGCCGTGTCCAGCCTGGAAGAACTGGCGAATGGCACCTTCCTGCCAGCCATCGGTGAGATTGACGAGCTGGATCCGCAGGGCGTGAAGCGCGTGGTGATGTGTTCTGGTAAGGTTTATTACGACCTGCTGGAACAGCGCCGCAAGAACGATCAGAAAGATGTCGCCATCGTGCGTATCGAACAGCTTTATCCGTTCCCGCATCAGGCGATGCAGGAAGTGCTGAAACAATATGCTCACGTACATGATTTTGTCTGGTGCCAGGAAGAGCCGCTTAACCAGGGCGCATGGTACTGCAGCCAGCATCATTTCCGTGAAGTGATTCCATTTGGGTCAGCCCTGCGTTATGCAGGTCGCCCGGCCTCCGCCTCTCCGGCGGTAGGGTATATGTCCGTTCACCAGAAGCAGCAACAAGATCTGGTCAATGACGCGCTGAACGTCGATTAATTAAAGGATACAAAATGAGTAGCGTAGATATTCTTGTTCCCGACCTGCCTGAATCCGTAGCAGATGCGACCGTCGCTACCTGGCACAAAAAACCAGGCGATGCCGTTAAGCGCGATGAAGTGCTGGTAGAAATCGAAACTGACAAAGTGGTACTGGAAGTACCGGCTTCGGCGGATGGCGTTCTGGACGCGGTGCTGGAAGATGAAGGTACCACCGTAACTTCTCGTCAGATCCTGGGTCGCCTGCGTGAAGGCAACAGCGCGGGCAAAGAGTCCAGCGCGAAATCTGAAGAGAAAGCCTCTACGCCGGCTCAGCGCCAGCAGGCTTCTCTGGAAGAACAGTCTAACGACGCCCTCAGCCCGGCGATCCGTCGCCTGCTGGCTGAACACAGCCTCGACCCGGCAGCCATCAAAGGCACCGGTGTGGGTGGTCGTCTGACCCGCGAAGACATCGACAAACACCTTGCGAAAGCGCCAGCTCAGGCAGAAGCGAAAGCCCCTGCGGCAGCACCGGCAGCACAGCCTGCTCTGGGTGCCCGCAGCGAAAAACGCGTCCCGATGACCCGCCTGCGTAAGCGCGTGGCCGAGCGTCTGCTGGAAGCGAAAAACTCCACCGCGATGCTGACCACCTTCAACGAAGTGAACATGAAGCCAATCATGGACCTGCGCAAGCAGTACGGTGACGCGTTTGAAAAACGTCACGGTATCCGTCTGGGCTTTATGTCCTTCTACGTGAAAGCGGTAGTTGAAGCGCTGAAACGCTACCCGGAAGTGAACGCGTCTATTGACGGCGATGACGTGGTTTACCACAACTATTTCGACGTCAGCATGGCGGTTTCTACTCCACGCGGCCTGGTAACGCCGGTTCTGCGTGATGTGGATACCCTGGGTATGGCTGACATCGAGAAAAACATTAAAGAGCTGGCTGTTAAAGGCCGCGACGGCAAGCTGACCGTAGACGACCTGACCGGCGGTAACTTCACCATTACCAACGGCGGCGTATTCGGCTCGCTGATGTCTACCCCGATCATTAACCCGCCGCAGAGCGCGATCCTGGGTATGCATGCCATTAAAGATCGCCCTATGGCGGTAGACGGTAAAGTTGAGATCCTGCCAATGATGTACCTGGCGCTCTCTTACGATCACCGCCTGATCGACGGCCGCGAGTCCGTGGGCTTCCTGGTCGCGATTAAAGAGCTGCTGGAAGATCCAACCCGTCTGCTGCTGGACGTCTAGTTTTGCAGTCTTGCCCGGCGGCGTATGGCTGCCGGGCCAATAAAAGCACGACCTAACGATTACCTGAAGGATGGATAGAACACATGAACTTACATGAATATCAGGCCAAACAGCTGTTTGCCCGGTATGGCTTACCGGCTCCGGTGGGTTATGCCTGTACTACCCCGCGTGAAGCAGAAGAAGCCGCATCTAAAATCGGTTCCGGCCCTTGGGTAGTTAAGTGTCAGGTTCACGCTGGTGGCCGTGGTAAAGCGGGCGGTGTGAAGGTTGTTAAGAGCAAAGAAGAGATTCGTGCGTTTGCTGAACATTGGCTCGGCAAGCGTCTGGTAACGTACCAGACAGATGCGAACGGCCAGCCGGTTAACCAGATCCTGGTTGAAGCGGCGACCGACATCGCAAAAGAACTGTACCTGGGCGCGGTTGTTGACCGTAGCTCCCGTCGCGTGGTGTTCATGGCGTCTACCGAAGGCGGCGTGGAAATCGAAAAAGTGGCGGAAGAAACCCCGCACCTGATCCACAAAGTGGCAATCGATCCGCTGGCGGGCCCAATGCCTTATCAGGGTCGCGAGCTGGCGTTCAAACTGGGCCTGGAAGGCAAGCTGGTTCAGCAGTTCACCAAGATTTTCATGGGTCTGGCGAACATCTTCCTGGAGCGCGACCTGGCGCTGATCGAGATCAACCCGCTGGTGATCACCACTCAGGGCGACCTGATCTGCCTCGACGGCAAGCTGGGCGCTGACGGCAACGCGCTGTTCCGCCAGTCGGATCTGCGCGAAATGCGCGACCAGTCTCAGGAAGATCCGCGTGAAGCACAGGCTGCACAGTGGGAGCTGAACTACGTGGCGCTGGACGGCAACATCGGCTGCATGGTTAACGGTGCGGGCCTGGCAATGGGCACCATGGACATCGTTAAGCTGCACGGCGGTGAGCCAGCAAACTTCCTCGACGTAGGCGGTGGCGCAACCAAAGAGCGCGTAACCGAAGCGTTCAAAATCATTCTCTCTGACGACAACGTGAAGGCCGTTCTGGTTAACATCTTCGGCGGCATCGTTCGTTGCGACCTGATCGCCGACGGTATCATCGGTGCGGTAGAAGAAGTGGGTGTTAACGTTCCGGTGGTTGTACGTCTGGAAGGTAACAACGCTGAACTCGGCGCGAAAAAACTGGCTGACAGCGGCCTGAATATTATTGCAGCGAAAAGTCTGACGGATGCAGCTCAGCAGGTTGTTGCCGCAGTGGAGGGGAAATAATGTCAGTTTTAATTAATAAAGATACCAAGGTTATCTGCCAGGGCTTCACCGGTAGCCAGGGGACTTTCCACTCCGAACAGGCGATTGCCTACGGCACGCAGATGGTTGGCGGCGTAACGCCAGGTAAAGGCGGTACCACGCACCTGGGCCTGCCGGTATTCAACACCGTGCGTGAAGCCGTAGAAGCGACGGGCGCAACCGCGACCGTGATCTACGTTCCGGCACCGTTCTGCAAAGACTCCATTCTGGAAGCGATCGACGCAGGCATCAAACTGATCATCACTATTACTGAAGGCATCCCGACGCTGGATATGCTGACCGTGAAGGTGAAGCTGGATGAAGCAGGCGTGCGCATGATCGGCCCGAACTGCCCTGGCGTTATCACCCCGGGCGAGTGCAAAATCGGCATCATGCCGGGCCACATTCACAAGCCGGGTAAAGTGGGCATCGTGTCCCGTTCCGGTACGCTGACCTATGAAGCCGTTAAGCAGACCACCGATTACGGCTTCGGCCAGTCCACCTGCGTGGGCATCGGCGGTGACCCGATCCCGGGCTCTAACTTCATCGACATCCTGAAGCTGTTCCAGGAAGATCCACAGACCGAAGCGATCGTGATGATCGGTGAGATCGGTGGTAGCGCGGAAGAAGAAGCCGCTGCTTACATCAAAGAACACGTGACCAAGCCAGTTGTCGGTTACATCGCGGGTGTGACTGCGCCAAAAGGCAAGCGTATGGGTCACGCGGGCGCGATCATCGCCGGCGGTAAAGGTACGGCTGATGAGAAATTCGCAGCGCTGGAAGCAGCAGGCGTGAAGACCGTTCGCAGCCTGGCGGATATCGGCGAAGCACTGAAATCCATCATTAAGTAAGTCCTCTCTGCTCCCCGAAAGGGGGGCGTTGAAGTATAAAAATGTCCGTTTCGACATGGTTGGCCGCTGTAAAGCGGCCTTTTTTATTGCCTGCGTCTGGCGACTAGCGTGAACTTGTAATCGTCGGTATTGAACACGTTGCGGCTGTATTCAAATACCCGTCCGTCCTTCAGAAACCCGCGGGAGACTTTTTCCAGGATCGGCTTTGCCGGATCGAGCGACAGTGCGGCGATCGCCTCCTCTGACGGCATGATCGGCACCAGCTCCTGTTCGCTGCGATCGATAACCAGCTTTTTGATCTGCTCAACGTAGTGGTATTTCGAATTCTCCATCACTTCCCAGGTGAGGTCGGGGAACATGGCCAGCGGCATCCACGTTTCTTCCAGATTTACCGGTTTTTGTTTGATAAAGCGGACGCGTTTGACGTGCCAGACCTTATCGTCATGAGAGAGATTCAGCTTTTCGGCAAGTTTTGCATCGGCTTTCAGCACTTCGAAAATGCTTACCTCACTGTGGGTATCCACGTTCCGGTCGGCCAGTTTTTCGTAAAACCCGGTGAGCTGGTAAATGTCGTAATTGACGCGCTCTTCTTTTACGTAGGTGCCGCTGCCCTGAATGCTCTCGACGATCTGCTCTTCCGTAAGCAGCTTCAGCGCCTGTCTCACCGTAACGCGACTCACGTTGAATGCCTCCTGAAGGCTGGATTCCGTCGGTAACGCATCGCCAGGCTTTAACTCTCCCGCGCTGATTTTTTCGCGAAGCGCATCGGCTATTTGCCGGTACATCGGTTTGTTACCCATCGAATCTGCCTTTCTAATACCTTTGCATGGAATTATGCCTCTCACTTAAAATTTGTAAATAATACAACTTAAATACAAATTTGCATTGTTAGTGAAAATGATCACATAAATGTATTGTGTGACCTGCCACAATTGCCGCCAGACAATAACAACTTAAGTGTGAGGATCTTATGAACCTGACGACTCTGACCCACACCAGTGCTGTCTGCTTGCAGGCGCACTATGCCAGCCGTGATGAGGCCATTCGCCAGCTTACAATGCGGCTGGTGGCGCTGGGCAAAATTACAGATGGCGATGCATTTTTGGCGGAGGTCTACCGTCGCGAATCGCAGGGGCCAACCGCCCTGGGTGAAGGGCTGGCTGTCCCGCATGGTAAATCGAGCGCGGTGAACGAAGCGGCTTTTGCGGTTGCTACGCTGTGCGAACCGCTGGATTGGGAGGGGGTGGACGGCCCTGAAAAGGTTGAGATGATCGTCCTGCTGGCCATCCCGCCAGCTGAAGCGGGATCCACGCATATCCAGGTGCTGACGGCGCTGACGTCTCGCCTTGCCGATGATGTCCTCCGGGAACGCGTTATGGCTGCAGAGACGGCAGAGGATCTGCTTGATGCGCTGAACGGTGTCTCGCAGGAAGACGAGGCTGATACGCGGGTGAATGCACCAACCGTCGTCTGTGTAACCGCCTGTCCGGCGGGGATCGCGCATACCTATATGGCCGCAGAGTACCTGGAAAAAGCGGGACGTAAGCTCGGCGTCAACGTGGTGGTCGAAAAGCAGGGGGCGAACGGTATTGAAGGGCGCATTACTGCCCAGCAGTTGCTGGAGGCGAAAGCGTGTATTTTTGCCGCAGAAGTGGCGATCAAAGAGAGTGAGCGCTTTCAGGGGATCCCCGCCATTTCCGTGCCCGTTGCGGAACCCCTGCGCCATGCTGAAGCGTTGATTGAACGCGCGCTGGCGCTAAAGCCTTCTACCGATGCGCGCCATGCGCAGGTCGATACCGAAACGAAAAAGCGCGTTAAAACTGAACTCAAGCAGGCGCTTCTCAGCGGCATCTCTTTTGCGGTGCCGCTGATCGTCGCCGGCGGTACGGTGCTGGCCGTATCGGTACTGCTGGCGCAAATCCTTGGCCTGCAGCACCTGTTTGACCAGGAAAACTCGTGGCTTTGGATGTACCGCAAGCTTGGCGGCGGCATGCTCGGCATTTTGATGGTGCCTGTCCTGTCGGCCTACACCGCCTACTCGCTGGCGGATAAACCTGCGCTGACGCCGGGCTTTGCGGCCGGTCTTGCTGCCAACATGATCGGCTCCGGTTTTCTCGGCGCTATCGTCGGCGGGCTGATCGCGGGCTATCTGATGCGCTGGGTGAAAAGCCACATCCGGCTCCGTAGCCGCTACAACGGCTTTCTGACTTTTTATCTCTATCCGGTGATTGGCGTGCTGGGCGCGGGCAGCCTGATGCTGTTTGTGATTGGCGAACCGGTGGCCTGGCTCAATAACACGCTCACCGTCTGGCTTAACGGTCTCTCCGGCGCGAATGCGCTGCTTCTGGGGGCGATCCTCGGGTTTATGTGCTCATTCGATTTGGGTGGCCCGGTCAACAAAGCCTCTTACGCGTTCTGCCTGGGGGCGATGGCGAACGGGGTATACGGTCCCTATGCGATCTTTGCCTCCGTCAAAATGGTCTCAGCCTTTACCGTCACGGCGTCAACGATGCTGGCACCGAAGCTGTTTAAGTCGTTTGAAATTGAAACCGGTAAATCGACCTGGCTGCTCGGCCTCGCGGGCATTACCGAAGGGGCGATTCCGATGGCGATAGAAGATCCGCTTCGCGTTATTGGCTCATTTGTACTCGGATCCATGATGACAGGCGCGGCTGTCGGTGCGATGGGAATCGGGTTGTCTACGCCGGGGGCCGGGATTTTCTCTCTCTTTTTACTTCACGATGCCGGGTTGGGCGGTGTAGTTGCGGCGGCGGGCTGGTTTGGCGCGGCGCTGGTGGGGACCGCTATCTCCACCTTTGTTCTGCTGCTCTGGCGACGCCAGGCGGTTAAAAATGGCAACTACGTCATTGAAGACGCCATACCGTAAAACCTCACAAAACAGGAAACGAAGATGAAAGCTGTATCTCGCGTTCATATCACGCCGCATATGCACTGGGACCGTGAGTGGTACTTCACCACTGAAGAGTCGCGTATTCTTCTGGTCAATAATATGGAAGAGATCCTGACCCGTCTGGAGCAGGATGATGAGTACAAATACTACGTCCTCGATGGACAGACGGCGGTGCTGGAGGATTATTTTGCCGTTGTGCCCGAAAACCGCTCTCGCGTGAAGGCGCTTGTCGAACGTGGAAAACTGATTATCGGCCCCTGGTATACCCAGACCGATACCACGATTGTGAGCGGCGAGTCGATTGTCCGCAACCTGATGTACGGCATCCGGGATTGTATGGCCTTCGGCGAGCCGATGAAAATCGGTTATCTCCCGGATTCGTTTGGCATGTCCTGCCAGCTTCCGCATATCTATAACGGGTTTGGCATTACCCGCACGATGTTCTGGCGCGGCTGTTCTGAACGCCACGGGACCGATAAAACCGAATTTCTCTGGCAGAGCCAGGACGGCAGTGAGGTCACGGCACAGGTGCTGCCGCTGGGCTACGCGATTGGTAAGTACTTACCGGAGGACGAAGCGGGGCTGCGAAAACGGCTCGACAGCTATTTTGAGGTTCTGGAAAAGGCGTCCGTCACCAAAGCGATTTTGCTGCCCAACGGCCACGACCAGATGCCGCTGCAGCAGAACATTTTCGCGGTGATGGATAAGCTTCGTGAAATCTATCCCCAGCGTCAATTCGTGATGAGTCGGTTCGAAGAGGTCTTTGAATATATCGACGCGCACCGCGATGAACTGGCGACGCTAAAAGGGGAGTTTATCGACGGGAGATACATGCGCGTTCACCGGACCATCGGCTCCACGCGCATGGATATCAAAATCGCCCATGCGCGTATTGAGAACAAAATTGTCAATATCCTTGAGCCGCTGGCGACGCTTGCCTGGACGCTGGGCTTCGACTACCACCACGGCCTGCTGGAGAAGATGTGGAAAGAGATCCTCAAAAACCACGCTCACGACAGCATCGGCTGCTGCTGCAGCGACAAGGTGCATCGCGAGATTGTCTCCCGCTTTGAACTGGCTGAGGACATGGCAGATAACCTGGCGCGTTTCTTTATGCGCAAGATTGTCGACAACATGCCGCAAAGCGACGCCGATAAGCTGGTGATGTTCAACCTGATGCCCTGGCCGCGTGAAGAGGTGATGAACACCACGATTCGACTGCGCGCCAGCCAGTTCCGTCTGCGGGATGACAAAGGCAATGAGATCCCGTATTTCATTCGCAGCGCGCGCGAGCTAGACCCGGGCCTCATTGACCGGCAGATTGTTCACTACGGCAATTACGAACCGTTTATGGAGTTTGATATTCAGCTCAGCCAGATACTGCCGGCGATGGGCTACCGTACGCTGTTTATCGAACCTAACGTGGCCGGGAAGGTGCTCTCTCCGGGGGTAAATACCGCATCCTTACTTGAAAACGCCTTCTGGCAGATTGACTTAAATGACGACGGTACGCTGCGCCTGCGCGACAAAGAAACCGGGCTTGTTTATGACCGCGTGCTGGAAATCGAAGAGAGCTCGGATGATGGCGATGAATACGACTACTCACCTTCGCGGGAAGAGTGGAGACTCACTTCCACGCAGGGCGAGCATGAATTTGAGATTACGCATGAAGGCTGGCAGAGCAGGGCTGTTATCCGCCATCGAATAGCCGTTCCGGCGAACCTGGCCGAACGCGCGGCGCGCCAGCGAAACGGCTATCTCGACGCTGAATTTGAGATTACGCTAAGCCATAACAGCAGACGCATTGACGTGGCAGTGTGCCTGGATAATCAGGCCAACGACCACCGCGTTCGCGTGCTGATCCCAACGCCGTTTATGACAGAGGAAGTGTTAGCGGATACGCAGTTTAGCTCGATCACTCGCCCGGTGCAGGACGCGGCGATGGAAAACTGGCGGGAGGAGGGGTGGAAAGAAGCGCCGGTTCCCGTCTGGAATTTACTTAACTACGCCGTATTGCAGGAAAAACGAAACGGGCTTGCGCTATTTACCGAGGGGCTGCGTGAATTTGAAGTCGTGGGCGATGAACAAAAAGCATTTGCTCTGACCTTGCTGCGCGGCGTGGGGGTACTCGGCAAAGAAGATCTGCTCCTGCGCCCCGGCAGACCATCCGGTATCAAAATGCCGGTCCCGGACTCTCAGGTGCGTGGTTCGCTAAGCTGTCGCTTTAGCCTCTTCAGCTTCAGCGGCTCGCCGGAAAACGCGGGTGTCGCGCAGCAGGCTCAATCGTGGTTAACGCCGGTGCAGTGTTATAACAAGATCCCCTGGGATGCAATGAAGCTGAATCGCGCGTCGTTGACCACGCCGGAAAGTTACAGCCTGTTAGCGCTTTCGCCAACGGGATGCGTACTCAGTGCGATCAAAAAAGCGGAAGATCGCGATGAGCTCATTCTTCGTCTGTTCAACCCTTCGCAGTCCAGAGCATGTGACGCGACGCTAGCCGTCAATCCGGGGGTGAAGCGGTGCTGCGAAACGGACATGAATGAACGGCTGAAGGACCACGGTGAAGACGAAGGCATTGTCGGGGCGTTCAAACCGGGACAGTCGCGAACCTTTAGCCTTCTTCTTGCCTGAGAACCGCTGATATCATTAAAAGGCTGCACTGTTTGCGGCCTTTTTCATTAATAGTCACTCCGCGGTGTTAAGTTAGGGGGGGATAAAAGTAAAATAAATGTAATTACGAAGGGTTGCATAAATGCCATGGAAAAATAACCCGGCCTGACTATGCTTTATTGTTTGCCGCGCATCGAAATGAGGCTTTTGTTTCGCGTTAATTAAAATCACTTCTGTTTATATTTTTTTTCGTCTTCGATAACCAATCACATCTTTACATGCACATATCATTAACATGGTTTTTACCATTCTTACCACGATTAAACATAGTTAACATCAAGGTTTGTTTTTGATTTAAATCAAAGTTTAATCCTTGGAAAAAGGTGTCGAAAAGCGCTAAATTGTCCCCGATCAAAATGGCCGAAAAGTGGTAATTTTGCTATAAATTGATCGCCGTCGAAAAACGTAAATGTGATTCAATAAAAACCTGTTTATTGTAAGGGTTTTGCAGCGTATTATATTTGCGGTATCAATTTGAGTTTTTTATTAACGTATTTGTAACCTCACGTCATCGTTTTTATCCTCCTTCAGGGTAATAACGACGACAAGGATGCGAATAATTTGTATTGGGGCATGCGTGTGGATCTCTCTCTCTGACGGGGTTCACTCTCGGAGTCTTCATGCGATGAGCAAGGAGTCATGATGTTAGATATAGTCGAACTGTCGCGCTTACAGTTTGCCTTGACCGCGATGTACCACTTCCTGTTTGTGCCGCTGACGCTCGGTATGGCGTTCCTGCTGGCCATTATGGAAACGGTATACGTTCTCTCCGGCAAACAGATTTATAAAGATATGACCAAGTTCTGGGGCAAGTTGTTTGGTATCAACTTCGCGCTGGGCGTGGCAACCGGTTTGACCATGGAGTTCCAGTTCGGGACTAACTGGTCTTACTATTCCCACTATGTAGGGGATATCTTCGGTGCGCCGCTGGCCATTGAAGGTCTGATGGCATTCTTCCTCGAATCCACCTTTGTAGGTCTGTTCTTCTTCGGTTGGGACCGTCTGGGTAAAGTCCAGCATATGGCGGTAACCTGGCTGGTGGCATTAGGTTCGAACCTGTCCGCGCTGTGGATCCTGGTGGCGAATGGCTGGATGCAGAACCCTATCGCGTCTGATTTCAACTTCGAAACCATGCGTATGGAGATGGTCAGCTTTGCCGAGCTGGTCCTGAACCCGGTGGCACAGGTTAAATTCGTTCACACCGTCGCCTCTGGCTACGTGTGCGGTGCGATGTTTGTACTGGGCATCAGCTCTTACTACATGCTGCGCGGTCGTGACTTCGCGTTTGCTAAGCGCTCCTTTGCTATCGCTGCAAGCTTCGGTATGGCAGCAATCCTCTCTGTTATCGTTCTGGGTGATGAATCCGGTTACGAAATGGGTGACGTGCAGAAAACCAAACTGGCTGCCATCGAAGCCGAATGGGAAACCCAACCGGCGCCTGCTGCCTTTACGCTGTTCGGCATTCCCGATCAGGACGCGCAGGAAAACCGCTTCGCCATTCAGATCCCTTATGCGCTGGGTATCATCGCCACCCGTTCTGTTGATAAGCAGGTGACCGGTCTGAAAGAGCTGATGGTTCAGCACGAAGAGCGTATCCGTAACGGTATGAAAGCCTACTCGCTGCTGGAACAGCTGCGTGCCGGTTCTACCGACCAGGCCGTTCGCGACCAGTTCAACAACGTGAAGAAAGATCTGGGTTACGGTTTGCTGCTGAAGCGTTATACCCCGAACGTTTCTGATGCGACAGAAGCGCAGATCCAGATGGCAACCAAAGACTCGATTCCACGCGTTGCGCCACTGTACTTCGCATTCCGTATCATGGTGGGCTGCGGCATCATCATGCTGCTGATCATTGCGGCGTCCTTCTGGTCCGTGATTCGCAACCGCATCGGCGAGAAAAAATGGCTGCTGCGTACCGCGCTGTACGGTATTCCACTGCCGTGGATCGCTATCGAATCCGGCTGGTTTGTTGCGGAGTACGGCCGTCAGCCATGGGCGATTGGTGAGGTACTGCCAACGGCGGTAGCGAACTCGTCCCTGACAGCGGGCGACCTGATCTTCTCCATGCTGCTGATCTGTGGTCTGTACACCCTGTTCCTGGTGGCTGAACTGTTCCTGATGTTCAAGTTCGCGCGCCTTGGCCCAAGCAGCCTGAAAACCGGTCGCTATCACTACGAGCAGTCCACCGCGACTACTCAGCCGGCACGCTAAGACAGGAGTCATCAAATGATCGATTATGAAGTATTGCGTTTTATCTGGTGGCTGTTGATCGGCGTTCTGCTGATCGGTTTCGCCGTCACGGATGGTTTCGACATGGGGGTGGGGATGCTCACCCGTTTCCTCGGTCGTAATGACACTGAGCGTCGAATCATGATCAACTCCATCGCCCCTCACTGGGACGGTAACCAGGTGTGGCTGATCACCGCTGGCGGCGCGCTGTTCGCTGCCTGGCCGATGGTCTACGCGGCTGCGTTCTCCGGCTTCTACGTGGCGATGATTCTGGTGCTGGCCTCTTTATTCTTCCGTCCGGTCGGTTTCGACTACCGTTCCAAGATTGAAGACACCCGCTGGCGCAACATGTGGGACTGGGGCATCTTCATCGGTAGCTTCGTTCCACCGCTGGTGATCGGCGTGGCGTTCGGTAACCTGCTGCAGGGCGTACCGTTCCACCTGGACGAATACATGCGTCTTTACTACACCGGTAACTTCTTCCAGCTGCTGAATCCGTTTGGTCTGCTGGCCGGCGTGGTGAGCGTGGCGATGATCATCACTCAGGGCGCAACCTATCTGCAAATGCGTACGGTTGGTGAACTGCACCTGCGTTCTCGCGCGACGGCTCAGGTCGCTGCGCTGGTCACGCTGGTCTGCTTTGCACTGGCCGGTGTGTGGGTGGTGTACGGCATTGATGGCTACGTAGTGACGTCTGCAATCAACCATACTGCGCCGTCTAATCCGCTGACCAAAGAAGTGGCGCGTCAGGCAGGTGCATGGCTGGTGAACTTTAACAATACCCCTGCGCTGTGGGCTATCCCGGCTCTGGGCGTATTGCTGCCGCTGCTGACCGTGTTGACGTCTCGTCTGGAGAAAGGCGCTCTGGCGTTCGTGTTCTCATCACTGACCCTGGCGTGCATCATCCTGACATCGGGTATCGCGATGTTCCCATTCGTCATGCCATCCAGCACCATGCTGAATGCTAGCCTGACCATGTGGGACGCAACGTCCAGCCATATGACGCTGAACCTGATGACGTATGTTGCTTGCGTGTTCGTTCCGATTGTTCTGGCTTACACCATCTGGTGTTACTGGAAAATGTTCGGTCGTATCACTAAAGAACATATCGAAAGCAACACCCACTCTATGTACTAAGTAAGGAGCTGAATATGTGGTATTTCGCATGGATTTTAGGGACGCTTCTTGCCTGTGCATTTGGTGTCATCACTGCCCTGGCGCTTGAGCACGTCGAAGCGACCAAAGCGGGTGAAGAAAAACACTGATGAATATTATCGCGACGCTTTACGCGGTAATGGACAAGCGCCCGTTACGGGCGCTTTCTTTAGTGATGGCATTACTGCTGGCAGGTTGTATCTTCTGGGACCCTTCGCGCTTTGCAGCGAAAACCAGCGAGCTTGAAATCTGGCACGGCTTCCTCATTATGTGGGCGGTGTGTGCAGGTGTGATCCACGGCGTGGGCTTTCGTCCGAAAGCCATTCACTGGCAGGGAATTTTTTGCCCTCTGATTGCCGATCTGGTGCTTCTCGCCGGTTTGATTTTCTTCTTCTTCTGAATAAGAAATGTCCGTTAACGTTATGGGCTTACCCGAGCCCATAAAAATTTACTCTCCGTTTACTTTCTCCCATTCCCAACCCTCTTTCCCGCGCGTATAGTAGCGAAGTTTAAAAGCATTAACTTTTGTTGCATTACCGGGATGTAAAGTGAATACAACGCTGTTTCGATGGCCGGTTCGTGTCTATTACGAAGATACCGATGCCGGTGGTGTGGTTTACCACGCCAGCTACGTTGCTTTTTATGAACGGGCACGCACAGAGATGCTGCGCCATCATCACTTTAGTCAACAGGTGCTGTTGGCTGAGCGAGTTGCCTTCGTGGTACGCAAGATGACGCTTGAGTATTTTGCGCCTGCCAGACTCGACGATATGCTCGAAGTCCAAACTGAAATTACATCAATGCGCGGGACCTCACTGGTTTTCACGCAGTGGATAGTCAACGCAGAGAATACCGTACTGAACTCAGCTGAAGTGCTGATTGTTTGTGTTGATCCAACCATAATGAAGCCTCGTGCGCTTCCTAAGTCTATTGTCGCGGAGTTTAAGCAGTGACTGACATGAATATCCTTGATTTGTTCCTGAAGGCAAGCCTTCTGGTTAAACTTATCATGTTGATTTTGATTGGTTTTTCAATCGCATCCTGGGCCATCATCATCCAGAGAACGCGTATCCTCAATGCCGCTGGCCGTGAAGCTGAAGCGTTTGAAGATAAGTTCTGGTCGGGTATTGAGCTTTCTCGTCTGTATCAGGAAAGCCAGGGGCGCCGTGAGAACCTTACAGGCTCCGAGCAAATTTTTTATAGCGGTTTCAAAGAGTTTGCTCGTCTGCATCGTGCAAACAATCATGCGCCAGAAGCGGTGGTGGAAGGTGCCTCGCGTGCGATGCGCATCTCTATGAACCGCGAGCTGGAAAATCTCGAAACGCATATTCCATTCCTCGGCACTGTCGGTTCCATCAGCCCGTATATCGGCCTGTTTGGTACCGTGTGGGGGATCATGCACGCCTTTATCGCGCTGGGCGCGGTGAAGCAGGCGACGTTGCAGATGGTTGCACCGGGTATCGCTGAAGCACTGATTGCGACCGCTATCGGTCTGTTTGCGGCAATTCCTGCGGTTATGGCATACAACCGTCTGAACCAGCGCGTGAACAAACTGGAACTGAACTACGACAACTTTATGGAAGAGTTCACTGCGATTCTGCACCGTCAGGCGTTTACCAGCACCGAGAGCAACAAGGGGTAAACCATGGCCAGATCGCGTGGACGAGGTCGTCGCGAGCTCAAGTCCGAAATCAATATCGTTCCACTGCTGGACGTCCTGCTGGTACTGCTGCTGATCTTCATGGCGACAGCGCCAATCATTACCCAGAGTGTGGAAGTGGATCTGCCAGATGCGACAGAATCACAGGCGGTGAGCACCAATGACGATCCTCCGGTTATCATTGAGGTTTCCGGCGTAGGGCAATACAGCGTCGTGGTAGAGAAAGATCGTATGGATCAGCTGCCGCCTGAGCAGGTTATTGCTGAAGCGCAGCGTCGCCTCGAGTCAAATCCGAAAACGGTCTTCTTAATCGGTGGCGCGAAAGACGTACCCTACGATGAAATTATTAAAGCGCTGAACTTGCTACATAGTGCGGGTGTTAAGTCAGTTGGCTTAATGACCCAACCTATTTGATCATCCGCGTAGTTTTTGGGAACCGATAGTGTCAAAGGCAACCGAACAGAACGACAAGCTTAAGCGAGCGATAATCGTCTCCGCAGTGCTGCACGTGATTCTCTTTGCAGCGCTGATCTGGAGTTCGTTCGACGAGCATATTGATGCATCAGCCGGCGGCGGTGGAGGGTCTTCCATTGACGCCGTGATGGTGGATCCCGGTGCGGTAGTACAGAACTATAATCGCGAACAACAGCAGAAGGCGAGTGCCAAACGGGCTGAAGAGCAGCGTGAAAAACAGTCGCAACAGCAGGCGGAAGAACTGCGTGAAAAGCAGGCCGCAGAGCAGGAGCGTCTGAAGCAGCTTGAGAAGGAGCGTTTGCAGGCGCAGGAAGCCGCGAAAGAGCAGGCGGAACAGCAGAAGCAAGCCGAAGAGGCCGCGAAAAAAGCCCAGGAACAGCAAAAGCAGGCGGAAGAGGCGGCAGCAAAAGCCGCAGCGGACGCGAAAGCACAGGCTGATGCCCAGGCAAAATTAGCGGCAGAAGCGGCGAAGAAAGCCGCTGCTGATGCTCAGAAGAAAGCTGAAGCGGAAGCCGCGAAGAAAGCCGCAGCTGATGCTCAGAAGAAAGCCGAAGCGGAAGCCGCGAAGAAAGCCGCCGCTGATGCTCAGAAGAAAGCCGAAGCGGAAGCCGCGAAAAAAGCCGCTCAGGAAGCAGAGAAGAAAGCTGCTGCCGAGGCCGCGAAGAAAGCGGCTGCGGCTGAGAAAGCGGCTGCAGAAAAAGCTGCCGCCGCTGAAAAAGCCGCCGCCGATAAAAAAGCTGCAGCTGAGAAGGCTGCCGCCGATAAGAAAGCTGCAGCTGAGAAGGCCGCTGCCGATAAGAAAGCTGCTGCTGATAAAGCGGCTGCCAAAAAGGCCGCTGCTGCTGAAAAAGCTGCTGCTGCCGCAGGGGTTGACGATCTGCTGGGCGATTTGAGCTCCGGTAAGAATGCACCGAAAACGGGCGGTGGGGCGAAAGGAAACAACGCAGCGCCGACGGGAAGTGGTAACACTAAGAGTAACGGTGCGACAGGGGCTGAAATCAACGGTTATGCCGCGCAGATTAAATCCGCTATTGAAAGCCGATTCTATGATGCGTCTTCCTATACCGGTAAAACGTGTACGTTGCGTATAAAACTGGCTCCGGACGGCATGCTGCTGGATATTAAGTCTGAAGGTGGCGACCCGGCTTTATGTACTGCGGCCCTGGCTGCAGCGCGTCAGGCGAAGATGCCTAAACCGCCGTCTCAGGCAGTTTACGAAGTCTTCAAAAATGCGCCGCTGGACTTCAAACCTTAAGTTACATTTTCCCCGTGCAAACGGGGAAAAATAGACCAGGTTTAGTCACAGGGTTCTGGTAGTTTTGTCTATTTGAGTTTGTTAACATTCTGCTAAATTATCGTGGGTAAGGTTACCCGGATAAGGGAGATATGATGAAGCAGGCATTACGTGTAGCATTTAGTTTTTTAATGCTGTGGGCAGCAGTACTGCACGCAGAAGTACGTATCGAGATCACCCAGGGGGTGGACTCGGCACGCCCAATCGGTGTTGTTCCGTTCCAGTGGGCCGGTCCTGGCGCTGCACCTGAAGATGCCGGTGGCATCGTGGCGGCTGACCTGCGTAACAGCGGTAAATTCAACCCGTTAGATCGTTCTCGTCTGCCGCAGCAGCCGGGCAGCGCGCAGGAAGTACAGCCTGCAGCATGGTCTGCGCTGGGTATTGATGCCGTGGTTGTGGGTCAGGTTACGCCTAACCCGGACGGCTCTTACAACGTGGCCTGGCAGCTGGTGGATACCGGCGGTGCACCGGGTACCGTTCTGGCACAGAACTCTTACAAGGTCACTAAGCAGTACCTGCGCTACGCGGCACACGCTGCCAGCGATGCGGTATTTGAAAAACTGACCGGCATTAAAGGGGCGTTCCGTACCCGTATTGCTTATGTGGTACAGACCAACGGTGGTCAGTTCCCGTATGAGCTGCGCGTATCTGACTACGACGGCTACAACCAGTTCCTGGTGAAACGTTCTTCACAGCCGCTGATGTCTCCAGCCTGGTCTCCGGACGGTTCTAAACTGGCCTATGTAACCTTCGAAAGCGGCCGTTCAGCGCTGGTTATCCAGACGCTGGCAAACGGTGCTGTTCGTCAGGTGGCCTCTTTCCCACGTCACAACGGTGCGCCTTCCTTCTCTCCGGACGGGTCTAAACTGGCGTTTGCGCTGTCAAAAACCGGTAGCCTGAACCTGTACGTGATGGACATTGGCTCTGGCCAGATTCGTCAGGTGACCGACGGTCGCAGCAACAACACCGAACCTTCATGGTTCCCGGACAGTCAAAACCTGGCGTTTACCTCTGACCAGGCTGGCCGTCCACAAATTTACAAAGTCAACATCAACGGCGGTGCTCCGCAGCGTATTACCTGGGAAGGTTCGCAGAACCAGAACGCAGACGTGAGCAGCGACGGTAAATTTATGGTAATGGTGAGCTCCAACGGTGGGCAGCAGCACATTGCCAAACAAGATCTGGTAGCGGGTGGCGTTCAAGTTCTGTCGTCAACGTTCCTGGATGAAACGCCAAGTCTGGCACCTAACGGCACGATGGTAATCTACAGCTCTTCTCAGGGGATGGGATCTGTGCTGAATCTGGTTTCTACAGATGGGCGTTTCAAAGCGCGTATTCCGGCAACTGATGGACAGGTAAAATCACCTGCCTGGTCGCCGTATCTGTAAATAATAATTAATTGATTACTAAAGGAATCATAGAAATGCAACTGAACAAAGTGCTGAAGGGGCTGATGATCGCTCTGCCTGTAATGGCAATCGCAGCGTGTTCTTCTAACAAGAACGCCAGCAATGACCAGAGCGGCGAAGGCATGATGGGTGCCGGCACCGGTATGGACGCGAACGGCAATGGCAACATGTCTTCTGAAGAGCAGGCGCGTCTTCAGATGCAGCAGCTGCAGCAGAACAACATCGTTTACTTCGATCTGGATAAATACGACATCCGTTCTGACTTCGCTGCGATGCTGGATGCTCACGCTAACTTCCTGCGTAGCAACCCATCTTACAAAGTCACCGTAGAAGGTCACGCGGACGAACGTGGTACTCCAGAGTACAACATCTCCCTGGGTGAACGTCGTGCTAACGCTGTTAAAATGTACCTGCAGGGTAAAGGCGTTTCTGCTGACCAGATCTCCATCGTTTCTTACGGTAAAGAAAAACCTGCAGTACTGGGTCACGACGAAGCGGCTTACTCCAAAAACCGTCGTGCCGTACTGGTTTACTAAGAGAATTGCATGAGCAGTAACTTCAGACATCATCTGTTGAGTCTGTCGTTACTGGTTGGAATAGCGGCCCCCTGGGCCGCTTTTGCTCAGGCACCAATCAGTAGTGTCGGCTCAGGCTCGGTAGAAGACCGGGTCACTCAACTCGAGCGTATTTCTAACGCTCACAGCCAGCTTTTAACCCAACTCCAGCAACAACTTTCCGATAACCAAAACGATATTGACTCTCTCCGCGGCCAGATTCAGGAAAGCCAGTATCAGTTGAACCAGGTTGTGGAACGTCAGAAGCAGATTTTGCTGCAGATAGATAGCCTGAATAGCGGTGGTGCAGCAGCACAAGCACAGCCAGCCGCGGGCGATCAGACCGGTGCGGCGACATCAGCTCCGGCTGCGGATGCTTCTGCTTCAACAGGGGCGCCTGTACAGAGCGGTGACGCGAATACGGACTACAACGCGGCCATTGCCCTGGTGCAGGATCAATCTCGTCAGGATGACGCGCTTGCTGCGTTTCAGAACTTTGTTAAGAAATACCCTGATTCCACTTATCAGCCAAATGCGAATTACTGGCTCGGTCAGTTGAATTACAACAAGGGTAAAAAGGACGATGCGGCGTTTTATTTTGCCTCCGTGGTAAAAAACTACCCGAAATCGCCAAAAGCGCCTGATGCGATGTACAAAGTGGGCGTCATCATGCAGGACAAAGGCGACACTGCGAAAGCCAAAGCGGTTTACCAGCAGGTAGTCTCAAAATTCCCGGGTACCGAAGGTGCTAAGCAGGCGCAAAAACGTCTGAATTCGATGGGATGATTATCGCATGACCAGAAATCGCGTTATTTCTGGTCGTGCAGCATGATTCGTAAGCAGTTAAGTGATCTTCATCGAAATTTTTGTTGCGCTGAATTCTTAAATCAGTAATATATGCCGCCGTTGCCACGGGATATCAAACAACGTGAAAACAGCGTAAAAGTGGGTCGTTAGCTCAGTTGGTAGAGCAGTTGACTTTTAATCAATTGGTCGCAGGTTCGAATCCTGCACGACCCACCACTAAGTCAGGTGGAAGTAGTAGTAAAACGTGAAGGATAACGTTGCGTCAGCAACGGCCCGTAGGGCGAGGCGAAGCCGAGTCATCCTGCACGACCCACCGCTTAACGCATATCGGCAGTACAGAGTGGGTGATTAGCTCAGTTGGTAGAGCATCTCCTTTACACGGAGGGGGTCGGCGGTTCGAGCCCGTCATCACCCACCACTCGGGTCGTTAGCTCAGTTGGTAGAGCAGTTGACTTTTAATCAATTGGTCGCAGGTTCGAATCCTGCACGACCCACCAATTTTAATGTCTTACTCAGATATTAAACGTGAAGGATAACGTTGCTTTAGCAACGGCCCGAAGGGCGAGGCGAAGCCGAGTCATCCTGCACGACCCACCAATTTTATTGGTTCCGAGTGATAATTCAGGCAACACCCAAAAGGGTCGTTAGCTCAGTTGGTAGAGCAGTTGACTTTTAATCAATTGGTCGCAGGTTCGAATCCTGCACGACCCACCAGCCTGAATAAATTTGAAGTACATCCCGCAAGGGGTCGTTAGCTCAGTTGGTAGAGCAGTTGACTTTTAATCAATTGGTCGCAGGTTCGAATCCTGCACGACCCACCAGTGTAGAAAGGCGCCCTAAAGGCGCCTTTTTGCTATCTGCCGTCTGTGCAGGTCGGGCAAGGCGAAGCCGCCGGCCGACAAATGCTATCCGCACCTATTTCCGGTGACTTTTCCTCTCATATTCGCTATCTTGTTTAGTATACAAAACACAATTGCCATGCGTTTTGCTATGTCATGCAAAAGAAAGGCAATATTGTTAAGCCCGTAAAACGAGAAGCCATAATGAGTGTGATGTTTGATCCTGAAGCCGCAATCTATCCGTTTCCGCCAAAGCCTGTCCCGCTAAGCCAGGACGAAAAGCAATTCTACCGTGAGAAGATCAAACGTCTTCTTAAAGAACGAGATGCGGTGATGGTGGCCCATTACTACACCGACCCGGAAATTCAGCAGCTGGCGGAAGAGACCGGGGGCTGTATTTCTGACTCACTGGAGATGGCACGCTTCGGTGCAAAACATCCCGCTTCCACGCTGCTGGTTGCTGGCGTGCGTTTTATGGGCGAAACGGCAAAGATCCTGAGCCCTGAAAAAACCATTCTGATGCCGACGCTTAATGCGGAGTGTTCCCTGGATCTCGGCTGCCCGATTGACGAGTTCACGGCCTTCTGCGACGCTCACCCTGACCGGACCGTGGTGGTTTACGCCAACACCTCTGCGGCGGTAAAAGCGCGTGCAGACTGGGTTGTCACCTCCAGCATCGCCGTTGAGCTGATTGAACATCTGGACAGCCTTGGCGAGAAAATTATCTGGGCGCCTGACCGCCATCTTGGAAATTACGTTCAGAAGCAGACGGGGGCAGACGTTCTCTGCTGGCAGGGTGCCTGCATTGTGCACGACGAATTCAAAACCCAGGCGCTGGCGCGCATGAAGGCACTTTATCCTGACGCCGCTATTCTTGTTCACCCTGAATCACCGCAGTCTATTGTCGACATGGCGGATGCTGTGGGCTCAACCAGCCAGCTTATCAACGCGGCCAGGACGTTGCCTAACAGGCAGCTCATCGTGGCGACCGATCGCGGTATTTTCTATAAGATGCAGCAGGCCGTGCCGGAGAAAGAGCTCCTTGAAGCGCCAACGGCGGGTGAGGGCGCAACGTGTCGCAGCTGTGCGCACTGCCCGTGGATGGCTATGAACGGCCTGAAGGCCATTGCCGAAGGGCTCGAGACAGGCGGTGCGGCACATGAAATCCATGTGGATGCCGCCCTGCGTGAAGGTGCGTTAATTCCGCTTAACCGCATGCTGGATTTTGCGGCTACACTACGTACTTAATTCAAAACGTCCCGGGGAAAAGATGGATTTTTTTAGCACGCAGAACATTCTGGTTCATATACCGATTGGTGCAGGTGGCTATGACCTGTCATGGATTGAGGCCGTTGGCACGCTGGCGGGATTACTCTGCATCTGGCTGGCAAGCCTGGAGAAGATCAGCAACTACGCGTTCGGGCTGATTAACGTTACGCTGTTTGCAATTATCTTCTTCCAGATCCAGCTGTACGCCAGCCTGCTTTTGCAGCTGTTCTTCTTTGCGGCCAATATTTACGGCTGGTACGCGTGGTCGCGTCAGAACAGCCAGCAGGAGGCAGAGCTGCAGATCCGCTGGCTGCCCCTGCCTAAAGCTATCGCCTGGTTCGTCGCTTGCGTGGTGGCCATTGGCTTAATGACCGTCTACATCAACCCGGTGTTTGCGTTCCTGACCCGCGTTGCCGTGTCGGTCATGTCCGGTTTCGGCCTGAACGTGACGATGCCCGAGCTCCAGCCGGATGCCTTCCCGTTCTGGGATTCCTGCATGATGGTACTGTCGATTGCGGCGATGATCCTGATGACGCGAAAATACGTTGAGAACTGGCTGCTGTGGGTCATCATCAACGTTATTAGCGTAGCGATCTTCGCTCTGCAGGGCGTCTATGCGATGTCGCTGGAATATCTGCTGTTGACCTTCATCGCGCTGAACGGCAGCCGGATGTGGATTAACAGCGCGCGTGAGCGAGGTTCTCGCGCGCTTTCCAGCTAGTGGTGATGCTGATGTGAATGTCCGGACTGCGCCTCGTTAAGGTGGCAGTCTGGCCCGTTACAGGGCTGATATTCCATCTGGATGGTGGCGTGGCCAATTTCGTAGTGATGTTCAAGAAAATGCTGGATGCGCTCAAGCAGCGCATCGTGGTCGTGAGGCGGGATCACCTGGACGTGCAGCGTCATGACCGGTTTTTCCCCCACCAGCCAGACGTGCACGTGATGAACGTTGCGTACTTCCGGAACTGAACGGCGCAGGTTGCGCTTCAGCTCTTCAATATCCATAGATGTCGGTGCCCCTTCAAGCAGTTCATTCACGCTCTCCTTCAGCAGTCGCCAGGCGCTGCGCAAGACCAGACATGACACCAGCACGGACAGAATCGGATCGACAGGCGTCCAGCCGGTATAGAGGATCACCAGCGCGGCGACGATCGCCCCGACTGAGCCGAGCAAATCACCCAGGACATGCAGAGCCGCAGCGCGCACGTTGAGGTTCTTTTCTCCGCTGCCGCGGTGCAGAATCCAGAAGGCCAGGATATTTGCGAGCAGTCCCGCCACGGCAATCACCATCATTGTTGTCCCGGCGATTGGCTGCGGGTGTCTGAAGCGCTGTACGGCCTCCCAGACGATAAGAACGGTGATGACCACCAGCGCAATAGCGTTCACAAACGCGGCAAGGGTTGTCAGCCTCAGCCAGCCGAAGGTATGGCGCGCATTGGGAGGACGACGCGCAAACTGTACCGCCAGGAGGGCGAAGAGCAGCGCTGCGGCATCGGTCAGCATGTGTCCGGCATCAGCCAGTAGCGCCAGAGAGCCGGAAATCAGGCCGCCAATGACCTCGATAACCATAAACGTTGCCGTGACGCCAAAGGCCAGCATCAGTCGTTTAGCGTTATCGTTGCCGGGAGAGTGTGAGTGGGAATGGGAGTGCGCCATATCTGCTTTCCTGATGTGTTATTGTTTTTAGTGTAGCGTTTTTAATAGGTTACTCCAAAAAGAAAGGAGAGCCTGAGCTCTCCTTTTTCTTACCGGTTACCACCCCTTACTGGGTTGTGCCATCGGTTTTGGTATTCGCGTCGTTCCCTACTTTATCATTAGGATCGGGGCATTTGCCGTCCTTACACATTGAGTTCTTATGAACCTCATCCGAACTCATATTGTCATGATTCATGGTGCCGGCACCGCTGCTGTTGGGATGCAGCATAGTGCCGCCGGTGTTGGTGTTACCGGTATTGATCTGGCTGTTGTCGACATTATTCGGGGCGATGTTCTGTTTCGCATCAGGGGCGGGCTGGCCTGCTGCCGCAGCGGCATTGGCATCCCCGTTGCTATCGGATGTGCCCGTTTCCGCGGCCAGGACGCTGCCGCTTGCCAGAGTGAGTGTGGCGGTCAGGAAGAGGGTTGCCAGTTTAGTCATTTTCATCATGGTGCTCCTGTTCTTGTCGTTACGCTGGATAACTTTCTCCAACAGTGCATCTGTTTCAGAGGCGAAAGATTCCGCCTCACGGACTTACGTCAGTAGGGAATCGCGTTTAAGCGTTTAAAATTGGTTGTTACAGTTAAAAAGCTTAGGTTAGATCTCGTTTTTCGCTATTTTGTGGCGATTTTTAGGCGAATTCCAGGAATTATCTGCGTGAAGTGTAAAACCGTGTTTACACTTCCTGGTCGACAAGATAGATTGAAAGGATTGCTTTCATTACTAAAGATATGGCAGAGCTGGAACGAAGATGAATTATCAGAACGACGATTTACGCATTAAAGAGATCAATGAGTTATTACCTCCTGTAGCGCTCCTTGAGAAATTCCCCGCCACTGAAAATGCCGCAAACACGGTTTCTCATGCTCGTAAAGCGATCCATAAGATCCTGAAAGGTAATGACGATCGTCTTCTGGTGGTGATTGGCCCGTGCTCCATTCACGATCCTGCAGCTGCGAAAGAGTACGCAGCCCGTCTGCTCACTCTGCGTGAAGAGCTGAAGGACGAGCTTGAAATCGTAATGCGCGTCTATTTTGAAAAACCGCGCACCACCGTGGGCTGGAAAGGGCTGATTAACGATCCGCATATGGATAACAGCTTCCAGATCAACGACGGTCTGCGCATTGCGCGCAAGCTGCTGCTGGAGATCAACGACAGCGGCCTGCCTGCTGCCGGTGAATTCCTGGACATGATTACGCCACAATACCTGGCAGACCTGATGAGCTGGGGCGCAATTGGTGCGCGCACGACTGAATCTCAGGTTCACCGCGAGCTGGCGTCCGGTCTCTCTTGCCCGGTGGGTTTCAAAAACGGCACTGACGGCACCATTAAGGTGGCTATCGACGCCATCAACGCAGCGGGTGCGCCGCACTGCTTCCTGTCCGTAACCAAATGGGGCCATTCCGCCATCGTTAACACCAGCGGGAACGGCGACTGCCATATCATTCTGCGCGGCGGCAAAGAGCCGAACTACAGCGCGAAACACGTGGCAGAAGTGAAGGTCGGGCTGGAAAAAGCCGGGCTGCCACCGCAGGTGATGATCGATTTCAGCCATGCCAACTCCAGCAAGCAGTTTAAAAAGCAGATGGAAGTGGGTGCAGACGTCTGCCAGCAGATTGCCGGCGGTGAGAGGGCGGTGATTGGGGTGATGATCGAAAGCCATCTGGTTGAAGGTAACCAGAACCTGGAAGGCAGCGAGCCGCTGGTGTATGGCAAAAGCGTCACCGATGCCTGCATTGGCTGGGACGATACCGATGCTATCCTACGTCAGCTGGCGAATGCGGTAAAAGCGCGTCGCGGCTGAATTCTCAGTCACAAATAAAAAGCGCGGAAGGCTCCGCGCTTTTTTTATATCTGGCGAAAATTACTTCGCTTTACCCTGGTTCGCGACAGCCGCTGCTTTCGCCGCGATCTCTTCTGCGTTACCCAGATAGTAGTGTTTGATTGGCTTGAAGTTTTCGTCGAACTCATACACCAGCGGTACGCCAGTTGGGATGTTCAGTTCGAGGATTTCGTCTTCACCCATGTTGTCCAGGTATTTCACCAGCGCACGCAGGGAGTTACCGTGAGCCGCGATGATCACGCGCTCGCCGCTTTTCAGGCGTGGCAGAATGGTTTCGTTCCAGTAAGGCACAACGCGGTCGATGGTCAGCGCCAGGCTTTCGGTGGTTGGCAGCTCAGCGTCGGTCAGCTTCGCGTAACGCGGATCGTGGCCCGGGTAGCGCTCGTCATCTTTGGTCAGCTCTGGTGGGGTGATTGCGAAGCCGCGACGCCACTGTTTAACCTGCTCGTCGCCATATTTCTCAGCGGTTTCCGCTTTGTTCAGGCCCTGCAGCGCACCGTAGTGACGTTCGTTCAGTTTCCAGGACTTCTCAACCGGCAGCCAGGCCTGATCCAGTTCGTCCAGCACGTTCCACAGGGTGTGGATGGCACGTTTCAGCACAGAGGTGTAAGCAAAATCAAAGCTGAAGCCTTCTTCCTTCAGCAGTTTACCTGCTGCTTTTGCTTCGCTTACGCCTTTCTCAGACAGATCAACGTCGTACCAACCGGTAAAGCGGTTTTCGTTGTTCCACTGGCTTTCGCCGTGACGCACCAGAACCAGCTTAGTAATAGCCATCTCTTACTCCTCAAGCATTTTTAGAATGATAACAATTCTCATTATATTGCCGTGGCCGTGCCACCAGCAACGCTTAACCCTAACCATAGCGAAAATAGTCTCTGAGTGTAAGATGCTTGTGAATCCAGGGTTATGATTTTGTCTGCGATCGGCGCTATTTTCAGCAAGGCGCGCAGAAAAAAGCCCTCCGGAGGGAGGGCTGGATATTAATGTGGAATAAAATGATATTCCGTCACGCTCACGTACTCTTCACTCGGGCGCAACACGCAGTCCGGCTGTGGCCATTCAGGATGGTTCGGGCTGTCCGGCAGGAACTCGCTCTCCAGCGCCAGGCCTTGCCAGTCGCTGTACTCATCGTGTTCGCGCGCCGTCGTGCCTCCGAGGTAGTTGCCTGAGTAAAACTGCAGGGCGGGGGCGGTGGTATAAACCGTCATCTGCAGTTTCTCATCCGCAGACCAGACCTGCGCGGCAGGCTGTTTCACATCGCCTTTGGCCTGCAGCAGGAAAGCGTGATCGTAGCCTTTCACCTTGCGCTGATCGTCATCGCTCATGAAATCCTGGGCGATGGACTTCGCGCTGCGGAAGTCAAAGCTGGTGCCGCTCACGTCTTTGAGGCCCTGATACGGAATGCCCATCTCGTCAACCGGCAGATACGCATCCGCCTGGATCTGCAGCTTATGGTTACGCACGTCGCACTGGCTACCGTCCAGGTTGAAATACGCGTGATTGGTCAGGTTGACCGGACACGGCCTGTCGACCATCGCACGGTATTCGATGGCGATACGGTTGTCGTCGGTCAGCGTAAAGCGCGCGGACGCGACAAGGTTCCCCGGAAAGCCCTGATCGCCATCAGGCGAATCCAGCGAGAACAGCACTTCGCCATCGTTTTGACGAACAATCTTCCAGCGGCGTTTATCAAACCCGTCCGGTCCGCCGTGCAGCTGGTTCTCACCCTGGCTTGGAAGCAGGGTGTACTGCACGCCGTCGAGTTCAAAGCGGCTTTTCGCGATGCGGTTAGCATAGCGACCAACGGACGCGCCCAGATAGGCGGACTGATTGACGTACTGCTCAGGCGAGGCGCAGCCGAGCAGAGTCTCGCGCACGCAGCCGTCCGGCATCGGTACGCGGGCAGAAAGAAGGGTTGCCCCCCAGTCCATCACCGTAACGACCATCCCCGCGCGATTGCGCAGGGTTAACAGGCGATACGGCAGACCATCCGGTGCAAGGGTAGGTGTTTCGTTTAGCACTGTCCGGCTCCTTGTGATGCTTTGCAAACATAGAAGGTTTCTTTGATGCCCGTTTTTGCTTCGTACTGCTTCGCCACGGCATCCTGTACGGCAGGGACCAGCTCTTCTGGCACCAGCGCAACGATGCAGCCGCCAAAACCGCCGCCCGTCATGCGCACGCCGCCTTTGTCGCCGATGGTGGCTTTAACGATGTCCACCAGGGTGTCGATCTGCGGCACGGTGATTTCAAAATCATCGCGCATGGAGGTGTGAGATTCCGCCATCAGCTCACCCATGCGTTTCAGATCGCCTTTCGCCAGCGCGGACGCGGCTTCAACGGTACGGGCATTTTCCGTCAGCACGTGACGAACGCGTTTGGCGACGACCGGATCCAGCTCGTGTGCCACTTTGTTAAATTCATTGAGCGTCACGTCGCGCAGGGCAGGCTGCTGGAAGAAGCGGGCGCCGGTTTCGCATTGCTCGCGGCGGGTATTGTATTCGCTGCCCACCAGCGTGCGCTTAAAGTTGCTGTTAATGATGACGACAGCCGCGCCTTTTGGCAGGGGAACGGCTTTGGTACCCAGCGAGCGGCAATCAATTAACAGGGCATGCTCTTTTTTGCCCAGCGCGGAGATCAGCTGGTCCATAATGCCGCAGTTACAGCCCACGAACTGGTTTTCTGCTTCCTGACCATTCAGGGCGATTTGCGCGCCGTCCAGCGGCAGATGATAAAGCTGCTGGAATACGGTGCCCACGGCGACTTCCAGAGACGCAGAGGAGCTTAAGCCCGCACCCTGCGGCACGTTGCCGCTGATAACTAAATCGGCGCCGCCAAAGTTCTTGTTGCGCTTCTGAAGGTGTTTCACCACGCCGCGCACGTAGTTAGACCACTGCTGGCTGTCGTGCGTCACAATCGGGGCATCGAGGGAAAACGCGTCCGTCTCATTACCGTAATCCGCCGCAATCACGCGAACCTGGCGGTCGTCACGCTTCGCGCAGCTGATAACGGTCTGGTAATCGATGGCGCACGGCAGCACGAAACCGTCGTTATAGTCGGTGTGTTCACCGATCAGGTTAACGCGGCCTGGCGCCTGGATAACGTGGGTGGCAGGGTAGCCAAATTTCTCAGCAAACAGGGATTGGGTTTTATCTTTCAGACTCATTTTTTTTAGACTCCTGATTCGCGATAGTGGACGTCGCTAACGGCACGCAGACGTTCTGCCGCCTGTTCCGCCGTCAGGTCACGCTGGGTTTCCGCCAGCATTTCATAGCCCACCATAAATTTACGTACCGTCGCAGAGCGCAGCAGCGGCGGATAGAAATGGGCGTGCAGCTGCCAGTGTTGATTCTCTTCCCCGTTAAACGGGGCGCCGTGCCAGCCCATGGAGTACGGGAAGGAGCACTGGAACAGGTTGTCGTAACGGCTGGTGAGCTTTTTCAGCGCCAGGGCAAGGTCGTCGCGCTGCGCGTCGCTGAGATCGGTGATGCGCTGCACGTGTGCTTTCGGCAGCAGCAGCGTTTCAAACGGCCAGGCGGCCCAGTAAGGGACGACGGCCAGCCAGTGTTCGGTTTCCACCACGGTGCGGCTGCCGTCGGCCAGCTCACGCCGGGTATAGTCCACCAGCATCGGCGAACCGTTTTCCGCGAAATACGCTTTCTGCAGACGGTCTTCACGCTCGGCTTCGTTAGGCAGGAAGCTGTTCGCCCAGATCTGTCCGTGCGGGTGCGGGTTTGAGCAGCCCATGGCCGCGCCTTTGTTTTCGAACACCTGCACCCACGGATAGCTCTGCCCCAGCTCTGCGGTTTGCGCCTGCCAGGTGCTGACGACCTCTTTCAGCGCGTCCACGCTCAGCTCGGGCAGCGTTTTGCTGTGATCCGGCGAGAAGCAGATCACGCGACTGGTTCCGCGCGCGCTTTCGCAGCGCATCAGCGGATCGTGGCTTTCCGGCGCGTCCGGCGTGTCGGTCATCAGGGCGGCAAAATCGTTGGTGAACACGAAGGTGCCTTTGTAGTCAGGGTTTTTGTCCCCGGTGACGCGCGTGTTGCCCGGACAGAGGAAGCAGTCCGGGTCATGCTGTGGCAGCGTCTGTTTTGCAGGCGTCTCCTGAGCCCCCTGCCATGGGCGCTTGGCGCGATGCGGGGAGACCAAAATCCATTGCCCGCTTAACGGGTTAAAACGACGATGCGGATGATCGACGGGATTAAATTGCGTCATGACGGATCCTTAGTCCGGATAGCCTTGCGGGTGGCGTGACTGCCAGTGCCAGGTATCCTGTGCCATTTCATCAAGCGTGCGCGTCACACGCCAGTTGAGCTCTTTGTCGGCTTTGGTGGCATCGGCCCAGTAAGCAGGCAGGTCGCCATCACGACGCGGAGCGAAGTGGTAGTTAACCGGCTTACCACAGGCTTTGCTGAAGGCGTTAACCACGTCCAGCACGCTGCTGCCGACCCCGGCGCCGAGGTTGTAAATATGCACGCCCGGTTTGTTGGCCAGCTGCTGCATAGCCGCAACGTGACCGTCGGCCAAATCCATCACGTGGATGTAGTCGCGCACGCCGGTGCCGTCTTCGGTCGGATAGTCATTGCCAAAAATCGCCAGCGAGTCGCGGCGACCCACGGCAACCTGGGCGATATACGGCATCAGGTTGTTCGGGATGCCCTGCGGATCTTCACCCATGTCGCCGGACGGATGCGCGCCGACCGGGTTGAAGTAGCGCAGCAGCGCGATGCTCCACTCCGGCTGCGCTTTTTGCAGGTCGGTCAGGATCTGCTCCACCATCAGCTTGCTTTTGCCGTACGGGCTTTGCGGGGTACCGGTCGGGAAGCTTTCAACGTAAGGGATTTTGGGCTGATCGCCGTAGACGGTGGCGGAGGAGCTAAAAATGAAGTTTTTGACGTTGGCCGCGCGCATAGCGGAGATGAGACGCAGGGTACCGTTGACGTTGTTGTCGTAATACTCGAGCGGCTTCGCAACGGATTCACCGACCGCTTTCAGACCCGCGAAGTGGATCACCGCTTCGATGGCGTGGTCGTGAAGGATCTCGGTCATCAGCGCTTCGTTGCGGATGTCGCCTTCCACGAAAGTCGGTTGTTTACTGCCAAGGCGTTCAATCACCGGCAGCACGCTGCGCTTACTGTTGCACAGGTTGTCGAGGATGATGACGTCGTGACCGTTTTGCAGCAGTTGCACGCAGGTATGACTACCTATGTAACCGCTACCACCTGTTACCAGAACTCGCATATTTCGCTCCATTGGGCTTATGGTATGTAATAACCATAGCATAACAGAGACGCGAAAAGTGTGACATGGGATAAAATAGTGGAATCGTTTACACTCGTTTTTACACTCGCTTTAACAATGACTCCGAGCATTCTAGATCAAAGAGATAGCGATGTATTGATGCAAGTTATCTGAAAAAGAGGAGGGCAGAGCCCTCCACGGTTAATCGACGTTGCTGAGAAGGTAGCGATAACCCTCACCGTCCGGCACAAACTCCAGGCGATGGGTGATGCAGGAGGGGGCATCTTCGGCGTGATGTGAAACGAACAGCAGCTGCGTATCACCTTCGCTAATCAGCACGTCCACAAAGCGGCGGATAAGCTGTCGATTCAGCGGATCGAGTCCCTGCAGCGGTTCGTCGAGGATCAGCAGCGTAGGGTGTTTCACCAGCGCGCGAACGATCAGCGCCAGACGCTGCTGCCCCCACGACAGACTATGAAACGCCGCGTCAGCGACCCGGTTGTCCATGCCCAGAATGTCCAGCCACTGCTGGGCCAGCTTGTGCTGTTTGTCCGATACCGCCTGATAAATACCGATGGAATCAAAATATCCGGAAAGGATCACGTTGCGTACCGTGGTACTGACCCGGTAATCCAGATGCAGGCTGCTGCTGACATAGCCGATATGTTTTTTTATATCCCAGATGGTTTCGCCGCTGCCGCGACGCCGACCAAACAGCGTCAGATCGTTGCTATAGCCCTGCGGGTGATCGCCGGTGATCAGGCTCAGCAGCGTGGATTTCCCCGCGCCGTTAGGGCCGACAATCTGCCAGTGTTCGCCGGGATTGACCGTCCAGCTAAGACGGTTGAGGATCGGGCGATCGTCATAAGAGACAATCCCATCTCGCAGTACGATGCGCGGCTGGTGGGGATCGAGCGCATGGCGGGCCGAAGGGGCGTCAGGTTCCGGAAGGGTAATTCCGTCGAGCTGTTCGCTGTGCGCGAGCTGGGCAATCAGCGCCTGCTTGAGCAGCGCTGTTTTTTCACCGGTCTCGGTCAGGTTACAGTCGGCCAGTACGCCCGCGTGCTGAATAAAGTCCGGAATTTCATCGAAGCGGTTAAGCACCAAAACCAGGGTATATCCCTGCTGATTAAGCGACTCCAGCAGGGACGCCAGCTGCGCGCGGGACTGCACGTCAAGGCCGTCAAACGGTTCGTCGAGGATAAGCAGCTCGGGCTCGCTCATCAGCGCCTGGCAAAGCAGCGTTTTTCGCGTCTCGCCGGTAGAAAGGTATTTGAAGCGTCGGTTGAGCAGGGCGGTGATACCGAACCGTTCTGCCAGGCGCTGACAGCGGGCGGGATCTTTCACCTCATCCTGAATAATTTCCGCCGTCGTACGGCCGGTATCTTCTTCGCCTGGGCTGAGTAAATCAGTGTTATTGCGCTGCCACTCCTCGCTTACCAGCTTTTGCAGTTGTTCAAATGACAGGCGCGTCAGGCGCGTAAAGTCGCTCTGGTATTCGCCCTTGAGGAGGGGGAGCTCGCCGGCCAGCGCGCGGGCCAGCGCGGATTTACCGCTGCCGTTAGTGCCGACAAACGCCCAGCTTTCACCCGCGCGTATCGTCAAATCAGCAATCGTCAGCGTTCGGGTATCGCTAAGACGAAACGTGCCTTGCGAAATATGCAATGATAACATGGTTTATCCCTGTTTTTGCAGCATCAGATATCAGGGATACGCACTGTCGGTACGATTGTCAATGCGCTCAGCACAAAGTGGCGATAATCACCCGGTCCGCGTTGAAATACGCGGTGACGGCAGCACCTTCTTCTAAACCGTCCGACTCGCTGAGCGGTATGGTCGCGCAAAGCGGCTGCCCATCTGCCAGGGTCATTAGCACTTCGCACTGCGCCTGGCCGCGTTTGATATGGCTAATTGCGCCCTGGAGCTGGTTATCGGCCGCCTTTGCGGCGTCGGGATCGCGCGTAATATTGACCCACGGCGCTTTCAGCAGAACCAGCACCTCTTTACCTTCATCCAGCTCAAGACGTTCCGCGCTTTGCGCCGTTATGGCGGCCTTCAGACGAGTGGTGCCATCGGCAAGCAGGATCTCAATATGCTGCTGTACCTGGAGATTGTCGCGCGCCGTCACCGTTCCAAACCACTGGTTGCGGGCGCTGGTTTGTAGCGAGAAGCGGGAAATGGCGGCCAGCAGACTGTCCAGCGGAACGTTATCGTCGTCGCTCAACACATCGAACGCCTTTTGCTGGATCTGGGCCAGCAGATCGTAAAGCTGAATAAGGCGCTGGCCATAGCGCGTCACGATCGCACCGCCGCCGCCTTTGCCGCCCGTGGCTCTGTCCACCAGCGGGTGTTCGCTCAGGGTGTTCATTTCGTTGATGGCGTCCCAGGCACTTTTGTAGCTGATGCCCGCGTTTTTCGCCCCCTGGCTAATCGAGCCCGTTTGTTCTATTTGTTTAAGCAGGGCGATACGTCGCGGATCGGCGAAAAGCTTTTGCTGAAGTCGGAGTGTGAGAAGAATTTCGGCCTGCATAACAGTGTCCTGGCAAAAAGAGTATTGTGGCCTAAATGGTGCAGGGCGCAAAGGGTACCGCACAAAAGGGGATGTTTTTCTCACTTGAAAAGGTAGAATGAGCTATTCACAATATCTGGAGAAAACCATGTTAGAGTTGTTGAAAAGTCTGGTATTCGCCGTGATCATGGTACCAGTAGTGATGGCCATCATCCTCGGTGCCATCTACGGCCTGGGTGAAGTGTTCAACGTCTTTTCGAACATTGGTCACAAAGACCAGGCTAAAAAGCAGCATTGATTCCCTACAAAACGCCCGGCGAGTCCGGGCGTTTTGCTCTCAAGATTTTCCCGTCTACGCCGATATTATTTAACGCATCACCCCGATTTACCCCTTCAGCGGTACGATTAAACGCTGGGATCTCCCTGACGTTACCGTTATATTAATATGTATATAACGCTACTCACAGGAGTTACAAATGGCACGTTCATGGGTACGCCTTTTCGCAGGGGCAACGCTGACGCTTTCACTTACCGGACACGCGCTGGCGGACGAAGGTAAAATTACGGTCTTTGCGGCGGCGTCGCTGACCAACGCGCTGCAGGACATCGCGGCGGCGTATAAAAAAGAGAAAAACGTCGAGGTGGTCTCCTCGTTTGCCTCTTCCTCTACGCTGGCGCGCCAGATAGAAGCGGGCGCACCGGCGGATCTGTTCATCTCGGCTGACCAGAAGTGGATGGATTACGCGGCGGAGAAAAAAGCGATTGATGCGACAACCCGCGAAACGCTGCTGGGCAATAGCCTGGTTGTCGTGGCGCCAAAAGCCAGCGTGCAGGCAGACTTCACCATCAACAAACAGACCAACTGGACGAGACTGCTGAACGGTGGCCGTCTGGCGGTGGGCGACCCGGAGCACGTTCCGGCCGGGATTTATGCCAAAGAAGCGCTGCAAAAGCTGGGTGCATGGGAGACATTGTCACCGAAGCTGGCCCCGGCGGAAGATGTGCGCGGCGCGCTGGCGCTGGTAGAGCGCAATGAAGCTCCGCTGGGCATTGTGTATGGCTCTGATGCCGTTGCCAGTAAGGGTGTGAAAGTGGTGGCAACGTTCCCGGAAGACTCCCATAAGAAAGTGGAATATCCTGTTGCGATTGTTGATGGACATAAAAATGCGGCCGTGACGGCCTTCCGCGATTACCTTAAAGGGCCGGAGGCGTCCGCAATCTTTAAACGCTATGGATTTACGACTCACTGATGATATTGACCGATCCTGAATGGCAGGCTGTTCTGCTGAGCCTTAAAGTCTCTTCCCTGGCGGTTGCGCTGAGCTTGCCCTTTGGGATCTTCTTTGCCTGGCTACTGGTTCGCTGTCAGTTTCCCGGCAAAACGCTGCTCGACAGCGTGCTGCATCTTCCGCTCGTTTTGCCGCCCGTGGTGGTCGGTTACCTGCTGCTGATTTCGATGGGGCGACGCGGTTTTATCGGCGAGAAGCTCTACGACTGGTTTGGGCTGACGTTTGCGTTTAGCTGGCACGGTGCGGTACTGGCGGCGGCGGTGATGTCATTCCCGCTGATGGTGAGGGCGATCCGCCTCGCGCTGGAAGGCGTGGACATGAAGCTCGAACAGGCGGCCCGCACGCTGGGCGCAGGGCGCTGGCGCGTCTTTTTCACCATCACGCTCCCGCTTACGCTACCGGGCATTATTGTCGGGACGGTGCTGGCCTTCGCCCGCTCGCTGGGCGAGTTTGGCGCGACCATCACGTTTGTGTCGAACATCCCCGGCGAGACGCGAACCATCCCGTCGGCAATGTATACTCTGATTCAAACGCCGGGCGGTGAAGGCGCGGCGGCGCGGCTGTGTATTATTTCAATTGTGCTGGCGCTGGCATCGCTAATGGTGTCTGAATGGCTGGCGCGGCTCAGCCGTCAGCGGATGGGGAAATAAGCATGCTGGAACTCCATTTCACCCAGACGCTGGGAAACCATACCCTGACGCTTAACGATACGCTGCCGGCAAGCGGTATCACTGCCATCTTCGGCGTCTCGGGAGCGGGAAAAACGTCGCTGATAAATGCTATCAGTGGTCTGACGCGGCCGCAGTCAGGACGGATTGTATTGAATAACCGCGTCTTAAACGACGTGGAAAACAAGGTTTATCTCACGCCGGATAAACGCCGCATTGGCTATGTTTTCCAGGACGCGCGCTTATTCCCGCACTATAGCGTGCGCGGCAACCTGCGTTACGGCATGGCGAAAAGCATGGCCGGACAGTTTGATAAGCTGGTGACGCTTTTAGGCATTGAGCCTCTGCTCGACAGGCTGCCATCGTCGCTCTCCGGCGGAGAAAAACAGCGCGTGGCCATTGGCCGCGCGTTGCTGACCGCCCCCGAGCTGCTGCTGCTCGACGAACCGCTGGCCTCGCTCGATATTCCGCGTAAACGGGAACTTCTGCCTTATCTACAGCGCCTGACCCGGGAAATTAATATTCCGATGCTCTACGTTAGTCATTCGCTGGATGAGATCCTGCATCTCGCCGACAGGGTGCTGGTGCTGGAAGAGGGCAGCGTGAAGGCGTTCGGCAACCTGGAAGAGGTGTGGGGCAGCAGCGTAATGCACCCGTGGTTACCCAGGGAACAGCAGAGCAGCATTCTTAAAGTGAGCGTTCTGGAACACCATCCGCACTACGCGATGACCGCCCTGGCGCTGGGCGACCAGCATCTTTGGGTCAATAAGATCGACAAACCGCTACAGTCCGCGCTGAGAATTCGCATCCAGGCGTCGGACGTCTCGCTGGTGCTGCAGCCGCCGCTGCAAACCAGTATTCGAAATATTCTGCGCGCCAAAGTCGCGGAGTGTTTTGATGATAACGGGCAGGTGGAAGTGAAGCTTGAAGTCGGCAGCAGGACGCTCTGGGCGCGCATCAGCCCGTGGGCGAGGGATGAGTTAGGGATCAAACCCGGCCTGTGGCTTTACGCGCAAATTAAGAGCGTCTCGATCACCGCCTGATTACAGCAGGTGGGTGTAAATGTACTGTGCGATGCTGTCGGTGGTGTTGTCACCAATCACCACGTTGGCGCGGGCTTTCACCGCGTCGTCGGCATTGCCCATCGCCACGCCGGTACCGGCGGCTTCCAGCATGCTGATGTCGTTGTAGTTGTCGCCGAAGGCGATCACGTCACGCATCGACCCGCCCTGAGATTCTACATACTGCGTCAGGCGCTTGCCTTTGCTGTTGCCTTTGCGGGCAATGTCCACCTGGTCATGCCAGGACCATTCGCACTCCAGACCCAGCGTTTGTTCCACGTGTTTTGCGAAGGTATTCAGTTTGGTGGTGTCTTCATCGGTCAGGGCGAATTTCCAGATTGCCTCAACGTCCTGGGCGGCCTGACGCAGGGAGGAAACCTGGGTAAAGACCGGACGCTGCGCTTCAGGCAGGGACAACGCCCAGTTGCTGGTGCGCACCACGTGGCCGGTAGGGCGCTCGTAGACCATTGCGTTATCCACATACATCAGGCCGTGAACGGCATGCTCATCCAGCAGATCGATCAGCTGCAGCGCCTGGGGAACCGGCAGCGGGTCGGATTCTAAAACCTTTTTTGCCTGATAATCATACAAATGTGTTATGCTTATACAAACAAAAATTAGAAGGTTTAACATGAAAAAAGTATTTGTGTATCATCGTGTTAGCTCGGATCAGCAGCTCGACGGGTCAGGTATCGCACGCCAAGCTGAACTATTAGAAGGCTACTTAGAGCGTACTGGCATTTGTGCGGAAATGGATGATCCAGCCCCAGTAGTACTATCGGATCAAGGTGTCTCAGCCTTTAAGGGTTTAAACATCTCTGAGGGTGAGTTAGGGGCATGGATGGAACAAGTACGTAATGGTATGTGGGATAGTTCTATATTGGTAGTGGAATCTATAGACCGCTTTAGCCGCCAGAACCCGTTTGATGTGATGGGTTACATCAATGCTCTAATGGCACATAACGTAGCTATTCATGATGTAATGGCTAACATAGTTATCAGCCGTAGTAATTCTAAAGATCTACCTTTTGTAATGATGAATGCTCAACGGGCATATGATGAATCTAAGTATAAAAGTGATCGTATTCGTAAAGGGTGGGCGAAGAAACGCGAACAAGCATTCAACAAAGGTACTATAGTAACTAATAAACGTCCTCAATGGATCGAAGTAGAAAATGATAAGTATGTGCTTAATCATAAAGCGGCAGTAGTTAAAGAGATATTTGCTCTTTATCAAACTGGCATGGGATGCCCCACGATTGCTAAACAACTTCAAACGAAAGAAGGTGAGCAATATAAATTTAATCGTCCGTGGACTGGTGAACTTGTTCATAAGATTCTTACTAATCGCCGTGTAACTGGTAAGATTTTCATTTCAGAAATCATCCGTAACCATGATGATATTGAAAATCCAGTAACTCAGAAAAAGTACGATATGGACGTGTACCCTGTAGTGATTAATGAAGAAGAATTTGAATTAGTACAGGAATTGCTAAAGTCTCGTCGTCCTAATGCTGGACGTGTTACCGTGAAGAAAGACGGACAGGAAGAAGTACTGATTAAAAGTAATTTGTTTAGTGGTATCGCTCGTTGTACTGAATGCGGCGGGCCAATGTATCATAATGTGGTTCGTGCTAAACGTACACCAAAGAAAGGCGATCCAAAAATCGAGGAATATAGATACATTCGTTGCCTCAATGAACGTGATGGACTTTGCGAAAATAAAGCTATGACCTATGAAACAGTAGAGCGTTTTGTAGTAGAGCATTTATTAGGCATGGATCTAAACACTGTGATTAAAGAACAAGAATTCAATCCTGAAATTGAAGTGATACGTATTCAAATTGATCAAGTTAAGGATCAGATCACTAACTATGAAAATGGTATTGAACGGCGTAAAAGTGCTGGTAAAGCTGTCTCTTTTGAAATGCGGGAAGAATTGGATGATGCCAAGTTAGAATTAGAACAGTTATTAGCACGTCAGGCTTCATTAGCTACAGTACAAGTAGATTTACCAGTACTACAGGATGTTAACGTTACTGAATTATATAATGTGAATAACGTCGACATACGCACACGTTATGAGAATGAACTTAACAAGATTGTTTCTAATATTCGTCTAAAGCGTAACGGCAATTTTTACACAATTGACATTATCTACAAGCAGAACGAGCTGAAAAGGCATGTCCTTTTTATAGAGAATAAGAAGAAAGAACAAAAGTTAATCAGTGAGGTGATCATTGAAAATGTTGATGGTGCTAAATTCTATTACACACCATCTTTCGTAATTAGTGTTAAAGATGGTGAGATCCGTTTTCAGCAGACTAAAGAAGATCTTACAATCATTGATTATTCGCTATTGCTGAACTATGTAGATGCTGTAGATCGATGTGATGCCGTAGGTGTTTGGATGCGAAACAATATGAGTTTCTTATTCACTAAGTAACGAGTATCCTAAACATAAAACGAAAGAAACCTCTTAATTGACTTGTAACGTCAGCAGAGCCATCAAAAATGCGATTTTAGAATCTTGCTTCAGCCGTGAAGATTTTTTGAAAAATACAAAGTTGAGTAATGATAGTATTTCTCTTTTAAAAATGTAACTAACAATCGTTACATGTATTTTTGTGATAAATCTAACGTTACTTCCAAAGTACATAGTGATGCACTTGAAAGTAGTCTATAGTTAAATTGACAATAATAATAATGTAGTATCAGTTGAGTAGTTAGCAGTACTTTGATGATAGTTGTCATGGGACGTAAGCGAAATACGATACATTTTTTTGCCCTGCTAGTATTTGATGGTATTAGCAGGGTGTATTTATGTTTGAACAACACTAGTAAAGCTAACTATTTATAACGTTGAATAGTCAAGCCATCATAAATCGCAAGGCAGACTATCTAACTTTCCGATAAGTATTTGATTATTTTAAAAACAAGATTTTACGTTTTAAGTTTAATTTTGGCCTCGTGTACGTTCGTATGCGGGGCTTTTTCGTATATGGTAATGCGTTGGTGTGGGTTTGTAATAGAGCCTCTCAAAACGCGTCACAGCAAAGATTTGCGTTAAGTGATTCGTGAGGGTGACTGATATTAGGCGATGTGAGATTTTTCTTGGTGAAAAAACCTTCTATTTGATATAATACCAATCAAGCCAAAACTCCTGTTGGTGAAAGGTAGAGGTTGCCGCCTCTACCGTTTGCCGACGGTTGAAGGTACATTACCTTCTTATAGCCCCTGAAAAGATTCAGGGGCTATAGTATTGAAATGTTCCAACCTGGTATGTTCATATCAGTACTTCTATTACAATAACTCACATGATTACGCCTCTTTATATAAATAAATGTATACAATACAGGAGGCGTATACATGCTAAAGCCATTAATTGAAATCTTTCTTTTCCCAATCTACACAATACTAGTATTGATGTTTATGATTCTCACAGTACTAGCACTTCCACTAAAGATACCATTTGTAGAACGTCACGTAAGACAACACATAAATAAAAGTACTGATAAATTACGAAAGAAAAAGTCCTAAGAATTTTGGAACGGGTGATTTTTTCACGGTATAATGTAGGTATCTATAAAATATTTGGGACAGACGCAAAAAATGTCCTATAATATTGATGTGGCTTTCTGAGTGATCGAAAATGTTCACCTAGCCGAACTGCGAAGCATAATTCCATTTCTCCAGCCATCAGAGACTAAATAGATGGTAACATTATAATTCTCCTATATTGCTAAAGTATAGCCCCCTAAAAGGGCTATCTTTTTTGCTTGGGATAAATAACGTATACGTATACAAATCACATGAGTTAATTAAATGAAGAATAATAAATCTAAGGATAGAAAAGATAACGTAATAACCGCACGTTTATCTAATTCACAGGTTGAAGTACTAAAAAAATTGATTGATGAAGGTAAGGTATCAAAAGGTACTCTATCTTCTGCTGTAGGTTACTTAATTGATCAGTACATTGTACTAAACAGTAAGTAATTAATTGGTTGTCTACTAACCACACAATAAGTAGAAACGCGATTACAGGAAGTAACGCGGGTAATATGGAAGTTATATATGAAAATATGGAAAGAAACGAAATATGAATATTATGTAGTAAGTAATGAAGGTGATGTATTCAATACTAAGACAGAAACACTACTAAAGCTAACCCCTTCAAAATCTAATGGGTACTACAAAGTAACACTATCTGTCAAAGGTGGTGATAGTAGAACTGTAGAAGTTCATCGACTAATCGCAGAAACTTTTATTGAACGTGATGAATCATTGAAATTAGTTGTTGATCATATTGATGGTAATCCTCTAAACAATCACGTGGATAACCTACAATGGATTACACAAAAAGAGAATATGGCAAAAGCGAAAAATAAACGTAGCTGGAATAGATTCACCGAAGAAGAGAAAGTACAAATTATTGATGCGTGGAATACTGGAAAGTACTCATACATTGGGATTACATCCTACTTCAATCAACTATGGAACCGAAATACTACACGACATAGTTACACAAGAATTATCAAACAAGCATAATAACTTAGGGGCTATCATGTAGGAGTGACAGCCCCATATTAAGGGGGAATTATAATGGCGAGAAAAGAAACAATACACAATAATCAAATGATCCAGAATGAACTACGTTTCATTAGCTTTAATTCACTATCTAGTGAAGCAAAAGAAGTAATGCGTGGAATAATCCAGGAAAGTACTTTTCTAGGTAAAAACCGTGTACCGGAAGAAGATGTATTTGCGATAGTAAAGAATGCTCCTGAATTCAGTGAAGTTATGGTATTTGAACATCTAAAACTATTCAGACAGAATAAAAATCAAAACTATCCAGATAGTAAATCATCGCGTGAAAAGTACAAACGCATAGCAACCCTAGTATCACAGGCGTTTGAAGTACTAGTAAAGGAAGGGAAATCCCTTAATAGAATGAAGCAATACAAACCAAAGAAAACCGTAACAGAAGAACATGTAGCACTAGTTGAACTGCTAAAAGATGAAGGTGCGGATCTTATTACCTTAATTGAACGACTAGTAGCAATGAATAAGTAATTGATTTATATGTAAATAATAACCGTAACTATAACCGTATTGTATACGTCGAAAATACGGTTATTATGAGTAAAATACGGTTGATGCCACAACATATAGTAGTTAAATCAATGGGTTACATACCACATATTGATTCCCGTAACTTAATATAATATACACTTTAAAGTAAATGACTTACTTGTCTATTCAGTATCATAGAGCCTAACTCGCTTTGCTCGTTAGTCTCTGTAAAACCAAAAAGATAAGATCGTAAACTTGCGTTTTCTCGCTAGTCACTCGAAGAACGCCACGTCTTTTGTTTTTGTCTATCGACTACTGAAGGAAGTGAAAACCTATACTGTTTGGGGTCAGCCGTCTTTTGGAGTAACTACGCGGGCTTTGCCCTTGTCGGGTTATCGGGCTGTTTAAGCCATTACTATTAATTAATCTACTACTGGTACAGTACTACCAGAACTATGGACTTATCAGATGATGAGGCAGTATACTTCCAACAATCATTAGTTAACTAAGAGTTAGGTACAATAATCCGAGTAATTAATATCTTATCTGATCATCTAAAGGTAGAATCACCAGATAATCCCATATAACCTTTATGGTCTATTTGTGACTTTATTAGCACCGATTAACATTAAGAAATCATTAGGAAAGATGATACTTACGTAAATGATTGAAATAAAATATTAAACCCTCTGAAAACCGGATATTGGAGACAAGTACACAATTTACATTCGAAACCTTGAAAACATGTAGATAACAGGTATGTTTATAGGTATAGCTCGCTAACTAATAAAATTTATTAACTTATTCTCATTTAGATTACTTACAATACTTCAAGACGGGGAAGTGATTGATATGAAGCAGTTTTTCATAGTGGAGCCATTAGTAGACCCAGTTTCAATGAGGTTAAGAGGGGTTGAAATATTAACTCGCTTCCAAGATCAGTATGGTAAGTTTTACCCGCCGGATACTGTCATTCAGAGCATGAGCAATGAAGAAAGATGTTTGTTACTCAGAGAGCAAGTCACTGCTATCAAAGAAAAAAATGATTTCTTCACAAAGAACAATCTGTTGTGTAGTCTTAATGTTAACAGGGATATGATTGAATGTATCAATCGCACACCTGAAGAAGATTGCCTATTAAAGGGTATGAATTATGTGCGGCTTGAAATTTCAGAGAGTCTAGCAACATGTGAACTACACACCCGTACTAAACTAATAGAAGCACTATGTACTAGATTTGGTAAGGTATGGCTGGATGATTTGGGAGCAGGATATTGTGATATAAGCATGGTTGATGCTTCTCAGTATGAATTGATTAAGATTGATCGTGAATACTTCTGGCGGGAAGCCAAGAAAGAACAGCCATTCAAAGGTTTGATACTCTATAAAAATAAATGTAATAAAATCGTCTTTGAGGGCGTAGAGACAGATGAACAACTTGAACTAGCTAGACGTTTAGAGGTATGGGGTGTACAAGGTTACTTGTTTAACTCTTGTAAATTAATCGATATTGAAAGTCTGGCACTTCGCTATGACTAATATATGACTATATAAGGCTGACAAATTAATATCTAGAATCGTTATGTGCTATAAAATTCTGCCCCTTGATAATGGTATATATGAGATATATCGCTTGAGTGAAAGCAGCGATGATTCTTTTACTCAGTTAGCCCGGACTATCCTTAGTTCACATGAGGTTTTACTAACGAATCCACAGGTGTATCCCGACATTTCATATATAGACTATATTATGTTCTACGTACCCTAGTTAAGGAAGAAAAATGAATTATAATAAATGTGACTATTCTGCTATAGAATTAGTGGATGGTGTAATCTTTCGCATGAAAGATGATATTACTGGTTTTTATAAGTTAGTTGATAATGAAAAATATTACTATTATCATTTTGAGGATGGCGTCTATACACGTACTGATGGTTTAGTAACAATAGATAAGGGTGATCTTTTTTCTAATCTACTTGAGCTGAGAGCGGAGAGTTTCATTCATATCACAGACCAAAATATAGAAATGCCTCAGAGTGAATTCCGTAGTGCTTTTTTATATTTCGATAGTTTACGAGTCAGCATTGAAAGCATTGATGGAAACATGTCAATAAAATCATTTGATTATAAAACTGATACTGAAATTCAAACTTATAATGATGTACTACAGTTCTATAATCACATCATTGATAATAAATGTGCGTATTATGGAAGACCCGACTTTGACAATGATATTCTTATCAATTCATTACGCAATATTGGCGTTCCAATCGACCAGGTTAAGGAACATCTTACAAGATTTGATATGTTTTGTAGAATGATTATTCCTGAATATCAGTATCCAATCTCACCAACAGAGATAAAACAGCTTAGCTATTAATTTTCTCAATGCCTTTACTACTTGGTAAGGGCATTGAGCTTTTGGATTAACTTTAAAAAAACTTATCGATAATCTTATATGGCTTTACTTCTATATCATACCTAAAGTACACTCATAACCTCACGCCCCCCACTATGGGTAGGTTTGTTGAAGGTGTGGGTGTGGCGTGAAGCTACCATACAACAGCCCTCAGTACTGTTACTCCCCCTTCAGTTTACATGTAAGTAAAGAAATTCTACATAAGGCCGATACTACCCATTGTGACTTAGAGGATGTTGAAACAACCTCTTGTATTCCAGATAGTTCACAAGGGTTACTAATGGGGAAAATTATTGTAGTTTTATTGGTGCTCATCGCTTTGTATTTCAAAATCTCAGGTGGAGATGTTAAGCATGAAGCACAGCACGAAGAACCGTCTACCCAGCTCACCAATCAAGAGTTACAGGACGCTAAGGATTTCGCTCAGGCTCTTATCCAGCGTGATTACACATGCGATAAAGTCACTAGGTTTAGCAATGCGAACTTCTCAGGCCGTATAGATGTATGGTGTGATGATCAATACCAGTATGAGATTACAAAGCCTGGTGGACGCTGGCAGGTAGTAGCGAAGTAATCTGAAAATTTCAGTACTAAGCCCTTTATGATGTGAATCTACAGGGCTTTTTCAATTTGTAAATGATATTATCATTCAGAACTTGCCTATAGTGAAGAGTGGTAAAATGAAAATTACTGTTGAAAATATCTCTGAGATGTTCGAGGGAACGAAAGAACTATTGACTGGTGGGCTGATCACGGCTGTCACTGGTTTGATTATTATAATTGGTCCAAATGGCAATGAATATGTAAAAGTGCCTTTGATGTTTGTTGCGATATTTCTAATTACTATAATACCTGGTTTTATCGCGATGCTTTTCTCACCATTAACAAAACTGACAGCAAAGATTTTTGATATTAAAAGTAGCAATATACTTTGCCGCCTGTTTTCATTTTTGTATTTCCTACTGTATTGGTTTGTAACGCTTTCAGTGTTCAACTTTATAATTAGAAATGTATTAAATGTACACCCAATAGAAGATGGTATGAAAATATGCTTTGCTATTGGGTGCTTTATTGTCGCAGTAGTACAAACAAGAAGATTTTACACAATACTTATTAAGTAATTGAATATGCCCCAATAACATGAACTGTCCTACTCAATGGGGCCGTCAATGTGTAGGGGCATTTTTTAGAATGGCAGTTCTTCTTGCCCACAGGACCAATCATCAGCATGTTGTTCAACCACTCGGCGTTCAGCATGTAGATAAACTAGAGCATCCAACACCTTGTTAAAGGGTGTCTCGCTAATCAGTACAAAACAATCCCTTTCAACCGTTCCCAGCCAGAACACCCCACCTACAGAACCTTCAAATATCACCCGATCACCAACTCGAATTGTTCAAGAATACTTCCCCGATAACAGACCGTGAACCAAACCCCAGCGTGTGAGAACTGATGAACACCTCTACGTATGGATGGATCGTAACCGTTCTTATTGCCCATTTCTAAGCCCTCCACTAACCGTTAGATACTGTAAATTTATACAGTGTAATACTGAAGAACAAGACGAAACGCTAAAAATTCAATAAAAACGATCATATTCAATAAGTTAAATGATTTTCTTTAGGCGAATAGTTTCTATACTAATAGATTTGAGCGATCAATAATAGAGTATAAATCGATTAAAGAGATCAATGTGATGATAATAACTAGCTTTATAGCAGAGCCGATCATGACAACTTCAGGCCAACTGGTTGGTTGTGAATTGTTAACCCGTTTCCATTGCCAGGACTTGCCTGTACTGAACAGTAAGTACTTCATCATGGCTATGGATAATGAAAGGAAGAGGGAACTACTCACACGACAACTACAGGCCATAGAATTACGTGCTTCATGGTTCAGGGATCACCGGCTTTTCTGTACCGTTAATGTTGATACCTTACAGGCACGGCTATGTGTATATGACAGTGGTATAACTCACTTACTGGATAAGCTGGAGTTTGTCAGGTTGGAGATCTCAGAAGACTTTGAAGGGTTGGAATTGGGTATAGATCATCCGGTGTTACGAACAATGTTAAACGTAGGCTATCGCTTGTTCCTTGATGATCTTGGTTCCGGTCGGGCTAACGTTGCGGCGTTAACTACTGGATGCTATGAAGCGGTAAAAATCGATAGGGCGTTCTACCGTGAGGAAGTACAGAAACCAACATTCAACGTACTGATGAAGAACATCATGAACTATTGCCCCTATGTAATCGTAGAGGGAGTAGAGCAGCGGCAAGAGCTACCAGTACTACGCGATGCTGGAGTAACTGCGGTTCAAGGCTATCTATACCGTTCAGTACCGTTCGACAAGATAACAACCTTATCTAACACCATAGTAAATACCCTATAGACAATAACTATGGGGTATACCTATGAACATCACATTACACTTCCCTCAAGGCTCTACAAGCATCATAGACGGTACTTATACAGGTTATGAGTATTCCCGTTCAGATAAGCTAATTAACGCTCATATCACGTTTGATGAATCATACAAGCTATTCATCAACCAACACCGTTTAGTACTCAGCTATAAATACATCACAGTGAATCACCAACACAGCTACACAATCGGTAGATGGGTTTATGACTGGAACACAATAGAAAATTACAAAGGCTCAGAGCGTGTACACCTCGACTATCTCCAGTGCTTGACTCAGGAATTAATACAAGATGAATCACTGAACAGTAGACCTATAGATAACTATCGAATTGCTCTATTGATCAATCAATTCAGAGAACAAAAATAACTCGACAATATGAGAACCTTTTTCATTTAGGTTCTCTTTGAACCTTAAAACACCGCGTAGATTTCGACGCACTTTGTTTTAAATATATGTGAAAAAATAATAAAGAGGCGAAACGTTATACAGATGAATAAGAACATTAGCATGAATCAGCTTGCGAAGCAGTACGGGTACAACGAATCAACAGTACGAGAATGGAAAGCACAGGGTATGCCAATTGGTCAAGGTACTGAAGAAGCTGATACACGAGCATGGATAGTACAGAATGTAATTCTACCATTACGTAATACCGATACACGCGAACAAATAGATCAAGAACGCCTACGTAAACTAAAAGCAGAAGCGGCATTATCTGAACTTGAATTACAGGTGAAACATGGAACGGTAGTTAGCACTGAATATCTTGAACAAGTACTAACTGAATACCTATTTCAAGTTAAAACAGCAATGAGAGCTATCCCTAGTAAAACATACCTAGAGTTATTCGCACAGACAGACGCGAAAGATTTACGAGATATATTAAAACAACATATTGATAGTACTTTATTCCAGCTAGGAAGTATGGAATTTGAGTTACCCACGGATGAAGAAATATTAGAAGATGGAAACGAACAAGAAGAAATTAACGCAAGTACTGATGAAAGTACTGCCGACGATACAGCCACCGAAGATACAGAAAACGAGCCAATGGATCAGTAATGGTGTAGTTAAGTTTGTTGACGGGCCGAATATGGGGCTTGATTGGGTTCCGTTTTCCTTTCAACGTGAACCAATGGATATAGCACAACATAGAAGTACTAAAAAGATCATTCTACAGTCATGTAGTCAGCTTTTAAAAACCACTGTTTTACAATCCATAGCATTTAACCTAATGGCAAATGATCCATGTAATTTTGCTTTTGGTAGTTCTTCTGAATCTGAAGTGAAGAAATTCAAGGATGGTAAATTTCTACCAGCTATTGAAACTAGTGAAGTACTAAGCCCATTAGTAACAGACAAGAATGATAAGAACGCCGCGAACAACGCGAAGCAAACACAAATGATAAACGGTACTTTTGTGTACTGGCTAAACCTCAATACACCAGGAAACCTACGCGGTATTACATGTCGTGTAGTTCTATTGGATGAGGTGAGTAATGTTTCTATTACAGAAGAAGGTTCACCAATAAAACTAGCAGAAGCACGTACTAGTACTTTCGGTGATGATGCTCTGGTTGTTATTTCAAGTACACCATTATATAAAGATGATCTAATTAACAGTGAATATAACCTCTCTGATAAACGCCGTTGGTTTGTTACTCACACTTGCGGTCATGAATATACTTTTGAATGGGAGCAAGTAGCATTTGAATTCAAACAACTTGAGAATGGTAGAGCAATACCAGACAGTACAACTACCCGTTTAATTTGTCCTCATTGTCAGGAAGAGATAGACGAGCATACACGCCACCAAATGATCGATAACGGTCGATGGATAGCTACTAGTACTGATGGTGATCCGGGTGTAGTTGGCTATCAGATTTCGCGTATGTATTCCCCATTGAATACTATTTCAGAAATGGTTAGTAAGTTTGCCGATGCTCTTTATAATTTCAATCTTCAAACATTTTATAATAATGAATTGGGATTACCCTATGAAGATGAATACGCAAAAGAACTAGATATACTTCGATTGGAATCATTACGTGAAGATGAATTTAATATACATAGAATACCAGAATCAACACTCGGAATTTGTATAAGCGTCGATCAACAATTAGATAGGTGCGAGGCCAGTATTTTAGGATTTGATGAAAAGAACATTTATGTACTTGGTCATGAATTTTTCTATGGACATGATTGTACTAAAATCGAATCACAGGCATGGAAGGATTTAGATCAGTTTTGCCGTCAAGATTTCCGAAGACCCTGTACACGATTCTGTGTAAATGCCTTTTCTCAGAAGTGACCGTCCAGGCGGTCACCGAACTCGATAATAAAGCGGCTCATTGCCATACGCCAGTCCCTCAGCGGCATCGTCCATTTCTGTGAGGCCGCCTGGATTGCCAGCCACACCACCTTTTTCACCGCGTCGTCCGTCGGGAACACCTTACGCTTTTTGATAGCATGCCGGATCACGCTGTTCAGTGATTCTATGGCGTTGGTGGTGTAGATGACTTTGCGGATGTCTGCCGGGTAAGCGAAGAACGTCGCCAGGTTGGCCCAGTTTGCCTGCCAGCTTCGGCTTATCTGCGGATAGCGGCTGTCCCAGGCTGCGGCGAACGCTTCCAGCGCCTGCTGGCCTGCTTCTTCCGTCGGTGCCTGGTAAATCGCTTTCAGGTCGCGGGTGACGGCTTTGTAGTCCTTCCAGGAGACGAACCGCAGGCTGTTGCGCACCATATGCACGATGCACAGCTGGATGCGGGCCTCCGGATACACCGCGTTGATGGCGTCCGGGAAACCTTTCAGGCCGTCAACGCAGGCAATGAGGATATCGTTCAGGCCACGATTCTTCAATTCTGTCAGCACATTCAGCCAGAACTTCGCCCCTTCATTTTCGGCCAGCCACATCCCCAGCAACTCTTTCTGGCCTTCGATATTAATGCCCAGCGCCAGGAACACTGATTTATTGATGACACGACTATCCTGTCGGACTTTCAGGACGATACAGTCAAGATAAACAATGGGATAGACTGCATCCAGCGGACGATTTTGCCATTCGACAACCTGCTCCATGACCGCATCGGTGACCTTTGAGACCAGCGCGGGTGAGACATCCGCGTCATACAACTCTTTGAACGCGGCGGCGATCTCGCGTGTGGTCATCCCTTTGGCATACAACGATAAAATCTGGTTATCCATGCCGGTAATGCGGGTCTGGTTTTTCTTCACCAGTTGGGGTTCGAAGGAGCCATCACGATCGCGTGGGGTACGTAGTTCCAGAGGGCCATCGCCGGTGGTAACGGTCTTTGTGGAATAGCCGTTACGGGAATTAGCCCCCAGTTTGGGCTGATTTTTATCGTAGCCCAGATGGTGGGACATTTCGGCGTTGAGAGCCGCCTCAACGCTGATTTTCTTCAGCAGGCGATCGAACTGGTTGAGATCGTCAGGGGTTTTGAGATTTTTGGCCAGTTCGTTAGCCAGAGCCTGCAACTGTTTTTCGTCCATAAATTAACCTGCTTTTGATGTTGGATTGAACATATCAAAATCAGGCAATTACACAAATTTATGTACAGACTCTTTCCGAAGTGTTGACGGTCGCATAGTACCTACACTTGCTGTATTCGTGGATAGTTCGAACGGTAACGCTACAGATACAGTTAAGAAGTTTACCGCACGTTGGGCTAAGTATCATCCTATTAAGGGTTCTAGCAGTACTACAAGTGACCTATTCAAACAGAGTACACAAGCCGGATATAAACTACAGATCCTAAATGTTCATGAACAAAAGAATACTATTCGTAAACTTTTAAACTTGATGCTCAGTACTGAAGCAGAGAACGCACCAATTCAATTACGCTTTTCCAGTACTCTACCATCAGATTACTTTGAACAACTATCAGCCGAAGAGTTAAAACCTGCTGGTGGTAAATTAGTATGGCGACTAAAGAAAGGGCAGAAGAGAAACGAGGCTCTAGATTGTCTGGTCTATGGAATGATCGCAATCGTATATTCCCAATCACAATTAGGTACGCAACCGTTTAGAAAACTACGCGAACATAAAGCCAAATCATTACCACAAAAGATAAATAAACCAGAAGAATCACAACCTACCCAAAGTACCAGACGTTCTAGGCGTACTGGTGTGGGTTCAAACTGGTTTGGAAAAACGTAAAATGATAAGGATATCCAATGGCAATTTTACCAGAAAAGATTTATATGGTTTCAAACCCATATGATTATCTTGTAACAATTCCTGCTAAAACACTTTTCGTTATTTCATATGTCAGTACTGGTAATTCAATTACATTAGATAACAGTAATAGTGATAGTGAACAACCATTTACTATTACCTTTGAAACTAACGTTGCTTCAGAAAAGCTATTCTGTACAACTATTACTAATGGTATTGCCAGTACTTCCCAATGTGAAGTAATCGATCCAACAAAACATACTGAAGAATACGCACGTATTCGTAAGATGATTGAAGAGATCGAAGCGGTAATTGAAGCAAAAATACAAGGTGGTGCTAACTACAGCATTACAATTAATAATAAAACTCTAGTTAGTGAGTCATTAGCAAACTTAGAAACAATCCGTGCTCGTTATATTGAACGTGCTAATTCTCTATGGGTTAAAATGAATGGTCAACCTACATCTGGTTCTAGTAGACCATTTAAGAGTATGACTGTATTCCGAGATCCTAACTATCCAGATCGTTGGGGTACTCGCTAATGTGGTTTAAGAAAAAACAACCAGAACAACCAAAACCAGTACAGAAAACTAATGAAGTCCGTGAACATGTTGGTAAAACATTACAACGTGATTTAAACCAGATTCGTACAACTAGTAATGGTGTGAATGCTTTCGGCTTTGGTGTCGGTACTAACTCAGTAAGTATTAATAACATCATTAAATGGCATCTATCAGAATGGCGTAATCAATCACGTGACGCAACACTAGTAAACCCAATCGCACGTAAGTACATGATGCTTTCTGTAGATGGTGTAGTAGGCAGTAATGGTATCTATGTAAAACCATCAGTAGATATTGATGTTGATGAAGAAACAAAACATACCATTAACCAACAACTAGAAAAACTATTTGATCGTTGGGCTTACGATGCTAGTAAATTCTCTATTGATGGCTCAATGACTTTTGATCTATTCGCACAAGTACTAGAGAAACACCGCTGCCGCGATGGTGAAGCGTTTGTACGTATTCATAATTTCAACCGTTCTATCAAGATTGAAATTATTGATTCTGCCCGTTTGACTCAGTTGAATAACGCAGTACTGGCAGATGGATATATCAGTAATGGGATTGAATATAACAAGTACCGTCAACCTGTAAACTACTATTTCGCTAAATATAATCCAGTAACATATACATATGATGCTACTAGTTATGAAGTTGTACCAGCAAATGAAATCCTACATTACTTTGTTATGGATGATGCCACACAGGAACGCGGTATACCGGATCTAATTGCCAGTACTAAAGTTTTAGCAGACTTAAAGAACTTCCAGGAAGCGGCATTACTTGCTAAACGAATCTCAGCCAGTGTAACCACATTCATTACTAATAATGGCGGTAACAATGAATTAGCACTAGATGAAGGTGAACAAGATACAGCGATTTATAACGAGTACTTAGAACCTGGTGCTATCTTTGAATTAAATGCTAATCAAGATGTTAAATCGGTTGAGCCCCGTAATGGTGTTGACGGTATAGCAGAATTCACAGATGTACTATTTGATAATATTTCAATGGGCTTAAATGTCACTAAGCAATCCCTAATGGGAAGTACTGCTGATGCGTCATTTAGTGCTGCGAAACTTGCCGAACGCCTACAAGCTACAACTTTCAGTACTCGAACTAATGTACTCATAAATAAAGTACTCAAGCCAATTTATACAGCTTGGTTAAAGAATGAAATGCTAAATAATAGTAAGTTGAAATTAAGTTTTTCTGATTTCGATGATCTTGTATGTGCTCGTTATATCCCTACTAAACCTATTTCACTTGATCCATTGAAGGATATTCAATGTGAAGTAGCTGCTATTGATGCTGGTTTGAAATCCCGTACACAGGTAATTAGTGAAATGGGTGGTGATCCACGTGTTGTACTTCAAGAAATAGAGAATGAGAAAAATATGAACAAGGAAGTTCTAGATGAAAATCAAAAAACAGACGAGGGAATTAACCCTACCAACGGCGATTAATTCTGATAATCGTACCGTTGAAGTTGCTTTTTGTTCTGAAACTCCTGTAGCACGTGAAATAGAAGGGAAGTTATATAACGAAGTACTTCTATGTAATCCAGAAAATGTAGACCTATCGCGTTTGAACAATTCAGGGGCAGTACTTTTCAATCATGACCGAGATCATTTGATTGGCAAAGTACTAGCGGCACGTATTGATTCAGACAAGGTAGGCCGTGCTGTATTACAGATTTCCAATGCTTCGGAAAAAGAATGGGAACAAATCAATGAAGGTGTATTAACACATATTAGTTTTGGTTACACAGTTAATGATTACCGTATTGAAGGAAACATTATCTATGTAACTCATTTTACCCCATATGAAATATCACTAGTAACAGTGCCAGCCGATGTATCCGCCGGAGTTGGTCGCTCATTGATAAATAACAATGATGACAACCAGAAGGATATGATCATGGAAGATAAAAACGAAATCGAAAGTACTGAACCTGAAATCAAAGATGAATCAGAAGTAGTTAGTACTGAAGTTGAATCTGAAGAAGAAATTACTGAACAAGAAGAAGTAGAAGAATCTGAAGAAGTACGTATGAGCGATGAAGAACTATTAGCACTAATGGCTAATCGTCCAGACTTGCTTGAACAAATGATAAATAAAACCGACGTTGAAGAACAACGCGAAGATGTACAAGAAAGTACTGATGATTCTGAAGTAGAAGATTCTACAGAAGAAGTGGAACGTAAACGTGAATTGGAATCAATCGGCGTAGTTCTAAATATTGATGTGTCTGAAGCAATTGAAAATGGAATTTCAGTTGAGGACTTCAAACGCACACTAAATACAAAAACAAATCCAAATCATGATAAGGAAATCAAAATGGAAAAATCCGTATTAAATGGCCTAATTCGTTCACTAAGTGAAGGTAATTTTGCTGGTAAAACTGAAATCCCTGCGGGTGATTTCGTCCGTACTTCTACTACTGTTGGCGGTGCTGCTCTAGTTAAAGAAGTATACGCAGATTCTTATATTGATGTGCTACGTGCTCAGTCAGTATTTGCTACTCTACCTGTACAAGTATTCGCAAATCTCGAAGGTGAAGGTAATCTAGTTCTACCTAAACTATCTGCTGATTTCACTGATAACTTCGGTTATGTTACTGAAGGTGCTCCATCACCATCTTATAACGCCGCTTTTGAGAAGGTCACTCTAAAGCCAGAAATCTTTACCGGTTCTGTTGAACTAACTCGTACTCTAATCAAATCTGCTAGTACTGCTGAACAGTATATTCAAGATGCGATGGTTAAGGGTGCTGCTCTAAAACTAGAACGTCTAATTCTTGCTGATGTTGTTGCTAAGGCTCCAGAAGTAACCCTAACTGCTGCTCTAACCAAAACCGATGTTATTAGTGCTCTAGCTACTCTAGCTGCTGCTAATGTCCGTGTTGAGAATGTAGTTGCTATTGTACATCCTACTACCGCTGCTGTATTGCGTACTACTCTAGATGGTTCTAACACCGCTGCTAAGTACTTGCTACAAGGCTATATGGGTGACGGTATTCTAGCTGATTCAGTACGTATTATTGAATCTACTCAAGTTGCCGCTGGTGCTATTGTGTTTGGCGATTGTGAATCGCCACGGATAATCTAGACACTTCCGAGCCGTTGATAATACTGGTTTTCATATTCTGTCGGTGACATCTGTTCGCTAGAACCATGCCGACGCTTACTGTTATAAAACATTTCGATGTAATCAAAAATATCACTGCGGGCTTCTTCCCGCGTTCCGTAGATCTTTTTCTTTATCCGTTCACGTTTCAACAACTGGAAAAAACTTTCTGCAACCGCATTATCATGGCAGTTACCGCGACGGCTCATGCTACCCTCCAGGCCGTGTGATTTCAGGAACGACTGCCACTCATGGCTTGTGTACTGACTGCCCTGATCCGAATGAACCAGCACCTGTTTTTCGGGATTACGCCGCCATACAGCCATCAGCAGTGCGTTCAGGACAATGTCCTTTGTCATCCGGGATTGCATGGACCAGCCGATAATTTTGCGTGAGAACAGATCAACAACAACGGCAAGATACAGCCAGCCTTCGTGGGTCCTGATGTAGGTTATGTCCGTTACCCAACGCTCATCAGGAGCATCCGGATTGAACTGTCGCTGGAGCCTGTTGGGTGACACGATACTGGCCTCGCCTTTACGTGCCCGCGGGCTTCGGTATCCGACCTGAGCCTTTATTCCGACACGTTTCATCAGTCTCCAGACTCTGTTTACTCCGCACTGTTGCCCGCTGTCACGCAGATCCAGATGGATTTTGCGATAACCATAGACGCATCCCGATTCCAGCCAGAACTGTTTAATCTGTCCTGTCAGTCTCAGGTCTGCCTGATGGCGTTGTGAATGCGGCTGCTGAAGCCAGGCGTAAAAACCACTGGGATGAACATCCAGCACCCGACAGAGCAGGCGAACAGGCCAGCAACAGGAGTTGTCACGGATAAAGGCGTACCTCAGTCGGACAGCTTTGCGAAGTACGCCGCGGCTTTTTTTAATATGTCCCGTTCGTCGGTAACCCGTTTCAGCTCTTTCTGGAGACGGCGGATCTCGGCCTGAGCATCTGACTGTTCTTTATTAGTGGAAGAATCCGGACCGTACTTCTTTATCCAGGCATAAAGGCTGTGGGTGGTGATATCGAGACGTGTTGCAACGCTGGCAACAGAATAACCGCGATCAACAACCTGTTTGACTGCTTCAGTTTTAAACTCTTCAGGATAACGCTTACCGCTCATGGGCACCTCTCTTTAAGTCATCTTAAATGACTCTGAGGTGTCTGTTAAACGCGTGGCGATTCACTATGGGGAATAATTATGGCTCAAACATTTTTAGGGAATCTAACTACAGTATGGATTAATACCGATACAACCAACGTTGATCCAAATGCCCGTACTTTTGTTCAAGTTGAAAACCTTTCAGCGTTTCCAAGTTTTAGTGAATCAACTTCTGTTTCAACTGTAGAAACATATGATAGTACTTACACCTCTAAAGTAGCGGGTGATAGTTCATATGGTGATATGACTATTCAAGTTAACTACGTTCCAGGTGAAAACGCCGTATTTGATTCTGCTGTTGATTCTCAGCAGTTAGTACAAGTCAAAGTAGAAATGCTTGATGAAGGTTCAAACGATACAACCGTAAACTATGTGCTTTATAACGGGTACTTATCCAGCGTATCAGATACGTCAGATATGGATCAGGTTGTTACCCGCTCATACGTATTCACACCAGAAAACCAGGTATCAGCAGGTATTCTTGATGAATCTGTAGTTGAACTTTATCGTGGTGATTGGGGCGTTGGTTCGAACGGTAACGAGTTCCCAAGCTATCAAGGCCGTGATGGTAACTCATTCGTTAAGATCGCAGCAGCCAACGCACCAACAGGTGTTGATATGTTGGGTATCACTAACCTTGATGGTTCTAACGGTACCCAATTAGTAATGAACAAAACCGGTACGCCAGTACTGAACATTCGTAACTTCTCAACAGCAAGTAACGGGGCATGGTACAAGGTCTACACCAGTGCCGATAAACCAACGTTAACAGAACTTGGTGCGGCAGCCGCTACAGATCTCAGTAACTACGTACCAATCACACGTACTGTCAATGGTAAAGCACTTACAGCCAACATTACTTTAGTGGCAGCAGATATTAGTGATGTTTACTCTAAGACCTACATTGATTCAAACATAGTTCCGAAAGTATTCCAGTTAAACGGACACGCATTATCAGGAACGGCGTTGAACTTAGTAGCCGCAGATATTCTTGATGTGTATTCACAGACTCAGGTTAATAATACCTTTGTTGCTAAAACGGTTACTGTTAATGGATTATCATTAAGTTCTAATATTACATTAACGGCAACACAACTTACTGATATGGCATCATTGGCATTTAGTAATAGTACTTATGTGCCTAAGACGTTCTTAATCAATAACAAGCCATTATCTGGTACTAACATTCAATTGGTAGCAGCAGATATTAGTGATGTATATTCCCGTACTGAAAGTAACGGATTGTTTGCGTTACGTATCACTACAATTAACGGTTATGCTCTTAACAGTAACGTAACCTTGAACTATAACGATGTGGGAACGTATTCAAAAGCACAAATTGATGCTAAAGATGCCGCACTACAAGCGAACATTGATACCAAAGTAACTATCACTCAAGACCTTCTAACAATAAATAACGTAGAAGATACTTTAGAACTTGATATGTCTGATGGTAAACGTGTATTCAAAGCAACACTAACCGCAGCAGTAACACAACTAAGTGTAATCAATGGCAGTGGAAGCAACTTAAATAGCCAAACTATTACTATGTGTTTAACACAGGGAACAGGGGCAAATAAAATTTCATGGCCTTCTAATGTTATTTGGTCTTATGGTCGTGAACCAGTATTAACCTTTACTCAGAACTCAATTGATGTGATTCAATTCTTAACTGTCGATGGGGGGAGTACCTGGTACGGCTCCTTACTAATGGCGGATCTACAAGAATGATAAGAAAACAAAATATCAGCAATGCCCAACAGATGATTGAAGGGCATTGGAAATTTTTAGAACGTAATACGGGTTTAGTTAATGACAATAAAACAGATCATTTTGTACTAAACCCACAAAACGTTTTAGCAAACAACAGGCACTTTATAGCGGAAACAGGCTGGGAGGCACAACCGGACGGTGACGCAACCACAGAAGGACAATCCTTAGCAATTCTTGGTGCTATCTATGCGTATCAGGCAACCAAAGAACCGTACTATCTACAACGTGCTAAAGACTTTTTCAACGCCTATCATTTGGCGTTCTTTCGTGGGGTAGCGTTTCCCGATCCACCTAATGGTTCATTACGTTGTAATTGGATCTGTAATGGCAAAGCTCCAGTACTGGCACATTACCCATTAGATCCAGAGTATCCAACTCATGGCGGGTTCAAGGGCGTCTTGTTCACATGGACGAACGGACAAACACAGATACCTCATGGTTCACCTAACTACGGTGAATACCTCGATGCGGTATGGTTTGCCTTTCCAGAAAGGGCGGGTCTTGGTTGGAACCAGGTTAACGCAACTGCCTACGCATGGTTAGCCAGTGAAGATAGCATTGATTGGGATACTAAAGCCCCTACCTATGATGTTGATTGGATTGTTGACCGTACAGGCCGAAAGGTAGATAGCAATGGTGATGTACTGGCAGAAGGGCTAACAAGCCAGATCGGTACAGTCCAGCTTAAAGACACGTCTATAAACGGCAATTACCGATTCAACTACGCCACGAAGAATCCTGTATCAGAGGGTGGCTATCTCATGGGGCGTAATGAGCGTTGGCACAACAGGCCAGTAAACGTACCTATTGATAACTATGGTACGCTCGACTTTTCTGATAACGCCTCAGATGCTGAATTGTGGTTCTGTAAGGCATGTAAATTACTATGGGATATTACAGGCGAACGTATCTATTACTTAGCATGGCAGAATTCACTAATTACTTGTACTGGTTATTCTGATATTGATAAATTTGATATGTTCTTTCGTAAGAGTGCTATTGCTTTAACGCCTTTTACAGATGGTATCTCATACGATTATTTCTATCCAAGTGATCAAGTAGCATCATATTCACGTGATTCAGATGGCTATATTGTCATTAATCAAAGTGCCTCAGCACAAACAACACTTGAACAACAATCTATATGGTTCAAGTTTAATAATAGTTCATCATTCCATGTTGAATATAGTGGTGTTGATACAACTGGTAAACCGCTAAGCCTTGCTGTAGCAATGACAGTTAATAAAACTAAAACAGAAGATGGTGCTATTAGATACCGTTGCGGTTTACCCATTACCAATACTGACAACAGTATTATATCTATGGATATCCCAATGAACCATTTTACCAGAATTGCTAAACCTGATGGTGGACAGTACTTAACAGCAGATATGCGAATGGTTTCCGATTATGGGGATAATACAGTAACTTCACTTCAATATGTTTCCGGTATCGCTGGAACGTACTATGACAACGTGATTTCTACTACTATGGATTCTGACGGTAGTTCTACAGTTGGTTTCTGGATCTTTGATGATGAAACACAGGACTTAAACACCTTCACATATAGAACATATGCTGATGATTTTAACATTCGTATTATTGATGATCTCGGTTGGCGTTGGTGGGCTATGCTACCAGCAAGCAACGGGGCATGGGTAACACAAACGTTTAATGTACTGGATTTTAAATTGAGTTCTTATCAACCGGATCATGAAGAAGGTGATGAACAGCCAGGACAACCAACACTAACAGGACGTGAAGAGTTTACACTATTACTTGATACCGATCCGGTTGATGGTGTCTCAGGTCGTATTGACTGGTATTGTGTTAACGATTTGCCAGCACTTTATAATGATGGTGGTACAGGTGATTATTCAGTACTGGTTTCTCTAACTTTCAACGATAGTACCAGTAGTGGATATACAGCACGTTTAGGTGATTGTGTAATTCGTAATTACATGCTTGATAGTTTGTCATATACACCCGGACTAATACCATTTAGTAACATCACAGATCCATATGCTCAACTGTATTCCGGTTGGCGTGGTCTACCATATCCAGGTTATCAACTACCCGCTATATGGTGTTTCAAAGGTACTACAATTGATCAAACCAGACTAAATAATAGTATTAAGTTCTTATGTGATGCTCAAGATTGGTTTACTAATAAATTCCATCCTACTTTACCTGGTCCATGTGCTCAGGCTTATGTATGGAACCGTCAGGACGCATTAGCATATTCACCTGATGGACAACCAGATCAATTTATTATGCAGCACTGGTATGAAGAAGCATGGTCAGGTTATGAACCTCGTGCGTTCTTTGGTGGTTGTGATGTAGTCCATGAACTATATCAACGTGGTGATTATGCTATTCCGCAGAACATTATTACGTACTGTCAAAACTGGATGAATTACTTGAAGTGGTTCATGAAAAATAATGATGGTCACGCACCAACACGATTTAAAGATGATGGTGAAGTTATCTATGATGGCTTTACGGGTCATATGTCTGGTTTATGGCTTGCTGGTGCTTCAATGATGGCAATAGCAGGTTATCCAGATCACGAATTACTTGATTTACTATTCGCGGAAATTCAACAGAACTATAACGTAGTTTCAGCTAATCACGTAATGAATGGTGGCTGGTCATCAGCTATCAGAAGTGGAACACCTACAACACCACAGAACAATTCAATGTTCTTTGGATTCTATACAGGTGAACTACTAAGAGGTTTAGCACTTTACATGAAGTACTACAACCAACATATATAAATAAACAGAAGGGGTATCAAGGAATGATGCCCAAAATATATAAAGGAATATTAAACATGGCTTTTAATTCTATTTTTGTAGGCAATAATGTCAAAGTGGAAATCGCAACTGCTCCTACTGGTGGTGGTCAGGCAACTACCTTTACTGTTGTTGAAGAAGTTGGTGCTTTTCCATCAGCGGCAGGTGCTGAATCTAACGTTGTGAGTGTAAACACTTTCGGTCAACAGTACGCTAAGAAATTGCTTGGTTCTCGTTCAGTACCGGATCTAACTCTAACTGTTAACTGGAAACCAGGTGCTGTAGGTCAAGAAATGCTTGCCGCAGCCGCAGCAGCACAAACCCTAATTCAAGTTAAAGTAACTTATTTCCAGAAGATTGATGATCAAGATGGTGCGGCTTATTACAGCATCGTAAACGGTTATGTAAGTTCAGATGTAGTTAACGGTGATTTTGATGGTGTGGTAACTCGTGATTTCGTAGTTTCTGTTACTGGTGCTCCAATTGCGGTTGGTGAAGTTACTGGTTCTTAATATCGTTAAGTACTAAATACTACAAGCCAACTAACAAGGATAAAGCGAAATGGATTTTACTAATCTTATGACAGCTATTGGTGTGAAGTTAACACCAGTAGAACTAACACCAGAATGTACTGTATACATCAAACTACCATCAATTACCCAACACGCAGAAGTTTCAGATCCATATAAAGCGATCTTCTATTGTGTGGTTGATGAAAGTGGTAAACAGATTTTTGATTCACCTGAACAAGTTGAACAGAATGTTGATTTAACAGTACAATTAAAACTAAATGCCGAGATCGGTAAAGTGTTTGCCAAATCCTTTAATGTTGAGGATGTTGAGGCAAAGTAAGACGCGATCCGATTCTCAGACTATCACTATCTTTATTGTATAACAGCGGGTGTAGTGTGGATGATCTCTACACTATGCCCGTTTTGCTTTTCTTCTACCTATTAGTTTTCAAAGAATCGGTTGATCCTGATTCATCACAAATTGAACAAATCAGGCATACAGAACTATTACAGGCAATATGGTTAAGTACTGGCAATATCAAGAAAGAAGATATACCGAAATTTAGTATCTATGAACTCGATTCATTGAACATCATTTCAAATAAAACCTTAGCTGAACAACACGCAGAAAGGGAGAAGAAGATCGCAGATCAACAAAAAGCAAACATGCTTAATTGGATGGGAGTAAAGCCAAATGGCAAACAATAATAAACAATCAATGATATTTGAAATCACAGGTGATGAATCTGGATTACAAAAATCATTAAAAAACGCAGCAAATGATATAGGTGATTTTGGTGATCGTGCTGGCGGGGTGTTTGGTGGTTTCAATACCGGACTATCAACCACGGCTAAAGCTATGTCTGGTTTCGCTGGTGCGGTAGGGGTCGCAGGTATCGCCATTGCCGCCACTTTAGCTAACGTACAAGAACAATCAGAAAAGGCGTTTGAAGTCTTTCAGGCAGCATCACTATCACAAACTGGCATAGTACAGATCCAACAGGCAGCTAATATGTTTGCGTCCGTAGGTCTGACTATGGATCAAGTAGCCGACCAGATGAAAGATGCTAAGGATAAGTTAGGCGATGCTATCACTAATAACGCTGGTTCTATGCTAACCGATGTAATTCAACCATTGAAGTTAAATATGTTTGAGTTACAGAAAGCAGCAGAAAGTGGTGAAGATATTATTGCTAAGATTTACTATCAAGCTAAACAAATGGGCTTTAGTCAGGCTCAGATTGTACAGATGATGGAAACTGTAGCTAACGATGCTACTAAACGCATGACTGTATATAGAGAATTCAGTACTGAACAAGAGTACCAAAATAGCCTTGCTAATGAAAATATTCAGTTAACGGCAGAGCAATCACGACAATTTGAAGAATATAGAACGGCAACGAATAATCTATCAAGAGCATGGGATACGTGGCGAAATTCAACACTTGCCCCTGTTGCTAAAAGTCTTGCTGATATTCTTGATCTAATGACTAAGATACTCAACAGTAAGCCAGTGGCAGCAGCCGCAGCAGCTACGAGTAAGCAGGGGATACAGGCAGTACAGGAATACCAACAACAGTACCAACAACAGATTCAGAAAAACTCGTCTATCTATGGTGCTCAGGTGGTAGAAGAACAGCAGAAGCAACAAGAAGCTAATAATAAGACTTTTGAAAATCTTTTAGCAAATATTGATGCCGCACATAATCTTTTAGCCAAACAACAAGAGCAATATAACAAGGGTTCAGATAAGAGTGTTATTGATTCAGCGTTGAAACCTTATCTATCAGCGAAGCAAAAGACACAAGCACAGATTGATACTCTTGATGCTACTCACCAACAACTACGAGCAACGATTAAAGAGTCTTTAGCACGTGCTTACAAAGGTGATGAAGCGGCAATGAATGCCGATTTAGCTAAACTTGATGAAGGTTATAAAGCTAACCGTGAGAAGTTAGTAAAAAGCCTAACAGCCGATGAAGATAAAGCACGTGAAGATAAAGCAAAGAAAGATGAAGCAGCAGCCAAGAAAGCACAAGCCGCACAAGATAAGATTAATGAACAAACTAAAAGAGCAAAAGCACTATTAGAACAAACCTTATCACAGATCGGTACTAACGAAGCACAGATACGTATTATTCGTTTTAACTATGAACAAGATGAAATTGAAAAACGTATCAGTACAGCAGGTAAATTAGCTGGTAAGAATGAAACTGAAATTACAGCAATGTTAGATCAGCAATATAAAAGCCGTGCGACTAAGTACAAAACTATGGTTGATGAAATGCTTGCTGAAACAGACCGTTTAAAACAAGCACAAAATATTGCCGCAATTGCCAGTGATCCGAATGCCACACCAGAGGCTAAGGCCAAAGCAGCAGCAGCGGGTAAGACGTGGACAGGTGACACAGCAAGTCAGGGATTAGGGTACAAGAACCCGTTGGACTTCTCACCAGATCCAACACAGGTACAGCAAGTAAGTACTGAACAGCAAGAGAACCAGGATGGGGCTAAAGCTCTATACGATGCCAAAGTAATTGGATTCCAGGAGTACCAGGATCAGCTAACAGCGATTCAGGCCAACGCCGATATCAAACGTGGGCGATTAACCGCAGACGCACTATCAAACACTTTAGGTATGTGGGCTACTGGTGCGGGTGATGTAGGAACTATCATGGCTGGCGTGTTCGGAGAGTCCTCGGCAGCGGCTAAGGCAGCTTTTGCCGTAAGTAAAGGTATTGCCATTGCTCAGGCAGTGATCAACATCCAACAGGGCATATCCGAGGCTATCAAACTTGGTTGGCCTATGGGGATCGCCGCAGGTCTACAGGTAGCCGCACAGGGTGCTCAACTGGTCAGTACTATCAAAGGTACAACTATTCAGGGTCAAGCCCATGATGGTTGGGATTCACTACCAAGTACTGGTACTTACAATCTTGAAAAAGGTGAACGTGTAGTAGGTAAATCATTGAACCAGGATCTAACTAAGTATCTAAGCAATCAAGATAGCGGTGGTACTGGTGATATTAAAATTGACGCACCGTTAATTATTAATAGTAATGGTCAGATTTCCGATGCTGATTTTCAAAAGATGTGTGATAAACACGCCGATACTATTGTACAGGCAACACGTAAATCTCAGAAGAATAACGTATAAATATCATATAGCCCACATGGATTGTGGGCTAACTTTTAAAGGAATAATAATATGTTAAATAACGCTCTTATCAGTGAGTTCATGTTAACGGACAATATACCGCAATATCAAAACCAGACATGGACAGGTGAAACTATTACACGTGTTGTAGGTTCGCAGTACTTCACCCTTAGTTTTAAAGTAACTCTAAACAAGATGAACCGTACTGAACTTGCTAACTTCTATGCTCTTTATGGTCAAGGTAGACCGTTTGATATATCTCTTGGTTGGTGGTCAGATTATAACGGTACTCAGGCATCACAAGTACAGGCAACCGCAGCAAGGGCAGCAGGGGCAACATCAGTTGCCGTTAATGCTAATACACTTGAAGTTGGTACTGTAGTTCAGTTTACCGGACACAAGAAACTATATCGAATCATAGCCAACACAGGTAACGTGATTACTATCTTCCCTAGATTAATCAAAAACATCCAACTTGGGGAAGTAATGAAATATGACAATATTCAAGGTTCATTTATTCTTACACCACAAAACGCAGCATACCAGATGCCAAGTACAAACATTATGGAAGTGACAATAAACGCAACCGAAAACATCAGAGGTTAATTTATGTCAATTCCAAGTAATGTATTAACTAATGCGGATCTTATCGCGTACTGGAATCTTACACGTGGTGATAATAAAACCGTTCTAACAGAAAAAGAACTCTATCAATGTGGGGTTATGGTTAAGTTGATTGATATTCTTCCAGCAACTGGAAGTAACATATATCTAACTGATGCTATAGCCGATCAGAACTATAATGGAATTAGTTATAAGTCCGTACCTGATTTTCTTGATTCATCTTTTTCTAACTATGTAGAAAAGAACCAAATTAATAATAACGGTACTTCTTTGAAAGTAAGTAATGTAAGCCAGGATTATCTATCTATGGCGTTACGTGGATTGTGGAATGATGCCAAAGTTAATATCTGGATGGGAATTGTTAACCCAGCTACAGGGGGTATTCTATATGCCTATCGTATGTTTAGTGGTTACATTGATTACTTTAGTTCTGACTTTAACAACACAGCAGGTAATACCACAAATGAAACAACAGTAAATCTAAATTCATTGTGGAAGAAGTTAGACCAAACACAACGCCTGTTATCCAGTACATCAGTACACCAATCATTACACACTGGTGATAAGTTTTTTGACCTAATCGGAATACTAAATAGTTCAGAGCAATTCTGGAAGAGTAGCAAGAAATAATGAAAAACGGATTTATAACAGAGTACCTAAGTGGTTTAGTTGGTGAACCTTTAGTGTACGGTACTAATGATTGTCATATCATGGTGCTAACAGTAATAGATATGATCACAGGTAGTAATTACCGTGATGAAATCTACCAGAAATACACAACACCAACAGCAGGTAGAAAATACGCAAAAGCAAACTGTAGTTATTCTACTCTACATCTATTGTGTAAAGAAAACGGCGAATTAGTAACTGAACCACTTGATGGGGATATCATCATTTCGTCAGGTCACAGTACAGTTTATTGGCGTGGGAAAGTAGTAATTTTATCAGAAGATAAATCTAACTATATCGTTTCTCAATATATCCCAAATGAAAAAGACAAAATATACAGATTTAAAGGGGAATAACTATGGCAGTAGCAGCAGTTGCCGTAGCTATTATCGCAGGGGCATCAGCGGCGGCAGCAGCATACGCAGCAGGTTTAGCTTTAGCAGCAGTAGTAGCTATAGGTATTGGTACAGCAGCACTATCTTACATTAGTTCATCACAGATGATGAATGTAGGCCAAATGGGGGTAACGTATCCGAGTACGGGTAGTAACAATGCCCGATCAACATCACCAAGTACTGGTATTCCAATTTCATACGGTGGTTCTAACCGTAACGCAACAGAAGTAGCCTATAACAAATTAGGTTCTATTGTGGTTTGGCAGAATGTTTACAATGGTACATCAAATCAGTTATGTACTATTCACGCTATTAGTATTGGTGAAATTGGTCAGGTTCCAGGAGAACAATCACAAGGCGTAATTAAGCAAATCTATTTTGATAATGCTCCGGTACTGCTTGATGGTGCGTATATCACCACAGAAGGCCAAGTACCTACATCAATGATGATAGAGAAGTACCGCAAATACCTACAGATTGAAGTACGTTTTGGTAAACCGTCATACGGTGGTTCTATGACGCTTGCCCGTCAATATGGCGGCAGTCAATGGAATGATAATATGCGTGGTGATGGTCTTGTACAGATCTGTACTGTAATCAAGAAAACCAACGACTCATTGATTGATGGGATTCTAACGAACCAGAACTATACACTATCGGTAGAAATGCGTGGACGTATGATCTATGACTTAACTGATAATGTGCGTAAACCTTCAAGTAATCCACCAAGCCAATTATATGACTTTATAACTAATACAGAATTTGGTTTTGGTTTGAATCCGAATGATATTGATATGACAAGTTTCCGTAATATGGCTAACTATTGTGCTAATAACCATTTTTATTCAAATGGAAATATTCAGTACGATAAATCATTTAAGGAAAACATTGAAAATATTCTACAGACATTTGGTGGTGTACTATATGAATCAAATGGTATGTACTATCTAACGGTAGATGCTCCAGATATTCCAAGTGTACATTTTGATGAAACGAATATTCTTGGTAGTGTGAATATCACAACGGGTTCTAAGTCTGATTATTTTAATACAATGGACAGTACTTATACAAACCCAGGTAATGACTATTCACAAGATATTATCCGTTATCCAAGTGATGCTATTAGTAACGCATCCATTGCTAAAGATGGTTATATTATCAAGAAAGATTTAAACTATCTATGGGTACAGGATAAAGATCAGCTTGCTATTCTTAGTAACATTGAATTGCTTAAATCTAAGTACATTACGAACACGATTACTTTCAATACCTATGTAACAGATTTGAAAGTATATGATGTGTTTACAATTGATTTTTCTGAAGCAGGTTTTAGTAATAACAAATATCGCGTAATTCAACGTACTGTACCAATGACTGTTGATAAAGCGGGTATTATTCAGATTACAGCAATTTCGTATGATGATGGTATCTATCAAGGAAAAGATCCGGGGCAATTCCCACAGGATGGATTGACCAATCTACCTAACCCAACATATGTACAACCGCCAACGAATCTACAGGCTCAACGCTTAGGGGCAACCGCATCAGGTAATACAGTACTGTTAACATGGGATTTATCACAGGATACAACTGTACGTGGTTATAAGATTCGTTATAAACGCAGTGATTCCAGTGTTTGGATCAGCATTGGTAACGTAGGGCAGTACTCTACGAGTTTTGAGATATTAAATCTTCTATATGGTGTACAGTACGATTTTGCTATTGAGGCTTATAACACATTAGGTTATTCATCAGATTTAGTAGCTATCTATAATCAAACACCACAAGTTATTTTCGCATTGCCGAAGATTACTAACCTTGATATGGTGAATGATGATGTGGGTTTAAACCAGACTTATGCTCAAGATTTTATTTTCCGTTGGGATGATCAGGCTAACTTAGCCGTAAATGGTAAAACCTTTGCCGATTTCTTCAAATACTATGAAATCCGTGTATATGACCGCTATCGTAATTACATCACGTCATATTACACCACTACAAGCAATTGGACGTACTCATATTCAATGAATACCAGTGATGGCCTAAGCCGTTACCGTGTGTTTGGGATCATCGCTCATGGTTGGGGTACTGGTATCTATAGTGAAGAAGTTCAGATTGAAGTTAGTAACCCACAGCATCCACAGTTGTTTGGTATCAATTTGAAGAGTGGTTATGATTCCGTGTTCATTGACTGGACAGAATCAAACGTACCTGATTATGCGGGGGTAGTTCTTCAAATCGCACTTGATGAGGGCTTTAGCTCAGGTTCTAAGTACTTTAGCAGTGCTAACCGCTATTCAGCATCGTTTGGTATTGAAGATGGCTCATGGTTCGCACGTGTGGCAGCCTATGACGTGTTCGGACAGGATGAATTGGTATGGACGCCTACTATCGGTTTTAACCAAAACACGAAAGTACCGTACAGTAAATTGAACGAAGACGTTATTGATAGCCTACTTAACAGTGATACGGCTACTGGCATTGTTGAGAAACAGATCGTAGACGAACTTGGTTCACGCTGGCAGCTACAGGTATCAAACAACGGTAACGTAACGGGCATTGCCTTAGCAGCAGATGAAAAAACATCGGTGTTTACCGTCATGGCGGATCGCTTTAGCATCATCAGTACAGACAGTGCCAAGCTATCAGACAGGGTATATCCGTTTGTGGTTCAGGGTGGTAAGACTTATATCAACTCAGCGGTGATAGCATCAGCGAGCATCAATGAGGCTATGATAAATAACCTTTCCGTTTCCCGTGCGAAAATTCAGGATGCCGCAATAGACAATACGAAAATCGCCAATGCCGCAATCCGTAACGCCCACATTATGGACGGCGTGATCGACTCAGCGAAGATTAGCCAGCAGATACAATCCAGTAATTGGGATGGTGTGAATGGTTGGGCTATCAATAAAAATGGTAATGCCTGGTTTGGTAACGTATCTGTACGTGGAAATATACAGGCAACATCTGGTGTACTGAATAACGTTACTATCATGAAAACTGTAACATTCTTGGTACTCTAAGTGCCGCACGTATCGTTGGTGATATTTGCCGTCCACAATCAACTGGTATCAACCCTGTACCGTTTATCTTTGGCTCTAAGACTGTATCAGGTGGGCAGGCCGCATTAAATCCAGTAGCTAACCAACACTATATAGCATTGCGTATACGTGGTGAAGATTTTCCACGTTATTTTGATAGTGATTTATCAATTGGTTTAACCTCATATGAACGTCAATACTTCTATATTCGTATGGGTGGTGATGGAATCGGTTTAACTAATCTCTATTATTATGATGCTGGTAACGGTGGTAGTTCTACATCTTTCAGATTGAATTCTATATATGTTCCGCCTGTAGGTCGTGGAAACTGGAATTATATCTATGTGATGTGTACAACTTCACGTAGTGGTATTGCTTCACTTAATGTTCCTGCTAACTGGTCATCATTCTTATATCGTGCTGGTGATCAGCCTTTATATAATGCGTAATAAATACTATTACCAAAATATAAAATAGGGAAGTACTAAATGGGTATGGGAACAATTCTTGCTTTGGTTATTAGTGGTTTAGTGCTGATATATACTATTTTCCGTGACAATACAAAAGATACTAATGACTTACTAAGTCGTGTATCTGATATTGAAACTACCATTGCGGTACAAGATAGTAACATTACACGTCTAAGCGACGAACAAGACAAGATGAAAGAAACCTTGCGAAATCTTGAAATTCAAATTCACGAATTGGATATCAAACTTGAAAGGATTATTACTATTCTTGAACAATCAAAGCAGTAACAAAAAAAAGGGATAGTATCAATTACGGTACTATCCCTTTTTCTTATTTGTTGGTTAATTGTGCGATCATCGCATTAACTCTATTTGGTGTCTGACGATACCATAAACTATCTTTCGCTTGTTTAATTGCTTCGGGGTAGTTGGCATCACGTAGTGCCTCAATCATCTTTTTAAACTTCATCGTTCCAGATAGGCCAAGTTGAAAAATCATGATGATCATGAAGTCTTGCCAATCTTTAGGCATGGTTAGGTTTAGTTTACTTAGCTGGCTTGTTGCTATGGCTATATCTTTATCAAGTAGTCGAAGTGCTTCAATCTCAGTAATACCGTTAGTGAAGTTTTCATTTGGTAGTACTTTATGCCCGAATCCTACAGTTAAGAATCCTTCTGTATCTTTATACGGGTAGTACTTGTCATTGCGAAAGTATCCCATACGTGTTTGATATGCTCGTGAACCCTCATATTCTATTAATCGTGTTTTTAAATCCATCTTCATAAATACCTTTAGTTAATTTTAAAAAGGTATTTACTAATGGCAGGACGCATTAATAAGAATTGGGAAATGTTCGATAAAGACCAATGGAATATTTCAGACGTAACAGACGGCAACTATACATCTTTTGTTTACATCATAGAGTTTCCAGAAACAGGTGAATTCTATTATGGAAAGAAAATGATTTATCAAAAAGTTAAAAGCATAGATAAACTAAAAGTTAATTCTGTAGAATCTAACTGGAAAAACTACACAGGTAGTAGTAAGACAGTGAATGCTATGATTGATGCTGGCATGGATTATACAAAGAAGATTTTGTATTGTGTTAAATCAGACGCAGAAGCAAGCATTATTGAAACGGCGTTGATTTCGTACTTTGGTTTACATCCAGACAACCTAAACAAAGCAATTCTATGCAAAGCACGTTTACCAAAGAACAGACGTGATTTATTCAATGTATTACAAGATTTAGTAGCGATGTTGGGGAATAGGTAATATGGCATGGAAGGGTGGCAATAGTCCTAATGATATGAAGCGATTCATAAACAAGAACAGCCCAAAGATAGGACAAGAATTTAAAAAAGAATTAAGTAGCCGTATGCGTATAGTTACACAGCACATTCAAAGAAAAATTGATAATGATGTAGCGGGTGGTGGTGTCGCGTTTACTGGAAAGAGTATGTACTTTAACTTTAGAAAGATAAGTGAGTTCAAGTCAGTTAACCAGATCATCCTACTACCTAATCAAGCATCATATCTAAAGTACGTTCTTGATCCGGCATATAAGAATGTTAATGAAGGGAAGATCATACCGTATCAGAATGCTAAGTTAACTAAGCAAGGTAACATTACACAACTACGTTCAAGAACCAAGAGTGATAAATACAAAAAGGTGAAGAGTAGGAACGGTAACACGTACTTAATCGACACTACCAAGAAATCCTCTAAACGTAATCCTAAACTGGCACGTGAACAAAGGGTGATTGGTTATTATGGTTCCGTTGGTAGAAAACCATTGTTTGATTTCTATGATGAAACCGAGAAGCAAGTAATAGAACAATTAAGAACATTACGCGGTACGTTTGATTACCGTTGGAGGAAGTAAGATGGATAACTTAGAAAATTTCCCATGTTATGATCATTCTGTACTAACAGATTTTTCTTTTCAGACAATCCAACCAGTAAGTGTAACATTACCATATGATAAAGCACTATCTGGTAGTAAGCTCATAAAAAAGAAAGTAGATAAAACAAAAGGTGATTTAGTCGTATATAGTTTTCATCATCATACAACACCTAAAGTAAATGAGGATGATGTATTGATGGTTGAACTAATGAAAGAACAAGTAGAAGTAAAGGTACTATTATCTTACAACCACATCTTTAAAGGTCATCGCGTAGTTTCTTGTGTTTGCCAAATACAAGGATAACATATGTTAAGTATTATCATTGACCTTATCAAAAGCGGTATAAGTCTTATCAGTAAGAACAAAACCGAAGTTGCTAAGTCAAAAGACGAACTTGAAACAGAAAAAACAAGTGAAGCACAGGAAACAAACCGTGAAGAGATCAAGGCTGGAAAAGGCTGGAGATCATTTTTAGGTTATGCGTGTACTGGTATTCTTGTTTATAACTATATCTTAGTACCTATCTTAGATTACTTTGGTATCGTTTTATTCTCATTCCCACTATCTGACATTATCAGAATCATCATTTTGTTACTTAGTGGTAACTAATTAGAAAGCCCTTTATGGGGATTTTTTTTAAATTAAGTGGAGTAAAATTCATAATGATTACAATCTAATTATTAAACATTGATAGTCGGTAATGCTTTTGATATGTATATTGCCATTTTTCAGTATGTCTCTTGATAACACATAGACTATGCTGATAATCTAAAAAAGTATAAATGAGCTTCGAGGCTATTATGAAAAATGAAAATGATGTATCCAAAGAAGAGATATTAAGTACAATAGTGGCACAAGCAAAAGAGTACGCAGCGATCGACTTTGAACAACTTGAAAGAGATGGTGTCATTAAAAAAGTTAGGGGAGGTTATCTGGTTGTCAAGCATAGTAAACTACCTGATGCGGCTAGAAAGTTAATGAAATCACTTAAGTCTACGAAAGATGGTGTACAAATGATTATCAGTAAGCCTCCAAAGTCTTTTCTTGATTTAGGGAAGTGATTATGTAGGCCTCTTAACCGAGGCCATTTTCATTTGGGAGTATTTATATTAATCATGACGTTTTGCTGATTAGCATAAAGTTTTATATCGTTATCATGAAAAGCTATCGTCAATTCTAAACTTTCTGTTTCTTTTAAATTTAATGACTGCCTGATTTCTTTCTGATTGGTTTGGACTATCTCAGAGTAATAGTCTACCATTCTTTGAATATACATTAATCTACTTACGTCATGGAAACTATCACCATTAGTCATAGTTCCAAATAGTTGATAAACAGTTCCATCTTCCATTTGCATAGCATAGTTACAATGAGCATTTCGTAATGCCATGCGTTGTTTAGTATCTAAATTATGTCCTGTGATACCTTTCACTCTAAAGTGCTCTATAGATTCAGGAAGATACTTATGAATTTTTTTTATCAGATTTTCATTTACCCAAACATCAGAATATCCTCTTCCATGAGGCATAATGTCTATGAAAATGACGGCGTTTTCAAAAAACATACAAAATAAAACAGGACCTGTTCGCTTAAAGAATCCATTTTTAAAAGGTTCTTCAGAAAGATGTATGTGATGAATATTCCAAGAGTTTAATAGTAGGTCGTTGTAAATATATTTTGTTGTACTCAATGAAAGATGCGGATTTATTGTTAACCCAAGGGTAAGTTTCCTCTTGATGGATTCATATGCCTTTTCTGTTCCTTCAGGTACTTGAATTCCTGGTAGTTCGATTACTAATCTTCTTTTATCGCTTGGTATTCTTCTTTGTAAGGCGAAAACAGCTTTTAAATTTTCAATTGTTGTTAAGCTATCATCATATTGAAAACTAAACTGAGCTAACTGTTCATCAATATAAGTTCTCATTCCATTTTCAGGTGTGAATTTTATCATATCGAACATCTCTGTTTCAGTTTCACGCTGTAATTTTTTCTACTGAAAAGTACTGGTTTACTACATCAGCAATTCCATTTTCCGTATTGTTACCTATTACTAAATCAGCACACGCTTTCACTTCATCAACAGCGTTACCCATAGCAACACCCAAGCCAGCAGTCTCCAACATACTTAGATCGTTGAAATTATCGCCAAAGGCTATTACCTGGCTCATAGATAAACCTTGTGATTCTACCCATTGTGCCAGGCGTTTACCCTTACTGTTTCCGGCTTGTGCTATGTCTACTTGGTCGTGCCAAGACCATTCACAAGCAAGGCCAAGCTCACGCTCTACGATCTGACCAAAGCTATGTAGTTTTTCAGTATCAGAATCAGTAAGGGCGAATTTCCATATAGCATCAACATTTTGAGAGGCTTCACTCAGAGAGGGTACTTGTTTGAATACTGGACGTTGTGACTCTGGAAGAGATTTAGCCCAATTTCCTGTACGGATAATATGCCCCGTTGGATTTTGATAAAACATGGCATCATCGGCATACATCAGACTATGAACATTGTAACTATCAAGTAGGTTTACTAATTGAGTAGCTTGTTCTGGTTGTAATGGGTCTGAGGCAATAACTCTTTTTTCGGCGTAATCGTACAATAAAGCACCGTTACAACATATAGCTGGTGTATTCAGTGCTAATGCCTGATAAAAAGGATGGATGGCTACAAAGTGCCGTCCGGTAACTATGACAACCTTTGCCCCTGATTTACGGGCATTCTGTAGGGCAGTTAATGAGGCTGGTAAAATAGTTTTTTCTGGCGTCAATAAAGTGCCGTCCAGATCAAGGGCGATTACCTGATAGTCCATGTAGTGATTCACCTGATTTTGGTATGTAGTTTTTCCGATAGTACACCGCTTTGCGGCTACGACGAAACAAGGTGAAGAGAGTCTTGTTGAGCACTGGAACAACGTTGGATACTGGCGTATTGCCCTGGATTGGTGAAAATGTTGTAATAAGCGTCACACACTCAAATAAGTGCCATTACAACAAATTGCAGGTGTATCTAACGCCAGTGCCTGATAAAAAGGGTGAATGGCAACGTGATGTCGACCCGTTACGATAAGGAGTTGATATCCCGCTTCCTGCGCGCGTTTTAGCGCCTCAAGGGAGGAGGGGAGAAGGGTTTTTTGCGGCGTCAGTAAGGTACCGTCTAAATCCAGAGCAATCACACGCGAGGTCATCTGTTTTCCCGGGTTAATATTGAATTTACGTTTTGATGGGATGGTACACCGAGAGGCGAACGCTTCAAAACTCCTGTCGACAATTCAGCATTCACCGTCAAAAGTTAACTACTTTCATGCGCAGTGAGGAGTGAATATTCATGAAACAAACCGTTTATACCGCCAGTCCTGAAAGCCAGCAGATCCACGTCTGGCGTTTAAATACCGAAGGGACACTCACGCTGGTTCAGGTTGTAGATGTGCCAGGCCAGGTACAGCCGATGGTCATCAGCCCGGATAAACGTTTCTTGTACGTGGGTGTGCGCCCGGAGTTCCGCGTGCTGGCCTATCGCATTTCTCCGGACGATGGCGCGCTGACGTACACTGCCGAAGCCCCGTTGCCGGGCAGCCCAACCCATATCTCGACCGATCGTAAAGGCAACTTTGTCTTCAGCGGCTCTTATAATGCGGGCTGCGTCAGCGTAACGCGTCTGGAAGAGGGCATTCCGGTCGAAACCGTGGATGTGGTGGAAGGGCTTGAAGGCTGCCACTCGGCGAATATCTCTCCGGATAACCGCACGCTGTGGGTGCCTGCGCTGAAGCAGGATCGTATCTGCCTGTTCACCCTGAGCGACGATGGTCACCTGGTGGCGCAGAATCCTGCCGAAGTGACTACCGTTGAAGGCGCCGGCCCGCGCCATATGGTCTTCCATCCGAACCAGCAGTACGCCTATGTGGTTAATGAACTGAACAGCTCGGTGGACGTATGGGAGCTGAAAGATCCTAACGGCCAGATCGAGTGCGTGCAGACGCTGGACATGATGCCGTCTGATTTCTCCGATACCCGCTGGGCGGCGGATATCCACATTACGCCAAATGGTCGCCATCTGTACGCCTGTGACCGTACCTCCAGCCTGATTACCGTCTTTAGCGTCTCTGAAGACGGCAGCGTGCTGGCGATTGAAGGGTTCCAGCCAACGGAAACCCAGCCGCGCGGCTTTAATATCGATCACAGCGGTAAATACCTGATTGCGGCGGGGCAGAAATCCCACCACATCGCGCTGTATGAAATTAAAGGCGAGCAGGGGCTATTGGAAGAGAAAGGACGTTACGCCGTAGGCCAGGGGCCAATGTGGGTCGTGGTAAACGCTCACTAAGCGGCTACAAACAAAAAACCTCGCGAATGCGAGGTTTTTTTATGCCCGGTAAACGCGGCGCCACCCGGCAAAACAGCTTACTGTTTCGGCTCAGCCACCACTTTGCTACCCAGACCGCGGTTGTTGTATTCCCACATGCGGTTGAAGTTAGCGTCGTTCAGGTTGCGCTGCACGTTCCCTTTATCATCCACCGCACCGGTATTACCGGAGAATGGACGTTTGGAGATCGCGGCATCAGCCCACGGCTTCGCCATGTTGAAGCCTTCGTTGATCACGCTGTCGCGGATCACGACCTGACCGTTGGTCGCAGAGTCCACATCCAGGGAGCGTCCCAGCTGCGCCACGCCGTCACCGGCAGCATTAAAGCGGCTGTTCACGGCCAGGAAGCCGTAGAAGAGGTTAGACTGGGTTGCCGGAGCAAACACGTAACCTTCCTGCTGAGTACGTGAGTTCACCACGCGGAAATCGGTATTATCAAACACCACCGCGCCGCGACCGGACACCAGATCCACGTCACCTTCAACGTAGCTGTTGGTCACCAGGGTACGGGTCAGGCGGTTATTCTGCAGGGTGTTCTGCACGCCGCTGTTGGTCACGAAGAAGGTGTTCTGACGGCCAAGAATGTTGACGTTGTTAATCTGCACCTTATCGCCATCGCTACGCAGCGCAACGGCCTGGTGGCTGCCGGCATCAACGCTGTCGCCCAGGGTATTCTGAATGGTCAGGTTCTGCAGCTGCAGACCGTTATTCTGAGACCAGAACACCGCCGAGCACATCACGCCAATGGTGGCGGAACGCTTGCTCTGGCAGTTATCAAACATATACCACGCCGGTTTGCCCGGCATATATTTACCGGCCGGGTTCACCAGGTGACGCCAGGTGTTGCTGTCGATTTCGGAATCAATCGCCAGGCCAATTTTTACGTCGATCGCTTTTTCGCCCAGACCGTAAAGTGTAATGCTGCCCGGTGCCGCCGGAACATACACGGTGCCTTCATATTCACCCGGCAGGATCGCGATGTACTGGCGAGACGCGCTGTGTTTAGTGATGGCAGCATCAACCGCAGCCTGAATAGAGGTATGCGTTACGCCCTGCGCACCCGCCGGGCCAACCACGAAGTCAGGCTGTTTAGGCAGGTTGATAGAAGACGGTGTCCACGGCGCAGCGTTAGGATCCATCGCCGAGAAGTAGTGCGCACGATCGAAGTTCTTCGCTTCATCAGCGGACAAAATCGGGCGGGAGGCGGTACCGGGCGCAACCTGCTCAGAAGGGCGCTGATCCGGTGGTGTTGAACTGCATGCGGATAAGGTCACGCCAAAGGCGAGTGCTAACGCCAGACGGGAAATCCTGGAAATGTTCAAGGTAGAGCTCCTGGGTATGCAAATCTTAAACGGGATAGACGAAATAGCCTGCTTTTTTATACTAAGTTGAGCGAAACGGGAAGATAAAAAGGGTAAAAGTTGCATTTTTAGCCCCGGAGCGGCAGGTAAGTGATCACAAATAAATAACATTTTCCGCCAGGGCGGTTGACAGTAGACGGTGGATGCAAATAAATGTCTATACAACCTAAGACAAGTGGAATGCCCCATGCAGCAGATTCATCCCGACGATGTAATATGGCGAAATGCGCGACTGGCTACGATGGCTCCGGACGTACCTGCGCCTTATGGACTGAAAGAGCAACACGCCCTGGTCGTGCGCGGCCACACTATTCTGGCCGCGATCCCTGAATCTGACATTCCTTCCGGACACCGTCACTGTGTCGATCTTCAGGGACGTCTGGTCACGCCTGGCCTGATTGACTGCCATACCCACCTGGTATTTGGCGGCGACCGCGCGGCGGAGTGGGAGCAGCGTCTGAACGGCGTCTCTTATCAAACCATTAGCGCCCAGGGGGGCGGGATTAACGCGACCGTGACGGCGACGCGCAGCAGTTCAGCCGAAACCTTGCTGAAACTGGCGCAGCAGCGGCTCCAGCGTCTCATGAATGAAGGCGTGACGACCGTTGAAATCAAATCGGGATACGGCCTCAACGCCGAGGCCGAAGAGAAGATGCTGCAGGTTGCCCGCCAGCTGGGCCTCAATAATCCGATCGATATCAGCCCAACGCTGCTGGCGGCCCATGCGGTTCCGCCGGAATACCGGCAGGATCCTGATGCGTACCTCACGCTGGTCTGTGAGCAGATACTGCCCACGCTGTGGCAAAAAGAGTTATATGAAGCAGTCGACGTGTTTTGTGAAAACGTCGGCTTTACCCCGTCGCAAACCGAGCGCCTCTTCAAGGCCGCCGCCGCGCTGGGTATCCCGGTGAAAGGGCACGTCGAGCAGCTGTCGAATCAGGGCGGTGCGGCGCTGGTCAGCCAGTATAAGGGCCTTTCCGCCGATCATATTGAGTATCTCGACGACGCAGGCGTTCAGGCGATGGCGCAAAGCGGCACGGTTGCCGTCCTGTTGCCGGGGGCGTTCTATTTTCTACAGGAGCGCCAGCGTCCGCCGGTTGAACAGCTCAGAAAACAGGGCGTGCCGATGGCGGTCGCCACCGACTATAACCCCGGCACCAGCCCGTTTGCGAGCCTGCACCTGGCGATGAATATGGCCTGCGTCCAGTTTGGCCTGACGCCCGAGGAAGCCTGGGCTGGCGTCACGCGCCATGCCGCGCAGGCACTGGGCCGCGGGGAAACCCACGGACAGCTGCGGGCCGGGTTTGTCGCCGATTTTATCGTCTGGGATGCACACCATCCGGTAGAGATGGTCTACGAGCCGGGACGCAATCCGCTGTATCAACGTATTTTCCGTGGGGAGGCAGTATGAGGTTATGGCGGCCTGTAGCCGAAACCGTCTGGCAGGGGCGCGATGACAGCGCCGAGGCCAGCAGCGCAAAGCGCATTTTCCAGACGATAAAGCAGCAGGGCCAGTTCACGCCGCTTTCATCCGGCATCGCGCTGATAGGCTTTGAATGTGATGAAGGGGTAAAACGCAATCAGGGCAGGCCCGGCGCCGTGCAGGCACCGGATATGCTGCGAAAAGCGCTGGCAAATATGGCAAGCCATCAGGGACATGACCGGCTGGCGGATATGGGCTCGGTGTACGTTGAAGGCGGCGAGCTGGAAGCGGCACAGCAGGCGTTAAGCGATGCCGTCACGGCCTGTCAGCAGTCCGGGATGCGGACGCTGGTGTTTGGCGGCGGGCACGAAACCGCGTGGGCGCACGGTCGCGGCGTGCTGGACGCCTTTCCGAACGAGCGGGTTGTTATTATCAACCTTGATGCCCATCTCGATCTGCGCAAGGCCGACCGGGCGACGTCCGGCACCCCGTTTCGCCAGCTGGCGCGCTACTGCGATGAGCGCGGGCGGGAATTTCACTACGCCTGCCTTGGCGTGAGCCGGGCGGCGAACACGCAGGCTTTGTGGGATGAGGCCGAACGCCTGAACGTCACGCTGGTGGAAGATCTCCATTTCAGGCGCGATGCGCTATCCGCCCTGGAAAAGGTACTGGCGCAGGCAGATCGTATCTATCTGACAATCGACCTGGACGTCCTGCCCGCCAGCGAAATGCCTGCCGTGTCCGCACCGGCTGCGTTAGGCATACCGGCGCTGGATCTTCTCCCGGTTATCGAACAAATCTGCCGCAGCGGTAAGCTACAGGCCGCCGATCTGGTAGAGTTTAACCCGCAGTACGATCGGGACGGGCAGGGCGCTAAGCTCGCCGCCCGCCTGGCCTGGCAAATTGCTCACTGGTGGGCATAACACTATTCAAGGAGTCACGATGTTTTCACGCTCACCTCTGCCGCAGTCGAGCCCTCCCGCGCCTTTCTATGAAAAGGTGAAGCAGGCAATTAGCGAAAAAATCGCTACCGGCGTCTGGCGCCCGCACGATCGCATTCCTTCGGAGGCCGAGCTGGTGGCACAGTTTGGTTTTAGCCGGATGACCGTCAACCGGGCGCTGCGCGAGCTGACCGACGAAGGGCTTCTGGTGCGCCTGCAGGGCGTGGGGACGTTTGTGGCGGAACCGAAAGGACAGTCGGCCCTGTTTGAAATCCGCAGCATTGCGGACGAGATAGCCGCGCGTAATCATCAGCACCGCTGTGAGGTGCTGGTGCTCGAAGAGACCCAGGCCAGCGCCGAGCAGGCCACAGAGCTTAACGTCAAGGAGGGAAGCCGCATCTTCCACTCCGTGATGGTGCATTTCGAAAACGACATTCCGGTGCAGATTGAAGATCGCTGCGTTAACGCTGAGCGGATACCGGACTATCTGAACCAGGATTACACCCAGACCACGCCGCATGCCTATCTCTCGCTCGTCGCACCGCTGACGGAAGGGGAGCACATTGTGGAGGCCGTGCGCGCCACGCCGCAGGAGTGCGAAAGGCTGCGCATTAAAGAGCACGATCCGTGCCTGCTGATCCGCCGCCGTACCTGGTCCTCGTCGCACATTGTGTCGCATGCCCGGCTGCTTTTCCCGGGGAATCGCTACCGGCTGCAGGGCCACTTCATGTCATAAGTTTTATAAGCGTGATCGCTAACGCAATATAACAAAATTGTATCTTTTTTGTTAAATCTGACCTTGTGTGTGCTTGTCTATACAAGTATATCTAAATGCATCATCTGTCCCCTATGAGGAGCACACAATGTCGTCAGGTAAATACCGCCAGCAGGACGTCCGCGCCGCGCGCGGCACCACGCTTACCGCCAAAAGCTGGCTCACCGAAGCCCCGCTGCGCATGTTGATGAACAACCTCGACCCTGAGGTGGCGGAGAACCCCCACGAGCTGGTGGTCTACGGCGGCATAGGCCGCGCCGCGCGCAACTGGGAATGCTATGACGCAATTGTAAAATCCCTGACCGAACTCGAACACGACGAAACCCTGCTGGTACAGTCCGGCAAGCCGGTTGGCGTGTTCAAAACGCACAAAAACGCCCCGCGCGTGCTGATCGCCAACTCTAACCTCGTACCGCACTGGGCCACCTGGGAACACTTCAACGAACTGGACGCAAAAGGGCTGGCGATGTATGGCCAGATGACCGCGGGGAGCTGGATCTACATCGGCAGCCAGGGGATCGTGCAGGGCACCTACGAAACCTTCGTGGAAGCCGGTCGCCAGCACTATAACGGCTCGCTGAAAGGCCGCTGGGTATTGACCGCGGGTCTCGGCGGCATGGGCGGCGCGCAGCCGCTGGCCGCCACGCTTGCCGGCGCATGCTCGCTCAACATTGAGTGCCAGCAGAGCCGCATTGATTTCCGTCTGCGCACCCGCTACGTCGATGAGCAGGCAACCGATCTGGACGATGCGCTGGCGCGCATAAAAAAATACACCTCCGAAGGTAAAGCGGTGTCGATTGCCCTGTGCGGCAACGCGGCGGACATTCTTCCTGAACTCGTCGCCCGCGGCGTGCGCCCGGATCTGGTCACCGACCAGACCAGCGCCCATGACCCGCTGCACGGCTATCTGCCAAAAGGCTGGACGTGGGAAGAATATCAGCAAAAAGCGGAAACCGACCCGGAAGGCACGGTGCTTGCCGCGAAACGCTCCATGGCCGAGCACGTCTCCGCCATGCTGGCCTTCAGCCAGATGGGCATTCCGACCTTTGACTACGGCAACAACATCCGCCAGATGGCGAAAGAGATGGGCGTGAATAACGCCTTTGACTTCCCTGGATTCGTTCCTGCCTATATTCGTCCGCTGTTCTGCCGCGGCATCGGTCCGTTCCGCTGGGTTGCCCTGTCCGGTGACCCGGAGGATATCTACAAAACCGACGCCAAAGTGAAGGAGATCGTCGCTGATGACGAACATCTTCACCACTGGCTGGACATGGCCCGCGAGCGCATTAACTTCCAGGGCCTGCCGGCGCGTATCTGCTGGGTAGGGCTGGAGTGGCGTCAAAAACTCGGCCTCGCCTTCAACGAAATGGTGCGCAGCGGTGAAGTCTCCGCGCCGATCGTCATCGGCCGCGACCACCTGGACTCCGGCTCCGTCGCCAGCCCGAACCGCGAAACCGAAGCCATGCGCGACGGCTCGGATGCGGTCTCCGACTGGCCGTTGCTGAACGCTCTGCTGAATACCGCCAGCGGCGCGACCTGGGTGTCGCTGCACCACGGCGGCGGCGTGGGGATGGGCTTCTCCCAGCATTCCGGGATGGTCATCGTCTGCGACGGAACCGATGAAGCCGCCGCGCGTATCGCTCGCGTACTGCACAACGACCCGGCAACCGGCGTGATGCGTCACGCGGATGCGGGTTACGAAATTGCCATTGACTGTGCCAAAGAGCAGGGTCTTAACCTGCCGATGATCCCTGCCACACAAGGAAAGCATTAATGAACGCATTAACACTCACTCCCGGCTCGCTGACGCTCAAGCAGCTGCGTAACGTCTGGCGCAAGCCGGTCACCCTTTCGCTGGATGCAAGTGCTCATGCCGCCATTAACGACAGCGTCGCCTGCGTCGAAGCCATCGTTGCCGAAGGGCGTACCGCCTACGGGATTAACACCGGCTTTGGCCTGCTGGCGCAGACCCGCATCGCGACACACGATCTGGAAAACTTACAGCGTTCGCTGGTGCTGTCACACGCGGCGGGCGTGGGTCAGCCGCTGGATGATGAGATTGTCCGTCTGATGATGGTGCTCAAAATCAACAGCCTGGCCCGCGGCTTCTCCGGCATTCGACTGAGCGTGATTCAGGCGCTGATGGCGCTGGTCAATGCGGAAGTCTATCCGTGGATCCCGGCAAAAGGTTCCGTCGGTGCCTCCGGCGATCTTGCGCCGCTGGCGCACATGTCGCTGCTGCTGCTGGGGGAAGGCAAAGCGCGCTGGCAGGGCGAGTGGCTTCCTGCGAAAGAGGCGCTGAAAAAAGCCGGGTTAAACCCGATCACCCTGGCGGCGAAAGAGGGGCTGGCGCTGCTGAACGGCACGCAGGCATCGACCGCTTTCGCGCTGCGCGGCCTGTTTGAAGCGGAAGATCTGTTTGCCTCGGCGGTGGTGTGCGGTGCGCTGACCACCGAAGCCGTGCTGGGCTCGCGTCGCCCGTTCGATGCCCGCATCCACGAGGTGCGCGGTCAGCGCGGGCAGATTGATGTCGCCGCGATGTACCGTCACGTGCTTACCGACACCAGCGAAATTGCCGATTCACACCATAACTGCGAGAAGGTTCAGGATCCCTATTCCCTGCGCTGCCAGCCGCAGGTGATGGGCGCGTGCCTGACGCAGCTGCGCCAGGCGGCAGAAGTGCTGCTGGTGGAGGCCAACGCGGTGTCCGATAATCCGCTGGTCTTCGCCCAGGAAAACGAGGTGGTTTCCGGAGGCAACTTCCACGCCGAGCCGGTGGCAATGGCGGCGGATAATATCGCCCTGGCGATTGCCGAAGTCGGCGCGTTGTCCGAGCGCCGCATCGCGCTGATGATGGATAAACATATGTCCCAGCTGCCGCCGTTCCTGGTGCGTAACGGCGGGGTCAACTCGGGCTTTATGATTGCCCAGGTGACCGCGGCGGCGCTGGCGAGCGAGAACAAAGCCCTGTCGCACCCGCACAGCGTGGACAGCCTGCCAACGTCAGCGAACCAGGAAGATCACGTTTCGATGGCGCCGGCTGCCGGGCGTCGTCTGTGGGAAATGGCCTCCAACACCCGCGGCGTGCTGGCGGTGGAGTGGCTGGCGGCATGTCAGGGTGTCGATCTGCGTGAAGGGCTAAAATCCAGCCCGCTGCTGGAGCAGGCGCGTCATGTGCTGCGCGAGCACGTATCGCACTACGATGATGACCGCTTCTTTGCGCCGGATATTGATAAGGCGATGCAGCTTCTGGAAGAGGGAAGCCTTGTAGGACTGTTACCTTCGGTGCTGTGATTTTTTGCCCTCACCCTCTCCCACAGGGAGAGGGAATTGCCCGGTTTTCTCCCTCTCCCTCTCCCTATCCCTGTGGGAGAGGGCCGGGGTGAGGGCATCAGCCCGCACTATTATGAATACATCGCCGTAATCGACGCGCTGCCCAGCGAATGGAAATGCACGTTAAACCCTACCATTGCGCCGCTCGCCCCTTCATCGACCTCAATCTTCTCCACATCCAGCGCGTGCACCGTGAAGATATAGCGGTGGGTTTCCCCTTTTGGCGGCGCCGCGCCGCCGTAGCCCGCTTTACCAAAATCGGTGCGCGTCTGAATGGCACCTTCAGGCAGGGCAACCAGGTCTGAACCTGAACCCTGCTGCAGGACGCGCGTGTCGGCAGGCAGGTTCGCCACAATCCAGTGCCACCAGCCGGAGCCGGTAGGTGCATCCGGGTCGTAGCAGGTCACGACAAAGCTTTTGGTTCCGGCTGGAACGTCGTCCCACGCCAGGTGCGGGGAGATATTGTCTCCCTGATAGCCCATGCCGTTGAATACGTGGCGTTCCGGTAGTTTTTCACCGTCGCGCAGATCTTTACTGATGATTTTCATACAGTTTACCCTCGTTGATCGCTCGTTCAGCAAGTGTAATGCATAGGGTTACATCGTGAAATGCGCGGGAATGTTAACGGCTGTTACAACCGCGTCGGTTAATTTACGCAGCTGCACCGGCGTAATGCTGTACGGCGGCATCAGGTAGATAAGCTTGCCGAAAGGCCGCACCCAGACGCCCTGCTCAACGAAGAAGCGCTGCAGCGCCGCCATATTCACCGGATGGGTGGTTTCAATCACGCCGATGGCGCCCAGCACGCGCACGTCTGCCACGAAATTTGCGCCAGAGGCGGCGCTCAGCTCCTCTTTCAGCTGCGCCTCAATCGCCGCCACCTGCGTCTGCCACTCGCCGCTCTCCAGAATGGCGAGGCTTTCGCTTGCGACGGCGCAGGCCAGCGGGTTGCCCATAAACGTCGGGCCGTGCATAAAGCAGCCCGCCTCGCCGTCGCTGATGGTGTCGGCCACCTGGCGGGTCGTGAGCGTAGCGGAGAGCGTCATGGTGCCGCCGGTCAGCGCCTTGCCCAGACACAGTATATCCGGCGCAATGCCCGCATGTTCGCAGGCAAACAGCCTGCCGGTGCGGCCAAAGCCGGTGGCGATCTCATCGGCAATCAGCAGAATGCCCTCGCGGTCGCACATCTTGCGAATACGCCTCAGCCATTCCGGATGGTACATCCGCATTCCGCCTGCGCCCTGCACAATCGGCTCCAGGATCACGGCGGCGATTTCATGGCGATGCGCCGCCATCAGCCGCGCGAAGCCGACCATGTCCATCTCGTTCCACTCGCCGTCGAAACGGCTCTGCGGGGCAGGGGCAAACAGGTTTTCCGGCAGATAGCCCTTCCACAGGCTGTGCATGGAGTTGTCCGGATCGCACACCGACATCGCCCCGAAGGTATCCCCATGATAGCCGTTGCGGAAGGTGAGGAAGCGCTGGCGCGTTTCACCCTTCGCGTGCCAGTACTGCAGCGCCATTTTCATCGCCACTTCCACCGCCACGGAGCCGGAATCGGCCAGGAACACGCACTCCAGCGATTCAGGCGTCATCGCCACCAGGCGACGGCATAAATCCACCGCGGGCTGATGGGTGATTCCGCCAAACATCACGTGCGACATCTGGTCAATCTGCGCCTTCATCGCCGCATTCAGACGCGGGTGGTTGTACCCGTGAATGGCCGCCCACCACGAAGACATCCCGTCAACGAGCTGTTCGCCGCTGGCGAGGTGCAGCTCGCAGCCGTGGGCCGAGGCCACCGGATAAACGGGAAGAGGGCGGGTAGTGGAAGTGTAAGGGTGCCAGATATGCTGCTTGTCGAAGGCGAGATCGTCCTGGGTCATAATCGACTTGTAAACCATTTTGAAAAGTTTTAGGTTTACGAGTATAAACCGAACCGAAAATTAACAAAACCCTTTGGAGAAGCCCGATGGCTCACCACGCACGCTGGACGATGTCGCAAGTCACTGAATTATTCAACAAACCTTTCCTTGAGCTGATGTTCGAAGCCCAACAGGTGCATCGTCAGCACTTCGATCCGCGCCATGTTCAGGTCAGCACGCTGCTGTCGATCAAAACCGGTGCCTGTCCTGAAGACTGCAAATATTGCCCGCAGAGCGCGCGCTACAAAACCGGTCTCGAATCCGAACGGCTGATGGAAGTGGAGCAGGTGCTCGACTCCGCTCGCAAGGCGAAAAACGCCGGCTCGACCCGCTTCTGCATGGGCGCGGCGTGGAAGAACCCGCACGACCGCGACATGCCGTATCTGGAGCAGATGGTGAAGGGCGTGAAGGAGATGGGCCTCGAAGCCTGTATGACGCTCGGCACATTAAACGAGGAGCAGGCGCAGCGCCTCTCCGCCGCAGGGCTGGACTACTACAACCACAACCTCGACACCTCGCCGGAGTTTTACGGCAACATCATCACCACGAGGACCTATCAGGAGCGTCTGGACACGCTGGATAAAGTGCGTGACGCGGGGATCAAGGTCTGCTCGGGCGGTATTGTGGGCTTAGGCGAAACGGTGAAAGACCGCGCGGGCCTGCTGCTTCAACTGGCAAACCTGCCGACCCCGCCGGAAAGCGTGCCGATCAACATGCTGGTGAAGGTTAAGGGAACGCCGCTGGCGGACAACGACGACGTGGATGCGTTTGATTTTATTCGCACCATCGCGGTGGCGCGCATCATGATGCCGACCTCTTTCGTGCGCCTCTCTGCCGGTCGCGAGCAGATGAACGAGCAGACCCAGGCGATGTGCTTTATGGCCGGAGCCAACTCCATCTTCTACGGCTGCAAGCTGCTGACCACGCCGAACCCGGAAGAGGACAAAGACGTTCAGCTGTTCCGCAAACTGGGGCTTAACCCGCATCAGACCGAGGTGCTGACGGGCGATAACGAGCAACAGCAGCAGCTGGAGCAGCAGATTTTCAACGCCGACACCGACCAGTTCTACAACGCGGCAGCCGTATGACCTGGCAGGCACGCATTAATACCGCGCTGGACGAACGCCGGGCGGCAGAGGCGTTTCGCGTTCGCAGGGTGGTGGAAAACGGCGCGGGCCGTTTTCTTACCCGCGAGGGGCGGCAGTTTTGTAATTTCTCCAGCAACGACTATCTCGGGCTGAGCCAGCATCCTGCCATCATCCGCGCCTGGCAGCAGGGTGCGGAGCGGTTTGGCGTGGGCAGCGGCGGCTCGGGACACGTCAGCGGCTACACCACGGCGCATCAGGCGCTGGAAGAGGCGCTTGCCGACTGGCTCGGCTACCCGCGCGCGCTGCTGTTCATCTCCGGCTTTGCCGCCAACCAGGCGGTCATTACCGCCCTGATGGGAAAAGAGGACCGTATTGTCGCTGACCGCCTGAGCCACGCCTCGCTGCTGGAGGCGGCAAATTTAAGCCCGGCGCAGCTGCGCCGCTTTGCCCATAACGATGCGGGGCAGCTCGCCGCGCTGCTGGATAAACCCTGCGACGGACAGCAGCTGGCGGTCACCGAAGGGGTGTTCAGCATGGACGGCGACAGCGCGCCGCTTGCCGCGCTGCACGAAGCCGCAAAGCGGCAAAACGCCTGGCTGCTGGTTGACGATGCCCACGGCATTGGCGTAATGGGTGGCGAAGGTCGCGGCAGCGCGCATCAGCAAAACGTAAAGCCGGAGCTGCTGATTGTCACCTTCGGCAAAGGCTTTGGCGCCAGCGGCGCCGCCGTGCTGTGCAGCGAGTCCGTCGCCGACTATCTGCTGCAGTTTGCCCGGCACCTGATCTACAGCACCAGCATGCCTCCGGCGCAGGCCGTGGCGCTGTCTGCGTCGCTGGCGGTGATCCGCAGCGCGGAAGGGGATGAACGTCGTCAGCGGCTGGCAGAGCATATCTCCCGCTTCCGCAAGGGGCTAGCGGCGCTGCCCTTCCACAGCCCCGATTCGCAGAGCGCCATCCAGCCGGTGATTGTCGGCGAAAACGGCCGCGCGCTGGCGCTGGCACAGGCGCTGCGCGAGCGCGGCATGTGGGTTACAGCCATTCGGCCGCCAACGGTCCCGCCGGGTACCGCGCGGCTGCGTTTAACCCTGACGGCGGCGCATGACGCTCGGGATATCCAGACGCTGCTGGAGGCGCTCCATGACGCCGGTGAATAAGCAGGCCGTCGCGGCGGCATTTGGCCGGGCCGCGCAGAGCTATTCGCAGCACGATGAGCTGCAGCGTCAGAGCGCGCAGGGGCTTCTGGCCGCGCTTGGCGAGAACCGTTTTCCGCAGGTGCTGGACGCCGGCTGTGGTCCCGGCGGCAACAGCCGCTACTGGCGCGGGGCGGGAAGCCTGGTCACGGCTATCGACCTCTCAGAGCAGATGCTCGACGAGGCGCGTCAGCGACAGGCAGCGGATCGCTATCTGCTGGCGGATATCGAGGCGATCCCGCTGGCGGATGCGCAGTTCGATCTGGTCTGGAGTCATCTGGCGGTCCAGTGGTGCAGCAGCCTGCCGCAGGCCTTGCGCGAGCTTTATCGCGTCGCGCGACCGGGCGGGAAGGTGGCCTTTACCACCCTGCTGGAAAGCTCTCTGCCGGAGCTAAATCAGGCGTGGAAAGCGGTGGATGAGCAGCCGCACGCTAACCGTTTTTTATCGCATGAGCAGGTGACGCAGGCGCTGGCAGGCTGGCGCTACCGCAGCGTGGTGCAGACCATCACGCTTAATTTTAGCGATGCGTTCAGTGCCATGCGTTCGCTGAAGGGCATCGGCGCCACGCACCTGCATACCGGACGCGAGAAAAAACCGTTGACCCGGGGACAGCTGCAGCGTCTGGAGCTGGCCTGGCCGCAGCAGCGGGGACATTTCCCGCTCTCTTATCAACTTTTTCATGGGATTATCGAACGTGAGTGAACGTTATTTTGTCACCGGAACGGATACGGAAGTGGGAAAAACGGTGGCCAGCTCGGCGCTGCTGCAGGCGGCGCGAAAGCTTGGGAAAAACACCGCCGGATATAAGCCGGTTGCTTCCGGCAGCGAGATGACGGCGGAAGGGTTACGCAATACCGACGCGCTGGCGCTCCAGCGTAACAGCACGCGTGAGCTTGCCTATTCAGCGGTGAATCCGTACACCTTTGCCGAGCCGACCTCGCCGCACATCATCAGCGCTGACGAAGGTCGTCCGATTGATTTCACCGTGCTGTCAGCCGGGTTACGGACGCTGGAAAGCCAGGCCGACTGGGTGCTGGTGGAAGGCGCAGGCGGCTGGTTTACGCCGCTTTCGGACACGCAGACGTTTGCTGACTGGGTGCAGGCCGAGCAGCTTCCCGTCATTCTGGTCGTCGGCGTCAGGCTGGGCTGCATCAATCACGCCATGTTGACCGCGCAGGCCGTCCAGCAGGCCGGGCTGCGTCTGGCGGGCTGGATAGCCAACGACGTGGTTGCGCCGGGGAAACGACACCAGGAATATCTGGCGACGCTCAGGCGCGTACTTCCCGCCCCGTGCCTCGGGGAAATTCCCTGGCTTGCTGACGGCGTGGAAAATGCCGACACCGGGCGTTATCTCGATCTCAGCGTCTTGCTTCCCGCGACATCCAGTGCGCGATAAGCTCGTCATCCAGCTCGTTAACGTGGCCCTGCGCCACGTTACGCCCGCGATAGAGCATGCAGAAGCGGTCCGCAACCCGGCGGATAAACGACAGCTGCTGCTCCGCTAATAGCACCGTCATACCAAACTCCCGGTTTAAGCGCACCAGCAGCTGCCCCAGCTTCTGGGCGAAGCTGTGTCCTGCGCCGTGCAGGGGCTCATCGAGGATCAGCAGGTGCGGACGGTTCACCAGCGCATTAGCCAGCGCCAGCTGGTACTGGTCGTCCGGAGAGAGCGTGTTGGCGCGGGCCTGACGCAATGCGTAGAGCGCCGGAAACAGGTCGTAAACGTCATTTTTCGCCTCCGGGTTGGGTTTCCCCATCGCCCGCATGGCGATATGCAGATTCTCCTCAATCGTTAACTGGGAGAAGATCCGCCTGTCCTGCGGGACATAGCCTATCCCCGGTCCTGAGCGCTGTTCTGGCGGCAGGTTAAGCAAGTCGCGCGGCGGCGCGCCCGCCTCGTGCCAGATGATGCTGCCGCTTTCAACGGGCACTCTCCCGGCTATGCAATTCATGAGGGTGGTTTTCCCCATCCCCGGCAGGCCAACGACGCCTGTACACATCCCTTGCGGAAAATCCAAATTCACGTTCCATAGCGTATGTTGGCTTCCGTAAAACTGATTCACAGCACGCAGACTCAACATCTTTTTCTCCTTAAAAATGTGTGTAGGTGAGGCTCGCGTTTGAATCTGCAAAACCCCTGCCAGAAACCGAAAAGTGTTCAAAAAAACGGCTTTTTTAGGAATAAGTCACCAGAGAGGGGCTGAGAAAAAAGGGAATTGCACATCGACGGTGCTGGTGGTGGTGAGTTGTGGTGCAGAACCCGAAATGATGAAAATGTGAGCAAGATCCCATCGGTTGGTTATGAATGACGCAACTGTTAATCATCAAAAAATAGCTATAAAATTTTTTTACTGCCGTCTCGTGGGAAAAACCGGGAATTTGCCGAGCGCCAGTCTGCATGGGCTGGAAGCAGTTATCCACTATTCCTGTGGATAACCATGTGCATTAGAGTTAGAAAACACGCGATAAGCGAGAGAAGACGCGGCTTACGCCCAAATTGGCGCGAAACGCGGCTTTAGAAAATATCGTTTATTATTTAATTGCTTAGATAAAAGCAATTCCCGTCATGAAAGTGTCACCCGTTGCCACAAAACTATCATTACCTGGCTTGACAAATGTTAAAAAAGAAAAAGTTCTGGGGATAACCTGACCTGACTGGTGTTTTATATTGTCACAGTCCAAATTTTGGCCGCTATCGCGCTAATCATTCAGGCGCTATGCTAAATATCCTGACATGCTACTGGTTTTTCATCCAGTGTTTTTTACTGGCATTCCTGGCAACAACGAGTAAAATTACTCACCTGCCGCTTATAACGTCATCAGGTTGTCGCCCATGAGTAAACCGTTCAAATTGAATTCTGCTTTCCGTCCATCTGGCGATCAGCCTGAGGCGATCCGTCGTCTGGAAGAGGGGCTGGAAGACGGGCTGGCGCACCAGACGCTGCTGGGGGTAACCGGCTCGGGTAAAACGTTCACCATCGCCAACGTGATTGCGGATCTCCAGCGCCCAACGATGGTGCTGGCACCCAACAAAACCCTGGCCGCGCAGCTTTACGGCGAGATGAAAGAGTTCTTCCCGGAAAACGCGGTGGAGTATTTCGTCTCCTACTACGATTACTACCAGCCTGAAGCCTACGTACCGAGCTCTGACACCTTCATCGAGAAGGATGCCTCGGTGAACGAACACATCGAGCAGATGCGTCTGTCGGCCACGAAGGCGCTTCTGGAGCGTCGCGATGTGGTCGTCGTCGCGTCGGTTTCCGCGATCTACGGTCTGGGCGATCCGGATCTCTATCTCAAGATGATGCTGCACCTGACGCAGGGGATGATTATCGACCAGCGCGCCATCGTTCGCCGTCTGGCGGAGCTGCAGTATGCCCGTAACGATCAGGCGTTCCAGCGCGGCACTTTCCGCGTACGCGGTGAGGTGATCGACATCTTCCCGGCGGAATCGGACGATATGGCGCTGCGCGTCGAGCTGTTTGACGAAGAGGTTGAACGCCTGTCGCTCTTCGACCCGCTGACCGGGCACGTTGAGTCGGTGATCCAGCGCTTTACCATCTACCCGAAAACGCACTACGTGACGCCGCGCGAGCGTATCGTGCAGGCGATGGAAGAGATCAAAGTGGAGCTGGCCGAGCGCCGTAAGGTGCTGCTGGCGAACAATAAGCTGCTCGAAGAGCAGCGCCTGAGCCAGCGTACCCAGTTTGACCTTGAGATGATGAACGAGCTGGGCTATTGCTCCGGCATTGAAAACTACTCGCGCTTCCTCTCCGGGCGCGGGCCGGGCGAGCCGCCGCCGACGCTGTTTGACTACCTTCCGGCAGACGGTTTGCTGGTGATCGACGAATCCCACGTCACGATCCCGCAGATCGGCGGGATGTACCGCGGTGATCGGGCGCGTAAAGAGACGCTGGTAGAGTACGGGTTCCGCCTGCCGTCAGCGCTGGATAACCGTCCGATGAAGTTTGAAGAATTTGAGGCATTAGCGCCGCAAACCATTTACGTCTCGGCCACGCCGGGCAACTACGAGCTGGAGAAATCCGGTGAAGACGTTGTCGATCAGGTTGTGCGTCCGACCGGGTTGCTCGACCCGATTATTGAAGTTCGTCCAGTGGCTACGCAGGTGGACGATCTGCTCTCAGAGATCCGCGCCCGTTCCGCCATCAACGAGCGCGTGCTGGTGACCACGCTCACCAAGCGTATGGCGGAAGACCTCACCGAGTATCTCGAAGAGCACGGCGAGAAGGTGCGCTATCTGCATTCGGATATCGACACCGTGGAGCGCATGGAGATTATCCGCGATCTGCGTCTGGGCGAGTTTGACGTGCTGGTGGGGATCAACCTGCTGCGAGAAGGTCTGGACATGCCTGAAGTCTCGCTGGTGGCGATTCTGGATGCGGACAAAGAGGGTTTCCTGCGTTCCGAGCGTTCGCTGATCCAGACCATCGGCCGCGCCGCGCGTAACGTCAACGGGAAAGCGATTCTGTACGGTGACAAAATCACCCCGTCGATGGCGAAAGCGATTGGCGAAACGGAGCGCCGCCGCGAGAAACAGCAGCGCTACAACGAAGAGCACGGCATTACCCCGCAGGGGCTGAACAAGAAGGTGGTGGATATTCTGGCGCTGGGTCAGAACATTGCTAAAACCAAAGCGAAAGGTCGCGGCAAGGCGCGTTCAGTGGTGGAAGAGGATACCGTCGTGCTGACGCCGAAAGCGCTGCAGCAGAAAATCCACGAGCTGGAAGGGCAGATGATGCAGCACGCGCAGAATCTGGAGTTCGAAGAGGCGGCGCAAATCCGCGACCAGCTTCATCAGCTGCGGGATCTTTTCATCGCGGCATCGTGAGTAAAGCGTTGTTTTCTCCCTCTCCCCGTGGGAGAGGGATCCCCAGTAATTTTTGAACAGAAGCAATAACGTTGTTTCAGAGCGATTGAAGGCTATCAGCGATGCTCTGGTCCGGCTGTAAATCGCTGAGGTGTTTCCTGCAGGCCGGGGCGAGGCGCAGGGAGGCGCCGAGAGGGCGGGCTTTACAGGGACGTTACCTCCGCCCGTACCCGATAAGCCGAAAGGAATAAGACGAGGGCACCGCGAAGCGGCGATTTACCGCCGGGAGCCCGGGTCGCCAGGGTGGTGGCGATTGAGCCACCCTGGCACGTTCACAGGCCATATCGTTACAGAGTAGCAAGGAACATAAAGTGAACGGAATGACCACCAGAGTCGTATGTTCCCCTTCACCTCAGCCCTCTCCCTCAAGGTAGGGGGGCGTCCGTGCGGGCATTATTATGAGGGCATCAGGCCGCACAAAACGAACCTAACCCAGCGCCTGAATCGCCTTCTCCAGCGCCTCGCGCAGCAGGTGACGGTCATGGCGATATTTAATATCACTCGCTTCCAGTGGCTCCTGCACCACCACGCGGTCGCCAATACCCGACACATCCACCTTCGGCCCGACCACGACGCCGTCGATAATTTTTTTACCGACGTACTGCTCCATTAATTCAAGCTTATCTGCCAGCGACAGGCTCGCTGCCGCCGGGCTCAGTTCACGTCCCAGGTTACCGATGTAAACCATCGGGGCAGGGGTGCGGCGCAGCGCCTGCGCCAGCTCTTTCACCAGCAGAATGGGCATCAGGCTGGTATAAAAACTGCCCGGACCGATCAGGATAAGATCCGCTTCTCCGATGGCCTCCACCGCTTCTCGCGTGGCGGGTACGCTCGGATAGGTCATTAACTCCGTGGGCGGCAGGATGAGCTGGTCAATATTCACTTCGCCATAAACTTCATGCCCTTCGGCGTCGATGGCCATCAAGTCTACCGGTTGTTCTGACATGGGGATCAGGAATGCGTCAACTTTCAGCAGATTACGGATTAAATTAATGGCTTCCAGAGGCCTTACGCTCAGGTGATCCAATGCCTTTAACATCAGATTTCCAAGGTTATGCCCGGAAAGTTCGCCATTACCGCCAAAACGGTACTCAAACATCGCCGATGCGACGCTCGGCTCGGTAATTAACTGGTTCAGGCAGTTGCGCATATCTCCCCAGGCAATGCCGCCTTCGGCACGTCGAATGCGCCCGGTTGAGCCGCCGTTGTCGGTGGTGGTCACTATCCCTGTCAGCCTTGAGCCGAGTGACGACAAAGAGGACATAACCCGGCCTAAGCCGTGTCCTCCGCCAAGAGCGACCACTCGGTCAAGATCCGCAAAAGTGCGATTGCGCATACGTATTCCTTATCACGTTCGATCGCGTAACAGTAACCTAACTACCCCTAAAAGACGATGCCTCACCCGATGCAAAATGACGTATATCAATGTGAAAATGCGGTTTTTAGGTATTCTGTAGCGAAAATGCAGGATTGATTCGCTATATACGTAACTATATAGCGAAAGGCGATAATGGCGCCGTGAGAATTTACGCGCTACTATCGCCCTAACCACGTTTTCAAAATTGAAAACATACACTCTAGCCCTTGTGCCTGTGTCGAAAGATATGGCGCTCTGGCCGTGGCGAATTTGCCACCAGGGTACAGAAAGAAATGACTGTGCCTCCCGATCTGGAAAGGTGTACATGGCTTCACAACTTACTGATGCTTTCGCGCGTAAGTTTTATTACTTACGTCTGTCGATTACCGATGTGTGCAACTTCCGTTGCACCTACTGCCTGCCCGATGGCTACAAACCGGGCAGCGTCACCAATAACGGCTTTCTCTCCGTGGATGAAGTGCGCCGCGTCACGCGCGCCTTCTCTGAGCTCGGCACCGAAAAAGTGCGTCTGACCGGCGGCGAACCCTCTCTGCGCCGCGATTTCCCCGACATCATTGCCGCCGTGCATGAAAACGAACGTATCCGCCAGATTGCGGTGACCACCAACGGTTACCGCATGGCGCGCGACGTGGCGAACTGGCGCGATGCGGGGCTGACGGCGATCAACGTCAGCGTCGATAGCCTGGACGCCCGTCAGTTCCACGCCATTACCGGCCAGGATAAATTTCAGCAGGTCATGGACGGCATCGACGCGGCATTTGCGGCCGGGTTCGAGAAGGTCAAAGTCAACACGGTGCTGATGCGTGATGTGAACCATCATCAGCTCGATACCTTCCTGGCGTGGATCCAATCCCGCCCCATTCAGCTGCGTTTTATCGAGCTGATGGAAACCGGCGAGGGCAGCGAGCTGTTCCGTCGCCATCACATCTCCGGCATGGTGCTGCGCGACGAGCTGCTGAAACGCGGCTGGATCCACCAGATCCGCCAGCGCAGCGACGGCCCGGCGCAGGTCTTCTGCCACCCGGATTACGAAGGTGAGATCGGGCTTATCATGCCCTATGAGAAAGACTTCTGCGCCAGCTGCAACCGCCTGCGCGTCTCCTCCGTTGGCAAGCTCCATCTTTGCCTGTTCGGCGACGGCGGCGTGGACCTTCGCGATCTGCTGGAAGATGATGCGCAGCAGGGCGCGCTTGAAGCACGCATTTCTGACGCGCTGACGCATAAAAAACAGACCCACTTCCTGCATCAGGGCAATACCGGTATTACTCAGAACCTGTCTTATATCGGCGGGTAATCAGGCTTAAGAAGGAATCAGAATATGAGTCAGGTAAGCGCAGAATTTATCCCGACACGCATTGCTATCCTTACCGTTTCCGACCGCCGGGGCGAAGAGGATGATACCTCTGGCCACTGGTTGCGCGAGGCGGCCCATGACGCGGGGCATCACATCGTCGATAAAGCGATCGTGAAGGAGAACCGCTACGCCATTCGTGCTCAGGTTTCGCAGTGGATTGCCAGCGATGAGGTGCAGGTGGTGCTGATCACCGGCGGCACCGGTTTTACCGCAGGCGATCAGGCCCCCGAAGCGCTGATCCCGCTTTTCGACCGCGAGGTAGAAGGCTTCGGCGAAGTGTTCCGCATGCTCTCCTTTGAAGAGATTGGTACCTCCACGCTCCAGTCGCGCGCCGTTGCCGGGGTGGCGAACAAAACCCTGATTTTCGCTATGCCGGGCTCGACCAAAGCCTGCCGCACCGCGTGGGAAAACATCATCGCCCCGCAGCTGGACGCCCGTACCCGTCCGTGTAATTTCCATCCCCATTTAAAGAAATAAGCTATGTCACAACTGACCCACATTAACGCCGCTGGCGAAGCGCATATGGTGGACGTCTCCGCCAAAGCCGAAACGGTGCGCGAGGCGCGCGCGGAAGCGTTTGTCACTATGCTGCCGGAAACGCTGGCGATGATTATCGACGGCAGCCACCATAAGGGCGACGTCTTTGCCACCGCGCGCATCGCGGGGATTCAGGCCGCCAAGCGCACCTGGGACTTAATTCCGCTGTGCCATCCGCTGATGCTGAGCAATGTGGAAGTGAACCTGCAGGCACAGCCGGAGCATAATCGCGTGCGCATTGAGTCACTTTGCCGCTTAACCGGCAAAACCGGCGTGGAGATGGAGGCGCTGACGGCGGCCTCAGTTGCCGCGCTGACCATCTACGACATGTGCAAAGCGGTGCAGAAAGATATGGTGATTGGCCCGGTTCGCCTGCTGGCAAAAAGCGGCGGCAAATCCGGTGATTTTAAGGTGGATAGCCATGATTAAGGTGCTCTTTTTTGCGCAGGTGCGCGAGCTGGTGAATACCGATAGCCTGACGCTGGACGCGTCCTTCGAAAACGTCGCGGCCCTGCGCGCGCATCTGGCGGCGCAAAGCGACCGCTGGGCGCTGGCGCTCGACGAAGGCAAGCTGCTGGCCGCCGTTAACCAGACGCTGGTGGAATTCACCCATCCGCTGAACGCAGGGGATGAAGTGGCCTTCTTCCCGCCGGTTACGGGGGGCTAAGATGGCTGAAACCCGAATTCTGGTGAGTCCCGAGCGTTTTAACGTGGGGACCGAATACAGCTGGCTGGCGGAACGCGATGAAGACGGCGCGGTCGTCACCTTCACCGGCAAGGTGCGCAACCACAATCTCGGTGACAGCGTGAAGGCACTGACGCTGGAGCACTATCCGGGGATGACCGAGAAATCGCTGACGGAGATTGTTGACGAGGCACGGGGCCGGTGGCCGCTCGGGCGCGTCACGGTTATTCACCGCATCGGCGAGATGTGGCCTGGCGAGGAGATTGTCTTCGTCGGGGTGACCAGCGCGCACCGCAGCAGCGCGTTTGCGGCAGGGGAGTTCATTATGGATTACCTCAAAACCAAAGCGCCGTTCTGGAAGCGCGAAGCCACACCGGAAGGTGACCGCTGGGTAGAATCTCGCGACAGCGATAAACAAGCCGCCAGCCGTTGGTAGTCGGTTTACGTGGATGTGTTAATCTTAACGTGTGTGTCTACTTAATCTTAATCAGGAGTGAATCATGGACCGATTTCCGCGTTCCGATTCAATAGTACAGCAGACCCGTAGCGGCCTGCAGACGTATATGGCTCAGGTGTACGGCTGGATGACGGTTGGCCTGCTGCTTACCGCGTTTATCGCGTGGTATGCGGCGAACACGCCTGAACTGATGATGTTTATCTTCTCCAGCAAAATCACCTTCTTTGGGCTGATTATCGCGCAGCTGGCGCTGGTGTTTGTGCTTTCTGGTCTGGTGCAAAAGCTGAGTGCCGGAATGGCGACCACGCTGTTTATGCTCTATTCGGCGCTAACGGGGCTGACGCTTTCCAGTATCTTCATCGTTTACACCTACTCCTCCATCGCCAGCACCTTCGTGGTTGCGGGCGGAATGTTCGGTGCGATGAGTCTCTATGGTTACACCACGAAGCGCGATCTGAGCGGCTTCGGCAGCATGCTGTTTATGGGGCTGATTGGGATTGTGCTGGCGTCACTGGTGAACCTGTGGCTGAAGAGCGACGCGCTGATGTGGGCCGTGACCTACATCGGGGTGGTGATCTTCGTTGGGTTGACGGCGTATGACACCCAGAAGCTGAAAAACATCGGCGAGCAGATCGACGTACGCGACAGTTCAAACCTGCGCAAATACTCAATCCTGGGCGCGCTGACGCTGTATCTGGACTTCATCAACCTGTTCCTGATGCTGCTGCGGATTTTAGGCAACCGTCGTTAAGGTTGTTTTGCCGGGTGGCGGTGCGGTCTGGTGCCCTCACCCTGACCCTCTCCCACGGGAGAGGGAACAAACACCAAAAACGGCAACAAGGTTGCCGTTTTGCTTTTATTTCGCCAACGCCTTCTCGTTCTTCGCTCTCAGCTTCTTCGCCCGACTCTCCAGCACCAGATAACAGACCGTTGCCAGCGCCAGCGGCAGGAAATAATACAGCATGCGGTACGCCAGCAAGGCGGCGATAATCGTTCCCTGAGAGACATGCTCCCCGGCCAGCAACGCGATAAAGACCGCCTCCAGCACGCCGATCCCGGCAGGAATATGCACAATTACGCCCGCAATACTGCTCACCAGCAGCACGCCCAGAACGAAGAAGTAGTTCACGTCCTCGCCAATCAGCAGCCAGATAATGGCCCCCATTGCCATCCAGTTGGCGCTGGAGACCGCCATCTGCAGCACCGCAAACTTCCACGAGGGCAGAACCAGCTTTTGCCCCTTGATGGTCATATGGCGGCGTCTGGCAAACGCGCAGGCCCACAGATAAACGGCGATAATCAGTAGCAGTACGATGCCCAGAATGCGCAGCGTGGCCTCATCGATATACCAGTGCGCGGGCAGTTGCACCACGCCGATGGTGAAGATCACCCCGCCGAGCAGAATATAGCCCAGCCAGTTGGTGGTGATGCTTAACGAGAAAATGCGCGTGATGGTCCCGCCCGGCAAGCCGAGCCGCGAGTAAAGGCGATAGCGCATGCCAATGCCGCCGACCCAGGTGCTCAGCGTCAGGTTAAAGGCGTAGCAGATAAATGACACCAGCATAACCTGACGTTTGGCCAGCTTGTGGCCGCAGTAGGCGCGGCCCAGCAGGTCATAGCAGCCGTACATCAGGTAGCTGACAATAACCAGCCCCACAGCGCCCAGCAGCACCATCCGGTTATAGTTGCGGATGACTTTCCATACCTCTTCCCAGTCAACTTTCTGCGCGTAGACCACCAGCAGAACCGCGACCGCAATAAAAAACAGCCAGGTCAGGATCTTTTTTGCCAGCCGCCAGCGCGGATGCGATTTCGACATCAGGGTTTGCCTCCATCTTCCGCTTCAACGCGGTCCTGGGTTTCCATTTCGGGTTGTACCGGCGGATCCACCTGCGCCAGCTTCGGCGTATGCGCCGGCAGCCAGCCGACCATCGCCGGGAAGTGGCGCAGGAAGTGGAACACCACCACGCCGATGCCAACGTTCCACCAGCTGCGTTTCGGCACCATGGATTCATCGACACGCACGCAGTCTTTGTCGATAAGCCCCTGAAGGTTATCGCGCAGGGTCTGATTAAACTGACGATCGTGGATGATCAGGTTCGCTTCCAGATTAAGCGATAAGCTCAGCGGATCGAGGTTACTGGAACCGACGGTTGCCCAGTGGTCATCCATTACAGCGACTTTGCCGTGCAGCGGACGGCGGCGATATTCATATATCTGCACGCCGCTTTTAACCAGATAGCGATAGAGTAAACGCGCGCCAACCTTCACGATCGGCATATCCGGCTCGCCCTGCACAATCAGCTTCACGCGAACCCCGCGTCGGGCCGCATTGCGCATGGCGTGCAGCAGGCGATAGCCTGGGAAAAAGTAGGCGTTAGCAATAATCACTTCGCGCTTCGCGTTGGCGAGCATCTTGAGATAATGACGTTCAATGTCGTCCCGGTGCTCGCCGTTATCCCGCCAGACGAAAAGGGCCTGCGCTTCGCCGGGCTTCCGGTTCTCTTCCGGGCGATGGCGGCGTCTCCACCAGCGGCGAACGGCCTCTTTACCCGGCAGGTTCTCCAGCTCAAACAGTAAGATGTCCTGCACCACCGGGCCTTCAATGCGAATGGCGTAGTCCTGCTTCGCCTCCGGGCCGTAGTCGGACATATGCTCAGCGGAGTAGTTAATGCCGCCGACAAACGCCACCGTCTCATCCACCACCACAATTTTGCGGTGCATCCGGCGGAAAAGATTGGTACGCATGCCGAACAGGCGAGGGCCGGGATCGTAGTAGCGAAACACCACGCCCGCGGAGGTCAATTCATTCACAAACGCATCGCTGAGATCCGGCGAGCCATAGCCATCAAGCAGCACTTCAATTTTGACGCCGCGCCGGGCGGCGCGCAGCAGCACGCTATGCAACTGCTTGCCCACGTCGTCTTCGAACCAGATAAAGGTTTCGAGGATCACCTTCTGCTGTGCATGGTCAATCGCTTTAAATACGGCCGGATAATACTCGTCCCCGTTGACCAGCAGCGTGATTCGGTTGCCTTCCTGCCAGGAACATTTCATAGGTGGATCTCCGCGCTGAGCGGGGCATGGTCGGAAAGATGTCGCCAGTTAAGGGGCGCCAGGGCGGTCGGGCTGCTGGCGTGGGCATTTTTCACGTAGATGCGGTCAAGCCGAAGCAGCGGGAAACGGACCGGGAAGGTGCGCGCAGGCCTGCCGTTGGCGCGAGTAAAAATCTCTTCCAGCCCGGCATCCACCTTCAGCGGATGGTTTGCCCGCTGTCGCCAGTCGTTGAAATCGCCCGCCACCACTACCGGTTCACCTTCGGGAAGCGCGTTGGCCCATTCGGCCAGCATTTTCAGCTGCGCCTGACGATGGGATTCGCGAAGGCCCAGATGAACACAGCCGACATGGACTGGTCGCTCGAGGTCTGGCGGCGTAATGCGGCAGTAAAGCAGGCCGCGTTTTTCGCTTTCCCCGACGGAAACGTCGCGGTTTTCGTAATGTTCAATGGGGTAACGGGACAGTACCGCGTTTCCGTGATGTCCTTCCGGATAGACCGCGTTGCGGCCGTAGGCGTAGTCACTCCACATGGTGTCGGCCAGAAATTCATAGTGCGGCGTGTCGGGCCAGTTCTCAAAGTGGAGCGGATGCACTTCGTGTGCGCCCATCACCTCCTGCAGGCAGACAATATCCGCGCTGACGGTGCGTACCGCGTCGCGCAGCTCCGGTAAAATGAAGCGGCGATTAAATGCTGTGAAGCCCTTATGAATGTTTATCGTCAGCACCTTAAGCGAGAAATGCTGCATTTTTTGAGTCATAAGCTCCTTCCTGAGTGACTATCCCAATGAAAATAAAGTGTAGTCGTCGTCACAAAAAGATGCGGCGTTACGGAATTTTCCGTAAAGTGCGGTAGTCTGATTAAGCAGAGAAAAATCCTTCAGGAGAGAAGCCATGAAGTGGCAACAACGTGTTCGTGTCGCAACTGGCCTGAGTTGCTGGCAGATAATGTTGCATTTACTGGTCGTGGCCGTACTGGTAATGGGCTGGATGAGCGGCACGCTGGTGCGTGTTGGCCTGGGGCTATGCGTCCTTTATGGCGTCACCGTGCTGTCGATGCTGTTCCTACAGCGCCACCATGAAGCGCGCTGGCGCGAGGTGGGTGATGTGCTCGAAGAGCTCACCACCACCTGGTATTTTGGCGCGGCGATGATCGTGCTTTGGCTGCTGTCGCGCGTGCTGCAAAACAACCTGCTGCTGGCCCTGGCGGGTCTGGCTATCCTCGCTGGGCCTGCGGTGGTCTCGCTGCTGACCAAAGAGAAAAAGCTACGCAATGTTGCGTCTAAACATCGCGTACGCCACTGAGCCCGTCGTGGCCGCTATGACCAGTAGCGGCCACAAACTTCCCCAGACAATATCCAGACTCGCATCCTTCAGATAGATTTGCTTGGTGATGTCCGTAAAGTGCCGAATCGGGTTTACCCACGTCAGATCCTGTAGCCACACCGGCATGTTCTCGACGGGTGAAACATAACCCGAGAGCAAAATCGCGGGCATCATAAAGACGAACACCCCGATAAACGCCTGCTGCTGTGTCGAGCAGAGCGCCGAGATCAGCAGTCCAAACCCCACCAGCGACAGCCCGTAAATCACCATAGTGAAGTAAAACAGCGCCAGCGAACCGGCGAACGGGATCTGATAGGCCCAAATTCCCACCCCCAGCACGATGGTGGCCTGGAACGTCGCGACGATCAGTGCCGGGACCGCTTTGCCGACGAAAATTTGCCAGGTGGCGAGCGGGGAGACCAGCAGCTGGTCCAGCGTGCCCTGTTCGCGCTCGCGGGCGACGGAAAGGGAAGTCACGATCATCACCCCAATAGTGGTAATCATGGCGATCAGCGACGGCACCACGAACCACTTGTAGTCCAGGTTCGGGTTGTACCAGTTACGCACCACCAGCTCGCTGTTGTTGGGCTTCGGTTTGCCCTCCATCAGCTCCTGCTGGTAATCCTTCACCACCTGCTGCAGGTAGTTGGCGGCAATCTGGGCGCTGTTGGAGTTACGCCCGTCGAGGATCAGCTGCATCGGCGCGGTCTGGAAGGTATCCAGATTGCGGGAGAAATCCGCCGGGAACCGCACCAGCAGTAGCGCTTTTTGCGTGTCGATGGTGGGCTGGATCTCCTGCGGGCTTTTCAGCAGCAGGATGTGGGTAAAGGCTTTCGCACGGGCAAAGCGCTGCGTCAGCTCGACGGAATGTTTGCCGTTATCTTCGTTGTAAATGGCAATAGTGGCGTTGGTCACCTCAAGGGTGGCGGCAAACGGGAACAGTAAAACCTGGATCAGTACCGGCAAGACCAGAATGGCGCGGGTTTGCGGCTCGCGCAGCAGGGATTGCAGCTCTTTGCGTATCAACGTCCATAATCGGTGAAACATGTTCGCTCCTTAATCCAGTCGCCGTTTGGTTTTCATCCACGTCAACCCAATAAACATCGCCGCTGACGCCATTAAAAACAGCGTGTTGACGATCAGCACCACCGGAATATTCCCCGCCAGGAACAGGCTTTGCAGCGTGCTCACAAAGTAGCGTGCCGGGATGATGTAGGTCACGGCGCGGATCACCGCAGGCATACTATCTATCTGGAATATAAACCCGGACAGCATAATCGACGGTAAAAAGGCGGCATTGAGGGCCACCTGCGCGGCGTTGAACTGGTTGCGGGTGATGGTGGAGATGAGCAGCCCCATGCCCAGCGTGCTGAGTAAAAACAGGCTGGTGATAAAAAACAGCACCACCAGCGAGCCGCGATACGGCACGCCGAGGATAAAGACCGAGACAAGCATGCAGAGCAGCATCGCCAGCATGCCGAGGAAATAGTAGGGGATGAGCTTACACAGCAGCAGCTCGACGCGCGTGACTTCGGTAGAGAGCAGCGCCTCCATGGTCCCGCGCTCCCACTCGCGGGCGATCACCAGCGAGGTCAGGATCGCGCCAATCACCGTCATGATAATCGTCACCGCGCCCGGAATAATAAAGTGCTGACTGATGGCGGCGGGGTTAAACCAGTAGCGCGTCTGCACGTCGATGAGCGGTTTAAATTCTTCACCCCGATCTTCCGCCCGCTGCATCTGCCAGAGCTGCCTGATCCCCTCCGCGTAGCCCTGCACGAAGTTGGCGGTGTTTGGCTCGCTGCCGTCGGTGATCACCTGGATCGGCGCATCGGTATTTGCCCGCGCCATATTGGCGGCAAAATCCACCGGAATGACGATCAGGCCGCGAATTTTCCCGGCCTGCATTTTCTGGATCAACTCCTGCCTGTTATCGCTGATGGTGGCGTCAATGTAGGGCGATCCGGTCATGGCGTGAGTAAAGTCCAGCGCATCTTCACTCTGCTGCTCCAGCAAAATCCCGACCCGCAGCTTGCTGGAGTCCAGGTTAATGCCGTAGCCAAAGATAAACAGCAGCAGCAGGGGGATCACCACCGCAATCAGCCAGCTGCTGGGGTCACGCACGATCTGCCGCGTCTCTTTAATGCACAGCGCGCGCACCCTTCGCCAGGAAATGGCACTACTGCTCATGGGCATTCTCCTTATCCCAGTCGTGGATGAGGGTGATAAACGCCTGCTCCATGGTCGGGTCCGGAACTTCATCATCGGCGGCCTGGTTTTTCAGGTCGTCCGGGGTGCCGTGGGCAATCAGCTTGCCGCGATACACCAGCCCGATGCGGTCGCAGTACTCCGCCTCGTCCATGAAGTGGGTGGTCACCATCACGGTCACCCCTTTTTCCACCATGCTGTTGATGTGCAGCCAGAACTCGCGGCGGGTAATGGGGTCAACGCCTGAAGTCGGCTCATCAAGAAACAGAATATCCGGCTCGTGCATCAGCGAGCAGGCCAGCGCCAGCCGCTGCTTAAAGCCGAGCGGCAGCTCGTCGGTGGCGTGGGAGGCAATGTTGGTTAAGGCGAAGGCGTCGCTCATGCGCCGGATTTTCTCGTTCTGCGCCCGCCCGCGCAGGCCGTACACGCCGGAGAAAAAGCGCAAATTCTGCTCGACCGTCAGGTTGCCATACAGCGAAAACTTCTGCGCCATATACCCGAGATGCTGGCGCGCCTTGCCGGAGCTGACCTTCAGATCCATATCCAGCACCAGCGCCTTGCCGGACGTCGGCACCAGCAGGCCGCACATCATCTTAAAGGTGGTCGATTTTCCCGCGCCGTTCGGCCCGAGCAGGCCAAAAATCTCCCCGCGTTTAACCGCGAAATTGACGTTATCGGTGGCGGCGAAATCCCCAAATTTCTTGGTGAGGGACTTGGCCTCAATGACCGTTTCGCCCGGCGTGCCGTCCACCGTATGCAGAATGGCGCCAAGCGGCGACTCTGACGTCCCCGCGCCGCCCAGCAGGTCGATAAACGCGTCCTCAAAGCGCGGCGCGGTCTCTTCCATCTCGATCGCAGGCATGCCGGGCGCCCGGCGAATATCGTCGACGGTGGCCTCTTTTTTGAAAATTACCCGTACCGAGCGGCCCTGGATCATCCCGTCGCTGACCTGCGGCAGCCTGAGCACCCGCTGCAGCAGCCTGCGGTTGGACTCCTGCGGGCTGTGCAGCAGGAAGCTGCGCCCGGCCATGCTCTGCGTCAGCGTCGTCGGCTCGCCCTGATAAAGCAGTTCGCCTTCGTTCATCAGCAGCACGTCCCGGCACTGTTCCGCTTCGTCGAGGTAGGAGGTGCTCCAGAGGATCAGCATCCCGTCGCCCGCCAGCTCGTGCACCATCTGCCACAGTTCGCGGCGCGAAATCGGATCTACGCCGACGCCGGGCTCGTCCAGCAGCAGCACTTTCGGCTCGCCGACCAGCGTGCATGCCAGCCCCAGCTTCTGCTTCATCCCGCCGGAGAGCTTGCCTGCCAGCCGGTCGGTGAACGGGCCGAGGGAGGTAAACTCCAGCAGTCGGGCGAAGGTTTTCTCCCGGGTTTCACCGGTGACGCTGCGCAGGTCGGCGTACAGGTTCAGGTTTTCCATCACCGTCAGATCTTCGTACAGGCCAAACTTCTGCGGCATATAGCCGAGCATGGCGTGAAGGGCTCCGTCATCCTCGATCGGGTCAAGGCCGAGCACGCGGGCCGATCCTTCATCCGGCTTCAGCAGCCCGGCCAGCATCCGCATCAGCGTGGTTTTCCCCGCGCCGTCCGGGCCGACCAGCCCGGTCACATAGCCTTTCTGGATAGTGCAGTTCAGCGGCGCGACGGCCGGTTTGTCCATTCCCGCGAAGCGTTTAACCAGATTATTGAGCAGAATAACCGCGTCATTCATGTCGTTCCCCGTTGTCTACTTTTACGGTGACGGGCATGCCCTGACGCAGCGCGTCGTCCGCATCGGTCACGATGATGCGCAGGCGATACACGAGGTCGGTGCGCAGGTCCGGTGTTTCAACGGTTTTCGGCGTGAATTCGGCGGTAGGGGAGACAAAGCCCACCTTGCCGTGATACGGCTTGTCCGGGCGGCCGTCGGTATAGAGCAGCAGCTCGCGGCCCGGCTGCATCTGGCCGAGGTTTGGCTCATCAACGTAGGCGCGTACCCAGACCGGGCGGGTCAGGGAGAGCGTTAAGACGGTGCTGCCGGCGCTGAGCATGCTGCCCGGCTCCACGGCGCGGGTCATCAGCATGCCGTCAGACGGCGCGATTAAGGTGGTGTCGTGCAGATCCAGCTCTGCCTGAGCCAGCTGCGCCTGCGCCTGTTCAAGGCTGGCCTTCGCCTGGGCGATATCCTGCGGTCGGTTACCGGTGTGGTACTGGCTTAATTTATCCTGCGCGGATTTCAGCGTGGCCTGCGCCTGGTCGCGGGACGAGCGTGCATTTTCCAGATCGTTGGCGGAAATGGTGCGGCTTTTCCACAGCCCCTGCTGGCGCGCGTAGAAGTTCTGCGCGTAGTCATAGGCGGCTTGCGCCTGCTTAACGGCGGCGGCGGCCTGGGCGATCTCTTCGTCGCGATAGCCTGCCAGCATCAGGTCATACTGCGCCTGGGCGACGGACACGCCCGCTTTGGCCTGCAGCAGCGCATTTTCATAGGGCGCTTTATCCAGCATCCCCAGCGTCTGCCCGCTTTTAATGGCATCGCCTTCGTCCACGCTCAGCGAGGCGAGACGTCCGCCCACGCGGAAGCTCATGTTCACCGTACGAATATCCACATTACCGTACAGCGTCAGGCCTTTATCCTGATGGCTCTGATACCACAGCCATCCACCGACTCCGGCGGCAAGCAAAACAACAACCACCAGAATGATGGCGACAGGTTTTTTCATGACTTCAGGCTCCTTTGCGTTAAGCCTTGCAGGATCAGATCGACGTGACAGGCGATCACCTTGCTAATCTGCGCGGCTTTATCCTCATCAAATTGTGTCCAGCCGGTGCGTAACAGGATGGTTTCCCTGCCCAGACGGAAGGCAAGGATTTCACCCAGCAGGGCGTGGGTATGCAAAACTGTCTCGGTATCACTGGCGTCCCGCCCGGTATAGGCGGCGATCAGCCGGGTCAGGTGCGAGTGCATTGGCTCAATCACCCGATCGTGTACCCGCTGGTAGGCGACGGTCGGGGAGAGCTGCTCCCGGGAGATAAACTTGCTCAGGTTGAGCGTATCGTCGTGCGTCAGCAGGCGGATCATATCGTGACAGGCATTGAGAATAAGCTGGCGAACGGCGGCGCGATCCGGCGACGGCTGGCCGAGCAGCGCGGTGGCTTCCTCAACGTGCGGGTGAAACTGCGTGCCGATAAAATCGGCGATCCACTCGGCGCAGGCGAGGTATAAATCCTCTTTTGAGCCAAAATAGTAGGTACTCGCCGCAATGTTCTGCCCGGCCAGCGCGGCAATATCGCGCGTGGTTGCATGCAGCCCGTACTCACCAAACTGCGCCAGCGCGGCGGCGATAAGCTGATTTTTGGCCTGTTCACCTTTGGTTGTTGTGGGTGTCGTATTCATGGCGGCATTAATAATTAATCAATCGATTGATTAAGATTATGCCTGATTCCCGCTAACGTCGAGGGAACGCTGAGGGATATTTTATGCGCTACGTCACAAAAGCTGCTACACTCCGCTCCTTCGCGACATTGTGGTTTTTGTCCTCCCCTATTCGTTATATCTCCCTGAAAACTACACCTGTGATGGTCGGGGCGGTTCGGAGTTTTTATGTCTTTTGATTCCCTTGGCCTGAACCCGGAAATTCTGCGCGCGATCGCAGAGCAGGGCTACGTTGAGCCAACCCCAATCCAGCAGCAGGCGATCCCCGCCGTTCTTCAGGGCCGTGACCTGATGGCGAGCGCCCAGACCGGTACCGGCAAAACCGCGGGCTTTACCCTGCCGCTGTTAGAGCTGCTGGTAAAAAACCAGCCGCACGCCAAAGGCCGTCGTCCGGTTCGTGCCCTGATCCTGACCCCAACCCGCGAGCTGGCGGCGCAGATTGGTGAGAACGTGCGTGACTATAGCCGCTATCTCAACATCCGCTCGCTGGTGGTTTTCGGCGGGGTCAGCATCAACCCGCAGATGATGAAGCTGCGCGGCGGCGTGGACGTGCTGATAGCAACGCCGGGCCGTCTGCTGGATCTCGAACACCAGAACGCGGTGAAGCTGGATAACATCGAAATTCTGGTGCTGGACGAAGCCGACCGCATGCTCGACATGGGCTTCATCCACGATATTCGTCGCGTGCTGGCCAAGCTACCCGCGCGTCGTCAGAATCTGCTCTTCTCCGCGACCTTCTCCGACGAGATCAAAGCGCTGGCGGAAAAGCTGCTGCATAACCCGCTGGAAGTGGAAGTCGCGCGCCGCAACACCGCCTCCGAGCAGGTGACGCAGCACGTTCACTTTGTGGATAAAAAGCGCAAGCGGGAACTGCTCTCCCAGATGATCGGTCAGGGTAACTGGCAGCAGGTGCTGGTCTTTACCCGCACCAAGCACGGCGCAAACCACCTGGCGGAACAGCTGAATAAAGACGGCATCCGCAGCGCCGCCATTCACGGTAACAAGAGCCAGGGCGCGCGTACCCGTGCGCTGGCGGACTTTAAATCCGGCGACATCCGCGTGCTGGTGGCGACCGACATCGCTGCCCGTGGTCTCGACATTGAAGAGCTGCCGCACGTGGTGAACTACGAGCTGCCGAACGTGCCGGAAGATTACGTTCACCGTATCGGCCGTACCGGCCGCGCGGCGGCAACCGGTGAAGCGCTCTCTCTGGTCTGCGTGGACGAACACAAGCTGCTGCGCGACATCGAGCGCCTCCTGAAGAAAGAGATCCCGCGCATCGAAACCCCGGGTTACGAAGTGGATCCGTCGATCAAAGCCGAGCCGATTCAGAACGGTCGTCAGGGCGGCGGTGGACGTGGCCAGGGCGGCGGCGGTCGCGGTCAGCAGCCGCGTCGTGCCGAAGGCGGCGCGCCGAAATCATCCGGCAAACCGCCGCGTCGTAACAACGACAGCAAACCAGCGGGTGAAAACCCGTGGCGCAGCGGCGAAGGGAAACCGGCAGGAGAAGGGCAGCGTCGACGCCGCCCGCGCAAGCCCGCTAACCCGCAGTAATCAGGAAGCCCGGTCGGAAAGCCGGGCTTTTCTTTTTGCGGCAGCGAAGAGAAAGTGCCACAATAGTGGCTGTTTATACAGTGTTTCAGGTTTTCCGATGGCTTTAACCGCTGCGCTCAAGGCGCAAATTGGCGCATGGTATAAGGCGCTACAACAGCAGATCCCCGATTTTATCCCCCGAGCGCCGCAGCGGCAGATGATTGCTGACGTGGCAAAAACGCTCGCCGGGGACGACGGGCGACATCTGGCGATTGAAGCCCCAACCGGCGTCGGGAAAACCCTGTCGTATCTCATTCCCGGCATCGCGATTGCGCGGGAAGAGGACAAAACGCTGGTGGTCAGCACCGCCAACGTGGCGCTGCAGGACCAGATCTTCAGCAAGGATTTACCCCTGCTGCGCAAAATTATCCCCGACCTGCGGTTTACGGCAGCCTTTGGGCGCGGTCGCTACGTCTGCCCGCGTAACCTGGCGGCGCTGGCCAGCAGCGAGCCGAATCAGCAGGATCTGCTCGCGTTTCTGGATGACGAGCTGACGCCAAACAATAAGGCCGAGCAGGAGCAGTGTGCAAAACTCAAAGCCGAGCTCGACGGCTATAAGTGGGACGGCCTGCGGGATCACACCAGTCAGGCCATCAGCGATGACCTGTGGCGCAGGCTCAGCACCGACAAAGCCAGCTGCCTGAACCGCAACTGCCACTACTACCGCGAATGCCCGTTCTTTGTCGCCCGGCGCGAAATTCAGGAAGCCGAAGTGGTGGTGGCTAACCACGCCCTGGTAATGGCGGCGCTGGAGAGCGAAGCGGTGCTGCCGGAGCCGAAAAACCTGCTGCTGGTGCTTGATGAAGGCCATCATTTGCCGGACGTGGCGCGTGACGCGCTGGAGATGAGCGCCGAAATCACCGCGCCCTGGTTCCGCCTGCAGCTGGATCTCTTCTGCAAGCTGGTGGCGACCTGCATGGAGCAGTTCCGCCCGAAAACTACGCCGCCGCTGGCGGTGCCGGAGCGGCTGAGCGACCACTGTGAAGAGGTGTATAGCCTCATCTCATCCCTGAACAACATCCTGAATCTTTATCTTCCGGCAACCCAGGAAGCCGAACACCGCTTTGCGATGGGTGAGCTGCCGGAAGAGGTGATGGAGATTTGCCAGCAGCTGGCGAAGCATCTGGAAAAGCTGCGCGGGCTGGCGGAGATGTTCTTAAACGATCTCAGCGAGAAAACCGGCTCGCATGACGTGGTACGTCTGCACCGCGTTCTGCTGCAGATGAACCGCGCGCTGGGGATGTTCGAAGCGCAGAGCAAGCTCTGGCGGCTGGCCTCGATGGCGCAGGCGTCCGGCGCGCCGGTCACCAAATGGGCCACTCGCGAAGTGCGGGACGGGCAGGTTCATCTCTTTTTCCACTGCGTGGGCATCCGCGTGGCCGATCAGCTGGAAAAGCTGATCTGGCGCAGCGTGCCGCACGTGGTTGTCACCTCTGCCACGCTGCGCTCCCTGAACAGTTTTTCAAGGCTGCAGGAAATGAGCGGGCTCAAAGAGAAAGCGGGCGACCGCTTTGTGGCGCTGGACTCGCCGTTTAACCACTGCGAGCAGGGCAAGCTGGTCATTCCGCGCATGAAATTCGAGCCGCTTATTGATAACGAAGAGCAGCACATCGCTGAAATGGCGGCCTACTTCCGCGAGCAGGTCGAGAGTAAAAAGTACCCCGGTATGCTGGTGCTGTTTGCCAGCGGGCGGGCGATGCAGCGCTTCCTCGAACACGTCACCGATCTGCGTTTACTCCTGCTGGTGCAGGGGGATCAGCCGCGCTACCGGCTGGTGGAAACCCACCGTAAACGCATTGATAGCGGCGAGCGCAGCGTGCTGGTGGGGCTGCAGTCGTTTGCTGAAGGTCTGGATTTGAAAGGCGATTACCTGACGCAGGTGCATATCCATAAAATCGCCTTCCCGCCTATCGACAGCCCGGTGGTGATCACCGAGGGGGAGTGGCTGAAAAGCCTCAACCGCTATCCGTTTGAGGTGCAAAGTTTGCCTGCGGCGTCGTTTAACCTGATTCAGCAGGTCGGGCGTCTGATTCGTAGCCACGGCTGCTGGGGGGAGGTGGTGATTTATGACAAACGCCTGCTCACTAAAAATTACGGCCAACGGCTTCTGAACGCGCTGCCGATCTTTCCGATTGAACAGCCGGAGGTGCCTGAGGTAAAAAAACAGCCGGTCAAACTGACTTCCGGGCGTAAGAAAAGCCTCCGTGCTAAGGGGCGCGGTCCTACTGGTAAATGAAGGTTACCTGCACCACGCTGCTGAATGTTCCTGCCGTGACCGGCAATGAGGTGGCGTAATAGCGGGCGGCCAGCGGGAAATCCGCCGTGTGATTGTCCTGATTGATCAACACGCTGAAGCTGGCGTCCGGGGCAAGCGAGATCTGATCCTGCGGGTCGGCAAGCTCCAGCGCCAGTCCTTTCGCGGTTCCGCTGCTGGCGAATTTAGTCGGATGAATACTGTCCGGCTGACCGTGAAAGGTGGCCGTGGCCAGCACGGCAGTGGTTGGGCATTTTGACAGGGTTAAGTCGAATGATGTCCATTGTCCGGTATCGCCCACGTCCTTAAAATCGCCGGTATTCGCTTTGCCCAGATTGACCGTCAGGTTCTGGCTGGCGCTGTCCACCTGGCAGGCGTTGGCGTAAATGTTTCCGCGAATATCGAGCTGAATCTCTTCCGCCAGGCTCTGGCTCGCCACTCCAAGGAGTAAAAGGGCTAATAACGTTTTCATTTGTAGGCCACCGTAATGGTTGCGACGGTATTCGCCGTTCCGGGGGTCACCTCCGCGCTGGTTTGTTCGTAAGAGACGCTGAAGGGATATTGCGACTGCATATTGGCATAGGTGGGAAATGTGCTCATATATTGCCCGAAAGCAGGTATCTGACCGTTAAAGAGCATTCTCACCCCCACGCCGGTCGCCACGCCGTTTTCCGGCGTTAATTTGATCACGCCAGGAAAATTCGTTTCATAGCCATTGGCGCTGGCGATCATCATTTCAGGCTGTACATCCTGATCGCAAAGCATGCCAATATTGAATGTCGACTGAGCAACCACGGTTCCTGCCCCGGTAAAGCGGCTCACCGGAAAATCACCCAGTATGATAGTCAGGGATTTGGGTGAAACGGTGCAGGTGACTTCTTTTACCACCACGTCACCTGAGTAGGAGAGGGTGTTTGGTTCATTTAAGGCTTCGATGCGTTCAACGCCAAGGTTGAATTGCGTATTACTCGTCGTGAGTGAGCCTGAGGCAACAGTCTCACTGGTTTTCACCAGTTCCAGCGTGACGTCAAAGCTAAACGGGAGCGAACCATCGCTGCTCATCGTGCCAGACACCAAGCCTACGGGGGTGGTATCGGAACAAATCTGATCTGCCGCTCCCGTTACACGTTGCCCTTTGTCATTTCTGAGCGACACGCCGATTCCGGCAACGCCCGACTCATAGACCCCAGGGATGCCGGGGATTTCTTTACCAAAGCCGTTATAGCAGGCAATGACAGGCTGGCCTGCGTCTTCGGCAACATAGCAATTCCCTGAGACATGAACCGGACGTTCTGTTCCCGGAATGGTCGACCCCACGGGCAGGCTGGTGGGCACTGAAATAGACGCTAACGATAGCAGCGCGGGCAGACTCGGCGATTGGCAAGAAGCCTTCGCCTGCGGCACAAAGAGCGCTGCCGTCGTCAGAACGACAAGTAAGAAAAACGATTTTGCTATCTGCATTATGATCGGTCCGGTGTTAATCAGTGGCACTGCGCGGCAGCGTTAATAATGTTGGTGTTATCCTTCTCCTGCATCAGGGCGTAATCGGCGACGCAATGCTCGCTCGCCTCCTTGCCCCAGGAAACGAAAAGGCGTCCGTGCTGCGGCAGGCCGGTGAGATACACCAGGCCGTCGTTACCGACGATAAATTCACTGCTCTTGTCTTCCGTGGTGACCGTTGCGCCGAAGGGCAGCGGCTTGTCGTTCCAGGCCAGCGTCATTAAGACGCGGTTGCCCACGCGAGTATCGAAGCTGGCGCGAACTACCGCGCCGCGTGATGGTGTTACCGTCTGCGAGGCGTGCGTGACGTCGGCATCTTCTGGCAGTGTCTCCGTGTCCAGTGAAATGGGGTTGTGACGCCACGGCGTGACAAACGGCACCAGCGTATAGCCGCGAGAGTCCGTTTCCACGCCCGTCTGGTTGGCAACGTGCGTACCGTGTGTGCCTGGCGCTTTAATCAGCACCACGGTTTCGCCCAGGGTCTGACCGAAGGTGACGCCGTCAGAGTGGGCGACGATGCCGCCCTGGATCCCGGCGCTCACGGTGTGCTGATGGCTGTCCTGGCTGACGCCCCCGCGTATTTCACCGTAGGTACCTTTGTAATCCGCATTCATACTGGTAGAAGTGTTGTTATTGGCGCTGTCTAGTCCCTGCTGAACGTTCCAGCTCAGCTTGTCTCCCTCCAGCGCGGTACCATTCAGGCCCAGATTGTGGGTGGTGCCGTCTTTACCGTTGTTCAGGCTGTAGTTTGCCCAGGTGTCAGGCAGCCAGCGGTCGAGCGGAACCGACACGTTTAGGCCGATTTGTTGGTCATCGCTGATGGATTTACCGTCCTCGTCCGTGTCGTCGCTGTTTTTATTGACGCTGTAGCTCAGGCTATAGCTCACGCCGTGCCAGCTGTTGTTGTAGCTAACGCTCAGGGAGGTCATATCCTGACTCTGGCTCCAGTAACGCTCTTTCACCAGGCTTAGCGTCACCGAACCCCACTTATCGCCCAGCGTCTGGTCGATGGTGGCCTCCGCTCGTGCGCGGCGCTGCTGTGGAGCGGACCAGTCGTTTGCACGAGTCCAGGACTCCATAGTGTCCTGCAGGGTGTAAAAGCCTTTACTGTTGTAGCGATAACCCGCCAGCGAGAAGCTAGTGCCGGTCGCGGTAAAATTTTTGCTATAGCGCAGACGAAGGGATTGCCCTTTGCTGGTTTTGCGCTTTTTCAGTAACGCTTTGGCGCGGGTAACGTCTAAGGAGAACGCGCCGAGGTCGCCAACGTTTTTCCCTGCGCCGAGCGCGGCGGAGTGGTAATGCGAACTCTGCTGCGTACCGCCGTAAAGGGTGACCCCGTGTGACAGGCCATAGATGGCGCTGCCCTGGGCGAAAGGGGTCTTCTCAACCTCTTTATCGTATGAACGGTAACGCCCTGCCGCGACGCTGTATTTCAGGTGTTTTTCCCGCTGCAGCACCGGCACGGAGGCAAACGGTACCACGAAATGACTCTCGCTGCCGTCGGTCTCTTTTACCGTGACGTTCAGATCGCCGCTGCTGCCGGTGGGGTAGAGATCGTTAATCTCAAACGCGCCGGGGGCCACGGTGTTTTGATAGATAACGTAGCCATTCTGGCGAACCACCACCTGGGCGTTACTGTGCGCCGTGCCGCGTACCACCGGGGCATAACCGCGCTCGCTGTCCGGCAGCATGTCGCTTTCGGTAGCCAGCTGTGCGCCAGTGTAAGAGACGCTGTCGAAAACGTCGGCCTGGGTGCTGCTCTGCCCCACGGTCAATTCGCTCTTCAGCCCCACGATATCGCGCTGGGCATAGGTATAGACCGGGGTCAGCTTGCCGTCGTCCTGACCCCCGTCCGAATTGTGGTTCCAGGTGCTGTAATTACGCACGCGCCAGGCACCGGCGTTAAAGCCGGGGCGCAGATTAATAAACTGGCTGCTGTTGTCCGCTTTCCCCTGCTGGCGGGCGCGGCTTTGGCTGGCGTTAACGCTATAGTTCAGGATGCCCGCGGTGATCCCTTCGTCATACTCTTTCGGATCGATATAGCCACGGGGCACCTGGCCCAGCGCCGACTGGGGAATACTCAGCAGTAGCTGCTGGTTTTTGATGCGGAAAGTCGCCGAGGCCGAAGGGATCGCGCTGAGATCCGCGCATTCCCCTTTTGCCGCCAGCTTTGGATAATCTTTGGTTTTGATGCCCAGATGCGTTAATTCATCCAGACTCAGGCAGGGCTGCAGGGAATCATCTCCCTGCGCATCTTTTTGTAATGTAAAAAGGACGTCACGGGTGTCGATTTTATTGTTATTGATGAACATCGTTACCTGATATTTGCCTGGCGCCTGACCGGGACCTTTTTCATAAACAGAGAGATCGGTCTTTGCCTGCTCTGGATTATCAATATCCAGCAGGGCAGGGTTAAAATAATCATCAGCGTGGGCCTGCAGCGCGCAGCATGTCACCGCTATCCCACAAAAAGTGGGCAGCATTTCACGCAGTCGACGTAATAGCGGCTTAGTTGTGCTGTACATGATTATCCAGGCGTCGAATAGAGTATTAACGAACGGATGCAGACCAGGTTTTACTGATGCTTCCGTAATCGGTAATGACCGACCAGGATACGGTGTTACCGCTCATATTTGTCGGAAGGGCAAAGCGGGTAGCGGTATTTGGCACAGCCCAGGTCGCTTTTGTTACTTTTTGGCCGTTCAGCGTTACGCTCTGGAAATTCATATAGAAAGGCGTAGGGTTGTTGACCACCAGATCGTTGCCTTCGCGGTGCCATTCCAGTTTATCAGCCACCGCTTCGGGTTTGCCTTTAATCGAAGCAGGGCGATACAGCAATTTAATACGGGTATTAATGGCGATTTGTAATGTATTAACGCCCTCTTCATGGCTTGAAGAAGGAATGGCTTTAATATTTAACCAGTACAACGACTCGCGATCTTCCGGCATATTTCCGCCGGTGCGTACCACGCGCAGCACGTTATCTTCTTTAGCATTCAGACGGAACAGCGGCGGGGTAATCAGAAACGGTGCTTTACCGCCTTTTTTCAAGCCGGTATCCACCCAGGATTGTACCAGATAGTTAATATCATCCGGATTGGAAACCCCAATCGAAGACTCTTTTTTCTCTCCCTGATAAACCAGTCGTGTGCCATTAATGATCACACCTGCATGGGCTGTTACTGCGGTCAGTAAAAGCGCGCTTAATAAATAACTGTGTCGCATAAATATGTCTCAAAGAAAGAGGAGATAGTAACCTTCGCGTGAAGGCGAATATCTCCTCATTAAACGTATCAGTTATAAATAACGGTAAAAGTAGAGGCTGAGTTAGCCTGCCCGGCCGTGATCGCAGCCTGAGTCTGAATATAACGTGCGCCAAACTCCAGATTAGTTACCGTCGTTCCAGGAGTTAAAGGATACTGCTTTGAAGGCGTATACAGACTGACGGGCTGTTCGGATGAATCAACCAGCTGAATCGCCACGCCGGTTGCAGTCGTCGCACCCGGGGTTAAGGCCAGCGTGGTATTATTATCCGCATCGGGCGTACCACCGAAGTTGATGGCTGCAGACGTGACCGTTTCCGGGCAGTCTTTTAACTGAATATCAAATTTCGTTAAGGTGCTGGTAGAGCCTGCGCCGGTAAATGTTGTTTTGGATACTTTGCCCAGCGCAACATTCAGCGGACTGCTTAAACCGTTCACCACCTGACAGGCGGAATCGATAATTTCACCCGTGAAGTTAATTTGCCCTTCGCCGGTGGATGCCGCGAAAGAAGATGCAGAGCATCCCAAAGCGGCAGCAATGAATAAACCTAAAATGACTTTTTTCATATTTAAACCTGTATGTTTCTCCTTTCGACCTCTGCGTCCCGCATTATTCGAAGTTATGTCTCAACTACTCACCGCTGGCTATTTAATCAGAAAATTCAGGCCGGGAAAGATCCCGCGCGGCTTCCAAATAATTCAATTAATTCTTGCAAAATGATTTTTTTCACTAAAACAATTGATTATAAAAATCCGCAGGGCGGACAAAAAAACTAACAGCGGAGTCATCATCAGGGCTATATTGTTGATAACCTGCTGTAAGGAGAAATGTCGTGGATTATCGCAAAATTATCAAAGAGGTAGGGCGCGGGAAAAATCATGCCCGCGATCTGGACCATGAAACCGCGCGTGCGCTTTATACCCGCATGCTGGAGGGCGACGTCCCCGACCTGGAGATGGGGGGCATTCTGATCGCGCTGCGTATCAAAGGCGAAGGTGAAGCGGAGATGCGCGGGTTCTATGAAGCCATGCAGGCGCAAACGCTGCGCTTAACGCCGCCGGTGGCAAAACCGATGCCGATCGTGATCCCGAGCTACAACGGCGCGCGCAAGCAGGCAAATTTAACCCCGCTGCTCGCTATCTTATTACACAAGCTGGGGTTCCCGGTGGTGGTGCACGGCGTCAGCGAAGATCCCACCCGCGTGCTGACGGAGACCATTTTCGGGATGCTGGGCATCGAGCCAACGCGTCATGCCGGTCAGGCGCAGGCGAAGCTGGATGGCCATCAGCCTGTTTATATCCCGGTCGGCACGCTCTGCCCGCCGCTGGAAAAGCAGCTTGATATGCGCTGGCGCATGGGCGTGCGCAACAGCGCGCACACGCTGGCGAAACTGGCCACGCCGTTTGGCGAAGATGCCGCCCTGCGTCTCTCCAGCGTTTCGCATCCGGAATACGTGGCGCGCGTGGGGCAGTTCTTTGAGGCAATTGGCGCAAGGGCGTTACTGATGCACGGCACGGAGGGCGAGGTTTATGCGAACCCGCAGCGCTGTCCGCAGGTGATGCTGATCGATTCTGCCGGAACGCGCGCCGTTCTGGAACGCGGGGAAGAGAATAGCGGTGTGATATTGCCTGAGGCAAAAGATCCCCATACTACAGCCCACTGGATTGAACAGTGTCTTGCCGGAAATGTTCCTGTTCCGCATTCGATTAAGCTGCAGATGGCCTGCTGTTTGCTGGCAACCGGAGAAGTGGAATCCGTCCAGGCCGGCCTTGAACGCGTGGCGCAGGCGTTTTAGACAAAAAAAGCCCGTCCAGTGGCGGACGGGCAAGCAAGGGTAACAACAACAGGGTCAATGAGGGTGGAGCAGCTCACCAGAGGGTATGGCGAGGGGACAGCATTCGTTCAGGCGATTATTTGTAGATAACCGCGGTACCGCTCAGCTTGTTATTGCCGTTAGCGGAGGTAATGGTGTATCCGCTTGCACCGGCAGCAGCGGCTTTCTCAGCCAGTTTGGCTTCCAGACCGTCCAGGGTGGTTGCGCCATCAGCACTCACCACACCGACTTTGTTCATGTTCTGTGCCTGAGTGGAAGAGACAGGCTCGACGGCGAAAGCGCCGAAAGACAGAGCGGACAGGGCAACAGCAGCTACAGCATATTTGATGGTTTTCATAATTAATCTCTCGCAGGTGTTTCTGTTAAGGGGACGATGTTCCGTCGATGTGATAAGTATCACGGTTTTTTGCGAGTGATAAAATCGAAGAGAATTGACGTGGTTGATCAAAAAAATTGAATGACAAATAACTTATTGAATATTAATAAATTCAAAGCACCACTTTACACTTCTTGCGGATGCGCTTTACAGAAGCGATACGAAGGGCACGTTTTGCTACGCGTCTGGCTAAAAACCGTGAGCGTAAAGGAACGCGCGCGCTCGGTTAGCTTTGGTAAAGCAAAGTCAACGTAACTGGCTGTCTTTCGAACCTCTGCGATTATATCCTGAGTGTGATGCATTTTTTGAATCTTTCTGCTGCTGGCACGTGATGCAAAGCCGTACGCCGGGAATGGCTTTTCGGCGCGCCTCCGGAATGGGTTCTCCGCATTCTTCGCATTCCGTTAGGCTTTCACCGCGCGGAATTTCACCGCGGGCACGCGCAACCGCATCTTCAATAGTACTGTTGATCTGTTCGTTAACAGCGTCGTCATTTGCCCAGCCGGAAGCCATAGCGTCCTCCTGAAATCGGTTTAGGCCATATGTTTACTATGGGGTTAAAAAATGAACAGTCAAGGCGAAGAGAGAAGTGAACTGCACCCGTTGAGCAGATGCAGTCTTGTGGAAGAGACAGATTATTTATAAATGGTCGCAGTGCCGTACATATGGTTATCTCCGCCAGCGGAGTTCACCACGAATCCTTTTGCACCTTCCTGACGGGCTTTTTCGGCGAGCTTATCCTGTAGATCGTCAAGGTTACTGGCACGGCTTACCGAAACGGTGCCCGCAGCACGTAGCTGGCTCGTATCGGTACTTTGGGTCAGTGACTGAACGGCCATGGCAGAGAAGGACGCGGTCGCCAGGGCGGCTGCGATAACAGCAAGGGTCAGGTACTTTTTCATAATCACATCCTCATGAGGAAACAACAGGTGATTCCCTTTAAGTTTAGAAGCCTGACGAGTGTGACTTAGCGCAAATATTTGATGATGATCTGCTTATTTTTTGAACAATGTAAATTGACAATTCGCTGACGGATCATAGACATAAAGGTGTTTGATTTATGGCGGGTTTTTGAGCGTAGCAGAGAAAGATTTACCGTTGGGCCAGCAAAGGGTATCTTACGCCGCTGTTTAAAGGAGAATGCCATGACTGCCCAAAAGCCGGGATTGCACCCGCGAAATCGCCACCGCAGCCGCTACGACATGAACGCGTTATGCCTGAGCTGCCCGCCGCTGCAGGACTATCTTGTTCAGACCCCTGCGGGTGAACCCTCGGTCAACTTTGCTGACCCGCAGGCGGTGAAAATGCTGAACAAAGCCCTGCTGGCGCATTTTTACGGTGTAGCTCACTGGGATATCCCGGAAGGCTTTCTCTGTCCACCTGTTCCGGGCCGCGCTGACTACGTACATCACCTTGCCGACCTCCTTGCCGAAGGCAATGAGGGTGTCGTTCCACAGCAGGCCACCATCCTGGATATTGGCACCGGGGCGAACCTGATTTACCCGCTGATCGGCGCGCATGAATATCAGTGGCGCTTTACCGGAAGCGAAATCGGTGACGAGGCATTTGCCAGCGCCCAGGCGATTATCAGCGCTAACCCGGGATTAAGCCGCGCCATTCGCCTGCGTCGTCAGAAAGACGCGGCGTCGATCTTCAACGGCATTATTCACAAAAACGAAAGCTATGACGCCACGATGTGCAACCCGCCGTTCCATGATTCGGCGGCATCGGCCCGTGCGGGCAGCGAGCGCAAGCGCCGTAACCTGGGTCAGGCTGAAGATGCGGCGCTGAACTTCGGCGGACAGCAGCAGGAGCTCTGGTGCGAAGGGGGCGAAGTGGCGTTTATCCTGCGCATGATAGCGGAAAGCAAGCAGTTTGGTCGTCAGGTGAAGTGGTTCACGACGCTGGTTTCCCGGGGGGATAACCTGCCGCCGCTCTACCGCGCGCTGACCGAAGCGGGCGCCGTAAAAGTGGTGAAAAAAGAGATGGCGCAGGGCCAGAAACAGAGCCGCTTTATCGCCTGGACGTTTATGGACAACAACAAACGTCGCAAATAGCACTCCGTCGTAGGCCGGGTGGGGCGAAGCCGCCACCCGGCAACCAGGTCACAGCGTCGGCTCCTGCGGAGGGAGCGGCGATGCGGGCGGCGGCAATACCTGATACGTCTGCACGGGCATCCGCACGTTCGCCAGATCAAAGTGTTTTTTCACCATGCTGTCGAGCGCAAAGCGCACCGTCCACTGCTTCAGCGGCTGGGTGGTGAACGACACGCGCAGGGTAAAGGCTGTGTTCGTCAGCCCGACGATGCCGGCAAATGACGGCTCTCCGATCACCAGCCCGCGAATATCCTCCATCTCCATCAGTTCTTCTACCGCATCGCGCAGCGCCTGCTTCGCTTTGTCCGCATCCTCGTGGCGATCCACATCGTAGTTCGCCACAACGGAACCAATGCCGCGCACAAAGTTGGCGAAGGTGGTGATCGAAGACCAGGGAATGATGTGGTACGCCCCGGTGTCCTGACGCACGCCCACCGAGCGGATGGACATCCTCTCCACGGTGCCGGTTAACGGCCCGATGGTCACCAGATCGCCCGTGTTCATTCCGTTCTCAAACTGGATAAAGATGCCGGTAATAATATCCTTCACCAGCGTTTGCGACCCGAAGGAAATCGCCAGCCCCAGGGCACCGGCACCCGCCAGCAGCGGGGCGATATTCACGCCGATTTCCGACAGCACGATCATGATGGTGATGGTGCTGATAATGACCGCCAGCGCGTTGCGGAACAGGGTTAACAGTGTTCTTGCCCGCGCGCTGGGCAGGGGCCTGCCGTGAATATCCGATACCAGACGGTTCTCAATAAGGCTCGCCAGCAGCGTCCAGCCGACGGCGGAGAAGAAGAGGATCAGCGCGATGCGAATCAGGATGTCGACCGTTTTTTCACCGGCACCGTTGTGAAGCCAGTTCCAGAAATCAAACAGGCTCCATGCATTCAGGAGCAGCATAATCGCCACGCAGACGGTGAGAATACGCGCCACTTTGAGCGATACCGACATCCAGCCGTTTACCCGCTTTTGCAGTTCCGGGTAATTACGCTGCACCTGCGGCGACAGGGTGATGGTTTTCGAGATCCAGCGCGACAGCAGCCCTGACACAAACGCCGCGATGCCGATAATGGCCAGGCTTTTGAACGTCGCTCCCATCATAAACTTCAGGCTATTGCCCGGGTCGAACAGCGAGAAGAAGCACAGCACGATGAAGTAAGCGCTTGCCAGCCAGTGCCACACCAGGGCGAACGCGCGGATAAAGAGGCTAAAGAACGAGAGGGAGCGATCGGCCAGATTCAGCAGGCTTTGGGTAATGGTTTTTTTATTATGGAAGATAAGGTACAGCGACCAGACGGTAATGCAGATCATGATTAGAACGTTTGCCAGCGCGCCAAACTGGACGTTCACCTGGTTGGAGATGATCGGCACGGCAACCAGCAGGCCGTAGCCAATCAGCCCGCTGAGCACGCTCAGACGCAGCGCCCAGTACTTCGCGCTCTCATCCCGAATGGAAAACGGGCGCAGCTCCGGCACGTGCGGACAAAAGAGTAACCGCAGCAGCGCCTTGAAGAACTCAATCAGGGCAAAGGCATTCAGGAAAAGCGACTGCTGGAAGGCGATGGTTTTGTTGCCGGCATTCAGCCTGTCGGCCAGCATCTGGCCTAAGAACAGCGTCAGCGCCAGCAGCAGTAAATCAATGATAAACGCTGAGGCTATCATCAACGGCAGGTGCAGCCAGCTGCTTTTCTGCTGATTCTTTCTGCGTCCCCATTGCCCCATTTTGCGGTACAGCGGCCACGCGCACAGGCGCACCAGCCAGTAAAAAAGAAACACCGCCCCCGCCAGCATCAGGAACTGCGTGGCGGCGGCGGTAAACGTTTGCGGGTTAAATGGCTTATGCGGGGAGCCAATCAGGTTGCGGTAAAGCTGAGCGAAGCGCGAGGAGAGCGCTTCCCCATAGTGACGACTCACGTCGGTGACGTTTTCCAGCACCGTTTTTTGTTCCTCCACCTGGGGAGGGGTGATGACAGGCACTGGCTCCTGCGGCGGCGTGGCGGCCACTTTCCGCAGCTGGCTGATGAGTTCCTGCCGGGAGGTGTCGTTCTCAAGGACGTCGGCGAGGGCGCTGTAGGCGGCTTTTTTCTGTTCGACATTGGGTTCAGGAGGGGGCGTACTTTGCTGACTGGCGGTTGTTCCGGTGGTCACGCCGGGGATCGCGACGGCGAACGATGGCGCACTAAACAGGCTAATCAACAACAACAGGATCCACGGCACGGCGTCCTCCGGTGAAAATGTCGAACAAAATGATAAGTATAGAAGTCGGGACGCGGAGGGGGATTTTTGGGAACAATCTGGCGTAAAAAAGCCGGGCATGCCCGGCTTAGCGTAAAGCGATGGATCAGGAGACGTGCTGCAGGAACTCCTGCAAACGCTGGTTCGGCGGGTTCGCAATCAATTCCTGCGGGTTACCGTCTTCCGCGATACGGCCTTTATCAATAAAGATCAGGCGGGACGCCACTTTTTCAGCAAAGCCGATTTCGTGGGTCACGATAACCATCGTCATCCCTTCTTTCGCCAGATCCTGCATGACTTTCAGCACCTCGTGGCGCAGCTCCGGGTCGAGTGCGGACGTCGGCTCATCAAACAGCATCATTTTCGGTTTGACCGCCAGGGCGCGAGCAATCGCCACACGCTGCTGTTGGCCGCCTGACAGCTCGGAAGGGTAGTGGTGCGCACGTTCTGCTAGGCCGACTTTCGCCAGCAGATCTTTTGCCAGCGCTTCCGCCGCCGCTTTGCTGGCACCGCGCACGCGCAGTGGGCCAAACATCACGTTTTCCAGCGCCGTGAGGTGCGGGAACAGGTAGAACTGCTGGAACACCATGCCCGCTTCCTGACGAATCAGACGGTCGTCCACTTTTGGGTCGTTTACCTTCAGGCCGTCGACGATCAGATCGCCGCTGGTGATCTCTTCCAGCTTGTTGATGCAGCGCAGCAGGGTGGATTTACCGGAGCCGGATGGCCCAATAATCACCACCACTTCACCCTGCTTGATGTTCAGATCGATATTGTGCAGCACCTGGGTTGGGCCAAAGTGCTTGGAAACGTTTTTAAATTCAATCACAGGATTTTCATCCTTCTTTCAAGACGACGCAGAACGAAGCTCAGAACCAGAGTAATGATCAGGTAGACAACGGCTACCGCACTCCAGATTTCCAGCGCGCGGAAGTTGCCAGCAATGATCTCCTGCCCCTGACGGGTCAGCTCGGCCACGCCGATAACAATGAACAGCGACGTATCTTTAATGCTGATGATCCACTGGTTACCGAGCGGCGGCAGCATGCGACGCAGCGCCAGCGGCAGAATAACGTGGCGGATCGTTTCGCGACGAGAAAGACCTAGCGCCAGACCGGCTTCACTGAAACCTTTATGAATCGACAGCACCGCACCGCGGGTGATTTCCGCAATATAGGCACCTGAGTTGATCATAATGGTGACAACGGCTGCGCTGAACGGGTCGATGCGCAGGTCGGTGAATGCCATTGGCAGGGCGAAGTAGATGAACATGACCTGCACGACAATAGGTGTGCCGCGGATCACTTCGATGAAAACCAGTGCGATGTGGTTTGCGATCCAGCCGCCGTAGGTGCGAGCGAAACCGGCGACAAGACCGATAATCAACCCACCAACCAGACCCAGGACCGAAATCCAGAGGGTCATTTTAGCGCCTTCAAGCAAGATAGGAATGGCAGGCCAGATGGCGCTCCAGTCAAACTGCATGATAATTTCCTGTTACTGTTACCGTGTTTCAAAAATAGCAGGGGCGAAAGGTCGCCCCCGAGTGAACGTCATTTTTACGTCTTATTATTTAGGCTCGGTACCGAACCATTTTTTGTAGATTTCGTTGTAGGTGCCGTTCTCTTTCAGCGTTTTCAGCGCGCCGTTAACTTTCGTGCGCAGGTCGTCGCTGCCTTTCGGGAACGCGATACCGTACTGCTGCGCTTCCAGAGACTCGCCAACGGCTTTGAACTTGCCGTTACCGGCTGTCTTAATGAAGTACAGGATGTTAGGCGTGTCGTGCAGAACAGCGTCAGCACGGTTGGTGCCGAGTTCCATGTACGCGTTGTCGATGTTCGGGAACTGGCGCAGGTCTTTGGTTTTGATATTTGCTTTCGCGTAATCAACAGAACCGGTGCCGCTCTTCACCGCAACCACTTTGCCGTCGAGATCTTTCACGCTTTTTACGTCGTTATTATCGGCTTTGACCATGACCAGCAGGCCGCTTTTGTAGTAGCCGTCAGAGAAGTCGATCGCTTTTTTACGTTCATCGGTAATGGTGATACCTGCCAGCGCCAGATCAACGTTCTTGGTTTGCAGTGCCGGGATAATGCCGCTGAAGTCCATAGGCTTCAGGGTGTAATCCAGTTTGAGTTCTTTTGCGATAGCGGCCCACAGATCCACATCAAAACCAACGTATTTATCACCCTGTTTGAATTCAAACGGAACGAACGCCGTGTCGGTCGCCACAACCAGTTTGTCGGCAGCCTGAGAGGACACTGCAAAAGCCAGGGTAAGTGCAGCCAGTGAAACTTTTAATACAGACTTCATAGCATTTCCTTTTATATCCACGGGGCGATCCCCTGCGAGAACAGCTGGCACAATGAAAAAATCGTGCCAACTTTACAAGCTATTGTTTTGCAAAGGGGATGATGTCATGCATTGCACAATTAATGGGGCAATGAGGTTTTATTGCACCAAAGTGGAGCACTGTTTTGGTGCGCTTCGTTTGGCTCAACTGACGGGGAGATATTTAGCGTAAATTCTGACGAAAAAACAATCTTCCGTTAACGGTTGTGTGAGGTGATTATTACAATTTTTTCACTTTTGCACTGTCTCAGGCAAAAAACGTGCACCATAGATGTGCAAAACCCTCACCGGAAGGCGAGGGTTGGATAGAAATTTCGTATGAATTATTCGATGTTAGATTCGATGAACCACAGGAATTGATCCAGGTCGCGGGACGCGGCGGTAAAGATATCTGCAGTATCTTCATCTTTGGCTTCGCCAATCGCTTTGCGTACATCGTTTGCCACAATCGCGTAGCGGTCCGCCAGCTCTTTCAGGTGATCCTGAACGGTATGGATATCGAGCGGATAACTCTTCAGAGGCGTTTTGCTGTTGATGACCTGTGTGGTTCCCAGCGCCACGCCGCCTAGCTGAACGGCACGCTCAGCCATCGTATCGAGGTGGGTAACCAGTGCTGTGCGGAAGCCATCCAGCATTTCATGAACGGCAATAAAGTTTGCACCGCGCATATTCCAGTGGGCCTGTTTGGTGATCAGCGAAAGATCGATGAACTGGATCACCTGGCGATTCAGCAACTCAATGGTCGCTTTTTTGTCGCTGTCCGGTACATCGTTACGGGTATAAAGCAGATTAGACGCTTTCGTTTTCACCAGTTTAGCGGTACTCATAATCTCATATCCTCTTGATGTTTATGTCCCAGGTAATTACGAAACTAAGTATAGCACCGGATTTTTTCTCTGCGGTTTGGCTGTGCCTATCGGTTTAATAGCGAGAAGTGGGTTGAGAATTTAATTTATTGAAATTAATGAATAATTTTTAAATTTATACAGATCAATCTTAATTGCTGGATGGGGACGGAAACGTAGAGGGATATTTCGAAAATAGAGCAAAGTGTGTAAGAAATTATAACGTCTGCCTTTCTGGCCTTTATTCTGCATGGCGTGGAAGCCATGCAGAATATATGGCCTTAGCTGATATCCACCTTTTCAACTTTAGGTTCCGGGCGCATAGTGAGCGTAGAGCCCATTGAAGCCGCGATAATCGAGCAGAGCGCCAGCGTCTGGGTCAACGTGAGGGTTTCGCCGAGAAACACCATTCCGGAAATGGCGGCAAGGGCAGGCTCCATGCTCATCAGGGTGCCAAATATGCGTGTCGGCAGACGCGTAAGGGCAATCATCTCCAGAGAATACGGGAGTGCGGTAGAGAGAATCGCGACTGCCAGTCCGATGGGCATGACTGACCATTGCCAGATAGATTCAGTTGCCTGCGCCATGCCGATAGGCACGAAGACGATGGCCGCAATCAGAGAACCCAACGCCACCGTTGCCGGACCGTGCTCTTCGCCTGCACGCTGTCCCGTGAGAATATAGACAGCCCAGCAGGCGCCTGCACCCAGCGCCAGCGCGGCGCCCGTCAGATCGATCTCAGCGACGCTCTGGCCCAGGGGAAGCAGGAACCATAAGCCCAGAACGGCTAGCACGACCCAGATAAAATCGACCGGACGTCGCGAGGAGAAAAGCGCCACCGCCAGCGGACCGGTAAACTCCAGCGCGACGGCGATCCCCAGCGGTATCGTCTGTATAGAGAGGTAGAACAGATAGTTCATCGCCCCCAGGGAGAGTCCATAAAACAGCAGGGGTAAACGCTGCTCCTTTTTGAAGCGCAGACGCCAGGGTTTGAAAATGACCACCAGTATCGCCGTGCCCAGCACGATACGCAGGGCTGTTACCCCGGGCGCACCGACCAGCGGAAAAAGTGATTTTGCAAGCGAAGCACCGCTTTGAATGGACAACATGGCAATGAGTATCACTGCGACCGGCAACCAGACCGACGATGTGCGGGATAACCCAGGCATCCTTTCTCCTGTCAGCTTATGTCAAATGAGGTAAAGGTTGCAGTGTAAAGGAAATATGCGGCAACGGTTGAGGCGCTGTTGAAAAAAAACCACGTGAAATCCGTAAAATGGTTAAGCGCTGGTGGATTTATCGCCTGTCAGATTAGGAATAATCTGGATGAATGTAACGGCGCAGACGCGCACTATGCGCATTTAGTAGTGAAAATTGCATGTGATTTGAAAGAGATAGCTTAGGCTGGAAACGTTCTGTTACAGGAAAGGTTTCATTAGACATCACGAATCACAAAGAGTTTCGCAAATTTTTTTGATATATTTAAAACTTACGGACTTACTTGAAGCACATTTGAGGTGGTTATGAAAAAAATTGCATGTCTTTCAGCACTGGCCGCTGTACTGGCTGTTTCCGCAGGTACCGCTGTAGCTGCTACTTCTACTGTTACTGGTGGTTACGCTCAGAGCGACTATCAGGGCGTGATGAACAAAGCTAACGGTTTCAACCTGAAGTATCGCTACGAGCAGGATAACAATCCACTGGGCGTGATCGGTTCTTTCACCTACACCGAGAAAGATCGTTCTGAAAACGGCGCATACAACAAAGGCCAGTACTACGGTATCACCGCTGGTCCAGCTTACCGTCTGAATGACTGGGCGAGCATCTACGGTGTTGTAGGTGTTGGCTACGGTAAATTCCAGCAGACTGAAAACCAGAGCGAAAGCCGCACTGCAAGCAACAGCGACTATGGCTTCTCCTATGGCGCAGGCCTGCAGTTCAACCCAATCCAGGACGTTGCTCTGGACTTCTCCTATGAGCAGAGCCGTATCCGCAACGTTGACGTTGGCACCTGGATCGCGGGCGTAGGTTACCGCTTCTAATCACTCCGGTGAGCTAATAAAAAATCCGCCCAATGTGGCGGATTTTTTTTGTGGAAAGTAAAAGCAAAACGGCAACCCCAGGTTGCCGTTTTTAGTGTTGTTCCCTCTCCTCGTGGGAGAGGGTCAGGGGGAGGGTATCGGACCGCTACTTACTCTTAATATCGAAAATATCCGTACCCAGATGGTTGTAGTCAACTTTCTGTAACTTGAAGTTGGTAACGTACACTGGGGGAGCTTTCTTGTTAGAGACAAACGGGTAAGCCGTTTTTATCTGCTCGGCTGTAATTCCCGTCCACTGCGAGAAGAACTGCAGGAAATCATTTGCCGAACGGCGCGCTTTAATCACGCGATGCGTTTTATCATCACTCGACAGCACCATAAACGGCACCTGGAAGTTCTGCTGGAACTTGTCATCATGCGCCAGGTACTGCACCTCTTTACCACGCTCTTTAAACGCCAGCCCATGATCCGAGAAATAGACCATGGAGAAGCTGTCGCCCGTATTGCGTAGCTGATCGTACAGCTTGCTCAGCAGGTCGTCGGTTTGCGTCATGGTGTAGAGATAGCAAGAGGTCTCTTTGGACTGCACGAACTCCGCGTACTTCCCGCCGGTCCGATCGCAGGCCTGCGGGTGCGACCCCATCAGGTGCAGGACGATCAGCTGAGGCTGGGTGCGCGGAGTGGCGAAGACCTGTGCCGTCATTTTCAGCAGCGCTTCGTCTTTGGTATTTTTGTCGGCTTCAAAGTCGCCGTTCTTAAGGAACTGCACTTCGTCGGCACGTTTGGCGATACTGGCGATGGCCGTATCGTATTCGCCAATTTGCCCCTGATTGGAGAACCACCAGGTCTGATAACCCGCGCGGTTTGCCAGGGTGACAAAATTATCCTGATACTGAGGTTTGCCGTCGACGACCCGGTTAAGCGTCAGGCCGAGCGATTTCTGCGTCGAGCCGCTGGCCGCAACATAATCGGTAAACAGCGTGCCTTTGACCGAGCTGGCAAACGGTGTGTTATCCCAGTGTCCGCCGAAGGCTCCCATTGCATCGCGACGGGCACTTTCCCCAATCACCACCACATAGGTGTGATACTTCGGCTTAACGGCCAGCACGTTCCAGGTGTCTTTCATATTGGAAAGCTCAGCCATGCGCGCCTGTTCGTCGAGAACCTCTTTATTATTTACAACGACGTCTTTAACGAAGCGGAAAACCGGATAGCCGATATTGATGAGCCTTAACTTACCGTCCCAGGGAATATTCTGGATGGGGGCGACAAACGCCACGGCAACGCTGAACACCAGACAGAGTATTTCGATCTTACCCCAGGATTTTTTCTCGGCCGGCTGACGGCGGATGGCGATAACGCCCAACGCGAAGATAAAGATCCCGACCACGTAGCTGTACCACGGGAAGATCGTCAGGATCTCCGTTGACTCTTCCATATTGGTCGAGTGCAGCGCCAGCAGGGTATTAAAGTTTGGCGAGCCGTAAGCCTGACCGAACGGGAAATAGAGTGCAGCAACCAGCGAACAGATCCCGATTACTGTTTTTTGCACGCGCGGTGCGGTTCGCCACAGCACATGCAGAACGCAGGTGAAAGCCACCGCGTAGAGCAGACTAAAGGGATAACCCAGCGCAAAGTTAATCAGCAATGACTGCAAAAAGTAAAAACCCGTCCACGGGCTTAAGGCCCGGCTGCGGGTCACAACGGTATCTATCAGGGTTACATTCATAGGTCACTATCATGGATGAAAACGCCATGTGCTCACCCTGGCGTCAAGGGTCATAACCTGCCTGACAGTGCGTGGAGAGGGAATGAGGGTCCGCTTCAGCGAGCCGCAAATTGTGCAGGGCTGCAAGAAGATAGTGCGAGCGCTAAATAATATCAACAGTTGCTAAGCAGATGTTTTGCGAAGGGGATTGCAAATCCGTAAAAAAGATCGGGAATAAGTCGGCTGGAAGCCAGTTTACAGCGTGATTGTGACGGGAAAATGAAGCGGCGTACCGCAACGCCGCTTAGTGGGAAGGTTTGTCGTCCTGATGCGGTTTGTTGTTAAACATATCGCACAGCATGTTCAACAGCATTAAGCGCACTTTAAAGGGAGAGTGGGTAAACACGGTCATGCACCTCTTGAATTCGTTCATAAGACCTCCTGAGTTTTGATCCCTTCGATCCGTGAAGGGTGACTGCATTACATACAGATATAGCACAGGCTATATTGTATAGCTATGGCTATTTCGTTAATTTTTTGTGCTTGCGGAGCTATGGTTTACAATGTGCGCTCTCGAAACCGGGCGCTGGAAGCGTCACCCCACTGAGGAAGTACAATGAACCGTCGCGCAGGTCATCCGACAATGAGGAAAACGACGCAACTGGTGAATGTTGAAGAACATGTCGAAGGTTTTCGCCAGGTCCGTGAAGCGCACCGGCGTGAACTGATTGATGACTATGTTGAACTCATTTCCGATCTGATTCGTGAGGTTGGTGAAGCGCGCCAGGTCGATATGGCCGCCAGGCTGGGGGTTTCACAGCCAACTGTCGCTAAAATGTTAAAACGCCTGGCCTCCGTGGGCTTAATTGAAATGATCCCCTGGCGCGGTGTTTTTCTGACGCCGGAAGGGGAGAAACTCGCGCAGGAGAGCCGCGAGCGCCATCAGCTTGTCGAGAATTTTTTACTGGTGCTGGGCGTCAGCCCGGAGATCGCCCGCCGGGATGCGGAAGGCATGGAACACCACGTCAGCGAAGAGACGCTGGTGAAGTTTCGCGAATTTACCCTTAAATATGGTCCCTCCGCTGAATGAAAATCCCCGGACTGCAGGCCCTGGCACGCGATCGTTTCTTCCATCTCTTATTACTCATTGGCGCAGGGTTAAGCCTCTTTGTGCCGTTTGCGCCACGCGCCTGGCCCGCCGCAATTGACTGGCGCACCATCATTACCCTGAGCGGTTTGATGATGCTCACCAAAGGGGTCGAGCTGAGCGGCTATTTTGACGTTCTGGGCCGTAAAATGGTGCGCCGCTTTGCCACCGAGCGCAGGCTGTCCCTGTTTATGGTGTTCTCCGCCGCGGTGCTGTCGACGTTTCTGACCAACGATGTGGCGCTGTTTATCATCGTGCCCCTCACGCTCACGCTGCGTAAGCTTTGCGAGATCCCGGTCAGCCGGCTGATCATCTTTGAAGCGCTGGCCGTCAATGCGGGCTCGCTTCTGACGCCAATCGGCAACCCGCAAAATATCCTTCTGTGGGGACGGTCCGGTCTGTCGTTCGCCGCCTTTACCTGGCAGATGGCCCCTCTGGCGCTGGTGATGATGCTCTCGCTGATGGCGGTATGCTGGTTCGCGTTTCCGGATAAAAAGCTGCAGTACCACAGCGGCACAACCGGCCCGCAGTGGCAGCCGCGCCTGGTGTGGAGCTGTCTTGGGTTATACATCATCTTTCTGTTCGCGCTGGAGCTGAAGTATGAGCTGGCGGGCGTCCTGCTCGTTGCCGCGGGGTTTGTCGTCCTGGCGCGTCGCGTGCTGGTGAGCGTGGACTGGACGCTGCTGCTGGTCTTTATGGCGATGTTTATTGATGTGCATCTCCTTATCCAGCTTCCGGTACTGCAGAACGTTCTGCACAGCGTCAGCACGCTGTCTCAGCCGGGACTGTGGCTGACGGCGATTGGCCTGTCGCAGTTTATCAGCAACGTGCCGTCCACCATTCTGCTGCTCAACTATGTTCCGCCCGATACGCTTCTGGCCTGGGCGGTCAACATCGGCGGGTTTGGGCTGCTGCCCGGCTCGCTGGCAAACCTGATTGCGCTGCGTATGGCCAACGACCGTCGTATCTGGTGGCGTTTCCACGTCTGGTCGATTCCGATGCTGGTTTGGGCCGCGGCGATTGGTTTCGGAATATTCCTTCTCATATAGTGCGCAATTTGTCAGTTTTTCCTGGCAAACGTATAGCAACGTCCTAGCTTTAGTGAACGGCATAGTGTGATGCCGCTCACTGACAGGACCGTTGCTGAACTATGGCTGAAGATCAAAACCCGCCTGCTGACGAGCAGGACAAAAACAATAATGAGCGTAAGCGCCCGGGAAAGAAACCGTTAATTATCCTCGGCATTGTCGTGGTGGTGATGGTGGTCGTGGCGCTGGTCTGGTGGTTTTTAACCCGTAACGAAGAGACGACCGACGACGCCTTTACCGACGGCGACGTGGTGACGATTGCCCCCAAAACGGCGGGCTACGTTACCGAGCTGCGCGTGCGCGATAACCAGCGCGTGAAAAAGGGCGATCTGCTGGTGGTTATCGATCCGCGGGACACCACCGCGCAGCGCGATCAGGCTCAGGCCCAGCTTGGGCTGGCTATCGCGCAGCTGCATCAGGCCCAGGCGCAGCTGGCGCTTTCAAAAGTCCAGTATCCCGCCCAGCGTGACGAAGCCAAAGCGCAGGTGCTGAAAGCGCAGGCCGATCTGGCGAACGCGCAGGCGGAGTACCGTCGTCAGCGCGGCGTCGACCCGCGTGCGACCACTCAGCAAAGCATTGATTCCGCGAACGCTCAACTGCGCAGCGCACAGGCAGGGCTGGCCAGCGCTCAGGCGCAGCTGGAAGTGGCAGAGCAGGTACAGCTGCAAATCCGCCAGCAGGAAACCAACGTTGAAGCGCGCGAGCGTCAGGTCGATCAGGCTAAAGCGCAGCTGGAAACCGCCAACCTTAATCTCTCCTATACCGAAGTCCGCGCCCCTTTCGACGGGTTTGTCACCAAACGCAACGTGCAGCCCGGCACGCTGGTGCAGGCGGGAACGGCGCTGTTCTCGCTGGTTTCCCCGAACGTGTGGGTGGTCGCAAACTTTAAAGAGTCGCAGCTTGAACGCATGAAGCCGGGCGATAAGGTCACCGTGTCCGTCGACGCGTGGCCGGATATGGAGCTTGAGGGCCACGTAGACAGTATCCAGCAGGGCAGCGGCTCGCGCTTCTCCGCCTTCCCGGCAGAAAATGCCACCGGTAACTTCGTCAAAATTGTGCAGCGCGTGCCGGTCAAAATTGTGATTGATAAGGGCCTGGATCCAAACAAACCGCTGCCGCTGGGGCTGTCGGTTGCACCGAAGGTGACGGTGGAATGACGGATCACAGCCACGACAGCTGGAAGCCCGCCAGCAATCCGTGGGCGGTGGCGATTGTCGTTACCCTGGCGGTATTCATGGAAATTCTGGATACCACCATCGTCAACGTGGCGCTGCCCCACGTGGCGGGCTCGCTCTCGTCCAGCTATGACGAATCCACATGGGTGTTAACCAGCTACCTGGTCGCGAACGGCATTGTGCTGCCCATCTCGGCGTTTCTGAGCCGGGTGTTTGGCCGCAAGCAGTTCTTCCTGATTTGCATCGTCATGTTTACCGTCTGCTCGTTCCTGTGCGGGATTGCCACCGAGCTGTGGCAGATCATCCTGTTCCGCGTGATGCAGGGCTTTTTTGGCGGCGGGCTGCAGCCCACGCAGCAGTCGGTGCTGCTCGACTACTTCAAACCCGAAGACAGGGGCAAAGCGTTTGGTCTGTCCTCCATTGCGATTATCGTTGCGCCGGTGCTCGGCCCGACGCTGGGCGGCTGGATCACCGATAACTACTCCTGGCGCTGGGTGTTCTTTATCAATATCCCGGTGGGGATAGTCACGGTGCTGGCGATCTATCAGCTGCTGGAAGATCCGCCCTGGGAGAGCAAGTCTAAAGAGAAGCTGACTATCGACTGGACGGGGATCGGCCTGATCGCTTTAGGGCTTGGCTGCCTGCAGGTGATGCTCGACCGGGGAGAAGATGAGGACTGGTTCTACTCGAACTTTATCCGCACCTTCGGCGTGTTGACGCTTGTCGGCATTATCGGCGCCATCTACTGGCTGGTATATGCCAGAAAGCCGGTGGTGGATCTGCACTGCATGAAGGATCGCAACTTTGCCATCTCCAGCCTGCTGATGGCGGGGATGGCGATGATTTTGTACGGCAGCTCGGTGGTGATCCCCCAGCTGGCGCAGCAGGACCTGGGCTATACCGCCACCTGGTCCGGGCTGGTGCTGTCACCCGGGGCGGTGCTGATTGTGCTGACCATTCCGCTGGTGCTGAAGCTGATGCCGGTGGTGCAGACGCGCTGGATTATCGCCTTTGGCTTTACCTGTCTGGCGGTGTCGTTCTTCTGGTCGCGAACGCTGACGCCGGATATCGACTTCGAAACGCTGGTGCTGTTCCGCAGCGCCCAGTCGCTGGGGCTGGGGTTCCTGTTTGTCCCGCTGACCACCATTGCGTTTATTTCTATCCCGAGGCGGCTGAACGCGGATGCCGCGGCGCTGTTCACCATGTTCCGTAACGTTGCGGGCTCGATTGGCATATCCCTTTCGACGGCGGCCATCACCGAACGCGCGCAGGCCCACAGCGCGCACCTTGCGTACCACGCCTCGCCGTTTAACGAGCAGTTCCAGCAGGCCATCCGCGAAAGCGCGCAGGCGATCCAGAACTTTACCACTCAGGTCGGTGACCCGACCGGCATCGCCACCGGCCGCATGTACCAGACCATGATTGAGCAGTCGCGCTTCCTGGCCTATATCGACGTGTTCACCATTCTGAGCGCGGTGGCCTTGTTACTGATTCCGTTTTGTTTGTTGCTCTCGCCGGTTAAGAGCGAGGGGAGTGCAGGAGCACATTGATGATACACAGACGTTTACACCCCCTGATGATAATGATGCTGCTTGCGGGCTGCGCCGTCGGGCCGGACTATCAACCGCCCGCGCCGCCTGCCGTCACGCACTGGAACGATAAGGGCGACAGCGCGGTAAAATCGCAGACCGCTTCCGCCGCGACCAACCCGCGCTGGTGGAAAACCTTCGGTTCGCCGCAGTTAGACAGCCTGGTTGAGCGCGCCATTGCCGGGAACCTGACGCTGCAGCAGACGGTGCTGCGCATCGCCGGCGCGCGCGAACAGATTAACCAGGCGGGCGGGGCATTTTATCCGTCGGTGAACGGCAATCTGCAGGCGACGCGCCAGCAGCTCGGGCTGGAAGGGGAGCTGAAATCCCACGGCGTGTATGACCAGGTGGATAGCATCGATCCCGCTCTCAAGGGCGCGCTGGGACCGCTGACGCAACCGATCAACCTCTATCAGGGCAGCTTCGACGCCCAGTGGGAAATTGACCTGTGGGGCAAGGTGCGCCGGCAGGTGGAAGCCGCCGAAGCGCAGCAGAAAGCCGCCATCGAGCAGCGTAACGACGCGCTGGTGTCGCTGGAGGCTGAAGTGGCGCGCGCGTGGCTCCAGCTGCGCGGGGCGCAGAGCATTATCGCCACGCTGAACACCCAGATTAAAAGCGCGCAGCAGACGCTGGATCTGACGGAAAGCCGCCAGCGCGGCGGGCTGTCGCCGCAGATGGACGTGGAAAACGCCCGGGCGCAGCTGGGCAACCTCGAAGCGCAACTGCCGCAGTATCAGGCGCAGGAGCGGCAGGCGATGAACGGCCTGGCGATCCTCCTCGGCAAGCCGCCTGGGGCGCTGGATGCGGAATTGCAAAGCGTGCAGCCGATGCCGGCCCTTCCGGATATCGTGCAAACGGGCATTCCGTCCACGCTGGCGCGACGCCGTCCGGACGTGCGCGAAGCGGAGGCGAACCTTCACGCCGCCACGGCGCAAATCGGCGTCTCGGTGGCGGAGTTGTTCCCGAGCTTTACGCTCTCCGGGCAGTTTGGCCTGCGCAACAGCGAAACCAACTGGCTGACCGACTGGAGCAGCCACTTCTACAGCTTTGGCCCGCAGGTCTCTATTCCGATCTTCCAGGGCGGTCGGCTGGTCTCCAGCGTCAAGGTGGCGCGCGCGCAGCAGGGAGCGGCGGTGCTGGACTATCGCCAGACTGTGCTGACCGCGCTCGGGGATGTGGAAAACGCGCTGGTGAGCTATCGCACCGACCAGCAGCGTGAAGCGGGTCTCGCAAAAACGATCGACGCCCTGCAAAACGCTTTTGACCTGGCAAGCGACAGCTACCGCCAGGGGATTGCCAGCTTTATCGACGTGCTGGACGCGCAGCGGCAGCTCGCGCAGGCCGAGCAGCAGCGCGCGCAGGCGCAGGTGCAGAGCGCGCTCGATCTGGTGGCGCTCTACAAGGCCCTCGGCGGCGGCTGGGAGCCGTATCAGCAGGTGCAGTTACCGGACTACAGCGTCTTTGGCGACGCCCCGCGCGGATAAATTCAGAGGATTGGGCAAGAAACGGACAGGAACACCACATTCGCGATGGCTGAGGGGCGGGTATAACTATCGGGTACCCAATCGACATGCGAGGAATAACTTATGCGTTATCAAAAACTGGGCAACACCGGTCTGTTTGTTTCTGAACTGTGCCTCGGCACCATGACCTTCGGCGGCGAGGGCGGCATGTGGGGCAAGATTGGCCAGCTCCAGCAAAGTGAAGCCGAGCAGCTGGTGGGCCGCGCGCTGGATGCCGGGATCAACTTTATCGACACCGCGGACGTTTACTCGGAAGGACGCTCGGAGGAGATCACCGGTCAGGCGCTGAAAAACCTGAAGATCCCTCGCGAGAACGTGGTGGTCGCCACGAAAGTGTTCGGCGAAACGGGAACGGCCGGGGTGAACTCGCGCGGCAGCTCGCGCTATCACATCATCAGCAGCGTGAAGGAGAGCCTGCGCCGCATGCAGCTCGATCATATCGATCTCTACCAGCTTCACGGCTTCGACCCCGCAACGCCGATTGAAGAAATGCTCTACGCGCTGGATAACCTGGTGCAGCACGGCCACGTGCGCTATATCGGCGTCTCGAACTGGGCGGCGTGGCAGATTGCCAAAGCGCTGGGCATTTCCGAGCGTCTCGGGCTGGCGCGTTTCGCGTCGCTGCAGGCGTATTACACCATTGCCGGACGCGATCTTGAGCGCGAGCTGGTGCCGATGATGCAGAGCGAAGGCGTCGGGCTGATGGTCTGGAGCCCGCTGGCGGGCGGCCTGCTGAGCGGAAAATATGGCCGCGACGGGCAGAGCGAAGCCGGTGGTCGCCGTCTGGAGTTCGACTTCCCGCCGGTGAATAAAGACCGCGCCTTCGACTGCGTGGACGTAATGCGCACTATCGCCGAAAGCAAGGGTGTCTCCGTCGCGCAAATCGCGCTGGCCTGGCTGCTGCACCAGAAAGCGGTGACCAGCGTCATCATTGGCGCGAAACGCGTTGAACAGCTGGACGACAACATTGCCGCCACCGGGATCCGCCTGAGCGAAGACGAGCTTAAGCAGCTTGATGCGGTGAGCGCGCTGCCGCGCGAATACCCGGGCTGGATGCTGGAGCGGCAGGGGGAATATCGCCGCAATCAGCTCGCGCAACAATAACCTTCCTTGCCCCGGTAGTGCATCGCTAACCGGGGCTTTTTTTCCCGCATTGCTCACAAAAAACGATCCTCCTCTTTGATCCCCATTTCATCTTCGCCTATATGACTAGTCATGAAATTTTAAATGACTAGTCATATAGGGAGGAAACATGAACAATCAGCTGCCGGCCAATTTTTTATGGGGCAACTCGGTGTCAAGCATGCAGACGGAAGGGGCCTGGAATGAGGGCGGGAAGGGGATGTCGGTGTATGACATTCGCGAAGCCGGGGAGAACGTCTCCGACTGGAAAGTCGCGACCGACTCCTATCACCGCTACCGGGAAGATTTCGACCTGATGCAGGATCTGGGCATGAACTGCTACCGCTTCCAGATCTCCTGGAGCCGCGTCTGCCCGCAGGGCGACGGCGCGTTCAACGACGAAGGCATCGCGTTTTATGACCGTTTTATCGACGATCTGATCGCCCGCGGCATCGAGCCGATGATCTGCCTGTACCATTTCGATATGCCGCTCGCGCTGGCGCAGGAGTACAACGGCTTCAACGACCGCCGCGTGATGGATGCCTTTATCCGCTACGGCAAAAAGATGATCGACTGCTTTGGCGACCGCGTGAAGTACTGGCTGACCTTCAACGAGCAGAACATCTTCCATATGCCGGAAGCGTTCCGTATTTCCGGCTATATGCACGGCGAGAAAACCCTGCGCGAGCTGTACGAGCTGCAGCACCATACGATGGTGGCGCACATGGCGCTGACCGAGTATCTGCATCAGACCAGACCGGGCCAGCTGATGGGCGGCATGCTGGCGCACCAGCTGATCTACCCGGCCACCTGCAAACCGCGCGATATCTTCTGCGCCCAGCAGTACGACGAGTTCCTCAACCAGAACCTGCTGCGCGTCTTCGCAGGGCAGGGCTACAGCCCGGCGGTGATGGCGGTGGTGGAGCAGGAGGGCTTTGGCGATATCTACCGCGCCGAGGATTTAGCGCTGCTGGCGCGCACCAGAAACGACTATATGGCCTTCAGCTACTACGCCAGCAAAACGCTGGACAGCGATGCGATCCCGGAAGGCACGCCGGTGAACTATTACCTGCTGCACGGCGAGAAAAACAACCCGTACCTGAAGGCCACCGAGTGGAACTGGCAGATCGATCCGCTGGGCTTTCGCACCATCATCACCCGCTACGCCAACGACTGGCGGATGCCGGTCTTCCCGATCGAAAACGGCATCGGGGTGATTGAGTCCTGGGACGGCGTCAATCCGATTGAGGACACCTACCGCATCGACTACCACCGGGCGCATATCAATGCCATGAAGGAGGCGATGTTCGAGGACGGGGCGGAGGTGATCGGCTACCTCGGCTGGGGGTTAATCGACATTCTCAGCTCCCAGGGCGACATGCGTAAGCGCTACGGCGTGGTCTATGTCAACCGGGAAAACCACGACCTGAAAGACCTGAAGCGCGTGCCGAAGAAGAGCTACGCGTGGTTAAAACAGGTTATCCATACCAACGGACGCGAGATGTAAGCCGTACGCTGCCGGGCCGTTTTTGTGACTGATTGATGGGAACTATCCGCTATGTCTGAAACAAAAATAACACCGCACATGCAGTCTTTTGTCGATAAGTTTGTTGAGTTCTCGGCGCGCCTGGCAAACCAGGTGCACCTTCGCTCCCTGCGCGACGCTTTCGCCACGGTGATGCCCATTTTCATCCTTGCCGGTCTGGCGGTACTGGTGAACAACGTGGTATTTCCGTGGATTTTTCACGGCGACATGCTCGCGCAGTTTAAGGTGTGGGGCGAGGCGATTATCAACGGCACGCTGAACATCGCCGCGCTGCTGCTGGCCCCGATGATTGCCTGGTCGCTGGCGCGCAACAAAGATTTCGACAATCCGGTCTCGGCAGTGGTTATCGCCGTCAGCAGCTTCATCATCATGATGCCGATGCGCCTGCAGATTACGCCCGTCGGCAGCGACGCCGCGGTGAACGTCACCCAGGTGCTGACGTTCGCCAATATTGGCTCAACCGGGATTTTCGCCGGGGTGCTGATCGGGCTGCTCTCAACGGAAGTGTTTATCGCCATTTCGCGGCTGAAGGCGCTGCACATTTCCCTCGGGGAAAACGTGCCTCCGGCGGTGAGCAAATCCTTTACCGCGCTGATCCCGACCATCCTCACGCTCTCCCTGTTCGCGGTGCTGGCGGCCGTGCTGGCAAACGTACTGCAAACGGATCTGATCCATCTTATTACGACCTTTATCCAGCAGCCGCTGCGGCTGATCAACACCAGCCTGCCGGGGACGATTTTCATCTACAGCTTCGGTAACTTCCTGTTCACGCTGGGTATTCATCAGTCTGTCGTCAACAGCGTGGTGCTGGAGCCGTTCCTGCTGATCAACACCAACGAGAACATGCTGGCCTTCGCCAACGGTCAGCCCATCCCGCATATCATCAACAACATCTTCGTGCCGACGTTTGGCATGGTGGGCGGCACGGGCAGCACGATCTCGCTGCTGATTGCCATCTTTATCTTCTCCAGACAAAAATCGGCGAAGCAGGTGGCGCGTCTGTCGCTGGCGCCGGGCCTGTTTAACATCAACGAGCCGGTGATTTTTGGCCTGCCGATCGTGTTTAACCTGCCGCTGATGATCCCGTTCGTGCTGCTGCCCGCCATCGGCATTTACTTCGCCTGGCTCTGTACCACGCTGGGGTTAATATCGCGCTGCGTGGTGATGATCCCGTGGACCACGCCGCCCATTCTCAGCGCCTGGCTTGCCACGGCGGGGGACTGGCGGGCGGTGGTGGTGCAGTTGGCAATCATCGTATTTGGTGTATTCTTCTACCTGCCTTTCCTCAAGATTGCCGAGAGAGTGGCGTTGAAAAACAGCGGGATAGAAAACTAACTGAAAGGAAGGACGATGGCGGCGAAGTACATCACCATAGCGCGGGAAATTAAGAAACGCATTATCAGCCAGCAGTACGCCGCCAATGAACCGCTGCCGGACCAGTTTGCGCTGGCGGCGGAGTTCAGCACCAGCCGGATGACCATTCAGCAGGCGATGCGCCAGCTGATCGTCGAAGGTCTGGTCTATACCCGCCAGGGGCAGGGCACGTTCATCCGTAAAAACTTCCTTCAGCTCTCGCAGTGGGATCTCTCCGGCAGCGACTACTTTGGTGCGACCAAAACCTGGGAACATCTGGGCACGGTGACCAGCCGGGTGGTGCATTTCGAGCTGCGCTTCCCGAACGAAAAAGAGCAGGCGTCGCTGATGATTAACGCCGATGCGCCGATCTATGACTTCATTCGACTCCGCCTGCTGAACGGCGAACCGATGTCGCTGGATTCCACGGTGATGCCGATGAATCTGGTGCCGGGCCTGACGAAAAACCATCTTGAAGGGTCGGTGTTTCAGTACGTGCAGGAGACGCTGGGGCTGAAAATTATGGGGTCGTATCGGGTGGTGCGGGCGCTTAAGCCCAACGCGCTGGACAGGGAGCATCTGGTCTGCGAAGAAACCGATCCGGTGCTGGAGGTGGAGCAGGTGATTTATCTGGAGGACGGCACGCCGCTGGAGTATGCCCACTGCCACTATCGGTACGACCACGGCGGGATAGTGATCGTGAATAATGGATAAAAAAAAGCGGGCAACGAGGCCCGCTTTTTTAATGCTTCGCTATCAGTTCAAACGCACCGGCATACCGGAGCGGTTCTGCACGGCCTGGTCAACAATCGCCGTTTCTACGTCTGGCTGAGAAGTCACCGCCTGCACCGCGCTGTTCAGCGTAACAGGGACGATTTCGTTGTTGTTGATCTGGTCTTCGCTGGTGGACAGCGGGTTGTGCACTTCGATGTAGCGGCTGCCGTCTGGCTCAGAGGTCGCTTTCACCGGTTCGTTGATGAACTGCACGCGCGTACCGACCGGCACGTTTTCGAACAGGAACTTGATGTCGTCGTTACGCAGACGCACGCAGCCGTGGCTTACGCGCAGGCCGATACCGAAGTTGGCGTTGGTACCGTGGATAGCGTACAGGCGGCCAATGTACAGCGCGTACAGACCCATTGGGTTATCCGGGCCTGCCGGTACAACGGCTGGCAGCGGTTCGCCCGCAGCGATGTATTCCGCGTGCATTTTGGCAGTCGGCGTCCAGGTTGGGCCCGCTTTCTTACGCTCAACTTTGGTGGTCCAGTTCATTGGGGTGTCTTTACCCAGCTGGCCGATACCGATTGGCAGCACGATAACGGTGTTGGTGCCTTTCGGGTAGTAATACAGACGCATTTCGGCGCTGTTAATCACGATACCTTCATGAACGGTATCCGGCAGGATCAGCTGCTGAGGAATATTCAGCACGGTACCCGCTTTCGGCAGATACGGGTCAACGCCCGGGTTCGCTTCCAGCATGTTAGACAGGCCCAGCTGGTACTGCGCAGCGAAATACTCCAGCGGCTGAGAGTTACCTTCTGGTACCGTCACAACCTGGTTCTGGCCTACCAGACGGCTACCGTCTGTTGGCAGGGGATACGTCACCGCAGACGCGGTCTTACAAAAACCTACTACGGCTAACGCCGCCGCTAAAAGCGTTGTTAATTTCATGTTCATGTTGTGCGAGGTATCTAAGCCATTCTGGCGATGAGTTGATAAGTCTGAATCTGTGATGGGAGCGCATTATATGTGCATTCCCGCTAACAGGGAATTCAGATGTGTACGAAATCACATTTTTTTCGATTTTGTTAAAGTTTAGTGGATTGCCGCAACACGGGATCTCAATTCGGAATTGTGGCATAATGCCGTGTTTATCACACTTTTCGCAGGAATCTCCCCGTGTTAGTTACCAGCAACGTCACTATGCAGTTTGGCAGTAAGCCGCTGTTCGAAAACATTTCCGTCAAATTTGGCGGCGGCAACCGTTACGGCCTGATTGGTGCCAACGGTAGCGGAAAATCCACCTTTATGAAGATCCTCGGCGGTGACCTGGAGCCGACGCTCGGCAACGTATCGCTCGACCCTAACGAGCGTATCGGTAAGCTGCGTCAGGATCAGTTCGCCTTCGAAGAGTTCACCGTGCTCGACACCGTGATCATGGGGCATGGGGAACTGTGGGAAGTGAAGCAGGAGCGCGATCGCATCTACGCGCTGGCCGAAATGAGCGAAGAAGATGGCTATAAAGTGGCCGATCTGGAAACGCAGTACGGTGAGATGGACGGTTACTCTGCAGAAGCGCGCGCGGGTGAGCTGCTGCTTGGCGTGGGTATTCCTGTCGAACAACATTACGGCCCGATGAGCGAAGTGGCGCCAGGCTGGAAGCTGCGCGTGCTGCTGGCACAGGCGCTGTTCTCTAACCCGGACATCCTGCTGCTCGACGAACCGACGAACAACCTGGACATCGACACCATCCGCTGGCTGGAGCAGACGCTGAACGATCGCGACAGCACCATGATCATCATTTCGCACGACCGTCACTTCCTGAACATGGTCTGTACGCACATGGCGGATCTGGACTACGGCGAGCTGCGCGTTTACCCGGGCAACTATGACGAGTACATGACGGCGGCCACCCAGGCGCGTGAACGTCTGCTGGCGGATAACGCCAAGAAGAAAGCGCAGATTGCTGACCTGCAGTCCTTCGTCAGCCGCTTCAGCGCCAACGCCTCTAAATCGCGTCAGGCAACCTCGCGCGCGCGTCAGATTGATAAAATCAAGCTGGAAGAGGTTAAAGCCTCCAGCCGTCAGAACCCGTTCATCCGCTTCGAGCAGGACAAGAAGCTGTTCCGTAACGCGCTGGAAGTGGAAGCCCTTACCAAAGGCTTCGATGAAGGCCCGCTGTTTAAAAACTTCAACCTGCTGCTGGAAGTGGGCGAGAAGATTGCCATCCTCGGTGCCAACGGCGTGGGTAAATCCACCATGCTGAAAACCCTGGTCGGCGAACTGCAGCCGGACAACGGCACCGTGAAGTGGTCTGAAAACGCGCAGATTGGCTACTACGCGCAGGACCATGAATACGAGTTCGAAAATGACCTGACCGTCTTTGACTGGATGAGCCAGTGGAAGCAGGAAGGCGACGACGAGCAGGCGGTGCGCAGCATTCTGGGTCGTCTGCTGTTCAGCCAGGACGACATCAAAAAGCCGGCTAAGGTGCTCTCCGGTGGTGAGAAGGGCCGCATGCTGTTCGGCAAGCTGATGATGGAAAAACCAAACATCCTGGTGATGGACGAACCGACTAACCACCTGGACATGGAATCCATCGAATCCCTGAACATGGCGCTGGAGATGTATCAGGGGACCCTGATCTTCGTCTCTCACGACCGTGAGTTCGTCAGCTCGCTGGCGACCCGCGTGATCGAAATTACGCCAGAGCGCGTGGTGGACTTCACCGGTAACTATGAAGATTACCTGCGCAGTAAAGGTATCGACGGCTAATTTCCCGTCGTCTTTCACGCTGCAGATGCGTTGGCTTCACCTGTTCACCCCGGTCACTTACTTATATAAGCTCCCGGGGATTCACAGGTTTGCCGCCTTCCTGCAGCGCGAAATACTTAGAGAAAGGGGGCGTGCCTTTATTCCCTCTCCCTGTGGGAGAGGGTTAGGGTGAGGGCATCAGGCCGTACTAGATCACCCACTCGCCCCCTTCAACCCCGTTCACCAGCAGCGTACGTTTTTCCCCTCCAGGCAGCGACACCTTAAGCGATTTCCAAGCCGGACGATAATCCCCGCGCGCGTTGACCTTCAGGTTGATGGTTGCGCCGTCGCACACCATTTCCCACTCCACCCACAGCGCGTTGCCGTTCTGGTAGCCCCAGCTTTCGCCGTCGTCTTCAAACAGCATTCCGGAGGTTGTCCCGACGCCTTTTACCGGGAACAGCTTCAGCTCGCGTGCCGTATCTTTTTCGGCATTCACATGCGTGATGCGCTCGCTCAGCGGCAGACCGGCTCCCGCACGAACCAGCAGCGGCAGTTTTTCCAGCGGCGCGTCGAGGACGATTGACTGGCCGCCCGCATACCACGCGTGGGTGTAAAAATCATACCAGCCGGTGTCGTTATCCGGCAGCCAGACGCGTCGCTCGCGCTGCCCGGCTTCGACGACGCTGGCCACCAGCAGGTCGCGGCCCAGCAGGAAGTCATCGCACTCCTCAAACGTCTGCGCATCATGCTCGTGGTCGAGGAAGGTCGGGCGTAGCATCGGCTCGTCGTCGGCATGCGCCTGCCAGAGCAGGGTATAGAGGTACGGCAGCAGGCGGTAGCGCAGCTCAACCGCGCCGCGAACGGCTGGCGTGACGCCCGGGTACATCCACGGCTCGTTCACGGTGTGGTCATCGTTCCACGAGTGAATGGTAAAGCGCGGGTGCATCACGCCGTTCTGCACCCAGCGTACGAACAGCTCGGCGTCCGGTTTGTCGCCGGAGAAACCGCCGACGTCGTGGCCGACGTTGAACAGGCCGGACAGGCTCATGCCCAGCCCCATGCGGATGTTATAGCGCAGGGTGTCCCAGCTGGTGCGGTTGTCGCCGCTCCAGGTCTGGACGTAGCGCTGCATCCCGGCGCAGCCGGAGCGGGAGATGAGATACGGACGTTTTTCCGGCGCGAAACGCTGCTGCGCTTCCAGCGAGGCGCGCATCATCAGCAGCGGCATCACCGGGCGAATGTGCTTGATGGCGATCTCCTTGCCGAAGCCAAAGCAGCGCGCTTCCCCGTCCCACACTTCATATTCGTTGTTGTCGTTCCAGGTAGAGTCGATGCCCATCTCCAGCAGCTGCGTGGTCACGCCGTTCTGCCACCACTGCACCGTCTGCGGGTTGGTAAAGTCGAGGTGCGAGCCTTCGTCATCCCAGAAGCTGGAACGTTCCGGTGCATCGGTTTCTGAATCGCGAATGAACAGGCCGCTCTCCGCCACTTCGTTATAGCGCGGATGGTCCTGCAGCAGGCACGGCTTGATGTTTGCCGCCAGCTTCAGCCCCGCGTCGTGGAACGCCTGACTCATCACCTTCGGCTGCGGCACCTTGTCATAGTTCCAGTTAAAGACGTAGCGCTTGCCGTTGATTGAGGTATAGCCGGAGGAGAGCTGGAACGAGTCGCACGGGATGGCGTGCTCTTCGCACAGACGGATGAAGTTCATCAGCTGGTTCTGGGCGTCCGGCGCGTCGGTGTAGTGCATGGTCGAGCCGCTGTAGCCCAGGCTCCATTTCGGTCCGAACAGCGTTTTCCCGGTCAGGCGCACGAAGGCTTTGGTGACGTCCAGCACGCGCTTGCCGGTAAAAATGTAGTAATCGATATCGCCCGCTTCCGCCTGCCAGCGACGATAGGCGGTGTGGTAGTTGTCGATTTCGTTACCCAGATCCAGCCAGCAGCTGCTCAGGTTGTCGTAGAACAGGCCGTAGCTGACGTCGTCGCGGCGGGCGATAGTGAACGGAATATGCTTGTAGAGCGGGTCGGTGCTGGCCGCGTTATACCCCATTGCGTCGAGGTTGCGCATCTCATAGCGCTTGCCGTTGCGCTGCAGATTGCCCGCTTTTTCGCCCAGGCCATAGAAACGTTCGTCCTTGCGGCGGCTGAGGTAGTGCGCCACGCCGTCGCCGTGGGCGTTCAGCAGGTAGGCGCTGGTTGGACGGTCGTTGACCAGCGGCTGCCACTCGCCAGCCTCATTGCGGTAGTGCCACTCCAGCCACAGCGGCTGGTGGACCGTCACGCGCAGCTGTTCGGTTGCCACGGTGAGCGTCTCATCCTGCTGCGTCAGGGTCCAGGCCGGGCAGGAGAAGCCGCTTATATCGTCACGACGGCGGCCTTCCCACGGCACGTCTTTTTCCGGCGCGATGCTCCAGGTGCGGTCAAGCGCCAGCTCGCCTTTGCGTTTGATCAGCACGCGGAACAGGTTCTCTTCCAGCACATACAGGCACAGGCGGTGCTGGTTATCGACCAGCAGTTCCAGATGGTTTGCCGACTGCGTATCAAGGGTCCAGTTTTTCAGGGTTTTCATATGCAATACATCCACTATCAGGCGCGCTTGGCGCGACGTTCAGCAATAAATGCTACCAGGAAGAGAGCGCCAATCAGGTCAAAGAAGCCCATGGCAATAAAGAGCGGGTTAAAGCCGATTTTGTCGGCGGTCACGCCGATTAACAGCGAGAACAGGAAGCTGGCGATCCACGCCGCAGAGCCGCGCATGCCGTTTACGGTCGCCATCTGGCCTTTGTCGAACGACTCAACGACCAGGGCGCTCAGCATGCAGGAGATGATCTGGTGCCCGAAGCCGCCGATGGAGATCAGCACGATGGTGATATACGGGTCGCGGGTAATGGCCACGATGCCCAGCGAGATCATCAGGAACGCGCCCGTCACGGAGCTGGCAACGACCGAGTTAACGCGCGAGCAGCCGAACAGACGGGTGTACAGACGCGTCAGGTAGCCACTCGCCACGCTGCCGAGGTCGGCGGCGAGGAACGGCAGCCAGGCAAACATCGCAATCTGCTTCAGGTCCATGCCGTGCTCTTTGGCGAGGTACAGCGGCACCCAGAAGCTCAGCACCGCCCAGGCCGGTTCCGCCATAAAGGCCGGGATGGCGATCCCGTAGAAGCGTTTGTTTTTCGAGACGGTTTTCAGCGCGGTCAGGAAGGGCAGTTTCACCGCAGGCGGTTCGTTATCCTGCTTGATGAACGCCAGTTCGTCTTTGCTCAGGTTCGGGTGCTGTTCCGGGTTGTGGTAGAACGCCCACCACAGGATCACCCACAGCAGCGCCAGCACGCCGGTAAACATAAACGCGCCCTGCCAGCCGAACGACGCGTGAGCAAAGTAGATGATAGGCGGAGCCAGCATTGCGCCGATGGAGAAGCCCACGCCAGCCCAGCCGGCGGCAACGGGTCGCTCTGATTTCGGGAACCATTCGCCGATGGTTTTGGCGTTCGCCGGGGTAGCGGCGGCCTCAGAGGCACCCATAAAGAAGCGCAGAATAGCGAGGTGCAGCCAGCTTCCGGCGCCCGCATGGAAGATACACATCAGCGCCCAGATCCCGGCGCAGACCATAAAGCCAATCTTCAGGCCGATGACGTCAATCAGCCAGCCGCACAGGGGCTGGAAAATGGTATAGGCGATCTGGAACGCGCCGACGATCCAGGAGTATTGCTCGGTGGTGATCCCGAGGCTCTCTTTCAGTTCCGGGGCGAGGATCCCGAGTGAGTTTCGGGTGATGTAGTTAACGGTGACGCCAAGTAAGAACAGCACCAGCACGTACCAGCGCAGGTTCTTGATGACGCGACGGGTTTTGCTTGTCGCTACGGTGTTATTGATGTCCTGACTCATTTTACTCTCCACAAGACGGACGGTAAGGGAACGGAGGTTCAGGTGTCACACGGATTTTTATGCCTTTGATTTCTATCCGTTTAAACTACTTAAGTTGGTATACAACTAGTATGGAAGTTGTGTGACAAGTTCACCTTAAGGAAGAAAATGAGTGGGCAAAAGTGGATTTTGTGCAAAATTTCTCATAACTGACGTAAACCCTCTGGCATGATGGCTTTTATGTCAGCTAATACCTGACCAATACGCTATGAAAATTTTTTCATTTCGCAAATGGAGCCAGATCACAAAATGGACAAAAGGCTAAAAATCACCGAAATCGCGGCCCGGACGCAGCTCTCGATCAGCACCGTATCGCGGGTGCTGGCGGGAAAAGCGAATACCAGTGAAAAAGCGCGCGCGAAGGTGCTGGCGTGCGCGCGGGAGCTGGGGGTGATGGACGGCATGGCGGCAGGGCGTCTGCTGCTTAATAGCCTGGTGGTTTTTGCCCCGCAGCGGGCGTTTGACGAGCGGTCCGACATCTTTTACTACCGCGTGATCCAGAGCGTGAGTAAAGGCCTGGCGTCCCACGATGTGCGCCTTCGCTACTGCGCGCTGGAGGAGAACGACAGCGACGCCCAGCTGTTTCTGGCGCGCATGAACGAAGCGGACACCCAGGCGGCAATCCTTCTTGGCATCGACGATCCCCATATCCACGATCTGGCGGTGGACGTGGGTAAACCCTGCATGCTGATTAACTGCCGCGACCGGCACATGCGTCTGCCTGCCGTCGCGCCGGATCACCGCGCCATCGGCGAGCGGGCGGCGGAGTACCTGTTCGAGATGGGGCACCGCGAGGTGATGAACGTGCTGTGCCTGCGTCGCTACACCATGGAGCTGCGCCTGTCGGGGATCCGCGACGCGTGGCAGTCTCACAACCTGAAATTCAACGATAAACGCGATCTGCTGGTGGTGCCCAGCTTCAGCGCGCGCGAAACGGAACAGATGGTCAGCAGCTGGCTCAGTGAAGCGCAGGGGAAGGATTTACCTACCGCGTTCCTGGTCGGCGGCGACTTTATGGCGGCGGGCACCATTAGCGCCTTACAAAACCACGGCCTGCGCGTGCCGCAGGACGTGTCGGTGATGAGCATTGACGGCTTTAACCTGGCCGCAATCCAGGATGTGCCTCTGACGGCCGTGCATGTCCCCCGCGATGAGCTGGGAACCGAAGCGGTATATATGCTCCAGCAGCGGCTGATGCGCCCGGACGCGCCGGTCGGGACGTTACTGCTTAACGGCACGCTGGCCGTGCGGGAATCGGTACGGCGGATACGTCAGGGGAAACGACGCACCGCCGTGGAGCGGGAAGGGCTGTACGACAGTTAAACCATGCCCAGCGCGCGCTTGCCGTGGATGTTGAGATCGTTCACGGTAAAGCGGTCCTGCCAGCTTTTTTCATAATCCTCGCGCGGGAAGTCTCCCGGCGACGCGCCGGTTTCCAGCGCTTCCTTGACCTTTTTAGCGTAGGCGAGGTTTTTCTCGCACATCGGCGCGGCAGGGATGTACATCACGTTGCCCCAGCCCTGCTGATTTTCCACCGGCGCCACGGAGTGGATCACATCGCAGTGCCACCACACGGAATCACCCGCCTCGAGTGCCGGTATGCTGCTTAATGCCTCGATCAGCAGCGGGTGCCACTTCTCGGAAACCGGCAGCACGCGCCCAGGCGCCACGCCGCACAGCTCGTCCTCCGGCACGTCGTCCAGCAGCGGACGCAGCAGAATATACGCCATTGCTTCCGGGATCGGCACCACGTGCAGCAGCCCCTGGCCGGGGATCATGTCCGATAACGCCGTCCAGCCCTGGAAGGTGCGGAACACCGAGCATTTGGTGGTGTTATCGACGGTGTACTCTTCCACTTCGGTACGGTGCGCGGCGTTCCACGGATCGTACTTGTCGACATTGCCGTCAAACACGCGGGCAAAGACCTGCTGATAGGCTGGCAGCAGCCAGCGCTCCAGCGCGCCGGAGTCGGTATGCGCCCCAAGCCCTTTCGAGGTCGTTCCCGGCGGGCGGCGGCGGATACGGTCCGGGTAAATCACGCTCACGTCCGGGTTGAACCACTGCTTGCCGTTGCTCTCGAATGTCCATAAACGGTTCAGGAACGACTGCACCTGCGGCATCTCTTCGCTCTGGCGCGCCTGCATTTGCGCCTGAGACCAGTAAATCGGGTAAATCTCCGGACGAGAGGCCGTCAGGGTGCCGAAGAAGTTATCGCCCGGGCCTTTGTAGACCTCATCAAACTTATTCAGATCGAGGTAGTCGAGCATCGACTGATCCCACGCCAGCGCCTGCTCGCGCGGGAAATGACCTTTAATCACCGCGCAGCCGCGGCGTTTAACGGCCTCGCGCTGTGCGTCGGTAATCGTGCCGTTTTTCACATCCGCAAACGGAATTACCGGCCAGACGGATTCGCCTTTGTTCTTAAGCGCGTTGATTTCCGCCACGCGGGTGGCAATTTTGTCGCTGAGCTTATTAAACACCGCCTGCACGTCGCCGATCTGCGCGCGCAGCTCACGTTTTAACTGACGGATTGCCGCTTTGTGGTCCGCTGGTAAGGTTTCACTGGTAAAGGTCATAACTGCCTCGCATCTTTCATTCGAAAGTGAAAATGTCTACAAGTGATACTTTAAGTTAAAATTAAGTTAATGCAAGTTTAAAAACTTGACGCAAGCCACAGGTCGGAAAAAGAGTGAGAGGCCGGAGCGACGCTCCGGCGAGGAAAGGATCAGAGGTCGAACGGGGAATGGTTGTCGAGCACGGCCTGAATGACGTTCAGCGCGCCCTGATGGTTGTTATCGTCTGTGCCGTAGCGGCTGATTTCTTTGATGCTCTCTGCCGCGTTGCCCATCGCAAAGGAATATTTCACCAGCTTCAGCATCTCGGCATCGTTGCCGCTGTCCCCAATGGCCACGCACTCCTGCGGGGAGATTTTCCAGCGTTTCAGCAGACGACTGATGCCGTTGGCCTTGTGGAGGCCGGGGATAATCAAATCGACAAAACCAAAGCCGCTGGTGACCGGCTTCATAATGCCGTCCAGGGAGACGTGCAGTTTATCCACCAGATTAGGGATATCGCTGTCCGGCAGGTTCAGGGAGAATTTAAACAGTACGTCGTCAATTTCGCGGTAATCGCTGATGCGCTTTAAGCGGTGATAGTGCTTTGACATCAGCGCCACGAACGCGTCCGGGGCTTTATCGCTCACATACGCGCTCTCGAGCCCGCAGGCCACAAAGTTCAGCCCTTTGTCTTTCAGCAGCTCGCCAATCACGATTTGCGATTCATGCCGCGTCAGCTCGCCGTGGAAAATCTGTTCGCCGCGATCGAACACCAGCGCGCCGTTTTCCGCGACGAAGGAGATCCGATCTGTGAGCTCCGGAAAGAAGGAGATGAGCTGGTAATACTGATTGCCGCTGGCGACAACGAATTCAATGTCGCGGGCTTTAAGCTGTTCAAACTGTGCCTGGAAGCGGTCACGATCGTACTGCTTGGCATCATCAAGGAAAGTTCCGTCCATATCGGTGACGATAACTTTAACGGTCATACTGTGCTCCTGGGTCACTGCGTTTTGAAACATTCTAATAACAAGGTGACGTGGAGCACAAATTTAATTTCATTCGAAAGTAAAAGCAAAACGGCAACCGAGGTTGCCTTTTTTAGTGTTTTCTCCCTCTCCCCGTGGGAGAGGGCCGGGGTGAGGGCATCAGCGTGCGCATATCCCCTCACCATCAAGAGTGAGGGGATATGCCGTTACAGCGTATGTTCAGTACGGGCGATAATATCGTCCTGCGCATCCGGCGACAAGGCGGTGAAGAACGCCGAGTAGCCCGCGACGCGCACCACGAGATCGCGATACTGGTCAGGATGTTTCTTCGCTTCCAGCAGCGTTTCGCGCGAGACGATGTTGTACTGAATATGCCAGCCCTTATGCACCCCGAAGAAGGTGCGCAGCAGCACCATCAGCTTCTGGCGATCGCTGTCGTTTTCCAGCGTCGACGGGTTCAGCTTCTGGTTAAGCAGCACGCCGCCGAGAATCGCTTCCGTCGGCAGTTTACCCACCGAGCCAATTACCGCCGTCGGGCCGAGGTGGTCCGTACCGGAAGCCGGGCTTGCTCCTTCCGCCAGCGGGGTGTGCGCCTTACGTCCGTCCGGCGTGGCCATCGTTGCCGCGCCAAACGGCACGTTTGCGGAGATGGAAGAGGTGCCCGCGTAGTAGTTACCGCCAATCGGGCCGCGGCCGTGGCGCGGGTTGTGGTACTGCTTAAGCTCTTCGATGTAGGTCTGATAGGCGCGCGTCAGCAGCATGTCCACGCTGTCGTCGTCGTTGCCGTACTTCGGCGCACCGTTGATCAGGCGCTGACGCAGCTGCTCGTGGGTCAGTCCGTCGAAGCCATCCGCCAGCGCCGCCGCCAGCTGCTGCTGACCGATAGTGCCCTGCTCGAACACCAGCTTCTTCACCGCCGCCAGGCTGTTGCCGAGGTTGGCGATGCCCACCTGCAGGCCGGAGACCCAGTCGTACTTCGCGCCGCCCTGCTTGATGCTTTTCGCGCGTTCGATGCAGTCGTCCACCAGCGCCGAGCAGAGAATGTCGTGGACGTTCTCTTCCAGCATGGTGTCCACCACGTACTCAATCTCGATGGACTTGCGGGTGTAGTAGCGGATCTGGCTATCCCACGCCGCCATCACTTCGTCGAAGTTGTCGAAGTTACCGGCGGAGAGCGCTTTCTCCTGCGGCAGGAACACCTTGCCGCTGGTGGCGTCGCGGCCGCCTTCCAGCGCCGCCAGCATCACGCGGGCGAAGTTGATAAAGCTCATGCCGGTACAGCGGTAGCCCCACTTGCCGCCCACAGCGGTTTCGATGCAGCCGATGGCCGCATAGTCGTAGGCGTCGTCTCGTTCAACGCCTAGCTTGATGAATTCCGGAATGACGATTTCATCGTTGTTGAACGCGGGCATCCCGAAGCCGCAGCGGATCACCTGCACGCAGGCGTCGAGGAAGTCGTTGCTCATGCCCGCGTGGTAGCGCACGCTCAGGTTCGGCTGGGTGGAGCGCAGGCGACCGCAGGATTCCAGAATCGCGTAGGAGAGCGGGTTCACCGCGTCCATCGGCTCGCCGTTGACCAGCTTCTGGCCGCCGATGGTGACGTTCTGGTACAGCGGGCTACCGGCAGAAGCTTTCGAGTGAGAGCCGGAGCGGATCTTGTTCACTTCCAGCAGCTTCAGCCAGCAGCTGTGCAGCAGCTCGATAGCGTGTTCGCGATCCAGGCTCTGGTTCAGCTCCACGTCGCGGCGGTAGTACGGATAGAGATACTGGTCCATACGCGCGAAGGAGACGGAGTGGCCGTTGGACTCAATCTGCAGGATCAGCTGGATGAAGTAGCACAGCTGCAGCGCCTGCCAGAAGGTTTTTGGCGGCTCGTGGGCAATCACGTCGCAGTTCTCCGCCATCGCCAGCAGCTCGTCGCGGCGGCTTGCGCGGGTTTCGGTGGAGGCCATCTCGCGCGCCAGATCGGCGAAGCGTTTGATGTGCAGGCTTACCGCTTCCAGCACGATATCAATTGCCTTCAGGAACTGATCGCCGTGCAGGTCTTCCAGCACCGTCAGGTTGATGCGCGAGCGGCGCTCGGCCACTTTGGCGCGCAGGCCGTCGAGGCCTTTCTCCAGCACCAGCGGGAAGTTGACCGCCAGGTGCGCGTCGCCGGAGGTCATGTTGCCTTCGGCTTTGATAATGCCGGTTTCCAGCAGGCCTTTCTGCTCGTCGGTGAACATGCCGTAGCAGCGGTCCTGCACCGTCTGGCCGCGCCACCACGGGCAGATGTCGTGCAGCACGCGCTTGTTCTCTTCGCTCACCGCAAAGCCCGCGCCCGGGCGGTCCGCCAGATCGTCGATCTCTTTCTCAATCCAGGATACGGTGTATTCCGGGAAAATCGGCGCGGCGCGCACTTCGCTTGCCTGGTTACCGATAATTAGCTCATCGTGTTTGATCCAGATGGTGCGCTCGGCCAGGTGATGCGCCAGCGCGAGGGCGCGGCGCACCGGGATCGGCTTGTCCATGTGCTGCTGGTACATTTCGGTGTAATGCTGCGCGCGCTCGGTACAGACCGGCGGCTTGACGATATGCACCAGCGCCGTTTTGTGCGCCTTAATGCGCTCGCTGAGGGTGTTGAGATTCAGGGTCGTCATAGGTTTATCCTCGTAAGGTCGCGGTTAACCCTTTCTGGCAGGCGTACTGCTGCGCGAAGTCCAGCAGGGCAGGGTTATCCAGCGGTTTGTCAGGGGCAGAGTAGGGTTGGCCGAGCAGGGTGTATTTGTTCATGCCCAGCGTGTGATACGGCAGAAAATGAATATCGTCGACGCCGAGCTCGTCGGCAGCGAAGTTGGTAATGGCGGTAACAGACGCTTCGTCAGCGTTAAAGCCCTGGATCAGCGGCACGCGAATGGTGATTTTTTTCCCGGCGGCGGCAAGGCGCTTCAGGTTGTCCAGGATTCGCTTAGCCGAACCGTCCGTCCACTGTTTGAACACCTCACCGTCGACGTGCTTCAGGTCGGCGAGGAACAGATCGACGTAGGGTAATGACGGCTCGATGTAATGCCACGGCACGTGGAGGCAGGTTTCCACGGCAGTGTGGATCCCCTGTTCGTGGCTGGCTTTAAACAGGGCGTGCGCCAGCTCGGGGTTCATAAACGGCTCGCCGCCGGAGAGGGTGATCCCGCCGCCGCTGCGGTCGTAAAAGGGCTTGTCGCGCAGTACGGTCGCCATGATCTCCGCGACCTGCTGTTCTTCACCGCAGACGGTCAGCGCCTGCGTCGGGCAGCAGTTAGTAAGGGCGTTGAGCGCGGCTTCATCAAGCTTCTCGCGATGGATAACCAGGCCATTCAGCGCGCGTTCGATGCAGCCCGGCGCCGCCTGCTGGCAAAGATCGCAGCCGTCCAGGCACAGGCGCGCATCAAACAGCACGTCCCGGCTGCGGGAGCGGCTTTCCGGGTTCTGACACCAGCGACAGCCCAGCGAGCAGCCTTTCAGGAACACCACGGTTCGAATACCGGGGCCGTCGTGGGTAGAGTAACGCTGAATATTGAAGATCATGATTTCGCCTCTCGTATTGCATATGAAGATTAAATTACTTTCGAATGAAAGCTATCTTGATGCAGGTCAACTCTTGAGCAGGTTTTGTCGTGATAGGGTAAGTGCAGGCTAATTTTGAGGGTGACATCATGGAACTTTATCTCGACACATCTGACGTTGCGGCAGTCAAAAAGCTGGCGCGTTTCTTCCCGCTGGCGGGCGTGACCACCAACCCAAGCATTGTGGCGGCAGGTAAAACGCCGCTGGACGAGCTGCTGCCGGCGCTGCATGACGCGCTGGGCGGTAAAGGCCGTCTGTTCGCCCAGGTGATGGCTACCACCGCCGAAGGGATGGTGGAGGACGCGCGTAAGCTGCGTGCCATCATTAACGATCTGGTAGTAAAAGTGCCGGTGACCGCCGAAGGGCTGGCGGCGATCAAGATGCTGAAAGCGGAAGGGATCCCGACGCTGGGTACGGCGGTTTACGGTGCCGCACAGGGGATGCTCTCGGCGCTGGCGGGGGCGGAGTATGTGGCGCCTTACGTTAACCGCGTGGACGCGCAGGGCGGGGACGGGATCCAGACCGTGGTTGAACTGCAACAGCTGCTGACGCTGCACGCCCCGCAGTCAAAGGTGCTGGCCGCGAGCTTCAAAACGCCACGTCAGGCGCTGGACTGCCTGCTGGCAGGCTGCGCGTCAATCACGCTGCCGCTGGACGTGGCGCAGCAGTTTATTACCTCTCCGGCCGTGGATGCGGCGATTGTGAAGTTTGAGCAGGACTGGCAGGGGGCGTTTGGACGGACGTCGATCTGACGGGTGCGGCCTGATGCCCTCACCCCAACCCTCTCCCACAGGGAGAGGGAGAAAACACTAAAACGGCAACCTGAAGGTTGCCGTTTGCTTTAACCTCCGCAAACCTCACACCCCGGGTTACGCATCAGCTTCATCTCGCGGAACTGGCAGGTCATCGCGTCATACATCACGATTTTCCCCGCCGCAGGCGTGCCGTAGTGTGCCAGCACTTTGATTGCTTCCATTGCCTGCAGGGAGCCAATCACGCCGACGAGCGGCGCCATCACGCCCGCCTCGACGCAGGTCAGCGCGTTCTCGCCAAACAGACGGCTCAGGCAGCGGTAGCAGGGTTCACCATCCGCGTACGTAAAGACGCTGATTTGCCCCTCCATGCGGATTGCCGCGCCGGAGACCAGCGGGGTTTTGTGGGCAAAACAGCCCGCGTTCAGCTGGTTACGGACGGTGACGTTATCGGTGCAGTCCAGCACCAGGTCATGCTGCGCAATCTGCGCCGACAGCGCGCCGTCATCCAGCATAGCGTCAATCAGGGTGAACTGAACGTTGGGGTTGATGCGCGCCAGCGCCGAGCGGGCAGAGTCCACTTTCGGCTGGCCAACCGTCGCGTCGCTGTGCAGCGTCTGGCGCTGGAGGTTTGACACCGACACGGTATCGAAATCCAGCAGCGTCATCCTGCCCACGCCCGCCGCCGCAAGATACTGCGCGGCGGCGCAGCCAAGACCGCCGAGCCCAACAACCAGCACGCTTGCTGCCTTAAGCGCTTCCTGGCCCTCGAAGTCAAACCCGCGCAGCACAATCTGGCGGTTGTAGCGCATCATCTCCGGGTCGCTCAGCTCCACCGTCATGTCAGCCTCCGAACAGGTGGTTAAAACGCTCGATCTCAACCCACTCGCCGGCTTCCACATTGCCGCGCTCGCGCTCCAGGACGATAAAGCAGTTGCCCTGGCTGAAGGAGCTGAAAATGTGTGAGCCCTGGTGCCCGGTGGTGCTCACTTCCAGCTCGCCGTCCGCGTTGCGCGCCAGAATGCCGCGCTGGAAATCGAGACGACCCGGCGATTTTTTCAGGCGCGTGGCGGCGCGCACGCGCTGGCGTTCCGGCAGCGGGCTGGCGCTGTTGCCTGAAAGCTTCGCCAGCAGCGGGATCACCAGCTGGTAGAAGGTGAGTGCCGCCGAGACCGGATTACCCGGCAGGCCGCAGAACCAGCCGTGCGTGAGCTTGCCAAACGCGAACGGTTTGCCCGGCTTGATGGCCAGCTTCCAGAAGGCGATTTCCCCCAGCTCTTCAAGGATGGTTTTGGTGTAATCCGCTTCGCCCACGGAGACGCCGCCAGAGCTGATAACCACGTCGGCGGCGTTATCCGCCTCGATAAACGCGGCGCGCAGTTTTTCCGGATCGTCAGGAATAATGCCGAGGTTAATCACCTCGCAGCCCAGCTGCTCCAGCATCAGGTGTACCGCCAGGCGGTTGGTGTCGTAAATCTGACCGTCCTGCAGCGGCTGGCCCGGAAGCTGCAGCTCGTCACCGGTGGAGAAAACGGAAACGCGCACTTTACGGATCACGTCGATTTCAGCCACGCCGAGCGACGCCAGCACCGGCAGCTCACCTGCCGTCAGCTTCTGCCCGGCAGAAAAGACCGTCGCACCAAGGGTGATATCTTCGCCCGTGCGGCGGATGTTCTGGCCCGCTTTGACGCTGGCGGTAAAACGCACGCCTTCGTCGGTCTGTTCGGTCTCTTCCTGCATCACCACGGCGTCACAGCCGGCCGGAACCGGCGCGCCGGTCATGATGCGCACGCAGGTGCCCGCAGGCCATTCACCGCTAAACGGCTGGCCCGCAAAGGCCTTACCCGCCACCGGCAGGGCGTTACCCGTCTGGAGATCCGCCAGGCGTACCGCGTAACCGTCCATCGCGGAATTATCAAACCCCGGCACGTTAAGCGGAGAGACGATATCGCGCGCGGAGATACGGCCAAAACAGCGCACGAGGGGCAGCGTCTCAACGTCATGCAGCGGGGAAACTCGGTCAAGCATCTGCGTGAGTGCCGTCTCAAGCGGCATCAGTCCGGCGGTAAAATCCATGGTGGGCTCCTGCGGAGTAACAACGAAAGCGCTCATTATGGCAGAAAAGTGCGGCTAACTGTATGACCTGATGGGTGTACGCTTTACATCACAGTTACGTCTTTCTATATTCAAAAATCATCTGAAGTTTCATCGACGATAATGATATTTATAGAAAAAGCCGCAAATCAGGCTAACGGGTGATGCGAATGGTTAATGCGGTAATCGCAATTCATGGTGGCGCCGGGGCAATCACCCGAGCACAGCTCAGTCCCGAGCAGGAAAAGCGCTATATCGACGCGCTGTACGCCATTGTGGAAACGGGCCAGAGAATGCTGGAAGCGGGCGAAAGCGCGCTGGACGTGGTCACCGAGGCGGTGCGCCTGCTGGAAGAGTGCCCGTTGTTTAATGCGGGGATCGGTTCGGTCTTTACCCGGGATGAAACGCACGAGCTGGATGCCTGCGTGATGGATGGTATCTCCCTGAAAGCGGGGGCCGTGGCAGGCGTCAGCCACCTGCGCAATCCGGTGCTGGCGGCGCGTCTGGTGATGGAGGCGAGTCCGCACGTGCTGCTGACGGGGGCCGGGGCGGAGGCGTTTGCCTTCGAGCACGGGATGGAACCGGTATCGCCGGATCTGTTTTCCACGGAGGAGCGCTACCAGCAGCTGCTGGAGGCCCGTTCGGCGGGCATGACGCAGCTTGACCATGCAGCGCCGCTCGATGAAACCACCAAGATGGGCACGGTCGGCGCGGTGGCGCTCGATAAGGCCGGAAACCTCGCGGCGGCGACCTCAACGGGCGGGATGACCAACAAGCTGCCCGGGCGCGTCGGCGATAGCCCGCTGCCGGGCGCCGGCTGCTACGCCAATAACGCGACGGCGGCGGTGTCGTGTACCGGAACCGGGGAAGTGTTTATCCGCGCCCTTGCGGCCTATGACATTACCGCGCTGATGGATTACGGCGGCTTAAGCCTGAGCGAGGCCTGCGAGCGCGTGGTTATGGAAAAACTACCTGCCCTGGGCGGCGTCGGCGGGCTCATTGCGGTGGATCGTGAGGGCAACGTGGCTCTGCCGTTCAACAGCGAAGGCATGTATCGCGCCTGGGGTTATGCCGGTGATGAACCGAGCACGGGCATCTATCGTGAATAAGGGGGCAGCGCGTGCCGCACAGTGAAGAACTGGACAACCGCGAAGTGCTGGCTGTCCATCAGCTCAATATTGCGTTTCAGGAAGAGCGGCAGTTCATCCCCGCAGTACAGAATTTATCGTTCACGCTCAGGCGCGGCGAGACGCTGGCGATTGTTGGCGAGTCCGGCTCCGGTAAATCGGTCACCGCGCTGGCGCTGATGCGCCTGCTGGAACAGACGGGCGGGCAAATCAGCAGCGAGAAAATGCTCCTGCGCCGCCGCAACCGTCAGGTCATTGATTTAAACGAGCTGAGCGGCGCGCAGATGCAGGGCGTGCGCGGGGCGGATATTGCGATGATCTTCCAGGAGCCGATGACCTCCCTGAACCCGGTTTTCCCGGTCGGGGAACAAATCGCCGAGTCCATCCGCCTGCATCAGGGGCTGAGCGGCGATGAAGCGCTCAAAGAGGCCCGGCGGATGCTGGAGCTGGTGCGCATTCCGGAGGCGCAGGCCATTCTGGGTCGCTACCCGCATCAGCTTTCCGGCGGCATGCGTCAGCGGGTGATGATTGCCATGGCGCTCTCGTGCCGTCCGGCGGTGCTGATTGCCGACGAGCCGACAACGGCGCTGGACGTGACGATTCAGGCGCAGATCCTGCAGCTCATCAAAGTGCTGCAGCAGGAGATGGAGATGGGGGTGATTTTCATCACCCACGATATGGGCGTAGTAGCCGATATCGCCGATCGGGTGCTGGTGATGCACAAAGGCAGCGCGGTGGAAACCGGCCCGGTCGAGCAGATTTTTCACGCGCCGGTTCATCCTTACACCAAAGCGCTGCTGGCGGCGGTTCCGCGCCTGGGGGCGATGAACGGCAGCGATTTGCCGCGCCGCTTCCCCCTGATTTCTCTTGAGGCATCTGAGCAGCAGGAGGATGAGCGCGAGCAGGACACCGTGGTGCCGGGCAAGCCCATTCTGGAAGTGCGCAATCTGGTTACCCGGTTTCCGCTGCGCAGCGGCGTACTGAACCGCGTGAAGCGCGAAGTGCATGCGGTGGAAAACGTCAGCTTCGATCTCTGGCCGGGCGAAACGCTGGCGCTGGTGGGGGAGTCCGGCTGCGGTAAATCCACCACCGGGCGCGCGTTGCTCCGTCTGGTGGAATCTCAGGAAGGCAGCATTACCTTTAACGGCGAGCGCATTGATACCCTTCCGGACAGCAGGCTGCAGGCGGTGCGGCGGGATATTCAGTTTATTTTCCAGGATCCGTACGCCTCCCTCGATCCGCGCCATACGGTGGGGTATTCGATCATGGAGCCGCTGCGGGTGCATAACCTGCTCGACGGCGAAGCGGCCCAGCGCCGCGTGGCCTGGCTGCTGGAGCGCGTCGGCCTGAAGCCGGAGCACGCCTGGCGTTATCCGCACGAGTTTTCCGGCGGACAGCGACAGCGTATCTGCATCGCCCGCGCGCTGGCGCTGAACCCGAAAGTGGTGATTGCCGATGAGTCCGTCTCGGCGCTGGATGTCTCTATCCGGGCGCAAATCATCAACTTACTGCTGGATTTACAGCGGGATATGGGCATTGCCTTCCTGTTTATCTCGCACGATATGGCGGTGGTCGAGCGCATCAGCCATCGCGTGGCGGTGATGTTTATGGGACAGATCGTGGAGATTGGTCCGCGAAGGGCGGTGTTTGAAAACCCGCAGCATCCGTACACCCGCAAGCTTATCGCGGCGGTCCCGGTAGCCGATCCCGCGCATCGTCACGGCCAGCGCGTGCTGCTGCAGGATGAAATGCCGGGCAATATTCATAAACGCGGCGAGGCCGTGGAGCGCGTGACGCTGCGCGAGGTCGAGCCGGGTCATTTCGTCGCTCCCCCGCGTCAGGACAACGCTTTTTCGCGGTTATAACTTACAACAGGCAGGAGAACACAATGGTTACATTTGTAGCGCGTAGATGGTTGTTAGCCGCGAGCGTGACGGCAGCCCTGGCCGCTGCCCCCGCGTTCGCTGCCAAAGACGTGGTGGTTGCCGTCGGCTCGAATTTCACCACGCTCGATCCGTATGACGCTAACGACACGCTCTCTCAGGCGGTGGCGAAATCGTTCTATCAGGGCTTGTTTGGCCTCGATAAAGAGATGAAGCTCAAAAACGTGCTGGCGGAGGGGTACACCGTATCCGAGAACGGGCTGGTGTATACCATCAAGCTCAGGACCGGCGTGAAGTTCCAGGACGGCACCGACTTTAATGCGGACGCGGTGAAAGTAAACCTCGACCGCGCCAGCAATCCTGAGAACAGCCTCAAGCGTTACAACCTCTATAAAAACATCGCCAAAACCGAGGTGGTCGACCCGGCGACGGTTAAAATCACCCTGAAAGAGCCGTTCTCCGCGTTTATCAATATCCTGGCGCATCCGGCAACGGCGATGATTTCCCCTGCCGCGCTGAAGAAATACGGCAAGGAGATCGGCTTCCACCCGGTAGGTACCGGTCCGTACGAGCTGGTCACCTGGAATCAGACCGATTTTGTGAAGGTGAAGAAATTCGCGGGCTATTGGCAGAAAGGGCTGCCGAAGCTGGACACCATCACCTGGCGCCCGGTGGTGGACAACAACACCCGCGCGGCGATGCTGCAAACCGGCGAGGCGCAGTTTGCCTTCCCGATCCCGTATGAGCAGGCCGCCATTTTGCAGAAAAACAGCAAGCTGGAGCTGGTCGCCAGCCCGTCGATCATGCAGCGCTACATCAGCATGAACGTCACGCAAAAGCCGTTCGATAACCCGAAGGTGCGTGAAGCCATCAACTACGCCATTAACCGTCAGGCGCTGGTGAAGGTCGCCTTCGCCGGATATGCCACTCCGGCCACCGGCGTGCTGCCACCGGCGATCGCCTATGCGCAAAGCTATCAGCCGTGGCCGTACGATCCGGCTAAAGCGCGCGAGCTGCTGAAAGAGGCGGGCTTCCCGAACGGTTTCAGCACCACGCTGTGGTCCTCGCATAATCACAGTACCGCCCAGAAGGTGCTGCAGTTTACCCAGCAGCAGCTGGCGCAGGTTGGTATCAAGGTACAGGTGACCGCGATGGATGCCGGACAGCGTGCGGCAGAAGTGGAGGGGAAAGGGCAGAAAGAGAGCGGCGTGCGGATGTTCTATACCGGCTGGACGGCCTCGACCGGTGAAGCCGACTGGGCGCTGTCGCCGCTGTTTGCCTCGCAAAACTGGCCGCCAACCCTGTTCAACACTGCGTTTTACAGCAACCCGCAGGTGGACAAAGACCTGGCCGATGCCCTGAAAACCACCAAACCGGAAGAGAAGGCGCGCCTCTACAAAGACGCGCAGGATATTATCTGGAAAGAGTCACCGTGGGTGCCGCTGGTGGTGGAGAAACTGGTGTCAGCCCATAACAAAGCGTTGACCGGGTTCTACATCATGCCGGACACGGGCTTTAGCTTTGACGATGCGGATTTAAAATAAACCTCATGTTGAATTATGTTTGTAAACGCCTGCTGGGGCTTATTCCGACGCTGCTGATTGTGGCGGTCCTGGTGTTTTTGTTTGTCCATATGCTGCCGGGCGATCCGGCGCGTCTGGTCGCCGGGCCTGAGGCGGATGCCACCGTTATTGACCTGGTGCGTAAGCAGCTTGGTCTCGACCAGCCGCTGTATATGCAGTTTATCCACTATATCTGTAACGTTCTGCAGGGCGATTTTGGTATTTCGATGGTGTCGCGCCGTCCTGTGTCGGAGGAGATTGCCAGTCGCTTTATGCCGACATTCTGGTTAACGATAGCCAGCATGAGCTGGGCGGTCGTGTTTGGGCTTGGCGCCGGGATTATCGCGGCCGTCTGGCGCAACCGCTGGCCGGACAAGCTCGGCATGGCGCTGGCGGTGACCGGCATCTCCTTCCCGGCGTTCGCGCTGGGGATGCTGCTGATGCAGATCTTCTCCGTCGAACTGGGCTGGCTGCCGACCGTCGGGGCCGATACCTGGAAGCATTACATCCTGCCTTCCATGACGCTGGGGGCTGCCGTTTCGGCGGTAATGGCGCGCTTTACCCGCGCCTCGTTCGTTGACGTGCTGAGCGAAGATTATATTCGCACCGCGCGGGCGAAAGGGGTCAGCGAGAAGTGGGTCATTCTCAAGCACGGGTTTCGCAATGCGATGATCCCGGTGGTGACGATGATGGGGCTGCAGTTTGGCTTTCTGCTCGGCGGCTCGATCGTCGTGGAAAAGGTCTTCAACTGGCCGGGGCTGGGACGCCTGCTGGTCGATTCCGTCGAGATGCGCGACTACCCGGTGATCCAGGCGGAAGTCCTGCTTTTCTCGCTGGAGTTTATTCTTATCAACTTAGTGGTGGACGTGCTCTACGCCGCCATTAACCCGGCCATCAGGTATAAGTAAGATGCGATTGTTGAACTGGCGACGTCAGGCCGTTTTAAACGCGATGCCGGGGCTAAAACCGGACCACGTCCGCACCCCGTGGTCTGAATTCTGGCGGCGTTTTCGCCGTCAGCCGGTCGCGATGACCGCGGGGCTGTTTGTGCTGCTGCTGATTGCGGTGGCGGCGATTGCGCCGTGGGTGGCACCGTTTGATGCGGAAAACTATTTTGACTACGACCGTCTGAACGACGGACCGTCGATGCTGCACTGGTTCGGCGTGGACTCCCTCGGGCGCGATATCTTTAGCCGCGTGCTGGTCGGGGCGCAAATCTCGCTTGCCGCCGGGGTGTTCGCGGTGCTGATCGGCGCGGCCATCGGTACCGTGCTGGGTCTCGTCGCCGGGTATTACGAAGGCTGGTGGGACCGCATCATCATGCGCATCTGCGACGTGCTGTTTGCGTTTCCCGGCATTTTGCTGGCGATTGCCGTGGTGGCGATCATGGGCAGCGGCATGGCGAACGTCATCATTGCGGTTGCGGTCTTTTCGATTCCGGCCTTTGCCCGCCTGGTGCGCGGCAACACGCTGGTGTTGAAACAGCAGACGTTTATCGAGTCCGCCCGCAGCATGGGGGCCAGCGACGCCACCATCCTCTTCAGCCATATTCTGCCGGGTACGGTGTCGTCCATCGTGGTCTATTTCACCATGCGCATCGGCGTGTCGATTATCTCGGCGGCCAGCCTGTCGTTTCTGGGGCTAGGCGCGCAGCCTCCGACGCCGGAGTGGGGCGCGATGCTGAACGAGGCGAGGGCGGATATGGTGATTGCGCCGCACGTGGCGATCTTCCCGAGTCTGGCGATTTTCCTGACCGTGCTGGCGTTTAACCTGCTGGGGGACGGACTGCGCGACGCGCTGGATCCGAGGATTAAGGGGTAGGCTTTTGCTTGCCCCTCACCCCGGCCCTCTCCCCAAAGGGGCGAGGGTGAAAAACCGCACCGAGCAGTCCCCTCTCACCAGTGGGGAGAGGGGTAGGGTGAGGGGGGAAAGGAGATTAAACCCGGCTACCCCACAGGTCATACTCGTCCGCGTTTTCAACCTTCACGCGAATAATATCACCCGGCTTGACGTTGGTTTCGCCGTTCAGGTACACCGCGCCGTCGATCTCAGGGGCGTCCGCCATGCTGCGGCCAATCGCGCCTTCTTCGTCCACTTCGTCAACGATGACCATGATCTCGCGGCCCACTTTTTCCTGCAGACGCTCGGCAGAGATCTGCTGCTGCAGCTGCATGAAGCGGTTCCAGCGCTCTTCTTTCACCTCTTCCGGCACCTGGTCCGCCAGCTCGTTGGCGGTTGCGCCTTCTACCGGGCTGTACTTGAAGCAGCCTACGCGGTCCAGACGCGCTTCTTTCAGGAAGTCGAGCAGCATCTGGAAGTCTTCTTCGGTTTCACCCGGGAAGCCGACGATGAAGGTGGAGCGCAGGGTCAGATCCGGGCAGATTTCACGCCACTGCTTGATGCGCGCCAGCTGGCGATCAACGGAGCCAGGACGCTTCATCAGCTTCAGGATACGCGGGCTGGCGTGCTGCAGCGGGATATCCAGGTACGGCAGAATTTTGCCTTCCGCCATCAGCGGGATCACGTCGTCAACGTGCGGGTACGGATAGACGTAGTGCAGACGCGTCCAGATACCGAGTTTAGACAGCTGCTCGCACAGGCCGACCATGCTGGTTTTCACCGGCTCGCCGTTGTGGAAACCGGAGCGGTGTTTAACGTCCACCCCGTAAGCCGAAGTGTCCTGGGAGATGACCAGCAGCTCCTTCACGCCCGCGTCGGCCAGACGTTTAGCTTCCGCCAGCACTTCGCCAATCGGACGGCTCACCAGATCGCCACGCATGGACGGGATGATGCAGAAAGTGCAGCGATGGTTGCAGCCTTCGGAAATTTTCAGGTACGCGTAGTGGCGCGGCGTCAGCTTTACGCCCTGCTCCGGCACCAGGCTCAGAAACGGGTTGTGCTTTGGTTTTGGCACGTAGTGATGAACATGTTCCAGCACCTGCTCGTAGCTGTGCGGGCCGGTGATCTCCAGCACCTTCGGGTGCACTTCGCGGATCTGGTCTTCTTTCGCACCCAGACAGCCGGTAACAATCACTTTGCCGTTTTCCGTCAGGGCCTCACCGATGGCTTCCAGTGATTCCTGAACCGCGCTGTCGATAAACCCGCAGGTGTTCACGATCACCATATCGGCGTTGTCGTAGCTTGGCACCACGTCATAGCCCTCGGTGCGCAGTTCGGTCAGGATGCGTTCGGAATCCACGAGGTTTTTCGGGCAGCCCAGGGAGACGAAGCCGATTTTCGGCTGGTGCGTAACATTGCTCATAGGTTAAAAATTCATCAATTATGGAGTTATCAGGGCGGGATTTTACAGCGTATCGCGGGGGATTTATACACTCTTTGCAAGGCGGATGCGCCGGGCGGACGTTGTAACATTGTAAATAATGTTAATCAGTTAATAAAAATTGATCCCAGGCATTAAACTGTACAAAAAATGTACTTATCCTGACTATGCACAATGGCTGACAGAGGAGGAAAGAGCATGACCGTTGACAGACTTAAACGCGATCTGCTTACCAAGCTGATCAACGCCCGAATCGACCTGGCCGCGTACCTGCAGTTGAGGAAGGCAAAAGGGTATATGTCAGTCAGCGAAAGCGAACATCTGCGTGATAACCTGTTTGAACTTTGCAATTTCATGCGTGAAAAAGCACCGACCCTGAAGGCGAAATACGGCGAAAGTGAGCTGATCGCCCTGCGCCGCGCCGCTGAGGTGCTTTCCATCGCTGGGGTATGTTTGATGAACGGACGCCACGACTGCCCGAATTTTATCGCTGTTAACGCGGAGAAGCTTGAAAACTGCCTGACCACGCTCTCTCTATGCATCATGTGCCTGAACGAGCACGAGAAGCTTGAACAGCACTGACCCAGGGGGAGGCAACTCCCCCTTCTGATTAAGCTTTTGTAAAAGTGGTAACGCGTCCGGATGCAGTGGCTAACCTTTATGCCATATGCCGATAAAGGAGCGCGTTATGCCTCGATCCTCGCTAATTTCCCTGCCTGCGCTGTTAATTCCGTTTTCGCTTCTTGCTGCCCCGGAGGCGGTCAAGGTCGAGGTGCTGCAAAACAAACTCGATCATCCCTGGTCTCTGGCGTTTCTGCCGGACAATAAAGGCCTGCTGGTGACCCTGAAGGGCGGTCAGCTCAAACGCTGGCAGGCCGGAAAAGGGCTGTCCGATCCGATTGTCGGCGTGCCGAAGGTCTGGGCAAACGGTCAGGGAGGATTGCTGGACGTGGTCCTCGCCCCGGATTTTGAAAAATCGCGCCGCGTCTGGCTGAGCTTCGCCGAAGCCGGAAGTGACGGCAAAGCCGGAACGGCGGTGGGCTATGGCCGGTTAAGCGATGATTTTACGCGCATTGAAACCTTCCAGGTGGTGTTCCGCCAGATGCCGAAACTCTCCACAGGTAACCATTTTGGTGGGCGGCTGGTATTCGACGGCAAAGGCTCGCTCTTTATCGGACTCGGCGAGAACAACCAGCGCCCGACGGCGCAGGATCTGGATAAATTGCAGGGTAAAGTGGTGCGCCTCACCGAAGACGGAAAAGTGCCGCCGGATAACCCGTTTGTGAATACCCCCGGCGCGCGACCCGAAATCTGGTCTTACGGCATTCGCAACCCGCAGGGGATGGCGATGAATCCCTGGAGCGACGCGCTGTGGCTGAACGAGCACGGCCCGCGCGGCGGGGATGAGATCAACATTCCGGAGAAAGGAAAGAACTACGGCTGGCCGCTGGCGACGCACGGCATTAACTACAGCGGTCTGAAAATTCCTGAAGCCAAAGGCGAACACGTTGAGGGAACCGAAAAACCGCTGTTCGTCTGGAAAGTGTCGCCCGCCGTGAGCGGTATGGCGTTTTACAACAGCGACGTCTTCCCGCAGTGGAAAAACAAGCTGTTTATCGGCGCGCTGAAGGAAAAGGACGTTATCGTGCTGAGCGTGGAGGGCAATAAGGTAACGGAGGACGGGCGAATTCTGGGCGACCGGGATAAACGTATTCGCGATGTGCGGGTGGGGCCGGACGGCTATTTATATGTGCTGACCGACGAGACGGACGGGCAGCTGTTAAAAGTCAGCCCGTCCGGTGCGTAATCAGGTGACCGGGATCATTACCACGTTGCGGTACGCCGGGCGATCGCTCAGCTGTTTCAGCCAGCGCTCAAGGTGCGGGCGCGGCGTCCACTTCAGGCCCATGTTGGTCAGGTTCCAGACGAACGGCGCAACGGCGATATCGCCTGTGCCGAACGCCTCGCCGGAGAACCAGGCGTGCTTCGCCAGCTCGTCATCCATCATCGCGAAAAGATTTTCGCAGGCATCCTGCGCGGCGTGAATCGCGGGATAATCGCGTTCGGCTTCCGGCGTGCGGATAAGTCCCATCAGGATCACGCGGTGGGTTGGCGAAAGCGTCTGGTTCGCCCAGTCCATCCACTTTTCGCCCTGGGCGCGCTGCGCCGGGTTTTCTACCCACAGACGCCCTTGACCGTACTGGGCGGCGAGGTAACGCACAATGGTGTTAGATTCCCAAAGCGTCGCGTCGGTTTCATCATCGCGCAGCAGCGGCACCAGGCCGTTCGGGTTCATGGCCAGATAGTCGGCCTCTTTATTCACGCCGAACGACATGCCGGCCATGATTTGATTGAACGGTAAATCCAGCTCCTCGAGCGTCCAGAGCACTTTCTTAACGTTGGTCGAGTTGTTCCTGCCCCAAAGCGTAATCATATTTACTCCTGATGAGATGTGAATCCGGGTCAGCTTTCGCCATGGTGAGATAAACCTAACAATTACGCAACAGAAGACAAAAAAATCGTCTGAATCAAAGCGTATCTGAATGTTATTGCATAAACTTTAATAACTTTACCCTCGTTGGGTTTCTTTAACCGTTTTAGTGCGCTATTACTCATCGCTTCTTGCGACACGGTGATGTGACGTAATTTTTGAATGGACACTCGGGTGGCATTTATGACGCGTAAAATGACTTCTCTGCGCAGCCTTGCGACAGGCTCTGCGCTCCTTTTCCTGTTTGCACCAACGCTCTACGCAGCTGAACAGGCTGCGCCCGAAGCGCCGCCTGTGGATGCGCGCGCCTGGATCCTGATGGACTACTCCAGCGGTAAAGTGCTGGCGGAAGGCAATGCGGATGAGAAACTCGATCCGGCAAGCCTGACCAAAATCATGACCAGCTATGTGGTTGGCCAGGCGTTGAAAGCGGGCAAGATCAAGCTGGACGATATGGTCACTATCGGGAAAGATGCCTGGGCGACCGGCAACCCGGCGCTGCGGGGCTCTTCGGTGATGTTCTTGAAGCCGGGGGATCAGGTCTCAGTTTCCGATCTGAACAAAGGGGTAATTATTCAGTCGGGAAATGATGCTTGTATCGCGCTGGCCGATTACGTTGCCGGCAGTCAGGATTCTTTCATTGGTTTGATGAATGGCTACGCGCAGAAATTAGGCTTAACCAACACCACGTTCAAAACGGTTCACGGTCTGGATGCACCGGGACAGTTCAGTACCGCGCGCGACATGGCGCTGCTGGGGAAAGCGCTGATCCACGACGTGCCGGATGAATACGCCATCCACAAAGAGAAAGAGTTTACCTTCAATAAAATCCGCCAGCCGAACCGCAACCGCCTGCTGTGGAGCAGCAACGTTAACGTGGACGGAATGAAAACCGGCACCACGGCGGGCGCAGGCTATAACCTGGTGGCCTCCGCGACCCAGGGCGACATGCGCCTGATTTCGGTGGTGCTGGGCACCAAAACCGACCGTATTCGCTTTAATGAGTCAGAAAAACTGCTGACCTGGGGCTTCCGCTTCTATGAGACCGTGACGCCGATTAAACCGGATGCCACGTTCGTCAGCCAGCGCGTCTGGTTTGGCGACAAGAGTGAGGTCAATCTCGGGGCGGGTGAAGGCGGCTCGGTGACCATTCCGCGCGGTCAGCTAAAAAACCTGAAGGCCAGCTATACCCTGACCGACCCGCAGCTCACGGCTCCGCTGAAAAAAGGCCAGGTGGTCGGGACGATTGATTTCCAGCTAAACGGGAAGTCGATTGAACAGCGTCCGCTGATTGTGATGGAAGCGGTGGAAGAGGGCGGCTTCTTCAGCCGGATGTGGGATTTCGTGATGATGAAATTCCACGGGTGGTTTGGCAGCTGGTTCAGCTAAGTTTTTTGCCGGGTAGCGCTGCGCTTACCCGGCCTGTGTTTTTTCTCCCTCTCCCTGTGGGAGAGGGCCGGGGTGAGGGCATCAGACCGCACCCCTCTTAATACATCAACTTCACCTGCTGCGCCTTCGCGTGGGCCACAATCTCGTCGTCCGGGCGGCAGTCGCTGACGATGGCGTCAAACTGCGCCAGCTCCCCCATTCTTGCCGAACGCACCTTGCCAAACTTGCTGTGATCGACCACCAGCACATGATACTGCGCCGCGCTTAACGCCCAGTGCTTCACCGGCAGCTCTTCCAGGTTAAAGCAGGTCGCGCCCTGACGCACGTTGACGCCTGCGGCGGAATAAAACGCAATGTCCGGGCAGAGATTGCTGAGCGTATCCTGCAGGTTAAGCGGCTTAAAGATGGCGTTGCTGGCGTGAAACTCGCCGCCGCAGAGGATCACCCGGCACTCGGGTTTCTCCTGCAGCGCCAGAAAGGTGTTCAGGGAGTAGCACACGGCGGTAAAAGGGATGCTGCTGTCGATAGCTTCGATAATCCACGGCGTGGTGGTTCCGCAGTCAAAAAACAGCGTCTGGTGCGGCTGTACCAGTGAGGCCGCAAGCCGGGCGGCCTTACGCTTCTCTTCCACCAGGCGCGTCTTCTGGTCGCTGATCAGATAATGGCTGGCGCTACGCGGCTCAAGCACAATATACCCGCCCAGCAGCACGACGGGCGCGCTTTCGCTGTTCAGATCCCGACGAATGGTCATCTCTGAGACGCCGAGGAGATTGGCGGCTTCCTTAAGATGCAGCTTATCGCTGCGCTTCAGCGCCTGTAGCAGCTGAGCAATGCGGTCATCGCGACGTGTTTCCATAGTTCCTCGGGATAAAAAAGTGAACCCCCGCAGGGCGGGGGTTCAAGTGTAACCTGTCAGGTTGGGGTTAGTCACGTATCCAGCCTTTGCGGATCGGGATAGCGAAAATGGCGCGATAGAGCGAAGACAGCGTGCGGTAGAGCGCTTCACCGAAGAGGCTCCACAGGATAGCCGCGCTCACGCAGCCAATCATCCCGACCAGGAAACCGCCCACCATATCCAGCGGCCAGTGAACGCCCAGGTAAACGCGAGACCAGGCGATTGCCAGGGCCGCCACCATCAGGACCGCGCCGGACCACAGGCGATGCCAGAACAGGAAAGCCAGCGCGAAGGTGAAGATCACCGTACCGTGATCGCTCGGGAACGAGTCATCCGGCGCGTGGTGCAGGAAGGTATAGCCGACGTGATCAACAAAAGGACGATCGTGCGGGAAGACATGGCCGAGAATGTAGCTGACCAGGACGCTTACCCCGAGCGCCATCGCCACTTTAATCACCAGCTGGCGCTGCGCCTTCACCTGGCTGCGGGGCCCCCACAGCCAGAGAATCGCAGCCAGTGCAGGCACGATGCTGATCAGATCTTTTGCCAGAAAGGTGGCAAAATCGATCGTCCACTCAGGCGAGGCTGGCGTGGCGTTGATCAGATAAAACAGCTGATAATTCAGATTCTCTAACATAGCGTTATCACTCTTTAGCAAACCGGGTGGAAATAAGTCCGTAGACAACCACCTGGGAAAACCAGACCCACCACCCGGCCCACAGGTTGTGAGAGAAAAAATGCGCCCCGCGCATGACCTGGCCGTAGCCCATCGCCAGACCTAACACCACGCCCAGCGCGACGAAGCACCAGGCGAGACGCGGACGCTCGCGCCAGAAGGCAAAAAACAGCCCCATCACCATAAAGCCGCTGGAGGCATGACCGCCGGGAAAACAGCGCCCCGGACCGCTGTCAGCAGGGACGGTGCTGAACAGGGGATAAGACATAGCCTTACCGCCATATTCCACCAGATCCCACGGGCAGCTGTGATGGCTCACGCTTTTCAGCACGCCTACCACCAGCGCGCCAACGCCCATCAGCAGCGCCGCCGTGACCAGCCTTGCGTTGCGCTTCCAGGCGCCGTAAAACAGCGCCACGGCGCCTAAGCCGATGGCGATGTACTTCGCCAGGCGGTGGTTCAGCAGATCCAGCAGGTGGTCCTTCTGCAGCGGAAAGCTCTGCGTTGCCGCGTCATACCAAAAGGAGGTGATCCATCTGTCGAGCGCTTCACTGCGCGATAGCCACGTAAACACCACGGCAAGGGCAATCAGTATGAAAAGCTGATAACCATAAAAGCGGCCCGGTAAGCGGTAAAGTCGTTTTGTCTTATTTGTCTGTAAGTTAGACAATTCTGAACGGCTGGAGGTGAGTGCCATAATTTGGGATCGTTGACGAGTAATCGGGCTATCATAAAAGTGTCAACTTAAGGAAACCTTAAACGAAGACGATATGTGCTTTATTTCTGTTTATCCTCGATAAATCACTATCTCGGGCTGCGGCATTTCATTAAACTCGTCGCGATTTTGTCATTATAAAGAGATTGCATGTTAAACCGTTCTTCTTCTGGTTCACGTCTGGGTCGTCAGGCGTTGCTTTTCCCTCTGTGTCTGGTGCTCTACGAATTCTCTACCTATATCGGCAACGATATGATCCAGCCCGGTATGCTGGCCGTTGTGGCGCAGTACAACGCGGGTATTGAGTGGGTGCCGACCTCCATGACCGCCTATCTGGCCGGCGGCATGTTTTTACAGTGGCTGTTAGGGCCGCTGTCGGATCGTATTGGCCGCCGTCCGGTGATGCTGACGGGCGTGGTGTGGTTTATCGTCACCTGTCTCGCCACGCTGCTGGCGCAAAACATTGAACAATTTACCCTGCTGCGTTTCCTGCAGGGGGTGAGCCTGTGCTTTATCGGCGCCGTGGGGTATGCCGCCATTCAGGAGTCGTTTGAGGAGGCGGTGTGTATCAAAATTACCGCGCTGATGGCGAACGTGGCGCTGATCGCCCCCTTACTCGGGCCGCTGGTGGGGGCCGCGTGGGTGCACGTTGCGCCCTGGGAAGGCATGTTTGTGCTCTTTGCGGCTCTCGCCGCCTTCGCGTTCTTTGGCCTGCACCGGGCGATGCCGGAAACGGCCACCCGCATCGGCGAGAAACTCTCGCTGAAAGAGCTGGGTCGGGATTACAAAGAGGTGCTGAAGAACGGCCGCTTTGTGGCGGGCGCGCTGGCGACCGGGTTCGTTAGCCTGCCGCTGCTGGCGTGGATCGCGCAGTCGCCGGTCATTATCATCAGCGGTGAAAAGCTCAGCAGCTACGAGTATGGCCTGCTGCAGGTGCCGATCTTTGGCGCGCTGATTATCGGGAACCTGGTGCTGGCACGTTTGACGTCACGACGCACCGTGCGTTCCCTGATTATCATGGGCGGCTGGCCGATTGCGGCAGGGCTGATTCTGGCTGCGGTGGCGACCGTCGCGTCATCCCACGCCTACCTGTGGATGACGGCGGGGCTCAGTCTTTATGCCTTCGGGATTGGCGTGGCCAACGCCGGGCTGGTGCGCCTGACGCTGTTTGCCAGCGAGATGAGTAAAGGCACGGTGTCAGCTGCGATGGGGATGCTGCAGATGCTGATTTTTACCGTCGGTATCGAAGTGAGCAAGCATGCCTACGCGATGGGCGGCAACGGGCTGTTCAGCCTGTTTAACCTCGCCAACGGCGTGCTGTGGGTTGGCCTGATGGTGGTGTTCCTGAAAGACAAACGCGTCGGGAACGCCCTGCAACCTTAACCTGTTTATTCCCTCTTCCTGTTGGCGAGCACGGAACAGTCCCCTCTCCCTGTGGGAGAGGGCTAGGGTGAAGGCACCAGACCGCACCGGTCAATTAAACGGCGCCTCCCCGTTCAACACCTTCTCAATCACGTTTAAAACGCCTTCATCATTATTATGCGGCGCTTCAAAACGCGCTGCCGCTTTGATATGCGGTCTGGCATTCGCCATCGCAAAGCTGAAACCGGACTGGCGCAGCATCTCCACGTCGTTGCCGCTGTCGCCGAAGGCCACCACTTCGCTATCGTCAATGCCCCAGCGCTTTTGCAGGATCCGCAGGCCGTTGGCTTTATGCACGCCGGGGATGATCAGGTCGATACTGCCGTGGCCGGTGGTGACGGGGACCATGATGTCACTCAGCTTTTCATGCAGCAGCGCCTGAATACGCGGAATTTCATCGTCAGACACGTTGAGCCCGAACTTGAAGAAAATATCGTTCAGGTTGTCGAAATTACTCACCATTTCCAAACGGTGATAGTACTTCGCCGCGATCTCCTTAAAGCCCTCGTCATAGCATTTCAGCGTGTACGCGCTGCTTTTCCCGCAGGCGATAATCTCAATGCCCGGAACCTCGTTTAACACGTTCGCGACGGTCTCGAAATGGGCTTTCGACAGTTCGCCGTTAAAAACATCTTCACCTTCGCTTACGACCCAGCCGCCGTTTTCGGCGACGAACGCAATCTCATGCGCAATCTCCGGGAAAAAGGAGATCAGCTGGTAATACTGGTTGCCGCTGGCGACCACGAAGCGAATGCCTTGCGCCTTCATGCGGGCATACTGCGCCAGAAAACGCGGGCGATTATAGGTCTTGGCATCGCTCAGAAAAGTGCCATCCATGTCGACGGCGATCAGTTTAACGCTCATATCCCTTCTCCAGTGTCGTTTGATTTGTTTCCGGCTTTGCCACCGCGCGCGCCACCAGCGCGGCGATAATGACCAACCCTAACACCACCAGCATGGCGCTGCGCAGCCCGTAGTGCTCGCCGAGGAAGCCGAGCAGCGGCGGCCCGACCAGGAAGGCGAGATAGCCCATGGTTGCCACCACGCTGACGCGCGTCGGGGCATCCGGGCCGGTATCGCTGGCGGCTGAAATGGTCAGCGGGAAGCCGAGGGACGCGCCCAGCCCCCAGAGGATCACCGAGACGCCGGCAATCCAGTCCACATCCACAAAGATAATCATCGCGATACCCAGGCCGCCCAGCAGGGCGCTGGCGCGCACCACCGCCACGCGGCTGTAGCGGTCGATAAACCAGCCGCCGGTGAAGCGCCCGACGGTCATCCCCAGCGTAAACCCGGCGTAAATCAGCGAGCCGGAGGTAGGGCTAAAGCCGTGACCGTCCACCATCAGCAGCGGCAGCCAGTCGTTGGCGGAACCTTCGGCGAACGCCATCGCCAGCACCACCACGCCGATCAGCATCAGCTGGAAATCGCGGTAGAAGGGCAGCCCTTTTTCGGCTGAGTGCTGTTCGTCAGCGGAGTTCTTACCGGTGCCGTCCGGGATGGCCCGGATGCCGGTCAGGATCGGAATGATGCACACCAGCGCCGCCAGCAGGATATGCAGATTCGCGCTCACGCCGGTGGCCGTCAATGCCATCCCCACGCCCGCACCGGCCAGCGTGCCGAGGCTATAGAAGCCGTGCATCATTGGCAGCACGGTTTTGTTCATCTCACGTTCGACCGCCGCCCCTTCCACGTTGATAGCAACTTCCGCCGAACCGAAGCTGCCGCCAAATACCGTCAGGCCCAGGGCGAACAGCACCGGCGAGGCAAACCACAGCGCCACGCTTAATATTCCCATCCCGAACACGGCAAAGCACATGGTGGTGCGGATCACCGCTCGCGTACCAAAGCGCTTTACCAGCCACGCGGAGCAGAGAATGCCGCTCATGGAGCCTATTGACAGCCCGAACAGTACGATGCCCATCTCGGCGGTAGAAACGGACAAAGTATCGCGAATGGCGGGGGTGCGCGTGGCCCAGGAGGCCATCAGCAGGCCGGGAATGAAGAAGAACATAAACAGCGCCCACAGGCGTCGCTGCAGGGCTTTACGGGGAGAGGTCAGCGTCATCGGGATAGCACCAGAAGTACAACAATAGCGACAACACTAGCAAGTTTGTGTACATTTGTACACAAACCACGTGAGGAATTTATGAGCAGACCACCGAACGATCCGCATCGCCGGGAGAAGATCCTGCAGGCAACGCTCGATACCATCGCCGAACACGGCATTCACGCCGTCACGCACCGTAAAATCGCCACCTGCGCGGGCGTGCCGCTGGGGTCGATGACCTACTATTTCGACGGTATGGAGCCGCTGCTGGAGGAGGCCTTCACGTGGTTTACCCGGCAGATGTCGCAGCAGTACCGGGATTTCTTTGCGGGCGTCACCGGGCCGGAAATGGCGTGCGAAGCCATCACCACGCTGATCCACAGCTCGCAGGTGACCACGCCGCACAACATGGCGCTGATGTATCAGCTCTATGCCTTTATGCACCGCAGCGCGGCGCTCAAAACGGTGATGCAGGACTGGATGAAGATGAGCCAGACCACGCTGGAGCAGTGGTTCGACCCGGTGACCACCCGCGCGCTGGACGCGTTTATTGAAGGGATGACGCTGCACTACGTGACCGACCGGGCGCCGTTAACCCGCGAAGAGATCCGGGCGATGGTGGGGAGAATTGCGGGCGAGGGGAATCCTTAGGTAACACTCGCCCTGCCAGTTTTACCTGTGTTCGATTTTTTTCCCGCTGGCGTCCACCACCGCTTCGCCATCCTCTTTCGTAAACGCCCCTTTCTGCGCATCCGGCAGGATGTCGAGGACGACTTCAGACGGGCGGCACAGGCGGGTGCCCAGCGGCGTGACCACGATCGGACGGTTAATCAGGATCGGGTGTTGCAGCATAAAATTGATAAGCTGCTCGTCGGTGAAGTTATCTTCAGCAAGGCCGAGCTGTTCATAGGGCTCCACGTTTTTACGCAGCAGATCCCGCACTGAAATGCCCATCTCGGCAATCAGAGCGGTCAGCGTATCGCGCGACGGCGGGGTTTCCAGATAGAGGATAATCTCTGGCTCGGTGCCGCTGTTGCGGATCATCTCCAGCGTGTTGCGCGAGGTTCCGCAGGCCGGGTTGTGATAAATGGTGATGTGGCTCATATCAGTGGCTCATTACAGTGTGAAGGAGAGACGTAGCGCCAGCGCGGCGAGCGTCACAAACAGGACCGGCAGCGTCATAACGATGCCCGTCCGGAAATAGTAGCCCCAGGTGATCGTCATGTTCTTCTGCGCCAGCACGTGGAGCCAGAGCAGGGTGGCGAGGCTGCCGATAGGCGTGATTTTCGGCCCCAGATCGCAGCCAATCACGTTGGCGTAAATCATCGCTTCCTTAATCAATCCTGTCGCCGTACTGCCCTCGATGGAGAGCGCGCCAATCAGCACCGTGGGCATATTGTTCATTATGGATGAGAGAAACGCGGTGATGAACCCGGTTCCCAGCGTGGTGGCCCACAGACCGTGTCCGGCCAGGCTATTCAGTACGCCTGAGAGATATTCCGTCAGCCCGGCATTGCGCAGGCCATACACCACCAGATACATACCCAGCGAGAAGATGACGATTTGCCACGGTGCGCCGCGCAGCACTTTTCCGGTGTTTATCGCATGTCCGCGTTTTGCGACGGCAAATAAAATCAGCGCGCCGACGGTCGCGATGGCGCTGACAGGAATGCCGAGCGGTTCAAGCACGAAGAAGCCGACGAGCAGAAGCAGCAGGACGAGCCAGCCCGTTCTGAACGTCGGGAGATCGTGAATGGCCCGAGTGGGCTCGCGGAGTTTTGCCAGGTCATATTTCGGGGGGATTTCCTTGCGAAAGAACAGATGCAGCATGACCAGCGTTGCGGCAATCGCGGCGATATCTACCGGGATCATCACCGAGGCGTATTCGCTGAACCCCAGCTTAAAGAAGTCTGCCGACACGATGTTGACCAGGTTGGACACAATCAGCGGCAGGCTGGCGGTATCGGCGATGAAGCCCGCCGCCATCACAAACGCCAGCGTGGCCTGCTTGCTGAACCCCAGCGCGAGCAGCATGGCGATGACGATAGGCGTCAGGATCAGCGCCGCGCCGTCATTGGCAAACAGCGCCGCCACGGCTGCACCCAGCAGCACGATATAAGTAAACAGCAATCGCCCGCGACCGTTCCCCCAGCGGGCGACGTGCAGCGCCGCCCACTCGAAAAAGCCGGACTCGTCCAGCAGCAGGCTGATGATAATGACGGCAATGAACGTCGCCGTAGCGTTCCAGACGATATTCCACACCACAGGTATATCGTTAATGTGAATCACGCCGCTGGCCAGCGCCAGCACGGCACCGATGGTCGCGCTCCAGCCGATACTGAGTCCCCTGGGCTGCCAGATGACCAGTACCAATGTGAATAAAAAAATCGCTCCTGCCAGAAACATCGCTTACTCCGTTATATCTGTTTTTGTGAATGTATTGTTATCAACACGAGCCTGAAAGTCGGTTTTTCAGCTTCATGCGCGTCTCTTCCCGCAGGCAGTTCCAGCTGTTGTCGATAACGACTGCCGCCCACGCAGGCATGTTGGGAGAGAGACGGTAATGGACCCATTTCCCTTCACGGCGATCGATAACCAGCCCGGACTCGCGCAGCAGCGCCATGTGGCGGGAGACCTTAGGCTGCGACTCGGCGGTCGCGGCGCAGAGATCGCAGACGCACAGTTCGCCCGCTTCACGGAGCAGCATGACGATGGCGAGCCGCGTTTCGTCGGAGAGGGTTTTGAAGAGCTGGAGCGGGTGGAGCATGGGATTTCCTGCAGGTGTGATTTTATATATGTTTAATCATATGTGTTTTCGTGGCAAGAGAGAAGAAAAGAATAGAGGAAGGTGAATTTAAGGCAACAAAAAACCCATCAACCTTGAACCAAAACGGCGGGGTTGATGGGCTCCACAAATTGGGGACATCAAAGAAAAGCAGTGGCACTAGTTATGACTGCCCCCTGATAAAAAAGTTCTGCGCGTAACGAAAATATTTTCCCCGCGCGCAAACTTAGGAGTTATCCGAGTCCAGGCCAGATGATAACGATCAGCGTACCCGCCAGCGTCAGCAGCACGTTAGCGATAGCATATGTGCCCGCATAGCCCAGCGCCGGGATGTTGCTGCGTGCGGTATCGCTGATGATTTCCATGGCTGGCGCACAGGTACGCGCGCCCATCATTGCCCCAAAGAGCAGGGCGCGGTTCATGCGCAGCACGTAGGCGCCGAACAGGAAGCAGATCACCACCGGCACCAGGCTGACGATCAGTCCGGACACCAGCATCTGCCAGCCGACGGCGCCCAGGCTGTGGCCGATACCGCTTCCCGCGCTTAAGCCCACGCCCGCCATAAAGACCATCAGACCGAACTCTTTCACCATGTTCAGCGCGCCCTGCGGGATGTAGCCGAAGGTCGGGTGGTTGGCTCGCAGGAAGCCCAGCATGATGCCGGCGAAGAGCAGCCCGGCGGCGTTACCGATGCCGAAGCTAAAGTTGCTGAACTGGAAGGTGATCATCCCGATCATCAGGCCAACGATAAAGAAGGCGCAGAAGGCCAGCAGGTCGGTGACCTGGCTGTGAATGGAGATAAAGCCGATGCGGTCGGCAACGGTTTTCACGCGTCGCGCGTCGCCGCTAACCTGCAGTACGTCGCCTTTGTTGAGCACGACGTTGTCGTCGATCGGCATCTCTATCTGGCTGCGGATCACGCGGTTGAGGAAGCAGCCGTGGTCGGTCAGCTTCAGCTGGGCCAGTCGGCGGCCCACGGCGTTATGGTTTTTCACCACTATCTCTTCGGTGACGATACGCATGTCGAGCAGGTCTCGGTCGAACACCTCTTTGCCGTTACGGAAGCTCGGGTCGAGACGGGCGTGGGCGTCCGGGTAACCCACCAGCGCGATATCGTCGCCCATCTGCAGCACCGCGTCGCCGTCCGGGTTCGCCAGAATGCCGTTACGGCGAATACGTTCGATATAGCAGCCCGTCTGGCGGTAAATCCCCAGCTCGCGCAGGTTTTTGCCGTCAGCCCATGCCACCAGCTCTGGCCCGACGCGATAGGCGCGGATCACCGGGAGATAGACTTTACGTTTGGAATCGGTATCGAGACCGCGCTCGCGCGCGATTTGCTGGGCACTGGTCTGCAGATCCTGGTGCTGCAGTTTTGGCAGGTAGCGTGCGCCGACAATCAGGCTCGCCAGACCAATCAGATAGGTCAGGGCATAGCCCAGACTCAGGTGGTCGAGCGCGGTAGAGAGCTGCGCGCCGGCCATGCCGGAATGGCGAAGGGTATCACCGGCACCCACCAGCACGGGGGTGGAGGTCATAGAGCCTGCCAGCATACCGGCCGTTAACCCGATATCCCAGCCAAACAGTTTACCCAGCCCTAACGCGATCAGCAGCGCGCTGCCGACCATCACCAGCGCCAGCATCAGATAATTTTTGCCGTCGCGGAAGAAAATTGAAAAAAAGTTCGGTCCTGCTTCCACGCCAACACAAAAAATAAACAGCATAAAGCCTAAGTTGAGCGCGTCCGTGTTAATGCTGAAGTGCTGCTGGCCTAATAATAAGGAAACCACTAAAACGCCAATGGAATTACCAAGTTGAACTGAACCCAGGCGCAATTTACCCAGGCAAAGGCCCAGCGCCAGTACCACAAATAATAACAGGATGTAATTCCCATTTAACAAGTCTGCGACGTTTATATTCACGGAGGCTAACTTCTTGTTTACCAGTAAGTTGTTGAATGAAAGGACTATTTGGGCTACTGTTTTCTGGGTCAGGGAACGTGTTCAACCCTCCCTGTTACCTAATTTATTCCCTAAAACATTAGCTGGCCGATAGTTTAATCGTATTAGCTACTGACAGCTACCTATTATCGCATCACCCTGTGCGTACTTTGGCAAGGATTGCCGCACTGCTTTATCTGACTGGGCGTCTACCCGACGAAGGTGTATTTGATAGAGATAAGTCAGGAGGATAGTTTGAACATTAAACGAAACTGGGCGGGGGTGATCAGCTGTTTTTTGCTGTTTACCGTCGTGTGCATGTCGCTCGCTTTTAATGTGAAAGGGGCATTCAGGGCAGCCGGACACCCGGAGCTGGGGCTGCTCTTTTTTACCCTGCCGGGAGCCGCTGCCAGTTTTCTTTCCCGTAAAGGGGAGGTGGTCAAGCCGCTTATTGGCGCAATGCTGGCGGCACCGCTGTGTCTGCTGCTGATGCGCATGCTGTATGTATCAACGCGAAGTTTCTGGCAGGAGCTGGCGTGGTTTCTGAGCGGCGTCTTCTGGTGCGCCCTCGGCGCGCTGTGCTATTTGTTTGTGTGCAGTCTGATTAAGCATCGACGGCACCACAATTAAAAACGCCCTCAGGGTGAGGGCGTCTTCGCATTACTGAGCGGCAAACAGGCCCAGATGCTCTTTGGCGTAAGCTTCAAAGTCAGTGCAACCGCCGATGTGTTTCTGATCGAGGAAGATCTGCGGTACGGTTTCAACCGGCTTGCCGACGGTTTTTTCAAGATCCGCTTTGGTGATGCCTTCCGCGTGGATGTCCACGTAGCGGAAGTTGAAGTCATCGCGCTCTTCGGTCAGTTTCTCAGCCAGCTCTTTTGCGCGCACACAGTAAGGGCACCCTGGACGACCAAAAATTACTGCAAACATTTCTCTCTCCTCAAAAAACAAGCCTGACGGCGAATAGGACATATAGTGCCCGATAACCTGCCGCCATTAAAGAAGGTTTCGCCTGTCGCTTTGATACAGTAAGGCTATGTTTCGCCAATTACACCGCGCAAATCATTGCCTATACTGGCTGCCATAGGCATCAGGAAAGACAAAGAGAGACAAGATGACACCAACCATAGACCTGCTCACATCCCACCGTTCCATTCGCCACTTCACCAATGAGCCGATTACCGAGGCGCAGCGCGAAGCGATTATTAACAGCGCCAGGGCGACCTCCAGCTCCAGCTTCCTGCAGTGCAGCTCGATTATCCGCATCACCGATCCGGCCATGCGTGAACAGCTGGTCGCGCTGACCGGCGGGCAGAAGCATGTGGCCCAGGCCGCGGAGTTCTGGGTGTTCTGCGCCGACTTTAACCGCCACCTGCAGATCTGCCCTGAGGCCGAGCTGGGGCTGGCCGAACAGCTGCTGCTGGGCGTGGTGGATACCGCACTGATGGCGCAAAACGCCTTTACGGCGGCGGAGTCGCTGGGTTTGGGCGGCGTCTACATCGGTGGCCTGCGTAACAACATTGAAAGCGTGACCGAGCTGCTGAAGCTGCCAAAACACGTTCTGCCGCTGTTCGGCCTGTGCCTCGGCTGGCCTGCGGATAACCCGGATCTGAAGCCGCGCATTCCTGCCGCCATGCTGGTGCACGAAAACCACTACCAGCCGGTCGATCAGGACGTCCTGAATCAATATGATGAAGAACTGGCGAACTACTACCTGACGCGCGGCAGCAATAACCGTCGCGATACCTGGACTGACCATATTCGTCGCACCATCATTAAAGAAAACCGCCCGTTTATTCTTGATTACCTGCACAAACAGGGCTGGGCGACGCGATAGTCCATTCCGCCTGCGCCTGCCTGCGTATATGATATGCAGGCTTTTTCCATGTCTTCAGAGAGGTGCAGGGTGAAAATTGCCATATTGTCCCGGGATGGAACGCTCTATTCATGTAAGCGCCTGCGAGACGCGGCGGCGAAACGCGGGCATCAGGTTGAGATCCTCGACCCGATGTCCTGCTATATGAACATTGACCCGGCCGCCTCGTCGATTCACTACAAAGGCCGCAAGCTGCCGCACTTTGATGCCGTGATCCCCCGCATCGGCTCCCAGATAACCTATTACGGCACCGCCGCGCTGCGCCAGTTCGAGATGCTGGGCAGCTATCCGCTCAACGAATCCGTCGCCATATCCCGCGCCCGCGACAAGCTGCGCTCGCTGCAGCTCCTCGCCCGTCAGGGGATCGATCTCCCCGTCACGGGGATTGCCCATTCACCGGACGACACCAGCGATCTTATCGATATGGTGGGCGGCGCGCCTTTGGTGATTAAGCTGGTGGAAGGCACGCAGGGCATTGGCGTGGTGCTGGCGGAAACGCGTCAGGCGGCGGAGAGCGTGATTGACGCCTTTCGCGGCCTCAATGCCCACATTCTCGTGCAGGAGTACATCGAAGAGGCGAAAGGGCGCGATATTCGCTGCTTCGTGGTCGGCAATGAGGTGGTGGCGGCCATTGAGCGCCAGGCGAAAGAGGGCGATTTCCGCTCTAATCTTCACCGCGGCGGCGTGGCGCGGGTAGCCGATATTAGCGATCGCGAACGGGAAATTGCCGTCAAAGCGGCGCAAACCCTGGGGCTGGACGTGGCGGGCGTAGACCTTCTGCGGGCGACGCGCGGGCCGCTGGTCATGGAGGTGAACGCCTCGCCGGGGCTGGAAGGCGTGGAAAAAACCACGGGAGTCGATATTGCGGGTAAAATGATCGCATGGATCGAGCGTCATGCCACGCCGGGCTACTGTCTGAAAACGGGCGGTTAAATGGTATTGAACGCACTTTTTGCGTACCCTATGCACAGATTATATTGAAGAGGCTGCACAGCGATGGATTTACAGGTCGTACCAACACTGGATACGTTACGTCAATGGCTTGATGATGCCGGAATTACGTTCTTCGAATGCGATTCCTGCCAGGCGCTGCATCTGCCTCATATGCAGAATTTCGACGGCATTTTCGATGCCAAAATCGATCTCATTAACGACGTGATCCTTTTCTCCGCGCTGGCCGAAGTGAAGCCGTCCGCGCTGCTGGCGCTGGCCTCCGACCTGTCAGCGATCAACGCCAGTTCTTTGACGGTGAAAGCATTTCTCGACATACAGGATGATAATCTGCCAAAACTGGTCGTTTGCCAGTCTTTATTCTCCGGTGCCGGGCTGTCGTTCAAGCAGTTCGCCTGGTTTATGCGCTTGAGCGAAGAGCAAATTTCCATGGTCATGATGGAAGCCAATGCACATCATCTGCTGTATAGCGCGGAAGATGATGCAGAGAATAATGATGCATCTCCCAATTTTCTTCACTAAGCCTGTCTGACTTTTGCGCAGTCGCTGCCATAGCGGCTGCAGAAGGCCATTTTTTCTGCTGCTTTTAACCTTTCTTTAAAGAATTTTTCACCTCCCTGAAGGCCGTTTCGGCTTATCACGTAGACATAACCTGCATAAAAAATTGATAAAAGGCGTTTTTTCGTCTGGGCTATAGCCGGAGACACGGGCTACAGTTATTCTTGCAATGCTTAAAAAAGCGAGCGGAAGCTGCCGGGTAAAGAGGTTTCTTTTTATTTTGGGCAGAGCGACAAACTATGCATGATTATTGCATATCTTCAGATTGCACAGTTTTAGTTCGTTTGTTAACGAGCTTTCAGAAGGAATAAAGATATGATCGCCTTGAATAAAAAATGGTTATCGGGTCTGGTTGCGGGTGCTCTGATGGCCGTCTCTGCCGGCTCGCTCGCTGCGGAACAAAAAACGCTGCACGTTTACAACTGGTCTGACTATATTGCGCCGGATACGGTGGCGAATTTTGAAAAAGAGACCGGCATTAAAGTGGTCTACGACGTATTCGATTCCAACGAAGTGCTGGAAGGAAAACTGATGGCGGGCAGCACCGGGTTTGATCTCGTGGTGCCTTCTGCAAGCTTCCTCGAGCGCCAGCTGACGGCAGGCGTCTTCCAGCCTCTGGACAAGAGCAAGTTACCGAACTGGAAAAACCTCGATCCGGAAGTGCTGAAGCTGGTGGCGAAGCATGACCCGGACAACAAATACGCGATGCCTTACCTGTGGGCGACCACCGGTATCGGCTACAACGTGGATAAAGTCAAAGCGGTGCTGGGCCCGGACGTCAAGCTGGACAGCTGGGACGTGGTGCTGAAGCCAGAAAACCTTGAGAAGCTGAAAAGCTGCGGCGTCTCCTTCCTCGATGCGCCGGAAGAGATTTTCGCGACCGTGCTGAACTACCTGGGCAAAGACCCGAACAGCAGTAAAGCCGATGATTACACCGGCCCGGCGACCGATCTGCTGCTGAAGCTGCGTCCAAACATTCGTTACTTCCACTCGTCTCAGTACATTAACGACCTGGCGAACGGCGACATCTGCGTCGCGATCGGCTGGGCTGGAGACGTGTGGCAGGCGGCTAACCGCGCGAAAGAGGCGAAAAACGGCGTGAACGTCTCTTACTTCATTCCGAAAGAGGGGGCGCTGGCGTTCTTCGACGTCTTCGCGATGCCGGCTGACGCCAAAAACAAAGACGAAGCGTATCAGTTCCTCAACTACATGATGCGTCCTGAGGTGATCGCCCACATCAGTGACCACGTTTACTACGCGAACGGTAACAAGGCCTCCCTGCCGCTGGTAAGCGAAGAAATCCGTAATAACCCGGCTATCTATCCGCCAGCGGATGTGTTCGCCAAGCTCTTCACCCTGAAAGTTCAGGATCCAAAAATTGACCGCGTGCGTACCCGCGCGTGGACCAAGGTGAAAAGCGGTAAATAACGGCGTTGGGTATTGTTGCCCGGTGGCGCTATCGCTTACCGGGCCTTTACAACCCGTAGGCCGGGCAAGCGTTAGCGCCGCCCGGCGATGCGCACCCTGACGGTGCGTTTGCACCAGTACTGATCTATGCCGGAGAACACCCCGTGAATGACGCGATCCCCCGCCCGCAGGCGAAAGTCCGTAAAGCGCTGACCCCGCTTCTTGAAATTCGTAACCTCACCAAATCTTTCGATGGCCAGCATGCCGTGGACGACGTCAGCCTGACTATCTATAAAGGCGAAATTTTTGCCCTTCTGGGGGCTTCTGGCTGCGGTAAATCGACCCTGCTGCGTATGCTGGCCGGTTTTGAACAGCCCACCGCCGGGCAAATCATGCTTGATGGCGTGGATCTCTCCAGCGTGCCGCCGTATCAGCGCCCGATTAACATGATGTTCCAGTCCTACGCGCTGTTCCCGCACATGACGGTGGAGCAGAACATCGCCTTTGGCCTGAAGCAGGACAAGCTGCCGAAGGCCGAAATTAACGCGCGCGTGGCCGAAATGCTGAGTCTGGTGCACATGCAGGAGTTCGCGAAGCGCAAACCGCACCAGCTCTCCGGTGGCCAGCGCCAGCGCGTGGCCCTGGCCCGCAGTCTGGCAAAACGCCCGAAACTGCTGCTGCTCGATGAGCCGATGGGCGCGCTGGATAAAAAGCTGCGCGACCGTATGCAGCTCGAAGTGGTGGATATCCTGGAGCGCGTGGGGGTGACCTGCGTGATGGTGACCCACGACCAGGAAGAGGCGATGACCATGGCCGGGCGTATCGCGATCATGAACCGCGGGAAGTTCGTGCAGATCGGCGAGCCGGAAGAGATTTATGAGCACCCGACCACCCGCTACAGCGCGGAGTTTATCGGCTCGGTCAACGTTTTCGAAGGGCTGCTGAAAGATCGTCAGGAGGATGGCCTGGTCATCGAATCGCCGGGGCTGCAGCATCCGCTTAAGGTCGATCCTGACAACTCGGTGGTGGATAACGTCCCGGTCTACGTCGCGCTGCGTCCGGAGAAAATCATGCTCTGCGAGGATCCGCCTGCCGATGGCTATAACTTTGCCGTGGGCGAAGTGGTGCACATTGCCTATCTGGGCGACCTGTCTATCTACCACGTGCGGCTGAAAAGCGGGCAGATGCTCAGCGCGCAGCTACAGAACGAACATCGCTACCGCAAGGGGCAGCCGACCTGGGGTGACGAAGTGCGCCTGTGCTGGGACGCTGACAGTTGCGTCGTGCTGACGGTATAAGGAGCGGCAAATGAGTGCACTTGAACCTCCAGCCCGCGCAGAAAAGCCGGGCGGCCTTGCCCAGTGGCTGACGCGCATGCAGATGAAACACGGCCGCAAGCTGGTGATCGCCATGCCGTACGTGTGGCTGATCCTGCTGTTCCTGCTGCCGTTTCTGATTGTTTTCAAGATAAGCCTGGCGGAAATGGCGCGGGCGATACCGCCTTACACCAACCTGCTGGACTGGGCCGACGGGCAGCTTACGCTGACGCTTAACCTCGGCAACTTCCTGCAGCTCACCGACGACCCGCTCTATTTCGAAGCCTATCTGCAGTCGCTGCAGGTGGCGGCGATCTCGACGCTCTGCTGTCTGGTGATGGGCTACCCGCTGGCGTGGGCGGTGGCGCACAGCAAGCCGTCGACGCGAAACATCCTGCTGCTGCTGGTGATCCTGCCGTCGTGGACCTCGTTCCTGATCCGCGTTTATGCCTGGATGGGGATCCTGAAAAACAACGGCGTGCTGAATAACTTTCTCATGTGGCTTGGGGTTATCGATCAGCCGCTGACGATCCTGCACACCAACCTCGCGGTCTATATCGGCATTGTGTACGCCTACCTGCCGTTTATGGTGCTGCCGATCTATACGGCCCTGACGCGCATTGATTATTCGCTGGTGGAAGCGTCGCTCGATCTCGGCGCCCGCCCGTTAAAAACCTTCTTCAGCGTCATTGTCCCGCTGACCAAAGGCGGCATTATCGCCGGGTCAATGCTGGTCTTTATCCCGGCGGTCGGGGAGTTTGTGATCCCGGAACTGCTCGGCGGCCCGGACAGCATCATGATTGGCCGCGTGCTGTGGCAGGAGTTCTTCAATAACCGCGACTGGCCGGTGGCATCGGCGGTGGCGATCGTGATGCTACTGCTGCTGATCGTGCCGATCATGTGGTTCCACAAGCATCAGCAGAAACAGATGGGAGATCACGGATGAACAACTTACCGGTAGTGCGCTCCCCGTGGCGAATTGCGATCCTGGTGATTGGCTTTACCTTCCTGTATGCGCCGATGCTGATGCTGGTGATCTACTCCTTCAACAGCTCTAAGCTGGTAACGGTCTGGGCGGGCTGGTCGACTCGCTGGTACAGCGAGCTGTTCCACGACGATGCGATGATGAGCGCGGTGGGACTGAGCCTGACGATTGCCGCCCTGGCGGCGACAATGGCGTCGGTGCTGGGCACGATCGCCGCGCTGGTGATGGTGCGCTTCGGGCGTTTTCGCGGCTCAAACGGGTTCGCCTTTATGATCACCGCGCCGCTGGTTATGCCGGACGTGATCACCGGACTCGCGCTGCTGCTGCTGTTCGTGGCCCTGGCGCACGCCATCGGCTGGCCGGCGGATCGCGGCATGCTCACCATCTGGCTGGCGCACGTCACCTTCTGTACGGCCTACGTGGCGGTAGTGATCTCCTCGCGCCTGCGCGAGCTGGATCGCTCCATTGAAGAGGCGGCGATGGATCTTGGCGCGACGCCTCTGAAGGTCTTTTTCATCATCACCCTGCCGATGATTATGCCGGCGGTGATCTCCGGCTGGCTGCTGGCGTTTACGCTGTCGCTGGACGATCTGGTTATCGCCAGCTTTGTCTCCGGACCGGGCGCGACGACGCTGCCGATGCTGGTCTTCTCCAGCGTGCGCATGGGGGTCAACCCGGAGATTAACGCCCTGGCTTCCATCATCCTCGGCGTGGTCGGAATTGTCGGATTTATCGCCTGGTATTTGATGGCGCGCGCGGAAAAACAGCGCGTGCGCGATATCCAGCGTGCAAGACGCGGCTGAAGGATTTAAAATTTCCAGTGATGTGCCGCGCATGACGCGGCACTGTTTTTCAGGGAAGTAAAACATTGGGATTATTAAAAAAATCACGTACTACGCACGCGCGTCCTAACGTACCTGCACTGGTTCAGGTGGCGGCGCTCGCCATTATTATGATCCGCTGCCTGGACGTGCTGATGATTCTGAACACCCTGGGCGTGCGCGGCATCGGTGAATTCATTCACCGCAGCGTGCAGACGTGGAATCTGACGCTGGTCTTTTTGAGCAGCCTGGTGCTGGTGTTTATCGAGATCTACTGCGCGTTTTCGCTGGTCAAAGGGCGCAACTGGGCGCGCTGGGTCTATCTGCTGACGCAAATTACCGCCGCCAGCTATCTGTGGGCCGCCTCGCTGGGATACGGCTACCCGGAGCTGTTCAGCATTGCCGGGGAATCCAAACGCGAGATCCTGCGCGCGCTGTTTATGCAAAAACTGCCGGACATGCTGGTTCTGTTCCTGCTGTTTGTTCCCGCCTCCAGTCGGCGGTTCTTCCGCCTGCAATAATGTGTATAATCGCAGCCCTCGTGATTCTTAAGGTTTTCATATGCAGTGCGCACTCTATGACGCCGGACGCTGCCGCTCCTGTCAGTGGATAGAACAGCCGGTTTCTCAACAACTCACCGCCAAAATGGCCGACCTGCAACAGCTGCTGGCAGCACACGCGGTGGGCGAGTGGTGCGCACCCGTCAGCGGCCCGGAGCTGGGCTTTCGTAATAAAGCCAAAATGGTGGTCAGCGGCAGCGTTGAAAAACCGCTGTTGGGGATGCTGCACCGCGACGGCACGCCGGAAGACCTGACCAGCTGCCTGCTGTATCCCGCCTCGTTTGAGCCCGTCTTTGCCGCGCTGAAACCATTTATCGCGCGCGCGGGGTTAACGCCCTACAGCGTTGCCCGCAGGCGCGGCGAGCTGAAATACCTTCTGCTGACGGAAAGCCAACTCGACGGCGGCATGATGCTGCGCTTCGTGCTGCGTTCGGAAGCTAAGCTCGAGCAGCTGCGCGCGGCGCTGCCGTGGCTGCAGGAACAGCTGCCGCAGCTGAAGGTCATTACGGCGAATATTCAGCCGGTGCATATGGCGATCATGGAAGGGGAGAAAGAGATTTTCTTCACCGACCAGCACGCGCTGGCCGAAAGCTTCAACGGCGTGCCGCTGTGGATCCGCCCGCAAAGCTTCTTCCAGACCAACCCAACCGTGGCTAGCAGCCTGTACGCTACCGCCCGCGACTGGGTACGTGCGTTAAACATCCAGCATATGTGGGATCTCTTCTGCGGCGTGGGAGGCTTTGGCCTGCACTGCGCCACGCCCGAGATGCAGCTCACCGGAATAGAGATTTCTGCTGAAGCGATTGCCTGCGCGAAACAGTCTGCCGCCGGGCTGGGGTTAACGAATCTGCACTTCCAGGCGCTGGACTCCACGCAGTTTGCGACCGGCCAGGGCAACGTGCCGGAGCTGGTGCTGGTCAACCCGCCGCGCCGCGGCATCGGCAAGGCGCTGTGCGACTACCTGAGCCAGATGGCGCCCGAGTACATCGTCTATTCCAGCTGTAACGCCCAGACCATGGCGAAAGACATTGCCAGCCTGCCGGGCTACCGCATTGAACGCGTTCAGCTTTTCGATATGTTCCCGCATACCGCGCATTATGAAGTGTTGACGCTGCTCGTGAAATCTTAAACAAAATGTGAACTCTTCCCCCGCTCGAAATCAGGTAAGCTTACGTCATAAGAAATGATTGAAGGCTTACCCATGAAGCAGATCCTGCTGGTGGAAGACGACCATGATATCGCGGCGCTTCTGCGACTCAATTTAGAAGACGAAGGCTATGCCATCACCCACGAGCCCGACGGGGGCAAGGCCTTACTGCGTCTTGAAAAACTGCCTTGGGATGCGGTGATCCTCGACCTGATGCTGCCCAGCGTTGACGGTCTGGAGATTTGCCGCCGTATCCGTCAGATGACGCGCTACCTGCCGGTGATCATCATCAGCGCCCGCAGCAGCGAGACCGACCGCATTACCGGGCTGGAAACCGGCGCCGATGATTATCTGGCTAAGCCGTTCTCGGTGCAGGAACTCATTGCGCGCATCAAAGCGCTGTTCCGCCGCCAGCAGGCGATGGGGCAGGTGCAAACCGACGGTCAAATTCAGGCCCACGGTCTGACCATCGATCCGCTGGCGCGCAGCGTGCTGCTTCACGGCCAGGTGGTGGATCTCACTCCGCGTGAATTCGAGCTGCTCTACTTCTTTGCCCGTCATCCCGGCGAGGTCTTTTCTCGTCTGGCGCTGCTGGAGCAGGTCTGGGGCTATCAGCACGAAGGCTATGAGCATACCGTTAACACCCATATCAACCGCCTGCGCATCAAGATTGAGAAGGACGCCGCCGAGCCGGAGATTATTCGCACCGTCTGGGGCAAGGGCTATAAATTTGCGGAGCCAAATCATGATGCGCCGCTTTAGCCTGAGTCAGCGTCTGACGCTGCTGTTCATCCTGCTGATGATGCTCTGCGCTACCGTCGCCTGCGCTGTACAGCTCTACACCAGTACGCAGTACGGTAACGCGATGGTGCAGCGGCTGTCGGGCGGGCTGGCGCAGCAGATAGTCCAGCGTGAACCGATTCTGGACGCGCAGGGCAGGGTCGACCGAAGGGCTCTCAAGCCGCTGTTCGATCGGCTAATGACCTTTAATCCGAGCGTTGAGCTGTATGTTGTCTCCCCGGACGGCGATATCCTGGCCGATGCCGCACCGCCGGGCCACATTCAGCGACAAAAAATCGATCTGGCCCCGGTTCAGACCTTCCTGAGCGGTACCGCCATACCGATCCTGGGCGACGATCCTCGCAGTCAAAATAAAAAGGTCTTTAGCGCCACGCCGCTGCGACAGGACGGCGAGCTTAAGGGCTACCTGTACATTATTTTGCAGGGCGAGGAGTCAAACGCCCTGGCGGAAATGGCCTGGCATAAGGCGCTGTGGAGCACGGTGCTGTGGTCATTGCTGTGGGTCGCGCTGTTTGGCCTGCTGGCAGGTTTACTGATCTGGTACTGGGTCACGCGCCCGGTAAAACAGCTGACGGTGGAGCTCGCCGGGCTGGAGCAGGACAGCATCAGCGCTATCAGACTGCTGGCGGCGCAGCCATCGGACGCGGCGGCAAAGGATGAAGTGGCGATCCTGCGCAACAGCTTTATCGAGCTGGCGCGCAAAATCACCCGCCAGTGGGACCAGCTGGCCGACAGCGATCGCCAGCGCCGGGAGTTTATCGCCAACATTTCGCACGATCTCCGTACGCCGCTGACCTCGCTGCTGGGCTATCTGGAAACCCTGTCGCTAAAAGCCGCCACGCTGACGCCGCAGGAGCACCAGCAGTATCTCGCCACCGCGCTGCGTCAGGGACAAAAAGTCCGTCATCTTTCGCAGCAGCTGTTCGAGCTGGCGCGCCTTGAGCACGGCGGCATTAAGCCGCAGCGCGAGCGTTTCGCGATGGGGGAGCTGATTTCCGACGTGGCGCAGAAGTTTGAGCTCACCGCCCGCACGCGAGAAGTGAATCTGCATATTGACTTGCCGGGACCGCTGCCGCTGATTAACGCCGACGTGTCGATGATCGAACGCGTGGTGACCAACCTGCTCGATAACGCGATGCGCCATACGCCATCTGGTGGGGAAATTCGTCTGGCGGTCTGGCAGGAGAATGAACGGCTTCAGGTCGAAGTGGCTGACAGCGGAACGGGCGTGGACGCCTCGCTGCGCGACGATCTGTTCCAGCGGCCGTCGGCATTGAATACCCAGGCATCGCGGGAGAATCGCGGCGGGTTGGGGCTGTTAATCGTTAAACGTATGCTGGAGCTGCACGGCGGCGGAATAAAGCTGATGGAGGCACAAAAGGGAGCGATTTTTCGTTTTTATGTACCGCTTTGAGATGGTGTTCGTTGGAAGTATGATAGAGGAGAATAACCGCTCAAACTAAAAGGATTTAGTGATGACTGTAAAAGTCATACCCTGGGATGGATGCTACAGCGTGATGACACGCCCAGGCGGGGTCTGCAAAGAAGTCGTTGTCCCCTCTTATCCCCGTCTTTATTTTCATCCCGACAGTGAAACCCTTTTGGCAGTTGACCAATGCGACTGGAACGAACTTGAGCAGGAAAGTAACCGACTCACTCACTGCCTGGCGCAGAGAGCGGATGCGTTACAGCGTATTGAGCAACTCCAGAAAGACGTCACTACTCTGGGCTGGGTCGATGTACCAGAGCGTAATCGCTTTCAGAATCTGTTGAAGGATGAGTATCGACATCTTGATGAAGCCTGTCAGACCTTACGGGCCGAACTTGCAGCATTGACCCCTACAGAAAACCTCCCTGCCGCAACATTACTGGATGAAAATAGCAAAAAGAACGCACTTGGGCTGATGGAACTTATAGACGTAATGGGTGGGAAAAACGGAACCAAATATGTCTACGTCCGCTCAAATAAAATTCGTAGCCACTGGCGCCGATACAGATTGAACAGTGCGGAAAAGAAAAGCGGCGGTAAGAGCTTTTTAAGGGCGGTTGAATATACCGACAAAGATGGCCAGAACCATACCCGCCATGAAATCGACCCGGAAAAGCTAAAAGGACAACTAGCAAAACTGAAGCCGTCAATGAAAGCGTGGGAAGTGAAACTGCTCGATGATAACTCTGGCGTCTGGAGCGTATGGGCACAAGAATTTAACCGAAGCCTGAAACATTCACCTTATGAAGGTTCTTGCATGGCATTTGATGCACAGGCTCAGCTATTACGTTGGGCGTATGGCGCGAGCATGAAGGGGTTATTGAATCCGTTCGAAATTGATATCCGCACCGGACAATACAAGCCAAAAGCAGAGCTGCACGGTAAGACCAGCTTTTACGCCAACCTTGCGCTTGCAGAGGCAAAAAGCAGCGGCAGGCTTCACCTTCCGGGTAATGTCGGCGTAAAAATTTGCTATCCGTTAGATCCGGCGAAAATTCCCGGTGGAGGAATGGGGATACTCGGTACATTCCGTTTTGATATTGAGCTGACATTGTCGGGGAGCGTTGGGGCAAGTCTGGGTATAGAGGCGGGGTTCAATATTACTGGCGATCGGGCAAAAGGGTTGCCTGTAAAAGCTATGCCGGATGAGGGTTACGGATTTTGGCGGCAGATAGACGTTACTAAAGAAGGGCATATGCCCTTAGGCGGTGGGGCGGAGCTAGGCGTATTTGTCGGGGCAGAAGCCGGGGCGAATGTGTCTGGTGCACTGGTCTGGCTCAATCCTGATCACGACGAAAAATACAGTACGTTGGCGAAGGTTGGGGTGGGGGTGGCTGCTCAGGCTGGTGGCGGTCTTAGCGGGCAGCTTAAGTTCAGATGGCAAGATGGTAAGGTGCGTATAGAGGTTGGCGGCGGGTTGTGCTGGGGGACGGGGGGTAAAGGCTCGATGAGCTTTGAGGTTGACGGTCCCGCAATCATGTCTGAGTTTATGCCCTGCCTGACCTATATGCTGCGAAATGCGGATTATATCCGGCTGATGCAGATTATGATGGCGGACGATTATTATGCTTTCTGCGCCATTCCGTTACTAGTGGGGATGTATGGGATCAATCGTGTGATTGATGCTGGGGGAAATATAGCCGCTGAACTTAAAAAAAGTTGGGATAAAAAAGAATCCCGCGTGGCGCTGATGACTAACATCCTGAATACAAAAGGAGATTGTTTAAAGTTTACTCCGCCGGAGAGCAAAGGCGCAGCCATTGCTGCACTGATTGATACAAACCTTTGGGATAATGTCGCCAGTCCAGTGAGTCATGAAGAGACGACCTGTGAGGGCGGAGCTGTTTTTAGCGCTCGTAAACGAGCCATTATTTATGCTCTTCGCTGGGTACAGTCGCAGCGAGAATATGAAAATGTAATGCAGCATCTTTCAAAAATGCCTGGAGAGGAAAAAAGTAACTGGCGTATTAATGAACAAAGGGTCATTGCTTTTCTGGCACAAGGTGAGACACCCAAAACCTATGGTTTTGCTGGTTCGTTGGTCCCCGCAGCGCGGAACATCACGATTGAACCCAGCCATTATGCCGATAATCTGAGAAACCTTTACCTCCACCTGCCAGAAGCCCCCGCTATTCCTCCAGGGCACATCAATATGTCTACCTTACCATTAAGAGAAGTGCTGCCGACGTATCTCCATAGCTGTACGCGGCTGATTTACTCCATGCATGGAGATACAGCATGACGTATACAGGCTATGGTGTGACAGGATTACTGATTACTCTGGTGCTGACTGGCTGCCGGGATGATCAAAAAATGAAGACTGAGCAGACAGATCTGGTTAACAGGGCGCTGGAAAATATGGTCACAGTGAAAGGTGGCCGTTTTCAGATGGGTGATTTTGGTGCTCTCATCGGTGAGAAACTGCCGTTCAGTGCAGATGCTGATAATAAACCCCTGCACTGGGTGTCGCTGTCTGATTTCCGTATCAGTAAGTACCGGGTGACGTGGGGAGAATTTAACCGCTGGCTGGAGATCCAGGGGCGGGAGCCGAACGATTATTTTCGGAAGACGGCCAATGATAGCGATTCAGATTATGCCTCACTGAAAATTGCGCTTGGCTATAATTATCCAGCATCGGCTAACTGGCAGGATGCGCAGGCCTACTGCCGGTGGCTGGGTCAAGTCAGCAAGCGTCACACCGACCTGCCAACGGAAGCGCAGTGGGAGTACGCAGCACGCAGCCGAGGTCAGTTCCTGATTTTTGGCAACAGTGATAACTGGTATCACTACGAAAATGACATCAAACGTAACATCGCCCCCTCTACGGAAAACCGTCCGGTAGGAAATTATGCCCCGAATCCGCTCGGTTTATATGATATTCAGGGAAATGGGGCTGACTGGGTCAAAGATTGGTATGCGGCGGATTATTACAGTCATTCTCCTGAGCAAGATCCTCAGGGGCCAGAGAAAGGTGATAAACGGGTTATCCGGGGACTACCCAGAGATGCCGGAGAGGGTTACACCATTACCAGAGGAAGTATGAGACCTGAAACCGTTCAGGGGCCTCCCTCGCGCTCAATAGGTTTTCGCTGTGTTGAAAACAGCCCGTTAGCGAATTAAAAAGGCTACGCCTCTGGCATAGCCTTTTATAGGTGATTGTTAACTCAGCATTCTGAGATTACTGCGGGAACCACTGCTCGCTGATTTTCTGATACGTACCGTCCGCTTTAATCGCTTTCAGCGCGCCGTTCAGTTTTTCCAGCAGGGCCTTGTTATCCGGACGTACCGCGATGCCCAGACCCGTACCGAAGTACTGCGGATCGGTCACTTTCTCGGTTGCGGTGCCCAGCTGCGGATTGGTTTTCAGCCATTCGTTCACCACGGCGGTATCGCCGAACACGCCGTCGATGCGGCCATTTTTCAGGTCGATAATCGCGTTCTGATAGCTGTCATAGGCTACGGTTTTCACTTCAGGATGTTTGTCCTGGAGGTATTTCTGGTGCGTGGTGCCGTTTTCCATCCCGATGCGTTTGCCTTTCAGCTGATCGAAAGAGGTATAGGCGCCTTTCTTCGCAATCACGACCGCCGAGTTGGCGTAGTACGGGTCGGTGAACGCAACCTGCTTGCTGCGCTCAGGCGTGATGTCCATCCCGGAGATCACCGCGTCGTATTTTTTAAATTTCAGCGACGGGATCAGGCTGTCGAAGGCATGGTTGGTAAAGGTGCAGTCGGCCTGCATTTGTTTGCACAGCGCTTTCGCCAGATCGATATCGAAACCCACGATCTGGTTGCTGGCATCCAGCGATTCAAACGGCGGATAGGTGGCGGACACGCCAAAATTGATTTTATCAGCTGCGGATGCGCCAGCGGCGAAGGTGGCGAGTAATGCGGCCAGAACTAACTTTTTCATTGTAATGCTCCCGTCTGTCTTATTTATGCGCCGAGTCTGCGGCATGGATGTACAATGCCATTTAATGAATTTATATGCAATAAAAATGATTAAGTATTGTTTGTGTGGTAAAAAAAAAGCGGATAACCCATCAGGTTACCCGCTTCATGCATACAGTTTTATGCACTCGCGTAGTTAATTTCTGCGCTCAAACGCCAGTGCTTTACGCTCGATCAGGCGCATCATCAGCGTCAACAGGCCGTTAACCACCAGATAGACCACGCCTGCCGCACCGAACACCATCACGTCATAGGTGCGCCCGTACAGCAGCTGTCCGTGACCCATCACCTCCATCAGGGTGATGGTGTAGGCCAGGGAGGTACTCTTGAACACCAGCACCACTTCGTTGGAGTAGGAGGAGAGCGCGCGCTTAAAGGCGTACGGCAGCAGGATCGCCAGCGTGTCTTTCTTGCTCATGCCCAGCGCTCCGCAGGACTGCCATTGTCCTTCCGGAATGGCGCGGATCGCCCCGTAGAACAGCTGGGTGGTATAGGCCGCACTGTTAAGCGAAAGGGCAATCAGGGCACACAGCCACGGTTCAGAGAGCAGATGCCAGATAACCGGATATTCCTGCAGCGACGGGAACTGGCCCGGGCCGTAGTAAATCAGGAAGATCTGCACCAGCAGCGGCGTACCGGTAAACAGGGTGATGTAGCCGCGCACAATCCACACCAGCACCGGCGTTTTCAGCGTCAGGATGATGGTGAAGATAAGGGCCAGGATCAGCGCCACGATAATGGACGCCACGGTCAGCGTCAGGCTGGTGTGCAGCCCTTTCATCAGCTCGGGGAAATATTCAAGCATCAGCCTGGTCTCCGTTCAAAGCGCGTCGCACGCAGGTCAATACGCTTGAGGATGTACTGACTGAGCAACGTGATCACCAGGTAGATAGCCGCCGCCACAATGTACCAGGTAAAAGGCTCCTGGGTGCGGGTGGCGATGCTTTTGGTTTGCAGCATCAAATCGTTAACGCTGATCAGGCTCACCAGCGCGGTATCTTTCAGCAGCACCAGCCACTGGTTGCCGAGGCCCGGCAGGGCATGACGCCACATCTGCGGCATGACCAGGCGGAAGAAGATCGCTGATTTCGACAAGCCTAACGCCTGGCCGGACTCCCACTGCCCCTGCGGCACGGCTTTCAGCGCACCGCGCAGGGTTTGCGACGCGTACGCGGAGTAGAGCAGGGAGAGAGCAATCACGCCGCACAGGAACGGACTAACGTCGAAGTTTTCAATCTGCATCTGCACCGGGATCTGCGCAAAGCCAAGATTGATCGTGAAGCCGTCCGACAGCGTCAGCAGCAGCTGTGAGGAGCCGAAATAGATAAACAGGACCACCAGAATTTCCGGTAGCCCACGCAGCACGGTGACCAGCGCGGAGCCTGTCCAGGCGACGGGGAACCATTTCGCGGATTCCCACACCGCAAAGAACATCGCCAGCACGAGGCCGATAATCAGTGCGCAAACGGCAAGGCCGACGGTCATCCCGGCGGCGCTTGCTAAAGGAAAAATTTCATTCATCAGGAATTACTTCTGGAACCATTTTTTGTAGATGGTTTCGTAGGTGCCGTCTTTCTTCACTTTTTCCAGCGCAGCGTTGAATTTCTGCTGCAGCTCAGTGTTGCCCTGACGAACGGCAATCCCCAGACCGGTACCGAAGTAATCCTTATCGGTCACTTTGTCGCCCACTGGCGCCAGCTTGTCGTTGGCTTTCAGCCACTCGGTAACAACCGCGGTATCACCAAATACGCCGTCGATACGGCCATTTTGCAGATCCAGCTTCGCGTTCTGGTAGCTGTCGTACGGAACGGTAGTGATTTCCGGATGTTTATCCATGATGAATTTCTGGTGCGTGGTGCCGTTCTGCACGCCAACTTTTTTGCCTTTCAGCTGATCGACAGAGGCGAATTTGCCTTTCTGACCGATGAACAGGGCAGAGTTGTCGTAGTAAGGGGTGGTAAACAGCACCTGCTTTTCACGCTCAGGAGTGATGTCCATACCAGCCATCACGGCGTCGATACGGCGGAACTTCAGGCTTGGGATCAGGCTGTCGAACGCCTGGTTGCTGAAAGTACAGGTCGCATCGATCTCTTTACACAGGGCGTTAGCCAGGTCCACGTCGAAGCCAACAATTTTGTTGTTCGCATCAATCGACTCAAACGGAGGGTAAGAGGCTTCCGTGGCGAAACGAATGGTCTGGGCTGCGGTAGCGGAAAGGGTAACGCCAGCAAGCAGCACGGCAAGTAATACTTTTTTCATTATATTTCCCCTGACACAATCAATGAGATAAATAGTTTTTGAAGGCATCGGTTTGCGGGTTCGCGAAGCAGCTCGCATCACCTTGCTCAACGATATACCCGTTTTCCATGTAGACCACACGGCTGGCGGTTTTACGCGCCACTTCCACTTCGTGGGTGACGATAACCTGCGTAATATTGGTTTCCGCCAGCTCGCGAATGATGCTGACGATCTGGGCGGTAATTTCCGGGTCCAGCGCCGCGGTTGGCTCATCAAATAGCAGTACCGCAGGCTCCATCATCAGCGCGCGGGCAATGGCTACGCGCTGCTGCTGACCACCGGAAAGGTGCAGCGGATAGCGGTCGCTGTAGGGCTTAAGGCGCAGACGATCCAGCAGCTTTTCAGCGCGCGCGATCGCCTGATCCTTACTTAACCCCAGCACGCGGCACGGCGCTTCAATCAGGTTTTGCAGAACGGTCAGATGCGGCCAGAGATTGTATTGCTGGAAGACCATGCCGACGTTTTGACGCAGTTCGCGAATCGCTTTATCAGACGGCGTTTTCGCGAAATCAAAATGGTTACCGGCAATCGCCAGCGTACCTGAACGGGGCATTTCAAGCAGATTAAGGACGCGCAGAAGGGAGCTTTTGCCTGCACCGCTTGGGCCAAGCAAAACCAGCGTTTCGCCTTCCGGGCAGTTCAGCGTGATGTCAAACAGCGCCTGGTGTGCGCCGTAGAAGCAGTTAATGCCGTTTAGTTTAATACTCATCGGGGCAGTCTTTACTCATCCAGGCAATCTATAGCAATTGAGGCCGCAGATAGTACCGTTGACAGAATAGTTATGCAATATTTATGCGTTAAAAGTTAAATATAACCCGCGTTTCCTCTTAAACATAGCACAAAATAGCGAACGGTAAGGTCGGCGAGTATAAATGTCGGCATTCCGCATGAAATGCCGCACATTTTACGGGGGTTACCAGGTTATATCGGCGGGTTTAGCGATTCTCAATCGACTGGCGAAGCGTGCCTGCCGGGGCATGAACGCTGCCGCCAACGTAGCGCACGTCGTCTACCGCCCAGCACTGTCCTTCACGGATCATCAGCACTTCATCCTGCCAGGTTTGGGTTCCCTGCGTCAGCTTCACGCGCAGCGGAATATTGCGGGCATCCGTGTTCGGTATGGTTGACGCGCTGGCTACTTCGGCGCTGTCCGGCAGCGTGGTACGGCTGGAGAACGGATCGGATTTCAGCAGCGCGTTGTGCTGCGGATCGCGGGTGGCATCGTTAAGCAATTTTGCCAGACCGTCGCTCAGATACGGGCGCAGGCCGGTGAGATCGTTGCTGCGGTGCTGGATGCGATAATCATAGAACTGCTGCGCCACGGCGTCCGGGCCGCCCTCAATGCAGGGGCCGCTGCGGGTACCGATATCCTTAAAGGCTGGCGTGACCGTGGTGGTACAGGCGCTGAGCACCAGCGCGCAGGGCACTAAAAGTGTTAAAGCAGAATAGCGCATGTTGATTTCCTTATTTATTAACTATCCTTTCAATCATAGCGTAACGAACCGATAATGCTGTGCCTAAGGCATTGAACGCTAAAGTAAGGAGAGAAACCATGCAGTTTTCAACAACGCCAACCCTGGAAGGGCAGACAATAACCGAGTATTGCGGCGTGGTCACCGGCGAAGCGATCCTCGGTGCCAATATCTTCCGCGACTTTTTTGCCGGTATCCGCGACATTGTTGGCGGCCGCTCGGGCGCATATGAAAAAGAGCTGCGCAAAGCGCGTGAAATCGCCTTTAAAGAGCTCGGCGAGCAGGCGGAAGCCCTCGGTGCGGACGCGGTCGTGGGGATTGATATCGACTACGAAACGGTCGGAAAAGATGCCAGCATGCTGATGGTGAGCGTAAGCGGTACGGCGGTGAAAACCCTCCGATGAGGCGTTCGCTTGCCACGCTCCTGCTGGCGCTGCTGCTGGCAGGATGCGTTACGGAAAAGGGGATCGTTGATAAAGGCGCCTACGAGCTGGACACGCGCCATCAGGCGCTGGCGGCTTACCCGCGCATCAAGGTGCTGGTGATCCACTATACCGCGGACGATTTTGACAGCTCGCTGGCCACCCTGACGGATAATAACGTCAGCTCTCACTATTTGATTCCGGCTAACCCCCCTGCACCAGACGGTAAACCGCGCATCTGGCAGCTGGTGCCTGAAAGCGAACTGGCCTGGCATGCGGGCATTAGCTTCTGGCGCGGCACCAACCGCATTAATGATACGTCGGTCGGCATTGAGCTGGAGAACCGCGGCTGGCAAAAAACGTCGGGCGTTAAGCAATTTACGCCGTTTGAGCCTGCGCAAATTGCGGCGCTGGTGCCGCTCGCCAAAGACATTATTACCCGCTACAACATCAGACCTGAAAATGTGGTGGCCCATTCGGACATCGCCCCACAGCGCAAAGACGATCCCGGCCCGCTGTTTCCGTGGCAGGCGCTCGCCAGACAGGGCATTGGCGCATGGCCCGACCCGGCTCGGGTGGTATTTTACCTGAACGGTAAGCCGCGAGATGAACTTGTGGAGCAAAAGATACTGCTCGATCTGCTGGCGCGCTACGGCTATGAGGTGACCGATAACATGACGAACGCGCAGCAGAAGCGCGTGATCGTCGCGTTTCAGATGCATTTTCGCCCGGCGCGCTGGGACGGCGTGGCCGATCGCGAAACGCTGGCTATCGCGGAGGCGCTGTTAGAGCGCTACGGGCAGGGGTAATCCTTCGGGTTACCCGACTCCACTTTTTCACGGTCTTCTTTTGGACTGATTTTTTAATCACATTCACCGCGTTGATGTTTTATAGTTTCCTCAGTCGAAATTACTCGCAAACGTGTTTGACAATATATCGACACGACAAATAAGAAACACTGATGTGCTAACGTCTTAGCTTTACTTTGCATTTGTTAAATGGACTACGCATTTATGCGCTGTGATTGCGCACGTTCACCTTTTCAATTTAATTTTAACAGGTATAACTATGTTAAGTATCTATGGTAAAAATAGCCGTCCACAAGCTGAACTCGAGGCTATTATCGCGGCAACTGAAGGTTTTGAAGAAAGAACCTTACGCAAATGGCAGCGTATCAGTACCGAGAACAACGAAAATATTCATTTTATCGTTAGCGGTGAAGTTGAATTCCGCCGCGAGTCGGATGAACTGTGTATGTTCACCCTGCAGAATAAATGTATTTTCGGTCTCTCCTCTATTTATTATAACTCAACGCATATGTACGGCCTGGTTCGTGCCAGTACCGTCGTAAGAACCCTTAAAAAAGAGGATTTTTTCCGTCTGATGAGCGAAAAAAACCTGTGGGAAGCCTTGAGTAAAGTCCTCTCCTGGTATGTTTGCCTGCTCAGCAAACGTGACGAAGTGCTGGTGGCCCGCAGCGCATACTCTATTGTTCGCGAATTCTTGCTGGAAATTAACGAACTGATGGTGCACCATCAGCGCGATATCAATATTTACGACTATATTCAGGAATATACCAGCCTGGCCCGAAGTACCATTATAAAAATTCTCGCCGACCTGAAAAAAGGTAATTATATTCAGGTTGATAAAGGCCGTCTGATGCATTTGTCAGCACTGCCGGAAAAATATTAATCGCTGTTCATCTCCTTTTTAAGTAAAAGGGTTGCTATGTTTCAGTGAGTTATTTGCCTGCGTTTCTGCCGTGGTTTCATCCTCTGGAGGCGTGGGCATTTTCCCCTGCGAATAATCTTTTTCCTGTTCTTTTAACGCCTTCATCAATAATGCCTTGATAGCCCCGTCATCAACTGTCTGACCGGTATTATCCTGTTCGGGGATAGCAGAATTCTTCACTTCTGTTCCTGGCAATGTATCCCGGGAAATATCATGCGGCATTTCACCGTCGGGCGCCTGCTGCCAGTCGGCATCGCCGCTATCAATGGGCATCTCCTGCAGCGGCGGCATCTCTTTTGTCACCGGTTCTTGCTTTGGTTCAGGCTGCGGGAACGGTTTACTGACATAGACATAATGCATATCCGATAGCGTCGTTTCTGGCTTAACGGCGCTCGCTTTTACTGGCTCAGGTAACGGATGGCGCAGATCCCAGTAGAGATGAGCGTAGAGTCCCGCAGCGATCGTCATCACTATTCCCACCAACCAGATCAGGGTGGCACAGACCACTTTTTTCAGCGAGGGGCGCCGGTAAGAAAACCAGACCGGTGCGTTCAGGGTAGCGCTGCGCTGTGCAGCCAGAGTAATTGTCGACATTATGAATGCTTCTCCTGCGCGTTGGGGGTCGCAGATATATTTGCGGGCTGAATAAGTACGCTTGGCGTAGTCCGGGTTTCACGCATTAACTGCATCAATGTATCTTCACCCGCAATCCCGTCCACATGCAGATGCATTTTCTGCTGAAACTCGCGGGTACGTTGCATCAGTTCGGCCGTCCACACCTTTGTGTGGGTTTCGGGTAGATTCAGCGCCAGGCTAAGCTGCCGATCCATCCAGCCCAGATCTTTGGCGCTGCTTTCGGCGCTCACGGCATCTTTCCCCTGCGGTGTAAGGCGGTGCAATTGGGTGTAATTGCCCGTAGCATGCTGGTTAAACCAGCTGCGGCTTACCTGCCAGGTGCGATTATTCATCAGCAGATCCAGCGATTTATCATCTACTCTGGCCACCACGGCATAGTTCAGGTGATCGCCTGTTTTGATCTCGCCGATCCACGGGTAACCCTCTTTTGCCAGCTCTTCGACCGGAGCGCTGCCCTCCTTACACATCAGGTTGACCTGCCCGGCGTTCTGGCAGAGCGCCTCTTCCATCGTGGCGTCATAACCCCACATGGTATAGAGCTGATGCATCGCATCGGGCTTGTTCACCACTTCATTATCAATAACCGGCACCGCTGGGGCGTCGGTTTTTGGTGCCTGCGGTTTCCAGCTGGCCATCACGGGCAGCTGTACCGGCAGTCTGGCGGTAATGGTGGGCATCAATGTCCAGCCGCAGGCGGCAAACAGTACGGAGGCAAAAAGGCCCATAACGGCAAGGCGTTTGCCCTTCGGTTTCGCCGGCAGAACTTCTCCTGCGGCGAGGCGCAGATGGCGCGGCGATACCTGCGCTGAACGCTCGGTCCAGGCGGCTAGCATCGCAAGGTGCGCCAGCTCGTTGAGTTTGCCTGCCTGTCCTTTGGTCAGAACGTGCATCTTGCGTACGCGGGCCCGGGTGAACGGCGTCGCGTCGCTGCCATGCGCTTCGCACTGGGCCTGAACATAGCTCAGGGACTCGCGGCAGGTGAGGGGCCGGAGCGTGTGATGCGTATGAAGAGATTTACTCAACCCGGACTGCTGGAGGGCGGCTTCCTGGTCGGCCGATCCCATCAGCACAACCGACAGAGGCACATCCAGCTCCTGCGCGCGGGTTAACAGCATGGACAGAGCGTCGTGGCAATTCGCTTTCATTGACTGAATATGCGAAATGACCAGCACTTTACGCGTGGTTTTGCGGGACAACATCTCGTCCTGCCACTGGCGCAGCACAGCATCAATAGCCTGGATCCGGGTTTTGCTCTCATTGGTGGTGGTGTTGAGTTTATAGAGCAGGCCGCTGGCGCTGAGTTTCGGGAAGGCGTTAATGGCAAGCAGCGTGTCGTCATGCTTTTTCAGCGCATCGCAAAACTGCGAGGCGAGATAGCTGTCGTCGCTTAAGAGCGCAGTGACGCCTGTTGTCTGGCACTTCTCTTTCAGCAAACCGAACACATCCTGATGATACGGAACAAAAAAATCACCTGGCATCCGGGTGATAGTCCGGAAAGGCTGGGTAGTGAAATTAAAATGGCGCATATACATAGCGTATTACCGTCTCTTTGATTCATAGCAAGGAGCCGGAAAAGTAAAGGATACAGGCGGAAGGGGCAATTTGAATGCAGGATAAAAATATTCTTTCTGCGCCTCTATCATTAGTTTATTTAACGATCAACCTTTTTCTAAATTATTGTTAGCGGAAGTGTGAATGGGCGGAGGCGAGGAAACACATTAGTATTTACGCCACTCACTCATACAGCCCTGTGCTGTGAATTACTGACTGGCAGAAAGGCTCGTTAAAAATGCGGATGTCATTTGTTACTCAATTGATTATGCCCTGCGTCATGTTTGTGCTGCTTATTTTCTGCGGCCAGCAAGGGTATATGGTTTATAAAGATTATAAGAAAGTGACGAACAGGTTGTCTGATTCAAAACAGAATACGCAAAAAAAAAGTCACGATGAAACCCAGTTTGTACTTTTTACGCCGGCGGTAATGCCGGCGCAACAGCCAGCGGCGGTGAAAACGCCGCTCAGTGCGGAAATCGAAGGTATTCTCAGCAGCGATGAAGCCTGGCTGTCCTTTGCGGTGATAAAAACCCCCGCCGGACAAAAGAGCTATCGCGAGGGCGAAATGCTCGCCGGTTTTGACAATGCCTATATTGCCGAAATTCATGCCGATAATGTGGTGGTGAATTATGAAGGCGCGCCGCAGGTTATTTCACTTAACAAGCCAGACTATTTCAAAGGCGGCGTGGATAGCGCCCCGGCAACCAAATCGAAGAAAGATGCAGGGTTGGATAATCTGCATCTGGATGATTATCTGGTGTTAAAACCGTTAATCGAAAAAGGCCAGCTGGAAGGCTACAACATTAATCCACGCAATGCGTCGTCTTTCTACAGCCATGCTGGCCTGGAAAAAGGTGATGTGGTGGTAAAAGTTGACGATGTGGATATGACTAAAGAGGCGCAGGCAAAAGAGATCGTTGCCCGCTGGTCAAAAATGAAAGAAGCGGATGTCATTATTCGGCGTCACGCTCACCTTGAAAATATTCGGGTCAATGTTCTAAACAATTAATAAGTGTACAGACATGAAGAAATTTCCATGGGCGTGCGTAGCGCTGACCGCATTGTCGTTATATTCAGGTTCGCTGTTCGCGGCGAACTTTAGCGCCAGTTTCAAAAATACCGATGTCCGCGAATTTATCGATACCGTCGGGCGTAACCTTAATAAAACCATTCTGGTCGATCCTTCCGTTCAGGGAACGGTGTCGGTTCGCACCTACAACGTACTGACGGAAGATGAATATTACCAGTTCTTCCTGAGCGTGCTGGATCTCTATGGTCTGTCGGTGATCCCGATGGATAACGGGATGGTGAAAGTCGTGCGCTCTTCGGTGGCCCGCATGTCGGGCGCACCGATTGCCGACAGCAAAAACCCCGGCAAAGGTGACGAAATTATCACCCGCGTGGTGCGGATGGAGAACGTCCCGGTACGTGAGCTGGCTCCCCTGCTGCGTCAGCTGAACGACGCCTCCGGCATCGGCAACGTGGTCCATTTTGAACCGTCAAACGTGCTGCTGTTAACCGGCAAAGCCTCGGTGGTTAACCGCCTGGTGGATCTGGTGCAGCGTGTGGATCAAAGCGGCGTCCAGCGCCGTGAAATCGTGCCGCTGCGTTTTGCCTCTGCCAAAGATCTTTCTGACATGTTGAACAACCTCAACAACGAAGAGCAGAAAGGGCAAAACGCCCCGCAGCTGGCGACCAAAGTGGTCGCCGACGACGAAACCAACAGCCTGGTGATCAGCGGCAGCCCGGACGCGCGTCAGCGCACCCGGATGCTGATCTCCCAGCTCGATCGCGAGCAGAACAACGAGGGCAACACCCGCGTCTTCTACCTGAAATACGCCAACGCCAGCAAAGTGGTGCCGGTGCTGACGGGGATCGGCGAGCAACTGAAAGATAAAGCGGGCGGCGGCAAGAGCAAAGCCGCGCCGATGGCAGGCGACCTGAATATTACCGCCGACGAGTCTACCAATTCGCTGGTGATCACCGCCCAGCCAAACGTCATGAATTCACTGGAAAAAGTGATCGACAAGCTGGATATCCGCCGTCCGCAGGTGCTGGTGGAGGCGATCATCGCCGAAGTTCAGGACGGTAACGGTCTGGATCTGGGCGTGCAGTGGACCGGTAAACACGGTGGGGTTCAGTTTGGCTCGACCGGCCTGCCGATCAGCCAGATCAAGAAGTCAAAAGTCATTGGCAGCTATACGGGCCTGGCGACCGGTTTCTTTAACGGCGATTTTGGCGCGCTGATGACGGCGCTGTCCACTAACGGTAAAAACGACATTCTGTCGACGCCGAGCGTGGTGACGCTGGATAACAAAGAGGCGTCGTTCAACGTCGGTCAGGACGTGCCGGTACTCTCCGGTTCGCAGACCACCAGCGGCGATAACGTGTTTAACTCGGTGGAACGTAAAACCGTTGGTACGAAGCTGAAAATCGTACCGCAGATCAACGATGGCGACATGATCCATCTGAAGATCGAGCAGGAAGTTTCCAGCGTGGATAACACCTCGACGGCCGATGCCAGCCTGGGCCCAACGTTCAACACCCGCACCATCAACAACGAAGTGATGGTCCACAGCGGGCAGACGGTGGTGCTGGGCGGCCTGATGGAAAACGTCACCAAACAGTCGGTCTCGAAAGTGCCGCTGCTGGGTGATATTCCGGTGGTGGGTCAGCTGTTCCGCTATACCTCCCAGGACAGCGCCAAACGTAACCTGATGGTGTTTATTCACACCACCGTACTGCGCGACGATGACAACTACGGCGCGGCGTCGAAAGAGAAATACGATCAGATCCAGGCGCGTCAACAGCAGCGTATGGAAGAGCACAAGCTGGGCATCGTAGAGAATGCTGATTCACCGATGCTGCCAGCCTATCCGTCCCAGAGCCACGCCGCGCCAGTGAGCGCCAGTGCGCCGGTGTCGACCCGCAACCCGTTTAAAGAGTAAGGCGCAAGCGACATGACCGAGATGAGTAATGCGCTCTGTACCAGCACCTGGGCGAAAGAGAACGGGGTCCTGTTCTATAACGACGAGGTTTATATCCGCGAGGATGCGCAGGCGTATGCCCTGCTGGAGATGCGCCGCGTGCTGGGGCGCTCCTATGCCCCGACGATCCTGACGGCGGAAGCGTTTGACGAACTGCTGACCAACATCTGGCAGCAGAACAGCGGCGTCTCGCAGCAGCTGGTGGACGACATGGACGCCGATATTGACCTGATGGCGTTAACCGAGGAGATCCCTGACAACGAAGATCTGCTGGATAACGACGAGAACTCGCCGGTGATCCGCCTGATCAACGCCATTATGGGTGAAGCGGTGAAAGAGGGGGCCTCCGATATTCATATCGAGACCTTCGAGCGCACCCTGAGCATTCGTTTTCGCGTTGACGGCGTGCTGCGTCCGGTGCTGCAGCCGGCGCGCAAGCTCGCGCCGCTGCTGGTGTCGCGTATCAAAGTGATGTCCAAACTGGACATCGCCGAAAAACGTCTCCCACAGGACGGCCGTATCTCCCTGCGCATTGGTCGTAAGGCTATTGACGTGCGTGTCTCCACTATTCCGTCTCAGTACGGCGAACGCGTGGTGATGCGTCTGCTGGACAAAAGCAACCTTAAGCCGGACATCAACAAGCTCGGTCTGATTGACGAAGAGCTGGTGAAGTTAAAGGGACTGATTGAACGTCCGCACGGCATCATCCTGGTGACCGGCCCGACCGGTTCGGGGAAAAGTACCACCCTGTACGCGCTGCTGTCGGCGCTTAACGGCCATGAACGCAACATTCTGACCGTGGAAGATCCGATCGAGTATGAACTTGAAGGGGTAGGGCAGACCCAGGTCAACCCGCGCGTGGACATGACCTTTGCGCGCGGACTGCGCGCCATTCTGCGCCAGGACCCGGACGTGGTGATGATCGGGGAAATTCGTGACGGTGAAACCGCGCAAATCGCGGTACAGGCCTCGCTCACCGGTCACCTGGTGATGTCCACGCTGCACACCAACAGTGCCGCGGGCGCCATTACCCGTCTGCGTGATATGGGGCTAGAGTCATTTTTAATTGGTTCGTCGCTGCTTGGCGTCATTGCCCAGCGTCTGGTGCGTCGGCTGTGTCCGCACTGCCGCACGACCAGTCCGCTGGATGACAATGAGAAAGCGCTATTCACCTTTATGGAAACGCCGCCGAAAGCGATTTATCGCGCCGTGGGCTGTGAACAGTGTCGCCAGAGCGGCTACCAGGGACGCGCAGGCATCCATGAATTTCTGGTGGTCGACAGCGCCATGCGCCGTGCGATCCATGAAGACAAAGATGAGATGTCCATCGAAACGCAGCTTTTCAAAGAGGCCTACAGCCTGCGTGAAAACGGTCTGCTGAAGGTGATCTCCGGCGTGACCTCGCTGGAAGAAGTGATGCGCGTCACCGCCGAGCGCGGGGGGGATGCGTAATGGCCTGGTATGCGTGGTCCGCGACGGACGCTGCGGGGAAAACCCAGCGCGGCACCCTTCAGGCCGAAGGGCCAAAGCAGGTGCGCCAGATGCTGCGCGAACAGAAGCTGATGCCGGTGAACATTGCGCCGACCAGCGATCCGGCGGCGGGAAAAAACGCCCGTAAAGGGGCAAAACTGTCGATTCCGGTGCTGTCGATGTTTACCCGACAGCTCGCGACGCTGGTCAATGCCGCGCTGCCGCTGGAGAGTGCGCTGAAGGCGATTGCGAAGCAGACGGAAGATAAAACCCTGGCGGCGATGGTGACCGAGATCCGCGACAAAATTGTGGAAGGACATACGTTGTTCGACGCCTTCAGCCAGTTTCCGCGCAGCTTCGACAAGCTCTACTGCACTCTGGTGATGGCCGGTGAAAAGACCGGTCATCTCGGCGGCGTGCTGGAAAAGCTCGCCGAGTACAACGAGCAGCGCCAGAAGATGAAAAGCAAGCTCACCCAGGCGATGGTCTACCCCATCACCCTGACGGTGGTGGCGATCGCGGTGATCTCCATTCTGCTGGTCGCCGTGGTGCCGCAGGTCATCGACCAGTTCACCCACATGAAACAAGAGCTGCCGGTGACCACCCGCACGCTGATTGCGGTGAGCGACTTTCTACAGGCCTGGGGCATCGTTATCGCCGGCGGCCTGTTCGGGGCGTCGGCGAGCTTTAAATTTTGGATAAAAAAAGAAAAGAACCGGTTTGTTTATCATCGGTGGCTGTTGCTAAAGTCGCCGCTGAAAAAACTGGTCTGCGCCATCAACAGCGCGCGCTACATCCGTACGCTGAGTATTTTGCAGGCCAGCAGCGTTCCGCTGCTGGAGGGGATGTACATTGCGATGGACGGGATTGAAAACCTCTATGCCCGGCAGGTGCTTGAGCAGGCGGCGGACACCGTGCGCCAGGGGGCATCCCTCTACAACGCGCTGGAACAGGCGAGAATTTTCCCACCCACCATGCTCTACATGGTGGCCTCCGGGGAGGAGAGCGGCGAGCTGGGCTCGTTGATGGATCGTGCGGCGGAAAACCAGGAATCTGCATTACAGCATCGAATTACGTTAACGCTGTCGGTATTTGAACCGGCACTGGTAGTAACTATGGCGACCGTTGTTTTATTTATCGTTCTTTCAATATTACAACCGCTTCTTCAACTTAATAATATGGTGGGTTAATCATGTCTTTGAAAAAAAATAGCCTGAAACGTCAGGCGGGGTTCACGCTGCTCGAATTAATGGTAGTTATCGTTATTCTCGGCGTGCTGGCCAGTATGGTCGTGCCTAATTTAATGGGCAATAAAGAAAAAGCCGATATTCAGAAAGCGACCAGCGATATTGTGGCGCTGGAAGGTTCGCTGGATATGTACAAACTCGACAACCATCGCTATCCGACCACCGAGCAGGGGCTGCAGGCGCTGGTGACCAAACCTGAGATTGCGCCTATTCCGAAAGGCTACCGTGACGATGGCTATATTCGCCGCCTGCCGCAGGACCCGTGGGGCAATGACTATATTCTGGTTAGCCCGGGTGAGCATGGCGCTGTCGATATTTTCTCAGCCGGTCCGGATGCAGAAGCGAATACTGCCGACGATATCAGCAACTGGTCTTTTGATAAAAAAGATAAGTAATGAATAAGCAACGTGGATTTACCCTGCTGGAAATTATCGTGGCGCTGGTGATATTCGCCCTGAGCGCCATGATGGTGGTCACCACCATTTCATCACGCAGCGGCGCAGATACATTTGGTCAGCAGCTAAAATCCCTCGTTGAATATGGTTCTGACCGTGCGGTAATGGACGGAAATATTGTCGGGCTGGTGATGACCTCGTCAGAATTTGAACTGGTGACGCAGGTTGTAAATAACGGCGAGCGCCACTGGGCTCCGTTAAAGTCGGGGCGGATCGCCACCCGCGGCGAGTTTCCTGAGGAGATGCATGTCTCCCTCTCATCGCGAACGCTGGCGGCCACGCTGGACGATGAACCGCAAATCATTTTTTTGCCGGACGGCGAGCTTAGCCGCTTCACGCTCAGCCTCGAAAGCCTAGATAAAAAGCAGCGCTTTCACGTGACGTCACAGGGCTCTGTTCCCGTGGTGGTGGAAAACGATGACTAAACGCAAAACCAAAGAGCAGGGGATGACCCTGCTGGAAGTGATGGTGGCGCTGGTGATTTTCTCCACCGCGGCGCTGGCGCTGATGAACTCCGTCACCCTGAACGTGCGCTTTACCCACAGCCTGTCGGAAACGCTGCAGGCCGGCTGGGTGGCGGAAAATCAGCTGGCGCAGGCGCAGCTGGCTCAGACCGATTTCCCGGACGCCGAGCAGGTGGGTACCGAAACCATGGGCGGACAAACCTGGACCTGGCATATCCAGCGGGTGAAAACCGCCGAAAATACCTTTGCCGATGAGGTACGGGTTTACAGCGAAGCAAGCGATGCGCAACCGGTGGTGGCGCTTCAGCTCGCCGAACCGGAGGTGGATCGTGAGTAAGGTGCAGCGTCAGCAGGGCTTTACCCTGCTGGAAATTATGATTGCGCTGGCCATCTTCGCGGTGATCGGCATTCTCGCCTGGCAAACTCTCGACGGCGCGATGCGCACCTCGACGGCCAGCGACGAGGCGTCGACAAAAGTGACGGCGCTTCAGCGCACGTACAACCTCCTCTCGCGTGACTTTTACCAGCAGCAGGCGCGCGCGCCGCGCAACAGCGGCGAGGTGTTCGTTCAGCAGCAGAATGGTCTGGAACTGACAACCCTGAACGGCATCAGCGGCCAGGTGCAGCTGGAGCGGGTGCGCTGGACGTTAAAGGACAAGCGCCTGTGGCGCAACGTCTGGGCTGCTATCGACGGTCCCGCCAGCGCGCAGCCGGAAGAAGTGCCGATTTTGAGCGATGTGAAAGAGATGAAATGGCGCTTCTGGCACGAAGGCTGGCAGGAAAAATGGACCGACATCGCCCATCAGCCTGATGGCGTTGAGCTGAATCTGACCATGGAAAACGGCGAAACCTGGCGCTGGGTTTTTATCACTCCCGGCGATATGCCTGAGATCCAGACCGCGCCAAAAGAGACGAATGCGGACCCGGCGCAGCCGGCAGCGGAGAATGCGGCCCAGCCCGTAACAACCCCGCTGCCCGATACGACAGTAGAGCCAGGAGTGAGTTCATGAGCGGCAAAACAGCGCGAAAAGAGCGTGGCGTGGCGCTGCTGGTGGTGCTGATCCTGCTGGTGATGATGTCCACCCTGGCGGCGAAGATCAGTCAGCAGTTCTGTCGCCACCTGCAAAAAACGCATTACCAGGTCAGCCAGCAGACGCTGCGCTGGGCCATTGCCCGCCAACAGAAGGTACTGGAAAACGTATTGCAGAAAGCGGCCAGTTCAGAAGGGGCGGGGCTGTCGCCGCAAGGTGACTGGGCGCAGCCGCTGGAAACCCACGGGGATAATTACACCGTGGTGAGTCAGGTGGAGGATGCCCGGACCTGCTTTAACGTCAATAGTCTGCTGGCCGGTGACGCGGCGCCAGCGGCCCCGGCCGACCCAACTGCGCTGTCGGAAAAACCGGTCAAAGAGCAGATTATTGAACAACTGCTGGCTGAAAGTGGCGTCGGTACGCTGGCGGCAGAAGAGATTTACCAGCAGCTGGTGGATTATCTCGACGCCGACGACGTGACGGCGAAACAGGGCCAGGAGGCTGATGACTGGGCGAGCGTGACGCCCGCCCGCGGTCCGGCGAATCAAATGATGCGCACCATCAATGAAATCAGACTGCTGCCCGCCTTTCCGCAGGCTGCGTGGCCGAAGGTCAGCAGGCTGCTGTGCGCCTTGCCGGATACGGATGGCACCATAAATGTGAATACCTTAACGCGCGAACAGGCGCCGCTGCTGGCGGCGGTTTTTACCGGCGTGTTAAACACGGACGACGCTGCCCGCCTGATCGATTCACGCCCGGATGAGGGGTGGGCGTCGCTGGAGGCATTCAGCAAAGTGCTGGAGAGCAACTATCCGCAGACCAAAGATATCCTGGCGCAGATTCAGGACAGGGTTGCAGTCAACAGTCGCTATTTTCGGGTGGATACCACCGGCAATACCGATGATTTAACGCTGCGCGTTGTGAGCCAGCTTCACGTTGACAGTGAGGCGGGCAGGGTCGTGACCTGGCAACGCCGCTACCGAATGGTTGAATAAGATAAGTAGAAGATAATGAAAAAGGTGCTTTTTATTCGTCCCGACACCCGTGAGGACGGCAAAATCTGGTGGTGTGAATCCGGCAGCGATCGGGTGGAATCTTTGACGGGCTGGAGCACGCTGAGCGAACTTTCCTGTCATCCGCTTTCTCAGCAGGTGTGCCTGCTGCTGCCGGCGAGCGAGACGATCTTTCGTCATTTTACCCTGCCGAAAAAAGGGCTTTCCGCCCAGACGGCGCAGTTCTCGTGGATGGCGGAAGAGACGCTGCTCGGCGAGGTGGAGACGCTGCACTGGACGGTGCTGAACAAAAAGGGGTCGGAGGTGGATGCCGTGGCCATCGACGCTGCACGTCTGCGCCACTGGCTTGCGCTGTTTGCTCAGGCGGGGCTCGCGGTGGTCCAGGCGCTGCCGGATGCCTGGCTGCTGCCGGTGAGCGCAGGAGGCACGACGCTGGTGAGCCTGGAGGAGAGCTACTGGCTGCGTTTTTCCCCCGGCAGCGCAGGCGAAGCCGATGCGGTTCTGCTGCCGCTGCTGTTGAGTAAATGCCCGGCGGGTGAGGTGTGCTGCTACGGCGATGTGCCGCAGGAGGTACAGGTGGATGAACGGCTGGCGTGGCAGCATCCGCTGGTGCTGATCCAGCCCCAGTGGCAGGGCTGTCGTATCAACATGCTGCACGGGGAGTTTTCCGGGCGCAGCGCCAGCGGTCCGCGTTTTCGCCACGCGAAAACGGCCCTCGCGGCGGCGGCGCTGCTTTGCGTCGGCCTGCTGATCGGCCCCCGCGTTGGTATGGCGTGGACGCTCGCTCATCAGCAAAACGAGATCCGCCGGGAGATGACCACCGTAGCGCAGCACTATTTCCCGACCCTGCGCCAGACCAGCAACCTGAAGTACTACGTCGGGCAAAATATCAGCAAGGCGAAGAAAGGAGTCTTCCTGCAGCTCGAAGCGCTGAATCAAATCAGGCAGTCATTGCCGTCTCTGGAGATCAACAGCGTGGAATATGACGAAACGCAAAATCAGCTGACGTTGAATGTGAAATCCATGGATAAACAAACCCTGCAGGATTTTGTCGCCCGCAGCGCCGAAACTTTTGAATTTACGATGCAGCCGATTTCCGGCGAGGCGCCTTATACCGCCATTATTACCGGGAGCTATAAATGAAAACGCAAATAGCCCAGTTAAAAAACCGCTGGCAAAATTACAGTCCACGCGAGCGTAATTTATTTAAACTCTGCGGCGGGGCGCTCTGCTGTGCGATGGTGTATTACGGCGCGATGATGCCGCTCGATACGCTGATCAAAAATAACGAGGCCGTGTTATTTAAGCAAAAGCAGACGCTGAACTGGATGCGCCAGGAAATTGATAAGAACCATCTCCAGTCCAGAATCGTCAATACCCCGAACCCGCGCAGCGTGGTGGAAGAAAGTGCCAAAGTCGTGCACGTCGCGTTGACAGACGTGCGTCAGCAAGAGCAGTCGCTGACCTTTGATGTCGAGCGCGTAAACGTTTTTGCCCTGCAAAACTGGCTGCGTGAGATGAACGTCTCTTCCGGTATCCATCTGGAGAAACTCGCGTTAACGCCGGTGGATCGTCAGAGTGACGTGAAAGCGCACATTACGCTGAGCTGGGCGAAAAGCGCATGAACCCGCTAATGCTGTTGCAGCAGGCGAATCTGCCGGGTCTGTGCGTGATGAGCGGAGCGCTGGGCGCGATCCTCGGCAGTTTCCTGGGCGTAGTGGCGGAGCGTATTCCGCCGCTGGTAATGGAAGAAGAGGGAGCAGGCAATCTGCTCTTTCCCGCCTCTCACTGCCCGGAATGCCGCCACGCCCTGAGCGCGTGGGAAAATATTCCCATCATTAGCTGGTGCGCGCTGCGCGGTCGCTGCCGCCACTGCCATAGCGCGATTCCGCTGCGGCTGCTGCTGGTGGAAGTCTGTAGCGCTCTCTTCTTTGCCGCCAGCGCCATGCTGGCACCCTCGTTTACGGCGCTGATCGCGCTGTGGTTGATGTGGAGTCTGCTGCTGCCGCTGGTGGTGATCGACGCGCGCCATATGCTGCTGCCGGACTGCCTGACCCAGCCGCTGCTGTGGACGGGGCTGATGTTTCATGCCCTGTTCCTTACGCTACCGCTGACCGATGCTATCTACGGCGCAGTGGCGGGATATCTGTCGCTCTGGCTGGTTTACTGGGCATTCCGCCTGCTGACCGGGCGGGAAGGATTAGGCTATGGTGATTTTAAGCTGCTGGCGGCGCTGGGCGCCTGGTGCGGCTGGCAGGCGTTACCCTCTATTGTGCTGATCGCAGCGCTGGGGGGCATTATCATGCATTGCCTGTTAAAGCCCTTTGAGAATAAAAATAATCTTATTTCCTTTGGTCCCTATATTGCTTTTTCCGGGCTGGTTGTATTTATCGCGCAAACTTCGCATTCCATCTTTTAAATAATGCAGTCAAGTTTTTTTTGAAGTTTTTTCATCGGGGGAATGAAAGGATAAAATAAATTCCCCACTGTATTCTTCTCTCCGCAATAAAACATTTGCCGAAGGTTTTATGAGTGGAGGAATGTTCCGCGCAATAAAAAACAGCTCTTTCGCGAACCAGAAACGTTCACGATTAATTTATCAGTAAATAACGTTCGTCCATGTTTAATGGATAAGCATGGGTATTTAATTTCACAAATCGTATTATCAGGATCAAATAATGAAATTTCTGAAGCCTAAATATCTGGCACTCTTCGTTGCAGCGGCTGCAAGCCCGGTGTTCGCAGCTGTGCCAGGTAAAGCAACTATCGCCAGTGGGAATGATAAATTTGCCATTGTCGAAGTTGATCAGTCTGCTTCTGCCTACAACAGCCTCGTCAAAGTCCATGATGGCGCCGATGTTAAAGTGCAGTGGGACGTCTGGAACGGCGCGGCGCCGACGTCAGCGAAAGTGCTGCTCGACGGCAAAACCGTCTGGACCGGCGCAGGCAGCATGTCCGGTACGGCAACATTTAAAGTGACGAAAGGCGGTCGCTATCAGGAAACGGTTGAACTCTGTAATGCCAGCGGCTGCAGCACCAGCGCCAGCAAACTGATTATCGTCGCGGATACCGACGGTAGCCATCTGCTGCCACTCAACACCACCATGCAGGAAAATAATAAAACCCTCTCTAAGCACACCGATAAAGTGGTCGGTGCCTATTTCCCTGAGTGGGGTGTTTACGACCGTAACTTCCCGGTGGATAAAATCCCGGCCGCCAACCTCAACCACATTCTGTACGGCTTCATTCCGATCTGCGGCGGCGATGGCATCAACGACAGCCTGAAAACCATCGAAGGCGGTAACAGCTTCGAAGCGCTGAAACGCGCCTGTGCGGGCCGTCAGGACTTCCAGGTGGCGATTCACGACCCCTGGGCCGCCCTGCAGAAACCTCAGGCTGGCGTCAGCAACTGGGACGACCCCTACAAAGGCAACTTCGGCCAGCTGATGGCGATGAAGAAAGCCAATCCAGGGCTGAAAGTGCTGCCGTCTATCGGTGGCTGGACGCTGTCTGACCCGTTCTTCAAAATGCACGACCCGGCGATCCGCGCGCGCTTCGTCGCGTCCGTAAAAGATTTCCTGAAAACCTGGAAATTCTTCGACGGCGTAGACATCGACTGGGAATTCCCTGGCGGCGGCGGTCAGAACGAAACGCTGGGCAACCCGCAGCAGGATAAAGAGACGTATACCGCACTGATGCGCGAACTGCGCACCATGATGAATGAACTGTCAGCCGAAACCGGCCGTACCTTTGAACTGACCTCAGCAATCGGTTCAGGCAGCGACAAAATTGAAGACGTTGATTACACCGCTGCCCAGCAGTACATGGATCATATCTTCCTGATGAGCTACGACTTCTACGGCGGCTGGAGCAACACCGATCTGGGTCATCAGGCGGCACTGCGTGCGCCGGCGAACAAACCGGATACTAATTACACCACCGAAAACGGCGTGAATGCGCTGCTGGCACAGGGCGTACAGCCCGGCAAAATTGTCGTGGGGACGGCCATGTACGGTCGCGGCTGGACCGGCGTTCACGGTTACAGCAATAACAACCCGTTCACCGGCACGGCAACGGGCATGGTGAAAGGGACCTGGGAGCCGGGCGTGGTTGACTATCGTCAGATCGTTAACGAGTACAAAGGCAAAGCGGGCTGGGAATACAACTATGATGCCACCGCTGAAGCGCCGTATCTGTTTAACAAAACCACCGGCGATCTGATCACCTATGAAGACGCGCGTTCCGCAACGGCGAAAGGTCAGTATGTGCTGGCGAAAAATCTGGGCGGTCTGTTTGCCTGGTCCATCGACTCCGATACCGGAGACATTCTGAACGCGATGAATGAAAGCCTGACGGGCGGCGGCGCTGCGCCGGTTGATCCGGTAGTAACCAACCATGCGCCTGTGGCGACTGCCGCTGACCAGAGCGTAACCGGTCCGGCGACGGTGACGCTGGATGGCTCGGCTTCCACCGATCCGGATGGCGATGCCATCACCTACAAGTGGACGCAGATCTCTGGTCCATCCGTGACCATCACCAACAGCACCAAAGCGAAAGCGACCTTTAACGTTGCCGCTGTCACCAGTAACCAGACTCTGGCGTTCCGCCTGACGGTTACTGACGCGAAAGGGTTGAGCAGCACCGCTGACGTCCAGGTCGTGAACAAAGCGCCGAAAGCAAACCAGGCGCCGGTCGTGAACCAGATGGAAGCCGTGACGCTGGAAGCGGGCCAGAGCTACTCTCTGCACGCGCAGGCGAGCGATCCAGATGGCGACGCGCTGACCTACTCCTGGAGCGTTCCTGCGAATATGCAGGCGACAGGCGCGGATACCGCGAACCTGAACATCACCGCGCCGGACGTGGACACGGAATCAACTTACACGCTGACCGTGGTGGTAAGCGATGGCAAGTCCAGCGTACAGACTAACGTCCAGGTGACGGTAACGCCTAAAGCGGCTGAAACGCCGTCTGACGAAGGCAATACCCCTTCCGATGAAGGCAACACGCCGTCTGACGAAGGTAACACCCCTGCCGATGAAGGCAACACGCCGTCTGACGAAGGTAACACCCCATCCGATGAAGGTAACACGCCGTCTGACGAAGGTTCTGCCACCAATAGCTGCGATAACCCTGTTGACGCCAATGCCAGTAAGTATGCTGCCTGGAGCGCAAGCAAGGTTTACAACGCCGGGAATACCGTCAGCTTCGACAACCTGGTCTGGAAAGCAAAATACTGGACTCAGGGCAACCAGCCGGGCTTCGGCGTGGATGCATGGGAGCTGGTCAGTCAGGTGAAATTCAACTGGCGCTCCGACGTGGTCTATAACGGCGGCGACACCACGACCTACAACGGTTACACCTACACCGCCAAATGGTGGACGAAGGGTGATAAACCAGATAGCAGCGATGTATGGGTGAAAAAAGGCCCTGCGACTGACTGCCAGTAAGTCACAGCCATCACGATGCGGGTAAGGAACTTGCCCGCTATTACGGTCCACGTCCTGCGACGGACGTGGACCGTAAATCAGGAAAAGAGTAATAACCGCGTAAGGAGACAATGAAAAAGAGCCGGACTGAAAATGAAAACGTTATTTTTATTGTTGCTGGTAATAAGCCATAGCGTCTTTGCCAACTGCTGGGATAAAGCCGCGCGTTATTATCATGTGGATCCTTATCTGTTATATGCCATTGCTAATGTTGAATCGGGAATGAATCCCAATGCGATTGGACTGAATCATGATGGCACGCGTGATGTCGGCCTGATGCAGATTAACAGCTCACATTTTTCCGAGCTGGAGCGAAAGGGCATCAATGAGTACCGGTTAATTACCGAGCCCTGTACCTCGATTATGGTTGGCGCATCGATATTATCCGGAATGATCAATATTTATGGCTATAACTGGGAGGCGGTCGGTGCCTATAACGCGGGACTGAAAAAAGAGAATTTCGCGCAGCGCATGGTCTATGCCCGTAAGGTCTGGAATAAATATCAGAAGTTAAAACGTAGCACCCGTAACCGTTATTATTATTGATTTTTATTTTTTGAAGAGTACCGACTGGTGTTCTTCATAAAACGAAAACTGCTCCCGGGTTTATTTATTAAATGATTAATAAATAAACCGCGAAACAAATTAACTTTTATAGACCCTTAATATCATTAAGAGGACCATTGAATATGAACAAAAGGACATTACTCAGTGTTCTTATTGCGGGCGCATGTGTTGCACCGTTTATGGCTCAGGCAACCCTGCTGCAGGCCAGCAGCGAACCTTATACGGTTAAGGCCAGCGATCTGCAGAAGAAAGAGCAGGAGTTGACCAACTTCCCGCTGATGGCTTCGGTGAAGTCAACCATCCGCACGCTGGACAACAGCCTGGTGGAACAAATTGAGCCGGGTAAATCGACAAATCCGGAAAACGTCAAGCGCGTGGAAGGGATTATCAAGGCCAGCGACTGGGATTACCTCTTCCCGCTGCGTGCGCCGGAATATACGTACAGCAACTTCCTGAAAGCGGTGGGTAAATTCCCGGCGCTGTGCCAGACCTATACCGATGGTCGTAACAGCGATGCCATCTGCCGTAAGTCTCTGGCAACCATGTTCGCGCACTTCGCGCAGGAAACCGGCGGCCACGAGTCCTGGCGTCCGGAAGCCGAGTGGCGTCAGGCGCTGGTTTACGTGCGTGAGATGGGCTGGAGCGAAGGTCAGAAGGGCGGCTATAACGGCGAATGTAACCCGGATGTCTGGCAGGGTCAGACCTGGCCGTGCGGTAAAGACAAAGATGGCGATTTCGTTAGCTACTTTGGTCGCGGTGCGAAACAGCTCTCCTATAACTACAACTACGGCCCATTCTCTGAAGCGATGTACGGCGACGTCCGCGTACTGCTGGACAAACCTGAGCTGGTGGCGGACACCTGGCTGAACCTTGCTTCCGCGATCTTCTTCTTCGCCTACCCGCAGCCGCCAAAACCGAGCATGCTGCAGGTTATCGACGGCACCTGGCAGCCGAACGATCACGATAAGGCGAATGGTCTGGTACCGGGCTTCGGCGTGACCACGCAGATCATCAACGGCGGCGTGGAGTGCGGTGGCCCGACTGAGATCGCCCAGTCTCAAAACCGTATCAAATACTACAAAGAGTTCGCCAACTACCTGAAGGTGCCTGTTCCGTCTAATGAAGTGCTGGGCTGCGCCAACATGAAGCAGTTCGACGAAGGAGGTGCCGGCGCGCTGAAGATCTACTGGGAACAGGACTGGGGATGGAGCGCGGATACCCCGTCAGGCCAGACCTACTCTTGCCAGCTGGTGGGTTACCAGACGCCATTCAGCGCCTTTAAAGAGGGTGACTACACCAAATGCGTGAAGCATTACTTCAACGTCAATGTGGTGGGTGAAGACGGGACTTCCGACGGCGGTAGCGTCACGCCAACGCCAACGCCGACCCCTGTCGACCCAACGGACGAAGGCAATACCACGCCGGTGCCGGACGATAACACCCCGGCTCCGGACGATAATACGCCAGCGCCGGTAAACCATGCGCCGGTAGCAAAAATCGCCGGTCCGGTGGGGGCGGTTGAAGCGGGTAAATCAGTTTCTCTGAACGCGTCTGGCTCGACTGACGAAGACGGTAACCACCTGACTTATACCTGGACGGCTCCGAACGGTCAGACCGTAAGCGGCGAAGATAAAGCGATTATTACGTTCAATGCACCGGAAGTGGCGGCGGCAACGCAGTACCCGATCAACCTGACCGTCAGTGACGGCGAGCTGAGCAGCACCACCAGCTATACGCTGAACGTTCAGGCTAAGCAGACCGACGGCGGCCAGACCGGGACTTACCCGACCTGGACCTCCAAAACCAAATGGAAAGCGGGCGATATCGTTAACAACCGCGGCCAGCTGTTCCAGTGCAAACCTTATCCGTACAGCGGCTGGTGCAATAACGCGCCATCCTACTACGAGCCAGGTAAAGGGATTGCATGGCAGGACGCGTGGACTGCGCTGTAATCAGCAAAACAGTAAAATGACAAACGGCAACCTTCGGGTTGCCGTTTTTTTTCTCATCGTAAAAATGCAGGACCCGATCTACCGATGAAGCTTCCCGTGATCCCGCAGCCACGCCGCCGTACGCGTAATCCCTTCATCCAGCGTCACGATCGGTTTGTACCCAAGCTCGTTCTCCGCTCGCGAAATATCCAGCGTGAAATCAAAGTTAAGCTTCGATACGCCGTAATGCGTCAGCGCAGGCTCTTTGGCCGATTTACTGCCAAAACGCTCCATGCTGCGGGCAATCATATCCAGCATTGGGTAAGGGACTGAACGGATGCGGCAGTCGATCTGCAGCTCGTCAATTAAGCGCTGCACAATGCTGCGCAGCGTGCAGGGTTCGCCGTTCGTGATGTTGTAGGCGCGACCGGAGATGAGCTTATCGCAGTCCGGCTGGCTTGCCAGCCACATGGCGTGGACGGCGTTTTCGTAATAGGTCATATCCACCAGCGCATCGCCGCCGCGCGGCAGCAGCACGCTGCCGTAGTGGTGCATCATCTGCGCCAGGCGCGGAATAAACACTTTGTCGTGCGGCCCGAACAGGCTCTGCGGACGCAGGACCGTAAAACGGGTGTGCGGGTTCGACTGTGCCAGCAGGTCAATCACCTCTTCGCTGGCCGCCTTGCTGCGGGCAAACTCGCAGGCGAAGCGAGCCGGACGGAAATCTTCCTGCACGTCACGATGGTGGTGATAGTCGAAATAGAGCGACGGTGACGAGATATGAATAAAGTTGCGCACGCCCCAGGCGACGGCCCATTCACCCAGACGACGGGTGGCCCGCACGTTGGCGAGATCGAAGGCTTCCTGGGTCCCCCATGGGGAGGTAAAACTGGAACAGTGCCACAGCGTGTCGATACCGGCGAGCATCACTTTCGCCTGCGAGGAGACCAGCTCCGTCAGGTCAGCATGGACGAACTCCGCGCCCATTTTTTGCAGCAGTTTTCCCATCGCTTCGTTGCGACCGGTAGCCCTGACGCTGATGCCCTTGTTGCGCAGAAATTCGACCGCATTTCGGCCTAAGCCGCTGGTCGCCCCGGTAACCAGTACCTTCATAGCTATCCACTGTGTTGAAAAGAATTTCGTGCGCATTCTTTCGTGAATTACGGCGCTATGCAATGGGAAAGGTGAAAGAAAGAGAGTTTTATTTAGATCTTTTCCGTCTTTTGTTCTGCCCGTTGCGCAATGCGTTTCGCCATTCCCCGGAAGATAAACAGGTGGGCAGGGATCATCAACAGCCAGTAGAACAGACCCGGCATTCCGTGGGGATGCCACCAGGCGCGGACGTCCAGTTCGCGATGGTCGCCTTTGTCTTTGAGGGTAAAGCAGAGTCGACCCAGCCCCGGGGCTTTCATGCCGAACAGCATCGCCAGCTGTTTTTCCGGCTCGACGATGATGACCTTCCAGCTGTCGACCGCATCGCCCACCTCAAGATACGGGCGTGCCGGGCGGCCTTTTGCCAGCCTGTGCCCCACCAGCAGATCCATTGCCCCGCGCGTTTGCCAGAGGATATTGCCGAAGAAATAACCGTCTTTGCCGCCAATCTGGTTCACCACCTCCCACAGCGCGGCCAGGCTGGCGTGGGTTTTCACCGTGCAGCCCGCCTGTTTCGGGTAATAGCCGTACTCCGGGCGCCAGCGGGCAAACGCCTGGGCGTCGTAACCCCAGTCGCTGGAGTTCACCAGCTGCTCTTCTTCTTTCAGCGTATTGCGCACGGCATCATCAAAGCGGATCAGGTCCTGGGGAATGAGTGCCCGCAGTTCGCGATCGTCCGCCAGTAAATCGTGTTTGAGCCCCTGGATCAGCGCTTTGGCGGTCGTCGGCGGCACCGAGGTGATCACATTCAAAAACCACACCGAAATCCAGCGGGTCGGAAAGGGGATGGGGATCAGCCAGCGGCGGCGGCCGCTGACGCGCATGAAATGTTCGAACTGCTCCTGATAGCTCAGCACTTCAGGACCTGCCGCCTCGAGCACGCGGTGTTGCTCCGCCGGGTGATCCAGCAGGGCCACCAGATAATGCAGTAAATTTTCCAGCGCAATCGGCGTGGTGCGCGAGCGCACCCAGCGCGGCGGCGTGAGCACCGGCAGGTTGTAAACCATATCGCGCATCACTTCGAAGGCGGCGGAGCCTGCGCCGACGATGATTCCGGCGCGCAGTTCGGTGACGGGTATATTCGCCCCGCGCAGGGTTTCAGCCGTCAGCTGGCGGGCGCGCAGGTGATCGGACTGCTCGCGTTCGGGCGCCTGGAGCGAGCTTAAAAAAATGACCTGCTTCACCGGGGTTTGCAGCAGGGCATCGCGGACATTCATCGCCACCTGCCGCTCGTGGGCGATAAAATCCCCGCCTTCGCCCATGCTGTGCACCAGGTAGTAAAGCGTGTCGACCCCTTCCAGCAGGGCGGGAAGTTCCTTCGGCCAGTTGAGGTCAACGCTGTGGCAGGTAACGCCAGGCAAACTAAGCTTTTGCAGGCGTTCGGTGTTGCGTGCCGCTGCCAGCACCTGGTGCCCCTGCTGGCTTAACGCCGCGGTGAGATGCTGACCGATGTACCCGCTGGCGCCGAGCACCAGAATGCGTTGCGGCACGTGATGCTCCTTATCGCTGTAAAAACGCCTGCCAGTGTTTTACCACGTCGACCAGCTGCTCGCGGCTCACGTCGAGATGCATGACCAGACGCACGACGGGTGAGGCGTTGATCAGCACGCCACGTGCTTTCATAAATTCGCCCAGCGCGGCGGCGCGATCCTCGCCCACGCGGACGAACAGCATATTGGTGTCGTGGCGCATCACGTCGGCGCCAATTTCGCGCAGCTGCGCCGCCATCCACGCGGCGTTGTCGTGATCGTCCTTCAGGCGCGCCACGTTGTTTTTCAGGGCATACAGCCCGGCAGCCGCCAGAATACCCGCCTGGCGCATGCCGCCGCCGGTCATTTTACGCCAGCGGTTGGCGCGCTTGATGTAGTCCGCGTTGCCCACCAGCAGAGAGCCCACCGGCGTGCCCAGCCCTTTAGAAAGGCAGATGGTGAACGAGTCGCAGTATTGCGCAATCTCTTTCAGCTCGCAGCCGTACTCCACGACGGCATTAAAGATGCGCGCGCCGTCAACGTGCAGGCCGAGCCGGCGCTCGCGGGTGAATTCCCACGCTGCTTTCAGGTATTCGCGCGGCAGCACTTTGCCGTTGTGGGTGTTTTCGAGGCTGAGCAGCCGGCTGCGGGCGAAGTGAATATCGTCGGCTTTGATTTTCGCCGCGACTTTATCGAGCGGCAGGGAGCCGTCCGGCGCGGCGTCAATCGGCTGCGGCTGAATGCTGCCGAGCACGGCGGCACCGCCTGCTTCATACAGATAGTTATGCGCGCCCTGGCCGACGATATACTCTTCACCGCGCTCGCAGTGGCTGAGCAGCGCGACCAGGTTAGCCTGCGTTCCGGTCGGCAGGAACAGCGCGGCCTCCTTGCCGCTCAGTTCAGCCGCGTAGCGCTGCAGTTCGTTAACCGTCGGGTCATCGCCGTAGACGTCGTCCCCGACCGGGGCGGCCATCATCTCTTCGAGCATGGCGCGGCTCGGGCGGGTTACGGTATCACTGCGTAAATCAATCATTTCACATCCCTTTATTTTAAGAGGTCGTGCGAAATGTTTTACCTGAGCCAGTTGGTTTTTGCCAGTTCGATCACCTCGTCGCCGCGCCCGCTGATGATGGCGCGCAGCATATACAGGCTAAAGCCTTTGGCCTGTTCCAGCTTAATTTGCGGCGGGATCGCCAGCTCTTCTTTGGCGACGACGACATCCACCAGCACCGGACCGTCGATGGAAAACGCACGCTGCAGGGCCTCATCCACCTCGGAGGCTTTCTCCACGCGGATACCGGTGATGCCGCAGGCTTCGGCGATGCGCGCGAAGTTGGTGTCGTGCAGCTCGGTGCCGTCCGTGAGATAGCCTCCGGCCTTCATCTCCATCGCCACGAAGCCCAGCACGCTGTTGTTGAAAACCACAATTTTCAGCGGCAGCTTCATCTGCACCACCGACAGGAAATCCCCCATCAGCATGCTGAACCCGCCGTCGCCGCACATCGCAACTACCTGACGCTCCGGCGCCGTCGCTTTTGCGCCCAGCGCCTGCGGCATGGCGTTGGCCATCGAACCGTGGTTGAACGAGCCGAGCAGGCGGCGTTTTCCGTTCATCTTCAGATAGCGTGCCGCCCAGACGGTTGGCGTGCCCACGTCGCAGGTAAATATGGCATCGTCGTCAGCGAAATGGCTGATCTGCTGCGCCAGATACTGCGGGTGAATGGCTTTGTCGCTCGGTTTGGCGAGGTCGTCCAGCCCCTTGCGGGCGTCGCGATAGTCGCTCAGGGCTTTATCAAGGAACTTGCGGTCCGTTTTTTCTTCCAGCAGCGGCAGCAGGGCGGCAAGGGTGGATTTGGTGTCGCCCACCAGCGCCATATCGACCTTGCTGTGCGCGCCGATGCTGGCCGGGTTGATATCAATCTGAATGATTTTCGCTTCCGTCGGGTAGAACGCGCGATACGGGAACTGGGTACCCAGCAGGATCAGCGTGTCGGCGTTCATCATGGTGTGGAAGCCGCTGGAGAAACCGATCAGACCGGTCATCCCCACATCAAAGGGGTTGTCGTACTCGACGTGCTCTTTGCCGCGCAGGGCGTGGACAATAGGGGCCTTAAGCTTACCGGCGAATTCAAGCAGCTCCTTGTGCGCGCCCGCGCAGCCGCTGCCGCACATCAGGGCGATATTGCTGGAGTAACGCAGCAGCTGTGCCAGCTTTTTCAGCTCCTCTTCCGCAGGCGTCACCACCGGCTGCGGGGCGTGATACCAGTGGGTGCTGGCCCCTTCCGGCGCGGCCTTGAGGGCCACATCGCCCGGGATAACGACCACAGAAACGCCGCGGTTCAGCACGGCCTTGCGCATGGCGATCGCCAGCACCTGCGGGATCTGCTCCGGGGATGAAACCAGCTCGCAATAGTGGCTGCATTCACGGAACAGCTCCTGCGGATGCGTCTCCTGAAAATAGCCGCTGCCGATTTCGGAAGAGGGGATATGGGCGGCAATCGCCAGCACCGGCACGTGGTTACGGTGACAGTCGAACAGCCCGTTAATCAGATGCAGGTTGCCGGGACCACATGAGCCCGCACACACGGCCAGTTCGCCCGTGAGCTGTGCTTCAGCGCCTGCGGCGAAGGCGGCAACCTCTTCATGGCGGGTAGGCATCCATTCGATAGTCTTCATTTTATTGAGGCTGTCGCTGAGTCCGTTCAGGGAATCGCCGGTTACGCCCCAGATACGTTTCACGCCAGCCTGTTCGAGCGTTTTCGCAATATATGCAGCCACGGTTTGTTTCATGGTTGTCCGTCTCCTTTTTGTGATATCGCTTACAAGCTTAGAAGAAAGTCTCCGTATTGCCCGTCATCTCCCCCTAATTAAAAGGTGCTTTTCACGCGCAATTATTCGGCATAATCTGGTTATACCTCGGTGAAAACAGGAATCATTTCAAATGGTTAAATCATTGTTAATTGCTGTTAATGAAAAGCTATCGTGCGACGATCTTGGCAAACTCTTGTTACGACTTGCCGTCGGCGGGCTGATGCTTTTTCATGGTTTGCACAAGCTTTTTGGCGGCGTGGGCTTTATCAGCGGCATGCTTGTGGAAAAAGGGCTACCGGGATTTATCGCCTACGGCGTGTTGGTTGGAGAAGTGGTGGCACCGGTTCTGATTATTGTCGGGCTCTTTACGCGTCCGGCCGCGCTGGTGCTGGCCTTTACGATGATTGTGGCATGGCTGATGGTGGGAATGGGTGAAACGCTCGCCCTTGATAAGGTGGGCGCATGGGCGATTGAAAGCCTGGTGTACTTCTTTATCGGCTCTCTGGCGATCGCGTTTTTAGGGGCGGGGCGGTTTGCGCTGGGTAAAGCACCCGCGTGGCGGTAGGGTTGTTGTCGGTCGGGTAAACGCAGTGCCACCCGACAAAAAGCCCGGTGGCGTTGACGCTTACCGGGCCTACGATCGAAAGTTGACCGTTTATGCGAGGACGAGATCGCCCTGCGGATGGCACGAGCACGCCAGCACGTAACCCTCGGCAATTTCCGCATCGGACAGCGTCATGGTGCTGGTGACGGTATACTCTCCGGAAACCACCTTCGTCTTACAGCAGCCGCACACGCCCGCGCGGCAGGCCGCCGCTACCGGCACCTTGTTGCTTTCCAGCGCCTCCAGCAGCGTGGTTCCCACGCGACCAAAGAAGGTCCGCGCAGGCTGCAGCTTGGTGAACTTAACGCCGCTGGTTGCGGCTTCCGCCAACGGCGTGAAGAACTGCTCTTTGAAGAAGCGGGTCACGCCAAGCGCTTTCACCTCTTTTTCCACGATATCCATGTACGGCGCCGGGCCGCAGGTCATCACGGTGCGGTTCGCGATATCCGGCACGCTTTGCAGGAGCTCGCGGCTCAGGCGACCGGGCACAAAGCCGTGGGTCGCGTTGTGCTCCGCCACCAGCGTCACCGGATAATTACGCCACTCCCCGGCAAAAATCACATCTTCCGGGGAACGGACGCTGAAGATCGCCTGCACGTCGGCCTGCGGGCGGTTCTTCGCCAGCCAGCGGCGCATCGACATAATCGGCGTTACGCCACAGCCCGCCGCCAGCAGCAGGAATTTATCGTCTGCTTTGTCGTCACAGGTGAAATCGCCCTGCGCGTCAGACAGCCAGATATAATCCCCGCGCTTGACGTCCCGCGTCAGCCACTGCGAGCCCGCGCCGTCGTCAATACGACGGATAGTGAGCGTAATGTACTCGCTCACGCCCGGCGTTGAGGAGATCGTGTAGGCGCGCAGCGTATCCGCCGAATTGCGAACACTGACCAGCGCATACTGGCCTGCACGGTACGGATAGTAGTCGTGGCACAGCAGCGACAGCGTCCACACATCCGGCGTCTCCTGATGGATGTGATGAACCTGCATCCGCCACGGACATTGTGAGGTTGGCATGGTCATGAATAACTCCTTACGCGCTCAGCAGCTGTTTCATATCATCTTCAACGTTGGTCACGGAACGCAGGCCGAATTTCTCGTTCAGCACGGCCAGCAGGTCCGGCGTCAGGAAGCCCGGCGCGGTCGGTCCGGTCACGATGTTGGTGACGCCGAGAGAGAGCAGGGTCAGCAGGATGACAATCGCCTTCTGCTCAAACCATGACAGCACCAGCGACAGCGGAAGGTCGTTCACGCCGCAGCCCAGTTTCTCCGCCAGGGTGACCGCCAGAATGATGGCCGAGTAAGCATCGTTACACTGGCCCGCATCGATCAGGCGCGGCAGACCTTCGATGTCGCCGAAATCCAGCTTGTTGAAACGGTATTTGCCGCACGCCAGGGTCAGGATCAGGCAGTCTTCCGGCACGCGGGTGGCGAAATCGGTGAAGTAGTTACGTTCGCCGCGCGCGCCGTCGCAGCCGCCGACGAGGAAGATGTGGCGCAGCTTTTCACGGCTGACGAGATCGATCAGCGAATCAGCGGCACCCAGCAGGGTTTCACGACCAAATCCGACGGTGATGAGATGTGGGATCTCGCGGTACGGGAAGCCCGCCATCTGCTGCGCCTGGGCGATAACCGGACCGAAATCGTCACCTTCAAGATGGCTCACGCCCGGCCAGCCGACGATGCTGCGGGTCCAGATGCGGTCATCGTACGCGCCGACGGTCGGGTCGATGATGCAGTTAGAGGTCATCACGATAGGGCCAGGGAAGCGGGCGAACTCCACCTGCTGGTTCTGCCAGCCGCTGCCGTAGTTACCGATCAGATGCTTAAATTTACGCAGTTCCGGGTAGCCGTGTGCCGGCAGCATTTCGCCGTGGGTATAAACGTTAACGCCGGTGCCTTCGGTTTGCTTCAGCAGGTTGTAGAGATCTTTCAGGTCGTGACCGGAAATCAGAATGCACTTGCCTTCGGTTGCCTTGACGTTGACCTGCGTCGGCGTCGGGTGGCCGTAGGTGCTGGTTTCACCGGCGTCAAGAATGCTCATCACGCGGAAGTTCATCTGGCCGATTTCCATTGAGCATTCCAGCAGGGCATTCATATCGGCAGGCCAGGTACCCAGCCACGCCATGATTTTGTGGTACTGGGCGTAAATCTCATTGTCGTACTGACCCAGAACGTGCGCGTGTTCCATATAGGCCGCAGCGCCTTTCAGGCCGTACAGGCACAGCAGGCGCAGGCCGAGAATGTTCTCGCCAATCGCCGCTTTGTCTTTATTCGGGGTGAACTCTGCCGCCTGACGCTGGAGGTCGCCGAGATCGTCGCTGACCAGCTGCAGTTCAGACATCGGGTTTTCCACGCGAGCGCTGGCGTCGGCCTTCAGGCACTGTGCCTTCAGCGCTTCACGCAGGGCAATCGCTTCGCGGGCGTAGCCGACAATGCGCGGAGAGTCGAAGTTAACGTTGGTCAGCGTGGAGAAGAAGGCGCGCGGGGCGAAGCTGTCGACGTAGTGGTCGACAATGCCGTATTCGCGGGCTTTGAACGCCCATGCGGAAAGGCCTTGCAGGGCGGCAATCAGCAGGTCCTGCAGGTCAGATGTTTCTGCGGTTTTGCCGCACATACCCTGTGCGTAAGAGCAGCCATTGCCTGCCGGGGTACGGATAGTTTGTTCACATTGCACACAAAACATAATCACACCTGTTAAAGTTATATTTAATATACATGTTTAAGGTTATGCCTGTGCCAGAACGGAGAAAAGGGCTTTCTGCTACAAAATAGAGGGAGATTGATTTAGCGCAATTTTTGCGGCAGGAAACCTACCGCCAAAGAAGTATCAGGCAGAGAAGAAGGCCATCAGGACCGGAACCAGCAGGCTTAAAATAAAGCCGTGCACGATAGCCGCGGGCACCATCTCCAGCCCTCCGGAGCGTTGTAGTACCGGCAGGGTAAAGTCCATCGACGTTGCGCCGCACAGGCCCAGCGCGGTAGAACGACTGCGGCGAACCAGGCTCGGGATCAGCATGATGGCAATCAGCTCGCGCGCCAGATCGTTAAAGAAGGCGGCGCTGCCGATCACCGGGCCGAATGATTCGGTCAGCAGAATACCGGAGAGCGAATACCAGCCAAAACCGGATGCCATCGCCAGGCCGGTTTTCAGCGGCAGATCGAGAATAAAGGCGTTGATGACGCCCGCCACCATTGAACTGGCGACAACCATAACGGCAACCATCATCCCCCGACGGTTCAGGACAATTTGTTTCAGCGTCATGCCATTATTTCGTAGCTGAATACCAATCAGGAACAGCAGGAAGATCAGCGTATATTCACTGGCCTCTGTCGCGTGCTGTAAAAATGCCCAACCTGTCAGCCCAAGAAGAAAACCGATCACCACGACGCCGCATAATTTTAATGATTCAAGCGCCATTGCAATTCGAGAAGGGAGCTTTTCCTGATGATGGTGATTTTTCCATGGAATAGTGCGTTCCAGCCACAGCAGCGCGGCAATATTGCACAGCAAAATAACCACCACGGTGACGACAGAATAATGGAGAATGGAGAGTAAATTCGCCGACAGGTTGTCCAGAAATGCCAGGCTAATCCCCATAAAGAAAAGAATAACGTAGACAATCCAGCTCAGGAATCGATTAATGAGCCTTAATGCGGATTCACGATGCAGCGGAATAAGATAGCCCACGATCAAGGGCAGCAAAATGATGAGGAGTCCTGAAAACATGAACAGCCGGTCCTTTTGAGTATCGGTTAAGCGCCAGTGACACTACCCAATAAAGGCTGTTCAGTAAAGCGGCAAAAGAAAGCCGGGTGGCGGCTACGCCTTACCCGGCTTGTGTCTATGTGGGGTGTGCGGCCTGTGGCCCTCACCGCGGCCCTCTCCCACGTGGAGACGGAAGGAAAGATTAATCGCGTTTTTCCAGCAGGGTGCGATACAGCACGCCACCGAGGATACCGCCGATAATTGGCATCACCCAGAACAGCCACAGCTGCTCAAGCGCCCAGCCGCCCTGGAAGATGGCGACGGCGGTGCTGCGTGCCGGGTTAACGGAGGTGTTGGTGACCGGAATAGAAATCAGGTGGATAAGCGTCAGCGCCAGACCAATGGCAATCGGGGCAAAACCGGCTGGCGCGTGTTTGTCCGTTGCGCCGTGGATCACCAGCAGGAAGCCGGCGGTCAGCACGATTTCAATCACGATGGCAGACAGCATGGAGTAACCGCCCGGAGAGTGTTCGCCGAAGCCGTTAGAGGCAAAGCCGCTGGCCGCCGCGTCGAAGCCGGCTTTACCGCTGGCAATCACGTACAGAACGCCCGCCGCAATAATACCGCCAACTACCTGCGCCACAATGTAGCCAATTACGTCTTTCGCCGGGAAACGGCCGCCCGCCCATAAACCTAACGTCACTGCCGGGTTAAAATGACCGCCGGAAATATGTCCCACGGCAAATGCCATGGTTAATACGGTTAAACCAAACGCCAGCGCGACGCCGACAAAACCGATACCTAATTCCGGGAATGCTGCTGCCAGAACGGCGCTACCGCAGCCACCAAATACCAGCCAGAATGTACCAAAGCATTCTGCTGCCAATTTTCTAAACATAACCACCTCAAATAATTTTCCGCACGCTTTCCCGCGCACGGGATATATCGCCATAAAGGGATGACGACTCAAAGAGCCCGTATTTTAAAAACCAACAACACCCCTTCGCCACTTAAATAAATTCGATTAATTTGATTTAAGGCAATGTGATGTCAATCCTTGATCAAATCAGCGGTAAATAGAGCATAGACCAATTTGCGGGCGGTAGTATCTTGTGAGATGTGGGTTATTTCAAATGAAACCTGATGGATAAATTCTGAATTTTTCGTGCTTCCGCCAGGATATGGAGGCGGATTGCAGTGTCAAGCCCGTCTGCATCCCGCTATACTGCTGATTACTTGAAGGAAAAAGTGATCATATCGCGGGGGATTTATGCTTCTCGAACGTGTGGAAATTGTCGGGTTTCGCGGTATTAACCGCCTGTCGCTGCAGCTGGAGCAGAACAACGTCCTGATCGGCGAGAACGCGTGGGGTAAGTCCAGCCTGCTGGATGCATTGACGCTATTGCTTTCGCCCGAAGACGATCTGTATCACTTCGTTCGCGACGATTTCTGGTTTCCGCCCGGCGACGTAACGGGACGCGAGAAGCACCTGCATATCATCCTGACGTTCCGCGAATCCGAGCCCGGACGTCACCGCGTGCGTCGCTTCCGCCCGCTGTCACCCTGCTGGGTGCCGTGCGACGACGGTTTCCACCGGATTTTCTATCGGCTTGAAGGCGAGATGGCGGAGAACGAGGGGGTACTCACCCTGCGTGATTTTCTCGATGAGAAAGCCAACCCGATCCCGCTCGACAATATCGACGATCTTGCCCGCCACTTGACCCGCCTGACGCCGGTGTTACGCCTGCGCGATGCGCGCTTTATGCGGCGTATTCGTAACGGAACCGTACCCAATACGCCGGAAGTGGAAGTCACCGCCCGCGAGCTGGATTTTCTGGCCAGAGAGCTGGTGTCGCGTCCGCAGAATCTGACCGACGGACAAATCCGTCAGGGGCTGTCCGCGATGGTGCAACTCCTGGAGCACTATTTTTCCGAGCAGGGAACCTCGGAGTCGCGCCACCGTCTGATGCGCCGCCGCTCTCATGATGAGCAGCGAAGCTGGCGTTATCTCGACATCATTAACCGGATGATCGACCGGCCCGGCGGCCGTACCCATCGGGTGATTTTGCTGGGTCTGTTTTCAACGCTTCTGCAGGCCAAAGGCACCGTTCGCCTTGACCGGGACGCCCGGCCTCTGCTGCTGGTGGAAGACCCGGAAACGCGCCTGCATCCCATCATGCTCTCCGTGGCATGGCATCTGCTGAACCTGCTGCCGCTCCAGCGCATTACGACCACCAATTCCGGAGAGTTATTATCGCTGACGCCGGTTGAACACGTCTGTCGCCTGGTGCGTGAATCCTCCCGCGTCTCCGCTTTCCGGCTTGGGCCGGGCGGTTTGAATGCGGAAGACGGGCGGCGCATCGCGTTTCATATTCGCTTTAACCGGGCGTCGTCGCTCTTTGCCCGCTGCTGGCTGCTGGTGGAGGGGGAAACGGAAACCTGGGTCATCAACGAGCTGGCGCGCCAGTGCGGCCACCACTTTGATGCGGAAGGCATTAAGGTAATCGAATTCGCCCAGTCGGGATTAAAGCCGCTGATAAAATTCGCCCGCCGGATGGGGATCGAGTGGCACGTTCTGGTAGACGGTGATGAGGCGGGTAAAAAATATGCCTCGACCGTGCGGAGCCTGCTGAATAACGAGCGCGAGGAAGAGCGCGACCATTTAACCATGCTCCCCGCGATGGACATGGAACACTTTATGTATCGTCAGGGGTTCGACGACGTCTTCCACCGCATTGCCATGGTGCCGGTCGATGTCCCGATGAACATGCGGCGGGTGATCGCCAAAGCCATTCACCGTTCGTCAAAACCGGATTTAGCCATTGAAGTGGCGACGGAAGCGGGCAGGCGGGGCGTGGAGGCGGTACCGACCCTGCTGCGGAAGATGTTCTCCCGCGTGCTGTGGCTGGCACGCGGGAAAGCGGATTAGCGTTGGGTCGCCTGTTTCATCTGCTGAATCAGGCTATCCAGCAGCGCGTAGCGGCGGCGATATTCGGAGCGTTTTTTGCTGGCGATCTCTTCCATCGGTTTACGCGGCATGACGAGTGGCAGCATAAAATTACCGTTATCCTGCTTTTCACCGCCGATGGAGAGCCAGAAACTGTCGTAATCGGCCAACAGTTTGCCCTCTTTTTTCTTGCGGTAGCGCCAGCTGCGATAAATATGGGTATCGTTACTGACGGCGACAATCTGCTCTACCGGGAACGCGGCGCCGAGCGTCATGGCGGCCTCGACCAGCAGACGTTTCGGGAACAGGCCGTGGCAGGCTTTCGTCGCTCCCTGGATCAGCTCATGGGGAACATGCGCTTTTGCGCCCTGCAAGCCGCCAATGAACAGCGTCGATTTTCCCTCAAACTGGCATAGCGTAAAGGTCATCTCCGCCAGCGCCGTATTTTGACTGTCACAGAAAACGAGGGTAGCTTCTCCCTCTTTATCCATAAACGCGTCGGCACACAGGCGGACGGTAAATTGCTGTTCATCTTTTCCGGTTAAGGTCAGCAGAGTCACGCCCTGCTTTGAAAGGTAACCCTTTGTCAGCGTCGCCGGCAGCTGGCGGCACATCATCTGATAGTGCCAGGACAGCGATTCCAGCACATGCTGTCGATCCATATTGACCGTTAACCACGGACGATGAAGGCGGCAGGGCAGCCCAGGCTGAACCTGGAGCATTTGCATCAGGTGCGGATGTTTCGCAAGATCAGACAGCAGTCGAGCGGTGCTGAGCGGTGTCGCCAGTGAGCGCAGCATGAACTTGCGTCGATAGGCGGGTTTTTCCCATGCCAGCCCGGGTGCGATCTCACCGAAAGCCAGGTTTTTGAAGAGCTGCCAGCCGGATTTTGGCTGCGGCAGGTTTGAAAGTGATGTATCGACGATAGAAGACATGGTAGATCCTGATCCTTTTGGAATATCGCTATTTCAGCAGGAGAAATGTCAACATCTCGTAAACAAATTAGGACGATTTCGGAGAACAGGGCTTTCGTTGAAGAGTCGTTTAGTTAGAATCAACGCTTATCATTGCCAGAACATTTATTTGGAATATTTATGAACCTCAAGGGAAAACGCAGAACGCTGTTTCTGCTGCTGGCGGTCGTGGTTTTAGCCGGTGGGTACTGGCTATGGCAGGTGCTGAATGCGCCGGTGCCGCAGTATCAGACGCTGATTGTTCGCCCGGGCGAACTGCAGCAAAACGTCCTCGCGACGGGCAAGCTTGACGCGCTGCGCAAGGTTGACGTCGGAGCGCAGGTCAGCGGCCAGCTGAAAACGCTGTCGGTTGAGATTGGCGACAAGGTGAAAAAAGGCCAGCTGCTCGGCGTTATCGATCCTGAGCAGGCTGAGAACCAGATCCGCGAGGTGGAAGCCACGCTGATGGAGCTGCGCGCGCAGCGTGCCCAGGCGCTGGCAGAACGTAACCTGGCTCAGGTAACGTTGACCCGTCAGCAGGCGCTGGCCAAAACCCAGGCTATTTCGAAACAGGATTTAGATACTGCCGCCACTGAACTGGCGGTGAAACAGGCGCAAATTGGCACGATTGACGCGCAGATCAAACGCAATCAGGCCTCGCTGGATACGGCAAAAACCAACCTCGACTACACCAAAATCGTCGCGCCAATGGCGGGTGAAGTGACCCAGATCACCACGCTGCAGGGCCAGACGGTGATTGCCGCGCAGCAGGCGCCGAACATTCTGACCCTGGCGGACATGAGCACCATGCTGGTCAAAGCCCAGGTCTCAGAGGCGGATGTGATCCATCTTAAGCCGGGGCAGAACGCCTGGTTTACGGTGCTTGGCGACCCGCAGACGCGCTACGAAGGCGTGCTGAAGGACATTCTGCCGACGCCGGAAAAAGTTAACGACGCTATCTTCTACTATGCCCGCTTTGAGGTGCCAAACCCGCAGGGCGTGCTGCGTCTGGACATGACCGCACAGGTGCATATCCAGCTGACCGGCGTGAAGAACGTGCTGACCATTCCGCTCTCTGCGCTGGGTGAATCCGCCGGGGAGAGCCGTTATAAAGTGAAAGTGCTGCGCAACGGCGAAACGCGCGAGCGCGAGGTCGTGATCGGCGCGCGCAACGACACCGACGTGGTGGTGGTGAAAGGACTGGAAGAGGGCGAGGAGGTTGTTGTCAGCGAAAGCCTGCCCGGAGCCGCTAAATGACGGCGCTGCTTGAGCTAAATAACATTCGTCGCAGCTATCCGTCAGGCGACGGCCCGGTGGAGGTGCTGAAGGGCATCTCCCTGCGCGTGGAGGCGGGCGAGATGGTGGCGATTGTCGGCGCGTCGGGTTCCGGTAAATCGACGCTGATGAACATTCTCGGCTGCCTGGATAAACCGACCAGCGGGACCTATCGCGTGGCCGGGACGGATGTCTCCACGCTGGACGGCGACGCGCTGGCGAAGCTGCGCCGGGAACACTTCGGCTTTATCTTCCAGCGTTACCATCTGCTTTCTCACCTTAACGCGGCCCAGAATGTGGAAGTGCCTGCGGTCTATGCGGGCGTTGAGCGGAAAAAGCGACTTGAGCGCGCGCAGATGCTGCTGACGCGTCTGGGGCTGGCGGAGCGGGTGGAGTACCAGCCGTCGCAGCTGTCCGGCGGCCAGCAGCAGCGCGTGAGTATTGCCCGGGCACTGATGAACGGCGGGCAGGTGATCCTCGCGGATGAACCGACCGGCGCGCTTGACAGCCATTCCGGCGAAGAGGTGATGGCGATCCTGCACCAGCTTCGCGATCGGGGGCACACGGTGATTATCGTTACCCACGATCCGCAGGTGGCGGCGCAGGCAGAACGCATTATTGAGATCCACGACGGCGAGCTGGTCAGCAACCCGCCGCCGCGTGAGTCCAGGGCTGCGGCGCCGAAAGAAGCGCTACCGGCATCAACCGGCTGGGGACAGTTCTCCAGCGGCTTTCGCGAAGCGCTGACCATGGCCTGGCTGGCGATGGCGGCTAACAAAATGCGCACCCTGCTGACGATGCTCGGCATCATTATCGGTATCGCCTCGGTGGTATCGATCGTGGTGGTGGGCGACGCGGCCAAGCAGCTGGTGTTGGCCGATATCCGCGCCATCGGCACTAATACCATTGACGTCTATCCGGGCAAAGATTTTGGTGACGACGAGCCGCAGTATCAGCAGGCGCTGAAGTATGACGATCTGGCGGCAATTCAGAAGCAGCCGTGGGTGAACTCCGCCACGCCTGCGGTGTCGCAGAACCTGCGTCTGCGCGTGGGCAACGTTGACGTGGCCGCCAGCGCGAACGGCGTGAGCGGGGACTATTTCAACGTCTACGGCATGACCTTCAGCGAAGGCGCTACCTTCAACGCCGAGCAGCTGGCGGGCAGGGCGCAGGTGGTGGTGCTGGACGCGAACTCGCGCAGGCAGCTCTTCCCCAATAAAGCCAGCGTGGTGGGCGAAGTGATCCTGGTCGGCAACATGCCTGCCACGGTCATCGGCGTGGCGGAAGAGAAGCAGTCTATGTTCGGCAGCAGCAAGATCCTGCGCGTCTGGCTACCCTATACCACCATCTCCGGACGGATTATGGGGCAGTCATGGCTCAACTCCATCACCGTACGCGTGAAGGAGGGCTACGATAGCGCGCTCGCCGAACAGCAGCTTGAGCGGCTGTTAACCCTGCGCCACGGGAAGAAAGATTTCTTCACCTGGAATATGGACGGCCTCTTGAAAACGGCGGAAAAGACCACACGTACTCTTCAGCTGTTTCTCACGCTGGTGGCGGTGATCTCGCTGGTCGTCGGCGGCATTGGGGTGATGAATATCATGCTGGTGTCGGTCACCGAGCGCACGCGAGAGATCGGTATTCGCATGGCGGTCGGCGCCCGGGCCAGCGATGTGCTGCAGCAGTTTTTGATTGAGGCGGTTCTGGTGTGTCTGGTCGGCGGGGCGATGGGCATTGCGCTCTCGATGATGATCGCGTTTGCGCTCCAGCTCTTTTTACCCGGCTGGGAGATTGGCTTCTCGCCGGTTGCCATTATCACCGCGTTTTTGTGTTCGACCTTTACCGGCATTTTGTTTGGCTGGTTGCCCGCCCGCAACGCGGCGCGGCTGGATCCGGTGGACGCGCTGGCTCGGGAATAACCCGAAAATAAAAATGCCAGCCGATCGGGCTGGCATTTTGACTGCGGGATGTACACAATAAAACAGAGAGCTATGCAACCGTCTCTGCTTCAACGGGTACGATTAGGCTTGCATGATTGCCTTTTGGTCCCTGATGTACATCGAACCGGACGGACTGCCCGGCTTTGAGCGTTCTGTAACCATCCATCTGAATGGTGGAATAGTGAGCGAAGATATCCTCGCCGCCGCCTTCGGGGCAGATGAAGCCAAACCCTTTGGCGTTGTTGAACCACTTAACAGTACCCATTTCCATGCTTCGACATCCTTCGTAAATCTTATAAGTTAAGATGGAATGAACCGGTGGTGGAGTGGGGGCTGTTCAAAACCTCGCCATCTCACGCTTGTACAATTTAGAGAAACGAAAGAAGTCGTCAAGCGTTTGGCGCTGGAGATGGGACAATAATCAACCAAAGTTTGAAGCAGTTAACGCTATTGCAACAGTTTGTGACAGACATCGCGGATGACAGTAATAGATGATTGTTATCTAACATCTGAGGTAGATTCAAAGTGGTTATGCATAATGGGTAAGACCAACGATTGGCTGGATTTCGACCAGCTGGCGGAAGACAAAGTGCGCGACGCGCTAAAACCGCCATCTATGTATAAAGTTATGTTAATGAACGATGATTACACGCCGATGGAATTTGTTATTGACGTGCTACAAAAGTTCTTTTCTTATGATGTAGAACGTGCAACGCAACTGATGCTTACCGTTCATTATCGTGGCAAAGCTATCTGCGGCATCTTCACAGCCGAAGTGGCGGAAACCAAAGTGGCGATGGTGAACGACTATGCGAGGGAGAACGAGCATCCGTTGCTGTGTACGCTGGAAAAGGCCTGATAAGGCATAAAATTGGGGGAGGTGCCTATGCTCAATCAAGAACTGGAACTCAGTTTAAATATGGCTTTCGCCAGAGCGCGTGAGCACCGACATGAGTTTATGACCGTCGAGCATTTACTGCTCGCACTGCTTAGCAACCCATCTGCCCGCGAAGCGCTGGAAGCCTGCTCCGTGGATCTGGTGGCGCTACGTCAGGAACTCGAAGCCTTCATCGAACAAACCACACCGGTGCTGCCAGCCAGTGAAGAAGAGCGCGACACGCAGCCGACGCTCAGCTTCCAGCGCGTGCTGCAGCGCGCGGTATTCCACGTCCAGTCTTCCGGGCGTAGCGAAGTGACTGGCGCAAACGTCTTAGTCGCCATCTTCAGCGAGCAGGAGTCACAGGCTGCCTACCTGCTGCGCAAACACGAAGTCAGCCGCCTCGACGTGGTTAACTTTATTTCTCACGGAACGCGCAAAGACGAGCCTAACCAGGCATCGGATTCCAGCAATCAGGTCAATAACAATGAAGAGCAAGCAGGCGGGGAGGATCGTATGGAAAACTTCACCACCAACCTTAACCAGCTTGCTCGCGTTGGCGGTATCGACCCGCTGATTGGTCGCGATAAAGAGCTGGAGCGCGCGATCCAGGTGCTGTGCCGTCGCCGCAAGAACAACCCGCTGCTGGTGGGTGAGTCAGGCGTGGGTAAAACCGCGATTGCCGAAGGGCTTGCCTGGCGCATTGTCCAGGGTGACGTGCCGGAAGTGATTGCCGACTGCACCATCTACTCGCTGGATATCGGCTCGCTGCTGGCGGGCACTAAATACCGCGGTGATTTTGAAAAACGCTTCAAGGCGCTGTTAAAACAGCTGGAGCAGGATACCAATAGCATCCTGTTTATCGATGAGATCCACACCATCATCGGCGCAGGTGCGGCCTCCGGTGGCCAGGTGGATGCCGCGAACCTGATCAAACCGCTGCTCTCCAGCGGCAAGATCCGCGTGATTGGCTCCACGACCTACCAGGAGTTCAGCAACATCTTTGAGAAAGACCGTGCGCTGGCGCGCCGCTTCCAGAAAATCGACGTGACCGAACCGTCTGTCGAGGAAACGGTGCAGATCATCAACGGCCTGAAGCCGAAGTACGAAGCGCACCACGACGTGCGTTACACCGCGAAAGCGGTCCGTGCGGCGGTGGAGCTGGCGGTGAAATACATCAACGACCGTCATCTGCCGGACAAGGCGATTGACGTGATTGATGAGGCGGGGGCGCGTGCGCGCCTGATGCCGGCCAGCAAGCGTAAGAAAACCGTTAACGTGGCGGATATCGAGTCCGTGGTGGCCCGCATCGCGCGTATCCCTGAGAAGAGCGTTTCTCAGAGCGACCGCGACACGCTGCGCACCCTCGGCAATCGCCTGAAAATGCTGGTCTTTGGTCAGGATAAAGCCATTGAGGCCTTAACCGAAGCGATCAAGATGGCCCGCGCCGGGCTGGGGCATGACCACAAGCCTGTCGGTTCCTTCCTGTTCGCTGGCCCGACCGGCGTGGGGAAAACCGAGGTGACGGTTCAGCTCTCCAAAGCGCTGGGCATTGAGCTGCTTCGCTTTGATATGTCCGAGTATATGGAGCGTCACACCGTCAGCCGTTTGATTGGTGCGCCTCCGGGCTACGTGGGCTTTGACCAGGGCGGCCTGCTCACCGACGCGGTGATCAAGCATCCGCACGCGGTCCTGCTGCTCGATGAAATCGAGAAAGCGCACCCGGACGTGTTCAACATCCTGCTGCAGGTGATGGACAACGGGACGCTGACCGACAACAACGGGCGCAAGGCGGACTTCCGCAACGTGGTGCTGGTGATGACCACCAACGCCGGCGTGCGTGAAACCGAGCGTAAATCTATCGGCCTGATCCACCAGGATAACAGCACCGATGCGATGGAGGAGATCAAGAAGATCTTTACACCGGAGTTCCGTAACCGTCTGGACAACATTATCTGGTTCGATCACCTGTCTACCGAGGTGATCCATCAGGTTGTGGACAAGTTCATCGTCGAGCTGCAGGTTCAGCTGGATCAGAAAGGCGTGTCGCTGGAAGTGAGCCAGGAGGCCCGCAACTGGCTGGCCGAGAAAGGCTACGACCGAGCGATGGGTGCCCGTCCGATGGCGCGCGTGATTCAGGACAACCTGAAGAAACCGCTGGCGAACGAGCTGCTGTTTGGCTCGCTGGTGGACGGCGGGCAGGTGACCGTGGCGCTGGATCAGGTGAAGAACGAACTGACGTACGATTTCCAGAGCGCGGCGAAGCACAAGCCGGAAGCGGCTCACTGAGTGAGTTGAACGTTAATGTTAAAAACCGGGCATTTGCCCGGTTTTTTTATGCCTGCCAAGGTAAAAGCAAAACGACAACAGTGTTGTCGTTTTTAGTGTTTTCTCCCTCTCCCTGTGGGAGAGGGTTGGGGTGAGGGCAACAGACCGCAGAGGAATTTTGCGAGGCGCTTTCCAGTTTCCTTCGAAGTCAGTTGCTGGATAAAACCACAGTAATAAAATGGCGTCGCACCTGCAAAATCAGGTGCCGGGATTGGCGTCCTGATTACACACATATGGAAAGATGTTGCTAACGCAACGTCACTGGTTTCGTTCACTCTTTTTTTAGCTGCGGTATAATCCGTATCTTCAAATATGGTGGGCTGAACCGGGGCTTCTTTTGAAGCGCCGATTTTCCATATGGTCGGTACGCCAAACCGGTTCAGTCTGCCACCCAAAGTTGGCGTTTCTGGTGGTAGTTTTCAGCTCTTAATATGGAAATTATGAATATGGAAAACCAGTCTATCTCCCAACTCTACAGCGAACTCTCCCTCAACCCCGATCTCCCAACCCTTGCAGAGCGCTGCAAATTGCTCACCGAAATCCTCCTCGATTGCACATCACTCCCACAAACGCAGCCCATCTGTCGCTGCCTTGGGGCGTATCTGGAAGAAATGAAATCCGGCCTCACAGAGTCAATGCGTGATTTTCAGGTGGTGGAATTTGAGGACGAAGCGGAACAACCGCGACAAAAAAAGTGGCTGCCTGAAGACACCGAAGCACAGTGTGATTACTGTCGGGCGTTAAACCACATACTGCTGGTATCGCATTTTGACCGCGATATGTTGCCGCACCTCACGGGATTACTCCATGACATGGCTCATTCTATGGCGGGGGATTTAATCGCTCCTGTACAACCGTGGATGACAATACATCTTCCGACGCAGCAACACTAAAGCCATAAATAAAAAAGGCCGGGATTATCCCGACCTTTTAAATATTCATCTGCCATTACAGGCGAAAACAATTAGCGACTACGGAAGACAATGCGGCCTTTGCTCAGGTCGTACGGGGTCAGTTCAACAGTCACTTTGTCGCCCGTCAAAATGCGGATGTAGTTTTTGCGCATTTTACCGGAGATGTGCGCAGTTACCACGTGACCGTTTTCCAGCTCTACGCGAAACATGGTATTAGGCAACGTATCAAGTACGGTACCCTGCATTTCAATATTGTCTTCTTTGGCCATCTAATCCTCTGGGGTATCACTACCAAGTTTTGAACCGGCAAGATAATGCCGAAATTCATCAATTAAGTAAAGAATTGCGCGATTAAAACGCAGCAAAACAGTTTCGGCGCATTGCCCAAGCGTCACGGTACAACCGAACAGGAAGCGCATTCGTAAAGGGGAGACAACAGGATAAACGTCAGGACGTTATCTGAAGCGAGGGTCCCAAACGGCGGCGGGGCAACAGGCAGAAGCTACTCTGCGGCATAATTATAACACCCTCACAAAAAATATGCGGAAAACATTTAGGCATTGGGCATAAAGAGCGTTCTCGGTACCCAGAAGTCGCGCGGGAGCTTCTCCTGACGGCTGGCATCCAGCTGTTCGATGTACTGGCGTCGCGGGATTTCAACAGCCCCCAGGGAGGCCGTGTGCTCGTTGAGCACCTGACAATCGATCAGGCGTCCGCCGCGCTGGGCAAACGCCTCGCAGAAGACCAACAGAGCGGTTTTCGAGGCGTTAACCGCGCGAGAGAACATCGACTCGCCGCAAAACAGCGTCCCCTGCGCCACGCCGTACATGCCGCCGACGAGTGCTCCGCCTTCCCACACCTCGATGGAGTGGGCGTAGCCAAGCTCATGGAGCTGGTGGTAGGCGGTAATGATATCGCGGGTTATCCATGTCCCTTCATAGCGGTCTTCGGCACAGCCTTCAATGACCTGACCAAAGGCGTGATTGAGGGTGACGCGGTAGGGTGATTTCGCATGGAAACGCTTCATGCTGCGGCTCGCGTGAAACTGCGCTGGCCACAGCACGGCACGCGGATCGGGGGACCACCATAAAATCGGATCGCCCGGGGAAAACCAGGGGAAGATACCGCGCTGGTACGCCATTAATAGCCGAGCGGGGCTGAGGTCACCTCCAAGGGCCAGCAGCCCGTTGGGCTCACGCAGCGCCCCTTCCGGAGAAGGGAACGCGATGTTATGACGAGAAAGCTGGACCAGGCGCATGACAGCAAAACTCCAGTACGCGAGTAAGGACGCTACAAATATAGTCTACAGACGCTGTTTAAACTGGTAGTAGCGACCCTGTTTCGCCAACAGCTCTGCGTGACTACCTTGCTCAATAATGTGTCCGTTGTCCATCACAATTATCCGATCAAAACTCGCCAGTCCGCGCAGGCGGTGTGTGACCATCAGCACGGTTTTGCCGGTCATGGCATTCGCCAGTAAATCAAGGATTTGGCTTTCGGTTGTGGCATCCAGCCCTTCGGTGGGTTCGTCGAGCAGCATCAGCGGCGCATCGTGCAGCAGCGCGCGCGCAATAGCCAGACGGCGCAGTTCACCGCCGGAGAGCTGACGGCCGCCTTCGCCCAGCCAGCTGTTCAGCCCGTCGTCCTCAAGCAGTTTTTGCAGCCCGACCTGCTCCAGCACGGCGCGAAGCGCATCATCAGAGGCCTCTGGCGCGGCCAGCAGCAGGTTATCGCGCAGGGTGGCGCTAAACAGATGCACGCGCTGCGGAACGACGCTCACCGTCTTGCGCAGGGCCTGCTCGCTGAAATCGTTCAGCAACGTGTTATTAAAACGAATATGGCCGCGCTGCGGATCCCAGGCGCGGGTCAGCAACTGCAGCAGCGTCGATTTACCGCAGCCGGTACGGCCGAGGATCGCCATCCGCTGACCTGCGTTAACAGAAAAGTTGATACCGTCCAGCGCGTTCTGCGCCTGTTTGTCATAGGCGAAGGTGACATCTTCAAGCGTCAGCGCAACCTGCTCTGGTACCGCGGTCTGCCCGGCACTGAACGTGACTTCAGGCTCCTGCTCGGCAATCTGCGTGATGCGCAGGGCAGAGGCGATCACCTGGCCCAGATGCTGGAAGGCGCCCGTTACCGGGGCTAGCGCCTCAAACGCCGCCAGCGCGCAGAAGACGAAAAGGGCAATAAGAGGACCCGGCTGTGAATTCCCCCCGACATCGCCGGAAGCCAGCCACAGCATGGCAATCACCGCCACGCCGCCGATTAACATCATCAGGGCCTGAGAGAAGGCCGTCAGCTCCGACTGGCGGCGCTGGGCCTCATGCCAGTTAAGCTCCGTACTTTCCATCCGGGCGCGATAGCGCTTGCTGGCGCCAAAAATCGTCAGCTCTGCCTGCCCCTGAAGCCAGGAGGTGAGCTGCTGGCGGTAGTCCCCGCGCAGGCGCGTCAGGTTTTCCCCGGTAGATTTCCCGGCGCGGTAAAACAGCGGCGGCAGTATGATGAGCGTCAGCAGCATGATCCCGCCCAGCGTAAGCGCAACGGAAACATCCAGAACAGACAGCCCCAGCGTGACCACCACAATCACCACAAACGCGCCAACGATCGGGGAAATCACGCGCAGGTAAAGGTGATCCAGCGTGTCGACATCCGCAACGACACGGTTAAGTAGCTCACCCTGACGAAAACGCGCCAGCCCGGCAGGGGAGAGGGGCAGCAGTTTGCTGAAGGTGTAGATGCGCAGGTGCTGCAGCACGCGGAAAGTGGCGTCGTGGCTGACCAGCCGTTCGAAATAGCGTCCGGCAGTCCGCGTGATAGCGGTACCGCGAACACCGGCAGCCGGGAGCATATAGTTGAAGCTGTATAAACCGGCAAAGCCCGCGACGGCCGAGGCCGACAGGAACCAGCCGGAAAGCGTGAGCAGGCCAATGCTGGCGAGCAGCGTGACAATCGCCAGCACAATCCCCAGCGTCAGCATCCATTTGTGGCGTTTATAGAGCGCAAGATAAGGCAGCAGAGCACGCATCAGATGTCCTCCTGACGGTTCGCCAGCAGGGCGGCAAACGGTCCCTGCGCGGCAACGAGAGAGGCGTAATCGCCTTGCTCAACAATACGGCCGTTCTCCATGACCCAGATCTGGTCCCAGTCGGCAATCCCCTCCAGCTGATGGGTGACCATCAGGGTGGTTTGCTGCCGGGAGGCGGCGTTCAGGGCCTCCATTACGCGCTGTTCGCTGTGGGCGTCCAGGCTGGCGGCGGGCTCATCCAGCAGCATCAGTTGGCAAGGATTCAACAACGCGCGGGCAACCGCCACACGCTGCGCCTGTCCGACCGACAGCCCGGCGGACTGATCGCCGACCACGGTATCTACCCCCTGCGAAAGCAGCGGCAGAAACTCGCTTACCCAGGCGCGGTCGAGCACCGATTGCAGTTCATCTTCACGCGCGTCCGGGCGCGCCAGCAGAACGTTTTCACGCAGCGTAGAGGCTGGAAGCTGCGGGTTTTGTCCTACCCAGCTGAGCTGTTTACGCCAGGCGTCTGGATCGAGGTTGCGCAGTTCGGTTTTGTTGATCCGCAGTGAACCCGTGTAGGCCATAAAGCCGGATAGCGCATTCAGCAGCGAGCTTTTACCGGAACCGCTGGTGCCGACGAGCACCACCCGTTGTCCGGCAGGCAAGGTAAAGTTCAGCGGACCCGCGAGCACTTTGCCTTCCGGTGACAGAATGGAAAAGTCCTGTGCTTCGATGGTCACGGGGTCTTTAGCATTCAGCGTCACGTCACCCCGCTCCGGGTGAGCCAGCGGCGTTTCAAGGAACGTTTTCAGGCTATCGGCTGCGCCAACCGCCTGCGCTTTGGCGTGATAGAAGGTCCCCAGATCGCGGAGCGGCTGGAAAAATTCCGGGGCCAGGATCAGCGCCAGGAAGCCGGCAGAAAGGGTCACCGCCGTGCCGTAATGGCCGAAATCCAGCGCGCCAAGGTAGGAGAAGCCAAAGTAGACCGCCACGAGGGCAATCGACAGCGAGGTAAAGAATTCCAGTACGCCGGAGGATAAGAAGGCAAGGCGTAATACTTCCATGGTGCGCTGACGAAAGTCCTGCGATGCCCGGCGAATATTTTCGGTTTCCGCTTCACCGCGGCCAAAAATGCGTAACGTCTCCATGCCGCGCAGACGATCGAGGAAATGGCCGCTCAGGCGACCCAGTGCCAGGAAGTTACGGCGGTTGGCATCCGCTGCCCCCATACCGACCAGCGCCATAAACAGTGGGATCAGCGGGGCGGTGCCCATCAGAATCAGCGCAGCCATCCAGTTCACCGGGAAGATGGCGATCACAATCAGCAGCGGAACGAAGACGGCAAGGGCCATTTGCGGCAGATAGCGCGCATAGTAGTCGTGCATATCGTCAATCTGCTCAAGGATCAGCGTCGCCCAGCTACCGGCCGGTTTACCCTGGATCCACGCGGGCCCCGCTTCCTGAAGGCGATCGAGCACCTGACGGCGGATCTCGTAGCGGATGTGCTGTCCGGCGTGAAAACCGACGCGCTCACGCAGCCACACCACCCAGGCGCGCAGGATAAAAATCAGGATCAGGACAATAAAAGGCAGCAACAGCGCTTCGCGCGGGATGTTCTCCATGATCATGTGATTAAGAATGCGGGCCAGCAGCCATGCCTGGGCAACAATCAACAGACCGCTAACGAACCCCAGGAGACGGGAAATCGTAAGCCAGCGGCGGGAAATAACGCTTTGCTGTTTCAGCCAGCGTGTTAACTCTTGTTGACGGGTTTTTTCCATTGCGTACTTTGCAGGTGACGTTATTAGAAATTGGGCAGCGCAATGTTACAACGGGGAGACAATAAAGGCGACTTATCGCCGCCTTTATTTACGTTTGTTACTGACTTGTAAAGATTATTTACCTTGTTCAGCCAGTCCATCGAGGTAGCGCTCAGCGTCCAGCGCGGCCATACAGCCGGTGCCAGCAGAGGTAATCGCCTGACGATAAATATGGTCCATCACGTCGCCGGCCGCGAACACGCCCGGGATGCTGGTCTGGGTAGCGTTACCGTGAATGCCGGACTGCACTTTGATGTAGCCATTTTCCAGCTCCAGCTGACCGTCGAAGATCGCGGTGTTCGGGCTGTGACCGATCGCCACAAACAGACCCGCCACTTCAAGCGTTTCGACGTTGTCGGTGTTCTGGGTATCACGGATACGCAGACCGGCAACGCCCATCTGGTCGCCCGTCACCTCTTCCAGGGTACGGTTGGTATGCAGCACGATGTTGCCGCTGGCCACTTTATCCATCAGGCGTTTGATCAGAATCTTCTCCGCGCGGAAAGTTTCGCGACGGTGGATCAGGTGCACTTCAGAGGCAATGTTCGCCAGGTAGAGCGCTTCTTCTACTGCGGTGTTGCCGCCGCCGATGACCGCGACTTTCTGATTGCGGTAGAAGAAACCGTCACAGGTTGCGCAGGCAGAGACGCCGCGACCTTTGAACGCTTCTTCGGATGGCAGACCGAGATAACGGGCAGAGGCGCCGGTGGCAACGATCAGCGCGTCACAGGTGTATTCGCCGCTGTCGCCCGTCAGGCGGAACGGACGGTTCTGCAGATCGACCTTATTGATGTGGTCGAACAGAATTTCGGTTTCGAATTTGGCGGCATGCTCGTGCATACGTTCCATCAGCAGCGGCCCGGTCAGGTCGTTCGGGTCCCCTGGCCAGTTTTCCACTTCGGTGGTGGTGGTCAGCTGACCGCCTTTTTCCATTCCGGTGATGAGTACCGGGTGCAGGTTAGCGCGTGCAGCATAGACCGCTGCGGTATATCCCGCAGGTCCAGAACCAAGGATTAGCAGCTTACTGTGTTTGGCCGTGCCCATGAGATCCCCATTGTTGTTGGCAGACATTTGGCTGGATTGTAGGGAATTTGTTGTCGTAAAAAAAGAGCGCAGCAATTTTGATATCAATCTGTGTAATAGCCACGGACGATGAGTGGCGCGCTATAACATCACGCTTTCGCCTGAAAACCGGTCGTTTGTAAGGCAATAAAATGAGGATTAATACCCTGCCGTAATGAATATCCGGCATGTTGTACTAAAAAACGATGTTTTGCTTTGACAATCCCCTGCGCTTTTGCGAAAACATTCAAGGAAGAAAAAAACCGCGTTAACCGTATGCCGCATAGGCATGCACGTAAATGCCATTTTTACCAGGTCAGTGAAATCTACGCATGGCGTGGACAGACGCCATACGTGATGTCGGTGACTGCCTTCGGGCAACGGTCTTCTTACCAACAGAACCCGAATCCGCATCGCGTCTAATACAAAACCAGGCGATGTGATGACTAACGGGTACAGGCTCTGAACAGTGATGTGCACAGGGTCCAGGCAGGAGTAGGGAAGGAATACAGAGAGACAATAATAATGGTAGATAGCAAGAAGCGCCCTGGCAAAGATCTCGACCGTATCGATCGTAACATTCTTAATGAATTGCAAAAGGATGGGCGTATTTCCAACGTCGAGCTTTCAAAACGTGTGGGACTTTCCCCGACGCCGTGCCTTGAGCGTGTGCGCCGACTCGAAAGACAGGGTTTCATTCAGGGCTATACTGCTCTGCTGAACCCGCATTATCTGGATGCCTCACTTCTGGTATTTGTTGAGATTACTCTGAATCGTGGTGCGCCGGATGTGTTTGAGCAATTTAACGCCGCTGTACAAAAACTTGAAGAAATTCAAGAGTGTCATCTGGTATCCGGTGATTTCGACTACCTGTTGAAAACCCGTGTACCTGATATGTCCGCCTACCGTAAGCTGCTGGGGGAAACCCTGCTGCGTCTGCCAGGCGTGAACGACACCCGTACGTATGTGGTGATGGAAGAGGTCAAACAGAGCAATCGTCTGGTTATTAAGACGCGCTAACACGGAACAGGTGCAAAATCAGCGTAGTTTGATTACACTCCTGTTAATCCATACAGCAACAGTGCCGGGGAGTCCCGGCGCTGTTGTCCGTTTTAGCAAAAAGGCAGGATATGCCTGATACCTGGAGAGCCTTTTTTGAGCCAGGAATACACTGAAGACAAAGAAGTCACACTATCGAAGCTAAGCAGCGGACGTCGTCTCCTCGAGGCTTTGCTGATTGTTATTGCCCTTTTTGCCGTCTGGCTGATGGCAGCCTTACTCAGTTTCAACCCCTCAGATCCCAGCTGGTCACAAACTGCATGGCATGAGCCTATCCATAATTTAGGCGGTGTCCCCGGTGCCTGGCTTGCGGACACGCTGTTTTTCATTTTCGGTGTGATGGCCTACACCCTTCCCGTTATTATCATTGGCGGATGCTGGTTTGCGTGGCGTCATCGTCAGAACGATGATTACATCGACTATTTTGCCGTGTCGCTGCGCCTGATTGGCGCGCTGGCGCTGATCCTCACCTCGTGCGGGCTGGCGGCAATCAATGCGGATGATATCTGGTACTTCGCCTCTGGCGGGGTGATCGGCAGTTTACTCAGTTCTGCGCTGCAGCCGATGCTGCACAGCAGCGGCGGCACGCTGGCGCTGCTGTGTATCTGGGCGGCCGGGCTGACGCTGTTCACCGGCTGGTCCTGGGTGAGCATTGCCGAGAAGATCGGCAGTTTTATCCTCACCATTCTGACCTTCGCCAGCAACCGTACCCGCCGTGACGATACGTGGGTTGATGAAGACGAATACGAAGATGAAGAGGAAGATGACGCGCCTGTGCAGCGTCGCGAGTCTCGTCGTGCGCGTATTCTGCGCGGCGCGCTGGCCCGTCGTCAGCGTGTTGCTGAGAAATTTGCCAACCCGCTGGGTCGTAAAACCGATGCGGCGCTCTTCTCCGGTAAGCGCATGGATGAAGACGAGCAGGTGGCGTATCGCGCTGCAGGTGTCGCCGTCGATCCTGACGATGTGCTGTTCTCCGGCAGCCGGGCCACTCCGGGTGACTTCGACGAATACGATCCGCTGTTAAATGGCCATTCGGTTACCGAGCCGGTTGCGGCCGCCGCCGCCGCGACGACCGCTGCCCAGGCGTATGCCGCGCCTGTCGACGCCGTGATGCCATCCGCGCCGGTTTCGCCGCCGGAATCCGTTATTCAGCAGCCTCAGGTTGACTGGCAGACTGCGCCAGGCGTTCACACGCCGGAGCCTGTTATCGCGCCTGAACCTGAAAGCTACATTCCTGTGCAGCAGGAGCAGTGGCAGCAGCCTTATCAGCCGCCGCAGCCTGCGTATGAACCGCAAGATTACCCGCACTATGAACAGCCTGTGGCCCAACCTTATCAGGAGTATGTGCCTGAGCCGGTTGAACCTGTGCAGCCTTATGTAGAGCCGCAGCCTGAACCTGAAATCGTGGAAGAGGTAAAACCCTCTCGTCCACCGATGTACTATTTTGAAGAAGTTGAAGAGCGTCGCGCGCGTGAACGCGAGCAGCTGGCGGCCTGGTACCAGCCTGTGCCTGAACCGGTGCAGGAGCCGGTGACGAAAGCGCCTTCTGTTTCCGTTCCACCGATCGACCCGACGCCTGCAGTCGCACCCGTAGCGGAAAGCGTGAAGCAGGCTACCGCGGCCGCTGCCGTAGCTGCACCTGTATTTAGCCTGGCAACAGGGGGCACGCCACGTCCTCAGGTGAAGGAGGGGATTGGTCCGCAACTGCCTCGCCCTAACCGCGTTCGTGTACCCACCCGCCGTGAGCTTGCCTCTTATGGCATCAAGCTGCCTTCCCAGCGTATGGCCGTAGAGAAAGCGCGCGAGCCAGAGTATGAAGATGACGCCGATGAAATGCAGCAGGACGAGTTGGCCCGCCAGTTCGCTGCGCAGCAGAATCAACGCTACGGTGAAGAATATCAGCACGATGAACCGGTGCTGGAAGACGAAGAGGACGCGGCTGAAGCAGAACTGGCGCGCCAGTTTGCTGCCACTCAACAGCAGCGCTATTCCGGTGAGCAACCGGCTGGTGCAAATCCGTTCTCGCTGTCGGATTTTGAATTCTCGCCGATGAAGGATCTGGTGGATGATGGCCCGAGCGAGCCGTTATTTACCCCGAGCGTGATGCCGGAAGCGGAGCCTGTGCGCCAGCAGCCAGCACCACAGGCCTACGCGCAGCCGCACCAGCCTGTTCAGCAGCCGTATGCGCAGCAGCATCAACCTGTTCAGCAACCGCAGCAATCGCAGCAGCCACCGCAGTTCCAGCAGCCTGCGCCTCAGCCGCAGGAAAGTCTGATTCACCCGCTGCTGATGCGTAACGGTGACAGCCGTCCGCTGCAGCGTCCAAGCACGCCGCTGCCGTCTCTGGATCTGTTAACGCCGCCGCCGTCAGAAGTTGAGCCGGTCGATACCTTCGCGCTTGAGCAGATGGCGCGTCTGGTGGAAGCACGTCTGGCTGACTTCCGTATCAAGGCGGACGTGGTGAACTACTCGCCGGGTCCTGTGATTACCCGTTTTGAACTGAACCTGGCGCCCGGCGTTAAAGCCGCGCGTATTTCCAACCTGTCCCGCGACCTGGCGCGTTCTCTGTCGACCGTGGCGGTGCGTGTGGTGGAAGTAATACCGGGCAAACCGTACGTTGGCCTTGAGCTGCCGAACAAGAAACGTCAGACCGTCTACCTGCGTGAAGTGCTGGATAACACCAAATTCCGCGATAACCCATCTCCGCTGACCGTGGTGTTGGGTAAAGATATCGCGGGCGATCCGGTCGTGGCCGATCTCGCCAAAATGCCTCACCTGCTGGTAGCGGGTACCACCGGTTCCGGTAAGTCAGTCGGTGTGAACGCCATGATCCTCAGCATGCTCTATAAAGCGCAGCCGGAAGATGTGCGTTTCATCATGATCGACCCGAAAATGCTCGAACTGTCGGTCTACGAAGGCATCCCGCATCTGCTGACCGAAGTGGTCACCGACATGAAAGACGCCGCCAACGCCCTGCGCTGGAGCGTCAACGAGATGGAACGCCGCTACAAGCTGATGTCTGCGTTGGGCGTGCGTAACCTGGCCGGTTATAACGAGAAAATTGCCCAGGCTGTGCGCATGGGGCGTCCGATCCCGGATCCTTACTGGAAGCCGGGTGACAGCATGGATGCCCAGCATCCGGTGCTGGAAAAACTGCCTTATATCGTCGTGCTGGTCGATGAATTCGCTGACCTTATGATGACCGTCGGTAAGAAAGTAGAAGAGTTGATTGCCCGTCTGGCGCAGAAAGCGCGTGCGGCCGGTATTCACCTTGTGCTGGCGACCCAGCGTCCTTCCGTGGACGTTATCACCGGTCTTATCAAAGCGAACATTCCGACGCGTATCGCCTTTACCGTATCCAGTAAAATTGACTCCCGTACCATTCTTGACCAGGGCGGCGCAGAGTCGCTGCTGGGTATGGGTGACATGCTCTATTCAGGCCCGAACTCCACCTCTCCGGTGCGCGTCCACGGTGCGTTTGTACGCGATGAGGAAGTTCACGCCGTCGTGCAGGACTGGAAAGCGCGCGGTCGTCCGCAATACGTTGACGGTATTACCAGCGACACGGAAAGCGAAGGCGGCGGCGGTGGCTTCGACGGCGGCGAAGAGCTGGATCCGTTATTCGATCAGGCGGTTAACTTCGTTACCGAAAAACGCAAAGCGTCCATCTCAGGCGTGCAGCGTCAGTTCCGCATCGGCTATAACCGCGCGGCGCGCATCATCGAGCAGATGGAAGCGCAGGGCATTGTGAGCGAACAGGGGCATAACGGTAACCGCGAGGTGCTGGCACCGCCGCCGTTTGATTAACCTTCAGCGATTGCAAAGAAGGGTAAATCAGCCAAAATTAAGCATTTTCTTCTGTCGCCTGCCTTCGGGCAGGTCCAGAATAGAAGACGGAAACCCCATATCGGGAAGACGTATTTTAAGGAATAACAATGAAAAAAATCGCCATCGCCTGTGCATTACTCACCAGTTTTGTCGCCAGTAGCGTCTGGGCTGATGCAGCCAGCGACCTTAAAAGCCGACTGGATAAAGTAAGCAGCTTCCACGCCAGCTTCACGCAAAAAGTGACGGACGGCAGCGGCAACGCGGTGCAGGAAGGTCAGGGAGATTTGTGGGTAAAACGCCCGAATCTGTTCAACTGGCACATGACCCAGCCGGATGAAAGCATCCTGGTCTCTGACGGTAAAACCTTATGGTTCTTCAACCCGTTCGTTGAGCAGGCAACGGCGACCTGGCTGAAAGATGCCACCAGCAATACGCCGTTTATGCTGATTGCCCGTAACCAGTCCAGCGACTGGCAGCAGTACAATATTAAACAGACGGGTGACGAGTTTGTCCTGACGCCGAAAGGCAGCAACGGCAACCTGAAGCAGTTCACCATTAACGTAAGCACCAACGGTACGATTAATCAGTTCGGCGCGGTTGAGCAGGACGATCAGCGCAGCAGCTACCAGCTCAAGTCTCAGCAGAACGGCGCCGTTGATGCATCGAAATTCACCTTTACCCCGCCGCAGGGCGTAACGGTGGACGACCAACGCAATAAGTAAGAGGCGTGAGTGGGCAATCTGTCGCTCGATTTTTCAGATAACGCGTTTCAACCTCTGGCCGCCCGTATGCGGCCAGAAAATTTAGCGCAGTACATCGGACAGCAGCATCTGCTGGCTGCCGGTAAGCCATTGCCGCGCGCCATTGAGGCCGGGCATCTTCACTCCATGATCCTCTGGGGACCCCCTGGCACCGGCAAGACTACGCTTGCAGAAGTGATCGCCCGCTATGCCAACGCGGACGTCGAACGTATCTCGGCGGTCACCTCCGGCGTGAAAGAGATCCGTGAGGCGATCGAGCGTGCGCGGCAGAACCGCAATGCCGGGCGGCGTACCATCCTCTTCGTGGACGAAGTCCACCGCTTCAACAAGAGCCAGCAGGATGCCTTCCTGCCGCATATTGAAGACGGCACGATCTTCTTCATCGGTGCGACCACCGAAAACCCGTCGTTTGAACTGAACTCGGCGCTACTTTCCCGCGCGCGCGTTTACCTGCTCAAATCGCTCACCACCGATGATATCGAAAAGGTTCTCACCCAGGCGATGGACGACAAAGCGCGCGGCTACGGCGGACAGGATATCGTTCTGCCTGACGACACGCGTCGTGCAATTGCCGAGCTGGTCAACGGCGATGCGCGTCGTGCGCTGAATACGCTGGAAATGATGGCCGATATGGCCGAAATCGACGATGCAGGGAAGCGGGTGCTGAAACCGGAACTGCTCACCGAAATTGCGGGGGAGCGCAGCGCGCGTTTCGATAACAAAGGCGACCGTTTTTACGACCTGATCTCGGCGCTGCATAAGTCCGTGCGCGGCAGCGCGCCGGATGCGGCGCTTTACTGGTACGCGCGCATTATCACTGCGGGCGGCGATCCGTTATATGTCGCGCGTCGCTGTCTGGCGATTGCGTCAGAAGATATCGGCAATGCCGATCCTCGCGCTATGCAGGTTGCGCTGTCGGCCTGGGACTGCTTCACCCGCGTTGGGCCCGCGGAAGGCGAACGTGCCATTGCGCAGGCGATTGTCTATCTGGCCTGTGCGCCGAAAAGTAATGCGGTTTATACCGCGTTTAAAGCGGCGATGTCGGATGCGCGTGAACGTCCGGACTACGATGTGCCGGTTCACCTGCGTAACGCGCCGACCAAACTGATGAAAGAGATGGGATATGGGCAGGAGTATCGTTACGCTCATGATGAACCCAATGCCTACGCCGCCGGGGAGGAATATTTCCCGCAGGAGATGGCACAAACGCGCTATTATCACCCCACAAACAGAGGTCTTGAAGGCAAGATTGGTGAAAAGCTCACCTGGCTCGCCGGACAGGATCAAAATAGCCCTATAAAACGCTACCGTTAGTTCAATCGTTGCGGTAATGTTGGCAATGTATCCTTGTGGCCGCAGGCTGTGGTCACATTTTCCTATTTTAATTCGATAAGCACAGGATAAGCATGCTCGATCCCAATCTGCTGCGTAATGAGCCAGACGCAGTCGCTGAAAAACTGGCACGCCGGGGCTTTAAGCTGGATGTAGATAAGCTGCGCGCTCTCGAAGAGCGTCGTAAAGTTCTGCAGGTACAAACTGAAAATCTGCAGGCAGAGCGTAACTCTCGATCGAAATCCATCGGCCAGGCGAAAGCGCGCGGGGAAGATATTGAGCCATTACGCCTGGAAGTGAACAAACTGGGTGAAGAACTGGATCAGGCAAAAGCTGAGCTGGACGTTCTTCAGGCCGAGATTCGTGATATTGCCCTGGCTATCCCGAATATTCCTGACGACAGCGTGCCTGTCGGCAAAGATGAAAACGACAACGTTGAAGTGAAACGCTGGGGTACACCTCGTGAGTTTGACTTCGAAGTGCGCGATCACGTGACGCTGGGCGAAATGCACGCGGGGCTGGACTTTGCGGCAGCGGTTAAGCTGACCGGCTCCCGTTTTGTGGTGATGAAAGGCCAGATTGCCCATCTGCACCGCGCGCTGGCGCAGTTCATGCTGGATCTGCACACCGAGCAGCATGGCTACAGCGAAACCTACGTGCCGTATCTGGTCAACCACGATACGCTGTACGGTACGGGCCAGCTGCCGAAATTTGCCGGCGATCTGTTCCATACCCGTCCGCTGGACGAGGAAGCAGACAGCAGCAACTACGCGCTGATCCCAACCGCTGAAGTGCCGCTGACTAACCTCGTGCGTGATGAGATCATTGATGAAGACGACCTGCCAATTAAGCTGACGGCACACTCTCCGTGCTTCCGTTCTGAAGCAGGTTCTTACGGTCGCGACACGCGCGGTCTGATCCGTATGCACCAGTTCGACAAAGTTGAGATGGTGCAGATCGTCCGTCCTGAAGAGTCCATGGACGCGCTGGAAGAGATGACCGGTCACGCTGAGAAAGTGCTGGAGCTGCTGGGTCTGCCGTACCGTCGTATGGCCCTGTGCACCGGTGATATGGGCTTTGGCGCCTGCAAAACCTTCGATCTGGAAGTGTGGGTGCCTGCGCAGAACACCTATCGTGAGATCTCCTCCTGCTCTAACGTCTGGGATTTCCAGGCGCGTCGTATGCAGGCACGCTGCCGCAGCAAATCTGACAAGAAAACCCGTCTGGTGCATACCCTGAACGGTTCTGGTCTGGCTGTGGGCCGTACGCTGGTTGCCGTGCTGGAAAACTATCAGCAGGCAGATGGTCGTATTGAGATCCCTGAAGTGTTGCGTCCATACATGAAAGGCCAGCAGTACATCGGCTAATTCTTTGCCTCACAACAAAAAAGCGCCTTTTGGCGCTTTTTTTATGCCGCGGAATTGATACGACGCAATACCCCCTCCCTCTAAAGTAGTAATACTCCTCCGAATGAAAGTCAGCATAAATAGCTGATTACGTAAAAATTCGTTGTATATAAAACTACATAGCGGTTTTGCGCCGCCACTATTTTCTTTGTGAGCAACCAAAGTGAGTCTCTATGAAAATCAACGCGCCTGAAGCATTAATGGCTGCCGAGGTCACTCGCCGTGGGTTGATGAAAACCACGGCAATAGGCGGCCTGGCCGTAGCCAGCAGCGCTTTCACGCTCCCTTTTACCCGACTGGCCTCAGCGGCGGATGCATTATCCCCAGCTTCAGCTCCGGAAAAAGTGGTGTGGAGTGCCTGTACCGTTAACTGCGGTAGCCGTTGTCCGCTGCGTATGCACGTGGTGGATGGCGAAATTAAATATGTCGAAACCGACAATACCGGGGACGATAACTATGAAGGGTTACATCAGGTTCGCGCCTGCTTGCGCGGCCGCTCCATGCGTCGTCGCGTGTATAATCCGGACCGCCTGAAATATCCGATGAAGCGCGTCGGTAAGCGTGGTGAAGGGAAGTTCGAGCGGATTAGCTGGGATGAAGCCTACGACATTATCGCCACCAATATGCAGCGCCTTATCAAAGAGTACGGCAACGAATCCATCTACCTGAACTACGGCACCGGGACGCTCGGCGGTACGCTGACCCGCTCCTGGCCACCGGGTAAAACGCTGGTGGCACGCCTGATGAACTGCTGCGGCGGTTATCTCAATCACTATGGTGACTACTCATCGGCGCAGATTGCTGCGGGACTCAACTACACCTACGGCGGCTGGGCGGACGGCAACAGCCCGTCTGATATCGAAAACAGTAAGCTGGTGGTGTTGTTCGGTAATAACCCGGGCGAAACCCGCATGAGCGGCGGCGGGGTAACCTATTACCTCGAACAGGCCCGCGCCAAATCCAATGCCCGCATGATCATTATCGATCCGCGCTATACCGATACCGGCGCCGGACGTGAAGACGAGTGGATCCCAATCCGTCCGGGTACCGATGCAGCGCTGGTCTCCGCGCTGGCGTGGGTGATGATCACCGAAAACCTCGTCGATCAGCCTTTCCTGGATAAATACTGTGTCGGCTATGACGAGAAAACCCTGCCAGCTAGCGCGCCTGCTAACGGTCATTACAAAGCCTATATTCTCGGGCAGGGCAGCGACGGCGTGGCGAAAACGCCCGAGTGGGCGTCCACCATCACCGGTATTCCGGCCGAGCGTATCGTTCAGCTGGCGCGTGAGATTGGCTCGGCCAAACCGGCCTACATTAGCCAGGGCTGGGGACCGCAGCGCCATGCGAACGGCGAAATCGCGACCCGTGCGATCTCCATGCTCTCCATTCTGACCGGCAACGTTGGTATTCACGGCGGTAACACCGGCGCGCGTGAAGGCTCGTATGAAGTGCCGTTTGAACGTATGCCGACGCTGGATAACCCTGTTCAGACCAGCATCTCCATGTTTATGTGGACCGATGCGATCGAACGTGGTCCTGAAATGACCGCCCTGCGCGACGGCGTGCGCGGCAAGGACAAGCTGGACGTGCCGATCAAGATGATCTGGAACTATGCCGGTAACTGTCTCATCAACCAGCACTCCGAAATCAACCGCACCCATGAAATCCTGCAGGATGATAAGAAGTGCGAGATGATTGTGGTGATCGACTGCCACATGACCTCCTCGGCGAAATATGCCGATATCCTGCTGCCGGACTGCACCGCCTCTGAGCAGATGGATTTCGCGCTGGACGCCTCCTGCGGCAACATGTCCTACGTGATCTTCACCGATCAGGCGATCAAACCGCGCTTCGAGTGCAAAACCATTTATGAGATGACCTCTGAGCTGGCGAAACGTCTTGGTGTTGAGCAGCAGTTTACCGAGGGACGTACACAGGAAGGGTGGATGCGCCATCTGCATGAACTCTCCCGTAAGGCGGTCCCTGACCTGCCGGATTTCGATACCTTCCGCAAGCAGGGTATTTACAAACAGCGCGATCCGGAAGGGCACCACGTGGCTTACAAAGCGTTCCGTGAAGATCCGCAGGCAAACCCGCTGACCACGCCGTCGGGCAAAATCGAAATCTACTCCGAAGAGCTGGCAAAAATCGCGTCGACCTGGGAGCTGCCGGAAGGGGACGTTATCGATCCGCTGCCGATCTACACGCCAGGTTTCGAAAACTACAACGATCCGCTGACGGCGAAATTCCCGCTGCAGCTGACCGGTTTCCACTACAAAGCGCGCGTGCACTCCACCTACGGTAACGTCGACGTACTCAAGGCCGCCTGCCGTCAGGAGATGTGGATCAACCCGATGGATGCCAAAGCGCGAGGCATCAGCAATGGCGATCGCGTGCGTATCTTCAACGGTCGCGGCGAGGTGCACATTGAAGCTAAGGTGACGCCGCGCATGATGCCAGGCGTAGTGGCGCTGGGAGAAGGGGCCTGGTACAGCCCTGATGCCAACCGCATCGACCAGGCGGGCAGTATTAACGTACTGACCACGCAGCGTCCGTCGCCGCTGGCGAAGGGCAACCCATCCCACACAAACCTTGTCCAGGTTGAAAAGGTTTAAGGAGTAGCCGATGACAACCCAGTATGGATTTTTTATCGATTCCAGCCGTTGCACCGGGTGCAAAACCTGCGAGCTGGCCTGTAAAGATTACAAAGACCTGACCCCGGACGTCAGCTTCCGCCGCATCTACGAATACGCCGGGGGCGACTGGCAGGAAGATAACGGCGTCTTGCATCAGAACGTCTTTGCCTATTACCTGTCGATTGCCTGCAACCACTGTGAAGATCCGGCCTGCACCAAGGTCTGCCCGAGCGGGGCGATGCACAAGCGTGAAGACGGTTTTGTGGTGGTGGATGAAGATGTCTGCATCGGCTGCCGGTACTGCCACATGGCGTGCCCGTACGGCGCGCCGCAGTACAACGCCGCCAAAGGTCATATGACCAAATGCGACGGTTGCCACACCCGCGTGGCGGATGGCAAAAAGCCGATTTGCGTTGAGTCCTGCCCGCTGCGCGCGCTGGACTTCGGTCCTGTTGAAGAGCTGCGTCAAAAACACGGTCAGCTTGCCGCAGTGGCACCGCTGCCGTCTGCGCACTTCACGAAGCCGAGCATTGTGATTAAACCTAACGCCAACAGCCGTCCTACAGGTGACACTACCGGCTACCTGGCAAATCCGAAGGAGGTGTGAGATGGGAAGTGGATGGCATGAATGGCCGCTGATGATCTTCACGGTCTTTGGTCAGTGCGTGGCGGGCGGTTTCATTGTGCTCGCGCTGGCGCTGTTGAAGGGGAATCTCAACGCTGAACAGCAGCAGCGTTTAGTGTTGAGTATGTTTGGCCTGTGGGTGCTGATGGGGATTGGCTTTATCGCCTCTACGCTGCACCTGGGTTCGCCGATGCGCGCGTTTAACTCTCTGAACCGCGTGGGGGCCTCATCCCTTAGTAACGAGATTGCCAGTGGGGCAATTTTCTTTGCCGTCGGGGGGCTGGGCTGGCTGCTGGCCGCTTTGAAGAAATTGCCTGCGGGTCTGCGCAGCCTGTGGCTTATCGTGACCATGGTACTGGGCGTGGTGTTCGTGTGGATGATGGTGCGCGTCTATAACACCATAGATACCGTTCCAACCTGGTACAGCGTCTGGACGCCGATGAGCTTCTTCCTGACGATGTTTATCGGCGGGCCGCTGCTGGGCTACCTGCTGCTGCGCGTGGCGGGCGTAGACGGGTGGGCAATGCGTTTGCTGCCCGCTGTTTCTCTGCTGGCGCTGGTGGTGAGTGCGATGGTCGTCCTGATGCAGGGGGCTGAACTGGCAACCATTCACAGCTCTATCCAGCAGGCTTCTGCCCTGGTGCCGGACTACGGTGCGCTGATGGCCTGGCGTATCGTTCTTCTGGTCGCCGCGCTGGTATTCTGGATTGCCCCTCAGCTCAAAGGCTATCAGCCGGCGCTGCCGCTGCTGTCACTGGCTTTTGTGCTGGTACTGGCGGGTGAACTGATTGGCCGCGGCGTGTTCTACGGGTTGCATATGACCGTAGGTATGGCTATCGCCAGCTAACGTTTCATTGAGTTATATCAAGCCGGGCCTGAGTGCCCGGCTTTTTCTTTTTTCGATCATGAAATTTTTCGACTGTCGTTTTGTTTTAATTTCGCCCATTAATAAATAAAAACAGACACATAATTAATATCTATAGCAGGCGTGGCATTAGCAGGATAAGTTTTTTAAATCGACAGGGAACATATTGTGCGAGGCGGCTAAATCAGTGGATTGACTTTGTTTTTGCCAGTGGCATGATGCGCACGAAATCTGAACTTCCTCACGGTTTTTAATCCATGACCACCTATACCCGGCCAGTGCTTCTGTTGCTCTGTGGCCTGCTTCTGTTGACCCTGGCGATCGCAGTGTTAAATACGCTCGTCCCGCTATGGCTCGCCCATGAAAACTTACCGACCTGGCAGGTGGGTATGGTCAGCTCGTCCTTTTTTACCGGGAACCTGGTGGGTACGCTAATGACCGGGAGCCTGATTAAGCGCTTTGGCTTTAATCGCAGCTATTATCTGGCTTCGCTGATTTTCGCCGCCGGGTGTGCAGGGCTGGGCCTGATGGTCGGCTTCTGGAGCTGGATGGCATGGCGCTTTATCGCTGGCGTAGGCTGCGCGATGATTTGGGTGGTGGTTGAAAGTGCGCTGATGTGCAGCGGCACCTCCCGCAACCGTGGACGCCTGCTGGCGGCCTATATGATGGTTTACTACGTCGGCACCGTGCTGGGGCAACTGATGGTCAGCAAGCTGCCAACCGATCTGATGAGCGTTCTGCCGTGGGTAACGGGCATGGTGCTGGCCGCGATCCTGCCGCTGCTCTTCACGCGCATTGTGAACCAGAACAGCGAGCATCAGGAAGCGACCCACGTCTGGCCGATGCTGAGACTTCGTCATGCGCGTCTGGGCGTTAACGGCTGCATTATCTCGGGGATTGTACTGGGCTCGCTCTACGGCCTGATGCCGCTCTATCTGAATCATCAGGGCGTCAGCGATTCCGGAATTGGTTTCTGGATGGCGGTGATGGTGAGTGCGGGGATCGTCGGGCAGTGGCCGATTGGCCGACTGGCGGATCGTTTCGGCCGTCTGCTGGTCCTGCGCGTTCAGGTCTTTGTGGTGATTATGGGATGCCTTGCGATGCTCAGCAACGCCGCGATGGCGCCTGCGCTGTTTATTCTCGGGGCCGCCGGCTTTACGCTCTATCCGGTCGCGATGGCCTGGGCCTGTGAGAAAGTTGAACATCACCAGCTGGTGGCAATGAACCAGGCGCTGTTACTGAGCTATACCATCGGCAGTTTATTAGGGCCGACGTTTACCGCGATGCTGATGCAGAATTATTCCGATAATTTATTGTTTATCATGATCGCCAGCGTGTCGTTTATTTATCTCTTGATGCTGCTGCGCAAAGCAGGCGAACATCCTACGCCTGTGGCACATGCCTGATTAAATAAAAGCCTGTCGATGACAGGCTTTTTTGTCCCCATCACAACTAAGAGTTTTACTTATTGTTTGTTTATTACGCCAGGCGATAATTCATGTGAGTCCTACCACTATAAGGCAGCAATCATGTCTATTCGTCGTTTTTCCACTACCGCACTTGCCGTAGTGTTGTCTTTAACGTTTGCAACGGCTCCGGTCATGGCTAATCCTGGAAACGGGAATGGCGGTGGTCACGGAAACGGTGGCGGACAAGGTAATGGCGGTAATCATGGTAACGGGAATTCTGGTAACCATGGCAATAAGCAAAATAACGGTCAGGATAACCCTGGAAAATCGGATAAAAGTTTTAAAAGCAGTAAAGATGTCGGTAACGATGTCGACGCTCGCGTGAGCTTCGATCATGCCCGCCACCTGGCGCTGAATTATGGCTTAACGGGCTATGACTCTCTGCCTCCGGGTATCGCGAAAAACCTGGCGCGCGGTAAGCCGTTGCCTCCGGGGATTGCGAAGAAAACCGTGCCGGCCTCAATGCTTGGCCAGCTTCCTTCCTACCCTGGCTATGAATGGCGTGTGGTCGGAGACGACCTGGTCTTAATTGCGCTGAGTACAGCCATCGTGACGTCCGTTATTAACGGCGTCTTTAAATAGAATATAAAAAGGCCCGGTTCTCACCGGGCCTTTTCTTTAATACATCACCTTGTGGCCGTACTGTTCAAGAATACCTTTGACGCGTTCCATCGTCTCTTTTTTCGGCGGCTTCACGCCATCAAGTTTGTACTCTTCGCCCATCGCCACCCATTTATGTTTACCCAGCTCGTGATAGGGCAGAAGCTCGATTTTCTCGACGTTGCCCATGTCGCGGGTAAATTCCCCCAGTCGGTGCGCGGAGTCGTCATCATCTGACCAGCCGGGAACCACCACGTAGCGGATCCAGGTTTTGATGCCTTTATCGGCAATGTATTTGGCAAATTCCAGCGTGCGGTGGTTTGAGACACCAACAAGGTTCTGGTGGATCTCATCGTTCATCTGTTTGAGATCGAGCATCACCAGATCGGTCACTTCAAGCAGCTCGTCGATAACCGGATCGTAACGGCGTACGAAGCCGTTAGTGTCGAGGCAGGTATGAATGCCTTCTTTATGGCAGGCGCGGAACCAGTCGCGGACAAATTCAGCCTGCAGAATCGCTTCACCGCCGGATGCGGTGACGCCGCCGCCGGACGCGTTCATAAAGTGGCGGTAGGTCACCACCTCTTTCATCAAGTCTTCAACGGTCACTTCTTTACCGCCGTGCGTATCCCAGGTGTCACGGTTATGGCAGTACAGGCAGCGCATCAGGCAGCCCTGGAAAAAGGTGATGAAGCGGATACCCGGGCCATCGACGGTGCCACAGGATTCAAAGGAGTGAATGCGACCAATAATTGACATTGCGGTGATATCTCCAGCATCGGCCCGTCCGGGGCCTGAGTATGCACAGCTCAAAGCCGGCTGTGTTGAAGTCTGTTTTGGCTGATATCCATAGAGTATAGATAGCGGACAAAAGAGACTGAGGTGGAGAGGGTGCTAAAAAGGCCCCACTGACGTGGAGCCTTTATTGTACGCTTTTTAACGCGTGATTTCAGTCAATTCCACTTACATGGACTGAGTGAAAGTACGGGTGATAACGTCCTGCTGCTGTTCTTTAGTCAGGGAGTTAAAACGTACTGCGTAGCCAGATACGCGGATGGTCAGCTGAGGATATTTCTCAGGGTGTTCCATCGCGTCGAGCAGCATTTCACGGTTCATGACGTTCACGTTCAGGTGCTGACCACCTTCGATGGACGCTTCGTGGTGGAAGTAACCATCCATCAGACCCGCGAGGTTAGTTTTACGCACTTCGTCGTCTTTACCCAGCGCGTTTGGCACGATAGAGAAGGTGTAAGAGATACCATCTTTCGCGTAAGCAAACGGCAGTTTAGCCACGGAGGTCAGAGAGGCAACCGCACCTTTCTGGTCACGACCGTGCATTGGGTTAGCACCTGGGCCGAATGGCGCGCCAGCACGACGACCGTCTGGGGTGTTACCGGTTTTCTTACCATACACAACGTTAGAGGTGATGGTCAGAACAGACTGAGTCGGGATAGCGTTACGGTAAGTAGTCAGTTTCTGAATTTTCTTCATGAAACGTTCTACCAGGTCAACCGCCATGTCATCAACGCGAGAGTCGTTGTTACCAAACTGCGGATATTCACCTTCGATTTCGAAGTCTACAGCCAGGCCGTCTTCGTCACGAATTGGTTTAACTTTCGCATATTTGATTGCAGACAGGGAGTCAGCAGCAACGGACAGACCTGCGATACCACACGCCATGGTGCGGATAACGTCACGGTCGTGCAGCGCCATCAGAGAGGCTTCGTAGCTGTACTTGTCGTGCATGTAGTGGATAACGTTCAGCGCAGTGACGTACTGTTTAGCCAGCCAGTCCATGAAGTGGTCCATGCGCTCCATGACTTCGTCATAGTTCAGCACATCGCCTTTGATCGGCTCAGATTTAGGACCAACCTGCATTTTCAGTTTTTCATCAACGCCGCCGTTGATTGCGTACAGCATGGTTTTCGCCAGGTTTGCACGCGCACCGAAGAACTGCATTTGTTTACCAACAACCATTGGGCTTACGCAGCAAGCGATAGCGTAATCGTCGTTGTTGAAGTCCGGACGCATCAGGTCATCGTTCTCGTACTGCAGAGAAGAGGTATCGATGGACACTTTAGCCGCGAATTTCTTGAAGTTCAGAGGCAGTTTTTCAGACCACAGAACGGTGATGTTCGGCTCCGGAGAAGGACCCATGGTGTACAGGGTGTTCAGGAAGCGGAAGCTGTTTTTGGTTACCAGAGTACGGCCGTCAACGCCCATACCGCCGATGGATTCAGTTGCCCAGATTGGGTCACCGGAGAACAGCTCATCGTATTCAGGGGTACGCAGGAAGCGAACCATACGCAGTTTCATGACCAGGTGGTCAATCATTTCCTGAGCGTCTTGCTCGGTGATTTTGCCTGCTTTCAGGTCACGTTCGATGTAGGCATCCAGGAAGGTGGATACGCGACCGAAGGACATTGCTGCACCGTTCTGAGACTTAACTGCGGCCAGGTAGCCGAAGTAGGTCCACTGGATAGCTTCCTGAGCGTTGGTAGCAGGACCAGAGATATCGCAGCCATATTTCGCCGCCATCTCTTTGATCTGACCCAGCGCGCGGTGCTGTTCAGCGATTTCTTCACGCAGACGGATAGTCGCTTCCAGGTTTACGCCATTTTCCAGGTCAGACTGCAGGGAAACAAACTGCGCGTACTTGTCTTTCATCAGGAAGTCGATACCGTACAGCGCAACGCGACGGTAGTCACCGATGATACGGCCACGGCCATACGCATCTGGCAGACCAGTCAGAACGCCAGATTTACGGCAGTTCAGAATGTCTTTGGTGTAAACATCGAATACACCCTGGTTGTGGGTTTTGCGGTATTCGGTGAAGATTTTTTTCAGCATTGGATCCAGCTCGCGGTTATACGCTTTGCAGGAACCTTCAACCATTTTGATACCACCGAACGGGATGATTGCGCGTTTCAGTGGTGCTTCAGTCTGCAGACCAACGATTTTCTCAAGGGCTTTGTTGATGTAGCCAGCATCGTGAGAAGTGATGGTGGAAGCAACGGAGGTGTCAAAATCAACTGGCGCGTGAGTGCGGTTTTCCAGTTTAACGCCTTCCATTACGCTGTCCCACAGCTTGGTGGTCGCGTCAGTTGCGCCAGCCAGGAAGGATTCGTCACCTTCATACGGGGTATAGTTTTTCTGAATGAAGTCACGTACGTTTACTTCATTCTGCCAGTCACCTTTCGCAAAACCTTCCCAGGCTGTGGCTAACTTTTCATTAAGCTCGGACATGTAACACCTACCTTCTTAAGTGGATTTTTTATTTACTGCCTGAGAAAACCATCAATGATGATCGTCGCCACGCAGGTAAATGACCCAGTATGTCAACCCAACTAACAGACCCCCACCGATAATGTTCCCGATAGTGACAGGGATCAGGTTATCAGTAATGAAATTCATAATAGTCAGGTGAGAGAAACTTTCCGGGGATGAACCAACTGCGGTCCAGAACTCCGGGCTCGCAAAGTCGCGGATGACAATGCCCATTGGGATCATGAACATATTCGCGATACTGTGCTCAAAGCCGCTGGCAACAAACATCGCAACCGGCAGAACCATAATTAAGGCTTTGTCCATCAGGCTACGACCCGAGTAGCTCATCCATACAGCCAGGCAGACCATCAGGTTAGCGAGGATGCCGAGAGCAACGGCTTCGATAAATGTGTGGTGCATTTTGTGGTCGGCGGTTTGCAGGACGTTAAGGCCCCAGCCACCGTTGGCGGTCATGTACTCGCCAGAAAGCCACATCAACAAAACAAAGAGCAGACAGCCAACCAGGTTACCCACGTAGACGTTAAGCCAGTTACGTGCCAGCTGACCCCAGGTAATTCTTCCGCTGGCCTTTGCCACGACAATCAGCACCGTTGAGGTGAAGAGGTCGGCGCCGCAGATGACGCAGAGAATCAGACCCAGTGAGAAGCAAATGCCGCCAATCAGTTTGGCCATGCCGAAAGGCATTCCGGCAGTACCGGTGGTGGCGGTGATGTAGAAGACGAAAGCGATAGAGATGAACACACCAGCCGTGATCGCCAGATAGAACGTCTTCATCGGGTGTTTCGTTGCTTTATAGACACCCGCTTCTTCGGCAACTTTGGCCATCGCAGCAGGGAGTAAAAGATCAAAAGGGTTGTCAGCTTTCACACTAACTCTCTCTTTATTAAGTCGGCGACGAGATACTAACAAAGCATTATAGAAGAGAAATTGATATAGATCATATCTCGCCTGGCTTATAGGCCCGCAGTGTGTATGGTTTTACAACAAATGCGGAGTAAGTAATTGATTATCCGTATAAAAATAAATTTTAAAAGTTATGAAAAGAGTTGAATTTTTTCGTTCGGCCACCCCTGACGCAGTTAATTAATATGGAGTATTTACCATAAAAAGTAACAGTAAAGCCCAGGTAAATATTATTATATTTACCCATGTTTAACTTTATTATTACAATCAACAGTCATTGCCGAAGAAAATAAAAAACGGGGCAATGAAATTGCCCCGTAATATAGCCCAGACGATTGAATACGCCTACTGCTGGTAATGTTATGTGCGCTTATTTTAACCAGTAAGCGGCTTTTGCTTTCTGCAGCTTTTCGTAGGCCTTCAGCAGCGATTGATGCGCCGGGAAGGCTTTCAGATCGCTATCAACAGCCTGCAGGCCATAGAACGGCGCTTCGCCGCTCAGGGCCGCGCTGGCTGCTTCTACGGCCTCAGCTCCGTACATACGCACGAAAGCATTCAGGTATTGCAGCGGCTCGCGGTCCTCTTCCTGGGCCAGCAGCAACAGGGTTTGCAGGCAGCGGTAATAATTGGTGCGTTCGGCAGAGAAGACAGACTGGTTGAATTCCATGGTCCACTCGGTCCAGGCCAGGGCCTGATCCAAATCGCCACCCGCCAGGGCCAGCATCGCTTTCAGCTCACCGATGCGCAGGGTATACCAGCCGTTGTCTTTACCGGTCGCCAGACCCAGCAGTTCGCGTACGCGGGTGAAGTCATCGTGGCCTTCTTCGTCCAGTTGGGCGATCAGGTTCAGATAATCTTCTTTCTCCCACTCGCTGCCCGGCAGAGCCAGCAGCGTTTCGCGCAGATGGGCACCCATGCTGTTGTTCGCCAGCCACAGATCTTCAGCCGGGTAGATGTCGGACATGCCCGGAACGATAATGCGGCACGCGTAGACGCCAAGATGTTCGTAGTCGGCAATGTAGACTTCCTGATCTTCCGCGTCGAAGATAGCCATCAGCGTGGCGAACTCTTCTTCCGTGGTACCGGCAAAGCTCCAGTCCACGAACGGATAGTCGGCGTCCTGCTTGAACATATCCCAGGAAATTAAACCGCTGGAGTCAATGAAGTGGGTTTCAAGGTTGGTATGCTCGGCCACTTCTTCATCGTCAAACGTTGGCGGAGTGAAGACGTCGAGATCTTTCAGGCTACGGCCCTGCAGCAGCTCGGTAACGGTACGCTCCAGCGCCACGCCGAAGTCAGGGTGCGCCCCGAATGAGGCGAAGCAGGTGCCGTTGGCCGGGTTAAACAGCACCACGCAGATAACCGGATACTTGCCGCCCAGCGAGCCGTCATAGGCAAAGATTGGGAAACCTTCTGCTTCGAGCTTAGCGATGGACTCCACTACGCCCGGGTAGCGCGCCAGCACGTCTGCCGGAATTTCAGGCAGGCTGATGGATTCAGCGATGATGCGGTTTTTAATGTGGCGTTCAAAGACTTCAGACAAACCCTGCACGCGCGCTTCATTGCGGGTGTTACCGGCGGACATACCGTTGGACACATACAGGTTGCCGACGATGTTCATCGGAATATACACGGTCTGCTCGTCAGACTGACGGGTGAACGGCAGGGCGCAGATCCCACGGTCTTCATTGCCAGACTGCAGATCGATCAGCATGCTGGCGGTCAGTTCGTTTTCCGGATCGTAGAAAGCACGCAGGCGCGCGTCGAGAATACCTTCCGGCAGCTCGTCATCTTCGGTCAGCGGGAACCATTTTTCATTTGGATAGTGAACGAACGGGCCGTTAGCGATGGTTTCGCCCAGCCAGAAGTCAGCGAAGAAATAGTTGGTGGACAGACGCTCAAAATACTCACCCAGCGCAGAGGCCAGTGCCGCTTTTTTTGTCGCGCCTTTACCGTTGGTAAAGCACAGGGCACAGTCTTTATCGCGAATATGCACGGACCAGACATGAGGCACCGGATTGAGCCAGGAGGCTTCTTCGATGTTAAAACCCAGGTCGGTCAGTTTCTGCTGGAAGCGAGCGATGGAATCTTCCAGAGCGGCGTCTTTGCCGGGGATAAACGTTTGAGTCATGGCGTTCACTTTTATCGTACGTAAAGCGCGCAATGATACGGGTTTTGCGTGACGGGTGCTATCTTCGGCGAAAATAAAAGGCTGGACTATGCTTAGTGGCAGTAACTGACTGTTAAGGCATAGAAAAATGAAAGCATTTGATCTCCAGCGGATGGCGTTTGATAAAGTTCCTCCTGAATTTCTGGGCGAAGTGGCGCTGCGTAGCCTGTATACCTTCGTCCTCGTCTTCCTGTTTCTTAAAATCACCGGCCGCCGCGGCGTGCGGCAGATGTCGCTCTTTGAGGTGTTGATCATCCTGACGCTGGGCTCGGCGGCGGGGGACGTCGCCTTTTATGACGATGTGCCGATGGTGCCGGTGTTTATCGTTTTTGTCTCACTGGCGCTACTTTACCGTCTTGTCATGTGGCTGATGTCGAAAAGCGAAAAGCTGGAAGATCTGCTTGAAGGGAAGCCGGTCGTTATCGTCGAGGACGGACAGCTGGCCTGGGAAAATGTACAAAGCGCCAATATGACCGAGTTTGAGTTCTTTATGGAGCTTCGCCTGAACAGCGTTGAACAGCTCGGGCAGGTGCGTCTGGCGATCATGGAAACCAACGGGCAGATCAGCGTCTATTACTATTCTGACGACGAGGTGAAGCCGGGACTGTGTATCCTGCCGGATATGCTCATTGAGCGTTTCAGAACGGTACCGGAATCAGGCGAGTATGCTTGCGTACAATGTAGCCATGTTGTCGCGATGCAGCCGGGGGATCGCCAATTATGCCCCCGCTGTGCAAATCCGGAATGGACGAAGGTTAGCCGGGCCAAACGCATTACCTGACAGCCATTTTGTCGGTTTTGTCTTAGCGAGGCGGCAGATTGTTTTGTGTGACGCGGGGCACATTTCACGGGTCATAAGTTTTAGACATTGCGGCGCGTGTCACTGAATGATAAAACCGATATCCACAGTTATAACTTATGGCTTTTAGCGTGGTGAGGGGAAATGGCTCAAGTCTTTAATTTCAGTTCAGGTCCGGCAATGTTACCGGCAGACGTGCTTAAACAGGCTCAACAGGAACTCTGTGACTGGAACGGTCTCGGTACGTCGGTGATGGAAATCAGCCACCGTGGTAAAGAGTTTATTCAGGTGGCGGAAGAGGCAGAAAAGGATTTTCGCGATCTGCTGAATATTCCCTCGAACTACAAAGTATTGTTCTGTCACGGCGGTGGGCGCGGCCAGTTTGCGGGCGTTCCGCTGAATATCCTCGGTGACAAAACGACGGCTGACTACGTTGACGCGGGTTACTGGGCAGCAAGCGCCGTTAAAGAAGCGCATAAATACTGCACGCCGAATGTTATCGACGCCAAAGTAACCGTTGACGGTCTGCGCGCCGTGAAGCCAATGAGCGAGTGGCAGCTTTCCGATAACGCAGCGTATCTGCACTACTGCCCGAACGAAACCATTGACGGGATTGCCATCGACGAGACGCCAAACTTCGGCAGCGATGTCGTGGTTGCCGCCGACTTCTCCTCCACCATTCTGTCTGCGCCAATTGATGTCAGCCGCTACGGCGTTATCTATGCGGGCGCGCAGAAAAATATCGGCCCGGCCGGTTTGACTATCGTCGTCGTGCGTGAGGACCTGCTGGGTAAAGCGCATAAATCCTGCCCGTCGATTCTCGATTACACCGTGCTGAACGATAACGATTCGATGTTCAATACCCCACCAACGTTTGCCTGGTATCTCTCCGGCCTGGTCTTCAAATGGCTGAAGCAAAACGGCGGCGTGGCGCAGATGGACAAGGTCAATCAGCAGAAAGCTGAACTCCTGTATGGCGTGATCGACAAGAGCGATTTCTACCGCAACGATGTGGCGAAAGCTAACCGTTCCCGCATGAACGTGCCGTTCCAGCTGGCGGACAGCAGCCTGGACAAAGTGTTCCTGGAAGAGTCCTTCGCGGCAGGCCTGCATGCGCTCAAAGGTCACCGTGTCGTTGGCGGCATGCGTGCCTCCATCTATAACGCGATGCCGCTGGAAGGCGTTAAAGCCCTGACGGATTTCATGATCGACTTCGAACGTCGTCACGGTTAATTTGCTGTTTTTCACCCCCGCAGCGTCCCTGCGGGGTTTTTATTATGTTGAGTTGAGAGTTTAGTTTTCATGGAATCCCTGACGTTACAACCTATCGCGCGGGTAGATGGCACCATTAATCTGCCTGGTTCAAAAAGTGTCTCGAACCGCGCTCTGCTGCTGGCAGCTCTGGCAAACGGCACCACCGTCCTCACAAACCTGCTGGACAGCGATGACGTGCGCCATATGCTCAATGCGCTGAAAGCGTTGGGCATTCATTACACTCTCTCCGACGATCGTACCCGTTGCGAAGTGACCGGCAACGGCGGCGCGCTGCGCTCGGGCGAAGAGCTTGAGCTGTTTTTGGGCAACGCGGGTACCGCGATGCGCCCGCTGGCGGCGGCCCTGTGCCTGGGTAGCAACAACATTGTGCTGACCGGCGAGCCGCGCATGAAAGAGCGTCCGATTGGTCACCTTGTGGATGCTTTGCGTCAGGGCGGCGCGCAGGTTGAGTATCTTGAGCAGGAAAACTATCCGCCACTGCGTCTGCGCGGCGGTTTTACCGGCGGTCACGTCGAGGTGGACGGCAGCGTCTCCAGCCAGTTCCTGACGGCACTGCTGATGACCGCGCCGCTGGCACCGCAGGATACGGTTATCACAATTAAAGGTGAGCTGGTCTCCAAACCGTACATTGATATCACGCTGCACCTGATGAAAACCTTCGGCGTTGAGGTGGAAAACCAGTCCTATCAGCGCTTCGTGTTGCGCGGGGCGCAGCAGTACCAGTCTCCGGGCAACTACCTGGTTGAAGGGGATGCGTCATCCGCGTCCTACTTCCTGGCCGCGGGTGCGATTAAAGGCGGCACGGTAAAAGTGACCGGTATTGGCCGTAACAGCGTGCAGGGCGACATCCGTTTTGCGGACGTACTGGAAAAAATGGGCGCCATTGTCACCTGGGGCGATGACTTCATCTCCTGTACTCACGGCGAGCTGAACGCCATCGACATGGACATGAACCATATCCCGGATGCGGCGATGACCATTGCCACGGCGGCGCTGTTTGCCAAAGGCACTACCACGCTGCGTAACATCTACAACTGGCGCGTAAAAGAGACGGACCGCCTGTTCGCGATGGCGACCGAGCTGCGAAAAGTCGGTGCCGAGGTGGAAGAGGGCGAAGACTACATTCGCGTGACCCCTCCGGCAAAACTGCAGTTTGCGGAAATCGGCACCTACAACGATCACCGCATGGCGATGTGCTTCTCGCTGGTGGCGTTGTCAGACACGCCTGTGACCATCCTTGACCCGAAATGTACGGCTAAAACCTTCCCGGACTACTTCGAACAGCTGGCACGCATTAGCACGCTGGCCTGATAACGTATTGCCGCATCGCCCGATGCGGCATTTCCTTACGCTTCATTACGAACACCTCCGCTCATTTCTTCTACACTCTGCTTCAATCATTCCGTAATTTGCACGCAAAGGTAACAGTTGCGCACGTTGGCGCGTATAATGCGCGGCGTTCATGTAAACGGTATGCCTTATTTAAGGAGAAAAAGATGACGGCAGTTGCCCCGGTAATCACCATTGATGGGCCGAGTGGCGCAGGGAAAGGTACTCTGTGCAAAGCGATGGCGGAAGCATTGCAATGGCATCTTTTAGATTCGGGAGCAATCTATCGCGTACTGGCGCTGGCCGCGCTGCATCACCATGTGGATGTCGCGTCTGAAGAAGCGCTGGTTCCGCTGGCTGCGCATCTGGATGTGCGTTTCGTATCGACCGATGGCAACCTGGAAGTCATCCTTGAAGGGGAAGACGTGAGCGGCGAAATCCGTACGCAGGAAGTGGCTAATGCGGCCTCTCAGGTTGCGGCGTTCCCTCGCGTTCGCGAGGCGCTGTTACGTCGTCAGCGCGCGTTCCGTGAAGCCCCGGGGCTGATCGCTGACGGACGCGATATGGGAACGGTGGTATTCCCTGATGCGCCAGTGAAAATTTTCCTTGACGCCTCTTCGGAAGAACGTGCTCAACGCCGCATGCTTCAGTTGCAGGAAAAGGGGTTTAGTGTTAACTTTGATCGCCTTTTATCCGAGATAAAAGAGCGCGATGACCGCGATCGTAACCGCGCCGTCGCCCCACTTGTTCCTGCAGAAGATGCATTAGTTCTGGATTCAACCAGTTTAACTATTGAGCAAGTGATTGAAAAAGCGCTACAATATGCGCGCCAAAAACTGGCACTCGCGTAATCGCGACCGATTTAGCAGTACCCCCGCTGCAATGGATTGACGGCGGGTATGTGAAACAACCCCATCCGGCACGGAGCCAGGTGGACGTTAATATTAACCTGAAGATTAAACATGACTGAATCTTTTGCTCAACTGTTTGAAGAATCCTTAAAAGAAATCGAAACCCGCCCGGGTTCCATCGTTCGCGGTGTTGTTGTTGCTATCGACAAAGACGTAGTACTGGTTGACGCCGGTCTGAAATCTGAGTCCGCCATTCCGGCAGAGCAGTTCAAAAACGCCCAGGGCGAGCTGGAAATCCAGGTTGGTGACGAAGTTGACGTTGCTCTGGACGCAGTAGAAGACGGCTTCGGTGAAACCCTGCTTTCTCGTGAGAAAGCTAAACGTCACGAAGCATGGATCACGCTGGAAAAAGCTTACGAAGAAGCTGAAACTGTGGTCGGTGTTATCAACGGCAAAGTTAAAGGTGGCTTCACTGTTGAGCTGAATGGTATTCGTGCGTTCCTGCCAGGTTCTCTGGTAGACGTTCGTCCAGTTCGTGACACTCTGCACCTGGAAGGCAAAGAGCTTGAGTTCAAAGTAATCAAGCTGGACCAGAAGCGTAACAACGTTGTTGTTTCCCGTCGTGCCGTTATCGAATCCGAAAACAGCGCAGAACGCGATCAGCTGCTGGAAAACCTGCAGGAAGGCATGGAAGTCAAAGGTATCGTTAAGAACCTCACTGACTACGGCGCATTCGTTGACCTGGGCGGCGTTGATGGCCTGCTGCACATCACCGACATGGCGTGGAAACGCGTTAAGCACCCAAGCGAAATCGTGAACGTGGGCGACGAAATCACTGTTAAAGTGCTGAAGTTTGACCGCGAGCGTACTCGTGTATCCCTCGGCCTGAAACAGCTGGGCGAAGATCCATGGGTAGCTATCGCTAAGCGTTACCCAGAAGGTACTAAACTGACTGGTCGCGTAACCAACCTGACTGACTACGGCTGCTTCGTTGAAATCGAAGAAGGCGTTGAAGGTCTGGTGCACGTTTCCGAAATGGACTGGACCAACAAAAACATCCACCCATCCAAAGTTGTTAACGTTGGTGATGTAGTGGAAGTGATGGTTCTGGATATCGACGAAGAACGTCGTCGTATCTCCCTGGGCCTGAAACAGTGCAAAAACAACCCATGGCAGCAATTCGCGGAAACCCACAACAAGGGCGACCGTGTTGAAGGTAAAATCAAGTCTATCACTGACTTCGGTATCTTCATCGGCCTGGACGGCGGCATCGATGGCCTGGTTCACCTGTCTGACATCTCCTGGAACGTTGCAGGCGAAGAAGCAGTTCGTGAATACAAAAAAGGCGACGAAATCGCTGCAGTTGTTCTGCAGGTTGACGCAGAGCGTGAGCGTATCTCCCTGGGCGTTAAACAGCTCGCAGAAGATCCGTTCAACAACTGGGTTGCACTGAACAAGAAAGGCGCAATCGTAAACGGTAAAGTGACTGCAGTTGACGCTAAAGGCGCAACCGTAGAACTGGCTGACGGTGTTGAAGGTTACCTGCGCGCTTCTGAAGCTTCACGTGACCGCGTTGAAGATGCCACTCTGGTTCTGAACGTAGGCGACGACGTTGAAGCTAAGTTCACCGGTGTTGACCGTAAGAACCGTGCAATCAGCCTGTCTGTTCGTGCTAAAGACGAAGCTGATGAGAAAGATGCAATCGCAACTGTTAACAAACAGGAAGATGCAAACTTCTCTAACAACGCAATGGCTGAAGCTTTCAAAGCAGCTAAAGGCGAGTAATATCAGGTTCTCAGCATCATTTGCGCTGTAACGCATTTACAGCGTGAAGGATGAGGAGCAAACTTGACAGATTGCAGGATTCGTCCTGTAATCAATAACAAAGGGCGGCTACGGCCGCCCTTGTTTAATGAGCTGTTCAGCTAATTGGTTTGAAAGGAACCGGAGGAATCATGACCAAGTCAGAATTGATTGAAAGACTTGCCAGTCAGCAACCGCATATCCCTGCCAAGGCAGTGGAAGATGCCGTAAAAGAGATGCTGGAGCATATGGCCTCCACTCTTGCCCAGGGCGAGCGCATTGAAATCCGCGGTTTCGGTAGTTTTTCTCTGCACTATCGTGCTCCACGTACCGGGCGTAACCCGAAAACTGGCGATAAAGTCGAGCTGGAAGGCAAGTACGTTCCACACTTTAAGCCGGGTAAAGAACTGCGCGATCGCGCCAATATTTACGGCAACTGAGTTTAGCCAGCCGGTTAAACTGGGTTCGAAAGAAAGCACCTGCGGGTGCTTTTTTTGTCTCTGTCGCTTTCCTTCTGAAGGTGCCCCGCATTTTTCCGTTTTGTTTTCTGCAAACCGATAAAAACAGCACAGCGCGCGCTGTAAAACGTAGTTTTCCCATCTGACAATTCGCTCTGCCTGATTAGATACTGCTCCTCTGAAACAGGGAGGTAGCAATGGGAATTCCCGCGCTTAGCGTCTGCGTCATTCTGGCAATAGCCCCGTTACTCTGGTTACCTGAACTGCCATCACGTCATACCGTGTGGATAATGATTGTTGGCGGGGTCGTGCTGGCCGCACGGCGAAACGTGCGACTGAAGTATGCGGGTCTCACGCTGTTATTTTGCGTGTGGGGTATTTTAGCTGCGAAGGAGAGCGTCTGGTCGATGCAGCATTTAACCACGGGGGCCGTGCAGGCTGAGGTAGCGATCACCGCCACAGATGGCGCAACGCAGCATCAGGGAAACATTCTTCGCGTTGATGGCAAGCGCAGCTGGGCCTCTACCGGCATAACGCTTTATGGCAATTATCTGCCACAGAAAGCGTGTGCCGGTCAGCGCTGGAGCATGACGCTCAGGCTCAGGCCTGCCCATGGCGAACTGAACGACGGCGGTTATGATTCCCAGCGCAGCGCTTTTGCCCGGCACCAAACGCTGAGCGGGCGTTTCACCCGTGCGGAACTCGTCGATGGACGCTGCAGCCTGCGAGCGCAATATCTCATGTCACTGCAAAACCGCCTTTCTGCTTACCGATGGGGGGCAGTTATCCTCGGACTGGGAATGGGTGAACGTCTGGATGTGCCCCGGGAAATACAAGACCTGATGCGTGAAACCGGGACGCTGCATCTGATGGCGATTTCGGGACTGCATATCGCGCTGGCGGCATCCCTCGCCTGGTTACTCGCACGTGGGCTACAGTTTTTATTACCCAGCCACCGTATCCACTGGCAAATGCCTCTTCTGGCCGGGTTATGCTTTGCCGCTTTCTACGCCTGGCTTACCGGTCTGCAACCTCCTGCGCTACGCACGGTCATCGCGCTTGCTGTGCTTGCAATGTTGCGGATCGCTGCCAGGCAATGGTCTCCATGGCAGGTATGGGGGGGCTGTATCGCAGCGATCCTGATAAGCGATCCCTTAGCCATACTCTCGCAGAGTCTGCTTTTGTCTGCATTTGCTGTCGCCGCGCTGATTTTCTGGTTTCAGTGGCTGCCTCTTCCTGGCTGGCACCGGGTACGACGTCTACGGCCGCTGCTGAACCTGATCTATCTTCAGGTCGGCATGCTGATGCTGCTGATGCCGCTACAGGTTCTGATTTTCCATGGATTCAGCATCTCCTCCCTGGTCGCGAATCTCTTCGCCATTCCCCTGGTGACGTTTGTCTCCGTGCCGCTGATCCTGCTCGGCATGCTGCTTCATCTGCTGCCGCTGGCGGCACCTGAAAGCGTTGTCTGGTTCGCAGCCAATAAGTCACTTGCGGGGCTGTTCTGGCTCCTCATGCGCCTGCCTGACGGCTGGCAGAGTGTCGATCAACGCTGGCAGTACATGACGCTACTGCCCTGGCTTATCATCATTGGCTGGCGCTTTCGTGCCTGGAAAACCCTTCCTGCCGTTTGTCTTGCAGGAAGTGTTTTACTGACATTTCCTCTGTGGCGAACGGAAAAAAGCGACAGCTGGACGCTGCATATGCTGGATGTAGGGCAGGGGCTGGCGATGGTCGTTGAACGGCAGGGGAAAGCCATTCTCTATGATACCGGGCTTGCCTGGCCGGGCGGGGATAGCGCTCAGCGGTTAATTATCCCGTGGCTTCGCTGGCATCACCTGCGGCCTGAAGGCGTTATTCTCAGTCATGAACACCTCGACCATGCGGGAGGACTCGCATCGTTGCAAAAAGCGTGGCCGGACGTGTGGGTAAGAAGCCCATTGCGCCAGGCGGGACATCGGCCCTGTTTTCGTGGGCAGAGATGGAAATGGCAGGGACTCTCCTTCACCGTACACTGGCCCCCCGAAAATTACCCAGCTCAGGGAAATAACCATTCCTGCGTGGTAAAGGTGGACGACGGTGGGCAGAGCGTTCTGCTAACGGGGGACATTGAAGCGCAAGCGGAACAGGCTATGCTTAGCCATTACTGGCGTTATCTGACGTCCACGCTTATACAGGTGCCCCATCATGGCAGCAATACTTCGTCGTCATTGCCGCTGGTACAGCGGGTGGAAGGTCAGATCGCCCTGGATTCCGCGGCCCGCTATAACGCATGGCGATTCCCGTCGGCAAAAGTTGTCCGACGCTATCGAAAAGAGGGGTACATCTGGCACGATACCCCTCATTCTGGACAAATATCGGTGACATTCTCGCAACATCACTGGCAAATCCGGCGCTTGCGAGAGCAATTTTTACCCGTTTGGTATCATCAGTGGTTTGGCGAGCCCGTCGATAACGGGTAGAATATGCGGCTATTTCAACGAATGCTGGTTTTTTGAATGCATAACGACAAAGATCTCTCCACGTGGCAAACCTTCCGCCGACTCTGGCCGATGATTGCACCCTTTAAAGCAGGCCTGATCGTGGCGGGTGTAGCGTTAATCCTCAACGCAGCCAGCGATACTTTTATGCTATCGCTCCTCAAACCGTTACTGGACGACGGTTTTGGTAAAACGGATCGCTCAGTGTTGCTATGGATGCCTCTGGTGGTTATCGGACTGATGATCTTACGCGGCATCACCAGCTATATTTCCAGCTACTGTATTTCCTGGGTATCAGGGAAAGTGGTGATGACCATGCGTCGTCGCCTGTTCAGCCACATGATGGGCATGCCGGTCTCGTTCTTTGACAAGCAGTCTACCGGGACGCTGCTGTCTCGTATTACCTACGATTCTGAGCAGGTTGCCTCCTCGTCCTCAAGCGCGCTGATCACCGTTGTGCGTGAGGGTGCGTCAATCATCGGCCTGTTCGCGATGATGTTCTATTACAGCTGGCAGCTGTCGATCATCCTTATCGTTCTGGCGCCGATAGTTTCTATTGCTATCCGCGTCGTCTCAAAGCGCTTCCGCAATATCAGTAAGAATATGCAGAACACGATGGGGCAGGTGACGACCAGCGCGGAACAGATGCTGAAAGGGCATAAAGAAGTTCTGATTTTTGGCGGTCAGGACGTCGAAACCAAACGCTTTGATAAAGTCAGTAACAAAATGCGTCTGCAGGGGATGAAAATGGTCTCGGCCTCTTCCATCTCTGACCCGATTATTCAGCTGATTGCCTCCCTGGCGCTGGCATTCGTCCTGTATGCAGCAAGCTTCCCAAGCGTGATGGAGACGCTGACGGCGGGTACCATTACCGTGGTCTTCTCCTCGATGATCGCCCTGATGCGTCCGCTGAAATCCCTGACGAACGTGAACGCTCAGTTCCAGCGCGGGATGGCCGCCTGTCAGACGCTGTTCAGCATTCTGGATTCCGAACAGGAAAAAGATGAAGGTACACGCGAGATTGAGCGCGCCCGTGGCGACGTTGAATTCCGCAATGTCACTTTCGCCTATCCTGGACGTGAAACGCCGGCGCTGCGTAATATCAACCTGTCCATTCCGGCGGGTAAAACCGTGGCGCTGGTGGGCCGTTCCGGCTCGGGTAAATCAACTATTGCCAGCCTGATCACCCGTTTCTACGATATTAACGAAGGTGAGATCCTCCTGGACGGTCATGATCTGCGGGAATATACCCTGCAGTCGCTGCGTAACCAGGTGGCGCTGGTCTCCCAGAACGTGCACCTGTTCAACGATACTGTGGCAAACAACATTGCGTATGCGCGCACGGATGAATACAGCCGCGAGCAGATTGAGAATGCCGCGCGTATGGCCTACGCAATGGACTTTATCAACAAGATGGATAACGGTCTGGATACGATAATCGGTGAGAACGGGGTGCTGCTCTCCGGCGGTCAGCGTCAGCGTATCGCCATTGCGCGTGCGCTGCTGCGCGATAGCCCAATTCTGATTCTGGACGAAGCGACCTCCGCGCTGGATACGGAATCTGAACGCGCTATTCAGTCTGCGCTGGATGAGCTGCAAAAGAACCGTACCTCGCTGGTGATTGCGCACCGTCTGTCGACTATCGAGCAGGCTGACGAAATCGTCGTGGTTGAAGACGGCATCATTGTTGAACGCGGAAGCCATGCTGATTTGCTGGAACACCGCGGCGTTTACGCCCAGCTTCATAAGATGCAGTTTGGCGAATGATTGCACGCATCTGGTCCGGTGAATCCCCGCTGTGGCTCCTGCTTTTGCCGCTCTCCTGGCTATACGGCCTGGTGAGCGGCATTATCCGTCTGCTTTACCGTCTGGGGCTGAAGCGTGCCTGGCACGCGCCGGTTCCGGTGGTGGTGGTCGGTAATCTTACGGCGGGCGGCAACGGTAAAACGCCGGTGGTGATCTGGCTGGTGGAGCAATTGCAAAAACGCGGTATCCACCCGGGGGTGGTATCGCGCGGATATGGTGGTAAAGCGGGGCGTTATCCGCTGCTGCTGACGGCGGAAACCACGACTGCCGAAGCGGGTGATGAGCCGGTATTGATTTTCCAGCGTACCGGCGCGCCGGTTGCGGTCTCCCCGGTGCGCAGCGACGCCGTTCAGGCACTGCTTGCCGAACATGCGGTACAAATCATTATCACTGACGATGGCCTGCAGCATTACGCCCTGGCGCGTGATAAAGAAATTGTGGTGATCGACGGGGTCCGCCGTTTCGGTAACGGCTGGTGGCTGCCGGCCGGACCCATGCGCGAACGCGCTTCGCGCCTTAAGTCCGTTGATGCGGTGATTGTGAACGGTGGTGAGGCAAAAGCGGGTGAAATCCCGATGTACCTGCAGCCGGGCTTGGCGATCAACCTGGTGACGGGTGAGCGCCGGTCGGTTGCTGAGCTGCCTTCACTGGTGGCGATGGCGGGGATTGGCCATCCGCCGCGCTTCTTCGCGACGCTGGAACAGTGTGGTGCCCGGCTGGAAAAACGCGTTCCGCTGGCCGACCACCAGGCGCTGGTGGAAGGGCAGGTAGACGCCCTGACCGTACCCGGGCAGTCGCTGATCATGACCGAAAAAGATGCGGTGAAATGCCGTGCCTTTGCGAAAGAAAACTGGTGGTATCTGCCGGTTGACGCTGAACTCAGCGGCGAGCAGCCGGAACGTTTGCTCAAGGAACTGATTGCGTTGGTGAAATAAACGCTTACGCGGTTCTGGTGGCGCTTTGACTGACAGGATAACGCATGTCTTTACCGCAACTCTCGCTTTCAGCCGCACGTCATTTACACCTTGCCACGCAGGGGCTGCTTAAAAAGCCCCGCCGCCGCGCGCAGCCTGCCGATATTCTCTCGACCGTCCAGCGCATGTCGCTGCTTCAAATCGACACCATTAACATCGTGGCCCGTAGCCCTTACCTGGTGCTGTTTAGCCGTCTGGGGAATTATCCTTCGCAGTGGCTGGATGAGGCGCTCAGCAAGGGGGAGCTAATGGAGTACTGGGCGCACGAAGCCTGCTTCCTCCCCCGCAGCGATTTTGCCCTGGTTCGCCACCGTATGCTTGCTCCGGAAAAGATGGGCTGGAAATACCGTCAGGCGTGGATGCTGGAACATGCGGCCGAAATTGAGCAGCTAATCGCGCATATTCAGGATAACGGTCCCGTACGCTCCGCCGATTTTGAACACCCGCGCAAAGGCACCAGCGGCTGGTGGGAGTGGAAACCACATAAGCGTCATCTCGAAGGGCTGTTTACCTCAGGCAAAGTCATGGTGATTGAGCGGCGTAATTTTCAGCGCGTGTACGACCTGACGCATCGCGTGATGCCGCACTGGGACGACGAGCGTGACCTGCTTACCCAGGAGGCGGCCGAGGCCATCATGCTCGAAAACAGCGCCCGCAGCCTGGGGATTTTCCGCCCGCAATGGCTGGCAGATTACTATCGCCTTCGCCAGCCCGCGTTGAAACCGCTGCTGGACATCTGGCAACGCGAACAGCGCGTCATCCCGGTCACGGTGGAAACGCTGGGCGAAATGTGGCTGCATGCGGATCTCCTCCCGCTACTGCCTCTGGCCCAGGAGGGGAAACTTCAGGCAACCCACAGTGCGGTGTTGTCGCCTTTCGACCCGGTCGTCTGGGACAGAAAACGCGCCGAGCAGCTGTTCGACTTTAGCTACCGGCTGGAATGTTATACCCCGGCGCCAAAGCGCCAGTATGGTTACTTTGTACTCCCGCTGCTGCATAAGGGGCAACTGGTCGGGCGTATGGACGCCAAAATGTACCGCAAGACCGGCACGCTTGAAATCATTGCGCTTTATCTGGAAGAGGGCGTCAGGGTGACGGCGAGCCTGGAAAAAGGGTTAACGTCCGCCATTAGCGAATTCGCGCGCTGGCAGGGTGCCCGCGACGTGACGCTGGGTAGGGTGCCCGACGGGCTGTTTACATCCTGTCGAAGTGGCTGGGAAACAGGCACTCCCTGAAAAGGGAATGTGTTAAGCTTTAGCGATTACCCATACGGAGGAACTATGGATCACCGTTTACTTGAAATTATTGCCTGCCCGGTATGCAACGGCAAACTCTACTACAGCCAGGACAAACAGGAGCTGATTTGCAAGCTGGACAGCCTGGCTTTCCCGCTGCGTGACGGCATTCCGGTACTGCTGGAAAATGAAGCTCGTTCCCTGGTGGCAGAAGAGAGCAAACCATGAGTTTTGTTGTCATTATTCCTGCGCGTTATGCTTCAACGCGTCTGCCTGGTAAACCGCTGGTGGATATCAACGGCAAGCCGATGATTGTGCATGTTCTTGAGCGTGCGCGTGAATCCGGTGCCGATCGCGTGATTGTTGCTACCGATCATCCTGACGTCGCCCGAGCGGTTGAGGCAGCAGGCGGTGAGGTATGCATGACCCGCGCCGATCACCAGTCCGGCACCGAGCGTCTGGCGGAAGTGGTTGAGAAATGTGGTTTCAGTGATGATACGGTCATCGTTAACGTGCAGGGTGACGAGCCAATGATCCCGGCGGTGATTATCCGTCAGGTTGCAGAAAACCTGGCTCAGCGTCAGGTTGGTATGGCGACGCTCGCGGTGCCTATTCACCACGCCGAAGAGGCATTCAATCCGAATGCCGTGAAGGTGGTCATGGATGCCGAAGGCTATGCGCTCTATTTCTCGCGCGCCACCATTCCGTGGGATCGCGATCGCTTTGCGCTCTCTAAAGAGACCATCGGCGATACTTTCCTGCGTCATATTGGGATCTACGGCTATCGGGCCGGTTTTATTCGTCGATATGTTACCTGGGCGCCGAGTCCGCTGGAGCATATCGAAATGCTGGAGCAGCTTCGCGTGCTCTGGTATGGCGAAAAAATTCACGTTGCCGTTGCCAGCGAAGTGCCTGGAACGGGCGTTGATACGCCGGAAGATCTTGAGCGCGTTCGCGCCGAGTTGCGTTAATATCGCCTGCATCCCTCCTGACGGGGGGATGTTCTCTCCCTCGCTAATTCCCCTTTCTTTTCCCTAATTGTTCTCTTCCGGGTGACATCTCCCTTAAGGACGCTCATTATAAAAGCAGTAGTCTTAATGGGGGTAATCTCATATGGAACAGCTGCGTGCCGAACTTAGCCATCTGCTGGGTGAGAAATTAAGCCGGGTCGAATGCGTGAGTGAAAAGGCCGATACCGCGCTTTGGTCGTTGTATGACAGTCAGGGCAACCCAATGCCGCTGATGGCCAGAAGTTTCACCTCGCCGGGCGTTGCCAGGCAGCTGGCATGGAAAATGTCGATGCTGGCGCGGGAGGGAACCGTCCGTATGCCGACGGTGTACGGCGTGATGACCCACGAGGAACACCCCGGCCCGGACGTGCTGCTGATTGAGCGTTTACGCGGCGTGCCCGTTGAAGCGCCCGCGCGCACGCCGGAACGCTGGGAGCAGTTAAAAGACCAGATTGTCGAGGCGCTACTGGCCTGGCATCGTCAGGATAGCCGCGGGCTTGTCGGTCCGGTCGACAGCACTCAGGAAAACCTGTGGCCGCTGTGGTATCGCCAGCGGGTGGAAGTGCTGTGGGGAACGCTTAACCAGTTCAACAATACCGGTTTAACCATGCAGGACAAACGTATTCTGTTTCGCACCCGCGAGTGCTTACCGGCGCTGTTCGACGGTTTTAATGACAACTGCGTGCTGATCCACGGTAATTTCACCCTGCGCAGCATGCTCAAAGATGCCCGCAGCGATCAGCTTCTGGCGATGCTCGGGCCGGGGATCATGCTCTGGGCTCCGCGCGAATATGAGCTCTTCAGGCTCAGCGACAGCGGGGCGGCGGAAGGTTTACTGTGGCATTACCTTCAGCGCGCCCCTGTTGCGGAAGCATTTCTCTGGCGGCGCTGGCTCTACCTGCTCTGGGACGAAGTCGCGCAGCTGGTGAACACCGGACGTTTTAATCGCGCAAACTTCGATCTGGCAACAAAATCACTGTTGCCCTGGCTCGCCTGACGATCCTTTCAGCCACTGCCAGAGGCGTCCAAGCGTCTCATAGCCGACGCGGTCGCTATGCATCAGCCACGCCGGGGAGGGGATAGCCCGCTCCCACGGGTTGAGCGGCGCGTCGACTGCCATCTGGTTTGCCGGCGCGGGAAGCGGGTGCAGGCCTTGCTTCTCAAAGAAAATCATCGCGCGCGGCAAGTGTGAGGCGGAGGTCACCAGTAAGAACGGGGCATCGCCAATTGCCTGCTTCACAGCGGCAGCCTCTTCTTCGGTATCTTTTGGGCTGTCGAGAGTGATTATTGAAGAACGCGGTACGCCGAGCGATTCCGCGACCCTGGCGCCCGCTTCAGCCGTGCTCACCGGGTTCGTTTTGGCCGCCGCGCCGGTGAAGATCATTCTTGATCCCGGATTCGCCAGCCAGAGGCGAATACCTTCGTTCAGCCGCGGCAGGCTGTTGTTGATCAGGTTTGAACTGGGGGCCCAGTCAGGATCCCAGGTATATCCGCCGCCCAGCACCACGATGTACGCCACTTTCTGCTTTCCCTGCCATGTCGGGTACTTGTTTTCGATGGGGCGTAGCAGACCATCCGCGACCGGTTGCAGGCTTAGCAGCAGCAAGACTAACCAGCCGAGCGTGATAAGCGTTTTGCCACTTTTCTGAAAGCGACTGAACCACACCAGCGCCAGCCCCAGCGCGATGATGATGAGCAGCAGCGGAAGGGGAAGCATCATCCCTCCAATGTATTTCTTAAGGGTAAAAAGCATCCTTTTTGGTTCCTTTTTTGACCATATAGCAGGTGATTACCCGTGATATTACACCAGAGAGGTTCATTCTCCGCGCGGGTGTGACAAAATAGCGGTTTTGCAGTTAGCGAGTGGAACTCTCCCAATGCGGGATCGCAATTTTGATGACATCGCGGAAAAGTTTTCGCGCAACATTTATGGCACCACGAAAGGGCAGCTCCGTCAGACGATCCTCTGGCAGGATCTGGACACCATTCTGGCTACCTTTGGTGGGCAAACGTTGCGCGTGCTGGACGCCGGTGGCGGTGAAGGGCAGACGGCGATAAAAATGGCCGAGCGCGGTCATCACGTCACGCTTTGCGATCTTTCTGCTGAAATGGTCGCCCGCGCGACGCGTGCTGCAGAAGAGAAAGGTGTGAGCGACAACATGCATTTCATACAATGCGCCGCTCAGGACATCGCACAGCATTTGGAAACCCAGGTTGATCTGATATTGTTTCATGCGGTGCTGGAGTGGGTTGCCGATCCGCAAAGCGTGTTACAAACCCTGTGGTCGATGTTGCGCCCGGGCGGCACGCTTTCGCTGATGTTCTACAATGCTAACGGCTTTCTGATGCACAACATGGTTGCAGGAAACTTCGACTATGTTCAGGTCGGGATGCCCAAAAAGAAAAAGCGCACGCTTTCCCCGGACTATCCGCGCGATCCACAGCAGGTTTATGGCTGGCTGGAAGCGATTGGCTGGCAGATAGTCGGGAAGACGGGCGTCAGGGTGTTTCATGATTATCTGCGTGAAAAACACAAACAGCGTGACTGTTTTGACACCTTAACAGAATTAGAAACGCGGTATTGCCGTCAGGAGCCTTTTATCAGCCTTGGCCGCTATATTCACGTCACCGCGCACAAGCCGCAGATGCAAGGATAACCTATGAGTGAATTTTCCCAGACAGTCCCCGAACTGGTTGCCTGGGCCAGGAAAAACGATTTCTCCATCTCGCTGCCGGTAGACAGACTCTCTTTCCTGCTGGCGGTTGCCACGCTGAACGGCGAACGGCTGGATGGTGAAATGAGCGAGGGTGAACTGGTGGATGCGTTCCGCCATGTCAGTGATGCGTTTGAGCAAACCAGCGAAACCATTAGCGTGCGTGCCAACAACGCAATCAACGATATGGTGCGTCAACGTCTGCTGAACCGCTTTACCAGCGAGCAGGCGGAAGGAAACGCCATCTATCGTCTGACGCCACTGGGCATCGGCATCACCGATTATTATATCCGCCAGCGTGAATTTTCCACGCTGCGTCTTTCCATGCAGCTCTCGATCGTGGCGGGTGAGCTTAAGCGCGCCGCCGACGCAGCGGATGAAAACGGTGACGAATTCCACTGGCACCGTAACGTCTACGCGCCGCTGAAATATTCGGTGGCCGAGATTTTCGACAGTATCGATCTCACCCAGCGCCTGATGGACGAGCAGCAGCAGCAGGTGAAAGACGATATCGCACAGCTGCTGAATAAAGACTGGCGAGCGGCCATCTCCAGCTGTGAACTTCTGCTGTCAGAAACTTCCGGCACGCTGCGTGAGCTCCAGGATACGCTGGAAGCCGCAGGGGACAAGCTGCAGGCGAATCTGCTGCGCATCCAGGACGCGACGCTGGCGCACGACGATCTGCATTTTATCGATCGTCTGGTCTTCGATCTGCAGAGCAAACTCGACCGCATTATCAGCTGGGGTCAGCAGTCAATCGATCTGTGGATCGGCTACGACCGACACGTGCATAAATTTATCCGTACCGCGATTGATATGGATAAAAACCGCGTCTTTGCTCAGCGTCTGCGTCAGTCGGTGCAGACCTATTTCGATGCGCCGTGGGCGCTGACCTACGCCAATGCCGATCGTCTGCTGGATATGCGCGACGAAGAGATGGCGCTGCGCGATGAAGAGGTGACCGGTGAACTGCCGCCGGATCTGGAATACGAAGAATTTAACGAAATTCGCGAGCAGCTTGCGGCGATGATCGAAGAACAGCTCGCTGTCTACAAAACCAGACAAGTGCCGCTGGATCTTGGTCTCGTGGTGCGCGACTATCTGGCGCAATATCCACGCGCGCGCCACTTCGACATTGCCCGCATTGTGGTAGACCAGGCGGTGCGCCTGGGCGTCGCGCAAGCAGATTTCACCGGACTGCCGCCGAAGTGGCAGCCAATTAACGATTACGGAGCCAAGGTACAGGCGCATGTCATTGACAAATATTGAACAAGTGATGCCCGTTAAGCTGGCACAGGCGCTGGCGAATCCGTTATTTCCGGCGCTGGACAGCCAGCTGCGTGCCGGTCGTCACATTGGCTTAGACGAGCTGGATAATCACGCCTTTTTGATGGACTTCCAGGAGTACCTGGAAGAGTTTTACGCGCGCTACAACGTGGAGCTTATCCGCGCGCCGGAAGGGTTTTTCTACCTGCGCCCGCGCTCCACGACGCTGATCCCGCGTTCCGTGCTCTCCGAGCTGGATATGATGGTCGGTAAAATTCTTTGCTACCTCTACCTCAGCCCGGAACGTCTGGCGAATGAAGGGATCTTCACCCAGCAGGAACTTTACGACGAGCTGTTGACGCTGGCGGATGAGAGCAAGCTGCTCAAGCTGGTGAACAACCGCTCCACGGGGTCGGATCTTGACCGTCAGAAATTACAGGAAAAGGTTCGCTCTTCCCTGAACCGTCTGCGTCGTCTGGGGATGGTCTGGTTTATGGGCCACGACAGCAGCAAATTCCGCATTACGGAATCTGTCTTCCGTTTCGGCGCAGACGTGCGTGCGGGCGATGACGCGCGTGAAGCGCAGCTTCGCATGATCCGCGACGGTGAAGCGATGCCGGTGGAAAACCATTTGCAGCTCAATGACGAGCATGAAGAGAATCTGCCGGATAGCGGGGAGGAAGAGTAATGATTGAACGCGGTAAATTTCGCTCACTGACGCTGATTAACTGGAACGGCTTCTTTGCCCGAACGTTCGATCTGGATGAGCTGGTCACGACGCTCTCCGGCGGTAACGGTGCGGGTAAATCCACCACCATGGCGGCCTTTGTTACGGCGCTGATCCCTGACCTGACGCTGCTTCACTTCCGTAACACCACCGAAGCGGGGGCCACAAGCGGCTCCCGTGATAAAGGTCTGCACGGTAAGCTGAAGGCCGGCGTCTGTTATTCGGTTCTGGACGTTATTAACTCCCGTCATCAGCGTGTGGTGGTGGGCGTGCGCCTGCAGCAGGTCGCCGGTCGCGACCGTAAAGTGGATATCAAACCGTTTGCAATCCAGGGGCTGCCAACCTCCGTGCAGCCGACGGCGCTGCTCACGGAAACCCTGAACGAACGCCAGGCGCGCGTGTTGACGCTGCAGGAGCTGAAAGACAAGCTTGAGGCCATCGAAGGCGTGCAGTTCAAGCAGTTCAACTCGATTACCGACTACCACTCGCTGATGTTCGATCTGGGCGTGGTGGCGCGTCGTCTGCGCACGGCATCAGACCGTAGCAAATACTACCGCCTGATTGAAGCGTCGCTGTATGGCGGTATCTCCAGCGCGATTACCCGCTCCCTGCGCGACTACCTGCTGCCGGAAAACAGCGGCGTGCGTAAGGCCTTCCAGGATATGGAAGCGGCGCTGCGCGAAAACCGCATGACGCTGGAAGCTATTCGCGTTACCCAGTCTGACCGCGACCTGTTTAAACACCTGATCAGCGAAGCCACCAACTACGTGGCGGCGGACTACATGCGCCACGCCAACGAGCGCCGCGTGCATCTCGATCAGGCATTAGAATACCGTCGCGAGCTGTTTACCTCCCGTAAACAGCTGGTGGCCGAACAGTATAAGCACGTCGAGATGGCGCGCGAGCTGGGCGAGCACAACGGTGCTGAAGGCGACCTGGAAGCCGATTATCAGGCTGCCAGCGATCACCTGAACCTGGTGCAGACCGCGCTGCGTCAGCAGGAAAAAATCGAGCGCTATGAAGCGGACCTCGATGAGCTGCAGATCCGTCTCGAAGAGCAAAATGAAGTGGTGGCTGAAGCCGCCGACATGCAGGAAGAGAACGAAGCCCGCGCCGAAGCGGCCGAGCTGGAAGTGGATGAGCTGAAAAGCCAGCTTGCCGATTACCAGCAGGCGCTTGACGTGCAGCAGACGCGAGCGATTCAGTACACCCAGGCATTGCAGGCATTACAGCGTGCAAAAGAGCTGTGCCATCTGCCTGACCTGACGCCGGACAGCGCCGACGAGTGGCTGGATACCTTCCAGGCCAAAGAGCAGGAAGCCACCGAGAAACTGCTCTCCCTCGAACAGAAAATGAGCGTCGCGCAAACGGCGCACAGCCAGTTTGAGCAGGCTTATCAGCTGGTGGTCGCAATTAACGGCCCGCTGGCGCGTAACGAAGCCTGGGACGTTGCCCGCGAACTGCTGCGCGACGGTGTGAACCAGCGCCATCTGGCCGAGCAGGTTCAGCCGCTGCGTATGCGTCTGAACGAGCTGGAGCAGCGCCTGCGCGAGCAGCAGGAAGCCGAGCGTCTGCTGGCGGAATTCTGCAAGCGTCAGGGAAAAAATTACGATTTCGACGAGCTTGAGGCCCTGCATCAGGAGCTGGAAGCGCGTATTGCGGCCCTGTCCGATACCGTATCAAACGCCAGCGAACAGCGTATGGCCCTGCGTCAGGAGCTGGAGCAGATTCAGTCCCGTTCGAAGGCGCTCCTGGAGCGTGCGCCGGTCTGGCTGGCGGCCCAGAGCAGCCTGAACCAGCTCAGCGAGCAGTGCGGCGAACAGTTCGAATCCAGCCAGGAAGTGACCGAATACCTGCAGCAGCTGCTGGAGCGCGAGCGCGAAGCCATCGTTGAGCGTGACGAAGTGGGCGCCCGCAAGCGCGACGTCGATGAAGAAATTGAGCGCTTAAGCCAGCCGGGCGGGTCAGAAGATCCGCGCCTGAATGCATTAGCCGAGCGTTTTGGCGGCGTGCTGCTGTCGGAAATTTATGACGACGTTGGCCTGGACGATGCTCCGTACTTCTCCGCGCTGTACGGTCCATCCCGCAACGCGATTGTGGTCCCGGATCTGTCGCTGATTTCTGAGCAGCTTGCCGGCCTGGAAGATTGCCCGGAAGATCTCTACCTGATCGAAGGGGATCCGCAGTCGTTCGATGACAGCGTGTTCAGCGTCGACGAGCTGGAAAAAGCGGTGGTGGTGAAAATTGCCGACCGTCAGTGGCGTTACTCCCGCTTCCCTGAGCTGCCGCTGTTTGGCCGCGCCGCGCGCGAAAGCCGCATCGAGAGCCTGCACGCCGAGCGTGAAACGCTGTCTGAACGTTTTGCGACCCTGTCGTTTGACGTGCAGAAAACCCAGCGTCTGCATCAGTCGTTCAGCCGCTTTATCGGCAGCCATCTCGCCGTAGCGTTTGACGCAGATCCGGAAGCCGAAATCCGCAAGCTGAACACCCGCCGTAGCGAGCTGGAACGTGCGATTGCAAGCCATGAAAGTGATAACCAGCAAAGTCGCGTTCAGTTTGAACAGGCGAAAGAGGGCGTCGCTGCCCTTAACCGCATTCTGCCGCGCCTGAATCTGCTGGCGGATGACACGCTGGCTGACCGCGTGGATGAGATCCAGGAGCGTCTGGATGAAGCGCAGGAAGCCGCGCGTTTCGTTCAGCAGCACGGCAATCAGCTGGCGAAGCTGGAGCCCGTCGTGTCTGTCCTGCAGAGCGACCCGGAACAGTTCGAGCAGTTAAAAGAAGATTATGCCTGGTCGCAGCAGGTGCAGCGCGAAGCGCGTCAGCAGGCGTTTGCTCTGACGGAAGTGGTGCAGCGTCGCGCGCACTTTGGCTACTCCGATTCGGCTGAAATGCTGAGCGGTAACAGCGATCTGAACGAAAAACTGCGTCAGCGCCTTGAGCAGGCGGAGGCGGAACGTACTCGCGCCCGCGAAGCGATGCGCAGCCACTCCGCTCAGCTGAACCAGTACAATCAGGTGCTGGCCTCGCTGAAAAGCTCCTTCGATACCAAGAAAGAGCTGTTAAACGATCTGCAGAAAGAGCTTCAGGACATCGGCGTGCGTGCCGACAGCGGGGCAGAAGAGCGCGCGCGTATTCGTCGTGACGAGCTGCATTCTCAGCTCAGCAATAACCGCGCGCGTCGCAATCAGCTGGAAAAAGCGCTGACCTTCTGCGAAGCCGAAATGGATAACCTGACCCGTCGCCTGCGCAAGCTGGAACGCGACTATCACGAAATGCGCGAGCAGGTCGTGACCGCCAAGGCGGGCTGGTGCGCGGTGATGCGCATGGTGAAAGACAATAACGTTGAGCGTCGTCTGCACCGTCGTGAGCTGGCATATCTCTCCGCCGATGAGCTGCGTTCCATGTCGGATAAGGCGTTGGGTGCTCTGCGTCTGGCGGTGGCGGATAACGAACACCTGCGCGATGTCCTGCGCATGTCAGAGGATCCGAAACGTCCTGAACGTAAAATCCAGTTCTTCGTGGCGGTTTACCAGCACCTGCGCGAGCGTATTCGCCAGGACATCATCCGTACTGACGATCCGGTCGAAGCCATCGAACAGATGGAAATCGAGCTGGGCCGTCTGACGGAAGAGCTGACCTCCCGCGAGCAGAAGCTGGCAATCAGCTCCCGCAGCGTAGCGAACATTATTCGTAAAACCATTCAGCGCGAGCAGAACCGTATCCGCCAGCTCAACCAGGGGCTGCAGAGCGTGTCGTTTGGTCAGGTGAACAGCGTGCGCCTCAACGTTAACGTGCGTGAAGCGCATGCCACCCTGCTGGAAGTGCTTTCTGAGCAGCACGAGCAGCATCAGGATCTGTTTAACAGTAACCGTCTGACCTTCTCCGAAGCGCTGGCGAAGCTCTATCAGCGCCTGAACCCGCAGATTGATATGGGGCAGCGTACGCCGCAAACCATCGGTGAAGAGCTGCTGGACTACCGTAACTATCTGGAAATGGAAGTTGAGGTAAACCGTGGCTCAGACGGCTGGCTGCGTGCGGAATCCGGAGCGCTCTCTACCGGTGAAGCGATCGGTACCGGTATGTCAATTCTGGTGATGGTGGTACAGAGCTGGGAAGACGAAGCGCGCCGCCTGCGCGGCAAAGACATCTCCCCATGCCGACTGCTGTTCCTTGATGAGGCTGCGCGTCTTGATGCGCGCTCCATTGCCACGCTTTTTGAGCTTTGCGAACGTCTCGATATGCAGCTCATCATTGCGGCACCGGAGAACATCAGTCCCGAAAAAGGGACAACCTACAAGCTGGTGCGTAAAGTGTTCCAGAACAGCGAACACGTTCACGTTGTTGGGCTGCGTGGCTTTGCGCCGCAGCCGCCAGAATCATTGCCTGAAACCACGGCGGACGCTTCCTGAAGCGTCTTCTGACCCGAAGCGGCGCCCTGGCGCCGCTTTTTTTTAAACTTAACTTGTGCTTAGGGCTGCGTTATCTTTAAACTTCTTTACATAAGGTAAGGCAACAGCTTAGCCGTCTACCTATAATGAAAGAAAGCCCCAACGTGATGGGCATGTCGTGAAAACAGGGGGCAAGGGATGTTGCTTAAGAAAGAATGTGGTCGTCAGCTGTCGGCGCTAAGTTTATGCCTGGCAGTGATGTTTGCTCCACTGTTAACCGCCCAGGCCGACGAGCCTGAAATTGTGCCGACTGACAGCTCGGCAACGACGGGCGCGCAGCCAACGTCGTTGTCCCAGCCTCTGGAGCAGTCTCCGGCAACGGCTATCATGGCCGGTATTAAGCCGCTGCCGGAAGGCATCGACGCCGAATCGCTCAGCCAGCAGCTGCAGTCGGGGCTGCCGTCCGGGTACGCGCCTGTCTATCTCAATCAGCTCACGCTCCTTTATGCTGCCCGCGATATGAAACCGATGTGGGAAAACCGCGATGCCGTTCGCGCCTTCCAGCAGCAGCTGGCGGAGGTCGCGATTGCAGGGTTTCAGCCGCAGTTTACAAAATGGGTTGAGCTGTTAACCGATCCTGCCGTCACCGGGCAGGCGCGGGACGTGGTGCTTTCCGATGCCATGATGGGCTACCTGCAGTTCGTGGCGGGTATTCCGGTCAACGGCAACCGTTGGCTTTACAGCGATAAGCCGTACAAGCTGGCGACGCCGGCACTGTCGGTGATTAACCAATGGCAGTTAGCGCTGGATAACGGCGAACTGCCGCGCTTTATCGCCAGCCTCGCACCGGCGCACCCACAATATGCCACTCTGCACCAGTCGCTCCTCGCGCTGGTGGGTGACTCGCGCCCATGGCCTCAGATGCGCGGCACCGCGACGCTGCGTCCGGGGCAGTGGAGCAGCGATGTGCCTGCCCTGCGCGAGATCCTGACTCGCTCCGGTCTTCTTGATGGCGGGCCACATATTGCGTTGCCAGGCGACGATCCGCAAAATGCGGCGGTCAGCCCGTCAGCTCCCGTGAAAGAGAAAAAAACGATTGCCGTCAGCAATAAACCCGCAGCATACGATCGCGAGCTGGTTGCGGCAGTGAAGCAATTCCAGACCGCACAGGGGCTGGGAGCCGATGGCGTCATTGGCCAGACGACGCGAGACTGGCTGAACGTATCGCCTGCGCAGCGGGCAGGGGTGCTGGCGCTCAATATCCAGCGTTTGCGCCTGCTGCCGGGAACGCTCTCTACCGGAATTATGGTTAACATTCCGGCTTATTCCCTGGTCTATTATCAGGACGGTAGCGAAAAACTGGCGTCGCGCGTGATTGTCGGGCGTCCGGATCGTAAAACACCGATGATGAGCAGCGCGCTGAATAACGTGGTGGTTAACCCACCGTGGAACGTGCCGCCGACGCTGGCGAGAAAAGACATTCTGCCGAAGGTCTGGAACGATCCGGGGTATCTGGAACGTCATGGCTATACGGTGATGCGCGGATGGAACAGTAAAGAGGCCATCGATCCTTATATGGTCGACTGGTCGACAATTACGGCTTCTAATCTGCCGTTCCGTTTCCAGCAGGCACCCGGGGCGCATAACTCTTTAGGGCGTTACAAGTTCAATATGCCGAGTTCAGACGCTATATATCTGCACGATACGCCGAACCACAACCTGTTCCAGAAAGATACTCGCGCGCTGAGTTCTGGCTGCGTACGCGTGAACAAAGCCTCGGAGCTTGCCAATATGCTATTGCAGGATGCGGGCTGGAACGATACGCGTATTTCGGATGCCCTGAAGCAGGGGGATACGCGTTACGTTAATATTCGACACAACATTCCGGTCAATCTCTACTATCTGACGGCGTTTGTTGGCGAAGACGGGCGTACTCAGTACCGTACAGATATTTACAATTATGATCTCACCGCGCGATCCGGCGCACAAATTTTGCCAAAAGCGGAACAATTAATCAGGTAAATGAAGCAGTTCGGGAAAAATGATTGTCGTAAGTTAGGGTGAATAAGGGGCAATATCGCTGTAAGCCGCGTATTCACTGGGGTTGGGCGCCTTGACGTACCCGGTTTTGCCAGTTAAGGTGCCCTTCGTGCGCTAAGCATATTACGATTTCTTTTACCTGTAGACCTGATTATCATGGACAAATTTGACGCTAATCGCCGCAAACTGCTGGCGTTAGGTGGTGTTGCGCTTGGCGCAGCGGCCATCTTGCCGACGCCAGCATTTGCCACCCTCTCGACACCTCGTCCGCGAGTTTTAACGCTCAACAATCTTCATACCGGTGAGTCGTTAAAAGCGGAGTTTTTCGATGGCAGAGGCTATATTCAGGATGAATTAGCAAGACTTAACCATTTTTTCCGTGATTTCCGCGCGAATAAAATAAAAGCCATCGATCCAGGACTGTTTGATCAGCTTTTCCGCCTTCAGGGCCTGCTGGGCACCAGCAAGCCGGTTCAGCTCATTTCTGGCTATCGCTCGATTGATACCAATAATGAACTGCGCGCCCACAGTCGCGGGGTAGCGAAAAAAAGCTATCACACGAAGGGACAGGCAATGGACTTCCATATTGAAGGCGTTTCGTTAGCCAATATTCGCAAAGCTGCGTTATCTATGCGCGCAGGTGGTGTAGGATATTACCCCAGCAGCAACTTTGTGCATATTGATACCGGTCCGGTTCGGCACTGGTAATAACGAAACACAGGAGCAGTATGAACTATCGTATTATTCCGGTTACCGCGTTCTCCCAGAATTGTTCATTGATCTGGTGCGAACAGACTAAACTGGCCGCGCTTGTCGATCCCGGCGGTGACGCTGAGAAGATCAAGCAGGAAGTCGCCGACAGCGGCGTGACGCTCATGCAGATTTTACTGACGCATGGTCACCTCGACCATGTGGGTGCAGCGGCTGAACTGGCTGAACACTACGGCGTGCCGATAGTCGGTCCGGAAAAAGAAGATGAGTTCTGGCTGCAGGGGTTACCCGCCCAAAGCCGCATGTTTGGCCTGGATGAGTGTCAGCCACTGACGCCCGATCGCTGGCTGAACGAAGGAGAGCGCGTTAGCATAGGGAATGTGACTTTACAGGTGTTGCATTGTCCTGGGCATACGCCAGGCCATATCGTCTTCTTTGATGACCAGTCCCGTCTGCTGATTTCCGGCGATGTGATTTTCAAAGGTGGCGTAGGACGCAGCGATTTTCCGCGCGGCGATCACGGTCAACTGATTCAGTCGATTAAACAGAAGTTATTGCCGCTGGGTGATGATGTAACGTTTATCCCTGGACACGGTCCGATGTCGACGCTGGGCTATGAACGGCTCCATAACCCGTTCCTTCAGGATGAAATGCCTGTCTGGTAACCCGAATAAAAAAAGCCTGCATAACGCAGGCTTTTTTATGGGCGCAAATTACAGTACGGCGACAATCGCTTCGCACAGTGGCGCCATGTTGTCAGGCGTCATGCCTGCAACGTTCACGCGGCCAGAGGCCACGGCGTACACGCCAAACTCTTCACGCAGACGCAGAACCTGCTCTTTGGTCAGGCCGCTGAATGAGAACATGCCGTTCTGTTTGATGATAAAGCTGAAGTCGCGATCCGCGCCTTTCTCAGCCAGGGTGTTCACAAACAGCAGGCGCATGCGCTGAATACGCTGACGCATATCGTTCAGCTCTTGTTCCCAGATAGCGCGCAGCGCATCGTTGCTCAGGATAGTCGCAACAACAGACGCACCGTGTGCCGGTGGGTTAGAGTAGTTAGCGCGGATAACCGATTTCATCTGGCTGAACGCACGATCGACGGTCTCTTCGTTAGCGGCAACCAGCGTACAGGCACCCACGCGCTCATTGTACAGACCAAAGTTCTTGGAGTAGGAGCTTGCGACAATCAGCTCCTGGTGCACGGCGGCGAACGTGCGCAGGCCTTCGGCATCTTCTTCCAGACCACGGGCGAAGCCCTGGTAGGCAAAATCAAACAGCGGCAGCCAGCCTTTCTCTACGGACAGCTTCGCCAGGTGTTGCCACTGCTCAAGCGTCGGGTCGATACCGGTTGGGTTGTGGCAGCAGCCGTGGAACAGCACCACGTCACCTGCCTGCGCCTCGCTCAGGCTCGCCAGCAGGCCGTCAAAGTCGAGAGCGTGGTTTGCCGCGTCGTAGTAGGCGTATTCACGCACTTCCAGACCCGCAGAGTTAAACACGCTCTTGTGGTTCGGCCAGCTTGGGTTGCTTACCCATACGCGCTTAACAGAAGTGTTTTTCGCAAGGAAATCCGCCGCCACGCGCAACGCACCGGTACCGCCTGGGGTCTGTGCTGTGCGGGCACGTTTGTCACTCACAATTGCGCTGCCTTTACCGAACAGCAGCTCCTGGGTGCAGCGACCAAATTCAGGGATACCATCAATACCGAGGTAGTTTTTGGTGGTTTCGTTTTCCAGCAGATACTGCTCAGCTTTCTTAACGCTGGTCAGTACCGGAGTTTTGCCGGTTTCATCTTTATATACACCAATACCCAGGTTGATTTTGCCAGGGCGGTCGTCGGCACGAAACAGATCGGCCAGGCCCAGAATAGGGTCGGCAGGAGCGGCGGTAATGTTCTCAAACATGACGAAGTTCCATTGTGATTACAGAAGTGAAATCCGCTATCAGGTTAACGGTAGATTTACAAAATGCCAACCGTTTGCGACGAAAAGCGTGCGGCTTTTCAAAAGTCGCCATTATTTTCTGTCACGCATAAAAAAACAGGGCCGAAGCCCTGTTCATTAAGCATATAACAAAGTGGTGTACTGATTAGAACTGGTAGGTTACGCCCACAGCAGCCATATCGTCGTTGCCGTTCAGACCGCCAACAGCTTTCGCGTAGTCGGAGTCTTTGTCCAGCAGGTTGATGTAGTAGTCAGCCCACACGTTGAAGTTCTTGTTGAAGTAGTAAGTGGTACCAACCTGGATGAATTTAGCCAGGTCTGCATCGCCACCGCTGAAGCCATTGACGGCAGCCAGGTCTTTACCTTTGGTCTGCACGTAGGAGATTGCTGGGCGCAGGCCGAAGTCGAACTGGTACTGAGCAACCACTTCGAAGTTCTGCGTTTTGTTAGCGAAGCCAGCGTCACCGTTAGAACCGGTACGAGTGGTGTTACGGGTTTCTGCATAGGTGGTTGCCAGGTAGATGTTGTTAGCGTCGTATTTCAGACCAACACCCCATGCTTCAGCTTTGTCGCCTTCACCATCAGCTTTTTGATTCAGAGTACGGTTAGCGTTGCTGTAAGATGCGATTGCACCGAAGCCTTCGCCGAAATCGTAGCCCAGGGAGTAGCCTACGCCGTCACCGTTAGAGGTTTTAACGTCAGCACGGTCGTTTTTGCCCTGGTACTGAACGCCCAGGCTCAGACCGTCAACCAGACCGAAGAAGTTGCTGTTACGGTAGGTCAGCAGACCGGTACTGCGGCTGGTCATAAAGTTATCAACATAGTTACCGCCCCAGGTCATACCAGAGAAGGACGGCGCCATATCGGTGTATGATTCTACGTCGTAAACGATACCGTACGACCGTAGTCGATGCTGCCAGCATCGCCCGCTTTCAGGCCAGCGAATGCCAGACGGTTTTTGTTAGTCTGAGCACCATTTTCAGCCTGGTTGGCCAGGAAACGGTATTCCCACTGGCCGTAACCGGTCAGCTGGTCGTTGATCTGAGTTTCGCCTTTGAAACCGATCTGCGCGTAGGTAGCGTCGTTATTGTTGGTGTTATCACCGGAAGTCACGAAATCGTGCTCGGCGTTAACTTTACCGTAGAAGTCCAGCTTGTTGCCGTTCTTGTTATAGATTTCTGCAGCGTTAGCTGCACCGGCTACCAGCAGGGCAGGGATTACCACTGCCAGAATATTGCGCTTCATCATTATTTATTACCCTCATTGGTTTTTTTATGACACTCGCCACTGCCGTCAATAAATTCTGTCAATAAATATTTCCGGAACTATTGATGAGAGTTTGGTGTCTTTATGTATCTGACAGGCATCTTTCCATTCGGCGAAGCGTTTCGCTAGCCTGAAAGTGCTACAATTCTCAAGATTAAGTAACCAAAAGAAATTATGTGTAACTAAATATGTATTTTTGGGAACTTTGTGAACCACCTCAAACTTCAGAACGCCCTGGCGAATTAAACAACAAGCGCTATCCTATATATATGAATTCCTTATGATTAATTGAGATAAAGGCGATTCATATAAACAGACGCTAAACGGCTCGTTTTTTCTTATGACTCCAAAAGGCCTTCCGGACGGCTGTAAAAGTGGTTGAAATTTGTGCTATCGCTTGAGGATGTAATAATCGCAATAAGAATGGGGTTTATTTTTTGTGGCTGGATATTTCGCGGAAACAAAACGTAACAGGTAGTGGTTGTGACGGGGTGAAGGTTTAAAGATGCTGACTTTACGCTGACGAAAACTGACAATACAGAATAAAATAATGGCCAGCATAAGCTGGCCATTTTAGTATTGTATCGATTAGAAGCTGGCGTTACGTGGAGTACGTGGGAAAGGAATCACGTCACGTACGTTCTGAACACCAGTAACGTAGGCAATCAGACGCTCGAAGCCCAGACCAAAACCGGCGTGCGGTACGGTACCGTAACGACGCAGATCGCGGTACCAGCTGTAGTCAGCTGGGTTGAGCCCCATCTCTTCCATACGCGCGTCCAGCACGTCAAGACGTTCTTCACGCTGAGAGCCACCGATGATTTCACCAATGCCCGGCGCCAGAACGTCCATCGCTGCCACGGTTTTACCGTCTTCGTTAAGGCGCATATAGAAGGCCTTAATGTCTTTCGGGTAGTTTTTAACGACAACCGGCGCTTTGAAATGCTTCTCGGCCAGATAGCGTTCGTGTTCAGACGCCAGGTCAACGCCCCAGTAAACCGGGTTCTCGAACGTCTCACCGCATTTCTCGAGGATCGCCACCGCGTCGGTATAGTCCACCTGCGCAAAGTCGGCAGACACGAAACGCTCCAGACGCGCCACAGCATCGCTGTCTACGCGTTCTGCGAAGAATTTCATGTCGTCAGGACGCTCTTCCAGCACCGCTTTGAACACATACTTCAGCATCGCTTCCGCCAGACCCGCAACATCGTCCAGGTCGGCGAAGGCCACTTCAGGCTCCAGCATCCAGAATTCCGCCAGGTGACGGCTGGTGTTGGAGTTTTCGGCGCGGAAGGTTGGGCCAAAGGTGTAGATCTTAGACAGCGCACAGGCGTACGTTTCGCCGTTGAGCTGACCAGACACCGTCAGGAAGGCTTCTTTACCAAAGAAGTCTTTGTCATAGTCCACTTTACCTTCTGGCGTGCGCGGCAGGTTTTCCATGTCCAGCGTCGAAACGCGGAACATCTCACCGGCACCTTCCGTATCGGACGCGGTGATCAGCGGGGTAGACACCCAGAAGTAACCCTGCTCATCGAAGAAACGATGCAGCGCCTGCGCCAGCGTATGACGCACGCGCGCCACCGCACCAATCAGGTTGGTACGCGGACGCAGGTGGGCGACTTCACGCAGATATTCGATGCTGTGGCGTTTTGCCGCCATCGGGTAGGTATCCGGATCTTCAACCCAGCCGGTGACTTCAATGGCAGAGGCCTGAATTTCGAAGCTCTGGCCCTGGCCCGGTGACGCCACAACCACGCCGGTAACAATGACGGAGCAACCGGTTGTCAGTCGCAGAACGTCATCATTGTAATTGGGCAGAGAATTATTAATGACGGCCTGTACAGGATCAAAGCAGGAACCGTCATAGACGGCGAGGAAGGAGATGCCAGCTTTAGAATCTCGGCGGGTACGCACCCATCCGCGCACGGTGACTTCCTGGTCAACGGCGACACGGCCCTGGAGTACGTCGGCTACAGGCACAACGCTCATAATATTCTCTCTGTTAATAGTCGGAAAAAATAAACACTTGTCCACCCTTATGGGGGGGGATATCTATGTTACCTGCCATCCGCTATCAGACAAGTAAATTTCGCAGTCAAAAGAGAAGAATTGAGAAATAAATAAGGGAAGGGAGCCATAAAGGCTCCCGTAAGCGCTTAACTGGCTTTTTTAATCAAGGGGAGATCGAACGCTTTGCGCAATGCGCGGACAAACGCTTTGTCATGGCAGATGGTTTTACCCGGGCTGTCGGAGAGTTTTGCCACCGGCTTGCCGTTACATTCCACCAGTTTGATGACGATATTCAGAGGTTTTACCTGAGGAATATCGCAGGTCAGACGGGTACCAATCCCGAAGCTCAGGTTCACACGGCTATTGAAATGGCGATAGAGGTCGACCGCTTTCGCCAGGTCGAGATTATCCGAGAAGACCAGCACCTTGCTCATCGGATCAATGCCGAGTTTTTCGTAATGGGCAATGGCTTTCTCGCCCCATTCAACCGGATCCCCGGAGTCGTGGCGTAATCCCTGGTAACGTTCAGCGAACTCGGGACCAAAGTCGCGCAGGAAGGCATCCATCGTAATACAGTCGGTGAGGGCAATCCCGAGCTGATTCGGGTACTCCTCAAGCCATGCGGCCAGTGCCGCGCGCTGGCTGTTAGCCAGATCGGGGCTGATCTGCTGATGCGCCTGGAACCACTCGTGTGCCTGGGTGCCCATTGGCGTCAGGCTGAGGCGGCGTGCCAGATCGTAGTTGCTGGTGCCAACGAACCACGGCTCCCGCTGCAGACGTTTAACGATGGCCTCCTGAACGTCACGTGAGAAACGGCGACGCGTGCCAAAGTCCATCAGGCGGAAGCGGGACATGTCCAGCCCTTCGGTCAGCGTAGAGAAGGCTGCGAGTTTATTTTCCAGCGCGGCGACCGCCTGCTCGACGCCTTTTTCCGGCGAACGGTAGCGGTGAGCCAGTTCACTGATCACCGCCAGAAGCGGCACTTCCCACATGATCACTTCCCGCCACGGGCCTTCAAGGCGAATATCCAGTTTGCCGTTATCGTTAAGCACGGTGACCTGCTCCGGCTTATAGCGGAAATCGCGCAGCCAGTTCAGGTAATCGGCTTTGAAGAAAGGCAGGCCAGAAAGCCACTGATATTCCTCGTCCTGCAGCGTCAGATGCTGCATAGCATCGACCTGTTCACGAATGGCGTCTGCGTAGATACCGAGCAAGTCGTCGCCGCGACAGCGGAATTCCGCCGCGACGTGAACGTCATAGTAGTGGTGGAAAACGGCTTGCTGCATATGCAGTTTATACGCGTCGGTATCCAGCAACGTATGCAGAACTGGAGAAGCGAATTGAGTCATAGGTGCGCAGTAGCATCCTCTCACAGGAGCGTTTAGTACAATAAACAACTCCGGAGTATACCTTGTTTAGTGATTTATTGAACCCCGATCACAACATAAGCGCGTTTTATGGTCGAGGGCATTTTGTGCCCCGTGTTATACAAATGTAGCAACAGGGCTGCTAACCACTTGAATTTAAGGTTTTCTACTGCGCTACTATCATGCTTTGGGGCAGCGATGGGGCAATGTGTGAAAGCGCCTTGTTGAGCAGAGTAACCTGTTCGCCGCTCTTCTCTGACATCCACTTTCCATACACCTTGTAAACCATCTGTGCATCGGTATGCCCCATTTGAGTTGCTATAAAGTTTGGGTTTGCACCAGCTGATAATGACCAGCACGCATAGGTATGCCGTGACTGGTAAGCGTTGCGGTAACGAATGCCGGCGCGCTTGATTATCGGGGCCCAAATTTTATTAATCGAATTAACCGCATAATGATATCCTCTTCGGGACCCACGCTTGACGCATTGAGGGCTGAAAACGAAAGTGCATGGATGTATGACTGACTGGCCATATTCACGCAAATTCACTTCAACCTCATGCTGCCGGCCAAGGCGCGTCAGTTGGGCCTGATTCCTGAGGGCATCAATAGCTGGTTGTATGAGATAAATCACCCTGTCAGTGCCTGCCTCGGTTTTTGGCAGGGTGAACTCATACGTTTGGGTAAGGTTACGCTTAACCGTAATGGTTCCCGCGGTGAGATCGATGTCTTCCCATGCAAGACCACATAATTCCCCATGCCTCATTCCGGTATAAACGGCGACGGTCCAGAGATTTCGCATCTGCTGGTGGCCGCATGCCTGAATGAACCTGATGAACTCGTCTGTAGTGAGTGGATCTGGTTCGTCTTTTGCCTTCCTGAGACGGTTAATTCCGCTAAACGGGTTTTCCTTTGCGTAGCCGTTATCAGCTCCAAACTGGAAGATCTCGGCCATCAGCATCATGTAATTATTCACCGTGGAAGACTTCCGGCCTTTTACCTGTGTACGGTGATCCTTCTTCATTACATGGAAGCCCGTCAGCAACTCCTTCCTTACATACAGCAAATCTTCAGTGGTAACCGCAGAAACCATTTTATTTTCGCCGATGCGCGGAAGCATGTTTTTTATGATGGATTCGTACCTACTCATGGTATTAGAGCTGATCTCCATTCTCTTCAGCTCTGACCATCTTTCGGTAAGCTCCAGCACAGTAATTTCCTTTCTATCCTGACCGAACCGGGCAAGGTTCGGTGAGTTTGGGAATTTTTCTGCATAGTTAAAATTCCCCATCCTTATCGCAAAACAAACCGAAGAACGCAGCTCACCAGCTATCTTGCGATTTTTTGCAGTGTCAGGAACACCGAGGTTTTCCCTGACACGTTTACCTTTATACAGAAACCAGATGCGGAGCGAACCGCCGTGATTTTCGACGCCTGTCGGGTATGATGCATTAGCCATTGATCCCTCCTGACGTCCAGGAGCGTGGACGAGTGTACTGCTTTTCATGCTGTCTTCGCACCTGGTTGATTTTTTTTCTGCGCCTCGATCCATTGATCAACGGCTTTCCTGTTGTACATGCATTCGCTCGAAGGCTTGGGATTACCATCTGGTGAAATGTGCAGGTACTCGCGGCCCAGCATCCAGGATTCTTTTCTGGCGCGGGTGATGGTTCCGGGCTTGAGCCCGGTAACCGCAATCAGAACCTTTTCGCTAACCCAGTCATTCGGCACCAGAAGAACGATTTCAGCACTGGTTTGCATGGATCTCCTCCATTTTCTCTTTAGCCAGACGCACGCAACGCGCAAAAGAGGAGGGCGTTACAATTTCGCGCAGAGCCTGAACCAGGAAGTCGTTGTGCTGCTGGTGCAGATCTATGTTGCGTTCTTTTTCCTCATGACGCAGGACTGCCAGACGGGCTGTGATGATGCGACGCTTCCCTTTGATCAGCCGCAGAGCGTTCTCTGCCTTTTTGCGCCATGTACTCCATTCACTGCTGCTGTTCGATTTCGCCAGTTGCTCTTCAATACTGAGCTGCGCTTCTTCTGCGTTAACAAGCTGCTGCAGGCAATCGCTGATTGTGTTCAGGTTGTCAGTCTCCACGAAGAATTTGTGCATTCTTAACCCTCCCACCCAATCGCCTGGAACAGGCCCATTTTAGGGTGATACCAGCGGGTGCCGCGCGGTTCAGCTTCTGACATCATCTGGCGAAACGCGGCCATAAACGGCTCCAGTTCGACGATAGCCCTACGTGACAAAAGCCCGTCTGGAGTCATAAATTCGTGCGTGTCTGTCGGGATGCGGTAGGCATTGACCAAATTCCGGCACTTGGCGTCACTCATACCGCTTTTGGCTACCACCTGGCGGTAACCGACATATCCGGCGCGCATGGTCCCGCGTTTGATGTTCTCCACAGCTTCTGTGACCGTTTCGATCTGCTCTTCAACATGATTCAGGCGCTTCTGCTGGCGAACGGCATCGGCGGCCATTGCGGCGATCATCTCGATTTCCGTCAGCGGCGCGCGAGTGCGGAAATAGCTGTTAACCAGTTCGCGCTGAACCTGCCAGGCAAGATCATCGTTAAATGGCTTCGTCAACATCAGGTAGCCTGATTCGAAAAGCACAATCCCTGACGGTGCAAATTTAGAGAATGTCCCTTCCGGGAGGTCCGTACGTATTACGTCCGCACCTAATTCGGCATAATCCACACCGTTGATGAAATGCTCACGGTTTCGGTTGAATGCTGCACGAGCGGTTCCTTCCGGTCGCTGGTGGACTTCATCAATCATCGCCAGCGTCACAACGCGCTGACCGCGATATTCAACTGCTGGAAGCTGTTTGTTATTGATCGTTACTGTGTTCATGCTCGATATCCTTCTGAGTGCCCGGCTTTGCGCCGGGCTGGTGAATCACTTAACCTGGATAAATGGAGTATTGGCGCCGCTGGTCATGTACTGGGGCAGAGTGCCGTTCCATTTGTTGATGGCCTCCAGTTGAAGCACTTCAGGGTTTTCGCGCATGGCCTGCCCACGAATCTGGATAGACTTCGCTTCCGCTTCCGCCAACTTCAACTTTGCGTCTGCCTGGCCATCTGCTTCAGCGCGCAGCATGTTTGCTTCGGCTTCACGCTGTTTTACCTCCTGCTCGCGCTGCAGGGTCTTCTGGTTGGCGGTGACTTTGGCGTTGATGCTGTCGATAACTGTCGGCGGGTACTCCGGACGACCGACGTAAGAAAGGCTGATAACCTGGATTCCTACCGGCCCCATGTCGGACTGGATCTCTTTCAGAGCGTTTTCAAGCAGCTCAGCTTTCCCGCCGTCAATGAACTTATCGGTACTCATGCGGCTTGCGAGACGATTAAGGGCATCGGCAATCTTCTGGCGCAGATCGGTATCGGTGATGTCGTCTACGCCTTTGCGATAGGTCTGGAAGACCGTCGTCACTTTGGTTGGATCAACTTTATAGGCGACACCAATGTGATAGCCGATCGTAGTGCCGTCACTCATCTGGAAATTGAATGCGTCGTCGTAGGTTTTCATCTGTTTGAAGGTTGGGAAGATGTAGACCTCTGTGTTCCAGCCTGTCCAATAGCGACCTACGCCAACCACTTCACCAACGCCTTTGTCGTCTCCCAGCTTATTCACCTTGATACCCACGTTACCGGGCTCGACACGATCGCAACCGACAAGACCGATGGCAGAGAGCGCGATAATTGAAGCCATAATTGCTTTTTTCATTTCTTTTCCTTATTTACGGTTACAACAAGACCCTTACAAATGGCGTAGATGCACGGCGGGGTCAGGATCGCCAGGGCAAAACCGGATAACACTGCTGTGGTGTCCTTCATCGAAATGAGGATCGGAACGAAAAGGCCATAAACGCTGGCGACAATTACCAGCGAGAGAGCAACGCGTAAGTAAGCAATCATCAGCGCAGCCCCTCTGGTTTACTGGCCTGAAGTTCTGCCTGCTCTTTCACGAATCGGTCATGCATGGCGTCCCACTTTCCGAGCCACTTACGTGCTTCGCGCTTACGCTCCAGAATTCGGCGAATGCGCCGCATGCATCGGTTATGTGCAAAGAGATATTGCTGTGTGTGCTGGCCCATGCGGTTGACGAGCACACCATTGCTGAAAACAGGTTCGTCTGGTTCGTTGGTGTTCAAACCGGCACGATGAAAAGTTTTGGTTACCATGTAGTGAGCAAGGTTACTGATCGCTGCGCTCCTGCTGAGAAAACGGCGCGAATAGCCGTGTCGTGATACGACGTAAACGGGCTGCAGCTCTTTGGCAAAGGCGCTGTCAATTGAGGTGGTGCTGATGCGTTTATCGTTCATTTCCGGTCCTTAACTTTGCTGTATCTTTCGTGACTCATTACTTCCCAGTTCTTTCCGCCATCGCGGGAGAGTAGCCGCCAGCGGTGATTAACCTTGAGACTCAGATTCCCGGAGCCGTGCATACGGCAGGGATGTATGCGCCTTGCCCTGAACTGGCTTAAAACGTGTGCTGCTTTGAGGTGAACCCACTCAGGAATTCGTATCGCTGTAAGAGCCATCAGATCCCTCCATTTCATGACCCTCCGTTTTCGGAGCTTCCACTTTTTGTTTTTTGACGAACTCAACCAGCTCAGAAATGAGCTCGTCGATTAACTCCTTTCCGCTATCCGTAAGGAATTCACCTCTGCCATTAACATCAACAGCGCTGCTGTAAATTCCCTTAATAGCTTTTACGCCTTCGACATTTCCGTACTCACTGAACGCGAGCCTTTCGAATTTTCGTAATAATCCATCAAGTAAAATCTCTGTTAACTCGACTGTGTTAATGCCGCCTTTATTGAGCTTTATAACAAGGCAGTTACTGCCTGTTTTACGCTGGTGGCGTAATAACGCAGCTTTTAAAATTCGGCGGCGATATGTCTCGATTAATTTATCCATTGCGCTGTTCCTCCTCCAAACTCATTACTATTTCTTCTTCTTTTTCGGTCCATCCATGAATCTCAGCGGCGAGGTCATAAACCAGAGCGCATATCGTTTTGAGTTGAAATCTGTCTAGCTTGTCGTGATATTCAAATAATGTTTGCGACAAGCCAGACAACTTCTCCGCTTTGATATTCACTTCCTGAATATCCTGTCTTTTAAATACGCCCATAATTAACGTCCATATGCTTTTTTAAGATAAAGACGAGCGATTATCTCGTAACCGCAGGCCGCATAAAGGCATGCTGTTCTATATGCCGATTTATCAATGATGAAAGTCATACGAAGCGCCTCACAGTCAAAGAAGCGACCACCCGACCGTGAATTTTGATTTCTTTCTGTTCATCGGTGTTCAGGGTGAAGGTTTCGTAATGATGGTTGTCAGAAATAATTTTCAATGAACCACAAACCAATGGCTCTACTCTCTTAATAAAAAGGCAAGGACGACCAAATACGTCCATCGTATAAACATAAATGCCAGGGGTAAGCGCACGGCCACCGCAATCAACGAAAGCGACTACCTCACAAGGTTCGATGGTTGGCTGCATTGAGTCACCTTCCATCCTGCAGCTCTGAACGCGGTTACCAAAGTCATTAATATTGTCTGAACCGAACAGCATTTGAGGAGTTTTTATTGGCTGATTAATCGCGATAGCGTTTTGCATTTTCATTTCCTCAGGGTGAGTTTTTCCCCACCCAAAAAGGTGTTAATTATTAATAATTGACTTAATTAGTTAGTTAAATAGCAGAGAACATTTTCTTAATGTCAGGATGGTCATCAATGATTTTTTTAGCATCATCACATGCCTCATCATATGACTTGAAGAAATCAACTAATACAAAATAATTATCGATGCGTTCGTAAACGGCGAACTCCATCTCTCCAACAAATGTTGTATTAAATTGGTAATTAAATCCTTTCTCGCAAGGCTGTACCGCATAACAATAAGACCAGTGCGAATTGGATGCTTTGAGCTTGGCGTGGATATCAAATGCCTGGCTCGCTGGGTTTGGTTGGGAGTTTGTATTCATCTCATTGGCTCCGTTGTTTGCCGATGAAATGAGAATACTTAAGTATTAATTGGAGGTCAATGGTATTAATACAAAAAGAATAATAGATTTCTTATGTATTTGTTATTGAAGATTATTTTAGTAATAAAAAAGCCGACACTATGGTCGGCTTGGTGCTTTTTTGGTAGCAGATCAGAAGATTGTTGATACCCAAAACAGCCTTCCTAAAACCTCAAGACTATCCATGTCTACTTCTTCGTCAGGGTATTCATCAGAGTTGTAGCTTCTGATTGTTACCTTATCTGGCCCAGATCTGTAGAGGATTTTTAACCTTTTCCATCCACCTTGGTTGATGCCGTAAATTTTACCATCCACGATACGCTTGTCATGGCAGTTTATGGCAACAGTTGAGCCATCAGCGATCACTGGCTCCATGCTATTCCCGTGTGCAGCAAAGCATAGAACGCCATCACCATCACTATTAGCTCCCACCTTTCGCAATGTTGCTTTGGAAAACCTAAGTTTTTTGCCATTGTAATCATCATTAAGAGCGCTGCCATCTCCACATGCGAACTCGATATCCTTTAAGTAAGGCACCTCTACCTCATCATCCTCAAGCGGCGTTTGCTTATCCCATGGATCTATACCAAACATCCTTTGTTCTGGAGTTTTTGCGGGCCCCATGGTGCCTTCACCAGTGCTTAACCATATTGGATCTACATCCAACGCTTTGGCTATATCCACGATTTTTCCGCTGGACTGAGCTTTTCCTGAGGTTAGTTTTTGTATGGCCCCCTGGCTTACCCCAACCCTATGCGCTAATTGACTTTGAGTAGCCCCGGCATGAGCCATCGCCAGCCTTAGTCTTTCTGCAAGTGTGTTCATCTAAGTATCTCCGATTTCTGTGCATATTTAATACCACAGGATTAACCATGGCAAGCGGATAATACTTGATTAATTATTCCTTTGGTATTATTTTATATCTTTAATATTAATACTAAGGGCTTTGTTATGACTGATGAGGTTTTTGAATCCCCAATGGCGAAAGCCGTGTACGTTGCTGGTGGGCAAAGTTCGCTTGCTAAAAAGGTTGGCGTTACGCAAGGAGCGGTCTGGAAGTGGGTCAGGGGGATCAAGAAAGTTTCTCCTGTCCATGCAGTGGCAGTCTCAAACGCAGTTAATGGAGTTGTTAAGCCTCATGAACTGCGTCCTGATTTGCCGACTCTTTTCCCGCACCCGGGCAATGAGGTGTGACATGTCACGGCATTATTGCGTCAGCGAACCTTTACTGGTGGCTGAATTCAGTAACGAAAATGAGTTGGCGGGTGTCGCATGAGCATGGAACTGATGGTTAAAGCAATGAAGGTCAAGGTGGGAAATCCACTGCGTAAGCTCGTGCTACTGAAGCTTGCAGATAACGCTAGTGACCATGGCGAGTGCTGGCCAAGCTATCAACATATCGCCGATCAGTGCGAAATCAGTAAGCGATCTGTGATGATTCACATTGATGCTTTATGCGAATGCGGCCTGGTAAAAAAAGAACTTCGCCGAGGTCCAAAAGGTAACTCAAGTAATGTATATCGGCTTGATTTCAGTAGTGCAGGAGATTCACTAGGGGGTAGTGCAAATCGTTCACTACCTGGTGCAGCAGATTCACCCCGTAGTGCAGGAGATTCACTAGGTGGTAGTGCAGGAGCTGCACCCATAATCAGTCACTCTTTTGAACCAGTCAATGAATCAGTCATAGAACATAAATATAACGGTTCATCTGATAACCATTCTGAAAATCGCTCTTCCAAAGAGAACTATTCCAACGAGTTCGAGAAGGCATGGCAGGCATACCCTAAACGTGCTGGCGGTAATTCTAAAGCTGCCGCCTGGAAAGCCTGGAAAGCTCGAATCAAAGACGGTGTTAACACTGAGGCAATGCTGGCTGGTGTAAACCGTTATGCAGGTTATGTCCGTGCTACAGGTAGCGCCGGAACGCAGTACGTGAAACAGGCGGCGACGTTCTTTGGACCCGATCGGCATTTCGAAGAGCCATGGCAGGCGCCATCTGGTGCGGTAAGCGGTAGACCTGGTGGGCTGCCGGTTTCTGGGTTTAGTGAACAAGACTATGGCCAATCAGACTGCAACTGGTAAGCAGGAGAAATCACAATGCTGAGTATTAAACAACGCGAAGAAAGGGAAGCTCTGGTGGCAAAGCGCGAAGGGCTTCGTGAAGAACTGGCGTTTGCTGTTGAACATAAAAAACCGTGGCAGTGGGGGAGCTGGGAGTCCGGCGAGGTCCACGCCGCCGACTGTGAAAAACATGGCAACTATCAGCGCATTTCCCTCACTGGAAAAGCATATCGTGGAGTTGAAAACGTTAAATACTCCCAGTGCCCGGAGTGTGTGAAAGCGGAACTTGCTGACATTGAATCCAGTCTGCGTGCATTACGAGTAGTCGACCTGATGGACAATGCCGGGATCGCAAGACGATTCGAAGCATGTGAATTCGATAATTACCAGGCTGTCAACCCGGATGCCGCCAAAAATCTGGCAGTCTGTCAGCGCTACACCGCCAGTTGGCCTGATCGCCTGAAAGCTGGAACTGGGCTCGTCATGACCGGAAACTGCGGGACCGGTAAAAACCATCTGGCAGTGGCCATGGCGAAGAGCATTATCCGTGGACATCTCGCTAAAGTGGAAATCACCGACGTTATGCGCCTCACCCGAGCAGTGAAAAGCACGTGGCGCCACAATGCTGAAATGACCGAGGAAGATGTAATTGAACGTTTCGCTTCATTGGATCTGCTAATTATCGACGAGGTGGGCGTTCAGTTCGGCAGTCCGACTGAAATGACCATCCTTCAGGAAATTATCAATGCTAGGTACGAAAGCATTTTGCCAACAATCCTGATCAGCAATCTTACATTCGACCAGTTGAAAGAAACGATTGGCGAGAGAATTGTGGATCGGGTTACCGATGGTGGCCGCAACCGTCTGGCATTTGGCTGGGGAAGTTTCCGTGCCATCGCGTCAGGAGTTGTAGCATGACTCCTGTCTGGAAAAATGAAGATCTGGAAGGTGCGGTGATCGGCGCAATTTTTCTGCGTGGTGCCGACCCTGAGGTACTGGATATTCTTTCCAGGGTGCCAGCCACCGCTTTCTCGGTACCGCAGTATCGGGAAATATATACTGGGATCTGCCGTCAGGCGCGTGGAGCTGGCGTTATTGACCCTGTACTGCTCTGCGAAAACATGCCAAAGCACAGCGCAATCATTATGGACTCGAGCCGTATCGCATGGGCGAAGTCGGCGCTTGTGTCCTACGTTTCCACGCTGGAGCGTAATGCAGCTGTTCGCGATGCCGAAGCTGTCATTGAAAGGGCGCTGGCCGATCTCCGGAATGCTCACAATAGTGATGCGGCTTTATCGGCATTCAGGGCCGCACAGAACAGCATTGCAGCAATTACTCTCGAAGAAAAGACCGTTCAGCCAGTTCATATCGACGACATTCTTCCTGCTGTGGTGGATCGGGTAGATGCGCGCAACCGTGGGCTTGAAGAAGCCAGAAGCCTCATGACAGGTATCGAAGAGCTGGACGCAAAGACTGGCGGCATTGAACCAACAGACTTGGTGTTTATCGCTGCGCGGCCGTCGATGGGTAAAACTGAATTGGCGCTGGATATCATCGACAAGGTTTCTGAGCAGGGCCGTGGTGTGCTGTTCTTCAGCATGGAAATGCCTAATATCCAGATCGGAGAGCGAATGGTATCTGCTGCCGGCGGCATGTCGGTTTCACGCCTGAAAAAGGCTGCTGATTTTGATGATGAGGACTGGGCCAGGCTGACAAACGGTGTAGAACGGCTGACTGGTCGTAGCATCTGGATGGTTGATTCCACCGATCTGACAGTAGATCAGATTCAACAGATAGCTACCCGCCTACAGCTGGCGCATCCGGAAATAGCGCTGGTGGTCGTGGATTACCTGGCACTCATCAAAATTGAAAGCACTGCACGATATGACCTTGCCGTCGGTGAGGTGTCAAAAGGACTCAAGCGTCTGGCTAAATCCAATAAAACTCCGGTCCTTGCCCTGAGCCAGCTTTCTCGTGGCGTTGAGTCGAGACCCAACAAACGACCGATGAACTCAGACCTCAAAAACTCGGGTGAGATTGAGGCTGATGCTGATCTGATCATGATGCTATACCGAGATGAAGTTTATAACCCTGAGTCGCCAGCGAAGGGGATCGCGGAAATTAACGTGACCAAACAGCGCAACGGTGAATTGGGTACGATCTACCGTCGATTCTATAACGGGCACTTCCTGCCAATTGACCAGGAGTTAGCAAAGCAGCGTTCGGCGCCACAGCAGAAAGCTCAGACCAGACGTTACTCAAAAGAAAAGCATTCCAGCAATGCAGACTATTAAAAACATCAAAGCAACGAGGGCAACCTTATGAAACTGGAAGCATCGCTCAAACATTTTAGTCCTCAGGGAATGCACATCAGCGACGACGTGAAAGGAACCTCTCCGGATCGTCTCACTGGTACTGATGTTATGGCAGCGATTGGTACCACCAGCAGCCGTGCACGCTTCGGACTGGCGGCGTTCTTCGGTAAAGCGGGAATCAGCAAAACGGATGAACAGCTCGCAGTTCAGGCGCTGGCGCGATATGCGATGGATGTCGCACCGAAGAATGTTCGCAAAGCAGCTGGTGGGCAGTTCGGATGGTGTATGCAGATGCTGGCACAATTTGCCTTTGCTGATTACTCCCGTTCGGCGGCTACCAGCGTGACATGTCACAGTTGCAGCGGTACCGGGTTTATCTCCGGGAATGAGGATGTGGTTAAACATCCTGGTATTTTCGACGCCGACGGTGCCGAAGTGGTGGCCCCGAAGATTAAAAATGAGCTGGTGAATAGGGTTTGCGGAACATGCGGAGGAAAGAAAGTGATCCTTGCCCGGTGCAGGTGTGGAGGTAAAGGCGAAGTGTTGGACCGCAAAGCGACTAAAGACCGCGGCGCACCGGTTTTCAAAACGTGTGAACGTTGCTCTGGTAATGGCTTCTCTGCTATCTCCTCGGCGACGGTACACCGAGCCATTCTGAAGCGTCTCCCGGACCTCCATCAGTCCTCATGGTCACGTAACTGGAAACCCTTCTATGAAATGCTGGTGGACACTTTGCGTCAGGGGGAGCGTCATGCAGCAGTGGAATTTGAGAAGGCGACAACTTATTAATATGATCGGAGCAAATGGTGACACTTTTTTGCACGTTAGTGTTGACTTTGCATAAAACTGTCCTGTATGCTTTCCATCGTGGGATATTACGCCTACACGACACCAAACCCGCCTCAGTGCGGGTTTTTTATTTTAAGGGCTGCCTCCGGGTGGCCTTTTTTGTTTCCCCTCGTTCTGAGAGGACTCATGGCGATGATGTATTGACCGCTAGAATGGATTAGTCGTAACTTATTATTGTGGTGAATCCTTTCTAAGCGAAAGGGCGTTCCAGTCAACTGCTATCTGCAGGTATGCGCGCGGCTTTGCTGACTGGGGTAGAGTCACCGGGAGGCACCCGGCACCATGATAACAACAATAAAAGCACCAAATTCCTTGAGAGCCTGCCCTAAAAAGCAGGTTTTTTTTATGTTTTTGTTAACTGCTGCTACGCTTTGAGTTGTGGGTCTAAGATAACTGACTGATGGTTCTCCTGAACCATAGTGAATCAGCCCGATACTGCATCACTCTGGTCAGTTAGCAATACTCACGACTACCTACCTTACTTACAATAGTCACTCATTAGCCCGCCTTCAAAAGCGGGCTTTTTTTATCTCCCCTCAAATTTTCTGAGAGGATTCACAGCAATAAGAGGGGGCTAAATGTCCGATCCTGTTTCTGGCACTACGGTAGCGGCTGGTGGTCTGCTGGTTTCAGTCCTGTACGGTGTCTTTACTCATACTGATTTCGGAGTGGTGTTTGGAGCGTTTGGTGGCGCGGTGTTTTACGTTGCGACAGCTGCAAACCTTACGCGTGCGCGCCTGGCTGCATACTTCCTGACCTCATTCATTGTTGGAGTGCTTGGTGCCGGGTTTGTTGGATCATGGCTAAATGCTGCATCGAGTTATGAAAAACCACTGGATGCACTTGGTGCAGTGATTCTGTCTGCGCTGTGTATAAAAATCCTAACTTTTCTTAATAACCAGGACCTGAACACCCTGTTCGGTTTTTTCTCACGGTTACGCGGAGGAGGGGGAAATGGTAATTGACCCGTCAGCTGTCTTAAACGCGTTTATCTGCTCGGTGATCGTCGTCGTTCTGATGTTCTACCAGCGCCATGGTGCCCGGCACCGTCCTTTCATCTCAATCCTGGCGTATATAATCATCCTGGTTTACGCAGTAATCCCGTGGCAATTCATCTTCGGCCTCTATCGTGACTCCAGTTGGCTGGTGGTAGTGGCAAACCTCCTGATATGCGCAGCTGTTATGAAGGTCCGGGGAAATCTGGCGCGTCTGGTTGATCTTCTGAGGCACTAATGAACCAAATACTATTTCAAAAGGCGGCTGGCATTAGCGCCGGGCTCGCTTTGCGCTGGTTTCAGCATATCGATGCTGCAATGAAGGAATTCGGCATCACGGCACCGCTCGATCAGGCCATGTTCATCGCACAGATGGGGCATGAGTCCACGGGATTTACCCGGCTGGTGGAAAACCTGAATTACGCGGCTGAAAACTTAGTGCCTACATTCGGCAGACACCGCATTACTCCCCAGCAGGCCGCCGCACTCGGCAGAACGGCAACGCAACCGGCAAATCAGAAAGCGATAGCCAATCTGGTTTATGGCGGTGAGTGGGGCAAAAAGAACTTGGGCAACCAGGTTGCTGGTGATGGCTGGAAATATCGCGGTCGCGGCCTGAAGCAAATCACCGGGCTCAGCAATTACCGCAACTGTGGCAACGCGCTGAAGTTGGACCTTGTAACCCAGCCTGAATTGCTGGAACAGGATGAATATGCTGCGCGCTCCGCTGCATGGTTCTACGTCTCGCACGGATGCCTGCTCCATTCCGGCGACGTGGAGCGCGTCACGCTGCTTATCAATGGCGGACGTAACGGGCTGGATAAACGCCGCGCGCTGTTTAACCTGGCGAAATCTGTGCTGGTGTGAGGTCACTATGGGGTTTGAAACTTTAATTGGTATTGCTGCAGCAGTCATTGCCGCCATCGCTGGCGCTTTCGGCCTGGGCCATATTCGCGGCTCAAGCAAAGCAGAAGCAAAAGCAGATCAGCAGCGCACCGAAGATAACGCAGCTGCAACGGTCGCAGCAGCAGAACGCCGGGTAGAGACAACGAAAGAGGCCAGCAATGTTCAGCAGACAGTTAACCATATGCCTGATGACGATGTTGATCGCGAGCTGCGTGACACGTGGAAGCGTCCCGGTGGTGGTTGATACCGCCTGTGACTGGGTAAAGCCGATCTACCTGACTGAACACGATATCGACGTTATGGACCGCCAGACGAAGAAAGACATCCTGGCGCATAACAAAGCGTGGCAGGCGAACTGCCAGAAACCAATAGCAGTCACCATTCCAAAAGGATAAGCATGACAGCAGGCATTCAATTATCGGCTATGATGATGCTCTTTTATTTAGTTGCTGATATAATCCCCCCTAAATGATTTCAGGAGGGATCTGCGTTGTCCGCGATAAACCACATAAAAAACCCGTTAACGATTATCGGTATTTTTGCGGGGATAGTAGAGGTCTCTGCAAACCTCGTATTACCTTTTCTTAATGATTCCCAGCAAAGTACATATCTTTGGTTTTTAATGTTTTTCCCGGCAGGGCTTGTAATAGTGTTTTTTTTGACGCTGAATTTTAATCATGTTGCACTTTATGCTCCAAGCGATTATAGCAACGATAGAGGATTCATGCAGGCCAATGGTAAAATGATCGGTAATGATGTTCAGGATACTGATGCAACACAAGGCTTTGAATTAACATGAATAAATTCATCTCAAGCACTTTTAATAATACTATCGTCGAACTGGATGGCAACCATTACGAAAGGTGCGTTTTTGAAAATTGCGAAATTGTATATAAGGGGTTACAGCCTTTTAATTTAATTAATTGTAATTTTATTGCATGCAAATGGAAATTTGAAGGTGCAGCGTCAAACACAATTAATTTTTTAAAGGTTATGTATAAAGATATGGGTGAGTTTGGAAAGAAAATGGTAGAAGCCACTTTCGAAAACATAAAAAAATAGTTTCATCCATTTACTTTCAATTTATGAGATATTGCCCTGCAATCGCGGGGCTTTTTTATGCGCATCGCACGCGCACATCAAAGAAAGTCTTTCAGCTGTGAGCCTGGGCAAACCGTTAACTTTCGGCGGCTTTGCCGTGCGACAGGCTCACGTCTAAAAGGAAAATTAAAATGTCAGAACCTTCAATCGTCCCTTACGTAAAAACCACTCCCAAACCTTTTGGTGTGGACGTCGAATGGAAATGGCCGGGTGGCTGCGCGGTGCTAGAACTGCAATGCCTTCATGAAGATGGCCGACTTATGAAAGAACGCATCTTCTGGCCAGCTACCGTATGCCTTATTTCCGGCCTCAAAGCTGGTGAGAGATTGCAGGTGCGCCTGCGTCCAATTGCAGAAGATGGCTCAGCACGAGATTGGCGAGCCGGTGACTGGATCGAAGGGGTTTCTTCTGTCGATACCGAAGAGATTATTGAGGCGCTGGACGAAGAGATCCGTAACAGCTGCGCACTTCATGGCCTTAAAGGTGGCTGGTTTGTTGATAAAACCGGCAAGGCTTACATCCACGAGGCGCTGATCGGCAATGGCACATTGTCTACGAACTACAGCGTGAAGATGAACGTGGATTATGGTGGCAAACGGTACGCAGCTGGCATGGCACTCGATGTTGACGATGGTAAAAGCCGCGTGAAGATTTTGGCTGAAAAGTTGGCGGTTGCCGCCAATCACCAAAACGCGTTAGAGACCGCCTTACAGCAGTCCATCAAAAATGTTGTGGACGAAACTATTCAACAAGCTATGCAGCCAGGCGGTGCGATCTGGACTTCCTTACGGCGTGGAATCTGACGGGAGGTTTTATGCAGGTCACTATTGATGGTGTCCCATACGCTCCCGCCAGCGTCGTTTCATCACGGATCGGCATTGCGATTACCACCCACAACCGGGCGGACGTTTTAAAGCGTGCTATTGAGCAGCACCAGAAGCATCTGCCAGCCGGTGCGCTGGTGGTGGTTGTCGATGATGGTTCAAAACCTGCAGCGATAGCACCCGACGGCGTGCAGCTGCTTCGCCATGAAACATCACTCGGCATTGTTGCTTCGAAGAACGCCAGCCTGTCAGCCCTGATGGATGCCGGGTGCGAGCATCTTTTTCTGTGGGATGATGATGCCTGGCCCATCGCCGATAACTGGCACCTGCCATATATCGAATCTCCAGAGCCGCACCTGGCTTATCAGTTTCTCGATCTGGCAGGTCCGCGAAAGATTAACGATATGACCGTTTTGTACCGGGATGATAAGCATATTGCTTACACCGGGCAGCGCGGCGTGATGTTGTACTACCACCGCAGCGCCATCGAGAAAGTGGGTGGGTTCGATCCGGTATACGGTCGCGGCATGTACGAGCATCCCGATCTGGCGCTTCGGATTCACAACGCTGGTTTAACGTCGTGGGCGTTCGCTGATGTAATTGGCTCTGAAAAGCTGATTCACTCAATGGACGAGTACGAAGAAGGCGCGCGCAGCATACCGAGGCCTGAACGTGAAGCGCTCGATAAAAAGAACGCTGTGATTTACGGGCAGCGCCGGGATTCAGGTTATACAGGCTATGCCGAATATCGATCTCAGCGAGACGTGGTAATCACAACGTTGCTTACCAGGCAGCCAGACCCGCAGCGCGGTACGAAAATGGCGGCCGCACCTGACATGCTGACTAGGTGGGCTGCCTCGCTTCGGAATTGTGGCCGTATCGCGCTGGTGGATGAACTGCAGAAGGCACCGGCAGACGTCGAGTTGTATCGCGTTCCTGATGTAAAGATGAATGTCTACTTTCGGCGCTGGCTGCATATCTGGCAGCACCTGCGCGATCACCCTGAATACCGGTTCGTCTGGTGTACCGATGGTACCGATGTCGAAATGCTCCGCGCACCGTGGGAAGAAATGCAGCCCGGTACTGTTTACGTCGGTTCTGAACCGAAGACCTACGCCGATACCTGGGCAAAACAGAATCATCCTGAGCGTATCTATCAGGAATTCATTGAAGCGCACCGCAACGATGTGATGCTTAACGCTGGACTGCTGGGCGGTACACGCGCTGATGTCATGGCGTTTGCTCACGGCATCATCCGTCTTTACTACCGGATCGAGAGTTATCGTTTCTGGAAGAAAGAACAGGCTGGCGCCGCGGTGGGTGACATGCTGGCGTTCGGTATTGTCGCGCAGCCATTCGCTGACAGGCTGGTCACCGGCCCTATGGTACATACCGTTTTCAAAACTGATGGTATCGGTAAGGAGGCCGCGTGGTGGAAACACAAGTGAAGTATGTTGTGGTTGGTCACCATTCCCGCTATGCCTCAGCTGCATTGCTGGCTGGCGAACTTGGCGCACACCTGCTTATCGATGAAGGGAATCACGGTGCGAACTGGAATCATCACCGCGCGCTGCAATGGGCTGCTGAACAATCCTGTCGGGTAGTAGTGCTGGAGGACGATGCCCTGCCAGTCCGTGGGTTTATGGATCAGGTTGCTGTCTGGCTGGCGAGGTTCCCGTGTCACATGCTGAGTTTTTACCTCGGTACCGGGCGGCCGCCACAGTATCAGATGCAGATTGCTGAGCGGCTAATAGTGGCTGATAAGACTCGCGCTGATTACATCACGCTGTCGAGACTCATTCACGGCGTTTGCTACAGCGTCCCGCCTGAGCATGTGCAGCGCGTGCTATCCCGCTGGGATAACAGCAAGCCCGCCGATTACGCTGTGGGTGATGCATGGGGTGGCTCAGTGGTCTATCCGTGTTACTCGCTGGTGGACCATGCAGACTTTGAATCAGTCGAGCGTCACCCTGACTCAGAGCCACGAACAGAGCGCCGCCGGGCGTGGAGGTTAGCCTGATGCCTGCGTTAATACCGAGAGCTTGCCGCAAGCGTGGCTGCCCTGGCACAACCACAGACCGCTCAGGCTATTGTCCCAAGCACCTTAACGAAGGCTGGCAGCAGCATCAGCGAGGGCAGAGCAGGCATCAGCGAGGTTATGGCAGCAAGTGGGACAAGCTGCGCCCAATCGTTCTCGACAGAGACAAACACCTTTGTCAGGAATGCCTGCGAAATGGAAGGTATACACCCGCTGAGACGGTGGACCACATCACCGCCAAAGCAAATGGGGGGACCGATGACCTGTCCAACCTCGAAAGCCTCTGCAAGCCTTGCCACAGGGCGAAGACAGCGGTCGAAAGGCTCAAATGACATCAATTATCATTTGAATCGACCGAGGGGGAGGGCGGGTTGAAAGTTCAGGAACGACGCGCCAAAGGACCGCCGCCTAACCTCTTTTCACATCGCCGCAGGTTAGAAAACTTTTTTTAGGGGTCCCCCATTCGATGATTAATAGGAGTTTTCGATTATGTCTGGACCACCGAAAACCCCGACCCATCTACGTTTGGTGAGGGGTAACCCATCAAAACGCCCGATTAATGAAAACGAACCTAAGCCAGCTGCAGGGGTACCCCCAACGCCGAAGCATTTCGACAAGCAGGGGAAATACTGGTTCAGGCGTATGGCTGAAGAGCTCGATGCGCTTGGCGTCATGTCGCAGCTGGACGCGAGAGCGCTTGAGCTTCTGGTTGAGGTTTACACCGAGTACCGGCATCACTGCGATACGCTGGAGAGAGAAGGCTACACCTACGCCGTTTATAGCGACGAAGAGCCAGACGAAGGCAAAGAGCGTGAGATTCGCATGATCAAGGCTCACCCGGCCGCCATTATGAAAGCTGATGCCTGGAAACGTCTGCGCGCCATGCTCGGCGAGTTCGGCATGACGCCAGCCAGCCGCTCTAAAGTGAATGCAAAAGGTCCTGATGCGGTTGATCCGTTGGCCGAGTTTATGAAAGCGAGGGATTAATGGCTAAGGTTGCTGAAGGCATCCGCTACGCCGAGAGGGTGGTAGCTGGGGAAATTATTGCCTGTGAGTATGTGCGCCTTGCCTGTCAGCGTTTTCTTGACGATCTGGCACACGGCGAAGAGCGCGGTATTTTCTTCAGTGAGCCGCGCGCGCAGCACATTCTGAATTTCTATAATTTTGTGCCTCACGTAAAAGGCGCTCTGGCAGGCCAGCCTATTGAGCTGATGGACTGGCATGTTTTCATCCTGATTAATATTTTTGGTTTTGTTATCCCGCTGGTTAACGAAGAGACGGGGGAAACCGTTCTGCGTAACGACGGCAGCGGTCGGCCGGTGATGGTTCGGCGTTTCCGTACAGCAGATGTTGAGGTGGCCCGTAAAAATGCCAAATCAACGCTTTGCTCCGGCGTAGGGCTTTATATGGCTGGCGCAGACGGCGAGGGCGGGGCGGAGGTTTATTCCGCTGCAACCACCCGTGACCAGGCGCGAATTGTTTTTGAAGACGCGAAAAATATGGTCAAGAAGGCGAAAGCCACTCTTGGGCGGATCTTCGAATTCAACAAGCTCGCTATCTACCAGGAGCAAACGGCCTCCAAATTCGAGCCTTTATCATCAGATGCGAACAACCTCGACGGCCTGAACATCCACTGCGCCATCGTCGACGAGCTGCATGCTCATAAAACCCGTGACGTCTGGGACGTTCTGGAGACGGCCACCGGCGCGCGCCTGCAATCGCTGCTTTTCGGTATCACCACCGCCGGCTTCAACAAAGAAGGTATCTGTTACGAACTACGCGATTACGCAATCAAGGTCCTGCGTGGGCTGGTTAAAGACGATACGTTTTTTGCCATCATCTACACCTTAGATGAAGGTGACGATCCCTTTGATGAAAAAGTCTGGCAGAAGGCGAATCCGGGGCTTGGTATCTGTAAGCGCTGGGATGATCTGCGCCGCCTGGCTAAAAAGGCGAAAGAGCAGGTTTCGGCCAGGATTAACTTTTTCACCAAACACATGAATATCTGGGTTACCGCTGAGTCTGCCTGGATGGACATGATGAAATGGGAAAAATGCGAGTTTATCGCCCCGCAGCACGAACTTAAAACCTATCCATCCTGGGTGGGCGTTGACCTTTCAAACAAAATTGATATCTGTGCAGCCGCTAAAGTCTGGCGCGCGCCAGGTGGCCACGTTCATGCTGATTTTAAATTCTGGCTGCCGGAAGGACGCCTTGAGAAATGTTCACGCCAGATGGCAGAGCTCTATCGTAAGTGGGCCGAGATGGACAAGCTGATCCTTACCGACGGGGATGTAATCGACCATGCTCAGATTAAGGAAGAGCTGCAGGTGTGGGTTGCTGGCGAGAGTCTGAAAGAAATTGGCTTCGACCCGTGGAGTGCGACGCAGTTCAGCCTTGCGCTGGCAGAAGAAGGGCTGCCGCTGGTGGAAGTGCCGCAGACGGTTCGCAATTTCTCTGAGGCGATGAAAGAGGTCGAAGCACTGGTATACGGCGGCCGCTTCCATCACAGCGATCACCCGGTAATGAACTGGATGATGTCCAACGTAACCGTCAAACCTGACCGGAACGAGAACATTTTCCCGAACAAGTCCACACCAGAGGCCAAGATTGATGGCCCGGCGGCATTGTTCACAGCAATGAGCCGCGTTCTGGTTAACGGTGGCAACGACCAGCAGGATCTCTCCGGATTCTTCAATAATCCCATCATGGTAGGTTTCTGATGAAAAAAAACAAACGGCCAGGCAGGGTGAAAAGCGCTCTGCTTAACTGGCTTGGTGTGCCTATCAGCCTGACTACCGGCACGTTCTGGGAGGAATGGTTTGGCACCAGCAGCAGCGGAAAGGTGGTCACGGCCGATAAAGCCATCCAGCTATCGGCTGTGTGGGCATGCGTAAGGCTGTTAAGCGAGTCTATTTCAACCCTTCCGCTGAAAATATACGTTCGACAGCCTGACGGTTCGCGCAAAGCGGCAACCGATCATCCGGCCTATTCGATACTGTGCCGCCGCCCCAATTCAGAAATGACACCATCACGCTTTATGTTGATGGTGGTCGCCAGTATTTGCCTGCGCGGGAACGCCTTCATTGAGAAGAAATTCATCGCAAACCGCCTGGTTTCGCTGGTGCCTTTACTGCCGCAGAACATGGTGGTTAAACGTCTCACTACCGGGGTGCTGGAATACAAATACACTGAAAACGGAAACGAGCGCGTCATTCCGGTCAAAAACATCATGCACATTCGCGGGTTCGGTCTGGACGGTGTTTGCGGCATGATGCCAATGAAGACTGGCCGGGATGTGATCGGTTCAGCAATGGCCGTTGAAGAGTCCGCGGCGAAGATATTCGAACAGGGCCTGCAGAGTTCAGGATTCCTCTCTTCTGATAAAGCTCTGGATGATACTCAACGTGAAAAACTTCGCGGTTACATGGCGGCGTTTACCGGTTCGAAAAACGCCGGGAAAATCATGGTTCTTGAGGGTGGTTTGACGTACCAGGGCGTTACCATGAACCCGGAAGATGCTCAGATGCTCGAAAGCCGCGCATTTAGCATTGAGGAGATCTGCCGCTGGTTTCGCGTGCCGCCTTTCATGGTTGGTCACACCACGAAACAAAGCAGTTGGGCATCCAGCCTGGAAGGTATGAACCTGCAGTTTCTGACTCATACACTTCGACCGCTGCTGGTGAATATTGAGCAGGAAATTGGCCGGTGCTTACTCGACAGCGATGACGAAGTGTTTGCAGAATTCTCCGTTGAAGGACTGCTGCGCGCCGACAGCGCGGGTCGTGCTGCTTACTATACCAGCGCGCTTCAGAATGGCTGGATGTCCCGTAATGATGTTCGCCGTCTGGAGAACATGCCGCCAATTGAAGGGGGCGATATTTACACCGTTCAGCTCAACCTGACGCAACTGAAAAATCTCGAAAGCAGCAACCCTGCTGTTCAGGCATTAGCCCTGCGAGAGCTGCATAACCACGTATTCCCCGATATTTCCTTTGAACAATCTCCGCTGAAACAGGCCGCTTAGGAGTACTTTCCTGATGAGCAAAAAACAACTTCCGGTAGCACCGGCGGGTCGCCCCTGCGCGCGCGTTACCTGTGAAACATTACCGTCCGCACTGGACCGCTGGGACGGCGGGATCAAAGCGGCGGCCACCGACGATAACAGCATTTCTGTTTTTGATGTTATCGGGCAGGACTACTGGGGCGAAGGGGTAACAGCTAAACGTATTGCCGGTGCGCTTCGGGCTATGAACGGCGCCGATGTCACGGTGAATATCAACTCACCGGGCGGCGACATGTTCGAGGGTCTGGCTATTTATAACCTGCTCCGCGAATACGAAGGCCGTGTAACGGTGAAGGTGCTGGGCATTGCCGCCAGCGCCGCCTCGATAATTGCGATGGCCGGGGATGATATTCAGATTGGCCGCGGTGCCTTCATGATGATCCACAACTGCTGGGTATACGCGATGGGAAACCGCCATGATTTTGCAGAACTGGCACAGTCACTGGAACCCTTCGATACCGCTATGGCTGACATCTACGCGGCGCGCTCCGGCCTTGATATGGCCGCTGTACAGAAGCTGATGGACGCGGAAAGCTATATCGGTGGCAGTGATGCTGTGGCGAAGGGACTGGCAGACAGCCTGCTTTCTGCTGATGCGGTCAGCGACGGCGACGAATCGCCTGCTGCCGCGCTTCGCAAACTTGATGCATTGCTGGCCAAGACCAACACCCCACGATCTGAGCGCAGAAAACTCATTAAAGCCTTATCCGGTGGCATGCCTGGCGCTGTCACCACCAACGACGGTACGCCGGGCGCTGCCGAAGACATCAAACCTGAAACCATCAATTCACTTGAAAGCGCCCTGGCGGCGTTAGTCAAATAAGGACCCTTTATGTCTGAAGTAAACGATATTCTGAAAAAAGTCACGGCCAGCATTGAAGAGGCAACCGGCAAGTTCAACGCGAAAGCAGAAGAAGCGGTGAAGGAGGCGCAGAAGTCCGGCAAGCTGTCAGAAGAAACAAAGGCAGCCGTCGATAAAATGGCTTCTGAGTTCAACGCCCTGCGTGAGGCAGAAAAAACGCTGAAGGCAGCTATGGGCGAACTGGAGCAACATGTTGCCCAGATGCCGCTGGCAAACGCGAAGCACGTTGTGGAATCAATCGGCCAGCAGGTGATCTCTGCTGAAGCGTTGAAAACCTTTGCCTCCGGCGTGGAAGGTGGCAAACGTATCAGTATCCCGGTTAAGGCGGCACTGACTTCTGCTGATGTGCCTGATGGCGTCGTCGAACCCCAGCGAATTCCGGGCATCGATACGGCACCGAAGCAGCGCCTGTTCATCCGCGATCTGATTGCGCCTGGTCGCACTTCCTCCCCGGCTATTTTCTGGGTGCAGCAGACGGGCTTCACCAATAACGCGAAAGTGGTTCCTGAAAATACGCAGAAACCATACAGCGAAATTGAGTTCACGCCTAAAATCACTGGCGTCAGCACTATCGCCCACCTGTTCAAAGCTTCAAAGCAGATCCTGGATGACTTCGCACAGTTGCAGTCCACCGTTGATGCCGAAATGCGCTACGGGCTGAAGTATGCAGAAGAGCAGGAAATTCTCTTCGGTGATGGTACCGGCGTTCATCTGCATGGCATCGTTCCTCAGGCATCCGCTTTTAATCCGGCGTTCACTGTCGAACAGCAGAGCGGGATTGATGATCTGCGTCTGGCAATGTTGCAGGCGCAGCTGGCGCGCTTCCCTGCATCCGGTCACGTTCTTCACTTCATTGACTGGGCGCGGATCGAGCTGACAAAAGACAGCCTGGGCCGTTACATCCTGGCAAACCCGGCGGCACTGACTGGCCCGACACTGTGGGGTCTACCGGTTGTTGCAACGGAAGCGGCAGCCTTCCAGGGGAAATTCCTGACCGGTGCATTCAACGCTGGCGCGCAAATCTTCGACCGCGAAGATGCGAACGTGGTGATCTCCACGGAGAACGCCGACGACTTCGAGAAAAACATGATCACCATCCGTTGCGAAGAACGTCTGGCGCTGGCTGTGAAACGCCCTGAGGCGTTCGTGTACGGTTCATTCAGCACCGGCGCGGGTAGCTGATAAATATTGCGGCCTTCGGGCCGTTTTTTTTCGGGGCAAACAAATGATTGATCAAGATGTGGTGAAACAGCACTGCCGAATTGATACCGACTTTACCGGTGATGATGCCCTGCTGACTTTATACACCGGAGCGGCGGCGCGGTACGTCCAGACATGGACAAGGCGAACGCTCTATGAAAATCAAAGCTCCCCTGGCTACGCAGACGATCCGGACCCGATTCTACTGAATGATGATGTTAAAGCGGCCATGTTACTGCTGATAGGTCACTGGTATGCCAACAGAGAATCAGTTGCCGTCGGTCAGACCGTTGCAGAGGTCCCGTTTGCAGTTGAAGCCCTGCTGCAGCCATACCGAATTTACGGGGTATAGGAGGACTTTATGCAGGCCGGAAGACTGAGAGACAGGGTGGTGGTTCAGAACATCACAACATCCAGAGATCCTTCTGGCCAGCCTGTTGAAACATGGCATGACGGCGCAGAAACCTGGGCAGAAGTAAAGGGTATTAGTGGGCGCGAGCTGGTAGCCGCTGGTGCTGAAACCGCAGTCGCCACTATCAGGGTATGGACACGATTTCGTAGCGATATAACTGCTGCGTCCAGACTCATGGTTATGACTGGCGCGTTCAAGGGGGCCATTTTGAATATCATTGGTCCGCCAATCCCTGACTCTCGCGGTGTTCAGCTCGAAATTCTTTGCAAACAGGGTACCGAAAAATGATTGAGACGAGCCTCGATTTTTCCGGGCTGAATGACATCGCAAAGGATCTGGAGGCGCTTAGCCGCGCTGAAAACAACAAGGTTCTGCGTGATGCCACGCGCGCTGGCGCCGAAGTGCTTAAGGAAGAAGTGATCGCCCGCGCGCCGGTGCGTACCGGGAAACTGAAAAAAAACGTGGTGGTAGTGACCCAAAAAAGCCGCCGCCGCGGGGAAATTTCTTCCGGTGTCCACATTCGTGGTGTTAACCCGCGCACCGGGAACAGCGATAACACGATGAAGGCAAATAACCCGAGAAACGCCTTTTACTGGCGATTCGTCGAAATGGGTACCGTTAACATGCCGCCGCACCCTTTCATTCGTCCCGCGTTCGATGTACGCCAGGAGCAGGCGACGGAGGTCGCAATCAGGCGCATGAACCAGGCCATTGACGAGGCATTAAGCAAATGACGGAAGACGATCTCTATCCTCTGCTGGCGCCGCTGGCCGGAGGGCAGGTTTATCCCTACGTTGCCCCACTCGGCAGTGACGGGAAGCCTTCAGTCTCTCCGCCCTGGGTAATTTTCTCGATTATTACCGACGTGGCCGCAGACGTTCTTTGCGGTCAGGCTGAATCTGCCGTTTCTGTGCAGGTTGATGTCTATTCCAGCACCATCGCCGAAGCGCGCACGATCAGGAATATGGCGCTTGATGCTCTGCAGGTGCTGAAGCCGGAAAGCATTGTGAAAACGCCGGGCTATGAGCCTGATCAGCGCTATCACCGGGCAACGCTGGAATTTCAGGTAACCGTTTAACCTTACCCACCATAACATACCGCCCCGGCGGTCTTTTTTTTATCTGGAGAAACCATGACCAGTAAGTATGAAGTTACAAAGGGGATGACCTTTGCCGTCTCCGACGCACCGGTAACCGCCGAGGATTTTAACGCCTCAGGTTTCCCGGGTGCTGGTGTTACCTGGCTGGAAGCAGCCTGTGCAACAAAGGAGATCACCTTCACCGGCGGGCAGAAAGGGGATATCGACGTAACCACGCTGTGCTCAACTGAACAGGAGCAAACCAACGGCCTCGCCGCGCCTGCTGAAATGAGCATTACCCGTAACTGGGTTGGCGATGAAGCAGCACAGGAGGCACTGCAGACCGCTTACGAAAATGACGAACTGCGCGCGCTGCGCGTGGTATTCCCGTCTGGCAACGGTTTCTACGTGCTGGTTGAGGTGCGCCAGAGCTCATGGTCTGCTGCAACCTCTTCCGTTGTTGGTGCTACATATTCTCTGCGTGTACGCGGCAAACCTAAACGCATCTACGCGTCTGGTTCCTGAGCGGCTTCGGCCGCTTTTTTTATCCCTCCGATCATGTAACAAGAGAAAAATGAAATGCCGCAAAAAACATCACAGAATTCATTACGCAACGTGGCGCTTACAGCATCGAAAGCCTATCGCACCAAAGAAGGTATTACGGTCCCTGAATGGGATGGCGCAAAGGTAACGCTGCGTGAACCCTCTGGAGATGCCTGGGTGAAATTCCGGGAGATCGTTAATCCCCAGCTCACCGAGGGCGAAGAGGCGCCGACGTTGACAGAGGCGGAAAAATTTCTGCGCAATAAAGAGGCCGATGTGGTTCTGTTTATTGACGTTCTGCTGGATGAAAACGGCGAGCGCGTATTCAGCTATGAAGATCAGGAGCAGGTATCTAAAATTTATGGTCCTGTGCATGCGCGCCTGTTGGCTCAGGCCCTCAACCTTGGGATGAGTCAGGAAGAAGCGGGAAAGCCGTAAAGCAGCCGCTGACCTTCTTCATGATGTCGCTGGCGCTCCGGTTGGGACGTACTCTCCACGAACTGCGCCAGACCATGACCGCCAGCGAGCTCAAAATGTGGATCGAGTTCGACCGCATCAGCCCGATTGGTGACTGGCGCGCCGATGCACAGGCGGCACAGATCTCCGTTGCAATGCTGAACTCTCAGGGCGGGAAATTCACTATCCCTGACGTGATGCTGAAATGGGGTGAGCAGGAAGAAGACAGGGAGATCAGCGAGCTGGAGGAATGGATGTCTGCTTTATAAATCTTCATTAATTAGTGACATTATTCGTTCCAATTATTAGGATTGCCATCGTAACTTTAAACTTGGGGGCAGTCATGGAATTTTTACTGGTAGCTATAGTAATTGGTCTCATCCCTGCGTTAATAGCGCAAAGTAAAGGGAGGTCATTTTTTGCTTGGTGGGTTTACGGAGCGTTGCTATTTATTATTGCGCTAGTGCATTCAATTCTTATAAAGAAAGATCCACACTTCGAAGAAAAAAATATGTTGGATGATGGCATGAAGAAATGCCCTTTTTGCGCAGAGCTAATCAAGAGTGAGGCAGTGAAATGTAAGCACTGTGGTAGTGATCTCACATCTTCTTCTGAAAGCAGTCATCCTGTGAAAAGCGAAGAAGAATATCTTGAAGAGGCCAGAAAAAAGGCTGGGCTGTCATAGATAAGTTAAATTAAAACAAACCTCGCAACTGCGGGGTTTTTTTATGGGTGAAATATGGCAACACTCCGTGAATTGATCATAAAAATTTCTGCCAATTCCTCCTCCTTCCAGACAGAGATTTCCCGCGCATCTCGCATGGGAACGGATTACTACCGCACTATGGAGCAGGGCGGGAAAAAAGCTGCAGCGGCCACGCGTGAAACTCAGCGTTCTTTGGCTGACCTGAATTCTCAACTTGCAACCGTGCGATCTTCTGCTGCCGGGCTTGCCGGTGCGTGGGCTGGTGCATTTGCCACGCATCAGCTGATCGCGTTTTCCGACACATGGAACCAACTGAATGGACGCCTTCGCCTAGCTTCTTCTTCCAGCGATGATTACGTGGAATCACAGCGCGTGCTCATGGAGATCAGCCAACGCACTGGAACATCCCTCGAAGCGAACAGCAACCTTTACAGCCGAATTGCACAGTCCCTGCGTGATGCTGGTTACGCTTCTGCTGACGTCGCAAAAGTGACGGAAACCGTTGCAACCTCGCTGAAGCTGTCTGGCGCCAGTACGGAGGAGGCGAGTTCTGTTATCACACAGTTGAGTCAGGCGCTGGGCTCCGGCGTTCTGCGAGGAGAAGAATTCAACTCCATTATGGAGAACGGCGGCCGCCTGGCGAAACTGCTGGCTGATGGGCTTGGCACCACTGTTGGCGGTTTGCGTAATATGGCCAACAATGGCGAGCTGACTACAGATAAGATCGTTCCGTTGCTGACCAACGTCGAGATTCTGCGCAAAGAGTTCGACACTCTCCCGGCATCAATCAGCGGATCTGCACAGAAAGTACAAAACGCCTTTCTCGCCTGGGTCGGCGGTGCGAACGATGCTGTTGGTGCATCCTCCGCGCTTTCTGGTGTGCTGGATGGGCTGGCCAATAACATCGATGATGTGGCTAACACCGCAGGCATTCTGGTTGGTGTTGGGCTGGCCCGTTATTTTGGGAATATGGTCGGCAGTGTTGGAGAGTCCACACGGGCTGTCCTCGCTAATACAGCTGCCGAAGTCGCACTGGCGCAGGCGCAGGTTCGCGGTGCACAGGTTAGCGTTGCTGCTGGTCGCCAGGCTGTTTACCGCGCTCAACAGGCACGCGCAGCGGCGACGAGTATTGAGGCTCAGATTGTCGCTGAGCGTAATCTTGCCGCAGCTCAGGCATCACTGAATACGGCGCTTGCTGGCAGGGCCTCTGCAGTTAACAACCTCACCAATACAGCCTCGGTCATGTCACGGCTGGGTAGTGGGGTGCTGGGTATTCTCGGTGGATGGCCTGGAGTAATTATCGGTGCCGGTGCGGCGATGTATGGTTTGTATCAGCACACCCAGCAGGTACACAAGGAGGCGGTTGGCTTTGCCAATAATCTGGATGAAATAAACGGTAAGCTGCAGCAGATGTCGGTGCTGGGGCTACGCTCTACGGCAGCCGATGCCCGTACATCATTACAGGCACAAAAGCAGGACCTGGCCGATCTTGACTCACAAATTGCGAAGGTTAAGGAAAGCCAGGCAGGACTGGCATTAATTCAGGAAAAATATAATAAATCCCCACGTTTAACCTACCTGAATACCTTCATGGATCAGGCTGATATAACCGAAAAAAATATTTCTTTAACTGATCGGTTGTCTCAACTTGAATTTGAAAGAGAGAAGGTCGCCGCAAGAATAGCGGCCACTCAAAAGCTCGTAAATGAGGCGAGCGATCTCGCTACTCAGAGGGCTATACAGCAGGCTGGTGCAATTTCCATTTTAAATGGTGCATACAGACTCCTGAATCAAACAATGGCAGTGATCCCAACGGTTGAGCCTAAGTTTGTCAGCCCCATCGTGCCTGTTTCTAATGCTACGCCACAACAGCAAACGGCCCTTGACCGAGCACGCCGTGATAACGAGATGGCCAGCCTCAACGGCTTAGAAAAACTCCATCAGCAGCACGTCTATGAAGCAGAAGATCTGAAGCTGACGGGGGCTCTTTACACCCAGTACATCTACAACAAGGATCAGGCAGCCAAAAAGGATGCGGCAGCAGCTGAGGCCAAAAAGACCTCTACGGCTGCTTCGAATGCGCAGAGTAAAGCCGAGCGTGAAGCGGCCAGCACCGCTGAGCAGTATTCCCGTAAGATGGCCGATCTAAGCGTGGCTATCGACGTGCAACGCGTGCGGGCAACGGAGGGAGAAAAAGCCTCCGATCTTTATGCGGCTTCCCACCAAGCCGGCACTAAATGGACGGATGAGCAGCGCAGGGCAATTCAGGCATCGTCTACAGAACTGGCGAAGTGGACCCAAAAGGCTGATGAGAACGTGCGCAAGCAGCGCGAACAGGCTGATGCCCTGAAGGATTTAACTGAAGCGGCCAGGAAGTTCAGGGACGAGGCTACTCTGACAACTGAAACCAGAGGAATGAGTGATCGCCAGCGCAGCCGGTTCGATGAAACTCAGCAGATTGACCGTGTTTTTGCCAAAACTGACGGCGGTACCGAAGCAATCGCACAGCGTGCGGCGGCTCTCGATGCGCTGGACAAAAAATATAAAGCAATCGCTGCTTCTGAGGCTGACTGGACTGCAGGCGCCGAGAAGGGATTTAAAAACTGGTTTGATACCGCTTCTGATTATTCCTCGCAGACAGCAGACCTTGTGAACAACTCAATGACAGGTCTTATCGGAAATATTTCCGATGCTTTATCAGGCAATAAAGTTGACTGGGAGGATTGGTCGAAATCGGTACTGGCTTCTATGCAAAAAATTATCCTCAACGCAATGTTGGTCAATTCGTTGAAGTCTGCAGGAGGTGGGGGACTGTTCGGCTCTCTTGGCGGTCTTTTTGGTGGGGGGGATGCAACCTCTGCAGGAAGTACACCATCAGGCGTATATTCCGGCGCGGCCAGCGGACTGAAGTTTGCCAAAGGCGGCGTCTTTGATTCCCAAAATCTTAGCCATTTCAGTAATTCGATCATTTCCAGCCCGACGATGTTCAAATTTGCCAAAGGCGATGGATTGATGGGGGAAGCTGGCCCCGAGGCTGTGATGCCACTAACCAGGACACCGAATGGCACTCTTGGCGTCAGGATGGTCGGCACTACAGCTTCCGGTGGTGGAGGTGGTGAAATCCATATCACGCAGCATATCAATATTTCTGGTAACGGTGACGCCGCGCTTAATCGTGCCATGCAGGAGGCCGCGCGTCAGGGTGCTGCCGATGGCGCTAAAAAAGCGCGTCAGGACATGCTGAGTGATTTCCAGACCAATGGTCAGGCCAGGAGGATGCTTGGCGTTTAATGGTACTTATTGTGTTATTAATGAGCTGAAAGGCAGGAGATAGATATGAAAGAAAAAAAGGCCACCCAAAGAGCAGCCTTTGATGCCCCAATGTTGCTCAGTGTGCAGGTTAAGAAATCTTCACTTTGTTTACCAGTGTGGAAACGATTTCTTTTTCTTTGGCGATAATTGCAGGGCTTATGTCCGGCGCATTGAAATTGGCATCCCTTATAAGTTCTAAAACACCTTCTTTCTTCAGCCCTCCTGCGCCAATAATTGCCGAGACAATATACATCGTTAATTCGGAACGTACCTGTAGATGTTTTGCGATACCTTCCAGTTGTTGAATTCTGGATTCAAAATTTTCAATTCGTTGTTCGTTTGACATTTAGGTCCCTTAGACAGAGGTAATCAGCCATCCCTCTTCATTGAGTGCGCCAGCGTCCCACCGCTGACGGGCTGAGCCTCAACCATAGCCAGGTATGTAAATCAATAACATCCTGATAAAAGATCAGTGTTTTCAACATCGGGAGAAACTATGGCTGCGCTTGAATGGCCTGAAGATGTATGTCCGGCGTCGCTGACGTGGCGGCCGGAAAGTAACACCAAAACCTTTCGTTCCCCGTTTAATGGTGCATCACAGACTGTCCGTTTCCCCGGCACCCGCTGGATCTGCTCCCTGACGTTTAGCAACCTTACAGACGATAAATCCCGGCGCATCGATGCGCTGGTGGCCGATCTGGATGGTGAATATGGCAGGGTGAAGATCAGTGACTGGGGGAGGGTAGGCAGGACGCCAGCCGGAAACCCGGTGGTTTCTGACGCGAACCAGACAGGTACTCAGCTCGGCAGTAAGGGCTGGACACCCGGCACACTGGTACTGCGCACCGGTGATTACTTTACCGTCAATGACGAGCTGAAGATGGTCACCGCCGATGTGACCAGCACTGCTGCAGGAACTGCCGTTATTCCCTTTGCGCCTATGCTGCGCGCTTCTCCCCCTGCCAACGGAAAAATCGAAGTCGCTAAGCCATACGGCATTTTCAAGCTGAAGGATAACCAGCAGGGGGCAGGTAACCGCGTACCGGGCATTTTTACCAGCTACACGCTGGAGTTTGAGGAGGCTTTCTGATGCTGTATTCACCGTTTTCTGATTCGATGGTGGACTGGTTATCCCGCGACAGGGTTACCGCCGTGCTGGCGGCCAATGTCCAGTTTGAGTCAGGTACCGCCTACGTTCATTCCGGTACCGGAACGCTGGTGCTGGGTGGTTATGTCTATTACGGCATGGGTACGATGGGCGCCATCGACGATGTAGGCGAAACCAACACAACAAGCCCGACGCAGCTCAGGATGACGCTATCAGGGCTGGATATGTCGCTGTTTGCTAAAACGCTCAATGAGCGCTGTGTGGGCAGGCCAGCGGAGCTGTATCTAGTGGCGATGGATGATAACGGCGTCGTTCAGGTTGCAGACCTGATTTTTAAGGGGAAGGTTTCCGGCACTGGGGCAACGGCGGGTGAAACGAATGCCCTGCAGTACACCGTCAGTAATATTTTTGAGGACTGGCAGCGACCGTTCCCGGACCGTTATACCGACGAGTCACACCAGGCCACCCAGCCAGGCGACCGCATATTTCGTTACGTCGCGCAGATGGCAGAGCGTTCAATTTACTGGGGCAGCAAAAAAGATGCACCAGGGTTTACCTATTCGTGAGGAAGCATGAAGCATCCAGACTGGCATAACAGATTAATCGCCGTGATAAGGGCCGCTGAAAAGCGGCCTTTTTTATGGGGCGAACATGACTGCTGCCTGTTTGCGGCAGATTGTGCGGAAGCGATGACCGGGGATAATTTCGCCGACGGCTGGCGCGGGACCTACGACAGCGAAACAGGCGCAAAAAAGGCACTGCTGCGCGGCGGCGGTTCACTCGAAAAGGTGCTGGCTAAATACCTCAATGAAGTGCCGGTGAAGATGGCTCAGCGCGGCGATATCGCTGTAGTGGAAAACGCGGGTACCCGATGCGCCGGGGTAATTTACGGTGGTGCAGTGTGGGCTCCGGGAGAAACGGGGCTGGTTTGCCTTCGAATTAAGCCCCTGAGTACGTGGAGGGTTCGCTGATGCCTGCTGCAATTCCTATCATCGCGACGGTAGCCGCTGGCGCCGCGGCAGCCAATGGCGCCTACGCTATCGCAATGGCAATCACCATTGCCGCTCAGGTCGCCACACAGATGATGACGAAGAAGCCATCACTGGGGTCTTACCGGGACACTGCGGAGCGTAAGCAGGTGCTGCGCGCGGCTGCCAGCCCTAAAACGGTTGTTTATGGCAGGACCGTATCTGCAGGCACTCTGTTTTTCGCTGAAGAACAGCCCGGCGAGCAGACTGATGGTGAATGGGTTCACCTTGCCATCACCCTCGCGGGGCACCCAATTTCAGGCACGGGCACCATTTACCTGGGCGATGATGATATCGGCTCCTATGGCGAGAGCGCCACGTATGAAGTGCATATCGACCGCCAGACAGCAGATCCGTTTATGCTGGCAAATTGCCCGTCGTGGAAAGATGACATGAGCGGAAAGGGGATTTCCTGGCTGCGTCTGTCTCTGAAATACAATGCTGAGAAATTCCCGTCCGGCATCCCTAACGTGAAGGTTGAGAAGACGGGCCGGAAAGTATACGACCCGCGCACCGGCCGCACGGAGTACAGCAACAATCTGGCGCTGTGTGTGCTGGACTATTACCGGAGTTACCTGAAAGTCGCTGATGCTGATATTAACTGGGATCAGTTTCAGGAGGCGGCCAACATCTGCGACGAGCTGGTGACAAACGGCGACGGCACGACGGAAAAACGCTACACGCTGAACGGAGAATTTGACCTCAGCGAAAATAAAGCGAGCATTCTTGAGGCGATGCTGACAGCTGGGGCAGCAGAGCCAACCTACATCGCCGGTAAACATGGCATCCTCGTTGGCGCGTATTACGGTCCTGCAACCGAAATCATTACCGAGAGTCAACTGGCTGGTGATATCGAGATCATGCCTGAGGTGTCGCAGTCTGAGCGCGTTAACACCATCAGCGGGACGTTTGTCGATCCTAAACAGACCTACTCTGAAGCCGATTTCCCTTCAGTATCTGTCAGTGAGTGGGTAACCGAAGACGGAGTGGAAATATCGCAGGATCTTAAGCTGCGTTTCGTTACTTCAGAATTTCAGGCCCAGCGCCTGGCGGACATCAAGCTTAAGCGCACCCGCATTTCCCGTACAATGAATCTCACTCTGAACCTGAGTGGATACCGGTACCGCCCCGGCATGTACGTAAAAGTTAATTTTCCCTCCCTTGGGATCGTTAACGTTGAGATGCGCGTTACAGACTGGAAATTTGGCGTGCAGAACGGCGTGCAGATTACGCTGAAGCAGGAGACTGCTGACGTGTGGGGTGACGCCATCGGTAAGCCCATCGAACGGCCACCGTTTACCCAGCTTCCACCTGGTGGGGTGGCGCAGCCTCAGAATCTGAGGTACACCGTGGAGGAAATTGGTCAGGTGGTGCAGGGCGTTCTCTCCTGGCAGAACATCGGGCAGTTTGTCTATAACCAGGTTGTCATTCGCAGGAATGGCCAGCCGGTGCTCACAGCCCAGGTCCCTGGTTCCTTCACGCGATTAACCGGTCTGCTGCAGGATACTTATACAGCCCATGTCACCGCCGTTAATCAGATGGGGGCATCATCACCTGAGGCTTATCTCGAATTCAGCATTGAGGCACCGCCTCCGCCGTCAGGCGTCACTGTAGAGCAGGCATTTTTTGCCGTGATGCTTATTCCCCGCCTCGCAGCCGTAACGAACGTCTCCACCCAGTTTGATTTCTGGACGTCTGGGGAACAGCCGCTTGCCAATACAGATACGGCGACCGTGGAGGCCGGGGCCACGCGTGCGGGTATTGGCACGACGTGGACAAGCCACAACCTGAAAAACGGACATACCTATTACTGGTACATCAGAACCATCAATGCATTCGGTACATCTGCTTTCATCCAGGTGGCCGCGCTCTGCCAGACTGAAACCGGAGAGCTGATCGATATTATTGATGATGCTGTGCGTGACTCTGACGCTTTCAAAAATGTTTCTGAAGGTGTGGACATCAACCTCGAAGCAGCCATGCAGAATGCCCTGGCAAATCACGGAACGGTTGAACACCAGTATCAGCAGTATGGGGAGGTGCGTGCTGATATCCTGGTTGTTAAAACAACGGTCGCAGAAGTGGATAAAGGCCTTGCAGACCTGTCTACCTACGTGCAGGCCCAGGTAGGGGATTTGACCGCAGCTGTTAACCAGAAATTGACGGCAGAAGTAAACAGTGATGGAACAGGAAAGGCGTCCTATACGCTCAACCTCGGGATAGTCAGAAGCGGGGTGAAGTACAACACTGGTTTTGGGATGTCGATAGAGCCATCCGGCGGCACCTATAAATCTACAGTGGTCTTTGCTGCAGATCAGTTTGGTATTTACTCAGGAAGTGACCCGGGAAATTACCAGGCTGCATTTTTTGTCTATAACGGCCAGGTGTTCATCCGTGACGCCATGATCCAGGACGGCAGCATTACGAATGCAAAAATCGGTAATTACATCCGCTCATCAAACTATGTGGCAGGTCCTGGTGGTGCCGGGTGGAATATTGATAAGGGCGGGAATTGTGAGCTGCACGGCGCGCTGTATGCCGCCAGCGGTAATTTTGCGTTCACCGGGAATGGCAATGGCGTCACCATTGACGGAAGGGGCGTAAGAATTGATCTCGGTGGTGGGAACCTGATTGTTCTTGGAGAGTGGTGACAATGCCAAAAGGTTTACGTATTACGTACGACGACGGCGGCCCGGCAATGGAAATAACAGCCGGGCTCCGCTGCCCTTCGTTTTGCCAGAATGTTAGCGATGCTGGTTCGGGGAACCAGTTCACAATTAACCAGCGAGTTGATGGAAGTCAGATCGTCCTTATTCCGCGCAATACTGTCGACAGGTTTTGGGTGGGTACCAATCTGATTCCAACCATTGTCATGCTGGATGGTTTTACCGTAAACGGCAATACCATCACCATGAATAACTGGCGTAGTGATGGGCTGGGGAGCTCTCGTACTTTTGCCTCATCAATCTGGCAAATTCTACCGACCTCTTCAGGTAGGGGATTGCTGATTAGGGACAGCACGGATTTCCTCTCAATCACTGATGCCACGATGTCTGGCTACTGCGTCTGGCGCGGCACTGTCACTTTCACCGGGAGCTGGGCTACACCGACGACAAATATCTCACGCGACCGCTATATGGTGTTCGCAAAATGGAGTGCTGATAACGTCACCATTGAATTCGACGGCTCGAATATTATTGCGACAATAGACCATTCTGGTCTCGATCAGGATGCTACGGTCACCATGCAAATCGCAATTTTTGCCAGTGGCGTAAGCCCGACGCCAGGGAGGGGGCTAAATATCATTAAGGGAGGTGTCTGTGTGTTCTCCACCACGCGCAGGCCATTTGTGTACCGGAACCAGACCTATACACCATCATGGTCAAATACCGATATTGGCGAGGGCATGATTTTGCTTGGCCGCTATGGCTATAACAGCGAGGTTTACACTGGCTGGGACTATTTGAAATGGGCGGGCCTGATCCGCAGCGGCAATCTGGTACGCGCCGGGAGGGGAAGAAATGTCGCTTCGTGGACATCGAAATACAGCGTCGTAGGACGAAGGCTGACAAGTCTATCCATCCCCGTTATTGATGCAATTTACTGACAACCCGCACCGGCGGGTTTTTTATTATCTGAATTCAGGAGTCCATTATGTCGGCAGGAACCATTACCCTGACAAACGGGTCCGCTATTGTTGGCGGTTCAGGAACCTCATTCGCAACCGAACTCGCCGCAGGTGATTTCATTGTTTCGACTGTGGGCGGTGTGCCCTACACGCTGCCGGTGAAAACAGTCGACAGTAATACCCAACTGACGCTAGTCAGCAACTTTACCGGGCCAACGCAATCCGGTGCGGCCTGGTCAGCGGTTCCCCGTGTGGCGCTGAACATGGTCACTGCCGCGCTGGTGGCGCAAAGTGCTGAAGCGCTGCGTGGACTGAATTACGACAAACAGAACTGGCAGCAGGTTTACAGCGCAGCCGGAAACATCACAGTGAAGCTGCCAGACGGCACTACCTTCACCGGACCGTCATGGAAATATCTGTCTGACAATATGGCAACCAAGAGCGGTGGGGCCGTACCTGTTAACCAGGGCGGTACCGGTTCGACAACCGCATCAGGCGCTCGCACAAACCTCGGTTTGGGAGATCTGGCAACTGAAAACAGTAGCGGTATCAGAAAGCAACTCTTCAAAGTTGACCCGCAACTAGGAAGCACGGTTGAACTTAATGTGTTTAACCCTGGCGCTGGTGTGAAGAATGGCTCCGGATTGATGTTCAGGCGTCCCGCATCAGATGGTTATGTCATTATGCAGTACAACACCTCAGGCGATTATGAGGTCAGTAACGTAATCATGGGTATCGATACTGCGTCACGTAACGTTTCATGGGATTTCCAGTTATCAGGTAATGCCGTTGCGAATGCCGGTTCATGGCTGAGCAATTCCGATAAAGACATCAAGACTAATATAAAGGTCATAGAAAACCCGCTTAAGAAAATGCGAATGATGCATGGATATACCTGGGAGCGTCTGGATGATGCACCTCCCGGGCAGGGTTTTATAGCGCAGGAGCTTATGGAAGTCATGCCGACGGCAGTTTTTGAGGGCGGACGTACTGAACTTAAAGACGGAACGGTAGTTGAGAAAACCTTATCAGTCGATGTTACCGGCGCTTCAGCAGCACTTCACCATGAAGCTATTCTGGCTTTAATGGAACAGATTGAAGATTTAAAGAAACAGGTAGAGGCATTGCAGCCAGGAAGTTGATGAAACCGCCGCTCATCGTAAGCAATGATGGGCGGCGACAGATTGCCCGAACAATCTCTACAGGCCAACCTGGCGAACAGTCGGGAACTCTGAAACCAGCCACATATCGGATTCTTCAAACATTTCCTCCAGCATGCGGTTCAGTTTTTCCCGATCGCTTTTGCTGGCATCGCTATTCAGGCCGTTTGCCTGCATAGGCTTCACCTTCACTTCGGCATCAGGGAAAATCTGGTGCACCCGCTTCGTCAGCTCGGCCAGAATTATCTCTCTGGCCCCTTCGAGCCCCTCAACATTACGCGTGTCATAAACCAGTTCTACGAACATAAGTGCTCCGCTAATCACTGTTTGAATATACAGTATTTTTGCTTTGGCGGTTTTGTCTGTCAAGGCATGAACCACTTGTTTTTAAATTTTGGGGAACATACTGCTGGAGTGTTTGTTATCGATTTGCCCTACAGGGCTGATGTGGTCTGGCGCTGACTAAAATTATGTGTGGGGCATGGATGGGGCAAAAGTGGTATGTGAAGTTCGTTAAAGTTCGTTAATCAAGCTTTATATCGATCTCGCTCATCCCTTGTTTAAAGCGCTCCTGGACGATCTTTATCGATTTTAAAAACTATGAGTTCATATTATACAAATGTAGCAAAAAAGGGTTTTGACCCTGAAAAGATGAACATTCTGCATAGCGCGATTTGCGCAACAGGAATATATTGAAACGTTACTCGACAAACGATGCATAAGGTTTTCTATGACACAACAGCCACAAGCCAAATACCGCCACGACTACCGTGCGCCGGATTACCTGATTAGCGAAATCGATCTGACTTTTGACCTGGATGCCACAAAAACCGTTGTCACGGCGGTGAGCCAGGTGACGCGCCATAGCGCAACTGCGGTGCCGCTGCGTCTGGATGGTGAAGACCTGACGCTGGTCTCCCTGCATATTAATGATGAAGCCTGGTCGGACTATAAAGAAGAAAACAACCAGCTGGTCATCGACAACCTGCCGGAACAGTTTACGCTGCGCATCGTGAATGAAATCAGCCCGGCCGCCAACACCGCGCTGGAAGGGCTTTACCAGTCGGGCGTGGCGCTGTGTACCCAGTGTGAAGCGGAAGGGTTCCGCCATATAACCTGGTATCTCGACCGCCCGGACGTCCTGGCGCGCTTCACCACCAAAATCATCGCCGATAAAACCCTGTATCCCTTCCTGCTCTCCAACGGTAATCGCGTAGGCGAAGGCGAGCTGGAGAATGGCCGTCACTGGGTGCAGTGGCAGGATCCCTTCCCGAAACCGTGCTACCTGTTTGCGCTGGTGGCGGGGGACTTCGACGTGCTGCGCGATACATTCAAAACGCGCTCTGGTCGCGAGGTGGCGCTGGAGCTGTTTGTTGACCGCGGCAACCTTGACCGCGCGCCGTGGGCGATGACCTCCCTCATCAACTCCATGAAGTGGGACGAGGAGCGCTTCGGCCTGGAATATGATCTCGACATCTATATGATCGTCGCCGTCGATTTCTTCAACATGGGGGCAATGGAGAACAAAGGCCTTAACGTCTTCAACTCTAAATACGTGCTGGCGCGTACCGATACCGCAACGGATAAAGACTACCTCGATATTGAACGCGTTATCGGCCATGAATATTTCCACAACTGGACCGGTAACCGCGTAACCTGCCGCGACTGGTTCCAGCTGAGCCTGAAAGAGGGCCTGACCGTCTTCCGCGATCAGGAGTTCAGCTCCGATCTGGGTTCACGTGCGGTGAACCGCATCAACAACGTGCGTACCATGCGCGGCCTGCAGTTTGCGGAAGATGCCAGCCCAATGGCACACCCGATCCGCCCGGATAAAGTTATCGAAATGAACAACTTCTACACTCTGACGGTGTACGAGAAGGGCGCTGAAATTATCCGCATGATCCACACCCTGCTGGGCGAGGAGAACTTCCAGAAAGGGATGCAGCTGTACTTTGAGCGGCACGACGGCAGCGCGGCCACCTGCGACGATTTTGTGCAGGCGATGGAAGATGCCTCTAATGTCGATCTCTCTCACTTCCGCCGCTGGTACAGCCAGGCCGGGACGCCGGTTGTCACCGTCAAAGACGATTACAATCCGGAAACCGAGCAGTACACCCTAACCATCAGCCAGCGCACGCCGCCGACGGCGGAGCAGGAAGAGAAATATCCGCTGCATATTCCGTTCAGCATTGAGCTGTACGATAACGAAGGCAAAGTCATCCCGCTCCAGAAGGGAGGCCACCCGGTACACCACGTGCTGAACGTGACTCAGGCCGAGCAGACCTTTATCTTCGATAACGTCTACTTCCAGCCGGTGCCTGCGCTGCTGTGTGAATTCTCCGCGCCGGTGAAGCTGGAATACAAGTGGAGCGATCAGCAGCTAACGTTCCTGATGCGTCACGCGCGTAACGATTTCTCCCGCTGGGATGCGGCGCAAAGCCTGCTGGCAACCTACATCAAGCTCAACGTAAACCGCCATCAGCAGGGCCAGCCGCTGTCGCTGCCTGTCCATGTGGCTGACGCGTTCCGCGCGATCCTGCTGGATGAGAAGATTGACCCGGCTCTGGCCGCTGAAATTCTGACCCTGCCGTCAGCGACTGAAATCGCCGAGCTGTTTGACATCATCGACCCGATTGCCATCGTGGCGGTGCGTGAAGCGCTGACCCGTACGCTGGCTGCTGAGCTGGCGGACGAGTTCCTCGCCATTTATAACGCCAACAAGCTTGATGCTTATCGCGTTGAGCACGCGGACATTGGTAAACGTTCTCTGCGTAATACCTGCCTGCGCTACCTGGCGTTTGGTGAAACCGAGCTCGCGAACACCCTTGTGAGCAAGCAGTATCATGAAGCGGATAACATGACCGACGCGCTGGCCGCGCTGGGTGCAAGCGTTGCCGCTGAGCTGCCGTGCCGCGACGCGCTGATGCAGGAGTACGACGACAAGTGGCATCAGGATGGCCTGGTGATGGACAAGTGGTTCATCCTGCAGGCGACCAGCCCGGCGGCCGATGCGCTCAGCAACGTGCGCAGCCTGCTGAAGCATCGTTCCTTTACACTGAGCAACCCAAACCGCGTGCGTTCGCTGATTGGCGCGTTTGCAAGCAGCAACCCGGCCGCGTTCCACGCCGAAGACGGCAGCGGTTATCAGTTCATGGTGGAAATGCTGACCGAGCTGAACAGCCGTAACCCGCAGGTGGCGTCGCGCCTGATTGAGCCGCTGATCCGTCTGAAACGCTACGATGCGAAGCGTCAGGCGAAAATGCGTGCCGCGCTTGAGCAGCTGAAAGGGTTGGAGAACCTGTCTGGCGATCTGTACGAGAAGATTGCTAAGGCGCTCGCCTGATGTAAAAAATGCCGGTGGGCAGGTAAACGCAAAACGGCAACCTCGGTTGCCGTTTTTTGTGTTTTCTCCCCGCGGGAGAGGGCCGGGGTGAGGGCATCAGGCATTAGCCTTGGCTCGCTGTAACTCCGTCCCCCCGCGCTTCATCACCCGATCCAATACCTCAGCTTCCAGCTCCGCCAGCCTTGCAGAGCCCACGCGGCGAGGGCGCGGAAGATCCACCGTCAGATCCAGGCCTATTTTCCCGTCCTCTATTAACAGCACCCGGTCAGCCATCGCGACGGCTTCGCTCACGTCATGCGTCACCAGCAGTACCGTAAAGCCGTGCGCCTGCCAGAGGGATCCAATCAAATCCTGCATTTCGATCCGCGTCAGGGCGTCGAGCGCGCCGAGCGGTTCATCAAGCAACAGCAGGCCCGGACGGTGAATTAGCGCACGCGCCAGCGCCACGCGCTGCTTCTGCCCACCCGAGAGGGCTGCCGGCCATTCGCCCGCACGATTTTCCAGCCCAACGGCGGCCAGCGCCTGGCGGGCTTCATCCCGCCAGCTGCCCTTAAGACCGAGCCCGACATTGTCGATAACCGTTTTCCACGGCAGCAGGCGTGCATCCTGAAACATCATGCGGGTATCGTCCTGAATATTCGAAAGCGGCGTCGTTCCTGCCAGAATGTCACCGCCGTTGGGGGCTTCCAGCCCGGCCAGAAGCCGTAGCAGGGTACTCTTGCCGCCGCCGCTGCGACCAACAACGGCCACAAATTGTCCGGCGGGAATGTGCAGATCCAGCCCGTTAAGAATGGTGTTTTCGCCGTAGCGTTTGGTCACGCCGTTCAGCAGTAACGGCGTTCCCTGATTCAGTCGTGCAGTGTTCATGCTTTCGCCTCCTGAAGGGTATAGGCCGGGTTCCAGCGCAGCCAGCTGCGCTCCAGCCACTGGGCGCTGACGTCGGCGAGCTTGCCGAGCAGGGCATACAGAATGATGGCAACCACCACCACGTCCGTTTGCAGGAATTCGCGGGCGTTCATCGCCAGGTAGCCAATGCCTGAGTTGGCCGAGATGGTCTCTGCCACAATCAGCGTCAGCCACATCAGGCCGAGCGCAAAACGCACCCCGACCATAATAGAGGGCAGGGCGCCCGGCAGAATCACGTGAATAAAGAGGGAAAAACCCGATAAGCCGTAGCTGCGCGCCATCTCCACCAGACCGCGATCGATGTTGCGGATGCCGTGCCAGGTGTTGATGTAAATCGGGAACAATGTGCCCAGCGCCACGAGGAAGATCTTGGCGCTCTCATCAATCCCAAACCACAGGATAACCAGCGGGATCAGCGCCAGATGCGGCACGTTGCGCAGCATCTGAATGGAGGTATCCAGCAGCCGCTCGCCCCAGCGGGAAAGGCCGCTGATCAAGCCCAGAACCAGACCGATGCTGCCGCCGATGGAAAACCCAATCACGGCGCGCCAGGAGCTGATCGCCAGATGCTGCCACAGCTCGCCGCTCACGCTCAGCGACCAGAACGCTTCTACGACGCCCTCCGGAGAGGGCAGAATGCGGCTCGACAGCCAGCCGGTGGATGACGCGAGCTGCCAGAGAGCCACAATGCCGACGGGTAAAAACCACGGCGCGGCGCGCAGCAGCCATTTTTGTGAGGTGGCAGACATGGTCACTCCTTAGCTCTGTGCGGCTTTGCGTGGAATAAACTCGTTCGCCACGGCTTCGCCCTGAAGCTGAAGCCGCTGCGGCTGCGGAATCTCCGGGATGGCGACATCCAGATGCGGGAATAACAGCTCGCCCACCTTGTACGCCTCTTCCAGATGCGGATAACCGGAGAGAATAAAGCTGTCGATACCCAGGTCTGCGTATTCATTAATGCGGGCGGCTACGGTCGGACCGTCGCCGACCAGCGCCGTGCCCGCACCGCCGCGCACCAGGCCGACGCCCGCCCACAGGTTCGGGCTGATCTCCAGATTCTCGCGCTTGCCGTTGTGCAGGGACGCCATTCGGTGCTGTCCGACGGAGTCGGTTTTGGCAAACGCGGCCTGCGCCCTGGCGATGGTCTCATCGTCCAGATGGGAAATCAGACGGTCGGCGGCCTGCCAGGCTTCTTCATTGGTTTCGCGCACGATTACGTGCAGGCGAATACCGAAGCGCACCTTGCGGCCATGGGCGGCCGCCTTCGCGCGTACCTGGGCAATTTTTTCTTTCACCAGCTCAGGCGGTTCGCCCCAGGTAAGATAGAGATCGACCTGCTCTGCCGCCAGATCCTGGGCCACATCCGACGATCCGCCAAAATAGAGCGGCGGGCGCGGCTGCTGAACCGGTGGGAAGTAGAGTTTCGCGTCGCGAACGTGAATATGCTTGCCTTCAAAGGTGACGGTTTCCCCTTCCAGCAGACGTCGCCAGACGCGGGTGAACTCGGCGGAGGCTTCATAGCGCTCGGTATGGTCGAGGAACACCCCATCGCCCGCCAGCTCCTGCGGGTCGCTGCCCGTCACCAGGTTAAACAGGGCGCGACCGTTGGATAGCCTGTCCAGCGTTGCCGCCTGACGCGCCGCCACGGTAGGGGAGACTACGCTCGGGCGTAAGGCAACCAGGAACTTCAGACGCTGGGTGACCGGGATCATCGATGCGGCCACCAGCCAGGCATCTTCACATGAACGTCCGGTCGGGATCAGCACCCCGGTGAAACCGATTCGGTCCGCCGCCTGCGCAATCTGCTGCAGGTAGCCGTGGTCAACCGGGCGCGAGCCCTCTTCTGTACCAAGATAGTGTCCATCACCGTGGGTGGGTAAAAACCAGAAAAGATTCAGACTCATGATTTAGCTCCTTCTTTGCCTGCGGGCTGCCAGATGCGTTCGCGGATAGTGACCTGTTTTGGCACCAGGTGGTTTTGATAGAAAAGGTCAGCCGTTTGTTGCTGAAGCGCGGCGACGTGCGCGTCCACGGGCGTAATGGTGGTCGGCGGACGGTGGTTGAGATAGCTCGCGATCACCGGCTCAGGTAAGCCCATGGTTTTCGCCAGCAGGGCAATGCTCTCCTGACGCTGGGTCTGGGTCAGCGCATCGGCCTGGGTAAAGGTATCCAGTACGCCCTGAATAAATGCGCCGTTCTTTTCCGCATAAGGACGCGAGGCCAGATAGAACGAGCCGGTCTGCTTCAGCGTGGTACCGTCTTTCAGCACGCGAACGCCGCCCTGCAGCAATGCGGCGGAGTAGTACGGATCCCAGATGGCCCAGGCATCAACGTTCTTCTGCTGGAACGCGGCGCGGGCGTCAGCGGGAGTCAGGTAGACGGGCTGAATGTCGGTGAACTTGAGTCCGGCCTCTTGCAGAGCTCGCAGCAAAAGGTTGTGTGAGCTGGAACCTTTCTGGAAAGCAACTTTATGTCCTCTAAGGTCGGCGACGCTTTTAATGTCGCTGTTTTCAGGCACCAGAATCACTTCGGCCTTCGGTTTGGGCGGCTCAACGCCAACATAGACGAGGTCCGCTCCCGCCGCCTGGGCAAATATCGGCGGAATATCGCCCGTGCTGCCGAGATCGATACTGCCGACGTTCAGGGCCTCCAGCATCTGCGGGCCAGCAGGGAACTCCACCCAGGAGAATTTGGTGTTCGGGAAGCGTTTTTCCAGCAGCTGGTGGCTTTTTGCCAGCACCATGCTGACGCTGCCTTTCTGATAGCCAATGCGCAAACTTTCCGGAGCCGTTTCTGCGGCATGGGCCAGCGAGGTAAGCGCCATCAGACCTGCCAGGCCGATGCGGGTTAACGTTTTAAACATGTGCGACTCCTTGAGGCTGACCAAACGCCGGGGCCTGGATATCCCTGCGGTGCAGAGCGTGCCAGAAGGTTTCCAGTGCGTTATCGAGGCGGGTTTGCAGGTTGGGCGTAAAATGAGGTTTATGTTGATAATCGATAACCTGGGAGTCATCTGCGAAAACGCCGTGGAGGATCTCCTGCGCTTTCAGCGCGTTCAGCACCGGCTTCAGGGCATAATCCACGGCCAATAAATGGGCAACCGTACCGCCCGTTGCCAGCGGCAGCACGACTTTGCCGTCCAGGGCGCGCTCCGGAAGCAGATCGAGCAGGGTTTTCAGCGCCCCGGAAAAGGAGGCTTTATAAATAGGCGTTGCCACAATTAAGCCGTCAGCGCCGTTAAGCTGCTCGATCAGCGTTTTAAGCGCAGGGCTGTCGAAACGGGCATAGAGCAGATCTTCAGGTTCGAAGTTATGCAGGTTCCAGTGGCACACTTCCACATCCAGGGCATTGAGTTTTTCGCGGGCATATTCCAGCAGGGCGCTGGAGCGCGAAGGGAATCGTGGACTTCCGGCCAGGGTAATGACGCGCATACTTCCTCCTTATAACCAATTGTTTGCTTTTATCTAACATTCATAACAATTTTCAGGAGTGTGACACCGCGCGGTTATTCCACTAAATGATTTATCTGCAATTAAAATGCGAAAAAGTGCATAAGAAATAGACGGGAAGGTAAACGATTGCGTTTTGCGCTGATTTTTTGCCGCAGGTCAATTCCCTTTCGCGCGTGGATCGCCCATAATCCCCTCCCGGTTTGCACACCGGGAATCCAGGAGAGTTCATGTACTACCCCTTCGTTCGTAAAGCCCTTTTCCAGCTCGACCCTGAGCGCGCTCATGAATTTACATTCCAGCAATTACGTCGTATTACCGGAACGCCGCTGGCCGCTCTGGTGCGTCAGAATGTGCCGGAAAAACCTGTGCAGTGCATGGGTCTGACCTTTAAAAATCCGCTGGGTCTGGCGGCCGGTCTGGACAAAAATGGCGAGTGCATTGATGCCCTGGGCGCGATGGGCTTTGGCTCCATTGAAATCGGCACCGTCACGCCGCGCCCGCAGCCGGGAAATGACAAGCCGCGCCTGTTCCGCCTGGTTGAAGCCGAAGGGCTGATCAACCGCATGGGCTTTAATAACCTCGGTGTTGATCACCTGGTTGAGAACGTAAAAAAAGCCCATTTTGACGGGATATTAGGCATCAATATCGGCAAAAATAAAGACACGCCGGTTGAGCAGGGTAAATATGACTATCTGATTTGTATGGAAAAAGTCTACGCCTATGCCGGTTATATCGCGGTGAATATTTCTTCACCCAATACTCCGGGTCTGCGTTCCTTACAATATGGCGAAGCGCTGGACGATCTTCTGAGTGCCATTAAAAATAAACAAAATGAACTCCAGACGATCCACCATAAATATGTTCCGGTCGCGGTTAAGATCGCCCCGGATCTTTCTCCTGAAGAATTGATCCAGGTTGCCGACAGTTTGGTTCGCCATAATATTGATGGTGTTATTGCGACCAATACCACTCTCGATCGTTCCCTCGTGCAGGGAATGAAAAACTGTGACGAAGCGGGTGGGTTAAGTGGACGTCCGGTGCAATTAAAAAGCACCGAAATTATTCGCGCCCTGTCTGCGGAATTAAAAGGACGTCTGCCGATTATTGGCGTCGGCGGCATTGACTCAGTGATTGCTGCGCGCGAGAAGATGGCGGCAGGTGCGTCACTGGTGCAAATCTATTCCGGCTTTATTTTTAAAGGACCGCCGCTGATTAAAGAAATCGTTACTCATATCTAATCTTTTCTCTTAATCAGACAACCAGGGCTTTATTTCCAGCCCTGGTTGTTTTATATTCCGTCACTGTTGCTTATTTAGTCATTATAGTCTTTTATTAATGGTGTTATAAACGAGGCGGCAAACAGGACATTTTTAGTACAGGACGTTTGGGGACGGGAGAGACACATGCGAATTAAACCTGACGATAACTGGCGCTGGTATTTTTGCGACGAGCATGACCGAATGATGCTCGATTTAGCCAATGGCATGTTGTTTCGTTCTCGTTTTGCCCGCCGAATGTTAACCCCGGATGCATTTTCCCCGTCGGGCTTTTGCGTTGACGATGCGGCGCTTTATTTCTCCTTTGAAGAAAAATGCCGGGATCTGGTGCTCTCTAAAGAGCAGCGTGCCGAGTTAGTATTAAATGCGCTGGTGGCTATCCGCTTCCTGAAACCGCAAATGCCAAAAAGCTGGCATTTTCTTGCGCATGGTATGAGCTGGACCCCGGCAACGGGTGACGCGGCCAGCGTCAATCTAAGCGATACCGCAGAAGAGGTGAGCCTGCTGGTGGTTGAGCCAGGCGAAAATGCTGCGCTCTGCCTGCTGGCACAGCCCGGCGTAACCATTGCCGGGCGGACGATGCAGCTTGGCGATGCCATTAAAGTGATGAACGACAGGCTGAAGCCGCAGCTGCGGGTAGATTCCTTCAGCCTTGAACAGGCGGTTTAAGCTTCCAGCTGTACGGACGTTTTCGGTATGCAGCTACAGCACAGAATTGTGCCGTCATTTCCAATTGCCGATTTTTTCAGCGCACTGACCTCTCCATCCACCAGCCTGATGCGGCAGCATCCGCAAATGCCTGCGCGACAGGAATAGGGTACGCGAATACCTGCCTGCTCCAGTTGCTCCAGTAATACCTGCTGGTTGTTGCCACGGATGACGTTGCCCTGCCAGTGAATATCTACCGCAGAGGCGACATTCGTCGCAACGTCGACCATTTCTTCTTCCTGACCTGAGCCGTATGCTTTTGCAGGCCCTCGGGCAAGAATTTCTACCTCATCACCGACGCGGATTGCGCCGCTGGAGCGCGGGATCAGGTTCTGGCCGAAATCCACATCGCCGTTGTCCTGCGCAGTGCGGAACGACTGCAGCGTCTTCAGCGGTTCGCCGGAAGGATGCTTCTGGCCTTTCTCAGGGCTCACCGTGGTGAAAATGCAGCGACTGCAGGGTTTTACGACATCAAAGATGACGCTACCGATGCGGATCACTTTCCAGGTGTCTTCTTCCCAGGCGTCGGCGCCCGTAACCACCAGGTTCGGACGGAACTGTTCCATCTGAACGCTGGCCTTGCAGCGGCCTTGTAAATCACGCAGCGAGGCTTCGTTAGTCAGCAGGAACGGGAAACCATCGGCGAAGGAGAGGGGAACTGCGTCATGGCGCTTCACGCGACGCGTCAGTTCAGGACCTACCCAGCGCAGCTGCACGTCACGAGAGAAGAAACCGCTCAGCCAGCGGTTAATCTCATCCGGGGCGATGCGCGCGGTAAAATGATTGCCCCACACTTCCGTTGGCGCATCGACAGGCGCAAAATCAGCAAAGCGAATTACCGCGCTGGAACCGTCCGGCGCGGTAAGGTGTAAACCGTCATGAAGCGGGGAAGGGGTAAAGCGAACCATCTGCGGGAACTGGCGTGCGGTAATGAACGTGCCGTCAGGCTCGGTGACCATAAAAATACGATCGAAGGCGAATCCGCTCATGTCGGCCAGCGCGTGAGAGACGCCGATGCCGCGCATGGATTTCACCGGATGAATAAAAAGCCTGGATAACGTCGCCACTGCACACTCCCACAAATGAAAATAAGCCTTCAACTTTATGACATACACGCCATATTAGCTATAATGCGCGACAATTTTCTAAGAGTAAAAGTGACGATATGAATTCTCTGTTTGCCAGTACGGCCCGTGGGCTGGAAGAGCTGTTAAAAACTGAACTGGAAAGCCTGGGCGCGCAAGAGTGCCAGGTGGTTCAGGGTGGTGTCCATTTTGAGGGCGACACGCGGCTTATTTACCAGAGCCTGATGTGGAGCCGTCTGGCGTCGCGCATCATGCTGCCGATGAAGGAGTGCAAGGTCTATAGCGACCTGGACCTCTATACCGGCGTACAGATGATCGACTGGACAGAGATCTTCACGCCCAATGCCACCTTTGCGGTGCATTTCAACGGCGTGAACGACGAGATCCGCAACAGCCAGTACGGTGCCCTGCGCGTAAAAGACGCCATTGTGGACTGCTTCACGCGTAAAAATAAGGAACGTCCAAACGTCGATCGCGAAAATCCGGATCTGCGTATTAACGTCTGGCTCAACGGTGACACGGCGAGTATTTCTCTCGATCTGAGCGGCGCAGGCCTGCACCTGCGCGGCTACCGCGATCGTACCGGTATGGCGCCAATTAAAGAAACGCTGGCCGCCGCCATTGTAATGCGCTCCGGCTGGCAGCCGGGCACGCCGCTGCTCGATCCGATGTGTGGTTCCGGTACGTTGCTGATTGAAGCGGCCATGCTGGCAACCGACCGCGCGCCGGGCCTGCATCGCGGTCACTGGGGCTTTAAAGGCTGGGCGCAGCACGACGAAGCGCTCTGGAAAGAGGTCAAAGACGACGCGCAGACCCGCGCGCGTAAAGGTCTGGCGGAGTACACCTCCCACTTCTACGGTTCGGACAGCGACCCGCGCGTAATCGAACGCGCGCGCAGCAACGCCCGTCGCGCCGGTATCGGCGAGCTGCTCACCTTTGAGGTGAAAGACGTGGCGAACCTGACCAACCCGCTGCCAAAAGGTCCGTACGGTACCGTGATCAGCAACCCGCCATACGGCGAGCGTCTGGACAGCGAACCGGCGCTGATTGCCCTGCACAGCCTGCTGGGGCGCAATATGAAGGACTACTTCGGCGGCTGGAACCTGTCGCTGTTTAGCGCCTCGCCGGAGCTGCTGAGCTGCCTGCAGCTGCGTGCCGATCGCCAGTTTAAAGCGAAAAACGGCCCGCTGGACTGCGTGCAGAAAAACTACCATCTGGCGGAGAAGGCGGCGGACAGTAAGCCATCCGGCGTGGCGGAAGATTACGCCAACCGCCTGCGCAAGAACCTGAAGAAATTTGAGAAGTGGGCGAAGCAGGAGGGCATTGAATGCTACCGCCTGTACGACGCCGATCTGCCGGAGTACAACGTGGCGGTTGACCGCTACGCGGACTGGGTGGTGATTCAGGAATATGCTCCACCGAAAACCATTGATGCGCAAAAAGCGCGTCAGCGCATGCTGGATGTGATTGCGGCCACCATCGCCGTGCTCGGCATTGCGCCAAACAAGCTGGTGCTGAAAACCCGCGAGCGTCAGAAAGGAAAAAATCAGTATCAGAAGATGGGCGAGAAGGGCGACTTCATCGAAGTGGGCGAATACAACGCTCGCCTGTGGGTGAACCTGACCGACTATCTGGATACCGGACTGTTCCTCGACCACCGTATCGCCCGTCGCATGCTGGGTCAGATGAGCAAGGGCAAAGATTTCCTCAACCTGTTCTCCTATACCGGCAGCGCGAGCGTGCATGCGGGTCTGGGCGGCGCGCGGAGCACCACCACGGTGGATATGTCCCGTACCTATCTGGAGTGGGCGGAGCGCAACCTGCGTCTTAACGGGCTGACCGGACGTCAGCACCGACTGATGCAGGCCGACGTGCTGGGCTGGCTGCGTGATACCGACGAGCAGTTCGACCTGATCTTTATCGATCCGCCGACCTTCTCCAACTCCAAGCGCATGGAGGATAGCTTTGACGTTCAACGCGATCACCTGCGCCTGATGACCGACCTGAAGCGCCTGCTGCGTAAGGGCGGCACTATTATGTTCTCGAACAACAAACGCGGCTTCCGTATGGATCATGACGGCTTAGCAGCCCTGGGACTGAAAGCACAAGAAATCAGCCAAAAAACGCTGTCTCAGGACTTTGCCCGTAACCGTCAAATTCATAACTGCTGGTTGATTACCGCGGTCTGAAAGGAAAAATAAATGTCTTTAATTAGTATGCACGGCGCGTGGCTCTCTTTCAGCGACTCGCCGCTTCTCGATAATGCAGAGCTGCATATCGAAGATAACGAGCGCGTCTGCCTGGTGGGCCGTAACGGCGCGGGTAAATCCACGCTGATGAAAATCCTCAACCGCGAACAGGGGCTGGATGACGGGCGCATCGTTTACGAGCAGGATCTGATCGTCTCCCGCCTCCAGCAGGACCCGCCGCGTCACGTGACCGGCAGCGTTTACGATTTCGTGGCGGAAGGGATCTCTGAGCAGGCCGAATACCTGAAGCGTTATCACGAGATTTCGCATCTGGTGATGACCGATCCAAGCGACAAGAACCTCAACGAACTGGCGAAAGTGCAGGAGATGCTCGATCATCACGGTCTGTGGCAGCTTGAAAACCGCATTAACGAGGTTCTGGCCCAGCTTGGTCTGGAAGCGGACATGGAGCTGTCGGCGCTCTCCGGCGGCTGGCTGCGTAAAGCGGCCCTGGGCCGCGCGCTGGTCAGCGGGCCGAAGGTGCTGCTGCTGGACGAACCGACGAACCACCTGGATATCGAAGCGATTGACTGGCTGGAGGGCTTCCTGAAAACCTTCAGCGGCACCATCATCTTTATCTCGCACGACCGTTCGTTTATTCGCAACATGGCAACGCGTATTGTCGATCTCGACCGCGGCAAGCTGGTCACCTATCCTGGCGATTACGACACCTATCTGCTTGAGAAAGAAGAAAACCTGCGCGTGGAAGAGCTGCAGAATGCGGAGTTCGACCGCAAGCTGGCGCAGGAAGAAGTGTGGATCCGCCAGGGCATCAAGGCCCGCCGTACCCGTAACGAAGGCCGCGTGCGCGCTCTGAAGGCAATGCGCCGTGAGCGCAGCGAACGCCGTGAAGTGATGGGCAGCGCCAAAATGCAGGTGGAAGAAGCATCCCGTTCCGGCAAGATTGTCTTCGAAATGGAAAATGTCAACTATCAGGTTGATGGCAAAGTGCTGGTGAAAGATTTCTCCGCCCAGGTTCAGCGCGGTGACAAAATTGCGCTTATCGGCCCGAACGGCTGCGGTAAAACCACGCTGCTGAAGCTGATGCTGGGCCAGCTGCAGGCCGACAGCGGCCGCATTCACTGTGGGACTAAGCTGGAAGTGGCCTACTTCGACCAGCACCGCGCGGAGCTGGATCCGGACCGCACGGTGATGGATAACCTCGCCGAAGGCAAGCAAGAGGTAATGGTAAACGGCAAGCCGCGCCACGTGCTGGGCTATCTGCAGGACTTCCTGTTCCATCCGAAACGTGCGATGACCCCAGTCCGTGCGTTATCTGGCGGAGAGCGTAATCGTCTGCTGCTGGCACGTCTGTTCCTGAAACCAAGTAACCTGTTGATTCTCGATGAACCAACGAACGACCTTGATGTCGAAACGCTGGAATTACTCGAAGAACTGATTGACGGTTATCAGGGGACCGTAATGCTGGTCAGCCACGATCGTCAGTTCGTGGATAACACCGTAACCGAGTGCTGGATCTTCGAAGGTGAAGGGCGAATTGGACAATACGTAGGCGGTTATCACGATGCAAAAGGGCAGCAATCGCAGTCTCTGGCGCAGAAACAGGCTAAATCCAGAAATGTACCGGAACCTGCTGTAACAAAAGCAGAAACTGTTAAAAAATCTCCTGCTAAAATGAGTTATAACCTGCAGCGCGAACTCGAGGGGCTGCCTCAGCGTCTTGAAGAGCTGGAAGCCGCTCTGGAAACGTTGCAGATGCAGGTCGCTGATGCGTCATTCTTTACGCAGCCGCACGACTATACTCAGAAAGTACTGGCTGAACTGTCCGCGGCTGAAAAAGCCCTGGAAGAAGCATTTGAGCGCTGGGAGTACCTTGAGTCTCTGAAAAACGGCGCATAAACAGGGATAACATATGTGTGACCAGCACCATGCCGACAGGCATATTTTATGCTCGCAATGCGATATGCTCGTGGCGTTGCCAGAGCTTGGTCACGGACATAAAGCCCTGTGTCCACGTTGCGGCGCAACGTTGACAACCGAGTGGGACGCGCCGCGGCAGCGTCCCACTGCTTACGCTCTGGCAGCATTGTTCATGCTGCTGCTCTCTAATCTCTTCCCCTTCATCTATATGAAGGTGGGAGGGATAACAAGCCAGGTGGATCTGCTTGAAATCCCAGGCGTGATGTTCTCGGAAGATTACGCCAGCCTCGGCACCTTTTTTCTCCTGTTTGTCCAGATAGTCCCGGCTTTTTGCCTGGTCGTTATCCTTTTGCTGGTCAACCGCGTCAGGATGCCCTCATCACTGAAAATCCGGCTCGCGCGTATCCTTTTTCAGCTCAAAAGCTGGGGTATGGCCGAAATCTTTCTGGCGGGCATTCTGGTCAGTTTCGTGAAGCTCATGGCGTATGGTGATGTGGGGATCGGCAGCAGCTTTATTCCGTGGTGCCTGTACTGTGTCCTGCAGCTGCGCGCCTTCCAGTGCGTGGACAGGCGCTGGGCGTGGGATGATATCGCCCCGGCACCGACGCTTGCGCAGACGGTAAAAGTCGGCGTGCCCGGCATTCGCCAGGGGTTGCGTTCCTGCCCATGCTGCACCGCCGTGCTGCCCGCCGATGTCGACGTTTGTCCGCGCTGCGAAACAAAAGGTCACGTACGCCGTAAAAATAGCCTGCAGTGGACGATGGCGCTGCTGGTCACCTCCGTCATGCTGTATCTGCCTGCCAATATTCTACCGATCATGATCACCGATTTGCTCGGCGACAAAATGCCCTCGACGATCCTGGCCGGGGTGATCCTGCTGTGGGGAGAAGGTTCCTATCCTGTCGCCGGCGTGATCTTTATCGCCAGTATTATGGTGCCAACCTTAAAAATGATCGCCATCGCCTGGCTCTGCTGGGATGCGAAGGGGCATGGAAAACGCGACAGCGAACGCATGCACCTGATTTATGAAGTGGTCGAGTTTGTCGGACGCTGGTCAATGATTGACGTGTTTGTCATCGCCGTTCTCTCTGCACTGGTGCGGATGGGCGGTTTGATGAGTATTTATCCCGCGATGGGGGCTTTAATGTTTGCACTGGTCGTGATTATGACCATGTTTGCGGCCATGACCTTCGACCCTCGTTTATCGTGGGATCGTGAGCCTGAATCAAGCCATGAGGAAGAGTAAGAGCATGGAAAATAAAAGTGGAGAGGCGAAAGTGCAGAAGGTCAAAAACTGGTCGCCGGTGTGGATTTTTCCCATCGTGACCGCGCTGATCGGTGCATGGATCCTGTTTTATCATTACAGCCATCAGGGACCGGAAGTCACGCTGATAACCACCAATGCCGAGGGGATTGAGGGCGGTAAAACGACCATCAAAAGCCGTAGTGTGGACGTGGGCGTAGTCGAAAGCGCAACCCTGACCGACGATTTAACCCATGTGGAAATTAAGGCGCGCCTTAATGCCGGCATGGAAAAACTGCTGCATGGCGATTCCGTTTTCTGGGTCGTTAAACCGCAGGTGGGACGTGAAGGGATCAGCGGTTTAGGGACGCTGCTCTCCGGAGCCTATATTGAACTGCAGCCCGGCACGAAGGGTAGCCAGCCGGGAAAATACCAGCTTCTGGATTCACCGCCGCTTGCGCCGCCTGATGCTAAGGGTATCCGCGTGATCCTCGACAGCAAAAAAGCGGGTCAGCTCACGGCGGGTGACCCGGTACTGTTCCGCGGCTACCGCGTCGGTTCCGTTGAAACCAGCACCTTCGATGCGCAAAAGCGTACCATTAGCTATCAGCTTTTCATCAATGCGCCAAACGATCGTCTGGTGACCAGCAACGTTCGTTTCTGGAAGGACAGCGGGATCGCGGTCGATCTTACGTCGGCGGGGATGCGCGTAGAAATGGGATCATTAACCACGCTGTTTGGCGGCGGGGTGAGCTTTGATGTTCCGGAAGGGCAGGACCTCGGGCAGCCGGTTGCCGAGAAAACGGCGTTCAGACTCTTTGACGATCAGCGAAGCATTCAGGACGCGCTTTATACCGATCACATCGACTTCCTGATGTTCTTTAAAGACTCCGTCCGCGGTCTGCAGCCGGGCGCGCCCGTTGAGTTCCGCGGTATTCGTCTTGGTACGGTTGGACAAGTTCCGTTCTTTGTCCCGGGCCTGAGCCAGATGCTGGACGATGATTATCGTATTCCGGTGCTGATCCGTATCGAGCCGGAGCGTCTGCTGAACCAGATTGGCGAGAACCAGGATATCGCGGCGCATATTAACGAATTGATGAACCGTGGTCTGCGCGGGTCGCTGAAAACGGGTAACCTGGTGACGGGCGCGCTGTATGTGGATATGGACTTCTACCCGAAAGCACCGCCGATTACCGGTATTCGTGAATTCGGTGGCTACAAGATCATCCCAACGGTGAGCAGCGGTCTGGCTCAGATCCAACAGCGCCTGATGGAGACGCTGGATAAGATCAACAATCTGCCGCTGAATCCGATGATTGAAGCGGCGACGAACTCACTGAGCGAAAGCCAGGCAACGATGCGTCGTCTGCAAACCACGCTGGATAACATCAACAAGATCACGGCGAGCCAGAGCATGCAGCAGCTGCCGCAGGATATGCAGAAAACGCTGCGTGAGCTGAACCGCAGTATGCAGGGCTTCCAGCCGGGTTCAGCGGCCTACAACAAGATGGTGGCAGATATGCAGCGTCTTGATCAGGTCTTACGTGAACTGCAGCCGGTGCTGAAAACGCTCAACGAGAAGAGCAACGCGCTGGTGTTCGAAGCGAAAGATAAAAAGGATCCTGAGCCGAAGAGGGCAAAAGAATGAAAAAGTGGCTATTGATGGTTGGTGCTCTGCTGTTAACGGCGTGCAGTTCAGGGGTAGATAATAAAAGCTACTATCAGCTGCCTGTGGCTACCCACAGCGGTGGGCAAAGCACGACCAGCCAGGGAAGCCGCCAGCTGTGGGTTGAGCAGGTTGCCGTGCCGGATTATCTGGCAGGAAACGGGGTGGTCTATCAGACCAGCGACGTTAAATACGTGATTGCGACGAACAACCTGTGGGCCAGCCCGCTGGATCAGCAGCTGCGCAACACGCTGGTGGCCAATCTGGGCAGTCAGCTTCCGGGCTGGGTTGTCGCGTCGCAGCCGCTGGGTAACGACCAGGATACGCTTAACGTCACGGTAACGGGCTTCCACGGCCGTTATGACGGTGCGGTGGTGATTAGCGGGGAGTGGTTGCTGAACCATCAGGGGCAGCTGATTAAGCGTCCTTTCCATCTGGAGCTGAAGCAGCAGAAAGATGGCTATGACGAAATGGTGAAAGTTCTGGCTCAGGGTTGGGCACAGGAGTCGGCCAGCATCGCGAGAGAAATTTCCCGGCTGCCATAAGTAAAATTCATCATTAAAAACCGCAGTTGGCCTGTCACTGATTGCGGTTTTTTTTCGTTTTCAGTTCAGTTTGTTACTTGTGCTACGTCACAATTTTTGTACAAATGAACTTCCAGCTAGCTCACAAATATGACACCCGTATGAATTTTGAACATTGACGATGCGACTAATTCGGGGTATTCGTTATCTGTGCCTGTGCATTTAGTGCAGACACTGTTTTCTTTCCACCAGACAAAAGAATGAGGGAAACGAGGCATGAAGAGACAGAAACGAGATCGCCTGGAACGGGCTCATCAACGTGGTTATCAGGCCGGCATCGCTGGACGTTCTAAAGAAATGTGTCCTTATCAGACGATAAATCAAAGGTCACAATGGCTTGGAGGCTGGCGAGAAGCCATCGGCGACAGGGCACTCATAGCCTGATAACGTCTCTTTCAAAAAAGAAACCTCCGCAATGCGGAGGTTTCGCCTTTCTGGGGGTGCCAAAAGCACGATCAGAAAGCTGAAGTATCCTGGAACAGGCCAACTTTCAGGTCGCTTGCGCTATAGATCAGACGACCGTCGACCAGCACTTCGCCATCTGCCAGGCCCATAATCAGGCGGCGGTTAACGATGCGCTTGAAGTGAATGCGATAGGTCACTTTCTTCGCCGTAGGCAGAACCTGGCCAGTGAATTTTACTTCGCCCACGCCCAGCGCGCGGCCTTTACCTTCGCCGCCCAGCCAGCCCAGATAGAAGCCAACCAGCTGCCACATGGCATCCAGGCCCAGACAGCCAGGCATTACCGGATCGCCAATAAAGTGGCAACCGAAGAACCACAGGTCCGGGTTGATATCGAGTTCTGCTTCTACGTAACCCTTATCGAAGTTGCCGCCGGTTTCGGTCATTTTCACGACACGGTCCATCATCAGCATGTTCGGGGCCGGTAACTGTGGGCCTTTAGCGCCAAACAGTTCACCGCGACCAGAGGCAAGAAGATCTTCTTTTGTATAGGATTCGCGTTTATCTACCATGTTCTCAGTAAGCCTTATTTTAGTGAAGGACGCAGGATAGCTAACACGTGTACGCTGAACAAGTCCGATCAGTTCGAACTAAACCAGCCCAGCCAGCGTAACGGCCATGGATAACGATGACGAGCATCCTGCTGTGTCGCCTGAGCTATGCGCTCCTGGATAGTCTGCATCAGGGTGGTTTGCCCTTCGCCATCCCAAACCAGATTTGTCAGTAAGGGTAGAGCATCCTCAATCCCTTCGATGGCCCAGATGGCGAATTGCTCTTGCTCAACCGCATCCAGAATATCCTGACTGAGGCTCAAATGGCGTGCGTTGGGAGCAGGAATAATCACACCCTGTTTGCCGTTTAAACCGCGCTGCTGACAGATAGAGAAGAAGCCTTCAATTTTTTCGTTGAGGCCTCCCACTGGCTGTGCACGACCGAACTGATCCACCGAACCGGTGATCGCGATGTTCTGATTGATGGGCACTTCCGCCAGGGCGCTGATTAAGGCGCACAGCTCGGCCATAGAGGCGCTATCGCCATCCACTTCGCTGTAGGACTGCTCAAACGTCAGCGAGGCGGAGAAGGGGATCTGTTGCTCAAGCTGCAGCTCTGACATCAAAAACGCCTGCATGATCATCATGCCTTTCGCGTGAATGTTGCCGCCCAGCTCGGCTTTCCGTTCGATATCGGTGAACTCGCCATCGCCAATGTGCACAACGCAGCTGATACGGGACGGTTCCCCGAATGCGCGCGGATGACCGGGAAATTCAATCACCGACAGGGCGTTGATCTGCCCGACGCGTTCGCCTTCGGTTTCCACCAGAATTTGTTCCAGCAGAATTTCATCCTGCATACGGTCGGCAAGATAGCCTTCTCGCCACTCACGCTGAGCCAGCATCTGAGTGAGCTGTTCGCCGGTGAACGCCCCGTTACCGCTGATCACACCCACTTCACGCAGCTGTTTGCCGATCCAGAGCGGGCAAAGCGGCAGCGTTTCCTGGTCACCGGTGTAGCGTACCGCTTCACGGATTAAGGCCGGCCACGCGTCAGCCGCAGGGGTTGGCAGCGCAAAACGTTCAGCAACGGCCATCACCCACTGGCACCACTGCGCTATATCGTCGGCGTCAGCAATCTGGGTATTGTCTTCGTATTCGCTATACACCGCCTGCTCAGCGAGTTCTGGCTCCATTTCCTGGAAGTCCGCCAGCGATTCACGGTCGCCCGTCAGCACGACGGTCAGCGACAGCGGCATAGACGGAACAGAGACAGGCAAAGGACGAGACTCATCGTAGCCGACCCAGTCGAAACGCTGCTGGTGCACGATAGTTTTCAGACGCATCCACAGCAGCGGCTGCGAGAGCAGGGTACGCAGTGAGATGATGAGAACACCGCCATTTGCGCGATGTACCAGCCCCGGCTGCAGCGAAAGTTCGCCATTAAACTGGCGCAGACAACCAAAGAGTTGTTCCGCCTCGACCCAGTTAGCGGTAATCACTTCGCCCTTAGCGGCAAAAAGGCCATCGGCCTGCGCCGCCGGTTCGAAAGTGACATCATGTCCCGCAATACGATACTGGCCGCCAAAAACTGCGTTCGCTTCCGGCTTCAGCTGGCGCACGGCATCTCCGAGCAGCGTCAGGTATTCCGCTTCTTCCGGGGCCTTGAGCAGCATGAAGGGCGCTGTTGCCCATGGGCTTAACACCTGCTCCAGCGCATAATGCAAACGAGGCTGCGTATCGCTAAGGATGAATTCGTGTTCTTTTGCGAGTTCGGGCTGTGCAAACAGTTCCTGGTAACTTTCGGTATCCGGAACAAGGTCACGCCATGCAAGTTTCGTAATGGTCAAAGTTGATGTATTTTAGTCAGATGTAAAAGCGTGGAGTATACCGTAAGCGGGGGGCTGTACCCAAGCAGGATCGGGGATTTCGACAGGGCGATTGGCTGCATTCACTCACAGGATATGATTTCTTTTCAGCAGATTGCTAAAAAACTGATATTCTGAACAGAGTTACGTGGTAACACTGAGATCGCAATGAAATATCAACAACTGGAAAATCTCGAAAGCGGCTGGAAATGGAAGTACCTGGTCAAAAAGCACCGTGAAGGGGAGCTGATAACCTGCTACATCGAAGCCAGCGCTGCGCAAGAAGCCGTGGATATTTTGCTGACCCTCGAAAATGAACCGGTACAGGTTAACGGCTGGATTGAGAAACACATCAATCCTGCGCTGTTGAACCGGATGAAGCAAACTATCCGTGCCCGACGCAAACGGCATTTTAATGCTGAGCATCAGCACACTCGCAAAAAATCAATCGATCTGGAGTTCGTTGTCTGGCAACGCCTGGCTGGGCTGGCACAACGACGGGGCAAAACGCTTTCGGAAACCATCGTGCAGCTGATTGAGGATGCCGAACATAAAGAGAAGTACGCCAACCAGATGTCGACGCTGAAGAACGACCTTCAGGCTCTGTTGGGTAAAAAATAGATTTTTCTTTTCTTCAGACAATAAAAAACCCCGCATGGCGGGGTTTTTTTATAAGACGATAACTTATGCCGCTGGCTGAGTTACAACGTCTTTGATGCCTTTAACTTCGATCTCTACGCGACGATCTGGAGCCAGGCAGTCGATCAGTGCAGCGCGAGCTTTCACGTTGTCACAGGTGTTGCCAGTAACTGGGTTAGATTCGCCCATACCACGTGGGGAGATCTTGTTAGCTGGGATACCTTTAGAGATCAGGTAATCAACAACAGACTGAGCACGTTTCTCAGACAGTTTCTGGTTGTAAGCGTCAGAACCGATACGGTCGGTGAAGCCCAGAACCACTACGGAACCGTCTTTAGGATCCAGGTTGCTCAGCTGGGTGTACAGCTGATCCAGTGCCTGCTGGCCTTCTGGTTTCAGAGTCGCTTTGTTGAAGTTGAACAGAACGTCAGACTTCAGAGTGAAGTGCTTGGTCTGTACTTCTGGAGCTGGAGCCGGAGCTGGAGCAACAACTGGTGCTGCTTCTTCCTGCTGGCCGAAACGGTAGGAAACACCTACGCTCAGCATGCCGTTGTCTGGACGAACACCAACGGTGTTGCCGTCGCCGATGTTGTTAACCCACTGGTATTCCAGACGGGTAGCGATGTCACGGGTCATAGCCCACTCAACGCCACCAGCGAATACTGGGGAAACACCGGTGTCATGGTTGTCACCAGAGATGTTGTTGCTGGAATCTGCGCGCCATACCATGCCGCCCAGACGGGTGTACACGTCCAGATCGTCAGTGATTGGGTAGCCCAGTTTAGCGGTCAGCTGAACGCCCTGTGCTTTGAAAGCGCCGTTGATGGTGTCGCCTTTGTATGGCATACGACCTAACCAGTCGTAACCCATTTCAAAACCAACATACGGGTTAACCTGATAGCCACCGAACGCACCTGCACCAAGCTGGCTCTCGTGAGTTGGGCCATCATTGTTCAGGCTGCTGTTGTACCAGCCGGTGTCATGGAACTGAGACCAGCCCAGTTTACCACCTGCATACCAGGTATTATCTTTCGGAGCGGCCTGCGCTACGGTAGCGAAGCCAGCCAGTGCCACTGCAATCGCGATAGCTGTCTTTTTCATTTTTTGCGCCTCGTTATCATCCAAAATTCGCCATGAAAGTCTCAGGAGAGAATCACGGTTAAATCCTTCACCGGGGGGCGTGGTCAAATATAAATCTACCGATATCTTCGGCTTAGGCCGAGCACCCCTGGCGATGTAAAGTCTACAACGTAGCTGAAAACTTACAAGTGTGAAGTCCGTCAGGCATATGAAAAAAAAAGTTCCGTATACCGATTATTTAACATTTTTCGAACGAATTTTGTGCAATAAAATTAAGGAGAACCGCACCAGACAAGCCTTGCCGCAATTTTGTGACCGGGAACTTTAATGCCATCTTGAGGTCAAAAAAAATTCCAGGAAAAATCTTAATTTCACTCAATGATACAAATTTGAGTGAATTTTTAGCCCAGAAAGTTGTCCTCTGCGGTAAGAATCCGATCGAACCGGACGCATAATGAACCCGATCGCATTCCCTTCTTCGGCTGCTTCAGTCAGACGGTAATGCTCCTCTTCCGTCAGTTCTTCCGGTAACCATCCAATCACCACGCTGTAATTTCCGGTGCGTAAGGCGCGGATCATCGATTCTACGGTATCGCACGGCGGGAGCTGATTAATTTGCATGACCTTGGTAAGCGGAAGGCCTGCGGACTGAACCCACTCACGGCTCAGTTTTTGCTGAGGTGTGAGCCAAAGCTGCCAGCGCGATTGCTGACCAAGCTGTTGTAATAACGGCAACAACAGAAGTTGCGTCAACAGGGGCTGGTCTTCACGATAAACCACTTCACTGATAAGCCCCGTGGAAACACGCTCGACGGAATTCTGCGCGACATTGCCTGCGGTAGAAGAGAGAGAGGTTGAGCGATTTGCATAGCCTGAAGTGTGCATATTCATTCCAGCCCTGTAGTTACTGTATGGATATACAGTAACCCCTGTATGCATAAAGATCAACCTCATTTTCGGAAAGCGACTCGCAAAATTCATTCAATGTTGATGTCCCTCGAAAAATCATCTTGCTCATCGGCGATAAGTTGCCTATTTTCCTGCTAACGGATCCGCTAGTAAGAAATTTCGTTGTTACTTTATGATTTTGAAGGGAAATATCATGAAAAAGATATCTTATGAACGGATTTATAAATCCCAGGAATACCTCTCCCCGTTGGGCGAGATTCATCATCGCGCGCTGTTTGGAGGCTATACCCTGGCGGTGGATGATGCGGTTTTTGCCATGGTGTCAGACGGAGAGCTTTATCTTCGCGCCTGTGAGGAGAGTGCGAAATACTGTGTAAAAAATGCCTCCTCTTTTTTAACGTTGATGAAGCGAGGCCGCCCGGTGCTGCTCAACTATTATCGTGTGGATGATGGATTATGGCAGGACAGGGAGCGGTTGCTTCAGCTCTCCTCGTTTGCGCTCAGTGCGGCAAGAAAAGAACGCTATCAGCGCCATCAACGAAACCGACTTAAGGATCTGCCAAACCTGACCTTTCAACTTGAAGTCTTGCTCTTTGAAGCTGGCATTACCAATGAGGAAACGCTGCGGGCGCTGGGTGCAAGAGCGAGCTGGCTAAAGATGCGGGCAAAAAACAAAGCGCTCAGTATTAAAGTTCTCTTCGCGCTGGAAGGGGCTATCGAGGGGCTGCATGAGGCGGCACTCCCGGCAGGCATTCGCCGGGAGCTAACGGAGTGGTTTAATGCGCTGCCTGAGCCACAGGAGAATCACTCCTCCAGGTAGCGATTTGCTGTTGCAGCCGGCAAATTTCAGGCAGCAGAGCGATAAGCAGGCCTATCTGCTGAAGTACCAGCGGCGCTTTGCTGTCGTTTCCAGGGTCAAGATGCGCAATGCGTTGAGCCAGTTCATCCAGCGCCTGTTGAACGCGCGGCTCATCGGCCGGTCGGTGATGAAGTGCGTCATCGACATAACAGACGGCATCATCGAGCAGGTTGAGAATGCCCGGGTTGGTGAGTTTCTCACGGTGGGCACCGAGCGTCGAAATATAGCTGGTGAACGTATGGTTCAGGCAGAGCAGGCGGAACGCAGTCTCACGGATCTCCGCCGTGGCCCGAGGCTCCGTTGACATGTTAGAGACAACGGAGGCCAGTTCTGCGTCACTGTTATGCGCGTCGCGACGGGCTATCCGATAAGCCAGGCGGTTATCACGCCCCTGGTGGTACTGCTCCAGGATTGCGTCAAGGTATCGACAGTTGGCGTTCATCGCCCTGTCCACTACGCGCGGCAAATTGCGGAAACGCCAGTCCGGCCAGATAAAGCTGACCGCGGCCCAGGCAATCGCACAGCCAATCAGGGTATCGATCACGCGGGGCAGGGCAACTTCAAACCCTTCACCCAGCAGGTTAAAGCAGAGCAGCACCAGCAGCGTAATGAACATGGTGGCGTGGGCGTACTGCACGTTGCGAAACGCGAAGAACAGCACGCCGGTGATCACAATCAGGATCAGTTGACCTTCAACGGAGGGCACGAAATAGAGCACCGGAAGGCCAATCGCGACGCCGACCAGCGTGCCGATAATACGCAGCGCAAGACGGTGTCGGGTGGCGTTATAGTTCGGCTGGCAGACGAACAGGCTGGTCAGCAGGATCCAGTAGCCGTGGTGCAGCCCGGTTATCTGGATAAAGGCATACCCCACGCACAGCACCAGCGACATTCTTACCGCGTGGCGAAAGAGTGCCGACTCAGGCGTAAAGTTGCGGCTCAGCCGCAGCCACATATCGCTAACGCTGTGCACGCTGTCATCAGCAAGCTGATTTTCCACCTCACTGCCCGGCAGCGCCATCGCCTGTTCGGACTCAATGGTTGCCAGCTGAGCATCAATCGCCCGCAGGTTGTTAAGCAGAAAGCCCAGCGCTTTGATGTGCTCCTGTGACGTTCCGCTGGCCTGAACGCGGTCGAGCGCCGCATCAAGATGGCTGAATACGCGTTCAAAGCGGGGGTCATGCTGATAGGGCGTGCGCAGCAGAATAGACCGCGAGAGCTGCTGACACGCCTGGGACTGCATGGACAGCAGGCGCTGGAAGCGGAACATCACGTCGCTGTAGCGGAACTTCTCGCGCAGGGCAGCATACTGAACGTGCGAGGAGCTGGCGCGTTCATGAATATCCTGGGCGGCAAAATAGTAGTGTAAGGTCCTTCGGGTTCCGCGCTGGCCGCGATCGCCGCGCAGACGGGTAAGCAGAGAGACTTTTGTCTGGTTAAGGGTGGCGACCAGCTGGCCGTTTGCCAGCGCCAGATCGTAGAGCGGAGCCTGGCTTTCTTCCTCGATATCCGGGTCGAACAGCCGGGATTTCAGTTCCAGATAGTGGGCTAACTGCTCAAAGCTGCGGGCAAGGTTATCCTGCAGCGGGCGAACCGGGAAGATCAGATGACCGGTTAGCGTCAGCAGATTATACCAGATGGCGCCCAGCATCAGGAGAACCGGCTGCTGGTACCACTGGTCATACAGGGAAACGCCCAGCATGGTGTAGATGGCGATCAGCAATGCACCAAACGCGATGGTGGCATAGCGTTGCCCGAGGCCGCCCAGCAAAATAAACCCGCTGGTTGAGAGCGTAAGGCCCAGGGCAAACAGCCAGGGCCACGGGAAAAGCAGCTCAACGGACGCTGAAGCAATGAAAAAGCAGACGAGCGTAATGACCAGGTTACGTAAACGCCCGGCCAGACGATCGTCCAGGTCCGCCAGCGCCCCGGCCACCACCCCCAGCGTGAGCGGAATGGTGAGTTTGACATCATTCAGCCACCAGGGCAGGGCAGCCGTGCCGCAAAGCGCGATAAATATCCTGACGTTGTATAGCCAGGTGCTGTTCCAGGTATAACGGCGAAGCAGTGGGCTTAGCATAAACGCGGCCGGTCCTTATTTACTGAAAACGACGACGCGCGTTTGCTTCACGCGCCGCCTGGGCCACTTCTACCGGAACAACCCTGCGACCGACGGGCCAAAGGGCGATGGCGGCGATCTTAAAGTTCGCGATCCCCACCGGAATGCCAATAATCGTGATGCACTGTGCAATACCGGCAAAAATATGCATGATGCACAGCCACCAGCCGAAGAAAATCAGCCACAGAATGTTCAGCAAGGTTCCGCCCGTATTCATCAGGGCGTTTTTGCTCTCCGGATTCAGCTCGTCAACGTGGATGGCTTCATTCCCGTAGGGGATTAAGGAGAGTTTTGTGATTTCCCAGCAGGAACGGGTCAGGGGAAGCGTGAAAATCAGGACGATGCTCACCAGCGTGGCAAAAAGCCAGGAAAGGGTGGTGGCAAAACCGCCCAGCACAAAATTCAACACATTCAGAACGGTACGCATAAACCCTCACTTCCTTTCGATAAAATTAACGCCCAATGATTGTAACGTTTTTTTAGGCTGGAGCACCTTAAAACTGGCAGTTAAACTGTCAGGTAAATTATCTCTTCGTGGATTTGGCGGAACATGGAACTGAAAGCAACGTCGTTAGGCAAACGCCTGGCGCAACACCCTTACGACAGGGTGGTTCTCCTTAATGCCGGGGTGAAAGTCTCCGGGGAACGCCACGAATACCTTATTCCGTTTAACCAGCTTCTGGCTATCCACTGTAAACGCGGGCTGGTGTGGGGCGAGCTGGAGTTCGTTCTGCCTGACGATAAAGTCGTGCGTCTTCACGGCACCGAGTGGGCGGAAACCCAGCGTTTCCATCATCACCTGAACGCGCTGTGGCAGCAGTGGAGCCATGATATGAGCGTAATTGCCGCCCAGGTGCTGCAGCAGGTGCTGGACGATATCGCGCAGAGCAACGCGCAACACGCGTGGCTGACCCGTCAGCAGACCGCCGGGCTGCAGCAAAAGATCCGACACGCACTCTCGGCGCTGCCGCTCTCCGTGACGCGTCTCGACGAGTTTGACAACTGTCGCGACGCCTGGCGCCAGTGTCAGGCCTGGCTGAACGATAAGGATAAAAGCCGTCTCGCTCATAATCAGGCATGGACGGACGCCATGCTCACCCAATACGCCGACTTTTTCAGTACGGTGGAATCTTCACCGCTCAATCCGGCCCAGGCGCGCGCGGTGGTCAACGGCGAGAAGTCGCTGCTGGTGCTGGCGGGGGCCGGTAGCGGTAAAACGTCGGTGCTGGTGGCGCGTGCCGGCTGGCTGCTGACGACCGGAGAAGCGGTAGCCGATCAAATACTGCTTCTGGCCTTTGGCCGCAAGGCTGCCCAGGAGATGGACGAACGTATCCAGGAGCGCCTGCACACCCGGGATATCACGGCCAGAACCTTCCATGCCCTTGCGCTGCATATTATTCAGCAGGGCAGTAAAAAAGTGCCTTCCATCAGTAAGCTGGAAAACGACGCGCAGGCGCGTCAGGCGCTGTTCATCAAAACGTGGCGCCAGCAGTGCAGTGAGAAAAAAGCGCAGGCGAAAGGGTGGCGTCAGTGGCTGGAGGAGGAGCTCGGCTGGGAGGTGTCAGAGGGCAGCTTCTGGCAGGATGACAAACTGGCGCGTCGTCTGGGTTCGCGACTTGACCGCTGGGTCAGCCTGATGCGAATGCACGGTGGAACGCAGGCAGAGATGATTGAAAGCGCGCCGGAGGCGATCCGCGATCTGTTTTCGAAACGGGTCAAGCTGATGGCTCCGCTGCTGAAAGCCTGGAAAACCGCGCTGAAAGAGGAAAATGCCGTCGATTTCTCAGGTTTAATCCATCAGGCCATCATCATTCTTGAAAAGGGACGTTTTGTCAGCCCGTGGAAACATATTCTGGTGGATGAGTTCCAGGACATCTCTCCGCAGCGTGCTGCACTGCTCTCGGCGCTTCGGGCGCAAAATAAACATACGTCGCTGTTTGCGGTGGGTGACGACTGGCAGGCCATCTATCGCTTCAGCGGGGCGCAGCTCTCCCTGACGACCGCGTTCCACCACTATTTTGGCGAAGGGGATCGTAGCGATCTGGACACCACCTACCGTTTCAATTCACGCATTGGTGAGATCGCCAACCGCTTTATCCAGCAAAACCCGCATCAGCTGGCCAAGCCGCTCAATAGCCTGCGCCCAGGGGATAAAAAAGCGGTCACCCTGCTGGCGGATGACCAGCTGGAGCCGCTGCTGGACAAGCTCAGCGGCTACGCGAAGCCCGATGAACGTATTCTGGTACTGGCGCGCTACCATCACCTTAAGCCCGCGGCGCTGGAAAAAGCCGCCACCCGCTGGCCGAAACTGCAGCTTGAATTTATGACCATTCACGCCAGCAAAGGGCAGCAGGCTGACTATGTGATTGTGGTGGGGCTGAAAGAGGGGAGCGACGGTTTCCCGGCTCCGGCCCGCGAGTCGGTGATGGAAGAGGCCCTGCTGCCGGTGCCGAAAGATTTCCCGGATGCCGAAGAGCGGCGTTTGCTGTATGTGGCCATCACCCGCGCGCGGCATCGCGTGTGGCTGCTGTTCAATAAAGAGGAGCCATCCGTGTTTGTCGATATCCTGAAGAGTATTGATGTGCCGGTAGCGCGTAAGCCATAACGATGTCAGGCAAGATTTTCCAGGCCGGGTAAGGCGTAGCCGCTACCCGGCAAAAAAGCTACTTCAGTCTATCGGAAAGATAACGCTGATAGTCCGGAATAAGGATATCAACCGGCGAGTTAAACTGCGGTGATTCGATGATGAAATCCGCCGTCGACAGGTTCGTCGCCACCGGAATATTCCACACCGTCGCCAGGCGCAGCAGCGCTTTCACATCCGGATCGTGCGGAACCGCGTTCAGCGGGTCCCAGAAGAAGATCAGCACATCAATTTTCCCTTCGGAAATCTGCGCGCCGACCTGCTGATCGCCGCCCATCGGACCGCTCAGCATGGCATTCACCTGCAGACCCGTTTCGCGCTGGATCAGGTTACCGGTGGTGCCGGTCGCCGACAGGGCGTGCTTTTCCAGCGAAGACTGATGGCGGCGAACCCAGTTAAGCAGCATTTGTTTACAGTGATCGTGCGCCACAAGAGCAATGTGTTTGCGCTCAGGCAGCGTGCGTGTTGTCAATTCCATAATCATATCCATCAGGTTAACTGACTACACGATGACGGGAACCGTCTGACGCTGCAAGAGAAAGGCGTAAAAAATGTGGCTTATGATGAAGGTTGTTGTTTTGCCCACTGTAAAAATCGGGCCCGCGTGTCGGGATCGGCCTGCTGGAACCAGAATTTAAGGCGCTGTTCCGTCAGGGTTTGGGACTGGGGAGGAATAACGTCCAGTTCAGAGACGCCGGATAAAAGCGTACTGTCGTCCGCCATCATGGTGGCAAACTCCGGAAGCGAGGCGCGTTTCCCCGCTTTATTATAGGTCTGGGTCGCGGCCTCGTAATCCGGGCCTTTCGGTGAGGTGGTTAACGCCAGAATATCCAGTTTCACCGGAATCGGCATCGCATCCCCGTCCAGCAGTTCAACGCGGGGTGACGCGTTGAAGGCCGCAGATTCCTTCTCCGTTTCAAGGCGAGGCAGGGTGATATTCACCTGACTGATTTGCCGGGTATTAAAGCTGACGATCAGCGGCGGAGAGATATACATCCTTTGCTCGTGATTAGCCAGACCGATCGGCTTTTCTACCCGGAAGACCAGCTGATGCGGCCCGTTATCTAACTCGATGCTGTCTGCACCGCGCAATAACGAGCTGGAGACCTTTTTTCCGTCCAGTACAAGGAGATCAATGTCGGTAGAGAGCCGGAGCGTGGTAGCAAAAACGCAGACCGGCATCACTAACGCAATCAGAGCAGTGGCAATACCGGTTTTCATAGAAGGCTCCCGTCAGAAATCCTGTCGCCGCATTAATGTATCTAAATTTTTCGATAATCACGTTTACTAACATATAGACATATTTCGCCGTTTTGCCCTCATGCATCTGTATGGGATGGATGGTTGAGATGTGCGGTTTGGCGTACACTTTCAAAAAAGCCAGGAGAAAAACCATGAAAGAGAACGATATTGCCGAGATTCTGACATCCACGCGTACCATTGCGCTGGTGGGCGCGAGCGATAAACCCGATCGCCCAAGCTATCGGGTGATGAAATACCTTCTCGATCAGGGCTATCACGTTATCCCGGTCTCGCCAAAAGTGGCGGGGAAAACATTGCTGGGCCAGCAGGGTTATGCCACGCTCGCTGAGGTGCCGGAAAAAATTGATATGGTCGATGTCTTCCGCAATTCCGAGGCGGCGTGGGAAGTGGCGCAGGACGCTATCGCCGTAGGGGCAAAAACGCTGTGGATGCAGCTGGGCGTGATTAACGAGCAGGCCGCCGTGCTGGCGCAGGATGCGGGGTTGAAGGTTGTCATGGACCGCTGTCCCGCGATTGACATCCCCCGTCTGGGGCTGGCGAAGTAATAAAAAAAAGCCCGTATCGGGCTTTTTTTACACGCTTAGTTCCGCAGGCGCGGGGCCTGTAACTGTTTGCGGATAGTCTGAGCAAGTTCATCCATTGTGGGTTGCTCCGGATGCTCTTCCTGCAGCTCGCTACTCAGCTGCGCTTCGGCCAGATAGGTGTGAACGGGTTGTCCATCATCACCTTCCATTACCACGTGGTACCAGGGCGCGGCGCGAAGCTCTGCGTTCACCGCCAGCTCGTCTGCTGACGGTTCATCAAGGGAATACTCCGGGTCGATATCCACGACCACACCCAAATACCCTAGCAAAGTGTGGCGGACCTGCTGGCCGATACCGAATTTGCTGGCAATCATAGTCACCTCCCGGGAAATACGACTTACACGTTATGTGCGGGCAATATTTCTCTTTTCAAGTTACATGACGCGACAGGCAAACCCTTTCAGATACAGTCCTTCCGGGTAGGTAGCAATCACGGGGTGATCGGCTGCCTGACGGAACTGCTCTATAAATTGTACATCACGGCCAGCATCTATTGCGGCATCGGCGATGATTTTCTGAAATAAATCTGTGGTCATCAGGCCGGAGCAGGAGAAGGTGAGCAGAACCCCGCCCGGGTTCAGCAGCTGGATAGCCAGCATGTTGATATCTTTATACCCACGGCACGCGCCCATCAGCTGGCTTTTGTTTTCCACAAACTTTGGCGGATCCATCACGATGACGTCGAACTTCTCGCCCTGATCGCGATATTTACGCAGCAGCTTGAATACGTCATCGCGTACAAACTCCGCTTTGCTCAAATCCAGCTTGTTGAGCTCGACGTTCTGTTTTGCCACGTCCAGCGCTTCCTGCGAGGTGTCCACGCTGACCACCTGAGCACAGCCGCCCATCAGCGCCGAAACGGCAAAACCGCCGGTATAGGAGAAGCAGTTAAGCACGCGTTTGTCGGCAACGTACTGACGCGTAGCCAGACGGCTGTCGCGCTGGTCGAGGTAGTAACCCGTTTTGTGCCCGCCCTGAATATCCACCAGCAGCTTCATGCCGTGCTCTTCAATCGGCAGCAGGGCCGGTGGCAGTTCGCCCGTTACGGGCCCTTGAGTCAGCTCCATGCCTTCTTTTTTGCGCACCGCCACATCGCTGCGGTCGTAAATGGCACACTGCGGGAACAGCGTTTGCAGCGCGCCGATCAGCGCGGCACGCTGGTATTCCGCTCCGGCGCTCAGGAGCTGCAGCACCAGGAAGTTACCGAAGCGATCGATGGTCACGCCCGGCAGGCCGTCGGACTCACCGGCGATCAGGCGGTAGCTGTCCAACCCGTCGCGTTTTGCCAGCCAGTCGCGCCACTGCTGCGCCTGCTGCAGACGGCGAACGAAGAAGTCGATGTCGATGGTTTCATCTTTATCAAACGTCCAGACGCGAGCACGGATCTGGGACGCTGGCGAGTAGGCGCCGCGCGCTAACCATTTCCCCTGATGGTCAACGATATCAATGGTTTCACCGAGGCTGGCTTTGCCTTCCATACGGGCAACCGCGCCGGAAAAGACCCAGGGATGACGGCGCAGTAATGATTTCTCGCGCCCTTTGGCTAACACTAAACGTACACTCATAATTTGCTGTTCTGTCGATTTCAGGAAATGGCGCGTAGATTACCACATTCAGCAAGGCGCAATCATCTGCGGATGCCGTTGAGCGTTTCGGCACAAAATCAAATCGCTTAGGCACATTACGATATTGCCGCTGGCTTTAGAGTGGGGCTTCCGGTACAGCAGAGGGAGCACCCATGAAAAAGCGCAGTGTGATAGCAATAACCGCTCTGGCGGCGATGAGTTTTCAGGTTTCAGCAACAACGCCTTTCGGCGTCACCAGCCGGGATATTTCCGGCGAAAAGCGGCTGGCGCAACAGCAGGTTTTTGAGGGGTTTGGCTGCCACGGTGGGAATATTTCTCCACAGCTGGCGTGGAAAAATCCGCCCGCCGGTACGAAAAGTTTTGCCGTTACGGTATATGACCCGGATGCGCCCACCGGCAGCGGCTGGTGGCACTGGACCGTAGCCAATATCCCGGCGAAGACAATGACGCTGCCCGCGGATGCCGGTAACCCGAACGGCGAGAAATTACCTGCCGGCGTTGTGCAGGGGCGTAATGATTTCGGCTATTCTGGATTCGGCGGCGCATGTCCACCCGAAGGGGACAAGCCTCATCGCTATCAGATTACCGTCTGGGCCCTGAACGTGGATAAACTGCCCGTCGACAACAATGCCAGCGGTGCGCTGGTCGGTTTTATGCTTAATAGTCACGTTCTGGCAAAGGCTCAGTTAACAGCAACCTACAGCAGATAAGGATGGCAGGGTGCAGGAGTTTCATTTTCGACATAACCATCTTACCGCGGGTGAAGTGACTGCCAGCAGAATGCATCGCCTGCACCAGGTTAAACTGTTTTTTCCGGCTATTTGTCATATCACTCACGGCACTAAGGTGATAGTTCAGGATGATAACCGTCTGGAAGCGACACGGGATGAGCTCATCATTATCCCGGCCAATACGGCGATGGAGATAATCAATCTGCCTGTAAACGGGCTGTTTCACTCGGATTTGCTGATGTTGTCCCCGGAGATTGTCGCCGAGTTTAAAGCGCATTACCTGAAGTCCTGGCCGCGCACGACGCTGCATTCGCTCTGCGCCCCGCTGAGCGAGGGGCTGGCGTTTATGTGGGACAACCTGCTGCACGCCGTGCGTCAGGATTTACCGGAGGCGCTACAAAAGCATCAGGCTTTCGGTCTTTTGCTGGCCCTGCTGCACGATGGCGTGGCGGGTCCGCTGCTTGTTGAGCGAAACAGTAACCTGACCGAGCAGGTGCGGCAGTTCATTATGCTGTCGCCCGCCAGAGACTGGACCGCGCAGGACGTTGCCAGCCGTCTGGCCTTAAGCGTGCCGACGCTGCGCAGACGCTTGCGTGAAGAGTCGCAGAGTTTTCGCCAGATCGTGGAGGAGGTGAGGATGGCCGTTGCTTTGTCACAGCTCCAGTCAACCCGATTACCAATTGGCGAAATCGCATTACAATGTGGGTATCTTTCCAGCTCTCGTTTCACCGCCCGTTTCCGGCAGCACTATGGCTGTTTGCCGAAAACGCTACGTTAAGGAGAAGAAAAATGTCAAAAGTCTGCACCATTGCCTGGATTCACGGCGTTGTTCAGGGCGTGGGGTTCCGCTACAGCACCCAGCGCGAAGCGGTTGAGCTTGGGCTAACGGGATACGCGCGAAATATGGACGACGGCAGCGTTGAGGTGGTCGCCTGCGGCGAAGCGGAGCAGGTCGACAAGCTGGTGGCGTGGCTGAAAGCGGGCGGGCCGCGCAGCGCGCGGGTTGATAAGGTGTTAACGGAACCGCATCAACCCGGGCGGGAATACGTAAACTTCGGGATTCGGTATTAAATACACTTCACCGGTTTTGGCAGGCCGGCAATTTTGGTGGCCTGTTTTGCCGGGCCTTTCGGGAACAGACGATACAGATAGCGGCTGTTGCCTTTCTCTTCGCCGAACTTACTGGCCATCGCTTTAACCAGCATGCGGATCGCCGGAGAGGTGTTGAATTCCAGATAAAATTCGCGGACAAAACGCACCACTTCCCAGTGTTCGGGGGAGAGGGTAATCGCCTCTTTTTCAGCAATCACTTCCGCCAGCGCTTCGCTCCACTGGGCACTTTCTTTCAGATAACCTTCGTTATCGGTCTCGATCTCTTTGCCTTCAAAACTCAACATAGTCATTCACGCGTCAGTCAAAAACCGCAGCAGTGTAACAAAAAACAAAGCCCCGCATAAGCGGGGCCAGGTTCACAGCGCCGTAACTTAATCGCGGCTGGCGAAGCCCAGGATGCTCAACAGGCTGACGAAGATGTTGTACAGCGACACGTACAGGCTCACGGTGGCGCGGATATAGTTCGTCTCACCGCCGCGAATGATGTTGCTGGTTTCGAACAGGATCGCGCCTGAAGAGATCAGGATAAACACGGCGCTGATCGCCAGATGCAGGGCAGGCAGCTGCAGGAAGATGTTTGCCACCATACCCACCAGCACCACCACGACGCCCGCCATCAGCATACCGCCGAGGAAGGACATGTCCTTACGGGTGGTCAGCACGTAGGCCGAGCAGCAGAAGAACACCAGCGCGGTACCGCCCAGCGCCAGGCCGATAAGGTCACCCATACCGGCAGACAGATACGCGTTCAGCATCGGCCCCAGGATGTAGCCCAGGAAGCCGGTGAAGGCAAACGCGGACAGAATACCGACGGGCTTGTCAGCGGTTTTGTAGGTCAGGAACATCAGACCATACATACCCACCAGCGTCAGGATCAGCCCCGGAGACGGCAGCATCAGCACGGTGCTGGCGGTGGCGGTGATCGCTGAGAATGCCAGCGTCAGGCTGAGCATGAAATAGGTATTGCGCAGCACCTTGTGGGTGCTGAGTAGCGATGTGCGGTCGCGTGAAGAAGTAATTATACGATCCATGAGTCACTCTCTTATGACAGATGTAATTAGTGGAAAGAATAGGAAACGGCACGCCAGTCTCAAAGTGGTTTTACCCATCTTTACTCAGCACGTTAGCGCTGGAGGTGGTTATTTCTTCTGCAGAAATCCGTTTCGCCAGTATGAACAGCGGTTTGCGGCAATTTATCAGATCAAGCTCTTATAGGTTACTGAAAAATATTGCGTTATTACCGTTCGAACGCTAAGAGTTATTTCCGGATCGTCATAAAACAGACTATAAGGCGAAGGAAATGAAACCACAAACACGCACTCACTTTACGCTCTCTTTGTTAACCGCAGGGATCCTGTGCGCCAGCACGGCAGCCTGGGCGGCTAACGTGCCGGCAGGAACCGCGCTGGCCGACAAACAGGAACTGGTCAGGAATAATGGCAGTGAACCGGCTTCGCTCGACCCGCATAAAGTCGAAAGCGATGTCGAATTCAATATTATCAGTGATTTATTCGAAGGACTGGTCAGCGTCTCCCCCACAGGCGAAGTCCAACCCCGACTGGCGGAAAAATGGGAGAACAAGGACAACACCGTCTGGACGTTCCATTTGCGTCCGGGCATCACCTGGAGCGACGGCACGGCGATTACCGCTGAGGATGTGGTCTGGAGCTGGCAGCGCCTGATCGATCCGAAAACGGCTTCGCCGTATGCCAGCTATCCGGGCAACATGCATATCGTCAACGCGGCCGATATTGCTCAAGGAAAAAAAGCGCCCGATACGCTGGGCGTAAAAGCGATTAACGACACCACGCTGGAAGTGACGCTCACGCAGCCAAACGCGGCCTTCCTCGCGATGCTGGCGCACCCGTCGCTGGTGCCGGTGGATAAAGTGCTGATTGGCCGATTCGGCGATAAGTGGACCAAACCGGAGCATTTCGTCAGCAGCGGGGCGTATAAGCTGTCGCAGTGGGTGGTCAACGAACGCATCGTGGCGGAGCGCAACCCGCGCTACTGGGATAACGCGCATACCGTGATTAACAAGGTCACCTACCTGCCCATTACCTCCGAGGCCTCGGACGTGAACCGCTATAAGGCGGGCGAAATTGATATCGTGTATACGGTGCCGATTAACCAGTTTGCCCAGCTCAAGAAAACCCTGGGCAGCGAGCTGGACGTCTCTCCGCAACTGGCGACCTATTACTACGAATTCAATACCACCCGGCCGCCGTTCAACGACGCGCGCGTGCGCAAGGCGCTCAACATGGCGCTGGATAAAGACATCATTGCCGGGAAAGTATTAGGGCAGGGGCAGCGTCCGGCGTGGCTCATCAGCCAGCCGGATATCGGCGGCGTTAAGCTGCAGAACCCGGATTACGCCAGCTGGCCGCTGGACAAGCGCATCGCCGAGGCGAAAAAGCTGCTGAACGAGGCCGGATATAACGCCAGCCATCCTCTGAGCTTCAACCTGCTCTATAACACCTCTGAATCGCACCAGCGTATCGCGATTGCCGCCAGCTCCATGTGGAAGAAAAACCTTGGCGTGGAGGCAAAGCTGCAAAACCAGGAGTGGAAAACCATGCTGGACACCATGCACACTCACAACTTTGACGCGGTGCGGTACGCGTGGATTGCCGATTATGACGATGCGGCGACCTTCCTGAACAACTTCCGCACCGGCGACAGTGAAAACACCAGCCAGTACAGCAATCCGGACTACGATCGGGCGCTGATCGATGCTGCGAAAGCCAAATCAGCGGAAGAGCGGGGTAAGTACTACCAGCAGGCGGAAGATCTGCTGGGGCGTGATGTACCCGCCATTCCGGTTTATCACTACGTTCGTACGCACCTGGTAAAACCGTGGGTAGGCGGATTTACGCCGGATAAGCTGGGGTACTATTTCACGAAAGACATGTACATCAAAAAACACTAGGTCTGTGCTGATAAAATCGTCGATGTGTCGTCAGTTCAACCGATTAAACACGTTTTGACTATTTTTACAGCGAACGAGTGCAGCCACTCTTTACAGCTCGCGGTGAGGTGTTTATAGTTCGCCTCACTTAGGAAGTGTGGCCGAGCGGTTGAAGGCACCGGTCTTGAAAACCGGCGACCCGAAAGGGTTCCAGAGTTCGAATCTCTGCGCTTCCGCCAGATATAAACCCCAGGTTACTCGTTAACCTGGGGTTTTTCTTTTGGATTTGCCGATCCGCCTCACACTTTTAAGTCCCTGCCATTTCCCTGTAAAAAACAGGCGTTATCATTCACCCTGTAAATATATTGCTATCTCTTACCGAGGCTTTGATGCTGGAGAATGTTTTCATCAGATAATCAGTTTCCCGCCCTTTTCAGGACGGACTGGTTATCGCTGCGCTTAAACCTTACGCGCGCACCTGCGGGTGTGGGCTCGTTTTTACGCATGATGATTACACAGGTTTTCCAGTATGAATTTATCCCGTCAGGAACAACGTACCTTACACGTTCTCGCCAAAGGTGGACGAATTGTCCACGTCCGCGACAGCTCTGGCCGCGTCACTTCCGTTGAGTGCTACACCCGTGAAGGGCTGGTGCTGAGCGACTGCACGCTTAGCGTCTTTAAAAAACTCCGCACCAAAAAGCTGATCCGATCCGTGAACGGGCAGCCATACCGCATCAACACCACCGGGCTGAACAACGTTCGCGCCCAGCTGGATAATCGCTAAGGAGCAGTGATGAATACACCTTACACAGATAGCTATGACCGCGCTTTTTTGCTCGACACCATGATGGGCCCAAACGCCATGCGGCTAACCGACGAGCTGGTCGCTCAACTGCCGATCGATCCAGGAATGCGCATTCTCGATCTCGGCTGTGGGAAAGGGATCTCTTCTATCCTGCTCGCCGAAAAATATGACGCCACGGTTTTTGCCGCCGATCTGTGGATTACGCCGGACGAAAATGCAGCACGTTTCAGCGAACGGGGTCTGGACGGAAAAATCTTTCCGCTGCGGGTTGATGCCACGAAAGCAATCCCGTTCGCGCATGACTACTTTGATCTGATCGTCAGCGTGGACGCATATCAATACTTCGGCAACAATGACGTCATGCTGGGTACTCTGCTACCTTTCCTGAAACCCGGCGGTCATATTGCCGTTGCCGTTCCCGGGTTTATCGGAGAGTACAGCGAAACGCATCTCCCGGATGTGGTTAAACCTTTCTGGACCCCAGAGTGGTATTTCTATCCGCTCTCCTGGTGGAAAGCACTGTGGGAAAAAGAGCCCGGTGCGGCGCTGACCACCGTACGGGAGATGGATACCTGCCAGCAGGCGTGGGATGAGTTTATGCAATGCGAGATCGCTCAGGAGATGATGGTGCCCATTATGGACGCGGGGGCCGGGGCGTATTTCAACATGATCCAGCTGGTGGCGCAGAAACGCCAGGGGGAATAAACAACGCCACCCAAGGGTGGCGTTAAACGTGGCCTTTATGAGCGGATAAAGGCCAAAATATCTGCGTTAATGGTATCCGCATGGGTGGTATGCATCCCGTGCGGGAAGCCCGGGTAAATTTTCAGTACGCTGTTCGCCAGCAGCTTGTCCTGCAGCAGGGCAGCATTCTTATACGGCACGACCTGATCGTCGTCGCCCTGCATCACCAGAACGGGAACCGTGATGGTCTTTAAATCTTCCGTCTGGTCGGTCTCTGAAAACGCCTTAATTCCCTCGTAGTGGGCCTTGGCGCTGCCGATCATTCCCTGACGCCACCAGTTCTGGATCGTCCCCTGTGAAACGTCCGCGCCATCCCGATTAAAGCCGTAGAACGGACCGCTGGCGACGTCGAGGTAAAACTGGGCGCGGTTAGCCGCCAGCGCTTTGCGGAAGCCGTCGAAAACCTCGATGGGCGTCCCGCCGGGGTTACCGTCCGTTTTGACCATCAGCGGCGGCACGGCGCTGACGAGCACCGCTTTGGCGACGCGCCCCTGCGGTTGCCCATACTGCGCAACATAGCGGGCGACCTGTCCGCCGCCGGTGGAGTGACCGACGTGCACGGCATTGCGCAGATCCAGGCTTTCAACCACGGCTGACGCGTCGGCCGCATAATGATCCATATCGTGGCCTTCACTCACCTGGTCCGAACGCCCGTGACCGCGACGATCGATAGCGATAACGCGATAGCCTTCCGCGAGGAAGAAGAGCATCTGGTTATCCCAGTCATCGGCACTTAGCGGCCAGCCGTGGTGGAAAACAATAGGCTGAGCCTCTTTTGGGCCCCAGTCTTTGTAGTAAATATTGACGCCATCTTTCGTTGTTACGAATGCCATACCGCAGACTCCTCTGTTAAAGGCAAAACGTTCCCCGGCTGAGCGCACAGCGAATCATTAATGCCTTAATTAAGTTGGCTTTTTTCTGTTTCCCGTACCGACAGTACTCCTAAAGTGTAGGAGAAATAATAAAAGCAGTCGGTTTCATTCCTGTGAAAGGGAGCAGGACAGCGTTCAGGGGGAGAGGGAAAGAATGAAGGCTCTGGAGAGATCCTCCTGAGCCTTCAGGGCTGCATTAACAGCAGGGGCGTTTAGCGGTTTTCTTCAATATAGCGGGCCAGGTCCGCCGGGGTTTTTAGCACCGTCGCCACGTCAGTTGGCGGGATCGTGCAGCCGTAAACGTCCTGCACTTCCAGCACCATATCGACCGCCAGGATGGAGTCGAGAATGTCGGATTCAATCAGTTCATCGTGAAAGCCCACCTTACGGGATAACACTTTTTCGAACAGGGCGAGAATTTCTTGTTCCATAATTTTTCCTGGAGTCATTAATTTGTGCGGGCGTAAGCGTCCAGCAGCTTGCGGTCAATTTTGCCGTTAGGATTCAGCGGCAAAGCGTCTTGTACGATAATTTGTGAAGGCACCATATAGTGCGGTACCACCTTCGACAGCGATGTTTTGATAGTGTCCGGCGCCATATCCGTCACGCAGAACGCGGCAATGCGCAGCACGCTGCCGCAGGATTTCATCAGCGGCAGGACCACCGCTTCGTTGATGCCGGACATGGCCAGCAGGCGGTTCTCGATCTCGTTGATTTCGATACGGTAACCGTTCAGTTTGACCTGGCTGTCGTTGCGGCCCTGGCAGTAAATAAGCCCCGCTTCATAGCCCAGATCGCCGGTCCGGTAGCCGCGAAACGCTTCATCTTCCCGACGGAGTAATTTCGCCGCGTTCTCCTGCGGCAGGCCGAGATAGCCGCGCATGACGTTTTTACCCCAGATAATCAGCTCGCCGTCGGCGGAAATTTCCATTTTGCTCTCAGGCATCATGACGCCCACCGGCAGCACGGCGCTGTCGCTGTTCAGGATCGCATCCGTGATTTCAACCACGGTCGTCGCGATGGTCGCTTCCGTAGGGCCATAGGAGTTAATGATTTTGGCCTGCGGGAAACGGCGGCGGAGCTGTTTAACCAGCGCCTTATTTAACACTTCACCAATGAAGATAAAGACGCTCAGCGCTGGCAAATACTCGCTGTTGAACTGCGGGGAAAGCAGCTGCTGGTATGCAAAAGAGGGGGTCGAAACCCAGGCGGAGACCGCGCTGCTTTTCAGTCGTTCCAGCCAGTTCTCTTTCTGAATGTCCTCTTTGGCGTTCAGCACGATGTGCCCGCCCATCGCCAGATTGGCCAGCAAAGGGATCAGGGAGAGGTCAAAGCTGAATACCGCGTGGTTCATCAGGACCGGTTTTTCCGGCAGCGAAAAGTCCTGGCTGACCCATTTCATGAAGTGCCATACGCTTTCACGCCCAATCTGCACGCCTTTAGGTTTACCTGTGCTGCCTGAAGTAAACATGATGTAGGCCAGATCCTGCTCCTCCAGTACCTTGCCCGATTCCCCGGTGGCGATGAACTGCCGGGTCGCCACGTCGTAATAGTAAGGGGCGCTGGCCAGATGGCAGATCTCCCGAAGGCGCTCCTGCGGATAGATGCAGTCCACCGGGATGTACGGAATGTTGTGCAGCAGGCAGCTATAAATCGCCACCGCGAATTCGGCCTGCTGATGACCATATAACACTACCGGTGTGCCCGCGGTGGGCTGGCAGCGCTGATAGCGCTGCGCCCAGTCCGTCACGGCAGCGGAAAGCTGTAGCCAGCTTAAGGCTTCGTCGCTGCCGCTGATGGCCAGCTGCTGCGGGGAAGCGGGATCGCATAATGCCGCACGTAAGAAATCCTGCAGTTCCTGAAGGTCGGAGTGATTTTTCATAGAGGTGACATTCCACTAAAGATGTAAAGGGATCCCGCGGCGCTTCCCAGCGTCAGAATTCGCCCTAAAAACGCAACGGCCGGATTCTGCAAGCCGCGGTGCAATGCCGGGCTGCGTTTGGATGACCACAGCAGCATGTTGTGAGCGACGGAAATCGCGCCAAACAGCGCGCCGCTGATGACGTAATGGCGTTCCAGTCCATTCCATGCCCCCATGCAGAACAGGGTGCAAAAAATACCGATATTTTGCGCCAGCGTTTTGTTCTGACGGAAAAAGTTGAACTTCATCAGGTTCATATAAACGGGCATAAAGACCACATCGCGCAGCCATTCAGACAGGCTGATGTGGAAGCGGCGCCAGAAATCCTGCGGGTTCTTTGCCAGAATCGGCATATTGAAGTTTGCCGGGATGTTGAGCCCAAACAGGCGGCCTGCGCCGATGGCCATATTGCTGTAGCCCGCAAAATCAAAGTACAGGTAGGTGCTGTAGGCAATCGACATCACCACGCCCACGGTCAGCGTAAACGGCTTATGGCTCCATGGCTGCACGACAAGCGAATCAATCAGCATGGCAAACAGGAACTTCTGGACAATGCCGGTAATGATTTGCTCTAACGCGACTAAAAACTGTTCGCGGTTAAGGGCAAATACGGGCTTGCTGACGTCACTCATCCATGTGCGCCAGCGGTACATTGGACCGGCCAGGATAATAAAGGGCATAAACAGATAGCAGAAATAGTGCAGGAAATTCTGCCCTTCTTTTTTACTGCGATAGAGCAGCACGTCCACCGCGCGGAACGTCATAAAAGAGAGACCGATCATGCCCCAGTGGTTATTTAAGTGTAATTTCACCAGCAGCAACGGCAATAATGTCAGAACGATTGCCTGCCACGTTTTTAACCATCCCTTCTCTTTTAGCGTGGCAAAAACATAAAAGCTGAAAAAAACGGCGGCGGGGACAATATAATCACCCTGAAATATATATCCCCATCCCAGCGCCGTCAGCACCGATAGCGCAGATAACCAGGTCAGACGATGGCGTAATACGCGATTGACCAGCGCAAACGCCAGCGCGGATGAAAATAAATAAACAAAAAACATTCCTGAGCTGTACATCATTCGGCCTCAGAACTTTTGATATTCAAAATGCAGCTGCATACTCATGCTGTCATCGACAGAGGTCCACGCGACGATGGTAATCGCCAGCAGGAGATAAAGGAAAAAAAGACGGATCGCGATTTTCATTATTTAAAACTCTGTGCAATAAAGCGAATCATAGGAACCCAGGCCAGTTCGGAAGGGTGCAAACGATCCCAGTTCCAGCCATTTTGATAAGGCATGGCGTACATATCTAAATACGGGATCTGGTTCTTTTCCAGAATGGTTTTAATTTGCTTATCAACCGGACGGAAGGTATCGGTATTGTAAAGCGCCCAGGGGTTAACCGGGTCGACGATAGCAATCACCTGCACGTGACGTTCTTTCAACAGCTGGACGGTTTTACTGAACGCGGCGATTTGCGCAGGCACGACGGGCGTGTCATCCCACTGTTGCCGCGTACCGTCCTCCTCGTAAATCGTTTTATCCATCCACAGCGTGGCCGCGCTCTGCTGGCGTTTTTTATTTAACTCGCGCGCATTCGCCAGCTCTTTATCCCAGTCGGGAGCAATGTGGGCGGCTGTCTGCGGAGGCCACGGCTGTACCGCCTGGGGCGTGACGTTGAGCAGCGCCAGCCAGTCGTTTTTTATCAGGGTACAGACGTTGGCAAACTGGAAGCTCAGTTCGTCCCATATCAGATCGGGGTGCCAGCCAAAGACGCGCATTTGGCCAAAGGTTAAATGGCTTATTTCTTTACTATCAATATGCTTTAAATAATTAACCAGCAGCGGGCGCGCCTGCGGATCCTTCATCAGTGGATTAAAAATAGAGCCGGGGAAATTATCGGCATAAATAGCCGGTGGCAGCCCTTTTGAGTAAAAGCTGTCAGGAGCCAGAAGCAAAACAACTTTACTGTTTGCGTTAAGGCTATTTTTAAAACGTGAGAACAGTAAAAATTGCGTTTCATCATCGACGAACGCATCGCCATACGCCACGACGGGTTTGTGCAATTGCTTATTAAAGTAATTATATACGGCGTAATGTTCATCTTCTGAGGTGGCAACCTCAGAGGCGCCAATGAAGAAAATAGCATTCCCTTCTAAGGCATGGGAAATAGTCGCAATTTTTTCCGCTTGTTCTTTAGGCGTGCCCGCCATTGATTTAATCAGCGGCTGGAAGGTGAGGGGCGGATTGAAGCTCGTCACCAGCGGGTGAACACAAAGGAACAAAATGGCCAGGGTCGCCATCAGGATATGTAAGCAAAGCGTATTTTTGATTTTCATCATCAACCCGTAACACTGCATGGCAGTAATGTCTAAAATCTGCGGGAATTCAGATTTATAACAATTACACAACAAATGACCTTCTATTTTTGAGGCATTCTATACCAGAGCGATTTAAAAGGATGAACGTTGCTATGTTACGGTATGTACAAGGTCGAGGTGAGTGACGTGAGAGCAGCGTATGGGTGATTTTTGCGCAGTCAAACGCCGGCGGGTAAAAATAGAAAAATTCCTGCTTTACAAGGCGCTAATAGATGTTTATAGTGCGCCTCACTTTGGAAGCGTGGCCGAGCGGTTGAAGGCACCGGTCTTGAAAACCGGCGACCCGAAAGGGTTCTAGAGTTCGAATCTCTACGCTTCCGCCAAATTCGAAACCCTGCGATAGCGATATCGCAGGGTTTTTTCGTTTTACAGCCCAATCACCAGTTCCCCGGAATGGCTTCGAGAACAGCACAGAGCCACCTGCTGGTCCGTTGCGCTTTTTTCCGCCTCCGACTGCACGCTATCCCGGTGATCCGCCACGCCGTCAATCACCGGCGTCAGGCAGGCTCCGCAGATCCCCATTTCACAGGAAAGCGGCACCGCCACGCCATTTTCCTGCAGCACCTGAGCGATGGTCTTATTCGCGGGCACCGGCCAGCGCTCCCCGGTCGAGGCGATTTTGACCGTAAAGATCTCGCCTGCGTCACCGCGTGCGGCAGGGGCCGCGGGCTGAAACGCCTCGCTGTGAAGATGGCCATCATCCCATCCCCTGGCCGTCGCCACGTCTCGCACTTTTTCCATAAACCCTGCCGGACCGCAGATCCAGGCGTGAAGCCCCGACTCAGCCACCGGAAGATGTTCTGCCAGCGCCGTGCGCGGGCTGGCGGTATGAATCTGGCACTCACCGAACCGGGAGAGTTCGCGCGCAAACGCCGCGCTTTCGCGGCGTTTGACGTAATAGTGCAGCGTAAACGGCGTTCCGGCGGCCTTCAGCTGCAGGGCCATTGCATACAGCGGCGTAATGCCAATGCCTGCCGCCAGCAGCAACACCCGATCAGCCTGATGCAGCGAAAACAGATTGCGCGGAGCAGAAATCGCTAATTTCTGCCCGGGTCGCAGCGTCTCGTGAACGTAGCGCGATCCGCCTCGCGAGGCAGTTTCCCGCCCCACGCAGATAAGATAGCTCTCGTCCTCACATGCCCCGGTCAGGGAATACTGGCGCACCGCGCCGCAGGGCAGGTGCACATCAATGTGCGCGCCGGGCTGCCACGGCGGCAGCGCGTTACCGTCTTCAGCTACCAGCCTGACGGCGAGGCTTTTATCGCCCTCGCGCCAAAGCCCGTCAACAATTACGCTCAGCATATCGGCCTCCGTCATACGAGGAAAAATTCGCCAAAGCCCATCTTCTTCAGCCCCCGACGGTAGGCAATTGAGCTTTTATCGGCGGGAATATGGGCTTCCAGCGTCAGATCCAGCGGCAGGCTTTCCGGGCGCTGGGTTTCGACCATCAGGCGATCCTCTTCAAAAATCCGCAGGTTAAAGGCATGTACATCTTCCACCGGGATATGCAGGTCAAAGTTACGCGCGATCGGCGCGAACATGCGGGTTACACGTGACGAGACGGGCGATGCGGCGTTCATAATGACCAGTCTCGATTCTCCCGGAAAATGAATCGTCAGGGTGGCGGTAAACGGCAGATGCATTTCAAAATGGCGCAGCCACTGGAATCCTTCTGGCGCCTGCACGGGTGAACTGGCGGGATAGTTGCTCACGGAGCTCCAGTAATCGGCAACAAAACCGAACGGCGTCTCCTGCGGCTGATAGGTGGGAACCAGCTGATTACTGGGATCGGCAAAGGTATCGGTGTGGATCCAGGCAAAGTGTGCCACGTCCAGAAACCCCTCCACCTGACGTCCGGCAAAGCCGTTCACCTCAAACGCCGGGCAGTTGATCTGCTGAAATCCGTCGTCATCCCAGTGCGGCATGGTGGGCAGCGGTACAGGATTGTCCGGGTCAAACGCCAGGCAGGTCCAGATCAGGCCGAAGCGCTCTTCCACGGCGTAGTTTATCAGGTTCAGCTTCGCCGGAACGGGCTGGTCGGGGCTGGACGGAATACGGTTGCAGCGCCCGTCCTCCCCAAAGCGGAGGCCGTGGTAGGGGCAGATAATCCCATGCTCATCGTGAAAGCCGAGCGTCAGCGGCACGCCGCGGTGCGGGCAGACGTCACGGGCGACCACGACCTGGTCGTTAATCCGGTAAATCACCAGCTGTTCATCCAGCAGGGTCGCCTTAACCGGTGCCGGGCCAACGTCGCAGGCGCGCGCGACCGGATGCCAGCATTTCGCGAGGCGCAGCCAGTCCTCTGGCTCAAACGTGCAGTGGGCGGGTGGAGTCGGTTCTCTTTTCATCGTTGTCCCTCTTGCGTTCAGCCCAACGGGCCGCCCTGAATGGTCTCGCACAGACCGTTGATGATGCGCTCGCCGGTCTCCTCTTTGAGCTCCTGATACCAGGCCTGCGTCAACGCCATGTCTTTCCCGTGGGTGACGTCGCAGCGTTTACGCGCCTTCAGGACCAGGTCGCGCACCCGGTCGCAGCGCAGCGCCTCGTACTGCCGCAGCGCCAGCGTGATGTTGTGGTTTTCTCGCAGGCATTCTCCCAGCACCACGGCGTCTTCCATCGCCGCACAGCCGCCCTGGCCGATATCCGGCGTGGTGCTGTGTCCGGCATCGCCGAGCAGCGCGACGTTGCCGCGCACCAGGCTGTCGAACGGCTCAATGTCGTGGATTTCAATGCGGTTGGTCGTTTCAGGATCCAGCGCCGCGATAAGCTTCTGCACCGGCGGCGCCCATCCGCGGAAGTAGCCCGTAAGGTCGGCGCGCAGGGTGGTGCGATCCTCTGCCAGGCCCGCGGGCAGCGGCACGTCAAAAAAGAAGTAGAAGCGTCCGCCGGAGACGGGCATCAGCGACACGCGTTTGCCTTCGCCAACGAAGGTGGTCCACTGGTGCGCCGGGGCGATTTCTTCGTCAATCTTCACCAGCCCGTTCCAGTTCACGTACCCGGCGTAGCGGCGCTCCGGGGTATACCCCAGCACGTACGGGCGCACGGCGGAGTGGCTGCCGTCGGCGGCAATCAGAAAATCGCCGGCTGCCGTGGTGCCGTCGGTGAAGGTCACGTTCACGCCCGCGTCGTCTTCATGGACGCGTTCGACGCGCTTGCCGAACTGCACCTTATCGCGCCCCCAGAAGTCCAGCATTTCGCGCTGAAGCTCGGCGCGCGAGACGGGGCAGGGACGCCCGCCGGTACGCTCAACCAGCGGGGCAAGGCTGAAGCGGGTCAGGGTGTCGCCGCGCCGGTAATCCTTGTAGGCCATAAAACGCATCGGACCGCCGTACGTCTCGATGATGTCGCCCATGCCGAGGTGCTGCATGCATTTCACGCCGTTCGGCCAGATGGAGATGGCCGCCCCGACGGGCCTGATCTCTTTGACGGCTTCAAACACGGTACAGTCGATGCCCGCTTTCTTCAGCGCGACGGCGGCGCTCAGGCCGCCAATACCCGCACCAATGACGATTGCTCTCATGCTTCTCTCCTTTTGCAGGGTGTAAAGACATTCAGCAATTTGCGTACCAGGCTGCAGAGTGGCGAAAACGGCGTTGTGAGGGGGACGTTTGCACTGCTAAGGTGCGCAAACGCGGTGAACGTGCCTTTTTTTGAATCAAAAATTTCCAGTTGAGCTATACGGAATCGACTGTTTCACACCCGCGTTCAGAGTGGCGTGGTTTGTGCAATAACCAGGAGGAAGACAATAAAGGAGACACTATGATCGCACTGCACGACTTCAATCATCTTCCCCACGAAAAGGCGTTAGCGCTGATCCATCCCTGCGTGGCGCTCCCCGGCTGGGCCGATGCGCTGGCTCTGGGGCGGCCCTACGCCAGCCGGGACGAATTGTTCAGTACGGCAAACGCGCTGACGCAAAACTGGGATGAAGCGGCGCTGGCGCAGGCCCTGAGCGCCCATCCGCGCATCGGGGAAAAGCCCGCTGGTTCACAGGCGGAGGCGGCGCTGTCGCGCCAGGAGCAGGGCGAGGTGAACGATCGCGATGCTGACCTTGCCCGGGCGCTGCGTGAGGGAAATGCCCGCTACGAGGCCCGCTTCGGACGCGTCTTTCTGATCCGCGCGAAGGGCCGCAGCGGCGAGGAGATTTTACAGGCGCTGCACGCGCGGCTGGAGAACAGCGACGCGCAGGAAGTCCGTGCCGCGCTGGAACAGCTGCGGGAAATTACGCTGCTACGGCTGGAAGGAGTCATTAGCGAATGAGCACACTTAGCACCCATATTCTGGATATCTCAACGGGCAAACCCGCAGAGGGCGTGACGGTCCATCTCGAACGGGAGGGCGAAATCATGGCGACGGGCGTGACCAACGCTAATGGTCGCATCACCGAATTTGTCCCTTTCCTGCCCGCGGGCCGCTATCGGCTGGTGGCGGAGATCGGCGCGTGGTTTAGCGAAACCGGTCGCGGCACGATCTGGCCCTGCGCGCAAATTGATTTTGTGACGGGAGAAACGGCAGACGAACATTTCCACCTGCCGTTTGTGATTGCGCCCGGCGGGTGGTCAACCTACCGGGGCAGTTGACCACACCCGCTCGCCGTTGACCCAGGTCTCGCTGATGTTGCGCTCGTCGCCGAGGGTCATCAGCACAAAAAGCTGCTCGTAGATATCCTGGCAGCGGCGATTGCGCAGGCGCTGCAGCGGCGTCACGTCGGGGTCGATCACCACGAAATCCGCCTCTTTCCCGGGCGCGAAGTTGCCAATCTTATCTTCGAGCCTGAGAGCGTGCGCGCCGCCCAGCGTGGCGTGGTAAAACGCCTCGCTGGCGCGAAGGCGGTAGCTCTGGAGCTGGCCCACCTTGTAGGCCTCACCCAGGGTGCGCAGCATGCTGAAGGTGGTGCCCGCGCCGACGTCGGTGCCGATGCCCATCCGCACCCTGTGCTGCCAGCAGGCGGGCAGGCGAAACAGCCCGCTGCCGAGAAACAGGTTAGAGGTGGGGCAAAACGCCACCGCCGAGCCGGTGTCGTGCAGGCACTGCCACTCGCTGTGGTGCAGATGGATCGCGTGGGCAAACACGCTGCGCTCGCCGGTCAGGCCGTAGTGGTGATACACGTCCAGATAGCGCTCGTGCTCCGGCCAGAGATCGTTCACCCAGGCCACTTCGTTGGGGTTTTCGCTGAGATGGGTCTGCAGCCAGGTATCCGGAAACTCCTCTCTGAGCAGGCTGACCGCGGCGAGCAGCTCGGGGGATGAGGTCGGCGCAAAGCGCGGGGTAATGGCGTAGCCCAGCCGTCCCCGGTGGTGCCAGCGCTGGATCAGCGCCCGCGTCTGCCGGTAGCTCTGCTTCGCGTCTTCGCTCAGGTAGTCCGGCGTGTGTCTGTCCATCATCACCTTTCCGGCGATAAGGCGCATGTTCAGGCGCAGGGCTTCGGTAAACAGCGCCTCGACCGATTCCGGATGCAGCGTGCAAAACACCAGCGCGGTGGTGGTGCCGTTGCTCACCAGCTGCTGAATGAAAAATTCGGCGATCTCTTTCGCGTAGGCTTCATCGGAAAACTGGCTCTCCACCGGGAAGGTGTAGGTGGTCAGCCACTCCAGCAGCTGTTCGCCAAAGGCGCCGATCATCTCCGTTTGCGGATAATGGACGTGGGTGTCGACAAAACCGGGCAGCAGCAGCCTGCCGCGCAGGTCGGTGTAGCCCTTGTGGGGGTCAAGATACTGCTCACCCTCCTGCCACGGCATGTGCGCCAGAATTTTCCCGCTCTGTATAAACAGCAGCCCGTCCTCAAGGTAGCGCGCGTGTTGGGCAATCGCGTCTGCGCTGTCGCAGACCTGGGCAATATCAAAAAATGCGCCGCGGATCGCTGTCTGGTAATCCATCATGGTTCCTGCCTTAGTGTTTGCGTAGCGGGGGTGAGAAGGCGCAGCAAGAACGGTGCCAGAATGAACGGGCCGCAGATACGCTGCGGCCGGAGGAGGGGGTTACTCTTTTTGCGTTGCCACGCGGGAGCTGAACGACGTCGCGCCCGCCGTCTCGCGCTCTTCCCGCGCCAGCCAGCGGTAGGTGACGCCGCCGAGGAAGACGCCGATAAACCAGCTCAAGTTTGCCACCTCATGCAGGGCCGGGATGAAGCTAATCACCAGGCCCACGGCAACGGACGGGATCAGCGCGCCAATCGCTTTCGGGTTGAAACCGTTGCGGTACCAGTATTTGCCCTTTGGCGTGTCGTCGAACAGATCGTCAACCGACACCTTGCCGCGCTTAATCAGGTAGAAGTCGGCAATCAGAATGCCGAACAGCGGGCCGATAAACGCCCCGAGCACGTCCAGGGTGTAGTGGATAAGCTCCGGCGAGTTGAACAGGTTCCACGGGGTAAGCAGGATCGAGCCGACGGCGGCAATCATGCCCCCGGTGCGGAAGCTGATCTTCTGCGGCGAGCAGTTAGAGAAATCAAACGCCGGGGAGACGAAGTTCGCGACGATGTTGATCCCGATGGTAGCGGTGATCATCGTCAGCAGGCCAATCGCCACGGCCAGATCGTTGCCCACGCGGCTGACGGTTTCGATCGGGTCGGTGATCATGCGGCCAAACAGCGACTGGGTGCCGGAGACAATGACTACGGTGACGATGGAGAACAGCAGGAAGTTAAACGGTAGCCCCCAGCGGTTGCCGCGGCGGATCTCGCCCATGCTTTTGCCGTAGCGGGAGAAGTCGCCGAAGTTGAGCAGCGGGCCGGAGAAGTAAGACACCACCAGCGCGGTCGCGGTGATCATCTGCCAGGTCTGCTCGCCCGCGCTCAGGGATTTGCTGGCGAGGGTGAAGGAGATCCCGTCAAAACCGGTCTTGTATACAATCCATCCGGCGAGGGCCAGCATCACCACGTAGACCGCCGGGCCGGCGATATCAATAAAGCGCTTGATGGCGTTCATGCCGTGCCAGAAGACCATCGCCTGCAGGACCCACATGATAGCAAAGCAGATCCAGCCCAGATGCGACAGGCCAAGGAACGCGCCGGTGGTGAGCGAAGAGAGCGACGGCCAGAACTTCAGCGCCACCAGCATCAGAGCGTTGGCGGCCAGATAGGTCTGAATGCCGTACCACGCGAAGGCAATCAGCCCGCGGATCACCGCCGGAATATTGGCCCCGAAGACGCCAAACGCCTGACGGCTGATCACCGCATAGGGCACGCCCGCCATCTGGCTCGGTTTGGCCACCAGGTTGGCGCACAGCTGCACGATGCAAATCCCCACCAGCAGGCAAAGCAGCACCTGCCAGCTTGCCAGCCCGAGCGTAAAGAAGCTCGCGGCGACAACATAACCCCCCATGCTGTGAACATCCGACATCCAGAACGAAAAGATGTTGTACCAGCTCCAGTTCTGGTCACGCGTCGGTGCCAGATCCTCATTGCAAAGACGTGGGCTGTAAACCGCACCGGAATCAGCGGCCGTACCTTGCTGTGCGTTTTGACTGTTTGGCATGAAACCTGCTCCTGTGAATGAAAACCCGTTAAGCGGGAGTGCAGACGGTGTTGCAGGATCCAGGCCAAGATAATAAATCTTGTATGCAATATTTTATTTTTATGTATACGATTCGATAACGAAGAGTAAAAGACGGAGTGGTGAATGAACAACATAAACGCCCTGCAGACCGCGCCAGACCTGCATGACAAAGACGAATCGATCTTTCAGGCGCTGATGACCGCGATAGTCGAACATCAGCTTCTGCCGGGGAGCAAACTGCCGGAAGAGGCGCTGGCCGAGGTGTTTGGCGTAAGCCGCACGGGCATCCGCAAGGTGCTTCAACGACTCGCCGCTGTGCAAATGGTCACCTTAACGCCCAAGCGTGGTGCACACGTTGCCAGCCCGACGGTGGAAGAGGCGCAGCACATCTTCCGCACCCGCGCCCTGCTGGAGGTCGCCAACCTGCCGGACGTGCTGGCCCGCTGCCAGTCGCCGCACCTTGCCGCGCTGGAGGCCATCATTCGCCAGGAGCAGCAGGCGCACGAGGCGTACGACGGCCCGGCGGCAATTCGCCACTCCGCCAATTTCCACATTCAGCTGCAGGCCATCTCCGGCAACCAGGTGCTGACGGAGATGGTCACCGGCCTGAGCCAGCGCTCGTCGCTGGTGATTGCCACCTGGGGCGCGCCGTGGCGTCAGGGGTGCCGCTGCAACGATCACGAACAGCTTGTGGATCTGCTGCGCCAGAAGGCGCTCCAGCCGCTCAGCGATGCCTTAATGCACCATTTTGAACATATCGTCGCCAGCCTCTGCTTCGAGCGGGCGGGCGAGTGTCTGCCTGATTTTGCCCGGCTGTTTGCCGGCCACAAGGAGTCGTAATGTCCTCTGTCTGTATACAAGTGATCAACCCCAACACCAGCCTCGCGATGACGGAAACCATCGGCGCGGCGGCCCGCGCGGTGGCGGCGCCGGGAACGGAGATCCTCGCGGTCTGCCCGAGCGCGGGCGTGCCGTCTATAGAAGGCCACTTTGATGAGGCCATCGCCGCCGTGGGGGTTCTCGAACAGGTTAAGCTCGGCAGAGAGCAGGGCGTGGACGGTCACGTCATCGCCTGCTTTGGCGATCCGGGCCTGCTGGCGGCGCGCGAGCTGGCGCAGGGGCCGGTTATAGGCATTGCGGAAGCCGCCATGCATATGGCGACGCTGGTGGCGACGCGCTTTTCGGTGGTCACCACGCTGCCGCGCACGTTGATTATTGCCCGCCATCTGCTGCACCAGTATGGCTTTCACGATCGCTGCGCGGCGCTGCACGCTATCGATCTCCCGGTGCTGGCGCTGGAAGACGGCAGCGGTCTGGCGCAGGAAAAAGTGCGTGCGCGCTGTATACAGGCGCTGAAAGAGGACGGCTGCGGGGCCATCGTGCTGGGCTGCGGCGGCATGGCGACGCTGGCGCAGGAGCTGACGCGCGAGCTGCGCGTGCCGGTCATCGACGGCGTCAGCGCGGCGGTGAAGATGGTGGAGTCGCTTGTGGCGCTGGGGCTGTCGACCAGCAAGCACGGGGATCTGGCCTACCCGGAGAAAAAAGCGTTAAGCGGACAGTTTCAGGCATTGAATCCATTTTAATTTTTGGGGGTGGCAATGGGGCTTTTTGAACAGAATTACCCGCGGGATCTGCGCGGCTACGCGGGCAACCCCCCGCACGCGCGGTGGCCGAATCAGGCGCGCATCGCCGTGCAGTTTGTGCTCAATTATGAGGAAGGGGCGGAGAACCACGTTCTGCACGGCGATGCCGGATCCGAGCAGTTCCTGTCGGACATTATCGGCGCGGCCAGCTATCCGGATAAACACATGTCGATGGACTCCCTCTACGAATACGGCAGCCGCGCCGGATTCTGGCGGATCCACAGTGAATTTCAAAAGCGCGGCCTGCCGCTGACGGTCTTCGGCGTGGCGATGGCGCTGGCGCGTCATCCGGAGATCGTCGAGGCAATCAAGGCAGCGGATTACGACGTGGTGAGCCACGGCTGGCGCTGGATCCACTACCAGAGCATGGATATCAGCCAGGAGCGCGAACACCTGCACAAGGCGGTGCACGTATTGACCGACCTTTTCGGCAAGCCGCCGACGGGCTGGTACACCGGGCGCGACAGCCCCAACACCCGCCAGCTGGTGGTGGAGCACGGCGGCTTCGACTATGACAGCGACTACTACGGCGATGACTTGCCCTTCTGGACGGAAGTGGCCTGCAGCGACGGCTCCCGCAAGCCGCACCTGATCGTGCCGTATACGCTGGATGCCAACGACATGCGCTTCGCCACCGCGCAGGGGTTTAACACCGCCGAGCAGTTCTATACCTACCTGAAGGACAGCTTTGACGTGCTGTACGAAGAAGGGGAAAGCGCGCCGAAGATGATGTCCATCGGCATGCACTGCCGCCTGCTGGGGCGGCCGGGGCGTTTTCGCGCGCTGCAGCGTTTCCTGGATTACGTGCAGCAGCACGAGCGGGTGTGGGTCTGTACCCGCCAGCAGATTGCCGACCACTGGCGGGAGGTGCATCCGTTTCAGAAATAAGTGTGCCTTGTTTAGCCGGGTGGCGGCTGCGCCTTACCCGGCCTACAGGACCCACAGGGCATACGGGACATCGCAGGCCCGGTAAGCGCAGCGCCACCGGGCGGGTTTTTCAGCATTACACCATCAAACTCACCTGCGCCGCCACAATCCGCCACCCGTAGGCAAACCGCACCCACGTCTGCTGCTGGCGGCCAATGCGATCCGTGCCCTCGCGGGTAAACTCGGTGCTGCACACGGCATAATCCTCCCCGAAGGTGGTAATCACGGTGTGACGCAGCGTCCGCTGCAGCCCGGCGGCGGGGCGCGCCGCGCGAAAGGCGCGGATTTCATCAATCCCATACAGGTTTTCACCCGCTCCCAGACGCACCGTGTTTTTGTCGTGCCAGAACAGCTCGTCCAGCACCGCAACGTTGTTGCTCACCAGCGCGTCTTCATAGCGGTAAAACGCGGCGGTCACCTCGGCAACTACCCACGGCAGGTTAATGTCATCGTGATTCATCATGCGGCCACCTCCGCCGGACGCGCGTCGGCGATCCCACTCTCTTCCAGCACGCGCGCTACGCGCAGGCAGGCCTGCTCGTTAAACGGCGCGGCAATTAGCTGCAGGCCAATCGGCGCACCCTGGGCGGTGCGCAGCGGAACGGTGGTCACGGGCAGGCCCAGAAACGAAATCGGCTGGGTCAGCATCCCCATGCTGGCGCGAATGGGGAGCGGCTGACCGTTAATCTCCATGGTCTGCTCACCCGCGAGCGTGGCGCTGCGCGGCGTCGCCGGAGCGATCAGCACGTCGGCCTGCGCGAACAGGGTTTTAAACGCCTGCCGGGCGTGCGCGCGAAACCGCTGGGCCTGAATGTACCAGGCGGAGGGGATCATTGCGCCTGCCAGCAGGCGTTCCCGGGAGTGCGGCTCAAACCGCTCGGGCTCGCGGCGAAGCGCGGGCAGGTACTGATTTCCCCCTTCGGAGGCGCTGATGATAAACGCCGCGGAGCGCGCCAGTTCGGCATCAGGGAACTGCAGCTCATCCTGCACGTCGAGCGCCTTCGCCACCCGCGCCACGGCGTCTCTGGCATCCGCGTCGCACCAGGTGGTGAAGTAGCCGCCGAGCACCGCGCAGCGCAGGCCGTCAAGCCCGCGGTCGATCAGGGGACGCGTCTGCTCGCGCGAGCTCTCTGCCTGAAAAGCGTCGCTGCTGTCACGGCCCTGCAGCGCATCGTATACGGACGCCAGATCGCAGACGCGGCGGGCAAAGGGGCCGATATGATCGAGGCTCGCGACAAACGGATGGCTGCCGGATCGTGACAGGCGGCCAAACGTGGGCTTCAGGCCGTAGATGCCGCACAGGGAGGCCGGAACGCGAATCGAGCCGTTGGTGTCGGTGCCGAGCGAAAAATGCACCAGCCCGGCGGCCACGGCGGCGGCCGAGCCGCCGGACGAGCCGCCCGCAATGCGTGCCAGATCGTGCGGGTTACGCGTCGTGCCGTAGTGGCTGTTTTCGGTCGTGAAGCCGTAGGCGTAGGCGTCCATGTTCACCATCCCGGTCAGCAGCCCGCCCGCGCTGCGCAGCTGGCGCACCGCGAAGCTGTCAGCGGCCGCGGCGGGGCGCTGGCTGAACAGCTCTGCCCCGGCAAGGGTGGTGTGGCCGGCAACGTCGAACAGGTTTTTTACCGCGTAGGGTACGCCCGCCAGCGGCGGCAGGGAGCGCTTTTCGCGACGCAGGGTATCGATGCTCTCGGCCTCGGCGAGCATGCGTGCTTCCGTCACGGCGGTCCAGGCGCCGATCTGCGGGTTAACGCGCGCAATCGCCTCCAGCGTCTGGCGGGCAATCTCGCGAGCGCTCAGCTCGCCCGCGCCCAGCGCATGCTGGATCGCGCTGATACTCATCTCGTGTAGCCTCATGCTTTGTACACTCCTGCGATCTCCAGACGGTCATCGAGCGGCAGCGCCATCAGCGGGGCGGCCATGCTTGCAATGCGGCTGAACTGCACCTGCAGCTCGGCGCGGCGGGCATCGTCCAGCGTCACGTCGAGCACGGACTCCATTTGCGCCAGATACGCCTGCCAGTCGGGTTGTTGTGTCGTCATTGTTTTCTCCTCAGAATCCGGCGGCCGCGCCGTTGCTGCGCGGGTCAAATGCTCCTTCGAACAGCCCGTTGGGGTGGCGGACAATCGCGCCCGCGTGGCCCATCGCTTCGCTGAAGTCAGGGAAGATTTCCACCTCGTGTCCAAGCGCCTGAAGCCGTGAGACCGTCTCAGCGGTAAAGCGTCCTTCCAGCTTTAACGTGTCCGAGGTTTGTCCCCAGGTGCGCCCCAGCAGCCAGCGCGGGCGGGAAATGCTCTCCTGCAGTGGCACGCCCTGAATCGCGTAGCGGGTAAAGAGCGCGGCCTGGGTTTGCGGCTGGCCGTCGCCGCCCATCGATCCGTAGACCATCACGCGCCCGTCCTTAAGACGCGCCGCCGCCGGGTTCAGGGTATGGAAGGGCTGCTTGCCCGGCGCGAGGGCCAGAAGACTATCGGGATCGAGGCTGAACGATGCCCCCCGATTCTGCCAGACGATGCCGGTGTCGGGCAGCACCACGCCGCTGCCAAACTCGTGATAGATACTCTGGATAAACGACACGGCGAGCCCGCTGCTGTCCATCACTCCCATCCACACCGTATCGCCGGGGCCTTTTCCGCTGCCCCACGGCGCGGCGCGGCCGTCGTCAACCCTGTCGGCAAGCGCCTGCAGGGCGGCGGGATCCAGCAGACCCTGAATATCGGTTTTCAGCTCGCGCGGGTCGGTGATGTGGGCATCGCGCAGGCCAAAGGCCAGCTTGGTGGCTTCAACGATGCGGTGAATGGTGTCGGCGTCGTCGGCCTCCGCCATATTCAGGCGGTCGGTGATGCCGAGTATCGCCAGCGAGACCAGTCCCTGCGTCGGCGGGGCGTGGTTAAAGATCTCCCCCTGCTGATGCTGCAGCCTCAGCGGCGCGGTGCGCCGGGCGACGTGCGTGCGCAAATCGGCCAGCGTCACGGGCAGGCCCAGCGTCTCCATGCCGTGCGCCAGGACTTCCGCCAGCGGGCCGCGGTAAAAGCTGTCCAGACCGTCCTCCGCCAGGCGCGTCAACGTCGTGGCCATGGCGGGCTGGTAAAAGCGGCTCCCGACCTCTGGCGGCTTGCCGTCCACCAGCCAGGTTTCCGCGAAGCCGGGGATGTGCTTCAGCTCGTCGAATTTGCTGGCTGTGGCATGGGCCTGCGAGGCCGTGACCGGCGTGCCGTTCTTCGCATAGTCAATGGCGTCGGCCAGCAGGCGGGCCAGCGGCAGCGCCTTGCCGGTCATCTCGCGCGAGACCTTCAGCGCCTCGTCCCAGCCGCTCACCGTGCCGGCGACGGTCAGCGCCGCGCGGGGGCCGCGGTGGGGAATATGCGCCAGCCCGTCGTAGGCGGCGAGCGTTGCGCGCGATCCCGCCGCGCCGCTGGCATCAATGGCGACAGGTTCGCCTTCCGGCGGCACGATAAGCCAGAAGCCATCGCCGCCCAGCCCGTTCATGTGCGGATAAACCACGGCAACGGTGGCCGCCGCGGCGACCATCGCCTCTATCGCGCTGCCGCCTTCGCGCAGTACCGCCAGCGCGCTCTGGCTGGCAAGATGGTGGGGCGCAACGGCCATGCCGTGCGTGGAGACATTACTTTGCATAAAGCGTCCTCGTAACCCTGAAAGTCACAAGGTGCTGCAAAAGCTGTTCCAGATCTGAAAGAAAAGTTTCAGTAAACTGGCACGTATAATGAATACGCATAATAAAAGGTACAATGTGATGAAACAAAAGTTACAGAGGCGCTATGGAACAACTGGATGAACGTCTGAAAGCACAGTACCCGTCGCTGTCGCCGCAGGAGCAGCGGGTGGCGGACTTTATTTTCGACCATTTTGACGACCTGATTAGCTACAACAGCGCCGAGCTGGCGCAGCTGAGCGGGGTGTCGAAAGCCACGGTCAGCCGTCTGTTTAAGCGTCTGGGCTATGAGAAATACAAGGACATGCGCGACGAGCTGCGCACCCTGCGCCAGAGCGGGATGCCGCTCACCGATAACCGCGACGCGGTGCAGGGCAATACGCTGCTGGCGCGCCACTATAAGCAGGAGATGGCGAACCTGACCCAGTGGGTCAATGCCCTCGACGCGCAGCAGTTTGCCGACGCCATGGCCTGCATGGTGAAGGCGCGGCGCATCGTCATTATCGGCATGCGTAACGCCTATCCGGCGGCGCTGCACCTGCGCCAGCAGCTGCTGCAGGCGCGCGGTCAGGTGCTGGTTCTGCCGCAGCCGGGGCAGAGCCTGGGCGAGGAGCTGGTGGATTTAACGCCGGACGATCTGGTGGTCATGATGGCCTTTCGCCGCCGCCCGCGCATCATCCGCCCGCTGATGCAGCAGCTTCAGAGCAGCGGTATTCCGGTGCTGCTGATGTGCGAGCCGCAGGCGCACAGCCTGTTTCCGCTGGCGAGCTGGCAGCTCTGCGCCCCGCTGGACAGCGTCTCGGCCTATGACAGCTACTCCTCGGTCAACAGCCTGATCAACCTGCTGGCAAACGCCTTCCTGCATGAAATTCTCGATAAAGGCCGTCCGCGCATTCACGAAATTGCCTCCCTCTACCAGCAGCTGGACGAACTCGAACAACGATAATGGGGCATCAGGGTGGTGCTTTGCATTGAAATGGTGCATGTGGCGGGTCGGGAAAACGCTCGTTTTTTCGACCCTTCCCCGTTTTATCAGGCTTTACAAGAATATTTCCCGCTTCGCCCTGGTTGGCACATTAGTTGCAAAATCACATTCAAAGAATCTTTTGTTTCATGTTAACGTTACGGGGAAGCACCATGAAAAAATTGTTGATTGCACTGGCCGGGGCCGCATGTCTCTTCACACAGCTGCCGGCAAAGGCTGACCAGCTTCAGGATATCGAGAAGCGCGGCACCATCCGCATTGCCGTTCCGCAGGACTTCCCGCCGTTTGGCTCGGTGGGGACCGATCTGCAGCCGCAGGGCTATGACATCGACATGGCGCGCTATCTGGCCAAACAGATGAAGCTCAAGCTGCAGCTGGTGCCGGTGACCAGCGCCAACCGCGTGCCGTATCTGCAAACCGATAAGGTGGATCTGGTCATTTCAAGCCTCGGTAAAAACCCGGAGCGCGAGAAGGTGATCGACTTTAGCCGCGCTTACGCGCCGTTCTTCCTCGGCGTGTTTGGTCCGAAAGGCGCCGAGCTGAAAGATGCCGCCGCGCTGAGCGGAAAAACCATCGGCGTGACGCGCGGGGCGGTGGAGGACATGGTGCTGACCGGCCTGGCGCCGAAAGACGCGGACGTGAAGCGCTACGAGGATAACAACACCACGCTCTCCGCCTACCTCTCCGGACAGGTGCAGTACGTGGCAACCGGCAACCTCGTGGTGGCGGCCATTTCGCGCCAGAACGCGGATAAAGCCCCGGTGCCGAGCTTTATGCTGAAAGATTCGCCGTGCTTTATTGGCCTGAAGAAAAACGAACCGGCCCTGAAGGCAAAGGTGGATGCGCTGATTGAGCAGGGCATCAAGGACGGCACGCTGAACGGCCTGTCCGAGCAATGGCTGAAGGCCCCGCTGCCGGCAAACCTTGGCGCCTGAGCCGATGACTGAGCAACTTCATTTCTCCGCGCTCTGGCCGCACTGGCCGGAGCTGCTGGCGGGGCTATGGGTCACCGTTCAGCTGACGGTGATGGCCACCGTCGGCGGGCTGGCGATAGGGATTTTCGGGGCGGCGATCCGCAGCGGACGCAAAACCTGGTTCAGCCGGATCTGGGGCGGCTACGTGGAAATTATCCGCAACACGCCGTTTGTGGTGCAGCTGTTTTTCATCGTCTTCGGCCTGCCGAATCTCGGGCTGAAGATGACGGCCGGGGAAGCGGCGCTGCTGGCCATGGTGGTGAACCTGGGCGCCTACAGCACAGAGATTATCCGCGCGGGCATTCAGGTCACGCCGAAAGGGCAGTGGGAGGCCGGACGCGTGCTGGGGCTGACCCGCCTGCAGACCTTTATTCGCGTGGTGCTGCCGCCCGCGCTGCAGCGCATTTACCCGGCGCTGGTGAGCCAGTGCATCATCGTGATGCTCGGCTCGTCGGTGGTGTCGCAGGTCTCGTATGAAGAGCTGACCTTCGCCGCCAACCTGATCCAGTCCAGAACGTTTCTGAGCTTTGAGGTTTATCTGGTGACAACCGGGATTTACTTAGCGCTGTCGATTACCCTGCGCCAGCTGATGATGGCGGCAGGACGCAAATGGCTGGGGGTGCAGGCATGATGACCACCTTTACCGACTGGGACATTATTCGCAACCTGCTGCTGGCCGGACGCTGGACGGTGCTGCTGTCGCTGGTGGCGTTTGTCGGCGGGGCGGCGGTGACGCTGCCGCTCCTGCTGCTGCGCCTGACGGGCGGGCGCACGGTCAGGCGCATCATCCGCGGCTATATTGAGCTGTTTCAGGGCACGCCGCTGCTGATGCAGCTGTTCCTGGCCTTCTTCGGCGTGGCGCTGTTCGGCATCGACGTTTCGCCGTGGACCGCCGCCTCGCTGGCGCTCACCTTCTACACCAGCGCGTTTCTGCTCGATATCTGGTTTGGCAGCATTCGCGCCCTGCCGAAAGGGCAGTGGGAAGCGTCGCGCTGTCTGGGGCTGACCTTCGGCCAGACCCTGTTTCGCGTCGTCGCCCCGCAGGCGCTGCGCATCGGCATCGCCCCGACGGTCGGCTTTGCCGTTCAGGTGATCAAGGGCACCGCGCTGGCGTCGATCATCGGCTTTATTGAGCTGACCAAGGCCGGGACCATGCTGACCAACGTGACGTATCAGCCGTTTAAGGTCTTTGCGCTGGTGGCGCTCGGCTACTTTATTCTGTGTTATCCGCTGTCGCGCTACAGCCGCTATCTGGAGACGAAATTCAATGCCTCTCATCACCATTAATCAGGTGCAGAAGCACTACGGCGATAACCACGTGCTCAAGGGCGTCGATCTGGATATCGACATGGGCCAGGTGATCTCCATTATCGGGCGCAGCGGGTCGGGCAAAAGCACGCTGCTGCGCTGCATCAACGGCCTGGAAGGCTATCAGGACGGCAGCATCAAGCTGGGCGGCATGACCATTACCGATCGGGATTCCCAGGCGCGCGAAATCAGCCGCTCGGTCGGGATGGTGTTTCAGAGCTTCAACCTGTTCCCACACATGACGGCGCTGGAAAACGTGATGCTCGCCCCGCGTCGGGTGCTGAAGAAAAGCGCCGCCGAATGCCGCGAGCTGGCGAAGCAGATGCTGGAGAAAGTGGGCTTAGGCGATCGTCTGGATTACTACCCGTCGAGCCTCTCCGGCGGCCAGCAGCAGCGCGTGGCGATTGCCCGCGCGCTGGCGATGTCGCCTAAAGTTTTACTCTGCGACGAGATCACCTCCGCGCTCGACCCGGAGCTGGTGGGCGAAGTGCTCAAGGTGCTGGAGCAGCTGGCGGCCGAGGGGATGACGCTCATACTGGTTACCCATGAAATGAATTTTGCCCGCGAAGTGGGCGACCGCGTGGTGTTTATGCACCAGGGGAAAGTCTGGGAGCAGGGCGACAGCAAAACGCTGTTCGCCAACCCGTAGACCACGGAACTGAAGCAGTTCATCTCCTCCGTGCGCGGCCTCAACTGATAAGGACTGACAAATGGATATAGCACGCTTTCCGCAAATCAACCCGCCCCAGCGCCTGCTGATGGGGCCGGGCCCGATCAACGCCGACCCGCGCGTGCTGCGCGCCATGTCGAGCCAGCTGATCGGCCAGTACGATCCGGCCATGACCCACTACATGAACGAGGTGATGGCGCTCTATCGCGGGGTGTTCCGCACCGAGAACCACTGGACGATGCTGGTGGACGGCACCTCCCGCGCGGGAATTGAAGCCATTCTGGTCTCCGCCATCCGCCCGGGAGATAAGGTGCTGGTGCCGGTCTTTGGCCGCTTTGGTCATCTGCTGTGCGAAATTGCCCGCCGCTGCCGCGCGGAGGTGCATACCATCGAGGTGCCGTGGGGCGAGGTGTTTACCCCGGACCAGGTAGAGGATGCGATTAAGCGTATTCGTCCGCGCCTGCTGCTGACCGTGCAGGGCGACACCTCCACCACCATGCTGCAGCCGCTCGCCGAGCTGGGCGCGATCTGCCGCCGCTACGACGTGCTGTTCTACACCGACGCCACCGCGTCGCTCGGCGGCAACGCGCTGGAGACCGACGCCTGGGGGCTGGACGCCGTCTCGGCCGGGATGCAGAAGTGCCTCGGCGGCCCGTCGGGCACCTCGCCGATCACCCTGAGCGCGCGCATGGAGGAGGCGATCCGCCGCCGCAAATGCGTTGAGGAAGGCATCCGCACCGACGCCCACCGCGACGGCGACGAGGAGATGATCTACTCCAACTACTTCGATCTCGGCATGGTGATGGACTACTGGGGGCCGGAGCGTCTTAACCACCATACCGAAGCCACGACCGCGCTGTTTGGTGCCCGCGAGTGCGCGCGTCTGATCCTGCAGGAAGGGCTCGATAACGGCATCGCGCGCCATAAGCTGCACGGCGATGCGCTGCTGAAGGGCATTCAGGCGATGGGGCTGGAGACCTTTGGCGACCTGAAGCACAAGATGAACAACGTGCTGGGCGTGGTTATCCCGCAGGGCGTCAACGGCGACCAGGTGCGTAAGCTGATGCTGGAGGATTTCGGGATTGAAATCGGCACCTCGTTTGGCCCGCTGCACGGCAAAGTGTGGCGCATCGGCACCATGGGCTACAACGCGCGCAAAGACTGCGTGATGACCACCCTGAGCGCGCTGGAGTCGGTGCTGAACTACCTGAAATTCTCCACCACGCAGGGGGCCGCCATGCAGGCCGCGTGGGACCACTATCGCCGCGAGACGCCGCAATGAGCCCGGCGGCAGAACGGGTGATGGCCCGCGCCGACGCGCTGGCCGCCCTCAGCGAAACCCCGGATGCGCTGACGAGGGTCTATCTCTCCACCCAGCATCTGCAGGCCAACCAGCTGGTGGGGCAGTGGATGAGCCAGGTGGGAATGACCGTCTGGCAGGACAGCGTGGGCAACATCTGTGGACGCTATGAGGGCGCGCAGGAAGGGGCGCAGGCGGTGCTGCTCGGCTCGCATCTCGATACCGTGCGCAATGCCGGGCGCTACGACGGCATGCTTGGGGTGCTCACCGCCATTGAGGTGGTGGACAGCCTGCACCAGCAGGGTGTGCATCTGGCGCAGGCCATCGAGATTGTCGGCTTTTGCGACGAAGAGGGAACCCGCTTCGGCATTACGCTGTTAGGCAGCCGGGGCATTACCGGCACCTGGCCGCAGGGCTGGCTGGAGAAAGCTGACGCCAGCGGAATCAGCGTGGCGCAGGCGATGACCCTGGTGGGGCTCGATCCTGCCCGCGTGCTGCATGCCGCGCGCTGTCAGGAGGATTTCAGCGCCTATCTGGAGCTGCATATTGAGCAGGGGCCATGCCTTGAGCAGGAGGCGCTCGCCCTTGGCGTGGTGGAAGCCATTAACGGCGCGCGCCGTCTGAACTGCCGCTTTACCGGCGAGGCCGGGCACGCGGGAACCGTACCGATGCTCCACCGCAGGGACGCGCTGGCCGCCGCCGCCGAGTGGATGGTTATCATTGAAAACGCTACCCGACAGCAGGGCGGCAACCTGGTAGCGACGGTTGGCGAGCTGCGCTGTCTGCCGGGGGCGGTGAACGTAATCCCCGGCGAGGTTCAGCTCTCGCTGGATATTCGCGGGCCGCAGGATGCGCCGCTTGATCGGTTGCTTAACGACCTGCTGGAACATGCCCAGGCGATCGCCTCGCGCCGCGGTCTGGACTTCAGCGCCGAGGAGTTTTACCGCATTGCCGCCACGCCGTGCGATATCCACCTGCAAAACGTGCTGGGGGAGGCCGTCACAGCGGTACAGGGGCGCTCGCTATCGCTGCCCAGCGGTGCGGGCCACGATGCGATTGCCATCGCGGAACGCTGGCCGGTCGGCATGCTGTTTGTGCGCTGCAAAGGGGGCGTCAGCCACCATCCGGCGGAATCGGTGATGGCTGAAGATGTCGCCCTGGCGATTGAGGTGTTTTCGCGAGCGGTGATCCAGCTGGCGGACCGCGTTACTCCAGCCCCAGCGTATATTGCGCGATCTTGAAGTAGATAATCAGCCCGGTGCCGTCGATAAGCGTCGCGATAAACGGCGCGGAGACGACCGCCGGGTCAATGCCGCAGCGCTTGAGCACCATCGGGATCACGGACGACACGATCGCACTCCAGAGCGTTATGCACACCAGCGTCAGGCTGACGATAAGGGTGATTTCCAGCCCAATCCCCATCATCCAGGCGCGAATGCACCCGGCGACACCGAGCGTGGCGGCAATCATCAGCGAGGTGGTCATCTCTTTACGCAGCACGCGGCCAACGTCGCGCAGGCGGACTTCCCCCAGCGCCATGGCGCGCACCAGGGTGGAGGTGATCTGCGTCCCGCTGTTGCCGCCCGTGCCGATCAGCAGCGGAATAAAGAACGCCAGCGAGATGGCGGACTCCAGCGCCTCTTCAAAATGCTGGATCACCGAGCTGGTGTAGGCCTCCGCGACAAACAGCAGCAGCAGCCAGACGGAACGTTTCTTCCACAGGCTATACGGGCTGGTGTCCAGATAGGGCTTCTCCAGCGGCAGCGTCGCCCCCTGAAGCTGGGCGTCTTCGGTGACGTCATCTTCCAGCAGATGGGCGATTTCGCGCTCGGTCAGGCAGCCGACGAGCTTGCCGTGGGTGACCACGGGCACCACATCCGCGCCGCCGTGTGCCAGCAGTCCGGCAACGTCGGCACGTTCATCCTCCGGTTTGACCTGCAAAAACTGCGAAATCATCAGCGATTTCACCGGCTGTACCGTATCGGCGGTTTGCAGCAATTTACGCACGGCAATCATGCCCGCCAGGCGGCCATTGTCTTCAATAAAAATATGAGACGGAATATCGTCGTCTTTTAATTTTTCGAAGAATTGCTCGCGCGCCAGCGCCACGCATAATGAAATATCGAGGACAATAAAATCGGTATTCATATATTGCGCAATGGCGCTGTCATTGAATGCCAGATTCTGGTTGTGAATAGCGTAAGACATAGTGAATTCCCTTTGAATAATAACATCTCTCAGGGGCGAGCAAGACAGGGCATGTCGAAGAGGAGATCCCCACGTCCTGGGTTCAGCACTGTACACCGTATCCCGCGAGGGAAGTTATACTGACAAAGCCTTGATTCGACAGTGCCTGTTTTACCCTGTGTCGGTTCTCTCGAACCTACCAGAGCGATAACGTGTATTTGTACAGGAGCCTCGCCATAACGAGATCGTTGTAAAACGAGAGGAATAATACGCTTATTAAAATTTACCGCTCAGAAAATTAAATAATGTTTAAGAACGGTTTAGACGATTTTTATTAATAAAATGTTGAGGATTTATTTAGGTTAATTCATTTCTAATGGAGGATTAAATAATCAACGGAGGAGAGGGTAATGGCGTGGTTTGATAATCTGCTGAATCATTTTGCGCTGTATCCGGCACATCTTTTCGCGCTGTTATTTGTGATGGCGCTGAGTAAATCGACGGTGCTGCTCTCCTCCGTGCTGCCGCCCGCCTCGGTGATGCTGCTGGCGGGCATTACCGTTAGCCAGACGAGCATGCATCCTGCGCTGGCGTGGCTGGCCGTGGTGCTAGGGGCAACGGCGGGTTCGGTGCTGAACTACCATATCGGCCTGCTGATGGGGCACACCCGGCTGGTCACGCGTTTCACCTCAAAGCATGCCGATAAGTTCTTGCGGGTACAGCATCAGTTGCAAAAGAACGGTGTCATCGTGCTGTTTACGTCGCGTTTTCTGGCGGTGTTGCGCTACATCGTGCCGCTGGCGGCGGGCATGCTCAGGCTGAATGCAGTCAAGGTCTACGCCGTCAGCCTGCTTTCCGCCTGCGGATGGGCGGCGCTGTATGTCGGCATTATCACCGGCATCAGCGCCTTTTGAGTTACAAATTCCCCATTCCGCCGTCCACCAGCAGCTCCGTTCCCACCGTGTAGCTCGACTCGTCGGACGCCAGATAGAGCGCGGCTTTTGCCAGCTCCGTCGTCGAGCCCATTCTGCCGAGCGGAACCAGCTTGATGATCTCCGCCATCATCGCGTTAAGCGCCTCCTCGCTTAAGCCCGTTTTGGTAAACGCCGGAGTTTCCACCGGACCGGGGCTCAGACCGTTGACGCGGATCCCGCGCGGCAGCAGCTCCGCCGACAGCGTGCGCGCCAGCGATAGCAGGGCAGCCTTGCTCGCGGCATACACGCTGCTGGTGGGCAGGCCGATGCGCGCGCTCACCGAGCCGCAGAGGATCACCGACGACGGGTTATTCAGCAGCGGCAGCAGCGCCTGAATTAAAAAGAACGGCCCCTTCAGGTTGATGCCCATCAGGCGGTCCCACGCCTCCTCCTGCCAGGCTTCCAGCGGCGCGTGCGTTACGTCACCGGCGTTAAGAAACACCGCGTCCAGGCGTGGCCAGCGGGCGGCGAGGGTTTCCGCCAGCGCTTTTTGTGAGGCGATATCTCCCGCATCGGTCGGGATCACCCAGGCCTTATCGCCAAGAATACGTTCTGCTTCGGCGAGGGTGTCCGGGTTGCGTCCGGTCACGGCGACGCGCGCGCCTTCGGCGATAAACGCCTGCGCGGTGGCAAGACCGATGCCGCTGGTGCCGCCGGTAATCAGCGTATATTTATCTGTTAAACGACCCATGTTCTTCTCCTGAAATGTCACTGGAGAAAGCACTATAGAAACGTTAGTATCGAAAGGAAACCAGGTACCAAATGGATACTAAAGAGGCAAGAGGTGTGCTATGGCAGAAATGCTGCAGGTGTGCTGCGAAAAAAAATCTGAGGCGTATACCTGCCCGATGACGCAGTTTGTTAACCTGATTTCCGGTAAATGGGCGATCCCCATTCTCTACCGCCTGATTGTGTTCAACACGCCCGTACGCTTTGGCGATCTGCTGCGTGCCGCTGCCCCCATCACGCAGAAAGAGCTGACGAAGCAGCTGCGCCTGTTTGAGCAGCGCGGGCTGGTGACGCGGACGGTCTACCCGGAGATCCCCCCGCGTGTGGAGTACCAAATCACCGCGCTGGGGTTAACCCTGCAGGACGCACTCTCCCCGCTGGCCGCCTGGATGAGCGAGTACGGCGACCAGCTTGAGCGTTAGGCTACTGTTTTGCGTAGCGCGGTGCCGGAATGCCGGTGCGCGCGCTGTTGAACAGCTCAAGACGCGCCGCTTCGTAGCGATCCCACAGGCCAGCGTCATGCATCGGCGGGATGGTGATCGGTTCACCCTGATCCAGACCCGCCAGCGATGCATCCACCATATCGTCGGTGGTCATCACCGATCCTTCCGGCAGATCGTTCACCGTGACGCCCGAATGGCTCCAGATTTCCGTCGCCGTGGCGGCGGGCAGCACGGCCTGAATGCGCACGCTGCTGTCGGCAAATTCTTCCTGTAACCCACGGGTAAAGCTCAGAACCCACGCCTTGGTGGCGCTGTAGAGCGCGCTACCGGCACGGACGTGCAGCGCTAACACCGAGGCGATATTGATCAGCGTGCCGCGATTGTTCTGCGCCAGGCGCGGCAGGATGGCGTAGGTCAGACGCATCAGCGCCGTGGTGTTCAGGGTGTTAATGGCCTGATGCTGCGCCACATCGCCTGCGAGGAACGGCGCCATCTGGGCGGTGCCCGCGTTGTTAATGAGCGTATCAATGGCGGTATTGCTGCGCAGCTCCTCTTCCACGGCGCGGATCCCCTGTTCATCGGTAAGATCGGCCACCAGAATATCGACGGCCACGCCGTAGCGCGCGCGAAGGTCGGCGGCAAGGGTTTTAAGGCGATCTTCGCGACGGGCGACCAGCACCAGGTTAGCGCCGCGCGCGGCAAGGCGATCGGCATAAACGGCACCAATTCCGGAAGAGGCGCCCGTAATCAGGGCGGTGGTGATTTGCGTAGTCATCGTGTGTTACCTCAGGGCAAAGTGGGTTATTTGGTTTCAAGATGAAACTGAATAAACTCTCTGCTATTTGGTTTTATAATGCAACCATATTTGCGAGCATTTTGTGCTTTTGCCGTCGGGAACTATCAGGAGGGGAGTTTCGCCACGATCTCTTCAGGCGTCAGTTCGCGGCCATCGTCGGCGATAAGCGCCAGTTTACGCAGGGGTTTGCGCTGTTCGGTGTCGACCAGCACGGTGCCGCATTCGTTTTCAGCAAACAAAAATTCATTCCCCCATTGGGAGAGGGCAACCAGCACCGTTTGCAGGGCGCGCCCCTTCTCGGTCAGGACATACTCCTGCCAGGCGCTGCCGTCGGACGCGGGCTGAAGCCGGAGGATGCCTTCGTCGACCAGCAGTTTTAGCCGCGTGGTCAGCATGTTTTTGGCGATACCAAGGCTTTTCTGGAACTCGCCGAAGCGTTTAATCCCGCGCAGCGCGTCGCGCACGATCAGCAGCGACCACCAGTCGCCGATGATATCCAGCGAACGGGCGACGGGGCAGGTGCTTTCTTCGAGGCGGGTACGTTTCACGGTCAATTCTCCGGTGGGGGGTGGTTTTATTATAAAACTTATTGGTGCACACAGTAAGCACGTTAATCATCAGTTTGAGAAATGCTTCCCGGAAAATTGTCACCAATCTGTCACACTGAAGGCGACATTTTAAAACGAGTGAGGAATTAGGGATGAGAAAAGCACTACTCGCGCTGGCAGTCGCCGGTTCCATTTCAGCAACGTTTGGCGTGCAGGCGCAAGAGACGCCGGAAGGGTATCAGCTGGAGCAAGTTTTAATCATGAGTCGTCACAACCTGCGCGCGCCGCTCGCCAATAACGGCAGCGTGCTGGAGCAGTCCACGCCGAAGCAGTGGCCGGAGTGGGAGGTGCCGGGCGGTCAGCTCACCACCAAGGGCGGCGTGCTGGAAGTCTATATGGGCCATTACATGCGCGAGTGGCTGGCGCAGCAGGGGATGGTGAAGACGGGAGAATGCCCGGCGGCGGATAGCGTTTATGCTTACGCCAACAGCCTGCAGCGTACCGTCGCCACCGCGCAGTTCTTCATCACCGGCGCGTTCCCGGGCTGCGACGTTCCCGTGCACCATCAGGAAAAAATGGGCACCATGGATCCCACCTTTAATCCGGTGATTACCGATAACTCGCCGGAATTCCGCGAAAAAGCGCTCAAGGCGATGGAGTCCGAGCGGCAGAAAATGCAGCTTACCGAAAGCTATAAGCTGCTGGAGCAAATGACGAACTACGCCGATTCTCCGTCCTGCAAAGAGAAAAAGGTCTGCTCGCTGGCGGACGCGAAAGATACCTTCAGCGCCGACTATGAAAAAGAGCCTGGCGTATCCGGGCCGCTGAAGGTGGGCAACTCGCTGGTGGATGCGTTCACGCTGCAGTATTACGAAGGCTTCCCGGCCGACCAGGTGGCCTGGGGCGAAATCAAGACCGACCAGCAATGGCGCGTGCTGTCTAAGCTGAAGAACGGCTATCAGGACTCGCTGTTTACCTCCACCGAGGTGGCGCAAAACGTGGCGAAGCCGCTGGTGAAGTACATTGATAAAACCCTGGTCACCGAGCAGGCGAAAGCGCCTAAGATCACCCTGCTGGTGGGGCATGATTCGAACATTGCTTCCCTGCTCACCGCCCTGGATTTCAAACCCTATCAGCTGCACGACCAGCAGGAGCGCACCCCGATTGGCGGCAAGATTGTCTTCCAGCGCTGGCATGACAAAAACGCCAATCAGGAGCTGATTAAAATTGAGTATGTCTACCAGAGTTCAGAGCAGCTGCGTAACGCCAGCGTGCTGTCGCTGAAGTACCCCGCGCAGCGCGTGACGCTGGAGCTGAAAGGCTGCCCGGTGGATGCGAACGGCTTCTGTCCTGTCGATAAATTCAATGCGGTGATGAATAACGCGGCGAAGTAAAGGAGAACCCCCCGCTGCGGCGGGGGGGGAACGCTTAGACGTTTTTACGTTCGATGGTTTGCTCGCCCCAGAAGAGCGAGTCTTTATCCGTTTTTTCGAAGGCGCGCACCAGCACCTCATCGTTACCTTCCTCCCAAATCTGCTCGGCCAGCTTTTCATCGTACTTCGCGACTTCAAAGATAGCTTCGGCAATCTCCGGAGAGGTGTTGCGTAAACTTGCCCATTCGCCCACGTGGTGAGCTTTGGATTCTTGAGTTGGCATGCTTGTCCTCCTGTTGGGTGTTAGCCGTTCAGTTTTTTGGCCAGACCCGCGACGTATTCACCCTGATAGCGGGCGATAGACAGTTCTTCATTGCTTGGCTGACGTGAGCCATCCCCACCGGCAATGGTGGTTGCGCCGTACGGCGTACCGCCACGCACCTGGGAAATGTCAAACAGCTCCTGGGCGCCGTAGCCAATCGGCACAATCACCATCCCGTGATGAGCAAGGGTAGTCCAGGTTGAGGTAATCGTCTGCTCCTGACCGCCGCCGGTGCCGGTTGAGCTGAATACGCTGGCGAGTTTCCCGTAGAGCGCGCCGGATGCCCAAAGTCCGCCGGTTTGATCGAGGAAGGTGCGCATCTGGCCTGACATATTGCCGAAGCGGGTCGGTGTGCCGAAGATAATGGCATCATAGTCCGCCAGCTCCTGCGGGGTGGCGACCGGGGCGTTTTGCGTTTTCCCCCCGGCTTTCAGGAAGGCTTCCGCCTGCATGGTTTCCGGTACGCGTTTCACCACAACCTCAACGCCATCAACCCTGTTCGCACCTTCTGCTACCGCGTGAGCCATGGTTTCAATGTGTCCATACATGGAATAATAGAGCACCAGAACTTTTGCCATTTTGCATCACTCCTCGTTTGTTTTTTCTGACAGCGGATCGCTGCGCTCATTTAAAGATATGTCATCACGGCCAGACTGCAAAAATGAACGCCATTTCTTTGATTTATAACAATATGGTTACAAAAAGGCTTTGTAGCAAAATGAAACAACTTTTTGGCGGCGGATTTTTGAAATGATAAGAAAGGCTTATGAATCGCCGCCGCGTCATCTCACCCGAAAGGCTGAGTTCATGTTGCAGAATATTACCTGCGGCTTGCCGGATAGCGGCATTCCACTAAGCTTAGTTTCACGCGGCACAGATAAAGGCACTGTCCTTGTGTTGCGAGGTGAAAGAATCCTCTTTTACTGAATGCAATATGATGTCTAATGTTTCACATTCTGGAGGTTAGAGATGGCAAACCATCGTGGTGGTTCAGGTAATTTCGCAGAAGACCGTGAAAGAGCATCAGAAGCAGGCCGTAAAGGTGGCCAGCATAGCGGGGGCAACTTCAAGAATGACCCGCAACGCGCATCTGAAGCTGGCAAGAAAGGGGGTAAAAACAGCCACGGCAGCAGTAAGTAACACGCCGGGTTGAACCCCTGCCGCCGGGATCTCCCGGCGGTTTTTTTATTTCTGCAACATTGAACTGTAACCAAAGGCAACGCACACTAGAGAATTGATCTTAACCGCGAGTGCCGCATGTCTGTCTCACGCTTCAAATTCTCCGTTAAACCGCAGGAAGCCATCCTCATTCTCATCACCATGTTCTGGGGCGGGACGTTTCTGGCCGTTCAGTACGCGGTGACCCTCAGCGATCCGTTCTTTTTTGTTGGCCTGCGCTTTGCGACGGCGGCGCTTGCCGTCTGGCTAATTTCGCTTAAAACGCTGCGGGGACTGACGCTGAAAGAACTTAAGGCCGGCGTGGCGATTGGGGTGGCGATAGCGATGGGCTACAGCCTGCAGACGTGGGGATTGCAGACCATCTCCAGCAGTAAATCCGCGTTTATCACCGCCATGTATGTGCCGTTGGTGCCGCTACTGCAGTGGCTGTGCCTGGGGCGGCTGCCGGGGCTGATGTCCTGTATTGGCATCGTGCTGGCGTTTATCGGCCTGATTTTGCTGGCCGGGCCGGAAAACAACCTGCTTGCGCTGGGGCCGGGCGAAATCATCACCCTGATTGGGGCGATTGCCATTGCGGCGGAAATTATTCTGATTAGCGCCTGGGCGGGCAAGGTCGACGTCAAACGGGTGACGGTGGTGCAGCTCGCCACGGCGTCGCTGGTGGCGTTTGCGACGATGGTTCCGGCAGGGGAATCCGTGCCGCCGATGTCCACCGGCCTGGTGGTGGTCGCACTGGGGCTGGGTATCTTCAGCGCCATTATTCAGGTCACCATGAACTGGGCGCAGCGCAGCGTATCGCCAACCCGCGCGACGGTGATTTATACCGGCGAACCGGTCTGGGCGGGGATTTTCGGACGCATTGCTGGCGAGCGCTTGCCGCTACTGGCGCTGGTGGGCGCGGCATTTATTGTCGCCGGGGTGCTGGTAAGTGAGTTAAAGCTCAGAAAGCGTCGGGGTGAGGTCAGGGATTTGACTGCAAAAGAAGGTTTAGATTGAAAAAATGGACAGACTTATTTACGATGTGTACGGATAAATACCGTACACGGTGATGTAAACCATGCCAGCACTTAAAAAACAGCGTATCGATCTTCGCTTAACGGACGAAGACAAAACAATGATTGAAGAAGCGGCGGCGATGACGAACCAAACGATCACCCAGTTTATGGTGAACAGTGCGTCAGAGCGTGCTGCAGAGGTCATTGAGCAGCACCGTCGTCTCGTATTAAACGAAGCATCATGGACTGCGGTGATGGATGCCATCGACAATCCGCCTGAGCCAAATGAACGCCTGAAACGAGCAGCAAAACGGCTTCGAAACATGGAGTGAAGCGCCGTGGAGAATCTCACGATCGAAATGTTATCAGAGGGAACCGATTATGACTTCGAGGATTTTGATTGTGGCGAACCCTCGCTAAATGCCTTCCTTGCTGAACATCTGGTGCGTCAGCACAATGGGCGTATTTTACGAGCCTACCTGCTTAAAGAGCGCGATCGTCCGCGTGTCCTGGGTTATTACACGTTATCGGGAAGCTGTTTTGAAAGAGCGATGCTTCCTTCTAAGACTCAGCAGCGCCGGATCCCTTATATCAACGTACCCAGCGTGACGCTGGGACGTCTGGCTGTAGATAAAACACTACAGGGAAACGAGTGGGGAACAACGCTCGTTGCGCATGCTATGCGCGTTGTCTACCTGGCTTCACAGGCTGTGGGGGTACACGGAATATTTGTTGATGCCTTTAACGAGCGGGCAAAACGATTTTATCTGAAGCAGGGCTTTATCCCGCTGACAGGTGAAAACAGCCATTCTTTGTTCTTCCCTACAAAATCTATCGAACGGCTGTTTGAGCAAGAGTGATTGCTTTACTACCTGTTGTTCTGAAGGAATGTACATGTCGGGTAAGGCCTGGCCGTCACCCGACATGGTGATTTCACGAATCCTGATGCACGACGGCACCCTGCGGCGCGGCGGCCATCCGGCGGCTCAGCAGGGCGTTAAGCAGGATCGCGCCGAAGGTCGCCGTGCCAATCCCGCCAATCGTAAAGCCGCCCAGCGTCAGGGCAAAATCGCCCGCGCCCAGCACCAGCGTGACCGCCACCATAATCAGGTTGCCGTTCTGGCTGAGATCGACCCGATGCTGCACCCAGATGCGCGCGCCGGCTACGGCGATCAGCCCAAACACCACAATCGATGCCCCGCCGATGACCGGGGACGGAATGGTGTGGATCAGCGCGCCGAACTTCGGCGAAAAGCCGAGCAGCATCGCCATCACCGCCGCCGCAACAAAGACCAGCGTTGAGTAGACTTTGGTCACCGCCATTACGCCGATATTCTCGGCATAGGTGGTGACGCCGCTGCCGCCGACAGAGCCCGAAAGCATAGTTGCCAGCCCGTCACCGACGAACGCGCGGCCCATGTACGGATCCATGCTGCGCCCGGTCATCCCCGCAACCGCCTTCAGGTGACCTAAGTTCTCCGCCACCAGGATCACCGCTACCGGTGCGATAAGCATCATCGCCTGGGTGTTAAAGGTGGGCGAGGTCACCTTCGGCAGGCCGAACCAGGCGGCCTGGTGGAGCAGCGTAAAGTCAACCGGCTTGCCCAGGCCGAAAACGTTGGACAGCAGGGCATACACCAGACAGGCAACAATCAGCCCAACCAGAATCAGCAGCCGCTGAATCATGCCGCGCGTGAACACCGCCACCAGGCCGATGCACAGAACCGTGATCACCGCCATCCAGCTTTCAAACGGCGAGGCGGAGACGCTCCTGACCGCAATTGGCGCGAGGTTGAGGCCTATCGCCATCACCACGGCGCCCGTCACGACGGGAGGCATCATTCGCTCGATCCAGCGCGTGCCGATTTTCATCACCACCAGACCAATCAGGGTGTAGACCAGACCGCAGGCGATGATGCCGCCGAGGGCCACGCTCAGGTTAGGGTTGATCCCCTGGCCGTTAAACCCGGTGGTGGCGATGACGACGCCCACAAAGGCGGCGCTGGAGCCGAGATAGCTGGGCACGCGCCCGCCGGTGACGAAAAAGAACAGCAGGGTACCGATACCCGACATCAGAATAGACAGGTTGGGATCGAGTCCCATCAGCATCGGCATCAGCACCGTGGCGCCAAACATGGCGACCGCGTGCTGGACGCCCATCACCATCGTCTGCCCGAGCGGGAGACGTTCATCCGGCGCGACCACGCCTGCTTCTGTGGAGGTCGATTTCAACTGCCAGTGGGGAAATCCGAACATGGTCTGTCTCCTTAAGGCGGGTTAGCAGGCGGGTCGCATAAGCGCGTGGTAGCCGCGGTCAAACCACACCAGCCCTTGCGGCGCGGGGTGGCGAACGATTGAAACAATGTCGCAAAAGAGGATGTCATGCGTACCGACGCTCACCACCTGGCTGATGCGGCAGTCAAACGAGGCCAGCGCGTCTTCCAGACGCGGGCAGCCCGTGTCGCCCGTCTGCCAGCGGGCGGCGGCAAAGCGTTCCTCCATCGGCGTTTTTCCGCCAAACAGATTGGAAAGCGGCTCCTGTCCGGCGCTCAGGGTATTCACGCACAGGGTGCGGTTTTCGCTAAACGTTGGCCAGACGGACGCGCCGCGGTTCAGGCACACCAGCAGGGTGGGCGGTGAATCCGTTACGCTGCACACCGCGCTGGCGGTGAAGCCTGCCATCCCCGCCGGGCCGTCGGTGGTGATGATGTTGACCGCCGCGCCAACGCAGGCCATGGCGTCGCGAAAGGTTTGTTTATCCGGTGTTGTCATCATCGCTCCTTACGCCAGCCCGCAGGCATCGTCGAAGTCCAGGCGCGGCAGGCGCCCGTAAAGTTTGCCCGGGTCGCCGTAGCCAATGTTGATTAGCAGATTGCTTTTAAGCGTCGTGCCGGTGAAAAAGGCCCCGTCGACCTTTTGACGGTCAAAGCCCGACATCGGGCCGGTGTCCAGCCCCAGCGCGCGACAGGCGAAGATCAGGTATGCAGCCTGCAGCGAGCTGTTGCGAAAGGCGGTCTCTTCCGCCAGCGCGGGGCTTGCGGTAAACCAGCTTCTGGCATCGCCATGCGGGAACAGTTCAGGCAGGCGCTCATAAAACTCGCTGTCCCAGGCCACAATCGCCGTGACCGGAGCCGTGAGCGTTTTCTCAAGGTTGCCGCTGGAGAGCGCCGGGCGCAGCTTCTCTTTTCCCTCCGCGCTTCGCACAAACACAATGCGCGCCGGGGAGCAGTTGGCGGACGTTGGCCCCCATTTCATCAGGTTGTAGATTTCGCGCAGCGTTTCGTCGCTGACGGGCATATTCTGCCAGCCGTTATGGGTGCGGGCGCCGGTGAACAGCGTTTCCAGCGCGGCGGGGGTAATGGCTTCGCTCATTAAAGCTCCTTATAAAGCGGGTTCCGGGCTGTGCAGCAGGCTGGCAAGCCCGTTCAGCAGCAGGGTGTTGAAGGTATCCGGCTCGGTGACGTTGCAGGCATGCCCGCCCTGGCGCATCACCGCGCTGTGGCTGTGCGGGATCGCCGCCTGCAGTTCAGACGAGCAAACCGCGGGCACCAGCATGTCGTCGGCGGAGCAGATGATCTGTACCGGGCAGCGAATGCGCGCCGCATGGCGGCTGAAGTCGGCCTTTTTCAGGGCGCTAAGCCTGTGCAGCAGGTTAGTTTTGCCCTGGAAATGGGCCAGCGCCAGCGCTTCTTCGGCCTCAAGACGGGGGGCGCGGGCGGCCATCCAGTCCGCCGGGTAAAGAAACAGCGGCTGCGCCTCGACCCACGCCTGGGCGCCGCCGTAATGCAGCAGCCGCTCGCGGATCTGAAAGCAGCGGCGGGTGTGGGCGTTGAGGGTTAACCAGCCGTTGACGCACACCAGCGCGGCGAGAGCGTCGGGTCTGTCGAGGGCCAGCTGCAGGCCGACCAGCGCCCCCAGCGCGTGACCCACGACGCTGTAGCGTTCAATCCCGGCATCCGCCAGCGCCCGGGCCAGCTCGTCCGCCATCTGCCCAAGGCTGTAGTCTTCCGGCAGGGTGGCGGGGTTATTGCCCGTTCCGAGCTGGTCATAGCACACCACCTGATACTCCGGCTCCAGCGCGGCCAGCTGGGGCAGCCAGTAGCTGCCGCTGCCGCCGAGACCGGAAATAAAGACCACCACGGGCGCGCCTTCATACGGGGGCGGCGAGACGGAAAGTTTCATACCTGCCTCACTTCGCGATGTGCGCAACGGTGGCGATTTCAACCAGCGCCTCTGGCTTCACCAGCCCGCACTGAATGCAGAACCGCGCCGGTTTATCGCCGGGGAAGAACTCGGCGTAAATCTCGTTAATCGCGGCGTAGTTTTTCCAGTCGGTGATAAAGATGCTGTTGAAGGTCACATCCTCCATCGTGCCACCCGCCGTTTCGATCACGGTTTTGATCGTCTCCAGCACGTGGCGGGTTTGCGCCTTTGGGTCGTTGATAAACACCACGTTGTTGTCTTTATCAAACGGCAGCGTGCCGGAGACATACACCACGCCGTCGGCGAGTGTGCCGGGGACAAAAGGGGCAATCGGCGTGCTGGTGCCCGGCGGAATAATCACGGATTTTGGCATCAGGTGTCTCCTCAGGCGATACGGGCAAGCGGGGGATTCAGGGCGTCGCAGAAATCTGCAACGTTACTGACCCAGCCAAAAAAGGTTTCGATATTGAACAGGGCCGCCTTCTGGGCGAATTCCGGCCCGGCCTGGTGGGTCGCGTCTTCCAGCACCACGCCAAAATACTCGAGGAAAAAGCCGTCGCGCAGGGTCGACTCCACGCAGACGTTGGTGGCGATCCCGGTGAATATCAGATGGCGAATGCCCCGGCTGCGCAGCAGGCTGTCGAGCGGCGTGTTGAAAAAGCCGCTGTAGCGCGGTTTGGGCAGGACAATATCGCCCGCCTGCGGTACCAGTTCATCCACCAGCTGATAGTCCCAGCCGCCTTTCGCCAGCAGCTTGCCCTGCAGTTCTGGCCGTTTACGCATGGTTTTCAGGGCGTTCGACTTGTGGAAGTTGGGCGAGCCGGGGCCGCCGGCCTCGACGTACTGGTCATCCCAGCCGTTCTGGAACCAGATGATGAGCATGCCCGCGGCGCGCGCGGCGGCGACGGCGGTTTTAATGTTCTCAATCACCGGTCGGGTGGCGGAGACGTCGAACCCCGCCAGATCCAGATAGCCGCCCTGGCTGGCGTAGGCGTTTTGCATGTCCACCACGATCAGCGCGCTCTGCTGGGGCGCGAAGGTAATAGCTTCCGGGCGTGCGTTAAGGGTCGTCATTACGCCACCTCCTTCGTGACGGCGGGGATGTGGGCGCGGCACTGCATCAGCGGCTGGATGCGCTCGCCGAAGGTCTCCACGCCGGTGAGGAAATCGTCGAAGGTCAGCAGAACGCCTTCCGCACCGGGCACGGCCGCCACTTCGTCCAGCATTCTGGCGACGCTGGCGTACGAGCCGACCAGGGTGCCCATGTTGATATTGACGGCGGAGGTCGGATCGGCCATCTGGCGAACGTTGGTATCTGCCCCGGAGCGGGTATCCTTCTGGCTCTGCTCGGTCAGCCAGCTCAGGGCCTCCTCGTCGGCACCATCCTTATAGCGCTCCCATTTGGCGCGCGCGGCGTCGTCGGTTTCGTCGGCAATGACCATAAACAGCACGTAGGAGCCCACGTCGCGCCCGGTTTTATCGGCGGCCTCTTTCATCCGCGCGGCGGTCGGGGCGAAGGCGGCAGGCGTATTCACCCCTTTACCGAAGCAGAAGTTGAAGTCGGCGTATTTGGCGGAAAATTCCATCCCCGCGTCGCTTTGTCCGGCGCAAATCACCTTCATCGGCACCGACGGCTGCGGGCTGACGCGGCAGTCGTTCATGGTGAAGAAATCGCCCTTGAAATCGCTTTTGCCGGTCCCCCACAGGTCGCGCAGCACCTGCACGTATTCGGTCAGGTAGTCGTAGCGACGCGAGAAGTAGTCGTCACCCGGCCAGAGCCCCATCTGCTCGTACTCCGGTTTTTGCCAGCCGGTGACCAGGTTGACGCCAAAGCGCCCGCCGGAGATCGAGTCGATGGTGGAGGCCATGCGCGCGACGATTGCCGGGGGCAGGGTGAGGGTGGCGGCGGTGGCGTAGATTTGGATCCGCGAGGTGACCGCGGCCAGCCCGGCCATCAGGGTAAAGGACTCCAGGTTGTGGTCCCAGAATTCGGTTTTGCCGCCAAAGCCGCGCAGCTTGATCATCGAAAGCGCAAAGTCGAAATGGTAGTGTTCCGCTTTCTGCACGATAGCTTTATTGAGCTCAAAGGTCGGCATGTATTGCGGTGCAGTGGTCGAGATAAGCCAGCCGTTGTTGCCGATGGGTACAAATACGCCAATTTTCATCACGAACCTCTCTTCATTACGTCGCAGGTGTAACGGTGTTTTTGCAAAGGCAGTGCCAGTTTTGAAAATGACTGTGTTATTAATGTGTTAATTAGAAGTTGGTGGATTGATGCGGCCAAATGTGGACTAACTGGTCAAAAACATTGCACAGAAAACAGGCATTCATGCGCGATCGGAGTGCAGGATGTCGTGGCGAGACGGGGGTTTTGCTATGCTGAGGGCAACGCAGAATAAGGAGAGCGGGAATGACACAAGGCGCAGTGAAAACACCAGGTAAACGTTCGCAGGCGGTGAGCGCCAAGAAGCAGGCGATCCTCAGCGCGGCGCTGGAGACTTTTTCGCAGTTTGGTATTCACGGCACGCGCCTGGAGCAGGTGGCGGAGCAGTCCGGCGTATCCAAAACCAATCTGCTTTACTACTACCCGTCGAAAGAGGCGCTCTATGTGGCGGTGATGCAGCAGATCCTCGATATCTGGCTGGCGCCCCTCAAAGCGTTCCGCGCAGAGCTGGCCCCGCTGGTGGCGATCAAAGAGTATATTCGCCTGAAGCTGGAGGTGTCGCGCGATTACCCGCAGGCGTCGCGACTGTTTTGTCTTGAGATGCTGCAGGGCGCGCCGCTGCTGCAGGCGGAATTAACCGGAGATTTAAAACAGCTGGTGGACGATAAGTCGGCCATTATTGCCGGATGGGTCGCCAGCGGAAAGCTGGCCCCGGTCGACCCGCATCATCTGATCTTTATGATTTGGGCCTCCACCCAGCATTACGCTGACTTTGCGGCCCAGGTTGAGGCGGTGACCGGCAAAACGCTCCAGGACGAGGCGTTTTTCCACAGCACCCTGGAAAACGTGCAGCGGATGATTATTGAAGGGATCCGCCTGCGCTAGTTTCCCGGCGGGAGAGGGCAGCTTAAGTCGCCCTCTTCACACTGCATCAGCGAGGCCAGAAACGCTTCGCGCTCCACGGTTTTTTCCGCCAGGCACTGGTTAACAATCATTGGCTGGACGCTCCCGCCTTCCGTCCCCGAACCGATAAACGCGCAGTCCGCATCGCGCAGGGTAATCCACGCCTGCTGCGCTTTTTTCAGCAGGTCTCGCTGGGGCGCTGCCGCACGCTTAACGGCGGCCTGATAGGTCTGGTTGAGCTTTTTATCGGCAGCCTGGTACTGCTGCGCGCTACAGGTATTCAGCTCAAGCTGGGTGGTCGCTTTGTCGCACTCGTCGGCCAGCGCGCTGGCGCTCATTAGCAGTGCTGCACTGGCGATAAGATATCGTTTCATATACTCCCCAATAAAATAAGGCTCCGTCTCCGGAGCCTTATTAGCACAGCGTTAGCCTATTGTCATCAGGCTGGCGTTACCGCCTGCCGCCGCCGTGTTGACGCTGAGCGAGCGCTCCACGTACAGACGCTCCAGCAGCAGGTTGGTTTCCCCGCGCGCAAAGCCCTGCACGGAAACGATGGCACCGCTGCGGGCCGCAACCTGTTCGCAGAGTTCACGCAGCTGATCGGAATCACCGTGGTAGATCACCGCATCAAACGGCTGGGTTAGCAGGTTATCGGCTTTCGCGAAGCGAATGCGGGCCGAGACCGCCTTCGGCAGCTGTTTGGCGAGATCGCGATGCAGGGCATCTTCCGGCCACAGCACTTCACAGCCGGTTGCCATGGCGGCGGCCAGCTGCACCAGCGCGTCCTGCTCGTTATCGGCCACGCACAGCACGCGCTCGCGCGGCATCAGCGTCCAGGTGTTGCGCTCGCCGGTTGGACCCGGCAGCAGACGCTGCGTGCCCGCCTGCGCCAGCTCGCCGTACTGCTTCGCGACGGCACGCAGTTCAGGGCGTTTTTCCGCCCAGGCGATCAGCGCCTCCAGCGGCTGGGTCAGCACGGTTTTCAGCTGCGCATCCACCGGATAGTCCGCATCCTGGCGTGCCAGGGTGACGCCCAGGGCGTTCTCCGGACGGTTCGCCAGCAGACGGTACAGGTAGAGCGGACCGCCCGCTTTCGGACCGGTGCCGGAAAGGCCTTCGCCGCCGAACGGCTGCACGCCCACGACCGCTCCGACCATGTTGCGGTTGACGTACAGGTTGCCCACTTTGGCGCTGCCGGTCACCTGCGCGATAGTCTCGTCGATACGGGTATGCACGCCGAGCGTCAGGCCATAGCCGGAGGCGTTGATCTGCTCAACCAGCTCGTTCAGGTTGTTACGGTTGTAGCGCACCACGTGCAGCACCGGGCCGAAGACCTCTTTTTTCAGCTCGTCGAAGCTTGCCAGCTCAATCAGCGTTGGCGGCACAAAGGTGCCGGTCCGCCATTCGCGGGCATCTTCGCTGTTCTCGCGCACCGCCTGGAACACCGGACGCCCTTTCGCGCGCATGGTCTGAATGTGGTTTTCGATGTTGGCTTTGGCTTCAGCGTCGATCACCGGCCCGATGTCGGTGGTGAGACGGCCCGGGTTGCCCATGCGGCATTCCGCCATCGCGCCGCGCAGCATCTTCAGCGTGTGGTCCGCCACGTCGTCCTGCAGGCACAGCACGCGCAGGGCGGAGCAGCGCTGACCGGCGCTGTCGAACGCGGAGGCCAGCACGTCGACCACCACCTGCTCGGTGAGCGCGGAGGAGTCAACGATCATGGCGTTCATCCCGCCGGTTTCCGCGATGAGCGGCGTAGGACGGCCCTGCGCATCCAGACGGGTGGCAATGTTGCGCTGCAGCAGCGACGCCACTTCGGTCGAACCGGTAAACATCACGCCGCGCACGCGGTTGTCGGAGGTCAGTTTGGCACCGACCGTTTCACCACGGCCCGGCAGCAGCTGAACCACGCCCGCCGGCACGCCGGCTTCCAGAAGAATGTTGATGCCCTGCGCGGCAATCAGCGGGGTCTGCTCTGCCGGTTTTGCCAGCACGCTGTTGCCTGCGGCCAGCGCGGCGGCAATCTGGCCGGTGAAGATCGCCAGCGGGAAGTTCCACGGGCTGATACAGACTACCGGGCCGAGCGGACGGTGGGTTTCGTTATCGAAATCATCGCGCACCTGACCGGCGTAGTAGTGCAGGAAGTCGACGGCCTCGCGCACTTCGGCAATCGCGTTGCTGAAGGTTTTACCCGCCTCGCGCACCAGAATGCCGATGAGCGACTGCATCTGATCTTCCATCAGCACCGCTGCACGCTCCAGAATCGCGGCGCGCTCCTGCGGCGGCGTGGCAAACCAGATAGGGGCGTTGTTCACCGCGCTGTCCAGCGCCTGATCCACTTCCGCTTCGGTCGCTTCACGCGCGTAGCCGACGATATCCTTCGGCTCGGCCGGGTTGATCACCGGGTGCATTTCGCCGTCTGCAACGGGCTGCTCCAGCATCGGTTTGGCCTGCCACTTCTGCAGCGCGCTGTTGAGCAGGGCAGAGGAGAGGGACGCCAGACGGTGTTCGTTGGCGAGATCCAGACCCGCCGAGTTGACGCGGCCTTTGCCGTACAGCTCGCGCGGCAGGGCAATCTTCGGATGCGGCAGGCCAACCTGGCCTTCCTGCGCCGCCATCTTCTCAACGGCCTGCACCGGGTCGGCCACCAGCTCGTCGAGCGGCAGGGTGGTGTCGGCGATGCGGTTAACGAAGGAGGTGTTCGCGCCGTTTTCCAGCAGACGACGCACCAGGTACGCCAGCAGGGTTTCGTGCGTTCCCACCGGAGCATAGATTCGGCATGGGCGGTTCAGCTTGCCGTCCGCCACTTTACCGGTGACCTGCTCGTACAGCGGTTCACCCATGCCGTGCAGGCACTGGAACTCGTACTGGCCCGGATAGTAGTTTTGCCCTGCCAGGCTGTAGATCGCCGCCAGGGTGTGGGCGTTGTGGGTAGCGAACTGCGGATAGATCAGGTTCGGCACGCCGAGCAGCTTTTTCGCACAGGCGAGGTAAGAGACGTCGGTGTATACCTTGCGGGTATAGACCGGATAGCCTTCCAGCCCTTCCATCTGGGCGCGTTTGATTTCGCTGTCCCAGTAGGCGCCTTTCACCAGACGGATCATCAGGCGACGGCGGCTGCGGCTGGCCAGGTCAATCAGGTAATCAATGACGAACGGGCAGCGCTTCTGGTAGGCCTGGATAACGAAGCCGATGCCGTTCCAGCCTGCCAGCTCCGGCTCGAAGCACAGTTTTTCCAGCAGATCGAGGGAGATCTCCAGACGGTCGGCCTCTTCGGCGTCGATGTTAATGCCGATGTCATACTGGCGCGCCAGCAGGGTCAGGGATTTCAGGCGCGGGTAGAGTTCTTCCATCACCCGGTCGTACTGCGCGCGGCTGTAGCGCGGGTGCAGGGCAGAGAGCTTGATAGAGATGCCCGGGCCTTCATAAATACCGCGACCGTTGGACGCTTTACCGATGGCGTGGATCGCCTGCTGGTAAGAGACCATGTAGGCCTGCGCGTCGGCGGCGGTCAGGGCCGCCTCGCCCAGCATGTCGTACGAGTAGCGGAAACCTTTATCTTCCAGCTTGCGGGCGTTCGCCAGCGCTTCGGCAATGGTTTCCCCGGTCACGAACTGCTCGCCCATCAGACGCATCGCCATGTCCACGCCTTTGCGGATCAGCGGCTCGCCGCTCTTGCCGATGATGCGGTTCAGGGAGCGGGAGAGGTTGGCTTCGTTATGGGTGGAGACCAGTTTGCCGGTAAACAGCAGGCCCCAGGTCGCGGCGTTGACGAACAGCGACGGGCTACGGCCAATATGGGAATGCCAGTTGCCGTTGCTGATCTTGTCGCGGATCAGTGCGTCGCGGGTGGCTTTATCCGGAATACGCAGCAGCGCTTCCGCGAGGCACATCAGCGCCACGCCTTCCTGAGAGGAGAGGGAAAACTCCTGCAGCAGACCCTGAACCATCCCGGCGCGGCCGGTGGCGGTTTTCTGGTTGCGCAGCTTGTCGGCTAACTGATACGCCAGGCTGTGCGCCTGTGCGGCAATGGCTTCCGGCAGGCGGGCCTGCTCCAGCAGCATCGGCACGGCGTCGGTTTCGGCACGGCGCCAGGCGCCGGTAATGGCGGCACGGCTGACGGACTGCGGCAGGATCTGCTCGGCAAATTCAAGGAACGGCTGATGGTTCTCGTCGCCAGCGGCCGGGGCTTCTTCGCTTTCATTCGCCGCGCCGGCCAGCAGGGCAGGCAGCTCCGGCAGGCCCTCATCGCTCTCGAGTCTTTCGAGATAGTTAAAAATCGCCTGCTTAATTAACCAGTGCGGCGTGCGGTCAATGCGGGTTGCTGCGGTCTTAATCCGTTCGCGGGTTGCGTCATCCAGCTTAACCCCCATGGTGGTCATACCCATGCCAAAGCTCCTGTTGTTCTGTAATAGCGTTCTGTAGATAGCGTGAAATATCCCCTATGTTGCAACTTTGTGCAACCGTGTTAAATGTGACCTGGTTTGCAACCCGGAAAATGAATGGATTGTTAACGAATGGTTAGCTGGGAAAACGCGCTGGCTTTTGTGCGCGAGGCCTGGTTTTATGCGGTAGTTAACACTTTTCAAAGGTGCAACCCGTAAAAGCGTGAGCGAGTGCAACCTATAGGAAACTCGTATCAAACCGGGGATGAAATTGATGTAAATGCAGTGTTAAATCGTTTGTCAGCGGAAGGCGCATACGGCAGGATAGCGCGCCCAACCGAAACACAAGATACATTCACCTCGTTCCGGTGATCATATAACAAGGCAGCCCGGATGGTTGTCGCTCGACATTTTGGAGAATTTGAATGGCTATTAGCACACCGATGCTGGTGACATTTCTCGTTTATATTTTTGGCATGATCCTGATAGGGTTTTTGGCGTGGCGTTCTACAAAGAACTTTGACGACTACATTCTGGGCGGACGCAGTTTAGGCCCGATGGTGACCGCACTCTCTGCGGGCGCATCCGACATGAGCGGCTGGCTGCTGATGGGGCTGCCCGGCGCGATTTTCATCTCCGGTATCTCTGAAAGCTGGATCGCCATCGGCCTGACCCTCGGCGCGTGGATCAACTGGAAGCTGGTAGCAGGCCGTCTGCGCGTGCATACCGAGGCCAACAACAACGCCCTGACGCTGCCGGATTACTTCACCGGACGCTTCGAAGATAACAGCCGCATCCTGCGCATTATCTCCGCGGTGGTTATCCTGCTGTTCTTCACCATCTACTGCGCCTCCGGCATCGTGGCCGGCGCGCGTCTGTTCGAAAGTACCTTCGGCATGAGCTACGAAACCGCCCTGTGGGCCGGTGCGGCGGCGACCATCCTCTATACCTTCGTGGGCGGGTTCCTGGCGGTAAGCTGGACCGACACCGTGCAGGCGAGCCTGATGATCTTCGCCCTGATCCTGACCCCGGTGATTGTGATTTTCACCGTTGGCGGCTTTGGCGAATCGCTGGAAGTGATCAAGCAGAAGAGCATCGAAAACGTCGACATGCTGAAAGGGCTGAACTTCGTGGCCATCGTCTCCCTGATGGGCTGGGGTCTGGGCTACTTCGGTCAGCCGCACATTCTGGCGCGCTTTATGGCGGCGGATTCTCACCACACCATCGTTCATGCCCGTCGCATCAGTATGACGTGGATGATCCTATGTCTGGCAGGCGCGTGTGCGGTCGGCTTCTTCGGCATCGCGTACTTCAACAACAACCCGGCGCAGGCGGGCGCGGTCAACCAGAACGCCGAGCGCGTGTTCATCGAGCTGGCGCAAATTCTGTTTAACCCGTGGATTGCCGGTATTCTGCTCTCCGCAATCCTGGCGGCGGTGATGTCTACCCTGAGCTGCCAGCTGCTGGTCTGCTCCAGTGCGATCACCGAAGACCTTTACAAAGCCTTTCTGCGTAAAAACGCGAGCCAGAAAGAGCTGGTGTGGGTAGGACGCTTTATGGTGCTGCTGGTGGCGCTGATTGCCATCGCGCTGGCGGCCAACCCGGAAAACCGCGTGCTGGGCCTCGTGAGCTACGCGTGGGCGGGCTTCGGTGCGGCGTTTGGTCCGGTAGTGCTGTTCTCCGTCATGTGGTCACGTATGACCCGTAACGGCGCGCTGGCGGGGATGATCATTGGTGCGGTGACCGTTATCGTCTGGAAACAGTTCGCATGGCTGGGCCTGTACGAAATCATTCCGGGCTTCATCTTCGGCAGCATCGGCATCGTGGTGTTCAGCCTGCTGGGTAAAGCCCCGTCTGCCTCCATGCAGAAACGCTTTGCTGAAGCCGACGCGCATTACCACACTGCGCCGCCGTCTAAGCTCCAGGCAGAATAATTATTCTCGCTGCACAATGCAGGCCGGGTGAGCGCAAGCGCACCCGGCTTTTTTCTTGCCAAAATCCGTCATTTCCTGTGATATCCATGTGCTTATAACAATGAGGATAGCGAAGCATGACAATCAAAACAGGGGTAATGGCAGCAGCATTATTGATGCTTGCTGGCTGCACGACGCCATCGCAGCAGGCGGCGGTAGAGACCTGCAAAGCGGATAACCAGATGCAGCAAACCACGCTCTATTTCGGCTTAAATCGTCCTGCCGGGGCGCAGATCACCAGCAACGAGTGGCAGCAGTTTGTTGACCAGGACGTGACGCCGCGTTTCCGCGATGGCTTAACGGTGTTTGACGCGCGCGGGCAGTGGCTGGGGAACGACGGGAAAGTGGCGCGCGAACCCAGCAAAGCATTAATGCTGATCCACGGTAAAGATGCGCTGAGCGAGAAGAACATCGAAGCGTTGCGCGGGATTTATAAATCACGCTTCGCGCAGGAGTCGGTGATGCGCGTCGACCAGCCGGTGTGCGTGCAGTTCTAATAAAAACGGCGGGAAATCCCGCCGTTGCTGTATCGTAGGCCCGTGCAAGCGAAGCGCCGCCGGGCAAAAACACTTACAACACCAACCCCGCAAAGCTCGCCGACAGCAGGCTCACCAGCGTCGCGCCGTACACCAGACGCAGACCAAACCGCGACACCACGTTCCCCTGCTGCTCGTTCAGGCCCTTAATCGCCCCCGCCACAATGCCGATGGACGCGAAGTTCGCGAAGGACACCAGGAAGACGGATAAGATGCCCAGCCCGCGAGGGGACATCTGATGCGAGATTTTTTGCAGCTCAATCATCGCCACAAATTCATTCGCCACCAGCTTGGTCGCCATAATACTGCCCGCGTTTAAGGCATCGCTCAGCGGAATACCAATAAGCCATGCCAGCGGATAAAACACATAGCCCAAAATCTGCTGGAAGCTCATGCCAAATACGCTGGAGAAGAGGGCGTTAACGGCGCTAATAAGCGCGATAAAGCCAATCAGCATGGCCAGAATAATCATCGCCACCTTAAAACCGGCCAGAATATACTCGCCGAGCATTTCGAAGAAGCTCTGCGATTCATGCAGTTTTTCCAGCTTGATATCCGGCTCCGCTTCCGGGCGCGCCGGGTTTATAACGGAGAGAATAATAAAGGTGCTGAACATGTTCAGAATCAGCGCCGCGACGACAAATTTGGCGTCGAGCATGGTCATATAGGCGCCGACAATCGACAGGGAGACCGTCGACATGGCTGTGGCCGCCATGGTGAAGAGACGGCGAGAGGAGAGATCGCCCAGCACGCCTTTGTAGGCAATGAAGTTTTCCGACTGGCCGAGGATCAGCGAGCTCACCGCGTTAAAGGATTCCAGCTTGCCCATACCGTTCAGTTTTGACAGCAGCGTGCCGATTACCCGAATAAAAATCGGCAGGATCCGCCAGTGCTGAAGAATACCAATCAGCGCGGAAATAAAAATAATTGGGCAAAGCACGCCGAGGAAAATGAACGCCAGCCCTTTTTCCCCCATTCCGCCAAAGACGAAATTGGTCCCTTCACCGGCAAATTTAAGCAGTGACTCAAAAAATCCCGAGACGTATTTAATCAGGAATAACCCGCTTTCGGCGTACAGGAAAAAGAACGCCAGGGCAATCTCAATGACAATAAGCTGTAAAACATAACGAATGCGAATTTTTCGGCGGTCGAAACTCACCAGCCAGGCGAGCGCAAGAATAATCACCAGCGCCAGCAGGAAATGGACAATCTTAAACATGGTTTATTTTCAGTTGGTTTTTGAGAAGGATATTTAGCCACAGCGCTGGTTAACCGTAAATGGGCAATTTTATTATAACTTATAAACTTAACGGTAACGTCGGCAACTATTAACAGGCTTTGCGTTTACAACTCGTCATCAAAACACCACACATTTCGCTTGTGTTTCTTTTCGCCGTAATGATAATCACTATCACAAGAATTTACCTTTCTTTGCATCAGTTGACCGCGATAAACATTTAAGGTGTCGGCATGTTTGTTCCATTTCTCATTATGTTACGTGAAGGGCTCGAAGCTGCCCTCATCGTGAGCCTCATCGCCAGTTATCTGAAGCGAACCCAGCGCGGACGCTGGATTGGCGTCATGTGGGTCGGGGTATTCCTTGCCGCGGCGCTCTGTCTGGGCCTCGGTATCCTCATCAACGAAACCACCGGGGAGTTCCCGCAGAAAGAGCAGGAGCTGTTTGAGGGGATCGTCGCCGTAATTGCGGTGGTGATCCTTACCTGGATGGTGTTCTGGATGCGTAAAGTCTCGCGCAACGTGAAGGTGCAGCTGGAGCAGGCGGTGGATAACGCGCTGCAAAAGGGCAATAACCACGGCTGGGCGCTCATTATGATGGTCTTTTTCGCCGTCGCGCGTGAAGGCCTGGAGTCTGTTTTCTTCCTGCTGGCGGCGTTTCAGCAGGATGTGGGGATCTGGCCGCCGCTGGGTGCCGTGATGGGCCTCGCCACGGCCGTGGTGCTCGGTTTCCTGCTCTACTGGGGCGGTATCCGCCTGAACCTGGGCGCCTTCTTCAAGTGGACCAGCCTGTTTATTCTGCTGGTGGCGGCAGGGCTGGCGGCAGGGGCGATTCGCGCCTTCCATGAAGCGGGCCTGTGGAACCACTTCCAGGACGTGGCGTTCGATCTCAGCAACGTTCTCTCCACCCATTCTCTGACCGGCACCCTGCTCGAAGGTATCTTCGGCTATCAGGAAACGCCGAGCGTCAGCGAAGTGGCGATGTACTTTATCTATCTGGTTCCGGCGCTGGTGCTGTTCGCAATGCCGCCGCGTACCGGCACGCAGGCGTCGCGCGTTGCGCCGTAATCTTTGATTTAGTTACAACATACTTATAAAGGGAAGAGTCATGGCAATTCAGTTCCGTCGTAGTGCGTTATGCGCAGGCATTGCCGCGCTGTTCGCTTCTGCATTCTCCGCCTGGGGCGCGGATGTTCCTCAGGTTAAAGTCACCGTCAATGATAAGCAGTGTGAGCCGATGACCCTCACGGTGAACAGCGGCAAAACCCAGTTCATTATTCAGAACCACAGCCAGAAGGCGCTGGAGTGGGAGATCCTGAAAGGGGTTCTGGTGGTGGAGGAGCGCGAAAACATCGCCCCTGGCTTCAGCCAGAAGATGACCGCCAACCTGCAGCCGGGCGAGTATGAGATGACCTGCGGTCTGCTGACCAACCCTAAAGGGAAGCTGATCGTCAAAGGTGAAGCGACGGCCGATGCGGCGAAAGGCGCTGCGGTGCTGAGCCTGGGCGACGCGATTACGGCGTATAAAGCCTATGTCACGAAAGAGACGGCGGACCTGGCGGCGGCAACCAAAGCCTTTACCGATGCGGTGAAGGCCGGTGACATCGAAAAAGCGAAATCCCTCTATGCGCCAACCCGTCAGCACTACGAGCGCATCGAGCCGATTGCCGAACTGTTCTCTGACCTTGATGGCAGCATTGATGCCCGCGAAGATGATTACGAGCAGAAAGCCGCCGATCCGAAATTCACCGGTTTCCACCGTCTGGAAAAAGCCCTGTTTGGCGACAACTCTACCAAAGGGATGGAAAAATACGCCGAGCAGCTGAACGGCGACGTGCTGGAGCTGCAAAAGCGCATCAGCGAGCTGGCCTTCCCGCCGTCAAAAGTGGTGGGCGGCGCGGCCGGCCTGATTGAAGAAGTGGCCGCGAGCAAAATCAGCGGCGAAGAAGATCGCTACAGCCATACCGATCTGTGGGACTTCCAGGCCAACGTCGACGGCGCGCAGAAAATTGTTAACCTGCTGCGTCCTCAGCTGCAGAAAGAGAACGGCGAACTGCTGGCCAAAGTGGATGCCAACTTCAAAAAAGTCGACACCATTCTGGCGAAGTACCGGACGAAAGACGGGTTTGAAACCTACGACAAGCTGACCGATGCCGACCGTAACGCGCTGAAAGGCCCGATTACCGCCCTGGCGGAAGATCTCTCTCTGCTGCGCGGCGTACTGGGTCTGGACTAAGCACGATGAATAAGCATAGCGAGAACGATGTGGTTGAGCCTTCACGTCGTCGATTATTGAAAGGAGTAGGGGCGCTGGGGGGCGCTCTTGCTCTGGCCGGCGGCTGTCCGGTAGCGCATGCGGCGAAACCGCAAAGCGCGCCCGGCACGCTGTCACCCAATGCCCGCATGGAGACGCAGCCGTTTTATGGCGAGCATCAGTCGGGCATCCTGACGCCGCAGCAGGCGTCCATGATGCTGGTGGCCTTTGATTCGCTGGCCAGCGATAAAGCCGATCTGGAGCGCCTGTTCCGCCTGCTGACGACGCGCATCGCGTTTCTCACCGCGGGCGGACCGGCACCCGATACGCCGAACCCGCGTCTGCCGCCAATGGACTCCGGCATTCTGGGGCCGTTTATCGCCCCGGATAACCTGACCATTACCGTTTCGCTCGGCGAGTCGCTGTTTGATGCCCGCTATGGGCTGGCAAAACAGAAGCCGAAAGCGCTGCAGAAAATGACGCGTTTCCCGAACGACTCCCTGGACGCGGCGCTGTGTCATGGCGACCTGCTCCTGCAAATTTGTGCCAATACCCAGGACACGGTGATCCACGCCCTGCGCGATATCATCAAGCACACGCCGGATCTGCTGAGCGTGCGCTGGAAGCGGGAAGGGTTTATCTCGGACCACGCCGCCCGCAGTAAAGGGAAAGAGACGCCGGTGAACCTGCTGGGCTTTAAGGATGGTACGGCCAACCCGGACAGCAGCGATGCGGCGTTGATGAAAGACGTGGTATGGGTGACGGCGGATCGGGGCGAACCGGCGTGGGCGGTGGGCGGCAGCTATCAGGCGGTACGGATTATCCAGTTCCACGTGGAGTTCTGGGACCGCACGCCGCTGAAAGAACAGCAGACGATCTTTGGTCGCGATAAGCAAAGCGGCGCGCCGCTCGGCATGAAGAACGAGCATGACGTGCCCGACTACGCCAGCGATCCCAATGGCGATACCATCGCGCTGGACAGCCACATTCGTCTGGCTAATCCGCGCACCAAAGAGACGCAGTCCAGCCTGATGATGCGTCGTGGCTACAGCTATTCGCTCGGCGTGACCAACGCCGGCCAGCTTGATATGGGCCTGCTGTTCGTCTGCTATCAGCACGATCTGGAAAAAGGCTTCCTGACCGTGCAGAAGCGGCTCAACGGCGAAGCGCTGGAAGAGTACATTAAGCCTATCGGCGGCGGCTATTTCTTTGCCCTGCCGGGCGTGCGCGATCGGAACGCGTACCTCGCTCAAGGTCTTATTGAAGCCTGATAATTGTCCCCGCAACCGTTCGCGGGGACATTATTTTTTCATATGACTATCCTCCTGTTATATTTCTGTAATATTTCTATATGAGACTGATTTCACCTGTAGGGACAGTCCTAAAAGTTGCATTCAGGTAAAATAAATGTTGCATTTATGATAACTCCTGATGTACTTAAGATAAGACAGCGGTAGTTCCCGGCAGTGATGCTGAATCACTATGGAGATCGCGAATGGTTGCGTCCTGTACTGGACAAGGTAAACATAACAACCGCAGCACCCGGCGCGGAGGCTCAGACTCCGGCAGCGATTTCCTCACCACTAAATTCTCCCCCCTTCCTCAAGAATCTGATTCGACCGACGTGCAGAACGGTGCGCGTAGCTGTTCCGTATCGTTATCCGATAAAGCAAGCAATGGCTTACAAGGAAGCCAACCCTCTGATGTTCGTGCGCATAATCGTGCCGAAGCTGGCGCGTGTGATGAATACCAACAACTCAAGGTGCTATCCATGGGAAGACAAAAAGCAGTGATCAAAGCTCGTCGCGAAGCAAAACGTGTGCTGAGACGGGATTCACGTAGCCATAAACAGCGTGAAGAAGAATCGGTCACCTCGCTTGTGCAGATGAGTGGCGTAGAAGCAATTGGCATGGCCCGAGACAGCCGTGATAATTCTCCAATTGTGGCGCGCAATGAGGCTCAGGCGCACTACCTGAATGCTATCGAGAGTAAACAGCTCATCTTTGCAACCGGTGAAGCCGGATGCGGGAAAACCTGGATTAGTGCAGCCAAAGCGGCGGAGGCGCTGATTCATAAGGACGTGGAGCGCATTATTGTTACCCGTCCTGTACTGCAGGCTGATGAAGATCTCGGCTTCCTGCCCGGAGATATTTCGGAGAAGTTTGCTCCGTACTTCAGGCCCGTCTATGACGTGCTGGTGAAGCGACTGGGTGCATCCTTTATGCAGTACTGCCTGCGACCAGAGATTGGCAAGGTGGAAATCGCGCCGTTCGCCTATATGCGCGGACGTACATTTGAAAATGCGGTCGTCATTCTTGACGAGGCTCAGAACGTGACCGCTGCGCAAATGAAGATGTTTTTAACGCGCCTCGGGGAGAACGTGACGGTTATCGTTAACGGCGATATTACCCAGTGTGACCTGCCATCCGGCGTGAAATCCGGGCTGAGCGACGCCATGTCACGTTTTGAGGAAGATGAGATGATTGGGGTGGTACGCTTCACCAAAGAGGACTGCGTGCGTTCAGCGCTCTGTCAGCGCACGCTGCAGGTCTATTCCGACTAAAGGTAAAGCATTATCGCTTTACCTCTTTCCTGTAATGTCTTCCCGGCGTAATGCCGGGAAGCGTCGTTTATACTCCACAGAAACTCCCCTTATTTAAACACCGAATTGCTGAATTAATAATTTCGATTATTAAGTGGGTGGGTGTTTTTATTCTTTTTTACAGAAGTGTGATATGAAGTGATAATACCCACAAAATACCTGTGAATATAATGAGCGCGCTAATTGTTAGTTAAAAATTAAACGTGAATGTGGTCACAGAACATTACTACGAAGTAAAAATTAAGTTGGTGTCTTCAGGTGAGTTATCTATGTTTCGTACTTGTTCGAACAAAATTCTAAGAAGAAACACAACAGGGGAGCCTTTTCCCTGAAACATCACGCTGAGGGTCATACATGAACGAACTGGTTGGTGCTATTAATGGTGTAATCTGGAGCCCTGCGTTAATATTTTTATGTCTGGGTGTCGGCCTCTATTTCTCGCTGCGTAGTCGCTTCCTGCAATTACGGCATATCAAACATATGATTACCCTGATGTTCCAGGGGCGTCCTACCGATGCAGGCGTATCGTCGTTTCAGGCGCTGACGATGACGCTGGCAGGCCGCGTGGGGACAGGGAATATCGCCGGTGTGGCCACGGCAATTACCTTTGGCGGTCCGGGCGCGCTTTTCTGGATGTGGATAGTCGCTTTTTTAGGTGCCAGCTCCGCATTTGTCGAATCCACCCTGGGACAAGTTTATAAAGAAAAAATTAACGGCGAATATCGCGGCGGTCCTGCCTTTTATATTGAAAAAGGTTTAGGCGTTAAGTGGTACGCATGGTTATTTGCTATTGTGACTATTTTCTCCTGCGGATTATTACTTCCGGGCGTGCAGGCAAACTCGATTGGGGCGAGCCTGGATATTGCTTTTGGTCTGAGTCCGAACGTTACGGCGGCATTACTTGCGGTGCTGTTAAGTTTTATTATATTCGGCGGTGTGAAAAGGATCGCCAGCTTTAGCAGCATGGTCGTTCCATTTATGGCGCTGGGGTATATTATTGTCGCCTGCGTGATTATCGCTATTAATATTAACCAGCTCCCTTCGGTTATTCTGCTGATCTGGAAAAGTGCGTTCGGCCTTGAAGCAGGTTTCGGTGCCATCCTGGGGCAGGCCATCATGTGGGGCGTTAAGCGCGGCGTCTATTCCAACGAGGCCGCGCAGGGGACCGGGCCGCATGCATCCTCTGCGGCGGCAGTAAGCCATCCGGTGAAGCAGGGGCTGGTTCAGGCGTTCTCGGTCTACATCGACACGCTGTTTGTCTGCTCCGCGACCGGGTTTATGCTGCTGATCACCGGGCTGTATAACGTCCAGGGCGTCGACGGTGCAGCGCTTTATACCGGGATTGCTGGCGTGGCCGCGGGTCCTGGCTATGTGCAGACGGCGATGGAAAGTATGATGCCAGGCTTTGGTAATTACTTTGTTGCCATTGCGCTGTTCTTCTTTGCCTTCACGACGATTATTGCCTACTACTATATTGCCGAAACTAATATCGCCTTCATTAACCGTAAAATTCACCGTCCATGGCTGACATTCCTGCTCAAGCTATGTCTGATGGCCTCCACGGTATATGGCACGGTTCGCACCGCGGATCTGGCATGGGGACTGGGGGATATCGGGGTAGGGCTGATGGCGTGGCTCAACATTATTGCCATTGTTCTGTTGCATAAAAAAGCGTTTGCCAGCCTTAAGGATTATGAAATCCAGAATGCGCAGGGGCTGGATCCACAGTTTGACCCGGTTCGGCTGGGAATTAAAAATGCGGATTACTGGCTTGATGGGCGTAAGGATGAGGATGGTGTTCAGCCTGAACAGGTTTCATCGCTTGAAAGAAAGCAGCCTGCAGCAAAGTTGAATAGCTGAGTAATCGAATAAAAAAGCCCGGGCATTAGTTCGGGCTTTTTTTTGTGAGGCGGCTCAGTCCGTACCGGGGGGGATTGACTCGCTTCGCTCGCCCTACGGGCAGCCTGTTCGCTGCGCTCTCAGTCTGTCCAACTGGCTGTCGCCAGTTGTCGAACCCCGGTCGGGGGTTCTCATCCCCCCGCAGGCATGCAATATGCGAAAAAAAAGCCCGCATTTTCATGCGAGCTCTTCTTTAAATATGGCGGTGAGGGGGGGATTCGAACCCCCGATACGTTGCCGTATACACACTTTCCAGGCGTGCTCCTTCAGCCACTCGGACACCTCACCATATTGTTTTGCTGCCTGACCGCTTGGGGGGCAACGGGGCGCTACTATAGGGAGTTGCGCTAACACGGTCAAGCAGATTTTCAGCTTTAGTGCCTGTTCGGTTAAGCATTAATCAGCTCCACGGTTTTTACGTCGTGGAGCAGAGGATTAACGCTGTGAATCGAGCACTTCGCTGTTTTTAACCACTTCCTGTGCTTTGCCGTAGCTTTCGATCAACAGCCGGTAAGCCGGGAAGATGTGGGTATACACCTCAGCCCACTCAGCCGCGTCCTCACGGTTCCAGGTTCGCTGGATCTCGGAGGCTACCGCCGCCGTATCCATCGGGACCACGCCGGCCTGCACCACGCGCGCCAGGGTGATCTCCTGCGCCATTTTGCTGTAGGTACCGGAGGCATCAATCACCGCAAACACTTTATAGCCGTCCGCCACCGCGCTGATTGACGGGAAAGCCATGCAGACGCTGGTGATTGTGCCCGCGATAATTAACGTCTTACGCCCTGTCGCTTTCACCGCCGCCACAAACTCCGGGTTATCCCAGGCGTTGATCTCGCCTTTACGGGCAACATACTGCGCATGCGGCGCGTTGGCGTGGATCTCCGGGATAAGCGGTCCGTTCGGTCCCTGTGGGACGGACGCGGTGGTGATCACCGGGATCTTCGCCAGGGTAGCGATTTTTGCCAGCGCAGCCGCACGGGCGCGCAGTTCCGGCATTGGCATATCCCCAACGGTCTGGAACAGACCGCTCTGGTGATCGATAAGCAACATCACCGCATCGTTCACATCAATAACCGGACGTGTGCCATTAAAATTCGCAGGTGTAGACATTATCTTTTCCTTTATTATGTTCAGATCTGGCCGAAGCGGCCGGAGTTAAAATCACGAATGGCTTCGTTGATTTCGCTTTTACTGTTCATCACAAACGGGCCATAGCCCACGATGGGTTCATTCAGCGGCTCGCCGGCCATCAGCAGCACTTTGGCATCGCTGTTCGTCTCCAGGTGCAGTTTGTCGCCTTCCTGGCTCAATACGACCAGCTGAGCTTCACCCGCCTGCGTTGTGCCGTTCACCGTGATGTTGCCTTCAAGCACGACCAGCGCGGTGCTCCAGCCTTCGGGCAGATTGAGCGTCAGGTGGCTTCCCTGGTTCAGCGCAATGTCCCAGACGTTGAGCGGGGAGAAGGTGTGCGCCGGGCCGGTTACAGCCTCGTAGCGACCGGCAATGACCCGCAGCGAACCGCTGTTGTCCGGTAGCGTCACGGTCGGGATCGCATCCTTCGTAATGCTCTGGTAGCCCGGAGCCGCCATCTTGTCTTTGGCCGGCAGGTTGACCCAAAGCTGCATCATTTTCAGTTCTCCGCCTTTCTGCGAGAACGCGCTGGAGTGGAACTCCTCGTGCAAAATGCCTGCACCTGCCGTCATCCACTGCACGTCGCCGGGGCCAATGACGCCGCCTTTGCCCGTAGAATCGCGATGCTCCACTTCACCGGAATAGACGATGGTGACCGTTTCAAAACCCCGGTGAGGGTGTTGGCCTACGCCGCGTTTCGCCCCATCGGCCGGAAAGGTGTACGGGCCCGCGTAGTCCAGCAGCAGGAACGGGCTCAGCGGCTCGCCGTGCGTCTGATAAGAGAACATTGAACGGACCGGGAAACCATCGCCAACCCAGTGCTGGCGGGGAGCGGTATAAACGCCTGTTACGTTTTTCATGATTAACTCCTGATGTTCTGTTGATGTAATTAGCTTATATTCAGAGTTAATATCCCGGTAGATAGTGAAAATGGCATTCACTGTTCTGAAAATGGAACGATGAGGATTTATGCAGGATCTCAATGACTTCGTCTGGTTTGTGAAGGTGGTGGACTACGGTGGCTTTGCCGCGGCGGGAAGGGCGCTTGATCTGCCAAAGTCCAGGCTAAGCCGCCGGATAGCGCAGCTGGAAGAACGCCTTGGCGTGCGGCTTATCCACCGAACAACCCGACAGTTTACGGTGACCGAGGTCGGGCAGACCTTCTACCAGCACTGTAAAGCGATGATGGTAGAGGCCGAGGCCGCGGAGGAAGCCGTTGCGGCACTGCAGGCTGAACCGCGCGGTGTTGTCAGAATTACGTGCCCAATAACTCTGTTGCATGTCCACGTGGGTCCGATGCTGGCCAGATTTATGGCGCGCTACCCCGGGATCAATCTTCAGCTTGAGGCGACCAACCGGCGGGTAGACCTGGTGGGTGAGGGGGTTGATATCGCTATCCGCGTACGCCCGCGTCCGTTTGATGACAGCGACCTGGTTTTAAGGGTGCTGGCTGACAGGGGTCATTGTCTGGTCGCCGGTCCGGCCTTAATTCAACGCCTGGGCGAACCCGTTGTGCCATCTGAACTCAGTGCCTGGCCCGGGTTAAGCATGAACGAGGGGAAACATATTCATAAATGGGCGCTGTCAGGTCCCGGAGGTGCCAAAGCGGAGATCCATTACCACCCCCGATTGATTACCACCGATATGCTGGCGCTACGTGAAGCTGCCATGGCCGGCATCGGCGTGGTGCAACTGCCGATTTTGATGGTCAAGGACCAGCTGGCGTCAGGGGAACTGGTACGGGTGCTCAACGCGTGGGAACCCCGGCGGGAAGTGATTCACGCGGTTTATCCTTCGCGGCGCGGCCTGCTGCCGTCGGTCAGGACGCTGGTGGATTTTCTGACCGAAGAGTATGCGCGGATGGTGGAAGAGTAATACTTCCCTCTCCCCTGGGGAGAGGGGAAGGGTGAGGGGCTCAGGCCGCACCGAGCTGCATATAGCACCAGGGGATTCTCATCCCCCCAGAGGCGTGCAACATGCGAAAAAAAAAAGCCCGCATTTTCATGCGAGCTCTTCTTTAAATATGGCGGTGAGGGGGGGGATTGACTCGCTTCGCTCGCCCTACGGGCAGCCTGTTCGCTGCGCTCTCAGTCTGTCCAACTGGCTGTCGCCAGTTGTCGAACCCCGGTCGGGGGTTCTCATCCCCCCTTTTCGGAGAATATAAAAGAAAAAAGCCCGTACTTTCGTACGAGCTCTCATCTTAAATATGGCGGTGAGGGGGGGATTCGAACCCCCGATACGTTGCCGTATACACACTTTCCAGGCGTGCTCCTTCAGCCACTCGGACACCTCACCATATTGTCATCCCGTTGTTGCCGGGACGGGCGCTAATGTAAGGAAAAGCCGAACTGCCGTCAACTCACTTTTTCAGTAATTTAGCGCGTTTAGACAAACTTCAAGCAACCTGACTCCTAAATGTGCACAAAGCGCCTCTTTTATCAGCAACGCGGTTTCCTGATAAATTTGTTATGCTGGCAATCCACTTGAAAACGAAAACAAAACAGTGCAATAAGAGGCAGGAATGACCATGGATATTCTCTTCTATCACCCTACATTTGATACCGCTTACTGGATTGACGCACTTTCGGCGGCGCTGCCCGGAGCACGCGTACGCGAGTGGAAGCGTGGCGATAATGAACATGCTGATTATGCGCTGGTCTGGCACCCGCCGGTTGAGATGCTACAGGGGCGCAAACTGAAGGCGGTTTTCGCGCTGGGGGCGGGCGTTGATTCGATCCTCAGTAAACTGAAAGCGCACCCAGAAATGCTGCCTGAAAATATTCCGTTGTTCCGTCTCGAAGATACGGGAATGGGCCAGCAGATGCAGGAGTATGCCGTGAGCCAGGTGCTGCACTGGTTCCGCCGCTTCGACGATTATCAGGCCTTTAAACAGCAATCCCACTGGGAGCCGCTGCCGGATTATCGACATGAAGATTTTACCGTTGGGATCCTCGGCGCGGGTGTGCTCGGCTCAAAAGTGGCAGAAGCACTCGCTCCGTGGGGCTTCCCGCTACGCTGCTGGAGCCGCAGCCGCAAGAATTATCCGGGCGTAGAGAGCTTTGCCGGAACGGATGAGCTTCCGTCCTTTCTGAAAGGCACGCGTGTGCTTATTAACCTGCTGCCTAATACCGCCGAAACGGTGGGCATTATCAATAGTACTCTCCTGAACCAGTTAGCCGAGCAGAGCTATTTAATGAACCTTGCGCGCGGGGTCCATGTCGTGGAAGGCGATCTGCTGAAGGCGCTGGAAAGCGGAAAGCTCAAAGGCGCCATGCTGGATGTCTATAGCCGTGAGCCGCTGCCCGCGGAAAGCCCGCTGTGGTCGCATCCACGCGTCGCGATGACCCCGCACGTGGCTGCCGTGACGCGTCCGGCAGAAGCGGTGGCGTATATATCCCATACCATCAGCGAAATGGAAAAGGGTAACGCGGTCACCGGACAGGTCGACAGACAGCGCGGCTACTGAGAGAAACCCGGCGTTCGCCGGGTTTTTGCTAATATTCGCCGCTGATAACTGCTATCCTTTGGAAAAACCGCAGAGGAGAGAGAGATGTATCCCGTTGACCTGCATATGCACACCGTCGCCAGCACCCACGCGTATAGCAACCTCCATGATTATATCGCCCAGGCGAAGCTTAAAGGCATCAAGCTGTTCGCGATCACCGATCATGGCCCGGACATGGCGGATGCGCCGCACTACTGGCATTTTGTGAATATGCGGATCTGGCCACGCCTGGTGGACGGTATTGGGATACTGCGCGGCATTGAGGCGAACATCAAAAATACCGACGGTGAGATCGACTGCACCGGCCCGATGCTGACGTCTCTTGACCTTATCCTCGCCGGTTTCCATGAGCCGGTTTTCCCTCCTCAGGATAAAGACACCAACACCGCGGCGATGATTGCCACCATTGCCAGCGGCAATGTGCACATTATCAGCCATCCCGGTAACCCGAAGTATCCGATTGATATTCAGGCTGTCGCGCAGGCGGCAGCGAAGCACCGCGTGGCGCTGGAGATTAATAACTCCTCCTTTGTTCACTCGCGTAAGGGCAGCGAAGCCAACTGTCGCGACGTGGCGGCCGCCGTGCGTGACGCGGGTGGCATGGTGGCGCTGGGATCAGACTCTCATACCGCGTTTACGCTGGGTGATTTCAGCGAGTGCCTGAAAGTGCTGAATGATGTTAACTTCCCGGAAGCGCAAATCCTGAACGTGACCCCACGCCGCATGCTCGATTTCCTCGAGTCGCGCGGAATGGAGCCGATTGCCGAATTTGCCGATCTTTAATTGTGTAATGGAATCATAAAAATGAACGAGTTTTCCATCCTCTGCCGCGTGCTGGGTACGCTCTATTATCGCCAGCCGCAAGACCCGCTGTTGGTTCCGCTCTTTACGTTAATTCGTGAAGGCAAACTGGCGCAGAACTGGCCGCTGGAACAGGATGATTTACTGGAACGTCTGCAAAAAAGCTGCGACATGCAGCAGATCGCGACGGACTACAATGCGCTGTTCGTCGGCGATGAGTGCCGCGTTTCGCCATACCGTTCAGCCTGGCAGGAAGGGGCAACGGAAGCGGAAGTCCGCGCGTTCCTCTCCACGCGCGGTATGCCGCTGAGCGATACGCCGGCCGATCATATCGGTACGCTGCTGCTGGCGGCGTCCTGGATCGAAGACAACGCTGGTGATGATGAGAACGACGCCATTGAAACCCTGTTCGAAACGTACCTGCTGCCGTGGGTCGGGACATTCCTGGGTAAAGTCGAAGCGCATGCCACCTCGCCATTCTGGAGAACGCTGGCCCCGCTGACCCGCGACGCTATCGCGGCAATGTGGGATGAGCTGGAAGAAGAAAACGAAGAGTGATTCAGATCACATAAATTCTGCAACTCAACATTCCTACTTGCACGTAATGTGCTGCTGATCTCATTTCTATGGTGCGCTTCTGCTAAGATGCGCGCCATGAACATATTACTTTGTATCGCAATAACGACAGGTATTCTCTCTGGACTCTGGGGATGGGTTGCCGTGTCTCTCGGATTGCTCAGCTGGGCCGGGTTCCTCGGCTGTACCGCCTATTTCGCCTGTCCGCAGGGGGGCGTCAAAGGGCTCTTTATCTCTGGCTGCACGCTGATGAGCGGTGTTATCTGGGCGCTGGTGATCGTGAAGGGCAGCGCGCTGGCACCGCATCTGGAAATCCTGGGATATGTCATGACGGGTGTCGTCGCCTTTTTAATGTGCATCCAGGCCAGGCATCTGCTGCTTTCATTTGTGCCGGGAACCTTTATGGGGGCATGTGCGACCTTTGCAGGGCAGGGGGACTGGAAGCTGGTGGTTCCCTCCCTGGCGCTGGGATTGCTGTTTGGCTATGCCATGAAAAACAGCGGTCTATGGCTGGCGTCGCGGCGGGAAAAAGCGCAAAGCATCACGGCGGTGAGCGAATAAAAAAAAGGCGAGATAATCATCTCGCCTTTTTTATGCGCTTCCTGTCAGGATTCCGGAGGGACTGACATATCGCGGTATTTCACCAGAATCGGGTTCTGCACGTCTGCTTTGTTTTGCAGATCCCACAGCCCGCGGTCTATACCGTCGTTAATTAAGTAGATCACGCCGGTTTCAATGGCTGACATCAGGCACATCATGACCGGCTCGTTAGAGGTGTAGCCGATTTCACCTTCCAGCAAACGCTGGTAATCGATGAAGCGGAATACCCCAGCCTGAACTTCATAAGACAGAATGGTTTTGCTGGTGTTCACTGAAGAGAGCACTTCGCCTGTACTGACGTTAACCACACGCAGGTTAACGGCGATTTGGTCGAGCTGATACTGGGTATCCGCACCGATACCGAAGTAACGTGCTCCCGCACCACCTGATTTAACGTTACTTTCGTAGCCAATAATCGATCCTTCAATCATCACGTTCGCTGCTGCCAGAGATTCCAGAGGCGTTCGGTTATTGGCCGCGACGGTACCATTTTCCTGTGCGGCGCGAATGATTTTCCGTTCATTCAACAGGTTCTGGAGACCCTGACGTTCCAGCGGAATAAACCAGTGCGAATCCTTGAGCGCGGTAACCAGCATCGCGGTGGCGCTTTGCGGCACGGCCGTGGAGAAGTTACTTGCCGGGTAAGGTTTAAATTGCCCGGTTTCATCCTGAATGTTGTATACGGAGACAAATATTTTCCCCGTTGGAGCAGGTAAATGCGTTAAATCACGATAACTCTGGGCCCGAGGCATTAATGTAGGTTTTGCAGCTTCTTTAGGTGGAGCAGTTAAACAACCGCTCAATAAGCACACTGCAACAAATATCAGGAAGCGCTGCATGATCGTTGTCCTTATTTAGCTATTGTTTAAAAGTCAGTTGAATTACTTTGTAGACCGGAAACCTGAATGGTGGAGATTCTTCCGGTTTTACGATCGGTTACGTTCAACTGAAGCTGTCCGTCCGTGTTGGCGATATCAACGATAAAGTCGTTGGTCACCATCCGGCCGGGTTTACCGGTATTAATGTTGGTCAGTAACCCACCTAAAATCTGCGACTGGATGGCCTGCGTGAAGTTGTCCAGTGCAGACGGGGTATCAATGCTAAAATCCTTTAAGCTCGGATCCTTATAGGAGTTTTGCGCCTGGGCTTCGTTCAGCAGGAATGCGCCGTTATTAGGGTTACCGCCAAAGTTAGGGTTACGGAACTGAAACGTCATGTTTCCGGCCCAGCTGATGGGTGTTATCAGCATTATCGAAACAACTGCATATGCAATACGCATGACAGCCTCCGCATATCGGTTCGCTAGAACTCGTCTTTTGCTAAATCGCTGGTGCTTAATAGGGCTTTATCTATTTGCAGGCGATTAATAGCGTCTTCTGATTGTTCCAGTGCTAAGACGACGTTTTTATCGAAGTCTATTTTGGTCGGGAATAAAAACGTTTGATAAATAACGTTCTGATTAGCCGTTATTGTTATCCAACTTCCCCATCGTGCACTGGGCCGCTCGTTGATTGTTATATTACCCGTGTAGGTACTGTCCCATTTGTCACTGAAGGCACGGTAAAAAGTGTGCCCGACCGATGAGACAGTGTGGTCTGTTAACAATCCGGGAACTTCGACCTCGACGGCCCTCAGATTCCCGGCAGCGAGCAGGAAACTCGCTGCGGCGATCCAACTCAACGTGCGCTTCATGTGATTAACGCCTGAGGTTATCGTTTGCCCACGAAACAGCCTGAGTTCGGTTTTTCACAGCTATCTTCTTGAAAAGATTATAAAGGTGCGTCTTTACCGTATTTTCGCTGATAAATAACGAACGGGCGATTTCAATATTTGAAGCACCAATGCGTAACTTGTTCAGGATCTCTTTCTCACGGTGCGTGAGCAGGGCTGACTCTGAGCTGTTATAGCGATAATTTCCGGAGTGCGTGATGAGATAGCTGGCAAGCTTTTGCGAAAAATAACACTCTCCGCGCAATATACCTTGCAGCCCCTCTACTACCCGGTCTTCTTCTTCCGTGACGTAGAACACGCCATTGATATGCGGCCAGCTTTCAATATCTCTGAAAGGATATTCATCAGGCGTATTCAACAATAGCACGCGGATATTATTGTTTTTCCTGCTTAAAATATCTTGCCAGTAATGGATAAGCTTTTTATCAGCTTCCATCATATCGAAAAGAATGATGCTGCCAGGTGCAATATCATCAAAAGAACGTTGAATATTATGCAATTTCCCGTTCAGTGATAATGATTGCTTTAAATGTTGTAATAAAGCTGTCGCTTGCAAAGAAGGTTTTGTGATCAACAGTAATGTATGACCATGTAAACTATGGACTTCATTATACATGATGAAACCCCACTTTTTTTTTGGCACCTGGCAGCTGTCCTCCTGTTTAAAAGAGGACACCAGAAGTACTGACAGATGTTGCACTGCTGTGTGTAGAATCAGACCATAACCTCCACAGGGAGGTAAATATAAAACCAATTTCGTACATCTAATTTCAATCTAGCTTTTACGAAGTTTAAAGCAAGTGTTAAACATGTAACAGGATGTAAAAATCAATATTAATTTGTGAAATTAGGTTGTTTGGAATGGCAATAATTGATGAGAAAGTTGTACACATAAATAGAGATGCACAGATTTTAAAAATCATACAAATATTTTTAATAGCTTGATTTTTAAAATTATTTTTTATTTTTGTCAAGCGATAATTAAGTATGAGTTTCAGATAATTTCTAAGCCCACGAATGAGTGACTGTCTGGCTTAAGAAAAGAGGCTTCGTGTCACGCGTTGAGAAAAATGTTCTCCTGCCGTTACGTTTAAACAACCCGGGAGGAAGCGTGGACAGCCTTCGTGTCGTTGTACAAGTCTTCCGCAATACACCTTTAATAAAAAATATAAGCTGGCCTGATTAAAGTGATTTTTGAGGTAAATTACGACTTTGTGGTGAGCCGATAAATAAAAATAAGCCGCGTGGGTGAGATATTTAAAATGTTTCAGCGGACATACTCTTCACCGTAACGACGCGTTAACACAATACGAGTCGTTTTAACAAGTAACATTGTTAAAGGGTTATGGCACGATTAAATAGCCAGGTCCAGGGTGACAACATGAAAAACGCATCGTTAATTATGATGTTTACATTACTGGGTGCGCCTGGATTTGTAACCGCAGCGAATTCAGATTTGGCAAATTCTGAATATAACTTTGCGGTTAACGAATTAAGTCTTTCATCACTAAATCAGGCAGCCATTATTGGTCAACGGGGCGTTTTCAATAACGCTGAGGTTAGCCAGGAAGGTTCAAGACTCTTATCCATTGTATCCCAGGATGGGGTAGGTAACAGAGCGAGAGTTGATCAATCAGGGGGTTACAATATTGCCTGGATCGATCAGAGCGGTAACGCGAATGATGCAGGTATTACGCAAGATGGATACGGTAATAGCGCGAAAATTATCCAGAAAGGGTCGGGTAATAGAGCAAATATTACGCAGTACGGTACGCAGAAAACCGCAGTTGTAGTGCAGAAACAGTCGCAAATGGCGATTAACGTTATTCAACATTAGCGCGTTGGCGACGACTTTAATCAATCCGATGGGGGTTTACCATGAAATTTCTCAAAGTGGCAGCGCTTGCAGCAATCGTAGTTTCTGGTAGTGCTATGGCGGGTTCTATTAATCAGGGCGGCTGGGGTCATGGACATGGTCATGGCGGATACAGTGGCCCAAATTCCACCCTGAATATTTATCAGGACGGTGGCGGTAACTCAGCGGTAGCTCTGCAGACAGACGCCAGAAATTCTGTCCTGAATATTAGCCAGAAAGGTGGCGGTAACGGCGCTGACGTTGGTCAGGGTTCTGATGATAGTAAAATCAACCTGTCCCAGAAAGGTTTTGGCAACAGTGCGACACTTGATCAGTGGAACAGTAAAAAATCCGTTATGAACGTTAGCCAGTCCGGCGGCTTTAACGGTGCACTCGTAGACCAGACTGCTTCCAACTCGACTGTCAACGTGACCCAGATCGGTTTTGGTAACCACGCGACAGCTCATCAGTACTGATACTGAAATCTGTGCTACAAAAAAACAGGGCTGATGCCCTGTTTTTTTTCGGGAGTTCATCATGAATACCTTAATTCTCCTTGCCGCGCTTTCCAGCCAGATCACCTTCAAAACGTCACAGCAGGAAAATATGACCACCATTATTCCTCAGGTCACTCTGGCGCAGTCGTGTGATTGTCAGGTTCAGATTGTGTCTTTACGAGAAGGGCAGGGGGGACAAAGTTCTTCCCGGCAGCAAAACACACTTTTTATACCCGCTAATCAGACGATTGATTTAATGCGCCTGAGTTTAAATATTAGCGCGGGAGACACGGTGAAAATCGTTGTCACCGTTTCAGACGGTAAATCGCTACATTTATCACAACAGTGGTCGCCAACGGAACGCTCGCTCTAAACATTCATGAAATCAATATGTTGAGAATATGGCGGGTCTGTACCGTTGAGCTATGCTGATATCACGGACCTGGTCGTTATGTTCCGTAACGTGAAACTTCGTTTGCCCTAATAAATGAAGCGCGTTTACCCCTCATGGACGATTTTCTTTGAGGAGTACCTATAATGAACAACTATTTTGCTCGACTCGTGGCAGGTCTGGGTCTGGTCGTTTCTGCTTTGAGTATCCCGGCTTATTCGGCCACGGTTGTTGACGGTGGCGTCATTCATTTCCGCGGTGCTATTGTTGCAGACCCCTGTGAAGTCGCCCCCCAGAAGCAACAGATTGCAATGTCATGTCCAAATAATAACCGTAATGCAAACGCGTATGGTCAGCTATACAGAGGCGCTTAACGGGAAAGTGAGCGACTCAAACCTGGCAACGCTCAATATGAAATACCTTAATCCTGAAAAAACGCTCGCGGTTGTCGAAATCCAGTATCGCTAGTGCGCGTTCTCGCGCCCTGCGGTGAAAGAGGATTTTTTCTGATAGTTTTTTCTCCCGGTCTCCTCTGCGATACACTTAAGAAAATGGCGGGTTGCAGAGGGGCTTTATGAAACCGCAAATTGAAATTATTCATGGCGATATTACGACAGTGCACGTCGACGTCATCGTCAATGCGGCCAATCCATCCCTGATGGGAGGGGGCGGCGTGGACGGGGCTATCCACCGGGCTGCCGGACCGCAGCTGCTGGAAGCCTGTAAAACCGTGCGCCAACAGCAGGGCGAATGTCCTCCCGGTCACGCGGTGATTACGCTGGCGGGCAATCTGCCTGCGAGAGCGGTAATTCACGCCGTAGGGCCTGTCTGGCATGGTGGGGATCAGCACGAAGCGAGTATTCTGGAAGAGGCTTACCGGAACTGTCTGCGACTGGCTGCCGACAATGGTTATAAAACGATGGCGTTTCCGGCCATCAGCACCGGCGTGTATGGTTATCCTAAGGCCGCTGCCGCAACGATTGCCATAGAAACGGTTTACCGCTATTTGTCGTTAAAACCGCTGCCAGAGAAGGTAATTTTTGTCTGTTTCGACGACGACACCACGCATCTTTATCAGCGGCTTCTGACTCAGCGCAGACAAGAACTGGAGAGCTGATGCAAACGCGGCGCATCGGATGCGCCGCGTGATTTATGAGGCTTTTGCCTGTGGTTTTCCTGAAAAGAGGAAGCGCAGGAGCGGGATCCGCAGATGGATTTCGTAGAGTACGATTGCTACCCCTACAACAAACACCAGCCCGGTAAAAAAACCCAGCGTGTTGGAAGCGATGTGCGGTGTGATGTAAGCCCCGAAGAAAAGCGTCAACGGATGATGCACCAGATAGATAAACAGTGACGCATTAACGAAGTAGGTCACGCGACTGGACTTAAAGTTCAGCAAGCGGTGGCCCAGCGCGAATACCACGTTCACCATCCACAGCCCAAGCAGCATAGTGATCACGCTTTCCGTTTCATACATCCAGGCATCGCCGCTGCCGTAGCGCTGATTCAGCAGATAGGCCGCGAACGCGAGGCTTGCCCCCAGCGCGCACCACGGTGACGGGGTGACAAACAGCGACTTAAGTTTCGGATGAATAAAGGCCAGCGCGCCGATTAAAAAGAATGGAATGTAGAACAGGGACTGCATCACCACAAAATTAAATAACCCGTCGCTCAAAATCGGCGGGTAGACGATAAGCAGCGTTCGGCGCACGGCGGCATAGGCAATCCCCAACAGCAAGAAGAGCACTGACAATTTGCCCATCGTAACGTTGGCGAAGAAGGTGTCGGCTTTTGTACTCAGACGGTGGCGCAGGCGGCTGAAAATCAACAGGCTCACCGTTGTGAGCACCACAAGGACCAGCAGGAACCACAGGTGAGACACCAGCTCCCAGACCAGCGTATTGTACTTTTCATACAGCGACAGATTTGGCCAGTTCTCCGCTTTGCCTTTGACGTATTGCAACATAATGAACTGAGGCAGCGTCAGCAGTGGAATTGCGGTGAGCATGGGGATCCCCACGCGCTCTACGCGCACTTTCCACCAGCGCTTGAGGGGGTATCGCAGAAACAGCATGTAAGAAAAATAGCCGGATATGACGAAGAACACCTGCATACGGAAGGCGTGAATAAAGTCATTAAACAGCGTCAGCCACCAGGAGGGCATCTGGCTATTCACATGCCAGGTGTGGCTGGAGTAAATCAGTGAAATGTGAAAGGGGATCCCCAATAGCATCAGCCAGGCCCTGATCGAGTCGAGGAAATATTCACGTTCTGTTGGTGTTGTGCTCATATAACGTTGTGCATTCTCAGACTTTTCGTCTTATCCCTAAGACTCATAATGGTTACATTCGAAGCCAACCCTACACCAAGACCGACACCCTGTCTCCAGGATAAGCACGCAAAGTGAATAGCGGGTTCTTTCATTTGCTTAATCCATGAGCCAGCAGCTGAACAAAGCAGTGATAATGTTGTCGGATTGCCTGAGTTTCCATTAAAATGGATCGGATCGATATAAGCACACAAAGGGGGAAGTGCTTACTTATTATGAAACATAAACCACAGATGATGAAAATGCGTTGGTTGGGTGCTGCAGTGGTGTTATCACTGTATACCTCATCGGCACTGGCCTTTAACATCGACGATGTCGCAAAACAGGCAAAATCGATGGCAGGCAAGAGCTACGAAGCGCCGAAAAGTAACTTGCCCTCCGTTTTCCGCGACATGAAGTATGCGGACTATCAGCAGATCCAGTTCAATCACGACAAAGCGTACTGGAGCAATATTAAAACCCCGTTCAAGCTTGAATTTTATCATCAGGGTATGTACTTCGACACGCCTGTTGCCATCAATGAAGTGACGGCAACCGCGGTACGTAAGATCAAGTACAGCCCGGATTACTTCAATTTTGGCAATGTGCAACACGACAAAGATACGGTGAAAGACCTGGGCTTCGCAGGCTTTAAGGTGCTTTACCCAATCAACAGCAAAGATAAAAACGACGAAATCGTCAGCATGCTTGGAGCCAGCTATTTCCGCGTCATTGGCGCGGGGCAGGTGTACGGGCTTTCTGCGCGCGGTCTGGCTATTGATACCGCGCTGCCATCAGGTGAAGAGTTCCCTCGTTTCCGTGAGTTCTGGATTGAACGTCCAAAACCAACGGATAAGCGTCTGACCATTTATGCACTCCTGGATTCCCCGCGTGCAACCGGTGCCTATCGCTTTGTGATTATGCCGGGTCGTGACACGGTAGTTGACGTGCAGTCCAAGGTTTACCTGCGTGATAAAGTGGGCAAGCTGGGCGTTGCGCCGTTGACCAGTATGTTCCTGTTCGGGCCGAACCAGCCGTCACCGGCAACCAACTTCCGCCCGGAACTGCATGACTCCAACGGTCTGTCTATTCATGCCGGCAACGGTGAGTGGATCTGGCGTCCGCTGAATAACCCGAAACATCTGGCGGTTAGCAGCTTCGCAATGGAAAACCCGCAAGGTTTTGGCCTGCTGCAGCGTGGTCGTCAGTTCTCCCGCTTTGAAGATTTGGACGATCGCTATGACCAGCGTCCAAGCGCCTGGGTCACGCCAAACGGTGACTGGGGTAAAGGCAAGGTCGAGCTGGTAGAAATTCCAACCAACGACGAAACCAACGATAACATCGTCGCTTACTGGACGCCGGATCAGCTGCCGGAAGCCGGTAAAGAGATGAACTTCAAGTACACCATTACCTTCAGCCGCGACGAAGATAAGCTGCATGCGCCGGATAACGCGTATGTAATGCAGACTCGCCGCTCAACGGGTGATGTGAAGCAGTCTAATCTTATCCGTCAGCCTGACGGTACCGTGGCGTTTGTCGTGGACTTCACAGGCCAGGATATGAAGAAACTGTCACCGGACACCGCCGTTGCCGCTCAGGCCAGCATCGGTGATAACGGTGAAATCGTTGAGAATACCGTGCGTTACAACCCGGTAACCAAAGGCTGGCGTCTGACCCTGCGCGTGAAAGTGAAAGATCCGAAACAGACCACAGAAATGCGTGCTGCGCTGGTCAGTAACGATCAGCCGCTGAGTGAAACCTGGAGCTATCAGCTACCTGCCAATGAATAATACATCTGAATATATTGATGCCATGCCGCTGACGGATATCGAAAAAGCGGCACTGCCAAAGAGCGACATCCGCGCGGTTCACACCGCGCTGGATGGTGAACATCATACGTTTTCCCGTGATGATGATACGCCGCTTGGGTCAGTCAAGGCGCGTCTGGAGCAGGCCTGGCCGGACTCGCTGGCGGAAGGGCAGTTGATTAAAGACGATGAAGGACGCGATCAGCTTCAGGCGATGCCGAAGGCTACGCGTTCCTCTATGTTCCCCGATCCATGGCGCACCAACCCGGTGGGTCGCTTCTGGGATCGCCTGCGCGGGCGTGATGTGACGCCGCGCTATCTGTCGCGCCTGACGAAAGAAGAGCAGGCGTCCGAACAGAAATGGCGTACCGTCGGGACAATCCGTCGCTATATCCTGCTGCTTCTGACGCTTGCGCAGACGGTCGTCGCGACCTGGTACATGAAAACTATCCTGCCTTACCAGGGCTGGGCGTTTATCAATCCGACGGACATGATGGGCCAGGATCTCTGGGTCTCCTTCATGCAGCTGCTGCCGTATATCCTGCAGAGCGGCATTCTCCTGCTGTTCGCGGTCCTCTTCTGCTGGGTCTCGGCCGGTTTCTGGACCGCGCTGATGGGCTTCCTGCAGCTGCTCATGGGGCGTGACAAATACAGCATTTCAGCGTCAACGGTCGGGGATGAACCCCTCAATCCCGAGCACCGTACCGCGCTGATTATGCCTATCTGTAACGAAGACGTTGACCGCGTATTTGCGGGCCTGCGTGCGACCTGGGAGTCCGTGAAGGCGACCGGCAACGCGGAGCATTTCGACGTTTACATCCTGAGCGACAGCTACAACCCGGATATCTGCGTTGCGGAACAAAAAGCGTGGATGGAGCTGATTGCAGAAGTGCAGGGCGAAGGCCAGATCTTCTACCGCCGCCGCCGTCGTCGTGTGAAGCGTAAAAGCGGTAACATCGATGACTTCTGCCGTCGCTGGGGTAACCAGTACAGCTACATGGTGGTGCTGGATGCTGATTCCGTCATGAGCGGAGACTGCCTGAGCGGTCTGGTGCGCCTGATGGAAGCCAACCCTAACGCGGGTATCATTCAGTCTTCGCCAAAAGCGTCCGGTATGGACACGCTGTATGCGCGCTGCCAGCAGTTCGCCACCCGTGTTTACGGGCCGCTGTTTACGGCGGGTCTGCACTTCTGGCAGTTGGGTGAATCGCACTACTGGGGCCACAACGCCATTATCCGCGTGAAGCCGTTCATTGAGCACTGTGCGCTGGCGCCGCTGCCGGGTGAGGGTTCGTTTGCCGGTTCTATTCTGTCGCACGACTTCGTAGAAGCGGCGCTGATGCGTCGTGCTGGCTGGGGCGTCTGGATTGCCTACGACCTGCCGGGATCGTACGAAGAGCTGCCGCCGAACCTTCTGGACGAGCTCAAGCGTGACCGCCGCTGGTGTCATGGTAACCTGATGAACTTCCGTCTGTTCCTGGTAAAAGGGATGCACCCGGTTCACCGAGCGGTATTCCTGACCGGCGTGATGTCCTATCTCTCTGCACCGCTGTGGTTTATGTTCCTGGCGCTGTCGACTGCCTTACAGGTGGTTCATGCCCTGACGGAGCCGCAATACTTCCTGCAACCGCGGCAGCTGTTCCCGGTGTGGCCGCAGTGGCGTCCGGAGCTGGCGATTGCGCTGTTTGCCTCCACCATGGTGCTGCTGTTCCTGCCTAAGCTGCTCAGTATCATTCTGATCTGGTGCAAAGGCTCGAAAGAGTACGGCGGTTTCTTCCGCGTAACCCTTTCACTGCTGCTGGAAGTGCTGTTCTCCGTCCTGCTGGCGCCGGTACGTATGCTGTTCCACACCGTTTTTGTGGTCAGTGCGTTCCTGGGCTGGGAAGTGGTCTGGAACTCACCGCAGCGTGATGATGACTCCACTCCGTGGGGTGAAGCCTTTATGCGCCACGGTTCTCAGCTGCTGCTGGGTCTGGTGTGGGCGGCCGGGATGGCCTGGCTGGATCTGCGCTTCCTGTTCTGGCTGGCGCCGATTGTCTTCTCGCTGATCCTGTCGCCGTTTGTTTCCGTGATTTCCAGCCGTTCAACGGTGGGGCTGCGAACCAAACGCTGGAAACTGTTCCTGATCCCGGAAGAGTATTCCCCGCCGCAGGTGCTGGTGGATACCGATCGTTACCTGGAACAGAACCGCAGTCGCTCGCTGGATGACGGCTTCATGCACGCCGTGTTTAACCCGTCATTCAACGCCCTGGCAACGGCAATGGCGACGGCGCGTCACCGCGCCAGCCAGGTGCTTGAGATTGCCCGCGATCGTCACGTTGAGCAGGCGCTTAACGAGACCCCGGAAAAACTCAACCGCGACCGTCGTCTGGTACTGTTGAGCGACCCGGTGACAATGGCGCGTCTTCACTACCGCGTGTGGTCCGCTCCGGAGAAATACTCTTCGTGGGTGAACTACTATAAGGACGTGAAGCTGAACCCGCTCGCGCTGAAGGCGAAGTAAGTTGTTAAGAAGGGGCGGGTAAGCGAATCGCCACCCGCCAGATAAAATACCGGCTTAATCGCCGGTATTTTTTTAGAGGTTAAAGATGAGAATAATCATCGTCGTTATGGTGGCATGCCTGCTCAGCGGCTGCGGCAGTATCATCAGTCGCACCATTCCAGGGCAAGGCCACGGAAATCAGTATTACCCGGGCGTGAAATGGGATCTTCGTGATTCCGCATGGCGCTACCTGACCGTGCTCGATCTGCCGTTCTCGCTGATTTTCGACACGCTGTTGCTGCCGATCGACGCCAGCCACGGCCCTTACGAATAGCGTAAATTAACGCTCGTCCCACTCATCGGCTGCGGTTTGACCTTCTTCCGTATCCAGCGGCGGCTCGAGCTGAAACTCACCCTCATCCCACTCGTGCAGGGTGTTCTCTTCCAGCCATTCCTGCCGAAGTTCGATTTCGTCATAGTCGCCATCAAAGACGGCCTGCGCACCTTCACCACTTAATATCGGCAAACATTCCCCTTCTTCACCTTCATCGGCAAAGAATTCGGCCTGCCACATAATATCTCCATCCTGCAGAACGTATTTTTGGATATTAAGCTGTTGCACGTCAGCATCTTCTTCTTCAACGCCGGGGTTGTCGGCGAGGAACTCTTCACGAGCGGCATCAATAGCTTCTTCCAGCGTGGCGTACATGGTCATTGGTGTCTCCCTGTTTTCCAGAAGGTTTCAGGGAAAGAATAGCTGAATATAAGATTCTGCAAGTATGAATGCGAAAATAAGCTGTCAGGCGTTCGTCTTATTCCGTTACGGGCCGCAGCGCGCGGGATAAACTGAACCATGAATAAATGGCATTGAACAACACGACGCCCGCCGTCACGATAAAGACGGCGCGAAAACCGAAGCTGGCGGAGATCCCGGCTCCGAGCAGCGGTCCGGTGACGTTACCGATATCGCGGAATGACTGGTTATAGCTGAAAATACGCCCGGCAATCTGGTTCGTGGAGTTGTAAACCAGCAGGGTCTGTACGGCGGGAAGCAACGCGCCGTCGGCGGCTCCCAGCAAAAAGCGAAGTAAGCCCAGCTGCCACGGAGCCTGCACCATCGACATCGGGATAAGCAGCAGGACGGAGATCACCAGCGCGGAGATCAGGATTTTCTCCGGACCCACCCGGTCTCCCAGTTTACCCAGTCTCGGGGCGCTCAGCAGCGCCGCCACGCCGGGTACGGAGGCAATCAGCCCGCTGATGAACGCAATATTGCTGACGTTACCCGCCAGGTCGCGAACGTACAGCGTCAGAATAGGGGCAATCGACCCGGTAGCCACCTGGATAATCATTGTCGTCACGAACAGGCTCAGCACCAGTCTGGGATTTTTGAGCGAGGTCAGCACCTCTCTGGCGTGAAGCATCTCTTTTTTGGCGACAGGCGTGAAGTTTTCCCGGATACAGAGCAGGGTGACGATAAAGCACAGGAACAACACGCTGGCGGTGATAAAGAAGACCGGGCGCAGGCCGTAGTTATCCGCCAGTAATCCCCCGGCCAGCGGTCCCAGCAGGGCACCGCTCACGCCACCGGTTGAGAGCGTGCCCAGCGCCCAGCCGCTTTTATGGCGGGGAATTTGCGTGGCAATCAGGGCATTCGCGTTGGGAATAAATCCACCCAACAGGCCCAGCAGCGCACGCAGGATCAGAAACTGCCAGACGTTCTGCGCCACGCCCATCAGCGCCATGATAATGGCCATCCCCAGCGCCGAACGCAGCAGCATAATTTTACGCCCCTTGCGATCGGCAAGGCCGCCCCAGAAGGGCGAGGCCATCGCGGAAAAGAGAAACGTGATGCTGAATACCAGACCGGACCACATATTGAGCGCGCTGTGGCCCGTCACGCCTAGCTGTTCGACGTAGAGCGGCAGGAAGGGCATAACCAGGCTAAAGGCCGCGCCGGTAAGAAAACAGCCAAGCCACGCAACCGCGAGGTTACGCTTCCAGTTTATGGGGGCATCTGAGGGTGACATAACTATCCGCATAATGAGGTGCAGAGCACCTGAAGCATAAAGTAATAAGCCTGCTAATTATGCGCCGGGGTTATGATTGCCGCAATGACGAGGAGCTTTTAAAGCTAAAACGGCATGCGGCCCTGAGGACCGCATGAGGATTAATAGCGGGACGGCGTGCCTTGTGGCCGCGTTTTAAAGCGGCGGTGCAGCCACATGTACTGTTCGGGCGCCAGCATGATGCACTTCTCCACAACGCTGTTCATCCAGCGTGCGGTGGTTTCCGCATCGTCGAGCGGCGGCGCAAGCTCCGGCTCCAGCATCATCAGCTCGTAGCCTGAACCATCCGGCTTACGGCGAGGGACGAAAGGCACGATGGCGGCTTTGGACATCCGCGCCAGCATCCAGGTACCGGTCGTTGTGGCGGCCTCTTCAACGGCGAAGAAGGGAACAAATACGCTGGCCTGTGGGCCATAGTCGTGGTCGGGGGCATACCAGACCACTTCACCGGATTTCAGCGCGCGGATCATCCCCTTCAGATCCTTACGGTCGATCATGCTTTTGTTGGAGCGCATGCGGCCGTTGGTCTGGATTAAATCGATGACCGGGTTATCGTTAGGACGATAAACGCCAATGCCCGGCGCCTGCATGCCGAACATGCGCGCCCCGATTTCCAGCGTCAGGAAATGGACGCCGATCAGCAAAACGCCCGTCTGGTTGGCCTGAAGCGTATGCACAGGCTCCATGCCGGTTCCCGTCACCTCGCTCCAGCGGGCCATGCGTTTGTCCGGCCAGAACCACGCCATGCCGGTCTCCATAAGCCCCATCCCGACGGATTCGAAATTCTTCGCGACCATATCGTGACGCTCTGGCTCGCTCATCTGCGGAAAACAGAGCTCAAGATTGCGGTACGCAATTCTGGCGCGACGCTTCATAAACAGCTGTGCGAAACGGCCCAGAAATTTACCCAACCGAAAAATAACAGGGTAGGGAAGCTGTACCAGAAGCCATAAAAAGCCGATGCCAAGCCAGGTCAACCAATAGCGGGGATGCAAAAGGGCGGCAGTAAATTTTGGTAACTGGGTCATGTCTTTCCTGTGTTCAAACGTCCTGTTTTGCTAGTGTCTCATTTTTTGAGACATAGCCAAAATATCTGCTTTCGAAGCGTGCACGAATACAGCAATTGTTAAGCCTGATTAATCAGGGTGTGTGAAATGTAGCGTAAATTGTGTGGATGTAAATTGGTTTTGTTTGCTATATGATGCCGACCGATTTTTAATTCTCTCTAACGATTCCAGGACTGTACACCATGCCAGTGTTACACAACCGCGTGTCGAATGAGATGTTGAAAGCGCGTATGTTGGCTGAAACCGAACCGCGCACAACCATCTCTTTCTATAAATACTTCACGATCGACGATCCGCAGGCGACCCGCGATGCGCTTTATCAGGCGTTCACGGCCCTGAACGTCTTTGGCCGCGTCTACCTTGCCCGTGAAGGCATTAACGCGCAAATTAGCGTACCGGAAAGCAAAGTCAGCGCCTTCCGCGACGTGCTTTATCAGTTCGATCCGGCCCTCGACGGCTTGCGCCTGAACATTGCTCTGGACGATGACGGGAAATCCTTCTGGGTGCTGCGCATGAAGGTGCGTGAGCGCATCGTGGCGGACGGTATCGACGATCCCGAGTTTAACCCGGCGGATGTCGGTGAATATCTGAAGGCCGCGGAAGTGAATGCGATGCTGGACGATCCGGATGCCGTGTTCATTGATATGCGTAACCACTATGAGTACGAAGTGGGGCATTTCGAGAACGCGATGGAAATCCCGGCCGACACCTTCCGCGAGCAGCTGCCCAAAGCGGTTGAGATGATGCAGGAACATAAAGATAAAAAGATCGTTATGTACTGCACCGGCGGTATCCGCTGTGAGAAAGCCAGCGCGTGGATGAAGCACAACGGCTTTAATAAGGTCTGGCATATTGAAGGCGGCATTATCGAGTACGCCCGCCGCGCCCGCGAGCAGGGTTTACCGGTGCGCTTTATCGGGAAAAACTTTGTCTTTGACGAGCGTATGGGTGAGCGTATCTCGGAAGACGTTATTGCTCAGTGCCACCAGTGCGGCGCACCGTGCGATACCCACACCAACTGCAAAAACGACGGGTGTCATCTGCTGTTCATTCAGTGCCCGGCCTGTGCCGAGAAGTTTAACGGCTGCTGTAGCGAACTGTGCAGCGAAGAGAGCATCCTGCCGGAAGAAGAGCAGCGTCGCCGTCGCGCAGGACGTGAAAACGGCAACAAGATTTTCAATAAATCACGCGGCCGTCTGAATACCAAACTGGGTATCCCTGACCCGGAATGATAATAACGCCCGGCACGGCGAAAGCCTGCCGGGCGAATCTATTATGATTTCTGCTGTACACCTTCAACGGAAATAATCAGCTCAACGTCCTGAGACGCCGGACCTAAATCCGTTGTGATATTAAAATCTTTCAGGTGAATTTTACCCGCCGCTTCAAAACCTGCGCGTTTACCGCCCCACGGATCGTCACCCTGACCCAGTAATTTAGCATCAAGCGTGACCGGTTTTGTTACGCCGTTAAGCGTCAGGTTGCCGGTAATATTCAGTTTATCACCGTCTTTCTTCACCTCAGTAGAAGTGAAGGTCGCCTGCGGGAATTTCGCGACGTTGAGGAACTCCCCACTGCGCAGGTGTTTATCGCGCTCTGCGTGGTTCGTGTCGATGCTGTTCGTATTAATCGTCACATTGACTTTATCGGCCGCGGGATTTTTCTCGTCAAAAGTGAACGTGCCGTCAAAATCCTTAAAGGTGCCGTACAGCCAGCTGTAGCCCAGGTGCTGAATACGGAAATTGACGAAAGCGTGCTGGCCCTCTTTATCAATTTTATAATCCGCCGCCACGGCGGAACCGGCGGTGAATAACAGAGAACCCAGGGCGATACCCAGCAGGTGTTTTTTCATTTTATGCTCCAGAGTCAACTGACGAGCGGCCAAGCATGCGCTTTAGCGTATCGTCTTTATCAATAAAATGGTGTTTGAGGGCGGCAAGCCCGTGCAGCACGGAGAGGATCACCACGCTCCAGGCAAGCCAGAGGTGAACAACCCCCGCCGTGTCGGCCTGCGCCCCGGCATCGCTAAGCGTTGCCGGAACCTCGAACAGGCCAAAAACGCTAATCGGCTTACCGTCCGCCGTCGAGATAAGGTAGCCGCTAATCAGAATGGCGAAGAGCAGCGCATAGAGCGCGATATGCGCGGCAACGGCACTGACGCGGGTAAATTTGCTGTGAGTTTTTGGCGCGGCGGGCGGCGGGGAAATATGTCGCCAGATCACGCGGAAGACCAGCCCCAGCATCAGGAGAACGCCAATGCTTTTATGCAACTCCGGTGCCTGGTGATACCAGCCGTCATAATAGCTGAGCGTGACCATCCAGAGTCCAAGTCCAAACATACCGTAGACGGCAAGAGCAAATATCCAGTGCAAACCTATGGATATTATTCCGTAGCGCCGGGAGGAGTTACGCAATTGCATCAGAATGTCCATTTTCAAATTAACCGGAAAGTAAAAATGAACGGGAAGGCGGGATATTGCAACTGAAATAATTGTCTATTAATTTTTATTTTATTTATTTCAGCAATTTTGAAAAGGATCGCTAAAGCTAATTCAATCTCTTCGTGCAAGCGAAATGGTGAGCTTCAATAAAGATAAATTAACGTCAATTATTGTCAGTAAGGCTTTTCAGTAAAATACAATGTAAACAAAATCAATAATGGCCAGCAGCGCCCACAATAAGATGTAGAGCATGAAATGCTCGCGAATATTATTCATCAGAAAGTTAACGATCCTGCGCATAACGCCCCGTAATGCAGTGTGAATGAAACGGGCCCCGAAACCTCCGGAGCCCGTGGCGGATTATCCGTTAAAACGCGAGAGGGAGAAGGGCGTCAGATCAAACTGCGATGCAATACCCTGGGCGAACTGCGCGGCGATCTCGCCCAGCACGGAAGCAAACTTAAAGCCGTGGCCGCTCAGCCCGGTAATCAGCAGGACGTTGTCATGCCCGGGCAGCGTATCAATGATAAAGTCTTCATCCGGGGTGTTGTCGTAGGTACAGGCCGCGCCATACAGCAAGCCGCCGACGCCCGGAAGAATAGTACGCAGGAACGTGAAGGCTTCTGAACCATCCTGCGGAAAGGCGCCGAAAGGCTTACGCTCTTCAGGGGTGGAGATAGCCTGGCCACCGTTGTGTTTACCGATTTTCAGCGCGTCTTTCTCGGAAGGGAAACCGTAGAACTGATCGCCATTCGGCAATTCGCCGGTAAATGCCGGGAATTTATTCTGCGCGCTGTAGCGGCCATCCGACTGGAACCAGGAGAAGACCTTGCGCACCGGCTGGATTGGCAGTTCCGGCAGCAGGCGCGTGACCCAGGTTCCTGCGCTGACGAGCAGGCGGGACGCTGAATAGTCGCCGTCAAGAGTCGTTACCGTGACGCCATTCTCGTCATGGGTGATGGCCTCCACCGGACAGTTAAACAGCTGCGCACAGCCGGCTTTCGCGGCAAGATCGATCCAGGTTTTGATCGCCGTTTCACAATGCAGCACGCCGGAGTGGGCTTCATAGAGGCCAATGTAATCCTCCGGGACGGTAATTTCAGGCCAGCGCGCGGTAATGCCGGTCGCGTCCAGCTTCTCAACGTCCAGATTAAAGGCTTTCGCGCTGCGCTCGACGCCTGCGAGAAATTCAGACTGGGCCGGGCCCAGGTTGATAACGCCGGTACGTTCGAAAATGCGATCTTCGGTCTGTTTCGCCAGTTCGTCCCACAGCGTCTGGGCGCGAAGCACCAGCGGGACATAGCGCTCGCCTTCTCCATACGCATGGCGGATGAGGCGGGTATCGCCATGATGGCTACCCTCCGAATGAGGAGGGAGGTGGGCATCGATCATCAGGACCTTCAGACCTGCCTGTGTTGCGTAATAACCGGCAGCGGAACCCACGGAGCCGCTACCAATAATGATTAAGTCGTATCTCATATGCATCTCGTAACCTGATGTTTTGTTAGCAGAGTAATTAACAACGCGGGGTTAGACAAGGGAGAAATAAATAAGGCACCGCGAGGGTGCCTGTAGAGAGAAAAGTGGGCATAAGCTTAGTGCCGTTTATACTCATTTTCCTGATAGTCGCCAGATTCTATTTTTGCAATACCTGCCTCTAAAATAGAAATAAACTGACGGGCGACGTCTGTTGTTAGCCACAGCGTCTGTCCAACTTCCGCTTCTTCACGGTTGAGTTGATTCGGGGTCTGGTAGTGCAAACGCAGCATCAGCGCATCGTAGCTATCTACGGTACTGATATCCCAGCCAACCAGTGGATGGGTCTGGATCACTTCACTATTCTTTTCCATTATAACCCCCTTAATGCGTGTTAGAAGACAACGGCTTTGAGGTTCAATGCATGTTTTTCTGAAAGCATCTTCAGTATACCAAGTAATAAGGGTTCCAACGGGAAAAATAAACAGGTGGCAACACATTTTTCTGCTTTTTAGGATTGTTCGAACAATAAAACACCATCTCGTTCACGATTTTTAAAGAAGATGCCGAATTAATTTGAACTTGCAGGATTTTTAGACAAAAAAAAGCCGGGGCGACCCGGCAAAAAAACACAATGAGGGAGCAGTGTTAATCTGTGATAAACCAGTCGTCTGCGCTTTCCCACGTCTCCTGCAGGATTTCGCTGATGCGATCTTTATCTTCTTTCGCAGCACCAATGACGGAGAGGTTGTTCGCCGCGGCGTAACGCACCGTTACGGCACCCGCGTTGTCGGGAAAGGTGTTGTTAATACGGCGGGATAATTCGCCTGCCAGTGCATCAAGCGCGCCGGCAGGTAGAACAGTTGTTTTGGCTATGGTGACTTCAATACGCATAAATGCCCCCTGTGTAATATACTGTTTATTTATACAGGTATATTGTCGGTTTGACAACAAGGGGCATTGATTTTTTAACGTTTTACCGTCCAGTTAACGGTTTCGCCCGCCAGGAATGGGATCAGAGTGTCATCCGTCAGCGCAATGGACTCCTCAACGTGGCTCGCTTTACGCTCCAGTTCGATGAAGGTGTCGTTGACCGGCAGGCCGTAGAAGCGCGGGCCGTTAAGGGAGCAGAACGCTTCAAAATGTTCGAGCGCGTTCATCTCTTCAAAGACGGTCGCGTAGCTGGCCAGTGCCGTTGGCGCGTTGAAGCAGCCTGCACAGCCGCAGCTCGCCTCTTTGCGGTGGCGGGCGTGAGGTGCGGAATCGGTGCCGAGGAACGCGCGGGAGAACCCGCTGGCGACCAACTCGCGCAGCGCCTGCTGGTGGATGTTGCGCTTGAGAATAGGCAGACAGTACAGGTGAGGACGTACCCCGCCCACCAGCATGTGGTTACGGTTAAACATCAGGTGCTGTGGCGTAATGGTGGCGGCGATAAGATCGTTGCCGTCGCGCACATACTCTGCCGCGTCTTTGGTGGTGATATGCTCAAAGACCACTTTAAGCGCGGGCAGGCGCTGGCGCAGAGGCTCCATCACGGTCTCGATAAAGCGGGCTTCACGATCGAAGATGTCAATCTCGGCATGCGTGACTTCACCATGGACCAGCAGCGGCATGCCCAGTTTCTGCATACGTTCCAGAACCGGCATGATGGCATCAATGCTGGTGACGCCGTGGCTGGAGTTGGTGGTGGCATTTGCCGGGTAGAGTTTCGCCGCCGTAAATACGCCTTCGTTAAACCCGAGCTCCACTTCGTTCGGATCCAGCGAGTCGGTAAGATAGCAGGTCATCAGCGGGGTGAAATCGTGTCCCGCAGGAACGGCATCCAGGATGCGCTGGCGATAGGCAATCGCGGCATCGACGGTGGTGACTGGTGGAACCAGGTTAGGCATGACAATCGCGCGGCCATAAATTTCGCTGGTATAAGGCACGACGATTTTCAGCATATCGCCATCACGCAGATGGATATGCCAGTCGTCAGGGCGGCGGATTTTAAGAACCTGGGGTTGTGCAGTCATGGAAGCTCCGGCTTGTCAGGAATCAGTCATAAGATGGCTGTTTTTGCCGGACACAAATCATAAGCGGAAACGTTTTCGTTTGCACACTTTTCCGTAAAAAAAAGGGCGCCGCAGCGCCCTTCAGGTTAATCGGTGAAAGGAATGATAATTTCTCCCGGTTTCACCTCTATACCTTTTGCATATTTTTTCGCCAGAGCTTCACCCTTGCTTTTGTCTTCGCTTAAGACGTACGCGGGCTGCTGGTTAAAGTAATTTCGCAGCGACTGGTTCAGATAGGGCATCAGGGTTTGCAGAACCGGCGCCATTTTATCCGGAGACACCTGCGCATCGATGACCTCCATCTCCTGCAGGAAAATTGCCCCTTTCTCTTTATTGAAAACAGGGAGTGCCTTCAGCTTGAGCTTGATGTTGGCTTTCTGATTGCCAAAGAGGGAGGACATATCGAGATCCGCATCACCGGCAAGGGTGACTTTGTTTGGCTCTTCACGTCCGATCTGGCTGGTCAGGTTCGTAAGGACGATATGCGCGTCCGCCAGCCCCGGCACGCCAATATCTTTAGAGAAATTGTTATGTTTTTCCAGCGCCTGATTAATTTCCTGTTCACTGACGGTATATTGCGTGAGCTGGTTACAGCCAACCAGCAGGCCGCTGACAACTAATGCCGCGGCAAAGACAATTTTCTTCATAGTGTTCCTCAACGAAAAATCGGCGCTTCTGTCCTGTTGCGCCAGTATGTCAGTGTGAATTGGCAGAAACCAGCAGAAAAAACTGAGAAGTGGGGCGGGAGGAGCTCCCGCCCGAGGGAAAGGCTACGCGCCAGGCTCGAGCATTCCGCTCGCGCTGCGTTTCTGGCTGAACTGCCACCACAGGGCAAGGAGCGTCATAAAGCCCACCGCGCCGAGCATCATCCACGGGAGTTCGGGCTGGCTTAACGCTTTTCCGGCATCAAACAGCCAGCCGCCACCGGCGTAACCTAATGCGCCGCCAAGCGCCAGCCCCAGCCGGCTGAAACCCATATAGCTGCCGCGCGCACGCGCATCCGCAAGCGAGGCGCTCAGCGTTTCGCGGGCAGGCTCGGCGATGATTGAGCCAATATAGAACGTGCAAATCAGCGTAAACAGCTGCTGGAGAGAGTTCACCAGACCGATCGGCATCATGCTCAGCGTCATCAGGAGCAGCCCGGCCATCAGGCGATGCTCCAGACGAAAATGCCGTTCGCTCCAGCGGGCAATCGGATAAAGCAGCGTTAACGACAGGCAGGCTTCGATGGCGTACATCCATTTAACGGCTGCAGGCGTGCCCGCAATGTCGTTAACCATGATCGGCAGCATCAGCATGACCTGCACAGCCAGCATGTAATAGCCCGTCAGGGTCAACACATAGGTGACAAAACGCCTGTCGCGCAGGACGCGGCCAAGCCCTTCCCGGACCGGCGCTTTGACCGTCGACAGTTTCCAGGCGGGCAGGAACAGGCCATTGAACAGCGCGCACAGAATAAAGAGCACCGCCCCAGCCGCGCAGACCAGTCGGAAATCATACTGCAGCAGCCAGCTTCCCAGCAGGGCGCCGATAACCGCCCCGGCACTGTCCTGCATCATCAGAATCGAGAAGAAACGGCCGCGGTGCTGGGGGCGAATAAGCTTTACCACCAGCGCGGTGCGCGGCGGATCGAACAGCGTGCCGCCGATACCGGAGAGGAAACAGGAGAACCAGAGCAGCCAGGGCTCCTGGGCGACCGCCATCGTGGCAAAACCTGCCGCGCGCAGCAGCATACCGGTAACGATCATCGGTTTAGCGCCAAAGCGGTCGGCAATGGCCCCGCCAAAGACGCCCAGGCCCTGCTGGACAAACTGGCGTAACCCCAGGGCAATGCCAACCATTAATGCCGCCCAGCCCATCTGATCGACAAAGCGGATCGATATCAATGGAAAAACGACAAAAAAGCCAAGCACGACCAGCATGTTATCGACGAGCAGGAAATATTTACCCAGGCTCCTGGCCTGTGATACGCGGGACATTTTCCCTCCAGGGAAAATAAGAAGGTGAGCACGCTAACATTCTGCGGTGTCGCCGCGTTTTTTCCCACCCCTGGGCGTGACAATATTTTTTTATCAAAAGGGTGCTTTGATAGAGAGTTCTCATCGAAAATAATGAAAAGAGGGCAAAATGGTATGTCACTGTTTTCACAGACGGCGCAGGCGCAGGTATAGTAAAGCTAATGGGTCAGCAGAAGTGACGGGAAGGAGTGGTATCGATGTTTGGCTATCGCAGTAATGTGCCAAAAGTGCGTCTGACAACGGACAGGCTGGTCGTTCGTCTGGTGCATGAGCGTGATGCCTGGCGTCTGGCGGATTATTACGCCGAGAATCGCCAGTTTTTAAAACCCTGGGAACCCGTTCGGGATGAGAGCCATTGTTACCCTTCCGGCTGGCAGGCGCGCCTCAGCATGATTACGGAATTTCACAAGCAGGGCAGCGCGTTCTATTTCGCGCTGCTGGATCCTGAAGAGAAAGAGATTATCGGGATCGCCAATTTTTCAAACGTGGTGCGCGGGTCGTTTCACGCCTGCTACCTTGGCTACTCCATCGGCCAGAAATGGCAGGGGCAGGGGCTGATGTACGAGGCGTTAACGGTGGCGATCCGCTATATGCAACGCACGCAGCATATCCATCGCATCATGGCGAACTATATGCCGCATAATCAGCGCAGCGGCAATTTGCTGGCGCGCTTAGGGTTCGAGAAAGAGGGTTACGCCAAAGACTATCTGCTGATAGACGGAGAGTGGCGCGACCACGTTCTGACGGCGTTAACCACCCGGGACTGGACCGCAGGTCGTTAAGGAGAAAAGATGAAGTATCAGCTAAACGGTACAGAAGCGCGCGTGATTGGGTGCTTACTCGAAAAACAGGTCACCACGCCGGAGCAGTATCCGCTCTCCGTCAACGCCGTGACCATGGCCTGCAACCAGAAGACCAACCGCGAGCCGGTGATGAACCTCAGCGAGCATGAGGTTCAGGACGTGCTGGATGCGTTGGTTAAACGCCACTATCTGCGCACCGTCAGCGGCTTCGGCAACCGCGTGACCAAATACGAACAGCGCTTCTGTAACTCCGAATTTGGCGACCTGAAGCTGAGCAGTGCGGAAGTGGCGGTCATCACCACGCTGTTGCTGCGCGGGGCGCAGACGCCGGGGGAACTGCGCACGCGCGCTTCCCGCATGCATGAGTTCAGCGATATGCAGGAAGTTGAGCAGACCCTGGAAGGGCTGGCTTCTCGCGAAGACGGCCCATACGTGGTGCGTCTGGCGCGCGAGCCGGGTAAACGTGAAAGCCGCTATATGCACCTGTTCAGCGGCGACGTCGATGTCGCTACCGTTACCGCGGAGAGCGACGCGGGATCCTCAGTAAGCAATGACACTCTTGCCGCGCGCGTAGAGGCGCTGGAAGACGAGGTCGCCGGGCTGAAACAGCGCCTGGATGCATTGCTGGCACATCTGGGAGACTGACGGTGAAAAAATTACGCGTTGGCGTGGTGGGGCTCGGCGGCATCGCGCAAAAAGCCTGGCTGCCTGTATTAGGTGCGGCGACGGACTGGACCCTGCAAGGGGCATGGTCACCCACCCGAGAAAAGGCAGAACGTATCTGCGAAACCTGGCGCATTCCGTATGCCGCCTCCCTGCAGGATCTGGCCCGCGAGTGTGATGCGGTCTTTGTGCATACGTCAACGGCAACCCACTATCAGGTGGTGAGCGAGCTGCTCAATTTGGGGGTTCACGTCTGCGTGGATAAGCCGTTGGCGGAAAATGTTCAGGATGCCGAACGGCTGATTGAGCTGGCCGCGCGCAAAAAACTGACGCTGATGGTGGGCTTCAACCGCCGCTTCGCGCCGCTTTACCAGCAGCTGAAGGCGCAGTCGGACACGCTCGCCTCGCTGCGGATGGATAAACACCGCACCGACAGCATTGGGCCAAACGATCTGCGCTTCACCCTTCTGGATGATTACCTGCACGTTGTGGATACGGCGCTGTGGCTGAGCAACGGCGAAGCGCTGCTGAAAAGCGGCACCCTGGTGACAAACGATCAGGGGCAGATGGTCTACGCGGAACACCACTTCGCCGTTGAGCATCTTCAGATTACCACCAGCATGCACCGTCGTGCAGGAAGCCAGCGAGAATCCGTGCAGGCGGTGACCGAGGGCGCGCTGTACGACATTACGGACATGCGCGAGTGGCGGGAAGAGAAGGGCAACGGCGTGGTGACGCTCCCGGCGCCAGGCTGGCAGAGCACCCTCGAGCAGCGCGGTTTCGCAGGATGCGCCCGCCACTTTATCACCTGCGTGCAAAATCAGACGGTTCCTGAAACGTCCGGCGAGCAGGCCATTCTGGCGCAGCGCATTGTGGAAAGGCTCTGGCGCGATGCCATGAGCGAATAACTCGCTGTAACATCTGCGGATAGTAATTCGTTGAAATCCGGTTAGACTAAGCGCCGCTTGTTGGCTTTGCCGGGTGGCGCTTACGCTAATCCGGCCTACAAATCCGTATGGTTCTGGAAATTCACGTTAATGAACTTATTAAAATCGCTGGCGGCCGTCAGCTCGATGACCATGTTTTCCCGCGTGCTGGGTTTTGCGCGCGACGCCATTGTGGCAAGGGTATTTGGTGCAGGGATGGCCACGGACGCCTTTTTCGTCGCGTTCAAATTGCCAAACCTGCTGCGTCGTATTTTTGCTGAAGGAGCGTTTTCCCAGGCATTCGTGCCTATTCTGGCGGAATATAAAAGCAAGCAGGGCGAAGACGCGACGCGCGTCTTTGTCTCTTATGTCTCCGGGCTGCTGACGCTGGCTTTGGCGGTGGTGACCGTACTCGGGATGCTGGCCGCGCCGTGGGTGATTATGGTGACCGCGCCCGGTTTTGCCGATACGGCTGACAAATTTGCGCTGACCTCGCAGCTGCTGCGCATTACTTTCCCCTATATTCTGCTCATCTCGCTGGCCTCGCTGGTGGGGGCGATCCTGAACACCTGGAACCGCTTCTCTGTCCCGGCGTTTGCGCCGACGTTTCTCAACGTCAGCATGATCGGTTTTGCCCTGTTCGCCGCGCCGCACTTCAACCCGCCGGTGTTGGCGCTGGCCTGGGCGGTTACCGTCGGCGGCGTGCTGCAGCTGGCGTACCAGCTGCCGCATCTGAAAAAAATCGGCATGCTGGTGCTGCCGCGCATCAATCTCAAAGATGCCGGGGCGATGCGCGTGATCAGGCAGATGGGGCCCGCCATTCTCGGCGTCTCCGTCAGCCAGATCTCGCTTATCATTAACACCATTTTTGCCTCTTTCCTCGTGTCCGGCTCGGTTTCCTGGATGTACTACGCCGACCGTCTGATGGAATTCCCGTCCGGGGTGCTGGGCGTGGCGCTGGGGACCATCCTGCTGCCGTCGCTGTCGAAAAGTTTTGCCAGCGGCAACCATGATGAATATTGCCGCCTGATGGACTGGGGTTTACGTCTCTGCTTCCTGCTGGCCCTGCCGAGCGCGGTGGCGCTGGGCATTCTGGCCAAACCGCTGACGGTGTCGCTCTTCCAGTACGGGAAATTCACCGCCTTTGATGCCGCCATGACCCAGCGCGCGCTAATTGCCTACTCGGTCGGCTTGATGGGGCTGATCGTCGTCAAGGTGCTGGCGCCCGGGTTCTACTCGCGTCAGGACATCAAAACGCCGGTGAAAATTGCCATCGTGACGCTGATTATGACCCAGCTGATGAACCTGGCGTTTATTGGTCCGCTGAAGCATGCTGGCCTGTCGCTGTCTATTGGTCTGGCGGCCTGTCTGAATGCCGGGCTGTTGTACTGGCAGCTGCGCAAGCAGGATATCTTTACGCCGCAGCCGGGGTGGGGAAGTTTCCTGGTACGTCTGATCGTTGCGGTACTGGTGATGTCGGCGGCGCTTCTCGGCATGATGTACGTGATGCCGGAGTGGTCCCTCGGCACTATGCCTTATCGTCTGATGCGGCTGATGGCCGTGGTAGGCGTCGGGGTCGTGGCTTACTTTGCCACGCTCGCGGTGCTGGGGTTCAAAGTGAAAGAGTTTGCCCGCCGTACGGCATAAACGCCAAAAGGGGAGTTCACCTTATGGTGCTCCCCGCTGCATGATTTGTCGCCCAGGCGTCAAATCGAAATCTTTTTAACTCCCGCAATACGCGCAGTCGCTGTTTGACCATCCGCACCGTACAGTCCGGTTTCTTTATGCGGTTTCAATACCTCAAGCGCCTGCTGATTACGCTCAATCTGACCTTCCAGTAGCCAGCCGTTGTGCTGGTTAAGGTCGCGCAGGTGCTGGGTTTTTTCGGTAATGGTTTGCCAGCGCTCAATAATATCGTCATTGGCGCTACGCTTAGGATCCTGCTCAGCGCGGCGCTGTTGCTCCAGATAATCCAGCGTCGCCAGTAGCGAACTCTTATCTTCAGTAATACGCTGCAGCGCGCTGCCGTTGATGTGACCGGAAGAGAGATGCTGCTGTTCAGCGTCCATTACCGTTTTCAGGTCGTTAAGAACAACCGTCATTTGATCCAGTATTTCTGACAGTCGACTCATACGGTTAGTTACTCTGTAAGAAACTCTGTGCTTCCTGAATCAGGGCATCAGCAATCTTGCTGGTGTCCATTTTCAGCTCACCGTTACGAATAGCCGTTTTCAGCGCTTCAACACGTTCCATATTGATATCGTTGCTGCCTGGCTGCATCAGTTTAGCCTGCGCGTCGCTCAGGGTAACGCTGGTGCTGTTGGACGTTGACGGTTTTTCCAGACGCGTTTTCTGCGCAGGAGCGTCATTCGTTTCGCGAGGTTGTACAGCGCTTACCGGCTTCAGGGCTGATGTACGATCAATGCTCATAGTGTTGTCCTCATCGAGGGTTCGCGGCGTTTGCGCCTGACATCATCATTAGTGGAATATTTATCGGCACGCGCCGCGAAATCTTTAAAAAGATTATAGGTTAATCAGAATATTCCCATCAGAATCGACGGTTCCGCTCACCACCTGGCCTGAGGACATTCTGACGCGGGCGTTTTGCGCCACCGCGGCATTGTTTAACGCTTTCCCTTCACTGTTGATGCTAAAGCCATCTCCGTTGGCCACCACCATCACCTGTTGACCCGCTTTTACCCGCCATGACTGACGCAGCATTGAGAGCTGTATCGGCTGGCCGGGGGCGACATCGCGCAGGCTGACGGCGTCCTGTGCCTGGTTCATATCCAGCATGGTGCGTGGAGGCAGCTGATCCAGACGGCCGCGCTTTAACGTCACGCTGTTCGTCTGCAGCACGCTGCCGCGCGCAATGGGTACGGCGGCGACAACATAATTGCCCGTCGCCTGAACTGCAACCTGTAAATAGCGTTTTTCGTTCGCGCAGCGTGCCAGCACGTTCACATTTCCCCACAGCCGGGTGGTTCCCGTCACGCTGAATGACGGTTGGTCACAGGTCGGGTACAGATTCGGTGGGGTGCGCACGGTAACGTTAACCTCATCGCTAAAGCCCGCCAGCTTTTCAGCAAAAAAAGCCGTCAGCCGATCCTGTAAGCCTTCAGCCTGCACCAGAGGGCTAAACAGCAAGAAAGTTGCCACCAGGCCACGTTTTAACGTTTGCATCGCAAGTTCCACCGTTTCCAGAGTTGAATGAATTCTACCTGCAGTGGTTTTGCATCAACGCAATAAATAGCGACGCATTTTGCGCTTATTCCGTCGATAGGGGAGACCGGGTGAGATTTAAGCTGTGAACTGAAATTTTGCCATCAGCGGAGGAGACATGCTCGATAAACTCGACGCCGCGTTACGTTTTCAGCAGGAAGCGCTCAATTTACGCGCCCAGCGGCAGGAGATTTTAGCCGCCAACATCGCTAACGCCGATACCCCAGGGTTTCAGGCGCGCGATATTGATTTTTCCAGTGAACTCAAAAAGGTGATGGAGCGTGGACGTGCCGAAGGAACGGGTGTTGCACTTGCCATGACATCCTCTCGCCATATTCCTGCTCAGGCGATGACCGCGCCAGCGACCGATTTACTTTATCGCATTCCCGATCAGCCCTCACTCGACGGTAACACCGTGGATATGGACCGGGAGCGTACGCAGTTTGCCGATAACAGCCTGAAATACCAGGCGGGCCTGACCGTACTCGGCGGACAAATCAAAGGCATGATGAACGTCCTGCAGGGGGGGAACTGATAGATGGCCTTGTTGAATATTTTTGATATTGCCGGTTCGGCGTTAACCGCGCAGTCCAAACGCCTGAACGTGGCTGCCAGTAACCTGGCGAACGCCGACAGCGTAACCGGACCAGACGGCCAGCCTTATCGTGCCAAACAGGTTGTCTTTCAGGTCGATGCTGCGCCGGGCGCGGCGACGGGCGGCGTGAAGGTGTCTGATGTGGTAGAGAGCCAGGCGCCGGACAGGCTGGTGTATGAGCCGGGTAACCCGCTCGCGGATGCCAGCGGATACGTGAAAATGCCAAACGTGGATGTGGTAGGTGAGATGGTGAACTCCATGTCGGCTTCCCGTAGCTACCAGGCCAACGTCGAAGTGCTTAATACCGTGAAGAGCATGATGCTCAAAACGCTCACTCTCGGCCAGTAAAGGAGACATGCATGTCCATCGCCGTAAATGTGAATGATCCTACGAACTCGGGTGTTAATAACACGAAGAGTACGACGGGTTCTAACTCCCTCACCGGGAGCAATGCCTCCGATCTTCAGGGCAGCTTTCTGACGCTGCTGGTGGCGCAGCTTAAGAACCAGGATCCCACCAACCCAATGCAGAACAACGAACTGACCACGCAGCTTGCGCAGATCAGCACCGTTAGCGGCATTGAGAAACTCAACACCACCCTCGGCTCCGTCTCCGGGCAGATTAACAGCGCCCAGTCTCTGCAGGCGGCAAGCCTGATTGGCCACGGGGTGATGATCCCTGGAACCACGATTCTGGCGGGCACCAGCACCACCGAAGGCAACACCACAACGACCACCACGCCGTTTGGCGTTGAGTTGCAGCAGGCGGCGGAGAAAGTTACCGCCACCATTACCGACAGCAACGGCACGGTCGTGCGCACTATTGATATCGGCGAGCTGAAGGCGGGCGTTCACACCTTTACGTGGGATGGCAGCCTGACCGACGGCACTAAAGCACCAAACGGTTCTTACAAAGTAGCGATCAGCGCCAGCAACGGGACAACCCAGCTGGTGGCGCAGCCGCTGCAGTTCGCGCTGGTCCAGGGCGTGATTAAAGGAAGCGACGGCAACAAACTGGATTTGGGAACCTCTGGTTCCACCACACTCGACGAAGTTCGGCAGATTATCTAAGCCTTAACACTTATCAGGAGTAAGTCATGGCCTTTTCTCAAGCGGTCAGCGGCCTGAATGCTGCGGCCACCAACCTGGACGTCATTGGCAACAACATCGCCAACTCCGCGACCTATGGTTTTAAATCCGGTTCTGCTTCATTTGCGGACATGTTTGCCGGTTCCAAAGTCGGCCTGGGCGTGAAAGTTGCGGGCATCACTCAGGACTTTACCGACGGCACCACCACCAACACCGGTCGTGGTCTGGACGTTGCGATCAGCCAGAACGGCTTCTTCCGTATGGTCGATTCCAACGGTTCAGTGTTCTACAGCCGTAACGGCCAGTTCAAGCTGGACGAAAACCGTACGCTGGTTAACATGCAGGGCATGCAGCTGACGGGCTACCCGGCAGCCGGAACGCCTCCAACCGTTCAGACCGGTGCGAACCCTCAGGCGATTACTATCCCGAACACCCTGATGGCGGCGAAATCAACCACCACCGCGACGCAGCAGATCAACCTGAACTCAACCGATCCTGTTCAAACTGCCCCGTTCGATGCGACCAACCCGGACACCTACAACAAAAAAGGGACCGTGACCGTATTCGACAGCCAGGGTAACGCCCACAACATGTACGTCTACTACGTGAAGACGGCCAACAATAAATGGGATCTTTACACTCAGGACGGCAGCGTTGCGGGTTCAACAGCGGCAAAAGCGGCGCAGATGAACTTTGATGCGAACGGTAACCTGGCGGGTGTCTACAACTACGACGCTGCGGGTGTACTGAGCGCAACGCCAAACGCCACGCCGGCCATTAACATCACCACGGGTTCTGTCAGCGGTGCGACGGGGGCGACCTTCTCCCTGAGCTTCCAGAACTCCATGCAGCAGAACACCGGTGCAAACAGCGTTGTGGCAACCAATCAGAACGGCTACAAGCCTGGCGACCTGGTGAGCTACCAGATCAACGACGATGGCACCGTGGTGGGAAGCTACTCTAACGAACAGTCTCAGGTTCTGGGGCAGATCGTGCTGGCAAACTTCGCGAACAACGAAGGCCTGAAATCGGAAGGCGACAACGTCTGGTCTGCCACACAGTCCTCCGGCGTGGCGCTGCTGGGTACCGCAGGCACCGGTAACTTCGGCAAGCTGACCAACGGCGCGCTGGAAGCCTCCAACGTGGATATGAGTAAAGAACTGGTGAACATGATCGTCGCACAGCGTAACTATCAGTCGAACGCGCAGACCATCAAAACCCAGGACCAGATCCTCAACACGCTGGTTAACCTGCGTTAAGCGGCTAACAGGAAAGCGCAATGGATCACGCAATATATACCGCGATGGGCGCGGCAAGTCAGACGCTCAATCAGCAGGCCGTTACCGCCAGCAACCTGGCAAACGCCTCTACGCCGGGCTTTCGCGCGCAGCTTAACGCGCTGCGCGCGGTGCCGGTTGAAGGGCTGTCCCTGCCGACCCGTACGCTGGTGACGGCATCAACCCCTGGCGCAGATATGACGCCAGGGCAGATGGACTACACCTCGCGCCCGCTGGACGTTGCCCTGCAGCAGGACGGCTGGCTGGCGGTGCAAACTGCCGACGGCAGCGAAGGCTATACCCGTAACGGCAATATCCAGGTGAGCGCGACGGGCCAGCTGACGATTCAGGGTCATCCGGTGATGGGGGAAGCGGGTCCGCTGACCGTTCCGGAAGGCTCTGAGCTGACTATCGCCGCGGACGGCACCATTTCGGCGCTGAACCCGGGCGATCCGGCCAACACCGTTGCACCCGTCGGACGTCTGAAGCTGGTTAAAGCGGAAGGCAAAGAGGTGCAGCGCGGCGACGACGGCATGTTTCGTCTGACCCAGACGGCGCAGGCGACGCGTGGTGCCACATTACAGGCCGATCCGAGCATCCGCGTGATGTCCGGCGTTCTGGAAGGCAGCAACGTCAAGCCGGTAGCCGCCATGAGCGACATGATTGCCAGCGCCCGTCGTTTTGAAATGCAGATGAAGATCATCAGCAGCGTGGATGAAAACGCGGGCAAAGCTAACCAACTTCTGGCTATGAGTTAACAGGACTCCTTATGATCAGTTCTTTATGGATCGCGAAAACTGGCCTGGACGCCCAGCAAACCAATATGGACGTGATTGCCAACAACCTGGCAAACGTGAGCACCAATGGTTTCAAGCGTCAGCGTGCCGTTTTCGAAGATTTGCTTTATCAAACCATCCGTCAGCCGGGCGCGCAGTCTTCTGAACAGACGACGCTGCCGTCGGGCCTGCAGATTGGTACCGGCGTTCGCCCGGTGGCTACCGAGCGTCTGCACAGCCAGGGCAACCTGTCTCAGACCAACAACAGTAAAGACGTGGCAATCAAAGGCCAGGGCTTCTTCCAGGTGCAGCTGCCTGACGGGACCTCTGCCTATACCCGCGACGGTTCGTTCCAGGTCGATCAGAACGGCCAGCTGGTGACGGCGGGCGGTTTCCAGGTTCAGCCTGCGATTACCATCCCGGCGAACGCCCTGAGCATCACCATCGGACGCGACGGTGTGGTCAGCGTGACCCAGCAGGGACAGGCCGCGCCGGTTCAGGTTGGGCAGCTTAACCTGACCACCTTCATGAACGATACCGGTCTGGAAAGCATTGGTGAGAACCTCTACACCGAAACGCAATCCTCCGGTACGCCGAATGAGAGCACCCCGGGCCTGAACGGCGCGGGTCTGCTGTACCAGGGTTATGTTGAAACGTCCAACGTGAACGTGGCGGAAGAGCTGGTGAATATGATCCAGGTCCAGCGCGCGTATGAAATTAACAGTAAAGCAGTGTCGACGACCGACCAGATGCTGCAGAAACTGACGCAACTCTAAGGTGTAGCCCGGTGCGGTAAACGCCGCACCGGCTCCCTGTTTTCGAAGATGAAGGCAATGCAAAAAAACGCGGCGTTTCGTTATCCGATACTGACTGTTCTGGCTGTCACCCTCAGCGGGTGTGCTTTGATCCCGTCTAAACCATTGGTCCAGGGTGCGACGACTGCCCAACCCGTTCCCGGCCCTGCGCCAGTGGTCAACGGCTCCATTTTCCAGACCGCGCAGCCGATTAATTACGGCTATCAGCCGCTGTTTGAAGATCGCCGCCCGCGTAACGTCGGCGATACATTGACCATTGTGCTGCAGGAAAACGTCAGCGCGAGCAAGAGCTCGTCGGCGAACGCCAGCCGCGATGGCAAAACGAATTTTGGCTTCGATACCGTCCCGCGCTACCTGCAGGGACTGTTCGGCAACGCGCGAGCAGATGTCGAGGCCTCTGGCGGCAATACCTTTAACGGTAAAGGTGGCGCGAACGCCAGCAACACCTTCAGCGGTACGCTGACGGTCACGGTTGACCAGGTTCTGGTTAACGGCAACTTGCACGTTGTGGGTGAAAAACAGATCGCCATCAACCAGGGCACTGAATTCATTCGCTTCTCGGGCGTGGTTAACCCTCGCACCATCAGCGGCACCAACACCGTTCCGTCTACCCAGGTGGCGGATGCGCGCATTGAGTACGTCGGTAACGGCTATATCAATGAAGCCCAAAATATGGGTTGGCTGCAGCGCTTCTTCCTTAATTTATCGCCGATGTAAGCGAGGTGACCCATGTTTAAATCGATCTTCGCCGTGGCGCTCGCGCTGGTGACAACATTTGCCCAGGCTGACCGTATTCGCGATCTCACCAGCGTTCAGGGTGTGCGTGAAAACTCTCTGATTGGCTACGGCCTGGTGGTTGGTCTGGATGGTACCGGTGACCAGACGACCCAGACGCCGTTCACCACCCAAAGCCTGAACAACATGCTTTCCCAACTCGGCATTACCGTGCCGGCGGGAACCAACATGCAGCTGAAAAACGTGGCCGCGGTAATGGTCACCGCGTCCTACCCGGCGTTTGCGCGTCAGGGGCAGACCATTGATGTGGTGGTCTCCTCAATGGGTAACGCCAAAAGCCTGCGCGGCGGTACGCTGCTGATGACCCCGCTGAAAGGCGTTGATAGCCAGGTGTATGCGCTGGCGCAGGGGAACATTCTGGTTGGCGGTGCGGGGGCATCCGCAGGCGGAAGCAGCGTGCAGGTGAACCAGCTGAACGGTGGACGTATCACCAACGGTGCAATCATTGAGCGTGAACTGCCGACCCAGTTTGGCGCGGGCAATACCATCAACCTGCAGCTTAATAATGAAGACTTCACGATGGCGCAGCAAATTGCCGATACCATCAACCGCAGCCGCGGCTACGGTAACGCAACGGCACTCGACGCGCGCACCGTGCAGATCCGCACCTCTACCGGCAGCAGCAACCAGGTGCGCATGCTGGCTGATATTCAGAATATGGAAGTTAACGTTCCGGTCCAGGATGCGAAAGTGATCATCAACTCCCGTACCGGCTCGGTGGTGATGAACCGGGAAGTGTCGCTGGACAGCTGTGCCGTGGCGCAGGGTAACCTCTCCGTGACGGTTAACCGCTCCGCGAACGTGAGCCAGCCGAACACGCCATTTGGCGGCGGTCAGACGGTGGTAACACCGCAAACGCAGATTGATATGCGCCAGAGCGGTGGGTCGCTGCAGAGCGTTCGCTCCAGCGCCAACCTGAACAGCGTGGTGCGTGCCCTGAACGCCCTGGGCGCAACGCCGATGGATCTGATGTCCATCCTGCAATCCATGCAAAGCGCGGGCTGCCTGCGCGCCAAACTGGAAATCATCTAATGCTGACCGATAGCAAACTGTTGACCAGTGCAGCCTGGGACGCCCAGTCGCTCAACGAACTGAAAACCAAAGCAGGCAAAGACCCGGCGGCGAACATCCGCCCGGTCGCCCGCCAGGTGGAAGGGATGTTTGTACAGATGATGCTGAAAAGCATGCGCGAAACCCTGCCGAAAGACGGGATGTTCAGCAGTGATTCAACGCGTCTCTACACCAGCATGTATGACCAGCAGATTGCGCAGCAGATGACCGCTGGTAAAGGCCTCGGTCTGGCTGACATGATTGTGAAACAGACCGAAGCCGCGCAGGGCATTCAGCCTCAGGAACAGACGCAGCAGGTGCCGATGAAGTTCGACCTGGAAACGGTGACCAGTTATCAGAACCAGGCTCTGACGCAAATGGTGCGTAAAGCGATGCCAAAAGCCACTGGCAGCGGCGATGAGCCGCTCTCCGGTGACAGCAAAGACTTCCTGGCGCAGCTTTCTCTGCCCGCGCGTCTCGCCAGCGAACAGAGCGGCGTGCCGCATCACCTGATTCTGGCGCAGGCCGCGCTGGAGTCGGGCTGGGGTCAGCGTCAGATCCGCAAGGAAAACGGCGATCCGAGCTTCAACATCTTCGGCGTAAAGGCCACCTCCAGCTGGAAGGGGCCAACAACGGAGATCACGACCACCGAATACGAGAACGGTGCGACGGTGAAGGTCAAAGCAAAATTCCGCGTCTACAGCTCCTATCTGGAAGCATTGTCCGACTACGTTGGCCTGCTGAGCCGAAATCCGCGTTATACCGCCGTTACGCAGGCGGCGACGGCGGAGCAGGGCGCTCAGGCCTTACAAAACGCGGGCTACGCGACTGACCCGAACTATGCACGCAAGCTCACCAGCATGATCCAGCAGCTGAAATCCATGGGCGAGAAGGTCAGCAAAGCCTATAGCACAGATATTGAAAATCTGTTCTGAAAGTTCTCAAGTCCCGGTGGAGGTTGCCGATAACCTTCATCAGGACTCGTGTCTGAACGTATAAAAGGAACCCCCATGTCCAGTTTGATTAACAGCGCCATGAGTGGCCTCAGTGCCGCGCAGTCGGCACTCAATACCGTCAGTAATAATATTTCAAGCTATAACGTGGCAGGTTACACCCGCCAGACCACGGTGCTGGGCGCATCTAACAGCACGCTGACCGGCGGTGGCTGGGTGGGTAACGGGGTTTATGTCTCCGGTGTCCAGCGTGAGTATGACGCCTTCATCACCAACCAGCTGCGCGCCGCGCAGACGCAGAGCAGCGGTCTGACGACGCGCTATCAGCAGATGTCAAAAATTGACGATGTGCTCTCCGATACCACCAACTCGCTCTCCACCACCCTGCAGGATTTCTTCAAAAGCCTGCAAACCCTGGTGAGCAACGCGGAAGACCCGGCTGCACGTCAGACGGTGCTGGGTAAAGCGAGTGGTCTGGTCAATCAGTTTAAAACCAACGATCAGTATCTCCGTGACCAGGACGCGCAGGTTAATACCGCCATCTCAAGCAGCGTGTCTCAGATCAACAACTACGCGGCACAGATTGCGAATCTGAACGATCAGATCTCCCGTCTGACCGGCGTTGGCGCGGGCGCGTCACCTAACGATCTTCTGGACCAGCGCGATCAGCTCGTGACTGAACTGAACAAAATCGTGGGCGTGGAAGTCTCCGTGCAGGATAGCGGCACGTTTAATATCTCTCTCGGTAACGGTTACAGCCTGGTACAGGGCAGCAAAGCCAGCCAGCTGGCGGCCGTGAAGTCCAGCGCCGATCCGGCTCGTACCACTATCGCCTACGTCGATGACGTGGCGGGCAATATTGAGATCCCGGAGAAATTTATCACCACCGGTTCTTTAGGCGGTTTACTGACCTTCCGCACGGAAGATCTGGATAAAGCCCGTAACAGCCTGAACCAGATGGCGCTGGCCTTTGCCGACGCGATGAACACGCAGCATGAAGCCGGTTTTGATGCGAACGGTGATGCGGGCGGTAAGCTGTTCAACTTTGGTTCTCCGGCGGTCCTGTCCAACAGCAAGAACGGCGGTTCGGCCGTTGTTACGGCGTCTGTGGCGGACAGCAAACAGGTCCAGGCGACAGACTATAAGCTGCAGTTTAACGGCACTGACTGGACGGTCACCCGCTCGTCAGACAAAACCAGCTTTACGATGAGCCCGGATGCCAGCGGCAATCTGTCTTTTGATGGCCTTAACGTCAACGTGAGCGGCACGGCAAATACCAAAGACAGCTTTACCGTGAAGCCTGTTTCCAACGTCATCATGAACATGGATCTCGCGATCGGCGACGAGTCTAAACTGGCGATGGCATCTGTGCAGAACGGCGGCGAAAGTGACAACCGTAACGGCCAGAAACTGCTCGATCTGCAAAACGGCAAAGTGGTGGGTGGAAATAAAACCTTCAACGATGCGTATGCCTCTCTCGTCAGTACCGTCGGTAGCTCAACGGCGTCACTGAAGGTGAGCAGCCAGACGAAAGCCAACGTGGAAACGCAGTTAATCAAGCAGCAGCAGACCATCTCTGGGGTAAACCTCGACGAAGAGTATGGCAATTTGCAGCGTTATCAGCAGTATTACCTGGCCAATGCCCAGGTTCTACAAACTGCCAGTACGCTCTTCGATGCAATTATCAACATTCGTTAAGGTTGAGGTGAACAATGCGTATTAGCACCCAGATGATGTACGAGCAGAACATGCGTGGGATCACCGATTCCCAGAGCAGATGGCTGAGCTACGGTGAGCAGATGTCCACCGGCAAGCGCGTCAATCGTCCTTCGGACGATCCTATCGCCGCGTCGCAGGCCATCGTGCTGTCACAGTCTCAGTCGCAAAACAGCCAGTTCGCGCTCGCGCGTACCTTTGCAACGCAGAAGGTCTCGCTGGAAGATAACGTGTTAACCCAGGTCAACACTGCGATCTCAAGCGTGCGCGAGAAGCTGGTTTACGCCTCAAACGGCACATTAAGCGATGACGACCGTCTTTCTCTGGCGACCGATATTCAGGGGATCCGCGATCAGCTGATGAACCTTGCCAACACGACGGATGGTAATGGCCGCTTTATCTTTGCGGGATACAAAACCGAGAGCGCACCGTTTGATGCCGCGACCGGAGATTACAACGGCGGCGCTGAGGCTATCACGCAGCAGGTTGATACGGCGCGAAATATGACCATCAGCCATACCGGCCAGCAAATTTTCGAAAGCATTACCAGTAATGCGGAACAGCTGCCGGGCGGTGGATATGGCCAGACCAACATGTTCAAAATTCTGGACTCTGCTATTGCCTCGCTGAAGATACCGATTGAGAACGATCCGGCTGCCGCAACGGCGCAAAGCCAGGTGATTGCCAATGCGCAAATCGGCATCAAAAACTCCCAGAACAATATCCTGACGGTCGTTGCGGATGTGGGAACCAAGATGAACGAGCTGGAAAAACTCGATACGCTGGGCGATGACCGCGCGCTGGGTCAGACCAAGCAGATGAGTGACCTGGTTGATGTTGACTGGAACGAAGCGATTTCCTCTTACACCATGCAGCAGGCGGCCCTGCAGGCGTCTTATAAAGCGTTTAGCGATATGCAGGGCATGTCTCTGTTCCAGCTGAACAAATAACATCTTGACCTCTTGGAACATGTCTTGAAACTGGGCATGTTTTACTGCCCAATCCGTCTGGATTGGGCATTTTTTTTATGCAACTTCTGCTGATGCGGAGGTGACTCGTGCGCTTTCTATCAGACGGATTGCCAGCGCAATGACGCCACAGACCGTCGCCAGCGCGACCACGCCCGTCCAGCCGGCCAGCGAGTAAATATTGCTGCCTAACGCGGAACCCAGCGCCATCCCGATAAAGACCACCGTAAAGAGCAGGGCGTTGAGACGGCCCCGCGCCTGCGGTTCAAGGCTATATACCAGGTTCTGGTGAGCGACCAGGCTGGACTGCAGACCCAGGTCGAACCCAACGGCGGAGATGGCGATCAGAATCAGCTGTCCATGAACGCCCAGCGCGGGCATCAGGAACATCAGGGCGAATGATACGGTCACAAGAACGGCACCAAGCTGCGTGACTTTTCCTGCGCCCAGTTTGTCTGCCAGACCCCCTGCCAGCGGGGCAGCTAACGCACCGGCGGCACCTGCAATACCAAAACCACCCGCTACGGCACTCCCCAGGTGATAGCGTTCCAGCAGCATGACCGCAAGCGTAGACCAGAAGGCGCTAAAGGCAATCGACAGAAAACCCTGAGCCAGCGCCGCACGGCGCAGCGCCGGATAGCGACGCCAGAGATGTTCCATTGAGCGCATCAGAGCGGGGTAGCTAAGCGTAGAGTGAATGGCAAAACGGGGAAGCACAAACCACATCATCACCCCGATGAACGCAATGCTCGCCGCCGCCAGCTGGTACATGACGCGCCAGCCAAACGCTTCGCTCACCACGCCGCTCACGGTTCTGGATAATAAGATACCCATCAGCAGCCCGGTCATTACCGTGCCCACGGTTTTCCCCTGTTTACCTTCCGGCGCAAGGATGGCTGCGGCAGGGACGATATCCTGTGCCATGGTGGCGGCCATGCCGATGAGCAGGCTTGCCAGCAGCAGAGAGTGGATCTGCCCGGTCAGGCTACAGCCGAGAAGAAACAGCGCCAGCGCCGCACTCTTTATCAGGATTAACGTCCTGCGGTCGTGGCGATCGCCGAGCGGCAGCAGGAACAGGATCCCCAGGGCATATCCCGCCTGGGTGAGCGTCGGAACCAGGCCCATTCCTTCGATACTCAGATGAAGGTCTGCACCCATCAGCGGCAGCAGAGGCTGGGCATAATAGATAGATGCCACGCTGAAACCTGCACCGATCGCCAGCATTAAGATTACCCAGCGGCTCACGGCATGGGCGGCGGTTGTTGTGTTCATAAGATGTTCCTCATTCGTCGTGTGAGGCTATTTTTTATCAGTACGCCTTGCGACGGTAGCGGGCCCGGTGGTAAAACGCTTATACGTTGAACGTATAAGTGAAAATGCGATGAAAAGAGCTGAGCGTATAGACAGGGTGGAGTTAATGCGGACGTTTGTTCGTATCGTTGAGGCGGGCTCCCTCTCAGCGGCGGCGCGGCAGCTGGCCACTACCCAGGCCACGGTAAGCAGACGGTTACAGTCGCTTGAGACCATGCTGGGCGTGCGCCTGATTTTGCGCACCACCCACACGACGCGGCTGACGGATGACGGCGAGCGCTGCTATCAGCACGCCCGTCGGGTGATTGACAGCTGGCTGGCGCTGGAAGATGAGGTGGGGCAGACGGAAGATGAGCCGGTAGGCGTGCTGCGGGTGCGCGCTCCGCACGCGTTTGGCCAGGACCAGCTTCTGAAACCCGTAACCGAGTTTTTGCAACGCTATCCGCAGCTTTCGATTGAGTGGATGCTCAACGATCGGTCGGCGGACTTTCTCGGCGACAACCTTGACTGTGCGATTCGGGTGGGCGTGGAAGTCGATCCGGCGACCGTGTCCGTGCTGCTGGCCGAAGTGCCGCGCTCGGTAGTGGCTTCACCGGCGCTGCTGGCCCGTTTTCCGACGGTCATCACGCCGGAGGATTTGCAGCAGTTTCCCTGGATAGCGATCAGCTCTTTCTACCAGCGCCATGTGGAGCTGTTCCACGATGCATCACCCGCCACCGCGCGAGTGGCGATTACCCCGCGCCTCAGCACCGATAGTCTGTATGTCGCACGCAATACGGCGCTCACCGGGCTTGGCGTGGCGGTGGTATCCAGCTGGACGGTACAGGATGATATTCGGGAAGGGCGGCTGGTGCATTTGCTGCCAGACTGGCAGCCAGCGGCGTTACCGGTGCATCTTGTTTACCCCTGGTCCCGCTATTATCCGGCACGCTTGCGGCGTTTTCTGGAGTTGATGCGGCAGGTCATGCCTGAGGTGACCGGAATGAGAAAGCCCGTACAGCAGCCATAAAAAAAGCCGACCCGAAGGTCGGCTTTTTACTTTCAGCGTCGTTATTCGACAGACTGCGGACGCGTCGCCGGTGCAGTCGCCTGATGCGTTGCACTGTGGCCGCCTGCAGCGCCTTTACCGTCGAAGCTGAACGCCGGGCGTACCCAGTCACTGTGACGCGGGGCTTCAGGCACGTAATCCGGTGCCGGGGCGCGCGTCATTGGTGCTGTCGCCACGTGGGCTGCGGCTGGTGCAGAAACAACCGGCTCAGGTTTCACCTCAGGCGCTTTCGCTTCTTCGACAACCGGTTCAACCTGAATCTCAACGTCCTGAACAACTTCTTCAGTGGTGGTTTCAATCAGGGTTTCGGGGGTGTTTTCCACTGCGGCTACAGGTTCAGACTCTTCAGCGACTTCCTCAGCCACCACGGCATCTTCTTCGGCGATAAGCTGCGGTGCTGCATCAACCGGCGCGGCAATCACTTCTGGATGGGTGGTCTCTACTTCCACTGCGTGAGGGGCTTCAGCTTCAACAACCTCAGGTTCAACAACCTCAGGTTCAACCACGGTTGCCGCTTCAGTCACGACAGCTTCTACCGCGGCTGCTGGTACAATCACCTCTTCGGTTACAGGCTGTTCTTCAACAACCTGCTCCGGGCGAGCAACCGGGTAACGGATCCAGACTTTGCCGGACGCCATTTCTGGCGAAGCACAGGCAATAGTCAGCGGCATTGGCGACTGAGTCGGGTAACGCTCGTCACGATAGCGACGACGGCGCTGGCCGCTGACGCGCAGATGACGTGGAGAACGGCGTGAACGGCGCGGCATACCGGCGTTATCACGGTTTTCACCGTTATCATCCTGCTCAACGTTGTTTTCAACGACCGCTGGCAGGTCAACTTTCGCCAGCTGCGTGCCGGTTGTGCTCTCGCTGGTTTCAACCGCGATAGCGCCAGACTCTTCGGTTGCTTCAGAGGCGAAGCGAACTTTCTGAGAAAGCTGGCGCTGCTTACGACGCGGCATTACCTGAGTGCGTTCTTCCTGCTCGCCGTCCTGCTGTTCAACAGGCTCTTCGCGGTTCAGGTTTTTGACTTCCTGCTGTGCCTGACGCTTCTCGTCGTTACGGCGACGGTTGCGTTCACGGCGCGGCTGCTGGTCGTCACGCTGTTTGCTCTTCTCAGACTCATCGCCCGCCTGCTGGCGAATTTCACGATCTTCAACATTCTGCTGCTGTTTCTCGCGACGGTTGCGACGGTTATCTTCGCGTTGCTCACGGCCTTCGTTATTCTCAGAGCGGTTGTCACGGTTGTCACGACGCTCGCTGCGGTCATTGCGATCGCTGCGGTCGTTACGATCGCGGCGGTTGTTCTGACGCTTGCGACGGTCCTGCTGACGCTCTGGCTTGGCTGCTTTTGGCTCTTCTTTCGGCTGCTCTGGCTGAACTTCTTCTTCAGCAAACATCTTCTTCAGCGCGCCGAAGAAGCGGCTCAGCAGACCCGGCTGTGCCGGCTGGGCTTTCGCTACCGCTGCTTCTGGTTTCTGCGCTGCAGGTTTGGCAGCAGGTTTTTCCAGAGCTGCTTCCGGTGGTGCTTCAGGCATGATGAAGGTCGCTAACGCAGGCTGCTCTGGCAGTTTGCGCTCGGCTGGCTCTTCATCGGAAGGCAGGGACATCTCTTCTTCATGCAGCTTCGGCAGCAGGTAGCTGAGAGTGGTCGTCTCTTCGCCCTTACGCACGCGCAGCACGTGATAGTGTGGGGTCTGCATCTGGTCGTTTGGCACGATGATGCAGCGAACGCCACCCTGACGCGCTTCAATCGCACTTACCGCTGCACGTTTTTCGTTAAGCAGGTAAGAGGCAACGGGCACCGGCACAATGGCGTGAACCTCTTTGGTGTTCTCTTTTAGCGCTTCTTCTTCAATCAGACGCAGAATGGAGAGGGACAGCGATTCGTTATCACGCACGGTACCGGTGCCGGAGCAGCGCGGACAAACGTGATGGCTGGACTCGCCGAGAGACGGGCTCAGACGCTGACGGGACATCTCCAGCAGGCCAAAGCGTGAGATATGGCTAATCTGGATACGCGCCCTGTCCTGACGCACCGCTTCGCGCAGACGGTTTTCAACCGCACGCTGGTGGCGAACAGGGGTCATGTCGATGAAGTCGATAACAATCAGACCACCCAGGTCGCGCAGGCGGAGCTGGCGGGCGATTTCATCAGCGGCTTCGAGGTTAGTGTTGTAGGCGGTCTCTTCGATATCGCCACCGCGCGTTGCACGCGCGGAGTTGATGTCGATAGCGGTCAGCGCTTCAGTGGTATCGATAACGATAGAACCGCCGGATGGCAGACGCACTTCACGCTGGAAGGCGGACTCAATCTGGGATTCGATCTGATAGTGGCTGAACAGCGGGATTTCGCCGGTGTACAGTTTAATTTTGCTGGTGAAATCCGGACGACCCAGCGCGGCGATGTGCTGGCGCGCCAGCTCAAGCACTTTTGGGTTATCGATCAGAATCTCACCGATGTCCTGACGCAGGTAATCACGGAAGGCACGCACAATAACGTTGCTTTCCTGGTGGATCAGGAACGGAGCAGGGCGGCTTTCAGCTGCTTTCTGAATGGCTTCCCAGTGCTTCAGACGGAAGCTCAGGTCCCACTGCAGCGCTTCGGCTGATTTGCCAACGCCTGCGGTACGCACGATAAGCCCCATGCCGTCAGGCAGTTCGAGGCTTGCCAGCGCTTCTTTCAGCTCGGTACGGTCATCACCTTCGATACGGCGAGAGATGCCACCCGCACGCGGGTTGTTAGGCATCAGAACCAGATAGCTCCCTGCGAGGCTGATAAAGGTGGTCAGCGCGGCACCTTTGTTGCCACGCTCTTCTTTATCAATCTGAACGATAACTTCCTGACCTTCACGCAGAACATCTTTGATGTTTGGGCGGCCATGGGCGTTGTAGTTTGCGGGGAAATATTCGCGGGCGATTTCTTTCAGAGGGAGGAAACCATGACGCTCAGCACCGTAATCGACAAATGCAGCTTCAAGGCTTGGTTCAATGCGGGTGATTTTACCTTTGTAAATGTTCGCTTTTTTCTGTTCGTGTCCAGGACTTTCGATATCCAGATCGTACAGGCGCTGCCCATCCACAAGGGCGACACGCAACTCTTCTTGCTGAGTTGCGTTGATTAACATTCTTTTCATCGTAACTTACTCGTTATTCTTACATTGACGACAAAGCTGCGGGCAAGGTGACGCTTTCCGGGGTATGAACCGATGGCCTCGTGTCTGTTCACGTCGCCAACCTCACGGTTGTCGCTCGCTTAAGAGGCGCAGAGTGTCGGTTGCCTGTATTTCATACGGAAACACAGCGCAATTATCAGGGGAATTGCCTGGGTAGAACTCTCCAGAGAACAATCCTTATACCGGGAAGTACTGCAACCCGCAGCCCGCTAACTGCCTGAAAGATCAATACGTCTTACGCCATTGCTGCGTGGATGATCGGTCAGACAAAATTGGTCATTCCGTCAACATCCTTACTTAACCAGGATTTAACACGGAAAACAGCCTCATTATTCCACTGCTCGCCGGGTTATAGCAAGATGACTTTTACCAATTATTACCCGGTTACTCACAGTTTCTTCACTTCAGAATGGCGATTGGTTTAATAACCACCAAATCGATTGCGCGAAACGGGGAGCTGGCCGGATAAAAGTAAATATAAGCATAGAAAAATGAGTGGCGCTAATGGCTGACGATATTTAGAATCGCCAACCATGAAAACAGAGACTCCAGCCGTAAAAATGGTTGCCATCGCCGAAGATGACGCGGGGCAACGTATCGATAACTTTTTGCGCACCCAGTTGAAAGGTGTACCAAAGAGCATGATTTACCGCATCCTGCGTAAGGGCGAAGTGCGGGTGAACAAAAAACGCGTGAAGCCCGAGTACAAACTCGAGGCGGGCGATGAAGTGCGTATTCCGCCTGTGCGCGTTGCGGAACGTGAAGAAGAGACCGTTTCACCGAAGCTACAGAAAGTGGCGGCCCTGAGCGATGTGATCCTGTACGAAGATGACCACATTCTGGTGCTCAATAAACCGTCAGGAACAGCTGTTCATGGCGGTAGCGGCCTGAGCTTCGGCGTGATTGAAGGGCTGCGAGCCCTGCGCCCGGAAGCACGCTTCCTTGAACTGGTGCATCGTCTTGACCGTGATACCTCTGGCGTACTGCTGGTGGCGAAAAAGCGTTCTGCGCTGCGTTCGCTGCATGAACAGCTTCGTGAAAAAGGGATGCAGAAAGACTACCTGGCGCTGGTGCGCGGTCAGTGGCAGTCCCATGTAAAAGTAGTGCAGGCGCCGCTGCTGAAGAATATTCTGCAAAGCGGCGAACGTATTGTCCGCGTAAGCCAGGAAGGGAAACCGTCTGAAACGCGCTTTAAGGTTGAAGAGCGCTATGAGTTTGCCACGCTGGTGCGCTGCAGTCCGGTGACAGGTCGTACCCATCAGATCCGCGTGCATACGCAGTTTGCAGGGCACCCAATTGCCTTTGATGACCGCTATGGCGACCGCGAGTTTGATAAGCAGCTGGCGGGGACGGGGCTGTCGCGTCTGTTCCTGCATGCGGCAGCGCTGAAGTTTACCCATCCTAATACGGGGGAAGTCATCCGTATTGAAGCGCCGCTGGACGAGCAGTTGAAACGCTGTCTTAAGGTTCTGCGCGGCTGAGTTTGCGTTCCTCCCTCTCCCTGTGGGAGAGGGGCGGGGTGAGGGCATCAGGCCGCAACCTTCCAGTCACATGGTCAGCGGATTACACTCTTCTCGTCTTAACATCTGACACAGGGCAATCAGCGGTAACCCCACCAGCGTGTTGGGATCGCGTCCGTCCAGCTTGTCGAACAGCGCAATCCCCAATCCTTCACTTTTAAAGCTTCCCGCACAGTTCAGCGGACGTTCCCGGCGCACATAATCCACGATCTCTTGCTCGCTGAGATGGCGGAAGTGTACGTCGAACGGCTCGCATTCGGTTTGCAGATGACCGGTGGCGGAGTTATAGAGCGCCAGGCCGGTATAAAAGGTCACGATAGTGCCTCGCGCACGCAGAAGCTGCTGACAGGCGTTCTCCTCCGTATGGGGCTTGCCGGTGATTTCGCCGTCCAGCACGCAAACCTGGTCTGAGCCTATAATCAAATGTGCGGGGTAACGTGCGGCCAGCGACTGCGCTTTCTCTTTAGCAAGACGCATCACCAGATGACGCGGTGATTCGCCCGGCTGTGGCGTCTCATCCACCTCTGGCGCGGCGCATTCAAACGGGATCCCGAGCTTTTCCAGCAGCGTTCGGCGGTAGGGAGATGTGGAAGCAAGGACGAGATTTGGCATATTTTTATCACCAGATATAGCGTATCGATGCCAGCCATTTTAAACTACAGGCCGCAATGTGTGCGAATAATTGGCAAAAGGCAGCTCTGGTTGCCTTTTTCTTTGACTCTATGACGTTACAAAGTTAATATGCGCGCCCTATGCAAAAGGTAAAATTACCCCTGACTCTTGATCCGGTTCGTACGGCTCAAAAACGCCTCGATTACGAAGGTATCTATACCTCCGATCAGGCTGAGCGTATTGCCGAATCCGTAGTCAGTGTGGACAGTGATGTAGAATGCTCCATGTCGTTCGCTATCGACAACCAGCGTCTCGCCGTTTTAACCGGTGATGCAAAGGTGACGGTAACGCTCGAGTGTCAGCGTTGCGGGAAACCGTTTGTACAGCATGTTCACACAACGTATTGTTTCAGTCCGGTTCGTTCTGACGAACAGGCTGAAGCACTCCCGGAAGCGTATGAGCCGATTGAGGTTAACGAATTCGGTGAAATCGATCTTCTGGCTCTGGTTGAAGATGAAATCATCCTCACCTTGCCAGTGGTTCCGGTGCATGATTCTGAACACTGTGAAGTGTCCGAGGCGGACATGGTCTTTGGGGAACTGCCTGATGAAGCGCAAAAACCAAACCCATTTGCCGTATTAGCCAGCTTAAAGCGTAAGTAATTGAGGAGTAAGGTCCATGGCCGTACAACAGAATAAACCAACCCGTTCCAAACGTGGCATGCGTCGTTCCCATGACGCGCTGACTGCAGTTACCAGCCTGTCTGTAGACAAGACTTCTGGTGAGAAACACCTGCGTCACCACATCACCGCTGACGGTTTCTACCGCGGCCGCAAGGTTATCACTAAGTAATCACGCGCAAGCGTGATTAGGCTTAGTGAGGATTTCCCCGTGCAAACGGGGAATTTACCGAACCAGGCTGCGACGATACCTTGACACGTCTAACCCTGGCGTTAGATGTCATGGGGGGAGATTTTGGCCCTTCCGTGACAGTGCCTGCAGCATTGCAGGCACTGAATTCTAATTCGCAACTCACACTTCTTTTAGTCGGCAATCCCGACACAATCACGCCATTACTCGCAAAAGCTGACTTTGAACAACGTTCGCGTCTGCAGATTATCCCTGCGCAGTCAGTTATTGCCAGTGATGCCCGACCCTCGCAGGCCATTCGCAATAGTCGTGGCAGCTCTATGCGGATAGCGCTGGAGCTGGTGAAAGAAGGGCGAGCTCAGGCTTGCGTCAGCGCGGGGAATACCGGCGCGCTGATGGGCCTCTCGAAATTGCTGCTCAAACCTATTGAAGGTATTGAGCGTCCGGCGCTGGTAACGGTGTTACCGCATCAGCAGAAGGGCAAGACGGTAGTGCTCGATTTGGGCGCTAACGTCGACTGTGATAGTACTATGCTGGCTCAGTTTGCCGTGATGGGATCGGTGCTGGCAGAAGAAGTTGTCGGAATCAACACTCCCCGTGTTGCGTTACTGAACATTGGTGAAGAAGAGACCAAAGGCCTGGACAGCATTCGCGAAGCGGCTGAATTGCTCAAACAGGTTCCCTCCATCAACTATATTGGTTATCTCGAAGCCAATGAGTTGTTGACGGGTAAAACGGATGTTCTGGTGTGCGATGGCTTCACCGGAAACGTCACGTTGAAGACCATGGAAGGGGTCGTACGCATGTTTCTTTCTCTGTTGAAATCTCAGGGAGAAGGTAAAAAAAGCGCCTGGTGGCTGATTTTATTGAAGCGTTGGTTACAAAAGAGCCTGACGCGGCGATTCAGTCACCTCAACCCCGACCAGTATAATGGCGCCTGTCTGTTAGGATTGCGCGGCATCGTGATTAAGAGTCATGGCGCCGCCAATCAGCGAGCATTTGCTGTCGCGATTGAACAGGCAGTGCAGGCGGTGCAGCGACAAGTCCCTCAGCGGATTGCCGCTCGCCTGGAATCTGTATTAGCTAAAAGTGACTGAGCGTACATGTATACGAAGATTTTAGGTACCGGCAGCTACCTGCCAAAACAAGTGCGTACCAACGCCGATCTGGAAAAAATGGTAGATACGTCTGACGAGTGGATTGTCACGCGCACAGGTATCCGTGAACGTCGTATTGCCGCGCCAGACGAAACCGTGTCGACCATGGGTTACGAAGCCGCACAGCGTGCTATCGAAATGGCGGGCATTGATAAAGAACAGATTGGTTTGATCGTGGTCGCCACGACGTCTGCCACGCATGCTTTCCCAAGCGCGGCGTGCCAGGTGCAGAACATGCTCGGCATTAAAGGCTGTCCGGCGTTTGACGTCGCTGCCGCGTGCGCAGGCTTCACCTATGCGCTGAGCGTCGCCGATCAGTACGTGAAATCCGGTGCCGTTAAATATGCGCTGGTGATCGGTGCTGACGTGCTGGCGCGCACCTGCGATCCAACCGATCGCGGAACAATCATTATTTTTGGTGATGGTGCGGGCGCGGTGCTGCTGGGGCAGTCCGAAGAGCCGGGTATCATCTCCACGCATCTGCATGCTGATGGCAGCTATGGCGAACTGTTGACCCTGCCTAACGCCGATCGCGTTAATCCGGACAACTCGATTTACCTGACTATGGCAGGGAACGAGGTGTTCAAGGTGGCGGTAACCGAGCTTGCACATATCGTTGATGAAACGCTGGAAGCGAATAACCTTGAGCGTACCGCGCTCGACTGGCTGGTGCCGCATCAGGCGAACCTGCGTATCATCAGCGCGACCGCGAAAAAGCTGGGCATGTCGATGGATAACGTTGTAGTGACGCTGGATCGTCACGGCAACACCTCTGCGGCGTCGGTACCGTGCGCATTTGATGAAGCGGTACGCGATGGACGAATCAAACGGGGCCAGCTGGTCTTGCTTGAAGCCTTCGGTGGCGGGTTCACCTGGGGTTCCGCGCTGGTTCGTTTCTAGTATAAGGAATAAAAAATGACGCAATTTGCTTTTGTGTTCCCGGGCCAGGGCTCTCAAACCGTTGGGATGTTGTCTGAAATGGCAGCAAACTACCCGGTAATTGAAGAGACTTTCCGTGAAGCTTCTGATGCACTGGGTTATGATTTATGGGCGCTGACCCAGCAGGGTCCGGCCGAAGAACTGAACAAAACCTGGCAGACTCAGCCAGCGCTGCTGACCGCGTCCGTTGCGCTGTGGCGCGTCTGGCAGCAGCAGGGCGGTAAAGCGCCAGCGCTGCTCGCGGGTCATAGCCTGGGTGAATACTCTGCGCTGGTGTGTGCTGGCGTGATCGCGTTTGCTGACGCGGTACGTCTGGTTGAACTGCGCGGTAAATTCATGCAGGAAGCGGTGCCTGAAGGCACGGGCGGCATGTCTGCCATCATCGGTCTGGATGACGCTGCAATTGCAAAAGCGTGTGAAGAATCTGCTGAAGGCCAGGTTGTCTCTCCGGTAAACTTCAACTCGCCGGGCCAGGTAGTTATTGCCGGTCATAAAGAAGCGGTTGAACGCGCGGGTGCGGCCTGTAAAGCAGCGGGTGCTAAGCGTGCGCTGCCGCTGCCGGTCAGTGTGCCGTCTCACTGTGCGCTGATGAAGCCTGCTGCCGAGAAACTGGCGGTTGAGCTGGAAAAAATTACGTTTAACGCACCGACGATTTCCGTTGTGAATAACGTCGATGTGAAATGCGAAACCGCACCGGAAGCTATCCGCGACGCGCTGGTTCGCCAGCTCTACAGCCCGGTACAGTGGACCAAAACCGTTGAGTTTATGGCAGCGGAGGGCGTCGAGCATCTGTATGAAGTCGGCCCAGGTAAAGTCCTCACCGGTCTGACAAAACGTATTGTTGACACCCTGACAGCCTCGGCGATTAACGAGCCGGAAGCGATGTCAGCGGCACTCTCGCAATAAAAGAGGAATACCATGAGTTTTGAAGGAAAAATCGCCCTGGTCACTGGCGCAAGCCGCGGTATCGGGCGTGCAATTGCTGAAACACTGGTTGCGCGCGGCGCGAAGGTGATTGGTACAGCAACCAGCGAGAATGGCGCTCAGGCCATCAGCGAGTATCTGGGTGCAAACGGTAAAGGTCTGGTACTGAATGTGACTGAACCTGCATCTATTGAATCTGTTCTGGAAAATATTCGCGCAGAGTTTGGTGAAGTGGATATTCTGGTAAACAATGCCGGGATCACTCGCGATAACCTGTTAATGCGAATGAAAGACGACGAGTGGAACGATATCATCGAAACCAACCTGTCATCTGTATTCCGTCTGTCAAAAGCGGTAATGCGCGCTATGATGAAAAAGCGTCATGGTCGTATTATCACTGTCGGTTCTGTGGTTGGTACCATGGGAAATGCTGGTCAGGCTAACTACGCTGCGGCGAAAGCAGGTCTGATTGGTTTCAGTAAGTCGCTGGCGCGTGAAGTTGCGTCCCGCGGTATTACGGTAAACGTTGTTGCTCCGGGCTTTATTGAAACGGACATGACGCGTGCGCTGACTGATGAGCAGCGTGCGGGTACGCTGGCGGCAGTTCCGGCGGGTCGTCTTGGCGACCCTAAAGAAATCGCCAGTGCGGTTGCATTTTTAGCCTCTGACGAAGCGGGTTACATCACTGGTGAGACCCTCCACGTCAACGGCGGGATGTATATGGTTTAACCACGATGAAAAATATTTGCGTTATTAGGGCGAATGGCCTCAAAATAACGTAAAATCGTGGTACGAACTGCCGGGATTTAGTTGCAAATTTTTCAACATTTTATACACTACGAAAACCATCGCGAAAGCGAGTTTTGATAGGAAATTTAAGAGTATGAGCACTATCGAAGAACGCGTTAAGAAAATTATCGGCGAACAGCTGGGCGTTAAGCAGGAAGAAGTTGTGAACTCCGCTTCCTTCGTTGAAGACCTGGGCGCAGATTCTCTTGACACCGTTGAGCTGGTAATGGCTCTGGAAGAAGAGTTTGATACTGAGATTCCGGACGAAGAAGCTGAGAAGATCACCACCGTTCAGGCTGCCATTGATTACATCAACGGTCACCAGGCGTAAGTGAACATCTCCAGGCGGTCATTCGACCGCCTGAGTTTTATCTTTATTTAGTCCCACGAATCTCTTTTTTTTATCCCTCCCTGGAGGACAAACGTGTCTAAGCGTCGTGTAGTTGTGACCGGACTTGGCATGTTGTCTCCTGTCGGCAATACCGTAGAGTCCACCTGGAAAGCTCTCCTTGCCGGTCAGAGCGGCATCAGCCTAATCGACCATTTCGATACTAGCGCCTATGCAACAAAATTTGCTGGCTTAGTAAAGGATTTTAACTGTGAAGATATCATCTCGCGCAAAGAACAGCGCAAGATGGATGCCTTCATTCAATATGGAATTGTCGCTGGCGTTCAGGCCATGCAGGATTCTGGTCTTGAAATTACGGAAGAGAACGCAACCCGTATCGGCGCCGCTATCGGCTCCGGGATTGGCGGTCTTGGCCTGATCGAGGAAAACCATACATCTCTGATGAATGGCGGCCCGCGTAAGATCAGCCCGTTCTTCGTTCCGTCCACGATTGTTAACATGGTGGCAGGTCACCTGACCATCATGTTCGGCCTGCGTGGGCCAAGCATTTCAATCGCGACTGCCTGTACGTCTGGCGTACATAACATCGGCCAGGCCGCGCGCATTATTGCGTACGGCGATGCAGATGCTATGGTTGCGGGCGGTGCTGAAAAAGCCAGTACCCCACTGGGTGTCGGCGGTTTCGGTGCGGCGCGTGCGCTGTCTACCCGTAATGATAATCCGCAGGCGGCGAGCCGTCCGTGGGATAAAGATCGTGACGGCTTCGTGCTGGGCGACGGGGCGGGCATGATCGTACTGGAAGAATACGAACACGCGAAAAAACGCGGCGCGAAAATTTATGCTGAAATCGTTGGTTTCGGCATGAGCAGCGATGCTTACCACATGACGTCTCCTCCTGAGAACGGCGCGGGTGCTGCGCTGGCGATGGAAAACGCGATTCGTGATGCGGGTATTACCCCAGCACAAATTGGCTACGTGAACGCGCACGGTACTTCTACACCTGCAGGCGATAAAGCTGAAGCTCAGGCGGTTAAGTCTATCTTCGGCGAATCTGCCAGCCGCGTAATGGTGAGCTCCACCAAGTCCATGACCGGTCACCTGCTGGGTGCGGCGGGTGCGGTAGAGTCAATCTACTCCATCCTTGCGCTGCGGGATCAGGCTGTTCCGCCAACCATCAACCTGGATAACCCGGATGAAGGTTGCGATCTGGACTTCGTTCCTCACGAAGCGCGTCAGGTTAGCGGTATGGAGTACACCCTGTGTAACTCCTTCGGCTTCGGCGGCACCAACGGTTCTCTGATCTTCAAAAAGATCTGATCCTGACGTCCCTGTCGCATTTAAAAAGGTCCGCTTGCCGGGCCTTTTTTATTAAGCCTAATCTTCTTGTCGGCTGCATGACATCCTGCCAGACTAAACGTCCACGCATAAGGAGCCACCATGTTTTTAATCAATGGCCTTGAGCAGGACACGCTGCCTGCCAGCGACAGGGCGATACAGTTCGGTGATGGTTGCTTTACGACGGCGCGCATTCTGGACGGCGATGTCTGCTTGCTGGAGGCGCACATTCGACGCCTGCAGCATGGCTGTGAAAAGCTCATGATCCCCTTTACGCACTGGGACACGCTGCGTCAGGAAATGTGCGAGCTGGGAACCGGGAAGGACAGCGGCGTACTCAAAGTCATCATCAGCCGCGGCAGTGGTGGCCGGGGTTACAGCGCTGCATCGTGCCTCAACCCAACGCGTATCCTCTCCGTTTCTGCTTATCCCGCGCATTATTCTCGCTGGCGAGAAGACGGCGTCACGCTGACGCTGAGCCCTGTACGACTGGGACGAAACCCGATGCTGGCCGGGCTTAAGCATCTCAACCGCCTCGAGCAGGTGCTCATTCGTACTCATCTTGAACAGACGGACGCCGATGAGGCGCTGGTTCTTGACAGCGAAGGGTTCATTACGGAATGCTGTGCGGCTAATTTACTCTGGCGGCAGGGGGAAGAGGTGTTCACTCCGTCGCTGGAATACGCTGGCGTAAATGGGTTAATGCGTCAGTTTTGTCTGCAACAGCTGGCACGCTCTGGCTTTCGCGTTGTCGAAGTTAGCGCAGGAGAAGCGGCGCTACGGACCGCAGATGAAGTCATCATCTGCAATGCGCTGATGCCTGTTGTACCCGTCCGTGCGTATGGCCAACAACGCTGGTCTTCGCGCGAGCTGTTTCAGTTTTTAGCCCCGATATGTGAGCAAACCAGATAGTCATGAAAAAAATGTTGCGCTTTGTCCTTATCCTCATCGTTGCGCTGGGCGTCGCCGGCGGAGCGGGCGTATGGAAAGTTCGCCAGCTGGCGAACAGCAAGATCCTGGTTAAAGACGAAACGATCTTTACCCTGAAAGCGGGAACCGGCCGTCAGGCGCTTGGGGAACAGCTCTATGGCGACAAGATTATCAATCGTCCACGGGTTTTCCAGTGGCTATTGCGCGTGGAGCCTGAGCTGTCACATTTCAAAGCTGGTACCTATCGCTTTACGCCGGGAATGACCGTCAGAGAGATGCTGCAGCTGCTGGAAAGCGGTAAAGAAGCCCAGTTCCCCCTGCGGTTTGTGGAAGGGATGCGCCTGAGCGATTACCTCAAACAGCTGCGTGACGCGCCGTATATCAAACATACGTTAAAAGACGATAGCTATCAGACGGTGGCAGAAGCGCTGGAGCTTGAACATCCGGAATGGGTGGAAGGCTGGTTCTGGCCAGACACCTGGATGTACACGGCAGGCACGACCGATGTGGCTATCCTGAAGCGGGCGCACAAAAAAATGGTTGCCGCCGTAGATGCCGCCTGGGAAGGGCGGATGGAAGGATTGCCTTACAGCGATCCGAACCAGTTCGTGACCATGGCCTCGATCGTCGAGAAAGAGACTGCCGTCGCTGCTGAGCGCGATCGGGTGGCGTCGGTATTTATCAACCGTCTGCGCATCGGCATGCGCCTGCAAACCGATCCTACCGTTATCTACGGCATGGGCGAGAGCTATATGGGCAAGATTTCCAGAAAAGATCTGGAGACGCCAACGGCGTATAATACCTACGTGATAAGCGGTTTACCGCCAGGCCCGATTGCCACGCCGAGCGAGGCGTCGCTGAAAGCCGCCGCGCATCCGGCTAAAACACCGTATCTCTATTTTGTGGCTGATGGAAAAGGGGGGCATACCTTTAACACCAACCTTGCCAGCCACAATCGCTCTGTTCAGGACTATCTGAAGGCACTTAAGGAAAAAAATGCGCAGTAAATACATTGTCATTGAGGGACTCGAAGGGGCGGGTAAAACCACTGCCCGCAACGTGGTGGTGGATACGCTCAAAGCGCTTGGCGTGGCGGACATGGTATTTACCCGCGAGCCGGGCGGCACGCAGCTGGCTGAAAAGCTGCGCAGCCTGGTACTGGATATCAAATCCGTCGGTGACGAAGTTATCACTGACAAGGCCGAAGTGCTGATGTTCTACGCGGCCCGCGTTCAGCTGGTTGAGACGGTGATCAAACCCGCCCTGGCCGAGGGCAAGTGGGTGATCGGCGACCGTCACGATCTGTCGACTCAGGCGTATCAGGGCGGAGGACGCGGCATCGACCAGACAATGCTCGCAACGCTGCGTAATGCCGTATTGGGTGATTTTCGCCCCGACCTGACGCTCTATCTGGATGTGACCCCGGAAGTGGGCCTCAAGCGTGCCCGCGCGCGCGGCGAGCTGGACCGCATTGAACAAGAGTCGTTTGATTTCTTTAACCGCACCCGCGCGCGCTATCTTGAGCTGGCCGCACAGGACAGCTCAATTTGTACCATTGATGCGACGCAGTCCCTGGACGACGTCACGCGCGACATTCAACACACCATTACGCAGTGGGTGCAGGAGCAGCAGGCATGAAATGGTATCCATGGTTGCGCCCACACTTTGAACAGCTGATCGGCAGCTATCAGGCGGGTCGGGGGCATCATGCGTTACTGATTCAGGCATTGCCAGGGATGGGTGATGATGCGCTGATTTATGCCATCACCCGTTTTCTGATGTGTCAGCAGCCGGAAGGGCACAAGAGCTGTGGTAAATGCCGTGGCTGCCAGCTCATGCAGGCGGGGACGCATCCAGACTACTACACCCTTGAGCCTGAGAAGAGCAAAAGCGCGCTCGGTATTGATGCCGTGCGTGAAGTCAGTGAAAAATTGTATGAGCACGCGCGACTGGGCGGCGCTAAAGTGGTCTGGCTTAAAGACGCCACCTTGCTTACCGAGGCGGCGGCTAACGCCCTGCTTAAAACTCTGGAAGAGCCGCCGGTTAAAACGTGGTTTTTCCTCTCATGCCGTGACCCGGGACGATTACTGGCGACGTTGCGCAGCCGCTGTCGTCTTCATCACCTGGCGGTACCTCAGGAATCGTGGGCGCTGAGCTGGCTTGAACGAGAGGTGACAACGTCACCAGAGGGCGCGCTGTCCGCCTTGCGCCTGAGCAGCGGCGCGCCCGCGGCGGCGCTGGCACTACTGCAGCCTGACGTCTGGTCAGAGCGAGAAACGCTCTGCCGGGCCCTGGATGCCTCACTGAACAGTCAGGACTGGCTAAGTTTACTGCCTGCGCTTAACAGCGATCGGGCCGTTGAGCGTATGCACTGGCTGGCCTCCTTGCTGTTGGATGCGCTCAAAATCCAGCAGGGGGCTACGCTTCTGACCAACCCGGACGCGTTGCCGCTGGTGAATACACTGGCGAACCGCCTCTCAGTGAAGATTCTTCACGCGATGCTCCATGACATCTGCCAGAGCCGTGAACAGCTTTTAACCGTGACGGGTCTTAATCGCGAGCTTTTACTGACAGACCAGTTACTGCGTATCGAACATTACCTGCAACCCGGCGTCACACCGCCTGTTTCCCATCTCTGAGAGAGACATTATGTTTTTAGTCGACTCACACTGCCATCTTGATGGCCTGGATTATCAGTCCCTGCATAAAAACGTGGATGACGTGCTGGCAAAAGCCGCTGCCCGCGATGTGAAATTCTGTCTTGCGGTGGCGACGACGCTGCCGGGCTACCGCTCCATGCGTGAGCTGGTGGGCGTTCGCGATAACGTGGTGTTCTCCTGCGGCGTGCATCCGTTGAATCAGGACGAGGCGTACGACGTTGAGGATCTGCGCCGACTGGCAGCCGAAGAGGGCGTGGTGGCGATGGGCGAGACCGGGCTGGACTATTTTTACACGCCGGAAACCAAACCGCGCCAGCAGGAGTCCTTCCGCAACCATATTCGCATTGGCCGGGAACTGAACAAGCCGGTTATCGTCCACACCCGCGATGCGCGCGCGGATACCCTGGCTATCCTCCGGGAAGAAAAGGTGACGGATTGCGGTGGCGTACTACACTGTTTCACAGAAGACAGAGAAACGGCGGGGAAGCTGCTTGATTTGGGGTTTTATATCTCGTTTTCGGGGATCGTGACGTTCCGTAACGCTGAGCAGCTACGTGATGCTGCACGTTATGTTCCGCTCGATCGTATTCTGGTGGAGACGGATTCTCCGTACCTGGCACCGGTACCGCATCGCGGTAAAGAGAACCAGCCCGCTATGACGAGAGATGTGGCTGAGTACATGGCCGTACTGAAGGGCGTCAGCATCGATGAGCTGGCCCGCGTGACGACGGAAAACTTCTCCACGCTGTTCCATATCGACCCCGCCCGCCTGCAATCTGTCTGATACACCTGTTTTTTTTAGGCTCGTAATTAATAAGTAAAGCGAGTAAAGTTCACCGCCTCATTTGGGGCGGTGAGTGTGTATTTAGACACATCCGGACATGCTTTTTGTAAATAACTGAAAGTTTTTCGACCGCCTTAAGCTGAAACGTGATAGCCGTCAAACAAACTCAGAGGGAATTATTTTACTCTGTGTAATAAATAAAGGGCGCTTAGATGTCCTGTCCACGGCACGGTACTCCCCCCGGGCCAATGCGTGAAAGCGTAAAAAAAGCACAAATACTCAGGAGCACTCTCAATTATGTTTAAGAATGCATTTGCTAACCTGCAAAAGGTCGGTAAATCGCTGATGCTGCCAGTATCCGTACTGCCTATCGCAGGTATCCTGCTGGGTGTCGGTTCTGCTAACTTCAGCTGGCTGCCAGCCGTAGTGTCCCACGTGATGGCCGAAGCAGGCGGTTCTGTCTTTGCTAACATGCCACTGATCTTCGCGATCGGTGTGGCTCTGGGCTTCACCAATAACGACGGCGTTTCTGCGCTGGCTGCAGTGGTTGCCTACGGCATCATGGTGAAAACCATGGCTGTGGTTGCGCCGCTGGTTCTGCATTTACCGGCAGAAGAGATCGCCGCGAAACACCTGGCGGACACCGGTGTTCTGGGCGGTATCATCTCCGGTGCGATTGCAGCGTATATGTTTAACCGCTTCTATCGCATCAAGCTGCCTGAGTATCTGGGCTTCTTCGCGGGCAAGCGTTTCGTTCCGATCATCTCTGGTCTGGCAGCGATTTTCACTGGCGTGATCCTGTCCTTCATCTGGCCACCAATCGGCTCTGCTATCCAGACCTTCTCTCAGTGGGCTGCTTACCAGAACCCGGTTGTGGCGTTTGGTATCTACGGCTTCATCGAGCGTTGCCTGGTGCCATTCGGTCTGCACCACATCTGGAACGTTCCATTCCAGATGCAGATTGGTGAATTCACCAACGCAGCAGGCCAGGTATTCCACGGCGATATCCCACGTTATATGGCGGGCGACCCAACTGCAGGTAAACTGTCTGGTGGCTTCCTGTTCAAAATGTACGGTCTGCCAGCCGCGGCGATTGCTATCTGGCACTCTGCTAAGCCAGAGAACCGTGCAAAAGTGGGCGGTATCATGATCTCCGCAGCGCTGACCTCGTTCCTGACCGGTATCACCGAGCCTATCGAGTTCTCCTTCATGTTCGTTGCGCCGATCCTGTACGTTATCCACGCGATTCTGGCGGGCCTGGCGTTCCCAATCTGTATCCTGCTGGGTATGCGTGACGGTACGTCCTTCTCTCACGGTCTGATCGACTTCATCGTTCTGTCCGGTAACAGCAGCAAACTGTGGCTGTTCCCAATCGTGGGTGCGTGCTATGCCGTTGTTTACTACACCATCTTCCGCGTGCTGATTAAAGCACTGGACCTGAAAACTCCGGGTCGTGAAGATGCGACAGAAGACAGCAAAGCTGGCGCTACCAGCGAAATGGCTCCGGCACTGGTCGCAGCGTTCGGCGGTAAAGAGAACATCACTAACCTGGACGCGTGCATCACTCGTCTGCGTGTGAGCGTTGCCGACGTCGCGAAAGTAGACCAGCCGGGTCTGAAAAAACTGGGCGCAGCGGGCGTAGTTGTTGCAGGTTCTGGTGTACAGGCAATCTTCGGTACCAAATCCGATAACCTGAAAACCGAAATGGATGAGTACATCCGCAGCAACTAAGTTGTGACCTGGGGAGACTAAGGCAGCCGAATGGCTGCCTTTTTTATTTGTGTCTTAAAAAACGCCACTGAGAGGCGAGAGCGGTCACTCTTCAGTCAGCTGATGAACATTCAGGAAAGAAATCGAGGGAGGAGGTTGAAAGGACAGGAGAAACTCGCTCATACTCTTGGATTGTGTCACACACCGATTCCGGGAGTGTGTTTACAGCGGACGCATTGCGCCAGATTAAACAAAAAAGGAAAAGGTCATGGCTGAAGAAACGATTTTCAGTAAAATTATCCGCCGCGAAATTCCGTCAGATATCGTCTATCAGGATGAACTGGTGACGGCTTTCCGGGACATTTCCCCTCAGGCTCCGACGCACATCCTTATCATTCCCAATATTCTGATTCCGACTGTAAACGACGTAAAAACCGAGCATGAAGTGGCGTTAGGTCGTATGCTGACGGTGGCTGCCAAAATCGCTGAACAGGAAGGGATTGCAGAAGACGGTTACCGTCTGATCATGAACTGCAACCACCATGGTGGCCAGGAAGTTTATCATATTCACATGCATCTGCTGGGTGGACGTCCTCTGGGGCCGATGCTGGCACATAAAGGTCTTTGACATGCTGAAAGGGCGTATTGCAGCGCTGGTAATGGCGATGATGATTGTGGGGTGCAGCTCGCGTCCGGCGATCCCCGTGAATGATGAACAGACGCTGGTCATGGAATCTTCCGTGCTTGCCGCGGGCATCACGGCGCAACAGCCCGCGTTGACTATCAGTGAAATCAACTCATCTGCCTCCTCTACGCTCTTTAATGAAAGACATGAACCAGTGACGGTCCACTACCGTTTTTTCTGGTATGACGTAAGAGGTCTTGAAATGCATCCGCTGGAGGCGCCGCGCAGCGTCACCATTCCGGCCAGGTCGTCGGTAACGCTCTATGGCAGCGCCAACTATCTGGGTGCGCATAAGGTGAGACTTTATCTTTATCTCTGAGGGGTGAACCTTGATTAAAAATTTGAGCCGCTATGCGCTCGTGACAGCTTTCGCTCTGTTTCTCGCAGGGTGTGTGACCCGAACTGAACAGCCTGCGCCTGTGGAAGAGGCTAAACCGGGTACTGAACAGCCGACGCCGCCAACGCAGCAGCAGCCAACCGTGCCGTCTGTACCGTCTATTCCGGCGCAGCCAGGCCCGATTGAGCATCCGGACCAGACGTCACAGCCCACGCCGCGCGTGCGCCATTACGACTGGAACGGGGCAATGCAGCCGATGGTAGGCAAAATGCTGCAGGCGCAGGGCGTGACGGCGGGCAGCGTGTTGCTGGTCGACAGCGTCAACAACCGTACCAACGGTTCGCTGAACGCGGGTGAAGCCACGGAAACCCTGCGCAATGCTCTGGCTAACAACGGCAAGTTTACGCTGGTCTCGGCTCAGCAGCTCGCCGTCGCCAAACAGCAGCTGGGCCTGTCGCCGCAGGATAGCCTCGGCACCCGCAGCAAGGCGATCGGCATTGCCCGTAACGTTGGCGCACAGTATGTGCTGTACTCTAACGCCACCGGTAACGTGAACACCCCAGCCCTGCAGATGCAGCTGATGCTGGTTCAGACAGGCGAAATTATCTGGTCAGGTAAAGGTGCGGTTACGCAACAATGACAGCACGCGTGAAGAGATTCTGACGCGCTATTTTCCTCAGTACCGCCTTATCGCGCCGCAGGCCCATTCCGGGCTTGGCGGCGCGAGTTGCATTATAGAGCAGGGCGAACGACGTCTGGTCTTGCGGCAAAATCACGACCCCTCTGCTCCTGCCTCTCATTTTCGTCGTCAGTTTCGTGCCCTGAGACGTCTTCCGGCGGATCTCGTACCTACCCCTCGTTTTTTCAGACAGGGCTGGATGGCCGTGGACTATCTGGAAGGTGAAGTTAAAAGCGAGCTGCCGGACACGCCTGAGCTTGCGGCGATGCTGTATCATCTGCACCGGCAGCCACGACTGGGGTGGCGAACGACGTTATTCCCTCTACTGGAACATTACTGGCAGCAAGCCCTGCCAGACAGACGTACTCCAGTGTGGCTGGCACGTCTTAAGCGGCTGCGTAAAACGGGCGAGCCGCAGCCGATTCGGCTCGCGCCGTTGCATATGGATGTTCATGCCGGGAATATTGTTCATACGCCAGCAGGCATCAGGCTTATCGACTGGGAATATGCGGGAGATGGCGATGTGGCGCTGGAGCTGGCGGCAGTCTGGACAGAGAGTGAAGCCGCGCGGCAGATGCTCATCAGGGGCTACGCCCGGATGGCACATATTGACCCCGACGCGCTGAGGCGTCAGGTCAAACGCTGGCGGCCCTGGGTCGTCATGTTAATGGCTGGCTGGTTTGAAATGCGCTATCGGCAGTCCAGAGAGAAACAATTTATTGCGCTGGCAGACGATGCCTGGCGTCAGTTACAAACTAAAGGATAAGAGAGGTGGATGTGGGTCCAGTCATGTTGGATGTAGAAGGGTTTGAGCTGGATGCGGAGGAGCGTGAAATTCTGGCGCATCCGCTGGTGGGGGGACTGATCCTGTTTACCCGCAATTATCACGATCCGGCGCAGCTGCGTGAGCTGGTGCGTCAGATCCGCGCCGCATCGCGCAATCATCTGGTGGTGGCCGTCGATCAGGAAGGCGGGCGCGTGCAGCGTTTTCGCGACGGTTTTACCCGTCTCCCGGCAGCCCAGTCATTTGCCGCGCTGCTCGGCACAGAAGAGGGGGGAAAACTGGCGCAGGAGGCCGGCTGGCTGATGGCCAGCGAAATGATTGCCATGGATATCGACATCAGCTTTGCCCCGGTGCTGGATGTAGGGCATATCAGCGCTGCCATTGGCGAGCGCTCATACCATGAAGACCCGCGTATTGCGCTGGCAATGGCGACCCGGTTCATCGACGGCATGCACGATGCCGGGATGAAAACCACCGGGAAACACTTCCCGGGTCACGGGGCGGTGACGGCGGATTCTCACAAAGAGACCCCGCGCGATCCTCGCCCGGAAGCGGAGATTCGCGCCAAAGATATGTCGGTTTTCCAGTCTCTTATTACCGATAACAAGCTGGATGCCATTATGCCCGCGCACGTGATTTACAGCGACGTCGACCCGCGTCCTGCCAGCGGTTCTCCGCACTGGCTGAAAACCGTTCTGCGCCAGGAACTGGGCTTCAACGGCGTGATTTTCTCTGACGATTTGTCGATGGAAGGGGCCGCGATCATGGGCAGCTACGCTGAACGCGGTCAGGCATCTCTGGATGCAGGTTGCGATATGATCCTGGTCTGCAATAATCGTAAAGGTGCCGTTAGCGTGCTGGATAACCTGTCGCCGATCAATGCAGAGCGTGTTACACAATTGTATCATAAAGGTTCATTTAGCCGTCAGGAGCTGATGGATTCGGCGCGCTGGAAGACGGTCAACGCCCGGCTTGAAGACCTGAATGAGCGCTGGCAGGCACATAAAGCCAGCCTGTAAACCCTCCCGGAAGGCGTAGCGTGGTGAGAAGACGATGATCATCTATTTACACGGTTTTGACTCAAACAGTCCTGGTAATCATGAGAAGGTGCTGCAGCTGCAGTTTATCGATCCGGATGTACGGTTGATCAGCTACAGCACGCGCCATCCGAAGCATGATATGCAGCATCTGCTCAAAGAGGTGGACAAGATGTTGCAGCTCAACGTCGACGATCGCCCGTTGATTTGCGGCGTGGGGCTGGGCGGCTACTGGGCGGAGCGGATTGGCTTCCTGTGCGACATTCGCCAGGTGGTGTTCAATCCTAATCTGTTCCCGAACGAGAACATGGAAGGCAAAATTGACCGCCCGGAAGAGTATGTCGATATTGCGACCAAGTGCGTGAGCAACTTCCGTGAGAAAAACCGCGACCGCTGCCTGGTGATCCTTTCGCGTAATGATGAAGCGCTCAACAGCCATCGTGCAGCAGAGCTCCTGCATCATTACTATGAGATCGTCTGGGACGAAGAACAGACCCACAAGTTCAAAAACATCTCTCCGCATCTGCAGCGTATCAAAGCGTTTAAAACGCTGGGTTAATCAATTACCCGCATGCATCAAAGCCCGGCCGTGAAAGCGTGCCGGGCTTTCTTTTTGACCAGAATTGTCTACTTTTAAGCCATCAAAACTTGATGCATATCAATTTTGGTATGACCAATGCGCCTGACGTGGTATTCTCAATGCACCTGAATGGTTTCAGTGCTGTAACCTGTTGTTAATTAAGGGTTATTTTTATAACTTTTAATTAACAATTGGTTAATAATTTGAGGGGGTCACGTTGACTACGCCATTGAAAAAGATAGTGATTGTAGGCGGTGGTGCTGGCGGGCTGGAGCTGGCTACACAGCTGGGCAAGAAGCTGGGTCGCGGTAAAAAAGCCAAAATTACGCTGGTCGATCGTAACCACAGCCACCTGTGGAAACCGCTGCTGCACGAAGTGGCGACCGGTTCTCTGGATGAGGGCGTGGACGCGCTCAGCTATCTGGCGCACGCGCGCAACCATCATTTCCAGTTCCAGCTGGGCTCGGTGGTGGACATCAACCGTGAAAGCAAAACCATCACCCTGGTAGAGCTGCGCGATGATAAAGGGGATCTGCTGGTTCCCGAGCGTAAACTGGCGTACGACACGCTGGTCATGGCGCTGGGCAGTACCTCCAACGACTTCAACACGCCGGGGGTGAAAGAGCACTGTATCTTCCTCGATAACCCGCACCAGGCGCGTCGTTTCCATCAGGAAATGCTGAACCTGTTCCTGAAGTACACCAGCAATATGGGTGCGAACGGTAAGGTGAATATCGCTATTGTCGGCGGCGGCGCGACGGGCGTTGAGCTGTCAGCGGAGCTGCACAATGCGGTGAAACAGCTGCACAGCTACGGTTATAAAGGGTTAACTAACGAAGCGCTGAACGTCACGCTGGTTGAAGCCGGTGAACGCATCCTGCCTGCGCTGCCTCCGCGTATTTCCGGTGCGGCGCACAATGAGCTCACCAAATTGGGCGTGCGGGTGCTGACGCAGACCATGGTGACCAGCGCCGACGAAGGCGGCCTGCATACCAAAGACGGCGAGTATATCAAAGCGGATCTGATGGTCTGGGCGGCAGGTATCAAAGCGCCTGACTTTATGAAAGAGATCGGCGGTCTGGAAACCAACCGCATTAACCAGCTGGTAACCGAGCCAACGCTGCAAACCACGCGTGACCCTGAAATCTTTGCCATCGGTGACTGTGCCTCCTGTGCGCGTCCTGAAGGTGGATTCGTGCCGCCGCGCGCGCAGGCCGCTCACCAGATGGCAAGCCTGGTGCTGCACAACATTCTGGCGCAGTACAAAGGCAAGCCAATGAAAGCCTATGTCTACAAAGACCACGGTTCACTGGTGTCGCTGTCAAACTTCTCTACCGTCGGCAGCCTGATGGGCAACCTGATGCGCGGCTCAATGATGGTAGAAGGGCGCATTGCCCGCTTCGTGTATATCTCCCTGTACCGCATGCACCAGATTGCGCTGCACGGCTACTTCAAAACCGGGCTGATGATGCTGGTGGGCAGAATCAACCGAGTGATCCGTCCGCGTCTGAAGCTGCACTAATCTTTCACTCCCTCCGGGCCCTCCGGAGGGAGTTTTTAGCATTTCATGCTGTAGATCACAGTTTGACTGCTTAAGAGTTCTCCTAAATACAATATATCTCTTCTCAACGCTCCTTTTTTGATCCTTTATCTTATTGGCGAAGCCGTGCCTCCATTGCAAAATTGTTACCAATAGCAACAAAGGAGGAAGTCCCGTGAATAAATCAATGTTGGCGGGTATAGGGATTGGCGTCGCGGCTGCGTTAGGTGTGGCTGCCGTTGCCAGTCTCAACGTATTAGATCGCGGCCCGCAGTATGCACAGGTGGTTTCTGCTACACCGATTAAAGAAACCGTGAAAACCCCTCGTCAGGAGTGCCGTAACGTTTCCGTGACGCACCGTCGTCCGGTGCAGGATGAAAACCGCATTGCCGGTTCTGTTCTGGGTGCAGTAGCGGGTGGCGTAATTGGTCACCAGTTTGGCGGCGGCCGGGGTAAAGACGTAGCGACCGTGGTCGGCGCGCTGGGTGGCGGCTATGCCGGTAACCAGGTGCAGGGCGCGATGCAGGATAATGATACCTACACCACGACTCAGCAACGCTGCAAAACCGTCTATGATAAGTCGGAAAAAATGCTGGGCTATGACGTGACGTACAAAATTGGCGATCAGCAGGGCAAAATCCGCATGGATAAAGACCCGGGCACGCAAATTCCACTGGATGGAAACGGCCAGCTGGTTCTGAATAACAAAGTGTAAAAAAGATGTTCTCTGAATTTAGCTCCTCATGCGCTCAGGCTGAGGAGCTTTTTTTTTGCTTTAGATTTTGAGTAGCTCAGGCCACAGCCGCAGCGTGGTTTCGCTAATATGCTGCAGTTTTTCCAGCGTGGCCCCTTCACGGGCGCTGATCGACATCCCCTGCAAAATACAGCTCAGGTATTGTGCCAGCAGCTGAGGGTTGCATTGCGCGGGGAGTTCACCGCGCTGCTGGCGCTGAGCCAGAAAGGCGCTGAGGGTCTCCTCCTGCATCGCATGCCGCGATTTCACCGTATTGGCAATCTCTTTGGAGGACGCCGCAAGGGTGGCAGAAGTGTTAATCATAAAGCAGCCCGCAGGCGTCTCTTTACTGGTAAAGCAGGTCGCGACGGCGGTGAAATAGTCGCGAAGCGCCTGTTCAACGCTTTTCTCTTCGCAGAACAGCTGGGCTTCGTGTTTCGCCGCAAAACGCGAAATGTATCTGTCCAGCACCGCCCTGAACAGTCCCTCTTTATTGGTAAATTCGGCATACAGCGTCGGCGCTTTGGCTCCGGTGGCTTCTACCAGATCGGAAAGCGAGGTTGCTTCATACCCATGTTGCCAGAAGAGAGTCATGGCCTTATCAAGCGCTGCATCCCTGTCAAACACTTTTGGTCGGCCACGGCTTTTCTTCGCACAACTCGTGACATCGGTTGTCATTTGCCGTTGGTCCTCTGTTGGTTTGGTGAATGACCATTATAAAAATAAACGCAACCCACCACCAGTGCAGAATGCTTAAAAATAAATTAATCATATATGTATGAAAAATAACAATTTTAAAATTAAGTTAATGGTCGTTATAAAATTATGTTGACGCGTGACCTGGATCACGTTTATGATTTACCTATCGATCGTTAACTAAATGATTAACGACCTCCAAATTCATCTGCTAAAGGTAAACATCATGAAAAACGTAAAAACCCTCATCGCTGCTGCTGTTCTGAGTTCACTCTCTTTCGCAAGCTTTGCTGCTGTACAAGTGCAATCCACCCCTGCTGACCAGCATAAAGTCGGGACAATCTCCGCGTCTGCCGGTACTAACCTGGGTTCACTGGAAGATCAGCTGGCACAAAAAGCGCAAGAGATGGGTGCTAAATCTTACCGCATCACCTCTGTGACCGGTCCTAACACCCTGCACGGCACTGCGGTCATCTACAAATAAGCCGGGCATAAACCCTCATTTATGCCACTGCAATAAAAAACGCCCTGCTCAGCAGGGCGTTTTTTTATTTCTGATTTACATCGACTGCTGGACGACGTCGTGATGCCGGGTGACATCGGTCGGCATGCCTGACCGGGCTTCCATCGCGCGCTCCATCACCACGCTGTTGGTATTCGCATTCGTTTTGAAGCTTACCATCGCGGCATTCAGGATAATGGGCAGCGTCTGCGGATCGTCGCCAATGTTTTTCGATAACGGCTGATGAATCTCAACCAGCCGCACGCCGCCGGGCTCCTCTGAAACCTTAATCGGCGTATTGATAATATTCACTTTGGTTCCAGGCGTAACGACGTTAAACAGCGTTTTGATATCGTCATCGCGCAGACGAATACAGCCGGAGCTGACGCGCATGCCGATGCCAAAGTCTGCATTCGTTCCGTGCAGCAGGTAGACGCCGCCGTATGCCGCGAGGCGTATCGCGTGATGCCCCATCGGGTTATCCGGACCAGCCGGCACCACGGCAGGAAGATCGATCCCCTGGGCCTTATAGCGGGCACGAATGTTGGCCGTCGGGGTCCAGGTTGGATTCGCGCGTTTATCCGAGACGGTGGTAACCATCGTCGGCGTCAGGGTGTCGCCGCCCAACTGACCAATACCGATAGGGTAGACGGTGACTTCATTTTTACCCGGCGGATAATAGTACAGACGCAGTTCGGCCAGGTTTATCACGATCCCCTCGCGCGGGGCGTCCGGCAGGATAGTCTGTAACGGGATGGTCAGTACGCTGCCCGCGCGCGGGACATACGGGTCGACGCCGGGGTTTGCCTGCAGCAGGGCCAGAAAACCGACGTTATATTTTTTGGCAATCGCTTCCAGTGAACCACCATTATTTTCAACCACATGAAAGCGGTTTTCGCCCACGACATTGCTGCCGGGAGGTGGAAGGGGCCAGGTGTTTGCCCGAGCGGGAAGCGCAACCGCGACGGTGGCTGCCAGCGCAAACAGGGTCATCCAGCGAGTAAAACGCGAAGAGGTCATCATTACCATAGTCCATACAAATGATAAGGTTATTGTTTTATAAAGCGTTAATGATAATTATGGCGAATGGGTGTGTCGGGAAGATCGGGTGAAGTGCAAAGAGTTTGTAAATTGTCCCCCGTAGCGCTGGGCTAACAGGGGAAGGGATCCCCATAAAATAATGCCTGCACGGACGACCCCCTCTCCCTTGAGGGAGAGGGCTGGTGTGTGGGGGAACATACGACTCTGGTGGTCATTCCGTTCACTTTATGTTCCTTAGTACTCTGTAACGACATGACCTGTGAACGTGCCAGGGTGGCTCAGTCGCCACCACCCTGGCGACCCGGGCTCCCGGCGGTAAATCGCCGCTACGCGGTACCTTCGGCTTATTCCTTCCGGCTTTTCGGGGACGGGCGGAGGTAACATCCCTGTAAAGCCCGCCCTCTCGGCGCATCCCTGCGCCTCGCCCCGGCCTGCAGGAAACGCCTCAGCGATTTACAGCCGGACCAGGGTGTCGCTGTAAGCTATTCATTTTCCGGAAGCAACTTTTATCGCTTCCGGTTAATAAACTACATGAAATTCCTCAGTTAAGAGGGGAATGGAGGTCAGGCGATCGCGTTCTCTTCCAGCTGGCGCATAAAGTTACGCACCCAGTCCATACGGGTTTTGCGCTCCGTCAGCTCCTGGGTAAATTTCAGACGGGTTGGACCATCCAGACGGAAATGCTGCGGCTGTTTTTGCAGCAGGCCGATCAGCCACATCGGGTTGACGTGATTCTTCTCGGCGAATTCAATCACGCCGCCTTTTTCATTGCCTTCGAGCTTGCGGATCCCCAGCTTTTGCGCCTGCTGGCGCAGCCTCGCGATATCCAGCAAATTTCTCGCCGGATCGGGCAGCAGGCCAAAGCGGTCAATCAGCTCCACCTTAATCTCTTCCAGCTCGTTCTCCTTCTTCGCGCTGGCGATGCGCTTGTAGAACGACAGTCGGGTATTCACGTCCGGAATAAAATCGTCCGGCAGCAGGGAAGGCATACGCAGCTCGACCTCGGTCTGCTGGCTGGTGAGATCTTCCAGCGACGGCTCGCGTCCGGCCTTCAGGGCATCAACCGCGTTTTCCAGCAGCTCCATATAGAGCGAGAAGCCGATGGTTTCCATGGAGCCGCTCTGGTCTTCACCCAGCAGCTCGCCGGCACCGCGGATCTCGAGATCGTGCGTGGCCAGCGCAAAGCCTGCGCCGAGGTCTTCCAGCGAGGCGATGGCTTCCAGACGCTTTTGCGCGTCGGTGGTCATCGCTTTCGGATGCGGCGTCAGTAGCCAGGCGTAGGCCTGATGGTGCGAACGCCCGACGCGGCCGCGCAGCTGGTGAAGCTGCGCCAGGCCAAAGTGATCCGCACGCTCAATGATGATGGTGTTTGCCGTCGGAATGTCGATCCCGGTTTCAATGATGGTGGTACACACCAGCACGTTAAAGCGCTGGTGGTGGAAGTCGTTCATTACCCGTTCCAGCTCGCGCTCGCGCATCTGCCCGTGACCGATAGCAATACGCGCTTCCGGCACCAGCTCCGCCAGCCTGTCGGCGGCTTTCTGGATGTTTTCCACGTCGTTGTATAGGTAATAGACCTGACCCCCACGCAGCACCTCACGCAGAATAGCCTCCCGCACCACCAGATTATCGTACTCGCGGACAAAGGTTTTCACCGCCAGACGGCGCGCCGGCGGCGTAGCAATAATCGACAGATCGCGCATGCCGCTCATCGCCATGTTGAGTGTTCGCGGGATTGGCGTTGCGGTCAGGGTCAGGATATCGACGTCGGCGCGCATCGCTTTGATGCGCTCTTTGTGACGTACCCCGAAGCGGTGCTCTTCGTCGACGATCAGCAGCCCCAGATCTTTCCACTTCACATCGCTTTGCAGCAGCTTGTGGGTGCCGATCAGAATATCGATTTTGCCTTCGCTTGCCTGTTCGAGAATCTGCGTCTGTTCTTTGGTACTGCGAAAACGCGAGAGCATCTCGATACGTACCGGCCAGTTGGCGAAACGGTCGCGGAAGTTGTCGAAGTGCTGCTGAGCGAGCAGGGTGGTCGGCACCAGCACCGCCACCTGCTTGTTGTTTTCCACCGCAAGGAAGGCGGCGCGCATCGCCACTTCGGTTTTACCGAAGCCGACGTCGCCGCAGACTAAGCGGTCCATAGCCAGCGGCTGGCACATGTCGCTCAGCACGGCGTTGATGGCCTGGGCCTGATCCGGCGTGGTTTCAAACGGGAAGCTGTCGCAGAACAGCTGGTACTGTTCTTTATCATGCTTAAAGGCGAAGCCCTGTTTAGCCGCGCGCTGGGCGTAGATATCCAGCAGCTCGGCCGCCACGTCGCGCACTTTTTCCGCCGCCTTCTGGCGCGCGCGCGCCCAGGCGTCGCCGCCCAGCTTGTGCAGCGGCGCATTCTCTTCGGCGCCGCCCGCGTAGCGGCTGATCAGATGCAGGGAGGAGACCGGGACATACAGTTTGGCGTCGTTAGCATAGGTGAGCATCAGGTATTCACCTTTGATGCCGCCCGCTTCCAGCGTGGTCATCCCCTGATAGCGCCCAACGCCGTGTTCCAGGTGAACAATCGGCTGGCCCGGGTGTAGCTCGGCCAGGTTACGGATCAGCGTGTCCGGGTTGATGGTCCGACGGCTGTCCTGACGGCGGCGCGCGACGCGCTCGCCCAGCAGATCGCTTTCGCAAATCAGTGCCAGGTTGTTGAGCGTGTCGATGAACCCGTGCTCGGCGGCGCCAATCATCAGATAACGACCGTTTCCGGTCGCTTCGCTCAGGCGCAGGATGCGCTTCGGCGCCACCTTAATGCGTCCCAGCAGTTCACCTAACGCTTCACGGCGGCCTTCACTCTCAACGGAGAACACCACCGGGCCGGTGAAGGACTCCAGGAACTTGCGCAGATTATCCAGCGGGGATTTCTGCTGCGCCTGAACGGCCAGGTCCGGCAGCGTCCGGAAGGCGAGGTTGGTATTGGCGGCCTTGTCGGCAAGCGAATCGGTTTTCAGCTGCATGCGCGGCCAGCGCTTCAGCTCGGCGTTGAGCTCGTCGGTGCGCAGCCACAGCGCTTCCGGCGGCAGCAGTGGACGCATTGGGTCAACGCCACGGTTTTCAAAGCGGGCGCGGGTTTCGCTCTCAAAGCGGCTGGCGCTGGCGTCGATATCCCCGGTGTTGACAATCAGCGTATTCGCCGGGAAGTAGCTGAACAGGGCAGGCAGCGGCTCGTTGAAGAACAGCGGCTGCCAGTATTCGATCCCGGCAGGAAGCGTGCCTTTACTGACCTGCTGATAAATATGTTCCGCGTCGCGCTTCACCTCGAACCTATCGCGCCACTGGCTGCGGAACAGTTCAATAGCGGTTTTGTCCGTGGGGAACTCATGCGCGGGCAGTAAATTGATGGACTCCACCTCTTCCAGCGTGCGCTGCGTGTCGGCGTCGAATACGCGCAGGCTGTCGATTTCATCATCAAAGAAATCCAGACGATACGGCTGGTCGCTGCCCATCGGGTAAAGGTCAAGCAGCGCGCCGCGGGTCGCGTATTCCCCGTGCTCCATCACCTGGTCGACGTGGCGATAGCCGGCACCGTCAAGCTGCGCGCGCAGGGCGTCACGGGACAGGCGCTGGCCTTTTTTCATCACCAGCGCGTGACCGTGCAGATAGCTGTGCGGACAGACGCGCTGCATCAGGGTGTTCACCGGCACAATCAGCACGCCGCGCTGCATGGTCGGCAGCTGATAGAGCGTCGACAGGCGCGAGGAGATGATCTCCTGATGCGGAGAGAAGCTGTCATACGGCAGCGTCTCCCAGTCGGCCAGGCTGAACACCAGGCTATCGGTGAACTGGCGAATTTCATCTTGCAGGCGCAGGGCGTTTTGCATATCCGGGGCAACCAGAATCACCGGGCCTGAATGACGCTCGGCGATTTCCGCCACCAGCGTGGCGCACGCCGCGCCCGTGAGTTCACCCAGCTGGCGCTGGTCGCCCGCTTTGACAGGCAAGGAATAACGATAGTGTTCAGGCATGGCTATGTCAGAGTCTCTTATGGATATACCAACAGTATTGGGGCATATCACTGATACGCAATGTCTTTATTATCCTCGATCGTTTTACATAAGCAAATCGTAACCGCACGGCAGGGCTAAACGCCCCCAAAACGGGGGCGGAGAGGGCATTAACGCGTTGAAGGTGACAGGGTCAGCGTAGACGGAGGAGAGAAGAAAACGTCCCCAAACAGCGCGGTGGAGATCTTACGCACCCCGAGCCCGGCAAGGGTACAGATAAACAGGCTGGCAAACGGGTAGACCAGCACCAGGGTGAGCTCTGCCCAGACCGGCCACGAGGCGGCATTCATTTCGCCAATCAGGAACAGGCTAAAGGCCTCAATCAGGATGCGGTGGGTGGTATAAATCGCAATGGTATTTGAGCCAATCACGTTCAGCAGATTGTTCGGGTGAACGGCATAGCGCTGCTCAAGGCTGTAGAACAGCTTCATGATCAGCACAATCGACAGCAATGAGAGCAGCAGCGGAACGTTAGCAAACCACAGCACCACGGAGACGGCGGCGAAAGCCCCGGTTGCCAGCCAGATGCGGCGCAGGTTGACGCTTTTCATCCACGCCATCAGCTCTGCGCCATACCACGCCCCGAGGCTGTAGTAGATCATGTTGCGTACCACGCTGTTCATTCCCCATCACGGCAGCGGCAGGAAGTTAATCGCGATGCTTGCCAGCGCCAGCAGTCCCAGTGCCGGCAGCTTCCAGCGGCTCAGCAGTTTACACAGCGTGAAGTAGACCACCAGAGCATACAGATACCACAAACTGGTGCTGGCGGTGATCATCCCCAGCACAAAGCCTGAGAACGAGTCGGCGTAGGCCGCGTTCGACGAGGTGGCAAGCTCACGCTCGGGCGCCAGCCAGGCGTTCAGGTGGGTCAACGCCTGCCATTGCAGGACGCCCCACAGCGCCAGGACCCAGACAATGCTCCAGATCCGTTTATCGAGACTGGTTCGCCAGTCCACTTCGTCAATATAACGACGGATCAGGTAGCCGGAGATAAAGAAGAAGACCGGCATACGAAACGGTGCGAGATAGAGGTTAAAATAGACCCAGCATTTGGCGAGAAGGCCGGAGAGCGGGTGTTGCAGCCCGATCAGATGCGGATAAAACGTGATAACCGAATGATAGATAACCACCAGGCAGATACACAGCCCTTTTATCTGGTTAATCCATAATGCTTTTTGCTTCATTGTTCGCCACTACCTTATTGCCATAAACGAACGAGCAATTGTTGTAAAACGACACCAGGATGTAATGGGTAACAGTCTGTATCAGGAGGTTTTTCGGAAAAGGTGGAGGTTGCGAGGTGAGAATTCAGACAATAGCACCCTGATTTATCTGAATTTTTCGGGAAAATGATTACCAAAGCTTACTGTTTCAGTCATTTACGCTTAACGGATTCGCTTATATACTCGTGGGTCTGCTATCAGCAAACAGACGGATTTCATGTATCAACCTGTCGCATTCTTCATAGGCTTACGCTACATGCGTGGGCGCGCCGCGGACCGCTTCGGTCGCTTTGTCTCCTGGCTTTCGACTATTGGCATTACGCTTGGCGTGATGGCACTGGTGACGGTGCTTTCCGTCATGAATGGCTTTGAGCGCGAGCTGCAAAACAATATCCTGGGGCTGATGCCGCAGGCCGTTCTTTCATCATCCAACGGTTCGGTTAACCCGCACCAGCTGCCGGAAAGCGCGGCGAAGTTACAGGGCGTCACGCGCGTAGCGCCGTTGACGACCGGTGACGTGGTGCTGCAAAGCGCCCGCAGCGTGGCGGTCGGCGTGATGCTGGGTATTGACCCGGCGCAAAACGATCCGCTGACGCCGTATCTGGTTAACGTGAAGCAGTCCGATCTGGAAGCCGGAAAATACAACGTGATTCTGGGCGAACAGCTTGCCGGCCAGCTTGGCGTCAACCGTGGCGATCAGCTGCGCGTGATGGTCCCTTCTGCCAGCCAGTTTACGCCGATGGGGCGCCTGCCAAGCCAGCGCCTGTTCAACGTGATTGGTACCTTTGCCGCCAACAGCGAAGTCGATGGCTACCAGATGCTGGTGAACATTCAGGACGCTTCACGCCTGATGCGCTACCCGGCAGGGAATATTACCGGCTGGCGCCTGTGGCTCGATGCGCCGCTGAAGGTCGATACCCTCAGCCAGCAAAAACTGCCGGACGGCACCAAATGGCAGGACTGGCGCGAGCGCAAAGGCGAACTGTTCCAGGCCGTGCGGATGGAAAAAAACATGATGGGGCTGCTGCTGAGCCTGATCGTGGCCGTGGCCGCATTTAACATCATTACCTCGCTGGGCCTGATGGTGATGGAGAAGCAGGGCGAAGTCGCCATTCTGCAAACCCAGGGGCTCACGCCGCGCCAGATCATGGCGGTGTTTATGGTGCAGGGGGCCAGCGCAGGCATCATCGGCGCGCTGCTCGGCGCCGTGCTGGGGGCCTTGCTTGCCAGCCAGCTTAATAACTTAATGCCGATCATCGGCGCCCTGCTCGACGGCGCGGCGCTGCCGGTGGCTATCGAGCCGCTGCAGGTGGTCGGTATTGCGCTGGCCGCGATGGCCATTGCGCTGCTTTCTACGCTTTATCCTTCCTGGCGCGCTGCCGCCACTCAACCCGCTGAGGCTTTACGTTATGAATAAGATCCTGTTGCAATGCGACAACCTGTCCAAACGCTATCAGGAAGGCACTGTGCAAACCGACGTGCTGCACAATGTGAGCTTCAGCGTGGGCGAAGGCGAGATGATGGCGATTGTTGGCAGCTCCGGCTCGGGCAAAAGTACGCTGCTGCATCTGCTAGGCGGGCTGGATACGCCAACCGAGGGCGACGTGATTTTCTCCGGCCAGCCGATGAGCAAAATGTCCTCCGCGGCGAAGGCCGAGCTGCGCAACCGCGAGCTGGGCTTTATCTACCAGTTCCACCACCTGCTGCCGGATTTCACGGCGCTGGAAAACGTGGCGATGCCGCTGCTGATTGGTAAAAAGAAACCGGCAGAAATTAACGCCCGCGCCAGCGACATGCTGAAAGCGGTAGGCCTGGGCCATCGCGGTAACCATCGTCCCTCTGAGCTTTCCGGCGGCGAGCGCCAGCGCGTGGCGATTGCCCGCGCGCTGGTCAACAACCCGCGCCTGGTGCTGGCGGATGAGCCTACCGGTAACCTGGATGCCCGCAATGCGGACAGTATTTTCCAGCTTCTGGGCGAGCTGAACGCCTCGCAGGGCACCGCGTTTCTGGTCGTAACCCACGATCTGCAGCTGGCAAAACGCATGGGGCGTCAGCTTGAGATGCGCGACGGCCATCTGAACGCGGAACTGACCCTGATGGGAGCAGAGTAATGGCGTCACCGTTATCCTTACTCATCGGTTTACGTTTTAGCCGCGGCCGCCGTCGCGGCGGCATGGTGTCGCTGATCTCCGTCATCTCGACCATCGGCATTGCGCTGGGTGTGGCGGTGCTGATTGTCGGCCTGAGCGCCATGAACGGCTTTGAGCGCGAGCTGAATAACCGCATTCTGGCGGTGGTGCCGCACGGGGAGATCGAGCCGGTTAACCAGCCGTGGACGAACTGGAGCGATGCGCTCGCCAAAGTCGAAAAAGTGCCGGGCATTGCCGCGGCCGCGCCCTATATTAACTTTACCGGGCTGGTGGAGAGCGGGGTCAACCTGCGCGCCATACAGGTGAAAGGGGTCAACCCCGTCCAGGAAGCGCGCCTCAGCGCGCTGCCAAACTATGTGCAGAACGGCGCGTGGGCCAACTTTAAGGCCGGCGAGCAGCAGATCATCATGGGTAAAGGCGTGGCCGATGCCCTGAAGGTGAAGCAGGGCGACTGGGTGTCAATCATGATCCCGAACGCCAGCGCCGACCACAAGCTGCAGCAGCCTAAGCGCGTGCGCCTGCACGTCACCGGTATTCTTCAGCTGAGCGGTCAGCTTGACCATAGTTTTGCGATGGTGCCGATGGAGGATGCGCGCCAGTATCTCGACATGGCTGACAGCGTGACGGGCATTGCCATTAAGGTGAACGACGTCTTTAACGCCAACAAGCTGGTTCGCGACGCGGGCAGCGTGACCAATAACTATGTCTACATCAAGAGCTGGATCGGCACTTACGGATATATGTACCGTGATATCCAGATGATCCGCGCAATTATGTATCTGGCGATGGTGCTGGTGATTGGTGTGGCGTGCTTTAATATCGTCTCCACGCTGGTGATGGCGGTCAAGGACAAGAGCGGTGACATCGCCGTGCTGCGTACGCTGGGGGCGAAAGACGGTCTTATTCGCGCCATCTTCGTCTGGTACGGTTTGCTGGCGGGGCTGTTCGGCAGCCTGTGCGGCGTGGTGATTGGCGTGGTGGTTTCCCTGCAGCTGACCCCGATTATCAACGGGATCGAAAAGCTTATTGGCCACCAGTTCCTGTCGGGTGATATCTACTTTATTGACTTCCTGCCGTCTGAACTGCACTGGCTGGACGTTTTTTATGTGCTGGTTACAGCACTTTTACTGAGTCTGCTGGCAAGCTGGTATCCGGCGCGTCGCGCAAGCCGAATTGATCCGGCGAGGGTATTAAGTGGCCAGTAATTACGTCATGATCTAGCGGCTTTCGGGCCGCCAGGTAAAAGGAGGAATGCGTTATGTATTACGGATTTGATATTGGCGGCACCAAGATTGCGCTCGGCGCGTTTGATAAAGACCTCAAACTGCAGTGGGAAACCCGCGTTCCCACGCCGCGCGAAAGCTACGACGAATTTTTAACCGCGATTGCCGCGCTGGTGGCGCAGGCCGATGAACGCTTTGGCGTGAAAGGCAGCGTCGGCATCGGCATTCCGGGTATGCCCGAAACCGACGACGGCACGCTGTATGCCGCCAACGTGCCTGCCGCCAGCGGTAAACCGCTCCGCGCCGATCTCTCTGCTCTCCTTGAACGCGACGTGCGTTTAGACAATGATGCTAACTGCTTTGCGCTCTCTGAAGCCTGGGACGATGAGTTCCGTCAGTATCCGCTGGTGATGGGGCTGATCCTCGGTACCGGCGTCGGCGGGGGGATTGTGATCAACGGTAAGCCCATCACCGGGCGCAGCTACATCACCGGCGAGTTTGGCCATATCCGCCTGCCGGTGGATGCTCTCGAGGTGGTGGGACGCGATTTCCCGCTGACCCGCTGCGGCTGCGGCCAGCACGGCTGTATTGAGAACTACCTCTCAGGGCGCGGGTTTGCATGGCTTTACGAACACTTCTATCATCAGAAACTTGAGGCCCCTCAAATCATTACCCTGTGGGAGCAAGGGGATGCGCAGGCGCGCGAGCACGTCGAGCGCTATCTGGATCTGCTGGCGGTGTGTCTGGGAAATATTCTCACCATCGTCGACCCGGATCTGCTGGTGATCGGGGGAGGGCTGTCAAACTTTACCGCGATTACGGAACGGTTGTCCGGGCGTTTGCCCCGACATTTATTGCCGGTTGCCCGCGTGCCGCGTATTGAACGCGCGCGACACGGGGACGCAGGAGGCATGCGCGGAGCCGCATTCCTTCATCTCACCGATTAGTTTACGAGGTTTCTATGCTGTCGCGTCGCCAGGGTCGACTCAGCCGTTTTCGCAAAAACAAACGCCGCTTGCGTGAGCGCTTGCGCCAGCGGATCTTTTTCAGAGACAGAATGATGCCAGAAGCGATGGATAAACCCAGAGTGGTGGTGCTGACCGGGGCGGGGATCTCCGCCGAGTCAGGAATTCGAACCTTCCGCGCGGCGGACGGGCTGTGGGAAGAGCACCGCGTGGAGGATGTGGCCACGCCGGAAGGCTTTGCCCGCGATCCGGATCTCGTCCAGGCGTTTTACAACGCCCGCCGCCGTCAGCTTCAGCAGCCTGAAGTCGCGCCGAATGCGGCGCATCTGGCGCTGGCGAAGCTGGAAGAGGCGCTGGGCGATCGTTTTCTGCTGGTAACGCAGAATATCGACAACCTGCACGAGCGGGCCGGTAACAAGAACATCATTCACATGCACGGCGAGCTGCTCAAGGTTCGCTGCGCCTGGAGCGGTCAGGTGCTGGACTGGCAAGAGGACGTGCTGCCTGAGGATAAGTGCCACTGCTGCCAGTTCCCGTCGCGCCTGCGTCCGCACGTGGTCTGGTTCGGTGAAATGCCGCTGGGAATGGATGATATCTACAGCGCGCTGGCGATGGCCGACGTATTTATCGCCATCGGCACATCCGGCCATGTTTACCCGGCGGCGGGGTTTGTCCACGAAGCGCGACTGCACGGCGCGCATACGGTAGAACTCAATCTTGAGCCAAGCCAGGTGGGCAGCGAGTTTGAAGAGAAACACTACGGTCTGGCAAGCACGGTCGTCCCGGAGTTTGTCGACAAGCTGCTGAAAGGGCTGTAACGGCAATCGCGTGAAAAGGCACCCGTCCAGCGGGTGCCTTTTTATTTATGAATGGAAGAACGCCAGCGTCTTCTCGAGCGATTTAGCCTGCTCATCCAGCGAGAGCGCCGCCGCAGAGATCTGCTGAACCAGAGAGGCATTCTGCTGGGTCGTGCTGTCCATCTGGTTAACGGCGGTGCTGACCTGGCTAATCCCGCGATTTTGCTCATCCAGCGCCTGAACGATATCGTTGATGACCAGATGCACATGCGATACCGCTTCAATCACCTGTTTCATCATCACCCCCGTTTCATTGACCAGCTCAACGCCTTTGCTCACGCGCCCTGAGGACTCGGCAATCAGCTGAGAGATCTCTTTTGCCGCGTTAGCGCTTCGCTGGGCCAGGTTGCGCACTTCCCCTGCGACGACCGCGAAGCCGCGCCCCTGTTCGCCAGCCCGTGCCGCTTCAACAGCAGCATTCAGCGCCAGGATATTGGTCTGGAAGGCGATGCCATCGACAATGCTGTTAATCTCGCCGATCTTACGCGCGCTCTCGTCAATCTCCCCGATCACCACGACCACGTCGTTCACCAGCGTTTCACCGTGCCCGGCGAGGCTCGCGGCGCGATCGGTCAGCGTGGTCGCCTTGTGGGCGTTGTCGGCGTTATTCTTCACCGTGACCGAAATCTCTTCCATGCTGGCTGCCGTTTCAACAATCGCAGCCGCCTGTTCCTCGGTTCGCGAGGCGAGGTCAAGGTTGCCCGCCGAAATTTCACTGGTGCCGCCGTGCACGGAGTGGCTGGCTTCGCTGATATTGTCGACGATGCGCTTGAGCTGCATCTGCATGGTGTGCAGGGCATAAAAAATGCTGTGGGTATCTCCGGAACGAACCGGGATGGTGTTGTTCAGATCTCCCCGGGCAACGGCCAGGGCGATCCCGGCGGCCTCCGAAGGTTCGCCCCCAACCGGACGGTCAACTTTACGGGTGAAGATCTGTGCCATGACCAGGCTAACCGCCACGATGCTTAACACCATCATGATGATGGCTTTCAGTAAAAATGCGCGCGCTTCGGCCATCACTTCGCTGACCGGCGTGATAATGGCGAGTTTCCACGGCGTCTGGCTGTTACCGACGGCGATGTCCTGCCAGGTGATGAACACGTCCTCCTTCAGCAGCGGATCGTTTACCCGGGTGACGTCATGACCGGCAATCTGACCGGCGTAAGGCTTGCCTGCCGCGCGCTTGTCCGGGCTGGACACCACGTTATTCCCCGCAGACAGGAGCAGGGCATAGCCTGTGCCGTTCCACGGTTTAATCGCGCCGATGGTCGACTGCAGCGTGGCGAGGGAGAAGTCAGAGGTGACCGAACCCAGAAACTGACCGTCGCGCATGATGGGGGCGGCAATCGAGGTGAGCATCACGTCCACGCCGTTGTAGGGATAGATATAGGGCTCGATGATCACATCTTTATGGCGTTGTTTCGGCAGCAGATAATAATCGCCGCTGCCGGGCGTTTCGATGTCCGTCAGCAGGTGTAATGCCGGTTTGCCGGTGGCGTCCCGGTCGACGTAGCGGGCGTAGCGCCCGGCAGGATCTTCACCGCTCTGACCGGCCCAGACGGCATCTTTATCGTCGAACGCGTTAGGCTCAAAGGCCATCGACATGGAGAGAAACTGTGGGTGAGCCGAAAGGTAGTGGATGAGCAGCTGGTTCAGGCTCTGGCGTTCGGTCACGCCCGCCTCGCGCAGCGCCAGGGCGCTGTTGCCCATGTCCCGGGCGGCAGTCAGGGCAGAATCCAGCTGTTTGCTGACCTGCAACGCTTGCACCTCGGCAATCTGGCGGATATGTTTTTTGGCCAGAACCTCCTGCTGTGCCATCCACTGCCACATCATAAACCCGATCGTTGCCGTAAAGCCCACCGTTACGGTGAGGAAAATGGACAACAGCATCAACGTCTTGACGCTTATTTTTTTTCTTCGGACCATGGCGTCTTTCATTCTCATCTCCCGTAATATCGTGCATGTCGGGCAGGCACATATTCCTTATCGGATATTTTCTCCTCTTTCTGTAGAGCGTCAGAAATATTTAATTTAAATTTTGTTTCGTAAATCCAGTTAATTAGTGTGGATGCTTTTATTTTGTGCATTCAATCAAAATAGTGCTCGATAAAGCTCGTTATCGTCGTGTAGAAAGAGGATGCTAATAAATATAAAGTTGTAGAGGAGGATGGGATATGTACGGATTTATTGCGCGACAACCCATTTTTAACCCTGAGATGAAGACGGTGGCCTACGAGCTGCTGTTCAGAGATGGGATGACAAACCGTTTTCCGGATGTGTCGGCGGAATATGCCACCTCCAGGATGATCTCAGATCAGTTTTTATGCGTGCCGTCCCAGCGCATCGCCGGGGCACATACGTCGTTTATTAATTTCCCGTCGCGAATGGTCATAGACCGCAGTGGAGAAGCGCTGGATAAAGAGCGCGTGGTCATTGAGATCCTGGAAGATGCTGTGCCGGGAGAGGAGCTGTTGCAGGCCGTCAGGGAGATGAGTGCGGATGGTTATCAGTTTGCGCTTGATGATTTCACGCTTGCGCCAGAATGGGATGTTTTTTTACCCTATATTTCAATACTGAAGTTTGACGTCAGGAATTATACCTTAGCGCAAATTAAACAGTATCTGAAAGAGCGTAAACATTTAACCGGGCATATTAAATATCTCGCTGAAAAAATTGAGACTAAAGAGGAATTCAGCGAATACAGGGAAGAGGGATTCTCGCTGTTTCAGGGCTATTTTTTCTGCCGTCCGGAGGTCATTAAATATAAACGGCTATCGCAAAATCAGCTGGCGATTTTTCGGCTGCAAATGGAGGTCGGACGCAATAAACCCGATTTTCGGATCGTCGAGTCGTTGATTAAAACCGATCTCACGCTGTCCTATAAGATTATGCGCTACATGAAGCACACCGCATTTAAACATATCGGTGCCTGTAATTTCAGCAAGTTAACCCTGAGCGAAGTCCTCAGATACCTCGGGGAAAACCAGCTGAGACGGTTTGTTGCGGTCGTGGTCCTCGCCAGTGCGGGCAATGACACCGTCAGCGAGCTTTATCCGCTGAGCATGATGCGCGGCAAGTTCTGCGAGCTAATAGCCGAGACGATGAACGAACCGACGCTGGCTGAAAATGCCTTCATGTGCGGCCTGTTTTCTCTGCTCGATACCCTCCTTGAGCTGCCGATGGCCGAGTTGATGAAGCAAATTGCGGTCCCGCAGAGCGTGAGCAATGCCCTGTGCCACCAGGAGGGACGGTTAGCCGATATGGTGAGCCTTTGCCGTTACTATGAACAGCAGCAGTGGGACGAGGCGACCCGGGTTCGTCAGGCGCTGGGTCTGTCGGATGAGGATGTGGTTGAGGCGATGAGAAAGGCGACAATCTGGGCAGGGGAGAATGCGGTCAGTTAATCCTCCTCACGCCGTACGGGCGGCGTGAGGAAGAACGCGATACCGTTACCGGCCCGCTTTTAATTTCTGGTAATACTCTTCGTAGAGGCGGCTGGCGTCACCGACATCGTTCTGCCATTCACCTTTGCTGATGGTTTCGGCATCCGGATAGAGCGATTTATCGTTAGCTACCTCAGGCTTCAGCAGCTTGCGTGCGGCGAGGTTTGGCGTCGGGTAGCCAATCGTCTCGGCAACCTGTTTCGCTACGTCCGGGCGCAGCAGGAAGTTAATCAGCTTGTGCGCCCCTTCAGCGTTTTTCGCGTTGGCGGGGATCGCAAGGCTGTCCATCCAGAAGATCCCGCCTTCTTTCGGCCAGACCACCTCAAGCGGCGTACCGGCCTGGCGGGCGACATACGCGGAGCCGTTCCACACCATCCCCAGGTTCACTTCGCCTTCCATATACGGATTTGCCGGGTTATCAGAGTTGAACGCCGCCACGTTAGGCATCAGCTTTTTCAGCTCGTTATACGCCGCTTCAATCTCTTTCGGATCCGTCGTGTTGCCCGAGTAGCCCAGCTTGCGCAGCGCGACCTGGAACACTTCACGCGCGTCGTCGGTTAACAGCAGGCTACCCTTGTACTCTGGTTTCCAGAGATCGGCCCAGCTTGTCACCGTTTTTGGATCGACGGCCTCGCTGTTCACGCCGATCGCGGTTGCTCCCCAGATATACGGAATGGAGTAGTCGTTATTCGGGTCGAACGGCTTGTTGAGCATCTCAGGATCGAGGTTTGCAAAATTGGTTAGCTTCGTTTTGTCGATCTTCTGGATCATGCCCTCTTTGCGCATTTTGTCGACAAAGTAGGTGGAAGGCACGACCAGATCGTACGCACCGTCTTTGTAGGTTTTCAGCTTGGCGTACATGGTTTCATTCGACTCGTAGGTCGAGTAGATAACCTTGATGCCCGTTTCCTTTGTGAACTGTTCCAGCAGGCCCGGCGGCACGTACTCGGTCCAGTTGTAGAAGTAGAGTGTTTTGCTGTCATCAGCGTGCGCGGCACCCATGCCAAGCACCAGCGCCGCAGCGGCGAGCATTTTTTTCATTTCATTGTCCCCTGAGATTTTGTTTTATCACGAGCAATAACCTGGCTGGCAATCACCAGAACCAGCGAAAACACCAGCAGAATGGTCGCCAGCGCGTTCACCTCCGGTGAGACGCCGACTTTCACCATTGAATAGATCTTCAACGGCAGAATTTCATAGCTCGGACCGGTGACGAAGGAGGACACGACCACGTCATCCATCGACAGGGTGAAGCTAAGTAGCCATCCGGCCGCCACGGCGGGCATCGCCAGAGGCAGGATGATTTTGCGCAGGATGATCATCTCGCTGGCACCCAGATCTTTCGCCGCCTCCAGCATGCGCACGTCGAACCCTTTCAGGCGCGCGAAAACGGTCACCACCACAAACGGCAGGCAGAAGGTGATGTGCGAGAACAGCAGCGACCAGAAGCCAAGCTGTACGCCCAGCAGCATAAACAGCACCAGCAGCGAAATGGCCATCACGATGTCCGGCGACATCATCACCACAAACAGCATGCCGCTGACGAACGGTTTGCCGCGAAAGCGATAGCGGTACAGCGCCACGGCGGTGAGCGAGCCAATCAGCGTCGCGAAGGTGGCGGAGAAGATCGCCATCGTCAGCGAGTGCTGCGCGGCCTGCAGCAGGCTATCGTTGTTCATCAGCAGGCTGTACCAGTTGGTGGTAAAGCCCTGCCAGTTAATCCCGAAGCGTGAGCTGTTAAACGAGTTCACGATCAAAATAACGATCGGGATATACAGGTAAGCGTAAATGGCGGTCATAAAACCGCCGCGAAGCAGTCGACCGATCATTCGAGTTCCACCTTCTTGTTCAGCAGCCGTGAAGCGCGCCAGTAGACCAGCAGCATCAGGCCCATGACCACCGTCAGCGTAATGCTCGTCGCGGACCCGAACGGCCAGTCGCGGATGTTCAGGAACTGGCTCTTGATTACGTTACCGATCAGCAGGTTTTTCGCGCCGCCCATCAGATCCGACACGTAGAACAAACCCATCGCCGGGAGCATTACCAGCAGACAGCCCGCGATAATGCCGGGCATGGTCAGCGGGATAATAATGCGGATGAAGGTCTGCAGCTTATTAGCGCCCAGATCTTTTGCCGCCTCCAGCAGCGGTTTATCCAGCTTCTCGATGCTGGAGTAGAGCGGCATCACCATAAACGGCAGCAGGATATAGACCAGGCCGACAATCACCGCGCTCGGGGTAAACATGATGCGGATCGGCGTATCAATCACTCCCAGCCACAGCAGAAACTCGTTGAGATAGCCTTTAGTGCTAAGGAAGATCTTCAGCCCGTAGATGCGGATTAACGAGTTGGTCCAGAAGGGAACAATCAGTAAAAACAGCAGCAGGGGCCGCACCTTTTGCGGCAGGCCCGCGAGGAACCATGCGAAAGGATACCCCAGCACCAGACAGGCAAGGGTGGCAATCAGCGCCATGTTGAGCGAGTGCAGCAGCACGTCAAAATAGAGCGGATCGAGCAGGCGCGCGTAGTTGTCCAGCGTAAAGACCAGCGAAACGAAGCTAGCGTCGTCGCGGGTCAGAAAGCTGGTGGCAACGATCATCAGGTTGGGCAAAAAGACAAACAGCACAAGCCAACCGACGATCGTGGCGATCACCACATTCTGGAATTTACTTGTGTTCTTCATCAGCTAGCACAACCTCCCAGCTTTCTACCCAGTTAATAACCATTTTCTGGTCGAGAGAGTGGTCGAAGTCAGGGTCGTCTTCGTTAAAGAACTCGCTGACCATCACCATTTTGCCGTTCTCCAGCTCGACAACGGACTCCAGCGTCATCCCTTTGTAGTTGCGCTCGCGGATATAGCCAATCAACCCTTCGGCCTCGGTATTGCCGTGAATTTCATCGACGCGCAGATCTTCCGGGCGCAGCAGGACGTTGAGCTTTTGTCCCTTTTCGACGGGGAAAGTCACCGTGATATTGCACTCGCGTCCTTCGACGCTGGCGCGCACGCGCTGGTCGTCCAGACGCTCAATCACTGTAGCGTCGAAGATATTGATCTCGCCAATGAAGCTGGCGACAAACAGATTCTTCGGCTCTTCGTAGATTTCGCGCGGCGTGCCGTCCTGCTCGATTTTGCCGTCGCGCATCACCACGATGCGGTCGGACATGGTCAGGGCTTCTTCCTGATCGTGGGTGACGAAGACAAAGGTAATGCCGAGCTTGCGCTGCAGGGCTTTGAGCTCGCTCTGCATCTGCTTGCGCAGCTTGTAATCCAGCGCCGAGAGGGATTCATCCAGCAGGAGCAGACGCGGCTTGTTGACCACGGCGCGGGCGATGGCTACGCGCTGCTGCTGGCCGCCGGAAAGCTGATGGGGTTTACGCTGGGCAAACGTCTCAAGCTGCACCATGCGCAGGGCGTCGGTGACGCGCGGTTCGATCTCGTTCGCCGGGGTTTTTTGCATCCGCAGACCAAACGCCACGTTTTCAAACACGGTCATGTGCGGGAACAGGGCGTAGCTCTGAAAGACGGTATTGACGTGGCGATCTTCGGCGGGAACCCGGGTGATGTCCTGGTTCTCAAGATGGATATGGCCGTTATCGACGCTTTCCAGCCCGGCGATAAGGCGCAGTACGGTTGTTTTGCCGCAGCCAGAGGGGCCAAGCAGCGTCAGAAACTCACCGTCATTGATGGTCAGAGTGAGGTCGGAGATAACGTCTTTACCATCAAAACTTTTACGAATTCGTTCCAGTTGCACCAGCGGTGAACGTGAACGGGATTGTGTATTCAATTTTTGCGCTGTCCCATATAGACGCCTCAGGCAGCAGACTGAAGCGGGGTTTGTGTGTAACCACCTTGGTGACTCGTAATGAGGGCGGACATTCTACGGCAATCCCCTGCGATCGCCAATCCTTGTCACTGATTCATAAGCTACATTTATTAACGCATAACGATACAAACAGAAAATATTCTCGTTTGCGGGATAAAAGTGACCTGACGCAATATTTGCGTTTTGATGCTTATTGATAATGTTGTCACAAAAAGTGAGGGTGACTGCATGGATAAATTACTTGAGCGTTTTTTACAGTACGTTTCGCTGGATACCCAATCTAAGCCGGGTGTTCGCCAGGTGCCGAGCACTGAAGGCCAGTGGAAGTTATTAAACCTGCTGAAAGAGCAGCTTGACGCCATGGGGCTGGTCAACGTCACGTTAAGCGAAAAAGGCACTGTGATGGGAACGCTGCCGGCGAATGTCCAGGGTGACATTCCGGCGATTGGCTTTATCTCCCATGTCGACACCTCTCCGGATTTTAGCGGCAAACATGTGAACCCGCAGATTGTGGAAAACTACCGCGGCGGCGATATAGCGCTGGGCATTGGTGACGAAGTGCTCTCGCCGGTGATGTTCCCGGTACTGCATCAGCTGCTGGGCCAGACGCTGATCACCACCGACGGTAAAACGCTGCTGGGGGCGGATGACAAGGCGGGGATCGCGGAGATCATGACCGCGCTGGCGGTGCTGAAGGGCAAAAATATCCCGCACGGGGATATCCGCGTGGCCTTTACGCCGGACGAAGAGGTCGGCAAGGGCGCGAAGCACTTCGACGTGGAGGCCTTTAACGCGCAGTGGGCCTATACCGTCGACGGCGGCGGCGTCGGTGAACTGGAGTATGAAAACTTCAATGCCGCGTCCGTCACGATTAAAATTGTCGGCAACAACGTTCATCCCGGCTCGGCGAAAGGCGTCATGGTGAACGCGCTGTCGCTGGCGTCGCGAATTCATGCGGAAGTCCCGGCGGAAGAGAGCCCTGAACAGACCGAAGGGTATGAAGGTTTCTATCACCTGACCAGCATCAAAGGCAGCGTGGACAGCGCGCAGATGCACTACATCATCCGCGATTTCGACCGCAAAGCCTTTGAGGCGCGCAAGCGTAAGATGATGGAGATCGCCAGGAAGGTGGGCAAAGGATTACACCCTGATTGCTATATTGAGCTGATCATTGAAGACAGCTATTACAACATGCGCGAGAAGGTGATGGCGCATCCGCATATTCTCGATATCGCCCAGCAGGCGATGCGGGACTGCGATATCGAACCGCAGCTGAAGCCGATTCGCGGCGGCACCGACGGTTCTCAGCTGTCGTTTATGGGGCTGCCGTGCCCGAACCTGTTTACCGGTGGCTACAACTACCATGGCAAGCATGAGTTTGTGACGCTGGAAGGGATGGAAAAAGCGGTTAAGGTGATAGTGCGAATAGCGGAGTTAACCGCGAAGCGGTAAGAAAAAGCCCGGTGGCGCTACGCTTACCGAGCCCGCGATCGGAATGTAGGCCGGGTAAGGCGAAGCCGCCACCCGGCAAATATCACGACTCAGTCCTCAAAGAACCAGTAACCGCTGTTGACCAGCGCGGCCAGCATCGCGAGGAAGGAAGGATCTTCCAGCGCATCGCCAAAGGTGTCGGCAGTGAGCACCAGATGGCTGGCAATGGCTTCCAGCGCCGGGCGGTGCGGAGAGTCCAGCTTCTCGCCGTTGACGAACACCTCTTCACCAATGCGCAGCACGCGCAACCCGCCCAGACGCGTCAGCTTATCGCCCTGCTGAAGCGCATCATAAATCTCGTCAGCCTGATACGGCGGCTCTGGCGGCGCAACGTCCAGCTCATGACGAGACTGGCTGATAAACTCACCAAACCACTGTTTGAAGTGCTCCGGCTCGTTGATCAAATCCAGCATCATGCCGCGCAGCTTATCGAGTTCTTCTGGCAGAATATCCGCCGGATGCTCGCGTGCAGGCACATCAGGGTCGCTGTAACGATAGCTGCCCAGCTCGCGCTGCAGAACATAGTCGGCAAATCCGCTGATCATCTCGCGGCCGCTCGGCGCGCGGAACCCCACGGAGTAGTTGAGTGAGTTTTCCAGGGAGTAGCCTTCGTGAGGGAATCCCGGCGGGATGTAGAGAATATCACCCGGCTCCAGCTCTTCGTCGATAATCCCTTCAAACGGGTCAACCTGAAGCAGGTCAGGATGCGGGCAGTGCTGCTTCATCGGCACTTTTTCGCCCACGCGCCAGCGGCGGCGGCCCGTACCCTGAATGATGAACACGTCGTACTGGTCAAGATGTGGACCTACGCCGCCGCCCGGCACGGAGAAAGAGATCATCAGATCGTCCATGCGCCAGTCGGGCAGGGCGCGGAACGGACGCATTAGCGCGGCAGTCGGCTCGTGCCAGTGGTTGACCGCCTGCACCAGCAGCGACCAGTTGTTTTCACCGAGGTGATCGTAGCTTTCGAAAGGACCGTGGCTAACCTGCCATTTCCCGTCCTGGTGGCTGACCAGACGGCTGTCGACTTCGTTTTCCATGGCCAGACCTGCCAGCTCGTCAGGCGAGATAGGGTCGACAAAATTGCTGAATCCGCGTTTCAGAACCACCGGTCGTTTTTGCCAGTAACGTTCAATAAACTCGGGCCAGTTAAGCGTTAAGTGATAATCCATAATTTTTTTATTCCGCAGGCTCTTACTGACTCGGATTATAACGGAAGCTCAGTCCCCCGGCTGCGAGATCCTCGCATTTTTCACATAACGGGTTAACTATCGTTCAATGTGGGCTGCTGGCGACCAAAAATAACCTCCATTCTGGCGCCGCCCAGCAGGCTTTCACTGGTTTCTATTTTCCCGTCGTACTGGTCGACAATCTCACGGGCGACGGCCAATCCTACGCCCTGGCCAGGACGTAGCGTATCGGCGCGCTGACCGCGAACGAACACCACGTCACGCTTATTGCGCGGGATGCCCGGACCATCATCCTCAACGATAATATGCAGCTCGGTTTCCGTCTGACGCGCTGACACTTCCACGAACTCCAGACAGTATTTGCAGGCGTTATCCAGCAGGTTACCCATCACTTCCATGAAGTCATTTTTTTCACCCACAAAGCTTATCTCTGGCGAGATATCGAGGCTGATGTTCACCCCTTTACGCTGATACACCTTATTGAGGGCGGACGTGAGGTTATCCAGAAGCGGGGCTACCGGGTGCAGCTCGCGGCTCAGAAGCGCGCTGCCGGAACGCATGCTGGCGCGGTGCAGGTAATAGCCAATTTGCTGGGAAATACGGCTGATCTGCTCCAGCATCACCGGCTCGGCATCATCGACGCTCAGCTTCGAACTGCGCATTGAACGCAGGGTACTTTGCATGACGGCCAGCGGAGTTTTCAGGCTGTGGGTCAGGTCGGTAAGGGTGGTACGGTATTTATCGTAGCGTTCGCGTTCACTTTTAAGCAGGCGGTTGAGGTTACGCACCAGGCTGGTGAGCTCACGGGTGGTTTCCGGGTTCAGCTTCTCGCGATGATGTTCTTCCAGCTCACGAACCTCTTTCGCCAGTGATTCAATGGGGCGCAAGCTCCACCACGCCGCCACCCACAGCAGCGGGATCACCAGCAGGAGATTCGCAGCCAGAACGTAGATGAACCAGCTCCAGACCATATAAGAACGCTTCAGCTCGACCGGAATGGTGTCGATCACCACGATGGTCAGCTGCGGCATGTTCAGCGTCGCTGGATAGAGGTTGATCGCGACGGAGTGCGTCATCTCCGTCTCGGCGTTGTCGGCGCGGATCTCGTTCAGCTTTTGCTGCAGGGAGCGATCTTCATGGATCAGCGAGCTGGTGGTGTTGAGATCGGCTTCAATTTCGTGAAATCCGTTGGTTTTGAGCCATTCCGGGCGAATGCTTTTGACCAGCCAGGGAATATCACGCTGCGCCCACAGTAATTTCCCCTTTTCGTTATAAATCAGGGCCAGCGTTGGACTCTGCTGGTTGAGGTTTTCCGGCATTTCGACGGTGATTCGGTTGTTTTCCCACTTCGCCAGGGTATAAAACAGATTGCTTTCGCCACGCAGCAGCCGAAAGGTGGTTTTATCAAAGCTGACGCTGTAGCCCACCAGGGCGACCATGCCGTAGGAGAGCGACAGCACCAGCACGACGGCAGCCGTGGCCAGTAAGAAACGAACCCGCAGCGAGAGGGGCAGTATGTGGCGTAAAATCCCTCTCATTTAGCGTAATTCGAACAGGTAGCCCTGGCCACGGACGGTGGTAATCACATCCTGCGGATACTGCGCCTGAATTTTCTTACGCAAACGCCCCATCAGCACGTCAATGGTATGGCTCTCGCGCAGTTCAGCATCAGGGTAAAGCTGGAGCATTAAGGAATCTTTGCTCACCACTTTGCCATTGTTACGGATCAGCGTTTCCATGATGGTGTATTCGAAGGCGGTGAGCTTAATCACTTCATCATTGATCGCTAATTCCCGGCGGGAGAGATCGACCTGGAATGGCGGGATGGAAATAACCTGTGAAGCCAGCCCGCTGTTGCGGCGTAACAGCGCCTGCATGCGCGCCGCCACCTCTTCAATATGAAACGGCTTGGTGACGTAATCGTCTGCACCCGCGCTGAGCACTTCAACCTTATCCTGCCAGCCTTCACGGGCGGTCAGAACCAGAACCGGCAGGGAGACATCGTGGCTGCGCCAGCGGCGAATTAGCGACAGACCGTCTTCGTCAGGCAACCCTAAATCGACAATGGCGATATCCGGCAGGTGTTCATTGAGATAATAATCGGCTTCTTTTGCATCTTCAGCATCGTCCACCTGATGTCCCATCTCCTGAAGCTGAACCTTCAGGTGATGGCGTAGTAATGCGTTATCCTCAACAACCAGTACGCGCATCATCTCTTCTCCCTAAAAAATTGGTATGAATAGTTTAACGCTGATTATGTTGTTGTGGGGATAAACATTGAGTAAACCGGGAAAAAGCATCCCCCTTTTCGGGCGAAAAGGGGGAGAAGGGCGTTACTTCAGCTCGTCGACCATGGTGATGGCGCGGCCAATGTAGTTCGCCGGGGTCATCGCCTTCAGGCGCGTTTTCTCTTCTTCCGGCAGCGCCAGACCGTCGATAAACTGCTTCATGCCTTCGGCGTCAACGCGTTTTCCGCGGGTTAGCTCTTTCAGCTTCTCGTACGGTTTTTCGATACCGTAACGGCGCATCACGGTCTGGATTGGCTCCGCCAGCACTTCCCAGTTGTGGTCCAGCTCGTCCAGCAGACGGTCACGGTTCACTTCCAGTTTGCTCACGCCTTTCAGGGTGGACTTGTACGCGATCAGCGCGTAGCCAATGCCCACGCCCAGGTTACGCAGTACGGTGGAGTCGGTCAGGTCGCGCTGCCAGCGGGATACCGGCAGTTTGCTCGCCATATGCTGCAGCACGGCGTTCGCCAGTCCCAGGTTGCCTTCGGAGTTTTCGAAGTCGATTGGGTTTACTTTGTGCGGCATGGTGGAAGAGCCGATTTCACCGGCGATGGTTTTCTGCTTGAAGTGGTTCAGGGCGATGTAGCCCCACACGTCACGATCGAAGTCGATCAGGATGGTGTTGAAGCGGGCGATGCAGTCAAACAGTTCGGCGATATAGTCGTGCGGCTCAATCTGCGTGGTGTACGGGTTCCACTGAATGCCCAGAGAGGTCACGAACTCTTCGCTGAACTGGTGCCAGTCCACTTCCGGATAAGCGGCGATGTGGGCGTTATAGTTACCGACCGCGCCGTTGATTTTGCCGAGGATCTCAACCTGCTCCAGCTGACGGTACTGGCGCTCCATGCGGTACGCGACGTTCGCCATCTCTTTACCCATCGTGGATGGGGTGGCTGGCTGGCCGTGGGTACGGGAGAGCAGCGGAATGTCGCGGTATTCCACGGACAGCGCTTTTACCGCGTCGATGATTTTACGCCAGTAAGGCAGCACCACCTCTTTACGCGCGGTGGAGAGCATCAGCGCGTGAGAGAGGTTGTTGATGTCTTCAGAGGTACAGGCGAAGTGAATGAACTCAGACACGGCGTGCAGCGCAGGGACGCTTTCCACTTTCTCTTTCAGGAAGTACTCAACCGCTTTCACGTCGTGGTTGGTGGTGCGTTCGATGGTTTTAATGCGCGCGGCGTCTTGTTCGCTAAACTCGGCAACGATTTTATCAAGGTAATCGTTTGCCTTTTCGTCAAAAGCAGGAACTTCCTTGATTGCTGCCTGGGCGGCCAGCTTCTGCAGCCAGCGTACTTCAACCTGAACACGGAACTTCAGCAAACCATATTCGCTGAAGATCCCGCGCAGCGCGCTGACTTTATCGCCGTAGCGTCCATCGACAGGGGATACGGCGGTCAGTGAGGATAATTCCATAATTCGCAACTCCGGGAGGTTAACAATGAGCAAGAATTTGTTTTGCCTGAGTGGTCAGGCGATTACGAGAAAACATTAACTGCAGGCGGCCACCGCCCACCTGGTGCCACAGCACGGCGGCGCGGATACCTGCCAGCAGGGACGCGCGCACTTTCGCCTGTACCTGCGGACTTTGCAGCACGGCAGGGGATCCGGTGACCTGAATACGCGGGCCCAGCGGGCTGATGACGTCAACATAAATGCCGGCCATAGCGCTCAGCAGCGTTTCCGACTGCAGGTCAAAATGATCGAGCTGACGCTGCAGCCCGGCAATGCGATCGCCCAGCGTATTCATTGCGCCTTTTGCGGCGTTCAGCTTACGTTCCAGTACCATCAGGCTTAACGTGTAGCGGGTCAGCTCCGCGTTTAATCCCTGACGGCTGCTGGCGTTAAGCACGCCCAGCAGAGTTTCAAGACCGAGACGAAGATTGGTTTCACTGCCGCCGAACACGCCCAGGGTCGAGCCGGGGTTGAGATCGATAACGCTGTTCAGCGAAACGTGTAGGGCGTCAGCGTCGCAATGACCCTGATGCGCCAGCTGTTGCACCAGACGGGCTGACTGGCAAATTCCCGCCAGCGCCAGGGTGATGTCATAGTAGTTCTTCGCCACACGGTCTCCTTTATGTGTGAATCGTATTAAACAGCAGGCAGCGGCAGGCGCTGTTCAATGATCCCGCCGCCCAGACAGATTTCGCCGCTGTAGAAGACAGCAGACTGACCCGGGGTGACGGCGGCGACCGGCTCGTCGAAACGCACGTCAATGCGATCGTCATCGAGCGCGGTAATGGTGCAAGGAATATCGGTCTGACGGTAGCGGGTTTTCACCGTGCAGCGCAGCGTGCCTTTCAGCGGCTCACGATCGACCCAGTGTAGCTGCTGCGCGATAAGTCCAACGGACATCAGACGCGGATGATCGTGTCCCTGGGCAACAACCAGAATATTGTTTTCGACGTCTTTGTCGACAACATACCATGGATCTTCGCTACCTTCTTTGGTCCCGCCAATACCCAGGCCTTTACGCTGGCCGAGCGTGTGGTACATCAGCCCCTGATGCTGGCCAATCTCTTCCCCGTCGACGGTGACAATTTTACCCGGCTGTGCAGGCAGGTAACGTCCCAGGAAATCGCGGAATTTGCGCTCACCGATGAAGCAGATGCCGGTAGAGTCTTTTTTCTTCGCGGTGATCAGGTCCAGCTCTTCGGCGATTTTACGCACCTGCGGCTTTTCCAGCTCGCCGACCGGGAACAGGCTCTGGGCGATTTGCTCGTGGCTCAGCGTATAGAGGAAGTAGCTTTGATCTTTGTTGCCGTCCAGACCGCGCAGCAGCTGGCTTTTGCCATTCACGTCTGCACGGCGCACGTAGTGACCGGTCGCAATATAGTCTGCGCCCAAATCTTCTGCGGCGAATTCCAGGAAGGCCTTAAATTTGATCTCTTTGTTGCACAGAATATCCGGGTTCGGCGTGCGGCCCGCTTTGTACTCTTCGAGGAAGAGTTCAAAAACGTTATCCCAGTATTCTGCGGCAAAGTTAACGGTGTGCAGCTCAATGCCGAGCTTATCGCATACGGCCTGCGCGTCGGCGAGATCCGCTGCGGCGGTGCAGTATTCCTCGCCATCATCTTCCTCCCAGTTCTTCATGAACAGGCCCTCCACCTTATAGCCCTGTTGCTGTAACAGGTAGGCGGAAACGGAGGAATCGACACCGCCGGACATGCCGACGATCACTTTTTTCTGGCTGTTATCTGACATGGAATACTCACGACATTGAACTTCAAGGCGGCGTATTCTATCACGCCCCCCCACCATTGGCACCCTCTGTAAACGGCCAGTTAAATGCGCCGATAACATCCAGCGGCAGGCGTGCGCCTGACTGCCAGCAGCGAATGCTTTCCGCAACCAGCGGCGAGCGCAGGTTTGGCGCGTTCAGGATCTCGTCGGCAGTGACCCACAGACAGCGGTCGATATCGTCATCCTGCGGCTCTGTGGCGCACGTTTCGCTAAGCTCAACGGCGAATAAAAAGCGCAGGAAGGGCGTGTGGTCAGGTGCGATCCACTGATGCATGCGGATGAGGTGCTGAGGCTCAGCGTGAATACCGGTCTCTTCCCACAGCTCGCGTTTCGCTGCCTGCAGCAGGGTCTCATTGGCTTCAAGGTGTCCGGCAGGCTGGTTCCACAGCGCTTTGCCGTTAATGCTCTCTTCGACAACAAGGAATTTACCCCGGGCGTGGACCACGCAGGCAACCGTGACATGAGGTTTAAACATAGTGACTCCTTAAGGGGTAACGTCGCGCCATTCGCCGTTTGCCAGCGTTTCCAGGGTGTAGCTGCCCATGGCGTAGCGAATCAGACGCAGGGTAGGGAAGCCGACGTGTGCGGTCATGCGCCGAACCTGGCGGTTGCGGCCTTCATAAAGGGTTATTTTGAGCCAGCTTGTTGGAATGGATTTGCGTTCGCGAATCGGCGGGTTGCGCGGCCACAGCCACTCCGGTTCATTCACGCGTTCAATACCCGCCGGCAGGGTTGGGCCGTCGTTCAACGTCACGCCGCTGCGTAGCGCTGCCAGCGTCGCGTCATCCGGCTCGCCTTCCACCTGGACGAAGTAAATTTTGCCGGTGCGTTTGCCCGGCTGCGTGAGCTTCGCCTGCAATGCGCCGTCGTTGGTTAAGACCAGAAGGCCTTCGCTGTCGCGGTCCAGGCGCCCGGCCGCGTAGACGCCCTGAACAGGGATATAATCCTTCAGCGTGCTGCGTCCGGCTTCATCGGTAAACTGAGGCAAAACATCGTAGGGTTTATTGAACAAAATAACCCGCTTCGGCTGGGTTTCCTGCGGTCTTCTGGCGGCTTGTCGCGAGCTGAATCGCTCAACCCGGTGTTTTGTAAAAGAAGTTTTCTTCATGGTATTTTCAGGCGTTATCAATTGCCGCATTATAGCCTAATAACGAAGACCTTTCATGGCGCAGGACAATCAGGTACTATCGAAGGGCTCATTACAATTTATTAACATAAGATCAGTAACAACCAGAAGCGCTCGAAGGAGAGGTTAATGGAAAGCAAAGTAGTTGTTCCGGCGGAAGGTAAAAAGATCACCCTGCAAAACGGCAAGATTAACGTTCCTCACAATCCGATTATCCCGTTCATCGAAGGTGACGGTATCGGTGTAGACGTTACCCCGGCGATGCTGAAAGTGGTTGATGCCGCTGTTGAGAAAGCCTACAAAGGCGAGCGTAAAATTTCCTGGATGGAAATTTACACCGGTGAGAAATCTACTCAAGTTTATGGCCAGGACGTCTGGCTGCCAGCAGAAACGCTGGATCTGATCCGCGACTACCGCGTTGCTATTAAAGGCCCACTGACGACGCCAGTTGGCGGCGGTATCCGTTCCCTGAACGTGGCACTGCGTCAGGAGCTGGACCTGTACGTGTGTCTGCGTCCGGTTCGTTACTATCAGGGCACCCCAAGCCCGGTTAAGCACCCTGAACTGACCGATATGGTTATCTTCCGCGAAAACTCAGAAGACATCTACGCGGGTATCGAATGGAAAGCGGACTCTGCTGACGCAGAAAAAGTGATTAAATTCCTGCGCGAAGAGATGGGCGTGAAGAAAATTCGCTTCCCTGAGCATTGCGGTATCGGCATCAAGCCATGCTCTGAAGAGGGTACTAAACGTCTGGTGCGTGCGGCTATCGAATACGCGATCACCAATGACCGTGACTCTGTGACCCTGGTTCACAAAGGCAACATCATGAAGTTCACCGAAGGCGCGTTCAAAGACTGGGGCTACCAGTTGGCGAAAGAAGAGTTCGGCGGTGAGCTGATCGACGGTGGCCCATGGCAGAAAATTAAGAACCCGAACACCGGCAAAGAGATCATCATTAAAGATGTGATCGCCGATGCGTTCCTGCAGCAGATCCTGCTGCGTCCTGCAGAATACGACGTAATTGCCTGTATGAACCTGAACGGTGACTACATCTCTGACGCCCTGGCTGCTCAGGTTGGCGGTATCGGTATCGCCCCTGGCGCGAACATCGGTGACGAGTGCGCTCTGTTCGAAGCGACCCACGGCACTGCGCCAAAATACGCGGGTCAGGACAAAGTGAACCCAGGCTCTATCATCCTGTCCGCAGAGATGATGCTGCGTCATATGGAATGGTTCGAAGCCGCAGACCTGATCGTTAAAGGTATGGAAGGCGCGATCAACGCGAAAACCGTAACCTATGACTTCGAACGTCTGATGGAAGGCGCTAAGCTGCTGAAATGCTCAGAGTTTGGCGACGCGATTATCGCGAACATGTAATCCTGATTCTGGGTTAAACAAGAGCGGGGGCCTGAGGGTTCCCGTTTTTTTTGCCTCTGCCTGCGGGAGACAACACGATGTTAGCCACCGTCCTTATCGCTGTCGTTGCTTTCATTCATCTCTACATTCTTGTGCTGGAAATGTTCCTGTGGAATACCAAAACAGGGCACAAGGCCTTTAATCTGCGTCCTGATTTTGCGCGTGAGACCCGCGTGCTGGCCGCAAACCAAGGGTTGTATAACGGTTTTCTGGCGGCCGGTCTGCTCTGGAGCCTCTGGCTCGGCGAAAAGGGTATTCAGGTGGCCATCTTCTTCCTGACCTGCGTATTGATCGCCGGGCTCTTTGGCGCAGCCACCGCCAGCCGAAAAATTTTGTATGTACAGGCCGCGCCCGCTCTCGCAGCGCTGCTTGCGTTACTCATCTGAAGCAATGCTTTGGTTGAGATAAGGCGTCCGATATACTGATGGCTTTACCCTTACAGGTTAGCGACGAGACTGTTATGAACAACGATATCCCACTGAAATATTATGACATTGCCGATGAGTACGCGACGGAAGCCGCAGAGCCCGTCGCTGACTCAGAGCGCGACGCGCTGGCACATTATTTCCAGCTGCTGCTCACCCGTTTATCGAATAATGAGGAGATTAGCGAGGAAGCCCAGCAGGAGATGGCCACTGAGGCCGGGATCCGTGCGGGTCGCATCGATGATATTGCGAACTTCCTCAATCAGTGGGGAAATGAATAGTCTGCTTCAAAAGCCGTTATGCTGATGCTTTGCGATGCAGCTTAGCATCACGCTATCGGACCACATGCATTTTTTCCGCAGAATATGCGACGCGGGGGCGTCTATAAACAGCGCGAAAATAACGGTCAGACAAAAGAGTACCACTGGTAATAGTAAGGATAATTTCACGTTTTTAACCAAAATATGAGTGTGCTTCAGGGTAATCTACCGTCTGAATGTGACGACTATATGTTTTTGCGTAAAAAATAGAAATGCCCGACTGGAAAAAAACGGACGCGCAAGGCTTCGGATTACGGTGCGACCCCGGTGAGTCGCTTCGCCAGCTCGCTTCGGGTGAGTGCTTTTGAAAAATACCATCCCTGAATCAGCGCATCGGGATATCTGCTTGCAATAAAGCGATATTGAATTTCATTTTCCACGCCCTCGAAAACAAGCGTTTTATTCAATCTTGCAAGGGCATCGCTGAAGATTACAAAGATGTTTTGCTTATAATGCTCGCTGATGCCGTCCACCAGCGACTTATCGATTTTGATTTCATCATATTCAAGCAGCGAAAGGCGGGCGAGGTTCGAGTTCTGCACGCCAAAATCATCTATTGATATTTTAACGCCGAGCGATTTCAGCTCCTGACAGAATTCCCCGAGGATATCTGCCGTGGAAACGGCTTTCTCAGAGAGTTCGACCTTCATCAGGGAAAGGGGAAGGTGGTTGGCAAAACACGCACGGCGCAAAATAGTAATGAACTGTCCATCTTCAATTTCCTTGTGCCCAACGTTTATTGAGACTATCAGCTGGTGTTTTATCGCCAGAGGGGCAATTTCGGAAAGGGATTTTTCGATAATATTACTGTAATATTTTTTATACAGGCCGATCTTCTTAATTAATGGGATAAACAGCTCCGGAGAGACGTCCCCGTGCTTTTGATCGCGCCATCTCGACAGAACTTCGACACCCACGATTTTTTGATCGTGAATGCGAATAATGGGCTGATAGTTAACGCTGATAGTATTCGTGATGACGGCTTTTATCAGCGTACGTTCCAGAGAAAAACGGTCTTCATAGATACGGAAGATAAATAACGTTATCGCAATCCAGATAAAACAGAGAATTACTGCGAGAAGCGCAAAGATAAACGGCGGCAACGAGGCCAGCCCGGCGTCGTGATGCTTCACGATGACGCACAGGTCCCAGAAGGTGCTGCACTGTGTCAGAGTCAGGGTAAACAACGTCGAATGCAGCCAGCTCTGCTGATTTAGCTCCGTGGCGGCCGAAAAAAAGACTCTGCCGAAGTCTTTGGTGGTAGCACTGAGCGAATAGCTTGCGGTAACCGGGGTGAATTTATCGTAAGCATAGCGGGAGGTGAAGATAATAATATTATTATAAATTGCCGCATTGCCCGTGAAAAAGTCTTTTCTCGAAAACTGGGCCAGGAGAAAGCCCCTCGGCGTTTTATGCAGTTCTGCAGGAAGTGCAACGGGCGTCGCGAGTTTCCCCCAAAAAGCGGTACAGACAATTTTTCCCTTCTCAATAAAGCCGATATCGGCAAAATAAAGATTATTAAGCTTAATTTGTCTGTAGCGATCGAGGCTGGTTTTATCACATCCCTGCGTCGTGATGCTTTTGAGACCCAGCGCCACGCTTTGGGACACGTCTTCTGAATAATGTAAAAGGGTACGGGATATTTCACGCTGTTTGCTCTTCTGCTGACCGATGATTACAACATTGACCGCATAAAGAGACAGGAAGACCAGAAGCGTTGAAGCAATAGCAACGGCAATGAGCTTTTTCATTTTCCAGTTATCCAGTCCGCTCCCTGATTTCACAAATCTTAACACAGCCAGGGCAAGGAACAAGCCTGATAGTCACGTCATGTGAGTAAATGCCGGCAGGTGAACTCATACGAAAGTATCAGTTTTTTAAGACAATTCTCATCTAAGCTATTTTCATTGTTATAAGCAATACCGGGTTAGCACAGGCTCTTCAACCAGAACATCCATGCTTGATTTTTCTATTAAGGAAAACATCGTGCGCAACGTGATGATCCCTATTCTTAGCGCTCTGTTTCTTTTTCTGAGCGGCATTTTGATTATTAACTGGCAGCTATGGCAGATGGCGAAGCTGAGTAATAGTCATACCGCCACGGCCAGCACCCAAAAAATAGAAAACATTCTGGCTGAAGCAGTCAGTGCGGCCAGCACGGCGAAGCGCGTTGCGGCCGAAGGGTGTACCAGTAGCGGACAGCTGGCGCTGGGGACAGAGGCAGCGCTAAAACCGCATCTGCGCGCCATCATGATCGAGCAGCAGGGTAAGATCATCTGTACTTCCCTTCCCGGGAATGGCGTGTTGATTATTCATCCTGAGACGTTACCTGCCGAAAAATTGGTGCTGTTACCGGGCAGTCGACTGGTGAACGGCATTCCGGTGCTTGTCTTTCAGATGCCCATCGTGGGAGGGCGCGTCATCGTCAGCATCAGTGACGCGCATTTACAGGACGTCATTGCAAGCGCATCGAACAGCATGGATCTGGGGCTGGTTGTCGGCGAAAGCATGCTTGTTCGCAACGGTGCAGTGAGGGGCTGGAAAGCGGCCTCCTGGGCGGGGGCGCTTACGGCATCAACGCAATTTCCCTTCAGCCTCGCCTGGCAACCTCCTGCCTTTTTCAGCCTGACGCGGCTTTTGCAACAGGGATGGAGCCTGATACTGCTTATTCTTGCGCTATCGGTGGCGGTGGGTATTTTGATCCGCCGATGCAAGGGGAAAAGTACCTCATTTGAAGACGACTTACGTAAGGCCATTTTGCAGGGGGAGATCGTGCCTTATTACCAGCCGATCGTGAACGGCGAAACCGGCGGGTTATACGGCGTTGAGGTCCTGGCAAGATGGAAGCATCCAAAGTCAGGCTTTATCCCGCCGGATGTCTTTATTCCGATTGCCGAACGTAGCGGGTTGATTATACCGCTGACCAAAGGGTTAATGGCAAAAGTGGTGACCCAGCTTAAGCCGCTTTTGCCTAAGCTACCGGACGGGTTTCATATCGGGGTAAACATCAGCGCCAGACATATTAATGCGCCTTCATTTATCGGTGACTGCCGCGTCTTCGGGAAGGGGTTTCAGGGTAAAGAGGTCAAACTGGTTCTCGAGGTGACCGAGCGTGAACCGCTGATCGATAATCCCCACCTCGTGGAAAACCTCAACATGCTGCATAACGCCGGCTTTGTTATTGCCCTGGATGATTTTGGTACGGGTTATTCCGGGCTGTCATGCCTTAATGCGCTGGCCATTGATTATATTAAAATTGATAAAAGCTTTGTGAACCGGGTTTCAGAGGAAAAGGACTCAACGATCCTGCTGGACTGCGTCATTGACCTGGCGAAAAAACTCTCTTTACGCATTGTTGCTGAAGGCGTAGAAACAAAAGAGCAACTGGAGTATCTCAACCGTAATGAGATAACCCTGTTACAGGGATATTATTTTGGTAAGCCCGTCTCCTATATCGATTTTATTAAAGTCATTTTATCTAAACCCAGGGAGACCGTTAGTTTGTAAAACGAAATAAAGACGAGCTTCAGTTGCATGCTTAAGTGCAATTCATTTTCCTCTTATCCCGAGCTTTGTTACAGTGACAAGAGTTGTCAGCCAGGGATGTCAGGCGTGATAAGGTGGAAAAGCTCGTGCATGTGAAAAATACTTTTTACACAACAACCATTACCGTCATCATTGTCTCATTGATCATCTCGCTGTCGCTTGCCGTCCAAATTGCCACGTCCAGACAGCAGTCAATTCAGCAAATTAATACCAGCGTTGCTAACCTGAGCCATACCCTTGATGTCTACACCGAGGGGATCATGCGCCAAAGCGAAATGTTAATTACTACCGTTTCCGACATAATAGAAATTTATGGCATGACGCCGCAACAGGCGACCAATATTCAGCGGATGATAAATAATCAGGATAATCTTCTTACCCAGATTAATAATGTGGTTGTTTACGACGCTCAGGGCGATATCTTTACCGCGTTGCACGAAACTTTTACAGGCCCACGCAAAGGATCGGACAGGTCATTTTTTATCTATCACAAGGAAAATAAAAATCAGCAGATTTTTATTGGTGAGCCGGTGGTAAGCAGAACCAATGGCAAATGGGTCATTACCATTAGTCGTCGCCTTGAAACCCAGACCGGAGCATTTAACGGTGTGGTGGTGGTGACGTTGGGTATCGAGAATTTTCTCGCGCTTTACGGGCAGATTAATATTGGTCACCTGGGCGTCATTGGCTTAACGACACAATCCGGCGTGCTGCTGGTCCGGTATCCCTTTAAAAATACCTATATTGGCACGATTGTTTCTGATTCACCCCTCTTCAGGAAATACCTAAAGGTACAAAATACGGGGATAGCCAGCTCCATCTCGCGGTTTGATAAAATCGAGCGCATCTATGCCTATGAGAAAAACAGACGCTACGGACTGGTCACCACCGTGGCGGTTAGCATTGATGAAGCTCTTGCCCCCTGGCGCAAGCAGGCTATTCAGCTGGCGCTACTCATTTTCGTGTTCACGGCGATACTCATCGTAGCGTCATACTTCCTGTATTCCGACCTGTCCCGAAAAACACGTGATAACAAAGCGCTGAAGATTATTGCCTCAGAAGATGCGTTGACCGGGCTGTACAATCGCCGCGTATTTGATGAAAAAATCCTCTCGGACATCGCTATGTGTGCCGCGCATGACGCGCCGATTTCGATACTGATCGTGGACGTTGACTACTTCAAAAAATACAACGATAACTACGGCCATCCGGAAGGGGATCGGTGTCTGGCTATGCTCGGAAACAGCCTCAGGGAGAGCCTTACCCGTGATAATCAGCTTGTGGCGCGCTACGGCGGAGAGGAGTTTGCCCTGATATTACCTGATACGGATATCCAGGAGGCGCTTCGACTGGCGCAGACGATCATTCGCAACGTGTTTTCCCTGCAAATCGCCCATGCCTTTAGCCCCTTCGGCCGGGTGACGGTAAGCGTCGGTATTTCTACCGCCCGTGCCGTCGACATCGCGGGCAGCCAGCAGAATATCATTATTGCCGCTGACCAGGCGCTCTACCAGGCAAAACGCGCAGGACGTAACCGGTACGCGTTTGTTGGGGTATGAACAGAAAAAAAAGCCCACTCAGGAGTGGGCAAAAAATACTGGAAGCAATGTGAGCAATGTCGTACTGAATACCTGAGTGTTACGCTCAACTATTCAGTGTTGAGAAAGATAATCTTTCTCAACAAAAGATGCAACCCCACAGTTTATGCGGCAGGTTCTTTTTGTTGGTGAATAATTGCGCACTCTCTCATTGTGATGCCTGTCACAAATTTCCTTTTTGAAATCCTGTGCTATTCTTTTTTGTGTCGTTGATTTAATGACAAAAACCATACAGAGAGGAAAGTTATGGGAATTTTATCCTGGATTATCTTTGGGCTTATTGCGGGTATTCTGGCGAAGTGGATTATGCCGGGCAAAGATGGCGGTGGTTTTATCGTCACCGTAATACTGGGTATTATCGGCGCGGTAGTCGGCGGCTGGATCAGTACGCTGTTCGGTTTTGGCAAAGTCGATGGCTTTAATTTCGGCAGCTTTGCCGTCGCGGTCATCGGTGCGCTGGTTGTTCTGTTTATCTACAGAAAAATCAAAAGCTAAGGCTTAAAAGCGTTAAAAAAGGCTGCCAGATGGCGGCCTTTTTTACGTGGCGGGTTTACCACCAGCCAAGCTGCGCGCCGGCAAACGCCGCGATGGCTACGATCAGCATAATGAGGGTCGTTTTTCTCATTTATGCCCCAGGCGCCGCGTAACCACCGACAAAAAACCATGCTAAAAAAATCACCGCCGTTATAAAAATAACGACCGGGAAGAGGATCCCTATTCTCATACCATCACCTGTTTCGGTTTCTATAACGCCGTAGAGTGTACGGGGTTAATCCATAGTGAGAAAGCGTGTTTTGCTTTTTCCTTTCTTATCCTGATACATCGCGACATCCGCGTCGCGTAATGCGCTGTCCGGATCGGTTACCCCAGGGTCTACTTCGATAACGCCGACGCTGGCTCCGGGGTAAATGAGGTTGACGCTACCCAGCCAGTATTCACCGGCAATACAGGCGCTGAGGCGCGTTTTGAGCAGCGTGACCTGCGCGTTATCTCCTTCACAGTGGGATGTGCTCAACGACGCCACCAGAAACTCATCGCCGCCCAGCCGGCCAATGATATCGTCCTGCTGTTTTTCTTCCGTCAGACGCTTGCCCACTTCAATCAGGAACTGGTCGCCGGCCTCGTGGCCGTAGCGATCGTTAATCAGCTTGAAATCATCCAGATCGATGAACGCGATGACGGTGTTACGCTTAAGGTGCCGCGCCAGGGAAAACAGCGTGGTCAGATCTTCAAAAATGGCGCGACGGTTGGGTAAACCGGTAAGGGCATCCGTGTAAGAGTGCGCGATGAGGGCCGCATTGGCTTCGCGAAGCTGGGTTACCAGCGACTCTTTCTGAATGGACTGGGCAATCAGCCCGGCGAATAACTTCAGAACCTGTTCACCACGCTCGCTAAGCGGCTTTCTGGCCGTGCTGGTGGCACAAAGCGTTCCGTAGAGTGAACCATCCGCAAGATGGACAGGAATACTCATGTAGGTCGTAATGCCGAGCGCTTTCGCCGCCTCGCACTCCGGCCAGCGTTCGGGAACGTCGTTGCTGAATACGGTGTCGCTATCCAGCGCGCGCTTACACAGCGTTTCATCCCAAGGGACGCTCAGCCCCTCAGGGATTGTCATCTGCTTGCTGTTGCGGGCGTAGAGGATATGCTGCAGTCGGGCTTCGATATCTACCTTGGTGAGGTAAGTCGACTCCATGTCAGTCACGATCTCCAGCATCTCCAGCAGCTGACGAACGAGACCTTCAAGGGATTGTTCAGTGGCGAGGGTTTCTGAAACACGGGCAAGGATAATATCCGACATGACGTAGAATGACTCCCAGGCAGAAGACGTCTGCATCTGCATGTTATGCTGAGTTTTTAGACTTCAGGCATAGTAAAACATGAATATAAAAAATTTAATATATGCAGGGAGTGGGCCGCAGGATAGAAAAAAGGCCCCGTTGTTGAGACCGGGGCAAAGACATCTTGATTACGGAATGATGTTCTCTGGTCATATCGAGAACATGCAACACTATAGTGTTGAAAAGTGCAGTTAAAATGGAGAAATCATGGAGAAAGCGGCGATGACCCGTTACCCTTAGACTGTCATGATGTCACAAGGATCAATGAGATGAGATTTCTGCTTCTGGCGCTGGCGCTTCCCCTGGCTGCCTGCACCGCGAAAACAACCCCACCCGATGCGCCGAAACCGCCTCACGCTATCGGTATGGCGAACCCGGCCTCCGTGTACTGCCTGGAGAAAGGCGGGGAACAGATCCCGGTTCAAAGCCCGCAGGGCGTACGCACGGAGTGCAAACTACCGGGCGGCGAAGTGATTGATGAATGGACGCTCTACCGTCGCGATCGTCCGCAACCCACCAGGTGACAGACGTATATTGCCTGCGATACACTTCTCTTTAGGATTATTCTTAGCCAGCCCCTGGCTACCGTTACCGTGAGAGAAGTATGTTTCAGCTTAAACCGGGCAGCATGGCGATGATCATCGGTGCCCGCACGGCGTCAGGCCGTCGCAATATTGGTAAATCTGTTGAGCTGTTTGGCCTGTGTCAGCCCGGCCTGCGTTTCGTTAACCCGGTCAACGGCGTGATGACGCAATTACCCGCTACCGCCGATCGCGCGCTTTGGCTGGTGACTGGCGATGTTTATGCCTTTGACAATCAGCACGGCTTTGCCTTTGTCCGCGCCGAACATCTGATGCCGCTCACCCCCGATGAAGCGCCGCAAATGCTTGACGAGCTGGCGATCGGCTGATCAGAGATGGCGCAGCCAGTCGGCTAATACCAGGGCGTGATTTTGCTTCGTGTCTTTGGCCGCGTAGAGCAGGGTGACGGTTTGCCTGTTCGCCAGCGTCGCAAGACGCATTCCCTCGTCAGCATGCTGCGCCAGCTCTTCCTTATAGGCCTTACTGAAGGCGGCGAAATCAATGGTTTCGCTATGAAAGGCCTTGCGTAATTCATTCGAGGGCGTGAGCGCTTTACACCATTCATCATACGCAAGGTCCGTCTTTTTAACCCCGCGCGGCCACAGTTTGTCCACCAGTACCCGATAGCCGTCGTCCGGGCCAGCCTGCTCGTATACGCGTTTGCATTGAATCATAATTCCACCCTCCCAATTTAAGGTATTGTGATAATTGCAGAAGATCGGTAGTCTGAGGTTCCTTATGTTATCTGATAATACTCTGACATAAGGAACCTTTCATGGAACACCTCCCGGTTAAAACGACGCTGCGCATTGCGCTGGTTGGCGATTACAATCCCAGTGTTATTGCGCATCAGGCGATCCCGCTAGCCATTGACGACGCCGCCGCAGTCCTTGACCTCACCGCCGATTACGACTGGCTTGCCACCACGGAGCTGACAAGCCCTGAAGATCTGGTGGGCTACGATGCCATCTGGCTGGTGCCTGCCAGCCCCTATAAAAACACCGAGGCGGCTTTTATCGCCGCGCGCTATGCGCGTGAAAACGGCATTCCATTCCTTGGCACCTGCGGCGGATTCCAGCACGCGCTGATTGAGTATGCCCGCAATGTGTTGGGCTGGGCCGATGCGGCACATGCCGAGACGGATACCGAAGGCACCATGGTGATTGCGCCGCTGGCCTGTTCGCTGGTGGAAAAAACCGATGCCATTGAGCTGCGCAAAAATACGCTGATCGCGAAAGCGTACGGCAAGCCGGAAATTGAAGAGGGCTATCACTGTAACTATGGCGTGTCGCCGGCGTTTTCCCAGGCGCTGGAAAGCGGTGATATGCACGTTACGGGCTGGGACGAACAGGGGGAAATTCGCGCCGCAGAGCTGGTTACGCATCCGTTCTTCGTGATTACCTTATTCCAGCACGAGCGTGCCGCGCTCGAAGGCCGCCCGGTCGTGCTGGTGCAGGCGATGCTGCGCGCGGCGCGCGGGTAGGAAAAGGCAGACCAGATGGTCTGCCACACTGTTTAACGGGGCGCGATCTCGCGGTCTCGCCCGGCAAGCACGCCGCAGAGCGCCATTATCACGGCGGCCAGGGCGCAGCCCAGAAGCGGGATCCGCCAGTCTCCCGCGCTATCGTGAATTTTCCCCATCAGCGGAGGGCCGCAGGCGGCGAGCAGATAGCCAATCGACTGCGCCATGCCGGACAGCGCCGCAGCCTGGTGCGCAGAGCTGGCGCGCAGGCCGATGAACGTCAGGCCGAGGATCATCGTTGCTCCAGAGCCGAAGCCAAACACCAGCGTCCACATCACCGCCATGTCAGGCATAAACCATAGCCCCGCCGCGCTTACCGCGCACATCAGCGCCACCGCACCTGCGATCCCCCGCTGATCTTTCAGACGGTGGAGTACCAGAGGAACGGCAAGCCCCGGCACGGCCGTGGCCAGCTGCAACAGCCCGTGCACCGAGCCGGCCTGCGCTTCGCTGTAGCCGTGGCTGAGCAATATCGCCGGCAGCCAGCCGATGATGACGTAGTAAATCAGCGAGTTAATCCCCAAAAAGAGCGTTACCTGCCAGGCAAGGGCCGAGCGCCAGATGGCGCGATTATGCAGCGCGCCAGCGCCCGTTACCGTCGCAACGTGTTTCTGACGCCACTGCGGCAGCCAGAGCAGCAGCGCGACCAGCGGAAACGCCATCAGCATCAGCAGCGCGCCATGCCAGCCCGCGCTACCCTGCGCCAGGGGAACAATCATCGCTGAGCCAAAGGCCGCCGAGACGCCCATCGTCAGGGAATAGGCTCCGGTGAGTCGGGCTACCTGGCCCGGGAAGTCACGCTTAATTAATCCGGGTAACAGCACGTTACCGAGCGCAATCCCGCAGCCGATGACCGCCGTTCCGATGAAAAGCAGCGCGGCGGAAGGCAGCGAGCGAAGTGCAATTCCGGCGCAAATCAGCAGCAGGGCGACAAACAGGCTGCGCTCCATGCCGATACGTCGGGCAACGCCTGCGGCAAGCGGTGAGACAAGGGCGAAAGCCAGCAGGGGCAGGGTGGTCAGCAGACCGGTTTGCGCCGTGCTTAAGCCATAATCAAGACGAATAGTGTCGAGCAGCGGGGCTGCGCCGGTAAAGGTGACGCGAAGCGTAGTGGCAATCATCAGGATGCCTGCAATTAACAGCGCGCCGTGTTTTCCTGAGGTGCGAATAGCAGTAGTCATTATGTTCTCATACGTTCAAGCGAGCGCACACAATACCGATTTTCCAGGCGGTTGAAATCAGGCTAAAATGACAGTTTATCGCTAAAATCGGACAAACTGATGATTGGTCTGGGACTGGACGGCTATGATCCCGATAGCCAGCACGATGCGGCCGTCGCATTTCGCATCCGCGTGGTGGCGGAGGAACAGTATATTCCCCGACATCATCACCGTAAGGGGCAGCTCATTCTGGCCCTCGGCGGCGCGATCACCTGCGAAGTGGAAAATGCCATGCTGATGGTTCCGCCCCAGTACGCCGTCTGGATCCCCGGCCAAATGCCGCACAGCAACAGGGCTACCCCGGGGGCGCAGCTCTGCTTTTTGTTCATTGAACCGGGGGCGGCAAGCTTGCCCGACCGCTGCTGCACCCTGAAAATCTCCCCTCTGGTGCGGGAACTGATTTTATCCCTGGCGGAAAAATCGCGTGAACAGCTCTCTCTTGCGGCCACGTCGCGCCTGGTGGACGTTCTGTTTGACGAGCTGCCGCTCCAGCGTCAGGAGCATCTTCAGCTGCCCGTCTCGCCCCATGCTAAAATTCGGCTGATGAGCGAGAAAATGGCGGAAGAGCCCGCCGCCTGGCAGACGCTGACGCAGTGGGCGAGCCACTTTGCCATGAGCGAACGCAGCCTGGCGCGGCTGGTGGTGAAAGAGACCGGTTTAAGCTTTCGCCGCTGGCGCCACCAGCTGCAGCTGATTGTGGCCTTACAGCATTTGATTGGTGGGAAATCGGTACAGCAGGTGGCACAGTCACTCGGCTATGACTCTACCACCGCGTTTATCACCATGTTCAGGAAGGGACTCGGCCAGACGCCGGCGCGTTATATGGCCAGCCTGACTACGACTTCCCAATAAACAGAGAGACAAGGCCTGCCGCAATCAGCGGCCCCACCGGAACGCCGCGAAAGAGCGCCACGCCCAGCACGGTGCCCACCAGCAGACCCGCCACCAGCGAGGGCTGGCTGCTCATCAGCGTAACGCCGCGTCCGCCCAGCCATGACACAAAAATCCCCACCGCGATCGCCACCAGCGATTTCCAGTTTACAAACGAATGCAGCAGCGTTGAGGCGGGAAGCGTGCCGCTGGCGATGGGCGCCATTACCCCGATGGTTAAGATGATGATCCCGATGGTGAGGCCCTGTTTTTCTATCCACGGGAAAAAGCTATTTAACGGGGTCACGCGAACAATAATCAGCACCAGAATCGAGATGGCGACGGTGGTGTTATGGCTGACAAAGCCGAGCGCGGCGAGTGCCAGAAGAATGAGAAGAGTAGGGTCAAGCATAGGGAATCCTTGCCAAAATAATTAACCTGCTTACTGTACGCGCAAACGCGGCGGAGGACAGTTTTAAAAAGATTATAGTGCTGTCATAACCTTGTCATTTACGCGGATTAAAACGAAGGCAGATATCGCAAAAGGGGTCGCCATCATGAACGATCACATGTTTGTGGAAACGCTGATTATCTCCTCATCGTTTTTCGCTATTGCCGTTATTCTCATCGCCTCCGTGCTGTTTCTGGAAAGAAAAGGCTGACAGGTCGTCAGCCATCACGGTTACGCTTTGTGGAAGGTCACCAGCTCAGGACGGGCGATGCGCAGGTAATCCTGGGTATCCATAATCACGGATTTCTCCAGCAGGCCGGCGTTAAAGGCGATTTCGTCAAAACGCTCGAACAGCAGCGGGTCGGCAACCAGCGCCAAATCAGGATGGAAGCTAAAGGGTGGGATCGCGCCGAAAACGCAGGCGGTCAGGGTATCGACCTCAGCCGGGCTGGCGAGGGAGGCCTTCAGCCCGCCAAAATGGCGGGCAAGCTGGCTCAGGTCGGCCTGCAGATCGGCGGCGAGGATAGCCAGAACGTGTTTTTTTACGCCGTTTCCCTTCACCTTGCAGACGAGGGCCTTTGCGCCTTGTCGCAGATCGGTCCCGCGAATTTCACTTACCGCTTCACATTTTCCGACCGCCTCGTGCTCCATGACGCGAAACCGCGCGCCCTGCTCGGTGAGTAAGGTAATCAGTTGCTGGTGGGTGCCTGTTCCAATAACGTCGTCAGTCATAACGATTTTCCCGGTGATAATCCAGTATGCAGCGTTCTACATTAGCACGGGATGAACGGGGTCGAAAGAAAACAGCCAGCGCGTTCGCTGGCTGTTGGATTATGCGTTGCTGGTAGCAGATTGCTTGTGGAACAGCTCCCTGAACACCGGATAAATATCATCCTGGTCACGGATATGCTGCATGGCAAAATTATCGAACATTGCTTGCAGATGTTCATACTCCCGCCACAGGGTCTGGTGCGCGCGACGGGTAATTTCGATATAGCTGTAGTAACGCACCACCGGCAGAATTTTCTTCGCCAGAATCTCGTGACACAGCGGTGAGTCATCGGCCCAGTTGTCGCCATCGGACGCCTGCGCGGCATAAATGTTCCACTGCGCCGGGTCGTAACGCTCTTTGACCACTTCATCCATCAGCTTCAGAGCGCTTGATACGATGGTCCCGCCGGTCTCCTGCGAGTAGAAGAACTCATGTTCATCTACTTCTTTCGCCTGAGTATGGTGACGAATATAAACCACCTCCACGTTCTTATAGGTTCTGCTCAGGAACAGATAGAGCAGAATATAAAAACGCTTCGCCATATCCTTCGTGGCCTGGTCCATCGAGCCGGACACGTCCATCAGACAGAACATCACCGCCTGGCTGGAGGGCTCGGGGCGTTTTTCGTAATTCTTGTAGCGCAGGTCGAAGGTGTCGATAAACGGTACCCGTTCGATCTTCGCTCTTAGTTCCGCAATCTCTTTACGCAGGCGCTCCTCTTCCAGCAGTTGCGCCGGTTCCGTGTTTTCCACGACCTTCAGGCTGCTCTCCAGCTCGCGCAGCTCGCGCCGTTTGCCCGCCGTCATGGCCGTTCGTCGCGCCAGTGAATTCTGCAACGAACGCACGACGCTGATATTGGCGGGCACGCCGTTGGCGGTATAGCCCGCGCGATGGGTTTTATATTCATTAAGCTGACGATGCTGATTCTTTTTTAGATTCGGCAGCGCCAGGTCTTCAAACAGCAGGTCGAGATATTCGTCTTTCGAAATCTGGAAGACAAATTCGTCCTGACCTTCACCGTCCTGGCTGGCCTGTCCCTGACCGCTTCCTGAACCACCGCCGCCGCCCTGAGGACGCTCAATTCTGTCGTTCTGAACGAAGTGGTCATTACCTGGGTGTACGCGATGGCGCAGGCCGCCTCGCCCCTGATGAAACATCGGTTCGCTGATGTCATCGGTGGGGATGGAGACAGACTCGCCGCTGTCGACGTCGGTCACCGAGCGTTTGTTGATGGCCTCGGAGATAGACTGTTTAATTTGCGCTTTATAACGACGCAAGAAGCGCTGGCGGTTCACCGTGCTCTTGTTTTTGCCGTTAAGACGCCGGTCAATAAACCAGGTCATATACCCCCCGTACTGCATTTGCCAACTTGCATTTTGTAGGCCCGGTCAGCGCTAACCGCCACCGGGCACTTGTTTTTAAGACGATTTACGCACGCGCAGATACCATTCGCAGAGCAGGCGGACCTGCTTGCGGGTGTAGCCTTTTTCCATCATACGGTCGACAAAGTCGTCGTGCTTTTTCTGCTCATCGGTTGAGGTTTTGGCGTTAAACGAGATCACCGGCAGCAGCTCTTCGGTATTGGAGAACATTTTCTTCTCAATGACCGTGCGCAGCTTCTCGTAGCTGGTCCAGTTCGGATTTCGCCCGTTGTTATGCGCTCTGGCGCGCAGGACGAAGTTCACAATCTCGTTACGGAAGTCTTTCGGGTTGCTGATCCCGGCAGGCTTCTCGATTTTTTCCAGCTCCGCGTTCAGGGATTCACGGTCAAACAGCTGGCCGGTATCCGGGTCGCGGTACTCCTGATCCTGGATCCAGAAGTCAGCATAGGTGACGTAACGGTCGAAAATGTTCTGCCCGTATTCTGAATAGGATTCCAGGTAGGCCGTCTGGATCTCTTTGCCAATGAACTCGGCGTATTTCGGGATCAGGTAACCTTTGAGGAACTCAAGGTAGCGTTCAGCCTGCTCCTGCGGGAACTGCTCGCGTTCGATTTGCTGCTCCAGCACGTAGAACAGATGAACCGGGTTGGCCGCCACTTCCGCATGGTCGAAGTTAAAGACGCGGGAGAGGATCTTAAACGCGAAACGCGTGGACAGACCGTTCATCCCCTCGTCGACGCCAGCGTAATCGCGGTACTCCTGATACGACTTCGCTTTCGGGTCGGTATCTTTCAGGCTTTCACCGTCATAGACGCGCATTTTCGAATAGATGCTCGAGTTTTCCGGCTCTTTCAGACGCGAAAGGATGGAGAAGCGCGACAGCGTTTCCAGCGTTCCCGGTGCGCAAGGAGCGTGCACCAGCTCGCTGTGGTTAAGCAGTTTCTCGTAAATTTTGATCTCTTCGGAGATCCGCAGGCAATAAGGCACCTTGACGATGTACACGCGGTCAAGGAAGGCCTCATTGTTTTTGTTATTACGGAAGGTCACCCATTCAGATTCGTTCGAGTGGGCGAGAATAATCCCGTTAAACGGCAGGGCGGAGATACCTTCCGTCCCGTTGTAGTTGCCTTCCTGCGTAGCCGTCAGCAGGGGATGCAGCACTTTAATCGGTGCTTTAAACATCTCGACGAATTCCATAATCCCCTGGTTCGCACGGCACAGCGCGCCTGAGTAACCGTAGGCGTCCGGATCGTTTTGCGCGAAGTTTTCCAGCTTACGGATATCGACTTTACCTACCAGAGCCGAGATATCCTGGTTGTTCTCATCACCCGGTTCTGTTTTGGCGATGGCGATCTGCTCAAGGATAGACGGCCAGACCTTCACCACGCGGAATTTGGTGATGTCGCCACCAAACTCGTGCAGGCGTTTTGCCGCCCACGGCGACATGATGGTCCCGAGATAGCGACGCGGGATGCCATACTCTTTATCCAGAATCTGCGCGTCTTCCTGCGGATTGAACAGGCACAGCGGATGGTCGTTCACCGGGCTGCGTTCACCGTTGGCGCTCAGCACATAGATAGGGACGCGCTGCATCAGCGACTTCAGGCGTTCAGCCAGCGAGGATTTACCGCCACCCACCGGGCCGAGTAAATAGAGGATCTGTTTCTTCTCTTCCAGACCCTGAGCGGCATGCTTCAGATAGGAGACAATCTGTTCGATGGCATCTTCCATACCATAGAACTCTTCAAACGCCGGGTATCGGGCGACCACCCGATTCGAAAAGAGACGGGAAAGCCGAGGCTCCAGGGCAGTGTCAACCATGTTTGGCTCACCAATAGCCATCAATAGCCGTTCTGCCGCATTGGCATAGGCACTGCGATCTTGCCGACAGATGGTAAGAAACTCCTGCAGTGTGAACTCTTCGTCCTTGGCAGCTTCATAGCGCTGGCGATAGTGATCGAATATATTCATGGCATGCCGTCCTTTCGTTTTTTAGCACAGGATAAGAGCCGTTCGTATGAGTAGTGGAGGCTCCCGGAAGAGAATCTCTCGCACCTCACTGCCAGAGCAGCAACCTGTGTGCCAGGTCAGACGCTAAGAACCGCAGGGTGTTCAGGAAAACTCTTCTTAAATTAAAGCGTAGATGGCATTTGCAAAACTTGCATGCCCAGAAAATCTACTTTCAATGACATATCAATAACTCATCCAAAAATTTCCACTGTCGTTATAAGACAAATGCACGTTTTTCATTCAGTGGTCATATAAATGAAAGCGGGTTGTCATCTGAAAAGTTAAAAATAACGGGTTAATCAGACTGATTAGCAGGCAAAAAATTTTGGGATGTACGGGAATGGCGGTTACACTTCATCCGCTGATTATTTGACTACAGGAAAGAATGGATTGTGACCAAACTCAAACTTCTGGCATTAGGCATCTTTGCCGCGACCGCAGTGAACACCGCACAGGCGGAAAGTCAGTGGACGGTTGGCGCGGGTGTTGGCGTCATTAACAGCCCGTATAAACAGTATGACCGTGATGTTTATCCTGTTCCCGTTATCACCTATGAAGGCGACAACGTCTGGTTCCGCGGGCTCGGCGGCGGCTACTATCTCTGGAACGATAAGGCCGATAAGCTCTCCATCATGGCCTACTACGACCCAACGCACTTCAAGCCGGGTGACAGCGACAGCCATGCGCTTCGCCAGCTCGACAAGCGTAAAAGCACCATGATGGCCGGGCTCTCTTATGTACATAACACCGAGTATGGCTTCCTGCGTACGGCCCTGGCGGGTGATACGCTGGATAACAGCAACGGCTTTATCTGGGATCTGGCGTGGTTGTACCGCTACACCAACGGCGGGCTCACCCTGACGCCGGGTATCGGTGTGCAGTACAACAGCGAGAACTACAACGACTACTATTACGGCGTCTCTAAAAACGAGTCCCGCCGCAGTGGTCTGAAAAGCTACAGTGCAGATGACGGCTGGGATCCTTACCTGGAGCTGACCGCGAGCTACAACTTCCTTGGCGACTGGAGCGTGTACGGTACCGGCCGCTATGAGCGTCTGAGCGACGAAGTGAAGGATAGCCCGATGGTCGATAAGTCCTGGGCAGGCATCTTCTCTGTGGGTGTGAGCTACAAGTTCTGATTGCGCACTAATATCGTGCAATTGATGCATTAAAACGGGGCGCTTGCGCCCCGTTTGCTTTAGCGTGGTGCAGAGAATTTATCGCTTAACAATGCGAATCGTCTGCCCTAAACGAGACGGTTTTTCTTCACTCGCTTTTTGCGGGTTGGTCACGCGAGCCGTTTCCACGCAGACAAACGTTTTATACCCATCATCCGTCATGTCGGCCATGCTGACGGACAGCGCCGGACCCGGGTTCCAGCCCACCACGTCGCTGTGATGATGATGGACCACTTCAATGCCGCGGTTCAGGGCGCCGTCGTGGATCACGCTGCACGCTTCCGGGTGCAGGTAAACGCGGTCGGTACGGTCAGGGAATGCCTGAACGCCGTCGCTCAGTTTGCCTTCTTTCGCGTTATCGACTTTATCAATATAGGTATCGCCCAGGCCGCTCACCTTCACGGCGCTGATATCACCCACGTTGAAATAGGTGTGCAGGGCAGAGGTGGTTTCGAACTCGCCGTGAGCTTCCAGTTCGATTTCACAGGTTTTACCCAGTTTGAAGCGGGCATACAGGGTGAAATCGTGCGGCCAGAGGGCGCGGGTTTCATCGTTTGCCTGCAGCTCAAAGGTCAGCGCTGCGCCGTTGTCATCTTCGTTATGCGCTTTCAGCGTCCACTGCTGGTTGCGGGCAAAACCGTGAGACGGCAAACCCGGCTGTGCGGACGGGCCGAACCACGGCCAGCAGATCGGCACGCCGCCGCGAATAGCCGCCCCTTTTTTGAAGGAGGTCGCATCGCTCAGCCACAAACCTTCGGCTTCACCTTCCGGTTTCCAGGAGAGCAGGTGCGCGCCGTTCAGCGCCACGGAAGCTTTAACTCGTGGGTGGTCAACGACGATAACGTCGGCACCGTCAATCTGACGGCGGGAGAGCACAGGGGTAAGTTGTTCGACTACCGGAAGTGCAAAAATTTTATTAATCATTAAGCAATCCTCTGTCTTATAAATAAAAAAAGGCGACCGAAGTCGCCTTTTTGGATCAAGCACTCATCTCAACTTATTTAGAGATGTGAGCGATCAGGTCCAGTACTTTGTTAGAGTAGCCAGTTTCGTTGTCGTACCAGGAAACCAGTTTAACGAAGTTGTCGTTCAGTGCAATACCTGCTTTAGCATCGAACACGGAAGTGCAGATTTCGCCGTTGAAGTCGGTAGAAACAACGTCGTCTTCGGTGTAGCCCAGAACGCCTTTCATTGCGCCTTCGGAAGCAGCTTTGATTGCTTTCTTAATTTCTTCATAAGAAGCAGCTTTTTCCAGACGAACGGTCAGGTCAACAACGGATACGTTAGGAGTTGGAACGCGGAACGCCATACCAGTCAGTTTGCCATTCAGTTCTGGCAGTACTTTACCTACAGCTTTAGCAGCACCGGTAGAGGATGGGATGATGTTCTGAGCCGCGCCACGGCCGCCGCGCCAGTCTTTGTGAGACGGGCCATCAACGGTTTTCTGAGTAGCGGTGGTTGCGTGAACGGTAGTCATCAGACCTTCGATGATGCCGAAGTTGTCGTTGATAACTTTAGCCAGCGGTGCCAGGCAGTTGGTGGTGCAGGATGCGTTAGACACGATATCCTGGCCAGCGTAAGTTTCGAAGTTTGCACCACGAACGAACATTGGGGTGTTGTCTTTGGAAGGACCAGTCAGAACAACTTTCTTCGCACCCGCAGTGATGTGTTTACGTGCAGTTTCGTCGGTCAGGAAGATACCGGTTGCTTCAGCAACAACGTCAACACCGATTTCGTTCCATTTCAGGTTAGCTGGGTCTTTTTCAGCAGTAACGCGGATGGTTTTGCCATTAACAACCAGGTGGCCGTCTTTCACTTCAACGGTGCCGTCGAAACGACCGTGAGTTGAGTCGTACTTCAGCATGTACGCCATGTATTCAGCGTCCAGGAGATCGTTGATACCAACGATTTCGATGTCAGAACGTTTCTGAGCAGCACGGAAAACAATACGGCCGATACGGCCAAAACCGTTGATACCTACTTTGATAGTCATATATTCCACCAGCTATTTGTTAGTGAATAAAAGGTTGCCTGTAAAATTACAAAAACCTTACGCAGCGTCAAGCGGAATCGTGTCAATCATTGCGACAAATCAATCCTGTGACTAACGTTTGTGCGACTGACTCGCCTCACTTTCCCTTTGAGCTTGCACCCATATGGGGGCTGAGCCGGGATTTTAAAGTCCTCGCAGGATAAAAATGTGAACATGATCACAATTGCCTGACCGCTTATTCGCGACACATAAGTTTAGATCAAAAGTGCACGCAAGGGTGTTAATGTTTTGTTAGAATCCGGGTTGAAAGATGTCTGTTTCTACAGCGAGATGTAAGCATATGTCGAACCAACGTAACCCTGACGATTTGAAAAAAAACCTCACAGAAATGCAGTTTTACGTGACGCAGAATCACGGAACGGAACCGCCGTTCACCGGGCGTTTACTGCACAACAAGCGAGACGGCGTCTACCACTGTCTCGTCTGTGATGCCCCGTTGTTCAATTCACAAACGAAATTTGATTCTGGCTGCGGCTGGCCGAGTTTTTACGAGCCGGTGAGCGATGAGGCCATCCGCTATCTGACCGACTCGTCGCACGGCATGGTGCGCACGGAAATTCGCTGCGGCAACTGCGATGCGCACCTTGGGCACGTCTTCCCGGATGGCCCACAGCCTACGGGCGAGCGTTTCTGCGTAAACTCTGCCTCAATGAGCTTCACCGATGATAAGAACGGTGACCAGATTAAGGGTTGAAAAAACGATTCAGCAAATTATTCCTTTGAAAGGGCGCGAGTGTGAATATTGATGACATGATTAGCGGCATGACGCCGGAAATTTATCAGCGTCTGGTGACCGCCGTAGAACTGGGAAAATGGCCCGACGGCGTCGCGCTGACGCCGGAGCAAAAAGAGAACAGTTTACAGCTGGTGATGCTGTGGCAGGCGCGCAATAACACCGACGCGCAGCACATGACGATCGACACCAAAGGCCAGATGGTGATGAAGAGCAAGCGCGAGCTGAAAGAAGACTTCGGCATCACGCCGAAGCCGATTGCGACGATGAAAATGCAATAACGGTGCGGGTTGATACCCTCTCCCACAGGGAGAGGGCGTAAAAGACTACGCCTGCGTTTCCAGCCAGTCTTCGAGCGTATACAGCGTTGCGCCTTCCGCAGCCATATCCATAAACGCCTGAGCGCTGTCCTGCGGGTGAATGTTTACCCCGCGGCAGCCGTCGGTGATGACGCTGACGGTATAACCTAACTGGAGCGCGTCCAGCACGGTAAACTTCACGCAGTAATCCGTCGCCAGGCCCAGCACGATCAGCTCCGTGATTTCGTGATGACGTAACCACGCGTCCAGCGCCGTTTTCTGGCGATGCCCGTTATCAAAAAACGCGCTATAGCTGTCGATAGCCGGGTTTTCACCTTTATGGAACACCGCGTCGACGGCTTTCTGATTCAGGAGCGGATGCAGCTCCGCGCCTTCCGTCTGCTGTACGCAGTGATCCGGCCAGAAGGTTTGCGCCAGCCCGTCGAGTTCACCCTGAGTGAAAGGCTCGACGTTGTGCTGGCTGGCAAAGCTGCCGTGGTTCGCCGGGTGCCAGTCCTGGCTTGCGACAACCGCTTCGCCGCGGGCTTTGCACCAGTCAATTAGCGTGTTTGCCACGTCAACGGTGCTGTCACCTTCGGCGACGGCCAGCGCACCGCCCGCGCAGAAATCATTTTGCAAATCGACCAGTAGCAGGGCGCGTTGCTTCATGAGCACTCCTTATTCGTCCGGGGTCAGCTCGCCGCGCAGGTTTTGCATCATCGCGCTGCGAATGGACTGAATGTCCAGATCCTGACTCAGTAAATAGTGAAGTTTAGTCAGCGTTGCCTCAACGGTCATATCGAAGCCGCTGATGACTCCCGCATGAGCCAGCGCGTTGCCGGTGGCATAGCCGCCCATGTTGACCTTTCCGGACATGCACTGGGTCAGGTTCACGACCACAATTCCGCGCTCGCTGGCTTCCTGGAGCTCTTTCAGGAATTCGCCGTTCTGCGGGGCATTACCTACGCCATAGGAGCGCAGAATCAGCGCTTTCACCGGCTGGCGGAGGAAGTTACGCACTACGTCGGCAGAGATACCCGGGTAGATAGTGACCACGCCAATCGGTTGCGGAGTGATCGGATGCACGATCAGCTCGCCGGCGGTGTTCGGCGCAGGCGGCGTGCCCAGACGACGGATATGAATTCCGGCCTCCAGCAGCGGCTGCAGGTTAGGGGAGGCGAAGGCGTCAAAACCGTCAGCATGGGCTTTGGTGGTGCGGTTGCCGCGATACAGACGGTTATTAAAGAATAGCGACACTTCGTTGATCGGATAATTCGCCGCCACGTACAGGGAGTTCAGCAGGTTGATCTGCCCGTCCGAGCGCAGCTCCGCCAGCGGGATTTGCGACCCGGTGACGATAACCGGCTTGCTCAGGTTCTCCAGCATGAAGGAGAGCGCCGAGGCGGTAAACGCCATGGTGTCGGTGCCGTGCAGGATCACGAAGCCGTCGTACTGGTCGTAATGGGCTTTAATGTCATCCGCGATGTGCTGCCAGTCTTCCGGCGTCATGTCGGAGGAGTCCATCAGCGGCTCGTATTCGTGGATGGTGAAGTCAGGCATTTCCGGACGGTGGAATTCCGGCATCAGCGCAAGCTGACGCTGAAGGTGGCCGGAGACAGGGATATAGCCGTTTTCAGAGCGCTGCATACCGATGGTACCGCCAGTGTAGGCTACATAAATCGATTTCTTCTGCATGGTAGTGAGTTCTTGTTCTTCAAAAGAAAAAAATCCCCTCTTCGCGGGAAGAGGGGACGGTTTTTAACGGACGTTAGCGCAGGTCAGGCAAAACGCGTAACGACTCTGTGGATCGTTAAAGGCCGCGAGCTTATCGCTTTCCGCCTTCATCGCTTTCGCCGCTGTGGCGACTGGCGCAGGCAGGTAAGCCTGCATCGCCTCCGGCAGCATGGCGCGTACCGAGCCGGACATGCTGTCCATGACCATATCGAAGAACGAAGGCTCGTCCTGGTAATACTCGATATGCCATTGCTTGAGCTTCGCCAGCTCGGCGGCTTTTTTCACCGCGTCATCGAAGTCGCCCAGGCTGTCCACCAGACCGTTGCTCTTCGCATCCTGGCCGGTCCAGACGTGTCCCTGTGCGATCTGGTCGATCTGCTCAGGCGTCTTTTTACGCGAGTCCGCCACCAGGGTGATAAAGCGCTTATAGCCGTTCTCAATGCTGAGCTGCATCATCTCAGAGACTTCTGGCGGCAGGGATTTGGTCACCGACACATCAGCCAGCGGAGAGGTGGCCACGCCATCGGTATGCACGCCCAGAGAATCCAGGCTGTTCTCCACGGTGTTGATCACCCCGAAGATGCCAATCGAACCGGTCAGCGTGCTTGGGTTGGCCACGATGTAGTTGGCTGGCGTTGAGATCCAGTAACCCCCGGAGGCGGCCATTCCGCCCATGGATACGACGACCGGCTTGCCGGCGGCACGCGCCGCGGCAAGTTCAGCGCGGATCACCTCGGAGGCGCTGACGCTGCCGCCAGGGCTGTTCACCCGCAGGACGATCGCTTTCACTTTTGGATCCAGACGAGCATCGCGGATTTGTGACGCGGTAGTATCGCCGCCCACGTTCCCCGGAGTCTCCTGGCCGTCCATGATGGCACCGTTGGCAAACACCACCGCGACGCTGTTACCGCTGTCATCAGGCTTTTTCGTCGAGTAATCATACATGCTGATGGCGCTGTAATTTTTGTCCTCTTTGCTCCAGCCAAACTGTTTGCTAAGGGATTTTTCAATCTCGGCGCTGGTGCCCAGGGCATCAACCAGTTTGTTGTCGAGCGCATATTTCGCGGTATCACCGTCAAGCTTACGCAGGCCATCCAGCACGCCCTTCGCGCCAGGGAACGCCTGCTCAGGCGTAATCTGGCGGTTGGCGGCAACGGTGCCGAGATAGTTCTGCCACAGCTCGCCAATCCAGCGGCTGTCAGCTTCACGGGCGGCAGGAGACATGTCGTCGCGGATAAACGGCTCGACGGCGGATTTATACGTGCCGACGCGGAAGACGTGGGTGGTGACCTTCAGCTTGTCGAGCAGCGACTTGTAGTACAGGCCGTTGGTGGCAAAGCCGTGCAGATCGACCGTACCCTGCGGGGAGAGCCAGATTTTATTGGCGAAGCTCGCCAGATAATATTGCCCCTGGCTGTAGCTGTCGCCCACGGCAATCACCGGCTTGCCGCTGTCGCGGAATTCGCGCAGCGCTTTACCGATGTACTGCATTGAAGGCTGATCGCCCCCGGCAAAATCTTTCAGATCCAGCACGATCCCAGTGATGTTCCGGTCATCTTTCGCCTGGCGGATGGTATCGACGATATCGAACAGGGAGTTTTCCTGCAGACGGTCTGATGTCGCGCCAAACAGCTGGCGGCTGATTGCCCCCAGACGGTTGCTGGCGGACGGTTTATCAACGATAACGCCGGTGATATCGAGTAACAGGGCCCCGCGAGTCGAATGCTGCGCCTGATTCGCGTTGCTGATATGCATCCAGATGCCCGCGCAAACCAGAACCAGGAAGATGAAGAAGATGTTCATCACCAGGTTGCGGACGAAGTTGAGCAGTCGCCACGTCCATTTAAAGAAACCGGCAATGATTCGCCAAAGGGTTCGCATGTATTCTCCCTAACCAGAAAATGACTGTTTCCGTCGCCACTGGACGGTAATGTTGGGTTATCGTAATGACCCAACCGCCACTTGTCAGCAGGAATCGCCTGCCAGGCTGTAACAAAATCTGCCGTCGTGTTAATTTTGTGAGTAAATTTCAAGAAAGGAGTTAACCAATGGACGCACTCGAACTGCTTGTTAACCGCCGTAGCGCTTCCCGTCTGGCCGAACCTGCCCCGACAGGCGAGCAGCTGGAGAATATTCTGCGTGCCGGCATGCGTGCCCCCGATCACGGCACGCTGCAGCCGTGGCACTTCTTTGTGATTGAAGGCGAAGGCCGCGATCGTTTCAGCCAGCTGCTGGAGCAGGGCGCTATTGCCGCCGGGCAGGATGAGAAAGGTATCGACAAGGCGCGCAATGCCCCGTTCCGCGCCCCGATGATTATCGCCGTCGTGGCGAAATGCCAGGCTGACCATAAGGTGCCGATCTGGGAACAGGAAATGTCCGCAGGCTGTGCGGTGATGGCGATGCAGATGGCCGCCGTCGCGCAGGGCTTCAACGGCATCTGGCGTACCGGTGCGCTGACCGAAAGCCCGGCGGTCCGTGACGGTTTTGGCTGCGGTGAGCATGACAAAATTGTCGGTTTCCTCTATCTCGGCACCCCGCAGCTTAAAGCCTCCAGCACCATCAGCATTCCGGACACCACGCCTTTCGTCAGCCATTTCTGATAACGCACCTAAACTGTCTGGATTCTGAGCATCTGCCGCAGAATTCAGACAGTCATACTTACCTCTTTATGGAATGAGCGCTACCATAGCGTGATTGAGATGACAGGAGACGTCCATGAGCGAGCAAACCATTCGTTTAACGCAGTACAGCCACGGAGCCGGTTGCGGTTGTAAAATTTCGCCGAAAGTGCTGGAGACCATCCTGCACAGTGAACAGGCGAAGTTTGTCGACCCGAACCTGCTTGTCGGCAACGAAACGCGTGACGATGCTGCAGTTTATGACTTAGGTAACGGTACCAGCATTATCAGTACTACCGACTTCTTTATGCCGATTGTCGACAACCCGTTCGACTTCGGGCGCATTGCGGCCACCAACGCCATCAGCGATATCTTCGCGATGGGCGGTAAGCCGATCATGGCGATTGCCATTCTGGGCTGGCCGATCAACACCATCCCGCCGGAAGTGGCCCGTGAAGTGATTGATGGCGGTCGTTTTGCCTGCCAGCAGGCGGGGATTGCCCTGGCCGGCGGTCACTCTATTGATGCGCCGGAGCCAATCTTTGGCCTGGCCGTTACTGGCGTAGTGCCGACCGAACGCGTGAAGCGCAACAGCACCGCGCAGGCGGGCTGCAAACTGTTCCTCACCAAGCCGCTGGGCATTGGCGTGCTGACCACCGCCGAGAAAAAATCCCTGCTGAAACCGGAGCACAAAGGCCTGGCAACGGAAGTCATGTGCCAGATGAACCTCGCCGGTGCGGCGTTTGCCAATATCGACGGCGTGAAGGCGATGACCGACGTCACCGGTTTTGGCCTGCTGGGACACCTCTCCGAAGTGTGTCAGGGCGCGGGCGTGCAGGCGCAGGTCTGGTATCAGGACGTGCCGAAGCTGCCGGGAGTGGAGGAGTATATTGCTCAGGGCGCGGTCCCGGGCGGTACCCAGCGCAACTTCGCCAGCTACGGTCACCTGATGGGCGAAATGCCTGAGGAGTGGCGCAACCTGCTGTGCGATCCGCAAACTTCCGGCGGCCTGCTTCTGGCGGTCACGCCGGAATCCGAAGCCGAGGTTCAGGCCACTGCCGCCGAGTTCGGCATCACCCTGACGGCGATCGGCGAGCTGGTGACCGCGCGCGGCGGTCGTCCGATGATTGAGATCCGTTAATTCGATGCGGTTGTTTATTGCCGAAAAGCCGAGCCTGGCCCGCGCCATCGCCGACGTGCTGCCTAAACCGCATCGCAAAGGTGACGGCTTTATCGAATGCGGTAACGGGCAGGTGGTCACCTGGTGTATTGGTCACCTGCTTGAGCAGGCGCAGCCGGACGTCTATGACAGCCGCTACGCCCGCTGGAATTTAAACGATCTGCCCATCGTGCCGGAAAAATGGCGCCTGCAGCCCCGACCTTCGGTCACCAAACAGCTCAACGTGATCAAGCGCTTCCTGCATGAAGCCGATGAAATCGTGCACGCGGGTGACCCGGACAGGGAAGGACAGCTGCTGGTGGATGAGGTGCTGGACTATCTTGAACTGGCGCCGGAAAAGCGCCAGCAGGTGCAGCGCTGTCTGATCAACGATCTCAACCCGCAGGCCGTCGAGCGGGCGATTTCGCGCCTGCGTGCCAACAGCGAATTTATTCCGCTGTGCGTCTCGGCATTAGCCCGCGCCCGCGCCGACTGGCTGTACGGCATCAATATGACCCGCGCCTACACCATTCTTGGGCGCAACGCGGGCTATCAGGGCGTACTTTCAGTGGGGCGCGTGCAGACGCCGGTGCTGGGGCTGGTGGTGCGTCGCGACGAAGAGATTGAGAACTTCGTCGCCAAAGATTTTTTTGAAGTGAAAGCGAATATTGTCACGCCTGAAGACGAGCGCTTTACCGCCGTCTGGCAGCCGAGCGACGCCTGCGAATCTTACCAGGATGAAGAGGGGCGCTTGCTGCACCGTCCGCTGGCGGATCATGTGGTTAACCGCATTACCGGCCAGCCGGCTATTGTTACCAGCTATAACGATAAACGGGAATCAGAACCCGCGCCGCTGCCGTTCTCGCTGTCGGCCCTGCAGATTGAGGCCGCGAAGCGCTTTGGCCTCAGCGCGCAGAACGTGCTGGATATCTGCCAGAAGCTCTATGAAACCCATAAGCTCATCACCTACCCGCGTTCGGACAGCCGCTATCTGCCGGAAGAGCACTTTGCCGGTCGCCACTCGGTGATGAACGCCATCGGCGTGCACGCGCCGGATCTGCTCCCGCAGCCGGTGGTGAACCCGGACACCCATAACCGCTGCTGGGATGATAAAAAAGTCGATGCCCACCACGCGATTATCCCGACGGCCCGCGCCAGCAGCGTCAACCTGACCGAGAACGAAGCGAAGGTCTATCACCTGATTGCCCGTCAGTACCTGATGCAGTTCTGCCCGGACGCGGTATTCCGCAAGTGCGTGATTGAGCTTGAGATTGCCAAAGGTAAGTTTGTCGCCAAAGCCCGTTTCCTCGCGGAAGCAGGCTGGCGCACGCTGCTCGGCAACAAAGAGCGTGACGAGGAGAATGACGGCACGCCGCTGCCCGTGGTCGCCAAAGACGACGAGCTGCTGTGCGAGAAAGGGGAAGTGGTGGAACGCCAGACCCAGCCGCCGCGCCATTTTACCGATGCGACGCTGCTTTCCGCGATGACCGGGATCGCCCGGTTCGTGCAGGATAAAGATCTGAAGAAGATCCTGCGCGCCACCGACGGTCTGGGCACGGAGGCGACCCGCGCGGGGATCATCGAGCTGCTCTTTAAGCGCGGCTTCCTGGAGAAAAAGGGACGCTATATCCACTCAACGGAGCCGGGCCGGGCGCTAATCCACTCTCTGCCGGAGCTGGCCGCCAGGCCGGACATGACCGCACACTGGGAATCTGTGCTGACGCAGATCAGCGAGAAGCAGTGCCGCTATCAGGACTTTATGCAACCGCTGGTCGGGACGCTTTATCAGCTGATCGATCAGGCGCGCAGCACGCCAGTGAAAACGTTCAGAGGGATGGTTGCGCCCGGTAGTGGCGCGAAGAAACCGTTTAAAAAGAAAAAGAGCGCGGCCTGACACACGGTTTTCTCCCTCTCCCCGTGGGAGAGGGCCGGGGTGAGGGCACCCGGCCGCACGCGATAAACCTTAAATCACGCCCTGACCAATCATCGCATCCGCCACCTTCACGAACCCGGCGATATTCGCCCCGCGCACGTAGTTGGTTTGCGACGCCTCGCCGCCGTACTCCACGCAGGCGTGGTGAATATCCAGCATGATGTGGTGCAGGCGCGCATCCACTTTCTCCGCCTTCCAGCCGAGACGCGCGGCGTTTTGCGCCATCTCGAGGCCGGAGGTCGCCACGCCGCCCGCGTTAGCGGCCTTGCCCGGCGCAAACAGCACGCCCGCCTCAAGGAACAGATCAGTCGCATCGATGGTGGTAGGCATATTCGCCCCTTCGGCCACCGCTTTTACGCCGTTGCTAATCAGGGTACGCGCGGCGTCTGCATCCAGCTCGTTCTGCGTGGCGCACGGCAGGGCGATATCCACCGGCACGCCCCACGGCTGTTTCCCTTCCAGGTAGGTCAGGCCAAGCTCCCGGGCATAGTCCGCCACGCGGCCGTCGCGGCTGGCTTTGATTTCACACAGGCGCGCCAGCTTCTCTGCCGTGAAGCCTGCTTCATCCACCACCGTGCCGCTGGAGTCAGAGGCGGTCACCACGCGAGCGCCAAGCTGCATTGCTTTCTCAATAGCGTACTGCGCCACGTTACCGGAGCCGGAGACCGCCACGCGCATGCCTTCAAAGCCTAAACCGTGACGCTTGAGCATCGCCTCGGTGAAGTAAACCAGGCCGTACCCGGTCGCTTCCGGGCGGATCAGGCTCCCGCCAAACGACAGCCCCTTGCCGGTAAAGACGCAGGCGCTGTTGTTGGAAAGCTTTTTCATCATCCCGGCCATAAAGCCCACTTCACCTCCGCCCACGCCGATATCACCGGCAGGAACGTCGGTATCGGGGCCGAGGTGGCGGTAGAGTTCGGTCATCAGCGCCTGGCAGAAGCGCATCACTTCCCCTTCGCTTTTGCCTTTCGGGTCGAAATCGCTGCCGCCTTTCCCGCCGCCCATCGGTAGCGTGGTGAGGGCGTTTTTAAAGGTCTGCTCGAAGCCGAGGAATTTCAGAATCGACAGGTTCACGGACGGATGAAAACGCATGCCGCCCTTAAACGGGCCAATGGCCGAGTTAAACTGAACGCGCCACGCGCGGTTAACCTGTACCTGGTTGCGATCGTCAACCCACGTCACGCGGAACTGGATCACGCGCTCTGGCTCGACAAGGCGTTCAAGCAGCGACATCTGGCGATAACGCGGGTTTTGTTCAAGGAAGGGCCACAGGGTGGTCATAACTTCACGCACGGCCTGAGCGAACTCGCTTTGGTGCGGGTCGCGCTGCTGAACATGGGCAAGGAAACTTTCCAGAGAGCGTGTCTGATCCATAGATATAAGAACCTCTTATCGTATTTTATGTTTATTACTTATGCGATTTGTGTTGTTTTTTTGACTATACCACCCGTACCGCTTTGTGAGGCAAGCAGAAATTTATGACGAAAGGGAAATTAATGAGAGGACGAACGTCATAACGAAAAGCGATGAAGAGATAAATTAAAGGTTCCGCTCTGGTTTACCGTTATAGTCAATATCAGGACACAACAGGAAGACAAGTCGATGAACCGTTATGTGATGACCGCGTTATGTTTGATGTTTACCGCTGGCGCTCAGGCTGACCGCATTCGTCCGGATGTGGAAGTGAATGTGCCGCCGGAAGTGTTTAGCTCCAGCGGCCAGAATCAAACGGTGCAGCCCTGCAATCAGTGCTGTATCTATCAGAATCAGAACTACTCGGAAGGGGCCGTTGTGAAAGCGGACGGCATTCTGCTGCAGTGCCAGCGCGACGAGCGCTCCATCAGCACGAACCCGCTGGTCTGGCGTCGCGTAAAACAATAAACGCTTCCAGCAGCGGAATATCCGCGGGGGCTAAGGCGTAGCCAAGCGCCTCTTCCGGCGTACACCACGCGAGCGCGCTGTGGTAGTGCGCCGTGATATCGCCGCGAAAAGCAGGAACGTGCCAGGCATGCAGGTTAATCAACCGCTGAGAGACTTCCCGCTGGTGGCTTGCCACGTATTGTCCCGGCAGGGCGTCAATGCCCAACTCTTCACGCAGCTCGCGGATAAGCGCTTCTGGCTGGGTTTCTCCGGCCTCGACTTTACCGCCTGCAAATTCCCACATTCCCGGCTGGTCGGCGTGGGCAGGGCGCTGCGCCAGTAAAATGTTGCCGTCTTTTTCGATGATGGCGGCAACGACATCGAGTGTTTTCAGCATGGTCGTCAATAATTAATAGCGAAAAAAGACATATTATCGTGCCCTTTCTCATAGTCCAGTAAACAGGAGAATCAGGTGAAAGAGTCCCCCGCCTGGGTTGCCTCCCTCGAATCCCTTCCCGCCAGCCTAAAACCGATAGCCGCCATGCAGAAAAAGCATTTTGGCGCGGTGCTGAATCCCACCCGCTGGTGGGGGCGAATGCCGCGTCTGTTCTGGCTGGTGGCGCTGTTTGTCGGCTTTCTGGAACGCCGTCGTGCGCGCCTGACGCCCGCGCTGCGCTCGCTGCTCATGACGCGGGTATCCCAGCTCTGTCACTGCGCTTTCTGCATTGATGCCAACAGCCTGCGTCTGGCCGAGCGCTGCGGCGCGCTGGATAAGGTTCAGGCCGTGAGCGACTGGCAGGATTCCGCCTTGTTCACCGAGCAGGAGCGCGCGGCGCTGGCCTACGCCGAGGCGATGACCGCCACGCCGCCCTGGGCGGATGAGGCAGTCAGAACGGCGCTGAAACGCCACTTCACGGACGATGCCATTACCGAGATGACGGCGCTGATTGCGTTTCAGAATCTCTCCGCCCGCTTTAATGCCGCGCTGGATATTCCGGCGCAGGGGCTATGCGCCACGTTTAGCGAGACTCCCCATGCTTGACCGTCACCTGCACCCGCGGGTTAAGCCCGCTCTGAATCGTCTGGTTTCCGTGCTGGATAAGCCGGGCATCACGCCCGACGGATTAACCCTGACCGGGTTCGCCATCGGCGTGCTGGCGCTGCCGTTTCTGGCCCTCGGCTGGTATCCGGCTGCGCTGGCTGCCATCGTGCTTAACCGCCTGCTGGATGGTCTGGACGGCGCGCTGGCGCGCCGGAGAGGGCTGACCGATGCGGGGGGATTTCTCGACATCGCGCTCGATTTTCTGTTCTACGCCCTGGTGCCGTTTGGCTTTGCGCTCGCGGCACCCGCTGAGAATGCGCTGGCGGCCGCCTGGCTGCTGTTTGCGTTTATCGGGACCGGCAGCAGCTTTCTGGCGTTTGCGGCGCTGGCGGCGAAGCACGACATCGACAACCCCGGCTATGCGCACAAGTCGTTTTATTACATCTGTGGGTTAACGGAAGGGACGGAGACCATCGCCCTGTTCGTGCTGTGCTGCCTGTTCCCGGCGCACTTTACGCTGTTCGCGTGGGTATTCGGCGCGCTGTGCTGGCTGACCACCACAACGCGCGTCTGGAGCGGCTATGTGACGCTGAAGTCACTCAGCCCTTAGAGAGCGCTCTCTGGCCCGCGCTCTCCGGTGGTGACCGGGTTCTGCGGGTGACTGCTCCATTCGTACCAGCCGCCGTCATAGACGGCGACATTCTTCCAGCCCATCGCCCGGGCGTACATAAAGGTTTCTGACGCCCTCCACCCGGTGCCGCAGTAAAACGCGACGTGCTGTTCCGGCAGAATATTCCAGCGCTTCCACTGGGCGGCGATATCGTCCGCGCTGCGCATGGTGCCATCCGGGTTATGGAAATCTTCCATATGGGTCGCGTCGCTGCCCGCATGACCCCAGCGGGCACCGGCAATTTCACCTTTTGGCTTGATGTAGCTGTAGCCGCTGGTTTCGCCGATGAACTCCGGCCACGAACGAATGCTGACCAGGGAGGCATCCTGACGGTGCAGCATCCCGCGCGCCTGTTCCATATCAACCATCAGCTGCGGCTGGCCGGGGATCGGCGCGCCAAAATCGAGGGCTGGCGTCACTTTCGCGGGCGTGCCGCGTTCAACCGGCAGGCCTGCATCGGACCACGCCTTCCAGCCGCCGTCGAGAATACGCACATCCTTCACGCCCGCATACAGCATGATCTGCGCCACGCGCGCGGCGGCGTAAACGTCACGGCCATACAGAATGACGGTGGTGTCGTGACGGATCCCGTGCTTCGCCAGCATCGCTTTCAGCTTGTCGTCGGAGACTTTATTCCACAGCGGCTCGCTTTCCACCTCGTTGGTGTCGATGTAGCCCGCGCCGGGAATGTGGTTCAGCAGGTAAAACTTCGGTGCGCCCCAGGCGGCTTCAATCACTTTCCAGTCACCCGCCGGCGCGGCGGTCACGGGTTTACCCTGCTGGAGGCGGTGGATCCACTGCGGGTAAACCAGCTGTTCAAAGTGAGGCAGGCGCTGAAGGCGGTCGGGCGTCTTCAGAGCGTCGCTGAGCAGCGAGACGTTGCGGTATCCGGCTTTCTCCAGGCGGGATTTCACCGCCAGGTTATCGTTCTCGTCGCCGTACAGGGCGATGGCCGTCGCGGGCGTAAGCTGATGCTGTTTTGCCCAGCTCGCAATCTGTTCGTCGCTCATTGCGCCCAGCCAGGCGGCAGCAAGGTTGAGTGCGGCGGGTTCATGCCCGGAGGGGCCGCTGAGGGTCTGCGGCCAGCCGTTATAGAACGCGCTGGGGCGGGTGTCGACAGGCGTGCCGTGCTGTGCCTGAAGCTGGGAGAGCGTCATCGCGTTGGCCAAATCAGCCGCCAGATAGGAAAAGGATGCGAGGCCGCAGAGCAGGGCCAGCGCGGTCAGTTGAGAAACACGTTTCATCGAATAACCTGACGTCAGTAAAAGAGGGGGGCATTGTCGTCTCTCCCGAAACGGAAAACATTGCGTTAGCACATTATTGCCAGCGAGAAATCTCAATCAGCTCGCCGCCGGGCGGAATATCGTCCTCATCGTGCGTGACCAGCACCACCGGGATATTGCGCGCGCGGACGGCGCCAAAAACCCATGTCCGAAACGTCGTGCGCAGCGTTTTATCGAGGCGGCTGAACGGTTCGTCCAGCAGCAGCGCCTGCGGCTCTGCGAGCAGGGCCCGCAGCAGGCTGACCCGGGCACGCTCCCCGCCGGAGAGGGTGGCCGGATCGCTGGCGTAATGACCGCTCAGCCCGGCGGAATCCAGCGCCTGCTCGACCGCTTCCCGACGCGCTCTCCCGACGATCCGCTCAGGCAAGGCCAGCAGCAAATTTTGCCCGACGCTGAACTGTTCAAACAGCAGCGCATCCTGAAAGAGAATGCCCAGCCCGCGGGCTTCAACAGGGAGGCTATCGCAGCGACGCGCGTCGAGCCACAGTTCGCCCCGCGCCTGGAAATCGTCTGACAGCGCGCCGACCATCCACGCAAAAAGGGTCGATTTGCCGCTGCCGGACGGCCCCATCAGGGTAACGATCTCCCCGCGAGGAACGCAAAAATTGACCTCGCGGAAAAGCGGTTCGATGGTGAGATCTTTAACCTTCAGCATTAACGTAATCCTTGACGGTAGCGGCCCGCGAGCCGGGATAACAGTGCGGCAAGACCGAACACCGTGCCCGTGACCAGCAGTAATCCCAGCGCCCTGCTGGCGAGAACAGGGATGCTGCCCCCGCTGCTGAGCGCGACGGTTTCGGTGGTCAGCGTGGCGAAGCGCCCCGCGCCCAGCCAGAGCGTCGGCATGTATTGCGCCATGCTGACGGAAAAACCAATAGCAAAGGCCAGCAGCGCCGGGCGCACCAGCAGGGGGCATTTCAGCAGTAGAAATATTTTTTCTCGTCGCCAGCCGAGCGTTCTGGCGGTAAGGATAAGCCGGGGGTCGATCCGCCGCCAGGCGGGCTGCAGAACCAGCAGCATCCACGGCAACACCCACAGCAGATGGCTCCAGAGCACGGCGGCAAAGTGCCCGTCGAGCCCCAGACGCAAAGCAATAAAATATTGCCCGGTGACGAGCGGCAGCGCCGGAAGGGCGAGCGGTGACCACACCCACGCTGCGCCGCGCTGCGGTCCCCATTCCAGCCAGAGAAAAATGACGATGAGGGCGATCAGGCTCGACAGCAGGCCGAAGGAGAGGCTGGTCCCCACGGAACCCACGTCGCCCCCTTGCGCCAGCATCAGCAGTACCGCAGCGCACAGGATGCCGCACGCGGGCAGTAACCCGCTGAGTGCCCGCTCAGGCAGGACGCGCTGAGACCTTCGACGCGTCCCCGCGAGGTCCGGAATTGTGCGACGCCATACCCTCCAGAGGCCGTATCCGAGGGCGGCAAGCGCGGCCAGCAGCATGAGGAGAAGCAGGCACAACAGCATTCCTTTTGCCTGCTGCTGCGCGTCGCCCAGGCTTAGCCACTGCCAGGCCAGCACGGCCAGGGTGGGCGGGTTGCCGGGCCCGAGAACGATCGCTACGTCCACGACCGAGAGCGACCATGCCAGCACCGCCAGCATCACCGCGCCGAGGACAGGCGCGATCGCCGGGAGGATCAGCCAGCTGAGCGTCTGATAACGCCCGTAGCCAAAGGTCTGCAGGACGATCTTCTGCTGCGCGAGCCGTTGTTCCGGCAGTACGGCGTAAATGGCCCACAGCACGAACGCGCTCTCTTTGACCGCGAGCGTCAGGCCCAGCCCGACGCCGTAGCGGTCAAACGGAGCCGTACAGAAGGTACAGAGCTGATAAAACAGACCGCCCTCGGCAAACAGCAGTAACGCGCTGGTGGCGAACGCCACATGGGGGATCGCCAGCAGCCAGGGCAGCCGGGTCGTGAGGCGCCGCCAGCGTTGACCTGGCCACAAAAGGCAGACGAAGAAAAGGGCAATCAGCAACGCCCCCAGCGTGGCGATGAGCGTTGAGACCAGCGTGGCGACGGTCGCCTGCGGTAGCTGCGGATCGTTCAGCAGCCGCTGCCAGTTTGTCGCAGAAAGCGCCGGTGCGAAAAGCATCACGCCGGCGGGCAGGATCGGCAGATAAATCACCGCCATCGCCAGCCAGACGAGCCCGCTCAGCGGGTGCCGTAACGACGCAGCCATTCCTGCTCCAGCGCGTTCACCCAGGCGGACTGCGGCTCTGCAAGCACCTGCGGCAGCCCCTGAGGCGTATGGGCCAGCAGCTGTTTCGCTTCCTCTTCGGGCAGCGTTTTCGCATCCAGGACGCTCGGGTCTCCCCAGATGGCCGGGTCGGCCTTGCGGATTTGCGCCTGCGGTGACAGCAGGAAATTAGCGACTACCTTTGCGCCCGCGCTCGCGCCGGCATTGGCCGGGATAGCCACAAAATGGACGTTGCCGAGCATCCCGCTCTGGAAACCAAAGCTGTAGCTGTCGGAGGGCAGTTCGCCGCTCGCCACTTTCTGCTGCGCATGCGCCGGGTTAAAGGTCAGCGACAGGTTCAGACTGCCGCTGGCAAGCAGGGCATCCATTCGGGCAGGCGAGGGAGGGAAATCTTTTCCTTCGCGCCACAGCAGCGGGTGCAGCTTATCGAGGTAGGCCCAGAGCGGCGCCGTAACCTCAGCAAACGTTGCATCGGGCGCTTTTTGTAAAGCCTCAGGGCGATCGGTGAGCGTCAGCAGCAGCTGCTCAAGAAATGCCGTGCCGGTAAAATCGGGTGGGCGGGGATAGCTGATCTTACCCGGGTGCTGCTGCGCGTAGGCCAGCAGCGCCTGTGGATCCACCGGCGGCGTCGGCATGCTGGCTTTGCGGGCGATAAAGGTTAGCTGCGCGCCGCCCCACGGGGATTCCGCCCCGTCGGTTGGAATCGCAAAATCTTCCGTGACGGGTTTACGGGTATCGACATAGCGCCAGTTTGGCAACGTCTGCGCCCATCCGGTTTGCAGCAGGTTCGCTTCTTTTAACGTGCGGAAGTTTTCGCCGTTGACCCACAGCAGGTCAACCGAGCCGTTGGCCTTACGCCCCGCGGCGGCTTCCGTCTGGATCCGTTTTACCGCATCGGCGGCGTCCGCCAGCGGGACAATTTTTAGGGTAATGGCGTAGTGCGTTTGCATCTCACCGCTGACCCACTCAAGGTAGCGGTTGACCGCCGGATCGCCTCCCCAGGCGTTAAACCAGACGGTCTGGCCTTTGGCCTGCTGTTGGATAGCGTGCCAGCTTTCGGCGGCACAGAGGGGGGCTGCCAGCAGCAGACCGGTCAGGAACGCGCAAAAACGCACACGGCGCATAATGCCTCACTTTTTAACAGACGGGAGATAACGGGAAAACAGCCGGCGTGTCGCCAGCGGCAATAACCCCAGTAGTGTAAAGGCGATTAGCATGCCCGGCGACAAAATATCGCGCAGCGACGCCACTTTCCCCAACTCGCGTCCGGCGTTCAGAAAGACCACCGTCGCGGGCAGCATGGCGACCTGGCTGACCCACCAGTAGCGATATACGCCAATGCGGGTCAGCCCCATCAGCAAATTCACCAGGAAAAACGGGAACAGCGGCATCAGGCGCAGGGCAAAAAGATAGCCCGCGCCGTCATGCGCCATACCGGCGTTCACCGTTTTCATCTGCTGAGCAAACCGCCGCTGGACCCATTCGCGCAGCAGATAACGGCTGGCGAGCATCGCAAGCGTCGCCCCGAGCGTGGAGGCAAACGAGACCAGAAGGGTGCCTTCCCACAGGGGAAATAACGCTCCGCCCAGCAGGGTGAGGATAGCCGCACCGGGGATCGACAGGGCGGAGACCGCCACGTAGAGGGCAAAAAAGATCAGCGCGCTTCGCAGCGGCGCGTGGTCAACATGGGAGAGGAGTGCCTGCTGGTGGGTTTTAATCCCTTCCAGGGAGAGTGTGCCTGGGGGAAGCATGACAAACGTCAGAATAAATGCGCCCAGAAGGGCGCACAGGAAAGCGAGTTTTCGAATGTTCACGCGTCATTACAGCTTGAATTTAGCCCACACCGGCGCGTGGTCAGACGGTTTTTCCATGCTGCGGATCTCGTAGTCGATCCCGGTTTCGATGCAGCGCTCTGCCAGCGGCGAACTGGCGAGAAGCAGGTCGATACGCAGGCCGCGGTTGTCGTCAAAGCCTTTTGAGCGGTAGTCAAACCACGAGAAGCGATCCTGCGTGTCCGGGTTGGCGGTACGGAAGGTATCCACCAGGCCCCAGTCCAGCAGGCGCTGCATCCACTCGCGCTCTTCCGGCAGGAAGGAGCATTTGCCGGTACGCAGCCAGCGTTTGCGGCTGTCTTCACCGATGCCAATATCCAGATCGGTCGGGCTGATATTCACATCACCCATGATCAGCACCGGATTGTCTTTGTTCAGTTCGGTGGTCAGATAGTCCTGCAGATCCTGATAAAACTTGGCTTTAGCCGGGAATTTGGTCGGATGGTCGCGGCTCTCGCCCTGGGGAAAGTAACCATTAATCACGGTGATGTTCCCCAGCGGGGAAGGCAGTTCCGCCATGATGATGCGGCGCTGTGCTTCTTCGTCATCGCCGGGAAACCCGCGGCGGACTGAAACTGGCGTCTCTTTGGTCAACAGCGCAACGCCGTAATGGCCTTTCTGCCCATGATAGAAGACGTTGTAGCCGAGCTTAGCCACCTCTTCGAGGGGGAACATGTCGTCGTGAACCTTGGTCTCCTGCAGACCGATCACATCTGGCTGATGTTGTTCAACGATAGCTTCAAGCTGATGAGGGCGGGCGCGCAGGCCGTTGATATTAAAAGAGACAAATTTCATAGTCGCTGCCAGTGCAAGGTGAATAGTGCATGGATGGTAGCAGAATTTGCGTCAACTGTTACCGGGTTCGGCCAATAACTGCGACAGATAATGCCGGTGGTGCAATATTTGCACCATTCTGACGCGCATCGCCCTCAAACAGGGCGTAAATGACCGATAAATTTCGCGAGCGATCACAATTCCAGAATTATATTTGGCCTGTGCATACTCTTTCTGATTTTCATGCGGCAAAGCGCCGCTTGTCGTAAAAATATTCACTTTTTATGCGCTAATAGTGAATAACTCCATGTTGTAACTTATTGATATTGTGTTACCTCAACCCGTTTATGCAATTTTATCGCTGGCTGGCACGAAGGCTGCAATCTACATTCACAGTGCAAACACTCAATTATTTAACATTCAAATAACTTTTTATTTACCGGATGAGGTCGCTATGTCTCTGTCAATTACGCGTGAAAATTTCGATGAATGGATGATGCCGGTTTACGCTCCGGCGGCTTTTATTCCGGTTCGTGGGGAAGGCTCGCGCCTGTGGGATCAGCAGGGTAAAGAGTATATCGACTTTGCAGGTGGGATTGCGGTCAACGCGCTGGGGCATGCGCACCCTGCGCTGCGTCAGGCGCTGAATGACCAGGCGGCGAAGTTCTGGCATACCGGCAACGGCTTTACCAACGAGCCCGCGCTGCGCCTGGCCAAAAAACTGATCGACGCGACGTTTGCCGAAAAGGTCTTTTTCTGTAACTCGGGGGCGGAAGCCAACGAAGCGGCGCTGAAGCTGGCGCGCAAATATGCGCACGATAAATTTGGTACCCACAAGAGCGGCATCGTGGCGTTTAAAAATGCCTTCCACGGGCGCACGCTGTTTACCGTCAGCGCGGGCGGCCAGCCTTCCTACTCGCAGGATTTTGCCCCGCTGCCGCCGGATATTCGCCACGGTATCTATAACGATCTGCAGTCCGCCAGCGAGCTGATTAACGACACCACCTGCGCGGTGATCGTCGAGCCGATGCAGGGTGAGGGCGGTGTGCTTCCGGCGCAAAAAGCCTTCCTGCAGGGGCTGCGCGAGCTGTGCGATCGCCACAACGCGGTCCTGATTTTCGACGAAGTGCAGACCGGCGTGGGCCGCACCGGCGAACTGTATGCCTATATGCACTACGGCGTGACGCCGGACGTGCTTTCGACCGCCAAAGCGCTGGGCGGCGGCTTCCCGATTGGCGCGACGCTGACCACCGATAAATTCGCCAGCGTAATGACCGTGGGTACCCATGGCACCACCTACGGCGGCAACCCGCTGGCCACCGCCGTCGCCGGGCAGGTTCTCGACATCATTAACACGCCTGAGGTGCTGAAAGGCGTTAAGCAGCGTCACGACTGGTTTGTCGAGCGCCTGAATGCCATCAACGGCAAAACGGGGCTGTTTAAAGAAATTCGCGGTCTGGGGCTGTTAATCGGCTGCGAGCTCACCGCCGAGTTTGCCGGAAAAGCTAAACTTATTTCACAGGAAGCGGCAAAAGTGGGCGTGATGGTGCTGATTGCCGGTGCTAACGTGGTGCGTTTTGCGCCGGCGCTGATCGTCAGCGAGGAAGAGGTGCAAACCGGTCTGGACCGTTTTGCGCTGGCGTGTGAAAAAGTGAAATCCGGGGTGTCATCATGATGGTCATCCGTCCCGTTGAGCGCGGCGATCTCGCCGGGCTCATGCAGCTTGCCGGTAAGACGGGAGGCGGGCTGACCTCGCTTCCTGCCGATGAAAAAACGCTGTCGGCGCGCATTGAGCGCGCCCTGCAAACCTGGCAGGGGACGTTGCCAAAAAGCGAACAGGGGTATGTGTTCGTGCTGGAAGACACCGACACGGGGACCGTGGCCGGGATCTGCGCCATTGAAGTGGCCGTCGGGCTTAACGACCCGTGGTACAACTACCGCGTCGGCACCATGGTTCACGCCTCGAAAGAGCTGAACGTCTATAACGCGCTGCCCACGCTGTTTCTCTGCAATGACCACACGGGCGCCAGCGAGCTATGCACGCTGTTCCTCGACCCGGCGTGGCGCAAAGAGGGCAACGGCTATCTGCTCTCCAAATCGCGCTTTATGTTTATGGCCGCCTTCCGCGATCGCTTTAACGAAAAAGTGGTCGCGGAGATGCGCGGCGTGATCGACGACACCGGCTACTCGCCGTTCTGGGAGAGCCTGGGCGAGCGCTTCTTCTCGATGGAGTTCAGCCGGGCGGACTATCTCTGCGGTACCGGCCAGAAAGCCTTTATCGCCGAACTGATGCCGAAGCATCCTATCTATACCCATTTCCTCAGCCCGGAAGCGCAGGCGGTGATTGGCGAAGTCCATCCGCAGACCGCGCCTGCCCGCGCGGTGCTGGAGAAAGAGGGGTTCCGCTACCGGAACTATGTCGACATCTTTGACGGCGGCCCAACGCTTGAGTGCGATATCGACCGCGTGCGCGCGATCCGTAAAAGCCGTCTGGTTGAGGTCTCTGAAGGTCAGCCCGCGCCGGGTGACTGGCCCGCCTGTCTGGTATCGAACGAAAATTACGCCAACTTCCGCGCCATGCTGGTGCGTACCAACCCGAAATGTGAACGTCTGGTGCTGACGGCTGCAGAACTGGATGCCCTGAAATGTAACGCCGGCGATACGGTTCGCCTGGTGCGTCTCTGCCCTGAGGAGAAAACAGCATGACATTATGGATTAACGGTGACTGGGTCACGGGCGAAGGCGAAGAGCGCGTAAAGACCAATCCGGTTGGAAAAGAGGTGCTCTGGAAGGGGCATGACGCCAGCGCCGCGCAGGTAGAACAAGCCTGCCAGGCCGCGCGCCGCGCCTTTCCGGCGTGGGCAAAACAGCCTTTCGCCGTGCGCCAGGAAATTGTTGAAAAGTTTGCCGGGCTGCTGGAGGCAAACAAGGCCGAACTGACGCGCATCATCGCGTCTGAAACCAGTAAACCTCGCTGGGAAGCGACAACCGAAGTGACGGCGATGATCAACAAAATCGCCATTTCGGTCAAGGCGTACCACACCCGCACCGGCGAACAGCATACCGAGATGCCGGACGGCGCGGCCACGCTGCGCCACCGCCCGCACGGCGTGCTGGCGGTGTTTGGCCCGTATAACTTCCCGGGACACCTGCCGAATGGCAATATTGTGCCTGCGCTGCTGGCGGGCAATACCGTTATCTTCAAACCGAGCGAGCTCACGCCACTCACCGGCGAGGCGGTAGTCAAACTCTGGGAACAGGCCGGCCTGCCGCCGGGCGTGCTGAACCTGGTGCAGGGCGGGCGGGAAACCGGTCAGGCGCTGAGCGCGCTGAGCGATATCGACGGTCTGCTGTTTACCGGCAGCGCCGGTACGGGCTATCAGCTGCACCGCCAGCTGGCAGGGCAGCCGGAGAAAATCCTGGCGCTGGAGATGGGCGGCAACAACCCGCTGATTGTGGAAGATCCTGATGATATCGACGCCGCGGTGCACCTGACGATTCAGTCCGCCTTTATTACCGCCGGACAGCGCTGTACCTGCTCCCGCCGCCTGCTGGTGAAGCGGGGCGCACAGGGGGATGCCTTCCTGAAACGTCTGGTTGAAGTGAGCGCGCGTCTGGTGCCTGCCGCGTGGGATGCCGACCCGCAGCCGTTTATCGGCGGGCTTATTTCCGAACAGGCCGCGCTGAACGTGCTTAAGGCCTGGCAGGACCACGTCGCGCGCGGCGCGAAAACCCTGCTGGAGCCGAAGCAGGTTCAGCCGGGTAGCTCGCTGCTGACGCCGGGCATTGTAGAAATGAGCGGCGCAAGCAACGTGCCGGATGAAGAGGTCTTTGGCCCGCTGCTGTGCGTCTGGCGTTACGACGATTTCGATGCGGCCATTGCGATGGCGAACAACACCCGCTACGGCCTGTCGAGCGGTCTGATTTCACCGCATCGCGAGAAGTTTGAACAACTGCTGCTGGAAGCGCGCGCCGGGATTGTGAACTGGAATAAACCGCTGACCGGGGCCGCGAGCACCGCGCCGTTCGGTGGTGTAGGCGCGTCGGGCAACCATCGCGCCAGCGCGTGGTATGCCGCCGATTACTGCGCGTGGCCGATGGCGAGCCTGGAAACCCCGGCGCTGACGCTGCCGGAGACGCTTAATCCGGGGCTGGATTTTACCGGAGGGGATCGTCATGAAAGCGCGTGAGGTCAACTTTGACGGGCTGGTGGGGCTGACGCACCACTATGCCGGTCTCTCTTTTGGTAATGAAGCCTCGACGAAGCACCGCTTTCAGGTGTCGAACCCGAAGCTGGCGGCGAAGCAGGGGCTGCTGAAGATGAAGGCGCTGGCGGATGCCGGTTTCCCGCAGGCGGTGATCCCGCCGCAGGAACGCCCGAACGTGGCTGTCCTTCGTCAGCTCGGCTTTAGCGGTACCGATGAGCAGGTCGTCGAAAAAGCGGGTACGCAGACGCCGCACCTGCTCTCCGCGGCAAGCTCCGCCTCCTCTATGTGGGTGGCAAACGCCGCGACCGTCGCGCCGTCAACCGACACGCTGGATGGCAAAGTTCATCTGACGGTGGCGAACCTGAACAATAAATTCCACCGCGCCACAGAAGCGGAAACCACCGAGCGCGTGCTGCGCGCCATTTTCAACCATGACGCCCATTTTGAGGTGCATCAGGCTCTGCCGCAGGTGGCGATGTTTGGCGACGAAGGCGCGGCCAACCATAACCGCCTGGGAGGCGACTATGGCGACCCGGGCCTGCAGCTGTTTATCTACGGGCGAGAAGAGGGGGGCCACGCCTCGCCAACCCGTTATCCTGCTCGTCAGACGCTGGCAGCCAGCCAGGCGGTTGCTCGCCTGAACCAGGTCAATCCTTCCCAGGTGGTTTTTGCCCAGCAAAACCCGCATGTGATTGACCAGGGCGTGTTCCATAACGACGTGATTGCCGTTTCTAACCGCCAGGTGCTGTTCTGCCACGAGCAGGCGTTTGCCCATCAGGAGAAGCTGCTCGCCACGCTGCATGAGCGCGTGCGCGGCTTCACGCCAATCCAGGTGCCAACGGAGGCGGTGAGCGTGCAGGACGCGGTAGAAACCTATCTGTTCAACAGCCAGCTGCTGAGCCGTGACGATGGCAGCATGATGCTGGTCCTGCCGCAGGAATCACGGGATCACAAAGGCGTGTGGCGCTACCTGACGGAGCTGGTCAAGGCCGATAACCCGATCGACGAACTGCGCGTGTTTGACCTGCGCGAAAGCATGGCCAACGGCGGCGGGCCAGCCTGTTTACGTCTGCGCGTGGTCTTGACTCAGGACGAAATGCAGGCGGTGAACCCCGCGGTCATGATGAACGATACGCTCTTTACGCGGCTGAATGACTGGGTCGATCGCTACTATCGCGATCGTCTGACGCAGGCGGATCTGGTTGACCCGCAGCTTCTGCGTGAAGGACGCGAGGCGCTGGACGCGTTATCGACAATCCTGCAGCTGGGATCGGTTTACCCGTTCCAGCGCTAAAGGAGTGGATATGGAAAATTTACTGGCGCTGACCCTGGCCGATGAGACGCCGGAACAGAAAGAGGGGGACGGCCCCTCATTTTGCTGGCGGTGGCTGGGGCGCGGGGTGCTTGAGCTGACGCCGACCGTAAAAAGCGATCTCTCGCTGCTGCTTTCAACGGGTATCCACGGGAATGAAACCGCGCCCGTTGAGATTGTTGATCTGCTGCTGCGTGCGCTGTATCGCAATGAGATCGAACTAAAGTGCCGCGTGCTGGTGGTGCTCGGCAATCCCCCTGCGCTGGCGCAAAACAAACGGTATCTGGTGAGCGACATTAACCGCATGTTCGGCGGCCGCTGGTCGCAGTTTCCGCAGAGCGATGAAACGGCGCGGGCAGAGTGGCTGGAGAACGTCGTGACCGCGTTTTTTGCCGTCGCGGGGCCGGGGCGCTGGCATCTGGATCTGCATACGGCAATCCGCGCGTCTTACCACGTTCGCTTCGGCGTTCTGCCGCAGCGCAGTCAGCCGTGGGATGAAGCGTTCCTGAGCTGGCTAGGTGACGCCGGGCTGGAGGCGCTGGTATTTCATCAGTCGCCGGGCGGAACCTTTACCCATTTCACCTGTGAACGTTTCGCTGCGCTGGCCTGCACGCTGGAGCTGGGAAAAGCGCTACCGTTCGGCCAGAACGATCTGACCCGCTTTGCGCCTACGCATCTCGCCCTTCGGGCGCTGCTGGGTGGAACGGCTCCCGAGCACGCGCATCGGCCCGTTGAGCGGTATCGGGTCGTGCAGCAGATCACGCGCCGCAGCGATGCTTTCCAGCTCCACATGGCCGCGCACACCCTGAACTTCACCCCGTTCCGCAAAGGGGCGCTGCTGGCTGAGGATGGCGAGGAACGTTACGAGGTGCAGAACACCACCGAGTATGTCTTGTTCCCTAACCCCACCGTCGCGTTTGGCCTGCGGGCCGGGCTGATGCTGGAAAAAATATCCTGAACCTTTCCCCTCTCATCATCCGGGAGGGGGGTAAAAAACTTTTCTTAACGATTAAAGCGCTTGCGATTATTTTGCAGAATATTCCTGGTGAATTGCTTTATTATTGATCTGCACTTCGCTATACTTTTGCTAAATCTCTTTAAAATCATCGAATTGAATATTTTTTGTTGCAACTCTCCACGCTTTATCCTTATTTCCTCCACATTTGGCGAAAATTTGTTTTTTACACTTTCATTGTTTTACCGTTGCTCTGACTAATTGACGATAAACCCCGTAAAGTTAATCTCGTCAACACGGCATAGCGCCGAAGAATAACTGAAAGAAAGGAAATAAATTATGCGTAAGTTTACTGCACTGTTTGTTGCTTCTACCCTGGCTCTGGGCGCTACCAGCATGGCGTTTGCCGCAGATACTGCGACCACTACGACTGCCGCGCCTGCTGAAGGCAAAATGATGATGCATCATAAAGGTCCGGGTATGCACAACGAGATGATGATGTTTAAGGATCTCAACCTGACGGATGCGCAGAAGCAGCAGATCCGCGACATCAGAAAAGGTGAACGCGACCAGATGAAACGTCCTCCGCTTGAAGAGCGCCGTGCGATGCATGACATCATCGCCAGCGACAGCTTCGATAAGGCGAAAGCCGAAGCGCAGATCGACAAAATGGCCGAGCAGCACAAAGCCCGCATGCTGGCTCACATGGAAACCCAGAACAAGATCTACAACATTCTGACCCCGGAACAGAAAAAACAATTTAATGCGAATTTTGAGAAGCGTCTGACAGAACGTCCGGCGATGGAAGGTAAAATGCCAGCACCAACCGAATAATCGGTTCACACTCTTAAGACCGCCGGGATCCTGTCCACAAAAGCGCAACCGCTGTGGACAGGACCGGCGGTTTTTCTTTCCTGCCCTCTTGCCTGCCGCCGCCAGCGCGGTATCCTCCTGTAGTCGCTTCAGAGAATGTTTGCAGAGTCATGGCGTTAGAATTTTTATTAACGTTCCGCTAAGGCCTGCCCGCTCTGCTGCCGATACTGTTTCTGTGAATACCCAACGATAACAAACAAGACAGCAACGATAGCGATATCCTTGCCCTGGCACGGGTTGTGCCATTCAGGAGTGGTGATGGAGTTCTTTGATATCCGTAAGATGCCGGTCAGCCTCTGGCGCAATGGTGCTGGCGAAACGCGTGAGATTTGCTGCTTCCCTCCCGCGACGCGCGATTTTCACTGGCGCGCCAGTATCGCGACGATTGCCAGCAACGGCGAATTCTCCTCGTTTCCCGGTGTTGACCGGGTGATTACCTTGCTGGAAGGGGGAGAGGTGACGCTGGACGCGGGTCAGGCGTTCTCCCATACCCTCAAGCATCATCAGCCCTACAGTTTTGCCGGCGATTTGCCGGTGAAAGCGCTGCTTTCAGATGGGCGGATGGCGATGGACTTTAATATCATGACCCGGCGCGACTGCTGCCGGGCGAAGGTGCGCGTTGCTGACCGAACCTTTACCACCTTTGGCTCACGCGGGGGCGTGGTGTTCGTGCTAAGCGGGGCGTGGCAGCTGGGCGATAAATTGCTGACGGCCGATCAGGGTGCCAGCTGGGAGGAGGGTACCCATACGCTGCGTCTGCTGGAGGCTCAGGGTACCTTATTGTTCAGCGAAATCACGTGGCTGCCGGGTCATTGAGCACAATGATCTCAAACTTTCCTGCCAGGACCGGTTTACAGAGAATTTTGTAGCCATCGTGGTCAAATCCGGCGGGCGTGCGCAGCAGGGTTGCCGCGTCGTTGAGGTCGTCGACAGCGCCCAGCCAGAGCCAGTTATTGACGATGTGATACTGGGTCATGGCCTCGCCCACTTCTTTTAGCGCAACGGCGCTTTCCCAGGGCCAGCAGTTTACGCTGATGGCCGCCAGACCGGTGAGAAGCCGGGCATGATGCGCCTCAACGCTCTCTTTCCCGCAGCAGGCACCGGCGCAGCGCTTCAGCGCGGATCGAAAACAGGCGCGTCCGCGGGTAGTTGCCTCCAGACCTAAAAGGCTGTAGCAAAGCTGTAAATCGTCCGCCAGCGTCTGCAGCGCCTGGAGCGCGGCGCGTTTATTGGCAAAAAGCCCATAGAGATTCGGGGCATGAGAAAAATCGACGTCGCGCGCGTAGACGACCTGCGGCTTGCCATCGTTTATCTGCAGCGAGCAGAGCTGACGGTTGCGGCGTAGGCGCTTATTGAACAACGGCTGTTGTTCTTTGATCAACCGCGCCTCCAGCAGCAGCGCGCCCATTTCTCCCGCCGTCTGGAACCAGGTAATGCGTCGCGACTGGCGCAGCATGGCGGCCTCGTCCGGCGTACGCAGATGGGATAACACCCGGCTGCGAATGTTAACGCTCTTGCCGATATAGAGCGGCAGGGTGTCGCTTTCACCGTGAAAGATGTACACGCCCGGCTGTTTAGGCAGCGCCTCAAGCCAGGGGCGAAGGTGTTCGGGATATTCGTAGATAGCCGCCGCTTCAAACTCAAGACGCGGGGCGGATTGACGCCTGCTCACATACTGCTCCATATACTGTTCAGGTATACAGTGTAGCAGGAGTGTGGTGGTTAAAAAAGAGCCGGGTGGCGGCTACGCCTTACCCGACCAGGACGTGCGGCCTGATGCCCTCACCCCAACCCTCTCCCACGGGAGAGGGCGCAAACATTAAAAGCGGTAACCTGGTTACCGCTTTGCTTTATTTTTTCCAGAAGTCGTCAAACACCGTAATTGGCGTATGGCGCTTGTGCTCGGTTTTCAGATACCAGCCTTCGATGATTTTCGCGGTACCTTCATCCAGCTTTTTGCCTTCCAGATAATCATCAATGTTGTCATAGGTGACGCCAAGGGCCGCTTCATCCGGCAGGGAAGGGCGATCGTCTTCAAGGTCCGCTGTCGGCGCTTTCTTATACAGATGCTCAGGACAGCCCAGCGCGGCCAGCAGCTGCTTACCCTGACGCTTGTTAAGACGGAAGATAGGGTTAATGTCGGTGCCGCCGTCGCCATATTTGGTGAAGAAACCGGTGATCGCTTCTGCCGCGTGGTCGGTGCCGACGACAACGCCTTTGGTCATCCCGGCGATGCTGTACTGCGCTTTCATGCGCTCGCGGGCTTTCTCGTTGCCGCGAACAAAATCGCTCAGCTCAATGCCCGCTTCGCGAAGCGCCTGCTCGCTTGCCAGCACCGAGCCCTTAATATTAACGGTCAGCACGCGGTCAGGCTGAATGAAGGCAATGGCATCCTGGCAATCCTGCTCGTCCGCCTGTACGCCATAAGGAAGACGCACCGCGATAAACTGCAGTTTCTCATCGCCCGTCTCTTCGCGAAGCTCTGAAATCGCCATCTGGCAGAGTTTACCGGTCAGGGTAGAGTCCTGGCCGCCGCTGATGCCCAGCACCAGGGATTTCAGGAACGCGTTCTTTTTTAAGTACGATTTTAAAAAATCCACGCTGCGGCGGATCTCTTCATGTGCATCTACCGTAGGCTTCGCGCCCAGTGCCTGAATAATCTCTTGTTGCAGAGCCATCACGCCCTCCATATGCAGTACATAAACAGAATGTGTTAGCTGTTAAAACTAACCCTTTGGGCGAGAAACGACAAGGATCACAGTTTCGAGTGCGCTAATTTGCGCCGATTTAGCAGGTTATCGTTGTTTTATTAGAATTTTCCGAAATTCGTCTGGCGTAATCCACAAAGTTGAACAATAGTACTTTTTATCCCATGCTTAGATAACACGCTGATAAACAAGAGGACGGAATATGAACAAGAACGTAGCAGGAATTCTTAGCGCAGCGGCGGTACTGACTATGCTGGCAGGGTGTACGGCTTACGATCGCACCAAGGATCAGTTTACGCAGCCCGTAGTAAAAGACGTTAAAAAAGGCATGACCCGTTCGCAGGTAGCTGCGATTGCCGGTAAACCTTCTTCTGAAGTGACCATGATTCATGCGAAAGGGACCTGCCAGACCTATATCCTGGGTCAACGTGATGGTAAGGCAGAAACCTACTTCGTCGCCCTGGATGATACCGGTCATGTGATCAACTCCGGCTATCAGACCTGTGCTGAATACGACACCGATCCGCAGGCACCTAAGGCGCAGTAACCCTGCTTGCCTGAGGATGTTAACAAACCGGCCCATGGGCCGGTTTTTTTATGCATCATAAAATCTTATTTCTTTGCGCGAATTATTTGCCCGAAATGTGAAGGGAGTCAACAAGCCAGGTCAATGAGAGACAATTTGAGTCTATCCAGAATTATCCCCTGTCTGTACCATTGCGTATACTCACTCCAACGATAAACAACAGTACGCAAGCTACCTGTCTGCCGGGACAGCGAGTCGAGTGATAGCGCGATGGCAGGTAGTTATATAAGAGGGAAATCACGATGGAAAAGAAACATATCTACCTGTTCTGCTCAGCGGGCATGTCAACGTCGCTTCTGGTGTCAAAGATGCGTGCGCAGGCTGAAAAGTATGAAGTCCCTGTGGTGATTGAAGCGTTTCCAGAGACGCTGGCGGGCGAAAAAGGCCAGACAGCCGATGTGGTTTTACTGGGGCCGCAAATTGCCTATATGTTGCCCGAAATTCAACGACTGTTACCCAATAAACCGGTCGAAGTGATCGATTCGGGGCTTTACGGCAAAATTGATGGTTTAGGTGTTCTTAAAGCTGCTGTGGCAGCCATTAAAAAAGCTGCTAATTAATTTTTATTTTTCCCGTCAAAGAGTTATTTCACACACAATACGCCGTAACATGCGTTACGGCATTTAAGGGTATTTTCCTATGAGTAAAGTCATCGCTTCACTTGAAAAGGTACTCCTTCCTTTTGCTGTTAAAATAGGAAAGCAGCCTCACGTTAATGCCATCAAAAACGGCTTTATTAAATTAATGCCGTTAACGCTGGCTGGGGCCATGTTCGTTTTAATTAACAACGTTTTTCTGAGCTTTGGTGAAGGTTCCTTCTTTTATTCATTAGGAATTCGGTTAGACGCATCCACTATTGAAACCCTTAATGGTTTTAAAGCCATTGGCGGCAACGTCTATAACGGTACGTTAGGGATTATGTCGCTGATGGCGCCTTTCTTTATTGGGATGGCACTGGCAGAAGAGCGTAAAGTGGATCCGCTGGCTGCCGGGTTATTATCCGTCGCCGCCTTTATGACCGTAACGCCTTACAGCGTAGGTGAAGCCTATGCCGTTGGCGCCAACTGGCTGGGCGGGGCCAACATCATCTCCGGTATTGTTATCGGCCTGGTGGTGGCAGAAATGTTCACCTTTATTATCCGTCGCAACTGGGTTATCCGCCTGCCGGATAGCGTACCGGCTTCCGTTTCTCGTTCATTTTCCGCGTTGATTCCAGGCTTCATTATTCTCTCCATCATGGGGATTATCGCCTGGGCGCTCTCCCACTGGGGCACTAACTTCCACCAGATCATCATGGACTCTATCTCTACGCCGCTGGCGTCGATGGGTGGCGTGGTCGGTTGGGCGTATGTGATTTTCACTTCTCTGCTGTGGTTCTTTGGCGTGCATGGTTCACTGGCACTGGCCGCGCTGGACAGCGGGATTATGACCCCCTGGGCACTGGAAAACGTTGCGCTTTACCAGCAGTACGGCTCCGTTGACGCGGCGCTGGCAGCGGGTAAAACCTTCCATGTGTGGGCGAAGCCGATGCTTGACTCCTATATCTTCCTGGGCGGTACCGGGGCGACCTTGGGTCTGATCATCGCGGTCTTTATTGTCTCTCGTCGTGCTGACTACCGTCAGGTCGCGAAGCTGGCGCTGCCATCAGGCATTTTCCAGATTAACGAACCGATTCTGTTCGGTCTGCCAATCATCATGAACCCGGTAATGTTCATTCCGTTCATCCTGATTCAGCCGCTGCTGGCCGCGATCACCCTGACGGCGTATTACATGGGCATCATTCCACCGGTCACCAACATTGCACCGTGGACCATGCCGGCGGGCCTGGGCGCCTTCTTCAACACCAACGGCAGCGTCGCGGCCTTCCTGCTGGCGATATTCAACCTCGGGATTGCCACCCTGCTGTACATGCCGTTCGTGGCGATTGCCAACAAAGCCGCCACCATTATTGATGAAGAAGAGAGCGAAGAGGATATTGCCCTCTCACTGAAATTCTAAGATTGACCGGCGCGGGGAAGCCCGCGCCAGCCACAAGGAGCTTAAACATGTTAGATTTGGATAGTATTGTCGCAGACGAAGCCGTCGAGAACGATCTCGAAGAAGTGGTGATGGGGCTTATCATCAACTCCGGACAGGCCCGCAGCCTGGCCTATGCCGCACTGAAGCAGGCCAAGCAGGGGGATTTCGCCGCGGCGAAAACCATGATGGACCAGTCCCGCACGGCGCTGAACGAAGCGCACCTGGTGCAGACAAAGCTGATTGAAGGCGATCAGGGCGAAGGGAAGATGAAGGTCAGCCTGGTGCTGGTCCACGCGCAGGATCACCTGATGACCTCGATGCTGGCGCGTGAGCTGGTGGCGGAGCTCATCGAGCTTCACGAGAAAATGCACTGAGTCGGATTTCGCAGCAGGAGGTCAGCACGATGGAAATTAAAACCGCACTTGAACAGCAGCTGTTTAATGGCAAAAATTTTCACGTGGTTATCTACAACAAGACGGAGAGCGCCAGCGGCCTGCACCAGCATGACTACTACGAGTTCACGATTGTTCTGACCGGCCGCTACTACCAGGAGATCAACGGTAAGCGCGTCCTGCTTGAGCGAGGGGATTTTGTCTTCCTGCCGATGGGGTCTTATCACCAGAGCTTTTACGAATTTGGTGCCACCCGTATTCTGAACGTGGGCGTCAGCAGACGCTTCTTTGAGAAGCACTATCTGCCGCTGGTGCCGTTCTGCTTTGTGGCCTCCCAGGTCTATCGGGTCAAAAACGAGTTTATGACCTGGATTGAAACGGTTATCGCCTCGCTTAACTTCCGCGACAATGAATTTGATGAGTTTATTGAAACGGTGACCTTCTACGTGATGAACCGGCTGCGCCATCATCGTGAGGAGCAGCAGGTGACGGATGATATTCCACAGTGGCTGCGCAGCACCGTTGAGCTGATGCATGATAAAGGCCAGTTCAGCGAAAATGCGCTGGAAAATATGGTGTCACTGTCGGGGAAATCCCAGGAATATCTGACCCGCGCGACGCAGCGCTATTATCGTAAAACACCCGTGCAAATTATTAATGAAATCCGCATTAATTTTGCAAAGAAACAGCTGGAAATTACCAACTACTCTGTCACCGATATTGCTTACGAGTCAGGATACAGTAGTCCAAGCCTGTTTATTAAGACTTTTAAAAAATTGACTTCATTCACACCGAACAGTTACCGGAAGAATTTAACGGTAATTAATTAACTTTCGGCGGATTACCCGCCACAAATATTGCTTTAATGGCTTGCCCAAATAGCGGGAAGAGTACGCTATACCTTGCAGGCGATTAACCTGATACGCTAAGGGAGATATTATGCAGAAGAAATTAAAAGTCGTAACCATTGGTGGCGGCAGCAGCTATACCCCGGAATTACTTGAAGGTTTCCTGAAACGTTATCATGAATTACCGGTCAGCGAATTATGGCTGGTTGACGTTGAGGAAGGTCAGGAAAAGCTGAATATTATTTTCGACCTGTGCCAGCGCATGGTGGAGAAAGCGGGCGTGCCTCTGACCGTGCATAAAACCCTCGATCGCCGTCTGGCGCTGAAAGATGCGGATTTCGTCACCACCCAGCTGCGCGTGGGCCAGCTGAAGGCGCGCGAGCTGGACGAACGTATACCGCTGAGCCACGGCTATCTCGGGCAGGAGACCAACGGCGCGGGCGGTCTGTTCAAAGGCCTGCGTACCATCCCGGTGATTTTCGACATCGTCAAAGACGTGCAGGAGATCTGCCCGAACGCGTGGGTGATTAACTTCACCAACCCGGCCGGGATGGTGACCGAGGCGGTCTATCGTCATACCGGTTTCAAACGCTTTATCGGCGTCTGTAACATTCCGATCGGCATGAAGATGTTTATCCGCGACGTGCTGGCGCTGACCGACAGCGACGATCTCTCCATCGACCTGTTCGGCCTGAACCACATGGTATTCATTAAAGACGTGATCGTGAACGGTAAATCACGGTACGCCGAACTGCTCGACGGCGTGGCTTCCGGTCGCCTGACGGCGGCATCGGTGAAAAACATCTTTGACCTGCCGTTCAGCGAAGGGTTGATCCGCTCGCTGAACCTGCTGCCGTGCTCGTACCTGCTTTACTACTTCAAGCAGAAAGAGATGCTGGCCATCGAAATGGGAGAGTACTATAAGGGCGGCGCGCGCGCGCAGATCGTTCAGAAAGTCGAGAAGCAGCTGTTCGATTTGTATAAAGATCCGAACCTGAACGTCAAACCGAAAGAGCTGGAGCAGCGCGGCGGGGCCTACTACTCCGATGCGGCGTGCGAGGTGATTAACGCCATCTACAACGACAAGCTGGCGGAGCACTATGTCAACGTGCCGCACCACGGCCATATCGACAATATCCCGGCGGACTGGGCGGTTGAGATGACCTGCATCCTGGGACGCGATGGCGCTAAACCGCATCCACGTATCACCCACTTCGATGATAAGGTCATGGGCCTGATCCACACCATCAAAGGCTTTGAAGTGGCGGCAAGCAACGCGGCGCTGAGCGGCGAGCTCAATGATGTGCTGCTGGCGCTGAACCTCAGCCCGCTGGTACATTCCGACCGCGATGCGGAGCAGCTGGCCGGCGAGATGATCCTGGCGCATGAAAAATGGTTGCCGAACTTTGCCGCCACTATCGAGAAGCTGAAGTTCAAACACCACTGAGAGGACGCACAATGGAAAACCTGCTGATCGTTAATGCTGATGATTTTGGCCTCTCGAAAGGTCAGAACTACGGCATTATTGAAGCCTGTCGCCGGGGTGTTGTGACCTCGACCACGGCACTGGTGAATGGTGAGGCGGTTGAACACGCGGCGCAGCTGAGCCGCGAGGTGCCGGAGCTGGGCGTCGGCATGCATTTTGTGCTGACGCTCGGGATGCCGCTTTCGCCAATGCCGGGCCTGACGCGCGACGGCCAGCTGGGCAAATGGATTTGGGAACAGGCGGAGCAGGGCGCTCTGCCGCTCGAAGAGATTGCCCGCGAGCTGGAGCGTCAGTTCAACCGCTTTATTGACGCGTTTGGTAAGGCGCCGACGCACATCGACAGCCATCACCACGTGCATATGATCCCGGCGATTTTCCCGATTGTCGCGGAGTTTGCGCAGCGTAAAGGCGTGGCGTTGCGCGTGGACAGGGAGGCGCACGGCGTGCCCGACTGCGCCGTGACCACCACTGAGGGGTTCAGCAGCGCATTTTACGGCGACGAGATCGACGAAGCGCTGTTCCTGAAGGTGCTGGATGATTCCGCCGCGCGGGGGGAACGATCGCTGGAGGTCATGGCGCATCCTGCTTTTGTCGATAACACCGTACGTAAGAGCGCCTACTGCTGGCCGCGCCTGGCGGAGCTGGACGTGCTGACGTCGGCGTCGCTGAAGTATGCTATTGCCGAGCGTGGGTATCGGTTGGGGACGTTCGGGGATCTTTAAGACAAAGCCCGGTGGCGAGGTAAAAGCAAAACGGTAACCAGGGTTACCGTTTTTATTGTTTTCTCCCTCTCCCGTTGGAGAGGGGCGGAGTGAGGGCATCAGGCCGCACGACCGGGAATGATTTTTACGCCGGAATCTGATCGATCTTACTGCTGCGCGACCAGACGCGGTGCGCGGCGAGCAAATCAAACAGCTTCGTCATAAAGGCATCGTCAACGTTGTCTCCCTCGACAATGCCGTCCTCACCCTGATCGGCCACCTTCAGCTGCGCCTTAAACCGTCGCGCGTCGCCGGACAGCGCGATCGGTTTCAGGTGCTTGTAGGCTTCGAGCAGATAATACACGGCGTCACCGTTGGTCAGCAGGCTGTCTATATCCCCGCACGGCACAATCACCGCATCAACGGTCAGCGATGGCGCCCCGGCAAAGGTTGCCGCCACCGGCAGCACGGAGCCGTCATCGGCGGTCACTTCCCCCATGCGGGAATAAAGCAGTTTCGCATGCACGCCCTGGGTCTTCAGCGCCTGCATAATCCCCAGCACGTCTCTGGCGCGGGTTTTGTCGTTCAGCAGGATGGCGACCACGCGGCCTTTAATCGACCCACCCGGCACGGCATACAGGCTCAGCGACGGATCTTTCTTCACGCCGTTAACCTCTTTCGGCGGTGCAATGTTGCGCTGCTCATCGGTCAGCGTAATGCCCAGGTTATCCGCAACGCTCTGGGCGAGCTGAATATCAATGCGCGCCAGCTGATCGACCACACGCTCGCGGATGTAGGTACGCACCACTTTGCTCAGCTCAAAGCTGAAGCCGCCGATAATGTGCTGCTGCTCAATCGGCGTCTGGCTGTTCCAGAACAGGCGAGGGTGGGCGTAATACTCGCCGAACGACGGGCTGCGCTCGCGAATTTTATTGCCATCGATACGCTCCTGATACGATTCGAATCCACCGCGTTTCGGCCCCGGCGGCGTTTCGCGCGGCCAGTTATCGTTGATAGAGTTCGGCTCATAGTTCGCCGGGTTGGTATCAATATCCTGACGGTGCATCCCGTCGCGCTGGAAGTTGTGGTACGGGCAGGTTGGGCGGTTAATCGGGATTTCGTGGAAGTTCGGCCCGCCAAGACGGCTGATCTGCGTATCGGTGTACGAGAACAACCGTCCCTGCAGGAGCGGATCGTTGGTGAAGTCCAGACCCGGCACGATATGGCCCGGGTGAAACGCGGCCTGCTCGTTTTCGGCGAAGAAGTTATCCGGGTTGCGGTTGAGCACCATTTTACCCACCAGCTGAACCGGCACCAGTTCCTCCGGGATTAGCTTCGTCGGGTCAAGCAGGTCGAAATCGAACTTAAATTCGTCCTCTTCCGGTATGAGCTGCAGGCCCAGCTCGTACTCCGGGAAGTCGCCCGCTTCAATGGACTCCCACAGCTCGCGGCGATGGAAGTCCGGGTCGCGCCCGGTCAGCTTCTGCGCCTCGTCCCACACCAGCGAGGCTTTGCCCGCCACCGGCTTCCAGTGGAAGCGCACAAACGTGGCTTTGCCCTCGGCATTGATCAGACGGAAGGTATGGATACCAAACCCTTCCATCGTGCGATAGCTGCGCGGAATGCCGCGGTCTGACATCGCCCACATCACGTTGTGTAAGGTTTCAGGCTGCAGTGAGACGTAGTCCCAGAAGGTGTCGTGCGCACTTTGTCCCTGCGGTATGGCCCAGTGGGGCTCCGGTTTTACCGCATGGACAAAGTCAGGAAATTTATGCGCGTCCTGAATGAAGAACACCGGGGTGTTATTGCCCACCAGATCGAAAATACCCTCTTCGGTATAAAACTTGGTGGCAAAGCCGCGGATATCCCGAACCGTATCTGCCGAACCTGCGCCGCCCTGCACGGTGGAGAAGCGCACAAACACTGGGGTAATTTTATCCGGGTCAGAGAGGAAGTCCGCTTTGGTGATGTCTTTCAGACTCTTGTAGGGCTGGAAGTAGCCGTGCGCAGCGGAACCTCGCGCGTGGACGATGCGTTCCGGAATTCGCTCATGGTCGAAATGGGTGATTTTTTCCCGCAGGATAAAGTCTTCCAGCAGGGTTGGCCCGCGCGCGCCTGCGCGAAGGGAGTTCTGATCGTCAGCAATCCGCACGCCCTGATTGGTGGTGAGCGCAAAGCCTTCGCCGCCTTTACGGTGCGGCTCAAGCGATTTCAGCTTCTCGTTTCCCGTGTCCGGCAATTTCATGCTTCCCGGTGCGGTAGGCTGTTCGCCCGGTGCGGAGGGGCCAGGGGAGGGGCGATGAGAGCCGTCAGCAGGGGCGAGAGAGTCCATACCCGGTTGAGATTCTTCAGTGCCATGAATCGGTGATTGATGTGTTTTATCTTTGTTCGACATTGCACGCTTCTCCTTTATCCATTGCTAAAAACCCTATTAAGGATAGAACAATGTCGCGAGATGGCTCGTGAACTAAGAGTTTTCACATGCCGTCATTGACGAAAGGAGCCTTCAGGCCCACTTGGGGCGCGACGGAAGGCAGCAGGATCGGCTATCATAGAATTTTCCTGCTTCAAGAATTTGCTTTAGTGAACCAGCCGCTTATGAAACCTCTTCGTCAACAAAACCGCCAGGTTATTAGCTATGTGCCCCGTGTTGAGCCCGCGCCGCCAGACCATGCCCTGAAAGTGGAGGGTTTTCGCGATGTCTGGCAGCTTCGGGGGAAATACGTGGCCTTCGTGCTGATCGGCGAACATTTCCGCCGCTCGCCCACGTTTACGGTGCCGGAGTCAGCGCAGCGGTGGGCGATGCAGATCCGCCAGGATGAAGAGGTCGAAGAATAACAGCCATAAAAAAACCGCCATCAGGCGGTTTTTTTATTTCTACCGAGATTAACGATGCGCCAGCTCGGCGTCGTCTTCACTTTCCAGAATCGCTTTGTCGGTCTGCTTCAGCCACTGGCTGGTCAGCGTACCGGCGGTCATGGAGCCGCTTACGTTCAGCGCGGTACGGCCCATGTCGATCAGCGGCTCAACGGAGATCAGCAGCGCGACCAGCGTCACGGGCAGACCCAGCGCGGGCAGCACAATCAGCGCGGCGAAGGTTGCGCCACCGCCAACGCCCGCAACGCCTGCGGAGCTTACGGTAACAATCCCGACCAGCGTGGCGATCCAGACCGGATCCAGCGGGTTAATCCCAACGGTAGGGGCAACCATCACCGCCAGCATCGCCGGGTACAGACCCGCACAGCCGTTCTGACCAATGGTGGCACCAAAGGAGGCAGAGAAGCTGGCGATGGATTCAGGCACGCCCAGACGACGGGTTTGCGCTTCAACGTTCAGCGGAATAGACGCGGCGCTGGAACGGCTGGTGAAGGCAAAGGTCAGTACCGGCCAGACTTTACGGAAGTATTTCAGCGGGCTGACGCCGTTTACGCCCAGCAGGATGCCGTGCACCACGAACATAATGCCCAGGCCCAGATAAGAGGCGACAACGAAGCTGCCCAGCTTGATGATGTCCTGCAGGTTAGAGCCGGCAACCACTTTGGTCATCAGCGCCAGCACGCCGTAAGGCGTCAGCTGCATCACCAGACGCACCAGCTTCATCACCCAGCTTTGCAGGGTGTCGATCGCGGTCAGCACGCGTTCGCCTTTAGGCGCGTCGTCTTTCAGCAGCTTCAGCGCCGCTACGCCCAGGAACGCGGCGAAAATAACCACGCTGATGATCGAGGTTGGGCTCGCACCGGTCAGGTCAGCAAACGGGTTCTTCGGAATGAAGGAGAGCACCATCTGCGGCACGGTCAGGTCAGCCACTTTACCAACATAGTTGGTTTGAATCGCGGTAAGACGCGCCGTTTCAGCGGTACCCTGAACCAGGCCTTCTGCGGTCAGGCCAAACAGGTTGGTGACCAGCACACCCACCAGCGCGGCAATCAGCGTGGTGAACAGCAGCGTACCAATGGTCAGGAAGCTGATTTTTCCCAGCTGAGTCGCGTTATGCAGGCGAGCAACGGCGCTCAGAATAGAGGCGAACACCAGCGGCATAACGATCATCTGCAGCAGCTGAACATAGCCGTTACCGACGATGTTGAACCACTGAATGGAATCTTTCAGAACTGGATTATCGGAGCCATAAATTGCCTGTAATGCCAGACCAAATACGACACCCATGGCCAGACCAACCAGCACTTTTTTCGCCAGGCTCCACTGTTTGTGGCGCGCCTGCGCAAGAAGCAATAGCAATACAACGAACACAACGACGTTCGCGATGAGTGGAAAATTCATCCCCGTTCTCCTGATTTATTATTGGGTCGGTTTTTACCGATCCTGTTGGCGGAAGGTTAGCAGAAGTGTGATGTAGCGCTTATATCCAAATGGAATGGGTTATGACAAATGGGATAATTTTGTCGGTTTACTGTTCAATCTGGTGATGAATAAAGCGATTGAACTGAAATTGCAGCGAATTAATCATCTGGGATGACCAGCGAACTGCACTGTTTTCGGGCAAGGTTTGCGGCATCCAGACGGCGTAAGCAAACAGCGCCATGCACAATACGCGCTCAAGCTGGTTGCCTTTCTGCGGTGCGAGGATCGGAAAACGGAAACGCCAGCGGCAGGGCCAAAGAAGCGGTACGCCCGCAGGCGTCAGCATATCGGCGAGAATATGGCTTAAATAGCCCAGCACCATGCCCTGGATGGCATCGGCGGGGACTATCCAGCTTTCGGGCACCTTCAAATAGAAAAGCGTCAGCAGGCCAAACACGGCCAGCAGGCTGTGCGTAAACCCCCGGTGGCCGAACGCGCGGGCGATGGGTTTCGATACCCACTTCAGGCGTTGTCCGAGGAAAGATTTGGGATGGTCAATGTCGGGCAGCAGGCAGGTCAATACGGCAGAAGGGACAATATGCCACCAGTCCCCCTGTGCCAGCACGGGGGTGAGTTCAGCGTTTTTGGCAAATACCGCGCACGCAATAGAAAAAAGCAGGTGGCCTTCCGCCGTCATGATAAAACCCACAAAACTGTCAATTCATACAGTATAGGGTTTTTATACAGTAGGCGGAAGAGGTGACGGTGTAACTGTTTGTCACAAACCAGAGAAGGGCGTTAACCGCCCTGCAGGTGATGCGCCCTGAGTTCTGCCAGTGAGTTAAGCTTCACGTCGGCAAGGGCAAACCGGGGGTCGTGACGGCCTTCTTCTGCGGGCACCACAATGGCGCGCATCCGTGCAGCCTTCGACGCCACCATACCGTTAACGGAATCTTCCAGCGCAACGCAGTTGAGGGGATCCAGGCCGAGCTTAGCGGCGCAGTCCAGATAGACCTGCGGGTGCGGCTTGCTGTAAGGCAATTTTTCAGCGGACGCCAGCGCGTCGAAACTGTCGCGCAGTTCAAACATCGTCAGCACTTTTTCCAGCATGTGCAGCGGTGAAGCCGAGGCCAGTCCGACCTTCAGCCCCTGGGCTTTACACAGCGCGACGGCCTCACGTACGCCGGGCAGCAGCGGCCGGTTCTCTTCCACCAGAGAAATGGCGCGGCTGATAATGCGTGCGGTCACCTCATCGCGATTGGGACCTACCCAAGGCTGTTGGGCAAACCACAGGTCAACCACCATATCGATGCGCAGGCCCAGGGTATCGGGAAGTTCATTACGGCGGCTGATATCCACGCCGAGGCTGGCCATAACTTCCAGTTCGGCGCGATCCCACAGCGGTTCGGAATCGATCAGTAATCCATCCATGTCAAAAATTGCGGCAAGAATTTGGCGCGGTGTCGACATCACAACGTCTCCTTATCCAGGGTGTTCGACAGACGATACGTGCTAAGCACAATCTGCAATTTAGCATATTGCTTTTAAAGAGCGGGCGAAATTGATGACCAGCAGGTAGACTTAGGCACAAATAACGCGTCTTTATGAAGAGGAACTGATGACGTATCAACAAGCTGGACGCATTGCGGTCTTAAAACGTATTGCTGGCTGGGTAATTTTTATTCCTGCCGTCATTTCTACGCTGATTTCTGTACTCAAATTTATGTACGATCACAGCGAAAAACAGCCGGGTATCAATGCGGTAATGCTTGATTTCGCTCATGTCATGATTGAGATGATGCGTTTTAATACGCCATTTTTGAATGTCTTCTGGTTTAACTCACCCACTCCGGATTTTCATCAACAGCTGAATATCGGCTTTTGGGTGATATATGCCCTGATCTTTGTCGCGCTGGCACTGCAGGCCTCTGGTGCGAGAATGAGTCGCCAGACGCGCTTTTTACGCGAAGGCGTTGAGGATCAGTTGATTCTGGAGCAGGCCAAGGGCCCGGAAGGAATGAGTCGTGAGCAGATTGAATCCCGCATCGTTGTGCCGCGTCACACCATTTTCCTGCAAATCTTCCCGCTCTATATCCTTCCCGTCATCATCATTGTGGCGGGATACTTCTTCTTCTCACTGCTCGGTTTTCTGTAAGCGATAAGGGTGGCGGCAAGGCCACCCGTTCTCTACTCATGCAGCAAGCATACGCTCGAGTGCCCGCTGCGCGTTAACAAGGTGTTCTCCGCCAAAAAGAATGGCACGGTTCATCAGCGTATAAAGCTGATACACCGGCTGGCGGTCGAGGAAACCGGGCGGCAGGGGAGAAACAGACTGGTATCCGTCGTATATCTGCGGCGGCTGCTCAGGATGAAGCGGCAGCATGGCAAGATCGCACTCTCTGTCACCCCAGTAGCAGGCCGGGTCAAAGATGTACGGGCCGTTGGGACCCAGCGCGCAGTTATTGGACCACAAATCGCCGTGAAGCAGCGACGCCTGAGGCTGGTGGGATGCCAGACGCTGTTGAACGTGCTCGACGATGGCGTCGATATTGCCAAATTCCAGCCCTTTCTCGGCGGCCAGCTCAAGCTGCCAGCCAATGCGCTGCTCGGCAAAAAATGTCGACCAGCGACGCTGCCAGGCATTGGGCTGTGGCGTGGTGGAGAGATCGTTGTCAAAATCGAGACCAAACTGCGGCTGGTCGCTCCATTGATGCAGGCGCGCTAGCTGTTGGCCGAGGATGAACGCATTATGGGCATCCAGCGGCCGGGCGGGGAGATACTCCATCACCAGGAAGCTGTAGTCGCGGTCGCTCCCCACGGCCAGAACCTGCGGGACCGTCACCGTTTTACTGCGCGACAACAGCTCCAGCTGGTCGGCTTCGGCGGTAAATATCGGAAGCAGCTCTCGCTCATCGCACTTAACGAAAAGATCGCGCCCTGCGTAGCGTAAATGCCACGCGGCGTGGATTTCACCGCCTGGCAGTTCGTTACGCAGTTCAATTTCACCTTCACCCAGCTGCTCACGTAAAAGATGACTGATAGCCTGCCACATGTTGTCTCTCCCATGTTGTCTGCCAGATCATAAAGTTAGCGCATAATGGCGGTAAAAAAATACGAACTAACGCACACCTGAGCGGTTTAAATTCATACAGCGCACTTATTGTTCTTTTTTCCGCCAGCTTTCCCAGGTATCCACGTCAATCTCGGCAGGCTTATCGGTCACGCTCTCCACCAGACTGGCGGCCAGCGCATGAACCTCTTCCTGGCTCAGGGCGGCGATCAGACCAAATGTCAGGGTGCCTAAATCATGAATATTGCCCTCGTCATCCGTCAGGGTGAGGAGAAAATTAGCCCGGGTGAAAGCATTGTTGAGCTCATTCAGCTCGGTCAGCGATGCTTCATGAAGGTTGATGGTCACGACGTAGCGTGTGATGTCACCACTGCTCATAATTCACCTCATTGTTATCATGGAAGTTTTCTTAGCATAGTCGATAGTTTGCGTTTGGCGACTCAGCGAGGACATTCCCCTCCGTAAAGACGAAGGGGAACAGGGGTTAATTTCGGGACAGGTAATCGACGATTTTTTGCGTATCGGCAAGCGAACAGAGACGCGTGCCCTGGTTGATGGTGGCGGCGCTACCCGCCGCCACGCCGTAGCGTGTCATTTCGAGCAGAGACGCACCCTGCGCCAGTTTTAGCGTCATCGCGCCCACCATGCTATCGCCCGCGCCAACCGTGCTCTGGCTCTTCATCGGCGGTGGGACAACCTGAACGGACGACGATTCATCGACTGCCAGCGCCCCCTGAGGGCCAAGGGAGACGACTACGCGCCGCGCTTTGCCGCTGCGCACCAGCTCCTGCGCGGCGGTGCGCACATCGTCAGGCTGCGTCAGTTCACGGTTGACCAGCGCGCTTAACTCTTTCTGGTTGGGTTTGACCAGCTCCAGATTGCCCGGCACCAGCGCCGCCTGCAGGGCCTCGCCGCTGCTATCGACAATGCAGCGGATGCCGCGATGCTGCGCGGCCTGAATCAGCGCCGTTAATTTTTCCGTGCTTACGCCGGGCGGCAGGCTGCCGCTTATCACCAGCAGCGCGCCGCTCTCTATCGTCAGCACTTTTTCTTCAAGCTGACGAAACTCGTCATCGCTGAGTTTCGCGCCCGGCATGACAAAACGGTACTGTTCGCCGCTGGATCCTACGTGGACATGCAGGTTTTGCCGCGTCCAGTCTTTGGCCTCAACGGTTTCAACGGCCACCTGTTCATCAGCCAGCAGAGAGACCAGGTGTTCACCGGTGGCACCGCCTGCGGGAAAAATTGCCGTGGCTTTGCCGCCGAGATGTGTAATGGCGCGCGCCACGTTGATCCCGCCGCCGCCGGGCTCAAAGACCGGGGCGCTACAGCGCAATTTACCTTCCGGGTAAATCTGCGGCGTCAGGGTGGCGGAATCCAGGGAAGGGGAGAGCGTCAGAGTATAAATAGAAACCATCATTACCTCCTTTTAGCATGGGCTCTTATTAGCCTGGCACCTTTTGTCAGGAAGGCAATGTAAATAACAGTATGATTTTAAATATGAATACTGACAAAAGTGAGGCGGGGGATATATAAACTAAAACGCTTTTTGAGATCGTTCTTATTCAAAAATTGAAATAAGAAAACATTGCTATGTTATTTGCGGCTTTTTATAATTTGTTACCTTTCTCTGGACGCCTTGTCATTGATCCTCAAGAAAGATTCCGGGACCGTGTGGTCTCTTTTTTTGTTGTACGGACTCCTTAATAAAATGAAGCTTTTAACGACAGTGCCCGCTGCACTGATGCTGGCGGGTGGCGTGTTTGCGGCTATGAACGCGACCGCTGATGATACCGTTTTTACTGTCATGGACGATCCTTCCACCGCGAAAAAACCGTTTGAAGGTAACCTGAACGCCGGGTACCTGGCACAATCCGGTAACACGAAAAGCTCTTCTCTGACGGCGGATAGTACGCTTACCTGGTACGGCAACACCACCGCCTGGTCTCTGTGGGGTAATGCCAGCAACACTTCCGCTAATGACGAACGTTCTTCCGAGAAATATGCGGTAGGCGGACGTAGCCGTTACAACATGACCGACTATGACTACCTGTTTGGACAGGCAAGCTGGTTAACTGACCGTTACAACGGTTATCGCCAGCGCGATGTGTTCACCGCCGGTTATGGTCGCCAGTTCCTGAACGGTCCGGTACACAGCCTCCGTTTTGAATTCGGTCCTGGTGTGCGTTATGACGAGTACACCAATGGCGATACCAAAACCCAACCGCTCGGTTACGCTTCCGGTACCTATGCCTGGCAGATGACTGACAACACCAAATTTACCCAGGGTGTTTCTGTATTTGGTGCCGACGACACGACGCTGAACTCTGAGACGGCGCTGAACGTGGCTATCAACGAACACTTTGGCCTGAAAGTCGCCTACAACGTGACCTGGAACTCTTCACCACCAGAATCTGCGCCGGATCATACCGACCGCAGAACCACGGTTTCACTGGGTTATAGAATGTAATAAAAGCGGGCCGATGATAATGTCGGCCCGTTTATTGTCTGCGGTTTTTTGACGTCCCTTCTGATGACCTGTCTTCGCCCCTAGCCCCAAATCATTGCCGCCCAACGGAGTAGCAGCATTGCGCCGCAGATGGCAATCAGCACCAGCACCATTTTCCAGTGTTTTACGGCAAATCGTTTAGTTGGCATAACCTAATCCTTATTGGTTGATACCCACAGTCTACCAAACAGGGCCGAAATATGCCCCTTCTCAGGTTCGATTGGGTTATGCCAGCGCAGGGTTCGGCTCAGAACCAGTGGAATCGTTCGGCGAGAATTAACAATAAACCTGTGGCGGAAAGGATGTTCAATATCACAACCGTTCTACTGGATACGTTCATGGTATGCACCTTTGGGTTTAAAGACCTGTTCAAGAGTAGCCCAGCATCTTCGAAATGCGAGCGCAGGGGAGAAGCAACCTGCAAATTCGTGCGAAAGCGCCAGCCCATCAATCTGGTCGCAGAGGGTGCAATCTCCTTTCCGTTAGTGTTAACATTACGTCGCTTGCCGTAAATCCACATTAATCTGAATTCGGCTGGTGAATGATGACGAACCAATTTGACGATTGTTGGTCAGATGGTGTCGTAATCTATTGTCAAATCACGATTATTTTCTTTGTATATGCTCTTATGTGTGGGGCATCACTGCAAATAAGGATATAAAATGCCTGTAATTACTCTTCCTGATGGCAGCCAACGCCATTTCGACCGTGCTGTTAGCCCAATGGATGTAGCCCTGGACATTGGTCCTGGTCTCGCGAAAGCGACTATCGCTGGCCGCGTTAACGGTGAGCTGGTGGATGCTTCCGATCTGATCGAAAACGATGCGACGCTTGCAATCATCACTGCGAAAGACGAAGAAGGTCTGGAGATCATTCGTCACTCCTGCGCGCACCTGTTAGGCCATGCCATCAAACAGCTGTGGCCAAACACCAAAATGGCGATCGGTCCGGTTATCGACAACGGTTTCTACTATGACGTTGACCTTGACCACACCCTGACTCAGGAAGATATCGACGCGCTCGAAAAACGCATGCACGAGCTCGCCGAAACGAACTATGACGTCATCAAGAAGAAAGTCAGCTGGCACGAAGCGCGTGAAACCTTCGTGAAGCGCGGCGAGAGCTATAAAGTCTCTATTCTTGACGAGAACATTTCGCATGATGACAAGCCTGGCTTGTACCATCACGAAGAATACGTCGACATGTGCCGTGGACCGCACGTGCCGAACATGCGCTTCTGTCATCACTTTAAGCTGATGAAGATCGCGGGCGCCTACTGGCGTGGCGACAGCAACAACAAGATGTTGCAGCGTATTTATGGTACCGCGTGGGCTGATAAAAAAGCCCTGAACGCATACCTGCTGCGCCTGGAAGAGGCGGCGAAGCGTGACCACCGTAAAATCGGTAAGCAGCTTGACCTGTACCACATGCAGGAAGAAGCGCCGGGTATGGTGTTCTGGCATAACGACGGCTGGACTATCTTCCGTGAACTGGAAACTTTCGTACGCTCCAAGCTGAAAGAGTACCAGTATCAGGAAGTGAAAGGCCCGTTCATGATGGACCGTGTGCTGTGGGAAAAAACCGGCCACTGGGACAACTACAAAGATGCGATGTTCACCACCTCGTCTGAGAACCGTGAATACTGCATCAAGCCAATGAACTGCCCGGGCCACGTTCAGATCTTCAACCAGGGTCTGAAATCCTACCGCGACCTGCCGCTGCGTATGGCGGAGTTCGGTAGCTGCCACCGTAACGAGCCATCAGGTGCGCTGCACGGTCTGATGCGTGTTCGTGGCTTTACTCAGGATGATGCGCATATCTTCTGTACTGAAGATCAGGTTCGTGACGAAGTTAACGCCTGTATTCGTATGGTCTACGATATGTACAGCACCTTTGGCTTCGAGAAGATCGTCGTCAAACTCTCAACGCGTCCGGAAAAACGTATCGGTAGCGATGAGACATGGGATCGCGCAGAAGCGGATCTCGCCGTGGCGCTGGAAGAGAACGGCATTCCGTTCGAATACCAGCTGGGCGAGGGCGCATTCTACGGTCCGAAAATTGAATTTACCCTGTATGACTGCCTCGATCGCGCATGGCAGTGCGGTACTGTACAGCTGGACTTCTCCCTGCCGCAGCGTTTAAGCGCCTCTTATGTTGGCGAAGACAACGAGCGTCAGGTACCGGTAATGATTCACCGTGCAATTCTCGGTTCTCTGGAACGCTTCATCGGCATCCTGACCGAAGAGTTCGCTGGCTTCTTCCCAACCTGGCTTGCGCCAGTGCAGGTCGTGGTGATGAACATTACCGATTCTCAGGCGGATTACGTTAAAGAATTGACGCAGAAACTACAAAATGCGGGCATTCGCGTAAAAGCAGACTTGAGAAATGAGAAGATTGGCTTTAAAATCCGCGAGCACACTTTACGTCGTGTCCCGTATATGTTGGTCTGTGGTGATAAAGAGGTGGAAGCAGGCAAAGTCGCCGTTCGCACCCGCCGTGGTAAAGACCTGGGCAGCCTGGACGTAAGTGAAGTGATTGAGAAGCTGCAACAAGAGATTCGCAGCCGCAGTCTTCAACAACTGGAGGAATAAGGTATTAAAGGCGGAAAACGAGTTCAAACGGCACGTCCGAATCGTATCAATGGCGAGATTCGCGCCCAGGAAGTTCGCTTAACAGATCTTGAAGGTGAACCACTGGGGATTGTGAGTCTGAGAGAAGCGATCGAAAAAGCTGAAGAAGCTGGAGTAGATTTAGTTGAAATCAGCCCTAACGCCGAACCGCCAGTTTGTCGTATCATGGACTACGGCAAGTTCCTTTATGAAAAGAGTAAGTCTTCTAAGGAACAGAAGAAGAAGCAAAAAGTTATCCAGGTTAAGGAAATCAAATTCCGTCCTGGTACCGACGATGGCGATTATCAGGTAAAACTCCGCAGCCTGATTCGCTTTCTGGAAGATGGCGATAAGGCCAAGATCACACTGCGTTTCCGTGGTCGTGAGATGGCCCACCAACAGATTGGTATGGAAGTGCTTAACCGCGTCCGTGACGATCTGAGTGAACTGGCAGTAGTCGAATCCTTCCCTACGAAGATCGAAGGCCGCCAGATGATCATGGTGCTCGCTCCTAAGAAGAAACAGTAAGGCCTTCAAGCAGCAAAACCTGTGGAGCCTTCGGGTTTCATAGGTTTTGTTCGCCTATGTTTCGTTTATTTAACAATGCGAAGTGGAAGTTATTAAGATGCCAAAAATTAAGACCGTACGCGGTGCTGCTAAGCGCTTCAAAAAAACCGGTGGTGGTGGATTTAAGCGTAAGCACGCAAACCTGCGTCATATTCTGACCAAAAAATCTACTAAGCGTAAACGTCACCTGCGTCCAAAAGGCCTCGTTTCTAAAGGCGATCTGGGTCTGGTTATCGCGTGCCTGCCGTACGCATAAGCCGTTAACGTTTAATTTTTTTACTAAGAATATAGATACAGGAGAGCACATATGGCTCGCGTAAAACGTGGTGTAATTGCACGTGCACGTCACAAGAAAATTTTGAAACAAGCTAAAGGCTACTACGGTGCGCGTTCACGCGTTTACCGCGTTGCCTTCCAGGCTGTTATCAAAGCAGGTCAGTACGCTTACCGTGACCGTCGTCAGCGTAAGCGTCAGTTCCGTCAACTGTGGATTGCGCGTATCAACGCAGCAGCACGTCAGAACGGTATTTCTTACAGCAAATTCATCAACGGCCTGAAAAAAGCTTCTGTTGAAATCGACCGTAAGATCCTGGCTGACATCGCAGTATTCGACAAAGTAGCGTTCACCGCTCTGGTCGAAAAAGCGAAAGCAGCACTGGCATAAGCCAGTTGAAAGAGGGGGCTTTGCTCCCTCTTTTCATTTAACACCATCAGAAGATTGACATTTATCCGTCCAGGCTTTTCAATAAGGTCTTAACGGTTTTTACCAGACAAGGTAACGCAAGCATGAATGCTGCTATTTTCCGCTTCTTCTTTTACTTTAGCACCTGATTTCAGGAGGCTAGCGCGTGAAAGATGAAACGAAAAACAGCGCCAGATAAGCCTCCCGATGGAGGCTTTTTTTGTGCCTGAATTTGAGAGAATAACTCCACCAAATCGGTGTCTGCACCGACATAATGAGGAAAATCATGTCACATCTCGCAGAGCTGGTTGCCAGTGCAACAGTCGCCATTAATCAGGCCTCAGATGTTGCCGCGTTAGACAATGTCCGCGTCGAATATCTTGGGAAGAAAGGGTACCTGACCCTTCAGATGACAACCCTGCGTGAGCTGCCGGCAGAAGAACGCCCGGCAGCGGGTGCGGTGATTAACGAAGCCAAAGAGCAGGTACAGCAGGCGCTGAACGCGCGCAAAGCCGAGCTGGAAAGCGCGGTGCTGAATGCGCGTCTGGCCGCAGAGACGATCGACGTTTCTCTGCCGGGTCGTCGTATCGAAAACGGTGGTCTGCATCCGGTTACCCGCACCATCGATCGCATTGAAAGTTTCTTCGGTGAGCTCGGCTTTACCGTGGCGACTGGCCCGGAAATCGAAGATGATTACCATAACTTCGACGCCCTGAACATTCCTGGCCATCATCCGGCACGCGCTGACCACGACACTTTCTGGTTCGACGCTACGCGTCTGCTGCGTACTCAGACCTCCGGCGTTCAGATCCGTACCATGAAGGATCAGGAGCCGCCAATCCGCATTATCGCGCCGGGCCGCGTCTATCGTAACGATTACGATCAGACCCACACTCCAATGTTCCACCAGATGGAAGGTCTGATTGTTGATAAAAACATCAGCTTCACCAACCTGAAGGGCACGCTGCACGATTTCCTGAACAACTTCTTTGAGGAAGATCTGCAGGTTCGTTTCCGCCCGTCCTACTTCCCGTTTACCGAACCGTCTGCGGAAGTTGACGTGATGGGTAAAAACGGCAAATGGCTGGAAGTGCTGGGCTGCGGCATGGTGCATCCAAACGTGCTGCGCAACGTGGGTATCGATCCGGAAGTTTACTCCGGCTTTGCCTTCGGCATGGGCATGGAGCGCCTGACTATGCTGCGCTACGGCGTGACCGACTTACGTGCATTCTTCGAAAACGATCTGCGTTTCCTCAAACAGTTTAAATAAGGGCAGGACAGAACAATGAAATTCAGTGAACTGTGGTTACGCGAGTGGGTGAACACCACGCTGGACAGCGACGCGCTTTCTAACCAGATCACCATGGCGGGTCTGGAAGTGGACGGTGTTGAGCCGGTTTCCGGAACCTTCAACGGCGTGGTCGTCGGCGAAGTAGTCGAGTGCGGTCAGCACCCTAACGCTGACAAACTGCGCGTAACAAAAGTAAACGTGGGCGGTGACCGTCTGCTGGATATCGTCTGCGGTGCGCCAAACTGCCGTCAGGGCCTGAAGGTGGCCGTGGCGACCGTCGGCGCAGTGCTGCCGGGCGATTTCAAAATTAAAGCGGCTAAGCTGCGCGGCGAGCCGTCTGAAGGCATGCTGTGCTCCTTCTCCGAGCTGGGTATTTCCGACGATCATAACGGCATCATTGAGCTGCCGCTGGATGCGCCAGTCGGCACCGATATCCGTGAATACCTGAAGCTTGATGACAACACCATTGAAATCAGCGTCACGCCAAACCGTGCCGACTGCTTAGGTATCATCGGCGTGGCGCGCGACGTGGCCGTGCTGAACCAGACCGAACTGAACGCGCCGGAAATCGCGCCGGTTGAAGCGACCATCAGTGACGTGCTGCCTATTCAGGTTGACGCTGCGGATGCTTGCCCGCGCTACCTCGGTCGCGTCGTGAAAGGCATTAACGTGAAAGCGCCAACCCCGCTGTGGATGAAAGAGAAGCTGCGCCGCTGCGGTATTCGCTCTATCGACGCAGTGGTCGACGTGACCAACTACGTTCTGCTGGAGCTGGGCCAGCCAATGCACGCGTTCGATAAAGACCGTATCGACGGCGGCATCGTTGTGCGCATGGCGAAAGAGGGCGAAACCCTGGTTCTGCTGGACGGCAGCGAAGCCAAACTGAACGCCGACACCCTGGTGATTGCGGACCACAGCAAAGCGCTGGCAATGGGCGGTATCTTCGGTGGCGAGCACTCAGGCGTCAACGACGAGACGCAAAACGTCCTGCTGGAATGCGCGTTCTTCAGCCCGCTCTCCATCACCGGTCGCGCACGCCGTCACGGCCTGCATACCGATGCCTCTCACCGCTACGAGCGCGGCGTTGACCCTGCTCTGCAGTATAAAGCGATGGAACGTGCGACCCGCCTGCTGATCGACATCTGCGGCGGTGAAGCGGGCCCGGTTATTGACGTCACCAACGAAGCGACCCTGCCGAAGCGTGCGAGCATCACCCTGCGCCGCAGCAAGCTGGATCGCCTGATTGGCCATCACGTTGCCGATGCGCAGGTAACCGACATCCTGAAACGTCTGGGCTGTGAAGTGACCGAAGGCCAGGACGAGTGGAAAGCCGTTGCGCCATCATGGCGTTTCGACATGGAAATTGAAGAAGATCTGGTGGAAGAAGTGGCCCGCGTTTACGGCTACAACAACATCCCTGACGAGCCTGTCCAGGCGGGTCTGGTAATGGGCACCCACCGTGAAGCCGACCTGTCCCTGAAGCGGGTGAAAACCATGCTGAACGACAAAGGCTACCAGGAAGTGATCACCTACAGCTTCGTTGATCCAAAGCTGCAGCAGCTGATCCACCCAGGTCAGGAGGCGCTGATCCTGCCAAGCCCAATCTCCAGCGAAATGTCCGCGATGCGTCTGTCTCTGTGGACGGGCCTGCTGGGCACTGTCGTTTATAACCAGAATCGCCAGCAAAACCGCGTGCGAATTTTCGAAAGCGGTTTGCGCTTTGTACCGGATAATCAGGCAAATTTAGGCATCCGTCAGGATCTCATGCTGGCTGGCGCCATCAGCGGCAACCGCTATGAAGAGCACTGGGACCTGGCAAAAGGCACGGTTGATTTCTACGATATGAAGGGCGAACTGGAAGCGATTCTGGATCTGACCGGTAAATTATCTGAAATTGAATTCCGCGCAGAAGCTATCCCGGCCCTGCATCCTGGCCAGAGCGCAGCTATCTATTTAGACGGCAAACGCGTTGGTTTTATTGGGGTTGTTCACCCTGAGCTGGAGCGTAAGCTGGACCTGAACGGCCGTACCATCGTGTTCGAGCTGGAATGGAACCCGGTGGCTGACCGCGTTATTCCTCAGGCTCAGGACGTCTCCCGCTTCCCGGCAAACCGCCGTGATATCGCGGTTGTGGTCGCGGAAAATGTGCCTGCAGCAGATATTTTGGCCGAATGTAAGAAAGTTGGCGTAAATCAGGTAGTTGGCGTAAACTTATTTGACGTGTACCGCGGCAAGGGCGTAGCAGAAGGTTTCAAGAGCCTCGCTATTAGCCTTATCCTTCAGGATACCAGCCGTACACTCGAAGAAGAGGAGATTGCCGCTACCGTCGCCAAATGTGTAGAGGCATTAAAAGAGCGATTCCAGGCATCATTGAGGGATTGAACCTATGGCGCTTACAAAAGCTGAAATGTCAGAATATCTGTTTGATAAGCTTGGGCTTAGCAAACGGGATGCCAAAGAGCTGGTAGAGCTGTTTTTCGAAGAGATCCGTCGTGCTCTGGAAAATGGTGAGCAGGTAAAACTCTCCGGTTTTGGCAATTTTGATTTGCGAGACAAAAACCAACGTCCGGGCCGCAACCCGAAGACGGGGGAAGATATTCCCATTACAGCCCGCCGCGTGGTGACCTTCAGACCCGGCCAGAAGTTAAAAAGCCGTGTCGAAAACGCAACGCCCAAAGCAGAGTAATATGAACTAACTAAAAAGGCCGCCCACGCGGCCTTTTTTCTTTGCGCTCTCCGGCAAACCCGCCGTAAAATCAATTACATCTCACGCTACTAAAACCGTACACATGCTTGATTATGCCCATCGCCAGCACCGTTCCGATAAGCGTCGCCTGTTTTTGCTGGTGCTGTTGCTCATTGTCGCCGCAGGCGTGAGCCTCTGCGCGGGCGACAGATGGATCGGGCCTGAAAGCTGGTGGGGGCCGGACGGGCAGCTCTTCGTCTGGCAAATTCGCCTGCCGCGCACCGTCGCGGTGGTTCTGGTCGGCGCCGCGCTGGCGCTGTGCGGTACCATAATGCAGGCGTTGTTTGATAACCCTCTGGCGGAGCCCGGGCTGCTCGGCGTGTCAAACGGCGCAGGCGTAGGCCTGATTGCGGCGGTAATGCTCGGCGGAGGAGAACTCTCCGGATGGAGTATTAGCCTGAGCGCTATCCTCGGCGCGCTGCTAATCACCGCGATCCTTCTTCGTTTCGCCAGACGGCACTTATCGACCAGCCGTCTGCTGCTTGCCGGCGTGGCGCTGGGGATTATCTGCAGCGCGCTGATGACCTGGGCGGTCTACTTCTCAACATCCTTTGACCTGCGTCAGCTGATGTACTGGATGATGGGCGGCTTTGGAGGCGTTGACTGGCACCAGGGCTGGCTGATGGTGCTGCTGGTACCGGTTATCGTGTGGGCTACCCTGCAGGCGCAGCCGCTGAATATGCTCGCGCTGGGTGAAACCTCTGCCCGCCAGCTCGGCATGCCGATTGGGTTCTGGCGTAATGTGCTGGTAATAGCCATTGGCTGGCTGGTCGGCGTCAGCGTGGCTCTGGCGGGCGCGATCGGCTTCATCGGGCTGGTTATTCCGCATATGCTGCGCCTGTGTGGCCTCACGGACCATCGGACCCTGCTTCCGGGCGCGGCGATTGCCGGTGCCGTCACGCTGCTGGTGGCCGATATCATCGCCCGGCTTGCCCTGACGGCCGCAGAGCTGCCGATTGGCGTGGTGACCGCTACGCTGGGCGCGCCGGTGTTTATCTGGCTACTATTAAAAGCTGGACGTTAAATCAACAAGCCGTAAGACAACCTGAGGGAATGCTATGCAGTCAGATATCCTGAATACTGAAGTGACCACCATTGATGGCGATAACACCACGCTGGAAGGCTACAAAGGCAACGTGCTGCTTATCGTCAACGTGGCATCGAAATGTGGCCTGACGCCGCAGTACGAGCAGCTGGAGAACATTCAGAAGGCCTGGGAGAAAGACGGTTTCACCGTGCTGGGCTTCCCGTGCAATCAGTTCCTGGGGCAGGAGCCGGGCAGCGAAGAGGAGATTAAAACCTTCTGCAGCACCACCTATGGCGTGACGTTCCCGATGTTCAGCAAAATCGATGTCAACGGCGAAGACCGCCATCCGCTGTATGCGAAGCTGATCGCTGCCGCGCCGAAGGCCGTTGCGCCGGAAGGAAGCGGTTTTTATGAACGCATGGCCAGCAAAGGCCGCGCGCCGCTTTACCCGGACGATATCCTGTGGAATTTTGAAAAATTCCTGATTGGCCGCGACGGCCAGGTCGTTCAGCGTTTTTCGCCGGATATGACCCCTGAGGATCCGATCGTTATGGAATCGATCAAGCTGGCGCTGGCGAAATAATGTCGTTGCTGATGCAGCTCACGGACGTTGCCGAGAGGGGACGTCTGGAGCCGATAACCGGTACCATCAATGCGGGAGAAATTCTGCATCTTGTCGGGCCAAACGGAGCAGGGAAGAGCACGCTGCTGGCACGGATGGCAGGCATGACCGACGGAGAAGGGCAGATAACGCTGCTGGAGCATACGCTCGCCGACTGGTCACCGGTCTCGCTGGCGCATCGGCGCAGTTACCTCGTGCAGCAGCAGGTGCCGCCCTTTGCGATGCCGGTCTGGCACTATCTGATGCTGCATTTGCACGACAAACAACAGACGGCACTGCTGACGGACGTTGCCGCGGCCCTGGGGCTGGAAGATAAACTGTCCCGGCATGCCAGCCAGCTTTCCGGCGGAGAGTGGCAGCGGGTACGTCTGGCGGCGGTCATTCTTCAGATCCACCCGGCAGGTAATCCTTACGGGCGAATGCTGCTTCTCGATGAACCCATGAGCGGTCTGGACGTGGCGCAGCAGGCGGCACTGGATACGCTGTTAAGCACCCTGAGCCGAAAAGGTATCGCCGTGGTGATGAGCAGTCATGACCTCAACCACACCCTGCGTCATGCCCACCGGGTGTGGCTGCTGTCGCAGGGAAAGATGATCGCCAGCGGCGCGCGGGATCGGGTTCTTACGCCGCCCCATCTTGCCCGCGCGTACAACATGTCGTTCCGCAGGCTGGATATTGAGGGACATAAGATGCTGATTTCTACCGGGCAGACGTAACCGTTTCTTGCCTCTTCGCACAATTGCACGCTAAATTACGAAAAGAACAAAAAAAGCAGAGGATTCGTCTGAAAATGCGATTCTGGTTTCTCCTGATGGCCGCACTTTTTCTTGCGGGATGCAGTAGCCATCGTGCGCCGCCGCCTAACCCACGGCTTTCAGATTCGATCACCGTCATTGCCAGCCTCAACGATCAGCTGAGCAACTGGCGCGGCACGCCTTATCGCTACGGCGGCATGAGCCGCGGCGGCGTGGATTGCTCCGGCTTCGTGCTGATGACGTTTCGCGATAAGTTTGATTTACAGCTCCCGCGCGAAACGCGCAAACAGGCAGAAATAGGCACTGAAATTGATAAAGACGATCTTCTGCCCGGGGACCTGGTTTTCTTCAAAACCGGATCGGGTGAAAGCGGTCTTCATGTGGGGATATATGATACAGACAATCAGTTCATTCACGCCTCGACAAGCCGCGGCGTGATGCGCTCTTCTCTTGATAATGTTTACTGGCGTAAAAATTTCTGGCAGGCTCGACGTATATAGTCTTTGTCAGACACTTCTCTTATGACGGCATGGTATCTAATAAATCATGCCGTTTTTTCTCAAATAAGATGCTTAAAGTTAAATTTATCTAAAATTAGCGAATCCTGCATGTGTCTGTTTTATCTAAAACTGGCTATTATTCGACAACCAGGATAAAATTAATTTAGATTCAGGGATAAATCTGAAAATAAATACGGAACTAATGAAATTAATCTTATTAAAATCAAGACAGTGGAATTGTGTCGGCAATTGCTCCAGGATGTCCTCTCTCATCTTTAATGTGGAGCGAGTGCAATGATTATTACGCTAGATAATGCTTACCAGTCTGAACTGCTGCTTCTGCCTGCTCGTAATAGCGCAGGGGAGCTTAAAGGTTTAGAGGTTCTGGTTAACTTTACTGGCGTCGGCAGCGATGTGCGGATCCCCACTGAGCTTGTTATCCCTCGGCTTTCAGCAGCTGAAGAGTTAGTGCTGTTTAACGAAAAATTGCAATTGCTTGATACCTGTAAACTGTTTTTTATTCAGCATCAGTTAATTGCATGGATCAATATTACACCTGCAATAGTTGAGTTTTTATTAAGTAATGGAAACGCTGTTTCAATCCTTGAGCGTTACCCGTTTCTTGAGTTTACTGTTAATGAGAATTATCCAGGTTTAAATAACGGAAAGGACGATCTGCAGCTGGCGAGAATGGCAATCCATTTCCCGTTGGTCCTGGCAAACTTTGGCGCAGGCGCCGCATCGCTCAAAGCGGTCTATGATGGATTATTTAAACGGGTTATTCTCGACAAAGGCTTCATTCAGCAGCGTGCCCCGGAGCTCTCTTTTGAGCCTTTTATGCGCGCCATCCTCTGGCAAATCACACCGCACTGCCAGTCAGTGATTGTCTCAGGCATTGACGACCACGGCCTGTTGCAACGCGTTTTGTCCTTTAATGTTGGCGCCATGCAGGGCGCACTCTGGCCAGCCGTCTCTGCGGAGCACGTTACATCGCTGGTTCAGCAGCGATAACCCTTTCTTTCGCCCGTGTTTAAGTCCGGATAAACCCTCTACACTAAAAGCAGGAGGACTTATGACCCTGTCTTTTACTGCTCACTGGCATGACGAGTTGCCTGGCTTTTACACCGCACTCAAACCAACACCGTTACAAAATTCACGCCTTATCTGGCATAACGATTTGCTGGCAGAAGAGCTGGCCATTCCGCCTGAGCTGTTTCAGCGTTCAGAAGTCGCAGGCGTCTGGGGCGGGGAAACGCTTCTCGCCGGGATGCAACCTCTGGCTCAGGTCTATAGCGGCCACCAGTTTGGCGTCTGGGCGGGACAGCTGGGCGACGGCAGGGGGATCCTGCTCGGCGAACAACGGCTTCCTAACGGGGGAACGGTTGACTGGCACCTGAAAGGCGCAGGCCTTACTCCCTATTCGCGAATGGGCGACGGGCGCGCGGTGCTGCGTTCAACGATTCGCGAGTGCCTGGCGTCCGAAGCGATGCATGCCCTGGGGATTCCCACTACGCGCGCGCTGTCGATTATCACCAGCGATACGCCGGTAGCGCGCGAAACGGTGGAAAAAGGGGCAATGCTGATGCGTATCGCGCAAAGTCATTTGCGCTTCGGCCATTTTGAGCACTTTTACTATCGCCGCGAGCCGGACAAGGTTCGCCAGCTGGCTGACTTTGCCATTCGTCACCACTGGACGCATTTGCAGGACGAAGCGGACAAATACGTTCTCTGGTTCAGGGATGTGGTTGCCCGTACCGCAAGCCTGATTGCCCGCTGGCAAACGGTGGGCTTTGCGCATGGCGTCATGAATACGGACAACATGTCGATCCTCGGGCTGACCTTTGATTACGGTCCGTTTGGTTTCCTGGACGATTATCAGCCTGGCTATATCTGCAACCACTCCGACTATCAGGGACGTTACAGCTTTGATAATCAGCCAGCGGTCGGCCTGTGGAACCTGCAGCGGCTTGCGCAAACCCTGTCGCCGTTCATCGACGTAGATGCCCTCAATGATGCGCTCGACAGCTATCAGGACATTTTTCTGCGGGAATATGGCACGCTGATGCGCAACAAGCTGGGGCTGGTGACCCAGGAGAGGGGCGATAACGACATCCTCAATAGCCTGTTTGCCCTCATGGCGCGCGAGGGCAGCGATTATACCCGCACCTTCCGGATGCTAGGACAGACGGAGCAGCACAGCGCCGCCTCGCCGCTGCGCGATGAGTTTATTGACAGACAGGCGTTTGACGACTGGTTTGCATCGTACCGCGCGCGGCTGCGGCAGGAACAGGTGGATGACGCGACTCGCCAGACGCAGATGAACGCGACGAACCCCGCAATGGTGTTGCGCAACTGGCTGGCGCAGCGGGCGATTGAACAGGCTGAGCAGGGTGAATACGACGAGCTACACCGCCTGCATGTGGCGCTGCGCACGCCGTTTGCCGACCGGGATGATGACTACGTCAGCCGCCCGCCTGACTGGGGCAAGCGGCTGGAGGTCAGCTGCTCAAGTTAGAGATTTTGCCGGGTGGCGGCGTCGCCTTACCCGGCAAAAATTACTGCGCAACCCAGCCGCCATCCATATTCCACGCGGCGCCACGAACGTTCACGGCGCCCTCGCTGCACAAAAACAGCGCCAGTTCACCCAGCTGCTCCGGGGTGACAAACTCGCCCGAAGGCTGTTTCTCTGCCAGAAGCCTATCGCGAGCCTGCTCCGGCGGGATGCCCTCAGCGATACGTTTGTCGATTTGCTGCTGCACCAGCGGGGTCAGCACCCAGCCGGGACAAATCGTATTGGCGGTAATGCCGGTGCGCGCGGTTTCCAGTGCCAGCGATTTCGTAAAGCCCACTACGCCATGCTTGGCGGCCACGTAGGCTGACTTCTCTTTTGACGCGACCAGCCCGTGAACGGAGGCGATATTGATGATGCGCCCCCAGTTTTTCTCGCGCATGGAAGGCAGCGCCAGCCGGCTGGTGTGAAACACCGACGAGAGATTAATGGCGATAATGTCGTTCCATTTCTCCACCGGAAACGCATCAACCGGGGCGACATGCTGTATCCCGGCGTTGTTGACAAGAATGTCCACGCCGCCAAACTGCGATTCGGCGTAGCGCATCATGGCTTCAATTTGCAGCACGTCACGCAGGTCCGCATCGTGATAGCCCGGCTTTTTGCCCAGCTGCGCAATCTCTTCTCTTGCTGATTCGCTGTCGCCGAAACCGTTGAGGATCAGCTGCGCCCCGGCCTTCGCCAGCACGCGGGCGATCCCAAGTCCAATGCCGCTGGTCGAGCCCGTCACCAGCGCGGTCTTACCGTTCAGATTCATCTTTCTCTCCTTACACAATGCCGGTCAGATAGAACACGGCAATGACAAAAAGCACTGCCAGACTTTTAATGAGGGTGATAGCGAAAATGCCGCCGTAGGCCTGACGATGGCTCAGGCCGGTAATCGCCAGCAGGGTAATCACCGCGCCGTTATGGGGCAGCGTATCCATCCCGCCGCTCGCCATCGAGGCCACGCGGTGCAGCACCTCAAGAGGGATATTGGCGGCGTGGGCGGCGGCGACAAACGAGTCGGACATGGCGGCGAGGGCAATACTCATCCCGCCCGACGCAGAGCCGGTGATCCCCGCAAGCACCGTCACGCTGATGGCCTCATTCAGCAGCGGATTCGGGATAGCCGCCAGCGCTTTGGATAACACCAGGAACCCGGGCAGGGCGGCGATCACCGCGCCGAAACCGTATTCCGAGGCGGTATTCATCGCCGCCAGAATGGCACCGCTCACCGCGGTCCGGCTGCCTTCAGCCAGACGCCCCCGGATATTGCGAAAGCCAAAAATCAGCACCAGCACGATACCGGAGATCAGCGCCGCCTCGACGGCCCAGATGGCGGTGATCTTGCCCACCTCGGTCACAACAGGTTTCGCCAGGCCTGGCAGAGTCAGCTCGTGGGTCGTGCCGTACCAGCCGGGGATCCAGCGGGTAAACAGCAGGTTCAGTATGCCCACCACAAGCAGCGGGGAGATAGCAATCAGCGGGTGCGGAAGGTTAATGTTATCCGGCGTCTCGGGTTCATTTTTCAGATCCGTGCCGTAGCCCTCGTTGTTATTGAACGCCTTACGACGCTGGCGTTCCAGCCAGAGCAGGCCAAAGATGATAATAAACAGAGAGCCGATAAGCCCCAGCCACGGCGCTGCCCAGGCGTTCGTGCCAAAGAAGCTGGTGGGGATGATATTCTGGATCTGCGGCGTGCCGGGCAGGGCGTCCATGGTAAACGAAAACGCCCCCAGCGCCACGGTGGCCGGGATCAGCCGCTTAGGGATGCCGCTCTGGCGGTACAGCTCCGCGGCAAAAGGGTAAACCGCAAACGCCACCACGAACAGCGACACGCCGCCGTAGGTTAACAGCGCACACACCAGGACGATCACCGGAATAGCGTGGCGACGACCGAGGATCTGAATCGCGGCGGCGACGATGGAGCGTGAGAAACCGGAAAGCTCAATCAGCTTGCCGAAAACGGCTCCCAGCAGGAACACCGGGAAGTAGAGCTTAACAAAGCCGACCATCTTTTCCATAAACAGACCGGTAAACGTCGGGCCGACGGCACCCGGATCGGTCAGCAGCACGGCGCCGAGCGCCGCAATCGGCGCAAATAAAATAACGCTATATCCGCGATAGGCCGCCAGCATCAGCAGCGCCAGCGCCGCCAGGGCAATTAACACACTCATTACGACTCCTCACTTTAATTATTATTCGGGTATCAACGAGATGCTTAACGCTCGACGGTCAGAGCAATGCCTTGCCCGCCGCCCACGCACAGGGTGACGAGCCCTTTTTTGACGTCACGGCGCTGCATTTCGTACAGCAGCGTCACGAGGATGCGGCAGCCGGAGGCGCCAATCGGATGACCCAGGGCGATAGCGCCGCCGTTAACGTTCACCCTACGCTCATCCCAGCCGAGCTGCTTGCCCACCGCCAGCGCCTGGGCGGCAAAGGCTTCATTGGCTTCAATGAGGTCCACGTCATCGAGCGTCCAGCCCGCCCGCGCCAGCGCCGTCCGGCAGGCGCTGACCGGTCCGATGCCCATCACCGACGGGTCAACGCCCGTCACGGCGTAGCTCACGATGCGACCGAGGATCGGCAAACCGCTCTCCCGCGCCTTTTCGCCGCTCATCAGCAGCACCGCGGCGGCACCGTCGTTGAGCGTTGACGCATTTCCGGCCGTAACCGTGCCTTCCGCCTGCAGAAAGGCGGGGCGCAGCTGCGCCAGCTGCTCAGCGGTGCTGCCAGGCCGGGGCTGTTCGTCACGGCTGACGATAAGCGGCGGTTTTTTGCCCTGTTTTACCGTCACCGGCGCTATCTCGGCGTCAAAGCGACCCGCTTCGATGGCAAAGGCCGCTTTGTGCTGCGACCGGGCGGCGAAGGCGTCCTGCTGCTCGCGGGAAATGGCATTCTCCCGGGCGACGTTTTCAGCGGTGATCCCCATGTGGTAATCGTTGAACGCGTCCCACAGGCCGTCGGTAATCATGCTGTCCTGCAGGCCCGTATGGCCAAAACGCAGCCCTGAACGCGCGCCGTCCAGCAGATAGGGGGCGTTGCTCATGCTCTCCTGACCGCCAGCGATAGCCACGTCCGCGTCGCCGCAGCGGATCGCCTGCGCGGCGAGCTGCACCGCTTTTAGGCCCGCGCCGCACACCAGGTTGACCGTTGTCGCCGGCGTGCTGACGGGTAATCCGGCGGCGATGGCCGTCTGACGCGCCGGGTTTTGTCCGCATCCCGCCGTCAGCACCTGTCCGAAAATCAGTTCATCTACCTGTTCTTCGCGAAGATCGCTGTTCTCCAGCAGGTGCCGCACCGCTACGGCCCCCAGCTCAACCGCTGAAAGGGACGATAGCGATCCGCGAAAACTGCCAATGGGGGTTCGCGTTGCCCCGACAATCATGACTTCTTTCATCGTGAGTCCTCAGTTGAAGCGCATCTCGCGAACGTCGTCCGCCACAATCATTTTCCCGGCCGTCTTAGCCGCAATTTCGTCGATACTGACGCCGGGGGCGTATTCCCGCAGGATGAACGCGCCGTCCTCGATCTCCAGCAGTGCGAGGTCGGTTAAGACCCGACGGATACAGCCCGCGCCCGTGAGCGGCAGCGTGCAGCGCGGCAGCAGCTTTGATTCACCGCTTTTCGACGCGTGGGTCATCACCACAATGATGTTCCGCGCCCCGGCCACGAGATCCATCGCGCCGCCCATGCCCTTCACCATCTTTCCGGGGATCATCCACGAGGCAATATTGCCTTCGACGTCCACTTCAAACGCGCCCAGCACGGTCAGATCCACATGACCCCCGCGGATCATGGCAAACGACTGGGCCGAGTCGAAAATGGCCGCGCCGGTGCGCGCGGTCACGGTTTGTTTACCGGCGTTGATCATGTCGGCGTCAAGGCTCCGCTCGTCAGGAAAAGCCCCCATCCCCAGCAGCCCGTTTTCGGACTGAAGCATCACGTCCATCCCGTCCGGAATGTAGTTCGCCACCAGGGTAGGGATGCCGATCCCCAGGTTGACGTAATACCCGTCGCGCAGCTCGCGGGCGACGCGCATGGCCATCTGTTCACGGGTTAACATCGTCAGACTCCTTCCGCGCGCAGGGTGCGCTGTTCAATGCGTTTTTCAAACTGGCCGACAATCAGCCTGTCGACGTAAATTCCCGGGGTATGAATGGCTGACGGGGGCAGCTCGCCCGGGGGAACTATCTCTTCCACCTCGACGACCGTTATCCGGCCCGCCGTTGCCATCAGCGGATTGAAATTTTGCGCGGTATGGCGATAGACAACGTTGCCGTACCAGTCCGCTTTCCAGCCCTTAATGAGCGCGAAATCACCGGTAATCGCCTCCTCGAGGATGTAGTGCTTTCCCGCAAACTGGCGCACGTCTTTGCCGACAGCCACGGGCGTGCCGTAGCCGGTGGCCGTGTAAAATGCCGGAATGCCCGCGCCGCCCGCGCGCACCTTTTCCGCCAGCGTGCCCTGAGGCGTGAGTTCAATCTCCAGTTCGCCGCTCAGCACCTGCCGCTCGAACAGGGCGTTCTCGCCGACGTAAGAGGCCACCACTTTGCGAACCTGCCGCGTTTCGAGCAGTATCCCGAGACCGAAACCGTCCACGCCGCAGTTGTTTGATACCACCGTCAGATCTTTCACCCGACGGCGTCTGACCTCTGCAATCAGGTTCTCCGGAATCCCGCACAGGCCGAAGCCGCCCGCCAGCAAGGTCATTCCGTCCGTCAGCCCATCCAGCGCCTGCGCATAGCTGCCGACGCGCTTATCCAGTCCCGCCATCGTCATTCCTCCTCTTAACCGTGGCGGTATCATTAGGGGCGGCGACTCATTTGTTAATTTTGAATTTGTGACCCACTCATTTGGTTTTTTTATTAATTTCCTGTTAACTAAATTTTTTCAATTAGTTAACAGGATGAAAAATGAGAATGAGTGTCAAACAGTTACGCGCGTTTTTAGCGGTAGCTCACACTCTCAATTTCGCGCACGCCAGCGAACGGCTGAATCTTTCCCAGCCGGCCCTGAGCCTGACGATTAAAGCGCTGGAGGATGCGCTCGGCGGGCCGCTGCTGCAGCGGAGCACGCGTAAGGTCGCGCTGACGCAGGAGGGCGAGACGTTTTTGCCGATGGCGCGTCAGCTGCTTGCCGACTGGGATAACGTCGAAGAGGCGATGCACCAGTGCTTTACCCTGCAGCGCGGTAAAATCTCGGTCGCGGCCATGCCGTCGTTTGCCGCGAATGTCCTGCCCGAGGTGCTAAAAGCGTTTCGCGATCGCCACGCCGGGATCAACGTCACCGTGCATGATGTCATTAACGAGCAGGTGATAGAGATGGTGCGGGAAGGGCGGGTCGAGATGGGCATCGCCTTTGAGCCCGCGCCAACGCACAACCTGCTGTTTACCCCGCTGGGCCTCGACAGGTTTGTTGCTATTGTGCCGAAAGATTCCCCGCTGGCAGGCAAGAAGCGCCTGTCATGGGAAGATCTGCTGACGCTGGATTTCATCACCCTGCAGCGCCCGTCGGCGGTACGTCTGATGATGGAGGAGGAGCTGGCGCGAAGCGGCAGAAAGCTGGACGTGGCGCTGGAGAGTCATCAACTGGTGACGGTCGGGCGAATGGTTGCGAGCGGACTGGGCGGCAGCGCCGTCCCGGCGCTCTGCGAGGCGCAGATGACGGCGCTGGGCGCGGTCTGTATCCCGCTTGATAACCCGCCGATTGAAAAGTGCATCGGGGCGATCCATCCGGGGCATACGCAGCTCTCTAAGGCGGCGCATGCCCTGCTGGAAACGCTGAAGGATTTTTACCAGCCCAATCAGGGGGCGAGAAACACCTGCGGCGCGGCGTGAGCCGGATGCCTGCCGACGATAACCTGCGCGCCGTACCAGCGCGCCAGCGTATCGGCCTGCAAAACGGTTTCCGGTTCCCCCTGGGAGACGATTTTACCGCCGTGCAGCAGCAGGATGCGATCCGCCCACAGCGCCGCTAAATTGAGGTCGTGCAGCACCGCGCACACGTGCAGATGTCCCCGGCTGGTCAGGGATTTCAGCAGGCGCAGCAGATGCTGCTGGTGATAGAGATCGAGCGCAGACGTCGGTTCATCAAGAAACAGCCAGCCGCGCGGCGCGCCGTCGCACCAGAGCTGAGCCAGCGCGCGGGCGAGCTGAACGCGCTGCTGCTCGCCGCCGGAGAGCGCGGCAAACCGCCTGCCCGCCAGCGGTAAACAGCCGGTGACGTCCATGACCTCCTCAATAACCGACGCCTCGGGCGTGTGGGTCCAGGGCGCTCGCCCCATACCGACGACCGCCTCAACCGGCCAGTCAAATGCGAGCTGTGTGCTCTGGCGCATCACCGCCCGGTAGCGGGAGAGCGTTTCAGGCTGCCAGGCCGCAAGCGGTGTGCCCGCCAGGCTGCATCGTCCGCCCGCAGGTTTAAGGTAGCCGGTCAGCAGCCGCAACAGCGTCGATTTTCCGGCGCCGTTGGGGCCAATCAGCGCCACCAGCTCGCCCTGAGATAAGGTCAGCGACACGTCGCTAATCAGCGTGCGTTGCCCGGCGCGAAAAACAAGGTTTTCAGCACAATAGCGTTCAGCCATGCGCACCTCCGCGACGAAAGATAAGCCACAGAAACCACGGCGCGCCGAGAAGACTGGTCAGTAAGCCGACCGGCATTTCCGCCGGGGCGACCAGGCTGCGCGCCAGCGTATCGGCAACCAGCAGAAGCAACGCGCCGGCCAGCACCGAGCCGGGGAGCACGGCCCGGTGGTCGGCTCCCAGCCACATGCGCACCAGGTGCGGCACCACCAGGCCGACAAAGCCGATTACGCCGCTGACCGCAACGGCAGCGGCCACCAGCAGGGCGCTGCACAACAGCAGGATCCGCTGCACGGCGGCAACCTCCACGCCGAGGTAATGTGCCTCTTCGTCGCCCAGCTGCAGCAGGTTGAGGGCGCCTGCCAGACGCCAGATCGCGAGCGCGGTGGGAACCATCAGCGACGCGACGGCCAGCAGCGTTGACCACTGCGCCTGGCCGAGGCTGCCCATTCCCCAGAGCGAAAGCTGGCGAAGCTGGGCATCATTGCTGAGCCATGACAGCACCCCGACGGCCGCGCCGCACAGGGCGTTGATGGCAATTCCCACCAGCAGCAGGCGCGACAGGGAAGCGTCACGCTGTCGGCTGAGCAGGAAAATCACGAAGGTGGCGGCCAGCGCGCCGAGAAACGCCGCCAGCATCGGGGCATACAGCATCACCAGTGCAGGCAGCGAGAGCGGAAGAACCACCCACAGCGCAACGGCGAGCGCCGCGCCGCTGCTGATGCCGAGCAGTCCCGGGTCCGCCAGCGGATTTCGAAACAGCCCCTGCATCACGCAGCCCGCCAGCGCCAGTGAACCGCCGATAGCCAGCGCCAGCAGCACGCGAGGCAGGCGGATCGTCAGCCAGATTTGACGCAGCGCCTCGTCGGTGCCGTTCCACAGCAGGCCGATCGGCAGGCGCAGCGCGCCAATACCGCTGGCCGTCAGCGTCGTGACGACCAGCAGAGCGGCCAGCATCCATAATGACAGGGCGACTCGCCGGGACATCAGGGCAGTTGCTCCGCTTTGGCCCGCAGCTGCTGGATGGCTTCCGGCGTTCGCACGCTGAAGCCCAGCAGCGCCATATCGTCAATCGCCAGCACCTGCTTGTTCCGTCCCGCCGGGGTTTGCGCCAGGCCGGGCAGCGTCCACAGATTTGCTTCACCGCCCAGGGCGTTGAGACCGTCCTGAGAAATCACCACCAGATCGGGTCGGCTGGCGATCGTGCCTTCCTGAGACAGCGGCTGATAGCGGGTAAACCCCTGCATCGCGTTCTGCAGTCCCGCCGCACGAATGGCCGCATCCGCGCCGGTCTGTTGTCCGGCGGCCATGGCGGTCATCCCGCCGTGGTTGAGAATAAACAGCACCCGCTTATTGAGCGGCGACGCGGGAAGCGCCGACAGCGCCTGGCGCAGGGTGCTGCGCAGGACCTCCCCCTCGGCCTCGCGGTGCGTCGCTTCAGCGACGATCCGCACCTTTTCGTCAATGACGTTCAGGTCGTTACTGGCAGGAACAGCGATCACCCTGACGTGGCTTTGCTCAACCTGCTTTAGCGCCAGAGACGGCTGCGCCTGAGCGCTGGCCAGCACCAGCGTGGGGCGCATGGACAAGATCCCTTCCGCATTGAGCTGGCGCAGATAGCCCACGTCAGGCAGTGAATTCGCCGCCTGCGGCCACTGGCTGGTGCTGTCGCGAGCCACCAGGGAAGACGCCGCGCCGAGGGCGTAGACAATCTCGGTGACGTCGCCGCCGAGGGTAACGATTTTCTCCTGCGGCGCAGCAAACGCCAGCAGGGGCAGGGCGCTGAGCAGGGCAAGCCACCGTTTCATGCGGCCAGCCCTTTCGCCGTTAAGGCGTCAATCTGGCTGCGCCACTGGCTCTGCTCCGGTTCGCCTTCCGTACGCTGGCCGTACAGCTGGGCGATTTGCGTTCCATCGGCGGCAAACAGCTCCAGGCTGGTGACATGCCCGTCAGCCGTCGGCTTGCGCGTGACCCACGTTTCCGCAATGGATCCTTCAAGCAGATGCAGGGTAAAGGTTGGGTTAAAGACGTTCAGCCAGCCTTTCATTGGCACCAGCTTTTCCACCGCGCCGGTGAAGATCTGCACGCAGCCGCGGTTGCCGACGAAGACCATGATTTCGTTACCGTCCCGACGCGCCGTCTCCAGGAGCTGCGCCAGCGCGGTGTTTTCTACCCGGCAGGCCAGATCGTCACCCACCAGGCGAAACGCCTGCTGGCGGCTGAGGTTATGGCGCTTGAGCAGGCTGAAGAACTGATGAACGTCGGTCATGGCGCGCCACTCGCTATCCACGAGAGCAGCATTTGCGTTTTCTGCATGAGCCGGGGCATCGGCCATCTTCAACGCCAGCGGAGGATTCTCGGCAAAGATAAAGCGGGTCAGCACGCCGCCCCAGGCTGAAACGTCGGTATTATCCGTGGCGTAGACCTTCAGCAGGGCATCGCCCTGATGGTCGAAGAACTGAATGCTCTGCCGCTCGCCGCGGGCGGTGGCTTCACTGATGTGAAACGCGCTCGCCCACTGGTTGAGGAACAGGCGCAGATCCAGCGCGCGCGGGTTCAGCACCAGCCCGGCGTGGCCGTTCAGGTGCTGGTTGGTAAATCTCCCGACCTGCTCGTGAACGGCGTATTCGTTGCGGCAGATACATTTGGTTTCGCCCACCGCCTCCAGCGCACCCAGGATCTCGCGGATTTCACCGCGCAGTCGCCAGGCGTCGTGACCTACGCGGGCAAAGGTCAGCTCTGCTTCACTGATGTTCATTAACCCCGCGACGTCGCGCGCGTACTTACCCGGATTGGCTTCTTTTAGCTCAAGCCAGCGCGTGTAGTGATTCATTGTCTCTTCCTTCTGAATAGTTGCCCCGAAGGGAATTACCACTGATAGCTTACGAAAATCTTGCCGTTACGACCGTCCTGCGGAATGCCCTGAGGTGACCAGTACGCTTTGTCAAAGGCGTTGCCCAGCACCAGCGTGGTGGTCACGCCCTTGAGCTGCTCCTGGCCTTTATAGCTGACGTAGAAATCGTTGACCGCATAGCCCGGCTGCTTGCTGTAGCTGCTGCTGACGTGGGTTGAGCGATCGGCAAAGGTGCCGATCCAGCCGACGGAGAACCCGCTTTGCGCCACCGGGATATCCAGCCTGCTGGTGACGGTGTCCGGATTAATGCTGGAGATGTACTCGCCCGTATCGGTGTCTTTCCCGCGCGTGCGGTTATAGGCCAGATCGAGGCTGAAGAGATCGGCCGAATATTTTGCCATCATATCCCAACCCCAGATTTTGGCGTTCGGGACGTTGTACGACATGGTGGTCGCGGCGGCAAAATCGACGGTGGTGGAGATATAGTCTTTGGCTTTGGTATCGAAATAGCTGGCTTTAAACTCCAGCGCATCGTTGGCAAGCATCAGATCGTCAAAGCGCAGGCCAAAACCAAACTCCTGCGTTTCGTTGGTTTCCGGGCGCAGGTTCGGGTTTGGCACCCAGTAGTTGGTATAGAAGCGGCCAATGGAGAAGTGTTTGGCGTCGTTATACATCTCGCCCATGGTCGGCGCGCGGAAGGCCTGCGCGTAAGAGCCAAACAGCATCAGCCAGTCGGTTGGGCTGACGGTTAACCCGGCGCGGGATGACCACTTATCGGCATCCACATCCTTGTAGCCGTCGCTGCTGCCGCGGTAGTTGTCATAGCGCGTGCCGCCCAGCAGGGTAACAGGCAGATCGCGCAGGGTGATCTCATCCTGCAGCCAGCCGGAGCTGAAGTCGATTTTCGCGTCCGGGAAGCCGGTGGTTGCCCCGCCCGGATGCTGCTCCTGACGATAGTATTCCCCGCCGTAGGTCAGAAGGTGTGCTGCAAAGGTGTCGCTGAACAGACGGGTGCGGTTTTCCACCTTGCCGCCTTTGGTCGTTTGCTTGCGAAACTCACCGCTGCCGTCGACGTTCTGGGCATTAATGCGCGCTTCGGACCAGTAGACCTTCGCGTCGGCGTCCAGCCAGTCGTACCCTTCCGGTGCAATGTGGTAGCCAACCTGCGCATCGCGCTGGATGGTGGAGCGGTCGGTCATCGGGTTACTGCTGTCCGCCCCGGTGGTTTGCGGATTTTTTGGCTCCTGGGCGGCGTTGTTGTAGTAGCGCAGGGAGCCGCTCAGGGTCTGGGCCGGGTCGATTTTCCAGCTGCCTTTCGCCAGCATGTTGTTGATGGATTCGTCGTTAGGCGCGGTAGCACCGTCGCTCTGGCGGATGTCACCGCGATCCCGGCTGGACCAGGAGACCAGACCGTCCAGCGTATCGGTGCGGCCATAGGCGCTGGCACCCATCCCGAGGCTATGATCGCCCGTCGCGCCCGTTCCAAACACGCGGTAGCCGCTGTTTTTACCCGGTTCGAGCAGATCGTTGGCATCGGCGGTGTCATAAGAGATCACGCCGCCCAGCGCGCCGCTGCCGTACAGCAGGGCCGACGGGCCGCGGACCACCTCGATACGTTTGATTAGCGCGGGATCGAGGAAGGTGCTGTTCAGGTGGCCGGTATCGGTTCCCTGGCGCACGCCGTCAACCAGCACCAGCACGCCGCGGCGGTCATAGCCGCGCAGGTTGACGTCCTGCCCGTTGGTGCGCCCAGTGCCGTCCAGCGTCAGACCAGGCACGTTACGCAGCAGATCGGCCGCCGAGCTGGCGGTTTGTTTCTCCGGCGCGCTGGCGTCAATCACGCTTACCATCATGGGCGCTTCAAAGGCGCTGCGGGCGTTGCCCGTGGCGGTGACGGTAATGTCGTCTGTGGCGGCGAACGCGATGCCCGGCAGGGCGCTAACAATCGCCAGCGCCAGAAATGACGGACGTAAAGATGCGGAAGGCAGGTGTGGCATAGCAACTCTCCATAAGAAGTGAAAAGCGCTGGCTGCCTGGGTATCACCTGGGTGGCTGGCGTATTTTTAGGTGTTGTTTATTTTGTGAGGATCAGTTTTCCGGCATGGGTCTGGCGCAGAAGATAGCGCTGTCCGTCATGCTCGATAATGACCCGTCCCTCATCGCCGAGGAGGGTTTTGCTGTCAATGCGACGCTCGGTAAGGGCTGGTGCTGTGTCTGTTTTTGCTGGCGTTGCCGCGCTGTTATCCGTACGTGACATAATGTATATAAATAACAATCAATGTAACAATGATAATCATTATCAATAAACTGCAAATTGACGGCAAGCGTTTTTGTGAAAAAAGGGTGAGGGGATCAAATTTGGGGGTGAGGTGCGGTCTGATGCCCTCACTCCGACCCTCTCCCACTGGGAGAGGGAGAAGGGCACAATCGTAGGTCGGGTAAGCGCAGCGCCACCCGACAATAACATCAGAAGCGAGAATCTACCGCAGCTGCCAGCTTCTCCAGCAGCAGTTCGCTGTCTTCCCAGCTCAGGCACGGGTCGGTGATCGACTGGCCGTAAACCATCTGCTGTCCGGCAACGATTTTCTGCGTGCCTTCTTTGATAAAGCTCTCAGCCATAATCCCTGCAACGGCGGTCGAGCCGCTGCGGATCTGCTGGCAGATCTCATCGCAGACGTCCAGCTGGCGGCGATGCTGCTTCTGGCAGTTGCCGTGGCTGAAATCCACCACCAGATGTTCCGGCAGGTCGAACTCGGCCAGCGTTTCGCAGGCCGCCGCAATATCTTGGGCATGGTAATTGGGCTTCTTTCCGCCGCGCATAATGATATGCCCGTAAGGGTTACCGCTGGTCTGGTAGATGGTCATATGACCGCTCTTATCCGGCGACAGGAACATGTGGCTGGCACGGGCAGCGCGGATGGCATCAACCGCGATACGGGTGTTGCCATCGGTCCCGTTTTTGAAGCCGACCGGGCATGAGAGGGCGGAGGCCATCTCACGGTGGATCTGGCTTTCGGTGGTGCGCGCGCCAATCGCGCCCCAGCTGATCAGATCGGCGATAAACTGCCCGGTCACCATATCGAGAAACTCGGTCGCCGTCGGAACGCCCAGCTCGTTGACCTGTAAAAGCAGCTTCCGCGCCAGCTCGATGCCGTGGTTAACGCGATAGCTGCCGTTCAGGTCAGGATCCGAAATCAGCCCCTTCCAGCCGACTACGGTACGCGGTTTTTCAAAGTAGGTGCGCATCACGATCTCAAGGCGATGCTGGTACTTATCCCGCAGTCCCTGAAGTCGTTTTGCATAATCCATCGCGGCATCCAGATCGTGGATAGAGCAAGGCCCAATCACTACCAGAAGACGTTTGTCTTCACCGTTCAGGATTTTTTCAATGCGGCGGCGGGAGGCCGTCACATGTTCCGCGACGGCGGCGGAAACGGGATGCCGCTGTGCCAGTTCAGCCGGCGTGACCAGGCTGTCAATGCGCGCAGTGCGGAGTTCATCGGTTTTATTCATGGAATGTCTCAGAAAATTTTTGCTTCATCGGCAGACTACCGGGAAGTGATGGGCATCACCTTAAACCAATCCCTGCTGATTTCAAGTTCGGGGCGACACCGCCCCGTGGTTGCAGATGATAATACCTGAATCTGAGCTAATGTACTAGCATATTAGTACATGCGGCGATTAAGCCCCATGATGTCCAGAATTTTGGTGGCAATTTCTTCAACCGAATAGTTGGTGCTGTTCAGCCACGGGATCTGGTTTTTGCGGTACAGCGCTTCCACTTCCGAGACCTCCATCCGGCACTGGCGCATGGAGGCGTAGCGGCTGTTCTCGCGGCGCTCCTCGCGGATGGCAGCAAGGCGTTCCGGGTTGATCGTCAGGCCGAACAGCTTGTGCTGCAGCGGCTTAAGGGCGGCGGGCAGCACCAGGTTATCCATGTCGTCGGCGATAAACGGGTAGTTTGCGGCGCGAATGCCAAACTGCATCGCCAGATAAAGGCTGGTCGGGGTTTTGCCGCAGCGCGACACGCCAAGCAGGATCACCTGCGCCTGGTCGAGATTTCGCAGCGAAATACCGTCGTCGTGGGCGAGGGTGTAGTCGATAGCGGCGATACGCGCGTCGTACTTGGTCAGGTTGCCGGGGTTCAGCCCGTGGGTACGGTGGGCAATCGGGGTCGGGTCGAGCTTCAGCTCGCTTTGCAGCGGAGCCACCAGCGCCTGTACGATATCCTGGCAGAAGCCTTCACTTTGCAGAATGATGGAGCGAATCTCCGGGATCACGATAGAGTAGAACACCAGCGGGCGGACGCCGGTCTGCTGGTAGATGGCGTCAATCTGGTCCTTCACCGCTTTGGCGCGGCTCTCGTTTTCAACAAACGGCAGCGTGATGCTGTTAATCGAGACGGGAAACTGCGACATCACCGCGTGGCCCAGCACCTCGGCGGTGATCGCCGTACCATCAGAAATATAAAAAACGTGGCGATCGACAGCACTATCCATTTTACTCACCCTGAATATCAGACCTAATTGTCTGAAAGCATAAATTAAAAAAGTAAATTACACAGCAAAGAACTTATCCTAATTATGAATGAAACGCTGTTTTTGATTTTCCTGAAAAGTGGATTTCATTTTTCAAATAGCGACTTTATTTTTGGGGTTTCTGGCTGAATATAGAGGAATCATCGGGTTAATCGTTGATGGGAAAGTATCCGAAAAGTTGAAATTTTAAATTGCTTACACGATTCACCGTTTTTTTAGCGGAAATAAATATGCCAGTATAAATACGTAGTCAGGTGTTACTTACTCCGATCAAATATCACAAAAGGATTGTTTCGATGTCCAACAATGGCTCGTCACCGCTGGTGCTTTGGTATAACCAACTCGGCATGAATGATGTAGACAGAGTTGGGGGCAAAAATGCCTCCCTGGGTGAAATGATTACAAATCTGTCAGGTATGGGTGTCTCCGTACCGAACGGGTTTGCCACCACCGCCGATGCCTTTAACCTGTTTTTAGACCAGAGCGGTGTTAACCAGCGCATTTACGACCTGCTGGATAAAACGGATATTGATGACGTCACCGAGCTTGCCAAAGCCGGGGCGCAGATCCGCCAGTGGATCATCGACACACCTTTCCAGCCGGAACTGGAAAAAGCCATTCACGACGCGTACAACCAGCTCTCTGCTGACGACGCGCAGGCCTCCTTTGCCGTACGTTCCTCTGCGACCGCAGAAGATATGCCGGACGCCTCGTTTGCCGGACAGCAGGAAACCTTCCTGAACGTCCAGGGTTACGATGCGGTGCTGGTGGCGGTGAAGCACGTGTTTGCTTCCCTGTTCAACGACCGCGCCATCTCCTATCGCGTGCACCAGGGCTACGACCATCGCGGCGTGGCGCTCTCCGCTGGCGTGCAGCGCATGGTGCGCTCGGACGTGGGCTCATCCGGCGTGATGTTCTCCATTGATACCGAATCCGGCTTCGACCAGGTGGTGTTTATCACCTCCGCGTGGGGTCTGGGTGAGATGGTGGTGCAGGGTGCGGTAAACCCTGACGAATTCTATGTCCACAAGCCAACGCTGGCCGCTGGCCGTCCGGCGGTGGTGCGCCGCACCATGGGCTCGAAAAAAATCCGCATGATCTATGCCCCGACCCAGGAGCATGGCAAGCAGGTTAAAATTGAAGATGTACCGCAGGAGCAGCGCGACCGCTTCTCCCTGACCGACGCCGAAGTGCAGGAACTGGCGAAGCAGGCGGTGCAGATCGAAAAACACTACGGCCGTCCGATGGACATCGAATGGGCAAAAGACGGTAACACCGGCAAGCTGTTTATCGTGCAGGCGCGTCCGGAAACCGTCCGCTCGCGCGGTCAGGTGATGGAGCGTTATACGCTGCACGCGCAGGGTAAAATCGTGGCGGAAGGCCGCGCCATCGGTCACCGCATCGGTGCCGGTCCGGTCAAAGTGATCCACGACATCAGCGAGATGAACCGTATTGAGCCAGGCGACGTGCTGGTAACCGACATGACCGACCCGGACTGGGAACCGATCATGAAGAAAGCGGCGGCTATCGTCACCAACCGCGGCGGTCGTACCTGCCACGCGGCGATCATTGCCCGCGAGCTGGGTATTCCTGCGGTTGTCGGCTGCGGTGACGCCACCGAGCGCATGAAGGACGGACAGAACGTGACCGTCTCCTGTGCCGAAGGCGATACCGGCTACGTCTACGCCGATATCCTCGACTTCAGCGTGAAGAGCTCAAGCGTGGATACCATGCCGGACCTGCCGCTGAAGATCATGATGAACGTCGGCAACCCGGACCGCGCGTTTGACTTCGCCTGCCTGCCGAACGAAGGCGTTGGCCTGGCGCGTCTGGAATTTATCATCAACCGTATGATCGGCGTTCACCCGCGCGCGCTGCTGGAGTTTGACGACCAGGAGCCGAAGCTGCAGAACGAAATCCGCGAGATGATGAAAGGCTACGACTCGCCGAAAGAGTTCTACGTCGGCCGTCTGACCGAAGGGATCGCGACGCTGGGCGCTGCCTTCTATCCAAAACGCGTGATCGTGCGTCTGTCTGACTTTAAGTCTAACGAGTACGCCAACCTGGTCGGCGGCGAGCGCTACGAGCCGGAAGAAGAGAACCCGATGCTGGGCTTCCGCGGGGCCGGACGCTACGTGTCCGACAGCTTCCGCGACTGCTTCGCGCTGGAGTGTGAAGCGGTGAAACGCGTGCGCAACGACATGGGACTGACCAACGTCGAAATCATGATCCCGTTCGTGCGTACCGTGGATCAGGCGAAAGCCGTTGTGGACGAGCTGGCGCGTCAGGGTCTGAAGCGCGGCGAGAACGGGCTGAAGATCATCATGATGTGCGAAATCCCGTCCAACGCCCTGCTTGCCGAGCAGTTCCTCGAGCACTTCGACGGCTTCTCTATCGGCTCGAACGACATGACGCAGCTGACGCTGGGTCTGGACCGCGACTCCGGCGTGGTCTCCGAGCTGTTCGACGAGCGCAACGAGGCGGTGAAAGCGCTGCTCTCCATGTCCATCCGCGCGGCGAAGAAGCAGGGTAAATACGTCGGGATCTGCGGTCAGGGTCCATCTGACCATGAAGACTTTGCCGCATGGCTGATGGAAGAGGGGATCGATAGCCTGTCCCTGAACCCGGACACCGTGGTGCAAACCTGGCTGAGCCTGGCGGAACTGAACAAGTAACGCCACGCTGACCCGAAAAGGCGAGGATATTATTCCTCGCCTTTTTTATTTCATTTCTTATTTGCTCCCCATCACAAATAAAGTAAAAAACCAAATATCATAATTTGTCTGTCAATTTAGACAATTGTTAGCGCGCAAACCGTTGCTAATACTTGAGCCTTACTGCGCATTTCCCTTAAGAAGATGCGCAACTGGTTGAAATACGTTTTAACCTGATAAAAAGGCAAATAACAATGACACTCTCCTCTGTATTGCGTACCAAAGATAAAATAGGTTATGGCTTAGGCGATATGGCCAGCGCGCTGGTCTGGCAAACGGCAACCTTATTTCTCGCTTATTTTTATACAGACGTATTTGGGCTACCCGCCGCGATTATGGGCACCATGTTTTTAGTGGTGCGCGTGGTCGATGCGTTTGTCGATCCGTGCATTGGCGCCCTGGTTGACCGCACCCGGACGCGTCACGGACGTTTCCGTCCCTGGCTGCTGTGGTTTGCTATCCCGTTTGGCGTGAGCTGCCTCATTACCTTCTATGTGCCGGACGTTGGGCCGACGGCAAAAATCATTTACGCCTGCATAACCTACGCCATCTTAAGCCTGATTTACTCCGCGATTAACGTGCCTTACTGTGCCATGCCCGGCGCGCTGACGCTGGATCCGCGCGAGCGCCACTCTCTGCAGTCGTGGCGCTTTGGCCTGTCGTTTATCGGCGGATTGATCGTGACGGTGATTGCCCTGCCGCTGGTCTCACTGTTAGGCCAGGGCAATGTGCAGAAAGGCTATTTCTATGCCATGAGCCTGATGGGGCTGCTGGGAATCGTTCTGTTTTTCTGCTGTTTCCTGATGACCCGCGAGCGTTATTCTCCGCGCAATGATACCTCCGGCTCCATGCTCACCGATTTAAAACTGCTGGCCGGGAACAGCCAGTGGCGTATTGTGTTCCTGTTTAATATTTTGCTGTTAACGGCGGTGGTGACGCGCGGTTCCGCCACCATGTATTACGTGAACTATGTGCTGCTGCGTCCGGATCTGGTTTTTGCCTTTATTGTTTCCGGCATGGTGGCCTCCTTAAGCGGCGCATTATTATCTGAACGACTGCTGGGGAAATTTGACCGCGTGCGCGCCTACCAGTGGACGATTATCTCCTTCGTTATCTTCGGCGCGCTGATTTTCTTCCTGCCTCCTTCACAGGTGTGGCTAATCTTTGGCCTTAACATCGTCTTTAGCTTTATTCAAAACCTTACCACGCCGCTGCAGTGGACCATGTTCTCCGATGTGGTCGACTACGAAGAGCACCGCAGCGGCCGTCGTCTGGACGGGCTGGTTTTCTCCACCGCGCTGTTTGCCATCAAGTTTGGCCTGGCGCTGGGCGGGGCGGTCGTCGGCTGGGTGCTTGGCATGGTGGATTACGCCCCGGGCCAGGCAACCCAGGCGCCAGGCGTTCTCTCGACCATCAACGCGCTTTTCACCCTTATCCCGTGCGCGCTGTTCCTCTGCATGGTCGCGCTGCTTGCCATCTACAAGCTAAACAGCCGGCTGGTGGATTCCATCGCCCGGGAGCTGGCCAGCAAGCGTGAAGTCAGACCCGAAGCGGGGCAGCTCAGCCCGGCAACCCCTTCCGCACTACAGGAGTAAAACATGACGACTATCTATAAGGACGCGGGACGTCCCGTGCACGAGCGCGTCGCTGACTTACTGGCGCGCATGACCCCGGAAGAGAAGTTCGCCCAGATGCACGCGTACTGGCTGATCCTCGATGAAAACGGTAACCACCGCGAGCGCAGCGATCTGAGTGACGAATTCGCCGGCGTGAGCGAGCAGGCTGCGCTCAGCGAACGGCTTAAGCTGGGCGTCGGGCAGATCACGCGTCCGCTGGGCACCCACATCGTTGACGCGAAAACCGGCGTGCGCGCGGCGAATCGCCTGCAGCGCATGATGATGGAAGAGACGCGGCTCGGCATTCCGGCGCTGTTCCATGAAGAGTGTCTGGTGGGGCTGCTGTGCAAAGACGCCACCCTGTTCCCGTCGTCATTGAACTACGGTTCGACCTGGGATTCGGAGCTGGTGCAGAGGGCGGCAGAGCAGATCGGCAAAGAGGCGCGCTCCGTCGGCTGCCAACAGGGGCTTGCGCCGGTGCTGGACGTGTCCCGAGACGTGCGCTGGGGGCGAACCGAAGAGACCTTCGGAGAAGATCCCTGGCTGGTGGGCGTGATGGCGACCGCCTACGTGAAGGGTTTACAGGGCGATAAGCGCGACCTGCTGGCAACCCTGAAACATTACGTGGGTCACTCGTTCAGCGAAGGAGCGCGCAACCATGCGCCGGTCCATCTGGGGTTCAGCGAGCTGAACGACACCTTCCTGCTGCCGTTTGAAATGGCGGTCAAGCTGGCAAACGCCGGTTCGGTTATGCCCGCGTACCACGATATTGATAACCAGCCGGGGCACAGCGACAGCTTCCTGCTGACCACCGTCCTGCGCGAGCAGTGGGGATTCGACGGTATTATTGTGGCGGACTACGGCGGCGTCAGCCTGCTGCACCAGCACCACGGGATTTCCCACGACGCGGCCGAATCTGCCGCGCTGGCGTTCAACGCCGGGCTGGACGTTGAGCTGCCGAAAGACGACTGCGCGCGGCATCTGGCGGAAGCGGTAGAGCGCGGGCTGATCTCTATGGCGAAGGTCGATGAGATCGTGGCGCGTACGCTGACGGAAAAATTCCGCCTTGGCCTGTTTGAAAACCCGTACGCGGATGAAAACGGTATCGACCTGCAAAACGATATGACCCGCCGGGCCGCGCGGGAGGTGGCGACGAAATCGCTCACGCTGCTGGAAAATAACGGCATTTTACCGCTAGGCGGCAAACCTCGGGTCGCGGTAGTGGGGCCGACGGCAGACGATCCGCTGGCGTTACTCAGCGGCTACAGCTTCCCGGTGCATTTGATCATCAGCGATATGGTGGAAGAGACCTCGCAGGTCACGACCCCGCGCGCGGCGCTGGAGCAGTATCTCGGTGCTTCGAACGTCCGCTATGCCAAAGGGTGCCACATCATCGAAAAACGGATGGCGGGCGCGCCGGTCTTCCCGGGCGACAGCGGCGGCAAACCGATGCAGCAGTCGCCGGTATCGCAAAGTACCACTCTAATCCCCGAGGCCGTGAACGCCGCGCAGGAGAGTGACGTGGTGGTGGCCTGCGTGGGCGATCTCGCCGGGCTGTTCCAGAGCGGTACCGTGGGGGAAGGTTCCGATACCGACTCCCTGAACCTGCCGGGCGTGCAGCAACAGCTGCTGGAAGCGCTGGTCGCCACCGGTAAACCGGTGATTGTGGTGATGACCGGGGGGCGTCCATACAACCTGCAGGGTCTGGAAGACAAGGTCGCGGCGCTGATGATGGCCTGGGCGCCGGGGCAGGAAGGGGGCTGGGCGATTGCGGACGTGTTAACCGGACGCGCGGAGCCGCAGGGGCGTCTGGTAGTGAGCGTGCCGAAAAGCGCCGGCGCGATGCCGTATTACTACAATCACAAGCTCAAAAGCGGCGGTACGCCGTTTGCGTTCCATTTCGGTTCGCGTTACCCGTTTGGCTTCGGCCTCGGCTGGACGCAGTTTAGCTGGGGTGCAGCCCGCGTCGCCGAAAGCAGCGTGCCGGTCGAGGGAGAGGTGACGCTGAGCGTAGATATCACCAATACCGGGGAGCGCAGCGGCAGCGAGGTGGTGCAGGTTTACGTCAGGGATAAGGTCGCCACCCAAGTGCGGCCGCTTCAGGAGCTGAAGGCCTTCCAGCGCGTCACGCTCTCACCGGGCGAAACCGCCACGCTCACCTTTACGCTGCCGGTTGAGATGTTCAACTTCACCCGTCGCGACGGAAAACGCATCGTTGAGCCGGGCGAGTTTGAGCTGCAGGTTGGCGCATCGTCGGCGGATATCCGCGAGGCGGTGACGGTCAATGCGACAGGAGAAACGCGGGTGCTGCCTGCTGAGTGGCGAATGCTCAGTACCTGTGAGGTCAGACGCGCGTAGTCAGGATAAAAAAAAGCCCATCGTGGGAGATGGGCAAAGACTACACACAGCAATTCGTTGTTTCACTCAGGGGATTTCCATGCTTATAAATCAAGGTGTTGATTTATAACCGTGTGCTAATAGTAGGCATTGTGTTATTTAGCGTCGATCGGATTCGTCTCAATAGTTAAAGAGACGTAAAGAATTCTTGAGGTTATTAGTAGACTTACTGCTGAAAAGACGGGTCTGACCAGTGAGCAATGAATAAATACTTTAGCAACGTTTAAGTATCATGCGGGAGAGTGTAGGCCGGGTGAGCGTTAACGCCACCCGGCAGCATACCTTAATGCATGTTCTTCTCTTCCAGCTCTTCCAGTTCGCTCAAAATCACGTCCGGGTCAGTTCCCGGCGGCGGAATTTCATGCACCCAGGCAGAGAACAGACGCCAGGTGACGGCGAGCAGCACCGGGCCAATAAACAGGCCAATCATGCCAAAGGCAATCAATCCGCCAATGACCCCGGAGAGGATCAGGATCAGCGGCAGGTCTGCGCCCATGCGGATGAGGATCGGACGAATCACGTTATCCATGGTGCCGACCACGCAGCTCCAGACCAGCAGCACCGTTCCCCACGTGGTATCGCCCGTCCAGTAGAGCCAGATAATGCTGGGGACCAGCACCAGCAACGGTCCCAGTTGCGCAAGACAGGTCATCAGCATGACAACGGTGAACACGGTGGCGTACGGTACGCCGGAAATTGCCAGACCGATCCCGCCCAGCACCGCCTGCACCAGCGCGGTGACCACCACCCCCAGCGCAACCGCGCGCACGGCCTGTGCGGCCAGCAGTACCGCGGCGTCACCGCGTTTGCCCGCCAGGCGGGTGGCAAAGTGACGAACGCCTAAAGCCACCTGCTCGCCGCGCCAGTAGAGCAGGGCGCTGAAGAGCAGCATCAGGGTACAGTGCATCATAAAGCGGCCGATATGCGCCGCCTGACCGACAAACCAGGTGGTAGTGGTGCCAATATACGGGCGGACTTTTGCCATCAGCGCGCTGCCGCCCATCTCCAGCAGGCTATGCCAGCCGCTGTAGAGTTTTGAGCCCACCACCGGAATGCTGTTCAGCCAGGCGAGATCCGGCAGCGTCAGGTCACCGCTGCTAATGGCGCGAATAACCGGGCCACTGGAATCCACCAGGCTATTCACCAGCAGGGCGATCGGAATAATAAACAGCAAGAACAGCAGGAGCGTCATGACCAGTACGGCGAGCCCGCGGCGGCCAAACAGCAGCTTCTGCAAGCGCAGCAGCAAAGGCCACGTGGCAACGACTACGGTCGCAGCCCACGCAAAGCCGAGAATAAAGGGTTGAACAATCCACAGACACGCAATAATCATGAGGGCCAGAAACAGCACCGACAGCAATATTTGCGCAACATCCCTGGGCTGGCGAAGATTGACCATAAATGAAACTTTCCTTAAAAGAACGCCAGTACGACTGGCGGGAACGGAAAACCGCGTCTCTTTAATCATTAATGATCTCAGCGGTTTTTAACAGGCGAATTCTGCCTGTAATTCAGCAGAGATTATAAGAAAAAAATGTGATAAAACTTTTAAGATACACGCAAACGATTTCATACAACTCTAATTAGGGTCGACAGTCATGATCCCACAGATTTCTCAGGCACCTGGCGTCGTTCAGCTGGTGCTTAATTTTTTGCAAGCACTGGAGCAACAGGGTTTTACAGGTGATACCGCCACGAACTATGCCGACAGGCTGACGATGGCGACCGATAACAGTATCTACCAGCTTCTTCCCGATGCCGTGGTTTTCCCTCGTTCAACGGCCGACGTCGCGCTTATCGCCCGGCTCGCCACGCAGGAGCGGTTTGCCTCGCTGGTCTTTACGCCGCGCGGCGGCGGCACCGGGACCAACGGTCAGGCGCTAAACCAGGGCATCATTGTTGATATGTCGCGCTATATGAACCGCATCATTGAGATCAACCCGGAGGAGGGGTGGGTGCGGGTCGAAGCGGGCGTCATCAAAGATCAGCTTAATCAGTATCTCAAGCCGTACGGCTACTTTTTTGCCCCTGAGCTTTCCACCAGCAACCGCGCGACCCTTGGCGGGATGATTAACACGGATGCCTCCGGGCAGGGCTCGCTGGTCTACGGTAAAACCTCCGATCACGTGCTGGGCGTGCGTGCGGTGCTGCTGGGCGGCGATATTCTCGATACCCAGCCGATGCCGGTTGAACTGGCGGAAACGCTGGGCAAAGACAACACCGCCAGCGGTCGTATCTATCGCACCGTGCTGGAACGCTGTCGCGACAACCGCCAGCTTATTCTCGATAAATTCCCCAAGCTGAACCGCTTCCTGACCGGGTACGATCTGCGTCACGTCTTCAACGATGACCTGACCCAGTTTGATTTAACCCGCGTGCTGACCGGCTCCGAGGGAACGCTGGCGTTTATTACCGAAGCGCGGCTGGATATCACCCGGTTGCCGAAAGTGCGCCGTCTGGTGAACGTCAAATATGACTCCTTCGACTCCGCGCTGCGCAATGCGCCGTTTATGGTGCAAGCGCAGGCGCTGTCGGTGGAAACCGTCGACTCTAAGGTACTCAATCTTGCCCGGGAAGATATTGTCTGGCACTCCGTGAGTGACCTCATTACCGACGTGCCGGACAAAGAGATGCTCGGTCTCAACATCGTGGAATTTGCCGGCGATGATGCGGAGCTGATTGAGCGGCAGGTCACCACGCTCTGCCAGCGGCTGGATGAGCTGATTGCGCAGGGGGAAGGCGGCGTGATCGGCTGGCAGCTCTGTAACGATCTGGCCGGGATTGAGCGTATCTATGCGATGCGTAAAAAAGCCGTGGGCCTGCTCGGCAATGCGAAAGGGGCGGCGAAGCCCATTCCCTTTGCCGAAGATACCTGCGTGCCGCCCGAGCATCTGGCGGATTACATCGTGGAGTTTCGCGCCCTGCTGGACAGCCACGGCCTGAGCTATGGCATGTTCGGCCACGTCGACGCCGGGGTACTGCACGTGCGTCCGGCGCTGGACATGTGCGACCCGCAGCAGGAGATCCTGATGAAGCAGATCTCCGACGACGTGGTGGCTTTAACCGCTAAATATGGCGGTCTGCTGTGGGGGGAGCACGGGAAAGGGTTCCGCGCGGAGTACAGCCCGGCATTCTTTGGCGAACAGCTCTACGCGGAGTTGCGTAAGGTGAAAGCGGCGTTCGACCCGCACAACCGCCTCAACCCGGGTAAAATCTGCCCGCCTGAAGGCGTAGACGCGCCAATGCTGCAGGTGGATGCCGTCAAGCGCGGCACCTACGACAGGCAGATCCCGATTGCGGTGCGCTCGTCCTGGCGCGGCGCGATGGAGTGCAACGGCAACGGCCTGTGCTTTAACTTTGATGTGAAAAGCCCGATGTGCCCGTCGATGAAAATTACCAGCAACCGTATCCACTCGCCGAAAGGGCGGGCGACGCTGGTGCGCGAGTGGCTGCGTCTGCTGGCCGATCGCGGGGTTGATCCGCTCAGGCTGGAGCAGCAGCTCCCGGAAAAACGGGCCAGCCTGCGCTCGCTGATTGAGCGCACCCGCAACAGCTGGCATGCCAACAAGGGCGAGTATGATTTTTCCCATGAGGTGAAAGAGGCGATGTCCGGCTGTCTGGCCTGTAAAGCCTGCTCCACCCAGTGCCCGATTAAAATCGACGTGCCGGAATTCCGCTCGCGTTTCCTCCAGCTTTACCACACCCGATACCTCCGCCCGGTGCGCGACCATCTGGTGGCGACGGTGGAAAGCTACGCGCCGCTGATGGCGCGGGCGCCAAAGACCTTCAACTTCTTTATCAACCAGCCGCTGGTGCGCAAGCTCTCCGAAAAACACATCGGCATGGTCGATCTCCCGCTGCTGTCGGTCCCGTCTCTGCAGCGCCAGCTTGTCGGCCACCGTTCGGCGAACATGACCCTCGAACAGCTGGAGGCGCTCGCTCCGGAGCAAAAAGCGAATGTGGTGCTGGTGGTGCAGGATCCGTTCACCAGCTACTACGATGCGCAGGTTGTGGCCGATTTCGTCCGTCTGGCGGAGAAGGTGGGTTACCAGCCGGTGGTTCTGCCGTTCTCTCCCAACGGCAAGGCGCAGCACATTAAGGGTTTCCTGAAGCGATTTGCGAAGACCGCGCAGAAAACGTCTGACTTCTTAAACCGCGTGGCGCAACTCGGGATACCGATGGTCGGCGTCGATCCGGCGCTGGTGCTTTGCTATCGCGATGAATATAAGCAGACGCTGGGCGATAAGCGCGGCGATTTTAACGTCATGCTGGTGCACGAGTGGCTTCCGGTGGCGCTGGCAGATAAGGCCGTTCAGGACGTCAGCGGTGAACCGTGGTATCTGTTCGGCCACTGCACGGAAGTGACCGCGCTGCCGGGTGCCCCCGCGCAGTGGGCGTCCGTTTTTGCCCGCTTCGGTGCGAAGCTGGAGAGCGTCAACGTAGGCTGCTGCGGGATGGCCGGAACCTACGGACACGAAGTGAAAAACCACGCCAACTCGCTCGGCATCTATGAGCTGTCCTGGCATCAGGCGATGCAGCGTTTGCCGCGAAACCGCTGTCTGGCGACAGGCTACTCCTGCCGCAGCCAGGTAAAACGGGTAGAAGGTAACGGTGTGCGTCACCCATTGCAGGCTTTACTGGAGATAATTGGATGATCTGGAAACGTGCCGTCACGCTGCAGGCGCTGAACGCCATGGGCGAGGGGAATATGGTGGGGCTGCTGGATATCCAGTTCATCCGCATTGGCGACGATGAAATTGAGGCCACCATGCCGGTCGATAGTCGCACCCACCAGCCGTTTGGTTTATTGCACGGCGGGGCCTCCGTCGTGCTGGCCGAAACGCTGGGCTCGGTGGCGGGGTATCTCTGTACCGAAGGGGAGCAGAAGGTTGTCGGACTCGAGGTGAATGCTAACCACATTCGCTCGGTGCGCAGCGGGCGCGTGCGCGGTGTTTGCCGCGCACTGCACGCCGGAAGCCGCCATCAGGTGTGGCAGATAGATATTCTCGATGAGCAGGATCGCCTGTGCTGCTCGTCGCGGCTGACCACGGCGGTTGTGTAAAGTTTTTAGATGTTTTGCCTTTGGTCAAAAACTAGCCAGTCCGTTGTGATATACTGGTCAGGTTTTGTACATAAGCGAGGACATCATGGATACTGAAATAACCCCAACACAGCTGGCAATTGAATATTTACGTCGCGATAAGAGCAACCTGTCTCCGGCGCAGTACCTGAAAAAGCTGAAACAGCTTGAGCTGGAATTTACAGATTTGCTGGCGCTCTCTTCGAATGAACTGAAAGAAGAGATCTACTTTGCCTGGCGGTTGGGCGTTCACGTCCATTGAGTACATGAGAGTAAAAGGGCCGCGAGTGCGGCCTTTTTTGTGTCTGAAATTCAGTATCGGGCGGCGGTGACGCCACCCGATATTTTCCTCAGACATTGACGGCGTTGATCAGCCGCGACTTCATGGACTGATACGCAGACGCCGCAAAATCCTCCGCCCAGCGCTGGTCCTCAATCGCCTCAAGCTGCACCGCGCAGTACTTCGTTTCCGGCGTTTTGGAGATGGGATCGAGATTATCCTGGGTTAGCTCGTTGCAGGCGCCAATCCACCATTGATAGGTCATGTAGACCGCCCCGGCGTTGATACGCTCGCTAATGCTGGCGCGGGTAATCACTTTGCCGCGACGCGAACGCACCCAGACCAGCTGGCCCTCCGCGATGCCCAGCTTTTCCGCATCGGCTGGGTTCATTTGCACCCGGCCCGGCTCATCGGCCAGGCTTTGCAGCGCGGCGCAGTTCCCGGTCATCGAGCGGCAGGAGTAGTGTCCCACTTCACGAACCGTACACAGCACCAGCGGGAAATCCGCGTCCGGAGTTTCCGCCGGCGCGCGCCACGGGGCGGCAAAGAGCTGCCCTTTACCGGTTGGGGTGTCGAACTGATTGTCTTTATACAGGTAAGGCGTTCCCGGATGATCCAGCGTCGGGCACGGCCACTGCACGTGGCCCATCTCGCCCATTTTTTCATACGTCACGCCGTAGAAGAGCGGGCACAGCTCGCGCATCTCATCCCAGATCTGCTGGTTATCGTCATAATGCATCGGGTAGCCCATCTCAGTGGCGAGCAGGCTGATGATTTCCCAGTCGCGCTTCACGTTGCCGCTGGCCTCAATGGCTTTGCCAAAACGCTGGAACCCGCGATCGGCACAGGTAAAGACGCCGCCGTGTTCACCCCAGGAGGTGGCAGGAAGCAGGACGTCCGCCACTTCTGCCGTTTTGGTCATAAAGATGTCCTGAACCACCACAAAGTCGAGCGCCTCAAAACCGCTGCGAACGAGACCGAGATCGGCTTCGGTCTGAAGCGGATCTTCCCCCATGATGTAGTAGGCCTTGACCTTGCCTTCCAGCGCCAGATGGGGCACCTCGGTAATGCGCGTTCCGACCCGATCGTCCGTTTTATTGACGTCAATTCCCCAGGCATCGGCAAACTTCTGCCTGACCGCCGGATCGGTCACATCCTGATAGCCCGGGAACATATTCGGCAGAACGCCCATATCGCAGGCGCCCTGAACGTTGTTTTGTCCGCGTACCGGCCCGACGCCGACGGCAGGGCGGCCGAGGTTGCCGGTCAGCAGCGCCAGGCTGGAAAGCCCTTTGACCACATCCACGGCCTGACCAAACTGGGTCACGCCCATCCCCCACATCACGGTGGCGGAAGGTGCCGCCGCGAAGGTGCGCATCGCCTGGCGAACGTCGCGGGCGGGAATGCCGGTAAGATGCTCAACTGTCTCTGGCGCATAGTCTTTCACCGTCTGGCGATAGGCCTCAAGCCCCTCGGTAAAGCGCGCCACGTAGCTTTTGTCGTAGAGCTCCTCTTCCAGCAGCACGTAGCCAAAGGCGTTTACCAGCGCCATGTTGCTGCCGTTTTTCAGCTGCAGATGCTGGTCGGCAATGCGCGCCGTTTCAATGCGCCGCGGATCGCAGACGATAATTTTTGCGCCGTTTTCACGCGCTTTCAGCACGCGCCGGGCGACGATGGGGTGGGAGTCCGCGCAGTTATAGCCAAACACCAGCAGGCATTTTGAGTTTTCAATATCGTTGATTGAGTTGCTCATCGCGCCGTTGCCGAGCGTCTCCTGTAAACCGGCCACGGAAGGGCCGTGACAGACGCGCGCACAGCAGTCCACGTTGTTGGTGTTTAGCACCGCGCGGGCAAATTTTTGCATCACATAGTTTGTTTCATTGCCGGTTCCGCGAGAGGATCCGGTGGTCATGATCGACCGCGGCCCGTGCTGAGCTTTAATGCTGCTGAGTTTGTGCGCGGTGTAGCGGATAGCCTCTTGCCAGGTAACGGGGGTGAATGCCTCGCCTTTATGGTAGCGGATCATCGGCTGGGTCAGTCGCGGGGTGAGCAGACGGGTATCGTTGAGGAAGTCCCAGCCGTAAAAGCCTTTCAGACACAGGGTGCCCTGGTTTGTGACGCCTTCTGCGGCTTCGGCACGGATGATACGGTTATTTTCAACGACAAGGTTTAATTTACAGCCTGCACCGCAGTAGGGGCAGACGCTGGCGATCTTTTTCATCAATAACAGACCTGTTAAGAAATGAAGCAAAGTTGACTGGAAAACCCAGTCCCGTAAGCAGAGGTAAGCAGGAACCGTGCCAGGTTGGCTTTGCTGGTTTAACAGGGTGTTAAGCGGGGAAGGCGCGTGTCATCGTCAAAACATTCGTCAGTTTTGACGATGACACGAAAGCAGGATTAATGGCCGTGAATTTACAGGTCGTCCATGGTGTAGCCCACGACAATTTCCAGCGTCTTGCGAATCACATCCGCCTGAACCACGTCGTGAGTGGCTTCCAGCGTCTGAATGAGCCAGAGGATAATCGCTTTATTGGACAGATGACCTTCGGAGGCCAGAACACAGCGTACTGCAGTAGAAAAAACAGCGGACTCTTCAGCAAAACGATCGCCTGCGTGACGGAAGTATTCCGACAGCGCACTGTCTAAAAAAGCAGAATGATATTCGGGTTGAAGCTGAATATTTTGTCTCATTTGTTCTCACCGTAGCTGTTAATTGCAGTCAATGTATTTTCTTTGGATCGGACGGTTTTCCACTTCCAAACAACGGCACAACATTGTCCCGGTTATCGTTGAGAGGTCCCTCTCTTTTCGTTCGTCCTTGCGCGGTTCTGCGACGTGTAAAGGCGGTGCTGTTTGAGCCGATCTCGGCAATCACCACCGCAAGTGTCTCCCGCCGCCGGGGATCCTTTTCATGTTCTTTCATGATCCGCAGACGCTGAAGCAATCCTTCGGTTGTTACCGGTCCCCGCTCTTTCAAAAGAGAGAGAACGGCTTCACCGATAAGCGTGTCGATCAGTTTGTCTGCGTTACTGCTCTTCATATCCTTACCGTTCGAAGAGCAGACCAAGCAGCTTGTGGTAATGCTCTTCCTCTTCCGGGCCATCGGCCTTTTCGAGGCGGCTGAGCAATTTTGTACAAAGCGATTTGCGATTCAGATTTCGCCCGTCGCTGAGAATTTCAACAACCACCTGGCCCAGCGTCTCCTGCTGGGTAGGAAGCACGGCTTTTTCGAAGTACTGTGCGATTGCTGCTGCGGAATCTGCGACGTAACCTTTCTGCTGCATGTTTCGCTCCTGTAAAATTTTGTAATCAGTAACGTTACATTTAAGGTATACATAATTTCCAAATCTGTACATTAAAAATGTACAGATTTTTAATGTTTCTTCGATATATTTTATAAAGTTCTTTATATTCAGTTAGTTGTGTTTGTGTGGTGGAGAGGTGATATTACAGGATATATTGTACAAAATGGTCGAGGGCTGTTAAGTTGTACAGCCAGGAAAAACGTTTCTTAAATTGCCGTAAACGGTTGAGATGTAAATTATTTGTCAGGCAATTAATGTGCTATAAATGAACCTTATCCACCTCTTTTGTGGCCAAACCCCTAACCCCAGGAATCGCATGCTCACCACCATCATTTACCGCAGTCATATCTGCGAGGACGTACCAGTGAAAGCGCTGGAAGTCATGGTTGCTGCTGCAAATAGTAAAAACCAGCAATCCAATATCACGGGGATCCTGCTGTTTAATGGCACACATTTTTTTCAGCTGCTTGAAGGGCCAGTGGAACACGTTTCTGCCATCTATGAGCAGATTTGCAACGACCCTCGCCACCACAACGTAGTGGAGCTGATGCGCGATCACGGACCTGTCCGTCGTTTTGGCAACGTGGGCATGGAGCTTTTTGATTTGCGACACTTCGACAGGGACGAGGTGCTGCAAGAGGTGCTCAACAGGGGGACGACGCGCTATCAGCTGACGTACAACGACCGCCCGCTGCAGTTTTTCCGCACCTTTGTCGAGGCCACGGAAAAAGCGAACTATTTTGAACTGCCCCCTGCGGATTCCTGGGAATTTGTGCGCGAAGAGACGCGCTTGTCCGCGCAGCCCGAGGTGGTCGCGAAAGGGGCGGATTGCAGCTTCGCGTTCCAGCCGATAGTCGATCCGTTTATGCAGCAGGTCGTCTCCTGGGAGGCGCTTCTCCGCACGCCTGACGGCGGCGCGCCGGGAGTTTACTTCGCCAGTCTGCCGCGTGACGACGTGTATGCCTCGGATTTACAAAGCAAGCAGGTTGCGCTCTCAATGGCCAGCGCGCTGGGGCTACAGGACCAGACGTTATCCCTTAACCTGCTGCCGATGACGCTGGTCAACATTCCCAACGCCGTGGATTTCCTGCTCACCGCCATTGAAGAAAATGGGTTTGTACCCGAGCAAATTGTGGTGGAGTTTACCGAGAGCGAAGCCATTTCCCGATTCGATGAATTCACGGATTCGGTCAGGCAGTTAAAAAGCGCGGGCATCAGCGTGACGATCGATCACTTTGGTGCCGGATTTGCCGGGTTACAGCTGCTGGCTCAGTTCCAGCCGGACAGAATTAAGATTAATCGCGATCTGGTCGCAAACGTGCACAAAAGTGGTCCCCGACAGGCCATTATCCAGGCGATTATCAAATGCTGTGCCTCGCTTGAGATCCAGTTCTGCGCGGTGGGGGTAGAGAAGGCTGAAGAGTGGATGTGGCTGGAGTCAGCGGGAATATCCCAGTTCCAGGGGCATCTTTTTGCCAGCCCGCGACACGGCGGTATTCCCGCGATTGCTTGGCCGGAGAAAAAATTCGAATTCTGATAAAGCTGTACACAATCCGGCAGAGTTAACTGTACGAACGGCAAATTTTATACAACAATGTATTAACAGGTGGATGGAAAAGAACCCCGTTCACCGGTTCAAAATGCGGTCTTAGTTATACAAATAGTGTGTACAATCTGATAAAGTTGGTGCAGTTAGGTATGGAAGTTCTGAGCGTGAGGGAGTTAATGGCCTATTACAGTATCGGCGAAGTGGCCGAACGATGCGGTATCAACCCCGTTACGCTGCGTGCCTGGCAGCGCCGTTATGGATTGTTGAAGCCGCAGCGCAGCGAAGGGGGCCATCGTCAGTTTGACGATGAAGATATCCTGCGTATCGAAGAGATCAAACGCCTGATGAAAAGCGGCGTCTCGGTCGGAAAAGTCAAAGCCTTGCTGGAAAACAAAGAAGTTTTGACGCAGGGCAACTGGGCTTCATTCCAGGAAGAGATGATGACCGTTCTGCGTTACGCCAGCCCGGCAAAGCTGCGTGCCAAAATTGGCGAGTTCCGCCGCGATCACGCGATAGACGCGCTGATTGACAATATTATTTCTCCCGTCCGTCAGCGCATGAACCAGGACCAAAATACCGTGCGTCACATGGCAAGCCTGTTAGACGGAGTTCTGATTGAATTCGCGATTGCAAGCCTGGCGGAGTCCCGCAAGAAAGCCGGTAAAGACGCACTGTTGATTGGCTGGGAATGCGATGACCGCACCCACCTGTGGCTGGAAGCCGCGCGCCTGGCGCAGAAGGGCTGGCACATTGACGTCCTGGCGGAACCCATCGATTCGCCGCGTCCTGAACTGTTCCCCGGGCAAAAAATCTTCGTCTGGACGGGGAAATCCCCAACGCCTCGCCAGCAGGAACAGCTTGACCACTGGCGTGAACAGGGATTTGCTGTCGCATTTCATCATTGAGTATTAAGAGGCCTTAAGGGCCTTTTTTGTTTTTGTCATTTTCTGTGCAAAATCTATCTCAAAAATAGGCATTTCCGATGCATATTTTACTTTTCTTCTCTTCGTTATGAATGCCGCGACGAAATGCATTATTAATCAATGCATTGAACAAATACATCCATCCTGACTGCATCCTCTCACAGGGTCTATGCTTAATAAAACCAGGCAAAAAGGGCGCTTTAGCCGAATGCCCCTGCTGACAGAGGGTTGAAGTGATAATCGTTATCACTAACATGGTGTTATGCCCTGATGGCTTATCAGATGAGGTGGACCTATGGAACTGCATTCAGAAACCTTTAATCCTGCCGATTTCGCCTGGCGCGGCTTAACGCTCACGCCAGCGGCGGCGGCACATATTCACGAGCTGGTGGCGAAAAAGCCCGAGATCCTCGGCGTGCGCCTGGGTGTCAAACAGACCGGCTGCGCAGGTTTCGGCTACGTGCTCGACACCGTCACCGAACCTGAGAAAGATGACCTGGTGTTCGAGACAGACGGCGCGAAGCTGTACGTTGCGCTGCAGGCTATGCCCTTTATCGACGGCACCGAAGTGGACTACGTCCGCGAAGGCTTAAACCAGTTATTCAAATTTCATAACCCGAAAGCCCAGAACGAATGCGGCTGTGGCGAAAGCTTTGGGGTATAGGCGGTACTATGTCTCGTAATACTGAAGCAACGAGTGATGTAAATACCTGGAGCGGTGGGCACCTCAACTATAAAGAGGGGTTCTTCACCCAGCTCCAGACAGATGAGCTGGCGAAAGGCATTAACGAAGATGTCGTGCGGGCGATCTCGGCGAAACGCAACGAGCCCGAGTGGATGCTGGAGTTCCGTCTGAGCGCCTTCCGTGCCTGGCTGGAGATGGAAGAGCCGCACTGGCTGAAAGCGCACTACGACAAGCTAAACTATCAGGATTACAGCTACTATTCTGCGCCCTCCTGCGGCAGCTGTGACGATACCTGCGCCTCGCAGCCCGGCGCGGTGCAGCAAACTGGCGCTGAAAACAGCTTCCTCAGCAAAGAGGTGGAAGAGGCCTTTAACCAGCTTGGCGTGCCCGTTCGCGAAGGGAAAGAGGTGGCGGTAGACGCCATTTTCGACTCCGTCTCGGTGGCCACCACCTACCGCGAGAAGCTGGCAGAGCAGGGGATCATTTTCTGCTCCTTCGGCGAAGCGATTCACGATCATCCGGAACTGGTGAAAAAGTACATTGGGACCGTGGTGCCTTCAAACGATAACTTCTTTGCGGCTCTTAACGCGGCGGTGGCCTCGGACGGTACCTTTATTTACGTACCGAAAGGCGTGCGCTGTCCGATGGAGCTATCCACCTATTTCCGTATTAATGCCGAAAAAACCGGCCAGTTCGAACGCACGATTCTGGTCGCGGATGAAGGCAGCTACGTCAGCTACATCGAAGGGTGCTCCGCCCCGGTCCGCGACAGCTATCAGCTGCACGCGGCGGTGGTGGAGGTCATCATCCATAAAGACGCCGAGGTGAAATACTCCACGGTGCAAAACTGGTTCCCGGGCGACGGCAATACCGGCGGTATCCTGAACTTCGTCACCAAGCGCGCGCTGTGCGAAGGCGAAAACAGCAAGATGTCGTGGACCCAGTCTGAAACCGGCTCGGCCATCACCTGGAAATACCCGAGCTGCATCCTGCGCGGGGATAACTCCATCGGTGAGTTTTACTCCGTGGCGCTGACCAGCGGCCACCAGCAGGCCGATACCGGCACCAAGATGATCCACATAGGTAAAAACACCAGGTCGACCATTATCTCGAAAGGCATCTCCGCCGGGCACAGCCAGAACAGCTATCGCGGGCTGGTGAAAATCATGCCGACGGCCACCAATGCGCGAAACTTTACCCAGTGTGATTCGATGCTGATTGGCGCAGACTGCGGGGCGCACACCTTCCCGTACGTTGAGTGCCGTAATAATACGGCCCAGCTTGAGCACGAGGCGACGACGTCGCGGATTGGGGAAGATCAGCTCTTCTATTGCCTGCAGCGGGGGATCAGCGAAGAAGACGCCATCTCGATGATCGTTAACGGCTTCTGTAAGGATGTGTTCTCTGAACTGCCGCTGGAATTTGCCGTTGAAGCCCAGAAACTCCTCGCCATTAGTCTTGAACACAGCGTCGGTTAAGGAAAGCACATGTTAAGCATTAAAGATTTACAGGTCAGCGTAGAAGACAAAGCCATCCTGCGTGGCCTCAATTTTGACGTCAAGCCGGGGGAAGTCCACGCTATCATGGGGCCGAACGGTTCCGGGAAAAGTACGCTTTCCGCGACGCTGGCGGGGCGCGAAGATTATGAGGTGACCCACGGCTCGGTCGAGTTCAACGGCAAAGATCTGCTGGAAATGTCACCGGAAGATCGCGCGGGAGAGGGCATCTTTATGGCCTTCCAGTACCCGGTTGAAATTCCGGGCGTCAGCAACCAGTTCTTCCTGCAAACCGCGCTCAACGCGGTGCGAAAATACCGGGGGCTGGAGGCGCTCGACCGCTTCGACTTCCAGGATTTAATGGAAGAGAAAATCAAGCTGCTGAAAATGCCGGAAGATTTGCTCACCCGCTCGGTGAACGTCGGTTTTTCCGGCGGCGAGAAAAAGCGTAATGACATTCTGCAGATGGCCGTTCTGGAGCCCGAGCTGTGCATTCTGGATGAGACCGACTCCGGTCTGGATATCGACGCCCTGAAGATTGTCGCTGACGGGGTGAACTCCCTGCGCGACGGCAAGCGTTCATTCATTATCGTCACCCACTACCAGCGCATTCTGGACTACATCAAGCCGGATTACGTCCATGTGCTTTACCAGGGGCGTATTGTGAAATCCGGAGATTTCACGCTGGTTAAACAACTGGAGGAGCAGGGTTATGGCTGGCTTACCGAACAGCAGTAATGCGCTCCAGCAGTGGCACCGGCTGTTTGAAGCCCAGGGCGGCACGCGCTCCGAGCAGGCGCAGCAGCATCTTCAGCAGATGCTGCGTCTCGGCCTGCCGACGCGTAAGCACGAGAACTGGAAATACACCCCGCTTGATGGCCTGCTGAACGCCGAGTTCGTGACCCGCCTGGCGGATCTCACTCCGGCGCAGCGCGACGCGCTGGCATTGCATGTTGATGCCGTGCGCCTGGTGTTTGTCGACGGTGAGTTCCGTCCGGAACTGAGCGACGCCCTTCAGGGGAGCGGATTTGATATTGAGATAAACGACGATCGCCAGAGCCTGAGCGCCCCGGTTCAGCCTGAGGTGTTCCTGCACCTGACCGAGAGCCTGGCCCGCAGCGTGACGCATATCGGCGTGAAGCGTAACCAGCGTCCGGCAAAGCCGCTGCTGCTGATGCACATCACCCAGGGTCTGGACGGCGACGAAATCAACACCGCGCACTATCGCCACCATCTTGAGCTGGCGGAGGGGGCTGAGGCCACGGTGATTGAACATTACGTCAGCCTCAACGAGACGCGCCATTTTACCGGCTCGCGTTTGACGATGAATGTGGCGGCCAATGCCCAGCTTCACCACGTCAAGCTGGCGTTCGAGAACCCGCAGAGCCACCACTTTGCCCATAACGACATTTTACTTGGGCAAGATGCCGCAGCCTACAGCCACAGCTTCCTGCTCGGCGGGTCTGTGCTGCGTCACAATACCAGCACGCAGCTTAACGGTGAAAATACCACGCTGCGCATCAACAGTCTGGCGATGCCGGTTAAATCAGAGGTGTGCGACACGCGCACCTGGCTGGAGCACAACAAGGGCTACTGCAACAGCCGCCAGCTGCACAAAACTATCGTGAGTGACAGAGGTCGCGCGGTGTTTAACGGCCTGATTAACGTGGCGCAGCACGCCATTAAAACCGACGGGCAGATGACCAACAACAATCTGCTGTTAGGGCGCCTGGCGGAGGTGGACACCAAACCGCAGCTGGAGATCTACGCCGACGACGTGAAGTGCAGCCACGGTGCAACGGTCGGGCGGATCGACGACGAGCAGATGTTCTACCTGCGTTCCCGCGGCATCGACCAGCAGGCGGCGCAGAAAATGATTATCTACGCGTTTGCCGCCGAACTGACGGAAGCGCTGCAAGATGGTCAGTTAAAACAGCAGGTGCTGGCGCGTATCGGTAAGCGCCTGCCTGGAGGCGAAGCATGAGTTTTCCCGTCGAGAAAGTACGGGCAGATTTTCCGGTTCTGACCCGTGAAGTGAACGGTCTTCCTCTGGCCTATCTGGACAGCGCGGCCAGCGCGCAGAAGCCGAACCCGGTCGTGGATGCGGAAGCCGAGTTTTATCGCCACGGCTACGCCGCCGTGCATCGCGGTATTCATACCCTGAGCGCCGAGGCGACCCAGCGTATGGAAAACGTGCGCACGCAAATTGCCGCCTTCCTCAATGCAAAATCACCTGAGGAGCTGGTCTTCGTGCGCGGAACCACCGAAGGAATCAACCTTGTCGCTAACAGCTGGGGCAACGCGCAGGTCCACGCGGGGGATAACATCATCATCACCCAGATGGAGCACCACGCCAATATCGTGCCGTGGCAGATGCTCTGCGAGCGCGTTGGCGCGCAATTGCGGGTCATTCCGCTCAACGTTGACGGGACGCTGCAGCTAGAGCAGCTCGACGCATTGCTGGATGACCGCACGCGGCTGGTGGCGGTCACCCAGGTCTCTAACGTGCTCGGGACTGAAAACCCGGTGGCAGAGATTGTCGAAAAAGCCCATCAGGCCGGCGCGAAGGTGCTGATTGACGGCGCCCAGGCGGTAATGCACCACGCGGTTGACGTTCAGGCGCTGGACTGCGATTTCTACGTCTTCTCAGGCCACAAGCTCTATGGGCCGACCGGGATCGGCGTGCTCTACGTGAAGGAAGACATTCTGCAGGCGATGCCGCCATGGGAAGGGGGCGGCTCGATGATCGCCACAGTCAGCCTGACGGAAGGCACCACCTACGCGCGCGCGCCGTGGCGTTTTGAGGCGGGTACGCCCAACACCGGCGGGATTATCGGGCTGGGGGCGGCGGTTTCCTACGTCTCCGCAATCGGCCTTGATAGCATTCAGGAGTACGAACAGCTGCTGATGCACTATGCGCTTGCCGAGCTTGCCAGCGTGCCGGATCTGACCCTCTACGGGCCTGCCGACCGGCAAGGGGTGATCGCGTTCAATCTCGGGAAACATCACGCCTATGATGTGGGCAGTTTCCTCGATAACTACGGCTTGGCGGTCCGTACCGGGCACCACTGCGCCATGCCGCTGATGGCGTTTTACCAGGTGCCGGCAATGTGCCGCGCGTCGCTGGTGATGTACAACACAACGGAAGAGGTCGACAGGCTGGTGGCGGGGCTTAAGCGCATTCATCAGCTGCTGGGCTAACGGAGAGGCAAAAGATGGCAGAACTGCCGGACAGAGACAAATTGCTGCGCAACTTTGGGCGTTGCGCAAACTGGGAAGAGAAGTACCTTTATATCATCGAGCTGGGGCAGCGTCTGCCGCCGCTCGGTGAAGAGGCGCATAACCCGGAAAACAGTATTCAGGGCTGTCAGAGCCAGGTGTGGATTGTGATGGAACAGTCTGACGACGGCACGATAGCACTGCACGGCGACAGCGATGCGGCCATTGTAAAAGGGCTTATTGCGGTCGTCTTTATTCTTTACCACCGGATGTCGGCGCAGGATATTGTCGCGTTTGATGTCCGCCCGTGGTTTGAAAAAATGGCCCTGACCCAACACCTCACCCCGTCTCGTTCCCAGGGACTGGAAGCGATGATTCGCGCGATCCGCGCCAAAGCTGCAATCCTTAGCTAGACTTACAGAACAGCATTCATTCTGTTTCGCGAGGTGGTTCCCGCCTCGCTGGTTTTTCAGCTTTCTGGCGTCCTGCCAGTGAATAAGGAATCTCAGCATGAAGCGCGCGTCTCTAATAACTCTATTACTCCTCAGTTCGCTCGGCGCACTTAATTCGGCCCGCGCGATGGACTATCCGTTGCCGCCCGCAGGCAGCCGCCTGATTGGGCAAAATCAAACCTACACGATACAGGAAGGGGATAATAAGCTGCAGACCATCGCCCGCCGGTTTAATACCGCGGCGCAGGTGATCCTGGAAACGAACAATACCATTGCGCCGGTAAACCCTGCGCCGGGAACCGTCATTACCATTCCGTCGCAGATGCTGCTGCCGGACACGCCGCGCGAGGGGATTGTGGTGAATCTCGCAGAGCTTCGGCTGTACTACTTCCCGCCGGGAGAGAACATCGTTCAGGTTTTTCCGCTCGGCATCGGACAGCTGGGGCTGGAAACGCCGGTGACGACCACGCGGGTGAGCCAGAAGATCCCGAATCCCACCTGGACACCCACGCCGGGCATCAGAGCACGCTCTCTGGAGCAGGGCATTAAATTGCCTCCGGTGGTGCCTGCCGGGCCAAATAACCCGCTGGGACGCTTCGCACTGCGTCTGGGCGTGGGCAATGGGGAATATCTTATCCACGGTACCAGCGCGCCGGACAGCGTTGGCCTGCGGGTCAGCTCCGGCTGTATGCGGATGAACGCCCCGGATATCAAAGCGCTGTTCGAACAGGTGCGGGTTGGCACGCGGGTACAGATTATCAATGAACCCGTGAAATTCTCCGTGGAGCCGGATGGTAAACGCTATATTGAGGTCCACCGTCCGCTGGCGCAGGTTGAGGGGGAAAATCCGCAGGTCTCGCCAATTGCCCATTCCGCGGACTTTGCGACTTTTGTTTCTCAGGCGGGAAGCGATAAGGCGCTGATTGAGAAAGCCCTGGCACGTCGTGCGGGCATCCCGGTTATCGTGTCGTCGGGAAGCGGTCCGTCAGCCAGCAATAGCGTATTGTCGGTGCAGAACAGCCGGGTGTCTGCTGCGGTAGCGGAAGATGAAGGGGAGAAGGTGACGCAGTAGCCGTTTGACTCAGGCAAAAAAAATGGCGCACAATGTGCGCCATTTTATTAACAGGTACTATTACTTACGGTATTTAGTAGCCTGGTTGTCCAGACGCTGGTTAGCGCGAGCTGCGTCGTCTTTAGCAGCCTGAACGTCGGAACGCATTGCGTTCACGTCGTTGCTCAGCTGGTCAACTTTAGCGTTCAGAGTCTGAACGTCAGAAGACAGCTGATCGATTTTAGCGTTGCTGGAGCAACCAGCCAGCAGAGTAGAACCCAGGATTACCGCGCCCAGTACCAGTTTAGTACGATTCATTATTAATACCCTCTAGATTGAGTTAATCTCCATGTAGCGTTACAAGTATTACACAAAGTTTTTTGGGTTGAGAATATTTTTTTGATGGGAATACACCTATTTTTGATCGTTCGCTCAAAGAAGCATCGAATCAGCCCTTTTCGGGCAAAAATCTAAGGAAAAAAAGGCATTTATCATCGGATTCATCTTAGATAAATCGCAATTAAATAGAAAAACCCGATTTGCATTTTGAATGACTTTGGCTAATACGAGGAATAAAAAAAGCGCCCGGAGGGCGCTTTTTATCCAAATTAATTGGTTCGGGAATTATTACAGCACGTGAACAGATGCGGTATTGGTTGTGCCGCTTGGTACCAGTGCGCCAGAAACCATGACCACAACGTCACCTTTCTGTGCCAGACCGCGATCCACCAGCTCCAGAGCTACTTCTTTACCCAGACGGTAGAAATCATCCGTAGACGCGATCTCTTTCACCAGGTGAGGGATCACGCCTTTGCTCAGCACCAGCTGACGAGCTGTGGTTTCGTTGGTAGTCAGCGCCAGGATAGTTGCATCCGGGAAGTATTTACGCACCGCGCGAGCTGATTTACCGCCCTGGGTGGCAACCACGATCAGTGGTGCTTCCAGTTTCTCAGCCGTTTCTACCGCACCGCGGCATACCGCTTCGGTGATGCGCAGCTTGCGGCTGTCGTTGTTGTAGTCCAGACGGCTTTTCATTACGCGGTCGGTACGTTCGCAGATGGTAGCCATGATGGTCACCGCTTCCAGCGGGTATTTACCCTTCGCGGATTCGCCGGACAGCATAACCGCATCAGTACCGTCGAGGATGGCGTTTGCCACGTCGCCTGCTTCAGCGCGGGTTGGGCGCGGGTTTTTGATCATGGAGTCCAGCATCTGCGTTGCGGTGATAACCACTTTACGCGCGCGTACACATTTCTCGATCATCATCTTCTGCGCGAAGATCACTTCTTCAACCGGGATTTCAACGCCCAGGTCGCCGCGAGCAACCATAATGCCGTCAGACGCTTCGAGGATTTCGTCGAAGTTGTTCAGGCCTTCCTGGTTTTCAATTTTGGAGATGATCTGGATCTTCTCGCCGCCGTGCGCTTTCAGGTGCTCGCGGATTTCAACCACGTCTGAGCGCTTACGGATGAAGGAGGCCGCAACAAAGTCAACGCCTTGTTCGCAACCGAAGATCAGGTCCTGTTTGTCTTTTTCAGCCAGCGCAGGCAGCGCGATAGAAACGCCCGGCAGGTTAACGCCTTTGTTTTCGCCCAGGTCGCCGTTGTTCAGCACTTTACAGATAACCTTGTTGCCTTCGATAGCGGTGACTTCCATACCGATCAGACCATCGTCTACCAGCACGGTGTTACCGACGGACAGGTCGTTGGTGAAGCCTTCGTAGGTCACTGCAACGATTTCGCTGTTGCCGACAACGGATTTGTCGGTGGTGAAGGTGAAGGTCTGGCCCGCTTTCAGAGAGACGTCGTTACCGCCTTCCAGTTTGATGGTACGGATTTCTGGACCTTTGGTGTCCAGCAGGATGGCAGCTTTTTTACCGGTCTTGCTCATCACGTTGCGCAAGTTCTGGATACGCTGGCCGTGTTCTGCGTAATCACCGTGGGAGAAGTTCAGACGCATCACGTTCATGCCGGCGTCCAGCATTTTGGTCAGCATCTCTTCAGATTCGGTTTTCGGGCCGATAGTACAAACAATTTTCGTCTTTTTCATGACAGTCTTAGTCTTTAAGTTGGGAAGGATATGGAAATCTCGCTCCGGGGGCGCACCGCCGCGGATTCAAACCTGTGTTGCAAAAGAGTATATGACACGCACTAAGGATAGGAGACATCAAATGAGCGTGCAGAAGAAAGTGTGCCTGAGTGACAGCCCAACGAAGGAGGGGAGAAGTTGTACGTTGTTTTTTGTATTCCAAGCGCTGAAACCATTCACCAGGGATTAGGCGCGCATTATACGCTGATTTTAAGATAAAAGGAAAATGGAAACGGTGTTTCAGAAATAATCTGTGCAGTTTCACATAATATTGTTATCAAGGCGTTAAGCCATGATGACAACTTATGACGGCAGGCGATTGACCTGCCGCGTTTTGCTTATTTTTGCAGCGCCTGGCTGAGATCGGCAATCAGGTCTTTCGGATCTTCAATCCCGACTGACAGACGGATAAGCTGCGGCACAATGCCGTTTGCCAGGCGTTGCTCCAGCGGAATCGAGGCGTGCGTCATGCTGTAAGGCTGGCTCACCAGACTTTCCACACCGCCGAGGCTTTCCGCGAGGGTGAACAACTTCAGGTTGCGAATCACCTCGGTGGCGCGTTGCGCATCGCCTTTTACCACGACGGAAATCATCCCACCGGGCAGGGCCATCTGCGTGCGGGCAAGCTGATATTGCGGATGCGATTCCAGGCCGGGATAGAACACTTTTTCGACCAGAGGGTGCTGATCCAGCCATTGCGCAATCGCCAGCGCGTTGGTGCTGTGCTTTTCTACCCTCAACGCCAGCGTGCGAATACCGCGCAGCGTCAGGAAGCTGCTGAACGGATCCAGTACGCCGCCTACCGCGTTTTGCAGATAGCCCAGCTTATCCGCCAGTTCCCTGTTGTCCCCGACAATCGCCAGCCCGGCCACCACGTCAGAGTGGCCGTTCAGGTATTTGGTGGCGGAGTGCACCACGATATCGAAACCCGACTCCAGCGGACGGTGGATCACCGGCGACGCGAAGGTGTTATCCGCCACGCTGATGACGTTATGACGGCGGGCGATCGCCGCAATGGCCGCCAGATCCGCCAGCTTCAGCAGCGGATTGGTTGGCGTTTCGACCCACACCATGCGGGTATGCGGGCGGATGACGTCCTCAAGAGCGGCTAAGTCGTCCGGTTTAACCCAGCTGACCTGCAGGCCGGTGCTGCGCTTGCGCACGTTTTCAATCAGGCGGTACGTCCCGCCGTAAACGTCATCAATGGCGACAATATGGCTGTCTTTATCCAGCAGTTCGAGCACCGTGGAGATGGCCGCCAGACCGGAGGCGAAGGCGTAGCCGCGCGTGCCGCCTTCCAGTTCGGCGATGGCGGTTTCCAGCGCATGGCGTGTAGGGTTGCCGCTGCGGGAATATTCATAGCCGGTATGCTCGCCGGGTGACGGTTGCGCAAACGTCGAGGTGGCGTAAATCGGCGGCATGACGGCGCCGTGCTGGTCGTTGAACTCGCCGCTGTGTACGCTCAGGGTAGCCAGGTTTTTCATCATCGATTCCTTTATTGCTGAAGACGGTTGCGCCAGGCGGTCAGAACGTCGCTGCGCGTAATCAGACCGAGAAAACGGTCGTTGTCATTAATCACGGCCACCAGACCGCGGTCGAAGATGGCGTTCAGGGCGCTTTCCGGGGCGTGTTTATCAAGGAACTCCACCTGACGCGTCATGGCTGCCGTCACCGGAAGCGCGAAGCGGTCGCCGTCGCCGCCGATATGCCGCAGGAGGTCCCACTCGTCAATAATGCCCACCACCTTGCCGTTCTCAAGCACCGGCAGCTGGGAGATGTCATACAGACGCATGCGTGCCAGAACGGTGGAAAGCGTGTCATCCGGGGCGGCGGTAACGGTGGCGCCTTCATCGTGGCGCAGGGCGATATAGTCGGAGAGATCGCCGGCCTGAGGACGCGTGATGAGCCCCTGCTGTCGCATCCAGTCGTCGTTGAACATCTTCGAGAGATACTTATTGCCGCTGTCGCAGGCGAAGGTCACCACGCGTTTCGGTGTGGTCTGCGCCTGGCAATATTTCAGCGCGGCCGCCAGCAGCGTGCCGCTGGAAGAGCCCGCCAGAATGCCTTCCGTTTTCAGCAGGTCGCGCGCGGTGGTGAAGGCCTCTCGGTCGGTGATGCGCCAGGCGCGATTCACCCCTTCGATGTGGGCCAGCGGCGGAATAAAGTCTTCGCCAATACCTTCAACCAGCCAGGAGCCCGCGTCGTGATAGCGTCCGGTTTCCACCTGGTCGGCCAGAACCGATCCGGCCGGGTCTGCCAGGACGAACTCCGTGTGCGGAGAGTGCTCGGCGAACCACGCCTGCAGGCCGCCCAGGGTACCGCCTGAGCCGACGCCCACCACGATGGCGTCGATCTGGCCGTCAAGCTGCTCGTACAGTTCCGGTGCCGTGGTGGTGCGGTGCGCCAGCGGGTTGGCCTCGTTATTGAACTGGTCGATGTAAAACGCGCCGGGCAGCTCGTTGGCCAGGCGCTGGGCGTAATCCTGGTAATAGGCGGGATGGCCCTTGTTGACGTCGGAGCGGGTCAGCACCACCTGGGCACCCAGCGCGCGCAGGTGGAAAATCTTCTCGCGGCTCATTTTGTCCGGCACCACCAGGATCAGCGAGTAGCCTTTCTGGGCGGCAATCAGGGCCAGGCCGAGACCGGTATTCCCCGCCGTCGCCTCAATAATCGTGCCGCCCGGCTGCAGCTGGCCGGTACGCTCCGCTTCGTTAATCATCGACAGCGCAACGCGATCCTTAATAGAGCCGCCCGGATTCTGGTTTTCCAGCTTCAGGAACAGCGAGCAGGGGCCGGTATCAAGCTTGTGCAGCTGGATAAGCGGGGTACGGCCAATCAGTTCAGTGACGGAGTGGTAAATCGTCATGATGTTTTCCTTTCTGGATGTCATGACGGGATGATAGAGCGGCGAAATTTTCGCAATAAAGAACCATTCACTGCCTTTTAGAACAGAACGGAATATAAATGCCATTTTTGGATGTCAGGACAGCAAGACGTAAAGTTGTCTGGATGTGGGGATGGCTATATCGGGATGAAATGCTGCAAAAATGACCGTTTTTAGCGGGGGTCTGCCAGCAGATATGCATCCGGCAGATAATCATTGCTGAAATTGGTCTAAATGCTTCCCACCCTGTAAATCCGCTGTTTATTTCCGAAAGTTATAACACATTCTTTTTTGTTCATTTGAAAGCTGATAACGCCTGTTTACTATCGTTTGGACATCCATACTGCTAAACAGCCATGCGCGAAACGGATAAAGAATAAGAATGATCGTACTCAGGAATATTTCGAAGGTTTTTGACAACGGAAAGGTCGCGCTGACTGCCGTTGATAACGTCAACTTGACGATAGAGCAAGGACAGATTTACGGAATTATTGGCTACAGCGGGGCCGGGAAAAGCACGCTGATTCGTCTGCTGAACGGTCTGGAAAAACCCAGCGCCGGAAGCGTCACCATTAACGGGCAGGATATCTCTGCGGCAAAGGGTGAAGCGCTGCGCCAGGCGCGCCTGAAAATCAGCATGGTGTTCCAGCACTTCAACCTGCTGTGGTCGCGCACGGTGAGCGAGAACATCGCTTTCTCGATGCAAATCGCCGGTGTGCCAAAAGCCAGCATCAAGGCGCGCGTCGCCGAGCTGGTGGAGCTGGTCGGCCTGAAGGGGCGCGAGAATGCGTACCCGTCCCAGCTGAGCGGCGGGCAAAAGCAGCGCGTGGGTATTGCGCGCGCTTTGGCGAACAGCCCTGACGTGCTGCTCTGCGATGAAGCCACGTCCGCGCTCGACCCGCAGACCACCGATCAGATCCTCGATCTGCTGCTGGATATTAACCGCCGCTTCAGGCTGACCATCGTGCTGATCACCCACGAGATGCACGTAGTGCGCAAAATCTGCGACCGCGTGGCGGTGATGGAGAACGGTAAAGTGGTTGAAGAAGGCGACGTGCTGAGCGTCTTTACCCATCCGCAGCAGCCGATTACGCAGCAGTTTGTCCGCCAGGTGAGCCAGTACGCCGAAGAGGAAACTTTCAATACCGAACTGGCAAAGGATCTGGAAGGCACGGTCATCAGGCTGACCTTTACCGGGCACAGCACCCATAAGCCGATTGTGGGTGAACTGACCCTGCGCTACGGCCTGCCGTTTAACATCCTGCACGGGAAAATGACGCAAACCGCCCACGGTGTGTTTGGTCAGCTCTGGGTACATGTCGTGGCATCCGATGAACAACTGAACAATATCCTCGCCGACCTGCAGCACAGCGATATTGAAGGCGAGGTGATTAAACATGGCTGAGAATCTCTTTCCGCATCTCAAGTGGGATCAGCTCTGGGCGGCGACGCTGGAGACGCTGTACATGACCGCGCTGTCCGGCGTGGCGACCTTTGTGCTGGGCATCGTGCTGGGGCTGGCGCTGTTTTTAACCGCACGCGGCGGGCTGTTCCACAACCGCACGGTTTACAGCGTGATTTCGATTGTGGTGAACGTGTTCCGCTCTATTCCGTTCATCATTTTGATTGTCCTGCTGATCCCGTTCACCAAGACCGTCGTCGGCACCATTCTTGGCGCCAACGCGGCGCTGCCGGCGCTGATTGTGGGCGCGGCACCGTTCTACGCACGCCTGGTGGAGATCGCCCTGCGTGAAGTGGATAAAGGCGTCATCGAAGCAACGCGCTCGATGGGCGCACGACTGAGCACGTTAGTGTTTCGGGTTTTACTGCCGGAATCATCACCCGCACTGGTATCGGGTATTACGGTGACGCTCATTGCGCTGGTGAGCTACAGCGCAATGGCGGGGGTGATTGGCGCCGGCGGTTTGGGAAATCTGGCTTATCTGGAAGGATTCCAGCGCAACCATGGTGACGTCACGCTGGTGGCAACGGTGACCATTCTGATCATCGTTTTCATTATCCAGTTCTGCGGCGATGTCATTACTTCACTGTTAGATAAACGCTAATAAATACACACAGGAACCACATCATGAAAAAAACACTGACACTGATCGCCGCCGCAACCCTGAGCGCCCTGAGCTTCGCTTCCTGGGCCGACACCCTGACCGTGGGCGCATCCAACACGCCGCACGCCGAAATTCTGGAGCAGGCAAAGCCAATTCTGGCGAAGCAGGGTATCGACCTGGAGATCAAACCGTTCCAGGACTACATTCTGCCGAACACCGCGCTGGCGGGTCATGACATCGACGCGAACTATTTCCAGCACATTCCTTACCTGAACAGCGTGCTGAAGGATCATGCGGGCGATAAAGACTACGATTTCGTCAGTGCGGGCGCGATCCACATTGAGCCAATCGGCATCTACTCAAAAAAATACAAGTCTCTGAAAGACCTGCCTGAAGGCGGCAAGATCATCATGCGTGACGCGGTTTCTGAAGAGGGGCGTATTCTCTCCATTTTCGAGAAAGAGGGCGTGATCAAGCTGAAGCCGGGCATCGATAAAGTGACCGCGCGCATCAGCGACATCGTTGAGAACCCTAAAAAGCTGAAGTTCACGCCGAACGTGGAAGCCTCTCTGCTGCCGCAGATGTACAACAACAACGAAGGCGATGCGGTGGTGATTAACGCCAACTACGCGATTGACGCGGGTCTGGATCCGGTTCACGACCCGATTGCGGTAGAGAGCGGTGAAAACAACCCGTACGCCAACATCATTACCGTGCATCGCGGTGACGAGAAGAAGAAAGATATCGTTGCGCTGGTGAACGTGCTGCACTCGAAAGAGATTCAGGACTGGATCCGCACCAGGTACAAAGGCGCGGTCATCCCAGTAAACAACTAATTTACTGATTTTACAGATGAAGCCCGGCGAGTCTCTCGCCGGGCTTCTTTTTTGTATCCGGCAGGAGAATCATTTAAGCTCAACGTTTAAAAGGCAATGGAGTGATGACGATGGGTAACGTGACCAAAGATGATGCGCTCTACCAGGAGATGTGCCGGGTGGTCGGAAAGGTGGTGCTTGAGATGCGTGATTTAGGGCAGGAGCCAAAGCATATTGTCATTGCCGGAGTCCTGCGTACCGCGCTGGCGAACCAGCGCGTGAAACGCAGTGAACTGACAACCGAAGCGATGGAAACGGTGGTTAAAGCGCTGGCCGGGTAATGCGCCAGCGTTTCGCAAGCTGTTCGAGCGAGCAGCAGAGCAGGTAGTAGACCACGCCCGTAAAGATAAAAATGGCCGCCGGGTAGATTTGCACCCGGTTGTTGACCTGTCCCGCCACCGTGGTCAGCTCCGGTACGTTCACGATAAACGCCAGCGACGTATCCTTCAGCAGGCTGATAAAAATTCCCACCAGCGACGGCAGAATATTCCTCAGCGCCTGCGGCAGCAGCACGCGCAGGAGTGTTTGCTGCGTGCTGAATCCCTGTGACAGTGCGGCCTCGTACTGCCCGGACGGTAGCGCGTTAAGCCCGGCCAGTACCGAGTGCATTACGGTTGCCGCGGTAAACCAGGCCAGGGCCAGCGTGACGGTCAACGCTCCCGGCAGATCGCCCCCGGTCATAAGCGGCAGAAGATACCACATCCAGAAAATTACGAAGATGAGCGGGATACCGCGAATCAGCTCTGCCCATAAAAAGAGGACCTTTCGCACGAGCCCGGTAAAGCGCCAGGCCAGACATGCGAGCACTATCCCTCCGGGCAGAGCGATAACGGCGGCCCCGGCAGCCATCATCAACGACAGCAATACGCCTCCCGGTTCACCCGTTGCCGCGCGTCCCCACAGCAGATAGTCGAGGTTATCGGTGATGACGTTAAGTCCGGCAATCATGTTTTTCACTCCGAGTGGCGGCGGCGCCTGGGCGTTTACGTTTCGCGTCAGGCCCGATGCGAACCAGCACTATCCCCATGACCAGGCCGGTCAGCAGATAGAGTGCGGTTCCGAGGGTAAACGCCTCCAGCGCGTGCGCGTTATAGCTCTCGATCTGCCTGACCTGATAGGTCAGCTCGGCGAAGCCAATCCCGCTGGCGAGCGAGGAGAGCTTCATCAGATTAAGATACTGCCCCACAACGGGCTGCCAGGCGTTGGCCAGCCCCTGCGGCAGAAGGATGTAACGAAACAGACGCCACGCGGAGAATCCCTGCGCGAGCGCCGCCTCCCGCTGTCCGGCAGGCACGGAACGTAAGCCCGATTCCACCTCTTCGATTAAAAACGCCGAGGTAAAGACGCCCAACCCCCAGGCAGAACATAAAAATTCGGGCGTAAACCACCAGACGTTACCGGGTAGAATTGACCAGCTGTGATCCGCGTTCACCGCGTCGCGGAACGCCTGCGGTAGCCCGTTCCAGGCGGCAAAATACCAGAACAGCAGCTGCACCAGCAGCGGCGTATTGCGAAACAGCGACACCCAGCTGCTGACGACCGCGTTCCCGGGGCGTCCGCCGGAAAGGCGCAGGAGCATAAAAAACAGTGCGAGCAGGCTGGCCAGCAGCATCCCGGCAAGCGTGATCCACAGGGTGGTGAGGAATCCGGAGAGTATCCACTGCAGAGGCTGTCCGGTCAGTACCCCCTGCCAGTCGAGCGCGGGCATTACAGATGCTCCTGATGCAGCGGGTTGAGCACCTTTTGCAGGAACCGCTGCGCGCGCGGATGCGACGGCTGGCTGAAAAACTGCGCCGGCGGCGCGGTTTCCAGAATTTGCCCGCCGTCGATAAAGACAATCCGGTCGGCAATTTCCCGGGCAAACTGCATCTCGTGGGTCACCACGATCATCGTGATCCCGCTGTGGGCGAGGGCTTTCATCACGTACAGCACTTCACCAATCATCTCCGGATCCAGCGCGGAGGTGGGTTCATCGAACAGAATGATTTGCGGTGAGGAGGCCAGGGCGCGGGCAATCGCGACGCGCTGCTGCTGTCCACCGGAAAGTTCTGCCGGGAAATGGTGGGCTTTTTCCAGCATCCCGACCTTCTCCAGCAGGGCCAGCGCGCGCTCCTGGGCAGGCTGCGGCTTCCAGCCGTGAACCTGCTCCAGCGCCAGGGTGATGTTCTGGCTGGCGGTGAGGTGGGCGTAAAGATTGAACTGCTGGAACACAAACCCCACGCGGCTGCGCAGCTGGCGCAGCCCGGTACCGGAGAGCTTTGCGGTAGGCTTGTTGTCGACCAGAATCTCTCCGCCGCTCAGGGTTTCAAGCTGGTTGATGAGACGGATCAGGGTGGATTTACCGGAACCTGAAGGGCCGAGGATGGCGACCACTTCACCGGGCGTGATGGTGAGGTTAATGTCGTTTAAAACCTGATGGTCACCGTAGCGTTTGTCCACGTGACGAAACTCGACGCTGGCCTGTTCCAGATGTGAAAAATCCGCGGCACCGGCCGCGGAGTGTGAAAATAAACCTGAGAGCATAATTATCTGGCTTCTATTTTAAAGGCGCGAGGCTGTGGGGAAGGCGTGTTTGGGCCAAACCAGACATCGTAGATTTTTGCTGCCTGACCGTTCTTCTCGAGGTTAACCAGCTCGTCGATAACGGCCTTCTGCAGCGCCGTTTCGCCTTTTTTCACCCCAACGCCAATCTCTTCTTTGCTGAGCAGGTCGGGCAGGATTTTAAAGTTCGCTTTATCCGGCGCCTGCGCCAGCAGACCGGCCAGAATGGTGCTGTCCTGGGTGATGGCCTGTACGTTACCGTTGCGCAGTGCCGTCAGCGCCAGCGGAATATCGTCATAAGAGAGCACGCGTGACTGCGGGAAACGCTGGTGAAGCGCCTGCTCGCCCGTCGTTCCTTTGACCGCGCCAATACGCGCCCGGCTATAGTCATCAAGCTTGTCCGGTGATTTAGCCGGCACGAGGAACTGCTGGCCGGTGACAAAGTAAGGCGTCGAGAAATCAATCACCTGCGCGCGTTCCGGGGTGATAGTGATATCCGCCACGATCAGATCGGCTTTTCCGGACTGCAGCAGCGGAATACGGTTAGCCGGATTGGTGGCAACCAGTTCAAGCTTCACGCCGAGCGATTTTGCCAGCGCTTTGGCGAAGTCCACGTCATATCCGACGATCTCGTGCGTTTTGGCATCAATAGAGCCAAACGGCGGGTTGGCGTCAAACGTGGCCACTTTCACCACCCCTGCGGCCTTAATATCCGCCAGCTGATCGGCCTGTGCCTGCGCTGAAAGCAGGCTGCCCGCCGCCAGTAATCCCAGAACCAGTGTCCGTTTTGTAAACCCTTTCATGTTTGCTGCCATAGTCATTCGCCATCCCGTTGTTTTTGTTTTACCCCGCTACGCTCCCATAAGCGAAAGCTATCGCCAAATAAGAAATCGTTCTTTGCTATGGGCAAAAAAGCATTAGTAAACAAGGTGTTAATGAAGGGTGAAAAGAACGGGAGGCTATTTGCAGTTCCTGCACATCGACAGTGGATTTTGGTATTTCCCCCGCGCGGCATTTGAGTGCTTAACTGAGATCAGACACGGCGAGAGAGGGTAAGACGATGAAAAAATGGATCAGCACGTTACGGCGGTTTTTTGCGACCCGACCAGTGAATGCGGAGAACAGCGCGCAACGTGTTCTTGAGTCAATCCTGCCTGTCGCCAGCCTGTATGGCGTCGACGTCGCCAACATTGACCCGGAGTGGTTCCATGATAAAACGTCACGCTGAACTGCGCCGCACGCGCGAAACGTACTGGAACGAGCTGTGCGTGACGTGTAACGAGTGAAATAAAAAAGCACCGGCTTCCCGGTGCTTTTTTATTAGATTTTGCAGGCGTCGCCGCAGTCGTCGTCGGCGACAATCGCCTGCGCTTTTTTGTCTGCATCGTCCAGACGTTCCGCATTACGCTCTTCGGCTTCATCCAGACCGTTAAAGACTAAGTTATCGAGATCAATTTCCATGTGGCACCTGCTCTGTTCAGTTTTTGATACTGGCACAGTATAGGGCAAAAAAAGCCAGCAATGTACCTCGCAGCACATAAGGATAATCCCTGCCATACTCAGTGCTTTATCGCTGAGGAGAGCACATGATTACACTCTGTAAAACCTGCGGAACCGCCTACGATGCCCGCCCGGACAGATGCCCAATTTGTGAGGATGAACGCCAGTACGTGCCCGCCACGGGCCAGGCATGGACCGATCTCGACACCGTCACCGCCACGCATAGCAATAAATGGCAGCAGCTGGAGCCGCGGCTGTTTGGGATCAAAACGGTGCCCGCGTTTGCGATAAACCAGCGGGCGCTGTTCCTGCAAACGCCCCACGGGAATATCCTCTGGGACTTCATCGCCAACCTCGACCCCGCAACCAAAGCGCTCGTTACCGCCCTCGGCGGCATCAGCGCGATTGCTATTTCACATCCGCACTATTACACCACCATGCAGGAGTGGGCTGCGGCGTTTGATGCGCCGGTGTATCTGCACGCCAGCGACAAAGAGTGGGTCATGCGCGACAGCCCGGCCATTCATTTCTGGGAGGGGGATGCGCTGGATATTTTCCCGTCGGTCACCCTGCTGCGTCTGGGCGGGCATTTTGCCGGTGGAACGGTGCTGCACTGGCAGGAGGGGGGTGGGGTATTGCTGGTGGGCGATATTCTGCAGGTCACGCCGGGTAAAGACGCCGTCTCGTTTATGTGGAGCTATCCGAATTATCTTCCGCTGCCGGCCCGCACCGTGGCGTCGGTGGTGAGTCATCTCGAAGGCAAAACCTTTGAACGTCTTTACGGCGCGTTTGAAGGGCAGAACATCCAGGCCAGTGCGGACGAGATTGTGCAGCGGTCGGGCCAGAAATATATTGCTTGTCTGAAGTAAACCACGATGGGTAAACTTTACGAGTGTGATCTCGATCATGCCTAAACTAAAACAGATAAAAGAGACATTGCTATGCAACATATCATTGAAGGTTTTCTCAGCTTTCAAAAAGAGATTTTCCCGCAACGTAAAGAACTCTTCCGCAGTTTAGCGTCCAGCCAGAATCCCAAAGCGCTGTTCATCTCATGCTCCGACAGCCGTCTGGTCCCGGAACTGGTCACCCAGCAAGAGCCAGGACAACTCTTTGTCATTCGTAATGCTGGCAACATCGTACCGCCTTTCGGGCCGGAGCCTGGCGGCGTGTCCGCCACTATCGAATACGCCGTGGTGGCGCTGGGCGTCACGGATATCGTGATTTGCGGTCACTCCAACTGTGGCGCGATGAAGGCGATTGCCGATAACGCGAACCTGGAGCCAATGCCTGCTGTGTCACACTGGCTGCGCTATTCAGACGCGGCGAAAGCCGTGGTTGAGAAGAAAACCTGGGATAAGCCGATCGATAAGGTCAATGCGATGGTGCAGGAGAACGTGTTTGCGCAGCTGAGCAACATTAAGACCCACCCGTCCGTCGCGGTGGGCCTGCGTAATAACTCCATCCGACTGCACGGCTGGGTATACGACATTGAAAGCGGCAAAATTCTTGCCCTGGATAAAGCGACGAAAACCTTCGTTTCGCTGTCAGAAAATCCGGAAGTCTTCTTCGAGTAATCCTCGACAGCAGGGCATGGAAGCCCTGTCAGTTCTCGATATACGGTAATCTGCGCCGCGATCGAGACGCGGGTTTTTCCGCCGCCTTCGCCATTGCTTCCGCAATCTCTGCACACTCCGCCAGCCCCTGAACGAAGGGACGATCGTGCATCAGCCACGGTATCGCGCCGAAGGCAATGCGCCCGCGAACGGCGTCAGGCGCATTTAAGGTGTAATCCTCACCGACGTCCGGTATCTCTTCGCCCGTGGCTTCCAGCTGTTTGCGCAGCGTCGGAAAGGGCAGATCCTTCGTTTTGAGCGGCTTCTGCCCGCGCGCATCAATGAACACGTCGAAACGGTAAACGGTCTCTTGTGTAGTGATTACCGTTCGATCGCTGCCAATATCCAGCGCGTAATCGTCGCCGAGCGTCGCCACGCTGATGATGCCGGCTTCGCGAAGCGCGAGCAGCCTGCGGATAGACTGCGGAGGGATGGCCGCATAGTTGTCGATGAATACGCGGGCGAGGCCTTGCTTAAAGCGCTTTCTGTCCCGTTCGTTGAGGTGGGGAACAATCTCCTGAACCACCTCATGCAGCCGAAGCACGGTATAGCGCCAGGCTACAGTGCGCCGCTCGCGTTTGTTCCGCTCAACCTCGTTGAGATTTTCTTCCGCCCAGGTAAAGGGGCCGTGCCGTTTACGATCCTCAAACCAGGCCTCACGAATGCTGTCCGCATTCTGCTTATGCAGCGATATTTTCTCGCACCACGTCGGGTCAGCCAGCTGAAGCTCTTTGACCATCAGGGTAAATATACGGTCGAGCAGGCCATCCGATCCTTGGGCAATCTCGCTTTCAGCCGCGCCTTCGGTCAATACCGACAGCGGTTCGTAAGGAATAGGGCAGTAAAAATCGGCTTCCGGCAGAATACCCGTTCGGGACATCAGGACAATCTTCAACGCGTCGCTGCCTTTATCCAGCACGAATTTATCATCACGAAATTCACCGTGCTGCATCACCACCGCCATGGCCGCGTCGAGACCGCTTAACGATGTCCCCATGATACCGACGCGGCAGGGAGGGATACTGGCGTCCATCAGACCGGACCAGGGGCTTGGGAAGAACGTGCGCGTGGATTCGTCCTCGTCTGGCCAGACGTGGCCGGTGGCGATAACCGCAAGGTCGAATTGTTCAGGCAAGACGCTGCCGTTGACGGAAAGCGTAACGCCGGTTGTCGCGGGAATGATGTCTGTGATCTTCGCAGATTCATGGACATCAACGTTGAATCCCAACCTTTTTGCCTCTGTTACGATGGAAAGAAAGCTGTCGCGGAAATATTGACCCAGCAGAAGCCGGGGCAGGAACTGCCGGTCATGCAGGCGGGTTTTATCAACCTTAAAGCGCGCAAGATGGGCGTCACTCTGTTCCTTGAGCCAGTCGAGATAGGTGATAAAAATGGGCGGGATTTCAATGCTCGCAATGTTCGCCAGCATCAGCCGGGAATTATCGTCGTCGTTATAGGGCATACCCACGCCAGCGTCTTCGGATTGTTCGAAAACGGAAACGGAGAGCGGCGTGCTGTTCTTGAGGAGGTGATAAAAGGTGTAAATCCCTGTGGGGCCGGAGCCGATAATCGCGATCTTCTTCATCAACACGTTTCCTGTGTTTTTCCATAAGAAAAGCGTAGCAGGAGAATAATGATGAAAATAAGGGATTAGGAAAATTCAGGATATCAGAAGAGGATTTGCACCATTTCAGGAATGAAATGGTGCGTCCGAGTGGACTCGAACCACCGACCCCCACCATGTCAAGGTGGTGCTCTAACCAACTGAGCTACGGACGCAGAATGGTGCGTTCAATTGGACTCGAACCAACGACCCCCACCATGTCAAGGTGGTGCTCTAACCAACTGAGCTATGAACGCAACGTGTTGTCGCTGACAACGGGGACGAATATTAGCGGCACAGCACCGAGGTGGCAAGAGGGAAAATGCATTTTTCTCTCTGATTTCACGCGATTGCTTCATTACCGCGCAAAGTGAAGAGAAAGTAGCCGCCGGGCGGCGGCTACCGCGTCGTTAACGTGCCGCGCGCTGCAAAATGACAGTTGATGGCTGGCGCTGCAGGAAGCGCATTCGCATCATCATCATAATCGCCGCCGACGTCAGGCCGATGATAAAGCCCATCCAGAACCCTGCCGGCCCCATGCGCTCAACCACTAAGTCCGTCAGGGCCAGAATATAGCCACACGGCAGACCCAGCACCCAGTAGGCGATGAAGGTGATAAAGAAGATGGAGCGCGTGTCTTTATATCCACGCAGCACGCCGCTGCCAATCACCTGGATGGAGTCAGAGATCTGGTAAATCGCGGCCAGCAGCATCAGGTGCGATGCCAGCGTGACCACTTCCGGGTTGTCGTTATAGAGCAGGGCAATCTGCTCGCGTAATGCAACGGTAAAGAGCGCCGTACAGACAGCCATGCAGACGCCGACGCCCAGCCCGGTCCGGGCGGCCGTTTGCGCATCCAGCGTTGAGCCCTGGCCCAGGCGGAAGCCGACGCGAATCGTCACCGCCGCCGCCAGCGACATCGGCAGGACGAACATCAGGGAGCTGAAGTTCAGCGCAATCTGGTGCCCGGCCACGTTCACAATGCCCAGCGGGGAGACCAGCAGGGCAACCACGGCAAACAGGGTCACCTCAAAGAACAGGGCGAGGGCGATCGGTAACCCTAACTGCACCAGACGCATCATGATGTTCCAGTCCGGCGTGCTAAATCTTTTCTCGTTACGAATGTCGCGCATGGAGCGGGCGCGTTTTACAAAGGCGATCATGGAGAAGAACATCACCCAGTAAACGGCTGCCGTCGCCACGCCGCACCCGACGCCGCCGAGCTCCGGCATCCCGAAATGACCGTAAATAAAGACATAGTTCACCGGAATGTTGACCAGCAGGCCGATAAAGCCCATCACCATCCCGGGCTTGGTTTTCGCCAGGCCCTCACACTGGTTACGCGCCACCTGGAAAAAGAGGTAACCGGGCGCACCCCAGAGCAAGGCGCGCAGATAGCCCACGGCTTTATCAGCCAGTGCCGGGTCAATGTTATGCATAGCGCGAATGATGTGGCCCGCGTTCCAGAGCACGACCATGATCAGCACCGAGACAAACCCTGCCAGCCAGAAGCCCTGACGGACCTGATGGGCAATGCGCTCGCGACGACCCGAGCCATTGAGCTGAGCGATAACCGGCGTGAGCGCGAGCAGCAGACCGTGGCCGAACAGGATGGCCGGAAGCCAGATTGACGTGCCGATAGCCACGGCCGCCATATCGGTGGCGCTGTAGCCACCTGCCATTACCGTATCCACAAATCCCATTGCGGTCTGGGCCACTTGCGCGACGATCACTGGTATAGCCAGTGCCAATAGCTGGCGCGCTTCATTCATGTACTTCTGCACGTGAACACCTTTATTTTGTAGTTATTTGAGAGACTAAAAAAGCCGCCGAAACGGGCAGCAAGAAGAAAATGCAGGGGGGTGCCAGCTATTGTAGCGGGCTTTAGCTATTTATCTAGTGAAAAAATCGCCAGAAAATGCGCTCCGCTGGCAACCTCTTTTTCCAACTGTTATTGTGGTGGGATTAAACGGTGTCACCACCGTCCGGAAAAAACAGGAGTTGTAAGCATGTTTACTGGTATTGTGCAGGGCACCGCCAAAGTGGTGTCCATTGATGAAAAACCTAATTTCCGTACTCATGTTGTTGAGCTGCCGGAATATATGCTTGAGGGTATTGAAACCGGCGCGTCGATTGCTCACAACGGCTGCTGCCTGACCGTTACCGAAATTAACGGCAACCAGATTAGCTTTGATTTAATGAAAGAGACGCTGCGCATCACCAACCTGGGCGAGCTGGCGGTAGGAGATACCGTCAACGTTGAGCGTGCGGCGAAGTTTAGCGATGAGATTGGCGGCCACCTGATGTCCGGGCACATCATGACCACCGCTGAAGTGGCAAAAATCGTGACCTCGGAAAATAACCGTCAAATCTGGTTTAAAATGCAGGATCCTTCATTAATGAAATACATCCTCTATAAAGGATTTATTGGCATCGATGGGATTAGCCTGACGGTAGGTGAAGTAACGCCAACGCGTTTTTGCGTGCATTTAATTCCTGAAACGCTGCAGCGCACCACGCTGGGTGCCAAAAAACTGGGGCACCGCGTGAATATTGAAATCGATCCGCAAACCCAGGCGGTGGTGGATACGGTTGAGCGCGTGCTGGCAGCAAAAGAAGCGGCAATAATAAAGACCGCCGCAGAAGAAGAATAAAAAATAACCCCGGGCATCCGGGGTTATTTTTTTAGCGTGCGACACGTAGTCCGTGTTCAATCCCACGGCTGAATACCACCTGCCAGAGCTGAATATCCCGTGCGCGAAACGCCCCCGCGCAGGCATTCAGATAATAGCTAAACATCCGCCTGAATCGTTCAGAATAGTTGTCCGCAATCTCAGGCCAGGTCTCCTGAAAACGCGCATGCCATGCCATCAACGTGGTGTCGTAATCCGCGCCAAAGTTATGCCAGTCTTCCATCACGAAATGGGGTTCACTGGCGTTGGCAATCTGGCGGACGGAAGGCAAACAGCCATTCGGAAAGATGTATTTGTTGATCCACGGGTCGACGTTATTGTCGGTTCGCTTAGAGCCGATGGTGTGCAGCAGGAAGATGCCGTCCGGTTTCAGATTCCGATCCACCACCTCAAAATAGGTAGCGTAGTTTTTCGGCCCCACGTGCTCGAACATGCCGACGGAGACGATCCGGTCAAACTGCTCGTTCAGGTCACGGTAATCCTGCAGCCGGATATCCACGTCAAGACCCTCACAGCGCTCCCGCGCCATTTTTTGCTGTTCCGCTGAGATCGTCACACCGACCACGCTGACGCCATAGTGTTTCGCCATAAAATACGCCAGCCCGCCCCAGCCGCAGCCGATATCCAGCACGCGCATGCCGGGCTGGAGCTGGAGCTTTTCGCTGATCAGACGCAGCTTGGCCTGCTGGGCCTCTTCAAGCGTCGACGCGTCTTTCCAGTAGGCGCAGGAGTATTGCATGAAAGGGTCCAGCATACGGCTGAACAGGTCGTTGCCCAGATCGTAGTGTTCTTTGCCGACGATCCACGCGCGTTTTTTACTTTGCAGATTAAACAGTCGGGCAGAGGCGACGCGCAGGGTGTCTTTCAGATTGCGAGGGAGTTGATTTTCAAGACCGGCACGCAGCACGCTGGCGAAAAAGGTATCCAGACGTTCGCACTCCCACCAGCCGTCCATATAGCTTTCTCCCAGGCCTAACGATCCCTCCCGCAACACGCGTTTAAAAAAGTCGGGATGTTTAACCTGAGGATCGGATGGCGATGATCCATTGATAGTGATGCCTGCTCGACCTAACAGTTCACTGACGATCCGGGACCAGTTGTCGTCCGGAACGCTGACTTCTTCTATACACGATGAACTCATAGCTTCTCCATCACCCTACTGTGATCAGAACCTTAAAACAGCGTAGACGCTTTTTTTGGTTTGTGAGAAATCTCACGGTAAATACCGCGAGGCTAATATCCGACGTAGAACAGAGGAAGGGAGATAACCCTTGCCGAAATGCCTTCCATGGTAAAACGGGAGCACTCCGGCTCCCGTTAACACTTAATATTTATCGTATTTAATCGAACCAAATTTAGTATAGGCCTCAAAATTTGGTGATTCAATAGAAAATTGTTAGCAACCTAATCACTGAAAATTAACATGATTTCCGGCGCGATTATGCATGCGACGTTTCAACCTGTGCGCGGTTAGCCTGCTCACGCTGCGCGGCTGCCTGCATGCGATAGCCCAACACCGCCAGCGCAACGGTCACCAGCATCACGCTGGTGGTGGTCAGGAGCGGCGTGGCAATCAGCGCCGAGACCACCAGGCTTGCCAGGAAGCACAGCCCCAGCTGCAGGGTGTTCTGCAGCGCGGCGGCGCGGCCTGTCGCCTGCGGGAAGGGACGCAGCGCCTGGGCTACAACGATAGGGTAAATCGCCCCGTTCGCGACGGCCATCACGCAGAATGGGATCAAAATTTCAGCCAGACCGGCACCGGGAATAAAGCCAACGGCCCAGGTCCCGATAACGCTCAGCGCATACAGCACCAGCAGCCACGGCAGCATCTGCTGACCTTCCCACTTCTGCAGCGCCGCGCGACAGCCGTACCCGCCTACCAGGAACGCGATGGTCTGCGGAACATAGCTCAGGCCGATGGCTGCCGGGCTGTAACCCATATCGTGCAGAATGAACGGCGAGCCGGTGAGCCACGCGAAGAAGCTTGCCGAGCAGGCGGCATAGATCAGGACATTCCCGCGATACGCTTTGGCGCTGAGCAGGGAAGTAAAGGTAATCGGCTTCGCGTCAGTATGCGCTTCTTTTTTATGCGCGGGCTTGAGGGCGAACGCCGGCAGCATCAGTACCAGAGTAATGGCAAACAGCGTGGCGAAAATGGCCTGCCAGTCGAAATGCGCGAGGATCCAGCTGCCCAGCAGGGGAGCGAGGGCAGGTGAGAGACCCACCAGCGGCATAATGGTGGCGAAAATACGGTTTGTGCGGTTAGCCGGGTAATAGTCGGTGACCAGCGCCTGCCAGGTCACGGCCGCGGCACAGACGCCCACGGCCTGAATAAACCGCAGCACCAGCAGCCAGGTGGCATCGCGTACCCATAACATTCCCAGGCAGCCCACCGCAAAAATGGCCAGGCCCAGCAACAGTACCGGTTTACGACCAAAGCGATCCGAGAGCGGTCCCCAGAGCAGCTGAGCGAAGGCAAAACCGGCGAGGAATAAACTCAGGCTGGCGCTGATGGCGGCAGCAGGCGTTTGTAAATCTTCCTGCATGGCGGCAAACGCCGGCAGGTACATATCGGTGGCCAAAAAGCCCAGCACGCTCAAGCCGCCGAGCCAGACTAAAAAACTGTTCCTGGGTTGCATTATTTTATTCTCCTGAGGAGGCAGGTATACATTGGCGCTGAGTGTAGGGAGTGCAAAGCCGCTTGTGAAACGCTAATATTTGGCGGGTGCATTCAAAAATTTTGCAGGCAGAAAATGTGGTCAGATTATTCTCTTGAAGTGGTCGATGCTGTTGCGCGTAACGGCAGCTTTAGCGGTGCGGCGCAGGAGCTGCACCGCGTCCCTTCGGCAATCAGCTACACGGTGCGTCAGCTTGAGGAGTGGCTGGCGGTTCCGCTGTTTGAACGGCGGCATCGTGATGTGGAATTAACGCCCGCAGGCGCGTGGTTTTTGAAAGAAGGGCGTTCTGTTATCAAAAAAATGCAGATCACCCGCGAACAGTGTCAGCAGATCGCTAACGGCTGGCGGGGACATCTTTCCATCGCGGTGGACAACATCGTTAAACCCGAGCGCACCCGGCAGATGATCGTCGATTTCTATCGTCATTTTTCTGACGTCGAGCTGCGGGTCTCGCAGGAGGTGTTTAACGGCGTCTGGGATGCGCTGGCGGACGGCAGGGCAGAGATGGCGATTGGGGCCACGCAGGCGATCCCGGTCGGGGGACGTTACGCCTTTCGCGATATGGGAATGCTGAGCTGGAAATGCGTGGTGGCAAGCGACCATCCGCTGGCGGCGATGGAAGGGCCGCTGAGCGATGACACGCTGCGCAACTGGCCGTCGCTGGTGCTGGAAGATACGTCCCGTTCATTGCCCAAGCGTATCACCTGGCTTCTCGACAACCAGCGGCGGGTGGTGGCCCCTGACTGGGAATCGTCGGCGACGTGCCTCAGCGCCGGGCTGTGCGTCGCGATGGTGCCCGTTCATTTCGCGCGTCCGCGCATCGATACCGGAGAGTGGGTTGAGCTGACGCTGGAGAATCCGTTCCCGGATGCGGCCTGCTGCCTGACATGGCAGCAAAATGATGTCTCGCCTGCGATGGCCTGGCTGCTGGATTATCTGGGAGACAGCGAAACGCTGAACCGGGAATGGTTACGGGAGCCAGCGTAGCTGGCCCCCGTAAAGCGATTAACGACGGTAGTCGCGGAACGGACCATCCGCAACGGAACGGCGTTCGATAAGACGCGGGTGAACTTCAATGGACTGCGACTCTTCACGCTTGTTGACGATTCTGTCCATCAGCATGTTAAAGGCCGTTTCGCCCAGCGAGTCTTTTGGCTGGTGAATGGTGGTCAGCGCCGGGGTGAAGAAGCGCGCGTTACGCACGTTGTCATACCCGATCACGGAAATATCCTGCGGTACGCGCAGGCCCAGCTCGTCGGCAGCGCAGAGCGCGCCCATGGCCATGATGTCGCCTCCGCAGAACACGGCGGTCGGACGGTGCGGCTGGGAGACGATCTGCTGCATCGCGCGGTAGCCCGATTCCGGCTCAAAGTCGCCCTGCACAATCCAGTTTTCCGGCACGTTGATCAACGCTTCTTCCATCGCTTTCATAAAACCGGCCAGACGGCCCGCGCCGGTGTTGCGCTCCAGCGGACCGGGGATCACGCCAATCTCGCGGTGACCGCGTTCGATCAAATAACGACCGGCCATATAGCCGCCTTCAAAGGCGTTATCGATAACAGAATCGGTGAAGTCTGCGCGCGCTTCGCCCCAGTCCATCACCACCATTGGAATATGGCGATACTCTTCCAGCATCGACAGCACTGACTCCGGATACTCGGAGCACATTACCAGCAGGCCATCAACGCGCTTTTGCGCCATCATCGACAGGTAGGCACGCTGTTTTTCAATGCTGTTCCACGCGTTGCCCAGAATCAGGGTATAGCCTTTCTGGAAGCAGTTCTTTTCGACCGCTTCAATGATCTCGGCAAAATAGGCCGCTTCACTGCTGGTCGCCAGCAATCCAATGGACTTGGTGTGATTAACCTTGAGGCTGCGCGCAACCGCACTTGGCGAATAGTGCAGCTCTTTGATCGCTGCCCAGACGGCGTTGCGCGTCTCTTCCGCCACAAAGCGGGTTTTGTTAATTACATGTGATACGGTTGTAGTGGAAACGTTTGCGCGTTTTGCTACGTCTTTAATTGTTGCCATTAAATGTCACTCCAGACCATATCCTAAGCTCCTGAAAAACTTGAAGGTAAACGTTTGCCTTCTCTCACCCTTATCTCGCAATGTTGAATTGCGGCACGCCGGGAAAACGACACGGGACGTCAGGAGGGGGTCAATGGCCGGTACGCTAATAAATTTAGCGTGGAATTTTGTCCTATCTTGATGAAAAGGGGAAGAGGTAAAGTGGTTATCAGTATAAATCCAGGAAGATTTTTGACGTAATCTGTGCAAAAATGAGCAAGCTCACTTTTCGTGTGGGGATTAAAAGGAGAAAAATTGATGAGTTCCGATCTTAAGTTTTCGCTGTTCACCACCGTTGTTGTGCTGGCTCTGATTGTTGCGGCCGGTCTGACGGCTGCGCTGCACTGATTTACGCGGAGGGAGAGCCTTCTCCCTCCCGACTCCCCGGATTGTTACTTCTCTGGCAAAAATCTTTTGCCATTTTGTTAACTTCTCATTTTTTGTGATTGATGTCATGCTTTCCGCTTCTTTGTTCTGTGTCACCAAATGACACGGCATCCGGAGTTGACGCATGAAAATCAATTTTCCCCTGCTGGCCCTGGCGATTGGCGCTTTTGGGATTGGCACCACTGAATTCTCCCCGATGGGGTTACTGCCTGTTATTGCCCGGGGCGTAGATGTCTCTATCCCTGCGGCAGGGATGTTAATTAGCGCCTACGCTATCGGCGTGATGGTCGGTGCGCCGCTGATGACGCTTCTGCTTTCGCACCGCGCGCGCCGCAATGCGCTGATTTTCCTGATGGCGATTTTCACCCTGGGCAACGTGCTTTCGGCCATTTCGCCGGACTACACCACTCTGATGCTATCGCGTATTCTGACCAGCCTTAACCACGGCGCGTTCTTTGGGTTGGGATCGGTCGTGGCAGCCAGCGTGGTGCCAAAACACAAGCAGGCGAGCGCCGTGGCGACCATGTTTATGGGGCTAACGATTGCCAACATCGGCGGGGTGCCTGCGGCAACCTGGCTGGGCGAGGTTATTGGCTGGCGAATGTCCTTCCTGGCGACGGCCGGACTGGGCGTGATTGCGATGGTGGCGCTGTTCTTCTCCCTGCCGAAAGGCAGCGCCGGAGAACGTCCGGAAGTGCGTAAAGAGCTGGCTGTGCTGATGCGCCCGCAGGTGCTCTCCGCGCTGCTGACCACCGTGCTGGGGGCAGGGGCGATGTTTACCCTCTACACCTATATTTCACCTGTATTGCATGACATCACCCACGCAACCCCTCTCTTTGTGACCGCGATGCTGGTGCTGATTGGCGTGGGCTTCTCGATCGGCAACTTTCTCGGCGGGAAATTTGCCGACCGTTCCGTGAGCGGGACGCTTAAGGGCTTCTTAACCCTGCTGATAGTCATCATGGTTGCCATTCCGTGGCTGGCGCGCAATGAGTTTGGGGCCGCGATTGCGATGGTCGTCTGGGGAGCCGCCACTTTCGCCGTGGTGCCGCCGCTGCAGATGCGCGTGATGCGTGTCGCGCACGAGGCGCCGGGACTTTCATCTTCCGTGAATATCGGTGCGTTTAACCTGGGTAATGCCCTGGGCGCCGCGGCCGGTGGGGCCGTGATTTCAGGTGGTCTGGGATACAGCTTTGTGCCGGTGATGGGGGCGATTATTGCCGCGCTCGGCCTGCTGCTGGTGATGATGTCGGGTCGTAAACAGCCTGAAGCAGCCTGCGCTGCGGAATAAACCAAAAACGCAGAAGGGCGAACCCTTCTGCGTGTCTCTTACGCGGCGAAGTTCTTCGCGACAAAGTCCCAGTTAACCAGTGCCCAGAAGTGCTCCAGGTAGTTCGGACGCGCGTTGCGGTAGTCAATGTAGTAAGCGTGTTCCCATACGTCCACTGTCATCAGCGGCTTAGCGCTGGTAGTCAGCGGGGTACCCGCGTTAGAGGTGGACACGATAGCCAGTTTGCCATCCGCCTCTTTAACCAGCCACGTCCAGCCAGAACCGAAGTTCTTGATGGCTGCATCGGTAAATTTCGCTTTGAAATCCGCGAAGCTGCCAAATGCGGCGTTGATAGCGGTAGCCAGTTCACCGGCAGGTTCACCGCCGGCATTCGGCGCCAGGCAGTGCCAGTAGAAGGTGTGGTTCCACACCTGAGCCGCGTTGTTAAAGACGCCACCCTCTGAGCTGCGGACGATCTCTTCCAGCGTTTTGCCTTCAAAATCGGTGCCCTTGATCAGATTGTTCAGGTTGGTGACGTACGTCTGGTGATGCTTGCCGTAATGATATTCCAGGGTTTCCGCAGAAATGTGCGGTGCCAGGGCGTCTTTTGCATACGGTAGTGCAGGTAATTCGAACGACATTGCTTCTCTCCTTATTGTATTTTGCGTTGCCAATAACCACACAGACAACAGGGACAGGATAGCAAATTGAAAGGGTATGCAAAAGAGGAACTTACCCTGCCACGGATGTGGCAGGGCAGGGGTTAGCGAATGGTTTTCGGCGTCATCACGCGACGCGCGCCGACGTAGTGGCGTACCCAGTAGTCTTCACTGAGAGAGGTGATCTGAATATCCTGGCCGCTACGTGGAGACTGGATGAACTTCCCGTTGCCGACATACACGCCAACGTGGTCAGCCGTGCCGCGACCCTGAGTGCGGAAGAACACCAGATCGCCGTTTTCCAGCTCACCGCGGTCAACCGGTGAGGCATCGCGCAGGTGGTACATCTCATTGGCGGTACGAGGAATGCGGAATTTGACAAGATCTTTATAGGCGTAATAGACGAGGCCGCTGCAGTCAAACCCGGTACGCGGCGAACTGCCACCCCAGTGATAAGGTTTGCCAATCTGCCCCATCAGTTTGTTCATCGCGGTTTTTTGCGCTTTCTGTACACGCACTTTATGCACTTCCGCTATTTTCGTGACCTTCGTGCATTTCGCCTTGTGGCCTTTACGCGTGATGCATTTTTCAGTAACGAGGTTAGCGGCGGTTTGCGAAGCTTTACTTTTAGCGGAGTGGGCAGTGCGGGAAGGTTTTGTTTTCGTCTTGCTGGAAGCGGTCTGTTTCGTCTGAGCCGGTGTTTTTTTCTTGTCGTTCTTAGCGGTGGTTTTTTTCTTACGTTCTGTGGCTTTCACCAGATGGTTTTTTTGTACAGCAGAATGCCGCGCCTGCTGAGAGGCGTTTGCCACTGGCGTGAAAGTGAGTGAAGTAAACAGTAAAGCACAGAGCGTGATCGAGATTTTATTTATCCGCGCCACTGGGCAGTCCCCTGATAAATGCAGGTCATCAATAATACCCGCGTGTGATTTACAAAGCCCGTCGATTCTAATCTATAAAAACCCAGAAAGTTAATAGCATTTTTCAATCTACAATCGTGTTTCGTTAGCAAGTGCAAAAAAATTCATCGTTCTGTCGCACATTTACCCACTCCCTAAGCAAAACCCTGACCGCCGCAGGGGTAAACACCATTTGCAATGCAACTTTTCGTGACTCGGGGTAGAATGTATAAACGTGACAAAAATGTTATTTTCCGATGCCAGTCTGAACCGCTACAATGTCAGACGAATGCCGTAACAGAAGTTAAAGGAAGCAAGACATGAGCACCACTATTGAAAAAATCCAGCGCCAGATCGCTGAAAACCCGATTCTGCTGTATATGAAAGGTTCTCCGAAGCTGCCAAGCTGCGGCTTCTCCGCACAAGCGGTTCAGGCGCTGTCAGCCTGTGGTGAGCGTTTTGCTTACGTTGATATCCTGCAGAATCCGGACATCCGCGCTGAGCTGCCTAAGTACGCTAACTGGCCGACTTTCCCACAGCTGTGGGTTGACGGTGAGCTGGTTGGCGGCTGCGATATCCTGATTGAAATGTATCAGCGCGGCGAACTGCAGCAGCTGATCAAAGAGACGGCGGCGAAGTACAAAACCGAAGAGCCGGACGCAGAGTAATTTTCTGCGCAAATAAAAAAGCGACCTGATAAGGTCGCTTTTTTTTATTCTTCGCTGTCGCCCATCGGCAGCGGCCAGCCGCCCAGACGCTTCCAGCGGTTGACGATCTCACAGAACAGCTCTGCGGTGCGCTCCGTGTCGTATAAAGCGGAATGCGCCTGCGTACCGTCAAAAGGTATACCCGCTGTGATGCAGGCTTTTGATAACACCGTTTGTCCCAGGGCCAGGCCGCTCAGCGCGGCGGTGTCGAAGGTCACAAAAGGATGGAAGGGGTTACGTTTAAGCGCGGCGCGCTCGGCGGCGGCCATAGTAAAGCTGTGATCGAAGGTGGCGTTATGGGCCACCATAATGGCGCGGCTGCAGTTACTCTCTTTCATGCCTTTACGCACCATTTTGAAAATGGCGTGCAGCGCATCATATTCACTGACTGCACCACGAAGCGGGTTATGCGGGTCGATACCGTTAAACGCCAGCGCTTCCGGCTGTAAGTTTGCCCCTTCGAAAGGTTCAACGTGGAAATGCAGCGTGGTGTCCGGTGTAAGCCAGCCCTGTTCATCCATCTTCAGCGTGATGGCGGCAATTTCGAGCAGCGCATCGGTTTTAGCGTTAAATCCGGCTGTTTCTACATCAATGACAACGGGATAAAAACCACGAAAACGGTCGCACAGACCGCTAAATTGAGCGTTATCGGACATCAGGGTCTCTTACCAGGGGAAAAAAGCAGAGCGCATTATGGCAAATTTTGCAGGGTGATGCAGTAAAACTACGGGCGCATGTTGCGCCCTGAGGGATCAGTTGCCCAGACCGCGACCCGCGTCTTTGGCTTCAATCAGCTCGATTTTGTAACCGTCCGGGTCTTCCACGAACGCAATTACGGTGGTGCCACCTTTTACCGGGCCCGCTTCGCGCGTAACGTTACCGCCGTTGCTGCGAATGCGCTCACACGCTTCGGCCGCGTTGTCCACTTCCAGCGCGATGTGGCCGTAGGCGGTGCCCAGCTCATAGCTGTCTACGCCCCAGTTGTAGGTCAGCTCGATCACCGCTTCATCCGTTTCCGGGCCGTAACCCACAAACGCCAGCGAGTATTTGTATTCCGGGTTTTCGCTGGTGCGCAGCAGCTTCATGCCCAGGACGTTAGTGTAGAAATCAATGGAACGTTGCAGGTCGCCAACGCGCAGCATGGTGTGAAGTAGGCGCATAATTTCCTCATTAACCAATGGAATAGACTGTCTTTTTGAACAGAAACGATGTTTTAGTATAGCGGCGAAGTATCGCCGCTATCAATGAACAACGGCGAGATTACAGAGAAGGGTAGTCGGTGTAGCCTTCCGCGCCGCCGCCGTAGAAGCTTTCCGGGCGCTGCGGGTTCAGGGCCGCTTTTTTCTGCAGACGGGCAACCAGATCCGGGTTGGCGATATAGTCGCGGCCAAACGCGACGGCATCGATCAGCCCTTTGCCGATCAGATCTTCGGCTTTCTCCGGGGTATAAGCCCCCGCACCGATGATCACCCCGTGGAAACGCTCGCGCACTTTCTGACGGAAAGCGTCCGTGTAAGGCTTACCGCCAGCCCAGTCCGGCTCGGACATGTGCAGATAGGCGATGCCGCGTTTAGCCAGTTCTTCGATCAGGTACAGGGCATCGGCTTCTTCGTTCGGACCGTTGTCGACGTTCTGGAAAGAACCGATTGGAGAGACGCGGATCCCGATACGATCCGGGCTCCACTCCTGGCATACGGCGTCAACCACTTCCAGCACCAGTCGAGCGCGGTTTTCAACGCTGCCGCCGTACTGGTCGGTGCGATGGTTAGACGACGGTGACAGGAACTGGTGCAGCAGGTAGCCATGCGCGGAGTGCAGCTCAATCAGGTCAAAACCGGCTTCACGGGCGTTGGCCACGGCCTGGCGGAAGTCGTTCACGATACCCGGAATTTCATCCAGCTCAAGCGCGCGCGGCATAGAGGTATCCACGCGGATCGCATTGCCGTTTTCATCACGCAGGGACGTACGGGTATTTGCGCTCAGGGCCGAAGCGGAGACCGGAGCCTGGCCGCCAGGCTGAATGCTGCTATGGGAGATACGACCGGTATGCCACAGCTGGACCGCAATGCGGCCCTCTTCAGCGTGAACGCCCGCGGTGATTTTCTGCCATGCGGCGATCTGTTCCGGGCTGTGAAGACCCGGCGCACCCGCATAACCTTTAGCCTGAGCGGAAATCTGCGTGGCTTCCGTGATGATCAGGCCAGAGCTTGCGCGCTGACGATAGTATTCACCCATCAGTGGAGTTGGGATGTCGCCCGGCTCAATACTGCGCAGACGGGTAAGCGGAGCCATAAACACGCGGTTTGGCGCAGTGACGGCACCCACTTTTAAGGGGGTAAATAATTTTTCAGCTGACATAAAGACTCCTGAGTAGACCAGTCGACTAGTAGTTGGGTAAATAAAAACGCCTGTTAAATGCCAGGCGCAGTAATGCTGTTTTTCACATGTGCCAGCGCGCTTTCCAGCGGCACGGCACTGCGCGAAATTTTTGCCTGCAGGTTAGCGCCTAGCCAGAGCGCATATAACACCTGCGCCTGGGTTAACGGTTCGCCGGAAAAGGCCAGCGTTTTTTCATCGCGGCCTTTCTCCAGCGCCTGGGCCAGCAGGGCGATAACGCCGCGGGCACCTTTATCCATCGCCGTGCGCATATCTTCAGAAAGATCGCACACTTCTGCAGACAGTTTAACGGTCAGGCATCCGCTAATAATGCCCTGCTGACAGAACTGGTTCAGCGTTTCCTGATAGTAGTTCAGAACACGATCCCGGTAGTTACCTTCACCCGACGCAAAGTGGGTCGCCAGACGCTGGTGGTAGCCAGCATAATGACGCTCCAGCATCGCTACGCCAAAAGCCTCCTTGGACCGGAAGTAGTGATAAAACGACCCCTTCGGTACCTCAGCGGTTTTTAACAGCTCGCTCAACCCCATACCGGTAAACCCGCGATGCATGCAAAGTCGCTCGCCGGTTGCCAGTAAATGTTCGCGGGTATCGTGTTCAGTATTTCTGCTCATGGCCGCACTCTAATAGACCGTTCGGTCTAATGCAAGCGAGTTTACTGGCGACATGCGCTCAGTATATCCAGCTGCGGTTGATAAACCGTTGATTTCACGTCCATCATACCCAATACGGTTGAGAATAAATTGTCCTGGGAAACCGCATTTTTTGCTGCATGGTCACGCAAACACTGTTCGTTGATGCCAAAGTTTTTCGCGTAATCCGGTGACAGCCAGAACATAAACGGAATATGCGTTTGCTGCTCCGGCGCCAGCATATAAGGCGTACCGTGCAGATAAATACCGCTTTCGCCCAGCGATTCACCGTGATCTGAGAGATAAATCAGCGCGGTGTTCATGCTCGACTGGCGCGCCTTCAGCGCATCAATGGTTTTGCTGACCATGCTGTCGGTATAGAGGATGGTGTTGTCATAGGTATTGATCAGCACCTGATGATCGCAATCCTGAATTTCATTGGTGTCGCAGGTTGGGGTGAATTTACGGAAATTGTCCGGGTAACGATGATAGTACGCCGGTCCATGACTCCCCATCAGGTGGATAACCAGCACCGTATCTTGCTTCACGCCATCCAGAACGTTGTCCAGACGGTAGAAATTCACATCATCAATACAGGATTTGTCTTTGCAGAACTGATCCAGATTCCACTGCGTCATATCGGTATGGGGCACGCGATCGCAGGCGCCTTTACAGCCGCCGTCGTTGTCGCGCCACAGCAGGTTGATACCCGCATGCTTAAGCACGTCGAGCAGTCCCTCGCGATGGTGAGCCAGGTCGGCATCGTATTTGCTGCGCGTCATGCCGGAGAACATGCAGGGAACGGAAACCGCGGTTTCGGTACCACACGAGGAGGCCTGCGGGAAGTTAATCACGTCCTGCTTTTTCAGCTCCGGGTTGGTTTCGCGTTCGTAACCGTTCAGGGAGTAGTTTGCCGCGCGAGAGGCTTCGCCGACGACAAGCACCAGAACGGTTTTCTTCTGTTGACCGGTAATCAGTGACCCTTTATGGGCATCTTCACCAATGCGCACCAGCGTTTGATCGCCGGCAAACCAGCGCATTTTACTGTACTTCACAACGGCGCTGACATAGTTCGCCGGGGTGACCATTTTGACGATGCTTTTGTTATTGCGGAACAGTGACGCGTAATCTTTATAAAACAGCGCGGCAATCAGGATAATCACCAGCAGAGCGCCGAGCATCGCGGCAACGCGCGTCAGCAGTGCGTACCACCATTTTCCGGTACGAATCCGGGTGAACACCAGCACCACGGAGGGAACGATGCCGGCTATAACAATCCACAGAATCATCTGCGGGGTCAACAGGGCGGTCGCTTCCTGAGAGTTGGTTTCGAACACGTTCACAATCATGTTCTGATCGATCACCGCGCCATAGGTGTACATAAAGTAGGTTGCCGCGGCGCATCCGATCGTCAGTACAATCAGCAGCGGCTTGCGGAGATACGGGATGTTAAGCAGGCTAAAGACAATCACCCAGCCGCAAAACAGCACCAGCGGTACGGAGGCGGCAAAGAGGAAGTCGTGCAGATGAACTGGGCCGATAATGGCCCAGCTGCGCTGGATAAACAGTCCGTTCAGCAGAGTAAAAAAGAGTGCACAGCCCAGAGTAAATTTAATGTCGTTACATTGTAACTTTTTGATTAACCACATCGATCGGTAAACCCGTTATTGTCATGATGGGCCGAGTATAGAGAGGGAAGATTAGTGAAACCTTAATGCCACAAATCTGTGATATAGGCCTTGCACGTGATGCGATTAACGTCTTCACTGTAGGTGAGAGGAGCTTTCGGGAGGTGAGTGTGGCAGAGCAGCTGGAGTTTTTCCCCATCCAGAGCCCGTGCCGGGGTATTTGTCAGGTCGATGAACGCGGATATTGCCGCGGGTGCATGCGTACCCGCGATGAGCGTTTTAACTGGCAAAACTTTAGCGACACGCAAAAACAGGAGGTGTTACGCCTCTGCCGACAGCGTCTTCTGCGCAAAATACGCGCAAACAAAGCGGGTGAAACCGAAGAACCCCAGCAACCTTCACTTTTTTAACACGGTAATTGCGTATACTCATGGCATTACGTCCTTGAGGAAAATGTTATGGTTCAGCGAATTACCCTTGCCCCCCAGGGGCCAGAATTCTCCCGTTTTGTCATGGGCTACTGGCGCCTGATGGACTGGAATATGTCCCCCCTCCAGCTGGCGAGCTTTATTGAAGAGCACCTTGATTTAGGTATCACCACGGTCGATCATGCGGATATTTACGGTGGATATCAGTGCGAGGCCGCGTTCGGCGAGGCGCTTAAGCTGGTTCCTGCGCTGCGCGATCGCATGGAGATCGTCACGAAGTGTGGGATTGCCACCACGGCAAAATCTGAACACGCCCTCGGTCATTACATCACCGACAGCGCGCATATCATCAAGAGCGCCGAGCAGTCGCTGGTCAATCTGGCGACCGATCGTATCGACCTGCTGTTAATCCACCGCCCCGACCCGCTGATGGATGCCGATGAGGTGGCGGAAGCCTTCCTGAACCTGCATCAGAGTGGGAAAGTGCGTCACTTCGGCGTCTCTAACTTTACCCCGGCACAGTTTGCGCTGCTTCAGTCTCGTCTGCCGTTTACTCTGGCCACCAACCAGGTTGAGATCTCCCCGGTACACCAGCCGCTGCTGCTGGATGGCACGCTCGATCAGCTGCAGCAGCTGCGCATTCGCCCGATGGCGTGGTCCTGCCTGGGGGGCGGACGCTTGTTTAATGATGATGAATTCCAGCCGCTGCGCAACGAGCTTGAAACCATCGTCCGCGAACTGAACGCGGAGAGCATCGAACAGGTTGTTTACGCATGGATCCTGCGCCTGCCGTCAAAACCTCTGCCTATTATCGGCTCCGGCAAAATAGAACGCGTGCGTTCTGCGCTGGCCGCTGAAGAGCTGGAGATGACCCGTCAGCAGTGGTTCCGCATCCGTAAGGCCGCGCTGGGTTACGACGTACCATAAACCGCCTGAAGGTGACTTTCCGGTGAAATCTTTGCCCCTGGTATACACTTAAGGGGCAAAAAATAACCCGCGGAGGTCATATGAAGCGTTTTGCTCTTGCACTGGTCACGCTGGTTGTTTGCGCAGGGGCGCAGGCAGCCAGTGACGAAGTGGAAATGAATCTCGTCACCCCACAGGGTGTGGGTCAGTCCATCGGAACGGTGAAAATCAGTGAAACCGATAAAGGACTGGAGTTTGCCCCCAACCTCAAAGCTCTCCCTCCCGGTGAACATGGTTTCCATGTTCATGCCAAAGGCAGCTGTCAGCCAGCTTTAAAAGAAGGTAAACCGTCTGCTGCAGAAGCGGCAGGAGGCCACCTCGATCCGCAGCATTCCGGCAAACATGAAGGCCCGGATGGAATGGGGCATTTAGGCGATCTGCCAGTGCTGGTGGTGAATAACGACGGTAAAGCCACCGATCCTGTCGTCGCGCCGCGACTGAAAAAGCTGGATGAGGTGAAAGGCAAAGCGCTGATGATCCACGTCGGCGGCGACAATATGTCCGATAGCCCTAAACCGCTCGGCGGCGGCGGGGCACGCTATGCGTGCGGCGTGATCTGATCCCCAATCGTTCCCGGCGGCGGTGCCTGTTCAAGCTGCGAGAGCGAGCAGTGCAGCCGCCAGATTATCGAAGCCAAATCACGGGCTGCGGGCAGATGATGCTGTGCCAGCGTATCGCAGATTCGCTGCAGTTCATTCAGCGTGGCTTCGAGCGGCCGCTGCTGGACACCGCGCTCGCTCATTACATCGCGCAGCAGTGAGATGCAAACATCCCGAACCTGCGACAGCGGATCGGAACGCGTTTCCCACGCGCGAAGCTGCCAGACCACGTGCGAGCAGTTCAACAGCACCACGCCCCAGCGCAGCAGCCAGCGCCGGGACAGCGCGTCCTGGCTGTTATTCAGCTGACTGACGTGATGATAGACCAGCGATTCATACTCGTTTTCACCCAGATGCGGTTTACGGCTGAGCTGGTCGACAAACCCTCTGCGTAACTCCCGAATATGCCTGCGGCTCTTGCGTGCATCGGAGCCGGGACGTAACACCGCGAAAGCCAGCCACGCCAGCCCCACGCCGAGGATCTTCGCCAGGTTATCATTGAGAAAATCGGCGTAATCATAAACCGGCGGATTCGTCACGGAGATAAACGAGCCCATAAAGACAATCAGCTGTCCCCAGAGGCCCGCCAGCTTAGGCATTTGCAGCTTCAGAAGCTGCATGGTGGTTAACAGGGGAAACAGGAACAGCAGGAACTGCCACAGATCGCTTATCTGCACCATCAGGCCAAACTTCACCACGAAGCTGAACAGCGACAGCAGCAACAGCGTGCGCAGCAGGAGCGTAAGCGAGTTGAACGGCGAGGCCGCTACGGAATAAAGCACGCAGCTGATGGCGGCAAGCGTCAGGGCTGCCGTACCGGACTCCCACTGCGTGGTAATGCTCCATGCCCCCACCAGCATCAGCGCGCAGAAGGTGCGAAAACCGCTCCACAGCGCTTCCAGATAGTCGGTATGGCGCGCGAGTGCCGGGCTGCCGGGGACGTTAAACTCCGTCAATGGGGTCGCGTTTTCGACGGCCGTAATCCAGCGGCTGCTGCGCAGGTACAGCCGACAAAAGTAGTTCAGGCGCTGCCAGAAGGCGCGATGGCGGTAGTCGTACTCATCAACCGGAGCAAGCGGGGCGATAATCCGCGCTACGGTGTAAATGTCCGCATCCGGGCGCGCAAGGGCCGCGAGCAGCGTTTCAATCACGGCACGGGTGTTTTCAGGCGGCGTCGGCCAGTTGAGCAGCATCCGGCGAAGGCTGGAGATGGCGCTGGTCATGCGCAGCTGCTGGTGCAGCAGATAGTTAAGAAGTGTGTTCTGGCGGCGAAAGCGGTAGTGGCTCCAGAACGCCTGAATGCGCAACAGATTCATGGTCAGGATCTGTCCGATAACCTTTTCATGCGCGAGGCGGATGTCATCGCTGGTATCCGGTTGCCACAGCAGACTCGCGTGTTCCAGTAACCGGGTATGCATGGTTTTGAGCGCGGTGATAAGCGCGGTGCCGTCGGATGTGCTGGGGAGGATCATCATCATGAAGCCGCCGCTGAGGATCCCGACAATCACTTCACAAACGCGCGCCTGGGCAATATCCCACAGCTCGGTGGTGTCGAGCACGTTAACCACCGGAAAGGCGATGATGGCGGCGGTATAGCCCGCCAGCTGGAATGCGTAGGCGACGTTATTGGTAAAATGGGCGCAGGCCCAGGTACAGCACCCCAGCCATGCGGCCATGCTCAGCAGGAACAGCCACGGATCGTTCAGCGTATGGCCGGCGATAATTAGCGCCGCGGTGGCGCCCAGCAGGCTGCCTGCGATGCGGCCAAGACTTTTACTGATCACTCCGCCGACCGTCGGAAAACTGACCACCGCCGCAGACGTCATCGCCCAGTAGGGCTCATCCAGGTTCAGGTAATAAGCCACAGTTAGCGCAAGACACATGGCAATGCCGTTACGCAGCGCGTAGCGCCACTGGGGACGCGTCGCTTTCATCCACGGTGTGTTTTGCCAGGAGAGGCTCTGCAGCTTCATCACCGGTTGCCGATGGAGACAGTGCAGGTGGTGCCGGACACAAGGGTAATGTCCTGCGGTAAACGGTCAAACTCCACGCGAACCGGAACGCGCTGGGCCAGACGCACCCAGGGGACGTTCGGCTTTATGTCCGGCACCAGACCGGAATCCGTTTCGACGCTTTGATCGTAAATGGCGCGGCCAATGCTGGATACGTGACCCTGTAACTTCTGCGAGCCGCTGTAAAGCGTAATGGCGGCAGGCGATCCCTCGCGAATATGGCGAAGCTTGGTCTCTTCAAAATAGCCCACCACGTAGAAGGAGTGGCTGTCGACGAGGGCAAAAACGGGTTGTCCCGTGGTGGCATAATTCCCCACGCGAGCGGAAAGGTTGGTTACCCACCCGTCAACCGGCGCGGTAATCACCGTTTGGGTCAACTCCCACTGGGCCTGCTTCAGCGTGGCTTCGGCTACGTTGACGCTCGCCTGCATGGCCTTTACGGTGATGTTGGCGGTGTCTAAATCTTCCGCTGAGATGTAGTTTTGCGACAGGTGGCGGCGGCGGTTGGCCACGTTGTTAGCCTTTGCCAGATCCGACTGGGCTTTCGCCAGCTGCGCCTGGGCGTTCAGGATCGCAATGTGGTACGGGGTGTCGTCGATGCGGAATAAAATGTCTCCCTTTTTGACGAACTGGTTATCCTTAACCAACAGCGCCGTAATACTTCCCGACACCTGAGGGGTAATGCTGACCTGCTCAGCGCGAACTTTGCCGTCACGCGTCCAGGGCGATTGCATATAAAAATTCCACATCCACCAGCCCGCCACCAGCGCAAGGGCAAGGACAAGCAGGGTGGAAAAGTACTTTAGCGTTTTAAGGGACATATTCACCACACAGTCAAAACGGCAAGGCCCAGGCATACGGAAAGGGCAAACAGGGAAAGATCCATCAGCATGGGATGCCAGATTTCGCCGGAGTACATCCAGTCGCGGAGCAGGCGATGCGCGATGAGCCAGAGCATAAAGCCGACCAGAACGGCCTTAAACAGGGGAGGAAAATAGACTGACGCACCGAAGATCAGGTCCTGAAGGGGTAAACCCTCTGAGCGATGAAAAAACGTCACGGGCAGAAATCCTTTGCAGTGAACAGAATGCCGCGTCGGCTTGTCTTAGTATGATGAAGCATCACAATTCAGTGTAAGTCATACTTTTAAGTTGGATGAATGCAGTATTGCATTTGTTTTGGCAATACAAATGCTGCACACTATTCTAAAATCAGTATAATAACTTAGCAAGCTAATTATAAGGAGATGAAATTGGAATCGCCATTAGGTTCTGATCTGGCAAGGTTGGTACGCGTCTGGCGTGCTCTGATTGACCATCGCCTGAAACCTCTGGAACTCACACAGACGCATTGGGTCACGCTGCACAACATTCACCAGCTGCCGCCCGATCAGTCGCAAATTCAACTGGCAAAAGCGATAGGCATTGAGCAGCCGTCGCTGGTGCGCACGCTTGACCAGCTGGAAGAGAAGGGGTTGATCTCGCGGCAAACCTGCGCCAGCGATCGTCGCGCCAAGCGGATTAAACTCACCGAGAAAGCGGCGCCTATCATCACGGAAATGGAAGCCGTGATTACGAAGACGCGCGGTGAGATCCTGTCAGGCGTTTCACCGGCGGAGCTGGAAATGCTCATCAGCCTCATTGGGCGCCTCGAGCAAAACATCCATGAGCTGCAGTCGCGCGACTGACAAACAACAAGGCCTTGCAGCAGCAAGGCCTTTTTTTATTTAAAGACCACAACGCGGTTACGGCCGGTCTCCTTCGCTTCATACATCGCTTTGTCGGCATTTTCCACGCACGTTTCTGCGGCTACTGCGGCTGACGTCGCCGTAAACACCCCCATGCTGATGGTGATTGGCTCCGGTAGTTGACCGCCGCTGCTGGCGTTATCGAAGCTGCTCAGATTTAACCGAATGCGTTCCGCCACCTGGTACGCCGCGTCTGATGAGGTGTTGGCCAGCATCAGAACAAACTCCTCACCACCGATACGGGCCGCGATGTCCTGGGGGCGCACGGAATCCATCAGCAGATTAGCAACAAACTGCAGGACCTTGTCGCCCTGAAGATGTCCGTACGTGTCGTTGATACGCTTGAAGCGATCGAGATCGCTGACGATGACGGAAACCGGACGGCTGGGTCTGGCGATATCCAGCGCCTGCTTTAATGTGTCATAAAAATAACTGCGGTTATACAGGCGCGTGAGCGGGTCGCGAATTGAGTTCTGATAGGACTGCTCATACTTTATGTGCGAGTCGCGATACAGCCTGAAAACATCGTAGAGCAGAACAAAAATGATCAGCAGCGTGGCGACAGTTTCAAATAATCGCGCGCGGTACCAGGATATCCCTTCGACATGTCCACCCGCTACCAGCATTGAGAGCGTGACGATATAGCAGACGCACAGAAAATTACCGCCCACCCAGAATAAATTGCGTATACGCGTAATAAACATCAGCGTGGCTAATGTGACCACCCAGAGTGCAATCAATGCAATATTAATAAAGTGGCTCCAGAGAACCATAAACTCACGAGTTTCATTATCCACAAGATCGATGGATAAAAAGGAAGAATGACTGGAATACATCCAGGCCACCCCGACGACAAAGGCGGTAAAGAGAAACTCGGCGCTGACAATAGCGATATGCGCCAGCCGTGAAAGGGGACAATTGCGCGTGGTAAAGAGTATTGCCGAAACGATAAAAAGCACCGCGATTAGGAGATGGCGGAACATATAGAAGATCATCGCATCGTTGTAGTTCACCACATTGAACTGATAGAGATCCAGCCAGGCGGGAAAGCTGGACAGCGTTCCGACCATCAGCGATGCCGACCCGGCAAAGGCAAAGGCGATTGCAAGCAGATACAACCGTCTTTTGTCACACCAGTATTTCATTGCCATAAAACAGGCAATAAACAGGTGAAACACCAGAAGAAAAATAGTGAGCGTAGGGAATAAAAGCGGTGAAAAGGACGGAACCCATTCAACGAGTTTTAAAAACAGCGCGTGTAATATCCCGATTACAAAAAGGCAACCGAGACAGAACGCGATATAACGGCTCTTTTGGGAGAGACAATTCGCAAGCATAGATTTTTACAAATTTATAATGAATAAAGAGATGCGAAGAGTTTAATCAATTAGCGCGCTAAATACTTTGCGCAGAAACAATATATGCCGTGGTAAATAATAGGCGTGGTGAATATATTTTGTAAATATATTTGTGGGAATGATATGTATTGTAAATGGATGTGGCACGATGGCCACATCCATTTTTAATTAACGTGGAGAAACGGTCACCTGACTACCGTTGCTTGCCAGCACAACGCGCTGGCCTGCAGAGAAGCGAGTGCTGCCTTGTTTCTGTACAACCATGATCGTGCTGCCGTCGTCTTTACGAATTTCCAGCTCTACGCCCTGGGTTTTGTTCATCGCACCCTGAACGCCCTGGCCGGCTACGCCACCCGCAACGGCGCCTGCGGCTGTTGCCAGAGAACGGCCCGTACCGCCGCCGACGGTATTACCCAGGAAACCACCCAGGACGGCACCGCCGATGGCGCCCATCACGTTGTTTTCATCACCACCCTGGATCTGTACAGGACGTGCGTTAACAACGGTACCGTAAGTCACGTTCTGAACCTGTTTCGCTTCAGAAGCGCTGTAAACGTCGCCAGAAAGTGAACTGTCATTCACACAGCCAGCCAGAGTTAAACCAATCAGCGAAACGCCCAGTACACGTAAAATCATTTGAATCTCCTGTTCACCAAAAACGCCCGATTGGGGGCATCCGTTATGGCTAAATTATATGGCATAAGGGGCCATAGTTCATATCTTTGCACTAACAATAAGAGAATTGTACTTGAATTTGACTTAACGAGACATAAACAGGATCCGCCCGCGTTACCCGTCTGACATTGTTAAAAAATATTATCGCCGGATGGCAAAGCTGCGCCGTTTATGGTTGAGTGGATATCCTTAGCCCACGCAACGTAAGGAAAGCGCATGAAATCGGGTCGCTACATTGGTGTGATGTCAGGCACCAGTCTGGATGGGGTAGATGTCGTTCTGGCCGCCATTGACGAAAACATGGTGGCACAGCAGGCGAGCCTGACCTGGCCAATCCCCATTTCGCTGAAAGAGGATATTCTGAGTATCTGTCAGGGGCAGCAGCTTACCCTCTCCCAGCTTGGACAGCTTGATGTTCGCCTGGGGGCGCTGTTTGCGGATGCGGTGCAGGCTTTGATGCAAAAAGAACATCTTCGCCCGCAGGACGTGGTGGCCATCGGGTGTCACGGACAAACGGTCTGGCATGAGCCCGGCGGCGATGCCCCGCATACACTGCAAATCGGCGATAACAACCAGATTGTGGCGAAGACGGGCGTGACGGTGGTTGGCGATTTCCGTCGTCGCGATATCGCCCTTGGCGGGCAGGGCGCGCCGCTGGTACCCGCGTTCCATCAGGCGTTACTGGCGCACCCTTCAGAACGGCGTATGGTGCTCAACATTGGTGGGATTGCCAACCTGTCGATGCTCATCCCGGGGCAGCCCGTCCGCGGCTATGATACCGGCCCGGGCAATATGTTAATGGATGCCTGGATCTGGCGGCAGTGCGGACAACCGTATGATAAAAACGCCGAGTGGGCGAGCGGGGGGAAAGTGATTATTCCGCTGCTGCAGTCGATGCTGAGCGATCCATATTTTGCCCTGCCGGCACCTAAGAGCACGGGGCGTGAATACTTCAACCTGGGCTGGCTTGAGCGCCAGTTGGCGCCATTCCCGGCGCTCGCGCCGCAGGATGTCCAGGCGACGCTTGCCGAGCTGACGGCCGTGTCGATCTCCGAACAGGTTCTGCTCAGCGGCGGATGTGAACGCCTGCTGGTGTGCGGCGGAGGAAGCCGCAACCCGCTGGTGATGGCGCGTCTTGCGGGGCTACTGCCGGGTACCGAAGTGACCACGACCGATGAGGCCGGCATCAGCGGGGATGATATGGAGGCGCTGGCCTTCGCCTGGCTTGCCTGGCGCACCATTGCGGGACTGCCGGGCAACTTGCCGTCGGTAACCGGCGCGCTTGAGGCGAGCGTCCTCGGGGCGATTTTCCCGGCAAATCCTCGTCATAATCAGAGTTAACTGAAATTCAGCGCGGCGCGTCGTCGTTAGAATGGAACGAAACAGGAGGGCAGCCAAGCCCTCCAGGACCAGGAAAGTCTTCGGAATACGCCCATGAAAAAACTTCTTCTTATTGCCGCTCCTTTGTTGCTGTCAGGATGCAGCGTCTACAACCAGCTCCTTGAGCGCATGCAGACCGATACGCTGGAGTATCGCTGTGACGAAAAACCGCTGACCGTAAAGCTGAACAATCCACGCCAGGAAGCCAGTTTTGTTTATGACAATAAATTGCTAACGTTGAAGCAGGGGATGTCAGCCTCCGGCGCGCGTTATTCCGACGGTATCTACGTCTTCTGGTCGAAAGGCGACAGCGCCACGGTCTACAAACGCGACCGCATTGTGCTGAACAATTGCCAGCTCGAAAATCCGAAGCGTTGAGATTTTTACAGGGGCGGCGCACAATAGCGCCACCCACTCTCAATGTCAGCTAACGCCATGTCAGATAACGACGAACTGCAGCAAATTGCGCATCTGCGCCGTGAATACACTAAAGGCGGCCTGCGTCGCCAGGATCTTCCCGCTGAACCCCTCGTGCTTTTTGAACGCTGGCTGAAACAGGCCTGCGAAGCGAAACTCGCCGACCCCACGGCCATGGTCGTCGCAACGGTGGATGAAAACGGTCAACCGTATCAGCGCATCGTATTGCTCAAGCATTATGACGAGAAAGGGCTGGTGTTCTATACCAACCTCGGCAGCCGCAAGGCGCACCATTTAGAAAACAATCCGCGTATTAGCCTGCTGTTCCCCTGGCATATGCTGGAACGTCAGGTAATGGTCACCGGCAAAGCGGAACGTCTCTCGACGCTGGAAGTTGTGAAGTATTTCCACAGCCGCCCGCGCGACAGCCAGATTGGCGCCTGGGTATCAAAACAGTCCAGCCGAATTTCCGCCCGCGGCGTGCTGGAAAGTAAATTCCTGGAGCTGAAACAGAAGTTCCAGCAGGGTGAAATTCCTCTGCCAAGTTTCTGGGGCGGGTTCCGCATCCCGATTGAGCAAATAGAGTTCTGGCAGGGGGGCGAACATCGCCTGCACGACCGCTTTTTATACCAGCGCGAGAATGGCGGCTGGAAAATCGACAGACTGGCACCATAATCCCCGAAATTTGTTGATTTAAGCGCTAGCGCACACCGCGCTTGCGCTTTATTCTATGTTCCTTTCGCATCAGGCGAAAAGTCGTGTACCGGCAAAGGTGCAGTCGTTTATACATGGAGAATTTGATGGCAAGCAGTAACTTGATTAAACAATTGCAAGAGCGGGGCCTCGTGGCCCAGGTGACGGACGAGGAAGCGTTAGCAGAGCGACTGGCGCAAGGCCCGATCGCGCTCTATTGCGGCTTCGATCCCACCGCTGACAGCTTGCATTTGGGGCATCTTGTTCCATTGTTATGCCTGAAACGCTTCCAGATGGCGGGCCATAAGCCTGTTGCGCTGGTGGGCGGCGCGACCGGCCTGATTGGTGACCCAAGCTTTAAAGCCGCTGAGCGTAAACTGAACACCGAAGATACCGTGCAGGAGTGGGTGGATAAGATCCGCAAACAGGTTGCACCGTTCCTCGACTTCAACTGTGGTGATAACTCTGCCATTGCCGCGAACAACTACGACTGGTTTGGCAGCATGAACGTGCTGACCTTCCTGCGCGACATCGGCAAGCACTTCTCTGTTAACCAGATGATTAACAAAGAGGCCGTTAAGCAGCGTCTGAACCGTGACGACCAGGGTATCTCCTTTACCGAGTTCTCCTACAACCTGCTGCAGGGTTATGACTTTGCCTGCCTGAACAAGCTGCACGGCGTTTCCCTGCAGATTGGCGGTTCCGATCAGTGGGGTAACATCACCTCCGGTATCGACCTGACCCGTCGTCTGCACCAGAACCAGGTCTTCGGTCTGACCGTTCCGCTGATCACCAAAGCCGACGGCACCAAATTCGGTAAGACTGAGGGCGGCGCAGTATGGCTCGATCCGAAGAAAACCAGCCCGTACAAGTTCTACCAGTTCTGGATCAACACGGCGGATGCCGATGTTTATCGCTTCCTGAAGTTCTTCACCTTCATGGATATCGCAGAGATCAATGCTCTGGAAGAAGAAGACAAGAACAGCGGTAAAGCGCCGCGCGCGCAGTACGTGCTGGCGGACGAAGTGACCAAACTGGTTCACGGTGAAGAAGGTCTGGCCGCGGCAAAACGCATTACCGCTAGCCTGTTCAACGGTACCCTGAGCGATCTGAGCGAAGCGGACTTCGAACAGCTGGCGCAGGACGGCGTGCCGATGGTTGAGATGGAAAAAGGGGCTGACCTGATGCAGGCGCTGGTGGATTCTGAGCTGCAGCCTTCCCGCGGTCAGGCGCGTAAAACCATCGCCTCAAACGCGATCACCATCAACGGTGAGAAACAGGCCGACCCGGAATACACCTTTGTTGATGGCGACCGTCTGTATGGCCGCTACACCCTGCTGCGTCGCGGTAAGAAAAACTACTGCCTTGTTTGCTGGAAATAATTAACAGTTTCGAGGGGCGTGGGAAACCACGCCCCTTTTGTTTTTTCAGGGTTTGGTAAGCATAAAATGAAGAACATCCTCGCCATTCAGTCCCACGTTGTTTTTGGACATGCTGGCAACAGCGCTGCGGAATTCCCGATGCGCCGCCTCGGCGTCAACGTCTGGCCCCTTAATACCGTACAGTTCTCTAACCACACGCAATACGGCAAATGGACCGGCTGCGTAATGCCGCCTTCGCACCTCACCGAGGTTGTGCAGGGCATTGCCGATATCGACCAGCTCAAGCGCTGTGACGCCGTATTGAGCGGTTATCTTGGTTCAGCGGAGCAGGGGGAACATATCCTCGGCATCGTGCGTCAGGTAAAGGCCGCCAACCCGTCGGCAAAATACTTCTGCGACCCCGTTATGGGCCATCCGGAGAAAGGCTGTATCGTGGCGCCAGGCGTAGCAGAATTCCACGTCCGCCACGCGCTGCCCGCCAGCGATATCATTGCGCCAAACCTGGTCGAACTCGAAATTCTCTGCGAGCATCCGGTTAACAGCGTTGAAGAGGCGGTAAGCGCGTCTCGTGAGCTGATCGCTCAGGGGCCGGAAGTTGTGCTGGTAAAACACCTTGCGCGCGCAGGGCTGAGCCAGGACCGTTTTGAGATGCTTCTGGTGACGAAAGATGACGCCTGGCATATCAGCCGTCCGCTGGTGGATTTCGGCCTGCGCCAGCCGGTTGGGGTCGGGGATGTCACCAGCGGTCTGCTGCTGGTGAAATTGCTGCAGGGGGCGACGATGCGCGACGCGCTGGAGCACGTTACCGCGGCGGTGTACGAAATCATGATTGCGACGAAAGAGATGCAGGAATATGAACTGCAGGTGGTTGCGGCACAGGATCGTATCGCGAAGCCGGAGCACTATTTCAGCGCAACCCGGTTATAACCGGCCAAAAATTGTAGGCCGGGTGAGCGTCAGCGCCACCCGGCAACACAAGCCGCTCGGTTAGTTCAACCCTTCCGCTTTCAGCGCCGCAACCACCGCAGGACGCTCTGACACGCGTTTCATATACGATGCAATGTGGTCTAACCCTTCCAGATTCAGCTTAACCGCACGAGCCCAGCGCAGCACGGTGAACAGATACGCATCGGCAATCGTGAAGCGCGACCCGCCAATCCACTGTTCGTCTTTCAGCGATTCGTTAACGTACTGCAGCTTTTTCTCCAGCAGGGCGCGCAGGGTAGGCTTAAACTCTTCCGGCGTATCCGGGCGGAACAGGGGGGTAAAGCCTTTGTGCAGCTCGGTGGCAATGTAGTTCAGCCACTCCAGCGTTTTATAGCGAGAAATGGTACTGACCGGTGCCAGCAGCTGGCGATCGGGCACGCTATCGGCCAGGAACTGCATAATCGCCACGCCTTCGGTCAGCAGAGTACCGTCATCCAGCAGGAGAGCCGGAACTTGTCCCTTGGGGTTAATGGCAAGAAAATCATCGCTATTTTCCAGACGCTTTTTCATCAGATCAACGCCATCCAGCGTGAAATCTTTGCCGCTCTCGCGCAGGGTGATATGGGAAGCAAGAGAGCACGCGCCCGGTTTGTAGAACAGTTTCATCGGTAACTCCTTTTTGCTGAGGTTTCAGCTATGTTAGTGCGCGAACGGGCAAAAAAAAAGCCGCTAATGCATTAGCGGCTTCTGTTCAGTCGTTTCTCAATAATCTTACGCAGTAGCGGTTTTGGTCGCTTCAGCCGTCTTGTCGTCGTCCTGAGTCATACGATTCAGTTTCGGCGCGGTCAGCAGCATCAGCGCCGCAATCACCGCTGTCGCAATACCAATCTGCATGAATACGGTACCGTAGACGTTCAGGGAGACGAGTGGGTCAGTGACGTTTTCAGGCACAGCCATCAGGTTCGCAATTTTACCCGCAATGATTGCCGCACCGGCAGTGGTCAGGAACCAGCTACCCATAATGAAGCCCATCAGACGCTGCGGCACCAGCTGTGCAACCATCGCCAGACCCAGACCGGAGATCATCAGCTCACCGATAGACTGCAGCGCGTAGCTCAGGATCAGCCAGTTAACGGACACGATACCCGCGTCGGTGGCAAATTTGGTACCCAGCGGCAGCACCAGGAACGCGCCGGAGCACAGCACCATACCGATTGCGAACTTGTGCGGCATTGGCAGACGGTCACCCATCTTGTTATAGATAGCGGCCAGAATCGGGCTACCAATCATGATCCAGAACGGGTTCAGCGCCTGATACTGCTCCGGCTCGAACGCGATGCCCAGAATAGAGTGCTCAACGTTACGAATGGCGAAGAAGTTCAGAGAGGTTGGCATCTGGCTGTACAGCACGAAGAAGATAATCGCTTCCAGCATCAGAATGAACGCCACAATCATCTTGCGGCGGGCAGCACCCTGCATGGCGAACGCTTCTTTCGCAAAGATAACCACGATACCCAGTGCAACCACGCCCAGAACGGCGCGAGCAATACCCTGGTTGTGCAGCAGCCAGGTGGCGATTGCCGCGAGGACAACAACGCCCACGATAGTCGCCAGCAGTTTGCCCATGTGTACAGGCTCGAAGTCAGGTTTTGAACCGTAGTCTTTCACCCAGCTGCGGCAGAACAGGAAGTTCACCACGGTGATCAGCATACCGACGAAGCTCAGCGCGAACGCCACGCTCCAGCCGAACTTAGCTGCGAGCCATGGGGTTGCCAGCATCGAGAAGAACGAACCGATGTTGATGGACATGTAGTACATGGTAAATGCACCGTCCAGACGCGGATCGTCTTTGCTGTAGCAGGTAGAGAGCAGGGAAGACGGGTTTGCTTTGAACAGACCGTTACCGACGGCAATCGTCGCCATACCCATATACACGACAGCGGCATCGTGCCCTGACCATGCAACCAGACCATAGCCAATCGCCAGGACAATGGCGCCCAGCATGATGACACGTTTAGTCCCGAGGACTTTATCACCCAGCCAGCCGCCAATTGCGACCAGACCGTACACCAGAGCACTGAAGGAAGAGAACAGCGTGATGGAATCGGCTTCGGACATACCCAGCTGTTTTACCAGGTAAACCGCCATGATCCCTTGCAGGCCGTAATAACCAAAACGCTCCCATAACTCGATAGAGAAGATGAGATAGAACGCTTTAGGCTGTTTAAAAGCGTTAAGACTTACGCTTTCATCTGTTGGTTTATTGTTTGCAGTAGACACATATACCTCTTTTTTTACATCCCATATTAACGGGGGTGTTCATAGCGTGATGGCCGTAGTCCATACGCCTTATAGTTATATTGGGAGGAGAAACGGCGGGTAATGTTCACTATCCTGCCCCATCTGGCAATACGTTTGTAATAATCTGTTACATATATCTGAAGTGGTATAATCGTCGGTTTATATAAATGTTATTCAGCGTTAAATTTCATACGATGATTAAAGGTAGTTTTTTCGACTGGCAATAACCCACTTCAACCGGCCTTTGGCGATATGTTCTGCTATTTGCCGCTTATCGCAGTGATATAGCCCATATTCTGAAAAATAGCTGGTCTTATCTTCGGCAATGGAAGGAGAGTATCTTGTCAGACAAAGGGTTTAGGCGGGTTTTGACAACAAAAATTCAACATGAAGTTATCAGGGTGATCGCGATCACAGATGTATAGAAATTTTTGGCTATGAAAAAAGTATTAACCTGTTTGAGCGTTAAACAACCGAACAAGTGACAGGTCAGAGGGAACGAAAGACGGACAAATAACGGCCAAAAGAAGGGTGCCTGGTAGCCCTTCTTTTGGTAAGGGATTGTGACGATCAGGGATACACTTTTTCTTTGTATTCGCAGAGATCTTCAATAATGCAGGAGCCGCAGCGAGGCTTACGGGCAATACAGGTATAGCGACCGTGCAGAATCAGCCAGTGATGGCAATCAACCTTAAATTCGGCCGGAACCACCTTTAACAGCTTCTCTTCGACCTGCTCAACATTTTTCCCCGGCGCGAAGTTAGTCCGGTTAGACACGCGGAAAATATGCGTATCCACGGCGATGGTCGGCCAGCCAAACGCGGTGTTGAGCACCACGTTTGCGGTCTTACGCCCAACGCCCGGTAAGGCTTCCAGCGCGGCGCGATCTTCCGGTACTTCACCTCCGTGCTGTTCCAGCAGGATCCGGCAGGTCTTAATGACGTTCTCGGCTTTGCTGTTAAACAGGCCGATGGTTTTGATATAGGACTTCACGCCTTCCACGCCCAGCTCCAGCATGGCTTTCGGCGTATTGGCGACCGGATAGAGCAGGGCAGTGGCTTTATTGACGCTCACATCGGTCGCCTGCGCAGAGAGCAACACCGCGATCAGCAGCTCAAACGGGGAGGTAAAATTCAGCTCCGTCGTCGGGTGCGGGTTCTCGTCCCGCAGACGGGTCAGGATCGCAATGCGCTTTTCTTTATTCATGAAGCCTTCTCGGGTGTCCCTTCCAGAACGCTACGCTCAGCCGCGCGGCGCTTACGTTTCTCATCAATCAGATATTTTATCGCCAGCATCATGCCAAGGCCAATAAACGCGCCAGGGGGCAGCATTGCCAGCAGGAATGGCGTATCGGTGTGGAACACTTCAACGCGCAGCGCTTTGGCCCAGCCGCCCAGCAGCGCATCGGCGCCGTCAAACAGCGTACCGTTACCGAGGATCTCGCGCAGCGAGCCCAGCACGAACATGGCGCAGGTGGCGCCCATTCCAATGGAAAAACCATCCAGCGCCGACATGGCGGGGCTGTTTTTCACCGCGAACGCTTCCGCACGGCCAACGACGATACAGTTGGTGACGATAAGGGGAATAAAGATCCCGAGCGACTGGTACAGGCCGAATGCGTAAGCGTTGATGAGCATTTGTACGACGCTAACAACAGACGCAATGATCATGACGTAAATCGGAATACGAATTTCCGACGGCGTCCAGCGGCGCAGGGCGGAGATGGAGAGGTTGGTCAGGGTCAGCACCAGCGTGGTTGCCAGACCCAGACCGAGCGCGTTGGTGGCGGTGGACGTTACCGCCAGCAGTGGGCACATCCCCAGAAGCTGGACCAGCGCGGAGTTGTTCTTCCACAACCCCTGGACAATAACCTCTTTAACCTGGCTCATGATTACTCCCCACAGGCCGGAAGATTGTTGATTTGCGCGGGCAGCGTTTCGGCATACAGCCCGGCTCGTTTTACGGCGTTCACCACGGCGCGCGGCGTGATGGTCGCGCCGGTGAACTGGTCGAACTCGCCGCCATCTTTCTTCACCGCAAACGCGGTATCCCCTTCGCCATGGATAACTTTACCGGCGAAGTGCAAAATCCAGTCGCTCAGACGGGTTTCAATTTTATCGCCCAGGCCCGGCGTTTCATGATGCTGCGTCACGCGGGTACCCAGTATTGTGCCGGAGAAATCGCTGCCGACGAGCAGTTGAATGGCGCCGGAATAGCCGTCGGGCGCCGTCGCTTCCATCACCGCGCCTACCGGTTTATCCCCTTTGCGGGCAATAAAGAGGCGGTGAGAGCCTTTCCCAAGCTGCGGTGCGTCTACCACAAAGCAGCTCTTTTGCAGGTCATTATCGTAGAAATCTGATGGGATCACCTGATCGAACAGCGCCTTTTGCTGCTTTGAAGCCTGCTCTTCGATGGTCGTTTTGGTTAACGAGTTAACCAGGGCCGTCAGCCCGGTCAGGACCGCGGCGAATACAGCAAGCGTGACGCCGTGTTTTTGCATCGTTTTTAACATGGCGAAACCCTTAGCGATGGCCGTACACGCGCGGGCGCGTGTAATAGTCGATGAGCGGAACGGTAATGTTGGCGAGCAGGACGGCAAACGCGACGCCGTCCGGGTAACCGCCAAAGCTGCGGATCAGCCATACGAGCAGGCCTGCCAGCGCGCCGAAGATCAGGCGGCCGCGGTTAGTCGTTGACGCTGTAACCGGGTCCGTCAGGATAAAGAAGGCACCCAGCATGGTCGCCCCGGAGAGCAGGTGCATCTGCGGGCTGGCGAGTGATTCAGGAGAGAATACCCATCCCAGCGTCGCGCAGACCGCCAGCGTCACGAGGAAGCTGACCGGAATATGCCAGCGAATGGCTTTCTGCTGCAGCAGGAACAGGCCGCCCAGCAGATACGCCAGGTTGACCCACTGCCAGCCTGCACCCGCCAGCATGCCGCTGTAAATCGCGGATTTCATAATCTGCTCAACGCTGTGCCCGGCATGCAGGGACGTTTTAAAGGTATCGAGAGGCGTGGCCTGGCTGATGCCGTCCACGCCCATACGCAGCGCGCTCATGTCAGCGCCCAGCGCCGTATGGCCAGTAAAGATAACGTGCAGGGCATCCATAAAGCCCGGAACCGTGGCCGCAATCTCGTGCGGCGGCAGCCAGCTGGTCATCTGCACCGGGAAGGAGATCAGCAGCACCACGTAGCCAATCATCGCCGGGTTAAACGGGTTATGGCCGAGCCCGCCGTACAGCTGTTTGGCAATGATCACGGCAAACACGGTACCGAGCACGACCATCCACCACGGGGCAAACGGCGGAATACTGATGGCGAGCAGCAGGCCGGTCAGCAGCGCGGAGTTGTCAGCCAGAATGCGTGACACCGCCATCTTACGCAGCTTCAGGACGAGTGCTTCCGCCGCGACGGCGCTGGCGCAGCCCAGGGCTATCTGGAACAGGGTTCCCCAGCCGAAAAACCAGCACTGAACGGCAATGCCCGGCAGCGCGGCCAGGCAGACCAGCATCATAATGCGTGATGTCTGACGCTGGTTGTGGGTGTAGGGGGAACTTGCGATTCTGAAAACCATTTAATCCTCGTTTACGGCTTGCTGTGCGGCTTTCTTCGCCTGAACGCGCGCAATGGCGGCGGCGACGGCGGCCTTGCGCGGGTCATCGTTGGCGGCCTGCGGCTGCTCTTCCTGCTGCGCTGCCTTACGGGCTTTGGCGCGGGCAATCGCTGCTTCAACGGCGGCTTTACGCGGGTCGACCGGTGGTGCTTCTGCTTCTGATACTACCGTTGGTGCCTGCTGCGCTGCCTTACGGGCTTTAGCCCGTGCAATCGCCGCTTCAACGGCGGCTTTACGCGGGTCGACCGGTGGTGCTTCTGCTTCTGATACTGCCTCTGGCGCCTGCTGCGCAGCCTTACGGGCTTTGGCCCGGGCTATCGCCGCTTCAACGGCGGCTTTGCGCGGATCGACCGCATCCTGCTCGATGACCACGCTTTGCTCACCCGATTTGCGGGCTTTGGCGCGCGCAATCGCCGCTTCAACGGCCGCTTTACGCGGGTCGATCTCAGTATCTGCCTGAACCGTTTGCGCTTTTTCCGCCTGACGCGCGCGAGCCGCAGCCTTTCGCGCTTCGCGAGCGGCAATCGCTTCGCTGTTATCCGGTTTTTCCCCGGCCTGGATCACTACCGTCTGGGCGGCATCGGCTTTTTTCTCACGAACGCGCGCCAGTGCGGCGTTGATCGCATCCTGATCTTTCCCGGCAGGCTGAACGGCGGCCTGCTTATGGCGTTCCTGACGGGCGATTTTTTCGCGCTCCAGTCGCGCCTGACGCGCTTCGAAACGTGCCCTGGCTTCCGCGGCGCGTTTTTCTTCCATGGAAATGGCATAAATCTCGGCCTTCTCCTGACGGAAGTATTGCACCAGCGGAATGTTGCTTGGGCAGACCCAGGCGCAGGCGCCGCATTCAATGCAGTCGGCCAAGTTATGGGATTTTGCCTTGTCGTGCAGCTGGCCTTTGCTGTACCAGTACAGCTGCTGCGGGAGCAGATCCGCCGGGCAGGCATCGGCACAGGCGCTGCAGCGGATGCAACCTTTCTCTTCCTGTTCTTCACCCATTTCGGTTGGGGAAGGGGCGAGCAGACAGTTGGTGATTTTGACCACCGGTACATCGAGCCACGGCAGGGTAAAGCCCATCAGGGGGCCGCCCATGATCACCATCTGGTCGCTGGTCGGGCAAAATTCAGCCTGTTCCAGCAGATGGCGCACCGGCGTACCCAGACGCGCCCAGACGTTGCCCGGACGGGAAACCGACTCGCCGGTCAGCGTCACCACGCGCTCGGTCAACGGCTCGCCGTCAATCACCGCGCGTTTCACCGCATAGGCGGTGCCGACGTTTTGCATCAGCACGCCGATATCCGAAGAGCGTCCGCCGTGCGGCACCTGCTTACCGGTGAGAATTTGCGTCAGCTGTTTTGCGCCGCCAGAAGGGTACTTGGTCGGGATAACGCGCAGGCTAATATCGTGACTGCCCGCCAGCACGGCGCGCAGCATCGAGATGGCCTGCGGTTTATTGTCTTCGATACCAATCAACACTTCCCGCGGCTTAAGAATATGCGCCAGGATGCGGATGCCTTCCACCACCTGAGCGGCGCAATCCTGCATCAGACGATCGTCGGCGGTGATATAGGGCTCGCACTCGGCGGCGTTGATAATCAACGTCTGGATATTATCGCCACCGCCGCGCAGCTTGACGCCGGTCGGGAAGCCCGCACCGCCCAGCCCGGCGACGCCGAACTGATGAATACGCTCGATAAGCGCTTCGCGGCTCTGGCTGCGGTAATCGCTCCAGCCGTCACGTTCAATCCAGCGGTCTTCGCCGTCGGCTTCAATGATCACGCTCAGCTCCGATAGAGCGGACGGATGGGGCACCGTATGAGGGGCAATCGCCACCACTTTACCGGAGGTAGGGGCGTGTATCGGCAGCATGCGTCCACGGCCAAAGGTCAGCGGCTGACCGCGAAGAACCGTATCGCCTTCTTTCACGCACAGCTCGCCCTCAGCGCCAATATGCTGTTTGAGCGGCATGACGTAACGCGTCGCCAGCGGAATTTGACGCAGCGGCGTGCCGTTGGACTGGGTTTTCATCTCCGGCGGATGGATACCGCCGTCAAAGTCCCAAATCTTCTCTTTTCTGAAAGCAGAAAATAACTTAAGCATGTTGTTCCACAGGAATGATGCGAACCGGAATGGTTTGAAGATCCCACTTCCAGCTTTCGGTAGTCGTTTCAACCGGGCGCAGCTCAATACATTGCGTCGGGCAGGGGGCCACGCAGAGGTTACAGCCGGTGCACAGATCCGCCACGACGGTGTGCATGGCGCGGGTGGCGCCAACAATGGCGTCAACCGGGCAGGCCTGAATACATTTGGTACAGCCGATGCAGTTTGCCTCGTCGATCACGGCGAGGGCGCGAACCGGCTCCTGTACCTCCGCATCGCCATCAACGGGCTGCGGATCGACGTTAAGCAGGGCCGCGATTTTCAGCATCACCGCTTCGCCGCCGGGGGCGCAGCGGTTAATTTTTTCACCCTGAATGCCTACCGCTTCAGCGTAGGGACGGCAGCCCGGGTAGCCGCACTGCCCGCACTGGCTTTGCGGCAGCAACTCATCAATTTTTTCAACAACAGGATCGTCCTCTACCGCGAAACGGCGGGAGGCGTAACCCAGGATAAGGCCAAACACCAACCCCAGGACGCTGATAGAGGCGATGGCAATCCAGATAGCATTCATTACAACTTCACCAGACCACTAAAGCCCATAAAGGCCAGAGACATTAAACCAGCGGTCACCAGCGCAATCGCGTTACCGCGGAAGGGAGCAGGGATATCCGCTGCCGCCAGACGCTCGCGAATCGACGCGAAGAGGACCATAACAAATGAGAAACCGACGGCGGCGGAAAAACCGTACAGCGCCGACTGCATGAAGTTATGGCCAAGGTTGATGTTCAGCAGCGCAACGCCGAGAACGGCACAGTTGGTGGTGATCAGCGGCAGGAAGATACCCAGCAGGCGATAGAGGGCCGGGCTGGTTTTACGCACCACCATTTCAGTAAATTGCACAACAACCGCAATGACCAGAATAAAAGCCAGCGTACGAAGATAGATTAACCCCAGCGGGATGAGGATCCAGGTATCAATCAACCACGCGCAGATGGACGCCATCGTCATGACGAAGGTTGTCGCCAGCCCCATGCCCATCGCCGTTTCCAGCTTTTTGGACACGCCCATAAACGGACACAGGCCAAGGAACTTCACCAGAACGAAGTTGTTAACCAGCACGGTGCCGACAAAGAGCAGTAAGTAATCGGTCATTATTTAGCCTGAAATAAAAAAGCCGCCTATTATCGGACAAACTCACGCAGGCGACAACAGGTTATCTGTAAGGTTATTACGGGTTCACGAAGGTGTTTTTTACCCGCGTCGAACGCTTGAAATAGGGGACCAGCAGCGCGGCGGCCAGTAACGGGAAAAGCAGCTGACGAACGGCCAGAGCGTCTGATACGGGCGAAAAAGCAAAGGCTTTCACCGCCAGCAGAACCGAAATCAGCAGCCAGATAATGTAGTGTTTAGGTACACTTTTGCGGCGCTTAAAGAAAGCGATGGTCAACCACAGGGTGTAGTACCACATTCCAATTGCGAAAACGAACGACACAAACCACATCGCAATATTCAGCACGCTTTGCGACATCAGTGTCTGGATGGCGTGAGGGGTAATCAGTGCGGTGGTATACAGCAGCAGCGCAAGCGATGCGCTTAATAAGGCAACCAGCAGCCATGCCAGTGGGGCGATTAACCAGCCTCCAATGCGTTCTCCAGGCGTTGCGGTCATGAACTCTCCCATAATCTGCGCGAAATGTTGTACAGCCAGTTTGCAGGGCGGAGAGTATATAACATTTCGCGCGGATGGCTACTTTCTTATAAAACGTAACGCCATACGGACTTAGGCACTTCACCCACGTTGAACAAACGACCTCCGGAAACCAGCTCCGCACGGCGATGGTCAGCGGCGCGATACATATTAATGATGTCCTGATTATCCGACAGGGTGTAGTTCAGATGGTCAAACAGTTTTTCCAGGCTCTCAAGCGAATTGATCTTGCGAAATTTTAATAAATAGTCCTGAACTGTCATATTAATAAGTTTCCATATAAAAGTGAGTAATACCAGTTAAGGTAATTCGTTCGAATAATAAACGGATTAATAAAGACGTAAACAGCCCACTCAGGTAACGCGACGAAATTAGGAGTTTTCTTTGCTGAAATTCAGGCATCAGACGATGCCTGGAAGAGAAGGTTAACCGTGTTCACCAGGGCTGGCAATAAGTAACTGACATATTATGTCACTCTTTATTGCAGTAACCGGTTACTTAGGTTGGGCGACTGTGACAGGCTCCGGCGGCTGGTAGTTATCGATATGGCTGGCAACACCCAGCAAAATGACCGAAACCCCAAGAACAATCCATCCCGCTAATTCAATGATTCGATTAATAATTGACGTCATGATTCGTAGTTGTACTTTATCCATAAATACAGGTCGCAAATGTTACAGCGACGTTTCCCCGACGGCAAGCGCTTTGGGAACGGTTCCCTTAAACAAAATCAGTGGGTTAATACTATGTAACAAAAACAACCCGTACAACCTGCTATTTTAAGTCATATGGCACATTATTAATCTGTGGTAATGCCAGGCTAGCCAGTGTGAAATAAGAACGTCATAAAAGAGGACGGCACTATGAGTGATAATATACGCGTTGGGCTTATCGGCTACGGGTATGCAAGCAAAACGTTTCATGCGCCTCTGATAGCCGGAACGCCGGGGATGACCCTGGCTGCGGTATCCAGCAGCGATGCCGCTAAAGTCCATGCCGACTGGCCTTCCGTGCCGGTTGTCTCTGAGCCAAAACACCTTTTCAACGATCCGAATATCGATTTAATCGTTATCCCCACCCCGAACGACACCCACTTTCCGCTGGCAAAGGCCGCGCTGGAGGCCGGTAAACACGTGGTGGTCGATAAGCCCTTTACCGTCACGCTGTCTCAGGCTCGCGAGCTGGATGCGCTGGCAAAGAGTCTCGGCAGGCTGCTGTCGGTGTTTCATAACCGCCGCTGGGACAGCGACTTTCTGACGGTAAAAAGGCTTCTCAGTGAAGGCACGCTAGGGGAGATCCTCTTCTTTGAATCGCACTTTGACCGCTTCCGTCCGCAGGTACGAAACCGCTGGCGCGAGCAGGCTGGTCCAGGCAGCGGCATCTGGTACGATTTAGCCCCGCATCTGCTGGATCAGGCGGTCAATCTTTTTGGTCTGCCGGTGAGCATGACGGTCGATCTGGCCCAGCTCCGGCCCGGAGCGCAGACGACCGATTACTTCCACGCGGTGCTCAGCTACCCGCAGCGGCGGATTGTGCTGCACGGCACGATGGTCGCGGCCGCGGAATCGGCCCGCTACATTATTCACGGCACGCGCGGGAGCTACGTGAAGTTTGGCCTCGATCCGCAGGAGGACCGGCTGAAAAGCGGTGAACGTTTGCCGCAGGAAGACTGGGGCTATGATATGCGCGACGGCGTGGTAACGCGGGTGGAAGGTGAGGAACTGGTAGAGGAGACCTTGCTGACGATCCCGGGCAACTATCCGGCCTATTACGCGGGCATCCGCGATGCGCTGAGCGGCACGGGCGAAAATCCGGTTCCGGCCAGCCAGGCGATTCAGATTATGGAACTGATTGAGCTGGGTATTGAATCTGCCAAACATCGCGCCACGCTCTGTCTGGCATAATTTTAAATATTTTTGTAGGCCGGGTAAGGCGTAGCCGTCACCCGGCAAATGCTCAACCGCGAGCCACTTTATCTTTAAGCGCCTGCTTCTCTTCAGGCGTCAGGAAAGCGATCTCCAGCCCGTTGATCTGCGCCTGACGGATCTGCTCGCGGCTCAGCCCCGCCTGCGGTGCGGCGATGTTGTACTCGTGGATGATATCCACGCCCTGTACTGCCGGATCGTCCGTGTTCAGCGAGGCCAGCACGCCGTGTTCAAGGAACGTTTTCAGCGGATGATGCGCCAGCGTTGCGACGGTGCTGGTCTGAATGTTAGACGTCAGGCACGACTCAATCCCGATGCGCTGCTCCGCCAGGAAATCCATCAGGGCGCGATCTTCTACCGCCTTCACGCCGTGACCGATACGCTCGGCGCCCAGCTCGCGGATGGCCTGCCAGATGCTTTCCGGGCCAGCCGCTTCACCCGCATGCACGGTAATGTGCCAGCCGGCATCGCGCGCGCGGTTGAAGTGGGAGAGGAACAGACTGCCCGGGAAGCCCAGCTCGTCACCGGCGAGATCGACGGCGGTGATGGCATCGCGATGGGCCAGCAGCGCTTCCAGCTCCTGCAGGCAGGCGGCTTCGCCGAACGTACGGCTCATAATGCCAATCAGACGGGCCTGAACGTCGAAGGTTTTACATCCTTCGCGGACGCCTTCAATCACGGCTTCCACCACGCCTGCAACGGGCAGGTTGTGGGTCATCGCCATATAGCCCGGCGAGAAGCGCAGCTCGACGTAATGCAGGCCGTTACGGGCCGCATCTTCAATGTTCTCAAACGCCACGCGGCGGCAGGCATCCAGCGAGGCCAGCATCTTCACGCCCCAGTCGAGTTTGCTCAGGAAGCTGACCAGGTCCGGTTCATTGGAGGTCACCTGTACGTGAGGGATCAGCGACTCAAGCGTCTGCGCAGGAAGCGTTAAATTGAACTGGCGGCCAAGATCGAGGATGGTTTGGGCACGAATGTTACCGTCAAGGTGACGATGAATATCAGTTAAAGGCAGGCGTGTATCAATCATGGTCGCACTCTTTTCTGGTTAAAGTGCGCCATATTATAAAAACAAAACGGGGTAAAAAGCTATTTGCGCAAGGGAATATTCCGTTGCGCAAATTGATTACAGGAGCGTGTTAATCCCGGCAATGAGGCGTTGCACCCCTTGTTCCAGCTTGCTGCGTGGACAGCCGGCGTTCAGGCGAACAAAGCCGTTTCCCTCTTTGCCGTAGGTATATCCCGGCATGATGGCGACTTTTTGCTGCTCGATCAGCACTTTTTGCAGCGCCCGATCGTCAATGTTCAGCGGGCGCAGGTCAATCCAGGCCAGGTAGGTCGCTTCGGGCGACTGCCAGTTCAGTTTCGGAAAGGCGCGGTTTACTTCCTGCGCGATATACAACAGATTCTCTTCCAGATATCCCCGCAGGGCATCCAGCCACGGCCCTCCCTGCTGATAGGCGGCGATATGCGCCGTTAGCGCCAGCACGGAAGGAGAAGAGAGCCCGTCCCGGCCTTTTAGTGCGCTGAGATAACCGTTACGGCTCTCCTCATCACCAATAAGGCCGTAAGCGCCCGTCAGCGCCGGAATATTAAAGCTTTTCGAGCCGGAGGTGAGAAGCGCCCATTTGCCGCGCGCCACCGCGCTCCACGGCGTGTGACGATGTTCTCCCCACACCATGTCCATATGAATTTCATCGCTGATAACCGCCACGTCATTGCGTGCGCACAGTTCAGCCATCTGCGTCAGCTCGTCCCTCGTCCAGACCTTGCCGGTCGGGTTTTGCGGGCTGCACAGCAGCAAAATTTTGTTTTCAGGTTTTGCCAGGGCCGCTTCCAGCGCCGCCATATTTCCCTGCCAGCCTGCGGCATGCTTTTCCATCTCCACGGGCACTACATGACGCGCATTCCCTTCAATAGCTTTGTAAAACGCGTCGTATGCCGGGGTGTGAACCACTACGCCGTCGCCGGGGTGTGACCAGAGACGAATCAGCTCTGACACCATGTAGATAACGGAAGGACCATAAACGACGGTTTCCGTATCAATCGTGCTGTTAAAGCGCTGCTGGAACCAGTGCGCGACGGCAGCGAGAAACTCATCGTTCTTCCAGCGGCTGTAGCCCAGCACGCCGTGATTAATGCGCTGATGCAGCGCGTCGGTAATGCAGGGCGCGGTGGCGAAATCCATATCCGAGATGGTGAAGGGCAGCAGATCGGCCGCGCCAAAGCGGTCGGCGACGTAGTCCCACTGCGTACACCAGGTGCCGTGTCGATCCACGACGGTAGAAAAATCAAACATGACGTGAGTCCTTAAAGTAAAACCCCCTCATGAGAGGGGGCTGAGGCATCAGGCTTCAACTGTTCGCATCAGGGTTGCCAGCTCATCCTTCACCGACTGGACCTGCGGGCCGATAACCACCTGCAAATTGTGCTGATTTAACTGTACCACGCCGATGGCCCGGTTGGCTTTCAGGGCGTTGGTATCCACTTTTGACATATCCGCCACCGACAGACGCAGGCGGGTGATGCAGTTATCGAGCGAGGTGATGTTATCCGCACCGCCCAGCGCCGCCAGAATGGCCGGTGTATTGTAGCCGGATTTGCCCACGGTCCCGGCAACCGCCTGTTCAACGCTGCTCGCCGTATCGGTATCGCGGCCAGGCGTTTTCAGGTTAAAGCGGGTGATGGCGAAGCGGAAGATGCCGTAGTAAACCGCAAACCAGATAGCCGCCACGACCGGCACCAGGTACCACTTGGTGGACAGGCCGTGCAGGATCCCGAACACCACGAAGTCGATCACGTTGCCGTCGGTGTTGCCGATGGTAACGCCCAGCACCGCCATCACGGTAAAGCCCAGACCGGTCAGCACCGCGTGGATGAGGTACAGCACCGGTGCGACGAACAGGAACAGGAATTCGATTGGCTCGGTGGTTCCGCCCACGACGCAGGCGATCACGCCGGAAATGAGCAGGCCTTTAATTTTATGACGGTTTTCCGGGCGCGCGCAGTGGTACATCGCCAGCGCGGCACCCGGCAGGCCGCCGAGGAAGGCAGGCATTTTACCCTGAGACAGGAAGCGGGTGGCGCTTTCCGAGAAGCCGTGGGTGGTCGGACAGCTCAGCTGCGCCTGGAAGATGGTCAGCGCGCCGCTCACGTCGTGACCGCATACCTCCATCGTACCGCCCGCTTCGGTGAAGCGAATCAGGGCCACCAGGATATGCTGCAGGCCAAACGGCAGGAGCAGACGCTCGCCGGTGCCGAAGATCATCGGACCGAAATCTCCCGCGCCGTTGATGATGCGGCCAATGCCGTTGATGCCCATCGCAAAGACCGGCCAGATCAGCGGAATGATCAGACCAAACAGGCCCATCACCACCAGGGTAACAATCGGCACGAAGCGGGTACCGCCGAAGAAGGCCAGGGCATCCGGCAGACGGATATTGTGGAAGCGCTCGTGCAGCATCCAGATAATCACACCCGCGATCACTGCCCCGAGGATCCCGGTATCAATAGACTGGATGCCGATCACGCTCTGAATGTTGTTGGCTTTCAGCACGGCGGCGTCGGTGGTCGGCAGAATGCCTTTCGCGGTCAGCCAGAAGTTAACCGCCAGGTTCATCACGGCGTAACCCACAAACCCGGCAAACGCCGCGACGCCTTTATTTTCGCGCGCCAGGCCCAGCGGGATAGCAATACAGAACATCACGGGCAGGAAGCTAAACGCAAAGGAGCCGACTTTACTCATCCAGATGAAGATCGCCTGCAGCACCGGGGTACCGAGGAACGGGATCAGCGTGATGACGTCTTTACTGCTCAGCGAGCTGCCGATCCCGAGCATGATCCCGCAGAACGAGAGGAGTGCCACGGGCAGCATAAAGGTTTTACCCAGTTGCTGGAAAAATTCCCACAGCGATATTTTTTGTGCTGCTTTCGCCGTCATAAAACGACTCCTTTATTGTTAAAATCAGTTTGCCTGCTTCAATGCTGCGAGAAGATAAAACGTTTTATCAAAGTTTAGTGCGCGCTAAATCACATTCTCAGGCTTTGACTGGTAGTATAAAGATAACGTATTGATAAAACGTTTTACCGATCTCATTTCAGGGAGTCACGCCAACACATGGCTGTAGCGAAAAAAATCACCATCAACGATGTCGCGCTGGCGGCGGGCGTTTCCGTCAGCACCGTTTCTCTGGTGCTAAGCGGAAAAGGGCGCATCTCTCCTGCGACCGGTCAGCGGGTTAACGAGGCGGTTGAGCAGCTGGGTTTTGTGCGTAACCGTCAGGCGTCGGCGCTGCGCGGCGGTCAAAGCGGGGTGATTGGCCTGATTGTTCGCGACCTGACGTCACCTTTCTATGCGGAGCTGACCGCCGGGTTAACCGAAGCGCTTGAAGCGCAGGGGCGGATGGTCTTTCTTCTGCACGGCGGTCGCGAGGCCGATCAGCTTCTTTCCCGGCTCGATATGCTGCTGAATCAGGGTGTTGACGGGGTAATCGTCGCCGGAGCGTCGGGCGTGGGCAGCGAGCTGTGCGAGCGCGCCGCCGAAAAAGGCGTGCCGCTGGTGTTTGCTTCGCGCGCCAGCTACCTCGACGAGGCCGATACGCTGCGCCCGGATAACATGCAGGCCGCGCAAATGCTGACCGAGCATCTTATTCGTCGCGGACACCAGCGCATTGCGTGGCTCGGCGGGAAAAGCTCGTCCCTGACCCGCGCCGAGCGGGTCGGCGGCTACTGCGCGACGCTGATTAAATACGGCCTGCCGTTCCACAGCGAATGGGTCGTGGAGTGTGAATCCAGCCAGAAGAAAGCGGCGGAGGCGATAGGCGCGCTGCTGCGCAGCAGTCCGACGATCAGCGCCGTGATTTGCTACAACGATGTGATTGCCATGGGCGCCTGGTTTGGCCTGATCCGCGCCGGGCGTCAGAGCGGCGAGGGCGGGGTGGAAACCTTCTTCGGCCATCAGGTGGCGCTGGGGGCGTTCGCCGACGTCGGTGAAAACGCGCTAGACGATCTGCCGATCGTCTGGGCTACCACCCCTGCGCGGGAGATGGGCTACACGCTGGCGGACAGGATCATGCAGCGCATCGACAACACGGACGTTCAGGCCGGACACCAGATTGTGGCGGCGCGGCTGGTGACGGTGAAATAATATCAGGCGGGTTGCGTTAGCGGATTGAGCAACAGTTCGGCTTCCAGCGCTTCCACAAACTTTCGTACTTTAGCCGGGATCAGCCGGGAGGTCGGGTAAACCGCCCAAACGGCCAGCGATTCCGGGTGGGCATCCTCCAGGACGATCCGCACGAGTTTACCCTCTCTGAACGCCGGCTCTACGTACCAGCGGGATAAATTGGCGATCCCTAACCCTCCCAGGCAGGCTTCGAAAATGGCCTCAATAGAGTTCGCGGAGAATCGGCCCGACACCTTTTGTTTGTAGCGCTGTTCACCCTGTTCGAATGACCAGTGGACGGTATCTGACGTGGTCAGACAGCTGTGTGCCGCCAGATCGTTAAACGATTTTGGATAGCCATTCGCGGCAAGATACGCAGCGCTGGCGCAGAGATCGCGAGGGTTGTGACACAGGCGATGGGCAACCAGCCGGTTATCGCGCAGCGGCGCAATGCGTAACGCCACGTCTATGCCTTTTCCGACAATATCAACCTGTTCGTCGGTGGCGAGTAAATCGACCTGCAGGGCGGGATGTTGCTGCATGAACCGGGTCAGCATGGGAGCAACGATCTTACGACCAAACCCCGCTGAGGCGGTAATGCGCAGTCGTCCGGAAAGGTGCGTCCCCTCGGGAAACAGATCGGCCAGCGCGTTATTTTTATCTTCCAGCAACGCCTGCGCATGGGGCAAAAAAACGGCCCCATCGCTGGTGGGTGAGAGGGAACGCGTGGTGCGGTGCACCAGCCTGACCCCAAGTTCAGCCTCAAGATTATTAAGAGACCGTGATGCCGCCATGGCGCTCACAGAGAGCCGACGCGCGGCGCCCGCCAGGCTACCCGCCTTGACGGCTTCGACAAACACTTCAACGTCTTCCAGTTTCATTGTATCGATTTTCGTTATGCTGACTTATCAAATTACATATCTACATTATTTATCGTTACGCTGCCATAGTCTCTTCACAACCTGAAAAATATCAATCTGGAGTGAAGATGAAAAAGTTGAAAACGGTTCTGGCGCTCAGCGGCCTGCTCCTGGCAGGCACATCGTGGGCAGATGCCCCGGCGCAGGTGAAACAGCAGGTTCCGGGCTATTATCGTCTGGCGGTCGGGGAATATGAGGTGACGGCGCTGTTCGACGGCTATAACGATCTTTCGCCTGCCTTACTACACGGGCTCTCAGGCGAAAAGGTTCGCGAACTGCTGGCTCAACACAAAATTGATGCCGAACGCATGCCTACCGCCTTTAACGCCTTTCTGGTGAATACCGGTAAACACCTGGTCATGATTGACAGCGGGGGTGGCCACTGCATGGCGGAAACGGCCGGCCAGCTGGTCAGCAATATGAATGCATCAGGGTACCGTCCCGAGCAGGTTGATACCATTTTCCTGACCCACCTGCATCTTGACCACGTGTGCGGCCTGAGCGATGCAGAGGGTAAGGCGTTGTTCCCCAATGCCACCGTCTACGTACCGCAGGGGGAGGCCGACTACTGGCTTGATCCCGCAAAAGAAGCGAGCGCGCCGGCTAATGCGAGGGAGTATTTCGCTATCGCCAGGAATGCGCTGTCCGCGTATAAAGCCGCCGGGCACCTTAAAACCTTCGTCCCGCCAGCTTCGCCTGTCCCGGAAGTCCAGACGGCATATGCCATAGGGCATACGCCAGGCAGTACCGTTTATCGCTTCGCGTCGCAGGGGACGGCTATCAACTTCATTGGGGATTTGATTCATGCTCCTGCCGTCCAGTTCCCGCACCCTGAAGTGTCTATTCGCTTTGATGTCGATCCGAAAAAAGCCATCTCATCCAGGGCGCAGGAGTTTAACGCGCTGGCAAAAGACGGTGAGTGGATGGCCGCAGCGCATCTGCCTTTCCCCGGTATTGGGCATATCACCGCCTGGCAGCAGGGCTATAGCTGGAATCCTGTCAATTACGGTCCTTATCAACGTGCGGCCAACGTGCCTCTGCTGAAATAAAGTGAGGTGACGAGCATGAAAAGTTACACCGTAACGGCAAACGGTATTCGTCAGTTTGTGGTCGAAGAGGGTGAAGGTGCACCGGTTATTCTCCTGCATGGTTTTCCTGAAACAAACTATGCCTGGCGCTACCAGATACCCGTACTGTCCCGGCACTACCGCGTGATTGCACCGGATTTACGCGGGTATGGCGAAACGGATAAACCTGCTTCTGGCTATGATAAGCGCAACATGGCGCGGGACATCCGGGAGCTGATGCGTGTCCTGGGTTTACAGAAAGTGGTGCTGGTGGGGCACGATCGCGGGGCGCGCGTCGCGACGCGGTTTGCAAAAGATTACCCTGAGCTGGTGGATCGACTGGTGGTGATGGATAACGTGCCAACGCGTATTGTGGCGCGCGATCTGAATGCGTCGATTGCGCGTGCGTACTGGTTCTTCCTGTTTCATCTTGTGCCAGACCTGCCGGAAGCGCTGATTGCGGGTCGGGAGCATATCTGGCTGCGCCACTTTTTCTCGGACTGGACCTACAATCCGTCGACCATCAGCGGCGAGGCGTTTGATACCTATGTTAGGGCGTATCAGGCGCCGGGTGCGGTGCGTGGCGCAATGGCTGACTATCGTGCCAACGCAGAGGATGTGGCGCAGGATATGGCTGACGCTGAGGTGAAAATCACCTGCCCGGTAATGTCGCTGTGGGGTAATGATTTTCATGCGGTCGGCAAGCTTTTCGATATGGAAAGCGTCTGGGCCGAAATGGCGGATAACCTGCGGGCGCAGGGGATTGATGAGTGCGGCCATCTGCCGCAGGAGGAGCAGCCAGAGAAAGTGAACGCGCTTCTGCTGGATTTCCTGGCGGGATGGAAAAGTTAGCGGGCAATAAAAAACCCCTCATGCGAGGGGTTTTGCTGTTTACTGCTGCGGCGCTGCCGGTTCAGCCGGTTCCGGCATCCCCAGCGTCGGCATACCAAACATGCCGACGAACTCTTCCAGCGGCATCTTGTCGCCGTTGAGCGTTACCTGGCCGTTGGCGTACTGCAGGCTGGTGGAGATCGTGTTGTTTTCCACTTTGGTGATGCGGAACATCTGGCCCATGGCCGCCAGACCTTTCACCTGCTGGTTCGCCAGCTTGCCGGCGTCTTCATCGCCGTAGCCTTCCAGCTTCGCAATCTGGGTCATAAACTCGGTCGCCATATCCATCGGGATGGTCAGCTTGCTGTCGAGCGACTTCACGCTGCGATCCACTTCCTGCGCCAGCGTCTGCGGTGCACCCGTTGCGGTTGCCGGATCTTTCAGGAACAGCGACAGGTTAAAGCTGGTTTCGCCTTTGCTGTTTTTCCAGCTCAGCGGCGCAACGGTGATCACCGGCTCGCCTTTCAGCAGGACAGGCAGGTTGTTGAACAGTACCGCCATCGCCTGCTGCTGATACACCTCAGGGTTCTGCTGGAGTGCGGCATCGGTCAGCAGCGCCTGGCTCTCTTTGCTGTATTTCTGGCTAAACTCGTGCCACGCCTGACCGTCGATATTGCCGATCTTCAGCGACAGCTTGCCGGTGCCCAGATCCTGATTCTGCACCTTCAGGCTCTTCAGCGTGTAATCCAGCTGCGTGTTGATGCTTTTACCGTCTTTGGAAACGTCGGATTTGCCGTTGACGTCCATGCCTTCCAGCACGGCCATCTCTTTTCCTTCAACCGCAATGGCTACCTTGTCGAGAGAGAGTTTCTGATCGCCGATACGCTCCTGGAAATCGGTCATTCGGCTGTTGCCGTCGGCTTTCAGGTTGTTGAAGGTGAGCTGAACCTTTTGGTTATATTCGTTCACGGCATTGACCAGGCCGCTTTCCGCTTCACCCGTCAGGGAGAACACATTTCCGTCGCGGTCGGCATCGAGTTTGAAGTGGCCGCCGCTAAAGGCGACTTTCTCATTCTCTTTCTCGTAGTTCAGCGCTTTCAGGGCAATATTGGAACTCGTGTCACCGGCATAGCTAATTCGGGTATTAATGTCGAAAGGCGATTCATTCTTCGCCAGGTCAAACAGCGGTTTGGTGACGTCGTTATTCACCAGCACGGTATGAACGGACGCCATCGACGGGATCAGGTTAAAGGACTTCAGCTGCGCCAGCGGCAGCGGACCGTGGCTCACCACCTCATCCAGCACCACGCTCTGGCCCGGTTTCAGCCAGCCGTTTTCAGCACCGGCAACCGGCTTCACCACCAGCTGCATACGGCTGGTAAACACGCCGCGATGATAATTCTGGTAGCTCAGCTCAAGGCCCGCCTCCGGCGCGCTGCGCTTAATCTCTCCGTTAGCTTGCGCCACCATCTCAGCCAGACGGCCTTCCAGCTGTTTCCCGGTAAACCAGGAGGCACCCGTCCAGACCACGCCTAACGCTACAATCACTCCAACCGCTACGACCGATTTTTTCATTGCGACTATCCCTAAAATGAAACCAGGCGGTAAAAACCGCCTGGAGATATTAAGCCTGCAACTAGCTTAGCAAGAGTTGTTAAAAAATTCAGTAAGTGCTTAAAGCTTATTGAAAACGCGCGCCAGACGACCGGTGCCGCTTACGCTGACCGGAGACTCATTGGCTGGAACAAATGCTGACTCACCGGGCTTAAGCACCAGACGCTGTTCGCCTTTGCGCAGCGTTGCTTCGCCCTCGGCGCAGAACAGAATCGCCGCGCTTTCCTGCGCGATGGCGGTTTCGGCCTGGCTCAGGTCGTGCAGGGAGAAAGCAAAATCTTCAACCGGAATCGGGAAGTCCAGCTCTGCGCCGTTTTTCACCGGCTGAGTCAGCAGCTCCGCGGCAGGTTTCGCCACAAACTTCACGTTGGCAACCAGCTCAGGAATATCGATGTATTTCGGCGTCAGGCCCGCGCGCAGCACATTATCGGAGTTGGCCATTACCTCCAGCGCCACGCCCTGTAGGTAGGCGTGCGGGGTTTCGGCAAACAGGAACATCGCTTCGCCCGGGTTCAGCTTCACCACGTTCAGCAGCAGAGGGGAGAACAGGCCGCTGTCGTCCGGGTAGAATTCGGAGATCAGACGGATAGTCTCCCACGGTTCACCCTGCTGGCTGCCCAGAGCCGCTTTCAGTACCGCCAGCGCGTGGGATTTCTCTTCACCCTGCATATTCAGCAGGCTGGCAAACAGCTGGCTCAGCGCGTCCGCGTTCGGGTTTTCAAGGAAGTGGGCGATAGCCTTGTGGGCACCCGCGACCGGTTGCAGCAGGGAAACGATCTCTGAAAACTCGCGGAACGCGTTCATCGCCAGGAACGGCGTCAGCGCGAACACCAGCTCCGGCTTGTGGTTAGGATCTTTGTAGTTACGCTCGGCGGCGTCCAACGGAATACCCGCCGCGTTCTCTTTCGCAAAACCGATTTCAGAGGCTTTCTTGTTTGGGTGAACCTGGATGGAGAGCGGCTGGTCGGCGCACAGCACCTTGAACAGGAACGGCAGTTCGCCGAAGCGATGAGCCACCTTGTCGCCCAGCAGCGCGGCTTTATCGGCATCAATCACGTCACGCAGGCTGCGTACCTGGCCGCTGGCGTCTTCAATTTTTGAGCTGCTCTTCGGGTGTGCCCCCATCCACAGTTCTGCCATCGGCAGGTTGTTCGGGTTCGCGATACCGTAGAGATCCGTTAACGCAGTTTTACTTCCCCAGGCGTAGTTTTGCACTGAGTTAATGAGTTTTTGCATTATCAAGCCCTGATTCAATTGTGGAATTAACTCCGGGTATTAAAGCAATAAACCTCATGGAAGTAACCTGTGGATGTAAAAAGTCGTACTAGTCTCAGTTTTTGTTAAAAAATTGTGTAGGATAAGCTGACTCGCTTTTAAGCCGGGCAGCGGAACATCTGCCCTGAATAAACAGACCGAAGCAGTAAGTGAGAGACCAATGTCGAATAAACCCTTCCATTATCAGGATCCTTTCCCCCTCAGTAAGGATCGGACCGAGTATTACCTGTTAACCCGCGATCACGTCTCCGTCTCTGAGTTTGAAGGACAAGAGATCCTTAAGGTGGATCCGCAGGCGCTGACGCTGCTGGCGCAGCACGCTTTCCACGACGCCTCGTTTATGCTGCGTCCTGCGCACCAGCAGCAGGTTGCCGATATCCTGAGCGACCCGCAGGCCAGCGAAAACGATAAATACGTTGCCCTGCAGTTCCTGCGTAACTCAGACATCGCCGCGAAAGGTATTCTGCCTACCTGTCAGGACACCGGCACGGCGATCATCGTCGGTAAAAAAGGCCAGCGCGTCTGGACCGGCGGCGGTGACGAAGCGGCCCTGGCGCACGGCGTCTACAACACGTACACCGAAGATAACCTGCGCTATTCGCAAAACGCGGCGCTGGATATGTATAAAGAGGTCAACACCGGCACCAACCTGCCAGCACAGATCGATCTCTACAGCGTCGACGGTGACGAGTACAAATTCCTCTGCATCGCCAAAGGCGGCGGTTCAGCCAACAAAACCTATCTCTACCAGGAAACCAAGGCGCTGCTCACCCCGGGCAAGCTGAAGAACTACCTGGTTGAAAAGATGCGCACCCTCGGCACCGCGGCGTGCCCGCCGTACCATATCGCGTTTGTGATTGGCGGTACGTCGGCGGAAAGCACGCTGAAAACCGTCAAGCTGGCCTCAACCAAATACTACGACGGCCTGCCTACCGAAGGTAACGAGCACGGCCAGGCGTTCCGCGACGTGCAGCTTGAGCAGGAACTGCTGGAAGAGGCGCGCAATCTGGGCCTCGGCGCGCAGTTTGGCGGCAAATACTTTGCCCACGACGTGCGCGTGATCCGTCTGCCGCGTCACGGCGCCTCCTGTCCGGTCGGGATGGGCGTGTCCTGCTCTGCGGATCGCAACATCAAGGCGAAGATTAACCGCGAAGGCGTGTGGATCGAAAAACTGGAAAACAACCCGGGCAAATACATTCCGGAAGAGCTGCGCAAAGCGGGTGAGGGTGAAGCGGTTCGCGTTGACCTGAACCGTCCGATGAAAGAGATTCTGGCGCAGCTTTCGCAGTATCCGGTCTCGACCCGTCTCTCCCTGAACGGAACGATCATCGTGGGCCGCGACATCGCGCACGCGAAGCTGAAAGAGCGTCTGGACAACGGCGAAGGGCTGCCGCAGTACATTAAAGATCACCCGATCTACTACGCCGGCCCGGCGAAAACGCCTGAAGGCTACGCGTCCGGCTCGTTAGGCCCAACCACCGCAGGGCGCATGGACTCGTACGTTGACCAGCTGCAGGCCAACGGCGGCAGCATGATCATGCTCGCGAAAGGCAACCGCAGCCAGCAGGTGACGGACGCCTGCCACAAGCACGGCGGCTTCTACCTCGGCAGCATCGGCGGCCCGGCTGCGGTTCTGGCGCAGGGCAGCATTAAGAGCCTGGAGTGCGTGGAGTACCCGGAACTGGGTATGGAAGCGATCTGGAAAATTGAAGTGGAAGACTTCCCGGCGTTTATCCTGGTGGATGACAAAGGCAACGACTTCTTCAAGCAGATCCAGTCGTCCCAGTGTTCGGCGTGCGTGAAGTAATTCTGTAAATTGTCGGGTGGCGGCTGCGCCTTACCCGGCCTACGAGTCTGGTAGGTCGGGTAAGCGTCAGCGCCACCCGACATCAAAAAGAGCGCACAAAGCGCCATATCGTTTCTCAGAAGTCATCAATACTTATCCCTTAAGCATGTGAGCAATCCCTCTTTTGTTATCAAGGAGAAAGTAATGACCACGGTACGCCATGAGAAAGATTCGATGGGCGCCATCGACGTCCCGGCCGATAAGCTATGGGGCGCGCAAACCCAGCGTTCGCTGGAGCACTTCCGTATTTCGACCGAAAAAATGCCCGTCTCGCTGATTCAGGCGCTGGCGCTCACCAAACGCGCCGCCGCTAAAGTGAACCAGGATTTAGGCCTGCTGACGGCAGACAAAGCGACCGCCATCATCAACGCCGCCGACGAAGTGCTGGCGGGTAAGCATCCCGACGAATTCCCCCTCGCCATCTGGCAGACCGGTTCCGGCACCCAGAGCAACATGAACATGAACGAAGTGCTGGCGAACCGGGCCAGCGAACTGCTGGGCGGCGTGCGCGGCATGGAGCGTAAGGTCCATCCGAACGATGACGTCAACAAAAGCCAGAGTTCTAACGACGTCTTTCCGACGGCGATGCACGTGGCGGCGGTCATCGCTATACGCGAGCAGCTTATCCCGCAGCTCAACGTCCTGAAAGCCACGCTCAACGAGAAAGCGCAGGCCTTCCGCGACATCGTCAAAATTGGCCGTACGCACCTGCAGGACGCCACGCCGCTGACGCTCGGCCAGGAGATTTCCGGCTGGGTGGCGATGCTGGAACATAACCTGAAGCATATTGATTACAGCCTGCCGCACCTGGCGGAGCTGGCGCTCGGCGGAACGGCGGTCGGGACCGGGTTAAACACCCATCCAGAATACGCGGTGCGCGTGGCGGAGGAGCTGGCAAACATCACCGGGCAGCCGTTCGTCACGTCGCCCAATAAGTTCGAAGCGCTGGCGACCTGCGATGCGCTGGTCCACACCCACGGCGCGCTGAAAGGGCTGGCGGCCTCGCTGATGAAAATCGCCAACGACGTGCGCTGGCTGGCCTCGGGTCCGCGCTGCGGCATCGGTGAAATCAGTATTCCGGAAAACGAGCCGGGCAGCTCCATCATGCCGGGTAAAGTGAACCCGACCCAGTGCGAAGCCATGACCATGCTCTGCTGTCAGGTGTTGGGCAACGACGTGGCCGTCAACCTGGGCGGTGCGTCCGGCAACTTCGAGCTGAACGTCTATCGTCCGATGGTGATCCATAACGTTCTGCAATCAATTCGTCTGCTGGCGGACGGGATGGAGAGCTTTAACGAGCACTGTGCGGTAGGGATTGAGCCGAATCGCGAGCGTATCAGCCAGTTGCTCAATGAATCCCTGATGCTGGTGACGGCGCTGAATACCCATATCGGCTACGACAAGGCCGCCGAGATCGCTAAAAAAGCGCACAAAGAGGGGCTGACGCTGAAAGCCTCCGCCCTGGCGCTGGGCTATCTCACGGAGGAGGATTTCGATACCTGGGTGCGCCCTGAGGCGATGGTCGGCAGCCTGAAATAGTCATCCCGCCACGTACAGGTGCAGCCGCGGAATAATCAGCTGCAGCGGCTGCGCCTGAGGTCGGTAACGGTGCTGGACATTTTCAGCATCGTAATTCAGCAACTCACCAATATCCGGCACGATAGCTCCCCGCTCGGCATCATAGAGCGCAATCAGCGGCGTAGGGCAGGCATGCTGAACCTGTTTTTGCTGGCCGGAATACCAGACGCGGGCGATAGGCTGCACCTTCACCGGGCGCTTTATCTTGAGGCGCGCGTCCGCCGGAAGCGAGGCGATGCTGTGGTACTCCTGCTCCAGGCGCTCAACCCACTGCTCGCGCGACCACGGCGCGACGGTGCGCGGCGTCTTCAGGCTTTTTTCCAGCTGCGCCAGAATTTCATCCCGGGTGAAGTTTTTAATGATGTGCTTATTCGCCCAGCCGAAGCGCAGCGTGGCGGGGTGACGCAGTACCGTCAGCGTGCGATAGGCGTTCAGGGTAATTAGCCCCGGAAGCTGACGGTGCACCCATTCAAACCGGGCGGCAGGGGCGAGGCCGGACTCTTCGGTAACGATCTTTTCAAAGGCCGCTTTCAGGGTGTTGATATGGGTAATCTGGCTTTCCAGCGCGTCGCGCGTTGTCGCATCGGTTTGCAGGCAGATCACGCCAGGCAGACGCACGGCGGCCTTACTGCTGCGGTTTTCTGACTGCTGCTGGATAAACAGGCGGCGATAGTGCTTCAGCGCCAGCTCAAGGGCGGCGCTGCCGATGTGCTGTTCAACCGCGATGGTGTCCAGCGGGTCGTGCTCGGCCCCTTTAGCCACCTCGGGCAGGGTAAAGACGCGCGCGGCCAGCAGGCGGCAGCTCTGCAAACGTTCGGTCAGGGTCAGGAGCTCGTGTTCTATTTCCCGAAACGTGCTGTTCAGCCGTTCGAGGAGATCGTAGGTCGCCATAAGCACTCTCGTTAGTTACAACATACTTATCATATAGCACAGCACGCCGGGTCAGGCCAGCGTGCGGTTAAGGTCAGGCAGGGACGGGAAGGGCGATGTTATGATACACCGGCCAGCTAAAGCAGAAGCGCGCGCCGCCGAGCTCGCTCTCTTCGCAATGCACCGTGCCGCCCATCGCCTGCGCGATAGAGTAAACAATCGCCAGCCCCAGGCCGCATCCGCCAGTGGCGCGATCGCGGCTGGGGTCGAGGCGGACAAACGGTTCAAACACGGTTTCTCGCGCTTCCGGGGCAATCCCCGGACCGTCATCCTCCACCGTCAGGCTGGCCTGATTGCCCTGCAAATCCAGTCCGATCTGTAGCGTACTTTCGCTGTAGCGCATGGCGTTGTTCATCAGATTGTCCAGCACGCGCTCCATCAGGCGCATATCGAGCGCGCCGTAATCACCCGGCGTGACGCGCGTTAACAGCGTGCGCTGCGGGTTCACGCTCTGAACGTCATCGATGTGGGTTTGCAGCCATGCGGGCAGGTCCGGCGTGCTGAGGTTCAGTTCGTTTTGCGGGCGATCGAGGCGCGCGTAGGTCAGCAGCTCCTCAATCAGCGCCTCAAGCTGGCCGATGTCGCGGTTAAGCGCCTGAGACTCCGCGTCAGTCAGATTCTCGCTCATCTCCAGACGATAGCGCAGGCGAACCAGCGGCGTGCGCAGCTCGTGCGCAATGCCGTCGATCAGCTGTTTCTTGCTGGCGATAAGGGCATTGATATTATCGGCCATCTGATTAAAGGCCACGCCCAGGCGTTCAAAGCTGGAACCGCTGTCGAAGTGAATACGCTCGGTAAAGTGCCCCTCGCCAAAACGCTGCGCGGCGGATTCCAGCTTCAGCATGTCCTGCCAGTGCGGGCGCATCCAGATAAAGACCGGAAACGCGAGCGAAATGGCGATAAAGGCCATCAGCGCCATGTCCAGCAGACGCATCTGGTGGAGATAGTAGAGATAGGGCACCGGCCCGACGGCCAGCACGTAATGGCTGCGCGGTATGCGCTGGATAAAGGTATATTTCTCATCCAGCGCGACGATGTCCCCGTCGCGCAGACGCTGCATGGCGGGCGGATCCAGATCGAAATCTTTCAACGGCTCGATGCGTAAATCGAACGACAGATTCAGGTCCAGCTCTTTGAGGGTTTTCGCCCAGTCGTGCGGCGGGATCTCTCTGAGCTCGCTGCGCATCAGGTAGAGCGAGCTTTTCATCAGATCGTCCAGCGACTGCCTGCCCGCACGTTCGGCGGTGAATTTATAGACCAGCCCGACCAGCATGGTCATGACCAGGAAGCAGACAAACAGTAAAAGATAAAACTGCACAAACAGCTTTTTCATTGGGTCTCACCGAAAAAACGCTATGTGCAGAATATACATGAAAACCCTTCGCGTTTTTCACGTCTGTCGCGCGTGTTACATGGCTTTCGCGCTGTTTTTTACCTTGGCGATGAGTTTTTCCGTCACGGCCAGGCCTTCTGCAATGTGCGTATCAATCACATCGGTACCGAATTCGTTAATTAAATCCAGGAGTATTTCGAAAGACTGGATAAGTTCCAACAGGTCAAAAAGCGCTTTTTGATCGGAGCGCGAGAGAGAGGCGCGCCTTAGGGCTGCCTGATTAACAATCCACTCGAGATTGGTTTTGATGGCTTCTACCTGATTGTAGCTATACATATGCCATAGGCTTAAATCCTCATTTCAAGATTGTATGGGAGAGATATCGTAACGCTTCGCGGTGAAAGCGAGTCTACATGCAGTCGGGGCGAGCTGAAGAAAGGAGAGTGGGAGACTTAATTATGGAATAGTTCGCGTGCTTAGCAAGTCAATTGTTGCGCAAACGGATAAATAAACGCGCGAAAGAGAGGGCATCGGTGTTTAATCCCTTCATTTCGCGCAGGTTATGCTAACCGGATAACGGAGTCAGGTTTCCCAGGCGTGCGGGGCAAACAGATAACCCTTGTTACGCACGGTTTTAATGCGGTAGGGCTCGGTAGCGTTATCCTGCAGCTTTTTGCGCAGACGCGAAATCGCCACGTCAACGCTGCGGTCCATTCCGTCATAGCTCACGCCACGCAGGTTTTTCAGCAGCGCGTCGCGGTCCATGATTTGCCCGGCGTGCGTTGCCAGCTCCCACAGCAGGTCAAAGTCTGCGGTGGAGAGGGCGATAAGCTCGCCGGAGAGCAGCACCTGGCGGTTAATAGGGTCGATAGACAGCGTACCGAAGCGCATCGCTTTGTGCGGCGTCAGAGACGGCGCGGGCGCTTCGCGTTCGATGCTGGCGTGCTGGCGCAAATGCAGGCGCAGGCGGGCAAGCAGGACGGCAGGCGGTGTGGTTTTCAGAATGTAGTCATTTGCGCCCATCTCCAGCGACAAAATGTGGTTCATATCGCTGTCCAGTGAGGTGAGCAGGACGATAGGGCCCTCCCACCGGGCGCGCAGGTCACGGCAGAGCGTCATGCCGTCTTTGCCTGGCAGCATGATATCCAGCAGCACCAGATCCGGGTTTTCACGGACGACCACCTCTTCGGCACGATCGCCGCGAGGTTCAACAATGACGTCCATATCATGTTTACCCAGATAGGCGGCGATCAGTTGCCCGACCTCGGGTTCGTCTTCAACATAAACAATCTTATTCATACAGCGTCTGTTTTCGTGAAAAAAGCCAACATACACCGCGGAACCTTAACCTTCCATTAATCTTTCAAAATTAACGCCGGTTCCGTTATTCTGGCTCTTAATGTTATTTGATTGTTATAGGAAAAAGTATGGGGCTGGCGATCAAAGCCGCGCTGGGCGCGCTGGTGGTGTTAATGATTGGCATTCTGGCAAAAACGAAAAACTACTACATTGCCGGGCTAATCCCGCTGTTCCCGACCTTTGCGCTGATTGCCCACTATATCGTGGCTTCTGAGCGGGGCACGGAAGCGTTACGCACAACCATCGTGTTTGGCATGTGGTCTATCATTCCGTATTTTCTCTACCTGCTTTCGCTGTGGTATTTCACCGGTTTTCTGCGTCTTCCCCTGGCGCTGAGCGGGGCGGTGGTCTGCTGGGGACTCAGCGCCTGGGTGTTAATTTTCTTCTGGAGCCGCTTTCACTAGCGCAGCGGTCGGCCGCCGTCCACGGCAAAGGTTCTGCCGGTGACGTAGCAGCTGGTGAGCAGATAATCCACAAGATCGATGACCTCTTTCTCGCCCGGGGCGATTTTCATGAGCGACTTATTCAGCGCCTGCTGACGATACTCTGCATCATCGTTTTCGTTAAACAAAATCATCGCCGGGGCGATGGCGTTCACCTTCACCTCGGGCGCGAGCTTGCGGGCAAACGAGCGTGTCATATTATCCAGCGCGGCTTTGCTGGCCGCGTAGGCGATGTGCTTGTCGCTGCCTCGCTCAACCACATAATCGGTAAAGTGAATAATGTCGCCCGCCGCGTGCCCATGACCGCGGAGCAGATCCTGCAGAGCGTGGTTAAGCAGATAAGGGGCATTGACGTGGATCTGCAGCATGGCGGAGAGCGTTTCGCTGAGTGACGTACCGGGTTTTTCGGCTCGCCATGCGCTGGCGTTATGGATCACGGCGCGCAGTCCCGTCGTGGCGGCTTTTACCTTTTCCGCGAAAGACAGAATGCCTTCATCGGTCGAAAAATCAGCCTGAATGCAGACCGCCCCGGCTTTGCGTAACCCTTCAATCGACGGGTATTCCGTACGGTAGCTGACAATGACCGGATGGCGAAGGTTGAGAAAGTGATGGGCGAGGGCGAGGCCGATACGGCGGCCTCCACCGGTAATCAGTATTGGGCGAAGCGGTGCATTTCCCATCGTATTCTCCTTTACAGTTCAACAATGGGAAAGGCGATGCTAACCCATTAACATCCAGGTTGCCGGCAGGGCAGCAACCAGTAACAGTCCAATTAATGCCATTTCACGGCGTTTCAGCGCGTTCTCCAGCTGATGCGTACGGCGGGCGTAGATAAACACCAGCAGACCCGGTGCGTACAGCACCACCGACAGCAGCAGATGCATAGGCCCGGAAGCATACAACAACCACAGGCCGTAAATACAGGCTCCGACACCCACGACATAATGCGCCGGGCGTGTGGCAATTTTTAACAGATACGCACCCACTAAGAAATAGGGTACCAGAATCATCTCCGAGGCGATGGTCAGCAGGGTGTTATAGTCAGAACCTGTGAGCCAGATCAGCACCAGACAGACCTGAACGCTGATGTTGGTCAGCCAGAGCGATGCCGACGGCGCGCTGTTTTGGTTTTGACGGGCGAACAGGCGTGGAAACGCCTTGTGCGTCGCGGCCAGGAACGGCACTTCAGCCGCCATGATGGTCCAGCTCAGGTAAGCGCCGCAGACGGAGACGATCAGCCCTGCGGCAATCACCACGTCGCCCCAGGGACCGAGCATTTTCACCATCAGGCCTGCCATTGACGGGTTACGCATTTCAGCCAGTTCAGGACGCGCCACCACGCCCAGCGACAGCAGCGTCACCAGCAAATAGACCCCCAGCGCGGCCAGTACGGCCAGCAGCGTGGCGCGGCCCACATCGCGTTTATTCCTGGCCCGGGCAGAAACCACGACCGCGCCTTCTACGCCGATGAACACCCACAGGGTAATCAGCATCGTGTTTTTCACCTGCTCCCAGACGGGAACGCCCAGCGCAACGCCGCTGAAATCAAGCTTGAAAACGTCCAGACGGAACGCAATAAAGGCCAGAACGATAAACAGGCCGAGCGGAACCAGTTTCGCCAGCGTCGCCACAAGGTTGATGCTGGCGGCCGTTTGTACGCCACGCAACACCAGCCAGTGGACGAACCACAGCAACACCGAGGCGCCCACAATAGACTGCCAGGTATTCCCGTCGCCAAAGAGGCGCAGCTCAGGCGTATCGGTAAAGAAACTGAGCGCCGAGAAGACGATTACAAGATAAGAGACGTTGGCGATAACGGCACACAGCCAGTATCCCCATGCGGAACAGAAGCCAATCAGCTCGCCGAAACCTTCACGCGCATAGGTGAAAATGCCGCCGTCAAGATCCGGGCGAATGCGGGTGAGCAGCAGCATCGCGAAGGCCAGCAGCAGTATGCCGACACCCGTAATGCCCCAGCCAATGATGAGCGCGGAAGGGCTGGCGACGGCGGCCATATTTTGCGGCAAACTGAATACGCCTGCACCCAGCATTGAGCTTAAAACGAGTGCAGTCAGAGCACTCAGGCCAAGTTTCTTTTCCATTGGCTTCCTGTTATGAAAGGTCAAAATCCAGAATAATTATTTCGCTCAGGCGCATAAAAATGGTGGATCACACTAAGGCGCGGGATTTTACGGAGTGTAACGAATGCATGCAATGACGTGAGGCAGAAATTCAAAAAAAGTAACAAAAAAAGGCGGCATTGCGCCGCCTTTCGTAAACGATGTTGTTACTTGTACAGATCGGCGCTGATGGTCACGTTGTTACCACGTTCCTGCCACTGACGGGTGATGTGGTAGTACTTCGCCCCTTTCTTCGCCGCACGCTTCGCGACCTGGTAAGAGACTTCCGTCATGTTGCCGTAGTTGCCGGTAAACTTGATGCTGTCGAACGGCACCATCTGCGCTGCAGTGGCGTTGTTCAACTCTTCAATTTTGGTACCGTCCGGCAGCGTAACGGAATAACGGCCACCTTTCGTGGACTGAGTTTCGAAGAAACGGCCCACTTCAGCGCTTGGAGCAGCCGTCGTTGCTACGCCTGGAATTTCAACTTTCTTCGCTTCTTCGCCGCCTTTAGCTAGCGCCGCGCGACCTGCTTCTGAATTCGCCGGGATGGCATCCGGGCTCTGCAGAACACGTTTTTTCGCATCTTTTTTATAGATGAACGCGGTAATACGCTGGTTGCCACCCTGGTTAGCATCGACCTGACGCACGATGAAGAAAGAGTAGGCCCCTTTCTCTTTCGCGGCTTTGGTAATGGCATCGTTCACTTCAGGCTGGCTGCGATAGAAGCCCTGAACGGTGACGGTGTCGTAAGGTTCCAGCTCAATCGCCTGATCTTTCGGCAGTTCAACAACACCGTTGATCACGCGGTTTTTTGGTGCGTCAGCTTTCGGCGCATTGTCTTTGAACAGCGCAATGGTCACGCGCTGGTTACCGCTGTTGCCGTAATCGGACTGGTCAACCACATAAAACGAGGCCGCTCCGTTTTTATCTGCGGCTTTTGATGCAGCGGCGACGGCGTCGCCAATAGAATTATAACGACCCACAATGACCGTATGGTCAAAAGGTTTTAACGCTGCCGCTTGCTCCGGCGTTAACTCTGTTGCGGCATTCGCAGACAGGGCGGTCGCGGAAAGAAGTGCGGACGCCAGGAGTGTGTTCTTAAGCTTCATAAAAATGATCCTTCGCCTTGCGCAAACCATGTACTGGTATTGTTGTTAATTTGAGACGGTCCCGATTATTGCATTTAAAACCCGTCGCTGTCTGCGCCATTTTTCACTGCCTGTGCTTACTGAATCACCGAATTCGATAACATTTAGTGATATGTTGAAAAAACACGCGTTTGACAAGTAAAACTGATAAAGCATATGACTTTTACAAGTTAATTTAATGTTAACAAGTTGTTCTCTTATGGCGCTATATCATGTTTTTACCGCTTCGCTTGCGCGTTTTATCGGTTCTGGCAGTGAATTTAAGGTAAATATCACTGTCAGTGACGCCGATCGCTTATTTTTCACAGATAAAGTAAGAAATAGTGTTTTCTGGCGGTAGATCACGGGCGCTATTTTCAGTAGGTTATAGACAGTTTGTTACTGTTTTATTTTCCGGGGTTAATCATCTCTCGTCGCTTGCGCGATGGCGAAAATTGATACAAACCGCGGGCATTTATCGATAAACCATCATCAAAAACCGATGGAAGGGAAAACTATGCGTATTGGGGTACCAAAAGAACGGTTAGCCAATGAAACCCGCGTAGCGGCAACACCGAAAACGGTGGAGCAACTGCTTAAACTGGGTTTTACGGTCGCGGTTGAAAGCGGCGCGGGCAAACTGGCGAGTTTCGATGACGAGGCCTTTATCCAGGCCGGCGCGGAAGTGGTGGACGGTGCTGACGTCTGGCAGTCGCCGGTGATTCTGAAGGTCAACGCACCGGAAGAGAGTGAGATTGCGCTGCTCAATCCGGGAACGACCCTGGTGAGCTTCATCTGGCCTGCGCAAAACCCGGAGCTGATGGAGAAGCTGGCGGCCCGCGGCGTGACCGTGATGGCGATGGACTCCGTGCCGCGCATTTCGCGCGCGCAGTCGCTGGATGCCTTAAGCTCCATGGCAAACATTGCCGGCTACCGCGCTATTGTTGAAGCGGCCCACGAGTTTGGTCGCTTCTTTACCGGTCAAATCACCGCCGCGGGTAAAGTCCCTCCGGCGAAAGTGATGGTGATTGGCGCAGGCGTGGCGGGCCTTGCCGCAATCGGTGCGGCAAACAGCCTGGGCGCTATCGTACGCGCCTTTGACACCCGTCCTGAAGTAAAGGAACAGGTCCAGAGTATGGGCGCCGAATTCCTTGAGCTGGATTTCAAGGAAGAAGCAGGCAGCGGCGACGGTTACGCGAAGGTGATGTCCGAAGCCTTTATCAAAGCCGAAATGGAACTCTTCGCCGCCCAGGCGAAAGATGTCGACATTATTGTCACCACCGCGCTTATCCCGGGTAAACCGGCGCCGAAGCTGATTACCCGTGAGATGGTTGACTCCATGAAGCCGGGCAGCGTGATTGTCGACCTGGCCGCCCAAAACGGCGGTAACTGTGAATATACCGTTCCAAATCAGGTAACCACGACCGCTAACGGCGTAAAAGTGATCGGCTATACCGATCTGCCGGGCCGCCTGCCTACGCAGTCTTCTCAGCTCTATGGCACCAACCTCGTCAACCTGCTGAAGCTGCTTTGCAAAGAGAAAGACGGCAACGTCACCGTTGATTTCGACGATGTTGTTGTGCGCGGCGTCACGGTGGTTCGTGAAGGTGAAATTACCTGGCCTGCGCCGCCTATTCAGGTTTCTGCTCAGCCTCAGGCGGCAACGAAAGCGGCACCTGAGCCAAAAGAACCCGCCAAACCGGCTTCTCCGTGGCGCAAATACGCGATCATGGCGCTGGTGATTATTCTGTTCGGCTGGCTGGCTGACGTCGCACCAAAAGAGTTCCTCGGCCACTTTACCGTCTTCGCGCTCTCCTGCGTCGTGGGCTACTACGTGGTGTGGAACGTCTCCCATGCGCTGCATACGCCGCTGATGTCGGTAACCAACGCCATCTCGGGGATCATCGTGGTGGGGGCGTTACTGCAGATTGGTCACGGCGGCTGGATCAGCTTCCTGAGCTTTATCGCGGTGCTGATCGCCAGTATCAATATTTTCGGTGGTTTCACCGTGACTCAGCGCATGCTGAAAATGTTTCGTAAAGGCTAAGGGGTAGCATATGTCTGGAGGATTAGTGACAGCCGCATACATTGTTGCTGCAATCCTGTTTATTTTCAGTCTGGCGGGGCTTTCCAAACACGAAACGTCTCAGCAGGGAAATAACTTTGGTATCGCCGGGATGGCGATTGCGCTGATTGCCACCATCTTCGGGCCGGATACCGGCAACGTGGCGTGGATCCTGGTGGCGATGATCATCGGCGGCGCGATTGGTATTCGCCTGGCAAAACGCGTTGAAATGACCGAGATGCCGGAGCTGGTTGCCATTCTGCACAGCTTCGTGGGTCTGGCGGCGGTGCTGGTGGGCTTCAACAGCTACCTGTATCACGAACCGGGCCTGGAACCGATTCTGGTGAATATCCACCTGACGGAAGTGTTCCTCGGTATCTTCATCGGTGCGGTGACCTTCACCGGCTCCATTGTCGCGTTCGGCAAGCTGCGCGGGAAGATCTCCTCTAAACCGCTGATGCTGCCAAACCGTCATAAGCTGAACCTCGCGGCGCTGGTGGTGTCGTTTGTTCTGCTGGTGGTCTTCGTGCGTACCGAAAGCGTGGGCCTGCAGGTACTGGCGTTGCTGGTGATGACCATCATCGCGCTGGCGTTTGGCTGGCACCTGGTGGCGTCCATCGGCGGTGCGGATATGCCGGTGGTTGTCTCGATGCTGAACTCCTACTCCGGTTGGGCGGCAGCGGCGGCAGGCTTTATGCTGAGCAACGACCTGCTGATCGTCACCGGTGCGCTGGTGGGCTCTTCCGGTGCGATCCTGTCTTACATCATGTGTAAGGCGATGAACCGCTCGTTCATCAGCGTTATCGCCGGTGGTTTCGGGACCGATGGGTCTTCTTCCAGTGCGGATGAAGAAGTGGGTGAGCACCGTGAAATTTCTGCGGAAGATACCGCAGACATGCTGAAAAATTCGCACTCCGTGATCATCACTCCGGGCTACGGCATGGCGGTGGCGCAGGCGCAATATCCGGTTGCGGAAATCACCGAGAAGCTGCGCGCGCGCGGCATCAAGGTTCGCTTTGGTATTCACCCGGTGGCAGGGCGTCTGCCGGGCCACATGAACGTGCTGCTGGCGGAAGCGAAAGTGCCTTACGACATCGTGCTGGAAATGGATGAGATCAACGATGATTTCGCCGACACCGACACCGTGCTGGTCATTGGCGCCAACGATACCGTTAACCCTGCTGCACAGGACGACCCGGGTAGCCCAATCGCCGGTATGCCTGTTCTGGAAGTGTGGAAGGCGCAGAACGTGATTGTGTTCAAACGCTCCATGAATACCGGCTATGCCGGGGTTCAGAACCCGCTGTTCTTCAAAGAGAACACCCATATGCTGTTCGGCGATGCTAAAGCCAGCGTGGATGCGATTCTGAAAGCGCTGTAAGTTGCGCTGAAACGAAAAAACCGCCGAATTCGGCGGTTTTTTTATTGCCGGGTGGCGCTGACGCGTACCCGGCCTACGGTTTTGTAGGCCCGGCAAGCCTGTGCCGCCGGGCGTCAGGCGTTAATCGTCTTCCGGATCGTCCAGCTCAACCGGCGTCTGGTAATCATCCGGCTTAATGACCAGCAGGTCGCAGCGCAGATGGTCGATCACCTGTTCGGCGGTATTGCCGAGGAACGCGGCAGAAATACCGGTTCGGCCAATGGTGCCCAGCACCACAATCCCCGCCTGCAGGTGTTCCGCCAGGTCCGGGATCACCTCTTCAGGCAGCCCTTTTTCCACGTGGGTCATTTTCTCATCGATGCTGAATTTCTGACGCAGCGTTTTCATGGCCAGCAGATGCTGACCCCGGATCGCGTCGTTGTACACGCTCGGGTCAAATTCAGGCAGCTCAATGGCGATATTGATCGGCGTGACCGGATAGGCGCCAACCAGATGCACTTCGGTATGATTCACCTGTTCGGCAAGCTGGATGGTCTCCTTCACCAGCTTCTCGTTCAGCGAGTTGTGGTAATCCTCTTCGCTCGCGAGGTTTACCGCCACAACGGCTTTCCCGCCTTCAGGCCACGGCTGGTCTTTCACCATCCAGACCGGGCAAGGACATTTGCGCAGCAGGTGCCAGTCGGTCGGGGTGAAGATCACGGATTCCAGCTTGTCGTGCTGGTGCGCCATCTTCAGCAGCAGGTCGTGCCCGCCGGCGACAATTTCCTGGATGATGGCTTCGAAAGGTCGGTTATGCCAGACCACTTTAATATCAATGGGCACGCCCGCTTCCAGATAATACTTCGCCTGTTCACGGATCCACGCGGTACGCTGGCTGATGACGCCCTGACGCATAGCGGTGCGCTCGTCAGGCGACAGAAGGGTGGTCATCTCATACGAGAAGTCATAGATCGGCAAAAACGCTTTGATTTTGCCACCAATCCGTTGATGTAAATACACAGCACGTCGTAATGCCGGCTGATCGTCCTGATTCGGATCGATAGCTACCAGCATGTTTTGATACTTGGCCATACAGGTCTCCTTACTACTGTCACCACAGTCTGTAATTAAAAGAGTAACCTATATATCCTGAATGAAACAGAGGGGAGGTTTTGCCAGATCAATAATTCATGAAAATTTATCAGAGGAAAAGCACCGTCGTCGTCACCGCGATAAACGCAATAAACAACAGCACCATCACCGCTATCGCAAAGGTCGTGGAGTCCTGAATGTAGGTTTTTTCCTCCCCCTTCATCGGGCCGACAAGCATGATCCAGATGAAGAGAAAGGTCACAGAGGCAATCACGACTGAAACGAAAAACAAACTTTCTCTCAATTCATAACCTCAACGAGAACCTTTTGGGTGCTGTGTGGGGACGTGCTACGGTGAAAATATCTTGAAACGGAAGTGATTATACCAGACCAATAAATCACAAGATTTATCGGTCTGGTGATCGATATGCGGAGAGTTACGCCACGTTGCGGGCGTGCCCGGCAAGAACGGCCAGCGCCTCACCGTTTTCGATAGTGATGTATTTACCTTTAACGGCCAGCATCCCGCTTTTCTGGAAACGGCCCAGCAGACGGCTGATGGTTTCCACGGTCAGGCCCAGGTAGTTACCGATATCGCCACGCGTCATCGTCAGACGGAACTCACGCGGCGAGAAGCCACGCTCGGCGAAGCGGCGGGAGAGGTTGTAGATAAATGCGGCCAGGCGCTCTTCTGCGTTCTTTTTAGAAAGCAGCAGAATCATGTCCTGATCGCCTTTGATCTCACCGCTCATCAGACGCATCATCTGCTGACGCAGGTTAGGCATCTTGCCGGACAGATCGTCCAGGGTTTCAAACGGGATTTCGCAAACCATAGAGGTTTCGAGTGCCTGAGCAAAGCTCGGGTGATGGCCCGTGCCGATGGCATCAAAGCCCACCAGGTCGCCCGCCAGATGGAAGCCGGTGATCTGCTCATCACCCTGTTCGGTGATGGTGTAGCTCTTGATGGTGCCAGAACGGATAGCATAGAGCGATTTCAGTTCGTCTCCCGCTTTAAACAGCGTCTGCCCTTTCTGAATAGGCTTTTTGCGCTCGATGATATTATCAAGCTGATCGAGTTCATGCTCATTCAGGGTAAACGGGATACAGAGCTGGCTGATGCTGCAATCCTGGCAATGGATAGCACAACCGCCAGACTGAATGCGTCGTATAATTCGCTTTTCCGGGATCATAGGTTTGCTCAAGCCTTAATTGATATTGGTCAATTTTAACATCTTTTTGGTAAGTACGTAAGCCTGACAAACCCTCAATAAGGGCAAGTGGCGACATTGTGTCGCCATCTTCTTGAAATTCCACAGCTTGATTATGGATTTTTAGCCTAACCGGAAGAAAATTAAGCACAAAAAGCCTGGAAGCTAGAGCAGGAGATACCCTTCGTGACGCAGCAACCACTCTTTGCGCTGCACGCCGCCGGCATAGCCTGTCATGGTGCCGTTGCGGCCAATGACGCGATGGCAGGGCACCACGATGCTGACCGGGTTAGAGCCGTTAGCGGCACCCACCGCGCGTGCGGCGCCCGCGCGGCCTAGCTGTTCCGCGAGCTGGCCGTAATGCATGACCTGCCCGCAGGGAATGGACCGCAGCGCCTGCCACACTTCGCGCTGAAAAGGCGTGCCTGCCGTGGCGGTCGGCAGAGTATCGATGATGCTGAGATCGCCTTCGAAGTAGGCCGTAAGCTTGTCGCTCAGCCCGCCCGGGTTGGTGGCGCGGATACGTTCATACCCCTGTGAGCGGTAGTGAACATGGAGCAGTTCTTCCATGCGGTCGCTGTGCTCTTCCCATTCGACGGCGCGCAGGCAGAACTGCTCGTCCGCGATCACCCACAGCGGCCCGAGCGGCGTCGCAATCTTATCTTCGAGTAATCTCAGCATCCTCATTCCTTTAGTTCAGCCTCGGGTAAATCCCCGGCCCAATCGGCAGGCCGACAAGATACCATGCCACCAGCATCACCAGCCATACCCCTAAAAAGATAAGCGGGTAGGGTAAAACCAGCGAATAGTAGGTACCCAGTTTGGCCTCGGGTTTATAGCGCTGCAGGAAGCCTAAAAACAGCGGAACAAACGGCGAAACCGGCGCCAGCGGAATCACCGAGGAGTCCGCGATGCGGAACAGGATCTGCGCGAAAGCCGGGTGGAAGCCCAGCATCATAAACATCGGTACGAAGATCGGGGCCAGAATCGACCAGATGGCGGAGCCGCTGGCGATAAACATGCACAACAGGGATGACAGCAGCGCGAGGCCGACAAACGCCGGTACGCCGCTTAGCCCGGCCGCCTCCAGCGCGTCGGTCAGACCCACTGCCATAAACTTGCCCATGTTGCTCCAGTTAAACATCGCCACAAACTGCGCCAGCGGGAACACCATCACGATAAAGCCCGCCATCTCTTTCATCGGCTCGATCATCAGCTGCGGCAGATCGCCCTGACGGCGGATTTTGCCGGTAGCGATACCGTAGGCGAGCGAGACGACAAAGAAAAACAGAATAATCAGCGGCACGATGCCCTGAATAAACGGCGAGGGCAGGACGGTATGTTTAACCGGATCGCGCAATATGCCGTTTTCCGGCACCACCATCAGCGCCACCAGCGCGATAAAGGCCAGCGAGACCACGCCCGCCACGCGCAGGCCGAAGCGCTGCTCTTTGCTCAGGGTCTCCAGCTTTTCATCGCTACGGCCTTCCCATTTACCCAGCCGCGGCTCGATGATTTTATCGGTAATCAGCCCGCCGACAATCGTCAGGACAATCACCGAGCTGGCCATAAAGTACCAGTTGTCGATCACGCTGACGTGCATTGCCGCATCAATGGTCTTTGCCGCCTCCGTGCTGATGCCAGAGAGCAGCACGTCGGTGGTGACGATCAGCAGGTTAGCGGTAAATCCGCAGCCCACGCCCGCAATCGCCGACAGCAGGCCCGCCACGGGGTGACGCCCGACGGCGAGGAAAATCAGCGCCCCCATCGGCGGCATGATCACCAGCGCGGCGTCGGAGGAGATATGGCTGAAGAAGGCGATAAACAGCACCATATAGCTGGCGTAACGCGCGCTGACGTGAGAAGCCATCTTCACCATTAATGCAGGCAGCAAGCCCACCCGTTCAGCCAGCCCGGCGCCCAGCACCAGCGCCAGAATGGCGCCGAGCGGGGCGAAGCCGCTGAAGTTTTTAATCACGTTGGGTAAAAACCAGTGCAGCCCGTCAACGCTGAGCAGGTTTTTTACCGCCATCAGGCTGCCGTCAGCCGGGCTGCGCACGCTCACGTCAAAGGCGGAGAGCACGGCGGTGGCGACCATTAAAATCACAATCAGATAGATAAACAGCAGGAAAGGGTGCGGCACTTTATTGCCGATCCTTTCAACCCAGCCATAGAGCTTACCGGATGGGGAATGCGAAGGTATGGAAGACATACTCATGGACGTTCCTCGGGAGTGTTGTTGTGTTGTGTTTTTTTATTTTAAAGGTGACGGTGTCACGCCCTGTGGGATCGGACACACGTACGGTTTTTCTTGTATTTGTTGTTCGAACTCTTCACGGCATTTTTTCAGCAGCGCCGCGTCCTGCAGCAGGTTAAGCGCGGTTGCGCCCATCACTTTTCCGGCCAGCAGCATGCCTTTGTGGGCAATGGAGGTACGTCCCTGCGCCACCAGCTGCCAGGTGTGCAGCGGCGTGCCGACGGTAAAGCAGGGGCTGAAGCACTGGGCGACCGGCATTTTCCAGCTGACGTCGCCCACGTCGGTTGAACCCGCCAGCACGTTGTCGGTGATGGCATAGGGAGCGACTTCATCGACCAGCAGCGTCTCCTGATGACGCCGGGCAAAGGCTTTACCCGCATCACCGCCCGTCGCGGCAATATTTTTCAGACTGTTTTGCAGATCGTTGGGCGTCAGGGTGGCGCGGATCTCGCGGGCGAAGGCGCGTTCTTCCTCCGTCCAGAGCGGCGTGCCGTAGTGCTGCAGGGCGCGATACATCGCCGCTTCGAGCGTGCGGTTTGGCAGGTAGCTGGAGCAGGCTTTATCAAAGCGACACTCGACGGTGGTTTCGGTCATCATCGCCGCGCCCTGGGCGATTTTCTCGATGCGTTCGTAGATCTGCTGCGCATCGGCCATCTCCGGGGCGCGGATCAGGTACAGCACCTCGGCCTGCGCCTGCACCACGTTGGGTGAAATCCCGCCGGTATCGGTAATGGCGTAATGGACGCGCGCTTTCTCAATGATGTGTTCGTTGAGGAAGTTGGTGCCGGTAGTCATCAGCGTCACGGCGTCCAGCGCGCTGCGTCCCAGATGAGGGGAGTTGGCCGCGTGTGCCGCTACGCCGTGAAAACGCCAGGCGGCCTGAATATTCGCCAGCGTGCTGACGTTAAACATCCCGGCGAAGGCTTCCGGGTGCCAGGTGACGGCGGCATCGACGTCATCAAACAGACCTTCGCGCACCATAAAGGTTTTCCCGGAGCCACCTTCCTCGCCGGGACAGCCATAAAAACGCACCGTTCCGCTGCCGCCGTGCTGCTCCAGCCAGCTTTTCACCGCCACTGCGCCCGCAAGCGCCGCGGTGCCTAAGAGGTTATGCCCGCAGCCGTGGCCGTTGGCCCCCGGCGTGGCGGATTGCGCCGTCGCGTAGTGCGCCTGCTGGCTTAGCCCGGCCAGCGCGTCGTATTCGCCCAGCAGGGCAATGACCGGTTTCCCGCTGCCGAAGCTGGCGATAAAGGCATTTGGAATACCGCCGGCCTCGCGCGTCAGCGTGAAGCCCTCGGCCTCCAGCTCGCTGGCCAGCCGTTCGGCGGACCAGAACTCTTCGAAGCGGGTTTCAGGACGATCCCAGATCGCGTCGGCAATATCGGTTAACGTCCGACATCGCGTGTCGATCGCATCGGCAATAAAAGCGTAGTTCTCCTGCATTACACACCTCGCGTCCACGGGAAATTGAGCGCAGTTCGCGCCAGCGTTTCAATGGCAATCGCCATGACCTGCTCATCGAAGTCGAATTTTTCGTTGTGATGTCCGGCGCTCAAATCCGTGCCGAACACCATATAGGACGCCATGCCGCCGTTCTCCTGCACGCGGGCCATCATCAGCGTGGCGTCTTCGGAACCCGCTGGCGCCTTCACCTTATCGATGGCGTGAATAATCCTGGAAACCCGGCTCGCCTGTTCGCGCAGATAATCAACCCACGCCGGTGTCGGCGCGCTGGAGGTTGCGGCGCCCATCAGGCGCATCTCGGCGCTCACGCCGTAGAGCGCCGCTGCGCCGGTAATAACCGCCTGCGCGCGTTCAAAGACATACTGATTAATCGCTTCGCTTTCGCCGCGCGTTTCAACCTTTATCAGGGCATTCGCGGGCACCACGTTGCGTCCGCTGCCCGCCTGCATCACTCCGACGTTCACCCGGGAGGCGCCGTCGCTGTGCGGGGCGATGCTGTGCAGGGCGAGGGCGGCCTGCGCGGCGGCGAGCAGGGCGTTACGTCCGTCCTCCGGTTTACCGCCCGCGTGTGCGGCAACGCCGGTAAAGTTCACGTCAAACTTGGTGGTGGCCATAAAGTTATCGCTGCCGCAAATCACCGTTCCGGCAGGGACGCCGGTACCAATATGGATGGCCGTGAAATAGTCCACGTCGTCCAGCGCCCCGGCGGCAACCATGGCGCGCGCGCCGCGGGTGCCTTCTTCAGCAGGCTGGAAGATCAGCTTGATGGTGCCGTTGAGCTGCGCGTCATTCTGCTTAAGCACCTGCGCCAGCCCCAGACCAATAGCGGTGTGTCCATCGTGCGCGCAGGCGTGCATCATGCCCGCGTTGCAGGAGGCAAACCCGTCGCGGAACGGGCGATGGCTTTCATCCAGCGCTTCGCTTAAATCAAGGGCATCCATGTCGACGCGAAACGCCAGGGTCGGTCCAGGACGTCCGGTATTGAGGGTCGCCACAATGCCGGTAAACCCGCCCTCAAACGGCGCCAGCCATTTCTCTGGCGCGCCCTGCGCCCGCGCGCGGGCAAACTCTTGCGCCAGGGTGGCGGCATCGGGCAGCCCCATCCGGCTTTCGGCATCGACGACGTCGCGGCCCATCGCCAGTTCGTAACCCAGCGAATCGAGGATTTCCGCGACTTTCGCGGCCGTTCGAAACTCTACCCAGCCGGATTCCGCGAAATGGTGAAAATCGCGACGCCATGCGCTCAGCTGCGGGGATAATGTCTGGATGTACTGCGCCAGTGTGTCCATATCTGTTCCTGTCATCATTAAAATATGTGAACTGCTTCAAGCTGTGATAGTTTTTACTTATCACTAACCGATTTTTCACAGTTTTAACCGTTCAGGAATTACCCTCGCACATCCCTTTCCATTAAAGTAGATGACAGTTTCTTTACTCTGATAAACAACGGTTATCGGTCGGGCTATGACATTCCAGATTAAATTTCATCAAATCCGGGCGTTTGTTGAGGTTGCGCGTCAGGGCAGCATTCGCGGCGCCAGCAGGACGCTGAATCTTTCCCAGCCGGCGCTGACCAAATCCATCAAAGAGCTGGAGGAGGGCATGGCGGCGCAGCTTTTCGTGCGCAGGAGTAAAGGCGTCGCGTTGACCGAATGCGGTGAGGGCTTTTACCAGCGCGCCAGGTTGATTCTGGAAGAGCTGCGCGCGGCGCAGGATGATATCCGTCAGCGGCAGGGGGAGCTGGCCGGGCAGATCAACATCGGGATGGGGGCCAGCGTTTCACGCACGCTGATGCCCGCCGTTATCACCCGCTTTCATGCGCAGCATCCGCAGGTCAAGGTGCGGATTATGGAAGGGCAGCTGGTGTCGATGATCAATGAATTACGCCAGGGCGAGCTGGACTTCACCATCAATACCTATTATCAGGGGCCTTACGACCAGGAATTTACGTTTGAAAAGCTCTTCGAAAAACCGTTTGCGGTATTTTGTCGGGAAGGTCACCCGGCAATGGGGGCAACGTCAATTAATGAACTTCTGCATTATAACTGGACAATGCCGACGCCGCGGGGAAGTTATTATAAGCAATTAGAGGAGGTATTTAGCGATCGTTCGCAAATACCGCGAATTGGTGTGGTTTGCGAAACATTTTCTTCCTGTATTAGCCTGGTCGCGCAAAGTGATTTTTTAAGCATATTGCCGCAGGAGCTAGGCTGTGACCCGCTGCTGGCACACCGTCTGGTCATGCTGCCGGTTGTCGAATCGCTTCCTAAAGCAACCTATTATTTAATTCAGCGTCGTGATTCACGTCAGACTCCCCTTGCTGAGTCATTAATTACGCAGTTCAGAAGGGAGGTGAGGAAAATAGTCGTCGCGTGAAATACAGATTAAAAAAACAGGATCTGCCCGACATCAGACAGACCCTATAGTACACACAGCAGTACGTCCTTTCGCCAATCCTGAGTATTATTTCCATGAGGCAGGTATATTTAGGTATAACACCTTTCCCGAAAAATGAAAGGCGGGCGAGTGATTGATTTCACGAAATTTTAACATAAATCACGTATTTTACCTTTGCTGAAATTTTAGTTAAGTCTGATTTAAGTTTATTTAATAATTACTATATATATTCATCAGGTTAATATTATTGCCACGCATCGCCCTGTAACGGTGATTGAGGCCGGTCTCTGGCGCAGGTATAGTACAGTCCTCAGATGTAGCCGGAGGATGTCCATGAACCCTGACGACAAATCATTTTTTCTTGACGCCATGGAAGATGTCCAGCCCCTGAAGCGCTGCGCGGATATTCACTGGCAGCCCAGCCGCAATACGCGGACGCGCGAGGAGGTGGATAGCGAACAGCTGGATAACTTCCTGACGCTGGATTTTCTTGACGTGCTTCCCCTGGAAGAACCGCTGGCGTTCCAGCGCGAAGGGGTACAGCAGGGCGTTATTGATAAGCTGCGCACGGGTAAATACGCCCGCCAGGCCAGCTTAAACCTCCTGCGTCAGCCCGCCGAACGCTGCCGTCAGATGCTCTATTCTTTTATTCGCCAGGCCGGACGCGACGGGTTACGCAATCTGATTATCATTCACGGGAAAGGGCGCGAGCAGAACTCGCATCCCAATGTGGTGCGTAGCTATCTTGCGCGCTGGTTAACCGAGTTCGAGGAAGTGCAGGCCTTCTGCGTGGCGCTGCCGCATCACGGCGGCAGCGGGGCATGTTATGTTTCACTGCGAAAATCGGATGAGGCAAAACAGGAAAACTGGGAGCGGCACGCCAAGCGCAGCCGCTAGCGGGCGATCTCCTCGCCCGCCGGTGACTCAGAACGTTTCCCAGTTGCTGTCGGTAGAGGCGGTTGTTGTTGCCGGGCGCAGCAGCTGTGGCGTTTTCAGATTGACCGGGCGCGGGGCGACCGCTTTTTCTTTGCCGTTCAGACGAAACGCCGCTACCGCCTGGCGCAGCTGCTCGGACTGATCTTCCAGTGCCGCAGCCGCCGTGGCGGACTCCTGCACCAGCGCGGCGTTTTGCTGCGTCACGCTGTCCATCTGCGAAACGGCCAGGCTCACCTGCTCAATACCGCGGCTCTGCTCGTCAGAGGCAGATGAAATCTCACCCATAATATCGGTCACGCGGGTCACGGCGGCGACAATTTCCTTCATGGTGGTACCAGCCTCGCTGACCTGCTCAGAACCGGTATTCACCCGGCTGACGGAGTTCTCGATAAGCCCTTTGATCTCTTTCGCCGCCTGCGCGCTGCGGCTCGCCAGCGTACGGACTTCACCTGCAACAACCGCAAAACCACGGCCCTGTTCCCCGGCGCGTGCCGCTTCCACCGCGGCGTTAAGCGCCAGAATGTTGGTCTGGAACGCGATGCTGTCGATCACGCCGGTAATATGCGCAATTTGCTGCGAACTGTCGGCGATTTCGTTCATGGTGCGAACCACGTTATCCACGACGTGACCGCCGCGCGCGGCCGTTTCAGAGGCGTTTTTCGCCAGCAGCGTGGCCTGACGGGCGTTATCGGAGTTCTGCTTAACCGTCGCGGTCAGCTCTTCCATGCTGGCGGCGGTCTCTTCGAGCGAGGCGGCCTGCTGCTCGGTGCGGGCGGAAAGATCGTTGCTCCCTGCGGCAATTTCGCCTGCGCCGGTGTAGATGGAATCCGTACTTCCCCGTACGGCGCTGACGGTGGTCACCAGCGACTGCTGCATCTCATGCAGGCCGGCGGCCAGCTGGCCCATCTCATTGCGACCGGAGATAGCGATCTCCTGCGTCAGGTCGCCCCCTGCAATGGCGCGAATATGGTTCATAATGGAGTGGAGGGGTTTTAACAGCAGATGTTGTAAACCCTGCCAGATGACCACCAGAACCGCGATAACGGCCAGCAGAATAGCCGCCAGCGTCCACTGCATCTGCGTGAAGCTGCTCTGGTTCTCTTCGGTTGCGGCCTTCAGCAGGGTGTTGTTTTCGGCGCGCCAGCGGTTATAGACCGCTTCCATCTCGTCCTGCGCCTGCTGCGCGTCCAGATCGCCATAGGCCTGGTAGTTGTCGGCACGCAGATACTCAATCGATAAGCGCATCACTTCGTGCATCTGGTTCCAGGACTTCTGCATCTCGTCGGTTAATGCCGCCTCCTGGCCGTTAACCTGCGGCAGCTTCTGCCACTCTTTGTTATAGGCTTCGGCTTTTGCCAGCGAGTCGGCTGCGGTGCCAAGCAGTTTATTGATCGCTGCAAGGGAAGCCGGGTCGCGCTGGTTTTTCAGGTAGCGGATCGCCACGCGGGTGACGGTGACGCGCGTTTTCACCAGCGTGTTTACGCTGTCGCTCAGGCTCTCCTGCTGGGCATTGAGCACGCCGGAATTCTGGAAATTATGGCGATCGTTGCTGACGGCAGAGTAGAACAACCCTCCCGTGACAACTTGCAGCAGACAGAATATGGTGAGGGCAAAGATAATACCGGTAATCACGTGCAAATTTTTCAGCATAGCGGTCGTCCGTTAGAAAGGATGCAGAGGTACACCAATACTATCGTCGTATAGAATTTAAACTTTAATTTAACTCGCGCTTAACTAAGGGCTCCGGTAAGGAACCTGTTGTAAATCCGGATCATTTTTATGAGGAAGGTTAACATGAGCAGCATTGATAAAAGCGGGACGTACGCGCTCGGGACGCGGACGGTAAAACGACTGGGCTACGGTGCGATGCAGCTCGCCGGGCCGGGCGTCTTTGGCCCACCGAAGGATAAGCAGGCCGCGCTGGACGTGCTGCGCGAAGCGGTGGCGGCGGGGGTGAACCACATTGATACCAGTGATTTTTATGGTCCTCATGTCACTAACCAGCTGATCCGCGAGGCGCTTCACCCGTACCGGGACGATCTGACGCTCGTCACCAAGATTGGTGCCCGCCGCAACGACAAAGGTGCCTGGCTGCCGGCCTTTTCCGCGCAGGAACTGACGCAGGCGGTGCATGACAACCTGCGTAATCTGCAGCTGGACGTGCTGGACGTGGTGAATCTGCGGATCATGTTTAGCGCACACGGGCCGGCGGAAGGGTCGATTACGGAACCGCTCTCCACCCTGGCCGAATTACAGCAGCAGGGTCTGGTGCGTCATATTGGCCTGAGCAACGTCACGGCAACCCAGGTTGCGGAAGCCCAGAAGATGGTGCCGGTGGTGTGCGTACAGAACATGTACAACATTGTGAACCGGGGTGACGACGCGCTGGTGGATCTGCTGGCGCAGCAGGGGATCGCGTATGTGCCGTTCTTCCCGCTGGGCGGCTTTACGCCACTGCAATCTTCCGGGCTGAAGACCGTCGCGGATTCACTGGGCGCCACGCCAATGCAGGTTGCGCTGGCATGGCTGCTTCAGCGTTCCCCGAATATTCTGCTGATCCCTGGCACCTCTTCCGTAGCGCATTTACGGCAAAACCTCGCGGCGGGGGAGCTGCGGTTGCCGCCTGAAGCACTGGAAACGCTGAATTCGCTGATGGATTAAAGGTGACACGCGCAAAGCCTGAAGGATGCTTCCGGCTTTGCGCGCTTAGGCTCCTGTCTGACTTTTCTGCCTGTGCAGCGCTAATGCTTCCGCCACAATCTCCTGCTTGCTCTTACGCGTCTCAAAGGCGGTGGTTCTGATGTACTCCATCAGATCGGGATCGATGCGGGCGCTCAACATCCTGAGATCGGCCTCCTTTGCCAGACCGCGTGCAACACGCTTGTCTGGATAGTCACGGGCTGGCATTGAAAATATTCTCCAGTAAGTCTTGTTAATTCGTTCGGTAAAATATGCTTTTATCTGACTTAAAAAGTCAACATGCAGTGATTTGATAGTGATTAAATTTCCAAATAAGTCATTATGAAGTATTTGCTATATGACTTTTTAATGACTTATATTAGCGCGTCTCTTAATGCATTCCGGGGAGAACCATGGGGAGGGTTATCGGCGGGCAACGTTGCTAAATTAAAACCGCTCAAACTTCAACGCGTTTGGGTTCGCCTTTGGAAATGACCTTGATCCTTGTCCATAATTCGTAATACTGTATTTATATACAGTATCTGGCGAGAAAGGCATTATGGACACTCTCTTTTCTTATCACCCAAAACAAGACATTGAATTACCTTTGTTTTTAGAGCGCGTGGCCTGTGGTTTTCCCAGCCCGGCGCAGGATTATGTGGAGGATCGTCTCGATCTTAACCGGCTGGCAGTCAGACACCCCAGTGCGACCTATTTTATCAAGGTGAGTGGAGACTCCATGATTGGGGCGGGGATCGGCGACGGCGATCTGCTGGTGGTCGATCGTTCGTTAAATGCCGAACACGGGGATATCGTCGTGGCGTCGGTCGCCGGTGAGTTTACGGTGAAAGAGCTACAGACCCGCCCGGTTCTGAGACTTCTGCCGCATAATGCCCGCTATCAGCCGATTACCTTTCAGTCCGAAGAGGAGCTGCAGATCTTCGGCGTCGTCACCCACACTCTCAAAACGCATAAACATGTTCGCGCTGGTTGATGTGAATAGCTTTTACGCCTCCTGCGAGAAGGTATTCCGCCCCGATCTGGAGGGGAAACCCATCGTGGTGGTGTCCAATAACGACGGCTGCATTATTTCGCTGTCGCGGGAGGCAAAGCAGTTCGGCATAAAAATGGGTGAGCCGTATTTTAAATTCAAAGAAAAGCTATACCCGTCAAAAGTTTACGTCTTTAGCTCGAACTATGCGCTGTATGCCGATCTCAGCAGTCGGGTAATGCAGACGCTGACCGATCTCGCCCCGGCAATCGAGATTTACTCTATCGATGAGGCGTTCGTGAACGTTTCAGGGGTCAGCCACTGCCTGTCGCTGGAAGCGTTCGGTCACCAGATGCGCACAGAGGTCTTTAAAAATACGGGCCTAACCGTTGGCGTCGGTATTGCCCCGACCAAAACCCTTGCAAAGCTGGCCAACTATGCGGCGAAACGGTGGTCCGGCACTGGCGGCGTGGTCGATCTCTCAGGCCGCGAGCGGCAGCGTAAGCTGCTGGAAAAGGTTCCGGTAGAGGAGGTGTGGGGGGTAGGGCGGCGCATCACGAAAAAGCTCAACGCTATGGGGATCACCACGGCGCTGGAGCTGGCGGAAGCGTCGTCCTGGGTCATCCGCAAACATTTCAACGTGGTACTGGAACGTACGGCCCGCGAGCTGCGCGGTGAGCCCTGTCTTGATCTGGAGGAGTTCACCCCCACGAAGCAGCAAATCATCTGTAGCCGTTCGTTTGGACACCGTATTACGCAGTACGAGGAGATGCACCAGGCTATTTGCGCCTACGCGGAACGCGCTGCGGAAAAACTGCGCGGCGAGCATCAATACTGTCGTTTTATCAGCGTATTTGTTCGCACCAGCCCGCATGCGGACAACGAAATTTATTACGGCAATCAGGCTTCTGTCACCCTGATGACGCCCACCAATGACTCGCGCGATATCATCCGCGCCGCCACGGAGGCGCTGGGGCGCATATGGCTCGACGGCTATCGCTATATGAAAGCCGGGGTCATGCTGGCGGACTTTTTCAGCAGCGGCGTCGCCCAGCTTAATTTGTTTGACGATAATCGTCTGCGCGCCAACAGCGCGGCGCTGATGGAGATGATGGACAGCGTAAATCATTCCGGTAAAGGGAAGATATGGTTCGCCGGACAGGGTATTGAGAAATCCTGGGCGATGAAGCGTGAGATGCTGTCACCGGCCTATACGACGCGGTACGCCGATTTGCCGGTGGCGAAGTAGAAGATGGTTGCGTTATTTCTTTTGCACCAACCAGGTTGCCGCAGCCGCCAGCGCGCCGATCAGCGGCATTTCGCCCGCTCCGGCCAGGAAGTTATAGCGATCGATCTCATTATTTTTACGGATATCGGCAAGGCGGGTAAGCGCCTCTTTTTCATCCGCTGCGCCAATCTCCTCAAACTGTTTTTCAAACCCCTGAGCGATGAGCTGAGCGGCCGCATCGGTGTTTGCGCTCTCGATCGCAATCAGGTTCGGGCCTTTTTGGAAAAAACGATAATCCGGCATAAGTGCTCCAGAAAGAGGAGGATACGGTAAAAATACTCTATTCCTGGCGGTTGAAAAATGCACGTCATTTACGGCGGAAACAATCAGTTTTTCTTCAGTATTTCAGGCAGCAACTGCTCAATCACGCTGACGACCTTTCTGACGCGCTGCGGAATAAAGCGGGCGTCAGGATAGACGGCATAGAGGAAGCGATCGGGTAACCGCCAGTCGGGCAGCACCGGTACCAGCGTGCCCGCCTGCAGCGCCCTGGCCACGAGCGGTCGCTGCATGCCGCCGATACCGATGCCTGACTCCAGCGCCTGCAGCAGTGCGTCGCTGGTGTTGGCACGGAAAACGGTATTCACGTTGATCTCGACCGTTTCCTCGTCAGAAATCAGGCGCAGGGGGGCATCCAGCGGAATACCGCTGAACCGTACGTGTGGCAGCGTGGTCAGTTCGCTGACGGTGTGTACCGCCTGAGAACCGGGAGCGGCAAACAGCGCGGCTTCAATACGCGCCAGCACGCGAGCCGCGTGCGCCTGCGGAGGCTCGCTGCTCAGCCGTATCGCGACATCCACGCCCTCCGTCACCAGATCGGCAAGGCGGTCATCCAGGGAAATCATCAGCTGCAGTTCGGGATGCAGGCGCTGTAGCGCCAGCAGATGCGGCAAAATGATCTGCCCCAGGCCGCTCGGCAACTGGACATGGACGCGTCCCTGAACGCGATGATCGGCAGGATGTAAACGCCTTTCCGCTTCCCCCATAGCGTCCAGCACAAGCTGCATATCTCGCCGGTAACGTTCACCCTGTTCGGTCAGCTTCATCGTACGCGTCGTACGGTGCAGCAGCACCACGCCAAGCTCATCCTCAAGCGCCGCGATCTGTTGACTGACGGCGGACTGCTTAATACCGGTCTGACGGGCGGCCGCTGAAAACGAGCCCGCTTCAGCGACGCGTAGAAAGGTAGAAATGGCGGTGAGCTTATTATTCATTTAATGATTCTGCTTATAAGTGCCATCGGTGTCAGGGGATATCTCCAGAAAAAATAATAGATCACACTGCGTCTGTCACCCTTTCCGGAGAAACACCATGAATAAGATGCAGCAACACAACGTCGCCCTGGTCGCGGGGGCCAGCGGCATTGTCGGCAGACAGCTGGTCAATACGCTCCTGCACCATCAGTGGGAGGTGATTGGCCTCAGTCGCCGCGAGGTAACCCATCCGGACGGCATTCCCGTGGTGAACGTCGATTTACTGGATGCGAAGGATACCGCACGGGCGCTGCACGCCCTGAACGGTGTCACCCACATCTTTTACAGCGCCTGGGCGAATGCGGCGAATTGGACGGACATGGTTGAGCCGAACGTCACCATGCTGCGTAATCTGGTCAGCACCCTCGAAAAAACGGCGCCTTTGCAGACGGTAAGCCTGATGCAGGGGTACAAAGTCTATGGTGCGCATCTGGGACCGTTTAAAACCCCGGCGCGGGAAAGCGATCCCGGCGTGCCGGGTGCCGAATTTAACGCCGCGCAGCTAGCGTGGCTCAGCCAGTTTCAGCGGGGAAAACGCTGGCACTGGAATGCTATCAGGCCGGGCGTGGTGGGGAGCGCGGTACCGGGTAATGCCATGAACCTTGCGCTGAGCATCGCCCTGTACGCCTCCCTGTGCAAGGCGCTGGGGTTACCGCTGCGTTTTCCCGGTTCGGAACAGGCCTGGCACAGCATCGTTGACCATACCGACGCCGGGCTGCTGGCCGAGGCCACGGTGTGGGCCGCCGCGTCACCTGCGGCACAGAATCAGGCGTTCAACGTAAACAATGGCGATATCTGGCGCTGGAGCGAGCTGTGGCCGCGCATCGCACGCTGGTTTGAACTGGACTCTGCGCCGCCGGTGAGGCTGTCATTTCATCAGCTGTTTAACGACTATCACGGCGTATGGCGCGAGCTTGCCGAAGAGCGGCTGGTGGAAGCGGATATTCTGCAGCTGAGCGACGGGCGGTTTGCCGATTTTGTCTTTAGCTGGGACTACGACATGTTTGGTGACGGGAGCAAACTCCGGCGATCGGGCTTCACGCAAATGCAGGCGACCGATGAGATGTTTTTCAGCCTGTTCGCGCAGATGAGAGCCGCGCGGATTATTCCCTGATGAGCCTGGGCGTCCTGGTGCAGGCCAGGACGCCGGGTGCTTACTCAACCGTTAACGCATTCACAACCTCGGCCACGCTTTTCACGCTGCGGATATTCCTATCTCTTTTGCGGCATTGCGGGTGATGCCCGGCATGCCTGATTTTTATCGTCAGCATCCTGAAATCGATATCATTCCGAGCAGCTCTGAACACCGCCGGGATATGTTCTGGTGCTGCCTTGACTGTGTGCTGTGGGTGGGCGAACTGGGCGACGGCGACTATATGGCCTAGTGGGAGCGAAGCTGCAAAATGCGACATCTGGCTTTTTTTGAACTGGAACTGAGTAAAAATGGCTCTTTACCGGGTATGCAGGAACAGGCGGATACAATCCCCTCGATACATTTGAGCATGTGCATCATCTACTGAAGATAGAGCGGTAATTTTGGTTAAGGTATGATGGGATATTTATTAACCCTCAAAACTAAAAGGATTTTCCATGAGCACAAACGAAAAGACCACACCGGAAGATACCGGTTATTATCGGTATGAAGTTATCGGGGACTGCACTCTGCGAACCAGCGCTGTCGGGACTGTAAAAACCGTTCAGTGCCGGCGGGTGCCAGTCAGGGGGATCGCGCTGACCGTAGGTGTGTTCTTTGACGGCACTGGGAATAACCGGGCGAATTCAGACGATCTGCGGCTGGCATATGCGCACTGCGCTAATCTGGTTGGCGAGGATCGTGCCAGGGCGTGCGAGAAGTATGAAAAGCATGCCAGAGCAGAGTTAGGGAACGCCAGCTGGCAGGGCGGCATCACTAATATTTCGCGACTGTTTGACCTTTATCAGTCTAGTGATGAACTCAACGACAGTGAGACAGAGGCGCAGGTAAAAATCTACGTCAGCGGCATCGGGACGGCGGACGGTGAAAGCGATTCTATGCTGGGAGCGGCGCTGGGCAGCAGCCTTATCCGGCAGTTTGAAGGGGTGGTGACGAAGACAGACGAGGCGCTTGACAAAATCAGCGCAGAGCTGAGCCGCTTTATCAAACTTAACCGTGACAAAGTGGCGATAGCGAAGGTGCAGTTTGATGTGTTCGGTTTTAGCCGCGGGGCAGCGGCAGCGCGGCACTTCGCCAACCGGGTGATGAACCAGGACGCGGAGATAGCGGTGGCGATAGACAAAGGATTAGACCTGACAGGGCACCATGGAAAAGCGGCGGGAGAGGTACGCTTTCTGGGGCTGTTTGACACGGTGGCGGCCATCGGGAGTCTGCTGAACTTCTACGGCATCAACGGGCGCAGCAACCCCGGCGTCAACCTCGAACTGCGTCCCTCGGTGGCGCAGAAGGTGTTTCAGATAAGCGCAATGCACGAGTGCAGATATAACTTCAGCCTGAACAGCATAGCGGGGATGTGGCCGGAGCTGGCGCTGCCGGGTGCGCACTCGGATATCGGCGGAGGCTACAACGCGGGAGAGGATGAAATATCCCTGCTGACGATGCCGGACTTTGAAGTGATACCGGAAAGCTCGGATGAAATGCAGACGGCAGTATATCGTAAGGCGGAGAAGATGCGTCAGACGCTATATTCGCTGCCGGCGCTGAAATACCTGATGCCGCACGGTAAGGTAGAGACGAAAATGATTTCGTGGCCACTGGTTAACCGGGATAAGGCACGGGCGTTTATTTTGGAGAAGAAAGCCGGCGCGGCGGTATTTATGACTCGCCGGGCGGTGCCGAACGACTGGGAAAAGGTGAGTATGCGGGTGATGCTCGATGCGGCACAGGATGCCGGGGTGATATTCGGTGATATTGATCCGCAAAATACTGACATGGCTCTTCCCGCTGAGCTTGTTTCCCTGTGTGACAAAGCGATAGCGCAGGGGCGCGCAGTCCGACGCGGTACGGAGCAGGAGAGCTTCACGGCAGATGAGATGCGGACCATCGGGCGTTACCTGCACTGTTCGGCGAACTGGAACATCGATTCGGATCTGAGCCTGTGGGTGAGTCCGTCCTCAGGAGAAGTTTTTCTGAGAAACCACTATGCGCCAACGGACGAGCGCTCGTTCGTGTGGCCGATGGCTCCTGGCAAAGGGTGGGTGCGGACGGTATGGCGGATGGACGACCAGCAGCAGTGGGAAGACAGGGCGCGGGCGAATGCGGACGCGCTGGACGGACTTTTCTGAGGAGGCAGGGATGAAACGATTACCGCTGGTAGCGGTCATGTTGGGTGTCGTATTGCTCGCCGGTTGCCACGATCGCCGGGAGGGTGTGAAGTCATTGTCAGGGGATGGTGTAGAACAGTGGGGGCAGAAACTGCCTTACGATCACTGGCAGTTTAATTTTTTCTATCCCGTCAACCTGCCGGCACTGGTGACCATGGTGTATCTGGAGGATGGGGATATCCGGGAAAGTATTTTCCGGCGACTGGACCCCACGGAACCGAGCCAGAGCAGCGTGGGGACATGGAGCCAGCGCGTGGGTGGTTTTTCAGCCAATTTTAATATCGGCAAGGCGCTGCCTGTCAGGATGACGGTGTGCTGGGACTCGGTTATCGATAAAAAGGCGTACGAAACGGAGATCTGGTTCAGTCGGGAGACATGGCAGCAGATGCTCACAGCCTATCCTGATACCTATAAGCCGGGAAAGACGTATTACCGGGATAATATGATTATCGGACTGGCACCGGGTGGAACGGTGCGGGTCTGGCTGGAGAATAACGGCGATCCTGTTGTGCTTCAGCATCCTGCGCGGCAACTCACTCTGACAGGGGAGGATATGCTGATATGCAAAGGGGTAACGAAACATCCTAACGGATATATTTATTACGGAAAGACACCCGATTTCATCAAAGGGAAAATCTATCCGTATGGCAACTGGTAGGGCATAACGGTCAGTAAAATCAAAAGGATCCTCTTGAGATCCTTTTGAGCATCAATCTGATTGTTTTGATGGGTTAAACTTCAATTTTTTTAACATGTCACATTTTGCAGCTTCGCTCCCACCAGGGCTACATCGCGCGTAAAATCGGGAACATCAAAATCACGACCTGCGCCAGCCCGGACTGGCTGGCAAAACACGGTACGCCAGAAACGCCGGATGATTTACGCAAACATCAGGCCATCAACTGGATTAATAACCGCAGCAGACAAATTCATCCGTGGACGTTTACCACGCCAGAAGGCATCGCGGAAATTACCTTGCCCGGTAAGCTTGTCGTGGATAACTCCGAGGCCTACATCGCGGCAGGCCTTGCCGGGCTGGGGTTAATGCAGGGGATGAATCTCTTTCTTCAGCCTTACATAGACCGTGGTCTTCTGGTTGAAGTCCTGCCGGACTATCGCTCGCCGGACCGCAAGCTGTCACTGCTCTATCCACACCGCCACCTCTCCCGGAAGGTACGGGTCTTTACCGAGTGGCTGGAGAGTCTGGTGTGAAAGCGGCCAGCTCGTGACACAGCGCGCCAATCTGTTCCACGGCGTTCAGCAGGCGGAGCGTGGGTTCGTTTGCGCAGTTCAGCCGCAGAAAGTGCGTTAACTCCGCGGCAGGGGAAAACAGGGGGCCAGGGCTGACGCCAATGCCCAGCGCCAGCGCGCGACGATGCACCTCCAGCGCGTTGACCCGCTGAGGCAGTTCAACCCACAGCAGGAAACCGGCAGCGGGTACGTTAACGCGCGTACCGGGCGGAAAGCTCGCCTTGACCTGCGCCACGACGGCGCGAACGCCCTCTGAGATCCGGCGCTTCAGCCGCCGCAGATGGCGATCGTAGTCGCCGCTCGCCAGAACATCGCTCGTCGCCGCTTCCAGCAGCGGGGCGCCAGCCCATTCTCCGGCCATGCGGGCCTGTAAGACCTGCGGGGAGTAGCGTCCGGCGGCGATCCAGCCGATTCGCCATCCGGGCGCAAGCGTTTTAGACAGGGAACTGCAGTAGATCACATTCCCGCTCAGGTCGAACGCCTTGCAGGCCGGAGGGCGTTGCCCCTCGCCGACCAGATCACCGTAAACATCGTCCTCAATTAAAGGAATTTCAGCCTCTTCAAGCAGGGCAACCAGTTCCTGCTTGCGCGCGACGGGCATGCTGGCACCCAAAGGATTTTGCACCGTGGGCGAGGCCAGAACGGCCGCGGGGCGGTGGCAGCGAATAGCGTCCGCCAGCGGTTCCAGCAGCAGGCCTTCTACAGGGTCGGTGGGGATCGCTAAAGCCTTCAGGCCTAAATCCTCCAGCAGCAGGAGCGTACCAAAGTAGGCTGGCTGCTCAATCGCCACGACATCACCCGGCTGGCACACGGCCCGAAGTGCCAGGCGCAGCGCCTGCGTCGCGCCTGCGGTAATAATGAGATCGTCCGCGCCGAACCGGGCTCCCCACTGGGCAGAGCGCGCGGCAATCTTGCTTCGCAAATCCCGCCTTCCCGGAGGCAGGCTGTAGCTCTGTCCATGCGCGTCCAGACGACGGCCCGCAGAGTGCAACGCCCGCTGCAGCGCATCTCCCGGCAGCCACGCGGGATCGGGCAGGGCGGCGCCCAGCGGGATCAGCCGGGCTTCTGCACAGCTGAACAGCGACCGGGCCACGGCGGACAGGGTGACGGGGACCGGGCCAGGCGTGAAGCGCGCGGGCTCCGCGCGCGGAGGCTGGCTGGTCAGACGGATGTAATAGCCTGAACGCGGGCGTGCAACGATCAGCCCTTCAGCCTCAAGGCAGCGGAGGGCCTCCAGCGCCGTCGGAAGGCTAACGCGCTCGCGTTCGGCCAGTTTGCGCGCGGAGATCATCCTGTCACCGGCGCGCAGCGCGCCGGACGTAATGGTAAGACGCAGCATATTCGCAATACGGCGATAGTGAGGAGAGGACCGGGACGGGGCAGACATGGGTAACTGTTCAGGCTAATTTTCGATAAAACTGACTATACAGCCATTGATGCGCGCCATCTATAGTGTCCGGCATGTTCAGGACAAGGAGGCATTATGCAAAGCGATAACTTCAACATTTCCACCTATTTCAAACGCATAAACTATACCGGACCGGCGGGTGCCGATACGGTCACCCTGCATGCACTCATGCGCCATCAGCTCTTTTCCGTTCCCTTTGAAAATCTGGACGTACAGGCGGGCAAAGTTGTCTCGCTGGCGCCAGACGATATCGCCGATAAGGTGTTAACGCAGGGGCGCGGCGGCTACTGCTATGAGGTAAACGGGCTTTTTGCCATGGCGCTGGAGGCGTTAGGGATCCCTTACCGCTTCGTGGCGGCGCGCCCGATGTTCTACCCCGCGCGGCGGCCGAAAACCCACATGGCGATCGTTGCTGAGGTAGATAGCCGACAGTGGCTTTGCGACCTCGGTTTCGGCAGCTACGGTATTCGTGCGCCGATGGCGCTGGACACGCTTGATGTTGAGATCGTACAGGATTTCGACACGTTCCAACTGACCCGCAGCGCGGAGGGTGAGTATTTGCTTGAGGCGAAGGTTGAGGGAGAGTGGGCCCGGCAGTACGGCTTTGATCTCACCCCTCAGGAATGGATTGATTTCGTTCCGGCCAACTACCTTAACTCCACGCACCCGGATGCCATCTTTGTGCAGAAGCGGGTGGTGGTGCAGCACAGCACGGAGGGACGCCAGATTTTGCTGGGCGATGTGCTGAAAACCATCACGGCGAACGGCACTGAAACGCGGAAACTGGCGGAGGAGGAAATCCGCCATGTCCTGAAAGACCGTTTTGCGCTGACCGCCGCGTAATCTGCCGGGAAACGGTGGAGCCTCAGCGCAGTCCGTCTTCTGCGGCGTTGCGCTGAGCTCCCCACTGTAACAGCAGGCTAAACGACGCGGGTAACACGGTCAGCGTCACCAGCGTCGCGACCAGCAGCCCGCCGATAATGGCATAGGCCATTGGCCCCCAGAAGACCTGATGAGAGATCGGGATCATGCCCAGAATGGCGGCGCAGGCGGTCAGACAGATGGGTCTGGCCCGGTGCTCCGCGGCCGCCATAATTGCGGCATCGTTTGCCATCCCCTGAGCAAGATTGCTGTCAACTTCGCTAATCAGTATCACCGCGTTGCGCACGATCATCCCCGCCAGGGCGATGACGCCCAGCAGCGCGACAAACCCCATCGGCGTGCCGCCGGGCAGCATAGCCAGCACGATCCCCGGCAGGCCAAACGGGGCCATCAGGAGGGCCAGCAGCATCCGGGAATATCGCCGCAGCTGAAGCATCAGCAGCAACAGCATGAGGACCAGCGTTACCGGAAGAACGGTAAAGACGGAGCTGTTCCCCTTGTCCGATTCGGCAACCGCGCCGCCCTCTTCAATGCTGTAACCTGCGGGCAGGCTCGCGCGCAGCTTGTCGACCGCCGGACGCAGCGCCGCGGATACCGCTTCAGCCTTCAGGCCCGGGGCAAGGTCCGTTTGCACCGTGATAAAGGGCACGCGCTGGCGACGCCAGATGACCGGATCGTCCACGCCCCAGGCCGGCGTCGCGACGGCGCTGAGCGGAATTTTTTTACCGTCATTCCCCTGAATCGTGAGCGAGGAGAGGGTGGAGGTGCTGTGACGTGCATCGTCCGTGGCCCGCAGCACCACGTCGACAAGGCGGTCGTTATCCCTGATGGAGGTGACAACGCTGCCGGACCAGACGGTGTTCAGCGTGCGGGCGAGGCTTTCTGACGATATTCCCGCCGCCCTGGCCGCCGTCTGATTCACCTTAAGGGTGATGACCCTTTCAGGCTCTCCGGCCGTCTGGTTAACGTCGCGTGAGAACGGGGAGCGGCCAATCGCGTCCGTGAGACGGTTCGCCAACGCCCGAACCTGCAGATAATCCGGCCCGCTCACCCGGTATTTGATGGGCCAGCCGACGGGCGGCCCCAGCTCTAGGGGCGACACGCGCGTGATGATGTTGCTAAACTGCGTCGCCAGGAGCCTGTTGAGCTGCGCATGCAGACGATCCCGCGCCGCAAGATCCTTCGCCACCACAACCATCTGGGCGATATTTTCATTTTCCAGCAGCACGTCCATCGGCAGGTAAAAACGGATGGCGCCCGACCCGACGTACGTCGAATAGCGATCGATGTTGCCGTTGCCGGCCAGCGCTTTTTCCAGCTTTTTCACCTCTCTTAGCGTTTCCGGCTGCGACGCGTTGGCCGGAAGCGTCAGGCTGACCAGCAGCTCAGGCCGGTCCGATGCGGGGAAAAACTCGCCCTGCATAAACGTCGTGCCGTACGCTGACAGCCCCAGCGCGGCAAGCGCAATCAGCACGGTAGCGAGCCGGTGGCGCAGCGCCAGGCGTAAAAGTCGTCCGTACCCGCGCGCGATCCTGCCGGGGCCTGCCGCGTGATGTCTGACTTTTTCCGGCAGCAGCCACGTGCCCGTCAGCGGCGAAAACAGGATCGCGACGGCCCAGGAGCAGAGCAGGGCAATGAGCACCACCGCAAACAGGGAAAAGCAGTATTCACCGGCGCTGGAGGCCGCAAAACCAACGGGAATAAAGCCGGCAATCATCACCAGAGTACCGGTGAGCATCGGGAAGGCCGTCGTTTTGAACGCATGGGTGGCCGCATGCCGACGGGAATCCCCCGCTTCCAGCCGGGAGACCATCGTTTCAACGGCGATCATGGCGTCATCCACCAGCAGGCCCAGGGCAATGATCAGCGCCCCGAGCGAGATGCGCTGAAGGCCGATGCCTGCGAGCATCATGCCGGCAAACGTCATGGCGAGCACCAGCGGGATGGCCGTCGCCACGACCAGTCCGGCCCGTAAGCCCAGCGAGACAAATGAAACCGCCAGCACGATAACAACGGCTTCGATAAGCACCCGGATAAATCCGCTTACCGCGTCACTGACCACCGCTGACTGATCGGCAACTTTCACCATCTCGATACCGTGCGGCAGCCCGGCGCTGAGGGCCGCCATTCTGGCATTCAGCGCAGCGCCGAAACGCAGCATGTTGCCCGTTGGCGCCATCGACACCGCCAGCCCGATAGCCGGCTTGCCGTTTACCCGGTAGGCCGGGGCCGGTGGCTCGGCGATTTCCCGGGTGACGGTGGCAATGTCGGTCAGCGGAATATAGCGATTGTTCACGTGCAGCGTGACGGCGCGTAAGCTCTCTTCGGTCATGAGCGCCCCGCTGACCTTGATCGCCATGTTCTCTTTTTCGGTACGCATCGTTCCTGCCGGGACAACCGCATTTTGCGCCCGGAGGGCGTCGGCAACCTCCTGAATATCAAGCCCCATCCCTGCCAGGCGCGCGGGAGAAAAGGCGAGAACCCACTGCTCCTGCTGTTCGCCCAGCAGGGTGGTTTTGCCTATATCCGGCAGGGACATCAGCTCGCGACGAATTGTCTCTGCGCGATCCCGCACCTCCCGCAGGGTGAAGCCCTCGGGAATAAAGGCATAAATTGTGCCGAACGTGTCGTCAAACTCGTCGTCCACGGCAGGGCCCTGCACCCCTTCAGGCAGGGACGGCGCGATGTCCTGCATTTTTTTGCGAACCTGATACCAGATATCCGGCACGCGTTGCGGGGGCGTATCGTCACGGAGGTTGACGTGGATAACGGTGCGTCCGGCCCGGGTTTCACTTTCGAGATAGTCCAGCCAGGGCGTTTCCTGCAGCTTTTTTTCAAGCGTATCGGTCAGCAGGCGGGTGGTATCCGCCACGGAGGCTCCCGGCCACTGCGCGGAGACGACGGCCGTTTTAATGGTAAAAGCCGGATCTTCGTTACGCGGCAGCTTCTCATAGCAAAACACGCCCATCGCAATTACCAGCAGCATGAAAAAGCTGACCATCTGCTGGTTCTTCAGCGCCCAGGCGGAGAGGTTAAATTTGGCTTCCGGTCCTGTGTTCATGGCTGAACCTCTCCGGCAACCACCGGCTCGCCGGACCGCAATGTGCTCACGCCCGCCGTAATCACCCTGTCGCCCGGCTCAAGGCCGGAGGCAATCATGACGGAGGTGGCCGTATAGCTCGCGGGCACCACAGCGCGCAGCTGCGCCCGCGACTGCGGGGTAATCACAAAAACGGCCGGTTTGTCGCCGATGCGGGTCAGCGCCGAGGCGGGAAGGGTGTAGCCGCGCGGGGCAGACGATGGCAACGTGACGGTAACGCTGGCGCCCAGCGCCATGGCCGCCGGCGGGTTTTGCAGGGTGGCCCTGACGCGCCAGGTGCGGGTCTGAGGATCGGCCTGCGGGGTGATATCCCGCAGCGCGGCAGACGCCTGTACCGACGGGTCGCTGAGGAGGGAAACCCGCAATTCTGTCTTATCCAGAGGCGGAATCGCATCCGGAGTGGCAATATCAAACGCCACGTCGCGGGCTTCACCCGTTGCCAGCGTCAGCACGGACTGACCATCGCTGACAACCTGCCCCGCAGAGGCGTTCACGGCCGTGATGACGCCCGCCTGCGGCGCGATCAGGCGCGTCCAGCCGAGGCTTTCGCGGGCATTTCGCCACGCGGCCTCGCTGCTTTTTAAGCGCGCGCGGGCGACAAGCCAGTCGGCACGGGCGCTGTCGAGCTGCGTGCGGGCGATAGCACCCGTTGGCATGAGCTTTTGCATTCGACTAACATTAAGCGCGGCGACCTGCGCCGAGGCTTTGGCACCTTCATAGTCGGCCTCAGCGCCGTCGAGCTGGTTTTTCCCGGTTGTATTGTCAAGCGTGGCCAGCAGCTGTCCGGCAGTGACCCGATCGCCAATATCAACGCTGCGCGTCAGTATTCGGCCCCCGGTCCGAAAGCTCAGGGTCGTTTCATCGTGGGCATGGATCTCACCGGTTCTTTCCAGCGCGGGAAGGGTCTGGGCGGCCCCGACGACGACGTAGCGTACCGCTCGCGCAGGGTCGGGCTTATTTTCGTGTTTATCACCGCAGCCGGTCAGCGGAAAAATCGCCAGCGCAAGCAGGGCCAGGGGAAGAAAATGCAGCCAGGAAAGGGTGCGCGCCACGCCGTACAAATGATGCAGGCAGTGGCGGAGGGAGAGAAAAAATTCGTCTGACATAACGCCGCTCCATAAAGGGAATGGCGTTATTAAATGCGCGCTACGTCGAGAAAGATTCGACGTTCTGTCAAGGCTTTATCAAGAGTGGATATTTTCATTACCGGACGGGTGCCAGGGCAACAAAATGCGCACGGCGAGGCCGCCGGTTTCCGGCAATGACGCGCTAATCTCACCCCCATGCGCCTCGCAAATCGCCCGGGCGATGGACAAACCGAGGCCGCTGCCGCCGGAATGCCGCGCGCGGGACTGCTCCTCGCGGCTAAAGCGTTTAAACATTTCCGGTAAGAACTGGGGCGACACGCCCGGCCCGTCATCGGTAAATTCGAGGATGTAATGCCCGCTGGCGTAGTGCAGCGCCACCTCAAGGTGGCCGCCCTCGCGTCCGTAACGTAGCGCATTTTCCATGAGGATGGTAACGACCTGTCCAAGACGGAACGCATCGCCTCTGAAGGGGCTGGTGCGCGGGTTGCGAAGCGTTATCCGAAAATGATGCGCGTCAGCCTCGGGCATGATCCAGGCAGCCCGCTCCTGAATCAGCTCATCGAGGCAAAACGGCTGGTCCTCCAGCACGAGGTTACCCGCGTCGGCGAGCGACAGAAGGTGAAGCTCATCGGTGAGGCGGTTGAGGTGCTGGAGCTGTTTCATCACCATGCCGAGCTGCGCCGGGCTGGCATCAAACACGCCGTCTAACATGCCCTGCAGACGCCCGATGGCGGCCGTCAGGGGCGAGCGCAGCTCGTGCGCCATCGCGACGTGCGAGGCGCGGAGCTCTTTTTCATAGCGGGCGAGCTGTCCCGTCATGGAGTTAAAGTCGGTCGCAAAGCTGACCATTTCCGCCGGCGCATCCTCGATCAGTTCCGCCTGACGGCCAAACTGCCCGTCGGCGACATCCTTTGCCGCATCGCGAAGGCGGCTGAACTGCAGCGCCAGCGGCCGGGCGTGTTTGAGCCCCATCACCACGATAAACGGGATCATCACCAGCACCAGCAGGGCCACCGTGGCCCAGTCGGCTGAGGCGATAGACGGCGTGGAATAGCTCAGGCCCCACCAGGTGTCCACAATCGAGTGGAAGCGGGCCGGATTGGCCTGCGGGTTCTGGCTGAGCGTCAGAAACTCCTGGCGGACCGCCGCTGGCATTTTGCCCATTATCCAGTAGTTCTGAACCGCATAGCGCAGCCACATGCAGGTGGCAATGACGATCACGCTGCCGATAGCCAGCGCCAGGATGCGCGCGCAAATCCAGCGCCACAGAGAGGAGTGCTGATTTTTAATCATGGCTGTCTGAACCTGTAACCCACGCCGCGAACGTTGATCAGCACGCCGGAGATCCCCGCCGCTTCCAGTTTTTTACGCAGGTTATAAATATGGGTGTCCACCACGCGCTCCAGCGCCTCGCTTTCCGGCAAACAGTGCTCCAGTAAATACTGGCGGGAGAACGGGTGCGCCGGAGAACGCAGCAGCGTTGCCAGAAGCGAGAATTCCGTTGGCGTAAGATCGAGCATCACGGGCGCGTCGCCGCCGTTATCCACGCTCGCCACAATGGCGGCCACGTCCACCTCCAGCGTTTGCCAGCGAAGGATCGCCTCGTCCGTCTCTTTTTTACTGCTGCGCCGCAGCACCGCCTGCACCCGAGCCACCACTTCGCCCGGATGATAAGGCTTCACAACGTAATCATCGGCACCGTATCGCAGGGCGCCAATGCGGTCAGGGGTATCCCCCATGGCCGTGACCATGATCACCGGCACATCGCTTTTACGACGCAGGCCAGCCAGCACCTCGGTGCCGTTAAGCCCCGGCAGCATCACGTCCAGCAGAATGAGGTCGGGCTTCCACCGCTGCGCCATATCCAGCCCGGAATGACCGTCTCCGGTAATGGTCACGTCGTAATTTTCCCGCCGTAAATAGGCCTCGAGCACGCCAGCCGCATCGGCGTCATCTTCAATAATCAGCACTCTTCTGGACAACATCCGTTCACCTTGACCATTTCTTAACACTATCCCGACGATTCATTGATTCAGCCAAATCATACTGCGCCAACGTTGTGTGGCCGCCCCCGTATCAGGAGGCGCCAGCGTCCGTATGGAGAGCAGTATGATAGCGATAAAAAAAGTCCTGTATATGTCCGTCCCGCTTCTGTTGGCCGTGGCTTCCGGCGCGCAGGCGGATGATGGCACCGCGTCCGATTCCTTAACCGTCGGGCTTGGGGGGCAGTATGCCCCGCGTTACTCAGGCTCAGACAAGCAGGTGTGGCAGGTGGTTCCGGTGCTGCAGGGACGCAAAGGCGCTTTCTTTATTGATGCGCAAAAAGGGGTGGGATATGACCTGCAAAACGACAGCGGCTGGTATTTCGAACACACGCTGGGCTACGACTTCGGAAGGGCTGAGAAAAATTCAGGCTGGCGTGAGGGCGCAAACAATCTGAAAGGGATGGGGGACATTGATGCCACCCTGAATACCGGCCTTGCCGTCGGCTGGCAGGCCGCGCCATGGCTGAGTATGGAAGGCAAAGCGACGCTGCCGTTAACGGACAGCCAGGGGGCAAGCTATCAGGCCTCCGTGACGCTGATCCCCTTACAAAATAATCAGGATACGGTTGCCTTTCAGTCAGCGGCCCTGTTTGGCGACAGCCGTTATCTGAATACCTGGTATGGGGTCAGCGAGCGGCAGAGCCGCCGCACCGGATATCGCCGCTATGCTGCGCCGGGTGGATTCTATGGTGTCGACACCAGCCTGACCTGGAGCCATCAGTTCGATGCCCACTGGGGGACGGTGCTGAGTGCGGACTATACCTGGCTGGGCGATCGTGCGAATAACAGCCCGATCGTGATGCGGCGCAATGAGGGGGCTGCAACCGCCGCTATCACCTGGACATTTTAAATTCGAGGAGCACGAGGGGGCGAGAGGATTATTTCTTCTTATCCATCATCGCTTTTAAATCGGCAAACGGGTTAAACGTGGCGACGCCCACGTCTTTTTGCGCGTCTTCCCCGGCCACCACGGTGGTGCCGTACTGATCCGCTTCGGTGTATTTCGAATGTTCGTGATCGTGGCAAAACAGGCACAACAGCTCCCAGTTGCTGCCATCTTCCGGGTTGTTGGTATGGTCGTGATCGATATGGTGAACCGTGAGTTCACGCAGATTTGAATAGACAAACTCGCGCGAGCAGCGTCCGCAGACCCAGGGATAGATTTTTAATGCTTTTTCGCGATAGCCGCTTTCCAGCCGCGCGTAGTTTTTGGGGATCAAAGCCATTGCCGGTTTTACCTGCCATGAAAAGAGTGGGGAAGATTATATCCCATTATGGGGCGGAATGAAGAACCACGCTATTCTGTCAATTTATTTGATGCTTTCCGTTAAATAAACGGCATTTATTCTTATCGGGTAATGCGTAAAGTGGACAGAACGCAACGTATTATCAGGAAAAATGGTTATGAAAAAGATCGGGTTTTTATCCTTTGGTCACTGGACGCCTTCTCCCCAGTCCGGCACGCGATCGGCGGCAGACACGCTGCTGCAGTCCATCGATTTAGCCGTGGCGGCTGAAGAGCTGGGGGCAGACGGCGCGTATTTCCGCGTGCACCACTTTGCCCGACAGCTTAGCTCGCCGTTCCCTCTGCTGGCGGCAATAGGCGCAAAAACGAAAACCATCGAAATCGGTACTGGCGTGATTGATATGCGCTATGAAAATCCGATGTACATGGCTGAAGATGCGGGCGCGGCGGATCTGATTTCCGGCGGTCGTTTGCAGCTTGGCATCAGCCGCGGCTCGCCGGAGCAGGTCATTGATGGCTGGCGCCATTTCGGCTATGTCCCGCAGGAAGGGGAAGACGAATCGGATATGGCGCGCCGTCATACCGAGGTGCTGCTTGAGGTGCTGCGCGGTGAAGGGTTTGCAAAACCTAACCCACAGCCTATGTTCCCGAATCCGCCGGGGCTGCTGCGCCTGGAGCCGTATTCTGAAGGGCTGCGCGAGCGTATCTGGTGGGGCGCCGGTTCCAATGCGACGGCCGTATGGGCCGCAAAGCTGGGAATGAACCTGCAAAGTTCAACCCTGAAGGACGATGAAACCGGCGAGCCGTTCCATATTCAGCAGGCAAAACAGATCCGCGCGTACCGTCAGGCCTGGAAAGAGGCAGGGCATTCTCGACAGCCGCGGGTGTCGGTCAGCCGCAGCATTTTTGCGCTGATGGACGACCGCGACCGGATGTATTTCGGTGCCAGCCGCAACGACAGCGATAGCGTGGGCTATCTTGATGAGAAAACGCGCGCGATCTTTGGGCGAAGCTATGCGGCGGAGCCGGACAAGCTGATTGAACAGCTGAAAAAGGACGACGCGATTGCCGAAGCCGATACGTTATTGCTGACCGTGCCGAACCAGCTCGGTGTGGATTACAATGCGCACGTGATTGAGTCTATTCTCAAACACGTCGCACCGGCAATGGGCTGGCGCGAGTAGTCGTTCCGCTATCAGCCGTGAGATCGTAATGGAAAATCTGGCCCTCTGGTATCGCCGTTTTGGCGAGCCAGAAATCGTTCTGCAATCTGAAACCGCGCCGCTGGGGGCGCTTGCGCCGGGTCATCTGCGCGTGCGAATGCTGTTTTCTCCCGTGAACGCGTCCGATCTTATTCCCATTACCGGCGCCTACCGCCACAGAACCCCGTTACCGGCGGTAGCGGGGTATGAAGGTGTCGGCATTGTCACCGACGCGCCCGCGTCCTTTGCGCATCTGCTGGGTGAACGCGTCCTGCCGCTGCGCGGTCAAGGCACCTGGCAGCGCTATGTTGATTGCCCGGCAGAGTATGCTATCACCGTTCCGGACGCTGTTGACGCACATCTGGCCGCACGGGCCTATATCAACCCGCTGGCGGCGCAGATGATGCTTACCCGCTATCCGCCTGAAGGAAAGCGGGTGCTGCTGACGGCTGCCGGGTCGGATTGCGCCATTCTGCTGGGGCAGTGGGCACGTCAGGCAGGAGCGGAAGCCGTGTACGGGATCCACCGTTCCCCCGTTCACGCTGAACGGCTGGAGGCGATGGGTATCATTCCCGTCGCGCAGCATGACGCGCAGCGGATTGGCACCGTCGCCGCGCGTGCTGACGTCGTCTACGATGCCACCGGCGGGCCGCTGGCGGAAGCGATCCTCAGCGCGATGCCCGAGCAGGGCATGTTTGTCTGCTACGGGCTGCTCTCCGGGCAAACGTTCAGACAGCAACGGCCCGCGCCGCGCGTGGCGTGGTTCCATATCCGAAACGGTCTGGATGCGCTCAGCGCTGAGGCGTGGCGCGCGGAGTTTGACCGCATCTGGCTTAATTTGCCCGCCAGCGGGTACAGCGACGTCACGGTGTATCCGCTGGCGGAATGGCGGAGGGCGATCGGTACGTATCGCGAAGGGGGAAGGACCCGCAAGCCCCTCCTGTCGATGGCGGACTGACCGCTATTTATGGCTCATATCGCTCAGCAGCACGGCGATGGTTTGCCCGCCCGCCGTCTGTTCCAGGCCAATCTTGACGATAATGGTCAGCGGGACGGAGAGCAGCATTCCAACGGGCCCGAGCAGCCAGCCCCAGAAAATCAGGGACAAAAAGACCACCAGCGTGGAGAGTCCCAGCCCTCGCCCCATCATGCGTGGCTCAAGAATGTTACCGAACACCAGGTTGATGACCAGATAGCCGGCCAGCAGGATCAGCGCGTCATAAAGCCCGCTGAAAACCAGCACCTGAAGGATAGGGGGGATCGCCGCCAGCACGGAGCCGATGTTGGGAATGTAGTTAAGCGCAAACGCCAGTAGCCCCCAGACAAAGGCAAAGCGAACGTCCAGCGCCAGAAGCATCGCCCAGACGACACCGCCCGTGACCAGGCTAATCGCCGTTTTCAGCACCAGATAGCGGGAGACGCTGTCCAGCGCGCGTTGAATCGCCCCCATGCCTTCAACCGGACGGACCATCATCTGCTGCAGCTTTGCCGGCAGCTGCGGCACCTCCAGCAGCATGAACACCACCGTTAAAAACAGCAGGAAAATGGAGGTCATGGCATTGGAAAGCTGCGCCAGCAGGCTGGTGACGATCGTCATGGCCGCGTTGGGGTCGATATATTTCAGGAGCTCCTCAACCGAGATTTCGATACCCGCGCGCTGCAGCCAGGGTTCCAGCTGGAGCAGCGGTATCGCCAGCGAAGAACGGTACTTCGGCAGCGTTCGCGCCAGCTCATTGAGCGAGGTCCCCAGATACGCCACCAGCAAGACCATCGCCACAATGATGATGCTGATAAGCAGCGTGATTGCCAGCACGCGCGGGATGCGCAGGCGCGTCATGCGCTGCACCAGCGGGTTAAGGATCACCGCGATAAACAGGGCCAGAATAAAGGGCACAATAATGTCGGCGGCAAAACGAACGCCCGTCAGTATGATCACCAGCATGCCCAGCATGATGACAATTTTTAACCCGTTCAGGGTAATAATGGGTTTAGCCATGGTGACTCCGAATTTTTCTTTATATTTATAATAAAGGTGAAAGGCGTTGCAATAAACTAACCAAAATCAAACGGTATGGGTAAAGAATTGCAAAGACTTTGAGTAAAATCCTGGCTTATGGTACAAATCTGGTGTGTTTAACTACCGAGGACAATTTTCATCCGCAAAGACGAGAAGCAACAACGCGGATAATTGTAATTTTATGGACAATATGTTCAGGACGTACTCTTCAAACAATACCGCTGTCTACTCCACCTCCTTCTGCCTGCTTTCTGGTGAGCAACACTGGCGCACCGCACTATAGTCATTTCTTCTGCCTGAGCTGGCGCTAAGCGCTTAGCTATCTGATTTCAATTCGTTTTTTTTTGGGTTTGCTGCACGCAGCGGGCCACGATGGATTATATTCTCAAGCAGGAGAAAAACATGTTTTACTGGATCCTATTAGCGCTGGCTATCGTCGCTGAAATTACCGGCACGCTGTCTATGAAATGGGCAAGCGTCAGCGATGGCAACACCGGTTTTATTTTGATGCTGGTGATGATTTCGCTTTCTTATATTTTCCTCTCGTTTGCGGTGAAAAAAATTGCGCTGGGCGTCGCGTATGCACTGTGGGAAGGGATCGGTATTTTGTTGATTACGCTGTTCAGCGTGCTGATATTTGACGAAACATTAACAATAATGAAGGTCGCCGGATTAACGACGCTGGTCGCGGGTATTGTGCTGATTAAATCGGGTACCCGTAAGCCTGGCAAACAGCAGAAGGAGCAGAACCATGCAACAGTTTGAGTGGGTTCATGCGGCCTGGCTGGGGCTTGCCATCGTGCTGGAGATCCTGGCGAACGTTCTGCTGAAATTCTCGGATGGTTTTCGCCGTAAACTGTACGGCCTGATGTCGATTGCCGCGGTTCTGGGGGCGTTCAGCGCCCTGTCCCAGGCGGTAAAAGGGATCGACCTGTCGGTGGCCTATGCGCTGTGGGGCGGTTTTGGTATCGCCGCCACGCTGGCCGCAGGCTGGGTGCTCTTCGGCCAGCGCTTAAACAACAAGGGCTGGATGGGGCTCATCTTGCTGCTTGCCGGCATGATCATGATAAAACTCGCCTGATAACGTTGCGATCCTTAGTTTCAGGCCTCCGCGCTGGCTTACTGTGTAGCCAGCGCCTCCAGCTGGTCGCGGAAACCGGTAACGGACAAGGCGCGGTTGTCGGCGCGCCACCGGTCTTTTGCCGCCGGGGCAGAGCTCTGGACACCAATCAACTGCCAGCCCTTGTCGGTTTTCAGCATCAGCGGTGAACCACTGTCACCCGGCAACGTATCGCACTGATGCGAGAGTACGCTGGTTTGCGCCCAGCCCGTCACAATACAGTCGGTGTGCGTATAAAGCGTATCCAGATGATCGACAGGATAGCCTGACTGCGTCACCTTTCGGTCGGCGGCTTTCAGCGCGGCGGTGAGGGCGGCCTTGTCGCCGTCAAATAACGGCAGCGGCGTAATGCCCGAAGGCGGGTAGCGTAAAACGATCAGGCCATAATCCCACGAGGCGGCCGCCGGTGGCACTATCCAGCCGTCGCCATCCGGCTTCAGGCGTTTGCCGAGAGACGGATCAACCCTTCCCTCAATGCCGTGGATTTCATAGCGCCAGGTCCCTTTTTGCGACACAAACCGCAAGGCAACGGCTTTATCCGGCTTGCCGTTTGGCGGCGTTAACAGGCAGTGTCCTGCCGTCAGGGCAAGCTGCGGGGTGATCAGCGTCGCAGTACATAAGTTACCGCTGGCGGTTTCCAGCTGGCCTATAGCATCCCAGGGGGCCTGGGTGGGATCGGCGACGCGCGTACGATCGTCATGACCGAAAAAAAGCGTCTTTAGCTCTTTCGCGCTAATGGTGTCATCACCGCCATCATCCGCATGTGAGAATCCAGAAAAAAGACCAAACGTTCCCAGTAACAACACAACAGATTTACGCATATCACACTCTGGTGGGGGTAATTATGATTATTAAAAGTGAACCCTATGAAAATACTATAGACGGGACAGCGCTAAAGTGGGAGTAAAATCAGCGTGCTACAATCAGGAAAGATAAAAATGGCTGGCGATGAGCGCGCATAAAATAAGCAGGATCAGAATCAGCTCAAACCGATAGCGTCGCAGCATACGCCCTCCGGAAATAAAAAAACGGCGCGGAACCTGTTCCGGTTCAGCGCCGGTTTACCAACGTGCCCCGAAGGGCACGGTTAAGCTTGTACTCTTACGCAGCTGGCTGTGCAGCTGGTTTAGCAGCTTCGTGTTTTACTGCTTTTTTGTGATGCTTTTTAGCAGCCTGAGCTTTCTGTTCTACAGCTGGTTTGGTCGCTTTTTTGTGGTGCTTTTTAGCAGCCTGAGCTTTCTGTTCTACAGCCGGTTTGGTTGCTTTTTTGTGGTGCTTTTTAGCAGCCTGCGCTTTCTGCTCTACAGCCGGTTTAGCGGCTTTTTTGTGGTGCTTTTTGGCAGCCTGAGCTTTCTGCTCGGTTGGTGCTGCGGTTGCTGGTGCAGCGGCTTCTTTTTTCGCTGCAGCTTTGTGATGTTTCTTATGATGAACCGCTTTTGCTGGCGCAGCGGTGGTGGTTGCAGCAGGCGCGGCAGCCGGTGCTGCAGTTGCGGTAGTGTCAGCAGCAAATGCAGCAGAAGACAGACCCATAGCAGCGGCAACAACCAGAGCTAATACTTTATTCATTCTCATACCCTCGAATTTGGTTTTTCATTTAACCCCACTGCGGGGCCGTTGAAATAACTATATCCCTGTAAATTCGAGGTTTCCGTGAGTGATTGGTATCGGCGTGTAACGGAATGTACAGAGGGGAGGAAAGTGTACGAACAGGCCAAACGCCGCTGCTCGTACGGGCCTCTGTTATTTGTTCAGTGTGGCCAGAATAGCCGCCGGAGACTGACTGCCTATAATCGTCCGTGATTCAGGCTCGATCACCACCATTACCGGGGTGATGCTAATGCCCAAACGTTCTGCCAGGGCAGATTGCCGCGCGATCAGATCGGAGCAGGCTGTGGTGGTGTCGTTATCCGGTAAAAATCCCGCCATCGCTTGTTGCAGGCTTTTGACCTTATCGGTTGAACACCAGACGCGCCCCATATCTTCAATTACCGAGTCGCGAATGGCGTTGGGCGCAACGGTCAGAAACGACATCGTCAAACCGGCATCCGTATATTGCTTAACGTTTTTCACTACGTTGCTGCAGTAAATGCACTGGTTATCAATAAACACCAGCAGCTTATATTTTTCAGCAGGAGCCTGAAACGTGATGGGCTGGAGGTCTGCAAGAGAGCGGGTAATATCGTTAAACGCGTCTTGCGGGGTATTATCCGTGGCTGCGAAAGTACTTAAACTGGTCGCACACAGAATGGCTAACATCGTTTTGATTATGCCTTTCATCATTCATCCCTTTATTTTTTTAATCCTAACCTGATGGCAGTCTAATTGTGTCGGAAGGACACGCATTCATACACCCGACGCAATCATGACAACATGTGCTAAATCATATTCTTATTGAAAAGGGTGAGAAGAGTGCCGGAGCAGGCTCCGGCAGAGGGATTAAAGATAACGGGAGGTCAGATGTTCGCGGAAGTAACGGATATTCAGATCTTCACCCGTCGCCTGGGTGATTAATTGCGACGTGCTGAAGCGGCTGCCGTGCTGCCAGATGTTCTGACGCAGCCATTCAAAGAGTGCGGAAAAATCGCCTTCGGTGATGGAGGACTGCAGACCCGGCAGTGCGGTTCTGGCGGCATGGAACAGCTGCGCGGCGTACATAGCGCCAAGCGTGTATGACGGGAAGTAACCAAAACCGCCGTCGGTCCAGTGGATATCCTGCATACAGCCGTTGCGGTAGTTGTCTTTGGTGGATAATCCGAGCCAGGCCTGCATTTTCTCATCCCACAGGGCGGGAATATCGTCCACCTCTATCTCGCCGTTGATCAGCGCGCGCTCAATCTCATAGCGCAGCACCACGTGTGCCGGGTAGCTCACTTCGTCCGCATCGACGCGGATATAGCCGGGTTTCACGCGCTGGTTCCAGGCAATAAAGTTCTCTTCGCTAAACGCCGCCTGGCTGCCAAAGCGGGCGTGTACCGCAGGGAGGAGATGCCTGAGGAAGGCTTCACTGCGCCCCAGCTGCATTTCAAAGAACAGGCTCTGTGACTCATGGATCGCGGTTGAGCGCGCCAGGGCAATCGGCTGTCCTGCCCACGCGCGCGGCAGGTTTTGTTCGTAGCGGGCGTGTCCGGTTTCGTGGATCACGCCAAACAGCGCGCTGAGCAGCTCATCTTCGTCATAGCGCGTGGTGATGCGCACGTCTTCCGGGACGCCGCCGCAGAACGGGTGCGCGCTCACGTCCAGGCGACCGCCGTTAAAATCGAAGCCAAGCATCTTCATGGCTTCCAGGCCCAGCTCACGCTGTGTGGCCGTCGGGAAGGGGCCCTGCGGGGGAATAAACGACCGTTGAGCCTGTTTTTCCACCACGTTTGCCAGCAGGTCCGGTAGCCAGGACTTCATATCGCCGAACAGAACGTCCAGACGCGCGCTGGTCATGTCGGGCTCAAAAATATCCAGCAGCGCGTCGTACGGCGTACAGCCTTTGGCTTCAGACCGCAGGCGAGCCTCTTCGCGGCTGAGTTTTACCACCTCTTTCAGGTTGGCGGAAAAACCCTGCCAGTCGTTGGCGGGACGCTGAGTACGCCAGGCGTGTTCACACTTGCTGCCCGCCAGGGATTTGGCTTCCACCAGCGATTCCGGCAGCAGAGTGGCCTGCTGGTAGTGGCGCGTCATTTCGCGCAGGTTGGCCTGTTCGACATCATTCAGATCTTCACCTGCCGCCGCCGCTAACAGGTCGCCGACTTTTTTATCGGTCAGGATCTGGTGTTGCAGGACGCTCATCTCCGCCAGCGCCTCGCCGCGCGCGGCGCTGCCGCCCGGCGGCATCATGGTGAACATGTCCCAGCTGGCGATGGAGGAGAGGTGAGAGAAGCGGGAGAGACGCTGGAAGGTGCGGGTGAGTGCCTGATAAGCCGATGATTTTTCCATTCTTGTTCTTCCTTATCGTTTTGGGAGTATTGAGGGAGTGTATCGTGAATTATGGAGGATTAGTGCACTTTTGATGCAAGGGGCGCGAAGCCCCTTATTAGTCAGTCGTAGAGCCACTTTCCTGCTTTTGCCGACTCTGCAAACATTCTTACGGTCAACGGTATGCGGGTTGATTCAATTTCTTCCCGCTTCAATCTGAACCAGCGCTTTAACAAGGGCGTATTCTGCCAGGGAAAATAGCGAGACCAATCCACACCAGACAAATCGACGTTGAACTCTTTCTCGTATCGGGTTAATGCATCGTGTAGGTCATCGCCCGGTGAATCGAATAAATCAGAATCCAGTTCCAGAGGAACTTCTTTCCAGTCGTTATCCAGATAACCAGGAATTTCATCCCGAAACATAAATAACACGTCGTCTACGATGCTCATTAGAAAGATGTCCACGCTATGCGGTCTTTTGGTCGTGCAATCAAATTGTATTTCTCTCGTGTACGCGTTGAAACTCGATGAAGAGTCAGTGCAAGTGAGGCCCACCCAAGCCAGGGGATATAGCGACCAATTACCGCTGCGAGTTTGTTAGTTGGCTGCATCCTGACTCCCACGGGAGTGGGAATTTTAATCCCGAAAGGAAGACGAGCGTCCCGTAAAATTATTCGCGCGTACTTTGAAACAACGCTTGTCCCCAGGGTAGCGCCTTCAGGTTTTACCCGAGTACGTAGCCACGGTTGTCCGCCCAATATAGCCGCGCCTGAAACGGCATCTATCCCCAACTCCATACAGAACTCCTCAAGAAAAATGATCTCAAGTAACTCGCCCTGAGTGACGTTTGAATGATCTCTGTAGAAGTAGGTTCCGTTAATCTCTTCCGTTGTATCCATACCAGTACCCCAGTTACGCCGTCGCCCGTTCATTCCATGCGTCAGAGAAAATGATATTGCCGTCGTTATGTTTCCATGTAATTTTCTCATAGCGCAATTCAACCGTTTCGAGGTGGTTGTTATTATTGTCGCCCGGCGCGGCCATTGCAGGTGATACTGAAACAATCCGCACGCCTTCCAGAAGAATATTGAAATACTCCGCTTCAAGACCTGCGTCATTAATCTTGTAGAACTTGAGTTCGGCTTTTTGCAGAGCCTGACCTGTCGCGACCGCTTTGTAGAGATAGGGTGATGAGTAATCGAATTCCTTTACGATCATCATTGGGGAGTGGATGCGTTTACCCGTAGGTTTACCCGTCAGGTTATCGGTCGGCGTCGAAAGATTGTGGTGAAATCCTTTGAACTCAATACTGTATTCCCTGTGCTGCGCATCACAACCGCCTTTGATAAGCGCACCACCGTCATCGAACAACCACATATTGCCTGGAATGGCCATTTTAAAATCCCTCTTTTCATACGATGAAGTCGATGAGCTTACAGAGAGAGGGAAGAGAGCTGAATGCACAAAATGGTTATAAAGAATTCGTTTTACTTAATACCGAATTAAGTTTAGCTAACATGAGAAACGCTCCCCCGTACATTAGCTGATATGCGGGGGATAGCGTTTGTTTATTTCAAACGCTGATGCAGGCTTCTCCCCACCAGCAGCGCCGCGCACAGCATCAGCGCGATAAACCCGCCCACGCCGTTCCAGCCATAGTAATGCCAGAACACGCCGCCGAGGGTCCCGGCGATGCTGGAACCCAGGTAATAGCTAAACAGATACAGCGATGATGCCTGTCCTTTGGCGCGACGCGCGCGCGGGCCAATCCAGCTGCTGGCGACCGAGTGGGCGGCGAAGAACCCGGCGGAGAAGAGCAGCATTCCGGCAAAGATGAACCACAGCGAGGATAATAGCGTCAGCAGCAGGCCGAGTAACATCACGCCCGTGAATACCAGCAGTACCGGCCCGCGTCCATAGCGTGCGGTCATCGCCCCGGCTTTCGGCGAGCTCCACGTGCCGGTGAGATAGGCCACAGAAAGCAAACCGACAACGGCCTGATTCAGATGCCACGGCGAGAGCATCAGGCGGTAGCCAATATAGTTAAACAGAGTGACGAAGGCGCCCATCAGCAGAAAGCCGATCAGAAACAGGCGCGGAAGCCCTTTGTCGCGCCAGTGCAGGCGGAAGTTGATAAACAGCGTTTTCGGGCGCAGCGATGTCGGGCGAAAATGACGCGATTCGGGCAAAATTTTCCAGAACATCAGGGCGGATGCCAGCGCAAAACATCCGATTACCGCCAGCGCAATACGCCAGTTAAAGAAGTCCGTAAACACCCCGCTCAGCAGGCGGCCGCTCATTCCGCCAATCGAGTTCCCGCTGATATAAAGCCCCATAGAGAAAGCAACAAAGCTCGGGTGGATCTCCTCGCTGAGGTAGGTCATCCCGACCGCCGCCACGCCGCTGAGCGAGAGCCCAATCAGCGCGCGCATCACCAGAATGCCGTGCCAGCTGGTCATCATGGTCGAGAGTAACGTACAGACCGACGCCAGCATCAGCGCGGTCACCATCACCGGTTTACGGCCAATGGCGTCGGACAGCGGCCCGGTAAAGAGCAGCCCAATCGCCAGCATGCCGGTAGAAATAGAGAGTGAAACGCTGCTGCTGGCAGGCGATACGCCAAACTCATGAGAGAGAACGGGCAGGATCGGCTGAACGCAATAGAGCAGGGCGAAGGTCGCCAGACCGGCGGAAAAGAGCGCCAGCGTGACGCGCATAAATTGGGGGGTACCACGTTTAATGAACTGGACCGGCTGCGGTGATGCGGGTAAATCATTGATATCTCTTGCCGGATCGATATCAATAGTCGTTGTACGGCTCACACTGTTTCCTTGCTTAAAAATCCCCGTGATTTCTGGTGACGGGTATGACCACATGTTCAGGGTAGGAAAATGTAAATATTCTGTCTAATATATTAATAATCTCAAATGATACTTTAAAAATATGAATATCGAGCTGCGTCATCTTCGCTACTTTGTCGCCGTTGCCGAGGAGCTGCATTTTGGCCGCGCGGCGGCACGGCTGAATATCTCTCAGCCACCGTTAAGCCAGCAGATTCAGATCCTGGAACAGCAGGTCGGGGCGCGCCTTCTGGCCCGCACCAACCGCAGCGTGAGCCTGACGGCGGCGGGTAAGCAGTTCCTGATCGACAGCCGACAAATTCTGAGCATGGTCGATGACGCCGCCGCCCGTGCAGAACGGCTCTATCTCGGAGAAGCCGGAGAGCTGCGAATCGGGTTTACCTCGTCCGCGCCGTTCATCAGCGCCGTCTCGGAGACCCTTTCGTCATTCCGTCGCCACTTTCCGGATGTTCATATTCAGACGCGCGAAATCAATACCCGCGAGCAGATTGCGCCGCTGAATGAGGGTTCGCTGGATCTGGGGCTGATGCGTAACACCCAGCTGCCGGACTCGCTGGCGTGGGAGGTGATCCTGCGCGAGCCGCTGATGGCCATGATCCCGCACGATCACCCGCTGGCGTCGCGTCCGGCGGTCTCGCTGGCAGAGCTGGCAAAAGAGCCGTTTGTCTTTTTTGACCCGCAGGTCGGGACGGGCCTGTATGACGATATCCTGGGGCTGATGCGCCGCTACGATCTTGCCCCGGTCATCACCCAGGAGGTAGGGGAAGCGATGACCATTATCGGCCTGGTCGCGGCCGGTCTGGGCGTGTCTATTCTTCCGGCCTCCTTTAAGCGGGTGCAGCTGCGTGAAATGCGCTGGGTGACCATTGCCGAAGAGGATGCCGTTTCCGAAATGTGGCTGGTGTGGTCAAAACACCGTGAACAGAGCCATGCCGCACAGCGCTTCAAACAGCAGCTAATTAGCGCCTCTGCCGGGCGGCATTTTCACGGAAAAGAGGGTAAAAATGTGCGGTAAATCACATGGCTAAGTAAATATTTGACGACGGCCATGGAAGTGCTTCACCATAGCAAACAGTTTATTTCGAAGCTCGAAAATAAGGGAGTACGAGGTGGTTGCTGATAGTCAGCCAGGGCATATCGATCAGATTAAGCAGACCAACGCTGGCGCGGTGTATCGCCTGATTGATCAGCTTGGTCCGGTTTCGCGTATCGATCTTTCGCGCCTGGCACAACTGGCACCTGCCAGTATCACCAAGATTGTCCGCGAGATGCTGGAAGCGCACCTGGTTCAGGAGACGGAAATTCAGGAACCCGGAAGCCGTGGCCGTCCGGCCGTCGGGCTGGTGGTTGAAACGGAAGCCTGGCACTACCTGTCACTGCGCATCAGCCGGGGGGAGATCTTCCTTGCGCTGCGCGACCTGAGCAGCAAGCTGGTGGTGGAAGACCGGCTTGAACTGCCGCTCAACGCGGAGGAACCGCTCCTCGACGCGATTGTCTCGCATATCGATCACTTCTTTATCCGCCATCAGCAGCGGCTTGAACGCTTAACGGCGATTGCCATCACCATGCCGGGAATTATTGATACCGAAAATGGTATTGTTCACCGCATGCCGTTTTACGACGATGTTAAAGAGATGCCGCTGGGTGAGGTGCTGAAAAATCATACCGGCGTGCCGGTCTATATTCAGCATGACATCAGCGCCTGGACGATGGCGGAGGCGCTGTTTGGCGCGTCGCGCGGCGCGCGGGATGTGATTCAGGTGGTCATCGACCATAACGTTGGGGCGGGCGTGATTACCGACGGACGTCTTCTCCACGCCGGGAGCAGTAGCCTGGTGGAAATTGGCCACACCCAGGTCGATCCGTACGGCAAGCGCTGCTACTGCGGGAACCACGGCTGTCTGGAGACCATTGCCAGCGTGGAAAGCGTGCTTGAGCTGGCGCAGGTCAGGCTCAGCCAGTCCATGAGCTCCTCGCTGCACGGACAACCCTTAACGGTGGATTCCCTCTGCGCCGCCGCGCGCCAGGGCGATCTGCTGGCGAAGGACATTATTACCGGCGTGGGTAATAACGTTGGCCGCATTCTGGCCATTATGGTGAACCTCTTCAATCCACAAAAAATCCTTATTGGCTCACCGCTGAGCCAGGCGGCGGAGATCCTCTTCCCGGCAATCTCGGCCTGTATCCATCAGCAGTCGCTTCCCGCCTACAGCAAAAATATTGCGGTAGAAAGCACACAGTTTTCCAACCAGGGAACCATGGCCGGCGCGGCGCTGGTCAAAGATGCCATGTATAACGGCTCGCTGTTGATCCGCCTGTTACAGGGTTAACTCTTTTCCGCTGATGTAAGAAAAATTGCGCTATCTCAAGCCGGGTAGCGCATGCATCCCGTAGACTTCCTCCACTGAATTATTTACCTGGTTTATATTTTCGAAGCATACCCAAGAGGTGGAGTGAGTCATGCTTAAGCGTTTCTTTGTTACTGGTACAGATACCTCTGTCGGCAAGACCGTCGTATCCCGCGCATTGCTGCAGGCGCTGGCAGCAAGCGGTAAACGCGTGGCAGGGTACAAACCGGTCGCAAAAGGCAGTAAAGAGACGCCAGAGGGATTGCGTAATAAAGACGCCCTGGTGCTGCAAAGCGTCTCGTCGCTGGAACTGCCTTATCACGCGGTCAATCCCATTGCGTTAAGCGAAGAGGAGAGCAGCGTAGCGCACAGCGGCCTGATTAATTATCCCCTGTTGTCCGACGGACTGGCGAACCTGAGCGAGAAGGTGGACCACGTGGTGGTAGAAGGGACGGGCGGCTGGCGCAGCCTGATGAACGACCTGCGCCCGCTTTCTGAATGGGTCGTGCAGGAGCAGCTTCCGGTAGTAATGGTGGTGGGTATCCAGGAAGGGTGCATCAACCACGCGCTGCTGACGGCGCAGGCGATTGCCAATGACGGCCTGCCGCTGGTTGGCTGGGTGGCAAACCGCATCAACCCGGGCCTGGCGCACTACGCGGAGATTATCGACGTGCTGAGCAAAAAACTGCCCGGACCGCTGGTGGGTGAACTGCCTTATCTGCCGCGCGCCGAGCAGCGCGAGTTAGCGCAGTACATCGATCTCTCTGCCCTCGGTGGCGTGCTGGCCGTAGATCGAGTCGTGGCGTAACGTCCGCGACAGCACGGACGCGACCACGCAGGCGACCAGCAGGCCGGGCAGTAAAAGATACTGCCCGGTCATTTCACAGACCATCAGCGCCGACATAATGGGCGCATGCGTGGTCGCGGCGAGTAGCGTAGCCATCCCCGCCAGCCCCAGCAAAATTGCCGTTTCAGAACCCGGCAGCCACAGTGCGAAAAGCTGCGCGAACAGCATTCCCGTCGCCATACCGACAAACAGCGTAGGCGTAAAAACCCCTCCCGGCGCACCCGATCCGCTGCTCGCCAGCACCGCCAGCAGCTTACAGATGAACACCCCGGCAATCACCGAAAGCAGCGGCGGCGCGAGCAGAAAAGCCTGAACCACGCTGTAGCCATTCCCCCACACCTTCGGCGTGAGGAGAGACAGCAGCCCGACGATCGCACCGCCCAGCGCCAGCTGCCACGGCGGCGAAAGCTTGAGGCGCAGGAAAAGCCCGTGGCTGAAGTCCATCAGCCACATTAGCAGCGGTCCGCAAAGGCCCGCCAGCAGGCCCATCGCGACGAGAAGAGCATAATCGGCCGCGGTGAGGATGCCGCTCAGATGGACCGCGTAGAGCGTACCCGCGCCCGGTGCCAGGAGCTGAGTGGTGAGAAGCGCCACCACCGCTGCGATAACCACGGGGCCGAGCGAGGCCAGCATCAGCGTGCCAAACAGAATTTCCGCGATGAACAGGCTTCCGGCTAACGGAGCATGGTAGGCGCTGGCCATCCCGGCGGCGGCGCCGCAGGCTATCCATAATTTCCACTCGGATTTGGGCGTAAAGCACCGGGCGAATAGGGAGGCGGCGAGGGCGGCAAGCAGGATCATCGCCCCTTCACGCCCGATGGCGCTTCCGCTGGCCACGACCAGCAGCGAGGCAAGGGATTTCACAAGGCTGGCGCCGAAGTCAAACTGGCCGTCGCCGGTCTCCAGCGCTTCCATGTAATCGGTAGGGGCATGAGGCCGCTGCGCGGTCAGACGCTGCCATCCCCAGAGCAGCAGCCCGGCAGCCAGCCCGCCCAGCGCTGGCGTCAATGCGCGTCGCCAGGGCGAGAGCGACGCGGCGGCATTCACCAGGCTGCCGCTGTCGTTGCTGAGAAGCAGCCACTCCAGCAGGTACATGCTGTGGCGGAATACCGCAACGGCCAGCGCGGCCAGCACGCCGGTGACGGTGGCAATCAGCAGGCGACGAAACATCGCGCGGATGTCGGGGTAGGTATGAAGACGTTGCATGGGGTGCGTTTTAACGGGGACGATACGATATTGTGGCGGGAAATCGCAGGGTTAGCAAAAGGTCTGCGTGCGAAAAGGCCGGGCGATGCCCGGCCAGAAAGGTTAGCTGTCGCTATGAATATTCAGCGCCCGGCGCGTGCGTCCGGAGCTCAGGTACTCGGCAATATAGTCCTGCGAAATCTCGCCGTTGTAACGACCGTCCTCATCCACGATCGGCATCCAGCTGGTATTACTCTCATACAGACGTGAAAGCACCACGCGCAGGTTGTCTTCCGCTTTGCCGGTCATGCGGAACGGATGCAGGATGTCGGCGCAGGTACCGCTCGCGTTACGCGCTTCGCGACGCTTCACAAAGCCCAGCGGCTTGCCGTGCTCGTCGACCACCGTCACGGCACGAATGTCGTTATCATCCATGGTCGCAAAGGCTTCGGGAAGCGGAGTAGAGCCCCGCACCGTAATGGTCGGCTGCTGGTCGGTGACGTCGCCCGCCGATACCAGCAGCAGACGCTTCAGCGTCCGGTCCTGACCGACAAACGAGCCGACAAACTCATTCGCCGGTTTCGCCAGCAGTTCATCCGGGCTGGCGCACTGCACGATTTTCCCCTGACGGAACACCGCAATACGGTCGCCGAGCTTCAGGGCTTCGTCGATATCGTGGCTCACCAGCATGACGGTTTTTTTCAGCTTGCGCTGCATCTCCAGGAACTGGTTCTGGATCACCTCGCGGTTGATCGGGTCCACCGCGCCGAAGGGTTCATCCATCAGCAGCACCGGAGGATCAGCAGCCAGGGCGCGGATCACGCCGATACGCTGCTGCTGGCCGCCGGACATCTCGCGCGGGTAGCGGTTGAGGAACTTCGCCACCATATCCATCAGCTCTTCGGCGCGGGTTTTGCAGAGCGCTTTATCCCAGCCCAGCATGCGCGGCACGACGGTGATGTTCTCTTCGATGGTCATGTTCGGGAACAGGCCAATCTGCTGGATCACGTAGCCGATGTTGCGGCGCAGGGTGACGGTGTCCATCCCGCTGGTGTCTTCACCGTTGATCAGGATCGTCCCGCTGCTTGGGGTAATGAGGCGGTTAATCATCTTCAGGGTGGTGGTCTTTCCGCAGCCGGACGGGCCGAGCAGGACGCACATTTCCCCTTCGGGCACGGTCAGGTTAACGTTGTCGACGGCCTTAAAGGTCTGTCCGTGCTTCTGTGAAAATTGTTTGGTGAGGTTTTCCAGTTTTATCATTATCGAATCCCCTTTGGAGTCAGAACCACCTGCAGACGATGCAGCAGCCAGTCGAGCACAATCGCTAAAAGACAAATCATCAGCGCGCCCGCAATCAACATGCGAATATCGCTTCCGCCAATGCCGTTGAGCAGCAGCAGGCCCAGTCCGCCCGCGCCGATCACCGCGGCAATCGCCATCACGCCGATATTCATCACCACGGCGGTGCGGATGCCGCCGAAAATCACCGGCAGTGCCATCGGGATCTCAACCCAGCGCAGCCGCTGCCAGAAGGTCATGCCGATACCGCGTCCGGCTTCGCGCAGGCCCGGCGGCAGGCTGTCGAGCGCCGTATGGGTGTTACGCACAATCGGCAGCAGCGAGTAGAGAAACACCGCCGTAATCGCGGGCAGGGCGCCAATTCCCTGACCGATCAGCGAAAACAGCGGGATCATCAGCCCAAACAGGGCAATGGACGGAATGGTCAGCACGATAGTGGCTATCCCCAGCACCGGCGTCGCCAGCCACCTGTGGCGGACAATCAGAATCCCCAGCGGTACGCCGATGATGATGGCTAAACCTACGGCCAGCGCCACCAGCCACAGGTGCTGAAGGGTGAGGGTTAAGAGGTAATCCCAGTTGTCCAGAATGTAGTGAATCGTCTCCATAGCGCCTCCTACAGCAGCTGTTTGCTACGCAGGAAATCGCGGGCGACCTGCTGCGGTGACTGATGGTCGATATCCACCTTCTTGTTCAGCTCGGTGATAACGTCGTTGTTGAGCTGCGACGAGAGGGTGTTGAGCGCCTCTTCCAGCCCGGGGTTGGCCTCCAGCGTGTCCTTACGCACCACCGGCGTCACCGCGTAGCTCGGGAAGAAGCCTTTATCGTCTTCCAGCACCTTGAGGTCGAAGCCTTTCACGCGCCCGTCGGTGGTGTAAATCAGACCGGCGTCGACGAAGCCGTCGCGCACCGCGTTATAGACCAGACCGGGGTCCATCTGACGGATTTGCGGGCGGTCCAGATCCATCCTGTAGGCCGCCTGAAGCGGCTTCATGCCGTCGCTGCGTCCGGCAAATTCCAGGTCCAGGCCAAGTAGCCAGTTTTTGTCCGGGTTGGTTTTACGGATCTGCTCAATCTTCGCCACCATCTCCGACATGGTGTTGATGTGTTCCGCCTCGGCGCGCTTGCGCTGCATGGCGAAAGCGTAGGTGTTGTTCATGTCGGCGGGCTTGAGCCAGACCAGACCGTGCTTTGCGTCCAGGCGTTTCACCGTCTCGTAAGACTCCTGCGGCGACATGCGCTTGTTGATATGGTTAAAGATGATCAAGGACGTGCCGGTGTACTCCCAGGTCATGTCAATCTGCTTGTTGATCATCGCGTTGCGGGAGATCACCGTGGCGATATTGGTTTGCGGCTGGACCTGGAAACCTTTTTTCTGCAGGTACTGCACGGTCATCGCCGAGAGAATGTGCTGCTCGGTAAAGCTCTTGGTCGCCAGAATCAGCGGGGCCGCCATCGCCTGGCCGGTGAACAGCACCGCGGCACACAGCGCCGTCAGGCCGGAAAACAGTCTCATAAAAGCTCCTTGTTATTGTTATCGAGCGAGATGGGGACTCATCGCGCGACCCAGCGCCGCCAGCAGGGTATCGAGGATCAGGGCGAACAGGGCGGTGGCCGCCGCGCCGAGGATCAGGGTCGGGAAATCGTTCAGGTAAATGCCGGGGAAAATCAGTTCGCCGTAGCTGCTGGCACCGATCAGGAACGCCAGCGGTGCGGTACCGACGTTTATGGCGGTGGCGATGCGGATCCCCGAGAGCATCACCGGCCAGGCGGCAGGCAGCTCTACCTGGCGCAGACGCTGCCATTTGGTCATCCCGATGCCGTTTGCCGCTTCCAGCAGCGACGACGGGACCGAGCACAGCCCGGCGTAGGTATTGCGCACGATCGGCAGCAGCGAGGCGAGGAACAGGGCGATGATGGCGGGCGTATCGCCAATGCCAATCACCACCATCGCCAGCGCCAGCACGGCCAGCGGCGGCAGCGTGTTGCCGACGTTGAAGATTTGCATCACATATTCGGCGATACCCCGCGCGGCCGGGCGGCTCAGCAGAATACCGGCTGGAATACCCACCAGCAGGGCAAAAAACATCGATGAGAAAACCAGAATCATGTGCTGTTGCCCGAGATAAACCAGGTCAACCTGGCGCGCCTTAATCGTCTCCATCCCGATACCCCAGACGAGGAGGGCGAGGACCACGATAATGGCGCCGACAAACAGCAGCGAACGTTTGAGTAATGGGTGCATTGCGGTGTGTCTCCCTGTGCGCATGCGTTATAGCAACCACCGGTTGCCTGTTGTTATGCCATGTTTCGGCAGGGGTAATTGACCTATAGCAAGCGTTTGGGAAGGGTTCCAGCGAAGGGGTAAAATCAGTAACCCTATGAAACTAGTGGCAACATCAGTTCAGGCCTTATGGCATAAGGCCTGATTGTGGGTCGGGCAGAATAGTCCTAAAGCGAATTTTTAGATGTGACAGTGTCACATCTAAAAGGCTCATACGCCGAATATCGGACATTCATTTCAGAGAGAGGCACGAACCCGTCGAACCCGCGTCGAGACGGTGATAATTGAAACGATAGCGACCACGGCGAGCATCAACCCGAGCGCCAGCATGGCGTTAAACCCGATCCATCTGAACAGCAGCAGCCCCGCAATACCGCCAGTAATGAACGAGAACAGGGTGGTTAAGTGGGTTTTTAGCTGGCTTTTTTGCGCCGCCGTATCTTTGGAGTAATCCCTGCGCAGCATCGCCACCATTACCGAGGCCAGGGAGATCCCGGCGTCCGTCAGCGTGCCGGTAATGTGCGTCGATCTTACCCGTCCGCCGGAAAGCTGCGTGGAGGTAGAATTATGAATGCCCATCAGAAAGCAGAGAAAAAGAATTATCTCGCGGTTGCTGGTGAGGGCATGAAAATACATTTCGTAGAAAGAGACGCCGGTCAGTAATATCCCCTCGACAAACAGGATCTGGCAAAAAACCAGCCTGACGTTATGGATAATCCCCCATATCACGATCGCGCGCGCAATAATGGCGCCTGCGACAAAAGAGAGAATAATCGAGCCGAAGAAAATAATATCGCTCAGGTCGGTGGAAGAAACTTCGCTGGATAACTGTGAGGTGTTGCCGGTCATGTGTGAGGGGAAAAAACCAAATGCCCCGAGGGCGATGGCGTTTAGTAAACCTGCCGAGGTCGCCAGCCAGAGAGCAAGCCGGCGATCCTCCTTATGCGTTCGTTCTTTCTTGAGCCTAATCAGCAAGAATACCTCCAGATTGAGCTTTGCATGAATATTCAGGCTAGCAAAGCGGCGCAACGGGCTGTCCAGGATATGGCTTAATTATTATTCCCTCTGACGACTTTCAGGGTTAAGTAATTAAATAAAATATCCTTGCTCAACATGGGGGCGTAAATTTTAAATCATGCCGTTATTGCCGTGACGCAAAAAAGCCGGGCGCTGGTTAAGACGTTCAAACCAGGCCTCAATCGCGGGCACGTCGGGCTTATCAAACGGCGTCATCTTCCAGCGATTCACCGACAGCCCAAGCACGACATCCGCAAGGGTAAACGTCTCGCCCGCCGCAAATGCGCCGGTGCGCTGCAGCTGGTTTTCCAGAATGGTGATGCAGTGGTTCCACTCCTTGATTCCTGCCGCAATGCGCTCAGGGTCGTTAAAGTCCGGGTTTTTACGCCCCAGCGCCGGGAAGACATAGCGCCAGGCGTTGTTAAATTCAGTGGCCTGCCAGTCCATCCAGCGCTCAACGTTGGCGCAGGCCTGCGGTTCTTGGGGCAGCAGATCGTGACGTTCGGCCTTGCGCGCCAGATAACGGCAGATGGAATTGGACTCCCACAGCACGAAATCGCCATCAATCAGCACCGGCACCATGGCGTTAGGGTTGAGGGCGCGAAAGGCATCTGTTTCCGTCGAGGCAAAACCGCTGCCGTAATCTTCCTGCCGGTAGGCGATGCCCGCTTCTTCGCAGGTCCAGAGCACTTTACGAACGTTGATGGAGGTGGTTTTACCGAGGATGCCGATCATTGCGCAGGTGTCCTTTAGAAGAATGAGTTGTTTAGAAACAATACACCAGTTATACGGTTGAGGTTGGGGCAAAATTTGGTGGGGCGCGCTCTGTCTGGCCCCGGTAAACTTTTCTGGAAGGCGCTTCGCAAACCGCAAAGTAACCTTATGAAATTCAGCGTTATGCCTTTTCCTCTACGGGGTGCGGTCGTAAAGTGCCTGCGTTGCGGCACATACGCCTGCAACTTATCTCCCGACCGCTTCCGGCCAATGCCGCTCTGTTTGTCGTCGCCGACAGCTGCGCCGCGCTGGTGAGCGTACTGGTCGAAACCGATGATGTCGCAAGCCGTGCAGCGCTGTGCGAACGTCTCCTGCAGACCCTGCGCAGGCTGCGTGAACTCTGTGATGTCGATCTTCCTCCATACCTGATTGAACAGTTGATCATGGGTGAGAAAATCAACTCCTGCGTGCCGGACTGCTGGCAGGACACCTTAACGCAGGTGGACTACGTTCTGGCGCTGACGCAGGTGGTGATGGGTGGAACGCTACTCGCTCACGTAGCGAAAGAGCTGACGAGCCTGCTGCACGATATGGTGTGGCTGCTGGCTGAGTTTGTGAAGGAGCCGCGCATCACTACACATTAAGGGCGCAGGCGTGGAGGGGCGGCAGCGCCCCTTTATAACCGTGATTAACGCGATCGGTTCCCGGTATCCAGAAGCGACGTACCGTAGGAGTTGTCGATGGTGCAAAGCCAGCGACCGTCGCTTTCCTGTCGAAAAACATAGGTCGCGCGGCGCGACATTTTTGTTATTCCACACTGACCATCAGGAAAACGCAGAACGGTTTCCATGATAACGAGGGCATTGCCGCCACCTTCGATCACCTGCATCTCTCCTTGTTCCACAATCAATTGGTCCTGGAAATAATCAGAAATGGCAATGAACGCGCTGCGAATATTTTCTTTTCCGTTAACCGTCATGCCGGGCTTGACCACCAGAGCCGCGTCGTCGGCGTAGTACTCCATCAGGGCGTCATAGTTTTTGGTGGTGATGGCGCGATCGCAGGATTCAATGACCTGGCGTAGTGGATGTGGAGTCATGCGCATTTCCTCTTTAGGTGATGAACATGTACTACCATCACATCCTGGCGAGTTTGTATAGCTACCTACAGTAGGGCAATGCTCGGTTCCTTTCTGCACAGACACAAGGGCCCCCGGTCATCAACAAGGGGCCTTGGATTTGGTTTATTTCACCGTTTCAATTTTCGGTGGCTGCCAGGTGCCATCCAGAATAGGTTGTTCACCCCAGTAAGCTCGAATATAGAGTGACAGGTTTCCTTCGGGGGCGGGGAGCCAGTTATTAACCTTATCGTCAGAAGGGCGGGTTTTGCTGACATAGAGCGTTAGCGAGCCATCCTCGTTGTACTTCAGATTTTTATTTTTCGTCCCAAGTGAAAAACGATTCAGTTCATTTGGGCTAAACAGATGCTTGCTGTTGTAGAGCGTAAGTGACCAGAATCCTTTTACAGGAGGAAGCTCACCTTTGGCGAACGTAATCGTGTAGTCATGGTCGCCAGATAACTGCCCACCAGCGGCATCATTGTCGGTGTAAAAATATTGGGTTTCGTTCTGTTTGTTATCGAACATATTCGATTTAGAAGTGCCTGTGCGGTTGTAATAATCGACACCGAACTCGGCGTTATTTTTAGAACGGTTCCAGCCATTACCGGCGGGCACCCCGTTATTTTTCCATTTAAAGAAGTCTGCAATTACCGTTTTATCCGTCTCAATCGCCGCTTCATCCATCCATTTGCGAACGTCAGGGTTTTTCTTCCCGGCTTCGACCAGGTGGCGGTACTGAGCGTACATTGCCTCTTCACCAGGCAGAGGTGGCACTTTATCCAGCACATTTGCAAACTGGTCAAAGAACTTCTCTGGCACCACCCAGCGCGTCTCGCCCGCGCTGGCATCAGGTTTATCACCAATGGCCGGAATTTTTGAATATTCAAAGGATTTCATTTTTCGGTCAAACTGGCTTAGCGGGTAGGTCATGATTTCCTTAATTGGAGCCTGAATGGCTTTGCGGTCTTCCGGCGTATCATCCATCTGTACGCGTGGAATAACGTTAGCCATTTCTGTTGAGGAACGAATGACCCCTTCAATACCCTTCGGCGTTTCGCCTTTCCAGTTCGGCCCGACTAATAAATAGAATCCTGGCTTCGTGCCGTAAGGCTTACCGACATTACCAATCTGGTTCGTGCGGGCATCATAGATAGCATAAACCCAGAAACGCTCGCCAAAATCCGGTACCTGGATGACTATGGGCTCTTTATCTAACTCGAAGAAGCCCAGGCCATATGCAACATCCTGATTGGGGCAGGTAACGAAGGTTTCTTCAGGCTTAATGTAGTCTGTCAGCATGCTGAGTTGACCCATTGGCGCGACGGGGACCATTCCACCATTAAGCGCGGGATAGGGCGCTTTGGCGATAGTTTCCCGACGGTTGAACTGGTTCACCATTGGCCAGCCCCAGATGTAGGCCTGCTGTGCAATTGCTTTAACATAACTTTCAGGCATCGTTACATCAGCAGATGGTTGAGTTAGCTGATCAAACTTGGTTGGATGTGGGATGGTCAACGGTGCACTTTGTGCATGTACGCCTGCGCTAAGTGTCAGCGCAACAAAGAGAGGGAGGTAACGTTTATTCATATTTTCTCTCAATTATTTGTTGGTCTGAACCAGATCGTCAGGTACCCAAGTCTGATCGTAGAAACCGTCTTCTGTACCATACAGGCGAAGGGCAACGAGGAAATTACGGTCAGGAACGGTTTTAATAAACGCACTGTCCTCTACGCCGTCAGGTTTGTTTGGGCCAAACCAGAGATCGATTGAGCCGTCATTGTTTTTCGGGATGTTGTAGTAACCATTGGTGGAAGGAAGTAACTGATCTGTTTCAGGCATAGTGCCATCGGTGATGTTGTAGGCCGTTACCGCCCAGAACAGCGCAGCTGGCGGATTTGGTGGCAGATGCAGTTTGTAGGTATTGCTGCCGTTCAGGAATTTACCGGAATTGTCTTTGGTCGCGAAAGGATATTTCGACCCCGCCCCGGTGGTATGCATTACCATTGCGGCCGCGCTGGAATAGGCAATCTGGAAGAAGGCTGCACGTTGGTTAGCATCAAGCGTGCCGTATTGCATCCATTCTGCTGTTGCACCCGCCCATGAGGTTTCCCACTGCCTGTCTTTGTAGTAAAGCTGCCGCTGGTCATCACGTCCAACCTGTCGGCGAGCCAGAATCATGCGAGGCGCTGTGACGACCGCTTTGTTGAGCATTTCCTGCTGCTTCGCTGTCGGCGCGAAAGGTTTCCCTTTAACCATCCCGATACTTAACAATGCGCTTCGTGTCTCCTCCGGAATCGCCGTTAGAGGCTCGTAATCGACGAAGGCTTTGAGTTTCTGCCAGTAACTGGCGTCGGTGGGATACATCATATTGACGCGCTTGCCGCTGGCGTCCGGGAACTGCATCGGCTTGACCTCTTTCTCTACATCCCAGAGCGGATAAATACGCGTCGTTTCGGCATTTTTTACCGCAGGAACCGGGTCAGGCTTACCGTCACCTTTTCCCATTATGGTCCTGAAGAACAAGAATACGTTATAAGTCGATGATTTAAATGCGTAGTAACCCTGAGGCACCGGGCCTTCATAATCAGGCGGTAACAGCAAATATAAACCACCTCTGGCTCGGTCCGGGCCTATAGCACCTACGTCGGTAATGGTTTTCTGAAAGAAATCGGTGAACATGCCGATGACGTTTGCCGGTGCTTTTATCACCAGTGGACCTGTTTCTTTCAGATCCAGGTAACTCATGGAATAAATGACATCCCCGTTTGGCGTCGGCACGACGGCGCGGCTGTCCATGCGCTCTTTCCAGATCGGCAGGACATTATATCCTTTGCCAAACGCGGCCTCAGAGCCATCACGCAAACCGATGGTATTCAGAAGGGGCAAGGTTTGAATGTATGCCTGAATAGCATCCTGATAATACAGCTCGTCGCTGAGCGTCTGCGCCTCATCCGGTGCCAGCCAGTTGCCGTTGTTGAGTTGTTTCATCAACGGCGATAAAGGCGCATCGGCCGCGAATACCGGCTGAGAAAACGCCAATGCCAGTAATACAGCAGAGGTTATTACGTGAACTTTCATGGCATATTCCTGAATTAATTAGCAGAAATGCCGGTTGTGAATGTCGTTAGTACTTAGAGGACATTCACGTCTGGCACTGAAAATGTCGAATGCCATTTAAGGATAGTTAACGTTGCAAATTTGTAATCTTTAGATTTATTTATTAATAAATTTGCGAAATGAAAATTTTCTTCTTTCTGAATGAAAGAAGTGGTGCTTACAGGAATATTGCAGATCTGAACCGCTGGTCTATGCTCAGAAAATCGTGCGTCTGCCGCTCGGGTGGCAGAGTAAAAGAACTGATAATTTCACGCTACTCGGTGCCGGGTATGAATAAGAGAGTGCTTACTTTTTTAACGTGTATCATATCCCTTTTAGTGTTTAGTACCTTTGCTGCTGAACCCCGACAGGAACCGACGGAGCAGGAGAAAGCACGCACGCTCTATATCTTCCATACCCCCATCGTGATGCTTCAGGCTAAGTTCGGCCTGACAACGCCAGAAGAACGCGTTTTACGCATCCGCAATACGCTGCGTAATTTTACTCAGGCAGATGTCCGCGAACCGATTAAAATTGTCGCCGTCACACGTTATAACCAGCAGGGCAAACTTTTCGTGATGAATGGCAAGCCGCTAATGCTGCTGAGGCAGGCGGATCTTGATGAAGGTGACGACCTGACGCTGGATCAGGCCGCGCAACGCGTGCTTACGCGAATGGAGGCGCAACGTAAAGCGCTTCACGATCAATATGACACCGGATGGCTTGTGCTTGCCACAGTGAAAACTGTGGTGGGGCTGGCGGCCTTTGTATTGCTTGCCTGGGTCGCGTGGCGTTCCTGGCGTAGGGTGAAGCGATATTGTCGCCGTCTGATCGCTGAAAATCGAGGATGGATCCCAAAAAACTGGCGACGTTATCTCGGCCCTGTAGAAGCCCGCTTGTACGCCTTGCTAATGATATTGCTGGGCATATTAGCTTTCTATGTATGGCTTAGCTGGGCGTTTAGCCTATTTCCCTGGACGCGGGTTTGGGCGACATCGTTGGGTGACTGGTCTCTGCGCGTCGTTCGTCAGATTTTCTTATCCATCGTCTCAGCTTTACCGGGTTTGCTGATCGTTCTCATTATTTTCATCATCACGGCCACTATACTTAAATTATTGAAGATAGTACTCAATCAGGTAGAAGCGGGGCGGTTACATTTTCCGGGACTGCATCCTGAAACCGTCGGAGCAACCAGAAAACTGCTCTCTGTTGTTGTGTGGTTATTTGCTCTTTCTGCAGCCTACCCGTTTCTTCCCGGCGCAAATTCACTGGCCTTTAAGGGCATAAGCGTCTTCTTTGGTCTGATGCTGACGTTGGGATCTGCCGGCGTGATGAATCACGCCATGAGCGGTCTCGTACTGATTTATTCGCGCGCTCTGCGCAAAGGTGACGTCATCCGGGTCGCGGACAACGAAGGGAAGGTGAGTGAAATCGGTATGCTCGCCACCAAAATTATCACGCGTGAAAACTATGTCGTTACCGTACCCAATGCTGTCGTGGTGAGTGGCAAGATAACAAACCTCAGCGCACAAAATAATGATGGCAGCCTCAATCTAACCGTAAGCGTCACCATTGGCTACGACACACCCTGGCGACTTCATGCCATGCTTGAGCTCGCCGCAAAGCGGACAGCGTGTGTGGATCTTACGACCGCGCCGCTTGTGCGTCAGCTGGCACTTATGGACTGGTATATAGCCTATGAGCTTCAGGTCAGGCTGCTACCCGAGCAGTCACTGGCTATCGCGCGCAATGCGCTGTTCAGCAATATTCAGGATGTCTTTAACGAATTTAATGTGCAGATCATGTCGCCAAACTTTGTTATGCAGCCAGAAGGAAGCGTCATGGTCGCTAGAGAGAACTGGTATCCCGCTCCGGCAGTCGCACCTGAACGGGAAAAATAGAACGGGTATTTAATCGCAGGCAGAGGGCACATGAGAAAATCGACATTGTTTTATCTTGTACTGTTTTTTTCGCAGGCAACCCAGGCCAGCGCACTCTATTTCTATGAGATTGGGTCTGAAGATACCGCGCTTGCCGGTGCTGGTCAGGCTGCCCGTGCTCAGGACGCATCCACGATAGTGACCAACCCGGCGGGAATGACGCGGTTGCCTGAACATATGTTTACCGGCGGATTACAGGCAATGGACGGGGATATTTCTTATCACCTTGATGATGATTCGGGCCGTAAAAGTCCCGGTGATATCATGCGATTTTTTCCAAATGCGAGTGCCTTTTACACGCAGAAACTCGATGATGCGTTGTATGCTGGTGTGGGTTTATATGGGAACTATGGGCTGGGTATTGATTTTGGTAATTGGGCCGGCGATCGGCTTATCAAAAAAAGTACAATGGTCGCGATGACCCTAAGTCCATCCTTAGCCTACAAGCTGAGCGGGCGGGTGTCCGTTGGCGGTTCCGTCAATGTGAATTACGGATTCCTTTCACTTACACGCGATGTCGACAATGAAGATGTCAAAGAAAACGATCATGACTGGGCGTTGAGCTACCGTCTGGGCTTACTGATGGCGCTCACCGATCAAACGCGAGCGGGCATTGCGTGGACCAGTAAAACGGAATATGACTTTAATATTGATGGCAAAGTCCGCTTCCCAAATTTACCCAACGTTGAATATGACATTCCCATTTCTGCGCAGGTCAGGGCACCTCAGCAAGTTATGTTGAGTCTGGTACATGATTTCAATAAAACGTGGTCGATCATGGGGGACCTGGGCTGGCAGGACTGGAGCCAATTTGGCAGTCCGCAGGTCACTGTCGCTGGGCAAGATGCCGAACGAAAAAACCGGCTTAAAGACTCCTGGCATACTGCGCTGGGGTTACAGTATCGCCCAACAGAATTGTGGCGCTTAAATGCAGGCGTGGCGTTTGACAGTACCGTATACCAGTCTCAGAATGATGTTGCACTTTCATTACCCACCGGCGACGAGTGGCGATTTGCGACAGGCGCTCAGTACCAGATGACGCCACAAAGCAACATTGGATTTGCCGTCTCGTATTTGCATATGCAGTCCTCACGCGTGAAAACACCGGAACAATTTAAGGGAAGCTATGATAATCCGTACCTGTGGTTTGCCAGCGTGAACTACAGCTATTTGTTCTGATTTTTTGACGGAATTTTTAGACAGGTTGCTTCTGTCACTAAGCAAATTTTCACGCTGTTTTAAACACAGGCGCTATATGGCTAACAAATTTTTTTGATCTTTTCTGTCTTTTCAAAATGGTCCAGCTTCATCTCCATAATCCACCAGTGGGCCACTTCCATAAGCAGTTCAGGATCGTCATTTTTATTAGCAAAATCATGTTCTGACTAAAAAAGCCGTAAGCAAATTACTGCTTACGGCTTCCGGATCGTGATGATTGTCTGACGATCAGGCCGCTTTCACAGCCCTGATTTTTTTCGTGTCAGCCGCATCGGATTCTGTTTTATCCGTTGCAGCTGGAGCATTGAGATCGGGAAGCTTGCTGGTACGCAGAATATGCTGCACTGTTTCTTTCTGCTCGGCGAGATACAGGCCAAGATTTTCAGCCTGCGTTTCATCCATCTGCATTCCGCTTTGCAACAGCCAGTCGGTGAACGCGTCTGCCATATCCAGCAGCTTGTCGTGAGCGTCAGCCTCTTTCTTACTGGCAAATGTCATTTTCTCTTCACCTTTTCTTACGACAACAAATTTTGTTTCAACAGCCATCGTGCACCTCGCTATACTGTATTTATATACAGTATAGCAGCAACAGATCGATGTTGCAGCAAAATATGCATTACTGGCGAAGCTGCTGTGTTTCCGGGCCACCCATACTCCGCCGCCATGCCCCAGGCGCCTGACCATACTGACGCTTAAAGCTGCGGTTGAAGGACTGCTGGGAGTCGAAGCCCAGCGCGATCGCCACGTTTAGAATAGGCTCATCGCTGCGGGTTAAGCGCTCAACCGATTTTTGCAGCTTTTGCGCGCGAATATACCCGGCGAGGGGATAGCCCGTATGCTCTTTGAAGAGGCGCTGGAGGTGCCATTTTGAGTAGCCGGACCGCCTGGCGACGGACTCAATGTCCAGACGGCTATCCAGGTTGTTGTCGATCCAGTCGAGTAAATCATGCATAAATGCGCCAGTGTTCATCTGGTTACTCCCACGCTGCCTGTCAAAAAGTATCTTTGTCTGTTGCATTAAAAGGTGGCGCTTTTTTGTATTAATTGCAAGTTTTATTGTTGCATTTAAATCCCTGACCGAAACGGGTCTTTTCACATCCGCTCAAATAGCACATAAAGTGCAACAATTATTCTTGCACTTAGTTAAGCGCCTTCCTACAATCGCCGCGATAGTGTATTCGCAACTGTTACAGTTTTGTGGCGATGAACGACACAAATGGCCTTGAGATAGCCACCGGACAAAGGAAGTGGCGCAGTGCCTCCTGCTGCGTCTTGCCCGGCGGCGACAACTACCGGAATAAAAATAATGAGCCTGCAAAAAACCTGGGGTAACTTTCATCTGAACGCGCTGGGGGTCATGTTGCTCTCCGTGCTGCTTGTCGGATGCGATAACAGCGTCGCGCAAAACGCCGCGCCGCCTGCGCCCGCCGTCAGCGCTGCTGACGTGGTGGTGAAATCCATTAGCCAGTGGGATAGCTTTAATGGCCGGATTGAAGCGGTGGAGAGCGTTCAGCTCCGTCCGCGCGTTTCCGGCTACATTGATAAAGTGAATTACACCGACGGCCAGGAAGTGAAGAAGGGCGAGGTGCTGTTCACGATTGATGACCGAACCTATGGCGCGGCGCTGGAACAGGCGCAGGCGAACCTGGCGAGAGCTAAAACGCAGGCCAGCCTGGCGCAAAGTGAGGCTAATCGTACCGATAAGCTGGTCAATACCAACGTTGTCTCCCGCGAAGAGTGGGAGCAGCGTCGTTCGGCCGCCACTCAGGCGCAGGCCGATATTCGTGCCGCGCAGGCGGCGGTTGACGCCGCGCAGCTCAACCTGGACTTCACCAAAGTCACCGCGCCTATCGACGGTCGCGCCAGCCGGGCGCTGATCACCAGCGGAAACCTGGTGACGGCGGGTGACACCGCCAGCGTCCTCACCACGCTGGTCTCGCAGAAAACGGTTTACGTCTACTTTGACGTGGACGAGTCGACCTATCTTCACTACCAGAATCTGGCCCGCAGCGGGCAGGGGGCTTCCAGCAATCACACGGCGCTTCCGGTTGAGATTGGCCTGACGGGCGAGGAGGGATATCCCCACCAGGGCAAAGTGGACTTCCTGGATAACCAGCTGACGCCGAGTACCGGCACCATCCGTATGCGCGCGCTGCTGGATAACGCGCAGCGTCAGTTCACGCCGGGACTTTTTGCCCGCGTACGCCTGCCGGGCAGCGCGGAGTTCAAAGCCACGCTTATCGACGACAAAGCTGTGCTGACCGATCAGGATCGTAAGTACGTCTATATCGTCGATAAAGAGGGGAAAGCGCAGCGCCGCGACATCACGCCGGGCCGTCTGGCAGACGGTTTACGCATCGTGCGGCAGGGGCTGAACCCTGGCGATAAAGTCATCGTCGAGGGTTTACAAAAAGTGTTTATGCCGGGGATGCCGGTTAACGCGAAAACCGTTGCCATGACCGCCACCAGCGCCCTCAACTGATCCCTTGACCTGAGAATCCTACCCATGGACTTTTCCCGCTTTTTCATCGACAGGCCGATTTTTGCCGCGGTGCTGTCGATTCTGATTTTTATCACAGGGTTAATCGCCATCCCGCTGCTGCCGGTGAGCGAATATCCTGACGTCGTGCCGCCAAGCGTGCAGGTGCGCGCGGAGTACCCGGGCGCTAACCCGAAAGTGATTGCCGAGACCGTGGCGACGCCGCTTGAAGAGGCGATCAACGGCGTTGAGAACATGATGTACATGAAGTCCGTCGCGGGCTCCGACGGCGTGCTGGTCACCACCGTCACCTTCCGTCCGGGTACCGATCCGGATCAGGCGCAGGTGCAGGTGCAAAACCGCGTCGCGCAGGCCGAAGCGCGTCTGCCGGAAGACGTGCGGCGTTTGGGGATTACCACCCAGAAACAGTCCCCGACGCTAACGCTGGTGGTGCATCTGTTTTCGCCCAACGGTAAGTACGACTCCCTGTATATGCGTAACTACGCCACGCTGAAGGTGAAGGACGAGCTGGCGCGCCTGCCCGGCGTCGGCCAGATCCAGATTTTCGGCTCGGGCGAGTACGCGATGCGCGTCTGGCTGGATCCCAACAAGGTGGCGGCCCGCGGGCTGACCGCGTCGGACGTGGTCACGGCGATGCAGGAGCAGAACGTGCAGGTGTCCGCCGGGCAGCTTGGCGCCGAGCCGCTGCCGAAAAAGAGCGATTTCCTGATCTCCATTAACGCCCAAGGGCGTCTGCATACCGAAGAAGAGTTCGGCAATATTGTCCTGAAAACGACGCAGGACGGTACGGTCGTCCGCCTGCGCGATGTGGCGCGTATCGAAATGGGGTCCGGCAGCTATGCGCTGCGTTCCCAGCTGAACAATAAAGACGCGGTCGGGATTGGTATCTTCCAGTCGCCGGGGGCGAACGCCATTGATTTGTCTAACGCGGTGCGCGCGAAAATGGACGAACTGTCCACGCGCTTCCCGGCAGATATGAAGTGGGCGGCACCTTACGATCCAACCGTTTTCGTGCGCGACTCCATCCGTGCGGTCGTGCAAACGCTGCTGGAAGCGGTGGTGCTGGTAGTGCTGGTGGTGATCCTGTTCCTGCAAACCTGGCGCGCGTCGATCATTCCGCTGATCGCGGTGCCGGTTTCGGTGGTGGGTACCTTCAGCATTCTCTACCTGCTCGGCTTCTCGCTGAACACCCTGAGCTTGTTCGGGCTGGTGCTGGCCATCGGTATCGTGGTGGACGACGCCATCGTGGTGGTGGAAAACGTCGAGCGAAACATAGAAGAGGGGCTTGCGCCGCTTGCGGCGGCGCATCAGGCGATGCGCGAAGTGTCCGGGCCGATTATCGCGATTGCGCTGGTGCTGTGCGCGGTGTTTGTTCCGATGGCGTTCCTCTCGGGCGTGACCGGGCAGTTCTACAAGCAGTTTGCGGTGACGATCGCGATTTCCACGGTCATCTCCGCTATTAACTCGCTGACGCTCTCTCCGGCGCTGGCGGCACTGCTGTTAAAACCGCACGGCGCGCCGAAGGATTTCCCGACCCGGCTTATCGATCGTCTGTTCGGCTGGATTTTCCGTCCGTTTAACCGCTTTTTCCACCGCAGCTCGAACGGCTATCAGGGGCTGGTGGGCAAAACGCTGGGACGACGCGGCTCGGTATTTGTGGTGTATCTGCTGCTGCTCTGTGCCGCTGGCGTGATGTTTAAAGCGGTTCCCGGCGGGTTTATTCCGACACAGGATAAGCTGTACCTGATTGGCGGCGTGAAGATGCCGGAAGGTTCTTCGCTGGCGCGCACCGACGCGGTGATCCGCAAAATGAGCGAAATCGGGATGAATACCGAAGGCGTGGACTACGCGGTTGCGTTCCCGGGGCTGAACGCGCTGCAGTTCACCAACACGCCGAATACCGGGACGGTCTTCTTTGGCCTGAAGCCGTTCGATCAGCGCAAACATACTGCGGCGGAAATTAACGCTGAGATCAACGCGAAAATCGCGCAAATTCAGGAAGGTTTTGGCTTCTCCATTCTGCCACCGCCGATTTTAGGGCTGGGTCAGGGGTCGGGCTATTCCCTGTACATTCAGGATCGCGGCGGTCTGGGGTATGGCGCGCTGCAAAATGCGGTGAACACCATGTCCGGTGCGATTATGCAGACGCCGGGAATGCACTTCCCGATCTCAACCTACCAGGCTAACGTTCCGCAGCTGGACGTGCAGGTAGACCGTGATAAGGCGAAAGCGCAGGGCGTATTGCTGACCGATCTTTTCGGTACGCTGCAAACCTATCTTGGCTCGTCGTACGTGAACGACTTCAACCAGTTCGGCCGTACCTGGCGCGTGATGGCGCAGGCCGACGGACAGTTCCGCGACAGCGTGGAAGATATTGCGAATCTGCGCACCCGTAATAGCCAGGGCGAAATGGTGCCGATTGGCAGCATGGTGAAAATCACGACCACCTACGGCCCGGATCCGGTGATCCGCTACAACGGCTACCCGGCGGCAGATCTGATTGGCGATGCCGACCCGCGCGTGCTTTCGTCTGCGCAGGCGATGACGCAGCTGGACGCCATGTCTAAGCAGATCCTGCCAAACGGGATGAACATTGAATGGACGGACCTGAGCTTCCAGCAGGCGACGCAGGGCAACACGGCGCTGATCGTCTTCCCGGTCGCGGTGCTGCTGGCGTTCCTGGTCCTGGCGGCGCTGTATGAAAGCTGGACGCTGCCGCTGGCGGTGATCCTTATCGTGCCGATGACCATGCTCTCCGCGCTGTTTGGCGTCTGGCTGACCGGTGGCGATAACAACGTCTTCGTGCAGGTGGGGCTGGTGGTGCTGATGGGGCTGGCGTGTAAAAACGCGATTCTTATCGTGGAGTTTGCCCGCGAGCTGGAAATTCAGGGCAAAGGCATTATGGAAGCCGCGCTGGAGGCGTGCCGCCTGCGTTTACGTCCGATTGTGATGACCTCCATCGCCTTTATTGCCGGGACTATTCCGCTGATCCTCGGCCACGGCGCGGGCGCAGAAGTGCGCGGCGTCACCGGGATCACGGTCTTCTCCGGGATGCTGGGCGTGACGCTGTTTGGTCTGTTCCTGACGCCGGTGTTTTACGTGACGCTGCGTAAATTCGTGACGCGCGGGAAAAAAGAGGAAAGGGACGTTCTGCCCGCGTAGGAATGCTGCAGATAATAAAAAACCGCCTTCATTGTGAAGGCGGTTTTTTTTTACATCTGAATATGGGCCGGGTAAGCGCAGCGCCAGCCAGCAAGATCGTTACGACGTTTTTTGATACTGGGCAATAAGGTCGGGGAGCGGATCCCATCCGCTGCTGTCGGCGTTTTTGACCGCGTCGAGGGCGCTTGCCACGGTATGGCGGGCCAGTACCGCTAACGAAGCCTCCTCGGCTTCTTCGGATATCGATTTGAAGTACCAGCAGGCGTTAGCGCTGACCACGCAGCGGGCCGGCACGTCAGGGCGCGACGCCCACAGCTTTTTATCTTCGATAACCGAAAGGTAGATGTCGCGCAGGGTGATCTCTTCCGGCGGGCGACCAAGATGAATTGAGCCGTTACGGCCAAGCGTTGAGACGATAATGCCGTCACGCGTCAGCGGAACCATCAATTTGCGGATGAAGCTCGGGTTCGCTTCCAGGCCGTAGGCCAGAATCGCACTCGTAGAACGTTCACCCAATTGCTCCGCCATCGCTACGCTGAGAACCATCTGCAAAGCTGTCGGGAAGCGGTAATCTAACATTTCTCTGTCCTGGGTTGCGGTGAATCTTGTTCTTTTTGGCACCGCAGAGGTGAATAAGCAATAAACAACAATATAACAAATACGGTAATTATTTTGAAGCAATCTGCGGCATTTGCGATCGAACCCCCTGTTCTGATTTAGCAAAACGTGCGGTTCGGGAAGTCAACCGTCACCATCAGGCCACCTTCAGCGGAAGTACTCAGGTTTACGCTGCTGTTGTGTTGCTGCGCCACCGCTTTGACGATGGCAAGACCCAGCCCGCTCCCGCTTTGCACCTGATTGGGGTCGCGGAAAAACCGGTCGAACACACGCTCCCGGAGTTCAACCGGAATACCGGGCCCTGCATCTGAAACGCGAAGCCGCGCGAAGCCATCTGATGTGCAGACGTCGACCTGAATCCGCCCGCCCTCGGGACTGTACTTCACGGCGTTCTCAATGAGGTTATCAATAAGCGACACCAGGCGTTCCCTGACGCCGGGGATCCAGATGTCATCCTCGGCGAAGAATTCCAGTTCTATCCTGCGCGCAGAGGCCAGCGGTTCCAGCTCGGCCATTCGCTCCTGGATGAGCGTCGTCAGCGGCACGGTCTCCATTTCCGTATCAATGCGCGCTTCGCTGTGCATCATCAGAAGCAGCTGGTTGACGAGACGCGCTGCCCGGCTGTTGCTGCGAATCACCCCCGCAAGCAGCTCCTGCTGGCTCTCGCTAATGACCCAGGACTGCAGCGCTTCCACGTTGATGCGCATCGCCGCGAGGGGGGTACGCAGCTCGTGCGCGGCATCCGCAATGAAAACCCGTTCCCTTTCCGCGCTTTCACGCACTCTGGCAAGGAAGTCATTGATCGCATCCACCATCTGGCGAAGCTCCCTGTGTCCGGGAACGGCTTTTAAAGGGGAGAGATCGTCAGGCGTGCGTAGCGTAATTTCATTGACCACCTTGTTCCAGGGGCGCATCGCAATGCGGATTGACAGCCACGCGGGAAACAGAAGAAAAGGGAAGCAGACCAGCAGCGGCAGGATGTAGTAACCGCGTGAGTTCAGATAGATAAAGAAGTTCCAGCCGCTGGCTGGCGTGAAGAGGGTGACCTCCACGTCAGAGTGAGGGGATTTGTCGTCCGCACCGGCATCCAGCCCGCACAGGCGATCCTGCAGCGTACCTCGCGCCGTCAGGATGATGACCGGGATCCCCTTGAGCTGCTGGCGCAAACGCGCCATCAGGCTCATGCCGTCGCCGTCGGGCAGCCCCAGGTCGAGCAAAATAAGTTCCGGCACGCAGACGTCCAGCTGATGCAGCGCATCCTCTTTGCGGCGTACCCATATGACGTCAAATCCTTGATCCGAGAGGGCGATACGTACGCCGTTGCCGAGATCCAGGTCGTCTTCGATTAGTAAAATTTTCACACTGGCAACTGTATCAACCGTGAATGAAGAACATCTTAAGAAAAAAACGGTATCAGGAAACCAGCCCGGTTTACAGCGCCTGCTCGCGCTTCAGTGTTTCTTCATTTTCGGCTCATAAGAACCTTAGGGTCGGTATTCAAAATGGGCGTTCTGGCGGTTAACCGCATGCATCGTCATTTGAATCCAAAAGGGCTTCTTTAATGAGAAACATCGAACTTCGTCATACGTTCCCCCATTTACTTTCGGGCCGCAGCCTGAAAAACCTCGTGCCGGGCTTCGTTCTGGCGTTACTGGCCATGCCTGCGCTGGCGGCAGAACAGAGTCAGGGTAACGTCTTAACGCTGGGGGGCGGCGTGGACGTCGCGCCGCGCTACTCGGGTTCCGATAAAACCCGCGTCAGTGCGGCTCAGGTGGTGGAGTACGCCATGGCAAACGGCTTTTTTATCGGCACCACGAGAGGGATCGGTTACGGCAACAACATCGGCAACCTGGACTACAGCGCCGCGCTGAGCTATCGAGTTGGCCGTAAAGATTAAGACGTGAGCAGCGATTCCATCAGCTCCGACAGCGACGAGCTGCGAGGAATGGGCGAGATAAAAGGCTCGGCAATCATTGTGCCCGGGCTGGAGTACAGGGTGACCGACTGGCTTCACCTGCAGATGCAGGTAGAGGTACCGGTTTCAGAAAGAGACAACGGTGAAGCGGTTCATTTCGGCATTTCCAGCCCGTTCTACACCTCATTGACGGATTTATCTAAAGCTCCATTGTGCCGTAATGACAAACACGGAAGGTATGATAATACCCACATCCATTCCAAAATAAGACGTAAAATTATACTGGAACCCATGATATATATAGGGCGAAAATCCTATCCCCGTTGCTTTTTTAAAATCATGGTATGAACCATGGTCACCACAATCATCGAAAGTATCAAAGAAAAATTCACCTACATAGCCATAGATTCCTTTAAAAACCCAACCGTTATCCCATCCAACCCAGTCTCTTCTTACGCCGGCAGCCAGGCATCTGTCATTAAAGCTGTTTTTCATTGTCCCTAGCACAAGACTGTATTTCGACGTATGCGAGAATTTCCTCTCAACGGATATGAACTTATTTTCAAAGTTCTCCGTGTATTGTCCTCGATTATGCGTCAGATGATAAACGTATGAGCCGGTATTTATTGAATACAGATTTATTTCATCTGCAGAGCAATGCAACGTAAAAAGATAAAAACTTCCGCACCACAGCCATGTGGGCCATCTTTTCCGATCTGTCTGCTTATGTGGAATATTATCCATATTCGCTCACTTTAGCTAACGTACTGAAATTATAAGGACTATTTTCGATCTTCAGCTGGATAAATTTTAGCATACATACCAAAACTCGAGATATTCACGTCACGGATTGGGGGCTGAAATTACGATAGAACATGTTCTGCGAACCCTTACCCCAAGCGCTTACACGATTGAAAATCAGCCTTTTTGCCGCCGCTAAAATCATAGCCTCTGAGGTATAATCGCTGTTCAGAAAAAGGCAAAGAGGATGTGACAAGATGCTGACTTATATCACTATAGGTACAAATGATCTTCAGCGCGCCGCGGCGTTTTATGACGCGATTTTTAAAGTGCTTGGCTATTCACGCTTGCCTGCCTGGACCAAGGACTGGGCAATGTGGGGAGATGAAAATAATCCAGATGAGGGGTTTAGCTTCTGTATTTGTCCTCCCTTTGACCGACAACCCGCAACGGCGGGAAACGGGATCATGTTCGCATTCCGTGCAGCTAACGCGGAGCTTGTCAGACGTTTCCATGCAGCAGGCCTTCTTGCGGGAGGAAAGAGTGAAGGCATGCCAGGGACACGAACCGCGTACGGCCCCGATTTTTATGTTGCCTATCTGCGCGATCCTGACGGGCATAAGCTGGCATGCGTTTGTCAGCATTATTCTCCTGAAGCCGATACGTTCCCATGCGAAGAATAGTCACAAGCGGTCGTTTTTGAACTATGTTTAACACCAGTCAGAATAATAAATAGTTGAACTGTTATTAGATTCTGAATAGTGGCGGCCTTAATCCGGAGCATTTGAAAGCCAGAACCTCACTGAGAAGTGTGCCAGCATGACGTGGCTAATATTCCTGTCCGGAGAACAACGTGTTCGGAAAACAATTGTTAAACTACATGCCAGGTTTACAAACTTTGTTAGCCTACGATAAAAGCTGGCTAAAAAATGATGTTAAAGCTGGCTTATCCGTTGCGGCTGTCGCGCTTCCGGTGGCTATTGCTTATGCTGAGTTGGCGGGTGTTGGGGCAATAGTGGGGCTCTATTCCTGCGTTTTACCGATGATAGCGTATGCACTCTTTGGTTCTTCACGTCAGCTTATTGTGGGCCCTGATGCCACGACCTGCGCGGTGATTGCAGCCGTCGTGTTTCCTCTTTCTGCAGGTAATCCCGAACTGCACTGGCAGCTGACCATTATCATGACGTTGATGATGGGTGGGTGGTGCCTGCTTGCCAGTAAATTCCGCCTGGGCGCACTTGCCGATCTGCTTTCTCATCCAATCCTTACGGGTTTGCTTAATGGCGTTGCCGTGACGATTATTGTCGGGCAATTAGGCAAGGTGTTGGGGATAAAACTCGACGAAGCGCAGGTTATTGAGAAAATAATGGCCTTGCCAGGCCGTCTTTCAGAAAGCCATTTATTAACCGTTGGCATATCGCTTTTAACGTTAATTATTTTAATGGCGATCAAAACGTATCGCAGCCACTGGCCAGCACCGTTGATTGCCATTGTGATGACAACGCTACTGGTATGGGCGACATCTGCACAACAGTATGGTATTGCCACTATTGGGGGAGAAGGCTTCCAGCCTGGTTTACCCGTCGTTAACTGGGGCGCGTTCCAGCCCGGTCCGATGCGTGATTTAGTGATCCCGGCGCTGAACCTGGCGTTGGTCAGTTTTGTCAGCCTGATGCTGACCGCCCGCAGTTTCGCCGCGAAAAATGGCTATGAAATTAATGCTGATGCAGAGTTCCGGGCGCTGGGGATTGCGAACCTCATGTCGGGATTATCTCAGGGGTTTGCTATCAGTGGAGCCGATTCCCGGACCGCGGTTAATGATTCAGTGGGTGGGAAAAGCCAGCTGGTTTCCATCGTCGCAGCCTTACTCATCGGTATCGTAGTGGTGTTTTTCACTCAGCCATTACAATTTATTCCGGTATCTGCATTAGGTATTGTTTTGATGTACGCATCCTGGTCATTAATTGATCTGCGCGGGTTATGGAACCTGAGGCGTAGAAATAAACAGGCATTTCGCCTGGCCTTTTTCACGTTTGGCTGTGTGTTAATTATCGGCGTTATCCAGGGGATCGGCCTTGCGGTGTTGCTTGGCCTGTTACAGTTCCTGCGTACGGTGTTTCGTCCCTCTGAGCACTTACTGGGAACTGACGACGATGGCATGATTCACTCATTAGGTAATACAACCGATATTAAAATGGTCCCGGGCGTGCTGATGTATCGATTTAACTCACCGTTGACCTATTTTAACGTGGCTTATTTTAAACGTCGGGTATTGAACCTGGTTGATGGTGCAGCAGTACAGCCTAAATGGGTGGTCATTGATGCCGTTGCTTGCTTCACCTATTCAGACATCAGCGTTCTGGCAACCATAAATGAGTTAAAGCGCGATCTGAAAGGTCGACAGATTACGTTAATCCTTGCGGGCAGAAAAACGGAATTAACGCGCTGGTTTAAAGATAGCCGGCCAACAATGAATGATGATGACATGATTCTGGCGCCAGACCTCTATCTGGCACTTCGGTTCATTCAAAGCAAAGAGAGTGCGAGTGAATCAGGTAGCGAGGTATAAGCTAAAGGCTTGCCCGCCAACCGCGAGCAAGCCGCATCCCTTAGAGATACAGCGTTTTTTCCGCAACCGGAATAAGCAGCCCGGCTCGCCAGTCCGCGAGCGTTAGCTGAGCAAGTCTGCCCAGCGCGGTATAAAAGGGATGCCCGGCGTTTTCCACAAACACCGACAGGAAGCGGGTGCTCCACGGCAGCAGGTGCCACGCCAGAAGCTGAGCGCACTCTGCTTCGCGGCCATTCTCGGCAAGCCACGCCGCCAGCAGCAGCAAAGTACCAAAATGATCTTCCGGCTCATTCTGCTGCATCTCAAACGCGATATTGTTCTCACGCATCCACTGGCGCAGCGCGAGGGTCGAGTCGCCAAACAATACGGACTCACGGTCCAGCCAGACGGAACCCCACGGCGGAGCGGGCAGGGCATACGGACCAATAAACAGCCGTTGCCAGGCGTCCGCCAGCGGCTCATCGGAAGATGAGGCAAACGTATCGGCAACGGGCTGCAGCGTTTCTGCAGGCAGAGGCCAGTCCTGAACCCATTCGCCAGCGGTGAGCGCTTTCACCAGCGGCGCGGCCTGCTCGCTGTCCGGAGCGAAATAAAACAGCGCGCCCAGCACCCGGGCGCTGAACGCGAACGATTCACTATGTGAGACGTCTTTCATTAAACCTTCCTTGCTCGCGCGGATGACGCCCGCGCGACTGTGTTAACCGATAATACTGACCACAGAATAAACCAGGGTCTCGTGTTTCACCCTCTACACTTTCTCAATCTGCACAAGATTGGTGTGCTGCGGGTTGCCTTTTGCCAGCGGAGAAGGACGATGGGTCGTCAGCGTGTTGATGCAGGAGCCGTGGTCGATACGATCGCCACTCATATTGGCATCGTGCCAGGCGCCCTGGCCCATGGCGCTCACGCCGGGCATGATGCGCGGCGTGACTTTCGCTTCAATTCGCACCTCGCCGCGGCTATTAAAGACGCGCACCGTATCGCCGTTCTTAATGCCGCGTTTTTCGGCATCGACAGGATTAAGCCACACCTCCTGGCGGCAGGCCGCTTTCAGCACGTCGACGTTACCGTAGCTCGAGTGGGTACGGGCTTTGAAGTGGAACCCGAAAAGCTGCAGCGGGAACTGCGCGCGCTCGGGTGCGTCCCAGCCGTCAAAGGTCGATGCGTAGACGGGCAGAGGGCTGATGGTCTCATCTTTTGCCAGCTCCCAGGTGGCCGCAATCTCTGCCAGCTTGCTGGAGTAAATTTCAATCTTGCCCGATGGCGTTTTCAGCGGATTGGCTTCAGGGTTCTCGCGGAATTTTTTATAGGCCACGAAGTGTCCGTTCGGATCTTTGCGCTTATAGATGCCCATTTTTTTCAGCTCGTCATATGACGGAAGCTGAGGATCTTTCGCGAGCATTTTGGCATACAGGAACTGCAGCCACTGTTCCTGCGTGCGTCCTTCGGTGAATTTCTGATGGATATCCGGCCCGAGGCGTTTCGCCACTTCGCTCATGATCCAGTAGATCGGCTTACGCTCGAACTTCGGCGCGGTCACGGGCTGGAGGAAAATCAGGTAGCCCATATTTCCCGCATAATCGTTAGGAATGATATCTTCCTGCTCGACGGTCATCAGGTCCGGCAGCACGATATCGGCATACTTCGCTGACGAGGTCATGAAATTGTCGATGACGACAATCATTTCGCACTTGCTTTCATCCTGCAGGATATCGTGGGTTTTATTGATATCGGAGTGCTGGTTGATGATGGTATTGCCCGCGTAGTTCCAGATGGACTCCATTGTCAGACGGATGGACGGACTTGAAGTAGTTGACTTAACGCTACTTAAGGCCCTGATATGACTGACATTAATCATGATAATACTGTGTATCCATCCAGTTCTTTCTCTGGCTCTCCCTATCTGTATGGGCAAGTCTACACCCCAAGTCCTGACACAAGGCTGACACAAATCAAGGACCTTGCAGTCCCGCAAGTAGTCCGCAGAGCCAATGGTCGGTATACTATCCGTCTACGGCTTAAAGGGGACACCAAGCCATTTCTTTCAGTATCGACCCGGAGTACAGACAGGAGAGTCGCCGTCATGCGTCAGAGAGAGCTAGCCGCTACAGCTAAGGCATTCATGTTGGATGAGCCGGAAGTCTCACTACAGGCTCTTACAGCCCACCTCCGGGTCATGGCTGAGCAGTTCCTGACAGACGCTAGTGATGATTATTGGAATGGGGTAGATGTCGCTACTCTGGTCGACGAGAAGTCGAACCTGAGAGAGCTAGCCGCCACGCAAGCCTTGAGTCTGGACCAGCAGAAAGGCATAAGGTTGGCGCTGGAAGTCCTGACCGCAGCGCAGCAGCGCGTAGACACTGGCGATACCTCCGGTCTGATTAAGCTAGTTAGTGGTGGTGATGATAATAACCCTACAGATTACTCAACTATAGGCGGCTCTACGTCAATTCTGAGTAACGAGCAGGGGGTCAGCCCAGAAGTATTCACGCAGGAGCGTCAAGTCACTACTGCTATCTGTAGTTTTTCTGAGCTTGTGTCCTCACTGCTGGCTGAGAAGGTCCAGACCTTGAAGGCATCTAGCTACAAGGACCTCTCGTCCTCACTGAATACCGTATCCCGGTTCCTTACTTCTGGCATGGACCTGATGTCCCGCTCTGAGTGGCTGGCAGTGAGGGACGCTATGCTGTCTGCTGAGGTGAGACCGTCGACGATTAACAAGCTACTGACCAAGGCGAAGATGTGTCTGGACTATGGTCTGATGAATGGGCAACTTAAAGGCCGCAACCCGATTGAGCGCATGAAGTTAACCAAGGATGTCGACTCCAAGCGTAGAGCATTCACTGACGAGGAGCTGGAGAGACTTCTTGTCCGGGTAGAGGCTGAGTATCAGTTCACACGACATACCGCTCACACGACCTCTGAGGCTCGCAGATGGGCGACTTTGGTCTCTGTGGTCACGGGCGCACGGTCTGCTGAGGTCTGCCACCTGACTAAACGTGACATTGTTACTATCGACGATATGGTTTGTATCGACATCAATGAAGATGGGGACGGGAAGTCCGTAAAGAACAAGCATTCAGTCCGACTTGTACCGCTGACCAACGGAGCGCATGGGTTTGACCTGACGTCCTTCCTGTCGTGGGTAGACGCCCAGCCTGATGATGGTCCTCTCTTCGGGATGACACCGAGCGCCTACTCTAGCTGGTTTAACTCAAGGGTCCTGACTGAAGCTCTGCCGGGCGCTGATAACGTCTCGCTTCATAGTCTGAGGCATTGGCTGGCGACCCGCATGAAAGAGCGTGGTGTCAATCTGGTGGACGCTCAGGGCATCTTAGGTCATAGCTCGCAGTCAATCACTTACGACCTGTACGGGAAGGGGCACGCGGTTGGACGTCTGGCTGATGCGCTAAATCTGGCACTGGTAGGGATGTGAGTGGAGAATCGTAATGGTTAAAGAGTTTAAAGTCCGTAAAGAAAATAAGCCGTCATATGAATGTATGATTACTGCTGAAACCTGTTTGGGGTTAGCAGGTCTGGCGACCGAGGAGTGGGAGCGTGAGCACCATTATCGTACAGGTATCATATTCACTGCCTTTGCTATTGAGGCTATGTTCATCTTCTATAGAAAACAGGTTGACCCCGGTTACGATAAGACGAAACCAGAGTGCAGAAAGACAATGCACAAGAAAACGTTAAAATTGTGCGGCTTTACTAATTATATGGGGACAAGGCCTTATCAAATTATCAAAGAGTGTCTTGAGGTAAGAGATGCAATTGCTCACGGCGATTCGTACACTTCCAGCTTTAATTTCTCTGCGGATCATTTGGATAACCAAGACGATATTGCAAGAGGTGTCTTGGCGGTAAACTCCGAACAATTCCGGGGATTAACTGCCGACCTCCTTAAGAAATACATAGAGATGGCAAAGCATATTGACCATGAGATTTATGATAACGGTTACAGGCCTTCTGAAGAGGACCTCCCGGCAGCCGAGCGTAGAAACCTGATGTTAGCTTTCGGGGTCAGTGGGGTGTCAATGTGGCCTAGCGCCTGAACGTAGGGGCTTAACTAGCATTTTAAGGATAGATATGGTTCTGCGAAATATTATAATTGATATAGTTTACAAGAGTTACAATTAGCAAGCATTATACCCTCACTATAGGAGGGGGACCCTTAGTTCCTCGACCCACATTCATTAAGTCTCAGGCTTCCGGTAGCGGACCGATTGGAAACCATCCGCATACGCCTAGTGTTAAATCACCTTGCGCCTGAGACCATTCTCTTTAACGTAGGTTATCTTCCCTTTTGACAGGCGGGGAGCAGAAGACCGCATCCGACTTTAAGTTGGCTCTGCGATAATCGCTGCGCGGATAACTGAAGAACCAAGACATCATTGCTGAGGTCTGACACCCATTGTGGACAGGCGGAAACTCAAAGAGGTTGACCAGTGGTGTCTGAGGTTTGGGCTTTGAGATGACCAGCAGGCTGGAGGAGACCCATTGTTGCTATGGCTTGACTAGAGTCCTCTTTGATGGATTGTGTTATCACAATTCCAATAAGAAACCTGTAGTTAGACTTCAGTAACACGATGCCCCAGACGATATCCACAAGGCGTCTTCCAGCATCGTGTCTTCCCAACTAAGGTCCTGACCCGGACCATCAAGTCTACTTGTATAGAAGCGCATGAGGCATCGCATGGAGTCGCTAGCAAACCAGTAGTCTGATGACTTCAAGTGTAGAACCGAATAAACCCTCACTGTAGAGAGACCGGCTAGCCGCCTCTGAGCCTGATGCGTCAGGACATGCGGAAGCTCTCCCATACCAAGGCTAGCAAGACAGCCTCTGTCAGACCTCCAGCCCGTTAGCGTTCTCGTGTCTTCATTTTGACTTGAGTCTATCACCGCTCACCATCTGGTCGTCCTGACACGCTGTCGCACCTTCGTCTCTATGGTCATCGCAGACCACAACACAATTACCTCAAGTCATTCTGTTTGCGTCCTGTTGCCTGCTGGTCTCCCTTTACGTGGGGGCTTGAGTAGGTCAGTAGGGTGCGACTTCAGGGTGCAAACAAAAGGAGTACACGTAAATGTCTCAACAAGAATACACCATCCATATCTTCGGTCAGGACCTCACCAGTCAGGACGGATTGTTCCGACTGGATGAGATACGCCGGGTCGGTATCCAGATTGGTAAGGTAGAAGACACCGAGTCGACCATGGTTTACCGATTCGCCCGCACTAAAACAGGTCGCTACTTTATAACGCCGAAAAATGGCGGCATAAAGAAAGTCGATATGGGTCGCCTCGGTACGTCATGGCTTGCTGACCCGGTAGCGGCTATCAAGTTTGGCGAGTGGCTGGACTTTGAGTACGGAATAGCTGTAGCGGATGCCTTTGTGTCTATGACCTCCAGTTCCACCGTACAGGCCGCTGTAACATCTTCGGATGACATCTCGCCGGACTCTAAGGCATTCATTAAGAAGCACACTGTATCGCACTACAGGGCTGGACAACTCGTCTCGAAAGAGGAGTTTGAGGAGCTACGTGTCGGTCGCTGTGAGTGGAGACTTTAACAATGGCTATGATTGACCCACGCACACCTGAGGGCCGTTTAACCCTGCGTTACCGGGGTCTTCCCACTTCTATTCTATTGTCGATGCTTGGTGTGGATAAAGAGGCTACGAATGACCGACCATTTTATTCCCGTAATGAGCTAATAGAACAGTTGGTCATTCGCAATATGTCAGTTAACCGAGAAAGTAAGTAAGAAATTCTCTGGTCACTGCGTCAGTAAATCCTACAAGGATTGCGATAGCTGAAGGAATTATATTAATTGCTGCAACAGAAAGTGATTTTATTATTCCTTGTCTTCTAGGTGAGTTTAATAAAACTGAAAAGATAAATACTGGAACGAATGCAAATAAAGCTACGGTGATTATACGTTCAAGCATATACAGTGTGTGCCAAGTTATCCCACCTGTTATATATCCAGCTCCGTATCCAACTGCATAGAAGCAGGCCAAGTAAAGCAATATGCTAATAGCTAATTTAGGCATGAAGCATTCCTGTGTGTCTTTGTAAAGGTGGTCGTAGATTAGCAAATAACCACATACCTATTGATCGTTTGTTCCAATCATAGTGTCTTCAATTGATCGTTCAGAGTGATCAAACCTAACCGTTAGTAGCTCGCCTACTCACTACCCTATTTAAACCTTTTGAGAATGACCGATGCGGGGAGACCCGTAGGCATAACTGTGTCTGCGATACCGATAGTTCTCACCTTCTCAAGAGGAGTACGAACAATGTTATTCGACCAAAACGACTGGAAACTCCAAGTCACCGACATCGACCTTTACGCAAATACTTGCAAGCTGGACGGTGAGTCATACCCGTTATCACTGGCGTTAAAGACCCTGATTCCGGGCTACCTGTCTGGACTGTCTCCTACCAGCTCTGCGTCTATGGAGCTGCTGGAGGCCCTCGCTGAAGCTGGTGTGACGATTAGCAACTTCTTCAGTAACGACCTCCTTACATCCTACCAGCGTCGTCAGGTTAATAAGCAGCGTGAAGCAGAGCGCATTGAGCGTGAGCAGCGTGTCCTTGCCGAGCGTATGGCAGAGATGCACATGACCGAAGAGGAACGCATTAAGGCTAACCAGAAGCGTGACCAGCAGAAGGCTGAACGTCAGGCCTATGGTGACTCTATCCGCAACGCTGTGTCTTCCACTGGTCGCTCACGAGCCTCGAAGCTGGTGGAGATTGAAGGCATGGACAACTGGATGGACAGCTTGTAATCACAGCCACATTCGGTCCCGGACTTTAAGCTGGGACCTCAAGTATTTGACTCAAAGGAGATTGATTATCATGACAACTATTAAAGACGCTTTCCAGTTCGGCATTGAGCCAGCCCGTATCACCAACACTGACAACATTCAGGTCTCTGAGCAGGCCGCTACCGAGCCGCAAGTCTACGCGCTTCAGTTAGCTAAGACCGTCAAGGCTATGCTGAATGCAGCACTTCAGGACGCTGAGTCAAACATCCCCTTCCCGGTGGAACTGCTGCCGACCCGTAACAGCTTACCGACCCCGATTATTGCTCATACGCTGGCTGACCGTTCTGTGGTCGTTCCGATTGGTGGTGGTAAGGCTCCTGCTGTAGTCAATGCTGCGGCTGGGACTGAGGTAACTGTCGAACCTATTGAGCAGGCAATCCTTGTCAGCTATCAAACCAAGCTCTGGGACGCTAAGACCCTTTCAGGCTTCACCACTGGCACACTTCAGCAAGACGCCCTGAACATCTGCGAGTCTGTCGTTCGGTCCATTAACTCCAAGATGGTTGACGTGCTGATGACCTCCCGTCTGGTGAAGACACACCATGAAGTCCCTGTGACTACTGGTAAGATGGTCGATTACGCAGAATCCCTGCTGGATGGACTGTATGCCTACACCGAGTCCTCTATGGGTGCTTCGCTGTCTGACTACGGAATCCTGATGCACGAGGACGAGATTCGCGCTCTGGGTCGACTGGCTGCTTCTAAGGGCTTCGGTGGTGAAGACGCTATCAAGGATATGCTGGGGACGGACATCGCCTACTATAACGGGTCTGACCGTGGGGCCTTTGTGCTGGCTAAACGGTTCACTGCGCTGAGTTTCGGTTGTCTGCGTACTGATGGTGAACATATCAATGTGGTCCTGTCTCGTGATGGTAACTCTCAGTCTCATGACCTTGAGATTCGCGGTAAGGTTCACGTAGTCGCAGAACCAGCGGCGACAATCAAGATGGGGACGGGCAGTGTTAACGCTCTGCTGTTTGTCGTACAGCGTCTCGTCTGGGACCGTGGTAATCCGTGATTAAGACATCCATAAAGCCTGTAGCTGGTGGGCGGTATCACGCGACTATCTGGATGACCCGCAGAGTTTATAAGCGGCTGTGCTGGTCACTAGCTGAAGCTGAGCAATGGGTGAGACGTAAAGTCCCTACTGTACAATCGTTCCAATCGCCACAATAAAACTATTGGTCAGGACCTCCGGGTCTTGGCCTTATTTCTGGTATGGTAGTATATCAATGACAGGGGAGACTATGAGCCTGCATCAAGTCTATCTGGTGGTCTTCCTCGTCAAGCTGGGATTACTGGTCGTGCTGGTGGTCCGGGACCGCTGGTCAGGACGCTGGGTCCGATGAGTTTTTGACTGAAAAATGTGAGGACCCATATCACTCTTTAAGCAGACGACAGCTCCCCCATAGGCCCTGCTGAGAGTCCAACATACCGGGGTCGGACGAATAGTCCCTCACCTTAGGCTGGTGGTTGAGACGCTCAATCAGCACCACAAGCACTGGAACTGGGGGCATCACTGACACAAAGGCTGACACAAAGGCTGACACAAAGTCTTGACTCAATGTAGGACCTCAGGTGTAATGCGGTCTCGCTTCAAGTCCTTGAAGTTCCAGATGAACTTAATCGGCACGTCCAGCTTATCTTTCCCACGCACGCCGTCGCGAAGGGCGGTCATCTCCGGTCCGCGGGCGATGGCGTCCGTCCAGCTGAAGCAGGAGATTTGCGTTTTGACCGGGTTATCCGGTATCGGCATACGTTCGATGGTAATGGTGTATGTCGACTCACGCGCGCCGCTGTTGCCGCCGCTAATCCCCACGTTTCCAGTCAGAATAGGCAGCATGGCGATGGCGCGGGACGTCAGCTCGCCGTTCGCCTGGCGCTGTGGTCCCCAGCCCTGGCAGATATAGGCCGGTTTCGCGGAGCCGATTTCCCGGGCCAGCTTGATGATGCGATCCGCCGGAATGCCGGTGATGCGTGAGGCCCACTCCGGCGTTTTCGCCGTGCGGTCATCGCCCTGGCCGAGAATGTACGCTTTGTAGTGGCCGTTAGCGGGCGCGCTTTCCGGCAGCGTTTTTTCGTCGTAGCCAACGCAGTATTTGTCGAGAAAAGGCTGGTCGACCAGGTTTTCGTCGATCAAAACCCAGGCAATACCCGCCACCAGTGCGGCATCGGTACCCGGACGGATCGGGATCCATTCATCTTCGCGTCCGGCTGCCGTATCGGTATAGCGCGGGTCGATAACGATCATTCGCGCGTTTGAGCGCTCGCGGGCCTGCTCCAGATAATAGGTAATCCCGCCGCCGCTCATGCGCGTTTCCGCCGGATTATTGCCGAACATCACCACCAGTTTGCTGTTTTCAATATCAGAGGTGCTGTTCCCGTCGTTGCTGCCGTAGGTGTAGGGCATGGCGCAGGCGATTTGCGCCGTGCTGTAGGTGCCGTAGTGGCTCAGGAAACCGCCGTAGCAGTTCATCAGGCGCGCCACCAGCGAAGCGTAAGGGGAGGAGCGGGTGATATTGCCGCCGACAATCCCGGAGGAGTAGTTAATATACACCGCTTCGTTGCCGTATTTGCTGACCACGTTTTTCAGGCTGGCGGTGATGGCGTCCAGCGCTTCATCCCATGTGATGCGCTCGAACTTGCCTTCACCGCGTTTGCCCACGCGTTTCATCGGGTAGTTGAGACGGTCAGGGTGATTGATCCGACGGCGAATAGAACGCCCGCGCAGGCAGGCGCGCACCTGATGGTTACCGTAAATATCTTCACCTGTGTTATCCGTTTCGACCCAGTACACTTCGTCGTCGCGGACGTGCAGACGCAGCGCGCAGCGGCTGCCGCAGTTGACCGAGCAGGCGCCCCACACCACTTTATCTTCAACAGGCTGGACGGCGTTCTTCACCGCCGCGGCGGCGCTTTTTAAACCAAAAGGAAGCGAGATCCCACCGGCGGCCAGCGCCAGAGACCCTATTGCCGTAGATTTCACGAGAGTTCGACGGCTAATCCCGCCGTGATGTTCAGTATCGGACATGGCTCACCCCATCATTATAATTACGTATTATTTTTCCCGAAATGATAACCGGGCTAATGATGGGGTGAGTGTTACTGATTTGGGGGTATTAAATCTTAATCCTTATCAAATCAAAGGGGATTGAGGGTAAATTACTGCGCTTCAGCAGCCCCGTTGCCTGAACGGGTGTACAAAATTTTAAAGGTGTCGTTGGCGCAGTGGCCTACCACCTGCGTGCCCGCCTGGTCGGCCTGATCGTTCGGCACAATGCTCAGCGTAAAACCTGATTCAGGCACACCGTTGTTGATAATTTTCTGCTGAATGTCGCTTTTCACGCGCTCGCAGGAATCCGGTGCCGCCAGCGCGGCCGTTGAGGCACTCATTAACAGCAGGGCGGTAATCCAGGGTAACCGTTTCATCTGTAGCTCCTTTTCTCTGTGTAGAGATTAATTTTAGCAGGCTTCGTGTAAACAACTGTATTTGCTAATATGATTGGGAATAATCTCCCTGTACGGTAATAAATGTGAAGAAATACGCAGCGATAACGCTACTGGCAGCAACACTGGTGGGGTGCGACAACAGCTCCGCGCCGCTGTCGTTTACGCCCGAAATGGCGAGTTTCTCGAACGAATTTGATTTTGATCCGCTGCGCGGCCCGGTGAAAGACTTTACCCAGACGCTGTTCAACGAGAAGGGCGAAGTGTCCAAACGGGTCACCGGCACCGTGTCTACGGAAGGGTGTTTCGATACCCTGGAGCTGCACGACCTGGAGGCCAATACCGGCGTGGCGCTGGTGCTGGATGCCAATTACTACCTTGATGCAGAAACCCAGCAGCGAAAAGTGAAGCTGCAGGGGAAATGCCAGCTGGCCGAACTGCCGTCAGCCGGGATAACCTGGGATACCGACGACAACGGTTTTGTGGTGGCGGCGCACGGCAAAGAGATGGAAGTGAAGTATCGCTACGATGCGGACGGCTACCCGCTGGGCAAAACCACCGTCTCCGGGGATCAGCACCTGTCCGTCCAGTCGACGCCGTCTAAAGACGTTCGCAAAAGAATGGATTACTCGGCGGTGAGCATGTTGAATGATAAGCCGCTGGGCAACGTGAAGCAGAGCTGCGATTACGATCGACACAATAATCCGGTGAGCTGCGACCTGACGATCACGGACGATAGCGTCAAACCTGCCGTTGAGCGCAAATACACCATAAAAAACACGATTGAATACTACTGAGAATAAAACCGCGCAGGTTACTGCGCGGTCGGTTTCAGCAGGCTGGCGCCTGACGGTTTGTGTCCGGCCAGGTGCTGATGCTGGAAGATGCACATGCGAATGGTATTGCGGTATTCGCCGTTGATAAAGAACTCGTGAATCAGCTCGCCTTCCACCATAAAGCCCAGCTTGCGGTAGATATGGATCGCTTTCTCGTTCTCTTTATCCACGATCAGGTAAAGCTTGTAGAGGTTCAGGACGTTAAATCCATAATCCATCGCCAGCTTCGCTGCCCGTGAGGCAAGGCCTTTTCCCTGATGTTCAGGGGAGATGATGATCTGAAACTCCGCCCGACGGTGAACATGGTTGATTTCAACCAGCTCCACAAGTCCGGCTTTTTCGCCTTCACACTCCACCACAAAACGACGTTCACTCTGATCGTGAATGTGCTTATCGTAGAGATCGGACAGCTCAACAAAAGCCTCGTACGGCTCTTCGAACCAGTAGCGCATCACGCTGGCGTTATTGTCGAGCTGGTGGACGAAGCGCAGGTCTTCACGCTCCAGCGGACGAAGCTTAACGTCGCAGGGCGCCGACATTACGGGGCTACCGTGCGGCCAGTGCGGCGATCCAGGCAGCGCAGGGTGTTTGGCTCCCAGTAGGCGTTGACGTTTGCACTTTGCTGGCACTTATCGCGCGCGTCAAAAGCGACATCTTCTTTATCCCACTCTTTCTCAGCACGTTTGTTGACCTTGTGGCGAAGGCTGCGGGTGTCATTCCATTGTTCTTTGTCCATAGCGGCGTTCTGGCGGCTTTGCGCGCTGTCACCAGACTCAATTATGAGCTTGCTGGTTTCCGCTGTCGCAGAGGCGGCAAAGGCGAACGATGACAGCGCCAGCAGGGCTGTCAGACAAAGGCGTTTGCTTAATGTGGTCATAGCGTTTCCTTTTAAACGGGTGCAGATAATCAAGTTATCCCGAACAGATTCTACACCAAAGCGAAAAGACGGCATACCCGCGGAGCAGGTATGGAAAAGTAAAGGATATCATCAGGTATGATGTCTAAATAAATCCTCACCTGACGTGAAATATGCTCAAAACGACGCTGCTTTTTTTTGCCACCGCGCTATGCGAAATCATCGGCTGCTTCCTGCCCTGGCTCTGGCTCAAGAAGGGGGGATCCGTATTGCTGCTCATCCCGGCAAGCGTCGCGCTGGCCCTGTTTGTCTGGCTGTTAACGCTGCATCCGGCCGCGAGCGGCCGCGTCTACGCCGCTTACGGCGGCGTCTATGTCTGTACCGCGCTGCTGTGGCTACGCGTGGTGGACGGCGTCAAGCTCAGCGCGTACGACTGGGCCGGCGCGCTGATTGCCCTGTGCGGAATGCTGATTATTGTGGCGGGATGGGGACGGGCCTGATCCCCCGGTTTTGTGATCGTTAGCCGATTTTATGATCATTATACTTGTATGGTAGTCTGGTTAGTGGGTAAGTTTCCAGCATCACAACAAATGATGTAAGGAAAGGAATTATGAAGATTGTCGCGGCTGACGTGTTTGTTACCTGCCCGGGGCGGAACTTTGTCACCCTTAAAATCACCACCGACGAGGGGATTGTCGGTCTCGGTGACGCTACGCTGAACGGGCGTGAACTCTCCGTTGCTTCCTACCTGAAAGACCACCTCTGCCCGCAGCTAATTGGCCGCGATGCGCACCGCATCGAAGACGTCTGGCAGTTCTTCTATAAAGGCGCCTACTGGCGTCGCGGTCCGGTCACCATGTCGGCCATCTCCGCCGTGGACATGGCGCTGTGGGACATCAAAGCCAAAGCGGCCAACATGCCGCTCTACCAGCTGCTGGGCGGCGCATCCCGCGAAGGCGTGATGGTTTACTGCCACACCACCGGTCACACCATTGACGACGTGCTGGAAGATTACGCCCGCCATAAAGAGATGGGCTTCAAGGCGATCCGCGTGCAGTGCGGCGTGCCGGGCATGAAAACCACCTACGGCATGGCCAAAGGGAAGGGACTTGCCTACGAGCCTGCGACCAAAGGCGACTGGCCGGAAGAGCAGCTCTGGTCCACCGAAAAATACCTCGATTTCACACCGAAGCTGTTCGACGCGGTGCGCAGTAAATTCGGCTTCAATGAACATCTTCTGCATGACATGCACCACCGCCTGACGCCAATCGAAGCGGCGCGCTTCGGCAAGAGCATTGAAGAATTCCGCATGTTCTGGATGGAAGATCCAACGCCTGCGGAAAACCAGGCCTGCTTCCGCCTCATTCGCCAGCACACCTTCACGCCAATTGCCGTGGGCGAAGTGTTTAACAGCATCTGGGACTGCAAGCAGCTCATCGAAGAGCAGCTCATCGACTATATCCGCACCACCATTACCCACGCGGGCGGGATCACCGGGATGCGTCGCATCGCGGACTTCGCCTCGCTCTACCAGGTGCGAACCGGCTCGCACGGTCCGTCGGATCTCTCGCCTGTATGCCACGCCGCCGCGCTGCATTTCGACCTGTGGGTGCCAAACTTTGGCGTCCAGGAATATATGGGCTACTCCGAACAGATGCTGGAAGTCTTCCCGCACAGCTGGCGCTTTGATAACGGCTACATGCATCCGGGCGACAAGCCGGGGCTGGGCATCGAGTTTGATGAAAAACTGGCGGCGAAATACCCCTACGATCCGGCCTATCTGCCGGTGGCCCGTCTTGAAGACGGCACGCTGTGGAACTGGTAAACGAGGAGCGAACGATGAAAAGCGTAGTGATTCAACAGCCGAACGAACTGGTGATTGAAGAGCGGCCACTTCCGCAGCCAGGCCCGGGTGAAGTTCGCGTTAAAATCACGCTGGCGGGGATCTGCGGTTCGGACAGCCACATCTATCGCGGCCATAACCCGTTTGCGAAGTATCCACGCACGATCGGGCACGAGTTTTTTGGCGTGATTGACGCCGTGGGCGAGGGCGTAGACAGCGCCCGTCTGGGCCAGCGCGTCTCGGTCGATCCGGTGATCAGCTGCGGACACTGTTATCCGTGTTCCGTCGGAAAACCGAACGTCTGCACCTCGCTGGTGGTGCTGGGCGTACACCGCGACGGGGGCTTCAGCGAATACGCGGCGGTACCCGCTAAAAATGCCTGGCCTATCCCCGATGACATTCCGGATAGACACGCCGTCATGGTGGAGCCCTTCACCATCGCCGCCAACGTGACGGGACAGGCTTGCCCCACCGGGCAGGACGTCGCGCTGGTTTACGGCGCAGGGCCGATGGGGCTGGTCACCGTGCAGGCGCTGAAGGGCGTCTATAAGGTGAAGCAGGTTATCGTGGTTGACCGCATCGACGAACGCCTGAAAATGGCCCAGCGCAGCGGTGCGGACTGGGTGTTGAATAACAGCGAACAGTCGCTGCAGGCCGCGCTGGACGAAAAAGGCATCAAGCCGACGTTAATCATTGATGCCGCCTGTCACCCGGCGATTTTGCAGGAAGCGATAACCCTGGCCTCTCCGGCGGCGCGTATCGTGCTGATGGGCTTCTCCAGCGAGCCAAGCCAGATTGTCCAGCAGGGCATCACCGGCAAAGAGCTGGCGATCTTCTCCTCGCGCCTCAATGCCAACAAATTCCCGGTCGTCATCGACTGGCTGAAAAAAGGGCTGATCGACCCGGAAAAACTGATCACTCATGCATTTGACTATCACCATGTAACAGACGCCATTGAGCTGTTTGAGAAAGACCAGCGGCAGTGCTGCAAAGTCTTGCTCACGTTCGGGCAATAATTATTTACGCGGTTAAGAGCCTGCGCAGACAGGCTCTATGTGGTACGCATCTTACCCTTCAGAGATAGCCATTATGACGCAAGCACAACCTCAAAGAACCACCTCCGATCTGGTGAAAGCCGCCGTTTCCGGCTGGCTGGGCACCGCCCTGGAGTTTATGGACTTTCAGCTTTACTCGCTGGGGGCTGCCCTGGTCTTTCACGAGATCTTCTTCCCGGAGCAGTCAGCCGCGATGGCGCTGATCCTCGCGATGGGGACATACGGCGCAGGCTACATAGCACGCATTGTCGGCGCCTTTATATTCGGCAGAATGGGCGACAGCATTGGCCGTAAGAAGGTGCTGTTTATCACCATCACCATGATGGGGATCTGCACCACGCTGATTGGCGTTCTGCCGACCTACGCGCAGATCGGGATTTTTGCTCCCGTTCTGCTGGTGACGCTGCGTATCATCCAGGGCCTGGGAGCCGGGGCGGAGATCTCCGGGGCCGGGACCATGCTGGCGGAGTACGCGCCGAAAGGCAAACGCGGCATTATCTCCTCGCTGGTGGCGATGGGCACAAACTGCGGGACGCTGAGCGCAACGGCGATCTGGGCGGTAATGTTCTTTGCCCTCGACCGTGAAGAGCTGATTGCCTGGGGCTGGCGCGTGCCGTTCCTCGCCAGCGTCGTGGTGATGATTTTCGCCATCTGGCTGCGAATGAACCTGAAAGAGAGCCCGGTGTTTGAGAAAGTGAACGACGCGCAAAGCGTGCAGCCGGACACTTCGCTCGGTTCAATGGTGAAAAGTAAATCCTTCTGGCTGGCGACCGGCCTGCGGTTTGGCCAGGCGGGCAACTCGGGTCTGATCCAGACGTTCCTGGCGGGATATCTAGTCCAGACGCTGCTGTTCGATAAAGCCATCCCGACCGACGCGCTGATGATAAGCTCCATTCTCGGGTTTATCTCCATTCCGCTGCTGGGCTGGCTTTCCGATAAAGTAGGGCGCCGTCTGCCGTACATTATCCTCAATATCTCCGCCATTCTTCTCGCGTATCCGATGCTGTCGATCATCGTCGATAAGAGCTATGCGCCGGGGACAATCATGCTCTCGAACATCGTTATCCATAACTTCGCCGTGCTGGGGCTGTTTGCGCTGGAAAATATCACCATGGCGGAGATGTTTGGCTCGCGAAATCGCTTTACCCGTATGGCTATCTCGAAAGAGGCGGGCGGTCTGGTGGCGGTGGGCTTTGGTCCGGTGCTGGCGGGGATCTTCTGCAATATGACCGGCTCCTGGTGGCCGATTGTCGCCATGCTGGTGGCCTATTCCGCGATTGGGCTGGTCTCGGCGATCCTGATGCCGGAAGTGCGCGACCGTGATTTGAACGCGGCGCAAGACGCAGCGGAGTCCGCACCAGAAGAGAGTGTGGGTTACGGCGCGGTCTCCTCGCGGCGCTAGTGGTTCATAACTTGCGTGACCTGTCACACAACTTTAGCTGTATGTCACACCACATGAGCAAAAGTTAATATAAATCAAAATCTCAAACGGCAGTATCAGTATGGTTGATGGCAGTTACTTTTTTACCCCAACTGCCATTCTAGTTGGTGTAGTCAGCAGGCGCTGCCGCTTCTGAAGGCGCGGCAGCGGTCCACGGCTTTCTAATTAACGAGTCTTAATCATGGAAAACACCTTATTACAGGCCAACGCGACGCTGCCTCAGTACGATCGCGACAGCCTTCAACCACGCATTGTTCATCTGGGTTTTGGCGCCTTTCACCGGGCGCACCAGGCGGTATACGCCGACATCCTCGCCGCTGAGCACGGCAGCGACTGGGGCTACTGTGAGGTTAACCTGATTGGCGGCGAGCGGCAGATTGCCGATCTGAACGCGCAGGATAACCTGTACACCGTGGCGGAGATGTCTGCTGACGCATGGACATCCCGCGTGGTTGGCGTGGTTAAAAAAGCGCTGCATGCACAGGTCGACGGGCTGGAGTGCGTGCTGGCGGCGATGTGCGAACCGCAGGTGGCAATTGTCTCGCTGACCATCACCGAGAAAGGGTACTGCCACTCACCGGCGACAGGACAACTGATGCTCGATCACCCGTTTATCGTCGCCGACCTGCAAAACCCGCACCAGCCGAAATCCGCGCCGGGCGTGGTGGTGGAAGCGCTGGCGCGTCGCAAAGCGGCGGGTCTGCCCGCGTTTAGCGTGATGTCCTGCGACAACATGCCGGAGAACGGCCACGTGATGCGCAATGTGACCTGCGCTTACGCCCGAGCGGTAGACGGCGAGCTGGCGGACTGGATCGAGGCTAACGTCACCTTCCCGTCAACCATGGTGGATCGCATCGTGCCGGCGGTCACTCCCGATACGCTGGATAAAATTGAGCAGCTGACCGGCGTGCGTGATCCGGCGGCGGTCGCCTGTGAACCGTTCCGCCAGTGGGTGATCGAGGATAACTTTGTGGCAGGACGTCCAGAGTGGGAAAAAGCCGGTGCCGAGCTGGTGTCAGACGTGATCCCGTTTGAAGAGATGAAGCTGCGCATGCTCAACGGCAGCCACTCCTTCCTGGCGTACCTGGGCTATCTGGCCGGTTACCCGCATATCAACGACTGTATGGAAGATGAGAACTACCGCCTCGCCGCGCATACGCTGATGCTTAACGAGCAGGCGCCCACGCTGAAAGTGAAGGGTGTTGATTTAGGTCGCTATGCCGATCTCCTGATTGCCCGCTACAGCAACCCGGCCCTGCGCCATCGGACATGGCAAATCGCGATGGACGGCAGCCAGAAGCTCCCGCAGCGTATGCTGGACTCCGTGCGCTGGCACCTGGTGCATCAGAAGCCTTTCCCACTGCTGGCGCTGGGCGTGGCAGGGTGGATGCGTTATGTTGGCGGCGTGGACGAGCAGGGTAACGCTATCGACGTGAGCGATCCGCAGCTGGCGGTGATTCAGGCGGCGGTGAAGGGAAGTGCGGAAGGGGAAAGTCGGGTTAACGCGCTGCTCGGCATTGAGGCCATCTTTGGTAAAGAGTTACCGCAGGAGCCGCGCTTCGTTGCTGCGGTGATGACCGCGTACCGGACGCTGCTGCAAAAAGGCGCGAAAGCGACCGTGGCGCAGTACGCGTCTCAACGGTAATTCAGCACATGCCGCCGTGCGCGGCGGCATGTCTGCGCACAGCTTAGTGCATACCCAGACGAATCAACTCAATCGGTTCGAACTTACCTTCGCATCCTTCCACTTCAACCGTTTTGCTGCGGCGCACCTGCGCGGCATCCAGCCCGTCGCTGTGGATCGCTTTAATCACGCCGGTTTTGCCCGTGCCGCTAATCATGACGCGGCTGCCGGTGGTGATTGCATTGCGGTTACGGTCGTATGTCATCATGGTATTTTCTCCTCTCTAACCTGTTCGTTACGGCGCTATTTCGGGTTATGCCGTTCACGGGGCATATAAATACGCCTGTCCGCGCTTCATGTTTTTGTTTTTGATCAAACTCACACTTTTTTCTTTATTTCGTCTGGCGCTGACGGTTCAGGACGGTAATTTACAAAGTGGACCATTATTTTCATTAATTGATAGTTTCGACAGGGAAGCGTTGAGGGTTGGTTTATATTCCCGATGTCATCCTGTGTGCAGGAAATAACCCTTCATCGGAATAAGGAGTCAGGCTTATGTATAAGAGCATTTTGATGCCTGTAGACGTGTTTGAAATGGATTTGAGCGACAAAGCGGTTCGCCACGCGGCAAACCTTGCGAAGGCAGAGGGCGCGTCGATTACCCTGGTCAACATTCTGCCTGCCAGCAGCCGGTCTCTGCTGCGCGGGTTCAACGCCGATATTAAAAAGTTTGAAGAGTATATGACCGCAGAATCCGGTAAGAAAATGAACGAGTTAAAAAGACTTTTCGATATCGCCCCAGAGAATATTCATAGCATGGTGCGTTTTGGCAACGTCCGGGATGAAATTATCAGGCTGAGCAAGGAGGGGGAATATGATGCGATTGTCATCGGGTCGAAAAATCCGAGCATCACCACTCATCTGCTGGGTTCAAATGCGGAATCTATACTGCGCTACGCCACGATCCCGGTGTTAGTCGTTCGCTAATCACGCCGCCGCACCCGAAAGGGGCGGCGAATATTACTCTTCGCTAAACCACTCGCTATTTTCCTGACGAATAAGCTGCACGGATTCGCTAATTTCCTGCAGATGCAGCGTCATCGCTTTTTCCACACCGTTCGGGTCGCGTTTTTCCAGCGCGCTGAAAATATCATGATGCTGTCGGAGCAGCATTTCCGGCGGGGAGACGTGATCGAGGCTCATATAGCGCACGCGGTCAATGGTGGCCTTGATGTTCTCGATGGTGTCCCAGGCCAGCTGACAATCCGCGATCTGCGCCAGCTTCTGGTGGAATTCATCATCAAGCTGGAAGAAATCATTGAGCTGCTTACGGTCAATCGCAATACGCTGCTGGTGAAGGTTCTGCTCAAGCTGGTAACACTGGTTGTCGTTGATAAGCGTTGCGGCGCGGCGCGCCACCGCGCATTCAATGGCCTGGCGAACGAAACAGCCGTTGCGTACCTGAGAGAGTGAAATTTTGTTCACGTAGCTGCCGCGCTGCGGGCGGATCTGAATCAGTCCGTTTTCAGCAAGCTTAATAAACGCTTCACGTACCGGCTGACGGGAAACGTCAAAACGCACGGAGACCTCTTTTTCAGAAAGCGGCGTTCCCGGTGGGATCAGGCAATGGACAATATCACGTCGCAAAATGCGATAGATTTGCTGGTTAACGGGCTGGGTGGGATTGAGTTGCGATTCAGCGGCCATGAGTTGTCATTTCTCAGAGAGTTAGCCTGAACATACTACCATTCTTTTATAACCCGAAACAGACCCGGCCCGCAGGCCGGGAAGGGCGGATTTAGCCACGATGGACGCTAAGTCCTGCAAAACTCTGGCTGACTGGCATCATTTCCACGGTATTGATGTTGACGTGTTTTGGCAGCGTCGCCACCCACCAGACCGTTTCGGTCACATCTTCCGGCGTCAGCGCGTTAGCATTTTCGTAGGTTTTGCCCGCTTTCGCGTCATCGCCTTTGAAACGCACGTTGGAAAACTCGGTGCCGCCCACCAGACCCGGCTCAATATCGGTGACGCGAATGGCGGTGCCGTGCAGGTCGGTACGCAGGTTAAGGCTGAACTGGCGCACAAACGCTTTCGTCGCGCCATAGACGTTGCCGCCTGCGTAAGGCCAGCTTCCGGCGGTGGAGCCAATGTTGATAATGTGGCCGCGGTTGCGCTCGACCATGCCCGGCAGCACCGCGCGGGTCATATAGACCAGCCCTTTGTTGTTGGTGTCGATCATGTTTTCCCAGTCTTCAACGCTAGCTTTGTGGGCTGGCTCCATGCCCAGTGCCAGACCGGCATTGTTGACCAGCACGTCGATGGCGCGCCACTCGGCGGGCAGGTTGGCAATCATCTCTTCAATGGCCGCGCGGTTACGCACGTCCAGCTGCGCGGTCAGGATGCTGTCGCCTAATTCGTCCTTCAGCTCCTGCAGGCGCTCCTGACGACGGCCCGTGGCAATAACCTTGTGCCCGTTGGCGACGAAGCGACGCGTGATGCTTTCACCAAAACCTGCCGTTGCCCCGGTAACTAAAATAATCATCTCACTGTTCCTCAACGCTTTTTGTGTTGTACTAACATAGCACGGCCGCAGAGGGTGCGTTAAGGCAACATTTGTATGACGGCGTTGCAGGGGATGGCGGCCTGGCCTACTCTGGGAGGATACCCGTACTCAGGAGCGAAAGATGACGGCCACGAATCCCTTTTTTGACATCAGCCTGCTGCCCTATCAGGCCCCCCATTTTGATGAAATCAACGATAGCCACTATCGCCCGGCCTTCGATGAAGCGCTTCGCCAGAAGCGGGCGGACGTAGACGCCATTGTGTCCCAAACCGCTGCGCCGGACTTCACCAACACCGTGCTGGCGCTGGAGAAAAGCGGTGCCATGCTCTCGCGCGTCAGCAGCGTGTTCTTCGCCATGACCTCCGCGAATACCAATACGTACCTGCAGGAGCTTGAGGAACAGTTCTCCACCGAGCTTGCCGCGCTGGCGAACGACATCTGGCTGAATGACGTGCTTTTCGCCCGCGTGGAGAGCGTCTGGCAGGACCGTGCCGCGCTGGACGCCGAATCCTGTCGGCTGGTCGAGGAGACGTATCAGCGGTTTATCCTGGCCGGCGCGCGTCTCAATGAAACGGAAAAAGCCGAGCTGAAGGCGCTGAATACCGAGGCGGCGACCCTGACCAGCCAGTTCAACCAGCGTCTGCTGGCTGCCGATAAGACGGGTGGGCTGGTGGTGGATTACGCGCACCAGCTTGATGGGCTCAGCGCCAGCGAGATTGCCGACGCGGCGCAGGCTGCCGCGGAGCGAGGGCTAAACGATCGCTGGTTGATCCCGCTTCTGAACACGACCCAGCAGCCCGCGCTTTCCGCGCTGCGCAATCGTCAGACCCGCGAAAACCTGTTCAACGCTGGCTGGACGCGCACCCAGAAAGGGGATGAAAACGACACTCGCGATCTGGTCCTCCGCCTTACGGCGCTGCGTGCGCGGCAGGCCCGCCTGCTGGGCTTTGAGGATTACGCCAGCTGGAGCATCGCCGACCAGATGGCGAAAACTCCGGACGCCGCGCTGACCTTTATGCGCGGCATTGTGCCTGCCGCCCGTGCCCGTGCTGAGCGCGAGCAGGCCGATATTCAGAAAGTGATTGATGACGAACAGGGCGGTTTCACCGTGCAGGCCTGGGACTGGGCCTTTTATGCCGAGCGCGTGCGTCAGGCAAAATATGCCCTCGATGAATCGCAAATCAAACCCTATTTTGCGCTCAATACCGTTTTGCACGACGGCGTATTCTGGGCCGCAAGCCAGCTGTTTGGCATCCGCTTTGTGGAGCGCTTCGATATCCCGGTGTATCACCCGGACGTCCGCGTCTGGGAAATTTTCGACCACACCGGTGAGGGCATGGCGCTGTTTTACGGCGACTTCTTTGCCCGCGATTCCAAGCAGGGCGGGGCCTGGATGGGGAATTTCGTCGAGCAATCCTTCGAGCTAGCTGCCCGTCCGGTGATCTACAACGTCTGTAACTACCAAAAACCGGCTAACGGCGGCGTTGCGCTTCTCTCCTGGGATGACGTGATCACCCTGTTCCACGAGTTTGGCCATACGCTGCACGGTCTGTTTGCCAGCCAGCGTTTCGCCACGCTCTCCGGGACCAATACGCCGCGCGATTTCGTTGAATTCCCGTCGCAGATCAACGAACACTGGGCCAGCCATCCACAGGTGTTTACCCACTACGCCCGCCATTACGAAACCGGTGAACCGATGCCGGAGGCGCTGCGTGAAAGCATGCTCAACGCGACCCATTTCAACAAGGGTTATGACATGACGGAGCTGCTGGCTGCCGCGCTGCTGGACATGAACTGGCACGGGATTAGCGAAGCCGTTTCGAGCGTTGACGAGTTTGAAGCGGCAGCACTGAAAAAAGAGGGGCTGGATCTGCCCGCCGTACCGCCGCGCTATCGCAGCAGCTTTTTTGCCCATATTTTCGGCGGCGGCTACGCGGCGGGATATTACGCCTACCTGTGGACGCAAATGCTGGCGGACGACGGCTATCAGTGGTTTGTTGAACAGGGCGGCCTGACTCGTGAAAACGGGCAAAAATTCCGCGAGGCGATTTTGTCCCGTGGTAACAGCACGGATCTGGCTGAACTTTATCGGCAGTGGCGCGGGCACGATCCGAAGATTGAACCGATGCTGGAAAATCGCGGGTTGAGCGAATAGAGCCAGCCTCGTCTGAAAAAAGAACCGGGCTTTACGCCTGGTTTTTTTATAGGCTCCAACGTGCTTGTAACGTCTTCTGAAAAAAAGTTTTAATATGCGTTCTTTATAAATAAAACAGGTGAGATTAAAACTTACTTCGAACAGTATATTTAATTTATCGAGTTTAGGTAGTAAAAGAGTTAATGATTAATAATTTGATCTGGGTTAGAGAAATCAAATATTCTTTAATCTCATATTTTTAGCTATAAATTTTTGTTATTTTGTGCCGATAAATGAAAGTGGTATACAAATCGACGTAGTAGCAGTTAAGAAGGCGAAAGATGACCCTACCTCTGAACAATCCGGGCTTCACCGACACCGAGCCTTCTAAAGGCCTGATAAATAAAACCTTTACCTATATTGTAACGTTGTTGATAAGTATTTTTATTGCGGCAATAATTTCCCTGCTAATAATAAAAGATAATGTGAATGAAATCAGCGACACGCATGATGAATTTTTGTTAAGGAAAGCCCTCGATACCCGCCAGGAAAGCATGCGAAGTCATTTGAAAGACAATGCCGAGTGGGGAGATGCCTACAAACATCTTCATCTGAACACTGACGTTCACTGGGCATGGGATAAGCAGAACCTGGGCAAATCCCTGTATGACAACTTTGGCTACGAAGGGGTGTTTGTTCTCTCGCCGGAAGGGAGCACTCGATACAGCGTCGTTGACGGGAAGCTGAAGCTTCAGGAGCTGGAGCGCTGGTTAGACAAATCAACCAAAGACCGTTTACTCCATGAGTTGAGTATAAAAAAGGGAGTGCCGGTTTCTGTGCTAGCGCTTATCGATTCCGTGCCGGCCATTGTTTCTGCGGAATGGATAACGACGGGCGATGATACGAGCGTGCAAACCCTGCCCGGAAAACCGTCGACAATGGTGTTTATAGACAAGTTAACGGCTAAAAAACTCCTCACGATTGGGCAGGATGCCGGTATCCAGAACGTTCGTACTTCTCCCGCTACAGCCACTTCTCAAATAAATAATCAGACAGAATTTACCTTAAGCACCCAGAATGGGGATGTGAAAATTATCTGGGACGGTGAAAATCCCGGCCAGGCGTTAATAATTTATTTTTTGCCATTGCTCATTCTTTCCGTCGTTCTGACGGTATCGATGACGGTGATATTAATGCGCCATATTATGCACAAGGCGAGAATGCTTGATGAAAATACTTTTCTCCTCGAGCAGGCGCGGTTGAATCTTATTACGAGTGAAAAACGATTTCGGGACGTCAGTGAAACAACCAGCGACTGGTTCTGGGAAACAGATTTATCTTTAAGGATAACGTGGCTATCGGGTCGTTTTTCTACAATAACGGGATATGAAAATAGCAAATGGATAGGCCGCAGGTTAGATGAACTCTTTCCGTCGACAAGCGGATTATCACATGACTGCGCCAGGCAGCGGGACTTAACCGAACGCTTTGAATTTAAAAACTGTCCTTATACTCACGCGCAACAATCCACCTCATATTGCACGCTTCTGGCAAAATTTTCTGCTCAGCCTGATGGAACGGTGGTGTTGCGAGGCGCGGCAACCGACGTTTCTCAGGAAGTTGAAGCAACAAAACGCGTGGAGTTCCTGTCACGCCATGATGAATTAACCGGTCTGCCGAACCGGTATCATATTAAGGAATTTCTGGCTGGCAAGTTAGCGAAAGAAGACCTTAACCACTATCCCTTTGCCATGATTTGCCTTGATTTAGACAAGTTTAAACCCGTCAATGATATTTTCGGGCACTCCACCGGCGATGCCCTGCTTGGCGAGGTCGCTTCACGTCTTAAAGATTGCGTTCGTCGAGGTGATTTTGTCGCACGGCAGGGAGGGGATGAATTTATGCTTCTCCTCGGCAACACCAGCCAGCAAGACCAGATTGAGGAGGTGTGTCGTCGCATCGTGCAAGAACTTAACCGTCCTTTCGCCATTGAGGGCAATGATGTGGCGATAGGCGTAAGCATGGGCATTGCGCTGGCTCCCCGGGATAGCAGCAGCGCAAACGATCTTCTCCGCTACGCGGATATTGCGCTGTATCAGGCGAAACAATCCGGCAGAAACCGATGGGTCTATTACCGCCCGGATATGTCGGAAAAGTTGACCGAACGCAGGAAACTGGAATTAGAACTCAAGACCGCGATTCGCGAAGAACAGCTCTACCTGGTTTACCAGCCGCGTTATAACCTCCGGTATTCTACTATTGATGCCGTCGAAGCGCTGGTGCGCTGGCAGCACCCGGCTCGGGGGACCATAATGCCCGATCAGTTTATTCCGCTGGCAGAAGAAACCGGGCTGATTATTAGCCTGAGCAACTGGGTCATACGCAAAGCCAGTACGGAGACGAAAGACAAATTGCCGGGATTATCGGTCTCCGTCAATATTTCTGCTATCGAATTCCAGGCAAGCGATCTTGCCGAAAGGATAAAAGAGATCCTTCACGAAACGGGGCTTGAACCCAACCGGCTGGAAATTGAAGTGACTGAAAATGTTACGCTATCCGATCCTGAAAAAACCTTGCAGACCATGAAGTCTCTCAAAAAAATGGGCGTCCGCATTCTGATTGACGATTTCGGTACCGGCTATGCCTCACTGAGCTATCTGCGGAAGTTTCAGTTTGACGGGCTTAAGCTCGACAAGAGCTTTATTTTTACCCTGGGGGACTCGCCGCAGAACCAGTCAGTCGTGGAGAAAATTATCGACCTGGGGAAAGCCTATTCCATGGCGGTAACCGCAGAAGGGGTGGAGACCGCCGAACAGCTGTCTTTTCTAAAAAAGAATAAATGTGATGAAGTTCAGGGCTACTTACTTGGAAAACCGGCCGCCATTACGGACTTAAATTTAAACGCCAACAGAGTAAATCTCTAAATCGCGCTTTCACTCAGGGCTGCGTAAATGAAAAACCGGGCTTCGTGCCCGGTTTTTGTTATCCGCTATCCGTTCGTATCCACGAGCGTAACGCCGCTTTCTATCTCACGACCAGGACAGGGCATTTCGCATGCCGAACCACTGCCGCAGCGTTCGAACCCAACAGATACGTCGATATGTCAGGTTTGTGGGAAGCGATGATAATCAGGTCGGCATCGATCGTGTCAGCGAGCTTAAGGATTTGATCCTTTGGAGATCCCGTCACGGCGTGAGTCTGTACCTTGTCTGGAGGAATTTTGAATTGCTTAACGATTTCATCCAGCTTCGCTAAGGCCGCGTGCTGGAACTCTTTCAGCTTCGGCATTTCTACCGAATAGGCCAGGCCTAATGATGAATAATACGGAAGCGATGGAATGACGGTAAGAAAGTGAACTTTAGCTGTGTTAAGTGCTGTATGTGCCTGAACGAAGGGGATAACCATGTGCGTCAGGCTATCCTCCGAAATGTCAATTGGAACCAAAATTGAATTATACATTTGTCCCTCCTGAGTGTTTTTTACACAATTCAGGGTAGACCGTTAATTTCAGGAAAACAGAGAGCAAGCTGTCATAACGGGTACAAATTTCGGTTATGTGATAGGCGTACAGTGAAACCTGGCCGTCATTCCGTCATTCCGTCATTCCGTCGTGACAATGAACATTCTCGCCTCCTGAGCGAGCTGGCGTTCAGCCTTAATCGGCGCATATTTTTCCGAATGATAGAAGGCAAGGGCCAGCTCCAGGGTAGGGAATTCAAAAATGCCCGCATAGGGTAACGGCTCCACTTCCCCTTCCAGGAGCTGTGCGACAGCACCAAAATGAACGATTTTACCTCCTGCCTCTTCTAATGCAGACGTGAAGCGGGGGGCAAGGCTGGCCTGTCTGGCTGGATCAATAACGCGTAAGTTGATATGAACAAAGGCTGGCATAGGCGTTCCATAAGCATGACAAATAATGTATATACAGTATTAACTTTAGCATTGATTGTCGAGATGAAATGATGAACAACATTGATGTTGCGCTGTTGAAGACCATCCCGGAAGTCTGCCCGGCATTTCAGGCGCGCGCTACCGCCAGGGCTATTACGCGCTATTACAATGCCTGCTTCAGACCGTTTGAGCTGACCGCCGAGCAGTTCAGCCTTTTGGTTGGCATCGGGGGTTCCCCAAATGAAACCGTTGCGGTACTCGCCGCCAGAGCCGGGGTGGATGCGACCACGCTGAGTCGAAATATCCGCAGTCTGGAATCGCGCGGCATTATCGACTCGGCTGGAGGCCGTGGACGTGCAGGGAAACGACTCATCCTGACAGCTGAGGGCTGGCGTCTGCTCGAGGAGCTCATCCCGGTCTGGCAATCCGCTAAACAAGAATTGTCCCATCTTGTGGGCAGCGAGCAGCTCTTCCTGACGACGGAAATGATGAAACGCCTGGCTAAAATCAGCACAGCTTTATGAATATCTCCGCGTCACCGTTCGTTTCCGGCTAAACGGCAAAGCCTAAACCGGGCGTAACGCCCGGTTTAGGCTTTATATTGCGTGACAGCTGACGGACGCGATAATTTTATTCCCGCCCATATTCCCCATAATCATATCGAGTAATTTTCGGTATTCCTCCCGGGTCATCACCTCCGCGCGAATTTCAGTTTTACCTTCTGCTTGCGCAGTAGCGGAATAAATCGCTTTCAGACTTAACGTCAACTCTTTCGCCATGTTTACGACGCTTTGCCGCACCGCATCTTCATGCTCATCATTACAGGTGATTTTAAGGACATAGCATTTTTCGCCTTCATGAAGCACGGGCAGTTGATTAATTCGCTGCGCGGCTTCGCGAAGCAATATGTTAGCGCAGAGAATAATTAGGCTGGCCATGGCGGCATTCCAGAACTGGCCTAATCCGCACAGTACGCCAATTCCGGCCGAGCACCACAGCGTTGCGGCGGTATTCAAACCACGAATATTCATTCCTTCACGCATAATGACGCCTGCGCCAAGAAAGCCGATTCCGGAGACGATCTGCGCTGCGATTCGCCCCGGGCTATCAGGAGAAGTCGATACCGAACTTAGAATGAACACTGCCGCACCCGTGGCAACCAGTGCATTGGTACGAAGCCCGGCCATACGCTGGCGCCACTGTCTTTCCGCGCCAATAATTGCGCCCAGCAGCATCGCTGCGAGCAGATGAGAGATATAAGGGAACATCAGCCTGTCGCCTGTTAACGTTATTAAATAATAAGCGTCAGTGCTTTGCTAAGCACATCATAACGCCGTTTAAATGCTAAGCGTGTCAGGACAACGGTGGCGGAAAGAGTGAATGAGTAAACATGAACATGCGATTCCCCACAAATTGAGTGGTTCTTACTGTGTCGGGATACAATCGCTTAAAGAGGATTGCTGCCCACCGTTCCAGGTAAGCAGCGAGAAAATCGCGCTAGCTTACCTTCGTATCGACGATAAAATAACTTTCCAACGAAGGACTCCTGTGAAAATTTATTGCCAGTATAGTCAGGGGCGATAATGAGTAAAGCGAAAAAACAGACCCCGTTATGAATTGTTTAAGTTCGGAAAGCATGTTTTTTTAAGACGTCATCTGATTTTCAAAAATACCCGGTATACTACATTTTCTTTTTTACAGGCGATAACAGACAAAGGCAGGAAGTATGTCTCTTCGTTCGCTGCGGGCATTGTGCCTGACAAGTTTTTTCATTGCGGATGTCCGCGATGGCCTCGGTCCTTTTCTCGGTATTTTTCTGACCGAACGCCACTGGACCCCCGATGATATCGGCATCCTGATGACGGCCGGTGGGCTGGCGGGACTACTCGCTACGTTGCCGGCGGGATTCATCACCGACACCTCGCGCAGCAAGCGGACCGTGCTGGCGCTGGTGTGCCTGCTCATCACCCTTAGCACGCTCCTGCTCTGGTTTAGCCAGCAGAGCGGCATTGTCGCTGTTTCGCAAATCGTCACCGGTATCTGTGCGGCGTTTGTCGGTCCGCTGATCGCCGGAATTACCCTGGGGCTGACCGGTCAGGGCGGGTTCAGCGCGCAGATGGGCAAAAATGAGGCGTTCAATCACGGCGGCAACTTTGTTACCGCACTGATTGCAGGCGGCATTGCGTGGTACTGGGGCGTCGGCGGGATTTTCCTGCTGGTGACCTGTACCACGCTGTTAACGCTCTGCGCGCTGCTTGCCATTCGCAACGGGGATATCGACAACGACGCGGCGCGCGGGCTGTCCTCTTCAGCGAGCCTGCCGGTTCCCGGATTTGCCGTGCTGATAAAAAACCGGGCGCTGTTCGTGACCGGACTGACGCTGCTGCTGTTTCACCTGGCGAACGCCGCGCTGCTGCCGATGCTGAGCATGAGGGTGGCCGCGGCGCCCGCCTCGATAAACCCCGGTTTGTACGCGGCGGGCACCGTTATCATCTCCCAGGCCGTGATGATCCCCGTCGCCATCTGGGTCGCTAACCGAATAGACCGCTACGGCTACTGGCGCTTAATTATGCTGGCGCTGCTGGTGATGCCGGTGCGCGCGGCGCTGGCGGCGTCTACGGACGCGCCGCTCATGATGATCCCGGTACAAATCCTCGACGGGCTGGCCGCAGGGATTCTGGGCGTCGCGGTACCGTCGTTTATCGTGGTGCTGTTGCGCGGGAGCGGGCACGTCAATGCCGGGCAGAGCGTGGTGATGCTGATGCAGGGGGTTGGGGCATCCATGAGCCCGGCGTTAACCGGCACGATTGCGGGTCATTACTCATTTGCCACAGCATTCAGCGTCCTGAGCGCGATTGCGCTGGTGGCCGTACTGCTATGGTGGTGCTTTGCGCACCGGACCTGGGAAACAGACAGTACGCCGGGTGGGGCATAGACGCCACCCGGCGTCACGCTTACGCCAGTTCGTTAGGGCACGCTTCGCCCTTTTCCAGCTGCTGCAGGTTACCCAGCGTGGTTTCCGAAATGCTGATCAGCGCTTCGGCAGTCAGAAACGCCTGGTGTCCGGTAAACAGCACGTTATGACAGGCAGACAGGCGGCGGAACACGTCGTCCTGGATCACATCATTCGACTTGTCTTCAAAGAACAGATCGCGTTCGTTCTCGTACACGTCCATTCCCAGCGCGCCAATTTTCTGGGTTTTCAGCGCTTCGATAGCGGCCTGAGAGTCAACCAGCCCACCGCGGCTGGTGTTGATGATCATAACGCCATCTTTCATCTGGTCAAACGCCGCCTGGTTGAGCAGGTGGTAGTTCTCCGGCGTCAGCGGGCAGTGCAGGGAGATCACGTCAGACTGCGAGAACAGGGTCGGCAGGTCGACGTATTCCACGCCCAGCTCCAGCGCAGCGGCGCTCGGGTACGGATCGAACGCCAGCAGACGCATGCCGAAGCCTTTCAGAATGCGCAGGGCGGCGATGCCGATTTTACCGGTGCCGATCACGCCCGCGGTTTTGCCGTACATGGTAAAGCCGGTCAGCCCTTCCAGCGAGAAGTTGGCATCACGGGTACGCTGATAAGCGCGGTGAATACGACGGTTGAGCGACATCATCATGCCAATCGCATGTTCCGCGACCGCTTCCGGGGAGTACGCCGGGACGCGCACCACCCTCAGACCCAGCTCTTTCGCCGCGTCGAGGTCCACGTTATTAAAGCCCGCGCAGCGCAGGGCGATATATTTCACCCCCTGTTTTTTCAACTCTTCCAGCACCGGACGACTGCCGTCGTCGTTAACAAAAATGCAGACGCCTTCACAGCCGTGCGCCGTTTTGGCGGTTTTTTCGGACAGCAGAAAGTCGAAAAATTCAAGCTCAAACCCGTAAGCCTCGTTAACATGTTGCAGATACTTTTTGTCGTACTGCTTTGTGCTATATACCGCGAGTTTCATAAGACTTTCTCCAGTGATTTTGCATTCACGTTAGCATGATTAAAATTATCTTACAATTTATAAAATATTATTGAATTCAATAAGTTCTATCAATTATTCTAGAGCATATGTGCACCCTAACTCCATGATATTCTTGCTACGAGGAATCTTTGGCGTGAATCTGGTTAAGGCGTGTAGAGAAAAATGCAGTGGGTTGAGGATGCGAAAAAAGCCTGTCTGAATTACGTTAAAGAATGGCAAGAGGGTGTGAAAACTGCAATCCTTCTGGATGTGATGGGACGATATTAGGAACCGGGTGAGTTTCTGATAAAGAGGGAGAATGATGCATGTCGCAACAACTGGGGTTGTCCTTATCTCCGCCAATGCTGCCCGCTTTGTACTATTTCATTGTATCTATAGTAGTTTTTTTCTTGTTATATTTCGGGAAACAGAAGATTACCCGGCTAAGAAAATACCCACTGTTCATTGCCTATACGCTGTTTGTGATAGCCATTGCAGCCATCCAGATTAACGTTTTTGCCAACGGCTATGAGTTTGTTCGCGGTTTTTTACATATCGATTTTGATCCCTGGCGGTACGATTCGGTGTACTGGGGGTCATTGATATTCGCTATGCTTTACCTGCTGGCAATGCCCAGGAAAAGGTATTAGTTTCGCAGTGTTTTCCCTTTTTTACGCCTGAAATGATGCGTAACCCACTGAATATAAAATGTGTTCTTTAGGTTACGCATAGCAAAAAAGTTACCTCATACTATTTCCAGCATCTATCCTTAATCTTGGCGTTAACTTCAACTCAACCGCTAAACATGCGACAATGTTCGGCACTGCCGGCTTAATTCTTTCGCTAAATCAGGATATTAACTGCCCATGAAGGGTAAATACAAAGCCGCTCTTGCGCTTTTACTGCTGTTCATACTGTTGCCGCTGACGCTGCTGATGACGCTCGCCCAGTGGGTACCGACGCTCGCCGGGATCTGGCTTCCCGTCGGGACGCGCATCGCTTTCGAAGAGAGTCCGAAACTTACCCGTCACGCGCTGGTGATCCCCGATCTTCGCTATCTGGTTGAAGACTGCGAAATTGCCCGCATCGATAACGTTACGCTGTCACATCCGAACCGCTGGAAGCTGGATGTCGGCGCGCTGGATCTCAATTCCGTCTGTCTGAGCAAAATTCCCCAGTCTGCACCCTCAACGGTCGCCCCCAAAACGCTGGCACAGTGGCAGGCGGTATTACCGAATACCTGGATCACGGTTCACCGTCTGACGCTGTCGCCCTGGCAGCAGTGGCAGGGCGAGCTACATGCGTCGCTGACGCCGTCCATTCAGGAGATCGCCTATAAAGGCGAGCAGGTCAGCATTAAAGGCACGCTTCGCGGTCAGACGCTCTCGGTCAGCCAGTTCGATGTACAGCTCCCGGACCAGCCGCAGCCGATTAAGCTGGTAGGCGAGTTTACCCTGCCGCTGGTGCCGGATGGCGTGCCGGTGAAAGGCCACGCGGTCGCGACCTTTAACGTGCCACAGTTAACGTCTCTGGTCGATGCCGATCTGGACTGGGAAGACAATCAGGGACAGCTGGTGGTGATGGCGCGGGACAATCCCGATCCGCTGCTCGACCTGCCGTGGCAGGTCACCGCGGAGCAGCTGAACATCAGCGACGGGCGCTGGAACTGGGATCTCTCGGGGATGCCGCTGAGCGGCCGGGTGTCTCTTCGCGCCGACAACTGGCAGCAGGGGCTCGATAAAACCACCCTGACCGGACGGCTGAATGTGCTTACTCAAGGCGATGCGGGGAAAGGCAACGCGGTACTGAACATTGGGCCCGGCAGGCTCGGCATGGAAAACAGCGACATGCCCCTGCATCTGAGCGGCGAGGCGAAGCAAAACGATCTTATTCTTTACGCCAAATTGCCCGCAACGCTGACCGGCAGCCTGTATGAACCGCAGCTGGCCTTTGAGCCGGGCGCGCTGCTCCGCTCGCGCGGGCGCATCATTGACTCACTCGATATCGATGAAATCCGCTGGCCGCTGGCGGGCGTGAAGCTGACGCAGAAGGGCGTGGACGGTCGATTACAGGCGATTCTGCGCGCTCATGAAAACCAGATGGGTGATTTTGAACTCCACCTGGACGGCCAGGCCAACGACTTTTTACCTGATAACGGTCTGTGGCAGTGGCGCTACTGGGGAAAAGGCGGCTTTACGCCGATGCATGCCCGCTGGGATGTCGCCGGGAAAGGCGAGTGGCGCGACAATCTTATTGAGCTGACGGCGCTCTCCACCGGTTTTGACAAGCTCCAGTACGGCACGATGGAGGTCAGCAAGCCGCGTCTGGTGCTGGATCGGCCGGTGCGCTGGCTTCGTGACCCCGAAAAACCGGCCTTCAGCGGCGCGCTGTCGCTCAACGCCGGGCAAACCCGTTTCTCCGGCGGCAGCGCGTTGCCGCCCTCGGTCCTGACCTTCAGCGTCGACGGTACCGACCCGACCATTTTCCAGTTTAAGGGCGACCTCCATGCGGACAAAATCGGCCCGGTACAGGTGAACGGACGCTGGGATGGCGTGCGCCTTCGCGGGCAGGCCTGGTGGCCGAAACAGTCGCTCAACGTCTTCCAGCCGCTGATCCCGCCGGACTGGAAAATGACGCTGCGCGACGGGGAGCTTTACGCGCAGGTCGCCTTCTCGGCGGCGACCGATCAGGGCTTTGAGGCGGGCGGGCACGGCGTGCTGAAATCCGGCAGCGTTTGGATGCCGGATAACCAGATTAACGGCGTCGATTTTGTGCTGCCGTTCCGATTCAGCGAGGGAACCTGGTCCCTCGGCACGCGCGGTCCGGTCACCTTGCGCATTGGCGAAGTGGAAAACCTGGTGACCGCGCGCAACATTACCGCCGATCTACAGGGGGACTATCCCTGGACGGAGGACAATCCGCTGCTCCTCACCAACGTGAAGGTGGAAACCCTCGGTGGGAAGATCACCATGCAGCAGCTGCGGATGCCTCAGCACGATCCGGCCCTGCTGCGCGTGGACAATATCTCCTCCAGCGAGCTGATCAGCGCCGTTAATCCGAAACAGTTTGCCATGTCAGGGCCGGTGAGCGGGGCGCTGCCGTTCTGGCTGGACAATGAAAAATGGATCATAAAAGATGGCTGGCTGACCAACCCGGGGCCCATGACGCTGCGCATCGACAAAGATACGGCCGACGCCATTGTCAAAGACAATATGGTGGCGGGCGCGGCGATTAACTGGCTCCGCTATATGGAAATTTCGCGTTCGTGGACGAAAATCAATTTAGATAATCTGGGTGAATTAACCATGCAGGCGACCATCAAGGGGACCAGCCGGGTGGATGGCAAAAGCAGCTCCGTCAACCTGAACTATACCCATGATGAGAATGTCTTTACCCTCTGGCGCAGCCTGCGCTTTGGGGACAACCTGCAAACCTGGTTTGAGCAACATGCGGCGATACCTGCTCCCCGCAGTTTGACTGGCAAGGAAAGTGAGGAACAACAATGAAAAAGATGGCTGGTGTGCTCACCGTTGCCGTTGCCGCGCTACTGACCGGCTGTACGCCGCGCATTGAAGTCGCTGCGCCAAAGGAGCCGATTACCATCAATATGAATGTCAAAATCGAACATGAAATCCATATTAAGGTCGATAAAGACGTTGAAACCCTGCTGAAATCGCGCAGCGATCTGTTCTGAGGATGCCATGAAACGATTAGCTCTGATTTTACTGGCGCTGGGGATGAACGTGCAGGCGGCTGCGCTGACATTAAACGATGCCCGGGCGCAGGGGCGCGTGGGGGAAACCCTCAGCGGCTATCTTGCCCCGATTCAACAGGACGCGGAAACGCTGGCGCTGGTCAATCGTATCAATGCGGCGCGCGCGGAAAACTACCAGAAGCTGGCTGACAGCAATAATTTGCCGGTCGATGAAGTGGCTAAAATGGCCGGTCAGAAACTGGTTGCCCGCGCGCAGCCGGGCGAATACGTGAAGGGCATTAACGGAAAATGGCTCAAAAAGTAGTTAGCGGTAGCGCCTGCGGTATTCACCCGGCGAGACGCCAAAACGCTGCTTAAACGCCGTAGAAAAATGGCTATGGTCGGTGAACCCCCAGCTGTAGCCAATCCCCGCCAGCTTTTCATCGTCGCCTGCAGAGCGCAGCACCTGCGCGCAGAGATCCAGACGACGGTTTTTGATGTACTGCGCCACCACCAGCCCCTTCTCGGCAAACATGCGGTAAAGGCTGCGCACGGACATGCCGCTCTCGGCGGCAATCCATTCCGGGCGCAGCGATTCAGACTGAATATGGTCGTCAATCAGCGCCACCACATGCTGGAACTGGCGCTCCTTGCGCGGCTGAATGATTTCACGCTGCTGGAATGCGGGGCGCAGCAGACAGATCATCGCCTCGAGCGCCGCTTCGCTTTCACGGTCACTCAGGTCGGCATTGCTCATGCTCTCCATCAGCAGGCGATGGCTCAGCTGTACCGTGGGCAAGGTGCGGGAAAGGGCGGTCGCGCAGCTTATCTCCTGGAAACGACACTGCTGCTCAATAATCTGACGGGGAACCAGCAGCGAAATCTGGCGGGATTTTTCCCGCCAGTTGATCGAGCAGGGACGCGACGCGTCAATCAGCGTGATATCACCGGTTCTGAGCAGCGCGCGACGGTCATCCTGCTCAATTTCCGCGCTGCCTTCGAGCTGGAACACGGTATAGAACCAGGCATCATTACTCTGAGCGATCTCCTGACGGGAGCGGAACAGGTTAACCCCGCCTGCGGTCACGGTGCTGAGCTTCAGGCTGCGCGCATAGCTGGTCTCCAGCTCGCCGAAGAATTTCCCCCCGGTGGGCTGCGCGTTAAAACGCCCGCAAACCTGGTTAATTTGCGCCAGCCACTGCTGATACTGTTCCTGCTCGCTTGCACACGCCATCGTTTCTCTCACTGCACCGTCAACGTTTTCGCATTGTTGCATTTGTGTTGCATTTTGTCAGAGCTATGAGGCTGACTATAGGAAAGAACACTCACCGGTAACAGCGATATAAGCGGCAATTATCGCGATTTGCGGAGCCTGTCACAGGTGGCAAAGCGAATGTCACAGAGACAAAAGCGAGAACGTAAAACCACACTTAGACTGGATGGACACCCTGCGAAGAATAACGAAGGAGTATCCTATGTCTGAATCACAGGTGGCCATTCAGCCTGCCGTACAACAATTTTTAGACCGACAGCATGGCCTGTGGATTGAAGGGCGTCAGGCCGCGTCGGACAGTGAAAAGCGGCTGAACGTCTTCAACCCGGCCACGGGCGAGGTCATTGCCTCGACTGCCGATGCCAGCGTCGACGACGTTGATCGTGCCGTCATGTCCGGCTGGCGCGCGTTTGTCGCCCGCAGCTGGGCCGGAAAACTGCCGGCGGAGCGCGAGCGGATCCTGCTTCATTTCGCCGATCTGGTTGAACAGCACAGCGAGGAGCTGGCCCAGCTTGAAACGCTGGAGCAGGGCAAATCCATCAACATTTCCCGCATGTTTGAAGTCGGCTGCACCCTGAACTGGATGCGCTATACCGCCGGGCTGACCACCAAAATTTCGGGTAAGACCCTCGACCTTTCCATTCCGCTGCCGCAGGGCGCCCGCTATCAGGCGTGGACGCGTAAAGAGCCGGTTGGCGTGGTGGCCGGGATTGTGCCCTGGAACTTCCCGCTGATGATCGGGATGTGGAAAGTGATGCCTGCGCTGGCCGCCGGCTGCTCTATTGTCATCAAGCCGTCAGAGACCACGCCGCTGACCATGCTGCGCGTGGCGGAGCTGGCAAGCGAAGCGGGTATTCCGGACGGGGTGTTCAACGTGGTGACCGGGAGCGGCGCGGTGTGCGGCGCAGCGCTGACCTCGCATCCGCATATTGCAAAGGTGAGCTTTACCGGCTCAACGGCGACGGGTAAGCAAATCGCCCGCGCGGCGGCGGATACGCTAACCGGGGTGACTCTGGAACTGGGCGGGAAAAACCCGGCCATTGTACTGAAAGACGCGGACCCGGCGTGGGTAATCGAAGGCCTGATGACCGGCAGCTTCCTGAACCAGGGGCAGGTGTGCGCGGCGAGCTCGCGCATCTATATTGAAGCGCCGCTGTTTGACACGCTGGTCAGCGGGTTTGAGCAGGCGGTGAAATCCCTGAGCGTCGGGCCGGGCATGTCGCCGGAGGCGTTTATCAACCCGCTTGTGTCGCGCGCGCACTGCGACAAGGTGCAGACCTTCCTTGACGAAGCGAAGTCGCGCAGCGCGGAGCTGATCGTCGGTAACCGGGGGCCGGAAGGCAAAGGCTATTACGTTTCGCCTACGCTGGTGGTGAACCCGGATGCCTCACTGCGCCTGACCCGTGAAGAGGTGTTTGGCCCGGTGGTCAACCTGGTACGCGTCGCCGACGGGGAAGAGGCGCTCCAGCTGGCAAACGACACCGAATATGGCCTGACTGCCAGCGTCTGGACGCAGAATATCAGCAAGGCGCTGGAGTACACCGACCGGCTGCAGGCGGGCACCGTCTGGGTGAACAGCCATACGCTGATTGACGCCAACCTGCCTTTCGGCGGCATGAAGCAGTCCGGCACCGGACGTGACTTCGGTCCGGACTGGCTGGACGGCTGGTGTGAAACCAAATCGGTTTGCGTGCGCTACTAGTAAAAGCAAAAGGCAACCTGGAGGTTGCCTTTTTAGTGTTTGTTCCCTCTCCCATGGGAGAGGGTCAGGGTGAGGGCATCCAGCCGCACCGGGCGAATTTTGCAGGCCGTGTAAGGCGTAGCCGCCACCCGGCTTTAATTAAAGCGACCACCGATCCCGCCCGGCCTCTTTCGCCCGGTACAGCGCCGCATCGGCGCGGGCGATGATCTCGGTGCCCGCTAACCCTTCCGCCATGCTTGCAATCCCCATGCTCACGGTGACACGATCGCTAACGGTTGACGCGCTGTGCGGTATAGCTTCTGTGCGCAGGCCGTCCTGAATACGTAAGGCCACCTTTTCTGCGATGTTTTCCGGACAGTTAAACAGGATCACCACAAACTCCTCGCCGCCGTAGCGTGACACCACATCATCAGGCGTGCGCACCGACTGCTTAAGCACCCGCGCCACGCGCGTCAGGCAGTCGTCACCCGCCTGGTGCCCGTAGGTGTCGTTGTAGCGTTTGAAATAGTCGATATCCAGCATGATCACCGAGAAGGTTTTTTTCTGCTCAACCGCGTTCTCCAGCACCACTTCCATTTTCCGGCGATTGGCGGTTTTGGTTAACGGATCCTGATGCGCCAGCGCATCCAGCCTGGAGATCAGCAGCTGATTTTGCTGGTTACGTCGCCAGGCCTCGTCAAACCAGCTCAGCAGGATGAAACGCCCGCAGATCAGGATCAGCGTAAAGACGCTCCAGATAACAAAAAAGTGAAGGTTGAGGCCATCGTTCCGTATCCAGCTTGCTACCGGCAGGGTGATCCAGAGCGGGAGCACAAAGGCGAGTAGCCCTTCAGGATAAAAATAGAGCGCCGTTAAGCCAGCGAGTAATAAAATGACGCACAGCGGCCAGACGTGCGGGAGCAGCAGCTGGGTGATAAACCAAAAGCAGGAGACCGACCAGATGGCGCTGCAGATAAACAGTACCACGCTAATGCCGGCGATGCGTCGCCAGGCCATGAGGATCAGCGCAGCTGAGAGGATGATAATGCCGAGCATGGAGGCATCGACCATTCTCGTCAGCTGCGGCGAGTGGGGATAAAGGGGATCGCTGGTATTAAGCAAAACGTGTCGTAGCAGAATCATCACCGCGAAGCTGATATTCACGAAGGCCAGCCACGGCAGGTTCATCGCCAGCCCGTGCATGACCATGGCGTGGCGCGTCGGCCAGGTTGCCCGTTCAAGTGTCGGTTTTTTTCTTTTTTCCATTGATGTTCGCTACTCTGTCCTGGAAACACGTGAAGCAGGAAAGGGCGGACGAACCGCCCTTATGCGTGCACCGTTACGGTGTCACAATGTTAAACCAGAAATCAAACTTGTCCATATAGCTAAGCATGGCATCAAGTTTCGCGCTGTCGCCACTGATTTTAATATTTCCGCTGTCCTGAGCCTGTTTTAGCGTCACCTCCTTGAGGATGATTTTATTCAGGGTGTCACGGTTAAGCGTCAGCGTCGCGTCCGCATCTTTTGCTTCCGCGTTCGCCGTGTGGTTCAGCACGCCGTTTTCCAGCTCCAGCTTATATTTCCCGCCATCGCTGCCCAGATCGATGTTAAACACCGATTTGGCGTCACCCGCTTTTTGTCCGTTGATATGGACAGCCAGATAGTCAAAGAACATCTCTGGCGTCATCGCGCGCACCGTGTCCGGGCTGGCGGTATTCGGCGTTGGCCCTTTCACCACGCCGTTACGCAGCTCCTGCGCACCGGTCAGGTAGAAGTTACGCCACGGGCCGGATTCAGCCTGATAGCCAAGCTGTTCCAGCGCATCCGCTTCCAGATTACGTGCCGCCTGGTTGTTTGGATCGGCAAAGACCACTTTACTGACCACCTGCGCCACCCAGCGGTAGTTCCCCAGGTCGAAGTCGGTTTTGGCCTTGCTCAGGATGGCATCGGCGCCGCCCATATACTCCACGAATTTCTTCGCGCCTTCTTCAGGCGGCAGTTCATCCAGCGTCGCCGGGTTGCCGTCAAACCAGCCCAGATACAGCACATAGGTGGCTTTTACGTCATGGCTCACCGAACCGTAATAGCCGCGGTTGGCCCAGGTATGCGCCAAAGAATCCGGGAGCTTAAAGTTAGCGGCGATTTCGTCGCGCGTCAGCCCTTCGTTCGCCATACGCAGCGTCTGGTCGTTGATGTAACGATAGAGGTCACGCTGGCTTTTCAGCAGCTTGACCACGTTTTCATTGCCCCAGGTCGGCCAGTGGTGCTGTGCCATGATGATTTCGGCTTTGTCACCCCAGCGCACAATCGCCTGGTTGATGTATTTCGACCACGGCAGCGGCTCGCGAATTTTCGCCCCGCGCAGCGAGTAGGTGTTATGCAGGGTGTGGGTAACGTCCTCAGCGGATTCAATCAGTTTTTTCTCTTCGATATACCAGAGCATTTCCGATGGCGCTTCGGAGCCCGGCGCGAGCATAAAGTCATAGGTCAGGCCGTCGATAACCTCTTTTTGCCCGTCTTTCTCAATGATATTGGTCGGGGCAATCAGCGTGACCGTTCCGGCTGAGGTGGTCGTACCCAGGCCCGCGCCCACCTGGCCTTTGGCGTCGGGCTTCAGCAGGTTGCCATACATATAGCTGGCGCGGCGGCTCATCACGTTGCCCGCCATGATATTCTCGGCAACGGCCGCTTCCATAAACCCGGCTGGCGCGTAGACCTTCACTTTGCCGGATTTCACGTCGGCTTCATCCACCACGCCGCGCACGCCGCCATAGTGGTCAACGTGGCTGTGCGTATAAATAATGGCGACGACAGGCTTTTTGCCGCGATTTTTAAAATAGAGATCCATCCCGACCTTCGCCGTTTCTGCCGACACCAGCGGGTCAACCACGGTAACACCTTCTTTACCTTCAATGATGGTCATATTTGACAGGTCAAGATTTCGTATCTGATATACGCCGTCGGTCACTTCAAAAAGGCCGCTGATATTAATCAGCTGAGATTGACGCCATAAGCTGGGATTAACGGAGTCCGGTGCTTTATCGCCTTCTTTAATAAACGAATACTGCTGTGGATCCCAGATGATATTCCCTTGTTCCCCTTTGATAATTTCCTGAGGAATCGGTGCAATAAAGCCTTTATGGGCGTTCGTAAAATCGGTGTTGTCGGAGAAAGGAAGCTGATTAAACAGGGCGTTATTGGCTTGTTGCGTTGCAGTCGTGGCGTCCTTCGGGGCGTCTGCGGCATACGCGGAACTGACGGAAATAACAAGTCCAGCCAGAGCAAGACTCCTGACGATCAAATTGAATTTCATCCTAAACCTCTCAGTGATGTATTACGTCGCTTGTGGAAAATTCGCGTCCTGGCTGAAAGTGGTTCAAGAAATGCAATGGAAATATATGAGGTAGAAATAACTATAATCGGGGAGTGGTATTCAGCAAGTAAATGGATGAAAAACCGGGCATTGCGCCCGGTACGTTATTTATTTCTGTTCGTCTTTCTTCTTCCCGAGCGTTGGCGTCTCGTCAAAGAAGTTCCACGGCTTAAGCAGGGTATGCACCCATTCCGTCGGCATTATCGGCCACTCTTCCGCGCGGGCGACGTGGGTGGTGCCGGTGGTCATCCAGACCACGTCATCCTGATCGTTAAGCGACTCGTTATCCTTGCTGTACTGCCCCAGGCCCGTGTCGTGTACGGAGCGGTTCGGGAATTTGCCTTCCGGGTAGAGCTCATCCGGGTGGTAACGGGTCACCCACAGCTGTTTGTCCATAAAGCTCAGACGATGGTAAATCCACTCGTCCGGGGCAAATTTAGCGCCGGTCGCCACCGGGTGCGTACCGCCCGCGTAAGGGATAATCTGGTACGAGACCGGGTTGCCCATGCGGTTCTCTTTACTGGTGTTGCTCAGCAGCCGAATGGTGCCCGGGTCGAACTTCTGCGCCGCCTGCTGCTCGGTATCAATATCGTACTGATTGATCTGCATGGTGCTGGTGCGCGGGCCCCCGGCGGTATTCGGCTTCACTTCCGGATCCATCGCCACCAGCTTGTTGTTGATGCCGTCCACGTCCATATCAAGACGGAAGTTGTAGATGTGCTGGTGGGTGGTGCCCACGATGTTATGGTCGATCAGCGTGCCGTATTTTGTGTCGTCTTTGGCGGTGGCGTCGTGCATGGTTTTCGCCTGAACGCCTTTCACCGCCTCGATACCCGTTGCGCCGGCGTCAATGCCGATAGTGCCATTTTCATGGAACACCCAGTCAAAGATGTAATCGTAGTTGCCCACGGTACTCACCCAGCGCACTACCAGCTCGCGGCGCTCGGTGCTGACGTTTGGCTGACCCATCTCCTGATGTTTGTATTCCGGCCCGGCGTAGCGTTCGAAAATGGCGATCGCGCGCGGGATCTCCATCGGCACGCCGGTGTAATCCGGGATGGTTTCATTGAGCATCACGGCGTTGGACGGCACGTCTTTACCGCGCACCAGCGGTGAGGTCAGGGTGCCCATACCGTAGTCGCCGGAGTCGAGATAGGCTTTAAAGTACCAGCCCACGTCCGGATCGCCGTAAGGGACGATCATGCCGCCGAGCGACCCCTGATACATCACCTGGCGCTTTTTGCCGTTGTCGTTATACGTGACGGTTGAAATCATCGGGCCGACGCGGGAGTCCAGGCTCAGGTGGAAATCCCAGTTCTGCCAGTGCACCATATCCCCGGTGATGGTGTAGTTCTTGCCTTCCGGCTCAGTGATGTTGAGCGGTTTTTTCGGCGTCTCTATACGGTCGCGGCCATCATAGGGACGCGGGGTCATGGGAACCGGAACAACGGCACCTTCTTCAATCTTCTGTATCTTCTTCTGCTCAAGATCGACCACTGCCACCAGGTTCTCAATCGGGTGCGCCCAGTAGTTGCCGTCGCCCACGTCCAGATAGCTCACCACCTTCAGCAGGCGATCTTCCTGCTTCAGGCCGTCTTTACCGTCGAAATAGCCGACGGTCAGCGGCGTAGTAATCACTTTTTTCGGGTCGGTGATGCCGTGTTTTTTAAGCACCTCGGCGAACTCGGTGCTTTCGTTGATGATCTGCTGAACCGCCGTGAAATCATCCAGCAGCACCATGCCGTGCGCGTCTTTTACCGGCTCCCGGCGCAGGATTTTTTTATCCTTCAGGTCCACCACGCTTTCGATAACGTGCTTGCCATCGAGCATGACGATCTTCGCCTGGCGAGGGGCATCCACTGCCGTACCGTTAAGCACAAAGTCCCACACTTTGGCTTTCTCAGGCTCTGCCAGGGCGATCTGGGTAAAGCGGGTATTCGGTTTAAAGTCCGCCGAGGCTTTCACAATCTCAACGGCCTGCTTAATTTCGTCCGCCGTTAGCGCGTTTAACGGGTGAGGGCGTTTTTCTACCTGGAAGGTCTGGTCAAGGCCGGACTGGAAAACATCGTTGATGAAGGTATCGGAAATAAAGGCTTTCTTGCCTTTCATCACCACCGGCACTTCCAGCTTGAGGGTTTTACCGTTGACGATGGCGGTTTTTGCGCCCGGTTTGACCTTCACAAAGGCACCGTCTTTCGCAATGGTGAACATCTGTGCGTAATCATCCCACTGAACGTCCGCGCCAAAGTCCTGCAGCGTTTTGTCCATCGGGACCATATGCGCCTCACTGCCGTGGGCGAAAACAGGGGATTGCCAGGCGCAACACAGCGCAACGGCCATGGCCAGCGCCGTTCTACGGGCAGAAAAAGAAGAATTGCTTCCCATCGTAGACCTCATCTTGTTGTGTTTATTGTGTTGTGACAGCCTTATCCTGACAGGCCTATGAGAAAAGCGTTTGCCTGCATCTGCCAGGTTATTTGCCAGTCTTGCCAGGTTAAAAAAAGAGCGGGGATACGTCACATCCCCGAGATAGAGGCTTCATGGGATCAGTAAGGTGATCTATCCAGATAAATACGCACGTCGAACCCAACTGTAGTGAAAGAGTAAATATTTCCGCGAACGCGGAGATAAATATCTCCGTTTGTTACCGTTGCTGTGGCTTTAGCATCGTTGGTAACCATGACAGGTTTGATATCTGATACGTGAGACATAAAATCTTCAGTGCTTTTTTTCGCATCATAGAGATAAAAGTGAAACGTATCTCTGGATAAAGAACTCGCTTCAACCTGGGTTATGTAGAGAGCTAAACGATCATTAACGATAATTTTTTCCTGAAATTTTTCATACACGGTAAACAGATCGCGGAAAGGGTATAAGATAAACCCCAGAAAAATGACAACCGCCACTACGATTCGCCAGTTAAAATCCCGAACGTCGTGCATAATCTATTCCTGCCCTAATCCATAATTGATCAACAGGGTCATCTCCATAAGCACTGGCACCATGATATTTAGCAAATTCTACCGGATCGCTTGTGCCAGCAAGGATCTGCGCAGTACCTGCACCGCGTAGCAGCACTCCATCAGGAATGCCCGCCGCCTCGCCAACCGCACCGTAATGAAAATTTCCAAAGTTAGCATATTGCGAACGGCCTTGCTTATAGTCCCATGGGCCATGATTTCTCACCATTTGATAAAACCAGATGTACGTCATCATTGAGGGACCGCCATGAAATCGAGCGATGACCATATGGCTGACAACGTCAACGCCCGGGGGCGAAAATGAAGCAATATCGTATGGAGTAGAATATGAAGGCACACGCATAGTTAACGCTCTGCCCAGCTATCGGCGAATCGCAAATTACCGTCGCAATATGTCCAGGTTATTTTGTCGTACCGTAGTTCAACGACTTCAAGATGATTGTGTTTTTCTTTGGTCGGGTCTTTAGTGTCATGCATCAATGGCGTAACGGAAACGACGCGAACATTATCGAGATGCATATTGTAATATTCTACCTCTTGACCAGCGTCATTTATGCGATACCACCTGAATTCCGCTGTTTTGAGGGTTTGCCCAGTAGCAACGGCTTTCATCAGATAAGGAGAAGATGAATCAATTTCCTTTTGAAAAACGATTGGCGCATGGTTGCGTTTGCTGGTGATTTTACCGGTCAAAGGATCCGTTGGCAGGCGGAGGTTATGGGTAAAGCCGGTGACTTCAATGCTCCCTCGCGGTCACGAATATCCACTGAGCCTGTGATTTTTGCGCCGCCGTCGTCCGTTAAGAAAAGATATACGGGTATTGCCATATTCAATTAACCTTCCATGTAATTGCACTTGAAAATATTCACGTCAGAAAATAATAACCTTGATAATAATATGGTCAATTCGATTACTGTTTCTGGTTGTAACTTATCCAGACCAGGCTGGCTGGATGGTTTGGTCTCCCAATGCCATCCAGTTTATGTTTTCTCTTAACGCAACACATCTGCGGATTAAGAGTTAAGGCTCAAGATAAAATATCACCCTGCTGGCGCGCCACCAGCGTCAGGATGGAGTAGAGCGCCACGGCCTGCTGGTGCTGATTGAAGATCTCAACCGCCCATTCCACCACGCCGGTCGGTTTTTCCTCGGCGGTACGCTGTTTCTTCAGCGTTTTACGCTTGCAGGTCAGACGCACCTGTATGGTATCGCCAGGCTTAACCGGCTCGATAAAGCGCAGGTTCTCCATGCCGTAGTTAGCAATAACCGGCCCGACGCCCGCATCAACAAACAGTCCCGCGGCGGCGGAGATCAGGAAGTAGCCGTGCACCACGCGCTCGCCAAAGATCGACTCTGCCGCGCCGATCTTGTCCATATGGGCGTAGAAGTGGTCCCCGCTCAGGCAGGCAAAGTTCACAATGTCCGCTTCCGTGAGGGTGCGGCGCGGCGTCAGGAGGCTATCGCCCGGCTGTAACTCCTCGAAGTATTTGCGGAACGGATGCACGCGATCTTCCTGCACCGCTGCGCCACGCACCCACTGTTTGCCAATGGCGGCCAGCATCGTCGGGCTGCCCTGAATCGCGGTGCGCTGCAGGTAGTGCTTCACTGCGCGCAGGCCGCCCAGCTCTTCGCCGCCGCCCGCGCGGCCCGGGCCGCCGTGCACCAGCTGAGGCAGCGGGGAGCCGTGGCCGGTAGACTCTTTTGATGATTCCTCGTTAAGGATCTGAATGCGCCCGTGGGCGCGCGCCGCGCCGGCAATAAACTGGCGGGCAATCGCCGAATCGGCGGTGACCAGCGTACCCGCCAGGCTGCCGCCGCCCGCGCGGGCAAGCTGCATCGCGTTGCGTGCGTTGCGATACGGCATCAGCGTCGCAACCGGGCCGAAGGCTTCGGTTGAGTGCACCGCCGGGGTTTCGTCCGGCTGCGGGCAGAACAGCAGGGTCGGCGGGAAGAACGCGCCCGGGGCCTGTAGATCCGCTTTGCCACCCAGACGGATCTGGCAGCCAGCGGCGATCAGCCGATCCACTTTCTCCTGCACGTCCGCCCGCTGTTCGGCGTTGACCAGCGCCCCCATCTTCACCCCTTCCTGCGCCGGGTCGCCCACCACCACTTTTTCCAGGCGGGCAATCAGCGCCTGGCTCACCGCGTCAATCTGGCTCTGCGGGACGATAATGCGGCGAATGGCCGTACATTTTTGCCCGGCTTTAGCGGTCATCTCGCGAACCACTTCCCGGACGAACAGCGCAAAGTCCGGCTGGTCCGGCGTGACGTCTTCCCCCAGCACGCAGCAGTTCAGGGAGTCGGCCTCCATGGTGAACGGAATCGAATTCGCCACGATATTCGGGTGCACGCGCAGGCTTTGCCCGGTGCTGGCAGAGCCGGTAAAGGTCACCACGTCCTGGCTGTCGAGCTGGTCGAGCAGATCCCCCGCGCCGCCGCAGATCAGGCTGATGGCGCCGTCCGGCACCAGTCCGCTGTCCACGATGGATCTCACCATCGCCTGCGTCACCTGCGCGGTCGCGGTAGCGGGTTTGATAATGGCGGGCATGCCGGCAAGCCAGGTCGGCGCCAGCTTTTCCAGCATCCCCCAGCAGGGGAAGTTAAAGGCGTTGATGTGCACCGCCACCCCGGATTTGGAGGTGAGGACGTGGCGCGCCGCAAAGCCGCCTTCTTTCGACAGCGGGATTAACTCATCTTCCGGCCACAGCGTGTCATCCGGCAGCTCGCGACTGCCCAGGCTGGCGTAAGTGAAGAGGGTGCCGATGCCGCCTTCAATATCCACCCAGCTGTCCGCCTTCGTCGCGCCCGTCTGGGCTGACAGGGCATAGAACGTCTCTTTCTCGCTAAGCAGGTGCTTTGCCACCGCCTTCAGCATGGCCGCACGTTCGATAAAGGTCATCTCGTGAAGCGCTTCACCGCCGCGCTCAATCGCATAGCGACGGGCGGCCGCCATGTCCAGCCCTTCGCTGGTCACGCTCCACAGGGCTTCGCCACTGATGGCGTGATGAATAGTGCGTTCGCGGCCCCGGCCAGACTGCCAGGTACCGGACACGAAGCTGGCTAACTGCTGCATCGCTTATCTCCAAGTGTTACGTAATTTACTCATTAATAGTTTGATCATGAATCATAAAAAGCAAGCTGAGTTTTAATGAATTGTTAACATTGTGATCCGGCCTGATGAATTGCAGCGCGCAAAGCGGCTGCTTAGATGGCTTGCAGTAAAAGCCTTGCGAGCAACATCACAAAACCAGGAAACAATTCTTGGGGTTATATTTAACCTTTGTGTAACTTTTAAAAAACAAAGTGATTCAACATTACGCTTTAAGTTGCAAACTAACGAATCATAAAGGTGACGACGTGACGCAAGAACAACGGTTTGAGCAGCGCATAGCGCAGGAGACGGCGATTGAGCCTCAGGACTGGATGCCTGACGCCTACCGTAAGACGTTGATCCGTCAGATTGGTCAGCATGCGCACTCCGAAATTGTCGGCATGCTGCCGGAAGGGAACTGGATTACCCGCGCGCCGACGCTGCGCCGAAAAGCGATCCTGCTGGCGAAAGTGCAGGACGAAGCCGGGCACGGGCTCTACCTCTACAGCGCGGCGGAAACGCTGGGCTGCGCGCGGGAAGACATCTACCAGAAGATGCTCGACGGCAGGATGAAATACTCCTCCATCTTCAACTATCCGACCCTGAGCTGGGCCGATATCGGCGTGATCGGCTGGCTGGTGGACGGCGCCGCTATCGTCAACCAGGTGGCGCTGTGCCGGACCTCCTACGGTCCGTATGCCCGCGCGATGGTGAAAATCTGTAAAGAAGAGAGCTTCCACCAGCGTCAGGGCTTTGAGGCCTGCATGGCGCTGGCGCAGGGCAGCGAGGCCCAGCGCCAGATGCTGCAGGACGCCATCAACCGCTTCTGGTGGCCCGCGCTGATGATGTTCGGGCCGAACGACGACAACTCGCCGAACAGCGCCCGCAGTCTGGCCTGGAAAATCAAACGCTTCGGCAATGACGAACTTCGCCAGCGCTTTGTCGACAACACGGTGCCGCAGGTAGAGATGCTGGGCATGACGGTGCCCGATCCCGACCTGCGTTTGGATGAAGAGAGCGGTCATTATCGCTTCGGCGAGATTGACTGGCACGAGTTTGACGAGGTCATTAACGGGCGCGGCATCTGCAACCACGAACGCCTGGCCGCGAAACGTAAAGCCTGGGAAGAGGGGGCGTGGGTGCGCGAAGCCGCACTGGCGCACGCGGAAAAACAACACGCCCGCAAAGTGGCTTAAGAGGAATCACGATGAGCAACGTCTACTGGCCGCTGTACGAAGTGTTCGTACGCAGCAAACAAGGGTTATCCCACCGTCACGTGGGCAGTCTGCATGCCGCCGACGATCGCATGGCGCTGGAAAATGCGCGCGACGCCTACACCCGCCGCAGCGAAGGGTGTTCTATCTGGGTGGTTAAGGCGAGCGAGATTGTCGCCTCCCAGCCGGAAGAGAGCGGTGAGTTCTTCGACCCGGCGGAAAGCAAGGTTTACCGCCACCCGACATTCTACACCATCCCCGACGGCATCGAGCATATGTGAGGCAAAGAATGAATTCAGTGACTGCCTATGCCCTGCGTCTGGGCGACAACGGTCTGGTGCTTTCCCAGCGTCTCGGCGCCTGGTGCGGCCACGCGCCGGAGCTGGAAATTGACCTCGCGCTCGCCAATATCGGCCTCGACCTGCTGGGGCAGGCGCGCAATTTCCTGACCTATGCCGCGGAGCGGGAAGGCCAGGGCGATGAAGACACGCTGGCGTTTGGCCGCGACGAGCGCCAGTTCCGCAATGTGCTGTTGGTGGAGCAGCCGAACGGCAGCTTCGCCGACACGATTGCCCGCCAGTACCTGATGGATGCCTGGAACGTGGCGCTGTATGAACGCCTGACCCAAAGCCGCGACGGACAGCTTGCCGCCATTGCCGCCAAAGCGATTAAAGAGGCGCGCTACCACCTGCGCTTCAGCCGCGGCTGGCTGGTGCGTCTGGGCGACGGGACCGAAACGTCCGCGCAAAAAATGCAGCAGGCTATCAACAACTTGTGGCGTTTTACGGCCGAGCTGTTTGAAGCTGATGACGTCGAACGGGAGCTGATTGAGTCCGGCGTGGCGGTTGACCCGCGCCTCCTGCGTCAGCCATGGGAAAGCGAAGTGTATGCCGGTCTGAATGAAGCCTGCCTGCAGGTGCCCGCCGAGGTGGCGTACCGCACCGGGGGCAAGCAGGGGCTGCATACCGAACATCTGGGCCCGATGCTGGCGGAAATGCAGTATCTCCAGCGCGCGTATCCCGGTCAGCAGTGGTAAAGGAGAACGCTATGCAACGCCTCGTCGACATCGCGCCCGCGCAAATCCCACAGATCTGGGCGCTGTTAAGCCAGATCCCCGATCCGGAAGTGCCGGTATTAACCATCACCGATTTAGGCATGGTGCGCAGCGTGAAGGCGCAGGGGGAAGGCTGGGTCATTGGCTTCACGCCAACCTACTCGGGCTGTCCGGCAACGGAACACCTGCTGGGGGCGATCCGCGACGCGATGACCGCGAACGGCTTTACCCCGGTACACATTGTGCTCCAGCTTGAACCCGCCTGGACCACCGACTGGATGACCGCCGACGCGCGCGAGCGCCTGCGGGCGTACGGCATCAGTCCGCCCGTAGGGCATAGCTGTCACGCGCACGCGCCTTTGGAGGTGAGCTGTCCGCGCTGCGCCAGCACCGATACCTCGCTTATCAGTGAATTTGGCTCGACGGCCTGCAAAGCGCTCTACCGCTGCAACACCTGCCGCGAGCCCTTCGACTATTTCAAATGTATTTGAGGCTGCCATGACAACGTTTCATTCATTAACAGTGGCAAAAGTGGAACCCGAAACCCGCGACGCGGTGACCATTACCTTTGCGGTGCCGCAGGCGCTGCAGGAGGCCTACCGCTTCCGTCCCGGCCAGCACCTGACGTTAAAAACGAAGCTTGACGGGGACGAACTGCGCCGCTGCTACTCCATCTGCCGGAGTACCGCCCCGGGCGAAATCAGCGTGGCGGTCAAAGCCATCGACGGCGGGCGCTTTTCCCGCTATGCGCGGGATGAGATCAAAGCGGGCATGGCCCTGGAGGTGATGGTTCCTCAGGGACAGTTTGGCTACCAGCCGCGGGCTGAACGTGAAGGCCACTATCTGGCTATTGCGGCAGGCTCCGGGATCACTCCGATGCTGGCGATTATCTCCGCGACGCTGGCAACCGAACCCAACAGCCAGTTCACCCTGATCTACGGCAACCGCAGCAGCCAGAGCATGATGTTCCGCCAGGCGCTGGCGGACCTGAAGGACAAGTACACGCAGCGGCTGCAGCTGGTCTCTATCTTCAGCCAGGAGCGGCTGGACAGCGATCTGCTCTTTGGCCGCATCGACGGTGAAAAGCTGCAGGCGCTGGCGAAAACCCTGATTAACTTCCGCCAGTACGACGAGGCGTTTATCTGCGGCCCGTCGGCGATGATGGACGACGCGGAAGCGACGCTGAAGGCGCTGGGGATGCCGGACAAATCCATTCACCTTGAGCGCTTTAACACCCCGGGGACCACCGCTAAACGCGCGGTGCACGTCCAGGCGGAAGGACAGAAAGTGACCTTGCGCCAGGACGGGCGCGATCGTGAAATCACCCTGACGGCGGACGACGAAAGCATCCTGGATGCCGCCCTGCGTCAGGGGGCGGATCTTCCGTATGCCTGCAAGGGCGGCGTGTGCGCCACCTGTAAATGCAAAGTGCTGCGCGGGAAGGTGGATATGGCGACCAACTACAGCCTGGAGCCGGACGAGCTGGCCGCCGGATACGTGCTGAGCTGCCAGTCGCTGCCGTTAACCGCCGACGTGATTGTCGACTTCGACGCGAAGGGGATGGCATGAGCGAACTGACTGTTACCCGTCATGGCCGCGTGCTGCAGCTGACGCTAAACCGTCCGGCGGCGCGCAACGCCCTCAACAATGCGCTGTTGACGCAGCTTGCGGAACAGCTGGAGGCCGCGGCTTCTGACATCGAGATTTCCGTCTGCGTGATTTACGGCAGCGAGCGCTGCTTTGCCGCCGGGGCCGATCTCAACGAAATGGCTGAGAAAGACCTGCCCGCCACGCTGAACGATATTCGCCCGCAGCTGTGGGCGCGGATTAACGCTTTTCCTAAACCGCTGATTGCCGCCGTGAACGGCTTCGCGCTGGGCGCAGGCTGCGAGCTGGCGCTGCTGTGCGACGCGATCGTTGCTGGCGATAACGCCCGTTTCGGCCTGCCGGAAATTACGCTGGGCATTATGCCCGGCGCGGGCGGCACCCAGCGTCTTATCCGCAGCGTCGGTAAATCGCTCGCCAGCAAAATGGTGCTGACCGGAGAGAGTATCTCCGCGCAGCAGGCGCTGAGCGCCGGGCTGGTCAGCGACGTCTTCCCGCCAGCGCTGACGCTGGAGTATGCCCTGAAGCAGGCGGCGCTGATGGCGCGCCACTCTCCGCTGGCGCTGCAGGCGGCGAAACAGGCGCTGCGCCAGTCTCAGGAGGTGCCGCTCCAGGCAGGTCTGGCCCAGGAGCGTCAGCTGTTTACGCTGCTTTCTGCCACCGAAGATCGCCGCGAAGGCATCGACGCCTTCTTACAAAAACGCACCCCCGACTTTAAAGGACGCTAATTGTGGAATTTATTCTCAGTCATGTTGAGCAGGGCGTAATGACCATTACGCTGAACCGTCCGGAGCGTCTGAACAGCTTTAACGACGTGATGCACCAGCAGCTTGCCGAGTGCCTGAAACAGGCCGAGCGTGATGACACCGTTCGCTGCCTGCTGATCACCGGGGCGGGACGCGGCTTTTGCGCCGGTCAGGATCTGAACGACCGCAACGTCGACCCCAACGGCCCGGCGCCGGATCTGGGGATGTCCGTTGAAACCTTCTATAACCCGCTGGTGCGCCGCCTGGCAAAGCTGCCGAAACCGGTCATTTGTGCCGTTAACGGCGTGGCGGCAGGCGCGGGGGCCACGCTGGCGCTGGGATGTGACATGGTCATTGCCGCTCGTTCCGCCAGCTTCGTGATGGCCTTCAGCAAGCTCGGCCTGGTGCCGGACTGCGGCGGCACCTGGCTGCTGCCGCGCGTGGCCGGACGCGCCCGCGCCATGGGGCTGGCGCTGCTCGGCGACAAGCTCAGCGCCGAACAGGCGCAGGCCTGGGGGATGATCTGGCAGGTGGTGGATGACGAACAGCTCTCCACCACCGCGCAGCAGATGGCGCTGCACTTTGCGTCGCAGCCGACCTTCGGGCTGGGGCTGATCAAGCAGGCAATCAATGCAGCGGAAACCAACACCCTGGACGCCCAGCTCGATCTGGAACGCGACTATCAGCGCCTGGCCGGGCGAAGCGACGATTACCGCGAGGGCGTCAGCGCCTTCCTGGCGAAGCGCGCGCCGAACTTTACGGGGAAATAAGATGCTGAACATACGTACTGTCGCCGTGATCGGCAGCGGCACGATGGGCGCAGGGATTGCCGAAGTCGCCGCCAGCCATGGGCATCAGGTGCTGATCTACGACATCTCCAGCGACGCGATATCGCGGGCCATCGACGGGATCCGCCAGCGTCTGGCCTCCCGGGTGACGCGCGGAAAACTCTCCGCCGATGCCGGGGGCCAGATCCTCTCCCGGCTGCTTCCGGTCACGGATATCGAGGCGCTCGCCGCGGCCGATCTGGTCATAGAAGCGGCCTCCGAGCGTCTGGAGGTGAAAAAGGCGCTGTTTGCTCAGCTGGCTGAGATCTGCCCGCCGCAGACGGTGCTGACCAGCAATACCTCTTCCATCTCCGTCACGGCGATTGCGGCGGACGTCCACCACCCGGAGCGGGTCGCAGGGCTGCACTTCTTTAACCCGGCACCGGTGATGAAGCTGGTGGAGGTGGTCAGCGGGCTGGCGACCTCTCCGGAAGTGGCCGACGCGCTGTGCGAGCTGGCGCTGAACTGGGGCAAACAGCCCGTTCGCTGCCAGTCAACGCCGGGATTCATCGTCAACCGCGTCGCCCGTCCATTCTATTCCGAGGCCTGGCGCGCGCTGGAAGAGCAGGTCGCCCCGCCGGAGGTGATTGATGCCGCCCTGCGCGACGGCGGCGGTTTCCCGATGGGGCCGCTGGAGCTGACCGACATGATTGGTCAGGACGTGAATTTCGCGGTGACCTGCTCGGTATTTAACGCCTTCTGGCAGGAGCGTCGTTTTCTGCCTTCGCTGGTCCAGCAGGAGCTGGTGCTGGCGGGAAGGCTGGGCAAAAAGAGCGGGAAGGGCGTCTACGACTGGCAGGGTGACAAACCCGCCGTGCAGTGGGTGACGGCCGTGAACGACAGCTTCAGCCCGATGCGCGTGGAAAGAAGACGTGACGGTGTCACCGAAATTGATGATGTGTACCTGATTGAAACGCAAGGGGAAACCGCCCAGGCGCTGGCGCTGCGGCTCAACGGCCCGGTGGTGGTGGTGGACCGCATTGAGCGCGACGTGGCGGTGATTGCGTCGGCCGCCAGCAACCCGCACACCGCGACGCAAAAGGCCATCCGCTACCTGCAGCAGCAGGGTAACCGGGTGGTGCAAATTGCCGATTATCCCGGCCTGCTGGTCTGGCGCACGCTGGCGATGATTGCCAACGAAGCGCTGGATGCCCTGCAAAAAGGGGTCGCCAGCGAAAAGGACATCGATACCGCCATGCGCCTGGGCGTGAACTACCCGAGCGGGCCGATCGCCTGGGGCGAACGGCTGGGCTGGCAGCGCCTGCTGACGCTGCTGGAGAACCTGCAGCGTCATTACGGCGAAGAGCGCTATCGCCCCTGTTCACTGCTGCGCCAGCGCGCGCTTCTGGAGAGTAGCTATGAGTCATAACGCCTGGCATAACGCCCGCGCGATGTACGAACGGGACGCCTGCGCGCAGGCGATGGGGATGGACATTGTCGACATGGATGAAGGCTACGCGGTGGTGACCATGACCATCACCCCGCAGATGCTTAACGGCCACCAAACCTGCCACGGCGGACAGCTTTTTTCGCTGGCAGACACCGCCTTTGCCTACGCCTGCAACAGCCAGGGGCTGGCGGCGGTAGCCTCAGGCTGCTCGATTGATTTTCTGCGTCCGGGCTTTGCCGGGGACACGCTCACCGCCACCGCGCGGGTGATGCACCAGGGCAAACTGACCGGCGTGTACGACATTGAAATCCAGAACCAACAACAGAAAACCGTCGCCCTTTTTCGCGGGAAATCTCACCGCATCGGCGGCAGCGTGACAGGAGAGGCAGATGCGTGACGCATTTATTTGTGATGGCGTTCGAACCCCGGTGGGGCGCTACGGCGGCGCGCTTGCCGCAGTCCGAACCGACGATCTCGGTGCCGTGCCGCTACGCGCGCTGCTGGCCCGCTACCCCCAACTCGACCTCGAGCGGATCGACGACGTGATTTTCGGCTGCGCCAACCAGGCGGGGGAAGATAACCGCAACGTAGCGCGCATGTCGTCCCTGCTGGCCGGGCTGCCGCAGACGGTGTCCGGAACTACCATTAACCGCCTGTGCGGGTCAGGGCTGGACGCGATTGGTTTTGCTGCCCGCGCCATTAAGGCGGGCGATGGCGAACTGCTGATTGCGGGCGGCGTGGAGTCGATGTCGCGCGCGCCGTTTGTGATGGGCAAAGCCACCGCCGCGTTTCAGCGTCAGGCGGAAATCTTTGATACCACCATCGGCTGGCGATTTGTGAATCCGCTCATGCATCAGCAATTCGGAACTGACAGTATGCCGGAAACGGCAGAGAATGTAGCTGAATTGTTAAATATCAGCCGTGCCGATCAGGACGCGTTCGCGCTGCGCAGCCAGCAGCGTACCGCGCAGGCGCAGCAGAACGGCATTCTGGCGCAGGAGATTGTGCCGGTACCGGTGCCGGGCAAAAAAGGGGCGGTCACGGAGTTCTGCGTGGATGAACATCCGCGCGCGGACACCACGCTCGAACAGCTCGCCGGACTCAAAACGCCGTTCCGTAAGAACGGGGCGATCACGGCGGGGAATGCCTCCGGCGTCAACGACGGCGCGGCGGCGCTGATCGTCGCCAGCGAGAAGATGGCGCTGGCGCAGGGGTTAGTCCCGCGCACGCGGATCGTGGCGATGGCGACGGCGGGCGTGGAGCCTCGTCTGATGGGGCTCGGTCCGGTCCCGGCCACTCGCAAGGTGCTGGAGCGCGCCGGGTTCAGCATTAACGATATGGACGTGATCGAGCTTAACGAAGCTTTCGCCTCGCAGGCGCTGGGCGTGCTGCGTCAGCTGGGCCTGCCGGATGATGCCGCGCACGTCAACCCGAACGGTGGCGCGATTGCGCTGGGCCACCCGCTGGGCATGAGCGGTGCCAGACTGGCGCTGGCCGCGAGCAATGAACTGCACCGACGCGGCGGGCGCTACGCGCTGTGTACGATGTGCATCGGTGTGGGTCAGGGCATTGCCATGATCCTTGAGCGTGTTTGAGCATAAAAACAATGTGAGTACCCTACAATGACAAATACAACAAAGCTTGATCCGATTGAAACGGCCTCCCTTGACGAGTTACAGGCGCTGCAGACCGAGCGTCTGAAATGGACGCTGCATCACGCCTACAACAACGTGCCGATGTACAAACGCAAGTTTGACGCCGCGGGCGTTCACCCTGACGATTTCAAAGAGCTGGCGGATATCCGCAAATTCCCGTGCACCACCAAGCAGGACCTGCGGGATAACTATCCGTTCGATACCTTTGCCGTGCCGATGGAGCAGGTGGTGCGCATTCACGCGTCATCCGGCACCACCGGCAAACCGACCGTTGTCGGCTATACGCAGGGCGACATCGACAACTGGGCCAATCTGGTGGCCCGCTCCCTGCGCGCCGCGGGCGGCAGCGCGAAGGACAAAATTCACGTGGCGTATGGCTATGGCCTGTTTACCGGCGGGCTGGGCGCGCACTACGGCGCCGAGCGTTTAGGCGCGACGGTGATCCCGATGTCCGGCGGCCAGACGGAGAAACAGGCGCAGCTGATCCGTGATTTCCAGCCGGATATGATCATGGTGACGCCGTCCTACTGCCTCAACCTGATTGAGGAGCTGGAGCGCCAGATGGGCGGCGATGCCAGCGGCTGTTCCCTGCGCGTGGGCGTCTTCGGCGCCGAGCCGTGGACGCAGGCCATGCGTCGCGAAATCGAAAAACGCTTAGGCATTACCGCACTTGATATCTATGGCCTCTCCGAAGTGATGGGGCCGGGCGTGGCGATGGAGTGTATCGAAACCGTCGACGGCCCGACCATCTGGGAAGATCACTTCTACCCGGAGATCGTCAACCCGAACGACGGCACGCCGCTGGATGACGGGCAGCAGGGCGAACTGCTGTTCACCACGCTGACCAAAGAGGCGCTGCCGGTGATCCGCTACCGGACCCGCGACCTGACGCGCCTGCTTCCGGCAACCGCGCGCAGCATGCGCCGCATGGACCGGATCAGCGGGCGCAGTGACGACATGCTGATCATCCGCGGCGTCAACGTCTTCCCGTCGCAGCTGGAAGAGGAGATCGTCAAGTTCGAACACCTTTCTCCGCACTACCAGCTGGAGGTGAACCGTCGCGGGCATCTTGATTCACTTTCCGTGAAGGTGGAGCTGAAAGAGAGTAGTCTCACTTTGACGCACGAGCAGCGCTGTCAGGTGTGCCACCAGCTGCGCCACCGCATTAAGTCAATGGTGGGAATTTCCACCGACGTAATGATTGTTAACTGCGGCAGCATCCCGCGCTCGGAGGGCAAAGCCTGCCGGGTGTTTGACTTGCGTAAAGCTGCGGCCAACGGCTAAGTTTTCCCTCACCCCGGCCCTCTCCCAAAGGGAGAGGGTGTAAACAGTTCCCTCTCCTTTTGGGAGAGGGTTAGGGTGAGGGGTGAGGGGCTATCCCAGAATCCTATGCTATGATTCATCCAGGACAAAAATTACAACAGAATGAATCACATGAATAAACTCGACGCCTTTATCCAGCACGCGGTCAGCTCCGTACCCGTCAGCGGGACCTCTCTCATCTCCTCGTTATACGGTGACGCGCTTTCCCATCGCGGCGGTGAGATTTGGCTCGGTAGCCTGGCCGCCCTGCTGGAAGGCATGGGGTTTGGCGAGCGCTTCGTGCGCACCGCGCTGTTTCGCCTCAACAAAGAGGGCTGGCTGGACGTTTCCCGCATCGGGCGTCGCAGCTTTTACCGCCTGAGCGATAAAGGGCTTCGCCTGACGCGTCGCGCGGAGAATAAGATTTACCGCGCGGAACTGCCAGCCTGGGACGGAAAATGGCTGTTGCTGCTCTCCGAAGGTCTCGATAAAGCCACCCTTGCCGACGTCAAAAAACAGCTTATCTGGCAGGGGTTTGGCACGCTGGCGCCGAGCCTGATGGCCTCGCCGTCGCAGCATCTGGCGGACGTGCAGTCCCTGCTTCACGATGCCGGCGTGGCGGAAAACGTGATCTTCTTTGAAGCCCACTCGCCGCTGGCGCTCTCCCGCGCCGCGCTGCGTTCGCGGGTGGAAGAGTGCTGGCAGTTAACCGAGCAAAACGCGATGTACGAGTCGTTTATCAACTCGTTCCGGCCGCTGCTGCCGCTGCTGAAAGAGGCCGCGCCCGAGGAGCTGACGCCGGAACGCTGTTTCCAGATCCAGCTGCTGCTGATTCACTTTTATCGTCGCGTGGTGCTGAAAGACCCGCTGCTGCCGGAAGAGTTGCTGCCCGCTCACTGGGCGGGGCAAAGCGCCCGACAGCTCTGCATTAATATCTATCAGCGTGTCGCGCCGGGGGCGCTGGCGTTTGTCAGCGAGAAGGGCGAAACCTCCGTGGGCGAACTGCCCGTGCCTGTCACGCTTTACTATCAACGCTTTGGTGGTCTTACAAGCGCATAAGGAGCGAAGATGCCAGTTTATCAAATTGACGGTCTGACGCCGGTCGTGCCGGACGAGAGCTATGTTCACCCGACGGCGGTGCTGATCGGGGACGTGATTCTGGGCAAAGGCGTTTACGTCGGTCCTAACGCCAGCCTGCGCGGTGATTTTGGCCGTATCGTGGTGAAAGACGGTGCCAACATTCAGGATAACTGCGTGATGCACGGCTTCCCGGAGCAGGACACGGTGGTGGAAGAGGACGGGCATATCGGCCACAGCGCCATTCTCCACGGCTGCGTGATCCGCCGCAATGCGCTGGTGGGCATGAACGCGGTGGTGATGGACGGCGCGGTCATCGGTGAAAACAGCATCGTCGGCGCGGCGGCGTTCGTGAAGGCGAAAGCGGAGATGCCCGCCAACCATTTGATTATCGGCAGCCCGGCCAAAGCGATTCGCGAACTCAGCGAGCAGGAGCTGGCGTGGAAGCAGCAGGGCACGCGGGAGTATCAGGTGCTGGTGGAGCGCTGCAAGCTCACTATGCACCAGGTGGAGCCGCTGCGCGAGGCTGAGCCTGACCGGAAACGGCTGGCGTTTGATGAGAATTTAAGGCCGAAGTCGGCGGTGTAGGACGGGAAGTTCGCGCCACGGCACTAACGGGAAGATGTTACCCGCCTCATCATGCTATTAATCCTCGATACAGACTCATCACGACAGAGGACACAGAGTTATGCTGAGGGGTAAAAGAGCTGTTATCACGGGTGGCGGCGGGGGATTTGGTCAGGCGCTGTGCGTCTGGCTTGCCCGAGAGGGCGTTGAAGTGGATTTTAGCGCCCGTCGGGCGGTGGATATTCAAAAAACCTGCAGCCTCATCGCGGCTGAAGGTGGTGAGGCGAAAGGGTATCTCTGTGATTTAGCCCTGCCGGAATCCATTTCTCAGTTTTCTTCGCAGATCTTACATTCAGACAGGCCAATCGATATTTTAATTCTGAATGCTGCTCAGTGGTTGTCAGGGACAATAGACGAACATTCGAGCACAGAAATCTTCAATACCGTCAGTTCAGGCCTGACAGGTTCAATTCTGCTAACCCAGGCAATGCTTCCGGGTTTAAGACGCTCAGACAGTGCAGACATCATTGCGGTTATCTCTGCGTGCGGTATTCCGAACTTTACAGATTCGATTGCCCATCCCGCTTTTTTTGCCAGCAAACACGGGCTCAGCGGCTTTACAACGAAACTGTCAAAACACTTATCCAAAGAAAACATTCGGGTAACCGGATTATATCCGCCTGATTTTGAACTGACCGGTTTAGATGCGCATGTCGATAATCAATCAAGAATGGGGGAGCGTCTGGTGAATGGATGGTCAATCTGGGAAACGATTCGTTTTGTACTGACTCAGCCTCGAAGTTGCCATATTAGTACTATCTACTTTCAGGGGCCGACTCGCGAAGATCTTGCGCATCAGACCTGAATCTGACGGCGGGCGTTCACCGTAATTGCTGATAAACGCGTTCAGGCATCCCATTATTCGCAAAACGGTTGCCAGAGATAATAAGGCTGTCTTTTTTCGCCATATCCATTAATAGCGCGATGCCAATGTAATTACTCCAGTTAAAGGTATTTTGCAGCACCACCACCGCATTGCCTTTTTCTTTGTCATAGCCGATAAAGCTGGAGTAGCCGCCGATATAGCCGACCTGATAGGTGATTTTTTCCAGGCCGATAAAGTCGGTGGTCCAGGCAATACCCTGTACTCCGTCGGGGCGTTGAATATCGGTATTTCTCACTTCGGCAAAGACGCTGTCCAGCAAGGGATTATGCGTCGTCGATACGTGATAGCGGGCATAGATCGCCAGATCTTCGGCGTTGCTGTACAAGCTCGCTGCCGCCACCATGTTGTTGGAAAAATGCCAGTCCGGGGTGAGCTGCCCGCGCGGGATAAATTTCGGCTGATCGCCCGCGTGGCCGAGCGCACGCTCCGGGTATCCTTTTAGCTGCTGGGGAATAAAGCTGCTGTTAGCCATTTGCAGCGGACGGAAAATATAGCGCGAGGCTAAACTCTGGATATCTTCGCCGGTTTTGTGCTTCAGGATATAGCCGATCAGGGCGTAGCCGGTATTGGAGTATTGCGGCACTTTATTCTTTGGCGCCCGCCAGTCGGCGAGGTAGCGCAGCACGTTATCGCTGTCCAGCTCGCTATAGAAATTTTCGCCCGTGCTTAAATAGCCGATGAATTTTCCAAGCATAGGAACATCCATATTCTGACGCGGCAGGCCGGAGGTATGGGTTACCAGTTCAAGCAGGGTAATTTTTTGTGCATCCGCGCTAAGCGGCGTACCCGGCGGTAGCAGTGTCGCCAGGCTATCGTTCCAGTTCAGTTTCCCTTCATTCACCAGACAAGCCACCACTTCCGCCGTGATCCCTTTGCTGAGCGAGCCGAGCGCAAACAGGGTGTCAGGCCTGACCGGATAGCGATTGACCGCATCGGTTACGCCCCAGGTGTAAAACTGCGGCGAGCCGTGATTATGGATCACCGCGACCGTCATCCCGGGAACGGATTTTTGTGCCATATAGTGACGCACCACGCTGTCAACGTCGCCATCCAGCGAATCATGGGTGAGAAGTTCCTGAGTACCTTCCGGGGAGGACATCTGTGAGAGCGTGCCACAACCGCTGAGGAGTGGGAGAGTAAGCAGAAGCCAGCGAATTTTTATTGTTATGTTCTGCATACCTGATAGCGAGTGTGGTGGTCATTAGCGCGCCAGGAATGTATCACAAATAGCCTGCCTGAATGTAAACTTTCTAAACGGCGGCGGCCCTGTTGATGGTCACCGCGACTTTACGGCCTGCTTTGAGGATTTCAGTATGACTCGCTTTTATCAACTTACCGCCACCAGCCTGGATGGCCGTGTTATCTCAATGGCCGACTATGCGGGAAAGGTGGTTTTGGTCGTCAATACCGCCAGCCAGTGTGGCTTCACGCCGCAATATGCTGGCCTTGAAGCGCTATACAAGAAATACGCCGATCGAGGGTTAGCGGTGCTGGGCTTTCCCTGCAACCAGTTCGGTAAACAGGAACCCGGCGGCGCCGACGAAATCTCGAAAACATGTTACATCAACTACGGCGTGAGCTTCCCGATGTTTGAGAAGGTTGAGGTTAACGGTAGCGCAGCGCACCCGCTGTTTCGTTATCTGAAAGATGAATTGCCCGGCGTGCTGGGAGGGCGTATTAAGTGGAACTTTACTAAGTTTTTGATCGGCCGCGACGGTAAACCACTCAAGCGTTTTGCACCGATGACCACGCCAGAGAAAATGGATCCTGCAATTCTTGCGGCACTGGAAATGTAAGGTATCTGATAGCCGAACCTTTCTCTTAGAGCATGACGAAACACTCACACCGGAGAGAAGATAACGCCCGCTCTGTGTTCCTGACGGACTAAACGCTATTTTTAACGCGTTGTGCCGGGAGCGGACGTTATTATTTATAAAAGCTGACGGCCCGCTGATGAAGAGAAACGTAGAGTGGTTGCTCCACGCTAGCATAACGAGCTTATAAATTATAATTCTATTTTTTCGACAAGAAAAATGTTTCCTGGATTCGTTGGTTATTATCCTTCAATATTTTGTCTGATGCTTCCAGTACGGACTTTAACACTGGGGTTTCTTTACCAAATTTTATGGACTGGGTATCTATTGTGAGATTGTACACCGGAATGTTTTCAGCGCGATATACATTGTAAATCTTCAGTGTAAGTGTTGCAGGGACTTTTAAAGAAAGTTTGTCGCTAGTTGTTTTTTTATCATCGGATTTATCTTTGTTATAGTCATCAATAATTGACTGAATTTCTCTCTTAATGCCGTCTTGGTAAGAACCGACAGATAAATCGGTAAGTTTGAAGATTGTTGAGTTATCGCTTTCTGTTTTTAATTCAACATTGAGAAATGTATTTTCACTATAAACTTTTCCTAATGATACATGACCGTTGTCATTGCTTAAAATGTTCTGTTTCTTAAATTCTATATTTCCTGATAACATTGCAGAGGATAACAACACTGACGCGCCAATTATTACGCTTGATATGATAATTTTCATTTTTATTCCTTGATAAGTTAAATTCATTTTTTCGGGGTTTGAAGTTGTTAGTTTGCCAGACTCATCAATAACTAACGCCATGCCTGTAACTGATTGTTTTTTGATCTTTTCGGTCTTGAAATTTCGCTAAGAAAGCCCCATCCATCTTTTGTCACTTAGTGTTTGAGAGAGCATGTCACTCCTTTGTTTGTTAGCATTTGGAACCATATTACAATCTATTATTTTGAGTTAAAACTGTTATTTTTTGTAATGCGTCAGTTAAAGGAAATGAAGATGCCAGTGGGGTGGTAAATATGCAATTACTGTACTTCTAGAATCTGTCACCAACACCTGGACTGGATGGCAGGTATCCTGGGAGTGTCCCTGGCAAGGAATTAGCTTAACGTAACGAAAAAGGCCCCGTCAGGGGCCTGGTCTGCTTTAACAATGGACTGTTGTTCGCCTGGATTAGAAGCGGTATTGCAGGCCCGCTGTAATGGTATAGTTATGGTTAGAAATACCTGCCGCATCCCCGCCAATAGAGCCGGAGTCACCAGTATTGGTATCAATAATCTGCGTACCGCCTTTACCTTCTTCGTAACTGCTATAGGTAAATTCTGCAAAAACTTTGGCGTGCGGAGTGACGTAATACCCGGCATCAACAGAGGCACCATAATAGCGGGAATCTGTTGTCTTCTCGCGGAAAGTCAGATCGCGCATGTAATGTTCGTCGTTATCATGTGCACGCACCCAGTCACTGAATTTGAAGAGGGCATTAAATTCAAAGTCATTGAAACGGTACTGTCCTGCAAGGCCAATGTAGGGCATAGAAAAACGCTGGCTATAACCAATGCCGCGTTCGCCTGCCGGGAAGTTCCCTTGATAGGCACCGTTATCATAATTGTAAGTACCACCAGTCGCCGTCCAACTGAAGCGTGTTTCCTGATAGCCTGCGGTTACGCCCGCTTTATAGTTATCGCCCTGGAGGATCCACCCTTTTACGTTGAGGTCATATTCATTGGCGTAGTTAACGTTCGTGGCCGGATGGCTTGAATGGTCTGTCCAGGAGGATTGTTTTGCATTCATCCAGTCATAGTCATCCATATGACCTGAACCTGATGCCAGGGACGTCCAGCCGCGGGCGTTCAATGTTAAAAATGAGTAAGCATCCCAGGTGATATCGCCTTTCAGAATGGCGACATTTTTTATTTTCCAGTCCAGTTGGCTAATTTTTCTTCCTGTAGCTTCGTCATAAACCATTTCGTGAGATTTTCCGCTCAGCATCCCGGCAGAGGCTGAAACCGCTAAACTATCCGGTGAAAAATCTGGTGTAACGATTGTTGGTCCTGCATATACTGCCCCTGAAAACGCGGCCATCATCATTCCCGCAACGATATTTCTTGTCATTTTTATTTCCCTAAAGCAAATTAATCAATGAGTTGCGGTAAAATCTTAAAAGTCATAACAATAATAATCAACTGCTAGTTTTGGTAATTTTTTATTATTTGACGTAAGGAACAATATTTAACTTTGGGCCGCCTGAAAGAGGCGATTTCTAATATTTAAATGATTTCTGGCTTAATGCGAAATAACAGTCAACTGCGGATAAGATGACCAACTTCGCTATGGTATGCACGTCTGCAACCAGCGTCACAAACAAATTCCCATTTACCCCCGCAGCCACGGCGTAATCGTCAGCCCGGTAAGCAAGCCTTCCGGGCTAAGCAGGCGAGTGAGGGTTTGCCCCCACGGTTCCGTGCGGTTAGCCACCAGCAGCCGATAGCCTTTTTCACTCAGAACGCGGGTAGCCGAGTCCAGATCCTGAACCTCGTACTCAACCCATCCCTGCGGTATCGGGTGCTCAACTGGCCACTGTTCCTCTCCAAAACAGGATGCAGCCGCCTGTGCGAGCGGCCAGACGGCGAAATGCTTCACGCCTTCCAGCTGGCCCTCCTCAGTGAGCAGATATTCGGTATTCCCCTCCATCGGCTTAAGCGGAAGGCCGAGTGTCTGGACATAAAACGCGGCGCTGGACTCCGTATCCCGCGAAATGGGCCCGAACCCGGCGACAAATAAGACATCAATTTCTGGTAGCGTCTGCGGCATATCCACTCCTGAATGAGGTGAAATTCACCCTGAATTTATCTTACGATTGGCGGAAATACGACCCTCAATTCTGGTGTTGCATTCACCCTGCCTGCACGTCCACGACGGGTTTAAAATTCAGCGCGATGACGATCAGCAGCACGACTCCCGCACTCATGATCAGCCATGCGCTGGTCAGCGAGAACGAACTGTCGCGAACGATCCCCGCTATTAGCGGCATAAGCGCGGCAATCATGTATCCACCTCCCTGAACTTTAGACAGTAACTTCCCGGCCTGGGCGGGCGTTCGCGCATGATCGAACGTGACGATGAGCGACAGCGGGAAGAGGGCGCCGATCCCGGTGCCAAGCAGCAGCGTGGATAACACCGGTGTTGTACCCGGCGCAAATACCAGACACAGTAATCCCGCCAGCAGCAACAGCAATACGGCGATCAGCGGCACGCGGCGGTCGGGGAATTTACCGATCAGCGCGGAGACGGCAAACCCGGCGACAACCTCGGTTAACGTTAGCCAGGCCAGCATGTAGCCGCTGCTGCGTGCGGACCATCCCGCCTGAATGTAAAGCGGGGGCAGCCAGGCCAATACCAGCGTGTAGGCGCCCGTACCCACGCCGAAAAAGAGCAACAGTAGTGCTGTACGGGAGGACGAGAGCGTGACGGTTTCGTGGGCTGTTTTTTCCTCCTGAGGATGCTTAACCAGGGTTAACCAAAGTATCAGCGCAAGCAGCGCTAACAGCCCGGCCATTGCCAGCGCGGGCTTCAGCGTGAGCCATGAAAACAACGGCTCGGCGCTGGCGGCGGCGACTGCCGCTCCGGCCATAATGCCCGTGCTGAAGAGCGACATCACCGTGCTGGCCGTTTGCGTATATTCCTTTTTAATCAGGGCAGGCATTAACGCCTGGATCGTGCCTATGCTGGCCCCGCCCAGTAACGCGGTGCCCATAAGACTCTCCGGTGAGGCGCTAAAACCGCGCAGCAAACAGGCCGCAAGCAGGATAAAGAGCCCGAGCATAATTCCCCGAACGGCGCCGAGTCGGGCTAAAAGCCAGGGGCCACACAGGGCGGCAAGCCCCATCATCGCGACCGGCAGGGTGGTCAGCAGGCTGAATTGCGTAGCGGTTAGCCCCGCTTCGCGCTGCAGCACGGAGAACAGCGGTCCGACAGAAGCCAGAATGGGGCGCAGGTTCAGCCCGACGATAAAAGCGATAACGGCGAAGAGTAAAGGCGACGTGCGTTTCAACGTGGAATCCTTTTCGGTTGTGAATGGCCCGGGCAAATCGGCACGAGCATTTATCTTAACGTTAAGATAAAATATGTTTTTGCGTAAGATGTACCGCACAACAGGATAAATACCCACGCCATCAGGGGTGAAAATGCATGACCATGTAGACTTCGTTGTCGGCCAGTGGAGCCGTGCCATGCCGGAGCTGGACGCCTCGTCGATGAAAATTTTTGGCCGAATGCTACGGCTGATGAAGCATCTGGGAAAAGAACGGGCGCAGGCCATGGGGCAGTTTGGTTTTCGCGAGGGCGAGTTTGACGTGCTCGCCACGCTGCGTCGCGCCGGTGAGCCGTACTGCCTTTCCCCCACGCAGCTCTATAAATCGCTGATGATAACCTCGGGGGCGATGACGAACCGGCTCAGCCATCTCGAACAGCTTGGGCTTATCAGGCGAATTGCCGATCCGGATGACAAGCGCAGCACCCTCGTAAGCCTGACGCCGCACGGGCAGGAGCGTATCGAACAGGCGCTGATCGTGCATACACAAACGCAAAATGCGCTGCTGAGCAGCTTGTCTGACGCGCAGCGCGCGCAGCTTGAGTCCCTTCTCAGGGAGCTGCTGATGACGTTCCCGTCTGAGGACCTGAGCGACAGGTCACCTAGTGCCGATAATACAAACACTGCATAGCTAAACCTCACAGAAAGGGAATGTATGTCTTTACCGCCACTGTATGCGCTGCGCGCTTTTGAAGTTGCCGCGCGGCTGAACTCCTTCAGCAAAGCGGCTGAAGCACTGAATATCACGCCGGGCGCGGTCAGCAGGCATGTCCGGACGCTTGAACAGTGGTTCGACTGTGAGCTCTTTAAACGCCAGGGGCCGCGAGTGGAGGTCAGTGATGCCGGACGTATTCTGGCCGGACAGCTCAGCGAAAGTTTCTCGAATATTGAGTGGGCCTGTCGCGCATTCAGAAGTGAAAACCACCTTCTGCGCCTCAAAGCCCCCAGCACCCTGACGATGCGGTGGCTTCTGAATGTGCTTAAATCCTTTCGCGAGAACCACGCGAAGCCAAAAATTGAAATTGCCAGCGTCTGGATGGACTTCGACACCGTTGACTTCAGCCGTGAGCCCTATGATTGTGCGATCCTGCTCGGTAATGGCTATTTCGGCGAGTCAACGGAAAGCAGGCTGCTCTTCAGTGAATGGCTCATTCCGGTTTGTACCCCGTCGTTGCTTGAATCTGCCCGGCATCAGCTTCCAGAGTGCGATCTTATCCATCCCTCCCCGGACAGACGGGACTGGAAGCGCTGGCTGAAAAGAACGGGGTCATTCCCCGGACTCGACGTAAGTCGAGGGATAGTATTCGACACCCTGGAGCAGGGAAGTCTGGCCGCCATGCACGGTCACGGCGTGGCGATGGCCGATCTCCGCCTCACGCTCGACGCGCTGAAAAGCGGTCTGCTTGCGCTGCCCTTCAGGGAAGCTATCGCAACCGGCGATGGCTATTACCTCGTCTGGCCGAAAAACTCGCTCAGAAGACAGAGTATTGAACGGTTGCTGGCGTGGCTTAACCTTAATGCGCCGGTGCTGCCTTCGTTGGATATCGTCTGTCTTGATTATAGCGAAAAGCGGGTTTAATAAATGGCGGAATATTTATTGAGGGATATTCCGCAGATTGAGCGTATTTATGCGTAGGGAATATTCGCCATCTGTTTATATCGCTCCGGCAATGCGCTGTTCAGGTTGAGCAATTTATCCAGAATATAAAGCGCAGGCGTCCCCTTTGCGCGTTCAGCAGCGATCAGCGCCGTGCGTAACAGATTGGCAGCCGACGTCATTTCACGGAAATACTCCTCAGATTCACGCGTCTGAGTTTCGCCTGACGTGGCGTAACGCACCTTTGGCCAGTCCGCAAAGTCTAGCAGCGGAAGGATCCCATCTTCTTTTGGCAAGTGTGCTGAGAGCAGCTCTTCGGCGTTACCCGGATTGCTTTGGGCGAAAGAGAGGAGGTGCAGTCGATGGATGAAAGGCGATAGCGCTTCTGAGCTTTCCTTTTCTGCTGAAAGTAACGTTATCAACTCATGCACATTTGCCTGGACGCTAAATTTATGAGGCGAGATAATATTCATTACAGGGAATAAAACATCGAGTGTCATAGGTGCTCCATACAGGCTTGGTAATATTTATTTTTTCTATCCCAGGGGTGAATGGATGGTATTTCAGTTGCGTCACTTTATAAAAACGATAAATAGTGGGAATTAATGTGAGTTTTACTCAATGTTGCGCTTTGGAGTGCGATCACGCGCATCCTCACGTTGCAGCGTTTTGTTTCACAAACGCCATCGCTCATCGACCGTCCAGAATGGTATAACGTCGTGCGGCAATCGGGTTGCCGCCCGCTGACTCCATTCACAAAGGTGTATATGAAACAAATTACGTTCAGTGACCTGCAGCAACAAAGCGAGCAGGCTGCCAATTCTCCTCGCTTACGCGCGCACCGCAATTTACATCCCGAGCTGAGCGACCCGGTACAACGCCTGGCTATCGCGATGGAGCCTGGTACCTATGTTCGCCCTCATCGCTACCCGCACACGTTTGAACTGCTGACGGCTCTGAGCGGTCGCTTTCTGGTGTTGAATTTTGATGACAGCGGTAACGTGACCCAGCGCGTGGTGTTAGGTGAAGACTGCAAAGTGCTGGAGATGGATGCCGGTACCTGGCATGCCGTGCTGTCGCTGGATAAAGGCGGCGTCATTTTCGAGGTGAAACACGGCGGCTATCAGCCTGTTCCGGAGCACGATACCGCCCCATGGTCACCGGCTGAGAACGCGCCCGGTACCGCGGAGCTGATGAAATGGTACGCCCAGGCGCAGGTGGGTGACGGAGGTTTTACCCTGTAATTTTCTCTACTTTTCCCGACGCGCGGAAAGGCGCGCCGGGATAGAGAGACGATCCCGCTAACTCAACTGACCGTATTAAAATGCCAGCCGCTGGCAGTTGACAGCATCACGAACGGGCCGGCCAGCGTGCTGTTGTGATGCGCAATGATGTCAGTGGCGGATAAATGTGCGTTATCCATTGTGGTATGCGCATCTGAAATCAATATCGTCCTGAAGCCCAGCTCCGGCGCGGCCCGGCAGGTGGTGTCGACACAAAATTCTGTTTTCATCCCGGCAATGACCAGCTGTCTGATGCCTCTCTGATTAAGTTCACGCAGCAATTCGGTATCCCGAAAACAGCTGGGATGGCGCTTGGTGAAAACAACATCCTGCTCCTTCACGTCCAGCTCGGGTATCAGCTGCGTTAACGGCCCCTTCTCTGAGAAGGGGGAGTCGTCTGGTCCAACATGGCGGGCAAAAAAGACGGGTACCTGAGCGTGGCGCGCGTTGGCTATTAACAAACGGATATTTGCCAGAACGACATCGGCGGAACAGGGGGAGACCGGGCCCCGGAAGAGGCCCTGCTGCATGTCGATAATTAACAGAGCATTGTCAGAAATCATTTTCTTTCTCCATTCAGAGGGCGGTGAACGGAGAGGTATTTCCCCGTCCAGGCTGGCGGGGATTGAGGTTCTGTTTGTCAGTAGTTCGCTACAGATACGCTCACGCCGCCGAAGGTGCCGGTGGTGGTGAGGGTGGTTGTTGGCTGAGCTGACTGATACATGGAATGACCTTTGTTTATTCATTACGCTATATGCGGAATTATCACGTTAGTTATAGCGTTGCTTAACTCATTGCTTCAAGACACCAACTTGAGTAGGGGTACGATCAAGCGGCAGGAAGCTGTCAGCAAAGGCTCGTAACCTGCTGTGCACGCCTTTGCTGACTGAATAGCCGGGATTATTTAAGGCCCTCTAGTCCCTTCAGGAACTCCTCCACCTGCTCAGGCGTCGCCGCGTCTGCCTGGTAAAGAATATCGAGCTTAACGTTCTTCAGCCCGCAGAAGCCAAACACGCCTTCGATTATCTGCGTCTGAATCGCCGTCGAATAGCCGTGTTTGTCGAATCCGGTGAGATCGCTGCCGCCGGTGGCAATCAGGCGGACGGGAACATCGCGTAAGCTGCCCACAATCCGGCCATCGTCGGCCACCTTATACGCCCAGTTCAGGGTTAATACGCGATCGAACCAGCCTTTCAACAGCGCGGGGACCGACCACCAGTACACGGGGAAAACAAACACCAGCATATCCGCTCGCTCGACGCGCTGCTGCTCGCGCAGAATATCTTCAGGAAGGGCGCTCGGATCGCCGTGATACAAATCGAGATCGGCGCGGGTCATCGCCGGATTAAACCCTTCAGCATGCAGATCGGCAATTTCAACCTGCGTACCTTGCTCGCGTAATTTTCCGGCAATACGGGCTGCCAGCGAATGGGATAACGAATTGTCGACAGGATGAGCCGTCACGATCAGTGCGTTATTTATGGCATTTGTAGCAGACATAGCGACCTCGAATGGGTGAGAATTGATGCCTATATTACTATTGGTAACTTAGGTGTCAATCCGTCCCCAGCGATCATTTTGTGCTATTCACGTAGGTCTCCAGCACGCCGGTCATGGCGCCGCTGAGCGTATCTTCCGCCACGTTCCGGGCGAGCACGCCGTTGCCAGCGGCGGTGCTGAGCGCGTCCGCGGCGCCAATAATGGCCGTCAGTACCGCTTCTCCCTGAACGCCTTTCAGAGTAACAAAAGGGGAAAGCGCGGTACGCAGGCAGTCGGCACATTCGGCCACGCATGCTTCACGAAACGTCTGCAACGCGTGGGATCCGGACAGCGCGGCAGCAATCGGCCCGGTCTCAGGCCCGGCGCTAATGGCGCAGTCGATATAGGCGGCGCTGAAAAAGCGGATCGTCTTCTCCAGCGTTTTGCTGTCGACCGCCAGCGTCTCGCGGAATTTCGCCAGCTGCCGGTCGCTATAATCCTGGTACAGCGCCATCAGCAGCCCTTCACGATCGCCAAAGTGATCGTAGGGGATAGGCTTGGTCACGTTGGCGCGTTCGGCCAGGTAGCCAAGGGTCAGCGCCTCCGTGCCTTGCTGACGAACGATTCCGCGCGCAACCTCCAGCAGCTGCACGCGGCGGTCCTCTTTTCTTAAGCGCTTAACAACCATGCTTTCCTCAGAAGTGTTATCTACTCATGGTAGTTTACACGTTTTTTGCAGGATGCTGCACTCGTTGTTCCGCAGGACGGATCCGGAACCAGATCGCATACATCGCGGGCAGGAAGACGAGGGTGACGATCGTCCCGCCCAGCGTGCCGCCTATCAGCGTGTAAGCCAGCGTGCCCCAGAACACCGAATGCGTCAGGGGAATGAACGCCAGCACGGCGGCTATGGCGGTCAGAAGGACCGGGCGTGCGCGCTGGACCGTCGCTTCAACCACCGCCTGGAACGGCTCGAGACCGTCCTTCTGGTTATGATCGATTTGACCGATCAGAATCAGCGTATTGCGCATAAGAATGCCGGAAAGGGCGATCAAGCCGACCAGCGCGTTGATGCCAAACGGCTGATTGAAAATCAACAGCACGGGCACTACGCCAATCAGCCCCAGCGGCGCGGTTAAGAACACCATCACCATCGCCGAGATTGAGCGCACCTGCAAAATGATGATCAGCAGCGTCAGGGCAATCATGATCGGGAACAGCGGAATCATTGCCTGCGTGGCTTTACCCGATTCCTCAATCGAACCCGCCATGTCTATTCGGTACCCGGGCGGCAGCGCATCAACAATCGGCTGGAGCTGCTTCATGACGGCGACCGACACATCCGGTGGCTGAAGATTGTTAGCGATGTCGCCCCGCACGGTAATCGTCGGGGTGCGATCGCGGCGGCGCAGGATCGGATCTTCCATACCGATCTCAATCTTGCCGATTTGCGACAGCGGAACGCGCTGTCCCGCATTGCCGACAAGGGTGAAACCCTCGATTTTTGCCGGATCGAGACGGATGTCTCCCGCCGCGCGGCCAATAACCTCAACCGAGCGAATATCTTCCCGCACGGAGGTGACGGGCACGCCTGAGAGCAGAAACTGAAGCTGATCGGCAACGGCGCTGGAGGTCAAGCCGGTCGCCTGCAGGCGGTTTTGATCGAGGGTGAAATGCAGGACGGGAACGCGTGAGCCCCAGTCGGTGTTGACGGTTCTCATCATCGGGCTTGCCTGGAGCACGGCTTTCACCCTGTCAGCGATGTCATGCACCTGTTCGACATCCGGCCCCGACACGCGCCAGGCAACCGGGAAGGGCGAGTACGGGCCAAACACCAGCTGCGTTACCCGTACGCGGGCTTCGGGGGCAAGGCCGTTGGCGACAGCTTCTCTAAGCCGGAGCTTGAGCGCCTCGCGCGACGTCTCGCTGTCCGTCAGGATCACGATTTTCGCAAAAGACGGATCGGGCAGTTCAGGCGCCATCGCCAGATAAAAACGGGGCGAACCCTGACCAATATAGGCCGTGACAATTTTGGCTTCGGGCTGCTGGCCCAGCCACGCTTCGATTTTTGGGGTTGCGGCGCTGGTTTGCTCAATCGAGGTACCGTAGGGCATCTGCACCTCAACCAGTACTTCCGGGCGATCGGAGGTCGGGAAGAATTGTTTTTTAACCAGCCCCATACCGAGCACGGCAAGAATGAAAATGGCGACCACCGACCCGGCCACCCGCCATTTTCTGGCGATAACGCGGGCAAGCAGCTGGCGAAAACGGTTATAGCGAGGCGTGTTATAGATGGCGGCATGACCCCCTTCTACTTTAGGGATCGCCGGCAGGATCTTCACCCCAAGATAGGGCGTGAACACCACCGCGACAAACCACGATGCAATCAGGGCGAGGCCGACAATCCAGAACATATTGCTGGTGTATTCCCCTGCGGTCGACTGGGCAAAGCCATTCGGCATAAAGCCAATGGCCGTCACCAGAGTACCGGCCAGCATGGGCGCAGCGGTATGGCTCCAGGCGAAGGCCGAGGCTTTGATTCTGTCGTAACCTTCCTCCATTTTCACCACCATCATTTCGATGGCGATGATGGCATCATCAACCAGCAGGCCGAGGGCGAGGATCAGGGAGCCCAGCGTAACGCGGTCAAAGTTTATCCCCGCGGCTTCCATCACCACGAAAACGACCGCCAGCGTCAGCGGGACCGCCGCCGCAACGACAACACCCACGCGCCAGCCCATGCTGATAAAACACACCACCATGACCACAAGCAGGGCGACGAAGAATTTGATCATGAACTCATCGACCGACGAGCGAATATTCACGGACTGGTCGGTGACCTTGGTCAGGGACATGCCCAGCGGCAGGCTGTCATTTATTTTCGCCGTTTCCGCATCCAGCGCTTTTCCCAGCGCCAGACCGTTCCAGCCTTCACGCATCACGATGCCCAGCAGAAGGGCGGGCTCATGCTGATTGCGTATCAGCATCGTCGGGGGATCTTCGTAGCCTCGCTCAACCGTTGCCACATCAGACAGCTTGAGCGTTTTGCCCTGAGCCACAAAAGGCGTATCGCGGATTTTCTGCAGTTCATCGAACGCGCCGTCCAGGCGGATAAAAATCTGCGCGCCTCGGGTCTCAATGGAGCCCGCCGCGGCTAACGCGTTCTGGCTGTTGAGGGCGTTGAAAATATCCTGCGGTGAGAGCCCTATCGTCGCCAGACGGTCATGGGAGAAGGAGATGTAAATCCGCTCGGCCTGTTCGCCGATAATGTTCACTTTCTTCACGCCGGGAACGTGCAGAAGCTGCTGGCGCAGGCCTTCGGCATCGCGTACCAGCTGCCGCTGCGGTTCGCCTTTCGCTTTCAGCGCAAAGAGGGCAAAGGTGACATCCGAGAATTCGTCATTGATCATCGGGCCGATGACGCCCGCCGGAAGTCGCTGCGATTCATCTCCAAGCTTCTTCCGCGCCTGATAGAACTCCTCCTGCACTTCGGCTGGCGGGGTCTTGTCCTGCAATGACAACGTGATAAACGCCATGCCGGGACGGGTATAGGTTTCGGTACGGTCATACCATTTGAGTTCCTGCAGGCGTTTTTCCAGCGGTTCGGCGACCTGATCCTGAATTTCCTGCGCGGTGGCGCCCGGCCAGACGGTTATCACCGTCATTTGCTTTACCGTGAAGGGCGGATCTTCCGCGCGTCCGAGCCCAAAGAAGGCGTAAATTCCGGCAATCGTAACCAGAACGATCAGAAACAGCGTAATGGAACGTTCGCGGACGGCCAGCGCCGACAGGTTGAAGCGGCTTCCGCTCATGGCGTATTCTCCGCCAGGGCGGCATTGCGTTGCTCGGCAAGCCTGACGACCTCACCTTCGTGCAGAAGATGGGCACCTAACGCAACAATCTTCTCACCGGGCTTCACGCCGCCCGTGACCTGCGCCGCATCTTCACCCACGCTCAGCACCCTGACGGGCGTCCATGCGACCTTTGCCGGCTGGGCGGAAATGCGCCAGACGCCGGGACCTTTTCCTGCATCATAGAGTGAAGCCAGCGGGACCTGCATGACCTGACCTTCCGCTTTATTGTCCTGAATGTTCAGCGTGACGGTCGCCCCCAGCGGCGCGTTCGCCAGCAGGCCATCCAGCACGTAGCGGGCTTCATACGTGCGGGTCGCGGCATCGGCCGAGTCAGACAGCAGGCGCAGCGTTGCGGTGACAGGATGTTTTTCATTGCCATACAGCGTGGCCTGCGCTTCGCTTCCGACGGCAGGACGCAGCGTTTCCGGAAGCTGGACGAGCGCTTCACGCTGTCCCGCTCTGGCGAGCCTGATCGCCACCTGTCCGGCACTGACGACCTGACCCGGCTCGGCGAGCGTCTCCATGACCACGCCGTCCGAATCCGCCAGCAGCACGGCATAGCCCGTGGCGTTTTGCGCCACGCTGGCCTGCGCCCGGGCGGCGCTGAGATCGGCCCTGGCCGTATCGGCCGCCGCTTTGATCTGGTCATACTCCGAGGCAGACACCGCGCCGGACGCCACAAGACCGCGATAGCGCGCCTCATCGCTGGTGGCTTTTCGCGCGCGCGCCTGGGCCGCATCCACCGCGCGCTGCTGCGCCTGAGCCTGTAATTTCAGGTCAACCGGATCCAGGCGCAGCAGGGGCTGGCCCTGTTTGACGGTCTGCCCCGTATCGACCAGCCGCTCAAGGATTTTTCCCTGAACCCTGAAACCTAAATCGCTTTGCGTTCTTGCGACCACCACGCCCGTGAAGGCGCGGGCGCTATTGTTCGCAAGCTCGACGGAGGCGGATCTGACAAGCGGTGGCTTTGTGCGCGGATCGTCACTCGCGGAAATATCGCCGCACGCCACCAGGGCAAACGGCAGGAGACAAACGGCAACGCGGGCTGAAGTGAGCCTGAGCATGGGAAACCTTTTTGACGTAACAGGACGGTATCCGCATTCTCTGACTAGTGACCAAAATTGTCAATGGTCACAAATTAGGGGGCCAGGCTTCTTAAAATCATTGAAGAGAGTAGCACGGCTGCCGTGGGGGCCATTTCGAGGTTGTACTGCAGCTGAACGGGGTTAATGTAAGGGCACATAACCATGTAGACGGCAAATGTGACCTCATCCAGCGGCGTTTTTCTTTCAAACTCGCCGGCCTGCCTGCCTTCGATAATGATGCTCTCGATCAGCTTCATCAGGCTTTCACTGTATTTTTGGGTTGACGGCCACTGCTCCTGCGCGGCGACGGCGGCAATGTCGTATAGCTTACGGTCGTGGAAAAACAGCTCGCATCCCGCCTCGGTGAGCGCTTTGAAAAGGCGGCGTAATTTTTCGCTTGCTGACGGCGCATCCTCGATGGCGGAAAGCACTGCCGCCATGATCAGCTCCAGGCGGTTAGCGCAGATCACCTCGCCGATAGCCTGTTTGGAATCGAAAAACTTATAGATGTAGGACTTTGAAAAACCAATAGATTTAGCCAGTTCGGCGACGGTGGTTTTTTCATAGCCGTAGTGACCGAAGTGCTCAAAAGCCGCTTCGACGATTTGCTCTCTGACAGCGTGGTCAAGGGGACCACGTGCTGATGGGGGATTCATATTTTTAGTCATTATTTAAGCTTAGCGTGACGGGCTACGATTAACAACGAGTGACCATTTTGAGATTTGGTTACCGTCATTCATCATGAACCGTTCAGACGGGACGATCAACCAGGTGGGGTAAGTGTATCACTGTTTTTCGTGCACTATGGCATCTATCTGTCTGCGATAAGCGAGGATTTCAGCGCAACTCCCTTGCGCTGAACAGAGCCGTTTTTGCTTAAGCCGAGCGCGGGCGCAATATTTTTTCAACGATAAGCACCAGACGCCTGCGCGTCACGAACCGGTGTAGCTGCCCCAGAAGCCAGTTACCGCATCCGGTAATCAGGTAGCTACGGTTACTCTCCATGGCCTTCAACGCCAGGGTGACCACCTTGTGAGCGGGCATTCGTTTACCTACCGAGGCTTCCTCAGCATTCACCACATCAAAAAAGGCCGTATCCGTTGCGCCGGGGCAAAGCGCCAGGACGCGGATGCCCTTTGAGCGATATTCTCCCCACAGCGCGTTCGAAAACGAGAGCAGAAAGGCTTTGGTTGCGCCATAAATCGCCATATAGGGATCCGGTTGCATCGCGGCCGTTGAGGCAACGTTAATAATCACCCCGGAGCCCTGCTGCAGCATTCCCGGCAACAGGGCGTGAGTCAGCTCCACGGGGGCCATGCAGTTTACGTTAATCTCATCACGCTGCCTGTCGATTGACAGCTTTTCGAATGGCCCGTAGGTGGCGAACCCGGCGCAATTAATCAGAATGTCTGGGACGCGTCTTAAGGTTTCAAGCCGTTCCACAATATGGGGAATGGCTTCCGGTTTCACTAAATCCTGCACGATAATCGTGATGGAGGCGCCGTGCTTTCTGACCAACTCTGCGGCAAGCGCCTGCAGCTTTGGCTCGCTGCGGGCGACGAGGATCAAGGCCACGCCTCGGGCGGCGAGCTGCCTGGCAAAATCACGGCCTATGCCCGAAGATGCTCCGGTAATCAGCGCTGTTTTTCCTGTATAATCAAAAGAATTCATATCTTTAATCCCGTTTCCCTAATGTATTCCGCACAGGATAAACCGTGCACTTAGGTACACGGTCAAGCGTGATTTTTCCAGAGTGAGGGCGACGCGATGCGAATTGGTGAACTGTGTGCGAAAACGGGATTGTCGAAAGAGACGGTGCGTTACTATGAGCGACAGGGGCTATTAGAGAATATCCCGCAGCCCAATCGCAGCAATAACTACAAAGTTTATTCCGCCGTCGATTTACAGCGTTTAAACATGATCAAGCATGCCAAAATGCTGGGCTTTACCTTAGCCGAAATTGCAGAGGTTTTAGCTGTCTGGGTTGACGACAACTTTACCGCTGAGCAAAAACAGGCTTCTCTGCGCCGCAAGCTGCAGCAGCTTGAAGAGAAAGAAGCGGCGTTAATTGAACTCAGAGCCAGGTTGAAAAACGCTATTAATAAGGTCGGCCAGCCTTGCGTCGACACGTTTTGATCGCCGGGTGAGAGGAGGCCGCAAAACCGATGCGGCCTTATCTGTCAGGCAGCCAGTTCAGGCATCTGTTCCTTCACGAAATTCAATACTATCCTCGCGTCGAGAGAGGCATAGGGCAGGCTCTCAATTGAAAACCGCACACAGAGTAGTCCTGAGGTTGTCAGCGAAATGCGCGCCATCTCTTATTTTGGCGAGAAATTAACCGCAGATGCCTGACGCGATTTAATTTTACTGCTTTTTTAGCCAGTCGAGAAAAAACTGGCTAAAAGCCGTGACCTGAAGCGGCTGCAGTTTGCGCTGGGGGTAAACAAGCTGCAGGCCGACATCTTTGCGATCGTATCGGCTAAAGCCGGTGAAGCTGTCGGCAAACAGTACCGTGAGCCTTCCGGTTTCAACATCGTCTTTGACGTCCCACCACGATTTCCCCGCGATGCCAGCTCCGCTGAGTGCCCACTGGCGAAGTAAAGCCCCGTCGTCGCACACCATGGCTGGCTCTACGCAAACGACGCTTTCCTCGCCATCTTTTTCAAAGCGCCATTCGTTCATCACCACGCCCTGAGACTCAAGCGCCAGGCACCGGTGCTGAGCTAAATCGGCAAACGTGGCGGGGATGCCGCGTTCGTTAAGATACTCCCCGGAGGCGACCAGCACCCGATGGTTCGGGCGGATGTTTCTGACGACAAGGCTGCTGTCCGGCAGGTTGCCAAAACGCACGCTCATATCCAGCCGGTTAGCGACCAGGTCCTCAATGTGTTCTCTTAACGAGATGAAAAATTTAACGTCGGGATGGCGTCGTGAGAATTCCACGACGGCGGGGCTAAGATACTGTCTGCCAAAGTCCGAGGGCGCAGAAAGGCGAATGTTGCCGCTGAGCACGCCTTCCTTTTGCGCCAGTAACGACTCGGCGTGATGCACTTCTTCCAGCACGCGCAGCGCGGCATGGTAAAACTCTTCCCCGGCGCGGGTCAGCGCGATCGATCGCGTTGAGCGGTGAAACAGGCGCGTCTGGTAACGCTCCTCAATCGCCTTCAGCCTGGCCGTCATGGTGGCGGGAGAAAGCGACAGGCGTCGCCCGGCGGCAGAAAGACCCCCGGCCTCGGCAACTTCCACCAGTAACGCCATGTCTTCGAGTTTACCCATTATTCATATTTTCCGAAAAGTGCATCTGCTTTTAGCGTAATTATCAAAACCAGATGCCGCCTGTAAAGTGATTTCATCCAAACCATAAGGAATGAAAACATGCAACGTATCTCACTTTTTGAACGCTACAGGCTGAGTCAGCAGGACCTGAAAAACCGTATCGTTATGGCGCCGATGACCCGCGCGCGCTCCCTACAGCCGGGAAATATTCCCTCGGCGCTGATGGCGGAGTATTACCGGCAGCGGGCCAGCGCCGGATTAATTATCACGGAAGCCACCCAGATTTCGCCTCAGGGCCAGGGATACTCATGGACGCCCGGCATCCATTCGCCTGAGCAGGTTTCAGGATGGCAGCTCACCACTGGCGCCGTGCATCAGGCGGGCGGGGTGATTTTTTCGCAGCTCTGGCACGTCGGGCGAATGTCGCACGCCAGTTTTCATCAGGATGGTCAGCCCGTCGCCCCGTCAGCACTGGCGCCGGACGCGCAGGTGTGGGTGGTGAACGAAAAGGGCGAAGGCCAAATGGTTGACTGCCCGCAGCCGAGAACCCTCTCGCGCAAGGACATTCACAGCATCATCGCGGACTATCGTCAGGCGGCACTGAATGCCGTTCAGGCCGGGTTCGACGGCGTGGAGGTTCACGGCGGAAACGGCTATCTGATCGACCAGTTTCTGCGTCAAACCTCCAACAAACGCACGGACGAGTACGGCGGCACGCTGGCGAACCGGATCCGCTTTGCTCAGGAGGTACTAAGCGCCATTGCCGAGGCCATTGGCCGCGAGCGTACGGGCATTCGCCTTTCCCCGTTTATTACCCAGCGCGGGATGAACGATCCGCAGGTGACGGAAGCCATACTCGCTCTCGCGGCCTGGTGTGAACAAAAAGGGATTGCGTTCATCCACCTGGCGGAAGCCGACTGGGACGATGCGCCGCAGGTACCTGAGCAGTTCCGGCAATCGCTTCGCGAGACCTTTAGCGGAACCCTTATCGTCGCGGGGAACTATGACCTTGAAAAAGCGGAAAAGATCCTTGCTGCCGGCTATGCCGATTTGATTGCCTTCGGACGGCCGTTTATTGCCAACCCGGATTTACCCCACCGGCTGGCGCACCAGCTGCCTCTGGCCCAGGTCCGCGACCCCGCTACGCTGTTTGGCGGCACCGCGACGGGATATACCGATTACCCCATTTACACCCAGCAGGAGGAAACGCTATGACCCGTAAAACCTTAATTATCGGCGGCGCTTCCGGCATCGGTTTCGCCGTGGGCAGCCTGCTTGCCGGGCGCGGCGAGGAGATTATTCTTGCGGGCCGCGACGGCGCGAAGCTGGACGCTGCGCGGCAACGGCTGAGCGCCCACGCCGCGTCTGTTCATACCTTCGTGCTGGATATCAGCCGTGAGGCAGAGATTCTCGCACTCGGTGAAACGCTGGGTGAAGTCAATAATATTGTCGTTACGGCGGGTTCACAGGCTCCGGGAGGGCTTCTTTCCGGGCTGGATCTCCGCGCGGCAAGGCTGGCCTTTGATACAAAATTCTGGGGAAGCCTCAATGTTGCCCGCTATCTCGGCGGGAACATCGCCCCCGGCGGTACGCTGACGTTCACCAGCGGGTTCGTGGCGCGTCGCACCCTGGCGGGCGCCATTGTTAAAACGACGATGAATGCCGCCATTGAGGCCGCGACAAAAGTGCTGGCGAAAGAGCTTTCACCGCTGCGCGTCAACGTCGTGAGTCCGGGGCTGACCGACACGGAAGCGTACGCGGGCATGGACGCCGCCGCGCGGGAAAAAATGCTCGCTGGCGCGGCGGAAACCCTGCCGGCCAAAGCCTGGGGAAGGGCGGAGGACATCGCTCAAGGGTATCTTTTCGCCATTGATAATCCCTTTGTGACGGGGGCGGTCATTGATATTGAGGGCGGGGCGTTAATTAACTGACCCTCTCTGATTTGAACCGCAGGAAATCGACTGCGGGTAATGTAATACTCTATTGAGAGATATCATGAAATATACGACGTATTTTCATTCGGCTGTAGCGATGGTTATTTTTGCAGGTCTGTCGGGCAATGCGATTTCCTCGCAGGGGGAATGGCTGCAGCCGAAGCAGCTAATTGTGGACAACAGCCTGCCGCAGGCGAAATTAAAGGCGAATGAAGCCGTCGCCAGAGAATATGCTTCATTCTGGAACACGGGTAATGAAACCCTGGCGCGTAATGCCCTGGCGGCAGGCTTTATTGATAAAACGCCTCCGGAAGGGCGTAAGCAGGGGCCGGAAGGCGCTATTTTAGCTTCCCGTGCGTTTCGTGCAGCCGTGCCTGATTTACGCTGTGACGTTGAGCAAATGATTATTTCAGGCGATCGCGTGGTTTCGCATTTACATTTTCACGGCACCTTCACCGGAACATTTGGCAAGCTGAAAGGACAGGGGCAGAAAATAGATTTTATCGCCACGGATATTTATGAGATTGGTGACGGTAAGATCGTAGCTAACTGGCATATTGAGGACAACCTGACGCTGATGAAACAGCTGGGCGCGCTGTAAGGTCATCACTCCGGGGCGGCCCGGAGTGATGCGAAAATCCTATAAGCCAAGATCGCTCAGCGAAGGGTGATCGTCCGGGCGTCTGCCCAGCGGCCAGTGGAACAGCCGCTCAGAAGCTTTGATCGGCATATCGTTTACGCAGGCAAAGCGTCGCTTCATCAATCCGTCCGGCTCAAACTCCCAGTTTTCATTGCCGTAAGAGCGGAACCAGTTGCCGGAATCATCATGCCATTCATAGGCATAGCGCACCGCGATCCGATTCTCCGTAAATGCCCAGAGCTCTTTAATCAGACGATAGTCCAGCTCTTTTTTCCATTTCCGCTCCAGAAACGCCTGGGCTTCTTGACGGTTGGTGGCGAACTCTGCGCGGTTACGCCATTGGGTATCCAGCGTATAGGCAAGCGCGACTTTCGCCGGGTCGCGGCTGTTCCAGCCATCTTCTGCCAGTCTGACTTTTTCGATGGCGCTTTCACGAGTGAAGGGCGGTAAAGGAGGACGTGTGTTCATTGCGATTACCTCAGCGTTATATTATGTAGACAGGTCTGTCTACTTGCGGTAATCTATGCCTTTGAAATAACGCTGTCAACATTCTTTTTGAGGCTAGCCAAAAGTGAAAACAGAACCCGCAGGTAACGATAATAAAATCAGCGTCAGAGATAAGATATTACTCACGGCGCACGATCTGTTTTATTCCACGGGCTTCAGGGCGACGGGGGTGGATACGCTGATTAAAGCGTCTAAAGTGACCAAGGTGACGTTCTATCGCCATTTTCCGAGTAAGAGCTTGCTTATTCTCGCCTATTTGTACTATCGGCATGAAATATGGATTAACTGGTTTGAATCCACGCTGCGTCGACATCTTGATGAAGGCGAAATACCTTCTGATGCGATATCTGCAACGCTTTACGAATGGTTTATTTCGCCCGATTTTCACGGCTGCGCGTTTATTAACGCCAGCGCAGAGGCGAAATCGGAAGATATTGAAAGCGAGATAAAAGAGATATGCCGCAGTCATAAGTCAGAAACAAAGAAAATTATTGCCTTGCTGACGAAGAGTGCAGATGAGCGCGTCGTCAATGAAATCATGCTGCTCATTGACGGCGCAATTATTCATGCACAGATGGGCATGGATTCAGAAGCGGTAAAACATGCTTTAAAAAAGGGCCTGGAGAAACTGTCCGATCGGTGATATTCCCCGGTGCTTAATCAACTCTCGCACCGAGCCGATTAAGCACCCGCGTTACACTGTCGGAATGGTGCCGCCATCAATCACAAATTCAGTACCGGTGATACTCGCAGCATGCGATGAAGCGAGGAAGACGATGAGGTTGGCCACCTCAATCGGTCTGGCAGGGCGTCCGAGCGGTATTCCACCTAACGCCTTCATAATAATCTGCTTACCGCCTTCGTAGTCTGTTCCTGCCTGCTTTGCCAGCCTCTCCGCCAGTGCAACCGCCGCTTCAGTTTCGATCCAGCCGGGCGCAACGCGCACCACCCGAACGCCCTTCGGTGAGACTTCCTTTGAAAGACTTTTACTGTAGGTTGAGAGGGCTGCTTTAGCCGCCGCATAACCCGTTGTTGATTCCGGTAACGGCAGCTCGCGCTGAATAGACGTCACGTGAATAATCACCCCATTTCCCTGCTCGAGCATTCCGGGAAGCAGGGCGCGATCTAAGCGTACTGCAGGCAACAAATTAAGATTGAGCTCCTGCTGCCACTCTTCTTCGCCAAGCGCAGCAAAACCGCCACCGGGCGAGGTTGAACCGCCCGCAACATGGATAATCACGTCGACGCCTCCCATCTGTTCCTGAACCGCAGATGCGACAGCGGCACATCCAGCGACCGTCGTAAGGTCCGCGGCGACGAAAGTATCTGCTATATCTACGTCCGGCTCGTGGCGCGCAGTGGTGAATACCGTTGCACCGAGTTGTTTTAAAAGCCCGACGACCGCTTTTCCGAGCCCTTTCGTGCCAGCGGTAACAAGCACGCGTTTGCCTTTAAAATCAATATCTAATGACATAACCTTGCACTCCCGTTATTTACAGTACAGTTATATTCAACATAAACTGAGAAATTGACAAGTACGCACGAAAAAGTGAGCTACTGAATTATGAGTAAGTTATATAGTCCGGAATCTGCCGCGAGCGGCGTGGAGCAAGTGTTACGGCTGCTGGAAGGCCGCTGGAAATTAATTATTCTTTTTCATCTTTTCGACGGAAAAGTGCAGCGCTACTCTGATTTCGAAAAACTGATCCCCGGTATTTCCCAGAAGATGCTGGCGCAGCAGCTCAGGCAACTTGAATCCGATGGTATCGTTTCGCGGATGGTCTACCCTCAAGTGCCACCGAAAGTGGAGTATCGCCTCACCGATTGGGGTCAGGCATTATGTCCGGCGCTTGATGCCATGCTGAAATGGGCAGAAAAGCGCGAGGCTTACGCAAGCCAGTAAACCCGGCGGCCAGCACGCTGCAATGGGATAGCGTTGCCCGTAACCCATTTATGCAAAGGAAACGAAAAATGAGAACGCAGAAGCGATGCCTTGGCTGCGTGGCTATTGTGGTTGATGACTACGATCGTGCCATTGAATACTACACAGATAAGCTGGGTTTTACCCTCGTAGAAGATACGCCGCAACCGGGTAAACGCTGGGTGGTCGTCTCACCCAACCCGGAAAGCGACTGCAATATTTTGCTGGCTCGCGCCTCTAACGAGAGGCAGGAAAGCTTTATCGGCAATCAATGCGGCGGCAGAGTTTTCCTCTTCCTTCAGACGGACGATTTTTGGCGCGATTACCGTGCCATGAAAGACAAAGGCGTTCATTTCTGCGAAGAACCTCGTGAGGAAGAGTACGGTACGGTGGTGGTGTTTGAAGATATTTACGGCAACCGCTGGGACCTCTTTCAACATGCCCAACGCGGGTGATTACCAGGGAGACTTTCCGTGACTCTTCGAATTCGCCAGGCCTCCGGGGCCGATTCAACGCTTTTAAGCGAGCTGGGATACCGAATCTATCCCGCCCATTTTCAGCATCTGTGGGTGTCAGACGCAGAGATGAAGGATTTTCTCGACGGCGAATACGCGCTTTCCGTACTTGAACAGAGCCTGAAAGAGGACGCTGTTTCCTGGTATGTTGCCGAGACCGATCGGCCAGTGGGATTCATGAAAGTGACCTGGGAAGCCCTGCTCCCGGAAACGGACAAGAAGGGGGTTCTCCTCAACAAGCTCTACCTCGATCCCGCCGAGACCGGCAAGAACTATGGCCTGGTGATGTTCAACAGCATCACCGACATGGCCCGGAGCAGGGGGAAAGACTATCTCTGGCTGGAAGTGCTTGAGCAGAATGCGGGAGCGTATCGGTTCTACCAGAAGCAGGGCATGCTCTGCGTTAATAACGTCCTTTTCGAAACCGCTTCACAGCAGAGCATTCTCAGAATTATGGGGATGTCTCTTTAGGGCGAGAGCTCTCGTCGCGCTGTGCCAGCGATAGCGCGCTGGCGCTGGCGGGATCGAACAGCGAGAGGCTCTCAATCTGATTGAGTAAAATCACCTTCCGGAATGACATGGCGCTGCGATGTTCGGAGTCGAGCGTGATGTCATGCTCCGCATACCACCTGCTGTAGTTATTCTCGATGCGAAAGTTCATCGTCTTCGCGTCTCTGTACCCGCTTAACATCGGAATCAGCACGATATTGGCCGTTTTTTCATATTCCAGCGTCGCGGTGTGGATCATGCCGACGTAAATCCGCCTCGACCGCAGCGTGACCTGCGCCAGTTCCCCTTGCTCCATACACTGATACAGCAGCTGTTCAATACCGCTCGACTGCGCCAGACGTTTGTAGAGCTTTTTCCGGCTTTCGCCGTCCAGCCTGGCGCTGCCTGCCCAGTTAGAGCGGTAGAGGCAAAACAGGATGGCGAACGCCAGCATCACGACCACCGGCGCCTGAATGCCTAAAAAGCTCCAGTTCATAAAGTCGATTTGCCAGTCGGTATATTTCGGAGAGGCAAAGTGAAAAGTGTTGTTGGCCGCAGAAAGGGCGAGCAGGAGCAGCCAGAGCAGACCGGTGGCAATAACCCCCTGCAGAACAAAAATACAGCCGTACAGCGCCACCAGGAAATAGACGTCCCAGCCAAAGGAGCGCTTGATTTTAAAACGGGTCGACAGGTCGCGGCTGGTGTACCAGTACCCGCATACCATCAGCACCATAAATATCGCCGTGCCCATATCAGGCCCTCTTCAGCATGTTGACGTGACGCAGAAAATCCTGCCGCACCTCGTTGCTTTTGTAGTTCACCGAGGCGTTCCCGTCCTGGTCGATAATGATGCGATCGCCATCTTCGACGGCTTCAATGATTTCCTGCTGGCTCATCACCTGCAGTAAGGATTCCGGGCTGGAGAAAAGGGAGAGAAAGAAACGTTTCATGCGGGCATCCTTATGAATAAAAAGGATAAGCCTGGAAGAAGACCGGCGAGTTTGCCTTAAGGATATCCTGAAAGTTAAAGCCGGGTGGCGGTTACGCCTTACCCGGCCTACAGAATTCACTCTTTTGCATGTTTTTAAGTAATTGATATATATCTAAAATAAAAAATAAATCACCACAAACTTGGACAAATAACATTAATTGTGTAAGTTTTAATTATGCGATTACGCCACGTTGTTTACAGCCAGGATGTGACCCATGAGCACTTTGCCCTCTGTCGTGAGTCGGTTTGTTGAGTACTACGCCGCACTGGATAGCCAGCCGCCGTCCGCGCTGGTGGGGCTTTACCATTCGAATGCCACGCTTATCGATCCGTTTGGCGAGCATGACGGGATTTTCGCGCTTCAGCGCTATTTCACCCATCTGCTGGCCAACGTCGAGCATTGCCGTTTTACCATCGATACGCCGCTGTGCAGCGGGAACCGGTTTGCTGTGACCTGGGTCATGCACTGGTCGCATCCGCGCATTGCCGGAGGCGAGCCGCTCGAACTGCCGGGATGTTCGGTGGTGGACACGGAAAACGATCTCATCACGCGTCAGCGGGACTATTACGATGCGGGAGAGATGATCTACGAACATCTTCCTCTGCTTGGCTGGGCGGTACGCGGTGTGAAGCGGAGGGTCAAATCATGAAGACGGTGCTGATTACCGGTGCAAGCTCGGGGATTGGCGCCGGGCTGGCGAAATCCTTTGCCGCTGACGGCTACCATGTGATTGCCTGCGGTCGCGATTCGGCGCGCCTCGACGCGCTGCGCCAGATCTGCCCCAATCTCACCGTTCGCCTGTTCGATATGACCGACAGGGACGCCTGCAGCCAGGCGCTGACCGGCTGCTATGCCGATCTGATTATTCTCTGCGCCGGCACCTGCGAATATCTCGATGGGGGCGTGGTGGATGCGGCGCTGGTGGAGCGGGTTATGGCGACAAATTTCCTCGGACCGGTGAACTGTCTTGACGCGCTGCAGCCCCAGCTGACGGCTGGCAACCGCGTGGTGCTGGTGAGTTCCATGGCCCACTGGCTACCTTTCCCACGGGCAGAGGCATACGGCGCGTCCAAAGCGGCCCTGAGCTGGTTCGCCGAGAGTCTGCGTCTGGACTGGGAGCCCAAAGGTATTGCCGTCACGGTGGTTTCTCCCGGCTTTGTTGATACGCCGCTGACGCGCAAAAATGATTTTGCCATGCCGGGCAGGGTGAGCGTTGACGAGGCGGTCAAGGCGATCCGTACCGGACTGGCAGCAGAGAAAATGCATATCGCGTTCCCCGCCGGGTTCGGCTTTATTTTGCGTGCGCTCTCCGGGTTACCGGCATTTCTTCAGCGCGCGCTGCTGCGCAGGATGGTGCGTTCATGAACATTGCAATTATCGGCAGCGGCATCGCCGGGCTGACCTGCGCCTGGCGCCTGGCCGGGCACCATCAGGTGACCCTGTTTGAAGCGGGCGCCACGCCCGGCGGCCATACCGCAACGGTTGACGTCTCAACGCCGCAGGGTACATACGCGATCGACACCGGGTTTATCGTCTACAACGATCGCACCTATCCGCGCTTTATGGGTCTGCTCAGCGAGCTGGGCATCAGCGGGCAAAAAACGCAGATGAGCTTTTCGGTGCACAACCCGGCGACGGGGCTGGAGTACAACGGTCACACCCTGACGTCGCTGTTTGCCCAGCGCCGAAACCTGGTGAATCCGGCATTCTGGCGGCTGCTGGGCGAGATCGTACGCTTCAATCGTCTGGCAAAACAGGCGCTGGACGGGGAAGTGGATCCGAACGCCACGCTGCAGACGTTTCTGGACCAGCACGGCTTCACGCCGTTTTTTGCGCGCCACTACATTCTGCCGATGGGGGCCGCCATCTGGTCCTCGTCGCTGCAGGAGATGAAGCGTTTCCCGCTGCCGCTTTTCTTACGTTTCTTCCAGAACCACGGCCTGCTGGATATCACCCATCGCCCGCAGTGGTTCGTGGTGCCGGGCGGCTCGCGGGAGTATATCCGCGCCATGCTCGACAAGCTGGGCGACCGTATGAATCTGCGTCTCAATTCACCGGTGCAGCGGGTGAGCCGCCACGAGCACGGGGTTACGCTCCAGCTTGAAAACGGCAGCCATACCTTCGATCGGGTGATTTTTGCCTGCCACTCCGCCAGCGCTCTGGCGATGCTTGATGACCCGACGCCCGCAGAGCGCGAGGTGCTGGGCGGTATCGGCTGGCAGCGCAATGAGGTCGTTTTACACAGCGATCCGCGCTGGCTGCCGGTGCGGCAGCGCGCGTGGGCCAGCTGGAACTACCGTCTGAGCGAGCAGGAGCAGGCCAGCGCCTGCGTCACCTACAACATGAACATCCTGCAGGGGCTGCCTGCGGGCAGTCCGCTGTTCTGCGTCACCCTCAACCCGGACGCGCCGGTAGATGAACGTTTCGTTGTGCAACGCTTTGTCTATGAACATCCGCTGTTTAACCCGCAAAGCTGGCGGGCGCAGGCGCGGCGCGGCGAGATCAACGGTCACAACCGGAGCTGGTACTGCGGGGCCTACTGGTACAACGGTTTTCATGAAGATGGCGTGCGCAGCGCGCTGGACGTGGTCAACGCGATAGCGGCCGGAGAGGGGAACTGAGATGAACACCTGCCTCTACCACGGCGTATTACGCCACCGCCGCCTTCAGCCGAAAACCCACGAATTCAGCTACAGCGTCTTTATGGCCTGGCTGGATCTCGATGAACTGCCGCAGCTCTCGTCCGTCGGCGTGCGGCGCAATCGCTTTGCCGCCGCTTCGTTTCACGATGCGGACTACCCGCTCGGTACGCCGCTCAAAGAAAACGTGCTGAGCAGGCTGGAGAGCCTGACCGGGGAACGTCCGGACGGGCGGGTCATGCTCCTGACGCAGCTGCGCTATTTCGGCTTTCATTTCAATCCGGTCAACTTTTACTACTGCTACGACGGGAAGGAGACGCTGCGCTGGGTGCTGGCGGAGGTTCGCAACACGCCGTGGAATGAACGTCATTACTATGCCGTCAACGGACAGGATGCGCAGCCGACGGAAAAAGCGTTTCACGTATCCCCCTTTAACCCGATGGACATGATCTACCACTGGCGCTTTAACGACCCGGACAACACGCTGCATATGCACATTGAAAATCATCAGGAAGCGAAGGTCTTTGACGCCACGCTGGCCCTGCGCCGGGAGCCTTTGACGCGCCCGGCGCTGCGTTCGCTTTTGGTTCGCGTCCCGCTTATGACCCTGAAAACTGTTTTTGCCATTTACTGGCAGGCGCTGCGCCTGTGGCTCAAGCGCGTGCCGCTGTATAACCATCCCGTCAGCAGGAGTGAACGCTCATGACCGATCCCGTCTTTGCGTTAGAACCCGATATCCCGCGCAACGTCCGCGTCGCGCGCTGGCTGCTGTTTCGTCTGCTAAGCGGCATTCGCGGCGGCTCGCTCACCCTGCGTGAAGGGGCGCAGACCTTCCATTTTGGTGAGACGTCCTCCGCGCTGCATGCGGATGTGCAAATTCTTTCTCCCGGCGTCTACTGGCGCGTGTTAACGGGCGGGAGCCTTGCTGCGGCAGAGGCCTGGATGGATGGCGAATGGGAAACCGCGCACCTCACGCCGCTTCTGGAGCTGCTCGCGCTCAACGGCGAGGTGCTTGGTCGTCTGGAAAACGGCTTCCGTCTGCTCGGCAGGCCGCTGGAGCGGATACGTCACTGGACGCGGCGTAACTCCCGCGCGCAGGCGCGCGAAAATATTGCCGCTCATTACGATCTGGGCAATACCTTCTATGCCCATTTTCTGGATCAAGAGCTGCTCTATTCCAGCGCGCTGTTTACTGGTGACGAGCAGGATCTCACGGCGGCTCAGCGGGCCAAAATGGCGCGCCTGTGTGACCAGCTGGCGCTGAGCCCGGGCGATCACCTGCTGGAAATTGGCACCGGCTGGGGGGCGATGGCGGAATACGCGGCCCGTCATTACGGCTGTCGGGTGACCACCACCACGCTGTCGCAGGAGCAATATAGCTGGGCGACCGAGCGGATCGCCCGCGCCGGGCTGCAGGATCGCGTTGAGGTGCTGCTCTGCGACTATCGCGACCTCACCGGACAGTACGACAAGCTGGTCTCAATAGAGATGATTGAAGCCGTCGGGCAACGCTATCTGCCCACGTTCTTCCGGACCTGTCAGGCGCGGCTGCGCCCCGGAGGACGAATGGCGATTCAGGCCATCACCATTCAGGACCAGCGCTATCGCGACTACAGCAAAAGCGTCGATTTTATCCAGCGCTACATTTTTCCCGGCGGCTTCCTGCCGAGCATTACCGCGATGAACGAGCTGATGACGCGCCATACCGATTTCGTGGTGCGCAATCTCTTCGACATGGGGCCGGACTACGCCCGCACGCTGGCCCACTGGCGGCAGCGCTTTGTCCACGCCTGGCATGAGATTGAAAAGCTTGGCTTCGATGAACGGTTCCGCCGCATGTGGCTGTACTACTTTGGCTACTGCGAAGCAGGGTTTAACGCCCGCACCATTAGCGTGGTGCAGCTGACCGCCGAGCGCGTATGAAACGCTATATTCAGGTCTTCCTGCTGGCCGTCGCGTTCGATCTCTACTGGGCGCTGGTGGTGCTCTTTCGCGAACAGGGCCTGATTATCTGGATCGCTCTGGCGATCCTGGCGTGCCTGCTGTTGCCGCCTGTATACCGTTTTTACGCTATTGGTCTGGCGGCGGCGGGCAGCCTGCTGGATACGCTCTGGGCGCTGACGGGGCTGATTGCCTTCACGAGCGACTCCCTGATGCCGCTCTGGATGGTGGCACTGTGGCTGATGTTCGCCACCGTCTGGACGCAGCTGACGCGCACCACCACGCTACCCGGCTGGCTGCTGACCCTGCTGGCCGCCGTGGGCGGGCCGGTGGCGTACCTGATTGGCGAGCGGCTGGGAGCCATCACATTTCTGGAGCCGACCTTTATCGTCGTGAGCTGGATGGTGCCGGGCTGGCTGGTGTTGATGCTGTTTTTCCACCTGCTGATGGGGAGACAAAAATGAGATCTGTGGTTTTGCTGCTTTGGCTGACGCTGGTTGTTCCGGTTGCCCAGGCCGCCGACTGGCTTGCCTGGCGGAAGGTGGGGGACGCCACGCTCACCTGGGGTCCGTTCACGGTCTATACCTCTCAGCTGCGCACCCCGGACGGGCGTTACGGTCGGGATAATCAGGATCAGGCGCTGATTATTACCTATGCGCGGGACATCGATCGCGATGAGTTGGTTGAGGCGACCCGCGACCAGTGGCAGGCGCAGGGGATCCTGGCGCAGGAGCCTCAAAGCGAAGCCTGGCTGCGGATGCTCCAGTCCCTTTGGCCGGATGTCCGCCCGGGCTCACAGCTGGCGTTTGTGCTCAACGATAAGCAGGGACAGTTCTGGTATCGCGCGTCAGCGGCGCAAACATCGTTTATTCCACTTGGACCGCGTCAGTCGGAAGCGTTCAGCACCCGTTTTCTGGCCATCTGGCTCGATCCCCGCACGCAATATCCTGAGCTGCGTCAGCAGTTAATCGGAGGCCAAAAATGAAACGTATCCTGATGATGGCGCTGGCATTCACGATGCTGCTGGCGGGCTGTAGCACTGAAGTGGCCGAGTATCGCCAGCAGGAGCCGCGGCTTGATATCTTCCACTACTTCCAGGGCAAAACCGAAGCGTGGGGGATGGTGCAGGATCGCAGCGGCAAGCAGATCCGCCGCTTTCACGTTGAGATTGCCGGGGACGTTATCGGCGATACGCTGACGCTCAACGAGCACTTCGTTTACGACGACGGCGAGAAGCAGCAGCGGGTCTGGCACATCCGCCGCGTGGGGAACGATCGCTACGAGGGAACGGCAGGGGATATTGAAGGGGTTGCCACGGGACAGTCCGCAGGCAACGCCTTTAACTGGCATTACAGCATGAACGTGAAGGCCAACGGCAGCACCTGGCTACTGAACTTCGACGACTGGATGTACCTGCAGGATGAGACGCATCTGTTTAATAAAACCGAGATGAAGAAGCTGGGCGTCACCGTCGCCACGGTGACGCTGTTCTTTACCCGTAAAGAGTGATGATGCGAGCAGTGAACTATCCCCTCGCCCCTATGGGGAGAGGGTTAGGGTGAGGGGAACATAGGGCGGCTGTGGTCATTCCGTTCACTTTATGTTCCTCAATATTTTTAGCTTCCGGCGCGGGATTTGCTTCCCGAATATATAAAGGCCAGAGCAATCCCCAGGCAAACAACCGCCCCCAGACGGCTCATCGAAAAGGGAATGGCCGCATTGCCCAGCCAGCCAAAGTTATCAATCAACATACTCATGGCGAGCTGGCCGAATATCACCGCCACCGTGGCGACGGCGGTACCGATGCGCTGCACCGCCACGACCATGATCACAATATAAGGCACGCCGAACATCGCCCCGAGGAGCTGCCATTTCGGCACGTCCAGCAGCGTGACCGCCTGCTTAGGCTCAAAGAAGAAAATGAGCAGGGCGGTCACCAGCGCGCCGACGGAAAACGTCAGAAACGCGCTTTTAAATACCCCGACATTGCTGCCGAGCTGCCCGTTAATCGCGGCCTGAATGCTCAGCGTTGCGCCGCCGCAGACGGCCAGAAGAATCATTATCAGCGTCATATCATCACCCCTGTGCGACCAGAACCAGTGCCGCAATAATAAAAACCAGCGCCACGATACGTTTTGCGTTTATCTTCCTGTGCGGCGTACCCAGCAGGCCAAAGTGATCAATGATCAGGCTTTTAAAAACCTGACCAGCCAGAATGCCAATCATCGTCAGAGCGATGCCGATGGTCGGCGTGGCGATCGTCAGAATGACCACGTAAACAGGGCCAAGCACGCCGCCGAGCAGCTGCCAGCCGGGCTGGGCGAAAAACGACGGGCTGTTACGCGGGCTGAAAAACAGCATCAGCAGAAACGTCAGCGCGGCGCCGACGCCAAAAATGCTGAACGTCGCCCATAAATCGCCTACTTCTCCCCCTAATGGCCCCAGCAGCCCCGCCTCGACGGAGAGGCCCATCCCGCCGGCAATCACCAGTAAAATCAAAACAAACTGCATTAGCTTCCTCCGTTTTCAGGCGAGGAAGATTACGTCGGTAGACCCGTGAGAAAAATGCCATAATGCAGGAAACACCTTTGCAGGAAATGCATTAATGCCAGATGCCGGAAGCATGAACCTTCGCTCACTGCTGCTGTTTATTGCCGTCTATGAAACGCAGAACTTTTCCGTCGTCGCGCGACGAGAAGGAATTTCTGCCTCGCAGGTGTCGCGCATTGTTCGTCAGCTTGAGGACGCGCTCGGCCAGCAGCTGTTCTATCGCAATACCCGGGCGGTGATCCCCACGGAAAGCGGGCATCTGTTTATCCGCTATGCCCGGGCGATGGTCGATAACTTCGAAGAGGCGCGTCGTGAGCTGGACGAACGTTCGACCGAACCCTCCGGCACGGTTCGCATAAATGGGCCGGTATTTTTTGGACAGAGACACGTTGCGCCCGGCCTGGCAGGCCTGGCCGAGCGTTATCCACGGTTAACCATTGAGCTGACGCTGACCGATGACTTTATCGACCCGCACCGGGACGCCGCCGATCTCATTTTCCGCATCGGCACGCTGACGGATTCGACGTTCCACGCCCGTGTTTTTGGGCAGCAGCGCTACCACCTCGCCGCCTCGCCCGCGTATCTGCGTCAACACGGCGTCCCGACCGATCCGGCCGAGCTGAGCCAGCACAAATGTCTGGTCTATCGCGGTTCATCCGGGCCTAACCGCTGGCTCGTGCGTCGCAAAGGGGAAACTTGGGTGCATTATCCGGTCGCGCCGCTGATGACGTCCAATAATGCGGAATCGCTGCTCATTGCCGCGCTGGGCGGGATGGGGATCGTCCTGTTTCCGGACTGGCTGATTGGCGACAGGCTGAAGCGGGGGGAGCTGGTTGCCCTTATGCCGGAAATGGCGTGCGCCATCAACACGGAGCAACTTAATATTGCGGCGATCTATCCTAACGCACGTCATCCGCCCCTGAACGTCAGGGCGGTGATAGATTATTACGTGGCGTTTTTCGGCACGCCGCTCTACTGGCAAACGTAAGGGATTACGCGCCGAGCTCCTTGCGGATAATCTCTGCGCCGGCGCTGAGTGCTTTCAGCTTGCCGTTAGCCACCTGGCGTGAAAGCGGGGCCATGCCGCAGTTGGTTGACGGGTAAAGCTTGTCGGCATCGACGAACTGCAGCGCTTTACGCAGCGTATCGGCGACTTCCTCTGGCGTTTCAACGGCGTTGGTTGCCACATCAATCGCGCCGACCATCACTTTCTTACCGCGGATCAGCTCCAGCAGATCCATCGGCACGCGGGAGTTGTGGCACTCCAGTGAGATGATGTCGATATTCGAGGTCTGCAGCTTAGGGAAGGCCTCTTCGTACTGGCGCCACTCTGAGCCGAGCGTTTTTTTCCAGTCGGTATTGGCTTTGATTCCGTAGCCGTAGCAGATGTGTACCGCGGTTTCGCACTTCAGCCCTTCAATGGCGCGCTCCAGCGCGGCGATACCCCAGTCGTTCACCTCGTCAAAAAAGACGTTAAATGCCGGTTCATCAAACTGGATAATATCCACGCCTGCGGCCTCTAACTCACGCGCTTCCTGATTGAGGATTTTGGCGAATTCCCAGGCCAGCTTTTCGCGGCTTTTATAGTGGGCGTCGTAAAGGGTGTCGATCATTGTCATCGGCCCGGGCAGGGCCCATTTGATCGGCTTGTCCGTGAGCTGACGCAGGTATTTCGCATCGTCCACGAATACCGGTTTCTGACGCGCAACGGCAGAAACCACGGTCGGCACGCTGGCGTCGTAGCGGTTACGAATGCGCACCGTCTGGCGATTTTCAAAATCTACGCCGCTCAGGTGTTCAATAAAGGTAGTGACGAAGTGCTGGCGGGTCTGTTCCCCGTCGCTGACGATATCGATACCCGCGCGGATCTGCTCATCCAGGGACAGGCGCAGCGCGTCCTGTTTACCCGCCAGGAGTTCCTGATCCTGTAATTTCCAGGGGGACCAGAGCGTTTCAGGTTGCGCAAGCCAGGTCGGCTTAGGCAGGCTGCCAGCCGTTGAAGTCGGGAGCAATGTTTTCATAATAAAAGACCTTTTTTGATGAATTAAAGCGTGTAGTTATCAGACCACTGCTCAAGAATGTGTTGGTAAGGCTTAATGAAGTATTCTTCGGTAAAGCGACCCTGTTCAATCGCCAGTCGGCTACGCTCTTCCCGGTCATAAACAATTTTGGTTAAGGAGTGATCCTGCTGGTTCAGATCCGGTCGGTAGCACAGTCCCGCCGCCGAGTTTGCGTTATAAATTTCCGGGCGATAGATTTTCTGGAACGTCTCCATCGTGCTGATGGTGGCAATCAGCTCCAGATCGGTGTAGTCACTCAGCAAATCCCCGGTAAAGAAGAACGCGAAAGGCGCCACGCTGTTTTCCGGCATGAAATAGCGAACCTGCAGGCCCATCTTCGCGAAGTACTGTTCCGTCAGCGACTCGCCATCCGGCTGATATTCAATGCCCAGTACCGGGTGCTGGTTACCGGTGCGGCGGTAGGTGTCTTTGCTGGAGACGCTCAGGCAGATCACCGGACCCTTGCTGAAGTTCTCTTTGTATTCCGGCGAGCTCACAAAGTGGCGGAAAATATTGCCGTGCAGTTCGCCAAACTTTTCCGGAATGCTGAAGTGCTGCTGGTTCTTGTTGTGTTCCAGCAGGCGCACGCTGAAATCATAATCCCGCACGTAAGAAGAGAAGTTATTTCCGACGATGCCAGGGATACGCTGGTTGTTTTTCTTGTCGACAATCGTGGTTTGCAGAATCTCAATGGCCGGGAACGGTTTTTCCGCGCCAATGTTCAAATCGACAGAGATGATTTCCAGCTCAACCGCGTAGCGATCGGCGTTTGGGTTATCCCAGCGCGCCAGGGCGTTAAAGCGGTTGTTGATCATCACCAGCGTATTGCGCAGGTTTTCCTGACGCTTTTCCCCGCGCGCCAGGTTGGCAAAGTTGGTGGTCGTACGCGTATTTTCTGACGGGTTGTAATTCTCATCGAAGCAACTGCGCTTAAGGGTATATGTGAAAGCTTTGCTCATTGTGGTTATGCATCCTAAGTTCATGTTGCTAAGAAGTTACCGATGCATAATTTATGCCTGAGCCCGCGGCGCAGGGGAAGTGACTTAATTTCAATGCAACATGAGCGAAGTTCATGAACAGTGTTGCGCACATGCCAGGATAGGAAGAGTAAGGGGCATCGCGCCCCTTAGCGTTATGCTGTAGGACGTTCGTTCCAGGCGTCACTGTGCATGATGTTGCCGTCGACAATGCGCCAGGTGATTTTTTCGTACTGCAGACTTACGCTTTCAACATGGTTCATTTTATTGTTGGCAGCGATCTTCACGTTCGGCACGCTGCAGTTAACACCCGTAACCTTTACGTTCTCCATCAAGACGGTGTAATAACAGACTTCCTGTCCGGCATCATTGATATGATAGAACTTTATTTCAGCGCTTTTAAGCGCCTGACCGGTAGATGCTGCTTTATAGAGATAGGGCGTGGAGCTATCAACTTCCTTTTCAATCCGCATGGATGAGTGTTGACGCGTGCCGGTGATCTTGCCGTTAGCGCTGTCTACCGGTAGGTTTAGGCCATGACTCAGCCCTATGATCTCAATGCTACCTTCACGGTCCTGAACATCAACGGAACCTTTAATATCTGCTCCACCATCGTCTTTTAGCCACATGTAGGGAGGAATTGGCATTCTTTATTTCCTTATTTTCTTGAGTAGCAGTGTTGTTAAGCGATAAATAACCGTGGCGAGGGTCAGTACAAATAAAATATCGATATTGGTATATGTCTCATATATTGTTTCTGCATTCACGTCGCCATAAATAAAATCACATATAGATGAGGCCACGTCATGATCAAGATAGCGTTCAGCGGGTCCCAATATGCGGCCTACTATAATGCTGATGCATAGAAACCAGACCGTTTTGAATAGCCTGATGCCCCATTTACGGACAAGTGTTGGTGTAGCCACTTTCAATCACCTCAACCCAGCCGCGTGCCATCAGTGAACGCATACAGGGAACCTGAATAAGTTCCGTACTCATCAGAGCATTGCGGATCAATGCGTAATCAGAATCATGGGCAATCGTGATACATCCCTCAGATAGCGTACCCGGATGCAGCCGAAACAAACCCCGATAGACGTTATCAATCCAGGTGCCATCATCGATACCCCAGTCATCCTTGTATAAAGCAAACCACTCATCGCGGCCAAATTCTGCCCCGGATCTAACCTTGTTCCACCGATCCTGAACCTTCGCTTTTAACCCTGAAAAGAAACCTCCAGTCCCTCTGTCAACAATCCAGTATTTCCCAGGGGGAATTGGACCTGAGCCTTTAACAGCACCACATAATCCATTGTTTCTGTAAATTCCCTGCCCGGAATGGGCCATAAACACGCCAACGCCGTGCAGGTTAAAAGGCGCATAGTCAGCATCGTTAAGCAGCATTGTTCCTTTTAAGGCCATATTTTTTCCTTACTCTTTTAATAAGAGAAAAGCAGCCTACGCCTGAAGCGGGTACAGATATTCAACTCACATCATATTTATGAGTTGCTGATTTTTTTTAAGAAAATGACCTGACATTTTTTAATCAGTCTTGCGGCCGTAACGTTAGTAAACGCTGAATAAAGAATAAACAAAGTTCAGGCGACAAAGCGCCATGCCTACTTCTCTGGCACAGGCTGCGCAATTCCCGCTATAATCCCCAAAATTTCCAATTGGTTTAGAAACAATCATGACAAAACTCACCTTACAAGAGCAGATGCTGAAAGCGGGCCTGGTCAGCAGCAAAAAAGCGGCGAAAGTGCAGCGCACGGCAAAGAAATCACGCGTTCAGGCGCGCGAGGCTCGGGAAGCGGTAGAAGAGAACAAGAAAGCGCAGATCGAGCGCGACAAGCTGCTGAGCGAGCAGCAGAAGCAGGCCGTGCTGGCGAAAGAGTTTAAAGCGCAGGTGAAGCAGCTGATTGAGATGAACCGCATCACCGTGGCGAAAGGCAACATCACCTTTAACTTCACCGACGGCAATCTGATCAAAAAAATCGACGTCGACAAGCAAACCCAGGCTCAGCTGATCAACGGCCGTCTGGCAATTGCCCGTCTGGTCATCAACGCCAGCGGCGACTGTGAATACGCGATTATTCCGGCGGTGGTGGCAGATAAAATTGCCCAGCGCGATGCCGACAGCATCGTGTTAAACAGCGCGCTCAGCCAGGAAGAGCAGGACGAAGACGATCCGTACGCGGACTTCAAAATCCCTGACGATTTGATGTGGTAAACCGCATTCAGAACGGGGCGGCGTGACGGGCGTTAACCGGCTCTCCGCTCACGGGATGAATAAAATTCAACTCGCTTGCATGCAGCATCAGCCGGGGCGTTTCCTCAGCCCCCAGCGCTTCAAGACCGCCATACAGGTCGCAGCCCAGAATCGGGTGCCCCAGCTGCTGGCAGTGAATACGCAGCTGATGGGTTCGCCCGGTCTCCGGCGTCAGTATCACCCGCGTTAACGGCAGTCCCGTACCCTGATAAAAACGTTCCACGACCCGATAGCGGGAGCGGGCGGGTTTTCCGTTGATGGCGCAAATCGACATCAGCGGAAACAGCGCCGGGTCTTTGGCAATCGGCGCGTCTATTATTCCCTCGTCGTTTTCCACATGGCCGCAAAGCAGGGCGCTGTAGACCTTCTCCACGCTGCGCTGGCTGAACTGCTGGCACAGCGCCGCGTTGATGGCCTTACTGCGCGCAACCACCATTAGCCCGGACGTGCCGAAATCCAGACGGTGTACCAGCGTGCAGCCGGGGAACGTCTGGACCAGACGATAATGGACGGAATCAAGATTTTGCGGATTTTTGCCCGAGAGGCTGAGCAGACCGGAAGGCTTATCGATCAGCAGCAGATGTTCATCCTGCCAGAGGATCTGAATGTCGTCGTGACACGGTGGGGCAATAAAAGAATCAATAATCGCAGACATCAGGCCGCCCGGCTGGAGAGTGGGAGCGGATGATAACGAAATGCGGGGAAAAGAAAAACCCTCCCACCACGCGGTGAGAGGGTGAAGTCTTAGGCTGCTACCAGGCTGTCGATAGCGGCTTTCGCATCGGTCTGCGCTTTGGTCGCCACTTCCGGACCGTAAGCGATACCTTCAGCGAACACGAAGTTCACGTCAGTGATGCCGATGAAGCCCAGGAACAGGCTCAGGTACGGCGCAACGAGGTCGGTTGGGGTGTCTTTATGGATACCGCCACGGCTGGTCAGTACGATCGCACGCTTGCCTTTCACCAGACCTTCAGGGCCGTTCTCGGTGTAACGGAAGGTTACGCCAGCGCGCGCCACCAGGTCGAAGTAGTTCTTCAGCTGGGTAGGGATGTTGAAGTTGTACATTGGGGCGTTGATGACGATAACGTCGTGTGCCTGCAGCTCAGCAATCAGCTCGTCGGACAGGGCCAGAGCTTCCTGCTGACGTGGAGACAGCGGTGCATCGCTTGGGCGCAGCGCGCCAACCAGCTCGCCGTCCAGCACAGGAATTGGGTTTGCAGCCAGGTCACGCACGGTGATTTCGTCAGCGGAATGCTGTTCACGCCACTGTTCAACGAAGTAATCAGACAGCTGACCAGACTGAGAGTACCCTGCCAGAATACTGGATTTCAAAACTAATACTTTGCTCATGGGTGATTCCTGTTTTTGCATTTGATTGAAGGGGGTTGCCCCGTTGCTTGTTGACACTCTATTCACAATCCTGCCATAGAGATAGCGCAATATATCGAAGCCTATGTTCGAATTTTTTGAATAAGGCGCGAAAGGCGTCATTGTGGTACTCTATAGCAATCATTAAAAAGAGAGTTTATCAGGGCGTGTAGTGCCCTTTAATGCTATGACAGAACAACAAAAATTGACCTTCCCGATGCTCCTGCAACAGCTCGATTCTCTGATGCTGCGCGACAAACAGCGCTTCGCCCGTCGTCTGCACGGCGTTAAGAAGGTTAAAAATCCTGATGCTCAACAGGCCATTTACCAGGAGATGGCGAAAGAGATTGAACAGGCAGCAGGGAAAGTTGTGCTGCGCGAAGCCGCACGTCCGGCAATTACCTACCCGGAAAACCTGCCCGTCAGCCAGAAAAAACAGGACATCCTTGAGGCCGTCCGCGACCACCAGGTGGTGATTGTGGCGGGGGAAACCGGCTCGGGGAAAACCACCCAGCTGCCGAAAATCTGTATGGAGCTGGGACGCGGGCTAAAAGGGCTGATTGGCCACACCCAGCCGCGTCGACTGGCGGCACGCACCGTGGCGAACCGTATTGCCGAAGAGCTGCAGACGGAGCCGGGCGGCTGCATCGGTTACAAGGTGCGATTCAGCGACCACGTTAGCGATAACACCATGGTCAAGCTGATGACCGACGGTATTCTGCTGGCGGAAATCCAGCAGGATCGCCTGCTGATGCAGTACGACACCATCATCATTGACGAAGCGCACGAGCGCAGCCTGAACATCGACTTCCTGCTCGGCTACCTGAAAGAGCTGCTGCCGCGTCGCCCGGATCTGAAAATCATCATCACCTCCGCGACCATCGACCCTGAGCGCTTCTCAAAGCATTTCAACAATGCGCCGATTATCGAGGTGTCAGGACGCACGTATCCGGTTGAAGTGCGCTATCGCCCGATTGTGGAAGAGGCGGACGATACCGAGCGCGACCAGCTACAGGCCATTTTTGATGCCGTTGACGAGCTGGGTAACGAAAGCGCGGGCGACATTCTGATCTTCATGAGCGGCGAACGCGAAATCCGCGATACCGCCGATGCGCTCAGCAAGCGCGACCTGCGCCACACGGAGATCCTGCCGCTTTACGCGCGCCTTTCGAACAGCGAGCAGAACCGCGTCTTCCAGCCGCACGGCGGGCGACGCATCGTTCTGGCGACCAACGTGGCGGAAACCTCGCTGACCGTACCGGGGATCAAATACGTGATCGACCCGGGCACGGCGCGCATCAGCCGCTACAGCTACCGCACGAAGGTCCAGCGGCTGCCGATTGAGCCGGTCTCCCAGGCTTCCGCCAACCAGCGTAAGGGCCGCTGCGGCCGCGTGTCGGAAGGGATCTGTATTCGCCTCTATTCCGAAGATGATTTCCTGTCGCGCCCGGAGTTTACCGACCCGGAAATTCTGCGCACCAACCTGGCGTCCGTTATCCTGCAGATGACCGCGCTGGGGCTGGGCGACATCGCCGCGTTCCCGTTTGTCGAAGCGCCGGACAAACGCAACATTCAGGACGGCGTGCGTCTGCTGGAAGAGCTCGGCGCCATTACCACCGACGAGCAGGCGACGGTCTACAAGCTGACGCCGCTGGGGCGCCAGCTCAGCCAGCTGCCGGTGGATCCGCGTCTGGCCCGTATGGTGCTGGAAGCGCAAAAGCACGGCTGCGTGCGCGAGGCGATGATCATTACCTCGGCGCTCTCCATTCAGGACCCGCGCGAGCGTCCGATGGACAAACAGCAGGCGTCTGACGAAAAGCACCGTCGCTTCCACGACAAAGAGTCCGACTTCCTCGCCTTCGTAAACCTGTGGAACTATCTCGGCGAGCAGCAGAAAGCGCTCTCCTCGAACCAGTTCCGCCGCCAGTGCCGCGTGGATTTCCTCAACTACCTGCGCGTGCGCGAGTGGCAGGATATCTACACCCAGCTGCGCCAGGTGGTGAAAGAGCTGGGCATTCCGGTCAACAGCGAGCCGGCGGAGTACCGCGAGATTCATATCGCGCTGCTGACCGGCCTGCTGTCCCACATTGGGATGAAGGACGCCGAGAAGCAGGAGTATACCGGCGCGCGCAACGCCCGTTTCTCCATCTTCCCCGGTTCCGGCCTGTTCAAAAAGCCGCCGAAATGGACCATGGTCGCGGAGCTGGTGGAAACCAGCCGCCTGTGGGGGCGCATTGCCGCGCGTATCGATCCGGAATGGGTGGAGCCGGTGGCGCAGCATCTGCTTAAGCGCTCGTACAGTGAACCGCACTGGGAGCGCGCTCAGGGCGCGGTAATGGCGACCGAGAAGGTGACCGTTTACGGCCTGCCGGTGGTTGCCGCGCGGAAGGTCAACTACAGCCAGATTGACCCGGCGCTCAGCCGCGAGCTGTTTATCCGCCACGCGCTGGTGGAGGGAGACTGGCAGACGCGCCACGTCTTCTTCCGCGAAAACCTGAAGCTGCGCGCGGAAGTGGAGGAGCTTGAGCACAAGTCCCGCCGCCGCGACATTCTGGTGGACGATGAGGCGCTGTTTGAGTTTTACGACCAGCGCATCAGCCACGATGTCATCTCCGCCCGCCACTTCGACAGCTGGTGGAAGAAGGCCAGCAAAGAGACGCCGGACCTGCTCAACTTCGAAAAGAGCATGCTGATTAAAGAGGGGGCGGAGTCGGTCAGCAAGCTCGACTACCCGAACTTCTGGCATCAGGGCAACCTCAAGCTGCGCCTGACGTATCAGTTTGAACCGGGTGCCGACGCGGATGGTGTGACCGTTCATATTCCGCTGCCGCTGCTAAACCAGGTCGATGAGGGCGGGTTTGAATGGCAAATCCCCGGCCTGCGCCGCGAGCTGGTGATTGCGCTGATTAAATCCCTGCCGAAACCGGTGCGCCGTAACTTTGTGCCTGCGCCAAACTATGCGGAAGCCTTTTTAGGCCGCGTCACGCCGCTGGAGCTGCCGCTGCTGGACGCGCTCGAGCGTGAGTTCCGACGCATGACCGGCACCACCATCGACCGTGAAGACTGGAACTGGGATCAGGTGCCCGATCACCTGAAAATCAGCTTCCGCGTGGTGGATGATAAAAACAAAAAGCTGCTGGAAGGGCGTTCGCTGAGCGAGCTGAAAGAGGCGCTGAAAGGCAAAGTTCAGGAAACGCTGTCTGCGGTGGCGGACGACGGTATCGAGCAGAGCGGGCTGCATATCTGGAGCTTTGGTCAGCTTCCGGAAAGCTACGAACAGAAGCGCGGTAACTATAAGGTCAAAGCCTGGCCTGCGCTGGTGGACGAGCGCGACAGCGTGGCGATCAAACTGTTTGATAATCCGCAGGAACAGCAGCAGATGATGTGGCGCGGGTTGCGTCGCCTGCTGCTGCTCAACATCCCGTCGCCGATCAAGTATCTGCATGAGAAGCTGCCGAACAAAGCCAAGCTCGGGCTGTACTTTAACCCGTACGGCAAGGTGCTGGATCTGATTGACGACTGCATCTCCTGCGGCGTGGACAAGCTGATCCACGAGGCGGGCGGTCCGGTCTGGACGGAAGAGGGCTTTGCTCGGCTCCATGAAAAGGTGCGCGCGGAGCTGAACGATACCGTGGTGGAGATTGCCAAACAGGTCGAGCAGATCCTTACCGCCGTGTTCAATATCAACAAGCGCCTGAAGGGGCGCGTGGATATGACCATGGCGCTGGGGCTGTCGGACGTGAAGGCGCAGATGGCGGGGCTGGTCTATCGCGGCTTTGTCACCGGCAACGGCTTTAAGCGTCTGGGCGATACGCTGCGCTATCTTCAGGCGATTGAAAAACGGCTGGAGAAGATGGCCATCGATCCGCACCGCGACCGCGCACAGATGCTGAAAGTGGAGAGCGTCCAGCAGGCATGGCAGCAGTGGCTGAACAAGCTGCCGCCGGCGCGCCGCGACGATGAAGACGTGCAGGCGATCCGCTGGATGATCGAGGAGCTGCGCGTCAGCTTCTTTGCCCAGCAGCTCGGTACGCCGTATCCGATTTCGGATAAGCGTATTCTGCAGGCGATGGAGCAGATTTCCGGTTAAACCCTTGCCCGGTGGCGCTGCGCTTACCGGGCCTACGGGAGAACGGGTAGGCCGGGTAAGGCGTAGCCGCCACCCGGCTGGTTATCGTTCTACAATCGCCAGCGTAAACCCATCCCAACCCTTAATCCCCACCGTTTGCAGCGCGGTGGCGGTTAGGCGCGGGTTATCCCCAATCATTTCGATAAAACGCCGCACGCCCAGCACGCGCGCGTCGTCGCTTTGCCCGTTAATCACTTCGCCATCGCGCACTACGTTATCGCCAATGATTATCGTGCCGGGACGTGAATAGTGCAGCGCCCACTCCAGATAGCCGGGATTGTTTGGCTTATCGGCATCGATAAAGATCAGGTCGAACGCCGGAACGTCACCGAAATTCTCCAGCGAGCTCAGCGCCGGGCCTTCAATCAGTTCAATGCGATCGCTCAGCCCCGCGAGGTGAATATTCTGGCGGGCCACATCGGCATGCGTCGGGTCAGCCTCGAGCGTAACCAGCTTTCCGTCCGGCGGCAGGGCGCGCGCCATCCAGATTGAGCTATAGGCACCCAGCGTCCCGATCTCAAGAATGCGTCTTGCCTGGGTCATGCGCACGAACAGCGCCAGCAGTTGCCCCTGATTGGCCGCAACATCGTGTTCGGGTAGCCCGGCGCGTTTGTTGTTTTCCAGCACCTGACTCAGCACGTCATCGTCAGGGATCAGCGAAGAAATCATGTAATTATCTACTGCAGACCATTGTTGTTGCATAGATTGACTCCTTGGATTTTTCTCCCTCTCCCTGTGGGAGAGGGTCGGGGTGAGGGCATCAGCGCGCAAGGCGGTTCACACGCTCTTCCAGCCGCCGCCCAGCGCCCTGTACAGATCGATCTGCGCCAGCAGCAGGTTATTTTTCACCTGCACGACGCTGGTCTGCACCGAGTACAGCGTGCGCTGCGCGTCAAGCACGTCCAGATAGGAGGAGTAGCCGTTGCGATTACGATTCTGCGCAATGCGCAGCGTCTCCTGCGCCACCTCCTGCTGGGCAAGCAGCTCGGTCAGCTGTTCCTGATAGCGCGTAATCGCATCAAGGCTGTTGTTCACTTCGGCAAACGCGTTACGCACGGTTTTTTCATAGGCGTACAGCGCCTGGTTACGCTGGGACTGGGAAATATCCACCTGCGCATTCAGCGCCTGGCGATTCAGCAGCGGGGCAAGAATACTGCCCCCGACGCTCCAGAGCTGAAGCGGGTTGTCCAGCAGGCCGGACAGGGTGCGATCCTGGACTGATCCGGTCGCGGTCAGGTTGATCGACGGCAGCAGGCTCGCGCGCGACGCGGCAAGCGAGGCGTCCGCCGCAACCAGCTGGCGTTCGGCCTGAACGATATCCGGCCGACGGTTCAGGAGCGTAGAAGGCAGCTGTGACGGCAGCGTCAGCGGCGTTAGCGTCTCAAAGCTCTCGCTGCGCGCTACCGCGCCGGGATTGCTTCCCAGCAGCAGGCTCAAGGCGTTCTCCTGCTGTGCAATCTGATGCTGCAGCACGGGAACCTGCGCTCGCGTTGAGCGGAGTTCGGAATCCGACTGCATCAGCTCCAGACGCGAGCTGTAGCCCGTCTCAAACTGACGTTTCGCGAGGTTAAATGCTTCTTCGCGCGATTTCAGCGTGGATTCGGTCACGCGCAGCTGTTCGTCAAGCGAGAGCAGGGTGACATACCCGGACGCAACGGAAGACGCGACGGTCAAATCCGCGGCGGCAGCGGCGGCTTTTTGCGCCTCCAGCGAGGCTTCGGCGGCATTGGCCGTGCTGCGGTTGACGCCCCAGATATCCACGTCATAGCTCGCCGTCAGGCTACCTCTGTACAGCGTGCCGTAGACCGGCAGCCCGGTCGCGGCGGATTGCGAACGGGCGCGCGTCCCCGTTACGCCAGCATCGAGCGACGGAAACAGGCTGCCGTCGGCCGCAAAGACCCGCGCCTGATACTCGTTAATTCGCTCGCGGGCGATCAGCACGTCGCTGTTGTTTTTTAGCGCCCGATCCACGTAGCGGTTGAGGTTGTTGTCATGGAAATTGCGCCACCAGAGCTGTTCCGCCGGGCTGGCAGGACCGGAATCGGCGCGCCACTGCGCAGGGATTTGCAGCGTCGACTGCGCCGGTTTTACGTCGACGGACTGGCATCCGGCCAGCGTCACCGCCAGCACCAGACCGGCTATAGGGCGAAGGGTCATTGTTTGCCCTCCCGCGTATCAATGGTCACCTGCACCGACATTCCCGGACGCAGCAGGGCGGACTCCTCAGGCTTGCCGAGCACCTCGATGCGCACCGGAATACGCTGGGCAATTTTGACAAAGTTGCCGGTGGCGTTGTCCGGCGTGATGGCGCTGAATTCAACTCCGGTTGCCGGCGAGATGCTCTCCACGCGGCCCTGATACGCTTTGTTGTTCAGGGCATCGACGGTGAATTTTACCGGCTGGCCGACGCGCAGCTCCGCCAGCTGCGTCTCTTTGATATTGGCGATCACCCAGTGCTGCGGAGGCACAAGGGTGGTGAGATGGGTCCCGGCGGTCACGTACGCCCCGAGACGCACGGCAATCTGGCCGAGCTGGCCGTCGCGCGGGGCGATGATGCGGGTGTTTTGCAGGTCAATTTGCGCCAGCTCCAGCGCCGCTTTGGCGTTTTCGACATCCGCCTCCAGCGCGCCGCGGTTCACAATTACCGTCTGCAGATCCTGACGCGACATCTCAAGCGCGGCTTTGGCCTGCTCGATGTCGGCGCTGCCCTGGGCCGCGCTGGCCAGCGCCGCGTCGCGTTCGCGAATGGAAAGCGAGCCGTCAGCCGTCAGCTCTTTCACCCGTTTTAAATCCGCCAGGGTTTTCAGGCTCTGGGCACGGGCATTTTTCAGCGCGGCGTCGTTTTTGGCGATCGTCGCTTCGGCGCTTTTACGCTGCTGCAGGTTGTTATTGAGAGCGGCAATTTTCATCGCCAGCTGTGCCTCGGCCTGATGCACGCGCTGACGATAGATACGGTCATCAATCTGCAGCAGCAGGTCGCCTTTTTTAACCTGCACAAAGTCCTGAACCTTCACCTCGGTGATATAGCCATTCACCTGAGGACTGATGAACGTCGTCTGACCGCGCACGTAGGCGTTGTCGGTAAACTGCGCGTGGCGGGTGAATGGCGGCAGCTGCCACGCGTAAAGGATCACCAGCACGCCGACAATACCGATGGCAGCGGCGGTGAAAACGGAAACAATGCGCACATTTTTGCGGGTGTTGGCCTGCTCTTTGGCGGCATCCTGCTGACTCATAAACTCTCCAGAAATATTTCAATTATTTGTTGCCGGTGGCGTTCTTAAGCGCCATACGGGCAGTGATGCGCAGGCGCAGCAAGCGCCATAAAATCCAGACCAGCGTGGCCGCAGCGATGCCCGCCGTCAGCAGATAAGTATCGTTATAGGCCAGAATATTCGCCTCCAGCGCGGTGACCGATTGCAGCTGCGTAATTGCCTGCGTTCCCAGCAGCGAACTGTCGCCAATCAGGCTCTGGTACATCTGGGTGTAAAGCTGGATACGCTCGTTGACCAGCGGATTGAGCGTGGTGAGCTGGTCCGCCAGCAGGCTGGAGTGGTACTTCTCGCGCCAGGTCTGGAAGGTGCCGAGGATCGCGGAGCCTAGCAGGCCGCCGAGATTCTGACTCATGCCGAACATCACCGAGAAGCTGACCAGGTTGCGCGGGTCGGCGATCACCCCGCCAATGGCGGCCAGCATGGCGGGTGCCAGGAAGAAGGCGCTGCCGAAGCCCAGCAGAAACTGGCTTAGCATCAGCTGATCCGGCCGGGTCAGGTTGTTGGACTGGCTGTCCAGCAGCGAGGCAACAATCATCAGCGCCAGGGAGGTGATAATCGGCCACGCCAGTTTGGTCGGCTTAATCGTGAGGCAGCTGGTGACAATCCCGCAGACGATCCCTGCGAAAATGGACCACGCCAGGTGGGTCATCTGCTCGTTCTGCAACCCCACGTACTGCAGCCAGCCGATGACCCCGGTGTTTTGCTCTGCCAGCACGATACGGATCAGCAGCATGATCAGCCCCAGACGGACGATGCTGCCGCTCGACAGCCAGCGGGTGTTCAGCAGCGGGTTGGCGCGGTTATGTTCAAAGACGATGGCAGCCACAATCAGCACCAGCGATAGCGCCAGCGACCAGCCGATCCACGGCGCCTCGAACCACCAGTCAAGGCGGCCCAACGAGAGCACGGCGCAGAGCAGGGCCATTCCGGGGGCCATTAAAAAGAAGGTGATGAAGTCTTTCTTCTCAAAGACCTTGCGCCTGTCGCCCGGCGGCAGTTTTAAGGCTATTACGCAGGCCAGGGAGATCAGCGCCAGCCCCAGCTCGAAGAAATAGAGCCCGCGCCACTCGTCCAGCTGCAGCAGTTCGGTCGAAAACAGGCGGGCAAGTGGGATAGCGAGCGACGACCCGGTAATCCCGATGGTGAGCGCCTTCAGGCGGTGCTTCGCAGGCCAGGCCTGGATCTGATAGTAAATCCCCAGCGAGCTGAGCGCGGCGGCCACCATGCCGTGCGCGGCGCGAACCATCAGCGCCGAGCTGAGGTCGTTCACAAACAGATGGAAGAAGGTGACCAGCACGTACAGCACCAGAAACCCTTCCGTAAAGGCGCGCAGACCGTACTGCTGGCGGAACTTGACCAGTAGCAGGTTGATAGAGATGTTGGTCATGACGTAGACCGCGGGCAGCCAGGCGATTTCGGTCGACCAGGCCCCGAAGGTCCCCTGCAGGTTTTGCAGATTGGCGGTCACCACCGCATTTCCCAGCGCTCCCGTCAGGCACACCAGCAGGCCAACGACGCCGTAGGCAATCCGTTTTGGCGTACTGTGCTCGGGTGTGGAAGGCGAACCCAGCAGGGCGGGTTTCTCATGTGGCTGCCACTCGCGAGGAGCATAAGGGTCGCGTTCGGGCAGGCGCATAACGTCGTTTACCTTAGAAATAATTGAATAATTAGCGGGCTAGCGATTCTACGTCTGCCGCAAATGATAATTCAAGTGAATATGATTTACGCATGTTAATCAAATGTAGAAGGGAAGTTTAAGGAAAAAGAGCGGCCCGAGAGTCGGGCCGACAACGATCAGAGATGTTCGGGCTGTGCCTGCAGAAGGGTCGTTCGCTTGACGCGGCTGGCGCAGAAAATCGCGATTAGGGAAATGACTACCGTGACGGCAAGATACCAGGCCACCGGAACCCAGTCGCCGTCATATTTTGCCAGCAGTCCGGTGGCAATCAGCGGCGCGGTACCGCCGGCCAGCGCGGCACCCAGCTGATAACCGAGCGTAATGCCGGTGTAGCGTACGTTTGCACTAAAAATTTCAGAGCACAGCGTGCCGAGTACCGCCGTTACCGGTGCCCACAGCACGCCAAAGGTGATGACCGTCGCAAGCACAATGCCCCAGGTTGTTCCGGTATTGAGCAGCATAAACCACGGTACGATAAACAAACCCAGGATGAAGACGCTCGCGGCATACATGCGTTGACGGCCAATTTTATCCGAGAGCAGCCCCATTAACGGGATCATCACCGTGGCCACCAGGGCTCCCAGCGTCACGGCTTCCAGCGCCTGAGATTTTTGATACGTCAGCGTCGTGGTGGCATAGCTCACGACAAACGTCGAGAAGATATAGAACGGCGCGGTTTCTACCACCTTCAGACCGGCGGCAATCAGCACTTCGCGCCAGTGATGTTTCAGGGTATCGCGCAGAGGCGCTTTCGCCACCTGGCCCGATTGTTTTACCTTCTTGAAATCAGGCGTCTCGTCTATGTCCTTACGGATCCACAGGCCGAGCAACACCAGAACCGAACTCAGCAGGAACGGAATGCGCCAGCCCCAGGAGAGGAAATCTTCCTCGCTGAACAGCGTCATCAGCGAGACGATAAAGGTCGCCATCAGCATGCCGATGGTCACGCCCGCCTGCGGAATGCTGCCGAAGAAGCCTTTACGTTTTTCGGGCGCGTATTCATAGGCCAGCAGCAGCGCGCCGCCCCATTCACCGCCTATGCCCATCCCCTGAATGATACGCATCAGGATCAGCAGAGCGGGCGCCCACAGGCCAATCATCTCATACGTGGGCAGCAGGCCAATCATAACGGTTGCACCTCCCATCAGAGAGAGGGTCAGTACGAGCGTTTTTTTACGGCCGATGCGGTCGCCGATATGGGCGAAAAGTACCCCGCCAATGGGGCGAATAAAAAAGGTTAATGAGAAAGAGAGATACGAGAGAATGAGTCCGATCACCGGGTCGACCATCGGGAAAAAGATCTTATTGAAGACCAGCGCGGCCGCCGTACCGTAGAGAAAATAGTCAAACCATTCAATGGCGCTCCCGGTAAGGCTGGCGATTAACACCTTCTTATTTTTTCGTAATACCGTCGTCGTACTTTCATGTTCTGTCATGACCTGAAACCCCGCCACGTTGATGATGTATGAGGTGTCACCTGGCGCGCTTCAGGTGCAACCTGCGATGATGAAAAAGGTTGTGAAATTGTTAAGCAACTTAGGGTTGGATGTTGTATTTGGCAAGCTAACGGGGGATGAAACTGGTCAGATCACGGTGAAATATGCAGCGTTGGGTGCTTTTGCAGAGAACATGTGCAACATGATGTTTTGTATGATGGAAAACCAAAAGCATAATATGCAGGTGCAACCCGATTGTTTTTGGATGTTTCTGGTTATTTCAGAAAAATGACAATTTGGGCGATAAAACAACGTCTGATTTCAGAGCCCGCCTCTGCGTTATCGGTAAGAAGCCGCTACCCTGAAGAGACATAAATGAGGAGTTCACCATGGTTCAGCCCCATTTTCCCATCCTGCCGGATGCCACCCTGGCGGCCATCAATACTGTCGGTGAATGGCTGGCGCAGGACGACCTTAGCGACAGCGGCCAGCCCCCGGACGTCGATGCGGTGATCCTGGCTGGAAACGCGGTGATCCCGACCATTGAGGCGGCCTGCCGTATTGCCGCGCAGAGAGAAATCCCGCTCCTGATTAGCGGCGGTATTGGTCATTCAACCGCGTTTTTATATTCAGCTATCGGCAGTCATCCGCGTTATCACACCTTACAGGTCGAAGGGCGGGCCGAAGCGAGCATTCTTGCCAACATTGCGCGGGAGTTCTGGCAGATCCCCGATGCGCGCCTGTGGATTGAAGATCGCTCCACCAACTGCGGTGAGAACGCGCGTTTTAGCTGGAATATGCTGAAACAGCGTCAGCGAGCGACAGGGCGGGTGCTGGTGGTGCAGGACCCGACGATGCAGCGCCGAACGATGGCGACATTTGCCCGCGTTTGTCGGGATGAGCCCGTATCACCGCAGTGGATAAGCCATCCCGGGTTTACGCCAACGCTGCACAATGGCAAAGAGGGCCTTGAGTTTAGCGCGGGCAATAGCGGACTGTGGCCCGTTGACCGCTACCTTTCACTGGTTCTGGGGGAGCTGCCGCGTTTTTATGATGACGTTAACGGCTATGGTCCGGCCGGGCGGGATTTTATCGCGCACGTTGAATTGCCAGATGCGGTGATTGCCGCATGGAAAAAGCTGCAGCAGGATCCGGTTCTCGCGGATGCGTTGTCCAGGCGCTCGATTTAAGGGTGTAATCAGAAGCGATAACAACCGCTTCAGAATAACCTTTGGCTTACAGCAATGTCCTGGTCCGGCTGTATATCGCCGAAGCGTTTCCGTAAGGCCGGGGCGAGGCGCAGGGATGCGCCGAGAGGGCGTGGCCTGCAGGGATGCAGGCTCATGCCCGACCCGATAGCCTGAAGGAATAAGCTGAGGGGACCGCGAAGCGGCAATTTACCGCCGGGAGCCCGGGTTGCCAGGGTGGTGGCGATTGAGCCACCCTGGCACGTTCACCGGTTATGTCGTTAAAGAGTAGCAAGGAACATAAAGTGAACGGAATGACCACCACACCCGTATGTTCCCCTCACCCTAACCCTCTCCCACAGGGAGAGGGGATGCTTCACTGCTCATATTAGCCCTGAATAAAGGCATAGAATTACAGCGCCGCAAACTTATCCAGCGTCCGCACCAGCTGCGTCACGAAACCGTACTCGTTGTCATACCACGCTACCGCTTTCACCAGCTGTAGCTCTCCCGCTTCTGACACCTCCGTCTGCGTGGCGTCAAACACCGAACCGTAATGCGAGCCAATCACATCGGACGAGACAATCTCTTCGTCGGTATACCCGAACGATTTATTGCCCTGCGTCGCCTTTTTCAGCGCGGCGTTGATCTCCTCAACGGTGACTTTCTTGCCCAGAATCGCCACCAGCTCGGTGACCGAACCCGTTTTTACCGGCACGCGCTGCGCGTGGCCTTTCAGCTTGCCGCTGAGCGCCGGGATCACCAGACCGATAGCCTTTGCGGCACCGGTGGTGTGGGGAATGATATTCTCTGCCGCCGCCCGCGAGGCGCGAAGATCTTTCCCGCGCGGGCCATCCACCAGCGCCTGCGTACCGGTATAGGCGTGAATGGTGGTCATGGTGCCCACTTTTATTTCAAACGCATCGTTCAGGGCTTTCGCCAGCGGGGCGAGGCAGTTGGTGGTGCAGGATGCGACGGAAATAATGGTGTCACTGGCGTCAATAGTGTCGTCATTCACGCTGTAGACGATGGTTTTCATGTCACCCGCAGGGGCTGAGATCAGCACTTTCTTCGCGCCGGCGTCCAGGTGCGCCCGTGATTTCTCTTCAGAGGTATAAAAACCGGTGCACTCCACGACGATATCCACGCCTGCGGTTTTCCACGGAATGTGCTTCGCCTCTTTTTCGGCGTACACCGCAATGGTTTTGCCATCAACAATCAGCGCATCCTCGGTGAAATCCACGCTCCACGGGAAGCCGCCGTAGTTGGAATCATGCCTGAGCAGGTAGGCCAGCACTTTCGGTGAGGTGAGGTCGTTGATGGCGACCACGGTATTGCTGTCCTGGGTTTCAAGAAGGCGACGCAGTACAAGGCGTCCAATGCGTCCAAAGCCGTTAATGCCAATTTTACTCATGGTGTTCTCCTGTAAACGTGTCGATGCGACAGTTTGAACTCATCCAGGCTTAGACCATCACGGGTAGGGCGGCAATTGAAGATGCTTCATGCGGGAGGAAGTATTTGAAAAACCATACAGAAAAGTTAATGAATTTTTAAGGAAAGGAGATTATGTTGGCGCGATAACTGTTTTTAATCGGGAAATCACATGCGCACTAAATATACAAGCCTGCAAATCGGCATCCACTGGCTGGTGTTTCTGTTAATCATCGTCGCCTACTGCGCCATGGAACTCAAAGGTTTCTTCCCGCGCACCGCGCGTCCAGCGATCAATATGATCCACGTCTCGTGCGGTATCAGTATCCTGGTGCTGATGGTGACGCGTCTGCTGGTTCGCCTGAAATTCCGCGCGCCGCCGATTCAGCCGAAGCCAAAAGCGATGGTGACGGGGATGTCCCATCTTGGCCACCTGGTGGTGTATCTGCTGTTTATTGCGCTGCCGCTGATTGGCATTGTGATGATGTATAACCGGGGCAGCGACTGGTTTGCTTTCGGCCTGGCGATGCCGCATGCGGCGGAGTCCAATTTCGACCTGGTTGATATGCTGAAAGAGTGGCACGAGACGCTGGCGAACCTGGGCTATTTTGTGATTGGCCTGCACGCGGCGGCGGCGCTGATGCATCACTATTTCTGGAAAGATAATACCCTCCTGCGCATGATGCCGAAAAAGCGTTCGTAGTCTTTAACGCTTGCCGGGTGGCGCAGCGCCACCCGGCTTATTTTTTAACCCAGCAGCGCACGCTCTTCAGCAGTTAACGCCAGCGGCTGCGTTGACCCCGTCTCCGAGGACTTCACCGCCGCTTCCAGCACGGCCATGACCGCCAGTGCTTCAACAGGGTGGACAGGATTGGTGATTTTCCCGAGCAGCGCATCACGTACGTTGACGTAATACTGGCGCTGATCGCCTTTCGGGGTAGGGATCGTCTGCGGTGCGCCGTCGGCACCAAAGAACACCATGCTGTCGCCGTCTTCGCCCCAGGTTTCACTGCCGGGGATCACCCCTGCGAGCAGCTGCGCTTCCTGCTGGTCGATTCTGGCTTTCACCACGCTGCCCTTGTCCCCGTGGGCGGTAAAGCGTGCCGTACCGCCAGCAACCAGCATGCTGGCGTGCAGAATGACCTTATGCTCCGGGTAGTTTAAGACCACGTGCGCCCAGTCGTTAATTTCTGCGCCGTCGCGCAGCGTCGCGATATTCCCCTGAACCGACTCCGGCAGGCCAAAGAGCTGTAGCGTCTGGTCAATCAGGTGAGGGCCCAGATCAAACCACAGACCGCTCCCGGGGACGTTCTGCTCGCGCCAGCGCACGCGCACTTCCGGGCGGAAGCGGTCAATGTGCGATTCCAGGTGTTTAACCTTGCCGAGCGTACCTTGTTCAATAATCTGCTTAATGCCGAGGAAATCGCTGTCCCAGCGGCGGTTGTGGAAGACGGAGAGCAGCAGCTGCTTTTCATCCGCCAGCGCAATCAGGTCGCGGGCTTCCTGCATGTCGAGGGTAAAAGGCTTATCCACAACCACGTGTTTCCCCGAGTTCAGGGCCAGCGTCGCCAGCGGGGCGTGGGTGGCGTTGGGGGAGGCAATCACCACCAGATCGATATCAGGATGCTGAATGGCCTCTTCCGGTGTCGCCACTACCTGTACGTCCGGCAGATCGCGTTTAACTTTCTCTTCATCACGAGAAGAGACCACGGCCAGCTTAATCCCGTCCACCGACTGGATCAGCGGAGCATGGAAGGTTTTACCGACAAATCCATACCCGATCAGCGCAATGTTGATTGTTTGAACTTTACTCATGACCTTCTCCACGTTAATTCGCGCACACCGTAACCTGCAGTGCGCTATGGTCCCCAAGCTCAGGCCAGGGACGATCTAAAAAGAGTTGTTGGATGCGGGATAACCCGGACACCAGGTACGGCTCGCAGCGGTTAATTTTCAGGTGGTCGGCGACAATCCAGTGCGCGTGGCTTGCGTCCAGCATCGCGCGTTTAACCTCGGCATCCGCTTCTTTACCGGCGCTCAACCCGAGCTCGGCATGAATGGCGCATGCCCCAAGAATGGCGATATCTGCCCGATACCGGGACAGCAAAGACAGCGTGGCGCTGCCCGCAAACAGTCGCTGCTTGTGGTCCCATTTCCCGCCGAGCAGGATCAGCTCAATATCTTCCCGGTCGCTAAAATGCTGGGCGATATCCAGTGAGGGAGTAATAACGGTGAGCGGACCCTGAAGAAAGGTGGCGACGGCCATCACCGTGCTTCCGGCATCCAGAAACAGGGTGGAGCCTGGTGGAACCTGCTGTGCGACCTGTTTACCCAGGCGCTGTTTGGTCTCCGGCAGCAGCGTGTTGCGGCCCTGACGGTTCATGGCGGAGAGGTTGAGCGCGATGGCTCCGCCGTGGTTCTTCTGTGCAAGGCCCTGGTTTTCCAGATCGGTCAGATCCCGACGGATAGTATCCGCTGAAACCTGAAGTTTTTCGGCCAGTTCAGTGATGCTGGCCTGGCCTTGCTCGCTGAGAATATCCAGGACATAGCGTTGACGAGCGGTTTTGTGCATCGGGGTACATTCCTGCAAAATGGCGCAATAGTTTGCATAATACAGCATTTTGACGCAGAGAGAAGGGGATTGTGGCCATGACGATGTGCAGCGGCGTGATGATTCACATAGGTGATTATTGAAATTTTATTAAGCAGGTATAAGGAAGCCGTTTTGAATGTTAATCACAATGTTATTGTTATGTTTTATTTAACGATTTGGTTTATACAACCAGTGTACTGCCACTGTGTAGGTTTAAATGCTGTGTAATTAAAATTATGCAGGCTTTTGTTGCTTTAATTAGTTTTTTAAAGGCGTTTAATTTTAAATATATCCCATAAGCTACGTAAATTGACACTTCTTTGAAAATCTTTGTGTCTGACCCGCGCTGAAATTAACGCAAAAATGTGCATATTACGAATTAAGAATTTTCCTTAAATAACAGTGGTTTTATATGTTTCATTTGAAACTCCATTTTCAGAGTTTTGTCCAGAAACCCCATGTTTTTTCTTATCTGTAACACCGCGTTAACATTGTGGGTGTAGTGGGGTATACCGCATTTTGTTATGCTGCTAACCAGTTTAAGAAATAAGTAAATTCTTAATTGAAATAAGACGCAGGCAGATCTCATCTCCAATGGACATGGGTATGGGGAGTATTACCTAAAATTCGGAGAGGAAACCAAAGAAGATATTTGTCTAATTATCTGTACCTCTTTTTGGGTATTTGCATGAGTATCACTCAGAGTCAGGGAGATAAAATGACGATATTGAGAAATTCTATGTTACTTCGATATACCGCCGCGATGGCACTATTTTCGATAGCCATAAATACTGCCTGCGCCAATAGTGGGCAGGTGGGTATTGCCCCCGTTTCAACAACAACCTTAAAAGAAAGTATTCTTTTTGCTATCGATCGCGATCCGTCAATTAGCCAGCAGGCCGCACAATTAGGTATTGGCCAGGCACAAATAGATGAAGCGCGCAGCGGCTGGATGCCGCAAATATCGTTGAACGGGAGTACAGGGCACAGCCAGACCACCGATTCCAGCGGGTCGCTGAAGAATTCAGCCGCCTGGGGGCTGAGCCTGACGCAGTTGCTGTACGATTTTGGCAAGACCAATAACAGCATCAGCCAGTCCTCCGCCCAGCGCGATAGCTACCGCTACCAGCTGATGGGCACGCTTTCGGACGTGGCGGAAAAAACGGCGCTGAGCTACGTAGAGGTCAAGCGCTATTCCGATCTGCTGCAGGCGGCAATAGATAACGTGCAGGCGCTCAAAAACGTCGAACAGCTGGCAAAGCTGCGCGCAGACGCGGGCGTGAGTTCCACCTCCGATGAGCTTCAGACCCGCACGCGCATTGCCGGCATGCAGGCGACGGTCGCGCAGTATCACGCCGCCTTAAACAGCGCGCGCGCCAGGCTTGCGGTATTAACCGGGATGCAGGCAGAGGCCTATTCGCCGGTGCCCGCGAATCTTGCCGTGGAGCCGGACTCGCTCAACCGCATCGATTATTCCCTGATACCGGCAGTGATGGCCGCGCAAAACATGGAACGCTCGGCTCAGTATGGCGTGGAAACGGCGAAGTCCCAGCACTGGCCTACGCTAAGCCTGAAGGGGGGGCGCACCCGTTATGAATCGGACAACCGTTCCTACTGGGACGACCAGATACAGCTCAATATCGACGCGCCGCTGTATCAGGGGGGCGCGGTTTCTGCTCGCGTTCGGCAGGCGGAAGGCGCGCGGGCCATGGCCTCCTCTCAGGTCGATCAGGCGCGTTTCGATGTCCTGCAAAAAGCTTCCGTCGCGCAGGCTGACTGGACCGGCGCACGGGGACGAATGGAGGCGGGGAAGCAACAGCTGGAAAATGCTCTGCGGGCCCGCGATGTTTATAAAAATGAATACACCCTGAGCAAGCGGAGCATTAACGATCTGCTCAGCGTTGAGCAGGATGTCTGGCAGGCCACATCTGCGAAAATAATCGCTGAGTATGACGGCTGGAGTTCGGCAATTAATTATGCTTCCGCGGTTGATAATTTAATGCCGCTTATTGGAATAGAGAAAAACGCTGCCGCAAAATTACCCGACTTAAGTTAATAAAAGACGCGCAGTGTTGCGCAAAGTAAGACTGAAAATAATGGGTGTTTTTTCCCAGGGATAGCTACATCCGTCTGGTGGACATATCCACAGGAATCCGTACACCTGCAAGGAGAAGAATATGAGTAACATAAAAGTTGTTGATGTCATCATTCGCAAAACGGCGGAGAAAACTAAATTAACCGGCGAAGGAAATTTGTCGGTCTCTATTTCATCGCCGAGCGTGATTGAAATCCAGGGCTCTGCTCAGGATGTGGCGCGCTATGTCCGCCAGGGTAAAGACCTCCTCATTTATATGAAAGATGGCAGCGTTATTCGCTGCAATAACTATTTCGCAGAAGATCCAGAAACGCATAATCAGTCAGAGCTGGTGTTCAACGACCGTCAGGAACTGACGCATATTTCTTTTGCCGATGCCGGGGAAGCGTCAGGCGCTGCGGTGACTGAATTAACCGCGCAGGCCACACCGATTAGCAGCATTCAACCTTTCCTCGAGCAGGAAAGCGTTTTAAGCGACGCGCCGTGGGGCTGGATTGCGGGAGCGGCGTTAGGCGGCGGTGCCATCGGGGCTCTGCTGGCAAACGGCGGTGACGGCGAAACTAAAACAAAAGTCATTGATAATACGAAAGAAGTTGAAAGCGCCACGCCGACCTTCTTGCTGTCGGATAAAGCGGGTGACAAGCAGGGCGTGCTGAGCGCAAACGAGATCACGGACGACAGCACTCCAACCTTTAGCGGTACCGGCCAGCCGGGCGCGACCATCCAGATCAAAGACAGCAGCGGCAGCACCATTGCCAGCACCATGGTCGGTACAGACGGCACGTGGACGGTAATATTACCGACCCAGACGGACGGGGAGCACACCTGGTCGGTCGTGCAGATCGACGGCAGTAAAACCACCTCTGCGGGCAGTATCACCGTGACGGTCTCTACCGCCGATGCCGCCATTACGCTGGCCACCACGGCGGGCGATAACGTGCTGAACGCCAGCGAGCAATCTGCGGGCTTTACGCTTTCCGGTGCCAGCAAAAACCTGGCGCAGGGTACCGAACTCACCGTGACGCTGAACGGCAAAACCTACGCGGCTGAAGTCGGGGCAGACGGCGCGTGGAGCGTTAACGTGCCTGCGGCGGACGCGCAGGCGCTGGGCGACGGTACCTGGACGGTTAACGTGAGCGGAAAAGACGCGGCGGGTAACACCGTCAGCGGAAGCCAGACGATTGGCGTGGATACCACCGCGCCAACCCTCTCTGTCGATACCCTCGCGCAGGACAACATCATTAATGCGGCTGAGCACAACCAGCCGCTGACCCTGACCGGTAAAACGAATGCGGAAGCCGGTCAGATCGTCACGGTCACCCTGAACGGTAAAAACTATAACGCCACGGTGGGCAGCGACGGCACCTGGTCCGTCACGCTTGATGTGAACGACGTGCAGGCGCTCAATGAGGGTAATCACACCCTGACGGTTAACGTGAGCGACAAAGCGGGCAACGGCTCGTCCGTGACGGCAGATTTCACGGTGGATACCGCCGCGCCGGTCGTCACCATACATACCGTGGCGGGCGACGATATCCTCAATATCAGCGAGCAGGGCCAGGCGCACATTATTTCTGGCCAGGCGAGCGGTGCCGCCGCGGGCGATGTGGTCACCGTGACCCTTGGCGGCCAGACCTTCACCGGCGTGGTGCTGGCGGACGGCAGCTGGAGCGTGGGCGTTCCGGCGTCCGTGCTGGGCGCGCTGGGTGAAGGTAACCACACGCTTTCGGTTTCCGTCACTGACGCGGCAGGCAACACCGGCAGCGCCACGCATGGCATTACCCTGAGCGGACACCCGCCAGAATTTACGATTGACGCCATCAGCCAGGATAACGTCCTGAATGCCCAGGAGGCGATGCAGCCGCTGAGCCTGACCGGTACCAGCAATCTGCCGGACGGCACTGCCGTCACCGTGACGCTGAACAACGTCAGCTATCAGGCAACCGTCGAAAACGGTATCTGGGCGGTCCAGGTGCCGGTTTCCGACGTTCTGAATCTGGCGAACACGCTTTATACCGTCAGCGTCAGCGGGACCGACAGCGTGGGGAACAGCGGTTCTGCCGAAGCGAATCTGCTGGTGGATACCGTTCTTCCGCAGGTCATTATCAATACGTTTGCGGGCGACAACCTGGTCAATAACGCCGAAGCGGGCGTCGATCAAACCCTCAGCGGTCGCGTTACCGGCGCGGCGGCGGGCGATACCGTCTCCATCACCGCAGGCGGCAAGAGCTACACCGCAACGGTTGGCAGCGATCTGACCTGGAGCGTGAAAATCCCGTCAGCGGATCTTCAGGCGTTCGGCGACGGAGATTTAACCTTCACCGCGTCCGTCACCAATGGGCACGGCAATACCGGCACCGGCGAGCGTGATATCAATATCAACGCGGAGCTGCCGGGACTGCGCGTGAACACTATTTCCGGCGATGACGTGATCAACGCCATTGAACAGCAGCAGGATCTGAGCGTCACCGGCTCCAGCACCCATCTGGCCGCGGGCACGCAGATTATTGTTACCATCAACAGCGTAGAGTACGTCACCGCGGTTAACGCCAGCGGCAGCTGGCAGATCGGCGTTCCGGCGGCGGACCTGCAGGCCTGGACGGCGGGCGGCATGACGGTTAGCGTCAGCGCGGTAGATGCCTGGGGCAATCCGGTTGCGGCTGAACACCCGATTGAACTCGATCTGAACGCCGTGGCGGTCACCATTGATACCGTCTCCGGCGATGACCTGCTGAATGCGGCAGAAAAAGGCAGTGATTTAACCCTTTCCGGCCAGACGCAGGGCGTGGAGGCGGGGCAGACCGTGGTGGTGAAATTCGCCGATCAGACCTTCACCGCGCAGGTGCAGCAGGATGGCTCCTGGAGCCTGACCGTACCCGCCAGCGCCATGGAAAGCCTGATCGACGGGCGCGCGCAGGTGAGCGTCAGCGTCACTAACGTCAGCGGCAACAGCGCCGACGCCGCGCGCGTGGTCACTGTGGATACGCAGCCTCCGGCGATTACGCTCGATAACCTGACCGCCGACAACATCATCAACGCGGCTGAAGCGCAGCAGGATTTAGCCTTAAGCGGTACCAGCACTGCGGAAGCGGGCCAGACGGTCACCGTGACGCTGAACGGCAAAACGTATCAGACCACGGTCCAGACGGACGGTACCTGGCAGCTGAGCGTCCCGGCGGCTGATGTCGGTGCCCTGACGGACGGCATTGTGACCGTGACGGCCACCGTGAGCGACGTGGCGGGCAACGCCAGCAGCGCGGACCGCGTGGGTCTGGTGGACGCAACCGTACCGCAGGTGACCATTAACGACTTTGTCACCGACACCAACACCGTTAACCAGCTCGCCCATTCACAGGCGCAGATCCTGAGCGGCTCCGTCACCGGTGCGGCGGCGGGCGATCTGGTCACCATCACCATTAACAGCGTCGACTACACCACCGTGGTGGATGCGGCCGGGAACTGGAGCCTTGGCCTGCCGGCGTCCGTCGTGCAGGGGCTGACTGACGGCACCTGGACAATCGACGTTTCCGTGACCGACAGGTCCGGTAATACCGGAAGCAGTTCGCTGGATGTGGTGGTGAATACCGTGACGCCTGTCATCGGTATCAACACGCTGGCGGCGGACGACGTGATCAACGCGACCGAGAAGGGCGAAGATCTGCTTCTCTCCGGCACCAGCAACCAGCCGGAAGGCACGACCATTACGGTGATCCTGAACGGCATTCACTACACCGCAACCGCTGACGCCAGCGGAAACTGGAGCGTGACCGTACCGGCCTCGGCCGTAAGCGCGCTGGGAGAAGCCCATTACACCGTGACGGCGAGCGTCACGGATAGCGTAGGCAACAGCGCCTCAACCTCGCACGATGTGCTGGTGGACAGCTCGCTGCCGGTGGTAACGATCGACACCCTGGCGGGCGACAATATCGTTAACGCAGCGGAAGTAGCGGCAGGGCAAACCCTGACCGGTAAGGTGACGAACGCGGCGGCAGGTGACACTGTCACTATTATCCTTGGCGGCCAGACGTACACGGCTACCGTGCAGGACGATCTGACCTGGAGCCTGCCGTTAAGCGAGAGCCAGTTAACCGCGCTCGGCAACGGCGATCTCACCGTATCCGCCAGCGTGACCAACGCGCACGGCAATACCGGCTCTTCTTCTCACGACTTCACCATCGACGCCCAGCTCCCGGGACTGCGTATTGATACCGTGGCGGGTGACGACGTGATCAACGTGATTGAACACGCTCAGAACCTGATTGTGTCCGGTACCAGCACCGATCTGGCGGCGGGCAGCACCGTGACCGTGACCATCAACGGCAAAACCTATTCTGCAACGGTACTGGCGGACGGCACCTGGCAGACGGCGGTACCGGCGGCCGATGTCTCCCAGTGGGCGGACGGTTCGCTGGATATCAAGGCAGGCGCGCAGGATGCCTCCGGCAACCCGGTAACCATCGGCACCGTTGTGGACGTCGATCTCGCGCCTGTTGCCATCACCATCAGCAGCGTGACCGACGATAACGTGCTCAACGCGGCGGAAAAAGGCCAGGATCTGCTGCTTTCCGGCACCACCTCCAACGTGGAAGCGGGCCAGACCGTGACCATTACCTTTGCGGGTAAAACCTATACCACGACGGTGGATGCCAGCGGCGACTGGACCTGGACCGTTCCGGCAGCCGATTTGAGCGGCCTGAAGGACGGCGACGCCAGCGTGCAGGTAACCGTCACCAACGTGAACGGCAACGCGGCGTCTTCGGCGCAGGAATTCAGCGTCGATACCACCGCGCCGACGGTGACCATCAACACCATCAGCAATGACAATATGCTGAACGCGGCAGAGGCGGCGCAGGATCTGACCCTGAGCGGCACCTCTACTGCCGAAGCGGGCCAGACGGTCACCGTGACCTTCAACGGCAATCAGTACACCGCGCAGGTGCAGGCGGACGGCAGCTGGACGCTCGACGTTCCGGCGGCGGATATGGCAGGCATCGCCGACGGCAGCGCGGCGGTCACGGCGACGGTGTCCGATAAGGCAGGCAACCCGGCCAGCGCGGGCTCCTCGGTGCTGGTCGACACCACCGTACCGCAGATTAGCTTCAACATCGTCGCGGGCGACGACGTCGTGAATATTGCCGAGCACGGCCAGGCGCTGATCGTCTCCGGCAAGGTCACGGGCGCGCAGGCGGGCGACGTGATTACCGTGACCCTGAACGGCAAAGACTACACCGCCATGCTGGACGCGTCCGGCAGCTGGAGCGTGGGCGTTCCGGCGGCGGACGTGGGCGCGCTGGTTAACGGCGAGCAGACGATCTCCGCGACCCTCACCGATAAAGCCGGTAACAGCACCAGCGCGACGCACGAGTTTGACGTCTCCCTGACCGCGCCGGTGATTGCCATCAATACCCTGGCGGCTGACGACGTGATCAACGCGACCGAGAAAGGCCAGGATCTGCTGGTGTCCGGCACCAGCAACCAGCCGGACGGAACCACCATTACGGTGACCCTGAACGGTATCAGCTATACGGCCACCACCGACGCCAGCGGCAGCTGGAGCATCACCGTTCCGGCGGCAAACGTCTCCGCGCTGGGCGAAGCGAGCTACGTGGTGACGGCGAGCGTAACCGACGCGGCGGGCAACAGTGCGAGCACCGGCCACAGCGTGCTGGTCGACAGCGCGCTGCCGCAGGTCACCATCAACCCTGTCGCCATGGACGATGTCATTAACGCAGCGGAAGTGGCTGCCGGGCAGACTCTGAGCGGGAAAGTGAGCGGCGCGGCGAGCGGTGACACTGTCACGATTTCAATCGGCGGCAATACCTGGACCGCGACGGTTCAGGACGATCTGAGCTGGTCGGTCAACGTGCCGTCCACGGTCTTAACCGCCATCGGGAACGGCGATCTGACCGTGTCAGCCAGCGTCACCAACGGCCACGGCAACACCGGAACCGGCGAGCGCGAAATCGTTATAGACGCTAACCTGCCTGGCCTGCGCGTCGATACCGTGGCGGGCGACGATGTGATCAACAGCATTGAGCATGCTCAGAACCTGATTATTACCGGCTCCAGCGAAGGCCTGGCAACGGGCGCGGCGTTAACGGTGACCGTCAACGGCAAAACCTACGCCGCAACCGTGCTGGCGGACGGCACCTGGACGGCGGCCATTCCGGCGGCAGACGTCAGCGCGCTGAATGCGGGCACGGTCACCGTGACCGTGGAAGGCCAGAGCGCGGCGGGCAATCCTGTTTCCATCAGCCATGACGTGAAGGTGGATCTGGCGGCAGTCGCCATCAGCATTGACCCGATTGCCTCGGACGACGTAATCAACGCGGCTGAGAAAGGCGCGGACCTGGTGCTGTCCGGCTCTACCTCCAACGTGGAAGAAAACCAGACCGTCACCATCACCTTCGGCGGCAAATCGTACACCGCGACGGTCGATGCCAGCGGCAACTGGACGGCGACCGTACCGTCTGCCGATTTGGGCAGCCTGAAAGACGGCGATGCCAGCGTGCAGGTGAGCGTCACCAACGTGAACGGCAACAGCGCGTCGGCAGGCCGCGAGTACAGCGTGGACGCCACCGCGCCGACGGTGTCTATTGAAATTGTAAGCGACAACAACATCATCAATGCGGCCGAAGCGCAGCAGGATCTGGTTATTGACGGCGTGACCAACGCCGAAGCGGGCCAGACCGTCACCGTGACGCTGAACGGCGTGGACTACACCACCACCGTGCAGGCAAACGGCAGCTGGAGCGTGACCGTGCCGACCGCGGATCTGAGCGGCATTACCGACGGCAACTACACCATCAGCGCCGCCGTGTCTGATAAGGCGGGCAACCCGGCCTCTGCGGATCGCGACGTGCTGGTCGATACCACCGTCCCGCAGCTGACCATCCACACCGTTTCCGACGACGACGTGATCAACAGCGCCGAGCATGCGCAGGCACTGATTGTCACGGGTTCCGTGACCGGTGCGGCGGCGGGCGACGTGGTCACCGTCACGCTCAACGGCAAATCGTACACCGCCACTCTGGACGCCTCAGGCAACTGGAGCGTGGGCGTGCCTGCGGCGGACGTTACCGCGCTGGCCGCCGGAGATTACACCATTACAGCGGCGCTGACCGATAAAGCGGGCAACAGCAACAGCGCCACGCACGGCGTAGAGGTGAATCTGACCGCGCCGGTGCTGACCATTGACACCGTTTCCGGTGACGATGTGATCAACAACGCCGAGAAAACCCAGGATCTGACTATATCCGGTACGGCTTCCGGCCTGGCGGCAGGCGCGGTGGTGACCGTGATGCTGAACGGCAAAGCGTACAGCGCGCAGGTGGACAATAACGGAAAATGGACGACTACCGTTCCGGCGAACGAGGTCGGTCAGCTGGGCGAGGCGCTTTATACCGTCACCGCCTCAGCAACGGACAGCGTCGGCAACAATACCAGCACGTCGCACACCGTGAACGTGGAATCCGTTCTGCCGGGCGTGATCGTCAACACCATTGCGGGTGACGACGTCATTAACGCGGCGGAGCTGGCAGCCGGCCAGACCATCAGCGGTAAAGTGGTGAATGCCGAAGCGGGCAACACCGTGACCGTGACCATTGGCGGTAACAGCTACACCGCAACGGTGCAGAGCGATCTCACCTGGTCCGTGAACGTGCCGTCCGACGTGTTGACCGCGCTGGGCAACGGTGATTTGACCGTGTCGGCCAGCGTCACGAACGGCGTGGGCAATAGCGGAACGGGCGAGCGCGAAATCGTGATAGACGCTAACCTGCCGGGCCTGCGCGTGGATACCGTGGCGGGTGACGACGTGATCAACAGCATCGAACACGGGCAGAACCTGATTATCACCGGTACCAGCGACGGGCTGGCGGCGGGCGCGGCGCTGACCGTGACCGTCAACGGCAAAACCTATCCGGCGACCGTGCTGGCGGACGGCACCTGGAGCGCGGCGATCCCTGCGGCGGACGTCGGCGCACTGAGTGCAGGCACGGCTACCGTGACCGTTGCGGGCCAGAGCAGCGCCGGTAACCCGGTCTCCATCAGCCACGATGTGACGGTGGATCTGGCGAGCGTTGCCATCAGCATTGACGCCATCGCCACCGATGACGTGATTAACGCGGCTGAGAAGGGCGCGGATCTGCTGCTCTCGGGGGCGACCTCGAACGTTGAGGAAAACCAGACCGTCACCATCACCTTCGGCGGCAAGAGCTACACCGCGACGGTAGACGCCGACGGCAAATGGACCGCCACGGTGCCAGCGGCCGATCTGGCGGGTCTGAAAGACGGCGACGCCAGCGTGCAGGTGAGCGTCACCAACGTTAACGGCAACAGCGCCTCGGCGGGCCGCGAGTACAGCGTGGATGCAACCGCGCCGTCCGTGACCATCAATACCCTGGCGACCGACGATATTCTGAACGCCGCAGAAGCGAAGAGCGATCTGACCGTATCCGGCACCACCACCGCCGAAGCGGGCCAGACGGTTACCGTATCGCTGAACGGCAAAGACTACACCACAGCCGTCAGCGCAGACGGCAGCTGGACGCTGAACGTCCCGGCGGCCGATCTGGCAGGATTCACCGACGGCAGCGTGATCGTCACCGCATCGGTAAACGATAAAGCGGGTAACCCGGCGTCGGTGGATCACAATCTGGCGGTAGATATCACCGCGCCTGCGGTGACCATCAATACCGTGGCGGGCGACGATGTTATTAACATCGCAGAACACGGCCAGGCGCAGATCATCAGCGGCACCGCCACCGGCGCGGCAGCGGGCGATAAGGTGACCGTCACCATCGGCGGCCAGACCTACACCACCGTGCTGGATGCCGCGGGGAACTGGAGCGTGGGCGTACCGGCGAGCGTGATTTCCGGCCTCAGCGACGGCACCGTAACCGTCACGGCGTCCGTCACCGACGCGGCGGGCAACACCGGTACCGGCACGCATAACGTGACCGTTGATACCGGCCTGCCATCGGTGGCCTTCAACGCCATCAGCGATGACAACGTCCTGAACGCGGTAGAAAAAGGTCAGGATCTGAGCGTCAGCGGCACCAGCGCCAACCTGGCGGAAGGCACCGTGGTGACCGTGACCCTCAACGGTAAAAACTACACGGCCACAACCGCAGCAGACGGCACCTGGAGCCTGACGGTTCCGGCAGCGGATCTGGCCGGTCTCGGCCAGGCCAACTATACCCTGAACGCGACCGCCACCAACGGCGTAGGCAACAGCGTGAGCAACACCGCGAACCTGCTGGTGGACACCGCGCTGCCAACCGTCACCATCAATACCGTGGCGGGCGATAACGTCATCAACGCCGCGGAAGTGGCGGCAGGCCAGACCCTGAGCGGCACCGTGGCGAACGCCGAAGCGGGCAATACCGTCACCGTCACCCTTGGCGGCAACAGCTACACCGCAACGGTGCAGAACGATCTGACCTGGTCCGTGAACGTGCCGTCCGACGTGCTGACCGCGCTGGGCAACGGCAGCCTGAGCGTGACGGCGACCGTCACCAACGGCCACGGCAACACCGGCACCGGCGAGCGCGAGATCGCTATCGACGCTAACCTCCCGGGCCTGCGCGTCGACACCGTCGCGGGTGATGACGTGATCAACACCATCGAGCACAGGCAGAACCTGATCGTCACCGGTTCCAGCGACGGGCTGGCGGCGGGCACGGCGCTGACCGTCACCGTCAACGGTAAAGACTATGCGGCCACGGTGCTGGCGGACGGCACCTGGAGCGCGGCGATCCCGTCCACCGACGTGAGCGCGTGGCCGGAAGGGACCGTCAAAATCAGCGTGACCGGCGACAGCTCTGCGGGCAATCCGATCACCATCAGTCACGACGTGACGGTGGATCTGGCGACCGTTGCCATCAGCATCAACGCCATCGCCACCGACGACGTAATTAACGCGGCGGAGAAGGGCGCGGATCTGGTGCTGTCCGGTGCGACCACCAACGTGGAAGCCGGGCAGACCGTGACCATCAGCCTGAACGGCAAAATTTATAGCGCGACAGTAGACGACAGCGGCAACTGGACTTACACCGTGCCGTCTGCGGATCTGGTACACCTCAAGGACGGCGACGCCAGCGTGCAGGTGAGCGTCACCAACGTCAACGGCAACAGCGCCTCGGCGGGCCGCGAGTACAGCGTGGATGCGACCGCGCCGTCCGTGACCATCAACACCCTTGCGGCTGACGATATTCTGAACGCCGCAGAAGCGCAGTCCGATCTGACCGTATCCGGCACCACCACCGCCGAAGCGGGCCAGACCGTGACCGTGACGCTGAACGGCAAAGACTACACCACAGCCGCAGGCGCGGACGGCAGCTGGACGCTGAGCGTTCCTGCGGCGGATCTGGCATCGCTCGGCGACGGCAGCGTCACCGTGACGGCGAGCGTCAGCGACAAGGCGGGCAACCCGGCGTCGGTCGATCATACTCTGACGGTGGACGTGACCGTTCCTGCGGTGACGATCAACACCGTGGCGGGCGATGACGTGATTAACATCGCTGAGCACGCTCAGGCGCATATCGTCAGCGGCACCGCCACCGGCGCGGCAGCGGGCGATAAGGTCACCGTGACCATCGGCGGCCAGACCTACACCACCGTGCTGGATGCCGCGGGGAACTGGAGCGTGGGCGTACCGGCCAGCGTGATTTCCGGCCTCAGCGACGGCACCGTGACCGTCACGGCGTCAGTCACCGACGCGGCGGGCAACACCGGCACCGGCACGCATAACGTGACCGTTGATACCGGCCTGCCGTCCGTGGCGTTCAACGCCATCAGCGGCGACAACGTGCTGAACGCGGTGGAAAAAGGTCAGGATCTGAGCGTCAGCGGCACCAGCGCCAACCTCGCGGAAGGCACCGTGGTGACCGTGATCCTGAACGGCAAAAACTACGCGGCCACGACGGCGGCAGACGGCACCTGGAGCCTGACCGTTCCGGCGGCGGACCTGGCGGGTCTGGGCGAAGCCAACTACACACTGAGCGCGACTGCGACCAACGGCGTGGGCAACAGCGTCAGCAATACGGCGAACCTGCTGGTCGACACCGCGCTGCCGACCGTCACCATCAATACCGTGGCGGGCGATAACGTCATCAACGCGGCGGAAGTGGCCGCAGGCCAGACCATCAGCGGTAAGGTAGCGAACGCGGAAGCGGGCAACACGGTAACCGTGACCATCGGCGGCAACGGCTACACCGCAACGGTTCAGAGCGATCTCACCTGGTCCGTGAACGTGCCGGAATCCGTCCTGACGGCGCTGGGCAACGGCGATTTGACCGTGTCAGCATCCGTCACCAACGGTCACGGCAACACCGGCGCGGGCGAGCGCGAAATCGTGATAGACGCCAGCCTGCCGGGTCTGCGCATTGATACCGTGGCGGGCGACGATGTGATCAACAGCATTGAGCACGGGCAGAACCTGATCGTTACCGGCTCCAGCGACGGGCTGGCGGCAGGCACCACGCTCACCGTGACCGTCAACGGCAAAACCTATGCGGCCTCCGTGCTGGCAGACGGCACCTGGAGCGCGGCGATCCCGGCGGCGGACGTCGGGGCCCTGGCAGCAGGCACGGTCACCGTGACCGCTGCAGGCCAGAGCGCGGCGGGCAACCCGGTGAGCATCAGCCACGATGTCACCGTCGATCTGTCAGCAGTGGCTATCAGCATCGATGCGATTGCCACCGACGACGTGATTAACGCGGCGGAGAAAGGCGCGGATCTGGTGCTGTCCGGCAGCACCTCGAACGTGGAGGAAAACCAGACCGTTACCATCACCTTCGGCGGCAAGACTTACACCGCGAAGGTGGATGCTGACGGTAACTGGACGGCCACCGTGCCGTCTGCGGATCTCGCGGGCCTTAAAGACGGCGATGCCAGCGTGCAGGTGAGCGTCACCAACGCGCACGGCAACAGCGCCTCGGCGGGCCGGGAGTACAGCGTGGACGCCACCGCGCCAACCGTGACCATCGATACGGTCGCAGGCGATAACGTGATTAACGCCAGCGAAGCGGCTGCGGGCGTGGCCATTTCCGGCACCACCACGGCGGAAGTCGGTCAGACGGTCACCGTGACGCTGGGCGGTAAGAGCTATACCGCGCAGGTGCAGCAGGGCGGCGTCTGGAGCGTGAACGTGCCGGGCACAGACCTGTCCGCACTGGCGGATAACGGCTACTCCGTGCAGGTCAGCGTGAGCGACGCCGCGGGTAACCCGGGCAGCGCGGGCAAAGCGATTACGCTTGATACCACGCCGCCGACCGTCAGCTTTAACGACGTCGCGGGCGATAACGTCATTAACAGCGTGGAGCACGGGCAGGCGCAGATCGTCAGCGGCACCGCAACCGGCGCGAGCGTCGGCGATAAGCTGGTCATCACCATCGGTTCGAACCAGTACACCACCACCGTTGACGCTAGCGGTAACTGGATCGTGGGCGTGCCGGCCAGCGTGATTTCCGCGCTGAACGACGGCACCGTGACCCTCAGCGCGACGATTACCGACAGCGCGGGCAACAGCAGCACCCAGACCCACGATGTGGTAGTGAACACCGCCTCCGTGGCGCTGACCATCAACACCGTTAGCGGAGATGACGTCATTAACGCGGCTGAAGCCGGTTCGTCCCTGGTGATTAACGGCTCCAGCGCCCAGTTCGCCAGCGGTACGCAGGTCACCGTGACGCTGAACGGCAAGAGCTATACGGCCACCATCCAGAGCGACGGCAGCTGGACGACCACCGTTCCGGCCGCCGACGTGGGCGCGCTGGCCGATGGCGCGAGCTATCAGGTGTCCGTTTCGGCGCAGGACAGCGCGGGCAACAGCGCGTCGGCGACGCACGGCATCAGCGTGGATACTACTGCGCCGGTCGTGAGCATTGCGACGCTGTCGGCTGACGATATGCTGAACGCGGCAGAAGCGCAGCAGCCGCTGACCGTGCGCGGCTCTTCCAGCGCGGAGGCGGGTCAGACCGTCACCGTGACGCTGGGCGGCAAATCCTACACTGCAACCGTGGCAAACGACGGCACCTGGACGCTCGACGTGCCGGCGGCAGACCTGGCCGCCCTGAGCCAGGGCGCGCTGACGGTCACCGCCTCGGTCAACGATAAAGCGGGTAATAACGGCCAGACCACGCACACCTTAACGGTAGACACCGTCGCGCCAACCGTGACCATCAGCACCGTGGCCGATGACGATATCGTCAACAACGCGGAGCAGCTGGCGGGCCAGACCATCAGCGGCACCACCACGGCGGAACAGGGCCAGACGGTGACCGTCTCCTTCAACGGGCACAGCTATCAGGCGACCGTCGGCGCGGACGGATCCTGGTCGGTCTTCGTGCCGGGCCGTGATTTCCTCGGCCTGAGCGACGGGGATTACACCATCACCGCTTCGGTGAGCGATAAGGCGGGTAACCCGGGCAGCGCAACGCACGACGTGACGCTGAACGGCGATGTCCCAACCATCACCATCAACACCTTTGCGCAGGACGATATCGTTAACGCCGCCGAGCACGGTACGCCGCTGGTCGTCAGCGGTACCACCGACGCCCCGGCGGGCCAGACGGTGACCATTACGCTGAACGGCAAAACCTACACGGCGACCGTCCAGAATGACGGCACCTGGAGCTATACGGTCGGCAGCGCAGACGTGACCGCGCTGGCGGACGGCGGTTCGTACGTGATTAACGCACAGGTCAGCAACACCATCGGCAACAGCGGCAGCGATAACCACACCGTCACCGTGGATCTCACCGCGCCGTCGATGGGCATCAGCATTGACTCGCTGCAAAACGACACCGGCCTGAGCGCGAGTGATTTCATCACCAACGATGCTCAGGTGGTGGTCAACGGCTCGCTGACCGCGCAGCTCGGCAATAACGAGAAGGCGCAGATCAGCCTCGACGGCGGCACCACCTGGATTGACCTGACCGTGACCGGCACCACCTGGCGCTACACCGATGGCCGCACCCTGACGGACGGTACGTATCAGTACCAGGTGCGCGTGATCGATAACGCGGGCAACGTGGGGGCGACGGACAGCCAGGACGTGGTGATTGACCTGACCATGCCTGTAGCAACGACGATTACGGTTGATTCCATCACCCAGGATACGGGTCTGTCCGGCAGCGACTTTATCACCAGCGACAACCAGATCAGCCTGAAAGGGACGCTCGGCGCGGCGCTGGGCAGCGGCGACCACGCGCAGATCAGCCTCGACGGCGGCGTTACCTGGATAGACGTCAGCGTCAGCGGCCTGAGCTGGACCTATGTCGATGGCCGCACGCTGGCCGACGGGGATTATAACTACCAGCTGCGCGTGATTGACGACGCGGGCAATATCAGCGCCACCGCCAGCCAGGTAGTGACCATTGATACGGTTGCGCCGGACGCCAGCAAAACCATCGCCATCGACAGCATCAGCGACGATACCGGCCTGAGCAGCAGCGACTTTGTCACTAACGATACGTCCCTGACGCTGCACGGCTCGCTCGGCGCAACGCTGGCCGACGGCGAATATGCCCAGATCAGCATCGACGGCGGCGTCACCTGGCAGAACGTGATCGTCACCGGCAACAGCTGGTACTACGTCGATAGCCGCACGCTGGGTAACCAGACCTATGATTACTACGTTCGCGTGGTGGATGCGGCGGGCAACGTGGGGGCCAGCGCCCATCAGCAGGTGACCGTCGATACGGTCGCCCCGGATGCGGCGATTACGGTGACCGTGGATAACATCACCGTGGATACCGGCTTCGACAATAACGACTTCCTGACCAGTTCGACCTCGTACACGCTGCACGGAACGCTCGGCGCAGAGCCTGGCGCGGGTGAATTCGTGCAGGTGAGCATGGACGGCGGCAGCACCTGGGTGTACGCCACCGTCAGCGGTACGCAGTGGAGCTACAGCGACACCCGTACCCTGACCGACGGCAGCCATAACTATCAGGTGCGGGTTGTTGACCAGGCGGGGAACGTCGGGGCAACCACCTCGCAGGCGGTGACGGTGGATACGCAGGCGCCGCAGTACGGCGTCACCATCGACAGCATCAGCGAAGATACCGGCCAGTCCGGGAGTGATTTCATCACCATGGACACCACGCTGACCATCAACGGTTCGCTGGGCAGCGCGCTGGCAAACGACGAGCGCGTGCAGATCAGCCTGGACGGCGGGAACACCTGGCTCGATACCACGGTCACCAACCAGCGCTGGAGCTACACCGATACCCGCGATCTGCCTGACGGGGACTACACCTACCAGGTGCGGATTATCGACCAGGCGGGCAACGTCGGCTCCACCGCCTCTCAGGTGGTGACGGTAGACACCACGCCGCCATCGACGGTAGGCACGGTAGTGAGCTATACCGACGGCGAAGGCGAGCGTCAGGGCACCTTTGGCAGTGCGGTGGCAACGGACGATAACTCGCCGCTGATCAACGGTACGCTTAACCGCGCCCCGGACGACGGTGAAATTGTGCAGCTCTATCGTGACGGGGTCCTGCTCGGCCAGGTGACCATGAACGGCAGCGCAAGCTGGTCCTTCCAGGACAACGGCCTCAGCGACGGCAACCACACCTACATTGTGCGCGTCACCGACAGGGCCGGTAACTACACGGAATCGGACGGCTTTGTGCTGAACGTCGATACCAGCATCCCGACCACCACGGCGGCGATTACCGCGCAGACCACGTCGGACACCACGCCGATTGTCAGCGGTACCGTCTCCGCTGACCTGGTGAACGGTGAATACCTGGTGGTTACGGTGAACGGAAAAACCTACACCTCCCAGACCGGCGGCGCGGTGGTGGTCGATCCGGATCACAACACCTGGTATCTGCAGATCCCGGACGGCGATGCGCTGAGCGTGTCGAGCTACAGCGTGACGGCGCAGGTGAAGAGCAGCGCGGGTAACGGCAATACCACCGGTACGGCGACCGGCAGCCTGGTGATTGATACCACCTCGGTGAATACCGACTGGGCAACCACGGCGGGGAACAGCAACAACTCCACCATGACCCTCGGTATGAACAGCAGCGGTCTGTGGAACATCATTGCTAACGGCCAGTCATACTCCAGCAGCGATAGCTCGACCTATGCCGGAAATGCGCTGACCAACACCCGCGGCTACTACGTGGTGAGCCAGACCGCCGCCGACTTTGACCGTAACGGCACGCAGGATATCTTCGCGACGGAAAATACCTACGCCGGGTCAACGCAGGTGATGTGGACCTATGATGGCAGCACCTATAACGCCAGCCAGCTGGCGATGGGCACCACCATCTGGTACGGCGGCGTGATTGCCTACGATAAAACCGGGGATGGCTATCTGGATCTGGCGTACGGCGATGCCGGTATGGACTCATTGACCTACCTGGTGAACAACAATGGCGTTCTGTCGCCGGACGGCACCGGCGGGGAAGGCGGGTTCTACGGTCAGTTCGATTCCGGGCGCGAAATTTCCGGGGTTGACCTGAACAACGACGGCACGGTGGATATTGTTCAGCACACCAACCGCAGCGGCGCGTACTCGTTAACCGTGATCAACAACAACGGTAACGGCACGCTCTCTATCGGTCAGAACCTGACCAACGTGTTTGTGGTCAACGCCTCGAATACCACCACGGCGGCGTCCATGACGTGGGCGGACTTCAACGGCGATGGCTACATGGATCTGTACCTGGGCAGCAGCTACAACAACAACGGCGGGGTGATTTACTACAACGACGGTACCGGGAAGCTCTCTGCCACCAAGAGCGCGGTGGAAGCCTCTAACGCCACGGCAGGCTATCTGTCGGTGGCGGTGGACTGGAACGGCGACGGGCAGATGGACATCATCAAGCTCAGCACCTACGGCGGCTCGCAGACGGCGACCCTGTTCACCAACAGCGGCTACGGTTCCACCTGGACCTCCAGCCAGCTGGCGTCCGGTATTGCCTACGCGACCGGCGTGGCGGCGGTGGACTACAACTGGGACGGCGCGCAGGATCTGCTGGTCTCTCAGCAGAACGGCAAGGTGGTGCTGGTGCAAAACAGCAAAACCATTGCTGACGGCACCGCGATGCACCTGCACATTGTCGACAGCGAGGGCATCAACGCCTACTACGGCAACACGGTCAATCTGTACAACGCCGCGGGCGTGCTGGTGGCCTCGCAGATCATCAACGCCCAGTCCGGTATCGGGTCGAACGATACCTCTGCGCTGGTGAGCTTCTACGGTCTGGATCCGAATGAAACCTATTCGGCCGAGATCCTGAAGATCACCAACGGCGTGTCGGATAACGTCACCTGGAGCGGTCTGGAGGCGGGCAACGGCAAAGAGGGCTACGTCCTGACGGCCGAAGCCGCCACCGGCGGCCACAGCGGGACCATCACCGGGACCGGGTATAACGACACCTTTATCGCAGAGGACGGCACCTATACCTACAACGGCTCCGGCGGCTGGAATACCCACTCCGACTACGACACCTGGAGCAACACCGGCGGGATGGACGTGGTGGATTACCGCAACGCGACCTCCGGCGTTAACGTTGATTTGCGCCTCTCAACCGCGCAGAACACCGGGTTCGGTACCACGCGACTGTTGAACATTGAAGGCATCAACGGCTCGGATTACGACGACGTTATTACCGGCAACAGCGGTGATAACCAGTTCGAAGGGCGCGGCGGAAACGACACCTTCAACATCGGCAGCGGTGGTCACGATACGTTGCTCTACAAGCTGATCAACGCCTCGGATGCGACGGGCGGTAACGGTCACGACGTGGTGAACGGCTTTACGGTCGGCACCTGGGAAGGGACCGCGGACACGGATCGTATTGACCTGCGCGATCTGCTCTCCGGCAGCGGCTATACGGGCACGGGCTCGGCGAGCTACGTGAACGGCGTCGCCACGCTGGACAGCAGCGCGGGCAATATCAGCGATTACATCCGCGTGGTGCAAAACGGCAGCAATACCGAGATCCAGGTTGACCTGGACGGTACCGGCGGTCAGTTCTCGCCAACCACCCTGGTGACGCTGAACGGCGTGCAGACGGATCTGGCAACGCTGCTGGCGAACCATCAGCTGTTAATTGCGTAAAACAACGCCGCGGGGAGCGATCCTCGCGGCCTTTTGCGTTTCTTTACATGAATAGCGATAACCCTATATTTCACAAGATTATTTTGCGGGCTCGTTTAGAGAGTGTTCGATTTTTAATCATTCCGTAAAGGTATCATTTCAGTGCGAAATTACCGCTCTGGACAGGACGTAGCATTATGAAGACACATCCACAGTACGAACCCTGGCTGCAGGGCATGCTCATCATCGCGAAGCACTACCGGCTGGATTTCTCAGCGGAGCATGTTCGGGTCACGATTAACCATGAAAGCCAGTCTCCGCGCCAGCTGCTGCTGGAGGAGATGGCGCGCCAGCTTGGGCTGGGGATGCGTATGGTGGCGGCTGAAGCGGTATCCCTCGATCCGTGGCGCCTGCCGCTGCTGGCGGAATTCACCGGCGGACAAATCGCGGTCATTAACCGCATGGACAGCGAAGGCAACGTCAGCCTGCAGTTTAGCGGCGACGCGGGGCTGGAGACCACGCTGACGCGCGATGAGCTCGGGGCGCGGTTAAAAGGGCTGATGGTGCTGCGCCCGCTCGAATCCACGCCGGATGCCCGCGTGGACGACTACATCAAACCCTATGAGAAAAACTGGTTCTGGCAGCTGGCTCTGAAGGACTGGCGACGCTACAGCGACATTATGCTGGTGGCGCTGGTTGCCAACGTGCTGGCGCTCTCCGGCATGGTTTTCTCCATGCAGGTGTACGACAGGGTGGTACCGTCGCAGTCGGAAGCCACGCTGTGGGTCCTGTTTGGCGGCGTGATGATTGCCATCGTGTTCGAATTCATCATGCGTATGCTGCGGGTGCATATTTCTGACGTAGTGGGCAAGCGCGCCGACCTGCGTATCTCTGAACGCGTTTTTGCCCACGCGCTGCGGATTAAAAACGGCGCGCGCTCGAAATCAACCGGATCGTTTATCGCGCAGATCCGCGAGCTGGAGTCGGTGCGCGAGCTGATCACCTCGACCACCATTGCGGCGATTTCCGATCTGCCGTTCTTCCTGCTGTTCGTCTTTATTCTGTGGATGATTGGCGGCCCGCTGGTGCTGGTGGTCCTGCTCGCCGTGCCGCTGCTGCTCATCCCCGGCCTGCTGGTGCAGCGCCCGCTGGGGAAACTCTCCAGCGAAGGGATGCGTGAATCCGCCATCCGCAACGCCACGCTGGTGGAAGCGGTGCAGGGCATTGAAGACATCAAGCTGATGCGCGCCGAGCAGCGTTTCCAGAACCAGTGGAACAACACCAACGACGTCGCCGCCAGCGTCGGCATGAAGCAGCGCTGGCTGACGGGCCTGCTGCTCACCTGGACGCAGGAGGTGCAGTCCATCGTCTATGCGGTGGTGCTGCTGGTGGGCTGTTATCTGGTCATCAGCGGTGACATGACCACCGGTGCGCTGGTGGGAACCTCGATTCTGGCATCGCGCACTATCGCGCCGCTGTCGCAGATCTCAGGCGTGCTCTCGCGCTGGCAGTCGGCAAAGGTGGCGCGCAAGGGGCTGGACGATCTGATGCAGCGCCCGATTGACGATCCGCAGCACGGCAAGAAGGTGCATAAAGCCCACCTGCGCGGCGACTATAGCCTTGAGGACGTCGGGTTTTATTACGACGAGGAAGAGAAACTCACCGTGCTCAACATCAGCAAGCTGCAGATCCGCGCCGGAGAGCGCGTGGCGGTGCTCGGGCGCAACGGCTCCGGTAAAAGCACGCTGCTACAGCTTCTGGCGGGCATGCAGGAGCCGCAGCAGGGCAGCATCCTGCTCGACGATATCGCCCTCAATCATCTGGACCCGGCCGACGTGCGTCGCGACATGCAGCTGCTCAGCCAGCAGGCCCGGCTGTTCTTTGGCTCCGTGCGGGACAACATCCTGATGGGGAACCCGTTAGCCACCGACGATGAGATTCATCAGGCGCTGGTTAACAGCGGCGCGCTGGAGTTTGTGCGCAAGCAGAAAATGGGGCTGAACTACATCATCAACGAGGGCGGGGCTGGCCTCTCCGGCGGCCAGCGTCAGGCGCTGCTGCTGGCGCGTGCCCTGATTACCTCGCCGACTATCCTGCTGCTGGACGAGCCTACCGCCTGGCTGGACGAAATGAGCGAGAAGCAGTTTATTCAGCATCTTCACAAATGGCTGGGTAAACGCCGGACGCTGGTGGTGGCGACGCATCGCCTGCCGATTCTGGACCTGGTCGACCGCATCATCGTGCTGGAAAACGGCAAGGTGGTGATGGACGGCCCGCGCGATGCGATCCTGCACCAGCACGGCATGGCGCCGCAGAAAGCCGCGCAGCGTACGGTGACCATGAAGCCGGCGGCGGTTGCAGAGGAGGGCGCAGCATGAATGATTTCTCTCGTTTCAATAGCCGACTGAAGGAGCCGCGCCTGCCGCGCTCGTCGCTGGTGGCATGGTCCCTGTTCGCCCTGCTGGCGGTGTTTATCGCCTGGGCAAGCCTGTTCCATCTGGATGAAGTGACGACCGGCAGCGGCAAGGTCATACCGTCTTCGCATGAGCAGGTCATCCAGTCTCTGGAAGGCGGCATCATCCACAGCCTGATGGTGCGCGAAGGCGACATCGTGGAACGCGGCCAGCAGCTCGCGCAGCTTGACCGGACAAAAACCGAGTCGAGCGTGCTGGAGAGCGAGTCTCGCCTGAATGCGGCGCTGGCAACCGCTGCGCGCCTGAAGGCCGAGGTGAACGACACGGAGCTCGCGTTTCCGGAGGAGCTGGATGACGACGTTGAGCTGGTCAAACAGGAAACGGCGCTCTATCAGTCCCGTCGTGAAAGCCTCGAAAAAGGGCTGGCCGGCTTGCGTCAGGGCGCCGAGCTGGTGCAGCGCGAGCTGTCGTTAACCCGACCGCTAGTGACCCAGGGAGCGGCCAGCAAGGTTGAGGTGTTACGTCTTGAGCGTCAAAAAAATGAGCTTGAGAATAAAATCACCGAGATGAAAAACCAGTATTACGTTCGCGCCCGTGAAGAGCTGGCAAAAGCCAATGCGGAGATTGAGGCCCAGCGTTCGGTGATGAAAGGGCGTGAGGACTCCCTGACCCGGCTGACCTTCAATGCCCCGGTTCGCGGGATCGTGAAGGATATTGACGTCACGACCGTGGGAGGCGTTATCCCGCCGAACGGCAAGCTGATGAGCCTTGTCCCGCTTGACGATCAGATGGTAGTCGAGGCGAAAATCTCGCCGCGCGATGTGGCGTTTATTCATCCTGGCCAGAAAGCGCTGGTGAAAATTACGGCCTATGACTACTCCATTTACGGCGGGCTGGAAGGGGAAGTGACCATGATTTCGCCGGACACCCTGCAGGATGAGGTGAAAAGGGATGTCTACTACTATCGCGTTTATATTCGTACCGACAGTAACCATCTGACCAATAAGCAGGGTCAGGAATTTCCGGTCTTTCCGGGCATGATTGCCACCGTTGATATTAAAACCGGCAGCAAAACCATTCTGGATTATCTGTTGAAACCGCTGAACAAGGCAAAAGAGGCGCTGCGGGAACGATAGGGGAATGGCGTTCGGGACTCCGAACGCCTGCTGGATTATACGGTTGACGTCACGTTGTGAGCGTGGCGTCGCTCTTTAGGCACAACGTTGATGTAATGCGTAACATACGCAAAATATAAACCGGCATAATTTTCGACAAGGTCGATAAACGCCGGGTATATCGACATCCGACCATCACCACGATCTTTAAGATATCCCGCCTCTTGTGCCGATTTGATAATTCGGTTGACGTGGATGCGTGAAACAAAAAATTCTTTTGCGAGCGTGCTGGCTGAATAGTCAATGACCGCACCGTGAGCGGATTTATTTTTCATGGCCTGCAGATAGATATAAAGCATAATCATACGACCTCCATCTTTATCAATAAATAATCCCACCTCAGGCAACACCTTTCTGAACGTTAATCCCCGAAAAAGATATTCAGCCGCGCGGCGGAAGAAGTTGTTTCTCAAAATATCATTATCCAGCAGATTAACATTAATATTAAATGCCGGATAAAGAATGCTGACGGGCAAAAAAGCGCCGGACATATAACGCTTAAGTTCATTGAGTCCTTTTTCAGTTGGCGCGATTCTCGTTTTGCGTCGATCATCCGTGCAGCGCCAGGTCCTGATGCGCCCGGTGGTTCTCAGTATCGTAATGATCGCAATCACGCTGTTGGGGCTGGCTATTTTATAGCGAGAGCATAGCTCTTTAATCTCTGAAACTGACTCGGCCTGATTTCCAAAAATAAAACAACACATGGAGAGAATAATGTTAAATCGTGATTCCTGCAGCATTGTCTTGTAGAACAAAGGTTGTTTTTTGTAGATGGAGTCATTAATTGTGTAGTGCTCTAATATTGCCTCACCGAATCGCGGATTGTTCTTTATAACATCCCTTCGATGTAGCAAGGCCCTGGATGAGATGTGATTATCCATAGCATTTTTCTCGTATTTGAATGAGCCGATAGATGAAGTGTCCACTCTTCTTTTCGGAATTTTCATTATACCCTGAGAATAAGATATTTGCCGTTGTTATTTGCAAAGAAAAGTACATTTAAACGACGGTGATTAACGCAAAGATGTTCCTGTGAGTTCAGCTGATATCTGTTTCTTACCCTGAGGCGGTACTGTAAAATTAATGTTTATAACAGGTGCGTTAAATTTTACGTATTCACAAATGGAAATGGCGCCTTAGTGCCCAGGAGCAGTTTATGACCCACAAAATTTCTCTCAGAAATGAGGCGTGCGATGAACATAAATTTGTCATCTCCGCCTGCGGTTTTACGTTCCAGGGATATCGTCTGATCCTTAACCAGTACGGAATACAGGCTTCGCATATTCACTTTGACGGGGATGAGGCATCCCAACAGGATCTGGAAAATATCCTTATAAATCAGAGCGCTCATATTGTGGTGTTTCTCGGTAAAGGTATCGTCAGTCTCCTGGAGAGCCTGAAGCGACTGGCATCCGTGCTCAATGCACTTCCCGTTATTCGACGCGTCACCCTGTATGGCGACATACCGGATGGCTGGCTATATCGCACCCTGGGCACTCTTTTAAATAATAGTTATCAATTATCATTGATTCGCATAGCCCGCGTTTCAGATGTCGTCACTGGTTCTCAAACGCACCATCATGTTTTTAAAGATCGTTCGTACTTATTACGCGATCGCTACAAGGATAATTCTTCGCAAGACAACGTAAAATGGCTAACAAAAAGAGAGATTGACGTTTTATTAAATTTCTACCGCGGAATGTCCGTAAAAGAAATGTGCGATGAAATGGGGCTTTCTAATAAAACGGTTTATACGCACCGTAAGGAAGGCGTGCTGAAATTACGCTTAATTAAGCGGTGGTTACACGATTCGCACAATTTTAATGCGGAAAGAAGTATCAAGCGGCGGAGTCAAAATACGGAGTTTACGGATAAGGAAGCAGAGATTTTCAATGCATTATATAAAAAAGAGATCTTCCCTGCTTATCAGATCATTACCGATCGTGACAAAAAAGGCGTAGGCTTTGAGATACTGATCCGCTGGAATAAAAACGGTAAAATTGTCAAGCCGGCCAGTTTTCTCACGGATATTTCAAACCATGAGATATGGTTAAAAATAACGGCGTTAGTCATCCATGCCGCCGTGTCCGGGATTAATAAGTATAACGGTAAATACTATTTTTCTGTGAATATTCCGCCTCGCCTGGCTTCCGGGAATGCATTGCCTGATATGGCAAAGAAAGCTATCGACATGCTGCTCAAACCGCAGTGGGCCGAGAAGCTGGTCTTTGAATTCGCCGAAGATATTGACGTGACGAAGGACAAAAGGATCCCTGAAACCATGCGGCATTTACGAAATACGGGGTGTCGATTGTTCCTGGATGACTGCTTCTCTAATCATCAAACTATGTTCCCGGTGCGACAGGTGCATTTTGATGGTCTTAAGCTGGATCGGGACATCGTTGAGCATTTTGTGGCAAACGACAATGACTATAACCTGATTAAAGCGATACAGATTTACAGCGACATGACCGGAACGGACTGTATTGCCGAGGGGGTTGACAGTGAAGAAAAGTTTGAAAAATTAGTCGCGCTGGGCGTCAAAAACTTTCAGGGATATTATTTATCGCGGGCCGTGAAAGAGGAAGAGTTAGATCGCATGGTCAGGATTTTTAGCTAAGAAAAAATAAAGCCCCGAAGGGCCTTTTATTATTTTCGACCCAGCAGCAGGCCGAGAACAATACCGACCGCACCCGCTGCGACGAGGCCGGTGAGGGGATTATTTCTGACAGCTTCAGTAACGTCGGAAACGGCATCGCTGGCCTGTGCGGCATATTTTTTAGCCGCACCTTTTACCTGATGCTTTGGTGAATCGACGAATTCACCAAACTGCTGCTGCGCTGAACCTGCAAGCTCGTCAAATTTATTTTTTGCTTTATCTTCAGCAAACTGGGTGTTTTTATCAGTACCGAAATCAGACATTTTTACCTCCTTTTGTTGATAATTAAAGGATAGCCGCTCTTTCTGGATGTGGGAAACATAAGGCTAAATTCGGTACACGTCAGGGCTGTTTTCGGATATATCTCTATACCGGGAACCCGTTATTTCTCATTGTCATCCTGACCGTAATACAGTTTCCCAATGCGAATCAGCGGGCGTCCCTGAGACTTACGATGCAGGTTACTGTCCCTGAGTGAATAAACGCACCCGCAGTACTCCTGCTGGTAAAACTGCTCCCGCTTGCTGATCTCAATCATGCGAGAGGAGCCGCCCTGTTTACGCCAGTTATAGTCCCAGTAAACCATACCCGGATAGCGCGCGGCAGCACGCTGGCCGCAGTCATTTATCTGCTGCATGTTTTTCCAGCGGGAGATCCCCAGCGAGCTGCTGATGACGCTGAATCCATTTTCTGCCGCATAGAGCGCCGTACGCTCGAAACGCATATCGAAGCACATGGTGCAGCGGACGCCACGCTCGGGTTCCCATTCCATGCCTTTCGCGCGCTCAAACCAGTTATCGGTGTCGTAATCGGCATCAACAAACGGCACGCCGTGTTTTTCCGCAAACCGAATATTTTCCTCCTTCCGAATGAGGTATTCCTTCTGCGGATGGATATTGGGATTGTAGAAGAAAATCGTGTAGTCAATCCCCGACGCCTGGATTGCCTCCATCACTTCACCCGAGCAGGGGGCGCAGCAGGAGTGCAACAGCAGCCTGTCGGCACCGTCTGGCAGGGAAAGTTGTGGGCGGATAAAAGGGGCTGTCGTCATGGCGTTCTGCAATATGTTTATGAAATTTATGGAAGGGTAGCATAAATTCAGAATCTGTTGAGGCGGGATCAAGGCAGGACAGAGCGATCCCGCAGGGCGGGATCTTCTCCGGTACCACGTGTCGCTATTCGGCAAATTTCAGCAGCGCGTCGCTATCAAGACGATAGCGAACCCATTCGGACTGCGGCAGCGCGCCTATGCTAAGGTAAAAATCAATGGCGGGCTGGTTCCAGTCCAGCAAGCTCCATTCAAGGCGGCCGCACTGCCGTTTTACCGCGAGCTGCGCGATATGTTTCAGCAGCGCTCTTCCCGCGCCTTTACCGCGATAATCCGGAGAAACGTACAGGTCTTCCATATAAATCCCGTTGCGTCCCAGCCAGGTCGAATAGCTGGTGAAGAACACGGCATAGCCGGCTATCTTGCCGTCAAACTCCGCGATCAACGCTTCGGTTTTTGTGCCTGCGCCAAAGAGCGTTTCGCGGATCTCCTCCGGCGTGGTAACCACTTCTTCCGGCGCTTTTTCATACACCGCCAGCTCGTAGATCATGGCGTATATTGCCGCTGCATCTTCGGGGCGGGCCTGACGAATGGTGATGCTCATTGTTTTTCCTGTGTTTCGATTGATGGCGTTAAGCATACGGAGTATTGTCCGAAGAATTAAGTGCAATGAAATCAACAAATGATGAATATTATGCATCCGGTACTGAGGCGTCTTGATTTAAACCTGCTGCCCGTTTTCGACGCGATTTACCGCCACCGTTCCGTTCGGCTGGCCGCTGACGAGCTGGCGATGAGCACGTCCGCGCTCAGCCATGCGCTGTCGCGCCTGCGTGCCACCCTGAATGACCCGCTGTTTTTTCGCGAAGGGCATCGCATGTCCCCCAGCGTGTATGCCTCTCAGCTCGCGCCTTCGATTGCTTCCGCATTGTCGTTCCTCAATCATGAGCTGACCCCGCAGCCGGAGTTTGACCCGGCCAGCAGTACCGAAAGCTTACAAATTGGGATTACGGACTTTACCGCGCTGTGCATTTTCCCGGCGCTGATGCACAAACTGCAGCTTGCTGCTCCGGGTTTGCGTTTCGAATTGCGCTATCTGCCGCACAGCCCTGCGCTGACGGAACTGCTGGCGGGCGAGGTGGATCTCGCGCTGGGGTTCAGCACTCAGGATGATATCCGGCACCCGGAGCTGGAAGAGATCGACTGGTTTGAAGATGAGTATGTGGTCATCAGCAACGCGCGGCGGACGCGTCTCACGCTGGAGGAGTATCTCGCGGCCCGACATCTGGTGGTGACCCCATGGAATGAGAAGCAGGGCGTTCTGGACGTGCGGCTGGAACAACTGGGCTATACCCGACAAATCGCGATCAAAACGCCGTCGATGCTCAGCGCGCCGTTTATCGTTGCGGAAAGCGACCTGCTGATGGCGATCCCCCGTTTTGCCGCTGAGAAGCTGGCTGCGGCAGCGGACCTGAGGATTTTTCCTTTACCGTTTTCGATACGCACGTTTGAAGTGAAAATTTACTCGCATAAACGCAGCGGCCAGCGGGGCGCAACGCGCTGGCTTAAGGAGGAGCTGCAAACGCTGGCGCAGACGCGTCATTACGGGCTGTCCGGCTCCCAGAAGAGGATGTCGCCGGGTTGACACTGCAGCGCCTCGCAAAATGAGTAGGGCGCTAAAGTCCAAAAGATAAAAAGAGATGCGACCGGAGAAGAAAGTACGATATCGTAACTCTATGATTAAACGCGTAGTTCGCAGGAACACCGTCGCAACAGGACGATAAATGATTGATGACATCCGTTATCTGATAGTGTTTGCAAAGATTGCTGAGGCAGGATCCATTTCAGGTGGGGCGGAAGCGTTAGGGCTTACAACCGCAACGGCAAGCGCGCATTTATCAAAGCTGGAAAAAAATCTTGGCTGCGCGTTACTGTACAGAAATACCCGTAAACTCTCTCTGACTCACGATGGCGCCAACTTGCTGGAAACGGCCAAATCGATGCTGGCGCTGTATGAGCAGGGGGTCATTGAATTTAAGCAGCGTTCGATCTCAACGGCGAATAAGCTGACTGTTTCTCTTCCTGCCGTTTTTCTGAAGAGTGCGTTTACCCGCCATCTGGCCGATTTTATAAAACGTCATCCGGGCATTTTACTGAATATCTCTTATAGCGATACGCGCAGAGATATTATTGCCGACGGTATCGATGTGGCATTTCGAATCGGCGAGCTTCCGGACAGTTCTCTTAAAGCGCGCCATCTTTTTGTGCTCCCGCGCCAGGTAGTTGCGTCCCGGGAATTGCTCAGCCATTACCCGACGATTACGCATCCTGATGACCTGGCGAAACTGCCATGGATTGGACTCAATATGAGGCAGAATAACCGGGAATTTCGACATAAAAATGGAGAAGTGGCCGTCGTAACGTATACGCCCAAGGTGTATGTAGATAATGTCGAAGCCGCTTATGCCCTTGCCAGACAACAAATTGGTCTCGCAGCACCTCCTCGCTATTTAAGCGAAGAGGATGTTAAGCGCGGAGAAATGCAGGAAATACTTCCTGACTGGTCATTAGATCCGCTGAAAGTCTATGCCGTATGGCCTTCTAATATGTCGACCAGCAGTATTGCCTACAAATTGATTAATGATATTTATAACGCGATTGAGTTTCACGCGTTATAACGGGTTTAAAACGCTAAAAAGAGCATGTAACACGCCGTAATAAGCAGCAGTCCGCCCATCAACACGTTAAACGTGCGGAGCTGCCGCGTGCTCCTGAGCAGCACAGATACTTTTTCTCCCATCAAGGCCCATGCTGAAAGCGACATATAACAGACTAAAAAATAGACCGTGATAAAGACGAGAGCTGTCACAGGGGTTGAGGGTTCAGAAAACATCGCAGCCCCTGAGGCGCACGCGGTCCATGCTTTTGGGTTGATCCACTGCATGACAAAACCCTGAATAAAACCGGGTGAATCCGTTTTTGTTAATGACATATCGGACCGTGACGACGCTATCTTATAGCCCAGATACATGATAAATAAAGAACCGGCAATATTAAGATACCGGAAAAACACTGGATATTTTTCGATTGCAGCGTAAAAGCCGAAACATATAAAGATAAGTAATAACGTAAACCCTATCGTTGCACCGGAGACAAATGAGAAGGTCTTTCTAAAGCCGTGAACGGCACCAGACGATATAATCACCATATTAACGGGGCCAGGAGAAAATGAAAGCGTCAGTGAAAATATAAACATTGTTAAAAATACCAGCATTTTATCTCCGTGGGTTGGTTTATCTGCATTAAAGGTCCTGCGACTATTAAGTCACAACTTTACTCGTCATGTGTCTGAATACTACCTGGGAACGTATGCCAGAATAAGTGGCCTTTATCTAAAGGTGTGTTTGATTTTTTGCACCAATCGCGCAGGCGCGGATGGCCCATTAGTGACAGGGTTTCAGTTGCTATCTCAAGGAGGAACGTCAACGCTGGCGCAGTTTGCAAGGGGGGGCTATGCCGGGCAAGCTCAGCGCTACCCGGAAAAGGTGGAAACAAGGGATAGTCAATTTAACGGCAGGTAGATATCCGTTTGCAGCGCATGTTCTGGCACCTCGTGAATGAAGTTGAGGTAGTGGAAAAATACCGGGGCATCGCGCAGCGTTTCGCCGCTGGCCGGTAGCCAGTCGCGAAACATCGCCCACACCGTGGCGGAAATGGTATCCAGAGAACCCGTGTGGCGGGCTACGGCGTAACGTCCGCCGTCGATTTCGCCACTGCAAACCCCGAATTCATTTTCTGGTATCGCTTCAGAGATACTGCCGCAGATATCGAAACGAAAGGCGTCTGCGGGCGTGGTTGCCGGGTCATCCCAGGCGATACCAAACGTGCTGCTTTCGTGTACTGGCGATAGGCCCGAGCTTTTACGCCAGGCAATAAATTTCGCCGCGCTGTCATTTACCCGATCCGGGTTGCCACGGTGCTGAAGCATTGCCACTTGGGTCTGTGGGAAATCGACAATCTTAATTTCCATCGTTTTTTGCTCCTGAAAGGTCATTTTCGGTACGCGCTGGTGCCAGTTCAGCCAGTCCGGCTGCTGCCGAAACTGACGCGGGCTTTTTCCAAACGCGTTTCTGAAGGCGCGACTGAACGATTCGGGGCTCTGGAACCCGGCATCGAGCGCAATATCAATCACCTTATCCTGAGGATTAAACGCCAGTCGCCAGGACGCATGACGCAGGCGCAGCCACTGAATATAGCGATACAAAGGCTGGCCGCTAAACGCCAGGAACTGCCGGTGAAAATGATAAGGCGAACAGCAGGCTAACGCGCTGAGCTTCTCCAGCGTGAGCGGTTCATCGAGATGTTGGGCGATATAGTCGCACACCGTCGTGAAGCGCTCGCGGTAAGCCGTTTTGATTGCATCGTTCATTGCATCCTCCTGATGACCTACTTTGCCTCACCGAACGGCCAAAATCCTGACCGATCTTGCTGATTATGTAGAGGTTATACTGGCGGTATATCGTTGTGCGGCAGCAATCGTTACGTCGTACCTAAGATACTGCTGAATGATGAATGAAGACTCACTTCCTGTACTTATATTAGGTTTGTCATAATCCAAATTTTCTTAGCTACAAAATTTTATGAGGGGTAATGATGGAAAAGGACTTAAACCCAGAACAAATCGAAATCATAAACCGTATTGTATTTGAGCAAATCGAAAAGATGCAGGCCAGCGTAGCCAAAATTGTTGCTGAAACGGAGAGAACTACGCACCAGCAGCTGCAGGATAGCGGGATTGATATGATCGATTTTTATCCGGCTAATAAGGATTATTTGATGATGACTCTCGTTCAAAACCTAATAGATCAAGTACATGGCGGCAATATGGCTCTTGCCCAAAAAATGATATCCATGGAAGCAAAACGGCTGAACATCAGCGTACATGTTGAGGCAGATTAAATAATCTCGAATAAGGAATAAATTAATTGGGCCATGCTTGTGAGCAGACAAATTCTTTGATTATCGCTGAGGCCATCAGCTGCTCGCCGCTGAAGTGCGGCCAGCAGCTGATAGCTTCTTTTTTTCAATTCGCTGCATGATTTACGCAAATTTCAGCGCAAAATTCCATAAAGGCTTCGACAGCAGCGGGGGGCAGTCGACGAGATGGCCGCGTGATATACAGCGGATAGGTTTCGCCAGGCCATTCCGGAAAAAGTTCGACCAGCATTCCGTCAGCGATCAATTGCGTGACGCTGAGTGAAAGTACCTGGGCAATGCCAACACCACTTACGCAGGATTGCACCATCAGATCTACATCGGTTGTCGTCAAATGACCATGAGTATCAATAGCCAGTACTTCGCGATCACGACGGAATTCCCACTCAAACGGTTTCCCGCGGCGAGGATCGATATACTGAATGCACTCATGCGTGACTAGTTCTTCAGGATGCTCAGGTCGACCATGCCGTTTCAGATATGCCGGTGATGCCACAGTGAGTACGCGCGTCTGAAAGAGCAATTTCGAAGAAATAGTTGAGGGGAGTTGCGGCCCGAAACGCACCGCAACATCTATACCCTCTGTCACAAGATCCCCTACGTCAGGCTGCTGCACTACTGTAAGTTCCAGTTCCGGATGACGTTCGCGCAAAAGAGGCAATTTCGGGGCCAAAATATAACGAGCGAAGATTGGATTAACGCTGACCCGTAATGATCCTCGTACAGCAATGGCGGCACCGGATACGTAGCTTGCCGCAACTTCAATCCCTTCAAGATGTGGCGAGGCGCGCTCATACAAAGCCCGGCCTTCGTTCGTCAGGTTCATCGTACGCGTCGTACGGTTTAGCAAACGCACACCGAGCCTCTCTTCAAGGCGATCTATCGATCTGCTCACGCCAGAAGCGGACAGTCCCAGCACCTCGCCAGCGCGACTGAAACTACCCGCCTCGACAACTGCGGCCAACACGCTCAATCCTGACAGTAGCCTTCCGTCAAAACTCATAGAGACTCACCTTTGAATTTATTCAAATATAATTTGCATAAAACTACCTTTATCAAAAATGGTGCGCAACCTATTGTGTCAGCCAATTCGTTGCCAGGCGCTATTTTCCCTGTCCCCGGCTGGGCAAACCTCGCAACGAACGGCATCACTTAACCCTGAGGAATACGAAATGACAACGACGCGCACTCTTTTTAAAGGCGGCATCATCCTTACTTTGGATGCCGATATACCCAACCTCTCCGTGGGCGATGTTCTCGTCCATGGCGACCGTATCGCAGCTGTGGGTCCGGAACTGCAGGCGGATGATGCCCTGGTGATTGATGCAGCTGGCCATATCGTCATGCCCGGCCTGGTGGATGCTCATCACCATATGTGGCTTGGCGTAATGCGCCGCATGATGCCAAATGTCGACGATCTGTTTGATTACATTGATGTGGTCGCAGAGAAACTGGGCAAACATTATCGTCCCCTGGACATGTACCTGAGTACCAGGCTCACGGCACTTGCCTCACTGGATGCCGGTATTACTACCATCATTGATGCCTGCCACAACTCGCGCAGCCCCGAGCATACTGATGCAGCATTAGATGCTCTAAAGGAAAGCGGCATCCGCGCGTTACATATGGTCGGTGCAGCAATGGATAAAGAAGCTTCATCGGCGCATTTGCCTGCCGATTTGGAGCGACTCTCGCGAAGCTGGAATACAAGTGACAGCCTGGTGCACGTTGGTCTGTTTGGTCAGCTCAATCTTGACTGGTGGAAGGTCGCTCGCAAACTCGACATGCGTATTCTGACCGAATTCATCGGCGATCTCGCCAATCTAGGCCCTGAGTTTGCCACGCCGGGCGTACTGGGCACACATAACATCTTCAACCACTGTTCAAGGGTTCCTCAGGATACCTGGAAGTTCCTGGCCGATTCAGGAGTAAACATCACGGTCAATCCACGGTCGGATGCGCTATTTGGCTTCGACGATGAAAGTTTTGCCTACCAGCAGGCTGTCGATCGCGGCTTGACCCCGGCACTGGGCATTGACCTTGATACTGCCTTTGGCAGCGATATGTTCGGTGAAATGCATGCTCTGTTCGGGCAACAGCGATCGGCTATGCGCTACCGTCGCTTCCGTGGTGAGGACAATGTGCCGTCACCCATCACGGCCGAGGAGGTCCTGAAAGCGGCAACGGTTAATGGCGCGCGTGCGGCCGGTTTGGAGGATCAGATTGGCACCCTTACGCCAGGCAAGCAGGCCGACATTATCATGGTTCGCACCAGCGGAGCCGCTGTTTTCCCGGTAACCAACGTAATTGGTACCGTCGTGCAGGCGATAGAGCGGTCTGATGTGGATACCGTGATGGTGGCCGGCCAGCTTCGTAAACGTGCGGGCAAGTTGGTGGATATTGATCTGGCGGCGCTAAGCACAGAGATAACCGCTTCTCGTGATTACCTGCTCAACGCCAGCGGCTATCACATCGATCTTTTTAAAGCATCCTGATGACAGAGCGGCCTGATACACCGGGCCGTTCAACCCACTTAATCATATTTCATAAAGGATAATGACATGGGAGCCCTCGCCATTAAGCGGCTCGCGGAGGATAACACCCCGCGCGTCCTGCTTCCCCGCCCGGCAACGGGCGTTATTGCCGCACTTTTCTTTGGCTATCTGGCAGTCGGACTGCCACTGCCGGTGATTCCATTGTTCATCCATGGTCATCTCGGCTTCAGCAACCTGGTGGTGGGACTGGTGGTCGGCATCCAGTTTCTGGCCACGGTGCTCACCCGCGGCTATGCCGGACGGGTTACGGACCAGCAGGGCGGTAAACGTTCTGCTCTGCAGGGAGCAATCCTTTCAGCGATAGCAGGGGCGCTGTATCTGGTGGCTTCGGTAACGGATTTATCGCCTGCTGCAACCCTTTGCATTGTTATCGCAGGTCGTCTGATGGCCGGTTTTGGCGAAAGTCAGTTCGTGACGGGATGTGTGTCCTGGGCCATTGCCTCAGTTGGCCCTCAGCGCGCCGGTATGTCCATGTCCTGGACCGGCATCGCGATGTTCGCGGCGCTGTCGATTGGTGCTCCTGTTGGCATGGCGTTATATCAGCATTACAGCCTCACAATGGCGATGATTGCCTGTATTGCTGCACCGATGTTGGCCGCTCTGGTTGCATTTTGTACCACATCATATATATCGCCTGGAGGTCCGCGACTGCCATTCCATCGCGTAGTAGGGCGCATCTGGCGCGAAGGGCTGGGATTAATGCTGCAGGGCGTTGGGTTGTCAGGACTAACCGCTTTTGCCTCGCTGTACTTTGCGGCACATCACTGGCAGAACGCCGGCCTGGTGATGACTGCGTTTGGTCTGGGTTTTATTTTCGTTCGCCTCGCCCTGGGGCATCTGCCAGACCAAACAGGCGGCTATCGCGTTGCGGTTTGGTCACTGGTGGTTGAAGCGCTTGGCCAGGCAATGTTGTGGTTGGGTTCAAACGAATGGATGGCACTAGCAGGTGCTCTGGTTACCGGACTGGGCTGTGCACTGGTTTTCCCCGCACTGGGCGTTGAAGCCTTAAAACGTGTTCCACAAGCCAACCGCGGCAGTGCAATGGGCGCATTCGTTGCATTTCTGGATGTCGCTTATGGAATCGCCGGGCCGGTAGCTGGCCTGATCGCCGGTCAGTTTAGTTATGCCGCTGTATATCTGTCTGGTGCGGCCTGTGCGCTGCTGGGGGCACTGATTGCGAGTGCGTCTCGGATGCAGCAATCCTGAATTAATATCCGAGCCGGCAGCGCTTGCTGTCGGTTTACTAATCTGGAGAAATTGTATGTCACGCATTTTTATTTCCGGTTCGTCCACAGGCCTGGGTCTGATGGCGGCCGAACTGCTGGTTCAACAAGGACATCAGGTTGTGTTGCACGCGCGTAATGCGAACCGTGCAGAAGATGCGCAACGCGCCTTACCCCAGGCTGAAGCCGTCGTTGTCGGTGACCTGGAGACAATTGAAGGTGCCAGGCAAACGGCATTACGTGTCAACGCCCTGGGACGCTTCGATGCCGTCATCCACAATGCTGCCGTTGGCTACAATGAAGCGTATCGCGTGACCCGCGACGGGCTGCCGCACGTTTTCGCGATCAACACGCTCTCGGCTTACATCCTCACCGCGGTGATTGAACGTCCGCATCGCCTCGTCTACCTGAGTTCGGGTATGCATCATCATGCCCGGGCAAACCTGGATGATATTCTCTGGCGCAAACGTCGCTGGAATGGGGCCGACGCCTATGCGGAGAGTAAATTGCACGACGCTATGCTGGCTTTTGCTCTGGCGCGTCGCTGGCGTGATGTGCGTAGTAACAGCCTCGAGCCTGGCTGGGTGCCGACAAAGATGGGGGGGCCGCATGCCCCGGACGATATGGACCAGGCGCACCTGACCCAGGCCTGGCTTGCCGCCAGCCGTGATACTGAGGCTGACGTAACGGGGAAATATTTCTATCACATGAAGCGCATGACGGCTAATCCGCAGGCGCACGACGTTGCATTGCAGGATCGTCTCATTAATATTTGTACTGAGATTTCAGGTATAGCGCTGCCGGAGTAATACGCAACGTTAACGAAATGCGCATTAACCATAAAAAACAGAGTGTTTACATATCAAGGATAAAATATGTACAATACCCCCCTATAGTATCAGGAGGGCGTATGCCGCATTCACCCGAAGATAAAAAACGTATTCTTACTCGCGTCCGCCGCATTCGGGGCCAGGTTGAGGCCCTTGAACGCGCGCTGGAGTCGGGCGACCCCTGTCTGGCCATCCTGCAGCAAATCGCCGCCGTGCGCGGGGCTGCCAATGGCCTGATGGGCGAAATGGTTGAAATTCACCTCAAAGATGAGCTGGTGACGGGGGAAACCACGCCGGATCAGCGAGCCGTACGCATGGCAGAAGTCGGCCATTTGCTGCGCTCTTATCTAAAATAAACCCACACACCTGACAAAAAGGGAAGACATGATGAAATCTCGCGCTGCAGTTGCATTTGGTCCCGGCCAGCCGCTGAAAATCGTTGAAATCGACGTGGCACCGCCGAAGAAAGGCGAAGTGCTGATCAAAATCACCCATACCGGCGTGTGCCATACCGATGCGTTTACGCTGTCCGGTGACGATCCTGAAGGCGTTTTCCCGGCGGTACTCGGCCATGAAGGCGGCGGGATTGTGGTGGAAGTGGGCGAGGGCGTGACCAGCCTGAAGCCGGGCGATCACGTTATCCCGCTGTACACGGCGGAGTGCGGCGAGTGTAAGTTCTGTAAATCCGGTAAAACTAATCTCTGCCAGGCGGTTCGCGCCACTCAGGGGAAAGGGCTGATGCCGGACGGTACCACCCGTTTCTCCTATAACGGCGAGCCTGTTTATCACTACATGGGCACCAGCACCTTCAGCGAATACACCGTTTGCGCGGAGATCTCGCTGGCGAAGGTGAACCCGCAGGCGCCGCTGGATAAAGTCTGCCTGCTGGGCTGCGGCGTGACCACCGGTATCGGCGCGGTGCATAACACGGCAAAAGTCAAAGAGGGCGACACCGTGGCGGTGTTCGGTCTCGGCGGCATTGGTCTGGCGGTGATTCAGGGCGCGGTGCAGGCGAAAGCCGGTCGTATCATTGCGGTCGACACCAACCCGGAGAAATTCAAGCTCGCGGGTGAAATGGGCGCGACCGATTTCGTTAACCCGAAGGATCACGAAAAACCGATTCAGGATGTCATCGTTGAGATGACCGATGGCGGCGTTGACTTCAGCTTCGAATGTATCGGCAACGTGAACGTGATGCGTTCCGCGCTCGAATGCTGCCACAAAGGCTGGGGCGAGAGCATCATCATTGGCGTGGCCGGCGCGGGCCAGGAGATTAAAACCCGTCCATTCCAGCTGGTCACCGGTCGCGTGTGGCGCGGCTCCGCGTTTGGCGGCGTGAAGGGCCGTACCCAGCTTCCGGGTATGGTTGAAGATGCTATGGTCGGCAAGATTCAGCTCGACCCGTTCATTACCCACCGTTTGCCGCTGGAGCAGATCAACGACGCGTTCGATCTGATGCACGAAGGAAAATCCATCCGTACCGTCATTCATTTCGGCGACAAGTAACTCTTCTGCCAGCGGTTTTTCACCGCTGGCGTTTCTTTAATAATCTTCTCTAAAGTGTGACCAGTGCGGCGTTTTTAGCCGTAATCTAAATCCCCACCGTGCCGATGACTATTTAACACGCATGTTTTTACGCATCTTACCTACAAGAGAGTCGACGGTCATGGACAACACTACTTCGATGCAGGCGCAGCGCAAGCTGAGCTTCTTGCATCACATCAGGCTGGTTCCGCTGTTTTCCTCCATTCTCGGTGGCATTATTCTTCTCTTCGCCTTGAGCTCGGGTCTGGCGGGGTATTTCCTGCTGCAGGCCGATAACGATCAGCAGGATGTCACATCCGAAATTCAGGTGCGTATGGGGCTGTCGAACAGCTCAAACCATCTGCGAACCGCGCGTATCAATCTGATCCACGCCGGTGCGGCAAGCCGCATCGCGGAGATGGATGCGATGAAGCAGAACATCAGCGAGGCGGAAAAGCGCATAAAGCAGTCCCAGGACAGTTTTACCGCCTATATGAACCGTACGGTGCGCACCTCTTCAGACGAAGCGCTGGACGCTGATCTGAAAGCACGCTACAACGCCTATATCTCGGGCATGCAGCCGATGGTGAAATTTGCCAAAAACGGCATGTTCGAAGCGATTATCAACCACGAAAACGAAACGGCGCGTCCGCTGGATGACGCTTACAACGCCGTGCTGCTAAAGGCGATCAAGATCCGTACCGAGCGTGCCAATGCGCTGACGGCGCAGGCGCACAGCCGCACGCAGCTGGGCCTGATGTTTATGGTGGGCGCGTTTGCGCTGGCGCTGGTGCTGACGGCGATGACCTTTGTCGTGCTGCGCCGTACGGTAATCAATCCTTTACAGCGTGCAGCGAAACGTATCGAGAATATCGCCAAAGGCGACCTGACGATGCCGGACGACGTGGCCGGGCGCAGCGAAATTGGCCGCCTGACGCGCGATCTGCAAACCATGCAGCACTCGCTGGAAAATACCGTGGGCACCGTACGTCAGGGGGCGGAGGAGATCTACCGCGGCACCAGCGAGATTTCTGCCGGTAACACCGATCTCTCTTCGCGTACCGAACAGCAGGCTGCGGCCATTGAGCAAACCGCCGCAAGCATGGAACAGCTCACCGCGACGGTGAAACAGAACGCTGATAACGCCCATCATGCCAGCAAGCTTGCGGAAGATGCCTCCGGGAAAGCCAGCCGCGGCGGCCAGATGGTCTCCGGCGTGGTCAAAACCATGGGCAATATCTCCACCAGTTCGAAAAAAATCTCCGAGATCACCGCCGTCATCAACAGCATTGCGTTCCAGACCAATATCCTGGCGCTTAACGCGGCTGTAGAAGCGGCGCGTGCGGGCGAGCAGGGGCGCGGGTTTGCCGTGGTGGCAAGCGAAGTCCGAACCCTTGCAAGCCGCAGTGCGAATGCCGCAAAAGAGATCGAAAGCCTGATTAACGAATCGGTCTCGCTGATCGACCAGGGCTCCGGTGAGGTTGTGGCCGCCGGTAACACCATGAATGAAATCGTCGAAGCGGTTAAACGCGTGACCGACATCATGCTGGAGATTGCCGCCGCGTCCGACGAGCAGAGCCGCGGTATTGTCCAGGTGAGCCAGGCGATTTCTGAGATGGATAAAGTGACCCAGCAGAACGCCTCGCTGGTGGAAGAAGCCTCTGCGGCGGCGGCGTCTCTGGAAGAACAGGGCGCGCGTCTGACCGAGGCGGTCGGGGCGTTTCGTCTGAGCGGTGCAAAGTCGGGCCGCGCGGTGACGTCTGCGCCAGTGGCGAAGAACGCGCCGTTGCGTCCGGCGGCGACGGTTTCCGGGGATAACTGGGAGACGTTCTGAGTTGTCGGCAGTGTCGGGTGGCGCTTCGCTTACCCGACCTACAAAATCTGACCTACAAAAAAGGGACCTTTCGGTCCCTTTTTCACATCTTATTGCTTATCGGGTAACGCGTACGCGATAACGTAATCCCCGCGATCCGGAGACTGGCGGGCGCCCCCGGCGTTAATGATGATGTACTGCTTACCGGTTTTCGGCGACACGTAGGTCATCGGGCCGGACTGGCTGCCGACCGGCAGGCGGTCTTTCCAGATCTCTTTCCCGGTGGCGGTATCAAACGCGCGCAGGTAGAAATCCTGCGTGCCGGCGAAGAACAGAAGGCCGGACTGGGTAGAGAGCGAAGCGCCCAGCGTCGGCATGCCGATTGGGATTGGCATGTGCATGCGAATGCCCAGCGGGCCGGTATCTTCCACCGTGCCGACAGGCACCTGCCACACCAGCTTGCCGGTTTTCAGGTCAACGGCCGACATGGTACCAAACGGCGGCTTCTGGCACGGAATGCCCAGCGGCGACAGGAAGCGTTCGCGCATTGCGCCGAACGGGGTGCCGTCCATTGGTACGATGCCCATCTCGATGCCGCTGGCGTTTTTCGCCACGTTAGCGCGCGGCACCATGTAGTTTGCCAGGCCCAGGCGCATATCGTTGACGAACATCAGGCTGTTGTTCGGGTCAACGGAGACGCTGCCCCAGTTCATCCCGCCGAGAGAGCCGGGGAACTGCAGGGAACGGTCGAGACCCGGCGGGGTGAAGATGCCTTGATGGCGCATCTCTTTAAACTGAATGCGGCACAGCAGCAGGTCGACAGGCGTCGCCCCCCACATGTCGGATTCGGTCAGCGTCTGGTTGCCAATCATCGGCATGCCAACGGAATACGGCTGGGTCGGAGAGTAGCGTTCACCCTCAACGTTACCTGCCGGAACGGGACGTTCTTCTACCTTCGCCACCGGCTTGCCGGTTTCGCGGTTAAGCATGAAGATCATGCCCTGCTTGCTGGTCTGCACCAGCACAGGCGTGGTGCCGCCTTTACCGTCAGGCAGATCGTACAGCAGCGGCTGGGAAGGCAGGTCAAAGTCCCACAGGTCGTGATGGGTCGTCTGGAAATGCCAGCGCACCTGACCGGTGGTCGCGTCGACGGCGACGATGGAGGAACTGTACTTATCATCCAGCGCGGTACGTTCGCCCGCCCAGAAATCCGGGGTGGCGTTGCCGGTTGGCAGGTAGATCAGGTTCAGCTTAGCGTCGTAGGACATCGCTGACCAGACGTTCGGCGTGCCGCGGGTGTAGGTCTGGCCTTCCGGCGGCAGGCCGGTCAGGTTCGGATTACCCGGGTCCCACGCCCACGCCAGCTTACCGGTGTGCACGTCGTAGGCGCGCACCACGCCCGGCGGTTCGCCGGTTGAGTAGTTATCCGCGACGCGACCACCGACGACGACAACATTGCCTGCGACCAGCGGCGTAGAGGTCTGCTGATAATATCCGGGCTTGATCTCGCCCATGCCGACGCTCAGATCCACGGTACCATGGTCGCCGAAATCTTCGCAGACCTTGCCGGTATCCGCGTTGATGGCAATCAGGCGGGCGTCGGTGGTCGGCAGGAACAGGCGGCGAGGGCATGCCGCAGGCTGTGTTTCTGCCTGTGACGTTGTCACGCTGGAATGGTCTTCAAAATAGCCCAGACCGCGGCAGCGCTGCCAGTTAGGCGCCGTGGCTTTGGAATCGTAGCGCCATTTTTCTTTGCCGGAATCCACGTCCAGCGCCAGCACTTTACTGTATGGAGTACAGACGTACAGCGTGTCGCCAATCTGCAATGGCGTGTTCTGATCTTCCGCGCCGGAGCCGTTGCTCTGCGGAATATCGCCGGTGTGCGCAACCCAGGCGACCTTCAGGTCGCTGACGTTGTGCTTGTTAATCTGGTCCAGCGCGGCGAAACGGTCGCCGTGGGTGGTATTGCCCCAGTGCTCCCAGTTTTTTTGCTGCTCGCCGGGGGCGACGGGTTTCACCGGAACGGGCTCGTTCGCTGCCACGAGGGTCTGCGGCTTAAACATCCAGCCCAGGCTGACCAACATCGCCACCGCGAGCACGGCCGCGACGCCAAAAGCGGGAGCCTTGTTCGCGGCGCTGTGGTTTGCCGCGCGCAGGAAAGGCCAGACGATGGCGCAGAGGAAGGCCAGTACGGCAAAGGTAAACAGGCGAGAGAAGAGCGGCCAGAAATCCCAGCCCGCATCGCTTACCGCCCAGAACAGCGAGGCAATAAAGGCGATGCCGTAAAGCACGATCCCGCTGCTGCGGTTAAGGAAAATCAGGATCGCGGCAATCACCATCACCACGCCCATTATCAGGAAGTATCCACTTCCGCCTACGGTGACGAGCTTAAAGCCCAGCCCGCCGACCGCCAGACCGATGAGCAACATCAGTCCGGCAAGAAGCCACTGCAGGATACGCGGTATCCCACGTGGCGCGCTGCCAAATGCCATTTCTGTCTCCTTAAGATCCCCCCGTCGTGCTGGGCATGTACCAGTTGGGTAATAAATACGGAGGGAAGAATGATTAATACGGGTGAATTCGGAGTTACAAAATGCTTTGCGAACCATTTGGTGAATTCGCCGCTATGATAAAACTGTTAAATTGTTTTACGCAATTGTTAATGAATGATTTCGCATTAATTGATTAGGGCGCAGGACAATGCCCTCGCCCCGCTGGGGAGAGGGTTAGGATGAGAAGAGAAAGATGTCAGACCGGCATTGATTTACGGATAGCGCTCAGCAGCGTCTGCGCACCCGTTGAAAGCGGCGTGTCTACGCGGGTCAAAATGCCGATAGGTTCACCGGGGCCGGGGGAGGTAATCGGCAGGGCGATCAGCGTTCCCTGACGTAAATCATCTTTCACCGCGCCGGATGGGACGAACCAGACGTAGTCATAATCCAGCGTAAGCTGGCGCGAAAGCGAGGCCGACAGCGTTTCGATACATCCTGAGGGCAGCGTACACCCCTGCATTTGCAGCAAGGTTTCTGCGGTCTGGCGGGGAACTGTCCCTTTTGGGCAAACCACTACCGGCCACTCCATAACGCGGCTTAATGTGACTGTGTCCTGCAGCAGGGGGTGATCGGGACGAACCACCAGCTTCAGGGACTCCAGGAACAGCAGTTCATAGTTGAGGCCGCCCATCAGCTCAGGGTCGGACATGCGACCGATTCCGAGATCCAGTTCGCCCGATTTCAGCCCCGCGAGCAGCATGGTGTTATTCATGGTAGCGACCTGAATCGTGGTATGCCGCTGCTGCTTGTGGAACTGGCCGATAACGGGTGGAAGGATGCCCAGCGCCGCGGTAGGCAAAGCACCCACCCGCACCACCTCACTGGTTTGCTCTTCTTTTCGGTGCAGGGACTGGCCTGCGGTATTGAGCGCATCCAGCACTTTCACGGCGTGCGTGAGGAACTGTTCGCCCACGATGGTAAGCTGCGCCCCCAGCCGGCCGCGGTCAAAAAGACGGGCACCGGTCAGCTGTTCCAGCTCGTTGAGGGTTTTTGAGAGCGCAGGCTGGCTCAGGTTGAGAGTTTCAGCCGCACGCCCCAGAGTTCCCTGTTGAGCGACGGCCACAAATGTATGCAAATGGCGCAAGCGTATGCGCTGACTGAACAGACCATTTTTTTCCATAGGCGATGTTAAAAACAGAGCGATGCGGGTGACAAGTTAAGTTGTTTAATTTTGATAACCTGATAGCAAAATATTTTTAACATTTGATCTGTTTGAGTTACAACATGTTTTTTGGCGGGGGAATAAAAGCGAACATCCTTGTTCATTTATTGCTCATTGCGGAGGGGGGGGCGTTTACAGGTTTAGATCACGCCGTCACCGCCATCGGAACACCACACCTGGCCGGACGTGAATGAACATTCATCCGAGGCCAGCGTGACGTACAGCGGGGCAATCTCGACGGGCTGGCCCGGACGTCCCAGCGGGGTGTCGCCGCCGAACTCCTTCACTTTTTCCATCGGCTGCCCGCCGCTGGACTGCAGTACCGTCCAGTAAGGGCCAGGGGCAACCGCGTTGACGCGAATACCTTTCGGACCCAGCTGTTTGGCTAAGGATTTGGTAAACACCGCCAGACAGGCTTTCGTCTGGGCGTAGTCCAGCAGCACGGGGCTAGGCTTCACCGCCTGAACGGAGGAGGTATTAATGATCACGGACGACGCTTTCAGGTGGCGCAGCGCCGCCTTGGTGATCCAGAAAGGGGCGTAAACGTTGGTTTTAAACGTTGCGTCAAAATCTTCCGTGGTCAGTTCCTCAAGCGATTCACGGAACTGCTGACGACCGGCGTTGTTGACCAGAATGTCCAGCCCGCCCAGTTTCGACACGGCTTCTTCGACCAGATTCTGACAGAAGGTTTCGTCCCGGACGTCTCCCGGCAGCGCGATAGCATTGCGACCTTCGGCTTCAATCAGGTCGATGACCTCAGCGGCGTCTTTTTCCTCTTCGGGCAGGTAGTTAATGGCAACGTCAGCGCCTTCACGAGCATAGGCGATAGCGACCGCGCGACCAATACCGGAGTCACCGCCGGTAATCAGCGCTTTTTTGCCGGCCAGGCGGCCATGTCCTTTGTAGCTTGTTTCCCCGTGGTCGGGTACAGGCTGCATTTCGGATGCCAGTCCCGGGGGCGTTTGCGGCTGTTCCGGGAACGGGGGCTGCGGGTAAGCGTTCGTACGTTGTTTAGTATCACTCATAGCTGACTCCTTAAGCCAAGGGGTGAGATTTGATGGATAACTGCAGCGTTAACGCTTCGCTGAATTATTTCTGCAAACGATCGACACGGACGACGGCAGGAGATGATTTTTTATCAAGCGAACCGTTGATACTGATCATCTGGTCGGGTTTTACCGTTCTGCCGTCGAAGACTGCCTGGGGAATAATAACGTCGATTTTTCCGGTTTTATCCTGAAATACAAACTTATCGCCGCTACCGTCAATAAGATTACCGCGTAATGAAATTGTCGCCCCATCATGCAATTCTTTTGCCTGCCTGATGGTCATAATACGCGCGTCGTCGGTTCCGCGATATCCGCTATCAAGCGCGTGGGGAGGCGGTGGTGCTTCGCCTTTTTGTAAACCCCCGTTATTATCTGCCCATGCGGCCGGAACCAGAAATATCAATAAAGCGGAAATAAGTGATAATTTCATCCGATATCCTTCATTTTGCGTGTCTTGACTTATTAAGTATTGTTGCTATTCCTTTATGTGGCAAATGTGATAAGTCCTAAAAACATTCGCGTTAGAAATCAAAATTATCGGATAATAAGCGAAACGGTGACGATGGCCATGAAGCGTGAAAATGAAAAGTTACCCGGGATAGATGAGAGTTACCGTTTGCTGACGTTTGAATACGCGTTTCGTCAGGTGGGTTTTATTGTTCTGCTGGGTATTATCGTCGCGGCGATTGCCGGTTTTTTTTCCAGCGGAATGGTCAGTGATACTGTCAAAACGAATTCTGCTAAATCATTGACTATAAACTATGAACGCTTTGGGCGACGGGAGACAGAGACGCGGATGGCGCTCGCGTTTCCGGTGCAAACGGAGGGGAAGTATGTCCTCAGCATGGCCAGCGAGAGCAGCGATGCGTATGAGCCCGGCAGCGTCTGGCCGCAGCCGGACGCTATGTTCAGCCGCGGAAAGACCCTCTTTTTTGTCTATAACAACCTGAAAAAAACCGACCGCTTCTCCGTGTTACTCTTCACGACACCTTCCAGAGCCGGTAAATGGAACACCGTCTTCCGCGTCAACAGCGAGCCGGAAATTAACATCTGGCAATTTATTTACCCCTAGGAGGCTGATATGGATATGGTCTTTCGCGCGCTGGCTATTTATCTGTTTCTCGTGGTGGTATTTAAAGTGGCAGGGCGGCGCGCGCTGCTGCAGATGACCAGCTTCGATCTCATTCTGCTCCTTATAATTAGTGAAGCCACGCAGCAGGCGCTTCTCGGACAGGATTTTTCCGTCACCGGTGCGATGATTACCATTACCACGCTGGTGGTAGTGGATATTATTTTCGGGCTGATGAAGAAATATTTCTCGCCGGTTGAGAATATTCTGGATGGCACTCCTGTTATTCTGGTTGAGAACGGCGTGCCGTTAGCCGATAAACTGAAAAAAGTTGACGTGTCCTGTGATGATATTCTGGTGTCAGCGCGTCAAAATAATGGCATTACGGAAGTAAGCGACATTAAATATGCCATACTTGAGCGCAATGGCCATATTTCAATCATTCCTTTCGAGAAATAAGAGGCGGCAAGATGAGCAATCTTTTTCACGACAGCAATAATACCGTAGGTGAACTGACGAAAAAGCTGGCGAGCAAATTAACCGATCTCGGGCTTCGCTTAACCACCGCGGAATCCTGCACGGGCGGAAAGCTCTCGGTGGCGCTTTGCGCAGAGGAAAACACCGCCGAATTTTATGATGTCGGCCTGGTCGTGTTCAGCGATGAAGCCAAAGCGCGGATCCTCGGCGTGCGCCCTGAGACGCTGGCGCGGTTTACTGCCGTGAGCGAGCAGACGGTAACCGAAATGGCCGCCAGTATCCGCGACATCGCCCAGGCGGATATCAGCATCGCCATCAGCGGCTACGCGGGCCCGGAAGGGGGCGACGACGGCACGGCGGCGGGGACGGTCTGCTTTGCGTGGAACATACGCGGCGAGACGAAGACCCGCACCGTGCTTTTCTCCGGTGACTGTCAGGACGTGGTCGAAAAAGCGGTGCATTACTCGCTGGCTGAACTGGTGACAACGTTGTCGGACGGGAATAACGAATAAACTCACGTGGAGGTTCTATGGCTGTCATAGTGATTACCGGCGGGACAGCGGGCGTGGGAAAAGCCACGGCGCTGCACTTTGCAAAGGCGGGTTACGACGTGGGGCTCATCGCCCGCGATGAAGCCAGCCTGCACTCTACCCAAGAGGAGCTACGGCGCTTTGGCGTTAATGCCCACGCCGTGCAGGCGGACGTCGCCGACAGCCAGGCGGTGGTGGATGCCGCTAACGAAATTGAGTATCGCCTCGGCGCGATTGATGTCTGGGTGAACAACGCCATGGGGGCCGTTCTGGCACCGTTTCGAACCCTCACGCCGGACGAATTTCGGCGCGTGACTGAGGTGACGTACCTCGGCTACGTGAACGGCACTCGCGCCGCGCTCGAACTTATGGTTCCGCGCGACAGGGGCGTAATAATCCAGGTGGGGTCCGCGCTGGCCTACCGTTCCATTCCGCTGCAGTCAGCCTACTGCGGGGCAAAAGCGGCGATCCGCGGGTTCACCGACGCGGTGCGTACCGAGCTGATGCATGAGAACAGCCGGGTTCAGCTTTCGATGGTGCAGATGCCCGGGCTCAATACCCCGCAGTTCGAATGGGCGAGGAATAAGTTTGCCTGGGCGATGCGCCCGGTGCCGCCTGTCTTTGAGCCTGAGGTGGCCGCCAGCGCCATCTTCAGGGTGGCGCAAAAACCGGTTCGCGAGCTGTGGGTCGGCAGCAGCACCATCCAGTCAATTGTCGGGCAATTTTTCTTCCCCGGTTTTCTCGACCGGCTGATGGTGAAAAAGGCGTGGGAAGGCCAGATGACCGACGATCTCAACGCGCCGGATCGTCGGGACTATCTCGACCAGCCGGTTAACGATCTGCATAAAATCCATGGCCGCTTTACTAACGAGGCGAAAACCCGCGCACCGTCCGTCACCTCCGGCATGCCGGGTAAGGTGGCGCTGGGCGCCCTCGCGGTGGCGGGAATAGTGCTGACGCGTCTGATAACCCGCCGGAAACCGTAATCAGCGCAGCGCGCTACGGTGCGTCCAGAACCAGCGATAGCCGTAGCCGCCAAGACTGAGCTTTACGGTTTTACCGCAAATCAGCGCGTCATCGTAGCGCTTGTCCTCGAGACAGGCGGTCCAGGTGGCGTTGCGGATCCCTTTGGCGGTGAACTGCACCGGCTGGTTGCTGAAGTTGACGAAGGTCAGGATGCTGCGCTCGTCGGTCTCGTAATAGAGCCCTAGCACCGCGTCATCATCTATTGTGATAAGGCGAAAGGGCGCAACGGCAATTTCGGGGAACTCCGAGCGGGTATTGGCAATATCGATGATCCGGTGCAGAAGCGAGTTGTGGTGAAGCAGCGAATCGGCGACGTTGACTTTCTGATAGCGGTAAGGGCCGTGGTCGATAATCGGCGCGATAAATTTTTCAGGGTCGGCTGCAGAGAAACCGCCTCCCTGTGACCCCGCCCACTGCATCGGGGTGCGGACGGCGTAGCGCTCCTCCAGATCCAGGTCGTCACCCATGCCGATCTCGTCGCCGTAGCGCATCACCGGGACACCCGGCAGGGAAAACAGCACCGCGTGGCAGAACGCCAGCCGCTTCCGATCGCCGTTGAGCATCGGGGCCAGGCGACGGCGGATCCCGCGCTGATAGACGTTCATCTCCTCATCAGGGGCGAACCCGTCGAGGACAAACTGTTTGTCTTTCTGACTAATGCCTTCGAGATCCAGCTCGTCGTGGTTGCGCAGCCAGTTGGCAAAACAGCAGGAGTCAGGCGGGACGATCATCCTCTTCACCGCATTGCGCAGCGGACGGGCGCTTTTGCGGGCCAGGCTGACGTAGAAATACTTGTTGAGCCAGAAGTTGAGCACCAGATTCAGGCGGTCGTTATTGCCGAAGTAGTCTTTATAGGCCTCAACGTCTACGTCAACTTCGCCAAGCAGGATCGCGTCCGGATTGCGCTCTTCGATAAGACGCCGCATATGCTCGAGGATCCACAGACCCTTTTTTTCATCACCGTTCCCTGCCTGGGTGGTGAGGTGGGATGCGGCATCGAGGCGAAATCCCGACACGCCAAGCTTGAGCCAGAAGAGGATGATGTTTTCAATCTCTTTAAGCACTGCGGGCGAGGTGAGGTTCAGATCCGGCTCGTGGCGATAAAACATGTGCCGGTAGTATTGTCCTGCCTCGTCGTCCCAGGTCCAGATGCTCTTTTCCACGCCGGGAAACATGGGGGGCGTATCGTCCTCGTCGTTATCCGACCAGAGGTAGTAATCACGATAGGGTGACGCCGGGTTACGGCGGGCCTGCTGGAACCAGGGATGCGCGTCCGACGTGTGCTGGATCAGCAGCTCGATAATGACCTGCATGCCCAGCTCGCGGGCCTGCTCGATAAAGGCGATGATATCGTCCAGCTTTCCGAAGCGGGGATCCACCTGGAGGTGGTCGCTGACGTCGTAGCCTTCATCGAGAAAGGGCGTGAGGTAAAACGGGGTGATCCAGATGACCGTCGCCCCCATGCGGCGAATATAGCGCAGCTTGGCCGCGATCCCGGCGATGTCCCCGCAGCCATCGCCGTTCAAATCATAAAATAGCGCGGTATCAATCTGATAAATAATGGCTCGTGTATGCCAGTCGGTCATAGCGTTCCTCAGTGATAGCCTTCAGTATCCGACACTTTGCCCCGGAAGACGTAGTAGCTCCAGGCGGTGTACACCAGGATCACCGGAATAATCAGCAACGTGCCTACCAGCATAAACAGCTGGCTGGCAGGCGGGGCCGCGGCTTCCCACAGGGTGATGCGCGGCGGAATAATGTTCGGCCAGAGGCTGATGCCGAGCCCGCTAAACCCGAGGAAAATAAGCCCCAGCGTCAGCAGGAAGGGGCGGGAGTGGCTGGCCGGGTTGCGGGTCAGGCGCCAGATCAGCACGCTGAAAAGCGCAACCAGCAGAGGCACCGGCAGGAACCAGAAGAAGTTGGGCAGGGTAAACCAGCGCTCGGCCACGTATTGCCAGCCGAGCGGCGTCCAGATGCTCACCACGGCGATGACGACCACCAGCGCCAGCAGCACGTGGCGGGTCAGCTCGCGCATGCGGGCCTGCAGCGCGCCTTCACTTTTCATAATGAGCCAGGTGGTGCCCAGCAGCGTGTAGGCGACGACCAGACCGATACCGCAGAAGAGATTGAAGGGGGTGAGCCAGTCTAGCGCAGAGCCGACAAAACGTCGGCCTTCGACGTCAAAGCCGTTGATCACGGCCCCTACCACCACGCCCTGGCTGAAGGTCGCGAGCAGGGAGCCGCCGGCAAAGGAGTAATCCCAAAATTTGCGGTGCGACGGCGTGGCTTTGAAGCGGAACTCAAAGGCGACGCCGCGAAAGATGAGGCCGATCAGCATCGCGGTGAGGGGGATCGTCAGCGCATCAATGATCACCGCATAGGCCAGCGGAAACGCGCCGAAAAGACCCGCGCCGCCGAGCACCAGCCAGGTCTCGTTGCCGTCCCAGACCGGCGCCACGCTGTTGACCATCACATCGCGCTCCTTCGCATCGCCCACGAAGTTAAACAGCAGGCCGATGCCCAGATCAAAGCCATCCATGATGATGTACATCAGCGTGGCAAAGACGATGATGGCAAACCAGATAACTGAGATATCGACGCCCATCAGGTTCTCTCCTCTTCAGGAACAGACTCAGCGGCAGACAGCGGACGGGCGGGCGTGCCCGAGGTGTTTGACGTCAGCGTATCGACAGGCTGCGGTCCTTTCTTAATCAGCCGGATGAGGTAAACATAGCCCACCCCAAACACCGACGAGTAAACGACGAAGAACGCCAGCAGGCTGATGCTCATCTGCAGGGTGCTGTGCAGCGATACCGCGTCGATGGTGCGCAGATAGCCGTAGACCACCCACGGCTGGCGGCCCACCTCGGTGGTGACCCAGCCGGCGAGCAGCGCCAGCAGCCCGGCAGGCCCCATACAGAGGGCAAACCAGTGGAACGGGCGAGAGTGGTATAGCCGATGGCGATAGCGCAACCAGACGCTAATCAGCCCGAGGGTAATCATCAGCAGCCCCATCCCGACCATGACGCGGAACGACCAGAAAACGATGGTCGAGTTTGGCCGATCTTCTTTCGGAAAATCCTTCAGCGCCGGGACCTGCTTGTCCAGGCTGTGCGTCAGAATAAGGCTGCCGAGCGCGGGGATCTCCAGGCCGTATTTGGTGCGCTCCTCGTCCATATCCGGCAGGCCAAACAGCAGCAGCGGAGTGGCCTCGCCCGGCGGATTTTCCCAGTGCCCCTCAATGGCGGCAATTTTAGCTGGCTGATGCTCAAGCGTGTTCAGACCGTGCATATCGCCCACGACCGCCTGGATAGGGGCGACCAGCAGCGCCATCCACATCGCCATGGAAAACATGGTGCGGACGGCGGGGGTATCGTTACCGCGCAGCAGGTGCCATGCGCCCGACGCGCCGACAAACAGCGCGCTGCTCAGAAACGCGGCGATAGCCATATGAATCAGGCGGTAAGGGAAGGAGGGATTAAATACGATCGCCAGCCAGTCCTGCGGAATAACCTGTCCGTTTTCGATAGTGAAGCCCTGCGGCGTATGCATCCAGCTGTTGGACGCGAGGATCCAGAAGGTCGACATCAGCGTGCCGAGCGCCACCATGCAGGTTGAAAAGAAGTGCAGGCCCGGACCGACTTTATTCCAGCCGAACATCATGACGCCAAGGAAACCGGCCTCGAGGAAGAAGGCGGTTAACACCTCATAGGTCAGAAGGGGGCCGGTAATACTGCCCGCGAACTGTGAGAACCCGCTCCAGTTGGTGCCAAACTGGTACGCCATGACCAGCCCGGAAACGACACCCATCCCGAAGTTAACGGCAAATATCTTGAGCCAGAAATGGTACAACGATCGCCAGACGTCGTTTTTGGTGCGCAGCCACATGCCCTCCAGCACCACCAGATAGCTGGCGAGGCCGATGGTGATAGCAGGAAAAAGGATATGAAACGAGACGGTAAAAGCGAACTGAATTCTGGCCAGATGGAACGCGTCGAGTTCGAACATGGTCCGTACCTCTGAAACGATGGGGCACGAGAATTGCCGGGCAGTTTATGGCTGCCCGGCAAAACCGATTACGGTTTAGTCTTACCGGCACCCAGCTCGGCACCGGTCAGCGGGTCAGAATGTGGATCGGACTTCGTGCGGGCAGACATCGCCTTGACCAGGGTTGCCTGTTCGGTCGTGAGCGTGACGCTTGCGCTGCCATCGCCGCCGTCAACCGCAGGCTGGGGGGACTCAACGTAATCGAAATGTTTATCGCTGTTCCAGCTTCCGCGAACCTCTCCACCTTCAGACATATTGTAGTACTTGTTGGTGAATTCCTCGATTGGCGGCAATTTTCCCGGGGGGAAATTATTACGGATGGACTGCAGCGCCTTCTCAAAGGAGAGCTGATGCGCCGCCTCGCGCGTCATCAGAAACGCCAGGGCATCCTTTACGCCGGGATCGTCGGTCACGTTGATCAGCCGTTCATAGATGATTTTCGCTCTGGCCTCTGCTGCCACGTTTGAGCGCAGGTCCGCCGTTGGCTCGCCGATGGTATCGACGTAGGCCGCCGTCCAGGGCACGCCCGCCGAGTTAGTGAGCGGGGTGCCGCCACCGTACAGCAGGGAGGTGATATGGCTGTCATTGCCGTTTTCGGTCATGGAGCGATACAGCTCGGCCTCGTTTTCCACCCCTTCCGCCAGCGCGCCTTTGGCACCTTTATTAAGCATGCCGACCAGAGTACCGATGATTTCGAGGTGGCTTAGCTCCTCGGTCGCGATATCCATCAGCATATCTTTACGGCCCGGATCGTCATCGCTCAATCCTTGCGTAAAGTACCGGCAGGCGGCAGCCAGTTCGCCCTGAGGCCCACCGAACTGTTCCAGTAAAAGGTTGGCGAGGCCAGGGTTCGGTTCGGCAACGCGAACCGTGTATTGCAGCTGTTTGACGTGTCGGAACATGGCGATTCTCCCGGATTATTTTTTCGCTTCGACGCCCGATGCATCTGAACGCAACAGGAACTGTTCCGTGGTCTGCGGAATATGGCGGATCAGCCAGTCGGCCATTTCGCGTTCTTCCGCCAGAATCGTCTCGATGGCCGGCACCGAGGCGACGTCGCCTGCTTTCTTAGCCGCCGCGAGCAGGGAGGTATAACAGGCTATTTCAAACTGTTCGAAAACATAGCCGCTGATCGAGCCCTTTACGATCTCATCCGACGGGAACATGCCGCCAATGGACTGCCCGAGCGCCGCCATTTTGCTCATCGAATCTTTTAAAACCGAACGAGAAATATCATTACGGTCGAGGATTTCTTCCAGCAATGTAATTTGCCGTTTTGTCTCATTAATATGCTGCTCAATTCTGGCGCGAACATCAGGATAATTATCGATACGGCTGGCCATGGATTCCAGCATAGATTCGGCTTGCTTTTCCATCGCATGGGCATCGCGTAGCCAGTCATGGTAGTGTTCTACGTGATTCATTATTGTATCCTCATTAGGGGTTCGCTTATTTGGTCTCACTTTCAGCAGCCTGATCGGCACGCGCGGCACTGTAGCCAGATAAATGGCCGACAATATTGGCGTAAATACTGATGATAATGACCCATAGCACGCTATTCTTCCACCATATTACGGAGGGGGTGGCGAGAATGAACCATATTATGGCTGCCGCTAAATGGCACCGTTTAATTGTCCTGGGACTGATGCTCATTTTATTTAACCTGTATTATTGCGTCATTTCTGCGCTTTTTGGTTAATATTTCCTACGGCCAGGTCGGTGAGTTTAAGGTCGGTCTCTTTTTCTTCTTCCAGCGTTTCGGCAAGAAGCTTAACGGCTTTTTTATAGCCCAGTTGCTCTGCTAATGTGGCAAGGGTACCGTAGCTGGCAATTTCGTAATGCTCGACTTTTTGCGCGGCGGCAATAAGTGCGGCATCACGTACTTCATTTTTTTCCGTACTTTCGATGACTTCGTTGGCTTCTTCAATTAAGCCTTCCATCGCCACGCACTTCATGCGTTTGATCTTAATACCGTCTTCCTGCTCAACGATTTGGTCGATACGTTCGATCTGACCCTGCGTCTCTTCCAGGTGTGCGGTAAAAGCTGCGCTCAGCTTCTCGCTGGAGGCGGCGCGGGCAAGCTTGCTTAACGCTCGGGTAAGCTGCTTTTCTGCGCTGTAGGTATCCGACAGAAGATGAATAAAGACATCCTCGACGCTTTTCATATTCATAATAATTACGCTCCGGTAAAATAAAGAAAGGGTACTGCGAGCTTTTCAGCCCGCAGCATGCTCTCTGGTTTTATTAAAAGAGTATTAAATAAGATCAGGAGTTATCAGATTTACGGCCTCCGCCGTGACTGTTCTGTCCCCCTTTCTTACCCGCTTCAGAAGCGCGTTGCGGATCGTTTTTAAAGTTCCCACCGCTATGCTGGCCACCTTTACGTCCAGCTTCTGATGCTTTTTCACGGTCTTCAGCGAAATTACCGGAACCACCACGATGCTCTGCCATATTAAACCTCATAGTCATATATTGGTTATGCCAGTACGATACGAAAATATTCCGTATCACTCGTCGTTCGAGTAATAACTCTAGTCGCTGTGCGGCATCCGTCAAATGCGTTTTGCTATTTGCGGTTGCGTTATTTTTAAATATTTGTAAATTTACGCTTCGCTTAAAAGGGAAATATGGATAGACAGGAAGGACTTGTAAACAGCCATTCAGATTAATCCTAACTTCGAGCTAAAAATTTGAAAGGTGAGGATAAAAATAATGGCTTACTCGAATTGGTTAGTTTGCATTCAGGAGAGACCCAAAAAATACTCCTTTATAGCTAGAAAGCGGAACCCTAAATAATTATAAGGAAAATCCTGGATAAAAGCGTTCAGGTTTAAAGGGCAGTTCCGTTCGGCGCTGTTCAGGGACCAGTAGCACACGGTTTGACCACTGTCGTCTTAAGATCACAATTCAGAAATTCTTCCCCCCGGAAGGAACGGGTTTCTCTACACTCCAGGTAATATTCACTGGAGGCATGACATCATGGCGAACACCATCACGGCTGATGACATTCGGGAACACTTTTCGCAGGCTATGTCGGCGATGTACCAGCAGGAAGTTCCGCAGTACGGCACCTTGCTTGAACTGGTTGCGGACGTAAACCTGGCGGTTCTGGAAAATAATCCACTATTACATGAACACCTGGCTAACGCCGATGAGCTTGCGCGCCTGAACGTGGAGCGTCACGGGGCGATCCGCGTCGGCACGGCACAGGAACTTTCAACCCTGCGCCGTATGTTTGCAATTATGGGCATGTACCCGGTCAGCTATTACGATCTCTCTCAGGCGGGGGTGCCCGTCCACTCAACGGCGTTTCGTCCGATAGAGGATGCGGCGCTGTGCCGGAATCCGTTTCGTATTTTTACCTCGCTGCTGCGTCTTGAGCTGATTGAAAACGTCGCGCTGCGCGAGCGTGCCGCGGAGATCCTGTCTCACCGCAACATCTTCACCCCGCGCTGCCTGGAACTGATCGACCTGCACGAGTCGGAAGGGGAGTTTTCTGACGCACAGGCCCATGAGTTTGTGCAGGAAGCGTTAGAAACCTTCCGCTGGCACCGTCACGCGACGGTCGATCGGGAGACCTATCTGGTCCTGAGCAACGAGCATCGCCTGATTGCCGACGTGGTCTGCTTCCCGGGCTGCCACATTAACCATCTCACGCCGCGCACGCTGGACATTGACCGGGTGCAGGAGCTGATGCCGAAGTACGGTATCGAGCCAAAAATTCTGATCGAAGGGCCGCCGCGTCGCGAGGTGCCCGTTTTATTGCGTCAAACCAGCTTCAAGGCGCTGGAAGAGCCGGTGCTGTTTGCCGGTGAACATAAAGGCACCCACACCGCGCGCTTCGGTGAGATTGAACAGCGCGGCGTGGCGCTGACCCCGAAAGGCCGTGAACTGTACGATAGCCTCCTCGCCCAGGCCGGTACCGGTAAAGATAACCTGACCCATCAGCTGCATCTGCGGGAGATTTTTAACGCCTTCCCGGATAGCGAAATGCTCATGCGCCGTCAGGAGCTGGCTTATTTCCGCTACCGCCTGACGCCAGCCGGGGAAGCGCATCGGCATGCGTTTCGTCCCGGAGACGATCCGCAGCCGCTGATCGAGCGCGGATGGGTGGTTGCCCAGCCGATCACCTACGAAGATTTCCTCCCGGTCAGCGCCGCGGGGATTTTCCAGTCCAACCTCGGGAACGAAACCCAGGCCCGCAGCCACGGTAACGCCAGCCGCGATGCGTTTGAAGACGTGCTGGGATGCCCGGTGTATGACGAGTTTACGCTCTACCAGGAGGCTGAAACGCGCAGCAAACAGCGTTGCGGTTTGCTCTGAAATCGTTACTCTGCTGGGGTGTGATGGAAAAATTAAGGTCGTTATGCAAAATCCTTCCGCCCCTGTGGTTGAAACGCGCCAGGGCGCACTGTCTGGTTTAACCGATGAGAATGTCCACGTCTGGTGCGGTATTCCCTATGCCGCGCCGCCCGTGGGGGAGTGGCGCTGGCGCTCGCCCCGGCCGCCTGAACGCTGGGATGGCCTGCGCGAGGCCACGGCCTTCTCGCCCTCAAGCTGGCAAAGCAGCGAGTACTGCCAGGAGCTAGGCGGCGGCGATCCGGGGCAGTTTTCCGAAGATTGCCTCTACCTTAACGTCTGGTCTCCCGCAGAGCGCGCCGAGCCGCTGCCGGTTATGGTCTGGCTGCACGGAGGCGGGTTTACGATTGGTGCCGGTGGTCTGCCGCCTTATAACGGCAAAGCGCTGGCCGCGCGCGGCGTGGTTGTGGTCACGATTAACTACCGTCTCGGCCATCTTGGCTTTTTCGCCCATCCCGCGCTGGAAGGCGAGGAAGGGCGCGTGGTGCATAATTTTGCTCTGCTGGATCAGATCGCCGCGCTCGAATGGGTGCGGGATAACATCGCCGGGTTTGGCGGCGATCCCGCTAATGTGACCCTGTTTGGCGAATCCGCTGGCGCGCGCAGCGTGCTCTCGCTGCTGGCCTCGCCATTGGCAGAAGGGTTGTTCCATAAGACGATTGTACAAAGCGGTTACACCTTACCTGACACGCCGCGCGAGCTGGCACTGCAGAAGGGGGAAGCGCTGGCCGCCCATTTCGGCCTGGAAAATGCGACCGCCGGGCAGCTGCGCGCCATTCCGCCCGAGGCGTTCTGGCCGCTCACCGCGCCGCTGAACGTCGCCCCGGCGCCCATTGCCGGAGACTGTGTTCTGCCGGAAGCCATGCTGGACGTCTTTTTCGCCGCCCGTCAGCATCCGGTGCCGGTAATGATTGGCTCCAACAGCGATGAGGCCAGCGTGATGGCGGTGTTTGGCATCGATCTCGCCGGACAAATTCAGAAGCTTCGGCGCGAACGCCGCTTCGGGCTCGGGCTGATTAAATTGCTCTATCCGGGCGTGAAGGGCGATGAAGAGCTGGGCAGGCAGGTGTGCCGCGACATGGCGTTTACCACCATGGGCTACGTGGTAATGCAGGCCCAGCAGCGTGTCGGCGGATTGTGCTGGCGCTACTGGTTTGACTATGTCGCAGAGGCGGAACATGCCACGTACATCAACGGTGCCTGGCACGGCAACGAAGTTCCCTACGTCTTCGATACGCTCGGTCAGGTGGAGCCTTCGCGTCAGTACGTCAATGAGCGAGATCTGCAGTTTGCTGCCCACGTGGCGGATTACTGGGTGAGCTTTGCGCGTGACGCGGGTCCTCGCGACATCCTGCCCGGGCCGACGCACTGGCCCGCGTGCCGCAAAGGTCGGGACGTTCTGTTACGCATTGGCGTGAATAAACATGCAGCGTTCAGGCTTGAAAACCGCTTTATGCGCGCCCGCATGAGCCTCTTCAAGCGGGTAATGAAGCACCACGTCAGCCTCGATTAAGCAAACAGGCGCGAAACGCCGCGAGACCATTTTCCTCGTCTGGCGTTTCGCGCAGCACCAGCCGGTAGCTTGCGCCAGTTTTTATGCTTGTCTCATAGGGCCGTACCAGCCTTCCAGCGTGAATATCTTCTGCCACCAGCGTTTCGTCGGCGATGGCGACGCCCAGCCCCTGAATAGCGGCCGTAATGGCGAGATCCATCGTGTCGAAGTGTTGATTTTTGTGCATGGCAAAGCCCGGGCCTTCCTGTTTCGTCAGCCACAGCGACCAGTCCGTCTTATCCCTTGTGGGGTGAAGGAACGTTAACGAACCCAGCGTTGCCCCCGCCCGCACCGGGCTTATCACCGGGGTGAGCGCCTCTTCGAACAGCAGATCGCCTGCGCTCATGTGCGTGCCGAACACGATGGCCGCGTCGTAAGATTCGGTTTTGAAATTGACGTTGTGATCGGTGGTGGTGGTCAGCGCGATCTGCAGATCAGGATGCTCGCGCTCCACCTCCAGCAGGCGCGGCACCAGCCAGCGCATGGCGCAGGTGGGGGCCTTCAGCCGGATCACCCTGTGCTGGCTGCGGGCCTGGTCGGCCACGGACAGCAGCTGCTCGAAAGCGGACTGCAGCTCCGGAAGCAGGGCGCTACCCTGCGGTGAGAGGCGCAGCCCGCGCGCGTGGCGCTCAAAAAGCGGAAAGCCAAACCACGCCTCAAGGGAGGCAATCTTGCGGCTCACAGCCCCCTGCGTCAGACACAGTTCGGCGGCGGCATGGGTAAGATTGAGGTGACGCGCGGTGACTAAAAATGCGTCGATGGCATTAAGGGGGAGCGAACGGCGTGACATAAAAATCACCTCAGCTATGCATTTTTCTCATGGCTATTATGACAACAATTCGATTGTCCCGACAGCACAGATGTTGTTTGAATAGTTATGCAATGTCCATGAGAAGGGAAAGAGGATGACTTTACGAACGCCAGTGCAAACGCGCTCCAAACTGCCGGATGTGGGAACCACCATTTTTACCGTTATCGGCCAGCTCTCGGCGCAGCATAACGCGATTAACCTTTCTCAGGGCGCACCGAATTTTTCCTGCGACCCGAAGCTGATTGCGGGCGTCACCCGCGCAATGGAGGCGGGGCATAACCAGTACGCGTCGATGACCGGTCTGCAGCCGCTCAAAGAACGTATTGCCGATAAAATTGCCACGCTCTACGGCACGCAGTACGACCCTGCCAGCGAGGTGCTGGTGACTGCCAGCGCCAGCGAAGGGCTCTATTCGGCGATTAGCGGGCTGGTGCACCCGGGCGATGAGGTGATCTACTTTGAGCCGTCCTTTGACAGCTACGCGCCGATTGTCCGTCTTCAGGGGGCAACCCCGATTGCCATCAAGCTCACCGTGCCGGATTTTGCCGTCAACTGGGATGAGGTTCGCGCCGCGATCACGCCGCGCACGCGCATGATCATCATTAATACGCCGCACAACCCGAGCGGTCAGGTCTTCTCCGCCAGTGACCTGCAGCAGCTGGCGGCGCTGACGCGCAATACCGACATCATTATTTTGTCTGACGAAGTGTACGAACACGTCGTTTTTGACGGCGAGCCACACCACGGGATGGCCACGCACCCGCAGCTGGCGGAGCGCAGCGTGATTATTTCCTCTTTCGGAAAAACCTATCACGTCACCGGGTGGCGCGTGGGTTACTGTGTTGCACCGGCGGTACTGATGGACGAGATTTGTAAAGTGCATCAATTTTTAATGTTTTCTGCCGATACGCCAATGCAGCACGCGTTTGCTGAGTATATGGTCGACCCGCAAACCTGGCTGTCGCTGTCGGCGTTTTACCAGCGCAAGCGCGATCTGCTACACAGCCTGCTGGCCGATTCGCCGTTTACGCTGCTGCCGAGCGCCGGATCGTTCTTCATGCTGGCGGACTACAGCCAGTTCAGCGACGAGCGCGACAGTGAGCTGGTGAAACGGCTGATCGTTGAGTACGGCGTTGCCACCATTCCGCTGTCGGCGTTTTATGCGGACGGTACGGATAATAAATTGATTCGTCTCTCTTTTGCGAAAGATGAGGCGACGTTACGGGCAGGTGCCCAGGCCCTGTGTCGGGTTAAACCACGCTGAGATAGGCTCTGAGGAGTTGTAGATGAAATTACGCGCGTTAGTTGTCGGCATGGGATTGCTGTGTACTTTTTCTTCCTTTGCGGCTACCGAGCTGCGTTACGGGCTGGAAGCGGAATATCCGCCGTTTGAGAGCCGCAATGCGGCGGGCGAACTGGAAGGGTTTGACGTTGAACTGGGGAATGCCATCTGCAAAGCGGCAGCGCTGAAGTGCAGCTGGGTTGAAACCTCCTTTGATGCGCTGATCCCGGGCCTGGTGGCGAAGAAATTTGACGCCATCAACTCGGCGATGAACATCACCGAGCAGCGCCGCAAGAGCATTGATTTTACCCAGCCGATCTACCGTATTCCGTCGCAGCTGGTCGGCAAGGCAGGTACGGCGGTTGAGGCAACGCCTGAGGGGCTGAAGGGCAAAACCATCGGCGTGCTGCAGGGATCCATCCAGGAAACCTATGCCAAAGAGCACTGGGAAAAGCAGGGTGTCACCGTGGTGTCTTATAAAGATCAGAATATGGCCTGGGGCGATCTGCTGAATGGCCGTATCGACGCCTCGCTGGTCATGTCCGCGGCCGGGCAGGCAGGTTTCCTCAGCAAGCCGCAGGGGAAAGGGTTTGGCTTCATCGGCAAACCGGTGTCTGACGACACTATTCTCGGCAGTGGGATCGGTTTTGGGTTGCGTAAGGGTGACGAGGCCACCAAAAAGCAGCTTGATGCCGCGATCGATAAAGTACGTGCCGACGGCACGATCGCTAAACTCGCTGATAAGTACTTCCCGGGTATCGATGTCAGCGTAAAATAACCGCCTCATTAGCCCCGGCGAACGATGTCGCGCCGGGGCATTTTTCTACACATTTTCCAGGCTTTCTTTACACCACTTTCGGGCCGTTCTGGTCGACAGAAAATATTTCTCACTTTGTTCATATAATCACCGGCCAACAATTGGATTCTTAACCATTTTTGTTTAGGCTGTGCGTTCTTTCTTGCCGTCATTTCGCCGAGCGCGAAACACATTCACACGACCATAAGGACGTTTTTCCAGGCATGAATCGCAGACGTTTTCTAAAAGGCTCGCTGGCAGTGGCAGCCCTGAGCGGCACATCTGGCCTTGCTTCCCTGTTTTCCAAAGCGGCATACGCTGCCGACTCTGACATTGCTGACGGCCAGAGCCGTCGTTTCGACTTCTCCGTACTGCAATCCATGGCGCATGACCTGGCAAAAACCCCGTGGGGTGGCGCGCCGCGCCCGCTGCCGGAGACGCTGGCCACCATGACGCCGCAGGCGTACAACGCCATCCGCTACGATGAAAAACAGTCACTGTGGAACAACATAGAAGGGCGTCAGCTGGACGTGCAGTTCTTCCATATGGGGATGGGGTTCCGCCGCCGCGTGCGGATGTTCTCGCTGGACCAGTCGACCTCTATGGCCCGCGAGATCCACTTCCGTCCGGAGCTGTTCAGCTACGGCGAAACGGGTGTGGATACCAAACAGCTGGAAGGGCAAAGCGATCTCGGCTTTGCGGGCTTCCGCGCCTTTAAGGCACCTGAGCTGGCGCGTCGCGATATCGTCTCTTTCCTGGGCGCGAGCTATTTCCGCGCGGTGGATGACACCTACCAGTACGGTCTTTCCGCGCGCGGTCTGGCGGTAGATACCTTTACCGACACCCCGGAAGAGTTCCCGGACTTTACCTCCTTCTGGTTTGAAACCGTCAAGCCAGGCGACACGACTTTTACCGTCTATACGCTGCTCGACAGCCCGAGCATCACCGGTGCCTATAAATTCGTGATCCACTGCGAGAAGAGCCAGGTGATCATGGAGGTGGAAAACCACCTCTACGCGCGGAAGGACATCAAGCAGCTCGGCATTGCGCCGATGACCAGTATGTTCAGCTGCGGCAATAACGAACGCCGCATGTGTGACACCATTCACCCGCAAATTCATGACTCCGACCGCCTGGCGATGTGGCGCGGCAACGGGGAGTGGATCTGTCGTCCGCTGAACAACCCGCAGAAGCTGCAGTTTAATGCCTATATGGACAAAAACCCGAAAGGGTTCGGTCTGCTGCAGCTCGACCGCGATTTCTCGCACTATCAGGACGTGATGGGCTGGTATAACAAACGCCCGAGCCTGTGGGTTGAACCGCGTAACGACTGGGGTAAAGGCGCGGTTGGCCTGATGGAGATCCCGACCACCGGCGAAACGCTTGATAACGTGGTCTGCTTCTGGCAGCCGGAAAAAGCGGTGAAAGCGGGCGACGAGCTGGACTTTAAATATCGTCTGTACTGGAGCGCCATGCCGCCGGTGCGCTCTCCGCTGGCCAACGTCTTCGCCACCCGTACCGGCATGGGCGGCTTCCCGGAAGGCTGGGCACCGGGGGAAAATTACCCGAAAGTGTGGGCCCGTCGCTTTGCTATCGACTTCGTCGGTGGCGACCTGAAGGCCGCTGCGCCAAAAGGCATCGAGCCGGTGATTACGCTCTCCAGCGGAGAAGCGAAGCAGGTTGAGATCCTCTACGTTGAGCCGTTTGATGGCTATCGCATCCTGTTTGACTGGTACCCAACCTCGGATTCGACGGAGCCTGTGGATATGCGTCTGTTCCTGCGCTGCCAGGGCGACGCCATCAGTGAAACCTGGCTGTACCAGTATTTCCCACCGGCGCCGGATAAACGTAACTACGTTGACGACCGGATAATGCGTTAACGATCGATTCCCTCTCCCTCCGGGAGAGGGTTAGGGTGAGGGGCAATGACCGCAGCAAAATCCGAAATTATCCCGGTATCTGACGCTCTCGAGCTTCGCGCCGTCGAAGAGCGCTACGCCGCCGATCTGCATAATCTCGTCGTCAAAAACAAAACCTTTCTGCAAACCGCCTTTGACTGGGCGCAGCACGTAGGCAGCGAAGAGGATACCCGCCGCAACGTGCAGAGTAACCAGATGCTGCACCAGCGCGGCTACGCCAAAATGTTTTTGATCTTCAAGGATGATGCGCTGGTTGGCGTACTGTCGTTCAACACGATTGAACCGACCAACAAAACCGGCTATATCGGCTACTGGCTGGATGAAGGCCATCAGGGGCAGGGGATCCTCTCCCGGTCCCTGCAGGCGTTTATGCGCTACTACGCTGAACGCGGGGAGATCCGCCGTTTTGTGATCAAGTGTCGGGTGGCGAATCAGCACAGCAACGGCGTTGCCGTGCGCAACGGTTTTACGCTGGAGGGGGGCCTGCGGGAAGCGGAATACCTGAACGGTCGCTTTGACGATGTGAACATCTACGGGAAGATCTACGCCCTATAACGCCCCCAGCAGCGGGGTGCGGGTGATGCGCTGGTCGCCGTTAATCACCTTTTCGCCGCGCAGGTGAATGCTCTCCCCGGCAAAGGCTTCGATGACCGCATCATCGGTGATTTCAACCCGGTGCTCGATGAGCACATCCCCGCTGATCCGCGCGCGTCCCTGGATCACCACCTTATCGTCCAGCATGATCGGCCCGCCGCGCAGCCATGCCTGACCGCCAATCAGAACGTGGTGCTTGATGACGCAGTTTCCTTCCACCACGGCATTCTCCGCAATCTGCGAGCTGTAGCGCACCGTCGGAATGGCATCCACGTCAAAACCGGCAATCACGCGGGCATTGCCATAGACCTTTGCGCAGTCGCACACCCACACGTTGTTGAGTTCGTTTCCCTCGAGGATCGCGTTGTCGAAGACTTCGGCGCGGTGCTCAACAAAGGCAAAATTCACCATCGCTTCGCCGTAGATTTGCGCCTGGTGCACAATGCGCGACTGGCTGACGGTCGCCTTGTCGTAGATTTGCAGGATCTGGTCATGGTCCGGCGTCAGCCCTTTGGCAGCAAAGACCACGCTGCGGTGCAGCACGCGCACTTCGCCGTAGATATGACACTCGCCCCGCACGCAGGATTGCTGAATAGTGACGTTGTCACTTATTCGCGCCCCGTGGCTGACCTCCGCGCCGTCCAGCCAGCAGCTGTCACCGATACGGGCATCATGGCTCACGACGCACGGCAGGGTAAGACGCGCGTTGCCGGACACGGTCGCTCCGGCGAACACCACGCTGTTTTCGTCGTAGATCCAACAGTCGCCGTCCTGCGCGAGGGCGTGCTCATCGTCAATCCAGCCGCCTCTCGTCCCGACAGTCACGTCGTTAAAGTCCGCCGTGGCGATAATCTGCCGCAGCGTAGTAGCGTGGGTGGTTTCGCCATTTTTCCATTGCCAGAGGCGGGTTTCGTCGCTGAGGCGATATTTGTTCATCTTTATTTCTCTGATAAGCGTCTTCACTAAACGTAGCAAATTTTTCGATTTTCGAGCGGCTGGCAACCAGACGGTAAACGCCTTAAAATAGCATCCAGGATGCACTTTCACTTTATGAGAACGCAGGAAAACAATGACTGTCGATGAGAATTACTTCACAGAGAAATATGGCTTAACCCGTACCCATTCAGAAGTGCTGTACAGCGCGGAGATTGTGAAACCCGGTAAAACGCTGGATCTGGGCTGCGGCAACGGCCGTAACAGCCTCTATCTTGCAGCTAACGGCCACGATGTCACCGCATGGGACAAGAACCCGATGAGCATCGAGAATATCGAGCGCATTAAGGCGGAAGAAGGGATCGATAACCTCCACACGGCGATTAAAGATCTCAACAACCTGAGTTTTGACGGCGAGTACGATTTCATTCTCTCCACCGTGGTGCTGATGTTCCTGGAGTCAAAAACCATCCCGGGACTTATCGCCAACATGCAGCGCTGCACCAGGCCCGGCGGCTACAACCTGATTGTTGCCGCGATGGACACGGCGGATTACCCGTGCACCGTCGGCTTCCCGTTTGCGTTCAAAAGCGGTGAACTGAGCAACTACTATGAAGGCTGGGAGTTGCTCAAATACAACGAAGACGTTGGCGAACTGCACCGCACCGACGAAAACGGCAACCGCATCAAGCTGCGCTTTGCCACGATGCTGGCGCGCAAGCCCGCTTAACGGGCGGCCAGCAGGCAGATCTGCAGGGCCGTGTTGTAAGACGCTTCGAACGACGACAGCGGCAGGAATTCAAACCTCGAGTGGAAGTTATGCGCGCCGGTGAAGAAGTTCGGCGTGAGTAGCCCTTTTGCCGAGAGCGCCGCGCCGTCGGTACCGCCGCGCATGGGCGTCGGCTTCGGCGTGATGCCGAGCGATTCCATCGCCTCGAACATCAGATCGATGGCGCGCCGGTCCTCACCAATCGCATTGCTGATATTGCTGTAGGTATCTTCAATGCGATAGTCCACCCTGGCCGTTGGATACTGGGCGGCAACCAGCGCGGCTACGTCGGCAATCTGCTGCTTGCGGGCGGCAAAGCTGTCCTTGTCAAAGTCGCGGATATTGGCCTTAAGAATGGCCTCGTTTTGCCCGGCCTGAATGCCGTTAAACCAGATATAGCCCTCACGCCCCTCGGTGCACTCCGGCGTTTGCTGGCGGTCAAAATGGTTGATGTAGTCAGTCGCCATCAGCAGGGGATTCACCAGCACGCCTTTGGCGGACATCGGGTGCGCCGTTACGCCGGTAAAGCGGATTTCAGCCGCCGCCGCATTAAAATTTTCGTAGACAATTTCCCCCAGCTCGCAGCAGTCGATGGTCCAGGCGAAGTCGACGTCAAAGCGCTTAAGGTCCAGCGCTTTTGCCCCGTTCAGGCCGATCTCTTCGTCAGGCACAAACGCCACGACGATATCCCCGTGCAGATGTTCCGCCGTCAGGTTTTCCAGCACCGTCATGACCACCGTAACCGCCGATTTATTATCCGCGCCCAATACGCTGGTTCCGTCGCTGAAAATAATCTCCTCATTCGGATACGCCAGAATTTCAGGGTGCTCTTTAACCCGCAGCCAGATGTCTTTCTCTTTATTCAGACAGAGATCTTCACCGGTAAAGGTTAATATTTGTGGATGAATATCCGGCGAAAGTCCCACGTCGACGGTATCAATATGGGTAATAAAGCCGATGCGCGGCGCGCCGGGCACGTTGCCTTTTTTTACCGCCGTTACCGTGGCGAATTCATCAATCACAATATCGTCTAACCCCAGCTGTGCCAGCTCCTGCGCCAGCTCGCGCGCCATGTCGTGCTGGCCCGGCGTTGAGGGCAGGGTTTTGACTTTGGGATCGCTCTGGCTGGTGATCGCGAGATAGCGGAAAAAACGGTGCGTTAATTGTCTGGAAAGCGGCGAGCCCATAGTGATTTGTTCCTTATTTATTTTTCAGGTGTTTGCCACCTCACTTTAATGTTATTTATGAAATGGCAAAAGAATTAATTAGCCGTCGAATTAAAAAGACAGGAATAAATGATGAAAAGCAAACTCACAACTATAACGCTGGCGCTCGCAGCACTCACGGTCAGTTCCACCGTTGCCGCGAAAACGCTGGTGTATTGCTCCGAAGGATCGCCGGAAAACTTTAATCCTCAGCTATACACCTCGGGAACCAGCGTGGACGCCAGCGCCGTGCCGGTCTATAACCGGCTGGTTGATTTCAAACCCGGCACCACGGAGCTGGTGCCGAGCCTGGCGGAGCGCTGGGAGGTGAGCGACGACGGCAAGGTTTACACCTTCCATCTGCGTAAGGGCGTTAAGTTCCAGAGCAATAAATCCTTCACGCCGACCCGCGACTTTAACGCCGACGACGTGATTTTCTCGTTTATGCGCCAGAAAGACGTGAATCATCCGTATCACAACGTCTCTAACGGCAGCTATTCCAACTTCGAAAGTCTGGAGTTTGGCAGCCTGATTACCGGCATTGATAAAGTTGATGACCACACCGTGCGCTTTACCCTGGCGCACCCGGAAGCGCCGTTTGTCGCCGATCTGGCATGGTATTTTGCCTCGATCCTGTCCGCGGAGTATGCCGACGCGATGCTCAAAGCGGGCACGCCGGAAAAGGTGGATATGGAGCCTATAGGCACCGGGCCGTTTAAGCTGGCGCAGTATCAGAAGGATTCGCGGATCCTGTTTACGGCGTTTGCCGACTACTGGCAGGGGAAATCGAAGCTGGATCGGCTGGTGTTTAGCATCACGCCGGATGCCTCCGTGCGGTTTGCCAAAATTGAGAAGAACGAATGTCAGGTGATGCCGTTCCCGAACCCGGCGGACCTGCCGCGCATGAAGGCGAACAAAGACATCAACCTGATGAGCAAAGCCGGACTGAATACCGGCTTTCTGGCGTTCAATACCCAAAAGCCGCCGCTGGATAACGTAAAAGTCCGTCAGGCGCTGGCGATGGCCATCAATAAGCCGGCCATTATTGATGCGGTTTTCCACGGCACCGGCACTGCGGCGAAGAACCTGCTGCCGCCGGGCGTCTGGAGCGCAGACAGCGAGCTTAAGGATTACGATTACGATCCTGAAAAGGCGAAAGCGCTGCTGAAAGAGGCCGGTTTTGCCAACGGCGTGAGCGTCGACCTGTGGGCGATGCCGGTGCAGCGTCCGTACAATCCGAATGCGAAACGCATGGCGGAGATGATTCAGGCCGACTGGGCGAAAATCGGCGTACAGACCAAAATCGTCACCTACGAGTGGGGCGAATACCTTAAGCGCGTGAAGGGCGGGGAACATCAGGCAGCGCTGATGGGCTGGACGACCGCAACGGGCGATCCTGACAACTTCTTTGGTCCGCTATTTACCTGTACCTCGGCAAACGGTGGCTCAAATTCGGCGAAATGGTGCTATAAGCCCTTCGATAAAATTATCGCGGAAGCAAAATCAACGACCGACCGCGATAAACGCGTGGCGCTGTATAAAGAGGCTCAGCAAATGATGCATGACCAGATGCCGGCGGTGATGATTGCGCATTCAACCATTTTCGAGCCGGTGCGCAAGGAGGTGACGGGCTATGAAATTGACCCGTTTGGCAAACATCTGTTCTGGCAACTGGATATAAATCAGTAATTTTTCACTGCCCGGCACGCCTCCGGGCAGTCTTTTCGCAATTTGTGCTCTCCGCATCATTTTTTGTCACAACAAACCCATCGGTCTTTTGCTATAACTTCAAATGCATACTTGCAGATAACATGGAAAACTATCATGCGTACTCAAACTTTTTTTAAAGTTGCAGTGCTTACTGGTCTGTTGGCGTTGGCGGGCTGTTCTTCAAAAGTTGCGGCTCCCGAACAATATTCTGGCTTTTTAAAAGACTATTCCGGCTTGCAGCAGACGACGTCTGCGACGGGAAAACCAACGCTGCGTTGGGTGGATCCTTCTTATAACGAAGCTAATTACGACAGTATTCTCTGGACGCCGATTACTTATTATCCTGCGCCTAAACCGACCACTCAAATTGGTCAAAAAACGCTTGATGAGCTGTTGAATTACACCAATAACAAAATGAAAACCGCTATTGGTACCCGTAAGCCAGTTGTGACCACGCCGGGTAAACACAGCCTGATTTTCCGCGGTGCAATTACCGGGGTGAGTTCGCAGAAAGAGGGTCTGCAGTTCTATGAAGTGGTACCGGTCGCGCTGGTAGTAGCGGGTACGCAGATGGCAACCGGGCATCGCACCATGGATACGCATCTCTTCTTTGAAGGAGAACTGATCGATGCGGCCACCAACAAACCGGTCATGAAGGTGGTGCGTAAAGGCGAAGGTAAAGATCTGAACAACGAAAGTACGCCGATGACCTTTGCGACGCTGAAGCAGGTAGTTGATGACATGGCGACGGACGCCACCATGTTTGATGTGAAAAAGACCGCGAAATAAAATAAAAAGGCCTGCGTAATGCAGGCCTTTTTATTTACGCCATTCGTAAGCGTCTGAACCAGGTTTCTGGTTTGGTAAACATCACCATATTTCCCCCCAGAATCAGCACTAATCCCACGATACCGTTGATATGCCAGACGTAGCCTTCATACACCGTGGAGATGGTCAGCGCCACCAGCGGGAAGAGCAGCGTACTGTAGGCCGCTTTGCCCGGACCGATGCGTCCCACCAGCGTGAAATAGGCGCCAAACGCAATCACCGAACCAAATACAGCCAGATAGAGCAGCGCGCCAACGTAGCTGACGGTCCACTCTGGCGCGAAGCTGTCGCCTCTGAACAGGGCAATGCAGCCCATCACCAGCGTGCCGTAGAGCATCGCCCAGGCGTTGGTGGTCATGGTTTCAAGGCCTCTGCGCTGGTGACGCATGCTGATCATATTGCCCAGCGAGAAGCCGTAGGTGCCGAGCGCGGAGAGGCCAATCCCGGTCAGGAGCGACGCGCTCCAGCCGCTGGCCAGCAGATCGTCCCAGAAGAGGGTGACGATCCCAGTCAGGCCCAGCGCTGCCGCCGTCCAGAAACGCACGGGCGGGCGCTGCCCGAAGAAAATAAAGCTGTTAATGGCGTTATAGAGCACGGCCATGGAGAAGATCACCGATTCCAGCCCGGTGTTGATGTGCGAGGCTGCGGCGTAAAAACACCAGAAGTTAAAGCAGAAAACGCAGCATCCCTGGAGGATACAAAAAAGGTGATCCCTCAGCGCCAGCTTGTGCAGGCGGCGCAGGGCGATTAACACTACCATCATCGTGAGGCTGGCGACGGCGAAACGCCAGAAAATCGAGACGGGCGCCGCTACGGGACCCTGCTGCAGGAAAATCGCAATCCAGGTGGTTCCCCAGATGACCACCACCAGTCCGTATAATAATGCGTTCATACTTTTTCTCTTCTCAAACCACGGAAGCCCGCAGTATGGCGCCGAGATCGGTCAGGGGCTTTCACCGGCTTGCGGTCGACTTGCAAAATCTTGCGCTTTTTTCTTTCCCGGGGGCTGGCAACGAGAGACAACTCTTCTTAGACTGATATTCCAGTCAATCACGCGCTTACGGTCATGTCTCACGCTTACGATACCTTTGAAACGCTTTGCCAACAGAATGCGGTCCTGCGGGAAACCGTCTCGCTGAATTCGGGCATTCAGCTGGCAGCGTGGTACAACAAGCACGATACGATAACGGTAAAAAGTAACCACCATACCCTGAGCCTGTACGTAGCGGACGGCTACGAAAGCTATCAAAAAACGCCGGGCGGCTGGAAGAACGGCGGGGGGCCGGACCGCTTCTGTTTGATGCCAAAAGAGAGCGAATCGACGTGGGATATCCGTGATGACCTGTCGTTTGTGCATCTGTACTGCACCGATGAACACCTGCGCGACGTGGGGGAAAAGATCTGGGACAAGCGCCCGCTTTCGCTGACGCTGGACGAGCGCATTTTTGGTAGCGATCCGAAGATCACCGCGCTGTATCGCCAGTTTTTACTCGGCTGCGACTGGCAGCAGCACGCCAACCAGCTAACCCTGAGCACGGCCTCTACGCTGCTCCTGACCCATCTGCTGCAAAACTACTCAAACGTTCAGTGGAAGCTGCCGGTCGTCACCGGCGGGCTATCGCCATTCGTGCTGCGCAACGTGCTGGCCTTTATTGAAGAGAACCTCGGGCAACCCCTTACGCTGGCTGAACTGGCGGCGCAGGCCGCCCTCAGCGAATACCATTTTGCCCGCATGTTCCGCCAGTCGACGGGGCTGGCGCCGCATCAGTACGTGATGCAGAGAAGAATGGAAAAAGCGAAGGCGCTGGTGCAGAACACGGCGACGCCGCTGACGGACATCGCCCTTGCCTGTGGGTTTAACTCCGCCAGCCACTTCAGCAACCGCTTTCGCAGCGCGACGGGCATGACGCCTTCGCAGCTACGCGCGGCGAGCGCGTGAAAACAGGGCATAGCACACGCCGCCCAGCACCAGCCCCCAGAATGCCGAACCGATGCCCAGGATCGTGACGCCGCTCGCGGTCATCAGGAACGTGACGATGGCCGCGTCGCGCTCCGCCTCGTGGCTCAGTGCCTGATATAAACTTCCGCTGATGGTGCCCAGCAGCGCCAGACCGGCAAGCGTCTGGATCCAGCTGAGCGGCAGAGCGGCCATCAGCCCGGTAATCGAGCCGCCGAAAATCCCCGCCAGCAGATAAAATCCTCCGGCTGCGATGGCCGCCAGCCAGCGTTTTGCGGGATCCGGGTGCGCATCCGGGCTTTGACAAATGGCGGCAGTAATGGCTGCGATACAGATAGAAAAGACGCCAAAAGGGGAAAACAGCAGCGCCAGCGCTCCCGTAACGATGATGAGCGGCGAGACCGCCAGCGGGTAACCGGAGGCCTTCATCGTGGCGAACCCCGGCGCGTTTTGCGATGCCATGGTGACCAGGAAGAAGGGCACGCCAATACTCACCAGGCTGGTGAAGGTGAACGTGGGCGCAATAAACTCGGGCATCACAAGGGAGAACGCGAGCTTATCGGTGACAACGTCACCTCCCGCCCATGCCACGATACCGCCAACCAGCAGCGTGACCACAATGGCATAGCGCGGCGCCAGCGCTTTTGCCAACAGCCACGCCGCAATCATGCTGCCGCACAGCAGAAAGTGACCCTCCAGGTGCGCAAACGCGTGCAGGCCAAACTGCAGCAACACGCCTGCCAGCATGGCGGCGGCAAGCGAATGGGGGATCAGCCTCATCAGACGGGCGAAGAGCCCGGTGATGCCGCAAAGTAAAATGAGCGCATTAGCAAAGATGAACACGCCGATCGTTTCCGGCAGCGTCACGCCGTGCAGGCTGGTGGCGAGCAGCGCCGCGCCGGGCGTTGACCAGGCGGTCAGCACCGGCGCTTTGTACCACCAGGAAAGCGCCAGCGTGCTGACGCCCATTCCAATCCCCAGCGCGGTCATCCAGCCTGCGATCTGCTGTGCGCTGGCACCAGCCGCCGCGGCGGCCTGCCAGATGATGGCGGCCGAGCTGGCGTAACCGACCAGCACGGCGACAAATCCAGCCAGTGCGACTGGAACAAGGTGAGAGGAAGGGCGCATAAAAACTCCGTTGTGCGTTATAACGTCCGACATAAGGTAACACTGTGCGCTATAGCGTACAAGTGGTATGCTGATCGCCATCAGGAGGGACCATGGACATCACACTACACCTTGCAACAACGCTGAAAACTCTGCGCCAGGCGCGCGGCTGGAGTTTGTCGAAGCTCGCGGACGAGACCGGCGTGTCAAAAGCGATGCTGGGGCAAATCGAGCGCAATGAATCCAGCCCGACGGTGTCGACGCTGTGGAAAATAGCCACCGGGCTGAACGTGCCGTTTTCCGCGTTCATCACGCCAGAGGCGGACCGGCAGGCGGTGTTTGACCCGCAGCAGCAGGCGATGGTGGTCAAACCGCTCTTTCCGTGGGACGAGACGCTCGGGTTTGATTATTTCTCCATTACCCTGGCACCCGGCGCGCTCAGTGAATCCACGCCGCATGAGGCCGGGGTGATTGAACATGTGGTGGTGGTCAGCGGCGAGCTGGAGATGAAGCTTGACGGCACGTGGCAGACGATTTCTGCCGATTCGGGCGTCCGTTTCGCCGGCGATAAACCGCACGCCTACCGCAACAGCAGCGACCGGACGGTGCATTTTCACTCCCTGATTCATTATCCCCGCTGACGCTACGCAAAACTGTTTCGCTGACGCATACTTCTGACTACAATAGCCGCCATTTTGACCATAACGGATAACGACGAAGTATGCGCCTGCAATCCCATCATCTTGAACTTTTAAGCCCGGCCCGCGACGCCGCCATTGCCCGTGAAGCGATCCTTCACGGCGCTGACGCCGTCTACATTGGCGGCCCTGGCTTCGGTGCCCGCCATAACGCCAGCAACAGCCTGAGCGATATTGCTGAACTGGTGCCGTTCGCCCACCGTTTCGGGGCGAAAGTGTTCGTGACCCTGAACACCATTCTGCATGATGATGAGCTGGAGCCTGCGCAACGTCTGATTACCGATCTCTACCAGGCCGGGGTGGATGCCCTGATCGTTCAGGACATGGGCGTTCTGGAGCTGGATATTCCGCCCATTGAACTGCATGCCAGTACCCAGTGCGATATCCGCACGGTCGAGAAGGCGAAGTTTCTCTCCGACGTCGGCTTTTCGCAGATCGTTCTGGCGCGAGAGCTGAACCTGAATCAGATCCGCGATATTCACCAGGCGACAGACGCGACGATTGAATTCTTTATCCACGGTGCGCTGTGCGTGGCTTACTCCGGTCAGTGCAACATTTCCCACGCGCAGACGGGCCGCAGCGCCAACCGCGGCGACTGTTCTCAGGCCTGCCGTCTGCCGTATACCCTGAAAGACGATCGGGGCCGCGTCGTGGCGTTCGAAAAACACCTGCTCTCCATGAAGGATAACGATCAGACGGCCAACCTGGGCGCGCTGATCGACGCGGGCGTGCGTTCCTTCAAGATTGAAGGGCGCTACAAAGATATGAGCTACGTGAAAAACATCACCGCGCACTATCGCCAGATGCTGGACGCCATTATCGAAGATCGCGGCGACCTGGCGCGCGCGTCGGCCGGCCGCACCGAGCATTTCTTTATTCCGTCGACGGACAAAACGTTCCACCGCGGCAGCACGGACTATTTTGTGAATGCCCGTAAAGGGGATATCGGCGCGTTCGACTCACCGAAGTTTATCGGTTTACCGGTGGGCGAAGTGCTGAAAGTGGCGAAAGATCACCTTGATGTCGAAGTGACGGAACCGCTGGCGAACGGCGATGGCCTTAACGTGATGATTAAGCGTGAGGTCGTGGGCTTCCGTGCCAATACGGTCGAGAAAACCGGCGAGAACCGCTACCGCGTCTGGCCGAATGAAATGCCCGCCGATCTCTACAAGGCGCGGCCGAACGCGGCCCTTAACCGTAACCTCGATCATAACTGGCAGCAGGCGCTGCTGAAAACCTCCAGCGAACGCCGTATCGCCGTGGATATTGAGCTGGGCGGCTGGGAAGAGCAGCTGATTCTGACGATGACCTGCGAAGACGGAATTAGCGTGACGCATACGCTCGATGGCCTTTTCGAGGTGGCAAACAACGCGGAAAAAGCGCTTAACAGCCTGAAGGATGGCGTGGCGAAGCTGGGCCAGACGATTTACTACGCGCGCGCTATCGACGTGAATCTGCCGGACGCGCTATTTGTGCCAAACAGCCTGCTTAACCAGTTCCGCCGTGAAACGGCAGAGATGCTGGATGCCGCGCGCCTGGCGCAGTATCCGCGCGCTAGCCGAAAAGCGGAAGCCGTTCCTGCACCCGTATACCCGGAGACACATTTATCCTTCCTGGCCAACGTTTATAACCATAAAGCGCGTGAATTCTATCATCGCCACGGCGTGCAGCTGATCGACGCGGCTTATGAAGCGCATGAAGAGAAGGGCGATGTGCCGGTGATGATCACCAAGCACTGCCTGCGCTTTGCGTTTAACCTGTGTCCTAAACAGGCGAAAGGGAACATTAAGAGCTGGAAGGCCACTCCCATGCAGCTGGTAAACGGCGATGAAGTTCTGACCCTCAAGTTCGACTGCCGTCCCTGCGAAATGCATGTGATTGGCAAGATGAAAAACCACATCTTCAAAATGCCGCAGCCCGGCAGTATTGTGGCGTCCGTCAGTCCGGACGATCTGATGAAAACCCTGCCAAAACGCAAGGGCAGCTAATTACCGAACGTGCGTGTCCGGTTTGCGCGACTTCTGCCACAGGTGGTGTTCGCGCAAAACCTCCGCCGACTCTTCTGCAGCGCTTCGCAACTCATCGCTGTCGGCTTCATGACGAAGCTGATGCCCTACATTCTTGACCCATAAATATTCGTGTCCTTTGTGTCCGGCCATAAGCTGGCCTGAAAACAGCGCACAAATAAGCATGACGAAAGATAACCCTTTTTTAATCATGGATTCACCGCTTAAAAACAATGCGGAATAATCATGTCGATTATTTCTTTGGGTTATTATTCAAAAATTAAAATTAGCGCAAAGAAATTGTCAAATAATGTGCGTTCGAAATAGCGGCCAGGACAGTTCCTAAAAACATCTTAATCTTTGTAAACTACCATTTCTGGTCCACAATTGGAGGTATGCATTACGGATTAATCTTATATAATAGTAATCTTAGGCTAAGGAACAGGTCATTTATAAATGAAAAAAATAATAGCGCTTGCGCTTCTGGCAGTGGCTGTTGGAGCCGCTGCAGGGGTTCGTTATGCAGGTAATGACGAACCAGAATATATTCAATCTGCAGAAATTCGCGTGGGTTCTTATTTAACCAGCGATTATGGTAGCGTTGCCTGCGCCAGCAAAAAAGTGAACGATCAGCGTTGGGAATTAGACTGCACTCATCAGGCGAGAGGAAAAACATTCCAGTTTGCGGTGTATCCCTCTGAAAAAGCACCTTATGGTGTCGCTCGCTCCTTTTATCTGGAAGCCATTAATGACGATGCAAAACAGAGCGCTGAGCAGGGCCTTATGCGTTATTTGCAGATCAATACCCATACTGGTTAATAAGGTTGTTTAGCGTTCGTTAAGACAACAGGTGTTAGGTTATATGAGATCCGCTGCCCGGCCATGGAGTGTCGGGACGTAGAGACCAAAACACAAATCTATCCATGCAAGCATTTACCGCCATTTTTTGGCGGTTTTTTTTTGCGCAGACCGTCGCGATAGGGTTATGGCATCAGGCGATAATGCGACTGCACCAGGCCCGAAGGGAAGCTGCGGCTTGATACCAGGGTCAAATCAATATCCCGGGACAAGGTTCCGAACAGCGGTTTTCCCTCCCCCGAGCAGTACAGGTACGGTCGTGATCGCCATATCGGCTACCAGTCCTTCGCGCAGGAACGACTGTATCACCTGTCCGCCATCAAGATAGACGCGATGTACGTCCTGCGCAGCGAGATCGTCAAGCACCTCCTTTGGCGTGCGGGATGAAAACTGCACTTTGCCCCTCAGCGCCTCCGGCACGGGCGTATCGGCCAGCCGTCGCGAGAGCACCAGCACGGGACGATCGTAAGGCCATGCGTCAAAGGTCAGTACCTTCTCATAACTCCCTCGTCCCATCACGATGCAGTCTTTGTCCGCGATGAACGCCTCATAGCCATGATCTTCCGCCGGATCGTCGCGCTGCAGCAGCCAGTCGATATCGTCATTCTGTCGGGCGATGTAACCATCAAGACTGACCGCAATAAAAACGTGTGTGGTGACCATCAGGTGCTCCGTATTACGAAAATTAAAAAATGAGTCTTCCTCTTAGCGGAGAGGGGCCCCTTTGTAAACATGTATTCAGAAGCAATAAGACTGTCTTCAGAATAATGACAGATTTACAGCGATGCCCTGGTCCGGCTGTAAATCGCCGAAGCGTTTCCGTAAGGCCGGGGCGAGGCGCAGGGATGCGCCGAGAGGGCGTGGCCTGCAGGGATGCAGGCTCATGCCCGACCCGATAGCCTGAAGGAATAAGCTGAGGGGACCGCGAAGCGGCGATTTACCGCCGGGAGCCCGGGTCGCCAGGGTGGTGGCGATTGAGCCACCCTGGCACGTTCACCGGTTATGTCGTTAAAGAGTAGCAAGGAACATAAAGTGAACGGAATGACCACCAGACCCGTATGTTCCCCTCACCCCAGCCCTCTCCCACAAGGGAGAGGGAGTCGTCCGTGCAGGCATTATTTTGTGGGGAACCCTCAACCGTTAGCGTGCAGTACCCGGACGTGAAAATTGTTTGCGATACTGAGCCGGGGAAAGCGCGAACTGCTGGCGAAAATGATGACGCAGTGTCGACGCCTGACCAAACCCGGTCTGTTCAGCGATGCTGTCGATGCTTAACCGGCTGCTTTCCAGATAATCTTTTGCTCTCAGCAGGCGCTCATTGATTAACCAGCGTGCGGGCGTCGTCCCCGTTGCCGCCTCGAAGCGACGAAGGAAGGTGCGCTGGCTCATTCCGACCCGACGCGCGAGGGAGTCGACGCTGTGCGCCTCTATAAGATGCGTGTGCAGAAAATCAAACAGCTGGCCGAGACGCTGGCTTTCCCGCAGCTGGGCTACCGGACGGCTCAGCTGCTGTGGCTGTGAACCATCCCGGTGAGGGGGAATGACCAGCCGACGCGCCACGCTGTTTGCTGTTTCCATGCCATAATCCCGCCGCACAACGTGCAGACAGAGATCGATTCCCGCCGCGCTGCCAGCGGACGTCAGAATATCGCCTTCATCCTGGTAGAGTACATCCTCAACCACGTCGATGTCAGGGTAGCGGACTTTCAGCGCGTCAATGTAGCGCCAGTGCGTCGTCGCTTTGCGGCCGTTCAATAGCCCCGTTGCGGCCAGCACAAACACTCCCGAGCAGATGGAGAGCAGCTGGCATCCTCGCGCGCTGGCCTGGCGTAGTGCCACGCAGAGCGCGTCCGGAACCGGTGAATCTATCCCCCGCCAGCCGGGAACCACAATCAGGTCCGCAGACGCAAGCAGGCTTAAATCACCATCGGTAACGATGCGGATCCCGCCTGTTGCCCGAAGTTCACCGTAGTCCACGCTCGCCACCGCAAAACGATACCACTCGTCGCCCAGCTCGGGACGCGGCAGGCCGAAGATCTCCACCGCCACGCCAAACTCAAAGGTACACAGACCGTCATACGCCAGCACCACCACCTGCGGGCGGGCAATTTGTCTTAAGTTTGTCATCTTTTTGCTGTTTTCTGGCATAAGCGAACGCATTCACGGGCTGAATTTGTGGATAGAGTAGTGTTAACACAAACGCCAAAGATGAGGAAGGATCATGAGCTATGTTACTGAATTTCCGGCCGCCGAGCCGCAGGAAGCCGTTACCCATTTTCTGCGCCGCCTGAGCGTTGAAACCGACTGCGCGGATGTGCACCATGCCATCGCCAATAATGAGCAGGACTTCGTGCTGCTGCACGTAGTGGGGAGCCCGGAGCAGTTTGCCCGCCGTCACGTACCTGGCGCATTGCACCTGCCGCGGAGCCAGATGACCGCCGAGCGCATGGCCGAATGGCCTGAAGGCACGCTGTTCGTCGTTTACTGCGCAGGGCCGCACTGTAACGGCGCGGACAGAGCCGCGCTCAAGCTTGCGCGCCTCGGGCTGCCGGTCAAAATCATGCTCGGGGGGATCACCGGATGGGAGGATGAAAACTTCGCCTTTGCCAGCAGCGAAACTGCCGTCGCGCTGTGAACGTGAATTTTTTTCAACACCCGTGAAATTTTCTCGTTTGCCGGCGCCAGTGAGGTATGACATTGTTTTTGGACATTTAGACATCCAGAAGTCTAAAAATTCAAATGATGAATTATCACTGCTGGCAATTATCGCCGGCAGACTGAGGAGATTTTCATGCAACGACAGCACGCCCCGTACCGCGCCGATGTAGTCGGCAGTTTTTTACGCCCGGATGCCATCAAACAGGCTCGCCTGAAGTTCGCCAGCGGCGAAATTGACGCCGGACAGCTTCGCGCGGTAGAGGATGATGCCATCCGCCACGTCGTTGAGCAGCAGTGTGCGTGCGGCCTGCATGTGGTCACCGACGGTGAATTTCGTCGTGCCTGGTGGCACTTCGACTTCTTCGACGGTCTGCAGGGTGTTGAGCGTTACGATTCGCAGCAGGGCATTCAGTTCAACGGGGTACAAACCAAAGCCCACGGCGTGCGCGTCACCGGCAAGCTGGGCTTTGGCGACCATCCGATGCTTGAAGATTTCCGCTACCTGAAAAGCATCAGCGGCAATGCTCAGCCGAAGATGACCATTCCCAGCCCAAGCGTGCTCCATTTCCGCGGCGGGCGCAAAGACATCGATGCGACGGTGTACCCGGATCTAAATGACTATTTCGACGATCTGGCGACCACCTGGCGCGACGCCATCCGCGCATTTTACGACGCGGGCTGCCGTTACCTGCAGCTGGACGACACCGTCTGGGCCTATCTGTGTTCGGACGACCAGCGCTGTCAGATCCGCGAGCGCGGCGATGATGCCGATGAGCTGGCACGCATCTATGCCCGCGTCCTGAACAAGGCGCTGGAAGGCAAGCCGGAAGATCTGACCATCGGCCTGCACGTATGCCGCGGTAACTTCCGTTCAACCTGGATTTCCGAAGGCGGCTATGAGCCCGTGGCGGAAGTGCTGTTCGGGACGGTCAACGTTGACGCGTTCTTCCTTGAATACGATAACGACCGCAGCGGGGATTTCGCGCCATTGCGCTTCATTCGCCCGGGCAAGCAGCAGGTGGTGCTCGGCCTTATCACCACGAAAAACGGTGAGCTGGAGAACCCGGAGGGGATTAAAGCCCGTCTGGAAGAGGCGGCGAAATACGTGGCAAAAGAGCAAATATGCCTCAGCCCGCAGTGCGGCTTTGCCTCTACCGAAGAGGGCAACAGCCTGAGTGAATCCCAGCAGTGGGACAAAGTCCGTCTGGTCACGCAGATCGCCAGCGAAGTCTGGTAAAGCCTCTTCCACAGCGCTGCATTATAAAAGTGCAGCGCTGTGCCATTCTGAGACGTTCTCTTTACATCCTGCGTTCCCCCTCCTGAAATAGCGCTTCCTTCATTCTGGCATCCTTTTTGCTCCTGCTTCGCTGACACATTTTTTTCCGCGTCCACGCCGTAACGGACGTTTTCGCACAGCGTTCTTTTTCAGGAGTGAAAATATGCAGCGTCGTACCTTATTAAAAGCCTTTGCGTTATCCGCGTCCGTCGTGGCGATGGGAATGAGTTTTGGCGTGCAGGCGGCCGAGACCATCAAAGTGGGGATCATGCATTCTCTTTCCGGCACCATGGCCATCTCCGAAACGCCGCTGAAAGACGTCGCGCTGATGACCATCGACGAGATCAACGCGAAAGGCGGCGTGCTGGGTAAAAAACTGGAGCCGGTGGTGGTGGATCCCGCCTCAAACTGGCCGCTGTTTGCCGAGAAGGCGCGCCAGCTGTTAAGTCAGGATAAAGTGGCTGTGGTATTCGGCTGCTGGACGTCGGTATCGCGCAAGTCCGTGCTGCCGGTCTTCGAGGAGCTGAACGGTCTGCTGTTCTATCCGGTGCAGTATGAAGGCGAAGAGATGTCGCCAAACGTCTTCTATACCGGCGCGGCGCCGAACCAGCAGGCCATCCCGGCGGTGGAATACCTGATGAGTGAAGACGGCGGCGCGGCGAAGCGCTTCTTCCTGCTGGGCACGGACTATGTTTACCCGCGCACCACCAACAAGATCCTGCGCGCGTTCCTGCATTCGAAAGGGGTGGAGGATAAGGACATCGAGGAGGTTTACACCCCGTTTGGTCACAGCGACTACCAGACCATCGTCGCCAACATCAAGAAATTCTCTGCGGGGGGTAAAACCGCCGTGGTGTCGACCATCAACGGCGATTCCAACGTTCCGTTCTACAAAGAGCTGGCTAACCAGGGTCTGAAGGCGACCGACGTGCCGGTGGTGGCGTTCTCCGTGGGAGAAGAAGAGCTGCGCGGGATCGACACCAAACCGCTGGTCGGCAACCTCGCGGCGTGGAACTACTTTGAATCCGTGGATAACCCGACCAACCAGGCCTTCGTGGCGGATTACAAAGCCTATGCCAAAGCGCACAAGCTGCCGAATGCCGATACCGTGGTGACCAACGACCCGATGGAAGCTACCTACGTGGGGATCCATATGTGGGCGCAGGCGGTGGAAAAAGCGGGTACTACCGACGTGGATAAAGTGCGTGCGGCGATGGCCGGCCAGTCCTTTAAGGCGCCGTCAGGCTTCACGCTCACCATGGATGCCACCAACCACCATCTGCATAAGCCGGTCATGATCGGCGAAATCGAAGGCAACGGTCAGTTCAACGTGGTGTGGCAGACGGAACAGCCGGTGCGCGCCCAGCCGTGGAGCCCGTTCATCGCCGGAAACGATAAAAAGCCCGACCAGCCGATGAATACCGCCAGCAACTAAGCCATCACCAGGGAGAAACGTCATGAACGCCATGCGCATGTTCATCGCTCTTGTATGGCTTTCCGGACTGCTGCCAGGGATGGCGCAGGCATCGGATGCCGATCGTTTTGTTGCCGCCAGCCGCAGCCAGCAGGCGGAGTTGCTGACGCAGTGGGCCGAAGCACCGGACGCCGCGAGGCTGCCGCTGCTGCAGGCACTGCAAAAAGAAAATCTCTATACCGACAGTCAAAAGCACGCCTTTGCGCAGCGCAGCGGTCAAATGGTGTCGCTCGGTGACGCTAAGTCGATCGAAGGGGCAGCCAAAGCCGTTCGTTTGACCAACCGGCTGCGCGTGCTGGCCGCCACGGCCATCGCTACGCATCAGCTTGTGAGTGACAGTGTCACCGAAAGGCGGGCGGCAGCTCGTCAGCTTCAGCGGGATACCCAGCCCGGAATGCTCGCTTTTCTGGAAAAGCGGGTAAACGATGAAACGGACGCGATGGCACGTCAGGCGCTATTACTGGCGGTGGCGAATCTCCAGCTCTCCAGCCCGCAGGCAGAGGTGCGCCGCAAGGCCGTCGAGTTATTAGGGCAGTCCGACGATCCGGACGTTGAGTCCAGACTTACCCCGTTTACCCAGGCACAGACAGAGCCGGATGCCGGGGTGCGCGCCGCCGCACAGGAGAGTCTTAGCCAGATCCAGCATCGACTGATGTGGGGCGAGCTGCTGGGCCAGGCGTTTATGGGGCTCTCCCTGGGGTCGGTGCTGCTGCTGGCGGCGCTGGGGCTTGCTATCACCTACGGCCTGCTGGGCGTCATCAATATGGCGCACGGCGAGATGCTGATGCTGGGGGCGTATGCCACCTGGATGGTGCAGCAGGCGATGGCCGGGCTTGCGCCACAGTGGCTGGCGCTCTATCCCGTTATCGCGCTTCCGGTCGCGTTCTGCCTGACGGCGGGCATCGGAATGGTGCTGGAGCGCACCGTGATCCGCCATTTGTACGGTCGCCCGCTGGAAACGCTGCTGGCAACGTGGGGGATCAGCCTGATGCTCATCCAGCTGGTGCGCATGACGTTTGGCGCCCAGAACCTGGAGGTGGCCAACCCGGCATGGCTGTCCGGCGGGGTGCAGGTTTTTGCCAACCTGACGCTGCCGTGGAACCGCATCGTGGTGCTGGGCTTCGTGCTGCTGGTGCTGTTCTTTACCTGGCTCATTCTGAATAAAACCCGTCTGGGGCTGAACGTGCGCGCGGTGACGCAGAACCGCAGCATGGCCGCCTGCTGCGGGGTACCGACAGGTCGCGTCGATATGCTGGCGTTTGGGCTTGGATCAGGGATTGCCGGGTTAGGCGGCGTGGCGCTATCGCAGCTCGGTAACGTCGGGCCGGAGCTGGGTCAGGGCTACATTATTGATTCCTTCCTCGTGGTCGTTCTCGGTGGCGTAGGGCAGCTGGCAGGCAGCGTGGCCGCGGCGTTTGGTCTGGGTATTTTCAATAAAATTCTTGAACCGCAGATGGGGGCGGTCCTGGGCAAGATCGTGATTCTGGTGGCGATCGTGCTGTTTATTCAGAAACGCCCTCAGGGGCTGTTTGCGCTGAAAGGGAGGGTGATTGACTGATGAGCCAGCCGCTGACCTTAACGCTGGCGCGCAAAGCGCCGCGCACAACGCAACTTGCAGGCAGCCTGCTGGTGGTGTGTCTGCTGATATTACCGTTTTTCGCCTTACTGCCTGCGACGCATCCGCTGGCGCTGTCGACCTGGATGCTGACGCTGATTGGCAAGATCCTCTGCTATGCCATCGTTGCGGTGGCGCTGGATCTGGTGTGGGGCTACGCCGGGATGCTCTCTCTTGGGCACGGTATCTTCTTCGCCCTGGGCGGCTACGCGATGGGCATGTACCTGATGCGCCAGGCCGCGGGTGAAGGTCTTCCCGCGTTTATGTCGTTTCTCTCCTGGAGCGAACTGCCGTGGTTCTGGTGGGGAACCCAGCATTTTGCCTGGGCGCTGGTGCTGATTGTGATGGTACCTGGCCTGCTGGCGCTGGTGTTCGGCTGGTTCGCCTTCCGCTCAAAGATCAAAGGGGTCTATTTCTCGATTATGACCCAGGCGCTGACCTATGCCGGGATGCTGCTGTTCTTTCGCAACGAAACCGGTTTTGGCGGCAATAACGGCTTTACCGGCTTCACCACGCTGCTCGGGTTTTCGGTGACGGAAACGACCACCCGTATCGCGCTGTTTCTGGCGACCGTGCTGTTGCTGATTCTGGCGTTGGGCACCGGATTTGCCCTGGCGAAGAGCAAGTTTGGGCGCATCCTGACCGCCGTTCGCGACGCCGAAAACCGCCTGACGTTTTGCGGCTACGATCCGCGCGGGTTCAAGCTGCTGGTATGGACGCTTTCTGCCGTGCTGTGCGGCCTGGCGGGGGCGCTGTATGTCCCGCAGGTGGGCATTATCAACCCTGGCGAAATGTCGCCGACCAACTCGATTGAAGCCGCGATCTGGGTGGCGCTGGGCGGGCGCGGCACGCTGGTCGGGCCGGTGATTGGCGCGGCGCTGGTAAACGGCGCCAAGAGCTTCTTCACCGTCGCGATGCCGGAATACTGGCAGCTGTTCCTGGGGCTGATTTTCATCGCCGTCACGCTGTTTTTACCGCGCGGCGTCTACGGTCTGTTTCGAAAGGGAGAGAAATAATGCAGCCAGCCGAAGGGTTATTTACCCGCCAGTTGCCGGGCGATCGTTACCGTGAACAGACCGACCCGGTGCTGCAGCTTGAGGCCATTAACGTCAATTTTGACGGGTTTCAGGCCCTGACCGATCTCTCGCTGAATATCGGCGTGGGCGAGCTGCGCTGCGTGATTGGCCCTAACGGCGCCGGTAAAACCACGCTGATGGACGTCATCACCGGCAAAACGCGGCCAAAGAGCGGTACGATCAGTCCATCGACCTGACCGCGCTGGAGCCTGCGGCCATCGCCCGCCAGGGGATCGGGCGTAAATTCCAGAAGCCCACGGTTTTTGAAGCCCTGACGGTGTGGGAAAACCTGGAGATCGCCATGAAAACCGATAAATCCGTCTGGGCGAGCCTGCGGGCAAAACTCAACGGTGAACAGCGCGACCGAATCGATGAGATGCTGGTTTTGCTGCGCCTTAGCAGCGAGCGCGACCGCCGCGCCGGGCTACTTTCGCACGGACAAAAACAGTTTCTGGAGATCGGTATGCTGCTGGTTCAGGACCCGCACCTGCTGCTGCTGGATGAACCGGCCGCCGGGATGACCGACGCGGAAACCGAATACACCGCCGAGCTGTTCAAAACGCTGGCGGGTAAGCATTCCCTGATGGTGGTGGAGCACGATATGGGCTTTGTTGAGACTATCGCCGACCACGTCACGGTGCTGCATCAGGGACGCGTGCTGGCGGAAGGTTCGCTTCGCGAGGTGCAGGCCAACGAGCAGGTGATTGAGGTCTATCTGGGGCGCTAAGGAGCGATGATGTTACAGGTTAACGAACTGAATCAGTATTACGGCGGCAGCCATATCCTGCGCGGCGTGAGTTTTGAGGCCGTCACCGGAGAAGTCACCTGCCTGCTGGGGCGCAACGGCGTCGGGAAAACCACGCTGCTGAAGTGTCTGATGGGGCTGATCCCGGCGAAAACCGGGGAGGTCATCTGGCAGGGTAAAAAGATCACCCACAGCAGGCCGCACCAGCGGGTGCAGTCTGGCGTGGCGTACGTCCCGCAGGGCCGCGAGATTTTCCCGCGCCTGACCGTGGAGGAGAACCTTCTGCTGGGGATGTCGCGATTTTCCGCCCGCGAGGCGAAGCAGGTCCCGGATGAGATCTGGCAGCTGTTCCCGGTGCTTAAAGAGATGAAGCATCGCCGCGGGGGCGATCTCTCCGGTGGACAGCAGCAGCAGCTGGCGATTGGCCGCGCCCTGGCGAGCCGTCCGCAGCTGTTGATTCTGGACGAGCCGACCGAAGGCATACAGCCGTCGGTGATTAAAGAGATTGGCCAGGTGATCCGCACCCTGGCGAACCGAGGCGACATGGCGATCCTGCTTGTCGAACAGTTTTACGACTTTGCCGCCGAGCTGGCCGACAGCTACCTGCTGATGTCCCGCGGCACCATTATCCAGCGCGGGCGGGGTGAAAACATGGAGCAGGAGGGCGTGCGCGGCCTGGTTGCGATTTAAAATGTTATAATATAACATTCGCATTCTTACAAAACGGAATGAGGGTGTTATGTTGGCTGCACATATTGGGAAATTTGCCATGACTCTGGGGGCGCTGCTGGTCAGCGGCCAGCTGTTTGCTCACTCGCACGGCCATCAGATGACCGAAGCGGAACAGCGGGCGGCAAACGGCGTGTTTGAGGATAAGGACGTCAAGGACAGAGCGCTGTCAGACTGGGACGGGACCTGGCAGTCGGTCTATCCGTTCCTGCTGGACGGCTCGCTGGATCCGGTGTTTAAACAGAAAGCGCAGAAGGACAAAAGCAAAACCTATGACGAGGTGAAAGCGTACTACCGTAAGGGATATGCAACGGACGTGGATGCCATCGGCATCGAAAACAACGTGATGGAATTCCATAAGGGCAAAGCGGTCAGCCGCTGTCAGTATGATTACAGCGGCTACAAAATACTGACCTACGCATCGGGCAAAAAAGGCGTTCGCTACCTGTTTGAGTGTAAGGACGCCGGCAGCAAGGCGCCGAAGTTTGTTCAGTTCAGCGACCACACCATCGCGCCGAAGGCCTCTTCGCACTTCCATCTCTTCATGGGCAACACCTCCCACGAGGCGCTGCTCAAAGAGATGGATAACTGGCCGACCTATTATCCGAATGAGATGTACAAAGAGCAGGTGGTAGAAGAAATGCTGCACCACTGATGCTTTATTGCCGGGTGGCGGCTACGCCTCACCCGGCCTGGAAGCGCTACGCCACCTTCGGTGACTCGCACCACGCCTTCACGCTCATCCCACGCAAAATCATCAGCCACGCAATGACGATGGCGACCATCATGATGACAAATAACGACCAGTGCGGCAGGTTGGTCAGAATAATACCGGTGATCATCGGGTTTGCCGCCGCGCCGAGCCAGCCCAGCGCCTGAGCGGAGAAATAGCTTGCCTTCATTCCCGGCGGGGCAATGTTGTCGATCAGCATATATTCGCCCGGTGCATAGATAATCTCACCCAGGGTAAATATGGCGGCAGCGATGCCCCAGTAAACCAGGTTTTCTCCAGAGACCATAAATCCCCCCAGCCCCACGATAAAAAACAGGGTGGCGAGGGTCATCAGCGGGCGAATATTGCTGGCAGAGATCCTGCGGCCCAGCGCGTACTGCAGCGTCACCACCACGGCGGCGTTGACGGGAAGTACCACGGCAACGACCTTCTGCGCAAAATCGCTATCGGCATGGGCGGCCAGAACATACTGCGAAATGCAGCTGGCGAACGATCCGCCCACGTAAGAGGCGAGCAGGCCAGAGAGCGTATACCAGAACAGCGCGCGGTCTTTCAGCAGCACCGACGGCTGCCAGGGCATCTTCTCCTCTGCGGTATCGAGCGCAACGCTTTTCTGCACGAAGAAATGGATGAATCCGAGCGGCAGCGCGGCGCAGAAGGCCGCCAGCCAGAACGGCAGCTGCAGGCTGTACATCACCAGCAGGGTGCCAATCGGCGGCCCGATCGTCCAGCCAATGTTCAGAAAGCTGTAGTTAAGCGAGAAGACGCGCGCTTTCTGGCTTGCGGTAAGCACGTCGGAGAACCAGGCCTTCAGCACTGTCGAAAAGACGGAATAGGCGCAGTTGATCAGCGCAAAGAACAGCACCACCAGCGAGACGTTATCGACCAGCGGGATCGCGACAAATCCGGCGATGAAGGCCACGATCGCGATCAGCATGTAGCGCTTTTTATCAAACTTATCGGCAAGAATGCCAAATCCCAGGCTGAACACTACGCCGATAGTCAGCGCAATCGTCAGGGCATAACCAATATTCTCAACGCTCATGCTGTAGACGCGCGTGAGATAAATGGTCATAAACGGCAGCGTTGCCCCCCGACCAATGGTTAATAACAATGACGATGCCAGCAGCGCTGCGGTTGAGCGCCTGAGAGATGGTTTCATATTCCTGCCCGACAGTTGCTTATGCTTTTTATGTTGTGTCCTAAAAGGAGTATCACGACATAAGGGGCTTGTATAGCACCTGATTTATCCCTAAGTGCTTCAGCTGCCTGCCAGAATTAATGATCTTCTCGCCGCCCGCTTTTTTCTGTTACCTTGAACTGTTAACAAATAATTAATAATTCAGGGGCAGGGTATGACGCGTAAAGACGGACTGCTGGCGTTGCTGGTGGTCGTAGTATGGGGGCTGAATTTTGTGGTCATCAAGCTGGGGTTACACAACATGCCGCCGCTGATGCTGGCCGGTTTGCGTTTTCTGCTGGTCGCATTCCCGGCCATCTTCTTTGTGGCGCGTCCAAAGATCCCCTTTAAACTGCTGCTGGGCTACGGTCTGACCATCAGCTTCGGCCAGTTCGCGTTTCTCTTCTGCGCCATCAAGTTCGGTATGCCGGCCGGTCTGGCCTCGCTGGTGTTGCAGGCGCAGGCGTTCTTTACCATTATTCTCGGCGCCTTCGTATTTGGTGAACGTCTGCAGGGCAAACAGCTGGCGGGCATTACGCTGGCGGTGTTCGGCGTGCTGGTGCTCATTGAAGCCAGCCTGAATGGTCAGCATGTGGCGCTGCTCGGCTTTATGCTGACGCTGGCGGCGGGGCTGAGCTGGGCCTGCGGGAATATCTTCAACAAGCTGATTATGCAGCACGAGGCGCGCCCGGCGGTGATGTCTCTGGTGGTCTGGAGCGCGCTGATCCCGATAATCCCGTTTCTGGCGGCGTCGTTTATTCTGGATGGTCCGGATGTGATGCTGAACAGTCTGGTCGAAATCGATCTGACCACAATCCTTTCTCTTGTCTATCTGGCCTTTGTCGCCACCATTGTGGGCTACGGGATCTGGGGATCGCTGCTGGGGCGCTATGAAACCTGGCGCGTTGCACCGTTATCTCTGCTGGTGCCGGTGGTAGGACTGGCCAGCGCAGCGATTTTGCTGGGTGAAACGCTAAGCGCGCTGCAGCTGTTTGGCGCCGTGCTGATCATGGCCGGGCTGTACATTAACGTGTTTGGTCTGCGGGTTCGTCGGGCGACGCGGGTAAGAAAGGCATAAAAAAAGCCCCGCGTCTGCGGGGCAAAAACGAATCAGAGGCCGTGCTGATTATAATAAGGCACGCCTAATTCGTCGGATTTGTCGCTACCAGCACCCATATGATTGAAATCATAAGGCGACTGGTCATGTGCGGACGGCAAAATTATCGTATCAGGATTATTTTGCTGCGTTGCACGAGGGGTTTGCTCCGCGAAGGTCTGGCTGGAGAACAGCACCAGCAAGGCGAGGGCGGCGGAGGCGGTAACTTTCATGATTTCCTCGGTTACGTCTTTACAGGCGATGATTAACTACAGTGTTTTAACGGATACAGGTAGCGGGATTCGCCCGGCACGCTGGTGATTCGGTACTTATGAGGCGGCACGTCAAAATAGTTCTTGAACGTACGCGTCAGGGTTTGCTGCGATTCAAATCCGTAACGTTCCGCCAGATAAAGGATCGGCTCATTGCTTTCTTTCAGTTTCTGGGCAATTTCCGTCAGCTTGCGGCTGCGAATGTATTGACCTAATGAATGACCGGTCTCTTTTTTGAACATCCGTTGCAGGTGCCATTTGGAGTAACCTGAACGCTCTGACACTTTTTCAAGGGAGAGCGGCGATTCCAGGTTATCTTCGATCCAGTCCAAAATGCTATGAATGGTGATAGCGTCAGTATTGCGTCTGGACATCGTCATACCTCTTTTTCTGTTTACGGCAGTATTTTCTTGAGCAAAAGCTCAAGGGTTGCCACTTCATCTGCCGTTAAGTTTTTTGTTAGTTCCTGATGCAGTGTTTGTCCTACTAATTGATGACATTGCTCGCACATGGCCGCGCCATCGCTGGTTAGCTTCACCAGTACGCCGCGTTTGTCATTCGGGTTAGGGCTTCGTTCTATCCATCCTTTGCAGACGAGACGATCGAGCATGCGGGTTAACGCGCCCAGATCGACAGAGAGCACCTTTTTCAGCTCAACCGGTGTAATACACACTTCGCAGCGAATGGAACACAGCACTTTGAACTGTGTTGCGGTGATATCCAGCGGTGACAGATAGTCATTGAGCAGGCGATCTTTTTTCTGATTTACCATATGAATAAGACGACCCAGCGGAACAACGTCGTTAAAGATATCACTGGTGCTTTTCACAATGGTTGCCCTGGCAAGTAGTTAGTCACGGCAGATATTATTGCTCAGGCAAGTATAAGTCAACTGAATGAGTCAGCCGATGCCACGAATTGCTAAAACGGTTCATGAACTTTTTTTGAGGTCTTTCAAATCATATAGATAACTGTGAGTTATCTTTCCAGGACGGAAATAATCGTTGCGTTGCGCCCATGGCTCAATGTCACACTTTCACCCTATAATTGCTGTGTTAAATATGGATAAGGACGACAACGCACTATGTTGGATTTAATAAAAGCAATCAGCCTTGGGCTGGTGGTCTTGCTGCCGTTGGCTAACCCGTTAACGACGGTGGCGCTGTTCCTCGGGCTGGCAGGGAATATGAACAGCGCCGAGCGCAACCATCAGTCGATGATGGCCTCGGTGTATGTGTTTGCCATCATGATGGTGGCTTACTATGCCGGACAGGTGGTGATGAACACCTTCGGGATTTCCATCCCTGGCCTGCGTATCGCCGGGGGGCTGATTGTGGCCTTTATCGGTTTCCGCATGCTGTTCCCGGCGCAAAAAGCGCATGAGTCGCCGGAAGCGGCCAGCAAATCGGAAGAGCTGGAAACCGAACCGAGTGCGAATATCGCCTTTGTTCCGATTGCCATGCCGAGCACGGCGGGGCCTGGTACCATCGCGATGATCATCAGCTCCGCCTCGACGGTGCGTGACAGCGCAACCTTCCCGGACTGGGTGCTGACGGTTGCGCCACCGCTGATTTTTGCGATTATCGGGGTTATCGTGTGGGCGTCGCTGCGCAGCTCCGGCGCCATCATGCGCTGGGTAGGCAAGGGCGGTATCGAGGCGATTTCCCGGCTAATGGGCTTCTTACTGGTCTGTATGGGCGTGCAGTTTATTATTAACGGCGTGCTGGAAATTATTAAGACCTATCATTGATGTGATTGCCGGGTAAGGCGAAGCCGCCACCCGGCAAGAAGGCTCACCCGTGCTGACCCTGCTCCTCCAGCGCCACCGGCCATTTACGGAAGATGAGCACCGACCAGACCAGCGCCACCAGCGCCGGAATAGCCCCCAGGTTGCCAATGGCCGACATCGACACGTGCAGGATGACCTGATTTCCCACCAGCGCCCCCGCGCCAATGCCCAGATTGAAAATCCCCGAGAACAGCGACATGGCGACGTCCGTCGCATCCGGCGCCAGGGCCAGCACTTTCACCTGCATACCCAGGCCAATAATCATGATCGCCACGCCCCAGAACAGGCTGAGGATCGCCAGATGGCTTTCACTGCCCGCGGCGGGCATCAGCAACAGCAGACAGCCCAGCAGCAGGCCGATGGCGCTGCTCACCAGCAAGGAGGCGTGTCGGTTACCCAGCTTGCCAAACAGCACGCTGCCGATAATGCCCGCGCCGCCGAGGATCAGCAGTAAGACGGTGGCAAAGCTGGCGCTAAAGCCCGCCACCACCTGTACAAACGGTTCAATGTAGCTGTACGCCGTGTAGTGTGCCGTCACGACGATGGCGGTCAGCAGGTAGATGCTCAGTAGCGCAGGGCGACGCATCAGCAGCGGCAGGCTTTTCAGCGAGCCGGAATGTTCGCTCGGCAGCGCGGGCAGCAGTTTAATCAGGCATACCAGCGTCGCCAGCGCGCCCATACCGATGGCGAAGAAGGTCGTGCGCCAGCCGAAGTATTGCCCCACGATGCGGCCAATCGGCAGACCCAGCACCATCGCCAGCGCGGTACCGGTGGCAATCAGGCTCAGCGCCTGGGCGCGTTTCCCCGCCGGTGCGAGTCGAATAGCCAGCGACGCGGTGATCGACCAGAACACCGCATGGGCAAAGGCAATGCCGATACGGCTAATGACCAGCACCGTAAAATTCCATGCCATAAACGACAGCACGTGGCTCGCGATGAACAAGACAAACAGACCGATCAGCAGCCTGCGCCGCTCCATCTGGCTGGTCAAAAGCATAAACGGTAAGGACATCAGCGCCACTACCCAGGCGTAGATGGTCAACATAATGCCCACCTGCGCCGTTTCCATCTGGAAACTTTCAGCGATGTCAGACAACAGCCCAACCGGAACAAATTCTGTGGTGTTAAAAATAAACGCGGCAATGGCCAGCGTGACCACGCGTAGCCACGCAACCCTGCGGGAAACTGTGTTCGTTGTCATAGGGATGTCGGAGATTCGTTGCTGAAAAGAAGAGGAGACGATCTTAAAACGTTGAACGGCGAAAACTCAACCATTATGTGATGCAGATCTCAATATTTACCTTATGAAAGCGGTAGCCGGGAACGCCGTTTTCATTGAATATAAAAGAACAACACAATAAAAACAGGCGGTAAGACAATGCAGGAGATTGATTTTTATCTGGTAGATGCGTTCAGCGATACCTCATTTGGCGGCAATCCGGCCGCCGTTTGCCCGCTCAAGGAATGGTTACCCGATGAGACCTTGCTGAAAATGGCGCAGCAGCATAATCAGTCGGAGACGGCTTTTTTCGTCTGCAGTAAAGGGGGCATTGAGCTACGCTGGTTTACCACGCTTACCGAAGTCAATCTCTGCGGCCACGCTACGCTTGCGGCCGCGCACGTGCTGTTTACCGAGCTGGATTACCCGGATTCGCGGATCCACTTTGATACCGCCTCTGGCCGCCTGACGGTCAGCCGGGAGGGGGAGTGGATGACGCTGGACTTCCCGGCATGCCCAACCCATGAAGAGACACCCCCGCCGGAGATGCTCTCGGCGCTGGGTATCAGCCGCTACGTTGAAGCCCGTAAAGGGCGCGCCTGGCTGATCGTTCTGGAGAATCGCCAGCAGGTTGAAGCGCTTGCGCCACGCTTCTCGGCGATGACGCCAGGCGAGCATAAGGTGAGCGTTACGGCGCGCGGTGAGGGGGAATATGATTTTGTCAGCCGCTTTTTCTCACCGGGCGTTTCCGTCCCGGAAGACCCGGTCACCGGCTCCGCACATACCATGCTGATCCCGTACTGGAGCGAAAAGCTGGGCAAAACCACGATGTTTGCCCGTCAGGTTTCCGCGCGCGGCGGCGATGTACGCTGTGAGCTGAAAGGTTCGCGCGTGCTGATGAGCGGGCAGGCCGCGCTTTATCTGAAAGGCACAGTTTTTCTGCGCTAAAAATCCATAACAAGAGAGGAAGAGACAATGCAGGAAATTGATTTTTATCTGGTGGATGCCTTCAGCGATAAAACCTTTGGCGGCAACGCCGCAGCGGTATGTCCTCTGGAAGAGTGGCTGCCGGACGAGACGCTGCTCAAAATGGCGCAGCAGCATAACCAGTCTGAGACCGCCTTTTTCGTGCGCACCGACGGCGGGTTTGAGCTGCGCTGGTTTACCACGCTGGATGAAATTAACCTCTGCGGTCACGCTACGCTTGCCGCATCGCACGTCATTTTCGAATACCTTGATTACCCGCATACCGAAATCACCTTCACCACGCGCTTTGTCGGCGAGCTGACCGTCAAACGCAGCGGCGACTGGCTGACGCTGAACTTCCCCGCGTGGTCGACGGAGGTTGTCGAGAACCCACCTGCGCTGCTGTTTAGCGCGCTGGGCATCACCGCGGCAAAAGAGGTGCGCGTCGGACGCGATTACATGGTGGTGCTGGAGAGCCAGCAGCAGGTTGAAGCGTTAACGCCGGATATCGGGGCCATGCTTCCGCTGGATAAAATGGTCTGCGTGACGGCCCCGGGAGAAGAGTATGACTTCGTCAGCCGCTTCTTCTGCCCGGGCGAAGGGGTGCCGGAAGATCCGGTCACCGGATCCGCCCACAGCATGTTGATCCCTTACTGGAGCGAAAAGCTGGGCAAAACGTCACTCAATGCCCGCCAGGTGTCATACCGTGGCGGGGATCTGCGCTGCGAGCTGAAGGGCGACCGCGTGCTGATTGGCGGCCAGGCGACCCTGTATCTGAAAGGGCGAATCTTCCTGCGCTAGCCGAGTGACGCGCTATAAGTTAATACTATGAACCACCCCGGCAGGCCTGAGCTATGTTGATATAAAAACAGCAAGGAGCCTGCCATGTATTCCATTACCTCTGAATCTGCACGTCATCCGGACATTCTCAACCTGATCGCGGCGCTTGACCGCTACCAGAGCGAACTCTATCCCGCCGAAAGCAATCATCTTCTCGACCTGTCCGCGCTGCCGGAAGCCTCGCTGATCCTGATGGTCATTCGTGACCAGCAGCTGCACGCCGTGGGCTGCGGCGCCATCGTGCTCAACGGCGACGGAACGGGGGAGATGAAGCGGGTTTATATCGATCCGGCCCATCGCGGGCAGCATCTGGGTGAAACGCTGCTGGCCGCCCTGGAAGATGAGGCCCTGAGCCGTCATTGCCACACGGTAAGGCTGGAGACGGGCATCAAACAGCGCGCCGCGGTTCGCCTGTACGAGCAGTGCGGGTACGATTTGCGTCCGGCGTTTGCCCCGTACGCTGACGATCCGCTCAGCCTGTTTATGGAGAAGGCGCTGGTTGAAGACGTTCGTTTAGCAGCGCTATAAAGGCTTCCAGCTGGCGGGTCATCGCCCCGCGCCGCCACACCAGCCAGGTAGTGAGCCAGCGCCAGTTTTCCGCCAGCGGCCAGGCTTCAACCTGATGATGTCCCGGCATACTCTCCAGCATCGAGCGCGGCATCAGCGCGATACCCGCGCCCGCAATGACGCAGGCGAGCATGCCGTGATAGGACTCCATTTCATGAATGCGGCCGGGCGTGGCTCTGTCCGCATGAAACCAGCTTTCCAGATGTCGACGGTACGAGCAGTTTGCGCGAAAGGCGTAAACGTCGCTGCCGCTGACCTGCGTGGCGCGGGCGACCTCCGCATGACCGGCAGGCGTGACAAGCATCATCTCTTCCCGGTAGACCGGCATGCCCTCCAGCTCCGGGTGCGACAGCGGCCCATCGACAAAGGCGGCGCTGAGGGTTCCCTCCAGTACGCCATCAATCATCGTCCCGGAAGGCCCGGTAGAAAGGGCAAACTGGATGCGCGGATAGCGCTGGTTAAACTGCGCCAGCGTTTCGGGAATGCGCACCGCGGCGGTGCTTTCCAGCGCGCCGAGGGCAAATAACCCCTGCGGCTCATCACCCGCGACGACCATGCGCGCTTCATCCACCAGGGCGAGGATCTGCCTGCTGTAGCGCAGGAAGTTATGCCCGGCGGGGGATAAGCGCAAACGCTGGTTCTCACGAATAAACAGCTCAACGCCAAGATCGGCTTCCAGCTGGCGGATGCGAGTGGTCAGGTTAGACGGCACGCGATGCACCTTTTGCGCCGCCTGGGTGATGCTGCCCGTCAGCGCGACGGCGTTAAACATTTCAAGCTGGGTTAAGTCCATAGCATTCTCGTTTCGTGAATAAGGTGGTTAGTATTATTCATTTTTAAGAAATAGCAGAGTGAGCCACAATCAATCAACCGAAATGCGTGGAGAACATCATGAAATATTCATCTGCTACACATGCCCTGTCCGTTAACCCGGCAACGGGGGAAACCCTCGGTGCCTTCGCCTGGGCGACGCCGGAAGAGGTTGAACGCGCGATTTATCAGTCAGACGCGGGGTATCGCCAGTGGCGACGCGAAAGCGTGTCCCATCGGGCGCAGAAGCTGCGGGATCTCGGCGCCGCGCTGCGAAATCGCGCGGAAGAGATGGCGCAGACCATCTCCCGTGAAATGGGGAAACCCATCCTGCAGGCGCGGGCGGAAGTGGCAAAATCCGCCGGTCTGTGCGACTGGTATGCCGAGCATGGCCCGGCGATGCTGCGTGCGGAATCCACGCTGGTGGAAAACCACAACGCTGTTATTGAATACCGTCCGCTGGGGCCGATTCTCGCGGTAATGCCCTGGAACTTCCCGCTCTGGCAGGTGCTGCGCGGCGCGGTGCCGATCCTGCTGGCAGGTAACAGCTATCTGCTTAAGCATGCGCCAAACGTGCTCGGCTCTGCGGATCTTATTGGGCAGATCTTTGCGGATGCCGGTTTCCCTGAAGGTGTATTCGGCTGGGTGAACGCCACCAATGACGGCGTAAGCCAGGCGATTAACGATCGCCGTATTGCGGCGGTGACCGTCACCGGCAGCGTGCGTGCCGGTGCGGCCATTGGCGCGCAGGCAGGAGCCGCGCTGAAAAAATGCGTTCTTGAGCTGGGCGGTTCCGACCCGTTTATCGTTCTCAACGATGCCGACCTGGATCTTGCCGTAAAGGCGGCGGTGGCGGGGCGCTTCCAGAATACCGGGCAGGTGTGCGCGGCGGCCAAACGCTTCATTGTGGAAGAAGGGATTGCGGATACCTTTACCCGCCGCTTCGTCGACGCCGTCGCCGCGTTAAAGATGGGCACGCCGGAAGAAGAAGAGAACTACCTGGGCCCGATGGCGCGTTTTGACCTGCGCGATGAGCTGCATCAGCAGGTGCAGGCCACCCTGGCCGAAGGGGCAACGCTGCTGCTGGGCGGAGAGAAAATCAGCGGAGAGGGCAATTACTACGCGCCAACCGTGCTGACCAACGTCACCCCGTCGATGACGGCGTTCCGCCAGGAACTGTTTGGTCCGGTCGCGGCCGTTACGGTAGCAACAGACGCGGAGCACGCCCTTACGCTTGCCAACGACAGCGACTTTGGCCTGTCCGCTACCGTCTTCACCGCTGACGCAGCGCTGGCGGATAAATTCTCCCGCGAACTGGAGTGCGGCGGGGTGTTTATCAACGGCTTTAGCGCCAGCGACGCGCGCGTGGCCTTCGGCGGCGTGAAGAAAAGCGGCTTTGGTCGCGAGCTTTCCCACTTTGGGCTGCACGAGTTCTGCAACGTTCAGACGGTCTGGAAGGATCGCGTGTAATTTATCGCCCGCCTGTGATTTCGGCCCTCATCACGAGGGCCGTTGTCATTTATCTGCAATGGTTCTGTCATTTTCATTTCGTAGACTCGCACGCGTCTAACGCCTTGTTAATGAAGATAATTATGAACCTAACGCAAATTTTTCGCCGTATTGCGCAGCGTCTCACCCCTCGTCACTTTGGCCTGCTGACGGGTATCTTTTGCATTATTGGCCTTTTCTCCGCGCTGCAGCTCTCCTCCTCATTCCTGCTTAACGCTTCCCTGAACGACGCCCAGCGCAACGAGCAGCAAAACCTTCTCGCCTGGCAGCAGCAGAGCAAGCTGGATCTGGCCCGTGTTTCCCTGCTGGCGGCAAGCGACCTGCTTAACCGGTCCGGCGTCTGGTTTATGCAGGATAAAGAGACCGGCTCCGACGGAAGCTGGCACAGCCTGATGGACGATGCGCAAAAGGCGCTGGCGGTTTCTCAGCAGGCGTGGAAGGCCTGGCTGGCGCTGAATCCGCCGAAAGACGACGCCCTGGTGAACAGCTATCAGCTTTTTTACGGCGCGATCAACGAGCAGGCTGAAGGTTTGATTAAGACCAACACCATCGACGCGTTTTTTGCCGTACCGGCTCAGGCGTTTCAGTCTGATTTTAACGACAACTATGCGCGCTATCAGCAGGCAAGCGAGAAGCAGGCCATGCAGGGGCGTCAGAGCTTAATGGCGCAGCTCTCCGGCCTGCAAACGTTGTTCCTGTTTGCGCCGGTGCTGTTGCTTGCCATCGCGGCTGTCGTCTGGTTCGGCATGTCCAGATGGGTGATTACGCCGCTGCGTCGGTTGATAGCGCATATTAACCGGCTGGCGGCAGGGGATCTCTCCGGCACCCCGCCGAACGTCATGCGCTTTAACCGGGAGATAGGTCAGCTTAGCGACAGCATTGCGACTATGCAGCACGGTCTGCAGCAGCTGGTGACGCAGGTGAGCCATGCCACCGCCACGATGGTGGAGAATATTGACACCCTTGCGCAGGGTAACCAGAAGCTGTATCAGCAGTCAGCGCGCCAGGCGAAAGAGCTTGAGGATGTGACGGCGCATATTGCGGCGCTGGAAAGCCATGTGGAAGGGAATACCGGCTATGCCAGGCTCGCCAGCTCGCGGGCCGATGAGGCGCGTCAGGCGGCCGTGGGCGGCGACCGAATGATGTCTACCGTGAATGCGTCTATGCAGGCGATCGTCGACCGATCTTCTGAGATGCGAGGGATCGTGGCGATGATCGACAGCGTGGCGTTTCAGACCAACATTCTGGCGCTGAATGCGGCCATCGAGGCGGCCCATGCCGGAAACCAGGGGCGCGGCTTTGCCGTCGTCGCCAGGGAAGTCGGGCTTTTGGCCAGAAAAAGCAGCCACTCGACGCAGACCATTCAGGAGCTGATCAACCGTTCGCTGCAGGGTATTGAAGACGGTTCCCGCGCCGTTAACCTGATGGAAGAAAATCTGCAGCAGGTCACCGGTCTGGTGGGCAATTTAAGCAGTTTGCTTAATGAGATCTCAACCGCCACGCTCAGCCAGGGAGACAGTATTCACCGGATGACGCGCCAGCTTCAGGCGCTGAATCAGGTCTCTCGTCAGACGGACCTGCTGGTCTCTGACGCCTCGGATGCCTCTGAGCGGCTGCAAAAGCAATCCGATCTTTTATTGCAGGCCGTTTCGCGTTTTCGTCTTAGCGCCTGACGCAATACATAAGCCTCTGTTATACTCGCAGCCCGTTTTAGCCTGAGGGCAAGGAGCAAAGTGTGGCTGCGGTCATCCATAATGAGATGTTGGACGAGATTCTGGCGCAGGTTCGTCCGTTAATTGGAAAGGGGAAGGTTGCCGACTATATTCCGGCCCTTGCCTCGGTGAGCGGGAATAAGCTGGGGATTGCTATCTGTACCATCGACGGACAGCGATACCAGGCAGGCGATGCGACTGAGCGTTTCTCCATTCAGTCCATTTCGAAAGTGCTGAGTCTGGTTGCGGCGATGCGCCAGTATGAAGAAGAAGAGATCTGGCAGCGTGTCGGTAAAGATCCTTCCGGCCAGCCTTTTAACTCGCTGCTTCAGCTCGAGATTGAACAGGGTAAACCGCGAAATCCCTTTATCAATGCCGGGGCGCTGGTGGTCTGCGATATGCTGCAAAGCCGCCTCAGCGCACCGCGCCAGCGAATGCTGGAGATTGTTCGCCAGCTCTCGGGCGTTGACGATATTGCCTATGATGCGGTGGTGGCACGCTCGGAGTTTGAACACTCCGCCCGTAACGCGGCTATCGCGTGGCTGATGAAATCCTTCGGTAATTTCCACAACGACGTGGCGACCGTGCTGCAAAACTACTTCCATTACTGCGCCCTGAAAATGAGCTGCGTTGAGCTGGCCCAGACGTTCCTGTTCCTTGCGCACCAGGGGCACGCGCCGCATCTCGATCAGGAGGTGGTTTCTCCGCTTCAGGCCCGGCAGGTTAACGCCCTGATGGCCACCAGCGGGATGTATCAAAACGCCGGTGAGTTTGCCTGGCGCGTTGGGCTTCCTGCTAAATCGGGCGTCGGCGGCGGGGTCGTGGCTATTGTGCCACATGAAATGGCGATAGCCGTCTGGAGCCCGGAACTGGATGAAACGGGAAATTCCCTTGCCGGCGTGGCGGTTCTGGAGAAACTGACCCAGCGCCTGGGACGTTCCGTATACTGATGTCCGATCTGGATCCTCTCTTTTCCCGCCTGGCGCGATCGACATTTCGCTCGCGCTTTCGCTTAGGCGATAAGGAAAGACAGTACTGCTGGGACAAAGGCCCCGAAACCATTGATCGGCACGCCGCGGATTTTGTCGAAAAGCGCCTTGCGCCCGCGCACCCCGCCAACGACGGTAAACAGACGCCCATGCGCGGTCACCCGGTATTTATCGCCCAGCATGCCACCGCTACCTGTTGCCGGGGCTGTCTGGCAAAATGGCATAACATTCCACAGGGCGTAACGCTCACGGCGCAGCAACAAAATTATATCGTCAGCGTCATCCACCACTGGCTGGTGCTGCAGATGAACGCCTAAATTTGACGAGTTATGCTCCAGTGGTATTTGTGTTATAGATGCATCCCAAGTTAGTCCAGATCGTGCTGACGACCGCAATAATTGCCATAAGCTCTCATATGGAATGATATTTAATGCGTTCTGCTCTTACCGCTATCAGGCCGTTCCAGGTTGACACGCCGCTGCGAAATGCAGCGACGATCTTCATCCTTACCACCTTATTCTATTTTGTTGGCGCGGAATTACGGCTCATTGAAGCCCTGTCGCTGTTCTGGCCGCTGAATGGCGTCATGGCAGGGATCTTCGCCCGCTATGTTTATCTGAATCGCCTGCATTACTATGCGGTATGTTATGTCGCGATGCTGTTGTACGACGCGGTAACGACCAACTGGGGGTTGGCCTCAGTGACGATCAACCTGTCAAACATGATCTTTATCGTCGTTGTCGCCGTGCTGGTTCAACGCGACAAGCGGCTGATGAAGAAAACCCCCGATCCGCTTAACGCATTACGCCTGTTTAACTACTGTCTGATTGCCGCGCTGCTTTGCGCCTTGCTCGGTGCGGTAGGGTCGGTCGGGATTGACAGTCATACCTTCTGGCCGCTGTTTGCCGACTGGTTTAGCGAGCAGTTCTCAACCGGCGTGCTTGTTGTGCCCTGTATGCTCACGATAGGCATGCCCGTGCGCGAATTCAGGTTACGTCTGGAGCAGCTGCTGCCGGTGATTGCGCTGATCGTCTCGGTGATCGCGTCGGTGGTGATTGGCGGAGCGGGGAGCCTCTCGTTTCCTCTGCCTGCGCTTATCTGGTGTGCGGTTCGCTACTCATTGCCTGCGACCTGTCTGCTGACGTTTGTCACGGGCGCCACTGAAATTATTCTGGTCGCCAACTCGATTATTAATATTGCCGTGGCGACGCCGTTTACGACGCCAATGATGTTTTCAGCCCGGCTGGGGATCGCCACGATGGCGATCTGTCCGGTGATGGTTTCCGTCAGCATGGCGGCGATTAATTCCCTGATCCGCCAGGTTTCACTGAGGGCGGATTATGACTTTTTAACGCACGTCTACTCGCGTTCCGGGCTTTATGAGGCGTTAAAGCATGAAGAGACGCACCGGCATACGCGTTTTCTGACCGTCATGCTGCTGGATATTGATTATTTCAAGAGCATTAATGATAACTACGGCCACGAGTGCGGAGATCGCGTGCTGGCGTCGTTTGCCCGACAGGTTCAGCAGGTCGTCGGTGAGGACGGCATGGTGGCGCGCATGGGCGGGGAAGAGTTCGCCGTGGTGGTTAATTCAGGCGACGCGCGGCATGGTTTTGAACTGGCTGAACGTATACGATCCACCGTTGCCAGTCATCCTTTTACATGGCGTCACCAGACGCTCTATCTGACGGTCAGCATTGGCCTCGGCAGCGGAAAGGCTGAGTCTTGGCAGCTGACCGAGGTCTTCAACAAGCTCATGGCCGAAGCGGACGATCATCTCTATCGTTCCAAAAAAGCGGGTCGAAACCGTACCAGCGCCCGGGTGGCGGACGAGCAGATTGCCGCGCCCTCCGGGAGTGAAACATAGCTGCGTTAATCGTCATAAGGCATTGACGTGAATAGTAAGCGGCTTAACAGGACGTCAGAACACTGACAATGTCTCTGTTTAAGCTACGCTTTTAGTAACGCTTTACGTCAGGAGACATTATGAAAGCACCTGCAACCCCTGAAAATGAAACAGACAGACTCAACTCGCTACGAGAATCAGGTCTGCTTGAGATCGACAGCTCCCCGGCGTTTGACCGCTTAACGCGTCTGGCAAAACGCTTCTTCCAGGTGCCGCTGGCGATGGTCAATCTCATTGATGAGCATTCGCTGATCGTTAAGTCGTCCGACGGTCAGGCACCCGGAAGCGTTCCGCGTAATATCTCATTTTGCGGGCATACGATCCTCACCGAAGCGCCGCTGGTGGTGGGGGATATGCTTCAGGACGATCGCTTTGCGGATAACCCGCTGGTGGCCGGTGAGCCTCGCGTGCGGTTTTACGCGGGCTTCCCGCTGCGCCTGCGCGACGGCGCAAGCGTTGGCTCGCTGTGCCTGATTGATTACGCTCCCCGCGAGTTTTCTGCCACCGACCTCGCCGTGCTGAGGGACCTTGGCGCGCTGGCAGAGGATGAATTTGCTGCCATCAGCGCGGCGACCACGGATGAATTAACCGGGTTATTCAACCGTCGGGGCTTTAATCAGCTCGTGCGGTTCACGCTTTCCGTTGCCCGACGTCGCGCTGAGCCGCTCACGCTCGGCTGGCTGGATTTGGATCGCTTTAAGGAAATTAACGATCGCTTCGGGCATGAAGAGGGGGATAAGGCGCTGAAAGCGATGGCGCAGCTGATGCGCGCCTCTTTCCGTGAGGCGGATCTGCTGGTGCGTTTTGGCGGGGACGAGTTCGCCGTGCTGTTCGCGGATACGGATGAGCAGGGCGCCTGGATTGCCATGCAGTATCTTGCCGAGCAGGTAGAAAACTATAACGCCCGCAAGCTACATCCATGGTCTCTCCATTTCTCGTGGGGGCTCAGTGAATTCGATCATAACGGCAACGACCTGCAGCAGTGGTTAAAAGATGCCGATGAAAAGATGTATGCCATGAAACAGCAGCGCCAGCGCGCCCGGTAACATAACAAAAGCGTATGTCCGATCCGTTTGCGTTAAGAAGATGTTAAATGCAGAGTGACGGTATTCAACGTAAGGAAAAACAATGAATACCTCACTGCAAATTAAAAACCTCACCCGAGACGACATTCTCACCCATCTTGATGCGCTGGCCGCGATCCTCGAAAACTGTGTGACCGGCGGGGCATCCGTCAGCTTTATGCTTCCCTTTAGTCTGGATAAGGCTCGTTCGTTCTGGCGCGGCATCGCTGAAAGCGTAGGGCGCAACGAGCGCCTCGTTCTGGCCAGTATCGACCCGAAGGACGGCGTCATCGGAACGGTGCAGCTGATCGTCGACCAGCCGGAAAACCAGCCGCATCGCGCCGATGTGGCGAAGCTGCTGGTTCACGAGAAAGCGCGCCGGAAAGGTGCCGCGATGGCATTGATGGAAGCGCTTGAAGCGGAGGCGCGGGCCAGAGATATTTCCGTTCTGGTGCTCGATACCTCCACCGGCAGCGGCGCCGAGACGTTCTACCAGCGCGCCGGCTGGCAAAAGGTGGGGGAGATCCCGCGCTATGCCCTGATGCCGGACGGCGCCATGACGGCCACCTCCGTGTTCTATAAGCTCTTATGATTATTTTGTACAACTACACCGTGGATTGATCAAAACAGGGTTTCTGGTCGTTAAGTTTTGATAAGTTATCGTACCAATCTTATCGGGCTGTATGACTAATCATAAAAGGAACCCTCTTGTGAACACGCTCAACCGTCGTGATTTTCCCGGTGCTCAATACCCGGAACGCATTATTCAGTTTGGTGAAGGCAACTTCCTGCGTGCGTTTGTCGACTGGCAAATTGACCTGCTAAATGAACATACCGATCTTAACGCCGGTGTGGTTATCGTTCGTCCTATTCAGAGCGACTTCCCGCCGTCGCTGAACACTCAGGATGGTCTCTATACCACTATCATTCGCGGCCTGAACGGGCAGGGCGAAGCGATGAGCGAGAGCCGTCTAATCCGCTCGGTTAACCGGGATCGACGTCTACGGCCAGTATGATGCGTTCCTGAAACTGGCGCACAATCCGGATATGCGTTTTGTTTTCTCAAACACCACCGAAGCGGGTATCAGCTACCACGCGGGGGACAGATTCGACGATGCCCCTGCGGTTAGCTACCCGGCGAAGCTGACGCGGCTGCTGTTTGAGCGCTTTAGCCACTTCAACGGTGCAGCGGATAAAGGCTGGATCATCATTCCGTGCGAGTTGATTGACTACAACGGCGCTGCGCTGCATGAACTTGTCCTGCGCTATGCCCGGGAGTGGGCCCTGCCTGCGGCCTTTATTCAGTGGCTAAATGACGCCAACAGCTTCTGCTCTACGCTGGTCGACCGTATCGTGACCGGTTACCCGCGTGACGAAGCGGCCACGATGGAAGCCGAGCTGGGTTATCACGATGGGTTCCTGGACACGGCTGAACATTTCTATCTGTTCGTTATCCAGGGGCCGGCATCCCTTGCACAGGAACTCCGTCTGGATAAGTATCCGTTAAACGTGCTGATTGTCGACGACATCAGGCCCTACAAAGAGCGCAAAGTCGCTATCCTGAACGGCGCACACACCGCGCTGGTGCCGGTGGCATTCCAGGCCGGGCTGGATACGGTGGGCGAGGCGATGAATGATGCAGAGATCTGCGCATTCGTCGAAAAAGCGATTTATCAGGAGATTATTCCTGTCCTCGATCTGCCGCGTGACGAGCTGGAATCTTTCGCCAGCGCGGTAACAGGGCGTTTTCGCAACCCTTACATCAGACACCAGCTGCTTTCCATCGCGCTCAACGGCATGACCAAATACCGCACCCGCATCCTGCCGCAGCTGCTGGCAGGGCAGAAGGCAAGCGGACAACTGCCCGCGCGTCTGACGTTCGCGCTGGCTGCATTGATAGCGTTTTATCGCGGGGAACGTAACGGGGAAAACTACCCGGTACAGGATGATGCATTCTGGCTGGAACGTTATCAGCAGCTGTGGGCACAGCATCGCGACCAGCAGTTGAGCACCCGTGAGCTGGTGCAGTCCGTATTGAGCGTGAGCGAGCACTGGGAACAGGATCTCACGCAGGTCTCCGGACTTGTCGACCAGGTCACCCTGAATCTTGACGCCATTCTCCTGAAGGGAATGCGCGCAGCGGTGAAACCCCTGTGCTAATGACGTCACCCGGCTTCGGCCGGGTTTAATTACATCTTAATTTAGTTACAACATACTATTTGCTCTTTTTTTTAAAACCACATGCAGCACCGTGCGGTTATCGCTAAGCAGGTCGTAAAATTCAATGTTCCGTTAACATGCTTGCAACGGTGAGGGAGATCACGTTTAATAGCCACGCTCTTTTCCTTCCTGAAACTCACTATGATTGTTCGTCCTAAACAGCACTGGCTACAACTGATTTTTGTCTGGCACGGTTCGGTACTTCCCAAAATCTACACCCGACTGCTGCTCAACTTCCTGCTTTCTATCGCCGTTATCCTGATGCTGCCGTGGTATACCTCGCTGGGCATCAAATTTACCGTGGCGCCATTTAGCATTCTCGGCGTGGCGATCGCTATCTTTCTCGGTTTCAGAAACAACGCCTGTTATTCACGCTACGTTGAGGCTCGCCTGCTGTGGGGGCAGCTGATGATAGCGGCACGCTCGCTGTTTCGCGAGGTAAAAAACACCTTGCCTGACGATAAGCATCTGGGCGAATTTGTCCGCCTGCAGATAGCTTTTGCCAACTGCCTGCGTATGACCCTGCGCCGGGACCTGAACGCCGAAAAGCTCTCTAGCTATCTTGCTCCGGATGATTTACGCCACGTGATGAGCGCCAACTCGCCGGCGAACCGTATTTTACTGATCATGGGGGAGTGGCTGGCCGTGCGGCGGCGAAACGGCCAGCTTTCAGACATCCTGTTCCACAGCCTGAACAACCGTCTGAACGATATGTCCATCGTCCTTTCCGGGTGCGAGCGCATTGCGACAACGCCGGTACCGTTTGCCTATACGCTGATTTTGCACCGCACGGTGTATCTGTTCTGCATCATGCTGCCGTTCGCGCTGGTTGTGGATCTGCACTACATGACGCCCTTTGTCTCGGCGCTGATCTCCTACACCTTTATCTCGCTGGACACCCTGGCGGAAGAGCTGGAAGACCCGTTCGGCACAGAAGATAACGATCTGCCCCTGGACGCCATCTGCAACATGATGGAACGCGATCTGCTGCAGATGAACGATGAAGAGAACATTCCGGAAAGGCTGATGCCGGATAAGCATTATCAGCTGACCTGACGGGCGTTCCACTCGTCGCGGGTGATTTCCCACAGTTCAGAATCCAGCATGCCGCTGACGTAGGCTTTTTGTTCCGTTCTGATAAGCCGCATGCCGCTAATGTCTGAAATACGCCGGGAGCGGCTGTTGGCGGCGGCTTTCGGGGCGCGTAACACGGGTTTGTTTAGGGTATTAAACCAGAAATCCGTCGCGGCAATGCTGGCCTCGCGCATGTATCCCTGGCCCTGAAACTCCGGGGCCAACCAGAACCCTCGGTTGTTATCTTCAATGTCATACAAACAGATAATACCCATCAATTCATCCGGCACCTCGCGACGACGGATGCTCCAGAACCAGGCGATCCCTTTTGCCATATCCGGCAGCGCCACGTTGTTGACATAGTTCTCTGCGCCGTTGTCCGGGTAGGGCCAGGGCACAGAAGAGAGCATATAGCGGACAATCTCCCAGCGCGGATAAAGCTTTTGTATCTGGGCCGCATCTTCAGCAACCAGAGGCTTTAGCAGTAAGCGTTCTGTCATGAGCGTCGGTATCGTCATCCGCTGATCTCCATATTTAAGCGTTATGCTTTTGTTTGCGTTCTGGTATTTTCATCTTAACGGCACTCTATCCCAGTGAGCTCTTTTCCCATACTACTAAGAATTGCAGAGGTCATCATGGCATTAAGACGGGCAAACCCGCAGGAAGCCGAAATACTCTGGAATATTCGCAATCAGGCGATTCGTCACGGCTGTAAAATCAGCTACGGCGCCGACGTCATTGCGCGCTGGACGCCGGATCTCATGCCAGAACGCTATCGGCAGATGGTCATTGAATACCCTTTTTACGTGGTGGAAGATGAAAAGGGTGATATTGCGGCAACCGGCTATCTGGATCTGGATACCCACTGTCTGGAGGCGATATTCACCTTGCCCGCTGCATCCGGTAAAGGCATGGCGACCCGGATTATCGAGGCGCTAAAAAATGAGGCCCGCAGCCGGGGGATAGCCCGCCTGAGGCTGGATGCAACGCCTAACGCCCAGTCGTTTTATCAGAAACTGGGGTTTGTGACGCTGAGCGAAACCTATCATCACTCGCGTATGGCGGGGGCTGATTTACGCTGTTTCGAAATGGCGATCGATTTGTAATGTGAGGAACACATGGCTGTCACGGTAAGACCTCTATGCGAAGACGATTACTCCCAATGGCGACCGCTTTGGGATGGCTATACCCATTTTTATGATTGCTACCTCGAGGAATCCGTCACCGCATCGACATGGGAAAGGGCGCTCTCAGCGCATTCCCGGATGTTTTGCCGGGTGGTCGAGAAGGACCAAAAGGTCATCGGTTTCGCGATGTGCATTCTGCATGAAGGAACCTGGTCAACGGCCCCCGTCTGCTACCTGGAAGATCTGTTTGTTGATGCCGACGAACGCGGGGCGGGAGCCGGTAAGGCGCTCATTGATGCTCTGATTGAGGAAGGCAAGCGCGAAGGGTGGTCAAAACTGTACTGGGTCACCCGTGAGAATAACCCGGCGCGTAAACTCTATGACAAATACGGTCAAGCTGACGATTACGTCCGCTATCGCCTCTCCCTTTAAGGCGACAACGCCTGTGTTTGTATCACACTGTATCTGCGTCCCGGATACATACACAGGCTTGCAATAAACCCGCTTTCGCACATATCCGCTATACATTGCCGTGTTGTTATATCCCCGTGAATTGTACTCAACCGGAGATACCAACATGTTTAGCAAACTCGCATATTCAACTCTCGCACTGACCGTTTCCCTTGGCACCGTGATGTCCTGTCAGGCCGAAGTCACCGGCACAACTTTCGCGGCAGCCTTCGATCGTCCGCAGCAAATTAACGCCGGCGATTTGAACGTCGGTTATGTCGACATCGGCCCGAAAAACGGCCAGCCGGTTATTTTACTGCACGGCTGGCCGTACGATATTCACAGCTACGCCGACGTTGCGCCCGCGCTGGCGGCAAAAGGCTATCGGGTGATTGTGCCTTCTCTGCGCGGCTACGGTACCACGCGCTTCCTGTCAGCCAAAACGCCGCGCAACGGCCAGCCTTCAGCCATGGCGAAAGATATTGTGAACCTGATGGATGCCCTGAATATTAAGCAGGCGGTATTTGCAGGATATGACTGGGGCGCTCGTACGGCGGATATCGTTGCGGCGCTGTGGCCAGAGCGCGTTAAGTCACTGGTGTCGGTGAGCGGGTATCTCATCAGCAGCCAGCAGATTGGCAAACAGCCGCTGCCGCCAAAAGCGGAGCAGCAGTGGTGGTATCAGTTCTATTTCGCCACCGCGCGCGGTGCTGAGGGCTATGCCAAAAACACGCATGACTTCGCGCGCTTAATCTGGTCTCAGGCCTCGCCTGACTGGAAATTTAGCGATGCTGTTTTTAACGCCAGCGCCAAATCCCTCGATAACCCGGATCACGTCGCCGTGACGCTCAGCAACTATCGCTGGCGTTTAGGGCTGGAAAAAGGCGAGCGCAAATACGACAGCTACGAGCAAAAACTCGCTACGCTGCCGAATATAACCGTTCCAACGATTACCATCGAAGGCGGAAACAACGGTGCGCCGCATCCTGCACCTCAGGCCTACGCGGGTAAATTTACCGGTAAATATGAGCACCGCACCTTCGGGGCAACCGTGGGGCACAATCCGCCTCAGGAAGATCCGCAGGATTTCGTCAAGGCCGTCGTTGACGCGGACAAGCTCTGAAATGTGCTATTTTCAGTACGTTAACCTTCGGTCTGGAGATTTCGGTGGAGCATATTGATCATATTCTTGTCGTCGATGACGACAGGGATATTCGTGAACTGATTGTCGATTATCTCGGTAAGTCTGGCTATCGCGCGACGGGCGCGGCCAACGGTAAAGAGATGCGCGTCGTGCTGGATAAACAGCATATCGACCTGGTGGTGCTGGATGTCATGATGCCCGGCGACGACGGCCTTACGCTGTGTCGAGAGCTACGCGTCGGGAAATATAAAGATCTGCCCATCCTGATGCTGACGGCCCGCAATGAGGAGACGGACAGGATCCTGGGTCTGGAGATGGGCGCGGATGACTACGTGGTGAAGCCGTTTGTCGCCCGCGAACTGCTGGCGCGTATCAAAGCGATTTTACGACGTTTTCGCACGATGCCGCCCAATCTGCAGGTGACAGAAGCCGGGCGGCTGGTGATGTTCGGTGAATGGCAGCTCGATACCGTTGCACGTCACTTAATCGATCCGGAAGGGGTGATCGTCGTGCTCAGCGGGGCGGAGTATCGCCTGCTGCGCGTTTTCCTTGACCACCCTCAGCGGGTGCTGACCCGCGATCAGCTGCTCAACCTCACGCAGGGGCGCGACGCCGAGCTGTTTGAACGTTCTATCGACCTGCTGGTTAGCCGGGTCCGTCAGCGCCTGAACGAAGATGCCCGCACGCCCGCCTATATCAAGACCGTGCGCAGCGAAGGCTACGTTTTTACGATGCCGGTCACCATCAAAGAGGCTAACGAATGAGGTTCTGGCCACGCTCGCTGCTTGCCCGCTTGCTGCTCGTCGTGCTGTCCGGTCTGCTGCTGGCCAACGCCCTGAGCCTGACGCTGGTCATGATTGAACGAATGCACAGCGCCAGAACGGTGATGCTCGGTAATCTGGAAAACGACGTCGCAACCAGCGTCGCCATTTTAGACCGCTTACCGGCCAGCGAACGCGCGGCCTGGCTTCCGCGCCTCGAACGGGGTAACTATCGCTATATTCTGGGGCCGGGAGAGCCCGGCAACGCGCCGACGGATAGGCGTTCGCAGGACGCCATCCGAACCTTAAAAGCGACGCTCGCGACACAGTACCCGCTCAGCTTCACCGCCGTCCCTGGTGCCGTTTCACACATCCAGGCGCATCTGACGCTGCGCGACGGCGCGCCGCTGACCATTGACCTGATCCCGCGCATGCCGCCGGTCGCCAGCTGGTTGCCCGTTGTGCTAATTCTGCAGCTGCTGCTGCTGGCTGCGTGCGCCTGGATTGCCGTGCGGCAGGTGGTGCGGCCTTTTTCACAATTTACCCGCGCGGTGGATTCGCTGGATCCGGCGGCCAGCACGCCAATGACGGAGAAAGGGCCGCTTGAGGTGCAGCGGGCAGCGCATGCCTTCAACGCCATGCAGGCGCGCATTCAGTCTTATCTCCGGGAACGCGCGCAGATCCTGGCCTCGATTTCTCACGATCTCCAGACGCCCATTACCCGCATGAAGCTGCGCGTCGAAATGGCAGGGGAACCAGAACTTCGCGACAAGCTTCTGAACGACCTTGATAACATGACGCGTCTGGTGCGGGAGGGGATTGCGTATGCCCGGTCATCAGAATCGCTGGAAGAGACCCCGCTGAAGCTGGAGCTAAACGCCTGGGTCAACAGCATCGCCTGCGATTATCAGGACATCGGTAAAAACGTGCAGTTTCAGGCAAGCGATGCCCGCCTGCCAATCGTTACGCGTCCCCAGGCGCTCCGCCGGGTGATGACTAACCTGCTGGATAACGCGCTCAAATTCGGCGAACGCGCTGTAATAACCATCGATGATTCGTCTGACCGGGAGGTGGTTATCCACATCACGGACGACGGGCCGGGGATCCCTGAAGCCGAGCTTGAGGCGGTTTTACAGCCGTTCTACCGGGTGGAAACATCGCGCAACCGCGATACCGGCGGAACAGGACTCGGACTGGCGATTGCCGCGCAGCTCACCGCTCAGCTTGAAGGAAAGCTCAACCTGACGAACCTGGCCGGAGGCGGACTGGATGTCTCCATTACGCTACCGCGCCGTTAATTGTACGGCTTTGTATCTCCCGGCCTGGGTGATACAGAGTCAGACAAAACCTGCTTTTTTACACATATCCTGAACACATCCGCACGATGAAATAGCCTCACTGCAGCGTCGCAGGACTTGTATTGTGAGGTGTCTATGTTTCTGGTAATCGCTTTTCTGGGCGGGATGATAAGCCTGCTCAGCCCATGTACTCTCCCGGTTATTCCGCTCCTGTTCGCCGGTTTTCAGGGACAGCGACGACATATTCTGGCCCTGCTCGCGGGGATGATCGTGATGTTCACCCTGGTGGCGATGGCCGTCACCGTCGCCAGCGAGTGGATCGCAGAGGCAACCATCGTCGGGCGCTGGATCGCTCTAGTCATTCTGGACACGGCCGCGCTGGCCTTAATTTTTCCGTCATTCGCCCAGCGTATTGCGGGTCCGGCCGTCAGCGCGGGAAATGTCCTGAACACCCGAAGCGGGCAAACGCGCGGTATGGTATCGGCTTTTCTGGCCGGGCTCGCGGTGGGGCTGCTCTGGTCTCCCTGCGCCGGTCCCATACTGGGCGCCATTTTCAGCATTAATATCGCGGGCCATTCGGCCATTACGACGGGCGCGCTGCTGGCGGCCTACGGCAGCGGATGCGCGCTGATGCTGAGCCTGCTCGTTTTCGGCGGCCGCACGCTGATTGCGCCGTTAAGAGCAAAATCGGCGCTGATGGAAAGGCTGCGGCAGGGGGCTGGCGTGGCGATGCTGGCGGCAGTCGTATTTAACGCGACAGGAATGACTTCGCTTCTGAAAGGAGCAAATAGCGTTGCGGATCGTCTGGAGACAACACTTTTGACGCTGGCGAAACCCACAGCCGCGCCGGTGAAGCTCCGGCCGGTCGTGATGACAGAGCCCAGCAGCCAGCTGCCTTCGTTAAGCGGGGGAACAGGGTGGATAAACGGTGACCCTGTCACGTCTGAATCTCTGCGAGGGAAGGTGGTATTAATTGATTTCTGGACGTGGGATTGCATTAACTGCCAGCATACGCTTCCCCATGTGAAAGACTGGGCCACGAAGTATCAGTCTCAGGGGCTGGTCGTGATTGGGGTTCACACGCCGGAATATCCCTGGGAAAAGCCGCTTTCGTCGGTAAAAACCGCGGTGGAGAAATGGCAGCTGCCGTATCGGGTGGTGACGGATAACAATTATCAAATCTGGAACGCTTTCGGGAACCAGTACTGGCCAGCGCATTACTATTTCGATGCCAAAGGCCAGCTACGCTATACCGCCTTTGGCGAAGGAGATTATGCGCAGCAGGAAAAGATCATTCAGCAGCTGCTGAAAGAAGCCAGGTCATAACCCGTCAGGGCTGGCGTTGCGCCACGATAAATAGCCGCGGAAAAGCGAGCAGTATCTGCCCATTTTCCTGGAGCGGATACTGCTCTTCCAGCAGTTCATGGTAGCGTTTCAGGAAACGTTTCTGCTCGCTCTCGTTCAGTTCCTGGAGCCACGGACGCAAGCCGGTGGCACTTACCCAGTCAATAATGGCCTGGTGCGAGCTCATTTTATGGAAATAGGTTGTCCGCCAGATATCCACGTCACAGCCCGCCTCCGACAAGATGTCGTAATAGGCATGCACACCCGGGAGAGGTTCACGGCCGCGGTCAGGGTAGTCTTGCTCCAGCGCCACTTCACGCATCGCTACGTGAGTGGGTTCAAGCCAGTTGTCAGGCATCTGGATCGCTAATACGCCGTTAAGCGTGAGCAAAGAAACGAGATGAGGAAGGAGATCGTAGTGGTCAGGAACCCATTGCAGCGAAGCGTTGGCATAAATCAGGCTCAGCGGCTGGCCAGGCTTGTACTGGCGGATATCGGTCTCTACAAAATGGCAGCCAGGCAATGCGGCTCTTGCTTCCTCGAGCATTGCAGGGGAGTTGTCGACCCCGGTAATGTGCGCCGAAGGCCAGCGATGCTTCAACAGCGCGGTGCTGTTTCCCGGCCCGCAGCCTAAATCAGCGATGGTGGAGACCTCATCCAGAGGAATTCTGGCGAGCAGTTCTGCGGCAGGACGCGTTCTTTCCGCGCCGTATTGCAGGTAAAGAGAAGGATTCCAGTCGGCCATTTTGATTCTCCGTTTAGCATGCTTCTGCAAGAGTAGCACAGCAGTAAGAACAGAGATAATAGGGAAAAAATAAGAAAAAGGGAATATTACCCCTTAAATTCTTAAGGGGCAATACTTTAATTGTAATTATTTTATAATTATCGTTTTTTAATATTTTATCGGCTAAGTGCTTCTTACGCTCTGTACCCGAAACTATAAATATTAGATAATCATGAATGGATATATCCCTGGTGTTTCGTAGGTCTTTGACCTCCTGGCCACTGAGTTTCACGAGGACTTAGTGGCCGGGTACTTTTCAAGTATAAGGAATACCATGCACAATGAAAGCTGTCCTAAAAGACAGGGGATAATAGTTTCAGGTGTTATTATCAGGAATAAGAGCAATGAATTCTGTTATTGAGTTTTTTTTGCATGATTACGATGATTTACCGTCAGCATTAGCCCGCGAACTCTTCCGACTCAGGAGAAAAACCTTTCGGGACCGACTCGACTGGAAAGTTGAATGCGTTGAAGATATGGAAAAGGATCAATTTGACAACCCAAACACGACATACTTGTTGGGTATGTATGAGGGAGAGTTGTTATGTGGCGCGCGATTCATTAATTCGACGCATCCGACAATGATAAGTGAAATTTTTCACAATTATTTTGCCGAAACCATTATTTTACCGACAGATGTTCCCTGCTGTGAAATTAGCCGTTTATTTTTAGATAAAGAAAGACGAGACTCCTCAAGTCTGCAGGGCGTGCCCGCCAGTAAGGCATTGTTTCTTGCGATGAATATTTATTGCATTAAGAATAAATATCATGGAATGTACGCAGTAGTCAGTCGTGGTATGTATGCCATTTTTCGCCATGCAAACTGGAAAGTTGAAGTTATTCAACGCGGCTTGTCTGAAAAAGGGGAGGTTATTTACTATATATTTATGCCTGCCAGTATCAACATTATTGAAGACATTATTAGCAAAGATAAATCCAGTCACTGGCTTCGCGAAATGCTGGAGCATTTACGCCACTTATAACCAGTGGCTGAGGCTCAGTCGTCCAGTAATCGTAGTTCTGTTCCAAGTTTAATTGCGTGTCTGGCATTATTCACACCGAGTTTTTTCATTACATTCCCCATATGGAATTTAACGGTGCGTTCAGCAATAGACAAAATAACAGAAATTTCTGCGTAGGTTTTCCCGGCGCTGACCCATTTAAGGATTTGTCGCTCACGTGGCGACAGAAAAACATTCTTTTTCTGTTGATGCTGGCTATAGAGATTGAGTGTCTTCTGATGCAGTTGAACAAGGAAGCTTAGAAATTGTGGCCGATATTTTTCTATATCAATACCAGAATGCTTAGGACTGATGACGGATAAGACGACAAGATTATTAAGATAGTCATGCAGAGGGAACGTCTGCCCCTGGTAGATATCATACTGGACGCTTTCGTTGAAAATGCGCGTCAGGTTATAACCATCAGACAGGATGACATCACTTTCCCAGAAAAAATCTTCAACACAGCGCAAAGCCCGAATGATAACAGGGTCAATGAACTGATATTTCCTGTCGAGGTAGATATCAAACCACTCGGGGCTGTTATTGATTATCCGCATCTGTGAAGGATCTTTCTTGTTCATAATGGCGTAGGCGAAGACGATCCCTTTGAAATCCTCAAAAAACGCGTCCAGCTCACTCTGAATTAGCGTATTGATCGCTATGTCGTTGTAATATGTATCCTTCACGTGAGTTGCTTGCCTCCTGTTCGAGTGGAGGAGCAAGTATAATATGCTTCGTTATCTGTAGCGAGTCGCATTTTAATCCAGCCAACAGATAAGACAGGCTACCTCAAGTGGTAGCCTGGCCAACGTGTGGCATTTCTAATGGTAAATGCAGATGACTCGGCGAATTTTAGAAGATTTTGTCAAATCCCGAAATAGTTCACTAAATATAGTAGGCTGCAAAATTTAGGAGGTTTTCCGCTTTACATTTGAGTAATGGACAAGCGTACCGACCCAGATTCAAATTCAGGATTTTAGCCCGCGGTCTACATAATGCCTTTAAGAGCAATATGATAAAGCAGCATGATGGTTTTACCGTCGACAATCTTGCCTGTTTCAATGCCGCGTAATGCCTCTTCGAGCGTCATTTCCAGCACGTCGATATCTTCTCCCTCAGCCTTGATCCCGCCGCCTGCGCCGGTTCTGTCTTGCGGCTGGTACTCGGCAAGATAAAAATAAAGTTTTTCCGTGACGGAGCCCGGGCTCATATAGGCTTCAAAGATTTTCTGCACGCTCGAAACCTGAAACCCTGTCTCTTCTTCCGCTTCTGCTTTTATGCGGCTTTCGGGATCCATGTTGTCCAGCAGTCCCGCCGCGGCTTCGATTAAATCGTCCTCATGGCCGTTGATAAAGACAGGGAAGCGGAACTGGCGCGTCAGGATCACCGTTTTTTTCTCACGGTTGTAGAGAAGAATAGTCGCGCCGTTGCCACGGTCGTAGACCTCTCGTTGCTGTCGTTGCCATTCGCCGTCACGGTGCTGCAGGTCGAAGGTGTACTTTTTAAGGTTGTACCAGTTATCTGACAGGGTTTCACTGTCAATGATGCGCACATCTGCACGTTTTGATTGCACGTTTGTTCCTCCTTACGTAGAGTAATTATCATAAACAGCACTATCGTGCATCCTCAAGATAAAACATGCAACATCAGGAATTCATGATGCTCACCAGTCAGCGAAAACAATTGATCCTCGAAAAGCTCGGCACCGAAGGCCAGGTCCAGTCAAAAGCGCTCAGCATGTTCTTTGATGTCTCTGAAGACACCATCAGGCGTGATTTGCGCGAGCTGGCGGCAGAAGGGCGTTTGCAGCGCGTTCACGGCGGCGCGCTGCCGTCATCTTCTGCTATTGCTCCCTTTGCCGAACGGCAATCCGTGAAAATGGATGCGAAAAAACGGGTCGCCCGCAAAGGCGCGCAGCTGATTTCATCAGGCCAGGTGGTGATCGTTGACGGTGGCACGACTACTTCGGAGCTGATTACGTTTTTCCCTCCTGATCTGCGCATCACGGTGGTTACACACAGTCCGAGCATCGCCCTGGGGCTTGTGGATCATCCGTCCATCGAGGTGATTCTGATCGGCGGTCGCTTGTATAAGCACTCCATTGTTGCGGTCGGCGCTGCGGCCATCGAAGGCATCGAAAATATTCATGCAGATCTGTTCTTTATGGGCGTGACCGGGATCCATCCTGAGGCGGGGCTGACAACCGGCGATTTCGAAGAAGCGTGCATCAAACGTGCATTTTCCGGCAGAGCCGCGGAGACGGTTGTGCTGGCTTCTCCTGAAAAGATCAACACAGCGTCTTCGTTTGTGATTGGCGATGTGTCGTCGGTGAACACCATTATCGTTGAAGACCATACCGATAAGGAGTGGATCCGCGCGGTATCGGAAAAGGGAGTCTCCGTCGTGTTGACCTCAGAGAGTGACACTCTCTGATAGCCAGCCTGTGCTCACAGGCTGGCTGGCGGACTGCCTTAAGCCTCAGGAATGTTCTCAAGTGCGGTATAAACCTTCAGGCCATATTTGCGGGCAACCTCAATGTCCATATCGGCACCTTTAGACGGACCGGCAATACGATAAATGGCATCACATTTAGCTATTAGCCGGTGAGCAACGGGGTACAGCATCGCTTCACTGATTTCATCACCAACCGCTTTCGATCCTGCGGCTTTTGCCAACGGCAAAGCCAGCCATTCGCCAATGACCGGGATGTGACCCCGCTGGTAAACGGCTAGTGCTGCGCTTTCGAGACGCGCCAGATTCTCATCAATACGTGCCTGAACGCCTTCGGTTCCGCTGCGATAGGGGCCGGCAATTAAAATTAGCTGTTGTGTCATAGGTACCTCTGCCAGTGTTATTGCATGAAGTTGCACGTTTACTACCGATACCATACGGGATTGTGGCCGCGTTATGAAACACTTTCGTGCATTATCGTGCAAAAAGATGCATGACAGATCATTTAATCGCTTCTGAGAGAAGGGCTGAGCTACAGACTTTCCGGCGCATGGCACACCGCCTCGATATTATGGCCATCAGGCGAAATGACAAACGCGGCATAGTAATTTTCACCGTATGACCTCATTTTTTACATTGATTCACTTAGCTATAACGCCGAACGCTTTCGTCCAACGAACGTCCAGCGCAGGTAGTCGTAAAGCCAGTTAAACAGCATCGTATAGGGCAGGAAAAACAGCACCAGACCAATCTCAACAAAAAATGCCTCAGCCACGGTCAGGTTCAGCATAACCATTGCCACAGGGATTAAGGAGATGATAAGTCCCGTTTCAAAACCAACCGCATGGATTGCGCGAACGAGAAATGTGCGCTGAAACTGATGTTTTTTCTGCAGGGAGTCAAAGAGCTTATTAAAAATAAAATTCCAGACCGTGGCGGTAAGGGCGGATATCACGGACAACGAGCCTGACTGGAGTACCGACACGTTCATCAGCCAGGCGAGAGACAGCGCGATGATAACGTTGGCCGTCACTTCAAAAATGACAGCATGGAAAACTCTCTCTTTAACACTCTTATTTAATTCAATTTCCATTTGCTTACGGCAGCGTTTTTCAAAAGCTGAAGTATATCAGATGTCTTTCAACCTTTTCTAATGCAGGTTATGTTAAATACACCCCAGGCCTGCTAATGTAGAACGCACGGCCTCGGTAAGGGGGGTCTGCGGTTCATGACCTAAAAAGGCGATCAGTTTTGAATTATCCATCTCTATTGTCTGCTCCCAGAGATAGCGCATCTCCCGCATTTCACGCAGCGTGGTGTTAAACGGACTCATTGCAGAGACCAGCCACCATGGAAATTGAAGGAAGGGTCTCTGTCAGGGGCCGCACGCAGGCTTGCCATTACCCAGCCAACCGCCGGACGCCACATTGCGGCACTTGAATCAGCCCTGGGGCTTGTTTTATTTACCCGTTCGCAGACGGGATTGCAGGCCACGGATGCAGCCGTTGAGCTGAAGGGCCATGCGCAGGCGATGGAAAACGGTAAGTCATGCACTGTGAGACGATCAGCGTGATGATAGCAGCACGTGAGAAGACACACTCAGAGGTCATTAGCATTCAGGCCAACGCCCAAACGATGCCCATAAAATGCCAGATTCCTTCTGATCCCATATTTGTCAAGGCTCAATTGAAATGTCCGTTATCCAGCTCAATTAAAATGACCACTTTGATCTCTCATTCTCTTTACTGATAGACTTTCCTCCGACTGAAACAACAGGATGATTGAGCCCATGCTTCGATACGAGTTAACGCCGAACAATGCAGGTTTTATACTGTGGGGAGATTCAGAAGCCCTGAATGAATTACATGAACTCATTCATTACATCGTGGATGAAAGCCCACTGATTAAAGTTAAAGACGGATTTATGTTATCCCTTGCCTATGATATTCGTAAAGCACGGGAAGGTAATCGTCGTGTTGAGCAACATCAGTATGATCAACATGATACATATAAGCTTTATGGTGTTGAGCTTTTATGGCCTCTGGTCCTGGTACAGTCCTCAATACTCAGAAACTCAATGGGTTATATTCAGACAGACAAAAACCAGCTGTCTGTCATGTATGCCTTTGAATACCTGATAGAATCAGCATTAACAGAGTCTGAGAGAACAACGTCGAATGATATTATGCTAACAGTAAAATATGCATCAGACTCTGATTTTAATTTCATTGAGGATAATATTGACAGCAGGTGCTGCTATTTTATCAGCCTATCTCCGGAGCAAAGAAAAAAGCAGTTAATCAGTATTGTTCGTTCTTTTCATTCATTATGGGGTAAGTATGCCCGTGAAAAGCAGGACATAAAGATGCTGAACGAAATGAATAATACATCATGGGTCTGGCCGGACAATATCAACTGGTGAGCAACCACTGTCCGGCCAGTGAGTACCATCAGCGGGCTCTTTTACCAAAAATGTCCTCTGAACGTGACTGAAGCTGTTTGAGTGCTTCGAGCATGTCATCATTATCCAGTGAGCGCTGGGATTTCTTCCCTTCCTGCTTTGGCCGTCGTCGGGAAGGGCCATCTCCAGCGGGAATTGACTGAGAGCGCGTGTTATCCCGCTTGCTCTGCACCAGACTGATAAACTCCAGGGTTCGGCCAAGACGCTTGTTATCGACAATCGCGCCCTGGTCGATTTCTGACAGTCGGTCGTAGGTAGAGTAGGGAAGTAGCGTACCGTTCAGGCGCAGCTCTTTTCTGCCATCAGGATAGTGATACACATCGATATATTTACCTATTGCACGGCGACTCAGTTCGCTGTCTTCAATCAGGTACAACATTTTATCATATTGTATCGTCAACGATTTTGAGACTTTACGTTTTTCACGAACAGTGAAAATAAGCCCCAGGTCCTCATCATGTTCTACAGCACGGTGTACGTCAAAATCATGTCGCGGTACTTTGCCAAAACGGCGGTTATAGTCAGCCATATAGGCCTCAGCGAAGTCATTTGCAGCCTCCATTGAACAAATGCCCTGTAACCGCAGCTCTTTGACCAGACGATCCTGTAAAGTGAGGTGAGCTCGTTCTACACGCCCTTTGGCGGGACTGGTTTCTGCACAGATAGTCTGGATGTTCAGTTCATGCATGGCTCGCCCAAACTGAGTATGCCCGTCTCCGCCTGTGGCGTGTTTATTGTTAACACGAAAAACACCGGCTTTATCGCTGTACAGTGCCAGCGGTTTACCATGCTTATCGATATAGCGCCGCGTGGCTTCGAAGTAAGAAAACGTGGACTCCGATTTAACAAACAACAGTTCCATCAGTTTGCTGGTTGCATCATCAACATAGACCAGCGCGGTGCAGGCCGGGCCACGGCCTTCAAACCAGTCGTGATCACAGCCATCTATTTGTATCAGCTCACCAGTACACGGACGCCGGTACCGTGGTTGAGGGATCCTTGCGGCACGTTGTTTACGGGGAACCCATAAGCCAGCCCGCACCATGATGCGCCGGACAGTTTCTTTGCCAAGAAACAGTCCGTGGAGTTCTTCGAGCTTTTCACGCGCCAGAGTCGGACCGAAATCAGCATAACGCGTCTTGATCAGTTCCAGAGCCTGATCTGCGAGCCCGGGTGGCAACTGGCGGTTACCACGCATGCCACATCGTCTGCTGGCCATACCAAGCGGTCCGCCTTCACGGTAACGGGCAAGAAGTCTGCGGCATTGCCTGTCGCTGATACCGAGGTGCTCGGCCGCACGGCGCGTTGTGATGCGACGTTCAATGACGTCCTGTATAATCTTGATCCGGTTGATCTCTTTCAAAGTAAACACTCCTGAGCTTTCTGCGCTCATGATATGCCTCCCGGTAGTTTAAACGGACCAGTGAAGCTTACCATAGCGCGGACATCTGAATTGAGCCACAGGCGGACATTACTATTGAGCCATTACATGGACGCTTCGTAATGATTGAGCTATGTTAAAAAAGTCTTAGATTACAGCGCTTGTGAAAGCAACGCTGGGTCTTTGTTACGCAGCAGAGCTGTCTGTAAGTGATGCGCATAATTGTGCAAAACCTGACAGGCACTGTTCGAATTTGTGCGGCGGATCGAGACATGTTTAAAAATGGCTTGCCATATTAAACATAGTGTGTGATAACACGTTTTGGGTCAAACGAGGTACAGTTCTGTTTATGTGTGGCATTTTCAGTAAAGAAGTCCTGAGTAAACACGTTGTCGTTGAATACCGCTTCTCTGCCGAACCTTATATTAGTGCCTCATGCAGTAATGTCTCAGTTTTATCTCAGCTAATGCCTGCGGGCTAAGAAAACACTCTAAGGAATTTTGCAAAATGGCAAAGATTAAAGGTCAAGTTAAGTGGTTCAACGAGTCTAAAGGTTTTGGTTTCATTACTCCTGCTGACGGCAGCAAAGACGTGTTCGTACACTTCTCTGCAATCCAGGGTAACGGCTTCAAAACTCTGGCTGAAGGCCAGAACGTTGAGTTCGAAATTCAGGACGGCCAGAAAGGCCCAGCTGCAGTTAACGTAACTGCTATCTGATCGAACCGCTGCTGACTGAAGCGCTTCGCACTTCACTCTCAGACATAAAGCCTCGCATAATGCGGGGCTTTTTTATGTCCCTTATCTTTCAAAATATTACCATTGGCGGTCTTGTTAGTAACTTGTTGCAAAGCTGCGAGGTTAGTAGCACTGTTTTGCCACCTTAAACCCATCTTTTCCCGTTAAATCAGGGCGTTGTTTAACAGTCCTGGGGTTCAGGTGAAGAAGAAATTGATAACCACCGCTGGCAATTTCACGCCAGCGCGTTTTGTGCTGCTCTGTTTAGCTATTTTTTGTAGTCTGGCTTTTTTGCTGGGCCGCGTTGCCTGGCTGCAAATCATCAAGCCTGACAATCTGGTGAAGCAGGAAGATATGCGATCCCTCCGCCAGCTGGCGATTGATGCGCCGCGGGGCATGATAATGGATCGCGAAGGTCGCCCCCTGGCGGTGAGCGTGCCCGTCCGGGCCGTCTGGGCCGATCCTAAAACGGTGCTGGCAAAAGGGGGCGTTGGCATTGACGAACGCTGGCAGGCGTTGGCAAACGCGCTGCATCTCTCCCTGGGCACACTTTCGGCGCGAATCAACGCCAACCCGCAGGGGCGTTTTATTTATCTTGCCCGTCAGGTCGATCCCGCACAGGCGAAGTGGATCGATAAGCTGAATCTGCCCGGTATCAATTTACGCGATGAATCCCGCCGTTTTTATCCTGCCGGCCATGTGGCAGCGAACCTGATTGGCTTCACCAATATTGACGGGCAGGGCATTGAAGGCGTGGAAAAAAGCTTCAACGCGCAGCTGACCGGCAAGGCCGGAGTGCGGCAGGTAAGGGAAGACCGCTACGGTCGCGTGGTTGAAAACCTGACGGAAGTGGCGCCCGCGCCGGCGCATAACATCCAGTTAAGTATCGACGAGCGGCTGCAAACCATCACCGAGGATGCACTCGATAATGCCGTGGCCTGGAACAAGGCCGAGTCTGGCGCATCGGTGCTAATAAATATCCCAACCGGGGAAATACTCGCCATGGCGAGCTATCCGGATTTCAACCCCAATAATCGGGAAGGCGCGACGATAAACGATTTTCGTAATCGCGCGATCAGCGATACGTTCGAACCCGGTTCGACGGTCAAGCCCCTGGTGCTGATGACGGCCCTGCAGCAGGGCCTGGTCCAGCCGGACAGCGTGATTGACACTCACCCGTATACCCTTGACGGGCATCGTATCCGCGACGTGGGCTATTATCCTGAACTGACGATGACCGGGATCCTGCAAAAATCGAGCGACACCGGCGTATCCCGACTCTCCCTGGCAATGCCTGTCCAGCATCTTATTGATACCTATCGAAACTTTGGGTTTGGCACGAATACGGGGCTTGGCTTAACGGGCGAGAGCGCGGGGCTGTTGCCAAATCGTAAATACTGGAGCCAGCTCGATCGTGCGACCTTTGCCTTCGGCTACGGGTTGATGGTGACGCCGCTCCAGCTGGCGCACGTCTACGCCACGATCGGCGGCTTCGGGCTCGAGCGACCTCTCTCGATTACGCGTATCGATCCACCCGTTATCGGGCACCGGGTCATGCCGGAAGAGATCGCACACGAGGTGGAACACATGATGGAGAGCGTTGCGCTGCCCGGCGGCGGGGGCGTTAAGGCCGCCGTTCGCGATTACCGGGTGGCGGTGAAAACCGGCACGGCGAAGAAAATTGACGACAGCGGAAAGTACGTCGATAAATACGTTGCGTATACGGCCGGCGTTGCGCCCGCCAGCGATCCGCGCTTTGCCCTGGTGGTAGTCATTAACGATCCGCAAAATGGCGCCTACTACGGCGGTGCCGTTTCCGCGCCTGTTTTCAGCGAGATTATGGGTAACGTGCTGCGTCTGGAGAATGTAAAACCTGACGGGTTACCGGCGGGCTCCGATCACCTTATCGTTATGCGTTAACCGGGCGTTTATAACCAGGGCGAATAGCGGTACACTTCGCCCTTTGATTATGCTTCGGAGTCACCATGTCCTTCAGCTGCCCCCTTTGCCACGCCCCCCTGACGCATTCAGATAAAAGCTATACCTGTCCGCAGGGGCATCAGTTTGATATGGCAAAAGAAGGCTACGTGAATCTTCTGCCGGTGCAGCATAAGCGCTCCCGCGATCCAGGCGACAGTGCAGAGATGATGCAGGCGCGTCGTGCGTTTCTGGATGCCGGGCACTATCTGCCGCTGCGGGAGACCGTCGCGCAGATGCTGAATGACATCCTGCCGGGTTCAGCCACCGCCATGCTCGATATCGGCTGCGGGGAAGGATACCACACCGCACGGTTTGCCGGGATCGCACGCGAGAAGGGCGCGTTGACATTCGGTCTGGACGTGTCGAAAGTGGCCATTCGCGCGGCGGCAAAGCGTTACGCGGACGTGACGTTCTGCGTGGCATCCAGCCACCGGCTGCCGTTTGACGATGCCAGCATGGATGCGGTTATCCGCATTTACGCGCCCTGCAAGGCGGAAGAGCTGGCTCGCGTGGTGAAACCGGGCGGATGGGTCGTCACCGTGACGCCGGGCCCGCGTCATCTGATGGAGCTGAAAGGCCTGATCTACGACGAGGTGCGACTGCATGCCCCTCATTCTGAACAGCTGGCCGGTTTTACCCTGAAGCAGGAGCAAACCGTAGCGTATGAAATGACGCTTAAAGGGGAAGAAGCAACCGCGCTGCTGCAGATGACGCCGTTCGCGTGGCGGGCAAAACCGGAAGTGTGGGAAGCGTTAGCTCTACAATCAATATTTAACTGCCAGACGGATTTCAGTATCCACGTCTGGCAGCGCGAAGATTAACCGGCGAAGTGTGCCCAGAGGATCTGGGCACCAATGCCAATCAGCACAATTCCTCCCAGGATCTCGGCGCGTTTACCCAGCAGCGGGCCGATAAACCGTCCAACCATCATGCCCAGCGTGGACATAATCAGCGTTGCGCAGCCGATGGCCAGCGCGGTGGCGATAATATTGACCTGCAGGAATGCCAGACCGACGCCGACGGCCATCGCATCAAGGCTGGTGGCAATCGCCGTGGTGACCAGCAGCCAGAACCCGTGGCGGTGCTGCGGCTCCTCGTCTTCATCATCACCGCCGCGAAAACCTTCTATCACCATTCGGCCACCGAGAAACACCAGCAGTACGAAGGCAATCCAGTGGTTCCACTCCAGCACGAACTGGCTGGCGAGCATGCCAAGTCCCCAACCGATAAGCGGCGTCAGCGTTTCGATAGCGCCAAAAATGAGGCCGGTACGCAGGGCTTCTGAGAACTTAGGTTTGTGGAGCGTGGCGCCTTTTCCGATGGAAGCCGCAAAAGCGTCCATGGACATGCCAAAAGCGAGGAGGATCGTAGCGGAGATATTCATAACAGCGTCCAGACCGGGGATATCCATATGACACATCACTGCCCCCAGTAAACAGCAGTTGATGTATCTATGGTCTCGCCTGATCGCGCCGCACATAAGATGTGCTGTCAGCGATCCGTACGCGCCACGTTTTTCAACGAGTATGTTGACACGTACATTTCCTGCGAGCAGGAAATCGGCTACTCCCCAACGACGGGCGCAACCTTAACATATTTTGAGAATATAAAACAACAACGAAGAGGCATTATTTAAAATGCTTGGTGATAACGATTTTCATTTGTCTTTAAGCGTGAAAATATCGTTAACAAATAGAGAACAAATTAACGAAAGGGATATAGCTTTGGCTATATTTCTTGCGCAAGATAAACACAGAATATAGCCATTGCTATATATTTAACTCATTGAGTTTTAACAAGTAACTTGTATATCTTTTCCAGGTCGTCAATATTCTTCACCCGAATAAGCAGGCGGCGTTGTTCTAATTGCATCACCAGCACACCGTCTTCGGATAAATTCATCTCTTTAATACGGTTATATTCTATCCACACATTGGCGAAGAAAAATCCGCGGGATTTAAAAATGATTTTCGGCGTGCGGATCCAGAACAGATAAACCGCCATTAATGCCAGCGCACATAATAACCATGTGGTTAATATTGCACCATGGCTGGTGACGTTATTGTAAATAAGAATAACGATGAGACCCGCGAAGATAAACGCATCCACGCGTCCGCGTCGCAGAAGGGGAAGGGAGAGCAGCGTCTCGCCGTGACGGCGGGGCATGATGAATTCGTCATAGATCGCGTAAGCCAGAAGGGCAGCAATAAATAAAACCAGTACGATGTCCGTGACAGTCATTCATCCTCCAGATAAAAAAACCGGGGGCAAGCCCCCGGCCTATAGCATTGAAACTTACAGACCCAGCAGGCCGACAGCGTAGCCCGCGATACCGATGACGAAGAAGCCAACGATAATCCACAGCGGGTTCACTTTCTTACGCAGCAGCCACATGCAGGCAAAGGTCAACAGCAGCGGTACCAGGCCAGGCATCAGCTGGTCCAGAATCGTCTGCACGGTGGTGACGCGGGTCTGACCATCCTGACCGGTGATGGTCGATACCACCAGCGGGATGTTCACGTGCGTCCACTTGTTAACCAGCGCCCCCATGACAAACAGGCCGAGGATTGACGCCCCCTCAGTCAGTTTTTGCAGGAAGCCGCCGCCCATGTCCTTAACGATGTCCACCCCTTTACGGTAGCCGTAGGCCACGCCGTAGTAACGGGTCAGCAGGCGCACGGCGTTGAACAGGATGAAGAACAGCAGCGGGCCAAGCAGGCTGCCGCTCATCGCGATACCGGCACCCAGCGCCGCGAAGACCGGACGCACGGTACCCCAGAAGATTGGGTCACCGACACCGGCCAGCGGGCCCATCAGGCCGACTTTGATACCGTTGATGGCACCGTCGTCAATCTCTGCGCCGTTCGCACGCTGTTCTTCCATCGCCAGCGTTACGCCCAGAACCGGAGCCGCTACGTAAGGATGGGTGTTAAAGAATTCCAGGTGACGCTTGATCGCCTGACGGCGCGCTTCGTTGTTTTCCGGGTACAGGCGTTTGATCGCCGGCACCATAGAGAAGCAGAAGCCCAGCGCCTGCATACGTTCGAAGTTCCATGAACCCTGAAACAGGTTAGAACGGATGAACACGCCACGAATATCACCCGGAGTGAGTTTTTTCTCGGTGGTAGTTTTTGTCATATCAACCATTTCGCTCACCTGCTAGTCCAGTTCGTTATCGAGATCGTTGTTACCAGCAGCCTGCGCTGGGGCACCCGCGACGCGGTTATATTTCGGGCTGAGCTGGATGTAGAGAATCGCCATTACCGCACCAATCACACCCAGTGCAACCAGGTTGAAGTTGGTGAAGGCAGCGGTCACGAAGCCGAGGTAGAAGAACGGCATCAGATAGCCTGCGCGCATCATGTTGATGACCATCGCATAACCGACGACCACGATCATGCCGCCCGCGATGTTCAGACCGCCGGTGACCACTTCTGGAATGGCGTTCAGCATGCTCTGCACTTCACTGGTACCAACAGAGATCGCCACGATAACCGCCGGGATCGCGATACGCATCGCCTGCAGGAACAGGGATGAAACGTGGATCCACGACAGTGCCGTGAGGTTGCCGTTTTCGGCCGCCTTATCCGCCGCATGCTGGAAGGCAACGGTGATAGTACGAACGATGATGGTCAGAACCTGGCCAGCTGCAGCCAGCGGGATCGCCAGCGCGATACCGGCACCAATACTCTGGTGACCAGCAATAACCAGAACGGTCGAAATGATAGAGGCCAGCGCGGCATCGGGCGCAACCGCCGCGCCGATGTTCATCCAGCCCAGGGCGATCATTTCCAGGGTACCACCGATGATGATACCGGTTTTCATGTCACCCAGAACGGCCCCAATCAGCGTACAGGCCACCAGAGGGCGGTGGAACTGAAATTCATCAAGTACGGATTCCATACCCGCAATACATGCGACGACGAACACCAGCACAATCTGAAGAGTGGTAATCTCCATTGCACTTCTCCTATTACATAAACTTTATATGAGAACCGGCGCGGGCTTATTTCCCAACTTTGCCGATCAAATCCATCATTTTCAGTTTTTGATCCGTAGAAACCTTACGGGCTTCCAGTTCAATACCGCGCGCATTCAGCTTGTTGAATGCCTCGATATCTTTCGCATCGACTGAAATGGCGTTGTTGACCTGCGTTTTGCCCTGACGGAATGCCATACCACCGATGTTCACGGAGGTGATTTTCACGCCGCCTTCAACAATGCGCTCAACGTCTGTCGGGTTAGTGAACAGGAGCATTACGCGTTCACCCGCATATTTCGGGTTGTTGTAAACGCGGATCATCTTGGCGACATCCACGACGTGCGCGGTAACGCCAGGAGGAGCAACCTGAGTCAGAAGGGTTTTACGTACGGTATCGGCGGCAACTTCATCGCTGACCACGATAATGCGTCGAACGTTGGTCTCTTTGGTCCAGCGCGTCGCGACCTGGCCGTGGATTAAGCGGTCATCAATACGCGCCAGGCCGATGACCATGTAATCGTTCGGGCCCATCGGTTTTGTCGGTGCTGCCGCTTTTGGTGCCGCTGCAGGCGCAGGGGCAGGTTTTTCAACCGGCTGCGCCTTCAGGGCTTTTACCCCTTCGCGACCGGTTTCAACGGCCAGCGCCACCAGCTCATCAAACGCCGGATTGTCGTCGCGCGCCATGAAGGTTTCCACCAGCATGGGAATATTAACCCCGGCGACAACTTCATAGTGCTCTTTATCGACGACAATGCGGCTGGCGGCATTGAACGGGCTGCCGCCCCATGTATCAACGAGAAACAGCACGCCTTTGCTGGTATCCAGCTTCGCGAGTTGAGCGTTGTACTTCTCTATCAGCGTCTCGGCGTTTTCACCGGGAACGAAATCGATCCAGCCGACGTTTTCCTGCTCGCCCAACAGCATCTCTGCCGTTTTGAGTAGCTGCTCAGCAGCCCAACCATGTGTGCCTATGACAATAGCAATGGTCACTTGCTACCTCCTTTTATTATCATTAATACGCCTGCCAGGCAGCCGTACTGAGAATCGTATTGGCGAACCGAATCGATTCAGATAAGGGTTAGAGTTCAAAAAAACTAAGACTTCCGCGAATTATTTTAGATAGTGAAAAAATAATTTATGTGATGAAGATCCGTAATTTAGCCACGCGTGACAGATTTATCTGTAGCGTAAAGCCGCTGTGTTACAGAACTTTGCAAAGGAACGTAAATCTTTGCTAAAAACACAGTGTCTCTGATATGTTTAGCCTCCGTTTAATCGTTCAGGAGTATAGGGTTACAGCCCACTATATGGACCGTCACCGACGTCAGTCATCTGCCAGGCCATTTCGCGCCTTATTCACCGGCGATCCTCGCCACGTATCGACTCTGTTTGCCTCAGTTTTGCCCACGTTGAGTGGGGCACCGTTTCGTCATTCCTTTAGCAGGAGCTTGTCATGGAATTCTTAATGGACCCGTCAATCTGGGTGGGATTGCTCACGCTGGTGGTGCTGGAGATTGTTCTCGGCATTGATAACCTGGTGTTTATCGCCATCCTTGCGGACAAACTGCCGCCAAAACAGCGTGATAAAGCGCGTCTGATTGGTCTCTCGCTGGCGCTGGTTATGCGACTGGGGCTGCTCTCCGTCATCTCCTGGATGGTCACGTTGACTAAACCGCTGTTCTCTGTCATGGACTACACCTTCTCCGGGCGTGATTTAATCATGCTGATTGGGGGGATATTCCTGCTTTTCAAAGCGACGACGGAGCTACACGAGCGGCTGGAAAACCGTCAGCACGATGATGGACACGGCAAAGGCTATGCCAGCTTCTGGGTGGTGGTGCTGCAGATCGTGGTGCTTGATGCGGTCTTCTCGCTGGATGCGGTGATCACGGCGGTCGGCATGGTGAATCATCTGCCGGTAATGATGGCGGCTGTCGTTATTGCGATGGCGGTCATGCTGCTGGCCTCGAAGCCGCTGACGCGCTTCGTCAACCAGCATCCAACGGTAGTCGTTCTGTGTCTGAGCTTCCTGCTGATGATTGGTCTGAGCTTGGTGGCGGAAGGTTTTGGCTTCCATATTCCGAAAGGCTACCTGTACGCCGCAATTGGCTTCTCGATTCTGATCGAGCTGTTCAACCAGATTGCGCGCCGTAACTTTATTAAGCAGCAGTCGAATCAGCCGCTGCGCGCCCGTACCGCAGACGCGATACTGCGCCTGATGGGCGGTCATCGTCAGGTGAACGTCCAGTCTGATTCCGAAAACCATAACCCGGTTCCGGTCCCTGAAGGGGCGTTTGTGGAACAAGAGCGCTACATGATTAACGGCGTGCTCTCCCTGGCCTCCCGTTCGCTGCGCGGCATCATGACGCCGCGTGGGGAAATCAGCTGGGTTGATGCAAACCTGAGCGTCGATGAAATTCGCCAGCAGCTGCTCTCTTCTCCGCACAGCCTGTTCCCGGTGTGTCGCGGAGAGCTGGATGAGATCATCGGCGTGGTGCGGGCAAAAGAGATGCTGGTGGCCCTGGAAGAGGGCGTCAACGTGGAAGCCGTTGCCGCCGCGTCGCCTGCGATTGTCGTGCCGGAAACGCTGGATCCTATCAACCTGCTCGGGGTGCTGCGCCGCGCTCGCGGTAGCTTTGTTATCGTCACCAACGAGTTTGGCGTGGTGCAGGGGCTGGTCACGCCGCTGGACGTGCTGGAAGCGATTGCCGGTGAATTCCCGGATGAAGACGAAACGCCAGAGATCGTTGCCGACGGTGAAGGCTGGCTGGTTAAAGGTACCACCGACCTGCACGCGCTCTCGCACACGCTGGGCCTGGAAAACGTCATCAACGATGAAGAAGACATCGCGACCGTTGCCGGTCTGGTTATCGCGGTTAACGGGCAAATCCCGCGCGTCGGAGATGTTATCGAGCTGGCACCGCTGCACATTACGATCGTTGAAGCAAACGACTATCGCGTTGATATGGTTCGCATTGTTAAAGAACAATCAGCCCACGACGAAGATGAGTAAGCCGGCTTAGCGCAGCGGCATTAAGGGCACGATGTGCCCATTATGATGCGCTGGCGGGGACGAACTTCCCGCCAGCCACTTCGGAAAATCCCGTAGCGGCATGGGCCGCGCATAGAAAAACCCCTGCAGGACAGGCACGCCATGGCGGCGCAAATAGCGCGCCTGCTCCTCCGTCTCGACCCCTTCAGCCACCAGTTCAATATTCAGCCGCTGTCCCAGCGCAATAATCATATCCGTCACCGTCGAGTTCACGGCGTCGGTGCCGATGGCGGTGGTAAACGACTGGTCGATTTTCAGCACGTCCGGGTGAAGCTTTTCAAGCCAGGAGAGGGAGCTGTTCCCGGTACCAAAATCGTCGATGGCCAGCTTCACCCCTTTGCGATGCAGTTCGCGAACGATGCGATAATCCGCATCCAGCAGCGCATCCCGTTCCGTAAGTTCAATCACCAGCTGCTGGCGCGGACGGGCGCTGAACCAGAGATGGTTCAGGTCCTGTATCAACGCCGCGTGACGAAAATGGCTGGCGGCGACGTTAATACCGATGTGAAAACCAGCGCTGGCGGGGAAGTAGCCTATCTGGCGCACCGTTTCGGCGATGACGTAGCGGGTCAGGGGGACAATCAGGTTATGTTCTTCTGCCAGAGGGATAAACACCTCCGGGGAGATCCAACCCTGACGGGGGTTATTCCAGCGCAACAGGATCTCCACGCCGGTGCAGGCCTGGGTACGGGCATTCACCAGCGGCTGACAGAAAAGCTCAAATTCCCGCCCCGCAATCCCCATATCGATCTCCCACGTAAAGCTCATCCGGTTTGCCGTTGCCAGCCAGGCGAGATAACCCAGCAGCAGGCTGAGCATGAGCCCGAGAGGCAGCTGGGCTGGCAGGCTTTTTAAGGCTAATTCTCCAGGGCCTGGCCCGCTAACTGTAATGGTGAAAGGATTTCGGGCTGAAGATTGCTGGAAAAGAGAGCCCTCCTCGTCGAAGGTCAGGCTGTCGCTGACGCGTTGTCCATAGCGCAGAAAGCGATCGCCCACGGTCAGCGCCACGTCATTGATGAGCGGGCGCTGGGGCTCCAGGATCATTTTGGCGATCAGATCGATATTGATGATCTCGATAACGCCAGCTTCACCGTCCTGAGAGACGGGATACCACTGGATCAATATCGGGCTACCCTTAAGCAGCCACTGATCGCTCGATAAAATCAGCTTCGCCGTGCTGGCGGGTAATTCTTTCAGGAAGTCGCGAACGGGCACATTGCGGCTCCCGAAAATACTTGAGCAATACAGGACACCGTCGTTAATCAGGGCGATGGAGCGTACCGTCTGCAAAATGGCGGCCTGCTTTCGCAGCGCCAGGTGCGCCTGCGGGCAGGGCTGCCCCACCAGGGGCTGCAGCACGCTGCGGCGGTTCTCTAAAGAAAGCAGGACGTTATCAAGGGCGCGAACGGTGTGGCTTGTAAAATCGAGGATCCGCTGTTGGTTAACATTGCGCTGTGAAATAAAGCGAATGCCTAACGTCAGGATGAGCGTGAGGAGCGCAACCGTCACACAGACGATAGCGCGTTTTCGGCGATAGTTTTTAATGATCGTTTGTGCAGTTTGCATGAACGGTCGCCTGATAAGCCACCAGCCACAAAAGCCGGACGCAACAGTAAAAGTGTAGTGGGGAAAGCAGAAGGAGACGAGAAAGAAGAGGGAAATTCGCCCATCCGTTGCAGATGGGCGAAAGGCAGTATTAGTCGCACTGCACCTTAATGGCCAGGCCACCGCGGGACGTCTCGCGGTATTTCGCGTTCATGTCCTTGCCGGTTTCGTACATGGTTTCAATCACCTTATCCAGCGATACGCGAGGTTCGCTGGTACGGCGCATCGCCATCCGTGAGGCGTTGATGGCTTTCACCGAGGCAATCGCGTTACGCTCGATGCACGGCACCTGAACCTGGCCCGCGACCGGGTCACAGGTCAGACCGAGGTTATGTTCCATACCGATTTCCGCCGCCACGCAGACCTGCTCAGGGCTTGCGCCCAGCAGCTCTGCCAGACCGGCCGCCGCCATGGAGCAGGCAACGCCCACTTCACCCTGACAGCCCACTTCCGCACCGGAGATGGAGGCGTTCATTTTGTACAGCGCACCAATGGCACCTGCCGCCAGGAAATAGCGGATATAGATGTCCGGCGTCACGGGCTCAATAAAGTGCTCGTAGTATGCCAGTACTGCCGGAACGATACCGCACGCACCGTTGGTTGGCGCCGTCACGACGCGGCCACCGGCGGCGTTCTCTTCGTTAACCGCCAGGGCAAACATGTTTACCCAGTCAACCACGTTCATCGGGTCGTTGGAGAACTTGTCCGTGGTCACCAGCATACGGCGCAGGGCAGAGGCACGACGCGGTACGCGCAGTGGGCCCGGCAGAACGCCTTCGGTGTTCATCCCGCGGTCGATACAGGCGCGCATGGTTTGCCAGACGTTCGCAAAATAGTCTTCAATCTCTTTTTTGCTGTGCAGGGCCAGTTCGTTCTGCATCACCATGCCGGACAGTGAAAGACCGGTCTCTTTGCAGTAGCCCAGCATCTCGGTAGCCGATTTGAACGGGTACGGTACGCTGACGTCGCCGACGCTGTCTTTGCCAAAATGCTCTTCATCCACGATGAAGCCACCGCCGATGGAGTAGTACGTTTTGCTGTAAATCTCTTTTTCACCGCTGTAAGCGTGAATGGTCATGCCGTTTTCGTGCAGCGGCAGGTTGTCGCTGCGAAAACGCATGCCGTCATCCTGCGGGAAATCGACTTCCTGCTGACCGTTTGCCAGCAGCAGGCGGCCGCGTGTTTCCACGTCGCGGATGAATGCCGGGATGGCATCAATATCTACGGTATCCGGCATATTGCCTGCCAGACCCATAATAATGGCGATATCGGTGTGGTGGCCTTTACCCGTTAATGACAGCGAGCCGTAAACATCCACGGCGACACGGGTAACGCTTTCCAGTAATCCTTTTTCGACCAGATCATCGACGAACTGTTTACCGGCCTTCATCGGGCCAACAGTATGGGAAGACGAAGGGCCAATTCCCACTTTGAACATGTCGAATATACTAATCACTTTCACACTCCTGACAGGGTTACCGGGGTTCCAGTAACGATGTTATAACTGCGCATAGTGTAAGAGGGAACACCGACCTCGGCTTAACTATTCACATGAATTAAACTAATGGTTAACGATGGGTTTTGCTAATAGCGCGACGCGGATCGCAAACCTGCGAAAAAGGGTGGAATGTAAAGTATAGTCAAGGTTTCAGGCCGATTTGCAGCGCCAGCTCACGAATGATGCCCGCCGTCATGCCCCAGACAAAATAATGCTGATACCAGGACAACCAGACCCGATGGTCATGCCCGCGACGATGGATATCCAGCGGATGATAACGGCTTAGCCGAAGCGCCTCTTCGAGCGGCATTTCAAACACCGCTGAAACTTCATCGACGCTGGCGTGATACTGCAGGCCAGGCGGGATAATGCCCACCACCGGCGTGACCTGAAAACCGGTGACGCTGTCGACGGGCGGCAGCACGCCGATGACCTCCACAGCCTCCGGCGGAATGGCAACCTCTTCCTGCGCTTCCCGCAGCGCGGCGGCAATCAGCGAGGCGTCGGAGCTGTCAACCGCGCCACCCGGAAAGGCGACCTGACCCGCGTGCTTACGTAAATGGGGAGAACGCTGGGTGAGCAGCAGGCCCGGCTGCGCGCGACGCACGACCGGGATCAGCACGGCCGCCTGACGCTGGTTCAGCGCTTCGCGGTTGACCTGCGGTCGTAATAGCTGAAAGCGAGATAAAAAATCGTCCAGCGTCAGGTTCTCTTTTTCCACCCGTGATTACTCCAGTTGTTTCAGGATACGGTTAACTTTATCAAAGGTTTCCTGATATTCCGCATCGACCTGACTGTCGGCAACAATGCCGCCCCCGGCCGAACAGTAAAGATTTCCGTCGCAGGCCGTCAGCGTGCGAATGGTAATGCTGGTATCCATGGTGCCGCACAGACTGATATAGCCAATGCTGCCGCACCAGGCGTTGCGGCGGTGGGGCTCCAGCTCATCAATGATCTCCATCGCCCGCACCTTTGGCGCGCCGGTGATGGAGCCGCCCGGGAACGCGGCGCGGAGCAGATCGCAGGCGGTGCGAGAGGCGGGTAGACGCGCGGTAATGGTACTGACCAGATGATGCACCGCCGGGAAAGGCTCGACGACAAACAGTTCCGGCACGCGCACGCTGCCCGGTTCGGCGACGCGGCCAATGTCGTTACGCATCAGATCGACAATCATCAGGTTCTCGGCGCGGTCTTTCGGAGAGGCGGCGAGTTTTTCCGCCTGCTGGCGATCGGCGTCGGGATCGGCAAGACGCGGCAGAGTGCCTTTAATCGGACGGGTTTGAATCGTGCCCTCGGCCAGATGAATAAAGCGCTCGGGTGACAGGCTGAGGATGGCCCCCTGTGCCAGACGCACAAACGCGCTGAACGGCGCCTTATTGCTGGCGTTGAGACGGGTAAACGCCTGCCACTCATCTCCCCGGTACGTCGCCTGGAAGCGCTGGGCGAGGTTAACCTGATAGCAGTCACCGCTTTGCAGATACGCCTGAACGCGCGCAAATTTTTCGGCGTACTCCGCTGCGCTCATATTTGAGCGCCAGCCTGAGGTCAACGTAAACGTCTGTGCCGGTGCAGGCTGTTGCGCCTCAAGCCACGCCAGACGCGCCTGCACGTCATGATGGCTCAACAGGGAAACCGTTTTTTTCTGGTGATCGACTATTAACGCCCAGTCATACAGCCCCACGGCCATGTCTGGCATGGAAATATCAGCCTGCGCATGCTCCGGCAGCGTTTCGAAACGGCGACCCAGATCGTAACCAAACAGGCCCAGCGCGCCCCCCTGAAAAGGGAGATCCGGGTTCGGCGCGGCAGATAAGCCCAGCGCGTTAATGGCCTGCTGCAGTTGCTTCAGGGGATCGTCCGTTAACGACAGGTCATCGGTTGTCAGCGTCTTTAGCGGATCGGCCACCAGAATGTCGAAGCGGCTATAGGGATGGTCCGCATGGCCGGAATGCAGCAGCATCGCAAACGGAAGATGGCTCAGGCGGGCAAACCAGAATTCAGCGACGTCTGCACGCCAGGGCAAGGTAATAACAGTGGGGAAGCGCATGTTCATGTGTGGCATACTACCGGGCAGCGTGAAATAATTAGCGCGAATAATTTAGCAGGAGTTGACGATGTTTGCAGGTTTACCTTCTCTGAGCCATGAACAGCAGCAGAAAGCGGTTGAGCGAATTCAGGAACTGATGTCCCAGGGGATGAGTAGCGGACAGGCGATTACCGTTGTCGCAGAGGAGATTCGCGCCAGTCATTCCGGCGAGCGGATCGTGGCGCGTTTCGAAGATGAAGATGAAGATCCAGAAGAGTAATCGGGCCTACACCGCCGCGATAATCTTAATCTCTACCTTATATTCCGGCTTCATCAGCGTGGCCTGTACGGTACAGCGTACAGGCGCGTGACCCGCCACTACCCATGCATCCCAGGCTTTGTTCATCGCCGCGAAATCCTCTTTGTTTGCCAGGAAAATCGTTGCATCCAGAATGCGGGATTTGTCGCTGCCCTGTTTTTCCAGCACCGCATCAATCTGCGCCAGGGTGTTAGCCGTCTGCTCGAACGCATCCGCGTCCAGGTTAGCCGGTACGCCGGTGTAGTAGAGCGTCTGATTATGGATCACCACATCAGACCAGCGGGCTTCGGCATCAATGCGCACAATTGTCATAAACGTTTCCTCGTTATTTTTCGTCGTCAGGCGGCAAGACTGCCATATTGTTCTCCTGTCGTCACTATTTGGGGTGGCACAGGAGAGGATGGGCTGACATAATCCCTGTGCAAAAATACAGTGAGAGAGCACCGTGGCAGACGATTTTTCCCCTGAAGGTCAATTAGCGCAGGCTATTCCCGGCTTCAAGCCCCGTGAGCCTCAGCGCCAGATGGCGCACGCCGTTGCACGCGCCATCGATAAGGCTCAGCCGCTGGTGGTCGAAGCCGGAACCGGCACGGGTAAAACGTATGCTTACCTTGCTCCGGCGCTGCGCGCTAAGAAGAAGGTGATTATTTCCACCGGTTCGAAGGCGCTGCAGGATCAGCTCTACAGCCGCGATTTGCCCACGGTGGCGAAAGCGCTGAAATATAAGGGGCGTCTGGCCCTGCTGAAGGGGCGCTCTAACTATCTCTGCCTGGAACGTCTTGAGCAGCAGGCGCTGGCGGGCGGCGACCTGCCGGTGCAAACCCTCAGCGACGTTATTATCCTTCGCGCCTGGGCGAACCAGACCGAAGAGGGTGATATCAGCACCTGCGCGAGCGTGCCGGAAGACTCGCCTGCCTGGCCGCTGGTGACCAGCACCAACGACAACTGCCTCGGCAGCGACTGTCCGCTTTATAAAGACTGCTTTGTGGTGAAAGCGCGCAAAACGGCGATGGACGCGGATGTGGTGGTGGTGAACCACCATCTGTTCCTCGCGGATATGGTTGTCAAGGACAGCGGTTTCGGCGAGCTGATCCCGGAGGCGGACGTGATGATCTTCGACGAAGCCCATCAGCTTCCGGACATTGCCAGCCAGTACTTCGGCCAGTCGCTTTCCAGCCGCCAGCTGCAGGACCTGGCGAAAGATTTCACCATCGCTTACCGGACTGAACTCAAAGATACCCAGCAGCTGCAGAAGTGCGCCGACCGTCTGGCGCAAAGCGCGCAGGATTTCCGCTTACAGCTCGGCGAGCCGGGCTATCGCGGTAACCTGCGCGAGCTTCTGGCGGACAAAAACATCCAGCGCGCGCTGCTGCTGCTCGATGATGCCCTCGAACTCTGCTACGACGTGGCAAAACTGTCCCTCGGCCGTTCCGCGCTGCTGGACGCGGCCTTCGAACGCGCCACGCTGTATCGCGGGCGGCTCAAACGGCTGAAAGAGATTAACCAGCCGGGGTTCAGCTACTGGTATGAGTGCACTTCGCGGCACTTCACGCTGGCGCTCACGCCGTTGACGGTGGCGGATAAATTTAAAGAGGTGATGGCGCAAAAACCGGGAAGCTGGATCTTCACCTCGGCAACCCTGTCGGTGAATGACGATCTGCATCACTTCACGGAACGTCTCGGCATTGAGGATGCAGAATCGCTGCTCCTGCCGAGCCCGTTCGATTACGAAAAACAGGCGCTGCTCTGCGTTCCCCGTAATCTGCCGCTGCCGAACCAGCCGGGTGCGGCGCGTCATCTGGCCGCGATGTTAAAACCGATGATAGAGGCCAATAACGGCCGCTGCTTTATGCTCTGCACCTCTCACGCCATGATGCGCGATCTCGCCGAGCAGTTCCGCGCCACCATGACGCTACCGGTGCTGCTGCAGGGAGAAACCAGCAAAGGCCAGCTGTTACAGCAGTTTGTCAGCGCCGGCAATGCCCTGCTGGTAGCAACCAGCAGCTTCTGGGAAGGGGTCGATGTGCGGGGGGATACGCTCTCGCTGGTGATCATTGATAAGCTGCCGTTTACCTCTCCGGACGATCCGCTGCTGAAGGCGCGCATGGAAGACTGCCGTCTGCGCGGGGGCGATCCGTTTGACGAGGTACAGCTCCCGGACGCGGTGATAACCCTCAAGCAGGGGGTAGGGCGATTAATCCGCGACGTCACCGATCGCGGAGTGCTGGTCATTTGCGATAACCGGCTGGTGATGCGCCCTTACGGGGCGACCTTCCTTGCAAGCCTGCCGCCCGCGCCGCGGACGCGGGACATAAAACGCGCGGTGCGTTTCCTGGCAAATCCAACGGCGGAGTAATTTACCCCGGAGTGTGCTAAGATGCGCGCCATTTTGTGACTGACCCTTGCGAGAGCGCGACGACTGATGCGAATTCTGGCTATTGATACCGCGACAGAGGCTTGCTCTGTCGCTTTGTTGAACGACGGTGCTGTTTCTGCTCATTTCGAAGAGTGCCCACGGGAACACACCCAACGCATTCTGCCCCTGGTAAAAGCCATTTTAACCCAGGGCAACACCTCCTTAACCGACCTCGATGCGCTGGCCTTTGGCCGCGGCCCCGGCAGCTTTACGGGCGTACGTATCGGGATCGGCATTGCGCAGGGGCTGGCGCTGGGCGCCGAACTGCCGATGATCGGCGTCTCTACCCTCGCCACGATGGCGCAGGGCGCATGGCGCATGACCGGGGCAACGCGCGTGCTGGCCGCGATTGATGCACGCATGGGCGAAGTTTACTGGGCCGAATACACCCGCGACGAGCAGGGCGTGTGGCACGGCGAAGAGACGGAAGCCGTGCTCAAGCCGGAAGCGGTCACTGAACGACTGCAGCAGCTCTCCGGTGAGTGGGCAACCGTCGGCACCGGCTGGCAGGCGTGGCCTGACATGGCAAACGACACCGGGGTGACGCTGGTGGACGGCAACATGCTGCTGCCGGCTGCGGAAGATATGCTTCCGATTGCCTGCCAGCTGCTCGCAGCAGGAAAAACCGTTGCCGTTGAACACGCGGAGCCGGTTTATTTGCGAAACACCGTCGCGTGGAAGAAACTTCCGGGCCGCGAGTGAATCTCAGTAACAGGAACTGAGAAAAAGGAGTCGCATCATGGCGGTTCAGACTAAAGTAGTACGCCTTATTATGGCAGGCGCGGTTGCCATAGCACTGAGCGGATGCGTTTCCGTTCCTGATGCGATTAAGGGCAGCAGCCCGACGCCACAGCAGGATCTGGTGCGAGTGATGAATGCGCCTGAGCTTTACGTCGGCCAGGAAGCGCGCTTTGGCGGTAAGGTCATCGACGTACAAAACCAGCAGGGGAAAACCCGTCTGGAGATCGCGACCGTTCCGCTGGACAGCGGCGCGCGGCCGGTACTGGGTGAGGCCTCCCGCGGGCGTATCTATGCGGACGTCAGCGGTTTCCTCGATCCGGTCGATTTTCGCGGGCAGCTGGTGACCGTCGTCGGGCCGATTACCGGCGCCGTGCAGGGCAAAATCGGCAGCACGCCGTATAAATTTATGACCATGCAGGTCAACGGGTATAAACGCTGGCGGCTGGCACAGCAGGTGATCATGCCGCCTCAGCCGATGGATCCGTGGATGTGGGGTCCACATCCTTATCGTTACGGCTACCCGGGCTGGGGCTGGTATAACCCGGGCCCTGCACAGGTTCAGACGATCGTTACTGAGTAACTTACTGTTATTGTTAGAAAAGAGACAGCGGCTCAGCCGCTGTCTCTGTTTTTTTACGGATAAAACGAAAAAAAAGAGTGACGCGCTTCGCAACCTTAAATGTGAACAATTAATAAACTGGTACGCTGAGTTAATATAATGTTAACAAACTGTTTATTATCGGGGTTGTGATGACGACGAACACTCATTTCAGAGGTGATGCATTGAAGAAGGTTTGGCTTAACCGTTATCCCGCAGATGTTCCTGCTGAGATCAATCCTGACCGTTATCAATCCCTGGTGGAATTATTTGAGCACTCGGTAAGGCGCTACGCGGACCAGCCCGCATTCGTGAATATGGGCGAGGTCATGACGTTCCGTAAGCTTGAGGAGCGTAGCCGCGCGTTTGCGGCGTATCTGCAGGAAGGGCTGGGGCTGCAAAAAGGGGACCGCGTCGCGCTGATGATGCCGAACCTGCTGCAATACCCGGTGGCGCTGTTCGGTATCCTGCGAGCCGGGATGATTGTCGTCAACGTCAACCCCCTGTACACCCCGCGTGAGCTGGAGCATCAGCTGAACGACAGCGGCGCGGCCGCGATTGTCATTGTGTCCAACTTCGCCCATACGCTGGAAAAAGTGGTCGACAAAACCCAGGTTAAACACGTCATCCTGACGCGCATGGGAGATCAGCTCTCCACCGCCAAAGGCACGCTGGTTAACTTTGTCGTGAAATACGTCAAGCGCCTGGTGCCAAAATACCACCTGCCGGACGCCATCTCCTTCCGCCGCGCGCTGCATGCGGGCTACCGTATGCAGTATGTGAAACCCGAAGTGGTGGCGGAAGATCTTGCGTTTCTGCAATACACGGGCGGGACCACCGGCGTCGCCAAAGGGGCCATGCTTACTCACCGCAATATGCTGGCAAACCTTGAACAGGTGAACGCCACCTACGGGCCGCTGCTGCATCCGGGCAAAGAGGTGGTGATCACCGCGCTTCCGCTGTATCACATCTTTGCGCTGACCATGAACTGCCTGCTGTTTATTGAACTGGGTGGTCAGAACATCCTCATCACCAACCCGCGCGATATCCCGGGCCTGGTGAAAGAGCTGGCGAAATATCCGTTCACCGCCATGACCGGGGTTAATACCCTGTTTAACGCGCTGCTTAATAACAAAGAGTTCCAGCAGCTGGATTTCTCCACGCTGCATCTCTCTGCGGGCGGCGGCATGCCGGTTCAGCAGGCGGTCGCCGAGCGCTGGGTGAAGCTCACCGGCCAGTATTTGCTGGAAGGCTATGGGCTGACGGAATGTGCTCCGCTGGTCAGCGTGAACCCACACGATATCGACTATCACAGTGGAAGCATTGGTCTGCCGGTTCCTTCGACAGAGGCCAAACTGGTCGATGATAACGATAACGAAGTCGCGCCGGGCGAGCCGGGTGAGCTTTGCGTCAGAGGTCCGCAGGTGATGCTGGGTTACTGGCAGCGTCCCGATGCGACCGACGAAATCATCAAAGACGGCTGGCTGCACACCGGTGATATTGCGGTAATGGATGACGAGGGCTTCCTGCGCATCGTCGATCGCAAGAAAGACATGATCCTGGTCTCCGGCTTCAACGTCTATCCGAATGAGATCGAAGACGTGGTCATGCAGCACAGCGGCGTACTCGAAGTGGCGGCGGTCGGCGTCCCTTCCGGCAGCAGCGGTGAAGCGGTGAAGATATTTGTGGTCAAGAAAGATCCTTCACTCACCGAGGAAGCGCTGGTAACGTTTTGCCGTCGTCAGCTAACGGGCTACAAGGTGCCGAAGCTGGTTGAATTCCGCGACGAGCTGCCGAAATCCAACGTCGGAAAGATATTACGACGAGAATTACGTGACGAAGCCCGTGGCAAAGTAGACAATAAGGCCTGAGCTTCACGCTAATCGCCCAGACGCCGGTTACGCCGGCGTTTTTTATGGGCGCAAACAAAAGAGAACCCGTTTTGAATTACCAGATGATCACGACCAACGACGAGCTGGCTTCGCTGTGCGAAGTGACGCGCGACTTTCCTGCCATTGCCCTGGATACCGAGTTTGTCCGTACCCGGACCTATTATCCGCAGCTGGGTTTGATTCAGATGTACGACGGTAAACACGTGTCGCTGATTGACCCTCTCGGCATTACCGACTGGACGCCGATGCGTGACCTGCTGCTCGATACCGCCGTGACGAAATACCTGCACGCAGGCAGTGAAGATCTGGAAGTCTTTCTGAACACCTTTGGCATCATGCCCCAGCCGCTGATTGACACGCAGATCCTCGCGGCATTCAGCAATCGTCCGCTCTCATGGGGCTTTGCTGCCATGGTGGAGGAGTATACGGGCCTGACGCTGGATAAAAGCGAATCCCGTACCGACTGGCTGGCGCGCCCGCTTACCGAGCGTCAGCTGGAATACGCGGCGGCAGATGTGTTTTACCTGCTGCCGATCGCCGGGCAGCTGATGAAAGAGGCGGAAGCCTCCGGCTGGCTCGCTGCTGCGCTGGACGAATGCCGTATGACCCAGCAGCGTCGTCAGGAAGTGGTTGACCCGAAAGAGGCCTGGCGCGATATCAGCAACGCCTGGCAGCTGCGTACGCGTCAGCTGGCATGCCTGCAGCTGCTGGCAGACTGGCGCTTGCGTAAAGCGCGCGAGCGCGATCTGGCCGTTAACTTTGTGGTTCGCGAAGAGCATCTCTGGGCAGTCGCGCGCTATATGCCGGGTAGCCTGGGCGAGCTGGACAGTATTGGCCTTTCGGGCAGCGAGATCCGCTTCCACGGTAAAACCCTGCTGGCGCTGGTCGCCAAAGCGCAGGAGCTGCCGGAAGATGCGCTACCGGAACCGCTGCTGAACCTGATGGACATGCCGGGCTATCGCAAAGCGTTTAAGGATATCAAAGCGCTGGTGCAGGCAGTTGCAACGGAAAGCAAGCTGAGTGCGGAACTGCTCGCCTCACGTCGTCAGATTAACCAGCTGCTGAACTGGCACTGGAAGCTGAAGCCGCAGAATGGCGTGCCGGAGATGATGGCAGGCTGGCGCGGGGAATTGATGGCCGATCGCCTGAATACGCTGCTGGAAGGTTATCCGCGATAAAAAATATGCCGGGCGATATACCCGGCATATTTCCCCGGTGGCGCTGCGCTTACCGGGGCGACGAAAACACAAACCTACGGACGCGACTCTTCCGCTTCCGGGAGCGTAACGTTCAGCTCCAGAATCGAAATATCCCCGTCTTTTTGTTCCAGCTGCACCGTGACCATCTCCGGGTCAATCTGCACATACTTACAGATCACTTCCAGGATGTCCTTGCGCAGCTGCGGCAGGTAGTGAGGCTCGGCGTCGCTACGGCGACGCTCCGCAACGATAATTTGCAGACGTTCTTTTGCGATGTTGGCGGTGTTCTTTTTCCGCGAGAGAAAAAAGTCCAGTAATGCCATAACTTATCCTCCGAACAGGCGTTTGAGGAAACCTTTCTTCTCTTCTTCAATGAAGCGGAAAGGACGTTCTTCTCCCAGCAGACGGTCAACGGTATCGGCGTAAGCTTTACCTGCATCTGCCATTGTATCAAGGATCACTGGCTCGCCCTGGTTAGAGGCGCGTAACACGGACTGATCTTCCGGGATAACGCCCACCAGCTTAATGCGCAGGATCTCCAGCACGTCTTCCATGCTCAGCATGTCACCTTTGTTCACGCGGCCCGGATTGTAGCGGGTGAGCAGCAGGTGTTCTTTAATCGGGTCTTCGCCATTTTCCGCACGACGGGATTTTGAGGCGAGGATGCCCAGAATGCGGTCTGAGTCACGCACGGATGAAACTTCAGGGTTGGTGGTGATGATCGCTTCATCCGCGAAGTAGAGCGCCATCAGGGCACCGGTTTCGATGCCGGCAGGGGAGTCGCAGACAATGAAGTCGAAATCCATTTTTTTCAGATCGTCGAGCACCTTTTCCACGCCTTCACGGGTCAGGGCGTCTTTGTCACGCGTCTGAGAAGCCGGGAGAATGTAGAGGTTCTCGGTGCGCTTGTCTTTGATCATCGCCTGGTTAAGCGTGGCATCGCCCTGAATGACGTTCACGAAGTCATACACGACGCGACGCTCACATCCCATGATGAGGTCGAGGTTACGCAGACCGATATCGAAGTCGATAACGATGGTTTTCTTTCCCTTCTGGGCCAAACCAGTAGCGATGGCCGCGCTGGAGGTGGTCTTGCCAACGCCTCCTTTACCCGAAGTAACAACAATAATGCGTGCCATAGAAATTCCTTGTTAAAAAGGGATCAATTCAACGGTTGAACGGTCAACGCGTCGTCTGCCAGAAGCAGGCGAGCCGCTTTGCCATAAAATTCGGCTGGGATCTTGTCGCTCAGCCAATATTCACCTGCGATGGACACCAGTTCCGCCGTCAGGTGAGTACAAAATATTTGCGCATCTCGATCGCCACTTGCACCGGCGAGCGCACGTCCACGCATCATACCGTATACGTGAATATTGCCATCTGCAATCAGCTCAGCGCCAGCACTGACGTGGCTTGTAACAATCAGATCACAGTTTGGTGCATAAATGCGTTGACCGGAACGAACCGGCACATCAATCATTCGCGTTTTTGTGACGGTAGTAACGTTTTGCACCGCAGGAGGGGGCGTTTGCACGGCAACGGGTGCCGCACGCGAGGCTTTTTCTTTGCCCTCATTCAGAAGAGGCAGCCCCGCACGCTCAATTTCCGCTTTCAGCTCAGTATCTTTGCAGCCGCTGATGCCCACGATACGCAGTCCGGTCGAGGAGACGGCCTGCTGGAGAAGTTTCCAGTTAACCGGAGCCTCAAGACCGCTGACGTTGATAACAACAGGGGCGTGCTTCAGAAAGGCGGGAGCCTGGGCGATTTTGTCTTCTAACGCCTGACGAATAACCTCGGGTTTTGCATCATGCAAATGTACCACTGATAAGGTGAAGCTACTGCCTTTAAGCTCGATGGGCGTGTTTGACATCCTGGCCTTACTCAATTTGCTATTAACCGCAACCACTCGCTGCGATATTCCGAAGAGTATCAGGCATGTTATAGTCAGGAGTATATTGAGGCAAGCAACCACCCATTAATTCAGAGTAAAAACATGTTTTGTGTGATCTACAGAAGTACAAGCCGTGACCAGACCTATCTTTATGTCGAAAAGAAAGACGATTTTTCACGCGTGCCTGAAGAATTAATGAAGAACTTTGGCCGACCACAGCTGGCGATGCTGCTGCCGCTCGATGGTCGTAAGAAACTGATTAACGCCGATCTGGATAAAGTGAAAACGGCCTTATCCGAGCAAGGCTATTATTTACAGCTTCCACCGCCACCCGAGAATTTATTAAAACAGCATCTTGAGGCGAACGGTAAAAAATAGTCTCAACTGTTTTTGGGCACAACACATCAACCGTTTAGGGGTCGACCATGTATCAACATCATAACTGGCAAGGTGCATTACTGGATTATCCCGTCAGCAAAGTGGTTTGCGTGGGCAGCAACTACGCAAAACATATTCAGGAGATGGGCAGCGCGACGCCAGAAGAGCCGGTCCTGTTTATTAAGCCTGAAACGGCGCTTTGCGATATCCGCCAGCCGCTGGCGCTGCCCCAGGGGCTGGGTTCGGTGCATCACGAAGTTGAACTTGCCGTGCTGATCGGCGCGACGCTGCGCCAGGCCTCAGAAGAACATGTTAAAAAAGCGATTGCCGGATACGGCGTGGCGCTGGATCTGACCCTGCGTGACGTTCAAGGCAAAATGAAGAAAGCAGGGCAGCCGTGGGAAAAAGCCAAAGGGTTTGATAATTCCTGCCCGATTTCGGCGTTTGTGCCGGTGAGCGAATTTACCGGCGATCCGCAGGACACGCCGCTCAGCCTGAAGGTTAACGGCGAGATCCGCCAGCAGGGCACCACGGCAGACATGATCCATAAGATTGTGCCCCTGATCGCCTACATGAGCCGCTTCTTTACCCTGAAACCGGGTGATGTGATCCTGACCGGCACGCCGGAAGGCGTTGGCCCGCTCGTGAGCGGTGACGAGCTGGAGGTCGGTTTTAACGGTCTGTCGCTGAAAACCCGCGTGCTGTAATCCCATCTTGCCGCCTGAAGAGGGCGGCAAAACTTGCAACAACGTGCCAGACTCGTTATAAGGTGCGCTTTCTTTTGACGTGTGGACATCCTGATGAACGACATCCCTTTCTGGCAAAGCAAAACTCTCGACGACATGACTGACGCGGAATGGGAATCATTGTGCGACGGCTGCGGGCAGTGCTGCCTGCACAAGCTGATGGATGAAGATACGGATGAAATCTACTTCACCAACGTTGCCTGCAAGCAGCTAAACATTAAAACCTGCCAGTGCCGCAACTATGAGCGCCGGTTTGAATTTGAGCCGGACTGCATAAAGTTAACCCGGGATAATCTGCCGACGTTTGAATGGCTGCCGCATACCTGCGCGTATCGCCTGCTGGCGGAAGGGAAAGGTCTGCCTGACTGGCATCCGTTGTTAACCGGTTCAAAAGCGGCGATGCACGGCGAGCGTATCTCTGTGCGCCACATTGCGGTGAAAGAGTCCGAGGTGCGGGACTGGGAAGATCACATCATGAATCACCCGACCCGTTGAGATTAAAAAACCCGCCGAAGCGGGTTTTTTATTATGCGCGGTTGTGTCGGGTGGCGCTGCGCTTACCCGACCTACAAAACCGTAGGCCCGCGCAAGCGAAGTGCCGCCGGGCAACTTAGCGCCCAAAGAGGTCGCGTTTCTTCGGTTTGAACGGCTGAGCGATCAGCACCAGCAGCGCCACGATGAAGTAGGCGGCAAAAATGCCTACCAGCCACTGCGGCATCTCCAGCGTCAGGAATTCCCACTGACGAACGGAGCAGTCACCGGATGCGACAAACACCTGCGGCAGCCATTTATCCAGCGGCAGCCAGCTCGGGAAGCGGGCGGCAAAATCGCAGGTCATAAACGGCGACGGATGCAGCTGCATCATGGTGTGCTGCCAGGAGAGTTCAATCCCTTTCCAGGCGCTGTACAGCCAGATCGCGATAGCGGCATAGCGAAGCGGCGACTTCGGCGCAATCGCGCCCACCAGGCCCGCCCCCATAATGCCGAACAGCGCGCAGCGTTCGTAAATACAAAGCACGCAAGGTTTCAGTCCCATTACGTGCTGGAACCACAGCGCGACCATTTCCAGCGCAAAGGCGGTCAGGGCCATTAACAACCACGCTCCGCGACCGCGGGAGCACTGGTTTAAAAATCTCAACATAATCATTTCCCTGGAACATGCTTAGAAAGCGCAGTGTAAACGAATTCGTTTATCGCGCCACCTGTACCTGGCGAAATAAAACGTAATTGGATGTTTATCGTGCGAAAAGGCAAACGGGCAGCGAACTGCCCGAGATGCATAGTTTACTGCGCCGCAAGTATACCCGCTTGTACCAGCCATTGCGTACAGGGAATGAGGGTAATTTTGACGCAAAGCAATCCCACGATCGTGAGCACCAGCGTGTAGGGCAGCGCCATCCACACCATCCGGCCATAAGAAAGACGTATGAGCGGCGCGAGAGCGGAGGTCAGCAGGAACAGGAAGGCGGCCTGGCCGTTTGGCGTCGCCACCGACGGAAGGTTGGTGCCGGTATTGATCGCCACGGCCAGTAGCTCAAACTGTCCGGCGCTGATAACGCCTTGCTCCATAGCGGCTTTGGCCTCGTTGATGTAGACCGTCCCGACAAAGACGTTATCTGAGATTGACGAGAGCAGGCCGTTAAACAGGTAAAACAGCGACAGCTGAGCATCCGGTGATGCCTGTAATACAAAGGCAATAATCGGCGCGAAGAGATGCTGGTCGATAATCACCGCCACGACCGCAAAGAACACCGCCAGCAGGGCGGTAAACGGCAGGGCTTCGGTAAACGCTTTACCGATGGCATGTTCGTCCGTCACGCCAGTAAAGGTGGTGGCGAGAATAATGACTGACAGGCCTATCAGCCCCACTTCGGCAAGATGAAACGCCAGCGCGGCGATAAGCCAGACGCCGATGATCCCCTGAGCAATCAGGCGCAGCGTCTCCTGGCGGGTCCGCTGGCGTCGGCTCTGCAGATCGAATTTATGCAGTTCCTGACGTACCGGCTCCGGGAGTTGGGCCCCATAGCCAAAGAGGCGAAATTTTTCCACCAGCAGACAGGTCGCCAGCCCGCAGATCAGCACCGGTACGCTCACCGGGGCCATTCTCAGGAAAAAATCACCGAAGTGCCAGCCCGCCGCTTTGGCAATGATCAGGTTTTGCGGCTCGCCCACCATGGTCATCACGCCGCCCAGGGCGGTACCCACGCCGGCATGCATCATCAGGCTGCGCAGAAACGCGCGGAACTGTTCCAGCACGTCACGGTTATGCGCCTCGACGTGGCTGTCATCCTGCAGGTCCTCATTTGGGCGAGAGGAGGCCACGCGGTGATAAATACCGTAAAACCCAACCGCGACGCTGATCACTACCGCGACGACCGTCAGCGCATCCAGGAAGGCTGACAGGAAGGCGGCGGCAAGGCAAAACGCCAGCGAGAGGAACATTTTCGACGGAATGCTGAGCAGCAGGCGCGTGAAGATGAACAGCAGCAGCTGTTTCATAAAGTAGATACCCGCCACCATAAAGATCAGCAGCAGAAGCACTTCGAGATTAGACGCCAGCTCTGCTTTGACATGCTCGGCGCTGGTCATACCGATGACGACGGCTTCAAACGCCAGCAATCCACCCGGCAGCAGGGGATAACATTTCAGCGCCATGGCCAGGGTGAAGATAAACTCCGCCACCAGCAGCCAGCCGGCGATAAAGGGATTCACGCTAAAAATGATGGGATTAACGACCAGGAAAACCAACAGTATCAGTTTATACCAGTCAGGAGACTGGCCTAAAAAATTGCGCCATAGCGCGCGCCCAAAAGAAATTTCCACAACAGACGTCCTTCCCGTCAAGTAAGACAAAACATCAGTATACGCAAAAATCACGGCCTGGAGGCGGATAAGGCTGCATTGTAAATTTCACAAAAATGAAACGGCGATCCCTCTTTTCTCTCTTTGCCGCGCTACCTGCTACTGCGTGCCTCTGGTATGATGAGTCCAATTTGCTAAAGCTGTGTAATGGAAATCTCACTATGGTCATTAAGGCGCAGAGCCCGGCGGGTTTCGCGGAAGAGTACATCATTGAAAGCATCTGGAATAATCGTTTCCCTGCGGGGTCCATTCTTCCGGCTGAACGCGAACTCTCTGAACTGATTGGCGTCACTCGCACCACGCTGCGTGAAGTGCTTCAGCGGCTGGCGCGCGATGGCTGGTTGACGATCCAGCACGGTAAGCCTACGAAAGTGAACAACTTTTGGGAAACGTCCGGGCTGAACATTCTTGAAACGCTGGCGCGTCTCGACCATGAAAGCGTGCCGCAGCTCATTGATAATCTGCTCTCCGTTCGCACCAACATCGCGACGATCTTTATTCGTACCGCTTTCCGTCAGCATCCGGAAGACGCCCTTGCGGTGCTTGCCACAGCGAACGAGGTGGAAGATCACGCCGATGCTTTTGCCACCCTCGATTACAACGTGTTTCGCGGCCTGGCGTTTGCCTCCGGCAACCCGGTGTATGGCCTGATCCTCAACGGTATGAAAGGGCTTTATACCCGCATTGGCCGCCACTACTTTGCCAATCCGGAAGCGCGTAGCCTGGCGCTGGGCTTCTACCATAAGCTGAGCAAGCTCTGTACCGAAGGCCTGCACGATCAGGTTTATGAGACGGTGCGCCGCTACGGTCACGATTCCGGTGAAATCTGGCACCGTATGCAGAAAACGCTGCCGGGTGATTTAGCGATTCAGACCCGCTAAAAGAAAAACCTCTCATACGAGAGGTTTTTTTTCGCCCGGTGGCGCTACAGCGTATTCAACCGCGCCGGGCAACGTTCCAGCAGCTCGACGCTCCCGTCTTCATTCTGCTGCTCCAGCTGCACGTCAAAACCCCACAGGCGATGCACGTGCTTCAGCACCTCTTTACGCCCTTTATCCAGCGGCGCGCGATTGTGCGGGATATAGCGCAGCGTCAGGGAGCGGTCGCCGCGCAAATCGACGTTCCACACCTGAATATTCGGCTCAAGGTTGCTCAGGTTGTACTGGGAAGAGAGGCGAGAGCGGATCTCACGGTACCCCTCTTCGTTGTGGATTGCGGAGATCTCCAGATAGTTGTTGCGGTCGTCGTCCAGCACGGTGAAGAAGCGGAAATCACGCATGATCTTCGGCGACATAAACTGGCTGATGAAGCTCTCGTCCTTAAAGTCGCGCATCGCAAAGTGCAGCGTTTCCAGCCAGTCAGAACCGGCGATATCCGGGAACCAGTACTTGTCTTCTTCCGTCGGCGACTGGCAGATGCGCTTAATATCCTGGAACATGGCGAAGCCAAGCGCATACGGGTTAATCCCGCTGTACCACGGGCTGTTGTAGGGCGGCTGGAACACCACGTTGGTATGGCTGTGGAGGAATTCCATCATGAACCGCTCGGTCACTTTTCCCTCGTCGTACAGATGGTTAAGAATGGTGTAGTGCCAGAAGGTCGCCCAGCCTTCGTTCATGACCTGCGTCTGCTTTTGCGGGTAAAAATACTGGCTCACCTTGCGCACGATGCGCAGGATCTCACGCTGCCACGGCTCCAGCAGCGGGGCGTTCTTCTCCATAAAATAGAGCAGGTTTTCCTGCGGCTCGGACGGGTAACGACGTGCTTCGGCGATCGTTTTTTCCTCCTCACGCTTCGGCAGGGTACGCCACAGCATGTTCACCTGGCTTTGCAGGTACTCTTCGCGGCTTTTCTGTCGGGCTTTCTCCTCCTGCAGGGAGATTTTCTGCGGGCGTTTATAGCGGTCCACGCCGTAGTTCATCAGCGCGTGGCAGGAGTCGAGCAGTTTTTCCACTTCGTCCACGCCGTAGCGCTCTTCGCAGTCGGTAATGTATTTGCGGGCGAAGATCAGGTAATCGACGATGGAGCTGGCGTCCGTCCAGCTGCGGAACAGGTAGTTATTCTTGAAAAATGAGTTATGCCCGTAGCAGGCATGCGCCATCACCAGCGCCTGCATGGTAATGGTGTTCTCTTCCATTAAATAGGCAATACACGGATTGGAGTTAATCACAATCTCATACGCCAGCCCCTGCTGGCCGTGCTTATACAGCCGTTCCGTTTCAATAAATTTTTTACCAAACGACCAGTGCGGATAGTTAATCGGCATCCCGACGCTGGAGTAGGCGTCCATCATCTGTTCGGACGTAATGACTTCAATCTGATGGGGATAGGTATCCAGACGATACAGCTTTGCGACCCGGTCGATTTCGGCGAGGTAAACATCCAGCAGCTCGAAGGTCCAGTCGGGTCCATCGCTCAGACGTGTGTTGTCCTTGTTCAGGGAATCAATAGTAGCCATTAGCGCGCCCTCGTTGTGGGTGCTCTCTCTGTCTGGAGAGCCTCCTTTCAAGCATAGATCAACGTGTTAAAAAGCGTGCTGGGGCAGAAATTTTTTCTTTGCGATTTCGCGTTTTTGATACGGCAAAAAAACGGTATGCCTCAGCATATTATGCTGGTTAAAAATAACGCGCAGCAGGAGATCCCAAATTAGCACTATCCCCTGATGCTGGGGGATGTGTGAGGTAAGTCACCATAAAAAAGTCGTATGTTGAATAATATTTTCAACTAGGTTATCAATCTGTAATTAGAAGATTGTTCTTTTGCACATAATGGAGTGGCTATGCGTGTTGTCATACTGGGAAGTGGTGTCGTTGGGGTAACCAGCGCCTGGTATTTAAGTCAGGCGGGACATGACGTAACCGTTATCGATCGTGAATCCGGTCCCGCGCTTGAAACCAGCGCGGCGAACGCCGGGCAAATCTCTCCGGGGTATGCGGCGCCGTGGGCTGCGCCGGGCGTTCCGTTGAAAGCGATTAAATGGATGTTCCAGCGCCATGCGCCGCTGGCCATCAGCCTTGACGGCACGCAGTTCCAGCTGAAGTGGATGTGGCAGATGCTGCGCAACTGCGACACCCGCCACTACATGGAGAACAAAGGGCGCATGGTGCGCCTGGCGGAATACAGCCGCGACTGTCTGAAAGCGCTGCGCGCGTCGACGGGGATTGAGTACGAAGGCCGTCAGGGCGGGACGCTGCAGCTGTTCCGCACCGAGCAACAGTACGAGAATGCCACCCGCGATATCGCCGTGCTGGAAGATGCGGGCGTACCGTACCAGCTCCTTGAAGCCAGCCAGCTTGGCCAGGTTGAACCGGCGCTGGCGGAAGTGGCGCACAAGCTGACCGGCGGCCTGCGCCTGCCGAATGACGAAACCGGCGACTGCCAGCTCTTTACGCAACGTCTGGCGCAAATGTGCGAGCAGGCGGGAGTGAAGTTCCGCTTTAACACCTCCGTCGACAAGCTGCTGTCGGAAGGCGAAAAAATTTACGGCGTGAAGTGCGGCGACGAGGTGATCAAAGCCGATGCCTACGTGATGGCGTTTGGTTCGTACTCCACCGCCATGCTGAAAGGCATTCTCGACATTCCGGTTTATCCGCTGAAGGGCTACTCGCTGACCATTCCGGTGAAAGAAGAGAGTGGCGCACCTGTATCGACCATTCTGGATGAAACCTACAAAATCGCCATTACCCGCTTCGACAACCGCATTCGCGTAGGCGGCATGGCGGAAATTGTCGGCTTCAACACCGAGCTGCTGAAGCCGCGTCGTGAAACGCTGGAGATGGTCGTGGGCGATCTCTTCCCGCGCGGCGGTTTTGTTGAGCAGGCGACGTTCTGGACCGGCCTGCGTCCGATGACCCCGGACGGCACGCCGATCGTAGGCCGCACGCCGTTCAAAAACCTGTGGACCAATACCGGACACGGCACGCTCGGCTGGACGATGGCCTGCGGATCGGGCCAGCTGCTGAGCGACCTGATTTCCGGGCGCACGCCGGCAATTCCGTTTGACGATTTAAGCGCCGCACGCTATCAATCGGGGTTTACGCCTTCGCGTCCACAGCACCTGCACGGCGCGCATAGCTAAGGAGTTGTCATGTCCCGTCCTGTTCTGGCCCAGCTGAACCTGCAGGCCCTGAAGGATAATCTGCAAATTGTTCGTCGGGCGGCACCGGGTTCGCGCGTCTGGTCGGTGGTGAAAGCGAATGCCTACGGCCATGGTATCGACCGTATCTGGAGCGCGCTGAGCGCAACCGACGGCTTTGCGCTTCTGAATCTGGAAGAGGCCATTCTGCTGCGCGAGCGCGGCTGGAAAGGGCCGATTCTACTGCTGGAAGGCTTCTTCCACGCGGACGATCTGCCGCTGCTGGACAAGTACCGTCTGACCACCAGCGTTCACAGCAACTGGCAGATTAAGGCGATCCAGGATGCGAAGCTCCATGCTCCGCTGGATATCTACCTCAAGGTGAACAGCGGCATGAACCGCCTGGGCTTTCAGCCTGAGCGGGTGCATACGGTCTGGCAGCAGCTGCGCGCCATGAAAAACGTGGGCGAAATGACGCTGATGGCGCATTTTGCCGACGCGGAAAAACCCGACGGTATTGCCGATGCCATGGTCCGCATTGAGCAGGCGGCAGAAGGGCTGGATTGCCCGCGCTCGCTGTCGAACTCGGCGGCCACGCTGTGGCATCCCGAGGCGCACTATAACTGGGTGCGTCCGGGGATCGTTCTGTACGGTGCGTCTCCCTCTGGTCAGTGGCAGGATATCGCCAACAGCGGCCTTAAGCCGGTCATGACCCTGCGCAGTGAAATCATTGGCGTGCAGACGCTGAAGGCCGGGGACACGGTGGGCTACGGCAGCCGCTACCGGGCAAAGGGCGAGCAGCGGATTGGCATCGTGGCGGGCGGTTATGCCGACGGCTACCCGCGCATCGCGCCGACCGGCACGCCGGTCTGGGTCGATGGGGTCCGCACGGGAACGGTGGGCACCGTATCTATGGATATGCTGGCCGTTGACCTGACGCCATGCCCGCAGGCGGGCATTGGCTCACCCGTCGAGCTGTGGGGTAACGAAGTTAAGATTGACGACGTTGCTGCCGCGGCGGGCACGGTGGGGTATGAATTGATGTGCGCGCTGGCACCAAGAGTGCCGGTTGTGACGGTGTAACTTATGTTAGCCGGGTGGCGCTAACCCTTACCCGGCCTACGTTCGAGGGTTTTGTAAGCCGGGTAAGGCGAAGCCGCCACCCGGCAAAAAAACTACTCCGCTTCCTCTTCCATCGGCCTCAAACCGACTTTCCGCACCGCGTTATCTTCTTTTTCGGCAACGGTCCAGATCATCCCGGCAAACTCTACCTGATCCCCCACGACCGGGGCAGCGCCAAGCCGCTGCTGGATGATTTCGCCCAGCGTTTGCGGGTTATCACCGTCTTCAGCACCTTCATCCAGGCCGTAAATCAGCGCGACATCCGCAAATTTGGCGCTGGCTTCCAGAATAAAATCGCCGAAGAAGCGCTGGTCCAGCGCCACCGGAGGCGACTGGCTGAACAGCTTGCCCAGCGCCGGCAGGTCACGCTCGCGACCAATCACGCAAAGAATATCCCCCTCGCGCAGGCGGGTGCTGCCGGTAGGGTGCAGCAGGACATTATCGCGGAACAGGGCGGCAATGCGCGTTTCGGTCGGCATGTGCAAATCGCGCAGCGAGGCTCCCACGCACCATTTGTCGGCGCTCAGCTGATAGACAAACTGTTCCCACGGGTTCTCCGGATGAATATCGAGCCCCACGCGGGAGACCGGCCAGCCCACGGGCGGGACCACCACTTTGGCTTTTTTCGCCGCCCACCCGAGCGAGGTTCCCTGGAACAGCAGGGAAATCAGCACCACGAAGAACGCCACGTTAAAGAACAGCCGCGCGTTATCCAGACCGGCCATCATCGGGAACACCGCAAGGATAATCGGCACCGCGCCGCGCAGGCCCACCCAGCTGATAAACACCCGCTCGCGCAGGTTGAAGCCGCGAAACGGCAGCAGGCCTGCAAATACCGACAGCGGACGGGCGAAGAAGATCATCCACGCGGACAGCAGCAGCGCCGGAACGGCGATCGGCAGCAGGTCCGATGGCGTAACCAGCAGGCCCAGCACCAGAAACATGCCGATTTGCGCCAGCCACGCCAGACCGTCGAAGTTCTGCAAAATGGCATGCCGGTTGCGAATAGGGCGGTTGCCCATCAGGAACCCGCAGAGATAGACCGCGAGAATACCGCTGCCGTCCACTGCGGTGGTGACGGCAAAAATGAGAATGCCGCCGCTCAGCGCCAGCAGGGGGTAAAGCCCCGCGGGCAGCGAGATGCGGTTGATCGTCTGCTGTAAGAGGTATCCCCCCGCCAGGCCGATGACGATCCCCAGACCGAACTGCTGCAGGATATGTAACGCAAACATCCAGCTCAGCCCGCTTTCATGCTGCTGAATCATCTCGATAAGCGTAATGGTGAGAAATACCGCCATCGGATCGTTACTGCCGGATTCAATCTCAAGCGTGGAGCCAACGCGTTCGTTAAGCCCTTTTCCGCCGAGCAGGGAAAACACCGCTGCCGCATCGGTTGAGCCCACGATGGCGCCAATCAGCAAACCTTCCATGATATTGAGATGGAAAAGCCACGCGGCCATCATTCCGGTGAGGCCGGAGGTAATCAACACGCCGACCGTGGCGAGCGACAGCGCAGGCCCTAAGGCCACGCGGAAGGAGCTTGCCTGGGTGCGCATCCCGCCGTCCAGCAGGATCACCGCCAGCGCGAGGTTACTCACCATGTAGGCGAAGGGGTAGTTATCGAAAGGGATACCGCCAATGCCATCAATGCCGGCCAGCATGCCGATGGCGAGGAAAATGACAAGAATAGGTATGCCGAGACGCGATGAAAATGAACTTAATAAAATACTGCTGGTTACAAGGACGGAACCCAAAATGAAAAGGCTGATTATCGCTGCGGCATCCAATGTTCTCTTACTCCCACCTCAATGTTAACGCTGTTACTAAAATCCTAACATATTAACAACGGCAACAGCGTTTTATTAAGGGGGTATAACGGCTTTTTTATGCCTTTATGACAGGATGACCGCTGATGGTCAGCCGACTGCCGGAATCATTGTGGATCAGGGTGGCGTGCGCCCCCAGCGCCAGGGTCACGGTTTGCTGCTCGTGGCCGAAATCGAGACCGGTGATGACCGGAATATCCAGCCGCGAGCGAACGAAGTCGACCATGGTCTCAAGGGAGTAACCCGCGTCATAGTCATTCGGGGCAGAGCCGCTGAAGCTGCCCAGCACAACCGCGGACTGGCGTTCAAGAATACCGGCATGATAAAGCTGCAATAGCATGCGCTCGACGCGGAACGGATGTTCGTTGATATCTTCCAGCACCAGAATGCCGTCCTCGATTTGCGGCATCCACGGCGTGCCGATGAGCGAGACCAGCATCGCCAGGTTACCCCCCCAGAGCTGGCCTTCACACTCCCAGTGCGGTCCATTGCCTTGCCACTCCACGCTGTAGGTAGGGTTACGCAGCGCGCGCCAGAAATGTTCCACGGTGAACGCGTCCAGCTCCGGTGCGCCGAAGTTACCGGCCAGCATCGGGCCGCTAAACGTGATGACGTTATGCAGAGCCAGCAGCCCGAGCTGGATGACGGTGAAATCGCTGTGGCCGCAGATCAGCAGCGGATCCTGCTGCTGGCGCAGCGCCAGCCCCTGCCAGTCAATGCTCTCCAGCAGCCGGCTCGCACCGTATCCGCCGCGCACCGCAAGCACAATCCGGTTTTCGCCCGTCAGGTTCACCAGACTATTGATATCATTCAGCCTCTGCGCTTCGGTACCGGCAAAACGCTGCTGGCGGCGGAGGATAATCGTCTGATTTTCTACCTGATGGCCAGATTCCAGCAAACGCTGAACGCCCCGCTGCGCCGCGTCCTGGTTAATGCAGTAGCCCGACGGCGCGATAAGATGAAACTGAGACATGGCAATTCCTTGCTGAATGAGAAACTAATTGTCTATATCATGCCGCTTATACGCTGCCTGCTTCAAGAGGCGGCGCACCGCGATGACCGGCTATAAGGATAGATGACGTGAAATTGAGATGGTTTGCTTTTTTGATTGTGTTGCTCGCTGGCTGTAGTTCAAAACATGATTATCAAAACCCGCCCTGGAACCCGGAAGTGCCGGTGAAACGGGCCATGCAGTGGATGCCGATCAGTGAGCAAGCCGGGAAGGCCTGGGGCGTAAGCCCGCGTCTCATCACGGCGATCATTGCGGTGGAGTCCGGCGGTAATCCCACGCTTGTCAGCAAATCCAACGCGGTGGGGCTGATGCAGCTTAAAGCGTCAACGGCGGGGAGAGAGGTTTATCGCTACATGGGCTGGAGCGGCCAGCCGTCGACCAGCGAGCTGAAAAACCCGGAACGCAACATTTCAATGGGCACGGCCTATCTGAGCATTATGGAGCATGGCGTGCTGAAGGGGATTAAGGATCCGGAGGTGATGCAGTACGCGCTGGTGGTGTCTTACGTTAACGGTGCCGGCGCGTTGCTCAGAACCTTCTCCTCTGACCGCAAAGAGGCGATAGAAGAGATTAACGACATGGACAAAGACGAATTCTTTGAGCATGTGGCGAAAAATCACCCGGCACCACAGGCGCCTCGTTATATCTGGAAAGTACAGAAAGCGATGGATGCCATGTAATGCCGCAGACGGGCGGCGGTCACGCTGCCCGATTTCTTCACAGAACTTTATTTGCGCGTTCCCGCGCCTCCCGCTCCAGGGAATAGATAATACGCTGAAGCTCACGCTCTGCGCCGGGCCCGACGTTGAGGAAACGGAAGCTCAGACGCGGCGTGGTGATAGTTTCATTTTTGCTGTCCACGACGGTGCGGTCGCTGATGGCAATCAGCTGCGCATCGAAATAAAAGCGACCCCAGCCCCCCATATCCAGTTCAATTTGCGTAAACCGCATGCCCTCTACCAGCCCGTCCGGTTTCGGCGTATCCATCAGCGCGCCCATGCCGCCGAGCGACAGATCGAAGAGGCGGAAGCGGATCTCTTTTTTGTCCGGCATTTTGGCCTTACAAAAATAGGCGGGGTGAAGCGGGGCGCTGATGCGGAAATATTCACGACGCTGAACAAACCAGAGATTGGTCGGAAGCGGGGTAACAAAAGCCGGCAGTCCCTGATATTCGCTCAGTTCCAGCCGCGACAGGACAAATTCTACTTTGGCGCCCTGCGTTTCGGCCATCACCGCGATATTCTCCGCTTTTAGCGCCGCGCGGTTTTCATACTCCTGACTGCCTAAATCAATCACCAGCCGATCCTGCGAGGCGTCAAGGATCTTGCTGATGAACTGATTATTCGACCAGCTGATGCGCAGCGGCACTTCACCTTTTTGCAGGTCGCGTAATACCCCTAATACAGCCAGCGGATTTTGCTTGAGGAACTGCTCACTGTAATGACTCACGCCGGATGGCTCCTTGATAGATGACGGACTGTCTTAGCGTTATCGGCAATCTGCAATGAAACTTAATACAAACCGGTGAGTTTTTTTTGCCTGTTTAAGCAAAGATAAGTCGGTGAGATGAAAATGGTTTTCCGGCGATGACCTATACTTAAGTTAGCTGTGCAGAAGGTTTTCTGCGCACGCGTTAAACCTGCAAGAGGGCATCGCTATGGGTATCATCGCCTGGATTATCTTTGGTCTTATTGCTGGCGCTATCGCTAAACTGATCATGCCGGGAAACGATGGCGGCGGCTTTATTTTGACCTGTGTACTCGGGGTCGTTGGTGCGGTTGTGGGCGGCTGGCTGGCGACGATGTTTGGCTTTGGAGGCAACATAAGTGGTTTCGACCTGCACAGTTTTCTGGTCGCTGTCGTGGGTGCCATTGTGGTGCTGGGCATATTCAGGTTACTGCGACGAGCATAAATTGACATGAACGGCTCTCTGCGGAGGGCCGTTTTTTTGCCGGAGTATTGATTTGTTAATCTAAATGATAATAATTGTCGTTCCGTATTGCATCTAACAACAAGACGACATTATGAATACCTCACGTTTTACGCTTTGCGCCCTGGCAGGGGCCGTCACGCTGGCATTGCAGGTCCCGGCGTTCGCCGAAGAATCCACCATCGTCGTCACAGGTTCAGAGCAGGGCAGCGCGCTGCCGGCCTGGACGAACAGCGCCACGAAATCGGCCGTTGCCGAAAGTAAAACGCCGCAGGTCATCACGACCCTCTCTGCGCCGGAAATTGAAAAGCGTCACGCGAATTCGGTGAATGAAATCCTGCGCTATGCCCCGGGCGTCTCAACCGAGGTGCGGGGAAATACCTCCTACATGAGCGAATATAAAATTCGTGGCTTTACCGTTGACCAGGAGTTCTACAACGGGCTGCAGCTGCCCTATAACGTCACCGGCAATACCAAAGCGCGCATCGATCCGCTGCTGATCGACAGCGTTGATATCCTGAAAGGCCCCTCATCGGTCCTTTACGGCGGCGGTTCGCCGGGTGGGCTGGTGAATATTCAAAGTAAAAAACCGCAGCGGGAAGCGCGGACGGAGATCGGCGTTAATACCGGAAACCGTAATCTGAAAGAGGGCTATCTCGATTCAACCGGGCAGATTGCCGACAGCGACTGGAACTACCGTCTGCTGGGCAAAGCCACGGAAAACGACGATCAGCCGCACACCACCCGGTATGAAAACTACCTGGTTGCTCCGTCCGTCACCTGGCAGCCGGACAGCAAAACCCGACTCACCCTGGACGCGCTGGCGCAAAACACCCCGAGCCTGACGCCGTCTAACCCGCTGCCGCTCGCCTACCTGCGCTCGAAATATGCGGGCAAGCGCGATTACGCCGGAGATGAGTGGAGCGGGTTTAAGCAGCGTCAGTGGATGCTGGGCTACAGCTTTGAACATGAGTTTGACAGCGGCTGGGGCTTTAACCAGAAGGCGCGCTATTTCGACGTCGATACCCACCAGCGCAGCGTCTACGCGACAGGGACGGGAAGCGAGGTGTATCAGCTCAACCGCTTTGCCTACACCACCGATGAAGACCTTAAGAGCTTCAACATCGACAACCAGGTGACCAAAACCGTTGCGCTGGGCGAGTGGAAACACCATCTGCTGGCCGGGTTTGACTATCAGAAGCTGAACTCCCATTTCCACTATCGCTACGCGTCGGCCACGCCGGGTATCGATATGCGGTATCCTGACTATTCGCAGATCCAGGAAAGCGCGCTGGGGCTCTATACCGCCCAGAAAAACCGTCTCAGCTACCAGCAAAACGGTTACTACCTGCAGGATCAGGTTGAATTTGGCGGCCTCAACCTGCTGGGCAGCCTGCGCTACGACGATTACCGCTCCGTCACCACCAACTACCTGCAAAACGGTGATAAAGCCTGGGTGTCGCAGGATCGCGTCACCAAACGCCTGGGCGCGCTTTACGCCTTCGATAACGGTCTGTCGCCGTTTATCAGCTATTCAGAAGGTTTTGCGCCGGTATCACCGCAGGGCACGCTCGTGGCGAAAGACGTCAAACCGACCACCAGCAAGCAGGTGGAGGGCGGGGTGAAATATCTGCTGGCCGACTACGCCACCACCTTTACCGCCTCGGTGTTTAACATCCGGCAGAAAAATGTCGTCACCTCCGATCCGGGCTTCCTGAACTATCGTCAGACCGGGGAAGTGGAATCCAAAGGGGCAGAGCTGTCCGCCATCAGCCGTCCGACGGACAACCTGACGCTGATTGCCAACTATGCGTACACCCACGCGATAAACCGGGAAGATGACAAGTACAAAGGTAAACGTCCAACGCAGGTCCCGGAGAATGCCTTCAACCTCTGGGGGGATTACACCTTTGAAAATACGCCGCTGAAAGGACTGATGCTGGGAGCGGGCGCACGCTACACCGGGCCGATGGAAATCTCTCCGGCAAACGATGCGGGAAAACTGGGCGGCACTACGCAGTACGATCTGGCGGCCTCGTACCGGATGGGCGAAATCCTGCCCTCGCTGGCAGGGTTAACGCTCAAAGCCAGCGCGCAGAATATCACCAACAAAGAGACGCTGACCTGCTACGACGCGACCAACTGCTGGATTGGACGTGACAGGACGTATCAGTTAGGGGCGAGTTATAGTTTCTAAGGAACCAGGGAAACCCCGTCAAAAATGCGCAATCGGACTGCCCCCTCTCCCTTGAGGGAGAGGGCTGGGGTGAGGGGGAACATACGGCTGTGGTGGTCATTCCGTTCACTTTATGTTCCTTGCTACTCTGTAACGATGTGACCGGTGAACGTGCCAGGGTGGCTCAGTCGCCGCCACCCTGGCAACCCGGGCTCCCGGCGGTAAATCGCCGCTTCGCGGTGCCCTCGGCGTATTCCTTCCGGCTTATCGGGGACGGGCGGAGGTAACATCCCTGTAAAGCCCGCCCTCTCGGCGCATCCATGCGCCTCGCCCCGGCCGGAAGGAAATGCCTCAGCGATTTACAGCCGGACCATGGCATCGCTGAAAGCGTTCAGGCGTTCTGAAACAACGTTATTGCTTCTGCTCAAAACTTACTGGCTAACCTTCTCCCGGAGGGAGAGAGCCAGCACGCGCAGGCCGGGTAAGGCGTAGCCGACACCCGGCAATACCCTCACTGTGCAGCAGCTTTCACCGGCGCAGCCTCATCATTCGCCGCAGGCTGATTCTCCGGCACGCTGTCGCACGGTTTTGCTTTCGGACAGACCCGATCCAGCATTTTCAGCGTCACGCCGTTGCTCCAGCCGAAGCCGTCCTGCAGCGGATACTCACCGCCGCCGCCGCCCGTACCGGTTGTCGACACGTCATACTTCTCGACCAGTTTCTTTTCGCGGTCGTAAGTATGCTGAACGTTCTTCAGGAAGCGCCAGGTCACGTCCATTGAGACCTTCTCCTGTCCGTAATTCTGCAGCCCTTCCGCGGCCACCCACTGCAGCGGGGCCCAGCCGTTTGGCGCATCCCACTGCTGGCCGCTATTGACGGTGGTGGTCGCAATACCGCCCGGCTTCAACAGGCGCGATGAAGTTGCCGCGGCGACTTTATCGGCCCGATCCTGCGCCGCCGCCTTCACGTAAAGCGGGAACAGGGCTGCTGCCGTGAGCTGATTGCGTACCTTCTTGCTTTTCAGATCGTAATCCGCGTACCAGCCCTCTTTATCATTCCACAGGTGGCTCTCGATGGCTTTCTGACGCGCCGTCGCCTGCGCCTCGTATTTGCTTGCGCTGGCGGCGTCGCCACTCTCCTGGCTTGCCCGCGCCAGCAGTTTTTCCATCTTGAACATCAGGGCGTTCAGGTCCACGGGGACAATGCTGGTGGTTCGGATGGTGCCGAGCTTTTGCGGATCGTCCATCCAGCGGGAGCTAAAGTCCCAGCCCGAGGCCGCAGCGGAACGCAAATCACGGTAGATCTCGGTCGCAGGCCGGTTAGGGTTACTTTTGGCGGTATTCACGTCGTCAAGCCAGGACTCCGGGCGCGGGGTGTCGCGGTCGTCCCAGTAGCGGTTGAGGATAGCGCCGTCGTCCAGTTTCACCACGCGTTTGTTAGCCTGCCCCGGCTGAAGGGCGTCGACGCCGTCCATCCAGTAGGCATACTCTTTCTCCATCTGCGGGCGGTACTTCTTCAGCGCATCGCTGTCGTGGGTCGCCAGCAGTTCAACCATCATTGAGAAAAACGGCGGCTGGGAGCGGCTCAGGTAATAGCTGCGGTTGCCGTTGGGAATGTGGCCGAAGGTATCAATCTCATACGCAAAGTTATCCACCATGTCGCTGATTTTGTCCCAGTGATCGCTCTCTGCCAGGCCCAGCATGGTGAAATAGCTGTCCCAGTAGTAGACCTCGCGGAAACGTCCACCGGGCACAACGTAAGGTTTGGGTAACGGCAGCAGGGAATCCCATTTGTTGCTGGCTTTATCCGTGGTGCGCGTCAGCACGGGCCAGAGATCGTCGATGTGCTCACGTAAACTTTGTCCAGCAGGCGGAACATATTTTTCCCCTTCCGCAGGGAGCGTAAAGTTCATCTCGACAAAGTGGCGTAAGTCAAAGCTGGACTGCGTGTGCTGCATCCGGTAATCCGCCAGAATCATTAGCGGGTCGCTTTTGGGCACGGCATCCGCGAAGGTTTTCTGATCGGGAAACAGTTTGGCGCTTTGCACATCGTTAAACAGAGGGCCCAGCAAAATATCGGGTGAGGTTGTCTGGGCTGCGGGGCTATCGTCGGCATAACCGAAAGTCGTGACGCCGAGCAGCGCGCCTCCTAACGCAAGGGGCAAGAATGCGGGGCGTAGTGTACGAGGTCTTATCATCAGTTCGTCTCCTGTCTTCACTAAACAGCGTGACCGCTGTTGTCAATCACCTGAAAACCTTAGACGAATATTGCCCGCTTCGCGTTAATAATTGCCTGCCCGTCAGACCTCTTCCGGCGTCTGGCTGGCTTCCCGCAGCGTGCCCGGCGCATGTCCAATGATGCGCTTAAATGCCCGGCTAAACGCCGCCAGAGAGCCGTACCCCAGCCGCAGCGCGACGGTTTCAATCGGCTGATTTTCGTGGCGAATGTACTGGATGGCCAGTCGCATCCTCAACTCGCTGAGATATTTTGCCGGGGTGGTTCCCGTCGCGGCCAGGAACCGTTCGGCGAACACGGAACGGGACGTGCCCGCTTCTTTTGCCAGATCCGCCACGCTCCAGTTCAGGCCGGGCTGCTGGTGCATGGCGTAAATGGCCCGGCTCAGGCGCGGGTCACGCAGAACCTGCACCCAGCCGGTGGCTTTACCACACCCGCCTTCAACCCAGCCGCGCACGATTAACGCCGCCACCACGTCGGCCAGACGCGCAAGGATCCCGGCGTACCCGGCCTGACGCGCCACGGATTCCCGCTCCATCGCCGCCAGCAGCGGGTGGATCTCCGGCCAGGTGGACATCAGCCGACTGACCATCATCACTTCCGGCATCGCCTTGATCAGCGGCTGCATCCCGCCCAGCTCAAAATCCATGCACCCGCTAAAGATGATGGTGTTCTCGCTTTCCGGGCAGGGCTCGCAGGTGATGGCACACACCGAGCTGCAGATAGGCTCGCTGGGAAAGTCGCTGACCGGGGTAATGGTGGCCCGCTCGTCGGAGAGCAGGGCATGGGAATTGCCGCCTGGAATAAAGAGGGCGTCTCCGCTGCTCAGCTGAAAGGCCGCACCGCTCTCCATTCGCAGCAGGGCGCTGCCGTGGCTCACGAAATGAAACTGCGCCCTACCGGGCGCCTGATGGAAGGCGACGCCAAACGGCGCGCTGGCCTGGATCCGCCGGTATTTCACCCCTGACAGACGCATGCCGCGTAAAAGTTCGCTGATCAGATCGGGTGACTGTACGGTCATGGCGCAACTCCGGACGAATAATCAATAAGTGGAGATTATATGTCATAGATCGTCCAGGGTGAACCTTCTATGCTTTTGCGACAGTTGTCACATTTTTATAACGGGAGAAAAACAGATGAATTCATGTGTCGCGGCGAGCGAGGCGGTAGCGCCTGCAAAACCCGCCTGGCGGGCCGTCTATTCACTGGGGCTGGGGGTGTTTGGGTTGATTACGGCAGAATTTCTGCCCGCCAGCCTGTTAACGCCGATGGCCGCGAGCCTGGGCGTGAGTGAGGGAATGGCCGGACAGGCCGTCACCGCCACCGCGCTGGTGGCGCTGGTGACCGGACTGCTGATTACGCCGGCGACCAAAAGCATCGACCGCCGCTGGGTGCTGATGTTTTTCTCGGTGCTGCAAATTATCTCCAGCCTGCTGGTTGCCTTTGCGCCCAACCTGCACGTCCTGCTGATGGGCCGCCTGCTGCTGGGGATCGCCATCGGGGGATTCTGGGCGATGTCGACGGCGACCACGATGCGTCTGGTTCCGGCGGATAAAGTGCCGAAGGCGCTGGCGGTGATATTTTCCAGCGTATCGATAGCCACGGTGGTCGCGGCGCCGCTCGGCAGCTATCTGGGCAGCCTGATCGGCTGGCGCAACGTCTTTGTTCTCTGCATTCTGCCGAGCATGCTGGCGCTGCTGTGGCAGCTCTGGGTCCTGCCGTCCATGAAGCCGGAGAGCAGCGGCAGCCTGAGTACGCTGTTCCGCGTGCTGCGTCATCCGGGGATGATCGGCGGCATGCTGGCGACCATCCTGATCTTCAGCGGCCATTTCGCCTTCTTTACCTACCTGCGCCCGTTCCTGGAAACGGTGGGGCAGGCGAGCGTTGAGACCATTTCGCTGATCCTGCTCGGCTTTGGGCTCGCCAACTTTGTCGGCACCTCCGTTGCCGGGCATCTGCTGGCACGCAATCTGCGCCTGACGCTGGCGCTGGTGCCGTTCGCGATGGGCGTTCTCGCGCTCACGATGGTGGCGTTTGGTCATCTGGCGATGCTGGACGGGTTCCTGGTCGCGCTGTGGGGCTTTGCATTTGGTCTGGTTCCGGTGGGCTGGTCAACCTGGCTTGCTACCACCGTACCGGATGAAGCCGAAAGTGCAGGCGGGCTGCTGGTGGCCTCAATTCAGCTGGCGATAAGCGCCGGTGCGGCCGGAGGTGGGGCAGTGTTTGATCTTAACGGCGCCAGCGGCGTATTCGCGGGAAGCGGTCTTTTGCTGGTAACGGCGATGGTAATTGTGTTTATGGGAGTAAAAGTGAAGGCGGAGTGAATTATTTGCCGGGTGAGCGCAAGCGCCACCCGGCATCACGGTAAGACTTACAGCCCTTTCTTATCCATCCACACTGCCAGATCAACCAGACGGTTAGAGAAGCCCCACTCGTTGTCGTACCACGCCAGGATCTTCACCATGTTCCCGCCAATCACCAGCGTGGAAAGCCCGTCGATAATCGAGGAGCGTGGGTCGCCCTGGTAATCGCTGGAGACCAGCGGTTCATCGCTATAGCCCAGAATACCTTTCAGCGGCCCGCTGGCGGCCGCGTTGCGGAACGCTTCGTTCACCTCTTCGGCGGTCACGTTACGGCTCAGCGTTACCGTTAAATCTACAATCGACACCACCGGCACCGGTACGCGCAGGGAGTACCCGGTCAGTTTGCCGTCAAGGGATGGGATCACTTTCCCCAGCGCTTTTGCCGCGCCGCTGGAGTAAGGCACAATCGACAGCGCCGCCGCGCGCGCGCCGCGCAGATCTTTCTCCGGCTGATCGTGCAGCGCCTGGCTATTGGTGTAGGCATGCGTGGTGTTCATCAGGCCATGCTCAATCCCGAACTGCTGATGCAGCACCTGAGCGGCAGGCGCCAGGCCGTTCGTGGTGCAACTCCCGTTACTCACCACCGCGTGACGGGCTGGATCGTACTGCTCGTGATTAACCCCCATCACAATCGTCAGGTCGTCGTTCTTCCCGGGGGCGGAAATGATGACGCGCTTGGCGCCGCCGTGGGTGATATGCACCGCCGCTTTTTCCCGCTCGGTAAAGAAGCCGGTGGCCTCAATCACCACGTCAACGCCGACGTCACGCCAAGGGATATTCGCCGGATCGCGTTCGCTAAATACGGCGATTCGCTGCCCGTCTACCTGCAGCGCGCCGTCAGCCGCTTCAACGGGCGCGGGCAGTTTGCCCAGAAGGGAATCATGCTTCAGCAGATGGGCGAGGGTTTTACTGTCCGTCAGATCGTTAATGGCCACAATCTGCAGATCCGGGTTGCCCAGCGCCGCGCGCAGGAAATTACGTCCGATACGGCCGAAACCGTTAATACCGACCTTAACCATGGTGCACTCCTTATCTCTGTTGTCTGGAGCCACTGTAGGCGTCGGGCCGGTTGGCGTAAACGACAAAAAAGGATCAGATTACGCCATCTTGCGGCAGTGGAAGCGCTGGCGGTACTCGCCGGGCGTGAGGTGAAGCTGTTTCTCAAAGATGCGGCGCAGGTTAATGCTGGTACCAAACCCGCTTTGCTCGGCAACGCGCTCAAGGGAGTCATGGGTCTGCTCAAGCAGCTGGCGGGCCGCGGCCAGACGCGCTTCGGTCACGTAGCGGGCCGGAGAAACTCCCGCGTCGCGGGTAAACACGCGGGTGAAATTACGCGGGCTCATTGCCGCTTTCTCGGCCAGATTTTCCACGCACAGGTCGGCGGTGAGGTTTTGCAGGATCCAGGTTTGCAGCTCGCTTATCGGACCGGATGTGCCGGGCTGCTTCAGGCTGTAACGGCTGAACTGCAGCTGGCCGCCGGGACGGCGCAGATACATCACCATATCCTGCGCCACGTCGCGGGCGAGGGTAAATCCGTAGTCGTCTTCCACCAGCGCCAGGGTCAGATCGAACCCGGAACTCACGCCGCCGGAGGTCCAGATGGGGCCATCCTGAATATACAGCGGACCGCCTTCGACGTGGATAGCCGGATACTGGGCTTGCATCGTCTCCAGCAGCCGCCAGTGGGTGGTCGCCCTGCGACCGTCCAGCAGGCCGGTCTGGGCCAGCAGCATCGCGCCGCCGCAGATAGAGGCTACCCGCCGGGCGTGCGGCGCAGCGAGGTGCAGCCAGTCCACCACCGCCGTGCTCTCCTGCTCGTTCATGCCGCGTCCGGTGATAATAATGGTGTCCAGCGGTTCACGCGGATCCAGCTCCGGCAGGCGATAGTCCGCCAGCAGATTCAGGCCGGACTGGCCGTGGATCACCTGGTGAGGCTGGGTGGTGGCGATGATAATCCGGTAGCGGGGATGCGCCAGCCCTTCCGGATGCAGCCGGTTGGCCTGCATCAGAATGTCGGCGATACCGGCGGCTTCAAACAGCATGCCGCCGTCGGGAACAATAATCAGGATCTTCTTCATGTCCTGAAAAGTACCTTTATCACAGAATAAGTCAAGCAGCGCGTGTGCTCCACGTTTCTGGCAAAGCAATGCGATTTAAGTTCTTTGTTATTTCAGGCGTTATCCCCGATCGTCAGAGAATTATCTCTGGCGAAACGGCGTCTGAAGGAATGAGTCAACGAAGCTCCCTCTATTTACATCCGCAACAACGCGAACAAATCCGCCACCTTGCATCGGGTTTTTTATGGCGAAGCGAACTGCCCACGTGGCTGTTGATTATCACGATTTATGCCGGCTGGTTTGCCACGCTGGCGTTCTGGCAAACGCTCGGCCTGCTGCCCGCCACGCTGCTGCTCATCGGGTTTACCGCCTGGTACATGTCCCTGCAGCATGAGCTGATCCACGGGCACCCCACGCGTTTTGCCTGGCTTAACCAGCTGTTCGGCACGCTCCCGCTGGCGGTCTGGTATCCGTATGGCTTGTACCGGGACTCCCATCTTGCCCATCATCGGCACCATAGCCTGACCCATCCGGTGGATGACCCGGAGTCATACTATTTTACCGACGAGAGCTGGGCGCGCTTTTCCCCCTGGCAGAAGCGTACGATCCGCGCCCGGAATACCTTCGCCGGGCGGCTGGTACTGGCCCCGCTACTGGATATCCTGCAGACGCTGGGCAGCGCCGTGGCGGCATTTCGCCACCTTCACCTGAGGGCGATGGCGATGTGGCTGGTTCACGTTTTGCTGCTGGTGGCGCTCTTCGCCTGGATGACGCGTACCGGTCTTTCACCCGTCTGGTTTGTGCTGGCCGTCAGCTATCCGGCGCTGGCGCTGACCAAGGTCCGATCGTTTTTCGAACATCGCGCGGCGGACGACCCGCTGGCGCGCTCCGTCATTAACGAGGCCGGGCTTTTCTGGCGGGTGCTGTTTTTGAATCTCAACTACCATTCAGTGCATCACGATCTGCCGGGCGTTCCCTGGTACGGGCTGAAGGCCATCTACCAGCAAAACCGGGAGGCGTACCAGCAGCGAAACCACGGTTTTCTCGTCAGAGGCTATGGTGAATGGCTGCGTCAGTTCTGGGTCAGGCCCGTTGACGTCACCGTTCATCCCGCAAAACAACAGGGGGAAGGGTATGAGTAACCTGCTGGCGTTTCCCATGTATGCCGTGGATCGCGCCAATACCCGCGCGCTCTGGGTGGCGGTAAAGGGGCTGCTGGCCGCGCGCGGTGTGACCGTCGATCGCGATCCCGGCTGGCCGGAGTCCGACCTGCTGACCCACTGGCAACAGCCTGCGCTTATCCTCAGCCAGACCTGCGGTTATCCGCTGGTCACGCAGCTCCCGGACGTGCAGGTGGTCGGCTGTTTTCACTACGCGGCACCGGGCTGCGAAGGGATCCAGTACCGCAGCTTTCTGGCGGTGCGCGAGGAAGATCGGCACCTCACGCTGGCGGATTTTCGCGGACGTCGGGCGGTCTGTAATTCCCCGGATTCCCAGTCCGGCTACAATGCGCTGCGAAAAAAAGTGGCTCCCCTTGCGAGCGACGGTCTCTTTTTCGCGCAAACGTCCTTCAGCGGCAGCCATCGCCAGTCGCTGATTGATGTGAAACGCGGGGCGGGGGATATCGCGGCCATCGACTGCGTGACCTGGGCACTGCTGCAGCGCCATGAGCCGGAACGCCTTGCGGGACTGGCAGTCATTGACCGCACACCGCTGACGCCCGGACTGCCGCTGATCACCTCGCATAACACCTCACCTGAAACGCTTAACGCTATTCGCGATGCGCTTCACGAGCTGGTGGATGCGCCGGAATACCGGGAGGTGCGCGACGCGGTGTTGATCGACGGTTTTAGCGAGGTGACGCGCGAGGCCTACGCCTCATTGTCCGCGTGATAAATCTCCTGCGCGTCGGTAAAGCAGCGCAGCGCCAGCGAGGAGACCGGCTTCTGCCTGCGCATAATCAGGCCGACGGGAGCCTCAATGTTCGCGTCGGCGATGGGGACAATCCTGAAGTTGCTGTTCAGCGCCTCCAGCCCGTTGTTCAGCGGCATGACGGCGCAGCACACGCCGCTCTGAACCGCCTGAATGATCTGGAACGTCGAGTCGCTCTCGAAAACGGACGTCGGTTCGATGCCTGCAGATTTAAAGCTGGCCTCCATATGCGCCCGGTAATGCATCCCTTTGGTCAGGAACCCCAGCGGAAAATCCGTCAGGTCGTGCCACGTCAGCGTTGCCTGGCCGAGCTGAAAATGGCGGACGTCGTGCAGCAGGCCCATCTTGGTTTTTGGCAGCTGGATAACGTCAAACAGGCTGGTGTCGATGCTGTTGAGGTAGCAAATTCCCAGCTCAAGCTGATTGCGGCTGACGCCGTCGGCAATCTGCGCTGAGGACATGGAATAGAGGCTGTAGCTCAGCTCCGGGTATTTTCGCGTCTGCAGGCGAATAAAGATCATCGGATCCACGCTCGCCAGCGGCACCATCCCCAGACGTAATTCGCCCACCACCTGGCCTTTACACAGCGCGGCTTCCGCCTGTAACCCGTCGTGCGCGGCCAGCAGGGCACGGGCCCACGCGAGGATGCGTTCACCCTCCGGCGTAAACCCTTCAAAGCGCTGCCCGCGCACGATCAGCACCAGCCCCAGCTCCTCTTCCAGGCTGCGGATGCGCATGGAGAGGGTCGGCTGGGTGACGTTGCACTGCGAGGCCGCTTTACCAAAGTGGCGGGTCTCGTCGAGCGCGATTAAATATTTTAACTGTTTAATATCCATCTTATTTTCTGCGCGAGCAGCCTTACAGCATGCGGATCTCTTTCGAGCGCAGGGTGATGCGAACCGGAACGGATTTATACGACGGCGTACCGCTGTCCTTATCCAGATAATCAAGCGGCACCAGCACGTTGGCCTCCGGGTAATAGGCGCCGACGGTGCCCGGCGCGATGTTATACGCCACCACGGTAATGTCTTTCAGACGCTGAACGCTGCCGGGGAGGGCGGTTTCGATATCCACGCGGTCGCCGTGTTCCAGGCCTGACTGCGCCATATCGTCTTCGTTCATAAATAGCACGTCGCGGCGGCCAAACACGCCGCGGTAGCGGTCGTCCAGAGCGTAAATGGTGGTGTTGTACTGGTCGTGGCTGCGCAGCGTGATCAGGCGCAGAACGTGCTCACCTTCGCCGCTGGCGTTCTCGTGAACGCCGTCGAACACCGAGAACATCGCTTTCCCCGTCGCCGTTGGCCAGATGCGCTGCGTTGGCGGCAGCGGCATGCGAAAGCCGCCGGGAACGCGGATCCGCGCGTTGTAGTTCTCAAAGCCCGGAATGGTCTGCTCGATCAGATCGCGGATGCGGTCGTAATCCTCAACCAGCGTTAGCCAGTCCACGCGGGTTTCCGGCAGCGTGGCTTTCGCCATGCCGGCGACGATAGCAGGTTCCGAGAGGAGCAACGGCGAGGCGGGCTTCAGCTTGCCGGACGAGGCATGCACCATCGACATGGAGTCTTCGACGGTAATGGACTGACGGCCGGTGGCCTGGAGATCCAGCTCGGTGCGGCCGAGACACGGAAAGATAAAGGTCTCTTTGCCCACCAGCAGATGGGTACGGTTGAGCTTGGTCCCGACGTGCACGCTCAAATCCAGGTTACCCATCGCCGGAAAACCCCGCTCGTGATCGGGCATCGCGACGGCAAAATTACCCCCAAGGCAGATGAGCGCCTTCGCGCGGCCGTCGATCATCGCCTGCGTGGCCTGCACCGCATCGTGTCCGTGGTGAGACGGCGGCTCAAAGCCGAAAACGTCCTTCAGACGGTTCAGGAAGACCGGGGTAGGCTTCTCGCTAATCCCGACGGTGCGGTTTCCCTGAACGTTAGAGTGGCCGCGCAGGGGGCAGATACCCGCGCCGGGCTTGCCGATATTCCCGCGCAGCAGCAGCAGGTCGGCGATCAGGCGGACGTTTGCCGTACCTTTATTGTGCTGGGTAATGCCCATCCCGTAGGTAATGATGGTGGCATTTGATTTCGCATAGGCGTCGGCCACCTTTTGGAGCGCCGCCTGGCTCAGGCCTGACTCGCGCTCGATCTCGTCCCAGCGGGTTTGCGCGATATCGGCGGTGAAGTCCTCAATGCCCTGGGTGTGTTCGGCAATAAACGCATGGTCGAGCACGTCACCGCGTTCGGCCTCCATTTCCAGCAGGTGTTTGGCAATGCCTTTCAGCGCGGCGGCATCGCCCCCGGCCTTCACCTGGAAATAGGTCGAGGCGATATCCGTTGAGCCGTAGGTCGCCATTTCAATCACGCTTTGCGGGTCGGCGAAGCGTTCGAGGGCGCGCTCGCGCAGCGGGTTAAAGACGATAATCGGCACGTTGCGACGGGCCAGCTCATGGAGAGTCCCCATCATTCGCGGATGGTTGGTGCCGGGGTTGTGGCCGATGGAGATCACCAGCTCGGTCTTATCGAAGTCGTCCAGCGAGACTGTGCCTTTCCCGATGCCAATCGAACGCGGCAAACCGACGCTGGTGGCCTCGTGACACATATTCGAGCAGTCGGGGAAGTTATTGGTGCCGTATTCGCGGGCGAAGAGCTGGAAAAGATACGCCGCTTCGTTAGAGGCGCGTCCGGAGGTATAGAACTCGACCTGGTCCGGCTCGAGCCCGCGCAATATTTCGCCGATGCGTTGAAACGCCTCTTCCCAGTCGACGGGCCGGAAGGTATCGCTTGCCCGGTCATAGCGCAGGGGATGCGTCAGCCGACCGTAGCCTTCCAGTTCAAAGTCCGATCTCGCCAGCAGCGAGGAGACGCTGTTCTCAGCCAGAAACGCGGGGGTAACGCGTTTGCTGGTGGCTTCCCAGGTCACGGCTTTGGCGCCGTTCTCACAGAACTGGAACGTCGACTTGTGTTCTTTATCCGGCCACGCGCAGCCCGGGCAGTCAAAACCGTCAGGCTGGTTGGTGCGCAGCAGCGTCGCGGGGGCATCAAGGGTATCCATTTGGGTACGTACTGCAATGGCCGTCGCTTTCAATGCGCCCCAGCCGCCGGCAGGACCGTCATAGTGTCTGATACCCGGCACCGAGCGTCTTTTCTTGTTCATACCCACTCCTGATTTGTTCGGTCACACAACGTCTGAACCCCTAAAAGCGCTGCAAAGAACGATAAGTGAATGCAATGACGACCGGATGGTGACGCGCGTGCGGCACGAAAAGATGCTTTAACTTAAATTCTTTTTATTACAGTTGTTTATAGGGTCTGACGTTGAAATATTTAAAGAAATTATAACGAAATTTTATCATTTTAATAATAAATCTTATCTATCAAGCGGTAGGCAAGATAGATGGGGCGAGCAGGAGAGGATGTAGCAGCAATAAAATTTCGAATGAAGCCTTTGAGCGGCAGCAATAAAGAATGTTCGCAGCTGGCGGGGCTATTGCGAGCATTTTCGGCTGCGGTAATGTCAGGATGGTTAACTCAGGCTTAATGATTGACGATTAAAATTCAGGCCTGACGGGGTAATTGTCGCAACGCGAAATATAAAGTTATTTTGAGTCGTGAAATTAACGTCGTGCAACATAAGTGAAATAGTTACCTTCACGTTGTCGCGTGCATTCAATATTAAAGATACCCTTTTAGTGCAACAAATAATTCATGGTTCATATATTCTGCTGACCTCACCAATACGCGAATTCTACTAATTATGGTAGTGGCGATAATAGCCGTATTGCGTTAATGAAAGTGGTTCTCTTTTGTATTTTCCATATATAAAACATGTGGTTGTAATGTTGTGTGGCTAAAAAATAAAAGGGCGTAGGTCGTATCGGGTTTTTTCATAGGATTAATCCTATAATTTTCCGACTGCTTCATTTACCAACAGTTACGTACCGGTAAATATTGAATTGAGACGAAGCTCATGTAAACTTGTTTACCGTTTGTCAAAATATGTCAGGAAGACACTGGGCCTTATTCTGAAGGGCTCGTGCGGTAGCTATGCCCTTAAAATAGTAACGCCCCGAAAATATCCTGGCTATTTTAACAATAGCACCTAAGTCAAACTTCACCCCCTTATCTTCATCATCGAAATATCGCTACGGAAAAGCATATGAAAATGCGCGTACTGTTTTCACTTCTGTTTGTAATGGCGGTGGCGGGCTGTAAAGCGCCGCAGAAACCTGTGATCAACGACGATACGATCGAGACCAGCCAGGTCAACGGCGTGACCTTAACCCACCGTCACGCTGTGGCGCCGCCTGCGGAGTTCAACCCGGTCAACGAACCGTATCGCGCCATGTATCCGGCCTCCCTGATGAGCCGTCCTGACTTCGGCGGCAAAGTTATCCGTACTCTCGACACCGGAAAAACCTACGTGGTGCTGGGGCAGGTTGAACACTACTGGATGGCGCTTGCCGATGAAGGTAACGATCAGCTGATTGGTTACGTCCCGATGCGCGCCGTGATCAAGGCCGACCTGTACGACGCCGCCGTGCGTAAACAGGCCATTCGTCCGAAGGCGCGTAAAAAAGCGACCTGTGTCGACGTCGATGGCAACAGCAAAGCCTGCAAAGACAGCGCTAACGGTACCTGGATCCTGAACTAAACGGCTTGCATGAGCGCATTTTTATGAATAATAAAAATTTTCATAAGCTGTGGTTATTCTTTTACGCGGTGATTTTCGCCCTGGTCAGTGGTTGTACGTCGTCTTCACACAGCGACCCCTCCCGCTACAATCTGCAGTTTCAGGCTCATCCACAAATCAACGAATCTGCGCCGCTTAAGGTTCGGGTGCTGCTGCTGAAATCCGATGCGGATTTCATGTCCAGCGACTTCTACTCCCTGCAGAACAACGCGTCAGCCACGCTTGGCGCGAATCTGCTGAACAGCGATGTGTTCTTCCTGATGCCGGGACAGCTGTCCAAAACTCTCAGCGGGCAAAGCTCGCCGGAGGCCCGCTACATCGGCGTGATGGCGGAGTACCAGGTGCTGGATGGCAAAAAATGGCGCGTTTCACTCCCTCTGCCCGTGCCTGGCGAAAATCATATCTACCAGTTCTGGAAATGGTCCGCCGATGAACTTCAGGCCAACGTTTTTCTCGACGTGAACGGCATTCGGGTCATCAGCCAGTAACGCGCTTCTAAACAGGAAACACATCATCATGACGAAAGCAGAAAAGGTCGTCTGGACCGAAGGCATGTTCCTGCGTCCACACCATTTTCAGCGGACTGAAAGCTATCTGCTCAACCATGTTCGTGAATGGGGCGCGCTGCAGCGATCGTATCTCTGGGGCTTTCTCGACGTTGAACTGGATGAAGCGATGCTTCGTCAGGGATGCATTGCCCTGAGCTACTGCAGTGGGCTGCTGCCGGACGGCACCTTTTTCCAGGTGCGCAACGGGCGCAACGGTCCTGTACCGCTGAAAATTCCTGACAACCTCTCCAACGAAAAGGTGGTGCTCGCACTGCCGGTTCGTCGTGGCGAGAGAGAAGAGGTGATTTTCAGCGAAGAGCCATCCTCGCTGGCGCGCTTTATCGCGTTCGAGCAGGAGGTGGAGGACGATAACGCCATGTCGGTGGGGGATGCTACCGTCCAGTTTGGCCGCCTGCGTCTGACCCTGATGCTGGAAAAAGACCTCACGGCGGAATGGACCGCCATCGGCGTGGCGTTTGTGACAGAGAAACGTAACGACAACCACGTGCGGCTCGACAACAGCTACATCCCGCCGATGCTCAACGCCAACAACAGCCCGCAGATCTACAGCATGATCAACGATCTGCACGGTCTGCTGGTCCAGCGCAGCCAGCAAATTGGCGGTCGTCTGCGCCAGCCTGGCCGCTTTAACACCTCCGAACTGATTGAGTTCACGCTGCTGTCGCTGGTTAACCGTCATCTGGGCGAAGTATCTCATTTAAAAACCCTCCCGCTGCTGCATCCGGAAACGCTCTGGCGCAGCTGGCTGCCGTTTGCGACCGAGCTAGCCACCTGGACGTCGCAGCGTACCGCCGAAAGCGTGCTGCCGATTTACGATCATGACGATCTGGCAAACTGCTTCAGCAAACTGATGCTGATGCTGCGTCAGGGGCTGTCGCTGGTGATGGAAGACCACGCGATTCAGCTGCCGCTGAACGAACGCTCCCATGGCCTGAACATCGCTACGGTGCCTGAAACCAGCATGGTGCGCGAGTTCGGCTTCGTGCTGGCGGTAAAAGCCAATGTGCCAGGCGAACACCTGCAAACCCATTTCCCGGCGCAGATGAAGGTCGCGCCGGTCTCGAAAATCCGCGATCTGGTTCAGCTTCAGCTGCCGGGCATTATGCTGCGCGCCATGCCGGTCGCGCCGCCGCAGATCCCGTGGCATGCCGGCTACAGCTACTTTGAACTGGAGAAGGGCAGCGAGCTGTGGCACGAGATGGATAAGTCCGGCGCATTCGCCCTGCATCTTGCAGGGGAGTTCCCGGGGCTGGATATGGAGTTTTGGGCCATCCGTAGCCCGACAGAATAATAAAGCGAGCGCTTAATATGCAGGAACGACAGGACACCGGCAGTGATGCCGCGTTTACCGGGGCCAGTAGCAACAATCAGCTGGTGGCGGCCGCCAATCCGCTGCTCAACGCGATTCCGCAGATCCGTCATTCGGTCTCCCATGACGATCAGGTGGCACTACGCCAGCGCCTGATCGATGAGATTCGCCGTTTCGAAGTCCGCTGCCAGCAGGCGGGGCTGCCCTACGAAGTGATCGTCGGGGCGCGTTACTGCCTGTGTACGGCGCTCGATGAGGCCGCCGCGCTCACCCCCTGGGGCAGCAGCGGCGTCTGGTCAAGCAACGGTCTGCTGGTGACCTTCCATAACGAAACCTGGGGCGGTGAGAAGTTCTTCCAGCTGCTGGCGCGCCTGTCGCAGAACCCGCGCGAGCATATTCTGCTGCTGGAGATGATCAACTACTGCCTGCTGCTGGGCTTCGAAGGACGCTATCGGGTACTGGATAATGGCCGCACGCAGCTTGAAACCATCAAGCAGCGGCTGTGGCAGATGATCCGCGGCGTGCGCGGCAGCTATCCGCCGCCGCTTTCTCCCCATCCGGAAGATCGTCCGGTGCTGCGCAAGCTCTGGCGGCCGATGGTTCCCCTGTGGGCCTGTGTGGCGCTGGCCGGGTTTATCGCCTGTCTGTTTTATATCGTGCTTAACTGGCGCCTTGGCGATAACACCAACCCGGTGCTGGCGAAGATTTACCAGTCCCAGCTGCCGGAAACCACTATTCAGCAGCAGGCCCGTCAGCTACCAGCGGTGCTGAACCTGCGCGGCTTCCTGAAGCCTGAAATCGAGGCTGGCCTGGTCGCGGTGAAAGACGAAGCGGATCGCAGCGTCGTTATCCTGAAGGGCGACGGGCTGTTTGCCTCTGCCTCTACCGTCGTGCGTGACCGCTATGAACCGGTCATCAACCGCATTGCGCAGGCGATGAATAACGTCAGCGGCAAAATTCTGGTGGTGGGCTACAGCGACAACGTGCCGATCCGCAGCGCGCGCTTTGCCTCGAACTATGAACTCTCTCTGGAACGCGCCCGCTCGGTACAGAAAATGCTGCAGGGAAGCCTCTCTCAGCCTGGCCGCGTGAAAGCTGAAGGGCGGGGCGAGATTAACCCGGTGGCGCCGAACACGACGCCTGAAAACCGCGCCCGTAACCGCCGTGTGGAAATTACTCTGCTGGTGTCGCCTGAAAACACTCAGGCCGAGCTGAACGGATTGCCGCAAGGAAACTAAGGATGCTGACTACACTTCTTTCCATCTTGACCAACCGCATTCTGTGGAGCTTCCTCGGCGTAACGGCGCTTGCGGCGGTGATCTGGATGATTGGTCCCCTGTTGTCCATCGTGGACACCCGACCGCTTGAGTCTGAACAGAACCGCATTATCAGCATCGCCGTGGTCTATCTGCTCTGGGCGCAGGGACACATTCTGCCGCGCCTGTACAATGCCTGGCTTAACCGCAAGCTGATGGACAAGCTCAAGGAGAACACCGCCAGCCCGGAAGCGGCGGACCCGCAGAAGCGGCTGAACAGCGAGGAGCAGATCCTCGCCAGCCGCTTTGATGAAGCCGCGCAGATGCTGAAAAAAGCGCACTTCAGCAAAGCGGGCCAGGGCGCCCAGTGGACGCAGCGCTTCAGCACGCAATATCTCTATCAGCTGCCGTGGTACGTCATTATCGGCGCGCCGGGCTCCGGTAAAACCACGGCGCTGGTTAACTCCGGGCTACAGTTCCCGCTGGCCGATCGCTTCGGTAAGACCGCGCTGCGGGGCATTGGCGGCACGCGTAACTGCGACTGGTGGTTTACCAATGAGGCGGTGCTGCTGGACACGGCGGGCCGCTATACCACCCAGGAGAGCGAGCAGGTACAGGACGCCGGCGAATGGCTGGAGTTCATCAACCTGTTGCGTAAGTATCGCCGCCGCCAGCCGATCAACGGCGTCATCATCACCATCAGCATTTCTGACCTGCTCACCCAGTCCGCCGAGGCGTCCCGTCAGCAGGCGGTGAACCTGCGCCAGCGTCTGTCCGAGCTGCATGAACAGCTGGGTATTCGCTTCCCTGTCTACGTGATGGTGACCAAGGCCGACCTGCTTAAAGGCTTCCGCGCCTGGTTTGCCGACTACGACAAAGCGCAGCGCGACCAGATCTGGGGCTTTACCCTGCCGTGGGAGCAAACCAAACACGCCGATTACGACCTGATGGGCAACTTCCAGCAGGAGTTTTCTCTGCTGCAGCAGCGCCTCGATGCCGGGCTGCCGGAAACCATGCTGAAAGAGCACGACGCGAAAACCCGCGCCGAAGCGTATCTCTTCCCGCAGGAGTTCGCCGCGCTGCGTCCGCTACTGGCGGACTACCTGAGCACGGTCTTCGCCCGCTCCAACTTCGAAACCGAGTTCTCTCCGCGCGGGATCTACTTCGCCAGCGGGACTCAGGAAGGCATGCCGTTCGACCGCGTGATGGGCGAACTGAACCGCGCGCTGTCGCTGCCGGAAGGGGGAGAGGCGGATAACTGGGATTCGGTCAGCAAAGAAGCGCCGATCCCGGGGGCAAAAGGTCAGAGTTTCTTCATTAAGAACCTCCTGCAAAACGTCATCTTCCAGGAAGCCGGGATCGCGGGCGAAAACCGCTGGTGGGAGCTGCGCAACCGGGCGGTGATCTGGTCCGGCTACGCGGCGCTGCTGGCCCTGCTGGTGATCCTCGGCGGTCTGTGGCTGACCAGCTATGCCAAAAACAAGGCCTATCTGGAAGAGGTGGATGCGAAGGTGCCGCTGCTGGACCAGCAGAGCAAGGCGTTGCAGAACCAGACCCAGCGTGACCTGTTCGATCTGCTGCCGCTGCTGAACGGTCTGGTGGATCTGCCGAAAAGCGACGCGTTTGATGTGAACGATCCGCCCGTATCCCGCCGTATGGGGCTCTACCGCGGAGATGACGTCAGCGATGCCTCGCAGTCGCTGTACCAGAAAGCGCTGGATCAGATGCTGTTGCCTGCCGTTGCCATGCACATCACCACCTGGCTGCGCAACGACAACGGTAGCGACGTGGAATACAGCTATGAAGCGCTGAAAGCCTATCAGATGCTGTATCAGCCGAAGCACTACGACGGCAAATTCCTGCATTCGTGGGTGATGCTCAACCTGCAGCGGAATCTGCCGCAGAACGTCACGAAGGCGCAGCTGCAGCAGCTTGAATGGCACCTGACGCAGCTGCTGGAGCCGAAAATTCAGGCCTCGCCGTACGCGCAGGACGAATCGCTGGTTGCCCGCGAAAGGGCGATGATCGGCCAGCAGCCGCTCTCCACGCGGGTGTACGGTCGTCTCAAGCGCCTGCTGGAGCATGATGAAAACCTGAAGCCGGTTTCCCTTTCCGACCTGGGCGGGCCGCAGAGCGAGCTGGTATTTTCCCGCAAAAGCGGCAAGCCGGTCAGCGAAGGCGTACCGGGGCTCTATACGCCGGACGGCTACTGGAAAAGTTTTAACGGCCAGATTGACAGCGTAACCACCGCTCTGCACGAGGACGACGCCTGGGTGCTGGGGGCCGCGACGGCGCAGGAGGATAAACAGCAGATCGATAACGCCGTGCGCCAGCTCTACATGCGCGATTTTATCGCGAACTGGGATCGCTTCCTCGCCGACATTCAGCTCAATAACAGCGCCGATCTCTCCCAGCGCATCAACACCGCGCGCCTGCTCTCCGGCGCAAACTCGCCGCTGCGCCGCCTGGTGCAGAACCTGAGCCAGGTCCTGACGCTGTCGCGTAATGCGCCAGCGCCGGAAGATGCGGATAAAGCGCAGGCGCAGAGCAACCGCGCCACCCGCACGCTGGAAGCGCTGTTCAGCAACAATGACGCTGCGCCGACCCAGGCCGCCGTGGTCACCCAGGCGCCGGAACAGCTGGTCACCGACCACTACGCGCCGATGATTGAGCTGGCGCAGCCGCTGGAGAAGGGCGGGAAGACCATCGTGTTTGATGATTTTCTCAAGCAGGTGGATGAACTCTATCGCTACCTGACCGCGGTTCAGGACGCGGCCAACAGCGGCATGCCGGCACCGGGCGGAGAGGCGATCAGCCGCCTGCAGGCCAGCGCCGGTCGCCTGCCGGGCGGGCTACAAACTATGTTCAGCAATATGGCGGTGGGCGCCAGCAGCGATACCCAGCGCCGCGACCTCGAAAACGTGCGGAAGCGTATTAACGTTGAGGTGGGAGGATTCTGCCGTCAGGCGATCGCCGGTCGCTACCCGCTGGTGCGCAGCGCCAGCACCGAGGTCACCCCTGACGATCTCGCGCGCATGTTTGCGCCGGGAACCGGGCTGATGGACGCTTTCTTCCGCGACAATCTGACCAATAAAGTGGATACCACGCAGGCAAACTGGCGCTTTATGCCGGGCATCGACGGTAAAACGCTGCCGGGAAGTGAAGGGCTGCTGAGACCGTTCCAGCAGGCCCAGTCGATTCGCGACGCTTTCTTTGCTAATGGCGCCACGACGCCGTCCTTCAAGGTGACGGTTCGCACCGTGCGAATGGATAACTCCATTCTGAACCTGACGCTGGACGTCGACGGCCAGCTGCTGCGCTACAGCCACGGCCCGCAGGCCGTGCAGATCATGAACTGGCCGGGGCCGGGCGGCACCAACCAGGTACGCATGCAGCTGGGGCTGGCGAACGGCAGCACGGCGACGCTGGTCACCAACGGCGCCTGGGCGCTCAACCGCTTCTTTGATAAAGCGAGCACCAGCCCGGGCGCGGGTAGCCTGAGCCGTCAGGCCACCTTCAACGTCGACGGACATCAGGTCACGCTGGAGTTTGCGCCTAACAGCATTCGTAACCCGTTCCAGCTTCCCCGTTTCTCATGCCCATAACCGCAAGGACAGCCGTATGACGAATACCCCTGCGATGAACCGCTACAGCTGGTATGGCAAGTTACCCAGCGCCGGAGATTTTTTGCAGCGTCGCTTTCCTGACACTTTACAGCGCCAGTGGTCACACTGGTTCCAGGTCGGTCTGCTGGCCTGGCAGCAGGAAGAGCAGCGCAGCGGCGAGCGCCAGTTTCACAAAGCGCCAGTCTGGAATTTTGTGGTACCGCCCATGCTGGGCAGCCAGATGATCCAGATGGGCTGCCTGCTGCCGGGCCGCGACAGCGTTGGCCGCCAGTACCCGGTTTGCCTTCAGCTGAGCTTCGCCCCGTCAGAGTGGTCGACCAGCCTGCTCAGCCAGGCCGAAAGCTGGTACCAGCAGATTGGGCGCCTGGGGCTGCACGCGGTGCGCAACAGTTTTTCCGCCTCGCAGCTGGATGAGATGCTGATGACCATCCCGGCGCCGCAGCCCGTCGAGCCGCAAAAGCGTTCCGACATCCTTGATGTGATTGGCTATGACGAGGACGGCCAGAGCACGCTGGGCTGGCCTCAGGCGGCTGAGTGTTTTGATCCGCTGCGCCAGACCAGCTACTGGTGGACCAACCGCTGCGACGGCTACCCGCTGTACACCCACGTGCACAGCGGTAACTTTACCGGGCAGCTTTTCACCCTGCTGTTCGACCCGGCAGGGGGCGCCCGTCCGGGGCGTCACGGTCTTTATCCGCCCATGTTTGAATAAGCAGGGATCTCATGAATATCGAAGAATTTCTCGCGCCAATAAGCCCCGAAAAACCCTGCGGCGAAAACCTGGAGTACGACGCCGACTTCCAGATCATGAATCAGGCAAGTCTTGGGAAAGCGGAACAGCAGTTTGGCGACACCATTATCCCGGCAGAGCCCGCTGACTGGAACACGGTGGAAAAATACGCCACCAGCCTGCTGACCCGCACCAAAGATCTTCGCGTACTGCTGGCGTTAACCCATGCCTGGACGCGCCGCCGCGGGCTTGCGGGCTACGCGGACGGATTATTGCTGGTGCAGGAGGCGATCGCCCGTTACTGGGAGACGCTCTATCCGCTGCTGGAAGAGTATGGCGAAACCGATCCGTTCTATCGCATTAACGCCCTGGCAGGGTTGAGCGATAAATCCGACCTCACCGTCGCCGTGCGAAACGCCTCGCTTCTGCGTTCAAACGGCGATGAAATTTCGCTCCGGGATGCCCAGGCCCTGCTGGACGGCAGCAAGACGGAATGTCCGGACTATCCCGGCGGCCGTCCACGGCTGATTGACGAGCTGGCCCGCGGCGACCAGCCCGGCACCGCCGCGGTTATCGTCATTAACGAACGTCTGATGGCGATTCGCGAGCTTCTCACCGGGCATCTCGGTGAAAGCGGCGTGCCCGAGATGGAACAGCTGCTGAAAACCGTCGGACTGGTCGCCAGCGCGTGTCAGGTAACCGACATCAGCAAGCTGCTGCCGAACCGCGAGGCGCAGGCAGAACCCCAGGCCGAGCAGCAGTCGGCGGCAGCGCAGCCCGTTCAGCCGGTCACCGACTGGCGCAGCGTGCAGGTCACCAGCCGCGCCGACGCGCAGCTGATGCTGGAAAAAGCGAAGCAGTATTTTGCGCAGTACGAACCGAGCCACCCCGCACCGCTGATGATTGAACGGGTGCAGCGGCTGTCAGAACTTAACTTTATGGACATTATTCGCGACCTGGCGCCAGACGGCGTTAACCAACTTGAAAACATCTTTGGGCGCCGCGAATAACGCGTCCAGGCATTATGACGACAGGCATGGAGCCTGCCGTTTCACCTTCACCGCGCATCTTTGATGGAGAACATCATGGCAATGAGTAACAGTGGGCAGAAATTCATCGCACGTAACCGTGCCCCCCGCGTGCAGATCGAGTACGACGTAGAGATCTACGGTGCAGAACGTAAGATTCAGCTGCCGTTTGTGATGGGCGTCATGGCCGATCTGGTCGGCAAACCGGTTGAAAATCTGCCGGCCGTCGACGAGCGTAAATTCCTCGAAATCGACATCGACAACTTTGACGAACGCATGAAGGCGCTTAAGCCGCGCGTGGCGTTCCAGGTGGATAACACCCTGACCGGCGAAGGCAAGCTCAACGTGGATCTGACCTTTGACAGCATGGACGACTTCCTGCCGGATGCGGTGGCCCGCAAGGTCGAGCCGCTGAATAAGCTGCTGGAAGCGCGTACCCAGCTCTCCAACCTGCTGACCTATATGGACGGCAAAAACGGTGCGGAAGAGCTGATCGCTAAAATTCTGCAGGATCCGACGCTGCTCAAATCCCTGAGCCAGTTGCCGAAAAATGACGAAAGCGCGAAAGGTAGTGAGGAATAATCGATGAGCAACCAGACTCAACAACACGAGCAGCAGGCGGGTCAGGCGTTCAGCCAGGATGAATTCAGCGCGCTGCTGAACAAAGAGTTCCGCCCAAAAACCGATCAGGCCCGTTCTGCCGTAGAAAGCGCGGTTAAAACTCTGGCGCAGCAGGCGCTGGAAAACACCGTCACTTTCTCCAACGACACCTACCGCACCATTCAGAACCTGATCGCCGGTATTGACGAGCAGCTGTCGCAGCAGGTGAATCAGATCATTCACCACGACGAGTTTCAGAAGCTGGAGAGCGCCTGGCGCGGTCTGAGCTACCTGGTGAACAACACTGAAACTGACGAGATGCTGAAGATCCGCTTTATGAGTATCTCCAAGCAGGAGCTGGGCCGCACCCTGAAGCGCTTCAAGGGCGTGGGCTGGGACCAGAGCCCGATCTTCAAGAAAATCTACGAGCAGGAGTACGGTCAGTTCGGCGGCGAGCCGTTTGGCTGCATCGTCGGCGACTACTACTTCGACCACAGCCCGCAGGACGTTGAGCTGCTGGGTGAAATGGCGCGCATCGGCTCTGCGGCGCACTGTCCGTTTATCACCGGTACCGCACCGGGCGTGATGCAGATGGAGTCCTGGCAGGAGCTGGCTAACCCGCGCGACCTGACCAAGATCTTCCAGAACACCGAATACGCCGCCTGGCGTTCGCTGCGTGAATCCGAAGATGCCCGCTATCTGGGCCTGGTGATGCCGCGCTTCCTGTCGCGCCTGCCGTACGGCATTCGCACCAACCCGGTCGACAGCTTTGACTTTGAAGAGCAGACCGACGGCGCGAACCACAACAGCTACTCCTGGGCGAACGCCGCCTATGCGATGGCTGCCAACATCAACCGCTCTTTCAAAGAGTACGGCTGGTGCACCTCGATTCGCGGCGTGGAGTCCGGCGGGGCGGTGGAAAACCTGCCGTGCCACACCTTCCCGAGCGATGACGGCGGCGTGGACATGAAGTGCCCGACCGAGATCGCCATCAGCGATCGTCGTGAAGCCGAGCTGGCGAAAAACGGCTTTATGCCGCTGGTTCACCGCAAAAACTCCGACTTTGCCGCCTTCATCGGCGCGCAGTCGCTGCAGAAGCCGGCCGAGTACCACGACCCGGATGCCACCGCCAACGCGCGTCTGGCCTCTCGTCTGCCGTACCTGTTCGCCTGCTGCCGCTTTGCCCACTACCTAAAGTGCATCGTGCGCGACAAAATCGGCTCCTTCCGCGAGCGCGAAGAGATGGAGCGCTGGCTGAACGACTGGGTCATGAACTACGTCGACGGTGACCCGGCGAACTCCTCTCAGGAGACCAAGTCCCGTAAACCGCTGGCCGCTGCAGAAGTGCAGGTGCAGGAGATTGAAGATAACCCGGGCTACTACGCCGCGAAGTTCTTCCTGCGTCCTCACTACCAGCTGGAAGGTCTGACCGTTTCCCTGCGTCTGGTTTCTAAACTGCCGTCGCTGAAGACGAAAGACGCGTGATGAAGACACGGACGCCCCCCCTCCCTTGAGGGAGAGGGCGGGGGTGAGGGGGAAAATACCGCTGCGGTGGTTATTCAGTTTTCCTCAAACATCACTGTCCGTAAGAATTCAAAAATTAATCCCCGGTAATGCCGGGCTTATTCGGTTCCAGAATAACGCACGGTAATAATGACTTCACATTCCTTCCGTTATTTCGAAGGAATGTAAGACTGTCAAATGACACGGGTCATTTGATATGAGGCAGAGGTAAAATATGGACGGTTTTATTCAGCCCCATGCTTTCCTGTTTGCCATATAAGTGCTTTTTCGAAAGCAATATTGTTCATCCACGAAGAGTAGATATTATGGCTATTGATATGTTTCTGAAGGTCGAGGGTGTTACGGGCGAATCTAAAGATTCTAACCACACCGGCTGGACTGATATTACCTCCTTCTCCTGGGGCGCTTCCCAGCCAGGTAATATGAGCGTTGGCGGTGGCGGCGGTGCCGGTAAAGTTAACTTTAACGACCTGCACGTTAACGCGCTGATCGACAAGTCCACCACAGCTATCCTGAAACACTGCGCCAGCGGTAAACACCTGACCAAAGTTGAGCTGTCCGTCTGTAAAGCCGGCGGCCAGCAGGTGGAATACTCCCGCATCACGCTGGAAGATGTGCTGGTCACCTCTGTTCAGTACACCGGTGCTGACAACGGCGATACCGTTGGTGTGACCTATGCGTTCCAGGCTGCGAAAGTGAAACAGCAGTACTGGGAGCAGACCACGTCTGGTGGTAAAGGCGCTGAAAGCAGCGCTGGCTGGAACATCAAAGAAAACAAAGAAGCATAATAATAGTGGGCCCGAAAGGGCTCACTTTATCCTGAGCTTCTTATCAAGGAGAAACAAGATGTCTCAAATGCGTCCTGCTTTTGGTGCCGCCTGGAACAGATTCAGAGAAGTGAACATAAGCGTAGAACAGGTTGGCAAATTGTTGGGTGGAAAAGTTCAGCATAATATCGACGCCGGTATTTTTAAAAATGCCTGCCCAATTCGTATGAGCTACGTTTTAAATTACTGTGGCATTCCGATTCCTTCTAACAGTAAATATGCGACAGTGACCGGAAACGACAAAAAGCGCTATATGTTCCGCGTTAAAGATATGATTGCATTTCTACCCACGGTACTGGGCAATGCCGATATGTCTGTCTCTTCTCCTACTCCTGCGCAATTTGCAGGCAAACAGGGCATTATCATCTTCACCGGGCACGGCTGGAGCGACGCTACCGGGCATGTCACACTCTGGAATGGAAATATTTGCTCTGATGATTGCCATTTTCTGGGCTCACCGGGTAATGGTTCATTTATTCCGACCAACGCAACATTCTGGAGCCTGAAATGAAACGTTTATTACTGCTGATCCTGGCTATAAATGCCCCTGCTGTTTATGCCCAAACCCTGCCTGATGTTAGCGCTTTTTCTCAGCAACAAATCTTTGAAAACTGGGTGCAAAATCGATGCATCAGTAAGATTGCGGACAGTAAAAGTCTCAAAGATGATGCAGAGGCCAGTGCAGCCGCATGGCTGGAAGCAAGCAATCTCCCTGCTGAGAATTTTGAAAAAGCTGACAAGGTGATTGTTTCTTTACTGAAAGAGAAAGTAGGCGGTACCGAACCGGGTCAATATCAGGTTTTAAAGTGCAGCTTAATCGCCAACAGCGACGCGATTCGTCCGCTCAAAACCGCAAAATAGAAGCAATGGAATCGCCCCCAAACGCCGCCGTTCTCGCCCCGAGAGCGGCAGCGTTTGAGCGCTAATCATACCAGCAGGAATACGCCATGCGATTCACGATTATTTCTACGAAACCCGGTCATCAGCCGCCGCAAAGCAGCTGTGATTTTTACGCCCCGGGCGGCACCATTGGGCGCGGTACGGATAACAATCTGGTGTTGCCGGATAATGACCGCACCATCTCTCGTCTGCAGGCGATTGTTCACGTTGACGCCCAGGGCGAATGCCGCGTGACCAACCGTGGCAGCGTCACCCGCGTGGTATTAAATGACATTCCGCTGGAGCGAGGGCGTCAGGTTGAGCTGCAGGATGGCGACATTCTCGGTATTGATGACTACCGTATCGAAGTGTCCGAACTGATCCACGATACGCAGCCCGTGAGCCGTATGGCGGCCAGCATGCATCAGCAGGCGCGTCCGGCAGCCGCACCCGCGCCCGCTGCGCAACCGAAGCCGGCGAGCGCCGCACCGCGCGGGAAGGCCGAGCCAACCGCCGTGCCAACGGAGATCTGGGATAGCCTGATGCAGGAGTTCTCCATCTCCGACAGCATCTCCAGCAACCGTACAAAACCGCAGCCTGCTGCATCGCACGATCCGTTCTCCCAGCCTTCGGCCCCGGAGCGTAACGCTGAAGATCCGCTGGCGATGTTCAACGACAGCGATCCAAAGCTCGAGCGTAAGAACGTTGACCCGGACACGCTGTTCAGCGACGAAGCGTTGTTCAAAAAAGAGAGTATTTTTGACGACGTCACCCCGTCAACGCTGGTGCCGCCGGGCGAGACGACCCCCGCTAAGCAAGAAGACGAGGCGACGGACGAACTCGATCCGCTGGCCCTGTTTGGCGGTAAGGCCAGCGCGCCAGCCGCGCGTAATGACGACCCGCTCGGGCTGATGGGCGGCGCCCCATTAACCCATCCGGATGACATTCTTACCGAAAAGCCTGCGCCAGTGCCGGAACCCGAGCAGGAAGAGGACGTGCTGGCCGATTCTCCGCTGTTCGCCCCTGAGCCGCAGGAAGAACCGCGTGCTGAAGAAGAGCCCGCGCGACCGGATTACGCAGGCTTCACCATGCCTACGCCACAGGCCGTTGCGCGCAGCAGCGCTCAGGCCCCGAAGGGCCGTCTGCGCATCGACCCGGTCAATAACGCCGCCGCCCCAACCGCTACGGCGAACAGCGGTGAGAAGGGCGAAGTGCTGCAGGGCGAGCTGCTGGAGGCGCTGCTGGAAGGCATGGGTCTGAGCGAAATGCAGCCCGTCCCGCAGTTTGACCGGGAAAATATGCGTCAGCTCGGGCAAATCCTCGGTATGTTCTCTCAGGGGACCGTGGCGCTGCTCTCCTCGCGTTCCATTCTCAAGCGTGGCGTGAAGGCCGATATGACCATGGTGCTGGACGATGCCAACAACCCGTTCAAGCTGTTGCCGACCGGCAAAACCGTGCTGATCCAGATGTTCGGCACCCCGATGCCGGGCTTTATGCCGCCGACCAAATCCGTGCGCGACGCGCTGATCGATCTTCAGGCGCACCAGCTGGGCATGATCTCCGGTATCCGCGCCATCATTGCCGCGATGCTGCAGTCCTTTAACCCGGAACAGCTGGAAGAGCAGGCGAAGCAGAACGGGATGACCTCTCGTCTGGCGCTGCCGGGCAGCCGCAAAGCCGCCCTGTGGGACTATTTTGTTCGCAGCTATGGCGAGACGGCGGGCGAGATTGAGGATGACTTCCACACCCTGTTCGGCGAAGCCTTCCTTCATGCCTACGACATGGAGGTGAATCAGTACAAAGACTCACAGAGCGGATCGGAAGACAAATGAATATCGCAACGGCTTCTCTCTCCCGCCAGGGGACGCGCGCCAGCAACCAGGATCAGACGGGAGAAACCATAGGGGAACGTTCGGCCTGCTTTGTCGTCTGCGACGGCATCGCGGGCCTGCCGGGCGGTGAGGTGGCTGCAGAGCTGGCCCGCAACAGCATTATCTCCCGCTTCGATGGCGACAAACATCTTAATGCGCAGCATATCCGCGACTACGTGCAGACGGCGAACCGCACCATCCTCAGCGAACAGCAGGCCGTTCAGGACTATCGCCGGATGGGCACGACGCTGGTCAGCCTGTTCATTGACCGTGATTACGGTCTGGCCTACTGGGCGCACGCCGGAGACAGCCGCCTGTACCTGTTTCGCCGGGGATGGCTGTGGCATGTGACCACCGACCACAGCCTGGTGCAGCAGATGAAAGACGCCGGGCACCAGACCGACGATCTCAACAGCAATCTGCTGTACCTCGCGCTGGGGATTGAAAACGGCGGGCCGGAAGCGAGCTACAGCGACGTGGTGCAGGTTGAAGACGGCGATGCATTCTTACTCTGCACCGACGGGTTCTGGCACGGCGTTAGCGAAGAGCAAATGAAGCAGTCGCTGCATATGGTCAATACGCCGCAGGAGTGGCTGACCTTAATGAACCAAATCATTCAAAAGAATGGCGAACAGGAGGGGAATGCTCAGGATAACTATACTGCCCTGGCGGTATGGATGGGCAACCCTCAGGACACCACTTTGCTGCACACCCTCTCTGACGCAGCACAATTTCTTCCCTGCGGAACTGATTAGACACACAAGGAACGATATGAAACTTTGGCTATCGGGTTTGGCACTTCTGGCGGTCACCTCCACCGCGCAGGCTGAGAATTTCCGCATCGTGCAGTCTCCTGCGCAGAAGCTGGATATCTGGATCGACAACATCAAAGACAACACGCCGCAGAGCTGGTGTAAGCCAGAGGTGGCGCTGCGCATTGTGGCGAATGGTAAGAAAGACGTCTCCGTGCTGGAGAACTTTGTGCCGCGTCTTGGCTCCCTGCTGGAACACCAGTGCAGCAAAGTGAATAAGCTTAGCTGGACGCTCAACGATCCGGCGGGTACCACGCTGGCGCAGGGTACGGCAGGCAAAGCGCAGGACTGGGCGCTGGTGGTGAAACAGGAGCAGGCCGCGCCTGCTGCGACCGTCACCGCAACCCCAGCCAGCGGCGCGCTGCTGCCGCCGGACCAGAACGTGGCTTCCCGCACCGTCGCGGCTGACCGCACGCCGTGGCAGGAATTTACCCTGCAGGACGGCTGCCACCTGCGCACCTTCTGGGAAGGGGGCGCTTCCGCTCCGGCGCTCTTTATTCCGGATTCTGACACCACCCGCTGCGGTAACGGCAGCTGGCTGAGCGGACACACCGTGGTTTCGCAGTCCCGCAACGGCGGACAGAAAGAGATGGCGGTGACCTACATTCATGGCTTCCCGGTGACGGGTCTGAATCAAAGCGCCGATCCGGAAAACGCGCTGATCACCTCCGTCAACAAAGAGCGCATGGTATTCAGCACGCCAAACAGCGACCAGAGCTGGATGATTCTGCCTTACGATAGCGCCCTGAACAGCTGGAAAAGCAATGGCACCGTAGCGGTGGAGATCTCCCGTGAAATTGCCAGCGACGATGCAAAACTGCAGGCGCGTATTGCGGCGGTGAAAAAAACCTGGAGCGCCTGGGTTGCACCCGGCACTCCGCTGAATATCGTTCTGATTGACACCCTGCGTCCTCAGCTGCGCGACCCGGCCGTCGGCGCATGGCGCGCGGCGAATTAAGGAGTGTCTATGAATACGCTCTATCAACACCTGGCGGGCGAGTCGCTCAGCGATGCGCTGGCGCGCCTTGAAGCTGAAATCAAAGCCCGTCCGGCAGATGCCGACCTCCGCGCCGCGTTCGTGCAGTTTTTAACCCTCAGCGGCAACTGGACGCGCGCGCTGACCCAGCTGAAAAGCTGGCTGGCGCTGAAGCCTCAGGCGAAGCCCACCGTCACGCTGCTGGAGCAATCCATTCAGGGCGAACTGCAGCGCGCGCAGGTGATGGCGGGACAGGCGCGTCCGGCTATGCCTGAAACCCAGTGGCCGTGGCTGACGACCCTGGCCTCGGCGCTGAGCGAGGAGGGCGAGCGCGCCCGGGCGCTGCGTCTCGAAGCCCTCGATCGGGCTGAGGCCAGCGCCGGCCAGATTATCCTCGAAAACGAGGAGACGCAGGCGTTTGACTGGCTGATGGACGGTGATGCCCGTCTCGGCCCGGTCTGCGAAACCATCGTGAACGGCCGTTATTTCTGGCTGCCGTTCAGCGCCATCGCGGAGATCCGTTTCCAGGCACCCGCCAGCGTGACCGATCTGGTCTGGCGTCACGCGCTGGTGCGCCTGACCGACGGTACGGAGCAGGTGTGTCAGATCCCGGCGCGTTACCCGTTTGCTGCCGATGCCACTGATGCGGTCAAATTAGGCCGCACCACCGAATGGCAGCCGCTCGACGAAGACGGCACTCTTTACGAAGGCAGGGGCCAGAAGGCCTGGCTGAGCGAGCAAAGCGAATACCCGCTGCTGTCATTAAGCCTCGTGACGTTTGCGACGGATGGAGCCGATGAGTAATCCCGCTGGCGAAGGCGATCTGCTGCGCAGCGGCTGGCAAGCCCGCAGCAGGCAGGAGAAGGTGGGGGCGCGTGACAAAATGCAGCCCTCGCTGCTGGATCGTCTCACCGATAACGACCCGGAAAAAAAACGCGAGTCGGCCAACAGCAATCTGATCACCCACGCCGCCCTGCGCCGCAACGTCCTGCGCGATCTGCAGTGGCTGTTTAACACCATCAACCACGATGCCTCCGGCGACTTGAGCGCCTTGCCGCACGTGAGGCGCTCGGTGGTCAACTTCGGCGTCGCGCCGCTGGCCGGGAAAAGGATGTCGGATATCGAATGGCACGACATTCAGCGCAAGCTCACCGAGGCCATCATCAATTTTGAGCCGCGCATTTTGCCGCAGGGGCTGCAGGTCCGCTGCGTGTCGGATACCTCCTCGCTGGATCTGCACAACGTGCTTTCCATCGAGATCAAAGGGCGTCTGTGGTGTGTGCCGTACCCGCTGGAGTTTCTGTTTCGTACCGATGTCGATCTGGAAAACGGCCATTTTGAACTGAAAGATGCGGGGTAATCATGGAAAGTAAACTGCTCGAATATTACAACCGCGAGCTGGCCTATCTGCGCGAAATGGGGGCCGAGTTTGCCGAACGCTACCCAAAAGTCGCCGGACGGCTGGGCATGCGCGGCATCGAAGTGGCGGACCCGTATACCGAACGTCTGATGGAGGGCTTCGCCTTCCTGACCTCCCGCGTGCAGATGAAAATGGACGCGGAGTTTCCGCGCTTCTCCCAGCGTCTGCTGGAGATGATTGCCCCTAACTATCTCGCGCCCACGCCGTCGATGGCTATCGCGGAGATTGAGCCCGACAGCAGCCGGGGCGATCTGAGCAAGGGCTTCATTGTGCCGCGCGGCACCATGATGGACAGCCTGGCGCTGAAAAAAACCGGCGTGACCTGCAGCTATACCACGGCGCACGAGGTCAACCTGCTGCCGCTGAAAATCGACAAGGTCGAGCTGGGCGGCGTGCCCGCCGATCTGCCGCTGGCGCAGCTGGGGCTGAGCCAGCGGCAGATCGGCAGCGCCTTAAGGATCCGCATCGCCTGCGACGGCCCGCAAAACCTCGGACACCTGGATTTCGACCGCCTGGAATTTTTCCTCGGCGGTCCGGATATTGAAGCGCTGAAGCTGCTGGAGCTGGTGATGGAGCATCACGCCGGGATCGTCTGCCAGACGGTCAGCCCGCAGCCGCAGCGACAGCTGCTGGCGTCGGACGCGCTGCGCCAGGAGGGCTTTGAGCCTGACCAGGCTCTGCTTCCCGACGATCTGCGCAACTTTGACGGCTACCGCCTGCTGCAGGAGTATTTCGCCTTTCCGGCCCGCTTCCGCTTCATCAGCCTGAGCGGTCTGGGCACGCTTATCGAACGCTGTGAAGGCGAAAAAGCCTTCGACATCTTCATTCTGCTGGATAAGTCGGATGAACAGCTGGAGCGCGTGGTCGATGCCAGCCATCTGGCGCTGCACTGTACCCCGGTCATCAACCTTTTCCCAAAGGTCGCGGCGCGTCAGAAGCTGAATGAAGGCCAGCATGAATACCATCTGGTGGTCGATAACATTCGTCCTCTGGATTATGAAATTTACGCGGTCAAAAAAATCTATGGCAGCGCGGACGGCCAGCGCGATGACCAGACGTTTCGTCCATTCTGGAGCACCTGGAGCGGTGATGCGGGCAACTACGGGGCCTATTTTTCCCTGCGCCGCGAACAGCGCGTGCTGTCCGAGCACGCCCTGCGCTACGGCACCCGTACCGGCTATATCGGTTCAGAGGTGTTTGTTTCGCTGGTGGATGAACAGCACGCCCCGTGGCAGGAAAACCTGCGCTATATCTCTGCCGAGGTGCTCTGCACCAGCCGCGACCTGCCGCTGATGCTGCAGCAGGAGCTCGGGCAGTTCATTATGGCCGATTCTATGCCGGTGAAATCCCTCACCCTGCGCAAAGGCCCGACGCCGCCGCGCCCGGCGCTGGCGGAAGGGTTCAGCACCTGGCGGCTCATCAGCCAGCTGCAGATGAACTACCTCAGCCTGATGGACAGCGAAAACGAAGACGGCGCGGCCGCGCTGCGCCAGCTGTTAGGGCTGTACGCCAACCTGGCAGAAACGCCCGTTGCGCGTCAGGTGGAGGGGGTACGCCACTGCGTGCTGGAGCCGGTTCACCGCCGCGTGCCTGAACCCGGCCCGGTCGTTTTCGCCCGCGGGATCGGCATCACCCTGACGGTGGATGAGCGAGCCTTTTCCGGCGCCAGCCCGTGGCTTTTCGGCAGCGTGATGGAGCGCCTCTTTGCCCGCCTGGTATCCATCAATAGCTTTACGGAGTTCACCCTGAAAAGTCAGCAGCGCGGCGAGATTGGCTACTGGGCGCCGCGCATGGGTAAAAGGGCGCTGATATGAGTGACGCTGCCACTGCACCGCTGCGCGTGCATCGCCTGACCCGGCTGCCGGACGCGTTCTGGCAAGGGGTTCGCGAGACGCCCTGGCGCTACGATCTGTTTCAGCTGTTAAGGCGCATTGATGCCCAGGGCGGCGAGCGCTACCCGCTGGGACGCGCGCCGCTGCCGAAATTTGAGCCGCTGCGCATCGGCCAGCAGCCGTCGATGAGTTTTGCGCCGTCGACGCTGGCTCAGGTACGCCAGCGCGAAGAAAGCGGGCTGCACGAGGTGTCTATCCTCAGCTTCGGTCTGTTTGGCCCGAACGGCCCGCTGCCGGTCCACATGACCGAATACGCCCGCGAGCGTATTTATCATCATCAGGACACCAGCCTCAGCGCGTTTGCCGATCTGTTCCATCACCGCCTTGCGCTGCTGTTTTACCGCGCCTGGGCGGATGCGCAGCCGGCCGTCTCTCTGGACCGCGCCGACAACAGGCGCTTTGAGGGGTATCTGGCATCGCTGATTGGCATGGGCCAGCCGGGGCAGATGAACAAAGGCAGCCTGAGCTCGCATGCGCGATTTACCCACGCCGGACACCTGACCCGTCACGGGCGGGATCCGGAGGGGCTGGAGAAGATCCTGCGCAGCTATTTTAAAGCGCCGGTTAAGCTGGTGAGCAACGTGCCGCAGTGGATGCCGCTTTCCGAGCGCGAGCAGGCGCAGCTTGGCGCAGGACGCCGCATGCCGCGCATGGGGGAGTCCGCGTTTCTCGGCGTCGCCGTCCGCGACGTGCAGCACAAGTTTCGCATCGAAATTGGCCCGCTAAGCGCGGAGGAGTACAACCGCTTTCTGCCGGGTGAAGCGTGGGTCACCGAGCTGCGCGACTGGGTGCGCCAGTACGCCGGGATTGAATTTGAATGGGAAACGCGGGTGATCCTGCGTGAAGACGCGGTGCAGGGCACCACGCTCGGCAGCAATGGGCGATTAGGCTATAACACCTGGCTGGGCCTTCAGCCGCAGCCTGTCCCGCGTGGCGATCTGGTGTATCGCGCAGAGCGGTAATCCTTCCGTATACCGAATCATTGTTAATGGAAACTAACATGTCAGAAATTAGCCGTGCCGTGCTTTTCGGCAAACTGGATACGCTGTTATTTACCTCTCTGGAAAGCGCCACTGCGTTCTGCAAGCTGCGCGGCAACCCGTACGTTGAGCTGGTGCACTGGCTGCATCAGCTGATGCAGCAGCAGGATGGCGATCTGCAGCAGGTCATCCGCCACTTTGCCCTTGATGAACAGCAGCTGACGCGCGATATCGTTGCCGCGCTGGACGTCCTTCCGCGCGGGGCGAGTTCCGTTTCCGATCTTTCTGAACATATCGACAGCGCCGTGGAGCGCGCCTGGGTTTTTGGATCGCTGAAGTTTGGCGTCAGCCGTATTCGCGGCGGCCATTTGCTGATCGGCATGCTGAAAACCTGGAACCTGGCCAACGTGCTGAAAAGCATCTCGTCGCAGTTCACCCGCCTTAACGTCGAGGTGCTGATTGAGCAGTTCGACGCTATCTGCGCCAACAGCAAAGAGACGCAGCAGGCCGCTGCCGCCGCAGACGCACCGGCGGGTACGGTACCGGCGGCGCAGGGGACTCTGGCCCAGTACGGCCAGGACCTGACGGCCCGCGCCCGCGAAGGGAAGATTGACCCGGTTGTCGGGCGCGACGAGGAGATCCGCCAGATGGTGGATATCCTGATGCGTCGCCGTCAGAACAACCCGCTGCTGACCGGAGAAGCCGGGGTCGGGAAAACGGCGGTGGTGGAAGGGCTGGCGCTGCGTATCGCCGACGGCGACGTCCCGGAGCCGCTGCAAAATATTCAGCTGTGGCTGCTGGATATCGGCATGCTGCAGGCTGGCGCAGGCATGAAAGGCGAGTTCGAGGCCCGTCTGCAGGCGCTCATTAATGAAGTCCAGTCCAGCGCCACGCCAATCATTCTATTCATCGATGAGATCCACACCCTGATTGGCGCAGGTGGCCAGCAGGGGACCGGCGATGCGGCGAACCTGCTGAAGCCTGCCCTGGCGCGCGGACAGCTGCGCACCATCGGCGCTACCACCTGGGCGGAATACAAAAAGTACATCGAGAAAGACCCGGCGCTGACCCGTCGTTTCCAGACGGTGCAGGTCCACGAGCCGGACGAAGCGAAAGCCATTCTGATGCTGCGCAGCACCGTGTCGCCGCTGGAGACGCACCACCAGGTGCTGCTGCTCGACGAAGCGGTCAGCGCAGCGGTGAAGCTGTCGCATCGTTACATCCCGGCGCGTCAGCTGCCGGATAAAGCCGTTGCGCTGCTCGACACCGCCTGCGCCCGCGTCGCGGTCAGCCAGAGCGCGCCGCCTGCGCAGCTGGAAGACTGCCTGCGCCATCTTGCCGCGCTGGACGTTGAGATTGAGATTGCTGAGCGCGAGGCGCGCGTGGGAGCCGGTGACGCCGATCGTGCGACCGCTTTACTCGCCGAACGTGACGCGTGTGAAACAAAACGCGAAGCCCTGGCCCGGCGCTGGGAAGAAGAGCGCAGCCTGGTGCAGGAGATTATCCGCCTGCGCGCGGCGCTGTTCGCGGCGGGCGATGAGGATAGCGCTGAGCTGCGTAGCCAGCTGGCGGAACGGCAGCAGGCGCTGAACGCCCTGCAGGGTGACGAGCCGCTGCTGTTTGCGGCGGTGGATGAAAACGTCGTTGCCGCGGTGGTCTCTGACTGGACCGGGATCCCGCTGGGCCGGATGGTGAAAAATGAGATCGACGCGGTGCTCAACCTCGCCGACACGCTCAACCAGCGCGTTATCGGCCAGCGTCATGGTCTGGACCTCATTGCCCGCCGCGTGAAAACCTCGCGTGCGAAGCTGGACGATCCCAACAAACCGGTGGGCGTCTTTATGCTGTGCGGCCCGTCCGGGGTCGGTAAAACTGAAACCGCGCTGGCGCTCGCCGAGTCTCTGTACGGCGGCGAGCAGAACGTTATCACCATCAACATGAGCGAGTTCCAGGAAGCGCACACCGTTTCCACCTTAAAAGGTGCGCCTCCGGGGTACGTAGGGTATGGTGAAGGTGGCGTGTTGACCGAGGCCGTCCGCCGCCGTCCGTACAGCGTGGTGCTGCTGGACGAAATTGAAAAAGCGCACCCGGACGTCCACGAGATCTTCTTCCAGGTCTTTGATAAAGGCTGGATGGAAGACGGCGAGGGGCGCCACATCGATTTCCGTAACACCATTATTATCCTGACCTCCAACGTCGGCACCGAACTGATTAGCGCCATGTGCGCCGATCCGGAGCTGATGCCGGAGCCTGACGCGTTAAGCGGCGCCCTGCGCCAGCCGCTGCTGGAGGTCTTCCCACCGGCGCTGCTGGGCCGCCTTCTGGTGGTGCCGTACTACCCGCTCAGCGACGAGATGCTGGGGCAGATTGTTCGCCTGCAGCTCAGGCGCATTCAGCGTCGTCTGGAAGAGAATCACAGCATTATTTCTGAGTTTGACGACAGCGTGGTGGAACAGATTGTTCAGCGCTGTACCGAGGTGGAGTCCGGCGGCCGCATGGTGGATGCTATTCTGACCAACACCCTGCTGCCTCAGATGAGCCAGATCTTACTTACCGCCAGCCGCAGCGACGAGCAGTACCGACGTCTGCACGTCACCTGCGAGCAGGGCGAGTTTCACTGTCAGTTTGCCGCGTAATAATCATCAAGAGAACTGTAAAAGATGACGGATAATGATAACAATCGGACTGTCCCAAACGCGCTCCCGGTCGGGTACCGCTTCAACGAGTTTGAAATCAAAGAGGTGATCGGCGGCGGCGGTTTTGGCATCGTCTATCGCGCGTGGGATCACCAGCTCGAACGCACTATCGCTATCAAAGAATTTATGCCTTCCTCGCTCGCCGTGCGCGGAGACGACATGACCCTTGTGCTGCGCAGCGAGCGCTTTGGCAAAGCGTTTTCCGCAGGCCTGAACAGCTTTATTCAGGAAGCCCGTCTGCTGGCGCGCTTTAACCACCCGAACCTGCTGCACGTCCTGCGTTTCTGGGTGCAAAACGACACGGCCTACATGGGGACGCTGTTTTACAGCGGCACCACGCTGTCGCGCCTTCGTGAAGAAAAGCCGGAGCTGATCAACGAGGCCTGGATCCGCCGCACGCTGCCGATGCTGTTCGGTGCGATCAAGACCATCCACAACGAAGGCTATCTGCACCGCGACATCTCTCTGGATAACATTCAGATTCAGGATAACGGCCTGCCGGTGCTGCTTGATTTCGGCTCCGCGCGCCGCACCATCGGTAACCTCTCCGACGAAACGGAAACCATGCTGCGCCCGGGCTTTGCGCCGATCGAGCAGTACACCGACGACAACGAAAGCGAGCAGGGCCCGTGGACGGATATTTACGCCCTCGGCGCGGTGCTGCGTACCCTGATTGTGGGCTCTCCGCCGCCGGTCAGCGTGGTGCGCTCAATTCAGGATACCTGCAAACCGCTGGTGGAAATCATGCCGCAGGGCTATTCCATTCCGCTGCTCCAGGCCATCGACCGCGCGCTGGCGCTGCACATGGAGGACCGTCCGCAGTCCATCGACGAGTTCGCCGCGCTGATTGAGATGCCGGTCGCCGGTATCAACGACGTGCTGACGGCGAAAAAGCCCGGCACGATGCTGGTACCGGTGGAAGAGGAACAGCCGGCTTCGCTGCTCGACTGGCGCCGCTACAAGATCCCGGGCATGGTTGCCGCAGGCGTGTTGGTCGGCGTTGTCGCCGGGGCGATGCTGTTCAGCAGCGGTAATGATGCTCCCGAGCAGGCTGCACAGCCACCGGCAGAGACGCGTCCGACTGAAACCGCCGCTAACACGCCGGACGTGAAGCCGGAAACGGCGAAGGTTAACGAGCAGGCGACGGCCCAGCAGACTCCGCCGCCTGTCGAGAGCCCTGTTGCGCTGGTCTATATCCGCATCCTCGACGGCGAAACGCTGAAAGTGAACGGCGAGCCAAAAGCGCTGCGTCCGGCGACCAACGGCTATGCATCGCTCAAGCTGCCGGCCGGTGAGGTGAAGATTGAACTGCAGGGCAACGGAAGAACGCGTGGCCAGACGCTGGATATCACCAAACCGGGCACCTGGCTGGTGAACCCTTAGAATTACGCTCAGTCACAGATGCGAACCTCTTTTCTGCATCGCATAAGCTAGATGGAATAAAGATTATGCTCAACCGAATTACCGTTCAGCTCCCGGTGGAGGGGCTTCTGTTCTGGAAACTGACGGGCCGCGAGGCGATGTCCGAGTCGTTTGCGCTGACGCTGACCGTGCTCGGCACGGACGCGCGCATCGACCGCAGTAAGCTGCTGGGCCAGCCGGTCACGGTGACCATCCCGACGCAGAGCCTGCTGACGTCCCGCTATATTAACGGCAAGATTACCCGCGTGGCGGTCAGCGCCGTCGAGCTGACGGGCACCCGCTATGCGGTGTACCAGCTGACGGTGGAGCCGGACCTGTGGCCGATGAAGCGCGACCGTAACCTGCGTATCTTCCAGGGGCAGACGGTGCCGCAGATTGTGAAAACCCTGCTGGGTGAGCATCAGGTCAACGTTGAGGATAAACTCACCGGCAGCTACCGGGTGTGGGACTACTGCGTGCAGTATCAGGAGTCGAGCCTGGACTTCATCAGCCGCCTGATGGAGCTGGAGGGGATTGCCTATCACTTCCGCCACGAGGCAGACAAACACACCCTGGTACTGACCGACGCTGCCACGCAGCATCAGCCGTTCAGCGGCTATGAGGTCATTCCTTACCACCAGACGCCGTCCGGCGGCAGTACGGACGAAGAGGGCATCAGCCAGTGGGCGCTGGAGGACAGCGTAACGCCGGGGATTTACAGCCTCGACGACTATGACTTCCGCAAGCCGAACGCGTGGCTGTTCCAGGCCCAGCAGAACCCGGCGTCGCCGAAGCCGGGCAGCATTGACGTGTACGACTGGCCGGGGCGCTTTGTGGACAAAGGCCACGGGGAGTTCTATGCCCGTATCCGCCAGGAGCGCTGGCAGGTTGAGCATCAGCAGATTCAGGCCACCGCCACGGCGGCGGGGATTGCGCCGGGCCACACCTTCACCTTAACCAACGCGCCGTTCTTCAGCGACAACGGCGAGTATCTGGTGACGGCGGCGGGTTACCACTTCGAAGAGAACCGCTACGCCAGCGGCGAGGGGGAAACCATTCACCGAACCGATTTTACGGTCATCCCGTCGGCGGTGGTGTACCGTCCGGCGCAGACCACGGCGTGGCCGCGCACCTACGGCCCGCAGACCGCGAAGGTGGTGGGGCCGAACGGTGAGAGTATCTGGACGGACAAATACGGCCGCGTGAAGGTGAAGTTCCACTGGGACCGCCTGGCGAAGGGGGACGACACCAGCTCCTGCTGGGTGCGCGTGTCGAGCGCGTGGGCGGGCCAGGGCTACGGCGGGGTGCAAATCCCGCGCGTCGGCGACGAGGTGGTGGTGGACTTTATCAACGGAGATCCGGACCGTCCGATTATTACCGGTCGCGTGTACAACGACGCGAGCATGCCGCCGTGGGCGCTACCGGCCGCGGCGACGCAGATGGGCTTTATGAGCCGCACGAAAGACGGTTCCGTCGACAACGCCAACGCCCTGCGCTTTGAGGACAAGGCGGGCGCAGAGCAGGTGTGGATCCAGGCCGAGCGCAACATGGACACCAGCGTTAAGAACGATGAAACGCACAGCGTCGGCGGGGCGCGCAGCCATTACGTGAAGAAAAATGAACTGCATCGCGTGGAAGCGAACCAGACTCAGGCCGTGAAAGGTGGAACCGAGATCCTGACGGGGAAAGGCAAGCTGGACGCGGCGGTGGAGCAGTACGTTATTGCTTCCGGGACGAAGCTGCGGCTGGTCTCCGGTGAGAGCGCTATTGAGCTGAATGCTAACGGCAAGATTAACCTGATCGGCAAAGAGTTTAACTTCTTCGTGGAAGGGGATGGGTATATCACCACGGGCGGTAAGCTGCATCTGAATACCTCTGGCACCAAGCCGGGCACAACGGCGCCGGGATCAGGGCATAAAGGGGATATTGATGCGGCGGTGCAGGCGAAGTTTTCACCGCAAGAGAGCGCTAGTCGTCCTGCCCCTGCTGCGGCTCCAGCAGCAGGCCAATCGAAACCTGCTCCAGCTTCGGCGTCAACAACAGCCCCGCCTTTGAAAGGGAATTATGTTTATAAAAATAATCCGAATAGCTCAGACGTTATGCCTTTCAATGATGATGTTGTTAAACAAATCAACAAGTCACCGACCCTTCAAACTCAGCTAAAAGATTTGAAAGACAAGGGATGGGCGATTCAACCAGGTGCGACTGGAGGGGGAAGTTATACTGATTCGGATAATAAACTGATCGTTATGGATCCCGAACACATGGAAGACACGGCCAATACAGTACAAACACTGGCTCATGAAGCAGGGCATGCAACATATCCTGTTGCAGCGGACTATTCTAGTAAAGAAAATTTCGTTAACAGCCAGCTTATGGATGAAGGTGGTGCAACCTTGAATAATATCAAAATACAGCGTGAAATTCTGGGAAATGGCGGTATTGATATTGATATAGCAGGAAGCCCGGAAAATCTCAAAGCTTACAATGCAGCCTATGATAAAATGGTAAATGGAGAGCTGTCGCGGGTTGACGCTGCAAAAGCTATAGGTAAAGTCTACGGTAAAGGCGAAATAGCTTCGGGTACCGATCTCAATTACAGCGATTATTACGGGGGCTTCTATGGTAAGTAGAATGACAAAAAATACCATCCTCCTTTTGCTCCCACTATTTTCATCTTTTTCTTACGCAGGACAAACAAACATGAACCAAGATTCGTTATGGCATATTGTTAAAGAACTCAAAACAGTCTGGGGAAAACAGACCGAGGATGTCAGTAAACTTTTCCATCAACCACTGGTCCAAAAAAATCCAGAAGTGAAAGACCGTTATACGTCAGTTCCATTCACATTATCTGATGGAACACGTATCAGCGATTTAGATGTTCGTTTATGGGGAAACGGAGATAATAGTGTTTCACTTGTCTCGTTTGTAATCGAGCAGCCTTGCATTACGCTCGAACAAGTCAAAACTCATTTCCCTGATGTTAAAATTTCTAACATTCCTCGTGGGAATACCGCAGGACAATCAGTTGGATACCGAACCGTTGCTGATGAGAGAGGACTTGCATGGGCATTTAGTTTTCCGGTAATGAACCAGGAATGCCTAAATAGAGTCGTTATGTCGCGTTACGATCGTTAATAAGTGTTGTGTTTTCATGCCGGCACGGGTATTTCGCTGCCGGTTTGCAGTATTCGTGAAAAGCGTAATTTACATCAAGTTAGTGACGATAAACGTGAAAAAACACACGCCTATATTTCTTTGTTTTTCCCTGATGTTTAGTTGTCTGAGTAGCATTGTGGTTTTGGCAGAGGCTATGCCGCCCGTTCTGACAAAACAGGATTTTTCCGTGAAGGTCAAAGACCAGTCCATCGCCCTGGGCGACAGATGGGCTTCTAATATCGCGCTTAAATTTGACGTGCCGGTGGAAGGCAGTTTTACCGGTGAGGTTCCTTTTGACGGAACTAATTATAAATTCTTCCAGCATCAAAGGGCTGGGTTAGAAATATTCAGTTCTAATCTCTGGTGGGATAAAGCGGAAAGAAGCGTTGATGATTATATCGTGTCTCAAATTACGGTGACTGCCGAAGGCTTCGCAACGCCGCGTGGTATCCATATGGGTTCAACGAGAGAGGAATTGAACAGCGCATACGGTACCGGTCAGGTCGACAATGATTCGGGGGAACAGTGGATTACCTACGAGTTGGGTAAAAAAGCGCTCTCGTTTGAGATGAAAGACGGCAACGTTTTGAAAATAACCATGAATTACAACAATGGCTCTTCAGAATAATTTATGACCAAAAAGTATCTGGCAGCCGTATTGTTCACCGCTTTATTGACAGGCGTTGTTGAAACGTCATCGGCGCTTGAATTATCGCAATACAATAAGCTCGATACGGTTAGCCGCATCGTTAACGACAGCGAAGTGACAGACAGTCTCAGGACGCTGCTGGGAAATCATTACCAGACCTTTATTGATAACTTTGATGTCTTCGGTGAACCGCATACCGCGGCAGGCGGCGGATTGTTTGTTGAAGGCTGGCTAAAGGATCTCTACCAGGAGAATGCGTCAGCGCTGGTCATCAATCCTGACGGCAAAATCTTTGCGGCCTGGGTGGTTCCGGAGTCGGACGTTATACAATATCGGTCATCTGATAATAGCCCGGTTATTCATGCCGATATTCAGCAATGGGCCGCCAGATTCAATACGATGCAGTTTGCAAAAAGCAGCCAATCAGGCCTCGCGTTTGACGGGGAGTGGGCTGGAGAATCCGGGAGCGACTCGACGTTAACCCTGCGGTTAGCTGAATCAGGCAACCGTATCACCGGGTCTTATTGCTATATATCCCAGAAAGGAAACCGCATAGATTGCCCGGAAGATGATGAGCGTAATCTTACCGGTACTATCGCTGGCAATCGTGCCAATATTGAATTCAACTCATCGTTTGGCGGCCCAGGCGGACGTGCTGTTCTGGCAATAAAGGGGAGTGAAATGGAATGGCGTCTGGTAACGCCTTCACAAAAAGGAAATGATTATACTCCGCTGCGTTATACGTTACGTAAAGCCGCTTCGGTTCATCACGCTGAAACCAGAAAACTGGACACCGAAAAGTTCACTATCTCTCTGATAAACAAGTGCGGGCGTTTCGAGGGTGAATGTGACCAGATGGTTTATCTCGGCGTGCGCAAAAGTGATAACAGTACGATCTCCTTAAAGGGAAAAACGTTGCACGATTCCGCAGGTAAAATAATCGGCTCAACGTACAAGAATGGCGAGATCGTTTATACCGTGACGTATGAGCCCGCGAAATTGGTTGTCAGCAAAGGCAGCCAGGTTTTAGTCGAACAGTCAGGTCAATGGCGTAAATAATAAAACAGCCAGCCAAAGGGCCAGCATGGATTGGCCTTTTTGTTTCTCACAATATTAATCATCCCGAGTTCACTTATGAAATACACACTCCAGGAAGGTTCGTTTTCCCTTTTTCCTGCTGCCTGGCAGGATAACAGCATGAATATTATTCGCGATGACGAAAGCGGGCTGTCCGTGGTGGTCAGCCGCGGCGTGATTCCCGATGGCAGCGACTACGAACAAGAGTTTCACCGCCAGTGGGATGTGCTGCGTCCTCAGATGGGTGAAATTGCCCAGAGCGAATTCCGGAACGTAAAAGCCGGGCCTGACGGAAAAATTAACGGGCTGGAAGTTGAGACCACCTTTGACCGTAACGGGCAGCGCCTGTGGCAAAAACAGCTGGCCGTTCAAACGCCGGGCAAACCGGTATTGATGATTTTTACCCTCTCGGCACTCAGAGCCTTTACCGAAGAGGACGAGGTGCGCTGGAGCGCGCTTAAGCAGAGTCTGACGCTAAACGACAACCGGAATGTGTAAGGCATGAGCGATAACAACGCGGCCCGTAAGGGCGACGAGATTATTCACTCCAGCATTTTTGCTGACATCACCAGCATTGTGGCGGAAGGTGCCGCCTATGCTGTGATCGGCGCGGCGGTAGGCGCAGCTGCAACCGTAGCGGCGCCATTGCTGGGCGCAGGGGCGGCCGCAGCGGGCGTGGCGGCAATAGGATCCAGCTGTCTGTTAAGCGGGATTATCGGTGGCGTGCTGGCGAACGTGGCGGGTATTACCGACGATATTAGCAACGCCGCTGAGGGGTTAGGCAATGCGCTTTTCCCGCCTTCGCCTGCGGGTAAAATCACTACCGGTTCCAGTAACGTTCTCACCAACGCAATCCCCGCCGCGCGCGCGGCAGGCACGCTGACGCCCGCCGATACGCCGTCTCCTGAGCCGCAGTCGCCGGGCAGTTTTGCCGATTACGCGGGCATGCTGCTATCCGCCGCCGGACAGTTTGGTAGCGAAATGTGGCAGCCGAGCGTGGCCTCTGCCGCCGCGGGAACCTCGCCGCTGGAAGAAGACAAGGTGGCGTGTGAAAAGCACTCCGGACCGCAGTATCTGGCGGAAGGCTCTAAAAGCGTCTTTATCAACGGGCAGCCTGCGGTGCGTGCCAAAGATCGCACCACCTGCGAAGGCACAGTTTCCGACGACGTCTCCCCGAACGTGATCATCGGCGGCGACACGCTCACGGTCCGCGATATCAAAAGCGGTAAAACGCCGGGTCTGGCGCTGGGGATGATTGCGCTCTCCCTGCTGCGCGGGCGTCCGGGCAAGATCCTGAAAAACATGCCCTGCGCGCTGGCGGCAGCCGGCGGCGGGATGCTGGCCGATATGGCGGTGAATGCCGTGTTTGGCTCCTCGCACCCGGTTCACGCCGCCACCGGCGTGAAGGTGCTGAATGACGACGACGAGCTCGACTTCTCGCTGCCGGGGCGCTTTCCGCTTCGCTGGCAGCGCAGCTACAACAGCCTGACCACCCGCGAAGGGCTGTTCGGTCTGGGTTGGGCAACGACCTTTGACAGCTATCTCACGCTGGAGGACAACAACGCCACCTGGTTCGACGAAACCGGGCGCGAGCTGAGCTTCGAGCTGCCCCCTGTCGACCGCGCGTTTTACAGCATCAGCGAAGGCATTATCATCCGCCGCAATGAGAACGGCGACGTGGCGATTGCCGACGATGACGGTGCTGTATGGCGTCTGTATAAACCGACCCGGGCGAATCCATCTATCCTGCGTCTGGCCTCCCTCAGCGACGAATACGGCAACGCGCTGCTGACGGAGTGGGACGAGCACGGCAGGCTGGTTGGTCTTCACGACGAGCCGCGGGCGATAGACGTCACCCTGCGCTATGACGATGAACGTTTCCCGCAGCGCGTTACCGCTGCCAGCCATTTCGACGGCAGCCATACATGGCCGCTGATGCAGTGGGGCTACGACGCGCGCGGCCAGCTGGCGAGCGCGACGGATGCCTCCGGCGTGGTGACGCGTGAATACCGCTATAACGAGCACGGGCTGATGGTCTGGCACCGGATGCCGGGCGGTCTGGAGAGCGAATACCGCTGGAAAAAATTCGACCACTGGCGCGTGGTGGAAAACCGCACCAGCACCGGCGACGGGTGCCGCTTTAGCTACGATTTAGCCGCCGGGCTGACGACCGTTGAGCACTACGACGGCCAGACGCGCCGCCACTACTGGAACGCGCAAAACCTGATTGTCCGCTACGTTGACGAGCGCGGTGAAAACTGGCTCTACGAGTGGGACGAGAACGAGCTTCTGACGCGTCGCATCGATCCGCTCGGCAATGCCGTTACCTTCGTCTACGACGACATGGGCAACCGGGTTCAGGAGATCGACCCCGACGGCAATACCCGCACTACCACCTGGCTGGAGCACCGCGCGCTTCCTGCGGCCATTATCGAAGCCGACGGCAGCGCCACCCGGTTCTGGTACGACGAACATCACGGCCTTAAGCGCGTGGTGGACCCGATGGGGCAGACGACGCAGCTGCGCCGGGACGCGTTCGGCCAGGTCGTTGAAGAGGTTGATGCCGCCGGAAACAGCCGCTACCAGGAGTACAACGAGGCCGGGCAGATCGTTCGTTCGACGGACTGTTCCGGGCGTATTACCCGCTACCGCTACCATCCGCTGGGCTGGCTGGTGGCCGAGACTGGCGCCGACGGGGAAGAGACGCGATATCGCTACGACGCCGCAGGGCGTCCGGTGCAGCTCGACCGCCCGGAAGGCTGGACGGAATCGCTCAAATGGAACGAACGTGGCCTGCCGGTGAAGCATGCGGGCGCCGACGGTAAAGAGAGCGAGTTCATATACGATAAGGCGGGGCGCTTAACCGCCACCCGTAATCCTCAGGGTGAAGAGGTCCGTCGCCGCTGGGACAGCCGCGGGCGTCTGATTGCCCTGGAAAACGAAAACGGCGAAGCGTATCAGTTCCGATGGGGCGCGGACTCGCTGCTGCTGGAAGAGGTGGGGCTCGATGGCGTAGTCTCGCAGTATCGCTACGACGCATGCGGGCGCACGATAGCACGCACGTTTGCCGCCGGTCATCCGGAGGCCATCACCCACGCCTTCGCCTGGAGTGCGAGCGGCCAGCTGGTCGCCCGCACCACGCCGGAGGGGCAGACCCGCTATCACTACACGCCGTCCGGGCTGTTAAGCCGGATTGGGCTGCATCCTGCGCTTGCAGCCGACGCGTGGACCACCGAGGCAGAGCAGGAGCTTGCCTTTGAGTATGACGCGCTCGGTCGCGTCACGCGCGAAGCGGGCGAGCTCGGCGAGCTGGCGTGGGAGTATGACGCGCTGGGCAACCGCACCTCCGTCACGCTTCCCGACGGCCGCGAGCTGAAGCAGTTCTACTACGGCAGCGGGCATCTGCTCAGCATTGCTCTTGATAAGCTGTCGGTCTCTGATTTTACCCGCGACGAGCTCCACCGTGAGACTAGCCGCACCCAGGGGTTGTTGACCACCCGCAGCGAGTACGACCGCCTCGGCCGACTGCACCGCCGGGACGTCTTTACCGGCAATGCGCAGCGCCCGTCGCCGCGCCGCTGGTCCCGCCGCTGGGATTACGATTACCGCAATAACCTGGTGCGGGAAGAGCGGGACGATAACCCGTTCAGCTGGTACCGCTGGCAGTACGACAGCGCCGGGCGCCTGCTGGTTCAGGACGGCACGCTGCCCGGCCAGGAGCAGTGGCGCTGGGATGCGGCCGGTAACCCGCTGGAAGGATCTGCTGAGAAGGTCACGCACAACCGCCTGACGCAGCTGAACGGCATTCGCTGGCGCTATGACATCCACGGCCGCACCGTGGAGAAAGATAACGGCCAGACCCGCTGGCACTACCGCTACGACGGCGAACATCGCCTGACGGAGGTCATCAGCCAGCCGCGGGACCGCAATAAACCGCAGACGCAGGTCAGCTTCCGCTACGATCCGCTCGGTCGCCGCATCAGCAAAACGCGACGCCAGATGCTGGGCGGACAGCCAACCGGCAAGCCGGTGACAACCCGATTTGTCTGGGAAGGGTTCCGGCTGCTGCAGGAAGTGCACGGGGATGTGCCGCTCACTTACGTCTACAGCGATCAGGACAGCTACGACCCGCTGGCGCGTATTGACGGCGTGGAAGCGCCGGAGATTTTCTGGTTCCACTGCCAGCCGAACGGCACGCCGGAGCGGATGACGGATATCGAAGGGCAGGTGCGCTGGGAAGGGGTGAACAGCGCCTGGGGCAAGCTGCTGCGGGAAAGCGAGACGCAGGTATCAGGATATTCTCAGAACCTGCGCATGCAGGGGCAATACCTGGACCGTGAGACAGGGCTGCACTACAATCTGTTCCGGTATTACGACCCAGACTGCGGACGGTTTACGCAGCAGGACCCGATAGGGCTGGCGGGGGGGATTAACTTATATAAATATACTGTTAACCCACTTACCTGGATAGATCCTCTGGGTTTAGCTGGTTGCACTTTAACAAAATCGAAGTCAAAAAATTACGAATACGTTTTGAAATTGAAACGTTCTGAATATCCTGCAACGTTTGGTCACATATCAGACGCGATCGATTTAGGACATGCAAAGGTTGTAACAATTCAACGAGGCACTGCGAAAGCTAACAGGAAAACGAGTCTAAAAAATATCAAAACAAAGCCTGGTTATGATCGTGATGAATGGCCTATGGCGATGTTTAAAGAAGGCGGTGATGGCGCTAGCGTAAGATATATAGATCCTAGTGACAACCGTGGTGCAGGTTCAAGTATTGGTAATGTTTTATCAGAACTGCCAGATGGAACAAGAATAAAAGTCGAGGTAATATAATGAGTGATAAGAGCATGCAAACAGTAGATCTACTTATTTCGCATAGTCAAATATTGTTACGATCCCGAGATTATGACGAAAAGCTGAGTCAGTGGGGAAAAGGCAATGTTTCTCAAGGTGCTGTTCTACACAAGGATTATGTTATATTCGATCCATTACCAGAGGACGCGTTTGGAGCAAACGTCAATATCAAAAAAGAGAATGCTTTCAAAATGGATGAAAATGCTCAGCGCTGTATTGTTGTGCCATTTTTCATTACGGATAAAGATAAGCTGCAAATCGCTTCTGCAACTGAGAAATTTGATTTAAATATAGATGTGAACGATAAAGTTTATTCACTCTTTTATGAGATCTGTGAAGGAGATGAAATTTACTATAATTTCACTCTTGTACCGGCAAAAGAAGCTATTGATGCTAAGTTTTTGCTAGATGACCCTTGGGGAGGAATAAAAGACCACCCTCTCAAAGAAGGTATTTTTTAAATTTAATACTATCTGGGAAATTTATCTCGGAAAAAAAATCCACGCCAAAGCGTGGATTTTTTTCATTCAAAACAAATCAAACGTTAAACAGGAAGTTCATCACATCGCCATCTTTAACGATGTAATCTTTCCCTTCCGCACGCATCTTGCCTGCTTCTTTCGCGCCTTGCTCACCCTTGTAGGTGATAAAGTCTTCAAACGCGATAGTCTGCGCACGAATAAAGCCTTTCTCAAAGTCTGTGTGGATCTTACCGGCCGCCTGAGGTGCAGTCGCACCTACAGGAATGGTCCACGCACGCACTTCTTTCACGCCAGCGGTGAAGTAGGTCTGCAGGTTCAGCAGCTCATAGCCTGCGCGAATTACTCGGTTCAGGCCCGGCTCTTCCAGACCCAGCTCGGCCATGAACTCTTCACGGTCAGCGTCGTCCAGCTCGGCGATGTCGGATTCAACGGCAGCGCAAACCGCCACAACCACAGAACCTTCAGCTGCTGCGATTTCGCGCACTTTGTCCAGGTACGGGTTGTTCTCGAAACCGTCTTCGTTAACGTTGGCGATGTACATGGTTGGCTTCAGGGTCAGGAAGCTCAGGTATTTGATCGCCGCCTTGTCTTCTTCAGTCAGGTTTTTCAGCGCGCGCAGCATGCCCGCGTTTTCCAGCTGCGGCAGACATTTTTCCAGCGCAGCCAGTTCCACTTTCGCGTCCTTGTCGCCGCCTTTGGCTTTCTTCTGCACGCGATGAATCGCGCGTTCGCAGGTGTCGAGGTCAGAAAGCGCCAGCTCGGTGTTGATGACGTCGATGTCGTCAGCCGGATCCACTTTGTTGTTAACGTGGATGATATTGTCGTTCTCGAAGCAGCGCACAACGTGGCCGATCGCTTCGGTTTCACGAATGTTGGTCAGAAACTGGTTACCCAGGCCTTCACCTTTGGACGCGCCTTTTACCAGGCCCGCGATGTCCACGAATTCCATGGTGGTTGGCAGAATGCGCTGCGGCTTAACGATTTCCGCAAGCTGGTCCAGACGCGGGTCCGGCATTGGCACAACGCCGGTGTTTGGTTCGATGGTACAGAACGGGAAGTTCGCCGCTTCGATACCCGCTTTGGTAAGCGCGTTAAACAGGGTGGATTTGCCCACGTTTGGCAGACCGACGATACCGCATTTGAATCCCATTTCTAAATCACCTTAATATCTTGATAATCAATCTGTTAACGATAACCGACTGATGAAAAGTAAATAACTACGCCTATTATACACGTAACCCGCATGACGCGCGGTAAAAAAGCCGGATGGGTGGATTATTGCGCTTTGAAAGCGTGTAAGCGGTTTGTCGCTTTGGTTAAGCCGTCTTGCAGCCAGATTTCGGTGCAGCGCGCCGCTTCGTCTACCGCCTCGTCAATCAGTTTCTGCTCAGAAACCGGGGGCTTACCGAGTACGAAACCGACAACTTTGTTTTTATCGCCCGGATGGCCGATTCCTACGCGCAAACGGTGGAAATTCGGGTTATTGCCCAGCTTGCTGATGATGTCTTTAAGGCCATTGTGGCCGCCGTGCCCGCCGCCCAGCTTGAATTTTGCTACGCCAGGCGGGAGATCCAGCTCATCGTGTGCGACCAGAATTTCATCCGGATTGATGCGATAAAACGTTGCCATTGCTGCCACCGCTTTACCGCTCAGGTTCATAAAGGTGGTGGGCACCAGTAAGCGAACATCCGCGCCAGCAAGGTTGATACGTGAGGTATACCCGAAGAATTTAGGTTCTTCACGCAGGGGAGCACGTAACCGCTCGGCCAGCAGATCGACGTACCATGCCCCGGCGTTATGGCGGGTGGCCGCATATTCTGCGCCCGGGTTGGCGAGGCCGACAATCAGTTTAATCGTCACGATTCAATTCCTAATGGGTTCCAGATCTGGCGCGTAGTTTACTGTCTGGCGCGCCGCTTGACAAAATTCTGCGATCTTCTCGGCGAAATACGAATAATTTCTGATTTGAACAATTAGAATTTCAAGCTGTTCAAAGCCTTATTTGTAAACTTTTGTTTGGGACTTATCTGTAATTGTGATCATTCACGCAACTCATAAAAGGGGCGTTGTCTATACTTTACACACAAGGATTAGGGGCTTTTCCCCTGACAACCCAAAGTTCCGGAGGTGACACATGAAACGCAAAAACGCTTCGTTACTCGGTAACGTGCTGATGGGGTTGGGGCTGTTCGTGATGGTAGCCGGCGTAGGTTATTCCATTTTAAACCAGTTACCTCAGATTGACCTCCCGCAATACTTCGCGCACGGCGCGATATTGAGCATCTTCGTTGGTGCGGTATTGTGGCTCGCCGGCGCGCGCGTGAGCGGGCATGAGGAGGTCTGCGATAAATACTGGTGGGTGCGCCACTACGATAAACGCTGTCGTCGCGACCAGCATAAGCACAGCTAGTGCTGTGATAAAGAACGCCGAAACGGCTCCCGCGGGAGTCGTTTTTTTTTGCATCAAGGGTTGACCCTCACGTAACGTAAGGCTCCAGAGTGGCGCCACTGGCAAAGAAAAAGGAGCAGTTATGTTGATTCAGGTGGGTGAGCTGGCGAAACGCGCCGGGATCACCGTGCGGACATTGCACCACTATGAGCAAACAGGGTTGTTGCTGCCTTCTGCCAGAAGCGCGGCAGGTTACCGGCTTTACAACCTGGCGGATGTCCAGCGTCTGCACATGATCCAGGCGCTGGCAAAAGCGGGGCTGGAACTTGCTGAAATCAGGGATTTCCTGGAACAGGAGTCGCTGTCGTTAACCGAGTTACTCGATGCGCAAATCACGCTGCTGGATAAACAGCTGCGCAGCATACATACGCTGCGCGACCGGCTGGTGGATCTGCGGACCGGGCTTCTCGACGATGCGACGCCGGATCTGGAATCCTGGCTACAGACTCTGGAGTTAATGAATATGTACGATCGCTGGTTTAGCAAAGAAGAATTACAGCAGCTGCCGTTTGCGGTGCAGAAGGATGCGCTGGCGGCTATCTGGTCAGGGCTGGTTGCAGAGGCTAAGACGCTTCTGGAGCAACATATATCCGCGACTGACGCGCGGGCGATGGATCTGGCGACGCGCTGGATGGAACGCCTGGAGCAGGACACGGCGGGCAAGCCGGAGTTTCTCACCCGGCTGAACGAGATGCACAGCGTTGAACCGCAGATGCAGGCGCAGACCGGCATCACGCCGGAGATGACGGATTACATCACGCGCGCGTTTGCTGAGTCTAAGCTCTGCATATGGGAGAAGTATCTCACTGCCGAAGAGATGGCCTTTACCCGGGCACACTACTTTGACCGCATGATGGAGTGGCCGCCGCTGGTGGCGAAACTGCATCAGGCGCAGCGGGATAATATCGATCCTGCCTCGGAGGAGGCGCAAAAGCTGGCTGAAAACTGGCTGGCATTGTTCCAGTCTTACGCGGGCACCAGCCCGGAAACTCAGCAAAAGTTTCGCGCAGCCATGCAGCAGGAGCCGCACCTGATGAAAGGAACCTGGATGACGCCTGCCGTGCTTGCATGGCTCCAGCAGGCGATCGGGGTGATGATGCAGAGACGTTTCTCTGCATCATGAGACTCACAGATCCGCTAACGCGGCTTCACGGTTAGGGTAGAAGGAGAGTCGGCCAGGGATAGGCTGCACGCCCGCGCGCGCCATGGTGCGCAGCGGCTGAAACTCCAGGTTACTCACCCGCAGCTCGCAGCCTTCCGGCAGACGTGCCACAAAGCGCTGGAAGGCATCCAGGCCGCCTGCATCCAGCACCGGTACGGCATCCCATTTCAGCACCACAACCCGTTTGCCCGCGATGCGGGACTCCAGATCGCTGAACAGACCTTCCGCCGCGGCGAAGAATAGCGGGCCAATCACGCGCAGCACCAGCACATCGTCAGGCACCTCGACGTTAACCGGGGAAAGACGCGTCATCTGCGCGATACGGCGCATAAACAGCAGGGAAGCCAGCACGATCCCGACGCTGATGGCGATAACCATATCGAACAGCACGGTCAGCGACATGCAGATCAGCATCACGATGATGTCGTCTTTCGGCGCGCGACGCAGTAGGTTCACCACCTTGTGCGCCTCGCTCATGTTCCAGGCCACCATCAGCAGCAGGGCAGCCATGGCGGAAAGCGGTAGCCAGGAGAGCAGCGGGGCGAGGATCAGCAGGGCGAGGATCACCAGCATGGAGTGGATAACCGCCGAAACCGGTGAGGTTGCACCCGCGCGCACGTTGGCCGCAGAACGGGCGATGGCTGCCGTTGCGGTAATACCGCCGAAGAACGGCGCGACGAGGTTGCCTAATCCCTGACCAACCAGCTCGCTGTTGGCTTTATGTTTGGTGCCGGTCATGCCGTCCAGAACGACGGCGCAGAGCAGGGATTCAATCGCCCCCAGCATTGCCATAGAGAACGCGGCGGGAAGCAGGGCTCGCAGGGAATCCCAGCTTAGGGTGAAGCTGGAGCCGGGCATGTCCCACGGCAGCACCAGCTGCGGTAGCAGTTGCGGAATACCGCTACCCTGTGAACCGTCCGCCAGAACATAGTGGAACTGCGAGCCGATAGTCGCGACGTGACCACCGAGCATATTGACGATCGCCATCACCGCGCAGCCCAGCAGCAGCGCGGGCAGATGGCCCGGCAGACGAATACCGAGGCGAGGCCAGACGATCAGCGTGCCCAGCGTCACAATCCCGATGGCGGCGTCGCCCAGGTTGGCCGTCGGCAGCGCCATAAACAGCGCCCCCACTTTTTGCAGATAGTGCTCCGGTACGTGGGGCATCTGCAGGCCGAGGAAATCTTTGATCTGCATGGTTCCGATGGTAATACCAATCCCCGAGGTGAACCCCAGCGTCACGGAAAGGGGAATATATTCAATCAGGCGACCAAAGCGGGCCAGACCAAACAAAATCAAAAAGACGCCGGACATCAGGGTGGCTACCAGCAGGCCTGCCAGACCAAACTGCTGCGAAACCGGGTAGAGGATCACCACGAAGGCGGCGGTCGGGCCGGAGACGCTGAAGCGCGAACCGCCCGTCAGGGCAATGACGATCCCGGCAACGGCCGAGGTGTACAGACCGTACTGCGGCGCAACGCCGCTGCCAATCGCCAGCGCCATCGCCAGCGGGATGGCGATGATGCCGACGGTGATCCCGGCAATCAGGTCACGGACAAAGCGTGACGAGGTGTACTTCTCTTTCCAGCAGGCGTCGATGAGGGCGCGAAAGGGCAGAACATGTGAGGAGGCTACGTTTTTCACAATTATCTATCATCCGTATGCGCATCATCTGTCATATGAATGGCAGGTGAAGGAGGCATTAATCATACAAATAAAACCCGGAGACAAAAAAACCCGCCGCAGCGGGTTTTTCGGCCGTGTTCGATTAGTGTTCGAACATTGCTGAGATGGATTCTTCGTTGCTGATACGACGAATCGCTTCGGCCAGCATCCCGGACAGGGTCAACGTACGCACGTTTGGCAGTGCTTTGATCTCGTCGCTCAGTGGGATGGTATCGCATACCACCACTTCGTCAATAACGGAGTTGCGCAGGTTGTTTACCGCATTACCGGAGAAGATCGGGTGAGTCGCGTAAGCGAACACGCGCTTGGCACCACGCTCTTTCAGCGCTTCAGCTGCTTTACACAGCGTACCGCCGGTATCGATCATGTCGTCAACCAGCACGCAGTCACGGCCAGCAACGTCACCGATGATGTGCATCACCTGAGAAACGTTTGCGCGCGGACGGCGTTTGTCGATGATAGCCATGTCGGTATCGTTCAACAGCTTAGCGATAGCACGGGCACGTACCACGCCGCCGATGTCCGGAGAAACCACGATTGGGTTATCCAGGTTCAGCTGCAGCATGTCTTCCAGCAGGATTGGGCTGCCGAATACGTTATCAACCGGAACGTCGAAGAAGCCCTGGATCTGCTCTGCGTGCAGGTCAACGGTCAGTACGCGGTCAACGCCGACGCTGGACAGGAAGTCAGCGACAACTTTAGCGGTAATTGGCACACGCGCGGAACGGACGCGACGGTCCTGACGGGCATAGCCGAAGTAAGGGATTACAGCAGTGATACGGCCTGCGGAAGCGCGACGCAGGGCGTCGACCATAACAACCAGTTCCATCAGGTTGTCGTTCGTTGGAGCACAGGTGGACTGGATGATGAAAATATCACCACCGCGTACATTTTCGTTAATTTGTACGCTGACTTCGCCGTCGCTAAAGCGACCTACGGCGGCGTCGCCGAGGGAAGTGTACAGGCGGTTGGCAATACGTTGTGCTAGTTCCGGGGTGGCGTTACCAGCAAAAAGCTTCATATCAGGCACGAGAAGAACCTCAGGCATGCGTCCAGTGGTGGATAGCGTTCGCCGCAAACTGTGCGGGCCAGGCGAAGGCTATCCAGGCGGTGTATTAAAGAGCGCGATGCAACGTCTGGAACAGGGTGACGTTGTCACCGAAACTCAGTCTGCGCCAGAATGGTCTGCTGTAGGGGGGAGGTGTTCATCCCACGTGCTACAAAACCATGCAGCCAAACCGGCGCTTGCTCAAGCACCTGACGAGCGGCGGATTCGGTGTCAAATTCAGCAAAGACACAGGCCCCTGTACCAGTCAGGCGCGACGGCGCGTATTCTAACAGCCAGGAAAGCACCGCATCAACCTCGCGAAAACGTTTTCTTGCGATATCCTCGCAATCGTTGCTGAATTCACAATTTAATAACGTTTCTATTGACCGAACCGGGGTATTCCTTTTCAGGTCAGGATCTTTAAAGATGACCGGGGTCGGAATACTCACGCCAGGGTGGGCAACCAGATACCACTTCTCCGGCGGTTCAGCCGGGGAGAGAATCTCACCCACGCCTTCAGCAAAGGCCGCATGACCGCGCACAAACACCGGGACATCCGCCCCCAGCGTCAGGCCCAGGGCTGCCAGTTCGTCCTTCGACAGCCCGCAGCCCCAGAGGTGATTCAGCGCAACCAGCACGGTGGCGGCGTTGGATGATCCACCGCCCAGACCGCCGCCCATCGGCAGGCGTTTCTCGATACGGATATCCGCACCGCTTCCCGCGGGCAGACGGCCCGATTTCGCCGCGGCTTTCATCAGCAGACGCGCGGCGCGCACGATCAGGTTGTCCTCATGCGCCACGCCTTCGACCGGCGTTAGCAGGCAAATCTGCCCGTCCTGGCGCAGTTCAATGGAGATCGTGTCGCCATAGTCAATAAACTGAAACAGCGTCTGCAGGGTGTGATAACCGTCAGCTCGCTGGCCGGTAATGTATAAAAACAGGTTCAGCTTTGCCGGAGAGGGCCAGTGGGTCATCATTTAACGATCCAGTTGTCCATTTTAAGCTTGATTCGCTGGCTGCCCTGGGTCAGCTCCATGTTTGATGGCAGCGACGGTTTACTCTTGCTGTCATAGGCGCTGTACACCACTTTCCAGGTTTTGCCGTTCTGGGTGTAGTTCACCTGGCTCAGACGGTACTGGTCGTCAAGGGTGTAGTCAGTTGCCTCACCCGGCAGGCCAAGGATCCACTGGCGCAGGCTGTTGAGCGGGATTGGCATCCCGGTCAGCTTGCCAATCATCTCTTCGGCATCGGTCGCGGTATAGTGCTGGCCTTTGTTATCGGTGATCTGCGCTTCGCCCGGCTTGGCGATAAGCTCCAGTTCGGTGCTGCCCAGCGGGTTCAGCAGCAGCAGGCGGTAGTTGTCCTGCCCCGTCTGCTGCCAGAAGAAGCGGGCATAAACCTTTTGTTCGTCAGAGAGATAAGCGAAAGCGCCGCGGGTCTGGTACTGGTTCAAATTACGGACGTCCTGCTGGTGCTGACGCCACTGCGGTGAATCAGGGCTTTTGCCCGGGCCTTTTGGTTGGGTGACGGTACACGCGGTCAGAACCAGTGCTGCCAGCGGCAGCAGGCGAATCAGTCGGGTCATAATGAGGACAAATCCTTGAGATACGTTGCAGTTATAACTGTTAATGCTAGCGTCGAAGGGGGCTACCGTCTACGTTCAAATTATCTCAAAGGGTTGTGTAACCTATTACTCCGAAAGGGGGCAGTCCCTTTTATTGATCTCGCGCATCCTGTATGATGCGTTCTGCTAACCTTATTAACGCTGGTACTACTCCCGCTCAACATGACCCTATTAGCACTCGGCATCAACCACAAAACGGCTCCGGTTTCGCTGCGAGAACGCGTGACGTTTTCGCCGGATACGCTTGACCTGGCGCTGGACAGCCTGCTTGCACAGCCTATGGTGCAGGGTGGCGTGGTGCTCTCGACGTGCAACCGTACCGAGCTGTATTTAAGCGTGGAAGAGCAGGACAACCTGCACGAAGCGCTGATCCGCTGGCTATGCGACTACCACAATCTCAATGAAGACGAGCTGCGCAACAGCCTGTACTGGCATCAGGACAACGATGCCGTCAGCCATCTGATGCGCGTCGCCAGCGGGCTGGATTCACTGGTGCTGGGCGAGCCGCAAATTCTGGGGCAGGTGAAAAAAGCGTTTGCGGATTCGCAAAAAGGGCATCTTAAGGCCAGCGAGCTGGAGCGCATGTTCCAGAAGTCGTTCTCCGTGGCGAAGCGTGTGCGAACCGAAACCGACATTGGTGCCAGTGCGGTTTCTGTTGCTTTCGCGGCCTGCACCCTTGCACGCCAAATCTTTGAATCCCTTTCTACCGTTACCGTGATGCTGGTGGGCGCGGGCGAAACCATCGAACTTGTGGCGCGCCATCTGCGCGAGCATAAAGTGAAAAAGATGATTATCGCAAACCGCACCCGCGAACGCGCGCAGGTGCTGGCGGATGAAGTGGGTGCAGAGGTGGTTGCCCTGAGCGACATCGATGAACGCCTGAAAGAGGCGGACATTATCATCAGCTCAACCGCCAGCCCGCTGCCGATTATCGGAAAAGGGATGGTGGAGCGTGCGCTGAAGTCCCGCCGTAATCAGCCGATGCTGCTGGTGGATATCGCCGTCCCGCGCGATGTTGAGCCGGAAGTGGGCAAGCTGCCTAACGCCTATCTCTACAGTGTGGATGACCTGCAAAGCATCATTTCGCACAACCTTGCCCAGCGTAAAGCGGCGGCGGTTCAGGCGGAAACCATCGTCGAGCAGGAAACCAGTGAGTTTATGGCCTGGCTGCGCGCGCAAAGCGCCAGCGAGACCATCCGCGAGTACCGCGGGCAGGCGGAGCAGGTGCGTGATGACCTGACTGCCAAAGCGTTAGCAGCCCTTGAACAGGGCGGCGACGCAAATGCGATTATGCAGGATCTGGCGTGGAAACTGACCAACCGCCTGATCCATGCACCAACCAAATCTCTTCAGCAGGCTGCCCGTGACGGGGATGATGAACGCCTGACTATTCTGCGCAACAGCCTCGGGCTGGAATAGCGCCCTATACCCATTTTCTAAGACAAGGTGCACTTACGCCTATGAAGCCTTCTATCGTCGCTAAACTGGAAGCTCTGCACGAGCGCCATGAAGAAGTACAGGCGCTGCTCGGGGATGCCGGGACCATTGCGGACCAGGAACGTTTTCGCGCGCTCTCGCGTGAATACGCGCAGTTAAGTGATGTTTCTAAATGCTTTACCGACTGGCGACAGGTTCAGGAAGATATCGAAACCGCGCAGATGATGCTCGACGATCCTGAAATGCGCGAGATGGCGCAGGAAGAGTTGCAGGATGCGAAAGCGCGTTCTGAAGAGATGGAGCAGCAGCTTCAGGTGCTTCTGCTGCCGAAAGATCCGGACGATGAGCGTAACGCGTTTGTGGAAGTGCGCGCCGGTACCGGCGGTGACGAAGCGGCTCTGTTTGCCGGGGATCTGTTCCGCATGTACAGCCGCTACGCCGAATCGCGTCGCTGGCGAGTGGAGATCATGAGCGCCAACGAAGGCGAACATGGGGGCTACAAAGAGGTTATCGCCAAGATCAGCGGCGACGGCGTGTACGGTCGTCTCAAGTTTGAATCCGGCGGTCACCGCGTGCAGCGCGTACCGGCCACCGAATCTCAGGGCCGCATTCATACCTCCGCCTGTACGGTTGCGGTGATGCCGGAGCTGCCGGAGGCTGAACTGCCGGATATCAATCCGGCGGACCTGCGTATTGATACGTTCCGCTCCTCTGGCGCGGGCGGTCAGCACGTTAACACCACCGATTCCGCCATCCGTATTACCCACCTGCCGACCGGCATCGTCGTTGAATGTCAGGACGAGCGTTCACAGCACAAAAACAAAGCCAAAGCGTTGTCCGTGCTGGGCGCGCGTATCCACGCAGCCGAAATGGCGAAACGCCAGCAGGCGGAAGCCTCTACGCGCCGTAACCTTCTGGGCAGCGGCGATCGCAGCGACCGTAACCGCACCTATAACTTCCCTCAGGGGCGCGTAACCGACCACCGCATCAACCTGACGCTGTACCGTCTGGACGAGGTGATGGAAGGGAAGCTGGATATGCTGATCGAGCCTATCGTGCAGGAATACCAGGCCGACCAGCTGGCGGCGCTGTCCGAGCAGGAATAATGGATTTTCAGCGCTGGTTACGTGAGGCGGCCGGTGAGCTTTCAGAAAGCGAAAGCCCGAAACGCGACGCCGAAATTTTGCTTGAGCATGTGACGGGTAAAGCCCGCACGTATCTGCTGGCTTTTGGCGAAACCGAACTGACCGCGGAACAGGAAGCGCAGCTCGCCGCGCTGCTTGCCCGCCGTAAAACCGGCGAGCCGGTGGCGCACCTTGTCGGTGAGCGTGAGTTCTGGTCGTTACCGCTTTACGTCTCGGCGGCGACGCTGATCCCGCGTCCGGACACCGAGTGTCTTGTAGAGCAGGCGCTGGCGCGTTTACCGGCGGCGGCCTGCAGTATTCTCGATCTCGGTACCGGGACAGGGGCTATCGCGCTGGCGCTCGCTACCGAGCGGCCCGACTGCGCGGTGACGGCGGTGGATGTAATGCCCGATGCGGTGGCGCTGGCGCAGCGTAACGTGGAACGTCTCGGGCTTCGCAACGTGACGGTGCTGCAAAGCAGCTGGTTTGCCGCGCTGGAGAATCGCTCATTTGCGATGGTTGTCAGCAATCCTCCCTACATCGACGAACATGACCCGCACCTTGCGCAGGGAGACGTGCGCTTCGAACCGCTGACGGCGCTCGTGGCCGGCAACGCGGGATTAGCCGATCTCGATCACATTGTGACAACGTCACGAAAACATTTGCTCCCCGGCGGCTGGCTGCTCGTGGAACATGGCTGGACGCAGGGAGAAGCCGTGCGGGCACTGTTTACGCAAGCTGGCTACGCCGCTGTCGAAACCTGCCGCGACTACGGCAGCAACGAACGTCTGACGCTGGGGCAGTGGCTATGAGCCTCTTTACCGTGCTCATTACCGTCCACCTCATTTCCGTTGCGCTGACCATCAGCTTTTTCATCGTCCGTTACTGGTGGCGCTACAGCAACAATCCGCTGACGGATGCCCGCTGGGTGCGTATCGCGCCGCACTGCATCGACACGCTATTGCTCCTTTCCGGTGCCGGGCTCATGTGGAAGACCGGCTATCTGCCATTTACTGATAAAGGTGCATGGCTGACTGAAAAGCTGTTTGGCGTTATCATCTACATCGTTTTGGGTTTTATCGCGCTTGGGCGTCGTCGTCCGCGCAGCCAGCAGGTCGGGTTTATCGCCTTTCTGCTGGGTCTGGTGGTGCTGTACATCATCATTAAACTCGCCACCACAAGAATACCGTTACTGGGGTAAGTCATGAGGTCCTTAGCCGATTTCGAATTTAATAAAGTGCCGCTTTGCGATGGCATGATCCTGATTTCTGAGATGATTCGCGACGATTTTACGTCGCAGTTTGTCTACGATGAGCTGGAGAATCTGGTCAGCCTGGCGCGTGAAGAGATTAATCAGGCCCGCCCGCAAGACTTGCAATTAGAGAAGCTGCTGGAGCTTTTCTACGGCGAATGGGGTTTCTGCGACACGCGGGGCGTGTATCGCCTGTCTGACGCGTTATGGCTGGACCAGGTCTTAAAAAATCGTCAGGGCAGCGCCGTGGCGCTGGGTTCTATTTTGCTGTGGGTCGCGCACCGTCTGGATATTCCGCTAGTCCCGGTCATTTTCCCGACGCAGATGATCCTGCGCGCTGAGTGGCTGGACGGTGAAATGTGGCTCATTAATCCCTTCAACGGCGACACGCTGGATGAACATACGCTGGACGTGTGGCTGAAAGGCAACATCAGCCCGGTGGCTGAACTCTTCAACGAAGATCTCGACGAGGCGGATAACGCAGAAGTGATCCGCAAGCTGCTGGATACGCTGAAGTCTGCGTTAATGGAAGAGCGTCAGATGGAGCTGGCGTTGCGAGCCAGCGAAGTGCTGCTGCAGTTCAACCCGGAAGATCCGTACGAAATTCGCGATCGCGGGCTGATCTACGCGCAGCTCGACTGTGAACACGTGGCGCTGAATGATTTGAATTATTTCGTCGAGCAGTGTCCGGAAGACCCCATTAGCGAAATGATTCGTGCGCAGATCAACGCGATCGCGCACAAACAAATTACACTGCATTAATCTTAATTCCGATTCACACCTGAATAAGGCGATCCTATGAAACAAAAAGTGGTTAGCATTGGTGATATCAAGGTAGCAAACGACCTGCCGTTCGTACTGTTTGGCGGCATGAACGTGCTGGAATCCCGCGATCTCGCCATGCGTATCTGCGAACACTACGTGACCGTGACCCAGAAGCTGGGCATCCCGTACGTGTTTAAGGCCTCTTTTGACAAAGCCAACCGCTCCTCCATCAACTCTTACCGTGGCCCGGGCCTGGAAGAGGGAATGAAAATTTTCCAGGAGCTGAAGCAGACCTTTGGCGTAAAAGTGATCACCGACGTGCATGAAGCCTCTCAGGCGCAGCCGGTGGCAGACGTGGTGGATGTGATTCAGCTCCCGGCATTCCTGGCTCGCCAGACCGACCTGGTTGCGGCGATGGCGAAAACCGGTGCCGTTATCAACGTGAAGAAACCACAGTTCGTCAGCCCTGGGCAGATGGGCAACATCGTCGATAAATTTATCGAAGGCGGCAACGATCAGGTCATTCTGTGTGACCGTGGCGCAAACTTCGGCTACGACAACCTGGTTGTCGACATGCTGGGCTTCAGCGTGATGAAAAATGTCTCCGGCCAGTCTCCGGTGATTTTCGACGTGACCCACGCCCTGCAGTGCCGCGACCCGTTCGGCGCCGCGTCCGGTGGCCGTCGTGCCCAGGTGACCGAGCTGGCGCGCGCCGGCATGGCAACCGGTCTGGCCGGCCTGTTCATTGAAGCGCACCCGGATCCGGATAACGCAAAATGCGACGGCCCATCCGCGCTGCCGCTGGACAAGCTGGAGCCGTTCCTGAAGCAGATCAAAGCGATTGACGATCTGGTGAAAAGCTTCGACGAGCTGGATACCAGCAAATAATAAAAAAACCCGCTTCGGCGGGTTTTTTTTATGCTTTCACCCTCTCCCTGGGGGAGAGGGTTGGGGTGAGGGCATCAGCCCGCACCGGATAAAATTACGCAAATATCGTCATCAGATACGCAATAAACAAGGCCATATGCGCCGCGCCGTTAAGCACGTTGGTACGCCCGGTTGAGAACGAAATCTGGCACAGCAGCAACGAGGCGACCATCACAATCATCTCCGGCGCGCCCAGCGCAAACTGCAGCTCGTTGCCGGTCATAAAGGCAATCAGCGTCACCACCGGTACGGTTAGTGAAATCGTCGCCAGTACGGAGCCGAAGAACAGGTTCATTGCGCGCTGCACCTGATTATTCAACACCGCTTTCAGCGCGCCCAGCCCTTCCGGCGACAGGATCAGCAGCGCCACCAGGAAGCCGGTAAACGCCACCGGCGCGTTCAGCTCGGTTAACAGCGTCTCCAGCGGGTTAGCGTTCATCTTGGTGACGGCAATCACCGCAATCAGATGCACGATCAGCCAAACCGTATGCCACGCGCTGCTGTGGGCAGACGGCTTGCCGTGGTGCGGGTCATCATCGTCTCCGTCATCTTCATGCTCGTACACAAACAGGCTCTGGTGCGTTTTGGTCTGAATCAACAGGAACACGCCGTACATGGCGGCGGAAATCAGTGCGACCAGCAGCGCCTGCCCGGTGGAAAAATTTGCGCCCGGCAGCGCCATCGGGAAGACCAGCACGATAATCGCCAGCGGGAAGAGGGCGATCAAATACTGTTTAATGCCGAACAGGTTCATATACTGGGTCGCAAATTTGCGCCCGCCCAGCAGCAGAGAGAAGCCTACCAGGCCGCCCGTTACAATCATAATGATCGAATAGAGCGTGTCGCGCATCAGCGTCGGCGCGGCATCGCCGGTCGCCATAAGGGCGGAAATCAGGCTGACTTCGAGAATAACAACGGAAAGGCTGAGAATTAACGATCCGTAAGGCTCGCCCAGACGGTGGGCTAATACGTCCGCGTGGCGAACGACGCTAAATGCGCTGGTTAAGATGCCGACCAGGGCAAGAATATTGATACCAACCACCACTGGCAGTGACTGACTGCTTCCCCAGAAGAGCAGCACAGCCAGTGCCAGAACCGGGAAAATGAGTGACGTCTCCTTGTGGCGGGTCTTTACCGCCTCGTGTGTTGCTGTCATGTGCTTCTCCATCAATGCAGGTGCTTGTAATTATAGATAGATTTTTGAGGTCATTAAATTAACAGAACTCTGTTAAATACCCTTTATTTTTTACTTAATTTTACCCTTTTTCATTATTTTCATTTCTGATGTCCATAATGCCGTGTTTTTGTTTAATACCCATTAAATAACAGTCAATTAAAAATATAATGCACTCATAAATCATTGTCGGGTGGCACCATGGCGTATCGTCGTCCACACTTATCTCTTTAACCAAAAGAGAGGTTAGTGATGCCCTATAAAGCGAAACGTGAATTACCGGATAACGTGCAAAACGTGCTGCCCGCCCACGCGCAGGATATCTACAAAGAGGCGTTCAACAGCGCCTGGGATCAGTACAAAGACAAGGACGATCGCCGGGATGATGCCAGCCGTGAAGAGACGGCCCACAAAGTCGCCTGGGCCGCAGTAAAACATGAATATGAGAAAGGAGACGACGATAAATGGCATAAAAAGAAATAGTCGTGAAATGATTCGCTGCCTTCATTTTGACTTTTCAGGCGGTTGAACTTCCGTTGTATTGCAACTGGTCCGCTAATTGCTTATCGTTATTCGAATGCTGGCAAAATGACCAGCACAGAATGCCGGGAAGGCGAATTACAGATGTCGCAAGGAAGCATGCAGTGGCGGAGGTGGAAAGTGTTAACGCGTGATTTCTTAATGAAGGCAGATTGTAAGACGGCATTTGGTGCTATTGAGGAATCGCTTCTCTGGTCAGCTGAACAACGTGCGGCGTCACTCGCTGCCACGCTTGCCTGCCGCCCGGATGATGGCCCGGTATGGATTTTTGGCTACGGCTCCCTGATGTGGAACCCGGCTCTGGAATTTGTCGAATCGGCAACGGGAACGCTGCCTGGCTGGCATCGCGCATTTTGCCTGCGCCTGACGGCCGGACGCGGCAGCGCGTGCCAGCCCGGGCGCATGCTTGCACTGAAAGAGGGCGGGCGCACCACGGGCGTGGCGTATCGCCTGCCGGATGCCACGCTGGAAGAGGAGCTCACGCTGCTCTGGAAGCGCGAGATGATCACCGGCTGCTATATGCCGAGCTGGTGCAAGCTGGAACTGGACGACGGACGCACCGTCAACGCGCTGGTGTTTATTATGGATCCGCGCCATCCGCTGTATGAAGCGGATACCCGCACGCAGGTGATTGCCCCGTTGATTGCCGCCGCCAGCGGGCCGCTGGGCACCAACGCGCAGTATCTGTTCTCCCTCGATCAGGAGCTGACACGCCTCGGCATGAAGGACGATTGTCTGAATGAGCTGGTGGTGAAGGTGAAGGCGCTGCTGGAAGGGAACCCGCTTAACAGCACGCTGCGACAGGGTTTTGCCTGACAATACGCCCGGCTTGCCGGGCGTTTAAACTTATGCTGCCACGTAGCTGACGGAATGCTCCAGCGACTGGCTGTGGCTGTCAATCAGCACATCCCACGTGCCGGTATACGGCACGGTAAGCCAGGCCTTATCGTCCTGTACGGTGAGAATATCCGTCTGGGACTGTTTTTGTGCTTTCGAACTCATCAGATGAATACGACAGCGTTCTGAGCAACGCACCACTACCGTATCCCCGCCAAACAGTTTCAAACTTGTTTTTACCAGTGCCATTTTTTTACCCCGTAGTCTTAAACAACGCTCTCCCTGCTGCCATATCCGAGCGTGATGTTGTTCACAATTCACTCATGGCATAACACCAAAGGGGAGGGGGTGGGATGCTGATTTTGATCAAAAAATGGCATAACGATTAAACAAAAATGACAAAATTCCTCAAAATTTAGGCTGGCGCGCGTTTTACCCGCTAAACGCGCGCCGGAAGAAGATTAAATGCGGAAATGCCCGGCTGTTTCAGCAAGGTCGCCCGCCTGGCTCTGCAGGGCACCCGCGGCGGCGGCGGATTCCACCACCAGCTCGGCGTTCTGCTGAACCATTCTGTCAAGATGGGTCACCGCGTGGTTGATCTCATGAATCCCTTTCATCTGCTCGCTGGTGGCGATGGAGATTTCGCGCATGATGCCAGAGACGCTGCCGATGCTGGAGCGGATCTCATCCATGCTTTCCCCCGCCAGATGTACGTAGCGGGAGCCTGTTGCCACGCTGTCGGTGGTGGAGTCAATCAGGGATTTGATCTCTTTCGCCGCCTGAGCGCTACGGCTCGCCAGGTTACGCACTTCGCCTGCTACGACGGCAAACCCGCGCCCCTGCTCACCGGCACGCGCCGCCTCGACGGAGGCGTTCAGCGCCAGAATGTTGGTCTGGAACGCGATGCCGTCAATCACGCTGGTGATATCGCCAATTTTTGCCGACGCGACTTCAATAGACTGCATGGTGCTGATCGCCTGCGATACCACCTCGCCGCCGCGCGCCGCGGCCGCTGAGGCCTTGCTCGCCTGGTCGTTGGCTTCTGCCGCCGATTCATTCGACTGCGTCACGGAGGCGGTGATCTGCTCCACGGCGCTGGCCGTCTCGCGCAGGCTGGATGCCGCCTGCTCGGTACGTCCGGAAAGATCCTGGTTACCTGCGGCTATCTCCTGCGCCGCGTTTTTCACCGATTCACTGGCATCCCGGAGCTGCACCATCACCACCGACAGTTTATCGCTGAAGGCGTTAAAGGCCTGGGCAATTTGCGCGACCTCGTCCTCGCCGCTGTCCGGCAGGCGCTGGGACAGATCGTTAGTGCCGTTAGCAATGTTGTGCATCGCGTCGCGAATGTCGGACAAACGCTTGAGCAGGCGGGCAATCAGGAAATGCACAATGGCGGCGCTCAGCAGTGCGAGGATCACCAGCGAAATCCCCGAGGCTTTAAGCAGGGAACGCATGCCGGAGGTGGCGTCACCGCTGTCGAGCGCGACGACTAACAGCCAGTTTGTGCCCGGCACGGCTGTCGCCACGAAGGTTTTTTCAGCGTCGTTTAGCATTCCGTCGACGGGGTTACCGCTTTTCAGCGCAGCAAAATCAATGCCCTTGATTGTCTCAGCAAACGGTTTCAGCGTGAGGGCAGGATCGTTAGCGGCAATCACGCTGCCGTCACTGTTCAGAAGCAACCCGCTGCTGGCCGGGGTTGGATGGATCCCGCGCACGTTAGCCACCACGCTGTCCATCGCTACATCGCCCGCCACGACCGCTTTGAGCGTGCCATTTTCTTTCACCGGCACGGCGAAGGTAACCACCAGTTTACCGGTCCCCGCGTCAACGTAGGGCGCGGTGACAACCGGACCGTCCGTGCTGACCACCTGCTGATACCACGGGCGAATAGTCGGGTCATAGTCCGCCGGAACGCCCGCCGGTTCAGAGAATTTCGCCGTTTTGCTGGCGTAGCCAACATAGACGTTGGTGAATCCACCCGCCTGAGCAAGCTGTTTAAACACCGGAACCGGGTCGTCACTCAGCGCAACGGTCTGCGCGGAGGCGATCACCGTCATCTTGCTTTTTACCCAGTCGGCAATCGCCATGTTATGGCTGGCGCTGGTGCTGGTCAGGATATCGCGCTGGGACTGCTGGTTATCCTGGCGCGTGACCTGGAAGTTGATAACGGTATTAAGGAGAAGGGCGACGACCAGACAGCCTGCCGTCGCCGCGATGATGCGTGCACGAATCGATCTGAACATAAGTGAAATACCTGCTGTGTTGTTTCCATGCCTATCGGCAACCCCGCAGGTAAACTTGATGCTGAAACCGCGTCCATAAGAAAATAATATTTTTACGGGTTTATTATTAAAAAGTTAATACTTTATCGGAGGACAGCGTCCACTCGGCCAGCTCAGCCAGCGTACCAATCTCTACGCCATCAATCAGCGGCAGAGCGGTAATGCCGCGGCCGTCGGTGCAGGTCTTGCACAGCTTCACCGGCACGTTTTGCGCGGTGAGGATCTCCAGCATCTGCTGAATGTTATAGCCCTCTGCCGGTTTTTGACCCTTCAGCCCCGCGGTGACCGCGTCCGACATTAAAAAGAGTCGTAACGCCAGGTCGCTCTCTTTTTCACGCAGCGCAATCGCCAGGCGCAGACTGTTGAAAAGGGATTCGCTGCCGTAAGCCGCACCGTTGGCGACGATCACAATCTTTTGCATGTTGACTCCTGTTCTTATAAAGGCACGAATATTGCTTAGCTTTTCCAAGTTTCGCTGTTCTGGAGAGTAAGCATGACATTAATGGCTGGCATTTCGCCAGGCGCTGGCGAATGGCTCGAGCGCGCAAGGATGATGCGCCGGGAGCAGCTCAGCAAGCTGGCACAGCTTGGCGTGCTTGTGCACGGCATTAGCCAACTGGTGCATATGTTACAGTGCGAGCGTGGGGCGTCCAACGTCTGGCTCTGTTCACAGGGTAAGCTCTACGCTCCTGAATGCAAAGCCAGCCGGGCGCTGGTGGATGAAAACCTCGCTGCACTTTATGACATTCTTGAAAAACAGTCGCCGATCCCGGGAAGTACGGTCTGTGAACGTATCGGCGGCGCGCTCCTGAGCCTTGATATGCTTCCCGCGCTGCGCGACGGTGTTATTCAGCAAACGGTAACGGCGCCGCAGGCGATGGAACACTACTCCCGCATGCTTCGCCATCTGCTCAGTATCGTGCCGCAGCTCAATGACAGCATTGACGATCCGCAAATAGCCGGGCGTTTTGTCGCCCTGTATAGCCTGATGCAGGGGAAAGAGCTGGCGGGACAGGAACGGGCCCTGGGAGCGATTGGCTTCACGCAGGGCTTTTTCGATGATGTGACTCGCCAGAGGCTGGTTGACCGCATCGACGGGCAGCAGGCCTGCTTTGAAATTTTTCTCTCACACAGCTCCGCTGACGTCCAGACCACCTTTTCTCTGCACTGTCAGCCCGATCGTGAAACGGAGCAACTCCGGCGCGTGGCCTGCACCCGCCAGCCTGCCGCGGATGATGGCCTTACCGCTCTGGCCTGGTTTGCTCTGCAAACCGCGCGCCTTGAGCATCTGCGCACGCTGGAGGAGACGCTCATCGCCGATCTGATGACGGCGGTGGACGAGCGTATTTACCGTAACGATGAGTACGTGCCTCCCGCCGATGAGCAGGACGATCCGCTGATACAGTATCCGGAAAAACCGTTGCTCACCCTGGTGCGCCAGCAGGCGCGCGAGATAGAACAGCTCTCGCGCCAGCTTGCATCGCTGCGCGACACGCTTGAAGAGCGCAAAGTCATTGATAAAGCGAAGAGCCTGCTGATGACCCACCAGAATATGAGTGAGGAACAGGCCTGGACGGCGCTGCGCAAAATGGCGATGGACAAGAACCAAAGGATGGTGGATATCGCCCGCGCGCTGCTGATGGTGAAGAATTTATGGCAGATAATACCAAAGGAGTAGCTGCACGGTCAGTGGGCATTTTATGCCTGATTAAGGTGCGTGCAGGCGAGGGGAGTTCGGTTAGCGCCCCGGAAAAAGCGGGTTAAAACCTGGCATTCACTTTGCATTATCAGATTAACCATTTTTGACGATGCGCCAACGGCGGTGCATGCGTCTTCGGGATAAAGGCGTCCACTGGTGCTTCGGCATCGTGGGCGCTTTTTTTTGGTTTTTATTCAGGAGTGGTCATGGCGGATTTGTCGAGACGGCGTTTTTTGCAGGCCAGCATGCTGGCCAGTGGTGCAATGCTGTTACCGGGTATCATGCAGGCCGCATGGGCGGCAGGCTCGGATAAACCGGAGCAGGAAACGGTGCGCGTCGGGTTTATCCCGCTGACCGACTGCGCCCCGGTGGTTATCGCAGCGCTGAAAGGCTTTGATAAAAAATACGGTATTACCATCGTGCCCACCAAAGAGGCGAGCTGGGCGGCGGTGCGCGACAAGCTGGTGGCGGGCGAGCTTGATGCCGCGCACATTCTCTACGGCCTGCTGTACGGCCTGGAGCTGGGCATTGCCGGCAAGCCGCAGCAGATGGCAAACCTGATGACGCTTAATCAGAACGGTCAGGCCATCACGCTCTCCAGCGATCTGGCGGAGAAGGGCGTTCGCGATCTCGATGGGCTGAAAAAGCTGATTGGGCAGCAGGCGCCTGGCACTTATACCTTCGCGCACACCTTCCCGACCGGGACGCACGCCATGTGGCTGTACTACTGGCTGGCCAGCGCGGGCATTAACCCCTTTGACGACGTGCGCACGGTAGTGGTGCCGCCGCCGCAGATGGTGATGAACATGCGCATTGGCAACATGGTCGGCTTTTGCGTCGGCGAGCCGTGGAACGCACGTGCCATCAACGACCGCATCGGTTTTACCGCCGCCACGTCGCAGTCCATCTGGGCCGATCATCCGGAAAAAATCCTCGGCACGCGTCGCGACTGGGTGGAGAAAAACCCGCACACCGCGCGGGCGCTGGTGAGCGCGGTACTGGAGGCGGCGCGCTGGATCGAAGCCTCCCCGGAAAACAAACGCGAGACCGCGCAGATCCTCTCCCGCCGGGCGTGGCTCAACTGCAAGGAACAGTATCTCACCGGACGCATGCTCGGCGAGTACGACAACGGCCTGGGCCAGCGCTGGCAGGACGCGCACCCGATCCGCTTCTTCAACGAGGGGGCCGTCAGCTACCCGTATCTCTCAGACGGCATGTGGTTCTTAACCCAGTTCCGCCGCTGGGGCTTGCTCAAATCCGCGCCGGACTACGCGGGTATTGCACAGCGCATTAACCAGACCGCGGTCTGGCAGGATGCCGCCACGGCGGTGGGGGGCATCAGCACACCGACTTCACCATTACGCAGCAGCACATTGATGGACGGCACCGTCTGGAACGGTACCGATCCGGAAGGATACGCCAGCCGTTTCGCTATTCACCGTAAAGGGGCCTGATTATGCAGCATCTGCAAAAGACGAATTCACACGAGACGCCGGAGAGTGGAGAGGTGATTCTCCTGCCTCCGGTGCAGGTTCGCCGCCGTACGCCGACGTTTGCGCGTCGGATTAATGCGATCCTTCAGCGCATCATCCCGGCGTTTCTCGGTCTGGGACTTCTGGTGGTGCTCTGGCAGCTGGCGGCGATTAACAGCAAAGGTTTCCCGACGCCGCTCAGCACGCTCGATTCCGCCATCACCCTGTTTGCCGATCCGTTTTATCGCGACGGGCCAAACGACATGGGCATCGGCTGGAACGTGCTCGCCTCATTACAGCGCGTGGCGGTGGGGTTTGGCCTGGCCGCGCTCGCCGGGATCCCGCTCGGCTTCCTGATTGGTCGCTTCACCTTTTTCTCTCGCATGTTCGGCCCGCTGATCGCGCTGTTACGCCCGGTTAGCCCGCTGGCCTGGCTTCCCATCGGCCTGCTGCTGTTCCAGAAAGCGGAGCCCGCGTCGAGCTGGACCATTTTTATCTGCTCCATCTGGCCGATGGTGATCAACACCGCCGAAGGCGTGCGCCGCATTCCGCAGGACTACCTTAACGTCGCCCGGGTGCTGCAGCTTTCCGAGTGGACCATCATGCGCCGCATTCTCTTCCCGGCGGTGCTGCCCGCGGTGCTGACCGGGGTGCGCCTCTCCATCGGCATCGCCTGGCTGGTGATTGTCGCCGCCGAGATGCTGACCGGCGGTTTAGGGATCGGCTTCTGGATCTGGAACGAGTGGAACAACCTCAACGTCGAAAACATTCTCATCGCCATCGTCATCATTGGCGTGGTCGGGCTGCTGCTGGAGCAGGGGCTGATGCTGATCGCCCGTCGCTTTAGCTGGCAGGAAAAATAAGGAGCGAACATGAAACCATTAATCCAGGTCCAGGCCGTGAGCCAGCGTTTTTCCACCGCCAGCGGCGAATTTCTGGCGCTGCAGAACGTCTCCTTTGATATCCATGAGGGCGAAACCGTCAGCCTGATTGGGCACTCCGGCTGCGGTAAATCGACGCTGCTTAACCTTATCGCTGGGATCACGCTGCCGACGGAAGGCGGGCTGATTTGCGACAACCGCGAAATTGCCGGGCCGGGTCCGGAGCGCGCGGTGGTATTCCAGAACCATTCGCTGCTGCCGTGGCTCACCTGCTTCGACAACGTGGCCCTGGCGGTCGATCACGTTTTTCGCCACAGCATGAGCAAGGCGGAGCGCCGGGAGTGGATTGAGCACAACCTCGACCGCGTGCAGATGGGGCACGCCCTGCACAAGCGCCCGGGGGAGATCTCCGGCGGCATGAAGCAGCGCGTCGGGATTGCACGCGCGCTGGCGATGAAGCCGAAAGTCCTGCTGATGGATGAACCCTTCGGCGCGCTGGATGCGCTGACGCGCGCCCATCTGCAGGACTCGGTGATGCAGATCCAGCAGGCGCTGAACACCACCATTGTGCTGATTACCCACGACGTGGACGAGGCGGTGCTGCTCTCCGATCGCGTGCTGATGATGACCAACGGCCCGGCGGCGACCGTCGGGGAGATCCTGCACGTTGACCTGCCGCGCCCGCGTAACCGGGTGCAGCTGGCTGACGACAGCCGCTATCACCACATGCGCCAGCAGATCCTGCATTTCCTCTATGAAAAGCAGCCGAAAGCGGCGTAGCGAGGGGGCTTTGATGCGACTGGTCATTATCGGAAATGGCATGGCGGCTACGCGGCTGATTGCCTCGCTCACCGGGCGTGCTGCCGATCGTTTCGCAATTACCGTCATCGGTGATGAGCCGGAGCATGCCTATAACCGCATCCAGCTTTCGCCGGTGCTGGGCGGTGAAAAAACGGCGGTGGGCATCAGTCTTCAGAATGACGACTGGTACCAGGAACGGGGCGTGACGGTGCTGCGGGGCGAAAAGGCGCTCGCCGTGAACGTGGACGCGCGGGAAGTGCAAACCGCCGCCCGCACGCTGGGCTGGGATGCGCTGGTGTTTGCCACCGGATCAACGCCCTCTATTCCGCCAATTCCCGGCTGCGATGCGCCGCATGTCTTCACGTTCCGTACCCTGGCAGATATCCGGGCCATAGGGGCGATCGCCGGTCCGGCGGTAGTGCTGGGCGGCGGCGTGCTCGGGGTTGAGACGGCGGCAGCGCTGGCGCGCTCAGGAGACGAGGTCACGCTTGTTCATCGCGGTCCGTGGCTGATGGAGCAGCAGCTGGATGAGCAGGCGGGAATGCTGCTGGAAGAGGCGCTGGCGGCGCGGGGCGTGCGCTGTGAGCTCGTCTCTGGCATCGCAGCGGTGAACGGAGATAGCGTGACGCTGCTTAACGGACGCAGTATCGCCGCCGCGCGCGTGGTGCTGGCGACCGGCGTGCAGCCCAGCGTCACGCTGGCGCAGGCCAGCGGCATACGCTGCGCGCGCGGCATCGTGGTGGATCACCAGATGCAAACCTCCGAGCCGGACGTCTACGCCATTGGCGAGTGCTGCGAAATTGACGGCCAGACGTTTGGCCTGGTCGCCCCCTGTCTGGCGCAGGCGGATATCCTTGCCGCCCGGCTGGCCGGGGACGTCACCGCGCCGTTTACCCTGACCGACAGCGGGATGCGCCTCAAGGTGACCGGCGTGGAGCTGTTCAGTCTCGGTCGCGCGGCAGAGCAGGAGGGCGACGTGGTCTGGAGCGCATGGGATCCGCTGACCCGTCACTATCGCCGTTTACTGATCAATCAAGGAGCGATGGCTGGCGTACTGCTGATGGGCGACTGCCGCAGCGCGGCAACATTTACCGATTTACTGGCAACGGCTGCGCCCGCCCACGCGGACTGGCTGTTCGATCGTTTCACTACGCAACCGCAGGTTGCAGGACACAATGCTATGACAAAACCTACTCTGGTGGTGGTTGGGCACGGTATGGTCGGCCATCATTTCCTCGAAGATTGCGTGAACCGCAATCTGCATCAGCAGTATCAGATCGTTGTCTTTGGCGAGGAGCGCTATGCCGCCTACGACCGCGTGCATCTGTCGGAATATTTTGGCGGCCGCAGCGCGGCGTCGCTTTCGCTGGTGGAGGGGGATTTCTTTGCCGACAACGGCATTGAGCTGCGCCTGTCGCAGCAGGTCGTCGCTATCGATCGCGACGCGCGCGTGGTGCGCACCGCCAGCGGGCACGAAACCCACTGGGACAAGCTGGTGCTGGCGACAGGCTCATACCCGTTCGTTCCACCCGTGCCGGGCAACGATTTGCCGGGCTGTTTTGTCTACCGCACCCTTGACGACCTGGACAACATTGCTGCACATGCGGCGGGCTCGCGCCGCGGCGTGGTGATTGGCGGCGGCCTGCTCGGGCTGGAGGCGGCGAATGCCCTGAAGCAGCTCGGGCTGGAAACCCACGTGGTGGAGTTTGCGCCCAACCTGATGGCGGTCCAGCTCGACAACGACGGCGCGGCGATGCTGCGCAAGAAAATTGAGGCGCTGGGCGTCGGCGTTCACACCAGTAAAGCGACAACGGAGATCGCCACGGCGGACAGCGGGCTGGTGCTGCGCTTTGCCGATGGCGAACAGCTTGAAACGGACATGGTGGTCTTTTCTGCCGGCATTCGTCCGCAGGACGCGCTGGCGCGCAGCAGCGGGCTGGCTATCGGCGAACGCGGCGGGATCTGCATTGACGACGGCTGTCGCACCTCCGATCCGGACGTGCTGGCCATTGGTGAATGCGCCCTGTGGGAGGGGAAAATCTTCGGGCTGGTTGCGCCCGGCTATCAGATGGCGCGGGTGGCCGCCGCCGCGCTGGCGGGAGAGGATAAAACCTTCACCGGCGCGGATATGAGTACTAAGCTCAAGCTGCTGGGCGTTGACGTGGCCTCGTTCGGCGACGCCCACGGGCGCACGCCGGGGGCGCTGAGCTACCAGTGGACGCACGGCCCGCAGCAAATTTACAAGAAAATCCTGGTCAGCCACGACGGCAAAACGCTGCTCGGCGGCGTGCTGGTGGGTGACGCCAGCGAATACGCCACGCTGGTGCAGATGATGCTTAACGGCATCAGCCTGCCGAAAGAGCCGGAAACGCTCATTTTACCCGCGTCGTCAGGCAGCGCGCCGAAAGCGCTCGGCGTGGCGGCGCTGCCGGAAATCGCGCAGATCTGTTCGTGTCATAACGTCAGCAAAGGCGATATCTGCCGGGCGGTGAGCTCGGGCGCGGCGGATATCGGCGCCGTTAAGCAGTGCACCAAAGCGGCGACCGGCTGCGGGGGATGTAGCGCGCTGGTGAAGCAGGTGATGGAGTTCCAGCTGGCGGAGCAGGGCGTGGAGGTGAAAAAGGACATCTGCGAGCACTTCCCGTACTCGCGCCAGGAGATTTACCACCTCGTGCGCGTCAACCATATCCGCACCTTTGACCAGCTTATAAGCCGCTACGGACAGGGGCACGGATGTGAGATCTGCAAGCCGCTGGTGGGATCGGTGCTCGCCTCCTGCTGGAACGAGTATCTGCTGAAACCGGCACACCTGCCGCTGCAGGACACCAACGACCGCTACTTCGCCAACATCCAGAAGGACGGCACCTACTCCATCGTGCCGCGCATGCCCGCAGGGGAAGTGACCGCCGACGGGCTGATCGCCATCGGCCAGATTGCGAAACGCTACAGCCTGTACAGCAAAATTACCGGCGGACAGCGAATCGACCTTTTCGGCGCCACTCTGGAACAGCTGCCTGAGATCTGGCAGGCGCTGGTCGAGGCCGGGTTTGAAACCGGGCACGCTTACGGGAAATCCCTGCGCACGGTGAAATCCTGCGTCGGTTCAACCTGGTGCCGCTACGGGGTGCAGGACTCCACCGGCCTCGCGGTCAGGCTTGAGCACCGCTACAAGGGGCTGCGCGCGCCGCACAAAATCAAAATGGCGGTCTCTGGCTGCACCCGCGAGTGCGCGGAGGCGCAGAGCAAAGACGTGGGGGTGATTGCCACCGATAAAGGCTGGAACCTCTATCTGTGCGGCAACGGCGGGATGAAGCCGCGCCACGCGGATCTCTTCGCCAGCGATCTGGACGACGAAACGCTGATCCGCACCGTCGACCGTTTCCTGATGTTTTACATCCGCACGGCGGATCGCCTGCAGCGCACCAGCACCTGGATGGACAACCTTGAGGGCGGTCTCGACTACCTGCGGGAGGTGATCCTCAACGACAGCCTGGGTATCGCCCACGAGCTGGAGCAGGAGATGGCCCGGGTGGTGGAAACCTACCAGTGCGAATGGCAAACCACGCTCAGCGATCCCAACCGCCTGGCGCTGTTCCGCACGACGGTGAACGACACCACGCCGGATGAAAGCAAGCGCTGGCAGGAAATTTGCGGCATCGACGATATCCCCGAGCAGGCGGGCATCGGCGCGCGGCTTGGACGTAAGCCGATTGCGCTGTTCCGCTTTGGCAAAACCGTTTACGCCCTCGACGATCGGGAACCGGGCGGTAATGCGAACGTGCTTTCACGCGGCATTCTTGGCGATGCGTCGGGCGAGCCGGTGGTGATTTCACCGCTGTATAAGCAGCGCATTCGCCTGCGCGACGGCTGTCAGGCAGAGAACGGCGAACCCGCGGTGCGCGCCTGGCCGGTGAAAATTGAAAACGGCAAGGTGTGGGTTGGCAGCGACGCCCTGGTAATGCGTGCGGAGGCCTCATGACGGAAACCCGGACAACGTGCCCCTACTGCGGGGTCGGCTGCGGCGTAGTTGCCAGCGTGGAAGGTGAAGCGGTCAGCGTTCGGGGAGATGAAACCCATCCTGCGAACCTGGGTCGCCTGTGCGTGAAAGGATCGGCCCTGGGGGAAACGACGGGGTTACAGGGGCGATTGCTGCGCCCCGCTGTTGACGGACTTGAGGTGGACTGGGCGCAGGCGCTGAACGCGGCGGGGGAGCGTCTGCGGGAGATTATCGACACATGGGGACCGCAGGCGGTGGCGTTTTACGCCTCCGGACAATTGCTTACCGAGGACTACTACGCCGCCAACAAGCTGATGAAAGGGTTTATCGGTGCGGCAAACATCGATACCAACTCCCGGCTCTGCATGTCTTCGGCGGTGGTGGGCTACAAGCGCGCCTTCGGCGAAGACGTGGTGCCGTGCAGCTACGATGACGTCGAAAACAGCGATCTGGTGGTGCTGGTGGGTTCAAACGCGGCCTGGACGCATCCTGTGCTCTATCAGCGGCTGGTGCAGGCGAAGCGCAACAACCCTCAGATGAAGGTGGTGGTAATCGATCCGCGCAGAACCGCCACCTGTGATATTGCTGACCTGCATCTGGCGCTCGCCCCCGGCAGCGACGCCGGGCTGTTTGTCGGTCTGCTTAATGTGATTCAGGGAACGGATGAGTGGCCCGTTGAGCGCGTGGCGGCGTTTTGCGGCCTCTCGCCGCAGGATATTGGCACCTTTTACGACTGGTTTATCACCGCGCCTCGCGCAATTACGCTCTACACCATGGGTATCAACCAGTCCGCCAGCGGCAGCGACAAGTGTAACGCCATCATTAACGTTCATCTTGCCAGCGGGAAGTTCAACCGTCCGGGCTGCGGCCCGTTTTCGCTGACCGGACAGCCAAACGCGATGGGCGGAAGGGAGGTGGGCGGACTGGCGAACCAGCTGGCGGCACACATGAACTTTGAGCCGGACGATCTCTCGCGGGTGGCGCGTTTCTGGGGAACGGAACGGCTGGCGCAGACGCCGGGCCTGATGGCGGTGGAGCTGTTTGACGCCATTGCCCGCGGTGAGGTGAAGGCGGTGTGGATCATGGGCACCAACCCTGCCGTGTCGCTTCCGGACAGCCACGCGGTGTGTCAGGCGCTGGCGGGCTGCCCGCTGGTGATGGTCTCTGAGGTGATGAACGATACAGATACCAGCCGGTTCGCCCATATCCGTTTTCCGGCGCTGGGCTGGGGAGAGAAGGACGGGACGGTGACCAATTCCGAGCGGCGCATTTCACGCCAGCGCGCGTTTCTGCCCGCGCCGGGCGAGGCGAAGCCGGACTGGTGGATCGTCGCGCAGATGGCGAAACGGCTGGGCTACGGCGAGGCCTTTGCCTGGCAACATCCGCACGAGATTTTTTGCGAACATGCGGCGCTGACGGCTTTTGAAAATGACGGCGCGCGGGCATTGAATCTTCATGACCTGGCTGCGCTAACCCGTGAGGAGTGGGATCAGCTTGAGCCTTATCAGTGGCCGACGGGGGATTTCCCGCGCCGAAACATCGTTCCCGTTAACCCTCTGTTGCACGGCGCGACGGTCAGCGCGTTATACCCGCTGATTCTCAACTCGGGGCGCATACGCGATCAGTGGCATACCATGACCCGAACGGGATACGTGGCCAGACTGATGCAGCATATCGCCGAACCGTTTGTTGAGGTTTGCCCCGCAGACGCGGTTCGGTTTTCCCTGTGCGACGGCCAGCTGGCGCGCATCAGCTCGCCGCGCGGCGTGATGGTCGTCAGAGTACGAATCAATGACGGGATACGGGAAGGCGAGGCGTTTGCCCCGATGCACTGGAACGCTGAGTTTTCCCGCCAGGGAAAGGTGAATGCGCTGGTGGAAGGGCGCTGCGATCCGGTTTCTGGCCAGCCGGAGAGTAAACAAACCGCCGTCAGGATCCTGCCCTGGCAGCCCGCCTGGCAGGGGGAACTCTATGCCCGGGAATGGCCGGAAATGCCCTCTTCGGCTTACTGGTGGCGCAAAGCCTCACGCCTGACGGTGGCGGGCGATCAACCGCTGCTGTCGTGGGTAATGGATTACGCCAGCGACCGGGGCTGGCAGCTGCAGGTTGCGCAAACCGGCGAACGCAGCAGCGTGCTGGCCTGGCATGAAGGCCTGCTGATGCTGGGCTTCTGGGAGGGCACCGCGTTACCGGCGCTGGCGCATACGGTGATTGAAGCCGCTTTTCAATCCCCACCCGTGCTGGCCTCAGAACGTCACGCCTTGCTGAACGGACAGAGCGTCGGGAAGGAAGCGGATCCGGGACGCATCATCTGCAGCTGTTTCAGCGTCGGGGAGAATACGATACGGGAGGCGATCGTTGGCGGGTGTGATTCCGTCACCGCGCTGGGGGCGAAGCTGCGCTGTGGTACGAACTGTGGTTCCTGCGTGCCGGAGCTGAAAGGGCTGTTTCAGGATAATCCTGAAATGTCCGCCAGGACTGCATTTCAGGGCTTATCGCGTTAACATAATAAGAGTTTATTCATAAACACAGGTTCTTATTGACGACGTTGATGGCTGTATCGTCCCGCATTCGTTTGCTGTTTTTACTCCCCCTTCTTACGGTCGGAGCCGTTCACGGTGCGCCGAATTCCTTTATCCAGAAGGCACAAAATCCCTTTGATAATGACGGGGATAATCTGCCCGACCTCGGTATGGCCGCCCCAACCGGGGAGGGGGAAAAACACCTGGCCGAAATGGCGAAAGCCTTTGGTGAAGCCAGCATGACCGACAACGGCCTGACAACGGGCGAGCAGGCGCGTCAGTTTGCGTTTGGTCAGGTGCGCGACGCGGTGAGCGGCGAAGTGAACCAGCAGATTGAGTCCTGGCTTTCGCCCTGGGGGAACGCCAGCGTGAACCTACTGGTGGATAACGATGGCAAATTTAACGGCAGCAGCGGGAGCTGGTTTATCCCCTGGAACGATAACAACCGTTATCTGAGCTGGAGCCAGCTTGGCCTGACCCAGCAGACGGATGGCCTGGTCAGTAACGCAGGAATTGGTCAGCGCTGGATCGCCGGGAAATGGCTGCTGGGTTACAACACCTTTTACGATAACCTCCTGGATGAAAATCTGCAGCGTGCCGGGCTGGGCGCGGAAGCGTGGGGGGAAAATCTGCGCCTGTCAGCGAACTATTATCAGCCCTTTGCCGGCTGGCGCGACCGCTCCGACGTCCAGGAGCAGCGTATGGCGCGCGGATATGACGTCACCGCTAAAGCCTGGCTGCCGTGGTTCCATCATCTCAATACCAGCGTGAGCTTCGAGCAATACTTTGGTGATAACGTCGACCTCTTCAACAGCGGAACGGGCTATCACAATCCGGTGGCGGTGAATCTGGGGCTTAACTATACCCCCGTTCCGCTGGTCACCCTGACCGCCGCGCACAAGCAGGGCGAAAGTGGCGAGAGCCAGAATAACCTCGGGTTGAAGCTCAACTATCGCTTTGGCGTGCCGCTGGTGAAGCAGCTTTCCGCCGGTGAAGTCGCCGCCACGCGCTCCCTGCGCGGAAGCCGCTACGACTCGCCGGAGCGCAATAGCCTGCCGGTGATGGAGTTCCGCCAGCGTAAAACGCTGTCCGTCTGGCTGGCAACGCCGCCGTGGGATCTGAAAGGGGGCGAGACCGTTATGCTGAAGCTTCAGGTTCGCAGCGCGAACGGCATTCGTCAGATCCACTGGCAGGGGGATACGCAGGCGCTGAGCCTGACGTCGCCGGCCAAAAGCAACAGCAGCGACGGCTGGAGTGTGATTATGCCTGCCTGGAATGACGGTGAAGGGGCAACAAACCGCTGGCACCTGTCGGCGGTGGTGGAAGATGAGAAAGGCCAGCGCGTCTCGTCCAATGAGATCGTGCTGACCGTCGTGCTGCCGCTGGTCGCATTGCCCGACAACGACCCGCGCTGGAAGCTTCTGCCGGAGGAGTAATCCTTAAAAAATGCGTTCCTGATGCACCCACACCGCGGCTTCAACGCGGGATTTTAGCTTCATTTTCTTCAGCATATGCTTCACGTGCACTTTGACCGTGCTTTCGGTAATGTCCAGGCGGCGGGCGATCATTTTGTTCGGCAGCCCCTGGGCAATGAGTTTGAGAATATCGCGCTCGCGCGGGGTTAACTGGCTGACGTCGCGGTCAGAGGTGGCGCGATTGGCGCGCAGGCTGGCGGCCAGCACCGGCGTTAAGGCTTCGCTGAGAACCATCTCGCCCGCCGCGGCCTGCTGCAGCGCCTTAAGCAAGTCTTCCGGCTCCATGTCCTTCAGCAGATAACCATCCGCCCCGCGCTTCAGCGCCGTGACCACATCCTCTTCATGGTTCGACACGCTAAAGACGACGATGCGCCCGGAAAGCGATTTTTCCCGCAGCTTGTCGAGGGTTTCCAGACCGTTCATGCCGGGCATATTTAGATCGAGCAGGATCAGATCGGGATCGAGGGATTCGGCAAGCTCAATGCCCTGTTCACCGTTGCTGGCTTCGCCCACCACGGTGATATCGGGCGCCATGCTGACCAGCTGTTTCACGCCAGTACGCAGCATCGGATGGTCGTCGATCAGCAGGATGGATGCCGGTTCCTGATTAGTCATGGGTTTCTCCTTGAGCAGTTGTAAGCGGTTTCTCGGGAATAAAGGTGACGACAACTTCCGTGCCGCCCGTCTCTCTCCGGCGAACCTGGCAATCACCGCGCAGGCTTTGGGCGCGGTCTCGCATAATAATTAAACCATAGTGGTTAGTGCGTTCGGCATTTTCCGGCACACCGCAGCCGTTGTCGTGAACCGTCAGTTTGACCTGATTGTCGTGCTGGCTGACGGTGACCGTGACCGCTGTTGCTTCAGCGTGTTTAAGCACGTTGCTCAGCGCTTCGCGGGCGATCTGCAGCAGATGAATCGCCTGATGGGAAGGGACAAGCCGCGGCGGCAGCTGGTAATCCAGCTTCACCGGGAAGCCCAGCCGGGCGCTAAATTCCTGGCAGCTGGATTCCAGCGCCGGGCGCAGCCCCGGCTCGGTCAGCTGCAGACGGAAGGTAGTCAGCAGCTCGCGCAGCTGTATCCAGGAGGTGTTCAGCTCGTTGCGGATCTGGCTCAGCAGCTGCTTGTTGCTTTCCGGCATCTCCGCATCCTGCATCTGCAGGCAGCTCACCTGCATTTTCATACAGGAAAGCGACTGGGCAATCGAGTCGTGAAGCTCGCGGGCGATGGTCGCGCGCTCTTCCATGACGATCAGCTGCTGCTGCTTTTCCTGATGCCTGTCGAGCGCCAGCGTGGCCGTGAGCTGTTCGACCAGCGTATCAACCAGCTGCTGCTGGTCGTGGCTCAGGTGACGCCCGGCTGGCAGCGTTGCCAGCAGAATACCGTACTGGGTGTGGCTGTCGGTCAGGCGCCACTTCAGGGTGGTGCCGCCGGACGTCAGCGGCGGCAGGCCGCGAGGGCAAAGATGGCAGCCTTTGTCATCGCAGGACATATCCGACTGACAGGTAAATTCCTGATGGTTATCTTCGTCTTCCACGTCGTAGACGCGCAGCTCAAGGTCGTGCAGCAGGGTCAGATTTTGCAGGCCGTTCAGCACCGGAGAGAGGCGCTCGCAGAGCGGCACCTGCATGTGCAGACGACGGTTGGCCTGCCACAGGAAGGAGAGGATCTCGTTTTTCTGCTCCAGTCCGGCCGTTTTTTCCTGAACGCGCTGTTCCAGCACCGCGTAGCTCTCGGAGAGCTCTGCCGACATGGTGTTGAGCGCCTGGCCGAGCATGGCCATCTCGTTGCGCCCGCTGATGTGCGTGCGCTGGGTAAAATCGCGTGCGGTCACCGCGCGGGCCATTGCAAGCAGCTGTTTCCACGGGTTCAGCAGCCGCGCGCGCAGCCAGACGATGGTGAAGATCAGCAGTAGCCCCATAAACAGCGCCATTGCGCGGTGCACCATCACCACCCGGTCGATGCGTAATTCGGTTGTCTGGTCAAAAGCGGAGACCAGCGCATCAATACGTGAGACGAACCCCGCGACGTCTTGCGCAACGGTTTCGGTGCTGCTCGCCTGTTTCAGCCCGGGCTGCAGTTGGGTGTGCCAGTAGCCCTGAAGGGCGTTAAGCTGGGATTGCTGACCGGCGCGGATGGCGGCGTTTTCCAGCTCGGGGCTGAAGACCGTGCGCTCCATTTCATCAATCAGGGGCCGATCGTCCTGCGTCAGGGGGACCGACGCCAGCAGGCGATAACTCTGCATGCGTAGCGAGCCTGCCTCGTTGATGGCATGCGCATTACCCTGTACGCCCTGTACCAGCCAGCCGGAGATCGCCATGCCGGTCACGCCGATGGCGGTGGACAGCAAAACAATCAGAGCGAGCTGATTCACGAGCGTCAGCGGAGATAAACATCTTTTTAACATAGAGTGGGCGTGCTCCTGACGTGGCCTGCTTGCAGGAATGGCGCTATTCTGGTGCATACCCTGGAGTATACCCATACCAATAAAGGATTACCCCTAAATTGCCAACGGAGTAGGGGGAAGGAGGTGGAGGTAGCCAGGAACCTTCAGTGCCGTGAAAAACCACGTCTTTTTTACCGAATTTGCCTACTCACTAAGGATAAGACCTTTTTTTGCGCCGCAAATCCTCCCACTTTTCCTTTGATTTATATCAACTTACCGCCGCCCTAAAACCCTAATGTTTGCAGCATCATTCGAGAATCAGAGGTGTCTATGAGTCACTCATCCGCTCCCGAAAGGGAAAATGGTGCCGTTATTACTGACTGGCGTCCAGAGGATCCGGCGTTCTGGCAACAGCGCGGCCATCGTGTAGCCAGCCGGAATCTGTGGATTTCCGTGCCGTGCTTGTTATTAGCGTTTTGCGTATGGATGTTGTTTAGCGCGGTGGCGGTAAACCTGCCGAAAGTCGGCTTCACGTTTACGACCGATCAGCTGTTCATGCTGACCGCGCTGCCGTCGCTGTCCGGCGCGCTGCTGCGTGTACCTTACGCGTTTATGGTGCCGGTGTTTGGCGGTCGTCGCTGGACTGCGTTCAGTACGGGCATCATGATCGTCCCCTGCGTGTGGCTCGGCTTCGCGGTGCAGGATACCTCTACGCCGTTCAGCGTATTTGTGATTATCTCCCTGTTGTGCGGTTTTGCGGGCGCGAACTTCGCCTCCAGCATGGCGAACATCAGCTTCTTCTTCCCGAAAGCGAAGCAGGGCGGCGCGCTGGGTATTAACGGCGGCCTGGGGAATATGGGCGTTAGCGTGATGCAGCTCATTGCCCCGCTGGCGATCTCGGTCTCTATTTTTGCGGCCTTTGGCGGCGGTGGCGTTGAGCAGGCGAATGGTTCTTATCTGTACCTGCAAAACGCAGCGTGGATTTGGGTGCCGTTCCTGGTGATCTTCACCCTCGCAGCCTGGTTCTTTATGAATGACCTGTCCGCGTCGAAAGCGTCTCTGAGCGAGCAGCTTCCGGTGCTGAAGCGTGGACACCTCTGGGTGATGGCGCTGCTGTATCTGGCAACCTTCGGTTCGTTTATCGGCTTCTCGGCGGGCTTCGCGATGCTGTCGAAAACGCAGTTCCCGGACGTGCAGATCCTGCAGTTCGCCTTCTTCGGTCCATTTATTGGCGCCCTTGCTCGCTCGTTGGGCGGCATGGTCTCTGACCGCCTGGGCGGTACCCGCGTGACGCTGGTCAACTTCGTCGTGATGGCAGTCTTCTGCGCGCTGCTGTTCCTGACGCTGCCCGCCGACGGACAGGGTGGTAACTTCATCGCCTTCTTCGGCGTATTTATGGTGCTGTTCCTGACGGCCGGGCTGGGGAGTGCATCCACCTTCCAGATGATCTCCGTGATCTTCCGTAAGCTGACCATGGATCGCGTGAAGGCGCAGGGCGGGAGCGAAGAGCAGGCCATGCGCGAAGCGGCGACGGATACGGCCGCAGCGCTGGGCTTTATCTCTGCCATCGGCGCGATTGGCGGCTTCTTTATCCCGAAAGCGTTCGGTATCTCTCTGGATCTGACCGGCTCACCGGCCGGCGCCATGAAAGTTTTCCTCGTCTTCTATATCGCCTGCGTCGTGATTACGTGGCTGGTATATGGCCGTAATACCAAGAAAAATAAGTAAGTGTGATTATCCGTTTACGCGGCCTTCGGGCCGCGTTTTTTTTTCAGCATAATAGTTACAACATACTTACGGCTTTTACGGCAGACGCCTGCGGCGGCACTGTGATCGCCATCGCTTTGCAGGTGGGTCTACCCCTTAATACCTGAGAGGTTAAATGTTGACTGGCTTTTTGTACTATAAATTAAAAATAACTATATATTTCATATTGATATAAATTTTTTGAAGATACCGCTTTGGTGGTATTTGGTATAACCCCTCCCCGAAAAGTCCCTCCTCGTCTTGATCGTTATCAATTCTCCCCCTCTTTCAGGGCGTTACCTTCGCTGCAAATCAGCAATGTCGATTTAGAGAGCCACAGGCTCCATACAGGAGATACCCGATGAGCAAATTTTTGGACCGGTTTCGCTACTTCAAACAGAAGGGTGAAACTTTTGCCGATGGGCACGGCCAGGTTCTGGATACCAACCGGGACTGGGAAGACGGTTACCGCCAGCGCTGGCAGCATGACAAAGTCGTCCGTTCGACCCACGGCGTGAACTGTACCGGTTCATGCAGCTGGAAGATTTTCGTTAAAAACGGTCTGGTGACCTGGGAAATGCAGCAGACCGACTACCCGCGCACCCGCCCGGATATGCCAAACCATGAACCGCGCGGCTGCCCGCGCGGTGCCAGCTACTCCTGGTATCTCTACAGCGCTAACCGCCTGAAATACCCGCTGATGCGCAAACGCCTGATGAAAATGTGGCGCGAGGCGAAAGTGCAGCACAGCGATCCGGTGGATGCCTGGGCGTCTATTATCGAAGACGCTGATAAAGCGAAAAGCTTCAAGCAGGCTCGCGGCCGCGGCGGCTTTGTGCGTTCCTCATGGAAAGAAGTGAACGAGCTGATTGCCGCCTCCAACGTCTACACCGTTAAAACCTACGGTCCTGACCGCGTGGCTGGCTTCTCGCCGATCCCGGCGATGTCGATGGTCTCTTACGCTTCCGGCGCGCGCTATCTGTCACTTATCGGCGGGACCTGCCTGAGCTTCTACGACTGGTACTGCGACCTGCCGCCGGCGTCTCCGCAGACCTGGGGCGAGCAGACCGACGTGCCGGAATCCGCGGACTGGTACAACTCCAGCTACATCATCGCCTGGGGTTCAAACGTTCCTCAGACCCGTACGCCGGACGCGCACTTCTTTACTGAAGTCCGTTACAAAGGCACCAAAACCGTGGCGGTAACCCCTGACTACGCGGAAATTGCCAAGCTCTGCGATCTGTGGCTGGCACCGAAACAGGGTACCGATGCCGCGATGGCGATGGCGATGGGGCACGTCATGCTGCGCGAATTCCATCTTGATAAGCCAAGCCAGTACTTCACCGACTACGTCCGCCGCTACACCGACATGCCAATGCTGGTCATGCTGGAAGAGCGTGACGGGTACTATGCCGCAGGACGTACGCTGCGCGCAGCCGATCTGGTGGATTCGCTGGGCCAGGAAAATAATCCTGAGTGGAAAACCGTTGCGTATAACAGCAACGGCGAGCTGGTAGTGCCAAACGGCTCTATCGGCTTCCGCTGGGGCGAGAAGGGCAAGTGGAACCTTGAGCAACGTAACGGCACGACCGGCGAAGAGACTGAGCTGCGCCTCAGCATGCTGGGCAGCCAGGATGAGATCGCCGAGGTCGGGTTCCCGTACTTCGGCGGCGAAGGTTCCGAGAACTTCAACAAGGTTGAACTGAAAAACGTACTGATGCACAAGCTGCCGGTTAAGCGCCTGCAGTTGGCCGACGGCTCTACCGCGCTGGTCACCACCGTTTATGACCTGACCATGGCGAACTACGGTCTGGAGCGCGGTCTGGGCGATGAAAACTGCGCAACCGGCTATGATGACGTGAAGGCCTACACCCCGGCCTGGGCGGAACAGATTACCGGCGTGCCTCGCGCGCACATTACCCGTATCGCACGTGAGTTTGCAGAAAACGCGGACAAGACCCACGGTCGTTCGATGATCATCGTCGGTGCGGGTCTGAACCACTGGTATCACCTCGATATGAACTACCGTGGCCTGATCAACATGCTGATCTTCTGCGGCTGCGTCGGTCAGAGCGGCGGCGGCTGGGCGCACTACGTCGGCCAGGAGAAACTGCGTCCGCAGACCGGCTGGCAGCCTCTGGCGTTTGCCCTCGACTGGCAGCGTCCGGCACGCCACATGAACAGCACCTCCTATTTCTATAACCACTCCAGCCAGTGGCGCTACGAAACGGTCACCGCGCAGGAGCTGCTCTCGCCGATGGCGGATAAATCCCGCTACAGCGGCCACCTGATTGACTTCAACGTGCGTGCGGAACGCATGGGCTGGCTGCCGTCGGCGCCGCAGCTGGGCACTAACCCGCTGCGCATTGCGGAAGCGGCGAAGCAGGAGGGCATGTCTCCGGTGGATTACACCGTGAAATCGCTGAAGGATGGCTCAATCCGCTTCGCGGCGGAACAGCCGGAGAACGGTAAAAACCACCCGCGCAACCTGTTCATCTGGCGCTCCAACCTGCTGGGCTCGTCCGGTAAAGGCCACGAGTACATGCTGAAATACCTGCTCGGTACCGAAAACGGCATCCAGGGGAAAGATCTTGGCAAGCAGGGCGGCGTGAAGCCGGAAGAGGTGGAGTGGAAAGACAACGGTCTCGACGGCAAGCTGGATCTGGTGGTGACGCTCGACTTCCGTCTGTCCAGCACCTGCCTGTACTCCGATATCGTGCTGCCAACCGCGACCTGGTACGAAAAAGACGACATGAATACCTCGGATATGCATCCGTTTATTCATCCGCTGTCTGCGGCCGTTGACCCGGCGTGGGAATCAAAAAGCGACTGGGATATCTACAAAGACATCGCGAAGAAATTCTCCGAAGTCTGCGTGGGGCACCTGGGCAAAGAGACCGACGTGGTGACGCTGCCAATCCAGCACGACTCCGCCGCCGAGCTGGCGCAGCCGCTGGACGTGAAGGACTGGAAAAAAGGGGAATGCGACCTGATCCCGGGCGTGACCGCGCCGCACATTATTCCGGTTGAACGCGACTACCCGGCAACCTACGAGCGCTTTACCTCTATCGGCCCGCTGATGGAAAAAATCGGTAACGGCGGAAAAGGGATCGCCTGGAACACCCAGAGCGAAATGGATCTGCTGCGCAAGCTCAACTACACCAAAGCGGACGGCCCGGCGAAAGGCCAGCCTATGCTGAACACGGCGATTGATGCGGCAGAGATGATCCTGACCCTGGCTCCGGAAACCAACGGCCACGTTGCCGTCAAAGCCTGGGCGGCGCTGAGCGAGTTTACCGGACGCGATCACACGCACCTGGCGAAGAATAAAGAGGAAGAGAAAATCCGCTTCCGCGATATTCAGGCCCAGCCGCGCAAGATTATCTCCAGCCCGACCTGGTCCGGCCTGGAAGATGAGCATGTGTCCTATAACGCGGGCTACACCAACGTTCACGAGCTGATCCCATGGCGCACCCTGTCCGGTCGTCAGTCGCTGTATCAGGATCACCAGTGGATGCGCGACTTCGGTGAAAGCCTGCTGGTCTACCGTCCGCCAATCGACACCCGCTCCGTAACCGCAGTTATGGGCGCGAAATCGAACGGTAACCCTGAGAAGGCGCTGAACTTCCTGACGCCGCACCAGAAGTGGGGTATCCACTCCACCTACAGCGACAACCTGCTGATGCTGACGCTGTCGCGCGGCGGTCCGATTGTCTGGATGAGCGAAACGGATGCCAAAGATCTGGGCATTGAAGATAACGACTGGATCGAAGTGTTCAACAGCAACGGTGCCCTGACGGCGCGTGCGGTGGTGAGCCAGCGCGTACCGGCCGGGATGACCATGATGTACCACGCTCAGGAACGTATCGTTAACCTGCCGGGGTCAGAGATCACCGAGCAGCGCGGCGGGATCCACAACTCCGTGACCCGTATTACGCCGAAGCCAACCCACATGATCGGTGGCTATGCGCAGCTGGCCTACGGCTTTAACTACTACGGCACCGTAGGATCGAACCGCGATGAGTTCGTGGTGGTACGTAAGATGAAGAATATTAACTGGTTAGACGGCGAAGGTAATGACCAGGTACAGGAGAGCGTAAAATGAAAATTCGTTCACAAGTCGGCATGGTGCTGAATCTGGATAAATGCATCGGCTGTCATACCTGCTCGGTCACCTGTAAAAACGTCTGGACCAGCCGCGAAGGTATGGAATACGCCTGGTTCAACAACGTGGAAAGCAAGCCGGGCACCGGCTTCCCGACCGACTGGGAAAACCAGGAGAAGTGGAAGGGCGGCTGGATCCGCAAAATCAACGGCAAGCTGCAGCCGCGCATGGGCAACCGCGCTTGGCTTCTGGGAAAAATCTTCGCTAACCCGCATCTGCCGGGCATCGACGATTACTACGAGCCGTTTGACTACGACTACCAGAACCTGCACAACGCGCCGGAAAGCAAGCACCAGCCGATCGCCCGTCCTCGCTCGCTGATCACCGGTCAGCGCATGGACAAAATTACCAGCGGTCCAAACTGGGAAGAGATTCTGGGCGGCGAGTTCGAAAAACGCGCCAAAGACCAGAACTTCGAGAACATGCAGAAGGCGATGTACGGCCAGTTCGAAAATACCTTCATGATGTATCTGCCGCGCCTGTGCGAGCACTGCCTCAACCCGGCGTGCGTGGCGACCTGCCCGAGCGGCGCCATCTACAAGCGTGAAGAAGACGGCATTGTGCTTATTGACCAGGACAAGTGCCGCGGCTGGCGCATGTGCATCACCGGCTGCCCGTACAAAAAAATCTACTTCAACTGGAAGAGCGGTAAATCTGAGAAGTGCATCTTCTGCTACCCGCGTATTGAAGCCGGAATGCCGACCGTCTGCTCAGAAAGCTGCGTAGGCCGTATTCGCTACCTCGGCGTGCTGCTGTATGACGCGGACGCGATTGAAAACGCCGCGAGCACCGAGCACGAGAAAGATCTGTATCAGCGTCAGCTGGACGTGTTCCTCGATCCGAACGATCCGAAGGTGATTGAGCAGGCGCTGAAAGACGGCGTGCCGCAGAGCGTGATTGACGCGGCGCAGCAGTCACCGGTGTACAAAATGGCGATGGACTGGAAGCTCGCGCTGCCGCTGCATCCGGAATACCGCACCCTGCCGATGGTCTGGTACGTGCCGCCGCTGTCGCCAATTCAGTCCGCGGCTGACGCGGGCGAACTGGGCAGCAACGGCATCCTGCCGGACGTGGAAAGCCTGCGTATTCCGGTTCAGTACCTGGCGAACCTGTTGACCGCAGGGGACACCCAGCCGGTACTGCTCGCGCTGAAGCGTATGCTGGCGATGCGTCACTTCAAACGCGCGGAAACCGTAGACGGTGTGGCCGATACCCGCGCGCTGGAAGAGGTCGGTCTGACCGAAGCGCAGGCGCAGGAGATGTACCGCTATCTGGCGATTGCCAACTACGAAGACCGTTTCGTGGTGCCGAGCAGCCACCGCGAGCTGGCCCGCGAAGCCTTCCCGGAAAAAAATGGCTGTGGCTTTACCTTTGGCGACGGCTGCCACGGGTCAGACAGCAAATTCAACCTGTTCAACAGCCGCCGCATCGATGCCATGGATGTGACCAGCAAAACGGAGCCGCGCCAATGATTGAACTCGTCATTGTTTCGCGTCTGCTCGAGTACCCGGATGCTGCGCTTGCGCAGCATCAGCAGGAACTCTTTGATGCACTCGCGTCATCTGAAAACCTGGATAAAGACGATGCCCAGCGGCTTGGTGTTTTCCTCCGCGATCTGCTGGCGCGCGACCTTCTGGACGCGCAGGCGGACTACAGCCAGTTGTTTGACCGCGGGCGCGCGACCTCGCTGCTGCTGTTTGAACACGTTCACGGTGAATCCCGTGACCGCGGTCAGGCGATGGTGGACCTGATGGCCCAGTACGAACAGCACGGCCTGCAGCTCGACAGCCGCGAGCTGCCGGATCATCTGCCGCTGTATCTGGAGTACCTGGCGCAGTTGCCGAAAGAAGAGGCGCTGGGCGGTCTGCAGGATATCGCGCCGATCCTGGCGCTGCTCGGCGCGCGTCTTCAGCAGCGGGAGAGCCGCTATGCGGTGCTGTTCGATCTGCTGGTGAAGCTGGCCAACGCCTCGGTCGACAGTGAAAAAGTGGCGGAGAAAATTGCGGATGAAGCCCGCGATGATACGCCACAAGCGCTGGATGCGGTCTGGGAAGAAGAGCAGGTGAAATTCTTTGCTGACCAGAACTGCGGCGAGTCTGAAATCTCCGCTCACCAGCGTCGTTTTGCCGGCGCGGTTGCCCCGCAATATTTGAATATCTCTAACGGAGGACGGCACTAATGCACTTCCTGAATATGTTCTTCTTTGACATTTACCCGTATATCGCGGGCACCGTGTTCCTGGTGGGAAGCTGGCTGCGTTACGACTACGGCCAGTACACCTGGCGTGCGGCCTCCAGCCAGATGCTGGATCGCAAAGGGATGCATGTGGGCTCTAACCTGTTCCACATCGGTATTCTGGGGATTTTTGCCGGTCACTTCCTGGGGATGCTGACGCCGCACTGGATGTATGAAGCGTGGCTGCCGATTGAGGTGAAGCAGAAGATGGCGATGATCGCCGGCGGTGCCTGCGGCGTGATGACTCTGGTCGGTGGCCTGCTGCTGCTGAAACGTCGTCTGTTCAGCCCGCGCGTGCGTGCCACTACCACCGCAGCGGACATCCTGATCCTCTCCCTGCTGATGGTGCAGTGCGCGCTGGGCCTGCTGACCATTCCATTCTCGGCGCAGCACATGGACGGCAGCGAAATGATGAAGCTGGTCGGCTGGGCGCAGTCCGTGGTGACCTTCCACGGCGGAGCATCCGCGCACCTGGACGGCGTGGCGTTTATCTTCCGCGTTCACCTGGTGCTGGGGATGACGCTGTTTGTGCTGTTCCCGTTCTCTCGTCTGGTGCATATCTGGAGCGCGCCGGTGGAGTACCTGACGCGCAAATACCAGATTGTGCGCGCCCGTCGCTAATTCACCGTTTTGACACTCACCCCGCACTCGCGGGGTTTTTTTTCGCCCCAGCCCAGGTTGTTGCCCGCTGCAGCTAACAGGATCAGCGCGCCGCCAGCGAGCTGCGTCAGGTTCAGCGAGTGTCCGAACACCAGATTATCGACAACGATCGCCACTACGGGATAGATAAACGACAGGGAGCCGGTAATGGGCGTAGGCAGCTTCTGGATCGCGCTGTAGAGCAGCTGGTACATAATGCCGGTATGGACGATGCCCAGCATCAGCAGGATCGACCAGGGGAAATCACCGGAAAATGACGGCATGCTGGCAAACGGCAAAAGCATCACGACGCCCGTCAGCACCTGGATAAAGGCAATATGCTGCGGCGCAACGGATTTGAGCTTGCGGGCAATAATGGCCGTGACCGCATAGAAGAAAGCTGCGGCCATCGCCAGGCCGATTCCGGCGAGCCATTCACTGCCGTGCGCGCCGGTCAGCTCGCTGGAGAGCAAGATCACCACGCCGCCGAAGGCGAGGAACAGCCAGCCCCATTTCACGAGGCTGACGCGTTCACCTAAAAACATTCCCATCAGGACCAGCATAAACGGCTGGGTGTTATAGACCACCGTCGAAAGACCAATGGAGATCCGCTCATAGGCTGCGAAGAGCAGCAACCAGTTCACCACGAGCGCTACGCCACCGATAATGGCCAGCAGGAGCGTGGTGCGGGTGAGGGGACTGAAGGGCTTTTGACTTACCCGGATAAAAATAAAAAGCGCCATTGCCCCGATAAGACAGCGCCAGAACACCACTTCCGTCACCGGCAGACCGCTGAGTAAAACAAACGCACCGATAGAGCCGGAAATTAACATCGCCAGGCTCATTTGCCAGACGCCTTTATGGAAATCACGCATCATCCACCTCCTGATTGTATGACGCTATTGTCGAAAATAGCTGTCGGGTTTTACAGGGGTGAGATAAGGTGAAATGCAGTGATGGCTTTTTAAAATTAGGTGAAAAGGATGGAATACCTTCTCGATGATATCGACCGACAAATTTTAGCCTGTCTGGTCGAAGATGCGCGCATGTCTTTGAAGGTGCTCAGCGGACGCATCGGTCTGACTTCCCCCAGCACGGCAGAACGCCTGAAAAGGCTGGAAGAGCGCGGTGTGATTCAGGGGTATGGCGCACGGGTGAATCTGGCGGCGCTGGGGTATACGCTGCAGGCGCTGGTGCGCGTGCGGCCTTTGCCGGGGTTGTTGCATAAGGTGGATAAATACATTCAGGCGATGCCGGAGTGTATTGAGAGCGACAAAGTCACCGGGGAAGATTGCTTTGTGATTAGGCTGGTGGTGCGATCGATAGAGCAGCTGGATGTGTTGCTGGACGGCCTGGCGGAGCATGCCCAGTGCAATACGTCGATTGTGAAGAGTTCGCCGGTGAAGCGTCGTTTGCCGCCGATGTAGGCTTCTGGTTTCTGTTTCCGGGTGGCGGCTGCGCCTTACCCGGACTACAAAGGCTTCCTCGTTACAGAAATGCATGATGCGTGGTGCGAACAGAAAGTTTGGAGTTATTTGAAAGTGATGGTGGTGGGGGAAGGATTACTCGGCGCGTTGCGCCTCGCCCTTCGGGTCGTTGCCTGCGGCAACGCTTTCTCGCTACGCTCGAATCGAACCTTAATCGAAGCTTCTCATCCTTCCCCGTTACGGAAATGCATGATGCGTGGTGCGAACAGAAAGTTTGGAGTTATTTGAAAGTGATGGTGGTGGGGGAAGGATTACTCGGCGCGTTGCGCCTCGCCCTTCGGGTCGTTGCCTGCGGCAACGCTTTCTCGCTACGCTCGAATCGAACCTTAGTCGAAGCTTCTCATCCTTCCCCGTTACGGAAATGCATGATGCCTGGTGCAAAAAGGAGATTCAGAGTCATTTGAAAGTGATGGTGGTGGGGGAAGGATTCGAACCTTCGAAGTCGATGACGGCAGATTTACAGTCTGCTCCCTTTGGCCGCTCGGGAACCCCACCAGGGGTAATTCAAATTTTGAGGTCATGCTGAGAGATGGTGGTGGGGGAAGGATTCGAACCTTCGAAGTCGATGACGGCAGATTTACAGTCTGCTCCCTTTGGCCGCTCGGGAACCCCACCACGGGGTAATGCTTTTTACTGGCCTGCTTCCTGCTGGAAGCGGGGCGCATCATATCAAATGAGGCGCCCCTGTAAAGCATTCCTTTAGGGAAATGAAGCTGTTTGCCTGCTTTTTATCCGTAAAGGCGCAAAGCTAATCAATTCATTTTCCGAAAGATTAAAGAATGATGGTTCTGTTGCCGTAGACAAAGACACGCTGCGCCAGTACCTGATACAGCGCACGGCTCAGCACGTTCTTCTCAACGTCACGCCCTGCACGCATCATGTCCTCGGCCGTGTAGGTGTGATCCACGTGAATCACGTCCTGCATGATGATTGGACCTTCGTCCAGGTTGTCATTCACGTAGTGTGCGGTTGCACCGATGATCTTCACGCCGCGCTCGTACGCCTGGTGGTAGGGACGCGCGCCAATAAAGGCTGGCAGGAACGAGTGGTGAATGTTGATGATCTTGTTCGGGAAACGCGCCACGAAGGATGGCGTTAACACGCGCATGTATTTCGCCAGCACCACGTAGTCCGGGTTATGCGCTTCAATGGCCTGGGCCATCAGATCGTCGTGTTCTTCACGGGTATGACCTTCGTGGCTAACCAGCTCAAACGGAATATCAAAACGCTCGACCAGCGTGCGCAGCGTCTCATGGTTGCCAATAACGGCAGCTATTTCCACGTCCAGACCGCCGTAGTTTGCTTTCATCAGCAGGTCGCCCAGACAGTGTGCTTCTTTTGTCACCAGGATCACGATGCGGCGTCGACCGGCTGGGGTCAGCTCGCGTACGGAACCTTCCGGAAGCGCGCTGTCGAGATCGGCAAGCAGGGTGGTGTCGTTGAAAATACCTTCGAGTTCGGTACGCATAAAGAAGCGGCCGGTACGGTGGTCAACGAACTCGTTGTTCTGCACGATATTCAGTTCATGTTTGTAGCAAATGTTGGTAATTCGTGCGATCAGTCCTTTTTGATCGGGACAGATGGTGCGCAGAACTTTACGTTGTAATGATTGCATCGCCGGGAAATCCTGTTTGTATTTGCGAAGTCTGGGTTGTCAGGCATTACTGCCCGCAACACTTTTTAAATTTTTTACCTGAACCACACGGGCAGGGATCGTTACGACCAAACTGTGGGCGCGTTCCGTCAATATAATACCACTGCCCGCTTTCCTTTAAGAACCGGGAACGCTCGATAATGGCGCCAGGTTTATTATTCTCGGTAAAACGAGCAACAAAGCTGACGTAACCTTCATCAACATGGCTGCCCGTTGAGGATTCATAGACGGTAAGGCCGAGCCACTGCGTGTTCGCGAAGCCGGCTTCGATGTCCTGTCTGAATTCGGCAGCCTGGCAGGAGGGATGCCAGGTTTTAATCAGGTAGTCTGCGTCTTTGATCACAAAAGCAGTGTAACGTGAACGCATGAGGTGTGACGGGTCTGGTGCAACCTGATCGCCAGACAGATATCGCTGGCAACATAGGCTATACTCCAGAGCGCTACCACAAGGGCAGAGTTGAGACACGATTCTCTTCCTGGAACAAATAATAAAGGCGTAAAACGCTTCGGGTAGCACTATGTTAACTGAGCTGTTGCGTTGACGCTATGTCAGGAATCCAGGGGAAGTAAAACAGGGCTAATGAGAAAGGTTAAAATTGGACTGGCGCTGGGCTCAGGTGCAGCCCGGGGATGGTCGCACATCGGCGTGATTAATGCCTTAAACAAGATGGGCATTAACGTAGATATTGTCGCAGGTTGTTCAATAGGATCGCTTGTCGGCTCCGCTTACGCGTGCGGGAAGCTTCCGGAACTCGAGACCTGGGTGCGTTCCTTCAGCTACTGGGACGTCCTGCGTCTGATGGACCTTTCGTGGCAGCGGGGTGGGCTGTTGCGCGGCGAACGCGTCTTTAACCAGTTCCGCCAGGTGATGCCTCTCGAAGACTTTACTGATTGTCAGATGCCCTTCGGCGCCGTCGCGACGAACCTCAGCACGGGACGCGAGCTTTGGCTAACCGAAGGGGATATCCATCTTGCCGTGCGCGCCTCCTGCAGCATGCCGGGGCTCATGGCGCCTGTCCCACACAACGGTTACTGGCTTGTCGACGGTGGCGTCGTGAACCCGGTTCCCATCTCTCTGACCCGTGCAATGGGGGCGGATATCGTAATTGCCGTCGACCTCCAGCACGACGCCCACCTGATGCAACAGGACCTCATGCCGGTCAATCTCCAGAGCGAAGATGCCGAGGGCGAGAAACTGGCCTGGCATGAGCGCCTGCGCGGCAGAATCGGGCGCATGGCCGCGCGACGCTCGGTTGCCGCGCCGACGGCGATAGAAATCATGACCACGTCAATCCAGGTTCTGGAGAACCGCCTTAAGCGCAATCGTATGGCAGGCGATCCGCCAGATATTCTTATTCAGCCTTACTGTCCGCAAATCTCTACTCTTGATTTCCATCGGGCTGAGGCCGCCATCGCAGCGGGCTCGTTAGCCGTCGAAAAGAAAATGGACGAATTGTTGCCTTTTGTGCAAACAGCACGTTAAGCACCTTTTTTTGACTACTTCAGCAAAATCTGACAGGCGATAGTGCCGATCGCATGCCACTATTTAGTTACTGTCAGCCAGGGGAGGAACCATGACGCAGCCATTGGCCGGAAAACACATTTTGATTGTAGAAGACGAGCCCGTTTTCCGATCGCTACTGGATTCGTGGTTATCCTCGCTGGGAGCAATCACTTCACTCGCTGAAGATGGTATCGACGCCCTGGAAAAAATGATCAGCATTACGCCCGATTTGATGATTTGCGACATTGAGATGCCGCGCATGAATGGACTGAAGCTGGTTGAACATCTGCGTAACGAAGGCAACCAGACGCCGATTCTGGTGATCTCTGCCACAGAGAATATGGCGGATATCGCCAAAGCATTGCGTCTTGGCGTCCAGGATATTCTGCTTAAGCCGGTCAAGGATCTGAACCGGCTGCGAGAAACGGTCTTAGCGTGCCTTTATCCGAATATGTTTAATTCCCGGGTAGAGGAAGAGGAGCGTCTTTTCCAGGACTGGGATGCACTGGTGAGTGATCCTCCTGCTGCGGCGAAACTGTTGCAAGAACTTCAGCCGCCCGTACAGCAAACTATTTCGCACTGCCGCGTAAATTATCGCCAGCTGGTGGCGGCTGACCAGCCGGGACTGGTGCTGGATATCGCACCATTATCTGATTCCGACCTTGCGTTTTATTCTCTGGATGTCACCCGTGCGGGGGATAATGGCGTATTAGCCGCGTTGCTTCTTCGCGCGCTATTTAATGGTTTGCTGCAGGAACAGTTATCGCATCAGGGACAACGGCTGCCGGAGTTAGGCAGTTTGCTTAAACAGGTAAACCAGCTTTTTCGTCAGGCTAATTTGCCCGGACAGTTCCCGCTGCTGGTCGGTTATTACCACAGCGGTTTAAAGAATCTGATCCTCGTCTCAGCGGGTCTCAACGCTTCACTGAATACCGGTGAACATCATATTGAGGTGAGTAACGGTGTGCCGCTTGGGACATTGGGTACGGCGTATCTTAATCAAATTAGCCACCGCTGTTCCTCCTGGCAGTGCCAAATTTGGGGCGCCGGGGGACGGCTGCGCTTAATGTTGTCCACGGAATAAGCAATTGGATCTTAATTTTAAGATTGCTTTACCTGTGTTTTACGGGGAGTGCTACTATCGCTGCCCAGTTTCATGCGTATTTATCCTAATTGATCGGCAACGCGTTCTTTTCAGACCCGAACTGCGGGACGAGGCTGATATACTCAACGCGTTATTTATTGCATAAAAGTTCAAAACTTGAACAGCTCAGGAGAATTTGAATGGCTGCCCTAAATTCGAAAGTCAGAAAGGCCGTCATCCCGGTAGCGGGATTGGGGACCAGGATGTTACCAGCAACTAAGGCAATTCCTAAAGAGATGCTGCCTCTGGTTGATAAGCCATTAATCCAGTATGTCGTTAATGAATGTATCGCAGCCGGCATCACTGAAATTGTGCTGGTTACGCATTCATCAAAAAACTCTATCGAAAACCATTTCGATACAAGCTTTGAACTTGAAGCCATGCTGGAAAAGCGTGTTAAGCGTCAGCTGTTAGAAGAAGTTCAGTCTATTTGCCCGCCGCACGTTACCATTATGCAGGTTCGTCAGGGCCTGGCTAAAGGTCTGGGCCACGCTGTGATGTGCGCACATCCTGTTGTAGGTGATGAGCCTGTAGCGGTAATTCTGCCTGACGTAATTCTGGACGAATACGAATCCGATCTTTCTCAGGATAACCTTGCTGAGATGATCAAACGTTTCGACGAAACCGGCAGCAGCCAGATCATGGTTGAGCCTGTTGAAGACGTGACGGCATACGGTGTGGTTGACTGCAAAGGCGTTAACCTTGAACCGGGCGAAAGCGTGCCAATGGTTGGCGTGGTAGAGAAGCCTAAAGCCGACGTAGCGCCTTCAAACCTGGCCGTTGTAGGTCGCTATGTCCTGAGCGCTGAAATCTGGCCTCTGCTGGCGAAAACGCCTCCAGGAGCGGGGGATGAGATTCAGCTGACGGATGCCATTGATATGCTGATCGAGAAAGAGACCGTTGAGGCTTACCATATGAAAGGTAAGAGCCATGACTGCGGTAATAAGCTTGGTTATATGCAGGCGTTCGTTGAATATGGTATTCGCCACAATACTCTTGGTGAAGAATTTAAAACCTGGCTCAAAGAGAGCGTAGGTATTAAGAAATAAGCCACGGTTACATATGTCCGAAACCGGTGAGGCGCTGCCCACCGGTTTTTTTATGCCCTAAACACTTCTGAAACCTGTCTCTAAGTACAGTTATTAAAATTGCCAAATAATGCTTTATGACAGAGTGTAAGGGGTTGTTTGCGACAAATTTAGGTTAAAAAAAATCCCGCATTACGCGGGATTTTTCTGAATACGGTTGGATTAATCCTTGATCAGGAAGTCGTCCAGCTGTTTGCCTTGTTCGTCCATGGCTTTCTTGATAACAGCAGGAGTGCGGCCCTGGCCAGTCCAGGTTTTAGTTTCGTCGTTCTCGTCAACGTAGCTATATTTAGCAGGACGAGCAGCACGCTTGGCTTTAGTACCGGTTTTAGCTGCAGCCATGCTGTTCAGCAATTCATTTGGATCGATACCATCAGCAATCAGCATTTCACGATATTGCTGCAGTTTACGAGTACGTTCTTCGATTTCAGCAGCAGCTGCGCTTTCTTCTTCACGACGTTCATTAACTACAACTTCTAATTTTTCCAGCATTTCTTCAAGCGTTTCGAGGGTGCATTCTCTTGCCTGCGCACGAAGAGTACGGATGTTGTTCAGAATTTTAAGTGCTTCGCTCATTGTAGTAATCTCAAACTTATAATGGGGGGTGGTTTGTTGACCTAATAATAGAGCCATAAATTCAGTTGTGCAATAGCCAGGAATGTAAGGAATTCAAAAAATACTAAATAATGCCGCTATTATTAATTACGCTAACTTAAATTTCATCACCCAACAGTCTCGTTTGTTATCAGCTAACCCGGCTGGACCCGGTCGATTGCATCTTTTTTTTGTGACATTTACCGCAGGAATTATAGTTGCGGCGGAGAAATATCAGCCTTTTGTATTAGTTCCCCACCGTGATGTTAAGACTGTAATAGTTAATAAATAGTGAATTTTAAAGAACAGGGATTCCACTATAAAAAGCAGTGTTATGTTTGGCTGAACATATAACATATTGGCCGGGCAGAAGGAGTTTACTTCATGTTTTAACGGGCTATTTTCATGAAAAGAAGGTTGTGAACTCCACGCTGAAACGCTTCTTCTGTGTGCTGCATCGCTGATGACCAGACAAATTATGGTACAATGAATCATCGGGAATATTACACATTGAATAGGGTTTTACGGCCAATGGCACAACTTTATTTCTACTATTCGGCAATGAATGCCGGGAAATCCACCGCGTTGCTGCAATCCTCGTACAATTACCAGGAGCGTGGGATGCGTACCGTTGTTTATACGGCTGAAATTGACGATCGCTTTGGCGCAGGGAAGGTGAGCTCAAGAATAGGGCTCTCGTCGCCTGCCAGACTGTTTAACCCGAAAACCGATCTGTTTGAGGACATTCGTACAGAACATGCTTTGCAGCCCATTCACTGTGTTCTGGTAGATGAAAGCCAGTTTCTGACGCGTGAACAGGTTCATGCCCTTTCAGAGGTGGTCGATGAGCTTGATATTCCCGTGCTGTGTTACGGCCTGCGTACTGATTTCCGCGGTGAGCTCTTTGCCGGTAGCCAGTATTTGCTCGCCTGGTCGGATAAGCTTGTCGAATTGAAAACAATCTGCTTCTGCGGTCGCAAAGCCAGTATGGTGCTTCGCCTCGACCAGGCCGGAAAACCTTATGCAGATGGTGAGCAGGTGGTGATAGGCGGTAATGAACGCTATGTTTCGGTCTGTCGTAAGCATTATAAAGAAGCGTTAGTTGTAGGCTCGCTGACGGCGATTCAGCACGACAACCGAAAATAACATCTGCCTCATTATTCAGGCATAAAAAAAACCCGCCATAAGGCGGGTTTTTCATCTGCTGCGGTCAATTAAGCGCTTTTCTTCGCTTTCTTGTCCGCTTTGATGACAGGAACTTCTGTTTTCACAGCGGCAACGTCACCTTCTTTGAATTCACGACCGTAGTAGGTATCCAGCAGAATCTGCTTCAGCTCGGAGATCAGTGGGTAGCGCGGGTTAGCACCAGTACACTGGTCATCGAATGCATCTTCAGACAGCTTATCTACATGAGCGAGGAAGTCAGCTTCCTGAACGCCTGCTTCACGGATAGATTTAGGAATACCCAGCTCAGCTTTCAGGCTTTCCAGCCATGCCAGCAGTTTCTCAATCTTCGCAGCAGTACGGTCGCCCGGTGCGCTCAGACCAAGGTGGTCTGCGATTTCAGCGTAACGACGACGCGCTTGCGGACGGTCGTACTGGCTGAAAGCAGTCTGCTTGGTTGGGTTGTCGTTAGCGTTATAACGGATAACGTTGCTGATCAACAGGGCGTTCGCCAGACCGTGAGGAATGTGGAACTGAGAACCCAGTTTGTGCGCCATAGAGTGGCAAACACCCAGGAAGGCGTTCGCAAACGCGATACCGGCGATGGTAGCTGCACTGTGAACTCGTTCACGTGCTACCGGGTTTTTAGACCCTTCGTTGTAGGACGCTGGCAGGTTTTCTTTCAGCAGTTTCAGAGCCTGCAGAGCCTGACCGTCAGAGAACTCAGATGCCAGCACAGAAACGTAAGCTTCCAGGGCGTGAGTTACCGCATCCAGACCACCGAACGCACACAGTGATTTCGGCATCTCCATGACCAGGTTCGCATCAACGATAGCCATGTCTGGGGTCAGTGCATAGTCAGCCAGTGGATATTTCTGACCTGTTGCATCGTCCGTTACTACTGCGAATGGCGTAACTTCTGAACCGGTACCGGAAGTGGTGGTTACCGCGATCATTTTCGCTTTTACGCCCATTTTCGGGAACTTGTAGATACGTTTACGGATGTCCATAAAGCGCAGCGCCAGTTCTTCGAAGTGGGTTTCAGGATGCTCATACATGACCCACATGATTTTCGCGGCGTCCATTGGGGAACCACCACCCAGTGCGATAATCACATCTGGTTTGAAGGAGTTAGCCAGTTCAGCACCTTTACGCACAACGCTCAGGGTAGGGTCAGCTTCAACTTCAAAGAACACTTCAGTTTCAACGCCAGCCGCTTTCAGTACAGAGGTGATCTGGTCAGCGTAGCCGTTGTTGAACAGGAAACGGTCAGTCACGATGAGCGCACGTTTGTGGCCATCAGTAATCACTTCATCCAGCGCGATTGGCAGTGAGCCACGGCGGAAGTAGATAGATTTCGGAAGTTTGTGCCACAACATGTTTTCAGCTCGCTTAGCAACGGTTTTCTTGTTGATCAGGTGTTTTGGACCAACGTTTTCAGAGATGGAGTTACCACCCCAGGAACCACAACCCAGAGTCAGGGAAGGTGCGAGTTTAAAGTTGTACAGATCACCGATACCACCCTGAGAAGCAGGGGTGTTAATCAGGATACGTGCAGTTTTCATCATCTGACCGAAGTGGGCAACGCGTTCTGGCTGGTTGTCCTGGTCGGTGTACAGACAAGAAGTGTGACCGATACCGCCCATGGCAACCAGTTTCTCGGCTTTCTCTACCGCGTCTTCGAAATCTTTCGCACGGTACATGGCAAGCGTTGGAGACAGTTTTTCGTGAGCAAACGGCTCGCTTTCATCAACAACTTTCACTTCACCGATCAGGATTTTGGTTGTTGCCGGAACGGTAAAGCCTGCGAGTTCAGCAATTTTGTAGGCTGGCTGACCCACGATAGCGGCGTTCAGCGCGCCATTTTTCAGGATAATGTCCTGAACGGCTTTTAGCTCTTTGCCCTGCAGCAGGTAGCCGCCGTGGCTGGCGAAACGTTCACGAACAGCGTCGTACACGGAATCGACAACAACAACAGATTGTTCAGATGCACAGATCACGCCGTTATCGAAGGTTTTAGACATCAGCACAGACGCAACGGCACGTTTGATATCAGCGGTTTCATCGATAACAACAGGGGTGTTACCCGCGCCCACGCCGATAGCAGGTTTACCGGAGCTGTATGCGGCTTTAACCATGCCTGGACCACCGGTCGCCAGGATCAGGTTAATGTCCGGGTGATGCATCAGCGCATTGGAGAGCTCAACGGAAGGTTGGTCGATCCAGCCGATCAGATCTTTTGGTGCGCCAGCAGCAATCGCCGCCTGCAGGACGATATCTGCAGCTTTGTTAGTCGCGTCTTTCGCACGTGGGTGTGGAGAGAAGATGATTGCGTTACGAGTCTTCAGGCTAATCAGTGATTTGAAGATAGCTGTAGACGTTGGGTTAGTTGTCGGAACAATACCGCAGATGATGCCGATAGGTTCAGCGATGGTGATGGTACCGAAGGTGTCGTCTTCGGACAGCACGCCACAGGTTTTCTCATCTTTATAGGCGTTGTAGATATACTCGGAAGCAAAGTGGTTTTTAATCACTTTATCTTCCACGATGCCCATGCCGGATTCGGCGACGGCCATTTTAGCGAGAGGGATTCGAGCATCTGCAGCAGCCAGTGCGGCCGCGCGGAAGATTTTATCAACCTGTTCTTGGGTGAAATTGGCATATTCACGCTGGGCTTTTTTAACGCGCTCGACGAGGGCGTTCAGTTCAGCGATATTAGTAACAGCCATAATGCTCTCCTGATAATGTTTAAACTCTTTTAGTAAACCAGCGCTCGATACGTCACACAGTATAGACAGAGCCGATACGACTTGCGTAACACAAAGTAAAACAAAGAGTTACTTTCTGCGTCAGCACACTAATTTACTAAAAGAGCCTTACCTTAGCATCATCCCTTTTTGTCAGGTGATCTCCCTGGGGGCGTAACCAAGATTACTCACTTCTGAGTACGGAAATCATGATCTGCGTCAATTTTCCCCCAAGCTGATACCTTTCAGCAGGGTTATTTCGTTGAGGTTTTTCAAGTGTTAAATAATTACGTAAGTAATGGAAGTGGCGCTGTCATTGATTATACATATATTTAACATCCTGAAATGGTAACGTTTTGCCGCAGATTTCGAGTGAAGTATGCTAATAAAAAGGGTATCTTCAGCGCGATTTCTCATGACAAATTGTCAGTCCCGGGCATGTGTATAAGCGGAGCAAAACGTGATTCAAACGCTCTTTGATTTTCCAACGTATTTTAAATTTTTTATTGGTTTGTTTGCCCTGGTCAACCCGGTGGGGATCATTCCTGTCTTCATTAGTATGACGAGTTATCAGACGGCGGCGGCCAGGAATAAGACCAACCTCACCGCTAACCTGTCAGTAGCTATCATCTTGCTCACCTCCCTTTTCCTGGGTGACGCCATTCTCCAGCTCTTCGGGATTTCGATTGACTCGTTCCGCATAGCGGGTGGGATCCTGGTCGTGACCATCGCCATGTCAATGATCAGCGGTAAGCTGGGCGAGGATAAACAAAACAAGCAGGAGAAGTCAGAAACTGCCATCCGCGAAAGTATTGGCGTGGTGCCGCTGGCCTTACCGCTCATGGCTGGCCCTGGCGCCATTAGTTCAACCATTGTCTGGGGCACGCGTTACCATAGTCTGATGCACCTGATTGGCTTTTCCGTTGCCATTGCACTTTTCGCGCTGTGCTGTTGGGGAGTATTCCGCATGGCACCCTGGCTGGTGCGACTGTTGGGGCAGACGGGCATTAACGTCATAACGCGTATTATGGGCCTGCTGTTGATGGCGTTAGGGATTGAATTCATCGTTACAGGAATTAAAAGCATTTTCCCCGGTTTGCTGCACTGATATTTCGTATGAAAGAACGGAGCCACGGCTCCGTTTTTTTACGTCATTATCAGTAAATCCTATAACTAAAGTTGAAATGCTCACATATCATAATAAATTCTACTAATAATGTTCATTGCTTGTATTTCAATGAGTTATTAATTCCCGCCAAACCCGCCTGCGCAGAAAACCTTCGATCGAACTGTTATTTTAATCACATGATACTCTGGGGCTTGCTGAGAGATAACCGAAATGATATTAGTAAATTCAACATTCCCCTAGATGAATGTGCTAAATAATAACCAGTTGTTAAATTTTTGTACAAAATCACTCGATGATAGCGCAGCGACGCGCTTGTAGAGAAAATTTTCTCTATCTTATTGAATATCATATTTTTTTATTGAAATTCGATGTCCGGCAAGGCTGCCCTCAACGATGCGGTACTCACCGTAAAAGAGAATTGCTTAACAAATTTGCAAAATGTATTGGCGCGCGTTTACGCCATTTGATACTTTCCGGCCTAATATTTTGCAGCATAAAACAAGCAGATGAGAATTATTTTCATATGGTTCTCTTCTCAGATATCCAGCGCAGGTCTCAAACAGGGGAGGCCTGTAACGAATCGACGCAAGACGGCCATACGAGCGGTCAGTAATAAAAAAGTCGGTGATAGCAAGCAGTAAAAGAAGAACCTGACAGCAGCAAAAAAAACTCCTGCGCTGTACAGGCCCCAACAGGGGATTACACAGCTGGCGAAGGCCAGTCATTATAATGAGTGGAGTACCAACACAATGTCCATCATCACAAAAAAAAATCTGGTAGCGGCGGGGATTTTAACTGCGCTAATCGCGGGCAACGCTGCAATGGCTGCGGACGTTCCTGCAGGTGTTCAACTGGCGGAGAAACAGACGCTGGTGCGTAACAACGGTGCGGAAGTTCAGTCTCTTGACCCGCACAAAATTGAAGGTGTTCCTGAGTCTAACGTTAACCGCGACCTGTTCGAAGGCCTGCTGGTGACAGACGTAGACGGCCACCCGGCACCGGGTGTAGCAGAAAAATGGGAAAACAAAGATTTCAAAGTCTGGACATTCCATCTGCGTAAAGATGCGAAATGGTCCGATGGTACACCGGTTACGGCCGAAGATTTCGTTTATAGCTGGCAGCGTCTGGCGAATCCAAATACCGCCTCTCCGTATGCGAGCTACCTGCAATATGGCCATATTGCCAATATTGATGACATCATCGCGGGCAAAAAACCTGTTACCGACCTGGGCGTAAAAGCGATCGATGCCAATACCTTTGAAGTGACGTTGAGCGAACCTGTTCCGTACTTCTATAAGCTGCTGGTTCACCCGTCCGTTTCTCCGGTACCAAAATCCGCCGTGGAAAAATTTGGTGAGAAATGGACGCAGCCTGCCAATATCGTCACCAATGGTGCCTATAAGCTGAAAGACTGGGTGGTCAACGAGCGTATGGTGCTTGAGCGTAACCCACAATACTGGGACAACGCTAAGACCGTTATTAATCAGGTTACCTACCTGCCAATTTCGTCCGAAGTGACTGACGTTAACCGCTACCGCAGCGGTGAAATCGACATGACCTATAACAACATGCCGATTGAACTGTTCCAGAAACTGAAAAAAGAGATCCCTAAAGAAGTTCACGTCGATCCGTACCTGTGCACCTATTACTATGAAATCAACAACCAGAAAGCACCGTTTACCGACGTACGTGTTCGTACCGCGCTGAAACTGGCTCTGGATCGCGATATCATCGTGAACAAAGTGAAAAACCAGGGCGATCTGCCGGCGTACAGCTATACCCCTCCATACACCGATGGCGCAAAACTGACCGAGCCAGAGTGGTTCAAACAGACTCAGGAACAGCGTAACGCGGAAGCGAAGAAACTGCTGGCCGAAGCGGGCTACACCGCAGATAAGCCGCTGACCTTCAGCCTGCTCTACAACACTTCCGATCTGCACAAAAAACTGGCTATCGCCGTTGCCTCAATCTGGAAAAAGAACCTGGGCGCGAACGTCAAGCTGGAGAACCAGGAGTGGAAAACCTTCCTCGACAGCCGTCATCAGGGCACCTTTGATGTAGCTCGTGCTGGCTGGTGTGCGGACTATAACGAACCGACCTCCTTCCTGAACACCATGCTGAGCGACAGCTCGAACAACACCGCTCACTATAAGAGCCCGGCGTTCGACAAGCTGATTGGCGACACGCTGAAAACCACTGACGAAGCACAGCGTAAAGAACTGTACTCTCAAGCCGAGCAGCAGCTGGATAAAGATTCCGCGATCGTTCCGGTTTACTACTACGTTAACGCCCGTCTGGTGAAACCGTGGGTAGGTGGGTATACCGGTAAAGACCCGATGGATAATATCTACGTTAAAAACTTGTATATTATCAAGCATTAATGGCAATGAGTGGGGCGGGCGTGCTCGCCCCACGGTGTCTAACCAACGTCACATAATATAGGCACACGCCAGAAGGTACGGGCAATGTTGAAATTTATCCTACGTCGCTGTCTTGAAGCGATTCCAACGCTATTTATTCTCATCACGATTTCCTTCTTCATGATGCGCCTTGCGCCGGGAAGTCCATTTACCGGTGAGCGTACGCTGCCGCCTGAAGTCATGGCGAATATCGAAGCGAAATACCACTTGAACGATCCTATCTCCACCCAGTACTTCAATTATCTGAAGCAGCTGGCCCACGGCGATTTTGGACCGTCATTTAAATATAAAGACTATTCCGTTAACGACCTGGTCGCGTCCAGCTTCCCGGTTTCGGCTAAGTTGGGTGCTGCGGCATTCATTCTGGCCATCGTTTTCGGTGTCACCGCAGGCGTTATCGCCGCGCTCAGACAAAATACCAAATGGGATTATGCCGTAATGGGGGTGGCAATGACCGGGGTAGTAATACCCAGCTTCGTTGTCGCGCCATTACTGGTGATGATATTTGCCATCACGCTGAAGTGGCTGCCTGGCGGCGGCTGGAACGGCGGGGCATTGAAGTTCATGATATTGCCGATGGTGGCATTATCTCTGGCGTACATCGCCAGCATCGCGCGTATCACCCGTGGTTCAATGATCGAAGTGCTGCACTCGAACTTCATTCGTACCGCGCGCGCTAAAGGGCTGCCGATGCGTCGGATTATCTTCCGCCACGCGCTCAAACCGGCGCTGTTGCCCGTGCTCTCCTACATGGGACCGGCATTCGTCGGGATCATCACCGGCTCTATGGTTATCGAAACAATCTACGGCCTGCCTGGCATTGGTCAGCTGTTCGTTAACGGTGCGCTCAACCGCGACTATTCGCTGGTGCTGAGCCTGACGATTCTCGTCGGTGCGCTGACCATTCTCTTTAACGCTATCGTCGATGTGCTGTATGCCGTCATCGACCCGAAAATTCGTTACTAACGCTGGAGCACGCCATGATGTTGAGTAAGAAAAACAGCGAGGCGCTGGAAAACTTCAGTGAAAAACTGGAAGTAGAAGGTCGTAGCCTCTGGCAGGACGCGCGCCGTCGCTTTATGCACAACCGTGCAGCGGTTGCCAGTCTGGTTGTTCTGGTGATCATCGCGCTGTTTGTAACCCTGGCGCCGATGCTGTCGCAATTTACCTATTTCGACACTGACTGGGGCATGATGTCCAGCGCGCCGGATATGGAATCAGGCCACTATTTTGGCACGGACTCCTCTGGACGCGACCTGCTGGTGCGTGTCGCTATCGGTGGCCGTATCTCGCTGATGGTCGGTATTGCTGCCGCGCTGGTCGCGGTGATCGTGGGTACGCTCTATGGCTCACTTTCCGGCTACCTCGGCGGCAAAATAGACTCGGTAATGATGCGTCTGCTGGAAATCCTGAACTCCTTCCCGTTTATGTTCTTCGTCATCCTGCTGGTGACCTTCTTCGGCCAGAATATCCTGCTGATCTTCGTGGCCATCGGGATGGTGTCCTGGCTGGATATGGCGCGTATTGTTCGCGGCCAGACGCTGAGCCTCAAACGCAAAGAGTTTATCGAAGCCGCGCAGGTAGGCGGTGTGTCCACCGGGAATATCGTGGTTCGCCATATCGTTCCTAACGTGCTGGGCGTGGTGGTGGTATATGCCTCACTGCTGGTACCAAGCATGATCCTGTTTGAATCTTTCCTGAGCTTCCTGGGTCTCGGCACACAAGAGCCTCTGAGCAGCTGGGGCGCGCTGCTGAGCGATGGCGCAAACTCGATGGAAGTTTCACCGTGGCTGCTGCTTTATCCGGCGGGTTTCCTGGTCGTTACCCTGTTTTGTTTTAACTTTATCGGCGATGGCCTGCGTGATGCCCTCGACCCGAAAGACCGTTAAGGAGCGCCGTCATGACAATTATTGAAACGGCCACTGCGCCACAGGCGCAACAGCAGAATAACCTTTTGCTGGATGTGAAAGACCTCCGCGTGACCTTTAAAACGCCGGACGGGGATGTTACCGCCGTCAACGATCTCAACTTGGCTAAATTTGCCCAACGCGCCAAAAATGTAAAGTTAGCTTTAAATTCTAAAATCACTCACTTGAATTCTCGTTCTCAATCAGCGCTTGCTTCCAATATTCTGGTTCAGCATATCGAGCAACCAATGCATCGATATCTATTTTTGAGGTTGATGGACTAAACTCAAAATTGCCATACATATTGATGTGCTGCCATGCAACGGGCGAAATACTGTGAAGCTGAGCCAGTGCATTTTGATCTCCTACTGTTTGCTTCTGTTCATAGACACGAGATAGCAGCACTGTGTTGTAGTAAATGACCGCGTTGGTGATGAGCCGAGAGCATTCATTCCATATTTGCTGCTCCTCTTCTGTTTTTACTCTGAATTTTCCACCGTTAACAAATGCAACTGCTCGTCTAAGACGATGATAGGCTTCGCCACGATTTAATGCTTTTTGTACACATTGACGTAAGCCAACATCGTCGACAAAGTCGAGAATGTATAGCGTTCGGCATATGTTTTCCAACTCCCATAATGCTTTCTTGGTCTGATTCTGACGCGAATAGCTCGAGAGTTTGCGAACAATCGTGGCTTGAGTAACATCTTTTTGAGCTAGCGATGCCATGATCCGTTGAATATTGGGCCATTCACGTTCAATCAATTCATCGTTGGTTTTTCGGGCAGGCTTTATTAGCCAGTCACCACACTCATTGGGATGTTGTGAGCCGACTAACGTATCCATTTTCTTATGCAAATCACGATAACGAGGTGCAAAATGATATCCAAATGCATGCAAAATCCAAAAATTAACCTGATTGGTGCCATGGGTGTCAGTGGAATGCCGTTCTGGCTTTATATCAGAGGTATTGTTATGCAATAAATCGAAAACGTAATGGCTTTCATGTTCGTGAGTCCCAATAATCTTTGCATTTATAGGAACATGATTTGCAACCAACGTGTAGGCGCTGACACCTTTCTGTAAACCAAAATACTTGGGAGAATATCGAGCGTTAAGGGTGTTAATTTGCGTTTCTATCCGCTGACCATCGCTACTTGAATGAAGTGTGTCCTGAATATCATAGAGATGAAATGCGGGTAGCTGGCTGGTCGCATTACTAATCGCATCATTAGCCGCTCGTAATGTCTCCAAGCGTAGATAATTTCTTGATGTCCCCGCCATTGATGCTGAGCTAAGGCCTGAAACCTCAGCCATTTTTGCTAACCCCATGTTTGTTCCCATCGCAACAATACAGGCGAAAATTTCACGGGGATCAGCTTCATGCTTTACATAACGATCTAATACATGGGTAAATGCATTTAAAAATCCAGTATTACCCGCAACAAACCACAGTAGATCCGCAATACCAATTCCTGGTAACTGGCTGTAAAAATCGCTATTAACGGATTCATCACTGCTCGGATAAAGCAGCTTCCAACGACGCTTTTCGGCAGCCCCAATTACTTTAATATGTTTGTTGACCCCATCAGAAATATGTTGGTTAATCGCACTATAACGTGCTGCTAGCATAGTATGAAATACAGCCAGAGTATCTTGGATAGGGGCCAATAAAATGGGTGCACCAATATCTTGCAATACTCGTTCTTTATCCTGCCATCTAAGATCGCTTATTAAGTCATCTTCAAAGCGGCGAAATTCATTACTATGTTTAACGTACACATCACCCGCTTCCAGTGAGTTGCGTAGTAGGCGATAGACCAAAAACTCATAGCGATCTACATCAAGCGTTTTAAATGTTTTGCCCTCTTTACTAAACAAATATCGGCGTAAACCTTTAGGAATAATCTCAGTCGGAAATGAATTAGGGTCAGTTTGCCTTGGTGATTTTTCTGTGCGCAATAAGTTTTGTAAAAACGCGATAGCTTCAAGCAAAGGAGAGTCTTCTACACGTCCGGCAAAATCCAGATCAGTAAAAAGTTGCCTTAAGTTACGTTTGAATGTGGCGGATAATTTTGTGTAATGTGACCATTCAAATGCCGTTTTGTCGAAAGCAATATTGCGTAAGTAATCAGCAACTAATGGGAATCTCTCTTGTTCAAGCAATGCATAGGCTTTTTCTTTAATAATGGAAAAAGGTGTGTCATCGGTGATGGTGTCATCCGTAAACAGGCTCAATACATGACCCGCAGCCTGTAAATTTTTCGCTGCATTGGTAACCGCATTATTCATTGCTTCTTCAGCGGCACGCTTGGCCTGTTTCTCGTATTGATCGACCCAATGGAGCAATGCTTCAATTAAGTTGTCATTAATTTGCTGAAACCGATGAAAAGCAAAAAACAGCAGATATAACTGTGCAGTCTCTTTTTTCATGCGTTGAAGTTTATAAGTGGTATAAAACTTAACCATAGAAGCATAATACTTGCCGCTTTCATTGGAGATCCCCGCTGTTATGAGGAACTGCTTGGCAAACTCATGTAGAGGCTGGAAAAACTGCCGCCGTGCGACTTCATGTCGCAATTCTTTATAACTGAAATCTTTAGCTTCATGTTTTAATGCGCTGACGCGAAATACTCCTGACTCAGCCCGAAGCAAAGCCGCTAATTGCTGATCGATAAGTGAAGTCATGCAAGTGCTAAGTAATCGAGCAATACGGGTGCGTTCATAAGCCACCACTCTACCAATCATCTCTTGCATATACCGATAACTGGGCATGACAATACGGTGTAATGCTAAGTATTGGGTTAATTCACGAAAGATAAAGATAGGTTGTGTCGATAACATCGCAACCCGCTGTGCTTTATCTTCCAAATCAACTTTTACCTCATTATCACATTGTTTATACTGGAATAAATCAAGAATTGCTCGTTGTTGTTCAGCCCTAATCGGTCTTGAGGGACTTTTCAGTCTTGAAAGCGTTTTGGTGGGAAAGTACAGCGCGGCAATGTAATCCAAGTCATTTAGTACTGACGATTCTTGTTCATAACTGAAAAACTGCCGTTTGGCTTTGAAATAGCCCAGTTGCAATACTAAATGGGCTGCCACAGAAAACGTTCGGGTATTGTCGAATAGCTCGCGCTCTTTAGCACTTAAGTCAAAATATAATCGACGATCATCATCTGAGAAATGAGGTAATCCAAACAGTTCATCTATTTCATCAGTTGACAAAATAGATAGCCGCCGAACATCATTTTTCATGGTGCCCTCCCTATTTCACTACATCAAATAATTTCCCGCTCCGCGAGATGTGCAAGTGGAACCATACTTTTATGTAAGATCCCAAATACAACGAATTGATGCTCATGTTGGATGTAATAGATGACATGACTTGAATAAGGGAAGCTAAACACATTCATGCGTACCTCGGGTCTATTTTTCCCAAGGGTGGGTGTTTCAGCCAGCAGTTGAATCGTTTGTCTAAGTCCTGATAAATAGGTCTTCGACTGAGTCGTTCCCCATTGGGCTAACGTAAAGCGGTGAATACCTATCAGATCAGATTGTGCATCGGGCGTTAAATGATAAGTTACCGGCATTAGTCATACTGCCCTGCGGCCAGCTCATCAAAAAAGGTATTACCATCAACCAAATTGCCCATTTTGATGTCAGTTATGGCTTTCACCGCTTTGGATTGAAGCAAATGTAATTTTAGTGTCTCGATACTTTGGTATGCATCAGCTGAAATAACAACGGCCACAGGCTTGCCATTTTTATTAATTTGGATTGGAGCTTGTTGAGCTTTGAGCAACAAATCTCCAAAGTGAATTTTTGCTTCATTGGCTGAAAGAGTGTTCATTTATCACCTTTAAACGAATCGTTCGATTCGCTCAATTTACACCAGTTGGGCGATAAAAGTCAAAAATGCACCCTATCAAAATGTATACTATTTGATAGCTCTGGTTATTACCTATCAAAACTACTATCATAAGTGCATTATCAAAACCTTTAAAGAGATATGGTGATTTATGTCCAAAGTTGGTTATGCTCGAGTGAGTTCCACGGGTCAAAGCTTAGAAGTGCAACTGGGCAAGTTACATCGAGCTGAGTGCAATAAGATATATCAAGAAAAACGCAGTGGGAGGACGGCTGAACGGTCTGAATTTCAATCTTGCATGAGTTATTTACGTGAAGGGGATACCCTAGTGGTAACCCGACTCGATCGTCTTGCTCGCTCAGTCGTCCACTTAGCCCAGATTGCTTCGCGTTTTCAAAGTGAAGGTATTGATTTGCTCGTTATCGATCAGAACATTGATACGAGCACTTCGACTGGGAGACTCATGTTCAATATGTTGGCTGCTATTGCTGAGTTTGAAAATGACTTGCGGACAGAGAGGCAAGCTGAAGGTATCGCAAAAGCACATGAAAATGGAGTTAAATTTGGTAGGCCTGTAAAACTTACGGACACCTTAAAACAAGCAATTTATGATAAAAGAGCTGAGGGGGCCACTATTGGTCAGCTTGCCAAGGAGTATCACCTTGGAGAAGCTTCTATTTATCGGGCAATAAATTCAGTTAAGCAATCAATTGTTTCCCCCTACTCGATAGATGTTAAAGAGCTGCGAGATTATGGAAAATATAAAACGTGATTGATACTGACTATTGTATGTATTGACGTTTAAAATTAGCCTTACTGTATTAACGTAACATCAATAGGTATGATAAATTTTCCTTATCTAAAGAGCCTTAGCCTAACATTAATATTTCTACGAACAGTTAATGCAGCGAGTCACGGTAGGATCAAACATAAGCCGATTCAAATCGATATCTTCACCACAGACAAAACAGCTGCCATATTCATCGCTATTTATGCGCAATAATGCACCTTCAATAACTTGTAACTGATGCTGCTTGCGTCTCGCAGTTTCTAATTCCATTTGCTGTCCTTGCAATGCATCTATACGTGAAAGACGTCCGAGTCGTGATTGGTCAAGTTCGACAACTTGCACATCACTCGTTTGTGCTGCAATCTGCGCTAACAAACTTTCCAGCATTTGCTGTAACTGTAAATGCAGTTGTTGCTTTAGCTGCTCGTTCATTTCACCTCCAAACTTAAGCGTCAGAACCTATCTCTATTACTATGCACTAACCAGCGTCTTGGATACTGATTAGTGCAATATCAATAGCTGTTAGCGCAATAATAATAATGGGATATGGCTTTTACTGATCATCTTTGTGGTATTGCTTCCCACAAAAAACTCTCTTATCCGCGAATGGCCGTAGGCCCCCATCACCATAAGATCGATGTGATGCTCAAGTTGATAGATCTCAAGAGCCGTTTGAACTTCTCCCTGACAAACAGCGGTAACCACATTGAAATTCGCCGCCATCAGAGATTCGGTCACCAACGCCAGTTCTGCTGTCGCCTGTGATTGAGCATCAGACACCATCACCAAATGACATTCAAGCCCTTTTAAGAGTGGACTTGTTAGCACTTGATTAAGGGCTTTTTTCGCAGTAATGCTGCCATCGTAGGCAATCATAAATCGTTTCGGTGCTTCAAACTCTGTCATCACCACTAAAATAGGCTGCTTAACTGTGCGAATGACGTTTTCTAGATGGCTGCCAATCGCCTGCGCTTGATCTTGATGTTGCTCCCCTTGACGCCCCATCACCACCAATCTGGCATGGGATTCTTGCTCTAACAGGGTTTCGACTAAATCGCCGTGACGCTGCAAGGTTTTAACCACGACTGCAGGTTGTGCCTCCACGATGCGCGTTTGCGCATCTTGCAACATATACTTACCCTGCTCGAGTGCCAGCTTGCCCCGGCGCGCTTCGAGCTCAACCATTTCATTGAGCAAGTGCTCCCGTGTACCTAGGCCAATATTTCCCGACAGATCTGACTCTATCGGATAGGCTGACTTATCCAATACATGTAATAGGATTACAGGGGCATTCAGTTGAAAGGCGGCCCAGCCACTGGCATCACATACAGCGGATGTCACATTTGAACCGTCAATACAAGCAATCACATTTGTCATCGTTTTATTCCTTTGTTGTTGTGTTGCTAATGGCTTAGTGACCAGACATCATTTTTTCAACTTCTTCTGGCTTATCGTGTACCCCAAATTTATCGACTATGGTGGCACTGGCTTCGTTAAGGCCAATCAACTCAACCTCAGTCCCCTCGCGGCGGAATTTAATCACTACCTTGTCGAGGGCCGATACCGCGGTAATATCCCAAAAATGTGCTTGAGATAAGTCGATAGTCACTTTATCAACCACTTCCCTAAAATCGAATGAATTACTGAACTTATCTGATGAAGCAAAAAAGACTTGTCCAATAACCTGATAATGGCGACCAGTGTCAGCAGCAGTCGTTGTACTCTTAACCACCATAAAACGTCCCACTTTATTAGCAAAAAATAGGGACGCGAGTAATACACCTACAAATACCCCAATTGCTAAGTTATGGGTAGCGACCACGACCACAACCGTCGCCACCATCACAAGGTTGGTTGACATAGGATGATGCTTAAGATTACGGATTGAATCCCAAGAGAATGTACCGATAGCCACCATGATCATCACGGCAACCAGTGCCGCCATAGGAATAAGCTTTAACCACTCTCCTAAAAACACCACCATCACAAGTAAAAAAACGCCTGCAGCGAAGGATGATAAACGTCCGCGACCACCCGATTTAACGTTGATGATCGACTGACCAATCATAGCGCAACCAGCCATACCGCCCATTAAACCCGCGCCGATATTGGCAATACCTTGGCCCTTACACTCGCGATTCTTATCGCTTTGGGTATCGGTTAAGTCATCAACTATGGTGGCGGTCATCATAGATTCCAGCAAGCCCACCACGGCAAGGCCGGCCGAGTAAGGGAAGATGATCATCAGAGTTTCAAGGGTCAAGGGCACTTCAGGCCAGAGGAAAATAGGTAAAGTATCAGGCAGTTGTCCCATGTCGCCGACAGTACGAATATCTAACCCCATATAAACCGCAAAAAGCGTTAATCCGACAATACACACGAGAGGCGAAGGTACGGATTTACCAATCACAGGGATGAGTGGGAATAGGTAAATGATACCGAGGCCAGCTACCGTCATCGCATATACGTGCCAAGTCACATTGGTCAGTTCGGGCAACTGGGCCATAAAGATCAGAATCGCCAGTGCATTCACAAAACCCGTCACCACAGAGCGGGAGACGAAACGCATCAAGCTACCGAGTTTTAAGTAACCCGCAGCAATTTGCAGCACACCGGTTAATAAGGTCGCCGCGAGTAAATACTCAAGGCCATGTTCCTTTACTAAGGTCACCATTAACAGTGCCATCGCGCCTGTTGCGGCAGAGATCATGCCAGGACGGCCACCAGTAAAGGCAATAACCACAGCGATACAGAATGAAGCATATAGGCCGACCTTAGGATCGACACCTGCAATAATAGAAAAGGCAATTGCCTCAGGGATTAACGCCAGCGCTACCACAATACCGGCTAACAGATCTCCGCGTATATTGGAGAACCACTCTTTTTTCATGGTTTGAATCATGTTACTCACTCTGATTAAAATTAAATCAATAACAAAAGCTAACGCTAGCCATATACACAGATGTGCAAAGACAAGAGCTTTTTCGTCAACGTGACGAATCAATATTAGATTTATGGAGGTACAACAAAAGCTACCGAAGGGTAGATACTACGAACGGATCTGAGCGATCCAAAATGAAGGGGGTTAAACTAATGCGGCTTAAAGCTCATTACAGAAATTATCCTTACAACAGGTAAAATGAGTAAAATTTTGATTTTTAGCTATATACAGAAACACAATATAGAGTTAGGTAAGGATACCGTTCAGGTCGTTGAAAGTCAAAGGACCAAAATCAGATTAACTATGATCCGGTAAGCTGTAACGACTTAAATTCAGTGTTAATGAGCGTAACCAGATAAATTCCACATTAAAAACAAAAAAAACAGTGGCTTAATTTAGCTCAAGAGCTTAGTTATAAAGCTAACTTTACATTTTCGGCGCGTTGGGCAAATTTAGCCAACTTCAACCTGCGCGCGGGTGAAACGCTGGGGATCGTGGGGGAATCCGGTTCCGGAAAATCCCAGACTGCCTTTGCGCTGATGGGCCTGCTGGCTGCTAACGGCGTGATTGGCGGCTCTGCGAAATTCAACGGTCGTGAAATCCTTAACCTGCCGGAGCACGAGCTGAACAAGCTGCGCGCTGAGCAGATCTCGATGATTTTCCAGGATCCCATGACCTCGCTGAACCCGTACATGCGCGTAGGCGAGCAGCTGATGGAAGTCCTGATGCTGCACAAAGGCCTTGGCAAAGCGGAAGCCTTTGAAGAGTCGGTCAAAATGCTGGACGCGGTGAAAATGCCGGAAGCGCGTAAGCGTATGCGCATGTTCCCGCATGAGTTTTCTGGCGGTATGCGTCAGCGCGTGATGATTGCAATGGCGTTGCTGTGCCGGCCAAAGCTGCTGATTGCCGATGAACCTACCACCGCGCTGGACGTTACCGTTCAGGCGCAAATCATGACCCTGTTGAACGAGCTGAAGCGCGAGTTCAACACGGCGATTATCATGATCACCCACGACCTGGGCGTGGTGGCAGGCATCTGCGACAAAGTGCTGGTGATGTATGCCGGTCGTACCATGGAATATGGCAAAGCGCGCGATGTCTTCTATCAGCCTGCGCACCCGTACTCCATTGGTCTGCTGAACGCGGTACCCCGTCTTGATGCGGAAGGGGAATCCCTGCTCACCATTCCGGGCAACCCGCCAAACCTGCTGCGTCTGCCGAAAGGCTGTCCGTTCCAGCCGCGCTGCCCGCACGCGATGGAAATCTGTAACAGCGCTCCGCCGCTGGAAGAGTTTGCACCAGGCCGTCTGCGCGCCTGCTTTAAGCCGCAGGAGGAGCTGGTATGAACGCTTTAGATGAAAAACGCAACGTGCTGCTCGAAATCGCCGATCTTAAAGTGCATTTCGACATCAAAGACGGCAAACAGTGGTTTTGGCAGCCACCGAAGACCCTTAAAGCGGTGGACGGCGTCACGCTGCGCCTGTACGAAGGGGAAACCCTGGGCGTGGTGGGAGAGTCCGGCTGCGGTAAATCGACCTTTGCGCGAGCCATTATCGGTCTGGTCAAAGCCACCGACGGTAAAGTGGCCTGGCTGGGTAAAGATCTGCTGGGCATGAAGCCCGACGAGTGGCGCGAGGTGCGCAGCGATATCCAGATGATTTTCCAGGATCCGCTGGCATCATTAAACCCGCGTATGACCATCGGCGAGATTATTGCCGAGCCGCTGCGGACCTATCATCCAAAGATGTCTCGTCAGGAAGTGCGCGACCGCGTGAAGGCGATGATGATGAAAGTCGGCCTGTTGCCGAACCTCATCAACCGCTATCCGCATGAGTTCTCCGGCGGTCAGTGCCAGCGTATTGGTATTGCCCGTGCGCTGATCCTCGAACCGAAGCTGATTATCTGCGATGAGCCGGTTTCCGCACTGGACGTTTCCATTCAGGCGCAGGTGGTTAACCTGCTGCAGAAGCTGCAGCGCGAAATGGGGCTGTCGCTGATCTTCATCGCGCATGACCTGGCCGTGGTGAAACACATCTCTGACCGCGTGCTGGTGATGTATCTGGGGCATGCCGTGGAGCTGGGCACCTATGACGAGGTGTACCATAATCCATTGCACCCATACACCAGAGCGCTGATGTCCGCGGTGCCGATCCCCGATCCGGATCTGGAAAAGAATAAAACCATCCAGCTTCTGGAAGGGGAATTACCTTCGCCGATTAACCCGCCGTCAGGCTGCGTCTTCCGCACGCGCTGCCCGATGGCCGGGCCGGAATGTGCTCAAACGCGACCGGTTCTCGAAGGCAGCTTCCGACATGCGGTTTCCTGCCTGAAAGTAGACCCGTTATAATCGCAAGGGCTGACATGATGTCAGCCCTTATTTTTTGCGAGGTAACTGTGTCGCGTTTATTCACGTTAGCCCGTCGGCGGCTATATCATTTTTTGTTCGATCCTGAAACGGTTTCCGGGCGACGCTTTGAAGGTCTGTGCGGTTTATTTGCGCTCCTCAGCGTGGTTGTCATCTTTATTGAATCGGGTGCCGGGACGCAATACCACCTGACGTTTGACGAATGGCATATCTTTGTCTGGCTTGAGCTGGCGATTACCCTGGTTTTTACCGCTGAATATCTCCTGCGGGTAATAGCCTGGCCCAACCCGGCCAGATATGTTTTCAGCTTCTGGGGATTTATCGATTTAGCCACCATCCTGCCGCTCTATGTTATGTGGCTGTGGCCGGAGATTAGCCTGAGTTATGTCTTTGCCTGGCGAGCGATGCGCGTGATTCGGGTATTACGTATTCTGAAATTACTGCGTTTTATGCCATCATTACGCGTGTTCTGGAGTGCGATCGTCAGCGCCCGCCATCAGCTTATTTTGTTCTACTCGTTTATTGCCATCGTCATGATTGTTTTTGGCGCGCTGATGTATTTAATAGAAGGGCCTAAATATGGCTTTACGACGCTCAATGCGTCCGTCTACTGGGCCATTGTGACCGTCACGACCGTGGGTTACGGTGATATTACGCCCCATACGCCACTGGGGCGCATCGTAGCGTCCGTGCTGATTTTGATTGGCTATTCGGTTATTGCCATCCCGACGGGACTTATTACCACACACATGAGCAGCGCGTTTCAGAGCCGCAAGCAACAGCGCAAATGTCCTCATTGCCAGAAGGGTGAACATGAACACGACGCGCGGTTTTGTCACCGCTGCGGCAGTGAATTACCGGAGTAAATAAAAAAGGCTGCAATCGCAGCCTTTTTTATTATTCGCGCCAGAGAATATGGCACAGCTTGTGGTCTTTTTCCCGACAGAGCAGGACGCGGGCGAAAATATCGTTAATTTCGCCGCCGTCTTCATCGGCCAGCCCAATCACCACTTCGGCAAAGAAGTCAGGATTCAGGTCGAAATCCACATGCTCAGCCCAGTCTTCTGAAGGGTCGAACAATTCAGCGCCGCCGCGCTCTTCGAACTGCAGATTAAAGAGGATCACGTCTGCGGGATCGAGGTTATCAACCGCCAGTTCGAGAAAAATGTCATAGGCCTGCTCGAGCGTTTCGTCTTCGGTCAGGCGATTGTTCAGATCCATTTCCATGATGACTACCTGTTTAACATCGTTGGGCACGTTTTACAGCAACGGACTAAAGAAGTAAAACAGTCGTTCGGCAATTCTCTGCCACATCGGACGTTTTACCCACAGTCTGGCATCCAGCAGCCGCGAGCGGGAGATATAATCATCCTGCACCGCCGCAAGGTCGCCGCCAAAGCCGGCATCATCAATGACCAGCGTAATTTCAAAGTTTAGCCACAGGCTGCGCATATCCAGGTTGACCGTTCCCACCAGGCTCAGCTCACCGTCGACAAGAACGCTCTTGGTGTGGAGCAATCCGCCTTCAAACTGGTAAATTTTCACCCCTGCGGCCAGCAGTTCGCTAAAGAATGCCCGGCTGGCCCAGCCCACCAGTAGGGAGTCATTTTTGCGTGGCAAAATGATGCTCACATCGACACCGCGCTGCGCGGCGGTACAGATCGCGTGCAGGAGGTCGTCGCTGGGGACAAAGTAGGGCGTCGTCATGATCAGATATTCACGCGCCGAGTAGGTTGCCGTCAGCAGCGCCTGATGGATTAAGTCTTCCGGGAAGCCCGGCCCGGAAGCAATGGTATGAATGGTGTGACCGCTGGCCTCTTCAAACGGCATAATATTGCCGTCCGGCGGTGGCGGCAGAATACGCTTGCCGGTTTCTATTTCCCAGTCGCAGGAATAAACGATGCCCATCGAGGTGGCAATCGGCCCCTCCATTCGCGCCATCAAATCAACCCATTGACCTACGCCCGAGTCCTGTTTGAAGAAGCGCGGGTCAACCATATTCATGCTGCCGGTGTAGGCAATATAGTTATCGATCATGATCATTTTGCGATGCTGACGAAGATCCATCCGGCGCAGAAATACGCGCAGGAGATTCACTTTCAACGCCTCAACCACTTCGATCCCGGCATTACGCATCATGCCCGCCCAGGGGCTACGGAAAAATGCCACGCTACCCGCGGAGTCAAGCATCAGGCGGCAATGAATGCCGCGCCGCGCGGCGGCCATCAGCGACTCAGCGACCTGGTCAGCCATCCCGCCGGGCTGCCAGATATAAAAAACCATCTCGATATTATGACGCGCCAGCTGAATATCGCGGATTAACGCCTGCATGACGTCGTCGGACGAGGTCAGCAGCTGCAGTTGATTGCCCTTGACGCCGCCAATCCCCTGACGGCGCTCGCACAGCTTAAACAGTGAGGAGGCGACGCTGCTGTTCTCCTCGGCAAAAATATGTTTGCAGGCTTTAAGGTCGTTCAGCCACTTCGCGGTGGAGGGCCACATGGCGCGGGCCCGCTCGGCGCGGCGTTTACCCAGATGAAGCTCGCCGAAAGAGAGATAGGCAATAATTCCCACCAGCGGGAGGATATAAATGATCAGAAGCCAGGCCATGGCAGAGGGTACGGCTCTGCGCTTCATCAGGATGCGTAATGTCACACCCGCGATTAACAGCCAGTATCCCAAAATGACCAGCCAACTCACCACGGTGTAGAAGGTTGTCATAGGTAAAAAAATCCTTTTGAAAGCGTATTGTTATGAGTGTACGCATCAGGATTCATCTGGCAAATAAAAACGCCAGGTAAAAGCGCTGGTTTGCTGCCGGGTTGGGTTTATAATGGCGACTCTGTTAGTTAAAGAGTTGTAGACATGAAGCGCAGTAGAACAGAAGTAGGGCGCTGGCGCATGTTGCGACAGGTGAGTCGTCGCAAGGCTCGTTGGCTGGAAGCTCAATCCCGCCGCAATATGCGTATTCACGCCATCAGAAAATGTGGATTGACCAGGCACCGCAATGCGTTGCTGTTCGCAGTCCAGGATATCTGAAACCATGAGGGCACCGTAACGGGTGCCCGCTGATTTTATAGCGTCTGATTTTTTAGGAATAGCGTATTTGCAGCGATATTCCTGTTGTGTTTAGCAAAAGGAGGGAGGAGTGTTTGCGGAGTTTGGCGTACTGAATTTCTGGACGTATGTTGTCGGCGCATTTTTTATCGTGCTGGTGCCAGGGCCGAATACCCTGTTTGTGCTAAAAACCGGGATCGGTCACGGCGTTAAAAAAGGGTATCTTGCCGCCACGGGCGTATTTATCGGCGATGCGGTGCTGATGTTTCTGGCTTGGGCGGGCGTCGCGGCATTAATCCAGACCACGCCGGTACTGTTTAATATCGTGCGCTATCTCGGAGCCTTCTATCTGCTCTGGCTGGGCGGCAAAATGCTCTGGTCAGTGGTGAACCGCCAGAAAAATGCCCATGAGAGCGGCCCTGAACCGGCCAGTATGATCATGAAACGTTCGCTGGTATTAAGCCTGACCAATCCCAAAGCGATCCTGTTCTACGTATCGTTCTTCGTTCAGTTCATTGACGTGAATGCACAGAGCACCGGCACTTCTTTCCTGATCCTCGCGACGACGCTGGAGTTAATAAGCTTTATGTACATGAGCTTCCTGATCTTCTCCGGTGCGTTTGTGACGCGTTATCTGAAAACGAAAAAGAAACTGGCAAAGCTGGGGAACGGGCTCATAGGGCTGCTGTTTGTCGGGTTTGCGGCGAGGCTAGCGTCGCTGCATTGATGGTTTGAAAGGCTCCTGAGGGAGCCTTTTTAATTCTGTTTGACAATCCCTCATCATTTAGTTGTATAGTACAACTAAATGATGAGGACACAACATGCACAGCGAAACCCCGGTAGTCAGTGTTATTCGACGTTCCTCGCGCCTGATGGTGCGAGAGTTAGGTTTTATGGGGTCTACCCTGGCCTCAACGAATTACTCATCGTCGGCCGTCCATACCCTGGTCGAAATAGCCCTACGCAAAGAGATGACGGCGAGTCAGCTGGTGCAGCTGCTGGGGCTGGATAAGTCCAGCGTCAGCCGTATGCTTGCTCGTCTGATTGCCGCGGGTGAGCTCGAGGAGGTCATTTCAGCTGAAGATGCGAGAGCGAAGAGCCTCAGGCTGACCGCGAAAGGTCACGAGACGGTCAGCAAAATTAATGCCTTCAGCAATGAGCGCGTGGTCACAGCAATAAAGCGTCTTGCTCCTGCCCAGCAGCAAACCATCTCTGAGGGGCTCTCCCTTTATGCCAACGCGCTGCTGGCATGCCGCGAGGCGGGCAACGATATGCAGCCCGACGAGCTGAAGATAGTGCAGGGGTATATCCCCGGCATGATTGGCCGTATTGCGGAGATGCATGGCAGCTATTATTCGCGGGAACATAACTTTGGTCGCTTCTTCGAGGCCAAAGTGGCTTCAGGGCTGGCCGAGTTCAGTGAAAGACTGGAGAAGCCCTGTAACCAGATTTGGCTGGCAGTGCTCAACGATAAAATTGTCGGCTCGGTGGCAATCGATGGCGAGGATCTGGCGCCGAGTGAAGCCCATCTTCGCTGGTTTATTCTTGATGATGGCTGTCGGGGACACGGCGTGGGGAAAAAACTGCTGACCGAAGCGATGCGCTTTTGCGACAGCGTGGGTTTTTCTGCCGTGCAACTCTGGACATTCAATAAGCTGAGCGCCGCACGACGTTTATACGAATCGTTTGGATTTACGCTCGCCAAAGAGTGGGAGGGCGATCAGTGGGGAACCCTTATAACGGAGCAACAGTTTACCCGGCGCAGAGATGCGTAACCTCTACTATGAAAAAGGCTCCTTTCGGAGCCGCTTTGGTATCAGAACACTTTCTTATACGGTCTGACCGTTACTTTCGCATACACACCTGCGGCAACATACGGATCTGCGTCAGCCCATGCCTGAGCGCTTTCCTGAGATTCAAACTCAGCAATCACAGTGGAGCCGGCAAAACCGGCGGCGCCCGGATCGTTGCTGTCTACTGCGGGCATGGGGCCAGCGGTCAGTAAACGGCCTTCATCCTGGAGCAGCTGCAAACGTGCAAGGTGCGCAGGGCGCACGGACTGGCGTTTTTCGAGCGAATCAGCAACATCTTCAGAGTAAATCACGTAAAACACGGCGAAGCTCCTTAACCGGTAAAAGTGTCAGTTACGTTATGTGAAAGGGCAAACGACTGCAATGTAAAATAAAAACAATGTTAATACCCTGATCTGAATGCGCCTTTTTTGGCCTCTCAGGCGCTAAAGTTGCGCCAGAACAAAGTGTCTTATTGAATATGATTGCTATTTGCATTTAAAATCAGGGTTCGGTTTTTTAACGTTGATGAATATGACTTCGATGACCCTTGATTTACCTCGCCGCTTTCCCTGGCCGACGCTGCTTTCTGTCGTGATTCACGGTGCCGTTGTGGCGGGTTTGCTGTATACCTCGGTTCATCAGGTTATTGAAATGCCCGCGCCCGCGCAGCCGATTTCCGTGACGATGGTATCGCCAGCGGATCTCGAGCCGCCGCAGGTTGCCCCTCCACCGCCGCAGCCGGTGGCAGAGCCTGAGCCAGAACCCGAGCCCGTTCCGGAGCCACCGAAGGAAGCCCCGGTAGTGATCCACAAACCTGAACCGAAGCCAAAGCCGGTGAAGAAGGTCGAGGAGCGTCCGAAACGCGAGGAACGTCCGGTTGAACCGCGCGCGACCCAGACGGTGGAGAATGCGGCGCCTTCGCGTCCGGTGATGAATAACACCGTAGCCGCGCCTAAGCCGACAATCAGTGCCCCTGCGGGTCCGCGCGCGCTGAGTCGCAACCAGCCTCAGTATCCGGCGCGAGCGCAGGCCTTGCGTATTGAAGGCCGCGTACGGGTTAAATTTGACGTTACTGCCGATGGCCGCGTGGATAACGTGGAAATCTTGTCCGCTCAGCCTTCTAATATGTTTGAGCGCGAAGTGAAATCGGCGATGCGCAGATGGCGCTATGAGGCCGGGAAACCGGGCAACGGACTGATTGTGAATATTGTTTTCCGCCTGAACGGCGGGGCGCAAATGGAATAAAAAAAGCCTCCTGATGGAGGCTTTTTTTTGCCTGTCAATCAGGCCTGCGGAATTTGACGAGGCTTGCCTTCGCTGTCCACTGCGACATAAATAAACAGCGCTTCGGTGGCCTTATAACGCTGCCCAATAGGTTCAGAAGAGACTTTCTTAACCCATACTTCGATGTTGATTGAAATAGAGGTGTTGCCGCGTTTGACGCAGCGCGCGTAGCAGCAAACCACATCTCCCACCGCAACCGGGCGCAGGAAGGTCATGCCGTCCACTCGCACAGTCACCACGCGCCCGTGGGCAATCTCTTTTGCCAGAATTGCGCCGCCCATATCCATCTGCGACATCAGCCAGCCGCCAAAAATATCGCCATTGGCATTGGTGTCAGCGGGCATTGCCAGTGTGCGTAAAACCAGTTCGCCCTGCGGGGCGTTAGTTGTTGTCATTGTTTTAACTCGTAACGGAAGACTTCAGGCGGGATGCTACTATGATTTTACAGTGGAGAGAATAGACCAGAACGCCTGTCGTTGACGTTCTGGTCAGTCATTAATCAGTGCTTGTCGTCTTGCGGCATGTGGCGATAGATGTATACGCCGCTTAACAGCGTGAAGATAAGGGTCAGCGCAGTCAGGCCAAAGACCTTGAAGTTGACCCATATATTCTGCGGCAGCCAGAAGGCGATATAGATATTGGCAAGACCACAGAGAATAAAGAAGACCGCCCAGGCGATATTCAAACGGGACCAGACTTCCTGAGGCAGCGTCAGCTCTTTGCCCAGCATGCGCTGGATCAGCGGTTTTTTCATGACCCACTGGCTAATTAACAATGCACCAGCGAACAGCGCATAAATGACGGTCACTTTCCACTTAATAAATTCATCATTGTGGAAGAACAGCGTAAGCCCGCCGAACACGGCGACCAGGACGAACGTTATCAGCGCCATCTTTTCGACTTTACGATAGCGAACCCAGCTGTAGATCAGAACAACAGCCGTTGCAACGATCAGCGCAGTGGTCGCGGCATAAATGTCATACAGCTTATAAAAAGCAAAAAAGACCACGAGCGGTAAAAAATCAAGAAACTGCTTCATTCTGTGATTCCATCTTCTGAACGGGGCGGGTGGCAGCGATGCCGCCCGCCTCAGGATTACTGACGAATTAACATATACAGGCGGAACAGATAGACCAGCAGTAACGCTGAAATCAGATTGCTCAGCGTATTCGCCACTACCGCGCCAACGTTCGGCGTTAATACCGCAAAATTCGGTGCAAACAACAGCAGGAGCGTTTTGGCGAGCAGCCAGCCGATCACGGCGGGAGCCACCAGACGCATATTCGCCCATGCCAGTCTGATGCTGCTGCGCATCGCGGTAAAAATCCCCATCTTATCCTGCACCACCATCACAGGCGCAAATGAGAGCACGATAGCCAGTAACACGCCCGGCACCACGACCAGCATAATCCCCATTTGCACCAGCATGGTGGTTAAAAAGATCAGGATAAACAGCTTAGGTAAGACTGGCGCACTCGCACCAATCGCCCGTAAGGCGCTGACCCGGTGACCCGCCGAGACCAGCTGAATCATCAGCAAAACGCCGCCCGCCAGAACCGCATTACCAATCAGGCCTGAGAACGTTGACGCGGCAGACGCCCGCAGCAGAATCTGCTGCTGCTCCGGCGTCATGTTTTGCACCAGTTCAAACAGCCCCACGCTTCCGGCGAGGTGGTCGCCCTGGCTCAGGCTGGCAATCTGTTCATCACTCGGTGAGAAGGCATGGCCCAGCACCACCGTGATAAAGGCACATAGCAACGCGATCAGTAAAAAGGTTATGAACTGATTGCGGAAAAAGTTTCCCGTGTCACGGTAGACAGACTTCGCCGTGATAGACATGCACTCTCCTTGAGTATTGCAGGTGTTAATTAGCCGGCAATTGTACACCGGATGCACCTGCTGTGGCAGCATCAAGGCTTGTATGGAAAAGCATATCTTTGTAAAGCGGAGGTAATCCAATGCGCGCCCGGGCGCGATTGCAGGCTTCGTTGACCTGCCCATCCTCCCCCGACATGGCAAATTCCCGGCACGGGCTGGGCCGATCCTCATAGATGGAACACTTGGTAGAGACCCCGGGCTCGCCCTGTAGCGCCACGCAGCGGGCCTGCTTTTGGTTTGTGCCGCTCATGCAGCGCAGAAAAGGCGTTAGCGGCTCTGTGAGATGAACCGGAACGGTACCGCCGCCATCGCTGGCTTCGGCCCAGTAGAAAGAGACTCGAAAATACGCACAACAGGCTCCGCACGTCATGCACGGGTTGATATCACTCATGGCACACCTGCTAAAGAAGAACGCATCAAATCAACTTGTGAGAGCGATAAATTATCCAGCCGCCAGAGGAAGAGCAAGAGGGGGAAAAGGGAAAATTTTGTAACCGTGAAATGCCAAAAATTGACATGGAAACAACTTATCGCTTTTGGGTGTGCAACAAAAAATTAATCCAGATCAATGAATGTTAAGTTACTGGTTTTAATGTGATCTGTAGCAGATCACTTATTACTCATTTGTGAGTATATTCTCATCCGCGATTAAAACCACAACGATGGAGCGGATATGAAAAAATTAGCGGTGGCAGCCCTTGTATTAAGCAGTCTCTCTGGCGGCGCGTATGCGCATGAAGCAGGCGAATTCTTTATTCGTGCCGGTTCGGCTACGGTTCGCCCGACTGAAGGATCGGATAACGTGCTGGGTATGGGCGGTTTTAACGTCAGTAATAACACCCAGTTAGGGTTAACGTTCACCTATATGGCGACGGAAAACGTTGGTGTTGAGCTTCTGGCTGCAACGCCGTTCCGTCATCGCGTAGGTCTGGGCGCAACCGGTGATATCGCTACGGTTCACCATTTACCGCCAACGCTGATGGCGCAATGGTACTTTGGTGATGCCAACAGCAAGGTGCGTCCTTATATTGGCGCCGGTGTGAACTACACCACTTTCTTCGACGAGAAGTTTAACGATACCGGTAAAGAGGCCGGCTTGACTGACCTTAGCCTGAAAGATTCATGGGGTATGGCGGGGCAGGTCGGTCTGGATTATCTGATTAACCGCGACTGGCTGATTAACGCCTCGGTCTGGTACATGGATATTGATACGGACGTACGCTTCAAAGCGGGCGGTCAGCAGCAAAGTATCAATACTCGCCTGGATCCGTGGGTGTTTATGTTCTCTGCGGGTTATCGTTTCTAATCCCCCGTCAAACTGGCCACAGGGTGGCCAGTTTGCTTTGCTCACTTCAAAACGACGGATAAACCGGCCGCTCATCAAGCTTTACGCAGTGCCTCAGGATATTTTCTCCATCATATAAATAGCTGAAAGCGTCGCTGGACAGGGAATGAAAGAGAATATCGCCGTTGGCAAACGGGATGATTTCGGTATCACCTGCACGTTTATGTCCCGCGCCGGTTTCAAAATGGCCGTGCCATCGTTCCTGGGTATGGTCATAAACGTGCAGAATGACCTCGACAAGTCCTCTTTGCGGACAATTAAGGCGCAGGAAGGTAGAAGAGAAATTCAGGGACAGCGCATGGAAGGGAATCAATAAGGCGAAAACCAGTAAAGCTCGTAAATACATCAAACCGCGAAAACCTCCTTCAAAAGGGAAGTGAGATTTTACTTAAGTCAAAAAACGCGTTTTTGCCGTGGATCAAGATGTCTTATAATTCAATACGATAAAGGCCCCTCGCGAGGCCCTTAGCGATCATTTTTGAATCAAATAGCGAATGGTCGGGCCATCCTGCTGGATATCCAGCACCGTGTAGCCGTGGTTTTTCGCATCCAGCGGAATGTTGTTGATGGACTGCGGACAGTCGCTGACCACTTCCAGAATTTCCCCTTTTTTGAGCTGCGGTAGGGCTTCAAGCGTGGCAACAGCCGGATAAGGGCAGGGTTCACCGACCATATCCAGACGGTAATCGGGCACGATCTCTTTCATGCAGCATTCTCCTGGGTTTCTGTTTTAACACTCGCGCGACGGAAGAAGCGTTTCTCCTGCGCGACAACCAGTAAAAAAGCGACCAGCAGCAGGGCGTAGGTGACCAGCAGGCCGCCGAGAGGCCCGAAGGTGTTCAACAGGTTTACCTTGTCCCAACTCGTGGCAAGCGCCGGAGACAGATCGTCCCAGAAGTAAGCCAGGATCGTCGAGCCGATAACATTTCCCAGGCCCACCCACCAGTAATGCACCTGACCTTCAACGGCGCGGTACATCCAGCCGGTTTCACACCCGCCAGCCAGCACGATCCCGAAGCCGAACAGCAGGCCGCCAAGGACCGCGTTAGGACCGGCCCACATGATTTTCGGTTCGACGCCGAGCTGAACATAGCTGAAGATACCGATGGCGCTGACCGCCATCCCGGCGATAATCGCCTTTGCCATCATCGTACGGCCGGTGATCCACATATCGCGAAACGCGGAGGTAAAGCAGATCTGCGCGCGTTCAATGAGCAGACCAAAACCCACGCCGAACAGCATCGCCAGGCCGAGTTTGGGCTGATTCATTGCAGTGCAAAGCGCCCAGGCGACCATAGCCAAAAAGACCAGCATACCGAGGCGGAAACGGCGACGCGCCTGGTCTGGCTTCTGGGTTAACGGAGACGCTGCGCTGACTTTTGTCATTTTCACCGGAATGCGGAACAGCGGTAGCAGGGTGAATTTTGCACCGAAGTAAGAGCCGATGGCCGTGGCGACAGCAAAGAACCAGGCGTGAAGCGAAAACTGAGGAATCCCCGTAAAGAAAGCGGCCAGGTTACAGCCCATCGCCAGGCGGGCGCCAAACCCGGCAATGATACCGCCGACTACCGCCTGCATTATACGAATGCGGCTTTTGGGCATCCGCAACTTAACGTTGTTTGCCCACAGCGCCGCCGCGAAACAGCCGCCGAACATGCCGATGATCATCATCCCGTCGATGCGGGTGAGCGGCGTGCCGTCCAGATGAATGAGTTTAAAGTAACCCCACTCTTCGGTATGCACGCCAGCGAGCTGTAGCAATTGACCACCCCAGCGGGTGAACTCGCCGGTCACGGCCCAGAAGGTGCCGGTGATGCCGAAATAGTAGGTAGAGAGAATGCCTGCCGCGATAACGGCCGGAACAGGTGACCAGAACTTAACCAGGTAAGTCTGTTTGAAGGCGTGCCATGACATGAATAAGCCTCTGAACTCAGAAGGTGTAAGTGAATTTAACGGACTGGAATATATATCTTTTTCGTTTGCCTCAAAACCTCTCAAAACCTTTTCTCCAAAATACCGCCTCTTTTTATGACCTCAGTCATTAAACCGTGCTGCGTTTGGATTCTCGGCACGGCTGCGGAATTCAGAGCAGCAAGAGCCGTTGATATACCTGATGCTCTGACAGAGACTCTGGCTGGAGTGCGGGTGGATCCCGAATCGGCGTTAACACCAAAAACGCACTCTTATTCAGCTTAACCACCTTACAGATATAAAAACTGCACCTTAAAACGACATGGCTAAGATAATTCCCGCGATATGAGTCAAATATATACAAAAGGGTTTGCTTGAAAGCAGAGTTTTAACAGTACCGCTGCTCAAAAACGACTTTTTATGTATCTTTTTTTCAGAATATCCTCATGCTAATTACCTTTGCTAAATTAGGATATTCGCATATGGACTGTTAGTCTTTGATTTTGTTACTTCCGGTTATTAAACGATATCAGACATAGAAGCTGGCAATTCTAAAATTTTTTGTGAATGGACGCCTCCGTTCGTATTATGTACGTCGAAGGCCTGGTGAGGAGAGAGTGATATGGAAGATGTTGTTTATGTTATCGATGATGATGATGCATATAGGCTGTTTGTGGTTAAATTGTTAATAGCGAAAGGTTATCAAACTTTTGACTTCAAAAATGCCGAAGAATTTCTCTCCTGCCCCATAGTTGATCATCCCTCATGCTTAATACTGGAAATTAACACGCCAGACACTAACGGTTTCGAAGTGATAGATGCCCTGAAGGAACGTGGCTGTACAATACCGATAATTATCCTGACTATGACCAGCTCAATCCCACTCTGCGTACAAGCGATGAAAGCAGGTGTTCGGGACTTTTTGACTAAGCCAGTCGAACCGGAACAATTTATCAATGTCGTGAAAGATGTGCTAATCGAAGCGACTAATAATTTTTTAGAGCAGCAAAGAATATTCGAGCTTTGTAAAAACTATCAGGCATTGACACGGCGCGAGAAGCAGACCTTTGAGTTGGCGATTAATGGCCTGCAAAACAAACAAATTGCGTCTGAACTGGGCATATCAGAAATTACCGTGAAGGTCCATCGACGTCGGGTTATGGATAAAATGCAGGTTCGTACTTTAGCTGATTTGGTCCATGCTGCCGGTACTTTACAAATTGGTAAGTCCCGATGCCCGCCCCGGAAACGTTATTAATAAAGCATAATTGAGGCATTCATCATTACTGGCCTGTCAATTGCGTTCTTAAATAGCAGCCCGCACGCCAGCAGCATGAAGAGTGATAACCAGGAAGGGGAACCGTCTGGCAGGAAGCCAGACGGTAGAGAGGTTATGCTTTACGCGTCGCCGCTTTCATTGCGGTCACAAACGCTTTCAGCTCGGCCAGCATCTGCTCGGGCTTGTCCACGTTCTTTTCGATGATCTTCACAATCGCGGAGCCGGAGATGGCACCAGCCGCCTTCGCGTCAATCGCTGCGGTGACCTGATCCGGGGATGAAATCCCGAACCCCTGCAGCGGAGGCGCGGCATGGTACTCGGCCAGCTTCTCCACCAGATGATGCAGCGGCAGGGCGGCTTTATTCTCGGCACCGGTCACGCCCGCGCGGGAGAGCAGGTAGGTATACCCGCGTCCGTAAGAGGCAATCTGGCGCAGCAGTTCGTCATCGGCGTTCGGCGGGCAGATGAAAATCGGGGCGACGTTATGGCGCATCGCTGCCTGACGGAATGGCGCAGACTCCTCAACCGGCACGTCTGCCACCAGAACGGAGTCGACGCCCACGCGCGCGCACTCGGCATAGAACTCATCAATACCGCGGTTAAAGACCAGGTTGGCGTACATCAGCAGGCCGATCGGAATGGTCGGGTGCTTCTGGCGAATCGCCGCCAGCATCTCGAAGCACTGGGTTGGCGTCACACCGGAGGCGAATGCGCGCAGCGTCGCATTCTGGATGGTCGGGCCATCCGCCAGCGGATCGGAGAACGGAATACCCAGCTCCAGCGCGTCGGCCCCGGCTTCAATCAGGGTGTCGATAATCTTCAGCGACTGTTCCGGGCCCGGATCGCCCAGGGTGACGAAGGGAACGAACGCGCCTTCCTGGCGCGATTTCAGCTCTGCAAATACGTTATCGTAGCGTTCCATCAGATTTCCCCTCGTGCTTTCAGAATATCGTGAACGGTGAAGATATCTTTGTCACCGCGTCCGGAAAGGTTCACCACCAGCAGCTGCTCTTTTTCCGGGTTTTCTTTCATCATTTTCAGCGCGTGCGCCAGCGCGTGCGAAGACTCCAGCGCCGGGATGATCCCTTCGCTGCGGCACAGCGTTTTAAAGGCTTCCAGCGCTTCGTCATCGGTAATGGAGACATAGTCCGCGCGGCCGGTGCTGTTCAGATACGCATGCTGCGGCCCGACGGACGGGAAGTCGAGGCCGGCAGAAATAGAGTAAGACTCTTCAATCTGACCCTCATCGGTTTGCATCATCGGGGATTTCATCCCGAAGTAGATCCCCACGCGGCCATGCTTCAGCGGCGCGCCGTGTTCACCCGATTCAATGCCGTGACCGGCAGGCTCTACGCCAATCAGGCCCACGCTGGTGTCGTCGATAAAGTCTGCGAACATACCGATGGCGTTGGAGCCGCCGCCGACGCAGGCGATCACCGCATCCGGCAGGCGACCCTCTTTTTCGAGGATCTGCGCTTTGGTCTCTTCACCGATCATGCGCTGGAATTCGCGCACGATAGTCGGGAACGGGTGCGGGCCCGCCGCGGTACCGAGCATATAGTGTGCGGTTTCATAGCTGCCAGACCAGTCGCGCAGCGCTTCGTTACAGGCGTCTTTCAACGTCGCGGAGCCGCTGTGCACCGGGATCACTTCTGCTCCCATCAGACGCATACGAAAGACGTTCGGAGACTGACGCTCAACGTCTTTCGCTCCCATATAGATGCGGCATTTCAGGCCGAGCAGTGCGCTGGCAAGCGCAGAGGCCACGCCGTGCTGACCCGCACCGGTTTCGGCGATGATTTCGGTTTTGCCCATACGCTTCGCAAGCAGCGCCTGACCCAGCACCTGGTTAGTTTTATGCGCGCCGCCGTGCAGCAGGTCTTCACGCTTCAGATACAGCGTGGTTTTGGTGCCTTCCGTCAGGTTGCGGCATTTGGTCAGCGCGGTCGGACGACCGGCGTAATTTTTCAGCAGGTCGGTAAATTCAGCCTGAAACGCCGGGTCTTTCTGCGCGCTGACAAACGCTTCTTCCAGCTGGCGCAGCGCGGGCATCAGGATTTGCGGGACGTACATCCCGCCGAACTCACCAAAATACGGGTTAAGTAATGTCGTCATCTTCTCTTCCTTAATATGCACGCAGAGTTTTAAAAACCGAGGCCAGCTTGCTGGCATCTTTGATACCCGGCTGGGACTCTACGCCTGAATTGAAATCGAGGCCTGCGCAGCCGGTTTTAGCGGCTTCTACGCAGTTATCCGGGCCTAATCCACCCGCCAGCAGAACGTTGTCCAGCTTTGCGCCGTTCAGCAGCGACCAGTCAAAACGCTGGCCGGTACCGCCCTGGCCGTTATCGAGGACGTATTTATCCACGTGGTTCAGGTTACGCGAGGGCAACGTATCGCCAACGCTTTGCGCTTTCCAGATCTGCACCTGTGGTGCCAGCGCGGCGCGCAGGGCGTCGATATAGATCTGGTCTTCATCGCCGTGGAGTTGCACCGCGCTCAGGGATAACGCGTCGGCTTTTGCCGCAACGTCTGCAATATCTGCATTGCGGAAAACGCCCACGTAGCTGAGCGGAGCCGCTGCGATGACCTTACGCGCCTGCTCTACGCTGACCGCGCGAGGAGAGGAATCCACAAAGATCAGCCCGCCATAAATCGCCCCGGCTTCATACGCGGCCTGAGCATCCTGTTCGCGGGTTAAGCCGCAGACTTTGTTTTCACCCAGCAGCACGCGACGCACAGCCGCATTGAGATCGTCATGTTCCATCATGGCGGAGCCAATCAGGAAACCGTTGGCGAAGTGGCTCAGCTCGCGCACCTGGGCGTAGCTGTTAATGCCGGATTCGCTGATCACCGTGACGCCAGACCCCAGACGCGGCGCCAGCTGACGCGTACGGTTAAGGTCAATGGACAGGTCGCGCAGATCGCGGTTGTTAATGCCGACCACTTTGGCTTCCAGCGCAATCGCGCGCTCCAGCTCCTCTTCGTTGCTCACTTCGGTCAGCACGCCCATATTCAGGCTGTGCGCCACGGCGGAAAGCTGGCGATACTGCTCATCGTCGAGCACCGAGAGCATCAGCAGGCAGGCGTCGGCCTGGTAAAAACGTGCCAGCCAGATCTGATACGGGTCGATAATAAAGTCTTTGCACAGGATCGGCTGCGGCGCGATGCCGCTGACGATGGGCAGAAAATCGAAGCTGCCCTGAAAATATTTCTCATCCGTCAGCACGGAGATGGCTGAAGCATGATGCTTATAAATGCCGGCAATACGTGCCGGGTCGAAATCGTCACGAATAACGCCTTTGGAGGGGGACGCTTTTTTGCACTCAAGAATAAACGCGGTGCGCGTACCCCGCAGGGCGTCATAGAAACGACGGCTGCTCGGGACGACGTCATTCTGGAAACTGGCAAGCGGCTGCTGTTGCTTGCGGGCTTCCACCCAGATGGCCTTATCGGCAACGATTTTCGCTAAAACGGTCTGCATTCTTTACCCTCTTGCCGCAAGTGCGGTAACGCGATCGTAAGCTGCACCGGAGCGCAGTACATCCAGAACTTTTTGAACGTTGGCTTTCAGGTCTTCGTCACCGTGCAAACGCATCAGCATGGCGACGTTGGCAGCAACGGCGGCCTCATGGGCGACCTCTCCTTTACCTTGTAATAAGCGCGTCAGAATGTCACGGTTTTCTTCCGGCGTACCGCCAGCCAGCGCTTCCTGATGGTATGGCGCAAGGCCGAAGTCGGCAGCCTCCAGCTGATAGCTCAGGATTTCACCGTCGCGCAGTTCGGCCACCAGCGTTGGCGCATGAAGAGAAACCTCATCCATACCGCCGCTGTGCACCACGGCGGCACGCTGATAACCCAGCACGCGCAGCGTCTCGGCAATCGGCAGAACCAGTTCCGGGCTGTAAACGCCAATCAGCGCCAGCGGCGGGTGGGCCGGGTTGATCAGCGGGCCGAGCACGTTAAACAGCGTGCGGGTTTTAAGCTGCTGACGAACCGGCATCGCGTGGCGGAAACCGGTGTGATACTTCGGCGCAAACAGGAAGCAGACGCCCAGGTCATCCAGCGCTTCACGGGAACGCTCGGCGTTCATATCGAGGTTAATACCGAATGCGGCGAGCAGATCGGAAGAACCTGACCGGCTGGACACGCTGCGGTTGCCGTGCTTCGCGACCTTCAAACCACACGCCGCCGCCACGAAGGCGCTGGCGGTGGAGATATTGATGCTGTTACTGCCGTCACCGCCGGTACCGACAATATCCGCAAACTGATAGTCCGGGCGCGGGAACGGGGCGGCATTTTCCAGCAGTGCCGTGGCGGCACCGGCGATCTCCTGCGGGCTTTCGCCGCGCACCTTCATGCTCACCAGCGCGGCTGCCAGCTGCTCAGGCTTCAGCTCACCGCGAACCACGGCGGAGAAGAGCTGATGGCTCTCCTGCTGGCTCAGGGTCTGCGCCTGGTACAGTTTTTCCAGAATCGGCTGCAGGGTGTTGGTCTGCTCCAGCTTCTGTAACGCCCAGTCGAGCGTCTGCTCCAGCAGGCGGGCGCCGTGGGAGGTCAGGATCGATTCCGGGTGGAACTGCAGGCCGCAGACGCGGTCCGCATCGTGGCGCACCGCCATCACCATGCCTTCAAACGAGGCGTTGATCGTCAGCCCGGCGGGAATATTGCTGCCAACCAGCGAATGATAGCGCGCGACCGGGAGCGGGTTCGGCAGCCCGGCAAACATCGCCTGGCCGTCATGTTCAATGCTGGACGCTTTACCGTGCAGGATCTCACCCGCCTGGCCAACGTAGCCGCCGTAGGCTTCAACAATCGCCTGATGGCCAAGGCAGATGCCGACGATCGGCAGTTTCCCGCGCATGCGGGTCAGCAGCTCTGGCATACAGCCCGCTTCGCTCGGCGCGCCTGGCCCCGGGGAGAGCATCAGCACCGGGTTTTGCATGGTGGCCAGACGGTCAATCAGGGTCTGCGCCGGAACGTGGTTGCGGTAGATAACGACGTTGTGGCCATTCGCACGCAGCTGATCTGCCAGGTTATAGGTAAAGGAGTCGATATTATCGAGCAGCAGAATGTCAGCCATCAGAAAATCTCCTGTGCATGGTGTGCGGTAGCAATGGCGCGAAGGACCGCACGGGCTTTACTGCGCGTTTCGTCAGCTTCAGACTGCGGAACAGAATCAAGAACAATCCCGGCACCCGCCTGAACGGTGGCGATACCGTCTTCAACGTAGGCAGAGCGGATTACGATGCAGGTGTCGAGGTCACCGTGGGCGGTGAAGTAGCCCACCGCGCCGCCGTAGCTGCCGCGACGGCGTCCTTCGGCGGCAGCAATCAGCTGCATGGCGCGTACTTTCGGCGCGCCGCTGAGGGTGCCCATGTTCATGCAGGCGCGGTAGGCGTGCAGCACGTCGAGATCGTGGCGCAGCTCGCCGACCACGCGGGAGACCAGGTGCATCACGAACGAATAGCGGTCGACTTTGGTCAGGTCCGCCACGTAGCGGCTGCCGGGAGTACAAATGCGTGCCAGATCGTTACGCGCCAGGTCAACCAGCATCAGGTGCTCGGAGAGTTCTTTGTGGTCGGTGCGCATCTCCAGTTCGATGCGGCTGTCCAGATCGCGGTCCAGCGAGCCATCGGCGCGGCGTCCGCGCGGACGGGTACCGGCAATCGGGTAGATCTCAATCTGACGGCTGGTGGCGTCGTATTTCAGCGAGCTTTCCGGCGAGGCGCCGAACAGCGTGAATTCGTTGTCCTGCATGAAGAACATGTACGGGCTTGGGTTACTCTTTTTCAGCACGTCGTAGGCTGCGAGCGGCGACGGGCAGGGCAGCGAGAAGCGACGGGACGGCACGACCTGGAAAATTTCCCCGGCGCGAATCGCTTTTTGCATCTGGCGAACCACGGCGCCGTACTGATCGTCAGTCTGGTTAACGTCGCAGGTCATTTTCTCCACGCGCTGCACCGGCAGCGCGGGTGGTGCTTCCGTCATCTGCTGCTGCAGCTGAGCGATGCGGTGCTCAAGACGGTTTTTCTCAGCGGCAGAGGGCGTGAACAGGCTTGCCTGGATGCGGGTGTATTGCTTCTGGTGGTCGATCACCAGCAGCGTTTCAGCCAGATAGAAGCAATAATCCGGGCAGCGATTGCCCTGCTCGGTTTCCGGCAAATCTTCAAAACCGGCAACCAGGTCGTAAGCAAACAGCCCGCCGAAGAACATCGCCTCACGCTCGTCTTCCGGCACGGTGACCAGATTCTGCAGCAGGCGGAAGGCATCGAAAACGGACAGGGAGCAGAGGCGCGCGTCTTCGTCCAGCAGCTGGCTCACCGGCGGGAAATGCAGAATGCGCATTTCTGGATGACGTTCATTTTCAATGCCCGACGGCAGGGCGGCATCCAGCAGCGGCAGCAGCGATGCGCCATTGTCTGATAATGCCTTGATGGTGACGGTGTCACCTAAAGCGGTAATGCGCAGCGCGCTGTCGACCAGCAGCAGGCTCTTGAGATCGTCCTTGCTGTCGATATCCGCCGATTCCAGCAGCAGCGTTGCCGGACGTGCCCCGCACACCTGATGAAACAGCGCGGTCGGGTTGTGGCGATAGGCCGCCTCGCAGGTCAGCAGTTCGAGATGAGGTTTGGCTGTTTGCATGTTGTTGTTCTCATATTTTGTTCAAAAAAAAGCCCGCTGGGTAGCGGGCGGGTATCTGTTTGCATTTCGCAGACGCGTGACACTGCCCGAAGATCAGGAAGTGCGCCACCAGCCGTGAAGAGCGAAATGTGCTGTCATTTTCAGATACCTTTCTCGTGTGAACTTGCGTACTAGTTAACTAGTTCGATGGCAAGTTGTCAACCCTTGATTTCAGAATTTCGCGTTAAGTCGGTATCATGGTGCTTTCGGATGTCTCCAACCTGTTATGGGAAGTGCTTTGAGCGATACCACCTACGCCATTATTTATGATTTACACAGCCATACTCAGGCCTCTGACGGCCTGCTGACACCCGAAGCCCTGGTTCATCGCGCCGTTGAAATGCGCGTCGGCACGCTGGCGATAACCGATCACGATACCACTGATGCCATTCCGGCGGCGCGCGCAGAGATTGCCCGCAGCGGGCTGGCGCTGAATCTGGTGTCCGGCGTCGAGATCTCGACCGTCTGGGAAAACCATGAGATTCATATTGTTGGCCTGAACATCGATATAGACCATCCGGCACTTACGGCATTTTTGCAAGAACAAAAAACGCGCCGCAATCAGCGCGCAGAGATGATCGGCGAGCGTCTGGAAAAGGCGCATATTCCGGGCGCGCTGGAAGGCGCGCAAAAGATGGCGAACGGCGGGGCGGTCACCCGCGGTCATTTCGCCCGTTTTCTGGTCGACGCGGGCAAAGCGACGAACATGGCGGACGTCTTTAAAAAGTATCTGGCACGCGGTAAAACCGGATACGTTCCGCCACAGTGGTGTACAATAAAACAAGCTATTGATGTGATTCATCATTCTGGCGGTAAGGCCGTGCTGGCCCATCCTGGGCGGTATAATCTTTCTGCTAAATGGCTGAAAAGGCTGCTGGCACACTTTGCCGAATGCGGTGGCGAGGCGATGGAAGTCGCCCAGTGTCAGCAGGCGCCCAACGAGCGCGCGCAGCTCGCGACCTATGCCCGCCAGTTCGGCCTGCTTGGGTCACAGGGCTCTGATTTCCATCAGCCCTGCGCGTGGATCGAACTGGGGCGCAAGCTCTGGTTGCCCGCTGGCGTTGAGCCGGTCTGGCAGCTCTGGGAACAGCCGCAGCAAATTGAAGAGAGGGAAGTATGAGTCAGTTTTTCTATATCCATCCGGATAACCCGCAGCCACGTCTGATCAACCAGGCCGTGGAGATCGTCCGCAAAGGTGGCGTGATTGTCTACCCGACCGATTCAGGCTATGCGCTGGGCTGTAAAATTGAAGATAAAGGGGCAATGGAGCGCATTTGCCGTATTCGCCAGCTGCCGGACGGCCATAACTTTACTCTGATGTGCCGCGATCTCTCTGAGCTGTCGACCTATGCGTATGTTGATAACGTGGCGTTTCGCCTGATTAAGAACAACACGCCGGGCAACTACACCTTCATCCTGAAGGGCACGAAGGAAGTACCACGTCGTCTGCTGCAGGAGAAACGCAAAACCATCGGTATGCGCGTGCCGTCGAACCCGATTGCGCAGGCGCTGCTGGAAACCCTCGGCGAACCAATGCTTTCTACCTCGCTGATGCTGCCCGGAAGTGAGTTTACCGAGTCCGATCCGGAAGAGATCAAAGATCGTCTGGAGAAGGTGGTCGAGCTGATTATTCACGGCGGCTATCTCGGCCAGCAGCCGACCACCGTGGTCGACTTAACCGAAGATGCACCGGAAGTGATTCGTGAAGGCGTGGGTGACGTAAAGCCTTTCTTGTAAAGGTATAAGCAGATATACTACGCGGCCATCAAAGCAGGGCTCAGCCCTCTTTTGACCTGATTCGACGCCTGTGAAGGCGACACCTGAGGAAGCTCAATGAGCGAGAAGTTACAGAAAGTGCTGGCGCGCGCCGGCCACGGCTCACGCCGTGAAATCGAAGCCATTATTGAAGCGGGTCGCGTGAGTGTGGACGGTAAAATCGCCACGCTGGGTGACCGCGTTGAAATCGTACCGGGGCTGAAGATCCGCATCGACGGTCACCTCATCTCCGTGAAAGAGTCCGCTGAACAGATCTGCCGCGTGCTGGCTTACTACAAGCCGGAAGGCGAGCTGTGCACCCGCAACGACCCGGAAGGTCGTCCGACGGTGTTTGACCGTCTGCCTAAACTGCGTGGCGCTCGCTGGATTGCCGTCGGTCGTCTGGACGTGAACACCTGCGGTCTGCTGCTGTTCACCACCGATGGTGAACTGGCAAACCGTCTGATGCACCCAAGCCGTGAAGTGGAACGTGAATACGCAGTGCGCGTATTTGGCCAGGTTGACGAAAATAAACTGCGCGATCTGTCGCGTGGCGTTCAGCTTGAAGACGGTCCTGCGGCGTTCAAAACCATCAAATTTACCGGTGGGGAAGGCATTAACCAGTGGTACAACGTGACCCTGACCGAAGGCCGTAACCGCGAGGTGCGTCGTCTCTGGGAAGCGGTAGGCGTCCAGGTGAGCCGTCTGATCCGCGTCCGTTACGGCGACATTCTGCTGCCGAAAGGTCTGCCGCGCGGGGGTTATACCGAACTGGATCTGACCCAAACCAACTACCTGCGCGAGCTGGTTGGCCTGACGCCGGAAACCACCTCAAAAGTGGCGGTGGAAAAAGATCGTCGTCGCATGAAGGCGAATCAGATCCGTCGCGCGGTGAAGCGCCACAGCCAGGTGAGCAGCAGCCGCCGCTCCGGCAGCCGTAACAACAACGGTTAATATAAAAGCCCGGTGAACGCACCGGGCTTTTTTCTTTAGTAATCAATTCCAATTTGCGCTTTGATGCCTGCATCAAACGCATGTTTGACCGGACGCAGCTCGCTGACGGTATCGGCCATCTCCAGAATATCCCGATGACACCCGCGCCCCGTGACGATAACCGTCTGGTGTACAGGACGATTCTTCAGAGCATCCAGCACGGCTTCCAGCGGCAGGTAGTCGTAGGCGACCATATAGGTGATCTCATCCAGTAGAACCATATTCAGCGAGGGATCGGCCAGCATTCTCTTTGCATGCTCCCAGACGGCGAGACAGGCTGCGGTGTCCGTTTCCCGATTCTGAGTATCCCACGTAAAACCTGTCGCCATCACCTGAAACTCAACGCCGTGAGGCTCAAGCAAATTCCGCTCACCGTTGGGCCATTCGCCTTTGATAAACTGGATGACGCCCACTTTTTGCCCGTGTCCGACGGCGCGTGTCGCCGTGCCGAATGCGGCGGTGGTTTTCCCTTTTCCGTTGCCGGTAAAAACGATGACGATCCCACGTTCGTCCTGGGCTGCGGCAACGCGTGCATCGACCTGTTCTTTCAGACGCTGCTGGCGCTGCTGATGACGTTCTTCACTCATTGCGAAATTCCTGGTTTACGTCCCGGCTGGGCGTCAAAGGTCATCCCGGTTTTGCGGCGGCTGTCGTCGCCCATCAGCCAGAGATAGAGCGGCATAATGTCTGCCGGGGTTTTCAGCTTCTGCGGATCTTCGCTCGGGAACGCGCTGGCGCGCATTTTGGTGCGCGTACCGCCCGGGTTAATGCAGTTTACGCGCAGATGGCGGCTCTGATACTCCTCCGCCAGCACCTGCATCATGCCTTCGGTCGCGAATTTTGATACGGCATAGGCTCCCCAGTTTGCGCGTCCTTCACGGCCAACGCTGGACGAGGTAAAGACCAGGGACCCGGACTCGGATTTGAGTAATAAAGGAAGCAATGCCTGTGTCAGGAAAAACGTGCCGTTGACGTTGACCTGCATCACCTGCTGCCAGATATCAGGATCCTGTTCATCCATAGGACGAACCTCGCCTAACAAACCGGCGTTATGCAACACGCCGTCAAGTCTCGGATAGTGAGCGCTGATGCGCTGGGCTAATTCCTGGCACACCGCGGGCGTGCAGGTCAGTAAATCGAGTGTATACCACGGGGCAGGCGTGCCGCATTTAGCCTCAACCTCCTGAGCGACGTTTTGCAGTTTTTCTTCGCTGCGGCCGATCAGAATGACGTTCGCGCCATATTCGGCGTATGTCAGGGCCGCCTCGCGGCCAATCCCGTCGCTGGCACCGGTGACAAGAATAATCCGGTTGTGCAGCAGATTTTTTTGCGGTTGATAATGCACGGTGACTCCTCAGGCGACCGGTGACGCAATGGTGCCTTTATAATGACTTTTCGGCTTTATGCCCGAATTCGCCTGATAATTCAATCAGTCTACAGGACGCATTACTGTAAAATTAACATTTTGCAAATATTTAATCTCCGGTCCGGGGATTCCTGAAGGCGCCTCGCAGAGGTAATGTCGCGAGCGAGACGCATGGGCAGGGCTGTTGTACACTGCCGTGAAAGATTCGTGGTTAAATCAAGGTGGAACGCGTGGAATTACTTTCTCAATATGGGTTGTTTTTGGCCAAAATCGCGACGGTGGTGATTGCCATTGCGGTGGTAGCCGTTCTGATTGTCAACCTGACGCAGCGCAAGCGTCAGCGTGGGGAGTTACGCATCACCCGCCTGAGCGAGCAGTATAAAGAGATGCAGGAAGAGATGTCTCTGGCGCTGCTTGATAGTCATCAACAGAAACTCTGGCTGAAAGCGCAGAAGAAAAAGCATAAACAGGAAGCCAAAGCGGCAAAGGCAAAAGCAAAGCTCAATGCGCCGCAGGATAAGGCCACGCCGCTCGTCTATGTGCTCGATTTTAAAGGCAGTATGGATGCGCATGAAGTGTCTTCTCTGCGGGAAGAAGTGACTGCCGTTCTGGCCGTGGCGACACCGCAGGATCAGGTTGTCGTGCGTCTTGAAAGCCCGGGCGGGGTGGTTCACGGTTACGGACTGGCCGCCTCACAGCTGCAGCGCCTGCGTGAAAAACAGATCCCGCTGACCGTGGCCGTGGATAAAGTGGCGGCGAGCGGTGGCTACATGATGGCCTGCGTGGCGGACAAAATTGTTGCCGCGCCGTTCTCCATTATTGGCTCGATCGGCGTGGTCGCGCAGATTCCGAACTTTAACCGCTTCCTGAAAAATAAAGAGATCGATATCGAACTTCACACAGCGGGTCAGTACAAACGTACTCTGACGCTACTGGGGGAAAACACGGAAGAAGGACGTCAAAAATTCCGCGAAGATCTCAATGAAACGCATCATCTCTTTAAAGATTTTGTACACCGTATGCGCCCAACGCTCGATATTGAACAGGTCGCGACGGGCGAGCACTGGTACGGCGTCCAGGCGCAGGAGAAAGGGCTGGTGGATGAAGTCGGAACCAGCGACGATCTGCTGCTCAATCTGATGGAAGGTCGGGAACTGGTGGGCGTGCGCTTTACCCAGCGTAAGCGACTCCTTGACCGCTTTACCAACAGTGCCGCAGAAAGCGCGGACCGCCTGCTGCTGCGCTGGCTACAGCGCGGACAAAAACCGCTGCTGTAAACAAAAACGCGAGGCATATGCCTCGCGCTTTGCGTTAATCGACCAGGTGATATTTCTCTGAAAGCGTATGCGCCAGGTATTTGAACATGTTAAACACGGCGGTGCTTTTCGGGGTCGGTAAACCCTGTTCGTCAAGGAAGTATTCGCCGCTGAAAATCAGCACGCCATTACGCTGCTCTACGCCGGTGGCTTCAATGCCCGCCAGCGTATCTTCATGGTCACGGATAAGCTTGTTTGCTTCGATAAGCAGAGAGGCTCGGTCAATAGGTTGGGTCGTATTCTGCATAATCCACTCCTTAAACAGTGACAATAGTCTACGCCGAGGGCGCTTTGGGGGCAAATTTTCCCTGTAATGTGAGGGGATAAGGTGCAGGGTCCTGGCTGGCGGGATCTGCTTTTGCATGCTAATAAAGTTGCGTAACGAATTTTATCAGGTAGAGTGTGCGCTTTCGTCATTCTGGCAACAGAATTGCTTGACATTCAACCGGGAATTCGTCACGAATTACACGAGATGTGAGAAAAATACCCGAAAACTCAATCACCTGGGCGTCTTCTCATTAACGTCCGGTAAGACAAAGGGGTTGATATCTCCTGACGCAGTCGCAATATCATTGGCTCGTCGTCAGCGGAAGGGAAATCAACGTGCGGCGTATTCCTGGAAGAATTAAATTAGGTAAAGGTGAATATGGGTAAAGCTCTCGTCATCGTTGAGTCCCCGGCAAAAGCCAAAACGATCAATAAGTATCTGGGTAATGACTACGTGGTTAAGTCCAGCGTGGGTCATATCCGCGATTTGCCGACCAGTGGCTCAGCCAGCAAAAAGAGCGCAGACTCTACCTCCACCAAAGGGGCTAAAAAGCCTAAAAAGGATGAACGTAGCGCGCTTGTCAACCGCATGGGTGTTAACCCATGGCATAACTGGGATGCACAATATGAAGTGCTGCCCGGTAAAGAAAAAGTCGTTAACGAACTGAAGCAGCTTGCTGAAAAAGCAGACCACATCTATCTCGCAACCGACCTTGACCGCGAAGGGGAAGCCATTGCGTGGCACCTGCGGGAAGTGATCGGTGGTGATGACAAACGCTACAGCCGTGTAGTGTTTAACGAAATTACGAAGAATGCGATTCGTCAGGCGTTTGAGAAGCCGGGCGAGCTGAATATTGACCGCGTAAACGCACAGCAGGCACGTCGCTTTATGGACCGCGTTGTGGGCTACATGGTCTCTCCACTGCTGTGGAAGAAGATTGCCCGTGGCCTGTCCGCAGGGCGTGTGCAGTCCGTCGCCGTGCGTCTGGTCGTTGAGCGTGAGCGCGAAATTAAAGCCTTCGTGCCGGAAGAGTTCTGGGAAGTCGATGCCAATGTGACCACGCCGGGCGGTGACGCTCTGCTGCTGCAGGTGAGCCATCACAACGACAAGCCTTTCCGTCCGGAAAACCGCGACCAGACCATGGCCGCCGTAGCGCTGTTGGAAAAAGCACGCTATCAGGTGCTGGAACGTGAAGACAAACCGACCAGCAGCAAGCCGGGTGCGCCGTTTATTACCTCTACGCTGCAGCAGGCTGCAAGCACGCGTCTGGGTTATGGCGTGAAGAAGACCATGATGATGGCGCAGCGCCTGTATGAAGCGGGCTACATCACCTACATGCGTACCGACTCAACCAACCTGAGCCAGGATGCGGTCAACATGGTCCGCGGCTACATCAGCGACAATTTCGGTAAGAAATACCTGCCGGAAAGCGCTAACCAGTTCGCCAGCAAAGAGAACTCTCAGGAAGCTCACGAAGCGATTCGTCCTTCTGACGTCTCGGTGTTAGCGGAATCGCTGAAAGACATGGAAGCTGACGCGCAGAAGCTGTATCAGCTGATCTGGCGCCAGTTCGTGGCGTGCCAGATGACCCCGGCGCAGTACGACTCCACCACGCTGACCGTCGGCGCGGGTGATTTCCGCCTGAAGGCGCGCGGTCGTATTCTGCGCTTCGACGGCTGGACGAAGGTGATGCCTGCGCTGCGTAAAGGCGATGAAGACAGAACGCTGCCTGCGGTTAATAAAGGTGACGAGTTATCGCTTGTCGATCTGGTTCCGGCACAGCACTTCACCAAGCCACCTGCGCGCTTCAGTGAAGCGTCCCTGGTGAAAGAGCTGGAAAAACGCGGTATTGGTCGTCCATCGACCTACGCGTCCATCATCTCGACCATTCAGGACCGCGGCTACGTGCGCGTTGAAAACCGCCGTTTCTATGCGGAAAAAATGGGTGAGATCGTCACTGACCGTCTGGAAGCAAACTTCCGCGAGTTGATGAACTACGATTTCACCGCGCAAATGGAAGACAGCCTAGACCAGGTTGCCAGCCATCAGGCGGAATGGAAAAAGGTACTCGACAGCTTCTTCAGCGACTTTACCGACCAGCTTGAAAAAGCGGAGAAAGACCCTGAAGAGGGCGGCATGCTGCCTAACCAGATGGTTCTGACCAGCATCGACTGTCCAACCTGCGGCCGCAAGATGGGGATCCGCACCGCAACCACAGGCGTGTTCCTTGGCTGCTCCGGCTATGCGCTTTCACCAAAAGAGCGCTGCAAAACCACCATCAACCTGGTGCCTGAGAACGAAGTTCTCAACGTGCTGGAGGGTGACGATGCGGAAACTAACGCTCTGCGTGCCAAACGCCGCTGCAAGAAATGCGGCACGGCAATGGACAGCTACCTGATCGATCCAAAACGTAAGCTGCACGTTTGCGGTAATAACCCAACGTGTGACGGGTATGAGATCGAAGAGGGCGAGTTCCGCATTAAAGGCTATGACGGCCCGATTGTGGAATGCGAGAAGTGTGGTTCTGAAATGCACCTGAAAATGGGGCGTTTCGGTAAGTACATGGCCTGTACCAACGACGAGTGTAAAAACACGCGCAAAATTCTGCGTAACGGCGAAGTGGCTCCTCCTAAGGAAGATCCGGTTCCGCTGCCAGAACTGCCGTGCGAGAAATCAGACGCGTACTTCGTGCTGCGTGATGGTGCTGCAGGTGTCTTCCTGGCCGCCAACACCTTCCCGAAATCGCGTGAAACGCGCGCGCCGCTGGTGGAAGAGCTGCATCGCTTCCGCGATCGTCTGCCTGAGAAACTGCGTTATCTGGCCGATGCGCCACAGCAGGATCCGGAAGGCAACAAAACCGTGGTACGGTTTAGCCGTAAAACTAAGCAGCAGTATGTTGCGGCAGAGAAAGAGGGTAAAGCGACCGGATGGTCAGCCTTCTTTGTCGATGGCAAATGGGTTGAAGGCAAGAAATAATCTTCCCTTACCGTAACTTACCTGTAAAAGGGCCGGATTTCCGGCCCTTTTTTATTACCTTGTTATTATTTTTTGTTCCGTACTATACAGTCAGGCTATAAATGATATAGTGGTTATAGTTAACCTGTTTCTTATTATTAAATCGTCTTAAGCGATTGACCGCATGCGCTAAATCGGATGGTCTGGCATGAAATTACAGCAGCTTCGTTATATCGTTGAGGTGGTGAATCATAACCTTAACGTCTCTTCTACCGCCGAGGGGTTGTATACCTCGCAACCGGGCATCAGCAAACAAGTTCGTATGCTGGAGGACGAGTTAGGTATCCAGATATTTGCCCGCAGCGGTAAGCATCTCACCCAGGTGACGCCTGCGGGGCAGGAAATCATCCGCATTGCGCGGGAAGTCCTCTCTAAAGTCGATGCAATTAAGTCTGTGGCGGGTGAACACACCTGGCCGGATAAAGGTTCGCTGTATATTGCCACGACGCACACCCAGGCGCGCTATGCGCTACCCGGTGTGATCAAAGGCTTTATCGAGCGTTATCCTCGCGTCTCTTTGCATATGCACCAGGGCTCGCCAACGCAAATTGCTGAAGCCGTATCCAAGGGGAATGCAGACTTTGCCATCGCCACCGAAGCGCTTCATCTGTATGACGATCTGGTGATGCTTCCATGCTATCACTGGAACCGTTCTATCGTGGTGACCCCCGATCACCCCCTGGCGGGTAAAGGGTCGGTCACTATCGAAGAGCTGGCTCAATATCCGTTGGTGACGTATACGTTTGGCTTTACCGGACGGTCCGAGCTTGATACGGCCTTTAACCGGGCAGGGTTGACGCCGCGCATTGTCTTTACCGCGACGGATGCCGACGTGATTAAAACCTATGTGCGGCTTGGTCTGGGGGTGGGCGTTATTGCCAGCATGGCGGTGGATCCAGTGTCAGACCCTGACCTGGTGCGTCTTGATGCGCATGATGTTTTCAGTCATAGCACCACAAAGATTGGCTTCCGTCGCAGCACCTTCCTGCGCAGCTATATGTATGATTTTATTCAGCGCTTTGCCCCTCATTTAACGCGTGACGTGGTTGATACCGCCGTTGCATTACGCTCAAATGAAGATATTGAAGAGATGTTTAAAGACATCAAACTCCCCGAAAAATAATCACACCCGGTATCTTTCCCTTAGGGAAAGATACCGAAATAACGCCTCAAAGCTAAATTAGAATTATCATCATCTACGCACCCCCTGTCATATAATGTCATTATCCATTTAATCTGTAAGGTTATAATGTCGTGAATTGGCGACAAAAGTAGAAACTAATTTACGCCTTCGCAAATTTTTCTTTTCAATTATTTATTTCTGGTCAAAAGATTGAATATTTCATACCTTCCGGTGCGTAAATTCACTGGCTTTTCGGCTAAAGTTTCTTTAGGATTTATCTCAACAGATGATTAATTGTACCAATTGTTTGGTCCTAAATGATAAGCGATGTCGATTGTATGAGGTTAGCAATGCCTTCAGGAAGTGAAGAACCGCAAAGGGATCCTGCGCTCAAGCGTAAAGCCTGGCTGGCGGTCTTTCTCGTCTCTACCCTGTTTTGGGTGGTGGTTGCTCTCCTGGCCTGGAAATATTGGGGTTAAATATGGCAGTGACGGTACGTACAGAAACGGTAAAACAGATGTGTCAGCATCGTGACAACGGCCACAGAGGGCGTAAAGCACCTGCGACTGTTGTACCCGCGTCCTGGAAACTAACGCCGCAGCAGCAAGCGTTTATTGATGTGTTCGCAGAAGACGAACCCAAAAAACAATAAGTTAGTTAATTGCGTAATGATGCAAATAGTCTGAATATCGACTCTGCACTTTCGTACTCTTTAATAAATACACATCAGCAATATAGCACTGAGGACTTACCTCGGAACTTTTAATAAATAATGCCTGGTGTCCCTATGATGAATAACATGACGTCTCACAAATACTGGTCATGGATCGGCGTTTTTACCGTGTCGATTCTGTTCTGGAGTCAGCTCATCTGGTTGGCCCTCCACTAAATTGTAAAACCTCGCTACGGCGGGGTTTTTTGTTTTTCCTTTCTGGACCAATCCTAAATTTATCAATTTGGGTTGTTATCAAAACGTTACGACATCTTTGTGTTATCTTTAATTACGGCCCTGATGATTGTCGGGGCATCTCTGTGATTAAGGAGGAGCTTATGTCGTTAACCCTACGCGAAGCCAGTAAGGATACGTTACAGGCAGAAAATAAAACCTGGCATTACTACAGCCTGCCGCTGGCTGCCAGAACGCTTGGGGACATTTCGCGTTTACCCAAGTCATTGAAAGTTTTACTGGAAAACCTATTGCGCTGGCAGGACGGTGACTCTGTCACCCTCGATGATATCAAGGCGCTGGCAGGGTGGCTGGAAAATGCCCATGCCGACAGAGAAATCGCCTACCGCCCGGCCAGGGTGCTGATGCAGGACTTTACCGGTGTCCCGGCCGTCGTTGATTTAGCCGCGATGCGCGAGGCCGTTAAGCGTCTCGGCGGAGATACGGCAAAAGTGAATCCGCTTTCCCCCGTTGACCTCGTCATTGACCACTCCGTAACCGTTGACCGCTTTGGTGATGACGACGCCTTTGGCGAGAACGTGCGTCTGGAGATGGAACGCAACCACGAGCGCTACGTGTTTCTTAAGTGGGGGCAGCAGGCGTTCAGCCGGTTTAGCGTGGTCCCGCCGGGTACCGGTATTTGTCACCAGGTGAACCTTGAATATCTGGGTAAAGCCGTCTGGAGTGAATTGCAGGATAAAGAGTGGGTCGCCTACCCGGACACGCTGGTGGGCACGGACTCCCATACCACCATGATCAACGGTCTGGGCGTGCTGGGCTGGGGCGTCGGGGGTATCGAAGCGGAAGCGGCCATGCTCGGCCAGCCGGTGTCCATGCTTATCCCTGACGTGGTGGGCTTCAAGCTCACCGGCAAGCTGTCTGAAGGCATTACCGCCACCGATCTGGTGCTCACCGTCACCCAGATGCTGCGTAAGCATGGTGTGGTGGGCAAGTTTGTAGAATTCTACGGTGATGGTCTGGATTCGCTGCCGCTTGCCGACCGTGCCACCATTGCCAATATGGCGCCGGAATATGGTGCAACCTGCGGCTTTTTCCCCATCGATGACGTCACGCTGGAATACATGCGCCTTAGCGGGCGCAGCGAAGAGCAGGTCGCGCTGGTGGAGGCCTATACCAAAACGCAGGGCATGTGGCGAAACCCGGGCGATGAACCTGTCTTCACCAGCACGCTTGAACTCGATATGGGAAGCGTCGAGGCGAGCCTCGCCGGGCCGAAACGTCCACAGGATCGGGTTGCGCTGAGTGACGTGCCAAAAGCCTTTGCCGCCAGCAATGCCCTGGAAGTGAATGTGGCGCAGAAAGATCATCGTCCGGTCGACTATGTTCTGAACGGACATCAGTATCAGCTCCCGGACGGCGCGGTTGTTATTGCGGCCATTACCTCCTGCACCAACACCTCGAACCCCAGCGTATTAATGGCGGCTGGCCTGCTGGCTAAAAAGGCGGTAGAGCTTGGGCTAAAACCTCAGCCATGGGTCAAGGCCTCGCTGGCACCGGGTTCCAAAGTGGTATCGGATTATCTGGCGCAGGCCAAACTGACGCCGTACCTTGACGAACTGGGCTTTAACCTCGTGGGCTACGGCTGTACGACCTGCATTGGTAACTCCGGTCCACTGCCTGAACCGATTGAAACGGCGATTAAGCAGGGCGACCTGACGGTAGGCGCGGTCCTGTCCGGTAACCGAAACTTTGAAGGGCGTATTCATCCGCTGGTGAAAACCAACTGGCTTGCCTCGCCGCCGCTGGTCGTGGCGTATGCCCTTGCAGGCAACATGAATATCAACCTGGCGACCGATCCGATTGGGCACGATCGCAAGAATGACCCTGTCTACCTGAAAGATATCTGGCCATCTTCGCGTGAAATCGCGCTGGCCGTTGAAAAGGTCTCAACTGAGATGTTCCGCAAAGAGTATGCGGAGGTCTTTGAAGGCACGCCGGAGTGGAAAACCATCAACGTCGTGGGCTCAGATACCTACGACTGGCAGGATGACTCGACCTATATTCGTCTGTCGCCGTTCTTTGATGAGATGCTGGCCGAGCCGGCACCGCTTAAAGATATCCACGGCGCGCGCATACTGGCGATGCTGGGGGATTCCGTCACGACGGACCACATCTCTCCGGCGGGGAGTATTAAAGCCGATAGCCCGGCAGGACGTTATCTGCAGAGCCGGGGCGTCGAACGCCGCGATTTTAACTCCTACGGCTCGCGTCGCGGCAACCATGAGGTCATGATGCGCGGGACCTTTGCCAACATCCGCATTCGTAACGAAATGGTCCCGGGCGTGGAAGGGGGCATGACGCGCCATCTGCCGGGGACGGAAGTGGTTTCGATTTATGATGCGGCGGTCAAATATCAACAGGAAGGTACGCCGCTGGCGGTGATCGCCGGGAAAGAGTACGGTTCCGGCTCCAGCCGCGACTGGGCGGCGAAAGGTCCGCGTCTGCTTGGCGTTCGCGTGGTCATCGCCGAATCGTTCGAACGTATTCACCGCTCGAATCTGATTGGTATGGGGATCCTGCCGCTCGAGTTTCCGCAGGGCGTGACGCGTAAAACGCTGGGACTGACCGGGGAAGAGCAGATTGAGATTAGCGGTCTGCAAAACCTGCAGCCGGGGAAAACGGTGCCGGTGAAGTTAACGCGGGCAGACGGGAAAATCGAGGTGCTGGATTGCCGGTGCCGTATTGATACGGCAACCGAGCTGACCTATTACCAGAACGACGGCATTTTACATTATGTGATTCGTAAGATGCTGGATTGATGAAACGAGCCCGGCACCCGTGCCGGGCTTTTTAGCATTACTCTTTCAGCAGGTGACCCATTTTGGCGGCTTTGGTATCCAGGTAGTGGGCGTTCTTCGGGTTACGGCCGACAATCAGCGGTACGCGCTCGACGATGTTGATCCCCGCTTCGGTCAGGATCTCCACTTTTTTCGGGTTATTGGTCAGCAGGCGAACTTCGTCCACGCCCAGCAGCTTGAACATATCGGCGCATAAGGTGAAGTCGCGTTCGTCAGCGGCAAAGCCAAGCTGATGGTTTGCTTCAACCGTATCGTAGCCCTGGTCCTGAAGCGCGTAGGCGCGGATTTTATTCAGCAGACCAATATTACGACCTTCCTGACGGTGATAAAGCAGCACACCGCGGCCTTCTTCTGCAATATGAGACAGAGCGGCTTCCAGCTGGAAACCACAATCACAGCGCAGGCTGAACAGCGCGTCGCCGGTAAGACACTCTGAATGGACGCGGGACAGAACCGGCGTCTGCCCTGAAATGTCACCATAAACCAGCGCGACATGATCCTGTCCGGTTGCCAGTTCTTCAAAACCCACCATCAGGAAATCGCCCCATGGGGTTGGCAGTTTGGCTTCTGCCACACGTTTAAGCTGCATGTGATTCTCCAGAGTAGGCTGACACGTTTCGTGCCTTTGCCCTGTTTTGCTTTCTGTATCAGTTCATTTTGCCACAAGCTCAGCAGGTTCGCCTAATGGGCACCATGCTATATGAACGTTAAACGCACGATCCGACATATCCACCAGGATGATTAATTTCAGTTATGATTGTGACGCTTAGCGAAAAAGGAGAAGACATGCTTTCAATCGCCAGACGTACGGCAGCAGGTGCGGCCATTTTACTGATTATGCCTCTGGCCGTATGGCTTTCAGGCTGGATGTGGCAGCCCGGGCATAATGCCACGTGGCTGAAAACGTTATACTGGATAACGGAAACGGTCACCCAGCCGTGGGGGATTATTACCCACGTACTCCTCTGCGCCTGGTTCCTGTGGTGCCTGCGCTTTCGTTTGCGCGCGGCGCTGATGCTCTTTGCGATCCTCGGGGGCGCTATCCTTGTCGGCCAGGGCGTAAAGTCCTGGGTTAAAGATCGCGTTCAGGAACCGCGTCCTTTTGTCGTCTGGCTGGAAAAAACGCATCATGTTCCGGTGGATGAGTTCTACAATTTAAAGCGAAAAGATCGTGGCGCGCTGGTGAAAGAACAGCTTTCGGAACAGCAGGATATCCCGAAATTCTTGCGTAAACACTGGCAGAAAGAGACCGGGTTCGCGTTTCCTTCCGGTCACACCATGTTTGCGGCCAGCTGGGCGTTGCTGGGGGTTGGGCTGCTTTGGCCAAGGCGCCGAACGATCACTATCGTGATTTTACTGGTCTGGGCGACGGGAGTCATGGGCAGCCGCCTGCTGCTGGGGATGCACTGGCCGCGCGACCTGGTCGTCGCCACGCTCATCTCATGGCTGCTGATCGTGCTGGCGACCTGGCTCACTGAACGATTCTGCGGCCCGCTAACGCCACCGCCAGAAGAGAAAGAAGAAATTGCCGAAAGGGACCAGACAGACGCCTGACGGTTGATATTCCGCATTTTGCCCATAGATCCATGACCTGCGCGTCACTTTTTCCGTTTCGCGCTCGTCGCTAAAATGGTAGTTTATAAGGCTGATTGCGGTGAATTGAACACACTTTATTCGCTTGAACCACATAACGGGAAGTAATGTGAAATATTTACTCATTTTCTTACTGGTATTGGCGATTTTTGTCATTTCAGTCACGTTGGGTGCACAAAACGATCAGCAGGTGACGTTTAACTATCTGCTGGCTCAGGGTGAGTATCGCGTCTCGAGCCTGCTGGCGGTCTTATTTGCTGCCGGATTTGCCATTGGCTGGCTGGTTTGCGGTCTGTTCTGGCTTAAAGTCCGTGTTTCTCTTGCGCGCGCTGAACGTAAAATTAAGCGACTCGAAAATAACATTGCCCCTGCGTCTGACATCCCGGAAAGCTCTGGTGTGCCGGTCGTGAAGGAATAATCGACTATGCTGGAGTTGTTGTTTCTGCTTTTGCCTGTAGCCGCAGCCTATGGCTGGTATATGGGCCGCAGAAGTGCGCAACAAACAAAACAGGATGAGGCCAACCGGCTCTCCCGCGACTACGTTGCGGGGGTGAACTTCCTTCTGAGCAATCAGCAGGACAAAGCGGTAGACCTGTTCCTCGATATGCTGAAAGAGGATACGGGGACGGTTGAAGCGCATCTCACCCTGGGCAACCTGTTCCGCTCGCGCGGCGAGGTCGATCGTGCCATTCGTATTCACCAGACCCTGATGGAAAGCGCCTCGCTGACCTACGATCAACGTCTCCTTGCGGTGCAACAGCTGGGGCGGGATTACATGGCCGCAGGGTTGTACGATCGCGCAGAAGATATGTTCGCGCAGCTGGTGGACGAAACAGATTTCCGCATCGGCGCGCTGCAGCAGCTCCTGCAGATTTATCAGGCCACCAGCGACTGGCAGAAAGCCATTGATACCGCGGAACGTCTGGTGAAGCTGGGTAAAGATAAGCAGCGCGTTGAGATCGCCCATTTCTACTGTGAACTTGCTCTTCAGCAGATGGGCAACGACGACATGGATAAAGCCATGGCGCTGCTGAAGAAAGGCGCCGCCGCGGACCGCAACAGCGCGCGAATCTCCATCATGATGGGGCGCGTCTTTATGGCGAGTGGCGACTACGCCAAAGCCGTTGAAAGCCTGCTGCGGGTTATCGACCAGGACAAAGAGCTGGTCAGTGAAACGCTGGAAATGCTGCAAACCTGCTATCAACAGCTGGACAAGCAGGAAGAGTGGGTAGCTTTCCTGCGTCGCTGCGTGGAAGAAAATACCGGTGCCACCGCTGAACTGATGCTCTCAGACGTCGTTGAGCAGTATGAGGGAAGCGACACCGCGCAGGTTTATATTACGCGTCAGCTGCAGCGCCATCCGACCATGCGGGTGTTCCATAAGCTGATGGATTACCACCTGAACGACGCTGAAGAAGGGCGCGCCAAAGAGAGCCTGATGGTGCTGCGCGACATGGTTGGCGAACAGGTGCGCAGCAAGCCGCGCTATCGTTGCCAGAAGTGTGGTTTTACCGCGTATACGCTCTACTGGCACTGTCCTTCCTGCCGCGCCTGGTCCACCATTAAGCCAATCCGTGGTCTGGACGGGCAGTAATTTTTTTAAAAGACTCCACTTTAGTTACAACATACTGATCGTTTTTCCCACATCCTGAACTCCGTGCGGTTTGTCGGCCTGGCAGGCGCGTAAATGGATCCTGTCAATTTGCGGCGTCGGCAGGTAGAATGCTGGCCGTTTATCTGTTCCGCGCCGCTGCGCGCCCATAGACGAAAAGGGCTGGTCATGACGTCTGTTACATCCTCCACTTCCCGCGTAATTACGGATTCTCCTGTTGTTGTTGCGCTTGATTACAATAAGCGTGACGCTGCACTGGCGTTTGTCGACGGCATCGACCCTCGCGACTGCCGTCTGAAAGTTGGCAAAGAGATGTTCACGCTGTTTGGACCGCAAATCGTTCGCGATCTGCAGCAGCGCGGCTTTGACGTTTTCCTCGATCTGAAATTCCATGATATCCCGAATACCACGGCGCACGCCGTTGCCGCAGCCGCAGAGCTGGGCGTATGGATGGTCAACGTCCATGCATCGGGTGGGGCAAGAATGATGACGGCAGCCCGTGAAGCGCTCCTGCCGTTCGGTAAAGATGCACCGTTGCTGATTGCGGTCACCGTTCTGACCAGTATGGACGAAAACGATCTACGCGACCTGGGCGTGACGTTGTCACCCGCCGAGCATGCCGAACGTCTCGCACGTCTGACGCAGCATTGCGGCCTGGATGGCGTCGTCTGCTCCGCGCAGGAAGCGGTACGTTTCAAATCAGCGCTGGGCCAGGATTTTAAACTGGTTACGCCGGGTATCCGTCCTGCAGGCAGCGAAGTGGGCGATCAGCGCCGTATTATGACGCCTGAGCAGGCGCTGGCTGCTGGCGTTGACTACATGGTCATCGGGCGTCCGGTAACGCAGTCTGCCAACCCGGCTGAGACGCTTAAGGCTATCAACGCATCACTGAAAAAGGGGGCATAATGACCGATTCCAACAGCCGTCTGGTCTATTCAACCGACAGCGGGCGTATAGGCGAGCCGAAAGCGAAAGTGGAACGTCCTAAGGGGGACGGCATCGTTCGGATCCAGCGCCAGACCAGTGGACGAAAAGGGAAAGGGGTTTGCCTTATCTCCGGCATTGACCTGGATGATGCTGAACTGGCAAAGCTGGCGGCCGAGTTGAAAAAGAAATGTGGCTGCGGCGGCGCCGTGAAAGACGGCATTATTGAAATCCAGGGAGATAAGCGCGATTTAATAAAATCTCTGCTGGAAGCCAAAGGCATGAAAGTCAAACTGGCAGGCGGTTAAAATAAATGAGCCACGGCAAATGCCGTGGCTCGTGTTATATACGTGCGTATGTCAGACCTGAAATACGTTCAAATATCGCAATACCGGGGAAGGCTTAGATAATAATTATTTGCCAACCTGGTGACCGATAATACCACCGACAGCAGCGCCACCTAATGTACCCAGCGTACTACCATCCGTTAATACTGCACCACCGAGAGCACCGGCACCGGCACCAATAGCGGTGTTACGGTCACGTTTAGACCAGTTAGAGCACGCGCTCAGGGACATTGCTACAGTGATTGCCAGAACAGCGGCGGCTAATTTTTTGCTGGTTAAGGTCATAATACTTTCTCCTGAATTATCGATTCACGGAAAGATGTACACGTTAAGTATAGACGAATCGAATACTTAATTCTGTTCTCCGTGAAAGCTGGTCGCGCAGGCGTTACGTAATCACGCAGGTGATAGTCACTTCCTGTTATATCGCTAACATTAATTTTACGACTTTAATGCAGGTTAAACAGGTAAAAACTCTTAAAGAAGTACCAGGAATCATCTCAGAGAAAGAAGGGCGTATGCGCCCGAAATTCGGGCGCGGAGGGAACTCAGGCGGTCATTTTAATAATATTGACGATCAGCCCGTCATCTTCCAGTTTATTACGGTGCGCGTCGCTCAACCGTTCATCGGTAATCACGCGGCTAAAGCGTGAAACCGGGCCCATCGTATAAGGGTGAACGGCGCCAAATTTAGAGCTGTCGGTCAATACAATGGCTTCACACTCTTTTTCCAGCACGGCATTCACGACGTCAGAGCGCATCATATCCCGGCCGGTAAAACCTGTCTCAGGCTGCCAGCCGTCAATCCCGATAAAGGCCTTGCTGAAATGAACCTGCTGAACATACTGACGGGTCAGCGGGCCAACCATGCTTTCACTTTTTTTCTGGTAAATACCGCCCAGCAGAATCACCTCGCAGCGCGTCTCTTTGAGCAAATGCGCGATATAGCTGCTGACGGTGATGATGGTAACGTCTTTTTGATCGGCAAGCGTGCGCGCCAGCAGGGCATTACTGCTGCCGTTTTCAATAAAGACGGTCTCGCCGTTGTTCACCAGTGACGCGGCAAATTCCGCCAGTTCACGTTTGAGCGCGTAGTTATTCATCATGCGCGTCTCAACGTCATCACTGTCCAGCGGGACAGCATATCCGTGCGCGCGACGAAGGTAGCTCTGTTTTTCCAGCAGATTAAGATCCTGACGGATCGTAACCTCAGACACGCCAGTGGTTTTAGCGAGATCGACTACGCTTACGCGTCCCTGATCGATGACCATCTGCAAAATGAGTTGTTGTCGGGAATTCATAGCATCCATTTAATAAAGCGAAACGAGGTCGGAGACGGTGGGATTAAACTTCCCACGGCGCTTTTGGCTGTCCGTTTTCTGGCGCATTGTCGGCACCATTCTGAGCAAGAAGTTCAGACTTCAGGATCTCGAGATTACGGATAGCAGAGTGATAATCGCCCGCCACCAGGATATCCAGCACGGTATCAATTCGTTGTGCTACAGCTTGTGCGTCAATAGTCGACATAATCTCACCCCAGGCGCGAAAAGTTAATATTTTCAATGATGCAGAAAATAGGATCAAAAGAGAAGGGAAAAAATGCAATAACTAAATTACATAAACGTAAGTGATAAATTTATTCCCCCTCATGCAGCAGGCTTAATGAGTGGATTAGTCTAAAACTGCGCGCAAGGCGCTTTTTTATAAGAGGAATTAGACTATGACAGTTATCAATCAGCCTACCTGCACACTGTTTACCGATACTGAACGGTTCACGCAGCTGTCAGGGTATTACGAGGCGGAGCGTCACACGGTCTGGATGATGCTGCGGGCTCAGCCACGTCCTTGCTTTAACCATGCGTTAATAGAGGAGATCATGAACTTTTCATGGCTGGTTCGCCAGTCGGGGTTTGCGGTTGATTTTTGGGTAACCGGATCGCTGGTTCCCGAGATGTACAATACGGGCGGTGATTTACAGTTCTTCGTCGAGTGCATTCAGAACGGACGTCGGGAAGCGTTACGGGCGTACGCTCGCGCCTGCGTTGATTGCGTCCATGCGGCCTCGCGGGGGTTTGATACTGGGGCTATCACTCTGGCAATGGTCGAAGGCAGTGCGTTAGGGGGCGGGTTTGAGGCCGCTCTGGCGCACCATTTCGTCCTGGCTCAGCGCGATGCCCGTTTAGGTTTCCCTGAAATTGCCTTCAACCTGTTTCCGGGTATGGGAGGATATCCCCTGGTTGCACGCCGTGCAGGCATGAAGCTGGCGGAGGAACTCATCTACAAAGGGGAATCCCATACGGCTGAATGGTACGAACAGCACGGGCTGGTGGATGTCCTGTTTGAACCGGGGCAAAGCTATGTCTCTACCCGAACCTTCATCGATACGCTGCGGCCAAAACTGAATGGCGTAAGGGCGATGCTGCGCGCCCGTACGCGCGTTCTGCAATTGCCCCGCAGTGAACTGATGGACATCACGGAAGACTGGGTTGATGCCGCTTTCTGCCTGGAGCCGAAAGATATCACCTACATGGAGCGTCTGGCCACGCTGCAAAACCGCCATCACGCGGCGGGCCTGCGTAAAGCCAGTTAACGTTGATTTCGCGCTTGATATCGTTTTAGCCATCGCTCGAATGCGGCAGCGGGCATCGGCTTAGCAAACAGAAAACCCTGCCGTTCGTTGACGCCGTTCTTGGTCAGAAAGGCGTCTTCTTTTGCATTTTCCACACCCTCGGCAATCACCTGCAGATTTAACGCCTGCGCCACCGCGACGATAGCGCGCACCAGCGACTGGGAAATAGACTGCTTATGAATATCCCTGACGAAAGATTGATCGAGCTTAATGGCGTCGATAGGGAAGCGGGCCAGCTGAGAAAGGGAAGAGTAGCCGGTGCCAAAATCATCCAGATGAATTTGCGCCCCGAGTCGGCTGAACTGCTGGATCACGGACAGCGCCAGCTCTTCATTTTCGATAAGACAGCTTTCGGTCAACTCAACGTCGACCGGGCAGTATTCAAAATTCAGATCCTTCAGCGCCTGCTTTAAGTCGCTGAAGATGGTCTGGTCGGCCAGCTGGCGTGCAGAGACGTTCACCGCCACGCGCAGGTTTATTCCCTTATCGCGCCATTTTGCCACCTGGCGAACCACATCGAGCATCACCCAGCGGCCCAGCGGCACAATCAACCCCGACTCCTCGGCATAAGAGATAAACTCCAGCGGCGGGATCAGGCCGCGTTCTGGTGATTGCCAGCGGACCAGCGCTTCAAGGCTTCTGACTTCTCCGCGCCAGGTTATTTTCGGCTGATAGTGGATCAGAAGCTGATCGTTATCCAGGGCTTTGCGCAGGTTGGTATCCAGCCAGAGATACTCAAACACGCGCTGGTTCATCTCGGGTGAGAAGACGCAGAACTTGCCCCGGCCGTTCTCTTTGGCAGTGTACATGGCGGTATCGGCGTTGCGAATAACGCTTTCCCGGTCGTTCCCGTGCTGCGGGGCGAGGGCGATACCCAGAGAGCAGCCGGTATAAATCTCAATCAGACCGATTCGGAACGGCTGGCGCAGACGGGTTAAAATGCGCGACGCCATCGCCTCCAGAGAGCCCTGAGAGGTAGGTATTGGTGGCCATGACGATAAACTCATCGCCGCCAAGACGCGCCAGCACCTGTTCTTCATCCAGACAGCTCAAAATGGCGAGGGCGACAGCCTGCAACAGCTGGTCGCCAAACATATGCCCGTAAGCGTCGTTGACCTTTTTAAAGTTATCCAGATCGAGATACACCACGCCCACCTGCGTGTCGCCGCGGTTGTCGATGGCGTCAGAAATGAGATCGTGGATCGCATTGCGGTTTGGCAGGCCTGTGATGGTATCGGTATTGGCCAGCACGCGCAGCCGCTCCTGAGCGCGGCGCTCCTCGGTAATATCTGTCCCGGAACAGATGAGGAAAATTTCATTTTTACCGCTGCCGCTGTGCACGAATTTGTTTCTGAACAGAAACAGCCGCTGCCCTTTACGCGTTTTGATCCAGCGTTCGACTTCGTAGGAGCTGCCGTTGCGAAAAAAACCGGTAATATTGCGCTTTGAGGCTGCCGCTTCGCTGCGGCTCATAAACAGCTTAAATACGTTCTGACCAATGACTTCTTGCTCTTTCAGGCCGGTGTACTCTTCGCTAAGCCGGTTAAAACGCTGAATATTGCCGTGCTGATCGAGGATAACAATGACGGAGTTGGCCTCGGAGACAACCTGTTCCGCAAAAGAGAGCCCCTGAGCCAGATCGCGCGCTACGGAGGGCGTATCATTCCAGGCGGAAGCGGTGCCTGCCCACTCGTTGCGGGTAATTTTACGGCCGACAAGATGAACCGGGACATCTTCCCCGTACAGGGAGAGCGACATGGAAATGCTGGAGGTAATAACGGTTAAATGACGGATGAGATCGGCCTGTTCATCGTCCAGCGCCACGACCTGAGTGACATCGGCATTTTCGCTGGTGGAAAGGTGCAGAGCGTTGCTGTCAGCTGACAGGCGCCACCACGGGCTGTGAGTCCCCATGTAGCGAAACAGCAAATTCTGCTCCAGATCGTCCATCATGTTTTCTCCTGCAGCTGTTCATTAGCGCACAAATTATTCATTTGCTGTCGACTTTTCCGTTGAGAAACAGCGGCAAAACCGAAGTGAACCTGTTGTTTTTCCCTGCTTTCTTATAATAAAACGAGCCAGGTGAAAAAGGATACTGAGCGTATAGAAATTCACGTAACCGAATATAACAACACTCTTTTACTGTAGATAATTATGGCGATTTTGGGCGAAGGGATACTGAAAATAGTAAGGAAAAATAATGATTTTGTGGCGGGGATAAAAAGAAAAATTGTCGGCCCTTCCGGAAAGGAAATGGCCGACAATTGAACCGGTTATCAGGCGACAGGGCGCGCGATAATACTGCGGGTTTCCATGCGAACTTCGGCGATAGTAACGTCAATCACGTCGGTGACTTTGTAAACTGTTTCACCTTTAATTTGCACGGTGCCGTTTTCCTGGCTACAGACCATTTCGTCACGAACCGCATGCAGGAACGGCGCAGGAATAAACGCGACAGCACCGTTATCGACCAGGCGAACGCGCATACCTCCGCGGCTGATATCAATGATCTCTGCGGCGAAACGGGTATCCGTACCGGCTTTATCCTGCAGGAAGCGTGCGTACAGCCAGTCTCCAACGTCACGTTCCGCCATGCGGTTCAGGCGGCGACGATCGGCCATCTGCAGCGTGGTGTCCTCCTGAGGACGGGCAATGGTTTCACCTTTGATAATCGCTTTCAGCAGACGGTGGTTGACCATATCGCCATACTTACGGATCGGCGATGTCCAGGTGGCGTAAGCTTCGAGGCCAAGACCAAAGTGCGGGCCAGGCTCGGTGCTGATTTCCGCGAAGGACTGGAAGCGACGAATGCGGCTGTCCAGGAAACCCGACGGCTGAGCGTCCAGTTCGCGGCGAAGCTTGCAGAAGCCCGGCAGCGTCAGCACTTCTTCCGGATCAACGTGCACATCGTGAGTCTTCAGCAGGGCCGCCAGCGCTTCGGTATTCGCCGGATCAAAACCGGTGTGGACGTTGTAAATGCCAAAGCCCAGCTTGTCGCGCAGCACGCGTGCGGCGCAGATGTTGGCGGAAATCATCGCCTCTTCAACGATGCGGTTCGCAATGCGTCGCGGTTCGGCCACGATGTCCAGCACTTCGCCTTTCTCGCCCAGAACAAAGCGATAGTCCGGGCGGTCTTTGAACACCAGCGCATGGGTTTTACGCCACTCGCCGCGGTTGAGGCAGATGCGATGCAGCAGACGGATTTGCGCGGCAATGGCGTCTGATTCAGGTTTCCAGCTACCGGTATTTTCAAGCCAGTCGGAGACGTTATCGTAGGCCAGCTTGGCTTTCGATTCGATGGTGGCGGCAAAGAACTCGATATCGTCTTCAATCGCGCCATCTGCGGCGATAGTCATGCGGCAGGCAAGGACCGGGCGCACTTCATTTGGACGCAGCGAGCAGAGATCGTCTGACAATTCGCGCGGCAGCATCGGAATGTTGAAGCCCGGCAGATAGTTGGTGAATGCACGGATTTTCGCGGCGTCATCCAGCTTGCTGCCTTCGGCAATCCAGGCGGTTGGATCGGCAATGGCGACGGTCAAATGGAGTTTGCCATCGGCGCCTTCTTCAGCGTACAGCGCGTCATCCATATCTTCCGTGCTGGCGCTGTCGATGGTGACAAACTCCAGTGCGGTGAGATCGCGGCGCGTCAGACCTTCGTCCTGCATCTCGGTCGCTACGCCGTTCGGCGCTTCTTTTTCAAGATTATGGCGTGCCAGCGTGACCCACCATGGCACGAAATGGTCGGCGCCAAAGGTGATGAACTGGGTCAGTTCAGCATAAAAACCGCGATCGCCTTTCAGGGGATGACGGCGCATTTCTGCTACGGCCCAGTCACCTTCTTTAAAATCATGCTCAACGCCACGGGCGGCGCGGCAGGGAATGGCATCTTTCAGCAGGGGATGATCCGGCACGATAGCAAGACGATCGTCTTTTCTCTGCACCTTACCCACAAAACGGGTCAGGAACGGTTCGATCAGTTCTTCCGGCTCGGCAGACTCGCGGTCCTTCTCGGTATGAATGACGGCCATGACGCGATCGCCATGCATCACTTTCTTCATCTGCGGAGGCGGAATGAAGTAGCTTTTCTGCGCGTCAACCTCAAGGAAGCCAAAGCCCTTTTCCGTGGCTTTTACGACCCCTTCTGCACGCGGCGTCTGGGAATGCAGTTGCTGTTTAAGCTGCGCTAGCAGCGGGTTGTCCTGAAACATAATGTTCTATTTTCGTAGCCATTGAGCGGCTGACAGTTTTACGCGATTCTCACTGTCTCAGCAAGCGCTCTTTGGGTAATTAGTATGGTTATTCCTCTTTACCAAACGCGACTTTCAAACGAGTGAGCCAGCCATCAAACGCGCTCCGGGTAAGCAGCATGATGGCATGTTCACCGGGGAGTCCTTGATCCGTGAGAGGGGTAAACTGCGCGGCGCTGAAGCGGTCCGGAGAGCGCGTCAGCAGTTCGACCGCCGCCGAAAGTGCGGGGGACGTCAGCGGGATCGCTTCGCGGGTGTTTAACAGGATTTCTCCGGTCAGGTCGAGCAGCGACGGCTCGTGGCAAAGGACCGGCGTCAGTGCCTCCAGCGCGGGTTCTGCCTGCCAGCGGGACAGCGACTCAAGCTGATGCGCACTCGCATAGCGCAGCTCGACGACGGGCAACAGCGGCACCCAGGCGGCGTGGCTCGCGGGCAGCGTGTGCGGCTGAATATGATGGCCTGGCAACCAGCGAACGGGGTGTCCTAACAGCGCCTGAAAAACCGCGACCACGCGCGCCTGAAAACCAATAAACCCGATAATCTGGTTAATCACCACAATGTCATATATTGACAGGCCAACCTCATCAAGCTGGTTCTGCGCTTTATCATCAATGACATCAGGGGAGCTGGCGAGCTGGCGGGCATACTGCGTAATTTGCGCCAGACGTCGGTTGCTTTCACGCGAGGAGTCCGGGCCGGGAAGCGGGGCGAGGAGGGCGGCGTAATGGTTACAAAGCCGCTGAACGCCACAGGCCTGGGCGACCGTTAGCGCGGTGCTGAGCCGATCGTAGGCGCTGAGCGTATGCAGGCGGTTCACGGGAATCGAGAGCGGAAACAGCTGGTGGCACAAGGCTCTGGCAGGGGTAAGCCAGCCAGAACAGGCGGCGACAATCTCATCAGGCAGGGCTAAATCGAGCAAAAAACGATCGTCGACGTTAGCGGCTTCGGGCACCAGAGGCAGAACATCTGTCTGCGCGTGGTTCGACTGGGTCTCGTGATACCAGTGGCCTTTGCCGGAAAAACGGCGTTGTTCCATGTGCGTTCCTTGATCTCAAAATGGCGATCAATATCCTGGCGTAAGGCAGATAAAGGGAAAAATATTGTTAGGTGATAACAAATAGCAGAACGGAATAACGAAGGGGCGGTGCGGGGGGAAACTCTCTTCCCGTGCGGGAAGAGAGTCACAGCTTATTTAATTTCCAGCTCGTTCATTGCAGCGATGTTGAAGCCGCCGTCAACGTGAACTACTTCGCCGGAGATACCAGCGGAAAGGTCAGAGCACAGGAATGCTGCAGAGTTACCCACATCTTCAATGGTAACGGTACGACGAATCGGGGTAACCGCTTCGCAGTGTGCCAGCATTTTACGGAAATCTTTAATACCGGAAGCTGCCAGGGTGCGGATAGGACCTGCAGAGATGGCGTTAACGCGCACGCCTTCAGGACCCATTGCGTTCGCCATGTAGCGTACGTTGGCTTCCAGAGAGGCTTTCGCCAGGCCCATAACGTTGTAGTTAGGGATAGCACGCTCAGCGCCCAGGTAGGACAGAGTCAGCAGGGCTGCGCCCGGGTTCAGCATCGCGCGGCAGGATTTCGCCATCGCAACGAAGCTGTAGGAGCTGATGTCGTGAGCGATTTTGAAGCCATCACGGGTAACCGCGTTCACGTAGTCGCCGTCCAGCTGGTCGCCAGGAGCGAAGCCAATGGAGTGAACGAAACCGTCGAATTTCGGCCATGCTTTTGCCAGTTCAGCAAACATGCCGTCGATGCTTTCGTCTTGTGCAACGTCACATTCCAGAACGATGCTGGAACCCAGCTGCGCGGCAAACTCTTCAACACGGCCTTTCAGCTTGTCGTTCTGGTAGGTGAACGCCAGCTCAGCGCCTTCGCGATGCATTGCCTGTGCGATGCCGTATGCGATGGACAGTTTGCTGGCAACGCCAGTCACCAGAATGCGCTTACCGGAAAGAAAACCCATAGCTTTAATCCTTATATTCATTGCTAATTTTGCCTTGTAATTCATAGCGTTACAGGCAGTATTTCAAAATCATTCGAAATTAGCTCGAAATTATAGCCCACTCACAGCCCCTTGTGTCACGATATTTCTCGCTGTTCTCCGAAGACGCCTGCTCCGAAGAATGCGCCGCGGACTCGCGGGGGCTCAAAATTTCAGCATTCGTCCAGTATATCACCCGGCAACAGCTTCGCCTCATCCAACCAGCGAGGAAGCGCGATCCCGCGAGGGTATTCACGCTTTCCTGAGGTTGTCGATGAAGCGCGCGATGACGATAAAGAAAACCGGTACGAAGAAAATGGCGAGAAGCGTACCGCTAATCATCCCGCCAAATACGCCGGTACCGATGGCATGCTGCGTACTATCGCTCGCCCCATGGGCCAGCATCAACGGAACAACCCCTAAGGTGAAGGCTAACGACGTCATCAGAATAGGGCGCAGGCGCTGGCCGGCGGCATGAATGGTTGCCGCCAGCAGGGGCTGCCCCTGGCGATGGAGCTGCCTCGCAAATTCAACAATCAGAATGGCGTTTTTGGCCGACAGGCCGATAAGCGTAATCAGGCCGACCTTGAAGAAAACGTCATTCGTCATGTCGGCAACGGACACCGCTATCACCGCGCCGATAAGGCCCAGCGGAACGACCAGCATGACCGCAAATGGAATAGACCAGCTCTCATACAGGGCGGCCAGCACCATAAACACGACCAGTATCGACAGGACGATAAGGCCCGGAAGCTGAGATTCCGATTTTCTCTCCTGCAATGAACTCCCTGCCCACTCGCCCGCCATGCCCTGAGGTAAATCTCTGGACAAACTCTCCATAACCTTCATTGCGGTGCCGCTGGACGCTCCCGGCGCCGCATTTCCGGTAATGCGAATAGCCGAATATCCCTGATAACGCGTCAACTGCTGCGGCGCAACGTGCCAGGAAAGCGTGGCAAACGTCGATACCGGCACCATCTGCCCCATCCGGTTTTTCACTGATAATGTCAGTATCTGCTCAGGCTGCATTCGGTAGGGCGCATCGGCCTGAACAATCACCTGCTGAACGCGGCCGTTGTTCGTATAGTCATTAACGTAATTTGAGCCCAGGGTGACGGAGAGCGTCTGGTTGATTTCATCAAACGAGACGCCCATTGCTTCCGCCTTTTCTCTGTCCACCTGGAGCGCAAGGTTTGTTCCTTCCGGCAGACCGTCTATATACACGTCACTCAGTTCAGGGCGCTGGTTGGCCTGCAGGACCAGCGCGTCGGCAGCGCGCTTTAACGCCTCGTAGCCCAGTCCCGCTCTGTCCTGCACGTACCAGGTGAAGCCCGACGAGGTGCCCATATCCGAAATGGCCGGCGGGAGCAGGCTCATCGTGACGGCATCAGAGACGTTCGCCATGCTGGCCTGTATAAGGTCGGCTTCCCCCTGGGCCGTCGAGCCCTGCCGATCTTTCCAGTCCTTCAGCGTGGTGAAGGCCATAGCCGAGTTTGGCCCTGAACCTGAAAATCCAAAGCCCAGGATCATAATGTTGCTTTCAATATTCGGCCGGGCCGCAATTTCCTCTTCAAATTTTTTAACCACGTTGAGGGTGCGCTGCATCGTGGCATCAGAAGGCAGCTGGATTGAGGACATAAAGTAGCCCTGATCTTCATCCGGCAGAAAAGACGACGGTAGCGAAGACAATCCCAAAAACAGCGCAGCGCAAAGCGCAGCGTACAGGAGCAGCATACGCCCGGTTCGCTTCAGAACGGCACCCAGCCCGGCTTCGTAGCAGACGGTGAGCGAACGGAAGCGCGCGTTAAACCCGACCGCGAACCTTCCACCTCCGCTCTTTCCTGCCTTATGCGGCTTGAGTAACGTTGCGCACAGGGCAGGCGTCAGCGTCAGGGCAAGAAACGCGGACAGCAGTATGGAGACCGCCATGGAAATACAAAATTGTCGGTAGATAATCCCGACGGATCCTTCAGCAAACCCCATGGGGATAAAGACGGCGGTCAGCACCAGCGTGATGCCAATAATCGCCGGGGTGATTTCCTGCATGGCTTGCCGCGTGGCGTCACGCGGGGACAGGCTTTTTTCCTCCATCAGCCGTTCGACGTTTTCTACGACCACAATGGCATCATCAACGATAATCCCTATCGCCAGCACCATGCCGAACATCGTCAGAATATTGATGGAGTAGCCGCTCAACAGCATCACGGTGAAGGTGCCAAGAAGGGCGACGGGAGCAACAATCGCCGGGATAAGCGTACAGCGTATCTTGTGCAGAAACAGCAGCATAACCAGGAAGACCAGGACCATCGCTTCCACAAATGCCTGAACAACCTTCATGATAGAAAGTTTCACAAACGGCGCGGTATCGAAGGGGATCGTAAACGCCATTCCTTCGGGTAACACCCGGGAAAGTTCGTCGATGCGCGCCCGTACGCCGGAAGCCGTACTCATTGCGTTGGCGCCAGGCGAGAGCTGGATTGCCGCCGCCGTTGCGGGCACGCCATTTTCGCGGATACCAAAAGCGTAGCTTTGCAGACCAGATTCAATCCGCGCAATGTCGGACAGTTTCAGGCGGGCGCCGGATGCGTCAGATTTCAGGGTGATATTCCTGAACGCCTCTACCGAGGAGAGCTGTCCCTTCACGGTGATGGGATACGTCACCCCTTGTCCTGCAGCGGCGGGCTCATCTCCCGTTTTGCCGGGCGAAACCAGGGCATTTTGCTGGCCAACGGCGGTAAGAACATCGCTTACCGAAAGCCCGTAGCCGTGGAGCTTCATGGGTTCCAACCAGATGCGCAGCGCTTTTTCGCCGCCAAACAGCTGAACTTTCCCTACGCCGGGCACGCGACGAAGCTCGTCACTGACGTTTCTGGCAAAATAGTCGCTTAAATCGGCTTCCTCAAATTGACCCGTCGCGGACTTAAGCCCCACCATCATTAAAAAGCCAGAGTTAGCGGCCTCGACGTTAATCCCGTTTTGCCTTACCGCCTGAGGTAGACGAGGCTCGACGATCTTAATCTGATTTTGCAGATCCATCTGCGCCAGCTTGATGTCCGTGCCCGGTTTAAACGTGACGGTAATCGATGCCGAACCGGTTGTGTCACTGGATGATTCAAAGTAGAGCAAATTATCTACGCCAGAGATTTCGCGCTCGATTAACGATACCACCGACGTGTTCATGATATCGGGACTGGCCCCCGGATAACTGACGGAAATAATGATTCCAGGCGGTGCTACCGCCGGATACTGCGCAACCGGTAAACGGGGAATAGACAGGAGTCCTGCCAGAACGATAAAAAGCGCTACTACCCAGGCGAAAACGGGGCGTTCAATAAAAAAATGCGGCATTAAATTAACGTCCGGTTACGTGAATTTCATCATCAGTGGATACGCGCTTGCCGATATCCCTGAGCTGCGAAAATTTCTCAAGAAGCTGCGGCGCGTCATCGAGGCTCGTTGCGAACATCCACATATAGGTCATCACCGAGTAAATATGTCCGGCGGTGATGCCGGTTGAGCGCGTCATCCAGACGATGGTCAGCGTAAAAAGCGCGGCAACAAGCACGCCAACCCACAAATAGCCCCACGCCTCGCGGTCAGATAATGCGATACGTAAACGCGCCAGCGTGGAGTAATGTCGGTGAAGCGTGGCCGTGCCCGCCTTATGGACATAATCCACTTCTTTTTCCAGCCGATTATTCAGGCGCATGAACAGCCATTCATTTTTACGGGCATATCCTGAGACAAATCCGAGCAGGATAAATACAATCGCAAAGCAAATGACGCCGGCCCAAAATTCAATAAACAGCAACATGATTGCGGCACCAAAAAGTGAGCTCAGCGAGGTAATAAGCAGGGGAAGGTGCATTTCAAAGAAATCCACATATTCGCGCGAGAGCGTTACCCTGGCGGCGATCGCCGAATGGTTAAGCTGGTATTTGCGCTGTGCCAGGACGACGGAAACCGCGAGTCCGGCATAAATGCGTGTAAACGTGCGCGTGTCTACGCTTCGTCTGGCCGCACCGATGAACCACATGAAAAGCACCATCAGGCCATACAGCGCGGCGTTAAGCGTTTCACCGGCGAGGATGGCATTTATCGCGATGCCAGCCAGAACGGGATAAAGTAAAAACGTCACGTTTTCGGCCACCACCAGGAAAAAAGTGACAGCCAGTTTTTTCCGGTGCCGTATCGCGAGTTTTTTTAGCGAGTGCATCACTCCGGCAGGTTCAGAAGAACGAAAATTATTATTACGGTTCATCATTATGGGTAAGTCATGTCAGACTTTTCAGTGAGTTATTTTTGTGTGAAAGAGTGAAGTAGAGACTCTACCGCGCGCCTGTTTAGCGGACATGGGCGGTTTATGGAGGACGTGTGGAGCAGCGGCTCAAATCATTCTCATAATGAGGTACAGCGGTGCTCCGCCAAAAAAAATGATCAAATAACACTCGTAGTAAAAGATCAGATCTTCGATATCGGGCATCGCGTTTAACAGTACGGTGAACGTAATAATGAGATAGACAAAAATCATCATCAGCCAGAAGGCGACGACGAGTAGCTCAGTCAACGCGCCGGCTTTATGTTGGATCATCAGAGAGACCACTGATAATGCGATGCAGCCATAGATAATGGGTGAAGAGAGCAGCGTCGAGGCGACTTTTTCATCCATTCTGTGCACCAGTACCAGCCAGGTATAAAGTAATCCCCACGACAGCAGCAGGAACAGGGAGTATATACCCAGTTTTTTAGGAGAGAAATATTTAGAAAGTTCCATGTTCATTATTTCAGCCAACTTCATAAAATCTTTAAGAAACAGTGGTAATTTGCAACGCGCAATGCACAAAGGACTATGCCTCAATAGCGATTATGCGCGGACATTGTCGAGTCTTTATTGACTGAATGTGTAGGCTGTGTGGAGAAATAACCGGGCATTTAAATCAACCGGGAAATTTTCGTGACCACGGCACTTTTTCGCGGAGGCTGTGTCTTATTGTGCTAAAGATATCTGATAGCGTGCTCAAAGGGATTTCACCCACGGAGATAAAATGCACAAAAATACGCTGATCCTTATTGTTGAAGATGAAGACGAAATCGCCGATATACTGATGAGCTACTTAGAGCGTTCGGGAATGAAAACGCTCCGAGCCAGGCAGGGCGAACAGGCCATAGCGCTCAATCGCCTCCATAAACCGGATCTCATATTGCTGGACATTCACCTGCCCGTATGTGACGGCTGGAGCGTACTTACCACGCTTCGTCAGGAAAGCGCTGTCCCCGTCATTATGGTTTCCGCTCTCGATCAGGATGTCGATAAGCTCATGGGGCTGAGGCTGGGCGCGGATGATTACGTGATCAAACCCTTCAACCCTTCTGAAGTCGTCGCCCGGGTTGAGGCGGTGCTGCGCAGGACAAAACCCGCGCTTCAGCAGGCGGGTTCCCAGCCGCTCAGAACGCCATTTATTACGGTCTACCCGGATGACTTCTACGTGGAAGTCACCGTGGGGGCAGAGGTTGTCTCCCCGGTATTAACGACGACCGAATTTAAATTGCTCACATACCTGGTGAGATATCCGCGAAAGGTCTGCTCACGCGAAGAGCTACTCAACGCGTGTCTGCCGGAAGGGGATACACTCGACAGAACGGTCGATAGCCACATGAGCAAGTTGCGTAAAAAACTGGAGCTGGCCGGCCTTTACGGTGTTCCCGAGAGCATCAGAGGCATGGGCTACCGGCTTGGGGAAAAGAAATGAACAAAGAGTCTGTCCTGAGTCGTCAGATCTTAACGTATATGCTGTTGCTGACGTTTACGATCATTGCCATCGCCATACTCGGCTCCTGGTTTTTTTACTCCTTTATTCTGGATCACCTCCCGGGCGGCCCTGCTGCGGGCGATGACGAGCAGATGACGATGTGGGACTGGGCATGGATTGGGACCGCGACTACGATCAGTATGATTATTGCCCTCTTTTTCACGGTCAAACTTTCATCGCGGATACTCACCCCGCTAAACGCGGTAGCGTCCAGCCTGAAAAAGATTTCTCAGGGCGATCTGGACGCCAGGGCATTTTGCGCCAGTTCCCGGCTGGGTGAGATCAATCACCTGGTGACGGATTTCAATGAAATGGCGGAAAAATTACAGACGCTGGATATTCAGAGGAAATCCTGGAATGCCGCTATCGCGCATGAGCTGAGAACCCCGGTCACGATCTTACGCGGACGGCTTCAGGGGTTGGTTGACGGCGTTTTTACCCCGGACCCGGTGCTGTTTAATAATCTTCTCAAACAGACGGAAGGGTTAACCCGCCTGATTGAAGATCTCCGGGTTGTCAGTTCGGATGGCGGGGCGGGATACACGTTATGCCAGTCAAGAACGGATCTAAAAGGGACAATACAGAACGCACTCGATACGTTCATGCCCGAGTTCAGGCGTAAGGAATTTACCGTTAATACAGACCTGAGGGAGCAGCAGTGCGTATTCGATCCATTACGCATCAATCAGTGTCTGACCGTTTTATTTGATAATGCCTTACACTATTCAACCTCGCGCACGCTCATCGTGAAAAATGGCGTTTCTGATAAAGGCAATTATATCCTTATTCAGGACGGGGGACCGGGCATCCCCAGAGAGTTTCATGATTTCCTGTTTCAGCCCTTTCAGCGCGATAATGGCGCCAGACATGTGAACCCGGAAGGCTGTGGCTTGGGCTTGTCGGTAGTAAAAGCCATCATGCTGGCTCATGGTGGCGATGTTTCCTATACCTTATCGACGCAAAACCACTCGATATTTAAGCTCACCTGGCCCGACTCGTGAGCTTCAGCGGCAGGTCAAATCTGCCTGCCGGCGATAAATGCCATATTTTTCCTAACTTAGCATCCCATTCCTGCGGGGTAATCGTCAGTTTACCGCGTCTTGGGCTTAAGGTTATTTCGCTGAAATAGATTTCATCTTTTTTTAGCATAAGGTCAACGCGGCAGTAGTCAATTCCATCCGCCAGCTCCTGGGAGGCCAACAGTGCCTGACGGAACAAGAGCGGTTCGCCAGGCGTTGCTGAAGTATTCGGATATTCCATCCGGAAGGGTTGTAAGTTCCACTGCCTGTCATAAACGTTGATAAACCCTTTGCCGTTATCATCCGTAAAATCTGCTTCTACATAGTGGGCAACGCCATGAAAACAGTGGATCCTCAGCATTTCGGGCGTTGTGTTTCTGTCAGCATCGTCGAAGAGATCGACAAACGGCTCGCAAAGTATGCTCGGCGTAATGTTTTTGTACTGCCATTCGCGCGTGGTGTAGTAAAGATTTTTCTTTAACGCGAGGCTCAGCTTTTTACACGCTTCTTTTTCATTAAATTGCGCTTTGTTTGTACATATTATTGTGCTGCCGCTGTCATGGTTGCACTTAAGGACGAATTTGTCAGGAAGAATTGAAAAATCAATCTGCGACGGCCGGGTATAAACGCCAATTAATGGCACCGTTTTCACGCGCGTTGTTCTGGAGGAAACGTATGCCCGAACGGCGAGTTTATCCGCAAGCATCGTGTAGAAGTTATTATGGTCATAGACCAGACGATGACATATTTTTTCACTCAACGTCGTGGGCGAGTTAATGTCAGGAGTTTCCCCGGTTGATTTTTTAAGCCTCACGGTATGAAAATGCAGGTCCGTCACTAAAAATGAGCGGCATTTTCTGATGAGATACTCTGTGTATTTTAAAACGTAAGTGGCGGTGTTCATTTCTTCTCCTCCGTAATGTCCGGATATTCTGGAGAAGAACTGTTGATTGATATTGCTTAAAATATGGAGCAGGGATGGAGACGAAAATTAAAGGATTAAATAGCGCACGCAGACTATTTAATCCTTAATTTAATGGGGTAGTTTTTGTGAAGCGTCGCGCTTAGCGGTCCTTTCTCCACGCATCGGCGGTTAATGCTTCACCGAAATGACCGGCAATCAGCCGTTTTGTCAGTTCATGAAGCGGAGAGGCCATCACATCCGCCGTGCTGCCGCGCTCTACCACTTCACCCTGGTGCATGACCATCACCTGATCGCTGATGTGCTTCATCATTCCCAGATGCTGGGTGACGTAGATATACGAGATCCCCTGTTTTTCCTGCAATTCCAGCATCAGGTTAATCAGCTGCGAGCGCATCGACATATCCAGCGAGGCAAGCGCTTCATCCGCAATGATCACTTTTGGCCGCAAAATCAACGCACGCGCCAGACCCAGACGCTGTTTCTGGCCTGGTGCCAGCATATGCGGGTAGTAGCTTTCGTGATCCGGCAACAGCCCAACCATACGCAGGGTTTCAAATACGCGCTTACGGCGCGCCTCTGGCTCCAGGTCGGTGTTCAGACGCAGCGGAAAATCGAGGATCTGAGAAATGCGCTGGCGCGGGTTAAGCGAGGTAGACGGATCCTGGAAGATCATGCGGATGCGCTGGCTGCGGAAAGAGTAGTCGCCGAACGTCAGAGGATGATCGTCAATCAGCACTTCGCCTGCAGTCGGTTCAACCATGCCAGCGAGCATTTTCGCCAGGGTGGATTTCCCGGAACCGTTCTCGCCGATGATCGCCAGGGTCTGTTTTTCACGCAGCGTAAAGCTCAGCGGCTTCACCGCGTCGACAGTTTGACGATGAAACAGCCCCGTGCGGTAGCGAAAGGTCTTACTCAGGTTGCGGACTTCCAGTAAGGTTTCGACCATTTCACTCTCTCTCCATGTTCAGCGGGAAATGACAGGCGTATAAATGATTTTTGGCCCCGGTCAGGCGTGGTGTCTCGATACATTTACGCTGAGCATAGGGACACCGCGGCCCCAGACGACAGCCTATCGGCAGGGATTCCAGCAGCGGAATCGCCCCCGGCAGGGTATTCAGGCGACTCTTATGCGGCATCGCGCTGCCAAAATCTGGAATGGCGCGAATAAGCGCCTGCGTATACGGGTGGTGCGGCGCGGTGATAAGATCTTCACTCGGCGCGGTTTCGACCGTTTGTCCGCAGTACATCACGTCAATTTTATCCGCCCATTTGCTGAGCATTTGCAGGTCATGGCTGATCAGCAAAATGGTGGTGTTGTTATTCTGGTTGAGACGCGACAGCAGCCGGAAAATTTGCGCCTGCGTGGTGGGTTCCATCGCGTTGGTGGGCTCATCCGCAATCAGCAAACGCGGCTGATTTGCCAGCGCGATGGCAATCATCACTTTCTGACATTCGCCGTCGGTCAGCTCATAAGGGAAGCTGCGCATCGCATCTTTGTGATCTTTGATCCCGACGCGGTGTAAAAGCTCGATGGCGCGGCGCTTGCGCCAGCCAACGCGTTGCCACCAGCGGCCTTTATAGGTCCAGCCGGGAATGTTCTGCATGAGCTGTTTACCCACGCGTTCGGACGGATCGAGACAGGACTGCGGCTCCTGGAAAATCATCGAGACGTTATGCCCAACCAGCTTACGCCGCTCGCGGGGGGAGAGGCGCAGCAGATCGATATCGTCAAAACGCATACGGTCTGCCGTCACGCGCCAGTTGTCTTTCGCCACGCCGCATATAGCTTTGGCAATCAGGCTTTTTCCCGAGCCGGATTCCCCCACCAGCCCGCGAATTTCACCCTCCGCGAGGGTGATACTGATGCGATCGACGGCTTTAACCCAGCCTTCACCGGTTTTGAATTCGATGGTGAGGTTGCGAATATCAAGAAGCGGCATTATTGCACCCCCGCGTTAATTGCACGGCGAATACCGTCGCCCAGCAGGTTGATAAGCAGCACGCTCACCATAATGGCCGCACCCGGCAGCATGACCGTCCACGGTGCCACGTAGATTAACTCCAGCGCGTCGCCGAGCATCGCACCCCATTCGGGCGACGGCAGCTGTGCACCGAGATCGAGGAAGCCGAGCGCCGCGATGTCCAGGATCGCCATTGACAGGGCGCGGGTGATCTCTGTGACCAGCCCGGCGGCGATGTTGGGCAGTACGGCAAACCACAGAATGTTGAAGGTCGTCGCGCCGTCCAGACGCGCGGCAACGACGTACTCTTTTTCGAGTTCATCATGCACCATGCTGTAAACCGAGCGCACGATGCGGGGCAGGATAGCCAGCCAGACGGCGAACATGGCGTGCGACAGGTGCGGACCGGCAAAGGCAACAACGATGATCGCCAGCAGCAGGGACGGAATCGACAGCAGGGTATCCAGAATGTGGTTAAGCACCGCCGAACGCAGGCCATGGGTGGATCCCGCAAAAATACCGAGCGCCAGCCCGCAGATCGTAGCCGCGAGCGTCACCACAAATGCGCCGCCGACCGTCGGGGCTGCACCGCTCAGCAGGCGGCTCAACACGTCACGTCCGAGGTCGTCCGTTCCCAGGAAGAAAGAGACTTCACCGTAGCGCGACCAGGACGGTGGCAGCAGCTGATAGCCAAGGAACTGCTGGTCGATGCCGTACGGCGCAAACCACGAGCCAAAGACGCAAAGCAACACCAGGCCGGCGCAGCCGTAAAGGCCGATCATAGCCGTGGTGTCACCGTAGAACTTACGCCACACGGTACGCAGCACGCCGGGCGTGCGCTTTTCACTGTATACGCTATCGTAAGGCATACCATTCCTTATGCTTCAATGGGTTAGCCATGGCACCCAGAATATCGGACAACACGTTAACAATAATCACCAGCGAACCAATCACCATCACGCCGGCAGAAATAGCGGCGTAGTCCTGCTGGCGGATGGCGTTAATCAGCCATCGCCCCAGGCCCGGCCAGCTAAAGACCATCTCGGTGATCATGGCCAGCGTCAGCATGGTGGAAAACTGTAATCCCAGACGCGGAATTACCGGCGGCAGCGCGTTGTGCAGGACGTTGCGGCGCAGGATGGTCAGGCGCGACAGCCCGCGCGTGGCGGCGGCTTTGACGTAGTTCTGGTCAAATACCTCAATGGTGCTCAGGCGCATCAGGCGGATCACTTCGGTTGTTGGCGCAACCGCCAGCGTCAGTACCGGCAATACCATATGGCGCAGGGCGCTGACGATCATCTCATGGCGCCACACCGAATCGGACAGCCACGCGTCAATGATGGCAAAACCCGTCACCGTTTTAACCGTATAGAGCAGGTCAAAGCGACCCGAAACCGGCAGCCAGCCCATCGTCAGCGAGAAGAACAGCGTTAGCAGCAGCGCCAGCCAGAAAACCGGGATGGAGAAGCCGAACAGGGCGAGGGCGCTGATAAACTTATCCTGCCATTTATTGCGATAGATCCCGGCCAGCATGCCCACGGGGATTCCGACCATCAGAGCAAAGCCGAAGGCCAGAATGCACAGCTCCATCGTGGCCGGGAACACCTCTTTCAGCTGCTGGGAAATCAGCTGCCCGTTAATGCTGGACACGCCGAAATCCCAGTGCAGCAGCCCGTTAAACCAGAACAGCCAGGCATCCCACAGCGACGACCCCTGGAGCGGGGCGTGGGGCGTGAAATAGCTCAGGCTGAAGCCGACAAAGTTCAGGAAAAAGAGCGTCACCAGCAGCAAAAGGAGCCGACGTAAGGTAAAAATAATCATGGCTTTTTCACCTCTTGTTCTTTTTCACGCGACACGCCGGCGAACGAGGCGTTGCCGAACGGGCTCAGCACCAGGCCTTTAATATCATAACGATAGGCCTGAAGGCGCAGGGAAGAGGCCAGCGGCAGCACCGGGAGTTCCTGGGCAAGGATCTTCTGCGCTTCATCATAGGCGTCGATGCGTGAGGCCAGCTGCTGGGAAGCCAGCGCTTTTTGCAGCACGGCGTCAAACTCCCGGTTACACCAGTGGGCGTAGTTGGTCTGCGAATTTATCGCCGCACAGCTTAACAGCGGCCGGAAGAAGCTGTCCGGATCGTTACTGTCGGTCGCCCAGCCGGTCAGGGTTAAATCATGATTCATGTCCATCAGGCGCGCCTCCTGGAAACGGCCCTCAACCGGTACGATGATCACTTTGACGCCCACCTGCGCCATATCTGCCTGCAGCAGTTCGGCGGTCTTGAGCGGGCTCGGGTTCCACGCCTGGGAGCTGGTTGGCACCCAAAGCTGCAACGTGAGGTTTTCCGCCCCCAGCGCCTTCAGCTGTTCACGCGCTTTTGCCGGATTGTATTCCGTAATTTTAGCTTCACCGTCATAGGCCCACGAGGCGCGCGGTAAAATTGAGGCGGCGGTTTCCGCCGTGCCGTAGTAGATCGACTGCATTAAACGCTGGTTGTTAATCGCCAGCGCCAGAGCGTGACGTACGGCAGGGTTATTCAACGGCGGCTTATCCGTGTTAAAGGCCAGATAGGCGATATTCATGCCCGGGCGTAACGTCAGGCGCAGGCGCGGATCGTCGCGCAAAATGGTGAGCTGGCTGGCCGCGGGCCAGGCGAGTACGTCGCACTCCCCGGTGAGCAGTTTTGACAGACGTCCTGTCCCACCTGAACCGAGATCGACCACCACCTGCGGCATCAGCGGAGTGCCGCGCCAGAAATGCTCATGACGCTGCAGACGAATATATTGCCCGGCGCGGTATTCGGCGAGCTGGAACGGACCGGTGCCAACCGGCTGACGATCGAGCAACTCCTGACGATCTTTTTTTGTCAGGTTCGCCGCGTATTCAGCGGACATGACTGACGCATAGTGGGTCGCCAGGTGCCAGAGGAAGGAGGCATCCGGGCGCGTCAGCGTAAATTCAACCGTGCGGTTGTCCAGCTTGCGCACGCTCTTGACGGTGTCGGCAAACTGCAGGCTGTCGAAATAGGGGAAGTTGCTGCCGTTAACGTTATGCCACGGGTGGTTGCGGTTAAAGATGCGCTGGAAGGTAAAGACCACGTCATCTGCGTTCAGCTTGCGCGTGGGGGTAAACCACGGCGTGCGCTGAAATGCGACGTCATCGCGCAGATGAAAACGGTAGGTTGCGCCGTTATCCAGCACTTCCCAGCTTTCCGCAAGCTCAGGCACAAGACGGTAGGTGTACGGATCAACATCAAGCAGACGGTCGTAAAGCTGCGCGGCCAGGGTATCCACGATCAGGCCGCTGCCCGCTTTTTGCGGGTTGAAGGTGTCCACCTGGCCGCTTACGCAATAGACGAAGCCGCTGTCACGAATGTCAGGCTGCGGAGTTAGCCCGGGCGCGGCAAAGGCCAGGCTGCTAAACAGACCGAGAGCAAAAAAGGACGATAAAACCAGACGCATAATTTTTAAGGTTTTTAGGTTTGATCTGCAAAGTGTATCGCACTTACGCATGCTTCGTAAAAATGTCTGCGGGTAAGTGCTGATATTGTCAGCGCATTTGATGCTTTTTGAGCAATGCCCTTAACTGATGGTAGGTCAGACCCAGCAGTTCAGCCGCCCGTTTCTGGTTATATTTCGCCGTCTTCAGGCTTTGATCCAGCAGCTGTTTCTCCTGGTCGTTCTGGAACTGGCGTAAATCAAGGGGAAGAGTAGGGGCATCGCCTGAAGACGTTGGTGTGGGTAGCGACGGCGCGCTGCGCTGAAAAGGATCGATAATGATGTTGTCCAGTTCGGTCTCGCTGCTGCCGTGGCGATAGACGGAACGCTCCACGACGTTTTTCAGTTCGCGGATATTTCCCGGCCAGTGGTAAGCGAGCAGCGTCTCCTTTGCATAATCGCTGAAGCCGGGGAACAGCGGCAGTCCGAGCTCGCGGCACATCTGAATCGCAAACTGGTCTGCCAGCAGCATGATGTCGCTTTTGCGCTCGCGCAGCGGAGGAAGTTGAACGACGTCAAAGGCCAGGCGGTCAAGGAGGTCGGCACGGAATTTCTCCTCAGTCACCATCTCCGGCAGGTTGGCGTTAGTGGCGCACACCAGGCGCACGTTAACCTGCAGCGGCTGGCTACCGCCGACGCGCTCCAGTTCGCCGTACTCAATCACGCGCAGCAGTTTTTCCTGCACCAGCATGGGGGCGGTGGCCAGCTCATCCAGAAAAAGCGTACCGCCGTCGGCGCGCTCAAAGCGTCCGGGATGGCGTTTCTGGGCACCGGTAAACGCGCCCGCTTCATGGCCGAAGAGCTCGGTGTCGAGCAGGTTTTCATTCAGCGCCGCGCAGTTAAGGGAAATAAATGGGCCATCCCAGCGCCCGGACAGGTAATGCAGACGGTTGGCTATCAGCTCTTTCCCCGTTCCACGTTCACCGATGATCAGCACCGGTTTATTGAGCGGCGCCAGGCGAGAGACCTGTTCCAGCACTTCGAGAAAGCTGTTTGCTTCGCCGAGTAAATTGTCTTTGTATCCGGGCATGATGAAATTAACCACTCCTTAGCGATATTCACCAGGGAAGAATAGTTCTTCACTGCGCAAAAAGCAATCATGCTTAGTAAAATCAATAAGATAAAAACCTGGCATGATGTTTGTATTATCAGTACAGCAGGGCATCGCCCGATAACAGAACTATGAGGATTAGATTATGGGTATTTTTTCTCGTTTTGCCGACATCGTGAACGCCAACATCAACTCACTGCTTGAGAAAGCGGAAGATCCGCAGAAGCTGGTACGTCTGATGATTCAGGAGATGGAAGACACGCTGGTTGAAGTGCGTTCAACCTCCGCCCGCGCGCTGGCGGAGAAAAAACAGCTTACGCGTCGCATTGAACAAGCTACCGCTCAGCTGAACGAATGGCAGGAAAAAGCGGAACTTGCGCTGCGCAAAGATAAAGAAGATCTGGCCCGTGCGGCGCTGATCGAAAAACAGAAGCTGGCCGATATGGTCGCGACGCTCGAGCATGAAGTGACGCTGGTGGACGACACGCTCACCCGTATGAAGAAAGAGATTGGTGAGCTTGAAAACAAACTGAGCGAAACCCGCGCGCGTCAGCAGGCGCTGACCCTGCGTCACCAGGCGGCAAGCTCCTCCCGCGACGTGCGTCGTCAGCTGGACAGCGGTAAGCTCGATGAAGCGATGGCGCGTTTTGAATCGTTTGAACGTCGTATCGACCACATGGAAGCGGAAGCCGAAAGCCACGGCATCGGCAAGCAGAAGTCGCTGGATCAACAGTTCGCCGATCTGAAGGCTGATGATGAAATCAGCGAGCAGCTGGCGGCACTGAAAGCCAAAATGAAGCAAGACAACCAATAATAATTCCTGCGGCACCTGAGCGTGCCGCATCATAAGACAAGGAGTACACATGAGCGCGCTTTTTCTGGCCATTCCCCTGACAATTTTCGTGCTGTTCGTTTTGCCGATTTGGCTATGGCTGCACTACAGCAACCGTTCTTCTCGGGGCGAACTCTCCCAGAGTGAACAACAGCGTCTGGTACAGCTTTCCGACGAGGCGAACAAAATGCGCGAACGCATTCAGGCGCTGGAAGCCATCCTGGATGCTGAGCACCCAAACTGGAGGGACCGTTAATGTCTGGACTGAATCTGAACAAAAAGCTGTGGCGAATTCCACAGCAGGGCATGGTGCGCGGCGTTTGCGCCGGGCTGGCTCACTATCTTGATGTCCCGGTTAAACTTGTCCGCGTGGTCGCGGTGCTATCGATCTTCTTCGGCCTGGCGTTTATTACCCTGGTGGCATACATCGTCCTGTCGTTTGTTCTTGACCCGATGCCGGAAGGAGAACTGGCTGCGGAGGGAGCCCCGACCAGCAGCGATCTTCTCAATGCCGTTGATGAGCAACTCGCCGCCGGTGAGAAGCGGCTACGGGAAATGGAACGCTATGTCACGTCGGATACCTTTACGCTGAGAAGTCGCTTTCGTCAGCTTTAAGAGAGAGATGAGATGAAACAACACTGGCAACAGGCCGGTCAGAAGGTAAAACCCGGCCTGAAAATCGCAGGTAAACTGGTCCTGCTGACCGCGTTACGGTTCGGCCCGGCAGGTGTGGCAGGTTGGGCAATTAAATCCGTTGCCCGCAAGCCGGTCAGAATGGTGCTGGCCGTGGCGCTCGAACCGCTGTTGCAAAAGGTGGCAAAACGGCTTTCTCGCCGCTACTTATCCCAATAATTCCCGTTGGCGTTAGCCCTTTCCCTGACGGGGGAGGGACTGGCGACGGTTAACCGCATTTCCTCTTTTCCCCGTTCTTTCTTTGCGGCAGCTCACAATATTGCGCTGAGCTGCTTTGCAATCACCTTTTTCTCCTTTCTGGTCCGTTGACAGATATTTTTCATGGGAGTAGATTGCCACTTCGTGGGACCGCTACCATGGAAAATGAAATGGATACAAAAATTAAAGAGATCATTAATTTTGTTTACGGGGAAACGTTTTCTGAAGCCCATCTTAATGTGCTGCTGGAAAATATCGCAAAGGCCGCTTCTGTTATTACGGAAAAACGTAAAACGGGTTGGGATGAAAAAGACGTTGTCCTGATCACCTATGCCGATCAGTTTTCAGCGAAAGGGGAGAAGGCGCTGCCTGTTTTTACACGTTTTTATAACAGGTGGCTTTCTCATTCTTTTTCTCATGTCCATCTCTTGCCTTTTTATCCATGGTCTTCGGACGACGGGTTTTCTGTTATTGATTATCATGAGGTTGCACCGGAAACCGGAACGTGGCGAGACGTTGCCGAATTAAAACAGTCAGCCAGTTTAATGTTTGATTTCGTCTGTAACCATATGTCAGCCAAAAGTAAATGGTTCGCTAATTACCTGAAGCAAATTCCTGGATATAGCGATTTCTTTATTTCTGTCGATCCTGAAACAGATTTATCCGCGGTGACGCGTCCGCGTGCTTTACCGCTTCTTACGCCTTTCACGCTGCATGACGGCAGCGTGCGACACCTGTGGACCACCTTCAGCGAGGACCAGGTTGATCTCAATTTCGCCTCTCCGCAGGTGCTGATCGCGATGGTCGACGTGCTGCTGCATTACCTGATTGAAGGGGCGCGATACATTCGTCTGGATGCTGTAGGCTTCATGTGGAAACTACCCGGAACAAACTGCATCCACCTTGAGCAAACCCATCAGCTCATCCAGCTTTTTCGCGCCATTACCGAGGCTGTCGCCCCGGGAACGGTGATTATCACCGAGACGAACGTTCCGCATAAAGATAACGTTGCTTACTTTGGTAACGGTGAAAATGAAGCGCAGATGGTTTATCAGTTCTCTTTGCCCCCGCTGGTGCTGCATGCGGTGCATTGTCAGAACGTCCGGACGCTGAGCCAGTGGGCGGCGTCGCTGACGTTGCCTTCCACGAAAACCACCTGGTTTAACTTCCTGGCCTCGCATGACGGGATTGGTCTGAATCCGTTACGCGGAATTTTACCCGAGCCGGAAATCCTCTCGCTTGTGGAAAAACTTCAGGCTGAAGGGGCGTTGGTTAACTGGAAAAATAACCCGGATGGCACACGCAGTCCTTATGAAATTAATGTGACCTATCTGGATGCATTAAGTACGCGTAACAGTCCTGACAGCCAACGGATTGCCCGTTTTATTCTGGCGCATGCCGTCCTTTTAAGCTTCCCCGGCGTGCCTGCGGTTTATATCCAGAGCATTCTCGGTTCCCGTAATGATTATGCAGGTGTTGAGCGCCTGGGATACAACCGTGCGATTAATCGAGAGAAATACACGGCAGGGCAAATTGATAGCGAGCTTGAAGATAAAAATAGCCTGCGTTCTCAGGTCTATTGCTCGTTAAGCCAGTTAATCGCGCTGCGTCGGGCGGAGAAAGCATTTCACCCTGACAGTGAGGCTTATTTTAGCGCGTCAGGTGAACATGTTTTAAAAATCGTTCGCGTGGCGGGTTGTGGTGAAAAAATAACGGCGCTGTTTAATTTCAGTGACGGCATTCAAACGGCGGAATCCGATATTCAATCCGGAAATGACTTGATCACCGGAAACGATATTACAGACAAAAAGCTGACCCTACATCCATGGCAGGTGTTGTGGATTAAAGAAAACTAAAAAGGACCTTAAAAATGAAAATGCCCAGAATTGTGCTGATTTCAGCACTGGTTTCGTGCGCCTTGTTATCAGGCTGCAAGGACGACAAAAAGACTGCTGTCACTATTGAGTTTATGCACTCGTCAGTCGAGCAGGAGCGCCAGGCGGTTATAACGAAGCTTATCGAAAAGTTCGAGAAAGAGAACCCCGGCATCACGGTGAAACAGGTGCCGGTCGAAGAGGATGCCTACAACACCAAGGTCATTACGCTCGCCAGAACGGGCGCGCTGCCAGAGGTGATTGAGGTCAGCCATGACTACGCGAAAGTTATGGACAAGGAACAGCTGCTGGAGCGCAAAGCTATCGGCGAAGCCATTAAAGCGGTAGGCGAGGACACCTTCTATGACGGCATTTTGCGTGTTGTTCGTACGGAAGACGGTTCTGCCTGGACGGGAGTGCCAGTCAGCGCCTGGCTATCCGGCGTCTGGTATCACAAAGATGCGCTTGCTGCGGCGGGTATCCAGGAGCCGCATAACTGGGAACAGCTGCTGAAAGCCAGCCAGAGGCTCAACGACCCGGCTAAAAAACATTACGGCATTGCGCTGCCCACCGCCGAAAGCGTGATGACGGAGCAGGCATTCTCCCAGTTTGCGCTTTCCGGCGGCGCGAACGTTTTTGATGCCAAAGGGAACGTCGACATCGATACCCCTGAAATGGCAAAAGCCCTGGCGTTTTATAAAGATCTGGCCGCGACCACCATGCCGGGTTCAAACGACGTCATGGAGATCAAAGATGCCTTCATGAACGGTTCTGCGCCGATGGCGGTTTACTCCACCTACATCCTGCCGGCGGTATTCCAGGACGGAAAACCTGCCAATCTGGGCTTCGTCGTCCCAACAGAAACCTCTTCTGCTGTTTACGGCATGGTCACGTCGCTGACGATTACCACCGGTCAAACTGAAGATGAGACTCAGGCGGCTGAGAAATTTGTGACCTGGATGGAGCAGGCTCAAAACGCAACCGACTGGGTCATGATGTCGCCCGGCGCGGCACTGCCGGTGAACAAGCTGGTGGTGGGCACCGATACCTGGAAAAACAACGATGTGATTAAAGCGTTTGGACAACTGCCTTACGAACTGATTGCGCAGTTCCCGAATGTGCAGGTGTTTGGCGCGGTGGGGGACAAAAACTTCACACGCATGGGCGATGTTACCGGGTCTGGCATCATCAGTTCCATGGTGCATAACGTCACGGTGGGGAAAAAAGATCTCAGCAACACGCTTAGTAACAGCCAGAAGCGTCTGACCGATCTGATTTCACAACGATAGGAGCGCTCTGCGGAAGGAAATTATGAAGACGTTGTTTTCTGGTCGTTCAGATATGCCTTTCGCCATGCTGCTGTTGGCCCCCAGCCTGATTTTGCTGGGGGGCCTGGTGGCGTGGCCAATGATTTCCAATATTGAAATCAGTTTCTTACGTCTGCCGCTTAACCCGCGCATTAGCGCTGTGTTTGTCGGGCTGGATAATTACATTCGCATTCTCAGTGATGCAGCATTCTGGCACTCGCTGTGGATGACGTTCTGGTACACCGCGCTGGTGGTGATCGGCAGCACGGGGTTGGGGCTGGCGGTTGCGATCTTCTTTAACCGTGAATTCCGTCTGCGGAAAACGGCACGTTCACTGGTGATTTTGTCCTACGTCACCCCGTCCATTTCGCTGGTGTTTGCATGGAAATACATGTTCAACAACGGCTACGGCATTGTGAACTATCTGGGCGTTGACCTGCTGCATCTGTATGACCAGGCACCCCTGTGGTTCGACAATCCTGGCAGCAGCTTTGTGCTGGTGGTGCTGTTCGCCATCTGGCGCTACTTCCCGTACGCGTTCATTTCGTTCCTCGCGATTTTGCAGACCATTGATAAGTCGCTGTATGAAGCGGCGGAAATGGACGGCGCGAATGCGTGGCAGCGTTTTCGAATCGTTACGCTGCCCGCGATTATGCCGGTGCTGGCAACGGTAGTGACGCTCCGCACTATCTGGATGTTCTACATGTTTGCGGATGTCTATCTGTTGACGACCAAGGTCGATATTTTGGGCGTCTACCTCTACAAAACCGCATTCGCTTTCAATGATTTGGGTAAGGCTGCGGCGATCTCCGTCGTGCTGTTCGTGATCATCTTCGCGGTGATTCTGCTGACCAGAAAAAGGGTAAACCTCAATGGCAACAAATAAACGCGTACTGAGCCGTATTGGTTTTTATCTCGGTCTGGCGGTGTTCCTGGTCATCACGCTATTCCCGTTCTTCGTGATGCTGATGACGTCATTCAAGAGCGCGAAAGAGGCCATATCGCTTAACCCGACCATTTTGCCGCAGGCGTGGACGCTGCAGCATTACGTCGACATCTTTAACCCGCTGATTTTCCCGTTTGTGGACTATTTCAAAAACAGCATGGTGGTGTCGCTGATCTCCTCGGTGATTGCCGTGTTTCTCGGCACGCTGGGGGCTTACGCCTTGTCCAAACTGCGTTTTAAAGGCCGCACGACGATCAACGCGAGTTTTTACACCGTCTACATGTTCTCCGGAATATTGCTGGTGGTGCCGCTGTTCAAAATCATCACTGCCCTTGGGATCTACGACACCGAGCTGGCGCTGATTATCACCATGGTGACCCAAACGTTACCGACAGCGGTGTTCATGCTGCGCAGCTATTTCGACACCATCCCGGACGAAATCGAAGAAGCCGCGATGATGGACGGCCTTAACCGCCTGCAAATCATCTTCCGCATCACCGTGCCGCTGGCGATTTCCGGGCTCGTATCGGTGTTTGTCTACTGCTTCATGGTGGCGTGGAACGACTATCTGTTTGCGTCCATTTTCCTGTCCAGCGCCAGCAATTTCACCTTGCCGGTCGGGCTGAACACGCTCTTTAGCACGCCAGATTACATCTGGGGTCGCATGATGGCGGCATCGCTGGTGACGGCGCTTCCGGTGGTCATCATGTACGCCCTGTCTGAACGTTTTATTAAAAGTGGTTTGACCGCCGGTGGCGTGAAGGGCTGAGGCGGCCAATTTTAACAAGGAGTCAGTCATGAAAAAATTAGTAGCGACAGCGCCACGCGTGGCGGCGCTGGTGGAATATGAAGATCGTGCTGTGGGAGCACATGAAGTGAAAATTCGTTCACGCTTTGGCGCGCCGAAGCACGGCACTGAAGTCGTGGATTTCCGCGCGGCAAGCCCGTTTATTGACGAAGAGTTCAACGCGGAGTGGCAGATGTTCACGCCGCGTGAAGAAGGGGCGCCCCGCGGGATCGAATTCGGTAAGTTTCAGCTGGGCAATATGATTGTTGGCGAGATTATCGAATGCGGTGATGACGTCACGGAATATCAGATCGGCGACAGCGTCTGCTGCTACGGCCCGCTGCAGGAAACGGTGATCGTTAACGCGGTGAACAACTACAAGCTGCGCAAAATGCCGCAGGGTGCGTCCTGGAAAAACGCCGTTTGCTACGATCCGGCGCAGTTCGCCATGAGCGGCGTGCGTGATGCCAACGTCCGCGTGGGCGACTTTGTGGTCGTGGTCGGTCTGGGAGCCATTGGGCAGATTGCGATTCAGCTGGCGAAAAAAGCCGGTGCGTCAGTGGTTATCGGCGTTGATCCAATCGAACACCGCTGTGAGATCGCCCGTCGTCATGGGGCAGACCACTGTCTGAACCCAATAGGCACTGATGTCGGTCTGGAAATCAAAAAGCTGACCGGGAAGCAGGGCGCGGACGCGATCATCGAAACCAGCGGCTTTGCAGATGCGCTGCAGTCCGCGCTGCGCGGACTTGCCTACGGCGGCACCATCTCCTATGTAGCTTTCGCAAAACCGTTCGCGGAAGGCTTTAACCTCGGCCGCGAAGCGCATTTCAATAACGCGAAGATTGTCTTCTCCCGCGCCTGCAGCGAACCCAACCCGGACTACCCGCGCTGGAGCCGCAAGCGTATTGAAGAGACCTGCTGGGAATTGCTGATGAACGGTTATCTGAATTGTGAAGATCTGATCGACCCGGTCGTGACCTTCGACACCACCCCGGAAAGCTATATGAAGTATGTCGATCAGCACCCGGAACTCAGTATCAAACTGGGCGTCACTTTTTAAGCTAAGGACAGCAAATCATGAAGATCGCAACACAAAACCAGGCCTTTTTCCCGACCAGCATCATGGAGAAATTCGAGTACATCAAAGCAATGGGTTTTGATGGCTACGAAATTGACGGCCGCCTGCTGGTGGAAAACCTCGATGAAGTGAAAGCGGCCATCAAAGCTACCGGTCTGCCGGTGACGACAGCATGTGGCGGATACGATGGCTGGATCGGTGATTTCATCGAAGAACGCCGTCTGAACGGGTTACAGCAGATCGAACGCATTCTGGAAGCGCTGGCTGAAGTCGGCGGAAAGGGCATTATCGTGCCTGCTGCCTGGGGGATGTTTACCTTCCGTCTGCCACCAATGACCTCTCCACGCAGCCTGGACGGTGACCACAAAGCCGTAAGCGCCTCCCTGCGCTGGCTGGATGAGGTGGCGGCGCGCACCGGAACAACCGTCTACCTGGAGCCGCTGAACCGCTATCAGGATCACATGATCAACACCCTGGCTGACGCGCGTCGCTATATCGAAGAGAACGGTCTGAAGCACGTGCAGATCATCGGCGATTTCTATCATATGAACATCGAAGAAGACTCGCTGACGGATGCGCTGCATCAGCACCGCGATCTGCTGGGCCATGTGCACATTGCAGATAACCACCGCTACCAGCCGGGCAGCGGTAGCCTCGATTTTGCCAGCCTGTTCGATCAGCTGCGTGCCGATAACTACCAGGGTTACGTGGTGTATGAGTGCCGTGTTCGCGCCGAGGATCCGGCTCAGGCATACCGGGATTCGCTCACTTACTTGCGTGAATGCTAAGGATGACGAGCGTGATGAGTGCTTCTACACCTTCGCCTCTGCGCGTCGCCATCATTGGCGCCGGGCAGGTCGCGGATAAAGTGCATGCCTCGTATTACGCCACGCGCAGTGATGTTCAGATGGTGGCTGTCATGGACAGCCATCCTGAACAGGCTCTGGCGTTTGCGGAACGTCATGGTATTTCCTCGGTATGGCAGGATGCGCGAGACATGCTCGAGGCGGTTAAGCCGGATGTGGTGAGCGTCTGTTCGCCTAACCGGTTCCATTTCGAGCACGTCATGGCAGCGCTGGAAGCTGGCTGCCACGTGATGTGTGAAAAACCACCTGCTATGACGCCGCAGGAGGCCGATCGGATGCGCATGGCCGCGCGCAAGGCGGGAAAAGTGCTGGCGTATGATTTTCACCATCGCTTTGCTCTCGATACGCAACTGCTGCGTGAGGCCGTGATGAAGGGGGCGCTGGGAGAAATTTATTACACCACTGCGCAGGCGCTACGCCGCTGCGGGGTTCCCGGCTGGGGCGTCTTTACCAACAAAACGCTACAGGGCGGTGGGCCGCTGATTGATATCGGCATCCATATGCTCGATGCCGCGATGTACGTGCTGGGGTTCCCGGCGGTAAAAAAGGTGACGGCACACAGCTTCCAGAGGCTGGGAAACCGTAAAAGCAGCGGCCAGTTTGGCGCGTGGGATCCCACGCAGTTTACCGTTGAAGATGCCCTGTTTGGCACCATTGAATTTTGCAACGGCGGCATTCTGCGTCTGGACACGTCGTTTGCGCTCAATATCCGTGAACAATCCATCATGAACGTCGCATTTTGCGGTGAAAAGGCGGGCGCCATGCTGTTCCCGGCGCACATCTACAACGACGAAGCCGGGACTTTAGTCACCCTCACGCAGCGTGAAGAGGCTGACGATCGGCGTCATATGCGCAGTATGGATGCCTTTGTGCGGCATGTGCAGGGAGAGCCCGTCATGATCGCTGATGCAGAGCAGGGGCTGGTTATCCAGCAGCTTGTCGCCGCGCTGTATGAATCTGCAGAAACAGGGGAAAGCGTGACGTTATGCTAAACGTGTCTGTATTAACCGACCCAGGCTTTTGTCCACACAGCCTGAATAAATACGCCTCCATTATGGCCTGTGGTAATGGCTACATGGGTATCCGCGCTGCGCACGAAGAAGATTACACCCAGCAAACCAGAGGCATGTATCTTGCGGGTCTCTATCATCGTGCTGGTCGCAACGAGACCACTGAGCTGGTCAATCTGCCGGATATCATCGGTATTGATGTTGAGCTGGATGGCGTCAATTTCACGCTCCTGTCAGGCGAAATCCTCGAGTGGCAGCGCGAGCTGGCGTTTGCCAATGGCGAACTTCGTCGCAGCGTCGTCTGGCGCTCGTCTGACGGGAAGCGCTATCGTCTGGAGAGCCGTCGTTTTGTGTCGCTGGTCCAGTTGCCCTTAGTGGCCATGCAGCTTTCCATCACGCCGCTCGATGCCGTCACGCACGCCGTGCTGCAAACCGGCATTGACGCAACGCAAACGAACAGCGGCAGACAGCATCTGGATGAAGTGTCGGTCAGAGTGTTCGATCAGGAATACATGCAGGGCGTGTATGAAACGCAGGACCGCGCGTCTGAGATTGTTGTTTCAGCGTATTGTCAGCTCTCAGCCAAGAGCGACAGCTGTTTCACCGCAAAAAATCGTCGTCTCAGCGCTCATCATTCGCTGACGATTGCGAAGGGTGACACTGTCACGCTTGAAAAAATCGTCTGGGTTGCACATCGCAGTGATAAGGCACTGTCGCAGGCCTCTTTCGCCCGCAACGCGCTGGCCGATCTCAAAGTCTGTGCGGCAAGAGGCTACGACGCCTTGCTTGAGAGTTCGGCTTGTGCCTGGCAAGAGGTCTGGCGTGACGCTCGGGTGGAGGTTGATTCTACGGAACATCAGGATCAGATGGCGCTGGATTACGCCGTCTGGCATTTGACGACCATGACGCCAGCCCATGATGAGCGAAGCAGTATCGCCGCCAAAGGGCTGACTGGAGAGGGGTATAAAGGCCACGTCTTTTGGGATACCGAAATTTTCCTGCTGCCTTTCCATCTCTTCACGCGTCCCCAGACCGCCCGTAGCCTGCTGCGCTATCGTTGGCTCAACCTGGCCGGGGCGCGGGAAAAAGCCCGTCGCAACGGCTGGCCCGGCGCGTTGTTTCCATGGGAAAGCGCCGCCAGCGGGCTGGAAGAGACGCCGGAGTTCGCGGCTATCAACATCCGAACCGGCACGCGTCAGAAGGTGGCCTCCGCGCTGGCGGAACACCACATCGTGGCGGACATCGCCTGGGCCGTCGTCGCTTACTGGCAGGCGACGCACGATGAGACCTTTATGCGGAATGAAGGTCTGACGCTCTTGATGGAAACCGCTGCGTTCTGGATGGGCCGCGCGACGGAAATTAATGGTCGTCTCGAAATCCATGACGTTATCGGACCTGACGAATACACCGAGCATGTGAACAACAACGCTTATACCAACTATCTGGCCTGGCACAACGTCGCCTGCGCTCGTCAGTTTATGACGATGTTTGGGCGCGAGGATGAAGGTTTTACGCAGAAAGCGACACGGTTCCTGGCGCGCTTATGGCTGCCGGAGGCCAATTCAGACGGTGTGATCCCGCAGGATGATACCTTTATGGCAAAACCTGCCATCGATCTGAGCCGCTACAAAGCCAAAGCGGGTAAGCAGACCATTCTGCTCGATTATTCCCGCGCGGAAGTCAACGACATGCAGATCCTTAAGCAGGCCGATGTGGTGATGCTTACCTACCTGTTGCCGGAGCGGTTTACCCCGCAGCAGTGCGCCGCCAATCTGGCGTTCTACGAGCCCCGCACGATCCATGATTCTTCGCTGAGCAAGGCCATTCACGGCATTGTGACTGCCCGCTGTGGTGACGTCGAGGGTGCCTACGCCTTCTGGCGCGATGGCGTCGCCATTGATCTTGGGGACGACCCGCACAGCTGCGATGACGGAATTCACGCCGCTGCGACCGGCGCTATCTGGTCCGGCGTCATTCAGGGATTTGCCGGTGTGCAGATTGTTGAAGGGGAGCTGCATCTTGCGCCGAAACTGCCAGCTCACTGGCAAAAACTCACATTCCCTCTTCGCTGGCGGAACGCAACGCTGCACTTCACCTATGAAAATGAGGTGTTAACCATAGAAGCTTCGGCACCTGCCACGCTGACGCTGTGGGGCAAAACGCTACATGTATCGGGGCGGAAAATTTGCGCTTATAAGGATTTTCTTGCATCTGAAAATGGGACCGCTACCACGGAGAGGCGCCATGATGCTTAAGGCTGTTGTATTCGATCTGGACGGTGTGATCACCGATACCGCACTCCTCCATTTTCTGGCCTGGCGTGCAGTGGCGGATGAAATCGGCATCACCTTCGACGAAGCGTTTAACGAACAGCTGAAGGGCATTAGCCGCATGGATTCCCTTCAGCGCATCCTGAAGCATGGCGGGAAAGAGGGGACGTTTAGCGATGAGCAGTGCCTCGCGCTGGCGACGAAGAAAAACGCGCTCTATGTCCAGTCTCTGGCGTCGCTGACGGAGGATTCACTGCTTCCCGGTATTCGCGACGTGCTGGCGGATATCCGTGCGGCGAAGGTCAAAATTGGGCTCGCCTCCGTTTCCCTGAATGCCCCGGGGATCCTGCACGCGCTGGGCATTGATCAGGCCTTCGATTTTTGCGCCGATGCTTCCCGTATTCGCCGCTCAAAACCAGACCCGGAGATCTTCCTCGCCGCCTGTGCAGGCCTGAATGTGCGTCCTGACGCGGCTATAGGTATCGAAGATGCACCTGCAGGCGTTGAGGCGATCAACGCGGCGGGAATGCTATCGGTTGGGATTGGAGCTGGCCTGAACCATTCGGGATTACAACTTCATTCTACGCGGGAACTGACCTGGAAATGCCTGACCGAGTTTTGGGCATCCCGGACGTATTGCTAAGGAATTAACAATGGCTCAACTGTCCCTGAAACACATTCAGAAAATCTATGATAACCAGGTCCACGTGGTTAAGGATTTCAGTCTCGAAATCGAAGACAAGGAGTTCATCGTCTTCGTTGGGCCTTCGGGCTGCGGTAAATCCACGACGCTGCGAATGATTGCCGGTCTGGAGGAGATCAGCGCCGGTGAACTGATTATTGGCGGGGTATGCATGAATGACGTGCCCGCCAAGTCTCGCGATATTGCGATGGTCTTCCAGAACTATGCGCTTTATCCGCATATGACGGTCTACGACAACATGGCGTTTGGCCTGAAGATGCAAAAAATTGCGCCTGCGGTTATCGAAGACCGCGTTAACTGGGCGGCACAGATCCTCGGATTACGCGAGTACCTCAAGCGCAAACCCGGCGCGCTGTCCGGCGGCCAGCGTCAGCGCGTGGCGTTGGGCAGGGCGATCGTGCGCGAGGCGGGGGTGTTCCTGATGGATGAACCGCTCTCTAACCTCGATGCCAAGCTTCGCGTGCAGATGCGGGCTGAAATCAGCAAGCTGCACCAGAAGCTCAACACCACCATGATTTACGTGACCCACGATCAGACGGAAGCCATGACCATGGCGACCCGCATCGTGATCTTAAAAGACGGCATTATTCAGCAGGTCGGTGCACCGAAGCAGGTGTACAACGAACCGGCAAACATGTTTGTTGCAGGATTTATTGGATCGCCAGCCATGAACTTTATTCGCGGCGCTATCGACGATCGCTATTTTGTTACGGAAACGCTGCGTCTGGCGATCCCGGAGGACAAGCTCGCTTCACTGAATGTCGCAGGGTATCAGCGCAAAGCCGTGGTCTTTGGGATCCGCCCGGAAGATATTCTCACGCTGCAGAGCCGAGGTGAGAATATCGCGGCGAAAGTCAGCGTAGCCGAACTGACCGGCGCGGAGTTCATGCTTTACGCCACCGTTGGGGGCCATGAGCTGGTTGTGCGCGCTGGCGCGGCGAATGATTATGCCGCTGGGGATAATATCGACATCCAGTTCGATATGAACAAGTGCCATTTCTTCGACGCTGAAACTGAAGCGGCTATTAGATAAGAAAGGTGTTCGCCGGAAATGCAAATTTCCGGTTTTTTTGTTTGTTACTTATAAAGGGAAAATTAAATGAGTACTCTACTAAGAAGTGCTGCGCTCGTGCTGTGCGCAGGGGTTAGCTGTGCACAAGCATCAGAAACAGCGAAACAGTGGGAATTTAATATCGGCGCGATGTATGAAATCGAAAACGTTGAGGGGCAGGGCGACGATAAAGATGGATTATATGAACCTTCCGTGTGGTTTAATGCAACCTGGGATGCCTGGACTATTTCGCTGGCGATGTATCAGGAGGGGCCGGTTGATTACAGCAGTATGACCCGTGGAACCTATTTCGACCGTCCTGAATTTGAATTACGCTATCGCTTTATCGGAACCGATGATTTTACTTTCGGTCTGACCGGTGGTTTCCGTAATTATGGCTACCACTTTAAAGATGAACACGGAGCCAAAGACGGCAGCGCGAATATGCAGCGCTACAAAGTTCAACCTGACTGGGATATTAAATTAACCGATGACTGGCGCTTTGGCGGCTGGTTTGCCATGTATCAGTTTGCCAACGATCTGGAGAAAACCGGTTATTCTGATAGCCGCGTTGAAACCGAAACGGGCTTTACCTGGACCATTAACGAAACCTTTGCGGCTAAAGTGAATTACTATTTAGAGCGCGGTTTCAATATGAACGGTTCGCGTAATAACGGCGAATTCTCCACCCAGGAAATTCGCGCCTATCTGCCTATTTCATTGGGCCAGACGACCTTAACGCCTTATACACGACTGGGGCTCGATCGCTGGTCGAACTGGGACTGGCAGGACGATCCTGAGCGTGAAGGACATGATTTCAACCGCCTGGGTATGCAGTATGCCTATGACTTCAACAACGGTTTATCCATGACGCTTGAATACGCCTATGAATGGGAAAACCATGACGAGGGTAAAAACGACCGCTTCCACTATGCGGGCGTTGGGGTAAATTACGCGTTCTGACCGAGGGCACGCCAGGGGCGCTAAGCCCCTGCTTTTAGCGCAGCGAGGCCGCCAGTAAAAAGTGGGTATCAACGAGAACTTTTTGCGGTGCGGGCTGACCCGCAATACGCCTGAAAAGAAGATCGCAGCTCTCTTCGCCCAGTTTTCGGGTCGGGATATCGAAGCCGCCAGGTGCGGGCGTTAAAATGAGAGACAGCATCGGGTCACTGTATCCGGCGATGACCACCTGCTCCGGGATCATCAGGTTCAACTCATCCGCCGCGCGATAGAGGCTAAGTAACTTCATGCTGTCGGTAGCGAATACTGCATCAGGCGGCGTGGGTGAAGACAACAATTCCAGCGCCGCCGTAAGCGCACTCTCATGGGTATAACCGCCATCCCTGATCCAGTCCGGGTTGAGGGCAATATGGTACTTTTCCAGACTGGCTTTATAGCCCTCAAGACGATCGATCGAAACATGATAATCAAGCGGGGCATGCAGACAGGCAATTTTACGGCGTCCGTTTTTAATAAAGGTTTCGGTCAGCGTGGCGCTGTCATGGAAATTATCCGTGTCGACGGAATAAATATTCTGAAACTCACCTTCGACTTTGCCGATAACTACTACCGGTACGCCATACGCATCCAGCGTGGTGAAAAATGATTCATTTGCCGGTGAGCTCAGCATAATGATCCCTTTGATCATCTTCTGTTTTATTTTACTCACACATTTCAGCAGATCGTCTTCGCTGCTTTTTGACGTTTGTAAAATAACGTCAAATCCTTCTTCTTCCGCTTTTGCCGTAATGGCATGCAGGACATCTGAGAAAAAAGGATTTCCGGCAGTGGTTTTGGTTGAACGGGTCGAAATAACCATAATGGCATCGAAGCCTGAAGAGGTCAGGGCGCGGGCCAGTTTGTTGGGCTGATAATTTAATTCGTCAATCGCCTTCAGCACTTTTTCACGCGCTTCGGGAGAAATATTCGTTTGTTTATTCAGAACGCGGGAAACGGTTGATTTCGATACGCCCGCAACCCGTGCGATATCATAGATGGTGGGTGACATACACCTTACTCACTCCGGACTGACAGCAATGCCGTTCATCTTACTGGAGAGAAAACGGCAATAGCAATAAATAAGAATTGATAATCAACGATCTGCCCCCATTTATTGTATTCTGAAGCCATGCATTCAAGGCTTCCAGGCAACGAAGGACGGCGATGAAGCGACTTAAAAACGAAATCAATTCACTGGTGAACCGTGGCGTTGACCGCCATCTGCGTCTGGCCGTGACGGGGCTTAGCCGCAGCGGTAAGACGGCGTTTATCACCGCGATGGTAAACCAGCTCCTGAACCTGCACGCCGGCGCGCGTCTGCCGCTGCTCAGCGCGGTGCGGGAAGAACGCCTGCTGGGCGTGAAGCGCGTCCCTCAGCGTGATTTTGGTATTCCACGCTTTACCTATGACGAAGGGCTGGCGCAGCTCTATGGCGATCCGCCCACGTGGCCGACGCCGACGCGAGGGGTGAGTGAGATTCGCCTCGCGCTGCGCTTTCGCTCGAATGAATCCCTGATGCGCCACTTCAAGGATACTTCTACGCTGTACCTTGAAATCGTCGATTACCCCGGTGAATGGTTGCTCGACCTGCCGATGCTGGCGCAGGACTACCTCAGCTGGTCCCGCCAGATGACGGGGTTGTTGCAGGGGCAGCGCGCCGGGTGGTCGGCCAAATGGCGACAGCTGTGCGAAGGCCTGGACCCGCTTGCACCGGCCGATGAAAACCGTCTGGCGGCCATTGCCGAAGCCTGGACGGCGTATTTGCATCAGTGCAAGCAGGAAGGGTTGCACTTCATTCAGCCGGGTCGCTTTGTCCTGCCGGGTGATTTAGCGGGCGCGCCTGCGCTTCAGTTCTTCCCCTGGCCAGACGTGGACGGGGTGGGCGAGTCGAAGCTGGCGCAGGCCGACAGGCACACTAACGCCGGGATGCTGCGCGAGCGTTACAATTACTACTGTGAAAAAGTGGTTAAGGGATTCTATAAAAACCACTTTTTGCGATTTGACCGTCAGATTGTGCTGGTGGATTGTCTGCAGCCGCTCAACAGCGGGCCGCAGGCCTTCAACGATATGCGCCTTGCCCTGACGCAGCTGATGCAAAGTTTCCACTACGGGCAGAGGACGCTGTTTCGCCGTCTGTTCTCTCCGGTGATCGACAAACTGCTTTTTGCGGCCACAAAGGCCGATCACGTCACGGTCGATCAGCATGCCAATATGGTATCGCTGCTGCAGCAGCTGGTTCAGGACGCCTGGCAAAACGCCGCCTTCGAAGGGATCGGCATGGATTGCCTTGGGCTTGCGTCCGTGCAGGCAACGCAAAGCGGGCTGATCGATCTTAACGGCGAGAAAATACCGGCATTACGCGGGAACCGGCTCAGCGACGGTGAACCGCTTACCGTCTATCCGGGGGAAGTGCCTGCGCGGCTGCCGGGTCAGGCCTTCTGGCAGAACCAGGGCTTCCAGTTTGAAGCCTTCCGCCCTCAGGCAATGAGCGTCGATCGGCCATTACCACACATCCGTCTGGATGCGGCGCTGGAGTTTTTGATTGGAGATAAATTGCGATGACGGAACCGTTAAAACCGCGCATAGACTTTACCGGAACGCTTGAGCAGGATCCTCAGGAGGCGTTTAAAACCGCGCAGACCTTCAGCGGCACGCAGGCTGATAACTTTTCCCCGGCCCTGATCGAGGAGCCCGGCGGTGAGGAAGGTCCGGCAGAGGCGGTTGTGGAAGCCGCCCTGCGTCCAAAGCGCAGCCTGTGGCGCAAGATGGTCACCGCCGGGCTGGCGCTGTTTGGCGTAAGCGTGGTTGGTCAAGGCGTGCAGTGGACGATGAATGCCTGGCAAACTCAGGACTGGGTCGCGCTGGGCGGATGTGCCGCAGGCGCGCTGATTGTGGGGGCGGGTATCGGGTCGGTTGCCACCGAGTGGCGGCGGCTCTGGCGTTTGCGCCAGCGCGCGCACGAGCGTGATGAAGCGCGGGATCTGCTCCATAGTCACGGCACCGGCAAAGGCCGCGCGTTCTGTGAAAAGCTGGCCAGCCAGGCCGGAATCGATCAGTCGCATCCGGCGCTCCAGCGCTGGTATGCCGCCATCCATGAAACCCAGAATGACCGGGAAGTAGTGACGCTTTATTCCCATATGGTTCAGCCGGTGCTGGATGCCCAGGCGCGGCGCGAGATTAGCCGCTCTGCGGCGGAATCCACCCTGATGATTGCCGTCAGCCCGCTGGCGCTGGTCGATATGGCCTTTATCGCCTGGCGTAACCTGCGCCTGATCAACCGTATCGCGAACCTTTACGGCATAGAGCTGGGTTATTACAGTCGGCTCAGATTGTTCAAACTGGTCCTGCTCAATATCGCGTTTGCCGGAGCGAGTGAGCTGGTGCGCGAAGTGGGCATGGACTGGATGTCGCAGGATCTGGCGGCGCGTCTTTCTGCCCGTGCGGCGCAGGGTATCGGCGCGGGATTGTTGACGGCGCGTTTGGGGATTAAAGCGATGGAGGTCTGCCGTCCGCTGCCGTGGATTGACGGCGATAAGCCCCGTCTGGGAGATTTCAGGCGCGAACTGATCGGTCAGCTCAAAGAGACGCTCAATAAGAAACCCGCTCCGTGAGGTTTTGTTCACTTATCGTGCTGGCTGTCAATATTTGTTGACAGCCATCTTCCCGATCACCGTGTTCTGACATATCATTTTACTGTTATTGGCTTAAAACGGTGAATTTCCCATGCGTCTTGAAGTCTTCTGTGAAGACCGTCTCGGTCTGACCCGCGAATTACTCGATCTTCTTGTTTTACGTAGCATTGATTTACGTGGCATTGAGATCGATCCTGTCGGGCGAATTTACCTCAATTTTGCCGAAATTGAATTTAACACCTTCAGCAGCCTGATGGCGGAAATCCGCCGTATCGCTGGCGTTACGGATGTACGCACCATTCCCTGGATGCCCTCTGAGCGTGAGCACCTGGCCCTGAGCGCGCTGCTGGAGGCCATGCCGGAGCCGTTCCTCTCCCTGGATTTGAAAAGCAAAGTTGAGCGCGTTAACCACGCGAGCTGCCAGCTTTTCGCGCAGAGCCAGGAGAAGCTCAGCAATCATAACGCCGCGCAGCTGATCCCCGGCTTTAACTTCCAGCGCTGGCTGGACAGCAATCCGCAGAACACGCTTAGCGAGCATGTGGTGATTAACGGGCAGAATTTCCTGATGGAGATCACGCCGGTCTATCTGAAAGGGGAAGGGAATACCCGCGTGTTGACCGGGGCGGTGATCATGCTGCGCTCGACGTTACGCATGGGTCGCCAGCTGCAAAACCTCTCCAGTCAGGATGTCGGCGCGTTCAGCCAGATTATTGCCGTCAGCCCGAAAATGCGCCATGTGGTTGATCAGGCGCGCAAGCTCGCAAGCCTGACCGCACCGCTGCTGATTACCGGGGATACCGGCACCGGGAAAGACCTACTGGCTCACGCGGTGCATCTGGCGAGCCCGCGTGCGGCTAAGCCTTATCTGGCACTTAACTGCGCCTCTATTCCGGAAGATGCCGTTGAAAGCGAGCTGTTTGGCCACGCGCCGGAAGGCAAGAAAGGGTTCTTCGAGCAGGCTAACGGCGGCTCCGTGCTGCTGGACGAAATCGGCGAAATGTCGCCGCGTATGCAGGCTAAGCTGCTGCGTTTCCTGAATGACGGAACCTTCCGCCGCGTCGGTGAGGATCACGAAGTGCATGTGGACGTGCGCGTCATTTGCGCCACCCAGAAAAACCTGGTTGAGCTGGTGCAAAAAGGGATCTTCCGCGAGGATCTCTATTACCGCCTCAACGTCCTGACGCTGAATATTCCACCGCTGCGCGATTGTCCGCAGGACATCATGCCGCTAACGGAGCTGTTCGTTGCCCGCTTTGCCGACGAGCAGGGGGTGCCGCGTCCGAAGCTGTCTGCCGATCTCGGCACGGTGCTTATGCGCTACGGCTGGCCGGGCAACATTCGCCAGCTTAAAAACGCCGTTTATCGCGCGCTGACCCAGCTGGAAGGTTATGAACTGCGTCCGCAGGATATTCTGTTGCCTGATTACGACGCGGGGACGGTATCGGTCGGCGAAGAGGCGATGGAAGGTTCGCTGGACGATATCACCAGCCGTTTTGAGCGCTCAGTGCTGACGCAGCTGTACCGCAGCTATCCCAGCACCCGCAAGCTGGCAAAACGTCTTGGCGTCTCGCATACCGCGATCGCCAACAAGCTGCGCGAGTACGGTTTGAATCATAAGAAAGGCGACTAATAACAAAAAAGCCTCTGTAAAGAGGCTTTTTGCTTTATGGTTATTCCTTCGCCATCGGCGTGTTAACGATTTCTGTTTTTGTCTCTCCCTGAATCGATGCAATCCTGTTTTCGACCTCTTTCACCTGCTGCGGGCTGTGCAGCAGGGTATAGGTCAGGTCAAACTGCGCGCTGGCACCGGGCTGCAGCTGCTTAACCCGCTTCTGCTCGCGTTCAATCGTAACGGGGTAGGCGTAGCTGGTGCCCGGCTCAATGCCCGTGACGTAGCCCTGCTTCAGCGTGTCGGTGTTCTTCCACAAGGTCAGCACGGGCAGCTGGCGGGTATCAAACTGGATTGACGCGCCTTTATCTCCGGCTTTATTGACCACCGCTGCAAGCGTTTCGTGGTTATTGTCCGCGAGCGGTTTAATGTTAAAGACCATCTCATCAAAGCCTTTTGTCGGCCCGGCATAGGTTTGCCAGTCGTTAACCCCCGCTTTGGCGTAGTCATTGAATGGGCTCACGCTCGCCGCCGGCGCAAGGAAACGCGCGCCTTCTTCGAGGATCGGCGTGCCGAAGTTGCTGTGATAGATGATTTGGTAATCATGAGGGTAATCCGCATGGTTGGTCAGAACATCATGCAGGCTGAACTGGTTGGTTCCGGGAACGTAACGCAGTTCGGTCATGGTTTGCAGATCCGATTTTTTAAACGTGCTCTCTTTGATCAAACCGCGAACGCGGATCTCATGCGGAGCAGCATCGGCGATTTCAACCTCAACCTGCGAAACGGGGGTATTACCGGCCCTGCCGTGCAGGGTGTAAATTTGCCCGTCAGCGGTGACCGGATGTCCTGTCCACTCATAGCCACAGCGCACCATCATCTCGTTGAAACCATCCAGCCAGCCGAGACCGTTGCGGCTTTCAAGGTTGATGTAGGCCGGATTAACAACCTCTTTAACGGGCGAATTCCACCCCAGTCGGGTGCCAAAGCCTTCAACATGGAGAAGGTTCATCCCGCGGGTCGGGCTCAGGGTAATCGTCAGGCCATCTTTGCTGCTAATTATGATGACTTTGCTGCCTTCCTGTTTACCACCATGCAAGACTTTTTGCTCAATGCTGAACGTTTGATTTTTAACTTTCAGCTCATCACTGGAAATCTTCCAGTTTCCTTTCTCTACGCTGCTTTCAGCGCTTGTCAGCACCCAGGTTTTAGCCGCTGCATGGCCAGAAATCAGTACCGCAAGGAGCGTAAAAGCGAATTTAATCTTCATATATTATCCTTTTTGCTGAAACGATTATTTTCTTTCGTAAGCAAATCTAATGTTTAGACAAAAAGGGAAATGTGATGTGCTTCACTGGGGATGAAAATAGGGGAATTTAAAGATTATTATGCGTTATTGATCACGTTAATGTTACGCGTCGCCGTTTTTATTGCATGAATAATGTGATTTGTGAATATTTATGCTTTAACGATTCAGCTTTGAGATAATAAAAAACCCCGCCGCGGCGAGGTTGAGATTAAGTTGTATAGAATGCTAAGTACTTATTATGCTTTCAGCACGTCCAGCGCGGCAGTGTAGTCCGGCTCGGTGGTGATTTCGTTAACCAGTTCGCTGAAGACAACGGTGTCGTTTTCATCCAGAACCAGTACGGCACGTGCTGCCAGACCTTTCAGTGGGCCTTCCGCGATGCTGACGCCGTATTTCTCGAGGAAATCTGCGCTGCGCAGGGTGGAGAGGGTAATAACGTTGCTCAGGCCTTCGGCACCGCAGAAACGGGACTGGGCAAACGGCAGGTCAGCGGAAATGCACAGCACAACGGTGTTGTCCATTTCAGTCGCCAGCTGGTTGAATTTACGCACGGACGCGGCACAAACGCCGGTATCAATGCTTGGGAAAATGTTCAGTACTTTGCGTTTACCCGCAAACTGAGCCAGTGTGACGTCAGACAGATCTTTAGCCACCAGAGTAAAAGCCTGCGCTTTGCTGCCAGCCTGCGGAATGGAACCTGCAACAGCAACCGGGTTGCCCTGGAAATGAACGAGTTGTGACATAGATATCTTCCTGTTTACATATAGTTAACGTCGGGGCTAGTGTATGCCATCAGCGGATAACACGGCAAACCAAATTTTTCGCCTTTCCGGGCTGCAAGGAGTCAGTGATGAGAAGCGTTAAGGTCTATGAAGAAGCCTGGCCATTGCATACCCCGTTTGTGATCTCCCGCGGCAGTCGAAGTGAAGCCAGCGTGGTCGTAGTCGAAATCGAAGAAGAGGGGTTTAAAGGCGTTGGGGAATGTACGCCTTACCCGCGCTACGGAGAAAGTCCTGCTTCGGTGATGGCGCATATCATGACCCTGGTGCCAGAGCTGCAAAAAGGGCTCACGCGCGAGGCGTTACAGCAGCGTTTACCCGCCGGGGCAGCACGTAATGCTATCGACTGCGCGCTCTGGAGCCTTGAGGCCGCCAGGCACCAGCAATCGCTGACGTCCTTGCTGGGTGTGGCGCTGCCGGAGTCCGTCGTGACGGCGCAAACGGTCGTGATTGGTGAGCCGGAGCAGATGGCCGCCAGCGCAAAAGCGCTCTATGACGCCGGGGCCACGCTGTTAAAAGTGAAGCTCGACGATCGCCTGATCAGCGAGCGGATGGTCGCCATTCGCTCGGCGGTTCCCTCGGCCACGCTGATTGTTGACGCCAACGAGTCGTGGCATCCCGAGGGGCTTGCCGCCCGATGCCAGCTGCTGGCTGACCTGGGCGTGGCGATGCTGGAGCAGCCTCTGCCAGCGAAGGATGATGCGGCGCTGAAGAATTTTATCCATCCGCTGCCCGTCTGCGCGGATGAAAGCTGTCATACCCGCGAGAATTTGAGCGCGCTAAAGGGCTGCTATGAGATGGTCAATATCAAGCTCGACAAGACCGGCGGGCTGACAGAGGCGCTGGCCCTGGCGGCGGAAGCGCAGGCGCAGGGCTTTTCCCTGATGCTGGGATGCATGCTCTGCACATCCCGGGCGATCGGCGCGGCGCTGCCGCTGGTCAATCAGGTCCGTTTCGCCGATCTGGATGGCCCGACGTGGCTGGCGGTTGACGTTTCACCGGCGCTTAATTTTACCAGCGGCGTGCTTCATCTCTGAGGCTGCCAGCGCAGAAGCTCCATCATCGCGTTTAAGTATTTTTCGCTGGCTTCGTCTGAGGAAATCGGCGGGAATTCAGCGGTGATGCAGGGCAGGCTCAAATCGGCGCACCAGCTACCGAACGATCCGGGTGTTTCATAGCCCACGCTGGTGACGAGCGGCAGGGCGAAAGCCTGCGCCAGCCACGCGCTCAGGTCGGAGTGACGCGGATCTTCAATGCAGGCCAGCGGATCGTGGAAGGAGACAACCCATGCGGGGTGGATCTTATGGATAAGCTGGCACAGCGCCTGCGTTTCCGGCTCGGAGCCGGGCTTGTCTCCCGTCAGCAGCACCACGTCCCGCTCCTCGGCGGAGCTGTTCCAGCGATAAACCGTTTCGCCGGCGCGCCAGTTTGCCGCCGGGAAATTACGGTTCAGGTCGACTCCCCTCGCATTCGCCCGTAAACCAAGCTGACAGCCGTCCGGATTGACGGCAAGAATCACGTGGTGACGTCGCAATGAAGGCGTCAGCGTCCGCAGCGCGCAGGAAAGCGTGACGATGGACGAGTTCTCATCTCCGTGCGTGCCGGCAATGATCAAACCGCTGCTGCGATCGGCATCGGGCGCCGGGAACCAGATCAGCGATGCGCCTAAAAATGAGCGGCCATATTGCTCAGCGCCCGGCGGAAAGGCTCCGCGCTCCGCTCGTGGTCGGGTGATTGCCATACGAAATCCTGATAAATAAGTCTCTACTGGCAGTGTTGTGCAAAACTCGCTGTTAATCAAATAGTTTCCGTAACGGTTGAGAATTGCCTCAAATCACTATTCCTGACGAAGATATTTGCATTTCTCTGTTTCGAAACAAATAATTACGCATCTGCTTGTTACCTGAATTCATCAAAGGGGATCTTATGAAGCATCCTGTTTCGCGTCTCTGCGCTGCACTGTACTTGTGCGGACTCTCTACACTCTCGTACGCTGCTGATGTGCCCCAGGGCACGGTACTGGCGCAAAAACAGGAGCTGGTCAGGCATATTAAAGACGAGCCGGCTTCGCTCGACCCGGCAAAAGCTGTGGGATTACCCGAGATTCAGGTGATTCGCGATCTTTTCGAAGGGCTGGTGAATCAGAACGAGAAAGGGGAGCTGACCCCGGGCGTGGCGACGCGCTGGCAGAGCAACGATAACCGTATCTGGACGTTTACCCTGCGCGATAACGCGAAATGGTCAGACGGTACGCCCGTCACCGCGCAGGATTTTGTCTACAGCTGGCAGCGTCTGGTTGACCCGAAAACCACGTCTCCGTTTGCCTGGTTTGCGGCGCTGGCAGGCATCAACAACGCGCAGGCCATTATCGATGGCAAAGCGGCGCCAGATACCCTGGGCGTGACGGCGGTGGATGCCAGAACCTTACGCGTCCAGCTGGACAAACCGCTCCCGTGGTTTAGCAACCTGACGGCGAACTTCGCCTTCTATCCGGTGCAAAAAGCGAACGTTGAAAGCGGGAAAGAGTGGACGCGTCCGGGCGCCCTGGTGGGTAACGGCGCGTACGTCCTGAACGACCGCGTGGTGAATGAAAAACTGGTTGTCGTGCCGAATACGCACTACTGGGACAACGCGAAAACTGTCCTGCAAAAAGTGACCTTCATTCCGATTAATCAGGAATCGTCCGCCACTAAGCGCTATCTGGCGGGGGATATTGATATCACCGAATCGTTCCCGAAAAACATGTATCAGAAGCTCCTGAAGGACATTCCGGGACAGGTGTATACGCCGCCTCAGCTCGGAACCTATTACTACGCGTTTAACACGCAAAAGGGCCCGACGGCCGATGCCCGGGTTCGTCTTGCGCTGAGCATGACTATCGATCGCCGCATTATGGCAGAAAAGGTATTAGGTACAGGCGAGAAGCCGGCCTGGCATTTCACCCCTGACGTGACGGCGGGTTTCACCCCAGAGCCTTCACCGTTCGAGCAGATGTCCCAGCAGGAGCTTAACGCTCAGGCGAAAACGTTGCTCCAGGCCGCAGGTTACGGTCCTCAGCGTCCGCTGAAGTTGACACTGTTGTATAACACCTCGGAAAACCATCAGAAAATCGCCATTGCGGTGGCGTCCATGTGGAAGAAAAATCTCGGTGTGGACGTCAAACTGCAAAACCAGGAGTGGAAAACCTATATCGACAGCCGTAATACCGGCAATTTTGACGTGATCCGCGCGTCATGGGTAGGCGATTACAACGAGCCGTCGACCTTCCTGTCCCTGCTGACCTCAACCCACAGCGGTAATATCTCGCGTTTCAATGACCCGGCCTACGATAAAATTATCCACCAGGCAACGCTGGAAACCACGGCGAAAGCGCGTAATACGGACTACAACATGGCGGAGAAAATCCTCATGGAGAAAGCGCCTATCGCGCCCATTTACCAGTACACCAATGGTCGTCTGATTAAGCCCTGGGTGAAAGGCTACCCTATTAATAACCCGGAAGACGTGGCGTATAGCCGGACGATGTATATCGAGAAGCACTGATGTTTTATGAGACCCGGCGCGGGAATGCGCCAGGTCTGCAATACGCGGTACGGTTTCATCCGCTATGCGTGGCCCAATGCCGGGTCTCTGTTATTCTAATAGCGCATTAAACTTCGCCAGCCACTGCGGATGCGCGGGCCAGGCGGGAGCCGTCACCAGATTGCCGTCTACATGGGCCTGATCGATGCCGATAGCGGCGTAGTGTCCGCCGCTGAGACGGACTTCAGGCGCGCAGGCCGGGTAGGCGCTACAGGTTCGTCCTTTCAGGATCCCCGCGGCAGCAAGCAGCTGTGGGCCGTGGCACACTGCGGCAATCGGCTTACGCGCGGCGTCAAATGCCTGTACCAGCTTTAAGACGTCCTCATTTAACCGCAGATACTCGGGGGCTCTCCCGCCGGGGATGAGCAGCGCGTCGTAGTCCTGCTCCTTTACGGCTGAAAAATCGGCGTTGAGGGTAAAGCGGTGACCGGGCTTTTCGCTGTAGGTCTGGGCGCCGTCAAAGTCATGGATTGCCGTCATGATGTAATCACCTTTCGGTTTGTCAGGGCAGACCGCATCCACCTGATGGCCAATCATCTGCAACGCCTGAAAAGGCACCATGGTTTCGTAATCTTCGGCGTAATCGCCAACCAGCATCAGGATCTTCTTGCTCATCTTTCCTCACCTCTATCAATAAAGATGATTAAGATATAGCCTGGCGTGGCTGAATTGCCGGAAATAAAAAAGCCCGTCAGAGCACGGGCAACATAAGCAAATGAATAAGTGATTCGTTATCAACGTTGTTGGAGGATAACGCCGCGTATTTTACGCGGCTGTAAGGGAAGCAGATAGCTGACATATTCGGTAGGTGAAACAAGCGATTAAACGTGCGTTACGGTGCGTCAAAGGTCGGGTAAAGGCTATTTTCAAGAAATTCGACGAGATGCCAGATCTCACCGCTAAAAATAAACCAGAAGCCAAATATAATAAGGAGTAAAATAATTAAGGTGAGTATTATTTCTGTTTTTCCCATTGCGGCTTTTACCCACCTGACGCTAATTGATTCGAGGTGGGCATTGTAGCGGGGCTTTTCCGGATACTCCAGTTTCATGCCGCAAGCACTTTATTGCGTCCGTCATTTTTAGCGCGATACAGCGCATCGTCCACACGCTTAAACAGCTCGTCAATACTCTCACCATGATTGTGCCGCGCCACGCCAATGCTGACGGTAAACCGCGGCAGGCCGGGGATCGTAATGCGGGCAACGGCTGCGCGGACTGACTCGGCAATCTGCATCGCGGTATCGAGAGAGGTGCGGGGCAGCAGGATAACGAACTCTTCGCCACCCCAGCGGAAGACCATATCGCCCTCCCGACTACAGGCTTCCAGCATCCGGGAAAGGGCGATAAGCACCTCATCGCCTTTCAGATGGCCGAACAGGTCATTAATGTTTTTGAAATGGTCGGTATCCACCAGCAGCAGGCTAAATTGCTGCTGCGCGGGAAGTGTATTCAGGTTGCTTTGATCGGTTATCGCGTAGAACTGGCGCCTGTTGAGTAGCCCGGTCATGGAGTCACGTAACGCCGCATGTTCCAGCTCCTGCTCCAGCCTTTTTTGCTCGGTGATATCGTGGATGATGCACAGCATCAGCTTGTCACCGTAGATCTCAATGGGCCCGGCATACGTCTGAACGTGGCGGGTGGATCCATCGGCAAGGCGGTGAACAAAATTGAGCGGCTTATGACCACCGGGCAGCGCGGCAATCGCAGTCATAATGGGCATCACATCTCGCCCCAGCGTATTGATTTCCCAGGTATGCTTACTGCACATGTCATCATGTGAATAACCATAAAAATTGAGCGCGGCCAGATTCGCATCGACGATTTGACCGTCGCGGGCCGGATCGATTAACAGCATCGGGGCGCTGTTGGTCAGAAAAAAGCGCGCATAAAAACCCTGCTTTTTCCGCCGGTAGGTAGCGGAACGGCTGGCCTTCAATCCTGAGAGTATTTGCTGGGAGATGCCCTCGAAAACAATCACATCGCCCCAGGGCGCGTAGTGGGCAAGCGAGAGGCGACAGCTTAACGGCGTATCCTGTCCATCCCGGCTCGTTGTCCAGATTTCGACGATCTCCTGCTCTGTTTTCAGTTCAGATACATACATCGACAGGACGGTTTGCGCACTGGCAGAGTAGATCCCTTTGCGCAGGTCATCGAGCGTTTTATCCCCCATGATCTGCGTTGCGGACACATTCGCAAAAATGATCTTTTCCGACACGGGTAAAACGAGCCACACGGGTGTTTTAATTACATTTAACGCATCAAAACAAGGTTGCGACATAGGCGTTTCCTGTTCATCGACAACATGTGTCTGACAATCATGACAGAATTGACTCGCGTGTACTCCCTTGAAACATACTCCACTTAACCCCGTCAGGCATGATTTTTTTGAGAAATAAATGCGGGGTCCGTTTGAATTTTATTAATGGGTATAATCTGTTTGTCTGAGTTTATCTGCAGCAGTAGCCACGGTACCTGCTCGGCAGGTAAGGGCCGGGAGAAAAGGTAACCCTGCAGGTAATCGCAGCCGAGACGGGTGAGAACCGCCTGCTGTTCTTCCGTTTCGATCCCTTCTGCCACCACGTTCATCTCCATGGTCCGGGCGATACTGATAATGGTTTCAACCAGCTTGTAGCTTTTTTCATTTTCCAGCATCGACGTGACAAAGCTTCTGTCGATTTTGAGCTCTTTTGCCGGAAGCACGCTCAGCATCAGAAGGTTGGAATAGCCCGTCCCAAAATCATCAATCGAGACAACGATCCCCGCGTGATTAAACGCATTGAGCAACTCAATGCTGCGGTCGAGATTTTTAAGCGCGGTGCTTTCCGTTACCTCCAGGATCAGCCGGGACGGAGACAGGCTATATTTTTCCAGCATCGACGAAACGATCTGGAAAATATCCGGCTGTTCAAACTGGATGGGGGATAGGTTGAGCGACAGCGTCCACTGGCTGAAACCTTGCTCAGTCCAGAAATGAAGCTGTCGGCATGCCGCTTCAATGGCCCAGTTACCTACCGGAATAATTAAACCCGTTTGCTCCAGGGAGGGGATAAACAGATTGGGCAGTACAACCCCTTGCTCAGGATGCCGCCAGCGCAGAAGGGCTTCAAAACCGTGAATGGTTTTATCTCCCGCATGCCAGGTTGGCTGGTACCACAGCTCAAACTGATCGCGTTCAAGCGCCTGCGAAAGCTCCTGCAGGAAACCGGGTTTCGCCGGGATCGCCGTTGACATCTCGGCCCGGTAAATCGCCCAGCCGTTGCGGCCCTCTTCTTTGACGCGATGTAGGGCTGCATCCGCCTTGAGCTTTAGCTCGTGCAGCGTTTCGCCATCCTGAGGATAGAGGCTTACGCCCGCGCTGATCGTTGTGCTTAGCGTGTGCCCACAGACAGACAGAGGGCGTCGCACGTCTTCAAGCAGCGCGGTGACCAGGGCGTTGAGCCTGTCGTCGTCACATTCCGGCACCAGCAGGATAAAGGCGTCGCCTCCCAGCCTTGCCAGGGTCATCTCACGCGTGAGCCGGGCCGTGATGCGCTGCGCGACCGCGATCAATAACTCATCACCGACGCTGTGACCCCACGTATCGTTAACGCGTTTGAAGTGATCGACGTTCAGGAAAATAACCGCAAAGGGCTTTTTGCTCAGCAGCGCGCTGCGCAGACAATCCTGCATGCGGAGATCCATCTGGTGGCGGTTTGCGAGCCCGGTGAGCGCGTCAAACCGCGCCTGTAGCTCAAGCTGGCGGTTGAGCTGATGCAGATTATCCGTCAGCCGGCTGGTGCGCCGGTGGGAATCGATAAGTGAGATGATTAACATCACCCCGAGCAGGCAGAGCGTGGTGACTGAAACCCAGATGGATAACCCCAGCTCGCCGATCCCGCCCGGGAGGGTATGCGCCATTTCCTGAAACTGCGCGGCACTCATGCCGGTATAGTGCATCGCACAAATCGCGGCAGCCATGACGAAAGCCGCGATAATGCGATCGATAAAAACGCCTTTGTGTTTATCCCGCAGACGGAAAGCCAGCCACAGCGCCGTGCCGGAGGCAACAACGGCAATAACCACGGACAACCCCACGAGGCGGCTATCCCAGATGATGCTGCCATCCAGCATCAGGGCCGCCATACCGATGTAGTGCATCGACACCACGCCAGCGCTCAGGATCGCCGTGGCAAAGATCAGTCGAAAGGGAGAAAGTTTTTTGCCCGCGACGGCAATATTAAGTGCCGTGGCCGATGCAACCACCGCGACGCCCAGTGACGCAAGGGTTAACCAGAGGTCGTAGCTCATCATCATGGGCATTTGCATCGACAGCATGCCGATAAAGTGCATCGACCAAATGCCAATGCCCAGCGTGACCCCGCCGGCAATACGCCAGAAGAGGGCAGCCTTTCGGCTGGAGAGGGGGATCTTTCCGGCGCTGTCCAGCGCCACAAAGGAGGCGATAAACGCCACCAGATAAGAGATAGCGATTAACACAGGGTCCCACGATATATTGAGCATTATGCAGTCCCACGCCTGAGAGGGTTACCGATTTCGCCTGCCGGGTACATCTTTATCGGGCAACGAACATGCGCATTCAAACCATATTAGTTATTTATCGTGAAAAATGACCAGTCATATTAATACTCTAAAACTTATTAAGAATATAAAATATATTCTCTTGTTAATATATTAAGCATTGCTAAACAAGAACGAATAACAGTAGCAAAGCTCCTTAAATAGGAAGGCGATCGTATCGTCTTACCGCGGGTGATACTATCGCTTAAGATGGCGGGAAACCAGTATCACAGCATGCTGAGCAAAACATTTTCACTAATACGCTTTTTTTATCTGACTTAAGACAAATCCCAGGATGCTAACGGCGAAACAAAAAACAAGCGTTGTTTGCGATGAAAAACTTCCGGGCCAATGCTATAAGTCTAAGTGCCGACCAAAATATAAAACGTGGGTATTATCATGCTAAAAAATATTAGTGTCAGGACCTTTATTATCGGGTTCCTTTTCTCTCTTTTTTTGGTAAGTGCGGGTGTCGTTGTTCTATTTTCCAGCAATACGTCTCTCTTTATTTCGCTTAATGTCATCAATTTCGTTGCGCTATTTTTGCTCTGGGTCTATATGACGAAGTATCTTGTGACGCCGATCAATACGGTGAAGAGGAGTATTGAGGAGGTGACCGCAGGTAACCTTGGCGTATCTATCCCTGAATTTGGCAATAACTGCGCGGGACGACTCATCCCCGGTATAAACAGCCTTTCCGGTAATATTGCGACGCTGGTGCGGGAGATCAGGGCGTCATCGCAAACCGCCATGACCTTATCGGACCAACTTTCGGCACGTAGCGCTCAGCTATCGGTGAAAACCGAGCAGCAGTCTGCGTCTTTGGTGCAAACCGCAGCCAGCATGGAGCAAATGGCCGCGAGCACCAAAAACAATGCCGATAACACCCGCCTGGCGAGCGAGCAGGCAAATGTGGCGACGTTACAGGCGCGCAAGGGCGGTGAGCTCATGGGGCAGGTCGCCAGCAATATGCAGTCCATTACCGAATGCGCGCAGCAGATGACGGAGATTATTTCGTTGATTGACGGCATTGCGTTCCAGACGAATATCCTGGCGCTCAACGCGGCCGTTGAGGCGGCAAGGGCGGGCGATCAGGGAAAGGGGTTTTCTGTCGTCGCGGAAGAGGTAAGAAACCTGGCACACCGCAGCGCAGAGGCCGCGAAGAATATCAAAACGCTGATTGAAGTCACCAGCAGTAACGTCACGCAGGGAGCCAGCGTTGTGTCACAGGCAGAGAAAAATATGCATGAAATCGTGACGGGCTCGGGGAATGTCAGCCGCTTAATGGACGAAATTTCCTCGTCAACGTCAGAGCAGGAGAAAGGTATTTCTCAGATTACCCTGGCGCTATCGGAGCTGGAGCGGGTCACGCAAAGTAACGTGGCAATGGCAGAGGAGCTCAATGGTTCCTCGGACGTACTGCGTAATCAGGTGATTGAGCTGCAGACCCGAACGCGTAATTTCAGACTTGACCAGGGCTCTCCTTCCTTATTATCAGGCGGCTCGCCATCCTTCCTTCAGCGGCCAGAACACTCTCTCTGACAGTACCGTAAAGCCTGGCATGCCAGGCTTTTTTAATGCCCCCGGCCAGAATGTACAATTCCTGAGCGATTTCAGCGCGATGGGATACATAGTTGTTGCTTAACACCTGATGAAAGCTAGACTGACACCGAAAGAGGTAAAAAGGTGGAGGCGCTGTGGAAAGCATTAAAGGATCTGAACTAAACGTTCCAGACGCAGTTTTTGCGTGGGTGCTGGATGGCCGCGGCGGTGCGCGACCGCTGGAAGATAATGATGCGATCGATAGTGCGCATCCCTGCTGGCTACATCTGAACTACACCCACCCGGACAGCGCTGACTGGCTGGCCTCGACGCCGCTGTTGCCCAATAACGTGCGCGATGCCCTGGCGGGTGAAAGCCTGCGGCCCCGCGTGAGCCGAATGGGTGACGGGACGCTAATCACCCTGCGCTGCATTAACGGCAGCACGGATGAACGCCCGGATCAGCTGGTTGCGATGCGTGTCTACATGGACGACGGGCTCATTGTGTCGACCCGGCAGCGAAAAGTTCTGGCGCTGGATGACATCGTCAACGATCTGAAAGAAGGCACCGGGCCGGTCGACTGCGGCAGCTGGCTGGTGGACGTCTGCGACGCGCTTACCGATCATGCGAGCGAGTTTATCGAAGAGCTGCACGACAAAATCATCGACCTGGAAGATAACCTGCTCGATCAGCAGATCCCGCCCCGCGGTTTTCTGGCCTTATTGCGTAAGCAGTTGATTGTGATGCGCCGCTACATGACGCCGCAGCGCGATGTGTATGCGCGTCTTGCCAGCGAAAGGCTCGCCTGGATGAATGACGATCAGCGGCGCAGAATGCAGGATATTGCCGACAGGCTGGGGCGCGGGCTGGACGAGATTGATTCCTGTATTGCCAGAACGGCGGTGATGGCGGACGAAATCGCGCAGGTGATGCAGGAGTCGCTGGCGAGAAGAACCTATACGATGTCTCTGATGGCGATGGTGTTTTTACCCAGCACGTTTCTTACCGGGCTGTTTGGCGTGAACCTGGGGGGAATTCCGGGTGGCGCTTATCGCTACGGCTTTACCGCGTTTTGCGTGATGTTAGTTGTTTTGATTGGTGGTGTTGCATGGTGGTTGCATCGTAGTAAATGGCTGTAAATTTACGCTTTTTTCAGCTTTTAACGGGATCAAAACGCTCTTTTAATTGAGCGAAGTCAATAAACATCTACCCCGTAAGGTGCAATATTACTCCCGCAGGTGAATGCAACGTCAAGCGATGGGCGTTGCGCTCCATATTGTCTTACTTCCTTTTTTGAATTACTGCATAGCACAATTGATTCGTACGACGCCGACTTCATAGTCGGCTTTTTTTTGCCTCCTGATTCTCAGCGTCTACCCTAAAAGGGACGACAGCAAATTCTGGAGGGAATGATGAGCATCCTGAACGCTCTGCTACTGCAACAATCGCGTCAATCCGATCCCATCCCCACCGATCCGGTGCCAATGCCCGATCCCATCCCGCGTCCGCAGCCGATGCCCGACCCGCCGCCAGATCAAGAACCGATTAAATTGTCGCATCGAACCGCGAGATCTGCGAGGATACGCGCCATCTGACCGCAAAGATGACCACGAGAGACTACTGTGACCGCTTTTTCTACCCTGAATGTTCTGCCCGCCGCCCAGCTCGATAACCTCAACGAGTTGGGTTACCTCACGATGACGCCTGTTCAGGCGGCCGCGTTGCCCGCCATCCTTGAGGGCCGTGACGTGCGCGTGCAGGCGAAAACGGGCAGTGGGAAAACGGCGGCATTTGGCCTTGGCCTGTTGCAGCATATCGATGCGGCGCTTTTTCAGACCCAGTCTCTGGTGCTGTGCCCGACCCGCGAACTGGCGGACCAGGTCGCGGGTGAACTGCGTCGCCTGGCGCGTTTCCTGCCAAACACCAAGATTTTAACCCTCTGTGGCGGACAGCCGTTCGGCGCGCAGCGTGATTCACTTCAGCATGCGCCGCACATTATTGTCGCAACGCCCGGCCGCCTGCTGGATCACCTGCAAAAAGGCACCGTCTCGCTGGATGCGTTACAAACGCTGGTGATGGACGAGGCAGACAGGATGCTGGATATGGGCTTCAGCGATGCGATTGACGAGGTGATCCGTTTCGCCCCGGCCGATCGTCAGACGCTGCTGTTCTCCGCGACCTGGCCGGAGGCCATCGCCGCCATCAGCGGGCGCGTGCAGAAAAATCCGCTCACCATTGAAATCGACAGCGTAGATGCGCTGCCCGCTATCGAGCAGCAGTTCTTTGAAACCTCGCAGCAGGGGAAAATTTCGCTCCTGCAGAAACTGCTTAGCCAGCATCAGCCTGCGTCCTGCGTGGTGTTCTGTAATACCAAAAAAGACTGTCAGTCGGTCTGTGACACCCTGAATGCTGCCGGCCAGAGCGCATTGTCTCTGCATGGCGATCTGGAGCAGCGCGATCGCGATCAGACGCTGGTCCGCTTCGCTAACGGCAGCGCCCGCGTTCTTGTTGCAACCGACGTCGCTGCGCGCGGTCTGGACATTAAATCCCTTGAGCTGGTGGTGAACTTTGAGCTGGCGTGGGACCCTGAAGTGCACGTGCACCGTATTGGTCGTACCGCGCGCGCGGGAAACAGCGGTCTGGCGATCAGCTTCTGCGCGCCGGAAGAGGCGCAGCGCGCCAACATTCTCTCTGAGATGCTGCAGATTAAGCTGAACTGGATGAATGCACCGGCCAGCGTCAGCGTAGTGCCGCTGGAGGCTGAAATGGCGACGCTGTGCATTGATGGCGGTAAAAAAGCCAAGATGCGTCCAGGTGACGTATTAGGGGCGCTGACCGGGGATGTAGGTCTGGACGGGGCGGATATCGGCAAGATTGCGGTCCATCCGGCGCATGTCTACGTAGCGGTTCGCCAGGCGGTTGCCCATAAGGCATGGAAGCAGCTGCAAAACGGGAAAATTAAGGGTAAAACCTGTCGCGTACGTCTGCTGAAATAAAGAATGAAGCGTCTCAGACGGTGTTTCTGAGACGCTAATCGCTTACTTCACTTCAAGCACGTTGAGACGCAGCTCTTCAAACTGATTGTCATCTTCTTCCGGCTGCCAGCCCGCTGGCTGCATGGGAATATCTTCCCGATCAAACGCCAGGTCCCCGCCGTTCACGACTTCTGACTCGTGGTTGATGCCTTTAAAGTCGAACAGCTCCACATCCGCGAGATGGGAAGGGACGACGTTCTGCATCGCGCTGAACATGGTTTCGATACGCCCCGGATAACGCTTATCCCAGTCGCGCAGCATGTCGCCAATTACCTGACGCTGCAGGTTCGGCTGAGAGCCGCACAGGTTACATGGAATGATCGGGAAACCTTTAGCCTGAGAAAAACGCTCAATGTCTTTTTCGCGGCAGTAGGCGAGAGGGCGGATCACAATGTGCTTGCCGTCATCGCTCATCAGCTTAGGCGGCATGCCTTTCATCTTGCCGCCGTAGAACATATTGAGGAACAGCGTTTGCAGGATATCGTCGCGGTGATGGCCCAGCGCAATTTTGGTCGCGCCCAGCTCCGTCGCGGTACGATACAAAATGCCGCGGCGCAGGCGAGAGCAGAGTGAGCAGGTGGTTTTCCCTTCCGGGATTTTCTCTTTCACAATACCGTAGGTATTTTCTTCGACGATTTTATACTCAACGCCCAGCTTCTCGAGGTATTCCGGCAGAATGTGCTCCGGGAAGCCCGGCTGTTTCTGGTCAAGGTTGACCGCTACCAGGGAAAATTTCACCGGTGCGCTTTGCTGAAGATTACGCAGGATCTCCAGCATGGTATAGCTGTCTTTACCCCCTGACAGGCAGACCATGATGCGGTCACCTTCTTCAATCATGTTGAAGTCTGCAATGGCTTCGCCCACGTTACGGCGCAGTCGCTTTTGCAGTTTATTCAGGTTGTATTGCTCTTTTTTGTTAATCTCTTGATTCTCTTGCATTTAGTACTACCTTCGGAGCCAGCAGGGGCAAACATTGTATGCCGCGTATGGTACGGATTCCGGCGGCGAATGCCAGCACGTTTTACTGCGGGGTTATAACTGGCGCAGCAACGCCGTTAGCGTGCGGTGTGATTTAAGGACCTCATATAGCATTTTACTCGTGTTAGTTTTCCATATTTGTTATATGACCGAGGGGAACTTATATGGCATAAGAGCGTTAAATGAACATAAAAAGGAATGACTTTATGTCGCTTTATGACCTCAAAACAGAAGCACTTGCCTTACCGGAGACCTGGCACTCTCGTGTATTGGGCCGCACTGGAACTGCAAATCTTAAAGTTTTACGAATGGATGAACGCTCAGTGATTGAAGAGGTACATGAGTATGACGAGGGGTTACTGGTCATTGATGGACGTCTGGAGCTGGGCGTGAAAGGTAAAAAAATCTCTGTAACGGCTGGACAGCTCTATATCGCTAAAGCTGGCACTCCCCATACTGTAGAAACAGGCAGTTTTGGTACACTGGTTATCATTGATTTACCAGAAACGGAAGTGGCCTCGCTTTAAGCGGCTTGCGATAAGGTCACAGATTGTCAGGATTGTTCGATGTGCTAATCCAAACTTTAATCAGACTCAACGTTATCAACCCCATCACAACGGCAACAGTGGTTATTACAATATAAGATGTCATAAAATAATCTTTTCTGGTAAGGGTCTTCATTTGACTCATTTCTTTTGCATTAGTTCCTGCAAAAAGCAAAATCTTAATGAAAAGAAGTGTCGAGTTTTAGTCAGTATTGTTTAAATAAAGACGAGAGGGTTATATTTGCAGGTTTTATAAAAAAACGCCTGCATTTAGCAGGTTTTAATAGTAAGGCATTTTTGTTTTTTAAATTCAATAGATAAAGCCTAAAAACGCTCACTGAAAATACTGGTGATTTTACTGAGGTTTTATCTTTCCTTTTGTGAAGTACAGAGAACTAGCCGGAAATGCTGATTACAAATGGATTTTTGCGGCATCAAGTATCTTCTGAGAGGTGAGTTCTCTATCAGAGGCAACGTAGACAAAGCTGCGATCGCCGGTTAAAGACGGGAAACCGGCAGACATAATCTGAAGGTGTATTTCTTCACCGTCCGGATATTCTTGTCTTACGGACGTAGTTGCTTGTTGCACTGTGACAACTTTATCTGGTTTCCCATTGAAAAAAACGATTACATTCTTCATAAACCACCCTGTGTTTTTGAGATCTTTCCAAAACTAAAGCAAGCATTGTTTAGCTTTAAAGTGTATGGTGGCACTCCGTAAAATCAGGAGATGCCTAACTGCCATCAAGGGGGGAGATAAAGCCAAAGCCTTTATCTTCATTAAACCACTTAACCAGACCTTGAATTCGTGAAGGCATAAATACTCCTTTAAAGACACTTTAAATGATAAGAAATGACTAAAACGTATGGACTCAAAAGGAGGGGATATCAGCGATAGCGCCTGGTTATGAGGACTGCGTGGTAAAATATTGTATTCGGTATTACATCGAACCAACTAAATCATTAAGGCACGGACTGAGTTGATAAGCAAACGTTATTTTAGCCATCCGGATGGCTTTCGCGGCGCATTTCCGGTCACGTTGAATCTGCTGTCAATTTTCGATAAAAAGTCGTCGGCTTGATGTTCGCCTCTGCGAGTCCGGGGCAGGAAAAAGGGTTGTGCGCATTGATCTTGTGAATATATTTGGATTAGGCTATGTATGTTCAGCACCACGCTTTTTCTTAAAATTTTATCCCATTGGAAGGGTTTAACGTGTTCAAGCTTAGCTCATCTCTACTGGCTATTTTCCTGCTGTCAGGCTGTAGCTCCGATCTGGTTCTCAGTCCACCTAAACAACCCGAATACAAGTCAATGCCTGAAATAACCCAGTCTGTGACGCCAACGCAACAGCGTGCAATCATGGCCGGCGAAAGACCAGACTGGTCAGAAAGAACCCCGATCAATACAATAAAGCGATATTAATAGACATTTATCCACCAGGGCTGCCGTTCGGCGGCCTTTTGTTTCCCCTCAATCAGGCTGGCAAGAACATTTCTGACGCCTGGCATGGTAATTATTACGTTATCGACCATGCTTAAGACAATGACAATTCAATCACTTCACCATCGTTGAAGCGGCTACTTCACTTAAATCGAGAAGCCTAAATGCGCCATGCATCTATCCCCGTAGCTGCAGCCACAACAATGTTCTTGCTCGGCGTTTTTATCATCAATTTACAGGTCTGGTATTCTGCACGGGCTGATAGCCTGGCAGAGGCGCACTACGTCGTGCGGAACATGAATGTGATTCTTAAAGAAGCCCGTCATGCGACTGAGATGGCAATGCAACTTGCCGAGAATGAGTGTGATGCTGAAGGGCAATATCGGCTGGGCACCGAGGCGGCATTACAGCCTCACCTGAGAACGATCGTTATTCTGAAAAATGATGCGGTCTGGTGCTCCTCGTTACCGGGAAACCGCGTATTGTTGGTCAACAGCTCAATCCTGCCTGAGTCATCATTGCTCCTCGTCCCTTCGGCCAGTACCGTCAACGGTCTTCCGGTTCTCTTATACCAGACAATTCACGCCGGAAGCCGAATCATCGTTAGCATCAGCGATAGCCATATCCGTGATGCGCTGGATATGCCATTAAATGGCGTTGAATATTCCCTGAGAGTAGGCAATAACCTTTTAGGCCTGACAGGCGATGTTACGACGGCAGACCCTACGAAGAAACAGGTATTAACGGTAAAAGCCTCTGGTTATCCATTCTCGGTTCAATTTAACTCTCCACCTCTTTTTAGCCTTAAGAGATTATTCAATCGAGCCGGAGGCGTGGTGCTATTCCTGCTGATAATATCGTCTCTCTCTGCTTATATTCTTCAACGCTATATTTCTAAGGATGTCTCACCCGAAGAGTCACTGCGCATCGCCATTTACAGAAATGAAATTATTCCGTATTACCAACCCGTTGTGAGCGGCAAAGAGGGAACCTTACGGGGTGTGGAAGTGCTGGCCAGATGGAAGCATCCTCAATCAGGGTTTATTTCTCCCGCGTCCTTCATTCCTCTTGCTGAGAAGTCCGGTTTAATTATTCCTTTGACCCAGAGCTTAATGAGGCAGGTTGCAATACACATGAATGCTATTGCGACATTGCTGCCTGAAGGGTTTCACGTAGGGATTAACTTCAGCGCTTCTCATATCGTTGCGTCCACCTTTGTTGAAGAGTGTCTCCACTACAAGCGCAGCTTTACTCAACAGGATCTTAACCTTGTCGTTGAAGTGACGGAGCGTGAACCACTCGACATTGATGCACATCTCGTTAATACATTGAATGAGTTACATAACAATGGATTTGCCATTGCGCTGGATGACTTTGGTACGGGTTATTCCGGCCTGTCCTATCTGCAGGATCTGCATATTGATTACATTAAAATCGACCAGAGCTTTGTTGCCAGGGTTAACGCGAATGAGGACTCAACGCTAATCCTTGATTCGGTACTGGAGTTGGCCAAAAAACTCTCAATTAGCATCGTGGCGGAAGGCGTTGAAACAGAAGAGCAGCTCGATTACCTCACACGCAATCATATCCGGTTTTTACAGGGTTTTTTCTTTTACAAACCTCTTCCTTTCAAGGAACTGGTCAAAGTTCTCTTGTCGAAGCCAAAAGTTAAGATCAGGGTGGAATAATGTTTGTTTAGTTGTTTCTGAGAAAATAAAAAGGGGGGACATCATCCCCCAAAAAATGCAGACCATTATTGCTTTAACTACGGCAATATTTTGTTATGCGTTGACCGAATGGTCAAATTAATTGTTTTCAACATTGTTTTTGAAAACATGAAGCGGATGGGCGAGCTTGAATATTAGCTGCCTAACGTTTAATTTGATTCTAATCAATATTGTCGCACCCCTCTTTAGATTAATGGATGCAATACTTGTTGTTTTGTTAAAACAATGCGCTTACGCTGTGTTTTCGACGTGAGATGTTTCAGGTTAATTTTTTAAGAAAAAAATGCTGACTGCTAAAGCAAAATGAAATAATGCTTACTTATTACCACTGTTTAAATGTTAACCAGTAAAGGCCCGGGGCGCAGTTTGCTTTTATAATAGCCGTCTCACTCTGAGATTTTCGTCAGCTAGCGTATAATGCGTTATCCAAACTGTAAACACCCCGTGACTGGTGCTATGACCCTTAATCGCTTTTGTTATTTACTCCTGATTTTCGCTGCGATCGGCAGCCTTCTTACCACCCATCCTCTATTCATGTGGTTTCTGGCGATCAACGTGATGACGTTGGTCATGTATGGCGCCGATAAAATGGCGGCGCGGAAGGGGATGCGCAGGGTTCCGGAAGCGACAATGCTGGTATTTGGCGTGACAGGTGGCTGGCCTGGCGCCATTGTCGGTCAACAGCTCTTTCGCCATAAAACCCAAAAGCAGCCCTTCAAAAGCTACTTTTTCATCAGCGTCGTCGTCAGCATCGTCATGATGGCAGCCGTTTATCATTTTTCTTCTTATTCTCTTTTATGAGCGTTGGCAGGGACCGTTGACGGTAAGGCATATCTTTAATTCATTCCTTCATCACTGCCAATAGTAGTAGGACTATCCTTAAGTGGTTGCTGTTTTTTGCACAATCTGAATAATACGTGCAACAACACGGACGACAACATCCCATGAAAATAGAATCTCTTATCCTGGCAGTGCTGGTGCTCTTTTCTGCGCCTTCCTGGTCTGCTTTTCAGGAGCGGGAATATAATACCTGGTATATAAAAAATGCGGTCCTTTATGATATGACACAGACATCGGAAGGTTTCCCTGTCATGGTGAGCGTCTCCCAGCCTGGGAGAAAATCCGCTAATTTACTGGTGTCCTATATTACTGAAGGCCGCTGTGGTGAGAATAATCTGCCGCTTAATGTGAACGGTAAAGTACTGCCCGCCAAATATTATTGTGTTCAGGTAGGACAGAACAGAATTGAACATTTTTCAGTGGTGGACGCGGAAAGCGTCAATGGCATGGTGATGCACCTGAGATCTGATTTCACTATTCTCCTGCAAAACGATATCAAGATTTGGGCTGCAAACATTAAAACACCAAAATACGGACTGGCGCCGAGATTCTAACTATGAAATGCCTGTATTACGACAGGCATTTTTTTAGGATGTAACGCAATCATTTTTAAGTTAATAGTTGTAATGCATTACTATTAAATATTAAAGTTAAGTGGCCTTGGTTTTTTACGTATTTAAACGGACTGTATGCTAAACGGTACAAAACAGCATAAATAATCCTTTCTGACGTTATGGATAAAGCTCATTACCAGACTTACGCTTGCTAGCGGCGTTTTAGTTGTTCAACACATCTTTACTGGTAAGGAGCAGAAAATGTCGCAACGTAATAGTCTGGATTTACTAAGCCGTAAAGAAGGAATGTGTCTGTTAGAGCAAAGCATGGGTTTTGTCTGGCAGGCAGCACTTCGAGCCGTCGCGGTATTAGGCGTCGCAGATCGTCTGGTTGAAGGAAAAAAATCCGTCAAGCAACTGGCGAAGGAGTTGAATGTAGACGTTAACTATCTTCATCGAATCATGCGCTTATTGTCCTCTCGTGGCGTTTTCAACGAATTATCTGAAGCTGAATACAGTCTTAGCCATTCAGCGCAATTCCTCTGTTCTGAGCATGAATTTTCCTTGCGTGCGGCGGTGCTCATGCTGACAGACCCAACATTCTGGCAGCCAGCGGCTAAAATGGATGAGATATTGCACGGCAAGCCTGTTTTTAATGATTTGTTTGGCAAGCCTTTTTACGAATACTGGCAGCATGACGACACGATGACTGACAGCAACGTTTTTCATGCGGGTATGGCCTCTATGTCATCCGTAGAAAATGAAATCATCGCAGATAGCTATTCGTTCCCGCAAAACGCCGTGGTTGCCGATATCGCCGGCGGGCTGGGTAACTTATTGCTGGCTGTTTTACGTCGAAATCCGACCCTGACGGGGATCCTTTTTGATCAAAAAGATGTGCTTGAGCGAAATCGACTGCACCTGTTAAATGATAATCGTCGATGGGAAACCGTTAATGGGAGCTTTTTTGAAGCCTGTCCTGCAGCGGACATTTATCTGCTTAAGTATATCCTCATGGACTGGCCTGATGAGAAGGCGGTACAGATACTTCAGTGCTGCAGAAATGCAATGAAAGATAACTCCCGCTTATTAATTTTTGAACCGCTTATTAAAAAAGAAAATAATGAACAGGGACGATTTGAAATTGACCTTCTTCTGTTAACAAGCTTTGATGGAGGACGAGCACGAACAGAGTCTGAGTATCAGGCCTTGTTTGAACAGACCAATCTTAAGCTGAACAAAATAATAGACACCCGTTCGTATCTGTCGATTCTGGAAGTCGTACCTCTCTGAACTGTTTAAATAACATTCACAGAGCATGCGTCCCGCATTCCGTTTTACCGTATTCCTGCTACGCTTGTTTGTTGTACCAGGAGCATGAATATGAAAAACAAAGATGAACAAACCGGATTAGTGGGGCTGGCGATTGGGGCCGCCGTTATTGGGCTGGTTTCAGCGCAAAAACCGATCCATCGCAACAGCATTGTCGATGAACTGGTCAGGCTCGGCAGGCAAAAAGGCGATGGCGTAGAAGATGAGGTTTTCGTTAAGGCTGCCGAGCTGGTGAGAAAAGGGGTATAGCCCATGTCTGAAAGACGAAATGCGAAGTGCCATTGCGGCGCGGTGGCGTTCACCGTTGAGCTTACCGATGGGCTGAAAACCGCCCGGCGCTGCAGCTGTTCCTTTTGTCGTATGCGGGGCGCGGTCGTCGTTTCTGCGCCGTTGTCAGGCATTAAGGTGACCAAAGGTGAAGATAAGCTCACCGAGTACCGCTTTAACACGGGAACGGCACGGCATTTCTTCTGCTCGGTGTGCGGGATTTACACGTTCCATCAGCGACGTTCTAACCCAAACGAATATGGCGTTAATGTCGCCTGTTTTGAAAACGTTTCACCTTTTAATTTTCCAGAGGTGAAGGTGATGGACGGCGTCAACCATCCCATGGATGGGGAAAGTGGGGTATTTGGATATCTTTCTTTTCGCGAGAAAGGTGAAGAGCAGGCATGATTGCCGCCTGGCCACTCTTTTACTCCTCCGGCTATAGTAGGCAGTGGGTAACTGAAACAGGAGAAACTATGCTCTGTGTTGAAAAAGACGATCCGCGTGAGGCCCCTGAATCAGGTGATAAAAAGCCTCAACCTGTGAAAAAATAACGCGACATACGCGTTTACCCGCCACCGGCACTGCTGGTGGCTTTTTATTTCCCAGGCAACCCTGTTAACTGCCATCCAGATGGTTTAACAGCGCGCCGAGATGCCCGACGATATCACCAAAATCAAAAATTAACGCCATCCACAGCAATGCTAAAAGGGTAAGTACGGCAAGGGATACACGACCAAACAACGTTGTTATCCTTAGTGATAAAAGGGCTATCACCGCAGTTTAACCAGCTTACTTTCAACTTTCCCTCAACCAACCCCTTTCTTAAGCTGTCTATTGTGACGAACTTCAAAAAACAAGCGAGCCCGCATGATTATGCGGGCTCTGACCATCAGAACTGGTAAACCAGGCCTAACGCTACAACATCATCGGTGCTGATGCCGTTGTCTTTGTAGAAGCTGTCATCTTCATCCAGCAGGTTGATTTTGTAATCAACGTAGGTGGACATGTTTTTGTTGAAGTAATAGGTGACCCCTACGTCTGCGTATTTAACCAGATCCTGGTCGCCCTGGCCGTTGCCCAGGTTCTTACCTTTCGACTGCAGGTAGGAAAGGGACGGACGCAGGCCGAAGTCGAACTGGTACTGCGCGGTCACTTCGAAGTTCTGGGTTTTGTTCGCCACGGCGTCGGTATTATCACCATACGGTGTCATATTGCGGGTTTCAGAATACATTGCCGCCAGATAGATGTTATTGGCGTCATACTTCAGGCCCGCCGTCCAGGCATCCGCCTTGTCTCCACCTGCTGTGGTATTCATGACCTGCTCGTTGGTGCGGTCAGAAGAGGTATACGCGGCCCCTGCAGTAATCCCCATGCCGAAGTCATAGGTGGTAGAAATACCGAAGCCGTCACCATTCTCGTGACGCGTGTCGCGACCGTTGTTGGTGCCTTCCTGGTTGTTGCTGGCGTCTTCATTTTTGCCCTGGTACTGCAGCGCAAAGTTCAGGCCCTGCACCAGACCATAGAAGTCGGTGTTACGGTAGGTTGCCACACCGTTGGCTCGGCCGGTCATGAAGTTGTCGGCTTTGGTGTAGGAGTCGCCACCGAACTCAGGCAGCATATCGGTCCAGCCTTCCACGTCGTACAGGACACCGTAGTTACGACCGTAATCGAAGGAGCCGTAGTCGCCCACTTTGACACCGGCGAAGGCAAGACGCGTCCAGGACTGATTATCAGACCCTTCCGTATTATTAGCCTGAATGTTGTATTCCCACTGCGCGTAGCCGGTCATCATATCGTTGATCTGGGTTTCGCCCTTAAAGCCCAGACGCATATAGGTTTGATCCCCGTCAGCGCCTTTATCGTCGGAGAAATAGTGCAGACCATCTACTTTTCCATACAGATCTAATTTGTTACCGTCTTTATTATAAATTTCTGCTGCATGTGCAGAACCAGCCATTAACAGAGCCGGAATCATCAGAGCCAGTACTTTTCTTTGCATTGTGATATTCCTTTGCAGTTGTTTTTATTTAATTACCTGTTGAACTTTCAAAATGAGAAAGTTGTCTCATGCTAAATCACTCCCGTGTAAGAGTAATAAAATATAATTGTTACGAGCTAAGTAAAATCTAAACCGAATAAAACGGCGGAAATGGTCATTGGTTTGATGAATAATTTAAAAGTAACTATATTAAATTTAAATTATAAATCAGGCGTTAATTAAGCTAATCTAGCCGGCGTTATATGCCTGTAAGATGATTCATCCATAATTAACGTGAATGCTATTAAGGAAACTAAATAGATATTCAATGATTATCTGGATTCGCCCGGTGTGAATACGCCGGGCTTTTTTTATGGCAAAAAAATGCCCGGACAAGCCGGGCAGGGTAACTAGTCTCTGGTCGGTTTTTCGGCTTTACCCGCCATCTGCGCCAGGAAGTCATAGCGTTTTTGCAGATCAGCAGCGGCATCTTTCCAGAGCTGTTCAGCCACTTCCGGCTGCTGGGCGTTAAGGCGACGGAATCGCTGTTCCTGCATTAACGTCTCGGCCAGTGCGTCCGAAGGCGGACGCGAATCCAGCGCCAGCGGTAATTTACCCTCGTCAGCACGACGCGGGTCGAACCGGTACAGCGGCCAGAAGCCGGTCGCTGTCAGCTGACGCATCTGGTCGTGGCTGAGGGCCAGATCGTAGCCATGCTCTTCACAAGGGCTGTAGGCAATGATCAGCGACGGGCCAGGATACGCTTCCGCTTCCTGAATCGCTTTCACCGTCTGGTTAAGCTGGGCACCCAGCGAGATTTGCGCGACGTAAACGTGACCGTACATCATCATGCTCACGCCGAGATCTTTGCGCGCCTTGCGTTTACCGTGTTCGCCGAATTTCGTTACCGCGCCTAACGGCGTCGCTTTCGACGCCTGGCCGCCGGTATTGGAATAACACTGCGTATCCAGAACCAGGATGTTGACGTTTTCGGTCAGGCTCAACACGTGATCGAGCCCGCCAAAGCCAATATCGTAAGCCCAGCCGTCGCCGCCAATCAGCCAGATTGATTTTTCGACCAGGGCGTCAGCGTCGGTCAGCAGCTGTTCAGCCCCCGTCACCCCCTGCAGCGCGCGGCGCAGCTCAGCAACCTGCTCACGACGTTCTTCTGGCGTCGCGTCCGCGTGAAGCGCGTCATTGAGCTCCGCGGGGATCTGTCCGGCAAACTGCTCCAGCAGGCGCATCACGCGCGCGCGGTGCTGGTCGACTGTCAGGCGGAAGCCCAGGCCAAATTCGGCGTTGTCCTCGAATAGCGAGTTTGCCCACGCCGGACCGCGCCCATTCGCGTCGGTGGTGTACGGCGTAGAAGGCAAATTGCCCCCGTAGATGGACGAACAGCCGGTAGCGTTGGCAATCAGCATCCGATCACCGTACAGCTGGGTAAGCAGCTTGATATACGGCGTTTCACCGCAGCCGGAGCAGGCGCCAGAGTACTCAAACAGCGGCGTAATCAGCTGTGACGTACGAATATCAATACGTTCCAGTTTGCTGCGATCGATTTCCGGCAAATTCAGGAAGAAGTCATAGTTGACCTTCTCCTCTTCAACGTGCTCCAGACGCGACATCATATTGATGGCTTTGATCTCCGGATCCTGCCTGTCTTTCGCCGGACAGACCTCGACGCACAGGTTACAGCCGGTGCAATCTTCCGGCGCGACCTGCAGAACGTATTTCTGTCCGCGCATATCGCGAGATTTCACATCCAGCGAATGCAGGCTGGCCGGCGCGGCGTCCATCTCTTCCGGTGATACCACTTTGGCTCGAATGGCAGAGTGCGGGCAGGCCGCAACGCAGTGGTTGCACTGGGTACACAGCTCTTCTTTCCAGATGGGGATCGCTTCGGCAATGTTGCGTTTTTCCCAGCGCGTGGTGCCCATCGGCCAGGTACCATCCGGCGGTAGCGCAGAGACGGGCAGGGCATCGCCCAGACCGGCCAGCATCGCCGCCGTCACGGTCTTCACGAAATCAGGCGCCGCATCGGACACCACCGGAGGGCGGTTCGGGCTTGTCGCATTCACCGGCTGCAGCGGAACCTCAAACAACGATTCGCGTGCCAGCGCCAGCGCCTGCCAGTTGCGTTCGACCAGCTCCTGGCCCTTGCTGCTGTAGCTTTTGGCAATCGCGCCCTGCAGTTCCGCCAGCGCGCTGTCGCCCGGTAGGATGTTGGTCAGATGGAAGAAGGCCATCTGCATAACGGTATTAATACGCGCAGCCAGGCCACATTCGCGGGCAATTTTTGCGGCGTTGACCACGTAGAAACGGGCTTTTTTCTGGTTCAGCACCGCCTGAACTTCCTGCGGCAGGCGCCCCCAGACTTCGTCTGCGCTGTACGGCGTATTGAGGAGGAAAATACCGCCGGGCTTCAGGCGCTCGGCCATCTGGTATTTATCGATAAACTGCAGCTGGTGGCAGCCAACAAAATCAGCCTGAGAAATAAGATACGCGGAGCGGATGGGCTGCTCGCTCACGCGCAGGTGGGAAACGGTCAGGCCGCCTGCTTTTTTGGAGTCGTAAACGAAGTACCCCTGGGCGTACCACGGCGTTGAGTTACCAATGATTTTGATGTTGTTTTTGGTCGCGGAGACGCTGCCGTCGCTGCCCAGACCATAGAACAGCGCCTCAAGTTTAGCCGTCGAGGACAGGGTATTTTCCGGCAGCGACAGGGACAGGTTAGTCACATCATCATAAATGCCGACGGTAAAGCGCGGCCTGGGTTTCGCTTCGCTTAACTCGTTGAATACCGCCAGCACGCAGTCCGGCCCAAACTCCTTAGAGGACAAACCATATCGCCCCCCGATAACGCGCGGCAGCGTTTCACGTTCGCCCTGATTAAAGGCTTCTGCCAGGGCGGTCATTACGTCCAGATAGAGGGGTTCCGCCTGCGCGCCCGGCTCTTTGGTACGGTCGAGCACCGCCACAGCTCGGGCGCTTTCAGGGAGAGCCGAAAGCAGATGTTTGGCCGAGAACGGACGATAGAGACGCACCTTAAGCACGCCAACTTTTTCGCCGCGCGTCAGCAGCTCGTCAACCACCTCTTCACAGGTACCAATGGCTGACCCCATCAGCACGATCACCCGTTCCGCCTGCGGATGTCCGTAGTACTCAAACGGTTTGTACTCCCGGCCGGTTGCGGCGGCAAAGTCATTCATTGCCTGTTCAACCTGGTCGTAAACCGCGTTGTACCAGGGGTTCGTGGCCTCGCGGGACTGGAAATAGGTATCCGGGTTCGCCGATGTCCCGCGAATAACCGGGTGTTCAGGATTAAGAGCCCGGGCGCGATGCGCGTCGATTTCCGCCTGCGGTAGCAGATTCAGGATAGTATCGTCAGCCAGCGGGACGATTTTATTAATTTCGTGAGAGGTGCGGAAACCATCAAAGAAGTGAATAAACGGCACGCGGCTTTTGAGCGTGGCGATATGCGAAATTAAGGCAAAATCCTGGGCTTCCTGAACGCTGCTGGCGCACAGCATCGCGCAGCCGGTCTGGCGCACGGCCATCACGTCGGAGTGGTCGCCAAAGATAGAGAGCGCGTGGGTGGCAACGGTACGCGCGGCAACGTGCAGAACGAATGGCGTCAGCTGACCGGCGAGTTTGTAAAGCGTAGGGATCATTAACAGCAATCCCTGTGAGGAGGTAAACGACGTGGAAAGCGCGCCAGTCTGAAGGGCGCCGTGTACCGTGGCAATCGCACCGGCTTCGGACTGCATCTCAACCACTCTCGGGACATCGCCCCAGACGTTTTTTAACCCGTTACCCGCCCAGGCATCCGCCTGCTCGGCCATGGTAGAACTTGGCGTAATCGGGTAGATGGCGATAACTTCACTGGTGCGAAACGCGACTGAGGCAACTGCACCATTACCGTCAATAGTTTGCATAGGACAACACCCTTACATTGCGCAAAAAATAGGGGTCTGTATTACGGCAACAAACCCTGAATATTATCTGTGTATTCTAGCAAACGGGGGATTTTACGATTTTCGCTTTTGTGTCCTTGGTATTCTTGCCATCAATGAGTAGATCAAACTTTTGTCGAAAAAATTGCGAGAAATTGTTTCTGAAGCGCATAAATACGCACTTCCGCTCTCGACGACACGGGATGTGATGCCTATTATGCATAGGTTTCGCATTATTCATGGGGGAGAGAGCATGCGTTCAGCATTTTGGGTAGGGTGTGCCGCGTTATTGTTGTCGGCATGTAGCAGTGAGCCAGTCCAGCAGGCAACGGCAGCCCACGTGGCGCCGGGAATGAAAGCGGCAATGTCCAGTTCAGGTCAGGCCAACTGCGCGATGATTGGCGGTTCGCTGTCTGTCGCCCGCCAGCTTGATGGTTCTGCTATTGGGATGTGCGCCTTGCCAAACGGCAAACGCTGTAGCGAACAGTCGCTTGCCGTTGGAAGCTGCGGTAACTACTGATTATTCTACACGCTTAAACATCAGCGTTTTATCGGCTGTCGCCAGCGTTAACTGGTCCTCAGTCAGGTCGACCTGCGCCCCTTTGCTCAGCATGTCGCCGATGGCCTGATCCAGCTCATTCAGCTGCGGCTCGGTACAGAGCTTACGCGTCATGGCGAGCGTTTTAACCTTAAGCTCGCCTTCGGACAATTTCCCCTGTCCGTTGAAGCGGTTACACATCTGGCCAGAAACGCTGATGTTATTAACCAGGCTGATATCTGGCAGCGCGCTAAAACCGATCTCAGGTTGCGTTGTCGCGGTCTTCACGGCCTTACCGTTTACGTTTTCCAGCACAAAGCGGTGGTTTTTAAGTTGCTCCGGCTGTACGGAGGCTTTACCCGGATTAACGCAGCCGGTAAGGACAAAACTAATAACGCTTAACGCAATGAGCTTTTTCATTTTTCTTCTCAAACTATAAATACCGTGAATCTTTTTCCAGTGTAACGATACTCTGCCGTGCGTTAATGGGGTTTATCTGAAAGTGCGGGGGAGAAGTACCGGGCAACGCAGCGGTTGCCCGGAATGACGTTAATGCGATTTAAATCCTGCCGCCGTCATTAGCATGCGGAAGAGCATACTGACAGCAGCCAGCGCCAGTACGCTGCCGCCCCAGATAATGGCCAGCCACAGTAATCTTTTCCATACCGGTTGTTGCATCAGTGATAACCCTCCCCATGCTGAACTTTGCCGCGAAACACGTAGTAGCTCCAGAAGGTGTAGACCAGAATAACGGGAATGATCAACAGCGCGCCCACCAGCATAAAGCCCTGGCTTTGCGTCGGGGCGGCGGCCTGCCACAGGGTGATCGACGGTGGAATAATATGCGGCCAGATGCTGATCCCAAGCCCGCTAAAGCCGAGGAATATCAGCCCCAGCGTCAGAATAAACGGACGGCTATGGCTGGCGGGATTATTCAGGCAGCGCCACTGGTACAGGCTAAAAATCACCACCAGAGCAGGGACCGGCAGCAGGTAAAACAGATTCGGCAGCGTGAACCAGCGCGCAGCGATGGCCGGTTGCGCCAGCGGCGTCCAGAGGCTGATCGCCGCAATAAACGCCAGCAGCACGATTAACAGCGTTTTCGACACCTCACGCATCCGCTCCTGCAGCGCGTTTTCGCTTTTCATCACCAGCCAGGTAGAGCCTAACAGCGCATAAGCCACCACCAGCCCCGCGCCGCAAAACAGGTTAAACGCGGTAAACCAGTCAAAGGGGCCGCCGGTATAGGCCCGGCCGGTGACGGTAAAGCCGTTAATAACGGCGCCTACCGTCACGCCCTGGGTGAATGTTGCCAGAATGGAACCGCCTATAAACGCCTTATCCCAGAAAGGGCGGTGGGCCGGCGTGGCTTTAAAGCGAAACTCAAAAGCCACCCCGCGGAAAATAAGTCCGATCAGCATTAATGTTAGCGGAATGGTCAGGGCATCAACGATCACCGCATAGGCCAGCGGGAATGCGCCGAACAGGGCGGCACCGCCAAGCACCAGCCAGGTTTCATTTCCGTCCCAGACCGGCGCGACGCTGTTGACCATCACGTCGCGATCGTCGGCGTTCTGCGTGGCCGGGAACAGAATACCGATCCCCAGATCAAAACCGTCCATCACGATATACATCAGCGTGGCGAAGACGATGATGACAAACCAGATAATGGAAAGATCGATACCCATTATGGCTGCTCCTTATGTTCAGTTGTGACGGCAGAAAGCGGGCGCGCCGGACGTCCGTCGGACTCGGTGGCGAAAGATTCATGCGGTTGCGGGCCTTTTCGGATGAGGCGCACCATATAGCTGTAACCCACGCCGAATACCGAGGTATAGACGACGAAGAAGGCCAGCAGGCTCACGCTCATATGCAGGTCACCGTGGGCAGATACCGCATCCTTCGTTCGCTGGAGTCCGTAGACCACCCACGGCTGGCGACCCACTTCGGTGGTGATCCACCCGGCCAGGATGGCAATCAGCCCGGTTGGCCCCATCAGCAGCGCAAACCACAGGAAGGGGCGCGACGAATACACGCGTTTTTTGTAGCGCATCCAGAGTGCCGTTACCCCGAGCAGCAGCATCAGCATGCCCAGGCCCGCCATAATGCGGAATGACCAGAAGACGATGGTGGAATTCGGACGGTCTTCCTTCGGGAACTCTTTGAGGGCCGGAACCTGTTTATCCAGACTGTGCGTCAGGATAAGACTCCCCAGCGCCGGGATCTCCAGCCCAAATCGGGTGCGCTCCTGTTCCATATCCGGCCAGCCAAACAGCAGCAGCGGGGTAGGCTCACCCGGCGGGTTTTCCCAGTGGCCTTCAATGGCGGCAATCTTGGCGGGCTGATGCTTTAAGGTGTTCAAACCGTGCATATCGCCAACCATGGCCTGGATGGGGGCGACAATCAGCGTCATCCACAGCGCCATCGAAAACATTGCCCGTATGGCAGGGGTATTATTCCCGCGCAGCAGATGCCATGCCGCGGATGCGCCCACAAACAGGGCGCTGCTCAGGAATGCGGCTATCGACATATGCAGCAGGCGGTAAGGGAAGGAGGGGTTAAACACCACGGCGAACCAGTCCACCGGCACGACCTGACCGTTGACGATCTCATAGCCCTGCGGGGTCTGCATCCAGCTGTTCGACGAGAGGATCCAGAAGGTGGAAATAATTGTGCCCAACGCCACCATGCAGGTGGAGAAGAAGTGCAGTCCCGGCCCGACTTTGTTCCAGCCGAACAGCATCACGCCGAGGAACCCGGCTTCGAGGAAGAAGGCGGTCAGCACTTCATACGTCAGCAGCGGGCCGGTAATGCTGCCCGCAAACTGTGAAAATCCGCTCCAGTTGGTGCCGAACTGGTAGGCCATCACCAGCCCGGAGACCACGCCCATGCCAAAGTTGACGGCAAAAATCTTTGACCAGAAATGGTACAGCGAGCGCCAGACCGGATTTTTGGTTTTCAGCCACAGCCCTTCGAGTACGGCAAGATAGCTTGCCAGGCCGATGGTGATCGCCGGGAAAATAATGTGAAAGGATACGGTAAAGGCAAACTGTATCCGTGCAAGGTGAAAAGCATCTAAACCAAACATGCACAGCCTCAATGTCAAACGGTGTGCTGTTATGGTATAGGGGCAACGTTCGGACTATCAGACGCAGAAAAGTGATTTTTAACCATAACAGTTGGCTTAAAACTCATGCTTTAACCATCTGATATACCTCGCGTGAGGAGGGTGTTCAATATTCTGTGTCAGCCGATCATAGGTCAATATGATCATCCAATCTGCCGGGGAAATGGATCGATAGCTGCGACAGCGTCAGATTCCAATTCTGGATGGGGAGCGTCCAGCGTTCTGATGCCTGCAACATACCGGCGTATAACAGCTTGAGCAAACTGTTTTCATTGGCGAAACCGCCTTTGGTTTTCGTCAGTTTGCGGAACTGCCGGTGTACCGCCTCGACCGCATTGGTCGTGTAGATGGCGGTTCTGACGTATTCCGGGTATTTAAAATAGGCCGACAGCGTCTCCCATTTATTGCGCCAGGATTTAATGACGACTGGGTATTTCTCGCCCCACTTGGCCTCCAACTCATCCAGCGCCGATTCAGCCGCACTCAGGGTAGCCGCTTTGTACACGCACTTCAGATCCACCATGAAGGCTTTCTGGTTCTTGCTGGCAACATATTTCAATGAGTTGCGGATCTGGTGGATGACGCAGTGCTGAACTTCCGTTCGAGGATAGATACTTGCGATGGCCTCAGGGAAGCCCTTCAAGCCATCCACACAGGCAATCAGTATGTCTTTGACACCCCGGTTATGCAGATCGGTCAGCACGCTTAACCAGTGATGGGCCCCTTCATGCTCTGACAGATAAAGACCGAGCAGCTCTTTTTTACCTTCGACATTCAGGCCCAGAATGGTGTAAACAGCTTTGGTGATATAGCGGCCATTTTCCTTGATCTTGTAGTGAATGGCATCGAGCCACATCACCGGATAAATCGCATCCAGCTCACGGTCACGCCAGGCTTGTAACTCAGGCAGCAGCTTGTCAGTCACGGCGTTGAGCGTACCGTTGGACAGATGGATGCCGTACAACTCTTCGATATGCGCCCGGATATCCTGGTAGCTAGTTCCAAGCGCAAACAGGGCGATGATTTTGCGCTCCAGCTCGTCAGTCAACTGGGTCTGGTGTTTTTTGATGATTTGCGGCTCAAAGGTACCGGCCCGATCACGAGGCGTATTGAGTTCAAAGCGCCCAGCGATGCTTTTGATGGTCTTGGATGTTGAGCCGTTTTTGCGATTGGGCGTTTCATCTTGGGCGAGGTGCTGCTCAAGTTCGGCCTGCATGGCCGCTTCGGTCAATTGCTTGATAAGCGGGGTAAGAATGCCGTCTTTGCCAGTCAGGTCTTTACCGTCACGCAAGGCTTGCAATGCAGCTTCGATATCGAAGGATGGTTTGGTCATGTGTCATCTCTTTTTGTCGTAGTTTAATGAAATGACACAGAATTCTGAACACTACCCGCGTGAGGAATAAAAACCGTCTTTTTATGAATTTTACGCATAAAACTGCTTGCTTTATCGTCTGCGCCGTGCGTTAATGGCCATCTGGTTTTGAGTCCAAATAAATATCTGACGTAGTTTTATAAAGCAGTTCTCATCACGTTGTGCCTCTCCGCAGCCTCTCTTGGGTCTTTATCTACTTTCCGATTCGTTTTGTTTAAAACCATTATTGCCCAATCGGCCCATTAGTAATTTACGTTTTTACGTTCACAGGAGAATCCTATGACTTCTTATATTCATTTCCGCTGCCCATGCTGTCATGGCTCGCAGTACCGTACCTCAGTCTTTGATATGTCCGAGAAAAACCCACTCGGCGCGAAATGCATCTTTTGCAAATCGTCGATGATTACGCTCGATCACCTGGCAGCCGCGCGCCAGGCGCAAAGCCACATTACCGAGTACCGTAAGTAATTCGTTTCAAGAACCATAACAGTTAGCTAAATCTTCTCTTTTTCTCCTGCTGATATACACTGTCGGTCACAAGGAGAATTTGATGAAAAAATACCAGAGTCTGGCGCAACAAATTATCTCGCAGATTGAGCTTGGCGTATGGCTGCCGGGAGATAAGCTGCCTTCGCTGCGAGAGCAGGTGGCGAGCAGCGGCATGAGTTTTATGACCGTTGGCCACGCGTATCAGATGCTGGAAAGTCAGGGGCGCATTGTCGCCAGACCGCAGTCGGGCTATTACGTTGCCTCGCGCCCGACCGCACATCAGCCTGCTCCACCTGCCCAGGTGATGCGTGACGAAGTGGTGGATATTAATACCTACATCTTCGACGTCTTACAGGCCAGCCGCGACCCGTCCGTTGTTCCTTTTGCCTCCGCGTTTCCCGATCCCCGACTTTTCCCGCTGCAGCAGCTCAACCGCTCGCTGGCGAACGTCAGCAAAACCGCGACGGCGATGAGCGTGATTGAGAACCTGCCCCCGGGTAACGTCGATCTCCGCCACGCCATTGCCCGTCGCTACGCGCAGCAGGGGATGAATATCTCCCCGGAAGAGATCGTGATCACCGCAGGCGCGCTTGAAGCGCTCAATCTCAGCCTGCAGGCGGTAACCGAGCCGGGCGACTGGGTGATAGTCGAAAACCCGTGTTTTTACGGCGCGCTGCAGGCGCTGGAACGCCTGAAGCTCAAAGCGTTGTCGATTGCGACGGATGTGCGCGAGGGGATTGACCTGAATGCCCTTGAACAGGCGCTGAAGGAGTACCCGGTTAAAGCCTGCTGGATCATGACCAACAGTCAAAACCCGCTTGGCTTCACGCTGAGCGCGGAGAAAAAAGCGCAGCTTGTCGCGCTGTTAACGCAACACAACGTCCCCCTGATTGAAGACGATGTCTACAGCGAGCTCTATTTTGGCCGCGAAAAGCCGCTCCCGGCGAAAGCATGGGATCGCCAGGACATGACGCTTCACTGCTCGTCCTTTTCAAAATGTCTGGTAGCCGGTTTTCGCATCGGCTGGGTTGCGGCAGGAAAACACGCGAGACGCATTCAGCAGCTACAGCTGATGAGCACGCTCTCCACCAGCTCACCCGTGCAGCTGGCGCTGGTGGATTACCTGGCGACGAAACGCTACGACGCCCATCTGCGCCGGCTGCGGCGTACGCTCGCCGAGCGAAAACAGCAGGCCTGGCAGTCCCTTTTGCGCCATATGCCTGCCGGCGTCAAAATCCACCATAACGACAGCGGCTACTTTTTATGGCTGGAGCTTCCGGCGCAGCTGGATGCGGGGCTGCTCAGCGAAAAAGCCTTAACGCACCACATCAGCATTGCGCCCGGAAAGATGTTTTCCACCTCCGACGCGTGGACACCGTTCTTCCGGTTTAATACCTCCTGGGCGTGGGGAGAGCGAGAAGAGCAGGCGGTCATTCAGTTAGGAAAATTAATTAGCACGATGCTGGAATAAACTTTTCTCCGTTATTTAAATAATCAATTCTTATCCTGATGACGGCGCTGCGAATATTTCGCGGTGCCCTGTCATAGGAAATCTGCATACCGTCTCTCGCGGCTAACTCCTTGTCTATAATCCAGTTAACAGGGAATGCGCCCTCGGTCACACCTTGATGAAATTTCCTGAAGCCGTACGGTGCGGCGCATTTGCGCGGTCTACGTTTAATAAGGGAGATATTTTTACGGCACGGCTGCCGCTAAATTTCATTGCGACAGGAGTAACCCTTATGAGCAAAAAATTTGCCCGCAGCAGCCTGTGCGCGCTCGGCATGACTATCATGACAGCGCAAGCCGCAGAACCACCAAAGGCCATCGGCGACGGGGAAGGTCGACTGGATATTATCGCCTGGCCGGGATACATCGAACGCGGACAGACGGATAAAAACTACGACTGGGTCACCCAGTTTGAAAAAGAGACCGGATGTGCGGTCAACGTCAAGACGGCGGCCACGTCGGATGAAATGGTCAGCCTGATGGCGAAAGGGGGATATGACCTGGTCACCGCCTCGGGTGACGCCTCCCTGCGCCTGATCATGGGGAAACGCGTTCAGCCCATTAACCCCGACCTCATCCCCAACTGGAAAACCCTCGACGCGCGGATTGTGAAAGGGGAATGGTTTAACGTCGGCGGGAAAGTCTACGGCACGCCGTATCAGTGGGGGCCAAACCTGCTGATGTACAACACCAAAACCTTCCCGACGCCGCCGGACAGCTGGAGCGTGGTCTTTACCAAACAGGATCTGCCGGACGGTAAAACCAATCAGGGACGCGTTCAGGCCTATGACGGCCCGATTTATATCGCCGATGCGGCGCTCTTCGTCAAAGCTACCCAGCCGCAGCTGGGGATCAAAGACCCTTACCAGCTTACCGAAGCACAGTATGCCGCCGTGCTGAAAGTGCTGCGCGACCAGCACGCGCTGATCCACCGCTACTGGCATGACACCACGGTTCAGATGAGCGATTTCAAAAATGAAGGCGTCGTGGCCTCCAGCGCCTGGCCGTATCAGGCGAATGCCCTGAAGGCCGAGAACCAGCCCATTGCCACCGTCTTCCCGAAAGAGGGGGTGACAGGCTGGGCGGACACCACAATGCTGCACGCGCAGGCAAAACACCCGATGTGCGCCTACAAATGGATGAACTGGTCGCTGACGCCGAAAGTGCAGGGCGATCTGGCGGCCTGGTTTGGCTCCCTGCCCGTGGTTGCTGAAGGGTGTAAGGCCAGCACGCTGCTGGGTGATAAAGGCTGCGAAACGAACGGTTATAACGAGTTCAACAAAATCATGTTCTGGAAAACCCCCATCGCCGAAGGCGGCAAATTTGTCCCTTACAGCCGCTGGACGCAGGATTACATCGCCATCATGGGCGGTCGTTAATTGCCCGGGAGCAGAACATGACGTACGCGGTAGAGTTTAACAACGTTTCCCGTCTGTACGGCGACGTACGGGCGGTGGATGGGGTCACCATTGCTATTCGTGACGGAGAATTTTTCTCCATGCTGGGGCCTTCGGGCTCCGGCAAAACCACCTGCCTGCGTCTGATCGCGGGTTTTGAACAGCTGTCAGGCGGCACAATTTCTATATTCGGCAAAGAGGCGAGCGAACTGCCTCCCTGGGAGCGGGATGTGAATACCGTCTTTCAGGACTACGCGCTGTTCCCGCATATGTCGATCCTCGACAATGTTGCCTACGGGCTAATGGTCAAAGGCATCGACAAGAAAAAACGCCATGCGCAGGCTCGCGATGCCCTGGAAAAAGTGGGCCTGAGCTTTGCCATTGCCCGCAAACCTTCACAACTTTCCGGCGGCCAGCGGCAGCGTGTTGCCATCGCCCGGGCGCTGGTCAATGAGCCGCGCGTCCTGCTGCTGGATGAACCCTTAGGTGCGCTCGATCTCAAACTGCGTGAACAGATGCAGTTCGAGCTAAAGAAGCTTCAGCAGGAACTCGGCATCACCTTTATTTTTATCACCCACGATCAGGGCGAAGCCCTGTCCATGTCAGACCGGGTGGCGGTGTTCAATAACGGGCGCATCGAGCAGGTGGATACTCCGCGCGATCTCTACATGCGTCCGCGCACGCCGTTTGTCGCCGGTTTTGTCGGCACGTCCAACGTCTTTGATGCGGGCCTTGCGCAGAAAATATGCGGCATGGAAGGCAGCTATTCCCTGCGCCCGGAACATATTCGCCTTAATGAGGGCGGAGACGTTCAGGTTCAGGGCATCGTGCAGGCCGTTCAGTATCAGGGGGCGGCCACGCGGCTGGAGCTGAAACTTGCCGATGGTGCCAAACTGCTGGTGAGCCAGGCCAATCTCAGTGAAACCTCGTCGCTGAGCGGCATTGCGCCGGGGCAGGCGGTGATGGCGTCGTGGTCACGCGAGGCGATGATTCGCCTGCACGAGGAGAGGTGAAATGTCTATGAGTGTCGCGCATCCTCCCGCCTCGCACGGCCGCTTAAGCCGGATGACGGCGCTGTTCTGGCGTAAACCGTCGCTCGGCCTGTTCCTGCTTCTGCTCGCGCCGCTCATGTGGTTTGGCATCGTCTATTTAGGATCGCTTCTGACCCTGCTGTGGCAAGGATTTTACACCTTTGACGATTTCACCATGGCCGTCACGCCGGATCTGACCCTGGCGAACATTCAGGCGCTTTTCAACCCGGCAAACTACGACATTATCCTGCGCACGTTAACCATGGCGATTGCGGTGACGATTGCCAGCGCCATCCTGGCCTTCCCGATGGCCTGGTACATGGCGCGATACACCCGCGGCAAGTGGAAAGCGTTTTTCTATATCGCTGTGATGCTGCCAATGTGGGCGAGCTACATCGTCAAAGCCTACGCCTGGACGCTGCTGCTGGCGAAGGATGGGGTGGCGCAGTGGTTTCTCAACCATATGGGGCTGGAGCCGATCCTGACCTCACTCCTTACGCTCCCGGCGATTGGCGGCAACACCTTGTCCACCTCCGGGCTGGGACGGTTTCTGGTCTTCGTCTATATCTGGCTGCCGTTTATGATTCTGCCCGTCCAGGCGGCTCTGGAACGCCTGCCGGCCTCGCTACTGCAGGCCTCAGCCGACCTCGGCGCGCGCCCTCGCCAGACCTTTCGCTACGTCGTTCTGCCGCTGGCGATCCCGGGTATTGCCGCGGGCTCAATATTCACCTTTTCCCTGACGCTGGGGGATTTCATCGTTCCGCAGCTGGTGGGGCCGCCGGGCTACTTCATCGGTAACATGGTCTACTCACAGCAGGGCGCCATTGGCAATATGCCCATGGCCGCCGCGTTCACGCTGGTGCCCATCGTGCTGATTTCACTCTATCTGGCGTTCGTGAAACGTCTGGGAGCATTCGATGCACTCTGAACGCGCACCGCTGTTCCTGAAAGTGGCAGCGTGGGGAGGCGTTATCTTCCTGCACTTCCCGCTGCTGATTATCGCGACCTATGCCTTTAATACCGAAGACGCTGCCTTCAGCTTTCCGCCGCAGGGGCTGACGCTGAAGTGGTTCAGCGTGGCGGCGGGGCGCGGCGATATTATTGAATCCGTGACGTTGTCACTTCAGATTGCCGCGCTCTCCACCGCGATTGCCCTCGTGCTTGGCACGCTTGCTGCAGCGGCGCTGTGGCGAAGCGAGTTTTTTGGCAAGAATGCGATCTCGCTGCTGCTGCTTTTGCCGATTGCATTGCCGGGGATCATCACCGGTCTGGCGCTGCTGACGGCCTTCAAAACGATCGACCTTGAGCCTGGGTTTTTCACCATCGTGGTCGGACACGCCACCTTTTGCGTGGTGGTGGTGTTTAACAACGTGATTGCCCGGTTCAGACGCACCTCCTGGAGCCTGGTGGAAGCGTCGATGGATCTCGGGGCTGACGGATGGCAAACCTTCCGCTATGTGGTGCTGCCCAATCTGGGTTCAGCGCTGCTGGCCGGGGGAATGCTGGCGTTTGCCCTGTCGTTTGACGAGATAATCGTCACAACGTTTACGGCGGGACACGAGCGCACGTTACCGCTGTGGTTGCTCAATCAGCTTGGTCGTCCGCGCGACGTTCCGGTCACCAACGTCGTAGCACTGCTGGTGATGCTGGTGACAACTATCCCCATTCTGGGAGCCTGGTGGCTAACCCGCGACGGTGAGAACATCGCCGGCAGCGGGAAATAACAGTGAATTCAACAGGAAAATGCTATGCAAACACAACTGCTGATAGAGGGAAAACTGGTAACCGGAGAGGGAGAAAAACAGCCGGTCTATAACCCGGCCACTGGAGAACTCCTGCTGGAGATTGCCGAGGCGTCAGCGGCTCAGGTGGACGCGGCGGTTCAGGCGGCCGACCGTGCTTTCGCGGAGTGGGGGCAAACCACGCCGAAAACCCGTGCCGAGTGCCTGCTGAAGCTGGCGGATGCGATTGAAGCGCATGGGGAGGACTTTGCCCGGCTCGAATCCCTCAACTGCGGCAAGCCGCTGCACTGTGCTCTGGGTGATGAAATTCCGGCGGTGGTCGACGTTTTCCGTTTCTTTGCCGGAGCCGCCCGCTGTCTGAACGGGCTGGCCGCCGGGGAGTACCTTGACGGCCACACGTCGATGATCCGCCGCGATCCGGTGGGCGTGGTTGCCTCTATTGCCCCATGGAACTATCCGCTGATGATGGCGGCCTGGAAGCTGGCGCCCGCGCTGGCGGCAGGGAACTGCGTGGTGATTAAGCCCTCAGAGATCACGCCCCTGACCGCGCTGAAGCTGGGAGAGCTGGCAAAAGATATCTTCCCGGCAGGTGTGCTAAACGTCCTGTTTGGCCGGGGGAAAACGGTGGGCGATCCGCTTACCGGGCATGAAAAAGTCCGTATGGTCTCGCTGACCGGTTCGATTGCTACCGGGGAACATATCATCGGCCATACCGCGTCCTCCATTAAACGCACCCACATGGAGCTGGGCGGCAAAGCGCCGGTTATCGTCTTTGATGATGCCGACCTGGATGCGGTTGTCGAAGGGGTGCGGACGTTTGGTTTCTACAATGCCGGACAGGACTGTACGGCGGCGTGCCGGATTTATGCCCAGAAGGGCATTTATGCCGCGCTGGTGGAAAAGCTGGGCGCAGCGGTCGCCAGCCTCAAAATGGGGGCGCCGGAGGATGACTCTACCGAACTGGGACCGCTCAGCTCGGCCGCCCATCTTTCACGCATCTGTCAGGCGGTCGATGAGGCGAAAGCGCTCGGCCACATCCGCGTTGTCACGGGCGGGAGCAAAAAAGAGGGGGCGGGCTACTACTTCCAGCCAACCCTGCTGGCGGGGGCAAAGCAGGACGACGCCATCGTTCAGCGGGAGGTTTTTGGCCCGGTGGTGAGCGTCACCGAGTTTGACGACGAGGCGCAGGTGCTGGCCTGGGCGAACGATTCGCAGTATGGCCTGGCGTCATCGGTCTGGACCAAAGACGTTGGCCGCGCCCATCGCCTGAGCGCGCGCCTGCAGTACGGCTGCACCTGGGTGAATACCCATTTTATGCTGGTGAGCGAAATGCCGCACGGCGGCATGAAATTATCCGGCTACGGCAAAGATATGTCGGTCTACGGGCTTGAGGATTATACGGTCGTGCGGCATGTGATGATCAAACACTAAGCCCGCCACGCCTGGCCGCATGCGCGGCCAGGCGTTCCCCGCGCCCGCCATGAGTGTTACGTAAGATACTCAATTGTTATTATCCGCAATCTTTAAGTGGTTATTCTGTTACGAAAAAACTTGATCTGTATCAACATATGACGCATATTGCGTGCGGTTATTTTTTCGGCTCTGGTATACAGAATGACGTTGTATCAAAAGATGTTGGTTTTTTACGCAATCATGGCTTCCATCTGCGCATTAATTACCTGGTTCCTTTCTAAAGACCGCAAACGTATCCGCCTGCTCAGCGCTTTTCTGGTGGGGTCAACCTGGCCAATGAGCTTTCCCGTTGCGCTGCTGGTCTCGCTTTTCTGAAGCACGCTTCCATTTTTAAAAGATGAATATGGCATTCCAGATACGGTAACTGTATAAATACACAGTGAATCGTAAAAGGAGTGCTTATGAACAGTTTTTACTCGCAGCAGGCCGGTTGTACCGTGCGCTGGCATGACCTGCCCGGCACCGGCGATCCCGTGGTGTTCATTCACGGGCTGGGCTGCGCCTCTTCCTATGAATATCCCCGTGTCGTTCATGACCCGCTGTTCGGCGCGCGTAGAGCGATTCTCATCGATTTGCCCGGCAGCGGCTACAGCGACAAGCCTGAGCACTACAGCTATAAAACCACCGACCAGGCGCACGTTGTGGCGGAACTGATTGACCATCTAGAGCTGGAGTCCTTTTGGTTATACGGCCACAGCATGGGCGGCAGCATTGCTATCGAAACGGCGGGGCTGCTGGCGTCGCGCGTGAAGGGGCTGATGGTGTCAGAGCCTAATTTTCACGCGGGCGGGGGCATGTTCAGCCGGTCTATTGCGGCGCAAACCGAGCAGCAGTTTCTGACGCAGGGCTATGACGCCATGCTCAGCGCGGAAAAAACGGCGTGGGCCGGGTGCCTGCAGAGCAATGCGCCGTATGCCGTCTGGCGGGGGGCATCGAGCCTGGTGGCGGGCGTTGAACCGGAATGGGAAGCGCAGTTTCTGTCACTTCCTTGCCCGGTAACGTTGATTTTCGGCGAGCTGTCTCTGCCGGATGACGATGTGGAAAGTCTGAAGCAAAAGGGCGTTGAGGTAAAAATTATCCCTGCGGCGGGGCACTCGATGTCGTGGGAGAATCCGCCTGCACTGGCACAGACGTTAGCCAGGTGTATGACGGAGTGATGTGCGCAAAAGTTTCGCCCGGCGGCGCTACGCTTGCACGGGCCAACAACGAGAAGAATGTAGGCCGGGTAAGCGGCAGCGCCACCCGGCAAGAAATGCGGCTACATTGTTAATCAGCGTTCAGCGCAATAACGCGTGCAAGGCCTGACGCGCACCGGGCTGAACATCATGCGGATGCTGGTAATCAATGTTCTCTATCGCGCGGCTATAGAGTGCGACCAGCCAGTCGTATACGTACGCGGTGGCCGCATGCACAGGCTGTTCTCCCAGTCGCGTCAAGCGAGGCTCGGCGCTGCTGACCACTGGCGTAACGAAGATGGCCTGCCCCTTGCGGATGCGGCTTGCCGGACGTGTTGCCACAGGCGTCTGGTCGTAACCCAGCCAGCCAATGAAATTGCCCATCACGGCATGCAGCTGTGCCGCGCTGCTTTTATCCGCTTCGACGATACGCTGAAGCTGTTGAGGCAGATCAAGCCGGTAGCTGGTGACCACCAGCACATCCGCGATTTGCTGTAATACCGAAGGCTCCAGCCCAAGGCGCGCGGCCGTGGCCTCATTGCGGCTCCACTGACGCAGATGATTTATCCAGACTCTGTGCGCCAGACGCGCTTTGTCTTTTGTCTGGAACAGGCCGCTGCTTTCCTGGGTATTCTCGGCAAACAGATCAATAGTGTCCGTAAACAGCCCGTTCACCTGCTCCTCGCGCGGCTGCTGAACGGCGAGCAGCGTTTCAAAGGCTTTCAGCGGCGGCAGCAGGCCTTCAAGCAGTTCGCCGTGGCGGGCGGCGCTGCTTTGCAGCGTGCGCACCATGTTTTCGGCCTGAGCGCGTCTTGTCCCCGGCTCTTCAACCAGCGGTGCCAGATAGCTCTGCATCAGCGATGAGAGCTCCTGTCGCAGCAAGCCTTTCAGCGTGCCGAGACGCTTCTGTCGCTGCGCGGGCAGCGTGGCCTGAGAGAGCCACTCAATGACGCGCTGCATGCTGTGGCTGTCCAGCGCCTGCAGCGTGCCCCAGCGTAAACCCGGCTTTCCAAGCAGATGCTGTACGGCTTCATCGAGATTCTGTCGGGTGGTAAAACGGGCGTCGTGAGGGGTAATCGCCCACACCAGCCCCGGCAGGGCCGATTCTTCAGCAGGCTGCGTCTCCTTGACCCAGTTCATCAACACTTTTGCTTTTTTTGCCGTGTGTTCGTGCTGCGCCGTCGCGTTGCAAATCACCAGCACATCCGGCTGAAGCTGTTGACGGTAATGCTCGAGCAGCCACTGGGACTTCGCCTGGCTTAGCGGGTCGGCACGGTTATCTTCAAAAACCGGAATATCAATAATATCGACGTTATCCAGCGCGCCGTTCTCAACCGGCAGCACCAGCTCGCGGGTCAGGAAGGCCAGCACGTCGACGGGGATGCTGATGGCGTTTAGCATTTCACCGCTATTCAGCGGATGAAGCAGCGTCTCCTGCGCGTCCTGAAGATCTAACGTGCCGTCGTGCGTCAGGAACCCTTCACCCGGCAGGCCAAAGCTGTCCACCAGCAGGCTAAGCGGGGCAGCAAGCTCGCCGGCATGGCTGGTCTGGTGCAGCACATGGGCCAGTTTTAACCACTGCTGGGTCAACTCCTGCTGCTCGCCCCACAGCAGCGACCAGACGCTGGCCCGCGTGCTGAGATCGAGAGAAGGCACCAGCCGGGCGAACTCATGCCACAGGGCATCATCAATTTGTTGTTTAGCGGCGGGTACGGTGCTTTGCCAGAAGCGGGCTATCGCACCCACTTCCTGAGCCGTGATGCCGGGCACGCCCTGCGGCTGGCGCAGCCCGCGCCATTTCTCCAGACGTGTCTCAATGACCGCCTTATCTACCGCGCGCATCTGCGGATGCAGCGTCGAGCGGGCAATAAACATCTGTACCAGCTCGGCCTCGGTGACCAGGCTTAGACGCAGCGGGAACGCCTCATCCGCCACCTCCGGGCTTTCCCGGGTGAAGCGGACGGCCATGTTGGTCAGGGCATGTCCCGGATTGATATGCGAAAAATAGTCAAAGGTGCGCTGGCCCGGCGTCACGTTCAGGCGTCCATTACCGCTGCCGCACAGGGATAACAGCAGATGGGCTTTCGCGCTCTGCGAATGACCGTAAAGCCCAATGCTGCTCTGGCGCGTCATGGCGCATTCAATGGCCTGCTCCCGCGCCTGCGCCGAGTTGATGCGAGCAAGCAGGGCGTCAGCATCGTTATCCAGCACAGGGGCGTTCAGGCGCGTCTCATTAATCCACCCGATTAAGGCCTGAGTGGTGGTCGTCGTCGCTGTCATTTCAGGTATACGCTCCCGCTGTCGATCCAGTAGTGGCTACCGCTGTGTCGGCGATCGGCCAGGGTATTCAGTTTGAAGGTTAATGCGTCAGGGGCAACCGGCGTGCCGTCCTGCAGCCAGGCATCGCTCAGCTCGAAGGCCTCAGGGCCTTCCTGCTTGCTGCCGCCGCAGAGCTTCAGCCGCACGTTCAGCACGCCGTCACCGGCAATGGCTTTCGCCAGTTCAGCCGAGTTGATGCTGAGCGTGTAGAGCGGCGTGGCGGGCCAGCGCGCGTTCGCCAGCTGGCGAAAGCCGAGGGTAACGTTACCGCGCAGCGGGAAGTGCAGACGCGCGTCGAGCTTCGCGCCCGGCTTATCGAGGTCGATATCCTGATACCATACGTTTTCCTCGCGCAGGGTATTAACAGTGTTATCCAGCACGCCGAGATACCGCACGGTTGAATACGCGCCAATGTCCGCGGCTTTAAAGTTGAAGCGCGGCAGACGCAGGTCCAGCGCCAGGCTGCAGAGCATGGCCCCCACGGCGGCCGTCGATTTCGGGTTGCCAATGCGCCCCTGCTGGCTGAACGGATACCACTCGTGCACCTGGTATTTATCCAGCCAGACGATACGGTTTACCGGCACCGGCTGCAGATGACGAATCAGCGCCTGAACGCCAGGCAGGCAGCCGGGGCGTCCGGTGATCAGCAGAATATCGCAGCTGTAATGGGATATCGCCTCGCACACCGCGTGAAGCGGCGAGGCCAGCGTAAACTGCCCGGCCAGCATTGCATCCTGCATTTCGCGGAAGTTCACATGCAGCGGCACCGCGAACAGGTCAAACGCGTCTGAACCCGCAGGCAGGGCATGGTCGATCGCCTGCTGCAGATAATTCATTACGTTGCGGGTCGGTTTCTGCGGCAGGAGATCGCCAAAGGTGGCATGCAGACCGGCCAGCGGATCGTCAACGTCGCTCGATTCCCACGCGGCAAGAATAGCGTGGCCAATCGGCATAAAGAGCTGAAGCGCCGTCTGCTGACGGAGTACCGCCTGGGTATCGATGCGCCCGGAGTCGCCGAACAGCGACGCCATCAGCAGCGAAGCGTCCGCGATACCGGATTTCTGCAGCTGCGTTTGCAGCGCGGGCAACACGTAGCGCTGAATCACGTCCAGAAGCGTGTCGTCGCCCGCGACTTTAAAGCCTTCACGGAACAGCAGCTGCGGGGTGATTTTGACGTTATTGCCGGAGCCGTCATCTAGCTGATAATGGGTGATCGCCATATCCGTTGTGCCGCCGCCGATGTCGATGGACGCGACGCGCAGTGCGCGGCCCGGCTGGCTACCCGGCTCAGGCTCACGGTCCGGGCGGGCCAGGGAGGCGAAGAAGGCTTCGGTCTGACCGCCAAAGCGGGAGATCGCTTCGTTATACAGCCAGACCAGCTGACCGCAGCTGGCTTCATCCCACTCCATCTGGATTTCAGGAACCGGCACCACGCTTTTATCCTGCTGTTTGCGGGTGACGAAATCCTCATCCTGCGGGTGCCAGCCCATCGCTTTCCAGACGATGGCGATGGCTTCAAACATGCGGCGACGGAAAATTTCGCGCTCCTGCTTGGGCATGGCCGAGGGCAGGGTCAGGATCAGGGTGCGCAGCTGGCGCGGCGACGCCGGGAAGCCCAGACGCAGGCGCGTGGCGACACTGTTGATCTGCCCCAGCGCCTGCGCCAGCAGCTCGCACAGCATGTGCGTCATCAGCGTACTGCGGCTGTACTGCGGCGAGAAGACCGGCAGCCGCTCGTCCTGCGGCAGCGTGAAGAGCGGCTCGCCGTCGTCGTTCATCAGGTTCATCAGCGGAAACGCGGTGGCAAGCGGCTCACGCTGGGTTTTGCTGTTCATCTGGCTAAAGCGCCAGTCCTGCACAACCGGCGTTTCATCCCACAGGTAGCGACGCGGGCTGGAGATGCCGCTGTTGCCTTCGGTCCCCAGACGCTGCATCGCCAGCTTGCGGGCTTCATCGCCCACGCGAACAATTGACGGCCAGACAAAGGCATCTTCGCGACCGCTTTCAACCGAGAAGTGCTGCTTGCCAAAGCGCGCTTCCGAAAACTCAAGGCGGCTGGTGAACAGGGGCGCATTCAGGAACTGCGGCTCGCTTAGCGAGCGGACCTGCAGCTCGGCGGTCTGGCGCAGGCCATCGTTGGCGTCGCCGTGGTCTTCAATAATGACGCCGCAGGTGTGGGTATTGCCCACGTCGAGGATCAGGTCGACCGGAATGGCTGGCGTGCTGAGCGTATGGGTGACAAATTTCACTTCCGGTACGGTGAGCTGTTCACCGAGCATGGTCAGCAGGTTAAGCCAGTGGGCCTGATATTCAAAACTGCGCATCGCCTGCTGCAGGTCGCGTTCAGAGCGGTTCTCAACGCCGTCGGCATACTGGGTAAACGCCTCGCGCAGCCAGCCGTCAATCCAGGTCTGGTCGAGGAAACTTTCAACTTCGTTGTCTCGCCAGGCCAGCGCGAATCGGGTCCCGTTGAGAATATCGTTTTCAACCGGGGACAGGGCGGACGTGGCGTGTTCTGCAATCTGGCTGTCAAGGGCGAGCGTGACGCGGTGCGTATTGCCCGCCGTATCGGGTGTATCCAGCCTGCGCACCTGAACGCGGGCCCAGTTATCAGGCCCCTCAACAAAGGTTCGCGGTGGGTTGAAGCGCAGGAACGGAACAGGAAGCCAGACGCCGTCCAGCACCGTCAGAGACTGATGCAGCGGGAGGGTGGTTTCCGGTTTGACCACTTCAGGCTGCCCGCCGTTCGTGCCCGGGAGGGTATAGCGCCCGTTGACCAGGTCGAAATCGAGGCGCAAAAGCGGACCGTTCGCGGTTTTACGTACGAAGCGCCCGTTGCTGGCGGTGTCCTGCGGCGTCAGACCGAAATCAAGGAACTGTACGCCGCTGTTGGCAATAAGCGTGACGCTTTGTTTATAGTCGCAAAGATTAACCAGCATAGGATCAGGCACCTGCTTTCTTGAACGTCAGGGGAACGACGGTATTGGCATCATAACGGGCGCGACATTCTGCGATATCGCTGGCGCCTGCTTTACAGGCAACCTCCGGCATCGGGTAGCGGGAGCCGTCGGTGCAGCGGGCAGTACCGCGACTTTTAATCATCAGCTCGCCGTTGCTGTGCAGGCCGGAGAAGACCTCCGCGCGGCAGACAACGTTGTCGCCATGGACAACCCGGGCGAAGCCTTTATTGTTCTGGATCTGATAGCGCATTGACGGCGGCTTGCCGGTGACCGGATCTTTCACGTCCAGAACCGCACGCCAGGTACCGTTCAGGAAACGCGTCGATCCCGCTTTCACCTGATTCGCTTCCATCACCATGGCGTCTTTCGGGATGGCGACAATCACCACCGGGGCGGGCTGTGGTGCAGGAACGGGAGCAGGCTCTTTTTCTTTGCTTGCCAGGACCTCTGCCTGATGCAGCGGTAATTTCATGGCCAGCGGCTCAACCGCTTTGATCGGCTTTGGCGCAATCTCTACGGGCTGAGGGGCGGGCACCGGGGCGGGCTCAGCGGAAGGCGACTGTTTTGGCCACAGCAGCGGGGCGGCAACGGCGGCAACGATCACCGCGGCAACCGGCAGCGTCCACAGGGGAACGCGGCGCTTTTTCGCGACGATCGGCACAGCCGGTTCCTGAACGGGTTGCGCAACGACGGGGGTCGGTTCGGGCTCATACAGTTCCTCCGGCGTGATGCGCACCACCGTGGAAGGGGCGATCAGCGGCTCGTCGGCGTGTTCGAAGGCCACAACCGGTTCTGGCTCAGGCTCGGGTTCAGGATCTTCAATCACAACGGGGGCGGGCTCAGGGACCAGCGATTCACGCAGGCAGTCGAGGACATCTTCGCGCGCATTTTCGTTCAGGTTTACAAACCCCCAGAAGCTGATGACCGGCTTTCCGTCCACCAGGAACAGGAAGTTTTCACCCGGGAACTGAAACGCCTTTGACAGCAGAGAACCAAAAAGCTGCTGTGCGGTTTTGGGCGACTGGAGGCATTTCTTGCTTAACGACTCAACGCTGGCGAGCGTGTTTTCCAGATAGCGCAGGGCGCGATAACGGTCATCTTCATCGGCCGCTTTCCAGCTGGTTACGCTCCCTTCGACGGGGGAATACCAGTCCACGCGGTCACCGCTGTCGTTGACCTGAGGAATAGCCAGACAGTCGACGATGGCCTGTTGTTTGCGCAACCGGAGCGCTTCCCGGATTTGTAACGCTGATTCAAAAACGGCTTGTCCGCCGCCGCCAACGGCCTGAAAGTCATCCAGGTTACCGCTGCGTAAAAGAGTTTTTGCCACGATTTGATCCCATATACTTCTTCACACCGTTACTTTAACGAAACGAGGAAGCAACCAAACGGGGGAAGAGACGCTAAAAGGACCGATTTCTTGCGGCATAGAAAGTGACGGTTGTGCTTGACGAATAATGGCCCTTAAGGCAAATCACCTTTTGGGGTGCTGGCTGTTAAAACAGCAAAAAACGCGGCTTTAGAATAACCTGATAGTGTTTCGTTATTTGCCAGGTCATATCGCCTGTGCTGTTATTACTGTCTTATATAATAAAACTGTCAGGGTTATAACCATGTCTACAGGGAAAACACTGCTCGCCCTTGCGCTGAGCGCGCTGTTACCAGCCGGTGCCGCATGGGCGGCAAAAAACGACACCCTTATTTACTGTTCTGAAGCGTCTCCCGAGTCCTTCAACCCGCAAATCGCCAGCTCTGGCCCGTCTTTTGTGGCCAGCTCTCAGGTACTGTACAACCGCCTGATCAATTTCGACCCGGTGAAAAACACACCGGTTCCGTCGCTGGCGGAGTCCTGGACGATTTCGCCGGACGGTAAGACGTATACCTTTGCCCTGCGCAAAGGGGTGAAGTTCAACAGCAATAAATACTTCAAACCGACGCGCGACTTTAACGCCGATGACGTTATTTTCTCTGTTCTGCGTCAGAAAGACCCTAAACACCCGTATCACAACGTGTCGCAGGGCAACTACGAATACTTTAACGATGTCGGGCTCGATAAGCTGATTCAGGACGTGAAAAAGGTCGACGATTATCACGTTCAGTTCACCCTCAGCGAGCCCAACGCCGCGTTTCTGGCCGACTGGGGGATGGATTTCGCCTCAATTCTTTCCGCCGAATACGCCGACGCGATGCTGAAAAAAGGCACGCCTGAAAACGTAGACACCTGGCCGATTGGCACCGGGCCTTATGTGCTGCAGCAGTACAAGGTGGATTCGCTGATCCGCTATGTCGCTAATCCGAACTACTGGGAAGGCGAGGTGCCGACGAAGCATCTCATCTTCTCCATTACGCCGAATGTGGAAACCCGCCTGGCGAAGCTGCAGACCAACGAGTGCCAGATCATTCCTGCACCGTCCCCGGTTCAGTTTGACGCCATCAAGAACAACAAAGACCTGACGCTGCACTCGGTCGATGCGCTGAACGTCGGCTATCTGGCGTTCAACACCGAGAAAAAACCGTTTGATAACGTGCTGGTGCGCCAGGCGCTTAACTACGCGACCGACAAGAAGGCGATCGTCAATGCGGTCTTTATGGGATCCGGTACGGTGGCAAAATCGCCGATCCCGCCAAATATGCTGGGCTTTAATAAAGACCTGAAGGACTACAGCTACGATCCTGAAAAAGCGAAAGCGCTGCTGAAGCAGGCGGGGCTGGAGAAGGGGGCGGAAGTCACGCTGTGGTCAATGCCGGTTCAGCGTCCTTATAACCCGAACTCGCGCCGTATCGCAGAGATGATCCAGAGCGACTGGGCGAAAGTCGGCGTGAAGGCCAAAATTGTCTCTTACGAGTGGGGTGAATATCTCTCCGGAATGCGTAAAGGCGAACATGACTCCGCGCTGTTTGGCTGGATGTCCGATAACGGTGACCCTGATAACTTTGCCGACGTGCTGCTGGGCTGCAACAGCATTAAAACCGGATCAAACGCCGCGCGCTGGTGCGATAAGGGTTATGATGCTCTGGTGCAAAAAGCGAAGCTGACCAGCAACCCGGCCGAGCGCGCGAAACTCTACGGCCAGGCGCAGGAGATCTTCTACCAGCAGGCGCCGTGGATCGCACTGGCAAACGGGAAAACGTTCTATGCAACCCGCAGCAACGTGACCGGATACAGCGTGAGCCTGATGGGCAGCGATTTCTCCAAAGCGAAGCTGAACTAAGCGTTTTATCGCCGGGTGGCGGCTACGCCTTACCCGGCCTACATTTGGCACCCGTAGGCCCGGCAAGCGTAGCGCCACCGGGCACATGACAAGGAGTGACAATGTCACATTTAAGCGAAGTTACCACCCGTGTCGATGCCGCCATCGAAGAGAGCGTGATTACCCACATGAATGAACTGCTGATCGAATTAAGCGATGACGCAGATCTCAGCCGTGAAGAACGCTACACCCAGCAGCAGCGTCTGCGTACCGCGATTTCGCACCACGGTAAGCAGCATAAAGAGGAGTTGGACGCGCGTGAGGAACAGCTGACCAAAGGCGGCACCATACTGTAACGATCAAAACTGGCGTCGCGCCACCAGCCAGGCCCCGACGACCAGCATCACCGCGCCGCACGCCGGGCCAATGAGGGCGCGGAGCGGAATGCCGTTGCTCCTCAGCACGTCCATCACCAGCCCGCCAATCAGCTGGCTTGCCACCAGCACGGCGATAGTCGTCGCCGCGCCAACGTTCTGATACCCGCTGATGCTGGCAAACACGAAAAACGACCCCAGCAGCCCCGGAATAAGCGTCCACCAGCGTACCGTTGCGGCCAGCTCGCTGAATCCGGCGACGCCCTGTTTCAGCAGCAGAATGCTGACAAACAGCACAATGCCGACCAGAGAGTTCAGCAGCATCGCGATAAGAATGGTGGAGGAGGACTGGGTGATACGCACCATTAAGGTATTTTGCAATACCAGTCCAATTCCCGCCGCCACCAGAAACGCCAGCGTCAGTGACTGATTCATGGGATAGCGTCCGGATCGCTGCGCTCGTCCAGCTGCAGCTGCATAAAGGTCAAGTCCAGCCAGCGGCCAAACTTGGTTCCCACCTGCGGCATCTGCCCCGTGGTGACAAAACCAAGCGTTTCATGGAGATGAATCGAGGCATGGTTTTGCGCTTCAATGCCGGCCACCATTACGTGTTTACCGATGGCGCGGGCCTCGTTTATCAGCGCGATCATCAGCGTGCGGCCAATGCCTTTGCCCTGATGGTCCGGGTGGACGTAGACCGAATGCTCAACCGTATGACGGAAACCGTCGAAGGCGCGCCAGTCGCCGAAAGAGGCGTAACCGGTGATCGCACCGTCCTCTTCACTCACCAGAACCGGGTAACCCGCGAGCGTGCGCGCCTCAAACCAGGCGATTCGGTTATCGGTATCGACGGTTTTATCGTTCCAGATCGCGGCAGTATGCAGCACCGCGTGGTTGTAGATTTCGCCTATCGCAGCGCAGTCTTCCTTGCAGGCATGACGAACGATCATGATTAACCCTCTGTGTGTTGTTCACTATAGTGTTACGTTATTCCTACGATATTACACAACCGTATAGCCCGAACGCTACGGCATAAGCCATATTTTTTTGTTATCAAAAGCCCATTGAAATGCCTTTCATACACTATAGTATGACGTCATGAACACCATAACAGACACGATGAATCAACGGATTAGCGCAAGAATTCGCCTTGAACGCGAGTCTCGCGGATGGTCCCTGAGCGAGCTTGCTGACCGGGCAGGGGTCTCGCGCGCGATGATCCACAAGATTGAACGCGGAGACAGCAGCCCGACAGCCACCTTGCTTGCTCGCCTGTCCGGCGCGTTTGGCATCAGCATGTCAACGCTTATTGCCCGGGCCGAAATGCAGGAGGGCAAGCTGCTGCGCCTTGCAAACCAGCCCGTCTGGCGAGATCCGCAGACGCACTATCTCCGCCGCCATGTTTCTCCCCGCACCGATCTGCCCATCGACCTTGTTCAGGTTGAACTGCCCGCGGGCAGCGATGTTCCGATGCCTGCCTCTTCTTATGCGCTGGCACGTCAGCTTATCTGGCTCCAGTCCGGCGAGCTGGTGTTTCTGGAGGGCGATACGCGCCATGAAATGCACGCCGGAGACTGTCTCGAGCTGGGGCCGCCAAATGACTGCAGGTTCATCAACGAAACGAATGAAACCTGCATCTATCTGGTTGTACGGCTTAACCAGTCTGCCTCGTAATGCTAATGCGATAACGCCGATCGTGAGCCAGGCTGTAATGACATTTGTACCAGAAGGAGATCCCGATGAATCAACCTGTTTCGCAAAATCGCCGCTGGGTGCTGGCCTCTCGTCCTCAGGGTGCGCCGGTCGCGGAAAATTTTCGTCTCGAAACGCAGCCTGTTCCCGCCCCGGCTGAGGGACAGCTTTTGCTGCGCACCGTCTGGCTGTCGCTGGACCCTTACATGCGGGGGCGCATGAGCGATGCGCCATCCTATTCACCACCGGTTGAGCTGGGCGCGGTGATGGTGGGGGGAACGGTTAGCCGCGTTGAGCAGTCAAATCATCCCGACTTCAAAGCCGGGGAGTGGGTGCTGGGCTACAGCGGCTGGCAGGAATATGAACTCTCGGACGGCAGCGGCCTGGTGAAGCTGGGCGAAAATCCGTCACATCCTTCCTGGGCGCTGGGTATTCTGGGCATGCCGGGTTTTACCGCCTATATGGGATTGCTGGATATCGGGCAGCCAAAAGCGGGCGAAACGCTGGTGGTCGCCGCGGCGACAGGCCCGGTTGGCGCGACCGTCGGGCAGATCGGTAAAATTAAAGGTTGCCGGGTGGTCGGCGTCGCCGGTGGGGCTGAAAAATGCCGCCATGCCGTTGAGGTCCTCGGGTTTGACCTCTGTCTGGATCACCACGCGGCCGACTTTGCCGAACAGCTGAAACGCGCCTGCCCGAACGGGATTGACGTCTATTATGAAAACGTCGGCGGGAAAGTATTTGACGCCGTGCTGCCGTTACTGAATACCTCCGCGCGCGTGCCGGTGTGCGGCCTGGTGAGCGGCTACAATGCGACGGGCCTGCCCGAGGGGCCGGATCGCCTGCCGCTCCTGATGGCGACCATCCTGAAGAAACGCATTCGTATGCAGGGCTTTATCATCGGCCAGGATTACGGTCACCGCATTAAGGAGTTCCAGGAAGCGATGGGACGCTGGGTGCAGGAGGGCAAAATTCACTATCGCGAACAGGTAACGGACGGGATGGAGAAAGCGCCCGAGGCGCTGATTGGCCTGCTTGAAGGGCGTAACTTCGGCAAAGTCGTGATTCGCGTCGCGAGTGACAATAAATAAACGGCACTATGGCGGGGTTTCCCGCCATATTTATTTGTGAAGATACGATATATTGTCTTTAATTAACGGACATGGCATTTCGCGTCCGCATCCCGGATGGGCCCGAAACCAATAAAAAAACAAATTTTGCTTTTTTGATGTTTTTACGTACTTCCCACCACCAGGCATGACGATACAGGATATATCGGACCGGCGTCGTTTTATTAAAACTGGCGTTTAAAAATAGCATTAAGTTTTAGCTACAGGAATTGAACATGCTTGATTTGGACCACTTAGAAAAAGCCCAAAGGGTCAGTCTTACCATGCAAGTTGAACACAGTTTGAAAGGAGCGTTAATTACAGGCTCACTCAAACCTGGGGCACGACTGATTACGAAAGAGATCGCCGATAAATTAGGAACCAGTATTACCCCTGTTCGCGAGGCGCTGTTGCGCCTGGTGTCTTCAGGGGCGTTACACGCCACGCCGGCGCAGGCATTTCTGGTTCCGGAGGTCACGCTGGAGCGCTATAACGAGATTAACGCCATCCGCAAGCAGCTTGAGCCGATGGCGGTCGCCGCGGCCTGTCAGAATATGTCTGATAGCAAACTGGAGGCGTTGCGCAAATTGTCGGATGCCTTTCATGAGGCCATGCGCAACGGGAACGTCCAGCAGGCATTGCATGCGAATCGCGTCTTCCGGTTTACGCTTTATCAGTACGCAGAAATGCCAACGCTTAATGCCTTAATTGAGCAGCTCTGGGTGCGCATCGGGCCCTGTATGAACTATCTGCATCAGGAGCTTAACGACATCAAAGCCTCGACATATCACTATGACGAACTGCTTTCCGCCCTTGAGCGAAGAGATGTTGTTGCCTGCCAGAAGGCGATTGATAAGGTGATTGATGAAGCGAATTTGCTTTTACAGCGACAATATTTTAACTAAGAGATTATTTAGCAGAGCGACTATATTCCGCCCCTAATTATTTATCTGGTGAATAACTCCTGATGGTTTATTGCCATCAGGAGCGTTATTTCATTAATAAGATAAACTTTTCTTTTCGCTTACTCGAAGCGATAAGAGACCGACAGCCCGACCCCGTAGTTACGGCCTGGCGCAGGCTCGTAATAACGACCGTTAGACTCGTTAACAATAACCGAGCCCGCGTACTCTTTATCTAACAGGTTATCGACGCGGCCAAAGACATCCATGCCCCAGCTGCCGTAGTTGAATTTGTACCCGGTGTTCAGCCCGACCACAGTATACGACGGCGCTTTCGCCGTATTCTCGTCGTCGGCCATGATATCGCTCATGTAGCGCACGTCAGAGCCCGCGTACCAGCCTTCTTCCGGCTGCCAGCCAAACGAGGCGTAACCCATGTTGCGGGCAATGCCCGGCATCCGGTTACCGTTACAGTCTGCGTCGCTGCAGACGTTAGTCCGGTAGGTGGCATCCAGATACGTCCATGCCATCTTCAGCTTCCAGTTCTCAGCAAACTGCTGGTCGAGGGAGACTTCCACCCCCTGACGACGGGTTTTACCGGCATTTTTATAGCTGGTACGCCCGCCAGAGCTGGCATCCACCACGATCTCATTATCCGTATCGGTGCGGAACAGCGCCGCGGTCAGCAGGCCATTGCCGATGCGGGTTTTGCTGCCCACTTCATACGTGTTGTTGGTGGACGGCTGCAGGCCGATGTTCAGGCCGCCCTGGTTATCGGCGCGATAGGAAAGCTCGTTGATGGTTGGCGTTTCGAATCCACGCCCTGCGGCAGCGTAGAGGTTCCATGCGTCCGTCACCGCATACTTCACGGAACCGGCCGGGAGCCACTTGTGATAGCTCGCGTCACCGCTGTCATCACCGTTGCCCGGCGTAACGTAATGGTCGTTGGAATCAAACCAGACCGAGCTGTAGCGCACCCCCGCATCCACAGACAGCTTCTGCGTCAGCTGCCAGCTGGTTTGCAGGTAAGGGTCAACGTTCCACATCAGGTTACGTTCGTTTCGACGCTTGTCACCCTTCACGCCGTAATCCGGCACGCCGTTGTTCATCACGAAGTTCTCGTATCCGCGACGATCTTCGCTCAGGTTTTCGTAGTTCAGGCCGGTAGTAAAGGTCACCGGCACCAGCAGCTCGCCGCGGTGCGTCCAGCGGGTATCGATACCCTGATAATGACGCTGCATATCAATCACGCCGCCGGAGTGGGAGGCTTTCAGCTGCGGCTGATACGGAATCGACTGGTACTGCGTCATTTCACGTTCGCCGGCGTACATCATTACGCTGAGGTCGTCCTGAGCGCTGAGCTGGCGGTCGTAGCGCAGGCCGGCCTGGGTCTGCTTGATGGTCTTGCGGGTGTTGTACTGATCGCCGCGTGGAGATTGACGCGGGTTATTTTGCCACTCCTGATAGCTCAGACCGCCCGGATCGTTGGCCTTCATGTCCACGCTGTTGAAGATCAGCGTCAGCTTGCTGACGTCGTCAATGCGCACGCCCAGCTTGGCGTTAGCGAGGTTCTTCCGCGCGCCGCTGTGGTCGCGGTAGCCTTTGGTGGTGAAACGGGTGGTGGAAACGGTGTAATCCACGTCCCCGGCGTGGGTGCCGTCACCCATCGCGCCGGTGGCTTTCATGCCGTAGCGCCACGTACCGTAGCTGCCGTAATAGCTGCTGGCTTCAATGGTTGGCGGCTGCTGCCCGGTCTGGGTGTTGATGTTAATCACGCCGCCGGAGGCGTTGCCGTACAGGGCCGAGAAGGGGCCGCGCAGCACTTCAACGCTCTCAACGCTGGAGAGATCGATGTTGGAGGTCTGGCCCTGTCCGTCCGGCATGGTGGCAGGGATACCGTCGACATACATACGGATACCGCGCACGCCAAACGTTGAGCGGGCACCAAACCCACGCATTGAAAGCTGGAGATCCTGGGCATAGTTCTGGCGGTTCTGAATTTGCAGTCCCGGGACGCTGCCAAGAGATTCAGACAGGTTGATGCGCGGCGCGGCCTGGCGCATATCATCGCCGTTAACGACGCTGACAGCGGCCGGGGTATCGAGCTCCGATACGGTTTGCGGCGTGGCGCTGACGATCATGGTTTGTTCTTCCGCGCTCATTGCAGTTAGCGGCGCGAAAATAACGGGAACCAGCAGCAGCGGGAGAGAAGCCTTACGGGCAGAAATGATTTTCATGAATAAAACCGGTTGTGGTGTATAAACGAACCAAATGGAACATGTCCATACATGTTAAAGGTTTTGTAAATGTTTTGAAAACTATAACCGCACATTGCGTTAATGAAAGGCGAAGCGCGAAAGAAAAACTCCACATTCAGTCCATTAATGATTACTATTCTCATTATCAAAAGACAATGCCATGACGTTGTCTGCCGGAAGTGATGTCAGCGGAAACCCCTCTTTTCAGAAAAGGAATTGTTATGTCTTTACGTCATCTGTGCTCGCCGCGTCTGAGCCTGTCACTGCTGTCTGCCACTTTACTGCTTGCCGGGACGTTCCAGGTGCATGCCGCCGAAGAGGTGCTGCGTAAAGCGGTGGGCAAAGGGGCGTATGAAATGGCGGTCAGCCAGCAGGAGAATGCGCTGTGGGTGGCGACCTCGCAAAGCCGCAAAACCGATAAGGGCGGAGTGATCTATCGCCTTGATCCGGTTACGCTGGACGTGACGCAGGCGATTCACAGCGATCTCAAACCCTTTGGCGCCACGCTCGACGGCGCGACGCAAACCCTGTGGTTTGGCAACACCCTCAACGGCGCGGTGACGGCCATCGATGCGAAAACGGGCGACGTGAAAGGGCGACTGGTGCTCGATAATCGCCAGCGCAGTGAAACCGTCAAACCGCTGCAGCCGCGTCAGCTGGTGGCGGATGACGCGAGCAACACGATTTACATCACCGGTGTCGGCAAAGAGAGCGTGATTTGGGTGGTGGATGGCGCAACGCTGAAGCTGAAAGAGACCATTGCCAATACCGGTACGTACAGCACCGGCCTGGCGCTGGATGCGCAGGCAAAACGTCTGTACACCACGAATGCGGACGGCGAGCTGGTAACCATTGATACGGCGACCAATAAAATCCTGAGCCGCAAAAAAGTGCAGGATGACGGCAAAGAGCACTTCTACCTGAACCTCAGCCTCGATACCGCCGGCCAGCGCGCGTTCCTGACCGATTCAAAACAGCCGGAAGTGCTGGTGGTGAGCCTGAAAGACGGCAGCGTGATGGAGAAGATCGCCGCGCCTGAATCACTGGCCGTCCTGTTTAACCCAACGCGCAATGAAGTCTACGTGACGCACCGTGAAGCGGGTAAGGTGAGCGTGATTGACGCGAAAACGTATAAGGTCACAAAAACCTTCGACACGCCGGTTTACCCGAACAGCCTGGCGCTCTCTGCGGATGGCAAAACCCTGTACGTGACGGTGAAACAAAAATCCACTCGCCAGCAGGAAGCCACTCAGCCTGACGACGTAATTCGTATCGCGCTGTAAGATAAAAAAAGGGAAGGCATTTGCCTTCCCTTTTTAATGCTTACCAGATGCTTAACGCGAGGTTTCTTCCACCAGCGGTGCGTCGTGTTTTTCATCGTCGTGATGAACCGGCGCGGTGCTGTGGATCTCGTGAACGCGCTTACGCACGCCGAACCAGCCGGCAATCAGCAGTACCGCCAGCAGCGGAATCGTTGCGATGGTGTAGGTACCGTTCGGGTAGTCGAACGCCATCAGCACCAGCACGCTGAACAGGAACAGCAGGGTGAGCCAGGAGGTCACAGGTGCGCCCGGCATCTTGAAGCTCACATCAGCCGCTTTGCCTTCTTTGATCGCTTTGCGCAGACGCATCTGGCAGACCACAATGAAAGCCCAGGAGGCGATAATCCCCAGTGCAGCCACGTTCAGAACGATCTCAAATACGCGGGACGGCACCAGATAGTTCAGGAACACGCCAAAGACGTAAACCACCAGCGTTGCCAGAATCCCCGCATAGGGAACCTGCTGCTTGCTCATTTTCGACATGAACTTCGGCGCAGAACCGCCCATCGACATAGAGCGCAGGATACGGCCGGTAGAGTAAAGACCGGAGTTCAGGCTGGAGAGCGCCGCGGTCAGGACCACGATGTTCATGATGCTGCCAACGTAAGGCACGCCGAGCTTAGAGAAGAAGGTCACAAACGGACTCTGACCGGCCTGATAGGCAGTCCACGGGAGCAGCAGAACCAGCAGCACCACGGAACCGACGTAGAACAGACCGATACGCCAGATCACGCTGTTAATGGCTTTTGGCACCATGGTCTGCGGATCTTTACATTCACCTGCTGCGGTACCCACCAGTTCGATGGAGGCGAAGGCGAACACCACGCCCTGAACCAGGACCAGCGCAGGCAGCAGACCGTGCGGGAAGAACCCGCCGTTATCGGTTATCAGGTGGAAGCCGGTGGCATTGCCGTCCAGCGGCTTGCCGCTGCCGAGGAAGACGGTACCCACGACCAGGAACACCACGATGGCCAGCACTTTAACCAGCGCAAACCAGAACTCCATCTCCGCGAACCACTTCACGCCGATCATGTTCATGGTGCCGACAATCGCCAGCGCGCCAAGCGCAAAGACCCACTGCGGCACATCGCCAAACGCGCCCCAGTAGTGCATATACAGCGCAACGGCGGTGATATCGACAATACCGGTCATCGCCCAGTTGACGAAGTACATCCAGCCCGCAACGTAGGCCGCTTTTTCACCGAGGAATTCACGGGCGTAAGAGACGAAGCTTCCGCTGGAAGGGCGATGCAGTACCAGTTCGCCCAGCGCACGAAGAATAAAGAAAGAGAAGATCCCGCACACCAGATAGACCAGGGCGAGAGCAGGGCCAGCCATTTGCAGACGCGCACCCGCACCTAAAAACAGACCCGTTCCGATAGCGCCGCCGATGGCGATCATTTGAACCTGACGGTTGCCCATCGCTTTGTGGTAGCCCTCTTCGTGGGAGTTCAACCAGCGACGTTTAGCAGCATGATGATCGGCTGCGCTTTTATTGCTTGTTTTCATTGAGTTACCTGTTTGCCTGTCTGAACCATTATCGTGATAGTCCTGCCTGGCAGAGCGCAATACAAACGATTGCTTCTGCGCAAACACATGTCGCCTTCCCAGTCATTCTGCGTATGGATAAGGCGAAACATGGCGAGGCATCCTACCTGCAATTCATAAGCGACGCAAAATATAACCGTGCCGAAAGTGATGCACGTCGAAGGAAATCGTGTGGTCAGAGCAGACGGCGATCACAACACGCTGAATCGTGATGAGTTTTTAGTCAAAACAATCGCGAGGTTGATTATTTAATCATCAGAATATCTTAATTATTACCAGATGGTATAAATTGGGGTTACCTCAGAGCACCCGCCGTTAACATGAAACGGTAACAGGCGGGTGACGGATCTGCGATAACGCACAAAAATAATCTCAGGCTTCACAGACCCCGAACGGCTAACCGCCAAAAACGGCAATCGCCTGCTTAAGGCGCGTCGTGCGCTCCGTCAGGTGATTCGCGGCGTGAGTGACGTTATCCACCATCCCCGTATTGTTGTGGGTCATTGCGCCGATACGGGAGATGGATGCGTTGATGAGCGTCAGCGCCTGGGTTTGCTCCTGCGTGGCGTGGCCGATCTCCTTAATCAGGGAGGAGACCCGCAGCACGTTGTCGATCATAACCGTCAGCTGCGTTTCGGTCTGTTCTACCTTCTCCACGCCAGCGTTGACGCTGGCGACGTTTTTCTCAATCAGCGCTTTGATCTCTTTCGCCGCCGTCGCGGAGTGCTGCGCAAGATTGCGCACCTCAGCCGCCACCACGGCAAAACCGCGCCCGGCTTCACCCGCACGCGCCGCTTCCACGGCCGCATTCAGCGCAAGAATGTTGGTCTGGAAGGCGATACGATCGATAACGCTGATAATATCGACGATCTGGCTGTTATCCTGCGACACGGATTGCATCATACCGATGGTCTCTTTCATCATCGCTTCACCGCGGTGGGCGCTGTCGCGGGTGCGATCCGCCATCTCCGTGGCTTCTTTAGCCGTTTCTGCCGTCTGCTCCACCGCGCTGGCGATCTCTTCCACCGCTGACGCGGTTTGCTGCAGAAAGTCTGCGGTCTCTTCTGAACGCGTTTGCAGCGCCGCACCTTCTTTCGCGACCTGCTGGCTGATGGTGCCAATCCCGCTGATTTGCGCCCCGACATCGTCAACCAGCGAATTCAGGTTCAAGCCTGATTGATTCACCAGGCGCATCATTAGCCCGATGTCGTCGATCCTGTCAAAATGGTAATAGTCCGTTTTACGTCCTGAAACCACGCGCTGCATCTGTTGCACAATAGATTTTACCGGACGGGCGATCTGCGCATGAAGATAATAGGTCAGGGCAATAAACAGCAGCGCCAGACTTCCCGACTGCACAAGTTTATCAGGGAATAAATACACCGCCAGGCAGGAGAGTAACGCCGTCGTCGCAATACCCAGATGGATGCGTTTACTGGTGCTAAGACATTTAAAGAGCGACATAAACGAAAATAAACCGCGCCGAACCAGTAACCCTTTATAAAAGCGGTAATGTTTTAATTCGTTATTACGCACTTTTGCATACAGTTTTTCACTGGCCGCAATCTCTTCCCGTGCGGGTATATTTCGCACGGAAATATAGCCCGTCAGGGATCCACTCTGCCAGACCGGCGTTACGTTAGCCCGCACCCAGTAGTGGTCGCCATTATGACGACGATTCTTCACCAGCCCCGTCCAGGTCTCACCCTGCTGCAGGGTATACCACATGTCGCCAAACGCTTCGGCAGGCATGTCGGGATGGCGGATGAGGTTATGCGGCTCACCCAGAAGATGTTCTTCTTTATATCCGCTGGCTTCAATAAAAGCGGAATTAGCATAGGTAATATGACTTTTGGTATCGGTGGTCGACATTAACGTCGAACCATCGTTAAGTAAATACTCGTTTTGTGTAACGGGACTGTTACGCCTCATGAGTAACTCCATGATGATGTGCAAGAATAAAAAACGTCCGGAAAATGCTCCGGCAAGATAAATGTGATTATTTTTATATAACGCTCTGCTGCATATTCTCTCTGAAATTCTGACCGCCTGAAATACCCGTTGTTCATTATTTTTAATCTGTTAATGCTGGCGAATGTAATAAAAATGAAAATATTTTCAGGGGCGTATTCTGGCGTCGCTGCAAATAAACGACATAACCCAAACTGAAAGAGGGAGATCGTCTCTCAGGAAAAATTGCCATGCTGAAATAGCGTTTCGTTAACAGGATGAAAACGCTATGATTTGGGCTGTTTTCGATAACACAGTGAGGTTGAGGTGAAAATTAACGTCATCGGGACCAGCGGGAGCGGAAAAAGCACGCTGGCGAAGCAGATTGCGACCGAACTGGCTATTCCCTATATCGAGATGGACAGACTCTACTGGCGGCCTGACTGGCAGGGAACGCCGGACGATGTGTTTCAGGAAAAGCTGGAGCAGGCGCTGCTGGCTTCGCCAGACTGGGTGCTTGACGGCAACTATAACCGCACGCGCCCGGTTAAATGGCGTGACGTCGACGTTGTGGTATGGGTCGATTATGGCTTTGCACGCACCCTCTGGCAGGCCGTCAACAGGGCAGTCAAACGCGCCTGGCATAAACAAGAGCTCTGGCCCGGAACCGGGAATAAAGAGAGTTTCCGGCGCGCGTTCTTTAGCAGAGAGTCCATTCTCATCTGGACGATGAAAACCTGGCGTAACAACCGCACGCGCTATGAAGCCGATCTGCAAAACCCGCAGTATGGGCATATTCGCTTCGTCCGCATTACCCGGCGCGAGCAGGGGAAAACGCTGATCGCCGACTTAAAGTCTTATTCTTAGCATGGTTTTATATATCTGATTTCCGGCAAACTAAATGTAAATTAATTGTTTCTCAGTGGTGAAATGCGCCTTTAATAATGTCGACATGTTAAGTCAAACGAGAACGCAACATGTCATGGCGAATCAGCATTCTGGATAAAAGCCCCATCGCTGAAAACGAAACGGCTGACGATGCACTGGCGCGTACGCTGGCGCTGGCGCAGCAGGCAGAAAATCTGGGCTATCACCGCTTCTGGATTGCCGAACACCACAACACTCCCCATCTTGCCAGCCCCTCGCCGGAGCTGCTGATTGCCTGGATCCTCGGGCAGACAACGCGCATCCGCGTCGGATCCGGCGGCGTGATGCTCCAGCACTACAGCCCTTATAAAGTCGCCGAGAATTTTAACGTGCTGGCCGCGCTGGCGCCCGGCCGCGTGGATCTCGGCGTCGGAAAAGCCCCCGGCGGGCTGCCGCTCTCAACCCGCGCGCTTCAGCAGGGTCTGAATCAACTGGAAAAGGGCAGCTTCGCCGAACAGCTGGCCCAGCTCGATCGCTGGATCCGTCCTGAGTATCAGTCTCATGAAGAGGCCGTTCGCGCCACGCCGCTGCCGCCGCTGCCTGCAGAGGGTTTCCTGCTGGGCGCGAGTATCGATAGCGCGCTGCTGGCCGCCGGGCTCGGCTGGCACTTTGTGTTTGCCGCGCATCTGAACGGTGACCCTGAGCTGCTGCGCGAGGTGGTCTCGACCTGGCGTAAGAACAGCACGCGGGACGTGATTGTGGCGGTACAGGCGATTGTCGCGCCGACGCAGGCAGAGGCGGAAGCCCTGGCGCAGAAGGTTGAAGTGTGGGGCGTTGAGCTGGCAAACGGCCAGCGTGTCACCGTGGCCAGCGAAGAGCAGGCCTACGCCTTTGCGCGCCAGGCGGGCAGCGAGCCGGTGCGCATTGCACGTCGGGCGCAGTCGCTGCTGGCGGGTACGGCTGAGTCGGTGCTCGAACAGCTTAACGCCCTGCATGAAAAGTGGGGTATTGACGAATTTATCATCGACACGCCGGTAGCGGAGGGGGCAACGCGCTTCGCGTCGCTGCGCCTGCTTGCCGAGGCGCGTCTTAACAAGGAGGTCACCGTATGAGCTTTGGCGAACAGCTGATTGCCTGGCGTCGCGAGCTGCACCAGAACCCGGAGCTCTCCGGCCAGGAAGTGGAGACCACAACGCGCCTGCGCCAGTGGCTGACGAACGCCGGGATTACCCTGCAGCCTTACGACCTGTCGACCGGGCTGGTGGCGGAAATCGGCTCGGGCAACAAACTGATTGCGCTGCGCGCGGATATCGACGCTCTGCCGATTGAAGAGCGCAGCGGCGTACCGTTTAGCTCCCAGCGTGCAGGCGTAATGCATGCCTGCGGACACGATATCCACACCAGCGTGATCCTCGGCGCCGCGTTAAAGCTGAAAGAGCGGGAAGCGTCGCTTAACGGCCGGGTGCGGATCCTGTTTCAGCCTGCCGAAGAGAACTTTGGCGGTGCGAAGAGCATGGTTCGGGCCGGTGCCCTGCGTGACGTCAGCGCCATCTTCGGCATGCATAACGAGCCCGGCCTGCCGGTCGGTGAGTTCGCTACCCGCGGCGGGCCGTTTTATGCCAACGTCGATCGCTTCGTGATCCGCATTACCGGTAAGGGCGCGCACGCCGCGCGTCCTCACGAAGGCAACGACGCCATTGTGCTGGCAAGCCAGCTAGTGACGGCGCTGCAAAGCGTCGCCAGCCGCAACGTCAACACGCTGGATTCGGTGGTGCTGAGCGTGACCCGCATCGCGGGCGGTAACACCTGGAACGTGTTGCCGGAAAGCGTCGAGCTGGAAGGCACGCTGCGCACCCACCGCACGGAAGTGCAGCAGAATGTGAAGGCTCGCGTGGGCGAAATGGCCGCCGGGTTTGCCAGCGCCTTTAGCGCGCAGATTGACATCACCTGGTATGCCGGGCCCACCGCGCTGGTGAACGACGAGCGCTGGGCCGATTTCGCCACCTCGGTCGCCAGAGAAGCAGGCTACGAAACCCGGCACGCCGAGCTGCATATGGGCGGGGAAGATTTCGCGGTCTATCTGCAGCAGATCCCGGGGGCATTTGTCAGCATCGGCAGCAACAGCCCGTACGGTTTACACCATCCGGCATTCAATCCGGATGAAGCATTAATTGAGCCCGCTGCCCGCTATTTTGCACAGCTTGCGGAAAAAGCCCTGCAACACGTTTAATTCTTAAGAGGTGAATATGTCTGCACATCGTCAACTGCGGCTCGGGACCATTTTGCATGGTGCATCCGGAAATATGTCCGCCTGGCGTCACCCTGAGGCCGTCGCCGATGCCAGCATCAATTTTGATTTCGTCAAAGCGACGGCGTTAAAGGCGGAGGAGGGCAAACTCGATTTTTTATTCGTTGCCGACGGTCTCTATATCAACGAGAAATCGATCCCGCATTTTTTAAATCGCTTTGAACCGCTGACGGTGTTATCCGCTCTCGCCAGCATCACCTCGCGCCTGGGGCTGGTGGGAACCTTATCCACCTCCTACAGCGAGCCTTTCACTACGGCGCGCCAGTTCGCCAGCCTCGACCACCTCAGCAACGGGCGCGCGGGCTGGAACGTGGTAACTTCCCCGCTGGAAGGATCAGCAAAGAACTTCTCTCGCGAAAAACACCCCGAGCACGCGCTGCGCTATCGCATTGCGGATGAGTATCTCGACGTGGTGAAAGGGCTGTGGGATTCCTGGGAAGGCGACGCCTTTGTGCGCAATAAAGAGAGCGGTCAGTTTTTTGACCCGGCAAAATTGCATACCCTGGACCACCGCGGTGATTTCTTCCAGGTTGCCGGCCCGCTGAATATTGGTCGAACGCCACAGGGGCGGCCGATTGTCTTTCAGGCGGGAGCGTCGGACGACGGGAAAAAGCTGGCGGCGAAACATGCCGACGCCATTTTTACCCATCACGAAACGCTCGACGAAGCGAAAGCCTTTTACCGCGACGTGAAGCAGCAGCTGGAAAGTAACGGACGCCGCGCGTCAGATTTACATATTTTCCAGGGCGTCAGCGTGATTGTGGGTAAAGACGCCGATAACGTGGAAAACCAGTATCAGACCACGGCGGCGCTGGTGTCGATTAACGATGCCCTCAACTACCTCGGACGCTATTTCGAGCATCACGATTTCAGCCAGTATCCGCTCGACGAGCCGTTCCCGGATATCGGCGACTTAGGCAAAAACAGCTTCCGCAGCACCACCGATGAAATTAAGCGTAACGCCCGCGAGCGCAGCTTAACCCTGCGTCAGGTGGCGCTTGAAGCCGCTTCGCCTCGCCCGCGCTTTTCCGGTACGCCGGAAGAGGTGGCCGACGGCCTGCAGGCCTGGTTTGAAGGCTATGCCGCAGACGGCTTCATCATCCAGGGCGGCACGCCGGACACCTTCCCGCGCTTTGTTGACCAGGTGGTGCCTGTTTTACAGGCGCGCGGCCTGTTCCGTACCGACTACCCGGGCACCACGCTGCGCGAAAGTTTGGGTTTAGACGAACCTGGAAACCAATACACACAACAATAAAAGAGAACCCCGCTATGCAGAAAACAACGCTTATTCTGGCGCTCGCGCTGGCCTTTTCCCCTGCCGTCTGGGCAGAGAATGTGAATATTAACGGCACCGGCGTGAGCATCGAGGCCAATAAAACGCCTGTTAATACCGCTAAAAACAACGATGCGGTGGCACAGCTGCCGAAAGACTATCGCTTTGCCGTCCCGGGGAAATTTACCGTGGCGGTGGCGGGCCTCAATCAACCGCCGCTGACGGTGTTTTCCGATGACAACAAAACGCTGTTAGGGAGTGAAGTGGACGTCGCCCGTCTGGTCGCTGACAGCCTGGGGCTAGAGCTAAACGTAGTGCCGACCTCCTGGGAAGACTGGCCGCTGGGCGTGGCCTCCGGGAAATATGATGCCGCCATCAGCAACATTACCGTCACCAAAGAGCGTAAAGAGAAATTTGACTTTGCCACCTACCGCAAAGACTCCCTCGGGTTCTACGTGAAATCAACCAGCCCGATCAAGTCGCTGCAGAAGGCTGAGGACATCGCCGGGCTGCGGATTATCGTCGGCTCCGGCACCAACCAGGAGGCCATCCTGCTGGCCTGGAATGCCGAAAATCTGAAGAAGGGCCTGAAGCCCTTTACCCCGATCTACACCAAAGACGATGCGGCACAAACGCTGGCGCTGCAGTCGGGGCGCGCGGATGCCTACTTTGGTCCGAACGTGATTGGCGCCTGGAAAGCGGCTCTGAACGGGAAAACCAAACTGGTGGGTAGCGTCGACGGCGGCTGGCCGAAGGCGGCGCACATTGCGGTCACGCTGAAGAAAGGCAGCGGGCTGGTTGAGCCGGTGCAAACCGCGCTGAACGGCGTCATCAAAAACGGCGACTACGACAAAGTGCTGAACCGCTGGGGGGAAGGCGTTGAGCGTATTCCTCAGTCAGAAGTGAATCCGGCTGGCCTGGGCGATTAAGGAGGCGTGATGAGCGAACGATTTCGTGATGTTTCCCCGGAAGACGCCGAGCTTCAGCCCATTATCGAAGGGCTGTTCGGTGAATATGCCGCCCGCTACGGGGACTACTTCTCCAAAGACGCGGAGGTTGAGCTCACCGAATGGTATTTAGCGCCGCAGGGGCTGTTTATCGTTCTGGAGCGCGACGGGAAGATTATCGCCACCGGCGCGTACAAACCTTTCGACGAACGCACCGCGGAAATCAAACGCATCTGGACGGACAAAACCCTGCGTCAGCAGGGGCTTGCCGGGCGCGTGGTGCAGGAGCTCGAGCGCAGGGCGGTGCTGGCAGGATACAGCCAAATTTATCTGACAACCGGCTTTCGCCAGCCGGAAGCGGTACGGCTCTATCTCAGCCAGGGCTATCAGGCGCAGTTCGATCTGAACCGCGATCCGGAAGAGTACAGCCAGCCGCCGTTTGACGGCCGGCTGCGCTTCACCAAAACGCTGGTACGCGAAGCGTTCAGTAAAACCGCATGAGGAACGACGATGAGCAACGTTGAAACCATTAAGGTGGTCCCGGCGCGTTATCCGCTGCGGGCCGTCGGCGCCGCGGTGGCGCTGTTTGTCCTGGCGGTCGTGATTCAGTCCGTGGCCTTTAACCCGCGCTGGGAGTGGGCGGTGTTTGCCCGCTGGTTCTTTGACCCGGTGATCCTTGAAGGTGTCGGGCAGACCCTGCTGCTGACGCTGATCGGCACCGCGCTGAGCGTGGTGTTTGGCGGCATGCTGGCGCTGGCGAGACTCTCTTCATCCTGGCTGCTGAGCAGCCTGGCGTGGGCCTATATCTGGCTGTTTCGGTCGCTGCCGCTGATCGTGGTGCTGATTATCCTGTACAACTTTTCCTATCTCTACGACACGCTCTCGCTCGGCGTGCCGTTTACCGGTGTTACCTGGGGCAGTTTTGAAACCATCAACGTGCTGGGGCAGTTCTCTACCGCCGTGGTGGGGCTCACCCTGGTGCAGAGCGCCTATACCGCCGAGATCGTTCGCGGTGGTTTCCTCGGGGTCGATCACGGCCAGTATGAGGCCGCCGCCGCGCTCGGTCTGCCGGCCTGGCGCCGCACGGTGCGCATCATTTTGCCTCAGGCGCTGCGCACCATTCTGCCGTCGGGGTTCAATGAAATCATCAGCCTCGCCAAGGGCACGGCGATGGTGTACGTCCTGGCGATGCCGGAGCTGTTCTATACCATCCAGATGATCTACAACCGCACGCAGGAGGTGATCCCGCTGCTGATGGTCGGTGCCGCGTGGTACCTGGCGATCACCACCGTCCTGTCCGCTATCCAGTATGGCGTCGAACGCGCGCTTGCCCGCAGCGAACGCCGCTCTGCCGTTAACCAGAACCGTGCCGCCCGTCGCACCCGTTCTGTCACCACCACGCCAGCACAGGAGCCCGTCCATGCAAGCCTCTCCTGAAGGACACATTTCGATTACCGGCGTCAGCAAGTTTTTTGGTCGCCATAAGGCGCTCGACAACGTTTCGCTGGAGATCCCGCCCGGGTCCGTGACGGTGATCCTCGGGCCGTCGGGCTCCGGTAAATCGACGCTGCTGCGCACTATTAACCACCTGGAGCGCGTTGACGAAGGCTTTATCCAGATTGACGGGGACTACATCGGCTATCGCCGTCAGGGCGACAGGCTCTATGAGCTGAAGGAGAAGGAGATCCTCAAACAGCGCGTCAACGTGGGCTACGTGTTCCAGAACTTCAATTTGTTTCCCCATCTCACGGTGCTGGAAAACCTGATCGAGGCGCCCATCGCTCATAAAAAGCTCAGCAAAAAAGAGGCGGTGGAAAGGGCGTACAGCCTGCTGGACGTGGTCGGGCTGCGTGATAAAGCCGATGCCTGGTCACGCCATCTTTCCGGCGGTCAGCAGCAGCGTATCGCCATTGCCCGCGCGCTGGCGCTGCGTCCCCGCGTGATGCTGTTTGATGAGCCCACCTCGGCGCTGGATCCGGAGCTGGTGGGAGAAGTGTTGGACGTGATCAAAAAGCTGGCCCGGTCCGGCACCACGCTGGTGGTGGTAACCCACGAGATCGGCTTTGCCCGGGAAGTGGCGGATCAGGTGGTGTTTATGGTCGACGGAAAAATTGTCGAGCAGGGAAGCAGTGACGAGGTATTAAACCGTCCGTCACATGCGCGAACGCGCCAGTTCTTGTCAAAAGTGCTGTAAGGAGCGCCAATGAAATATGGACTTCTGGCGGGGCTGGTCTTCACGACGGCGAGCCACGCCAGCATTGATTTGAAAGCCAACGAGCAGCCGCTGCCGGTGACGGTGGATCGGCAGGCCGTGGCGAAGATCCCCGCCAATTACAAATTCGTTGAGCCGGGTACGCTCACGGTCGCCGTTTCGGCGCTGAATTCTCCGCCGCTGGCGCTGCTCGCCAGCGATAACCGTACGCGCATCGGCAGCGATCCGGATATTGCCCGCCTGCTGGCGGGCAGCCTGGGGCTGAAGCTAAAGCTGGTGCCGACGGCGTGGGAGGACTGGCCGCTGGGGATCGCCTCCGGGCGCTATGACGTGGCGCTGGTGAACATTGCGGTGACCGAACAGCGTAAAGAGAAGTTTGATTTTGCGACCTACCGCGTCGATTCGCTGGCGTTTTCGGTGAAATCCACCAGCGAGATCCAGTCAATCAAAAGCGCGGAAGATCTGGCCGGGAAAAAGGTGATCGTCGGCTCTGGTACCAATCAGGAACGCATCCTTTTGGGCTGGAACGAAGAGAACAAAAAGGCGGGAAGGGCGCCTGCGCTGCCGGTCTATCTCCACGACGATGCCTCGGGCAATCTCTATATTCAGTCCGGCAGGGCGGACGTGTTCTTTGGTCCGCAGTCGGTATCGGCCTATAAGGCAGCGCTCACGGGCAAAACCCGCGTCGTCGGTTTAGGGCCGAAAAAAGCCTTTGTCGCGACCACCACCAAAAAGGGCAATGAGCTGGTGTACGCGCTGCAGGCCGCGCTGGACGGCGCGATTAATCGAGGTGATTATCAGAAGGTGCTGGCGCGCTGGGGCGAGCAGGGCGAAGCGGTGGCGCAGTCGGAGGTCAACCCGCCAGGGATAACCTACTAATGGTGCTCTATACCCAAAATAATTCGAGTTGCAGGAAGGCGGCAAGGGAACGAATCCCCGGGAGCGTACACTAGTACGTGACTGGGGTGAGTGAGTGCAGCCAACGCACCTGCAACTTGAAGTATGACGGGTATACACTTAGGGTTTTCATCCCTGAGGAGGCAACATGATTAAACTCTATGGCGTACCCGGCTGGGGCTCGGCGATCGGTGAAGTGATGCTAACCCTGGCCGATATCCCCTATCAATTTATCAACGTGGACGGGTTTGACCAGCCCGGTCCGCAGCGCGAGCTGCTGCAAAAGCTCAACCCGCTGTGTCAGGTACCCACGCTGGAGCTGGAAAATGGCGCCATCATGACCGAAACGGCGGCGATTGCCCTGATGGTGCTCGACAGATGCCCCGATCTCGCGCCGCCCGTGGGGCAGGCCGAACGCCAGCAGTTTCAGCGCTTGCTGATCTGGTTTGTGGCTAACGTCTATCCCACGTTTACGTATGCAGACTATCCCGAACGCTGGGCGCCGGATGCGCCTGAACAGCTGCAGAAAAACTGCATCGAATACCGGAAGTCCCTCTATTTGTGGTTCGAAACTCAGCTCAAGGCCGCCCCGTTTGCGTTGGGGGAACGGCTGACGCTGCTGGATGTGTATATCGCGGTGGCGCGAACCTGGGGGCCACGCCATGACTGGTTTGCGACCAATACGCCGAGGTTTACGGCTATTGCGGACACCGTATGCCAGCTGCCGGAACTGCACAAGGTGTTAAAGGCCAACGGTATTATCTGATAACGTGGAGCCCTTACTCACAACTGGAAGCCTGCATATGCCACACGTAGATATCAAATGTTTTCCCCGCGATTTGAACGACGAACAAAAAGCCGCACTGGCCGAGGATATTGCTGAGGTCATTATTCGCCATTTCAACAGCAAAGACAGCTCTGTCTCCGTTGCGTTGAATCAGGTGAACCAGGAGGACTGGAAAGCGCAGGTCTGGGATACGGAAATAGGCCCGAAGCTGGACGAGTTAATTAAAAAGCCCGGCTATTCAATGTAAGCGCACTTGCCGGGGGGAACTCTCCTCCCCGGTTTTCCCGTCTCGTCTTCCCGCTTTTTCGCAAAAATCGATAAAAATGCGTTTTATCTTATCCGTTACACTTTACGTTTCTGACTGACACATTATTAATCCTTAGGAAAGATCTTCAACAGAATCAATTAAGGACAGACACGTTAAAGGATAATTTTCCCATGACAAAATTACCCCGCTTTTCACTCGCCTTTCTTCATCCCCGTTACTGGCTAAGCTGGGCCGGCATTGCCGCACTGTGGCTCATCATGCTGCTCCCTTATCCGCTGCTGTTCAGAATCGGTCATGGCCTTGGTCGGCTGGCGATGCGCCTGCTTCCGCGCCGCGTTGAGATTGCCCGCCGTAACCTGGAGCTCTGTTTTCCGGAGATGAAAAAGGATGAACGCGAGTCACTGCTGCAGCGTAATTTTGAATCGGTAGGAATGGGAGTAATCGAAACCGGGATGGCATGGTTCTGGCCCGCGTGGCGGATGAAGAAATGCTTTACCGTGCAGGGGTATGAGCACATGGAAAAGGCGCGGGCAAAGGGTAATGGCGTGGTGCTCGTTGGCATGCATTTTCTCACCCTTGAGCTGGGCGCGCGGATCTTTGGCATGCTTAATCCCGGCATTGGGGTGTATCGTCCGAATAATAACGCGCTGCTGGACTGGCTTCAGACGCGCGGACGCCTGCGCTCCAATAAAACCATGCTCGATCGTCATGATTTAAAGGGCATGATCCGCTCGCTGAAGCAGAATGAGATTTTGTGGTATGCCCCGGATCATGACTACGGCAAAACCAATAGCGTCTTTGTGCCGTTCTTTGCAGTTCCGAATGCCGCCACGACCGCTGGAAGCTACATGCTGGTCAAAAGCGCTAAGCCTGCCGTCATTCCCTTTGTGCCGCGGCGCAGGGCGGATGGCACCGGTTACGAGCTGATCATTCTGGAAGATATCAGTGAGGCGTTGCAGGGCGGCGATAAAGAAGCCGTGGCGACGCAGATGAACAGGGCGATTGAACAGGCGGTACGGATGGCGCCAGAACAGTATATGTGGCTGCACCGTCGCTTCAAAACGCGACCTGAAGGTGTCCCTGACCGGTATGCCCGTCTGAAACAGGCGGCAACTCGGGGTGATAGTCTCTCCGCCAGCGAATTTTCTGACCGCTCAGGCGTACGGCACTAAACCCTCAGTAATGCCCTCACCCTGCGGTGAGGGCATGACCAGCGCTACAGCGCAGACCGGCGGTACGGCGCATAGTCCGCCTGCCACCAGGTCTTCTCAATACGCGCCATCAGCGTCTCATCATCTATCGACGGAGCCACGCCCTGTTCAATCGCGGCCCGGGCGACGGCGACGGCAATCTGGCGTGAAACCGTTTCAATCTGATCTACCGGCGGCAGCAATCCGCCTTTTTCCGTGGTGACCAGCGGAGACTGCGCGGCCAGGTTGCGGCTTGCTGCCATCAGCATCTCTTCCGTCACCCGGCGCGCGTTGCAGGCCAGCACGCCCAGCCCCAGGCCCGGGAAAATATAGGCGTTGTTACACTGGGCGATCTCGTAGTGTTCATTCTCCCAGAATACCGGGGCGAACGGGCTGCCGGTGGCCACCAGCGCGGCACCCTGGGTCCAGGCAATAAGATCCTGCGGCTGGGCTTCCGCCCGCGAGGTCGGATTCGAGAGCGGCATGATGATTGGGCGCGGACAGTGGCGATGCATCTCTTTGACAATCTCTTCGCTGAACAGCCCCGGCTGGCCTGAAACGCCGATCATCACCGTGGGATGCGCGTTTTTCACCACGTCCAGCAGGGAAATATTTTGCGAGTCTACCTGCCAGCTGCAAACGGCGTCGCGCGCGGTAAGCAGGTTTTTCTGGAAATCGAGCAGGTTGGTCATGTCGTCGGTCAGCAGGCCGAAACGATCGACCATAAAGATCCGACTGCGGGCTTCGGACTCGGTCAGGCCGTCATCCACCATCAGCGCCACAATTTTTTCAGCTATTCCGCATCCGGCAGAGCCGCTGCCCAGGAAGACCACGCGCTGGTCGCGAATGCGCGTGCCCGCCGCATGCGCCGCCGCCATCAGCGTACCGGCGGTGACGGCGGCCGTGCCCTGGATATCATCATTGAAGCAGCACAGCTGGTCGCGGTAGCGCTGGAGCAGCCTGGTAGCGTTTTTCTGCGCAAAGTCTTCAAACTGCAGGAGAACATTGGGCCAGCGCGCTTTAACGGTGCTGACAAACATATCCATAAACTCAGCGTACTGGTCGTCGCTGATGCGCGGGTGGCGCCAGCCCATGTACATCGGGTCGTCGAGGTGTTGCTGATTATTGGTGCCGACATCCAGCATAATCGGCAGGGTAGAGGCCGGATGGATCCCTCCACAGGCGGTATACAGCGACAGCTTGCCAATTGGGATGCCCATTCCGCCGATACCCTGATCGCCAAGCCCTAAAATACGTTCCCCGTCCGTCACCACAATCACGCGAACGTCGTTGCGCGAAAAGCTTTGCAGCATCTCATCAATACGATGGCGATTCGGCCATGAAATAAACAGGCCGCGCGCGCGTCGATAAATCGTAGAGAAATGCTCGCAGGCTTCACCGACCGTCGGGGTATAGATAATCGGTAACGTCTCTTTCAGGTGCGAACGCAGGAGGTTATAAAAAAGAGTTTCATTGGTGTCCTGAATATTTCGCAGGTATACATGACGCGAAATATCGCTTTTAAAATGACAGAACTGCACCCAGGCGCGCTCGGTTTGTTCCTCAATCGTTTCAACGTTGTGCGGCAATAACCCATGAAGATTAAAATTGTCACGCTCTTCTTTAATAAATGCGAGCCCTTTATTTAGCAGCGGATTTTCCAGCAATACGGCCCCGTTATAGGGGGTGTACAGAACTTCTTTCCGGGACATGGTTAACTCCTGAATTTTTATATAAAGCAGATTAAGAAATAAAATAGATCATAATGCCTTCGGTCACGACCCCGACGGCAGTGCCAATTAATATGGAAGAGGATGCGGTATCAATATAGGTATCGCTGCGTAAGGCAAACATCCCCGCGGCAATAGCGGAAGGCGTTGCGCCAATAATCACGACCTGCTGCAGTAAGGTATGGCTCAGGCCAAAGGCGATCCCCGCGGCGGCCATCATTGCCGGCTGAATAAGGTTTTTGATACTGATATTGGTAAACGTCTGCACGTTCAGTTTTGGACGTTCACCGTAAAACAACAGGCCGAGGGCAAACAGGGACAGTCCGCCTGAAACTTTGCCAACCATTTCGATAGGCATGCTGAGAATAGAAGGGATTTGCACGCCGGCCAGACTGAGCAATACGCCGGAGACCGGGATCCAGACGATAGGATTGCGTGCCGCCTTGATGAGGTTTTGCACGATCATCGCGCCCGGGTGCAGCGCCTCCAGGCCATCTTGACCGTTTTTATCACCCATACGAATCAGGACGATAGTCAGGGGGATCATGATAACGCTGGTAATAATATTGCCAATCAGCACGCCGATAAATCCTTCCGGCCCAATCAAGACCGCCAGGACCGGTGCGCCAAAGTAGGCCATATCGGGAAAGGCGCAAACCAGAGACTGAATGGCGCTGGTTTTGATATCGTGGCGAAAAACGTAGCGCGAAATAAATAGCGTCAGTAAATACGACCCCATTAAACCGACAACTAAAACGGTCATAAAGGTCAGGTTCTTAATTTTATTGGGATCGGTATGCAATGCACCGATAAAAAGATGGAAAGGAAGGGCGAAACGAATCACCACGGTTGCCATGACGTTTGCATCTTCACGCCGGGAATATCCCAGCTTTCCACTTAGCCATCCAAGTAACATTATAAAGACGAGCGGAAACAGTGACTGTAATAGTAATGAAGGCATAGTATTTCCTGTAGGGTATTTTATGTGTTTTATTGCAGCGCTAATCTAGCGCTTAGAAAGCAGGGCAGGAGTGACAAGGGTCACACTCTCTCTGGTTTTATTAATTTCAAAAAGATTGCATTAGTTGGATAACTAATATTTTCGTCAAATATTGATAAGACGCAAGAAAGCAACATTAGCTGTTATAAATAACTTTAGTTACTTAATGATGAATTAAGTTATTTAAAAGCAAAGAGCCAGATTGTTCACATTTCTACCCGCAGGCCCGTGATAATTTCATCGTGAGCCTGTTTTTAGAAAAGGCCATCTAAGTCTTTATTTATATTTAAGAACATTTATTCGTATCAGGAATAGTTCCAGTTATTCCTTTCTCTGTTTATCCGAACATAAATTCAGGTGATTATATGAAAGATAATCCTGTACCGACTTCAGAACTGTCGACCTCGCGTTTTGCCTTTGGGCTCAACAATACCGAGGTGGGCACGGTCCCGTTGATGCTGTTCGTCGGGATTGCCGCGATTGTGGCGACGTCCGCCTGGGCAGGGCTGCTGCCGAAAAATATGATAGGTGGACTCGCGGTCATCATGACCCTCGGTTTCGCCTTTGCCAAAGTGGGGCGTCAAATTCCGGTGCTGAAGGATATCGGCGGCCCTGCGATCCTGTGCCTGATGGTCCCCTCCGTGCTGGTCTATTTTGGCGTATTCGGGAAACATACCCTTGATACCGTGCATCTGCTGATGAAAGAGGCGAATCTGCTCTATTTCGTCATCGCCTGCCTGGTGGTCGGCAGCATTCTGGGGATGAACCGGGTGCTGCTGATCCAGGGGATGATGCGCATGTTTGTTCCGCTGGTGGCCGGAACATGCATGGCCGTGCTGAGCGGCCTCATTGTGGGCTCACTGTTTGGTTATACGCCTTACCACACCTTCTTCTTCATCATTGTGCCTATTATCGGCGGCGGGATCGGCGAGGGGATTTTGCCGCTGTCCCTGGCCTATTCGGCAATACTGGGGCAGACGCCGGACGTCTACGTTGCGCAGCTGGCACCCGCTGCGGTCGTCGGGAATATCTTCGCCATTATTTGTGCGGGATCGCTGGCGCGTCTCGGCGCGAAACGTCCTGCGCTTTCGGGAAATGGCATGCTTACGCGGAGTAAAGACGACGCCAGCCTGTTTGCCGGGGCGCAGAGCACGCAGCAGACGGATTTTCATCTGATGGGGGGCGGATTGCTGATGGTGTGCGCGTTTTTCATCGTCGGCGGATTGTTTGAAAAACTGGTACACATTCCCGGCCCGGTGCTGATGATCCTGATTGCCGTTCTGTGTAAATACTTCAGGGTGATCCCGGCCTCAATGGAGCAGGGCGCGCACAGCTGCTATAAATTCGTCTCGGCTGCGCTGGTCTGGCCGCTGATGATCGGCCTCGGGATGTTATACGTGCCGCTTGAGAGCGTGGTGTCGGTCTTCTCGGTGGGATACGTGGTGGTATGCGGTTCGGTTGTGATTGCGATGGCGCTGAGCGGCTACTTTATCGCGTCGCGACTGAATATGTATCCTGTGGAAGCGGCCATTGTAACCTGCTGCCACAGCGGGCTGGGCGGAACGGGGGACGTGGCCATTTTGTCCGCGTCTAACCGGATGTCGCTCATGCCGTTCGCGCAGATTGCCACCCGCATCGGCGGCGCGTCGACGGTGATTTTCGCCACGCTGCTGATGGGGTGGATTATGGCGCACTGATCCGAAACGTCAGGATGCTGAATCGCAACGACATTTTCAGGATGCCGCTGCGGTTCAGTCCTTTATAAAACTCACCGTGCTGTATAGAATTACCGCATCCACAGCGACGGGATACCACACGATGACCGGAAGAGTTGATTATCAGATTGAAAAATACCTCCTTACCGAAGCCGCCGAGCCGGAGCGCCTGACGCGCCAGTGGGCTGAGGTGATGGAGGAGTGTCGTGAGCAAAAGTCCGGTGCTGAGGAGCGACTGCGCCTCGCGTTGCTTAATGTGGATTACGTCACCAGCTTCGAGCTGCCCTTCAGGTTGCTCCTTACCCGTGCGCCCCAGCTGATAGACATTGTCAGAAAAGAGCTTCAGCTCAGTCAGAAAAATGTTCTGTTTAACGGCAAGCGCTTTGGCTGCGTCTATAGCCTGAAAAGGGATCTCGACGGAATACCTGACGAATTTACCTATCAGCTGAAAACGCGTATCCAGCGCAGTGACGCGACAGGATGCAATGAAGCGCCTTACCGGCAAATTGCCCAGCAGGTTAAAGCCCCCCGCGAACGACTTAAGCTGGCGCTGGAAAATGGGTTAGCGATAACGGCACTCGACGGGCTTTTCTGGTTTGGCATTCAGCGCATCGCGGCCGATGTGCAGAGATTACGCAAAACGGGGATGAGGATCGTGACGTCCGACGCCGAGGTGTTTGATACTCTCACCAAAACAACCCGGCGGATCCCTGTTTATAGCCTTGCTCGCCCGGAATGAGTGTTCGCCGCTGACCGGTCGACGGCATCAAACATGACGGAAAATTGCGGCCAGTTTTTTTACAGCGTCTTCTATCTCCCTTTCCGTGTAAGCAGCAAATCCCATCAAAAAACCGGTGGACGCGGGAGGACATGCATATAAATTGGTAAGACCAAGTATATCAACACCCGCGCGGCGGGCGGCGGTGGCTATTTCTTTCTCGGATATGCCGTGCTTCAGGTGACAAGGCATTTGCATTCCCCCCGCAGGCGTTTCACAGGTAACATATTCGGAGAGATATTCGTCCATCATGCTTGCCAGCGCGTCGCGACGAGCAACATAAATACTCCGCATCTTACGAACATAGGCGCCAAAATGGCCCCCCTCCAGAAATTTAGCCAGCGTCAGCTGGGTTATTGAGGCGGTGTGACCATCCATTAATGTCCTCGCCATGGTAAAGGGCTCTATCAGTTCTGAGGGAACGATGGTGTAGGCAATACGTAGCCCAGGGAACAGAGACTTGGTGAACGTGCCGATATAAATTGTCCGGTTGGAAGTATCAAGCCCCTGAAGACTGGCCATAGGCTTGCCTTCGTAGTGAAACTCACTGTCATAGTCGTCCTCAATGATCCAGGCTCCGTAACGGTTTGCCCATTTAACAACTGCCAGTCGTCGGTCAAGAGAGAGCGTCACCCCGGTAGGGTACTGATGAGAAGGCGTCAGGTAGATCGCCCTGGCAGGCTCGGTCAGAGAATTAAGACCGTCAACCGAGATGCCTTTTTCATCAAGAGGAACCGGAATACAGCGAAGCCCTGCAGCGTTGAACGCTTTGTGCGCCCCTTGATAGGAGGGATCTTCAATGACAATGCCATCACCGGCGTCCATCAGCACGTGGGAACAGAGCGCAAGCGCCTGTTGAGAACTTGTCAGAACGATGACCTGTTCTGCCCTCGCACGCGTTCCGCGCTCAAGATTGACGTATTCCGCAATTGCCCGTCGCAGGCGCTCTATACCCTGTGGGGGACTTTGCTCTAACGCCTGGTGCTGAAACTCCTTCAGGACCTGTCGCTGAAGACGCTCCCAGATCGGAATGGGAAACATGCGGGTTTCAGGAATGCCGGGCGCAAGGGGGCGAGGGGAGGAAAATTCTCGGATCCCGCCGCTTTCATAAACGATCTTTCCCCGGACGCTGAGTTTTGCTTTTCGTATCTCAGCGGTTGGCTGATGCTGTCGAGGACGGGGTTTTAAAAAACGTGCGCTGGAAGAGACGAAGCTCCCTCTGCCTGTTTGTCTCTCAATAAAACCTTCGGCATGCAGGCTGGAGTAGGCCGCTTCAATGGTATCCCGGGAAACGCAGAGAGAAGCTGCCAGAGCGCGTGAGGCAGGAAGGGCCTTACCGTGAGATAATACCCCTTCCAGTATCAGCGTCCGTATTGCTCTCTGGATCCTTTCATGAAGCGGTAGCGATCCGTTAGCGGGGTCGATAATCCATGCCTTAACCGTTTCAAGCTGTGCGTGCTTAAACATTACGTTGTCCACTTTTCCTGTGTGTCTTTTGATTCTAAAGCAATATTGCATGCAGAAGGATGAAAAATTGGTCTGCCTTGATGGCGAGAATTGGCGGGGCAAAACGTGCCATTCAGCGAATACACTCTTCCTGAAACGAATAAACGGGTGACCAAAGAGGCAATATGAATAATACGAGCGTAATAATTGAGGCAGTTAAAGAACGTGATTTTGAAAGCTGGATGCCACTATGGGGAAAATATCAGGCGTTTTACAACGTCGATCTGTCCGGGGCAATTACTGAACGAACCTGGCAACGATTTTTCAGCCCCGTTGAGCCGCTATTCTGCGTGGTTGCACGATGTAATGGAGACGTAGTGGGTTTTGCGCATTATCTCTTTCATCGTTCGACCTGGGCTGAGAGCGATTACTGCTACCTCGAAGATTTATACGTCTGCGAAGCCGTAAGGGGCAAACATATTGGCAAACAGTTAATAGAATATGTTCAGAGAGAAGCGAGAAAACATCACGCCAGCCACCTTTACTGGCATACGCATGAAGCCAACTATCGCGGGCAACGATTGTACGACTGGATTGCGAAGAAAAGTGGAATGATTGAATATCGTATGCAGGTTAGATAAATCCCTTCGCTGACGTAATGCCCCCTCAAATATGTACGGGGCATTTTTCAGGAAAAAACAGGCATGCCCTTATGATTTGGCCTGTAAAAGTATCTCCATCAGCCCTGGAAAACGGGCATCCAGATCCTCTCTTCGCAACGAAATCATGTTCTCCCGCCCCTGCGGGCGCTGCCAGATCACGCCGCTGTCGCGCAGAACGCGCCAGTGGTGCGTCATTGTCGACTTTACTACATCCTCCGGGCGCAGCGCGTTACAGCTGAGTTCGCTGCCATCGGCGAGCCGGCGAATAATCGACAGCCGGAGCGGATTGCCGAGGGCAAACAGCACATTTTCCAGCAGTATTTGTTCAGTTTCAGGGTGGTTTGGGATCATCGTTTTCCTGCGTTTGGCGTCAGATTGAGCTATATCAACAATAGGTCAACCGTTAAAAAATAGTTCGATAATACTCGTACAATAGGACTATTATAGCAAACGAACGAATGCACGACCATCCTGGTCGTCACAGACAAGTCATAAGACTTAAGGAAATATCATGCCCCGACCCATCCCTCTCGAACGTTATCGCAACATCGGTATCTCCGCGCATATCGATGCCGGTAAAACCACCACCACCGAGCGCATCCTGTTTTATACCGGGATGAGCCACAAGCTGGGTGAAGTACACGATGGCGCGGCAACCACTGACTGGATGGCGCAGGAGCAAGAGCGCGGGATCACCATTACGTCCGCGGCGGTTAGCTGCTTCTGGCCAGGCATGGACAGAGGCTATGAGCCGCACCGGATTAACATCATCGACACCCCGGGGCACGTGGATTTCACCATTGAGGTGGAACGTTCCATGCGCGTACTCGACGGCGCCGTGATGGTGTATGACTCCGTGGGAGGCGTGCAGCCGCAGTCGGAAACCGTCTGGCGTCAGGCCAATAAATATCACGTTCCGCGACTGGCCTTCGTCAACAAAATGGACCGTGCGGGTGCCGATTTCTTCCGCGTCGTGCGGATGATGCAGGAGCGCCTGAAGGCCAATCCGGTGCCGATTGTCATTCCGGTGGGCGCAGAAGATCATTTCACCGGCGTGGTGGACCTCATCAAGATGCGCACCATTCTGTGGGACGATGCGACGCAGGGCATGGTGTTTACCTATGCGCCCGTGCCGGACGATTTGGTCAGTACCGCCCAGGAATGGCGGGAAAAAATGGTCTCTGCGGCGGCGGAAGCCAGCGATGAACTGATGGATAAGTACCTGGAAACGGGCGACCTGACGGAAGCGGAAATTATCAAAGGGCTACGTATTCGCACCATCTCGGGTGAAATTCAGCCGATGCTGTGCGGCAGCGCGTTCAAAAATAAAGGCGTGCAGCGCATGCTCGATGCGGTCATTGAGCTCATGCCGTCGCCGCTGGACGTGCCGGCGATTGATGGCGTGGATGAAAAAGGGCAGCACGCGGAGCGTCATCCGAGCGATGATGAGCCGTTCTCGGCCCTGGCGTTCAAGCTGATGAGCGATCCGTACGTAGGGCAACTGACCTTTATCCGCGTGTACTCTGGCGTGCTGCGCAAAGGTGACGCGGTGTATAACCCGGTGAAAGGGAAGAAAGAGCGCATCGGGCGTATCGTGCTGATGCATGCCAACGATCGTCACGAGGTGGACGAACTGCGCGCCGGAGACATCGCGGCCTGCGTTGGGCTGAAGGATGTGACTACCGGCGACACGCTCACCGATCCTAATGCAGTGATCACGCTTGAACGCATGGAGTTCCCGGACCCGGTTATCTCGCTGGCGATCGAGCCGAAAACTAAGGCCGATCAGGAGAAAATGGGGATCGCGCTGCAGCGTCTGGCGGCGGAAGATCCATCGTTTCGCCTGCATACTGACGAAGAGTCCGGCCAGACCATTATCTCCGGGATGGGTGAGCTACACCTTGAGATCATCGTCGACCGCATGAAGCGTGAGTTTGGCGTCGAGGCCAATATTGGCCGCCCACAGGTAACCTACCGTGAAACCCTGCGTAAAACGGTGAAGGATATCGAAGGTAAATTTGTTCGTCAGTCCGGCGGTAAAGGGCAGTACGGCCATGTGGTGCTGAGCCTGGAACCGCTGGAGCCCGGAAGTGGCTTTAAATTTGAAGATGCCACCAAGGGCGGCGTGGTGCCGCGCGAGTACATCCCGTCCGTTGAGAAAGGGCTGCGGGAAGCGATGAACAGCGGCGTGCTGGCGGGCTATCCGGTTGTCGATGTCAAAGCGACGCTGACGTTTGGCTCGTATCACGACGTTGACTCCTCGGAGATGGCGTTCCGCATGGCGGCGATCCTCGGCTTCAAAGAGGGCGCCCGCAGGGCGGACCCGGTGATCCTTGAACCGATCATGCACGTGGAGGTGGAAACGCCGGAAGAGTACGCCGGTAACATCATGGGCGATCTCTCTTCCCGCCGCGGCATGGTGCAGGGGATGGCGGAGCAGTACGGAAGCCAGATTATTCGCGCTGACGTGCCGCTGGCAGAGATGTTTGGTTATGCCACGACATTGCGCTCGATGTCCCAGGGACGCGCGACGTATACGATGGAGTTCCATCATTTTGCGGAAGCCCCGCGGAATGTTGCGGATGAGATTATTGCGCGGCGTGCGAAGTAATACGGTTACCCTCTCCCTGTAGGGGGAGGGTTTTCTCAATCCGGCGCCTTCACCATCTTCCCGCTCGCGACAAACGTTCCGGCCCCAAGATGATGCAGGGTATTCAGCTTATCCCCGTCAAACTGCCAGCGTCCGGCGACAAACGCGCGTTCATCGGCTGCCGCTGAAACCACTTCACCAAACAGCGTATCGTATTTTTCTGCCGCTGAGGTGACGGGTAATAACCGACACTCCATCCACGCCAGACATTTTTCTTCTATCACCGGCAGGCCAAGTTCAGGACCGTTCACCACCGGGATCCCGTAGCAGTTGAATTTGTCCTCATCGCGCCCGCTGACGCTACCGACCGCGTAAGTCCAGTTGGCCGCCGCCACGCCGGGGATGACGATGCCAAATTTTCCACTGCGCTCAATCAGCTCGCGCGACCAGGTGCTTTTATCCACGACTATTGCGATGCGCGGCGGTTCAAACTCAACGGGCATTGACCATGCGGCGGCCATCACATTGCGTCTGTCGAGGCTTTCATCCCGACTGGTGATAAGCACAGTAGGGCCGTGGTTCAGCAGACGGCTGGCATGACGTAATTCAACAGGGCGAAAGTGGCTCATAGGATCTCCTCATCTACACCGATGAGTATGACGAAAAAGCACGTAAATCAAAGTGGATGCGTAAAATTAGTTTATAAACAGAACATCTCAATCAAAGGAAACTGATGTATGTCCCCATTTCTGACCGCCTATTTTGCCCGCATCGGCTGGGCGCAACCGACGCGGGTGGATATCGATACCCTGCGCGCGCTGCATTTACATCACAACTGTGCGATCCCTTTTGAGAATATTGATGTTGTTCTGCCTCGCGAAATCCAGCTTGACGATCGGTGCCTGGTCGACAAGCTGGTCACCGCACGTCGCGGAGGGTACTGCTTTGAGCAAAACGGCCTGTTCGAGCGCGTCCTGCGTGAAGTCGGGTTTACGGTGCGTAGCGTGCTGGGGCGCGTGGTATTAGCGAATCCGCCGCAAATGCCGCCGCGCACGCACCGCCTGCTGCTGGTTGAGCTTAACGGTGAGCGCTGGATTGCCGACGTCGGCTTTGGAGGCCAGACGCTGACGGCGCCGATTCGCTTGCTCGCTAATGAAGAACAGGAGACGCCGCACGGGCTGTATCGTCTGCTGAGCGAGGGGAACGACTGGGTGCTGCAGTTCCGGCACCACGAGCACTGGCAGTCGATGTACCAGTTTGACCTGACGAGGCAGTATTTCAGCGATTACGTGATGGGGAATTTCTGGTCGGCGCACTGGCCGCACTCGCATTTCCGCCATCATCTGTTGATGTGTCGCCATCTGCCGGACGGCGGCAAGCTGACGCTGACCAACTTCAACTTTACCCACTGGCGGAACGGCCATGTGGAGGAGCAGATCCATCTTCCCAACGCTGCGGCGCTATACCAGCTAATGCAGGAGCGCTTTGGTCTTGGGGTTGACGATCCGAAGCATGGCTTTACACTGTCAGAATTGACGGCGGTGATGGCAGGGTTTGATACACATCCTCAGGCCGGGAAATAATACGCAGGCCGGGAAATAATACGCAGGCCGGGTAAGGCGTCGCCGCTACCCGGCAATATCACTGCTTAGACGGCGTATTAAACAACTCGAGCGTGATTAATTTATCAAGATGGTTGTTAAAGGCGGCTTCGTCCATTTCGGGCATGTTTAAGATATACATTCCGTCAAGACCGCACACCAGACCAATCAAGCGCCAGGCAATATTTTCCGCCCGATCGCCCGGATTTAATGCCTCGGCCTCCGTTCCCGCTTTGATAAGCGCCACCGTTTCCTGGTGCCACATCTCCATGGTCATCACATAGGCGCCTTTGATGTCGGCATCGCGGCTGGCCAGGATCTGCGCCTCACGCCACAGGCGGATATAGGGCTCAAACCTCCCGTCATCGCTGCCGAGCATGGCATGAAGCTGTTCCCGCCAGCCGGCCTGTTTACCCGCGACATCCGCATCCAGCAGCTCGCGAATTAGCCGTACGAAGGCCAGCGATTTTAGTTCGCCGCCGGACGTAAAATGATGATGTACCTGGCCGGTGGCGACTCCGGCCTCGGCGGCAATACGGCGTACCGTCATTGCAGCCAGTCCTTCAGCCAGCGCCACGCGCATGGCGGCCTGTAAGATGGCTTCCCGCCGTTCATCCTTGCTCAGATATCGCATGTTTACTCACTCTCAATGGGAATGAAACGAGTGTAACAAAAAGCTGGACATGCGTTCAACTTTACGTAGGATCGCATCCTGGACATGTGTCCATGTTTTAAAAGAAAAGGAAATTTATGTTTCGTCAGTGGTTAGCGTTAGTGATTATCGTGCTGGTGTATATCCCGGTGGCGATCGACGCGACGGTGCTGCACGTGGCGGCGCCGACATTGAGCATGACGCTGGGCGCCAGCGGCAATGAATTGCTGTGGATCATCGATATTTACTCGCTGGTGATGGCGGGAATGGTGCTGCCGATGGGCGCCCTGGGTGATCGCATCGGTTTTAAACGACTGCTCATGATTGGCAGCACGCTGTTTGGCCTGTCGTCGCTGGCGGCAGCATTTGCCCCTTCAGCAGGGTGGCTGATTGCGGCGCGCGCCTCGCTGGCAATCGGCGCGGCGATGATTATTCCGGCTACGCTGGCTGGGATCCGCACGCTGTTTATCGACGCGCGGGATCGGAATATTGCGCTCGGCGTCTGGGCTGCGGTGGGCTCCGGTGGCGCGGCGTTTGGTCCGCTGATTGGCGGTATGCTGCTCGAGCATTTTTACTGGGGATCGGTCTTTTTAATCAACGTGCCGATCGTGCTGGTGGTGGTTTCGCTGGCCGCGCGTTTGGTGCCTCCTCAGCAGGGGCGTCCGGAGCAGCCGCTGAATATCAGCCATGCCATTATGCTGATTGTGGCGGTTTTGCTGCTGGTCTACAGCGCCAAAACCGCGTTAAAAGGCGCGTTGTCGCCGTGGGTGGTCGCGTCCGCGCTGGTGATCGGCTCGGTGCTGCTGTTTATCTTCGTGCGTATTCAGCTCCGCGCCCGCGTGCCGATGATCGACATGCGTCTGTTCTGCCATCGCATCATTTTGAGCGGCGTGGTGATGGCGATGACCGCCATGATAGCCCTGGTCGGGTTTGAGCTGCTGATGGCCCAGGAGCTGCAGTTTGTTCATGGCTTTACGCCGTTTGAAGCGGGAATGTTCATGCTGCCGCTGATGGTGGCGAGCGGGTTTAGCGGACCGATCGCGGGTGTGCTGGTGGGTCGTCTCGGTCTGCGCATTGTGGCGGCTGGCGGAATGGGGCTCAGCGCCGTCAGCTTTATCGGCCTGTCGATGCTCGACTTCAGCACGCAGCAGCTGCTGGCTTCTGCCCTGATGGTTCTGCTCGGCTTCAGCGCCGCCAGCGCGCTGCTGGCCTCGACCTCGGCGATTATGGCCGCTGCGCCGAAAGAGAAGGCCGCCGCCGCAGGGGCGATTGAAACCATGTCCTATGAGCTGGGCGCCGGGCTGGGGATCGCCATCTTTGGTCTGCTGTTGACCCGCAGCTTCTCGGCGTCGATTGACCTGCCGCAGGGGCTGAACGCCTCGCTCGCAGATAAAGCCTCGTCATCCATTGGTGAGGCGATGAAGGTGGCGCAGGATCTGACCCCGACGCTGGCGGAGTCGGTGATTGAGGCGGCGAAAAGCGCGTTTATCACTTCGCACAGCGTGGCGCTGGGCAGCGCGGGCGGAATGCTGCTGCTGTTGGCAGTGGGGATCTGGTTTAGCCTGGCGAAGGCCAAGCCGCAGTAATACAGGGCGCGCGGTTGGCGCGGGTGGGGCAGATGGGCTATGTTTTTTAAAGGATTATCTGACTCTTGCTGGAAAATATGAGCCCTCGCCACAGCAGTGAACCGTCCCAACCGCTCTCCCGGTTAACCCTGCTTGCAGGAGGCGCGCTGGGCGTCGTTTTTGGTGATATCGGCACCAGCCCGCTCTATACCTTCCGCACGGTGCTGTCGCTCTCTGAGCATGACCCTACGCCCGGCGTCATCCTGGGCCTGCTCTCCCTGATTACCTGGACACTCATCCTGGTAACGTCCATAAAATATGCCGCCTTTGCCATGCGAATTGATAATCATGGCGAGGGCGGCATCATGGCCTTAATGTCGCTTCTGGTGGAGAAAGGCAAAGGCGGGCGCTGGGTTATTTTTTCCGCCCTTATCGGCGCCGCTTTAATTTACGGTGACGGCGCGATAACCCCGGCTATCTCCGTGCTTTCTGCTCTTGAAGGGCTGGAGATGGTCATTCCTGAATCTCAGCCGTACATATTGCCCCTGACGGTGGCGGTCCTGCTGGCGCTGTTTCTTCTTCAGCCTTTTGGTACCGCTCGCATAGGGAAAATATTTGGCCCGGTTATGGCGGTTTGGTTTTTGGCGATTGCTGCGCTGGGCGTGCGGGGGATCGTTCAACACCCGTCGGTATTGCTGGCCCTCAACCCTGCGTACGGCATCGCGTTTTTGTTTTCGAACGGGTACACCAGTTTTCTGGTCCTGGGCGGCGTCTTTCTCTGCGTGACGGGTGCCGAGGCCCTCTATGCAGACATGGGGCATTTTGGCAAAAAGCCGATCTGGCTTGCCTGGTACGGCATCGTCTTTCCTTCGCTGCTGCTCAACTATGCCGGCCAGTCAGCGCTGATTCTGGCCGGTGCCGACAGCAAGCAAAACCTTTTCTACACGCTCTGTCCGCCTGTGCTCCAGGTTCCGCTCATCGTTCTTGCCGCTCTGGCGACGATAATCGCCAGTCAGGCGATTATCACCGGCGCTTTTTCCATGACGCGCCAGGCCATACAGCTTGGCTGGTTACCCCGATTACGCATCAAGCAGACGGCGGCGGAAAGCTACGGTCAGATTTATATCGGGATAATCAACTGGCTGCTGATGGGGGTAACCATCGGGCTGGTGGTGTTCTTTAAATCCTCCGATAAGCTCGCCGCCGCGTACGGCATTGCCGTGTCGTTAACCATGCTGATGACCACGGGGCTGCTGTTTGTGGCAATGCGCGAAGTGTGGCGCTGGAGCCTGGCCAGCAGCGCGGTGATTGCCCTCTGCTTCCTGGTGATTGATGCCACCTTCTTATTTGCCAATCTGATTAAGGTCCTGGAGGGCGGCTATATTCCGCTGCTGATGGCCGCAGCGATTTGTACGGTGATGCTGATCTGGCACCGCGGCGTCAAGGCGGTATCCGCATCGGTGGGCGAGAAGGGCGTCAGCGTGGATGCGTTCTTTGCCCAGCTTCAGCAAAAGACGGTGCCGAGAGTGGCTGGCTCCGCCGTCTTTTTGACCCGGACACAGAACAATATTCCGCCGGTCATGCGCTGGCACGTCGCGCGAAACCGGGCGCTACAGCAGGACGTGTTGTCGCTTACCATTGATATTCTGAATGTGCCCTATGTGGGGGAAGAGCAACGTATCAGGGTAGAGCAGCGGGCGCCGGGCTACTGGCACGGCGTGGCGCAGTATGGTTTTATGGAACACCCGGATATCCCGCGTTTGCTGCAGGGTGTCAGCGAGATTAACGTACTTTTTGCCACGGACGACGCCACCTGGTATGTCGGGCATGAAACCATTGTGGCAGGCGAGGGTGAGGCAGGCATGGCGGCCTGGCAACGGCACATATTTGCGTTCATGAAGCGCAACTGCACGCACGTCATCAACCACTATCACCTTCCCAGCGATCGGGTTGTCGAAATCAGCCGACGCGTTGCCGTGTAGACGCTGGCGAAAGCAGAGCTCCTCTGCTTTCGCACCGTTCTATCTCTCCAGGGCCGCGGACAGAACGCTATGCAATAACACGTTCGCCCCTTTTTCCGACCATTCTGGCAAGATCCTCTCCGCTTCGTTATGGCTGATGCCTTTCACGCAGGGGATAAAGATCATGCTGGCGGGCGCCATTTTGCTGACATAGCAGGCGTCGTGTCCCGCACCGGAGACCATCGGTTTCGACGAATAGCCCAGTTCCGCCACGGCCTTCTCCGAACGCGCCAGGCATTCGGCATCAAACGCGATGGGCGCGTAGTCAAAAATGCGCTCAACGGCAGCAGCGACGCCGCGCAGGCTGAGGCTTTCAGCAACCTTATGCAGCGCCGCTTCCATGGATTCAAGCGCCTGCTGCATAGGGTGGCGAAACTCAACGCTGCATTCCACGCGGGACGGCACAACGTTGCGCGAGTTTGGCGTAACCTTCGCCATACCGATCGTCGCGCGTCCGTCCGGCGCATGCCGGTAGCCAATCTCTTCCACCTTCAGCGCCAGCTCTGCGAAGGCAGTCAGCGCGTCGCGGCGGCTGTGCATCGGCGTCGTGCCCGCGTGGGCGGCAAATCCGTCCAGCGTCAGGGTAAACCAGCGCTGGCCCATTGCCGCGCGGACTAACCCGATATCAATGGCTTCATCTTCCAGGATCGGACCCTGTTCGATGTGCAGTTCGTAGCAGGCGTGAACGGGAAACGAACGGGCAGGGGTTTCACCCCGGTAGCCAATGCTCTCCAGCGCTTCGCCCACGGTAGTGCCTTCGTTATCCGCGCGGGCATGCGCGTACGCTTCGCTAAACTGTCCCGTCCAGACCCCTGAAGAGAGCATGGCCGGCGCAAAGCGCGCGCCTTCTTCGTTAGTCCAGTTCACCAGCACAACGTCACGTTCAGTTTCAACGTTATGGTCGTTAAGGGTTCGCAGCAGCTCCAGCCCGGCCAGCACGCCGTAAACCCCGTCGTAGTTACCGCCCAGCGGCTGGGTATCCACATGTGAACCCGTCATGACCGGGGCAAGCTGCGGGTTTTTCCCCGCGCGACGGATAAACATATTGCCCATGCTGTCGACGTCGCAGGTGAAACCCGCGACCAGCGCCCAGTCGCGCAGCAGGTTACGCGCAATACGATCTTCCTCGCTCAGCGCCAGACGGGTCACGCCGCCGGCGGGCGTGCCGCCGATCTGCGCCATCATCTCAAGCGTTGACCACAGCCGTTCGGCGTTAACGCGGATCATGGCTTGTCCTTACTGCTGCGGTAGCGAAAATCACAGCACGCGCCGCCCTGCATGATGGTGGTCGTGCGGGTCAGCTTCACGTCCGGCGCAAAGCCAACGATGAATTTTTCATCGCGCGCGCAGGAGAGCAGATGACCAATCTCGCCCAGCCCCATCTCGTGATACATCTCCGCGTAGCGGCAGCGGGTCACGTTGTAGTTGTACTGCTGGTCGTCGGCGTCGATCACCTTCACGTCCAGGGCGTTATCTTTCTCCCACAGATACTGCAGGGCGATGAAGCTCTTGACGTCCGTACCGTTGGGTTCTTTGCTGGCAAACGCTTTGCCTGCGTCAATCGCGGCCTGCTCAATGGCCTCGCCAATGACCGCCTGGGCGCGGGTTTTCCCTATCTCGCGCACCAGGATTTCATAAATTGGCTTGATAATTTCTGCTTCAATTTTGCGGCGGGCGAGAATGCCCAGCTCGTTATTATCACTCATCACATTGCCCTCGCTGCGTTACTTCGCTTTTGCGCCACCCAGCACGGTTTGCGGCTGCCATTTGCCGTCGACAACTTTGTAAACGGTGAAGGACGGCGATTTCAGGTTACCTTCTTTATCAAACGCGATCTGTCCGGTGACGCCGGAGTAGCTGATGGCGTGCAGGGCGGGCAGATAGTCGGACGGCTCAACGGAGTCTGCTTTTTCCATCGCCGCAACCAGCACGCGGGTGGCGTCATAGGCGAACGGGGCGTGCAGTTCGATATGGGTGTGGTAGCGGGCCTGATAGGCCTGTTCGAATGCCTTTCCACCCGGCATCTGGTCAACGGGCAGACCCGGCTCCAGCGCGACCACGCCTTCGCCTTCTTTCTGGGCCAGCTGCAGGAACGTCTGGCTGACAAATCCGCCTGCGCCCATCAGCGTAGCGTTCATGCCCAGCTGTTTGATACGACGAGCCAGCGGCGCTGCCTGGCTGTCGACGCCGCCGAAGAAGATCAGATCGGCGTTTTTACTGCGGATGGCGGTCAGCACGGCGCTGAAGTCCACCGTTTTGTCATCAACGTACTGACGATCGACAACCTTCACGCCCTGCGCTTCAAGCGATTTAATAAACTGGTCCGCCAGTCCCTGACCAAAGGCGGTACGGTCGTCGATCACCGCAATGCGTTTGGCTTTCAGCGTATTAACCGCGTACTGACCGGCTAGCTGACCGCCGTCGTCGTCGTGGCCCATCACGCGGAAGCTGGTATCAAAACCCTGTTTGGTATAGGCGTGACCGGTCGCGACCGGTGCCACCTGCGCGATGCCCGCATCGTGATAGATACGTGCGGCAGGAATGCTGGTACCGGTGTTCCAGTGGCCGACAACACCCGCCACGCCGCTATCCACCAGACGCTGCGCCACGGCCACGGCGGTGCGCGGGTCGGACTGATCGTCTTCGGACTGCAGTTTGAAGGTCACCGCTTTGCCGCCGATGGTCGGGTGCTGCTTGTTAATGTCGTCAATGGCCAGCTGCGCGCCGTTCTCCAGATCCTTACCGATACGGGCGGACGGGCCGGTGAGCGGGCCTGCCAGACCGATAACCACGGTTTCACCGTCGACTGCCCACGCGGCCGTCGAGGCAAAACTGCCGAGGAGGATAGCGGCGCTGAGCGCACTGATTTTTACTGTTTTCATTGTTTTTCCCTGATGTTGGCTGGTGTTGTTAAACAGGCATTTCACCCAAATAAATCTGTGCAATCCGATCGTCATCAAGCAGCGCTTTCGATTCGCCGTGATGGACGATGCTGCCGCTGTCCATCACCCACGCGCTGTCGGTGACTTCTAGCGCGAGACGGGCGTTTTGTTCGATAAGCAGCAGGGCAACGCCGCGCTCGCGCAGGCCGGCAATGACGGCAAAAATGTTCTCGACCATCTTCGGGGCAAGGCCCATCGAGGGTTCGTCGAGGATCAGCAGGCGCGGGCGGCTGAGCAGGGCGCGGTTAAGGGCCAGCAGCTGTTGTTCTCCGCCGGAAAGCAGGCCAGCGAGCTGATGCTGGCGCTCGCCCAGGCGCGGGAAGCGCTCGAAGATCTCGTTCATTTCGCGATTAACGGTGACAGTGTCACGCCTGAGCCAGGCGCCCATCTGCAGGTTTTCCAGCACCGTCATTCGGGAGAAGATCCCGCGGCCCTCCGGGACCATCACCAGTCCGTCGCGCAGTAGCGCCTCGGGCCTGTGTCTGCGGACGTCTTTACCGCGGAATTCAATACTGCCGCTAAAGTTTTCCAGCCCGGTAATGGCGCGCACGGTGGAGCTTTTCCCCGCGCCGTTCGCGCCGATCAGCGTAGCCTGTTCGCCCTCGCGCAGGGTAAAGGAGACATCGCGTACGGCCTGAATGCCGCCGTAATGCACGTCCACACGTTCCACCTTCAGTAATTCAGACATGGGCGTTGCCTCCAAGCCAGGCGGCGATCACTGCCGGGTCTCGACGCACGCTCTCCGGCGTGCCGCTGGCGAGCGTTTTGCCGTAATCAAGCACCGTCAGGCGATCGCAGATGCCCATCACCAGCTTGACGTCATGTTCAATCATCAGCAGGGTTTTGCCGTCATCGCGCAGTCGGATAAGCAGCTCGCCGAGCGCCACTTTTTCCGCCGCGTTCATCCCGGCGGCGGGTTCGTCCAGCGCCAGCAGCAGCGGATCTGTTGCCAGCGCGCGGGCAATCTCCAGACGGCGCTGATGACCATAGGCCAGATCGCAGGCGCGGTAGTGGGCGAACTTCGCAATGCCGGTGTACTCCAGCCAGTGCCAGGCCAGCTCCCGAGTCTGTTTCTCCTCTTCGCGAGCGCGTTTGTGACGGCTCAGCGCGGCCCACAGGCCGTTGCGGGTGCGCACGTGGCGGCCCACCATCACGTTTTCCAGCACCGACATGTCGTTAAACAGCCTGACGTTCTGAAACGTGCGTGCGATCCCGGCGGCGGTGACTTTCTCAATGTGCTTTGGGAAATAGGGCTTGTCGGCAATTGAGAATTCACCGCTGTCCGCCGGATAAAGCCCGGTGATCAGGTTAAAACAGGTGGTTTTTCCCGCCCCGTTAGGACCAATCAGGCCGTAGATCTCGCCCTTGTTCACGGCGATCGAAACGTCATCCACGGCGGTAAGCCCGCCGAAGCGTTTGGACATATTGCGTACGGTTAACAGACTCATGTATTCACCTCCTTGTGGCGTACCGGCCAGATCCCGGCAGGACGCACCAGCATGACCAGCACCAGCGCCAGGCCGTAGAACAGCTGACGCAGCACTTCCGGGTCAATCAGTACCGTACCGAACAGCGCCTGCTGAACCGGAGCTGCCTGACTGCGCAGCAGTTCCGGCAGGGCGGTAAGCAGTACCGCACCGAGGATCACGCCCGGAATGTGTCCCATCCCGCCCAGCACCACCATCGCCAGCACGGCAATGGATTCCTGTAACGTGAAGGATTCCGGGGAGACAAAGCCCTGAAACGCGCCGAACAGGGCACCCGCCACGCCGCCAAAAGAGGCGCCCATCGCAAAGGCCAGCAGCTTATAGTTACGCACGTTGATGCCCATCGCGCGGGCCACATCCTCATCTTCACGGATGGCGTGCCAGGCGCGACCAATACGGGAATGCTGCAGGCGCAGGCAGACAAAAATAATCGCCACAATCACCAGCATCAGCAGGTAGTACCACAGCCACAGGGCGGGCACTTTGAAACCTAACCAGTGGTATACGCCGCTAAACTTCAGGCCGAACAGATTCAGCGTATCCACCCCGGTAATGCCCTTCGCACCGTTGGTGATGTTCACCGGACGGTCGAGGTTGCGCATCAGGATGCGGATGATTTCGCCAAAGCCGAGGGTCACTATCGCCAGGTAGTCCCCGCGCAGCTTCAGCGTGGGAGCGCCCAGTAAAATGCCGCAGACCGCAGCGACGAGCGCCGCCAGCGGAATAATCAGCAGATATGAGGTGTGCAGCCCGTCCGGGAACCAGACGTTGAGGATCGGAAACACCTCCAGCAGGTGCGGCGAGGCCATCAGTGCCGCGAGGTAGGCGCCGACCGCGTAAAAGGCGATAAACCCCATATCCAGCAGGCCGGTGTAGCCCACCACAATATTGAGCCCCAGCGCCAGCATGATGTAGAGCAGGGCGAAGTCGATAACTCGCACCCAGTAGTTGCCGCCAAGCTGCGTGGCCACCACGGGAGCAACCAGCAGCGCGAGGCAGAACAGGACCATGCCTGACCAGAATTTGCGCGTCGCCGCCGGGGTTTGTAGTTGAAGCGTTGTCATTGTTTCCCTCACGCCCTGTGCGCTACGCGCTCGCCCAGCAGGCCTGCCGGACGGAAGACCAGCACCAGAATCAGAACCATGAAGGCAAAGACGTCCTGATAGTTGCTGCCGAAGACGCCGTGGGTCAGTTCACCCAGGTAACCTGCGCCCAGCGCTTCGATAATGCCGAGCAGTATCCCGCCGATCATGGCGCCACGAATGTTACCGATGCCCCCCAGCACGGCGGCGGTAAAGGCTTTGATCCCGGGCAAAAAGCCCATCGAGAAGCTGGCGTTGCCGTAGTTGCTGGCCATCATCACGCCTGCCAGCGCGGCAAACGCCCCGCCAATCGCAAACGTCAGGGTAATAATGGCGTTTGGGTTAACCCCCATCAGCGTGGCAACGCGCGGGTTTTCCGCCACGGCGCGCATGCCGCGGCCCAGGCGGGTGTATTCCACCAGCAGCCATAGCCCGGTCATCACCGCAAGCGCCAGCGCCACGGTAACAATGCCGGTGACGGTCACAATGGCGGGGGGATGCAGTTCGCTTCCTGACGTCACGGCGATCGGTTCCATGGGCAGGATCTGCGGGAACATCAGCGGGTTGCGCGTCCAGATGATCATCGCCACGGTTTGCAGCAGGACCGAAACGCCGATGCCGGAGATAAGCGGCGCCAGGCGCGGGGCGTTGCGCAGTCGACGATAGGCAAAGCGCTCCACGGCCATTGCCAGCAGGGCGCAAACGGCCATGGCAACCGCCAGGGCAACGCCAAGCTGTAACAGCAGCGGCATGTGAGGGAAAGTGGCGTTCAGGGCGTTAATGGAGGAAAGGGTGGTGAGCGCACCGACCATCAGAATATCGCCGTGAGCAAAGTTAATAATGCGCAAGATGCCATACACCATGGTATAGCCCAGCGCGATCAGCGCATAAATGCTGCCCAGCATCACACCGTTGATCAGTTGTTGTATGAGTGTATCCAACGTCTGTTCCCGCAAAGTCTTTTTTCTGCGGCTACCATCCGATAAATGAATTAAATTGTAAAATACACATATATTATTTCTTATGATAAACCGGCATTGCATTATCTTTATGATTTATATAAATATAATTCAATCTTATTTGCAGGTGAAAAGCCTAAAGAAATCAACATATGAATAAAACAGAACAATCGTCAGCTTTGTCTGCGTATGCAGACAGCCGTCTGGCAAACGACCCGCCGCTTCGGGCCGTCCGGGCCTTTGAGGCCATCGCCCGGCTGGGCAGCGTCACGCTGGCCGCGCAGGAACTGGATATCTCACCGTCGGCGGTCAGTCATCAGCTCAAGGTCCTCGAAGGGTATCTGCAAATGCCGCTGACGGAACGTCAGGGGCGCAGGCTGGTGCTGAGCCAGCACGGACGTGAATATTACCGCTCGATCCGTGCGGCGTTTAACGTGCTGCGCCAGGCAACGGAGCATCTGGCCGAGCAGGCGCAAACGCGTCAGGTCACCATCAGCCTGATCCCGCTTTTTGGCATGGGGTGGTTTATCCCGCGTCTGCCTGATTTTATGCGTGCGAACCCGCAGACCGAGATCAACGTTGTGTATGCCAACCATCGTAACTATCTGAGCGATGCGTCGGATATGTCGATTCGTTTTGGTAACGGCCAGTGGGCGGGCTATCAGAGCGAAAAGCTGATTTCCGGACAGATGGTGCCGGTGTGCAGCCGCGCGTTTTTGCGCATTCATGGCCATATCGACACGCCTGAGCAACTGCTGCAAATGCCACTGCTGCATGATGAGGAGCGCACCAGCTGGCCGCAGTGGTTTCAGTTGCAGGGGGTAAAACGGTCTCTGCGGCGCAGCGGCCCTTTGTTTGAAGACGGACTGTTGACGCTGGCGGGCGTACAGGCCGGGCTGGGCTGCGCGCTGATGCGCGAGCCGCTGATCGCGCCTTATCTTGAGAGCGGCGAGCTGGTTAAGATATTTGACTTACCCATTGACGACGGGCGCGACTATTATCTTTGCACGCGTGCCGATTCAGAGATGACCGAGGACGGTAAGCTGCTGCAAAACTGGCTTCGTCGGGCTGCAGGCGTTGAACCGCTTACGGCGTAAGCAGGCACTGCTTATCCAGCGCTTCAATTTCCGAACCGCTGTAGCGCGCGTATTGCCCGGTCAGGCCAAAAAAAGCGGGCTGGGTTTCGGTGTAGATTTCCGCGGCGAGCACCAGCCGGCGTCGCTCATCTTCGCCCATCTCAAGCAGCGTCCAGGGAATGAAATAGCGCGACGTGGAGGTCAGTTTGAACCACAGCGGGCAGCCGCAGCCGGGACAGAACCAGCGTTCACCGCGCGCCGATGACGCGAAATGAGAAGGGGCGATAGAGTCTTGCTTAAGAAGCGGTTCGCCCTGCGGCTCAAGATACATGGCAATGCCGCCCGACCACTTCTGGCATTGGGTGCAGTGACATGCGTATACGTCAAAATTATTGAGGCTCACGCTGAACTGACTCATTCCGCACAAGCAGCGTCCTTTGAATATGTGCATGGCGTACTCCTTGTTGACGCCAGAAATCCGTATAAAAAAAGCCAGCCGCATGGGCTGGCCTTTTATCGTGACAAATCTTAGAACTGGTAGGTCAGGCCTACAGCTACGATGTTGTCGGTAGCAACGCCAGTTGCTTTGGTGAAGCTGTTGTCGTCAACCAGGTTGATTTTGTAATCAACATAGGTAGACATGTTTTTGTTGAAGTAGTAGCTCGCGCCAACGTCAACGTATTCAACCAGATCCTGGTCGCCGTATGAACCCAGGTCTTTACCTTTGGATTTCAGGTAAGCGATGGATGGACGCAGGCCAAAGTCGAACTGGTACTGAGCAACAACTTCGAAGTTCTGAGCTTTGTTCGCGATATAACCGTCACCGAAGTTGGTCATGTTGCGGGTTTCAGAGTAGGTGGTTGCCAGATAGATGTTGTTCGCATCGTATTTCAGGCCAGCAGCCCATACTTCTGCGTTCTCACCGCCAGCATTAACGGTGTTAGCGACGCGACCTGCAGCAACCTGACGGTCAGTACGGTCAGATTTCGCGTAGGTTGCACCGACACCGAAACCGTCCATTTCATAGGTAGAAGACAGACCCCAGCCGTCACCGTTCGCTTCGGTGATGTCGTTACGGTCGTTTTTACCCTGGTACTGAGCGGCAACGTTCAGACCGTCAACCAGACCGAAGAAGTCGGTGTTACGGTAGGTTGCAACGCCAGTCGTACGGCCAGTCATAAAGCCATCGGTCTGAGTCCAGGTATCACCACCGAACTCTGGCAGAACGTCAGTCCACGCGCCGATGTCGTAAGCAACACCGTAGTTGGCTAAATTTGCCCAACGCGCCGAAAATGTAAAGTTAGCTTTATAACTAAGCTCTTGAGCTAAATTAAGCCACTGTTTTTTTTGTTTTTAATGTGGAATTTATCTGGTTACGCTCATTAACACTGAATTTAAGTCGTTACAGCTTACCGGATCATAGTTAATCTGATTTTGGTCCTTTGACTTTCAACGACCTGAACGGTATCCTTACCTAACTCTATATTGTGTTTCTGTATATAGCTAAAAATCAAAATTTTACTCATTTTACCTGTTGTAAGGATAATTTCTGTAATGAGCTTTAAGCCGCATTAGTTTAACCCCCTTCATTTTGGATCGCTCAGATCCGTTCGTAGTATCTACCCTTCGGTAGCTTTTGTTGTACCTCCATAAATCTAATATTGATTCGTCACGTTGACGAAAAAGCTCTTGTCTTTGCACATCTGTGTATATGGCTAGCGTTAGCTTTTGTTATTGATTTAATTTTAATCAGAGTGAGTAACATGATTCAAACCATGAAAAAAGAGTGGTTCTCCAATATACGCGGAGATCTGTTAGCCGGTATTGTGGTAGCGCTGGCGTTAATCCCTGAGGCAATTGCCTTTTCTATTATTGCAGGTGTCGATCCTAAGGTCGGCCTATATGCTTCATTCTGTATCGCTGTGGTTATTGCCTTTACTGGTGGCCGTCCTGGCATGATCTCTGCCGCAACAGGCGCGATGGCACTGTTAATGGTGACCTTAGTAAAGGAACATGGCCTTGAGTATTTACTCGCGGCGACCTTATTAACCGGTGTGCTGCAAATTGCTGCGGGTTACTTAAAACTCGGTAGCTTGATGCGTTTCGTCTCCCGCTCTGTGGTGACGGGTTTTGTGAATGCACTGGCGATTCTGATCTTTATGGCCCAGTTGCCCGAACTGACCAATGTGACTTGGCACGTATATGCGATGACGGTAGCTGGCCTCGGTATCATTTACCTATTCCCACTCATCCCTGTGATTGGTAAATCCGTACCTTCGCCTCTCGTGTGTATTGTCGGATTAACGCTTTTTGCGGTTTATATGGGGTTAGATATTCGTACTGTCGGCGACATGGGACAACTGCCTGATACTTTACCTATTTTCCTCTGGCCTGAAGTGCCCTTGACCCTTGAAACTCTGATGATCATCTTCCCTTACTCGGCCGGCCTTGCCGTGGTGGGCTTGCTGGAATCTATGATGACCGCCACCATAGTTGATGACTTAACCGATACCCAAAGCGATAAGAATCGCGAGTGTAAGGGCCAAGGTATTGCCAATATCGGCGCGGGTTTAATGGGCGGTATGGCTGGTTGCGCTATGATTGGTCAGTCGATCATCAACGTTAAATCGGGTGGTCGCGGACGTTTATCATCCTTCGCTGCAGGCGTTTTTTTACTTGTGATGGTGGTGTTTTTAGGAGAGTGGTTAAAGCTTATTCCTATGGCGGCACTGGTTGCCGTGATGATCATGGTGGCTATCGGTACATTCTCTTGGGATTCAATCCGTAATCTTAAGCATCATCCTATGTCAACCAACCTTGTGATGGTGGCGACGGTTGTGGTCGTGGTCGCTACCCATAACTTAGCAATTGGGGTATTTGTAGGTGTATTACTCGCGTCCCTATTTTTTGCTAATAAAGTGGGACGTTTTATGGTGGTTAAGAGTACAACGACTGCTGCTGACACTGGTCGCCATTATCAGGTTATTGGACAAGTCTTTTTTGCTTCATCAGATAAGTTCAGTAATTCATTCGATTTTAGGGAAGTGGTTGATAAAGTGACTATCGACTTATCTCAAGCACATTTTTGGGATATTACCGCGGTATCGGCCCTCGACAAGGTAGTGATTAAATTCCGCCGCGAGGGGACTGAGGTTGAGTTGATTGGCCTTAACGAAGCCAGTGCCACCATAGTCGATAAATTTGGGGTACACGATAAGCCAGAAGAAGTTGAAAAAATGATGTCTGGTCACTAAGCCATTAGCAACACAACAACAAAGGAATAAAACGATGACAAATGTGATTGCTTGTATTGACGGTTCAAATGTGACATCCGCTGTATGTGATGCCAGTGGCTGGGCCGCCTTTCAACTGAATGCCCCTGTAATCCTATTACATGTATTGGATAAGTCAGCCTATCCGATAGAGTCAGATCTGTCGGGAAATATTGGCCTAGGTACACGGGAGCACTTGCTCAATGAAATGGTTGAGCTCGAAGCGCGCCGGGGCAAGCTGGCACTCGAGCAGGGTAAGTATATGTTGCAAGATGCGCAAACGCGCATCGTGGAGGCACAACCTGCAGTCGTGGTTAAAACCTTGCAGCGTCACGGCGATTTAGTCGAAACCCTGTTAGAGCAAGAATCCCATGCCAGATTGGTGGTGATGGGGCGTCAAGGGGAGCAACATCAAGATCAAGCGCAGGCGATTGGCAGCCATCTAGAAAACGTCATTCGCACAGTTAAGCAGCCTATTTTAGTGGTGATGACAGAGTTTGAAGCACCGAAACGATTTATGATTGCCTACGATGGCAGCATTACTGCGAAAAAAGCCCTTAATCAAGTGCTAACAAGTCCACTCTTAAAAGGGCTTGAATGTCATTTGGTGATGGTGTCTGATGCTCAATCACAGGCGACAGCAGAACTGGCGTTGGTGACCGAATCTCTGATGGCGGCGAATTTCAATGTGGTTACCGCTGTTTGTCAGGGAGAAGTTCAAACGGCTCTTGAGATCTATCAACTTGAGCATCACATCGATCTTATGGTGATGGGGGCCTACGGCCATTCGCGGATAAGAGAGTTTTTTGTGGGAAGCAATACCACAAAGATGATCAGTAAAAGCCATATCCCATTATTATTATTGCGCTAACAGCTATTGATATTGCACTAATCAGTATCCAAGACGCTGGTTAGTGCATAGTAATAGAGATAGGTTCTGACGCTTAAGTTTGGAGGTGAAATGAACGAGCAGCTAAAGCAACAACTGCATTTACAGTTACAGCAAATGCTGGAAAGTTTGTTAGCGCAGATTGCAGCACAAACGAGTGATGTGCAAGTTGTCGAACTTGACCAATCACGACTCGGACGTCTTTCACGTATAGATGCATTGCAAGGACAGCAAATGGAATTAGAAACTGCGAGACGCAAGCAGCATCAGTTACAAGTTATTGAAGGTGCATTATTGCGCATAAATAGCGATGAATATGGCAGCTGTTTTGTCTGTGGTGAAGATATCGATTTGAATCGGCTTATGTTTGATCCTACCGTGACTCGCTGCATTAACTGTTCGTAGAAATATTAATGTTAGGCTAAGGCTCTTTAGATAAGGAAAATTTATCATACCTATTGATGTTACGTTAATACAGTAAGGCTAATTTTAAACGTCAATACATACAATAGTCAGTATCAATCACGTTTTATATTTTCCATAATCTCGCAGCTCTTTAACATCTATCGAGTAGGGGGAAACAATTGATTGCTTAACTGAATTTATTGCCCGATAAATAGAAGCTTCTCCAAGGTGATACTCCTTGGCAAGCTGACCAATAGTGGCCCCCTCAGCTCTTTTATCATAAATTGCTTGTTTTAAGGTGTCCGTAAGTTTTACAGGCCTACCAAATTTAACTCCATTTTCATGTGCTTTTGCGATACCTTCAGCTTGCCTCTCTGTCCGCAAGTCATTTTCAAACTCAGCAATAGCAGCCAACATATTGAACATGAGTCTCCCAGTCGAAGTGCTCGTATCAATGTTCTGATCGATAACGAGCAAATCAATACCTTCACTTTGAAAACGCGAAGCAATCTGGGCTAAGTGGACGACTGAGCGAGCAAGACGATCGAGTCGGGTTACCACTAGGGTATCCCCTTCACGTAAATAACTCATGCAAGATTGAAATTCAGACCGTTCAGCCGTCCTCCCACTGCGTTTTTCTTGATATATCTTATTGCACTCAGCTCGATGTAACTTGCCCAGTTGCACTTCTAAGCTTTGACCCGTGGAACTCACTCGAGCATAACCAACTTTGGACATAAATCACCATATCTCTTTAAAGGTTTTGATAATGCACTTATGATAGTAGTTTTGATAGGTAATAACCAGAGCTATCAAATAGTATACATTTTGATAGGGTGCATTTTTGACTTTTATCGCCCAACTGGTGTAAATTGAGCGAATCGAACGATTCGTTTAAAGGTGATAAATGAACACTCTTTCAGCCAATGAAGCAAAAATTCACTTTGGAGATTTGTTGCTCAAAGCTCAACAAGCTCCAATCCAAATTAATAAAAATGGCAAGCCTGTGGCCGTTGTTATTTCAGCTGATGCATACCAAAGTATCGAGACACTAAAATTACATTTGCTTCAATCCAAAGCGGTGAAAGCCATAACTGACATCAAAATGGGCAATTTGGTTGATGGTAATACCTTTTTTGATGAGCTGGCCGCAGGGCAGTATGACTAATGCCGGTAACTTATCATTTAACGCCCGATGCACAATCTGATCTGATAGGTATTCACCGCTTTACGTTAGCCCAATGGGGAACGACTCAGTCGAAGACCTATTTATCAGGACTTAGACAAACGATTCAACTGCTGGCTGAAACACCCACCCTTGGGAAAAATAGACCCGAGGTACGCATGAATGTGTTTAGCTTCCCTTATTCAAGTCATGTCATCTATTACATCCAACATGAGCATCAATTCGTTGTATTTGGGATCTTACATAAAAGTATGGTTCCACTTGCACATCTCGCGGAGCGGGAAATTATTTGATGTAGTGAAATAGGGAGGGCACCATGAAAAATGATGTTCGGCGGCTATCTATTTTGTCAACTGATGAAATAGATGAACTGTTTGGATTACCTCATTTCTCAGATGATGATCGTCGATTATATTTTGACTTAAGTGCTAAAGAGCGCGAGCTATTCGACAATACCCGAACGTTTTCTGTGGCAGCCCATTTAGTATTGCAACTGGGCTATTTCAAAGCCAAACGGCAGTTTTTCAGTTATGAACAAGAATCGTCAGTACTAAATGACTTGGATTACATTGCCGCGCTGTACTTTCCCACCAAAACGCTTTCAAGACTGAAAAGTCCCTCAAGACCGATTAGGGCTGAACAACAACGAGCAATTCTTGATTTATTCCAGTATAAACAATGTGATAATGAGGTAAAAGTTGATTTGGAAGATAAAGCACAGCGGGTTGCGATGTTATCGACACAACCTATCTTTATCTTTCGTGAATTAACCCAATACTTAGCATTACACCGTATTGTCATGCCCAGTTATCGGTATATGCAAGAGATGATTGGTAGAGTGGTGGCTTATGAACGCACCCGTATTGCTCGATTACTTAGCACTTGCATGACTTCACTTATCGATCAGCAATTAGCGGCTTTGCTTCGGGCTGAGTCAGGAGTATTTCGCGTCAGCGCATTAAAACATGAAGCTAAAGATTTCAGTTATAAAGAATTGCGACATGAAGTCGCACGGCGGCAGTTTTTCCAGCCTCTACATGAGTTTGCCAAGCAGTTCCTCATAACAGCGGGGATCTCCAATGAAAGCGGCAAGTATTATGCTTCTATGGTTAAGTTTTATACCACTTATAAACTTCAACGCATGAAAAAAGAGACTGCACAGTTATATCTGCTGTTTTTTGCTTTTCATCGGTTTCAGCAAATTAATGACAACTTAATTGAAGCATTGCTCCATTGGGTCGATCAATACGAGAAACAGGCCAAGCGTGCCGCTGAAGAAGCAATGAATAATGCGGTTACCAATGCAGCGAAAAATTTACAGGCTGCGGGTCATGTATTGAGCCTGTTTACGGATGACACCATCACCGATGACACACCTTTTTCCATTATTAAAGAAAAAGCCTATGCATTGCTTGAACAAGAGAGATTCCCATTAGTTGCTGATTACTTACGCAATATTGCTTTCGACAAAACGGCATTTGAATGGTCACATTACACAAAATTATCCGCCACATTCAAACGTAACTTAAGGCAACTTTTTACTGATCTGGATTTTGCCGGACGTGTAGAAGACTCTCCTTTGCTTGAAGCTATCGCGTTTTTACAAAACTTATTGCGCACAGAAAAATCACCAAGGCAAACTGACCCTAATTCATTTCCGACTGAGATTATTCCTAAAGGTTTACGCCGATATTTGTTTAGTAAAGAGGGCAAAACATTTAAAACGCTTGATGTAGATCGCTATGAGTTTTTGGTCTATCGCCTACTACGCAACTCACTGGAAGCGGGTGATGTGTACGTTAAACATAGTAATGAATTTCGCCGCTTTGAAGATGACTTAATAAGCGATCTTAGATGGCAGGATAAAGAACGAGTATTGCAAGATATTGGTGCACCCATTTTATTGGCCCCTATCCAAGATACTCTGGCTGTATTTCATACTATGCTAGCAGCACGTTATAGTGCGATTAACCAACATATTTCTGATGGGGTCAACAAACATATTAAAGTAATTGGGGCTGCCGAAAAGCGTCGTTGGAAGCTGCTTTATCCGAGCAGTGATGAATCCGTTAATAGCGATTTTTACAGCCAGTTACCAGGAATTGGTATTGCGGATCTACTGTGGTTTGTTGCGGGTAATACTGGATTTTTAAATGCATTTACCCATGTATTAGATCGTTATGTAAAGCATGAAGCTGATCCCCGTGAAATTTTCGCCTGTATTGTTGCGATGGGAACAAACATGGGGTTAGCAAAAATGGCTGAGGTTTCAGGCCTTAGCTCAGCATCAATGGCGGGGACATCAAGAAATTATCTACGCTTGGAGACATTACGAGCGGCTAATGATGCGATTAGTAATGCGACCAGCCAGCTACCCGCATTTCATCTCTATGATATTCAGGACACACTTCATTCAAGTAGCGATGGTCAGCGGATAGAAACGCAAATTAACACCCTTAACGCTCGATATTCTCCCAAGTATTTTGGTTTACAGAAAGGTGTCAGCGCCTACACGTTGGTTGCAAATCATGTTCCTATAAATGCAAAGATTATTGGGACTCACGAACATGAAAGCCATTACGTTTTCGATTTATTGCATAACAATACCTCTGATATAAAGCCAGAACGGCATTCCACTGACACCCATGGCACCAATCAGGTTAATTTTTGGATTTTGCATGCATTTGGATATCATTTTGCACCTCGTTATCGTGATTTGCATAAGAAAATGGATACGTTAGTCGGCTCACAACATCCCAATGAGTGTGGTGACTGGCTAATAAAGCCTGCCCGAAAAACCAACGATGAATTGATTGAACGTGAATGGCCCAATATTCAACGGATCATGGCATCGCTAGCTCAAAAAGATGTTACTCAAGCCACGATTGTTCGCAAACTCTCGAGCTATTCGCGTCAGAATCAGACCAAGAAAGCATTATGGGAGTTGGAAAACATATGCCGAACGCTATACATTCTCGACTTTGTCGACGATGTTGGCTTACGTCAATGTGTACAAAAAGCATTAAATCGTGGCGAAGCCTATCATCGTCTTAGACGAGCAGTTGCATTTGTTAACGGTGGAAAATTCAGAGTAAAAACAGAAGAGGAGCAGCAAATATGGAATGAATGCTCTCGGCTCATCACCAACGCGGTCATTTACTACAACACAGTGCTGCTATCTCGTGTCTATGAACAGAAGCAAACAGTAGGAGATCAAAATGCACTGGCTCAGCTTCACAGTATTTCGCCCGTTGCATGGCAGCACATCAATATGTATGGCAATTTTGAGTTTAGTCCATCAACCTCAAAAATAGATATCGATGCATTGGTTGCTCGATATGCTGAACCAGAATATTGGAAGCAAGCGCTGATTGAGAACGAGAATTCAAGTGAGTGATTTTAGAATTTAAAGCTAACTTTACATTTTTGGCGCGTTGGGCAAATTTAGCCTAGTTACGACCGTAGTCGAATGAACCGAATTCGTTGAATTTCAGACCCGCGAAGGCCAGACGGGTTTTGTTGCCGTCAGAGCCCTGTGATTCAGAACGGTTGCCTTTGAACTCATATTCCCACTGGCCGTAACCGGAAAGCTGATCGTTGATCTGGGTTTCGCCTTTGAAGCCCAGACGAACGTAAGTTTTATCGCCGTCGTTATCAGTATCATCAGAGAAATAGTGCAGACCTGTTACTTTACCGTACAGATCCAGCTTGTTACCGTCTTTGTTATAAATTTCAGCCGCGTTTACAACGCCTGCTGCCAACATGGAAGTCACTGCCACTGCAACTAATTTAAGTTTCATCTTAAATGTTCCTTATAATTTTCTTTGGTATTTCCTGAGCCACTTTGAACGATTTCTAAACGAGGCCGATCGTCAATGGCATGCTATTTTTAAAAATCTTGTAGTCCTATTTCAATAATAAGTTTCAAATTATTAGCAATAATTTCATTTAGTGTGATCGAGATCGGGTAAATGACGATGAAATAGCGTCAAATGATTAGCATTTAATCAATTAATTGCCGGGTTGATTGCTGTGGATATAGTTTCTTTATGGTTTTATAAAAAGTGGTAATTATCGGTATTTCCGTTCATTTTTGAGGGGCGAATGGTCTTTATAGCCGTAATGCCTTGTTTTATAGCTTTAATGCACGGAATTTCCGTTCTGAAGGATGAAATAAACAGAAACATACTATTGCACTTTGTGCTATTAATCCTGTGAGTATTTGGACAGTATTAATCACCCGCCGGTGTCAATTTATGTCAATGCGGGAGGGCCGGAATTTACGAAAGGAGGTGGAATATAAACAGAATCTAAACACGTGCTCTACTGTTCATATGAATATTTTGGCGTGCGCTCACATATTAAATTTATGTTAATTATTTGCTGTCGGGATAAATATTTCTCGACAGCAAAACCGACATTATTGTCTTGTTGCGTACCAGCAGAGCAACGACCCGGCGCAGACCATCAGCGCGCCTTGCCAGAACGAGAATGAGAGGGGCGAACTCAGCACTGCGGCGGCAAGCGCGGCGGAGAGGACAGGGGTAAAATAGGATACGGCAGCGAGTACCGTGACGTTACCGTGAAGGATGCCAATATTCCATGCGGCGTAACCAAACCCAAGCGCAATACCGCACATGACGAGTTTCACTATCACCGGAAGCGTAAACACCATCTCAGGCTGATCGCTCAGGAAATATTTCACCCACAGGCTCAGCGCGGTCAGCAAAACAAACAGCGTGATGCCGTTTTGTCCTTTCGCAAATTTGCTGGTGACCGTGCAGTAGGCGGCCCAGATAAATGCCCCGGCAAACGCCAGCGCGTAGCTCAGCGGGCTGGAAACGATATTGCGGGTTATTTCATCAAGATGTAAACCCTGTTCACCGCCCAATACCCAGCAGACGCCCAGCAATGAGACGGCTAAGCCGGGGATCACCAACAGGGTCGATTTCTGCCCGTTGAACAAGATGGCAAACACAATGGTCAGGCTTGGCCAAAGGTAATTGACCATGCCCACTTCAATCGCCTGCGATCGCGTTGCGGCATAGCCCAGCGACAGCGCCAGGCATATTTCGTAGCTGACAAATAAAACGCTGCCGGCAATAAGATAGCGGGGTGAAAACCGCCTGATATCAGGAAATCCTACCGTCACCAGACACAGTAATCCGCTGAGGGTGTAAATCATCGCCGCACCGCCTACCGGGCCCAGTCCCTCACTCACGCTGCGAATAAGGCCGACCATGGTGCTCCATAACAGTATTGCCGCCAGCCCAATAAGCGTTGCTCTTTTTCTGTCCATTACTTCGCCATTGTAATAACAATCAAAGGAAAAATGTATCGCATTCATCCTGACGCTGTCGCCAATTATTCTCTTAAACCGTTAATCAAAAAGGAGTATTTAAAGGTTCCGGGGGTGACTATTAAGGGGGGGAAGGCAGATGACCTTGATTTGACGCAAAAAAATTAGGGGCTTTGCTGTTAGTTTGCGGCGCGAAGTCTTTTCAGATAACGAGGACAACAATGGACGTCAGCCGCAGACAATTTTTCAAAATCTGCGCGGGCGGTATGGCCGGAACAACGGCAGCCATGCTGGGATTTGCTCCCAAAATGGCGCTGGCTCAGGCACGCAACTATAAGCTGCTGCGCGCAAAAGAGATCCGTAACACCTGCACATACTGCTCCGTAGGTTGTGGGCTTTTAATGTATAGCCTGGGCGATGGCGCGAAGAACGCCAGAGAAGCGATTTACCATATTGAAGGGGATCCGGATCATCCGGTAAGCCGCGGCGCACTTTGCCCGAAAGGGGCGGGGCTGCTGGACTATGTACACAGCGAAAACCGCCTGCGCTACCCGGAATACCGCGCACCGGGTTCTGATAAATGGCAGCGTATCTCCTGGGATGAGGCCTTCTCCCGTATTGCCAAATTAATGAAAGCCGACCGCGACGCTAACTTTATTGAAAAGAACGCCCAGGGCGTAACGGTTAACCGCTGGTTATCCACCGGCATGCTGTGCGCCTCGGCGGCGAGTAATGAAACCGGCATGCTGACGCAAAAATTTGTGCGCTCTCTCGGCATGCTGGCGGTAGACAACCAGGCGCGCGTCTGACACGGACCAACGGTAGCAAGTCTTGCTCCAACATTTGGTCGCGGTGCGATGACCAACCACTGGGTTGATATCAAAAACGCTAACGTCGTGGTGGTGATGGGCGGAAACGCCGCGGAAGCCCATCCGGTGGGGTTCCGCTGGGCGATGGAGGCGAAAAACAACAACGATGCGACGCTTATCGTCGTCGATCCGCGCTTTACGCGCACGGCATCGGTGGCCGATATCTATGCGCCAATCCGTTCCGGTACGGACATTACGTTCCTGTCCGGCGTGCTGCTGTACCTGATCGAAAATAATAAAATTAACGCGGAATACGTTAAGCACTACACCAACGCGAACCTGCTGGTGCGGGATGATTTTGCCTTTGATGACGGGCTGTTTAGCGGCTATGACGCCGAAAAACGCCAGTACGATAAAACGTCCTGGAACTATCAGTTCGATGAAAACGGCTACGCGCTGCGTGATGAAACCCTGACGCACCCGCGCTGCGTATGGAACCTGCTGAAGCAGCACGTTTCCCGCTATACGCCGGAGGTGGTGGAAAACATCTGCGGCACGCCGAAAGCGGACTTCCTGAAGGTGTGTGAAGTGCTGGCCTCCACCAGCGCCGCCGACAGAACCACAACATTCCTCTACGCGCTGGGCTGGACGCAGCACACCGTCGGCGCGCAGAACATCCGCACCATGGCGATGATCCAGCTGCTGCTCGGCAACATGGGGATGGCGGGAGGCGGCGTGAACGCGCTGCGCGGTCACTCAAATATTCAGGGGCTCACCGACCTTGGCCTGCTGTCAACCAGCCTGCCGGGCTACCTGACGCTGCCGTCTGAAAAGCAGGCGGATCTGCAAACGTATCTTGAGGCCAATACGCCGAAAGCGACGCTGCCGGACCAGGTGAACTACTGGAGCAACTATCCGAAGTTCTACGTCAGCCTGATGAAATCCTTCTACGGCGACGCGGCGCAGAAGGAGAACGACTGGGGCTTTGAGTGGCTGCCGAAGTGGGACCAGGCCTACGACGTCATCAAGTACTTCAACATGATGGATAAGGGCAGCGTCACGGGGTATATCTGCCAGGGCTTTAACCCGGTGGCCTCCTTCCCGGACAAGAACAAAGTCGTTCGCAGCCTGAGCAAGCTGAAGTACATGGTGGTTATCGATCCGCTGGTGACCGAAACGTCCACCTTCTGGCAGAACCACGGGGAATCGAACGATGTCGATCCGGCGTCGATTCAGACCGAAGTGTTCCGCCTGCCGTCCACCTGCTTTGCGGAAGAGGACGGTTCCATCGCAAACTCCGGCCGCTGGCTGCAGTGGCACTGGAAAGGTCAGGATGCGCCGGGCGAAGCGCGTAATGACGGTGAGATCCTCGCCGGGATTTACCACCGCCTGCGCGAGATGTACCGCACCGAAGGCGGCAAAGGCGCTGAGCCGCTGCTGAAAATGGGCTGGCACTACAAGCAGCCGGATCGTCCTGAGTCAGAGGAAGTCGCGAAGGAGAACAACGGCGTGGCGCTGGCGGATCTCTATGACGCCAGCGGCAACCTGGTGGCGAAGAAAGGCCAGCTGCTGAACAGCTTCGCGCTGCTGCGCGACGACGGCACGACGGCGTCGTCCTGCTGGATCTATACCGGCAGCTGGACGGAGCAGGGTAACCAGATGGCCAACCGCGATAACGCCGACCCGTCCGGGCTGGGCAATACGCTGGGCTGGGCATGGGCGTGGCCGCTGAACCGTCGCGTGCTTTACAACCGCGCGTCTGCAGACGTAAACGGCAGGCCGTGGGATCCCAAACGCATGCTGATCCAGTGGAACGGGGCGAAGTGGACGGGGAACGATATCCCGGACTACAACACCGCCCAGCCGGGCAGCAACACCGGGCCGTTCATCATGCAGCCGGAAGGGCTGGGACGCCTGTTTGCCCTCAACAAGCTGGCGGAAGGGCCGTTCCCGGAACACTACGAGCCGATGGAAACGCCGCTCGGCACCAACCCGCTGCATCCAAACGTCATCTCCAGCCCGGTGGTGCGCATCTACGAAGAGGACGTGCTGCGGCTGGGTAAAAAGGACAAGTTCCCGTACGTGGGGACGACCTACCGCCTGACCGAGCATTTCCACACCTGGACCAAGCACGCGCGGCTTAACGCTATCGCGCAGCCGGAACAGTTTGTGGAGATCAGCGAGACGCTGGCGAAGGCGAAAGGCATCACCAACGGCGACCGCGTGAAGGTGAGCAGCAAGCGCGGCTTTATTCGCGCGGTGGCGGTGGTGACGCGTCGTCTCCAAAGCCTGAACGTGCACGGCCAGCAGGTGGAAACCGTCGGGATCCCGCTGCACTGGGGCTTTGAGGGCGTGGCGCAGAAAGGCTACATCGCCAACACCCTGACGCCAAACGTCGGCGATTCCAACTCGCAAACGCCGGAGTACAAGGCGTTTCTGGTCAACATCGAGAAAGCGTAAGGAGCGATTAAATGGCGATGGAAACACAAGACATTATCAAACGCTCCGCGACCAACCCGATTACCCCCGCGCCCCGCGCGCGGGACTACAAGGCAGAGGTCGCTAAGCTTATCGACGTCTCCTCCTGCGTAGGCTGTAAGGCCTGCCAGGTGGCCTGCTCGGAGTGGAACGATATCCGCGACGAGGTGGGGCACTGCGTGGGGGTCTACGACAATCCGGCGGATCTGAGCGCCAAATCCTGGACGGTAATGCGCTTTAGCGAAACCGAGCAGAACGGCAGGCTGGAATGGCTCATCCGTAAAGACGGCTGCATGCACTGTGAAGATCCGGGCTGCCTGAAGGCGTGCCCGTCTGCCGGCGCGATTATTCAGTACGCCAACGGGATTGTCGACTTCCAGCAGGACAACTGCATCGGCTGCGGGTACTGCATCGCGGGCTGCCCGTTTAATATCCCGCGCCTCAATAAAGAGGATAACCGGGTATACAAATGCACCCTGTGCGTTGACCGCGTCAGCGTCGGGCAGGAGCCTGCCTGTGTGAAAACCTGTCCGACCGGGGCTATCCACTTCGGCACCAAAAAAGAGATGCTGGACGTGGCGCAGGCGCGCGTGGACAAGCTGAAAGCGCGCGGCTACGAGCATGCGGGCATTTATAACCCGCAGGGCGTGGGCGGTACGCACGTGATGTATGTGCTGCACCATAACGACCAGCCGGAGCTGTACCACAACCTGCCGAAGGATCCGGCGATCGATACCTCCATCAACCTCTGGAAAGGTGCGCTTAAGCCGCTTTCGGCGGCGGGCTTTATCGCCACCTTTGCCGGGCTGATTTATCACTACATCGGTATCGGGCCAAACAAAGAGGTGGATGACGACGAGGAGGATCATCATGAGTAAATCGAAAATGATAGTGCGCACGAAGTTTGTCGACCGCGCCTGTCACTGGACGGTGGTGATCTGCTTCTTCCTGGTGGCGGTGTCGGGGATTTCGTTCTTCTTCCCGACGCTGCAGTGGCTGACCGAAACCTTCGGCACGCCGCAGATGGGGCGCATTCTGCATCCGTTCTTCGGCGTGCTGATTTTCGTGGTGCTGATGTTTATGTTCGTGCGCTTTGTCCACCATAACATCCCGGACAAGCAGGATATCCCGTGGCTGAAAGGGATCGTCGAAGTCCTGAAGGGCAACGAACATAAGGTCGCGAAGGTGGGGAAATACAACGCCGGACAGAAGATGATGTTCTGGACCATCATGAGCATGATTTTTGTGCTGCTGGTGACCGGCGTGATTATCTGGCGTCCGTATTTTGCGCACTATTTCCCGATTCAGGTGATTCGCTACGCGCTGCTGATCCACGCCACGTCGGCCATCATTCTTATCCACGCCATCCTGATCCATATGTATATGGCGTTCTGGGTAAAAGGATCGATTAAAGGGATGATTGAAGGGAAGGTGAGCCGCCGCTGGGCGCAGAAACACCACCCGCGCTGGTATCGTGATGTGGAGCGACTGGAAGCGAAACAGGAAAGTACGGAAGGAATGAAGTAAGACCTGCGCCGTCGGCTTTGCCCGGCGGCGCTGCGCTTGCGCTGGCCTACTCTTCAAATCAGAACCGCTCCTCCACATACCGGAACGGATATTTTGTGGGTTTGACTTTGCCGATTTTGCGTTTCGGTAAATCCACTTTCTCAACATGTATTTCTTTATACGGGATCTGCGAAAGCAAATGCGAAATAATGTTCAGTCGCACGCGTTTTTTATCCTCTGAACGCGCCACAAACCACGGCGCCCAGGCGGTATCGGTGGCTTCAAACATGGCGTCGCGGGCGCGGGTGTACTCGTCCCACAGGTTAAAGGATTTAATATCCATCGGCGACAGCTTCCAGATCTTACGCCCATCGTTAATACGGTCGCGCAGGCGTCGCTCCTGCTCTTTCGGCGTCACCTCCAGCCAGTACTTCAGGAAGATAATCCCGGCATCGACCATCGCTTTTTCCATAACCGGCGCGCCGTCTAAAAATTTCTCCGCCTGTTCCTCCGTGCAGAACCCCATCACTCGCTCCACGCCCGCGCGGTTATACCAGCTGCGATCGAAGATCACGATTTCACCCGCCGAAGGCAGGTGGGGCACATAGCGCTGGAAGTAAAGCTGGCTTTTTTCCTTTTCAGTCGGAGCAGGGAGCGCAACAACGCGAAACACGCGCGGGCTGACGCGCTCGGTGATCGCTTTAATGGTGCCGCCTTTGCCGGCACCGTCGCGTCCTTCAAAAACAATACACACTTTTAACCCTTTGGCGACGACCCATTGCTGGAGCTTAACCAGTTCGACGTGCAGGCGGCGGAGCTCTTTCTCATACTCTTTGGTCTTAAGCGGTGCATTCGTTACGACATCAACAGCGACAGGGGTTTTCTTTTTGCTTCCCATGATTGTCATCCTCAGGTTGTCCGGTGCGGAAAAAGCGAGGCCGCACTATGAAGTGTAATCCACCTGAATTAATGGATTAACCTGTCAGCCAGCTGATTTGAACTGGCTCACCATACAAGATTATTCAATAATGTCCGTCGCGTGTGATTAACCAGTGGTTGAAGTATGAAAAAGACAATTTTTTCGTTGGCGCTTGGCACATTTGGCCTGGGAATGGCCGAATTTGGCATTATGGGCGTGTTAACCGAGCTGGCACATGACACCGGTATTTCGATTCCCTCCGCCGGGAATATGATCTCGTTTTATGCGTTCGGCGTGGTAATTGGCGCCCCGATTGTGGCGCTCTTCTCCGGCAAGTTCTCGTTAAAAACCACGCTGCTGTTTCTGGTGGCGATGTCCGCTGTCGGCAATGCCCTGTTCACGTTTTCCACGTCCTATTTCTGGCTGGCGCTGGGGCGGCTGATTTCCGGCTTTCCGCACGGGGCTATTTTTGGCGTCGGGGCGATTATCCTGTCTAAAATTGCGCCACCGGGGAAGGTGACGGTCGCGGTGGCGGGAATGATCGCCGGTATGACCGTGGCCAACCTGATGGGCGTTCCGCTGGGGACCTGGCTCGGACATCAGTTCAGCTGGCGTTATACCTTTTTTCTGATTGCCGTGTTCGATGCGCTGGTGATCCTCTCGGTTCTGCTCTGGGTGCCGGACATCCGCGACACTTCAGAAATCAAATTGACCGAGCAGTTCCATTTTCTGAAAAAACCAGAACCCTGGCTGATTTTTGCCGCCACCATGTTTGGCAATGCCGGGGTGTTCGCATGGTTCAGCTTCGTTAAGCCGTTTATGGTTAACGTCTCCGGTTATTCAGCAGGGATGATGACGGCCATCATGATGCTGATGGGGCTTGGCATGGTGTTGGGCAATCTGCTGAGCGGTAAGCTCTCGGGGCGTTTTAGCCCGCTGCGCATTGCGGCCACCACCGACATGGTGATTGTCGCCTCGCTGCTGCTGCTTTTCGCCTTTGGTGAACTGAAAACGGCCTCGCTGGTCATGGGCTTTATCTGCTGTGCCGGACTGTTCGCGCTCTCTGCGCCGCTACAAATTCTGCTTCTGCAAAATGCGAAGGACGGTGAGATGCTGGGGGCGGCAGGGGGACAGATGGCGTTTAATCTCGGCAGTGCGATTGGGGCGTACTTTGGCGGGATGATGATCGTACTCGGCTTTAGCTGGCGTTACGTCACGCTGCCGGCGGCAATACTCTCTTTCTCGGCCATGAGCGCACTGCTGATCTACGGTCACCTGCGGGCCAGACGGGCTCAGGCTAACGCTCGCGCGCTAGCCTGACAGGCTTCACGCAAGCCAGGGCTCACCCAGGGTCAGCATCAGGCGGTTGGCCCAGGCGAAGAACGCGGCGGACTGCACCAGATCAAGCTGCGCTAAGGTATCCAGCCCCTCTTTTTCCAGCGCGGCAAGGTGCAGCGGCGTGGCGGCAGGGGGCGTGACCGACAGCGCCGCCGCAAAATCGATTTCCGCCTGCCAGCGCGCAGATTGCCCCTCGCTCAGGGATTGCCCCGGCCTCACGGCCAGCAGGGCTTCTACCGCCGCGTCATCCTTTGACAGCTGGCTGGCTTTACGCGCATGGACAGATGCGCAGTAAATGCAGCCATTGATTTTACTGGCGACCGTTGCGGCCAGCTCGCGCTCGGCGCGCGGCAATCCCCCCGATGTATAAAAAATTCCTTTATCCGTTAACGTGCGCTGTTCAAGCACCGGCAGGTTGCGCCCCAGCAGGCGGAAATAGTCGGAATCGGTGTGGCCAAACTTCGCCAGTATAGCAACCTCGTCATCACGAAAATCCGCCAGCGGTTTGGCGGCGATCCACGGCTCCCAGCCCAGTTCCTGCTGGGTGAAGGCGACGGGAGCCGCCTTTCCGGTGGCCGTGGTGGCGGTCGTGTGCCAGACGCCTGCCGCCACCGGCGCATCGCTTTTGGCGACGGGCCTGTCGTTCAGCAGCCGCAGCCCGGTGATGAGTCGGCTCTGGAAGCTCACAAACGCAATAAGCTGCGCCAGGGTAACAATGCCTTCCTTGCTCCATCCCGCCTGGGTCAGCGCTTTTAACGCTGCGGGCGTCGCTTCGACGGGGGAGAACGTCAGCAGGCGCGCGAAGTTCAGCGCCGGGGTCAGGCGTTCTGAGGTGGGATCGGCCAGGCCAAACCCCGCATAGTGCGCGGCCAGCGCCTCCGCGCTGTGCCACCTGGCGACTTTTGCCGCTACGGCGAAGCGCTCGTCCAGTGCAAAATCAGCATCCTGCTGGCTAAAGAGAATTTCGTAGCTGCCCTGCGCGTGGCGCGTGGCGGCATCACGCGTGGCGCGCGCCTCTGCCAGAGGGGAACCGGGTTTAATTTCCGCCAGCTCGGCGAGAATGTCCTGACTTAACGACATAGGTGTCTCCTCAAAGGATGTGGGGGGCAATACGTTCGGCGATCAGTTCGATGGACCGCAGCGTGTCGCGATGCGTGGGTTCGACCGAATGGACCTGGAATGAGATATCCGTGGCGCGCCTGAGAATGGAGTCAGCATTCAGAGAATTCAGCACCGTATCGGGCGAACCAATATGGGCGTCAAACTGGCGGCGATAATCGGTGACGTTGTCACCTTTAACCACGTGCCCGGCAGCGCGATGCTGCTGGGCCTGTTTCGTGAGGCCCGGCGTCGCGACCCTGAGCGCATAGTCGTCGCTGTCGGCGACGAACGCCGTACGGGAGGCCAGAATGCGCGGTGCGATGCCCTCAGGCAGCGCATCGAGGTAGGCATCCACAATCGGGTTCTGGATCTCGTCGAGCGTTAAATCCAGCCGATCTGCCGGGCGCGGCTGCGTGCGGGAGAGCATTAAACCGTGTCCGACCCGGGCGGCGCGAACGGCACCGTCAACAGAGAAGGTGGCAATCCAGATACGGTCGGCAAGCTGCGGCGCAGGCGGGTAAAGGTGGTTATCCGGATGGGTGAGCGAATCCCCGCGCCAGGCGCTCTGGATCACATGCAAATGGTCAGCAAAGGCCGCGCCGCGCTCCTCAAACGTCAGGCCGAACGGCAGAAATGAGGTCGGTGTGCCGCCCGAACCAAAGCCGACCTCAAGACGGCCATCGGCGAGTAAATCGAGCACGGCGGCATCTTCCGCGACGCGCAGCGGGTTTTCCATCGGCAGGGTGATGATGGCCGTGCCCAGTCGGATGGTTTCGGTATGCGCGGCTACGTGCGCCAGAAACAGCAGCGGCGACGGCAGGCCGCCTTCACTTTCGTGGAAGTGGTGCTGGGCAATCCAGGCGCTGTCAAAACCGTGGCGTTCGGCGTGGCGGATCTGTTCAGTTGCCAGACGATAGCGCTCCTTCGGCGTAGCGTCGTCAAGCAGGCGGGTGAAAAATCCCAGGCGTTTTCGCGTCATGCGAACTCCTCCGTGGCGGGTGAAAAATGGGGAATGGCGTCAATCAGCTCGCGGGTATAGTCGTTCTGCGGCGAGGCGAATAAGGTTCCGACATCGCCCTGTTCGACCACCTGACCGCTGCGCAGCACCGTGACGCTGTGGGCGAGCCGGCGGACGGTAGACAGATCGTGCGTGATAAAGAGGTAGGTCAATCCCAGCTGCTGCTGCAGCTGCTGAAGCAGAGCCAGAATCTGCGCCTGCACGGTGACGTCCAGCGCGGAGGTGGCTTCGTCCAGCACCAGAATGGTCGGTTCCAGGATCAGCGCCCGGGCGATGGCAACGCGCTGCCGCTGTCCGCCTGAAAGCTCCCGGGCGGTGCGGCTCAGGAGTTCGACGGGCAGGGCAACCCGCTGAGCCACCGTCTCCACCCGGAGCTTTCGCTGCGCCTTACCGAGGCGAGAAAAGTTCTTCAGGGGCTCCTCGATGATGTCAAACAGCGTCTGACGCGGGTCGAGAGAGGCAAACGGGTTCTGGTAGACAAACTGGATCTTCTGGCGCAGCTGACGGCGTGCCTCGCGGCTGAGCGCGGTGGCATCAATATCATCAATGATGACCTGTCCGCTGTCGGCCTGTTCAAAACCCAGCAAAATACGGGCGAGGGTGGTTTTCCCGGAGCCGGATTCACCGACCAGCGCATGCGTGCTGCCGCGCCTGACGTCAAACGTTACCCGATCCAGCGCCTGAAACTGATGACCTTTGCCCAGGGAGAATTGCTTGCTGATGCCGCGGGCGCGAATGGCCGGGGACGCGAGCGGGCGACCGGCCACCGGGGCGATGGTCAGGCGCTGGCCCTGGAGATCGCTCAACAGCTGACGGGTGTAGGCGTGCTGCGGCGTGCGGACGATATCGGCGGTGTTACCCTGTTCCTGAACCTCGCCATCGCGAAACACCAGCAGCCTGTCCGCGCGCTGTGCGGCCAGCGCCAGATCGTGGGTGACAAACAGAACGGCGGTACCCGATTCCCGGCGCAGGATATCCAGCAGATCGAGAATACGTTTTTGCACCGTCACATCCAGCGCGCTGGTGGGCTCATCGGCAACGATCACGTCCGGACGCAGGGCAATGGCGATGGCAATCAGCACGCGCTGTTTCATCCCGCCGGAGAGCTGATGGGGATACTGCGTCATGCGCTGTTCGGGGTGGCTCAGGCCGACCTTTGTCAGCAGGGCGAGCACCTGCTCGTCGCGCTCGGCGCGGGTCACCTTCTGGTGTAGCTGAATAATTTCTCCGACCTGCACACCGATGGTTTTCACCGGGTTGAGCGAATTACCCGGATCCTGCGGCACCAGGCTAATTCGCGCCCCGCGAAGGGTATCGAGACGCTTTGCGGACCATCGGCTAATCTCCTCGCCGTTGAGCGATATCTTTCCCGCATCGCGCCGGGCGTTATCGGCCAGCAGGCCAATGATCGCCTGCGCCGTGGTCGTCTTGCCGGACCCGGATTCGCCGACAAACGCCAGCATTTCCCCTCGTCCGAGCGTGAAGCTGACGTTATGCACCACCTCTCGCCACTGGCGCGCGGTACGGTAGCTGATCGTCAAATTTTCCACTGAGAGCACGGTCATTAGCGACCTCCGCTGAACTGTTGGCTGATGCGGTTGGTGGCCAGCACCACGGCGATGACGACGACGCCGGGGAAGGTGGTGAGCCACCAGGCGGTAGAGAGATAGTTACGGCCTTCGGCAATCAGTAAGCCCCATTCCGGCACCGGCGGCGGGGTGCCGTAGCCGAGAAAGCTCAGCGTGGAGAGCGCCAGGATGGCCTGACCAAACTGCAGCGTGGCAAAGGCGAGGACGGCGGTTAACGCGTTGGGCAGGATGTGTCGCCACAGCACGGCGAAAAACGTCCCGCCGCTGCCGAACGCCGCCTCGACGTAATCCGTGTGGCGGATGCGCACCACTTCACCGCGCGCGAGGCGGGCGAAGCTGGCAATGGAGGCAACGCCTACGGCAATCGCGGCGTTAACGGTGCCAAACCCGAGCAGAATAATCACCGTCAGCGAGAGCAGCAGAGACGGGATGGACAGCAGCACGTCGACGAAGCGCATCAGCAGAGACTCGACGCGTCCGGCGAACGCCCCGGCAATCACCCCTAAGCCGGTACCCACCAGCAGACCCATCGTCACGGCGGCCAGCGCCGCGCTCAGGGAGTGTGACGCGCCATAAACAATACGCGTATAAACATCCCGGCCAAGCTGATCGGTCCCGAGCCAGTGTCCCGCCTGCGGTGCCAGGCGCTGTGCCCCGGCGATGCCCTCAATCGGGCTGAAGTGGGTTAACAGGCCGGGTGCCACGGCGGCAAAAGCGGCTAAAATAATCACCGCCCATGCCAGCCATAGCCCCGGCTGCCATTCCACTCCCTGCCACGCTGGAACGCGTTTTCGCGCGGCGGCCGCGTAATCGACCAGACTCATGATGCACCTCCGGTAACGGTTTGCAGACGGGGATCCAGCAGCGGCATCAGCAGATCCACCAGCAGATTGATCAGGACAAAACCGAGGGCGGAAATCATAACCACCGCCTGAAGCACGGCGATGTCCTGATTATTCACCGCCTGCTGGGTCAGCTGCCCGAGCCCGCTGCGGCCAAAAACGGTTTCGGTGATCAGCGCCCCGGCAATCAGCTCGCCCAGCAGCAGCCCGGCAATGTTCAGGACCGGCAGCAGGGCGTTGCCGGTCACGTGACGCCACAGGACGGCGGTTTCACTCAGCCCTTTGGCACGGGCGACGGCGACAAATGGCTGCGTCGCCACCTGGTCCAGGCTGCGCATCAGAATTTGCGCCAGCGGGGCGGAGATCGGGATCGCGACGGTCACGATCGGCAGGAGCAGCCCCTGCAGCGGCGTCGGGTTAATCACCGGGATCAGCCGCAGCTGAAAAGAAAAAAGCTGGATGAGGGCAATCCCCAGCCAGAACGTCGGTAAGGAGATAAACAGGACCGGCAGAGACTGAAGGGTATTGCTCAGCCAGCGCAGACCCGGCAGACGTGATGCAAAGGCCAGCGCAAAGGCCAGCAGGACCGCGAGCACAAACGCGGGCAGGGCGAGGCTCAGGGTATCCGGCAGATTGCTGGCAATCAGCTCGCTGACCGGCACGCCGGCCTGTAGCGAATAGCCGAAATCCCCGCGCAGCATCGCCAGCAGCGTGTGGCCATATTGCTGCCACAGCGGGCTGTCCGCGCCGTAGGCCACGCGCATCTCCTCGATTTGCGCCGGGCTTAAGCCCAGGTCCGGGTTCTGAAATTTAATCAGCACCGCGTCGCCCGGCAGCACCTGGAGCAACACGAACGAGAGGGTAAAGGCGGCCCACAGTACCAGCAGCCCGTGCCCTAAACGTTGAAGAAGTGCGTGGCGCATCGTCAGCTCCTCAGTGTTTCTCAATCCACGCGCCGTAGAACGACGGGCGGCCAACCGCTTCGAAATTCACGCCTTTCAGCCATGGCGCACCGGCAAAGACCTGCGGCTCCTCGAAAATCGGAATGACGTAGGCGTTATCCAGCAGGTAGCGCTGCGCGTCCCCCGCCAGCTGCAGGCGTTTTTGCGGGTCGACCTCAGCCGAAATGTTCACCAGCAGTTCATTCAGCCTGTCGTCACGGAAGTTTTTGACCTTGTCGCTGGATCCGCCTTTTTGCAGCAGCGCGTCGCGGTTAGCCGGGTAGAACATGCTTTTCACCACGTCCGGATCGGCGCGGCCCACTTCGGAGACGGTTAACGGGGTTTTCAGCGGATCAAGGTTATCCAGCGTGCGGCTGCCTGCGTCTCCGGCTTTGACGCTCAGCGCCACGCCCACCTGTCGCCACTGCTGGGCAACCAGCTGCAGAACCTCTTTGTTCTGCGGCTGCGGCAGGGATTCATACACCGTCAGCGCCAGACGCTGGCCGTCTTTGGCGCGGATCCCGTCGCCGCCTGCTTTCCAGCCCGCCTCGTCCAGCAGCTGGTTGGCTTTTGCCGGGTCAAAGGTCAATTTGTCGCTGAGATCGACAAAGCCTGCGGCGGAACCGGCAATCACGGACTTCGCCTGCGGATAGTTGGCCGAGAAGAGGGTCTCGACCACCTGTTTTGCATTGGTGGCATGCAGCAGCGCCTGGCGAACGCGAACGTCGGCGACCAGCGGGTTATCCGGGCGGAAGCTGATGCTGTCGTTCACCCCGCGGGTCGGGGCGGCGTAGATCTTATAGCCCTGATCTGTCGCCTGCTTTTCGTCATACGCCTGCACCTGGCGAATAAAGTCGGCCTGACCCGCCAGCAGGGCGCCGACGCGCACGCTGTCTTCCTGGGTCACGATAAACTTGATGCCGTCGAGATTAGCGGGCCCCTGCTGCTCCAGGTTTTTCGGTCCCCACTGGTAGTCTTTGCGGGCTTCGAGCGTCACTTCACGACCCAGCTTCTCGTCCTTCACCACAAACGGGCCGGAACCGATGATGTGGCGGGCATCTCCCAGCTCTTCGAAGTTGCGCTTCAGCGTGCTGAGCGAGACCAGACCCGAGCCAATGGTGGCGGTGCCCTGCAGGAACCCCGGCGACGGTTTTTTGAAGTAGAACTTCACGGTCAGCGGGTCGATGACTTCGCTGCGATCGTAGTTATTAATCACTTCTGACACCGGCAGGCGCTGCGCCTTATTGCCTGAACCGTAGGTATCAAAGTTTTTCGCCACGGCGTTCGCGTCCAGCGGCGTGCCGTCGGAGAAGGTGATGCCGGGACGAAGCTTAAAGGTGTATTCGGTTTTATCGGCGTTGGTGGTCCAGCTTTCGGCCACCCAGGGTTCGACCTGCAGCGTCTTTGGGTTCTGCCATGTCAGTTTGTCGGTGATTTGATTCAGAATGCCGCCGTTCGGGTAAAAGCCACCGGCAGGCGGATAGAGGTTGGTGTGCGCCTGTTGCTCCAGATAAATCAGCGTGCCGCCTTTGACGGGCGCATCTGCTGCCCAGGCTGCGGTTGTCGCCAGAATCAGCGCCGTCAGCAGCGGCAGACGAAATGGGGTTTGCATGGTGAATTCCTTTGTTATCTTCTTGTTAGCGTCGGATTCATCATCGGGCGCGGGGGAAAACAAGGGAACAAAGGAATTAAGATAAGGATTGCCGGAAAATGGCTATAAAAAAACCGCCCCAGCGAGGAGCGGTAATGAAAAATGAACGATTATGAACGTAGGTCGATCACCATACGGCCGCGGATCTGGCCCTGTTCCATCTCTTTAAAGATGGCGTTGATGTCCTCGATTGGACGCATCGTGACTTTCGGCACCACCTTACCTTCTGCGGCGAACTGGAAGGCTTCCAGCAGATCCTGACGGGTGCCGACCAGGGAACCTACCACCTGGATGCCGTCCAGCACCAGACGCGGAATGTCGAGGCTCATCGCTTCCGGCGGCAGGCCAACCGCGACCACGCGGCCACCGGCACGCACGGCGTCAACGGCTGAGTTGAATGCGGCTTTTGCGACGGCAGTAACGACTGCTGCATGCGCGCCGCCGGTTTTCTCCTGCACAATTTTCGCGGCGTCTTCGCTGCGGGAGTTGATGGTTAAATCCGCACCCATGCTGGCCGCCAGCTTCAGCTGTTCGTCGTTAACGTCGAGAGCGATGACTTTGGCGTTAAAGACGTTTTTGGCGTACTGCAGCGCAAGGTTGCCCAGACCGCCCAGACCATAGATTGCGATCCACTGGCCCGGTTTAATACCCGACACCTTCACCGCTTTATAGGTGGTGACGCCGGCGCAGGTGATGCTGCTGGCCGCAGCGGATTCCAGACCGTCTGGCACTTTTACGGCGTAATCCGCGGTGACGATGCACTCTTCCGCCATGCCGCCGTCAACGGAGTAACCGGCGTTTTTCACGTCGCGGCACAGGGTTTCGTTGCCGGTATTACAGTATTCGCAGTGGCCGCAGCCTTCAAAAAACCAGGCCACGCTTGCGCGATCGCCGACTTTCAGCGACTTCACGCCGGGGCCGACTTCTTTTACGATACCAATCCCTTCGTGGCCCAGGATAACCCCGGTTTTATCGCCAAAATCACCGTTCTTCACGTGGAGGTCGGTATGGCATACGCCACAGCATTCCATCTTCAGCAGGGCCTCCCCGTGCTTTAGCGGGCGTAAGGTTTTTTCGGTGACATTGACCTGATGATCCTGAGTGACAACAGCAGCCTTCATGTGTATCTCCTTGTTCATGATGAGTATCTGCATAGCAGGTGTAATACTCCTCAAGGATTAGTGGTTTGGCGCTGTAATGCAAGGCAACGGCAACATAATGTCATTATTTAATCCATTTTCAGAATAAGAATACGGCGTTCCTCTAATAATTTAGGGGGAAAATACTGGCCCGACGAGAGACTCGCCGGGCGCAGACTTACAGCTGTGCCTCTATCTCCTCTATCTCTTTACGCCATTGCGCCTGCAGATGCGGCTTTTGATGCTTCGGCTTACGCGCCAGATCGTCTTCCAGCAGCGTTTCCAGCGCGACCAGCCGTTCGAGCAGATCGTCATACGGCGAGGGTTGAACCGCCGCAGTATCGATGACGGGCGCGGTGGATGTCGCCAGCCCCGCGCTTTCACGCAGGCGCTCAAACACCGCTTCTGCATCGTGCCACTCGCTCAGCTTTCCCTCTTCAATCAGCCAGAAACGGTTGCAGCTTTGGCTAATTAACTGACGGTCGTGGCTGACCAGCAGCACGCCGCCTTCAAACTGCTGAAGGGTTTGCGCCAGCGCCTCTTTGCCTTCCATGTCGAGGTGGTTGGTCGGCTCATCCAGCATCAGCAGGCTATAGCGGGCAAGCGTCAGGCCAACGAACAGCAGGCGCGAGCGTTCGCCACCGCTGAGCGTGCTGACCGTTTGCCCGTGACGCGACCACGGGAAACCCGCGCCTATCAGCGCCATTTTGCGGTTCTGCGGATCCGGTGCGAAAGGCTCCAGCGCGTCGAGCAGCGTGGCGTTGTCCGGCAGCTGATGAAGCGTCTGGTCGTAATAGCCTGGCGACACGCGCGGATGGATTTTCAACCCGCTGTCTGCGGACTCATCGGCAAACTGTTGCCAGATAAGCCTCATCAGCGACGATTTGCCGCAGCCGTTACGACCGACAATCGCCACGCGATCGCCGCTTTTTAGCCGCGCCATTTCGATGTTAAACAGCGGCGGTAGCCCGGGCGCAGGCGGGACGCTGAGGTTTTCCATCTCCAGCAGACGGTCGGCCCGCAGCGCGTCGCCGCGCAGGGTTAACGTCCACTGCCTGCCTGCCGTGAGCGACGTCTGGCTCTCCTTCAGCCGTTCGACCTGTTTTTCCATCTGTTTGGCTTTGCGGGCCAGGTCTTCGTTGTCGTAAACCTTGCCCCAGGTCGCCAGCCGCTTCGCGCTGGCGGTCACGCGGTCGATCTCCTTTTGCTCCGCCTTGTGGCGCTGCGCGTCGCTTTCATCCTTCGCTTCAAGCGCCTTGCGGGCGGCCGTGCAGGGAAGGGCGAAGTAGTGCAGCGTTTTATCGCGCAGGATCCAGCTGCCGTTGGTGACGGCATCCAGCAGCTGTCGGTCATGGGAGACCAGCACGAAGCTGCCTGACCAGTTCTGCAGAAAGTGTTCCAGCCAGAGCATGGTCGGCAAATCAAGGTGGTTGCTGGGTTCATCGAGCAGGAGCAGATCCGGGTCGTGAATCAGCGCCCGCGCCAGCAGCAGGCGGGTGTGCTGCCCGCCGCTCAGCGTGGCGGATTGCAGCGCCATATCCTGAGGCGTGAAGCCCATGCCTGCCAGCAGCGTTTCGGCTTTCCAGCGCAGGCTGTCGCGCTCGGCTAAAGGCAGCTGTGCGAGCACGGCATCCAGCATGGTCAGCGGGAAAATGGCGTCCGGGAGATGTTGCTCCACGCGCGCCATCAGGCAGTGCCCGGCCAGCGCGACCGTGCCGGCGGCGGGGGAGTCAGTGCCGTCCAGCACCTTCAGCAGCGTGCTTTTGCCGCAGCCGTTGTCGCCCAGCAGGCCAATGCGGTCGCCTTTTTTCAGCGTAAAGGAGAGTGAGTCGAAGAGCGTGCCAAACGCCGTATCAACGCGTAAAGATTGTGCAGTGAGTAAAGTGCTCATTGTTGCTTACCCAAGAGTTACAGGCATGTTTATGCCTCGTCAAACATCGCTGACGATAACTCAGTAAGCCCGAGAGAAGGGATTTCAGGGGTTGGTGTCTTCGCTCAAGCAGAAGTTATCGCAGCACGATACCGATAACGCTTGAGCTGGTGCGATCACCAAATGTATGTGAAACATTGAAAATTTCACAGTACAGCATAATTGGCCTCCTTATATATTCAGTAGGTTAATGGATGAAGGGAGTGTAGCGGGGGAAAAGGGGTTTGGCTAGTGGGGGGCGAATCTAATTCCCTCTCCCTTTGGGAGAGGGTTAGGGTGAGGGGAACATACGGCTGTAGTGGTCATTCCGTTCACTTTATGTTCCTTGCTACTCTGTAACGACATGACCTGTGAACGTGCCAGGGTGGCTCAGTCGCCACCACCCTGGCGACCCGTGCTCCCGGCGGTAAATCGCCGCTTCGCGGTGCCCTCGGCTTATTCCTTCCGGCTTATCGGGGACGGGCGGAGGCAACGTCCATGTAAAGCCCGCCCTCTCGGCGCATCCCTGCGCCTCGCCCCGGCCTGCAGGAAACGCCTCAGCGATTTACAGCCGGACCAGGGTATCGCTGTAAGTCATCTATTTTCCGGAAGCAAGATCCATCGCTTCGGGTAGAGAAATTACTGTGGTTCCCTCTCCCAAAGGGAGAGGGAATGGTCGGAAGGCAGAATTAAATCGAGGTACGGCGATAGCTGCGGTATTCAGGCTTCCAGAAGTTGTCGTCGATGGCCTGCTGCAGCGCGTCGGCAGAGGTTTTCACCGCCACGCCCTGCTGCTGCGCCATTTTACCCACCGCAAACGCGATAGCGCGCGACACCTTGTGAATGTCCTTCAGCTCCGGCAGCACCAGCCCTTCACCGTTGTTGACCAGCGGCGAGTAGCCCGCGAGTGTTTCGCTCGCCGACATCAGCATCTCATCGGTAATGCGGGACGCGCCGGAGGCGATCACGCCCAGACCAATGCCCGGGAAGATGTAAGAGTTGTTGCACTGGGCGATCGGATAGGTTTTATCCTTCCATACCACCGGGTCGAACGGGCTGCCGGTGGCGACCAGCGCGTTACCTTCGGTCCAGGCGATGATGTCCTGCGGCGTCGCTTCCACGCGGGAGGTCGGGTTGGAAAGCGGCATCACGATAGGGCGTTCGCAGTGCTTGTGCATCTCGCGAATGATCTCTTCGGTGAAGAGGCCGGTTTGCCCGGAAACGCCGATCAGAATATCCGGCTTCACGTTGCGCACCACGTCCAGCAGGGAAAGGACTTCGTTGTCGGTATCCCAGTTTTTCAGGTTCTCGCGCTTCTGCACCAGCTTGTTCTGGAACGGCAGCAGGTTCGGCATAGCGTCGGTCAGCAGGCCGAAACGGTCAACCATAAAGACGCGGGAGCGGGCCAGCTCTTCGCTTAAGCCTTCGCGCTGCGTCTGGGCGATGATCTGCTCGGCGATGCCACAGCCCGCAGAGCCTGCGCCCAGGAAGACGATTTTCTGGTAGCTCAGCTGGCTGCCGGCTGCGCGGCTGGCGGCGATAAGCGTACCCACGGTCACGGCTGCGGTGCCCTGGATGTCGTCGTTAAAAGAGCAGATCTCATCGCGATAGCGGTTCAGCAGCGGCATCGCGTTTTTCTGCGCGAAGTCTTCAAACTGCAGCAGAACGTCCGGCCAGCGGTGCTTCACGGCCTGGATGAAGTCGTCGACAAACTGATAGTACTCGTCGTCGGTAATGCGCGGATGGCGCCAGCCCATATAGAGCGGATCGTTGAGCAGCTGCTGGTTGTTGGTCCCGACGTCCAGCACCACCGGCAGGGTATACGCCGGGCTGATGCCGCCGCAGGCGGTGTAGAGAGAGAGCTTACCGATTGGGATCCCCATCCCGCCAATGCCCTGGTCGCCGAGGCCGAGAATACGTTCGCCGTCGGTCACCACAATCACTTTGATATTGTGGTTCGGCACGTTCTGCAGAATATCGTCCATGTTGTGGCGGTTCTGATAGGAGATGAAAACTCCGCGTGAACGACGGTAGATCTCTGAGAAACGCTCGCAGGCCGCACCCACCGTCGGGGTGTAGATCACCGGCATCATCTCTTCGAGATGGTTCTGCACCAGGCGATAGAAGAGGGTTTCATTGGTGTCCTGAATGTTGCGCAGGTAGATGTGCTTGTCGATTTCGGTTTTGAAACCCTGATACTGGATCCACGCGCGCTCCGCCTGTTCTTCAATGGTTTCAACCACTTCGGGCAGTAAACCCAGCAGGTTAAAGCTGCTGCGCTCTTCCATGCTGAAGGCACTGCCTTTGTTGAGCAGGGGGAATTCGAGTAAAACCGGTCCGGCGTATGGGATGTATAAGGAACGATGTTTTTTCAGTTTGTTGTCCATGTCACTCACTCTTTTTATGAAGATCCGTCCCTGACACTGCTGTTTGTCATCTTTCTGGCCTGTGCGATGGGGTGCGGTCAGGCGGTATTATAAAGGAGCTAAATATTAATTACCGCAACACATAAACAAAAACACCATCGGGATTACCGATGGTGTTCTGGATCTCAGTCTGGAACTTACTTGCCGGCGTGGCGTTTTCTGCCGGTGGCGTGCGTGACCTGCGTTTCGTGGTCGCCTTCAATCACCACTTTACGCTGATTTGAAAGCTTGTAGTTCAGTCCCAGAATATGGCGTGCCTGACGGTTCGATTTCATGTTAACTCCTCAATCCTGTTGATAGTTTTAAGGACCAGTTTGCTTACGCAAACGAAATGTAACCCCTTAGGTTGCAGATCCAGCTTAGCAGGTTTTTACAAGGGTGCGTTTTGCCCGCTGACGACGTAGTTAATAGTCTGCTGGTAGATGTCACTGAGGATGTCATTATCCGTGGATTCCACCCATTTGGTTAGTTCCATCAAAATGTCATCTTCAGTCACAGCACCGTGCTCGGCGTGAAGACCCTGCGCAATCGCGTTAACGAGTTCAGGTTGTGCTGCTGCGGTATTTGCCGGGTAATAAGTAAACATGCTGCCTCCGTGTCGTTGTCTGTTTAATGGTACGGCTCGCAAAAAATTTAATTCATAAACAGAATGGCAAATATTTTCCCGGTTGTGGTTCAGATTCATCTTAGAAATAAAAATGACATAAGTGCATGCTTTTATGCACTTTTAAAAGGTGTGGCTATATCGACGGGTAACGGCGGGGATATTTTGGCGGGGCTCCTGCTATCGCGGAAATATAGCAGGAGCCGTTTTTAAATTACCACTTCATTTCGCCAGTATTCACTTTGGCGCTTAATTCCAGCGAGCTTTCATCAGCCAGGCCCGGATACTGTTTTTTCAGGGTATTGATAACGCCTGCGGAATCTTTATGCGCGGCTAAAGCCTTTTCAAAGCGCTGCAGATAGTCGCGGGTAAAATCAATCGCGCCAGTGCCCGCTGGTGGGGTGCCCAGGTAGTGGCCCGGGATCACGCGCTCGGGTTTGTGCGCGGCCATATGCTCCAGCGTTTCCTGCCACTGCTTGCGGCTTTCCGGCGTCTGGGTGTCTGCCGTCCAGACGTGAATGCCCCAGGCTACCCCGGTGCCGCCGAGGATCGTTTTTGCTGAGGGGATCCACACATAGGCCGCGTAGCTGTCTGACTGCTCGATATCGACCTTTTCCCCGTCAACCATGAACGTGGTGGAGGCAAGAACCTGCGGGACAACCAGCTCCGTTGGCGCGCCGTCCTTCATCTGCGGCCCCCAGAAGGCGAGCTTGGCATCTTTGGTGGCTTTAATATGGTCAACCACATGCTGCGTGGCCACCACTTTGGCATTCGGGAAGGCTTTGACCAGCGGCTGCAGGCCAAAATAGAAATCCGGATCGCCGGAGGTGATCACAATCTTATTCAGGGTTTTACCGCTGCGGCGGATTTTTTCTACCAGCGCTTCGCCATCCTTCACGCTGAACTGCGCGTCAAACAGCACCGCCTCTTTCGGACCGGAAACCAGCGTGGAGGAGACCGGGAAAATGCCTTTTTCCTGCGGGTTCCAGGTATCAATGGTTAACGGCGCGGCAAAAACAGCTGGAGTGAAAAGGGTGGAAAGCAGGGCAAGATGAGTGAATTTCATGCTGTTGTCTCTGTTGTTCAGGAATGTGTCTATTGTACGGATATTCGCATTTGCCAGAATTCCTGAAACAAGACATGCTTAGTTTCATAAATCGAGCAAATGGAGCTTTTATGGATCGCGTTATCGCCGCTCAGGTCTACAACCGGATATGCGAGCTGGGCAGTTTGAGCGCGGCGGCCCGCGCGTTGGGCATTTCCCGACCGATGGTGAGCCGCTACCTTGAACAAATGGAGAAGTGGGCGGGGACGCGGCTGGTAAACCGCTCCACGCGCAAGCTGACGCTGACCGCGGCAGGGGAAAAGGTGCTGCAAAAAACGCGGACGCTCTCGCAGATTTCGCAGGAAATCGAGGGCCAGTCGGAGAAAGATCTGCCGTCCGGCACGCTGCGGGTGGCCTGCGCCCATTTTACCGCCATGCACCTGATTGCGCCGGTCCTGCCTGAGCTGCTCTCGCGCTACCCGCAGCTGCGCATTGAGCTGGACGTGAACAACCACCCGGTCAGCCTGGTGGGAGAGCGCATTGATGTCGCCGTGCGCATTACCGACAACCCCGAACCCGGCATGATTGCCCGCCGGCTGGGGGAATGTCGCTCGGTGCTCTGCGCCTCGCCGGCGTATCTGGCACAGCACGGTATCCCCGTCAGCCCTGAAGAATTAGCGCAGCACAACTGTCTGCACTACAGCTTTTTTGCCGGGCAGTCCTGGCACTTCCTGACGCCGGAAGGGGAAAGCCTGAGCGTGGCCGTCAGCGGCAACCTGAGCGCCAGCATCTCTTCACTGTTGATGGACGCGGCGATCAAGCACTGCGGTATTGCCATGCTGCCGGAGCGCGAAGCGTCTGCCGCGCTGGAACAGGGGTTGCTGGTGCCGGTGCTGGAGGCGCTTGAGCCGAAACCGCTTGCCATCCATGGCATTTATCAGTCCCGGGAATACCAGCCTGCCGCGCTGCGCGTGTTCCTTGACGAACTGTCGCGCTACCTGGCATAAGAAGGTATTACTTCGCCTTTAGCCAGGGAGACGTCGTGCTCCAGAAAATAATATCGGCACCGAGATAACTTTCGCCGAAGCGGACAAATTCCGCTTTGGTGAACGGTTTTCCGGTCTGAGGATTCTTATAGGTCAGGGTCGGTTCCTGAACCGCCATGGCGATGAGCGGCAGCGTCTGTTTATTTTTATGGAAGAAGGGATAGGCATTCTTCATGTGTGCCTTGCGGTTGGGAACAATGTCCGGCCCACCCAGGCCGATATTGTTGGCGCCGGCATACGCAAACAGTCGCCCCATGTAGTTGTGGTCATTATCCCATTCGCACGGCCAGAAGTTCACGTACTGCACCACGCGTGATTTCTGAAAAGCCTTTCGCGCAAAGGCCAGGTTTTCCATTTCACCCGCGAAATAGCTGTCGCAGGTAAATCCGGCGGGCGGATTTTTTTCGTCGATATCAATGGCGGTTTCGGGCAGATTTACCCCATACACCTTTCCATCAAAGCGTTTCGCGAGGGCGGCCAGCAGCGCCTGGTAGCGCTGGCGCACGGCAGGATCCCACTGACGCGCCACCCACCCTGAACCGACCGGCTTGCCTTCGCCGGGGTTATCGAACTGCGGCGCAATCCCGCCACCGTACTGCGTGTCGTGCATCAGATAGTCCGGAACGTAGCGGGCGTCCGGCTCAAAGAAACGATCCTGGATTTGAATAAAGAGCTTTTTTCCGGCGGCCTCAACGCGCGCCAGATCCTGTTCAATCCGCGAGAAGTCATAGCTGTCCTTCTCGGGTTCCAGCAGGCGCCAGTTGTAAACGATCTGCACGCCGCCGATATCGTTTCGCGCAACGAGCGGAAACGCCGCGTCGAGATCGCCAGAGCTGGTATAGATAAAGTTCTCCGGCGTTTTCGCCAGTGAAGAGAGCGACAGAGCCAGCGTGGTGACGGCAACGGCCATCCTGATTTTTAGCGCCATATCATTATCCTTTTTGTCGGTACAGCAGGTGAAAGTCCCGGAATTGTCTGTGTTCCAGGGTGGGGCAGATGCGTAGTCTATACTTAACCCTTTGTAAGCCAAAAGGAGAGCAAGAATGACTATTCATAAGCACGGTTCGGCACACTGGTCTGGCGACATTAAGCGCGGAAAAGGAACGGTTTCCACCGAGAGCGGCGTTCTCAATCAGCAGCCTTATGGTTTCAATACCCGCTTTGAGGGCGAAAAGGGGACCAACCCCGAAGAGCTGATTGGCGCGGCACATGCGGCCTGCTTCTCAATGGCGCTGTCGCTGATGCTCGGCGAAGCGGGTTATACCGCCGATTCCATTGATACCACGGCGGACGTCTCTCTGGATAAAACCGACGGCGGCTTTGCCATCACTAAGGTTGCCCTGAAAAGCAAGGTGACCGTTCCAGGCATCGCCCCGCAGCAGTTCGACGGCATTATTCAGAAAGCAAAAGCGGGCTGTCCGGTCTCGCAGCTCCTGAAAGCTGAGATTACGCTGGACTATAAGCTTAATTAAACCGCAGCCGGGTTTGCGCCCGGCTATCCCTTCAGCGCGGCGGGGAACACCTCCGCCAGCCAGGCGATAAATACCTTCAGCCTGTGCGTCAAATGCCGGTTCTGCGGGTAAACCACATGAAACGGATAGGCGGCAGGGCGCCAGCCGCCCAGGATAGCCGCCAGAGTTCCCGCCTGCAAATACGCCTTTGCCGAATACTCAAAGGTTTGAACGATCCCCAGCCCCGCCGCGGCAGCCGCCAGATGGGCATTACTTTCATTGACGCCGAGATAGTGCGGAATGTTGATTTCCAGCGCCTCGCCGTTCTGCCGGAAGCGAAACGGAAACGGCCGTCCGGTTACGGGCGAGAGATAGCTAATCAGCTTGTGGCCGTTGCACAGCTCCTGCGGATAGGCCGGGACGCCGTGATTTTTCAGGTAACCCGGCGTCGCGCAGGTGACCATTTCGGCGTTACCGAGATGACGGGCGATGAGAGTTGAGTCGTCCAGCGGACCGCCGCGAATCACGCAGTCTACGTTACCGCTGATGAGATCGACCGGCCGGTCGGCCACGCCAAGGTCGATGCGGATCTCAGGGTAGCGCTGCATAAATTCCGGAAGCAGGGGAATGAGCACGTCCCGGGCGGTGGAGCCGCCCACGTCAACCCGCAAATGCCCTTTTGGCGTCGCGCGGGAAACGCGAAACGAGGTGTCGATATCTTCGATATCAATCAGCACCCTGAGCGCTTTTTCATAGTATTCCATCCCTTCAGGCGTCGCGACCACCCGGCGAGTGGTCCGGTGCAGAAGGCGTATCTCCAGGTGCGACTCAAGCGATTTGACCAGCTTGCTCAGCGTGGCGATCGGCATATTCAGCGAGTCCGCCGCGCGGGTAAAGCTGCCGGACTCCACGACCCGCGTAAAGGCGCGCATCGCCATGAGCTGGTCCATGATGACCTCGAATTATTTCTGTATGTGAATAGTCATTTTCATTTTTGCCCATTTTTCACTAATGCCGCAAGGGCTAAAGTTTGTCCAACGCGAGCGAAAGCGCGCACCACAAACCCAACAAAAGGTAAATGACATGAACACGACTCTCTCAGGAAAAATCGCACTGGTCACCGGCGGCAGCACCGGTATTGGTCTTGCCACGGCGCAGGAGCTGGCGGCGCAGGGCGCGAAGGTGTACATCACCGGTCGTCGTCAGGCCGAACTGGACGCCGCGGTAGCAGAGATTGCTTCTGACGCCGTGGGCATTCGCGCGGACGTTTCAAAGCTTGCCGATCTGGATGAGGTTTATGCCCGGATAGCCAAAGATGAAGGCCGTCTTGATATCCTGTTCGCCAATGCCGGTGGCGGCGATATGCTGCCGCTGGGCGCGATCACCGAAGAGCAGTTTGACCGGATTTTCGGCACCAACGTCCGCGGAGTGCTGTTCACGGTGCAGAAGGCGCTGCCGCTGCTCTCCGCCGGATCGTCGATTATTCTGACCGGCTCGACGGTCTCCGTTAAAGGGACGGCCAACTTCAGCGTCTACAGCGCCAGCAAGGCCGCCGTGCGCAACTTTGCCCGCTCCTGGGCGCTGGATTTGCAGGGCCGCGGGATCCGCGTCAACGTGGTGAGCCCGGGCCCGATCAAAACGCCAGGTCTCGGCGATCTGGTGCCGGAAGAACACCGTCAGGGGCTGTACGACGCGCTGGCCGCCCAGGTACCGCTGGGGCGTTTAGGCGCGCCGGGCGAGGTGGGTAAAGCGGTGGCGTTTCTGGCCTCCGACGCGGCCAGCTTTATTAACGCCATCGAGCTGTTTGTGGACGGCGGAATGGCGCAAATCTAATCCAGACTGCGCCAGCAGCGGACGTTACGGCCCTCGCGTGAGGGCTGTAGCGGCTGGGGACGTTCACACCCCTGCGTTGCTATCGGACAACGGTCGCGGAAAAAACAGCCCTCGGGCATGTGACGGTTGCCGGGAAGCTCCGTTTTGCGTAACGCCAGATTTTCATCCAGCGGTTCACCGGTGCGGGGAACCGAGTCGAGCAGCAGACGGGTATAGGGATGGCGCGGCTCGCCAAGCACCTGCGCGGCGCTGCCCAGCTCCACAATCTGCCCGAGGTACATCACCGCCACCCGGTCGCTCATGTGCCTGACCACCGAGACGTTATGCGAGATTAACACGTAGGTCAGATTACGCTGCTGTTGCAGGTTCACCAGCAGGTTGAGGATTTGCGCCTGCACGGAGATATCCAGCGCGCTGGTGGGTTCATCAAGCACGATAATATCGGGATCGGACGAGAGCGCCCGGGCGATGGCGATGCGCTGGCGCTGCCCGCCGGAGAAGGCGTGCGGAAGCCTGTCGAGGTATTCCGGGCGAATGCCCACCTGCAGCGCCAGATCCTCCGCCAGCTGACGGCGCTCGCGCTCGCTGCTGCGTTTTTGCACCCACACCGGCTCGGTGATGATGCGCCAGACCGGCAATCGCGGGTCGAGCGACGAGAGCGGATCCTGAAACACCATCTGCATGCCGCCCGCGTGGTGCGCCCGCTGGCAGGCGCCGGTGCTGGGCGTAAGCATGCCCATCAGCAGCTGGGCCAGCGTGCTTTTCCCGCAGCCGGATTCACCGACAATGCCCAGCGTTTCCCCCCGGCGGATCTGCAGATCGAGCCCATTGAGGGCATGGACCTGTTCCGTCACGCGGCCCAGCCAGTTTTTGCGCGCCGCAAAGTTCACGTGCACGCTATCCAGTTCCAGCAGTACATCAGACATGGTGTTTCTCCCGTTGTGGATACCAGCAGGCAGCCTGTTGGCCCTCTGCACCGTTGGGCTGTAAGCGCGGCGTTTCGCTGCATTTCGCCCCGGCGGCAAAGCAGCGCTCGCGGAAAGCGCATCCCGGCGGAAGCTGGCTGAGGTTGGGCACCGTGCCGGGGATGGCGGGAAGCAGGTCGCGCGGCTGGCCGTTTTCCGGCGCGCACCGCAGAAGGCCGATGGAGTAGGGATGCACGGGTCGGTGGATCAGCGTTTGCGTGGCACCGCTCTCGATCACGCTCCCGGCATACATCACGTACATCCTGTCGCAGAGCTGCGACACCACGGCCATATCGTGGCTGATAAACAACACCGAGGTCCCGCTGGCCCGCGCCTTGTGCTTCAGCAGGCGCAGCACCTGGAGCTGGACGGTAACGTCCAGCGCGGTGGTCGGCTCGTCGGCGATGATCAGCTCCGGCTCGCAGGAGAAGGCAAGGGCGATCATCACCCGCTGGCGCATGCCGCCGGAGAGTTCAAACGGATAACGCTCCATGACCTGCTTCGCGTCCGGGATTTGCATCTCTTCCAGCAGGGCAATCGCCTTCTGCTGCGCCTCGCGCCGCGAAAGCGGCTGATGCTGGCGGATCACCTCCACCATCTGTTTGCCAATCCGCCGCGTCGGGTTGAGGGCGGTCATCGGCTCCTGAAAAATCATCGCCACTCGTGCACCGCGCCACTGGCGAAGCTGTTTCTCGGACGCCGTCAGGACGTTTTCGCCGAGTAACTTCACCTGTCCGTTATGAATGCGGTAGCTCCCTTCCGGCAACAGCCGCATGGCGAGCATGGCGGTCACGGATTTACCCGATCCCGACTCGCCCACCACGCCGACGATTTCGCCCCTGCCGATCTCCAGCGAGACGTGGTTCAGCGCGTGGACCTCACCGCGAAAAATCGGGAAGCTCAGGTGCAGGTCCTCAATACGTAATACCGGTTCGGTCATCACTGTTTTCCTCCCGATTTCGGATCCAGCAGATCGCGGATACCGTCGCCAAACAGGTTAAAGCCTACGGCGGTAATCAAAATTGCTGCACCGGGAAAGGCGCAGTACCACCACTGGTCCAGGACGTAGTTACGGCCAACGGCCACCATCGCGCCCCATTCGGCGGTCGGCTGCTGCGCGCCCAGGCCGATAAACCCCAGCGTGGCGGCCATCAGAATGGCGCTGCCGATGTCCAGCGAAGCCTGCACAATCAGCGGCGGAAGGGCGTTGCGCAGGATATGCCAGCGGATCAAATGCCAGCGGGACGCGCCAAACGTGCGGGCGGCCTGAACGTAGGTAAACTGGCGCACCACCAGGGTTTGCCCGCGCGCCAGGCGGACGTAAAACGGGATGCGGACAATCGCAATCGCCAGCATGGCGTTGAACAGGCTCGGCCCGAGCGCGGCGGCCAGCGCCATGGTCAGCACCAGGGAGGGAATGGAGAGCATGATATCCATCACCCGCATGATGATGGCGTCGCCGCGCCCGCCCAGCACGCCGGAAAAACAGCCCAGCAGTGAGCCAATGCCGCCCGCAATCGCCACCACCGCCAGCCCGGCGGTAATCGACTGCTGGCTGCCCGTCAGCACGCGGCTGAACAGGTCGCGTCCCACCTCATCGGTACCAAACCAGTGTTGTGCAGACGGCGCCTGCAGGCGGGCAGTCAGATCCAGCGCGTTCGGGTCATGCGGCACGATCCACGGCGAAGCCACCATCAGAAAGAGCATCGCAATCATAATGACGCCGCCAACGATCGTGAGCGGGCTTTGACGCAGCATCCAGAACAGCTTTGCCCAGTTGATGCGTTGTCCGGCGGTTTTAGCCGGGGCGGGCGTTTCCTGCGTTAACATCATTCGGCACCTCCGCGCCCGATTCGCGGGTCAATCCACAGGTAAAGCAGATCGACCACCAGATTAACCAGCACGTAGGCCAGCGAAACGACGACGGCAAAGCCCATCACGGCAGGGAAATCGAGCGCCTGAATGGACGTCACCACCCAGGCGCCCATGCCCGGCCAGGCAAAGACGGTTTCGGTCAGCACGGCGCCGTAAAGCAGATCGCCCAGCGCCAGCCCGAGCACGGTAATGGACGGGATCATCGCATTCGGCAGAGCGTAGCGCAGGACGATGTACCAGCCGGGCAGTCCGCTGGCGCGCGCGGTGCGGATGTAGTCCTCGCTGAGCTGCTCCAGCATCGCCGAACGGACCTGGCGCGCCACGATCCCCAGGTGAACAAACGCCAGCGTCAGCGAGGGTAAAATCAGGTGCTGAAGCGCGTTGAAAAAGACCTCACCGTTGCCCTCCAGCAGCGCGTCCAGCAGATAAAAGCCGGTGACGTGCGTCGGCGGATCGAGCCAGTCGTCCAGCCTGCCGCCGCCCGGGAGGATCTGCAGGTGCCCGTAGAACAGCACGATGACGCCCAGCCCAAGCCAGAAGGCCGGCGTGGAGATCCCGGTCATCGCCATTAAACGCACCAGGTGATCCAGCCAGCGGTTGCGGTACACCGCGGACAAAATCCCCAGAGGCACGCCGATGACGAGCGCCAGCAGCAGAGAACAAAAGGCCAGCTCCAGCGTGGCAGGGAAAAAGGCCTTCAGGTCTTCCGCGACCGGGCGTCCGGTACGGATGGACGTGCCTAAATCACCATGGGCCAGAGCGTCCACGTAGCGGCCAAACTGAACATACAGGGGCTGGTCCAGCCCTAGCTGCTGGCGGATGTTCTGCACGATTTCGTCGCTGGCGCGGTCGCCGGCCAGCAGACGGGCCGGATCGCCGGGGATCAGGTGTGAAATAATAAAGGTGATAATACAGACACCGGCCACCACCAGGATTAACCCCCAGCAGCGCTGGCGCACTATGCTCCAGAACGTCATACGCTTTCCCCCGGCGAGAACCGTTATTTGCTCATGGTGGCGATGTTGAACACCTGCTCGAGCATCGGATTAAAGGTGAAGCCTTTGACCTCTTTGTTCATCGCCAGCTGGTAGTTTTTCTGGAACAGATAAACGTAGGCCGCCTCGTCGATAACCACCTTCTGTGCCTGCTGGTAATCTTTGGTGCGTTCTGCCTGGTCGGTGGTTTTCAGCGCGGCCTGCAGCAGGGAATCGACCTCTTTGTTCTCATAGAACGAACGGTTGCCCGGCAGCCCTTTTTTGTCCGATTCGAACCAGTAGTTCATGAACATGTACGGGTCAGCAAAGTCCGGGCTCCAGTTGCCGATGGCAATGTCGTAATCGCCTTTTCCGACGCGGTCGCGCATGGTCGCATTGGCCAGTTTTTCCAGCTTGACGTTAATACCGATCTTGCCGAGGCTGGCCTGAGTGGAGAGGGTGATAGGCTCCCAGTTCGGATCGTTGTCCGAGTAGAGGAAGGTCAGGCTGGCGGGTTTGTCTTTGACCTTCTCCAGCGCCGCTTTGGCTTTGGCCTCGTCAAAGCTGTACTGCATTGCCGTGGCGTCAAAGCCCCACATGCCTTCCGGGATCGGGCCGCGCATCTGCTTGCCGTTGCCGCTCAGAATGCCTTTCACCATCCCCTGGTAATCCGTCGCCCAGGAGATGGCCCGGCGTAAATCCACCTGATTGAGCGGCGCTTTACCGTTGTTGAGATAGAGGTAAGTCACGCGCAGGGACGGGTATTCCGCGACGGCGACTTTGCCTTCCTGCTTCAGCGCTGCGAGCTGATCGACCGGCAGGGAGTCGGCAATGTCCAGATCGCCGCGGGAAAGCTGCAGTCGGCGCGAGGCGCTCTCACCGATAATTTTCACCGAAACGCGCTTAAAGTGCGGCTTTTCACCCTGCCAGTGAGGGTTAGGGATCAGGATCAGCTGCTGGCCTTTCTGCCAGCTTTTCAGCATAAACGGCCCGGAACCGGCGGTGTTTTGCGCCAGAAAACCGCGCGCATCGTCTGCGGCATTGGCCTTCAGCACCGCCGGGTTAATGATGGACGCCCCGTCGTTTGCCAGCGTGTAGAGGAAAGGCGCGAAGGGCTGGCTGAGGGTGAACTTCACCGTATGGTCATCGACGGCATCAATTTTCAGGTCTTTCGGGAAGGCTTCAGACGGCCCCTGGCCGAGCTTCAGCAGGCGCTCAAAGGAGAGTTTGACCGCCTCGGCGGTGACCGGCGTGCCGTCGGAAAATTTGGCGTTATCCGCCAGGGTAAAGGTCCACTCTTTCTGGTCGTCGGAAGCTTTCCAGCCCGTCGACAGATCGCCTTCCACCTCGGTAGAGCCCGGCTTGTACTTGACCAGACGCTGGTAGGACGGATAGGTGACGGTCCAGTCGTTGTTATCAATGGTGATGGCAGGATCGAGCGTTTGCGGGGCGGCGGCTTTACCGATCGCCAGCATGTCTTTCGGAACGGCAGCCAGCGCCAGCGGGGCGCTCAGGGCCAGCGTGGCGGCGATCAGGGTCGAAACAAGCGATGTTTTCATGGCAGTGCTCCAGGTTTAAAGAGAAGTGTGCGTCAGGGGAAAACAGGCAAAACGGTCGTCAAGCAGCGGGTAGCTGGCGGCGTTCGGCAGTTCGAAGTGCCACCATTCGCTGCTGATACCGACAAAACCACCGCCGAACATGATGGCGTTCAACAGCAGACGGTTGCGCTGGGCGTGCGGCGGCACGGAAGGGTGATACGGATGCGAGCGGTCGTGCATTTCGTCAAAACCGGCACCCATATCCAGCACGGCGTTATGTTCATCCATCAGGGTGACGTCGATGGCCGTACCGCGGCTGTGATTGGAGCCAATCGCCACGTCGACCACGTATTCCGGGTTCGGGCAGGCATCCCACAGCTGGGCCTGCGCCTGCTGCGGCCGATAGGCGTCGTAGACCACCAGCTTCAGCCCGGCCAGCGAGGCAATGCTGATGGCTTTTGCCAGCGCGGTGGCCGCGTCGGTATGCAGCAGGCACAGCGCCTCCTGATAGATCGGACGGCCGGTGATGTTGTCGGCGGTGGCGTACTTCAGATCGATATGCAGCGTGGGAAACGTCTTCGCCACATCAATCAGTTCACTCTCTTCGGGCATAGCTCCGCTCCTTTAGCGTTCGAATTGACCAAACTCTTGTTGTAATTGCCGGTTTACCGCCAGACGCGCCGGGAGCGCATCACCCAGCGCTTCCACCACGCCCGACAGCAGCAGGTTGAACAGACAGCTCACGGGGGCAAGCGAATCCCAGAAGTGACCGGTATCGGTTTTCACCTGCAGTAAATCAATCGGGTAATCCCGCGCCCACGGGCACCAGATGTCGGTGATTAAGGCCAGCGGAATGCCTTTCTCGCTGGCGACGCGGCAGTACTGGCGGGCCATCGAGGAGTAGGTGCGCGTATCGGTCAGCACGACGTACGGGTGCGAAAACCCCGAGTTGAGGGATTCCACCCAGCTGCCGGAAGCGCCTTCTGAATAGCTCACGCGCGGGCGGAGGTACTCAAGGTGGCTAAAGAAGGCGTTGGCAATCCCGCGCGTGGACTGGATCCCCAGCACAAACACCGCGTCGGCGTGGGCGAGGTTGTGCACCACCTGACGAAAGGCGTCCGTTTGCGCCATCTGGTACACCTGCGTGATGGCATCCACTTCCAGCGACAGGGCGTGCTGACGGCGGCTGGAAAGGGGGCGCTGCTGCTGCCAGGAGTCCAGCCGCTCGTTCATGCCCCAGGGCTGATACGGATCGCGCAGGCTCTTTTTGGCATCCTCCAGGTTGCGATACCCCAGCTTGCGCAGGAAGCGTCCGACGGTAATTCCGCTGGTCCCGCTTGCCTGACCGATGCTCTCCGCCGTTTCAAACGGGATTTGCGCGGCGTGCGCCAGCAGCCAGCTTCCGACCCGCTTTTCGCTGGGCGTGAGCTGGCTGAATGTCGCTTCGATACGGCTCAACATCTCAGGTTTCGTCGTCATACCGCCTCGCTGTTAACAGGCTGTCAAAGGCCGAATTTTTGTTACCGGGTTAACAATGCATGACGCGTGCCAGGTTCACAGGGCGGGTGAAACCCGCTGTGCAGTAAACTTCATGCAATATTTGTTTAACCAATGATCAACATTTGTGCAGCGTAGTTCACTTTTGGTGCACTGTCTGACGCGGCAGATATGAATTTGGTGAATACGTCAGTCCGTTCACATTTTTGATAAGATAGATGTACTGTGAATATAAAAGGGATCCCGGCATGGCAAATTTGCCCTGGCGAGTCAGCGTGCGCCTGATGGCGCTTGCAAAGAAAATAGGGATGGTCGTTGGGATCGTACTGGTCGTCCTGCTGGCGGTTCGGGTCTATCTCTCGCAGCAGGGACCGGAACTGCACCTCTGGCATACCTGGCGGGCCGATGAGATGTCCGTGCGCGAGATGGATAACGCCGATTTTGCCCGGTATATCGCCCGGGAAAATGCCATTTTCGCCGATCTTGATAATGCGGTGACGGCGAAAACAGAGGGCGAGGAACGCACGCCGTTAAACCGCTATTATCGCCAGAGCCTGGTGTGGCCGGGACAGTTTACGCCCGATGCCAACCGCTCCTTTGTGCTGATGCCTGCCGGAAAGCCGCGCGGCGCGGTGGTGCTGCTGCACGGTCTGACGGACTCGCCCTACAGCGTCCGGCGGCTTGCGGTGAACTATCAACAGCACGGCTTTGTGGCCGTGGTCCCGCGCCTGCCCGGGCACGGCACCGCGCCCGGCGCGCTGACCGACGTCGACTGGGAAATGTGGCTCGCGGCAACGCGTCTTGCGGTGCGGGAGGCCACGCGTCTGGCGGGCGAGGCTGCGCCTTTGCACCTGGTGGGTTACTCCAACGGCGGGGCGCTGGCGATGAAATATGCCCTCGATGCGCTGGACGCGCCTTCGCTGCGTAAACCGCAGCAGGTGATACTCCTCTCACCTATGATTGGCGTGACGGCCTTTGCGCGGTTTGCCGGTTTCGCCGGGTTACCGGCGCTGCTGCCGGCGTTTGCCAAAGCGGCGTGGCTGAATATCTCTCCGGAATATAACCCGTACAAATATAACTCGTTCCCGGTGAACGCCGCCCGCCAGTCATGGCTTCTGACGAAGGCTCTGCAGGAGCAAATCGGCCGCGAGGCGCGGGAGAACAGGCTGGCGAATTTGCCGCCGATCCTGGCGTTCCAGTCGGTCATGGATTCCACGGTCAGCACCCGCGCGGTGGCGACCGGCCTGTTTGACCAGCTTCCGGCAAACGGCAGCGAGCTGGTGGTGTTTGACATCAACCAGGCGGCGAGCTTCCGTCCGCTGTTCAAACCGTCGTCGTGGACGGCAACTTCGACGCTGCTGCCGGTTGCGCAGAGGCGTTACGGTGTCACGATTATTACCAATGCCAGCGAGCACAGTTTCTCGACTGTGGCGAAAATCACTCCGGCAGGCAGCACCCGGGAGACGGTCGTGCCGCTGGCGCAGGCCTGGCCGCAGGATGTCTATTCCCTGTCGCATATTGCGGTGCCGTTCCCGCCGGATGACGATCTCTATGGCAGTGAGCCTGGGGTGAAAAACCGCTACGGCATCAGCCTGGGGACGATTGCGCTCTGGGGCGAAACCTCCGTGTTGAGCGTCGGAAAAGAGGCGCTGATGCGGGTCACCTCGAATCCGTTCTACGACTATATGCAGGAGAGGATCGACAGCCGAATTGGCAACGGGGAAAAGTAACGTTCCCCTGTGGTGTGAATATGTTAGGTCGCATTGATTATGTATGTTAAATAGTAGCTTCAAGGCACCTCACTTTCTCATCGGAACCCATTTTTGTGCTGACGACTCTGATTTACCGAAGCCAGTTGAATTTATCCCGCCCCTCCACCGAGCTGCGGGAACTGGTGGAGCGCGCCCGGATCCGCAATGCCAGTCTGAATATCACCGGGGTTCTGCTCGCAAAAGGCAGCGATGTGCTGCAAATACTCGAAGGGTCGGAAGAGAGCGTGCTCAAGCTGTTCCATAAAATCCGTGACGACAAGCGGCACAGTGGAGTGGTTGAGCTGATGCGGGACTATGGCCCGCGCAGGCGCTTCGAAAACGTCGGTATGCTGCTCTTCGATCTGCAGACGCAGTCACCGAAAGAGGTGCTGCAGTCGGTTCTGAATTACAGCAAGCTGGAAAGCTATCTCACATCCGATGACCGGGTGTTCAAATTTATTCAGACGTTTATCACAGGCAAACGTCCGGCCCTGTCGGGTGCACGCTACGTACCTGAAAAATGGACGCTTTCACCCGAGGCGTTGCCCTTTGGCGAACACCTGGGGCTGATGGCCAACCAAACCTGTCAGTTTGCGCTCCAGCCCATCGTTGAGCCCTCGGAAGGGAAGATCAGTTCGCTTGAAGCCCTTATTCGCGGCAACGAAGGCGGTAGCCCGGAGCATTTCTTCAGCGCCCTCGACCCGGACAAAATCTACGAAGTCGATCTCCAGACGAAAGCGTATGCCTTTGCTCTCGCGGAAAAACTGGGCATTGGCAGCCATAAGATTGCGGTAAACCTGCTGCCGATGTCGCTGGTGAATGTCCCCAACGCCGTGGAATTTTTGGTCAGCGAGATAAAAAAACATGGCCTTCAGCCGGAGCAGGTGGTCATTGAAGTGACGGAAAACGAGATGATCTCCGGCTTCAACCAGTTTAATAGCGCCATCAAGCAGCTTCGCGGTGAGGGGATTGGCCTGGCGATCGATGATTTCGGCTCCGGCTATGCCGGTCTTTCGCTGCTGACCCGCTTCCAGCCGGATAAAATTAAGATCGACCGGGAGATAGTCAGCGATATCCACCTCAGCGGCCCGAAGCAGGCGATTGTGCGCTCCATCGTCAGCTGTTGCTCCGATCTCGAAATTACCCTGGTGGCGGAAGGGATCGAGAAGATAGAGGAGTGGTGCTGGCTCGAGTCTGCCGGGATCCGCCGCTTCCAGGGCTTTCTGTTTGCCCGCCCGCAGCTTAATGGCGTCGGTGATATTCACTGGCCGCATCTGGTGCGTTAGCCAATTTTCCTCCCGCGTTATTTCCCCTTCGCACTGCCTGTGCTTAAATAGCTAAAACGGTTTAACATTGTTTAGCTGCGAGGAAAGCATGAAAAAAATCTGGGTACTTGGCGATGCGGTAGTGGATTTGCTGCCCGATGGAGAAGGCAGATTGCTGCAGTGTCCCGGCGGCGCACCGGCAAACGTTGCGGTCGGTATTGCCCGGCTGGGCGGCCAGAGCGCCTTTATCGGCAGGGTTGGCGACGATCCCTTCGGGCGCTTTATGGCGAAAACGCTCGCTGACGAAAAGGTCGACGTGAAGTCTATGCGCCTTGACCCGGCGCACCGCACCTCAACGGTGGTGGTCGATCTCGACGACCACGGCGAACGCTCGTTTACCTTTATGGTGCGCCCGAGCGCCGATCTGTTTCTCGAATCCGCCGATCTGCCGACGTTCAGCGCCGGGGAGTGGCTGCACGTCTGTTCCATCGCGTTAAGCGCAGAGCCGAGCCGTTCTGCGACGTTTGAGGCGATGGCCGCCGTTCGCGAGGCGGGCGGCTACGTCAGCTTCGACCCCAATATTCGCCCGGATCTCTGGCCGGATGAGAACGCGCTGCGCCGCTGCCTGGAGCTGGCCCTGCAGAGCGCTGACGTGGTGAAACTCTCCGTCGAAGAGCTGGCGTTTCTAACCGGAGATGTCGAGGTAAACGTCGGTCTGGACGCGCTGATGGCGCGCTGCCTGGCGCGTCTGGTGCTGGTCACCCAGGGAAAAGAGGGGGTGATCGCCTGGCATGACGGCGCCGTGGAGCACTATCCGGCAACGCCCGTTGAGTGTGTCGATACCACCGGCGCGGGCGATGCTTTCGTGGCGGGGCTGCTCTACGGGCTGGCTGCCGGGCAGGACCTGACGCCGGTCATCGCGCTTGCCCAGCGCTGCGGCGCATTAGCCACCACGGCCAAAGGGGCGATGACCGCATTGCCCTGGCAGCACGATCTGTAATTCCTTCCTCCACTGGCCGCCATCCGGCGGCCTGAATTGTTGCCTCGATCACACTTACTAAAACGGTTTAGCAAAAAAGATTGCCGATCCAAAATTCAGAGGTTTAGTATCAGCAACCTAAACCGGTTTAGCAATTTAGCACTTTTAATGACTTCTTTTAGGGATGCGACAAAATGTATAAAAAACGCAGACTTGCCGTGATGATAGGCATGCTGGCCGGAAGTACCTCTGTTTTTGCCCAAACGGATATGACAAGTATCGAAGCGCGTCTTGCCGCGATGGAGCAGCGCCTCCAGGCGGCGGAAACGCGTGCGCAGGTGGCTGAGAAACGCGCCACGGATGCAGAACAAAAAACGCAGCAGCTGGTTGCCGCGCAGCAGCAGACGCAAACGACCACCCAGGCGGTGGCGCAGCGCACCACCGCGCTGGAGAAGAAGGCGGATCAAAGCAGCGGGTTTGAGTTCCACGGCTACGCCCGTTCGGGCCTGCTGATGAACGATGCGGCCTCCAGCAGCAAAAGCGGTCCTTATCTGACCCCGGCCGGAGAAACCGGCGGCGCGGTAGGGCGTCTGGGTAACGAAGCCGACACCTACGTCGAGCTGAACCTGGAGCACAAGCAAACTCTGGATAACGGGGCCACCACGCGCTTCAAAGCGATGCTGGCCGACGGTCAGAGAACCTATAACGACTGGTCAGCCGATACCAGCGATCTCAATATTCGCCAGGCCTTCGCGGAGCTGGGCAACCTGCCTGATTTTACCGGCGCGCTGAAGGGCAGCACCTTCTGGGCGGGTAAACGCTTCGACCGCGACAACTTTGATATTCACTGGCTGGACTCCGACGTGGTGTTCCTCGCCGGTACCGGCGGCGGCGTCTACGACGTGAAATGGAACGATTCGCTGCGCAGCAACTTCTCCATCTACGGCCGCAACTTCGGCAGCGTGGAGCAGACCGACAATAACGTTCAGAACTATATCCTCAGCATGAACCACTTCGCCGGACCGTTCCAGCTGATGGTGAGCGGCCTGCGGGCGAAGGATAACGACGACCGTAAAGACACCAACGGCGATCTCATCAAAACCGACGCCGCCAATACCGGCGTTCATGCCCTGGTCGGCTTGCATAATGAGAGCTTCTACGGCCTGCGGGAAGGGACAGCCAAAACGGCGCTGCTGTACGGTCACGGGCTGGGTGCGGAAGTGAAAAGCATCGGTTCCGACGGCGCGCTGCTGTCTGAGGCGGATACCTGGCGCTTCGCAAGTTACGGTGTCACGCCTGTCGGCGGCGGCTGGAGCGTTGCGCCCGCGGTGCTGGCGCAGAGCAGTAAAGATCGCTACGTCAAGGGCGACAGCTATGAGTGGGTGACGCTCAACACCCGCCTGATTAAAGAGGTGACGCAGAACTTCGCCCTGGCGTTTGAGGGAAGCTATCAGTACATGGATTTAAATCCGGAAGGCTATAAGGACCGCAACGCCGTCAACGGCAGTTTCTACAAGCTGACCTTTGCGCCGACGTTAAAAGCGAGCAAAATCGGCGATTTCTTCAGCCGTCCGGAGCTGCGTCTGTTTGCCACCTGGATGGACTGGAGCAGCAAACTGGATCATTACGCCAGCGATGATGCCTTTGGCAGCAGCGGCTTCAACGCCGGCGGGGAATGGAACTTTGGGGTCCAGATGGAAACCTGGTTTTAACCCATCACGCTCCCGCCAGGCGGGAGCGTTTCGCACATCATAAAAAGAAGTCAGGCAGAGGTATCTATGGATTTTAATCAAATCGCCCGCGAGCTTATTCCGCTGCTCGGTGGCAAGGAAAATATCGCCAGCGCGGCGCACTGCGCAACGCGTCTTCGTCTGGTGCTGGTCGATGACGCGCTTGCCGATCAGCAGGCGATCGGCAAGGTCGACGGCGTAAAAGGCTGTTTTCGTAACGCCGGGCAGATGCAGGTGATTTTTGGCACGGGCGTGGTCAACAAGGTCTACGCCGCGTTTATTCAGGCTGCGGGGATTAGCGAATCCAGTAAATCTGAGGCCGCGGATCTGGCGGCGCGCAAGCTGAACCCGTTCCAGCGCATTGCCCGTCTGCTCTCCAACATCTTTGTCCCGATCATTCCCGCGATTGTGGCCTCCGGCCTGCTGATGGGCCTGCTCGGCATGGTGAAAACCTACGGCTGGGTCAATGCGGATAACGCTCTCTACATCATGCTGGACATGTGCAGCTCTGCGGCGTTTATCATTCTGCCTATTCTGATCGGCTTTACCGCCGCGCGGGAATTTGGCGGCAACCCGTATCTCGGCGCGACGCTGGGCGGCATTCTGACCCACCCGGCGCTGACCAACGCCTGGGGCGTGGCCTCCGGATTCCACACCATGAACTTCTTCGGCCTTGAGATCGCGATGATTGGCTATCAGGGCACGGTGTTCCCGGTGCTGCTGGCCGTCTGGTTTATGAGCATCGTGGAGAAAAATCTGCGCCGCGCGATCCCGGACGCGTTAGATCTGATCCTGACGCCGTTCCTCACCGTCGTTATCTCCGGCTTTATCGCCTTGCTGATTATCGGCCCGGCGGGGCGCGCCCTGGGCGACGGCATCTCCTTTATCCTGAGCACGTTAATTGAACACGCGGGCTGGCTGGCCGGGCTGCTGTTCGGTGGGCTTTACTCGGTGATTGTGATCACCGGTATTCACCACAGCTTCCACGCGATTGAAGCCGGTCTGCTGGGCAACCCGTCGATTGGCGTGAACTTCCTGCTGCCGATCTGGGCCATGGCGAACGTGGCGCAGGGCGGCGCCTGTCTGGCGGTGTGGTTCAAAACCAAAGATGCCAAAATCAAAGCCATTACCTTACCGTCGGCGTTTTCTGCGATGCTGGGCATCACCGAAGCGGCTATTTTTGGTATCAACCTGCGCTTCGTGAAACCGTTTATCGCCGCGCTGATCGGCGGCGCGGTGGGCGGGGCCTGGGTGGTATCTGTTCATGTTTACATGACCGCCGTTGGGTTGACCGCTATTCCGGGCATGGCCATCGTGCAGGCCAGCTCGCTGCTCAACTATATTATCGGTATGGTGATTGCCTTCGGCGTGGCGTTTACCGTCTCACTGCTGCTGAAATATAAAACGGACTCTGAATAATGACGTTACCTTCCCGCTGGCCTGCGATCCTGCAGGCCGTTATGAAAGGTCAGCCGCGGGCGCTGGCGGACAGCCACTATCCGCAGTGGCACCCCGCGCCGGTGACGGGGCTGATGAACGATCCCAACGGGTTCATCTGGTTTGCCGGCCGCTACCACCTGTTCTATCAGTGGAACCCGCTGGACTGCGAGCATCGGTTTAAATGCTGGGGGCACTGGAGCTCTGCGGACCTGGTGCACTGGCAGCATGAGCCGCTGGCGCTGATGCCGGATGAAGAGTATGACCGCAACGGCTGCTACTCCGGTAGCGCCGTGGACAATCACGGCGTTCTGACCCTGTGCTACACCGGCAACGTCAAGTTCGATGACGGCAGCCGCACGGCCTGGCAGTGCCTCGCCGTGGAACAGCCGGACGGGACCTTTAAGAAGCTGGGGCCGGTGCTGGCGCTGCCGGAAGGCTACACCGGCCACGTGCGCGACCCGAAGGTGTGGCAGCACGACGGGGAGTGGTACATGGTGCTCGGCGCGCAGGATGTGCAAAAGCGCGGCAAGGTGCTGCTGTTTAAATCAGCCGATTTGCACGCCTGGGCGTCCTGCGGGGAAATCGCCGGTCACGGGGTCAACGGCCTGACGGATGCGGGGTATATGTGGGAGTGTCCGGACCTGTTCGCGCTCGACGGAACGCACGTCCTGATCGGCTGTCCGCAGGGGCTGGCGCGCGAGCCGCATCGCTATCTTAACACCTATCCGGCTACCTGGATGAGCGGGGCGTTTGACTATGAAAACGCCGCATTCGATCACGGCGAGCTGCACGAGCTGGACGCGGGCTTTGAGTTTTACGCACCCCAAACGACCCTGGCGGATGACGGACGACGCATTCTGATCGGCTGGATGGGCGTACCGGACGGGGAAGAGATGCTTCAGCCAACCCGGACACACGGCTGGATGCACCAGATGACCTGCCCGCGCGAATTACGCTATCGCGACGGCAGGCTCTGGCAGACCCCGGCTCGCGAGCTGGCGGCGCTGCGTGAAGATGAACAGCGCTGGCAGGGGCGCGCCAGCGAGGCGCCGGACCTGGACGCGACGCGCCTGGAGTTTGAGCTGAGCGCATCGCAGGTGAGCGTCGATTTTGCCGGTGCGCTGCGCCTCAGGGTCGATGAGCAGGGTATACGCCTGGAACGCGCGAGCCTGAAAACCGGCGAAACGCTGACCCGCTACTGGCAGGGCGACGTCAGTCATTTGCGCGTTCTCTGCGACCGCTCCAGCGTTGAAATCTTCATCAATCACGGTGAAGGGGTGATGAGCAGCCGCTATTTTCCTGTCCATCCGGCCCGGGTGCGATTCGAAGGTGCGTCCGATATCACATTACGCTACTGGTCGCTGCGCGCCTGCATGATAGAATGAGGGTTTTGGCAGCCGGATCTAAGTCGTTGTGAGAAAAACAAAACGCGTCACCATTAAAGACATCGCGGAGCTGGCGGGCGTGTCAAAAGCCACCGCCAGCCTGGTCCTGAACGGGCGCAGCAAAGAGCTTCGCGTGGCGGAAGAGACGCGCGAGCGCGTGCTGGCGATTGCAAAAGAGCACCACTATCAGCCCAGCATTCACGCCCGGTCGCTGCGCGATAACCGCAGCCACACCATTGGTCTGGTGGTCCCGGAGATCACCAACTACGGTTTTGCCGTGTTTTCTCACGAGCTGGAAACGCTGTGCCGCGAGGCGGGGGTTCAGCTGCTGATCTCCTGCAGCGGTGAAAACCCGGGGCAGGAGACGGTGGTGGTGAACAACATGGTGGCGCGTCAGGTTGACGGACTGATTGTGGCCTCCAGCATGCTTAACGATGCGGACTACCACAAGCTGAGCGAGCAGCTGCCCGTTGTCCTGTTTGACCGCCACATCAACGACAGCGCGCTGCCGCTGGTCATCACCGACTCCATTACCCCGACGGCGGAACTGGTGGCCGACATTGCGCGCCAGCATCCTGATGAATTCTACTTCCTCGGCGGCCAGCCGCGCCTTTCTCCGACGCGCGATCGTCTGGAAGGGTTTAAACAAGGTCTGCGAGAGGCTGGCGTGGAGCTGCGCCCGGAGTGGATCATTCACGGCAACTATCACCCGAGCTCCGGTTACGAGATGTTTGCTGAACTCTGCGCCCGTCTGGGGCGTCCGCCAAAAGCGCTGTTCGCCGCCGCATGCGGGCTGCTGGAAGGGGTGCTGCGCTATATGGGCCAGCACAACCTGCTGCAAAGCGATATCAGGTTAGCCAGCTTTGACGATCACTATCTCTACGATTCGCTGACGATCCCGGTGAATACTATTCGTCAGGATAACCGCCAGCTGGCGTGGCACTGCTTTGATTTGATTAGCAAATTGATCGAAGGGGAGACGCCGCAGCCGTTGCAGCGCAAGCTCAATGCCACCCTGCAGCGACGCTATAAGCCAGCGAAATAGCCCGGTTCGATACTTCAATAACTTTAATTAATTTAAGTTTTGGAATGGCCGATAACCATAAGGAATAATTCTCCTTGAGGTATTGGTTTATGTCGTTGAAAAAGTCGTCCCTGATCGTCCTGTTCTCGCTGCTTTTCTTCTTTGTTGTGAGCATTGTCACCAGCGTTGGCCTCATCATAAAAAGTAATAATTCCCTGGATAACGTTAACAAAGAGATCCAGGTTGTGCTGTCTATTATTGACCCCATCAACCACAGCCGTACGCTGCGCGTGCGGGTGATGGAGTATGTGAAGATGGTGGAAGCGGGCAACTCGGCGGACGGCGCTGCTAAGCTTACCGCCGTGAAAGAGGCGCTGACCAAAGCGGACCACGCCTTTGCGGCCTTTATGGCTTCACCGCGTCTGACGGATGAAGCGCCGCTGGTGACTGCCTATCAGGACGCCTGGCAAAACTACCGCAACCAGGGGCTGGCGCCGCTGATCGACGCCGCCGAGGCGCACGATATCGCCAAATTCAACGCGCTGATCCCGGAAGTCTCCCGTCTTGACCGCCAGTACGAGATCGTTCTCGACCAGGTCCTTTCCGTCCACCAGAAATACGCCAAAAGCCTGAACGAGGATGCGAGCAGCAATTTCGTCTCCGGCCTGGCGATCATTGCCGCTATCGCCAGCCTGTTTGTGGTGGTGATTGTCGCCGTCAGCCTGCTGATGAAGCGCTTTGTCTTTGCGCCGGTAAACCTGGCGCGCGAGCACTGCAGCCAGATTGCGGCGGGCAAGCTGGACGTTCCGGTACCGGTCAAGGGGAGCGCACATAACGAAATCGATCATCTTATGAGCTCAATGGAGCAGATGCGTCAGGCGCTGCTGGCGACCATCGCCCAGGTGCGCGATGCGAGCCATACCGTAACGCACGCGGCGCAGGAGATTGCCTCCGGAAATATCGACCTGGCGTCACGTACCGAACAGCAGGCTTCCGCGTTGACCCAGACGGCGGCCAGCATGGAAGAGCTGAGCGCGACGGTGGCGAACAATACCGACAACGTTTATCAGGCCGGAAAGCTGGTGCAGGACGCGGTGAAAAATGCCCACACCGGTGAAGCGGTGACCCGTGAAGTCATTGACACGATGAATACCATCGCGGCGAACTCGAAGCGCATCGAAGACATTACCAGCGTGATTAACAGCATCGCCTTCCAGACCAACATTCTGGCGCTGAACGCGGCGGTTGAAGCGGCGCGCGCCGGCACGCAGGGTCGCGGCTTTGCGGTCGTGGCCAGCGAGGTACGCACCCTGGCGCAGAAAAGCGCGGTGGCGGCTAAGGACATCGAGAGCCTGATTGCGCAGTCGGTTTCCAGCGTGAAAAACGGCGCGGAGCTGGTGAGCCGCTCGGGCGAGGTGATTGACTCGATTATTTCGTCAGTGAATAAAGTGAATACGCTGATGGAGCAGATCTCCGTCGCCTCCGAAGAGCAGAGCCGCGGGATCGGCCAGGTCGGCCAGGCGGTGACCGAGATGGACGGCGTCACCCAGCAGAACGCCGCGCTGGTGCAGCAGTCCGCTGCGGCAGCGGCATCGCTGGAAGAGCAGGCGCAGCAGCTTTCACGGAGTATTTCGAGTTTTAGGTTGCCGGTGCAGGCTTGATGGTATCAGGCGAGGCTCCCTCTGGAGCCTCGCCGTTTACTACCTTCACTAATGGACATCTCAAAAAATGCATGGAGTTATAACGGGTACACTTACAGTCGCAATACCCCCTTACAGAGCCATTATCGAAAGCTACCTTTCTGTGAAAGGCGGCTTTATACTTTTATCTATGAACTTTGATTTTGCATCGATAATTTATAATTTACGACATGAGTGCTGGCGCGATTGAATTGGTATAATGAAAATCCCCACAAAACGCTAGTGATACAATAAATGTAAGAAATAAGCCTTAGCGTATTTTTCCTGCTATTTACGGACTGGATTTCTTTTTCAAGCCACCATTTATACGACAGTCTATCATCAAGTAGCTTCGTGCATGCTATAGAGAACATTGAGTCCTTAGGAATTTAACCTGTAATAGTCTTGCAATCCTCTTTACTATGGACGGTGGCATTATCAATAGATCTGTTAAATGATGTTATAATCAGTTTTTCTTTAGAAAGATAATAACTAAATTCCTTGTGATCGATCTTGACGAATCCATCAACAATTTGGGTTTGCTCAATCCATGCATAATTCCCCATGATAAATATAACCAGTCCCATTAGATAGGATAAGATTAATTTCTTTTTCGACATCTTTATGGTGATGTCTCCCCATGAACTGGTAAATAAAAACCATGATGGTTTTAGTACCCCCTCATTTAACCCTCTTTGTATTAGTCTTGCGTCGTTTAAATTGGTGGTGTTAATTCCATTGGTTATTTTGAATAGTTGGATATCAAACCATTTGTCATCAAGTTTTTTCATTCTTGCATCTGAGTAACCAATTGCCAGATAGCGAAAGACAAATCTTAGTAAGTTAGACATTCCATATGCTCTATTCACAATCACGATAAATACAGCGACATAGATAAAGTAAATTATAAAATCCTTATTTTTAAAGTTTTCAAAGAACATTTTGGCGCCTCAATATTAGGTGGTAATTCATAAATCGGCAGTTGTTAGCAAAACTTTAATGCCTCGGGCGGTCTGCAATTAATTAATTTTGTGACATTTTATACAACCTTGCATTATCATTACTTTATTATCTTGAGAAAGGAGCAACATCGAAAATGGGAAAGCGCAAGGGTGCTCTGGTTTATGTCCTGACCGTCATTATATTTTTGCTTATTATTCCTGAGATCATTTTGCGTGTATGCACGTCCGAGCAACTTGGCCGTATCAGCGACTTCACCAGTTTAGGTGGCTTGTTAAATCCACTATTATCCTTGCTTATCTTCCTGGCACTAGTGTCAATCATACTGGCCATTATTGCTATCGCATTGGTTAAGCGACTTCTTCGTACGCGATGATTTGCTTTCGAGCGACTCATAGCACCCGTCAGCCGTTACCGCTATGAGTCTAAATCGTCAGCCCAAAAAATTTTATTCACCCCAGCAATATTTCCCTTCCTCATCCGTCTACTTCATCACAAGCCATAATCAGTTACTGTAAACGAGGTAAACACAATGAGAGATTTTGAACTGCACGGCAGAGGTCACGGGCGCGGATTCGGTCGCCACCGTATGGGTAAGGGTTTAGTCATCGGCGCGGTGATTTTCATCGTGCTCGGCCTGGTGGTGATGACCCTGTGGAACGCCTTGCTCCCGGCCATTCTCGGCGTTAAGGCTATTGGCTTCTGGCAGGCGCTGGGCATTCTGGTGCTGAGCCGCATTCTGTTTGGCGGGTTAGGTTTCCGCCCGGGGATGTTTGGCGCGCACCGCCGCATGCACGAGCGCTGGATGAACATGACGCCCGAACAGCGCGAGGCGTTTATTCAGCAGCGCCGCGAAGGGTTTGGTCGCCACGGTCGCGGCCACTGCGGCTGGCACGGTCATCGTGACGATAAGCGCGACGACGCCACGCCAAAAGCGCCGGAAGCAGAGTGAGCGAGATGAAAGCCGGGCTGGCGGGTGGATCCATGCTGATGTCGGCGCTCAATGCCTGCCGCGCCCGGCTGAAAGCCTTCATTCGCGGACGGACGTCCGTTCGCGATGATGCCGACGACATTTTGCAGGAAGTCACCTATCAGCTGATGAAAGTGGAGCAGCCGGTCGAAAACGTCGCCGCCTGGCTGTTCCGCGCGGCGCGTAACGAGATGACCGACCGGGCGCGTAAGAAGCGCGAGGTGTCGCTCTCCGGTTATTTTACGGGCGAAGACGACGACGGTTTCCCGGAAGACGAGCTGGCCGAAACCCTGTTTGGCGTACCGCACACGCCAGAAGAGGAGTACCTCAAGACGCTGCTGTGGGAAGAGCTGGGGCAGGCGCTGTCTGAACTGCCGCCGCCGCAGCGGGAGGCGTTTGAAAAGACCGAGCTCCACGGCTACAGCATTAAAATGCTGGCAGAGGAGACGGGCGCCAGCGAACAGGCGCTGTTATCCCGCAAGCACAAGGCGGTGCTGTTTCTGCGCACGCGGCTGCGGGACGTCTATGACGCGCTGACGGGCGAATAGCGGCGACAGACAAAACCTTACACTTCCGGCACTTGTAGATTCATCACTATCGTTTATGATCGGGGCATCTTGTCACTCTGGAACGTTATGCGCAACCGTCAGCTCCTCGGAAAATGGCTTTTGATCGTCACCTGTCTCGCGATGGCGCTTTGCCTCGTGCAGCGTGCGGTGATGCTCAACCATTTTTTACAGGGACTGGATCCGCAGATTTCTCTGAGTGCTGATGCCCCAACGCAAACCAGCACCGAGCAGTCCGGGCCATCGCCCTGTCAGCTAGGCGCTCACTCGCTTCTCTGCGCCCAGCCGCTGTTCTTCGACGGCGCGCTACCGGCCATTATTATCTTCTTCGCGCTGCTGCAGCTGTTTACGCAAGGGCGGGCATTGGCTCCCGCAGAACAGCCCGTTCAGGCACCGCCTCCCCGAATACACCTGAAAAACTGCGTTTTCCGTGAATGAAAATCATCGTCCTCACACGATAATTTTCACTGTTCACGGAGTAAAACATGGTTAACCTCTTCAGGGGATTCGTCTTCCTGTGGCTATCCTGCATCGGCATTGTCCATGCGGCAGACACCGGCTGGCAGGTTTCCCCACAAAACGATCACGCCCGCATCCGCTTTCAGGCGGAGAGGGAGCAAACGCACGTTAAAGGCCTGCTCACCGTTGAGCTAAAGCCCGGCTGGAAAACCTACTGGCGATCGCCGGGCGAGGGCGGCGTCGCGCCAAAAATCAGCTGGCCGGAAGGCGTAACGGATAGCTGGTCCTGGCCGGTCCCGTCGCGCTTCGATATCTCCGGCATGACCACGCAGGGCTATCACGATAAGGTCACTATCCCGATTACGCTCGACGGGGTGAAGGGCGACACGCTCGACGGGACGCTCACGCTCTCGACGTGCAGTAACGTCTGCCTGCTGACGGACTACCCGCTGCATCTCGATTTTACACAGCCGGTGGACGAAGGCTTCCGCAGCGAGTTCGAGCAGGCGATGCGTGCCGTGCCCGGTACGTCAGGCGTATCCGCGGATCTCTCCGCCTGGCTCGCTGGCGACAAGCTGGTGATTACCGGCACGACGGACGGGAAGTGGGATAACCCGGGGATCTACTTTGACCCGCTGGAGGATGACATTCTTCCCGGCGAGCCGGTCATCAAACACGACGGCAATACGCTTCGGGTGACGGTACCCGTGACCGACGAATGGGGAGACAAGCCCGCCTCGCTGGAGGGCAAGAGGCTGTCGTTTGTGCTGACCAGTGGTGGTCACGCGCAGCAAACCACCATGAGCGTTGGCGCGACGCCCGTAGCGCCCTCTGCGCCTGAAGGGACGGGCAAAATGGTGCTCTTTGCGCTGCTGGGCGGGCTGATCCTCAACCTGATGCCCTGCGTGCTGCCGGTCATGGGGATGAAGCTTAACAGCATCCTGCAGGCGGGATCGGACAGGCGCGCCATCAGGCTGCGCTTTCTGGCCACCAGCGCCGGGATCCTCACCTCCTTTATGCTGCTGGCGGGAATGGTGACCGCGCTGAAGCTGGCCGGGGCGTCGCTGGGGTGGGGTATTCAGTTCCAGAACCCGTGGTTTATCGGCCTGATGGTCGCCGTCACCTTCCTGTTTGCGCTGAACCTGTTTGGCGTGTTTGAGATGCTGTTGCCTTCCGCCGCTACGGGACGGTTGGCTACGGCAGGTGGCGCGGGGATTGGCGGCAGCTTCTGCGAAGGGATGTTCGCCACGCTGCTGGCGACGCCGTGCTCCGCGCCGTTCCTCGGTACGGCGGTCGCCTTTGCCCTTGGCGCACCGCTGCACTCCCTGTGGCTGATCTTCCTGATGCTCGGCGTGGGCATGAGCCTGCCGTGGCTGTTTGTCGCTCTGGTGCCGAAAACGGCCATGCTGCTGCCGAAACCCGGCCGCTGGATGAATACGCTAAAAGTCGTTCTGGGCCTGATGATGCTCGCCTCCAGCCTGTGGCTGGCGACATTGTTAAGCGTGCATCTGGGCGAGGCGGTCAGCCAGATTGTGATGCTGGTGCTCATCGCCGTCGCGCTCGCGCTGTTAGCCCTGAAGGGGCAAAAAACCTCACCGCTGTTCTGGCTCGTGATTATCTCGCTGTCGGCGCTCGGCGGGTATCAGGCGCGCGGCCTGCTTAACGCGCCGCCTGACGCTCCGGCGCAGAATGCCGCTCAGTCCATCCCGTGGCAGCCGCTCAGCGAGGAGGCCATCCAGCAGGCGCTGGCGCAGGGGAAGCGGGTGTTTGTGGATATCTCGGCGGACTGGTGCGTGACCTGCAAAGTTAACGAGCATCGGGTGCTGAATCAGCCGGACGTCATTGCCGCGCTGCGCCAGCCGGACGTGGTGGCCCTGCGCGGAGACTGGAGCCAGCCGTCCGCGTTTATCGCGGATTTTCTGGCGAAGCGAAACCGTTACGCTATTCCGTTTAACGCGGTGTATGGCCCCGGCCTGTCTGACGGCGAAATCCTCTCGCCGCTGCTGGACAAGCGCACCCTCATCACCACCCTGAACAACGCAAAAGGCTAACTGTGTTATGAAAAAAATCCTTATTACGCTTCTGCTCCTGCTGGCCCCGGTTCAGGTGTTCGCTGCCCAGCCGCTGACGCCGGACCAGGAGCAGCGTGCGCAGAAGATGATCGCTGATTTCCTGTTTAACGATCCGAACTCCCCGCGCATCGGCGCGAAAAACCCAAAGCTCACCCTGGTGGTGTTTACCGACTACAACTGCCCGTACTGTAAAAAATTCGATCCGTACCTGGAGAAGATCGTCGAAAAGCATCCGGACGTCGCGGTGGTCTTTAAATTTTTACCTTTCCGCTCGGAAAGTTCGCTAACCGCGGCGCGCGATGCGTTAACGCTCTGGCGTCAGGATCCGGGGCAGTTTATGAAGCTTAACCACACTCTGATGGCGAAGAAGGGCTACCACGATGACGACAGCATTCAGGAGGCGCAGAAGCGGGCGGGCGTGAGCGTCACCGCGCCGGATGACGAGAGCCTGATGACGATCAAGCGCAGCCTGATCGTCGCGGAAAAAATGGGGATCCAAGGCACGCCCGCCACGCTCATCGGCGAGGGACTGCTGCCCGGCTGGGTGCCGTTTGAACAGTTCGACGAAATGGTCAGTGACGCACTGAAAAAGCGCTAACCTGAAGGGGGCTGAATGCCCCCGACAAACCGGAGAGGGAAATGAAAAAATTACTGTTACTTTCAGCGCTGGCGACGTCAGGGCTGGTGCAGGCCGCTGAAGCCATACCGGACGTGGTGAAGCACTTCGGCGAGCAGCAGAACATTAAAATCATCAAGAAGCTGGATGCGCCCGGCGGCGCGCCCGCCTGGCTGGGGCAGTATCAGGACATGGGCGTGACGCTCTTTTTAACCCCGGACGGCAAGCACGTCATTTCAGGCTATCTGTACGATGACAAAGGAAAAAACCTCAGCGAAGGCTATTTCCAGAAAGAGATCTACGCCCCGATGGGACGCGAAATGTGGAAGAACCTCAACGCGGCGCATCCCCTGAAGGAAGGGGCGGATAACGCCCCGCGTAAAGTCTTTGTTTTCGCCGATCCGTTCTGTCCGTACTGCAAGCAGTTCTGGGCCGAAGCGCAGCCGTGGGTGAAGGCGGGCAAGGTGCAGCTCAACACGCTGCTGGTGGCGTTTCTCAACCCCAACAGCGGGCGTAACGCCTCGGCGATTCTGAATGCGAAAGATCCGGTTTCGGCGTGGCGCGAATACGAGCTTTCCGGTGGGAAAAAATTACCGAAGCCAGAGGGCGAGGCTTCCCGTGAGACGGTTGAGATCCTGCAGAAGCACCAGACGCTGATGGACAGCCTGGGCGCTAACGCCACGCCGGCCATTTACTATCTGAGTGCGGAAAATGAGCTGCAGCAGGTGGTCGGTATGCCGGATGCGCAGCAGCTTGAGGCGATGTTCGGGCCGAAGCCGTAAAAAAAACAGGCAGAAACGGGATGTTTCTGCCTGGTCATCAATCAGCTACCCCAGCGTCCTCGGAGGTAGTTTACCGCCTGCTGGGTCTGCGGCTGGTTCAGGTAATCTTCCCGGAACAGGATGGTGCCGTTCACGTTGGGCAGCGAATCGTTGAGATCGAGCTGTTTTTTCAGCTCCGGCACGCCGCCCTGAACCGTCCAGTCCGGTTCGTTTCTCGACGGCTCGCCCACCTTGTAGAACGCAATGCCGATATACAGGCGAGTGTGGGTCGGCTTAACGACGTCGGCCCACCATTTGGTCAGCACGTCGTAGCGCGCGGCGTCCCGGGAGAAGGGCCAGTAAATCTGCGGAGCGATGTAGTCGAGCAGGCCCTGCTGAACCCACTGACGCGTATCGGCGTAGGATTCATCGTAGGCCGCGGCGCCGCGGGTGTCCGAGCCTGCCGGGTCAAAGGAGCGGTTACGCCACACGCCCGCCGGGCTGACGCCAAACTCAACCTCGGGCTTAGTCTGTTTAATCGCGCGGGAAACCTGCACGATCAGCTGCTGCGTGTTGTGTCTACGCCAGTCGGCCTTTGAGGCAAATCCCTGACCGTACTGCCGCCAGGTCTGTGCGTCATTCAGCGCGGACCCCGGCGATTCGGCGTAAAAGTAATCATCGAACTGCACGCCGTCTACCGCGTAATTCGCCACCACTTCGGTCACCACTTTGGTTATCCAGTCGCGCACTTCCGGAATGCCGGGGTCGAGAACAAAGCGGTCACCCGAGATGCGCACCCACTCAGGGTGCTGGACATAGACGCTGGACGGGGTCTGATAGGAAGTCCGGTTCAGGGCGGCGATGGTTGACGGTTTGGTGTTGGTCGACACGCGGTACGGGTTGAACCAGGCATGGACCTTCATGCCGCGCTTGTGCGCTTCATCCAGCATAAACTGCAGCGGATCGTATCCCGGATATTCGCCGATGTTGCCCGTCAGCATATCCGACCACGGCAAAATTTTTGATGACCAGAGGGCCGTGCTGTCCGGCTTCACCTGGAAAAACACCGTGTTAATACCGAGGTGCTTAAGATTGTCGAGCTTGCCGATCAGCGCCTGCTTCTGCATCGCGATGCGCTGTTCAGCGCTGCGGCCGTTCACCGAGGCTACTGGAGGCCAGTCGAGACGAGAGACGGTTGCCAGCCAGATCCCGCGCATCGGCTCGTTTGCCTGCTGCGTCGGTTTACTGACGTTGGGGAGAGGGGTAACCAGTGATTTGGGTGGTTTTGAGGAGCAGCTCACAAGTAAAAGCGCGCAGGCAGCCAGCGCACCAATCCGTTTTACGTGTCGCGTCATTTGCGTATTAGCTCTTGATAATCCGACTGTTGGCCCAGGGATTAAAGGCGGGCTCCGCCTGTTCTGTGCTTACCTCATCGTTGAGGGAGTCCAGATACAGGGCTTCCACTTCCGCGCGCGCCCACGGGGTGCGGCGCAGAAATTTCAGGCTCGATTTAACGCTGGGATCTTTTCTGAAACAGTTAATTTTGATTCGGTCGCCCAGTTCGCTCCAGCCATATTTTGCCACCAGGGCATTGACCATCATCTCCAGCGTTACGCCATGCAAAGGATCTTTGGAAATATGTGCAGTCATAGGTGTCCGGATGTCTCAATGTTAGTGGGGGCAGGGTTTCCGGTGAAAGGGTACAAGAAAGCAGGGGAAGCGGCAATGCAATCCAGATGGGATATGCATCCAGGGTGACTGTGAAGAAGTAAACCCACCTTATTTATGCGTTAAGCGTGTTGTGCATGTACGTATAATAGCGTCCGGAGCTAAACGTTCTAAGATTCTAACCTTTCACGAGAAAAATGATTATGAGCAACAACGGCAATAAATTTACGTATCTGAAGGTTTCGCCTCAGCTTGTCCAGATCAGGAACGTCAATATAGAAAAAATTAAGTTGTATAATTCACTCTGTCAGCATAAAGGTTATACAAAAAAGAAAAATAACCCGTCATACAGTGATGTCTGTATTGATTATGTCCCGCCAAAGAACATGTCGACACCTGTAGATACTCTTGTCGCCAAAACTCATCTGTATGCTATTCCTGGCGCGTTAGAATGTGGATATGCGCAATGTATAAACTGGACTGCAGAAAGTGTATTAAATGCGCAAATCCGAAGAGGTATTGGGCGATATACGATTGCGAGGTTGAAACTGGCCAGTGCTTGTATTGGTATTAGTAATAGTCGTTCGTTTAAAGTTAAGAATTTCTTTCAGTGTGTAGAAAGTTCAGAAAAATCTACTATTTCCTTTATCATTGGCGGATTTTTTTGTTATCAGTCTGCAACTTTCTGGTTAAGCTCCAGACATGAAAAAATAAAACATTTTATTCATGCAGGACTTGCGGAAAAAGCTTCACTGAGCTTTATGCGAAAAAAGGACATAAAGACCACCCCTGATTACTTCATCGAGACAACTCAGGGTGAGTGGCATACTTTTGAAAGCAAAGGAGGTGAAAGCTCCAGCAGATGGCAAAGGATAGAAGAGGGCATTGCACAGCTAGAAAGCGTGACTGCGGTTGGCTGGAAAGGTAAACAACCCATCCCTGTCAGTACCTTCGTCTGTACGCATGCGTCTATGGATACAGGAAAAGAAATTTCGGTGAACGTTGTGGATCCTGACCCAGTGCACCCCCGGTCAATTATACTAAATCATGCTGTATGTGTTCTTCTCACTAAAATAGCATTAATCAATCTTTTTGAAACCCTCGTAGAGGACAATCCTGCGGGGGTATTTAAAGTCGCTGGCATGGAAGAATGGATTTTTATCAGCACCCATCATTTTGATGGTGTTCAACTCGGTATTCCGGAAAAGTACTTTAACTTAAATAAAAGTTCAGTGAGGAGTGTTGGGGAGTACTTGGCTCTGAAAGAGATAATTGACAGTGCGCTAATGGAAAATAATGAGCTTCCCGCGGTTGAGAAAATTGAAAAGGAATTATCTTATTTGTTAAAGCGTTCTAACTCATCGCGCAAGATTATTTCGTTTTTAACACCTTTGCTGAAGAAGAAACTTCCTTATGAAGAAACCTTACATCTCTTCTCTGAGTATCTCGGGTTGCCGAAAATGGCTAATGATTTTTGTCAGGAAGATGAACGGTTAGAAAAAGCATTATCCGAATCAGTAAGAAAGCATCGATCTCCATGGGGCGGCCTGGTGCGTGAAGCGCCAGCACCCGGTCATGATGACCCTTGGGAGAAAAAACAAAGAAAGAATAAAATGAAGCCCTGACCTGAACAGCAGTAATGGGACAGAAAGGCCGCGCTGATGCGCGGCCTTAAGCTATCAAGCGGTTATTTTGTCTGGGTAAAAAGCTCCGGCGCCCACGGACGCGGATCCACTTCCATAAACGGCGCGCGCTCGAAGCGTTCCTTCAGCGCCCACGGCACCGTGCAGTCAAAGATAGTTTTGCAGGAAATGCCGTTTCCGCGAATCGAAGTGCTGTAATCCGGCGACTGGGACGGATCCAGCTGGTGGCCGCGGATCCCCGGAATATTGGTGATGCTGACATCGCCCTGCATGCGGGTGGTCATCGCCCACAGGATATCGTCGCTGTCGAAAATATCCACGTCTTCGTCGACAAGAATGATGTTCTTCAGCTCCGAATAGGTGGCTAAGGCAATCAGCGCCGCCTGGCCCTGACGTCCTTCGTCTGACGGCTGGCGCTTTTTCACCTGCAGGATCCCGAGGAATTTACCGCCACCTGCGGTATGCGCATAGACGTTTTGCAGGAAGCCCGGAATCGCCTCTTCAACGGCATTGCGGATGCTGGCTTCCGTCGGTAAACCGGCCAGGGTGGTATGCTCTTCTCCCGGTCCCACCAGCGTTTGCAGGATCGCGTGGTTTCGCATGGTCACCGCTTTCACTTTGATCACGGGCAGGGACGGGTTCGCCTCGCCGCAGTAGCCCGGGAACTCCGGCATCGCGTGGCCGGTATTGGTGTGCTGATCTTCTCTTACGCGCACGCCCGGAAGCAGTTCGCCCTCGATGATGATTTCCGCCCGCGCGATCGCTTTCTCTTTTACCGCCACGCCCTGCACCAGTTCGACCGGCTGCTGGCGCAGCGCCCCGGCGACGCCCAGCTCGTTGTAGCCAAACGGCGTGGTCGGCGCCTCAAAGCACGCGCCGATATAGATGGCGGGATCGAGACCCATATTGATCGTCACCGGCAGCGGTTTTCCGGCCTCTTCCGCCTTTTTGCGGAAGACTTCAATGTGGCGACCGGCGGCAAGGAACATGGAAAGCTCGTCGCGCTCCTGGACGCAGAGGCGGTGAATGGTGACATCCGTCAGCGAGCTGTCTTCCGGATCGCTTGCCAGCACCAGCCCCAGACAGAAGAACGGGCCGGCATCAATCGGCGTGTTTGTCGGTGCCGGAAGCAGCTTGCGCAGGTCGAAGTCAGGATCGTTTGCGTAGAAAACCTGTTCCTGGCAGGGCGCCTGCGAGGCTGGAACGACAACCGGCGCAACCGGCTTTTTCACCGCCTGGCCGACGTGTTTTGCCAGCTCAGAGGGCTCGCAGCCCAGAAGCAGCGCCGCGCGCTCGCGGCTGGCGTGCATGCCCACCAGGATGCGGGATCCCGGATAGCCCTTCACGCTGTTAAACATCATGGCCGGGCCCGTACGGGTGGGACGTTTTACCGTGCCGCCCGCGCCGATATGGCGGTAGACTCCCGCCAGCTCCGCGTTGGGATCGACCGGACGATCGGTTTCGATATATTGCCCTTCGTGGCGCTGCAGCAGGGCGATGGCGCTGCGGAGATCGTTGATCGGGTTTTTCATATTTTCCTCCCTCGGTTGAATACCTCCATTTTTATGGCAATGACCAATAGCATCAATTGCATCATTACTGCTAAATTGATAAGTAAATTCATATCAAAAAAGGAAGCGTTCCGTGCAGTTTCGTCAGATGCGCCATTTCATCGTGGTGGCCGAAGAGCTCCACATGCACCGGGCCGCTGAGCGTCTGAACATGGCGCAACCGGCCCTGAGCCAGCAGATAAAGGCGCTGGAAGAACGTTTAGGCGTCACGCTTTTCAGCCGGGCGAACCGCCGCTTAACCCTGACGCCCGCGGGTGAAGCGTTTCTGGTGAAAGCCAGGCTCGCCATTTCCCTCACCGAGCAGGCGGTTCTGGACGCCAGGCAAACGGCAAGGGGCGAGCAGGGGGTATTAAACCTGGGGTGCGTGTCGAGCGCGATGTTTGACGGCAGGTTGCCCGCCGCGCTGCGCCAGATGCATACGCGCTGGCCGGCCATTACCATGTCGCTGGTGACGGGAAACGTGCAGACCCTCTACGCGGCCGTGCTGAGCAACCAGCTCGATGTGGCTATTATCCGGGCGCCGCTGCCGTCGCTGCCTGACGATCTGCAAAGCCGCCCGTTCACGTCAGAGAAAACGGTGCTGGCGCTCTATCGTCATCATCCGCTGGCGGGATCTTCCGCGCTGACGCTTTCGTCGGTGAAGGACGAAAAATGGATCTCCCTGCGCGACCCGGAGGGAATGGGGCTGGAACAGTATTTTTATGACGCCTGCAGCGGGGCGGGCTTTCAGCCGGACGTGGTACAAAACGCGACCGACGTGCCCACGGTGATAAGCCTGGTCTCGGCGGGGTTTGGGCTGGCGCTGCTGCCCGCGTCGGCAAAGGCGGTGAGCGTAGAGAACGTGGTTTACGTGGACATCCTCGACCGGCTCCGGGAAAGCGAGCTGACGCTGGTTTGCCACCGGATTATTCGCTCAGAAGTGCTTAAAAAATTCCTGATTACCCTCGATCAGACCTGACGCCCGGCGGCCTGCAGCAGCTGCTCGCGCAGCCAGGCATTCGCCGGATCCTGGCTGTTTTTCGGGTGCCAGTACATGTAGATGGTAATCGGCTGGAGCGGCAGCGGCGGCGCAAAGAGATCCAGCGTGCTGGCAAACTGTTTCAGCATCCGTTCCGGCAGGGTGCACACCAGGTCGGTACCGGCGACAAGCGCAGGCGCCACGGCGTAGCTCTGCGTGGACATCGCGACGTGCCGCTGGTAGCCCAGCCCGGCCAGGGTTTGATCGACAAAGCCGGTAAATGGATCTCCCGCCGATGACACCACCAGATGAGAAAGCGCGCAGTAGCTTTCCAGGTCTAACGCTCCGGTCCCGCGCGGATGGCCTTTGCGCTGGGCGGTGGCAAACGTATCGTCGAGCAGTTTGCGCCTCACCCAGCCGTCATGGGCGCCCGCGCTTACGCCGATGTAGATATCCACATCTCCGTTTTCCAGCTGCTGCGCCAGTTCGGACATCTGTGGCAGGGCGAAGCGCATACGGATACCGGGAGCTTCGGTACCCACCTGGTTAAGCAGCCCGGTGCCCAGCATTAGCGCCGGGTTTTCGTGCAGGGCGATAACAAAGGTCCGGGTACTGGTCTGGGCATCAAACGTGGTGGGGGCAAACAGCGCGCTGATGCCGCGCAGCACGCTCTCCACCTGAGGCTTAAGCGCTTCCGCTCGCGGCGTGGGCAGCATCCCACGTCCATGTGGGGAAGGAATAAACAGCGGTTCGCCAAACAGCGTTCGCAGACGCGCGAGACGAGCGGACAGCGCGGGCTGGCTGATGCCCAGCCGCGCGGCCGCATGGGTGATATTCCTGTCCTGAAGCAGGGCGTCCAGGGTCAGGATCAGGTCGATGTCCATGTCAAAGCTGGGCGTCATCTTATTTCGCGCTGCCGGCGTCCCGGTTGGTATAGGTCACAGGGACCCAGGCATAGCCGCCGTTTTCGCCTTTGGTGACATACCCGATACCCGGGAAAGGCAGATGGGGCGCGGCGACCAGGTCTTTATTTTTCACAAAGTCGGCAAACGCATGTTCGCGCACGCTTGCGGCTTTGTTCTGATCTTCATCGTAGGTAATGGTCACGTCAGGCTGCGGGAACTGTACCGCCGCGGCATGAATGATGTAGCCTACAAAGGTGATCTTCTCGCCTTTGCTCGTCAGCGTGTAGAAGGCTGAGCCGGGCGTATGGCCGGGATGAACCGTGCCGGTCAGCCCCGGGAGAATCTCCGATGTGCCGCTAAAAGGCACCACTTTACCGGCGTCAAGATAGGGTTTTAAGGTCTTCTGCGCGACGTCAAAGTAGTTCCTGCCGTAGCCGGTTTTTTTCTGATTCTCGTCGTTAAAGAAAAAGTCGACGTCCGGTTTACCAACGAAAACGCGCGCGTTGCTGAACACCACCTTGCCGTCTTTCACCAGGCCGCCCGCGTGATCGGAGTGGGCGTGGGTCAGCAGGACTTCAGTAATGTCCTCGGGTTTAACCCCCTGGGTGGCGAGGCTCTCAATCAGACGTCCGCCGTTGCCGGGGCCAAAGAGCTGGCCTGAGCCCGTATCTACCAGAATTTTATGCCCGGGCATCGCAATCAGGAACGCGTTAATGGACACTTCAGGCGGGTTGGTCTGGAAATTTTTCGCGAGCAGCGCATCGATTTTTTGCGGCGTTGTCCGGCGCAGCAGCTTGTGCAGATCCTGCGCGACGGTCCCGTCCGTAAACGAGGTGACCAGAACGTCGCCGACCTGAACGCTGTATCCGCCCGCGGGTTGTTTAACGACGTGCTGGGGCGTCTCTGCCGCCGCCTGCAGCGCAGGGTAGAAAAGCAATGAACTGGAAATCAGCGTAGAAAGAGCAAGTTTTTTCACGGTAAGCATACGAGTCTCCTTTGAAAGCGCTCATCTTACTTCTTCGTAAAATTATAAGAACCTGCCCAGAAATGATAGGACCTATAAACGCAGTGGATAGCACAGCGCAGAAGCCGGGTGGCGATGCTGCCTTTCCCGGCTCGTAACACGTTATTTTTTCAGAGGTGCGTTCCAGCTGTCCGGCGTGGCTTTGGACCAGGAGCCATAAGCGGCATTTGGCAGCACAATCCAGTCGTTACCGAAGTGTTCCGCGCTGGCCTCAACCAGCTCACGCTGCTGCTCGCTCGGCTTTTTATTTTTAAACTGCACGGCGAAATCCGGCAGGCTGTCGCCGAACAGCATGACGATCTGCTGCTTTTTGAGGATGCTCTGGCGACGCTCTTCCTTGCTGACCGTGTCCAGAAGCACGCTTTCATCGGACACCTGCGGAAGTCCCAGAGCTTCTAACGTCCTGAGCGTATCGGCTTTATTTTCCTGCATGCGGTCCGAGACGTAGTAGATCCGGACCTTGCTTTGATTCACATGGTCAAGAAACGCCTTCACGCCCGGAATTAAGCCGGGTTTTCCCTGTTTTTCCCAGTCGCTCCAGGTGTCCCATTTTGTATAGTCGTGGCACTGCTCCACGTCGCGCACCAATAGAGGGGTGTTATCCAGCACAGTTTCATCGAGATCCATCACCACAGCGTAGTTTTCGGGCGTTTTCAGATCCTTTAACTTTTCGTTGAAACGCTCGGTGGCAAACCGATAGGTTTGCAGCTGAAGGGCCATAATCTCTGCCGATTTCTGCTGGTAGCGCAGCGCCATTTCGTACGCTTTCGGTTCACACAGGTCGTGCCCGGCAGCCGTCGCCGCTGCCGTTGCCGTTGCACTCAAAACAGGTAATGCCAGCAGTAATGCCTTAGCCATTGAATTCACACTTCTTTCCTCAACACCGTGGTTAAAATCCCGAAAGCGTAATGAAATTCAATGACAGAAATATGAAGGCCGCGCCGTTAGACCAGCATGTAATACCAGAACAGGGCGATCTCGTCCTTTTCCGGTAAGGCGTTGTAGAGATAACGATCGTATCCGCCCAGGGTAAACCCGTAGTTGCGGTAAAACAGACAGGCAGAAACGTTCACATTTTGTGTTTCAAGCCGTAATCCCGGCGCGTTTACGCTGCGGGCCCACACGTGCGCGGCGGCCATTAATTTTTGCGCGGCGCCGGTTCTGCGTTTCGTGCGCTCTACAGCAATGTAATCCACCGAGATAAACTTATTCCAGCCGATCGACGCGGTAATAAATCCCGCAATTTCCCCGTCTTCCGTTTCGGCAATAAGAAATATGGCGTCCGGATTAACGCAGTGGTTTTCAAGGGTTTGGATATCGAGCTCGTAGGTTTTAATCCAGGGCACGGCGACGGCTTCGATATGCAAATCGCAGTGGATAAAGGGCTCTCGCGCAATGTGGCTAATGGTGAAAGAAAAGTCACAGCATTCAAGGCGCGTGAGGTCGGTACTGAGTCCTTTTCGAATCTGCATAGTATTCCCGGTAGTGAGTTATTTAATAAAGAATAGACGAAGCGGTTAAATCCGCTGGGCTCACGCACTTTTAATCCTGAACTAAGCTTGTACTTCGTTCCGCGTAAAATGTGGGTCATTCGAGGACAATGAATGGAATTCAGGACATTTCAAAAGCAGTGGGGTGCTGAGTTTATTTCCGATGACGTTGTGCGTTTTCGCGTCTGGGCAGAAGGACAGAAAGAACTTACGCTACGTCTGGCCGCCGCCGACGTGCCGATGACGGCAGCTGGCGACGGCTGGTTTCAGGCAGACATATCCGGCGTCACGCACGGTGCAGAATATCAATTTATTCTGCAGGACGGCATGACGGTGCCCGATCCCGCCTCGCGCGCGCAAAAGGGCGACGTTAACGGCCCCTCCATCGTTATCGATCCCCAACGCTATCAGCCGGTCAACCGGGACTGGGCAGGGCGGCCGTGGGAAGACACGGTTATCTACGAGCTGCACATCGGCACGTTTACCCCGGAGGGCACCTTCCGGGCCGCAATCGACAAGCTGCCGTATCTGGCAGAGCTCGGTATTACCCAGCTTGAAGTGATGCCCGTCTCTCAGTTTGGCGGTACCCGCGGCTGGGGGTATGACGGCGTGCTGCTGTACGCCCCGCACTCAGCCTACGGTACGCCGGAGGATTTCCACGCGTTTATCGACGCCGCGCACGGGCTGGGGCTTTCCGTGGTGCTGGATATCGTGCTTAACCACTTCGGCCCCGAGGGGAACTATCTGCCTCTGCTGTCGCCCGCGTTCTTTGATGCAGATCGGATGACGCCGTGGGGCAACGGCATCGCTTACGAACGCGAGCCGGTGAGGCAGTACATCACCGATGCGCCGCTATACTGGCTGACGGAGTATCGTCTGGACGGCCTGCGCTTTGACGCCATCGACCAGATTAAAGACAGCGCTGAGACGCACATTCTGGAGGAGATTGCCGCTAAAATCCGCGAGGCGATCCCGCACCGCCACGTTCACCTGACCACGGAAGACAGCCGCAACGTGATTTTCCTGCATCCGCGCGATGAACAGGGCAACACGCCGCTGTTCACCGCCGAGTGGAATGATGACTTCCACAACGCTGCCCACGTGTTTGCTACCGGCGAGACCCACGCGTATTACCAGGATTTTGCCTTTGAGCCGGAGAAAAAGTTCGCCCGGGCGCTGGCGGAAGGCTTTGTCTACCAGGGCGAGATTTCGCTGCAAACCGGCGAATCCCGCGGAGTGGAGTGTCAGACGCAGCCGCCGCAGTTCTTCGTCGATTTTATTCAGAACCACGATCAGACCGGGAATCGCGCCCAGGGCGAGCGGCTGATCGCCCTGGCCGGTGCCGACAAGACGCGGGTGCTGCTTGCCGCGCTGCTGCTTTCTCCCCATATCCCGCTGCTGTTTATGGGCGAGGAGTTTGGGGAAACGCATCCGTTCCTGTTCTTCACCGATTTTCACGGCGATCTGGCAAAGGCGGTGCGGGAAGGGCGCGCGAAAGAGTTTACGGGCCATGCCGGGCACGATGAAACCGTCCCGGACCCGAACGACCTGAACACGTTTATCCGTTCAAAACTCGACTGGAATAAGATTGCCACCGACGAGGGTAAAACGTGGCTGCGCTTCACGCGCCACCTGCTGACGCTGCGCCATCGCCATATCGTTCCGCTTCTGCGTCATGGCGGCGCCGTTGAGGGCAAGGTAATCAAGACCGCGCCCGGCATGGTGGCAGTGAGCTGGCATTTCCCGTCGGGAACGCTCTCTCTGGCGCTGAATATCGGTAATAAGCCCGCCGCGCTGCCCGATCTCGCGGGTGAGACGCGCTTTGCCTGGCCTGAAGCCACTGACGTGTTACCCCCGAACGGTATTGTCGTTCGCTTTGCTGATGGAGAAGCATCGTTATGATCCCTTCCGCCACGTACCGCATCCAGTTTCGTAACGGCATGACCTTCGACCGCGCTGCGGCGCTGGTGCCTTACCTGAAAGATCTCGGCATCAGCCACCTCTACGCGTCGCCCGTGTTTACCGCCACCGCGGGTTCCACCCACGGCTATGACGTGACCAACCCGAATGAAATCGACCCGGCGATCGGCGGACGAGACGGTTTCGACCGCATGGCCGCGGCGCTTAAGCAGGCCGGCATGGGGCTGATTCTGGATATTGTCCCGAACCATATGTCCACCTCGCTGGAAAACGCCTGGTGGCGGGACGTAATTGAATACGGCCAGCAGAGCCGCTATTTCCGCTATTTCGATATCGACCGGTCGCGACCGCTGACGCTGCCGTTTCTCGGCGACACCTTTGAGGCCGAGCTGGAGAAGGGGGCGATCGCCCTAAAACGTGACCCTGTCACGAACAAGGCCGCGCTGGTTTACTATGACGCCGAGTATCCGCTCAACCCCGGCACGTACAGCGAGGAGAAAAGTATTGCTGAGCTACATGAAGCGCAAAGCTGGCGGCTGATGTCCTGGCGGGAAGCGCCGAAGCAGCTGTCGTGGCGGCGCTTCTTCGAGATCACCGGGCTGGTCGGCGTTCGGGTTGAAGATGACGCGGTATTCGACGATACGCACCGGCTGATCCTGGAGCTGGTTCACGCCGGCGTGGTGGACGGTCTGCGCATTGACCACGTCGACGGCCTGGCCGATCCGCTGGGCTATCTGCAGCGCCTGCGGCAGAAAACCGGGCCCGACTGCTATATCACGGTTGAAAAAATTCTCGCGAAGGGAGAACAGCTCCCCGCCGACTGGCCGGTATCCGGCACCACCGGCTACGAGTTTATCGCCTCGCTGGCGGAAGTGCTGGTCGACGATGATAACCTGTCGCGCCTGGAGACCATCCACGACGAAACGCTGGGGATAACGGTCGATCGCCACGCGGAACTGCGCGATGCCAAGGGTCTGATGACCGATCGCAATTTTGAGGGTGAGTTCACCACGCTGCTTAACCTTGCTGACGATCTGGCCCGCCGCAATGAGGTTGCGCTGCCGCGCGAGGAGATCCGCCACGCGCTGCGCGAGCTGCTTATCGCCTTTCCGGTCTACCGCACCTACGGCACCCGGGAGGGATTAACCCCGCCTGACGTGGTGCTGCTTAACCGCGTGGTCGCCAACGTGGAGACGTCTGAAGCGGCGCTGAGCCTGCTTGTGCGCATTCTTACCGGCGACCTGCCGGAAGATTGTCGCGAGTCCGCCGCGCTTTTCAGAACCCGCTTCCAGCAGCTTACCGGGCCGCTGATGGCGAAGTCCGTTGAAGATACGCTGTTCTTCCGCCACAACCTCGAGCTGGCGCTCAATGAAGTGGGCGCCGACCCGACGCCGCGCGCGTTTTCATTATCCCGCTTCCACCAGGAGATGCGCATTCGTCTGGCCCGACAGCCCGACGCGCTGCTGGGCACCTCCACGCACGATACCAAACGCGGAGAAGACGCCCGGGCGCGACTCTACACCCTGACGGAAGCGCCGGAACGCTGGGGTGAGAACCTGGCCCGCTGGCGACAGATGAACCAGACCCAGGTACGTTTTCTCAATGACGGCACCGCGCCGAACGCCGCCGATACCTGGATGATCTATCAGGCGCTGGCGGGCGTCTGGCCCGCCACGCTGTCTCCGGACGACGCTGAAGGGCTTGCATCACTGGAAGCGCGTTTTAACGGCTTCCTCGAGAAAGCGCTGCGCGAGGCAAAACAGCGCACCGACTGGATCGACAGCAACGAGAGCTATGAGAGCGTGGTGCTGAGCTACGCGCGGCACCTGCTTTCGCCGGACAACGCGCTGTTCCTGCAGGATTTTAGCGAGGCGATGCAGCCCTTTATTCGGGCCGGGCTGATGAACAGCCTCAGCCAGACGGTGATCAAGCTAACGGCTCCCGGCGTGCCGGATATCTATCAGGGCAGCGAGGCGCTTAACTTTAGCCTCGTCGACCCGGATAACCGACGGGAGCCGGATTTCAACGCGCTGGTGCACAACCTCAGCGCGGCGGATGCCTCGGTGTTTGACAACCCGGCCTGCTGGCGAGACGGGCGCGTTAAGCAGTTCGTTACCGCCACGCTGCTGCGGCTTCGACCACACTACGACGCGCTATTCCGCTACGGCGACTGGCTGCCGCTTAAGGTCTCCGGCGAGCGCGAGGAGAATCTGATTGTCTATGCGCGCGTTAAGGACGAGGAGGCGCTGATTGTCGCCGTGCCGCGTCTGGTTTTTGATGTCACCGATAACCATCAGCTGTGGGTCAATACCGCGGTAGCGATACCCGACGAACTGGTCGGGAAGCGCTATCGGGACCTGTTCAGCGGTGAAAGCCGCATTCTGCAAGAGACGCTGGATTTAACGTCAGAAAAGGGATGTGTACTGGTTCTGCTTACCTGCGAATAATCGTGGAGAACGAAAATGGCAAAGGATATAACGTTTGAAATTCGGGCCGGTCATGGTCAGCAGTTGGGAGCGAATTATGACGGAAAAGGGGTTAACTTCGCGCTGTTCTCTGCTCACGCCGAGCGTGTAGAGCTCTGTCTTTTTGACCCGTCCGGAAAAACGGAAATCGCCCGGCTGGAGCTGCCGGAATATACCCATGAGGTTTGGCACGGCTATGTACCTGACCTGAAACCGGGGGCGCTGTACGGCTATCGCGTCTATGGGCCCTACGATCCGGAAAACGGTCACCGCTTTAACCCGCACAAGCTGCTTATCGACCCCTACGCCCGAGAACTGGTGGGCGATATCGACTGGAACGACGCCCATTTCGGCTATGAGCTGGGGCATGACGAGTTAGATTTGAGCTTTGATACGCGCGACAGCGCGCCGTTCACGCCGAAGTGCAAGGTCATCGACCCGAACGCTTTCGACTGGCAGGACAACAGCCGGCCAAACGTGCCCTGGCCGCATACCGTCGTCTATGAGAGTCACGTGAAGGGCTTTACCCAGATGAACCCGGCCATCCCGCCCGAGCTGCGCGGGACGTTTGAGGGGATGGGACACAAAGCCTCGGTCGACTACGTCAAGAGTCTTGGCATCACCTCGGTGGAGCTGCTGCCGGTTCACTGGTTCCCCGACGACCAGCACCTGCTCGACCGCGGCCTGAAGAACTTCTGGGGCTATAACACGCTCGGCTTTTTTGCCCCGGCGTCGCGCTATTACGGCCCGGCGGGGATCCAGGGCTTTCGCGACATGGTACGCGCGTATCATGACGCGGGCATTGAGGTCATTCTGGACGTGGTGTACAACCACACGGCGGAAGGGAACGAGCTTGGCCCCACGCTCTCGTTTAAGGGGATTGATAACTACAGCTATTACCGCACCCTGCCGGACCAGCATCGGTACTACATCAACGACACCGGGACGGGAAATACGGTCAATACCTCGCACCCGCGCGTGCTGCAGATGGTGATGGATTCGCTGCGCTACTGGGCGGAATCGATGCATATTGACGGTTTTCGTTTCGACCTGGGGACGATACTGGGCCGCGAGCCGGAAGGGTTTGACCCGCGCGGCGGTTTCTTCGACGCCATATCGCAGGATCCGGTGTTATCGAGACTCAAGCTGATTGGTGAACCCTGGGATATCGGTCCCGGCGGGTATCAGGTCGGCGGTTTCCCGCCGGGCTGGGGTGAATGGAACGACAAATACCGCGATACCGTACGCGAGTACTGGAAGGGCGATAACGTCTCCACCGACTTTGCCGCACGCCTGCTGGGCTCCGGGGATCTGTACGATCTGCGCGGGCGTCGTCCGTGGGCCAGCGTTAACTTCATCACCGCTCACGACGGCTTTACGCTGAATGACCTGGTGTCGTACAACGAGAAGCACAACGCCGACAACGGTGAGGACAATAACGACGGGCATAATGACAATCGCTCGTACAACTATGGCGAAGAAGGGCCGACGGAGAACCCGGATATTATTGCTACCCGCGAACGACAGAAGCGTAATTTCCTGACCACGCTGCTGTTTTCCCACGGCACGCCGATGCTGCTGGCGGGGGACGAGTTTGGCCGCACGCAGAAGGGCAACAACAACGGCTACTGTCAGGACAGCGAAATTTCGTGGATCGACTGGAACGGAATAACCGAAAACGACGCCGCGCTGCGCGAGTTTACCCGGCGGTTGATTGCCCTGCGCGCTCAGCAGCCGCTGCTGCGCCGTGAGAGCTGGCGCGACGGGCTGGAGATCCGCTGGTTCAATGCCGGAGGCGGTCCGCAGCAGGCCGAGCAGTGGGACGAAGGCTCGACGCTTGGGGTCTCCATCAGCAGGCCGGATCTGCGGCAGGAGGACGGTATCTGGCACGACGTGCTGATGCTGTTCAACCCGTTTGAAGGCACCGTGCCTTTCCAGATCCCGCAGTTTGGCGAAGTGGGATGGGTGCTGGAGTTGTCTACGGCAGATGGCGCTGCCGCCGGGACAGCGTTCACCGAAACCGTAGAGTACGAACTGGCCGGACGCAGTATTACGCTGTTCAGACGTCCTTAGCCCTAGAGTGATGCCGCCGCGCGGGCGGCGGTGTCATACAGGGAGGAGATCGTGCGTAACAGCTGCGCGGTTTCGCCAATCGACTTCCCGGCTATGCCGCTCTCCGCGTGGATCGCAATCAGACACGCCTCCCGCACGTCCCGGTACTTCATGCACAGCGCTTTTCCTTCCTCGGTAGTCGAGAAAAAGAGCTCTTTGCCCGCTTTCTCGCTCGTCACGTACCCCGCTTTGACCAGCTTTTTCAGGGCATAGGTCACCACGTGGGTATCTTCCACGTTGAGGACGAAGCAGATATCGGCCAGCTTTTTCTTGCGGTCGCGGTGGTTCACATGATGCAGCAGCGAGACGTCAAATGCGCCCATATCGGGTTCGCCGGCTGCTGTCATGCAGCGCACCATCCATTTATTGAACGCGTTGCTGGTCATGATCAGCGCGTACTCCAGCTCTGACAGCTCCGCGCAGCGCTCGGACACCAGATGGCGGGAAGAGACGATCCGGCCATCGTTGATATCGTCGCGATCGGGTGAAGCACTCTTTTTCGAGGTCATAACGTTCCTTAGCCAGAAATGTAAACTCATCGATAAAATAAGAACATTTTATTGATAATTTGTTTACATGTTTTTGAGGTTCAGATATAGCTTTTTAGCGCAGGTTTTGCGAAGCCTGCCAACAAAACACAACATCGCTCGCCGCAAATTAAAAAAATAGCCGTCGGCGCGCAACGCTCACTTTCGATAGGGTAAACGTTATGGACGGTACTACGCTGCTGCCGCTGATCGGGATACCGATCGTGGTTATTGGTTTTGCACTGCGCTTCAACCCGCTGCTGGTGGTCGTGGTGTCGGGGCTGGCAACGGGTCTGCTGGTCGGTATGGATTTCGGGATGCTGCTGGAGACCTTTGGCGAAAAGTTCGTGAATAGCCGATCGCTGGCGACCTTCATTCTGATCCTGCCCGTGATTGGTCTGCTGGAATATTACGGTCTCAAGGAGCGCGCCCAGGCCTGGGTGGCGAAGATCGCCAGCGCCACCTCGGCGCGTATTCTGATGCTCTATTTTGTCGCCCGTGAAGGCACCGCCGCGCTGGGGCTGATGTCGCTGGGCGGTCATGCCCAGACGGTGCGCCCGCTGCTGGCGCCGATGGCCGAAGGGGCGGCGCTGAACGAATACGGCGAGCTGCCGCAGCACATCCGTGACAAAATCAAAGCCCATGCCGCCGCGTGCGACAACATTGCGGTCTTCTTTGGGGAAGATATCTTTATTGCCTTTGGCGCGGTGCTGCTGATCGACGCGTTCCTGAAAGAAAACGGTATTGCGGGCATCGAACCGCTGCATATCGGCCTGTGGGCCATCCCAACCGCCATCGCGGCATTGGTTATTCATATGACGCGCCTGCTGCGCCTGGATGCCAGCATCCGTCGCGACGTCATGGCCTGGCGTGCAGAGCAGAGCTCGCAGGAGGCCGCGCAATGATGACGCTTATCACCATTAACCGCGTGTACTACCTGATCGGCTTTGTCGTGATGCTGCTGGTTGTGATGACCCTTCGCGATCGCGCCAATCCGAAGCGTTTTACCACGGCGCTGTTCTGGTTTTTATTCGGCGGGATCTTCCTGTTCGGTGACCTGATGGTGCAGGAGCTGGGCAAATCGCTGGCGTACCGAATAATCGGCGGGGGCGTTATCGCTATCGCGCTGCTGGCGGGTTTTGGTCTTGTCGGGAAAGGGCACTATAAAATGTCCACCGAAGACGAACGTCTCGCGTCGTCAAACCGCCTTAAAAACTGGCTATTCCTGCCCGCACTGATGATCCCGGTGGTGACGGTTATCGGGACGCTGTTCCTGAAGGGCGTGTCGATTGGCGGCGTGTTCCTGCTCGATCAGAAACAGCTCACCCTTGCGGCGCTGTGCGTGGCCTGCGTCGCGGCGATCCTCACCGGCTGGTGGCTGACCAAAGGCACGCCGCTGCACGCCATTCGCCAGTCTCGTCGTCTTGTCGATACCATCGGCTGGGCGGTGATCCTGCCGCAAATGCTCGCCATGCTCGGCGGCGTGTTCGTGGCGGCCAACACCGGTGATTCGGTGCAGAAGGTGGTGAGCCTGTTCGTTAACCCGGATAACCGCTTTATGCTGGTGGTGATTTACTGCGTGGGGATGGCGCTGTTTACCATGATCATGGGAAATGCGTTTGCGGCCTTCCCGGTGCTGAGCGCGGGGATCGCCTTGCCGTTCCTGATTAACGTGCATCACGGCAACCCGGCGCCGCTGCTGGCGATTGGCATGTACGCGGGCTACTGCGGCACGCTGATGACGCCGATGGCCGCTAACTTCAACATCGTTCCCGCCGCGCTGCTGGAGCTGAAAGACAAATATCAGGTGATCAAGATCCAGATCCCGACCGCGTTAACCCTGCTGGTGGTGAACGTGTTCCTCATGTATTTCCTCGTGTTTCGCTAAGGAGCTGTTATGGAATTAACGCAACATCAGGCCGACGCGTTTGCCCGCATGCCTTTAACCTATTTGCGACAGGAATATCCGAACCACATCATGCACCTGCTGAATGATGATGGCGACGTACTGCCGCCGCGCGAGCTGCACCCGGTTTTCTATGGCTGTTTCGACTGGCACTCGGCGGTACACGGCTACTGGCTGCTGCTGCGCTGCCTGCGCCTCTACCCGGCGCTGCCGTGCCGGGACGCGATCGTCGCGCTTGTCGACGAGCATCTGACCGAAGAGAACGTGGCGAAGGAGCTGGCCTATTTTACCGCGCCGTTCCGCGCCTCGTTTGAGCGTCCGTATGGCTACGGCTGGCTGCTGGCGCTGGCCCAGGAGCTAAAGCAGTCGTCGCTGCCGCAGGCCGCGGTCTGGTATCAAACGCTGGAGCCTTTGACCCAGGATATTCGCGACAGGCTGGTGGATTATCTCGGCAAGCTCACCTACCCGATCCGCGTCGGGACGCACTACAACACGGCGTTTGCCCTGGCGCTGGCGCTCGATTACGCGCGAGCCGTGGAAGACAGCGGGCTCGAACAGGCGATTGTGACGGCGGCGGAGCGGTTTTATCTCGCCGACACGCGTTATCCGGCCCACTACGAGCCCGGCGGAGATGAGTATATTTCCGGGGCGCTGACGGAGGCGCTGCTGATGAGCAAGGTATCTGAAGACTTCCCGGCCTGGTTTGACGCGTTTCTGCCGGAGGTGGGCGCCGTTACGGCACTGATGAATCCGGCGGAAGTGAGCGACCGTACCGACCCGAAAATTGCCCATCTGGACGGATTAAACCTCAGCCGCGCCTGGTGCATGAAGCATATTGCCAGAGCGCTTCCCGCCAACCATCCGGCGCAGCAGGCGCTGCGCGAGGCGGTAGCGAAACACCTGACGGCTAGCGTAGAGCATGTGGTCGGCAGCCACTACAGCGGCGGGCACTGGCTGGCGAGCTTTGCGCTGCTGGCGCTGGAGTAAAAAAACGCGCCGTCTTTCTTTCCGGGTGAATCAGGCGGATGCCCGAACCGCAGGGCGCAGCCTGCTCAGGCTAAATATCACCGATCCCGTTGAGGCGATGACGGCTATCCACAGCGCCAGATGCACGGCCCGGTCGTCAAGCGTTTGATGGTCTGCCCCGGCAGTGGCGGCCAGCAGCACGCCCACCACTGCGGCGCCGAGACACTGCCCAAACGTCCTGACGATAGACAACACGCCGGAAGCATAGCTGGCATGTTCCCGCGCCACGTTAGAGAGCATTTCCCGGTTATTGGGGCTCTGGAAGCAGCCGAAGCCAATCCCGCAAACCAGGCTGCGCAGGCAGATGTTCCACGCGGAAGGATTGTCCGGCAGGGTGGCCAGCAGGACCAGCCCACCGACAAATACCATCAGCCCGAGGGTCGAGATCAGCGGCGCGGAGATCGTATCCGCCCAGCGACCCGCGTGCGGCGCGATCAGCACGATGCCAATCGGCCACGGGGTAAACAGCAGCGCTGACACCACCGGGCTGTAGCCATACACGCTCTGAAACAGGAAAGGCAGCGCGACAAATGTGATGCCCTGACTGACAAACGAGGCCAGCGAGGTCAGCGCGGCGAGGGTGAAGCGCCCGTTGCTGAATATCACCGGGGGCAGTAACGGATGTTGCACGCGCCGGATACGCCAGGTAAAGGCGAAGGCGCTGACCAGCGCGAGAACGCCCCAGAAGACGGCCTGCCGGTTAATGTGTTGCGTCACGTGCTGAAGGCTGTCGGCCATCATGATCGCCGAACCTAACAGGACGGCGGAGAGCACGGCGCCCGGCGCGTCAAAGGGGGTGCGGTCAACGGCCGATTCCCGCGGCAAGGCCCGCCATGCCAACAGCAGGGCGATGCTGCCCGGAATAAGGTTAATGGCGAACAGCCACTGCCAGCTCAGCGCGTCCAGTATGGTTCCGCCCAGCACGGGGGCAACTGCCGTGCTGGAGGCGATAAGCAGGGCGTGCAGCCCCAGAATACGGCCCAGCAGTCGCCCCGGAAAAACGGACCGCAGGATCGCCGGAGCGATACTCAGGGTCGCCGCGCCGCCTATGCCCTGCAGAATTCGCATCCCGGTTAACATTTCCGGCGTTGTTGCCAGCGCGCAGCCCAGCGAGGTGAGCGTAAAGGTGGCAAGCCCGGCAAGAAATACCCGGCGATAGCCCACGCGCGCCGCCAGCGCGGCGAAAATGGCCAGCGTCATCGCCGCTGACAGCAGATAACCGTTGGCGAACCAGACCGCCACGTTCGCGGGCACCTGCATCGCCCTTGCCATGGAGGGCAGCGCGATGTTGATCATGGTGCCGTCAAAGACGCCCATCAGCGTGGTGGTCATAACGGCGGCCAGGACCCGGGCGCGTTCATGCCCGGGTAAGCCTTCATCGCCGGGCAGGTTTGAAAATAGCGTCATCGTCGTTACTCCGAATAAGAATCGTGATGACGAAACTATAATCATGCGGTATACAGGGCGGAAGACGCAGCATTTGCACTTAATCATTGCATGTAACGCCATATCTGAGGAGCTACCGTGTCCGATCCTGATTTTAACCTTCTGGTTGCGCTCGACGTTTTGCTTGCCGAAGCCAGCGTGGCGGGCGCGGCGCGACGTTTGAACCTCAGTACCTCCGCCATGAGCCGCACCCTGAGCAGGCTGCGGGAGGTGACCGGCGATCCGATCCTGGTACGGGCCGGTCGTCATATGGTGCTGACGCCCTGGGCCGAAGCCACGCGGGACCGCGCCAGAAGCGCCGTGCATGAGGCGAAGGCTGTGCTGCAGCCCTCCACCGACGCGCTGAAGGTGGAAAGTCTCGAGCGGCTGTTCACCATCAGAGCCAACGACGGTTTTGTGGTGGCGTTTGGGCCACTGCTGATTGCGGCGGTGGCGAGCGTTGCGCCCGGGGTGTGCATCCGCTTCTCGCCGAAACCTGAAAAAACCTCGCGCTATTTGCGTGAGGGGCTGGTCGACCTGGAGATCGGCGTGCAGAGCAATATGGGGCCGGAAATACGGCTGCAACGGCTCTTTCAGGATCGGTTTGTTGGCGCGGTGCGCAAGGGACATCCGCTGTCATTACAGCCTGACGTCAGCCTTGACGATTATGTCGCGTGGGGCCACGTGGTGGCCTCACCGGACGGATCGCTGCACGGGTTTGTCGATGACGCGCTGGCGGAACGGGGGATAAAGCGCAAGATCGCCAGCGTGGTGCCCGGGTTTCCGACGGCGTTATCCGTGGCGCTGGCCTCCGATCTGATTGCCATGGTGCCGGCGTTATACCTGCTCAATCAGCCGATGAACGAGCGCGTGCACGTCTTTGAACTGCCGTTTAAAACCCGGAGCATTACGGTGTCACAAATGTGGCATCCGCGCATGGAAAGGGATCCGGGACATCGATGGCTCAGGGAGAAGGTACTGGAGGTGTGCCGCGCTGTGCGCTGACGATGGGGTTCACGATGGCAAGCCCAATCGTGCTTTCCCCCGCGTGATGGTGGGATTATTCGGCGGTTAGCCAGCACGCCTGCGTATTGCGTCTTATTAAATTAACCACTAATATAAATAAGCCATATCAATTCCCCTGTAACTAAAATAACGTCAATTCTTTTTGTTCTTCTGAAATAAGCGGCCCGAGAACAGAGATGGATTGAAACCCTCAAGTCTGCATATCTTGCCATTATATAATCTTTTTTGAGTCTCATTTGACACTGTGTTGTTGTTGAAGCGACCCCATCGAAAGGAAAGAATATATACACATTGCTCTTGTCAGAAAACTGAGAAAGCAATGAACCCAAATGGGCAATATCTTATTGAAGAGAGTTATTATATGAAGGCAAAGAAAATCGCTCTCGCGATTGCGATGATAGCTGGTGCTATAATCGCAAATGCGAATGCAAAAGATCAGGGACATGGTACCGTTACGTTTACGGGTTCTATTATTGATGCGCCTTGCTCCATTACACCAGACAGTGCTGACCAAACCGTTGATTTGGGTCAGATCTCTAACCTGGCGCTGGAAGATGGCGGCACATCTATTCCACAGGTTTTCGCTATCAAACTGCAACAGTGTGATACGACAACCAAAAAGACAGTGACCACCACGTTCTCTGGCACCGCATCTGCGGCTAACCCGGATCTGCTCGGTATTCAGGGCACCGCAAAAGGTGCTTCTGTTGCAATTACGACGGACACCGGTACTCCGATTAAACTGGGCCAGGCTTCTCCGGCGCAATCACTGCTGAATGGTGATAACGACCTGACGTTTGCTGCTTTCCTTAAGGGTGATGGCGCGTCTGCGACAATCGTCCCGGGTAAATTCCAGGCTATTGCCAGCTTCGCACTGGATTACCCATAATCCCGGCATGACTTATTACGCAAGTAATTAACCCTGTTATTGTGCCGGTGATTAGTTAATTGTCTTAATCACTGGCACTTTTTTTCATGAAACCAGAGTGTATTTTAATGATATTATTATCTGGACTTCGAGTGATTATATTTCCCTGTATATTGATACCGTGCGTGGCGGCGGCACATAACCCTCGCCATGCACAGGCCGATCAAGGCCACGGCATTGTCAATATGCAGGGAAGTATAATTGATACACCATGCGCTATCGCCACCGTCGATCGTGAGCAAAGCATTGAAATGATGACCACGACCGTGGGTGAAATTATTCACAACGGTCGTGGAAATAAAAATCCCTTTTCGTTAACGCTGGTCAATTGCAATCTGCATATAATAAGGATGCGCAAACCCTGTCATCCCATTTCCAGACGACGTTTGATGGTCCATCTTCAGATGGACTTTTTTCCGTTGACGGCGCATCAGGCGTAGGGCTTGAAATTACGGATGACGCCGGAAATGTGGCGCAACCAGGGAAAGCGCTCCCTCCGGGTACATTGAGCAACGGTTCACAAATTCTTAAATACCAGTTGCGTCTTATGGGTAATCGCGACCGCCTGAAAGCGGGTGAGTATACGGCCACGATACGTTTCAAAGTTGATTACTTTTGAAAATGAAAAAAGTCAATAAAACCATCTTTCTGGGCAAGTTACACCCTGTAGCGGTTGGTGTAATTCTTGCGTTTCTGGCAGTAAAAGGCGTTCACGCTGAAGGTAATGTCGAATTTAATACTGATGTACTCGACATTAAAGAGCGGAATAATGTTGATTTAAGCCAGTTTTCCCGGGCGGGTTATTTAATGCCCGGCAAGTATCAGCTTACGCTAAAGGTCAATAAAACCGACATACCGGATCAGACGGTAGAGTATTTCCCGCCTGAAGATGATCCGAAAGGGAGCGAAGTTTGCCTCACAGCCGAGCATGTCTTACAAATTGGCCTGAAAGAGTCCATCGTTAAAGGTGTTTCATGGTGGCATAACGGACAGTGTCTGAATCTTCATTCTCTGGAAGGAATGGTAGCCAGAGCCGATCTGGGGACAAGTACACTCTATCTCAGCATTCCTCAGGCATACCTGGAGTATACGGCCGAAAACTGGGATCCGCCTTCTCGCTGGGATGAGGGAATTCCGGGCGTACTGTTTGATTACACCGTCAATGCAACGTCGTCGAAACAACAGGAACAACGTTCCAATTCCGTCACGGGTAACGGCACGACTGGCGCGAATCTGGGTGCCTGGCGCCTTCGGGGTGACTGGCAAGCGCAATACATACGCAACACAGGAAATGAGAGTCAAAAACAGCAAAGCTGGGACTGGAGCCGGGTTTATACCTATCGGGCCATCACCGCACTGCGGGCAAAATTGGTGCTGGGAGAAGACTATTTAAATTCCTCACTGTTTGACAGTTTCCGTTTTACCGGCGCCAGCCTGTCTACTGACGATAACCAGCTGCCGCCCAATCTTCGCGGATATGCACCGGAAGTGGTAGGTGTCGCGAAGACGAACGCCAAAGTGACTATCAGCCAGCAGGGCCGCGTAATTTATGAAACCACTGTCGCGCCAGGTCCGTTTCGTATTCAGGATCTCAACTCGGCCGTATCCGGAAAACTGGATGTCAAAGTGGAAGAGCAGGATGGCGCAACCCAAACCTTTCAGGTCGATACCGCCTCCATTCCTTATCTGACGCGGCCAGGCCTGGTACGTTACCGGGTCGCTATGGGGAAACCCTCTGATTATGACCACCATTCTCAGGGGCCAAATTTTGCCACTGGCGAAGCATCATGGGGCGTGAATAGCGGCTGGTCATTATATGGCGGAACGCTACTCGCAGGGGACTATAACGCGCTCTCCCTGGGGGTCGGGCGCGATCTGTTGATGTTTGGGGCAATTTCCTTTGACGTCACTCAGTCCCGGGCCGCGATTCCGAATCAGGACACATTAAGCGGTAAATCATTTCGCGTCAGCTATTCGAAACGCTTTGATGAGTTTGATAGTCAGGTGACCTTTGCGGGTTACCGTTTCTCAGAACGTGACTTTATGAGCATGTCTCAGTATCTGGACCGCCGCTATCACAACGGCGATAACGGTGGGCGCGACAAAGAACTGTACACCATCACCATGAATAAACAGTTCCGCGAACAGAACATGAGCGCGTTTCTGAACTATAGCCACCAGACATACTGGGACAGGGAAGCGACGAACACCTGGAACGTTTCGCTATCGAACTTTTTTGACGTCAGTCGGTTTAAGAACATTAGCCTGACACTGTCTGCCTACAGAACAGAATATGACGACTCTAAAGATGATGGCGTCTATCTGAGCTTGTCTGTGCCGTGGTCCAACGGCGCAACAGTGAGCTACAACGGCCAGTACAGCGGAGACAGCAGTAGCAATACGGTGGGTTATTACCAGCGCATTGACGCCAACAATTATTACCAGGTTAATGCCGGCAGCACGACTGACGGCCGAGGTACCGGGAGCGGGTACTTTACTCATGATGGCGATAGCGCAAGTGTGACCGCCAATGCCAGCTATACCGGCAGCAAAACCAGCGCCGCAAGTCTGTCGCTACAAGGAGGCGTTACCGCTACCGCCAGGGGGGCGGCGCTACACAGAACCAATGCAACGGGAGGAACCCGAATGCTCGTCGATACGGCAGGAGTGGAAGGCGTTCCCGTGCAGGGCATGGCGGGGATCGTTCGTACCAATGCCTTCGGTAAGGCGGTCGTTGCGGATGTTAGCAGCTACTACCGGAGCAGCGTGAGCATTGATCTGGACAGCCTGCCGGAAAACGTCGATGCCACACGTTCAGTTGTGCAGGACACGTTAACGGAAGGCGCGATTGGCTACCGTGCCTTTGGCATTCTCGCCGGGCAGAAGGGCATGGCGGTGATCAAACTGGCTGACGGCAGCGAACCGCCGTTTGGCGCAGAAGTACGCAATGGAGACAACATGACAACAGGGATTGTCGCCGAAAACGGCAGCGTCTGGCTTTCAGGTATACGTCCTGGAGAGCGCATGGACGTGTACTGGGGCAACGACGTGCAATGTTACATCGAGTTGCCGCCATCGCTGCCGGAAACAATCAAAAATCTGTTGTTGCCTTGCCTCTCACGCTGATCGTGGTGATGGGATCAGGCAAAACCGTCATTATCATTTTGTAATAAAGAGAGTGAGTTATGTGTTTTGTGCAGAAAAAGATCGGTCTAACGCTGGGTGTACTCGCACTGGCATTGGTCGCGCAGCAGGTAAATGCAGCCATTGCGCTGGATCGCACCCGGGTGATTTATAGCGGCAATCAGAAATCAATGAGTGTGACCGTAACGAATCAAAATAAATCCTTGCCTTATCTGGCCCAGTCCTGGATTGAGGACAGTAACGGCAATAAAACCGAGACGCCGTTTATGGCATTACCGCCGGTGCAACGCGTTGAGCCAGGCGCTAAAGGTCAGGTGAAAATTCAGGGTAATAACGCTCAGGCGTTGCCGCAGGACAGAGAATCGTTGTTTTATTTTAACGTACGCGAAATTCCACCGAAGAGTTCTAAACCCAATACGCTTCAGCTTGCGCTGCAAACCCGCGTCAAACTCTTTTACCGCCCGGAAGCGTTGCAGTTACAAAACGGGATGGAGAACGAGGCCGCGAAAAAACTCACCTTAACTCGTCAGGGTGAAGGATTCCGGTTAAGCAATCCCACGCCTTACTACCTGACGATTGTCGCGGCAGCGACGTCAGAGAAGGGCGGTGATATCGAGAGTTTTAAACCTGTAATGGTCGCGCCTAAAGAAAGCATTGCGCTGGGCGCAACCGCGGCTTCACTGGGCGCACACCCGGTACTGACTTCCGTAAATGATTACGGTGGCCGGCCGAAACTTGTTTTTAACTGTGCGGGGAATACCTGTGCAGTGGACCATGTTAACGCGGGTTAAGGAGAGCAACCTGTGAACGGAAAAGCAATTTACCGTTACTCGCGCACGTGTGCGTTGAGTCTGCTTCTGAGCGGCAGCTTGGCGAATAATGCTCTGGCTGTCGATGACTGGAATGTCCAGGGTGAGAATGGTCAATTGCACGTTCATGGCGTTCTGCGTAACGGAAGTTGCCTGATCAGCATGCGTTCAAAGCTGCAGGATGTGGTAATGGATAACTCGGCGCTGGGGGCGATGAAACGTCCGGGCGATACCGGCAATCCGACACAAATCGTTTTTCGTCTTCTGGGTTGCGAAAGCACCGGTGGCCTGCAACGTCGCGGTCGAATAGGGCCATCGACATGGGATGAAACCCAACCGGTGGTCACCGTAAGCTTCATGGGCGCGACGGATCCTGACGATCCCACGTTATTACTGATCGCCGGAATGTCTGGCGTCGGCCTTCGCATTCTGGATAACAACGGCAGAATCGTTATTCCCGGGATGCGGGGCAAGCCGCAGTTTGTGACGACGGGCAGTGATGAGCTGACCTATACCGTTATCCCTGTTCGTACCATCGCCCCGCTGATTGCGGGAGAATTTCGCGCCTCAGTTGATTTCGGAATCAGTTATGACTAGTTCACGCGTGATGTCGTTTATTCGCCTTGCCCGTACACCGCTCCTCGCACTGGTGCTGCTGGTCCCGACGGTAAGCCAGGCAAATAAAGGCGACACCTACTCATTAAACATCAATATCGATGGCACTCTGGTGGCAAACGGTTCTTGTCAGTTTAATCAGGGCGACAGCCTGACGGTCGACTTTGGTGATGTGAAATTGCTCCCGCAGGGGACGGACACCATGACGCTGGATGGGAATTACCGTAAATCGATTACCAGCGATTTTACCTGTACCGGTGATACCGCGGGGCTTCTTCAAATGCAATTGGCCAGTCTATCGGGCAGCTATAAAGCTTACAACGGAACCGACGTGATTGAGATAGACAAAGGGATGCTTGGCGTCGAACTGTTAGTCAATGGCGCCCCGCAAGCTTCCGGGAAGTGGTTCACCATCGACCAAAGCAAGCCACCCACGCTTGAGGCGCAGCTGGTGCAAGTCAGCACCACAAACAGTAAACAGGTGACAAATGGCGATACGTTCACGGCTTCTGCCACATTGCAACTTTCGTTTAATTGAACAGACGGTTATGAAGAGAATACTCCACATTGTCACCTTATCTGGTTTGCTGCTGACCGGGACGCCGCATGCCGCGCAGGTTGGCGATCAGATGTCTGTCAATTTTAAAGGCACATTTATCATTACCACGCCCTGTACCGTTTCAGGCGATGAGGTGATCGATGTGTCGTTTGGCAGCATCAGCGTGGGTAAAGTGAACGGCATCGACAATAAACAGGACATCCCCTATACCGTTGACTGCCACGGCGCGCCGGATGATTCCGCACTCAATATTCAGGTGAGCGGGGTGGCCGAAATTTTCGATGACGCCGCCGTTACGACATCTGCTGACGGGCTGGGTATCCAGATTCAGGCTAACGGCGTGCCGATGAAGCTCAACCAGCCGCTGAAAACAACGCTTGGCGGCCTGCAATCCCTGGTGCTGAGCGCTGTACCGGTTAAAGATCCGAATAAAGTGCTGAGCGAACAGACGTTTACGGCCGTTGCGACATTAACCGCGGATTATTTCTGAGGCACAACCATGAACATACGACTCGTGAAGGCGACAAGCCGGGGAATAGCGGCATTACTTGTCGCATCCGGCCTGACCATCACGCCCGCTCTGGCGATTGAGGATAACCTGCACTTTAGCGGGACATTGACCAGCGCGCCCTGCGGGCTGGACCCACTGACCACCGATCTGAGCGTCGATTTTGACATGATCATGGAACCGGATTTGTATGCCTATGCCCGTACCAAAGGCGTACCGTTCACCATTACCCTGACGGACTGTGATTTATCGATAGCCAGTAAAGCCTCGATCACATTTAAAGGCACAGAGAGCACTGAACTGCCCGGGCTGTTAGCGGTGACAGGGGAAGCGGCGGGGATCGCAATTGGTGTGGAGACCGAAGACGGCATCGCGGTACCGTTTAATAAACCGACACCGGAACATGTACTGAACAGCGGTGACAATACCTTTACCCTCATGGCCTATATTCAGGGGGAACCGACCCATCTGCGGCAGGAAACCATTACACCGGGGAATTTTACCGCGGTGTCTACCTTTATGCTGGCCTATCCTTAATTAAGAGATAATAGAGTGAATATATATAAACAATTTCATCATTCTATTACGGTGATAATTAATGTTTTTGCTTCTATCATCGTGATGTTAATGTGTCAGGGTAGTGCGACAGCGACAGTCATGGGGTATTCCGTTGATAACGCCTGCGGATTGCCACGCCATGTTGCATCAAGAGGCAGTATGACCAACTATCATACTTATCAACAAGGAAGATGTAGTGTTAGTCTACAGGGTACCTATTACGTCCCGGTTTCTGGATATTACACCGTTGGTGTAAGAGGCGTTACCAGTGATGGCAAAACACTTGTAGGTTATGCGTCACAAGCTCGATATATTGACGCCTCTAAACCGTTAAATAATCAGGATGTAAATCCCGGAACATCAGGTAGTTGGCAATCTGAGGGTACTACCTCTTTTGATGCCTGCGATACCTTAAAAGGCCCGGATGGACAAATCTACTTTCTGAATACTTACGGAAAATGTACCGGTCAAAAACTCCCGCCAACGCCCGTAGTAAATACCTCCTGTACCATTAACAGCGGTAACGCCTTAAGTGTCTCGTTGGGTTCACTGGATCGCTCCACGCTACCAACAATACCCAGTTCCAGCACCGCCAAACATATTAATATCCCGGTGAGTTGCACAGGTGGCGACGTCACCGTCTCAATGAATATCACCTATACGGCGATTACCATTGGCAGCACGCAGGCAGTAAAAACCTCAGCAAATGGGGTAGGCACGGCGATTATTTATAACAACGCCGCCGTTTCCCCAACCAGCAAAGCCACAATTAACCTGAAAAGCGGATCGAATACGGTCGACCTCGGTTTTCAGGCTATTCGTGATTCAGCGGTGGCGGTGAAAGATATTCCCACCGGCGCGTTCACCGCCAGCGCGGTCATGGTCATGACCCAACAGTAATGCCCAAATAATCCTGCTTTCCTTTTACGGGGCGGAAATATTTCCGCCCCGATTTTTATGAAAATAGTCATGTTAAATATAAACTGTAATTATCATTCACCGCGCCGCGGTCTACTTTTTATCGCTGGCGTCTGGTTATGCGGTGGTCTGCTCTGGCTATTACCGAATCAGGGGGGCTCCGGACTGGCGTTACCCCAAAATCTACTGGCCTGGTGCGCGATGGCGCTCATGGTGCTGTGGGGTTCACTCACCGAACGAAGGGTGAAATTTATTTATCCTGCTGGCACCCAACTGATTATAACGGGAGCCATTCTCTGGTCACTGCCGCTGCTATGGTCGCCGTCTTCCGCCTGGCAGTGGAACGCCGCGACGAAAGTGATGGCGCTGTGGGGGCTGCTCATCGTCTGGCTGGAACTGCTTAAAAGCCCCATAACGCCCATTATCAGACGTCACTGGCTGCTGATTATGGTGATATCGGCCTTTTTACAGACCATTTTCTGTCTGTATCAATTGACTGATATGGCGACACTGCCCGGCGGACGCCCGTACGGCATCTTCCAGCAGGTAAACGTTCTGGCTTCTTTTTTAGCCACCGGCACGGTTTGTGCCCTTTGGCTTAATACAACGGCGCGCCAGAAGTGGGTAACGCGTTTCTGTTCCCTGTCACTGGTTATGCTACCGGCCATGCTGGTGTTGTTGCAAAGCCGGGCAGGTTATCTTGGCGCTATCCTGGGCTGCCTGCTCGTGCTGGTAGCAGCAAACAAAAAGCGCCGTCGCCACGGTTATGTTTCTCTGTTGCTGATGTTAGCGGGTATCGTTCTGGGTCTTGTCGCGCTTCACGTTGGTCCACGGTTATTTCCTGGTTTTGCGCCTGGCGTGGTTGATAAAGGTGATTCCGATAGTCAACGCTGGTATATATTGCAATTGACCTGGCAGCTAATCCAGAACCATCCTGTCATCGGCAATGGCTACGGCAGTTTTGAAGCATTACTCGCCCAATTGGCGCAACAGGCGACTCGAGGACTGGAAAGCAAGACGATTCTCTATCCACACAATGAATTTTTCTATACATGGATGGAAGGGGGGCTCGTTGCCGTCGCGGGTGTGATTCTGATGATCGGCGGCATGCTGAAAAGGCTGTGGAGTCGGGGAGGGCGTCGATGGATTGGTCTGGCGATGTTATTACCCATTGCGCTACACATGAATCTGGAGTATCCGCTCTATCAATCAGTGACGCATGGTCTGGCTCTTGTCATCCTGCTGGGAATTAACGGCCCAACAGCGATGCCGGTTAAAAATGTCGGCCAGGGCAACATGATGAGGGCCAACAGAATATTACGCGTTTTGGCCGCGAGTGCCGTTTTGATATTTATGGCAACCGGTGTCGTAACCGAAGTGCAAATGACCACTATTGAGCAACATGGGCTTGCACCGCTGGCCAGGGATGAAAGCATGGCTGTTGGAACATTACTCAATCCCTGGAGTCAACATGACAGGCTGGATTTTGACCGCCACGTAGCTCTGCTGCTGCGGTTCAATTTGACCAGAGATCCTGATTTATTAACTCGCTTCCAGTCCTGGGCCGAGCATTATAGGAAGGTTCACAATAGCCCTGATGTCAACTTCAGCCTGATGATGATCTACAGGGCGCAGAACAGCGAAAACGCTAAAGAGATATGTATGCAAAGCAACGCACTGTGGCCAGAGGATATCCGCTTTACGTGCGTGAAGTTATAGCGTCGCAATGAAAGGGTAAAAGCACGGATACAACAATCGCATTCAGCCTGCACTGAAAATGCGGCGGTGCGCTTCGGCCGATCTTCCTGATAAGTCGCACTGATTTTATCGAATGGCTTCTGTTTGCAGCATGACAGGCTAATGACATCTCTGTCATTTAAATATTTATTCTCAGTGTTGGGGATCCTGAATTATTTTCTCCAGTCTGGGTAGGGATAAAATAAATCGCGTCGAGCGTACATCCGATTCCACATGCACTCTTCCGTGATGTGCTTCCACGATTGACTTCACAATGGCAAGACCGATGCCGCTGCCTTCTCCTTTTCGTTGTCTGGACGGATCCACCCGATAAAAACGGTCAAACAACTTTGATAAATGATCTTCAGGGATTGGTTTCCCCGGATTTTCAATCACAAGGTCAAAAAAGCTTCCCTGATTTCTTATTGAAACGGTGATTGCCTGTCCCTCAGGGGTATAACGCAGGGCGTTGGATAAAAGATTATTGATCGCTCTTCTGAACATTTGCGGATCTCCTTCAACCAGACAGGGCATTCCGTTAAATTTGAGCGCAATATTGCGTTCTTCGGCCCAGGCTTCGAAAAACTCGAAAACTTTTATGACTTCCGCTCTGAGGTCAAACATGACCCTGTCAGGTATCAGCTGATTATTATCAGCCTGTGCCAGGAACAACATATCGCTGACCATTTTGGTCATCCGGTTATACTCTTCAAGACTGGAATAGAGGACATCCTCAAGTTCCTTTTGTGTTCGATCCTGACTCAGTGCGATTTCAGTCTGCGTCACCAGATTGGTGATAGGCGTTCTGATCTCGTGCGCGATATCGGCAGAGAAATTGGCCTGGCGGGTAAAGACATCTTCAATCTTTTCGATCATATGGTTGAAGGAGATGACCAGCTGTTCCAGCTCAATCGGAACGCGTGTCGGCTCCAGTCGTGCATCCAGATTTTCGGAGGTGATGTTTTTAATGGCGTTGCTGACGTTACGCAGGGGCAAATGTCCCTGGCGCACCGCGATGCGGATAACAAGAATAATCAGCAGGCTGATAACGGCGGCAATCGCCAGAAGGTTTTTTTTCAGCGCCTCAAGGTAGTGGAGATGAAAATTAATGGAGAGCCCGATCAGCATAACGTAGTTCTGGGGTTTACCCTGAAGCGTCGCCGTGCCTGAGGAGGCGATAATCCGGTACGTTTCCATTTTGATGTTGGACCCGGCGTGCATGTTTTCGACAGGGTCTTCAACCGTCCAGAGAAACACATCCTGCGCGCGGCGGTGTTCGCTAAAATCCGCCGTGTTCATCGCAGGGCGCAGTGTCGCCCCTTGCGCCGAGCTGAACAGGGTATTTCCCTGCGGATCCAGGAGCAGGACGGCCACGTTGCGGTAGCTGGCCATCGACTCTTTGATTTTACTGATTTTCTTTTGGTCAGGATCGCCCGGAGACTGCAGGATGCGGTGCATCGCGGTGCTGATTTGCTGCAGATCGCTGACATCCTGCTCGGCGAAATGCTTTTCAACGGAATGCAGCATAAACCAGGTAAAGGCGAAAAAGGCCAGTATCGTGGAGAGGCTGATGAAGAAGGTCAGCCGCAGGGCAAGTGAGAAAGGGCGCCTGGCAAGCTTAACGCGCATCCGGTACCTCCAGCATATAGCCCACGCCGCGCACCGTCTGGATCAGCTTCGGTTCAAAATCGTTATCGATTTTCGCGCGCAGCCGCTTTACCGCCACATCAATCGCGTTAGTGTCGCTGTCAAAATTCATGTCCCACACCTGGGAGGCAATCAGGGAGCGGGGAAGCACCTCACCCTGATGACGCATGAAAAACTCCAGCAGGCTGAACTCTTTGCTGGTTAACAGGATGCGGCTCCCGGCCCGGCTGACTTTTCTCGACACGAGGTCAACCGTCAGGTCAGCCACCTGAAGCTGGCTTTCCGCAATAACCGTATTTCCGCGCCTCAACAGCGTCCTTACCCGGGCAAGCAGCTCCGCAAAGGCGAAAGGCTTAATCAGATAATCATCCGCGCCCAGCTCAAGTCCTTTAACCCGGTGTTCAATCGTCCCGAGGGCCGTGAGTAACAGGATGGGCATCCCTTTACCGGCCGAGCGGAGCATGCGGACAATATCCCAGCCGTTCACATCGGGCAGCATGATATCCAGAATCAGCAGATCGTATTCCGCGGTCATAGCGAGATGGTAGCCGTTCAGGCCGTTATCCGCGTGGTCTACAACAAACCCCGCTTCCGTCAGCCCCTTACTCAGGTACTCACCGGTTTTCATTTCGTCTTCGACGATCAGTATTTTCATCGTGCTCCCCTGACTGGCTGCTGATGACATTCTAGTGAGCGTACCGCCGTTAACAATGACTTACGTTAAAAATGACAACATTGTCATTATCCTGTCACCCGTCAAACAGGATGCGTTCCGTAGAGTAGCCCTAAAACTACTCTGGACTTTATTTGAACCGTTATGTTCCTGTTAAAACGACTAAGCATCAGTACGGTATTTATTCTGGCAGGCTGCGTCTCGCTGGCCCCGGAGTACCAGCGGCCGGAAGCACCTGTCCCCCGGCAGTTTTCGCTCTCCCGTAACGGCCTGACGCCCGCGGCGGCTGGGTATCAGGACACCGGCTGGCGCAACTTTTTCGTCGATCCTCAGGTTGCGGGGCTGATTACGGAGGCCCTGAAGAACAATCGCGATCTGAAAATGGCCGTCCTGAAGGTCGAAGAGGCCCGGGCGCAGTTCAACGTGACGGATGCGGATCGCTACCCTCAGCTGAATGCCTCCTCGGGCATCACGTACAGCGGCGGGCTGAAAAGTGACAAACCCACCGCGCAGCAGTACGACGCGGGCCTCGCGCTTAGCTATGAACTCGATTTCTTCGGCAAGCTGAAGAACATGAGCGATGCCGACCGACAAAACTTTTTCGCCAGCGAAGAGGCCCGTCGCGCGGTGCATATCCTGCTCGTCTCTAACGTGTCGCAGAGCTATTTTAACCAGCAGCTGGCGTATAAACAGCTGCGCATCGCGCAGGATACGCTGACAAATTACCAGCAGTCTTATGCTTTCGTTGAGCAGCAGCTGGTGACGGGCAGTACGAACGTCCTGGCGCTGGAACAGGCCCGGGGACAGATCGAAAGCACGCAGGCAGAGATTGCCAAAAGAGAGGGGGAGCTGGCGCAGGCCAATAATGCCCTGCAGCTGATCCTCGGCACGTATCGCGCGCTCCCGGGCGACGGCGGCATGAACGCCAGCGATGTCGCCCCGGTAAAACTGCCTCCTCATCTTTCCTCCGCGATACTGCTGCAGCGCCCGGATATTATGGAGGCGGAGTATCAGCTTAAAGCGGCCGATGCGAATATCGGCGCGGCGCGCGCCGCCTTTTTCCCGTCCATATCTCTCACCAGCGGGCTATCAACCGGAAGCACGGAGTTGTCCAGCCTGTTCACGTCAGGGAGCGGGATGTGGAATTTTATTCCTAAAATCGAAATTCCCATTTTTAATGCGGGCAGAAATAAGGCCAACCTGAAGCTGGCCGAAATTCGCCAGCAGCAGTCGGTGGTTAATTACGAACAAAAAATTCAGTCCGCCTTCAAACAGGTTGCCGACGCGCTCGCGCTGCGGGACAGCATTAACCAGCAGCTTGCTGCACAACAGCGGTATCTGGATTCGCTCCGCATCACGCTTCAACGTGCCAGAGGGCTATATTCCAGCGGCGCGGTCAGCTATATCGAAGTGCTTGACGCGGAGCGTTCTCTTTTCTCTACCCAGCAAAATATTCTCGACCTTATTTATGCCCGGCAGGTTAATGAAATTAATCTCTTCACCGCGCTCGGCGGCGGTTGGGTCGAATAACCTTATTTAATTAAACAGGAAAATAACCATGCGCAATTCACTTAAGGCCGTTGTATTTGGTGCGATCTCCATTGTGTTTTCTGCCAGCCTCCAGGCTGAGGTTCATCAGCACGAGATGATGAGTGCTGCCAGCGAAGGGACCTCAGAGCAGGTCATCACGGGAACCGGCATCGTGAAGGACATTGATCTCACGAATAAAAAAGTCACGATTTCCCATGAAGCGATCCCGGAAATTGGCTGGCCCGCGATGACCATGCGTTTTACCTTTATTCAGGCTGACGAGAGTATCAATGCCTTAAAAGTCGGCAGTCACGTGAATTTCTCGTTTGTTCAGCAGGGCAATCTCTCTTTACTCAAGAGCATTAAATAGCGAGACGCGGCATGGCCTCATTAAAAATAAAATATGCTGCCGTGATAGTCAGCAGCCTTATTGCGGGAGGGCTGATATCGGTGACGGCATGGCAGGTTTTTCATTCATCTGAAAAAACAGAAAATAGCGTTTCTGAAAGAAAGGTGCTTTTCTGGTATGACCCGATGAAGCCAGACGTAAAATTCGATAAGCCCGGTAAATCGCCGTTTATGGATATGGATCTGGTACCGAAATATGCGGATGAAAACGACAATAAAAGCAGTGCCGGTATCCGTATTGATCCGACACAGGTTCAGAACCTGGGATTAAAAACGCAAAAGGTGACGCGCGGAACGCTGAACTATGCCCAGACCATCCCGGCCAACGTCAGCTACAACGACTATCAGTTTGTCATTGTGCAGGCGCGCGCGGAAGGCTTCGTGGAGAAAGTGTACCCGCTGACGACGGGCGATAAGGTGAAGAAAGGCACGCCGCTCGTTGATATAACCATTCCTGACTGGGTAGAGGCGCAGAGCGAGTTTCTGCTGTTATCCGGTACCGGCGGAACGCCGACGCAAATCAAAGGGGTTCTCGAACGGCTTCGGCTGGCGGGTATGCCGGATGAGGATATTCAGAGACTGCGTGCGACCCGCACTATCCAGACCCGGTTTACCATCAGGGCGCCGATCGACGGAGCGATCACGGCCTTTGACCTGCGTACCGGCATGAATATTTCCAAAGATAAGGTGGTGGCGCAAATTCAGGGGATGGATCCGGTCTGGATCGGCGCGGCAGTGCCTGAATCCATTGCTTATCTGCTGAAAGAGACCTCGCAGTTTGCTGTTTCGATACCGGCTTATCCGGATAAATCCTTCCCGGTTGAAAAATGGAGTCTTCTGCCGAGCGTGGATCCAACCACCCGTACGCTGCAGGTGCGCCTGCAGGTCGATAACAAGGATGAGCTGCTTAAACCGGGCATGAATGCCTACCTGAAGCTGAACACCCAAAGCCAGGAAATGCTGCTGATCCCCTCCCAGGCCGTTATCGATACCGGCAAAGAACAGCGCGTTATTACGATTGATGCGGACGGGAATTTTGTCCCGAAAAGGATCCACGTTCTGCATGAATCTCAGCAGCAGTCCGGCATTGGTAGCGGACTGGAAGAGGGGGAGTCGGTAGTGGTCAGCGGTCTGTTCCTGATTGACTCGGAGGCCAATATTACCGGCGCGCTGGAGCGCATGCGTCACGCTGAAGCCGCTGACGACGCGCACTCTGGCCATTAAGGAGACGATGATGATTGAATGGATTATCCGGCGGTCGGTCGCCAACCGTTTCCTGGTCATGATGGGGGCGCTGTTCCTCAGCGTCTGGGGCACCTGGACGATTATTAACACGCCAGTCGATGCCTTGCCCGATCTCTCTGACGTTCAGGTGATTATCAAAACCAGCTATCCCGGCCAGGCCCCGCAGATTGTTGAAAACCAGGTCACCTATCCACTCACGACCACCATGCTGTCGGTTCCCGGCGCAAAGACCGTGCGCGGTTTTTCGCAGTTTGGCGATTCGTACGTGTACGTCATTTTTGAAGACGGCACCGATTTGTACTGGGCCCGTTCGCGCGTGCTGGAGTATCTGAACCAGGTTCAGGGCAAGCTGCCTGCCGGCGTGAGCTCTGAAATTGGTCCAGATGCCACGGGCGTGGGCTGGATATTTGAGTATGCGCTGGTGGATCGCAGCGGAAAACACGATCTCGCTGAGTTGCGCTCATTGCAGGACTGGTTCCTGAAATTTGAATTGAAAACTATCCCGAACGTGGCCGAAGTGGCCTCCGTCGGCGGCGTGGTGAAGCAGTATCAGATCCAGGTTAATCCGTTAAAACTGGCTCAGTACGGCATTAGCCTGCCGGAGGTTAAGCAGGCCCTTGAGTCGTCTAACCAGGAGGCGGGGGGATCGTCAGTTGAAATGGCGGAAGCGGAGTATATGGTCCGCGCCAGCGGCTATCTGCAGACGATGGACGATTTCAATAACATCGTCCTGAAAACCGGCGAGAACGGGGTACCGATTTACCTTCGGGATGTCGCCCGCGTACAAACGGGTCCGGAAATGCGCCGCGGTATTGCCGAGCTGAACGGGCAGGGGGAAGTTGCGGGTGGCGTGGTGATCCTGCGTTCGGGCAAAAATGCGCGTGAAGTCATCACGGCGGTGAGAGATAAGCTGGAGACGCTGAAGGCCAGCCTGCCGGAAGGGGTTGAGATTGTGACCACCTACGATCGCAGCCAGCTCATCGATCGGGCAATCGACAACCTGAGTTCCAAACTGCTTGAAGAGTTTATCGTGGTGGCCATCGTCTGCGCCCTGTTCCTGTGGCACGTTCGATCTGCGCTGGTCGCGATTATCTCTCTGCCGCTTGGCCTGTGTATTGCCTTTATCGTCATGCATTTCCAGGGGCTGAACGCCAACATTATGTCGCTGGGAGGCATTGCCATTGCCGTCGGCGCGATGGTGGATGCCGCCATCGTCATGATTGAAAACGCGCACAAACGGCTGGAAGAGTGGGATCACCAGCATCCGGGAGAGCAGATTGATAACGCCACCCGCTGGAAGGTGATCACCAATGCCTCTGTCGAGGTTGGCCCGGCGCTGTTTATCAGCCTGCTGATCATCACCTTATCCTTCATTCCCATCTTTACTCTTGAGGGGCAGGAAGGGCGGCTGTTTGGTCCGCTGGCTTTCACCAAAACGTACTCCATGGCGGGTGCGGCTGCGCTGGCCATCATCGTTATCCCCATCCTGATGGGGTTCTGGATCCGGGGTAAGATTCCCGCTGAGACCAGTAACCCGTTGAACAGGCTACTGATTAAAGCCTATCACCCGCTACTGATTAAGGTGCTCCGCTGGCCAAAAACAACCCTGCTGGTTGCGGCCTTGTCCATCTTCACGGTGATCTGGCCTCTCAGCCACGTGGGCGGCGAGTTCCTGCCGAAGATCAACGAAGGCGATCTGCTGTATATGCCGTCAACGTTGCCGGGCGTTTCTCCGGCAGAAGCGGCCGCGCTGTTACAGACCACGGACAAACTCATCAAAACCGTACCTGAAGTGGCCTCGGTGTTTGGCAAAACCGGCAAGGCCGAAACGGCAACGGATTCCGCGCCGCTCGAAATGGTGGAAACCACCATTCAGCTCAAGCCTGAGAATGAGTGGCGGTCCGGCATGACGATTGACAAGATTATTGACGAGCTCGATAAGACCGTTCGGTTGCCCGGCCTGGCGAACCTCTGGGTTCCGCCCATTCGTAACCGCATCGATATGCTTTCGACCGGGATCAAAAGCCCGATTGGTATCAAGGTGTCGGGTACCGTTCTGTCGGATATTGACGCCACGGCGCAGAACATCGAGACGGTAGCCAAAACGGTGCCGGGCGTGGTGTCTGCCCTGGCTGAACGTCTGGAGGGCGGGCGCTACATTGACGTCGATATCAACCGGGAAAAAGCCTCGCGCTATGGGATGACGGTGGGCGATGTGCAGCTCTTTGTCTCCTCGGCCATCGGCGGCGCGACGGTAGGGGAAACGGTGGAAGGCGTCGCCCGGTACCCGATTAATATCCGCTATCCTCAGGACTACCGGAACAGCCCGAGCACGTTAAAGCAGATGCCGATCCTGACGCCGATGAAACAGCAGATCACGCTGGGCGATGTGGCGGATATCAACGTGGTTTCCGGCCCCACGATGCTGAAAACGGAGAATGCCCGGCCTGCAAGCTGGATTTATATCGATGCCCGCGGCAGGGATATGGTGTCGGTGGTGAACGACATTAAGACGGCTATTAGTCAGAACGTAAAGCTGAGGCCGGGCACCAGCGTCTCATTCTCCGGGCAGTTTGAGCTGCTCGAACACGCCAACAAGAAACTGAAGCTGATGGTGCCGATGACGGTGATGATCATCTTCATTCTGCTGTATCTGGCGTTCCGTCGCGTGGATGAAGCGCTGCTGATCCTGATGAGTCTGCCGTTCGCCCTGGTCGGGGGAATTTGGTTCCTTTACTGGCAGGGCTTCCATATGTCTGTGGCAACCGGCACCGGTTTTATCGCTCTGGCCGGGGTGGCAGCAGAATTTGGGGTGGTCATGCTGATGTATTTGCGTCATGCCGTTGAGGCTCAGCCGGCGTTGTCCCATCGGGACACGTTCACAGAACAGGCGCTGGATGACGCCCTTTACCATGGCGCCGTACTGCGCGTGCGACCAAAGGCAATGACCGTCGCGGTGATCATTGCCGGTCTGCTGCCCATTCTGTGGGGGACGGGCGCAGGGTCAGAAGTCATGAGTCGGATAGCGGCACCTATGATTGGCGGGATGATCACGGCGCCGCTGCTATCGCTGTTTATTATTCCTGCGGCGTATAAGTTAATTTGGCTGCGCAGGCATAAAAAGCCATAAAAAAACCCGCCGGTAGCGGCGGGTTTTTTACGAGATGAACGCTTAGCGCGCTGTTTTAGCACGCGTCTGGCTGAGAAGCTTGCGCCAGGCACGATTATGTAGAGTAAACAGCAGCATCTTATAGAAGGGGGTGGAAAGGATACAGCTGCCGCTAAGCATTAGCATGACGATACTCACTAGCGCCGCGGTCAGACTGACGCCAGGAGCAGCGCTACCGCTCAGCGCGACCAGCAGATAGGCTGCCGTTAATACCAGGCTTATCACCGCCAGCGTAAGGTGTAACCGCACGGCGCGCATGCTGCCTTTGCCAATCATAAACATCGTCACGCCGTTAAGGCCAGCGAACAGAAGGGCGATCAGGACAACCCAGACGAATACGTGTTCCGCTGGCTGGTCGAGTCCGGCTAGTACGCCATACCCCAGCCACAGCTGAGGAATAGCGAAACTGACAATTACCCCGAGGGTACTGATCGCCGCTGGAATACCCATGGCGTGTAGACCTACAGGTTTGCCCATTTCGTCAGCCAACACAGTTTTTAGCTGTTGCAGCTGTGTCGGGGAGGCATTGCTTATGCTGGTAGCCACCTCGTTACAGTGTTGCAGGCGGCGGGAAAAAACTTTAACCATTTGAATACTCAGCGTTTAGTTAGGCGAAAATGACTGCAACAGACCGACTACATAGCGCCCGGACTGGACGGTGTTTTGAGGATTGCGGATCGTCCCCGTGAGTGAACTGCCCACAAAGGCCGATGCGTTGTTCACGGCACTCATCAGCTCACGTTGCAGTGATTTTTGTAATGATTCGCTGGGGAAACGTTTCGGGTAGACGCCTGCGCGGATCGCTGCCTTCACGCCGGCGCTGGAAATACCTGGATTTTGCGCTTTGATGATCTCTTCCGTGATGCGCTTACGCTCAGCACGACTGAGGCTTTGGAACCAGGCGGTAACTTTACTTGAGGATGCCGCTTTCATCAGCTTGTACGTTTCTAAAGTACTTCGCAGTGCGGTTCCTGCCGCAGCCAGCGAAATGACATCCAGAACTGTCGTGGTAGCTACATACCAGTCCTGCTGTCGAGCCAGGCAACATCAGAACCATGATCGTTATGGATTGCCAGCAGACGGCCCGCGCCAATCATGCATTGTGCGCCAGTTGCCAGCGTACCGGACAGGCTAATCGCGGCAATCACACCGGACCCGCCAGCGGTAAAAGGCACTGCCGCACCGGCACCAAACGCCATGACAAGCGTAACAAGCATCGCGCCACAGGCAAAACCGGTTGAAGTAATTTCCGTAGCAAGTGAGGGAGTCGTTAGCGTCGCCACCACAGCTTTTTCTGCACTGATTTCCTTAGCATCCGGAATTTTACTGATTACCACATGGCTGACGGTGCTCTGATTCACATCTGCAATGCGGCGTGAAGGGCGTACCAGCCAGCGTTGTTTTCCATCATCAAAAATGATGCCGACATTGTAAAAATTACGCGTGCAGTCGAGTTGGGCGGCCAGCTTTTTAAAATCGATATCAGTACCCGCTTGAAGGCCTAAGCTACGCGAGAGGTCATAAGAGGGAAGGGTGCTGTCAGGCGACTGCTGACCTGGTAAGTTCATCGGGGAAGCTCCTTCATTCCGTGAGGACAATTAATTAGCAGGGTAATTTATTGAAGAAATTTATGATTCGAACACTAAGACTTAGATAATAGCAGCGTTAACTCGGTGAGCAAATGATATTGCTTGACTAAAATGTAAACGATACCAGGGGGTATTAAACCTTACCCGCAGACTCTCTTAATTCTGTAATATCCCTTTTAGGCGATTGACCGAACATCCGCGTATACTCCCGGCTGAAATGGGACAGGCTTTCGTAACCGACAGCATAGGCTGCTGTGGTGACATCGTAATGTTCATTCAGCATCAGTCGCCTGGCTTCATTGAGGCGCAGCCATTTCTGATACCGTAGCGGGCTCATTCCCGCAAGCTGCCTGAAGTGTTGGTGGAAAGAGGGCGTGCTCATTTGCACGCGGCTTGCCAACTCCTCGACACGTAAAGGTGACGCGATATCCCGGGAAAGCTTACCGAGTAGTTTCTCAACCGACTTGTCTGAAATCATTCTGTAATGCCTCACATTTTACAACGTAATCAACGTAGCAGTTATGAAAACTGAAATATACGCTTTGGCATAAGGTTTAGAGGATCGGGCAAATAATGCAGAGTATTTTAATAACACCTTTCGTTAAAGACTCCCAAAATAACAACCCTGAATTCACTGAATGAAAGGTTTTAATAGCATGACGACAAAATCTTCAACGCGATTCTTAAATGGCGCACTCCTTGCCGGAGCGATGGCTCTGATTTCAACAGAAGCTGCGTTCGCCCAGCCTGCACCAGGCGCAACAGACTCTTCAACGCGTCTGGTTCAGACGTGGGATAAAACCTTCCCAAGGAGCGACAAAGTGGATCATCAAAAAGTGACTTTTAAAAACCGTTACGGCATTACGCTGGCTGCTGATGTGTATCTCCCAAAAGATCGCGGAAATAAGAAGCTTGCTGCACTTGTTATTTCCGGGCCTTTTGGCGCGGTAAAAGAGCAGGCCTCTGGTCTCTATGCGCAAACCTTAGCCGAGCGCGGATTCGTGACGCTGGCATTTGATCCGTCTTATTCCGGTGAAAGTAGTGGGGAACCCCGCAATATTGCTTCACCTGATATTAATACCGAAGACTTTATGGCAGCAGTCGATTTTATTGGACTGCAATCTTATGTGGATCGTGAACGTATCGGTGTCATAGGTATCTGTGGTATGGGGGGGATTGCCCTGAATGCTGTTGCCGTGGATAAACGCGTAAAAGCACTGGTTGCAAGCACCATGTACGATATGAGCCGCGTGATGTCGAAAGGTTATAATGACAGCGTAACACCGGAGCAACGCGAGCAGGCCCTGGAGAAGATGAGCTTACAGCGCTGGGAAGATGCGGCAAACGGCAAACCGGCCTACCAGCCAGCCTACAATAAGCTGAAGGGCGGTGAAGTACAGTTCCTCGTGGACTATGCAGACTACTACATGACTAAGCGCGGATATCATCCACGAGCCGTCAACTCTGGCAATTCATGGTCCGTGACAACGCCAATGTCCTTCATGAATTTCCCGCTGATGACTTACATTAAGGAAATTTCTCCGCGTCCAATCCTGTTCATTCATGGCGAAAAAGCGCATTCGCTTTACTTCTCCAGAACGGCTTATGAAGCGGCAAATCAGCCAAAAGAGCTTCTGATTGTTAAAGATGCCACGCATGTCGATTTATATGATCGTATGGATAAGATCCCGTTCGATAACATCACGGCATTTTTCAATAAATATCTGAATAAAAGATAACTTCCTCAGTAACCGATACAGTGGCCAAAAGGCCACTGTATTGATGTGAGAGGGAAGGCAGCTATGAGGGTTTTGACTGAACTGAACGGTTTATGGCTTATTCTCTGATGCCCATATTTAATTTAACATAATATACATTATGCGCACCAATATTGTAATGGCTCAATAGTAATGTCCGCCTGTGGCTCAATTCAGATGTCCGCGCTATGGTAAGCTTCACTGGTCCGTTTAAACTACCGGGAGGCATATCATGAGCGCAGAAAGCTCAGGAGTGTTTACTTTGAAAGAGATCAACCGGATCAAGATTATACAGGACGTCATTGAACGTCGCATCACAACGCGCCGTGCGGCCGAGCACCTCGGTATCAGCGACAGGCAATGCCGCAGACTTCTTGCCCGTTACCGTGAAGGCGGACCGCTTGGTATGGCCAGCAGACGATGTGGCATGCGTGGTAACCGCCAGTTGCCACCCGGGCTCGCAGATCAGGCTCTGGAACTGATCAAGACGCGTTATGCTGATTTCGGTCCGACTCTGGCGCGTGAAAAGCTCGAAGAACTCCACGGACTGTTTCTTGGCAAAGAAACTGTCCGGCGCATCATGGTGCGGGCTGGCTTATGGGTTCCCCGTAAACAACGTGCCGCAAGGATCCCTCAACCACGGTACCGGCGTCCGTGTACTGGTGAGCTGATACAAATAGATGGCTGTGATCACGACTGGTTTGAAGGCCGTGGCCCGGCCTGCACCGCGCTGGTCTATGTTGATGATGCAACCAGCAAACTGATGGAACTGTTGTTTGTTAAATCGGAGTCCACGTTTTCTTACTTCGAAGCCACGCGGCGCTATATCGATAAGCATGGTAAACCGCTGGCACTGTACAGCGATAAAGCCGGTGTTTTTCGTGTTAACAATAAACACGCCACAGGCGGAGACGGGCATACTCAGTTTGGGCGAGCCATGCATGAACTGAACATCCAGACTATCTGTGCAGAAACCAGTCCCGCCAAAGGGCGTGTAGAACGAGCTCACCTCACTTTACAGGATCGTCTGGTCAAAGAGCTGCGGTTACAGGGCATTTGTTCAATGGAGGCTGCAAATGACTTCGCTGAGGCCTATATGGCTGACTATAACCGCCGTTTTGGCAAAGTACCGCGACATGATTTTGACGTACACCGTGCTGTAGAACATGATGAGGACCTGGGGCTTATTTTCACTGTTCGTGAAAAACGTAAAGTCTCAAAATCGTTGACGATACAATATGATAAAATGTTGTACCTGATTGAAGACAGCGAACTGAGTCGCCGTGCAATAGGTAAATATATCGATGTGTATCACTATCCTGATGGCAGAAAAGAGCTGCGCCTGAACGGTACGCTACTTCCCTACTCTACCTACGACCGACTGTCAGAAATCGACCAGGGCGCGATTGTCGATAACAAGCGTCTTGGCCGAACCCTGGAGTTTATCAGTCTGGTGCAGAGCAAGCGGGATAACACGCGCTCTCAGTCAATTCCCGCTGGAGATGGCCCTTCCCGACGACGGCCAAAGCAGGAAGGGAAGAAATCCCAGCGCTCACTGGATAATGATGACATGCTCGAAGCACTCAAACAGCTTCAGTCACGTTCAGAGGACATTTTTGGTAAAAGAGCCCGCTGATGGTACTCACTGGCCGGACAGTGGTTGCTCACCAGTTGATATTGTCCGGCCAGACCCATGATGTATTATTCATTTCGTTCAGCATCTTTATGTCCTGCTTTTCACGGGCATACTTACCCCATAATGAATGAAAAGAACGAACAATACTGATTAACTGCTTTTTTCTTTGCTCCGGAGATAGGCTGATAAAATAGCAGCACCTGCTGTCAATATTATCCTCAATGAAATTAAAATCAGAGTCTGATGCATATTTTACTGTTAGCATAATATCATTCGACGTTGTTCTCTCAGACTCTGTTAATGCTGATTCTATCAGGTATTCAAAGGCATACATGACAGACAGCTGGTTTTTGTCTGTCTGAATATAACCCATTGAGTTTCTGAGTATTGAGGACTGTACCAGGACCAGAGGCCATAAAAGCTCAACACCATAAAGCTTATATGTATCATGTTGATCATACTGATGTTGCTCAACACGACGATTACCTTCCCGTGCTTTACGAATATCATAGGCAAGGGATAACATAAATCCGTCTTTAACTTTAATCAGTGGGCTTTCATCCACGATGTAATGAATGAGTTCATGTAATTCATTCAGGGCTTCTGAATCTCCCCACAGTATAAAACCTGCATTGTTCGGCGTTAACTCGTATCGAAGCATGGGCTCAATCATCCTGTTGTTTCAGTCGGAGGAAAGTCTATCAGTAAAGAGAATGAGAGATCAAAGTGGTCATTTTAATTGAGCTGGATAACGGACATTTCAATTGAGCCTTGACAGTCCAGCAAACGGGAAAAGAAATCTTACGTCCTGATTGAGTTAGAACAATTTGTGAAAACTTATGCTTAAATCATTGTAACGCGACCAAATTGTTTCAGAGAAAAAACACTGTTAATAACCCGCGCCGAACTGTATTAAAATGCACCAACCAATAAACAGTGTTATGCACCAAAATAATGAAATTTTTATGACTCTGCATCAAAAGAAGGCAAGCAAAACGTTTCGATAAAAATAAAACATTCCTGCATGCGTTTACATACAGAATATATGCACTACGTTGTCGCTTCGCTTATAAGGATAAATATTCACCAACTTTCAGTACCCTGAAAGAATGATTAACTGGCGCTAAATTATCTAGCGCGTCAGTTAACTCCCGCACAGGTTCATCGAGGGCTTCATCTGCCAGTTCAAACACGCCCCAGTGAATGGGAAACGCCAGAGGACAACCCAGCTGCTGCCACAATGCCACCGCAGATTGCGGATCCATATGATGGACAGCCATGAACCATCGTGGGGCATAGGCACCTATTGGTAACGCGGCAGCATCAATATGGCCAAGGCGTTCAGGTATCAATAGCAGTTCAGGCGAATACCCCGTATCTCCGCTGAACCAGAAACGATGATGTCGACCTTCCATAACCCAGCCGCACCATAATGAGCGATTGCGGTTCCATGGCGTGCGCATACTCCAGTGCTGTGCCGGTACGGCGGTCAGCGTCATCCCCTGCCAGGTGAAGCTCTGCCACCAGTCGAGCTCAACCACGCGTTTTGCCCCCCGGCGGCGAAACCAGTCGGCCAGGCCCAGCGGAACAAAAAAACTGACCTCGGGGAAGCGCTTGAGAATACGGCGAATGGTCGCATCATCAAGATGATCGTAATGATTATGGGAGATGACGACCGCATCAAGCTGATTGAGTTGACAGACTGACAGCGCGGGAGGCGTTTTGCGCTGGGGTCCCAGGAAAGGGAGTGGAGAAGCGCGCTGTGATAAAACCGGATCGGTAAGGATGATATTGCCGTCCAGCTGCAGCATTACGCTCGCGTGTCCCAGCCACCATACCCCATCTTCATGAGGTTGCGTAAGCTCAACCGGTTGCCACCACTGTTGGATAAAGTCTTCATAGCCCAGCGCGGGTGGCTTCGGTAAACCGGCCTCTTTACGCGCTTTGCGCCAACGGTCAAGATCGCCGGGTTGATGTCCGACAGGATCGGTATTACGAAAACCGTTCGGGGTGTGATGTTTCAGGGAGGGGTCATACCAGGGATTTTTCCAGACCACAGCCACCTCCCAGCATAAAAAGATTAACGCTCAGCCACCAGGCGGATAAAGTCGTCTTCGTCTTTGCTTTCTTCAGCGACCGCGTCTTTCGGCGCGTCTTTCTCTTCCGGTTCGTTAGCCTCACACAGACGGCGTAGCAGCGCATTCTGACGTTTTTGCTGATCGAGCAGCGCTTCCAGCAGTTCAATCTGCTCGTTAGTACGGGAGCTGGCGCGGTTCACAAAAAACCAAATGACCAGGCCCACAAGCAGAACAACCAAAGAAATCATCAGGGATGCCATATTCAGCAGCCCTGAATTCAGTAACTCACCCATTTCACCACCTCAATAAAAACGTCTATTTTACCACTGGCGCGAAGGAAGGAAATCACCTTGAGAAAAAATGCGTATTACCACGGAATAAACTTATTGATTGCGCAAACGCCGCTAAAAAACTGTACATCCTGATCGCACATCACATTGATCGTCTGCGTCCATAACACCACGCACGCTATCAGCACGATAATCAGAATTACCCAGCGTATTTTTTTCACTCCACACTCCGTCTAAAAACCTGATGTAACGAGGTTAACACGCTTATCTTAAACAAGGACTAACTGTACCGCCATCGCACTTTTTTCAGAATCCTGCACTTGTTTCATCGTGTAAACCGTTTACGCTAGCTTTATGATAACAACGACAAAAGAGGTTAATGATGCGCTTCATTATTCGAACAATTATTGCACTGGCTTTCGTCTGGATTGGCCTTCTGCTCACGGGTTATGGCGTGCTTGTTGGAAGCACCGAAAACGCAGCCGGGTTAGGGATTCAATGTAAATATTTAACAGCACAGGGCGTGAGCACTGCGCAATATCTGCATACTGACAGCGGGATCGTTGGCTTGACCAACTGTCCGGTCCTGCGAAAGACATCCGTCGTGATTGATAATGGCTAATCAGCCGGTGACATGACTGATATAAAAAACGCCGCAACAGATGCGGCGTTTTTTTATGCGAGCAGAGATTAAAACGGGTAGTTGTGATAACCCATTTGTTCAGAAATCTTACGTGCGGCAGTGTGCAGAATAGCCACATACTCATGCAGGCGCTCTTCGGAGAAGCGTAAGGTTGGGAAGGAGATACTTAAGCCCGCGATTACTACGCCAAAGCGGTCAAAAACCGGAACGCCGATACAGCGCAGCCCTTCTTCCTGCTCTTCGTTATCTTCGCCATACCCCTGCTCGCGTACGCGATCGAGCACCGTTAACAGCGCGTCTGTGCTGGTAATGGTTCGCGAGGTACTTTGCTTGTATTCCACGCCTTCGAGGATCTGTTTCACTTCCTCACGATCGCGCCAGGCCAGCAGAACCTTACCAATCGCGGTGCTGTAGAGCGGGTTGCGACGACCAATGCGCGAGTACATGCGCAAATTGTACATGGAGTCGATTTTATGGATGTAAACAATGCTGTCTTCATCCAGCGCACCGAGATGGATGGTCTCTTTGGTCAGGCGAGAGATTTCACGCATCTGGATATCAGCGCTGCGGATCAGGTCAACATTTTGTAGCGCACGAGCGCCCAGCTCAAACAGCTTAAGCGTCAGAGAGTATTTTTCAGATTCGCCCTCCTGGGCAACGTAGCCCAGCGACTTCATGGTTTGTAAAAAGCGATATACGGTGCTTTTAGACATCATCACGCGCTGCGACAACTCTGTAATACCTATTTCACGCTCTTCCCCCAGCGCCTGTAAGATGCCAAACACCTTCAGCACGGAAGAAACAGAATCTGGCTGTTTATCCAAATCCGCAATAGCCATTTACCACCTCATAGAGAGTGTTTTATAAAAATCAGAACCGGTTTTTATTATAAGTTCCCGTCATGTCACCTGCAATCAATCCGCGTTTACTTCGTTACAAATCTGCGACATATCGCGGCTGTAACAATGCTAAAATAGTTATCCTGAGAATAATTTCACGCTGAGCTTTTTTAATCCTAATGGAAAAGACCCTTTCCGATGGCCTGCCTTTACCCCAGCGGTATGGCGCTATAGCGACCATCATTATCGGTATCTCAATGGCCGTCCTTGACGGCGCAATCGCGAACGTTGCCCTGCCAACCATCGCCAGCGACCTGCATGCCTCTCCCGCCAGTTCGATATGGATCGTTAACGCATATCAGATTGCGATTGTGGTTTCCCTGCTCTCGTTCTCTTTCCTGGGCGATATGTTCGGTTACCGTCGGGTGTATCAGTGCGGTCTGGTGGTTTTCACCTTCACGTCCTTGCTATGCGCCCTTTCAGATTCGCTGCATACCCTGACGCTTGCCCGCATCGCGCAGGGTTTTGGCGGCGCGGCGCTCATGAGCGTAAACACGGCGTTGATCCGCTTAATTTATCCCCAACGTCATCTGGGGCGCGGCATGGGGATAAACTCGTTTATTGTCGCTGTCTCTTCCGCCGCCGGGCCAACTATTGCGGCGGCGATCCTTTCCGTTGCGTCATGGCAATGGCTGTTTGCTATTAACGTGCCGCTGGGCATTGTCGCTATATTCTTTGCCCTGCGCTTTCTTCCCGCTAACGGCCCTAAAAGCACCATGCCGCGCTTCGATGTGGCGAGTGCAGTGATGAATGCCCTGACCTTTGGCCTGCTGATTACGGCGCTGAGCGGCTTTGCGCAGGGACAGTCTCTGATGCTTACCGGCGCGGAGCTCATTTCCCTGCTGGCGATCGGCTTCTTCTTTGTTCGCCGCCAGCTCACTCTCCCCGTGCCTTTACTGCCGGTGGATCTGCTGCGTATTCCCCTTTTTTCCCTCTCCATTTGCACGTCTGTCTGCTCGTTCTGCGCCCAAATGCTGGCTCTGGTTTCTCTGCCCTTCTTTCTGCAGAGCGTGGTCGGCCGTTCAGAAGTGGAGACCGGCCTGCTGTTAACCCCCTGGCCACTAGCTACCATGGTGATGGCGCCGCTGGCAGGTTACTTAATTGAACGCGTCCATGCCGGTTTACTGGGAGCATTGGGGCTTGCGGTGATGGCGACAGGCCTATTCGCGCTGGCGCTGCTACCGTCCTCGCCAACCGATCTGGACATCATCTGGCGCATGATCCTGTGCGGCGCTGGGTTTGGCCTGTTCCAGTCCCCTAACAATCACACCATCATCACCTCCGCGCCGCGCCATCGCAGCGGTGGTGCCAGCGGCATGCTGGGGACCGCGCGCCTTCTGGGACAAAGCAGCGGCGCAGCCCTGGTCGCCCTGATGTTTAACCTCGCCGGGCAAAACGGCAACCATGTTGCGCTTCTCACCGCGGGAGCCCTTGCCTCGCTCGCGGCGGTCGTCAGCGGCCTGCGCGTGACCCAGCCCAGGGTTCAGGCATAAAAAAAGCCGGGCGGAGTGTTCTCCTGCCCGGCTTATTAGAGTTCTTAGCGTTACTTCAGATATTCCCCACTGCGCAACGCTTCGATACGTTTATCCAGCGGCGGGTGAGACATAAACAGCTCGCTCAGCGATTTGGATTTACCGTTAATGCAGAAGGCCATCATGCTGTTCGCTTCCTGCGGCTCGTAGCTGGTTTTCAGACGCTGCAGCGCGGCAATCATCTTCTCACGACCAACCAGCTTCGCCGAGCCGGCATCCGCGTGGAATTCACGGTGGCGGGAGAACCACATGGTGATGATGCTGGCCAGAATACCGAATACCAGTTCCAGTACCATCGAAACGGCGAAGTAGATCAGCGGGTTGCCGTTGCTCTCTTCACCTTCATCACGGTTTCCGCCCATAAAGCCTGCCGCGATCTGCGCCAGAATACGGGAGATGAAGATCACGAAGGTGTTCACCACGCCCTGAATCAGGGTCATGGTCACCATGTCACCGTTGGCGATATGGCTGATTTCGTGGGCAATAACCGCTTCGGCTTCGTCACGGCTCATGTTCTGCAGCAATCCGGTGCTGACGGCAACCAGTGACGCATCGCGACGGGCACCCGTGGCGAAAGCGTTGATGTCCGGGGCATGGTAAATCGCCACCTGCGGCATGGCGATCCCGGCCTGACGGGATTGCTGAGCCACCGTGTTCATCAGCCACTGTTCCATATCGTTACGCGGCTGTTCAATAACCTCACCACCCACCGATTTCAGTGCCATCCACTTCGACATCAGCAGGGAGATGAACGAGCCACCAAAACCAAACAGCAGCGCCATAATCAACAGACCCTGAACGCTGCTCGACTGAATTCCTGTCAGGCTTAGCACGAGCCCGAAAACCACCATGACCGCCAGGTTGGTGAGCAGGAAGAGCGCGATTCGCATCATAATTTTCTTTTTACCTCAGTTTAACAAAACGCACTATGCGATTACCCACATCGTATGGGTATTGCGGCTATTTTCAAGCATCCGGCGGGCGTAAGTCACCAGAAAGACACAACTTTACACAATTGGAAATCTGACTGACGGAAGGATGCAGAACAAAAAGAAACAGGCACAATTTCTTGTGCCTGTTGGGAGGTTATTTTGCCGGAGCGGGCTGTACGGCTGGTTTCTCTTTTTCCTGATTCGCCAGGTCGAGAGCGATATGCACCGTCTCGTCCAGATACGGATCCGGCTCCTGGTAATCTTTTGGCAGATCGTCCAGTTTCTTGAGCAGAGGCTTGCATTCGCGCTTGAAGCGATCGTTGATACGCGCCAGGCGGGTTGCATCGTCCTCGTTGTTCTCTTTCTCACGCTGTGCGTAGTTCAGAGAAACGATATTCCGCTTATCTTTCAGGGCATTGAATCGTGCAATGTCCTTCATGATGTACTGGAACTCCGGATCTTTCGCGATGCGGTCGTTATGCGCTTTCAGCAGTTCTGGGCCAAATTGCGTCATATCACCCGCTTTCACGTAGGTCGCGGCATTGATGCTGTCCCACGGCAAGGCGTTATCTTCAAACTTCTCGCCGGTTTCCGTCTCTTCCGTGCCTGTCGGCATCATGATGTCCGGCGTTACGCCCTTACGCTGCGTACTGCCGCCGTTCACGCGGTAGAATTTCTGAATGGTGTACTGAACCGAGCCCAGCGCAGGCCATTCCGGACGCAGCATCTGATCGTAAATACGATTCAGAGAGCGATACTGCTGTACTGTACCTTTCCCGAAGGTTGGCTCACCGACGATCAGCGCGCGGCCATAGTCCTGCATTGCAGCGGCAAAGATTTCAGACGCGGAAGCACTGAAGCGGTCAACCAGGACCACCAGCGGGCCTTTGTAGTAGACCACACCGTCGTTGTCGGCATCTTCACGCACTTTACCGTTGTTATCGCGCACCTGAACCACCGGGCCAGATGGAATGAACAGACCGGAGAGTGAAACCGCTTCTGTCAGCGCCCCGCCGCCGTTACTGCGCAGGTCGATGATAATGCTGCTGACGTTCTGCTTCTCAAGCTTCTGCAGCTGAACTTTCACATCGTCAGTCAGCCCTACGTAGAAGCCAGGAATATCCAGGACACCGACCTTCTCTTTACCCACGGTTTTCACCGACATTTTCACCGCGCGGTCTTCCAGACGGATACGCTCGCGGGTCAGGGTAACGATACGGGTTTTAGTGCCTTTACCGGCAGGCAGAATTTCCAGACGAACCTTGCTGCCTTTCGGACCTTTGATCAGCGCAACCACGTCATCGAGACGCCAGCCGATCACGTCGACCATGTTCTGGCCTGTTTGTCCTACACCCACAATGCGATCGCCTACGCTAATCGCTTTGCTTTTGGACGCCGGGCCACCCGCGACCATGGAATTGATCACCGTGTAATCATCGTCCATCTGCAGCACCGCGCCGATACCTTCCAGAGACAGGCTCATCTCGGTATTGAACTGTTCGGTGTTGCGTGGAGAGAGATAGTTGGTGTGCGGATCAATTTCGTGCGCAAAGGCGGTCATCGCGAGTGAGAAAACATCCTCACTGTTGGTCTGCGCCAGACGACGAATGGCAAATTTGTAACGACGCGTCAGCGTATCACGGATCTCTTTTTCGTCTTTGCCGGTCAGCTTAAGGCTCAGTTCGTCGTATTTAACTTTACCGTCCCACAGCGCATTCAACTCGGCTTCATCTTTCGGCCAGGGTGCTTTACTGCGATCCAGGTTAAAGGTGTCAGTGCCGGTGAAGTCCATCGGACGTTCCAGCACTTTCAGCGCGTACTGATAGCGTTCAAAGCGGCGCTTTTGCGACAGGTTGTAGAGATCGTAAAACAGATCCAGCTTGCCTGAACGCAACTCATCACCCACCTCGGATTTGCGCTTAGCGAACTGCTCGACATCGCTGGCGAGCAAAACGTTATGGCTGTAATCCAGCAAGTTCAGATAGCGGTCAAAGATTTTGGCCGAAAAGGCCTGATCGAGATCGAACTGACGATAGTGCGAGCGGGTAAAACGTGAGGTCACGCGCTCGCTCACCGTCGCATGTTGCGTCTCTTCCTTGAGTACCGGAATTTGATCAACACGCGTGATATCGTCCACTGCAAAAGCGTGACCTGTTATGGCAAACAGGCCCGCCAGCGCGGTGAGCTTAAAAAAAGTGTTCATGCCAGGCTTGGCCTCCGTTTCAGAACAACAAGTGTTCTGCGCGTACAATCATTGACATACCAGAAGTCAGCTGTACACGAACGCCATCTTTGGTGATTTCCAGTACGGTGGCGTCCATAGCATTGTTACCCGCTTTTACCTTCAGTGCCTGACCTACGCTCAGGGCGTTAATGTCAGAAACCGGCGTATGGCGCGGCTCTTCACGAGGGGCACGCGGGGCTTTTGCTGCTGGTTTGTCTGCACGCGGTTTGCGATCGTTATTATCGTGACGGCGCGGCGCAGGGCGTGGTTTACGCTCACGACGAGGCGCTTCTTCCTGGCCGTTTGCAGCTGCGGCTTCGCGTTTTTTCGCCTGCTGTTCTGCACGTTGTGCCTGAACGCGTGCTTTGGCTTCTTCAAGCTGCTTGCGCGCGTGCTCAACGTGCTGCTCGTCCAGCTCACCGCAAGGGTTGCCGTCGAGGTCCACGCGGGTCGCGCCTGGTTTGATACCGTACAGGTAACGCCAGCTCGAAGTATAAAGACGTAAGGCGGAACGCAGCTGAGTTTTGCTGAGGTTCATTTCCCCTTCAACACGCGCCACCAGATCCTGAAAAATACCGACTTTCAGGGGACGAGCTTCACCTTCCGCGCTGAAGCACTGCGGGAAACGCTCGGCCAGAAATGCGATAACTTCTTTACTGCTATTCAACTTAGGTTGATTTTCCATGAAATTTCCTGATTACAACGGACGTTGCCAACAAGCGCAGGCATGAACAGGCGTCATTATAATGACGCTATCAGTAAATGCTACGTTATCCGTTGATTATCCTGCGACGCTCGCAAAGAATTTTTGATAATCGGTTGCAGCGAGTACGTTTTCCAGATTCGCCACCAGCTCGCGTAGCCCCTGTTCGTCCTCGGTTGTAAAGCGACTGAAGACCGTACTGTCGATATCCAGAACGCCAATAATCTGATTTTTTACCACCAGCGGCAGAACGATTTCAGAATTACTGGCAGCATCACAGGCAATATGCCCGTCAAACGCATGAACATCTTCCACACGCTGGACCTGATTTTCGGCCACCGCAGTGCCGCATACGCCACGCCCTACCGGAATACGCACGCAGGCCAGTTTGCCCTGGAACGGGCCAAGCACCAGCGTTTCACCTTCCAGGAGGTAAAAGCCGGCCCAGTTCACGTCAGAGAGACGTTCAAACAGCAATGCGCTAGTATTTGCCAGAGTAGCTAAGAAGCTGGTCTCACCCGCCATCAATGCCTTAAAATCGCGGTTCAGATCCGCGTAGAATTCTGTTTTGTTCATTATCCAATCACTTAGTTGTCTTACAAATTTACCGCATAGCCTATTAAAATAAGCATTAAATGCGCTCATGCTCAAGATGAATCCGTTCATGAGTTATTATAACTTTCAACAATACTAATTTGTGCGCAACTGATGGCCTTAAAAACAACCAAAATTACGCCGACAAGAAAGATAACTGTCCATACGGTAAGCGAAGCTTTGCCACGTGCACATTATCAGCGTTGCCCCCAGTGCGATACGCTTTTTATGTTGCCGAAGATGAAATCGCACCAAAGTGCCTTTTGTCCCCGCTGCGACGCCAAAATTCGCGATGGCCGCGACTGGTCGCTCACCCGCCTCGCCGCCATGGCCGTCACCATGCTGCTGCTGATGCCCTTCGCCTGGAGCGAACCGCTGCTGAAACTCTACCTGCTTGGCGTGCGCATTGACGCCAACGTACTGCAGGGTATCTGGCAGATGACCCGTCAGGGGGATCCCATCACCGCTGCCATGGTGCTGTTCTGCACCGTTGGCGCGCCGCTGGTGCTGGTCGCCGCCATTGCGTATCTGTGGTTTGGCAATATTCTCGGTATGAACCTTCGCCCGGTTCTGCTGATGCTGGATAAGCTCAAAGAATGGGTGATGCTGGATATTTATCTGGTGGGCGTGGGCGTTGCGTCAATAAAGGTACAGGACTACGCCTTTTTGCAGCCCGGCATCGGACTCTTTGCTTTCATCAGCCTGGTATTGCTGAGCATACTGACGCTTATCCACCTGAACGTTGAACAGCTCTGGGAGCGATTTTACCCTCAGCGCCCCGCCACGCGTCCTGATGAAAATCTGCGCGTCTGTCTGGGATGTCACTATACCGGCTTGCCCGACGCGCGTGGTCGCTGCCCGCGGTGCCACATTCCGTTGAGGCTGCGGCGCAACAACAGCCTGCAAAAATGCTGGGCCGCGCTGATCGCCTCCCTGGTGTTTCTAATCCCAGCCAATATGTTGCCGATTTCCATCATTTACGTGAATGGCGGGCGTCAGGAGGATACTATCCTCTCCGGGATAATCTCCCTTGCGCACAGCAACGTCGGGGTGGCGGCGATCGTCTTCATTGCCAGTATCCTGGTTCCCTTTACCAAAGTGGTGGTGATGTTTACCCTGCTCATCAGCATTCACTTTAAATGTGAACAAGGCTTACGGACCCGCATTCTGCTGCTGCGGTTCGTCACCTGGATTGGCCGCTGGTCAATGTTAGATCTGTTCGTGATTTCACTGATGATGTCGCTCATCAATCGCGACCAGCTACTTGCTTTTACAATGGGACCCGCGGCTTTTTATTTCGGCTCTGCGGTGATATTGACTATTCTTGCTGTGGAATGGCTGGATAGCCGCTTACTTTGGGATGCACATGAGTCAGGAAACCCCCGCTTCGCCGACTGAAGCGAGAATTAAAACAAAACGCCGCATTTCGCCATTCTGGTTGCTGCCCGTCATCGCCCTGATGATTGCAGGCTGGCTTATCTGGACGAGCTATGAAGATCGCGGGAGTACCGTCACCATTGATTTTCAGACCGCCGACGGCATCGTCGCCGGGCGAACGCCCGTTCGCTTCCAGGGGGTTGAAGTGGGTACGGTTCAGGATATCTCCCTTGGAAAAGGGCTGAACAAGATTCAGGTGCGGGTCAGTATTAAATCTGACATGCAGGATGCCCTGCGCAGCGAAACGCAGTTCTGGCTGGTGACGCCAAAAGCCTCTCTGGCCGGCGTGTCCGGGCTGGATGCGCTCGTGGGCGGTAACTATATCGGCATGATGCCGGGTAAAGGTGAGCCGCAGGATCACTTTGTTGCCCTGGATACACAGCCCAAGTACCGCCTCAACAACGGCGATTTAATGATCCATCTGCAGGCGCCGGACCTCGGTTCTCTGAACAGCGGTTCGCTGGTCTATTTCCGCAAAATCCCGGTTGGTCGCGTGTACGATTACGCGATCAACCCGAATAAACAGGGCGTCACCATCGACGTGCTGATCGAGCGTCGCTTCACCAATCTGGTGAAAAAAGGCAGCCGCTTCTGGAACGTCTCCGGCGTGGATGCGGACGTCAGCCTGAGCGGTGCGAAAGTGAAGCTGGAAAGTCTGGCCGCGCTGGTGAATGGTGCCATTGCCTTTGACTCCCCGGAAAACTCAAGCCCCGCCACCGCGGATGACTCATTTGGATTGTACGCTGACCTGGCGCACAGCCAGCGCGGCGTGCTCGTTAAACTCGCCCTGCCCGATGCTAAGGGGCTAAAAGCGGGTTCGACGCCGCTGATGTATCAGGGGTTGCAGGTTGGTCAGCTCACCAAAATGACGCTCAACCCGGGCGGCTCGGTCACCGGCGAAATGACTGTCGACCCGAGCGTGGTCGATCTCCTGCGCGAGAAAACGCGTATCGAAATGCGCAGTCCAAAGCTCTCTCTGAACGATGCCAGCCTCAGCACGCTGTTGACCGGCAATACGTTTGAGCTCATCCCCGGCGAAGGTGAACCCAGCAATAGCTTCGTGATTGCCCCGGCGGATAAATCCCTGCTGCAAAAGCCGGGCGTAGTGACCGTCACCCTGAATGCGCCAGAAAGTTACGGAATCGAAGCCGGTCAGCCGTTAATTTTACACGGCGTGCAGGTCGGTCAGGTGCTGGAGCGTAAGCTCTCCGCGAATGGCGTGACCTTCTCGGTCGCCATCGATCCGCAGTACAGCGACCTGGTGCACGGTGACAGCAAATTCGTGGTGAACAGTCGCGTCGATGTGAAGGTGGGACTGGACGGCGTGGAGTTCCTCGGCGCCAGCGCCAGCGAATGGGTTAACGGCGGCATCCGCATTCTGCCCGGCGATAAAGGCCCCGTTCGCGACAGCTATCCGCTGTATGCCAACCTGGAGAAAGCGGTTGAAAACAGCCTGAGCGATCTCCCTACCACCACGCTGACGCTAAGCGCCGAGACGCTGCCGGACGTACAGGCGGGCTCCGTGGTGCTCTACCGCAAGTTTGAGGTCGGGGAAGTTATCACCGTTCGCCCGCGTGCGGATGCGTTTGATATCGAACTGCATATCAAGCCGGAGTACCGCAAGCTGCTGACGCCAAACAGCGTCTTCTGGGCCGAAGGCGGCGCGAAAGTTCAGCTTAACGGTAACGGGCTGACCGTGCAGGCCTCCCCGCTCTCACGCGCGCTGCGCGGAGCGATTAGCTTCGATAACCTCAGCGGCGCGGGCGCGAATCTGCGTAAAGGCGATAAGCGTATTCTCTTCCCGTCCGAAACCGCCGCACGCGCCGTGGGTGGACAGATTACCCTGCACGCGTTCGATGCCGGCAAGCTGGCGGAAGGCATGCCAATTCGCTATCTCGGCATTGATATCGGGCAGATCCAGAAGCTGACGCTGATTACCTCGCGCAACGAGGTGCAGGCCACCGCCGTGCTGTACCCGGAATATGTGCAGACCTTCGCCCGGACGGGTTCGCGCTTCTCGGTGGTCACGCCGCAGATCTCGGCCGCGGGCGTTGAGCATCTCGACACCATCCTGCAGCCGTACATCAACGTTGAGCCGGGCCAGGGCAATGCCCGTCGTGATTTCGAGCTGCAGGAAGCCACGATCACCGACTCGCGCTACCTTGGCGGCCTGAGCATCGTGGTGGAAGTGCCGGAAGCGGGCTCGCTGAGCATCGGCACCCCGGTACTGTTCCGCGGCATTGAGGTGGGTACGGTCACGGGCCTGACGCTCGGTACGCTCTCCGACCGCGTAATGGTGGCGTTACGCATCAGCGAACGCTACCAGCACCTGGTCCGCAATAACTCGGTATTCTGGCTGGCGTCCGGCTATTCGCTGGACTTTGGCCTGACGGGAGGCGTGGTGAAAACCGGCACCTTCAACCAGTTCATTCGCGGCGGTATCGCGTTTGCCACGCCGCCGGGCACGCCGCTGGCACCAAAAGCGCAGCCGGGTAAACACTTCCTGCTGCTCGAAAGCGAACCGAAAGAGTGGCGTGAATGGGGAACCGCCCTGCCGCGTTAATCTGACAGGCTCCGGTGTCAACGCACCGGAGCCTTTATGTTACACTGCGCACCTGAACTTTTCCCTGTGGTGTGCCCGTGGCTCAAAACTCCGTATTTCTTCCTGAACAATTCCTGGCGCAGATGCGCGAGGCGCTTCCCTCTCACCTGTCGTTAGCCGATTTTATCGCCGCCTGCCAGCGTCCGTTACGCCGAAGTATTCGCGTCAACACGCTGAAAATCAGCGTCGATGATTTTCTGGCGCTGGTCTCGCCGTACGGCTGGCAGCTTACGCCGGTCCCGTGGTGCGCCGAGGGTTTCTGGATCGAACGCGATGACGAAGCCTCGCTGCCGCTGGGCAGTACCGCTGAACATCTGAGCGGTCTGTTCTATATTCAGGAAGCCAGCTCGATGCTGCCGGTGGCCGCCCTGTTCGCCGATGGCAATGCGCCTGAACGCGTGATGGATGTTGCCGCGGCGCCCGGCTCAAAAACCACGCAAATTGCCGCCCGGATGGGTAACCACGGGGCGATCCTCGCCAACGAGTTTTCCGCCAGCCGCGTGAAGGTGCTGCATGCCAACATCAGCCGCTGCGGTATTCATAATGTTGCCCTGACGCACTTTGACGGACGCGTGTTTGGCGCCGCCTTACCGGAAGCCTTCGATGCCATTCTGCTGGACGCCCCCTGCTCCGGTGAAGGGGTGGTGCGTAAAGATCCCGATGCGTTAAAGAACTGGTCCGTGGAGAGCAACCTGGAGATCGCCGCCACGCAGCGCGAGCTGATTGAGAGCGCATTCCATGCCCTGCGTCCAGGCGGTACGCTGGTCTATTCAACGTGCACCTTAAACCGCGATGAAAACGAAGACGTCTGCCTGTGGCTGAAAGCGAACTACCCGGATGCCGTGGAGTTTCTGCCGCTTAACGACCTGTTTGCCTCGGCACAGGAGGCGGTCACGCCGGAGGGTTTCCTCCACGTGTTCCCGCAGATTTACGACTGTGAAGGGTTCTTTGTGGCGCGTCTGCGTAAAACGCAGGCCGTTGAGCCCCTGCCCGCGCCTAAATTTAAGGTCGGCAACTTCCCGTTTGCTCCCCTTAAAGGTCGCGATGCAGCACAGCTTGAAGCCGCCGCCAAAAAGGTTGGGCTGGTCTGGGATGAGAGTCTGCACCCCTGGATGCGTGATAAAGAGATATGGCTGTTCCCGGCACAGATCGAGCCGCTCATCGGAAAGGTCCGTTTTTCGCGAATCGGGATCCGCCTGGCTGAAGTGCATAACAAAGGCTATCGCTGGCAGCATGAGGCCGTTATCGCCCTTGCCGGATGCGAGAATACCTTTGCCCTGACGCATCAGGAAGCCGAAGAGTGGTACCGTGGTCGCGATGTCTATCCGGACAGCACGCCGTCAGGCGATGAAGTGATCGTAACGTATCAGGGATATCCGCTGGGGCTGGCAAAAAAAGTCGGTTCAAGGCTGAAAAACAGCTATCCGCGCGAGCTGGTTCGGGATGGCCGTCTGTTTACCGGTAACGATCGCACAGCCTGAAAAAAAGCGCATTTTTTTACTGGCGATTTTGCTCTCCTTGTCTACGATCAAAAATGGGTGATCGCACTGGTCATACCAGATTTTGACAACCGACCCGGAGAGCACTATGACGAAAACCAGCGTGCGTATTGGCGCTTTTGAGATCGACGACGCAGAGCTGCGCGGCGAAGCACAAGGCGATCGAACGTTAAGTATTCCCTGCAAATCCGACCCGGATTTGTGCATGCAGCTCGATGCATGGGACGCAGACACCAGCGTCCCGGCAATACTTGATGGCGAACATTCTGTCCTTTACCGTGAGCATTACGATAGTAAAACCGATGCCTGGGTCATGCGTCTTGCCTGACCTAAAGAGAACCCGCCCGAAGGCGGGTTATTTATTACTGCAGCTGCGCCAGCGTGAAGTAACCGTCGAACACAGCCCCCGTATCAATGTAGTGAAGATTATTAAAATCGTATCTTCTGTCGAGGGGCGTATGCCCAAACCAGAAATGATCCGCGCCGCTGATGCCCTCTCCTTTGCCCACCATAAATCCCATCAGCCTGTCGCGGTTCCATAAGACGCGCTGGGCGCTAACCGGTTTTTGCCAACAGTATTCCGCGGCCGGATAATCAGCATGGGCAATCACATTCAGACCGTTCGCACAGGTTATCTCGATGATATGCGGTAAATCGCGACAGGCGTCGAGCAACGACAGGGCAAGCTGTTGCTGGTCGCGTTCAAGATGCGAAAACCATATTCCACCATTCATCGTCCAGAGAGAAAAATCGTTATTATCCAGACTGTCGAGAGCCATTTGCTCATGGTTTCCACGCACGGCACGAAACCATTTTTCATGAATTAACTGCAGGCATTTAACGCTATCAGGGCCACGATCGATCACATCCCCGACTGAAATAAGTAAATCCTCATATGGGTTAAAATGACGGCGTTTAAGCTCATCCATAAGCCACTGGTAACAACCGTGTATATCGCTGACAACCCAGACGTGACGCCACATCCCACCTTCAATTCGCTGATACATAGGACCTCCTTTAAACAGTATAGCCGCCGCAGAAAAGGCAACAGACAGGCGCGGTCATCACGAAGTCAAACAAACGGTAAACCAAACAGAAATAAAGATCCTCGCGCTATTAATCCCTTTTTATTGGCTCTTTAGAATAAGGGTATAAAAAAAGAGGGTCTTCACGTGTCTAATACGCACCTGCATAACGATGTTTTTTATCCGCATCGCACAAATATTATTTCCGAGCTGGTGAACGGCAAACGCGTGCCGGGTCCGATCTGGCGCAAACGCGAATATCGTCTGAAGTTCCTTTTACGCTCGCTTCTGTTCTGGTCCTCCACCCATCGCATGCTGGAAGCCCTTTCGGGTCGCGACGATTTCGACAGGCTGCTGGCCTCTCAAATTACGTTGCCCAGCAAGACCCACCGACAATATCTGATGCGCGGCCTGACGGCTAACGATCGCGCCGACGCTATCGTCAACCATTACTACTGGATTGATAGCCTGAAAGAGAGCGGTCTCGCTCAGGCCCTGACGAGCCAGCAGGAGCAAACCGTTGTGCAGTTCCATGCTAAAGACGGCGTAACCTATACGGTCAATGCTTCCTCTGCGGGAAAAGCCGAGCGCGAAGGAGAAAGCACGCTGTGGCTACACGACAACGAGGATACGCTGCTGGCCAGCCTGACCTTTAGCGTCGCGCGCAGCAATGGTCAGCAAGTCATGGTCATTGGCGGGCTTCAGGGGCCCCGTCGCTGCGTATCGCGAGACGTCATTAAACAGGCCACCCGCGCCTGTCACGGCCTGTTCCCTAAGCGCGTGTTGATGGAAGTTCTTTTTCAGCTGGCTGCGCAGTCATCTGTCCGGGCGATTTTTGCCGTCAGCGACGAGGGGCACGTTTTCCGCGCGTTGCGATATCGCCTGAGCAAAGGCCGCCATTTCCACGCCAGCTACGATGAATTTTGGGCATCTCTGGACGGTAAAAAGCTTTCGGCCTTCTGCTGGCAGCTGCCGCTGCAAATGGAGCGTAAATCCCTTGAAGAGATTGCCAGTAAAAAACGTGCCGAATACCGCCGTCGCTTTGAGCTGCTTGATGAAATAGAGACATCCGTGAAGTCCCGCTTTTAACGATGACTCTTGCTTTATCCGACTGCACACGAAAATTTAACAAAACAGGCAAAAAGGGCTGGACTTCGGCATGCTGTGTTGTGTTATGTTTTAGCAGGACGTACAGGATGTACGCACTGTATGAGAAAGATTGCGTTGGGATTACGCGTTTACTTTCATACAGATAAAAAGAGACCGAATACGATTCCTGTATTCGGTCCAGGGAAATGGCTCTTGGGAGAGAGCCGTGCGCTAAAAGTTGGCATTAATGCAGGCTAAGTCGCCTTGCCTTTTAAGAATAGATGACGACGCCAGGTTTTCCAGTCCACAGCTAAAGCGGTCGGAAAAAAAGCGCCAGAGCATCATTAAAAGTGAAAAACCGCAGTGCTTTCGCAAGCATCTGCGGTTTTTTATTGGAAACCCGAACGTTAGCAGAGCTTGTCGGCGCGCTCGATAAACGGTGCCAGACTCATTTTTTGTCCCGGATGCGACGGGTCATCGATTTGAATGATGCTAATCGGCTGGCCGCTGCTCTTGCCGCTGGCTACCTGCTGCTCTGCGGTATCATTCAGGGGGTATTGCACCAGCGTGCTCGGATTGATGGCATACAGCGCATGGCCTGGACGGCAGGTCAGCATCACCTCTTCGCGATTGAACGCCCATTTGTCCTTACCCACTTCGAAACGGCTCACGGTGATGACCTGCGGTGCGGCAAACGCGCTCCCCGTACAGGTCAGCAATAAGAGAGAAAGTACTGTCTTTTTCATATGATATTTAACCTTGTCAGAAGGGTTCCCAGGTGGCAAACAGACTGACCGTTGCCAGCACCAGCGCTCCCAGCACCACTTCTGCCTGTGTCATCCTGATAAAAATCTGCTTTGCTCGCCCGGTCTCCGGACGAAACCGTGGCACCAGAAAATACCGATTTGCCAGCGCAATTACCACCATCAACGCCACCAGCGCACATTTGAACAACAAATACTGCACGTAGCCAGCCTGCCAGGGAATATCGAGGCCCCGTATCATGAGTGCATTTATCACCCCGGAGAGCAGCACGCCAGCAACGGCGTAATGCCCCACGCGCGAGAAGCGCATCATGGTAAAGATGGCGGCATTCTGCCAGCGCCCTTTCGCCAGTCGCATGCAGAACAGCAGGGGCAGTAATCCGCCAAGCCAGGTGGCGGCACAGATCAGGTGAAAAGCATAATTAAGACGCTGCAGCGCCCCCATCGGACCGTCGTTCATCGCCGCGTGCCCTACCCCAGCCAGCAGGATAAGCTGGCCCATTGCGAGCAGCAGCAGACGCGAACCTTTCAGCGGCGCGAGCCATGCGGCACTGACCGTTATCGCAGCGAGGATTATTTGCCACAGCCAGACGCCGCCAAACCGGGTTCCCATCACGCTGAACCAGACCTGTGGCGCAAACACATCTCCCCAGCCGTTGCCCATCAATCCGCCCTGCAGCATAAACATCAGGACCGCAGCCGCCAGGCTCACTAGGGCCGCCACTTTCTGCTGAGACTGAAAACGCCGGGACAGCAGACGGTGGAGAGAGGAAGGCGCAAACCAGACGCTATAAAGCGCATTGCCAAACACCAGCATCAGCGCCCCGAAATGGATAAAGCGTAACCCGACATAACACAGCGCCAGCATGCTATTTCACGCTAAAGTGATAGCTGCCTTTGGTTTTATGGCCGTCTACGGAGACCACGTGCCAGTCCACCTGGTAAGTTCCTGCTGCCAGCGTTTGTTCCAGCGGCACGGTAAGCTGAGCTTTGTTCTTTTCGTCGCGCGTAACGGTTCCCGTTTTGATGACCTGCTTTTGCGCATCCGTTACCACCACACCGCTAAAACCAGGTTCGATACCTTCCGAAAAATTCAGCATAAGTGCCTGAGGTGCGGTCACCACGCTGTCTGCTGCCGGGACCTGCTGGTTAAGATGCGCATGTGCAAGCACGGAGGGCGTCATCATTGTCGAGGCCACAAAAATCAGTGCGCATACTGCGCGGGAAGCGGAGAAACCCATCCAATCATTCCTTTTTGTTATGTCTGTATGCTAAAGAATAACGCTGTATAATAAACGAGTCGAGGATCATCCTGCCTCCGCTTGTCATCATCGTGCAATCGCGGTAACGTTGCCGCCGCATAAAAAGGAGAAGGTAATGAAGATCAATCTGGCCGCCCTTCCGCAGGACGAGATGGATAAAGTGAATGTCGATCTCGCTGCCGCTGGGGTCGCGTTCAAAGAGCGTTACAACATGCCCATCGTGGCTGAAGTCGTGGAACGGGAACAGCCCGCCCATCTGCGCGACTGGTTCCGCGAAAGACTCATCGCCCACCGTCTTGCCTCGGTCAATCTCTCCCGTTTACCGTACGAGCCTAAAGTTAAATAAGCTTAACGAGTCGTTACACTTCCTTACGCGTAATCTGGCAGGATAAGAAAACCCTGATAAATTTGGGTCTATTCTTAAATCTCTGCGACTCAGTGTATAAGGAAGTCACGATGTCACATTGGAATATAGCGGCAGCCCAGTATGGCGGGCTGCATCAGACCGTAGATGACCATGTTACGCACCACCTGCGCTTCATCGCCGAAGCAGCGCGGCAGCGGTGCGAACTGCTGGTTTTCCCTGAACTCTCATTAACGGGCTCTGGCGCGCCGACGTTACCTCCCCCGCCCGATGACGCGCAGCTGGAGCCGCTGCTCAACGCGGCACATCTACACCAGATTACCGTTATTGCCGGGCTCCCCCTGGAACAGAATGGCCAGCGCCAGAAAGGCCTTGTGCTGTTTTCGCCCGCTCGCCATCGCATTTTGCGCTATCCGCAAGGGCGCGGAGCGAGCCTGGTGCCGGGGGATAGACACCTTAGCATCCTTGATGCACATCCCGATTCGCCCAATCTCGATCCCCGGGCAACGCTTGTTACCAGCTGCCAGTCGGTGGGGGATAATCGCTGGCGGCAGTCCATCAGTAACCTGCAGCGCTTCGCGCATAAATATGCCATTGCGGTGCTGATGGCGAACGCCTGCGGCGGCAGCGCGCTGTGGGATGAAAAAGGCCAGCTGGTCGTGCGCGCGGATAAGGGCGAGCTTCTGGTGACCGGCACGCTCGGCAGAGAGGGTTGGCAAGCCGATATCATTCCTTTAGGCTAGGCGTTTTAAGCTCAGGAGTTTTCAATGCTGCGCGTCATCGATACCGAAACTTGCGATCTTCAGGGCGGAATAGTGGAAGTGGCCTCTGTCGACGTGGTTGATGGTAAAATCGTCAACCCCATGAGCCATCTGGTGCGTCCCGATCGCCCCATCAGCCCTCAGGCAATGGCTATCCATCGCATTACCGAATCGATGGTGGCGGATAAGCCGTGGATCGAAGAGATCATCCCTCACTACTACGGTAGCCCGTGGTACGTCGCGCATAACGCCAGCTTTGACCGCCGGGTGTTGCCTGAAATGCCGGGGGAATGGATTTGCACCATGAAGCTGGCGCGTCGTCTGTGGCCGGGGATTAAATACAGCAATATGGCGCTGTACAAGTCACGCAAGCTCAGCGTTCGTACCCCTGAGGGGCTTCACCATCACCGCGCCCTGTATGACTGCTATATCACCGCCGCGCTGCTGATTGATATTATGAATATCTCTGGCTGGACGCCGGATGACATGGCGACGATCACCGGACGTCCCGCGCTGCTGACCACGTTTACCTTTGGTAAATATCGCGGGAAGCCGGTGTCCGAGGTGGCGGATAAAGACCCGGGCTATTTGCGCTGGCTGTATAACAACCTCGACAGAATGAGCCCGGAACTGCGCTTAACGCTAAAACATTATCTGGGCGACGCTTAACGCTCCGCACGGCCTGGCAGCGTTTCCTGCGCCAGGCCTATTAAAAAGGCATATTCCAGGGCAACGCCTTCGTACGATTTAAATCGCCCCGATTTCCCTCCGTGTCCGGAATCCATATCGGTACACAGCAGCAGCAGATTGTCATCGGTTTTCAGCTCCCGCAGTTTTGCCACCCATTTTGCCGGCTCCCAGTATTGCACCTGAGAATCATGCAAACCGGTGGTGACCAGCATATGCGGGTAGGCTTTCGCCTCAACGTTATCGTACGGGCTGTACTCTTTCATATAGCGGTAGTACATCTCATCCTGCGGATTCCCCCACTCCTCAAACTCCCCGGTGGTAAGAGGAATGGATTCATCGAGCATGGTCGTGACCACATCGACAAACGGTACCTGCGCGACAATCCCCTTAAAGCGGTCGGGACGCTGGTTGATCGCCGCCCCCATCAGCATGCCGCCCGCGCTGCCCCCCATGCCAAAGCAGAGCTGCGGAGCGCCGTAGCCCTGCTCAATCAGCGCATCACAGACGTCGAGGTAGTCATTGAAGGTGTTTTTCTTTTTCAGGAATTTCCCGTCTTCATACCAGTTCTGGCCCAGCTCACCGCCGCCGCGAATATGGGCGATGGCGAAAACAAAGCCGCGATCGAGCAGGCTTAACCGGCTGCTGCTGAAATCGGCATCCATGCTTGAGCCATACGAGCCGTAGCCGTACACCAGGATCGGGTTTTTGCCTTTCTGGAAATGGCCTTTGTGATAGACCAGCGAGACCGGGACCTCAACGCTATCGCGGGCGGTAACCCACAGGTGCTCGCTGCGGTAGTTTTCGGACTCAAAACCTTTTACCTCGGTCTGTTTAATCACCTGGCGCTGCCCGGTATCCATATCCAGCTCAAACAGGGTGTCCGGCGTGGTCATGGAGGAGTAGCCGTAGCGCAACCGCGACGATTCGGGTTCAGGATTGAACCCAATCCACGTCACGTAGGCCGGGTCATCAAACGCAATCCCCACCACTTCCCGGGTTTTACGGTTGATTTGCCGGATACTGGTCAGCCCGCGCTGACGCTCTTCCACCACCAGCCAGTCGGTAAACAGGGTGAACCCTTCCAGCATCACCTGATCCCGCGCGGGGATAAGCACTTCCCACTTGCGCTCATCGCGCACTTTGGTTCTATAGAGACCAAAGTTTTTGCCCTCGCGATTGGAGCGCAGATAAAAGCTGTGCTGGAAGTGATCCAGGCTGTACTCGTGATCCTTGCGGCGCGGCAGGAAACAGAGCGGCTGGGCGTCCGGCAGTTCGGCATCCAGCAGCAGAACTTCCGACGTCGTCGCGCTGGCAAGGAAGATAATCACATAGTGGCGTGAGGAGGTTTTATGCAGGCTGACATAGAACGTTTCGTCTTTCTCTTCATAAACCAGCTCGTCGTCAGCGGAGTCTGTTCCCACGGTATGTCGCCACACCTGGTAAGGCAGCAGCGTCGACGCGTGCTTTTTGACGTAGTAGACCGTCTCGGAATCATTCGCCCAGACAAAATCCGGGGAGACGTTTTCCAGCATTTCCGGATACCAGTTGCCGGTCTCCAGATTGCGAAACCGCAGGCCGTACTGGCGGCGGGAGAGATAATCCTCCGCCAGCGCCATCACCGCGTTGTCAGGGGAAATGGACATGCCGCCCAGGGTATAAAACTCGCTATGGGCGGCCCGCTGGTTGGCATCGAGCAGAATATCCCACTCATCCCATTCGGCGCTTAACACCGACTGACGCTGGTAGATGGGATACTCATTGCCGGGCTCGTAAATATGGCGATAGCGATAGCCGTTTTTGGTCCAGGGCGCGGAGATATCGCGCTGGGGAATACGCTGCACCATTTCATTCAGCAGCTGGTCCTGAAGCGTCTGCTGGCTGGACATGACCTTGCGGCCATAGTCGTTTTCCTCGTGCAGGTAGTCGAGTACCTCTGGTCGGGAGCGAGAATCGTCCCGCAGCCAGTAATAGTTGTCTATACGCGTATCGCCATGCGTGGTGATCGCATAAGGAGTACGTCGGGCTTTCGGTGGCATGTCATCATTCTTTTAAGTTTTACACCCTATAAGGTTGGCAAAACCCACGCATGATGCAAGCGAAACAGCGTCGCGACGGCAACGGCTATCCCTGTAACGCCTGTTTTTGCTCCCGGATATCCCGCTCAATACCCTCGCGCACGTCCTGAGGGATCTTTAACGCATCGCCCAGAGCGTTAAGGTAGCTTCGCTCCATAAAATGATCGATATCGATGGCGGCGCAGCTGAGGAAATAAAGCTCCAGCGCCTCTTCCTCATTTTTCACACTTTGCGCAAGACGCTGCGGCTCGAGCGGCTGTTCTATCGCCTGCGCCACCAGCACTCTTCCCTTCTCTTCAACACCGGCCTCGCGCAGCTGCTGCTCGATCGCCGATCGTTCCTTATCGTCAATATGCCCGTCGCTTTTCGCGGCAAAGACTAGCGCAAGAATGAGCCGTTCGGTACGCAGATCCAGCGGCGAGGTGTGCTCGCCGTAATGCGGTTCATCGCTGTGCGCGGTCCGTACCCTGTCCTTGTATTTATTCCACAGCACGGTGCCCGCGATGGCGCCGCCGCCGGCCAGCAGCGCGCCTGTACCATACTTTGCCAGCAGCTTGCGTGAGGATTTATTCGCGACCAGCAGGCCTGCCAGCCCGCCGAGCGCCCCGGGTACCAGCAGTTTGCTGAAGTCCCGTTCGCCAGACGATGTTTTCTGCCCTAACAGGGATTGCACTTGATTTAACCAGCCAGACATGGTTTCCCTCACTTAACGGTGAACATGTTCCACAGCGTAAGCGAGCGGGCGTCAGGAAATGTCTGGTCGGGCTAAAGAAGCGCAAATTTCTGCCCTCGCGTTTATCCCTGCGCAAGACAGACGCAAACGTTTTCGTTTATACTGCGCGCAACTTTTTCAGGGGGATTGTTATGATTCGTTTAGGAACTGCGCTGCGACCTGCGGCGACGCGAGTGATGCTGTTGGGATCGGGCGAGCTGGGAAAAGAGGTCGCCATTGAGTGCCAGCGTTTAGGTGTGGAAGTCATTGCCGTAGACCGTTACGCCGACGCACCCGCCATGCACGTCGCCCATCGTTCTTATGTGATTAACATGCTGGATGGCGATGCCCTTCGTGAGCTGATTACGCGCGAAAAACCCGATTTTGTCGTGCCGGAAATTGAGGCCATTGCCACCGATACGCTGATCGCGCTTGAGCAGGAAGGCCAGCGCGTGGTGCCCTGCGCGAAAGCCGCAAAGCTGACCATGAACCGCGAAGGCATTCGTCGCCTGGCGGCAGAAGAGCTGGGATTGCCCACGTCGAGCTATCGTTTTGCTGGCGATAAGGCGGCATTCCTGCAGGCCGTTGAGGAGATTGGTTACCCGTGCATCGTTAAGCCGGTGATGAGCTCCTCCGGTAAAGGACAGAGCTTTATTCGCGACAGCAGCACGCTGGAAAAGGCGTGGGAGTACGCCCAGCAGGGCGGCCGCGCCGGCGCCGGTCGCGTCATCGTCGAAGGCGTCGTGAAGTTTGATTTCGAGATCACCCTGCTGACCGTCAGCGCCGTTGACGGCGTCCATTTCTGCGACCCGATTGGCCACCGTCAGGAGGATGGCGATTATCGCGAATCCTGGCAGCCGCAGCAGATGAGCGCCCTGGCGCTGGAACGTGCTCAGGAGATCGCCCGTAAAACCGTCCTGGCGCTGGGAGGCTATGGCCTGTTCGGCGTGGAGCTGTTTGTGTGCGGCGACGAGGTGATTTTCAGCGAAGTTTCCCCTCGCCCGCATGACACCGGCATGGTCACGCTCATTTCGCAGGATCTCTCCGAGTTCGCTCTGCACGTGCGCGCCTTCCTCGGCCTGCCCGTCGGCGGTATCCGTCAGTACGGCCCGGCCGCCTCGGCGGTGATCCTGCCGCAGTTAACCAGCCAGAACGTCACGTTTGATAATGTCGACGGGGCGGTGGGTGCCGGGTTGCAGGTACGTTTGTTCGGCAAGCCTGAGATCGACGGAACCCGGCGTCTTGGCGTGGCGTTAGCCACCGGGGATAACGTTGACGACGCCGTGGCGAGAGCCAAAGCGGCCGCAGCAAGCGTTAAGGTAACGGGATAAAAAAACGGGCCGAAAGGCCCGTTTTTCATGCGACGAGAGACTTACTGCTTCGCGCCTTCTACCGCTTCGCGAGCCAGTTTGGTGATGCGATCCCAGTCGCCCGCTTCCAGCGCATCCGCCGGAACCAGCCATGAGCCACCGATGCACAGGACGCTTTTCAGTGCCAGGTAGTCACGGTAGTTGGCAGGAGAGATGCCGCCCGTCGGGCAGAAGCGTACCTGAGAGAATGGACCCGCAATCGCCTGCAGCGCTTTGGTGCCGCCGTTCGCTTCAGCCGGGAAGAATTTAAACTCTTTCAGACCGTAGTCCATGCCCAGCATCAGTTCGGAGACGGTGCTGATACCCGGGATCAGTGGAATAGTGCCTTCGGTCGCGGCTTTCAGCAGCGACTCGGTCAGCCCCGGGCTAATGGCAAACTGTGCGCCCGCTTCGGTCACTTCAGCCAGCTGTTTTGCGTTCGTCACGGTACCCGCACCGATGATGGCGTCCGGCACTTCTTTGGCAATCGCGCGAATGGCATCCATCGCGCAGGCAGTGCGCAGGGTCACTTCCAGAACGCGAACGCCACCCGCAACCAGCGCTTTCGCCATCGGTACAGCGTGCTCCAGCTTGTTTACCACGATAACCGGCACGACAGGGCCAGTGGTCAGGATTGATTCTGCACTTGTTTTCCAGTTTTTCATCAGAGTTTTCTCTCGCCAGATCGTTAAAATCAAGTCGTCTTAAAACGTAATACAGGTAGCGCCCTGCTCCGCACCGGAGAGTTTCTCACGCAGCGCGCTGAACATTTCGCGTCCGGTCCCCACGCGCGATGCGCTCAGGTCAGGAATATGGGGCTGACGTGCCGCCAGCTCGGCGTCATCGACCAGCAGGGTTAACTCACCTGTCTGACCGTTCACGCGGATCGTGTCACCGTCACGCACTTTCGCCAGTAAACCGCCGTCGTAAGCTTCAGGCGTCACGTGGATGGCTGAAGGCACTTTACCGGATGCCCCTGAGAGGCGTCCATCGGTTACTAACGCAATTTTGAAACGGCGGTCCAATAATACACCAAGTGGTGGCATAAGTTTATGTAATTCTGGCATCCCGTTAGCTTTAGGCCCCTGGTGACGCACCACCACTACGCAGTCTTTATCAAGCAGACCGGCGTCAAAGGCGGGTAATACGTCGTGCTGGCTTTCAAACACCACCGCCGGCGCTTCGATAACCTGGTTCTCTTCCGGTACGGCAGAGGTCTTCATTACCGCACGACCGAGGTTGCCGCTCAGCACTTTGGTGCCGCCATGAGGAGAGAACGGTTTGTCGATCGTGGCAATCACCTGCGCATCAAGGGACGCGCTCGCCCCTTCACGCCAGTCCAGCTCGCCGTTGTTCAGCCACGGCTCCTGGGTGTAGCGCTGAAGGCCAAAGCCCGCCACGGTATTTACGTCTTCATGCAGCAGTCCGCCTTTCAGCAGCTCGCGCATCAGCAGCGGTACGCCGCCAGCGGCCTGGAAGTGGTTGATGTCCGCCGGACCGTTCGGGTACAGGCGCGCCATCAGCGGCACTACAGAAGAGATCTCGGAGAAGTCATCCCAGTTAATCAGAATGCCCGCCGCACGCGCCATGGCCACCAGGTGCATGGTGTGGTTGGTTGACCCCCCGGTTGCCAGCAGCGCGACAATCCCGTTGACGATGACTTTTTCATCGACCATTTTACCCATCGGCATCCATTCGTTGCCGTTTCCGGTCAGACGCGTAACCTGACGGGCCGCGGCCTCGGTCAGCGCCTTGCGCAGCGGCGCATCCGGCTGGATAAAGGACGAGCCCGGAAGCTGCATCCCCATAAACTCCACCACCATCTGGTTAGTGTTAGCCGTACCGTAGAACGTACAGGTCCCCGGCGCATGATAGGACGCGGCTTCCGCCTCCAGCAGCGCCTGACGGTCTGCTTTCCCTTCCGCGTACAGCTGGCGGATACGCACTTTTTCTTTGTTCGGCAGGCCGCTTGCCATTGGACCGGACGGCACGAAGATAGCAGGCAGATGCCCAAACGACAGCGCCGCCATCACCAGACCCGGGACAATCTTGTCGCACACGCCGAGATAGAGCGCGCCATCAAACATGTTGTGTGAAAGACCCACCGCCGCGGACATGGCAATCACTTCGCGGCTCAGCAGGGAGAGCTCCATACCGTCCTGACCCTGCGTTACGCCGTCGCACATGGCGGGTACCCCACCCGCGACCTGGCCCACCGCATTCACGCTGTGCAGCGCTTTACGGATGATATCCGGGTAAACCTCATAGGGCTGGTGCGCGGAGAGCATATCGTTATAAGCGGTAATGATGGCGATATTGTTACGCAACATGCTTTTCAGCGACGCTTTATCGTCAGGCTGGCAGGCGGCGAAGCCGTGCGCCAGGTTACCGCAGGCCAGCTGAGATCGGTGGACGGTGTTGCTCTTTGCCTGCTCAATCCGGGCGAGGTAGGCCGAACGGGTCTCTTTCGAGCGCTCAATAATGCGCTGTGTTACGCGTAACAATGTCGGATTCATAAAAGCTCCTCTCATTTATCTGTCCGGGCTCGGGAGTTTACAAAGTCGCTGGCAGTTGTTAACAACGCTGAAACGCTTGCTGTCCGGAGCTCAGGGGCAAAATCACTTCCGGCAGTGTAATAAAAAAAGCTCCGCGGGTGAATCCACACGGAGCTTAAAAGTTGAAAATTGTGCCACTAGCTGTGTTAGATCATGTTACCGGTAAAATAACACTTTCGGGCTAGCGGATTATCTTACTCAAACTCGTTCCAGGAGCGGCCATCGCGGGTGATCATCGCCACCGACGCGACAGGTCCCCAGGTGCCCGCCTGATACGGTTTTGGCGCATCCTGATCGGCAGCCCAGGCTTCGGTGATGGAGTCGACCCATTTCCATGCTTCTTCCACTTCATCGCGGCGCACGAACAGCGCCTGAATACCGCGCATGGTTTCCAGCAGCAGACGCTCGTAAGCATCGGCCAGGTGCGTCTGGTTGAAAGTTTCGGAATAGCTCAGATCCAGCTTGGTGGTCTGCAGGTTGTGTTTATGATCCAGGCCCGGCACTTTGTTCAGGATCTGGATATCCACGCCCTCGTCCGGCTGCAGACGAATGGTCAGTTTATTTTGCGGCAGTTCCTGCCAGGACTCTTTGAACAGGTTCAATTCCGGGTTCTTAAAGTAGACAACCACTTCGGAACATTTGGCCGGCAGACGCTTACCGGTGCGCAGGTAGAACGGAACACCCGCCCAGCGCCAGTCGTCGATATCCACGCGGATCGCCACGAACGTCTCGGTGTTGCTGGACTTGTTCGCGCCCTCTTCTTCCAGGTAGCCTGGCACTTTTTTGCCTTGCGCAAACCCGGCGGTGTACTGGCCGCGAACGGTCTTCTCGCGCACGTTGGAGCGGTCGATGCGGCGCAGCGACTTCAGCACTTTCACTTTGGCGTCGCGGATGCTGTCAGCCGTCAGGTCAGACGGAGGAGACATGGCAATCATGCACAGAATCTGCAGCAGGTGGTTCTGGATCATGTCGCGCATCTGACCGGCCTGGTCAAAGTAACCCCAGCGGCCTTCAATCCCCACCTCTTCCGCCACGGTGATTTCCACGTGGTCGATAGTGCGGTTGTCCCAGTTATTCACAAACAGGGAGTTAGCGAAACGCAGCGCCAGCAGGTTCAGAACCGTCTCTTTACCGAGGTAGTGGTCGATACGGTAGACCTGGCATTCTTCAAAGAACTCGCCCACCTGGTCGTTGATTTCGCGCGAGGTTGCCAGCGACGTACCCAGCGGCTTCTCCATCACGACGCGCGCCGGTTTGGCGTTCAGTTTGGCTTCGCCCAGACCTTTGCAAATGGCGCCGAAGGTGCTTGGCGGCATGGCGAAATAGTTAATGGTGACACGGTTTTTCTGATCCAGCATCGCGCCTAAGCGGGTAAACGCGCTGACGTCGTTGACGTCCAGGTTGCAGAAATCGAGGCGTCCACTCAGGGTATCCCACAAACTTTCATCAATTTTTTCTTTCATGAAAGTTTCGAGCGCCTCGCGGACGACTTTGGTATAAGCGTCCTTGTCCCAGTCAGCGCGCCCGACACCCAGGATACGGGTATCCGGATGAATTTGGCCCGCTTTCTCCAGTTGATACAGGGAAGGCAGCAATTTTCGGCGTGCAAGGTCGCCTTTCGCGCCGAAAATGACCAGGTCACATGCCTGGGCTGTTTGCGTTACCGCCATGTCATTCTCCTCAGTTGGATCACCTGGTACTTCTGCCAGGTATCGTTGTAATTTTATTACAATGCACTGTACTGCTTTTACGTCATTCCCGAAACCATTAGCGCTTATCGTCGCGTGCGATACCGCGATTTTTCACCATCTGGGTGATTACGACGGCGTAATGACGCAACAACCGTCGTTTCTTTGCGCAACAGGGTCACAGCAAAACCCGACACCGATCAAGTAATGAAAAAAAACAACAACATTATCTTGTCGATTGTTACCCTTAATGGAAGCCACAGGGGTAATATCGGCTAAATCGAATCACGATTTCATCAATTTATGAAATCGTTTACACCCATGAGCATCCTGTTAACATGAACATGCTGGAAAAAATCCAGTTTCAACTGGAACACCTTAGCAAATCCGAGCGAAAAGTGGCCGAGGTCATTCTCGCCTCTCCCGCTCAGGCGATTCATTCAAGCATCGCCGCTCTGGCACAGGAAGCGGGTGTTAGCGAACCCACGGTCAATCGCTTTTGCCGTAGCCTGGAAACGCGCGGCTTTCCTGATTTTAAACTGCATCTGGCACAAAGTCTGGCTAACGGCACCCCATATGTTAATCGTAATGTGGATGAAGACGACAGCGTTGATGCCTATACCGCGAAAATTTTTGAATCGGCCATGGCTTCGCTTGACCACGTGCGCCAGTCTCTGGACATGAGTTCCGTGAATCGCGCGGTGGATTTGCTCACCCAGGCCAAGCGGATTGCGTTCTTTGGTCTCGGGTCGTCGGCAGCCGTGGCGCATGACGCCATGAACAAATTTTTCCGCTTTAACGTCCCGGTTATTTATTCCGATGACATTGTGCTGCAACGCATGAGCTGTATGAATTGCAGTGAAGATGACGTCGTGGTACTGATTTCGCACACCGGCCGCACCAAGAGTCAGGTAGAGCTGGCACAGCTGGCCCGTGAAAACGATGCCATGGTGATTGCCCTCACCACGGCAGGCACGCCGCTGGCGCGTGAGGCGACGCTGGCGATCACCCTCGACGTGCCGGAAGACACCGACATTTATATGCCGATGGTTTCCCGACTGGCGCAGCTTACCGTGATTGACGTGCTGGCAACCGGTTTTACCTTACGTCGGGGCGCAAAATTCCGGGATAACTTGAAGCGGGTCAAGGAAGCGCTGAAGGAATCGCGTTTTGATAAAGAATTGCTTATAAAGAGCGATGTTCCCTGATAGTTGATAACGAAGACGTAACCAATAATTACGATGTAACGATTTACGGCATTCGGTCCACTCTCCGCTGCCTTGCAGCAGATGAAGGCCGATTCAATGTTCACGCAACACCAAAGTTGTTTCAGTCAACGGAGTATTACATGTCCAGAAGGCTTCGCAGAACCAAGATCGTAACCACCTTAGGCCCGGCCACCGATCGCGATAATAATCTTGAGAAAATTATCGCTGCCGGCGCCAACGTGGTGCGTATGAACTTCTCTCACGGTACGCCAGAAGACCATAAGTTACGTGCCGATAAAGTGCGTGAAATCGCAGCCAAACTGGGCCGCCACGTTGCTATCCTCGGCGATTTGCAGGGTCCAAAAATCCGCGTATCGACCTTTAAAGAGGGTAAGGTTTTCCTCAATATCGGCGACAAATTCCTGCTGGATGCCAACCTGGGCAAAGGCGAAGGCGATAAAGAGAAAGTCGGTATCGACTATAAAGGCCTGCCGGCTGACGTTGTGCCAGGCGATATCCTGCTGCTCGACGACGGTCGCGTACAGCTGAAGGTGCTGGAAGTTCAGGGCATGAAAGTGTTCACCGAAGTCACCGTCGGCGGCCCGCTCTCCAACAATAAAGGCATCAACAAACTGGGCGGCGGCCTCTCTGCAGAAGCGCTTACCGACAAAGACAAAGCGGACATCGTCACTGCCGCGCTGATCGGCGTTGACTACCTGGCGGTCTCCTTCCCGCGCTGCGGCGAAGATCTGAACTATGCGCGTCGCCTGGCTCGTGATGCAGGCTGCGATGCTAAAATCGTCGCGAAAGTTGAACGCGCGGAAGCCGTTTGCGATCAGGATGCCATGGACGATGTGATCCTCGCATCCGACGTGGTGATGGTTGCGCGTGGAGACCTGGGCGTGGAAATTGGCGACCCTGAGCTGGTAGGGATCCAGAAAGCGCTGATTCGTCGCGCACGTCAGCTGAACCGCGCGGTGATCACCGCCACTCAGATGATGGAATCGATGATCACCAACCCAATGCCAACCCGTGCAGAAGTTATGGACGTGGCTAACGCCGTGCTGGACGGTACCGATGCGGTGATGCTCTCTGCGGAAACCGCTGCAGGCCAGTATCCGGCAGAAACCGTGGCCGCCATGGCGCGCGTCTGCCTGGGCGCTGAAAAGATCCCAAGCATTAACGTTTCTAAACACCGTCTGGACGTGCAGTTCGACAACGTGGAAGAAGCGATAGCGATGTCTGCGATGTACGCGGCAAACCATCTGAAGGGCGTTACCGCGATCATCACCATGACCGAATCTGGCCGCACCGCGCTGATGACCTCTCGTATCAGCTCTGGTCTGCCGATCTTCGCCATGTCCCGTCACGAACGTACGCTGAACCTGACCGCGCTGTACCGCGGCGTGACGCCGGTTCACTTCGACAGCACCAATGACGGCGTAGCTGCGGCGCACGATGCCGTAAACCTGCTGCGCGACAAAGGCTATCTGGTGTCCGGTGATATCGTCATTGTGACCCAGGGCGACGTGATGAGCACCATCGGCTCAACCAACACCACGCGCGTTATGACCGTCGAGTAATAACGTCTGTGTTAAAAAGCCCTCTCCAGATGGAGAGGGCTTTTTTTATTTCCTCGGATAAAGCTCTTTACGTTTATAGGGCTCTGTTTCACCCGGTTTCCGCGTTTTAAGCAGCTTCAGTATCCACGTATACTGTTCGGCATGCGGCCCCACCAGTATCTCCACCTCTTCGTTCATTCGACGCGCGATCGTGTGGTCGTCTGCGGTCAGCAGATCATCCATCGGCGGACGAACCTCAATACTCAGGCGATGCGTTTTGCCGTCATAGATCGGGAACAGCGGGATCACGCGGGCACGACAGACTTTCATCAGGCGGCCAATCGCGGGGAGCGTCGCTTTATAGGTCGCAAAGAAATCGACAAACTCGCTGTGCTCGGGGCCGTGGTCCTGATCCGGCAAATAATAGCCCCAGTACCCCTGACGCACCGACTGAATGAAGGGCTTAATGCCATCGTTACGCGCATGCAAACGTCCGCCAAAACGACGGCGCACCGTATTCCAGACAAAATCGTAGATTTTATTTCCCTGGTTATGGAACATCGCCGCCATTTTCTGGCCCTGAGACGCCATCAGCATCGCCGGAATATCAACACCCCAGCCGTGGGGGACAAGGAAAATGACTTTCTCGTCGTTGCGGCGCATCTCCTCGATGATGTCCAGCCCTTTCCAGTCAACGCGATCGACGATTTTATCCGGCCCTTTCAGCGCCAGTTCAGCCATCATCGCCATTGCCTGCGGGGCGGTGGTATACATCTCATCAATGATTGCCTCGCGCTCGGCGTCGCTTTTCTCAGGAAAACAGTAGTAAAGGTTGATCTGCGCGCGGCGGCGGGCGCTCTTGCCCAAACGCCCGGCCAGACGGCCAATTTTCCCCAGAACGGGATCGCGAACAGAGGCAGGCAGCATCGCCATCCCCGCAAAGGCGTAAACACCAAGCCAGGCGCCCCAGTTGCGCGGATGGCGGAAGGATTTTTCAAACTCAGGAATGTATTCAATATTGTTTTTTTTGGTTTCCATGCTGGATCCAGGGTCTGATGACGCAAAATTTTATTCAGATAGTGTAGCGAGGCAGTCGTCCACGCACAAAAGAAAAAGCCGGCGTCAGTGTGCGCCGGCTTTTTTAACAAAAACAGAGGGCTTAGTTTAAGCTCAGCTGCGGCATCACCTCTTTCACCTGCGCCAGATAATCAGTACGATCTTTACCTGTCAGGCCTTCGGTACGCGGCAGTTTCGCCGTCAGCGGGTTCACGGCCTGTTGGTTGATCCACACTTCATAGTGCAGGTGCGGGCCGGTAGAGCGTCCGGTATTGCCGGAGATCGCGATACGGTCACCACGCTTCACCTTCTGGCCCGGTTTGACCAGCAGCTTACGCAGGTGCATGTAGCGGGTCGTATAAGTGCGGCCATGACGTACCGCGACATAATATCCGGCGGCACCGCTACGCTTGGCCACCACCACTTCACCATCTCCAACCGCCAGTACCGGCGTGCCCTGCGGCATGGCAAAGTCAACGCCACGGTGCGGCGCGACGCGCCCGGTTACCGGGTTCAGACGACGCGGGTTAAAGTTAGAGGAGACGCGGAACTGTTTTGCCGTCGGGAAGCGCAGGAAGCCTTTTGCAAGGCCCGTACCGGTACGGTCATAGAACTTACCGTCTTCGGCACGAATCGCGTAGTAATCTTTGCCCTCGGAGCGCAGACGTACGCCCAGCAGCTGGCTTTGCTCGCGCTTGCCGTCCAGCATTTCGCGGGACATCAGGACGGAGAACTCATCGCCCTTCTTCAGCTTGCGGAAATCCATCTGCCACTGCATGGCTTTGATCACCGAGCTGATTTCAGCGCTGGTCAGGCCTGCATCGCGCGCGCTGGAGACAAAGCTCGCGCCCACGGTGCCTTTCAGAACGCTGTTAACCCAGTCACCCTTCTGCATTTCGCTGGTCATCTTGAAACCGTTTGCAGTGCGATCGTAGGTGCGGGTTTCGCGGCGGGACATTTCCCAGGTCAGACGCTGGAGATCGCCATCCGCCGTTAAAGTCCAGGAGAGCTGTTGTCCGATTTTCAGGTTGCGAAGATCTTTATCCGCAGCCGCCAGCTGGCTGATATTGCCCATGTCGATGCCGTACTGGTTCAGCACGCTGCTCAGCGTATCCCCGGTAGAGACAACATATTCGTGGATACCCGCCTCGTTCTCGGTTTTATCGTCCAGTTCATCCTGCGGGATAGCTTCATCTTCCTGAGCCGCCTGGTCGATAGGCTCACTGGCTTCAGGCAGCAAAGAACGGATTTCGCTCTTTTCAAGCTCAATGGTTTTAATGATAGGGGCAGAACTCGGGTGGTAAACATAGGGCCGCCAGACGGCGACCGCTAAGGTGAGAACTGTAAGCGACCCCAGCATAACGCGGTGGGGTCGTGGCAGATTGTTAAATGCCAGGGCGACAGAGCGGGCTATCTGTTGCACGTATTCACTTCCTCGTTAATCTCCTTTCAGGCAGCTCGCATACTGGTTCGCCAGTTGGCTGAGGAACTGCGAATAGCTCGCTTTGCTCAACTGGATATTCGTACCTAGCGGGTCAAGGGTTCCCATGCGCACGGATGTTCCCCTGGCCACGGCTTCTACGACCGCTGGCCTGAACTGTGGCTCAGCAAAAACGCATGTCGCTTTTTGCTCAACCAACTGTGTTCTGATTTCATGTAAACGCTGCGCACCAGGCTGAATTTCAGGGTTGACGGTGAAGTGGCCCAGTGGGGTCAAACCGTAGTGTTTTTCGTAATAGCCGTAGGCGTCATGAAAAACGAAATACCCTTTACCTTTCAACGGTGCGAGCTCATTACCAACCTGCTTATCGGTTGCGGCTAATTGTGCCTCAAAATCCTTCAGGTTGGCGTCTAGTTTGGCTCGACTTTGCGGCATAAGTTCCACTAATTTGTCATGGATTGCAACCGCTGAAAGCCGCGCTATCTCTGGGGATAACCAAAGATGCATGTTGTACTCGCCGTGATGGTGATCTCCATCACCTTTTTCGCCGTCTGCGGCATGATGGTCATGTTCGTCGCCGTCGTCATCCGCCCCTTTCATGAGCAACGGTTTCACGCCGGAGAGTTCGGCAATCGCGACCTGTTTTTCGCCAGCAACCTGTTTTGCTGACTTTTGCATAAACGCTTCCATTTCAGGACCAATCCAGACAACTAAGTCCGCGTTTTGTAAGCGTTTTACATCCGACGGGCGCAGGGAATAGTCATGCTCGGATGCACCATCAGGGAGCAGAACCTGGGTTTCCGTTACCCCGTCTGCAATGGCGGACGCGATGAAACCGAGTGGTTTAAGCGAAGCGACAACCGCAGCGTTAACATCTTGTGCGGTTGTACCCCAAAGGGCAGCGGATAATGCTGCGAAAAGAAGCGTATTTTTATGTAACATAATGCGACTAATCATCGTAGTGAATGCGTGTAATGTGATATTATAACATTCGTTGACTTCTTCAAGCTTAAAATGACATGACGACATTGGTTTCTCTTGAAAATATCTCGGTCTCATTCGGCCAGCGCCGCGTCCTCTCTGACGTGTCGCTCGATCTGAAGCCCGGCAAAATTCTGACGCTGCTCGGCCCCAATGGCGCAGGCAAATCCACCCTGGTGCGCGTGGTGCTGGGTCTGGTCGCACCCGATGAAGGCGTGATTAAGCGCGAGGAAAAATTGCGTATTGGCTATGTGCCGCAAAAACTTCATCTCGACGCCACGCTGCCGCTGACGGTCAGCCGTTTCCTGCGTCTGCGCCCCGGCACCCGTAAAGCCGATATTCTCCCGGCGCTGAAACGCGTGCAGGCGGGCCATCTTGTCGATGCGCCGCTGCAAAAACTGTCCGGCGGTGAAACTCAGCGTGTTTTACTTGCCCGCGCGCTGCTGAGCAGCCCGCAGCTGCTGGTACTGGATGAGCCGACTCAGGGTGTGGATGTGAATGGTCAGGTTGCGCTTTATGATTTGATCGACCAGCTACGTCGAGAGCTCGATTGCGCAGTGCTGATGGTCTCCCATGATCTCCATCTGGTAATGGCAAAAACCGACGAAGTGCTGTGCCTCAACCATCATATCTGCTGCTCAGGTACACCTGAAGTCGTCTCCATGCATCCGGAGTTTATCTCCATGTTCGGCCCTCGCGGCGCCGAGCAGCTTGGCATTTATCGTCATCATCATAATCATCGCCATGATTTACAGGGACGAATCGTACTGCGTCGGGGAAATGGACACTCATGATTGAACTGTTACTGCCCGGCTGGCTAGCCGGGATTATGCTTGCCTGCGCCGCGGGCCCGCTCGGCTCGTTTGTGGTATGGCGCAGAATGTCTTACTTCGGTGATACCCTGGCGCATGCGTCCCTGCAGGGCGTGGCTTTTGGCCTGCTGCTGAACGTCAACCCGTTCTACGCGGTGATTGTGGTCACGCTGCTGCTGGCGGCCGGTCTGGTCTGGCTGGAGAAGCGCCCTCACCTCGCCATCGATACCCTGCTTGGCATCATGGCGCACAGTGCCCTGTCGCTGGGCCTGGTGGTGGTCAGCCTGATGTCGAACATCCGCGTGGATCTGATGGCCTACCTCTTCGGTGACCTGCTGGCCGTGACGCCGGAGGATCTCATCGCTATAGCCATTGGCGTGCTGGTGGTGCTCGCTATTCTGTTCTGGCAGTGGCGGAATTTACTGGCCATGACCGTCAGCCCGGACCTGGCGTTTGTCGACGGCGTGAAGCTGCAGCGCGTTAAGCTGCTGCTGATGCTGGTGACGGCGTTAACCATTGGCGTAGCGATGAAGTTTGTCGGCGCGCTGATTATTACGTCCCTGCTGATCATCCCTGCCGCTACGGCGCGTCGTTTTGCCCGTACGCCTGAGCAGATGGCCGGCGTAGCCGTGATCGTCGGGATGATTGCGGTAACGGGTGGACTCACCTTCTCGGCGTTCTATGACACGCCTGCGGGGCCGTCCGTGGTGCTGAGTGCTGCGGTGCTGTTTATCCTCAGTATGATGAAGAAGACCGCACAGTAGTGGGTATGTCCCCGGTGGCGCTTCGCTTACCGGGGCTACAAATTATCGCTGCTTACGGCATTGCCGGTGGCGTAATGCCGAAATGATTCCACGCCCGCACCGTTGCCATACGTCCACGCGGGGTGCGCTGCAGGAAGCCCTGCTGAATCAGATACGGCTCCAGCACATCTTCAATCGTCTCACGCTCTTCCCCAATAGCCGCAGCCAGGTTATCCAGCCCGACCGGGCCGCCAAAGAACTTATCCAGCACCGCCAGCAGCAGTTTACGGTCCATATAGTCAAAGCCTTCGGCATCGACGTTCAGCATATCCAGCGCCTGAGCGGCGATCTCCGCGGAAATCGAGCCATCGTGCTTCACCTCGGCAAAGTCACGCACGCGGCGCAGCAGACGGTTGGCGATACGCGGCGTACCGCGGGAACGCTTCGCCACTTCAAACGCGCCCTCTTCGCTCATTTCGAGCCCCATATAGCGGGCGCTACGGCCAACGATGTGCTGGAGATCCGCCACCTGGTAAAACTCAAGACGCTGCACGATGCCGAAACGGTCGCGCAGCGGAGAGGTCAACGACCCGGCGCGGGTGGTGGCGCCAATCAGGGTAAACGGCGGCAGATCGATTTTGATGGAGCGCGCGGCCGGGCCTTCACCGATCATGATATCCAGCTGGTAATCTTCCATCGCCGGATAGAGCACTTCCTCCACCACCGGCGACAGGCGGTGGATCTCATCGATAAACAGCACGTCATGCGGTTCGAGGTTGGTCAGCATCGCGGCGAGATCGCCCGCCTTCTCCAGCACGGGGCCGGAGGTGGTGCGCAGGTTGACGCCCATTTCATTGGCAACGATATTCGCCAGCGTGGTTTTGCCTAAACCGGGAGGGCCAAAAATGAGCAGGTGATCGAGCGCATCGCCGCGCAGCTTTGCCGCCTGGATGAAAATCTCCATCTGGGAACGAACCTGCGGCTGGCCGATATACTCATCAAGCAGTTTTGGGCGGATCGCGCGGTCCACCACGTCATCTGCCTGAATAGTGCCTGCCGACACCAGGCGGTCTGCTTCAATCATCCTTTACCTCACAATGCAGCGCGCAGCGCTTCACGAATCAGGGTTTCACTGCTGGCGTCCGGTTTGGCAATTTTGCTCACCATACGGCTGGCCTCCTGAGGTTTATAGCCCAGCGCCACCAGCGCGGCAACCGCTTCCTGCTCGGCGTCATCATCCGTCGCAGGGCCGCCAGGAGAGGTCAGTACCAAATCGGCAGCCGGAGTGAACAGATCGCCATGCAGACCTTTAAAGCGGTCTTTCATTTCGACAATCAGGCGCTCGGCGGTTTTCTTACCAATGCCCGGGAGCTTAATCAGCGCCGCAGGATCTTCGCGCTCAACGGCATTTACAAACTGTGGTGCCGACATGCCGGACAAAATCGCCAGCGCCAGCTTCGGCCCAACGCCGTTGGTTTTAATCAGCTCGCGGAACAGGATCCGTTCCTGCTTGTTATTGAAGCCGTACAGCAGCTGGGCATCTTCACGCACCACAAACTGGGTAAAGACAATCGCCTCTTTGCCCGCGTCCGGCAGCTCGTAGAAGCAGGTCATCGGCATATGGACTTCATAGCCCACGCCACCCACTTCCAGCAGCACTAACGGGGGTTGTTTTTCAATGATGATGCCTCTGAGTCTGCCTATCACGTGACGCTCCTGCGTTCTGGGAGAAATTAACTGTCGACATAATAAAAAAAGGCTGGATGTTTATCCAGCCTGATTTCTCATTATCGTAACCTGCCTCGCGCCAGATTGAGCCGCGACTCGCTCATTTGCATCGCATTCTGGCTGACGTGACAGTGGGTAATCGCAATAGCCAGCGCATCGGCGGCGTCGGCCTGCGGGTTCGCGGGAAGCTTCAGCAGGGTACGCACCATATGCTGTACCTGGCTTTTCTCCGCGCTACCAATCCCCACTACCGTCTGCTTGACCTGACGGGCCGCGTATTCGAATACCGGCAAATCCTGGTTCACGGCAGCGACGATGGCGACACCGCGCGCCTGACCGAGCTTTAGCGCTGAATCGGCGTTTTTCGCCATAAAGACCTGCTCGATGGCGAAATAGTCCGGCTGAAACTGGGTGATGATTTCCGACACGCCCGCATAAATGAGCTTCAGGCGCGAAGGAAGATCGTCCACTTTGGTGCGAATACAGCCGCTGCCCAGGTAGGTTAACTGGCGTCCCACCTGACGGATAACGCCATAGCCGGTGACGCGTGAGCCTGGGTCAATCCCGAGAATAATCGACATCACGCGTCTCCCGTAAAGGGTTTACAGGCTCTCATCAGAGAGTCGCTGCAACCTCATCAGAGATTTCACCGTTATGGTACACTTCCTGCACGTCGTCGCAGTCTTCGAGCATGTCGATCAGACGCAGCAGTTTTGGTGCCGTTTCCGCATCCATGTCCGCTTTGGTGGACGGGATCATGGACACTTCAGCGTTGTCCGCTTTCAGGCCAGCCGCTTCCAGCGCGTCGCGCACGGCACCCATCTCTTCCCACGCGGTATAAACGTCGATAGCGCCGTCATCGAAGGTCACTACGTCTTCCGCACCGGCTTCCAGCGCCGCTTCCATGATCGCATCTTCGTCGCCTTTCTCGAAGGAGATGACGCCTTTTTTGCTGAACAGGTAAGCCACGGAACCGTCGGTGCCCAGGTTGCCACCGGTTTTGGTGAACGCGTGGCGCACTTCCGCAACGGTACGGTTACGGTTGTCGGACAGGCACTCAACCATCACCGCCGTACCGCCAGGACCGTAACCTTCATAAATGATGGTTTCCATGTTCGCGTCTTCATCACCGCCCACGCCACGTGCGATAGCACGGTTCAGGGTGTCACGCGTCATGTTGTTAGAAAGCGCTTTATCCACCGCCGCGCGCAGACGCGGGTTAGAAGCCGGGTCGCCGCCGCCCAGACGCGCTGCTGTCACCAGCTCGCGAATGATTTTGGTAAAGATCTTACCGCGCTTGGCATCCTGTGCCGCTTTGCGGTGTTTGGTGTTGGCCCACTTACTATGACCTGCCATAAAAAGTTCTCCAAAAATCGCGCCTTCTCAGGCTGCGTTAATTACAAATTCTTCAATCGCCTGCCGGTTGCTCCACGACTTGGTCAGTGCGGCGGCATCCGCCGCATTCACCCAGCGGTAGGTCAGGTGTTCGGTAAACACGATCTCCCGTTCATGGGGGAGCGCGAGACAGAACCACGACTCCGTATTGCGCTCGGTACCCGGCGCGTAGCGATGACGTAAATGGCTAAAAATTTCGAACTCCACCGTGCGCTGACAGTCCTTCAGGGTCAGTTGCTCGCGGGCAACGTCAATGGCGACCTCTTCCTTTACTTCACGCGCGGCGGCCTGCGGCGCGGTCTCCCCCTCTTCCAGACTGCCGGTAACCGACTGCCAGAATTCAGGGTCATCGCGCCGCTGCAACATCAGCACCCGCTTCGTGTCTTCTGCATAAATGACCACCAGGACCGAAACGGGGAGCTTATATGTCATATCAGTTTTTCTCTTCCTTCTTCACCACATCAATGCCCAGTTCGGCCAGTGCGGCCGGGTTGGCAAAGCTTGGCGCTTCGGTCATCAGACACGCTGCGGCAGTGGTTTTCGGGAAGGCGATAACATCACGGATGTTATCGGTGCCGGTCAGCAGCATGGTCAGACGGTCAAGACCGAAGGCCAGACCCGCGTGCGGCGGCGTACCGTATTTCAGGGCGTCCAGCAGGAAGCCAAACTTCTCGCGCTGCTCCTGCTCGTTGATGCCCAGAATGCCGAACACGGTCTGCTGCATTTCGCCGCTGTGAATACGCACGGAACCACCGCCCACTTCGTAGCCGTTGATAACCATGTCATAAGCGTTCGCGACCGCCTCTTCCGGTGCCGCTTTCAGCTCTGCCGCCGTCATCTCTTTTGGCGAGGTGAACGGGTGGTGCATTGCGGTCAGGCCACCTTCACCGTCGTCTTCAAACATTGGGAAGTCGATAACCCACAGCGGCGCCCATTTGTTTTCGTCGGTCAGGCTCAGGTCTTTGCCGAGCTTCAGACGCAGCGCGCCCATCGCATCCGCCACGACTTTCTTATTGTCTGCGCCGAAGAAGATCATGTCGCCGTCCTGCGCGCCGGTGCGCTCAAGGATCGCTTCCACGATGTCCGCGTTCAGGAATTTCGCTACCGGGCTGGTGATGCCTTCCAGACCTTTCGCACGCTCGGTCACTTTAATATAGGCCAGACCTTTCGCGCCGTAGATCTTGATGAAGTTGCCGTAGTCGTCGATCTGCTTGCGGCTCAGGGCAGCACCACCCGGTACACGCAGCGCTGCTACGCGGCCTTTAGGATCGTTAGCCGGGCCAGCGAATACGGCAAACTCAACGCCTTTCACCAGGTCTGCTACGTCCACCAGCTCCATCGGGTTACGCAGGTCTGGTTTGTCAGAGCCGTAACGACGCTCGGCTTCAGCGAAGGTCATGATAGGGAAATCGCCCAGCTCAACGCCTTTCACGTCGTTCCACAGGCTACGCACCAGAGCTTCCATCACTTCACGCACCTGCTCGGCGGTCATGAAGGAGGTTTCCACATCGATCTGGGTAAATTCTGGCTGGCGGTCAGCGCGCAGGTCTTCGTCGCGGAAGCATTTAACAATCTGATAGTAGCGATCGAAGCCGGACATCATCAGCAGCTGTTTGAACAGCTGTGGAGACTGCGGCAGCGCGTAGAATTTGCCTTTATGTACGCGGGATGGGACCAGGTAATCGCGCGCGCCTTCCGGCGTGGCTTTGGTCAGCATCGGGGTTTCGATGTCGAGGAAACCGTGGTCATCCATAAAGCGGCGCACCAGGCTGGTGATTTTCGCACGGGTTTTCAGGCGCTGAGCCATTTCCGGACGACGCAGGTCCAGGTAGCGGTATTTCAGACGCGCTTCTTCAGTGTTGACGTGGTTGGAGTCCAGCGGCAGCGCTTCTGCACGGTTGATGATCACCAGATCGGACGCCAGCACTTCGATGGCACCCGTCGCCATGTCGGCGTTGACGTTTTTCTCGTCACGCGCGCGCACTGTGCCGGTAACCTGAATGCAGAACTCATTACGCAGCTCAGAGGCCAGCTTCAACGCATCTGCGCGATCCGGATCGAAGAACACCTGAACGATACCTTCGCGGTCGCGCATATCGATGAAGATAAGGCTACCAAGATCACGACGACGATTGACCCAACCACACAGGGTTACCTGCTGTCCAACGTGGGACTGACGCAGCTGCCCGCAATATTCTGTACGCATGAGATATCCCTTAATTAGCCGCAGGCTAAATGTCGCCTGGTATGCAGGCTACTATGTCGCAGCTTTCTGTATGTCACAACTGGATGAAAAAAGGCGGCTATTATACTGGAAATTCCGCCGGACGATAAGAGCGAACCACGGCCAGGCGGTCGTTTGCTGCACTCTTATTGCGCATTCTCACAAAAATTAACAAAATTATCCGCCCAGGAACAGGCCATCACGTCGTATGGTGTCTGGAAGTGATTCATTTAACGGGAGTAACGATGTTAACACTTGATGCCAGTAAAACCGCACTTGTTGTGATTGATTTACAGGAAGGCATTCTGCCCTTCGCCGGTGGCCCGCATACCGCGGATGATGTGGTCAACCGCGCTGCTCGCCTGGCGGAAACATGTCGTGCCAGCGGTGCGCCTGTTGTCATGGTGCGCGTCGGCTGGTCCGCTGATTACGCCGAAGCGTTAAAACAGCCCGTTGATGCCCAGGTTCCTGCACGCGCCCTGCCGGAAAACTGGTGGACGTACCCGGCCGCACTCGGCAAACGCGACAGCGATATTGAAGTGACCAAACGCCTGTGGGGCGCATTTTACGGTACCGATCTCGAGCTGCAGCTCCGCCGTCGCGGCATCGACACCATCATCCTGTGCGGCATTTCCACCAACATCGGCGTGGAGTCTACCGCCCGCAACGCGTGGGAGCTGGGCTTTAACCTGGTGATTGCCGAAGATGCCTGCAGCGCGGCCTCCGCGGAACAGCACCAGGGCAGCATGACCCATATCTTCCCGCGCATCGGCCGCGTGCGCAGCACGGATGAGATTGTCAGCGCGCTATGATGTACGTGGGCCTGCCCCAGTGGTCGCACCCGAAATGGGTGCGCCTTGGCATCACCAGCCTTGAGGAGTATGCCCGGCACTTCAACTGTGTCGAGGGTAACACCACCCTGTATGCGCTCCCCAAAGCCGAGATTGTTGCGCGCTGGCGGGAACAAACGAGCGACGACTTCCGCTTCTGCTTTAAGTTTCCGGCCACCATTTCCCACCAGGCCGCGCTGCGCAACTGCGGTGATTTGACCGAAGAGTTTTTTACGCGCATGTCGCCGCTCGCGAACCGCATCGGTCAGTACTGGATCCAGCTACCCGCCACGTTTGGCCCGCGCGATTTGCCTGCGCTCTGGCAGTTCCTGGATGCCCTGCCCCGCGAATTCACCTACGGCGTTGAAGTCAGGCATCCTGAATTTTTTGCGAAGGGCGAAGCAGAAAAAGCGCTCAATCGCGGTCTGCTCGAGCGTTCCGTTAACCGGGTGATCCTCGATAGCCGCCCGGTGCACAGCGCTGTGCCCCATAGCGAAGCCATCGTTGAAGCTCAGCGTAAAAAACCGAAAGTGCCGGTCCACGCCATCGTGACCGCGCATAACCCAATGGTCAGATTTATCGGCAGCGACAACATGCAGCAAAACCAGGCGATGTTCGCCGTCTGGCTGGAAAAACTGGCCTCGTGGGAACACGCCACCACGCCGTATCTCTTTTTGCACACGCCGGATATCGCCCAGGCCCCCGAACTGGTCGATGCTCTTTGGCAGGCCTTGCAGGCTGCGGTGCCGTCCGTGGGCAGCGCCCCTTCCATCCCACAACAATCTTCTCTTTTCTGATATCACCCCCTATCATAGTGAAGTGCCATCTGCCAAAAACAGGGAGTTTGTATGGTCAGCGCGCTGTATGCGGTGTTAGGTGCATTACTGCTGATTAAGTTTTCATTTGATGTTGTGCGCCTCAGAACGCTGTACCGCGTCTCTTACGGTGACGGCGGATTTTCCGAGCTACAAAGCGCTATCCGCATTCATGGCAACGCGGTCGAATACATCCCCGCAGCCTTAATCCTGCTGCTTTTTATGGAGATGAATGGCGCAGAAACCTGGATGGTGCACATCTGTGGCCTGCTTCTTATTGCTGGCCGCCTGATGCACTATTACGGTTTTCACCACCGCTTAATCCGCTGGCGTCGTTCCGGCATGAGTGCGACCTGGTGTTCGCTTTTGCTGATGGTGCTGGCTAACCTGTGGTATATGCCGTGGGAGTTGGTTTTCTCCCTCCATTAGCGCACAATACGCCACTTTATTTTTCCCGGATTTTTACGTTATGTCAGATCGCGACACGCTTTTTTCCGCGCCTATCGCCAGCCTGGGCGACTGGACCTTCGATGAACGGGTAGCCGAAGTCTTCCCGGATATGATCCAGCGCTCTGTTCCCGGTTATTCCAATATTATCTCTATGATCGGCATGCTGGCTGAGCGCTTCGTTCAACCCGGCACGCAGGTCTATGACCTGGGCTGCTCGCTCGGCGCGGCAACGCTGTCGGTTCGTCGTAACGTTCACCACGAAGGCTGCCGAATCATTGCCGTCGATAACTCCCCGGCTATGGTTGAGCGCTGCCGTCGCCACATTGACGCTTACAAAGCCCCTGTTCCGGTAGACGTGGTGGAAGGCGATATCCGCGAGATTGAGATCGATAACGCCTCGATGGTGGTGCTGAATTTCACCCTGCAGTTCCTGGTGCCTGAAGACCGTCAGCTGCTGCTGGACAAAATTTATCAGGGGCTGAATCCCGGCGGCGCGCTGGTGCTCTCGGAGAAATTCAGCTTCAAAGATGCCGAGGTTGGCGAACTGCTGTTCAATATGCACCACGATTTCAAACGGGCGAACGGCTACAGCGAGCTGGAGATCAGCCAGAAGCGCAGCATGCTCGAAAACGTGATGCTGACGGATTCCGTAGAAACCCACAAAGCGCGCCTGCGCAAAGCCGGATTTGAGCACAGCGAACTGTGGTTCCAGTGCTTTAACTTCGGCTCTCTGGTGGCGTTGAAAGCGGGAGAATCCGCATGATCGAATTCAGTAACTTCTATCAGCTAATTGCCAAAAACCAGCTCTCCCACTGGCTGGAAACCTTGCCCGCGCAGATTGCCGCCTGGCAGCGCGATCAGCAGCACGGCCTGTTAAAGCAGTGGTCAAATGCGGTGGAGTTTCTGCCCGAACTGACCCCGCATCGTCTGGATCTTCTGCACAGCGTAACCGCCGAGAGCGAAGAGCCGCTTCCGGCCGGGCAGATCAACCGCATCGAAACGCTGATGCGTAACCTGATGCCGTGGCGCAAAGGGCCGTTTTCACTTTACGGCGTGAACATCAATACCGAATGGCGCTCGGACTGGAAATGGGATCGCGTTCTGCCTCACCTTTCCGACCTGACCGGACGTACCATACTGGACGTGGGCTGCGGCAGCGGTTACCACATGTGGCGCATGATTGGCGCGGGCGCGCATCTGGCGGTCGGTATTGACCCGATGCAGCTGTTCCTGTGCCAGTTTGAAGCGGTGCGCAAGCTGCTGGGTAACGACCAGCGCGCGCACCTGCTGCCGCTGGGCATTGAACAACTCCCTGCCCTGAAAGCCTTTGATACCGTCTTCTCCATGGGCGTGCTGTACCACCGTCGTTCCCCGCTTGAACACCTGTGGCAATTGAAGGATCAGCTGGTCAGCGGCGGCGAGCTGGTGCTGGAAACGCTGGTAATTGAAGGCGATGAACATGCCGTTCTTGTGCCGGGCGATCGCTACGCGCAGATGCGCAACGTTTACTTCATCCCTTCCGCGCTGGCGCTGAAGAACTGGCTGGAGAAGTGCGGGTTTGTGGATGTGCGGATTGCCGACGTCAGCGTGACTTCGCTCGAGGAACAGCGCCGCACCGACTGGATGATCACCGAATCGCTGGAGCAGTTCCTCGACCCGGCCGACCACAGCAAAACCATCGAAGGCTATCCGGCTCCGATGCGTGCGGTGTTGATTGCGACCAAGCCGTAGCCTTTTAGCCGGGTGGCGGCTACGCCTTACCCGGCCTACTCGTAGCACGTTTTCTCCGAAATAGTTCAGGTTGCAGCAAGGCGGCTACGCAGCGAATCCCCGGGAGCTTACATCAGTAAGTGACCGGGGTGAGCGAGGCGGCCAACGCAGCTGCGGCTTGAAACATGAAAGACAAAAAAAGGCCCCTGTTGAAATTGCAGGGGCCTGGTACAAGCAAGCATCATATTGGGCGACATGATGCGCGGTAAAAATCGGTACGTTGCTACACGTGATGGCGCTCAATCAGCGACTTCATTTCCGCAACCGACTCTCCCTCTACGCCATAGCGTGAATACTCATCCGCTTCAGCATCCGTCGACATTGACAATCCTGTATTGCGATAACGCATGGGCGAAGGTATCCATTTACCCGCGGAGCTGTGCAGCTCTTCTACCCCTGCGTTTAAAAACCGTTCCAGATTGCTGGCGCGGACTCCCGCACCCGCCATTATTATTGGAACACCGGAATGTGCTTTTAGTTCCGTAATTAATTGCAGTCCTTTTTCAGCTGACGCCTGCTGACCCGATGTCAGGATGCGCGCCACGCCAAGTTCTCCAAGCGTTTCAAAGGCCTGAAGCGGATCTTTACACATATCAAATGCGCGATGAAAAGTGACGGCCAGCCCCTGCGCGGCGCTCATAATCTGACGCATGCGCGGTATATCGATATTGCCATCTTCATCCAGCAGGCCGGTCACCAGCCCTGGAAACCCGAGGTCCCGAACGAGCGCGATATCATCAAGCATGGCACTGAACTCGCCCGCCGTGTAACAAAAATCACCGCCGCGCGGACGAATAATCGGGTGAACGGGAATGGTGACGGCCTGACGAGCAGACTTCAACACGCCGTAAGACGGCGTCAGCCCGCCCTCTTTGGGTGCCGCGCACAGTTCAATGCGGTCAGCCCCGTGCTTTTGCGCGGTCACGGCACACTCCACGCTGTAACAACAAATCTCCAGCAGCGCCATTTAATCCTCCTGAAATTCCACTAAACGAAATATCATGACACGCCGTCCGTTTTCAGTCCCGGCGTGAACTCACATCTCTTACGCTTCGCTGGCAACGATCTGCTCAATGGTCCACGGATGAAACTTCACCGTGACCTGTCCGTCAGTGACGGCCAGCGTCGGGTTAGGTAACCGCTCGCGCTCGCCTTTGGGTGAACTCGTCTTCACAAAAATTCCCGGCTTGCTTAAGCCTTCGTCGGAAAGGAGGGCCAGCGCGCGCGCGTTCAACGTTTCCGGCTCACCCGGCAGGACAATTTCGATATGCTCCCAGCCTTCGTGCGGATAGCGTTTCTCTCCCGGCCACGGCAGTTCAACCACGCTGAATTGCCAGTGCGCCACGTTCACCGGTTCATGCAGTTTGAACAGGCAAATGGGGCGACCATTGATGATGTTCTCGGAGAGCAACTCGCCGCACCGTTCGAACCCGCGACGCCAGCGCTCGGCCGTGGCATTCTGATGACAGCGCAAAGAGATGTGATCGGCCTCAAGCGGCGCGATATCCAGACCGAGACGGGTGGCAAGATCTGTGAACGCCTGGGTGAAGCGCGGTAAATCTGCGGAAATATCATGCAGTTCGTCAATGGATTGCCAGTTCGCCATAAGTCACTCTCTTTTCATGTCGCAAAGCCGCTAATTTACTCTGTTGCCCTGTTTTGACCAACCGCAGAATCCAGCTTTTTATGACTGCATGATTATGCACACCTTCACCGCCTGGATTCTGAGCAATCTTCAGTCCCCGCAATGCTGACGCCAGAGGGCATTTGCAGTATACTCCCGCCCTAAATTCTTTAACTGGCGCGGGCGGTTGTAAGCCCGCATCAAAAACGTAAGGTATCCAGGTGAATATTCAGGCTCTTCTCTCCGAAAAAGTCAGTCAGGCACTGATTGCCGCAGGCGCGCCTGCGGATTGCGAACCGCAGGTTCGTCAGTCAGCAAAAGTACAGTTTGGCGACTATCAGGCTAATGGCGTGATGGCAGTGGCTAAAAAACTGGGCATGCCGCCGCGACAGCTCGCTGAGCAGGTACTGACGCATCTGGATCTTTCCGGCATTGCCAGCAAAACCGAAATCGCCGGTCCGGGCTTTATCAACATCTTCCTTGAGCCTGCATTCCTGGCAAGCCACGTTGACGCGGCGCTGAAATCTGACCGTCTGGGCGTTTCCCAGCCGGAGGCGCAGACCGTCGTGATCGACTACTCTGCCCCGAACGTGGCGAAAGAGATGCACGTTGGCCACCTGCGCTCCACCATCATCGGTGATGCCGCGGTGCGCACGCTAGAATTCCTCGGTCACAAGGTGATCCGCGCGAACCACGTGGGCGACTGGGGTACCCAGTTCGGCATGCTGATTGCTTACCTGGAAAAACAGCAGCAGGAAAACGCAGGTGAAATGGCGCTGGCGGATCTGGAAGGGTTCTACCGCGAAGCCAAAAAGCACTACGACGAAGATGAAGCCTTTGCCGAGCGCGCGCGCAGCTATGTGGTAAAACTGCAGGGCGGCGACCAATACTTCCTCGAGATGTGGCGCAAGCTGGTTGATATCACCATGTCTCAGAACCAGCTGACCTATAACCGTCTGAACGTTACCCTGACCCGTGACGACGTGATGGGTGAAAGCCTCTATAACCCAATGCTGCCCGGCATTGTGGCTGACCTGAAAGCGAAAAACCTGGCGGTAGAGAGCGAAGGCGCAACGGTGGTGTTCCTTGATGAGTACAAAAACAAGGAAGGCGAACCGATGGGCGTGATCATCCAGAAAAAGGATGGCGGCTACCTCTACACCACTACCGATATCGCCTGTGCGAAATACCGTTACGAGACGCTGCATGCTGACCGCGTGCTGTACTACATCGACTCCCGTCAGCACCAGCACCTGATGCAGGCGTGGACCATCGTGCGTAAAGCCGGTTACGTGCCGGATTGCGTTCCGCTGGAACACCACATGTTCGGCATGATGCTGGGTAAAGACGGCAAGCCGTTCAAAACCCGTGCGGGCGGTACCGTGAAGCTGTCCGACCTGCTGGACGAAGCGCTGGAGCGCGCCCGCCGTCTGGTGGCCGAGAAGAACCCGGACATGCCTGCCGACGAGCTGGAAAAACTGGCCAACGCCGTGGGTATCGGTGCGGTGAAATACGCGGATCTCTCCAAGAACCGTACCACCGACTATATCTTCGACTGGGATAACATGCTGGCGTTTGAAGGCAACACGGCGCCTTACATGCAGTATGCCTACACCCGCGTGCTCTCGGTGTTCCGTAAGGCGAACATTGATGAAAACGTACTGGCGAATGCAACGGTGACCATAACGGAAGATCGTGAAGCACAGCTGGCGGCGCGCCTGCTGCAGTTTGAAGAGACGCTGACGGTTGTCGCGCGTGACGGTACGCCGCACGTGATGTGTGCTTACCTGTACGATCTGGCGGGTCTGTTCTCCGGCTTCTACGAACACTGCCCTATTCTGTCTGCGGAAAACGAATCGGTCCGCAACAGCCGCCTGAAGCTGGCGCAGCTCACGGCGAAGACCCTGAAGCTGGGTCTGGATACCCTGGGTATCGAAACCGTAGAACGCATGTAAGACAAAAAACCCGGCAAGCGCCGGGTTTTTTCTTATCAGAAATACTTCCGTAAATATTCCGTCAAACAGAGAATCGCCATCGCCTGTCCGTACGGCATCGACGTCAGCGGGATCTGGCGATAAAACTCAAGATCGCTGCCCATGCCCGTGCCGAACGACGTTTGCAACAGCTCGCCTTCCGGCGAAATATGTTTGACGATACCGCGAATCGCTTTTTCTGCCACTTCGGCATACTCCGCGCCAACGTAGCGCTTGCGCACGGCTTTCAGAATGCCGTAGGCAAACCCTGCCGTGGCGGACGCCTCAAGATAAGAATGTGGATCGTCGAGCAGCGTATGCCATAGCCCGCTGTCGTCCTGATATTTCGCCAGCGCGGCAATCTGCGCATTCAATACCTGCGCCAGGTAGCGGCGCACCGCGTTGCTTTCCGGCAGATCCACCAGCTCAAGGAAGTCCGGGATGACGATGGTGAGCCAGCTGTTGCCGCGCGCCCAGCGGGCACGGGCAAAGTTATGATTACCGTCATAGCTCCAGCCGTGGAACCACAGCCCGGTCTCCCGGTCCATCAAGTTCTGCACGTGCAGCAGGAACTGATAGACCGCCTCTTCAACGTACTCCGGCTTATTGAGCAGCTTGCCGATTTTCGCCAGCGGCAGCACCGTCATCATCAGCGTGTCATCCCACATCTGTTGATGGTTTTCTTCCGCCAGGGTGATGTGCTGCATCCCGCCGTGTTCCGTGCGCGGCATCTCTGCCATCGCCCATTCCGCCCAGCTTTCCAGCCACGGCCGCCAGGCCTGATTTTGGGTCTCTTCGTAGCGATAAGCCAGCGTCAGAAACGGCGACATGGTATTCACGTTTTTGGTGGTCGCACCTTCCGCAAAGCGGTCGGCAAACCAGCTGTCGATAATGTCTCGCATACCTTCATCGCCGGTCTGGCAGTAATACTGCCAGATACCGTACAGGCCAACGCCGTGCGTCCACTCCCATCCGGCCCAGCCTTTGGTGTCGATCACGCGCCCGTCGTCCAGCCGCAGCAAAAATTCACCCGTTTTGTCGTGGATATTGACCAGGCTATGCGTCACCTTTTGAATCAGCGATTTCAGCTCGTCCCGGGCGATAAAGCGCTCTGGCTGACGCAGTAACGGGCTATGTTTGACAGGCCAAACTTTCATCATCTTAACCTCTGTTGTATGTCGAATTCAGTACCGCGCGTTCTTTCAGAGAGGGTGCCGCTGGCTTGTTGCGATTCAGATAACCGATGTTGTTATTGCCCCACAGTGACTCATAAGGCATACCGGCCAGCATCTCGACGGTGGCGCGGGCGTGTGGCGTCGCTGACTCAGGCATCGCATGACCACACTCACGCATTTTCGCGGTCTCCTCGCGCAGCGTGCTGTGGGTCTGCAAATTGAGCCTGAAGCGCAGGGAAACGAGGAAGCCGCAGAACAGCACCAGGATGGTGCCCACGCTCAGGATCGTCAAAATGGTGTGGCTCACTTCCGCAGGCTGTACTTTCTGACCGCTGACAAAGCCGGACATCTGCATCACAATGCCCACCAGCATCACCGCACCGGCCTGTGACGCCTTACGGGTCAGGGTCATGATGCCCGCGAAGATCCCTTCGCGGCGCTGGCCGGTGATCGCTTCATCCACGTCAGCAATGTAGGTGTAGGTATTCCATGGCACATAGTTGATCCCGCCGCGCCCCAGCCCAGCCACCGCAGAGATCAGCAACAGCAGAGCGTAGACGTCGCTCATGCCCGCGTAATAAAGCATGGCGTAAGAGAGAGACGCCAGGCCAAACAGCACCACCACCATGCGGTAGGACGGCGCAGGCCCGAAGCGGATACACAGCGGGATCATGGCGATAACTGCAAGGAACTGGAAGATGGCCATCGTGCCCAGCAGACTGGACGCCACTGACGCTTCCTGCATCAGCACGAACACTACGTAGTAGGTGAATACCGCATTAAACACGTCCTGCGCGATATAGCCGCCAAGGTACATGCCCAGATGCTGACGGAAAATCTTGATGCGCAGCGTGGAGCTGAGCTCAACGATCAGGCGGTTGAGGCTCTGCCACAGCGTCAGCTTCTTCTTCTCTTCTTCAGCACGCAGCGCCGCTTCAGACCACTCTTCGCGCGGACGTTCCCAGGTGAAGAACCAGACGAAGGTCAGCATCAGCGCGCAGAGCACAGAGAAAACCAGGCTTGCGTAGAAGAAGGAAACCGCGTTTTCTTTCCCGAACCAGGTCAACAGGATCCCCGGCAGGAAGGAAGCCAGAATGGCGGACATCTGGGCCATAGCGATACGCGCCCCGGAGAACTTGGTTTTCTGTTTAAAGTCATCGGTCATTTCCGGCACCAGCGTTTCGTACGGCACCAGAATCATGGTGTAAACAATATCAAACAGCAGATAGGTCAGCAGGTAGTACCCGAAGCTCATGTCCCCAACCCACATCAGCGAGTAGCTGAACACGCACGGGATCCCCAGCAGAATAAAGAACTTACGGCGGCCAAAGCGCTTACCGAGCCAGGTCGTACCAAAGTTATCGGTTAAAAAGCCCATCAACGGGCTAACGAGGGCATCCAGCACCCTTGCCGCGGCAAAGATGAACGTTGCTTCGATCGGTGAAAGCCCGCAGAAGGTGGTATAAAAATATAAAAGCCAGGCCGCCGTCAGGGCGGTGGTACCCGCCCCGAGAAAATCACCTGACCCGTAAGCAAGATAATTCGCGAGTCCAATTTTACGTGTTTTCATTGCCGTCAACCCTAATCAGTTTCAGGAGACTCCCTGCAAGCACGCTTCGTCCGGGAGCTTTTATACGGCTACAGTAAATGCATCGACCTGTTGATACCTTTCTGTTTCTGCCACTCCTGAGAGGGTGCATGGCAAAAATACAAAGAGTAGGGTCACGCGCGTCACTGATTTATAAAACAGTGTTTCTATTTGATCAAAAGGAGAGGTCAGTTTTGAGAGCCAGCCATCAGAATGGCCTGATGGCTGGTGAAAAGGCAGGGTGTTAGCGATAGTTCACGATGACGGAATTACTCTGTACCTTCAGCGCCGGGATTAAGCGCCCCCCGCCCGGCACTTCCCAGATGAAACGCAAAGGTTCAATGGCCGGTACGCCGTTGAACGCCTGCGTCGTGCCATTTTCGCCGTCGATTTCCGTGCAGCGAGTCTGAGAACAAAGGCGCACCCGCAGCCCTGAGGGCGTTGGGCCAATCAGCCGGTAATTCCAGACCACAAGGCCCATCAGACCGGAAACCTCTTCAGCAGGCGCCAGCGGGTTAGATGACATGGCAACACCCCGGTTGCTGAGGGTCACCCCCATGCTGCTTGCCTGCCAGGTGCCCTCCCCGGCAGCGTGCGCCGCCAGCGGGAAGAGCAAAATCCAGAGCCATTTACGCATTATTTTCCTCCAATCGTCGCGGTCATGCGGATATGACGGTTATCCGACAGCTCCATATTCGACAGCACGACCAGCTGATTCAGGCTACGACGCAGGAAACGCGACAGCAGCGGACGCAGCGCATGATTAACCAGCAGCACCGGCGGTGCGCCCAGCATCTCCTGGCGCGCCAGCGCCTCCTGCGTTTGCGCCAGCAGACGGTCCGCCAGCCCCGGCTCCAGGCCGCCCCCGCCCTGCAGGGCCTGCAGCAGCAGACGTTCAAGCGGCGTATCGAGGCCGATCACCTGCACTTCTCCGGTTCCCGGGAACCACTGCTGGGTGATCGCACGACCCAGCGCCACGCGTACCACCGCCGTCAGCTCGTGCGGATCGTTTTGTATCGGCGCATGCTCGGCAAGGGTTTCCAGAATAGTGCGCATATCGCGGATCGGCACTTTCTCTTCAAGCAGGTTTTGCAGCACCTTGTGCAGCGTGGTTAAGGTCACCACGCCCGGGACCAGATCTTCCGTCAGCTTCGGCATCTCCTGCGTGACGCGGTCCAGCAGCTGCTGCGCCTCCTGACGGCCAAACAGCTCTGCCGAGAATTGCCCAATCAGGTGATTAAGATGGGTCGCCACCACGGTACTGGCTTCAACAACCGTATACCCCTGGATTTGCGCCTGCTCTTTCAGGGCACTTTCAATCCAGATAGCGGCCAGGCCAAAGGCCGGGTCGATAGTTTGCTCGCCCGGAAGCGTGCCTGCGGCGGTGCCCGGGTTAATCGCCAGCCAGCGGCCCGGATAGGCATCACCGCTGCCAATTTCGACACCTTTCATCAGAATGCGATAGCGCGCGGGCGGCAGGTCCATATTGTCGCGGATGTGAACAACCGGCGGCAGGAAGCCCATATCCTGGGCGAATTTTTTACGGATACTGCGGATACGGCCAAGCAGCTCGCCATCCTGCTGGAAATCGACCATCGGAATCAGGCGATAGCCCACTTCCATTCCCAGGGAATCTTCCAGCTGAACGTCGTTCCAGGTCGCTTCGACGGCCTGGGTATTCTCCGGCATTTTTACCTGAACAGGCTCCGCTGCCGGTTTGGTTTCACGACCGCGCATCCACCAGGCAAGCCCCAGCAGACCCGCCGTAAACAGCAGGAAAACGAGGTTTGGCATTCCCGGCACCAGACCGAGCAAACCCAGAACGGCAGCGGCCAGCAGCATCACGCGCGGGTTGCTGAACAGCTGGCCCACCATCTGCTCGCCAACGTCCTGATCGGTACTCACGCGGGTCACAATCACACCCGCCGCAGTAGAGATAACCAGCGCCGGGATCTGCGCAACCAGACCGTCACCAATGGTCAGCAGCGTATAGCTTTCCGCCGCGTGGCCCATGTCCATCCCGTGCTGCAATACCCCCACCAGCAGGCCGCCGACCACGTTAATCACCATGATCAGAATGCCCGCGATGGCGTCACCGCGCACAAACTTGCTCGCACCGTCCATGGAGCCGTAGAAGTCCGCTTCCTGCGTCACTTCCGAACGGCGTTTTTTGGCTTCATCTTCGGCGATAAGACCGGCATTCAGGTCGGCATCGATCGCCATCTGTTTGCCCGGCATCCCGTCCAGCACAAAACGCGCGCCCACTTCCGCAATACGCCCTGCACCTTTGGTGATAACCATAAAGTTGATAATAACGAGGATAACGAACACCACGATACCGATAGCGAAATTGCCGCCCACCAGGAAGTGGCCGAACGCTTCAACCACTTTACCTGCCGCTGCCGCACCAGTGTGACCTTCCATCAGGATGATACGCGTGGACGCGACGTTCAGCGCCAGTCGGAGCAAGGTGGTAAACAGCAGAATGGTCGGGAACGCGGCAAACTCCAGGGTACGCTGGGTGAACATCGCCACCAGCAGCACCATAATGGACAGCGCAATATTGAAAGTGAAAAGCAGATCGAGGATGAACGCCGGGAGCGGCAGTACCATCATCGAAAGAATTAGCAGGATCAGAATCGGCCCGGCAAGGATTTGCCATTGGGTCGATTTCAGGTTGCCGGGCAGGCGCAACATTGCCACCAGATTAGCCATCAGTGTCCTTCTCGTTCATAAAATCCAGCGCGGCAGGCACCGGAAGGTTTTCAGGTTTTACAGGCCGCTGACCGCCAGCCAGACGCCAGCGCTTCAACTGCCACACCCAGGCCAGCACTTCCGCCACGGCGGCGTAGAGTTGTCCCGGGATCTGTTGTCCGATATCCGCATGGCGGTACAGGGCACGCGCCAGCGGAGGGGCTTCCAGGATCGGCACGCGGTGTTCTGTGCCAATTTCCCTGATACGGAGTGCGATCAGCCCCGCCCCTTTCGCAACGACTTTCGGCGCACTCATTTTGTTTTCGTCATAGCGCAGCGCAACGGAATAGTGCGTTGGGTTGGTAACAATGACGTCGGCCTTCGGCACATCGTCCATCATGCGGCGACGGGCGGCGGCACGCTGCATCTGGCGGATACGCCCTTTTACGTGCGGGTCACCTTCCATCTGCTTATATTCGTCACGGATATCCTGACGCGACATGCGCAGCTTTTTGAAGTGGGTATAAAGCTGGAAGATCACGTCAAAACCCACCATCGGGATAATGCTGAGCACCACAAGCAGCGCGCAGAGCCCGACCAGATTCAGCGCGTTGCTCATCGCGGTGAGAGGCGATTCGCTGATAAGACGCATCATTTCTGGCCAGTGGTACCAGAGGTAAAAGCCTGCGGAACTGCCCATCAGCACCGATTTGAGGACGGCTTTGAGCAGCTCAGCCCCGGTCTGCGCAGAGAACATTTTCGCAATACCCGGCAGCGGGTTCAGTTTGGAAAATTTCGGTTGCAGCGATTTGGCACTGAAAACCAGACCGCCGAGCATCACCGGAGAGACCAGCGCGACCAGCACGACCCCGGTAATCAGGGGCAACAGCGCGACCATGGCCCCCTTAATAAGCTGAATAATCTGGCTGAGGATCAGATTCGGATCGTTGACCATGCTGTGGTCAAAACGTAAGCCGGTGGACAACATTCCCGCTAGCCTGCGGGCGAGCGACTCCCCGCCCCACCAGATAATGCACACCCCTACGATAAGGATCAGCAGGGAAGTTAATTCTCGGGATCGGGGGATCTGCCCTTCCTCACGCGCTTTTTCTAGTCGGTGGGGTGTGGGGGCTTCCGTTTTGTCGTCGTTCTCTTCTGCCACAGTGCATGCTCAGCCCATTACGTCACGGGTATCATGCCAGCGCAGCGGAAATCCAATGGCGGGAAAAGCCCGATTATTCGGGCTCTTTTCGATGATTTTGTCGTAACCTGCCTCAGGGGAGCGTCCCCCTGAGGCGGAATGAACAATCAGAAGCCGAGGCTGTCCAGCAGATCGTCGACCTGATCCTGGCTTGCCACAACTCCCGCCTTGCTGGCGTCGAGCTGTGGACCATTGAGCAGGCTTTCGTTCTCGCGTTTTGGACGGGCTGCCGGTTCCGGAATGTTCTCCAGCAGAACCATCAGCAGCTGACGCTCAATCTCCTGGATAACATCCATCATGCGCTTGATCACCTGACCGGTGAGGTCCTGGAAATCCTGCGCCATCATGATGTCCAGCAGCTGGGCGTTGGTGAAGCTGGTGTGGCCCGGCACATCACCCAGGTACTGACGGGTATCCGTCACCAGCTCGCGGGCATCCGCCAGCTCGATAGGATTCTCAAACCACTCGTCCCAGCGTTTGCTCAGCGCTTTCGCCCCCTTTTCCATCGCATCCTGGTGCGGCTGTGACGCTTCAACGCTGTTCAGCGCACGTTCCGCGGCCTGAGCGGTCATCTGCACAACATAGTCCAGACGATCGCGGGCATCAGGAATGGCTTCCGCCGCTTCGGCAATCGCCTGATCCAGACCCAGCTCGCGCAGGCTGTCACGCAGCATGCGCGTCAGGCTGCCGATGCGGACGATAATATCGCTCGGCGAGTGTTCTTCAACGGGTTTCATAGCAGGTTGCAACATTTCCATCACCTCACATGCCGAGTTTCTCGAAGATCTTACCGAGCTTCTCTTCCAGGGTTGCCGCGGTGAATGGCTTCACCACATAGCCGCTTGCGCCCGCCTGTGCAGCGGCAATGATGTTCTCTTTTTTCGCTTCTGCAGTAACCATCAGAACCGGCATAGACGCCATTCCCGCATCGGCACGAATGGTTTTCAGCAGTTCCAGACCGTCCATGTTAGGCATGTTCCAGTCGGAGATAACAAAACCAAACCCGCCAGCCTGCAGTTTGTTCAGCGCATCAACGCCGTCTTCTGCTTCTTCAACGTTGTTGAAGCCCAGCTCTTTCAGCAGGTTGCGCACGATGCGACGCATGGTGGAAAAGTCATCCACAACCAAAAACTTAAGCTCTTTATCCGCCATAAAATAATACTCCTGAGTCAAATACGTATTGCCTGTCCGGCACTGATTTTCGCCAGCATCTGCTGGCTTACCTGGCTAAGATCGACCACTTCGCTCACGCCACCCATATTGATGGCCTCGCGCGGCATGCCGAACACCACACAACTTGCTTCATTCTGCGCAATCGTCCAGGCGCCAGCCTGGTGCATTGCAAGCATTCCGGCGGCACCATCGTTGCCCATCCCCGTCAGGATCACCCCAACGGCGTTGCGCCCCGCATGTTTCGCCACCGAATGAAACAGCACATCCACCGACGGACGGTGCCGGTTGACCGGCGGTCCGTCATGAATTTTGATTTGATAGTTAGCGCCGCTGCGCGCCAGCTCCATATGCTTGTCGCCCGGGGCGATATAGGCATGTCCCGGGAGCACGCGCTCGCCGTCTTCCGCCTCCTTCACGCTGATCTGGCACAGCTTGTTCAGGCGTTCGGCAAACGAACGGGTAAAGCCTGGCGGCATATGCTGAGTGATCAGAATACCCGGACTTGAAAGCGGCAATGGCTGGAGTACATGACGAATTGCCTCTGTTCCTCCGGTTGACGCCCCAATGACCAGCAGTTTTTCCGAGCTGAGTAAGGGACCGGCCTTCAGGGTCGCAGGCGCGGCCAATGGCGTATGGGCAGCAAGCTTCGCACGCGACGCGGTGCGGATCTTCTCCGCGATCATTTCGCTATAGGCCAGCATCCCTTCGCGTATGCCGAGCTGCGGTTTGGTGACAAAATCCACCGCCCCCAGCTCCAGCGCGCGCAGGGTGATTTCCGATCCTTTTCCTGTCAGGGAGGAGACCATCACCACCGGCATGGGCCGAAGCCGCATTAATTTTTCGAGGAAATCTATGCCATCCATGCGCGGCATCTCGACATCCAGCGTTAGCACGTCGGGGTTATATTTTTTAATTAAATCCCGCGCTACCAGAGGATCGGGCGCAGTGGCCACCATCTCCATGTCGCTGTGGCTATTGATAATTTCAGTCATGATCTGACGCATCAGCGCTGAATCATCGACAGACAACACCCTGATTTTACTCATGCTTTTTCCTTACTCAGCGCATATACCGTTTGCCCACGCAGGCTAAACTCACGCGCGAGGTTGCTGAAGTTTTCCGAGTGCCCGGCAAACAGTAAACCGTCAGGCTTGAGCAACGGAACAAACCGACGCAGAATGTCCTGTTGCGTCGTTTTATCAAAATAGATCATAACGTTACGGCAAAAAATGGCGTCGAACGGCCCCGGCACGTTGTACTGCTTATCCAGCAGGTTAACGGGCGCGAATTCGACGCAGTTCGCCAGCTCCTGGCGTACGCGCACCAGGCCTTCATGCGGGCCCGTGCCGCGCATGAAATAACGCTGCAGCTGCTGCGGCGACAGCGTTTTCAGTTCATCCTGGCGATATACGCCGTTACGCGCCTTCTCCAGCACCTCGGTATCAATATCGCTGGCGTAGACTTTCCAGCGTCCGGGCGTCATGCCCAGGGTGTCGGCAAGGGTGATCGCCAGGGAGTACGGCTCTTCACCCGTCGAGGCGGCCGCACTCCACACGCGATACTCCCCGGTGCGACGGCGGGCGTGCTCGGCCAGAACCGGGAAGTGGTGAGCTTCACGGAAAAACGCCGTCAGGTTGGTGGTTAACGAGTTAATAAAAGCCTGCCACTCGGCGCTGTTCTGGTTCGCCTCGAGCATGCTCAGATAGCGGCCAAAATCATCCAGCCCCAGCGTACGCAAGCGCCGCACCAGACGGTTGTAGACCATGTCCCGCTTATGATCCGCAAGCACGATCCCCGCACGCTGGTAGATTAACTGACATATCCGACGAAAATGCGCGTCGGACAGCGCGAGGCGCTGTGTCATCTGCAACAATAATGACGTTTGCCCAGGGGGCATTGGTGATGTCATAGCGCCTTCTTAATTACATTCAGGATACAACTGGCACGGCCTGCGACCGCCCGACTTCTGTTACTGCTTCAACGTGCTCTTTCACATTAAATACCGCGACCAGTCCGGTAAGACGATCCGCCTGGCTGGCCAGCTGATCGGTTGCCGCTGCCGCTTCCTCAACTAACGAGGCGTTCTGTTGCGTCACCTGATCCATCTGGCTGACGGCCTGGGCAACCTGCTCAATGCCGCGGCGCTGTTCGTCCGACGCCGAGGCAATCTCGCCCATGATGTCGTTCACCCGCGTCACGGAGGTGACGATCTCATGCATGGTTTTCGCCGCCGTATCCACCAGCGTTGAGCCCTGCTGAACGCGCGAGACCGACTCTTCGATCAGGACCTTAATTTCTTTCGCCGCGTTGGCGCTGCGGCTCGCCAGGTTACGCACTTCACCCGCCACCACCGCAAACCCGCGCCCTTGCTCACCGGCGCGCGCCGCTTCCACGGCGGCATTCAGCGCCAGAATGTTGGTCTGGAACGCGATACCGTCAATCACGCTGATGATGTCGCCAATTTTCTGCGAACTGGAGGCAATCTCCTGCATGGTGCTGGCGACATGGGACGCCTGGTCCCCGCCTTTCTTTGCCGTCATCGCCGCCTGTTTTGACAGGTCAGACGCCTGACGCGCGTTATCGGCGTTCTGGCCTACCGTCGCGGTCAACTGCTCCATGCTGGCCGCCGTCTGCGCCAGCGAGGCCGCCTGCTGCTCGGTGCGGGACGAGAGATCGTTGTTCCCCGCCGCAATCTCAGAGATCCCGGTGTGCATGGCATAGCTGCCCTGCCGCACGTCGCTCACCGTTTCCCGCAGCGATCCCTGCATCGCCTTCAGGCTGGCAAAGATCGCCGAAATTTCATTCTTGCCGAACACCGCCACCGGACGCGCCAGGTCCCCTTTCGCAATACTGTCGAAGTGGCTGCTGATAATCGCCAGCGGCTGCACGATCATTCTGCGCGACCAGAGCAGCGCCCCGCCGGTCAGCAGCCCTGCCAGAATCACCACCACCGCAAAGATGACGCCCGACATGTGATAGCTTTGACGGCTCTGGTCACCGGCACGCTGAACAGACTGGTTAATATCCTGCTGCCACGCGTTAAAGCTGCCGTCAAACGCCGCCTGAGACGCCTGAACCGGTGCGGTCATAAAGTCCGAAAGCTGGTTGTTCTCAAGCCACGTCGCCTGGTGGTCCAGATCGCTATACCACTGTTCAAAGTTCGTCTTCATGGCGGCCTTCAGCGCTTTCTCTTTCTCGCTGTCGGCGGCCTGCGCCGTAAAGGCTTTAAACTGTGCGTCAGCCTGCTTCAGGCTGTCGCGCGCGGTCGCCATCAGCGCTTTAATGTCATCCGGCGGATAACTCAGCGCGGTTAAGGTTCCCGCCTTGTTCAGCGCAGTGCTTGCCTGCAACAGCACGGCACGCGTTTGTGCCAGTGCGGAGCGCTGCTGATTACTCGCCTCAACTTCCTGCAAATTCTGATAGCCATCGCGAAACGCCCAAAAAGACAACCCGTTACTGCCAACCTGCAACACACCGCAAAGGATCAGAATCAAAAACAGTGTGGTCGAGATACGAATACGATTTAACATCCACGCTCCCATCAAGCGGCAAGCAGCCGCGGTTTAATTGTCAGTCAAAATGTTTCCCAGTTTTCATCTTGTCCGGTCGTCGCGGTGCGCGTACGGTTTGCAGCCGATTCAGCGGCTGGCGCGCGATACGTCGCCTGCGGGGTGACCGAGTTTCCAGCGAGTGAAGCGAGACGAAACGCCGAGACGGCCATCTTCAGACGGCTCGCCTGGTCTTCCAGAGCAGCGGCCGCCGCAGCGGACTCCTGCACCAGCGCGGCGTTTTGCTGTGTCACGCGATCCATTTCCGATACCGCCAGGGCAACCTGGTCGATACCACGACTCTGCTCATCGGACGCAGAGGCGATTTCACCCATGATGTCCGTCACGCGGGTAACGGCATTCACGATGTCATTCATGGTCTCCCCGGCGCTTTCCACCAGCACGGAGCCGGTATCCACGCGGGAGACGGAATCTTCAATCAGGGACTTGATCTCTTTTGCCGCGTTGGCGCTGCGGCTGGCCAGGTTGCGTACTTCCCCGGCCACCACGGCAAACCCGCGCCCCTGTTCGCCCGCGCGCGCCGCTTCCACGGCGGCGTTCAGCGCCAGAATGTTGGTCTGGAAGGCAATGCCGTCGATGACGCTGATGATGTCGGCGATTTTCTTCGAGCTGTCGGCGATTTCGTGCATGGTTTTCACCACGCCATCCACCACGCGTCCGCCGCGCTGCGCCGTCTCGGAGGCGCTTTCTGCCAGCTGAGACGCCTGGCGGGCGTTATCGGCGTTCTGCTTCACGGTCGCGGTGAGCTGCTCCATGCTTGCGGCCGTCTCTTCCAGGGCGGAAGCCTGCTGCTCGGTTCGGGATGAGAGATCGTTATTCCCCATCGCAATTTCGCTGGTGCCGGTATAGATAGCCTCCGACCCGTTGCGCACGTTGGCGACGGTTTCGATTAACGAACGCTGCATATGGTCAACGCTGTTTGCCAGCTCGGTGATCTCATTGCGCCCGGAGACGGTCAGCGTTTTGGTCAGGTCACCGCCAGCAATTTCACGAATATGGGCAATAACGCGGCCGAGAGGGTTCAGCAGGATATGGCGAATGCCGTACCAGACCGCAACCAGCACAATAACCAGCGCCAGCGCCATCACCGCCATCTGCCATTTCGCAAAGCGGTAGTCATTCTGGCTTTCCGTAAAGGCTGAGTGATAGAGATCGTCGCTGGCCTTCGCGTATTCCCCCAGCGCCGCGCCGAGTGCGTTTTGCATCCCCTGCGTCGGCTGCGCGAAATAGGCGTCCATATTGCCGCTCTCCAGGAACTGAATCAGCTCTGCCAGACCGGCATGATAGGCGTTGTATTTTTCGTCAATGTTCTGGCTCACCTGCTCCATTGCAGGCTGTGGGGTAATCTTTTTAAAGGCGTCGTAATGTTTAGCGGCATCAGCGAGGGTCGCACGGGCATTTTTCAACAGATCGGTTTTCGCGCTGCTCTGCTGATTGTTCGGGTCCATCATCATGCGCGCGGACGAGCGGCTCAGGTTGATACGCGTTTGCAGCATCAGATCCCACGTCGACGTGAGCTCACTCTGCTGCAGGCGGAGATCGTTCGAGGCCGCGAAGCTGTCCTGGTTCTGTTTTAATGACGAGAAAAAAAGCCCGCCGGAGATGAGCTGAAGAAGTGCGAAAATGACCAGCACCATCATGAGCATTGTGACAACGCGGATACGGTTCAACATACAACACCTTCTCATAGATTTATTAACGGTGTTATCGGCACAGCCCACAGGAACTTTACATTTGCGAAAGGGAAAAGCGCGGGGGTTAAAACGCCACGTCGACAATCAGCGTGTCGGTGTAGGTTCCGGCGGGCGGCGTGGCCTGATTGGTCAGGACTTTAGCGGTGTAGTTGTAGGTGCGCAGTAAACCGTCGGTACTGACCTGGGACGATACCGCGCTGGACCAGCGCTCGCTGCCGCTGCTGCCCCAGCGGTTACCGGTGGCTTCCTTATAGATGTCGTAGCTCATGGTATTGCTGCCGCTCACCATCCGCCGCACGTTGTTCAGCGCGTTGGCGCCGTTATTAATGCCGATGGTATACGAACTTCCTTTGGTACAGGTGACGGCAATCGCCTGCGAGACGGTGGGGAAACTTTGCACCAGCGGCGCGCTGTTGAAGTTCACATCTGGCGTGGTCATGGCGCTGCAGTCGTTGGTGACGGTCATATCGAGCAGGATGGTGGTTGTCGCGGTTCCCGTCTGATTGATTGTGCAAACGCCAAGCGCTCCCACGGAGCACACGCTGTAGTTAATGCTGAAGGTTAACTGCACCTGATATGGCCCGGCAGTGACGTTTTGCCCGGCGACGGTGCGGAAATAGAGCGGAATGTTGTACTGCTTTGACCCCAGCAACCCCAGCAGGGTACTCCCGCTCCAGGTATACGATTTACTTATCTGTACCTCGCTGCTGCTCGCGCATCCCGATAACCCGCACAGCCGGGTGGGGATGACGTCGGTGATGGCCGCATTATCCGTGCGTTTCATCGTGGCCCGGCTGCTGCCCGAGACCGATGCCGCAGTGTAGGTCAGCGTTACCGAGTCGCTGGTCAGCAGATTCAGCACGGCATCGCAGGCCACCACCAGCGTGCCGGTGGTTTGAACTTCCCCGGTTCCGCTGAGCGCGAACGAGGTGACGCTGCCAAACGACGCATTAACCGTGCTGACAGTACACGCCGCCCAGCCGCCGCCGGAAAACAGCAGCAGGATCAACAGCAGCAGGCGCGTCATGGCGCCTCCCGGCAAATCAGCGGCCCGTAGGTTTTCAGCTTATGCTCCGGATTGGCCTCCACGGTCAGAGTAGTCTTACAGCGCCTCCCGTCTGGTGCGATCACCTCCAGCGGGTTCACATCGCTGAGATTTTCCAGCCAGGCGATGCCGTCATACCCCACCACCGCATTGCTGCGCGAGGCGCGTCGAACCTGACTTCCCACCGGCAACGCCTTCCCGTTCGTATCATGCAGAATAACGCTTGCCACCCGCTCCTGCTCCATCGGGAAATCGACCAGATAGCCGCTGTGACGCCGAATCGCGATCCGGCGTTCGGTCTCTTTCAGACGGGTATCCGCCGGCAGATTCAGAGTATCAATCCGGTAGCTTGCCGGGTAATACGCCGACACCCCGCTCACCAGCAGGTAGCCGTTGTTATTGGTTTTACCGACGGGCTGGTTCTCATAGCTGACGGGCACGTCAGGGTGGCCGTCGGTACTGATGACCACAAACGCATCGTTGATCTTATTCGCCGCGAACAGCTCGCCGTCCATAAGCACAACGGCGCCCATCGCCTCGCCCCACCAGGTCATGGTATCCCTTTCGCCATAGCCGCCGCCCTGCAGCTCGATATTGTTATTGCGCCAGCCCAGCGTACCCTGTTGATAATCACTGGATCTCGACTGGTTGGCCCAGGCCATGTTCCAGCTGAACCCACCGTCAGAAGGCATGGAGTGGTTGTAGTTAATGCGCTGGGTACTGCCTGCATCCGGAGTGTTTTCGACGGTGACGGCAGCGCTGTCGCGCGCCCCCAGCGGCACCTGCAGCGACAGCGCGACCGTCCAGTCTCCCCGCTGCCGATCCCGGCTGCCGGCCAGGTAAATACTGCTCGCTCCCCACAGGTTGCGGCTCCAGGAGAGATTAAGCAGCTCGGTTTTTTGGCTGTCAAAACTCTCCACGCCGATCCAGGCTGCACCGATGTTGCCGTACCGTCCCAGATTGAAGGTCAGCGAATACTGGTCCGTATTACGGCTAAAGCTGGCGATGGGCTTATCGTTTTCGTCATACACCGTCGGCTGGTCGTAAAGGGCGAGATTGCCAAAGCCGCGGTCGCGACGCGTGTGCTGGGTGGCGACGCTAAACTCGCTGGTACTGTACTGGTAACCCCAGTTGATTTGCCCGCCCGCATCACCGCGCATGCGGCTTTGCGAGTAAGAGGTATTCACCACGCCAAACTGGCCGAGTTTTATCACCGTCCCCGCGCCGCCCAGCGCCAGCTCCTGCGCCGCTTCCGCGTGGCCCTCGAGGGTTAGCCAGTCCGTCATTCCGTAGCGATACGAGCCGCTGCCGGCTGCCGGACCGTAGTCAAAATTCTTGATACCGTAATTACGCCGCAGGCTGCCGAGCGTCACGGCGCCGTCGCTCAGCCCTTGCTTAAGCAGGTCGCTGGTGACGTAAAACGGTAGCGTGGTGCTTACCTGGCGCCCCAGCGCATCCGTCGTGACCAGCACCGCATCCCCGGCCCCGTTGATATAGGGCAGATTGGTCAGGGTGAAAGGCCCCGGCTGAAGCTGGGTTGAACCGGAGCGATAGCCGTTGATAAAGAGATCGACCGAAGTGGGTACCGCGGCTTCCCCCGCGAACTCGGGCAGCGGCCATGTCACCAGGTCAGGACGCAGGGAGAAATCCCGCCCGACGCTTATCCCCCCCATTCGCACGCTGGAGCTCCAGCTCAGGGCATCGCTGATCACGTCCCCGGCGGTCCAGCTCATCGCGTCATCTTCGTTGGTGAACAGCAGGGTCGTGTCATAGCGGACATACCCTTCCTGCTGGCCGTGGTTACCGGTGAAATTTTCCCGCGCGTAACCGGTCGAGGAAAACGAGCCGTTCTCGTTGAAGTAGCGGAACTCATGCCAGATCGACGCCTGGCCGCCGATATGTTCCGTGTGGTTGGTGTAGAGATCGTAATTCAGCAGCGCCCCGCGCCCATAGTGAGGTTTGGCCTGCGCCGCTTGCGCGCTGAAAGGCGTCACGCGGGCCGTCACCCAGTCGCGAGGAACGGTCAGCAGCAGGCGCTGCGCGGCGCTGTCGTACTCCACCCGAACCTGAGCAAGCGAGGAGAGATTTACCTCGCCGGTGGGAACGTGCGCCGGGGGCAGCCCCGCGCGCAGCAAATCGGCGCTGGAGATAAAGAAAGCGCCTTTACGCTGCGTCACGGGCACGACCAGGCCGGTGTCGTAGTGATTGACCACGATGGCCAGCTGGAAAACCGCTTCATTATTTATCGCCTGTGCCTGGGGAGGCGGCGGTAAACTGTCGTCGCCGGGCCCGGCCAGAGTCGCGGAACTGACGCATAGCAGTATCATCATCGCCGGCTTCAGTTGACGGGCGTCGACTGCCATTGTTCGTCCCTGGCATTAATCTGCGCGCTCATCCGCTCTGGCTGACGAACGCCAGCGGGTATAGGCCAGCTGCGGGTGCTGCCCGGCAGGACGTAACCCAGCAATCCCTCCGCCACCGTGCGTTTCTGACCTCCCTGCTCCAGCGCCACCTGGCTCAGCCTGACGTGGACATCACCCCGATTTTTGACCTCCAGCGCAGGCTTACCCTCCGCCTGCGTCACCCGCCAGCTCAGGTTTTGGGTCTCCGCCAGCGCGTGATGCGCCCCCTCTTTGATGGTCGGGATCCCCTGCCCATATACGAACAGAGGGATGGAGTAACGCATCTGCAATTTCAGGCCAATGGCGGGTTCAGCTTTGGCATCTGGCTGGGGGATTTCATCGACGATAATGCGATAGGCCTGTTCGACCCCTGCAGGAACCGTAGCCTGTTTGATAAGGCGAATGAGCTGCTTGCTGCCTGTGCCAATCGTGACGATGGGCGGGCTGGCGACCACGTCCTGCTGCGCGGTATAGCGCTCGTGTCCGTCCTCCTGCTTCCAGCGCACGATGCGGACCTGCATCGTCGTGGCGCTGTTTCCCTGGTTCTGGATCCACAGTTCCGTGGCGTTGGCGTCCGCCGCAAGCCAGGGATCGATGGGCCAGAGCAGGATGGTGGCAGCCGCCTGCGCCTGGCCAGCAACCGCCATACCCAACGCGCCCGCCAGACAAACCGGTCTGAAAAATGGCTTCATCAACACTCTCCCTTTATTACCATGACAAGGTCACGGTGAGCTGATCGGAATAGGTTCCCGCCGGGCTAAACCCGGTCAGTAGCGCCACGCCAAAAAGCGGCAGCGCGATGTTATTGCTGTTGGTATAGGTCACCGCTATCGCCTGGTTGACGCCAATTTCGCTGTTCGCGGCCAGCGAGCTGCTGCTGTAGAGCCGGTATGGCACCATATCGACGCCGTTCGCGCGCTTCATGCGACGAACGGATGAATAATTTTGACCGCCATTAATGCTCATGCTCAGCGCCACGCCTGGCGTACAGGCAATAGACAACGCCCCGTTTGGCACAAAGCTGGTGCTGACCGGCGCGCTCTCGACGCCGTTATGGCTGCCAAAATCCAGCGTACCGAGAAGCCCTCCGCTACCGGTGGCCACCGCGCATCCCGGGACAATCGTCGCGCTGACCTTAAAGGACTGGGATGTCACCGCATCCGCCGTGGGCATCATGAGCAATCCGACGATCATCGCGAAAAAAGGCTGCACGCGTCCCTCTGCGCGTTTGCGCAGACCTGTGAGAGATGCCTTCATGGCGGTTCGGGACTAGTAGGTGACGCTGACGTTAATCGTGTCGGTGTAGGTCCCCGGGACGACCGTCACGCTGTTACCGCCGCCGGTAATCCGTCCGTACAGGGTGTAACTGTCCACCCCGCCTGCCGTGGACGCGATCGGCAGCGCGGCGTTATTGGCAATCACGGTGTTAAACCCGCTGTCGCTGTACAGGCTGTAGGCCACGCCCTGTGCCGCGTTGGCCGTATTCACCAGATAGCGTTCAGGCGTACCCGGCGAACCGACAACCGAGCCGGGCGCGGTGGAGTGGGTATTACCGGTGATCGCGACCGTATAGCTGGCGGTCGTACATTGAATGGTGAAGGTGTTTCCGCCGCTGGCGCCGCTCAGCTGCGTCGTAAGCGTGGAAAAGGTTGCCGGATGGGTACCGAAATCGAGCGTACCGAAGTTAATGCCACTTTGTGCGGGCGAGCCGTTTATCAGACACCCGTTTGTCAGCGTCAGCGTTGCACCGATGGTGCCGCTGCTGGTGACGACCAGCGCCTGATGAGCCGTTGTCGCAGCCAGTAAGGTGCCTGCGCAGATCAAAAGAAGTTTTCTTTTCATTTACCACCCTCCAGAAGACGTCTCCGTTCCCTTGCCACATTTTATTTTTGTCGTTCAAGATGTTAGCCCCGCTTAACGTTCCTCTGAGGGGGTTATTGAGAATTTAGTTTACGGATATCGCTTCGACCACCTGACCCTTAACGCATAAGGCATATGTCTTATTGACTCATTTTTCTTATAAATAACAGAAAGTTAAATTAATTCGGCGGGCAATTTTATTCTATCCGGGCAGAATATATCCATTAAAGTGTGACATCGATCACAATATATCGTCGACGCATTAACAACAAAATTAATAAAACTTAAAAAGGAGTTGTATCCCCCTACACTTTGCGTCAATTTATGTGCCGAATAATTTCCCGCATCGTAATAAAAAATTTATATGTATCGATGCGGGCTACATCTGAAGCGCATAGAGGGTCTTTTTTCGTGGCAAGTGCAAACAAACTCACACTCTTCATCGTGATATTCATGCTGGCGGGTATTCTTTCAGGGGCAGCAATTCATGAGTATGCATCTGCGGATGCCATCACAGCCTGGTCGGATAATATTACCCTTCTGACCGATATTTTCCTCCGTCTAATCAAAATGGTCATAGCTCCGTTGGTCTTCAGCACGCTCACCGTCGGCATTATGAAGCTGGGCGAAACCTCCACCATTGGCCGCGTTGGCGGCAAAGCGATGGTGTGGTTTATCAGCTCATCCGTGCTCTCAATTCTGGTTGGCCTGTTCATCGTCACGCTGGAGCATCCGGGAAGCGGTCTGAACCTGACGGTTCCGACAGAAGCGGTAGATACCGGCCTGGCCGTTGGCGGCATGACGCTGAAAGCGTTCCTGTCGCACACCATTCCGACCAGTATCGCGGGGGCGATGTCGAACAATGAGATCCTGCAGATTGTGGTGTTCTCGATGTTCTTCGGCATCGGCGGCGCGTCGCTGGGGCAAAAATTCAACGCGCCGCTGGTGGCCGCGCTGGATGTGGTTTCCCATATCATGCTGAAGGTAACGGGTTACGTAATGTACGTTGCTCCGCTGGCCATTTTCGCGGCGATTTCATCCGTCATTGCCACGCAGGGTCTGGGCATTCTGCTGAACTACGCCTCCTTTATTGGCGGCTACTATGTTGCCATTCTTCTCACCTGCATGGTGCTGCTGGCCGTGGGCTACATGGTGCTGAAAAAAGAGGTGTTTCGCCTGGTCAGCATGCTGAAAGACCCGGTCCTGGTGGCGTTTACCACCAGCAGCTCTGAAGCCGCCTACCCGAAAACGCTGGAGCAGCTGGAGCGCTTTGGCTGCTCGCGCAACATCGCCTCTTTCGTTCTGCCGATTGGCTACTCCTTCAACCTGGTGGGTTCGATGGTGTACTGCTCTTTCGCCTCGATGTTTATCGCTCAGGCGTACAACATTCACCTGAGCTTCTCTGAAGTGACGGTGCTGATGCTGACTCTGATGCTGGCGTCGAAAGGGATTGCGGGCGTACCGCGTTCATCCCTGGTGGTGCTGGCAGCAACCATTCCAAGCTTTAACATTCCGGTGGCGGGTATTCTGCTGCTGATGGGGATCGACCACTTCCTGGATATGGGCCGTTCCGCAATTAACGTGCTGGGGAATGGGATCGCGACCGCGATGCTGTCCCAGAATGAAGGCGCGCGGGAAGCTGAAGCTGAACTGGTAAAGCAGGAAGCGTAAGGTGAAAAAAAGGGTGAGGCCTGATGCCCTCACCCCAGCCCTCTTCCACAGGGAGAGGGTGCAAACACAAAAAACGGCAACCTGGGTTGCCGTTTTGCATTTACCTACGCTACGTGACTCGCGGCGATATCCAGCAGCGCCATCTCATCGCTGTTCAGCAGCTTCTCAATGTTCACCAGGATCAGCATACGCTCGCCGAGCGCGCCCAGGCCAGTCAGGTATTCGGTCGACAGCGTGACCGCAAACTCCGGCGCAGGACGAATTTGGTCAGAGGTCAGGGAAAGCACATCAGATACGCCATCCACCACGATACCTACCACGCGCTGCCCCAGATTCAGAACGATCACCACGGTGTTGTCGTCGTAGTCAACGTCGCCCTGGCTGAACTTCACGCGCAGGTCCACGATTGGCACAATGACGCCACGCAGGTTGGTGACACCTTTAATAAAAGCAGGCGTGTTAGCGATGCGGGTAACCTGGTCGTAACCACGGATTTCCTGCACTTTCAGGATATCGATGCCGTACTCCTCATCGCCTAAAGTGAATACCAGGAATTCCTGCCCTGATGGCTCGCCCGCCAGTTTCGTTACATTACTCATACCGGTCATGTTATTACCTTCTACTTAATCAGGCGGCTGTGTACGCCACACGTTGTTCACGATTTAATCCCTGAAGCGCCGACACATCGACGATCAGCGCCACGCTACCATCACCCAGAATGGTGGCGGCAGAAATACCCGGCACTTTGCGGTAGTTACTTTCGAGGTTCTTCACTACCACCTGGTGCTGGCCAATCAGCTGATCGACCAGCAGCGCGTAGCGACGGCCCGCGCTTTGCAGGATCACAACGATGCCCTGCGTGGCCTCTGTCTTCGCCCCGTCCACTTCGAACACTTTCCACAGTTCCACCAGCGGCAGGTACTCACCGCGCACTTCGAGCACGCGCTCGCCGCCCGCCAGCGGATGCAGATCTTCTTCACGCGGCTGCAGGGATTCCATCACGGCGTTCAGCGGCAGGATAAAGACTTCGTCCGCCACTTTGACAGACATGCCGTCGAGGATCGCCAGCGTCAGCGGCAGCAGGATGCGAATGGTGGTGCCGGAACCCTGTTTAGACTGGATCTCAACGTGGCCGCCCATCTCCTGGATGTTACGTTTCACCACGTCCATGCCTACGCCGCGCCCGGAGACGTCGGTCACCTGCTCTGCGGTAGAGAAGCCCGGCGCGAAGATGAGCATGCCCACTTCTTCATCGGTCATGTTTTCATTGACCGCCATCCCCTGCGAAATCGCTTTTGCAAGGATGCGCTCGCGGTTAAGACCCGCGCCGTCGTCGGTTACTTCGATGCAGATGTTCCCGCCCTGGTGTTCCGCAGAGAGGATCAGGTTACCGACCGGGGATTTACCGGCGGCAATGCGGTTTTCCGGCAGTTCGATACCGTGGTCGAGGCTGTTACGCACCAGGTGCGTTAACGGGTCGATAATGCGCTCGATCAGGCTCTTATCCAGTTCGGTTGAGCTGCCCATCAGGGTCAGTTCAATCTGTTTATTCAGCTTGCTGGCAAGGTCGCGGACCAGACGCGGGAAGCGGCTGAAGACATATTCCATCGGCATCATACGGATGGACATGACCGATTCCTGCAGGTCGCGGGCGTTACGCTGCAGCTGGCCCATGCTGGTGATCAGATCGCCGTGCGTGACCGGGTCCAGTTCGTTAGAACGCTGGGCCAGCATCGACTGGGTGATCACCAGTTCACCCACCAGGTTAATCAGCTGGTCGACCTTCTCAACGGCAACGCGGATACTGGTTGACTCGCTGGAGCGCGCGGCAGGCTTTTCACCACGGCCAGGTGCCGCGGCCTCTTTTGGCACGGCCTTCAGCGCCGGAGCCGCAGGAGCCACAGCCGGTGCGGCGGCCTGAGCGACAGAGGCCACCTCTTCCGCAGCGGCAGGGACGTCAACCGCAGCCGTTTCGGTTTCGGTTTCGAAGGCGATCTGGTCAGCTTCGATCACAAAGCACAGTACCGCCACGATATCGTCCTGGCCAATACCGTCATCAAGCGTCGCGGCAAGGCTGTCTTTGCCTTTTACCACGTTGCTTAATCTCGCCAGGTTACCCAGCTCTTCTTCCAGCAGGTTAACTTCATTCTCTTTGAGACGTGACAGCACAACGCGCAGTTTGCCCGCTTGTGCAGCGGCTGGCGCGGCCTCGTCGGCAGCAACCGCATCGACAACGCTCAGTTTCGCCGCAGGGACAACGGCTGCTGCGACCTCACCTTTTGCTTCCAGGGCGAGCTGGCGCAGCGCGTTACAGATGTATTCAAAGCTGGCGGCATCAGGCTCTGCCGAACTTTTATAGGCGTCGAGCTGTTCCTGCATAATATCTTTGGTTTCCAAAAACAGGTTGATAATGTCGGTATTGAGCTGCATCTCACCGCGTCGTGCTTCATCAAGCAGGTTTTCCATTAAATGGGTCGTTTCCTGCAGGATGGTAAATCCAAAGGTTCCGGCTCCGCCTTTAATAGAGTGCGCCGCGCGGAAGATGGCATTGAGCTGCTCGGAGTCCGGTGCTTCGGGCACCAAATCGAGCAAGTGTTGCTCCATATCGGCCAACAATTCGTCGGCTTCATCAAAGAATGTCTGGTAAAAATCGCTAATATCCATGCTCACGCTATCACCTCGGATTGGCTGGTGGCGATGTTGGAACGGCAGCCGAAGGAACGGCCCCAGGCTGTTTTAAATCGTCCAGTGACTCATTCTGACTTTCGGCGTTTTCATGCAGGATGGCCTGCTCCGCCTGCTGGTTCAGCACTAAAAGACTGATACGACGGTTGATGGCATCATCCGGCCCGCGGTCGGAAACGCGCATGGTTGCGGCCATGCCGACTACGCGCAGTACCTTGCCATCATCAAGCCCACCTGCCACCAGCTCGCGACGCGAGGCGTTGGCACGATCGGCAGAAAGCTCCCAGTTGCTGTATCCTTTCTCCCCACTGGCGTACGGGAAATCATCCGTGTGTCCTGACAGGCTGATTCGGTTAGGAATGCCGTTCAGCACCGGTGCAATGGCACGCAGAATGTCGCGCATGTACGGTTCGACTTCCGCACTCCCGGTTTTAAACATTGGGCGGTTCTGGCTGTCGATAATCTGAATACGCAGCCCTTCCTGCACCAGGTCGATCTTCAGATGCGGGCGCAGCGCGCGCAGCTTCGGATCCGCCTCAATCAGCTGATCGAGATCGCCACGCAGTTTCTTCAGACGCGCCTGCTCCATCTTTCTTTTCAGCTCGTCGATGTTCGGCTCTTTTTTCACCTCACCCTTCTGCTGGGTGTAATCATCGCCGCCACCCGGGATCGGGCTTTCGCTGTTAGAGATACGCGGCCCACCGGCCACCGCCGTTGCCAGCGGCGTACGGAAATATTCGGCAATCTGGATCAGTTCTTTTGGGCTGGAGATGGAGATCAGCCACATCACCAGAAAGAACGCCATCATTGCGGTCATAAAGTCGGCGTACGCAATTTTCCACGAGCCGTGCGCGCCATGCCCGCCGCCCTTGTGCTTGCGTTTTTTTACGATGACGATCGGATGGGACTGGTTTTTCATGCGTCCTCAGTTGTCGTCTGTTGGTTTGGGTTTTTCACCGCACGCACGTGTTCTTCAAGCTCGATAAACGACGGACGCTCGCTGGAGTAAAGCGTTTTACGGCCAAACTCAACCGCGATCGGTGGCGCGTAACCGTTGAGGTTAGAGAGCAGCGTGATCTTCACGCACTGCATCATTTTGGTGGTTTCCGCGCTCTTCTGGCGCAGAACGCTCGCCAGCGGCGAGATGAAGCCGTACGCCAGCAAAATACCGAGGAAAGTCCCCACCATCGCGTGGGCAATCAGCGCGCCCAGCTCGGCTGCCGGACGGTCCGCCGAGGCCAGGGCGTGAACCACGCCCATTACCGCGGCAACGATACCGAATGCCGGAAGCGAGTCGCCGACCAGCGCCAGGCTGTTGGCCGGCACTTCAGATTCGCTTTCGTGGGTTTCAATCTCTTCGTCCATCAGCGCTTCGATTTCGAAGGTATTCATGTTGCCGCTGATGATGAGTCGCAGATAGTCGACGATGAAATCCAGCATCATGGCGTCAGCAAGAATTCGCGGATAGCTGGCAAAAATTTCGCTTTCTTTCGGGTTTTCAATATCCCGTTCAAGCGAGAACATGCCCTGCTGACGCGACTTCGCCATCAGGCGATAGAGCAGTGCCAGCAGATCCATATACATACTTTTGGTGTATTTCGAGCGACGGAACAGCAACGGAATCGCTTTCAGCGTGCCCTTGATCGATTTACCGTTGTTACCAACGATAAAAGCCCCTACCCCTGCGCCGCCGATGATAATAAGTTCAGCCGGTTGATAGAGTGCTCCAAGGTGCCCGCCGGTCATCATGTAACCGCCGAAAACTGTACCGAGAACTACCAGGTAACCTAATAAGATAAGCACGACATCATCCTTCCGCTAGTGACTATGGCAAGGACGTCCAGCTCGCAGCGTTTACCGTTTGCGGGGTAAAAAAAAGCAGCGGTAATTGCTTACCGCTGCTGGAATCTTTCCCACACGTTCGGGTTAAACAGCTTGTTCGATCTGTTCATCCAGCAGTTGTGGAATAATATCGGCAGCATCCCGGGAAAGTTTACGTCTTTTTACTGCGCGGGATGGAGGCTGACATAAACTACAGGCGAAGCTGCCTGCAGGCTGATGAGCATGGGTAATAAAATTGCCGTCGCAGCAGTTGCAGCGCGACAGTTCAAGCATTCCGCTCTCAACAAAACGCACCAGCGTCCATGCGCGGGTCAGCGCCAGCAGAGGGCCTTCTTCCTGCTGTGGGCATTGTTCAAGGTAAAGTTTGTACGCTTTGATCACGGCGTCAACGCCGCTGCACAAACCGGTTTTGAGAAGATACTGCCAGGCATTACAGAACATGGAAGCATGAATATTCTGCTCCCACGTCATAAACCAGTCGGTAGAAAACGGCAGCATGCCTTTCGGCGGGGGACTACCACGTAACTCTTTGTACAGCTTGATGAGACGACCACGGCTCAGCTGAGTCTCGCTTTCCAGCATTTGTAAACGAGCACCCAGCGTAATCAGCTCCATGGCCAACTGTATGTCACGCGCTTCCTGAACAATGCTTTTCTCGCTCATTGCTAGGCCCTTTTCTTACGGGCTGCGTCATCAGGCTGGCTGATTTCGTTAAGCAAGCGAGTGGAAAGAAGAATACCGGTATGGATCTGTTGGAGATCGTCCACACGGGATTCCTGCGTCAGACGCGTTATTGTCTGCGAATCATCGAAACGGAACTGGCAAACCAGTTGATTCGTTTCAGCCAGTTTAACCATCTGCGGGAGGGTTAAGCCGCCCAGCATGGTTGCCATTTCTTCGTTAATACCCAGACGAAACATCGCGGACGCCTTGTCCTGACTAATCAAACGCTGCGCGAGCAGTAAATACGACAAATTGATGTCATAGATATGTTTTAGCAACTCGGATGTATGCATTGTTCCCATCCCGAATAACCAACTATTATTTTTATGCGGAAAGACCGCACCCCGTGATGTCGCCGGGAAATCACCCGGTATAAAAAAGAAAAGGCTAAATGCATAGTTGAATTTAGGTTTGTATTCACTGAAACCGTAAGAGAGAAACCGCGAATGCGTCTCTTACATGATTTATCATTTCTTACAAATAACTAAGATTTTTCCTAATTCGACGCAAACTCTACTCGTCAGTTTTGACACATACAATCCAGCCACCCTCAAATTTAAAAAAAATGTGATCCACGTCACACAATTTAAGTGAATATGACCCATAAATCCATCAGTATGACTTGTAATTTGTTCAATATTTATACAATCAGTACTGTTTTGTATTCTTAATTGACGAATACTCATGCAGAAGGGTGATCCAAACTGGCATACAACGTGCTTTTCCTGCCGTAAGCGCCGCGCGGAAACATTTACATCAGGCCCCTCTCCTGGAAACATTTTTCTTACCGTGAAAAAACATATAGTTATGCAGCTAGTACAAAAAAGTTGTTTCAGAACGTTATCATTCGAAATGAGTTTGTAACGCATCAAAACGATTTAACAGTCAAAGCGTGGATTTGTGTGATTTACGTTAAGTTGTTAATTTTTTTCATTTAGGCGCATTTTTCAGTTATTCTTCTTATAAGAATAATTAATGAATAATTATGATAAGCTTCACACTAATGTCGTAATCTGCTCTTGCAGAACCGGAGATTTCGCGGTAAAGGTGGTTAAACGCTGTCTTTCAGACATCCAAGGAGTGCGCCATGAGTTACTCCCATCTTCTTGTTTCCGTTGCAGTTTCTCCCGAAAGCCATCAACTCGTCGCCCGGGCAGTTTCCATTGCCAGACCCCACAATGCCCGCATCAGCCTCATCACGCTCGCTGCCGAGCCGGAGATGTATAATCAGCTGGCCGCCCCCATGCTGGAGGATATTCGCGAGGTTCTGCAGGAAGAAACGCAGCAATTTCTGCGCGAATTAGTGGAAAAGGCACAATATCCTGTTTATGAGACCGTTATTGCGACAGGGGAACTTAACGCCCATATTCTCGATATGTGTCGTAAACAAAATATTGATTTAGTGATTTGCGGGAACCATAACCACAGCTTTTTATCGCGGGCAGCCTGCGCGGCGAAAACTATTGTCGCGTCGAGCCAGGTCGATGTGCTATTAGTGCCGCTTGGGGGGCATTAACCCCCCAGCAGTAAATCAGGCGAGTTTAGGGAAGGTCGCGATCTTTTTTTGCAGATCGCCTTCATGACTCTGCGGAGCGATATCCCGGAGATCCTGAATGAAACGCGCCTGCCAGTGGTTAATATCGTTCTTCCGGATTGTTTCCATCATGTCAGCATGGCGGGAAATACGTTCCGTGAGCGGCATTGTCAGGGCGCGATTCAGCGCGTTAGCCACGTCATCCCTGTCGTAAGGATTAACGATGAGCGCCGACGTGAGCTCATTTGCGGCCCCGGCAAACTGGGAAAGCACCAGAACACCCGGGTCGGCAGGGTCCTGGGCCGCCACATACTCTTTCGCCACCAGGTTCATCCCGTCGCGCAGCGGCGTGACAAGCCCAACGTCCGCATAGCGGAAGACCTTCATCAGGATCTTACGGTCAAAGTGTTGATTCAGGTAAAACAGCGGCGTCCAGTCCAGCTGGCCGTAGCGGCCATTAATGCGCCCTGCTTCTGTCTCCAGCTGATGGCGAATATCCTGATAGGCCTGAACCTCACCGCGCGACGTCGGCGCGATCTGGGTATAGCGGATTTTCCCGTGATGCTGCGGGTATTTATCCAGCAGCGTTTCATACGCCAGGAAGCGTTCCGGTAGCCCTTTGGAATAATCAAGACGCTCAACCGAGAAGATATTTTTCACGTGCTTGAGTTCATTCTTAAGCTGCGCCAGCTTCGGCGGCAGCGGGCCGGAAGCCTGCTCCGCGATTTCGTCAGGTTCAATCCCTATTGGATAGACCTCGGTGTGGAAGGTTTTCCCCCACGCCGTATGGGTTTTCCCGCCTTTGGTCACCAGACGCGCTTTGCCAGACACGGAGTCAAGGAACGCGAGGCGGTCATTTTCGGTCTGGAACCCAAGCAAATCGTAATCACACAGCGCCTCCAGTAGCTCTTCATGCGGCGGCAGCGCGGTAAAAATTTCCGGCGTAGGGAACGGGATGTGCAGGAAGAAGCCAATGCGGTTATTTACCCCCCTCTTTCGCAGCTCGCGCGCGAAGGGCAGCAGGTGATAATCGTGGATCCATAAAATATCGTCTTCTTCGATTAATGGCAGCAGTTTATCCGCCAGGAGCGCATTCACGCGCGAGTAGCCTTCGAAGGATTCACGCTGGAATTTGACCAGGTCAAGACGATAGTGAAACGCAGGCCACAGGACGGCATTTGAGAACTGCGAGTAATACTCGTCATAGTCTTTCTCTTTCAATGCAAATGAAGCCCACGTAATGTTTCCGCGCGTCACCTTTTTGAGCGGTTTCTCTTCTTCACTGATTTCTCCACTCCAGCCAAACCACAGCCCGCCAGCGGCTTTTAAGGCACCTAACACCCCTACCGCCAGGCCACCTGCACTGGCTTTTTTATCGTCAGGCGGTGCGATTCGGTTAGAGACGACGACTAAGCGACCCATAATGGTTTCCCCCTTTGCTTTGCGCTATTTGTTGTTGTTGCTGGTTAGCGATGTCAGATATCCACTGCCAGACGCTGGCGACATCCGCCAGTCGCCATTCGGCAACGGTGTCACCAGGCCCCACCTTGACGGCGATCCCTTCGGCCTGATTCACCACGCGAAACCCGGCCTCGTCGGTCAGGTCATCGCCAATAAATACCGGTGTACGTCCCTTAAATGGCGGTTCCGCCATAAACGCCGCAATAGCAGCACCTTTATTAATCCCCTCAGGTTTTATCTCAACGACGCACTTCCCCGGCTGCAGCGCGAGCTGCGGGTGTGCATCGGCCACGCTGCGAGCAATCGCAAAGACCGCCGCCTCGTGATGCGGTGCCTGCCGATAGTGCAAAGCGAAAGCCATGCCCTTCGCTTCCAGTTCAGTGCCCGGAAGCGACTCAAGCGCCGAGGAGAGTTGAGTGTGTAGCGCCTTAATTAAGGTCTCAGGAAGTGATACAACGTGCAGTTGATCATGGATATCGCGGCGCTCCGCTCCGTGTACACCGGCTAGCGGAAAGTGGTAAGGACTGGCGAGCACGTCCAGCTCGGCCATTGAGCGCCCTGAAATCAATGCCAATGCGCCCTCGTTCAGTCTTGAGAGCTGCTGCAAATTCTCTAGCACCGTATCCGGGACGACCACGTCGTCAGGATGCGGCTGGATCCCGGCGAGCGTCCCGTCGAGGTCAAAAAAGAAAGCATATTTTCCGGGCAGTACAGGCGGTGCGGTTAACAAGTCAGCCACCCTTTTCCTCCTTACGGTTTACGAGAGGTAAACGCCTTTACCTCTTTCATAGCCATGTAAGTATAGACAGTGTGACGTGGCTCGCCATTTGACAACCGCCCCGCCAGTATTACTGGCGAGGCGGTTAAGGGGTCAACTATGGTTATAAGTTGAGCAATAAAAGGTGGGAAAAAGGACTAAACGGTACGCTTCGCTTTTTGCTTGTAACGGTCGAAAATCACCGCTGCCAGCAGGATCAGGCCACGCACCACGTACTGCGAGAATGGCGAAATATTCAGCAGGTTCATGGCGTTCTCTACCGTGCCTAAAATCAGGATACCGGCCACCACATATGAGATTTTTCCGATGCCGCCCTTGAGGGAAACTCCCCCTAAAACGCAGGCCGAAATGACGATCAGCTCGTAACCAATAGAGGTCATCGGCTGGCCGCTGGTCATGCGCGACGCAAGAATAATTCCCGCGGCGGCAGAAACCAGCCCTGAGAGCACAAAGATAATAATCTTGGTTCGCACTACCGGCACCCCGGCCAGACGAGCGGCCTCTTCGTTACCGCCAATCGCCAGCGTATTGCGGCCAAAGGTGGTCCGGTTGAGCAGGAAGCCGAACAGGATCAGGCAGGCCACGGTCAGCCAGATTGGCGCAGGCAGACCCAGCCAGTTGGCGTAACCCAGGGTAAAGAAGCGCTCGTCTTCAATCCCCACCGCTTTACCGTCGGAGATGATATAGGCCAGCCCGCGGACAATTTGCATTGTCGCAAGCGTGGTGATCAGGGCGTTAATCTTCAGGCGTGCGATAACAAACCCGTTCACCAGACCGCTGATGACGCCGAGTAGCAGACCGGCCAGAACGCCAATCCACAGGCTCTCCGTCATGTTGATCACCACTGCCGTCGTGACGCCCGCACAGGCAATCACCGACGCTACCGACAGGTCAAAATCGCCGGAGGCCAGACAGAACAGCATCCCGCAGGCCACCATCCCGGACATGGAAATGGCCAGCCCCAGCCCCTTCATATTAATGAAGGTGGCAAAGTTAGGAACAAAGATCGCGCAGGCGAGGAACAGCGCGGCAAAGACCACAAGCATGCCGTACTGATCCCAGATACGTCCAAAACTCAGCGCCGACTTCGACTTCGGCGCTCCGGATGTAGTAACAGAGGACATCATTAACTCCTTACTCAGGCGACAGCCTGGCTGACTTTAGGCATGGCGAGGTTCAACGCCTGTTGTTCATTCGCCTGTTCATGAAGTAATTCACCGGCAATTTCGCCTTCACGCATCACCACAATGCGGTCGGCCACGCCAAGCACCTCCGGCAGATCGCTGGAGGCGAAGAGCACCGCCACGCCGCGTTTTGCCAGCTCATAGATCACGTTATAAATCTCGTGTTTTGCCCCCACATCGATACCGCGCGTCGGCTCATCCAGCAAAATGACCTTCATATCTTCGGACAGCCAGCGGCCTAAAATCGCCTTCTGCTGGTTTCCGCCTGACAGATTCATGATCAGCTGTTCCGGACCCGGCGTTTTAATATTCAGAGAGCGAATATGGTGGTCGGCATTGCTCGACTCCCAGCCATCGTTTATCAGGCAGCCTGCGCGAATAAACTTGCGGCGAGCGGAAATATTGATGTTGTCGCGTACCGAATGCACCGGAATAATCCCCTCGGCTTTACGGTCTTCCGGGCAGAGCATCATGCCCGCCCCGATCGCGTGGGCCGGTTTCTGGATATCGACCCGTTCACCATCAATAGAAACCTGCCCTTCGGTAATACGGGTTCCACCGAACAGGCCTTTCATTAATTCACTGCGCCCCGCCCCCACCAGACCAAACAGGCCGACAATTTCGCCGCTGCGAACGGATAACGAAATCGGCGTGCGCACGCCCGGCGCTTTGACGCTGTCCAGGCGCAGGCGTTCAGGGCCATACTGACGCGGCTGCCAGTGATAAATATCACCCAGCTCGCGTCCGACCATCGCCTGAACAAGCTGGTCATGGTTAACCTGCTGCATGTCGGTAAAGGTGCGCACATAGCGCCCATCTTTAAAGACGGTGATGGCGTCGCTCAGGGCAAATATCTCTTCCATGCGGTGCGAGACATACAAAATCGTACGGCCTTCCTGACGCAATTCGCGGATCACGCGGAACAGATTTTCTATTTCACGCGCAGAGAGCGAACTGGTGGGCTCATCGAAGGCGATAATTCTGGCGTTACGCGCCAGCGCCTTGGCAATTTCAACCATCTGCCACTGGCCGATGGAGAGATATTTCAGCGGCGTCTGGGGATCGACGTCCAGACCAAGATGTTTAAGCTGCAGCCCCGCTTCATAATTAAGTAGCGAACGATTTACCACGCCGCCTTTGTGCGGGAGCTGTCCTAAATAGATGTTTTCCGCCACGGTCATCTCAGGAATGAGGTGCAGCTCCTGATAGATGATCGCAACCCCGGCATTGAGCGCCGCCGTGGTATCGGCAAACGCCACCTCTTCGCCGCGAATGGCCAGCGTGCCGGTCGTAGGCGCATAGTTGCCGCTGAGGATCTTCAACAGCGTGGATTTCCCCGCGCCGTTTTCCCCCATCAGGGCGTGAACCTGGCCGGCATAGCAGTCGAAGCTGATATCGGTCAGCGCGTTAACACCGGGGAAAGTTTTCCCGATGCCGCGAAAAGAGAGATACGGATCAGACTGTCGCATAACGTCTCCGTGATTCCTGTAGTGTGTACGTCTGGCCCCTCACGAAGCATGAGGGGCACAATCACCGCGTATTACTTACCGCCCAGCCCTTTTTTCGCCAGCTCCTCTTTGAAGTTGTCGCGGGTAATCAGCACCACGTCGGTCACTTCGGTAAATTTCGGCGGTTCGGCCCCTTTGGTTACCCAGTTGTAGAGCATCTCACTGGATTTGTAGCCGTGAACGTCCGGGCTCGGCAGCAGAGAACCGTAGAAGCCGGTCGCTTGCGCTTTGGACAGCTCGCTGACGGCGTCAACGCCGTTGATGCCAATCCCGATCACGTCAGGCGCTTTGAAGCCCTGGCCTTCCGTCGCGCGTACCCCGCCCAGCACGGTGTTGTCGTTCATGCCGACCACCAGCCAGTGTTTGACCTCCGGATGCTGGACCAGCATAGAGTTCGCGGCGTCGAAAGCGCCCGGGATATCGTTGGATTTGGTTGGGACTTTATAGATCTGTTTTTCCGGGAAGCCGGCCGCTTTCAGCGCATCCATTGAACCGGTGGTACGACGACGGGCGGTGTCCAGCTCGTCAGCCGTGATTGCCATTACCGCGGTCTCTTTGACATCCCAGCCGCGCTTTTGCATCTCTTTATAGAGTTCCTGGCCCTGGCGTTCGCCGATTTTGGTCGCCGCCATCATGACCAGCGGGACGGTGTCCATCGGCTTGCCTTTGGCGTTAACGAACTGATCGTCAACCGCGATGACCTTCATATCGTAACCGCGCGCTTTCGCCGCGATTGCCGACCCCAGCTTTGGATCCGGGGTACAGATAACGAAACCTTTTGCACCGCTGGCCGCCAGGCTGTCGATGGCGTTCAGGGTTTTTTCGCCGTCAGGCACGGCGATTTTAATGACTTCAAAACCTAAATCTTTCCCGGCTTTATCTGCGAATTTCCACTCAGTCTGGAACCAGGGCTCTTCGGGCTGTTTTACCAAAAAACCGAGTTTTAAATTCTCAGCGATAGCGGATTGTGACATAACGGCAGCCAGACCGATGGCCGCCAGCGCTTTAGTAAATTTGTGCATGGTAAACTCCAGCTTTAGCATTCTTTTCTGTAGGGAATAAGTGCGTGCTTCTTATTTAATCGGACTTAAAACAAGGCATTAGCGCTTACCTCGTCATAAGCGTTATTGCTGGTGATAGTTTTAGCGGGAAATTAATCATCCATAAGAGAGCCCCATCACACCGCAGAATTACAGTAATTGCGTACATAAATTCAGCGAAAAATGACATAAAAAAGGCGGGATTTGTCAGACAAATAGAAAGGGATTAAGCAGAATTATCCATAAGATTAGCCAAGATATCCCTGATGCCCCTCAGCGGGCAAAACGCAACTGGCGTTAAAGGGGTTCAACATGTTTTTCATCAAGGATGTACAACGCACCTGTAAAAACGTTATTTCGCAGAATTTGATTTAGCGCAATTTTATTGGCACATCATATATTCGAAACGATTAAACCGTATTTCTCTTTTTCTCGGAGTAATATTCCAACTTAATATTCCCGAAAGAGTAACAGTGCACTCCAACGGTAAAAAACCTTAATTATTAGAGCTTTAAATAAAATTCCATTCATGGCGAGCTAATTTTATTTCTGTACTATATTAAACTTTGTAATGTATGGTAAACACAGCCTAATTAAGAGTTTTCTTAGACCAAAGACAAGGGTATGCTTATTTATATCGAACACAGGAAGTGAATTTCGGTCGACTTCGGTCACGGCAGAATGTCTATTTCTGCTCTTTTCTTCGTATTTGCCTGGCGCTCAGGTTAAGCAACGGACATCACGTCCCACAGTCAATAAGGATATGAGTATGGCTACCCAAACGATGATGCAAAAACTTAACGCGCAGATGAACCTTGAGTTCTACGCCTCGAACCTGCACCTTCACTTAAGTGCGTGGTGTGCCGAGAATAGTCTTACGGGGTCTGCTACATTCTTTCGCTCGCAGGCGCAAAGTAACGTCACCCATATGATGCGTGTCTTCAATTTTCTGAAAGCCGCAGGGGCAAATCCTGTCGTTAAAGCCCTTGATGGGATCAACGAAAACTACTCCTGCCTGGAAGAACTGTTTCAGAAAACGCTTGAAGAGTATGAGCAACGCTGCAGCACGCTCAGCAAACTGGCCGATGAAGCCAAAGCGCAGCAGGACATTACGACGCTCAAATTCTTACGCGATATGGACAAAGAACAGCAGCAGGATGGCATGCTGCTGAAGACGCTGGCGGATGAGATCCATCAGGCGCAGCAGGCGGGTTTATGTCCTGAGCAGACCGACCGTCATCTGCTCGACATTGTGGCGGTGCAGCAACACTGATGTTTTTAGCCGGCTCCCCCGGACGGGAGCTGGCCCCCTTCACATCTCCAACCATCTGCTTTTGCTGACATTTAACAAATCTGATCTGGCTCCCAATGATTAACCACACAACGTGTGATGATTTATTTAGTTACATAATCATTGACGAGGGAGCATCATGATCACCATTGAGTTTGTTGTCATTCTCCTCTGCCTGCTGACGGGTACGCGTTTCGGCGGTATGGGGCTGGGGTTAATCAGCGGCATTGGTCTTTTTATTTTATGTTTTGTCTTTGGTCTGCAACCGGGTAAACCGCCGGTTGACGTTATGCTGACCATCCTTGCGGTGATTGGCTGTGCGGCTACGCTGCAGACTGCGGGCGGCCTCAACGTCATGATGCAGTTTGCTGAACGCCTGCTGCGCAAACATCCGCAGCACATCACCCTGCTCGCCCCTTTCACCACCTGGATGCTGACCTTTCTGTGCGGCACCGGCCATGTGGTCTACACCATGTTCCCCATCATTGCGGATATCGCCCTGAAAAAAGGGATCCGCCCGGAGCGCCCCATGGCCGTGGCCTCGGTGGCATCACAGATGGCGATTACGGCATCCCCCGTTTCCGTTGCCGTTGTGTCGCTGGTGTCCATCCTGGCGGCCCAGCATGGGATCGGCCACGCGTGGGGGATCCTGGAAATTCTCGCCGTGTCGGTTCCCGCTTCGCTTTTCGGCGTAGCCATTGCGGCCCTGTGGAGCTTACGCCGTGGGAAAGATCTGGCTGACGACATAGAGTTTCAGGAAAAGCTGAAAGATCCTAAGCAGCGCGAGTTTATCTACGGCGGTACGGAGACGTTAATGAATCAGCGTTTCCCTAAACAGGCCTACTGGTCCACGTGGATTTTCTTTGCCGGTATTGCCGTGGTCGTTTTGCTGGGGGCATTCCCGGAACTGCGCCCCGCCTTTGAAGTGAAAGGCAAAATGACGGCGCTGTCGATGAACCTTGTCATTCAGATGATGATGCTAATTGCGGGCGCCGTGATGCTGATGGCCTGTAAGGTCAACGCGTCGGCTATTTCCAACGGCGCGGTGTTCAAGGCCGGTATGGTCGCGATCTTCTCGGTGTTCGGCGTGGCGTGGATGAGCGATACCTTTTTCCAGGCGCATCTCGACGAGTTAAAGCTGGCGCTGGAAGGCGTGGTGAAGAGCCACCCGTGGACGTATGCCATTGTGCTGTTTCTGGTGTCAAAACTGGTGAACAGCCAGGCGGCTGCGCTGACGGCCGTTGCGCCAATGGGCCTCATGCTGGGCATCGACCCGAAAATGCTGATCGCCTTTTTCCCGGCGTCCTACGGCTATTTTGTCCTGCCGACCTATCCCAGTGATTTGGCCTGCATCGGCTTTGACCGTTCAGGCACCACCCGCATCGGCAAATTTATCATCAACCACAGCTTTATTCTGCCTGGGCTGATTGGAGTAAGCTGCGCGTGCGCGGCGAGCTACCTGCTGGTCCAGACGTTCTTTTAACAGCATCAAAGGGCGACACGTGCCGTCGCCCCTTTCCCTGCTTTAGTGGGACTCACCCTGCGGCGTGAATCGCAGCTCAATCAGCGCGATGGCTTTCTGGATCGCACGAAGCGTAACCGGGTCAGCGGCAGCAGGATGGCTGGCGAAATCGATGTTTTTCAGCTGCGTAGACATCTTCTCGCGCACTTCAACCGGCGCAATCACGTCCAGAACATCAAGGATTTGTTTGATAACCAGCTGACAGGCGACAACGTCAGAGACCAGTTCCTGATCGGCGCTCAGGTTTTGTGACATGGGTTTTCTCCTTATTTAAAGGCCGCCATAGTAGCAAAACACGCCCCCTGTCATCTTCCCTTCATCGCCTGCAGGTACAAAAAAACCCGCCGAAGCAGGTTTTTTTATCAGAACATGGCGCCTGGCGGCACGTCTTTGAACGTGCGGCAGTAATTGGCCCACATGCTTTTCAGGATTTTGCGCAGTTTCACGATGATGCTCCATTAACTTGTTATACAACTTTATTGTCAACGTGCTTATAATATGACCACCATCACAAAAATCAATCCTTTTGTGATACTCATCACATTCTTATCAGGATTTGGCCTGATAGCGCTCCCCTCTCACCCGTTGCGAAGAGTGAGGGCAGATTGTCCGGCTATTCCAGGCATTGCAGCGGGCATCTGCGGGTACGATAAGGTATTTCCATCCACTCAGAGCGAACCATGAAAAGAGTCATTGTAGCCGGCACAATCCTGCTGCTCGCGGGGTGTAGTATTAACCGCCAGGCTGAAGTCAGCAGCCTCGACGCGCCGAACGGCATCGTCCGCCTCGATTACGGCCAGGCAATGCTGCAAAATGCGTATTCCGATGAGTATGTGAATAACGGCACGGCAGCAAAAGCGTGTCAGAGCATGGGGTATGCCACTGCCTCAGCCTATGGTCAGCCCATTAAAACCTGCACCCTGACGAGCGGCTCTTTGTGCCTGAACGAGAGCGTGACTATCCAGTATAAATGTATGGGTTACGCCGTTAACCCTAAGACAAATAATCCCTGGTATTAATCAACGCTGCCAGCGTTTGCTGGCAGTTTATTTCATTACGAACAAAAACAATTCTCATTAATAAATTATAAAAATCGCCAATGCGTTTTATTCCCATTCGTATTTTAAATAAATAAAATAAAAAATTTACGTTTTGCAAATAATTAAATAACAAATTATAGTGTCGCTCATTGTGAACCAGAAATAATAATCCGGAGCGTCACCATGCTGAAAACTGAAATGATCGACAAGCTCAACGCACAAATGAACCTTGAGCTTTTTTCATCCCTGCTCTACCAGCAGATGAGCGCCTGGTGCAGCTATCACAGCTTCGAAGGTGCGGCCGCGTTTTTGCGTCGTCACGCTCAGGAAGAGATGACCCACATGCAGCGTCTGTTTGATTATCTTACGGATACGGGCAGCCTGCCGCGCATTGAAACCGTGGCTTCACCTTTTGCTGAGTATAATTCTCTCGATGAACTCTTCCGCGCCACCTACGAGCACGAGCAGCTGATCACGCAGAAAATTAACGAACTGGTCCACGCCGCGATGACCAGCCAGGATTATCCAACCTTTAATTTCCTGCAGTGGTATGTCGCTGAACAACACGAAGAAGAGAAGCTGTTTAAATCCGTACTGGATAAATTGTCTCTGGTGGGGAAATCCGGCGAAGGTCTTTACTTTATTGATAAAGAACTTTCCACCCTCGATACGCAGAATTAATTTCAGCGCGGTGCCGAAAACCGGCACCGCGCTAATTTACATACACCCCGCACAGCTGGTGCAGCGCCAGTCATGAGGATTCACCGCCTGGTAAAAATAGCGGTAGCTGGACGTCTCCAGCGGAATACCCACCTCGAAGAACATATCCGTTAACCAGTCGACATTCTCAACGATCCACTCATCTTCCTGTAAGCCTTGTGCAAAGGTTTCATCTTCAGGATCGATAACCGAATAGATTGCCCAGGTGCCCATATCCTTTTCGCGGCGGGACTCGGGAAGTATCAGGGGTTGGTTCTGCCAGCTGATTATCCAGTGCCCATGGCACAACAGGTTACCTCCCCGACTCCATGCCGCGGTGAAGGGATTCTCTCCAGCCATAAAACCCTCACTTAATTTGATAATTTATATTTATTGTTTACGTTACGCCGGAATATCGCCCAGCAATAGTGCCCTTATGAAGTAGGCATCCGCCTAAAAAGGATCAGAGCACCAATAATCCGTAAATTATTCATTACACTACTTGTAACGGTGATTTGACGAATTACGGCTTTTCCCTTACTCTGCGCCGCAGATTTTGTCGCGGTTAAGCATCGTTGTAGAGGAAAGCGTGAAAAACAGAACCCTGGGAAGTATTTTTATCGTCGCCGGAACGACAATTGGCGCAGGAATGCTGGCCATGCCCCTGGCGGCCGCGGGCGTAGGATTTGGCATGACCCTGGTACTGCTGGGGACGCTCTGGGCGCTGATGTGTTACACCGCCCTGCTGCTGCTTGAGGTTTACCAGCACGTCCCCGCCGATACCGGTCTGGGTTCGCTTGCGGCGCGCTATCTGGGACGCTACGGCCAGTGGATAACCGGCTTTAGCATGATGTTCCTGATGTACGCCCTGACCGCCGCCTATATCAGCGGCGCCGGGGAACTCATCGCCTCCAGCGTCAACGACTGGTTTGGCTCTGACATTACCCCGGCGACGGGCGCTATCTTCTTTGCGCTCATCGGCGGCGGCGTGGTCTGCGTGGGTACATCGCTGGTCGATCTGTTTAACCGCTTTCTGTTCAGCGCCAAAATTCTCTTCCTGATTATCATGCTGGTGCTGCTGGCCCCGCACGTGCACAAGGTCAACCTGCTGACGCTGCCGCTGGAAAAAGGGCTGGCGCTTTCCGCGATCCCGGTCATTTTCACCTCGTTTGGCTTCCACGGCAGCGTGCCGAGCATCGTCAGCTATATGAACGGCGATATCCGCAAGCTGCGCCGCGTCTTTGTTATCGGCAGCGCGATCCCGCTGATCGCCTATATTTTCTGGCAGCTGGTGACGCTGGGCAGCATTGACTCTTCGACCTTTATTGGGCTGATGGCGCAACACGCTGGCCTGAACGGTTTTCTGCTGGCGCTGCGCGAGGTTGTTACCTCCCCGCACGTGGAGCTGGCGGTACACCTGTTTGCCGACCTGGCGCTGGCAACCTCGTTCCTGGGCGTGGCGCTCGGCCTGTTTGATTACCTCGCCGACCTGTTCCAGCGTCGCAATACCGTAGCCGGACGGTTACAGACGGGGGCGATCACCTTCCTGCCGCCGCTGGGTTTTGCGCTGTTTTACCCGCGCGGGTTTGTGATGGCGCTGGGGTATGCGGGGGTAGCGCTCTCTATCCTGGCCCTGCTGCTCCCTTCCCTGCTGGCGTGGAAAAGCCGCCAGCAGCATCCTCAGCAAGGGTATCGCGTGGCGGGAGGAAAACCGCTGCTGTGCGTGGTGTTTTGCTGTGGTGTGGTGATTATTCTGGTGCAGGTGTTGATTGCAACCGGGATGCTCCCGGAAGTGGGTTAAATAAAAAAGGGGCTATCATCAGCCCCTTTTTTTATCAGTGCAAACAGCAGCTCTTAAACTTCTTCCCGCTGCCGCAAGGACACGGATCGTTACGTCCGACCTTCGTGCCGTTCACCGTCGGCTTCTTCACTTCCGGCTGCTGCGGATTGTTTACCCAGTATTGATATAAACGCAGTGCCGCAGGCTGGATACGCTCTATGCTGGCGATATATTCCTCTTCGGACAGTTCATCCAGCTTTTCGCTGTTCTCTTCCGTCCCGTGCAGGGCTATCACCTCAAGATCGGCCTTGAGGGCTTCCGGCAAGGCTGACCAGTCCGTCAGCGCCACGCCGCGCATGTAGCCATAACACCACTCTTCCACCACGGTATAGCTCTCACCGTCCACGTCGTTATAGCCGAACATAGGTTCAAACTGATCCGGGTACTCGCTCAGGCGCTCGGCAATATCGTTCATGTGCTTAAAGCAGAGATCGATAAAACGGTTCATTTCCCGATCGTTTTTCCAGCGCGGGATATATTTCTCGCCGCCCCACACCGCCACCAGCCAGGCATCTGGCTCAACGACAACAGGACCGGAAAGCACCGCGGTTAGCATGCCGTCCAGTTCGGACACGTCAATCACGGACGCATCATCATGACCGTAAGACATTAACGTCTCTTCAAGCCACGCCATTTCGCTTTCATTCAATGGGCCTTCAGTCATCGCTGACACTCCTGCAAAAGGAAACGATCCTAACACATATCTCACGCCTCTCCGGGCTGAAGTTTAGGTCTTTATTGCTGCAAAAACGTGCAAAGCGTGACCTTTGCACAACTTATGGGCTTTATTGTTAACGATATGTGATCTCCGCTGTAATTTCTTCTCCTCCCGCAAGGCGGCATATCGCGGCGCTCTATACTCAGACATGTCACAAGCCCGTCAAAGGGTTAACCATTCTGGCAACGTTTTTGCTTAATGTTCTTCGCGCGACGCTGCGCAGGGATACCTCGCCGTACATGCAGGATGCCGTCTGTATCTTGTTCGTTTAGTGCATTTTGTTCTTGCTCGTGTTTCGGATTGGCTGCGCCGTCGGCGTTCGGGTTTACGCCGTGGTGCAAAAACCTCTTTGCTAAGGAACATAATAATGTCGCTGAAATTTATCAGAACTCCTCTTTCTCTTGTGTTGGCCGGTTGCCTGGTGACGGCGTTTTCCGCCCGGGCAGATATTGTGATTGGCGTGGCCGGGCCGTTCACGGGTCCCAATGCCACCTATGGCGATCAATACTGGCACGGCGCAACGCAGGCCGCTGAAGACATTAATGCCGCAGGCGGCATTAACGGCGAGAAGATCAAACTGGTTCAGGGGGATGACGCCTGCGAGCCCAAGCAGGCCGTGGCCGTGGCCAACCGTTTAGTTGACCAGGATAAGGTCAACGCCGTGGTCGGCCATTTCTGCTCCTCTTCCACAATGCCCGCCTCCGAGGTGTATAGCGACGCGGGCATTATTTCGATTACCCCCGGCTCAACTAACCCGCTGATCACCGAACGCGGCATGAGCGACATGTTCCGCATGTGCGGACGCGACGATCAGCAGGGTCAGGTTGCCAGCGACTTCATCATCGACAAGCTGAAAGCCAAGCGCGTGGTGATTATTCACGATAAAGACACCTATGGTCAGGGTCTGGCTGACGCCACCAAAGCGGCGCTGGCGAAACGCGGCGTTCAGGATGTGATGTATGAGGGGTTATCCCGCGGTGAAAAAGACTTTAACGCGCTGGTGACGAAGATCGGCGCGCAAAAACCGGACGTCGTGTTCTTCGGTGGCTGTCACCCGGAAGCCGGTCCGCTGGTTCGCCAGATGCGCGAACAGGGCGTGCAGGCGAAATTCTTCTCCGGCGACTGTATTGTCAACGAAGAGATGGTGACCGCCGCGGGGGGCCCGCAATACACCAACGGTATTTACATGACCTTCGGTAAAGATCCGCGTCTTATCCCCGACGGTAAAGCGGTTATCGAGAAATTCCGCGCAGGTAAATTCGAACCAGAAGGTTACACCCTTTACTCCTATGCCTCCGTACAGGCTATTGCCGCAGCCTTCAAGGCCACCGGCGGCAAGGACTCCGCCAAAGCCAGCGAGTGGCTGAAAGCCAATTCCGTCGACACGGTGATGGGCAAAAAAGCCTGGGACAGCAAAGGCGATCTGAAAGTGTCTGACTACGTGGTTTATCAGTGGGACGACAAAGGAAAATATAAGGAAGTGCAGTAACGGGACGGAGTCATGCTCAACGTCGGCGGGCCTGCCCGTCGGCGCGTAATAAACATCCGGCTGCGCATCGCGCAGCCTATAAAACGAGCGCGCTAAGATGAGTACATTCTTCCTGCAACAGTTAATCAATGGCTTAACGCTGGGCTCCGTCTACGGTTTAATCGCCATCGGCTACACCATGGTGTACGGCATTATCGGGATGATCAATTTCGCCCACGGCGAAGTGTATATGATTTCCGCGTATCTCTGCGCCATTGGCCTGGCGCTGCTCTCGTTCTTCGGTCTGCAGTCGTTCCCACTGCTGATCCTCGGGACGCTGGTGTTCACCATTGTAGTAACCGGGGTGTACGGCTGGACCATCGAGCGTATCGCCTACAAGCCGCTGCGCAACTCCACGCGCCTGGCGCCGCTGATCTCCGCCATCGGCATGTCGCTTATCCTGCAAAACTACGCTCAGCTGAGCCAGGGTCCGCGTCAGCAAGGAGTGCCGACAATGCTGGACGGCGTGATTCGCCTGCATCTGGGCGACGGGTTCGTACAGATAACCTACACCAAAGTGTTTATTCTGGTTGCCTCGTTTGCCGGCATGCTGGTGCTCACCTGGATTATCAACCATACCCGGCTGGGCCGGATGTGCCGCGCGGTACAGCAGGATCGTAAGATGGCCTCCATTCTGGGCATTAACACCGACCGGATCATTTCGCTGGTCTTTGTGATCGGCGCGGCGATGGCCGGTCTGGCGGGGGTGTTGATCACCATGAATTACGGCACCTTTGATTTCTACGTCGGGTTCGTGATCGGCATTAAAGCCTTTACTGCAGCGGTGCTGGGCGGTATCGGTTCTCTGCCCGGCGCGATGCTCGGCGGCCTTATCCTGGGCGTGGCGGAGGCCCAGTTCTCGGGCATGGTAAACTCAGACTATAAAGATGTCTTTTCGTTCGGCCTGCTGGTCATGATCCTTATTTTCCGTCCCCAGGGCCTGCTTGGGCGCCCGATTGTGGCCAAAGTGTGAGGGAGAGAATGATGACATCACACGGTTTTTCACTTAAACGCTGCATGCTGGACGCGATTTTTTCCGGACTGATTGCGCTGATTATTTTCGGCCCCATTGCGGGCGTGGTGCTGGACGGGTACAGCTTTAACTTCGCCGGGCGACGGCTGGCCTGGATGGTTGGCATCGTCATGTTCGGGCGTTTTCTGTTGAGCGTCTTTTTAGGTACCGCCGCGGGCGCCCGTTTCCAGGGGCGCTTCGAAGCCGATAGCGCGGGCGTATATGTCCGGCCACCGGAATATAAAAGCCGCATGCGCTGGATTATTCCTTTGGTAATTGCCCTTGCGATTTGCTTTCCGTTTGTCGCCACTAAATATGTGCTGACCGTCGCCATTCTCGGGCTGATCTACGTGCTTCTCGGTCTGGGGCTGAATATCGTCGTGGGTCTGGCCGGCCTGCTGGATCTGGGATATGTCGCGTTCTACGCAATTGGGGCGTACGGTCTGGCGCTGGGATACCAGTATCTCGGCTTAGGCTTCTGGAGCATGCTGCCGCTGGCGGCAATCATGGCCGCCGCCGCAGGCGCCCTGCTCGGTTTCCCGGTACTGCGCATGCACGGTGACTATCTGGCCATCGTCACCCTCGGGTTCGGGGAGATCATTCGCCTGATACTGAACAACTGGCTGAACTTCACCGGCGGCCCAAACGGCGTCTCGGCCCCTCCCCCCACCTTTTTCGGCCTGGAATTTGGACGACGCGCGAAAGAAGGCGGCGTGCCCTTCCACGAATTTTTCCACCTGACCTACAACCCGAACATGAAGTTTATTTTTATCTACGCGGTGCTGTTCCTGGTGGTGATGCTGGTGCTCTATATCAAGCACCGCCTGACGCGGATGCCGATTGGTCGGGCGTGGGAAGCGCTGCGTGAAGACGAAATTGCGTGCCGCTCGATGGGGTTAAATCATGTTCTGGTTAAGCTGTCGGCCTTTACGCTGGGCGCCTCGACCGCGGGCATTGCCGGAGTGTTCTTCGCCACCTATCAGGGGTTCGTGAATCCCACCTCCTTTACCTTCTTTGAATCGGCGCTGATCCTCGCCATTGTGGTGCTGGGCGGTATGGGCTCGACGCTTGGCGTGGTGCTTGCCGCCTTTGTGCTCACGGTCACGCCGGAACTGCTGCGCAGTTTTGCCGAGTACCGCGTCCTGCTGTTTGGCATGCTCATGGTGGTGATGATGATCTGGCGTCCGCGCGGTTTGATCCGCATTAACCGCAGCGGGTTTGCCGTGCGTAAGGGCGTCGCGCCATGAACGGAACGATATTACGCGTTGAACATCTGATGATGCACTTCGGCGGGATTAAGGCGCTAAACGACGTCAGCCTGGACGTGCAGCGTGGCTCAATTACCGCCCTGATTGGGCCAAACGGGGCGGGGAAAACAACCGTGTTTAACTGCCTGACGGGCTTCTACAGGGCCTCCGGCGGCAACATTTTATTTAATACCAGCCATAAAACGACCAACGTTATTCAGGTGCTCGGACAAAAATTCCAGCCGGGAGACTGGATTAACCCCGCGCAGTTCGGGCAGCGTCTGTTCTACAAAATGTTCGGCGGAACGCATCTGGTCAACCGCGCAGGGCTGGCGCGCACGTTTCAAAATATCCGTCTTTTTCGCGAGATGTCTGTCGTAGAAAACCTGCTGGTTGCGCAGCATATGCGCGTTAACCGCAATCTGCTTGCCGGGATCTTAAATACGCCGGCATACCGGCGGGCGGAAAGCGACGCCCTGGACAGGGCCTTCTACTGGCTGGAAGTGGTGGATCTGGTGGAGTGTGCCAATCGCCTGGCGGGAGAGATGTCGTACGGCCAGCAGCGGCGACTGGAAATCGCCCGAGCAATGTGCACCGGGCCGGAAATGATCTGTCTGGATGAACCCGCCGCCGGGCTTAACCCGGTTGAAACACATAAGCTCAGCAGCATTATTCGCTTTCTGCGGGATCATCATGACATCACGGTACTACTGATTGAGCATGATATGGGGATGGTGATGGAGATTTCGGACGACATTATCGTGCTCGACCACGGGGATGTTATTGCCAGGGGAAAACCCGAGCAGATCCAGCATGATGAAAAGGTTATTGCCGCCTACCTGGGTACGGATGAAAGCGAGGTCACCCTATGAGCGAACCGCTGCTGGCATTTCGCGAGGTGGACGTGTTCTACGGCGTCATTCAGGCGCTGAAGCAGGTTTCCCTAGAGGTCAATAAGGGTGAAACCGTGGCGCTGATTGGCGCAAACGGCGCGGGTAAATCGACATTGCTGATGTCCATCTTTGGCCAGCCCCGTATTCGCAGCGGACAGATCCTTTTCAGCGGCGAAGATATCAGCCATAAATCCACCCACTACGTCGCGTCCGGAGGCATTGCGCAGGCGCCGGAAGGCAGACGAATCTTCCCGGATATGACCGTTGAAGAGAATCTGCTGATGGGGACCATCCCCCTCGGCAGCCAGTTTGCCGCTGAGGATATGCAAACCATGTTCGACCTCTTCCCGCGCCTCAAGGAGCGACGCAAGCAGCGCGCGATGACCATGTCCGGCGGGGAGCAGCAGATGCTGGCGATCGCCCGGGCGCTGATGAGCCGTCCGAAGCTGCTGCTGCTGGATGAGCCCAGCCTGGGCTTAGCCCCGATTGTGGTGAAACAGATCTTCCAGACGCTGCGCGAGCTGGCCCGCAACGGCATGACCATCTTTCTGGTGGAGCAGAATGCGCATCACGCGCTGAAGCTTTCCGACCGCGGGTATGTGATGGTTAACGGGCAGATCCGGTTGAGCGGCAGCGGCGAGGAGCTGCTGGGAAATCAGGAGGTGAGGAAGGCGTATTTAGGTGGGGTGTGATTTGATATCTGCCAAATGGGCTGATTCCGTGATGGATCATTTCGGCACATATGGGATAGAAGAACTGGAGTATACGTTAGTCGATATCGCCTCTTTGTTTGGATTGCTTCCGGCAATTCTTACAGGTTTGTTAGTAAGAAACGTAGTAAAAAGAATGTGATTTATGAGCCTTCAGACTTAGCCGCGAAGGCTTTTTTGACCCGGAAACGCAAAACCCCGAAAGTTGGATACCTGACTTTCGGGGTTCACTTCATTTCGGTGGTTATACGATAACGTCGTTAAATAAAACTATCGTCGTCATTGCTGTAGTCGTCATCTACATCGTCATTCTGCCAGACGTCGTTATTACTGCCGAACGGATCGTTCTGGTTGAGGAAACGGGTGTCAGAGATGTTATTAACGTCGCCGTATTGATTACCGACAAACGGTTCGCCACCGACGGGCATTGTCGGTTCTTCGATGATGTTCACGATCTCTTCCGGCCGCGACTGATGGAACATGCTGGTAAGCATCTCGGCAAGCGCTATGCCACCGGCCACGCCAGCGGCTGTCTGGAGCGCGCCAGCCATAAAACCGCCGCCGCGAGTAGCTGGCGCCCGAGAGTAATCCTGCGCCGGTGGCTGTTGCGGCTGGGCATTCCAGCTGTTGTCAGGCTGCGGGTTACTTTTCCCGCCACCAAACAGGCCGCCGAGGAAACTGCCGCCCGTCGAGGGTTTGCTTTTTTGCGCGGCTAATTCGCTTTCAAGCTCCTGAACCCGGGCCTGTAGGCGTTTCAGCGCCGCTTCCTGAATCAAAATCGACTGCGCCATATAGTAGGGGGCCGCAGGCTGCTGTCTGACAAATTCAGCGATCTGACGCTCTGCATCTGCATCCCGTTGGCTGTTTTGTTGTCCGGTCTGTTTTAGACGCTCGAAAAGGCCGTTGATAAGCTGCTGTTCTTCATATTGCATGACAATAACCTTCCGCTCTCCAGGGTGGATACCAACCAGTTTATCAGCGGCGGCAACCTGTGTCTGGCGAGTGAAATGTTTGTTTAAGATTGGTTGCAGGTTAGCTGAAAATTGCCCTGCTTTCTGGGCTTGTTATTAGAGAGTCAGGCTTAACCTTCTGGTATAACAGCAAATTCTCGGGCGCAGCAGGATCGGGACGATGATGAGATACGATCACTTCGCCCTAAGCCAAAGGCACAAAAAAACCACCTTTCGGTGGTTTCACGACACTGCTTATTGCTTTGATTATTCTTTGTTTCCCATGGTACCCGGAGTGGGACCTGAACCCACACAGCGCGAACGCCGAGGGATTTTAAAAACTACAAGAGAGCCTTACGCATCATAAGCTTATGATACGTAAGACTCTTTTATATGGTAATCGCAGGTAATCACTGGTGATGGTTGCACTTCTGCTGACACTATTTTCGGAGAGCTAAATCCAGTTTTTCTCACAATCCAGCGGAAGATCAAGCGTTTGAATGGCTGCTTCAAAATCAGCGTCTACATGGCGTCGACGCTTCGACAAAAGTGTAACTCTACAATTCACCATCAACTCGGTGGGGCTTTTGCATTTTCTTTTTCGTAGTATCCTCATTTTCATTCTGTCTGTTTCACAAGCAAAACCATAAGGAAGGTTTGAATTGGACAGCGCGAAATCTCTGGCAAAAAGGATGCTGAAAAGTCTGGATGTTGGCGATTCCGGTTTCCTGGCTTCTGTAGCCCAAGGAATGCTCTCTTTCCCGGTCAGTATGTATTACCTCGGATATGACTTCATGGACACGACTCATCGTCATTCTAATTTTGATGATCGAGTGAGGATGGCTAACATGCTCAAACGAGGGATATCGGTTCATCAGGAAGCTCAAAAAATAGTTAATGCCGTAATCAGAGAGTTCATGTCAAAAGTTAACATAGACAGTATTCAGGGTATGGCACAAAATTTTACAGGCGTAATGGCTGGTAAATTCATATTCGCTGAGCTAACCGGAGTAAAGCTAGGTGCTGCCGTATCGACACGTATTATGACCTCGTTCGCCGCTGGCGTAGTCATCGGAAGTGCTCTGACGATTGGCGCAGAAACATCGAGAGCTATCTATACGGCCAGAAAGCTTGAAAACCAAAACCCTGCACTCTACTACCGACTTAAGAGTATGGGTGATTTGGATCTTCTGTATTTTCTTGTTGAAGATAAATTGAAACCTTTTCTTGACGCATGCAGCGTAGCAGATGTAAACAAGCATGAATTTAACGAAGTATGTAAATACTTTTTTGGTGGATTATGAACACTCAGGACATTATCAAACTAATAGCATCCAGAATTCTGCGCGGGTTGGGGATGGGAATTGCTTCTGCGGGCCTATTGTCCTGTATTTATTTCTTTTCATTTTCAAAAGACGAATCCCGTTTTATCTGGGGCGCAGCGTCTGGTGCTCTCATTGTACTTGGTTACTTTATATACCGAATTGCGATACTCAAGGTTTTTGACGAACGTTGAAGACCTCAATTGCTCTTACTCCAGCAAAAAGCCCACCGATTGGTGGGCCTGGCGTTAGAGGGTCAGGCTTGACTGCTTCCTGCCATAATTAGATCATGGAAAAGCATCGGATGGGATGAAATCAGCTGGTAACCTATAGCGTGGTACGCGTTTGGTTGGTGTTCGAGGGGCAGTAATACCCTCTTTCTCTGGCGAAGCCGAATGGCGAAACAATGGCAATGGCTAAAAACAGATAATAAAAAACCACCTTTCGGTGGTTTATACGACACTGCTTATCATTGATTTTATTCTAGTTTTCCCATGGTACCCGGAGTGGGACTTGAACCCACACAGCGCGAACGCCGAGGGATTTTAAATCCCTTGTGTCTACCGATTCCACCATCCGGGCTCGGGAAGAAAGTGGAGGCGCGTTCCGGAGTCGAACCGGACTAGACGGATTTGCAATCCGCTACATAACCGCTTTGCTAACGCGCCGTAAAACTTTTTAAAGTGACACCCGCTACTGCGCATGTCTTTAATCTGGAGCGGGAAACGAGACTCGAACTCGCGACCCCGACCTTGGCAAGGTCGTGCTCTACCAACTGAGCTATTCCCGCAGAACATCAAGTAAACATCTAACCACTTGATTTCATTATCGTCCAGCTGACTGTGCCGCCGTTCGATGCGTTGCATTCTACTGATATGACGTTATGAGTCAACGTTATTTTTTGCATCCCCGGATCGTTTGCTGAAAATTACGGCGAAACGATCACTGATCAAGCAAATCCCCGCGCGCAGCGTTCAAATATTGCAGCATGGACCACAGCGTCAGCACTGCCGCCACCCACAGCAGACCAATTCCCGCCCATTCAACCCAGGCGTTCGGACGCCAGAGCATCCAGACCAGCGCCGCCATCTGCGCCGTCGTTTTGACTTTACCAATCCACGAGACCGCCACGCTGCTGCGTTTACCCAGTTCCGCCATCCACTCGCGCAGCGCAGAGATAATGATCTCGCGGCCGATCATGGTTGCCGCCGGCAGCGTTACCCACCAGGTGTGATAGTGCTCGGCCACCAGCACCATGGCGATAGCGACCATCACTTTGTCTGCCACCGGATCGAGGAAGGCACCGAAACGGGTGCTTTGATTCCAGCGACGGGCCAGATAGCCATCAAACCAGTCGGTGACCGCCGCGATCAGAAAGAGCAATGCGCAGGCGAAAGGTGCCCAGACGACCGGCAGGTAAAACGCCAGTACAAAGAACGGGATGAGTACAACACGAAAGAGAGTGAGCAACGTAGGGATATTAAATTGCATAATGACGGTAACTGTTTGTTGTCAGTAAAATTTAGCTCTATGTTGCTACAGAGCCCTCAATGTTTCAACGAGTAGTAGATCTTTTCTGCCAGCCCTTGCGAAATACCCGGCACTTTTGCAATTTCCTCGATGCTGGCGTTGAGTAATCCTTGCAATCCGCCCATATATTTCAGCAGCATCTGGCGACGTTTTGGCCCAACGCCTTCGATCGTCTCCAGTGAACTGGTGTTTTTCACCTTCGCCCGTTTTTTACGGTGACCGCTGATGGCATGATCGTGTGATTCATCGCGAATGTGCTGGATGACGTGCAGCGCCGGGGAGTCCGGCGGCAGGCTGAAGCCCTCGCCTTCCGGCTCGAAGAACAATGTCTCCAGACCGGCCTTACGATCGGCCCCTTTTGCAACACCCAGCAGCAGCGGATGGTTTTTGTCCCAGCTGACATCAAGCGATTCAAATACCGCTTTCGCCTGGCCGAGCTGCCCTTTCCCGCCGTCAATCAGGATCACATCCGGGATCTTGCTCTCTTCAATGGCTTTGCCGTAGCGACGCCGCAGCACCTGATTCATGGCCGCATAGTCATCGCCCGGCGTGATCCCGGTAATGTTATAGCGGCGATACTCGGCGCGCAGTGGGCCATTCGCATCAAATACCACGCACGACGCCACCGTCTGTTCCCCCATCGTATGGCTGATGTCGAAACACTCCATCCGTTTCACTTCCGGCAGCTTCAGCAGCGTCGCCAGAGCCGTTAAACGCTGGTTGACCGTTGACTGCTGCGACAGCTTAGTGGTGAGCGCCGTCGCCGCGTTGGTTCGCGCCAGCTTCAGATAACGCGCGCGATCGCCGCGCGGTTTGGTTTGTACATTGACCCGACGCCCCGCCAGTTCAGAGAGCGACTCGCCCAGCAGGGTTTTATCGTCAAGATTAAAATCGAGCAGGATCTCAGAAGGCAGCGTGCGCATCTGGCTCCCCTGCAGATAGAACTGGCCGACAAAGGTTTCCACCACTTCACCCAGTTCGGTACCGCCAGGCACTTTCGGGAAATAGCTGCGGCTGCCGAGCACTTTGCCCTGGCGAATAAACAGCACGTGCACGCAGGCCATTCCGGCGTCAAAGGCTACGCCGATGACGTCGAGATCGTCACCGGTATTCGAGACAAACTGTTTCTCAGTGACTCTGCGCACCGCCTGAATTTGGTCGCGGATCCGCGCGGCCTCTTCGAACTGGAGTGCGGCGCTGGCTTTTTCCATGCGCGCGATCAGCTGCGTTAAGACCTGATCGTCTTTTCCGGCTAAGAACAGGCGCACATACTCCACCTGCTGGGCATACTCTTCTTCACTCACCAGCCCGGCCACACACGGCCCCAGGCAGCGCCCAATCTGGTACTGCAGGCACGGGCGCGAGCGGTTACGGTAAACGCTGTTTTCACACTGGCGGATCGGGAAGATTTTTTGCAGCAGCGCCAGCGTTTCTCGCACGGCATAGCCATTAGGGAACGGCCCGAAATATTCGCCCTTCGCGTGTTTCGCACCGCGGTGCATGGCGAGGCGCGGATGGGTGTCGCCGCTCAGAAAAATAAACGGGTAGGATTTATCATCACGCAGCAGGACGTTATAGCGCGGCTGGTAGAGCTTAATATAGTTGTGCTCTAGCAGCAGCGCTTCTGTCTCGGTGTGCGTGACGGTGACATCAATATTCTGAATGAGTGAGACCAGCGCTTCGGTCTTACGGGAGGCCAGGTTACTGCGAAAATAGCTGGAGAGGCGTTTTTTTAGATCTTTTGCCTTCCCCACGTAGATAACCGTACCGCCAGCGTCATACATGCGATAGACGCCAGGCTGGCTGGTAACGGTTTTCAGAAATGCTTTTGAATCGAACACATCACTCACTGACTTAACAACGTCTCCGCATTACACAAACCGTGCCGGATGGCCAGGTGCGTCAGTTCGACGTCACCATGAATGTTCAGTTTACTGAACATCCGGTAACGATAGCTGTTCACCGTTTTCGGGCTGAGATTCAGCTGTTCCGAGATCTCATTCACCTTCTGACCTTTGGTGATCATCAGCATAATCTGCAATTCACGCTCGGACAAACTGGCAAACGGTGATTCGGTTTTCTCGGGCTCGATCTGACTCAGCGCCATCTGCTGGGCAATGTCGGAAGCAATGTAGCGCTGTCCGGCAAACACGGAACGGATTGCATTGACGACTTCCTGCGGCGCAGCACCTTTACTCAGGTAGCCCGCTGCGCCCGCCTGCATCACTTTCGCGGGCAGTGGGTTTTCGGTATGCACGGTCAGCATGATGACTTTGGTATCAACAAAGGTACGCGCGATTTTGCGTGTTGCTTCAAGACCACCGATACCGGGCATATTCATATCCATCAATACCACATCGGCCGAGTTTGTGCGGCACCATTTTACCGCATCTTCGCCGCAGCACGCCTCACCGGCAACTTTAATACCTTTAATATCTTCAAGAATGCGTCGTATCCCTGCGCGCACCAGTTCGTGGTCATCAACAAGAAGGACGTTGATCAAAGGAAATGTCTCCAGAATAGGGATAACGCTACTGAGTGATAATTTGGTTTATATTAACGGTTTTCCTCACAAGATTAAAACGTTAAAAAACCGGCTATTCGATTTTGCTCTCGTTTTTGGAAATTAGGCTGTACAGTCCTTGGAAAGAGAGACCATGCATTCAGGGCTTTTGCAGCTTTTTTTAAGCATCTGTATTCAAAAAGTTACAAAAAACTTGCAGGCTTTTCCTGCAAAAAAACAGATCTCAAATTTTTGTAACAATAATTAACGGCAAGCGAACCGGGCATAAACAATTAATAGCCTTTGACGACGGTACAGTTTACCGGTACGTTCTGTTTACGCAATTAAACATCCACGTAAAAGTACAAAAAACAACCGCTGCATTTTTTGCTTCAGCTTGTGGTATACTCCGCCGCCTTGACTTTCGTCGTCGCGCTTTAGCGCCGTTAAATAATGAGGAAAATAAATGAGCACACCTGAATTTGCCACTGCGGAGAATAACCAGGAACTGGCACAGGAAGTAAACTGCCTGAAAGCACTGCTGACGCTGATGCTGCAGGCGATGGGCCAGGCGGATGCCGGTCGTGTGATCATTAAAATGGAAAAACAAATCGCGGAGATGGAAGACCAGGCTGAATCTGCGGTATTTGCTAACACCGTTAAGCAAATCAAACAAGCCTACCGCCAGTAACAAAAAACGGCTGGATGCAGTGCATTCAGCCGTTTGTTCGTCTGTCACGCAGAACGTAGTATGCTGTCAGATCAGTCCCGTTGCCGCCGCGTAGCACGCAATCTGGGTTTTGTTGGGCGCGTTGAATTTCTTCTGCATATTTTTCTGATGGAAGTTAACGGTATTCTCAGAGATAGAGAGAATGATCGCTATTTCCGCTGACGTCTTCCCTTCCGCAGTCCATTTCAGAATTTCGCGCTCGCGTTTGCTGAATTTCATTTCGGGTGGCATTACCATCCCATCTTCGAAACGCATCAGAGAAGTTAAGGCCATTTGCACCAGCATTTGCAGCCGTAGTTCTATTTCCTCACGGGCAAAAGGCCCTTCCTGTACACTAGTACGAGAAACAGACAGGAAGCCAAGCGCATGATTAGGCAGCATCAGGCACTGCGTTATTCCCGCGCGTAAACCGTGGTCCTGGGCGCTATGCCATAATTCCTGCGCCTCGGCAAATAATGCGTCTGTCCAGGGCAAATGACCCTGGATGAAATTTTCCGCTTTTAAAACAGGATCGATAGCGAAATAGTTCGCGGATTGATATTGCGCCATCCACGGCTTTGGATAAGTGGTCTGCAAAGAGATTTTAGGGCGCGTAAAGGGCACGGGATGCCGCACGCAGAGCGCGTAATAATCGAATTCCAGCGCCTGAGTTTGCCGCTCTAGCTCCCGATATACCTCATCGGTATTCGTCAATTCCTGAAACCGGAGGGAGCAATCCCGTCGCCAGGTGAAAAAGTCTGAATCCTTCATACTTACTAAATGAAGCCTCTGAAAAGATAATCATTATTATGGTGAATATAACCTAACACATAAATCTTTTTTCTAACTACAAAATATCGGCATTAGCACAATTAACTTTACTATTGATAAGGTTTATCCGGGCCGGATGGAATAAAAAAACAAACGACTGCCCCCGAAGGGAGAATAATTTGCTCCAGCCTAACTTTCTGGAGCAAATTAGTGCAAAAATTCTACTGCATAAGGAATTTTTCAAGGAACTGACGGGTTCGGGGCTGTTGAGGGTTAGCGAACAGGCTTTTCGCTGGCCCCTGCTCCACGATCCGCCCCTGATCCATGAAAATGGCTCTGTCAGCAACATCGCGCGCAAAGCTCATCTCATGTGTCACAATCACCATCGTCCGTTTCTCCTGAGCCAGCTGGCGAATGGTGTTCAGCACCTCACCCACCAGTTCCGGATCGAGCGCAGAGGTCGGTTCATCAAAAAGGATCACATCAGGGCGCATCGCCAGCGCGCGCGCTATCGCTACGCGCTGCTGCTGCCCTCCCGACAGACGGCGAGGATAGCTGGTCTCTTTCCCCGCCAGCCCGACTTTAGCGAGCAGTTCACGCGCGCGTACCGTCGCTTCCTCTTTCGATTCACCTTTTACAATCACCGGCCCTTCAATAATGTTCTCCAGAACCGTACGGTGAGGGAAGAGATTGAAGTTCTGGAATACAAAGCCGACATGCTGGCGCAGGCGGCGAATTAACCCCTTCTGCTGGCTAATGGATTTTCCGGTATCAATCGTTATCTCCCCTACCCGAATGGTGCCGCCTTCCGGCTGTTCAAGCAGGTTAATGCTGCGCAGCAGCGTCGTTTTTCCCGAACCGCTTGGTCCGATAATCGCCACCACTTCACCCTGCTCTACTTCAAGATCGATCCCGTGGAGCACCGTTTGACCGTGGAATTTTTTCACCAGGTTTTTGACGTCGATAGCACTCATTTTGGATCACGCTCCTGGCGGTTAAGCTGGTTTTCGAAGTAGTTTTGCAGAGCAGAAAGCACCGTCGCCATCACCCAGTAAATCAGCGAGGCGGCCAGATACATGGTAAAGACTTCAAGCGTACGGGAGGTGATGAGCTGTGCCTGACGGAAAAGCTCCGGAACCTGAATCGTTGCCGCCAGGGAGGTATCTTTCACCAGACTGATGAAGCTGTTGCTGAGTGGCGGAAGCGCCACGCGCGCCGCCTGCGGCAGAATGGCTCTGCGCAGCGTCTGCCATGGCGTCATCCCGATACTGGCAGCTGCCTCCCACTGCCCTTTGTCAATGGAGGAGATCGCCGCTCGCAGGGTTTCTGACGTGTACGCCGCGGTATTGAGCGACAGACCAATCATCGCTGCGGGGATCGGATCCAGCTCGATGCCGAACTGCGGCAAGCCGTAGTAGATCATAAAGAGCTGGGCGATAAGCGGCGTGCCGCGAAATACGGAAATATAAAAGCGCGCCAGCCAGCGCACCGGCAGGATGGATGACATGCGCATTAATGCCAGCACAAATCCCAGCACCAGCCCGAAGAACATCCCGCCGATACTGAGCTGTAACGTAAATACCGCACCTTTCAGCAGATACGGCAGAGAATCAATAACCAGTTGAATACTTTCTTGCATTATTATTTTTCGACCTGATTTTTAGACATGAGGATGGTAGGCAAACAGCGCAGGCGCCCCGCCGGTATGGACAAATAAAATCGGCCCTTCATCCTTAAAGCGTTTCTGCGCAATGCCGTCAATCAGTCCGGCCATCGCTTTGCCGGTATAGACCGGATCGAGCAGTATCCCCTCGAGGCGCGCCAGCAGCTTCACCGCCTCCATGCCCTCTTCGTTAGGCGTGCCGTAACCCGGCGCAAAATAGTCGTCCCAGAGCAGAATGTCGGCCCTGGCCTTCAGCTCCAGCTGCTCGGCTACCGCCTGCTGTAAGGTGACCACTTTCGGCTTCTGATCCGCGACGCTGCGGGACACCGTCACGCCAATCAGCTCGACGTCCGGCAGCAGTTGTTCCAGCCCCACCGCCAGCCCGGCATGCGTGCCCGCGCTTCCGGACGCGACAACCACGGAGGAGAGGCTTACCGCGCCTTCGCACTGCTGCGCGATTTCCAGCGCACTTTCCACATACCCCAGCGCGCCCAGCGCGTTCGAACCGCCGACGGGGATAACGTAGGGGCGGAAACCCTGCGCTTCCAGGCGCGTCGCCAGCTCGTCGAGCTGGGCGGCCGGATCGGTCAACGCATCCACCATTTCGACCTGCACGTTAAACAGGTCCAGCAGCAGACGGTTGCCGTTGGTGAGATAGTTTTCTGCCCGCGTGCCAATCGGGTTTTCCAGCAATGCCACGCAGTGGAGCCCGAGCTTTGCCGCCACTGCCGCCGTCTGACGAACGTGGTTGGACTGGATAGCCCCGGCGGTAATGAGCGTATCCGCGCCTTCGCGCAGTGCATCAGCCGCCAGAAACTCCAGCTTGCGCAGCTTATTGCCCCCCATCGCCATCGGCGTCACGTCGTCACGCTTGATAAAAATATCGCGCCCTAAATAATCAGAAAATCGCGGCAGGTACTCCAGCGGCGTCGGCGCGCCGATGAACTCCAGGCGGGGAAAGCGCGTTAAATTCTGTAGTGACATGGGTTCTCCGGTAACTCAGACAAAATGTGATATTTTTCATTATGCACGCAGACGCGAAAGAAATAAAAAAGGCGCTTTTAAAAGCGCCTTTTTTTACGGCAGAAGCTTATTTCGTGACGTCTGCACCGAACCACTTCTCGGAGAGCGCCTTCAGGCTGCCGTCTTTTTGCATGTCAGCAATCGCGGAATCAATCGCTTTGACCAGGTCTTCGTTACCTTTACGAACGGCAACGCCTGATTCCTGACGAGAGAACGCATCACCCGCTACCGCCAGGGTATTGTTGGTTTTCTTCACCAGATCCAGCGCAGCCAGGCGGTCAACCAGAATGGCGTCGATACGGCCCACGCGCAGATCCTGGTATTTCGTTGGATCATCATCATAAGTGCGGATATCCACGCCCTGCACGTTCTGGCGCAGCCACTCTTCGTAGTTGGTACCCAGACCGACACCGACTTTCTTCCCTTTCAGGTCCGCGGCAGTTTTAATTCCGCCTTCGTTGCCTTTCTTCACCAGCGCCTGAATACCGGACACGGTGTACGGCGTAGAGAAGTCATATTTCTTCTTACGCTCGTCAGAAATGGTCACCTGATTAATCACCACATCAATACGTTTGGAATCCAGCGACGCCAGCATACCGTCCCATTTGGTCGGTTTCAGTGACGCTTTAACGCCAAGGTGCTTCGCCAGCTCTTCAGCAAACTCCACTTCAAAACCGGTCAGCTTACCGTCATCGCCCTGGAAGCTGAACGGAGGATAGGTTCCTTCCAGCCCGACCAGCAGCGTACCGCGCTCTTTTACTTTATTCAGCAGGTTTTCTGCGGCGAACGTTTTCACGCTCATGCCCGCAACCAGCGCAACGGCCATAACACCCATCAGCGCCTGACGACCCAGAAGTGCAAATTTCATAAATACCCCGATATAGTGGAATTTTTACGTAGTGTAGAGAAATCGCCTGCCACGTCAAAGGCGACTGCGCTACATCTTATTCTTTTTTAATATATATCAGAAGTTGTTCCGGCGTGGGCTTTCTGCTTTATGGCACCCGGCATTTGCACCTTGTATTGCGCATACTTGCGCAGCGCAATTCGGTAGTTATTGGTGCTGGTCGCAGGCAGCCACGGCTCCAGATTTTCATCCAGATAACCGGTTTTCAGCAGATCGCGAGAAATATTGTTTACGGTCAGATGTTGCCCAAGGCGGCGCAGGCGAACGACATATTCGCGAACGGTGCCGTGGCTCATCTCCGTTTGTTCAAACAGGAACTGCTTGAAGCCGATAATATCGAAGAAGTCGCTTTGCTCTTTGCAGTGGAGATCCCCACAGAAACGGCAAAGCGCCACCCACTCTTTTTGCTCTTCGAGCCATGCTGCTTCGTCCATCAACGTGTCGAGACGCGAAATCGCAATCTTATTGACGATTTCGCCCCGGCGAACCAGCGTGATACGATCGAGTAACTTGTTACAGTGGGCGCAATGCGTCTGGCTGTGTTTAAAGTCTTTCAGGTAGCGGCTTAAAGGCCGTCTTTTAGATTGCTGCACCGTCATGATAACTCCTGGTTGTCAATACGTTGTGCGGCATTTTTAAGGTGAATCAATCACCTATAACTTACCCAGCTTGGTTCGTAAGCGTTTAATGGCCTGGCTGTGCAGCTGGCTCACCCGCGACTCTCCCACCTCCAGAACAGCGCCAATCTCTTTGAGGTTAAGCTCTTCCTGGTAATAAAGGGTCAATACCAGCTGTTCGCGTTCAGGCAGAGCTTCAATAGCCTCCATGACGCGCTGGCGTAAATTCCCTTCCATTAAATGGTGTAACGGGTTCTCCTGCTGGTGCTCGTCCGTCACCAGCTCGATGCTATCGCCATGCTCTTCGCGCCACTCGTCATAAGAGAAGAGTTGGCTATTATTGGTATCGAGCAACATCTGACGATACTCTTCAACAGCAATGCCAAGACGTTCCGCCACTTCGGTTTCCGTTGCGTTACGTCCCAGCTCCTGTTCCAGCTGCCCCATCGCATGCGCCACTTCGCGCGCGTTGCGGCGAACGCTGCGCGGCACCCAGTCTCGGCTGCGCAGCTCGTCCAGCATCGCACCACGAATACGCTGAACTGCGTAAGTCGTAAATGCCGTTCCTTGCAGAGCGTCGTATCGGTCAACTGCATTCAATAACCCGATACCGCCCGCCTGTAGCAGATCGTCGAGTTCCACGCTCGCCGGCAAGCGCACCTGGAGGCGCAATGCTTCGTGACGCACCAGCGGGACATAACGCTGCCACAGCGAGTGTTTATCCATTACACCTTCAGCGGTATAGAGTGAATTCACGATAAACAGCCCTGCGTTAGTTGAGTTATCGGCATGATTATCCGATTCTGCAGGGCGTTCAATTGGATGAAAAAGGGGGATAAAGTGAGGTTATTCTGAGGTTGCCCACAACAGGGGCAACTTTTCTGGCTAAATTAACAGTTGTAACAATGAAAGATCGTCGCCCAGTTTGACGCTATCTATATGTTGATGAAAGAGCTTTCCCGCTTCCTGATTATGCTGGCTAAGGGAGTGAAAGCTGTAAATAACATCAATAATATTATCTTGTTCAATTTTCCCCGCCACGATCGCCTGACCGGCAAGTAACGTTTTAAGGAAATAGAACTCCGCGACGATTAAATAAAGATTATTCAACATGCTGCGGCCATTGTTCTGCGGGAAGCCCTGCTCCCAGAGTTTGTATTTAAAAAAGTTCTTAAATAAATGGTCATTGGTCGCCAGGTAACTGCCCGCCACATCGCGCCAGACGGACTCGATGTTCTCCATGACCTTCTCTGCCGGGACGGTGTCGCCCGCAGACTCAAATTGTTGATAAAGCTGGGTAAAATAACGGTTTAATACCGCACCGCCGCGGGCTGTCACTTTCTTCGTGAAGTAGCTCTGGATGAGCGAAATTAACGCAAATTTCAGGCTGTAGTTCTGATTAAATCCGCCTAATTCCGTTTTGATTTTACCGCTCACCAGCTCGTTAACCAGCGAGAAATAGACCGTTTCGAGCGTGCCGATATTCTCTGCGATATTATCGAGCTTTTCAGCCACCATCAGGAATTTCACTACGGCGTAAACCTGTTCTTCAACGCTGACGCCCTCAACGCTGAAAATATTCTGGCAGAAGAGATTGATGACCTTGGCCTTCAAATCAATCATCGGCGCATTATTCACGTCCCGCTGAACAATGACAGATTCCATCAACGACATAGACTCCCGATCGTTCAACAGAAGTCGGGTCACTTCCGGACACGAGAGGTTCAGCGATTTTTCGATTTCATTTTTATAGACCCGGCTTGTCCGTGGAAATGTCGAACAGGTTGGGCTTAAGGCCTGGACGCCCATGGCGCCATGAACAGAACAGAGTTTTTCCGTATCCATAAACGGACAGTTTTTACTTTCCGTATGGAAAATCACTTCCCCCCAGTGGTCATAGTTTTTTTTGGTAACTTTTATCGCCGTTTTCGCCGTCTGACGAATCGCGGCATTTTTACTGTTCAGATAGCGATTAACGGAGGATTTATCAAACGCGATGGTCCAGCCCTGGCAACAATGTTCACGGCATTCCCCACCGACACATGAAAAATCTGCGACCAGCTTTGGTTGAGTGACACTGATTTGTTTCACAGGCGGATTCTCAAATAGCAGAGATAAAAAAACCCCGCCGAAGCGGGGTTTCACGCGTAAAATTAACGCAGCAGAGACAGAACGGTCTGTGGAACCTGGTTTGCCTGAGACAGAACAGAAGTACCAGCCTGCTGCAGGATCTGCGCGCGGGACATGTTGGAAACTTCAGTTGCGTAGTCAGCGTCCTGGATACGGGACTGAGCAGCAGACAGGTTGTTAGAGGTGTTGTTCAGGTTGTTGATTGCAGAAGTGAAGCGGTTCTGCACAGCACCCAGACCTGAACGTGCTTTATCAACTTTAGCGATAGCTGCGTCGATGGTGCTCAGGTCGGTAGCGGTCATCGTTTTCAGGTCGATTGCGTTCACGCCCAGGGTAGTGGTGTCAGCTTTAGCACCGCTCAGGTCCAGATCGATGGTGTCGCCATCGTTAACGCCAACCTGAATTTTAACCACGCCAGCGGCACCAGCAGAACCGTCCAGCAGTTTGATGCCGTTGAAATCAGTTTTGCCCGCAACGCGGTTGATTTCAGCCAGACGAGCGGTAACTTCATCCTGCAGAGAAGCCAGGTCAGAGGTGCTGTTGGTGCCGTTGCTTGCCTGAACAGCCAGTTCACGAACGCGCTGCAAGTTGTTGTTGATTTCGTTCAGAGAACCTTCAGCAGTCTGCGCCATGGAGATACCGTCGTTGGCGTTACGCGCAGCCTGGTTCATGCCTTTAATCTGAGCGGTCATGCGGTTTGCAATCGCCTGGCCAGCAGCATCGTCTTTCGCGCTGTTAATACGCAGACCGGAGGACAGACGCTCGATAGCAGTGCCCAGAGAAGACTGAGATTTGTTCAGGTTGTTCTGAGTGGTCAGGGACAACAGGTTAGTATTGATAACTGCCATAATTTTGTTTCCTTCAAAAATTGGGTTTTAGGTCCGGTGCCTAACACTCACAGCGTCTCTCACCGTCAACAAGGTTATCGACGGGTCCCCAAAAGACTTTAGAATCAATTTTGAAAAAATTACAAGATACTGATTATTAATAATTTTATTTTTAAAAAATCAATTAAGGTCTGGCAGAGGCTTATTATTTACGCTTTTTTAACGCTCAAAGAGATGACAAAAAAGGCACACACTTATTCGTGTTTTCAATGCGCGGATAATGACCCTAAAGTGCAATCCTTTCATTTACCCCGCCAGGACGTGCCTATTCTTTGGATTATTTTTTTCTCACCATCGTAAACTTTTACGTTAAGAGGCCGATAAGAGTCCTGAACTACTTTCGTATTTTAAGGAAAATATGCATGGCTACTATCAGTAACCTCGGGATAGGTTCTGCAGGACTCGGGGATTTATATAATCAGTTGGATGCAGCAGAAAGAACCAAGCTGACGACGATTACTTCCCAGCAATCAACGTATAACGCACAGTTAAGCGCTTACGGCAAACTGCAGAGCGCCATGACATCGCTGCAGACTGCGACCGCTGCGCTGGGTAAAGCAACCACCTGGAACTCAACGTCCGTTAGCAGTACCAACACGGCCTTTACCGCCACGACAACGGCTGATGCGTCCGTGGGTTCCTTTGTTGTCAACGTCAACCAGGTTGCCAAGGCACAGGCACTGACTACCGGCTCCTATGCAAACAACACGGATCTGCTGGGCGATACGACAGGTACGACGCGTAAAATCACCATCACCCAGCCGGGCACGAAAACGCCTTTAGAGGTCACCCTGGCGGATGGCGATACGTCTCTGGCCGGGATCGCGAGCGCCATTAATAAAGCGAACGGCAACGTCACCGCCAGCGTCATTAAAGCGAAAGACGGTGATTACCGCCTGATGCTGTCATCAAAAACCACCGGTACGGATGGTGCGATGACGGTAAGCGTCACCGGCGACGCCAAGCTGCAAAGCGCAATTGGCTACGATTCCGCTACCAAAACGGGCGCGCTGACGGTGAACACCGACGCGCAGAACGCGATTGTGGTAGTGAACAACATCTCCATCGAGCGCCAGTCGAATACCATTACCGATGCCCTGCCTGGCGTGACTTTCTCGCTGAAAGCAGAAAGCAAGGCAGATGAAACATTAGAGGTGACTCGCGCAACGGATGCTAACCAGAAAGCGATCACCGACTGGGTCACTGCGTATAACTCGCTGCAGTCCACCATTAACAGCCTGACGAAGTATGTTCCGGTTGATGCAGGCGCCGGCAGCCAGTCAGCCAGCAACGGGGCACTTGTTGGTGATGCAAACGTGCGCGGGATCCAATCTCAGCTGCGCGGCCTGCTGACCGAAGTGCAGAGCGGCTCGGTACAGATCATGGCCCAGCTGGGAATTACCCAAGACCCGGTAAAAGGTTCTGACGGTACCGTCGGTAACCTGAAAGTCGATACCGATAAGCTGAAAAAAGCGCTGACCGATAACCCGAACGCCGTACAGCAGTATTTTGTCGGTGACGGAAAGAAAACCGGTATGGCCACTCAGATGAACAACACGCTGACCACCATGCTCAGCACCAGTACCGGCAGCGCCGGGGTGATCCAGAACGCGAAAGACGGGATCAACAAAACGCTAAAAACTCTGGGTGAGCGTTACGATGCTATGGAAGCCACTATTGATGCCACCATGGCGCGTTACAAAACCCAGTTCACCAGTCTGGACGTATTAGTCACCAAAATGACCAATACAGCCAACTACCTGACCCAACAGTTCTCACAAAAATAGTCGTAGCCTTCAGGAGTGGATATGTATAAGACCTCTGGTGTTCAATCCTATCAGCAGATAGGAGTAGAAAGCGCAGTCATGAATGCCAGTCCACACCAGCTGATTGTCATGTTATTCGACGGGGCGCATAGCGCCCTTGTTCGCGCGCGTTTGTTCATGGAAGCCGGACAAATTCGTGAGAAAGGCGAAGCGTTAACGAAAGCCATCAATATCATCGACAACGGTTTGAAAGCAGGACTGAACATGGAGGTTGAGAGCGAGTTGTCCGGTAATCTTGCCTCCTTGTACGAATATATGGTTCGACGTTTGTTGCTGGCGAATGTCAGTAACGACGTAGACGCAATTGTTGAAGTCGAGGGTTTATTAAACAACATTGCGGATGCGTGGAAGCAAATCGGCCCCAATGCGTCCTCTATTTCAGGATAATTTTGATGAATAATCCCAGCGCAGCGCTTAGCCACTGGCAGGCGCTACATGCTCAGAGCATTGCTATGCTAAATCTCGCACATTCTGGTCAATGGGATGCGCTTATCGAGCAGGAAATGCATTACGTTCAACTGGTGGAAAAGATTTCTCAAACGCCCATCATGTCATGCCCTCCGGCTCAGGTTGAGCAAGCGCGTGCGCTGCTGGAAATGATCCTTGAAAATGAGAATGCGCTAAAGGCACTGCTGAAGGTCCGCATGGACGAACTGCGCAATCTGATTGATCAAACCGGTAAACAGCAATCCATCACGTCTACCTATGGAAAGCTGTCCGGGAATATTCTTTATCCAGAAAGTTTGACCCGCGACACACAACTATGATTTCTTCATCCATACTCCAGAAGTCTGCCAATGGCTTCTGGAGCAAGGATGATGAAAAACCCCACCCTGTTACAATGTTTTCACTGGTACTACCCTGCTGGCGGTGAATTGTGGCGAGAGGTCACGGCGTTAGCTCCCAATCTTAACGAAATCGGCATCAACATGATCTGGCTGCCGCCCGCCTGTAAAGGGGCATCCGGCGGGTATTCTGTCGGCTATGACACCTATGACCTGTTCGATCTTGGCGAGTTTGACCAGAAAGGCAGTATCGCCACGAAATACGGCGACAAGGCGCAGCTGCTGGAGGCCATTGATGCCCTCAAAAGTAACGACATTGCCGTACTGCTGGACGTGGTGGTCAACCACAAAATGGGCGCCGATGAAAAAGAGCCCGTGCGCGTTCAGCGCGTGAACGAACAGGACCGCACGCAAATCGATGACGAGGTCATTGAATGCGAAGCCTGGACTCGCTACACCTTCCCTGTCCGGGCCGGGCAGTACTCACAGTTTATCTGGGACTACAAATGCTTCAGCGGCGTCGACCATATTGAAAACCCCGATGAAGACGGCATCTTTAAAATTGTCAACGACTACACCGGCGAAGGCTGGAACGATCAGGTTGATGATGAGATGGGCAACTTCGATTACCTGATGGGCGAAAATATCGACTTTCGCAATCACGCCGTGACCGAGGAGATCAAATACTGGGCACGCTGGGTCATGGAACAGACGGGCTGCGACGGTTTTCGTCTGGACGCCGTCAAGCATATTCCCGCCTGGTTTTACAAAGAGTGGATTGAGCACGTCCAGGAAGTCGCCGACCAGCCGCTGTTTATCGTGGCGGAATACTGGTCCCATGAGGTGGATAAACTTCAGGCCTATATTGACCAGGTCGAAGGCAAAACTATGCTGTTTGATGCCCCTCTGCAGATGAAATTCCACGAGGCGTCACGTCAGGGCCGGGATTACGACATGAGCCAAATCTTCACCGGCACCCTGGTAGAAGCCGATCCGTTTCATGCGGTCACCCTCGTCGCGAACCATGACACCCAGCCTTTGCAGGCGCTTGAAGCACCGGTCGAAGCCTGGTTCAAGCCGCTGGCCTACGCGCTGATCCTGCTGCGGGAAAATGGCGTGCCGAGCGTCTTTTATCCGGATCTCTTCGGCGCCAGCTATGACGACGCGGGAGGAGACGGTGAAACGTACCATATTGATATGCCGGTGATTGAGCAGCTTCACGAGCTGATCCTCGCGCGCCAGCGTTTTGCCCACGGCGTGCAGACGCTGTTTTTCGACCATCCAAACTGCATCGCCTTCAGCCGCAGCGGTACGGAAGACGATCCCGGCTGCGTGGTGGTGATGTCGAACGGGGATGATGGTGAAAAAGTGATTTGTCTTGGGGAAAACTACGGCAACAAAACGTGGCGGGATTTTCTCGGCAATCGCGAAGAAACCATCACCACGGCGGCGGATGGCGAAGGGACGTTTACCTGTAATGGGGGAAGCGTCAGCGTTTGGGTGATAGAGGATGCGTTGTAGTACTGGCAAAGTGCGGCCTGATGCCCTCACCCCGTCCCTCTCCCACGGGGAGAGGGCGCAAACACCAAAAACGGCAACGAGGTTGCCGTTTTGCGTTTACCCTCAGGGCAGCTTACTCTCGAGCGGATTCTTGCTCAGGTAATCGGCACACTCAACCGTTGGGCGATCGACCTTCTGCAGCTCCAGCCCGTCGTACTCAAGCGTAGAGCCATCGCGCTCGAGCGGATAGATATCCAGCTTACGCGTCACGTTGTAATAACTGTCTGAACGCAGCATGATTTTACCCGGCACGGCAATCACGCGCTGCCACTGACGGCAGTCCAGCGTATCGCCCTCTTCCGTCACCACCAGCGTGGCAATCGCCTTCGGGCTGACCATGTTGCTTTGCGGCCCTTTCGATTGCCAGTATCCCGCCAGCTGCGCCGGGACAGGATGCTTGATCACGTCGTTATAGTTATCGACCTGAACGCACCCGGTCAGTGCCAGCAACGCGCCAGCAATTGCTATTTTTTTCATCATCTTTCCTGCATTCGAAGAAAAAAATATTGTGGCATTAAAGCGCTGCGGCTGCCAGCGAAGATCGACAGGTCTTAAACCTGCATCCCCATGACTTCCTGATACGCAGACACCAGCTTGTTACGCACCTGGATCCCCATCTGCAGGGAAACCGAGGCTTTTTGCAAATCGGTCATCACATCATTCAGCGCCACGCCCGGCTCACCGAGGGTGAACTTTTCGGCCTGAGTGCGCGCGGCGGTCTGGGTATCACTGATACGGTCAAGAGCGGCATGCAGTTGCCCCGCGAAGCTGATGCTCGGCTGCTGATCTGCCACATTCTGATTACGGGCCGTCATCGCCGTTGCCTGCAACTGACTGATTACCCCTTCAATGCCCTGTATAGCCATGACTCTCCCCTGGATGGTTTTTTACGCGGTCAAGACTAACAGCTTGTCAATAAGATAATGGCGGTAAATAGCATGAAAAAACCAGGTTATTTGACGCATAGAAAATCACGAATCATCAAATAATGGCAGGGCCATCAATATGGAACTTTTGTCGTGTTTGCCGACCCGGGAGTCAGTTTTGTTTCTCTACACGAATAACGTAAACCACCAGGATTTAAGAGGTGCGCAATGAGTGCAACAGCATCGACAGCGCCGCAGAATAAATCACTCGAGTGGATGAACCGCCTTCGCGCGAATCCTAAAATCCCGTTGATCGTGGCAGGCGCTGCCGCAATTGCGATCCTTGTAGCGATGGTCCTGTGGGCGAAAAGCCCTGATTACCGGACGCTCTACAGCAACCTTTCCGATCAGGATGGCGGCGCCATCGTCACCCAGCTTACCCAGATGAACATTCCTTATCGCTTTGCCGATAATGGCGGTGCGCTTGAGGTCCCGGCTGATAAGGTGCACGAGCTGCGTCTGCGTCTGGCTCAGCAGGGGCTGCCGAAAGGCGGTGCGGTTGGCTTTGAGCTGCTGGATCAGGAAAAATTCGGTATCAGCCAGTTCAGCGAGCAGGTGAACTACCAGCGTGCGCTGGAAGGTGAACTGGCCCGCACCATTGAAACATTAGGCCCGGTGAAGAGTGCCCGCGTGCACCTGGCGATGCCTAAACCTTCTTTATTTGTCCGCGAACAGAAATCACCTTCAGCTTCCGTTACCGTGAACCTTGAACCCGGCCGCGCGCTGGACGAAGGGCAAATCAGCGCGGTGACGCACCTCGTCTCCAGCGCCGTCGCCGGTCTGCCGCCGGGTAACGTGACGCTGGTCGACCAAAGCGGTCACCTGCTGACGCAGTCCAATACCGCCGGTCGCGATCTGAATGACGCGCAGCTGAAGTATGCCGCCGATGTCGAAAGCCGTCTCCAGCGCCGTATTGAAGCCATCCTCGGCCCGGTGGTGGGTAACAGCAACGTGCACGCGCAGGTTACCGCGCAGATCGACTTCGCGAATAAAGAACAAACTGAAGAGCAGTACAGCCCGAACGGCGATCCGGCTCAGGCGGTGATGCGTTCACGCCAGATCAATTCGAACGAACAGATCGGCGGTGCCTACCCGGGCGGCGTGCCGGGCGCGCTGTCTAACCAGCCTGCCCCGGCTAACGCGGCACCGATCTCTACGCCGCCGGCCAATCAGCAGAACGGTCAGCAAAATAATCAGCAGACTACCTCAACGACCAGTAACGCCGGTCCGCGCACCAGCAGCCGTAACGAAACCACGAACTACGAAGTGGATCGGACGATTCGCCACACTAAACTGAACGTGGGTGATATTCAGCGTCTTTCCGTTGCGGTAGTGGTGAACTACAAAACGCTGGCTGACGGCAAACCGCTGCCGTTGACCGCCGAGCAGATGAAGCAGATTGAAAACCTGACCCGTGAAGCGATGGGTTACTCCGAGAAGCGCGGCGATACCCTCAACGTGGTGAACTCACCGTTCAACTCGGTTGATGAGACCGGCGGTGAACTGCCGTTCTGGCAACAGCAGGCGTTTATCGACCAGCTGATGTCCGCAGGACGCTGGCTGCTGGTGCTGATTGTCGCGTGGCTGCTGTGGCGTAAGGGCGTTCGTCCGCAGCTCCAGCGCCGTGCTGAAGCCGAAAAAGCGGCTCGCGAGCAGATGAATGCGCGCCAGGAAACGGAAGAAGCGGTTGAAGTGCGCCTCAGCAAAGATGAACAGTTGCAGCAGCGTCGTGCTAACCAGCGCATGGGCGCTGAGGTGATGAGCCAGCGCATTCGCGAAATGTCAGATAACGATCCGCGCGTCGTAGCGCTGGTCATCCGCCAGTGGATGGGTAACGAACATGAGTAATACGCTTACGGGCACCGATAAAAGCGTCATCCTGCTGATGACCATTGGCGAAGATCGTGCGGCAGAGGTGTTTAAACACCTCTCCCAGCGAGAAGTGCAAATTCTCAGTGCGGCCATGGCCAACGTGCGTCAGATCTCCAACAAGCAGCTGACCGAAGTGCTGGCAGAGTTTGAACAGGAAGCCGAACAGTTTGCCGCGCTGAACGTCAACGCCAACGACTACCTGCGCTCCGTGCTGGTCAAGGCGCTGGGCGAAGAGCGAGCCTCCAGCCTGCTGGAAGACATTCTGGAAACGCGCGATACCGCCAGCGGTATCGAAACGCTCAACTTTATGGAGCCGCAGAGTGCCGCCGACCTTATCCGCGACGAGCACCCGCAGATTATCGCCACCATCCTTGTCCACCTCAAACGCGGTCAGGCGGCAGATATTCTGGCGCTGTTCGAAGAACGCCTGCGTCACGATGTGATGCTGCGTATCGCGACCTTCGGCGGCGTCCAGCCGGCCGCGCTGGCGGAGCTGACCGAAGTGCTGAACAACCTGCTCGACGGTCAGAACCTCAAGCGCAGCAAAATGGGCGGCGTGAGAACGGCGGCGGAAATCATCAACCTGATGAAAACGCAGCAGGAAGAGGCCGTCATTACGGCGGTTCGCGAATTCGACGGAGAGCTGGCACAGAAAATCATCGACGAGATGTTCCTGTTCGAAAACCTTGTCGAAGTGGACGACCGCAGCATCCAGCGCCTGCTCCAGGAAGTGGATTCCGAGTCGCTGCTTATCGCCCTCAAAGGCGCCGAGCAGCCGCTGCGCGAGAAGTTCCTGCGCAACATGTCTCAGCGTGCGGCCGATATCCTGCGCGACGACCTTGCCAACCGCGGCCCGGTTCGTCTGTCTCAGGTGGAAAACGAACAGAAAGCCATTCTGCTTATTGTTCGTCGTCTGGCGGAAACCGGCGAGATGGTGATTGGCAGCGGAGACGACACCTATGTCTAATGAGCTGCCCTGGAAGCGCTGGACGCCGGACGATCTGGCGCCTCCCCTCTCCGAGTTCACGCCGGCCGTCATCGCAACCGAAGAGCTTGACCCGGACGTCGAGCAGCCCGAGCTGACCGAAGAGGAGCAGCAGGCCCAGATGCTGGCGCAGCTGCAAATGCAGGCGCACGAGCAGGGCTATAACGCCGGTCTGAACGAAGGCCGCCAGAAAGGCCACGAGCAGGGGTATCAGGAAGGTCTGGCGAAAGGGTTAGAGCACGGTATCGATCAGGCGCGCCAGCAGCAGGCGCCGATCCATGCCCGCATGCAGCAGCTGGTCAGCGAGTTTCAGCACACCCTGGACGCGCTGGACAGCGTGATTGCCTCGCGACTGATGCAGATGGCGCTGGAAGCCGCGCGTCAGGTCATCGGCCAGACGCCCGTGGTGGATAACACCGCGCTTATCAAACAAATTCAGGGTCTGCTTCAGCAGGAGCCGCTGTTCAGCGGGAAACCTCAGCTGCGCGTCCATCCGGACGACCTGCAGCGCGTTGAAGAAAGCCTGGGCGCGACGCTTAACCTGCACGGCTGGCGTCTGCGCGGCGACCCGTCGCTACATCACGGCGGCTGCAAAGTCTCTGCCGATGAAGGCGATCTGGATGCCAGCGTCGCCACCCGCTGGCAGGAACTGTGCCGCCTGGCGGCACCGGGAGTCGTCTGATGACCGCGCGCCTCACCCGCTGGCTCACCACGCTCGACAACTTTGAGACGAAGATGGCGCTACTGCCATCCGTTCGTCGTTATGGGCGACTGACGCGCGCCACCGGCCTGGTTCTAGAAGCCACCGGCCTGCAGCTTCCTCTGGGCGCGACCTGCGTCATTGAGCGTCAGGATGGTCAGGAAACGCGTGAAGTCGAAAGCGAAGTGGTCGGATTTAACGGCCAGCGCCTGTTCCTGATGCCGCTTGAAGAGGTGGAAGGCATTCTGCCCGGCGCGCGCGTGTATGCCAAAAATATTTCTGGCGACGGGCTGCAAAGCGGGAAACAGCTGCCGCTTGGCCCTGCCCTGCTGGGCCGCGTGCTGGACGGCAGCGGGAAACCGCTCGACGGACTGCCCTCCCCGGACACCACCGAAACCGGCGCGCTGATCACCCAGCCGTTCAACCCCCTGCAGCGTACCCCTATCGAGCATGTGCTGGACACCGGCGTGCGCCCGATTAACGCCCTGCTGACCGTGGGACGTGGACAGCGTATGGGCCTGTTCGCCGGCTCAGGCGTAGGCAAATCCGTCCTGCTCGGCATGATGGCGCGCTATACCCAGGCCGACGTGATCGTCGTGGGGCTGATCGGCGAACGTGGTCGTGAAGTAAAAGACTTTATTGAAAACATTCTGGGTGCGGAAGGCCGCGCCCGCTCGGTGGTGATCGCCGCACCGGCAGACGTGTCGCCGCTGCTGCGCATGCAGGGTGCCGCGTATGCCACCCGTATCGCCGAAGATTTTCGAGACCGCGGCAAGCACGTGCTGCTAATCATGGATTCCCTGACCCGTTACGCGATGGCGCAGCGTGAAATCGCGCTGGCCATCGGTGAGCCACCGGCGACCAAAGGCTACCCGCCTTCGGTCTTCGCCAAACTCCCTGCGCTGGTGGAACGCGCGGGGAACGGCATCAGCGGCGGCGGCTCCATCACCGCGTTCTATACGGTACTGACGGAAGGCGATGACCAGCAGGACCCGATTGCCGACTCCGCGCGCGCGATCCTTGACGGTCATATTGTGCTGTCGCGTCGTCTGGCCGAAGCCGGACACTATCCGGCCATCGATATTGAAGCCTCTATCAGCCGCGCAATGACGGCGCTGATAACCGAGAAGCACTACGCCCGCGTGCGTAACTTCAAACAACTGCTTTCCAGCTTCCAGCGCAACCGCGATCTGGTCAGCGTGGGGGCGTATGCCAAAGGCAGCGACCCGATGCTCGACAAGGCGATTAGCCTGTGGCCACAGCTGGAGGCATTTTTGCAACAAGGCATTTTTGAACGCGCCGACTGGGAAGATTCAATTCAGGCACTGGAGCTGATTTTCCCGCAGGTGTAACACAGGTGGAGGGCGAAGGTCATGGCGCAAAACAGCGCGTTATCAACGCTGAAAGATCTGGCTGAAAAAGAAGTTGATGATGCCGCATTGCAGCTAGGCGCAATGCGACGCGGGTGCCAGCAGGCTGAAGAACAGTTGAAGATGTTGATCGACTATCAGCATGAATATCGCACCAACCTCAATACCGATATGACACAGGGCATTGGCAGCCAGCGCTGGATTAACTATCAGCAGTTTATCCAGACGCTGGAGAAGGCGATAGATCAGCATCGCCAGCAGCTTAACCAGTGGACCCAGAAAGTCGATACCGCGCTCAATTTCTGGCGCGAGAAGAAGCAGCGGCTGCAGGCCTGGCAGACTTTACAGGACCGACAGATCGCGGCAACGACCCTGGCGGAAAACCGTCTGGATCAGAAGAAAATGGATGAGTTTGCCCAGCGCGCATCAATGAGGAAACCGGAATGATCACACTGCAACAACTGCTGATGAGCGACAGCGACCTGTCAGGCGGCACGCAAACGGGGAAAGGCGCCGACGGTGCACAGGACTTTCTCTCTCTGCTGGCGGGCGCCCTCACGGACGCAACGGGCAAGGGCAAAGATGCGCCGCTGACCCTGGCCGATCTGAAAGCCGCCGGCAGTAAGCTGTCAAAAGTGGCACAGGATGCCAAAGGGGATACCACCCTGCAGGCAAAAATTGCCGACCTGCTCTCGCGCCAGCCCGCGCTGAAAGGCGATGAAACGTCGCCGATCGCGTCGCTTGATACGCTGGTTTCCGGGCTGGTGCCGCTGTCTAAGGGCGACGCGCTGAAGACGCTCAATGCGGCAAACGGCAAAGATGACACTAAAAGCGAGTTGAGCGAAGAAGAGCTGGCCGGATTAAGCGCGCTGATGGCGATGCTGCCGCACCAGCAAACGACCGCCTCTCACCAGGCAGGCAGCGACGGCGTTTCCGCCAACTCAACCCTGGGTTCAGCAACGCTTTCGCAAAACGGCGCGGGCCAACCGTCCCTGAACGCGCCTCCGGGTAGCCATGATAAAGCGCAGAGTTCTACGCCTTATCAGAGCCAGGTGAAAAATAACGAGCCGGCCCTGCAGGGCAACGCGCCTGCTACACCGGCCGTGGCCGCGGCGGCAGAGAAGCAGGAGCTCGCCAGTTCGTCCTCTTCATCATCACCAACGGCTACCCTGGCACCGATTATGTCCAGCCATGCGACCAGTCAGACGGCCGCCATCGTCGCCCCCGCGCCGGTGTTAAGCCAGCCTCTGGGGACCCACGAATGGCAGCAGTCCCTGAGCCAACACATCACCCTGTTCACTAAGCAGGGCCAGCAGACGGCAGAGCTGCGCCTGCACCCGGAAGATCTGGGTCAGGTGCAAATTTCGCTTAAGCTGGATGACAATCAGGCCCAGCTGCAGATGGTCTCTGCACACAGCCATGTTCGTGCGGCGCTGGAAGCCGCGCTGCCGGTACTGCGGACCTCGCTGGCGGAAAACGGCATTCAGCTTGCGCAGAGCAGCGTCAGCAGCGAGAGCTTCGCCGGGCAGCAGCAGTCCTCATCCCAGCAGCAGCACCAGGCTTCGCGTTCCGGCAACACCGGCGGTTTTAATGAAGAGAGCGATGAGTTACTGCCTGTTCCTGCCGCCCTGCAGTCCGCAGCGCGCGGTAACAGTGCCGTAGACATCTTCGCCTAAACGCCAGAGGTAGCGTGATTATCCCCGTCTTTTCCACGCTTTGACGACAGCAGGACACGGGATAATCACCTTATTAAGCTGTACCGAAACAGGAAGCTCGTATCAGATGACTGACTCCGCTATCACCAAAAAAAGTAAGCGTTCCATCTGGATCCCGCTGCTGGTGTTGATCACGCTCGCCGCCTGCGCTACCGCGGGCTATAGTTACTGGCGTATGCAGCAGGAACCGACCACCGCTGCAGCCAAAGCTGAAGCACCTCCTCCGCCGGCTCCAGTGTTCTTCCCGCTGGATACCTTCACCGTCAATCTGGGTGATGCGGATCGCGTGCTTTACGTTGGCATTACGCTGCGCCTGAAAGATGAAGCCACCCGTTCACGTCTGAACGATTACCTTCCTGAAGTGCGTAGCCGCCTTCTGCTGCTGTTCTCTCGTCAGGACGCTTCGGCGCTGGCTACCGATGTGGGTAAGCAAAAGCTGGTCGACGCCATTAAACAAACGCTGGCGACCCCGCTGGTAAACGGCCAACCTAAGCAGGAAGTCACTGACGTTCTGTATACAGCATTCATTCTGCGGTAACGACATGGGCGACAGTATTCTTTCTCAGGCAGAAATCGATGCGCTGCTCAACGGCGACAGCGATAACAATGATGATCCGCAACCGGGTATTGGCGGCGATAGCGATATTCGTCCCTATGACCCGAATACCCAGCGTCGCGTGGTACGTGAACGTCTGCAGGCGCTGGAGATCATTAACGAACGTTTTGCACGTCAGTTCCGTATGGGGCTGTTTAACCTGCTGCGTCGTAGCCCGGATATTACGGTCGGTGCGATCCGCATTCAGCCGTATCATGAGTTTGCCCGCAACCTGCCGGTGCCGACCAACCTTAACCTGATTCATCTGAAGCCGCTGCGCGGCACCGGCCTGGTGGTGTTTTCGCCAAGCCTGGTGTTCATCGCGGTGGATAACCTGTTCGGCGGCGACGGGCGTTTCCCGACCAAAGTAGAAGGTCGCGAATTCACCCACACCGAACAGCGCGTCATTAACCGCATGCTGAAGCTGGCGCTGGAATCATACAGCGACGCGTGGAAAGCGATTAACCCGCTGGAAGTGGAGTACGTCCGTTCTGAGATGCAGGTGAAATTTACCAATATCACCACCTCCCCGAACGATATCGTCGTTAACACGCCGTTCCACGTGGAGATCGGTAACCTGACCGGCGAGTTCAACATCTGCCTGCCGTTCAGCATGATCGAACCGCTGCGCGAGCTGCTGGTGAACCCGCCGCTGGAGAACTCCCGCAACGAAGACCAGAACTGGCGTGAAAACCTGGTCCGCCAGGTCCAGCATTCGCAGCTTGAGCTGGTAGCGAGCTTCGCCGATATCCCGCTGCGGTTATCTCAGATCCTGAAATTACAACCCGGTGATGTTTTGCCGATAGAAAAACCCGACCGCATTATTGCCCATGTGGATGGTGTCCCCGTGCTGACAAGCCAGTACGGCACGATTAACGGTCAGTATGCGTTACGCGTTGAGCACTTGATCAACCCGATTTTGAATTCGCTGAATGAGGAACAGCCCAAATGAGTGACATGAACAATCCGTCCGATGAGAACAGCGGAGCACTGGACGATCTGTGGGCTGACGCGTTAAACGAGCAAAAAGCACCCCCGGCCAAAAGTGCAGCGGATGCCGTATTCCAGCAGCTCGGCGGCGGTGACGTCAGCGGCACGCTGCAGGATATCGACCTGATTATGGATATCCCGGTTAAGCTGACCGTTGAGCTGGGACGCACCCGCATGACCATTAAAGAGCTGCTGCGCCTGACGCAGGGTTCCGTGGTGGCCCTTGACGGTCTGGCCGGCGAGCCACTTGATATTCTGATCAACGGTTATCTGATTGCCCAGGGTGAAGTGGTGGTGGTTGCCGATAAATACGGTGTACGCATCACCGACATCATTACCCCGTCTGAACGTATGCGTCGTCTGAGCCGTTAAGCATGAAAACCCAGGCAACAATATCACAGCCTTCTGCCGTTCCCGGCTCGCCTCTGCTCCAGGTGAGCGGGGCATTGTTCGGTATTATTGCCTTTATTCTTATCGCCGCCTGGCTGGCGAAGCGCTTTGGCCTGGCGGGTAAAACCGCCGGTGCCCGCGGCCTGAAGGTCAGCGCCAGCACCACGCTGGGTCCACGCGAGCGCGTGGTCATCGTCGAGGTAGACGATGCGCGCCTGGTCCTGGGCGTCACGGCCTCAAACATCAGCGTATTACACAAGCTGCCGCCCGCCCCTGTTGTGGTGGACGAGCGCGCAGACGTCCCTGCGGATTTTCAGTCCGTCATGAAGAGTTTGCTTAAGCGTTCCGGGAGATCCTGATGCGCCGTTTGTTATCCCTGACGCTTGCGGGCGTTGGCCTGTTTGCTCCCGCGGTTTATGCACAGCTGCCCGGCCTGGTCTCCACCCCTCTCGCGGGCGGCGGACAAAGCTGGTCGCTTCCGGTGCAGACGCTGGTGTTCATCACCTCGCTGACGTTTATTCCGGCCATCCTGCTGATGATGACCAGCTTCACCCGCATCATCATCGTCTTTGGTCTGCTGCGAAACGCGCTGGGAACCCCTTCCGCCCCGCCAAACCAGGTTCTGCTGGGGCTGGCGCTGTTTTTGACCTTTTTCATTATGTCGCCAGTTATCGACAAGATTTATACCGACGCCTATCAGCCGTTCAGCGAAGACAAAATCTCCATGCAGGAGGCGCTGGATAAAGGCGCCCAGCCGCTGCGAGAGTTTATGCTGCGCCAGACGCGAGAAGCCGACCTGGCCCTCTTTGCCCGCCTGTCCAACACCGGCGAGCTGCAGGGACCGGAAGCGGTGCCAATGCGTATTCTTCTGCCTGCCTATGTCACCAGCGAGCTGAAAACCGCGTTCCAGATCGGCTTTACCATCTTTATTCCGTTCCTGATTATCGACCTGGTGATCGCCAGCGTCCTGATGGCGCTCGGGATGATGATGGTGCCGCCCGCAACCATTGCCCTGCCCTTTAAGATCATGCTCTTTGTACTGGTCGACGGCTGGCAGCTGCTGGTCAGTTCGCTGGCGCAGAGTTTCTACAGTTAAGGAACGGCAATGACACCCGAATCGGTCATGATGATGGGCACGGAAGCGATGAAAATCGCGATTGCCGTTGCCGCGCCCCTGCTGCTTGTTGCGCTGGTTACCGGTCTGATTATCAGTATCCTGCAGGCCGCCACGCAGATTAACGAAATGACGCTGTCGTTCATCCCGAAAATCATCGCCGTGTTCGTGGCGATTATCGTGGCCGGGCCGTGGATGCTGAACCTGTTGCTGGACTATATGCGCAACCTGTTTACCAATCTGCCGTACATCATCGGCTGACCTGACGATGCTGCACTTCACCAGCGACCAGTGGGTTCAGTGGCTCGGCGTCTATTTCTGGCCGATGCTGCGCATCATGGCGCTGATATCCACCGCCCCCATTCTCAGTGAGAAATCGATACCCAAGCGGGTCAAGGTGGGGCTGGGCATCATCATCTCCATTATCGTTGCGCCCTCTCTTCCCCCCGTGGATATTCCGATCTTCTCGGCGAATGCGGTATGGGTGGCCCTGCAGCAGGTGATGATTGGCGTCGCCGTCGGCTTTACCATGCAGCTCGCCTTTGCCGCGGTGCGTACCGCTGGGGAACTGATCGGCCTGCAGATGGGGCTATCGTTCGCCACGTTTGTCGATCCCGGCAGTCATCTCAACATGCCCGTGCTGGCGCGCATTATCGATCTGCTCGCCATGCTGCTGTTCCTGTCGTTCAACGGCCATCTGTGGCTTATCTCCATGCTGGTAGATACGTTCCATACGCTACCGATTGGCGAAAATCCGGTGAACAGCAACGCTTTTCTCGCGCTTACTCGCGCTGCGGGGCTGATTTTCCTCAACGGGCTGATGCTGGCGCTGCCGATCATCACCCTGCTGCTGACCGTCAACCTGGCGTTAGGTTTACTCAACCGAATGGCGCCGCAGCTTTCAGTGTTTGTCATTGGTTTTCCGCTGACGCTGACGGTTGGGATTTTATTAATGTCATTACTGATGCCACTTATCGCTCCCTTCTGTGAACATTTATTCGGCGAGATATTCAACCTGTTAGCGGATATTGTCAGCGAGCTGCCACGTAAATAATAGCCCTCACTGTTGCTATTGTCTTTCTGAGGATATTCCTAAAATAAAACGCGTAAAACATCTTCCAGGATATATCTGACGCGGTTTAATTGTTTCTAACCATCTCACAATACTTAATATTTACTTTACTTTAAGAAGATTCCTGGCAAATTATACGTAACTTTACGGGATAGTGAGTCCGCCTGAAAGTCTTTGTCATGCTCACAGGTTTATTATTTTTTTCCATCCCGTATGGCTGTTTTGAGCTCTCAGGCAGATGGTGAATTATCGTTACGCATTGAGTGAGGGTATGCCATGTCAACGATCATTATGGATTTATGCAGCTACACCCGGCTAGGGTTAACCGGGTACCTGGCAAGCAGAGGGGTAAGAAAGAGAGACATCAACGATGCACACACCGTTGACGAACTCGCAGCCGCTTGTGACGAACTAAAACCAGGCGTGGTGTTTATTAATGAGGACTGTTTCATTCACGATCCAGCCAACAGTCAGCACATTAAGCAAATCATTAATCAGCATCCAAAAACCCTGTTTATTGTTTTTATGGCGATCGCGAATATCCATTTCGATGAGTATTTGTTGGTCCGTAAAAATTTATTGATCAGTTCTAAATCGATTAAACCCGAGTCGCTGGATGACATTCTGGGTGATTATTTGAATAAAGAAGTTAAAAATGTAGGAGCGGTTAACTTACCCACCCTTTCATTAAGCAGGACTGAATCAAGTATGCTGCGAATGTGGATGGCGGGACAAGGAACTATTCAGATCTCTGACCAGATGAATATTAAAGCGAAAACCGTTTCGTCACACAAAGGAAATATTAAAAGGAAAATTAAAACGCATAATAAGCAAGTGATTTACCACGTGGTACGCCTGACCGATAATGTGACGAACGGGATTTTCGTTAACATGCGTTAGTCGCTTAAGACCTGTGCACCCTACCTTTGATCTCTGGCCTGGCCAGAGATTTTTGCTTCTGGAGAGGTTGTCGGGCACGCGATGTGCTACCCGACGCCGTGTTACTCCGCATTCTCGACAAAAATACCGTCCGGATGCCCCAGTTCGTTAAAAAACCAGATGCCGAGCGGGTAGTCTTCAAGCGATACCAGGTACATTGTGCCTTCGCTAAACTCTTCAATTGCCAGCACCACACCCGGGCGGCGCGGCCCACCGTCCGTTTTAACGGTTACCCGATCGTTGACCTTCATACTTTCCTCCTCTGGTTTTGAGCCAGTGTAGAACAAAACGCAAAAACGCACATCGCCGCCCGGTGTGAATGGCGTTTTTATGCACAGTCTATACTTACCGTTGGACACGGTTGAATGAGGAACCCCGTAATGAAGACCGATAAAGAGTACAGCGACACCATCAAGCGCGAAGTCGAGGTGGATGTCGATGCCCTGCTGGCCGCCATCAATGAGATCAGTGAGTCAGAAGTCCGCCGGTCGGACGACAATTCGGACCGCGTCATTGTCAACGGAAGGGATTATCACACCTATCGCGAGCTGGCGGAGGCCTTCGAGCTTGATATTCACGACTTTAGCGTGTCTGAAGCCAATCGGTAGGGCGAAAAAAATCCCGGTCATGGGGATGACCGGGATCAAAACTTGCTTATGCAAGAAGCACTTGAAAATTCGTTACACCAGGAAATCTGATGTACATGCCACACTATCCCCAACGAATTTGGCTGACAAGCATATATTCTTACGATGAATATAATATTTTTAACATAATGCTTTTAGTTATGAGCAATAACACACGCCGAATGCGGGTTTGCCAGGGGAATCCCTCTTATCTGCGGTTTTCGCCTCAATCATTTTTTAGGAATTTTCTTAGGGCGAAACGCATCTATTACCAGGAGTCGCTATGCCTTCACTGCGGGATACATTGCTGATTTTCTCTGACCTGGATGGTTCACTGCTGGATATTCACACCTATGAGTGGCAACCCGCCATGCCCTGGCTGGACAGGCTGCTGGATAATCAGGTTCCGGTCATTCTTTGCAGCAGCAAGACCGCGGCAGAGATGCTGGATCTCCAGCTGGATCTGGGGCTTGAAGGCTTGCCTTTTATTGCCGAGAACGGCGCGGTGATTCAGCCTGACGTGCGCTGGGATAAGATTCAGCGCCAGATCAGGGGGATGACGCACCGGGATATTCGCCCGCGAATCGAGCAAATTCGCCTGCAGACGGGCTATAAATTCACTACCTTTGACGACGTGGATGAGCACGTTATCAGCGAGTGGACCGGACTGACGCGCTACCGTTCGGCGCTTGCCCGCAAGCATGAAGCGTCCGTCACGCTCATCTGGCGCGATACCGACGAGAAAATGGTTCAGTTTGAAGAGGAGCTGGCGAATGTCGGACTGAAATGCCTGCAGGGCGCGCGCTTCTGGCATGTGCTGGACGCCCGCTGCGGCAAAGACGTTGCGGTAAACTGGCTAATTGAGCAATACCGCGAGCTGGAAGAGATTGAACCCACCACGCTGGGACTCGGCGACGGTCCGAATGATGCGCCGCTGCTCGACAGCGTTGACTTCGCGGTAGTGATTAAGGGCATTAACCGTGAGGGCATCACGCTACGGGACGATAACCCCGCCCGGGTTTATCACACCCGACAGCCCGGCCCGGAGGGCTGGCAGGAGGGGCTGGATCACTTTCTCTCTTAATCGCGCCAGACGACCCGGTTACGCCCGCTCTGTTTGGCCTGATACAGCCGGACGTCCGCCACGGACTGCAGCTGTTCAAACTCGTAGTTTCCCGCTTCATCCGCGCTGCTGACCCCCAGCGACGCGCTGACGCGCAGGGTCGTGCTCTTCTTCACCAGGATCTCCTTACTGTTGATGCGGCAGCGAATACGGTCCGCGACGCTTCTCGCCTCCTCCAGGCCGATCCCCGGCAGGACGACGCAAAACTCTTCCCCGCCTACGCGCCCTGCCACATCATTCTTGCGTAACGCGCTGGCAATCAGCCCTGCCGTGTGGGAGAGCACCTTATCCCCGGCCTGATGGCCGAAGCGGTCGTTGATGTTTTTAAAACAGTCGAGATCGATCTGAATCACAGAGAACGGCAGCGACTGCTGGCGACAGGTTTCCGCCAGCAATTTTGCCCGGTCGAACAGCGCGCCGCGATTATTCAGCCGCGTAAGCGGATCATGCCAGGCCTGCCACTGGAGCGAGTGCTGAAGCGTGTACATGTTACTTACCATGCGGCGGATCACCAGCCACGAGATCAATAGCATGGCGGTAAAGAGCGCCCACATCAGCGCCAGCACGATGCTGATGCTGCCGAAGTCGTCCTGTACCCCTTCGTGCAGGGTGTGGATCCGCAGGACAACGCCGTCGAAGTGATCGAGCCGCTCCCAGCTCACAAAACGGCTTCCGAGGCGGATCCCGCCGCCGGTAGCGTGCTCAATCGCCTGCGCAATCTGCGCCGTTTCGCGTTCGTCAAAATGGTTAACCACGTTTCCCGTACGGGCAGAGGTGGCAATCATATTGAGCCGGGTATCGTACAGCTGATACTCCCCTTCTGCCGCGCGCCAATCAAAACGCGACACATTGACAACTAACATTGGATCGCGTTTGTGATCGTGATTTATATGTCAGATGCTGGGAATCGTTTGTACAGGGTTGAGATTCCGACGTCATAAATTAGGGCCACCCTCTGACGAGTTTCACCAGCCGCTAACAATCTTCCAGCCTGCGCCCACTGTTCAGGTGTTAACTTAGGTCTTCGGCCTCCCACGCGCCCCTCAGCTCGCGCAGCAGCCAGACCTGCACGGGTACGTTCAACAATCAACTCACGTTCCATCTCGGCCAATGCTCCCATCACATGAAAGAAAAAGCGCCCCATTGGCGATGAAGTATCTATGCTGTCAGTCAGGCTTTTAAAGTTGATGCCTCGCTCGCGTAGTTCTTCCACTAGCCCAACCAGATGACGCATGCTGCGCCCAAGGCGATCAAGTTTCCAGACCACGAGTGTGTCACCTTCAGATAGCGTTCTGAGTACCCGTTTAAGCCCAGGTCTGTCTGAGGTTCTGCCGCTTATCTTGTCTTCAAAAATCAGTTCACATCCTGCACATTCCAGCGCATTACGCTGTAATGCCGTGTTCTGGTCATTAGTTGATACACGTACATAGCCAATAAGCATGGTTAAACTCACTTTAAATGGCGGGAATAATGCCATTTAAGCGATTAACGATCATTATCCGAAACGTTGGTTTGAAAGAAGCGGCAAAAAGAGAGGTTGGGACAGGTACAAATCAGATACCGGATATGGGCGCTTTTGCATCTGGCACAGGGTGGTTCAAATTACCAAGCGGGCACATTGTGCAGTTTGGTACATATTCAGGAAACACGACTCGTTTTATCAGCGGTAACTTCCCTATACCGTTTCCGACTCAACCCTTGATTTCTATCAGCGTCATGTCTGATGCCGTCCAGTCAAATCCTTCTGGACCGATTATGCCTGTACTTTCTGTAAATTTTGAACATATCAGCAATTCGTCATGGCGTGTATCAACGAGTGACAATTCTCAGCAATACCGATTTAGTTATATTTCTATAGGACGTTAACATGCAAAAATATGTATTCAGTGCCAAGAAAAATGCTTTCTTTCCTGTAGAGCTGAAGTCGTCCTATCAAAAGGCAGGAGAGTGGCCAAACGATGGAATAGAAATAGAAGACTCTGTTGCAACTGAATTCATGCAGGAGCCACCCGAAGGTAAATACAGAAATGTAATAGCAGGAATGCCTGCATGGGTAGATATTCCACCACCAACTCAGGAAGAACTTAGCGCTGTCGCTGAATTAAAAAAGGCCAACTTACGTATGCGGGCTGACTCAGAGATTAACTGGCGTCAGGATGCTGTTGATGCCGGAGTAGCGACGGAAGAAGAAACCGCCGCTTTGTCAGAATGGAAAAGATACAGGGTGTTACTGATGCGAGTCGATACCGAAAAACCCGTTTGGCCTACCACTCCGGGGGAAGAGTCCAGTTAATATCTGGCGCGGTGCTGGTATCAGTTGCCTCCACCGCGTCAATGTAGTCCAGAACAGAATTTAGCCTCGCAGTTTCAGCAGTGGTTAATTTACGCCCTGCCTGTAATTTAAGCTGTATCATGCCGATTGATGCCATTGCTGAATCTATCAGAGATTGCTGTTGTTGTTTTGCTACTTCTTTATCTGCCGCGTGCTGGGCTTTGATATCCGTTATCCACTTTTCCCCGTCCCACTTATCGTAGGGGGTGGATGGCGCAATATTAGTGTATCCATCATGAACAGAGCCAATGTAGTCCACGGTGATGGCGCTACCATCATCAGTAGACCAGACCGTCTCCCCCCTGTGGTCTTTTTGTCGCTTCCAGTCTTTTCCTGTAAATACCATAACCTCTCCTGCCACTTCATTCCCCGGAGCAATATTAGTAGAGTTACCAGGCATACTCACTCCGATATTAATGAATTCGTCAGACCAGCCTACATATTCCTTTGTCACAGGATGAAAGTAATAAACACGAATACTTCCGGCTTCAACAGCCAGCCCGTCCTTATCGAAAATGACTGTCATTATTTAGCCCTTACTAAGAAATTAAATGCGATGTTACGTGGTCTTACGGTTACATGGTTAACACCATCACCAATAGCTGGGCCGGGATAAGGAAATCTGGAAAATCCAGGACTGTAATCGACTACACCATCATGATTACCTATTGCATGACCGGAGCCTACGTCATAGTTACCAGCATACTGTGTGAAAGATGTTGCTGCCTGAAAGCTGAGTAACCCCCTTCCGTTATCTACGCCCCTTCCATCATCCCAAATACGCAGGAACTCGCCTCGCACATCATTTAATTTCAGTCCTGGAATAATCCTTGCCAGTTTAGGGTATTCAGTCGCTGAGAAGGTTGCGCCATTCCATTTCAAAAAGACCATATCCGACCACTCATCCATAACCGTATTAGGCATTGCAGTCGACGGCCAGAAGAACGGAATTCCTATCGGTGGAGCGCCTGCTCCTAAACGAAGGTTTGAGAGAGCCGTCGCGATTGCCTCTGCGCCATCATTTTTAATGTCGCCAAATGGATTGGAGCGACTCAGAAACAGTTTTTTGAGCGCAGTCAGAATCTGAGTATTGGTCATTTTGTCAGGCTTCAGATCTGCTGATATGAGAATATTAAGCAACTCACTTTGGATGATATTAAACCAGTCCGGGCCGGGATACGTCGGAGGAACGCCATTACCACCTTCAGTAAAGAAAAGCTCTGTCTCACTGGTAACAGGAGACGGTTGTGGCATAACCGGAACACCGGTCGAATTATCTACGTGATACATCAGTTATCTCCTGAAGAATAAAAATAGTCGTATGCTGTGCCGCCGAGACGATATTTCGTCAGTACACACTCCAGTTCTTTGGCTCGTTCGCTCAGGAGCGGTGTCATGACGTTATCGATACAGGTAAAACGTCCGCCGCTGATACCGATCACCTCAATCTGTAACGTCCAGCGGTAACGGGCTGAATAAAGGGGATACATGCAGCTACGCATGCAATGGTGAGGGAGAATGACTGTAACCCGGATAGTAAATCCAAGCGCAGCAGCCACCGCTTCAATCTGCCACGGGGAAAGGCCACCTTTGCGGTGATACTTCTCCACAACAGCACGACGTCGGTTATCAACCGTTCCGCTTAACTGCCCACACTCCGGCAATTCCAGGTATTTCTCCCATTCTTCCAGCAGCATAAATGTTGTTTCTGGCCGCATCTCCGGTAGCAGGTTTTCTGCATCAAATTCCGTCTGACTTAAACGCCTGGCTAACGCCCGTAAAAAACTGTTTAAATCACCATCCTCATCGCGTGACCACGCTTTGCCACGTGGCATGACCTGCCATAAAGCGCCCAGCCATTCATCTACACTGTGGGCCATGTCAGCACTCCGATAGTGATAAGTTCATTCTGAGCGCAGGGAATGTCAGCGGTCAGATTCAGCGAGTAATCCGTCACGCCAGATGCGGTGCCGATAGCAGTACGAATCGCTGAAATGGGTAGCGTTTGTCCTGGTTGCAGCGTCTTCTGAAGCGTCAACAGGCGGGACTGAACAGCTTTACGCGTGGCAGGCGTATCCGGTGTTATGCCAATAATCATATTGACGGGACGTAACACCAGTTCCACGGGCCAGACTTCTATTCCTCCCGGTTTACCAACCCATACGCCAGTCGCCGGGTCGGTATGACGGAAAAGGTAATCTTCCATATTTTTCCGGTCCTGATATCCGGGGGTAATCACTGAACGATCGTCATAAACCCACGCCAGTCCGACTGTGCAAGGGCCATGCCAGGCATCGAATGCCCACGCCCGACTAACCCCCGCCATTTCTCGCGCCCAGATGACATAGTCATGCACAGCCCCACCAACGGGGGGATTGCGTTTACGGAATAAAAGCCGGTCAAGCAATTCAGGAACTGGCTCAATATCCGCACCACCGATGATGCCCCCCGTACCCGTTAAACCAATACTTTCCACGCCGGGAACGGGGGACAGCAGGGTCAGGCTTTCACCTTCCGGAAGGTTTCCTGACGCGCCGGCATCGCTGGCCTGAATGGTTACAGTCATGACCCCATCTACAGGAACGCCGGAAGTCGTCACGGCATAAACAATACCGGTAGCGGTTTGCATCTCCATATCTTCCGGCAGCGGTGTATTCCCTTTAAATACCGCCGGCCCCGTAGCAAACGTGGCCTGTTTTCTGATGACACCTTCGCTGGCCGCAGTCTCAATGATGGTTTCATCATCAGATTTAACAGACGGAATAATCTGGTCTTTAATCCAGCTCTGATGGTCGTATAAATCACGAACCTGATTGCTGAATGAGGTATTTAGAGCTTTCTCAACGCCTACTGGCGGAAGTTTTTGCAGACCAAGTTCAAAGGCAATATCTTTTTCGCCGTCAGTAATAAGCTTGCGCAGCGCGGGAACGTTATAAGGCATTAGCAGTGGACTCCCAGCGTTTACTTATTTCAATCCGGAGCGTCGTTTTATCCGGGCGGGTTAAAATGACAATAAAATTAATTCGGTCATTGCCGCTTATAGTGGCTGTGACTGCTGCATTACGCGCATAACCAGACCGTAAAAGCGGTTGCATAGAAAGCAGCGCATAATCTTCCACCCGCATTCTGACGGATTCCGTCAGCTTCTCGCGATCCAGCAACCAGAGTTTCGATCCCCACGGATAATCACTAAATGTGTCGCCGGGCCAGCCTCTCGGGTCCGATGAGTTATCAGGAATAATGTCATCAGTATCAGCACGGACGTCGGTGAAAAGACAAATCAGAACCAAAGTGACCAGTCCTTCATCACGCGATAAACCATCATGGTTAATTGCCAGTTCACCTCTGGATAGCTGATTATTCCAGCTGATACCAATTGTCATTTCATCTCCGATGTTTTTTTGCCATCCCCGTCAATATGGAAATGCTCAAGAACAGATTTACCGGCGACCTGAATATCCTTTGAAAATACAGATGGGCCGTTAACTTTTAATAATTTTGTATTTATCGCAAACAATTCGCGGGCATCGTAATTAACCGATTTCCCTTTAACTTCGATAAGACCACCTTTTTTCAGGGTGATATAAGACTGACCATCGCCGTGATATAACCTGACCTCTCCATCCTCCAGACCTTTTGGACGGCAGCGCTTGTCTTCTACAGCGATTGCCACCAGACCTTCCCGGCGTCCCCCCACAGCCAGAATGAGTGCTTCTGAACCGACTGGCGGCACAGACGTCAGGCCGTAATTCTGGAAACGTTCAATATCATCATTGGTGGAATCCGCCAGTGACTGGATCTGGAGGTTCTGACGCCCGAGACTGTCTGTAACGATACGAACAACGGCCCTGTCAACGAGCAGCCGTAGCCGGCGTCCAATACCTTCAAGTGTGCGACCGATATTTGCCGGATTCAGTCCCATGTTGCCACCGTTTTTGCCTTTGATTTATTGCCTTTCTTGCCTGCTTTTTTCGTACTGGTTTCAGGCATGTCCATCGACTCAGGGGGAACCAGCGTCAGAACGCAGAGACGTCCGTTATCACCTTCAGTAAACGTGACGGTTTTAATCAGCCATGAGTCCTTCAGGTTCTGTATCGGATCATCAATATCAACGAGCCTGTTTTTCTGCCATAACGGACCTTCATCGCCATTCTCGCGCCATCCTGCCAGTGTAATTTCGGTGCTGTTGGCTTCGCCCATCATCCGCGCTTTGTACCATTCACCGCGTGTACTTGCGCCGCCGACGGTCAGGCTGTCTTCATTGACCAGGATTTTCGGGCGGTAACGGTTGATATCACCGTCATCAACGATGGTCTGACGTCCTCCAATCACTTTGACAGGCTGATCATCCCACGTACTCCCACCCGCACTGGAGGTGCCTTTCACGATGTACTGGCTGTTTCGTTCACGCCAGCTGAACCGACCACGGGCTGCAAGAATATTGGTTCCGAATATCAGAGGAACGCCGGCACGTTTTGTTGATGCCCGTGTGATGACCAGATTACCCAGACCATCAGCAGTCAGCAGAACGCCGCGTTGTTTAGCCAGGCGGTCCAGCAGATCGAAGGCTGTCTCTCCCTGTTCAAGGACCACGCTGGCAAAGATTTCGCCAGTATCAGTTTCACTGATGACCCTAATTCCATAGGGTTTGCAGATTTCAGTTGCCAGTTGTTCCAGCCGAACACCTTTCCACTGGCCGGATTTATGCACCACGGAGCTGTCAACAAGATCCCCGGTTTTATCCCGCCCCATAACGCGAATACTCATGTTTTCTGCGTCATAGCTGGGAATGAAATCATCGATATACCCCGTCAGAACCGTATCTTTTCCCAGCCTGACGATGCAGGGCATGCCCTGCTTAATAACGCGCGGTGAAGCTTCTGACCATTGCGTGGTGACAGTCAGATCAAATTCCCCGGCAACAGCCTCCAGTGAGGAAGTGACAGACATCTCGGTCCATCCGTCCCACTGCTGTCCGTCGACCTCAAGTACAACCATTTCCATCAATCTGTTACCTCGACAGGTTTACCCGGAAGAATGAAGGCCGGGTCTTTCAATCGGTTCCTTGAGGCGATGGCGTCACGGTTCTCGGTATTACCGGTTTCACGCCATGCAATAAGGGATACCGGGGACGTTGTGGTCAGGATGACCGTTCGTGTCTGTGGTAGCTGAGCGCTCCTGACCCGTACGTCATTGACGACGGCAAAGCGCAGCTCGCGCAGGGCATGCCACAAATCCCGCTGACCGTTTTCTACGGCATACACAGCCTGTTCATTCAGTTGCTCAGCCAGCGTGTCACCCGCACTTATGGCTTCTTCACTACTTCTGAACTCGGTGCTGGCAACGGTCTCTGCCTGTCCAGTTAGGCTGGCAACGACAATCAGCTGACGAAAATGAGTGATGTTGGCCTGCATGGCATCGGTCAGTTCAGGGACAACGTCCGGAAGGCTGCTGGCAAAACCATACTTTCCGTCAGTCACTGAACCTGGTGTGACTGACATGTATTTGGGCAACTGGTGAAGTGCAGCGGCTGTCGCGCGGTCACTTGTATTTGTTGGCGAAGCCGGCGACGACCACGGCGAAGATGAAGAACCGGAAAACTGATCTCCCTGCCACCGGTTGCGGAGCTGATCATAAACCCGCATTGACCAGAGAGGTTCGGTCACGGTGTCGCGTACACCGCTGACAAGGTTCAGAACATCATTGATAAATCCGGCTGGTTTCGCGACGGCCAGCTCAATCAACCCACGAAAACGCCCTAAACGGTCAGTCCATTCAGTAATCGCGGAGGGCAACGTCAGCACACCCACCACCAGATTTTCCATGTCGTCCATCCACGTATCGGCCATCTCACCAAGACCATCAAGCAGGGCAAAGACATCACCGTTCGCAAGGGCTGCTTTAACCTTATCCGCCGCGCTGAGTACCGTCAGGCTGGTATTTTCTGCCGGCGCAGGAAACAGGCGTTCGCCCGCCTCAGAAACCTCAAAAGAGATGTAGGCAATGCCGCCTTCCTCAGTGCTCAGACGGTGAGTCACCTTGCCAATCTGAACCTTCTGAATGCCGAACCACGGATGGATAAGTTCACCGGGTCCCGGTGTGTTCAGTGCCCGGAGAAGTGCCTCCAGTTGGCTCTGGTAGTTCTTTCCAATCAGTTTGCCGTTGATTTGCTGTTGGGTCAGAACGGCACCGTTATCCTCGGTCCAGCCCACTTCTTTTTTGGGGTAAGCACGGGGAATTGCCCGACGGCCACTGGTGCCTTCGTTATCGACCAGATAGAAGGAGACGCCCCGGAACGAAGCATCGCGCAGGTCTTCCCATCGGGTAGCAGCCATCAGCCTTGCTCCACGCTGGACACGCCAGCAGATGCACTAAGTTTGATACCCGGCTGGTTCATGGTGACGCTTTTAACACGGCCACCGCCACCCTCAAGGATCACGCGGATTTCACCCTGCATTTTCTGTAGGGTTGTGGGTAATGCAGGTGGCTGAACAGGCTTATCAAACGCGTTTTTGTTTTCAATTGCGGCGTTGGTGCCACGCAGAAAATCAACGATGACACCAAACAAAGAATGGTCATTTGTTTCAGGGCGTGGCGTTTCTGCTTGGTGATTGTTTAACGCAGGGATAAACGGCGTTGCCGGTGTCATTGATGCCCACGGGCGCGGGTCAATAATCTGTGACTCTGTAGCGTTTTTACTCCTTGGAGAGAACCAGCTTTTAATGTCATTCCAGCGGGTTGGTTTGTTGTTATTCTTCTGAACTTTTCGGATAAGTTCCTGCGTTTCTTCAGGCGAAGAGGGAAAGCTATCCAATAATGACAATCCAAAGGAAAAAGCATTGCCGACATTGTTGCGGGTCAGATTTCGTCTTGTATTACGTGGGTCTGATGATGTTGAGGCAGAGTTGTCCCCCATGCCACCTTCACCCATACCACCTTTGCCCATGTTCACGACATAAACGGGCATAACACCGGAACCAAAAACATCGGAGACACCTTTAGGGATGCCTTTGCCGCCACTTTCCTGCTTAAGAAAATCCCATGCACCTTTGCCGATTTTAAAAGCTTTACGAGCGGCGATAAGGCCACCGACAGCAATACCTATGTTTTTACCAACCTCAAGCCAGTTCTGAGCCGTTTCTTTATCAACAGAATTCAGTGCGTCAGCTAAATCCTGAATAGGTTCAGCAAGTTGATTCTCAGCAAAACGCTGCCATTCATTGTTGATGGACTGTATTGCGGAGTTAAAACCTTCAGCATTTCTCTGCGCTGCCTTTTGAGTTGATCCTAGCTCAACAGTACCGTATATCATCTCCTCCATCATTCGAATATTTTCAGGTCGCAAAAGGGCTGTAATCCCTTGCATACCTGTTTGATCAAACACGTCCTGGAGTTTAATAGGATCTCTTTTTGCCCGTTTGATAATTTCCTGCATCAATTCAAACGGTAGCTTTAACTCTTTTGTCCCCTTTTTAAAAACATCAATTCCGTTTGACCTTAAAAAATCGATATTTTTTTTGTTTGATAGCGCCGCATACATGGCCTGAATACTGGTTGTAGTTTCCTCTGCACTTCCTTTGTTTTTTGCAAAAATCTGGAGAAATGCGCCCATTTGGGCGATAGCAACCGGACCTTGATCTGCAATTGTTGAGAACAATTTAGGTGCCACTTTTGCTACATCAGCAACGCTTACGGAACCAACAGCAAACTGGGCATAAAGGTTGTCCAGAGTTTTGCTAACTTCGTCTGCACCGCGAATTCCCTTTTCCCAGAACTGTGCTAAAAGGCCGGCAGCGGTCTGACCATCAACACCAAAAGCCTGCATGAGTAACCCCATATTACGCAGGTTTTTTTGGGTAAATTCGTAATCACCCGTTTTACCTAATAGCTCACCCACACCCTGACCAAGAACAGAGGATTCAATGCGAATATCAGCCATGTTAGAAACATCCCTGATTTGTGTTCGCAATTCATCCACTTCTTTTACGCTCAACTGGGCATCAGTTCCCATCCTGCGCATTTGGGCATCAAAATCCGCAACTTGTTTGACGGTTAAACTGCTGCCTATACCCGCAATCATGGCGGTGTAGCGGCTTCCAAGCATATCCAGACCACGTCCGGCAGATTCAGACGCGGCCTTAACAACAGACATTGCTTTCTGGTTACGGCTGGCAAACTCGCTCATGTTAGCGCCGTACTGGCGGGCTTTGGCCGTCAGGTTCCCGGCAAGGTTAATCAGAATTTCAGTGCTTAGGCGGTTTGTCATATTGCTTCCTCAGTTGCCTGACCTGAATAAGCAACTGCCGCAGGGGCAGTTGCTCAAGCCGGTTAACATCGAAACGCTGAGAGAGGTTAATCAGCAGTAGATTGAGCGCCGCTGCCATCGGCATCATGTCGCCCCCGTTCGGCAGTCTCCCCCAGCATGTCATCCATCGCCTGACCCTTTTCTGTCAGCAACTTCAAATCTTCCGGATGCAGGGCATAAATTTGATTCATGTCCAGCGGGCCGGGGATTTCTCCAATCTTCTTAATCTGCCGGCGCATCATCTCCAGCCCCATCATCACCTCAGAGCAGTACGCGACAGCCTTGCCGTGATCACCGATAACAACGCGCTCAGAGGCCAGTTGCGATTCGATAACATCCCGGGATGTCAGTTCGCGTAGCGTCACATCCTTGTGAAGCATTTCATCGACGGTGCCTTTGCCGGTACGCAGACCGTGTTTCAGAGTGAATGTCAGTTCAGCCATGTCTTACACCTTCACACACTTGACGCCGATGAAGTTGGCCGAAACCGTACCCGCGTCTTCGTCCAGTTCAGCCGGGTTATCGGTGGCTGCGCCGGTCATCATGTAGTTGAGGCCGTTGTCACCGTAGAACATGACGGTCACGTCCTCCCAGTTACTGATTTCAATCACATCAACATCACGATCCGCTGCAATGGTCAGTTTGATGGAGGGGGCAGCCATCTTGCGGGAATTCCCCCAGACCTTACCGCCGCCCATGTGTTGCTGGCGGGCATAGCCACCCGGATTCAGGGTGGACTTGCCTTCAGTTTTGATTTCACGGCCATTAATACGAATCGCCGCCATACCCAGAATATTTGCCATGCTGGTTCCTTAAAGTTTGAACTGGATGAGACCGGCCAGAACGCGCAACTGATTCACCAGATTCGGGTGGCAGATAAAGTTCAGACGGTTTGGGTCTTTGCTGTCGATGGTGACATCAAGCGTGTCTTTATAATCTTCGAAATCCTCCACCAGACCTGCCGGGATAAGCTCAGTCAGCGCAATATCCAGTAACTCAGCCCGACAGATTTTTGGCGTCATGACTGGCTGACCGGCATCGAGCAAATCAAGCACGTCATCACCTGCCAGCTTGTGGCGTGGGTAGCGACTGGTGAAACGGTTTTTGATGACATAACGGATACGGCCAAGCGTTGCCGGCGACTGCACATCGAGGTATGAAATGTCCGTATCGCCATAGCGGTTTACGCGGTACATGGTGATTTCGCGCTCAATACAGACGTTATCTCCGGCATCAACAAAGTGCGTGGCGATACCGTCATGCAGCAGCAGGTTACGCTCTGGCATATCCCAGCGGATACCGCGAGTGGGGGGCTTGATGCCTGTCAGGATCAGAGTCTGGAGAGGACGGGCCGGATCTATGGCAAGCTGGTATGCCGCCGTTGCACCGTAGCTGGCGGCCCACATCCATGACGGTTCAGGTGCGATGTTGGTGCCGATACAGGAAATCAGCCAGTCATTGCGGGTATGTCCGAATGTTCCGCTCTGGGCATGTGTTCCGCGATAAGCAGACCACAACAGCGCCTCCATCATCTTGAGCGGCCCCCAGCGTTCCAGCAGTTCGTCACGAATGGTGTTCAGGCTCTGGGCATCGAGGTACGGGAAGATGATATCCGTGTACCAGTCATCTCCCAGCGCCGCGACAACAGACTGAATATCCGGCGTCCCCGTACCACCCGAAAATGCGGTCAGTGTTGCACTGATGCCGGCAGGTGTTTTTTCTCCGGCGTAATAGTTCAGGCGCACATCACTGTCATTTCCCGTGACGCCTTTCCACTTCACGGTCAGCACTACCGTTGCAGCAGCTTCAGCTTTTGCTGTGGCAGTAACCTGAGTGGCAGGCTTTGCGGTAATTGCAGCGATGATATTGCCGGCAATGGTTGCCGCTTCATCACCGATGCTGACCCCGACCTGGACAGATACGCCATTGATCATCAGTGCCAGCGTACCAGCCTGAGTGGCGGTGCCGAGCATCGTGACTGTGGCACTCGCCGCAGCACCCTGGTCAATATCTTCCAGTCCCATCGCATACATCTCGGTGTAGCTGTTGGCCTTGCGGACCATCTTTGCCATTTCACCCAGCATGGAGCCACGGCCATAGAGTTCATCAGCCATGCTGTCGCCAGTAATACGGTTGAGCGTCAACGGTAAAGCAGTCGCGCTGGCGAGCTGCTGACCCACAACCAGAATTTTTCGGGACTGTGCCGGCGCGGCACTCATCGCCATAGAGTTATCGATATCGATCCAGACCAGCGGGACACGAATATCATCAGGAATATTACCGATGGACATCATGCCTCCTTATCGGTTTTAGGTGTGCGGGACTTTGGTGGCTCAGTGATATTCACATCGCCTTCTTTTTCACGGCGCAGCCAGTACGCATTGACCGGCAGCGTCTCGCCATCAGCGGCAAGGTGACTGCCATCAGCCTTACGAACGAGCAGGCCCGCCCGTGATGGCTTAATCATTTTCTTTGTCATCAGTCTGTCCTTCTCTTACGTTTATGATTTGCGGCTCATCGCTTACCGGCTGTCCGTTCACCACAATGGTTGCCCCCAGTCGCAGGAATTCCGGCAACGTGGACAGGTCTATCTCATCATCAAGACGGAATTCCTGTTCCCATGTAACGGCCCACATGGTGATCCCGAGATTGTCCAGGCCACCCGACCAGAGGTTTTCAGCGGCGATGTTCTCAGCCATACGCTCAGCCTTCATGCCCGCAGCCGCTTCACGACAACTGATACGACGGGCAAGGCGTCCGGCAATAACCTCACAGCGGGCATCGCGCGGGTATCCCCAGAAATCAGCCATCATGATGTAGGCCGCCCAGGTCACAAGGCCGGTCATGCCGCGACGGTTCTGGATATTCCTGACCCGTAAGGCCGCAATACGGATACTGCCGCCGCGCCCGGACATATAGCTTTTGACCTGATCCGGGGTGTTAAACTGACCGATGTGACGCTCCACCTTTTCAACCCGGTCAGGTTGCTTTTCACCCTCCAGTTCAGCTTTCAGCCAGTTAACAATATTCTCGGCGGCACTGACCGTACTGCCCAGGGTGACGAACGCCGGACGTTCATTCATTGCAGAACCTCATTCCAGAAATCCCCGATGACGTGCAGCAGTTCCTGACTGTTCCCGGAGGACAGGCCGAGGAACTCACGCTGCGGGATGTTCAACATACGTTTATGCGCCCCCACGGTTTGCCATACCCCGTGTTTAAGCGCCCGACCAAATGCCTGTGAGATGAGTCGCTTATGGGCTGACACAGACACCGAGCCGGAAAACCCCTCGTTGTGCGTCCGGCCATAATCAAGTGGCGTACCCACTCGAACGACAGATCCGCTGACCAAATACTGGATACTGTCGAGCAGATCGCCGTTGCCCTGTAACAGACTCTGGTTGCTGTGTCGGGTTTTCGCGTAGCTGTCAGACCAGTCCTGCCACTTCTCACCGGCAGGGCTGGATTTCTCGCTGGAGATGCGCCGGCGGGTCTGTGACTCCACCACAGCGCCAATACTCTCCAGTAGCTCCTGTTGCAGCGACTGGTCAGCCAGTCGCTCAATCGCACGGCGAATGTCCTGAAACTTCTGGTCTCCTCTGACCTCGACAGTAATTCCCATCACAGCACCCCTTTCAGGTTGTTACGGGTGAACAGACGACGGTTTTCACTGACGATGATCAGCTTTCCGGTGTCGGTCTCAGGGACCGGGGTGTCAGACGGCACACCGAGGTCACGGGTGCCGTTGGCGATTTCACGCAGGGTGCGGAGGGCTTCGTCGTAACGCTTCTGGATTTCATCGGTGATCTGATGGTCCCGTTCAGACAGCCAGTAGAACGCGATGGAAACTGCCGCCCGGCGCAACGGACTCGGCAGGCTCGGAAGGTTCAGCGGCAACTGATAACGCTTTGCCAGAAAGGAATTAATTTCTGCATCAGTGTCATCAATCGCACGCTGGATCTTTTCTTCATCGAGCTGCTGCGTCTCTTTGTTGATTGCCATGTTCCAGACGCGGTCACCATCGGTTGCCAGCAGGTCCTCACGCGTTACGTAGATGCCCATTATTTGCTCTCCACGTCGGCTTCAGTCCCGGCAACGGTCGCCAGTTCGGTCACAATCAGCATCTTTTCCGCTTTCAAACGCAGGGCTGTGTCGGTACTGATCACGCACCCCTGCAGCGGCTTACCACCGGCATCTTCCAGAATCTGTTCATCCGGGTTATCGCTGACAAACACATGCACCGTATCGTGCGGCCAGAATCGGCCAGCCCGGTGAAAACCGTTTTCCGGAATGGCGCGGACCTCCAGCACCACGACATTTTCAGCAATGCGAACAGCCTCTGAATGGTCATGTGTCAGCGTCTCCTGCCAGAGATGTTTTCTCAGGTCGTCACCCGTGTTCTCACCCGGTATGGTGACAAGACTGACTGTGGCCGGGATAACCGTTATTCCATTGTCACCGGATACAGGTTCCGGGTCAGATGCGACATCTGAAGCTGCAACCGCCGGTTGTGATGCCTGACTGTCATCAGTAATAACTGGTGCCACCGGTGCCGGTTTCGTCGGGACAGGCGTATCCTTCGTTGCTTTGTCGTCTTTCTTTTCCGAAGTGGTTCCGGTCTTACCAGCGGCTGACTTATTAACTTTTCCACTCACTTTTTAAACCTCATTCAGGTTGGGTTTAAAGGAGGGTTAACCCCTCCTTAATCCGGCATTACGTGATTTTTTACGTAATGACGTCATGCTTTGACGTAAGGTGAGACCAGCAGATCAACATCCTTGTAATAGATGTTTGAACCGCCACCATCAGCCGTAACCGCTTCAATCAGCGCTTTGGCCGCACCACGGTTATTCTTACCGACGACCAGCAATGTCGGATTCATGCCCAGTGGTTCGCCGTTAGAGTCCGTGATACCCATCATTGCGGAGACAGCGGCTTCATAGTTCGCTTTGTTCAGTGCGGCTTTTGACCCCACACAGGTCTGCCAGAAACCAAAGCCAACGTTGCTGCGGCCATCGGTCCCGTAGGCGAATTCGTTCTGAAGGAAAACACGCTCACTGGTGAGATCATCAAGGGCGATGAAGTTAAACGGACGGCGTTCCTGGTAAATGATGGGCAGCAGCGCATGCGTCGCATCAATCAGAAACCACGGCTCACCCGTATCGGTCGCCGGGTCGCCCACAACGTTCGATTTGGTGGATGTACCAACAGGATGATCGGTATCAAAGAAATACTGACCGTCCCAGCACAGCGTATCGAAGCCTTTGCACAGCAACTCAAACGACAGTTTGTCCGGGAAAATCGTGGTGTCGCGGCCAAGCTGCTCAGCAATCACGGAATACTGACCAATCTGATCGTCCTCGATTTTTTCGCGCTTGACCTTGACCGAGTTTTCCCAGGTCTTGTTGGTAATGACATACCCGGCCTGAGCCAGCTCTTTTAGTTGACGCGCCCCGATCCATTCTTTGATGGTCGGAAAGTCTTCAACCCAGCCATAAGTGTTAGACGCGCCGGAACTGGGGATGACTGTGGCGATGGATCGATACTGCGGATTGACCCGACCAACACCTTTGGTAAAGGCGGCGCTCAGTGCGGTGGTCAGGGCATGCAATACTTCTGCGGATACCTGCATGAGTTATTTCTCCTGCTTACGAACGGAAAGGAATTCTTCTTCGCTGATGCCCATATGGCGACACATCGCGAGGTCTTCGTCAGAAAGCGAGCCGTGACCTTCGGTGCTTTCTTTTTTGGTCGTCGTGGTCTTGCTGACAATGACCGGGGCCGCTTTCACGAATTCAGCAAAATACTTGCGGCCTTCTTCAGAGCGGCAGGTGGCGAGATACATTTCGCGGTTGGCCGGTGCGACTTTCCCCGCCTCGATGGCGCTGTCCACCAGTGCTTCTGATTCTTTGATGGCAATATCATTGAGTTTGCTTTCAGCGCTTTCCGCACGGTTAAGTGCTAACTGGTGAGTCTCAACCGGAATGAACTTCGTCAGGTCGGGATTCTCAGCACGGTTAAGCGCCACCTGCTCGGCGGTCTTAATCTGCTGAATGGCTTTTACTGCGTCGTCTGCTGTGGCAGTGGCCGCGAGGCCAAGCACTGTCACAATCTGGACAGGTACGGTCATCGTGTTTTCCTCGGAGTTGAGTGCGGGTAAATCAAGGTTGGGTTTGTTGGTCAGCGCGGCGCTGGACAGGCGGGTAACCTGACCATCCGCTGTGAACCGAAAGGCCGGACTGTAATAGCGGTACTTCTTGCCGCGCAGCTGCGCCACGCCGTCATCAGTCCATTCAACGTGCGCCTCCACCACGCCATCACTGACGCGATAGCCGTCAATCCAGCCATAAGCCGGGGCTTCATCGCCTTTCGGGCCTTTCAGTTCGGTGGAGTGCTCGATATCAAAGGGGAGCTTTGGATAAGCCATCGAGGCACGAATGATGGCTTCAGGATTGTTGTTCACCCACGAACGCCCATCACGCCCTGTAAAGGTTCCCGCCGGTATCATCGGCAGCCATTCCGGCAATGCATCATCGGTAAGGTCAGGAAGCTGAAAGCAGAGCGCCAGCAGTTCCGTATTGTTCGGGTTCATGGTGTTGTCCGGTCACGTTGTTTACTTCCGGACAGTGTGGGGGGAAACGGGGACTCAGGTGGATTAACCGGCTTCACTGTAAACGCGGCATGAAACCGCGTTTAAAACACGTTTAAAAACGCTGTGGCGCGTTTAACGATTTTTTCACGTGTCATCATGACGTTATAATCGTTAATGCCGCCACGCGCGTTGTGGGATGGTTTTTATCTTTATGGCGAATGACTGTCAAACGCTTCCTGTTTTCTGCGTAGCTGTTCATCCAGCTCGCGACTGCGGGAGATTCCGGGGTTGTACGCCCAGCCGGGATCAATCCCCTCCGGAATGGTCTCTTCTTCGCCAGTGCGTTTGTTAACCCACCTGACCGTGCGGACTTCAGGGGCTTCCGTGTTGATAGTGCCGTTGGCCTTCATCTGCTCATACTCATACCGGCTGATTTGCCGCGTACCGCATTTGCAGCCCCAGCCGTTCGGCCCCATGTGTGTTCGCCAGAACGGATGATCCACCGGCAGGCAGACATCCTTCCAGCGAAGATGCTCTGCACGGTGCTCACGTGAGGGGCCGACGGTGTAGACAAGATAAGGCATTGCCCGTTGGGTCCGTTCAATACGCTGCCATTGTCCCGCCGCGCGGGCTGTCCGCATATTGGTGTCGTAGATAACGCGCATCCGGCGGTCACTGCCGAGCTGAACAGTACGGGTTTCACCGGTCAGTGGGTCATCCATCAGTTGCTGTCCCCACCATCCACGTTTGACGAGCAGAGGTTTAAGAACTTCGCGAAACTGCTCAAAGGTCTGGCCGCTCTCCAGCGCGTCCTCCACGAGCTGACGGACATCCGCCAGCAAATCAAGCTGCGTCATTTTCGCCACAGTAAAGCCGATGCTGTGTTCTTCCATCCAGACATCACGATAATCAAATCCCGGCTTCAGCTTTTTCGCCTTCAGCCAGGTCAGTGCTTCCTGGGGAATAATGTTGTATTTATCGCTGACCGGCTTAGCCATCGTTTACATCTCCCAGCGTTCGGGCTTTAAAACAGAGCATCGCCAGCTGCGTCGCAAACTCATCAGCATCAAGTTCTTTCTGAAGCGCCGGCAGGCCAGCAAGAAAGGATTCAAAACTGTCAGAGTTCTTTGCCAGCTCAAGCACCGGACTGGTGAACGCATCGCCGGTACGCTGCCAGTCTTTCATGGCGTCATCCACCATCATATCAAGGGCGTCAGGCTGGCTGCGGTTAAGTGCAGTCTGCTCACGGTTCATGGCCGGTAGTGGGTTAGCCATTTGCGCCGTTGGTGTCAGAATTTTTGCGCCTTTCTCAGGTTCAGACAGCCCGAATTTGTCACGGATCTCTGACATCTGAACTTCCATACCCCGGTCAATCAGTGGCGACAGTGCATCCACCAGTACCTTAAGGTCTTCCGGTTTGCTGATGCGCAGAACGACGCGGGGGTAATGCTCCTGTGGCCCGTAATTCATATCCACATAGGGACGGACAAGGAATTCAGACAGCGTGTTGGATAACTGCCAGGCATCCCATTTGGCGATGTCCATACGCACACCATTGTGGACTTCCGCCTGAGCACGTGAACTGCCGTCATCGGTGGTCATGGTCTGCCCCAGTACGGCCTTACTAATCTGCGCGTCACACCATTCGGCCATCTCTTTAAAGAGAGTGCCACCGCTGTTACGGCTCGCCGCTTCCTGCATCTCCAGTTTCATCGAATCGGGGATTGCGCAGCCGGCATCTGATGCCAGTGATGCAATCGCATCCAGCAATGTCTGGATTTGTTCCGGGCTGGCATTGTTGCCGTATTTACCCACCACAATCGGGATACCAAATTTTTCAGCAAACGCCCACCAATCCCGGACGGTGTAGGACTTGAGCATATACATAACGGCCACCAGACGCGCCAGACCGTTACGCAAGGGCAGACCAGATTTCAGGCGGGGTTTATGGACGATAAATTTCCCCGGTGACAATGGTTCACCATCAATGGGGTTCCTGTCCGTCAGTAGCCTGAAATCACGCAGAGTTTCCCGGTCAGGTTTCAGGAAGCGCGGATCAACCCATTCATAATCGCGGGGTTTCCAGAGTGTGGTGCTGGTATTCCAGAGGATTTCGCAGACGCCAACCCCTTTACCAAGCCCGTCCAGCAGATCGAACAGCAGTTCAGGAACCTGCGGTTGCGCCATGAGATTACGGATATCATCTGCGATTTCCACATCACGAGGGGAATCGCTCCCGGCTTCCACCGAAGGTTCAATCCCGGAAACCGTCAGCTTGCGGGTACGTAAAACGCTGGCGTAGTGGAGGTCACGCTCCTCCAGTTCTTCCGCCATGATGAAGAAATCACGCGCATGACCATCGGCTGCATTACGTAAGATCCCAGCAAGCCTGCCGGGACTCAGCGTACTGGCAACGCTGATGCCTGCCGAGGGGGAACGTACACTCATTACCGCCGCTGCGGATTGCGTCTGCTTCAGCTCGTCCTTGTTCACGGTGACAACTTCCCCCGTGGCAGGACTGAACAGCCGGCGAACGGCTCCGGTTAGTTGTTTAAACATCAGAGTAATCCCCGCTGATTTTTAAGACCCCGTGTGATGCGGACCTGACGGTGTTCATTACGCTCATCGGGTCGGGAAGGTTTCTTTAACTTGTGGACTTCATAACGCCGGCAGTCCTCGCGACTGGCGAGGAAACCGAGAAAAATAGCGATAGCGGAGTCACCGTGACGCTTGCGGCCATCGGTGCCGGTAGTGCGTGCATCATCAATGCCAGGTACGCCGCGATAAAGCTGAATAGCGCCGAGATCGGTGATCACATCTTCATGCTTTGGCAGTACCAGTTCATTGTCTTCGAATGCCGCACGGAACCGGGGCATGTTTTCCCGGTAATATTTGACGGAAAGCTGCACCTGCTCAACTTCATCACCGTATTTTTCCGCCGCCTGTTCTGCCAGATACTGACCGTTACCCCGTGCATCGAGCTTGATGCCGTCGCGGCGGGGAAGACGATCACAGATATAAAACAGCGCCTGTTCCTGCTGTTTAAATGGCACATTGCTGAGTTCCACCAGGAACGGGACGTTGCGCGTCGTGTCATCGTTGACTGTCACAGGCGCAAACACGGTCAGGTCACCGTTACGCGCAAAGTCCTCCCCCAGACAGTGGCGCAGGTTCTGCGGCAGTTTCTCCAGTTCGGGAAGTACGACCGTCTCCAGCCATTCCTGCATGTCCACACGGCGCAGTCCGTCCGGCATCGCGTTAAAATCAGCCGTACCGGTGAAGCGCAGGACAACGGTCGGACCTCTGGCCGCGCGTTCGCGCAGGGAACGTGCGATATAGACGCCACCGCCGTTCTTCGGCTCGCAGTAGTATTCCTCGCGGGCATCTTCCTCTGTGGCCGTGTCGCTCAGCAGGTTAGTCAGCCATTCCGCTTCGGCCTCCACAGACCAGACTTTTTTTGTGACCTGACAGATGCGCTGATACAGCCCCTCAGCAATGGCCGTTTCAATATCAACGTGATGGACAGAGTAGCGTTTTTTCCCGGCCCGGCTGTCGGTGATGATGGTGTTAAACAGATTATCAATACCGTTGTGGGTGGAGATTAGGCGAACATTATTCCCCCACATTGTCAGCGCCAGTGCTGCCTTGAGTACCGCTGCAAGGTCAGCCTGGAATGCGGCCTCATCAATGATGACGTTACCCTGCATACCACGCAGGTTCGACGGGTTAGACGACAGCGCCTTGATTTTATAGCCACTGGCGAACTGGATGACATAGACCAGGATATCTTTGTCTTCATCCTTCAGCACTTCTTCACCAATGCCGGACGCGGCGCGGTCATAGGCTTTCGCCCACATGGCACAGGCATCAATAAACTCACGGGCCATGTCTTTCGTCGTACCGACGTAGAACGTGTCGCACCCGCCGGCCTCCACCGACATTGAGCCGTTCAAGGCCGCGTCAGCCGCTTCCGCCCATGTCAGACCGGTACGACGCGACTTCTCAGCAATCTTCAGTTGAGAGGAGTCAGCAATCCACCGTTTCTGGTAGGGAAGCAGTAGCTGGCTTTTGTCGAACTCGCCCGACAGGATAGCCGCAGCGGACTGACTGGTGAGTGTTCTGTCCGGCGTCATCGTCGTCATTCTGCAATCCCCAGAATCTGGCGTTTGATATCAGCCGCTGTCTCAGCAGACAGTCCGGCAGAACGGGTGATGGTCTCTGCGGCCGCAGCGGCTTTTTTCGCAAACTCCTGCTGGATCTCTTTCTCGCGTTTGTGGCTTGCCATCGCTGCGGCTTCCAGTCGCTGGGCGACAAGTGCAAGCTGACCCAGCGCTTTTGGCTCAACGCTCTTACCGCTGTCAGCCATGTCCATTGAGGTTTCAAAGGCCAGTGTTTTGACAAACTCCAGCAGTAACTTCCCGACATCTGACGTCGGCGCAGAGCCAAGTTTTGAGGCCCATATTTCAGCCATCTCGCGTGAAGCGCGAATCTTTGACCCCATCGTTTCCATGCGGCTTGCGTAGCGGTTCAGACCGGTACGACTGATTTGCATGTCCTCCGGGAGGTTATATTCGTTGATCAGCTCGTTAATAGCTTCGCGGATTTCTTCCTGGGTATGTCGTTTATCGCGCAGCATCTGATGCAGTTGCTCCCGGACCGCATCCGGGAGCAAATCAATCTTTGAAGGTCGTCCGCGCGTCTGGCGTTCACTTGCCATTCTCCCTCCTCATCCGTTCCAGGAAGTCACGTTCAACGCTGGATTTGTCTTTCAGCAGCAACTTCCAGACGCGTTTGTATTCCGGATTGCTGTTGAGGAATGTGTTCAGATACGAATCAGCGGATTCGGAGTTGTATTTTTTACCCGTCGATTTTTCAAACTGCGGCGCAATGGCTCTGACTTCAATTTCCGCACAGACGAGAATGGCGGCCATTTTCCGGATAATGTCGTGCTGGCTGCTGCTCAGTGGCTTAAGGGCTTTAGTCATGGCTGATGTTCTCCAGTTCAAAAATACGCTCTGTCACATCGTTAATCGCATCCGTAAAACCAAATGCGTTGCTCCACTCCGGGGGCGCACCGGTTACAGCCTCATACATGCTGTCCAGTGCGGCGATGACCTGATCGCGCTCTCCGATAAGCTGGGTTTCAGAGCGGTCCAGCCGGGCAATGCCTTCCAGTGCTTTTTCATTTGCACTGATAAGGGATTCAATGATCACAGCGACCTGAAAAAGCGCATTTGCTGACATGCCTATTTCACCGGACTCCCGAAGTCCTGCCAGACCTGACAGGCGGCGCAACTGTTCCGCCTGCTGGCGGCAAGTCATTAACATTTGAAGTATTCTGGCCCGTTCCATCGTCACTCCCGCGCACGTGGTTTTTTGACGCCGGGGACCGTCGCCAGCCCGAAGGCCACATCTTCACCGCGTCCTGTTATGCCGGCGACGTAACACCCGGAGACATCTGACAGGGTGACGAGTCCCTGTTCACGTAGCCACGCAAGGAGGGTACGGACGGTGTCACGGGAAACCCGGTGGCCGTAAGTCTGAAGGCAGGTCTGTAGAATGGACTCGTTTGCACTGTCTCCGCACTCCACCAGTGAGCGCAGAATGACCAGACGCTGGTCGCTGTTGAGGATTTCTTGCATGCTCATAGCCTCTTAATTTTTTTCCTTCAGTTCGTTTTCCAGCAACAGATCGCTGATACGTGTGGCCTGCCGGAGCATTCCGGAGAACTCCCGTATTTCGCCGCGCAGGTTGCTCATATCCAGTTGCAACTGGTGGAGTTCCTGTCGCGACGGCATTCCGTCGATGGCCTTTTCAAGTGCACTCATCCGGCTGTTAACTTTCTCCATCTCTTCCCGGCGGGCATAGGTTTTCACCAGCAGCAGGTGGATAATATTGATACCGGACATCAGTCCGGCCCAGATGACAGCCCAGTTACTTCTTACGGTTTCCCATTCCATTTATGCCGTCTCCCTGATTGTCTGGCAGTCAATGCAGGTCACGGCATCCGGCATGGCCGCCAGTCGTTTCGGGTCAATTTCGTCACCACAGTCGTTGCAGTGACCTGGAGTATCAGGAGATTCTTTAACCCTGTTTAACAGGGCATTTAATGCCCGTTCACGGTCTGCCATCTCAAGGCCGCTGGCCTTGTCCAGTTCATCCGTCATTTACCCGCCGCCATCGTTTTGTGTTTGCTGGATTTGCTGTACCGGGCGAACCCGTCAAGGGTACGAAAACCGAGATACCCGAGCGCCGGTGTCGCCAGCATGAGTGCGATATCCCAGTCCGGTGATGGCATGGAGAAGGCATGACCAAAAGCACCGGATACCGCGCCAGCCTGCTGACCCACTGACATCAGCATCACATACGCAATGCTGCTGTAGAGCGACAGCCTCGCCATCAGCGGTCTGGTCTGACGGACATATTCATCCGTGGCGTTGTCCCCGTTACGGATGGTTTCCTGCTGTTCATGGTGAGCAGCCTGACGGTCAGCCAGTACGGCTTTGTCCCGCTCGAGCTGGAATTGCTCAATCTGGACTTTCAGTGACTGGAGCTGGACGAACTGTTCCGGCGGCAGCGCCGCCAGTTTCTGCTCAAGCACTCGCTGCTGGTCCTGCGGGTTAATGACGCTGTTGACGTTCTCAACGATCCCCGCCACAGAATCTGCCGTTCTGGCCGTGTCGCCACCGAACCAGCCGCCCACGGTACGCAGCAAAGACGGCCCGGCCTTCATCAGAACGGAGGCAATGGTGGTGAGAGTTACTGGATCCATACAAGCAGCCCCTTACGTGAAACCCACTGACAGAACAGAAATCCAGTGGCTGCGCCGAGTGGTTCCAGGAAAAGCAGGTACAGCGGGCTGGCATAAAGTGGACTCAGGCAGATAAGAACGAACCCAACGCCCCAGACAACCCATGACCAGAAACAGGCATGCCGGCTGATATGCATTTCAGGTTTAAGAAGCCTGTACGGCAGATTGCCAAGAAAGATGCTGAACCCGACCAGGACCACACCAGAGAGCGCCAGCCACCAGACCATAAATGCCTGGCGGCCTGTGAAACTACAGATGAACAGCGACAGGCCGACGAGAATGACAATGCTCCATCCGGAGCGCAAAACCTGTACCAGCGCCAGCTTTAACCAGTCGCAGCTAAACGATTTAAACATTATGTTTTTCCTTGTATCGCTGGCATTGCCAGACGATGTCTCTGATATCGACGGATGACCAGCCGCGCATGTAGTAACTGGCGTGTGTACCGTCATGACCTGCATAACTTGTCGGAACAGGGACGGGGCCGCCTGCCATTCGGTGAAGCACTTCCTGCCGCAGCCGGTCACGTCGTCCCTGTTTCAGCGAAGCGTCCCATCCCTTGCCCATATCAGCTCCGGGCTACCGAATAGCGGACACCGGAAATCTCACGACAGGCGTCAGCGAGGTTGTCCAGGCGGTTAAACCAGCCGTTGAGGAATTTGCCCTGTGAAGGGTTTGATTTGATGATGTCGGCGTAATAGCGGGAACGACGCAGAAGCAGCCGGTTCAGCAGCCAGTCAGGGTCAGCACGCTCAACGGCTGCGCGGGTGTTTTTACCGGCGATACCGTCAACGCTTTTGCCGGTGAAACCGGCAGCTTCCTGAAGCAACTGGACAGCCTTTTTGACGCCATGCTGGACGGCCGAGTCAAAGACAAACAGGGCGATATCATCCGGCCAAAACTGGCAATACGCGGGATACCAGTAGTCACGGAAGTAAATCTGTCCGGCCTGTTCAACCGTTAAATCACGAATACGGGTATCAGGCTTGCCATCGCCATTAACGTCGGTCATGCCATCGGCAACACCGTCGCGTTTATCTGATATACCGAAGTTGGTTTCACCGCCACGGTCAGTGGGGTCATTGACATATCCGCGTTCTGCGCTGAGCACGAAAGCAAGAGCATTGCGAAATGCGGGAGAATCGGGGGTGTTGCTCATAAAACGGCACCTTTGGAAGTGGGTTAGATTTCCCTTCCATCATGTGCCGGACGAAAAAAAAGCCGGATTAACCGGCTTCATTGTATTGGTATGACTTAATAGAATAAATAATCTTTATAGGTATAGATAAACAATCCTGATACCAATAAAAAGAGAATAATAAAACTTATACTTTTATCGGTCGTTGCAGGATATTCCTTCGCTGTAGCCAACAAAGATTTTCTTGTAATCAAATACCAAAAAAAAGGGAATATAAACATGCTCAAAGCAGCCCAAACAACGGGATGGAACCCTTTCCGACGTCCCTTCTCGATGCCCTCACCAACCACATAGCTACCGATATGGTTGTTAGCCGCATCGAAGAACACCCAAAATACACATACGACAAAAATTATATCGATGATAACCCCTGCATCCATTTCATCACTCCATATTCAATGAAAGTTGTCTCTTACCTTGCTCTAATTTTCGCATTCTCCGGATTGCTTTATACACCGTTTTATAGGTAACACGGTAACGCTCAACCAACTCTGTGATGTTTCTGCCATTGAAATCTCGCCAGATTTTCATATCACGAATCAATGACTCAAGAGTCTGGCCGCGTGGGAAATAAATCTGCATACCGCCAATCTGACAGCTAATCGCGTAAACCAGCTCCAGAGAGATACGTGGGTCAACGCCATGCTTTGTCAGTTCGCCACGCAGCAGCGTATTCAGTTCTGTCAGCAGTGCAGGGAAACGCACAGTTTCCGCCGAACTGTCATCGTCCAGGTGCTCCAGAATGCTGTCATCCTGGATATCACCAAACAGGTCATTCTGCTTTTCGCTCATGTGCGCACCTTTCTTACTTTACTGGAATACAGGCTGTTGATGGCGTCATAACCCCGATTATCCTGAAATGCCAGGTCTCGCGGACTCAGCGCCTCTGTCATTTCTCTCAGATGCCATTGCTTGAGGCTTTCCAGCACCATCAGAAGATTATCGCCACGGCACCATGCCAGGCTGGCGATACCTTTACCTTTGTTGGTTCTGACAGTCATCTTCGCGACGAACGTATCCAGTGCGGTATCGCTGCCATCACGGATAAACCCATCAAGATGCATCTGTCGCCAGATGCTGCGGACCTTTGCGGTAATATCTGTCTCACGATGACGGCGAGCCGGAGAACGGGGTCGGGTGCGTCTAAACCCCTTGTCCTCCAGAGTCTTCAGCACATCCTCCAGTTGGCCGACTCTCAGGTCACGACAGCTTTGCTTTCCCGTCACTCGCATCAGTACAGAACGGTAGGTGTCATCGTCCAGCTGTAGATTGCGGCGGGCAACATGGATTAACTTAATCAGGGATGCGCGGCTCATCGTGATTTCCCTCCGACTGACGGTCAATGCGCTCAATTTCTGCAATCAAAAGCGCACATGCTTTCACTAAATTTCGACGATAGTCTGATGGTTTGAAACTGTCATCATGCCAGTCAGCAGGCCAGTATTCTTCAGCCGCCAAAGGCTCTATGTAACTAATAGCCGCTGCGGCCAGCTCACCTTCAATATATGTGTCGTCCTGCTGTGTAGTGTATCCCTTAACCGATGTCTGCCGCTGGCGCTCGGCCAGAACATCAGTTGTTGCTGGTGACAGTGAAAGCGATGGCGGTGCGGCCCCAATAGCTTTGCCCAGATCGTTGTTTTTCTTTTCCAGACATTCGATACGGTCTGCCTGCTGATTGATGTGATCATCCTGAGCGGTGTTAATGCGTTCCTGTTCTGCTATGCGTTTTTGGGCCTTGACCAGTTCATCCGCCAGTGTCCATTCTGATTTTGACAGGACGTCTATTTCACCCAGCAACGATTCCACGACTTCAGGAGTAAAACTGCGCTGAGTCTCATTGATAGTTTTAAGACGATTAATACTGGTATCGGGGCCAAATGGCGGCATTGCTTTACGTTTGCAGATATCGTCACGTATCTGCTGGATATTGATAATCGTATGCCTGGTCATTCGCTTAAACTCCATCTTTAGTTGCCTGCGGGTGCACGAAGCCCCGGCAGGCATGCCGTATTAAAATTCTGAGAATCAAAGAAAGTTAATTAATCAGTTACAGTTTGTTCAAATGGGATTATTTCAAAATCCTCGACATCTGATTTAATGGATATTCCTGCAATTCCCTTAACTTCATTTGGTGATGCCAGAATTGCCTCTTTATTAATTTCCTCTTTATTGCGAAGAAATTTTCCCAGGCTGAATTTCTTGAGTAACGCAATAACATCTTCAACTTTGCGAATGGTGACGCTGGGTGGTCGTTTACGCCAGCGGACCTCACCCGTTGTCAGGTTAGCAGTCTTGGTCTTGCCGTCTTTCGTCAGCTCTGCACGGTTGGCTTCACACCATGTCTGAACGCCAGCCTGCAAACGACCAAGCTCTTTTTTAAGCGCTTCAATGCCGGGCGCAACATCATTTGTCAGGGCCGCTATTTTGTCATTCAGTTCAGTTTCACGACGCAGAATGACACGGGTAATATCGCCAATCTTGCGGATGTCGCTGATTACGTCATCGCGGCATTGAGGAACGGCGACAGCAGCGGCTGATTTTGCACGGGGCTTTTTGGGTGCTTTCATATAAACCTCAGTGTTTAATAATTTTACGGTTATCCAGATCAACTTTCTGTTTTGCAAATTCAGTGACCTGCTGGATAGCCATTGGAAAAATAGCTGACAGTCCTTCCGCAACCAGATACGAAAATGAACCATCATCATTGGCGTTGTTAAGGTGAAAACTGATAGCGAGTTTTCCTGAGTTCTCACTGGTTTTAACCATTTCCCCGTCCTTAATTACCGCATCATCTTCGAGGATAATGGTGATTACCTGTTTAGCCATTTCATACCTCCGTTAACTGCCTCTATAAATAATGTTAAATACCTGACTACGGGACATTTCCATTTTTTCGGCGATAACCGAGATGGTCAGTCCCTCCCTGTAAAGCTCACGACACAAATATGCGTCGTCTTCATTTCCCGCTCTGATGCGCAGTGAAAGACCCTGCCGAATGGCGCAATTCTGCACTGACTGTTTAGAGCGCCCCAGTTGCAGCGCCAGACCGCTTACACTTACCTTTCCCGCGTTCTGTTCCAGAATAAGGAGTTCTTCGCGTGACCATGCTCTCCCCGTACTCCAGCACATACTTACCTCCAGATAATCCTGCATCCTTCCAGACTGGCTACCCAGACGGAGCGGGTGCCGCCGTTGTGTGTTTCCGATATACGGGATGCACTACGCACCAGCTCTGATGGCGGGCAGGCAATCTCCAGCAACGGACGACGCATGAAAACCCGAACGTCAGTGACACGGCTACCACGGGAGCGAAGCCAGTCCTGCGCCGCTTCAGCCATGCTGATGTGTTCTGCAATACGTTCAGTAATCATGGCGTTATTCCTCGTTCAGATTACTGTGACCCAGTTCCAGCATCGCGGACTGGATGTGTGACGTGCCGATGGTCTCACCCTTGCCCTGTGCGTAAATCCCCGCCAGCGGGAGGATGTGAGACAGAGAACGGAGAGCACCGGGACGACGGGCGATCATCTTCAACAGTTTCCGTTCCTCCTGTCCACTGACCTGCCAGGCATCGCAAAAACTGTCCACATCACCGGCTGAGACGGTATTGATGACGTATTTTTTAGATACGCGGGAAAACAGACGGGCGAAATCCACACTGCGTTGTCCTCCTGTCAGGCGGTCGTAGACTTTATGGTTTCCGACCAGCGCCAGACCAACGCCGCATTCCTCCTGGAGAATTCGCAATTCTTCAACAGCATCCAGACTCAGCCAGTCAGCTTCATCCACGACAATCAGACCACGCGTATCCGGCAGGCGCTGGCGTAACAGACGGGACAATGCGCCACGACGGTATGGTGCATCAGCAATCCCCATCTTCAGCGCCAGTTCGTACAGCGTTTCCAGTTCGTTGCTGCGGGACTTACTGGCGGTGATATGCCAGACGTTGTTGCCTGTCGCTGCATACTGTCTGATGGCTTTTGTTTTACCGACGCCCGGATTGCCGTAAACCAGCACAATCGTTCCGGCCAGTTGCGCCCACGTCAGGGTGGCGAGAATTTTTTGTGAGGTCGGTGTTTCAACGAAATCCGGAGCCACTGGCAGCGAGGTTTTCGCGGCGGTGTGGCTTTCCAGCCAGGTATTCAGGCTGGCGGCAACCGTATCGTTATCGCCCTTATATTTCCCGTTCAGAAACTGAGAAACCGTAGCCGTTGAGGTGCCGGTTTCACGTGCCAGAGCTGCGCCTGAAATCGCCTTGCTGTCAATTAATTCACGAATGGCACTACGCACAACATCATGGTTAATTTGCGTCATGATTATTAATCCTGTATTTTTCAAATGGCCTGTACTTAATCAGGTGTTAAAACTGATTCACTTAGTTCAAAGCGGCGCTCGCAACGTCGCTTTTTTATTTCTGCGACTGTTTCGCTTTATTAACGAATGTCTGAAAAATCACATCATTCTCGGTTTGCGTGTCCTGTATTTCCTCCACACGTCTGACGGTATTACCCATATTGAATACACGCTCAACAACATGACGTTCCGGCAACTCCGCATGCTCTGTCTTCGGTAGCAGGTCGTTAACTTCTATCGCTGTCATACGGTTCAGCGCCTTCGCTGCTTTTTTGGTGCTGCGCATCATTTCACGGCGGGCGCGGTTGTGTTCACGACCAGCTTCGGTATCACCAAACGCCACTGCGGCGCGGCATTCCGCCATACAGAGGAAGCGGCCATCAAGGTCGTAACAGGCCACTTCACTGTGAAGGTTACGCGGGTCAAAACGGACTGTAATTTTGCGGGAGCGGTGGCTGACAAGCTGCTCACTCCAGTAAGTGTTCTTGCGGCCAAACAGGGAGCCGCCGCTTTCCATCGTGAATTCTCCGGTGGGTTTCACGCGAACCGACTCTGCCGGCAGCATGAACTGGCGGATTTGTTCTTCAGTTAAACGGGTGATCACAGCCTGGCTGTAGCTTTGTTCAAAAGCCTGATCGAAGGACAGTTCACCCCGGCACATTTCCGTTTTACGCTGGGTTTTCCTGTTAAACATGGCGACACCTTCACTGATAATTTCCATAAAGGTCTCAACATCAACAGCGCGGCTGCCGTAGTTCTCTGGTTTGGAACTGACATTTTCACCGGCAAATGCGCCAGCCAGTGCCGGGTGTTTATCAATGTATTCACCCAGACCACCCACACCAAAGGCACGTTCTACGGGTTTAGCCTGGCCCCAGCCTTTACCACCAATAACACCGGTCCAGTGCAGCTTGATACCCAGCAGCGGGATAATCCCCATCGGATCATCCTCACGGACTTTGAACCGGTAGCGGTTAGGAACGCCACCAGACAGCCATTTGTTCGCCGCAGCACGGGTGTTGTCTATCGTGATGTGTTGGGGTTTCCCGTAGGTTTTCAGCGTATCCATGAGTGACAGGCGGATACTGTCGCTGTTTTCTGATACATCAGCCCGCCAGCCGACAATTTTGCGGCTGTGGACGTCCTGCCAGAACCATGTTTTGGGACGGATGATTTCACCGTTAAACCAGCGGACAAACACGTTGTGCTGATAACCGTCACCGTTAATCCATTCCATCGCATGCAATTGCGCGACGGTGCGCTGTTGAGATGGGTGCATCTGCGCCAGCGCGTTTTCACCTTCACGGGTGGCAACGACAATGCGCGGATCAACTTCACGTTCCAGCTTACGACGCAGGGTACGTTCAGCCGGTATGGTCCAGCCATGTGTTTCTGCGGCGATTTCCAGCCGTTCATAGCATTTGGAGAAAAACGGTGCTTCGTTGCGCAGATAATCGCCCAGGAAGAATTGCCATGCATCATCAGAGATTTCAGCCGAACGTCCTGTCACGCGTTTTTCGCGGACGCGGCGATCGAGCAGTACCGGTCCCCAGAGGTCAGGGCTGAAGTCCTTCACTTTGTAGTACAGATTGCGCAGCGTCCCTTCACTAATTTGTAATTGCTTTGCGGCCAGAGTAATCGCCTTGCGATTACCAACACCTGATGCCATCAGCTCAGCCACCAGCGCAGCAGCTTTCGTGCGACGCTCTGCATGCAGTCGCTGTTCGCCAGTCGCTTTCTCCCAGGCTGACCAGAGACGCTGACGATCAAGATCATCAGCAGCCACACGTTCCGGCTCTCTCGGCAGAGTAATGAGGCCGGATGAGGTTTCAATCAGCCCACGGCCAGCCAGCAATTCAGCACGAACTTCTGGTGGCAATACTGATATGTGGTATTCAAATGCTTTGGTGCCGGCACGTTTGCGGCGTAGCTCACTGCGACCGCAAACCAGATCCTCAAGTTTTTTCCGCGCATTAGATTCAGCCTGTGGGAAACCACAGACGCCAACACATTCTTTCACTGATACCCAAAACTCCATCATGCAACCTCTTTAACAGTCAGATTCTGATAACGCGAAGGCCATATCTCTGATGGCTCCATGTTGAGAAAGTCAGCGATAATTTTCTCCCCTTTGGGCCAGTGGTGACGGAATACGTTACGTAATGTTGATTCCGCTAACCCATGACAACGGGATAACTGACTGGTTGTCATTCCGCGTTTTCTAATCGCTGCTTTGATGTCTTCCGGGTGCCAGTCTTGGCTTTTGGTCATCATTCTGCGATCCTTAAATATTTACTCGTTGCGGTGAACTAAACTGTTCACCTTTACGTGTAAAAATATAACACACAAAAAATCGAATTCAATCTTTTTATCGGTCTTTTGTTGATTTTATCAAACCTTGATAAATCAAATATAAGTCTTTGATTTTGGTGAAAGCATGTTTTCACACCTTAAAAAATCGAATCGAATTTTTTGTGAGCTAGAAAAAATCGGAGGCAGGAGGTAATGATGAATGTGCAAACTTGGTTTACGGCTCAAGAGTGTGCGGGGATGCCCGGATTTCCAAGTGGAGTATCCAATGTCCGTAAGCAGTTAGAAAAACTCGCTGAGGGGCTGGACGGAGTGCGGCGGAAACGAGGAGGGACTAAAGCCACGGAATACCATATATCGATATTGCCTGCACGGACCCAAAATTATCTTGGGTATAGCAACAAAGGACAGCCATCTATGGGAGTTGAGGATTTCAAGACAAAAAGTGGCTTAGCAAATGATGAGAAGCAAGCACTCTGGATGATGATTTATCAGGGGATGACTGAAGCCCAACGTGAAGCTGTTATGGAGATATTTATCACTGGTGGCTTAAAGATGCTTATGCCTGCGGTGCTTGAGTTATCTGATTCAAATCCGGTCCGACAGAAAGAGATTTTCGGACAATGTGATTCCGTTGAAAAGGATAGCCCAGCGTCGAACGTAAGCACGCAAAACAAGGCTGGCTGATTACAGAAATGTCCAATTGGCTGGCTTTGTTTTGAACCTCCATGTGATAACGTTTTAAACCGAATTTAAATCCCATTAAACAGTCGGCGGTACGATCTAACTATATATGACACCTTTTTAACTTTGTTGTCGAACGATCTAAAAATGTCATATTGGGTGGTTTTCTACCAGTTGACTAGCTTTACCTACCGTTAAGCCTTGCCACTCAAGGTTTCCTCCCGTTTGTTCCCTCGAACTCCCGGTTGTTTCCGGTTACTCAGTTTGATCCACACATCACTGTCACTACTCACCTTCCGTTCGGTCTTCCGTCGCATCGGCCAGCAGGCGCTGCATCGTGCTAAGCGTAAAATCCATCGCCACGACGCCATACCAGTAACGATCGAAATAGATGGGGACGCTGGCGGTAATCGTACGTTCATCATTGGTCCAGGATGACGGGGTAGAGATAAACCAGCGCACCGCGCGCGCGCGATTGTTCCGCTCTGACTGCTGGGTAAACCAGGACTGCGTGACAAGATGGTAATAGCGGGAGGTAATATCGCCCGCCTGGTCCGGCGTATCCGTGGAAATGAAAAATCCCGCGCGGGAGACGTAGATCACGCGCGCTTCCGTTTGCGCTCTCGACGACGCCAGCCTGAGCAGATACCCCACTTCGAGCGCGGCAGAAATCTCGTGGCTGAGGCGCTCAGCGTCACGATTCAGAAACGTGGTTTTCTCGACGAATGCATCCGAGACACCGTTAATGGGAAGGGTGCGTTTTTTATCAACGGCAAGCTGCCAGGTAGGTAGCATGCGGAGTGAGCTAAAGCGTGATACCGCGTTCTGGAGTACATCAAATGCCAGCGGCGTTTGGATTGCATCGCGCATGCCCTGACGAAACAGCAGCATCCTGTCCACGCTGTTCTGCAGCTGCCTGTCCAGCGAACTGGCCACCGTATCCAGATGGTTACGCTGGCTGGAGATGTACGCTTCTTCCAGTACCACCACCTCGCGCCAGGTCAGTAGAGTCGAAAATACCAGAACGACCAGAAAACAGAGATTAACAATCAACCCCGGATTGCTACGCTTATGCAGCCATTGCAAAAAGGATTCTCTTACAACAAAGGTATCGCGCTGCACACACACTCCCTGATCGCTGCCTTACACCCGGTACTGGAGATAAAAACGCCCGGCAAAGCCGGGCGTTATGTGATTAAGCCTTGTCCCGCTGGTGCTGCCCGTCCCCCGGCTGAAGCTCATCTTCACGAAATGCTTCCCGCTTGATGCCATAGCCATCGTGCCACCGACATTCCACCATTCCGCTGGAATACCCGGTCACAATCATACGTGGGCCGCCCTTCTTAGGCTTAACTTCATCACTGACCAAAAAGACCATACCTGCCTCCTGTATCAGGGTGAAACTGTTTCAATTTAGACGAGGAATGGTCTTTTTGCATCCCACAACGGGTAACAATTAGTGCGACGTGCCGCGTATTTTTTCAACCAGCTTCACTGCCGCAACCACGATAGCGCCAATGATAAAGCCCAGCACCAGATTCAGCAGCGTGGGCAGAATTGCGGCGACAAGAGCCCCCTGCGCCGAGGAGAAATGTTCGATAGCATGGTGCAGCGGCGCGATACCGTGAACCACGATCCCGCCGCCCACGAGGAACATCGCCAGCGTGCCTACCACCGACAAACTCTTCATCAGCCACGGGGCCAGCACCAGCAGGCTTTTGCCGATGCCTCTTGCCACCGCGATCGATTTCTCTTCCAGCCAGTAGCCGATATCGTCCAGCTTGACGATCAGTCCCACCAGGCCGTAGACGCCGACGGTGACCAGAATGGCGATGCCGGAGAGGATCAGGACCTGATTCAGGAGCGGCGCGTCAGACACGATGCCCAGCGTGATGGCAACAATCTCCGCAGACAGGATAAAGTCGGTCCGAATAGCGCCTTTGACCTTATCGCGCTCGAAGGTTTTCGGATCCTGCGCGGCCAGCGCTTCAAGACGCTGCCGGCGCACCTCCGGTGTATCGCTCTGCTTGCGCGCGCTAAAGGAGTGCAGCACCTTCTCCACACCCTCGAAGCAGAGAAACGCCCCGCCAATCATCAGCAGCGGCGTGATGGCCCAGGGAATAAACGCGCTGATCAACAGCGCCAGCGGCACCAGAATCACCTTGTTCAGGAAGGAGCCTTTCGCCACGCCCCACACCACCGGCAGTTCACGGTTAGCCCTCACCCCACTAACCTGTTGGGCGTTAAGCGATAAATCATCTCCCAGCACGCCTGCGGTTTTTTTCGCCGCCAGTTTCCCCATCACTGAAATGTCATCCAGTAAGGTCGCAATATCATCCAGCAATGTTAATAAGCTACTTCCTGCCAAAATCGTAATCCTTCATTTTTTGGTAATTAAGTGAATAGTATGGAGCAAAAGCGCAAACCCGGAAACACCCACCTCACGTCAACAAAAAATTCACATCAGCTACACAATTAAAGGGCTCGCCAGCGCGATAGTTTTCGCGTTTACTATCAGCGACCTTTTTATTTCGTCGTGAGGGATTATGCGTTTCCGGCAATTGCTACCGCTCATTGGGGCACTCTTTTCGCTGTACATCATCTGGGGCTCAACCTACTTTGTCATTCGCATCGGCGTGGAAAGCTGGCCGCCACTGATGATGGCTGGCATCCGCTTTCTCTCGGCTGGCGTGCTGCTGCTGGCCTTCCTGCTGCTGCGCGGGCATAAACTTCCCCCGCTGCGCCCGATGATGAATGCCGCCCTGATCGGCCTGCTGCTGCTGGCGGTGGGAAATGGGTTTGTAACGATTGCCGAGCACCAGAACGTACCGTCCGGGATCGCCGCCGTGGTCGTTGCCACCGTACCGCTATTTACCCTCTGCTTTAGCCGCCTTTTTGGTATCCGCACCCGCAAGCTGGAATGGCTGGGGATTGGTATTGGCCTTGCCGGCATCATTCTGCTGAACAGCGGCGGTAACCTGAGCGGGAATCCGTGGGGCGCAATCATCATCCTGATTGGCTCGATGAGCTGGGCGTTTGGTTCCGTCTACGGTTCGCGTATCGAACTGCCGACCGGCATGATGGCGGGGGCGATTGAAATGCTTGCCGCCGGAATTGTGCTGCTGCTCGCCTCCACGCTGACGGGAGAAAAGCTGACGACCCTGCCGCCTCTGTCGGGCTTTCTGGCGGTAGGCTACCTGGCGCTGTTTGGTTCCATCATCGCCATTAACGCCTATATGTTCCTGATCCGCAACGTCTCCCCGGCTGTCGCGACCAGCTATGCCTACGTCAACCCGGTCGTGGCCGTGCTGCTCGGAACGGGATTGGGGGGAGAAACGCTCTCACCTGTGGAATGGATTGCTTTAGGGATCATCGTGTTTGCCGTCGTGCTGGTCACCCTGGGCAAATATTTACTGCCCGCAAAACCTGTGGTCACGCCTTGCGAGGTGGAGAAACCTTAAGCAGGTGAATACCCTGCGTGTCGATCTGCGCGGTCTGGCCGCCGCCGCAGATCCACTCTTCCAGCCGTTCGGTCAGATCGGTATCGTTCAGTTTTAATCTGCCTCTCAGCGCGCACTCCCAGACGATCAGCACCCGCCAGCCCTGCGCAATCAGCGCGCTGAGATCCCGGCTGTCGCGCTCGACGTTCTTGCCAATTTTATCCAGCCAGAAATCGGTGCGCGTCGCGGGGACCTTAAACAGGTAGCAGTCGTGGTGATGCCAGAAACAGCCGTGGGTAAAGATGATGCACTGCCAGGCGTCGATGACGAAATCCGGGCGACCCGCAAGCGCGGGATCCTGCACGCGGTAATCAAACCCCGCCTGCGTCAGCAGCCCGGCCAGGCGCTTTTCGATGGCGGTGTCACGCGTGCCGATGGCACGCATATTTTTGCTGCGCGTGGCCTTATCGTGCACATCCGTCATTGACGGCCTCACCCTGACGGAGTGCCACCGCCTGTCTGATGCGCGAGGCCAGCAGTTTTGCCACGGCCGCGAACGCGGGAACCACCACCGAATTACCAAACTGGCGGTACGCCTGAGTATCCGAAACCGGAATGCGGAAGCGGTAGCCCTGCGGGGTCTCAAATCCCATTAACCGGGCGCATTCCCGCGGCGTTAAGCGTCGCGGACGGTGACGCTGGTTGTGCGGATCGTCGAAATCTTTTTCACCCAGCGCCTTGTCCCAGCCTCGGTCGATCAGGATCTCTGCCCCGTCCTTATAGTATCGAGCGGACAACGTGCGGGTCACGCTGTGCGGATCGTTGGGGTTTACCATTCCAAAACCGAAGCCGTTGCCCTTCGCCTGATGTTTCTTGGCATAGCGGTAGAGGTATTTCCACAGCACCGGGGTAAGAATAAATTTCGCGTCAACGACAGGTTCCAGCAGATCGGCCACGGTAGGACGACGCTCGGGATACAGAGACGGGATATCCCGCAGGGTGAAATCCCCCTTGAGATTGAGATCGCGGCGGAAACCCACCAGCACGATACGTTCGCGATGCTGGGGCAGAAAATGTTTCCCATCAATGATTTTGGGATCGTCCGCGCCCATGTCCTGCGAGTCGGCCACGTCATAACCCAGCTCATCCAGGGTCTGCATGATAATGCGGAAGGTTTTTCCGCCGTCGTGGCTCTTTAGATTTTTGACGTTTTCCAGCACAAAGATGGCCGGGCGGCAGGCATCGATGATGCGCGCCACATCAAAAAACAGCGTTCCCTGGGTATCGCAGGCAAAACCGTGGGCGCGTCCGAGTGCATTCTTTTTGGAGACACCGGCCAGCGAGAAGGGCTGACAAGGGAAGCCGGCCAGCAGCACGTCATGCGCCGGGATCGTCTGGCGAATGTGCTCGGCGGCCTGTTCATCGCTCACGCCGCTTTTATGGCTCAGGGTCACATCGCGGATATCCGCGTTGAAATGATGCTCGTGCGGATCGCAGTACCAGTTGGCCTTGTAGGTCCGGACGGCATGCTTGTTCCACTCGCTGGTAAACACGCACTGTCCGCCGATAGCTTCAAAACCGTGTCGGATACCGCCGATACCGGCAAACAGATCGATAAAGCGGAAGGCATAGTTCGGATGCGCGACAGGAGGACGCGGAAGCAGGTTTTGCAGATAACGAAACTCGCCTTCACTCAGGCGACGCCCTGCGCGTTCGCTGGTCAGCAGACGCTTAAGGATCGCCGGGCTCCAGTGGCTCTCGCCGTGCGCCACCAGCATATTGGCCAGCGTTTTAGCATCATAGATATCCAACAGCTGGTGCAGCAACGCCTGCACCGTTGCCGTTGATTTCTCAGCCTGCTCGGGCGCGGGCTCTGTCACTGATAGATTTTCCTGCATTCTTTTAACCGGAGAGTAAAGACTGGGAACAGATTACCACAGTTCAGTTGCGCAAACTGCGACGGAAGCGGCTCAACACCTGGCTATCCAGCCCGATGCAGTCACCGTGTAATTCGGCACTGAGTTTCGCCATAAACTGGATCAGGAAATCGGTATTGTGACGTGCCAGCTCGCGGCCCATTTCCGTTTGCATTGTATCAGGCAATCGCAGCAGCTTGGTCTGAAAATGGTCCAGGGCAAACGCACGATCGTCAAGGATACGCGCATCGGCAAAGGGATCGTCAGCATCAAAAAGCGGCACGCCCAGCGCGCCCGAGACGGCAAAGACGCGCGCCAGACCGATAGCGCCTAACGCTTCCAGCCGGTCTGCGTCCTGCACAATTTTGGCTTCCAGGCTCTGCGGCGCAATCCCGGCGCTGAAGCTGTGCGCCTCAATCGCGTGCGCGACGCTGGCTGCGTGCTCTGGCGGAAAATCAGGGAAGTCGCGGCGCAGAATGTCACACGTCCTGCGCGCTGCCATCTGGGATGACCGGCCGCGTTCGGGATGGTTTTTCGGCAGGCTGACAATATCGTGGAAATAGCATGCGGTCAGGATCACCAGCGGCTCCACCGCCTGGTCAGCCATGATTTTTTGCGCCGTCATCCAGACCCGACGAAAATGCGAAATATCATGTGCGGTATCGTCGGTGCTGTGGTTTTCCTCGAGCCAGCGCTCAAATCGCTGCTGCCACCGGACAAGTTCCATCGTCATATCCTGTTGTTCAAAAGTGCATGAATTATAACATAGACGAATTAAATCAATTTAAAAATAGAATCACGAAATACTTAATAATAATTACACCATATAAATTCAATGAATTAATTCACACGAAAAATAAAGAGATTAATAGAAATATTTGGAAATATTTATTAGAATTTAATTACATTTATTTTCGAAACTAAATAACATTCCCTGGAATAGTATCAAGCCTGTAATTACGGAGGGTGATTACATATATTCATGTAAATTATATTTAAAGGGAATATATAATGAAAAGAAAAGTTCTGGCAATTCTGGTACCCGCGTTATTAATGGCAGGCGCAGCCAATGCGGCTGAAATGTACAACAAAAACGGCAACAAAGTTGACCTGTACGGCAAAGTCGACGCGCGTCATACCTTCTCTGACAACCCCGGCGACGACGGCGACGAAACCTATGTGCAGGTTGGCTTCAAAGGCGAAACCCGGATCGCTAACGACCTGATCGGTTACGGTCAGTGGGAATACAAAACCTTCGCTAACGATACCGAAGGCGCGGGTAACAAATCGTTCAACCGCCTGGCGTATGCTGGCCTGAAATATGGCGAATACGGCTCATTTGATTATGGTCGTAATTACGGCGTCGTGTACGACGTTGAAGCCTGGACCGATATGCTGCCTGTATTTGGCGGTGACTCTTACACCTGGACCGATAACTTTATGAACGGTCGTGCTAACGGTCTGGCCACCTACCGTAACCAGGATTTCTTCGGTCTGGTTGAGGGTCTGAATTTCGCGCTGCAGTATCAGGGTACGAACGAAGGCCAGGATGCAACAGAAGATCAGGAAGGCACGAAAAACGGCCATGACGATGTTCGTTTCCAGAACGGCGACGGTTTCGGCATGTCTACCACCTATGATTTTGACTTCGGTCTGAGCCTGGGTGCGGCATATTCATCTTCCGACCGCACGAACACACAGGTTGCATACGGTGCAGGTAACGACAACCGCTACAGCCCATATGCAGGAGGCGAACGCGCTGAAGCCTGGACCATTGGCGCAAAATATGATGCGCAAGGTGTTTACCTGGCCATGATGTATGCGGAAACCCGCAATATGACGCCATTTGGTAGCGGTGAGACGGTTGGTATCGCCAACAAAACGCAGAACTTTGAAGCCGTAGCGCAGTACCAGTTCGACTTCGGCCTGCGTCCGTCTCTGGCATGGGTTTACTCCAAAGGTAAAGACATTGGCGGCAATGATTACAACCCAGGTAATACATACAACTACGTTGATCAGGATCTGGTGAACTATATCGATCTCGGTATGACCTACAGCTTCAACAAAAACTTCTCGACTTACGTTGATTATAAAATCAACCTGCTGGACAACGACGATCGCTTCTACGAAGCCAATGGCATCTCAACTGATGACATCGTTGGCGTAGGCATGACCTACCAGTTCTAATCCCCAAAATACCAAAGGCCGCAATTGCGGCCTTTTTATTTCTTCACTATTTGTACTACGGCGCTTCCTGCAGCGCCACGCGAATAAACCCGTTATTCTGCGCCAGCAGCTCATGGGCTTTCCATGCATCCAGCCCTGTCAGCACCATCAATACCGCCGTTTTACAGTTATGATTACAGCTCGCCAGCGCGGCTTTTGCCTCGGCCCGAGTGCATCCCCCCGCTTCCATTACAATCGCAATTTGCCGTTCAGCCCATTTGGTTGTGCCTGCCTCAAGATCCACGCGCAGGTTGCTGTAAACCCGTCCGGTGCGGACGGCCAGCCCGGTGGCGATCATCGAGAGGATCATTTTTTGCGCGATCCCCGCTTTAGTGTTGATATAGCCTGCGACGACATCGGCCCCCAGCTCCGGAGCGATAACCATGCTTGCCAGCTGCGCGGCTTCGCTTTGCGCATCACCGGTAACAATGGCGACCGGTGAACCCAGCGACCACGCATGGCGCATTGCCCCCCAGACCCACGGCGTTTTTCCGCTGACGGTCACGGCCAGCATCATATCGCGTTCACCAAACTTGATGGCCTGCAGATCGGCAACGCCGCGCTCGTAGCTCCCTTCCCCTTCTTGTGCTGTAACGGCCATAACAGGAGTTTTGCCCGGCGCATATTCATCGGCAACCTGTTGCGCTACGCGCCCTGATGGCCCCGCGCCAACAACAATCAGGCGACCGCCGTGGCTGAGCGTCGCTGCGGCGTTGTCCACCACGCGGGCAATAGCATCTAGACAGGGGGTAATAGCAGCAGAAATGAGTGCATCATCCTGGTGAATGACTTTCAGCATGTCCAGCGTGGACAATCTATCAATATTCATCGTGCTGGCGTGCCGTCTTTCCTTGACCGAACCGGTAAGCATAACGCTCATAAACAGCCTCCTTATTATGAGTACCCACACACTATAAAGTGTTTTATATAGACGGCCTGCGAGGAGGGTCACGAAAAGGGGACCAAATCCACGCCTTTACATGGCTTTAAGAAAAGCGCGTCATCGGCGATAATTACCCCTTTCTTAATTATCGCGGAGTGTTGATGAGCGATTTGCAGCCTTTCCTTACGACGCGCAAGCGCCCCATGAAGCTGAACACCCTGGTCACGCTGATGGTGTGCGCGATTATTGCCTCTGTGCTGCTGGTGGTTTTTGCGCTCTACTCCGTGCAAATCACCCGGGCGACCCGCGATGATGTTAAAGATACGGCTCTGGGTATCGCCAGAACGCTGGCCAACAGCCCGGAGATCCAGCGCGGCCTGATGCAGCCACCCCAGGCGGACATCATTCAGCCCATCGCCAAAGCCGTCACCCAACGCAACGATCTGCTGCTCACCGTGGTGACCGACATGCGGGGAATTCGCTATTCGCACCCGAACGAAGCCCTCATCGGCCTGCACTTTATTGGCAACGACCTGGAACCTGCGCTGGAAGGTAAAGAGAATGTCTCCGTAAACCGTGGCGCCCTCGCCGAAGCGCTTCGCGTCTTCACCCCCGTTTACGACAGCCAGCACGACCAGATCGGCGTCGTGGTGGTCGGTATCTCCCTCAAAAAAGTGGAAGATCAGATTGCCCGCGGGCGTCTAAACGCCGTCTGGACCATTTTGTTCAGTATATTTATGAGCTCCATGGCGATTTGGGGTCTGGTGCGGGTCCTGAAACGCATCCTGTTCGGGCTCGAACCTTACGAAATTTCCGCCTTGTTCGAACAGCGTCAGGCGATGCTGCAGTCGCTTCGCGAGGGGGTGCTGGCCGTCGATATTCACGGGCGCGTGACGATGATCAACCAGACCGCCAGAGAAATATTGCTTCTCCCTTCCGGCAAGCAGACCGAAAACGCCAGCGCCCCCCTGCTGGCCAGCCTGCGCGAAGTATCAAAGACGGGCGCCGCGCGCCAGGATCAGGAGATCAGCTGTAACGGGCGTCTATTGCTGTGCAATATGGTGCCCGTTAAAAGCCAGGATCGGGTGATCGGCGCCATCACCACCTTCCGTGATAAAACGGAAATCAGCCAGCTGATGCAGCGTATTGATGGCATGGTTAACTACGTCGATGCCCTGCGCAGCCATACGCACGAGTTTATGAATAAACTGCATGTGATCCTGGGCCTGCTGCACATGAAGCGCTACGACAAGCTGGAAGAGTACATCATCCAGACGGCACATAATTACCAGACGGATATCGGTACGATACAGAGCAAGGTAAAATCCCCGGTTATTGCCGGATTCCTGCTGGGTAAAATCAATCGGGCGAAAGAAGCGGGCGTCACCCTGACGCTGGCGGATGAATGCCAGATACCGGATACCGCGAGCGAAGAGCAGGTCGCGGTGCTGATCACCGTGCTGGGTAACCTCATTGAAAACGCGCTCGACGCGATGGAAGGACAGCAGGAAGGTGAGATCGGCCTGCTGCTGCATTATCAGAACGGCTGGCTCAGCTGCGAAGTGAGCGACGATGGCCCCGGCATTGATCCCGCTCAGCTGGAGGCTATTTTTACAAAGGGCTTCTCAACAAAAGGTGAAAACCGCGGCGTTGGGCTGTTCCTTGCGCGCCAGCAAATCCAGAACCTCGGCGGTGATATCACCGTCGAGTCTGAGCCCGGCGTTTTTACCCAATTTTTTGTTCACATCCCCTGGGATAGCGAGAGGAATATCGCGTGATAAATGTATTAATTGTCGATGATGACGCCATGGTAGCCGACCTCAACCGTCTGTATGTCAACCGTGTTGAAGGTTTTAGCTGCTGCGGCGTCGCCTCCACGCTAAACCAGGCCGAGGCCATCATTAATAACCCCGGGCACCCTGTCGATCTGGTGCTGCTGGATGTCTATATGCAGCAGGATAACGGGCTGGATCTGCTGCCCGTTATTCGCGCATCCGGGCGCCCAATCGATGTGATTATGATCTCGTCGGCTGCCGACGCCGCCACGATCCAGACCTCTATCCATTACGGGGTGGTGGATTATCTGATCAAGCCGTTCCAGTTCCCGCGCTTTGAAGAGGCGCTGAACGGCTGGAAGGCAAAGCACAGCCTGATGGGTTCGCACCAGTATTATGAGCAGGCCGACGTCGACCGGCTGATCCACGGTGGGGCGCCGGAACTGGCGGACAGTAAAAAGCTGCCGAAGGGGTTAACGCCGCAAACGCTGCGCACGATTTGCCAGTGGATTGACGCTCACCCGGAGACGGAATTTTCTACCGATGACCTGGCTAACGCCGTCAATATCTCCCGCGTATCCTGCCGTAAATACCTGATTTGGCTCGCGCAAATCAACATTCTGTTCACCAGCATTCATTATGGTGCCACCGGGCGTCCGGTGTATCGCTATCGTCTCCAGCCGGAGCAGACCGGCCTGCTCAAGCAATACTGTCAGTAACGCGGTAGTCATTATCCAGCAGGGTAAAACGGAAGTGGTGCATCGATGAGATCACCACTTCTTTTGTTTTGGTCACAAAAATCGCTTCGATATCAGGACGAGAGCGCAGCACAGCGCAGCCCTTCTCTACCCCCATGCCGTACATCAGCGTGGTCCAGATATCGCCGTCGATAGAGTCTTTCGAAACAATCGTCACGCTGTCCAGCTCGTTGTCCAGCGGATACCCGGTGCGCGGATCGAGAATATGGTGATAGCGCTTGCCGTTTTGCTCAAAGTAGCGCTCGTAGGTTCCAGACGTCACGACGGACAGGTTCTCTACGGTCATCGTGCCGATCAGCGCGTCACCGGCGAACGGTTTTTTCAGCCCCACGCTCCAGCTCCCTTCCGGCGAGCCTAACGTCTGAATGTTTCCACCGAGGTTGATCAGCCCCAGCTCAGCGCCCTCTTTATGCAGGTAATCACGCACCCTGTCGGCGATATAGCCTTTGGCAATGGCCCCCAGATCGATCTCCATCCCCGCTCTGGTCAGAAACACGCTGCTGCTGGCCTCATCAAGAAGGACATCTTCAGGACGGGTTATCGCCAGCAGCGACGCGATTTCCTCCGCCGGCGGAACGCTGTCCCCCTGAAAGCCAATTTTCCAGCGCTTCACCAGCGGACCTATCGCCAGGTTAAAGGCGCTGTCCCTGAACAGGCTTGCCGCTTTTGCACAGCGGATCAGCTCAAACACCGGCCGGCTGACGGTAACCGGATGCTGACCAGCCGCATGGTTAATGTCCATCACCTGCGAGTGCGCGCGGTTAACGGTGAGCAGATCTTCGTACTGTTTGATCAGGCGAAACACGCGGGACGCGAGGGCTTCATCGTGGGAGAAGAGTTTCAGGAGAATGGGTGAGCCCATCAGGACGGCGGAGTAGCTGTAAACGCGATGGTCATCAGGCATGACTGGAGTCCTCAGATGTAGCCCCGGCAGGCACCGCGCCGCCGGGGAAAATGCCGGATAGCACTGGGCGTATCCGGCCTACAACACAGGGGCCTTACTGCTTTTTCGAACGCATAGCCGCCTGATGTCCTGCAAGCGTACCAAAAATAATGATATCTGCCACTGCGTTACCGCCGATACGGTTACCGCCGTGGATCCCGCCGACCACTTCACCGGCCGCAAACGCGCCTGGCAGCACGTTGTGGTTGCTGTCCAGCACGCAGGTTTCGGTGTTGATGGTCACGCCGCCCATGGTGTGGTGCACGCCCGGCGCAATCTGAATGGCGTAGAATGGCCCTTCGTTGATAGGCGCACGCAGCGCGGTGGTACGACCAAAATCGTCATCATGCTGTTTTTCAACGAAGCCGTTGTAACGTTCCAGCGTCGCGAGGAAAGCGTGGTAATCCATACCCAGCGCTTCTGCCAGGGCTTTTGGCGAGCTGGCGCTGGTCACGAAACCTTTTGCGATGTACTCATCCGCGGCTTTGTTTTTGGCACGTACGTGCTCGTCAAAGACGATGTATGCGTATTTCTCCGGCAGCGCGATGATTGACGCCGAGACCTTATCGCGGGTCGACATTTCGTTGTAGAAGCGCTCCCCTTTCTGATTGACCAGAATCGCCCCGCCGCCGCGAATGGATTCGGAAATCAGGTACGAGGTGTTTTGCTCAACGGTTGGGTGAATTTGAATTTCGCCCATATCCACGGTACCCGCCCCGATGCGCTCCAGCAGCGCGATGCCGCCGCCGGTTGCCCCTTTGTGGTTGGTGGTGACGAACCCTTCCAGATCCGGACGATATTTCACCACCATCTGGCTGTTGGCGCTGAAGCCGCCGGTGGCAACAATCACGCTTTTGGTTGCCACGGTGACGGTTTCGTTCTCTTCGGTGGTCAGACGTACGCCGGTCACTTCGCCGTTCTCGAAGATGATGTCGCTGACGGAGGTATCCAGCATCACCTCGATGTTGCGTTTGTTGACGTTACGCACCAGGCCGCTGATCAGGTAGCCGCCCACCGCAGAACCGTCTTTTGGACGGTGAGTACGGTCGATGCTCATCCCGCCGGTGGTGGTGATGTCGTTCAGCATGATGCCGCGCGTTGCCAGCCACTCAATTGCCTGCGGCGCGTTTTCGACGAAGCGACGCAGCAGTTCCGGGTTGTTCTTGTTGCCGCCGCCTTTCAGGCTTTCCTGATAGAACAGCTCCTTGCTGTCCTGAATGCCCTTCACGCGCTGGAAGCGGGTTTCGGCGGCGTTCATACCGGCAGAGGCTTTAATGGTGTTCCCGCCGATGGTCGGCATTTTCTCGACAATCAGCACGCTCGCGCCTTCGTCGTGAGCCTGGATCGCTGCCGCCAGACCGGCGCCGCCGCTGCCGACAACGACCACGTCCACGCTGCGGGTTTCGTTCGGGTCGACGCCCTCTTCCGCGGCCAGCGCTTTGCTGGATTTCAGCATCGCTTTAGAGACCGCTTTCTTCACCGCTTCACTCTGGCTGGTTGCGCCGGTGATAGCATCCACGTGCGGGGTGTTGGCATCCAGAATGCGGGTACGGATCTCTTCAAAGCTGGTCACAAACTCAACGTCTTCGCTCGGGCCGGAGGCCAGCTCAATGTCCGCAATGCGGTCGGTTTCCAGACTGACGTTAATCACCAGTTCGTTAGCGTCATCCTGCACTTTCTCAGCAAAGGTACCCGGTTTGAATTTGGATTCGCCCATGCTCATGTCGCGGATCATCGCTTCTACCAGCGAGAAGCGCCACAGCGGTTCAGGAATGCTGAGCTCTTCGCGTTTGGTGCTGTCCATAAACAGCTCCAGGCTTTCCCCGGCCGCAATGCGGTCTGTCCAGTCCGGATAAGCGATGGTGGCGCGGCCAACGGCAATCAGGTCGTAACCGTGATCCAGCGCTTCATTCACATCGGAAGCATTCACCACGCCGCCCACGCCCATGACCGGAACCTGCGCCAGCGTTTCAGAACGCATCGCGCAGTATTTTTCGATAAGCGGAGTTGGATCCTGAGTGTCAACAATGGAAGGACGCAGGGTCGCGCCGACGGAGAAGTGCAGATAGTCCACGCCGCGCGCCGCCAGTTTTTCCAGCAGGTACATGGTGTCGTCAAAGCGGATGCCCGGGACTTCCATCTCTTCAGGGGAGAAGCGGTAGCCAATAATAAACGCGTCGTCCGCGTACTGGCGCACCATTTTGTGGGTAATGTCCAGCACGGCCAGCGGGAACTTCGCGCGGTTATCGCGGCTGCCGCCCCACTCGTCATCGCGCTGGTTTGAATTCGGTGAGTAGAACTGCTGAATCAGATAGGTGTTCGCCCCGTGGATTTCCACGCCGTCGAAACCGGCCTGGATGGCGCGGCGCACGGCCTCACCAAATTTGCCGATCATGCCTTCCACTTCTTCTGCGGTCAGGGCTACCGGCGTTGCGGCACCTTCACGCGGCGCGGCTACGGCGCTCGGGCCAACCGGGGTGCGGCCACCAATCAGTTTTGGGTCGACCATGCGGCCGCCGTGGTAGATTTGCAGCAGCGCCTTAGATCCTTTGGATTTAATGGCCTCTGCGATTTTCGCCAGCCCGGCGATTTTCTCGTCATTATCAATACCGATGGCACCCGGGAAGGCGAGACCGAGATCGTCGACGAAGCAGCATTCCACAATGATGGTGCCAATGCTGCCGGAACGGGCACGATAGTACTCCACCAGCTCGCTGGTGACGGTGCCGTCAAAATAGCCGGTACAGGTTGTCATAGGGGCCATTAACAAACGGTTTTTCAGTTCAGTACCATTCGGTAATGTGAAAGGGCTAAGAATGCGTTCGTTAGTGCTCATAATAGAAACTCCAAACTTTTAAAAATTAAGAATTCGTTATCGGATTGATTTTTTATTTCGTCGTTATTTGCCGATGTCATGATATTAATATAATGATTTTTTTAGTTTCTAAAGTTATTACGTTAGTTAAAAAACTATTTAATCCCTTCGATAACACAAATAACACATTGGTGTTAGCGATTGTAATTCAGCCATTCACAATAATTTAAAATTCGTTAAATGATTAATGGTAAAACCAATTCACCAAAACATATTTAAGATCAATAAAAACAATGCGATAAAAACACACAACAATCTTACCTGTTAAAAAAATGATAAAAAATATGCCAAAAACAGGCAATAACCACATACGCCAGAGTGGTTATTAATAAAAGCATAAAAATAACGCTGCAATTCTATTTTTTTGATCGCGATCAATAGTTATGGCATTCAAAAGCGCAATATAAAAACATCATCATTTTTTAATTTAGCGCACACGAAAACGCGTTAAATCGCTATTACTGAAAATACAAGAAAGCACCTTTAATAACTAAAAAAAGCAAAGAAACTAAATAAAGTGCTTTTTCATTGTGACCGAATTTTTGACAACTTAAGACGTGAAACTATGAATACAAAAACTGCTGTAACGCCCCCTGTGGCGAATCAGGCATCAAATGGAAACGCAAAACGATTGCTGATGATGGCGCTACCCGTCATCGTCGCCGTACTGCTGCTGTTTGTTCCCGTTCCTGAAGGCTTGCCGCCTTACGCATGGCACTACTTCGCCATCTTTGTCGGCGTGATCGTCGGTCTGATCTTCGAACCGCTGCCGGGTGCGGTGATCGGCCTGACCGGCGTGGTCGCCATCGCCCTGTGCAGCCAGTGGGTGCTGTTCAGCCCCGATCAGCTGGCTGACCCGAAATTCAAACTGGCGGGCGCCTCCTTTAAATGGGCGGTGAGCGGGTTTGGTAACTCTACCGTCTGGCTGATTTTCGGTGCCTTTATGTTCGCCGCAGGCTATGACAAAACCCTCTTCGGCCGCCGTCTGGCGCTCATTCTGGTGAAGTACCTCGGCCGTCGCAGCCTGACGCTCGGTTACGCCATTACGTTTGCGGACCTGCTGCTGGCACCGTTCACCCCGTCCAACACCGCGCGCAGCGGCGGGACCATCTACCCGATTATCGCTAACCTGCCGCCGCTGTACGGTTCAAAACCGAATGACCCAAGCGCGCGTAAGATTGGTTCATACCTGATGTGGGTGGCGATCACCGCCGCCTGTATCACCAGCTCAATGTTCCTCTCCGCCCTCGCGCCAAACCTGCTGGCCCTGGCGCTGGTGAAAAGTACGGTTGGGATTGATATCTCCTGGGGCACCTGGTTCCTCGCCTTCCTGCCGCTGGGTATCCTGCTGATTCTGACCATGCCGCTGCTGGCCTACTGGTTCTACCCGCCAGAAGTCAAAGTGAATAACGAAGTGCCGCTGTGGGCGACCCGCGAGCTGGAAAAACTGGGCAAACTGTCCCGCAACGAAATTCTGCTGCTGGTGTTCGTGTGCTGTGCTCTGCTGATGTGGATCTTCGCCGCCGCGTGGATTGAGCCTGCCATGGCGGCCCTGCTCATCGTCGGTCTGATGCTGTGGACCGGCGTGCTGGAGTGGAACGATATCACTGGTAACAAGGCCGCATGGAACACCTTCGTCTGGTTCGCCACCCTGGTTGCGCTGGCGGATGGCCTCTCCTCTACCGGCTTTATCAGCTGGTTAGGTAAAGAAGGCGGTCTGCTGATGAGCGGTATCTCTCCGGGCGTGGCGACCATCGTTCTGCTGCTGGCGTTCTACCTGCTGCACTACCTGTTTGCCAGCACCACCGCGCACACCACGGCGCTGCTGCCAGCGATGCTGACCATCGCCTCCACCATCCCTGGCATGAATATGGAAGTGTTCGTTCTGCTGATGGTGACTTCGCTGGGCGTGATGGGGATCATCACCCCATACGGTACTGGCCCAAGCCCGATTTACTACGGTAGCGGCTACCTGCCAACCAAAGACTACTGGCGCCTCGGCACCATCTTCGGTGCCATCTTCCTGGCGACCCTGCTGCTGATTGGTTATCCGTGGATGTCCATGATGTTTTGATTCCTGACCGCCGGACGTTTCCTCCGGCGGTTTTATTTTTGTGGAGCAATACTATGTCGAATAAACCGTTTTTTTATCAGAACCCCTTCCCTCTTTCCCATGACGACACCGAATACTACCTGCTGACCAAAGAGCACGTCTCCGTTGCCGAATTCGACGGTCAGGAAGTGCTGAAAGTGGAGCCGGAAGCCCTGACCCTGCTGGCGCAGCAGGCCTTCCACGATGCCGCGTTTATGCTGCGTCCTTCCCATCAGAAGCAGGTTGCCGCCATTCTCAACGACCCGGAAGCCAGCCAGAACGACAAATACGTTGCCCTGCAGTTCCTGCGTAACTCTGAAATTGCCGCAAAAGGCGTACTGCCAACCTGCCAGGATACCGGCACCGCGATCATCATGGGTAAAAAAGGCCAGCGCGTCTGGACCGGCGGCGGTGACGAAGCCGCGCTGAGCCAGGGCGTGTATAACACCTACATTGAAGATAACCTGCGCTACTCGCAAAATGCGGCGCTGGACATGTATAAAGAGGTGAATACCGGCACCAACCTGCCCGCGCAGATCGATCTCTACAGCGTGGACGGGGACGAATACAAATTCCTGTGCATGGCAAAAGGCGGCGGTTCTGCCAACAAAACCTACCTCTATCAGGAAACCAAAGCGCTGATCACCCCGGCGAAGCTGAAAAACTACCTGGTTGAGAAGATGCGTACCCTGGGCACTGCGGCCTGTCCGCCTTACCATATCGCGTTTGTGATTGGCGGTACGTCAGCGGAAGCCACGCTGAAAACCGTGAAGCTCGCTTCCACGCGCTACTACGACGCGCTGCCGACGGAAGGTAATGAACACGGCCAGGCGTTCCGCGATGTTCAGCTCGAACAGGAACTGCTCCAGGAAGCGCAGAACCTCGGCCTCGGCGCGCAGTTCGGCGGTAAATACTTCGCCCACGATATCCGCGTGATCCGCCTGCCGCGCCACGGCGCCTCCTGCCCAATCGGCATGGGCGTCTCCTGCTCCGCAGACCGCAACATTAAAGCGAAGATCAACCGCGACGGGATCTGGATTGAGAAGCTGGAACACAACCCGGGCCAGTATATTCCTGAATCACTGCGCCAGCAGGGCGAAGGCGACGTGGTGAGCATCAATCTGGACAAGCCGATGAATGAGATCCTGGCGCAGCTTTCCGCGCACCCGGTCTCTACCCGCCTGTCGCTGAACGGTACCATCATCGTGGCGCGCGATATTGCCCACGCGAAGCTGAAAGAGCTGCTCGACAACGGTGAAGAACTGCCGCAGTACGTTAAAGATCATCCGATTTACTACGCAGGCCCGGCCAAAACGCCGGAAGGCTACGCGTCCGGCTCACTCGGCCCGACCACGGCTGGCCGTATGGACTCGTATGTGGACTTACTGCAATCCCACGGCGCGAGCATGATCATGCTGGCGAAAGGCAACCGCAGCCAGCAGGTAACCGACGCCTGCCATAAGCACGGCGGATTCTACCTGGGCAGCATTGGCGGCCCGGCGGCGGTGCTGGCGCAAAACAGCATTAAGAGCCTGGAATGCGTCGCATATCCGGAGCTGGGAATGGAAGCCATCTGGAAAATTGAAGTCGAGAACTTCCCGGCGTTTATCCTGGTGGATGACAAAGGCAACGATTTCTTCCAGCAGATCCAGAACAAACAGTGCGCGGGTTGTTCACAGCGCTAGGTTGAGACAGGCCGGGTGGCGCAACGCTGCCCGGCAGTCGCAGAAAGAAATGCGCCTGCGTCATGTCACAAAACCGTGATATCAGCCACTTAGCAAAACGTGGTGAATAAAAAATCAATTAATTGTTAAGTTATTGTTGTCATTAATTGTATTTATCCCGCGAAGGCTATTCATGCAAAAAGTGCATCAGCCGATGCGGCATTTGCGCTTATCTATTTCCTCATCCTGATCCAGTTTTCAAAAACAGACGCGTAAAACGTCAACAATAAACTGGAGATAACCATGTTTTCCTCAACCTCACCTGCAACCGTACGCTCGAAAGCGGGCGCCATACTTCGCGTGACGTCCGGCAACTTTCTTGAGCAGTTCGATTTCTTTCTTTTCGGCTTCTATGCCACCTACATCGCCCACACGTTCTTCCCGGCAAGCAGTGAATTTGCGTCGCTGATGATGACCTTCGCCGTCTTCGGCGCGGGCTTTTTGATGCGTCCAATAGGCGCCATCGTGCTTGGCGCATATATCGACAAGGTGGGGCGCAGAAAGGGGCTAATCGTCACGCTTTCCATCATGGCGGCGGGGACGTTCCTGATCGTGCTTATCCCCTCTTATCAAAGCATCGGTCTGTGGGCGCCGCTGCTGGTGCTGACGGGCCGTCTGCTGCAGGGCTTTTCCGCCGGTGCGGAGCTTGGAGGCGTCTCGGTTTATCTGGCTGAAATCGCCACGCCGGGGCGCAAAGGGTTTTACACCAGCTGGCAGTCCGGTAGCCAGCAGGTCGCCATTATGGTCGCTGCGGCGATGGGCTTTGCCCTGAATGCCCTGATGGAGGAGAGCGCCATTCGCGAATGGGGCTGGCGCATCCCGTTCCTGTTCGGCTGCTTAATCGTGCCGTTTATCTTTTTCCTGCGCCGCAAGCTGGAGGAGACGGAAGAGTTCAGCGCGCGCCGCCAGCATCTGGAGATGCGTCAGGTCTTTAAAACGCTGCTCGGCAACTGGCAGGTGGTGGTCGCAGGCATGCTGATGGTGGCGATGACCACCACCGCGTTCTACCTGATCACCGTCTACGCCCCCACCTTTGGCAAAAAGGTGCTGATGCTCAGCGCCTCGGACAGTCTGCTGGTCACGCTCCTGGTGGCGATTTCTAACTTCATCTGGCTGCCGGTGGGCGGCGCGCTGTCGGATCGCTTCGGGCGCAAGCCGGTACTGATTGCCATGGCCCTGCTTGCGCTGGCGACCAGCTACCCTGCCCTGACGCTGCTGGCGAGCGCGCCCAGCTTCTCCATGATGCTGATCGTGCTGCTGTGGCTCTCCTTCCTCTACGGCCTGTACAACGGCGCGATGATCCCGGCCCTGACGGAGATTATGCCTGCTGAAGTGCGCGTGGCGGGGTTCTCTCTGGCTTACAGCCTGGCAACGGCGGTCTTTGGCGGCTTTACCCCGGTCATGTCCACCGCGCTGATTGAATACACCGGTGACAAAGCCTCGCCTGGCTACTGGATGAGTTTCGCCGCCGTGTGTGCCCTGCTGGCCACGCTCTACCTCTACCGCCGCCGCGCGGTATCGCTGCAAAACACCGTCAAGTCACAGGGGGCAGTATGAAACGCACCTATCGCTTTACCGCCAGCGCGCTGGTGCTGGCGCTTCTGAGCGTTAATGCCTGTGCCCAGGACGTGAAGGTCATGATTTCAGGCGGCTTCAAGGCCGCCCTGGAAAAGCTGGCCCCGGACTATGAACGCCGGACCGGGGATAAAATCGTGATTATCCCCGGACCCTCAATGGGCGCTACGCCGCAGGCGATCCCAAACCGACTGGCGCGCGGCGAGAAAGCCGACGTGGTGATTATGGTGGGCGATGCGCTGGAGAAGCTCGAAAAAGCCGGCCAGACCCAGCCGGGTTCGCGAACGGAACTCGCGGACTCCCCCGTTGGCATGGTGGTGAAAAAAGGGGCGGATGTCCCTGATATCAGCAGCGAGGCGGCTCTGCGTAAAACGCTGCTGCAGGCCAGCTCCATCGCCTACTCTGACAGCGCCAGCGGCAGGTACGTCAGCCAGACGTTGTTCAAAAAGCTGGGGATTGAAAAGGAAGTGGCGGATAAAGCGACAATGGTCGAGCGTATCCCGGTCGCCTCAGAAGTGGCGAAAGGAAAATACGCCGTCGGTTTCCAGCAGGTGAGCGAGCTGCTGCCGGTTCAGGGCGTCACCTTTATCGGGAAAATCCCGGATAATCTGCAGTACATCACGCGCTTCGCGGGTGCGGTCACCCGTCACGCAGAATATCCCGCGGAGGGGAAAGCGCTGCTGACCTATCTCGCCTCACCGCCCTCAAGGGCCGTCATCAAGGAGACGGGGATGATACCCGTTACGTCCGGCGATACTGCTCGGTGATCTGTTTTTCCAGTTCAGCCGCAATGTAGGACTGGATGCGCCCCCGGCGCCGGATAAGCCCCACGGTGCGTTTCACTTCCGGCGCCACCAGCGGCAGATGCGTCAGCAGCGTGTGCTCTGACGTCGGCATCGACATGGCGGGAACGGCAGCAATGCCGATCCCCGCCTCTACCATACCGAGCATCGTGGTAACGTGGCGCGTTTCGCAGACGCTGGGGCGTTCGGGAACGATATCCCCCAGCATCCGATCGAGCAGGTTACGGTTACCTGACGTTTTATCGAGGGAGATATAATCCTGCTGGTAAAAGGCCTGCCACGTCAGATGACTCTTCTGCGCCAGCGGGTGATCCTTTCGGCACGCCGCAACATAAACATCCTCCACCAGCGGGAAAAATTCGATGTCAGACGGCAGGTTTCCTGCGAAGCTGATACCAAAATCCGCCTGGCTTCGGGCCACGGCGTCAATCACATTCCCCGCGCTGCTGTCGATGAGCTTAATGCGAACGCGCGGATAGCGAGACTGAAAACGACGGATCACATCGGGCATAAAGTAACAGGCCGCGGACGGTACCGTGGCAACCGTGATCAGCCCCGTCCGCTCTTCGCTGACCTTATCGACATCCGCCAGCATTGACTCAACGTTGTCGAGCAGCTGCGCGGAGCGTTCAGCAAAGTTTTGCCCGTATAACGTTAAGGCCACGCGGCGGGTGGTACGATCGAACAGCCGGTTTCCCAGCGCGGCTTCCAGTTTTTCAATCCTGCGGCTCAGCGCCGACTGGGATAAGCAGATAGATTCAGCGGCGACACGGAAGTTACCGTATTCCACTAACGCTCTGAAAGCATAAAGATCGTTAAGGTCAAAATTCACGGGCATAGCGTCTGGATGTCCTGTCGGGGAATACGCAGCAAAGTCAAAAATAATAGCGTCTTATTGACCCACCGCAACCGGCGCGGTGTTGAAATACGTCAGAGCTCGTTGAGATGCAGGCGAACATACCCGGCGCGATCGGCAATGGCCTGCCGCTCCTCTTCCTTCATGTCCACAAGCTGTTTAAAGACGATGCCCAGGCGGGGATTGTTACCCAGACGCGCCTGGTTGCGCGCAAAGAAATCCCAGTAAAGGGCATTGAAGGGGCACGCCAGCTCTCCGGTACGCTGGGTGTGCTGATACCGGCACCCCTGACAGTAATTACTCATCTTGTGAATGTACGACGCGCTCGAAACGTAGGGCTTACTGGCCAGCAATCCGCCATCGCCAAACTGGCTCATCCCGAGGGTATTGGGCAGCTCTACCCATTCAAAGGCATCAATGTAGACCCCCAGATACCATTCATGAACCGCCTGCGGCGACAGGCCGCTGAGCAGGCTAAAGTTCCCGATGACCATCAGGCGCTGGATATGGTGGGCGTAAGCCTCGGTGAGCGACTGTCCAACGGCATGCGCCAGGCAGCGCATCTGCGTCCTGCCGGTCCAGAACCAGTCCGGCAGCGGGGCGTGCTGGTCTAAGGCATTCAGCTCCCGATAGCCCGGCATCTGCGACCAGTAGATCCCACGCACGTACTCCCGCCAGCCGAGAATTTGTCGGATAAACCCTTCAACGGCAGGCAGCGGCGCATGGCCCGAACGCCATGCCTGCTGGGCGGCAGCCACCACTTCCCGCGGATTAAGCATTTTGGTGTTCAGCGCGAATGAAATTAACGAGTGGAAAAGAAAAGGTTCCTCAGCGTTCATCGCGTCCTGCCAGGCGCCGAACTGGGGGAGCACGTGAGCGATAAATTCATCCAGCCTGGCTTTGGCTTCCGAACGGTTGAGCGGCCAGCGAAAATTCCCGGCCTGCGGTTCGCCGAAGGTCTTTACGCCGCAGCGCTGGATCTCCGCCCATAAGGCTGAATAATCGTGGCGCGGACGCGAATCCTCCGGTGCGGGCGGCTCGCCGGACCAGCGTTTGCGGTTTTCGGCATCATAATTCCATTTCCCCCCTTCCGGCTCGCCTTCAGAAGTCAACAGTACGCCGTGCTGACGACGCATTTCCCGGTAAAAGTACTCCATTCGCCAGCTTTTGCGCGTCGCAAAGAACGCGCTCACCTGTTCACGGGTAGTGAAGAAATGCTCGCTGCTGACGCAGGCCGTTTCGACGGACGCCGCTTTCGCCCACGCCTGGAGCTGCGTATCCAGGCGCCATTCGTCGGGCTCCTGCCATATCACCCTGTCGGCGCCGTAATGCGCGACCAGCGCGTTGAGATTGTCTTCCAGCGCGCCGCGGTTTGAGTCGTCAGAGAGCCGGACATACCTCACCCGATGCCCCTTCTCCTTTAACGCAGTGGCAAACGCGCGCATGGCCGCAAAAATGGCGATCACTTTCTGAGCGTGATGAAGCACGTACGCGGTTTCTGCCCGCAGCTCCAGCATCACGTAAATGACATTTGGATTGCAGGCATCAAACCAGCTGTGGTGCGGATTAAGCTGATCGCCGAGGATCAGGCGCAGTTCGGTCAACGGTGGCTCCTGCGACAGCGCTCGGAACAGTATTTGACCTCATCCCAGCATTTCGCCCATTTCTTGCGCCACGTCATAGGCCGCTGGCAGTGCGCGCACTCACGGCTGGGCAGGCTCTGCTTGTTACCTTTGAAATCGCTCATCTTTTCAATACCGTACTGATTTCTTCACTGAACCTGTGGGTTAAGGCTACGACAGACTTCACAAAATGAAGGTGATGCCCGTAAACCGCTACCCACCGCTACGTACGAATGATAGTTTATTCAGGCTGGAATTGTCGCAGTGAGCGATTTTCTGGCATCTTAACCAAACCTGACTTTCCCATTTTTGTTCAAGTGAAGAGTTTGCGAGCAAAGCGATGATAAAGTGGCCCTGGAAAACGAATGAAGCTGGCCGGGATATGGCGCTACCATGGGATGACGCGCTGACGATCCCTGTTCTGGCTAATCTTAAGCCGGATGAACAAGCGAAACTGGTTCAGCTGGCGGATCGTTTTTTACAGCAAAAACGTCTGGTTCCACTGCAGGGTTTCGAACTCGATCCCCTGAAAAACGCGCGTATCGCCCTGCTTTTCTGCCTGCCGGTGCTTGAGCTCGGCATTGAGTGGCTGGACGGTTTCCACGAGGTGCTTATCTATCCCGCGCCGTTCGTGGTGGATGACGAATGGCAGGACGATATCGGGCTGGTGCACAACCAGCGCGTGGTGCAGTCCGGACAAAGCTGGCAGCAGGGGCCGATTATCCTGAACTGGCTCGACATTCAGGACTCGTTCGATGCGTCCGGTTTTAATCTGGTTATCCATGAAGTGGCGCATAAGCTCGATACCCGCAACGGCGATCGCGCCAGCGGAGTACCGCTGATCCCGCTTCGCGAGGTGGCGGGCTGGGAGCACGATCTGCACGCGGCGATGGATAACATTCAGGATGAAATAGACCTGGTGGGCGAAAGCGCGGCCAGCATTGACGCCTATGCGGCAACCGACCCGGCCGAGTGCTTTGCGGTGCTGTCGGAATATTTCTTTAGCGCGCCCGAGCTCTTCGCGCCCCGTTTCCCGGCACTGTGGCAGCGTTTCTGCCAGTTTTATCAGCAGGATCCGCTCCAGCGTCTGCGGCAAAATGAGGAGTCTGGCGGCCATTCCTCCCGCCAGATCCATTAAGGCTTTTCAGAAGGGGTCCGCTCGGTTGAGCGTACCCCTATGCTCAACGCTAAAAACAGCACTGCCATTCCCCACGCGGCCACCGTCAAAGACTGCTCGCCGTAAAAGCGCGTCACCACGGGCACCAGCAGCGCGCTGACGCCGTAGCCTAACGTGTGGCTGGTGGCGATGACGCCCGCCCCTTTCCCGGTGGTCAGCCTGTCGTTCAGCAGAAGCTGGTAGCCCGGCGTGGCCATCGCCGCCCCGAGTGACGTGATAACAATCCCCACGTAGAACAGCGTTAAACCCGCGACGGTCATCAGCCCAAGCCCGGCCACCATCAGCACCGCCGCGATGCAGAGCAACGTCACCGGGGTGAAATGCTGCGGGCGGACCACCAGAAACTGCGCCGCGAGCGTGGCCAGCGCGGCCAGGCTCAGCAGAAGCGCAACATGATGGCTGATCTCCCGGGCGTTGCCCTCCAGCAAGGGGCTAAGATGCGGTGACAGGCCAAGCTGCATCAGGCTCACCAGCGCCGCCAGCAGCAGCGCCAGCAGCAGGAACGGCAGCATCGAGGCCTGCAGGCGGGTCGCCTGGTGCGCCACCGGCGGCAGCGGCGGGTCTGCGGCTTCGCGAAGCACCAGCAGCAGCGCGATTAACGGCGCGATCGCCATTAGCCAGAGCGGCGCCACCGGGCTGACGCTGAGCATTAGCGCCGCCAGCGGCGGGCCGAGCAGACGTCCGCAGCTGAGGCCGGAGCTTATCGTCGCCAGCGCCGCCATTCTTTTCTCCAGCCCCGCACGCTGAATAGCCCACGTCTGGGCCGCAGGCACCAGCCCCGACACCGTCAGTCCGTAAAGCAGACGCGAAAGAATCAGTCCCGCCAGTCCCCAGACGGTATCCAGCCTTCCGGCCGCCATCGCCCAGACCACCAGCGCCATGACGGCGAAACTGGCCAGATAGCCGCTCAGCGAGGCCAGCATCACAGCCTTACACCCCCGCCGCTCGCTCTGGCGCCCCCACCAGGGCGAGGCCGGTAAAAAGAGCATGGATCCGAACATCAACAGCCCGGCCCAGACGGAGAGCGACAACCCGGTCAGGGTCACCAGCTGCGGGAGCATCACCAGCAGACCGTTTTGCCCGATACCTAATAAACCCGCACATAACGCCAGGGGCCAGTTGGCTTTTGAGGTGACGTTTTCGGTCAATGTTTCTGAGTCAGCGCGCATGAGAATGTGAACATAGTGTCAATAAATGTGTGGAAATCATGAAGTTTATGAAAACAAATATTGCAAAAATGGTTGCGACTGTAAACAGAATGAATATCATAACGAGAATTATTATCAATCATGGAATGAGGTACATCTATGCGTGCTCTGCCCCGCTCTGCCGGTACAGACGTTGCAGCCCAGTGTTTTTTAAACGCCCTGTTGCGCGAAACGAAGGACTGGCGCTATCTCCCCGCTACCGCTGCGGATGCGTTACCGAACATTCATATCCCGCTGTCCCAAACCCAGGCGCTTCGGGTTCCGGTACGCTATTTCTCTCCCACCCAGCATCATCAGTACCGTTTCCCGGCAACGCTTATTCAGAGCAACAGTGATGACGGTGACGCCGTCACATTTGACCAACTGGTTGATTTAATTCTTGAAAAACCATCAGTTAAAGGCTCGCTGGATGCCGATACGCTGGCGCGTTTTAAGCAGCGCGTTCTGGAAAGCCATGCGCACACCTGGCAGGCGATCGATCTGCGCAACAGCTGGGCAAACCTGCGCGATAAGCCGCTGACGTTTGCCGACGCGGAACAGGCGCTGCTGGTCGGCCACGCGTTTCACCCTGCACCGAAGTCGCACGAGCCGTTCAACGAAACCGAGGCGCGTCGCTATCTGCCCGATTTCGCCTCCCGCTTCCCGCTGCGCTGGTTTGCCGTTGAGAGCACGCTCGTTGCCGGCGACAGCCTGAACGTCTCCCTGCGCGAGCGTCTGCTGCGCTTCGCGGCCCAGAGCGCGCCTGAGCTGCTCGGCCACTTCACCGACACCCGCTGGCTGCTGCCGATGCATCCATGGCAGGCCGACTATCTGCTGGAGCAGGACTGGTGTCAGCGTCTGGCGGAAAACGGTTCATTGCAGGATCTGGGCGAAGCGGGCGCGCAGTGGCTGCCTACCAGCTCCTCCCGCTCGCTGTACAGCGAAACCAACAGCGACATGATTAAGTTCTCCCTCAGCGTGCGCCTGACCAACTCCGTGCGCACGCTGTCGGTCAAAGAGGTTAAGCGCGGAATGCGCCTGGCGCGCCTGGCGAAAACGGAACGCTGGCAAGATTTACAGGCACGCTACCCGACCATGCGCGTGATGCAGGAGGACGGCTGGGCGGGGCTGCGTGACGAAAGCGGCGTTATTCAGGAAGAGAGCCTGATGGCCCTGCGCGTCAATCTGCTGTTCGATACGCCAGACACCCAGACCAACGTGCTGGTGAGCCTGACCCAGGCCGCGCCGGACGGCGGCGACAGCCTGCTGGCTTCCGCGGTGCGCCGTCTGAGCCAGCGTCTGGATTTACCGCTCGCCCAGGCCGCCCGCTGCTGGCTGGACGCCTATTGCGACCGCGTGTTGCTCCCGCTGTTCAGCGCCGAGGCGGACTACGGTCTGGTCCTGCTGGCGCACCAGCAAAATATCCTCGTTGAGATGCAGCAGGATTTCCCCGTCGGGCTGATCTACCGCGACTGCCAGGGCAGCGCGTGGACCGAAGGGGCCGACGCCTGGCTGAATTCAGCGGGCGAAACGGAGGTGGAAAACCGCTTCGGTGAGAGCCAGCTGCTGCGCTACTTCCCTTATTACCTGCTGCTGAACTCTACCCTTGCCGTCACCGCCGCCCTCGCCGCCGCCGGTTTCGACAGCGAGGAGAACCTGATGTCACGCGTGCGCGACGCGCTGGCCGAACTGCGCCGCACGGCGAAGCAGACCCGATGCCTCGACTACGTGCTCGACAGCCCGACCTGGAACTGCAAAGGCAACTTCTTCTGCTACCTGCACGATCGCAATGAAAACACCATCGCCGATCCGGCGGTGATCTATTTCGACTTTAGCAACCCGTTTTACAAGGAGAAGGCGTAATGGCAATCGCGAATATCGTCCATTCCGGCTACGGCTTTCGCTGCACCGCAACGGATCGCGCGCTGCCGCTGACGTTGGGTCTCGACGGCAGCGCGGTGCTGGAGCGTCTGAATGGGCTCCCGGACGGCTGGCTGGTCGAAGCCCTGGATCAGCTGTTTGTTGCCGCACCCGCGCTGACCGGCATTACCCTGCCCTGGGCGACCTGGCAGGATGCCCCCCAGGCGCAGGCTCTGTTTAGCCTGGCCCACGGGGACTATCTGGCACGCGAAACCTTCTGGCAGCTGCCGCTGTGGCTGAAAGGCGAACGGCCGCAGGCCAGCGGCGGGATGCAGTTTGATGAGAGCCGTCAGCTGTATTTCCCGCTGCGTCCTCACCGCCCGCAGCGCGAAGTGTACCGTCGCTACGATCCGCAAATTAAGCGCACCCTCAGCTTCCGCGTGGTCGACGTGGCGCTGGACGGCGAGCGCTTTACCCAATGGATGAATAACCCGCGCGTGAACGCCTTCTGGGAGATGGCGGGCCCGCAGGCGGAGCAGGAAAGCTACCTGCGCCGTCAGCTTGACTCGACCTACTGCTACCCGGTTATCGGCTGCTTCGATGACCAGCCGTTCGGCTATTTTGAGCTCTACTGGGCGGCGGAAGACCGCATTGGCCGCCACTACCGCTGGCAGCCGTTTGACCGCGGCCTGCACATGCTGGTGGGCGAAGAGAACTGGCGCGGCGCGCAGTACATCCGCAGCTGGCTGCGCGGCCTGAGCCACTATCTGTATCTCGATGAACCGCGCACCGCGCGCATCGTAGCCGAGCCGCGCTTTGACAACCAGCGCCTGTTCCGCCATCTGGCCTCCGCCGGTTTCGAGACGGTGAAAGAGTTCGACTTCCCGCACAAGCGCTCGCGCCTCATCATGAGCCAGCGCCACCGCTTCTTCAGCGAGGTGGAACTGTGAACGCGCTCTGGCAGAAAGTGAACCGCGAGATGGTGGCGAAGATCCTCGCCGAGCTGGAGTACGAACGCACCCTGCGCGCTGAGCCGGTTTCGTCGGACGGCTGGCGCATCACTATGGGCACCGAGTCCTGGCAGTTTCGCGCCGCGCGCGGGATCTGGGGCTGGCTGCATATCGACCCGGACAGCCTGATCGCCGCCAGCGGCGAAGCCGTCGAAGCGGAACGCGCGCTGCTGCAGCTGGCGACGGTGCTGGAGATGAGCGACGCGCAAACGGCAGAGCATATGGAAGATCTCTACGCCACGCTGCGCGGCGACATGCAGCTGCTGCAGGCGCGTGAAGCGCTGGACGCGGACGCGCTGATCCACCTCGACCCGGACGAATTACAGTGTCTGATGAGCGGTCACCCGAAGTTTATTTTCAACAAAGGTCGCCGCGGCTGGGGCCTGGACGCGCTGCGTCAGTACGCGCCCGAGTATCGCGGACGTTTTCGCCTGCACTGGGTCGCCGTTCAGCGCGAGCATCTGGTCTGGAGCAGCGACGCCGATTGCGAGATCAACGCTCTGCTGGCGAGCGCCATGGACAACGCCGAGCGCGCCCGCTTTGACGCCCGCTGGCAGGCGCTGGGTCTCAACGACGGCTGGCTGCCACTGCCGCTGCACCCGTGGCAGTGGCAGCAGAAGATCGCCGTTCATTTCCTGGCCCAGCTGGCGCGCGGAGAGATGATTGAGCTGGGCGAATTTGGCGACGAGTATCTTGCACAGCAGTCCCTGCGCACGCTCACCAACGCCAGCCGTCGCGCGCCGTATGACATCAAGCTTCCGCTGACCATCTACAACACCTCCTGCTATCGCGGCATCCCGGGCAAATACATTGCCGCCGGGCCGCTGGCCTCGCGCTGGCTTCAGCAGCAGTTTTCCACCGACGCCACGCTGATCCGCTCCGGTGCGCAGGTGCTTGGCGAACCCGCTGCCGGCTATCTGTCGCATCCGGGCTATGCCGCATTGCCGAAAGCGCCCTACCGCTATCAGGAGATGCTGGGGGTGATCTGGCGCGAGAATCCGTCCTGTTATTTAGAAGACGGTGAACAGGCGGTGCTGATGGCAGCGCTGATGGAAACCGACAATGCCGGGCGCCCGCTGATCGACGCGTGGATTAAACGCTCGGGGCTAAGCGCCGACGAATGGCTGGAAAAGCTGTTTGAGGCAACGGTGATCCCGTTCTATCACCTGCTCTGCCGCTACGGCGTGGCGCTGATCGCCCACGGCCAGAACGTGACGCTGGTGATGAAGGATTACGTCCCGCAGCGCATCCTGCTGAAGGATTTCCAGGGCGATATGCGCCTGGTGGATGAGGATTTCCCGCAGGCCCAGAGCCTGCCGGAGCAGGTGAAGGCCGTCACGGCGCGCCTGAGCGCGGATTACATCATTCACGACCTGCAAACCGGCAACTTTGTTACGGTGCTGCGCTTTATCTCGCGCCTCACCCTGCAATGCGGCGTGAGCGAAACGCGCTTCTACCAGATTCTGGCCGGGGTATTACGGGGTTATATGGCGGCGCACCCGGATCTGGCAGAGCGCTTCGCCAAATTCGATCTCTTCAAGCCGCAGATTATTCGCGTGATCCTCAACCCGGTCAAACTGACCTTCTCCGAACACGACGGCGGCAGCCGCATGCTGCCGAACTACGTCACCGACCTTGATAACCCTCTTTTTCTCGCCTCCCGGGAGTCAGCGCAATGAAAACCTATGATTTCATCGGCATTGGTATTGGCCCGTTTAACCTTAGCATCGCCGCTCTGGCCGAAGAGCTGGACGGCTTTAGCTCGCTGTTCCTCGAGCGTAAACCGCACTTCTCCTGGCACCCGGGAATGATGGTGCCGGACTGCCACATGCAAACCAGCTTCCTGAAGGATCTGGTCAGCGCCGTGGAGCCGACCAACCGCCACAGCTTCCTGAACTACCTGGTGCAGCGCAAAAAGTTCTATCGCTTCCTGACTACCGAGCAGCGCACCGTCTCCCGCGAAGAGTTTGCGGACTACCTGTGCTGGGCGGCGGAAAACCTAACCAATCTGTCCTTCAGCCAGCAGGTCCAGCAGGTGAGCTTTGATGAGAAAAGCGGCCTGTTTGAGGTGGTGACCCAGCGCGACCGCTTCCTGGCGCGCCACGTCTGCGTGGGGATTGGCAAACAGATCAACCTGCCTGACTGCGTTACGACGCAGGACGATACCTGTTTCCACGCCAGCGAGATGATGCTGCGCACGCCGGATCTCACCGGCAAGCGCGTCACCGTCGTCGGCGGCGGCCAGAGCGGGGCCGACCTGTTCCTGAATATCTTCCGCGGCGAATGGGGCCAGCCGCTGAGCCTGAACTGGGTATCGCGCCGCAATAACTACAACGCGCTGGATGAAGCCGCCTTTGCCAACGAGTATTTCACGCCGGAGTACGTGGACAGCTTCTCTACGCTGGGCGAAGAGGCCCGACGTCAGATGCTGCACGAGCAGAAGATGACATCCGACGGCATCACCACCGAGTCCCTGCTGGCGATTTACCGCGCCATGTACCACCGCTTCGAAGTGCTGCGTGAAAAACCCTGGGCGCACCTGATGCCGTCCCGCTCGGTGACGGCCCTGACGCGCCAGGAAAACAGACATCGCCTGAGCATTCAGCATCACCTCGACGGCGGCCGCGAGCAGCTGGATAGCGACGTGGTGATTTTCGCCACCGGCTACCGCGCCGTGCAGCCCGCGTTCCTCGCGCCGCTGTCTCACCGCCTGCATCTGGACACGGACGAAGCCTTCTGCATTAACAATGATTTCACTCTCGAATGGGACGGTCCGCAGAGCAACCGCCTGTTCGCCGTGAACGCCGGGATGCACCGTCTCGGCATTGCCGAACCCCAGCTCAGCCTGATGGCCTGGCGCGCGGCGCGAATTCTTAATCGCGCACACGCGGACGAGCCGTTTGAGCTGGCCACCACACCCGGCGTTATCCACTGGCGCACCACCACCAGCCCGGACAGCAGCCCGGTTTTTAAATCATTAGCAAAAACCACCGAGTACTGACACACACAATCAGGATCAACATAACAATGAAACGTTCTCATCTTTGGGTTTTAAATCCTTGCTTGCTTGCAATGCTTTCTACCTCTGCGTGGGCGGAAGAACAAAAGGAAGAAAATATCGTTGTCTCCGCCAGCCGCGCGCACCGCAGCGTGGCCGAGATGGCGCAGACCACCTGGGTCATCGAGCGAGCTGAAATTGAGCAGCAGGTTCAGGGCGGGAAAGAGATTAAAGAAGTGCTGGCACAGCTGATCCCGGGCATGGACGTCAGCAGCCAGGGCCGTACCAACTACGGCATGAACCTGCGCGGCCGCTCCATGATGGTGATGGTGGACGGCGTTCGCCTGAACTCGTCCCGCAGCGACAGCCGCCAGCTGGACTCTATCGATCCGTTCAACATTGACCGTATCGAAGTGATCTCCGGCGCCACGTCACTCTACGGCGGCGGCAGCACCGGCGGCCTGGTGAACATCGTCACCAAAAAGGGCCAGCCGGATACCGAGGTTGAGTTCCAGACCGGGGCAAAAAGCGGGTTTAATAGCCACAACGATCACGATGAGAACGTGTCGGCAGCCGTAAGCGGCGGCAACGACAACGCCTCCGGTCGTCTGTCGGTGTCGTATCAGCGCTACGGCGGCTGGTATGACGGCAAAGGCAACGAGGTGATTATCGATAACACCCAGACCGGCCTCCAGTATTCCGACCGTATTGATGTGATGGGCACAGGCACCATCAACATTGACGATCGTCAGCAGCTGCAGCTGACGACGCAGTACTACAAGAGCGAGTCCGACGGCAAGCATGGGCTGTATCTCGGGAAGAACTTCTCGGCGGTAACGGGCGATGCGACCGCGTACAACAAAGATAATCTCGATTCTGACCGCGTACCGGGTACCGAGCGCCATCTGATTAACCTGCAGTATTCCAATACCGACTTCTGGGGCCAGGATCTGGTCGCGCAGATTTACTATCGCGACGAGAGCCTGACCTATTATCCGTTCCCGACCCTGACCAAAGGCGTGGTGAGCAGCATCGGCGCGTCCCAGCAGAAAACCGATTTTTACGGCGGCAAGCTGACGCTGAACAGCAAGCCGGTGGACGATTTGACGCTGACCTGGGGTGTGGATGCCGACCACGAAACCTTCGATGCCAACCAGCAGTTCTTTAACCTGAGCAAGGCTGCGGCGAGCGGCGGCATGGAGCTGGATAACGCCTACAACGTGGGCCGTTACCCGGGCTACAGCATCACCAACCTCGCCCCGTTCCTGCAGGCCAGCTACGACATTGACGCCATCACCCTGAGCGGCGGCGTGCGTTATCAGTACACCGAGAACAAGGTAGACGACTTTGTCGGTTACACCCAGCAGCAGGCCATCGCCACCGGGAAAGCCACCTCCGCCGATGCGGTGCCGGGTGGGAAAACCGATTACAATAACTTCCTGTTTAACGCCGGGATCCTCGGTCGCCTGACCGAACAGCAGCAGCTGTGGTTTAACTTCTCCCAGGGCTTCGAAATTCCGGACCTGGCGAAGTACTACGGCTCCGGCACCTATCAGCTCAGCAACGGTCACTATCGCCTGCTGAACAGCGTCAACGTGAACGATTCGACGCTGGACGGTATCAAGGTTAACGCTTATGAGCTGGGCTGGCGCTACACCGGCGATAACCTGCGCACGCAGGTCGCGGCGTATTACTCGCTCTCGGATAAAACCATCACCATCAACAAGACGGATATGACCATCAACCTGGAAGACGACAAGCGTCGTATCTACGGGGTGGAAGGTCAGGTGGACTATTTCTTCACCGACAGCGACTGGAGCACCGGTGCGAACTTTAACGCTATCAAGTCTGAAACGCGCGAAAACGGCAAATGGGAGAAGCTGACGGTCGACAGCGCCAGCCCGTCGAAAGCCAGCGCATGGGTCAACTGGGCGCCGGGCGACTGGACCCTGCGCGTACAGAGCACGCAGACCTTTGACGTGTCAGACTCCGACGGCAAGAAGATCGATGGCTATAACACGGTCGACTTCCTGGGCAGCTACGCCCTGCCGGTGGGTAAGGTCAGCTTCAGCGTGGAAAACCTGCTGGACAAAGACTACACCACAGCCTGGGGCCAGCGCGCACCGGGGCTGTATAGCCCAACCTACGGTGCGCCGGGGCTGTATACCTATAAAGGCCGCGGACGTACCTTTGGTCTGAACTACTCCGTACTGTTCTGATCCTGAGCGCCGCCTGCGGGCGGCGCATTTTGCTGTGTAATTTCAACGCGAATTTGCTATAAAATCAGCGATTTGCTGAAATTGTCGGCAAACAAACGAAAAGTGCGTTTTCACCCTTTGACAAGGCGTACCGAGGTCGCTACTATGCGCCTCGTTCACACGATTCCTCTGTAGTTCAGTCGGTAGAACGGCGGACTGTTAATCCGTATGTCACTGGTTCGAGTCCAGTCAGAGGAGCCAGATTTGAAAAGCCTGCTTTTAAAGCAGGCTTTTTGCTTTTCTGCGTTCGGATAATTTGCCGTATGGCAAAAAGCTCCTGTCGCTTAGGGCAGCCTGGCAATCACCTTAATCTCAAACTGGAATCCGTACAGCCACGTCACGCCGATCCCAGTCAACGTAGGGTAAGGCGCTTCCCCCCAATATTCTGGCAGGATACTCCAGATTGCGTCGAGGTTTGACTCGGGATCGACGACAAAGAGGGTAACGTCAACCACGTCATCGAACGTGCAGCCCGCAGCTGCGAGAACAGCATTAAGGTTATCGAATGCCAGCCGGATCTGCGCGTTGAGATCCTCTTCAGGCGAACCATCCTCCCGGCTACCTACCTGTCCCGAAACAAACAGGAAGCCGTTAGATTTGATGGCGGGTGAATAGCGATTACGCTCGTAGAGCGCCTGCCGTCCAAATGGAAAAACGGCTTCGCGTGTTGTCATGTTTGTGCCTCTGTAATGGGGCGAAATCTGCCCGGTGAACATAAAGACACTTTACAGGTGCCAGATCGGGCGGATAAACAAGCGACTTTGTTCATCATTGTTTGTAATATCCAAACAATCTGCGAAAAGAGAGGACCTGGGATGGATCGTTTCGATGCGATGCGCGCCTTTGCTCGCGTGGTGGAGGCTGGCAGTTTCACTAGGGCTGCCCAAACGCTTCATATGAGCAAAACCACGGTGACGCAGCTTATTCAGCAGCTCGAAGCTCGCCTGCGCGTAAAGCTGCTCCATCGCACCACCCGCAGGCTCGGTGTGACTCCTGATGGCGCGGTCTACTACGAGCGCGTCATCCGCCTGCTGGCGGACATGGAAGATGCTGAAAACAGCCTGTCCAGTGCGGCAATTACGCCCGGAGGACGGCTACGGGTAGATGTGCCCACTCCTCTCGCCCGCCTGGTGCTGGTGCCCTCGCTACCGGCTTTTCACGCGCGCTACCCTGATATCCAGTTCGACATGGGCGTGAGTGACCGGGTGGTGGATCTGATCGGCGACAACGTGGATTGCGTCGTGCGCGGCGGGGGAATCAATGACCAGTCCCTGATCGCACGCCATGTTGGCGATTTGCAAATCGGTGTTTACGTCGCACCGAGCTACGTGGAACGCCTCGGCGCCCCTGCGCACCCGCGAGAGCTGGAAAACACGGACCATCGCATAGTGGGATTCTTGTCCTCACGCACAGGTAAGATTGATCCTCTGGTACTGAACGGTGAGAGTGTACGTATTGAAATCACGGGAAGCTATGTGCTTGCAGTGGATGATGGCAACGCCTACCTCGAAGCCGGGCTCGCGGGATTAGGCGTGATTGCGCTACCCGTCTATATGGCGGCAGCGCATCAGGCATGTGGTTCCTTGATTCCGCTATTTGAAGACTGGCGTATTGATCCAATGCCCCTGTATCTGGCCTTTCCGCCGAACCGCCACGTTAACGCCAAACTGCGCGTTTTTATCGATTGGATCGTTGAATTGATGCAGCAGCATGTCCCCACTTCTACCCATAAGTAACTGCATCTATTCGTTCATCACCGCGAGTGACGGTCATGCTGGCGGTTTTGAAGCAGGTTTTTTTGCTTTTCTGCCCTACAGCACGAACTCATAGTGCGAGCCATCCGGCAGTTCCACATCAAGCCGCAGCTTTCCGCCCGCCGCCTCAACGTAGCGCTTGAGAGAAGAGAGTTTCAAATCGCGCCCGGGCTTTTCCATTACCGCAACGGTAGGTTGCCTGATACCCAACGCCTGCGCCATTTCTACCTGCGTTTTTTGTACTTTCTCGCGTAACTCAGCAAGATGAATGTTGAGCAAAATATCCGTTGCTATCGCCTGAGCGCTGGCGACAACCTCCGGCTTTTCATCCGCTATAAGCTGCTCAAGGGTTCTTCCCATCGCGCTATTCCCTCTCTTTTAATGTATTCAGCCAGTGAGTGAATTCCCGGTCAGCAACGAGAAGCATCTCATCGTAGAATCGCCTTTCATTGCCGACCTTATTGCCCGCACAAAGCACGATACCCGTGCGGTTTGGATCAAAGGCGAAAAACGCCCGCAAGGGATCGCCCTTACTCTGACTTTCATGTTGCTGTGACGAGAGCCTTTAAGCGTATCAGCGTAGGGTCTCGATAAACCCGGCCCCTTCTCTCGCAAAACAAGCAGTGCTGCAAGTACGCTGGCGCGTTCGGTATCGTCAAGCGAAGTGAACCAGCGATCAAACCTGTCCGTCGTGTTAATTGCCCACACAAGGCCTCCCATCCAATATAGATCAAAAGCTATATACATGCAAAGCTATAGCGATGATTATGCAGAGATGGAAAAGCAGAACCTTGTGGGGTTACGGAAAGACTGAACGCGTGCCGGAGTAATTCTGTGTATCCCTTGTTGGATATTCATTTTGTTACGAGCAGCATCGAAAAAAGTTCAGCAGCCCGTCAACTGCCGCCAGGCTGCCACCTCCTCATCCAGCCATGCGACAAAAAGAGCCACCTCCGGCTTCGTCTCCGTTGACCGCGCTGTCACCAGCCAGTAAGGCCAGGGATACGGCGCGGTAATGGAGGTTAGCTGGACCAGTTCACCCCGGGTGATGGCATCCTGAACCAGAGAGCGGCGCTCCAGCGCGATCCCTTTCCCGAGCCGAACAGCTTCGATAATGATATTGGAGTCGTTAATGCATAAACCGCCAGGCACGATCTCTTTCTCCAGCCCCGCATTCACGCACCACGTTTTCCACGACTCCATGGAAAAAATAATATGACTTTTTGCAATCTCAGCCGGCGTAGCGGGCAACACACCGTCGTTATAGCCAGGCGCGGCCACCACAATGAGTTCATCGGAAAAAAGGTACTGGCTTTCACTCCCTTCCCAGTTTCCTTTCCCCATCCGTATCGAGATGTCTATCCCCTCCTGCTGCAGGCTGGTGACCGTCAGGCTGGCCTGGATCCGAAGGGTGATAAGCGGATATTTCGCCCGAAAGCGTTCCAGACGCGGCAACAGCCAGTGGCATCCAAAAGACGGCACCATCGCCAGCGTCAGCTCCTGCTTTCTCGGCTTCACCTGTACGAGCCGGGTGGCATCCGCAATATGGTTCAACGCCTCGCGTACCTGTAAGGCATATAGCCGCCCTTCTTCGTTGATCTGCACCCCGCGTCCCTGACGGATAAAGAGCTTAACGCCCACCATCTCCTCCAGCAGTTTGATCTGCTGGCTGATTGCGGAATGGGTAACGTGGAGTTCTTTCGCCGCCAGCGTCACGCTGCCAAGACGGGCGACGGCTTCAAAGCTTCGCAAACTGGCAATGGGTGGAAAATCCGACATGAAAGCTCTCCCTTATCCGCGCTGGATGTATAACGGCAACTTGCCCACATGTCAGTAATACTAACCTTTACGGTAAGATACGGAAGATATTCGCCAGGAAGTTTATATTGTACTGTCTGTTCATCCTCTTCAATGACGCGTTATTTCACAGAGACAGGAAAACGGGAACGATGATTAAGCTTGTTGGCATGATGGATTCACCTTATGTACGGCGCGTGGCGATCTCCCTTGAGCTTTATGGCGTTGAGTTTGAAAGCCAGCCGCTGTCGGTCTTTAGCACTTTCGAAGCGTTTTCCCGAATCAACCCCGCGGTAAAAGCGCCCACGCTGATTCTGGATAACGGAATACGTTTGATGGATTCGTCGCTGATACTGAATTATTTCGAGGCTCAGGCCGCACCCGAGCGGAGGCTCCTGCCCGTCGCGCCGGATGCGCAGGCAAACGATCTTCAGACGCTGGGCTTTATCCTCGCCGCCGCGGAGAAAGCCGTGCAAAATGTGTATGAACACCACCAGCGCCCGGTGGAAAAGCAGCACGCTTTATGGGTCGAACGCATTACAACCCAGCTGCTGGCGGCCTGCAGGGAATGGAATGCCTTGCTGAAGACGCGTCCGGCCTCCGCCGATCCCGATCAGGTTGCCGTCACGAGCACGGTTGTCTGGACGTTTATTCAGTCGATGATTCCGCACGTCGTTAACGCAGCGGATTTTAGAGAGATTCAGGCGGCTGCCGAATCATTTGAATCACAGGCGGTCTTTAAAAAATATCCGTTCAACTAAGCGATGAGCCCGGTCAGCGCAGCGCTACCGGGCAAACCAGCGCCTAAATCTGATAATCAATCGCCACTTCTTCCGGTTCCATCACCTGGCGTTTAATCTCATCCACCGACAGCCCGGCGTTGCAGAGCTCGATAAAGCGCCACACGTAGTTGCGCTGCAGCTGCCCGCGCTTCAGGCCAAGCCATACGGTGTTGGCGTCAAACAGGTGACGCGTATCAAGACGCACCAGGTTCCCGTCCTCGCGTTCTCCGCTGGACTGTTCCGCCACCAGGCCAATGCCCAGACCCAGCTCGACGTAGGTTTTGATCACGTCAGAATCCTGCGCGCTCAGCACCACGTCCGGCGTTAACCCTTTGCGGTTGAAGGCCTCGTCTATGCGCGAGCGTCCGGTGATCCCCTGGCGGTAGGTAATGAGCGGCCATTTCGCAATGTCTTCCAGCGTCAGGGGAGAGACCTGATTGAGCGGATGATCGACCGGGAGTAATAAGCTGTGGTACCAGCGGAACCAGGGGAACGCCACCAGCAGCGGGTCGTTGCTCAGGCGTTCGCTGGCTATGCCGATATCCGCCCCACCGTTTTGCAGCAGCACTTCAATTTCCTGCGGCGTGCCCTGGATAAGCTCCAGACGGACGTCGGGGAAAAGTTCGCGGAACGCTTTAATCACCGGCGGCAGGCTGTAGCGCGCCTGGGTGTGGGTGGTAGCGATGGTGAGTACGCCCGAGGCGTCATTGGTAAAGAGATCCGCCAGACGACGCACGTTGCTGGCCTCGTTGAGGATCCGCTCTGCGATGGTGAGCAAAGCCTTACCCGGCTCCGTCATGCCGAGCAGCCGCTTGCCGCGACGGATAAAGATCTCGATGCCCAGCTCCTCTTCCAGCTCGCGGATATGGCGGCTGACGCCGGACTGAGAGGTATAAAGCATATTGGCGACCTCGGTCAGGTTGTAGTCCCGCCTGGCCGCCTCACGGATAATTTTAAGTTGCTGGAAATTCACGATTCACTCCGGCGCATCTGACATAGCTCTATTGTTAGAGTCAGCCGCGCTGCAGAACAAATAATAAAAACCAGCATCTTATGCTTTTATGGAATATCAGCTCACGAGCTGGAGTTCACGGTTCTCAAGCGACGGCTTGCTGACCAGCGACATCAAAATCTCTTTTACCGCCTGCGCCTGCGGCGACAGCGAACCGCGAGCAGACATGTTCAGCGACAGCGGCAGGCTCATCGAAGGCGTGGTGATGCGCGCCATCCAGCCGTTCGCCGCGCTGCACAGCGAGCGGGCTGCGGATTCCGGCAGAACCGTCACACCCATTCCGCTGGCAATGGCCGCGGTGAGCGTGGAGATTGAGTCAATTTCACCGATGATTTTGGCCGTCAGGCGGCGCAGGGAGAACGCTTCGTCCACGCGCACGCGCACGGCGCTGTAGTCGCGCGGCAGATAAAGGTTCATCTCTGCCACGGCGGTAAGGTCTACGCTCTGGCCCGGACAGTCTCGTGTCCCCACGAGGTAGAGATCTTCTTTCAGCAGCGGCTGGCTGGTGATGCCGGCGACCGGGGAGCGATCGTAAAGGACCGCCATATCCAGCTGGCCGTTGAGCAGTTTGTCATTTAGCACGGAGCCGCTGTTTTCGTGCAGGTAGACCAGCACCTCAGGCAGCTCGGCGCGAACGGCCTGCAGCAGCGGCATGGTAATAGAGGACGCGGCAGTTCCCGGCGCCAGGCCGATAGACACGTGCCCGCTCAGGGTCTGGCCCACGTTATTCACCGCCAGCTGCGCCTGTTCACACTGGCGAAGGATGGTGCGCGCATGGGTATACAGGATCTTGCCTGCTTCCGTTGGCGTGACGCCGCGTTTGGTGCGGATCAACAGCTGCTGATCCATCTCGCCTTCCAGAGTAGCCACCTGCTGGCTCAGCGCAGGCTGCGCGATATGCAGCACTTCTGCCGCTTGAGTCAGGCTGCCGATATCGACGATTTTTACGAAGTATTTCAGTCGTCTTAAGTTCATTTTGCCCCCTGTTCGAAATGCTGTGCCGGAACCGGCTGTCGTTGTTGAACAGGTTTTGCAATATGAATGCCACTTTTACCAGGCGGTCTAAATTGCTCGCTAAGCGCCTGAAAATAAGGAAACCTAATTACAGAGGGGGGTTTTATTACCGAAACAGCAGTTTATGATCTGCCCCATTAGGGGTATACCCGCACCATGACGGTGCATTCCGCTGCCAAAAACATCACTTTGCCGATTTTGTCAGCAAACGATCAAAAGGCGTTGATCCACCCTTTGACAAGGCGAACGCAGGTCGATAATATGCGCCCCGTTCACACGATTCCTCTGTAGTTCAGTCGGTAGAACGGCGGACTGTTAATCCGTATGTCACTGGTTCGAGTCCAGTCAGAGGAGCCAAATTTGAAAAGCCTGCTTTTAAAGCAGGCTTTTTGCTTTTCTGCATCTCGAAAATTGTCGGGTGGCGGCTTCGCCTTACCCGACCTCCGGGGCTCGCGTGTGCCCCCTCTCCCGTGGGAGAGGGTTGGGGTGAGGGAACCAGCCCGCACTATGCCTCTACATGCCAAGCTTCACCGGCATCCCCGACCGCCGTTCCAGCTCAGCGCCCGCGCCCTCGTTTATCAGCTGCGTTCGCTGCGCGGCTGAAATAGGCAGCGGCACTTTCCGGGTTGACTCAAACTCCGCGCGGTTACGTGATAATGGCTCGTGAACTTCCACCCAGCGGCTGCCGTCCGGCTCGGTGGTGACTTTAACCGGCCTGTCGATAAGCTGCACGCGGGTGCCTACGGGAACGTTATCGAAAAGATACTTGATGTCGTTATTGCGCAGACGGATACAGCCCTGGCTCACCCGCAGTCCGATGCCGAAATTCGAGTTGGTGCCGTGAATGGCATACAGCCTTCCGATATAAATCGCATACAGGCCCATCGGGTTATCCGGCCCGGCGGGCACGAATGCCGGCAGCGTTTTCCCTTCCGCCGCATAGGCACGGCGCGTGTTCGGCGTCGGAGACCAGGTTGGCCCCTCCTGCTTACGCTCAACGGCCGTCACCCAGTTACGCGGGGTTTCGCGTCCGGCCTGACCTATGCCGATGGGCAGAACTTCAACGGTATTACCGCCAGGCGGATAATAGTAGAGACGCATTTCCGCAGCATTCACGATAATGCCCTCGCGGACGGTGTCGGGCAAAATCAGCTGCTGAGGGATCACCAGCCGGGTGCCGGATTTAGGCAAAAAAGGATCTACGCCCGGGTTCGCTTCCAGCAGATTGCTCAGCCCCTGCCCGTACTGCGCGGCAAAGGCTTCCAGAGGCAGCGTGTTACCTTCAGGAACGGTGATGATAATCGGGGTTCCCACCAGACGACTGCCTTCCGGCGGAAGCGTATAGGTTACGGCAAACGCACCGGGTACAGCGGCACACAGCGTAAGGACGAACCAGGTAAGTCGAATCATAGTTTTCTGCGCTCAAAAAAGAGAAAGCCCGGGCTCAGGCAGGCTTTCTCAGTTTACGCTATTACGCTTCGGTTTTACGCCACCTGCGCGTCAGCACTTTCTCCGCCTCGACAATAAGGAACATCACAAAACCAATCAGGAAGGTGATGACCCAGTAGCGGAACGGCAGCGCTTCGGTGCCAAACAGCATCTGCATGAACGGTGCGTAAATGATAAGAAGCTGTAGCGCCAGCAGTACGCCGCTCACGATCCAAATCCCTTTATTCGCCAGCAGGCCTTTGCTCAGCGAGAAGCCGTCATTCACGCGGCAGTTAAGCATGTAGAACCACTGCGCGGTCACCAGGGTTTGCAGCAGCACGGTGCGGATAAATTCCGCCGAATAGCCGCGCGGCTGTAGCCAGGCTTCCAGCACGAAGGCGCTAATGGCAATCATCAGACCGACAAACACCACGCGCCAGATGGCATAGCCGTCCATCACATGGAGATTAGCCTTGCGCGGTGGCCGGTTCATGATGTCCTTCTCACCCGCTTCAAACGCCAGGCCAAACGACAGCGTTGCTGACGTGGCCATGTTCATCCACAGGATCAGGACCGGCGTCAGCGGGATCAGGTTCCCCGCCAGCAGCGCGATGATGATCAGCAGAGCCTGCGCGATGTTGCTGGGGATAACGAACAGAATGGTCTTTTTCAGGTTGTCGTAAACCCGGCGTCCCTCGTGCACCGCGCTGGCAATGGTGGCAAAGTTGTCGTCCGTTAACACCATGTCGGCGGCTTCCTTGGTTACTTCGGTTCCCTTGATCCCCATGGCGATACCCACATCCGCCCGCTTGAGCGCCGGGGCATCATTTACGCCATCCCCGGTCATGCCCACAACTTCCTGCTTACTTTGCAGGGCCTGCACAAGGCGGAATTTATCCTCCGGGCTGGTTCGGGCGAAAATATCGTACTGCTGCGCGGCGTCGCTCAGCTGACGATCGTCCATCGCTTCCAGCTCACGTCCGGTGATAGCGCTTGCGGCGTTACCAATCCCCAACATTTGCCCAATGCTCATGGCCGTTTGCGGGTGGTCGCCGGTGATCATTTTCACGCGGATCCCGGCCTGCAGACAGTCGGCAATGGCGGTAATGGCCTCCGGACGCGGCGGATCCATCATTCCAGCAATACCCAGCAGGATCACGCCATCATGCAGGTCCGGGTGATCCAGCTCGCGTTGCCCCTCGCGGGCAGGTTTCCAGGCCGCGGCCACCATGCGCAGACCTTCCCGGGCATACTCTTCAATCTTCCCTTCCCAGTAAGGCTGATCGAACGGCTGCAGCCCGTCATTCGTCTGCTGGTACTGGCAGAGGCGGAACAGGACGTCCGGCGCGCCGGTGATTAAAATCACCTCTTCATCGCCCAGCCGGTACAGCGTGGACATGTATTTATACTGTGAATCAAACGGGATTTTGCTGCGCATTTCGGTATCGAGCGGTGGGAGCGGGATTTTCGCCGCCAGCACCTTCAGCGCGCCCTCGGTTGGGCCCCCGGTGATTTTCCACAGCCCCTGCTCGTCTTTGATCAGCTGGCTGTCATTACAAAGGTCAATGGTGCGCAGGTAGCGTTCCAGCAGGGAACCCTGCGTCACGCTGACGGGCGTTGGGTCATCTACGGGGTGAATATTCCCCACCGGTTCGTAGCTGTCGCCCTCCACGCGATAGGTCGTGTCAGCGGTAATCACCGCTTTGACCGTCATTTCATTCATCGTCAGGGTGCCGGTTTTATCCGAGCAGATGACCGTCATCGCCCCCAGCGTTTCAACCGTAGGCAGCTTGCGAATGATGGCCTTGCGACGCGCCATGGCCTGTACGCCAAGCGAAAGGATGATGGAAATGATGGCCGGCAGGCCTTCAGGTACGGCGGCAACGGCGAGGCTGATAAGCGACAGCACCAGTTCAGAAACCGGCATATCCCGGAACAGGAGGCTAAAGACAAACAGCGCCACCATCATCACCAGGATAGTGATGAAGATGGTCTTACCGAGCTTGTCCATCTGCACCATCAGCGGCGTGCGGTGCTTTTCAATGTCGGACATCATCTGATTGATGTGGCCCAGCTCGGTCTCACCCCCGGTTGCCACCACCACGCCTTTACCGCCGCCGGAGCTGACGGTGGTGCCCGAGTAGAGCAGATTATACCGGTCACCTAAGGGCAGTTCCCCGCTTAACGCATCGCTGTTTTTCTCAACAACGGTGGATTCGCCGGTCAGGATGGCCTCCTCCACGCGAAGGTTATGCGCTTCAATCACGCGCAGGTCCGCAGGGATACGATCTCCGGCGCGGATCACCACGATATCTCCCGGTACCAGCGCCGTGGTGGGGATCGTTTCATGATTCCCCTGTCGTACCACTACGGCTTCGCTGGAGAGCATATTGCGAATGCTCTGCAACGATTTTTCAGCATTGCTCTCCTGGATATGGCCAATCAGCGCGTTAATGATGGCAACCCCAAGGATCACAAACATGTCTACCCAGTGGCCCATAAAGAGCTTAAGCAACGCGGCCACCAGCAGCACGTAAATCAATACGTCGTTAAAATGCGCCAGGAAGCGCAGCCAGGCGGGTTTGCCCTTTTTTTGCGGTAACGCATTCTCACCGTGCTGCTGAAGTCGGGTTGATGCCTCAGTGCCGCTAAGGCCTTCCAGGGTGGAGTGGATATTAGACAGGGTTTCGTCAACGGTTTGTTGATAATACGGACGTTCAGGTTTTCCTGTTTTCATCGTTCCTTCCTCAGGTTCTATTCAGAAATCACCTTGCTTCTCTGTAATTAACGAATAACGAAAACAGGAACATGTGCGTAACGAACAATACTTGCCGCCTCCGATCCTAACAAATGGGTTTGAATATTTGGATTTCGCGAGCCGACAATAATCGCGCCGACGGTAAGTTCATCCGCCAGCTTAATAACCTCATCACGAACATTCCCGCTACGGACGTGGAGATGAACACGCTCTTCTGGCAGATTTACTTTTTTGACCAGGTCAGACAGCTTTTCTTTCGAATTATTAATCATATATTCATCCATTTTGCGCGCATCTGAAATAAAACCACGCGTCAGTTCGGCTGAAAACTTGGGCATGACGTGCAGCAAATGAATGTCACCCGATGCGCTTTGCGCGAGAAACTGTGCATGCTGCAACGCCTTATCCGCCAGGCTTGTCTCGTAGACATCCACCGGAACGAGAATGTTTTTATACATATCGAGCATCCTTTTTATAACCAACACGAGAGTGAATGAAGCAAAAAAACGCATTAAATGCAGGGGGTTGCCCTTAATGCCAGCTACGGTAAAAAAGATGGATAATATTAAACGTAGCACAGGAATATCAGGTTTAGCGCTTCCCCACTGATAATGGTTATTTAACATTTATCTTTTCGCCGACTATGCTCATAGTCAGCCACCGCTTCCGGCTCATGGAGGAATGTATGTATGGTTTAAGCCTGATCCGTCTGGGTATGTTCATTGCACTTGCCATTATCGCCAGCACGGCGATTGGTTTATTTACCTATATGGTCGTCACTGTTCTGGCAGAATAGTGTCACCCCTGTCCAGGTGATGGAATAAATAAAACAGTTATTTATTAGGGGAATACAGTGAACCGCTACCTCTCTCTTTTACCGTTCGTTTTGTTAACGCTCACGGCGTGCGACCCAAAACCGAAGCAAGCCGCTCCCCTTCCCAGGATGGTAAAAGTGGCGGAGGTGACGGTTCCCGGTCACGCCCGGCAGCGCGTTTTTCCCGCCCGCATTGAATCGGGCGATGCCACAGACCTTTCCTTCAAGCGCGCAGGTCAAATTGAAGCGCTCGATGTGCGTCAGGGCGCAGCCATCAAACAGGGGCAACAGCTGGCCAGACTGAACGCCCGTGAAGCCCAGCAGCGGGTTAACGACAGACAAACGGCGGCGACGCTGGCCCAGAGGCAGTTCGATCGCTTCCAGACGCTGGCAGGCCGCCAGGCGATTTCGAAAGCGGAAATGGACGTGCAGCGTGCGAACCGTGATTCGGCGAATGCGGCGCTGCAGATTGCCCGAGAAGAGCTGAATCAGATGACGCTCGTCGCCCCCTTTAGCGGGACGGTGGCCAGCGTACATGTCCGAAACCATCAGGTGGTGTCCCCCGGTCAGCCCATTGCCACGTTAACCCGTACCGATCTGCTGGACGTGGTGTTCAGTATCCCTGAAAACCTGTTTAAGGCCTTTGATATCCGCAACGCGCAGTATCGCCCCGTGGTGAAAATTAACGCCATGCCGGACCGGGAATTTACCGCCGTCTACAAAGAGCACTCGGGCAGCAGCGACAGTAATACCCTGACCTGGCAGGTGATACTGACCATGCCGCGCCCGGATGATTTTCCCGCCGTCGGTGGCGTAAGCGGTACGGTGACCATCAATTTAACCAACCTTCCGGCGGGCGCGGACGCTCAGGCGCTGGTCGTACCGGTTGAGGCAGTCTTTAACCCGAACAACAGCCCGCGCAACGAGCCGCACGTCTGGGTCGTAACGGGCGAAGGTGACGCGCTCCATCTCGAAGACCGCAAGGTCAGCGTGGGGCAAGTGAGCACCGAAGGGGTGGTGATTACCAGCGGGCTTAAGGCGGGCGAACGCGTGGTGGCCGCGGGCGTTGGGGAGCTCCATGCTAACCAGCCGGTACGTGTCTGGACGCGTGAACGGGGACTGTAATGGATATCTCTCGTCAATTTATCAATAATCCTGTTCGCGTCTGGCTAACGATCCTGCTGCTGGGCATCGGGGGTATTTTCGCCCTGTTGAATATCGGCAGGCTGGAAGATCCCGCCTTTACCATCAAAACCGCAGTGGTGGTCACCCACTACCCCGGCGCATCCGCTCAGCAGGTTGAAGAGGAGGTGACGCTTCCGCTGGAGAATGCCCTTCAGCAGCTGCCTTATCTGGACAACGTGAGCTCCATCTCTTCAAACGGTCTGTCGCAAATCACCGTTAACATCGCTTCACGCTATCATTCGAACGAGCTGCCGCAGATTTGGGATGAACTGCGCCGCCGCGTGGGCGATGCCTCGCGTCAGTTCCCGCCCGGCGTCGTCACGCCCTTTGTGAATGACGATTTCGGCGACGTGTTCGGCTTCTTCTTCGCCATTTCCGGAGATGAATTCAGTAATCCTGAACTGGTGAGATATGCGGAGCAGCTGCGCCGGGAGTTAATTCTGATACCCGGCGTCGCGAAGGTCGCCATCGGCGGGGCGATTAGCCAACAGGTCAACATCGATATCTCCCTGACCAAAATGGCCGCGCGCGGCATTACGCTGAACCAGCTTTCCGCCCTGCTCAGCAGACTTAACGTCGTTTCCAGCGCCGGAGAAATCACCTCCGGCACGGAATCCATTCGCCTGCACCCGACCGGTGAGTTCGAGAATCTTGATGAACTGGCGGATATCATCATCACGCCTTCCGGCACCGGGGCGGCGACGCGTCTGCGGGATATCGCCACGCTGTCGCGCGGGCTGAACGAATCGCCGGCCAGTATCTACCATGCCAACGGTAAAAAAGCCGTCACCATGGGCGTCTCGTTTATTCCCGGCGTGAACGTTATAGACGTGGGCCACGCGCTGGAGGCGAAGCTAAGCCAGATGTCGGCGGAAAAACCGGCAGGCATACAGATAGATCTGTTCTACGATCAGGCAGCCGAAGTGGGCCACTCCGTTAACGGTTTTATTATTAACTTCCTGATGGCGCTGGCGATTGTTATCGGCGTGCTGCTGATCTTTATGGGCGTACGCAGCGGGATCATCATCGCGGTTTCTCTCGCCCTTAACGTGCTGGGCACGCTGCTGATTATGTATCTGTGTGGCATTGAGCTACAGCGCATCTCGCTCGGGGCGCTGATTATCGCCCTCAGCATGCTGGTGGATAACGCCATCGTGATTGTCGAAGGGGTGTTGATTGCCCGACAGCAGGGCTCGCCACTGCTGACCGCCGTGAACTACATCATCCGCCGCTCCGCCCTGCCGCTGCTGGGGGCGACGGTGATAGCCATCCTGGCGTTTGCACCCATCGGCCTGTCGCAGGATTCTACCGGGGAATACTGTAAATCCCTGTTCCAGGTGCTGCTGATTTCCCTGATGCTGAGCTGGTTCTCGGCGCTCACCCTCACCCCGGTACTGATTAAGTGGTGGTTGTTTAAAAACAACAGCGCGCCCGATAAAACCGACGAGTCAGATCCTTACGATAAACGACTCTACCGCGCCTACCAGCGCCTGCTTAACGCGCTGCTGCACCATAAGGCACCGACGCTCATTGTGATGGCTGCGCTGCTGGCAGCCTCTGTCTGGGGCTTCGGCGCCGTGCGGCAAAACTTTTTCCCGTCGTCTAATACGCCGATTTTCTTTGTCGACCTGTGGCTACCCTACGGTACCGATATCAAGTGGACTGAGAAAATGACCAGCGATATTGAAAAGACGATCAATGGCCAGACGGGCGTGGAGACCACCGTCTCAACCATTGGTCAGGGAAGTATGCGCTTCATTCTGACCTACAGCGGACAGCGCCAGTACAGCAACTATGCGCAGATCATGGTGCGCATGGACGACCAGCGCAACATCTCCGCCCTGACGCGCCACGTTGACGAGTACATCGCGCGAAACTATCCGCAGGTCAACGCCAGTACCAAACGCGTCATGTTTGGCCCCTCCGGCGACAGCGCCATTGAGGTGCGCATTAAAGGCCCCGACCCTGACAGGCTGCGCCTGATTGCCAGCCAGGTGGACGACATCCTCACCCTCGACCCGGCCACGGGCAGCGTCAGGAACGACTGGCAAAACCGCAGCAAGGTGATCCGCCCACAGTACGTTGCCGCCCTGGGCCGCGAGCTTGGCGTAGATAAGCAGGACGTTGATAACGCGCTGGAGATGAACTTCTCCGGCAGCCGGGCGGGGCTGTACCGGGAAGGCAGTGACCTGCTCCCGGTCGTGGTGCGCCCGCCTGAGAGCGAACGGCTGGACGCCAATCACCTGAACAACGTGCTGGTGTGGAGCCAGACGCGGCAGCAGTATATCCCGCTGAGTAACGTCGTCAGCCGCTTCTCGCTGGAGTGGGAAGATCCGCTCATCCTTCGCCGCGACCGCTCGCGGGTGCTGACGGTGCAGACGGACCCGGACCCGCTGAGCCAGCATACCTCCGGGGACATTCTCGCCCGCGTGAAGCCGCAGATTGATGCCCTTAGCCTGCCACACGGCTACAGCATCGAGTGGGGGGGCGACGCGGAAAACTCCAGCGAAGCGCAGCAGGGGCTATTCACTACGCTACCTCTCGGGTATCTGGTGATGTTTGTTATCACCGTACTGATGTTCAGCTCGGTAAAAAATGCCGTCGCCATCTGGCTGACCGTGCCGCTGGCGTTGATTGGCGTCACGCCTGGATTCTTGATTACCGGTATCCCGTTCGGCTTTATGGCGCTGATTGGCCTGCTGAGCCTGAGCGGCATGCTCATCCGTAACGGCATCGTGCTGGTGGAAGAGATCGAACAGCAGAAAACGCAAAAGGACCAGCACGAGGCGATCGTGTACGCCGCCACCTCGCGCCTGCGCCCTATCCTGCTCACCGCGTTCACGACCGTACTGGGCCTGGCTCCGCTGCTGCTGGACGTTTTCTTCCAGAGCATGGCCGTTGTCATTATGTTTGGACTGGGATTTGCTACAATCCTGACGCTGCTGGTACTCCCCGTGATTTATGCGTGTTTCCATCGTAAGGACGAAGCCAAACAACAATGAATGCGACAGGGCTGAACATTATCAAAACGCTGGGCTGTATGACGGCGGTCACCTTCTTCACCATCTATAATACCTGGGATCATTATGATTATGACTATCACTGGATCCTGGGGTTTTTAACCTTTATCTCGACGATTGCCACGCCGCTGTTTTTTGTGGTTGCGGGCTATCTCGACGGACAATCCCGGCACGGCACCCGCTGGCAGCTGGGTAAAATTAAAAGCCTGGTGATTGTTTTTCTGTTCTGGATAACGATCTACTACCTGTGGGAGCCCTATCAGCGCGGCTATTTAATCCAGCCCTGGTTCGTGTTTGCGTTTGTGGTGATTTACACCTTCCACCCGGCGGTGGAGTGGCTCAGCCAGCGGCGAGCGCTGTTCTGCGGCGCGATTGCCGCCCTGCTGCTCTTTTCCTACGGATACGATCTGCTATCGGCGCTCTATCCTGAGGCGCACGCCCTTTCTCTTTCACCACAGTATCGGCTGTGGACGTGGCTGCTGTTTTATCTGACGGGGCAACTCTTCTGCGACCCGAAAGTCGCCGAGTGGATTAGCCGCAAAAATGTGGTCAGGGCGGCGGTTGTCGCCATCCCGTTTATCTACCTCTTCACCTGGTTTTACGAGCGCCACTTCTTCTTCGCGCTGTTCAAGGCGGACAGAAACGCCTTTATTCTCACCGGCTCTCAAATTTACATTTTGATCATCGCGCTGGTGATTGCGGCAAACGGCGTGCGCTTTCGCCGCAATGCTGAATTTAAAGAGTCCATTCTGGCCGCTATCAGCAAAACGATGACAGGCGTGTACATTGTGCACTACTCGGTGTTTCATCTCCTGACGGCGCTGATACCGGTGACCTCTCTCGGTATGAAGCTGGCGCTGATTGTGCTCACTTTCATTACCTCTGTTCTCTTCTCCATGCTGATATTGTCTAACGCCGTGGCAAAAAAGGTGATCACCCTTTAAAAGCCTAAGCGCAGCCAGGCAAAGAGCACGTTGCCGTTGTTATACGTCCCGGGAATGTAGGTGAACTGGACGGTAACGCACTTATACCCGGCCGAAAACAGCGGGAAGATGAACGGTAGCGGGACATAGTTTGCAAAATCATCTCGCGCCGTGATGCCCGCTGCGGCACCGAGCCCGAGGCGGAAATCTTTGGCATTATCCAGATACCAGCCCTTCTCCCAGCCATAGCCCATCGCGGGCTGCCATTCGTTGTGCGAGTCCTTGAACATCATCGCGAAAAGCGCGCTCCAGTTGCCCTCTTCGTTATAGCGGGAAACGCCCAGACCACCGCCCCACGGCATTTCATTGTAATTGTCCGTTTTTTCCTTGTCGTACATAAAGCGAGCGTGCCAGCTCAGAAACGGCAGGTACAGGTCGTAACGTTGGGGCTCTTCCCAGGTTTGTGAAATATCATCCGTCAGCGCATTCCACCAGCCGCTGATACGCTGTTCACCATAGACGTTGGGCTCCGCATGAAGCGGTGCGACGAATAAAAACAGAATCATCCAGAATGCCGAAAAGGTGCGTTGCATCATTATTCCCTCAGCTTAACTCACGCGGCGGTCACTATTACTGTAAACCATTCAGCACTTAACGGAGCCGGGAAGACATAATTATACGGCGCAGGTGTAGATGAAATTTATTTATTCAGCGCCTTCCGGAAAGATAAAAACGTTTTCTCAGGCGTTTTGTCGCGGTAGTCTCATAGGTTCCGTTTATATGACGGCTGCTTTGTGAGTGACCTTTTCTTATACCAATAATTAAAAATCAGTACGGACAGGACAACTATGGACTCCACCCTCATCTCCGATCGTCCCAACGAGGAGACACCTTCGCTCAATCGTGCCCGCCGCGCAGCCTTAGGCAGCTTCGCGGGTGCCGTCGTCGACTGGTATGATTTTCTGCTTTACGGCATCACTGCCGCCCTGGTGTTTAACCGCGAGTTTTTTCCTCAGGTCAGCCCCGCGATGGGTACACTTGCCGCGTTTGCCACCTTCGGCGTCGGCTTTCTGTTTCGCCCGCTGGGCGGGGTGATCTTCGGCCACTTCGGCGACCGCCTGGGCCGCAAGCGCATGCTGATGCTCACCGTCTGGATGATGGGGATCGCCACCGCGCTTATCGGTATTCTCCCCTCGTTTGCCTCTATCGGCTGGTGGGCACCGGTACTGCTGGTCACCCTGCGCGCCATCCAGGGCTTCGCCGTAGGCGGCGAATGGGGCGGCGCGGCGCTGCTGTCCGTTGAGAGCGCGCCGAAGCACAGAAAAGCGTTTTACAGCAGCGGCGTACAGGTCGGGTACGGCGTAGGCCTTCTGCTTTCCACCGGGCTGGTATCGCTAATCAGCCAGCTTACTACCGACGAGCAGTTCCTGAGCTGGGGCTGGCGCATTCCGTTCATCTTCAGCATCGTGCTGGTCATCGCCGCGCTGTGGATCCGCAACGGGATGGAAGAGTCCGCGGAATTCGAACAGCAGCAGCGGGAAAAACCGCTCGCCAAAAAGCGTCTGCCTGTGATGGAAGCGCTGGTTCAGCACCCTGGCGCTTTTCTGAAAATTATCGCCCTGCGCCTGTGCGAGCTGCTGACGATGTATATCGTCACCGCGTTTGCCCTGAACTACTCGACGCAGAATCTCGGTCTGCCGCGCGAGCTGTTCCTGAATATTGGCCTGCTGGTCGGCGGGATCAGCTGCCTGACAATCCCCTGCTTCGCGTGGCTGGCGGACAGGTTTGGCCGCCGTCGCGTTTACATCACCGGGGCGCTGATTGGCACCCTCAGCGCCTGGCCATTCTTTATGGCGCTGGAGGCGCAGTCGATCTTCTGGATTGTCTTCTTCGCCATCATGCTCGCCAACATCGCTCACGACATGGTGGTGTGCGTGCAGCAGCCGATGTTCACCGAGCTGTTTGGCGCAAGCTACCGCTACAGCGGCGCGGGCGTGGGCTACCAGGTCGCAAGCGTGGTCGGTGGCGGATTTACGCCGTTTATTGCCGCCGCGCTGGTGACCTTCTCCGGCGGCAACTGGCACAGCGTGGCGATTTATCTGCTCGCCGGCTGCCTGCTGTCGGCGGCAACGGCGCTGCTGATGAAAGAGACGAGCCACGGCTGATCTCCCTTTTGTTTCACGGGCGTGTGACATACTATCGGGTAGAGTCGCACACCTGTGGAACAAGGAGACAGAGATGAATAATAAGGGCTCCAGCCTGACCCCGGCTCAGGCGCTGGAAAAACTCGACGCGCTGTATGAACAGTCCGTCAACGCGCTGCGCGGCGCCATCAGCGAATATATCGAAACAGGGAAACTTCCCGACCAAAAGGCCAGAACCGAGGGCCTTTTTGTTTATCCATCGCTCTCTGTGACCTGGGACGGCAGCGCCAGCAGTAATCCCAAAACCCGCGCCTACGCCCGTTTTACCCACTCCGGCTGCTACAGCACCACCGTCACCCGCCCTGCGCTGTTCCGCCCGTATCTTGAAGAACAACTCACGCTGCTGTACCAGGATTACGGCGCGCACATTGCCGTTGAGCCCTCCCAGCATGAGATCCCCTATCCCTACGTGATTGACGGTTCGGCGTTAACCCTTGACCGCTCCATGAGCGCGGGGCTGACCCGCCACTTCCCGACCACCGAGCTTTCCCAGATTGGCGATGAGACGGCCGACGGGATTTATCATCCGGCAGAATTTTCTCCCCTGTCGCATTTTGATGCCCGCCGGGTCGATTTCTCCCTGGCGCGCCTGCGCCACTACACCGGTACGCCAGTCGAACATTTCCAGCCGTTCGTGCTCTTTACCAACTACACCCGTTACGTCGACGAGTTTGTCCGCTGGGGCTGCAGCCAGATCCTCGACCCGGAAAGCCCGTATATCGCGCTGTCCTGCGCGGGTGGGATCTGGATCACCGCTGAAACCGAAGCCCCCGAGCAGGCGATCTCCGACCTGGCGTGGAAAAAACACCAGATGCCCGCCTGGCACCTGATCACCGCCGACGGTCAGGGCATCACGCTGATTAACATCGGCGTTGGCCCGTCAAATGCCAAGACCATCTGCGACCATCTGGCGGTACTGCGCCCGGACGTATGGCTGATGATTGGCCACTGCGGCGGCCTGCGCGAAAGCCAGCTGATTGGCGACTACGTGCTGGCCCACGCCTATCTGCGCGATGACCACGTGCTTGATGCGGTCCTGCCGCCGGATATCCCAATCCCGAGCATCGCCGAAGTACAGCGCGCGCTGTATGACGCTACCAAAGAGGTCAGCGGCATGCCGGGCGAAGAGGTTAAACAGCGCCTGCGCACCGGCACGGTCGTCACAACGGATGACCGCAACTGGGAGCTGCGCTACTCCGCCTCCGCGCTGCGGTTCAACCTGAGCCGCGCGGTAGCGATCGATATGGAGAGCGCCACCATTGCCGCCCAGGGATATCGCTTCCGCGTTCCTTACGGCACGCTGCTGTGCGTCTCCGATAAGCCGCTGCACGGCGAAATTAAGCTTCCGGGCCAGGCCAACCGTTTCTATGAAGGGGCTATCTCAGAGCATCTGCAGATTGGTATTCGTGCGATTGATTTACTTCGCGCGGAGGGCGACAAGCTGCATTCGCGCAAGCTGCGCACCTTCAACGAGCCGCCGTTCCGCTAATAACGATAAGGAAAAACAATGTCCAGCACATCACCGCTCTCTGCCCTGCGCCACTGGCTTGAGGCCAGCCATCTCGACGGGATGATCGTCCCGCGGGCGGATGCCTGGCAGAGCGAATACTGCGCGCCTTACGACGAAAAGCTGGCCTGGCTGACGGGCTTTGACGGCTCGGCCGGCGTGGCGCTGGTGCTGAAAAACAAAGCGCTGCTGTTCGTCGACGGGCGCTATCAGGTTCAGGCACGCGTTCAGGTCAATACGGATGAGGTTGAGATCCACCACCTTCACAACGAGCCGCTGGCAGAATGGCTGGCAGAAAACGTTGAGGCAGGAACCCGCATCGGTTTTGACGCGCTGCTGATGATCAATTCAGAGTTTGAGCAGCTGTCAGCCACGCCGTGCGAGCTGGTGCCTCTGAAGGCCTCGCCGTTTGACACGCTATGGACCGATCGCCCTGCCGCACCGGCGGGGCTTATCCGTGAAATGCCGGTTGAACACAGCGGTGAACGCAGCGCGGACAAACGCCAGCGCGTCGCCGCCGTGCTGGCAGAACACAATGCTGATTTCCTCGCCGTGACGCTGCCGGATAACATCGCCTGGCTGCTAAACGTGCGTGGATCAGATATCCCCTTTAGCCCGGTTCCTCTTTCCTTCGCCCTGCTCAGCCGTGATGGTAGCGTTGAGTGGTTTGTTAACGACAATAAGCTCAGCGCCCTGCCTGACGGTGTGCGCAGTGCGTTCACCGTTGCCCCGCAGGATACCTTTATTGAACGCTGCCAGCAGATTGCTGAAGGCAAACGGGTGATGATTGATGCCGATTCCGCGCCGGTGGCCCTGCGCTTCGCCGTTGAGCCACGGGGAGAAATTGTCTGGCGGACTGACCCCATCACCCTGATGAAAGCGACTAAAAATCCGGTCGAGCTGGCAGGCTATCGCGAGTGCCATCACCAGGACGGGGCCGCGTGGGTCAACTTCCTCGCCTGGCTGAGCCGTGAAGTGCCGCGGCGCGAGGCGGCAGGAAAACCGCTCACCGAGCTGGACGCGCAGGCGCAGCAGCTTGCGTTTCGTCAACAGCAGCCCGGGTTCATCGAGCAGAGTTTTGCAACCATCTCCGCCTCTTCGAGCAATGCGGCGATGTGCCACTATCACTCGAGCGAGGCCAGCAATAAGCCCATCGGCCATGACCATTTTTACCTGAACGATTCCGGCGGCCAGTATGTTAACGGCACCACCGACGCCACGCGTACGCTGGCGTGGGGGAAAGTCGATCCGCAGCAGCGCCTGCACTACACTGCCGTGCTGAGAGGCTTTCTGTCGCTCATTACCCTGCAGTTCCCTTCCGGGACTCAGGGGCATCAGCTGGATGCGTTTGCGCGTCGCCCGCTGTGGGAGATGGGGCTGGATTACGATCACGGTACGGGACACGGCGTGGGGCACCAGCTGCTGATCCACGAGAACCCGCATCGCATCGCCAAAAAGTTCAATCCATGGCCGCTGGTGGCGGGCAATATCATGACTATCGAGCCGGGCTACTATCTGGGCGACAGCCACGGTATTCGTATTGAAAACCAGGTTGAGATTGTGGAGAGCCGTCCGGGGTTCTGCAAATTTGCCTCGCTGACGCTGATCCCGATCGACTTAAGTCAGGTTGAGCTGCATCTGCTGAGCGAGCAGGAAAAGCAGTGGCTGGATGCGTATCACCGGCAGGTACGCGAGGTGCTTTCACCTCTGGTGAATAGCGATGCGCGTCCGTGGCTGGAGGAAGCGACGGCGCCGATTGGTGTGTAATTTCGTGCGGTCTGGTGCCCTCACCCCAACCCTCTCCCACGGGAGAGGGTGCAAACACTAAAAACGGCAACGAGGTTGCCGTTTTGCATTTACCTTGCGCAGAAAAGCAAAAAGCCTGCTTTAAAAGCAGGCTTTTTAAATTTGGCTCCTCTGACTGGACTCGAACCAGTGACATACGGATTAACAGTCCGCCGTTCTACCGACTGAACTACAGAGGAATCGTGTGAACGGGGCGCATATTATCGATGCTCCCCCATGATGTCAAAGGCAGAATGCATATTTCCGATCGTTTGCCGAATTATTCTCCACTTCGCGCAATTGTCAGGCATTTTTTCGCGGATATTTCCACAGCCAGCGCCCGCTGACCATCCGCCAGTAGAACAGCGCGCCCCGCACGGCCCAGTCGAGGAACATCCCCAGCCAGACGCCGACCACCCCCCATCCGAGCATCACCCCGAGCGTATACCCCGCGACAACGCGACATCCCCACATGCCGAGCATCGATACCCACATCGCAAAGCGGGCGTCGCGCGCTCCTTTCAGCCCGGCGGGCAATACCCATGAGGCCGCCCAGATGGGCATAAAGGCCGCGTTGAGCCAGATGAGGATCTTAACAACCTCTTTAACGTCGTCTTCGTGGGTATAGAACGAGGCCATCAGCCCGGCAAACGGCGCGGTTCCCCAGGCGATCAGCGTCAGTCCAATGGTCGACAGCCAGAACACGTGCCGCAGCTGCCGCTCCGCCTGGCCTATCTGCCCTTTCCCGAGCCGCTTACCCGTAATAATGGTCGATGCCGAACCCAGCGCGTTACCCGGCAGGTTAATCAGCGAGGCAATAGAGAAGGCTATAAAGTTACCGGCGATAACGTCGGTGCCCATCCCAGCGACAAACATCTGCGTGAGCAGCTTCCCGCCGTTGAATAACACCGATTCAATGCTGGCGGGAATGCCGATCCCCATCACTTCCCAGATAATGGCGAATTAAAAGGGCGGAAATAGCTTTTTAGCGTCAGACGAAGGGAGGGGGTAATCCCCGCCATCAGTACCCCGATGATGGCTGCCGCACCGATATAGCGTGAAATGGTTAATCCCAGTCCGGCACCGACGAACCCCAGCCCCTCCCACGAGAACACGCCATAGATCAGCACGCTGCTGATAATGATATTCAGGATATTCATCCCGCCGTTGATCAGCAGCGGAATTTTGGTGTTGCCCGCCCCGCGCAGCGCGCCGCTGCCAATCAGCGCAATGGCCGCCGCCGGATAGCTTAAGACGGTCATTTCCAGGTAGGTCAGCGCCAGGTCTTTAACCTCGTTCGTGGCCTCCCCGGCGACAAAATCGATAATCTCTTTACCGAAATAGTGGATCACCGCCGCCAGAACGATCGAAAAAATGGTCATGATCATCAGCGACTGGCGGGCCGCCTCGCGTGCACGTTTGGGATCAAGCTTGCCGAGGCTAAAGGCCACCACCACCGTCGTCCCCAGGTCTATGGCGGCAAAGAACGAGATCACCACCATGTTAAAGCTGTCCGCTAGCCCAACCCCAGCCATCGCCTCTTTTCCCAGCCAGCTCACCAGGAAAGTGCTCAAAACCCCCATCAGCAGAACGCAGGTATTTTCCAGGAAGATAGGCACGGCAAGAGGGGTGATTTCACGCCAGAACAGGACACGATAGCTTTTACGTTTTGCATACCATGGCGTGCGAGTTATCGCCTGGCGTAAGGAGGCAGTGACGTTCAAAATGGACCTTAGCGAGAAAAGTTGAAACTCCATTTCAAATGATGGGGGACAAATGCTAATCCTGCAAAGTATTTTCCAGAAAAAGATGTGTGGATTTACAACAAACTGACGACAGAATCAGCAATCAGTCGATTTTCCCTAAGATCAGGTTTGACAAAACTTTTTTCGCCGCTAAGATAAGCCTCCACAACGATTCCTCTGTAGTTCAGTCGGTAGAACGGCGGACTGTTAATCCGTATGTCACTGGTTCGAGTCCAGTCAGAGGAGCCAAATTTAAAAAGCCTGCTTTTAAAGCAGGCTTTTTGCTTTGCGGATGAGGGAAAATGAACGCTCTGTTTGTCTACGGCACGCTGCGCCCGGGCCACTCTAATGCGCATATTCTTGAAAACATCGGCGGCGAATGGCTGGCCGGTTCCGTATCCGGCACGTTTTACGAACGCGGCTGGGGCGCCGCGGCGGACTTCCCGGGAATTGTGCTCCACCCTGACGGCCCCCGCGTCGAAGGCTATCTGTTTATCTCGGATAACCTTGCCGCACACTGGCAAATGCTGGACGAATTTGAAGACGGCTACGATCGGGTTGAGGTCACGGTGACCACCCTTGAAGGCAAGCAGGTTCAGGCCTGGATTTATCAGCTACAGCCGCGTTCTGAATCATAAAAAAAGGCTCTCTGTCACCAGAGAGCCTTTTTCACTATTCGCTGCGATTACTCGCTTTTTGCTTCGCCGTTTTTGATTTCGCCCATCACTTTCAGCTTTTTAGAGATGTCACGACGCTCTTTGGACAGCTCAGCATTTTTGATGATGTAGTCATCAACGCGGTCTTCATAGTCGCTCTTCATGCTGGCGATGATGCCCTGAATAGCTTCAACGCTCATACCTGGCTTGATGTAGTCGCTCAGGTTGTCGAGCAGCAGAACACGTTTCTGGTTGTCACGGATCTTCTTCTCAACGTCCTGGATTTCACGCTGCAGCTTGTTTTTGCGGCGGAACAGGCGGACGAATTCCAGAACATCCTGGAACGAAGGCTTGGTAGTTTCCATTTTTACACCCCTGATAATGTGAGATTCGGATTCGTTAAGGCAACCGTTGTAACAATAACCTTACTGACAGCGGCTGCGAATGACAATGAGTATATCGTTTAAAGCTATCATAACCCCAATTGCTGCTGAATCGAAGCAGCAGGCGTCACATAAGCCTTTTATTTGCGCAGCGCCCGGCAAATAAGGTGCGATAACAGCTCAAGCTGCCGCGCCAGTTCCATGCTCAGCCAGACGTAGCCATGAATAGGCGTTTCCGCCACGTTATCGCTCTGGCGTTCATTGATTAACTGCTTCAGCTCCGCGACGATCTCATTCAGCCGCTCGCTGTTGGCCAGTATCGGCTGCGGGTTCCCTTCATAGAGCGCATGGGCAATGGTCAACAGCGTTTGCTGCGTCATCTGCTGGGTCTCTTTGAGGGTTTGCGCGTTCAGCATTAACAGATGGCTGGGACGCGAGGCCCAGTGCGCGTTGATCTGCAGTTCAAGCATGCAGACCAGATTGCGGCTTACCGTCTGGATGGCTTCGAAAATCGATTTCTGAATATGGGTTTCTTTGCTGGCAGGCGTGATCAGGCCGCGCATTTTGACCACATCGTTGAGGATCGTTTGCAGATGCTTTTCCAGCCGGGGACGTTCGACCAGATTCGGGGAAAAACCGGCCTGATAGACGCGGTTAAAGGCGGTGACGTAGTTCGCCATCTGAATACGCCAGTGCAGAAAAGCCCGCTGCGGCCAGATACCGGTGAAAAGCATTGCCAGCAATGACCCCAGGATGACATCCCCGCTTCGCCACAGCGCCGTGGTCATATCCCCGGCGGGCGCACCGACAACCACCGCGAGAGTAATCCCAATCAGCAAGGCCTGATACGGTCTTTTGCCCAACGCCAGCCAGCCGCACAGGAACATGGCGGCACCGCACCATGCCAGCATCACCGGAAACGAGATAAGCTCCAGCTTAAGGGCAATAAGCCCAAGGGCCGAGCCTAAAACCGTCCCGCCAATTCGCTCGAAGGCGCGCGGAACAACGTTCCCCCAAAACGAGATGGGCCCCATTACCACTACCAGGGTGATCAGCGGCCACGTCCCTTCCGGAACATCCAGCAAACGGACCAGCACAAACGTCAATACGAAAGCCAGCGCGATGCGACACCCGTGCACCACGCGGTAATGTTTGTACAACCGAATTTCAAAAGGGGTTAATGATTTGTCGGGACGCACACCCGCTCTCCAGCTACACGGCAAATCACAATTGTACTGTGTTTTCAGCCGGGCGGATCGCTCCCGGCTGAAAAACCCTTCATTTAGCAGGCTTAAGCCGTTTTATGCTCTACCGCGATATACATTTCGATATCCCAGTAGCCGTCTGCATTGCCGTCATTAAGATAGCGCTCGAAGCAGGGTTTGAGCGCCATCTGGTACTTATTGTCCTGCAGCAGGGAATTAAAGAACTGATACCACGGCGTGGCGAAGTCATAGTTTTCCACACGCGCCGTCGCCACGGCATAATCCCCAGCCGCGATTTCCGTCATCATGACGCCCTCGCTGTTTTCCGGAATAACGAAATCGTCCGGCACCGTAACGGCCGTATCGCAGCGCAGTTTTTCTGCCGGGACCTCGTCGGGGTTATCGTAATAGACCGCAACCCACTCCAGCGGCTCAATGTGGCGCCCGTCCACCCACATCACCAGCTGTTCAAAGCCCTGTTTTACCGTTTGTTCCCACGGTCCGACCAAATGAAAACCGGCAATCTTACGTTTATGTTGCTGCTTGATGCTGTAGTCCATGCTGCCTCCATTTATTACTGTATATTTATACACTATAAGGCTGGATTACTATTATCGGCAAACGAGGAGTGTTTATTATGTGAGCAGACTCGCAACCCTGCCAGTCTGCCCATCAGCGGTTAAAGCGTGTGGTGGAGATAATCGCTCATGCGAGAGAACAGTCCACCTTTATCAACGGCTTCCAGCGTCACCAGCGGCCAGTGCGCCACCACCTTGTCGCGGTCATAGAGCTGGATCTCCCCGACCCGCTGATGCGCAGCAATCGGCGCTTCCAGCTCTTTTTTATCCAGCACGTATTTGGCTTTGATGTTCGGCACTTCCGCTTTCGGCAGGGCCAGCCAGAAGTCCTGGTCGGTGCCCAGTTTCACCTGCTCCTTATCACCGTACCAGATACGCTCTGTCCCCACTTTTTTACCGTTGTGCAGGATTTGCACCGTATCGAAGTTCTGCTGCCCCCAGTGCAGCAGTTTCCGGGCCTGGTCCTCACGTCCTTTCGGGCTGTCCGCCCCCATCACCACCGCGATTAAACGACGCTCCCCGTCAACAGCGGAGGCAATCAGGTTAAAGCCCGCTCCCGAGGTGTGCCCCGTTTTAAGCCCGTCCACGTTCATGGTTTTATCCCACAGCAGGCCGTTACGGTTTTGCTGGGTGATCCCGTTCCAGGTCAGGCTCTTTTCGCTGTACATATGGTAAAACTCAGGCTCGCCGTGAATGATGGCCCGGGAAAGTACGGCCAGGTCATAGGCCGAGCTGTGCTGGCCCGGCGCGTCCAGCCCGTGGACGGTTTCAAAGTGCGTATCGCGCAGGTTCAGCTTCTGCACGTAGTCGTTCATCATCTTCACAAACTGCGGCTGACCGCCCGCCACGTGATCGGCCAGCGCCACGCAGGCGTCGTTGCCGGAATCGACGATCAGACCGCGGCTTAAATCACGCACCGAGACGCGATCGCCCTCTTTCAGGAACATCAGCGACGAGCCGTCAAAAACCGGGTTGCCTTTTGCCCACGCGTCACGCCCGACGGTGACAATGTCGTCCGGCGTAATGCGATGGCTATCAATGGCCCGATCAACCACATACCCCGTCATCAGCTTGGTCAGGCTCGCCGGATTGCGTTGTTGATGTTCGTTGCCCGCCGTTAAGATCTGACCAGTCGTGTAGTCCATCAGCACCCAGGAGCCAGCCTGAATGGCCGGAGCCTGCGGCGAAAAATCCAGTGGTTCGGCCGCAAAAGCAGATGAGACACTCGAAGCGAGTAAAGAAACAGCAATAAACAGACGGCGTTTCAACGGTATATCCTCAGGTCATTAAAAATCGATGACCTTTTTACGGGAGTTCTGATGTCGTTACCTGGCTTAATTGCAAAAAAATGTGACAGAACGCAGATTTTTCTCTGAAGCTGGCGCGCAAATTTGCGTCACGGCGGTGCTTTTTATTCGGTCTGAACCGCACGATCGTTTACCATAGTGACGTCATTTTTTAACAGGATGGTATTACTGGTGTCTGACTCTGCCGCTCGCCCGACTTTTTTATTTCATGACTACGAAACCTTTGGCACGCACCCGGCGCTGGACCGACCGGCGCAGTTTGCCGCCATTCGTACCGACGACGAATTCAACATTATTGGCGAGCCTGAGGTCTTTTACTGCAAACCGGCTGATGACTACCTGCCGCAGCCCGGGGCGGTCATGGTCACCGGGATCACGCCTCAGGAAGCGCGCGAGAAAGGCGTTAACGAGGCAGAATTCGCCCGACGCATCCACGATCTGTTTACCGTCCCCAATACCTGCGTGGTCGGTTACAACAACATCCGCTTCGATGACGAAGTGACGCGCAACATCTTTTATCGCAACTTCTACGATCCCTATGCCTGGAGCTGGCAGAACCGCAATTCACGCTGGGATTTGCTCGACATCATGCGCGCCTGTTATGCCCTGCGTCCTGAGGGCATTAACTGGCCTGAAAATGAGGAAGGGCTGACCAGCTTCCGGCTGGAACACCTGACGCGCGCCAACGGCATCGAGCACAGCAATGCCCACGACGCGATGGCGGACGTCTATGCCACCATTGCCATGGCGAAACTGGTGAAAAACGCGCAGCCCCGGCTGTTTGAGTATCTGCTGAGCCACCGCAGCAAGCAGAAGCTCATGACCCTTATCGACGTGCCGCAGATGAAACCCCTGGTGCATATTTCCGGCATGTTTGGCGCCTGGCGCGGTAATACCAGCTGGGTTGCCCCGCTGGCCTGGCATCCGGACAATCGTAATGCGGTCATCATGGTGGATTTAGCCGGCGATATTTCGCCGCTGCTCGAGCTCGACAGCGACAGCCTGCGCGAACGGCTTTACACCCCGAAAAATGAGCTCGGCGATCTGCCTGCGGTGCCGGTCAAACTGGTGCATATCAATAAATGTCCGGTACTCGCGCAGGCGAATACGCTGCGCCCGGAAGATGCGGACAGACTGGGCATTAACCGGCAGCACTGCCTCGATAACCTGAAAGTGCTGCGCGAAAACCCGCAGGTGCGCGAGAAAGTGGTTGCTATCTTTGCCGAGGCGGAGCCGTTCGTGCCGTCTGAAAACGTGGATGCCCAGCTCTACAACGGCTTCTTCAGCGATGCCGACCGCGCGGCGATGAATATCGTTCTGCAAACCGAGCCGCGTAACTTACCGGCGCTGGATATTACTTTCGCCGATAAACGCATCGAAAAGCTGATGTTTAACTACCGCGCGCGTAACTTCCCCGGCACGCTGGACGAGGCAGAGCAGGATCGCTGGCTGCAGCATCGTCGCAATGTCTTTACCCAGGAGTTTCTTAACAGCTATGCCCAGGAGCTGGAAATGCTTTATGGCCAGTATGAAGGAAATGCTGAGAAACAGGCGCTGTTGAAATCCCTGTTCCAGTACGCTCAAGAGATTGTCTGAGCGAGGGGTATAAAAAAAGCCGGAGGCGATGTCTCCGGCTTTTTTTTGCCCGCTGGCACAGGCCTACGGGTGTGTCGTTTTGTAGGCCGGGCAAGCGCTAGCGCCACCCGGCGAGTCATTACGCGACGTCTTCGTACTGTGGAACCGGGTTACGGAAGCTCTTCGTGACGCAGGCCAGGTAAATCAGGCCGATACCCGCCCAAATCAGGCCAAGCACCATAGAGCTCTCTTCCAGGTTAACCCACAGCGCGCCCACGGTCAGGGCACCGCACATCGGCAGGAACAGATACTGGAAGTGATCTTTCAGCGTCTTGTTACGCTTTTCACGGATCCAGAACTGAGAGATAACCGACAGGTTAACAAAGGTGAACGCCACCAGCGCACCGAAGTTAATCAGCGCCGTTGCCATCACCAGGTCAAAGTTAATCGCCAGCAGCGCAATGGCACCGACCAGGATGATGTTCATCGCCGGGGTACGCCAGGTTGGATGCACGTAGCCGAAGAAGCTTTTCGGGAATACGCCATCGCGGCCCATCACGTACATCAGACGCGCAACGCCTGCATGCGCGGCCATACCGGACGCCAGTACGGTAATAGTGGAGAAGATCAGCGCGCCAACCTGGAACGCTTTACCCGCCACATAGAGCATGATTTCCGGCTGAGATGCATCCGGATCCTTGAAGCGGGAGATATCCGGGAAGTACAGCTGCAGGAAATAGGTCGAGAAAATAAAGATCAGACCACCAATCAGCGCTGTCAGGAAGATTGCACGAGGGATCACGCGCTCTGCATCTTTCGTTTCTTCAGACAGGTTGCTGATGCCGTCAAAACCGGTAAAGGAGAAGCACAGAATGGTTGCCCCGGTAATCATCGGGATCACATGGGCATCACCAGACCAGAACGGCTTGCTGCTCGCCAGAGTGCCGGCACCTTCACCGTGGAACACACCGTAAATCACCATGCCAAGAATAACGGCAATCAGGACAACCTGAAGGACGACGATCACGGAGTTAAAGTTGGCAACGGACTTAATGCTGCGCAGGTTAAAGGCAGTCATAAAGGCCACCAGCGCCACGACGAACATCCAGGATGGAATCGACGGCACCAGCGCTTCAAAATAAATTTTTGCCAGCAGAATGTTGATCATCGGCGCGAACAGATAGTCGAGCAGCGAAGACCAGCCCACCATAAAGCCAACTGTCGGGCTGATGGATTTCTGGGCATAGGTGTAGGCGGAACCGGCAGACGGATAGCGACGCACCAGTTTACCGTAGCTCAGCGCGGTAAAGAGGATCGCAATCAGCGCGAAGCCATAAGCCGTCGGCACATGACCGTCTGTGAGGCCTGATACGATACCGAATGTATCGAACAGCGTCATCGGTTGCATATAGGCAAGGCCCATCATAACAACCGGAATCAACGTAAGCGTTTTACGTAATTCCACGCGAGAGGTGTTTGGAGTTGCGTTATGCGACATAGTTATTCTCCTTTACGGTGATAACCGCCACGTAAGCGAAAAAGTGCCCCATTTCTTTCTTCCTCAGCGACAACAACTGTCGGATTTTAGTAAATATCTATCCGGTACGAAGCCCGGCCTCTTGGTTTTTAGTTTCGTTTCGTACATGCAAAAAAAAATAACCGACGCCTTTTATATCGTCGATTATTCATTTGGTTGCAGCGGCCGCATTTTGCCCCACATCGGATACAAAAGGCAATACTTTGCAAAGCATGGGACAATTTTCTTTTTACTAACTGGCTGATTTCTGGACGCCGGGCTGAGAGTAAACGGCGGCGATAGCACTATTTGCTAAAATCTCGTCTCGCCACCAGGCGCTTGCAAGCCCGGCAGTTTGTTCATTCCAGCCTACCCACACCGATTCATTACTGCTTTGAGCAAGTACCTGTTTTTCAACAAGCGCGCCGCTGTCAATAAACCGCTGCGCCAGATAGCGAGGTAAATAGCCGCAGCCCAGGCCGCTTATTTGCAGTTCCAGCTTGGTTTTAAAGTCGAAAACGGTAATAGCTTCCTGCTCATCAAGCAGCTGCGAGGAGACCGAGCATTCCGGACGAGAGCTGTCCCCGACCACGATGGCGCGGTAGCCTTTAATCACGCGACGGTTAAGCGGCTCGGGTTCCTGAGCCAGCGGGTGATGGGGCGCCACGGCAAATACCTGCTCGAGCACGCCCAGCCGGGCAAAACCAAAATCACTCAGCTGGGGAGGCTCATGGAGTGCACCGACGAAAATGTCCGCCCTGCCCTGCGTTAAGGCATCCCAGGAGCCACCCAGCACACCGTTGATAAAGATAAGCCGGGTCACGCTGTGGTGTTGATAGAAGGCTTCAATCAGCGGCGTCAGGAGAGAAAACGGAAAGGTATCATCCACGCCAATAACCAGCTCGTTTTCCCAACCCTGATGGAGTTTTACGGCCTGTTTTTCGAGCTCACGAACGGTATGGAGGACTTCACGGCCTTTTTCCAGCAGCATCTGTCCGGTACGGGTGAAACGTGCGCGGTGTCCGGAGCGATCGAGGATCTGGATATTGAGGTCGCTTTCCAGTTTTTGAACGGTATAGCTCAGCGCAGATGGGGTTTTGTAGAGCTTTGCTGACGCAGCGGCAAAGCTCCCCTCTTTTTCCAGAGCATCCAGAATAATAAGAACATCCAGCAGCGGTTTCATGCTCGCCCCCTTCTGGTGCGCGATCGTCTCCGCTGCGGGTCTTATTCCATTGGCATCACCAGCGGATCGGGATACTGATACTCAAACCCCAGCTCATGACAAATGCGATTGCCATCAACAATTTTGCCTTTACTGTCATCCTTTGCCTCACCGAAAACCGGCGCCGCCAGGCCCAGCTGACGTGCCATTAGCGGGTAAAACGTGCTGCGCGCCGGATGAGAAGGTGCACATATATTATAGATGTGTCCACCTTTCGGAGCCTGTAAGAGTAGCTCAATCGCGCCTACAACATCGTCAAGATGCACAAGATTGACGACATGCTGGCCGTCTGGCGCAGACTTACCGGCAAAAAAGCGTCCCGGATGGCGGCCTGGACCCACCAGCCCCGCCAGACGTACAATATCGACCTGCGTGCCGGGAAGATTATGCAGCCAGTCTTCCAGCTCTTTCAGAACCTGACCGCTCGCCGTCACTGGACGGCGCTCGGAACTCTCTTTCACCACGCCCTCAACTTCGCCATACACCGACGTCGAGCTGGTAAAAATGATACGCGGAACATGGTGCGCCAGCGCGCTGTCGACGATCTCCTGCATCGCCTGCAGATAAAACGACTCGCCCGGGCCACTGCGCCGCGCGGGGAGCGTGATCACCAGCGCATCGACGTTCATCAGCGTGTCCAGATCGTCAGCATCACACACCAGCTCCGGTTCAAGGCGCAGTTCAACGCCGTCAATACCGCACATGCGCGCTGCCTCTACCCCATCCGCCGTGGTTTTGCTCCCGGTCACCTGCCAGCCTTTCGCGGCTAATGACATCGCCAGCGGCATTCCCAGCCATCCTAAACCGACAATCGCGACCTTTTTCATGCGAATTCTCCTGACTCTCACTCGTCTTTTATCAGGCTACGCCAGCCCGGCAGAACACACAATTCATAGCATCAATATGAAATGAATTAATGATCAAAAAAAGCCCTTGCAATATGTCGTACAACTGGTTTAGGTTAAAAGACATCAAATGAATAAGCATTCATCGAGAATTTATATGACACGCGTTCAATTTAAACACCACCATCATCACCATCATCCTGACTAGTCTTTCAGGCGATGTGTGCTGGAAGACGTTTGGATCTTCCAGTGGTGCATGAACGCATGAAAAAGCCCCCGGAAGATCTTCTTCCGGGGGCTTTTTTTTGGACCGAATTCAGACAGGTTAAAACAGGTTAACGAGGAATAAAGAATGTTAGATAACTCACGCTTACGCATAGCTATTCAAAAATCAGGCCGTTTGAGCGACGATTCACGCGAACTGCTGGCCCGCTGCGGGATTAAAATTAACCTGCACACCCAGCGCCTGATTGCTCTGGCTGAAAACATGCCCATCGACATTCTGCGCGTTCGTGATGACGATATTCCCGGCCTGGTCATGGATGGCGTCGTTGACCTCGGCATTATCGGGGAAAACGTGCTGGAAGAAGAGCTGCTGACCCGCCGCGCGCAGGGCGAAGATCCGCGTTACTTCACACTGCGTCGTCTGGACTTCGGCGGCTGCCGCCTGTCCCTGGCTACGCCGGTTGACGAAGCGTGGGAAGGCCCGGCCGCGCTGAACGGCAAACGTATTGCCACCTCTTACCCTCACCTGTTAAAGCGTTATCTCGACCAGAAAGGCGTGCAGTTTAAATCCTGCCTGCTGAACGGCTCCGTTGAAGTGGCGCCGCGTGCGGGTCTGGCGGACGCCATCTGTGACCTCGTCTCTACCGGCGCGACGCTGGAAGCCAACGGTCTGCGCGAAGTGGAAGTGATCTACCGCTCTAAAGCGTGCCTGATTCAGCGCGACGGCGAGATGGCCGATGCCAAGCAGCAGCTGATCGACAAGCTGCTGACCCGTATTCAGGGCGTGATTCAGGCGCGTGAGTCTAAATACATCATGATGCACGCCCCAACCGAGCGTCTGGATGAAGTGATTGCCCTCCTGCCGGGCGCTGAGCGCCCAACCATCCTGCCGCTGGCGGGCGATCAGCAGCGCGTGGCGATGCACATGGTGAGCAGCGAAACCCTGTTCTGGGAAACCATGGAAAAACTGAAAGCGCTGGGCGCAAGCTCCATCCTGGTGCTGCCTATTGAGAAGATGATGGAGTAATGGCCATGAGCTTTAACACAATCATCGACTGGAATAACTGTAGCGACGCACAGAAGCGCGAGCTGCTGATGCGCCCGGCGATTTCCGCCTCAGAAAGCATCTCACGCACCGTGGCGGAGATCCTGGATAACGTCAAAGCCCGCGGCGATGACGCGCTGCGTGAATACAGCGCAAAGTTTGATAAGACGGAAGTCGGCGCATTAAAGGTTACCGAGCAGGAAATCATTGATGCCAGCAATCGTCTGGGTGACGACATCAAACAGGCGATGGCCGTCGCGGTGAAAAACATTGATACCTTCCACACAGCGCAAAAGCTGCAGACCGTGGATGTTGAAACCCTGCCCGGCGTGCGATGCCAGCAGGTCACGCGCCCGGTTGCGTCAGTCGGCCTCTATATTCCCGGCGGCTCTGCCCCGCTGTTCTCCACCGTACTGATGCTGGCGACTCCCGCGCGGATTGCCGGGTGTCAGAAAGTGGTGCTGTGCTCGCCGCCACCGATTGCCGACGAGATCCTCTACGCGGCGAAGCTGTGCGGCGTGCAGGCGGTCTATAAAGTGGGCGGCGCGCAGGCGATTTCGGCCCTGGCGTTCGGCACGGAATCCATTCCGAAGGTCGACAAAATTTTTGGTCCGGGCAATGCGTATGTGACCGAAGCCAAGCGCCAGGTCAGCCAGCGTCTGGACGGCGCGGCCATCGATATGCCTGCCGGTCCGTCTGAGGTGCTGGTGATTGCTGACAGCGGCGCAACGCCGGACTTCGTCGCCTCCGACCTGCTTTCTCAGGCGGAACACGGCCCGGACTCGCAGGTCATCCTGCTGACGCCGGATGCCGATATGGCGAAACGCGTGGGCGAAGCCGTGGAGCGTCAGCTTGCCGACCTGCCCCGCGCCGACACGGCACGCCAGGCGTTAGCGGCCAGCCGCCTGATTGTGGCGCGCGATCTGGACCAGTGCATTGCCATTTCTAACCAGTACGGCCCGGAGCACCTGATTATTCAGACCCGCAACGCGCGCGATCTGGTTGACAGCATTACCAGCGCGGGCTCGGTGTTCCTCGGCGACTGGTCACCGGAGTCCGCGGGCGATTACGCCTCCGGCACCAACCACGTGCTGCCCACGTATGGCTACACCTCTACCTGTTCGAGCCTTGGCCTGGCGGATTTCCAGAAACGCATGACCGTGCAGGAGCTCTCCCGCGAAGGTTTTGCGTCACTGGCGTCTACTATTGAAACCCTGGCCGCCGCCGAGCGGCTGACCGCCCACAAAAATGCCGTTACGCTGCGCGTTGCAGCCCTGAAGGAGCAAGCATGAACATTGAAGAATTAGCCCGCGAAAATGTCCGTCGCCTGACGCCTTATCAGTCCGCGCGTCGTCTCGGAGGCAAAGGAGATGTCTGGCTGAACGCCAACGAATTCCCGACGGCGGTGCAGTTTGAGCTGTCGCAGCAAACGCTGAACCGCTATCCGGAGTGTCAGCCGAAGGCCGTGATTGAAAACTACGCGCACTATGCGGGAGTGAAGCCGGAGCAGGTGCTGGTCAGCCGCGGCGCTGATGAGGGCATTGAACTACTGATCCGCGCCTTCTGCGAACCGGGCAAAGACGCGATGATGTACTGCCAACCGACCTACGGCATGTACAGCGTCAGCGCGGAAACCTTCGGCGTAGCGTGCCGCAACGTGCAGGCGCTGGAGAACTGGCAGCTGGATCTGCAGGGCATTGCCGACAATCTCGATGGCGTAAAAGTTGTCTTTGTCTGTAGCCCGAACAACCCGACCGGACAGATTATCAACCCGCAGGATATTCGCACCCTGCTGGAGATGACGCGCGGTAAAGCGCTGGTGGTTGCCGACGAAGCCTACATCGAGTTCTGCCCGCAGGCGACGCTGGCTGGCTGGCTGGAAGAATATCCGCACCTGGTGGTGCTGCGTACGCTGTCAAAAGCCTTTGCCCTCGCGGGCCTGCGCTGCGGATTCACCCTGGCGAATAAAGAGGTCATCGACCTGCTGCTGAAAGTGATCGCCCCGTACCCGCTCTCAACGCCGGTTGCCGATATTGCGGCACAGGCGCTGACGCCACAGGGGATCAACGCGATGCGCGAGCGCGTGGCGCAAATCCTGGAGGAACGTCAGTATCTGGTGACCGCCCTGAAGGATATCCCTTGCGTGGAGCAGGTATTCGACTCGGAAACTAACTACATCCTGGTGCGCTTCACCGCATCGAGTGCCGTATTTAAATCTTTATGGGATCAGGGCATTATCTTACGAGACCAGAATAAACAACCTTCTCTGAGCGGGTGCCTGCGCATTACCGTAGGCACCCGTGCAGAGAGCCAGCGCGTGATTGACGCCCTGAAAGCGGAGAAAGTATGACCCAGAAGATCCTTTTCATCGATCGTGACGGCACCCTTATTTCGGAGCCACCAGCCGATTTTCAGGTCGACCGATTCGACAAGCTGGCTTTTGAACCGGACGTGATCCCGGTGCTGCTCAAGCTTCAAAAAGCAGGCTTTAAGCTGGTGATGATCACCAACCAGGACGGTCTGGGTACCGACAGCTTCCCGCAGGCGGACTTTGACGGCCCGCATAATCTGATGATGCAGGTGCTGACCTCTCAGGGCGTGGTATTTGATGAAGTGCTGATTTGCCCGCACATGCCGGCCGACGAGTGCGACTGCCGTAAGCCAAAGGTGAAGCTGGTAGAGCGCTATCTGGCTGAAGATGCGCTGGATAAAACCAACAGCTATGTTATCGGCGATCGCATCACCGATATTACGCTGGCGGAAAACATGGGCATCGCGGGGCTGCGCTACGACCGTAACAACCTTAACTGGGCGAAGATTGGCGAGCAGCTGACAAAACGCGACCGCTATTCCCACGTTGAGCGCAACACCAAAGAGACGCAGATTGATGTGAAGGTCTGGCTGGACCGTGAAGGCGGCAGCAAGATCCACACCGGCGTCGGTTTCTTCGATCACATGCTGGACCAGATTGCCACCCACGGCGGTTTCCGCATGGAAATTACGGTAAAAGGCGATCTCTATATAGACGATCACCACACCGTAGAAGATACCGGCCTGGCGCTGGGTGAAGCCCTGAAGCTGGCGCTCGGCGACAAGCGCGGCATTAACCGTTTCGGCTTTGTCCTGCCGATGGATGAGTGTCTGGCGCGCTGCGCGATGGACATCTCCGGTCGTCCGCACCTGGAGTATAAAGCCGATTTCACCTACCAGCGCGTGGGCGATCTGAGCACCGAAATGGTGGAGCACTTCTTCCGCTCACTGTCCTACACCATGGGCCTGACGCTGCACCTGAAGACCAAGGGCAAGAATGACCACCACCGCGTGGAGAGCCTCTTCAAAGCCTTTGGCCGTACCCTTCGTCAGGCAATTCGCGTAGAAGGTGACGCCCTGCCTTCATCGAAAGGAGTGCTGTAATGAATGTGGTCATTCTGGATACCGGATGCGCCAACCTGAACTCCGTGAAATCGGCGATTGCGCGCCACGGCTATGAGCCGGCGGTGAGCCGTGACCCGGACGTGGTGCTGCGCGCCGACAAACTCTTTTTACCGGGCGTGGGCACCGCGCAGGCGGCGATGGATCAGATTCGCGAACGCGAGCTGGTCGACCTGATCAAAGCCTGTACCCAACCGGTACTGGGCATTTGTCTGGGCATGCAGATCCTGGGCCGCCGCAGCGAAGAGAGCAACGGCGTTGACCTGCTGGGCATTATTGACGAAGACGTGCCGAAAATGTCCGATCGCGGCCTGCCTCTGCCGCATATGGGCTGGAACCGCGTCTACGCCAAAGCGGGCGACAGGCTGTTTCGCGGCATCGAAGACGGCGCGTATTTTTACTTCGTGCACAGCTACGCCATGCCGGTGAACGTAAATACGATCGCCCAGTGCACCTACGGTGAGGCGTTCACGGCGGCCGTACAGAAAGACAATTTCTTCGGCGTGCAGTTTCACCCGGAGCGCTCTGGCGCCGCGGGTGCGCAGCTGCTGAAAAACTTCCTGGAGATGTGATGATTATTCCCGCTTTAGATTTAATTGACGGCACGGTTGTCCGTCTGCATCAGGGCGATTACGGCCAGCAGCGCGACTACGGAAATGACCCGCTGCCGCGTCTGCAGGATTATGCCGCCCAGGGTGCGCAGGTACTGCATCTGGTGGATTTAACGGGCGCGAAAGACCCGGCGAAACGCCAGATCCCGCTGCTTAAACAACTTGTTGCGGGTGTTGATGTGCCCGTCCAGGTCGGCGGCGGCGTGCGTACGGAAGATGACGTTGCGGCACTGCTGGACGCTGGCGTGGCCCGCGTGGTGGTGGGTTCAACCGCCGTGAAAGATCCTGAGACCGTGAAAGGCTGGTTCCGCCGCTTTGGTGCAGATGCCCTGGTCCTGGCGCTGGACGTGCGTATTGATGAACAGGGTAATAAGCAGGTGGCCGTTAGCGGCTGGCAGGAAAACTCCGGCGTGACGCTGGAAGAGCTGGTCGATATCTATCTTCCCGTTGGTCTGAAGCACGTGTTGTGCACGGACATCTCCCGGGACGGAACGCTCGCGGGCTCCAACGTCTCGCTGTATGAAGAGGTCTGCGCGCGTTATCCGCAGGTAGCGTTCCAGTCTTCTGGCGGTATCGGTAATATAGAGGACGTGGCCGCGCTGCGCGGTACCGGTGTTCAGGGTGTGATTGTGGGCCGGGCCCTGCTGGAAGGTAAATTTACTGTGACGGAGGCGATTCAATGCTGGCAAAACGGATAATCCCTTGCCTGGACGTACGCGATGGTCAGGTCGTGAAAGGCGTGCAGTTCCGCAACCACGAGATCATTGGCGACATCGTCCCGCTGGCAAAACGCTATGCCGATGAAGGCGCCGACGAGCTGGTTTTTTATGATATTACCGCTTCAAGCGATGGCCGCGTGGTCGACAAAAGCTGGGTGGCACGCGTGGCGGAAGTGATCGACATTCCATTCTGCGTGGCGGGCGGGATTAAGTCCGCTGACGACGCCGCCAAAATTCTCTCCTTTGGCGCCGATAAGATTTCTATCAACTCCCCTGCCCTGGCCGACCCGGAGCTTATTACCCGCCTTGCAGATCGTTTTGGCGTGCAGTGTATTGTGGTTGGGATCGACACTTGGTATGACGCCGCAACGGGCAAGTACCACGTGAACCAGTACACCGGGGATGAAAGCCGCACGCGCGTGACGCAGTGGGAAGCGCTCGACTGGGTGCAGGAAGTGCAGAAGCGTGGCGCGGGCGAGATTGTCCTCAACATGATGAACCAGGACGGCGTGCGTAACGGGTATGACCTCGAGCAGCTGAAAAAAGTCCGTGCGGTCTGCCACGTTCCGCTGATTGCCTCCGGCGGCGCGGGCACCATGGAACACTTCCTTGAAGCCTTCCGCGATGCGAACGTGGACGGCGCGCTGGCCGCGTCCGTGTTCCACAAACAGATTATTAATATTGGTGAGTTAAAAACGTACCTGGCCGGCCAGGGCGTGGAGATCAGGGTATGTTAACAGAGCAACAACAGGCGCAGCTGGACTGGGAAAAAACGGACGGATTACTGCCGGTGGTTGTCCAGCATGCCGTCTCAGGCGAAGTGCTGATGCTGGGATATATGAACCAGGACGCGCTGGCGAAAACGATCGACAGCGGTAAAGTGACCTTTTACTCGCGCACGAAACAGCGCCTGTGGACCAAAGGGGAAACCTCGGGTCATTTCCTGAACGTGGTCAGCATGGCGCCTGACTGCGACAACGACAGTCTGCTGGTGCTGGCAAACCCAATCGGCCCAACCTGCCATAAGGGCACCAGCAGTTGCTTCGGCGAGGCGAGCCACCAGTGGTTGTTCCTGTATCAACTGGAACAGCTGCTGGCAGAGCGTAAAACGGCGGATCCTGAAAGTTCCTACACCGCGAAGCTGTACGCCAGCGGAACCAAGCGTATTGCACAGAAGGTGGGTGAAGAAGGCGTTGAAACCGCGCTGGCCGCGACCGTGCATGACCGCGAGGAGCTGACGAATGAAGCGTCTGATTTGATGTATCACCTACTGGTTCTGCTGCAGGATCAGGAGCTGGATTTGACGGCGGTGATTGAGAATCTTCGAAAGCGTCATAAATAAAAAAACCGGGGATTTCCCCCGGTTTTTTAAATCTGCAAATCAGGCTTTTGGCTTATAGTTGCGTAATGCGTTACGCCCCAATACCACACCAGAACCAATCATTCCGCCCAGCAGCACGGCAAGGATCAGAACAATGGCTTTTTTCGGGCTATCGCGACGAACGGGCAGATCCGGCTTCATGACGTAACGGTAGACGTGGATAGTGTCCGGGTTTACGTTCAGATTTTGAATGTCCAGCAAGTTTTGCCGGGTCTGATAGTAAGCCGTAGAAAAGACCAGCGGACGAGAGGCTTCGTTTTGAATCATCGACTTCAGCCCCTCGCTTCCCAGCAGGAACATCGTCTCCTGAGTTACATCCTGGGTTTGCTGGAGCTGCGGCGAGGAGATTTTCGCCGCTTCAGCATTTTTCAGCGCCTCAACGATCTGTTTGATACGCAGATCTTTCTGCTCCTGAGCGACCTTCTCCTGGTTTACCAGGGAATCGTTCAGGGTTTTAACCTGCTCCTTAATATTGTCCTTAAGGTCAAGGGCAAGTTCTTTTGCCGTTTGCTCATCAACTTGCTGAATGTACTGCGCTAACTGCTTTTGAGCCGCTTCTGCAGATGTACTGGTGTAGGAGACGCTTAACGGCAGCGTTTGCCCTTTCACAGCAGGCTCAATAGTCAGTTTTTCTGGATCTTCCTGATTATCCAGCGCCTGCGATAACGCCGAGAAAGAGGAGTTGAAACGGCCAATCGCACGCGTTTGAATATCCAGCATTGAAGGGGCAGCACTGCCATAGAGAATGTTCAATGCGTTTGAATAGGTCGCTATTTGGGCAGCATCAGGCTGGGCAATAATTGCACTTGAGGTCCACTTCTCTTTCGCAACAGACAGATAACCAATAGCCAGGGCAATAAAAACAACAACAAACGTTGCTATCATCCACTTCCCACGCCACAGCTGTACCACTAAATCGAGTAAATCAATTTGCTCAGGCTCATTGCTTCGGCTGACCTGGCTATTGTTGTTTTGCGTCATACAATCCCTAACTGATGAAAAATGGGAAACATAATTATGTTCGTATAGTTTATCTATTGCTGTGGATTTTTCTATAAGAATCCGATGAGTTATATCGGAAAGATGCGTTATGTAACTCGCCCCCCTTCGCGCTATCATAGACACCATGTGATGCGTTATCGCATCTGCAAGAATCTGGGTTTATGAGGGAAGATATGAAATTTCTGGTAACGGGCACAGCTGGTTTTATCGGTTCGAATGTCAGTAAACGCCTACTTGAGGCCGGTCATCAGGTTGTCGGTATTGATAACCTGAATGACTACTACGATGTCAATTTGAAGCTGGCGCGTCTGGAACGGCTACAGTCTGAGCGTTTCACCTTCCACAAGATGGAATTAGCTGACCGGGAAGGGATGGCAGCGCTTTTCGCCGATGAGAAGTTTGATCGGGTCATTCATCTGGCCGCACAGGCAGGCGTACGTTACTCCCTGGAAAATCCGCACGCGTATGCGGATGCGAACTTAATTGGTCATCTTAACGTGCTGGAAGGGTGCCGCCACAACAGCGTTCAACATTTGCTGTATGCTTCATCCAGCTCCGTATATGGCCTCAACCGCAAAATGCCCTTCTCCACTGACGATTCCGTGGATCACCCGGTTTCACTTTATGCCGCGACCAAAAAAGCCAATGAGCTTATGTCGCACACCTATTCGCATCTCTACAACCTGCCGACCACCGGGTTGCGCTTCTTTACCGTATACGGTCCGTGGGGACGCCCGGACATGGCGCTGTTTAAATTTACTAAGGCGATGATTGAAGGCAAAAGCATCGATGTCTATAACTACGGTAAGATGAAGCGCGATTTCACCTACATCGATGATATTGCTGAAGCGATTATTCTCCTGCAGGATGTCATCCCGCAGCCTGACGCAGGCTGGACCGTTGAGACCGGCTCCCCGGCAACCAGCTCAGCACCTTACCGCGTTTACAACATCGGTAATAGCTCGCCAGTTGAACTGATGGATTACATCACCGCGCTGGAAGACGCGCTGGGCAAGAAAGCCGAGAAAAATATGCTGCCACTCCAGCCGGGCGACGTACTGGAAACCAGCGCCGACACGAAAGCGCTCTATGAGGTGATCGGTTTTAAACCGCAAACCTCAGTCAAAGACGGCGTGAAGAACTTCGTTGACTGGTACCGCGAGTTTTACAAAGTCTGAAAATAAAAAACCCGGCAAATCAGCCGGGTTTTTTCATCATGAAAGAGATTTAGTCGCTACCGAAGAGATCGCGGGTATAGACTTTGTCTGCGACGTCAGCCAGCTCTTCCGCCATGCGGTTCGAGATAATGACATCCGCTTCTTTTTTGAAGGCATCCAGATCGCGGATCACACGGGAATTGAAGAACTGATCTTCCTGCATGGCAGGCTCATAGATAATGACCTCAACGCCTTTCGCCTTGATGCGCTTCATAATCCCCTGAATGGAAGAGGCGCGGAAATTATCGGAACCGCTCTTCATGATCAGACGGTACACGCCCACCACTTTCGGCTGGCGCGCAAGGATGGAATCGGAGATGAAATCTTTACGCGTACGGTTAGCGTCAACAATCGCCGATATCAGGTTATTCGGCACGGCCTGGTAGTTTGCCAGCAGCTGCTTGGTATCTTTTGGCAGGCAATAACCACCGTAGCCAAATGACGGGTTGTTATAGTGGTTGCCAATACGCGGGTCGAGGCAAACCCCTTCAATAATTTGGCGGGTGTTCAGCCCAAGACTTTCTGCATAGCTGTCGAGCTCATTGAAGTACGCGACTCGCATTGCCAGATAGGTGTTTGCGAAAAGCTTAATCGCCTCCGCTTCGGTGGAGTCCGTGAACAGCACCGGAATATCTTTCTTCACTGCGCCTTCCTGAAGCAGCGCGGCGAAACGTTCAGCACGCTCAGAGCGTTCGCCAATAACGATACGGGAAGGATGCAGGTTATCGTAAAGCGCTCTCCCCTCACGCAGGAACTCTGGCGAGAAGAAGATATTATCAATACCAAACTTTTCTTTGATGGATTTGGTAAAGCCGACAGGAATGGTCGATTTAATAACCATCACCGCATCAGGATTAATCGCAATAACATCTTTGATAACCGCTTCTACGGTTGAGGTGTTGAAATAGTTGGTTTTTGGATCGTAGTCAGTAGGCGTCGCAATGATGACGTAATCCGCATCGCGGTATGCATCTTCTTTATCTGTCGTGGCGCGGAAATTCAGCGGTTTATTGCTGAGATAGTCCTGGATTTCTTTGTCGACAATCGGCGATTTCTTCTGATTGAGCATATCCACTTTGGCCTGTACGATATCCAGCGCAACCACTTCATGGTTCTGAGCAATCAGAATGCCGTTAGAAAGACCGACATACCCTGTTCCGGAAATTGTTATTTTCATTGATTTAACTTCTTTAGATTAAGTGTCCGGGAGCGACTATCGCCCCACCGCAATAGGCAACTTTTGAGGTTTTTACCTCGTGTGGAGAGTTAATGTCAAGGCGTATAAACGACCGGAAAAATTAAATATTGCAGTATTTTATACTGCTTTTAAATCTGCAGGATGGTTCAGGCAAGGTAGCGTGCGGACATCGTGGCTGGAAAAAAACTGAGCGAGAGATAGGTTTTCTTCATATGGCTAAATTAATTCAGATTAATCCCCCCTAAGTTAGCATATAGATAGCTAATCCAGAATAGAGGTTCGCGAATTTTATGGTAGGTAACGTTATTTTTAAAACTTATGGCCATTACTTCTACAAAGCTTCCCACTTAAATAATCTTTTGCTAAAATGTTATAACATTAAACTAATCTGATCGGGGATAATATGAAAATTCATCCATTAAGTGATGTAAAATCGAAGAACATTGGAGCAGGCACGACTGTTTGGCAATACGCAGTGATATTCGAACATGCGGTAATAGGTGAAAATTGCAATATTTGTGCACACACTCTTATCGAAAATAAAGTACTTATTGGCGATAATGTAACTATAAAATCAGGTGTGTACTTATGGGATGGCATTACCTTAGAAGATAATGTATTTATTGGCCCCTGCGCTGCATTTACCAACGATATGTATCCGAGGTCAAAACAATACTCCTCAGAATATCCTAAGACACTTATAAAAAAAGGCGCATCCGTTGGTGCCAATGCAACAATTTTACCAGGCATTACAATAGGTTACAATAGCATTGTTGGTGCTGGTTCTGTTGTAACAAAAGATATTCCCGATAATGTTATCGTTGCTGGCAACCCGGCTAAGATAATACGTCAAATTTCTGATAAATAACACACTTACAATACTCGTACTTGTTGAATTTACAGTGTCGCCGTGAGGATTTGGCTATTATACTGGCGAACACAGCCGGTTCAATATCGGTTTTAAATACATATCAATTGCTGATGCGATAAATGTATAATTGCTAAATGCAATTCTATAAAAATCTAATTAACATTCTTTCAGAACGTAATTTAAAGACTTTGATTAAGGACATTGACGAACAGCAATCTAAGCTTTATATAAAAAAGCCTGAGCCCATAAGTAATGGGCTCAGGCTCTAAAGTTTTTCAGATTGAACTAACAAGCTTTAACTTTTCATTACAAGTCTCGCATGCAACCAAAAGTATTGAGAGATCAACCTAACCACTCGGTGTGGAACACACCTTCCTTATCAGTACGTTTATAGGTGTGCGCGCCGAAGTAGTCACGCTGCGCCTGGATCAGGTTGGCAGGCAGAACTTCAGCACGATAGCTGTCATAGTAAGCCACCGCAGCGGAGAAGGTTGGAACCGGAATACCGTTCTGTACCGCGTAAGCAACCACGTCACGCAGCGCCTGCTGGTATTCGTCCGCAATCTTCTTGAAGTATGGTGCCAGCAGAAGGTTGGCGATACCGGCGTTTTCAGCATAGGCATCGGTGATTTTCTGCAGGAACTGCGCACGAATGATGCAACCCGCGCGGAAGATCTTCGCGATTTCACCGTAGTTCAGATCCCAGTTGTTCTCGTCTGACGCCGCACGCAGCTGAGAGAAGCCCTGCGCGTAAGAAACGATTTTACCCAGGTACAGGGCACGACGCACTTTCTCAACAAATTCAGCTTTATCACCCGCTGGTTTAGCCTGAGGGCCAGACAATACTTTAGATGCCGCGACGCGCTGCTCTTTCAGGGAAGAGATGTAACGCGCGAAGACGGATTCGGTGATAAGAGACAGCGGTTCGCCCAGATCCAGAGAGCTCTGGCTGGTCCATTTACCGGTACCTTTGTTCGCAGCTTCATCCAGAATCACATCAACCAGGTATTTACCCTCTTCATCTTTTTTCGTGAAGATATCTTTGGTGATGTCGATCAGGTAGCTGTTCAGCTCGCCTTTATTCCACTCCGTAAAGGTTTCAGCCAGCTCTTCGTTGGAGAGGTTCAGGCCGCCTTTCAGCAGGGAGTATGCTTCAGCAATCAGCTGCATGTCACCGTATTCGATGCCGTTGTGAACCATCTTAACATAATGGCCTGCACCGTCCGGACCGATATAGGTCACACACGGCTCGCCATCTTCCGCAACGGCTGCGATTTTGGTCAGGATTGGCGCAACCAGTTCATACGCTTCTTTTTGACCGCCAGGCATGATAGATGGCCCTTTCAGCGCGCCCTCTTCACCACCGGAAACCCCGGTACCGATGAAGTTGAAACCTTCTGCAGACAGCTCACGGTTACGACGAATAGTGTCCAGGAAGAAGGTGTTACCCCCATCAATGATGATGTCACCTTTATTGAGGTAAGGCTTCAGGGAGTCGATAGCTGCATCGGTACCTGCGCCTGCTTTCACCATTAACAGGATACGACGCGGGGTTTCCAGAGACTCAACGAATTCTTTAACCGTATAGAAGGGAACCAGTTTCTTGCCTGGATTTTCGGCAATCACTTCTTCGGTCTTATCACGGGAGCGGTTGAAAACGGAGACGGTATAACCACGGCTCTCGATGTTGAGCGCCAGGTTGCGCCCCATCACTGCCATACCGACGACGCCGATCTGTTGTTTGGACATTACATACTCCTGTCAGGTGTGGTTCTCAGCACGTACGGCTGAGTATTTCAATATTCTTAGTATCTTAGCGGATAGATGTCTTGCGATAAACGTTTATCTAAACTTTTTATTTCTTAAAAGCACCTTTGGAAAAGGCATCCTGTTGTTATAACTCACTTGCGAAGAACAGTTGAATATAACAAAGATAAAAATGAGACAGGAATAAGTCTTAAGGGTATTCTGATTGACAGGTTTCTAATCAATTCAAAAAAACTAAGATAACCTGTTCTATAAAAATTGACCTGTGCAGCGAACTCTGATTTCGCATATTTTAGACCAGAGCGTCTAGCAGCCATTCCATTTCCAGCTCTGGCATATACTAGCGTCTCAGGCAAATTAGCAGTAATAACACCATTTTGAATCATTCTGACCCATAGCGCATAGTCTTCATACAAATATTCACGTTGGTAACCACCAGCGGCTAATACCAAGTCCTTTTTGAAGGCTACAGCCATATGATTGAATGGATTTCTTTTTTTGGAAAATTGTAAAATTTTTGAATGCGTCAACGGCAGTTTGCGATAGGCATAAACATCATCAACAGACTCCCTGAACTCACCAACAGTTGAACTCAACAAACCTACATCAGGATTATCCTCAAAGTATTCTACTTGTTTCATGAAACGGTCTTTGTGACATATATCATCAGTATCCATTCTAAAAACAATATTATTACTGCAAGACCTCAACCCAATATTTAACGCTTCACCTAAACCCACGTTGTTTTCAATTTTTACGATTTTAACGGGTAATTTTTCTGACCATTTGATTATACATTCATTCAATTCAGTAGTGACTGGACCATCGAAAACAATGACGATTTCATCAGGGAAGTAAGTTTGGTTACACAAACTGGCAAGACATGAATGTAGAAAATCTGGGGACTCTTTTATATAGAGAGATAGTAAGACACTTATTTTCATGAATAATCCCAAATAAAAACCGTCATTTATTTCTTGATACTGTCTGTAACCACTCGAGGAACTGAGCTATTCCAGAGTTGATATCCGTGTAGTTGTAATTACCAATTTCATCTAATATTCGCTTGTTACAGAGAATATTAGACTTAATAATATTATCGTTAGGAGTATATTTAACTTGTATATTGTAATTTGGTAAGTGTTGACGGACAGCTGTTAAAATTGATAAAGTTGATTCGCCAGTACATGAACCTATATTGTATATATTATGCCGTGGGTTTTCTATGCAAAATAGCGAATAAAACATATTAACGAAATCTTTTATATATATATAATCTCTTACCTCATTTCCACTACCCCAAACATCAACAACCTGACCAGAAATTATGCGACCAGTAATGACTGCAATCAACCCTTGATTTCCTGTTACTGTTTGATGCGGCCCATAAGGATTTGAAGGTCTAATTATCAGAAATTGTTTTTTCTTTTGAGCACCACATGACTTTACATAAGCTTCAAGATCGATTTTACTTTTCCCATAGTCACAAACAGCTTCAAGATGTTCGTTTTCATGATGGGGGCGTTCACTGCTCTTATATACTCTTCCTCCAGAAGAGAAAAAAATAAAACGTTTAACAATGTCGAAAATTTCATTTATCAGATATTTGTTTTCTTCAAGCAAGGACTGATAATTTCTGACTTTTGAATTCACAGAGAAAGTGTTTATTAGATATAATGCCGTGTCAATTTCAAGACTCTTGAGATATTCTTTCTTAGCATTAATACCCGTTAAATCAGCTTCAACAAAGGTAATTTTCTCTTCAAAACCTAAGGGTATACTTCTTCCATAAATGATCACGTCATAATTATGTTGTAAAAAATGTTCAATGAGGTTAACCCCAATAAATCCTGAACCTCCTAATATAAGAATCTTTTTTTTCACATATCCCTCTTATATATTTCTGTATAAATTGATTCGGAGTAATTAACAAGCGAGGGCCAATTATGTTCTTTCATAATATATTCTCGAGCGCGCATGGTCATATTATCTATTGAACTACTATCCATATTGAGTACAGATAAGATTAACTCAGCAACGTCATTAGCCGTTGTCTCGCACTCCCATCCAATTTGGTATTTTTTAATAATACTCGTCATATTTACCCCTCGAGTTACAAGGCACGGTAAACCAGCGTCCAAAGCTTCAAGTATAGCCATTGGAAACCCTTCATATCTTGAAGTCAAAATAAAAACATCCTTGTCATGTAGCATAGAGTTTTTATCTTTTCCATATATTGGGCCATTGAAAGTCACACCTGGAAAATTGAGTTTTTGGATACGACCATTAAGCTCACTCTCCTCTTTGTTATTCCCTTTACCATATATAGAAAGATCTAAATTTTTCATATCATATTTATCTTTCAATATCTCCAAAGCATCCAGGAGAATGTCGGTACCTTTATGTGAGAAATCTATTCTCGAAAGATAAACAAATTTATATGGTTGACATTTATTTCTGAATATTTTGCCTTTTGTCTGAATACTTGAAAGTCCGTTACCTTCATAAAAGAAATCAGAATTCCACTGAACTGAGTTTTTAGCTTCATCTTCATTTGTAAAAATGACAGCACTCGCATTATTTACAAAACGCTTAAAGAAAAGAAAATTAGCCAATGTTTTTTTTATAATTGATTTTTTCTGCGCACTGACAGTTAGACTGGAATGAGGTTTAACAAAATATTTTTTTCCTCGAGACAATATTTTTTTCGCCAAATTAATATAGTTGTAAAAATACAACCCATGGAAAATAAATAAATCATAATCATCAAGAATTTTATCATTAACATCATATTTATTAATAACTTCAAACTCAGATGAATTATATACATCATTAACACAGTAGAGTGCGCTTTCCATTTTTTTACTGTATTTATTTTGCATTTCTATCATTTCAGGTAGCAAACGGCCAATACCATTTGATGCTTCAATTTTATTCCCAACGATATGTAATACTTTCATATATTCACCAAGATAATTTATATCTCATTTATTAAAACAAAAAATCAGCATAAATCATTGTTTTTTATTTTACAGGATAATTCAATGATCTTTATCGTTGCGAGGTAAAATATCATTAATACGATCATACAAAACCAAGACTTGAAGAAAAGAAAATATGAAAAGTCATTTACGATAGGTAAAGTCAAAATAGATACGATGTAAACACTACTAGCATAAGCCCTATCTATCTTGCTGAAAATTTCTTTAAGAAAATATAAACCAATTATATTTAGGGCCACAAAAAATGGGCCAAGTATTAAAGAAGCATCACCAAAAATCGACCAAGCGTGTGCCTGGAAATAGCTATTGGAATTGACCCATGCGTCACCAGCGGTTGGAAAGAATATAGTGATAATTTCAGCTGCCGGATCTACTGCATATATGCCAAAAAGCCCTCCTAATGGCATCCCGTAAGCAATACGAGAAAGATCCGGAGTCAGTGCCTGATAAATCATAAAGGACCCTTCAGTCTGACCTATGAACAACCTAGCTAAAACTGAATCAAATACTTCTCCAAATGGTATATTGTGCAAAAGTATAAAGAATGCACATAAGAGCATTAGACTCATTGCAGGAATAATAGATATAATTATGTAATTAATACGTCTTGTTGATTTTAAATATAGAATAAAAAGAATAAACAGTACAACGATAAGTTTAGATTTTTGCATGTCGTACATGCTATATATTATTATTAATAGAAGATTAATACGAAAAAGTAACCTGCCATACAAAAATTTCTTTTTATGGCAGTATGAATATACAAGTGATATATAAGGAAAATAGACAAATATATAACCAATAAACAAACCACCAAATCCAACTTCATTCTTGAGTATTTGAGCTTTCGCTAAAGCTGCCCCATCAAAATCTCCTTTCATTGCCATTATAAAAGGAATATCACCAACTGAAAATATTTTTATAAATATTACCGCAAAGGAAAAAAATGTAATTAGCTTTACACGCAGATGTGTTGTATTTAATTTTGAAATATCAACATCAAATCGACAAATATAAGATGCAAGAGAAATCATAAGAAGAAGAATTGATATTGACAGAAACGTATATCTAAATGTTTCTATTTTTTTTTCATCTGTTATAAGTGCATCAACACCGAACGACATTGGATAATTTAAAAAGGCCACTAATATTGTACCAGGAACGATCTCTACAAACAGGGCCAAAAGGAAAATCGCCCCCAACACAGTTGGCCTGAAGCTAAAAATACGTAACCGGAAATTTGCAAATAAAGTAATTATCGCAAAAAATAGCAACAACATCACATTAATAGCCATCTGTATCTCTCTACTTCATTAGAATTTTTTTCGCTACATTAAATAATTTATAAGGCCTTATTAGTAATGTTAGCTTTTGCACAACAAGATATGGCACAGTTACTTTATTGCCAAAGAACTTTATCCATAGGAATTTTTGTTTAAAGAGCAAAAAATCATCCCATTTTTTTAGTATCATTCTCGAAGGCAACAATGGCCAAATTTTTTCTCTCTGAAAACAGTATAAAGACTGGAGATATAAAACATTGCCTATTCTGCTTCCTTGTTGAGACAGGGAGTCACCCTTGCGATAAAGCACAGTACACTCTTCCATATAAGAAAACATAATACCACTTCTTGAACATTTAAGCCAAAGCGGATAATCTTCGATCATTGGATACGATTCATCAGCATAACCAACATATTCCAACACTTCTTTTCTGATGAACCCTGTCGGTGCAAGCAGGTAACACTCACAAAGAATATTTTTTAGTTGCGAAGGCTGCTTAGCACATATTTTAATTTTATCATGTTTAATCGGCTCACCATTACCATCAATTGTAAAAGGTATCATATCCGAAAAGACGATCTTGGCCGTAGAGTGATGATTAACATATTTGACGTTTAATTCAATACAATTAGGTAATAACAAATCATCGGCTGCAATTGTTTTTATCCATGAACCTGATGCCAACTTCCATGCTTGATTACAGTTAGCTGCAACACCTTTATTTTTCTCATGAGAAATAATAACAATATCTTTAAAAAGATGTTTATTTTGCTCTTTCCAGTGCTGGGCAATAGAAAGCGTATGATCGCTCGACCCATCATCTGAAATGATAACTTCAATCAATTTTTTATTATATGTCTGAAGAATAATACTATTCAAAGTATCAGCAATAGTATCACCTGAATTATAAGAAATAACTGCTATTGTGATAATTTTCTTGACGTCTAAATCGACCATGTAGAGCCTGTTTTTATTTAATTTTAGTCAATAAACCATTTTTATTAACGTATATACCTGGTGCTAAAACAGATTTATTCACAAGCGAATTAGCACCAATAACGACATTATCTACGATATTTACACCTTTTAAAATGATAGTATTGGAACCAATCCAACAGTTAGCACCAATTATTACTGGTGAAGTGACAAAATCGTTTTTGCTAACATTGTAATTCTCATCTATTGAATGGTCATGATCGTAAACTTTAACACTCTCACCAAAAATGGTATTTTTTCCTACCTGGATATGATGCAAGCAATTAAATGAACAATTATTATTGACAAAACAATTCTTCTTGAAAACCAATATGCCTTTACTAACAAAAACGTTTAAATTGTTTCTGGCCGATAAATTATTGATATCTAGAACAGCATTATTAACGGCTGTAATACTTAAACCTTTACCCAACTTCGGAGAATTAAATTTGATTGTATTGCTGGTGAATACTTTCAATAAAAAGAGATATATTATATTAAGCGTAGCATGGTATGCTTTAATAATGAAGCTCACATTGATTTTCCTATGCTAAGATTCTTCTAACATTAGTAATTATAACGACAGCATATACTATATAGCTTATCAGATAAGCATAATTAGCACCATGCAGTAAAAAAATTGGGATCAATATATATGACAAAACAACAAAAATTATACCAAAGAATACTTCAGTGAATAAGTACCATTTCACTGCACATCGTGAAAGCATTGGAAAGGCATATAGCCATGCAACTATTTTTATCACGTCCCCACATAACTGAACCGAAAAGAGATCTCTTGCCCCACTAAATTCACTTGTGAATAATATATGAATTAAGAAGTCTCTACATGCATAGACCATAACTGCAATTAAAGATATAATCGGGACAATTATTTTTGCAGTAGACGTAACTTCGTGCATAATGCTGTCTGCGTCATTTAATTGAGACAACTTAGGCAAATAATAGGTACTCAGTGCTATAGTAATCACACCTAAGTAAACCTCGGAAATTTTCCATACTGACTGCCAGAGACCAGTTCCCTGCCAGCCTGTATATTGCACCATAATATTTCGGGTAATCAGTAATGCTACAGGCATGACTAGAGCGCTCGTCATCGCCATAAGCACATATTTACCAATACCGTTGAATGCTGATAATTTAATACTTCCGATAAAGTTTTTTATCTGCATCCATTTTTGGTTTATATTAACAAGCAATATAACTAAACCAATCAAAGCTGTTTGAATTGCTGCTGCTAAGATTGCTCCTTGAATATTATAACGAACAATCAATAAAATCATGACGACACTAGAACATGTCACAGATAAAAAATTTATAGCAATGAAACGTCTATGATTTTGAAAGCCATTGATTATAGATAAAAACAGGGTACCCAGCGCCGAAAGTGGTAATAATAGTACTGTTAATGTAATAATCCAATTGAATTGGATATCACCAAAAAAATACTCAGATAGTTTATCCGAGGCTAATAGAGAAACAGGCAATAATATTAAAAATATAGCTACTACCCAAATTAATGAAGCTCGCCACCAAGGCGAGCATTCATTATAACCACTCTTGCTGTATTCGGAAGTATACCTTACTACACCGTTACTGACTGGAGCATTGATGACTCCATTTAATACCGTTACGAATCCTTGAATCTGACCAAGAAGGGCCATCCCAGACGGCCCTGTATAAATTGCAACTACCTTCGCAATAGCAAATCCCATAGCCATTTTGGCCAGGGTTAATACACCTGTTGAGGCAGTTACTTTTAATAGTTTTTTCATCCGACAAAACCATTTAAGGCATTAATTACGCTATTAATGTCTTCATCTGACATCGTCGGGTCCATGGGAATAGATAACACTTTAGCATGTAAACTTTCTGTTAACGGTAAGGAAAGTTCCTTCATGTCATTATAAGCATTTTGTTTATGAGGTGGTATCGGATAATGGATGAGTGATTGAATATTATGTTTATTAAGCCAGCGTTGTAATTCTTCTCGCTGATTAGTTTTCAGAACAAATAAATGCCATACGTGGTTTTCCATATTTCCAATATACGGTAACTCAACCAATGGGTTTTTTATTTCTGAAAGGTAACGTTGCGCAATTCCCTGTCGAATTTTTACATCATTATCCAACGTTTTCAATTTTACACGTAAGATAGCAGCTTGTATTTCATCAAGACGACTATTAACACCTTGGTATATATTCAAATATTTCTGCTCAGAACCATAATTCCTTAATGCTTTTAAAACATTATATAATTCTGAGTCATTTGTTGTGATAGCGCCTGCATCCCCCAGAGCTCCAAGATTTTTGCCCGGATAAAAACTGAAACCAGCAGCATCTCCCCAGCTCCCAGCTCGTTTCCCATCAATTTGAGCGCCGTGAGCCTGAGCACAGTCCTCAAGCACGAGTAGATTGTTTTCGCGAGCAATCTCCATAATTTCTTTCATTGGAGAGATTTGGCCATAGAGATGCACAGGCAAAATGGCCCTTGTTTTATCTGAAATTGCTGCGCGAATATCTTTTGCGCTTAAATTGAAAGTATGTTCATCTGGCTCAACTAAAACAGGAATGAGATCATTTTCTGTAATAGCCAATACAGAGGCAATATAAGTGTTACCTTGAACAATAACCTCATCGCCACTTTTTAATTTCCCCATCTCTTTCCATGCTCTAAGAACTAAAGTGAGAGCATCCAGACCATTCGCAACACCAAGTGCATAGTTAGTTTGACAATATTCTGAAAACTCTTCCTCGAAAGCCTTAAGTTCCTCACCCATAATGTACCAGCCGGAATCAATTACTTTCTCGATAGCACTAAGTAGTTCATTCTTTTGACGATTATTTATTTTTTTGAGATTTAAGAAGTCAACCATTTTGCACCTTTATTTTCCGTAGATTATGAAGTATTAGGTAATTTGAATCGAAGATGATTATTTACTTGCCACTGGACAAGTCATTCCTGCTGTTGTTGTGCTAAATTTTTAAATGCAGAATAATCTCTGATGTAGTCTGATTCTTCATATTCCATATCTGCGATTACCATCAGAACACAATCTTCCGTAAAATCGGTCATTTCTCGCCAAATAAATGAGTCGATAAGAAGGCCCTGCGTCGGATTATCTAATACAATACTGACACGCTCGGTGCCATCATCAAGTATAAAACGACAACTTCCCTTGACTGCAATTGCAACTTGCTTTAGCTTCCGATGCGCATGAAAACCCCGAGTTACACCTTCCTTTGTATCAAAAATATAATACACTCTCCTTATATCAAAGGGGATATTATTTTCTCTTTCCAGAGATACTAATGCGCCTCTTTCATCGCCGTGAACCTGAAGAGGAATAAAATCTATTTTCATATATGATTAGCCAACTTCATCAAATATTGCCCATAATGATTTTTGCTTAAAATACTTCCTAATTTAAATAAATCATCTTTGCTTAACCATCCATTACGCCACGCGATCTCTTCAGGACATGCAACCATCATGCCTTGGCGCTTTTGAACAGTCTCAACAAAACTACCAGCTTCAATTAAACTATCATGAGTTCCCGTATCGAGCCAGGCAAAACCTCGTCCTAACAGCTCAACGTTCAAATTATTATTATTAAGGTATACTTCGTTGACTGTAGTTATTTCTAATTCACCTCTTGATGAAGGCTTTATATTTTTTGCGATATTGATCACATCGTTATCATAAAAATAAAGGCCTGTTACTGCCCAGTTTGATTTAGGATTTTTAGGTTTTTCTTCAATACTCAATGCTTTAAACTTGTCATCAAACTCAACAACACCAAAACGTTCGGGGTCCATCACCTGGTAACCAAAGACAGTTGCTCCGCTGGTTCTATTACTTGCCATTTGCAGTTTTGGTGTAAATCCTTGTCCGAAGAAAATATTATCTCCTAACACAAGACAAACCGATTCATTACCAATGAAATCCTCACCAATTATAAAAGCCTGCGCAAGACCATCAGGACTTGGCTGAATCGCATAACTTAAATTGATTCCAAATTGACTACCATCACCTAATAATCTGATAAATCCAGCCTGGTCCTCAGGCGTTGTAATGATCAGAATATCCTGTATACCAGCCAGCAATAACACAGATAACGGATAATAAATCATAGGTTTATCATAAATAGGCAGCAATTGCTTAGAAACACCCATAGTTATCGGATAAAGTCTTGTTCCAGAACCACCCGCGAGAATAATGCCTTTCATCAGTTATTTTCTCCATATTGTTTTGAAAGCCATGAAGCATATGCTCCACTTTTTACATTATTTACCCACGATTCATTAGATAAATACCACATAACTGTTTTACGAATACCACTCTCGAAAGTTTCTTGAGGATGCCAACCTAGCGCATTACCAATTTTAGTTGCATCAATTGCATAACGACGATCGTGCCCAGGCCGATCCTTAACATAAGTGATCTGATCGCGGTAAGAACCTTCTTTCGGCACAATTTCATCCAGCAGGTCGCAAATTGTATGTACCACCTCCAGGTTCTGCTTCTCGTTATGACCGCCAATATTGTACGTCTCACCCGGTTTCCCTTGAGTGACAACGGTATACAGCGCACGCGCATGATCTTCGACATACAACCAGTCACGGATCTGATCGCCTTTACCGTAAATTGGCAGCGCTTTACCTTCCAGCGCATTCAGGATAACCAACGGGATCAGTTTTTCCGGGAAATGGTACGGGCCGTAATTATTTGAACAGTTGGTGACGATGGTCGGGAAACCGTAGGTACGAAGCCAGGCACGAACGAGGTGATCGCTGGAGGCTTTCGACGCTGAATATGGGCTGCTAGGCGCATACGCTGTGGTTTCAGTGAAGAGTGGCAGCTCAGCTGATTCAGGATGCTCATCAGGATGCGGCAAATCACCATACACTTCGTCGGTAGAGATGTGATGGAAGCGAAACGCTTTCTTCGCCTCCTCATCCAGCGTGGACCAGTACGCACGGGCGGCTTCCAGCAGCACATAAGTGCCGACGATGTTGGTTTCGATAAACGCTGCCGGGCCCGTAATAGAACGGTCAACGTGGCTTTCAGCGGCCAGATGCATAACAGCATCGGGTTTATGCGTGGCGAAGATGTGATCCATAGCATCTTTGTCACAAATATCCGCATACTCAAAGACATATCGGTCGCTATCACTGACTTCAGTAAGCGACTCAAGATTACCGGCATACGTCAGTTTATCCACGTTGACGACATCGTCCTTGGTATTTTTAATAATATGTCGTACTACCGCTGAGCCGATAAATCCGGCTCCGCCCGTCACAAGAATTTTCACGTTATCTGTTCCATCTGTTGGAAATGTCTGGATACTTACGCTCTGAACCCAATCGTTTTTGACGGTTTCAGAAATTAGCACGCTACCGCCCCTGGCTTAACAGCTACCAGTGCACTGAGCGATGTTTGATTAAATGATTTTACTTGTCTGGTTACAGACAAAAACTGGCGTTAATTGTCGTCCTAAACGACCTCAGAAACAAGCACAAATCGCTACAAAGCTGCTGAGATTTGAATCAGATAACCCTATGTAATCATTGAAGTTAATAACAAAAAAACGGCAGTTATCATTTTGGTTATGTCTCAACACCAAAATGATAACTGCCGTTTGTTCTGGTCGTAGAAGGAATATCAGTCGTTGCCCAACAGCTTCTCAATCCGGTTTCTGAACTTCGCCCCTTCCTTCAGGTTACGCAAGCCGTAATTCACAAACGCCTGCATATACCCCAGCTTCTTACCGCAGTCATAGCTATCACCGGTCATCAGCATCGCATCAACAGACTGCTTTTTCGCCAGCGATGCTATTGCATCGGTCAACTGGATACGATCCCAGGCACCCGGTTCAGTTTTTTCCAGCTCCGCCCAGATATCGGCGTTCAGAACATAACGGCCAACCGCCATCAGATCAGAATCCAGCGTCTGCGGCTGATCCGGTTTTTCGATGAACTCAACGATGCGGCTCACCTGCCCTTCCGTCTCAAGTGGTTCTTTAGTCTGGATAACGGAGTATTCAGAGAGATCGCCCTTCATGCGTTTTGCCAACACCTGGCTACGACCGGTTTCATTAAAGCGTGCCACCATTGCCGCCAGGTTGTAACGCAGCGGATCGGCAGAAGCGGTATCGATGATGATGTCAGGAAGTACAACGATGAATGGGTTATCACCCACTACTGGACGGGCACACAAAATTGAGTGACCCAAACCCAGCGGCTGCGCCTGACGCACGTTCATAATGGTTACGCCTGGCGGACAGATAGACTGCACTTCCGCCAGCAGTTGGCGTTTAACGCGCTGCTCAAGCAACGCTTCGAGTTCGTAAGAGGTGTCGAAATGGTTCTCAACTGCATTCTTGGATGAATGGGTAACCAGGACGATTTCTTTGATCCCTGCAGCAACAATCTCGTCGACAATGTACTGAATCATTGGTTTATCGACAATCGGCAGCATCTCTTTAGGGATGGCTTTTGTGGCGGGCAGCATATGCATGCCCAAACCTGCTACCGGAATGACTGCTTTCAAATTGATCATTATCTCTTCCACCTTAGTATGGTTGACGAAGTATAAACCGTGTCAGGAAAAATGCCTGAGATAGAATGTCTACTCCGTCGAATGCAAATCACGTTTAGCTCAGAACTCTGATTACTTAAGCTCATTACGCTATAAGTGTGACCCAGAATCGTCGGAAACCCTATCAATAAAGAAGAGGAAGAGCGTGTTTCCGACAAATCCCAGATCATCCGTTACTACTCAGAAACAAACGTGATGTCATCTTTCTTCTCGTGCACGAACTCATACTTCAACGTACGGTCCAGGCCTTGAGATAAGGTATAAGGCGCTTTAAAACCAGAGGTATGCACTTTCGTCGCATCAAATTGAGTGGTGGCACAGAATTTTTTTACACGAACGGAACTAATCGCATACTTCTTACCCGTAACTTTGCTAAGAATATCAAAGCAAAAACCGCCAAGCATCCCTAAAGGATAAGGGAGATGCACGGATGGGATTTTTTTGCTAAGGCTCTTTTCTACCTCGGCAACCAACTGATTCATATTCAGATCGGGTTTATCAACATAGTTAAATACGTCATAACCCGGTTTTACGTTGCTCAATCTGAATTTGATAAACTCAACAATATTACCCACATAAGCCATAGACTTATAGTTGGTTCCGGCGCCCACCATTGCGAATTTTCCACCCGCGATTTGCTTCAGAAGATTGTAGACATTGCCACGATTGCGTTCACCAAAAATGACCGTTGGGCGAATAATGGTCAGAGATCGTTCTTCAGGCGCTTTGTTGAACCATTCTCTCAGAACCTCTTCCGCCTGCCACTTACTTTTACCGTAGTGGTTGAAAGGATCGTGCGGATGAGATTCGTCAGGATTGACTTTATTAAGACCATAAACAGCAACTGAACTGGTAAAAATAATATTCTTAACATTATTTTTTTCCATAGCTGCCAGTACATTACGTGTACCCTGAACGTTGACATCATAGTAGAGCGACGTTGGGCTGACATCATCACGATGCTCGGCAGCGAGTAATACCACCGTGTCGAAACCGGCAAGAGCGTGATCGAGTTGCTCCTGATTGCGTACATCACCTGAAACAGTAATCTCAGGGTAGAAATGACTCTGCTGTTTGTCGAAGTTGGTAACATCAAACTCGGACTTAGAGATCTCGATCAAACGAGTCCCAACGAAACCGGACGCGCCAATAAACAAAACTTTATCGTTCATAAACCACTCAATGCGTTATGTGTGTTTGGCAAACCTCCGGTAGTCATGATATTCCGTGAGGTATCGCTAATGACAAGACAAATCTGGAGATTGTGGCACGGATTATAAACCCTAAAATCGCTGAGTTCAGTAACAAATTTTAGGTGTTTACGATGAGTGCGTGCTATGCCTCTTAAAAATTCACTTTCGCATTGATGGAAGCGCAAAATTCAGCCTTTCCACATTCACAACCTGCTGATCCACCCGGTCAATATCCACCGAGCTTTGCCCCTTCTCATTCACCGCTTTAATGTTCGCCAGCGACAGCAAGGTCTCATCTTTAGCCATAAATTTACCCCGAACATCCTTGCGCAGGTCGAAGTTAATCTTCAGGGCGGGACCCACAGCGGCTTCCTGCATCACATTGATGTTGCGTAAGAAAAGATGCTGCGGCTTGTTGTGCAGTTCAAGCGTAGCACGCTGCATTTCCACGTTGGTTATCGCCACAAACGAGGTGGCATTACCGGATGAAATCTGTATTCCGCGCAATTTATACGCAAGCTGTCGATTATCGAGGTGAATATTATTGAGCTTGAAATTCTGCGGGATGGACAAATAATCGCCTTTTATTACCCCATAGCCGATTAACATTCCGGCGCTGTTCACCATATCGACATTATCAATAATGAAATTATCACAGCCATAAATGGCCACCGTGGCGTTGTCTATTCCCGCCTTTTTACTGAAATCGGGGGTAATATTTTTGGCTTTGATATTGCGGATAACAAAATGCTTACCGTTTTCAACGTGCACCAGCTGGCGACAGTTGCTGCCGGTGATGTTGGCCACCACGAAGTTCTTGACGGTTTGCTTCTCCGGATAGTCGTTATCGTAGGTACTGCCGGCGAGGCCAATGCCGATGCCCCAGTTGATCTTGCCGTTGGTGCAGTTGATGTTGTCGATGACATGATCGGAGATCAGGATATTGCGATCGTTGATGGCGACGTTCCACTCGATCGCATCGCCCTGAAGATGGCTAAATTTACTGTTGGTGATGCGGGCACCGTCCACCTGGTTGTGGAACCCCTGGCGCAGGATGGCGTAGTTAGCCTGACTCACGCTGATGTTATCAATCAGCAAATTGCGCATCACGCTCGGTTTCTTGCCGCCGATGTAGATCTGCGTCACCGGGCCAAAACCGCTCATGGCCAGCCCTTTGATGACGCAGTCAGAGCCGCGAACGTCGAGCGTAATGTTCTCCGTGCGACCGGCACCTTCGCCTATCACTTTGCTGCCTTCCTGCAGAACAAAGCGGCCGCGCCCGTTGCCGGTTAACGCCCCGCGGATCAGCAGCGTTTTACCGTCGGGAATGAAAATGCCCGTATTGATGTTTTCGCAGGTGAGCCCGGCCGGTACCACGACGGTGTCGCCATCATTGAACGCCTGCTTAAAGGCGGCGATCCAGTCGTTGTTATTGTACTGATTAACAGAGACCGTTCTGCCGCTTGCCGCCCGCGCGATGCGTGACGACAGCAGCGGCGTGGCCGCCAGAACGGAGAGAGAAGAGACAAAAGTGCGTCGGGTAATCTTTTTCAGCATACATCCTCGGCGTTACAGCGTTTGCAGCAGGCTCGCTAACTGGCGGTTAATCACCTGCTGGTTAAAATCGGTTTCCACTTTTTGTCGGGCGTTATGGAGCACGGGCTCCAGCGCCTGCTGGTCAATATCGCTGAAGGCAGCTAATCGGTCCGCAAGGGCCATCGCGTTATTCTCCGGCACCAGCCAGCCGGAATGGTCAGACTTAATCAGCTCCGGGATCCCGCTGTGCAGGGTTGATACCACCGGAATACCTACGGCCATCGCCTCCATCAGCGCCACCGGAATGCCTTCCATATCGCCATCGGCGCCCGTTACGGAAGGCAACAGAAAGACATCCGCCTCGTCGAGCATGGCCTTGACCTCGTGGCTCGGCTTGAAACCCGGCATCTCTACGACATCTTCCAGCTGATACTGTTCGATAAGCGTGCGCAGACGACGCTCCCACGGCCCAATGCCGAGAATGCGATAGTGGAAATCTACCCCGCGCGCTTTCAGCTGGCGGCAGGCTTCAATGGCTACATGGAGGCCTTTCTTCTCGGTCAGGCGAGCAACGGAGATGATCTGCAGTGGTTTTCCCGGCACCTTGACAGGACGGCGTGTGAAGCGCGTTAAATCCACGCCCATACGCGAAACGGCAATTTTCTCTCCCGGGCAGCCCATGTTTTTCAGGCGCCCGGCCCACAGGTCGCTGATAGGCAGCATCATGTCGCCGCGCCTGAACAGCTGCTGATACTCCGGCGTGTAGTGGTTCAGCACTTCGCGGCTGGAGATATCGATACCGTGGAAGATGGTCGCAATTTTGCCGTCAATCACGCCCAGCTCGCGCAGCTTCGCGGCGATGACGCCCGCCGGGCCAAAGTGGGCGATAAACACGTCGGCACGATACGGCTGCGCGGTTTGCCCGCAGATGGCCGACAGGATCAGATTGCGGGATTCCGCCCCATAGCGGGAAACATTCAGCGCCCGCCACGTCGACGCGCGGTGGATCCCGCGCAAGGTCTGGCTGGCCCGGTGGCGCAGCTTGCTCAGCCTCCCGGACGGCTCATCCTGCAGCCAGCGGGTTTTCGCCTCCAGCCCATACTGGGTATAGGCCGCATGGGTGTTTTGGGTATCGCCCTTTTGCAGGGCGATAATCTCCACGTCATATCCCATATCGATAAACGCGGTGATTTGGTTCAGGACAAACGTTTCAGACGACAGCGGAAATTTCAGTAAGAAGAAACCAACCTTCATTTCCCCTCCCGCACGCGGTCAAGTACCGATTTCACCATCCCAATGCCCTTCTCGCGCTCGGCTTTCACCGCCACGGCCAGGCGTTCGTTGATGGCGGGCAGTTGACCCAGGGTGTCCCCCACCATCGCACCCAGCGAACCATCCAGCAGATGACGGATATCCACGGCCATTTCCGGCATACCGAGCTGCTGCATGATGCCTGCTGATTTGTGTTCGTAGTTGATGGCAATGGCCGGCGTGCCAAAGTTCAGGGAGATAATGGCGGAGTGCAGCCGCGTGCCGACGGTCAGGTCGCAGGCGGAGAGCAGCTTGCCCATCTCCAGATCGTTCAGTTCGTCCATCACCACATGATAGCGGGACGGATCGTTAACCAGATTGCGCAGGTTCAGCGCCACCATGCGGTCGTCTTTGTTGTAGCTGTCGATGCCGGTGCAGGTTGAGAGCGCGAGCACCTGGTACCCGCTGTCCAGCACGCGGTTCACCACGTCGGCGAAGGCTTTCTCATACGCCGCCTGGGTCGTACCTAAACGTTTATCGAAGGGCGCCAGCTCGCGCAGGGTTATTGCGACGGTTTTCTGTTTCGACGTCACGTCGAGCCAGTGCTGCACCGCGTAGCTCGGCTGGAAGCTGTCGTCCTGGTGATCCACCAGCCACGCGGTGTCCACGCCGTGCTCAACTTTTGAGGTGTCAATTTCGCTGCGCTTCATCATGTCGAGGCTGACCGACTCGCGCAGGATCAGCGCGTCGCAATGGCCGAAGACGTAGTTTGCGAGCTGGTTAAACTGCGGATCCTGGAATGGCCCGACGCTGTGGCCGATCATAAACAGCGGCTTTTTCGCCATAAAGGTACAGAGCGCATGCTCAAACTGCGGCACGCCGTAGAGATCGACGAAGAACGATCCGCCGACCTGAATAATGGCGTCGTAGCCGGACAGCAGACGGACAAAATCGGTAAAGCCCTGCGCGATCGCGATGTTGCGCAGCTTGCCGGTATCGGTCACGCGGGAAAGCAGCACCTGGTGCTGATAGCGACGGCGCAGCACTTTCTTTACGCGGCCCATCACGCCCGCGGCGTTATTGTGCTGTTTCATCTGGCTGTAGAGCGGGTCGCCCATCACGGGGCGGTTCAGTAACCAGGATGAGCTAACCGGATAACGGCTCATCACGTCCACTTCGGTCTCAGGCTTAAGGGTGTTAATTGCATCCAGTAAACCGCGCAGGATGGCGCTGTCGCCACGGTTGCCGCAGGTATGGTTGCCAAGAATTAATAATTTCATAATGGCCTCTTAAATAACTAGCCTGCGCGAAGCAGCGTTTTCATTTTTTCGTTACGGCAAAACTGGCGCTTCATCTCCACCACCAGCGCATTGCGTGACAGCACAATCATCACGCCAAATGCCAGCGCGCCCGCGGCAACCTGCACCGCCAGCAGCGCGGCCAGCGGCAGGTGACCGCTGAGGATGATGCCCAGGCCGTAGCTCACCGCTAGGGTCGGCAACGAGAGATAGAACGGCAGCCACAGGCTCAGGATGTACTGACGGTAGCTGGAGCCCAGCACCGGCTTGATCATGATGAAGTAGCTCAGAACGGTATTGACTACCTGCACCAGCAGGAAGCCCAGCGTGACGCCGATGGCGCCCGCCATATGCCCGCCGACGATAATTGCCGGAATAAACAGGAAGGTTTTGAACACGTTGAACTTAAAGCTAATATCGACGCGCGCTTTTGCCATCAGCAGGGAACCAATCGGATTCCCCACGGAGCGCAGGAGCCCCACCACGCACAGCAGCTGCAGGATCGGGATGATGCCGTTCCACTTCTCGCCAAACACCAGCGGCACGAAGTTGCTGGAAACCACCATCAGCCCCAGCAGCACCGGGAAGTTGATAATCCCCACCACGGAAAGCAGCTTGTAGAAGTTAACGCGCAGCTTCTCGGTGTCGTCCTGGATCTTGGCGAAGGCCGGGAACAGGACGCGGGTGATGATCGGGTTCAGCTTCATCGGCGGCACCACCGCGACGTTGTAGGCCAGGTTGTAGCCCCCCGCCACGCTCGCGCCAAGAATACGCGCCAGCACCAGCGTCGACAGGTTGGTATTCACATAGTTGATAATGCTGTCCGCCGTCAGCCACGCGCCAAAGCGCAGGTTGGACGAGACGGATGCGAGAGAGAAATGCAGCCCGGGACGGTAGATCTTGCGGCCAAAGTAGCCGAACAGCAGCGTACGCACGGCAGAGTTAACCAGGTATCCGAGGATAGCGGTCATCGCCAGCGGCCAGAAATGGGCGCTCACCACGGTGAAGGTAAAGCCCGCCAGCACGGCACTGGTCTCGATCATGCCGATCTTGTTGAACTCCAGCTCTTTCTGCATCAGCGCGCGGAACTGCTGCCCGTGCGGGATCACCACGAAAGCAAACGACAGCGTGCGCATCAGCGGAGCCAGATCCGGGTTGTGCAGCACGCTGGCGATGATATCGCTCAGCAGGAACACCAGCACGAACACGAAAATCCCCAGCCCCACGTTCAGCCAGTAGAGCGTGGTTAGCTCCAGATGGCTGATCTCTTTGCGCTGGATAATCGAATTGGCGATACCAAAATCAGACAGCGTATCGGCCAGCGCGATAATCACCAGCGAGACGGTCAAAAGGCCGAACTGGTGATTATCAATAATGCGCGCCAGCACGGTCATCTGCACCAGACCGAGGCCAATGATGACGATGGTCGCCATCGCTGACCACTTCGCCCCGCTGATGGTTTTTTCACGTAAGCTCATCTTAGTACGCCGCTTTGTTCACGAAACCTTTGAAGATGGTCAGAAAAACAATCTTGATATCGAACCAGATACTCCATTCACGGATGTACTCCAGATCGAATTCGATACGTTTTTCCATTTTTTCCAGCGTGTCGGTTTCGCCGCGCCAGCCGTTAATCTGCGCCCAGCCGGTAATGCCCGGCTTCACCTTATGGCGCAGCATGTAGCCTTCAATCAGCGCGCGGTACTGCTCGTTGTGCGCCACCGCGTGCGGACGCGGGCCAACAATCGACATCCCGCCGGTGAAGACGTTGATAAACTGCGGCAGCTCGTCCAGAGAGGTGCGGCGCAGGAAGTTCCCCACGCGGGTGACGCGCGGATCGTTCTGCGTTGCCTGGGTCACCACCTTGTCGTTTTCCATCACCTTCATGGAGCGGAATTTCCACACCATAATCGGCTTACCGTCCATACCGTAGCGGGTCTGGCGGAAGATAACCGGGCCGGGAGAGCTCAGCTTCACCGCGAGGGCAATGCAGCACAGCACCGGGGAGATGAGCAGTAAAATCAGCGAAGAGAGCACTATATCTTCCGCGCGCTTCAGCACGCGGTTAATGCCCGACAGCGGGGTGTCGTACAGCGGTACCACCGGCACGCCGTTCACTTCTTCAATGCGTGAATGGAGGATGTTAAAGGTAAAGACGTCCGGGATCAGGATCACCGAACAGGTGGTGTCCGCCAGCTCGCGCATCAGCTGCTTGATGCGGGATTCGTCTTTCATCTGCATGGCGATGTAGACGTTATGAATTTTGCCGGCTTTCGCGTCTTCAATAAGCTGTTCGTAATTGCCCGCCCAGTCCGCAGGCACGCCGCCCGGCTTCGCGTCGTGATAAATCCCGACCACTTCAAACCCTAACCACGGCTCTTTGCGGAAGCTGTCGAGCAGGACCTTACCAACCGGCAGATCGCCCGCTACGGCAACGAAGCGACGGTTATAGCCCCGGTTGCGCAGCCAGCCCGCCCCAAAGCGGATCAGGGAACGGCACACCACCATGCCGACGCTGGTTAACAGATACCAGCTCAGATAGGTCACGAGGCGATTATCAAAATCATGACTGAAGGCCACCAGGCCCGCGCTGAAGATCAGGCTCAGGGTCCAGTTCTGCAGCAGCAGCATCAGTTCAGTGGTCATTTTGACGCCGCGCCACGAGCGGTAGAAATCGGTCATTCCGCCGATCATCTGAAACACGACCAGCGCAATCAGGGCCATCAGCAGATGCATATATAAGAACGGCAGCCCGCCGAGCCGACACACCGCCCACAATCCACCGACCATGATGGTGATATCAGAAAAACGCTGCACCATAGAGATTAACGATGCATTCGTTCTCGCTCGCTCGCGTTTTTTTAGATTCGTCATCGTTGTTCCTGTATTCGGTTCCCCCTCCCGCCGGGAGGGGCAAGTATTACTGATTCAACAGCGCCAGAATGTCCTTCGTTCGGGCTTCCATCAGCGCCGTGTCAGCACGGGACTCCACGTTCAGACGCACCACCGGCTCGGTGTTGGACGAGCGCAGGTTGAAGCGCCACTGCGGGAACGCCATGCTGATGCCGTCCGTACGGTCAATTTCCAGCGCGTGGATCGCAAAGTGCTGCTCCACGCGGGCAATGGCATCGGCAGGCTGCGCCAGCTTGCTGTTGATCTCCCCGCTCGCCGGGAACAACGCCATGCGGTCGCGCACCAGCTCGCCCAGCGTCTGCCCCTTCAGGCACAGCAGCTCGGTGACCAGCAGCCACGGGATCATCCCGCTGTCGCAGTAGGCAAAATCACGGAAGTAGTGGTGGGCGCTCATCTCGCCGCCGTAGATGGCGTCTTCTTCGCGCATGCGCTCTTTGATGAAGGCGTGGCCGGTTTTGGACATCACCGGCGTGCCGCCCGCCGCGGAGACCACGTCGACGGTGTTCCAGGAAAGGCGCGGGTCATGAATGATTTTCGCGCCCGGGTTTTTCTCGAGGAACGCTTCTGCCAGCAGGCCGACAATGTAGTAGCCCTCGATGAACTGCCCTTTCTCGTCGAACAGGAAGCAGCGGTCGAAGTCACCGTCAAAGGCGATGCCCATGTCCGCGCCGTGCTCAATCACCGCGTTGCGGGTGTCGTCGCGGCACTCCGGCAGCAGCGGGTTAGGAATACCGTTCGGGAAGTTGCCGTCCGGGGTGTTGTGCACCTTGACGAAGGTTACCGGCACGTTCAGCGCCTTAAAGCGGGCTTCCAGCGCGTCCACCACCGGGCCGGCCGCGCCGTTACCGGAGTTGATGACCAGCTTCAGCGGCTTGAGGTTCGCCACGTTGATGTAGCCCAGCAGGTGGTCGATGTACTCTTTCTGCAGGTTGATTTTTTTGTAGCTGCCGCGCTTAGCCTCGTTCACCGGTGGGAAATCGTTGGCTTCCGCCAGGCGCTGCACGTCGCGCAGGCCGGTGTCGCCGCTGATAGGGCGCGCGCCCTTGCGCACCAGCTTCATCCCGTTGTAGTCCATCGGGTTGTGGCTGGCCGTCACTTCGATACCGCCGTCCACGCCCAGGTGGAAGGTGGCAAAGTAAATCTCCTCGGTCCCGGAAAGGCCGATATCCAGCACGTCCACGCCCGCGTCCTGCAGCCCTTTCGCCAGGGCCAGCTTCAGGGATTCACTGGTCAGACGCACGTCGCCGCCCAGCACGATGGTCTGCGGTTTTAAATATTCGCCGTACGCGCGGCCAATGCGCCACGCAATGTCTTCATTCAGCTCTTCGCCCAGCTTGCCGCGAATATCGTAGGCTTTAAAACAGGTTAATTTTTCCATGATGACCCCTTTTTTAGGCAACAGTCGGCCCTGACCACTTAATGGCCAAATTGATTTTTTTGTCATTCGCAGGCCCGGTAAGCGCAGCGCCACCGGGCATAATGCATGCTACACCCGCCCGTAGCGGTCCTGGAAGCGCACGATATCGTCCTCTTCCAGATACGAGCCGGAGCGCACCTCAATTAAGTCGAGAGGAATTTTCCCCGGGTTCTCCAGACAGTGCGTCGCCCCCAGCGGAATATAAATGGACTCGTTTTCACCCAGCAGTTTGACTTCACCGTCGATAGTGACTTTAGCGGTACCCGCAACCACCACCCAGTGCTCGGCGCGGTGATGGTGCATCTGCACCGACAGCCCCTCGCCCGGCTTCACGGTGATGCGTTTCACCTGGTAGCGATCACCGGAGTCAATGGAGTCATATTTCCCCCACGGACGGTAGACTTCGCGGTGAATATGGTGCTCGTGACGGCCATCGGCCTTAATTTGTTCAACCACTTTTTTAACGTCCTGCACGGCGTTACGGTCGGCAATCAGCACGGCGTCCTTGGTCTGGACAACCACCAGATCCTTCACCCCGACCGTGGTCACCAGGCCGGATTCGGCGTAGACGTAGCTGTTTTCCGTTTTGTGGCTAATAACATCGCCGTGGTGGACGTTACCCTCCGGGGTATGGGCGCTGATCTCCCACAGGGAGGACCAGGAGCCGACATCGCTCCAGCCCGCATCCATCGGTACCACGACGGCGTCCGCCGTACGTTCCATCACCGCATAGTCAATGGACTCTTCCGGGCAGGCGAGGAACGCCTCTTCATCCACGCGGATGAAGTCGAGATCCGGGTCCACCACCGCCATCGCTTTCTCGCAGGCGTCCAGAATATCCGGGCGGTATTTGCGCAGCTCTTCCAGATAGCGTCCGGCGCGGAACAGGAACATCCCGCTGTTCCAGTAATACTCACCGCTGGCGACATACGCCTGCGCGGTTTCCAGATTCGGTTTTTCAACAAACTGCGCCACGTCAAACGCCACGCTGTCGCCTTCCCCCGGCGTCACGCTGCCGCGACGAATATAGCCATATCCGGTTTCCGGCAGATCCGGCACGATGCCGAAGGTCACCAGCTTGCCGCTCTCGGCGTAAGGGATCGCCGCACGCACCGCGTCGCGGAAGGCGTCTTCCTGCTGGATAACGTGGTCTGCCGCCAGGACCAGCATCAGCGGGTCACAGTCCGGGCTGCTGCGTTTTGCCGCCAGCGCCGCCAGGGCGATCGCGGGCGCGGTATTGCGTCCGGCAGGCTCAAGGATGATGTTTTCGGTGAGCTTATTCAGCTGGCGCAGCTGCTCGGCAACAATAAAACGGTGCTGTTCGTTACAAATCACCACCGGGCTTTCACACTCCACGCCGTGCAGACGGTTTACCGTCGTCTGCAGCATGGTGAGATCCCCTTTCAGGCAGAGGAACTGTTTTGGATAGAGCACGCGGGACAGCGGCCACAACCGGCTACCAGAGCCACCAGCCATCACAACCGGATACAAAGTGGTTTGACTCATGATTTATCCCCGTATATCTGTAATAAATTGGCTCAGCACGTTCTCTTTTTCGAGCGTGCGTTCGGCATATTCACGTGCCACCGTGTTCACTTTTGGCATGGCAAGCGCTTGCTCAATTCCGGTTACCAGCGCCGGGACCGATTCCGGCTCCACGCACACGGCAATCCCCGGATAGCTGTCACACAGCTGGCCTAATTCTGTTTCGGCTTCTGCCGTGATCACCGCGTTACCGCCCACTGCCAGAATGTTGGTCAGCTTGGACGGCAGCACCGCGTCCGCGGCGCCGCGTTTTTGCACCACCAGATGGCAGTCGCCCATCTTCAGCAGCGCAGGCAGTGCCTCGTAAGACTGAAGCGGGAAAAATTTCACGTTGGTCAGGCCGCGTTCACCGGCCATTTTTTCCAGCCGCGCCTTTCCACCGCCCTGCCCGACAATCACAAACGTCCACGGATGTTCACTCAGCAGCTGGGCCGCTTCAATCACGCTTTCCAGCCCCTGCTTTTCGCCGATGTTGCCTGAGTAAAGAATGATTTTTTGATCTTCAGGCAAACCGAGCTGCGCGCGCAGGGCATGAGCATCCTGCTCAGTTACATCGCGAAAACGCGCCACTTCTGACCAGTTCGGGAAGAAAATGACTTTCTCCGCCGGGACGCCCTTCTCCTGCGCCTTGTTCATCATCGAGCGCGAGATAGTCGAGACGTAATCAACGTTGTGCAGGCCGCTGCGCTCAAACGCGCTGGCGAGCTTCGCGACCTTGCCGCCTTTACTCTTGCCTGCCATCCCCAGGCCCAGCATGGCGTCAACTTCGTAATCCTGTATGTGCAGCAGAGTGCGCGCGCCGGAGAGTTTGCCCAGCAGGCGCATGCCCGGCGTGCAAAACAGCGTTGGCACCACGCCGATGATGCGATCCGGCTTCCAGCGACGCTGCGCCATCAGCGGGAAGAAGCTGCTCAGGGCAAAGCTGCCCAGATGAAGTAACCGTTTCAGCGTTGAGGGCTGCTTAGGCACATACAGCGGGCAGCGCCAGACGGTCGCTGCGCCCTCTTCGCGACGGTAGCGCCAGCTTGAGTAGCGCTCCCCGACTTTCCACTCCGGGTAGTACGGCGGCGCGGTAATGACCCGCACGTCATGTCCCTGGCTCGCCATCCACTCGACCATCTCGCCGGTGTATTTCCCGATGCCGGTTAATTCCGGCGAGTAGTTGATTCCGTATACGAGGATCTTCATATGCCCGGCACCTCGGCCTGACGTTCAGCCAGGAAATAGGCACGACTGTTGTCATGCACATTGTCGCTGGCAAGCAGCGCCTCTGGCGTCTGCCAGCGGTAGTCGTCATGCTGAGAATCAGGCAGACGCAGGTCTGCCTCACTCACCTTCAGGCGGAACCCCAGCACGATGTAGTGCGTGGTGAACCCGGTGCCTGAAAAGTTATCGTCATAGAAGTGCTGCCAGACCCCGTAAAACTGGCCCGCTGCCATCGGCAGCTGCAGGCCCAGTTCCGCCAGAGTGAGACGCTCAAACGCATCGCTCAGCGTCTCATCCTTCTGCACGCGCCCGCCGGGCACGAACCAGAAGCCCTGTGCAGGACGGTTGGTTCGTTTCCCCAGCAAGAACTCGCCGCGTTCGTTCTCCACGATCAAATCAATTGAGATGAGCGGAGTGGAACGCACTACCGTGGCAAAATCTTCCTGACTTAAAAACATCGTTACCCCCGGAAGCGGTGCTGGTTTTCCAGGAACCACTGGTAGGTACTGGCCAGCCCCTGCTCCAGTGACACCTCGTGATACCAGCCCAGCTGATGCAGACGGGTCACGTCCAGCAGCTTGCGCGGCGTGCCGTCCGGTTTCGTCGCGTCAAACACCACGCGGCCCTTGTAGCCCACCACCTGCGCGATGGTTTGCGCTAGCTCGCGAATGGTGCAGTCCACGCCGGTGCCGACGTTGATGTGCGACAGCATCGGCTCGGTGTTCTCCTGCCACACCTCGCGATCCAGCTCCATCACGTGAATGCTGGCGGCAGCCATGTCGTCCACGTGCAGGAATTCGCGCATCGGCGTACCGCTGCCCCACACCACCACGTCCGGCGCGTTCTCGGCGGTCGCCTCGTGGAAGCGGCGCAGCAGCGCCGGGATCACGTGCGAGTTGCTCGGGTGGAAGTTGTCGTGCGGTCCGTACAGGTTGGTCGGCATCACCGAACGATAGTCGCGGTTGTACTGGCGGTTGTAGGACTCGCACAGCTTGATCCCGGCAATCTTGGCAATCGCGTACGGCTCATTGGTCGCTTCAAGCGTGCCCTGCAGCAGTTCGCTCTCGGCGATCGGCTGTTTCGCCATTTTCGGGTAAATACAGGACGACCCGAGGAACAGCAGCTTATTCACGTTGTGCAGATGCGCGGCGTGAATGATGTTGCTCTCGATCATCATGTTTTCGTAGATGAAATCCGCCGGGTAGGTGTTGTTAGCGACAATGCCGCCCACCTTCGCCGCCGCCAGATACACCTGGTCAATGCGTTCATTAGCAAAGAAGTCCTGTACCGCTCGGCTGTCGAGCAGGTTCAGCTCGTCACGCGTGCGGACAACCACTTCGACGTCACCGCGCTGTTCGAGCTGGCGAACAATCGCGGAACCCACCATTCCGCGATGACCGGCGACAAAAATACGTTGTTTTGTCATTCTCAGGACTCCAGCGCGATGGCAACCTCGTAGCCATGAGACTTGAGCAGGGAGTGTTTTTTCGCTGCTTCAAGATCTTTGGCTACCATCTCGGAAACCATCTCCTGCAGAGTGATTTCTGGTTTCCAGCCCAGCTTCTCGTGCGCTTTGGTTGGGTCGCCCAGCAGGGTTTCCACTTCAGCAGGACGGAAGTAGCGCGGGTCAACCTGCACAATCACGTCGCCTGGCTTCACGCCCGGTGCGTCGTGGCCGGTCACGGAAACAACGATACCTTTCTCTTCCACGCCGGTACCTTCGAAGCGCAGTTTGATGCCCAGCTGTGCCGCGGCCATTTCAACGAACTGACGTACGGAGTACTGCACGCCGGTCGCGATGACGAAGTCTTCTGGCTGTTCCTGCTGCAGCATCATCCACTGCATTTTCACGTAGTCTTTGGCATGGCCCCAGTCACGCAGGGAATCCATGTTGCCGAGGTGCAGGCAAGATTCCAGACCCTGCGCGATGTTGGCGATGGCGCGGGTGATTTTGCGGGTCACGAAGGTTTCGCCGCGACGCGGAGATTCGTGGTTGAACAGGATGCCGTTACAGGCGTACATGCCGTAGGATTCACGGTAGTTCACGGTGATCCAGTAGGCGTACAGTTTTGCTACCGCATACGGAGAGCGCGGGTAGAACGGCGTGGTCTCTTTCTGTGGGATTTCCTGCACCAGGCCGTACAGCTCGGAGGTAGATGCCTGGTAGAAGCGAGTTTTCTTCTCAAGGCCGAGGAAGCGAATCGCTTCCAGCAGACGCAGCGTACCCATGGCATCAACGTCGGCGGTGTATTCCGGGGATTCGAAGGAGACCGCTACGTGGCTCATCGCGCCCAGGTTGTAGACTTCATCCGGCTGTACTTCCTGCAGGATACGGGTCAGGTTGGAGGTATCGGTCAGGTCGCCGTAGTGCAGGTGGAATTTCGGGTTCGCCGCGTGAGGATCCTGATAAATATGATCCACACGTTCGGTGTTGAAAGAAGACGCACGACGTTTAATACCGTGTACTTCATACCCTTTTTCCAGCAGGAACTCTGCCAGGTAAGAACCATCCTGCCCGGTAACGCCGGTGATGAGAGCGACTTTAGACATGTTTATATTCCTCTACTTATGAATTTAATCAGTTTCAACGCGTTCGCGTATCACCACTGCGGGGTTGCCACGGCAAATTTTATTTGCCGGTAGCGATTTAAAAACGCTGCTGCGGGCACCGACTACCGTGCCATCGCCAACAGAAACACCCGGTGCAACAAAAACATCCGTTGCCAGCCAGCATTTTTCACCTATCGAAACAGGCGAAGCGGTAATATCAAAATGCTGACTCATAAAGTCGTGGCTGCCGGTACACAAATAACATTTCTGTGAAACCACCGAATTTGCGCCAATCGTTATTTCGCCCAGGGTATATAACACCGCGTCATCCCCAACCCATGCGTAATCCCCAAGCGTTAATTTCCACGGATAGGTAATTTTCACAGAAGGTCGGATGACTACGTTTTTTCCGATTTTTGCGCCAAACAGGCGCAATAAAAAAGCTCGCCAGCGATACATTATTTGCGGCGACCAGGCAAATAACGTTGCCTGAACGGCCCACCACAACTGTACCTTAATACCGTTCCCGCCCCGAAAACCTTTCGGCACGGAAAAACCTTTTAAATCCTGCATTGCGTTTCCTTATATTCAGGCTTTGTTATATAAGGTTTTCGTTTTGCCTGTGGTGCGCAGGCGTAATAAATAAGACAATTCCGCCCAGAACCCCGGCACGCGTAATATTTTACGCTGTACGTTTTTGGCGTCCTGGCATAATTCCAGATTATTAGACGTTGACACGCCGCCCATTGAGAATTCAGACACCAGCCCTTTAATTCGACGGAACGGGTAACCTGATTTATACAGGCTGGCTGCCAGCGCATAATCGGAAGACACTTTATACTGTAAATCGTAAGGCTGTTTTTTCAGACCCTTTACCGGGAAGAAAATGGCCTGATGGCTGGCCGGCAAGCTGTGGTAGATATACCAGCCTGGCTTCGCGCTGCGGCACACTTTATGTCCGTCGCCAAAATCGAGCAGCGCATCGCCAATATACATGGCGTCCTCTTTCTGGCGAGCCAGCTGACGGGCAAACAGCGCCACGTCTTCATGGAAAATATCGCCCGAGTTCAGGAAGATGGCATAACGGCCTTGCGCCATGCTGATGCCTTTATTCATCGCATCATAGATGCCTTTATCTTTCTCGCTGATGTAGCGTAAGTTGAACTCACCGTTGAGTTTTTCCAGAAACTCCGCCGTGCCATCGTTCGAGCCGCCGTCGACCACAATCCACTCAAAGGTGAGGCTTGGATCGCGCGCCAGGTTGCGCAGCGAGCGCCAGGTTTTTACCACCCCTTCGTAATTACGAAAAGCGACAGTAATGACGCTAAGAAACATAAATCACCTCATTTCGTCATACGTTCGTAATATTAAGCGCCTTGCGCAGAATAAACGGACAGACAATCAAGAAAGCATATTCCGGGCTAAATATTGACCCGGTAAAAAACAGCGACACCGGAGTAAACAGATAAAGCTGAACGCGAAAGTTCTGGTTATCACCAAACGCGTTAATCATCATTTTGAAAACTTTAAACAGATACCACAGGGTCAACAGTACGGCGAACCACGAAAAATAAATAATTAACAGATACAGACCATTGTCTATGGTTTTACCGACATCCGCACCGTTAAAGATTCCGAATGATGCAACATATTCGTAAAGTGAGCCGAATCTTACTACCCCATCAATATGGGTTAAGGAATAACTCACCATCACCAGTGGCCCAATGATGCGATAATAGGACGAAGACCCTTCCGTTCCCAAATCACCCAGACGTTCTGAGATGTACGGGAAGGCAAATATCACGCCTACCAAAAATACCGTCAGGGAGATAATCGCCAGCGGCAGTTTTTTCTTAATCGCATCTTTGTTCAGGTACTGGAACGCCCACTCCAGCAGGTAAAACAGGATAAATGTCATTACCCCTGAGAACGATCCAGACAGAACAATTCCTGCAAGAATCATAGCATCGGTCTTAGGCGTTTTGATACCAAACTGTTTAATGCTGAGCCAAATTGAGATTAACGCCAGAGCGAAAAACGCCGGTTCAAAATAGAGGGCCGTAGTACGCTTCCCGCCATACTTGATGAAGTTCAATACATAGCTGTTACTGTAAATGAGATATTTCGAAATTATCTCCATCAGGCTGCTGCCGCCGGTGAGAATAATTTGCGCCATCTCCAGTGCGGCAAGCATAACAATTAACGCAACGGCAATATAAAAGAACCTAAGGATTTTCCGATAATTGTGCGGAGAAATAGTTTTAAACCGAATACTCCAGACCATTCCGATAATAATAACAATATAAACAAACAGCATGGTCGACGTGACGTATTTACTTGCATCCAGCGACTGGCCAAAGATGTAGTTAAACAGCGTCAGGCCCGTGCCCAGACCTAAGGCAATCATCAGCTTCTTGAGGTTGATTTTATCGACATACAACAGAAGCAGAACGGGCAGGAAGGTTACGATGGTTATCGGGAAGCTTTCGCCGAGCTGGGCAATTTTGACGTTGACCAGCAGGTAGATCAGCGGCAGCAGCAGATAACTACAGATTCTGATAGAACGAGACATATTCCTCCAGCATCTGTTGTCCACTGTAGGCCTTGCGGCTGCGGTTGCGGAACGATTCCAGGTCTGTGCCAAAAACGATCTCAGCAATCTGCGCCTTCGGCAGCTGTACCAGCGGCAGGACCTCCTGCTCCGTGAAGGTTTTCCCGCCGGACTTTTCCAGCACTTCGCGCGCCGCATCGCTGTGGGTGGCGATCACCGGCACGCCGATAGAGAGCGCTTCGCAGAGGATCAGCGGGTAGTTATCTACACGGGAGCTGAACACCAGCGCGTCCATTTCATTCAGCGCGCTCATCAGCTTGCGCTTGTCGGTCTCAAACCCGTGGTTCACCACGTTGGCCCCTTCGAACGGTGAAAACTTGCCGAAAGTGTGAAGCTCTATCTTGTCACCCAGCGCCATCATGTCGCGCACCAGCTGCTGGTTGGTTTTACCGTCGTAACGCAGGTCATGCGCAACGATAGCAATTTTCGGTTTGCCCGCGGTTTCGGCCACCGGGGTCAGCTCGGCAAGAATGGCTTCCGTCGCTACGTCGATGCCGTTGTTGATAATCTGACAGCGCCCTGCCCCGTACAGGCTGTTGAAGGCATCGGCCACGTGCTGGCTCGGGGAGATAAACGTACAGCCGAGCGAGAGCATGTCGCGGAACAGCTGACGCTTTCCGGCCACCAGCTGATGCGCGCGATCCACCTTTACCGGCGGGTAGTTGCTTAACGTCGGGCACTTCTGGCAGTTATCTTTCCAGCCTTCGCAGCCGTCGGTAAACGCGCAGCGTCCGGTCACGCTCCAGTGATCGTGCAGCGTCCAGACAAAGCGGGTGTCGGGCTTGTGGGCTTGCACCTTCTGACAAAACGCCACCACCTCTTCCAGATTCAGCCAGTAGCTGTGCAGCACGTGAAAATGCAGCACAACCGGGCCGGTCGTGCGCGTCACGGTGCGGTAAAGGTTGTTCAGGTTGCCAAACAGATCGCGGTTAAACAGACGGAACAGCGCAATGTTGGCAATGGAGGTCAAACGCGGCGTGTGCTTGTGCACCTGCGGGAAATTATCGTGGCTAACGCTTTTCTTGCCGCCTTTGCCGTAGCCGTAAATAAAACGAGACTGAAGTCCTTTTTGCAGCGCGCGCTGGTGCAGATCCAGGGCCACGCCAGCCGCTCCGCCTTCTGCGAGGCGTACGTTAAATTGCAGAATGTTCATTTAATCACCTTCACGCGGGCTTTTTCTCCCACCACCAGCGCGTTATCCGGAATGCTGTCCAGCACCACGCTGCCAGCACCAATCGTGACGTTATTACCAATCGTAATGTCACCGATGATTACCACGTTCGCCCCCAGCTCGACGTTATTGCCGATGACCGGGCAGGCCAGGCTGTCAGGCCCGCGGTTGCCAATGGTGACCGCATGACGAATGGTGAAATCATCCCCGGCGACCACAAACTTGTTGATCACCACCGCATAGCCGTGATGGATGGTAAAGCGGCGGCCAATGGTGGCAGCGGCCTGAATTTCATAGCCAAAAAAGCATTCTGTAATGATGCGGTACAGCACCAGCACGGGCGCCGCCCAGATATTGTTCAGCACGTTTTTCTTACGCCACACCGAGCAAAAGTGCGCGATGCGGTACGCCAGAACCATGCAGCACGGACGCAGGCTCCAGCTGTTAGCGCGGCAATCTTCCAGAAACATTATTTCCCCCGAAGTCCATCAGCCAGGCGTTTGCCGTTACGCACGGACAGCAGCGTCAGCAGCGTGCGCCAGTTCATGCGCTTATTGCGGATCTGATAGAGGGTGAAGAGCTGATATTTACGGCTGGCACGGTCAAATTTGTCCTTGTGCTTGCGGTAAAAATGGAAGTAGCCGGAGAACTTCTTCGGCGAGGAGGTGATTTGCATCTCCCCGTGGTTGATATGCAGGATCTGCGTGGCCTCTTCCACTTTCCACGGCTCGCCGTATTCCACCACCATGCGCAGGAAGATATCGTAATCCTGCGCGGCCTTGAGTTCGGTATCGAACAGGCACTCTTTGAAACGCCACGCCCAGGTGAAGACCTGGTTACCAATAATGTTGCGCTTGTAGAACAGGCGGCGAGAATACGGCGATTTCGGGTACAGCGGCAGGCTGGCGGGCTGCGAGTAAACCTCGCCCTGGCAGACATAGTCGTTGGCATACAGGAAAGCGTGCGTGACCAGCTGCTCTTTATGCGACAGGAAGATAGACAGGCGGTTCGGCGTCCATTCGTCATCGTCATCGATCCCGGTCAGATACTGCCCTTTGGCCTGCATAATCGCCTGATTACGCACCGCGCACGCGCCGGAGTTAATGGCGTTATGCGTATAGACCACCCGCGGGTCGTTGAGGTCAGTTACAAACTTTTGCAGCTGTTCATACGAGGAAGAGCAGTCATCCACGATGATCAGCTCCCAGTTATCGTAATCCTGTCGCAGGACGGATTTGATGGCGCGGATCGCCAGCTGCTGACGATTCCATGTCGGCATATAGATTGAAACTAAAGGGCGTTGTGTGGTCATCTTTTCCCCTCACCCCGGCCCTCTCCCCACAGGGGAGAGGGTGAAAGGCAGCCAGTGGTTATCATTACGTTCGTCCCCCAAATCCCGCACCGAACTGTCCCCTCTCCCCTTTGGGGAGAGGGTTAGGGTGAGGGGGTGGGGTGTGTTTTGTTATTTACTGTCAGATTTATATTCGTACTCGTAATAGCCGTAATCCTGGTACCCGGTCGCGCGGCGGAAGATGGAGTTCAGGATCACCCCTTTCACCTCAATCCCGTTCTGCTCGAAGCGGCTCAGGCTGGTTTCCACCTCTTTCAGGGTGTTCACCGCGTAACGCGCTACCATCAGCGTGGTGCCCGCGTGGCGGCCAACGACGGCCGCGTCGGTCACCGCCAGAATTGGCGGCGTATCGATCAGCACCAGGTCGTAATTTTTGCTCGCCCACTCAATCAACTGGGTGAAACGTTCGCTCATCAGCAGCTCGGACGGGTTAGGCGGCACCTGACCGCGAGGGATCAGGTCAAATTTCGGCACCGTTGTAGGTTTCGCGCTCTGGCTGATTTCACCTTTACCGAGCAGAATTTCCGACAGACCGTTAACGTTGTTGGTGCCCAGCAGCTCGTGGGTGTAGCCCTTACGCATATCGCAGTCGATCAGCAGCACGCGCTTGTTGGTCTGGCTGACCACCGCCGCCAGGTTGGCGCAGACGAAGGTTTTACCAATCGACGGGCTGACGCCGGTTAACATCAGGACGTTGTTTTTGGCCTGCATCATGGCGAAGTGCAGGCTGGTACGCAGGCTACGGATCGCTTCGATGGCGAGGTCGGTCGGGTTACCCACCGCCAGAAGCTGGCTCTGTTTGTAACGCTTGACGCCCTTGATGGTTTTGACGCTGTCGCGGGATTTTTGCCACTCGGACAGCGGAATGCTGGCATAGACGTTGATACCGCTCTCTTCCAGCACCTGCGGGCTTTCGATACCGCGGTTGAACAGCGAACGCAGCAGCACGCCCACGATGGAGAGCATCAGGCCGAGAATAATGCTGCCGAGAATAATCAGCGCTTTCTTCGGCTTCAGCACGCCAGGCTGGGTAATGGCCGGGTCGACGATGCGCACGTCACCGACGGTACTGGCTTCGGTGATTTTCAGCTCCTGCTGCTTGTTCAGCAGCTGCATGTAAACCTGCTGTCCGGACTCCACGTCGCGGGTCAGACGCACGATCTCCTGCTGCGTTTTCGGCATCGCGGTCACGCGGTCATTGAGCTTCGCCTTCTCCTCTTCCAGCGTGCGGCGTTTCTCCAGCAGCGTGCGGTAGGCCGGGTGACGTTTGGTATAAAGCTTGGAAATCTCCGCCTCTTTGAAGGTCAGCTCGTTGAGCTGCGCATCAATGTTGACCATCGAATCAAGAACCGATTTCGCCTCCAGCGGCAGGTCAACGGAGTCTTTATCCTGACGATAGGCGTTCAGCTTGTTCTCGGCATCATCCAGATGGGCGCGCACTTCCGGGAGCTGTTTCGCGAGGAAGGCCAGGCTTTTCGCCGCTTCTGCCGACTTACGCTCAACGTTCTGCTCAAGATAGTTGCGGGTAATGCTGTTCAGGATGTCGCGGATTTGATCCTTATCTTCACCGGTAAAGGTCATGCTCAGCACGCCGGTGTCCTTACCGTTTTCGGTGACGGTCAGGTTGTTTTGCAGATTGTTGATCATCCCCAGGGTGGAGAATTTAGTGACGGTGAATTCGCCGCCCTCCTGGGCGTTGATGGCGCTAACCATCATGCTGACGCCGTCTTTGGTCAGCATCTGCCCCACTTCGCCGCGCGCGCTAAAACCTGCGTCGCTGGTTAGCTGGTACTGTTTCGGGCCAAGCACCTTCAGGGTAAACGTCTGATCGCCTGCCCCTTTCGGCAGCACGAAGTCAGTGACTTTTACCGTGTCGTTGTTTCGCCCCATCAGACGATCCCAGCCGGCACCAAAGACCGGGAAGGTATTTTTGGTGACGGAGATATCGAGCCCGAGGTCGTGAACCGTTTTACCCAGCACCAGGCGTGACTGGATGAGCTGAATTTCGGCGTCGGATGCCGGCGGTTTGTTCGCCAGCGCGGAACCAATGTCCTGCACCAGCGAGTTGCCGGTATTCTGTTCGATCTGCACCAGCGCGTCGGCGCTGTAGATAGGGGTGGCGAACAGCGTATAGACGACGGCCGCCGCGGCGAACACGGCGGTAATGCCCAGCACCCACCACTTTGCCTCTACAACAGTGCCGACCAGGCGCCCAATATCAATTTCATCACTGCCCGAAGTCGGGGCGGCAGAAGCTCTCGTTTTTTCTGTCATTGTTATCCCTGCTGAACTTTCAGTGCCTGCGCCCACTGTTGGGCAGACTGGTCAAGTAAGGTGTAAACCGCCTCAAAGGCCTCATGGCTTTTGCGATACGGATCGGGGATTTCACGTTCATTGTCCCAGTGACCAAACAGCATCACCTTGCCGCGCATCTCCGGAGCGATATCGCAAAGCGCATGAATATGGCGTTTTTCCATCGTCAGGATCAGGTCATACTCCCGGCACATGCGGCCAGTGACCTGGCGGGCCACGTGGCCGTCGAGAGAGAGGTGATGATCCCGCGCCACGCTCGTTGCGCGCTCATCGGCACCTTTACCGACCAGTGCACCCAGCCCTGCCGAATCAACGGTCAGTTCGGGCTGGTAGTGTTTCAACAACCGTTCAGCCGTAGGAGAACGGCAAATGTTCCCCACGCATACCACCAGAATTTTGTTAAACATCGCGGATTACCAGGTATGAATGTCGCGCGCCGTATCCGTCATGTAGCGAACGCCACTGATGGTTGGCAGCAACTGGTTGATCAGACGGTTCCAGCGGGCAACCGGCGCGGTGGTGACATACACCACATCGTATGGCTGGAGACGGAACTCCGTTGCCATCACCAGAGAGGTCGCATCGGACATATCCAGCTGGTAGATGTTGGCAATCTTGCCTTTCGCACTGCCCTCACCTTTCAGCGGACGGATAACGAAGATACCGGTCGCGTTAGAGGTCGTCAGATCGATACCCTCAGCATTGCCCAGCGCTTCGGTCAGCGTCATACCGCTGAAGTCCATTTTGAGGGTGCTCTGTTTTTTCACTTCACCCATCACGAAGACTTTCAGATCGTCATTGCGCGGCACGTAGAGAATGTCGCCCGGATAGAGCAGGCGGTTCTGGGTCAGATCGCCGTTTTGCATCAGCGCCTGCAGCGAAATGCGCTGCTCCTTCCCGTTGTGGGTGAGCACGACGTTGCGCCAGTCGGCGCCGTCGGTTAACCCGCCCGCGGCGTTGATGGCATCCAGTACGGTAAGAGGAACGTTGGTGATGGCCTGCTGGCCGGATTTGTTCACCTGGCCGGAGATATAGGCTTTTTGCGAGCGGAATGCGGCGATATTAACGTCCACCTGCGGATCGGCGATGTACTGCGCTAAGCGGCCGGTAATATCACTACGTATCTCGGCAAGCGTTTTCCCTGCAACATGGACTTTACCAATGTAGGGATAGAACATGGTGCCATCTGACTGCACCCAGTTACCGGTGTCGCTTGAGCTACGGTACTGGCCCGCTGGCGTGGTCAGTTCAGGGTGGTCCCAGACGGTCACGTTGATCACGTCACCCGGCCCCACGCGGTACTGGTAGGACGCAATTTCCTGGTCCAGCGACATATTCGGCTGGGCAACATTCGGACGTGGACGTAATTGTTCCACCAGACGAGGCGTAAGTGGATAAACATTCACCATTTTGTCGAGATCAAAATCGGCATCCTGTTGCTTGATCACATCCTTACCCATTGTTGACATATTGCTGCCGGGAAAGACCGTGCAACCACTCATCAAGGTCACAGACACCAATAATGGCATCAATTTCATTTTGGATTTCATCATTGATTATTTATCACTTTGGCAGAGTAATTATCCTGTGCAATTTAAATAAGCTCGAGTCGTATTGGGTTTCAGCATGCAGTTAATCAAATAGAAATATAACTGGCATCAGTCCTAAAAAAAGCTTATTCATCCATTGGCTATTGACAGAATAATCGAGGCTGATTCACACGCTTTCAGGCACGCTACCGCCCTTGGCTTTCAGTTACCAATCCACTGACTAAACAATGTGTTATGGATAGACACCCTCTTGAGCAAGGTCTTCTGGAAATATATCAGTCGCTTGAGAAACCCGACGGATAATGAATAACCATCCCTGAAGACCGAACATTAATAGCAACACTGAGATTTAACATTTGATGCTGGGAGAATTGTTGCAGCTAACCTAATAGCAGGCAAGGAGACAACTGTCCTAATATTGGTTTTTAAGATTAATATTAAGAGCAAATTTTTGAACTTTTAGGATTTTCTTTATATTGACAAAATAAGAGTAAAAATCATTCCCTGCGATATATCCTAAAATGCATTTCTTGTAATTAAATATACGTATTTCGCTTATTTACACCCTATTGAGAATGCTCTCTTTTTTACCCGTCCTATTAAGAGAAATCTCAGCCCGGCATTGCAATTTCCCCCAGCTTTATCCATGATCGAAGTGTGACATTCGTCATATAACAGAAGGTATTGCTATTACTATGGAATGGATTGCCGATCCCTCAATCTGGGCCGGGCTGGTTACGCTAGTCGTCATCGAGCTCGTGCTCGGGATTGATAATCTGGTCTTTATCGCCATCCTCGCTGAAAAACTTCCCCCTTCCCAGCGCGACCGCGCGCGCGTGACGGGCCTGCTGCTGGCGATGGTGATGCGGTTACTGCTGCTGGCCTCTATCTCCTGGCTGGTGACGCTCACACAGCCTCTGTTCTCCATCCACGGTCTGAGTTTTAGCGCCCGCGATCTGATCATGCTTTTCGGCGGGTTGTTCCTGCTGTTCAAAGCCACGGTGGAGCTCAACGAGCGGCTGGAGGGCAAAGACAGCGAGAATCCAACCCAGCGCCGCGGGGCGAAATTCTGGCCGGTCGTGGCGCAAATCGTGGTGCTGGATGCGGTCTTTTCTCTCGACTCGGTGATCACCGCCGTCGGGATGGTGGACCACCTTGCGGTGATGATGGCCGCGGTGATTATTGCCATCACGCTGATGGTCATGGCCAGCAAGGCGCTGACCCGCTTTGTGAACAGTCACCCGACCATCGTGATCCTCTGCCTGAGCTTCCTGCTGATGATTGGCTTTAGCCTGGTGGCCGACGGTTTTGGCTTCCATATTCCGAAAGGCTACCTGTACGCCGCCATCGGCTTCTCCGTCATGATTGAAGCGCTCAACCAGCTGGCGATATTTAACCGCCGCCGCTTCCTGTCCGCGAATCAGACCCTGCGTCAGCGTACTGCCGACACGGTTATGCGCCTGCTAAGCGGTAAGAAAGAGGATGCGGAGCTGGATGCCGAATCCTCCGCCATGCTGGCCGATCACAGCGACGGGCTGATCTTCGACCCGCAGGAACGACGGATGATCGAGCGGGTGCTTAATCTGAATCAGCGGACGGTCAGCAGCATCATGACCTCGCGGCACGATATTGAGCATATCGACCTGACGGCACCGGAAGAGCACATTCGCGCCCTGCTGAATAAAAACCAACACACCCGCGTGGTGGTGACCGGCGGTGAAGAGGAAGAGGAGCTGCTGGGCGTGGTGCACGTGATTGACCTGCTCCAGCAGCAGCTTCACGGCGAGGCGCTCAACCTGCGCGTACTGGTACGCCAGCCGCTGGTCTTCCCTGAGGGGCTACCGCTGCTTTCCGCCCTTGAGCAATTCCGTAACGCGCGCACGCACTTTGCCTTTGTGGTGGATGAGTTTGGTTCGGTGGAAGGGCTGGTCACGCTCAGCGACGTAATGGAAACCATCGCCGGTAATCTGCCTAACGAGGTGGATGAGATTGACGCCCGCCATGATATTCAGAAAAACGCAGACGGCTCGTGGACCGCTAACGGCCATATGCCGCTGGAAGACCTGGTGCAATACGTGCCGCTGCCGCTGGATGAAAAACGGGAGTATCACACTATTGCCGGCCTGCTGATGGAATATTTGCAGCGTATCCCGCAGCCGGGGGAAGAAGTTCAGGTGGGCGACTATCTGCTCAAAACGCTGCAGATTGAAAACCATCGCGTGCAGAAGGTTCAGCTCATTCCGCTGCGGGATGAGGAAGAACTGGATTTTGAGGTTTAGGTAAAACAAAACGGCAACCCGGTTGCCGTTTTTAGTGTTTGCTCCCTCTCCCGTGGGAGAGGACCGGGGTGAGGGCATCAGGCCGCAACGCCACCCGGCGCAACGGACATCAAAGCTTATCCAGCAGCTTCTTAACGTCCTTACCGTCCTGTGAATCTTTATTGCGTTCCGCCCAGCCGCTAAGCCGACGTTTCGCTTCATCCTGCAGATGCTTACGCAGGATCTGATCCACCTCCAGACGGTAATTCAGGGCCTGCCATTTGCCGTATACGGTCAGCGGGACCGGCGTCTCTTTCAGGAAGTCGATGAGCTTGCTTTCACCCTGCCAGCCGGAAAGTACGCGCACGTTAAAGCGCGTGTCCGCGGTTTCTTTCACCAGATCCAGCTTACCTTCACCGGTCATTGATAAGAGTGAAGAAGTACCCTGCATTCCGTCAAGAGTAAGTTGTCCGTTGTCCAGCGTCAGGTCAGTGGTGAAGCTGTCGAGGCGCGTGGCGCTGTCGTAGTTATCCTGGGCCTTCACATCGCTGCTGCGCTCGACCGCCTGCTGCACCAGCTGCTGGAAGTTAAGCCCTTCCATACGGGAATTTTTCAGATCAAGATGCGCCTGCCCCTGCCACTCGCGGCGGAAAGCATCGGCATCAATTTTCGTGCCTGAGAAGTCACCCGCGAGCGTCAACTGCCCCGTCAGGGATATCGGATAGTTAAACGCGTTCAGGATGGTGCCTATCTCAACGTTGTCGAGACGCGGCTGGAATTCGGCGCTGGCTTCGTCTTTACGGACGTCCAGCGTGCCGGGCAGCGAGAGGCTCCCTGCGCCCATCTTTCCGCTCAGCTCGGAGATCACCAGCAAACCGTTATGGTTAAACATCTGGCTGCTCACGTCGCTAAAATCAATGCCGCGCCAGCGCAGGCTATTGGCTTTCAGCAGAATATCCGCCGTGAACCCGCGCAGGGCGTTATAGTCAGGCTGATCGAGATTAGACGAGATTACCGGACGTGATACCGGTGCCTGGCTTTGCCCCGTCTGCGTGGCATCGCTGTCCGTGGCGCTGGCGGGCAGAGGCGGCAGCAGATTTTCCAGGTTGAGCTTGTCAAACTGCAGATTCAGCACCCACTTCGGCTTCTCTTCGAGCGTGACGCTCGCCTGCCCCTTCAGGCTACTGTCATTTGCCTGCAGGTTGAGATTATCCAGCTCCAGCTGCTTTTGCTCTTCGCGCCACACGGCCTGCAGCGTTCCCTGCCCGGTGACCCCCTGGGTGGGAAGATCGGCACCCGTCAGCTGCCAGTTCAGCTGCTGGATGTCGGCTGTAAGCTGGTGCGGATAGTCTGAGGCGTTCACATTAGCATTCAGCGACAGGGACAAATCGCGCTGATCGCGGTTCACGCGCCCGCTAAATTCCAGCGACGCAAGATGATGAGCATCCTGTTCCATCTGCAGGTTAATGTTGCGAATGGTCACCTGTTCCTGGTGCTCATGCTGGAAAACCAACACGCTATCGACAACTTTCAGCTTGCCGATATCAAAGGACCAGCCGGTATCGGACGGATCATCAGGCAGAGTATTTTCGCGCGGCGCAACCGGCGCACTGGCATCACGCACGGCTTCGGTTTGCGGGGTGAGCTGGATCACCGCGCCTTTCAGCATCACCTGCTTAACCTGCAGCTGATGGGAAATGAGCGGGAACAGCGCCACATCAAGGCGCATGTTGTCTGCGGACACCAGCGGCTGGGCCGCCCCCGGCGCCGTGAGCGACATGCGGCCAGAGAGAATGCTGAGCTGCGGCCAGACGTGCCAGCGCAGCGGCCCGTCAAGCTTCAGTTGATAACCACTGCGTGCCTCGACCTGCCGCACCATGTAAGCGCGGAAATCGTTGGGGTTAACCAGCAGAACCAACGCCGAAAGGCCAGCCACCAGCACCACCAGCAAAATCATCAGCGTTGTCAGAACTCTTCTCATGGCATCCTCAATGGGCTAACGATCAGTCTTTATCAATACGGCTGGCAACCGCGCCCTGCTGGTCGCGATATTTTGCGTCCTGCCGACGGTTGTAAGGACGATCTGCCGGGCCCGACAGCGGTTCAAAACTCAACGCGCCGATCATCATGCCCGGGCGCAGCGCCAGCGGCAATTTACCGGCATTGAAGAATTCCAGCACGATACGCCCCGACCAGCCAGGATCGATACGGTGCGCGGTCACGTGAACCATCAGCCCCAGTCGCGCCAGCGAAGAACGGCCATCAAGCCAGCCAACCAGATCCGGAGGCAGGGTGACGGATTCAAACGTCACCGCCAGGGCCAGTTCACCTGGATGCAGATAAAAAGCTTCGCCTTCATCGATTACGATTTCGTCACTCATGACGCGATCGAGCGCGGCGCTGACTTCGTCCTTCGGCCCGCTAAGGTCAATGAACGGTGCTGTATGGCCGCTAAAGGTGCGGAATTTATTGCCTAACCGCACATCAACGGTCACGCCATTGATACGCTCAACGGGTGGACGCGGGGTAATAGACAAACGGCCTTCATCCAGCCAGGCTTCTATATCGCGATCACAAAGACGCATGGCACTTTCTCCTTTCATGCATCGTACCCTGAGGTGTTAAGCGCTCAGGGTAAAACCAGGTATCTCTGAACGGTACACAATTCGCGCGGCTTATTCAAAAAACTGGCTGATTTTCGCTTTTAAGATATCAATAGCAATGCGGTTTTTACCCCCGCGCGGCACGATGATATCGGCGTATTGTTTGGATGGCTCAATAAACTGCAGGAACATCGGGCGGACCGTTTTCTGGTATTGCGCCATGACGGAGTCCATCGAACGGCCGCGTTCATTCACGTCACGCTTGATGCGGCGCATCAGGCAGATATCCAGCGGGGTATCAACGAAAATCGAGAAGTTCATGGATTCGCGCAGGCGGGCGTCGGTCAGCAGCAGAATGCCTTCAAGGATAATGACCTTTTTCGGCTCGATGCGGATGGTTTCCTGGGTGCGGGTGTGTTCTACGTAACTGTAAACGGGCAGCTCAATCGCCTGGCCGCTCTTGAGCGCTTCTAAATGCTGGAACAGCAAGCTGTGATCCATTGCATTTGGGTGGTCATAGTTGGTTTTGACGCGCTCTTCCATCGACAGATGGGATTGATCTTTGTAATAGCTGTCTTCGGGAATGACGCCGATATGCTCATCACCTACTTGTTCACGCAGTTCGCGATAAAGCGTACTGGCAATTAGACTTTTACCTGAAGCCGATGCGCCGGCGATGCCTATAATGACGCACTGATGAGACTTATCAGTCATAAATTTAGCGACCTGATTAACCTGGATGTTAAGGAAGGACGACGCCGGAGCGTCAAACGCGGCAATTATAGGGATTTCGCGGGCGTGATACCAGTCGAAAGCACAGGTTCTGCGAGACTGGCCGAAAAGTGGCGCTTTATTCCCTGAGTGAAATTTAAATGAACGTTTTTTCAGCGTTTAACCGTTTTTTTTCACGGAGCCTCTATTTAATAAGTCTGTGGTGTCAAATTCTGAGCGGTCACCATATGAATTGTAAATTGTTTGTACTAGCATAAACCAAATTATCTAATTCACGCGTTCGGACATCTTCCCTGACGGCATGGCGTCTCTGGATAAAGCGGTAATGAATAAACAATACCAGCGGGTTTTGGTTACCACCCCACATCCTTTAATACGACTTGTCTGTCTGGGCCTGGTCACCTTTATCTTTACCTTATTTTCCCTGGAGCTCACCCGGTTCGGCACCCTGCTGGCCCCGCTCTGGTTCCCCACCGCCATTATGATGGTGGCGTTTTATCGCCATGCAGGAAAAATGTGGCCGGGAATCGCCCTGGCCTGTTCGTTTGGCAATATTCTGGCCACCTGGATGCTGTTTTCGTGGGGATCGATAAGCCTCACCTACACCTCAATTAACGTGGTTGAAGCTTTTACCGGTGCGCTATTACTTCGCAAATTGCTCCCGTGGTACAACCCGCTGCAGAATCTGAATGACTGGATCCGCGTGGCCATCGGCAGCGCAGTGATACCGCCGCTGGTGGGCGGCGTCCTGGTGTCTCTGCTGGCGCCCGGCCCTGAACCCCTGCGTAATTTCTTCGTCTGGGTGTTGTCTGAAGCGATTGGCGCACTGGCGGTGGTTCCGTTGGGGCTGTTATTTAAACCGCATTATCTGCTGCGCCACCGTGACCCGAGACTGCTGCTGGAAACCCTGACCACGCTGGCCGTAACGCTGGCCCTCAGCTGGGCAGCCATCACCTGGCTGCCGTGGCCTTTCACCTGCGTTATCGTTTTGCTTATGTGGAGCGCCGTGCGCCTGCCGCGAATGGAAGCGTTCCTGGTGTTTCTGGTCACCGTGATGGTTGTGTCGCTGATGATTGCCCAAAACCCGGTGGCGCTGACAACCCAGCACGTCGGGGCGATGCTAAACGCCCCCTGGCTGCCGTTCCTGATGCTGCTCCTGCCTGCCAACGTGATGACCATGGTGATGTACGCCTTCCGCGCAGAGCGCAAGCACATCACCGAAAGCGAGGAGCGTTTCCGCAATGCGATGGAGTATTCCGCCATCGGTATGGCGCTGGTCAGCATTGAGGGCAAATGGCTGCAGGCTAACAAGGCGCTCTGCAATTTCCTCGGCTACAGCCAGACGGAGCTCCAGTCGCTGACCTTCCAGCAGCTCACCTGGCCGGAAGATCTGCACACCGACCTGGAACAGCTCGAACAGCTGGTCAACGGCGACATCAATACCTATACCCTCGAGAAGCGCTATTACACCCGCAACGGGGAAGTGGTCTGGGCGCTGCTTGCCGTCTCCGTCGTGCGTCATGCCGACGGCTCGCCGCTCTATTTTATCGCCCAGATTGAAGACATTAACGACCTGAAGCAGACCGAGTGGGTCAACAAACGCCTGATGGAGCGCATTACGCTAGCTAACGAAGCGGGCGGCATCGGCATCTGGGAGTGGGATCTGGAGCCAGACATTATCAGCTGGGACAAGCGGATGTTTGAGCTATATGAAATCCCGCCGCACATCAAGCCTACCTGGCAGCTCTGGCACGACACGATGCTGCCGGAAGATCGTGCCCACGCCGAGCAGGTGCTGCGGGACTCGCTGATTTCCCGCCTGCCGTTTAAGCTGGAATTCCGCATCCGCGTGAAGGAAGGCGTGCGCCATATTCGCTCCCTGGCAAACCGGGTGCTCAATAAGCAGGGTGAAGTCGAACGGCTGCTCGGGATCAACATGGATATGACCGAGGTGAAGCAGCTCAACGAGGCCCTCTTCCAGGAAAAAGAGCGTCTGCACATCACCCTCGACTCCATCGGTGAAGCGGTACTGTGTACCGATATCAACATGAACGTCACCTTTATGAACCCGGTGGCCGAGAAAATGAGCGGCTGGCTGCAGACCGAGGCTATCGGCCAGCCGATCCTGAAGGTGTTGCACATCACCTTTGGTGAAAAAGGGCCGCTGATGGAAAATATTCACAGCGGCGATATGTCCCGCTCCGATATCGATCAGGACGTGGTGCTGAACTGCCGTACCGGCGGTAATTTTGATATTCACTACAGCATTACGCCGCTCAGCACGCTGGACGGGCAGAATATTGGCTCGGTTATCGTGATTCAGGACGTGACCGAGTCGCGCAAAATGCTGCGTCAGCTGAGCTACAGCGCCTCCCACGACGCCCTGACCCATCTGGCAAACCGGGTCAGCTTCGAAAATCATCTCAAACGCCTCCTGCAGACCGTTCGCGAAACGCGCCAGCGTCATGCCCTGGTCTTTATCGATCTCGATCGCTTCAAAGCCGTCAACGATACGGCTGGCCATGCGGCGGGCGATGCCCTGCTGCGGGAACTCTCGTCCGTGATGTTGACCATGCTTCGCTCCAGCGACGTGCTGGCGCGTCTGGGTGGGGATGAGTTCGGATTACTGCTGCCGGACTGCAATATTGAAAGCGCGCGCTATATCGCCGGGCGCCTGATCCACACGATCAATGACTATCACTTTATGTGGGAAGGCCGCCTGCACCGGATCGGCGCCAGCGCAGGCATCACGCTGATTGATGAAAATAACCATCAGGCGTCGGAGGTGATGTCGCAGGCGGATATAGCCTGTTATGCCTCGAAAAACAGCGGGCGCGGCATGGTGACGGTTTACGAACCCCAGCAGGAGCGGGATCACAACACGCGCAGCATGATGTCGCTTGATGAACAGTGGCACATGATTAAAGACAATCACCTGATGATGATTGCCCGCAGCGTCGCCTCCCCGCGCATCCCGGAAAGCAGTAATTTCTGGCTGCTCTCGTTACGCCTGTGGACCAGCCAGGGCGAAGTCCAGGAGGAGCATGCCTTCCGCTCGGGTCTGGCCGAGCCTGAGCTTTTACATGCCCTCGACAGACGGATCTTTAGCGAGTTTTTCCGCACCTCAGCCGCCCAGATCGCCAGTAAAGGCATGGGAGTGGCGCTGCCGCTTTCTGAGGCCGGTTTAGCCAGCGTAACGCTGGTCGATGAACTTCTCGACCTGCTGGATAAAAGCCCGATGCCGGGCCGTCTCCTGCATCTGGTTATCTCTGCCGACGTGGTGTGCAGCCCGGATAAAAACCTGCAGCGGAGTCTGCAAAAGCTTCGCCAGGCGGGCTGCCGCGTGATCTTCAGCCAGGTGGGTCGTGACATGAACGTCTTCACCCACCTGACCGCCAATATGGCCGACTATCTGATGCTGGACGCGGAGGTGGTAAGCAACGTGTATGGCAACCTGATGGACGAGATGATGGTGACCATTGTGCAGGGCCACGCCCAGCGTCTGGGGATGAAAACCATCGCGGGCCCGTGCAACCAGCCCATCATGATGGATACGCTCTCCGGCATCGGCATTGATTTTATCTATGGCGACACCATCGCCGAGCCGCAGCCGCTGGATCTACTGCTCAACACCAGCTATTTCGCCATCAACTGACGGTGCCCAGCCGTCGGTGTACCAGATGTGCAGCAGCGCGTAAGAGCGCCACGGCTGCCAGCGCTCGGCATAACGACGAATTTGCGCGGGCGTCATCCCGGCAAAGCGTTGCTTAATCAGATAATCATCAGGCAGAAAGACATCTTTCGCCTGCCAGCCGCGCAGGGCCAGGTAGTTTGCCGTCCAGCGCCCTATCCCCGGCCGCTGCTGTAGCGCCTTCATCCCGGCCTCAATATTCTCGGGCGGGAAAAGCGGAAACGTCCCGTCGATGACCGACTGTGCCAGATGAATTAACGACTCCGCGCGTTTTACCGGCATGCCCAACGCCTTCAGCGCCAGCGGGTCCGCTTCCGCCAGCGCGTCCGGCGTGGGGAAACAGAGATACCCCGGACAATCCGCGATCGGCTCACCGCACAGCGCCACCACGCGCGACGTCAGTTTCGCCGCCATCGCCACGCTCACCAGCTGCCCGAGGATCGCCCGGACGCCCTGCTCGTACGCGTCCATCGCCCCCGGCAAACGCAAGCCAGGCCGGGCAGCACCGAGATCGCCCAGCGTATCCGCGATGTGCTGCGGGTTGCAGGCGAGATCGAACAGGCGCTCGATGCGTTCAAGGCACGTCTGCGCAACCGGAACTAACCCCGGACTGAGCGTCACGGTCAGCGTATGGGTGGCGATATCCGGCGTTACGCGAAATATCCCCTGATGCCCTTCACAGGCAAAACTGCGCTCGTAGTAGTCGCGTGTGACGGTTTCAATGCCCGTCACAGCACGCGCGCCGAGAAAGCCAAACATCCACTGCCAGTCGTAAGGGGGTTGCCAGTTCAGGGTGTACATCGTCTCTCCTTTTGGGTTCTCCACAGCATAAACGGAAAGGTCCTGTTTCGCCTTGCTTTCATATTCCTGTTGTCGCCATGAAGACATTTCGTTAAAGTCTCGCCCCTTCTCACTGGCATGGGGATTCATCGTGTTTATTGGATTCGACTACGGTACGGCAAACTGCTCGGTTGCGATTATGCAAAACGGACAACCACAGCTTCTGAAAATGGAAAAAGAGAGCACGCTGCTGCCGTCAATGCTCTGCGCGCCGACGCGTGAAGCGGTAAGCGAATGGCTGTTCCGCCACCATCAGGTTCCGGCCACGGCGGCGGAGACCCAGGCGCTGCTGCGCCGGGCGGTCAGCTTTAACCGTGAGGAAGACATCGACGTTTCGCCGTCCAGCGTGCAGTTCGGCCTCTCTTCGCTCGGGCACTACATTGAAGATCCTGAAGAGGTTTACTTCGTTAAGTCGCCAAAATCCTTCCTCGGCGCCAGCGGACTTAAGCCGCAGCAGGTGGCGATGTTCGAAGACCTGGTGTGCGCGATGATGCTGCATATTCGCAATCAGGCGCAGACGCAGGTCTCCGATGCGATTACCCAGGCGGTCATTGGCCGCCCGATCAACTTCCAGGGGCTGGGCGGCGACGAGGCCAACCAGCAGGCGCAGGGGATCCTTGAACGCGCGGCGCACCGCGCAGGCTTCCGAGATGTGGTATTCCAGTACGAGCCGGTTGCCGCGGGGCTGGACTTTGAAGCCACGCTGACGGAAGAGAAGCGCGTATTAGTCGTGGATATCGGCGGGGGCACGACGGACTGCTCGCTGCTGCTGATGGGCCCCGAATGGCATAATCGTCGCGATCGTGAAAACAGCCTGCTCGGGCACAGCGGCTGTCGCGTAGGCGGTAACGATCTCGATATCGCGCTGGCATTCAAAAGCCTGATGCCGCTGCTCGGCATGGGCGGTCAGACGGAAAAAGGCATCGCCCTGCCGATCCTGCCGTGGTGGAACGCGATTGCCATTAACGACGTGCCTGCGCAGAGTGATTTTTACAGCACCGCCAACGGCCGCTTCCTTAACGATCTGGTGCGCGACGCGCAGGACGCCGAAAAAGTCGCCCTGCTGTATAAAGTGTGGCGTCAGCGTCTGAGCTACCGCGTGGTGCGCACTGCCGAAGAGAGCAAAATAGCCCTTTCCGACCGTGCTGAGCATGCGGTCTCCTTGCCGTTTATCAGCGACGATCTGGCCACCGCGATTTCGCAGGACGGGCTGGAGACGGCGCTCGCGCAGCCGCTACAGCGTATTCTTGAGCAGGTGCAGCTGGCGCTGGAGAACGGCAAAGAGAAGCCGGACGTGATTTACCTGACCGGGGGAAGCGCCCGCTCGCCCCTGATCAAGAAAGCGCTGGCGGAACAGCTGCCGGGCATTCCCATTGCCGGTGGGGATGACTTTGGCTCCGTCACCGCAGGCCTGGCACGCTGGGCGCAGGTGATGTTTAGCTAGCATTGTTGCGGTGCGGTCTGGTGCCCTCACCCCGGCCCTCTCCCACAGGCAGAGGGCGAAAACACCAAAAACGGCAACGGATGTTGCCGTTTTGCGTTTACCTCCATTCAGACCATTCCTGACAGTCTTCCATATTTCCTCCATTTTTCCGCTGTGTTAGCTGACTAAACTAGTATCATTCCCCGAAGTCTTCAGGATGAGAACGTATAACGATGAAAGGCAGTAACAAATCCCGCTGGGCAATCGCCGCTGGCATCATTGTGGTGGTCCTTGCCGCCGCCTGGTACTGGCACAGTCAATCCGCGAACTCCGCAGCCCCCGCGGGTGCAAATAGTCAGGCACAGCGCCCGGCAGGCGGAGGGCGTCACGGCATGCGCGGCGGCGCGCTGGCGCCGGTACAGGCGGCGACGGCAGTGAATAAAGCCGTTCCTCGCTATCTTACTGGCCTTGGGACCATTACCGCCGCCAACACCGTGACGGTGCGCAGCCGCGTCGACGGCCAGCTGATGGCCATTCACTTCCAGGAAGGTCAGCAGGTTAAAGCGGGCGATCTGCTGGCCGAAATAGACCCGAGCCAGTTTAAGGTCGCCCTCGCCCAGGCGCAGGGGCAGCTCGCGAAAGACAAAGCCACTCTCGCCAACGCCCGCCGCGATCTGGCCCGCTACCAGCAGCTTGTGAAAACCAACCTCGTATCTCGTCAGGAGCTGGACACCCAGCAGTCGCTGGTCAGCGAAACGCAGGGCACCATCAAAGCCGACGAGGCCGCCGTGGCCAGCGCCCAGCTGCAGCTGGACTGGAGCCGCATCACCGCGCCGATTGACGGACGCGTGGGCCTGAAGCAGGTCGATATCGGCAACCAGATCTCCAGCGGCGACACCACGGGCATCGTGGTCATCACCCAGACCCACCCGATTGATTTAGTCTTTACCCTACCGGAAAGCGACATTGCGACCGTGGTGCAGGCGCAAAAATCCGGGAAGGGGCTGGTGGTGGAAGCCTGGGACCGCAGCAACAAGCAGAAGCTGAGCGAAGGTTCCCTGCTCAGCCTGGATAACCAGATCGACACCACCACCGGCACCATCAAGCTGAAGGCGCGCTTTAACAATCAGGACGATGCCCTCTTCCCGAACCAGTTCGTCAACGCGCGTATGCTGGTCGCGACCGAAGAGAACGCGGTAGTGATCCCCACCGCTGCGCTGCAGATGGGTAACGAAGGTAATTTCGTCTGGGTACTTAACAGCGACAATAAGGTCAGCAAGCACCTGGTGAAAACCGGTATCCAGGACAGCCAGACGGTGGTCATCGCCGCCGGCCTTTCCGCAGGCGACCGCGTGGTCACCGACGGCATTGACCGTCTGACCGAAGGGGCCAAGGTGGAAGTGGTTGAACCTGCGAAACAGGGAGAGAAATCCTAATGCAGGTTATGCCCCCAGGCTCTACAGGCGGGCCGTCACGCCTGTTTATCCTCCGTCCTGTCGCCACCACGCTGCTGATGGTGGCGATCCTGCTCGCCGGGATTATCGGCTATCGCTTCCTGCCCGTGTCGGCGCTGCCGGAGGTGGATTACCCAACGATTCAGGTTGTCACTCTCTATCCCGGAGCCAGCCCGGACGTGGTGACGTCCGCCATTACCGCTCCGCTGGAGCGCCAGTTCGGCCAGATGTCCGGGCTAAAACAGATGTCCTCCCAGAGTTCCGGCGGGGCATCCGTCGTGACGCTGCAGTTCCAGCTGACGCTGTCGCTGGACGTCGCCGAGCAGGAGGTGCAGGCCGCCATCAACGCCGCCACCAACCTGCTGCCGTCAGACCTGCCCAACCCGCCGGTCTACAGCAAGGTGAACCCGGCCGATCCGCCAATCATGACGCTTGCCGTCACCTCCTCCGCCATGCCGATGACCCAGGTCGAAGACATGGTCGAAACGCGCGTGGCGCAGAAAATTTCACAGGTCTCCGGCGTCGGCCTCGTCACGCTGGCGGGCGGCCAGCGCCCCGCCGTTCGCGTGAAGCTTAACGCGCAGGCGATTGCCGCGCTGGGCCTGACCAGCGAAACCATCCGCACCGCCATCAGCAGCGCCAACGTTAACTCGGCAAAAGGCTCGCTGGACGGCCCCACCCGCGCCGTGACGCTCTCGGCGAACGACCAGATGCAGTCCGCCGACGAATATCGTCAGCTGATTATCGCCTACCAGAACGGCGCGCCGGTGCGTCTTGGCGACGTGGCGACCGTGGAGCAAGGCGCGGAAAACAGCTGGCTAGGGGCCTGGGCCAACAAGCAGCAGGCGATCGTGATGAACGTCCAGCGCCAGCCGGGCGCAAACATCATTGAAACCGCCGACAGTATTCGCACCATGCTGCCGCAGCTGATCGAAAGTCTGCCGAAATCGGTCAGCGTGAAGGTGCTTTCCGACCGCACCACGAATATTCGCGCGTCGGTCACAGACACTCAGTTCGAGCTGATGCTGGCGATTGCGCTGGTGGTCATGATCATTTATCTGTTCCTGCGCAACGTTCCGGCGACCATTATTCCCGCCGTCGCCGTACCGCTCTCGCTGGTCGGCACCTTTGCGGTGATGGTGTTCCTCGATTTTTCGATTAACAACCTGACGCTGATGGCGCTCACCATCGCCACCGGGTTCGTGGTGGATGACGCTATAGTCGTCATCGAGAACATCTCGCGCTATATCGAGAAAGGCGAAAAACCGCTGGCCGCCGCGCTGAAGGGCGCAGGGGAAATCGGCTTTACCATTATCTCGCTGACCTTCTCATTGATTGCGGTGCTGATCCCGCTGCTGTTTATGGGCGATATTGTCGGGCGGCTGTTCCGCGAGTTTGCCGTCACGCTGGCGGTCGCCATTCTGATCTCCGCCGTGGTGTCGCTGACCCTGACGCCGATGATGTGCGCCCGCATGCTGAGCCACGAGTCGCTGCGCAAGCAAAACCGCTTCTCGCGCGCCTCCGAGCGCATGTTCGAGCGGATTATTACCGCCTACGGACGCGTGCTGGCGAAAGTCCTGAACCATCCGTGGGCCACGCTCGGCGTGGCGCTGGGAACCCTGGCGCTCAGCGTGATGCTGTGGATTTTCATTCCGAAAGGCTTCTTCCCGATCCAGGACAACGGCATTATTCAGGGCACGCTTCAGGCCCCGCAGTCGGTCTCCTTCGCCAGTATGGCCCAGCGCCAGCAGCAGGTGTCTGAGATCGTTATGAAAGATCCGGCGGTCGAGAGCCTGACCTCCTACGTGGGCGTCGACGGCACCAACCCGTCGCTCAACAGCGCGCGTCTGCAGATCAACCTTAAGCCGCTGGATGAACGCGACGATCGCGTCAACGCCGTCATTGAGCGTCTGCAAAACGCCGTCGCGCGGGTGCCGGGCGTTGAGCTTTACCTGCAGCCGATTCAGGATTTGACCATTGATACTCAGGTCAGCCGCACGCAGTACCAGTTCACGCTGCAGGCCACCTCGCTGGACGCGCTCAGCACCTGGGTGCCGCAGCTGGTAAATAAGCTTAACACCCTGCCGCAGCTCGCCGACGTCAGCAGCGACTGGCAGGACAAAGGGCTGGCGGCGTACGTGAACGTCAACCGCGATACCGCCAGCCGTCTGGGCATTACCATGTCAGACGTGGACAACGCCCTTTACAACGCCTTCGGTCAGCGCCTGATCTCCACCATCTACACCCAGGCCAACCAGTATCGCGTGGTGCTGGAGCATAATACGGAGAATACGCCCGGCCTGGCGGGGCTGGACTCGGTGCGCCTGACCAGCAAAGACGGCGGCATTGTGCCGCTGAGCGCTATCGCCACGGTGGAAGAACGCTATACCCCGCTGTCGATCAACCATCTGGATCAGTTCCCGTCCACCACCATCTCCTTCAACGTGCCGGACAATTATTCTCTCGGCGAAGCGGTGGAGGCCATTCAGGCTGCTGAAAAAGAGCTCAGCTTCCCGTCCGATATTCAGACCCAGTTCCAGGGCAGCACGCTGGCGTTTCAGGCCGCGCTGGGTAACACCATCTGGCTTATCGTCGCGGCGGTCGTGGCGATGTACATCGTGCTCGGGGTGCTGTACGAAAGCTTTATCCACCCGATCACCATCCTCTCTACCCTGCCGACGGCGGGCGTGGGGGCGCTGCTGGCACTGATGCTGGCGGGCAGCGAGCTGGACGTCATTGCCATCATCGGCATTATCCTGCTTATCGGGATCGTGAAGAAAAACGCCATCATGATGATCGACTTCGCCCTGGCCGCCGAGCGCGAGCAGGGCATGTCGCCGCGCGACGCCATCTTCCAGGCCTGTCTGCTGCGTTTCCGTCCGATCCTGATGACCACGCTGGCCGCCCTGCTGGGCGCGCTGCCGCTGATGCTCAGCACGGGCGTCGGCGCGGAGCTGCGCCGTCCGCTGGGTATCGGCATGGTCGGCGGTCTGCTGGTGAGCCAGGTGCTGACCCTCTTCACTACGCCGGTGATCTACCTGCTGTTTGACCGTCTGGCGCTGTGGACCAAAAGCCGTTTCCCGAAACGTGAAGAGGAGGCATAAGTGAAGTTTTTCGCCCTCTTCATTTATCGCCCGGTGGCGACGATATTAATCTCGCTCGCCATTACACTCTGCGGCGTGCTGGGCTTCCGGCTGCTGCCGGTGGCCCCCCTGCCGCAGGTGGATTTCCCGGTGATCATGGTCAGCGCCTCGCTGCCGGGCGCGTCACCGGAGACCATGGCCTCGTCGGTTGCCACGCCGCTGGAGCGTTCGCTCGGGCGGATTGCGGGGGTCAACGAGATGACCTCCAGCAGCTCGCTGGGCAGCACGCGCATCATTCTGGAGTTCAGCTTCGACCGGGATATCAACGGCGCGGCGCGCGACGTGCAGGCGGCCATCAACGCCGCACAAAGCCTGCTGCCGAGCGGGATGCCGAGCCGCCCAACCTACCGCAAGGCCAACCCGTCCGATGCGCCGATCATGATCCTGACGCTGACCTCGGATACGTACTCGCAGGGGCAGCTTTACGACTTTGCGTCTACCCAGCTGGCGCAGACCATCTCACAAATTAACGGCGTCGGTGACGTGAGCGTCGGCGGGAGCTCCCTGCCCGCCGTGCGCGTGGGCCTAAACCCGCAGGCGCTGTTCAACCAGGGCGTGTCGCTGGATGACGTGCGCTCCGCCATCAGCACGGCCAACGTCCGCAAACCGCAGGGGGCGATTGAGGACGGCAGCCACCGCTGGCAGATCCACACTAACGACGAGCTGAAAACCGCCGCGGAATATCAGCCGCTCATTATTCACTACAACAACGGCGCGGCGGTGCGCTTGAGCGACGTTGCCAGCGTTACCGACTCGGTGCAGGACGTGCGCAACGCCGGGATGACCAACGCGAAACCGGCCATTCTGCTGATGATCCGCAAGCTGCCGGAAGCGAACATTATTGAGACGGTGAACAGCATTCGCGCCCGTCTTCCGGACCTGCAGGAGACCATCCCGGCAGCAATCGATCTGCAAATTGCCCAGGATCGCTCCCCGACCATTCGCGCCTCGCTTGAAGAGGTGGAGCAAACGCTGATTATCTCCGTCGCCCTGGTGATCCTGGTGGTCTTCCTGTTCCTGCGATCCGGCCGCGCGACGCTTATTCCGGCGGTGGCCGTGCCGGTCTCGCTGATCGGTACCTTTGCCGCCATGTACCTGTGCGGATTTAGCCTCAACAACCTGTCGCTGATGGCCCTGACGATAGCGACGGGCTTCGTGGTGGATGACGCCATCGTGGTGCTGGAAAACATTTCCCGCCACCTGGAAGCGGGCGTGAAGCCGCTTCAGGCCGCGCTGCAGGGCACGCGCGAGGTGGGCTTTACGGTGCTCTCCATGAGCCTGTCGCTGGTGGCGGTATTCCTGCCGCTGCTGCTGATGGGCGGGCTGCCGGGCAGGCTGCTGCGCGAGTTTGCCGTCACCCTCTCCGTCGCCATCGGGATTTCGCTGGTTATCTCCCTAACGCTGACGCCGATGATGTGCGGCTGGATGCTCAAGCGCAGCAAACCCCATTCGCAGCCGCGCCGCAAAGGCTTTGGCCGTTTCCTGATGGCGATGCAGGAAGGCTACGGCAAATCGCTGAAGTGGGTGCTGAACCATACGCGGCTGGTTGGCCTGGTGCTGATCGGCACCATCGTGCTCAACGTCTGGATGTACATCACCATCCCGAAAACGTTCTTCCCGGAGCAGGACACCGGCGTACTGATGGGGGGGATTCAGGCGGACCAGAGCATTTCGTTCCAGGCGATGCGCGGCAAGCTGCAGGACTTCATGAAGATCATTCGTGAAGACAAAGCCGTGGATAACGTCACCGGCTTTACCGGCGGGTCACGCGTCAACAGCGGGATGATGTTTATTACCCTGAAACCGCGCGGCGAGCGCAACGAAACCGCCCAGCAGGTGATTGACCGCCTGCGGGTGAAGCTCGCCAAAGAGCCGGGGGCAAACCTGTTTTTGATGGCCGTTCAGGATATCCGCGTCGGCGGCCGTCAGGCGAACGCCAGCTATCAGTACACGTTGCTCTCGGACGATTTAGCCGCCCTGCGGGAGTGGGAGCCGAAGATCCGCAAGGCGCTGGCCGCCCTGCCGCAGCTGGCGGACGTCAACTCCGATCAGCAGGATAACGGCGCCGAGATGGCCCTGACCTACGACCGCGAAACCATGTCGCGGCTGGGCATTAACGTTGAAGCCGCCAACAGCCTGCTGAACAACGCCTTCGGCCAGCGCGAGATCTCCACCATCTACCAGCCGATGAACCAGTATAAGGTGGTGATGGAGGTCGATCCGCGCTACACCCAGGACATCAGCGCCCTGGACAAAATGTTTGTGATTAACAACGACGGCAAGGCGATTCCGCTCTCCTACTTTGCCAGCTGGCAGCCGGCCAACGCGCCGCTGTCGGTGAACCACCAGGGGCTATCGGCGGCGTCGACTATCTCCTTTAACCTGCCCGCCGGTTCGTCGCTTTCTGAAGCCAGCGACGCAATTAACCGCGCGATGACGCAGCTTGGCGTGCCGTCCACCGTGCGCGGTAGCTTTGCCGGCACCGCGCAGGTGTTTCAGGAGACGATGAATTCGCAGGTGATTTTGATTCTGGCCGCCATCGCCACGGTTTATATTGTGCTGGGCGTGCTGTACGAGAGCTACGTTCACCCGCTGACCATTCTCTCGACGCTGCCGTCGGCGGGCGTTGGGGCGCTGCTGGCGCTGGAGCTGTTCGGCGCGCCGTTCAGCCTGATCGCGCTCATCGGAATCATGCTGTTGATCGGCATCGTGAAGAAAAACGCGATCATGATGGTCGACTTCGCGCTGGACGCCCAGCGCAACGGCAATCTATCGCCGGAAGAGGCGATCTTCCAGGCCTGCCTGCTGCGTTTTCGTCCGATCATGATGACCACCCTGGCGGCGCTGTTTGGCACGCTGCCGCTGGTTATCTCGGGCGGCGACGGCTCCGAGCTGCGCCAGCCGCTGGGGATCACCATTGTCGGCGGCCTGGTCATGAGCCAGCTGCTGACGCTGTACACCACGCCGGTGGTCTATCTGTTCTTCGACCGCCTGCGGCTGCGCTTCTCGCGTAAAAACAGAACCACGGTGACCGATTAAATGACCGATCTCCCCGCTAACGTTCGCTGGCAGCTATGGATAGTCGCTTTCGGCTTCTTTATGCAGTCGCTGGATACGACCATCGTCAACACCGCCCTCCCCTCCATGGCGAAAAGCCTGGGGGAGAGCCCGCTGCATATGCATATGGTGATTGTCTCCTACGTGCTGACGGTAGCCGTCATGCTGCCAGCCAGCGGCTGGCTGGCGGACAAAGTGGGCGTGCGGAATATCTTCTTTACCGCCATCGTGCTGTTTACCACCGGCTCGCTGTTTTGCGCCCAGGCCAACACCCTCGACCAGCTGGTGATGGCGCGCGTTCTGCAGGGCGTCGGCGGGGCGATGATGGTCCCTGTCGGGCGGCTAACGGTGATGAAGATCGTGCCGCGCGAGCAGTACATGGCGGCGATGACCTTTGTGACCCTGCCCGGTCAGGTGGGGCCGCTCCTGGGCCCGGCGCTCGGCGGCATTCTGGTGGAGTACGCCTCCTGGCACTGGATCTTCTTAATCAATCTTCCTGTTGGCATCATCGGCGCCATCGCCACCCTGACGCTGATGCCGAACTACAAAATGCAGACGCGGCGCTTTGATTTCTTTGGCTTTATCCTGCTGGCGGCGGGCATGGCCACGCTTACCCTGGCGCTCGAAGGGCAAAAAGGGCTGGGGATTTCGCCCCTGACGCTGGGGATGCTGGTCGTTATCGGCATCACCGCCATTCTGTGGTATCTGCGGCATGCCAGAGGTAACGATAAGGCGCTGTTCAGCCTGAACTTGTTTAAAAACCCTACCTATCGCCTTGGCCTGTTCGGCAGCTTCGCCGGGCGCGTCGGCAGCGGCATGCTGCCGTTTATGACGCCCGTTTTCCTGCAAATCGGAATGGGATTTTCGCCGTTCCACGCGGGCCTGATGATGATCCCGATGGTGCTCGGCAGCATGGGAATGAAGCGCATCGTGGTGCAGGTGGTGAACCGCTTTGGCTATCGTCGCGTGCTGGTGACCGCCACGCTGGGGCTGGCGCTGGTGAGTCTGCTGTTTATGGCCGTGGCGCTGATGGGCTGGTACTACGTTCTGCCGCTGGTGCTGTTCTGCCAGGGGATCGTCAACTCCATGCGCTTCTCGTCGATGAATACCCTGACGCTGAAGGACCTGCCGGACGATCTGGCAAGCAGCGGCAACAGCCTGCTGTCGATGATCATGCAGCTTTCGATGAGCGTCGGGGTGACCATCGCGGGTTTACTGCTCGGCATGTACGGCCAGCACCACCTCAGCGTCGACACGCCGGTGGCGCATCAGGTCTTTTTGTATACCTATCTCAGCATGGCGGTCATCATCGCCCTGCCCGCTTTCATCTTCGCCAGAGTGCCGGATGATACCAGCAAGAACGTCGTGATTAGGCGCGGCAAAAGGAGTGGTTCATGAAATTCTGGCGTCCGGGCATTACCGGCAAGCTCTTCGTGGCGATATTTGCCACCTGTATTGTCCTGCTGATCACCATGCACTGGGCGGTGCGGATCAGCTTCGAGCGCGGTTTTATTGATTACATCAAGCATGGCAATGAACAGCGTTTACAGGGCTTAAGCGATGCGCTGAGTGAACAGTACGCCCAGCACGGCAACTGGCGTTTTCTGCGCAATAACGACCGCTTTATTTTCCAGATCCTGCGCTCGCTGGAGCACGATACCGGTGACGATCGCCCGGGGCCGGGCATGCCGCCGCACGGCTGGCGCACCCAGTTCTGGGTGATTGATCAGGACATGCGCACGCTGGTGGGTCCGCGTGCGCCGATACCGCCGGACGGCACCCGTCGTGCGATTAAAGTCAACAATGCGACAGTCGGCTGGGTTATCGCCTCTCCGGTGGAGCGCCTGACGCGCAACACCGACATCAACTTTGACCGCCAGCAGCGCCGGACAAGCTGGCTGATTGTCGCCCTCTCCACGCTGCTCGCCGCGCTCGCTACCTTCCCGCTGGCGCGCGGCCTGCTCGCCCCGGTGAAACGGCTGGTGGAAGGCACGCACAAGCTGGCCGCCGGGGATTTCACCACCCGCGTCGATACCCGCAGCCAGGACGAACTGGGCAAGCTGGCGCAGGATTTTAACCAGCTCGCCAGCACGCTGGAGAAGAACCAGCAGATGCGCCGCGACTTTATGGCCGATATCTCCCACGAGCTGCGCACGCCGCTGGCGGTGCTGCGCGGCGAGCTGGAGGCCATACAGGACGGCGTGCGCCAGTTTACGCCCGAATCGGTGGCCTCTCTGCAGGCGGAGGTGGGCACGCTCACCAAGCTGGTGGACGATCTCCACCAGCTCTCCATGTCCGACGAAGGCGCGCTGGCCTACCAGAAGGCGCCGGTAGACGTGATTAACATTCTGGAAGTGATCAGCGGCGCGTTCCGCGAGCGGTTTGCCAGCCGCAACCTGAAAATCGACCTTTCCCTGCCGGACAGCGCGGTGGTATTCGGCGACAAAGACCGGCTGATGCAGCTGTTCAATAACCTGCTGGAAAACAGCCTGCGCTACACCGACAGCGGCGGCGGGCTACATATCTCCGGCAGGCAGGAAAACGGGCGCTTTGCCCTCACCTTCGCGGATTCCGCCCCAGGCGTGCAGGACGCGCAGCTGGAAAAACTGTTTGAACGTTTCTACCGTACCGAAGGCTCCCGCAACCGCGCCAGCGGCGGCTCCGGCCTGGGGCTGGCGATTTGCGTTAACATCGTCGAGGCGCATAATGGCACGATCCGCGCCGCCCATTCGCCTTTTGGCGGGGTTAGCATTACAGTAGAGTTACCTCTGGAACGGGATTTATCGAGAGAAGTATGACCGAGTTACCGATTGACGAAAACACGCCGCGCATTTTGATCGTCGAAGACGAACCCAAGCTGGGACAGCTGCTGATCGACTATTTACGTGCGGCCAGCTACGCTCCATCGCTAATCAGCCACGGCGACCAGGTGCTGCCATACGTGCGCCAGACCCCGCCGGATCTGATCCTGCTTGATTTAATGCTGCCGGGCGTTGACGGGCTGACCCTGTGCCGGGAAATTCGTCGCTTCTCCGACGTGCCGATCGTCATGGTCACCGCCAAAATTGAAGAGATTGACCGCCTGCTGGGGCTCGAAATTGGCGCGGACGATTACATCTGCAAGCCCTACAGCCCGCGTGAAGTAGTCGCCCGCGTGAAAACCATTCTCCGCCGCTGCAGGCCGCAGCGCGAGCTTCAGGTGCTGGACGCCGAAAGCCCGCTGATTGTCGACGAAAGCCGCTTCCAGGCGAGCTGGCGCAGCAAGCTGCTGGACCTGACGCCTGCCGAGTTCCGCCTGCTGAAAACCCTCTCCCACGAGCCGGGAAAAGTCTTCTCCCGCGAACAGCTGCTGAACCACCTGTATGACGATTACCGCGTCGTCACCGACCGCACCATCGACAGCCATATCAAAAACCTGCGCCGCAAGCTGGAGGCGCTGGACGCCGAGCAGTCGTTTATTCGCGCGGTGTATGGCGTGGGGTATCGCTGGGAAGCGGATGCATGCAGGATTGCCTAGTCATCCGCGGGTCAATGCAGGCCGGGTAAGGCGAAGCCGTCACCCGGCACAATAACTTTACCTCCCTGCCCCGCAGCGCTACAATGCCCGCCCTTAAAGTGGGGGATCTCCCCTTACCGCTGCACCTGGTGCACGCGGATCTGACCTGTCATCAGAACGAGAACAAACATGTTTAAACCGGAACTCCTTTCCCCGGCGGGAACGCTGCAAAATATGCGTTACGCTTTCGCCTATGGTGCCGACGCCGTTTACGCGGGCCAGCCGCGCTACTCGCTGCGCGTGCGTAACAACGAATTCAACCACGAGAACCTGCAGCTCGGCATCAACGAAGCGCATGCCCTGGGCAAGAAATTCTACGTGGTCGTGAACATCGCGCCGCACAACGCCAAGCTGAAAACGTTCATCCGCGACCTGAAGCCGGTGGTGGGTATGGGGCCGGACGCGCTGATCATGTCGGACCCGGGTTTAATCATGCTGGTTCGGGAGAACTTCCCGGAGATGGATATTCACCTCTCCGTCCAGGCTAACGCCGTCAACTGGGCGACGGTGAAGTTCTGGAAGCAGATGGGGCTGACCCGCGTCATTCTGTCCCGAGAGCTTTCGCTGGAAGAGATCGAAGAAATCCGCACCCAGGTGCCGGATATGGAAATCGAAATCTTCGTTCACGGCGCGCTGTGCATGGCCTACTCCGGCCGCTGCCTGCTCTCCGGCTATATCAACAAGCGCGACCCGAACCAGGGCACCTGCACCAACGCCTGCCGCTGGGAATATAACGTCCAGGAAGGCAAAGAGGATGACGTCGGCAACATCGTGCATAAGCACGAGCCGATCCCGGTGACCAACGTCGAGCCTACGCTGGGCATCGGCGCGCCAACCGACAGCGTGTTTATGATTGAAGAAGCCAAACGCCCGGGCGAGTACATGACCGCCTTTGAAGACGAGCACGGCACCTACATCATGAACTCGAAAGATCTGCGCGCCATCGCCCACGTCGAGCGTCTGACCCAGATGGGCGTGCACTCTCTGAAGATCGAAGGCCGCACCAAATCCTATTACTACTGCGCGCGTACCGCGCAGGTGTACCGCAAAGCCATCGACGATGCGGCGGCCGGTAAACCATTCGATACCAGCCTGCTGGAAACTCTGGAAGGCCTGGCGCACCGCGGCTATACCGAAGGCTTCCTGCGTCGTCATACCCATGACGACTACCAGAACTACGAGCATGGCTACTCCGTTTCCGAGCGCCAGCAGTTTGTCGGCGACTTCACCGGCGAGCGCAAAGGCGCGCTGGCGGCCGTGGCGGTGAAAAACAAATTCACCAAAGGCGACAGCCTGGAACTGATGACCCCGCAGGGCAACATGAACTTTACGCTGGAGCATCTGGAAAACGGCAAAGGCGAAGCGATTGACGTGGCGCCGGGTGACGGTCATACCGTCTGGCTGCCGGTTCCGGAAGAGGTGGAGCTGAAGTTCGCGCTGCTGATGCGTAACTTCAACGGTGAAAGCACCCGAAACCCACACGGCAAATAGTTAATCAGGGAAATTTTTTCGCGCTGGGATAATTCTTAGAATCGGATCACATACCGCTTCGTTCAATACGGGTATTATCCCCCCGCTGAAAAACATAACCCATAAATGCTAGCTGTACCAGGAACCACCTCCTTAGCCTGCGTAATCTCCCTTACGCGGGCTTATTTTTTGCCCCATTCAGTCCACTTATTAAAAATCAAATTGCGTAGCCCCACCAAATGAAGGGTGTTGATTCGCGACAGCGTCTGCTGGAATATCTTTTACGAAAATCGGGCGGGTATATGATATCCATCACAATTTTCATTGGATCAGGCAGGATGGAGCGTTATTAGGATCATTCCTAATTCCCGTCCACAACATGCCCTTTACTCTTGATTTCTTAGCGATATACGATTTCACACGGACGGAGAGACGACATGACATTTCCTGGTCAGATTTCAAAGGATATTCCGGATTACGAACTTGCACGCAGTCTGGGTCTTGCCTCCGGCGGGGATATAAATTTCACCGCCCTTGCCAGTCAGTTGGACTGTAGCCGAAACTTTAGTCAGGTTGGGATCATCTACTCAGACGGTGCGCGTCAGTGGTTAGTAAGGCCCTCAAGGCGGATTGCGACGCCAAACGAAAGCTCGGTAAGTCATGTCATCATTACGAAAGTAAATGCCTCATCAAATAATCCCATCCAGGCAACGACGACGACGATTCAGTCACCGTCATTAGCGACTGAAATAGGTTCTACGGCGATTTCTTGCGGAGCTGCCATTCTTACTGTCGTCCTTGCTGCAGGTGCAGGTATGGCCATTCCACTCACCGCAGGTTCTTCCGGTGCTGTTGCCGCTGTGATTGTCGCTGGTGGTGTAGCAACAGGTATTCAGTGTGCAAACGGGCTTGGCCGCTTGTCACTTATTGCCATGAATCATAATGACTATGTTGCGTGGATGGACTCCCAGGAGTGGTATACCGCAACCAATACTGCTCTGGATGCGATTTCTCTTGCCGGGGCAGCTGCAGGTCTAAAAAGCGCTGTATTAACCTACCGCCTTCTTAATCGCTCGACGTCTGAAAGTTTACTCTCGTTATTACAAAAAATGAGCCGAGCGGACCGCACGCGGTTAACGGAGGAAATCATTCGTATCCGAAATCCCGGGATCTCTAATTCAGGGGTTAAAGCAGCGATGAAAGCTGGGGTTTACCCTAAACGTTACCCCTCGGAAGCGCTGCAGCTGCTCTTACAGCGAGAGCTGTTGAATGCTATTTCAAACTCTTCTGCATTTGTTGGAAGTGCTGTCTCAGGTACAATTCGGAATCCTCAGAATATTACACAATCTGGTAAATACGTTTTTGGTTTGATTCAGTCTTTTTCATTTACAGGAAGTTATTGACCCGGACATGACAAATTACATCAAGAAGAGCCTTGCATTAAGTGCTGTGATAACAGGTGAAATGGCGACTGACGATCTCCAACGGCTTGAATCATTGAAAGATCGCTTAAAAGGTCAGTTCGGTGTTCCTGTGGGTGTACATATGACTGGCATACCCTTAGCAATAAGTACCTTACTCACTATTTTTTGTTACGCTATGCTACAGGTTTCTGTCTGGATGCTGCTATTTCGCCTGCTCGGCTTACCTGAATTTAAGGTAATGATGGGTGTATTCCTTGCAGCAGTGGTGTATTGCATGATTGTAATGAGCACGATGTTTTTAACTGCCAGAGGGTCCTTAACGGGATATAAACTGCATATTTCTGTCATTACACTGACTGGCTTGATGAGCATAGTTTATTTTATCTGGACTTGGATTTCGCTTTTATTCGGCTCTGTAGAGAATTACACACCGCAAATAACCTCACTATCAGGATTGGGATTTTTCGGCCTGAATATCGTGTGGATGAATACGTCAGTCTTTTACCGTTCAATTGCGCTAACGCTACATAATCGGGTGTGGCGTAAACAGTTGAAAATTGAGAACAGGCAAATGGCAGGGCTCAAACGCTGACGGTAAGAATCTTTTGAGCGAAAGCCGTTTAAAGAGTTAACAACACGGGGCACATCTTTCGTTGTAAAGGAGCCCCTTTTTACGCGGGATTATTTCTCCCTTTCATCCTGTTCTTACCCGCTTTTTTCCTCTCTGCTATACACTCTTACTAACGCTAAAAAAGGGAGCAGCGCGGATGGCAACCTATTCAGACAGTTTATTGATTCTCAATGGCAAAAGTGCGGGCAACGATCTGCTGCGTCAGGCAATTCAGGGTTTGCGTGACGACGGCGCGCGCATTCACGTTCGGGTGACGTGGGAAAAAGGCGACGCGGCACGCTATATCAATGAAGCTCTCGGGCTAGGCGTCAGCACCATCATTTCCGGGGGCGGCGACGGCACCATCAATGAGATTGCGTCAGCGCTTATCGACCTGCCCCCGGCAGACCGGCCGGTGATGGGTATATTACCGCTCGGCACCGCCAATGATTTTGCTACCAGCGCAGGGATCCCGGAAGAGCTGGAGAAGGCGCTCCAGCTGGCGATCCTCGGCAAAGCCACCGCTGTGGATATCGCACAGGTGAATGATAAAACCTGCTTTATCAATATGGCGACGGGCGGGTTTGGCACGCGTATCACCAGCGAAACGCCGGAAAAACTGAAGGCGGCGCTGGGCGGCGTGTCGTACCTGATCCACGGCCTGATGCGCATGGACACCCTCAAGCCTGACCGCTGCGAAATTCGCGGCGAGGATTTTCAGTGGCAGGGTGACGCGCTGGTGATTGGGATTGGCAACGGACGTCAGGCGGGCGGCGGACAGCAGCTCTGCCCGGAGGCGCTGATTAATGACGGACAGCTTCAGCTGCGTATTTTCACGGGCGACGGCCTGCTGCCCGCGCTGTTTACCACGCTGACGCAGCCGGAAGAGAGTCCAAATATCATCGCAGGGAAATCGGCGTGGTTTGAAGTGAATGCTCCGCACGGGATGACCTTTAACCTCGACGGAGAGCCGCTGAGCGGGACGCAGTTCCGCATTGAGGTGTTGCCCGGAGCGCTACAGTGTCGGCTGCCGCCGGACTGCGTGCTTTTGCGCTGATGTTTCGCACGGTGCGCGATGATGCCCTCTCCCACCGGGAGAGGGAGATGGAGCCGTCAGGCAATCGTGACTTTGCTGTCGAGATAGACGTCCTGAACCGCATTGATCAGCTTCACGCCGTCGGCCATCGATTTCTTGAACGCCTTGCGGCCAAGGATCAACCCCATGCCGCCCGCGCGTTTGTTAATAACCGCCGTACGCACCGCGTCTGACAGGTCGGTATCACCACCCGCCGCGCCGCCTGAGTTAATCAGCCCCGCGCGGCCCATGTAGCAGTTCGCCAGCTGGTAGCGCACCAGGTCGATCGGGTTATCGCTGGTCAGCTTGCTGTAAACGCGATCGTCGGTGTAGCCAAAGTTCACCGCTTTATAGCCGCCGTTATTCTCGGCCATTTTCTGCTTCACGATATCCGCGCCGATGGTCGCCGCCAGGTGGTTCGCCTGCCCGGTCAGGTCGGCGGATACATGGTAATCCACGCCGTCTTTCTTGAACGCGTTGTTGCGCAGATATGCCCACAGTACGGTGACCATGCCCAGCTCGTGCGCACGCTCAAACGCCGCGGAGATCTCTTCAATCTGACGACGGGACTGTTCGGAGCCGAAGTAAATCGTCGCCCCTACCGCCACCGCGCCCATGTTGAACGCCTGCTCGACGCTGGCGTAAAGGGTCTGGTCATACTCGGTTGGGTAGCTAAGGGTTTCGTTGTGGTTCAGCTTCACGAGGAATGGAATGCGGTGGGCATAGCGACGCGAAACCGAGGCCAGCACGCCGTAGGTCGACGCCACGCAGTTACAGCCCGCCTCAATCGCCAGCTCAACAATGTTCTTCGGATCGAAGTAGAGAGGATTCGCCGCAAAAGAGGCGCCCGCAGAGTGCTCAACGCCCTGGTCCACCGGCAGGATTGAGAGATACCCGGTGCCGCCGAGCCGCCCGGTGTTGTAGAGCGTCTGCATATTTCGCAGGACCGCAGGCGGACGGTTGTTATCGATCATCACGCGGTCAACGTAGTCGTGACCAGGCAGATACAGCTGGTCGGCTGGAATGGTCATACAACGATGCTGTAAAAGGCTGTCGGCGTCTTTGCCAAGCAACTGCGCAATATCAGTCATGTGATACTCCCGTAAGTCCGACGTCGTGTCGGTGTGTGTTTATCCAGTCCCATCTTTTATGGGCAGACTAAGCCTGGTACCGACTTAACAGATTTTCCACCTTTTGCATTTTTTTTCAGCACAATCTGCTGGCTCGATTCGTGTACAACAAAACTGTTACATTGATCAAACAATCGCCACAAAGGTATTTAAAAGGTATTATTGAGTGGTATGTTAAAGGCGTACCCTCTCTGACATGCAGGATTAAAAAATGAAAACGAAAGTCCAACTGTCATTCATGATGTTTGTTGAATGGTTTATCTGGGGCGCGTGGTTTGTGCCGCTGTGGCTGTGGCTGAGCAAAAGCGGTTTTACCGCCGGGGAAATCGGCTGGTCTTACGCCTGTACCGCCATTGCCGCGATCCTCTCCCCGATTCTGGTCGGCTCGCTGACGGACCGCTTCTTCGCCGCGCAGAAAGTGCTGTCAGCGCTGATGTTCGCCGGTGCGATTCTGATGTACTTCGCCGCACAGCAAACCCAGTTCAGCACCTTCTTCCCGCTGCTGCTGGTTTACTCCCTGACCTATATGCCAACCATCGCGCTGACCAACAGTATCGCCTTTGCCAACGTGGACGACGTCGAGGCCGATTTCCCGCGCATCCGCGTGATGGGCACCATCGGCTGGATCGCCTCCGGGCTGGCGTGCGGGTTCCTGCCGCAGATGCTGGGCTACAGCGATATTTCCGACACCAACATCCCGCTGCTGATGACGGCAGCCAGCTCCGCCCTGCTCGGCGTCTTTGCCCTGTTCCTGCCGAATACGCCGCCGAAAAGTACCGGCAAGCTGGATTTCAAAGTGATGCTCGGGCTGGACGCGCTGATCCTGCTGCGCGACAGAAACTTCCTGGTGTTCTTCTTCTGCTCGTTCCTGTTCGCCATGCCGCTGGCCTTCTATTACATCTTCGCCAACGGCTATCTCACCGAAGTGGGGATGAAAAACGCCACCGGCTGGATGACGCTCGGCCAGTTCTCCGAAATTTTCTTTATGCTCGCCCTGCCGTTCTTTACCAAACGCTTTGGTATTAAGAAGGTCTTACTGCTGGGCCTGATTACCGCCGCCATCCGCTACGGGTTCTTCGTTTACGGCGGAGCGGAACAGTACTTCACCTACGCCCTGCTGTTCCTCGGCATTCTGCTGCACGGCGTAAGCTACGACTTCTATTACGTCACCGCGTACATCTACGTGGACAAAAAAGCGCCGGTGCACATGCGCACCGCCGCGCAGGGCCTGATTACGCTGTGCTGCCAGGGCTTTGGTAGCCTGCTGGGTTACCGCCTGGGCGGCGTGATGATGGAAAAAATGTTCGCATACAAAGAGCCGGTGAATGGGCTGACCTTCAACTGGGCCGGAATGTGGACGTTTGGTGCAATCATGATTGCCGTGATTGCCGTGCTGTTTATGCTGTTTTTCCGCGAATCGGATAAAGAGATCGCCGCAATTGAGGTGGTTGATAGCGATGCCGCGCTGACACAAGGGGAAGTTAAATGAAACAAGAACGTGTTCTCGGTGCCCTTTACGGGCAGGCGTTAGGGGATGCGATGGGCATGCCGTCGGAGCTGTGGCCGAGAAAGCGCGTCAAGGCGCACTTCGGCTGGATCGACCGCTTTTTACCCGGCCCGGCAGAGAATAATGCGGCCTGCTATTTCAAACAGGCAGAGTTCACCGACGATACCTCAATGGCGCTGTGCCTGGCGGACGCGCTCATCGAGTGCGACGGGGAGATTAACGCGGACGTTATCGGCAAGCATATTCTGCGCTGGGCGCTCGATTTCGACGCGTTTAATAAGAACGTGCTCGGCCCGACCTCCAAAATCGCGCTTAATGCGATTCGCGACGGCAAGCCGGTTAGCGAACTGGACAACAACGGCGTAACCAACGGGGCGGCGATGCGCGCCTCCCCGCTGGGCTGCCTGCTCCCGGCCACGCGTCTGGAACACTTTGTTGAGCAGGTGGCGCTGGCCTCCAGCCCGACCCATAAATCCGACCTCGCTATTGCCGGCGCGGTGGTGATTGCCTGGGCGATTTCCCGCGCCGTCGACGGCGAAAGCTGGCAGAACATCGTCGATGCGCTGCCGGGTATCGCCCGCTACGCGCAGGAGGCGAAAACCACCACCTTCAGCGCGTCGCTGGCGGCACGTATTGAGCTGGCGCTTAAGACCGTACGGGAAGCCAACGGGGTTGAGTCCGCCAGCGAGCAGGTTTACCAGCTTGTGGGGGCCGGAACCAGCACCATTGAGTCCGTTCCGGCGGCCATTGCGATGGTCGAACTGGCGGGAACCGACCCAAACCGCTGCGCCATTTTATGCGCCAACCTGGGCGGCGATACCGACACTATTGGCGCGATGGCGACGGCCATCTGCGGCGCGCTCCATGGCGTGCAGGCGATTGACCCGGCGCTCAAAGCCGAACTCGACGCCGTCAACCGGCTCGATTTCGGCCACTATAGCGAGAAACTGCTGCACTACCGGGAGCAAAGGGAGGGCGTATGAGTTCATTTGCCCAACGTCTCGACACCCTGCACGCCACGCGCCCGGTGACGGTGCTGGGCGCGGCGGTGATAGACGTCATCGCCGACGCCTACGCCCTGCCCTGGCGCGGGTGCGATATCGAGCTCAAACAGCAGGGCGTGAATATTGGCGGCTGCGCGCTGAATATCGCCATCGCCCTGAAGCGGCTCGGCATTACAGCGCAAAACGCCCTGCCCGTGGGTCACGGGGTATGGGCGGACATCATCCGCAACGCCATGGCGAAGCAGGATCTGCACAGCGCCATCGAGGCCGAAACCGGCGATAACGGCTGGTGCCTGGCGCTGGTGGAGCCAGACGGCGAGCGCACCTTTATGTCCTTTAGCGGCGTGGAGAACCAGTGGCAGCAGCGCTGGCTTGATGTGCTTAACATCCCGTCGAAGAGCCTGGTCTACTTATCCGGCTACCAGCTGGCCTCGCCGTGCGGCGAGCTGCTGACACGCTGGCTGGAGGGGTTGCGGGACGTGACGGCGTTTATCGATTTCGGCCCTCGCATCGCGGATATCCCCGACGCGCTGATGGCGCGGATTATGGCCTGCAGGCCGATCGTGTCGCTCAATCGTCAGGAAGCGGAGATCGCAGCCGAACGACTGGGCGTAGCGGCTGAAAACCTGGGTGCGGAGTGGCAGCAGCGCTTCGGCGCCGCGCTGATTGTGCGGCATGATAAAGACGGCGCCACATGGTATGACGGTGACGTCTCGGGCGTTGTTCCGACGTTCCCAGCGACGGTTGTGGACACCATTGGCGCAGGCGACAGCCACGCGGGCGGCACGCTTGCCGGGCTGGCGGCGGGATGGTCACTGGCAGACGCCGTTCTGTTGGGGAATGCCGTGGCGTCCTGGGTAGTCAGCCACCGCGGCGGGGACTGCGCCCCGACTCGCGACGAATTATTCCTCGCACACAAAGACGTATAGATCGCTGCGACAGTAGCTGATGCTGTACTCAATCGGCCGGTGCTGTTGGTCAAGCGCAACCTGCTTGATCACCAGCACCGGTATTTTTTCGTCCATCTTAATGTGCGCCTGAAACTCGCTGTCCGGCATGCGGGCGCTAACCCGTGAACGGGTGCGCTGCGGGAAGATATTCTGGCTGCGGAAGTAGTCGTACAGCGAAATGCCAATCGCATCCGGATCGGGAATGAGGCCAACCGGCACCCAGGACTCTTCAATCGACACCGCATCGTCATCCACATAGCGAATGCGCTTGAGCAAAAAGACCTCGCTGTCCGGAGGAATCGACAGGTGGTTTGCGACCTCTTCCGGGCACTTCACCACCCGCTTGTTGACCCACAGCGTATTAGGCTTTTGGCCGCGCAGCACTACCTGCTGGGAAAAACCGCGCGCCTCTTTCAGCGAATATTCAAAGATATTGTTGATTTGCGTGCCATAGCCACGGGAGCGCGTCACCACGCCCTCTTCCTCCAGCGCCTGCATCGCCTTTCGCACAGTGATGCGCGACACCCCGGTTAACTGGCTCAGATCGCGCTCGCCGGGCAAAATATTCCCGTGCTCCAGCACCCCGCTGCGCACCGCGTTTTTTACCGTTTCGGCAAATTTCAGGTACAGCGGCGTGTTGTCAGGCGCGGCGATCCGTTCATTCAGTTGAGCGATTAACCGGGTATGCGCTTGTTCCATCTCTGTTTTCTCAGGCGTGGTGTTTCCTGCCAGTATACTGGGTTACCACCATGCATGAAAATGATGAACCGGCCCAATACCGTGACCCACTTCCAGAGTATCGGCTTTTGCCAGCGCCGCCGAGAGCCAGGTTTTCGCTTCGCGCACCGTATCGGCCCAGCCGCCATGCCGCGGGCGCAGCGCCGCCAGCGCGGCGGAGAGCGTGCAGCCCGTGCCGTGGGTGTTTTTGGTCTGCACGCGCGGCGCGGTAAAGCGTACTTCGCCGTCGCGGGTAAAGAGCCAGTCCGGGCTTTCGGCATCATCCAGGTGCCCGCCTTTCATCAGCACCGCGCCGCAGCCCATTGCCAACAGCGCGTTTCCCTGCGCTTTCATCTCGCGTTCAGTTTGCGCATGCGATGTGCCTAACAGCGCGGCGGCTTCCGGCAGATTGGGCGTGATAAGCGCCACCTGCGGCAGTAGCTTTGTACGCAGCGTCTCCACGGCGGAGGCGGAGAGCAGCGGGTCGCCGCTTTTCGCCAGCATGACGGTATCCAGCACCACGTTTTGCACCTGATAGCGTTTAAGCCGCTCGGCCACCGCTTCCACAATATCCGTCTCGGCCAGCATGCCGATCTTGGTGGTATCGATGCGCACGTCGCTGAACACAGAATCCAGCTGCGCGGCAACAAAATCCGGCTCGATACGATAGACCGACTGCACGCCGCGCGTGTTTTGCGCCACCAGCGCGGTAATGACCGAGCAGCCGTACGCGCCAAGGGCCGAGAAGGTTTTGAGATCGGCCTGGATACCCGCGCCGCCGCTGGGATCGGTGCCGGCAATGGTCAGGGCGTTAATCCGTTTCATGCCTGCTCCTCCAGCGTATAGAGCGCATCCAGAAACGCGCTGGCAAAACTGCCAGGCCCACGTGACTGCGCAACGGCCACCGTTCCGGCTCGCTTCATCCATCCGCAGGCGGCAGCGACGTTATCCATCCGGTCGCCAGGCAGCGAGCAGCTCGCCGCCACAACGGCAGAAAGCGCGCATCCGGTTCCCACTACGCGCGTCATCAACGGATCGCCGCCCGTTATCGTGCGGGTGCGTTGCCCGTCAGTGATGTAATCCACCTCGCCGGTGACGACCACAACGGCATTGGTCTGGCGAGCCAGCGCCTGTGCGGCGGGCACCGCGCTGGCTGCGGTATCGGTTGTATCAACGCCGCGCCCGCCCGCGCTCATTCCGGCAAGGGCCAGAATTTCGGAGGCATTGCCGCGAATGGCAGCCGGTTTCAGGGCAAGGATTTGATGGCAAAAACGGGTGCGGAACGTCAGGGCGCCCGCGGCAACCGGGTCCAGCGTCCAGGGCTTGCCTGCAGCCACCGCGCTTTCTATTGCCCGACGCATCGCCTGGGCACGCGGCGAGGTCAGCGTACCAACGTTAATCAGCAGCGCATCGGCGATGCCGGCAAACTGTTCAGCCTCTTCGGCCTCAATCACCATCGCGGGTGATGCGCCAAGCGCCAGCAAAACGTTGGCCGTGAAGGTCTGTACGACATCGTTGGTCATACAGTGGGTCAGCGGAGAACGGGTTCGGAAGTGGTGTAAAACGCGTAAATCGAGCAGGTCAGGCTGCATGGTTTCGCTCCTGCCTTGCGTGAAGAAGCGATGACCGGGAAGGCATCTGACTTCCCTACGCTGGCATTATCCAGATCAGGTAATACGGGTATTTCTCAGCCTTCACAAGGAAGGGCACCCCGAGTCAAAATACTTTTAAAACAATGATTTATTGAAATCAATGTTCTCAATCAGTGTAACCGTGGCCACAGGTCAGGCGCAAGGGGTTTTGATTTATCACGGCAGCGATCGCGTTATGAATCTCCCTAAACACTTTTTCGCTAGCATCTTCAACATAAATATTTTTTCCTGGTATATCCCGTAACAAAAATGAGCTGATTTCATTTCATTCGAAGCTAGCGAAAGATTCGATAATAAATAATCGGCAAAAACCCATAAATTTACATAAACTGTTATGTGTATTATTAACCAATTTTAATCAAAACACTTAAATACATTTAATGTATTGGTGTTTTATATCTAATTTGGCTCTCATCCATCATGAATCGCTATCTTATTGTATTATAAGATTATTAAGCCGAGCTTTTCTGGAATGACTCGTTTAGCTATTCCTGCTATTTATGATTTAGATCAATAATCAAAATTACACATTCATAGATAGTTACTGCACGTTACGAAATAAGTTATCAAACAAAAATTTTCAACGTTAATTGTGAATTATTTCAGATATAACAAGACGTTGTATCTTCCCGCCAGGATAGCGCCCTTACTTTATTTTTTCTTGTAGTGATGATGAGAGCTTTAAAATGAACTATTTAAATACAACAGCTATCGCTGTTTTTGGTTTTGTGTTTGCTGGTTCAATGAATACTGCAAATGCTGCGGAAGTAAACATAAACCTTGACGATAACGTCAACAATCCAGGTGCTCACATTCAAATTCAGGGTACCGATAAAACCGCCTATAACCTTGATAACATCGAGGGGAGTAACATTAAGCAAGACGGGCAAATCTATAACCTTCAGGGCGATATTGACAGAGCAAATACAGCTATTAATAAAGCACAAGATACAGCTAACACTGCTCAAGATGGCGTAAATGCTAACACTCAAGCTAACGCTATCCTTAATCAGAAAATCGACGATTACAAAGCAGATCAGACAATCACTGATAACAAACAGAATATATTGATTGATAACACTAATAATAAAGCAGATGCGGCTTTACAAGGCGTTATTACTAACGGTCAAGCAATCATTGATACAAACACGAGAGTAGATAAAACTGACATCACCGCGACCAATGCGAACAACAAAGCAGACGCCAACACTCAAGCGCTAGCAAGTAAGGTCGATAAAAGCATTTTCAACGCCGATCAGGATAGACAAGATCAAGCACTTCAGGATGCCTCTGGCAAAGCGACTCAGGCATTTAATACGGGCGCTTATGCGCAATCTTTAGCTGTCGATGCACAAACGGTAGCCGCAGCGAATAAAGCTGCTGTTGCTACCGTTCAGTCACGCCAGCAAACACAGGAAGCGACGATTCAGAATCACAGCGCACAATTAGCGAATCATGAATCACGTATTACTGCGTTAGAGAGTCAAAATAACGCTAAGTTCTCTTCTCTGGAGAATCAGCAGAATGAGGATCGCAAGGAATATCGTGCTGGTATCGCTGGCGCTGCTTCTCTTGCTGGTTTGCATTACGTTGATACAGATAACGCGGTTGCCGTCGGTGCTGCCAACTTCAAAGATGCGCAAGGTTATGCAATCGGCTACCGTCATAAGTTCGCTGAGAATGTAGCTGCTACTCTCTCTACATCAGGTACATCCAACGGTGATGAAATTGTTGCGGCATCCGCATCTTACGGATGGTGATGTTACAATATTAAAACAAAATGCCAGTGAGCTAAAAAAATCGCCCATGAGTTTTAATCAGCTGGCTATAACTCAATACATTGCTGCTCGCAAATAAAATGACAAAGTACATTTTTATCTCCGCTGTTTTGTATCTCACTTTTATTTTATTAGGGATATGGATCGGCTTGATGTTAGGCACCTATATTTATAATTGCAATTACTGAGGCAATAATGAAAAAGTTAATGATGATAGCGGCTGTATTATCTCTTGCTGCGTGTTCCTCACCAGCGCAACGGATGGCGGATTGTCAAAGCAAGGGGGTGAGTAAAGACGCTTGTTATATTGCAGAGCAAAACCGCACATCAGCCATTAACGCTGCTGCAGAAAAACAGGCTTTGGAGAATGCTGCTCAACTTGCACAATCAGCACATAAGCATTTTCCTGAAGGCTGCACTCAGGTTATGGATGCTGCGGGTCGTTGTGACAGCAAGCCTGCCAAAGCAAGCGGCGATGTTAAACAGTTTTCAGGTGAAGCGGATCGCGTTATGAATAAGCCAATATCTGATGCTGCTGAATATCTGCTTTCGAAAGGCTGGAAGCCAAATAAGGGTTTATGGCACAAGGATAGCTATATTATGCAGCTGGTTGTCGAAAAAGAGAGAGTCGTAAACGCACAATTATCAAAAATGTGATCTTAGGACTACGCTCCCTCCTGATAAGATTTACATAGCCCCATTTGTATGGGGCTTTATTTTAGCTCATGACTAAATACAGATTTACTCTAACTGCCACGCCCCGCCATGAATAAGCGACGCTCCCCCCGTCCAGGCAAACAACGCCAGCTCGCGGCAGTCTGCATCAGGATAAATACGGCTGCTGAGGCACGCCTCACCCTCGTTAACAAACACTTCCACGGAAGAGTAGTCAAAAAACAAGCGCAGACTGAGCACGCCGTTCAGGTTAAGCGCGACGCTTCTGGTGCCGCACAGGCCATACTGTGGATAGTGTCGCTCCAGCACAAGGCGCTGCATTTGCGCATCAACATAGACGCGTAACCCGTCGCCGAGACGAATGCCGTATTGCTCCGCGCTGCTATTCGCGCAATCCCATTGCAGAATGACCTCCATCGCATCGCAGTGTTCAACCAGAGTCATCTGCTGGTTATTAAGCGTACTTACCGGCCAGGGGAACCATGCTCCGCGCAGGGTTTCAACTTCTCTGGCCGGCCGCATTTGCAGGCGGTTATCCACACTAAGCGTCAGCTCGCGCGGTAAGGAGAGCATGCCTGCCCAGCCATCCTGCTGTTCCGGCAGGGGCGATTCCCACATGTCCAGCCAGCCGATAACGATGCGGCGGCCGTCAGGAGTCAGGAAGCTTTGTGGCGCATAGAAATCATGTCCGCGATCCATCTCCACAAATTCTCCTTCACGCACGAAAGGTTTGCCGGGCTGCCACTCGCCCAGCAGGTAGCCGCTCTGGAAAAGATTACGATTTTTGAATCCCTCTGCCTCCAGCCCCTGAGGCGAAAACATCAGCACGCGTTTACCATTGAGGGTGAAAAAGTCCGGACATTCCCACATATAGCCCATCTCTTTTTCAGCCACCGCGAGCACGCCCATGTCCTGCCACTCGCGCAGATCGGCAGACCGGTACGCACGCACCTGGCCCGTATCACCCTCCCGCGCACCAACGACCATGTACCACCACTCCCCTTCACGCCATACTTTCGGATCGCGGAAGTGATGCAGTCCGGGCGGTGTGTCAATGACGGTCCCGTGCCGCACAAACTGGATGCCGTCTCGGCTGGTTGCCAGGCACTGAACCTGGTAGAGATTCGCCTCATCGCCGGGATCGCCGTGGAATTTGTGGCCGGTGTAGATCAGCGCCAGCGTGTCGCCATCGACCACCGCTGAGCCAGAAAAACAGCCGTCCTTGTCGTCTGGTCCCTCCGGTGCCAGCGCAACCGGGAGGTGCTCCCAGTTAACTAAATCTTTGCTTCGCGCATTGCCCCAGTGCATCGGCCCCCACTGGGTCGAATATGGATGATGCTGATAAAAGGCGTGATACCAGCCGTCAAACCAGACCAGGCCATTCGGGTCGTTCATCCAGCCAGCACGTGCGGCGAGGTGGTAACGGGGATACCAGCGCAGGTTAAGACTGCCTTGTCTGGCCTGCAGTTCCTGTTCAGCTTTGGCAATGGAATACGTCATTTGTCTACTCTTTTCAGTCAGATAGTGGAAGGTTGCGGCATAAGCGGGTCAGAAGAGGACTTACCCGAGCGCAACAGGAAGATGGAGATAAACGTGGTGCTGAATACCAGTAGCCCCATGATGAGATAGGACTGAGCAAAGCCGTATTTCTCATAGCTGTAACCTGCCAGCGGCGACAGGACCGAGGCAATCACAGAGCTTGTACAGGCAAAGCCCACCAGATAGAGGGTGGAAGAGAGGCGCTTATCAAAATGCAGGCTGTTGTATTTAAAGATGGAGACCAGCAAAACGGGCAGCTCAACCGCATGCAATAGCTTGGTAATGGAGATCAGTACCGGTCCCTCAACCAGACCCGATGCCACCATACGCATCGCCATCACCATTCCGGCGAAAATCAGGCCGTTTTTCGCACCGAGACGATTCACCAGCCACGGGGCGCAAAACATACCCGCCGCCTCCAGGAAAACCTGGAATGAGTTGAGATAGCCGTACATGGCGTTCCCTTCCTGTAACGTCGGGAACTGGGAGGAGAAATAGACCGGGAACTGCTGGTCATAAACGCCATAAATACAGGTGCCGATAACGAAAAACACCAGCGCCCAGAAGCGCGGCAGCGTCAGCAGGCGCAATGCATCCTCCAGCGTGACCTTACCGCCGGACACCGCCTCCTGCATGGCGTGCGGGGCGGAAGAGACCCTGAGGCGCGCCAGCAGCACAAAAAACACCAGCCCGGCGCAGCTCGCCACCGCGAAGTTCAGCTTCGGATTAATGTTAAACAGGAGTCCCGCAAAAAAGGTTGCCACCGCCCAGCCAAGCGATCCCCACATCCTTGCCTTACCAAACTCAAACTGACTCTGGCGGGCCACGCGCTCGGTATAGGATTCCAGTACTCCAATCCCGCCGTTAAACGTTAGTCCGATATAAATCCCGCCGAAAATACTGCCGAGTATCACGTTAATGTGCAGCAGATAACCAAACAGCAGGAAGGCCGGACCGGAAAGAATGAGCAGGCTGGTCAGAAACCAGAGCAGGTTTTTTCGCAGGCCGAGTTTATCCTGAATGAAGCCGTAGCAGATTTGCGCGCACAGCGCGGAGACAGACAGTACGGCATAGATGACTCCCGTATCCCCTGCCTTTAACCCCACCTCCTGGTGGAGCCAGATAGAAAGCAACGAGCCGGAAGAGGACCACGTGACAAAAAAGAAAAACAGTAATGCGCTTAATAAAGGGTAGCTGTGAGAGTGATGCGTTTTCATCATGACATTCTCATGTTGGAGTAATGACAGGATGGTAACGTTAACATTTAAGTTCTCTCATGCTATTTGGTAAAAAATTAAGATGTTAATCACGAAAGTTAACGTTAACATTAAGAGAGTGAGATCGCGATCAAATTTTCATCACTCAGGTAAGAATGGCCTGGCCTGTGCAGCAGCCTTCTTTTTACATCAGCGACTTAGTTGTATACCCTCTCACACAGAGCACTAACGGAGTAACAAGATGGCTTCCCTGAAGGACGTCGCAAAGCTGGCTAACGTATCGCTGATGACGGTCTCCCGCGCACTGAACAGCCCGGAGCGCCTTAAACCGGAAACGCTGGCACGCGTTCATTTGGCTATCGAGCAGACCAGCTATGTGCCGGATCTGTCCGCCAAGAAAATCCGCGGCGCGCATGCCTCGCCGAAAACCATAGGCGTACTGGCGCTCGATACGGTGACGACACCTTTCTCAGTGGAGATCGCGCTGTCTATTGAAGAGACGGCCAGAATGCACGGCTGGAATAGCTTCGTGATGAATATGTTTACCGATGACAACCCGGACGCCATCGTCGACCTTCTCCTCTCTCATCGGCCTGACGGGATTATCTACACCACCATGGGGTTACGTCGTGTCCCTCTCCCGGCTAAATTACTCACCCTTCCCTGCGTGCTGGCCAACTGCGAAAGTGACGGCGAAAAGGTCGCCAGCTATATTCCCGATGATGAACAGGGCCAATATACCGCCGTGCGGGCGTTACTCACGGAGGGTTATCGACGCCCTCTCTGTCTGCATTTGCCTGAGGGACATCTGGCCACAACCCGGCGCCGTCAGGGGCTGGAACGTGCATGCCGAGAAGCGGGGCTCGATCCGGACAGCCTGGCGCACAGCTATATGACGTTAGGGGACGAGCACTATCGTGATATCCCGTCAGTGCTGCTGGCGCACGTGCAGAATGGCATTCCCGGGTTCGACTCCGTTATCTGCGGCAACGACCGTATCGCGTTTATGGTCTACCAGACGCTGCTGGCGCAAGGGCTTCGCATACCAGAAGATGTCGCCGTTATCGGCTATGACAATATGGTGGGTATTGGGGAGTTGTTCCTGCCTCCTCTCACTACGGTTCAACTGCCACACTATGAAATTGGTCGTCTGAGCGCCTTGCATATTATTAACGGTGAAGAGCATCAGAACACCACGCGTGTAGAAAGTCCTTTTTTACTGCGTAATTCCATTGTGCATACATCATGAGCACCGCTTTATGTCCATGACGCAGAAACAAGCAGAACTCCCCCCTTTTATGCCGTTCGATGGCACGATTTGTCACACTCTTTTCTGTGACTTTACACACCGGATAAAGGGCCTGTAACGCGCTGATTTTATTTGGCATAAAATGCAATTTTCATTTTAGAAATGGGGATATTTCCTCGTTACGGCCCCGTGTCACAAAACAGTAAACAAATTAACCATTGAGCCCCGTGGCAAAAGGCTCTATATTGGCGGCGTTTTTTTCAGGCCCCCATCTGTTTTTTAACTTTTTATTCAATCGTGGCTCATAACGAAGCGGCGGTTGTAGGAGTGATATGATGACGGATAAAGTCCGTATTGACACCGTAGATGCCCACAAAAGCAACGAAACCTATCTGGCCCGTCAGGCCGAGTTTGAATCTAACGTCAGGAGTTATCCGCGCAAACTGCCTTTAGCCATCACTAAAGCAGAAGGCGTGTGGATCACCGATGCAGATAATAAAGAATACCTTGACTGTTTAGCAGGCGCGGGGACCCTTGCGCTTGGCCATAACCATCCTGATGTGCTGAAAAGCATCCAAAATGTCATTACCAGCGGCTTACCGTTACATACCCTGGATCTGACTACGCCTCTGAAAGACGCGTTTTCTGAATACCTGCTCTCTCTGCTGCCTGGTCAGGGCAAAGAGTACTGCCTGCAGTTCACCGGTCCATCCGGTGCTGACGCCGTTGAAGCGGCGCTGAAGCTGGCGAAAAAAGTGACCGGTCGTAGCGGTATCATCAGCTTCTCTGGTGGTTACCACGGTATGACCCACGGCGCGCTGTCCGTGACCGGCAACCTGTCTCCGAAAGAAGCGGTTGACGGTATGATGCCAGAAGTGCAGTTCATGCCTTACCCGCACGAATACCGCTGCCCGCTGGGTATCGGTGGTGAAGCGGGCGTGAAAGCGCTGACTTACTACTTCGATAACCTGATCAACGACGTTGAAAGCGGCGTGCGTAAACCTGCTGCGGTGATTCTGGAAGCCGTTCAGGGCGAAGGCGGCGTGAACCCGGCTCCGGCTGAGTGGCTGCAGCGCATCCGTAAAGTGACTCAGGAACACGGCATTCTGCTGATCCTCGACGAAGTTCAGGCTGGCTTTGCCCGTACCGGTAAATTCTTCGCCTTCGAACACGCGGGCATTGAGCCAGACATCATCGTGATGTCTAAAGCCGTAGGTGGCGGTCTGCCGCTGGCCGTGCTCGGTATCAAAAAGCAGTTCGACGCATGGGCGCCAGGTCACCACACCGGTACCTTCCGCGGCAACCAGCTGGCGATGGCAACCGGTCTGACGACGCTGAAAATCCTGAAAGACCAGAACATCGCAGGCAAAGTGGCTGCACAGGGCGAATGGCTGAAAGGCCAGCTGAAAGAGATGGCAAAACGCTATCCTGTTATCGGCCACGTGCGCGGCCTGGGCATGATGATCGGTATTGAGATCGTTAAGCCACACGAAGCCGCTGACCACATGGGCTGCTTCCCGGGCGACGGCGAGCTGTCTGCACTGATTCAGAAGAAGTGCTTCGAAGCCGGTCTGATTCTGGAGCGCGGTGGCCGTAACGGTATCGTTCTGCGTCTGCTGCCGTCTCTGCTGATCAGCGACGAAGAGCTGAAAATCTTCCTGGATAAATTTGAGCAGGCACTGCTTGCTGCGGGCGTTCGCCCGGCGTAACCGGAGTTATTGATTACGATGTCTGATTCAAACCCAATTTTGTTCTCCTCTGCGCAGAGCATTGAAGCTTATCAGCAGGCGATCGAACAAAGCACTCAGGCTGTGATGCAGTGGCTGAAACAGCCTGAGATGTACCAGGGCAAAACGGTCGCAGAACTGCGCGACCGTATTAAGCTGGATTTCAACCCGAAAGGGCTGGGCAACGAAGCGGCGATTGAACGCGCCGTGGAGTTCTTCCTGAAAGACAGCCTGTCCGTTCATCACCCGCAGTGTGTGGCGCACCTGCACTGCCCAAGCCTGGTGGTAAGCCAGGCAGCGGAAGTGCTGATCAACGCCACTAACCAGAGTATGGACTCCTGGGATCAAAGCCCGTCCGCAACCATTATTGAGATCAAGCTGATCGAGTGGCTGCGTACCCGCGTGGGTTATCAGGCCGGCGACGCAGGTGTCTTCACCAGCGGCGGTACCCAGAGCAACCTGATGGGCCTGATGCTGGCTCGCGATGCGTTCTTCGCGCGTCAGGGTCACTCCGTTCAGCAGGACGGTCTGGTGGGAGATCTGCGCAAAATTCGCGTACTGTGCTCCGAAAACGCACACTTCTCCGTGCAGAAAAACATGGCGCTGATGGGTCTGGGCTACCAGTCTGTGGTGCAGGTGAAAACGGACGAATTCTCCCGCATGGATCTGACCGATCTGGCGGCGAAAATTGAGCAGTGCAACGCGAACGGCGAGCAGATTCTGGCGATCGTCGCAACGGCAGGTACAACCGATGCCGGTGCTATTGACCCGCTGCGTGCAATTGCAGAGCTGGCCGCTAAGCAGAACATCTGGGTACACGTTGATGCGGCCTGGGGCGGCGCGCTGCTGATGTCTGAGCAGTATCGTCACTACCTGGACGGCATCGAGCTGGTGGATTCCGTCACCCTGGACTTCCACAAGCAGTTCTTCCAGACCATCAGCTGCGGCGCGTTCCTGCTGAAAGAAGCGCGTCACTACGAGCTGATGCGCTATCAGGCGGCCTACCTGAACTCTGAGTTCGACGAAGAAGCGGGTGTGCCTAACCTGGTGTCCAAATCTCTGCAGACCACCCGTCGTTTTGACGCGCTGAAGCTGTGGATGAGCCTGGAAGCGCTGGGTCAGGAGCAATACGCGGCGATCATCGATCACGGCGTGACCCTGGCGCAGCAGGTTGCGGCCTACGTGAAAGAGCAGCCTGCTCTGGAACTGGTTATGCAGCCACAGCTGGCAAGCGTTCTGTTCCGCTTCCGCGGACAGGTTCAGATGGATGACGCGGGCATCGCCCTGCTGAACCAGAAAATTGGTGATGCGCTGCTGGAATCCGGCCGTGCGAACGTTGGTGTGACCGAGCACAACGGCGTCACCTGCCTGAAGCTGACGCTGCTGAACCCAACCGTGACGCTGGAAGATATTAAAATCCTGCTGTCTCTGGTTGAGCGCACCGCGCAGGAAGTTCTGGCTAAGTAATACAGCACCCCTCTTCCGCCGGGAGAGGGGTTATTTTTATACGCCTGCCCACCACATCCTTAATTTTAATCCCCAGTAGCTCGTCCAGCCCGTCGTGGTGCTGACCACATTCCCCTTCGACACAATGACCAGCGTCGGCGTTACGCTCACCTGCCACTGCTGCGACAACGCACCGTTTTCATCGTTTATCACCGGCATTTTCAGCTGTTTCTTTTCAACCCAGCGCTCAAGCTTTGTGTTATCACCGGAACGCATGGCAATGCTCACCACGTTCCCCCCCTCTTCTGCCAGCTGATTAACGGAAGGCGTCGTGTAACGGCATATGCTGCACCAGGTGGCCCAGACGTAAATCAGCAGCGGGCGTTCCTGGCTCAGGGCCGAGATATCGTGAATGTTACCGTCGATGCTCTGCATTGGTGTTGCGCTAAAACTGGCGGGGAGTGTCGGTTTTCGATACTGATCAACGCCCCACACCACGACCAGCGTCAGCAGAACGAGTACGATTCCTTCCCGCGCCCAGCGGCGCAGTCGACTGAATTTGCGGTTATCCATTATGACCTCATGTTTGAACGAAGGTCATCTTAACGGGCAATACGCCATCACGCTGTAAAGAAGTGTCGCGTCAGGTTTATTCCTGGGTATAACCGTAGTCGTAATGGCTATATCCCGAGTTGTAATAAAGCACGGCAGATTTCACGATATCATTGAGGATCGCGCCATTCACCTGCACGCCCATTTGCTGCAGACGCTTCAGGCAGTTCTCGATCTCCTTGACGCTGGTTTTACCAAAGCGGGCGACCAGCAGCGTGGTCGCCGCCGCTTTGGCTATCAGCAAGGCATCCGTTACGGCAAGCATTGGCGGAGTGTCGACAATTACGATGTCATACACTTTGTCTATCTGCGACATCACGGCCTGGAAGCGTTCGCTCATGAGCAGTTCAACGGGATGCGAAGGTTGGGGTCCGCATGTCAATACATCAAAACCGCCTTTCTCAACGCGCTGAACCGCGTCCTGCCATTCGACAGCTCCTGCGAGCACGCAGGATAATCCCCGATGATTGCTCAGTTTGAAAACATTGTGGACATACCCCTTGCGCATATCCGCATCAATAAACAGCACTCGCTGTCCGGCCTGAGCGGCAATCGACGCCAGTGAAGTGCTGACCAGCGTCTTTCCGCAGTCCTGCGTGGGGCCAGTCATCACGACGACCCGGTTTGCGGCATCCATCATGGTAAAATGCAGACTGGTGCGCAGCCCGCGAACCGCCTCGACAAACCTATCTGCCGGACGGTCAACGGGCAGAAAAGGGACGTTCAACGTCCTGTGCTTCCAATGGGACGCAAACAGGGTTCTCCTGCGCAGGTGCGTTTTTTTCCAGAGCCATACCGAGCGCGGAAGCGTCGCCAGAAGCGGTATCCCCTGCACTTCCAGTTGTTCAGACGAGGTAATGCCCCGCTTAAAGGCTGAGCGTGCTAAAACCATTCCGGCAGAGAGCATCAACCCCATCAGCATACCCAGTACGATAATGAGCGCTTTGTGCGGTTTGATCGGATCTGGCTTCGCAACGGCCGGGTCAATTATCCGCACGTTCCCGATAGTGCTGGAACGCGAAATACTCAACTCTTGCTGACGCGTCAGCAACTGCAGGTATATGGCACGCCCGGATTCAACGTCACGACTCAGCCGTAAGATTTCCTGCTGCGTGGAAGGCATGGTTGAGACGCGATTATTCAGTCGCGCACGCTCGCGTTCAAGCGTTTGTTTTTTCTCCAGCAGGGCACGGTAGGTGGGATGGTCCTTTTTAAAAAGTTGTGAAACCTCTGCTTCGCGGAAAGTCAGCTCGTTAAGCTGGTTTTCCACGTTAACAACCTGATCAAGGACTGACTTTGCTTCCAGAGATAAGTCGACAGAATCGCGTTGCTCTCTGTAGGCATTCAGACGCGCTTCAGCTTCATCCAGCTCCCGGCTGATCTTAGGTAATTGCTCCTGTAAGAACGTGAGGCTACGGGAATCTTTCGCTTCCTGGCGCGCAATATTCTGGCTGAGAAAATTTTCAGCGATGGTATTAAGTACCGTAGCGATTCTGGCGGGGTCTTCACCCGTTAACGTTAGTGCGATCATACCGCTCTGTTTCGCCGACTCAACAACCGTAAGCCTGTTCTGAATGGCGTCGATCGCGTCAAGCCTTGTAACTGCTTCGAGGGTAAACTGGGTGCCTGGTTCCGCGCTGAGGGATGTCACCAGAAGCGACATTCCGTCTTTAACCAGCGTTTTCCCCACGATGCCTTCTGCTTGAAGCGTTTTTCCCTCAAGACGATACCGCCCTTTTCCCTGTACGGTGAGTAAAAGCGTTTGTGGCTTACCTTCCAGAAGGGGAATAGTCAGCGCGCCGATCGTTATTTCATCGGATTTACGTCCCCGCACGTGTTCCCACAAAGACCCAATGACAGGAAAAACGCGTCGCCTGGCGTTGTACGTCAGCCCTAATTGATCAACGGTCTCTCCCAGAATCATCCGTGATCTGAGGAGTAAAATTTCCGGCGCGACATCTGGCGAGAGTTCGGACCCGAACGGGGTCAGGTTCTTGAGCAGCGAGTTATTCTGCTTCGCCTCTACCTGTACCAGGGCATCAGCCTGATAAACTGGCGTGGCGCTGAACGCGTAGATACCCGCGCATACCGTGAACAGGGCGTGACACACGCAATCGTCACCCGGTTGTCAAACATCTCAGCAAGCAACTGAAGAAGATCGATTTCATTATTCTGCGGTGTCGCAGCACTATATTTGTCTGATTTAGAAGACGACATTACGGCTTCATTCCTTGTTGACTCAAACGACGAGTCCATTCCTGACTGGCTTTACCCAATTGCTCGAAAACATATTCATAAACTTCGCGACTTTTGTGATACGGGTCGGGAATGTCCCTGGTTTCCAGCCATTGTCCAAAGAGCAGCGATTTTCCCCGGTTCTCCGGAGTCATTGCGGCAATAAAACGGAGGTGTTTCGGCTCCATTACCAGAATCAAATCGGATTGTTGCAGCAGGCTGCGCGTCACCTTTCGGGCAACATGCCCTTCCAGCGAAACGCCATGACGCCAGGCGACAGCCTGCGCAGCCGCATCCGCCGGGCGTCCTTCAAGTCCAAAAATACCTGCTGAGGTCACCTGCTTGCCGGGTAATTGCTGACGCAACAGCCGCTCACCAATCGGTGAACGGCAAATATTGCCGGTGCAGACAACTAAGATTGACTGAAACATTACTGCGGCCACGATCTGATGTAACGAACGGTTTCGGTCAGGTCATGGACGCCGCTGATGGTAGGCACCAGCTGGGCGATCACGCGATTCCAGCGTGATAATGGTGCCGTAGTGACGTAAACGATGTCATACGGCTCCAGCTGGAATTCCGTACCCAGCACCATGGCTGACGCATCTTCCGCATTCAGTTGATAGATATTGGCAATTTTGTCCGTGTCGCCTTTTTTGGATACCTGCCGAATAACAAAAATGCCGGTTGCATCGGCCATATTTTGGTTAAGTCCACCAGCATTTCCCAGGGCTTCGGCCAGCGTCATGCCGCTACGATCCATCTTAAGCGTACTCTGCTTGACCACTTCGCCCATCACGAACACTTTCAGCTCGTCGTTCCGGGGAATAAACAGGATATCGCCCGGATAAAGCAGCTTATTTTGAGTCAAATCGCCATGCTGCATCAGCGCATAGAGCGAAAGGCGGGCGTCCTTGCCATCATGCGTGAGCACGACGTTACGCCAGTCGGCATCCGCAGAAAGACCGCCAGCGGCGTTAACCGCATCCATCACCGTCAGTGGAATATTCGTTATGGGTTGTTGGCCCGATTTTTCGACCTCTCCGGTGACATAGGCTTTTTGCGAACGGAAGGCGGCAATGCTGACGTCCACCTGCGGGCTCTCAATGACTTTATCCAGTCGCGCTGTAATCTCTTCACGTACCTGTGAAACCGTTTTTCCCGCCACCCGCAGCTTACCGACATAGGGATAAAAGAGAGTACCATCGGCGTTGACCCAGTTGCCTGCATCGCTTGCGCTACGATATTGTCCCGCGGGCGTCGTTAATTCAGGGTGATCCCAGACGGTGACCGTCAGGATGTCGCCTGCGCCAATACGGTATTCCCAGTTTTTGATCTGCTCATCCAGATTAGGATTTGCCTGAGATTTCGATACGGTCGGACGCAGCTTTTCAATCAATCCCGGCGTTAATGGGAAAATTTCCACGCGCTTATCAAGATTATAATTAACGTCTTCCGCCGCAATGACCTTTTTCCCGGACACACTTAAGTTCTGGCCGGGGGCAAATATACACCCCGTTAACTGACTAACGGTGAGAAATAACAGCGAAAATGCAGTTGTACTTTTCATTTGTATAAATATTTCTTTTTAACGTTGCGCTTATCGTTAATCTTGCAAAGAGATCAAATCTAACGCCATGAAATTTAATTGATTATTTTCATGATACATGAAATTCTGACATTATAAAACGTGGCAAAACTGCTCTCTAAAAAACAAAATTGATACTCATCCCTGTAAAAAAAAAGAGAAGTAAGATTGTTTCGCCCGAAGGCAATATTAAATCTTCTTCGGCAGGAAAGCATTCATACAACAGTCCAATTTTGACGTTAAAAACCATTTTCAGAATTAATTAGTGAAATAATAAATTTTAAAAATATAAGGAGCAGGCAATATTCACCACAGTGATAAACATCATCCCATTCGACTACACAAAACCGTCCACTTTTGTTACATTTTTTTTCAAACATACCCTGCGTTGATACTTAAAATGGACTGTCTGCTCCGCTTTGCACGACCTGCAGACGAAAAGTATCTGTAACGATATCACTGGAGAAAAAATGGCTAAGCGTAAATTGCTGCTTCTGGGTGTATTACTGTCTCTGGCGGGATCCGCATTCGCTGCCCCGCAAACGGCCGCTGCGCCATCCGGCATCAAGGCCTATGAAGAACAAGAGTTCATCGCTGACTTTACGAAATTCAAGATTGGCGACACGGCGCCGGCGCAGTATCAAACGCCAGAGTACACCATCAAACAGTACCAGTTACGTAACCTGCCGGCTCCGGATGCCGGAACCCACTGGACCTATATGGGTGAGAATTACGTGCTGATCGGCGATGCTGATGGCAAGATCTACAAAGCCTACAATGGAGATATTTTCTATCACCGCTAACGCAATTGTGATTCGCCCCTGGCAGGAAAGTGACCGCCCTTTCCTGCGCACGCTCTACCTCCATGCCCGGCGTGAAGCCTGGCCATGGCTGGACAGTGCAGACTGGCAGCTTGAAGACTTTGACGCGGCAACCCGTGACGAAGTGATTTGGGTTGCTGCACAGAACGGTCATCGCCTGGGTTTTGCCTCCGTCTGGACGAACGATAATTTCCTGCACAACCTGTTTGTCGATCCGCAGTATCAGAGCATGGGCGTCGGGCATAAGTTACTTGAACACGTACAGGAAACGTTTACCAGTACGGGTTCGCTTAAGTGCCTGGTGAAGAATGCGCGGGCTATTGCGTTTTACCAGCGACACGGCTGGCACATTGAGGCGACGGGTGATTCTCCGGACGGAGAGTATTATTTGATGCACTATCGGTTGGGTTAAAGTCGGGTGGCGGCTTCGCCTTACCCGACCTACGTGATAGTGCCAGTTGTAGGCCAGGTAAGCGAAGCGCCACCCGGCAATTCAACGCGAAGGCGTTAAACCGCGCGGAACGCGATTTCGCCCGGGATAACTTCGCCCTGCCAGTAAAGCTGCGCCGCAACGCGACCCGCCAGCTGGCGATACATTTCCGCGAATTCGCTGTCCGGACGGCTGACCACTGTCGGCTTTCCGCTGTCCAGATCTTCACGGAGGGTAATGTGCAGCGGCATCTGCCCCAGCAGCTGAGTGTGATACTTCGCAGCCAGTTTTTCTGCACCACCCGTACCGAAGATAGGTTCGTGGTGACCGCAGTTGCTGCAGATGTGCACGCTCATGTTCTCGACGATACCGAGCACCGGCACTTCCACCTTCTCGAACATCACGATGCCTTTTTTGGCGTCGATCAGCGCAATATCCTGCGGCGTAGTCACGACGACCGCCCCCGTGACCGGAATGTTCTGCGCCAGCGTCAGCTGAATGTCACCGGTGCCCGGCGGCATGTCCAGCACCAGATAATCCAGATCCGGCCACATCGTCTCTTGCAGCATCTGCAGCAGCGCTTTGCTGGCCATCGGGCCGCGCCAGACCATGGCGTTATCGTCGGTCACCAGGTAACCGATCGAGTTGGTCGCCAGACCGTGGGCCATAATTGGCGCCATGTGGGTCCCGTCCGGCGAGGTGGGGCGCTGGTTTTCCGCGCCCAGCATGTTCGGAATAGACGGACCGTAGATATCGGCATCCAGAATACCGACCTTTGCCCCTTCCGCTGCCAGCGCGAGCGCCAGGTTAACGGCGGTAGAGGATTTCCCTACTCCGCCCTTGCCCGAGCTGACGGCAATGATATTTTTCACGCCGTTTACGCCAGGCTGGTTTTTCACGCGCTTCAGCGTGGCGATGCTGTGGCTCAGCTTCCAGTCGATCGCCTTCGCACCGGTAATGCGCAGCAGCTCAGAGCTGGTCTGCTCTTTCAGCGCATCAAAGGCGCTGGTCCAGACGAACGGCATCTGCAGCTCAATGTGCAGGGTATCGTCCAGCCAGGCAACGTGGTGTAACGCTTTCAGCGTAGTGAGATTGTGCTTCAGGGTTGGATGCTGAAAGTTAGCCAGCGTCCCGGCGACCATTGCTCGTAAGGCTTCCGGTGATTTGGCCTGGGATAGAGAACTCATCCCGACTCCTTTGTAGTTGTTCTGAAAAAAGACGTGTAATTACCAAGTTTACCCCAGAGGTAACAATTATTCATTTATGGATTAATGCCCTTATCACTTGGCGTAGTTATTACCTTTCGGGTAACATCAAAAACCCTTTTCACAGTTAAAAGAAGTAATGCCTACTATGACTCAAGTCGCGAAGAAAATTCTGGTAACGTGCGCACTGCCGTACGCCAACGGCTCAATCCACCTCGGCCACATGCTGGAGCATATCCAGGCTGATGTCTGGGTCCGTTACCAGCGAATGCGCGGCCACGAGGTTAACTTCATCTGTGCGGACGATGCTCACGGCACGCCGATCATGCTGAAAGCGCAGCAGCTGGGGATCTCCCCCGAGCAGATGATTGCCGAAATGAGTCAGGAGCATCAGACCGATTTTGCTGGCTTTGACATCAGCTATGACAACTATCACTCCACGCACAGCGACGAAAACCGCGAGCTGTCGGAGCTGATCTACACCCGCCTGAAAGAGAACGGTTTTATCAAAAACCGCACCATCTCTCAGCTTTACGATCCGGAAAAAGGCATGTTCCTGCCGGACCGTTTCGTCAAAGGCACCTGTCCGAAATGTAAATCCCCGGACCAGTACGGCGATAACTGCGAAGTGTGCGGCGCAACCTACAGCCCGACCGAGCTTATCGAGCCGAAATCCGTGGTTTCCGGCGCCACGCCCGTCATGCGTGACTCCGAGCACTTCTTCTTCGACCTGCCGTCCTTCAGCGAAATGCTGCAGGCGTGGACCCGCAGCGGCGCGCTGCAGGAGCAGGTGGCGAACAAAATGCAGGAGTGGTTCGAATCCGGCCTGCAGCAGTGGGATATCTCCCGCGATGCGCCGTACTTCGGCTTTGAAATCCCGAACGCGCCGGGCAAATACTTCTACGTCTGGCTGGACGCGCCAATCGGCTACATGGGCTCCTTCAAGAACCTGTGCGACAAGCGTGGCGACACCGTCAGCTTCGACGAATACTGGAAGAAAGATTCCACGGCAGAGCTGTATCACTTTATCGGTAAAGACATCGTTTATTTCCACAGCCTGTTCTGGCCGGCGATGCTGGAAGGCAGCAACTTCCGCAAGCCAACTAACCTGTTCGTACACGGCTACGTGACGGTGAACGGCGCGAAGATGTCCAAGTCTCGCGGGACGTTCATTAAGGCCAGCACCTGGCTGAACCACTTCGACGCGGACAGCCTGCGCTACTACTACACCGCGAAGCTCTCTTCCCGCATCGACGACATCGACCTGAACCTGGAAGATTTCGTGCAGCGCGTGAACGCGGACATCGTCAACAAGGTGGTGAACCTGGCCTCCCGTAACGCGGGCTTTATCGCCAAGCGTTTTGACGGCGTGATGGCGGCTGAACTGGCCGATCCTGACCTGTACAAAACCTTTACCGACGCGGCAGCCACCATTGGCGACGCGTGGGAAACCCGTGAGTTCGGTAAAGCCGTGCGCGAAATCATGGCCCTGGCTGACCTGGCAAACCGCTATGTGGACGAGCAGGCACCGTGGGTTGTCGCAAAACAGGAAGGTCGCGATGCTGACCTGCAGGCCATCTGCTCCATGGGCATCAACCTGTTCCGCGTGCTGATGACGTACCTGAAGCCGGTTCTGCCGCAGCTGGCAGCCCGCGCTGAAGCGTTCCTGAACACCGAACTGGCCTGGGATGCCATGGCGCAGCCGCTGCTCGGCCACAAGGTGAACACCTTTAAAGCGCTGTACAACCGCATCGAGATGAAGCAGGTTGAAGCCCTGGTGGAAGCGTCTAAAGAAGAGGTGAAGGCGGCTTCGGCACCGGTCACCGGCCCGCTGGCAGACGATCCGATTCAGGAGACCATTACCTTTGACGATTTCGCCAAAGTTGACCTGCGCGTGGCGCTGATCGAAAACGCGGAATTCGTGGAAGGATCTGACAAGCTGCTGCGCCTGACGCTGGATCTGGGCGGCGAGAAGCGTAACGTCTTCTCCGGCATCCGTTCAGCCTACCCGGACCCGCAGGTGCTGATCGGTCGTCAAACCGTGATGGTGGCGAACCTGGCGCCGCGCAAAATGCGCTTCGGCATCTCTGAAGGGATGGTGATGGCCGCAGGCCCTGGCGGGAAAGATATCTTCCTGTTAAGCCCTGACGAAGGCGCGAAGCCTGGCCAGCAGGTGAAATAACAAAAAAGCCGGAGATTCTCTCCGGCTTTTTTTATGGCGTTTTGTTTTCTCCCTCTCCACGTGGGAGGGGGTCGGGGTGAGGGCATCAGGCCGCACCCTACCGCCTTTACGCCTTGGGGTGATGCACCCGGTGGGTCAGCCCGCGCAGGAAATTTCGCAGAAACTGGTCGCCGCACTCGCGGTAATTTTTATGATCCGGCGCGCGCATCATGGCGGTCACTTCCGGCACGGATACGCGGTATTTTTGCTCCGTCATGATCGCCACGATATCGTCCGTTTTCAGCGAGAACGCGATACGCAGCTTTTTCAGCACCGTGTTGTTGTTCACCCGACGCTCCAGCGCCAGCTCTGGTGCGGCCGGATCTTTGCCACGCTTATCGTAAATCAGGCCGTTCAGGAAACCCGACAGAATGATGTCAGGGCAGCGGACAAAGCCCTCTTCGTCTTCTTTGGTCATCCACGTGTCAAAACTCGCAGACGTGGATTCCATATCGGACAGCGCAAGAATGCGCACCATGTCGTTATTGTTCGCTTTCAGGGTGTAGCGCAGGCTACGAAGAATGTCGTTACTTAGCATAGAGCCTTCGAATGTCGATGATGCAATGGCGCGCAGTGTACCAGTTTTACAGGCCAATCGCCTCTTTCAAACTCTTGAGATAGCGACGGCTGACGGGTACCGTTTGCCCGGCACGCAGCACCAGCTCGGCCTGGCCGTTATCTTCCAGGCGAATCTCTTTCAGGTGCGCCATGTTCACCAGATACTGGCGATGGCAGCGGATCAGCGGCGTGCGGCTCTCCAGCGTGCGCAGGGTCAGCTCGGTAAACCCTTCGTTCCCTTCCGCGCTGGTGACAAACACCCCGCTCAGGCGGCTGCTGACAAACGCCACATCATCCATCTGCAGAAGATAAATCCGGCTGTGCCCGGTGCAGGGGATAAACTTCAGCGGCTGCTGGTTTTCCGGCAGCAGCGTGACGTCCTGTACGGTTCGCTCCTGGCGTAAACGGGTGAGCGTTTTTTCCAGACGCTTCTCTTCAATCGGCTTGAGTAAATAGTCAAACGCGTGCTCCTCAAAGGCCTTAACGGCATATTCGTCGAACGCCGTCAGAAACACGATGTAGGGGCGATGCGCCGGGTCGAGCATGCCGACCATCTCCAGCCCGCTAATGCGGGGCATCTGAATATCGAGGAACAGCACGTCCGGGCGCAGCTTGTGCACCGCGCCGATGGCCTCAATGGCGTTCGCGCACTCACCCACAATCTCAATATCTGGCTGCTCCTGCAGCAGAACGCGCAGGTTTTCTCGTGCCAGCGGCTCGTCATCCACGATCAGCACTCTTAACATGCGTTTTCCTCCAGCGGCAGTCGTACGGTAATACGGGTAAATCGGTCTGGCTCACAGGCGACGCTAATCCCACAGTCGTCGCCAAAATGGGCGCGCAGGCGTTTATCCACCAGGCTCATCCCCAAACCGCCGGAGGCGGAAGGCTGATAAAGCCCGGCATTATCTTCAATATCCAGCACCAGATGGTGGTTGAAACGGCTGGCGGCAATGGTTATCTCCCCCGTTCCCAGAAGCTGTGACGTGCCGTGTTTAATGGCGTTTTCGACTATAGGCTGCAGGGTAAAGGCAGGGAGATGCTGATACGCCAGCTCGTCCGGAACGGAGAGCGACACCTGCAGGCGCGACTGGAAACGCGCCTGCTCGATCTGCAGATAGGCATTCACATGCTCAATCTCATCGGCGAGGGTCACGATCTCGGACGGCCGTTTCAGGTTCTTACGGAAAAAGGTCGACAGAAACTGCACCAGCTGCGCGGCCTGATCGCTGTCGCGGCGGATCACCGCTTTGAGCGTGTTGAGGGCATTAAACAGGAAATGCGGGTTGACCTGAGCATGCAGCAGCTTAATTTCGGACTGCGTCAGCAGGGCTTTCTGCCGTTCATACTGCCCGGCGAGGATTTGCGCGGACAGCAGCTGGGCTATCCCCTCCCCCAGCGTGCGGTTGATGGAGCTGAAGAGACGGTTTTTGGCCTCATACAGCTTAATAGTCCCCATCACCCGCTGATTTTCCCCGCGCAGCGGAATTACCAGCGTGGAACCCAGCTTGCACTGCGGATGCAGCGAACAGCGGTAAGGCACTTCGTTACCGTCGGCATACACCACCTCACCGGTTTCGATGGCGCGCAGCGTATAGGCTGAGGAGATCGGTTTACCCGGCAGATGGTGATCGTCCCCGGTGCCGGTAAAGGCCAGCAGCCGCTCGCGGTCGGTTATGGCCACCGCGCCGATATCCAGCTCCTTGTAAAGCACCTGTGCGACCTTCATGCTGTTCTCTTCGTTAAACCCCTGGCGCAGGATCCCTTCGGTCGAGGCGGCGACCTTCAGCGCCGTGGCGGAAAACGCCGAGGTGTACTTCTCAAACATGGCGCGCTTGTCGAGCAGAATGCGCATAAACAGCGCCGCGCCCACGGTGTTGGTGACCATCATCGGGGCGGCAATACTGCTGACCAGGTGCAGCGCATCCTCAAACGGACGGGCAATGAGCAGAATGATCGCCATCTGCGCCACTTCGGCCACAAAGGTAATGGCACCGGCGGTAAGCGGGCTAAAGACTCTATCCGGGCGGCCGCGTTTGATCATGTAGCTGTGCACCAGCCCGCCGAGCAGCCCTTCCACGATCGTCGAGATCATGCAGCTGAGCGCCGTCATCCCGCCCATGGAATAGCGATGCAGCCCCCCGGTTAAGCCGACAAGCCCACCGACGACGGGACCGCCCAGCAGCCCGCCCATCACCGCGCCGATAGCGCGCGTGTTGGCAATAGAGTCTTCGATATGGAGACCAAAATAGGTCCCCATAATGCAGAAAATAGAGAAGGTAACGTAGCAGAGCAGCTTATGCGGCAGGCGTACGGTAACCTGCATCAGCGGGATAAACAGGCGCGTTTTGCTCATCAGCCAGGCTATGACCAGAAACACGCACATCTGCTGAAGCAACAGCAGCACCAGATTAAACTCGTACATACTCAAAACCGCACACGCTAAAAACGCGTAACATACACTGATGCGGGTTTACTTTCTTTGAAGCATCCCAAAAAAGCGCAAAATCGTGTCCGTTATCACACCTTTTTCTGAATATCGCGCATGCTTCGCATTGTTTGTTCAAAAATCAATCAATTCTTCCTGGTTCGTCAAAGTGGGTCTACAGTTAAGCTGGGAACGCGTAAGCCAGGGGGCGAATATGGCGCTTTACACGATAGGTGAAGTGGCACTCCTTTGTGATATCAATCCCGTTACCCTACGGGCGTGGCAGCGACGGTATGGATTGCTTAAACCGCAGAGGACCGACGGTGGGCATCGCCTTTTCAATGAGGCCGATATCGACCGCATCCGCGAAATTAAAAGCTGGATCGACAACGGAGTGCAGGTCGGCAAAGTGAAGTCCCTGCTGAGCCATGATGACCCGGACACGCAACACCTCTGGCGCGAACAACAGGAAACCCTGCTGCGGCTCCTGCAGGCGGGCAACCTGCAGCGCCTGCGCGGATGGATAAAAGAGCAGGGTCGCGATTATCCGGCGCAGACGCTGATCTCCCATCTTTTCATTCCGCTCCGGCGACGCCTGCAGTGCCAGCAGTCCACCCTGCAGGCGCTGCTCAGCATGCTCGACGGCGTGCTGATCAACTACATTGCCGTCTGCCTTGCCTCAGCGAAGAACAAGGCCGGAAAAGATGCGCTGGTTGTCGGCTGGAACGTGCACGATACCACCCGCCTGTGGCTGGAAGCGTGGATTGCGACCCAGAAGGGCTGGCGCGTGGATGTTCTGGCGCACTCGCTGGCGCAGCTCAAACCTGAGTTTTTCGACGGCCAGACCCTGCTGGTCTGGTGTGGAGAAGTGCCCTCCGCCTCGCAGCAGCAGCTGCTGACGGAATGGCGTGAGAATGGTTACCCGGTCTATTCCCTTGGCCCGGATGAGCCATAACGGCATTTAATGGTTCATTAACAGCTGCGCTTCACCGTATAATTGTTCCGTTAACAACAGGAGCACATGATGAAGGCAACCAAACTGGCCATTATTACCCTTTTTGTCCTGATGGCCGTGAGCGGTATTGGCGGCGTGATGCTGGCAGGATACTCGTTTATTGTTCGCGGCGGTGTCGGCTGAGGTACAGAGCCAGCCTCTCAAAAAGGCGATCGACGACGATTGCCGCCAGCGCGACCAGCACCGCCCCCTGCACGATATAAGCCGTATTAAACCCGCTCAGGCCGATAATAATCGGCGTTCCCAGCGTATTGGCACCGACCGTAGACGCAATGGTCGCCGTCCCGATGTTAATAATCACCGACGTGCGGATCCCGGCAATGATAACCGGCGCCGCAAGCGGCAGTTCAACCTTGCGCAGCCGCTGACCGCGACTCATCCCCATCCCTTCTGCCACGCTCAGCACTGACGCCGGTACCGCCGCGAGGCCCGCCAGCGTGCCCTGCAGCACCGGCAATACGCCGTATAAAATCAGCGCAATAATGGCGGGCTGCTGACCAAAGCCCATCACCGGAACCGCTATCGCCAGCACCGCCACCGGGGGAAACGTCTGGCCAATCGCCGCTATCGTCTCCACCAGCGGACGAAACTCCTTGCCCGCAGGCCGCGTAACCGCGATACCTGCCCCAACCCCCAACACAACCGCGATGGCGCTTGAGAGCGCCACCAGCCAGAGATGCGCCAGGGCGAGATTAATAAAGCTCTCCTGCTGATAAACCGGCCGCGGCAGCCCCGGAAAAAGGGTGTTAAACAGCGCCGCGCTGTGGGGCATCAGAAACAGTAAGGCGACAAAGAGCGCTACCAGCCAGAGGAGCGGATCACGCAGTGCCTTCACGCGTCACCTCCCCGGCTAGCAGATCGCGAAAATGTAAGGTTCCGCATGGCGTACCACGCGCGTCCGAGACGGGCAATACCTCGCACTGGCGCGCGACAAACGCCGAGAGGGCATCCCGCAGGCTCATCTGCGCCTGCAGCGGTTCGCCGCTGACCGACACCTTCTCCCGACGCATATAGTCGCTGACCGTCCGCAGGGAGAGCAGCCTCACGCCCAGCTCGCTGCGTCCAAAAAACTCGCGCACAAAGTCGTTCTTCGGCCATGTTAATAGCTCAAGCGGCGAGCCCTGCTGCACCACTTCGCCATGATCCATCAGCACCAGATGGTCGGCCAGGCGCAGAGCTTCATCTATATCGTGCGTCACGAGAACGATCGTGCGTCCGAGAATGCGGTGAATGCGGGTCATCTCCGCCTGCAGCGCGCCGCGCGTGACCGGATCCAGCGCGCCGAAGGGTTCATCCATCAGCAGCACCTGCGGGTTAGCCGCCAGCGCGCGCGCCACGCCCACGCGCTGCTGCTGGCCTCCGGAAAGCTGGTGCGGATAGCGATCGCGCAGCGCGGGCTCCAGCCCCAGGAGCGACATGAGTTCATCCACCCGGTCAGCGATTTTTGCCCGCGACCATTTCTCCAGCTGCAGCACGGTGGCGATGTTCTGCGCCACCGTCCAGTGCGGAAACAGGCCGATAGACTGAATGGCATAGCCCATCCGGCGACGCAGCTCCAGCACCGGCAGGCTGCGGATCTCTTCTCCGGCAAAGCGGATCACCCCGCTGTCATGCTCAACCAGGCGGTTGATCATCTTCAGGGTGGTGGATTTTCCCGAGCCCGAGGTGCCAATCAGCACGGAAAACGCCCCCTCGGCAAAGTTCAGGTTCAGATGGCTCGCCGCCGGGCGACCGGCAAAGGTTTTACTGACATCATGAAATTCAATCATTGGCTCTTCTCCTGAGCAGCGCGAGCCATAAGGCAAACAGCGCGTCGACGACAACCGCCAGCGCAATCGTGGGCACCACGCCCAGCAACACCAGATCGAGGGCACTGCTGAGCAGCCCCTGGAACACCAGCGCGCCAAAGCCGCCCGCACCAATCAGCGCCGCTATCACCGCCATGCCGACGGTTTGTACCGCCACCACCCGCAGGCTGCGCAGCAGCAGGGGCAGCGCCAGGGGGAGCTGAATTTTCCAGAAACACTGCCGCGCGCTCATCCCCATTGCATGGGCGCTTTCAAGCACATCCGGCGCGACCTGGCCCAGGCCCGCGACCACGCCGCGCACCAGCGGCAGCAGCGCATACAGCACCAGCGCGATAAGCGCGGGCGTTAACCCCGTTCCGGCTATGCCGAGCGTTCCCAGCACCGGAAATGACTTAACCAGCCCGGCCAGCGGGGCAATCAGCAGGCCAAACAGCGCGACGGAAGGTATGGTCTGGATCACGTTGAGTACGGTAAAGATCCCGCCCTGGCGTGAAGGATGACGATAGCACCACATGCCGAGCGGTATCCCGATCAGCAGAGCCGGGATCAGCGTGCCAAAAAGGATCGTCAGGTGTTGCGCAAGGGCATCATCAAACACCTCCTGACGGTTGGCGTACTCTTTCAGCAGAGAGAGATTGTTCAGCTCACCGCTGAACAGCAGGAACAAGGGAATGCACCATATCTGCGCGTTGAGCACCCAGCGCCAGACGGCGCTGGAGATGAGTCGACGAATGGCGTCGCTGCTGGCCAGCAGACACAGCGCCAGCCACAGCCAGAGGCCGCTGCCCACCGTGGTTCTCGCCAGCGGGCTTTCCGCCGAAGCCATATGCGTCGCCGCCTGCCCGGCTCCCCAGAAGAGGAGGATAAACAGCCCTTCAGCAAGGAGCAGCGTCAGCCACTGCGCCGTGCGGCCTTGCCAGAGCGATAGCGCAACCCACGCGCCCAGCGCCGCGGCCAGCCACCACGGCGTGAACGCCCATACTTCCCAGAGATAGCGCCCTTCCCCTGACATCAGACGGTTAGGTGCGACATTCACAAACGGCAGCGCGACCGCCGCGATGGCCACGCAGGCCAGCAGCAGCAGTACGCGGTTATGACATTTTATTGGCACAGCCCTTTCCCGTTACTTCACAAGCCCTTGTTGTTTCAGGAAGTCGGCGGCCACTTTTTTGGCATCCAGCCCCTCGACGGCAATGCTGGCATTCAGCTGCTGCAGCGTTTTTTCATCCAGCTTTTCGAAGACCGGTTTGAGCCATTCTGCAATCTCCGGATAGGCTTTCAGCACCGACTCACGTACGACCGGGGTCGGAGCGTAAATCGGCTGTACGCCTTTTGGATCGGTCAGGGTTTGCAGGCCGAGCGCCGCAACCGGGCCGTCGGTGCCGTAGGCCATTGCCGCGTTAACGCCGGAAGTTTGCTGCGCCGCCGCCTTGATGGTTACCGCCGTATCCCCGCCCGCCAGCGAGAGCAGCTGCGCCTGGTCGAGCTTGAAGTCGTAGGCTTTTTCGAACGCCGGGAGCGCGTCAGGACGCTCGATAAACTCCGCGGACGCAGCCAGCTTAAAGTCGCCCTTCTCTTTCAGATAGCGGCTGAGATCCGCCAGAGACGTCAGCTTACCTTTCTCCGCCACGTCCTTGCGCACGGCGATAGTCCAGGTGTTGTTGGCCGGGGCCGGCGTCAGCCAGACCAGCTTGTTCTGTTCCGCGTCGAGTTTTTTGACTTTCTCATACCCGGCTTTGGCGTTTTTCCATGCCGGATCGTTTTCATCTTTGAAGAAGAATGCCCCGTTGCCGGTGTATTCCGGATAGATATCCAGCTCGCCGGAGGTGATCGCCCCGCGCACGACGGGCGTGGTGCCGAGCTGAACTTTATTGACGGTTTTCACGCCGTGGCTTTCCAGCACCTGCAAAATAATATTGCCGAGCAGCGCGCCTTCGGTATCGATCTTTGAGCCCACTTTTACCGGCTCCGCCGCCTGTAACGGCAGACTCAGTGCCGCCAGCAGCACCGCAGATCCCAACATCCCCTTTGCAATCGTCATTACGCTATCCTCATTTTTTTATCGCCTTTTTCAGAGGCTTGAGAGAAAAGCGTAGCTTAAAACAGCGGATTTACCCGGCAAAATGCCTTTTTAGCATAACGTAAGACGCATCCCCCGGAAGTCGGGGGATGCAAAGGAGGGAAGGTTACAGCAGCTCGAACTCGCCTTTATTCACGCGGGCGGAATCCACCCCGATAAAGACGTTAAACTTGCCTGGCTCCGCATCGTATTTCATCTGCTGGTTCCAGAACTTCAGCGCCTCCACGTCAATCGGGAAGCTGATGGTTTGGGTTTCGCCAGGCTTCAGATTGACCTTCTCGAAGCCGCGCAGCTGCTTAACAGGACGGCTCATCGAGGCGGTGACATCCTGGACGTACATCTGAATTACCGTTGCCCCTTCGCGCTTGCCGGTGTTGGTCACCTCAACGCTGGCGGTAACTTTGCCGTCACGCTTCAGGGTCGGCGCCGACATTTTCACGTCAGAAACCTTGAAGGTGGTGTAGCTCAGGCCGTAACCAAACGGATACAGCGGGCCGTTAGCTTCGTCGAAGTAACGGGACGTGTACTTGTTCGGCTTATCGGCGTTATACGGGCGACCGGTGTTCAGGTGGCTGTAGTAGACCGGGATCTGCCCGACGGAGCGCGGGAAGGACATCGGCAGCTTGCCCGACGGGTTGTAATCACCAAACAGCACGTCGGCGATGGCGTTACCGCCTTCGGTACCGGCAAACCAGGTTTCCAGAATGGCGTCAGCCTGCTGGTCCTCTTTCACCAGCGCCAGCGGACGACCGTTCATCAGCACCAGCACCAGCGGCTTGCCGGTGGCTTTCAGGGCGGCGATCAGATCGCGCTGGCTCTGCGGGATGGTGATGTCGGTACGGCTGGAGGCCTCGTGCGCCATACCCTGCGCTTCGCCCACAACTGCGACAACGACGTCAGACTGTTTCGCGGTATTCACCGCCTCGTCGATCATCTCCTTCGGCGTGCGCGGATCGACCTTCACCGCTTCCTCATACTGGTTGAGGAAGGTGACGATGTCTTTGTCGTTGGTGACGTTCGCCCCTTTGGCGTACACCACTTTCGCGTTATCACCCACGGCACTCTTAATCCCGGTCAGCACGGTCACGGACTGATCGGCCACGCCTGCCGCAGACCAGCTGCCCATCACGTCGCGCTTGCTGTCGGCCAGCGGGCCCACTACGGCAATGGTGCCGGATTTTTTCAGCGGCAGCGTGTCGAGGCGGTTTTTCAGCAGCACCAGGCTTTCGCGCGCCACGTCACGCGCTTCTTTGCGGTGCAGACGGCTTTCGGCGTTGGTATCTGCCGGGTCAGAATCCTTCGGCCCCAGGTGGCTGTACGGATCGTTAAATAGCCCCATGTCGTATTTCACGTTCAGCACGTGGCGCGCGGCATCGTCCAGCTCCGCCATCGTTACCTTGCCGCTCTTCACCAGCCCCGGCAGGTATTTGCTGTAGTACTCGTCGCTCATGCTCATGTTGATGCCGGACTTGAGCGCCACGCGCACCGCGTCTTCCGGATCGGAGGCGGTACCGTGTTTAATCAGCTCTTTAATCGCGCCGTGGTCAGAAACGGTGATGCCCTTAAAGCCCCACTGGTCGCGCAGCACGTCTTTCAGCAGCCAGGAGTCAGAGGTCGCAGGCGTGCCGTTCAGCGAGTTCAGCGCGACCATCACCGCGCCGCTGCCCGCATCCAGCCCCGCCTTGTACGGCGGCATGTAGTCGTTGAACAGGCGCTGCGGGCTCATGTCGACGGTGTTGTACTCTTTCCCGCCTTCAACCGCGCCATAGGCCGCGAAGTGTTTGACGCTGGTCATCACCGAGTAGCGGTCCGCCGGGCTTTTGCCCTGCATCGCTTCCACCATGGTTTTACCCATCGTGGAGGTTAAATACGTATCTTCACCAAAGCCTTCCGAGCCGCGGCCCCAGCGCGGATCGCGCGAAACGTCCACCATTGGCGCCCAGGTCATGTTCAGGCCGTCGTCCGCCGCTTCATAAGCCGACACGCGCCCAACGGTTTTCACCGCGTCGAGGTTAAAGGAAGAAGCTAAACCGAGGCTAATCGGGAAAACGGTACGCTGGCCGTGCACCACGTCATAGGCAAAGAACAGAGGAATTTTCAGGCGGCTGAGATCCATCACCTGATCCTGCATCTTGCGGATATCCTGGCGGGTGACGGTATTAAAGATGGCCCCTACCTGCCCGTCTTTGATCATCTCGCGGATGGCCTCTTTCGGGTTATCCGGACCGACGCTGATAAGACGCAGCTGGCCGATTTTCTCATCAACCGTCATTTTCTTGAGCAATTCCGTGACAAACGCGTCCCGTGCTTCAGGCGTGAGCGGGTGATTACCAAACAAATCCTCTGCCAGCGCAGGTTGCAGCGCCAGGCTGACGGCGACACCTACAGAACATAGCCATTTCATGTCGTTTTACTCTCTCATCAATAACCGCCGGACGATCTCGGCCATACCGTGCGAAAAGCGCAGTGTGCCACAAACCCTCGAAACGTTGCAGGGTTATTCTCTGATTTTTCTCGTGAATACTCGACCGCTTAACAGTTAATCGCGCTATGCTTTACAGCGAGAAATTTGCCCCACCACAAGGAGTGGAAGATGTCTTCTGTTCGAACTGACGATAACAAAACATTTATTAACGAACTGTCGCGCCTGGTTGGCTCCTCTCACCTGCTTACCGACCCGGCCAAAACCGCCCGCTACCGCAAAGGTTTCCGCTCCGGTCAGGGTGAGGCGCTGGCGGTGGTCTTCCCCGGCACGCTGCTGGAGCTGTGGCGCGTGCTGAGCGCCTGCGTCGCCGCCGACAAGATTATTTTAATGCAGGCCGCCAATACCGGCCTGACCGAAGGCTCCACGCCGAACGGCAACGATTACGATCGCGACATCGTGATTATCAGCACCCTGCGCCTCGACAAGCTGCACCTGCTGGATAAAGGCGAGCAGGTGCTCGCATTCCCCGGCACGACGCTCTACTCCCTGGAAAAAGCGCTTAAGCCGCTGGGCCGTGAGCCGCACTCGGTGATTGGCTCCTCCTGTATTGGCGCCTCAGTGGTTGGCGGGATTTGCAACAACTCCGGCGGCTCGCTGGTGCAGCGCGGCCCGGCCTACACCGAGATGTCGCTGTTTGCCCGTATTGACGAAAACGGCAAGCTGACGCTGGTGAACCATCTGGGAATCGATCTCGGCGTGACGCCAGAGCAGATCCTCAGCAAGCTTGACGACGATCGCGTGAAGGACGAAGACGTGCAGCACGACGGCCGCCACGCGCACGATCACGACTACGTGACCCGCGTGCGGGATATCGACGCCGATACGCCGGCGCGCTACAACGCCGACCCGGACCGCCTGTTTGAATCCTCCGGCTGCGCCGGGAAGCTGGCCGTGTTTGCCGTGCGTCTGGATACCTTCCCGGCGGAGAAAAAGCAGCAGGTGTTCTACATCGGTACCAATCAGCCTGAGGTTCTGACCGAAATTCGTCGTCATATTCTGGGCGAATTTACCCATCTGCCGGTGGCGGGCGAGTACATGCACCGGGACATTTACGACATCGCCGAGCGTTACGGCAAAGATACGTTCCTGATGATCGACAAGCTCGGCACCGACAAAATGCCGTTCTTCTTCACCATGAAGGGACGCACCGACGCGATGCTGGAGAAAGTGTCGCTGTTCAAACCCCACTTCACCGACCGCTTTATGCAGAAGCTGGGCAACGTTTTCCCGGCGCATCTGCCGGAGCGAATGAAAACCTGGCGCGATAAGTACGAGCATCACCTGCTGCTGAAAATGGCCGGGGACGGAATTGCCGAAGCGCAGTCCTGGCTGACCGAATTCTTCAAAACCGCCGAAGGGGATTTCTTTGCCTGTACGCCTGAAGAGGGCAGCAAAGCGTTCCTGCACCGTTTTGCCGCCGCAGGCGCCGCCATTCGTTATCAGGCGGTGCATTCCGAAGAGGTGGAAGATATTCTGGCGCTGGATATCGCCCTGCGACGTAACGACACCGAGTGGTTTGAGCACCTCCCGCCGGAAATCGACAGCAAGCTGGTGCATAAGCTCTATTACGGCCACTTTATGTGTTATGTCTTCCATCAGGATTACATCGTCAAAAAAGGGGTCGATGCGCACGAACTGAAGGAGCAGATGCTCGCCCTGCTGCGTGAACGCGGCGCACAATATCCTGCGGAACATAACGTCGGGCATCTTTATAAAGCCCCTGACGCACTTAAGCAGTTTTATCGCGAGAATGACCCTACAAACAGCATGAACCCCGGCATTGGTAAAACAACGCGGAAGAAATACTGGAAAGAAGAGGCAGATGCGGAGCAGCGCGTAACGCAAGCGTCTGATTAATTCCTACAGCCAAATTTGAGAGATTGTTTAGCGTGCCTTAATCGTAATAGAGTGACGCTCTGACGCCGGAGGAACGTTTCTCCGGCATTCTATAACGAGGAGCAGGCACATCATGTCGGCTATTGATGTTTTATCCGAGACCGAACTGGAAGTGCGCGATGCCCTTCCCGATGATGTGCATGCCATCGCCGCCATCTATGCCTGGCATGTGCTGCACGGGCGCGCGTCATTTGAAGAAGTCCCCCCTACCATCGACGAAATGCGTCAGCGTATGAAAAGCGTGGCTGAGAGCGGTTTGCCGTGGCTTATCGCGCTGTATCGCGGCATCGTGGTGGGCTACTGCTACGCCACGCCTTACCGCCCGCGACACGCCTACCGCTATACCCTGGAAGAGTCGATTTACGTGGATGCCAGCATCACCGGGCGCGGTTTTGGTTCGGCACTGATGGATGCGCTAATTGAACGATGCGAGCAAGGCCCGTGGCGGCAGATGATTGCCGTTGTGGGAGATGGCAACAATAATTCCGGCTCGCTGCGGCTGCATAAAAAACATGGTTTCGTGATTGTCGGTCAGCTGCGCAGCGTAGGCTATAAAAAAGGTGACTGGCGGGATACGGTGATTATGCAGCGCTCGCTCAACGATGGGGACTGGACGCTGCCGGAATAAAGACCGTGCAGTCTGGTGCCCTCACCCTCACCCCGACCCTCTCCCACAGGGAGAGGGAGAAAACAAAAAACGGTAACATAAGTTACCGTTTTTCGTTATCTCGTAGGCCGGGTAAGGCGAAGCCGCCACCCGGCGTTGACGGACGGCTCAGTCGTTCTGCGCCGTCGCCATCTGTTCCGCTTTCTGCTTTTTATACGTCAATGCTGCGGCCGGAACGGGCTGCACTTTCCCGGTTTCAATCCAGGTACGCAGGCGGCTCGCGTCCGCGAAGTGGGTATATTTGCCGAAGGCATCCATCACCACCAGCGCCACCGGTTTACCGTTAAACACGGTGCGCATCACCAGGCAGTGTCCTGCCGCGTTGGTAAAGCCGGTTTTGGTTAACTGAATATTCCAGTTATCGCGGTATACCAGATGGTTAGTGTTGCGGAACGGCAGCGTATAGGCCGGGTTCGCAAAGGTCGCCATCTCTTCACGGGTGGTGCTGAGCTGACCAATCAGCGGATACTGTTTGCTGGCAATCAACAGTTTCGTCAGATCGCGGGCCGTGGAGACGTTGTTGATCGACAGTCCCGTCGGTTCAACATAATGCGTATTGGTCATTCCCAGCGCTTTGGCTTTTGCGTTCATCGCGCGGATAAAGGCGTCGTAGCCGCCCGGATAGTGGTGCGCCAGGCTCGCCGCCGCACGGTTTTCAGACGACATCAGCGCCAGCAGCAGCATATTTTTACGGCTGATTTCACTGTTCAGACGCACGCGGGAGTAAATCCCCTTCATCTCCGGCGTGTGGCTGATATCCACTTTCAATTTTTCGTCCAGCGGCAGATGTGCATCAAGCACCACCATCGCGGTCATTAATTTGGTAATCGAGGCGATCGGGCGCACCAGGTCCGGATGGCTGGCGTAGATCACCTTATTGGTGTTGAGATCGACAATCATCGCGCTGCCGGACGCAATTTGCGGCTGAGCAGCAGCGGCGGTCACCGCAGGCGTTTTAGCGACGGCCGGCACGGCAGCGGACGCGCCCAGCAGCAGCGCCAGGCTAAGTAAAGAGACTCGGAATTTCAGCATGGTGAGACTTCTGATAATTATTCACGCACGTCATGACGTACACCGCCTGTATCAACGGATAAACACAGGCTGGCTTCGGCATCATAGCGGTCACCGGGCGTTGTCGCCAGCGGATAATCGTGAACAGATGCTGCATTGCTGGCATTTACGCCAGCAATGCAGTGAACTCAGAAGAGACGGTATCCGTAACCCCAAAGAATAACCGTCAGCGCCAGTAGCGCCTCCAGCACCAGCACCCCAATAGCGAGTGTTGAACTGGAAAAACTCAGGCCTTCTTCTTTATTGATATTCAGGAAGGTTGGAACCCCCAGATACAGCAGATACCCGGTGTAAAAGAGGGCAATAGTACCGATCAGCGCGCACAGCCAGACCAGTGGATAGAGCGCAACAATACCGCTTAAGAACAGCGGGGTCGCGACATATCCGGCAAAGACCATACAGTGCGCCAGCGATGGACGTTGCGGGTAGTTACGCGCCATCCAGTGAATGACGCGCCCCATTACCGCCACACCCGCCAGCATCAGGCCATAAAAAACGATGGCCAGATAGAGCCCGGTAAACCAGGAAAGCTGAACAACGGTGCCGTCACCGAAGTTCCAGCCGATTTGTGTTGTTCCGATAAAGGCGCATATTACCGGCACCGCAGCCATCAGCAGCACGTGGTGCGTGTAATGATGCGAGACCGTTTCGTTCTCACTTTTAATGACATGCATCTCACGATCGGGATGGGAGAAAAGTCCCCAGACATGGTTCATAGCGCCCCCTTGTTGTCGGCCCGTCAGCGATACCTTAAGTATAATGCAGGCTTTAGATTATTTTCTGTACAGTGGGAAATTTCCGTTGATTTCCCCGCTGTTGATTCATGAGGTATATGATTAAACGAGGTAAGCAGAGGGAGATAACATTTACGTAATGGATATTAACGCACTTATTGAACAATATGGATATGCCGCGCTGGTCGTCGGTAGCGTGGCAGAAGGTGAAACCATCACGCTGTTAGGCGGCGTCGCCGCGCATCAGGGATTGCTGAAATTCCCGCTGGTCGTCGCAGCGGTCGCGCTCGGCGGAATGATTGGCGATCAGCTGCTCTACTTTCTCGGGCTGCGCTTCGGGCCCACGCTGCTTAAGCGTTTCGCAAAGCATCAGAAGAAAATCCGCCGCGCTCAACGGCTCATTCAACGTCATCCCTATCTGTTCGTCATCGGCACGCGCTTTATGTATGGCTTTCGCATTATCGGGCCGATACTGATTGGCGCCAGCCATCTGCCGCCAAAAATTTTCCTGCCGCTCAATGTTCTTGGTGCGATTGCCTGGGCGATGATCTTTACGACGCTCGGCTACGTAGGGGGCGAAGTGATTGGCCCGTGGCTGCATAATCTCGACCAGCATCTGAAGCACTGGGCGTGGCTGATTCTGGTGGTGGTGGCGGTGATTGGGGTCAGGCTGTGGCTGAAGCATCGGGAAAAGACGCGGGATGAGGAGTAGCCGGGTGCGGCCTGATGCCCTCACCCTCTCCCACAGGGAGAGGGAACTAAAAACACCCTCTCTCACAGGGAGAGGGGAAAACTACCCCTCCGGCTTAAACTGCGGGTTCGCCAGCATAAAGCCCCCGTCAACAATAAACGATTGCCCCGTCGTGTAGCTGGCGTCGCTGTCGCAAAGCCATGCCACCAGGCTGGCTATCTCTTTGGTGTGGCCCGGCCGCGCCAGCGGGATTTCCGGCATTGAACCCTCCTTCACTTCGCTGTCGTCCATGTCGTTCATCGGTGTGGCAATGGCGCCCGGCGCGACGGCGTTCACCAGAATGTTGTGCTTAACCAGTTCCATCGCCATGGATTTGGTTAACCCGCCGAGCGCGTGTTTTGCCGCCGTGTAGGCGCTCGCCTCCGGCAGCGGCGTGTGCTCATGCACCGAGGTAATGTTCACAATCCGCCCCCCTTCCCCTTGCTTCACCATCTGGCGGGCGGCAATTTGTGAACAGAGAAACGCGCCGTCCACGTCGACGGTGAAAATGTTCCGCCAGTCGTCAAACGGCATCTCAAGGAACGGCGCTTTGGTCATCGCACCCGCATTGTTGACCAGCACGTCCAGCCGACCAAAACGCGCAATCAGCGTTTCAATACCCTCTGCGCCTTCCGGCAGCGTGCTTAAATCAAGATGGATAGCCTCTGCGCGCTGCCCCTGCGCTTCAACTTCGCGGCAGGTTTCCAGCGCCCCTTTTTCATCCGAGTGCCAGGTGACGCCAATATCAAACCCGCGCTCTGCAAGCATCAGCGCCGTGGTTTTACCAATCCCGGAATCCGATGCGGTCACTATCGCTACTCTGGTCATACTCACCTCCTGAAAAACTGCAAAGAGGTAAGTATAGATAATGACCTTTTTTAGCCGTGATGATAACCGCCGCCCAGCGCCGAGGTGAGCTGCAGCGTGGCGTCGACATACTGGCCTTTCAGCTTCAATCCGGCGAGGTCTTCCCTGAGGGCCGGGATCCTGGCTTCACTGACCCGCGAGCCCGCAACGATCCCCGCGCTGAAACGCGCCTGCGCCAGCGCCACAACCCGCGCCGCATCTTTTTCAACCTGCTGCTGATGGCGGTTCTTTGCCGTCAGCGTTTCGACTTCACTGGCCGTGCGCGCCACCTGATTGACCGCTTCGACCACCGCTTTGTTGTAGTTTGCCACCGAGAGATTATTTTGCGCCTGGGCGATATCCAGACTGGCGTTCAGCCTGCCGCTGTCGAAGATCGGCAGCGTTAGCCCGGCGGTCACGCCCATCTGCTGCGCTGAAGCACGAAACAGATCGCTCAGATGGAGGGCATCCTGCTGTAGGAACGCCATCAGGTTCACGTCAGGATAGAAAGCCGCTCTCGCGGCCTCCACCTCGCTCATAGAGGCTTCGATATACCAGTGTGCCTCCTGAAGATCCGGACGGCGTGCCAGCAGTTCATAACCGAGCGTCGACGGTAGCGCGGCGTCGACCGTCGGCAGCGCATGCCGCGTAAGCGTTACGGAGGAAGAATTCGTCAGCGCGACCAGACGCGCCTCGACGGCTTTCATCTTCCCGTTGACTTCTGCAAGCTGCTCTTCGGTTTTGTTGGCGTTGATATCGGTTTCCACCCCCTCCACGGAGGAGGTGATCCCATGCTGATACAGTTCGCGATCGGCACCAATGATGTTGTCCTGCTCATGTTTGATCTGCGCAAGAACCTCCCCCGCGGCGGCCTGAGTTTGCCACTCCCAGTAGAGCCGCGCCACGCTGCTGGCCAGCAGCTGGCGGGTTTGCTCCAGCTCCGCTTTTTGCGCATTCACTTTGCCAATCCGGGCCTCGACCCGGGCGCGATTTTTTCCCCACAGATCGAGTTCCCAGCCTGCGGTCAGGCCAAAGGTGCCGTTGGTGTACCACGGCCCGGTGGTGCCTGCCGCCGGGTCGGTAAGGGCAAAAGGCCCCATCAGCCCTTCGGCGGACATTTTCTGGCGTTCCGCATCGGCGGAAAAATCAATCTGCGGGCCGTCAGCGGCCATTGCGGCTTTGGCCTGTGCTTCGGCAAGCGTAATGCGCTGACGGGCAATCTGCATATCCGGTGCATCGCTCAACGCTTTCGCAATCAGCCCATTAAGCTGGGGATCGTTATACGCTTTCCACCACTCATTTTTCGGCCAGTCCTGATGATTCAGAACCGTATTCACCGACGCCGCAGCGGTTTGCGTTTTAAGGGGAGATACCGTGGCATGTTCAGGCGCACAGGCTGCCAGAATAAAAGCGAAGGGAGCACTCAGAGATAAAATAAGAGAACGTTTCATTACGCCATACACTCAAAAAATAAAGGCGCACGTTACGCTCGATATCGTTCATTTTTTTAGTAACGCGTGGCAATCCGCAAATTGTCATACATTTTAATACCCGGAAATTTATTCCCAAAGAGAATGATTAAATCCAATGCATTCACGCCAAATATAAATACGCTGCTACACTTATTCAGGACATACATGAGCGGGAGAAAGGAATGAAAATATTACTGTGGGTTATTTTAATTATATTTCTGATAGGGCTCTTAGTGGTCACCGGCGTATTCAAGATGATTTTCTGATCTATTTGCCCGGCTCTGCGCCGGGCAACGTTCCCGATATCAGACTTTCAGCGAAGCCCCTTTCGTAGCAATAACCTCTTTATACCAGTAGAAACTTTTCTTACGGCTGCGCGCCAGCGTGCCCTTTCCGCTGTCATCGCGATCGACGTAAATAAAGCCGTAGCGCTTAGAGAGTTCAGCTTTAGACGCGCTCACCAGATCGATTGGCCCCCAGCTGGTATAGCCCATCACCTCAACGCCGTCTTCAATCGCTTCACGCACCTGCACAAGGTGGTCGTTAAGGTAGCTGATGCGATAGTCATCCTGCACCACGCCGTTCGCATCCGGTTTATCCTTCGCCCCCAGGCCATTTTCCACGATAAACAACGGCTTCTGATAGCGATCCCAGAGCACGTTTAACAGGGTACGCAGGCCGATGGGGTCAATCTGCCAGCCCCATTCGGAACTTGCCAGATGCGGGTTAGGCACCATGCTCAGGATGTTGCCGCGCGCCTGCTGGTTGAGGGCCTCATCCGCGGTGACGCAGCCCGTCATGTAGTAGCTGAAGGAGATAAAATCGACGGTCGATTTCAGCGCCTCGCGGTCGGCATCCGTTACCTCAAGCTGAATACCGTTGTCGCGGAAGAAGCGCTGCATATAGCCCGGATAGGCGCCACGGCACTGCACGTCGCCAAAGAATTGCCACGCGCGGTTTTCCTGCAGCGTCTCCAGAACATCTTCCGGTTTGCAGGTCAGCGGGTACATCAGGCCGCCCAGCAGCATGTTGCCGATTCTGGCATCCGGAATAATCTCGTGGCAGGCCTTCACGGCCAGCGCGCTGGCCACCAGCTGGTGGTGGATCGCCTGGTACACCTCCCCTTTGCTGCTGGTTTCCGGCAGGCCCACGCCGGTCATCGGCGCGTGCAGAGACATATTGATCTCGTTGAAGGTCAGCCAGAGCTTCACCTTCTCCTTGTAGCGCGCAAACACGGTGCGGGCGTAGCGCTCGAAGAACCCAATGGTCTGGCGGCTGCCCCACCCGCCGTACTGCTTCACCAGCCCCCACGGCATTTCGTAATGCGAGAGCGTCACCAGCGGGGTAATGTTGTGCGCGGCCAGCTCGTCAAACAGCCGGTCGTAAAACGCCAGCCCCGCCTCGTTAGGCTGCTGCTCGTCGCCGTTCGGAAAAATACGGGTCCAGGCAATGGAGACGCGCAGGCAGCTAAAGCCCATCTCAGCGAACAGTTTGATGTCTTCCGGGTAGCGGTGATAGAAGTCGATGGCGACGTCCTTGATGCCGCTGTCGCCCGCCACGCGCTCAACCACCGGGCCGAAGACCCCCTGCGGCTGAACGTCTGAGGTGGACAGCCCTTTCCCCTCCTCCAGATACGCGCCTTCTACCTGATTCGCGGCAACCGCGCCGCCCCATAAAAAATCGTCCGGGAAAGTTTTCATCACGTTCTCCTGTTATTGATGGCTTACGCTGAGTAACGGCGCACCGGCACTGACGGACGTTGCCGCCACGGTCACCACGTCACGATACTCATCGCTGTTACTGATAATGATCGGGGTCGCCAGGTCGTATCCGGCATCGATAATCGCCTGTCGGTCAAATTCCAGCAGCAGATCGCCGGGCTGCACCCTGTCGCCCACCTTCACGTGGGCGGTAAACGGCTTGCCGTCGAGCTTCACGGTGTCGATCCCCACGTGAATTAACACTTCAATACCGCTGTCGCTGAGCAGGCCGATGGCGTGTTTGGTCTGAAACAGCGAGGCCACCACGCCGGCAAACGGGGCCACCACTTTGTTATCGGAGGGAATAATCGCGGCACCGCTGCCAAGCAGGCCGCTGGCAAACGTGGTATCCGGCACCTGGTCGAGCGCCAGAACGGTGCCGGTCATCGGTGCCAGCACATCGTTTTCACCCGCTAGCAAAACCGCCTCGGGCGCTGCGCGTCCCGGCATGCCCGCCACCAGCGTCAGGCCGCAGCTCAGCACCAGCGCTACCGCGGTGCCGATCACGCCGCCCCACAGCGTGGCGTTTACCCCGCCCGGCGGAATCATCTGGGCGATGGTAAAGATATTGGCGAAGCCGAAGGAGTAAACGTGAGTATCGCTGAAGCCGACAATCGCGCCGCCGATAGCTCCCGCCACGCAGCCAAAGATAAACGGGCGGCGCAGCGGCAGGTTTACCCCATAAACGGCCGGCTCGGTAATACCAAATATCCCTGCCGTTACCGATGAACCCGCCAGCATTTTCTGACGTGCATCGCGGGTACGCAGGAAGATCCCCAGCGCCGCCCCCACCTGACCAAACACCGCGGGCAACAGCATCGGCAGCATGGAGTCATGCCCCAGCACCGCCAGGTTGTTAATCATCAGCGGCACCAGCCCCCAGTGCAGGCCAAAAATAACGCAGACCTGCCACAGCGCGCCCATCGCCGCGCCCGCCAGCCACGGTGCCAGAACGTAAATACTCTGATAGCCGTTCGCCAGCATCTGGCTCAGCCAGGTCGCCAGCGGCCCGATAACGAGGAAAGTCAGCGGCACGGTCACGCCCAGACAGATCAGCGGCGCGAAGAAGTTTTTCATCGAGGACGGCAGCAGCCTGGTGCTCTGTTTTTCCAGCCAGCAGCTCACCCACGAGGCGAGAATAATCGGGATCACCGACGAGCTGTAGTTAAACCAGGTGACAGGAATGCCCAAAAAGGCGTCCGATACCGCGCCCGGCTGCTGGCTGGCGTTAAACGCCGCAATCATCATCGGATGAGTGAGCGCCCCGCCGATCACCATGGTAATAAACGGGTTGCCGCCGAATTTTTTCCCGGCGGTATAGCCCAGCACCAGCGGGAAGAAGAAGAACAGCGCGTCGCTGGCGGCGAACCAGATTTTATAGGTGCCGCTTTCGGTGGTGAGCCAGCCGCATACCACCGCCAGCGCCAGCAGCCCTTTCAGAATACCGGAGGCCGCGAGAATGCCGATAAACGGGGTGAAGATCCCGGAGACGATGTCAATCAGGCGGCCCAGCAGATTCCCTTTTTCTCCCTTCTCTTCCACGACGGGCGCGTCATCGGTAAGGCCTGCCTCATTGCGCACCGCCTGCCAGACGTCGTGGACGTGGTTGCCAATCACTACCTGAAACTGACCGCCGCTTTCCACCACCATGATCACGCCCGGGTTTTTCTTGAGCCCTTCCGCATCCGCCCGTTGATTCTCTTTTAGTTTGAAGCGAAGCCGGGTGGCGCAGTGCACAAGACTGACGATGTTCTCTTTTCCGCCAACGTGGCCGAGAATATCCTTCGCTAAAGCCTGGTATTCCATCTCGATTTCCTTACATCCGATGCCTGCAGGCACCTGTTGACTGAGTACAAAAAATAAAAAAACCCGAGAACGTCCTTCTTACGAAGGCCGCGCTCAGGTTTTGCCTGCGTGATGCAGTAACAATCCTGTTTTGAGGCTTAACGCCCCTCTTTTCTCACCCGCTCGATATGAATGGCGAGGAACATAATTTCTTCGGTTGTCAGCTCACGCTGATAGCTTTTGTTCAGGTGCTGAGCGATTTTCTCAGCGCATTTCCACGCCTTCGCGTAGTTGTCTTTTACCGCCGTATGCAGCGAGACGTCGTCATCTTCCACCACGGTGCGGGTGAGCATCCGCTGGGCAAAAAACTTCAGGTGGGTGACGAAACGCTGATAGCTGAGCGAGTCTTCATCGTACTCAAGCTGCAGCTGATACTTCACCAGCTGCAGGATCTCCTGCATCACCCGCGTAACGTGCATCACTTCCGGCATTTCGCTGTTCAGCTGCGCGGTGACCAGATGCAGCGCGATAAACCCGGCCTCATCCTCCTCCAGCTCGACGTTCAGGCGTCTGGCGATAATGGCCCGCGCCTCCTGCCCTAATTCGAACTCCTTCGGATACAGCCGTTTAATATCCCACAGCAACACGTTTTTGATGGCCAGCCCGTTCTTCTGCCGCTCAATCGCAAAGTAGCAGTGGTCGGTGAGGGTGATATACAAACTCTCCTGCAGCTTGCCCAGCCGCTGCGCCGCCAGCCCGATGATGCGGTCGCAGGTGGTCATTACCTCCAGCGGAATTTGACTCAGCAACTCCCCGAGTCGACGCACCAGTTCATCGCTTTGTAACGCAAACACCTTTTCAACCAACGCGGTATCCAGCGCTTCACCGACGCGCTTCTGAAAGGCCAGCCCACGGCCCATCACCACCTGTTCGCGCCCGCGCTCATCCTGAACAACCACCACGTTATTATTGAGTATCTTGGCGATTTTCATCTGAACCCCAGAAACAAAAAAACCTGACCTCCGGCAGATGCCAGAAAATCAGGTTTTGCCTGCCTAAGCAGTAACAATCCAGTTCTGGCACTCTATCAGTTTCATTCATAGCCTCAATGCATCACGCATCAGAAACGTGACGCGGATCGACATTGCTAGAACGTCACGACAGTTTTCAGCTCCGTCACCCAGGCATCCTGCGTCCGGGATACCCCGCCGGGATGGTGCCAGTACTGAATGCCCGGCTGCAGTTCAAGCCACGGCACGGGACGAAAACGGTAGTAAAACTCGCCGTTCAGGGAATGGCCCGGCACCGGATGATACGCCGGATTGGTGTAATCGCTAACGCCGCTCAGGCTGTTCAGGTAACGCTGATTGCGGGCGTACTGGCTGCTCATATCAATCCAGGTCAAGCCAAAGCCAATCCAGTCTTCCGGTCGCGCGTCAAACAGCCCGCGGTAGCGCAGCGAGGCGGCGTAAACCTGGTGCATGTAGTTGGTACTCTGATCCGCAAGGCTCATGCTGAAAGAGGTGCTCAACCCACGATTCGGATCATCCTGATGCTGCGTAAGCTGCTGGTTCAGCCCGGCGTACATGAACCAGGTCCGGCTGTGGGTATCAAAGCCGTTCGGGTCCGTCGCGCCCGCACCGCCGGATTTGCCGCGATAGAGATCGGTTTGCGGCGCGTTGGTAAACACCACGCCCAGGTTGTACGCGCCCGGCAGGCCGTTAATCAGCGGGCGCGCTTCGATTTCAACCGGCAGTAAGACCCCTTTGCTGCCCTTCGTCGACCAGCTCCAGGCGTGGCTGCGGCTGGAGGCCTCGGGATTTTGCTCCATCACGCCACCTTTTAACGTCAGCGTCGGCGTTAATTTATACGCAAGCGTGGTGCCCCAGGTGTGAACGTTCCAGTTGTTCCACGTCAGCGAGTTGGCTGACTTCCCGCCGCACTGCGACAGGAGCTGGAAATCACAGGGGATGATTTGATCGAAGGTCTGCACCTTGTTCATCATCCCGATGCGCCAGGTCAGACGCCGGTCGTCAAAGCTGCGGGCAAAGGTCAGCCAGCCCAGGCGGGTAATGGACTGTCCGCCCCAGCTCTCCTGGGTCAAATCGTTGAAGTTCACGCGCGGGTCCTGCACGCGTTTGGTGGTGAGGTCGTCATTGTGGTTGCGGTTGACGATGTTCCCCTCGATACGCGCGTCCGGGATACCGGTCCAGCGCTCAAGATCCTGGTTGAAGGTCAGCGCAAACTGGTCAATATAGGCCACGTGCGAGTCGTGGTTATAGCCACCGCCTCCGTTCCAGCCAATTTCATTCAGATATCCGAGATTCCAGGTAAAACCGTTATCGTTGAGGATTTTACGTATGCCGAGCATTTCGCCCAGAACAGGCTCCGGAGGAGCTTCAAAGCCTAATACCGTTCCGTTCCAGTCCTGCGCCACCGACAGCGGGGATATCGTCGATAAGGCGAGCGCATAGAGTTTATTTTTATATGCCATGATAACAACCTGTGATTGAGTATTTTGTGCGTAACCGGCCGCAGGAAATTTTTCTATTTCCTGTCGATATTTCATTTTTTTAAAATCAGTAAAAAGCGCTAAGCCAAATTTCTCTCCTGAGTAAACGAGAGGCAAAAAAAAACCTAAGCGCTCCACAGCGAAAATGCTGTGAAACGCTTAGGTTTTGCCTGTTAGCCAGTAACAATCCTGCGTTGAAAACAGTGGCACCTTAACACCGTCGCGCCACGTTGAAAACCAGAACTGTTTTCTGCTTTAAAAAAGTGTGAGCAATTTAACGCTTATTATTTTGACTGAATCACCCGGGCAATATCAGACGAAGTCTGTAATGTCCGAATCTCCTGAAATAATCCCAGCGCTTCATCGTACTCTTTGCGTAAATAACTCAGCCACTGTTTAATTCGCGCGACGTGATACAAACCGGTATCGCCCTGCTTTTCCAGTCGGCTGTATTTTTGCAGCAGCGTAACGACGTCTGCCCACGGCATTCGCGGCTCGTTATATTTCACCACCCGGCTGAGGTTCGGCACATTCAGGGCGCCGCGACCGATCATCACCGCATCGCAGCCGGTGGCCTGCAGACAGGCCTGCGCGCTCGCGTAGTCCCAGATTTCACCGTTGGCGATCACCGGAATGGAGAGGCGCTTGCGGATCTCGCCGATCGCCTGCCAGTTAATGCGCTCGGCCTTGTAGCCATCTTCTTTGGTGCGGCCATGCACCACCAGCTCGGTGGCCCCGGCCTGCTGCACCGCATCGGCGATTTCAAACTGCCGCGCGTCGCTGTCCCACCCCAGGCGCACCTTCACCGTCACCGGCAAATGCGAAGGCACGGCCTCACGCATGGCCTTCGCGCCGCGGTAAATCAGCTCAGGATCTTTCAACAGGGTCGCCCCGCCGCCGCTGCCGTTAACCAGCTTCGACGGACAGCCGCAGTTGAGATCCACCCCGTAAGAGCCCAGCTCAACCGCGCGGGCGGCGTTCTCCGCCAGCCATTCGGGATACTGGCCGAGCAGCTGAATACGCACCAGCGTACCGGAAGAGGTCCGGCTCTGGTTGTGCAGCTCGGGGCACAGGCGGAAGAAGGATTTTACCGGCAACAACATATCGACCACGCGCAGAAATTCCGTCACGCAGAGATCGTAATCGTTCACCTCGGTCAGAAGCTCGCGCACGAGGGAGTCGAGCACGCCTTCCATTGGGGCCAGTAAAACACGCATAGCAGTACCTGTGGAAAAAGACGCGCTATAGTATCTGCTCTGTATGTATGTGGAAAGCGCGACTTTCCATTCTGGAATGTCTGGTATGCTCAAATTTCATGATGTGATCCGTGGCACATTTTTGAGTTTAATTGTATGATGAATGCGTTTCAGCAAGGACTATCACCATGAGCAAATCATTGAACATTATCTGGCAATATCTGCGCGCATTCGTCCTGATTTACGCCTGCCTGTATGCCGGGATTTTCATCGCGTCGCTGCTGCCGATCGTCATTCCCGGCAGCATTATCGGTATGCTGATCCTCTTTGTTTTGCTGGCGCTGCAAATCCTGCCCGCAAAATGGGTCAATCCCGGCTGCTTCGTCCTTATTCGCTATATGGCGCTGCTTTTCGTGCCTATCGGCGTCGGGGTCATGCAGTATTTTGATTTGCTCAAGGCCCAGTTCGGCCCGATTGTGGTCTCCTGCGCGGTCAGTACGCTGGTGGTTTTCCTGGTTGTGAGCTGGAGTTCGCATCTGGTGCATGGCGAACGTAACGTGGTCGGGGAGAAAACAAAAAAATGATGGCCAATATCTGGTGGTCGCTGCCGTTAACCCTGGCGGTGTTCTTCGCCGTGCGCAAGCTTGCCGCACGTTTTAAAATGCCATTGCTGAACCCGCTGCTGGTGGCAATGGTGGTGATTATTCCGTTCCTGCTGCTCACCGGCATTCCCTACGAACGCTACTTTGCCGGCAGCAAAATTTTAAACGACCTGCTGCAGCCTGCCGTTGTGGCGCTCGCCTTTCCTTTATATGAACAGCTCCACCAGATCCGCGCCCGCTGGAAATCCATCATTACCATCTGTTTTGTGGGCAGCCTGGTAGCGATGATCACCGGCACGTCGGTAGCGCTGTTGATGGGGGCCTCTCCGCAGATTGCGGCGTCGATCCTGCCTAAATCGGTAACCACGCCTATCGCGATGGCGGTCGGTGGCAGCCTCGGCGGGATCCCGGCCATCAGCGCGATGTGCGTCATTTTCGTCGGTATTCTCGGGGCGGTGTTTGGTCACACATTGCTGAACGGGATGCGTATTCATACTAAAGCGGCACGGGGGCTGTCGATGGGGACCGCCTCCCACGCCCTGGGCACCGCCCGCTGTGCGGAGCTGGATTATCAGGAAGGGGCGTTTAGCTCCCTGGCGCTGGTGATCTGCGGGATTATCACCTCCCTGCTGGCCCCGTTCATTTTCCCGCTGATTCTGGCGGTGATGGGCTAAAATTTGCGATGCGTCGCGCAAATTTCATTTTGATTTCATAAGTTGCATACATAATGAGAAGTGGATCACATATAAAGCCCTGGCGGCTCCGTAAACTACCGATCCATTAACCTTTATGAGGCAAACGCCATGCACCCACGTTTTCAAGCTGCTTTCGCCCAGCTTGCAGAGAATTTGCAGTCAGCCCTGGCTCCCGTTCTGGCAGATGCACACTTCCCCGCCCTGCTGACCGCGGAGCAGGTCACGATGCTGAAACAAGCAACGGGACTGGACGAAGACGCGCTGGCTTTCGCACTGCTTCCCCTGGCTGCCGCCTGCGCGCGGGCCGATCTCTCCCACTTTAACGTCGGGGCCATTGCGCGCGGCGTCAGCGGAACCTGGTACTTCGGTGGCAATATGGAGTTCCTGGGCGCGACCATGCAGCAAACGGTTCACGCCGAGCAGAGCGCCATCAGCCACGCCTGGCTGCGCGGTGAAAAAGCCCTGAGCGCCATTACCGTTAACTACACCCCCTGCGGCCACTGCCGTCAGTTTATGAACGAGCTGAACAGCGGGCTGCAGCTGCGCATCAATCTGCCAGGCCGCGCGCCGCATAAGCTGGGGGACTATCTGCCTGACGCGTTTGGCCCGAAAGATCTGGAGATCAAAACGCTGCTGATGGACGATCAGGACCACGGTTACGCCCTGTCCGGCGATGACCTGAGCCAGGCGGCCATTCGCGCGGCGAACAAAAGCCACACGCCGTACAGCAAGTCCCCGAGCGGCGTGGCGCTGCAGTGCCGCGATGGCCGGATCTTTAGCGGCAGCTACGCGGAAAACGCCGCGTTTAACCCAACCCTGCCACCGCTGCAGGGCGCGCTTAACCTGCTGAGCCTGAACGGCTATGACTATCCGGACATTCAGCGCGCTATTCTGGCAGAAATTGCCGATGCGCCGCTGATTCAGTGGGATGCGACCGCCGCGACGCTTAAAGCGCTGGGCTGCACGACGATTGACCGCGTACTGCTTGCGTAATCCTTCCGGCGGGCAGAAATGCCCGCCAGTTTGCTGAAAAACCCCTCAGTTGAGTCGCTGTTTCTTGCGCTAACCAGGCGGGTAAAGTAGCCTGAGTTAAATTTCATCCACGAACGAGCCATCTCCATGTTAAAGCGCGTTTTTTACAGCCTGTCTGTCCTGGTCGGCATACTGCTGTTGATCGTGCTGGGTCTTGACCGCTGGATGAGCTGGAAAACCGCCCCCTACATCTTTGATGACCTGCAGGACCTGCCCTATCGTCAGGTTGGCGTGGTGCTCGGCACCGCCAAGTATTACCGCACCGGCGTGATCAACCAGTATTACCGTTACCGCATTCAGGGCGCGCTGAACGCCTACAACAGCGGCAAGGTGAACTACCTGCTGCTGAGCGGCGATAACGCTCTTCAAAGCTACAATGAACCGGTGACGATGCGTAAGGACCTGATTGCCGCGGGCGTGGACCCTGCCGATATCGTGCTCGACTACGCCGGATTCCGCACCCTGGACTCCATCGTGCGCACGCGTAAAGTCTTCGACACCAACGACTTCATCATCATCACCCAGCGCTTCCACTGCGAGCGCGCGCTGTTTATCGCGCTGCATATGGGCATTCAGGCGCAGTGTTACGCGGTGCCGTCGCCAAAGGACATGCTGAGCGTGCGCGTCCGTGAGTTCGGCGCGCGCTTTGGCGCCCTGGCCGATCTGTATATCTTCAAACGCGAACCGCGCTTTTTAGGCCCGCTGGTGCCGATTCCGGCGATGCACGAAGTGCCGGAAGACGCGCAGGGTTACCCGGCCGTCACGCCCGAGCAGCTGCTGGATATGCAGAAAAAAGAGAAATAACAGGGCCGCCTTTATACTTTCTTTACGTCGGGCCTGACGCTTTTTATCCCACCTTTACGTCGGCTCTTTTAAGCTGAGTTCACTGCCGCTACGGCTTCATTGAAGAATGACTATGAACTCAATAATGAATGCGTTTTTCCTCAAAAGTCTCCGCCCGTATTTTAACTTTCCCGGTTTATCACTTCCTGGCGCACTCAATTCCGGTCTCTGGCTTGATGAAAAAATTGATGCCCTGCAGCACAACCTTTCAGTGGAAGTGGCAGATTATCTGGAACGTTACCCGCAGACGAAACATGTAGACGTTTACCTGAACGATATCAACGGCACGATGCGCGGCAAGCGTCTGTCGGTGGAGAGCATGCTGAGCCTGGAAAAAGGCTGTTATTTTCCCCTTTCGGTCTACTCGATGGATCAGAAAGGAAAAATCGCCGCCCCGCTTCATGATGAGCCGGACCGACTCTGCGTTCCTGTCGCCGGCTCCCTGCGCCCCTGCCCGCAGGATCCGCAGCACAACGCGCAGATCCTGCTGACGATGAAAGACAGCGACGATACCCCCTGCCCGCTTGAGCCGCGCGTGATACTGCAGAAGGTGCTGGCCCGCTTCCACCAGCACGGCCTCTTCCCGGTGATTGCCCCGGAAATCGAGTTCTATCTGACGGGGCATGACGATCGGGATCCGCAAAATCAGGGCTGTTTTCATATGGATACTACGACGGCCCATGCGGCACTGTTTGACGAGGTGGAACAGCTGGCGCACCTGCAGCGCATCCCGCTGTCCGGGATCGTGGCAGAAGCCGAGTCCGGTCAGTACGAATTAAACCTGAAGCACAGCCATCGCGTGGTTGAGGTCTGCGATAACGTGCTGGCGCTTCGTCGCCTGACCCGTTACGTTGCCGAAAAGCACGGCCTGCAGGCCAACTTTATGGCTAAACCTTTCAGCCAGCTGTCCGGCAGCGGTTTGCACTTCCATTTCAGCCTGAACAATCGTCACGGCGAAAACGTCTTTGCTTCCCCGGTGAACGCGCTTAACAGCATGATGCGTTTGTGCATCGCGGGGCAGCTGGCGCTGATGCCCGCCTCTGTCGCCATTCTTGCGCCTGGCGTTAACGCGTTTCGTCGCCTGCGTAAAAACCTGACGGAGCCCGTATTTAACTCCTGGGGCTATAACACCCGCTCCGCCGCCCTGCGTATTCCCTGCTCGGATGACCACAACCGTCGTATCGAGTACCGGCTGGCCGGGGCCGATGCCAATCCGTATCTGGTGGCAGCCACTATCCTGACCGGTATGCTGTACGGGCTGGAAAACACCGACGACGAGGATTTGCCAGAACCGCAGCACGATCGTCCCGAGCTGCCGCTGTTTCAGCAGGAGGCGATTGAGACCTTTGCCCGCTGTCAGTACCTCACCGACAGCCTGGGCGACGCCTTTTCTGAACAGTGGGTCGCCTGCAAACTCTCTGAACTCGACTGGTTTGAGCGCATTGTGACCCGAGAGGAGTCACAGCTGGCATAAGGCATAAAAAAGCCCGCTCGGTGAGCGGGCCGGATAACGCGAGGAGCAATTATTTCTTACGCGCGTACTTCAGTGAATCCAGCGCAACCGCGAAGATAATGATGGCGCCTTTGATGATGTACTGCCAGTACGGGTTCACGCCGATATAGGTCAAGCCGTAGTTGATGACGGTGAAGATGATCACACCGGTCACCACGCCCAGTACCGTACCCACGCCGCCGCTGAAGGAGACGCCGCCCACCACGCAGGCTGCGATCGCATCCAGCTCGTACATGAAGCCAAGGTTGTTGGTTGCAGAGCCGATACGACCCGCTTCCAGCATCCCGCCGAAGGCGTAGAACACGCCGGACAGGGCATAAATGATGAGCAGGTTCAGGGCAACGTTCACGCCGGAGACTTTCGCCGCTTCCGGGTTACCGCCGATTGCGAAGATGTTTTTACCGAAGCGCGTTTTGTTCCACAGGATCCAGACGAAGGCCACCGCAATCAGCGCATAGAAGGTGATATACGACAGGCGGAAGCTGCCCAGCGCGATGAACCCTTGCGTAAAGGTCGAGAAGCCGCTGTCAAAACCCGAGATTGGGGAAGCACCGACAAAGTCGTAGTACAGGGAGTTGATACCGTAAACGATGATCATCGTACCCAGCGTGGTGATAAACGGCGTCACGTTCAGGTAGGCGATGATAATACCGTTGATCAGACCAATCACCGCACCGATGGCGCAGACAATCAGGATCACCACGAAAATCGGCATGGTGGCCATTTCCGGGAAGACCTTGTTGGCGTTTTCCATCGACTGCAGCAGGGTTGCCGCGATAACCGCCGCCAGCCCCACCTGACGACCGGCAGAAAGGTCCGTCCCCTGGGTTACGATCAGGCCCGCCACGCCCAGCGCAATGATAATACGCACGGAGGACTGGGTCAGAATGTTACTCAGGTTCAGCAGGCTTAAGAACGTAGGGTCCTGGAAAATGATGATAGCCAGCAGTACTAAAAGAACAACGTAAATACCGCCTTCTTTCAGGTAAGTGAGAAAACTTTTTTTATTTAACGCACTCATGAGGAGCCCCTGATCTTAAAGGTGCAAAGACGCAAGACGCAAAATTTCGTTTTGCGTTGTCGTTTTGGTGTCAACAATACCGGCAACGAGACCATTGCTCATAACCAGAATACGATCCGTGATCCCTAACAATTCCGGCATTTCGGAAGAAATAATAATGATCCCTTTATTCTTTTTCGCCAGCTCGGCAATCAGCTGATAAATTTCAAACTTCGCGCCGACGTCAATACCGCGGGTCGGTTCATCCAGCATCAGAATTTCTGGCTGGGTTAATAACCAGCGGCCGATAATGACTTTCTGCTGGTTACCGCCTGACAGCGAACCAATTTGGGTGCGGTGTCCTGGCGTTTTCACGCGCATGGAGTCAATAACCCATTGGGTATCGCTCTTCATGCGAGAGTTATCCAGCAGTCCGACTTTGTTTTTGTAATTGCGAATGTTAGAAATTAACGAGTTAAAGTTAATATCCAGATAGGCATAAATACCGGTCGAACGACGCTCTTCCGTCACCAGCGCAAAACCATTATTAATGGCTTCGTTGGCGTTGTGGTTGTTAATTTTCTTACCGTGCAGCGTAATAGTGCCTTCGGCTTTTTCACGGATACCGAACAGGGTTTCCACGATGTCGGTACGTTTTGCCCCGACCAGACCGGCAATCCCCAGGATTTCGCCCTTATGCAGGTCGAAGGAGACATCGCGAATAGACGGCTGACGTAACGAGGTCAGATTACGCACTTCCAGGATCACTTCGCCCGGCTTGTTTTCTTTGTCCGGGAAGCGCTGGTTCAGGGAACGGCCGACCATCATGGCGATGATCTTGTCCATGTCCAGCCCTTCCAGCGGCTGCGTGGCAATCCACTGACCGTCGCGCAGGATGGTAATCTCATCGCACAGCTGGAAGATCTCTTCCATTTTGTGGGAGATATACACAATGCCGCAGCCGCGATCTTTTAGCTTACGAATAATGGTAAAAAGGTGATTAACCTCTTTTTCCGTTAATGACGATGTCGGTTCGTCCATGATGACGATTTTCGCATCATAGGAAAACGCTTTGGCGATTTCGATCATCTGCATCTGGGAGACGGATAATGTTCCCACGCGGGCGCGCGGATCGATATCAATATCCAGCTCGTCAAAAATCGCTTTGGTGTCGCGATACATTTTGTCCTGATCGACAAAGACACCCTTGGTTGGATAACGCCCCAACCACATGTTATCCATGACTGAACGCTGCAGCACCAGGTTTAATTCCTGGTGAACCATCGAGATACCGTTTTCCAGTGCTTCTTTCGCTGAATGGAAATCGATCTCTTTCCCCTGAAAAAGAATGCTGCCAGAATCTTTTTGATAGATCCCAAAAAGACATTTTAATAATGTTGATTTACCCGCACCGTTCTCCCCCATCAGGGCATGAATAGAGTGAGGGCGAACTTTTAAATTAACATTATCGAGTGCCTTAACGCCGGGAAATGACTTGTTGATACCGCTCATTTCCAACAGGTATTCACCGGATGACTGAGTATTTGTGCTGACCATAATTATACCTTGTTGGCCTCGCATATCGCGTTATAAAAGGGCGCAACGAATTGCGCCCAGTGGAGACAGTACCGCTAACTTATTTACCGATAAACTCAGCCAGGTTGGACTGGTCTACGCCCACGTAAGGTACGCGAACGATTTTGTTTTCAATTTTCCAGCTGGTGCCATCAGCCGCGCCTTTGCCATCGGCCAGGTTTTTCGCCAGATCGAAGGTCGCTTTCGCCTGGTTGTTGGCATCGTTCAGAACGGTACCGGCCATCGCACCGGATTTAACCAGCGCCAGCGCTTCTGGCAGTGCATCTACGCCGAATACCGGGATGGAGGATTTGTTGTGTGCTTTCAGCGCTTCTACCGCACCCATTGCCATCGCATCGTTGTTCGCGATAACCACTTCGATTTTGTTCGCGTTAGGGCCGGACAGCCACGCGTCCATCTTATCTTTCGCCTGAGCGGTATCCCACATCGCGGTATCTAACGCCAGCTGCTGGGTTTTCAGACCCTTGTCGTTCAGCTCTTTGATAACGTAAGTGGTACGGGCTTCAGCATCCGGGTGGCCTGGTTCGCCTTTCAGCAGCACGAACTGAATCTGACCGTCTTTATTCAGGTCCCAGTTCGGGTTCGCCGCCCAGTGTTTCGCGATCAGATCGCCCTGAATAATACCGGACTCTTTGGAGTCGGTACCGACGTAATACGCTTTGTCGTAGCTATCCAGCGCTTTACGGGAAGGTTCTTTGTTGAAGAAGACGATTGGCACGTTCTGGCCGCGCGCTTTTTCAATAACCGTGCCTGCTGCAGCCGGGTCAACCAGGTTGATGGCCAGGGCTTTCACGCCTTTCGCCAGCAGAACGTCGATCTGGTCGTTCTGTTTGGACTGGTCGTTCTGGGAGTCGTTCATCAGCAGCTGAACGTCTGGCGCTGCTTTCGCATCTTTCTCAATCGCTTTACGCACAACAGACATGAAGTTGTCGTCGTATTTATAGATGGTCACACCAATACGGGTATCCGCAGCGTGCGCTGCTGCACCAAAAAGCATGCTTGCCATTACGGCAGACAGGGTCAACACCTTCTTATTCATGGTATCTCCGGTTTTTTATGCAGGGTAGTTCTTGTGAATAACGATCGGCGGGCAGGTGTTAATAAAACGTTACTGACAGCCGAAGTTCACTTATAAAATTTCTATCTTCCGTGTTCGGTAACGCTCCAGAAATGCGTTTTATTCGTTGTTTGCGGCACATTCGCTATAGTGAAAGTGAATAATCACCGTTACATAGCGTTTCAGCCCCTAAAACGCTGACATCATAGTCAGCGCCTTGTTAAGATACTGTGAATTTACTCACAGATTGAAAACGGTTACATCAGCTCATGTAATCAGTTAGTGATCGGAACCACAATTTGCCGGGCCGCGACGGAGTGCCGACGCACTAAAGTCGGCATGAAACAGTGCGTTGCGCCCGGATCCAGCAGCCCTGCCGCCCCCTGTAACGCCAGCTCAGTCGCCAGTTTCGCCATAGAGGCAATGGGGTAACGCACCGTTGTCAGCTGCGGGTCGGTGTAACGGGCAATCGGAATATCATCAAAACCAATGAGTGATAAATGCTGTGGCACCGCAATGCCGTTATCTTTCAGCGCCGCCAGGGCGCCTGCCGCCATGCTGTCGTTATAGGCAAACACCGCAGTAAGCTGCAGATTGCGGCCCAGCAGCTCCACCATTGCCGCCTCGCCGCCCTGCATGTCCGGCGTACCGGTGCCCGTCCAGCTTTCTGACGGCGTAATGCCGTGCTCTTTCAGGGCGTTTTGCCACCCCTCGCGCCGCAGGTCGTCATCTTCAATATGATGGCTGGAGGCCAGATAACCGATCCGCTGATGCCCGTTGTTGATGAGCATTTTCGTCGCCATCATGGCGCCGCTGACGTTATCCAGCCCGACGCAGCGGTGGGCATAGCCGGGGACGATGCGGTTGATCAGCACCATGCCCGGGATCTGATCCATAAAGCCGGTTAGCTCTTCATCGCTCAAAGCTTTTGAGTGGACAATCAAGGCGTTACAGCGCTGGCGGATCAGCACTTCAATGGCATGTCGCTCCTTTTCCGCCTCATGATAGCTATTGCCGATCAGGACATATTTCTGATGCTGCTGGGCGACCACGTCGACCGCTTTGACCAGCGCGCCGAAAAAAGCGTCTGATACATCCATCACCACCACGCCGATGGTGTCGCTGACCTGCGTCGCAAGCGCCTGGGCATTGGCATTTGGCCGGTACCCGAGCTGGGTCACGGCTTTCATTACGATTTCACGGGTTTCAGGGCTGACCAGCGCGCTATTGTTCAGCACGCGTGAGACGGTAGCCACAGAAACGCCCGCCTGACGGGCGACGTCACGAATGGTGATCATATTCACCATCCTTCAAAGGATTGCAGCAACTCACAGACACCCCCTGTGTTTAGCAAGGTGGCTATTTTGGCAGCGAGAGAGAGGGGACTACGTGAAGAAGCTCACACTCATGAAAACGCTTACATCCGTTTTGTTAATGATTGTGATCCAGATCGTTATCTGGATATGTTCCTCAATGATACCCCTGAAGCATGTGCGGTTAACTGACGCCACACCCACTCCAGCGGTCCCTGGCGGAAATAGCGTAGCCAGAGAACAGAAAACGCCAGGTTAATCACCCAGACCGGAATAACAAACGCCAGCAGCGTGAGGCGGTCGAATTTCATAAACAGGCCAAATCGATAGAAAAGCGTGGTGCAGAGAAGCGTTTGCAGGAGGTAATTGCTCAACGCCATGCGGCCCACGCAGGCAATAGCGCTGACGATCCACAGGCGGGAAAGCGTTGGCCAGAAGCCATAGATCAGCGCCGCGTAGCCGATGGTCTGGAACGGCGCGCTCAGTTCGCGCGGCACCTGGAGCAGGAACGCGCACCAGCGGTAATCCCAGTGGATGTGCCACTGCGTGATTATCGCCGGGAGGTTAATCAGCACGCCGATCAGCACCAGCCCGACACCCGTTCGCCGATAGTGACGCAGGCTGAACTCCCCTTTCAGCCAGCCGGTGCGCATCAGTGACGCGCCCATCAGCATCATGCCCGCCAGCTGCCAGCCGTATTGCGCCCCCAGCGCAAGGAGGTTATCCCCCAGCATATCCGCGCGGTTGCTTATCGCTTCCGTACCGCCCTTCAGCTTCCAGTACTGTTCGTACTGCAGGTTAGCGGCATCCGGGATCCAGGAACGGTTCGTCGCTTCGCCGGAGATCGTCCCCAGCAGCAGCAGGACCCCAAGCCCCATGACGTAGAGCATCACGCCGGTGTTAAACAGGCTTTTTACGCTGTGCGCATCGCGAATCAGACGCCAGCAGATGAGCCCGACTAACCCATACGCGAGAAGAATATCGCCGTCCCAAAAGAACAGGCCGTGGATAAAGCCGAGGAGAACCAGCAGCGTCAGGCGCGACTGGATCCAGCGCGTACCGCGTTTGAGGAGGAGTTGCAGACCTGCACCAAACAGCAGGGCAAACAGCGTGAGGAATTTAACCTGCGCGAAGAGATCGAGGACAGCCCAGGTCCAGGCATCGCTGCGCGTGATGTCGCCATACCAGGCAGGATTGAGGTAAGCCGCCTTCGGCAGGCCGAAGGCGCTGATATTAAGCAGCAGGATACCGAGAATGGCGACGCCGCGAACAAAATCGAGCGTGACGTTTCGCTCCATGGTTCCTGCCCTGTAAGACTTAGTTGTGGTGACGTACGGCGCGCAGGAACTCCTGGCGGGTATTCTGGCTAGATTTAAACAGGCCGCCCAGCGACGTCGTGGTCGTTGCACTGGTCGCATCACGCACGCCGCGCGCCTTCACGCAGTAGTGAACCGCATCGATAGAAACGGCCACGTTATTGGTGCCCAGCAGCGTTTGCAGCGCGGTCAGGATCTGCTGCGTCAGACGCTCCTGCACCTGCGGACGCTGGGCAAAGAACTGCACGATGCGGTTGATCTTCGACAGGCCAATCACCGTATCTTTTGGGATATACGCCACGGTCGCTTTACCGTCGATGGTCACGAAGTGGTGTTCGCAGGTGCTGGTCAGCGTGATATCGCGTACCGTCACCATCTCGTCCACTTTCATCTTGTTTTCAATGACGGTGATTTTCGGGAAGTTGGCGTAATCCAGCCCGGAGAAAATTTCGTCGACGTACATTTTCGCGATGCGGTGCGGCGTCTCCATCAGACTGTCGTCACTCAGATCGAGATTCAGCAGCTCCATGATCTCGGTCATATGATCGGCAATCAGACGCTTGCGGGTTTCATTGTCCAAATCCTGTACGGGCGGACGCAGTGGCGTTTCAAGACCGCGCGCAACCAGGGCTTCGTGGACCAGGGCAGCTTCTTTACTGAGTGATGACATTTTGTTCTCCTGCAGGTGTGGCGTCTTTTGCCCTCGTTGTGGCAAAAGTATGCGCTCATTGTGCGTGAGGCGGCGCACATAATCCAGTATTCACGACGATAATTATTGCAATTGCTGTTGCCTTTCAGCGTGACGATTCCAGACCAGCGCTCCGCCGACGAACAGCGCAACACCTGCCAGCCCCAGCGCGGGCTCCAGCCGGTGGGTAAGCCAGGTTGATAACGCCGAGGTCATCGGGCCAATCAATTGACCAATCGCATACCCGGTGGTGAGCAGGCCTGCCATATAGCGCGTATGGTTTGGCGCCAGCTCGCGGCCGTATAAAAGAGAGAGCTGCACGGCACACAAAAAACCGCCGCCCACCAGCAGCCCGCCCGTCAGCAAACCGCCAATCCCCGGCAGCAGCCAGGCCGCCAGCACGCCAGCCCCCTGTAACCACAGCACGATAGCCAGCCTGCGGTTAGCCGTTGAGGTGTGGCGTAGAAGAATGCTGAGCGCAATGCCCACCACGGCGGCGATACCAAAAATCGGCCAGACAAACTGGGCAAACAGGCTGCCGGGAAAACGCACCGCCGCCATTTGTGACAGGAATGTCGCCGGGAGGATATAGCCAAACCCGGCCAGGCTGTAGCTCCAGACCAGGCGCTTTAAATCCGCCGTCAGCACCAGCGGCTCCGGCGCGGTGCCGGGGCGATGGAGCTGCCCGGATCGCGGCAGGTAGCGCGCCACCAGCGCAATCAGCACCAGCGCCAGCACGCCGTAGATTTGCCATGCCGCCCCGGCCGACAGGGATTTCGCCTGGATATAGACGGCGAGAAGCCCGCTCAGAGCAATGCCTGCTCCCGGTCCGGCAAACACGGCGGCGCTCAGGCCCGGTTTACCCAGCTGCCCCAGCCGCTCGTTGGTCCAGGCGGCAATGAGTACCATCGACCAGCCGCTCATGCAGCCAATCACGAAGCGCAGCAGGCCGTGCACAACGGCGTTATCCGCCGCCGCGGAGAGCAGCGTCAGCGCAACCGCGCCGGTGATGCCAAGCCAGAGGCGCGTTTCCACAAAGCGGTGCGCGCGCATCGCATCCCACGCCCCCACCAGATAGCCCAGATAGTTCATCGCCGCCACCAGACCCGCGCTGGTCAGCGTAAGCTGTCCGGCAGCAATCATGAGCGGTACCTGAGGCGTAAAGGCAAAGCGCCCTATCCCCATCGCCACCACCAGAACGACAAACCCACTAAGCGCAATACGCAGCGCCATGACCGCTCCAATTGTTAAAGAAAAGTAAATTTATGATGCAGTATCTGGGCGTCAGGCGAAAGTGAAAGTTGCTCACAGGTCAATGAAAAGGCTGTATTATGGTTTTTATGAATACGCATTCTCATTAAGGAGCCCTGCATGGAACTGCTCGAAGAGCACCGTTGTTTTGAAGGTCGACAGCAGCGCTGGCGGCATGACTCCACCGTCCTGAACTGTGCGATGACGTTCAGCATTTTCCTGCCGCCGACGGAAAATCCGCCGGTTCTGTTCTGGCTTTCAGGCCTGACCTGCAACGACGAAAACTTCACCACCAAAGCGGGCGCGCAGCGTATTGCCGCCGAGCTGGGTATTGCGCTGGTGATGCCTGATACCAGCCCGCGTGGCGATGATGTAGCCGACGATGCAGGATACGACCTGGGTAAAGGCGCCGGGTTTTATCTCAATGCGACCGAGCAGCCCTGGGCGCACCATTACCGCATGTATGACTACATTCGCGACGAGCTGCCCGCGCTGATTCAGTCCGGGTTTGCGGTAAGCGACCGCTGTGCCATCAGCGGACATTCTATGGGCGGTCACGGGGCGCTGATCATGGCGTTAAAAAATCCGGGAAAATACGTCAGCGTGTCGGCATTTTCGCCAATTGTGAACCCAACGCAGGTGTCGTGGGGGCAAAAAGCCTTCACGAACTATCTGGGTGAAGATGAAGCAAAATGGCAGGAATGGGACAGCTGTGCGCTGATGTTGGCCAGCAGTTCGGCAAATGCGATCCCGATGCTTATCGATCAGGGCGATGCGGACCAGTTCCTCGCCGGACAGCTGCAGCCTGCGGTGCTGGCAGAAGCGGCACGCCAGAAGGACTGGCCGCTGACGCTGCGCATTCAGCCGGGGTATGACCACAGCTATTACTTCATCGCATCCTTTATTGAGGATCATCTCCGCTTTCATGCGGAGCATTTGTTTGGGTAAATGCGGCTGCGTGCGCTCTGATGCCCTCACCCTGACCCTCTCCCAAAGGGAGAGGGAACAAACACTAAAAACGGCAACTTACGTTGCCGTTTTGCTTTTACCCTGGCCGCATCAGAACTTATAATCCACGCCCACAAAGTAGCGACGGCCGTCTTCCGTATAGCTGTAATCGTCGCGGCTCAGATCTTTATCCAGCAGGTTCTGCACGCCCGCACGCAGCTTCACGCTTTTCGTCGCCTGCCACGCGGCGCCGGTATTCCAGATGACATAGCCACCCGGCGTTGGTGCACTGCTGGTCAGCGCGCGTTTCTCACCGGTGTAGTTGCCCTGAACGTAGAACGACCAGTCCTGCGTTGCCTTCCAGTCAACGGTACCGTTGGCGGTGTGGAACGGCAGATCCGACAACGGCTTGTTGCCGCCGTTGCTGATATCACGACCGTCGTTATAGGTATAGTTAAGGGTCAGTTTCCAGTCGTCCGCCAGCGGGAATTTCAGCTCGGTTTCCACCCCGCGGATGCGCGCCTTGTTAACGTTGTAGTAGCGGAAAATTGGTTCTCCGTCCGCATTCAGTCCAACGTAGTTAGGGTAGCCCTGGGCCTGTTTTGCATTGGCCGTACGGCTGATGCTGATGCGGTCATCCACGTTATTCTGGAAGGTGGTGACGCTGGCCTGCACGCCCTCTAACCAGCCCTCTTCCCCGCTATAGTACAGTCCGAATTCGAAGCTCTCGCTGGTTTCCGGTTTCAGATCCGGGTTACCGACTATCTCACAGGCACCGCGACACGAGCCGGTGACCCAGTCCGGGCTAAGCTGGAGCAGCGACGGCGCTTTAAACGCGGTGGCCCAGCCCCCTTTCACCGTTACGGTATCGGTCGCGTTGTAAACCAGATAGGCGCGCGGGCTCCAGTGATCGCCGTAGGTATCATGGTCATCCATACGGATGCCGGTGGTCAGCGCCAGAGGTTCAAAGATACGCCACTCATCTTCAAGGAACAGGGCATACTGGCTTGTCGACGTACTGCTGCTGGAACCGCCCGTCAGGTTGACAGGATCCTTCAGCTTATCGTGACGCCATTCGCCGCCGAAGGTCATCAGCTGGTTGATTTCGCCCAGCGGCAGCACGTATTTTCCGTCCACCGCGTTGCTCTCGGAGGTTATAGGATTGCTGTTGCCGGGGTTTTTGTTATCCACCTTTTCGCCGTAAACCTTCAGCTCGCTGTTGCCGACGCCCCAACGACCGTTGTGGCTGAGAGAGTAGTTCTGACGCTCAAGGCGGTTTTTGTCGAGGGAATCCGAGTCGCGATCCTGACGGTCGAAACCGTAGCCCGCCGTAAAGTCGTGATTTTCAGACGGTGTCCAGGCGAACTCCACATTCGCATCGCGGCTGGTGAAGCCTTCAATGCGCGGCGTTTCACCGCTCGCCGTGGTGGAGGACTTCTGCTGACCGTCTTTCTCACGCTTCGCGAGGCTACCGTAGGCTTTCAGCCCCAGCAGGCCGTCAACCAGCGGACCGCTGGTATAGAACTGGCCGTTGTACGTGTCTCCACGGTCGCGGTGTTCCTGAATCGTGGAATCGGCGCTCAGGGTGCCCGTCCATTTCTGGCCGATTTTTTTGGTGATAATGTTCACCACCCCGCCCAGCGCATCGGAACCGTACAGAGAAGACATCGGTCCGCGCACCACTTCGATGCGTTCGATGGCGTCAACCGGCACCCAGTTGAGGTCGAAATCATTATGGCGGAATACCGCGTTACGCGAGTTAACGCGCTTGCCGTCGATCAGGATCAGCGTATAGCTGCTGTCCAGTCCACGAATACTTACCCCTTTACGGTTGTCCCCTTCGCTCGTGAGCTGAACGCCCGGCACCTCCCGTAACACATCTTTCAGATTCTGAACGGGTTTGCGCTGCAAATCTTCCTGGGTAATTACGCTGATGCTTGCCGGCGCGTCTTTCAGGTTTTGCTCGGTCGCGGAGGCCGTTACAACCATTGTGTCGCCGGATTCCGCTGCGATAACAGGCAGGGCCAGGGACATTGCGGACGCACAAAGTCCTCCCCTGACGAAGGGATTCAACCTAAACATTCCATATCTCCATGAGGTAAATACAACTAAATCAAATCATCATTGCTCACAGCGTCTTCCTTTCCGCCCACGTCTGCGGTGGGTCAGTGACACGCTTATTTTTGATAACGATAAAGCAAACGATAATTATTATCAATTAAATTGTTAAGAAATATAACTTTGTTTCAGGATGCGGGCATAAAAAAACCCGCTCGAATGAGCGGGTTAAAAGAGAGGAAGTGCGATTATTGTTTAAATCGTTCCGGGAATTCCATTTCACTGTAGCGAACGAATTTTGTTCCTTTCGTCAGCTTGTAGCCAAACCAGATGACGAGGAAAAGCGGAATACCAATGTAGGTCGCCGTCACGGCGCCCCAGTCAATGGTGTCCGCCAGGAACGCTTCATAGTTCTGTCCCAGCGTAATGATCAGGCACAGAATGAAGGCGAAAATAGGACCCAGCGGGAAGAAGCCGGAGCGATACGGCAGCGAGTTAACATCGTGACCCTGCTTGACGAAGCCGCGGCGGAAACGGTAGTGGCTAATAGCAATCCCCAGCCAGGCAATAAAGCCCGTCATCCCGGACGTGTTAAGCAGCCACAGGTACACCGTCTGGTTGCCAAACATAGAGGTCAGGAAGCACAGACCGGCAATCACCGTTGTGGCATACAGCGCGTTACGCGGTACGCCGCCACGGGACAGCTTCGCGAAGATACGCGGGGCTTTACCGTCGCATGCCAGCGTGTAGAGCATACGGGTGGACGCGTACATCCCGGAGTTACCGGCTGAAAGCACAGCGGTCAGGATAACGGCGTTCATCACTGCCGCAGCTGAAAGCAGACCGGCGTGCTGGAAGACCAGCGTGAACGGGCTGACGCTAATGTCTTTTACGTCATTACGCAGCAGGCTTGGATCGGTGTACGGGATGATCAGGCTGATAATCAGGATCGCGAACACATAGAACAGCAGGATACGCCAGAATACCTGACGGACCGCACGCGGAATATTTTTCTCCGGGTTCTCTGACTCACCGGCGGCGATACCAATCAGCTCAGTCCCCTGGAAGGAGAAGCCGACAATCATCGCCACGCCAATCATCGCCGAAAGGCCACCGGCAAACGGCGCATCGCCTATCGCCCAGTTACTCCAGCCCGCAGGTTCTGCACCTTTGAAAATACCAACGATCATCGCCACACCGACGACGATAAAGATGATGACGGTTGCCACTTTGATCAAAGAGAACCAGTATTCCGCCTCGCCGAAACCGCGCACGGAGATGTAGTTCAGCAGGAAGATGACGGCCAGGAACAGGGCGCTCCAGATCCAGCCCGGCGTATCCGGGAACCACCAGTTCATCACCAGCTGTGCGGCGACAAGGTCAACGGCGATGGTGACCGCCCAGTTGTACCAGTAGTTCCAGCCCAGCGCGAAGCCGAAGCCTTCTTCAACGTATTTTTGACCGTAGGTCGAGAACGAACCGGATACCGGCATGTACGCGGCCAGTTCGCCGAGACTGGTCATCAGGAAGTACACCATCAAGCCAATCAGGATATAAGAGAAGAGCGCCCCCCCCGGGCCTGCTGCCGAAATCGTTGCGCCAGAGGCAACGAAAAGACCTGTACCGATTGAGCCGCCAATGGCGATCATCGTCAGGTGACGCGCCTTGAGTTCACGACGTAGCGTGGGCGCTTCTGTGGTTTTAATTTCTGAAACCATATGAAAATGCTGTCCATTTAATAAATGAGGCGCGATTGTAGCAGACGATCCGCGTTCCTTCCGGCAGAAATACTCAGTTATAAGAGAGCTTCATGACTCGGCCAGGATTATAAGTAAAGCATAAAAATGTGGGGTGACAGGCGCGCGTAGCCCCGGTAAGCGAAGCGCCACCGGGGAACGTTAAATGGCGCAGTAGCGCAGAAAACGCTGCAGAGAGCTGGAAAGGTGTTTCTGACGATGATGGATGCACCATAGCGTGCGCACCAGTTTCGGCAACGGAACCGGGATTTCAACCAGCGACCCCGTCTCAAGCTGTTCGGCAATGACGCGCCGGGAAAGACAGCTGATCCCCAGGCCGTGACGCACCGCGTGCTTGATGGCCTCAGAGTTCCCCAGCTCCATCCCTAGCTGGAAATGCGGCAGATGGGAAAGCAGCAGATAATCGACAATTTCACGCGTGCCGGAGCCCTGCTCGCGCAGGATCCACTGCGCCTGCGCCAGGCGCTCCAGCGTCACCTCGCCCTGCAATAACGATGAGGCCGGGGACGCAAACACCACCAGCTCATCCTCCAGCCAGGGCTCGGCAATGATATCGACGTTATGGCAGGGCCCTTCGATGAGGCCGATATCCACCCGGAAATCGATCACCGCGTTGATAACGTCCTGACTATTGCCCACGCTCATCTCCAGCGGCAGGGTCGGGAAATCCCGGCGGTAGCGGGCAATCACTTCCGGCAGGATGTAGTTCCCAATGGTGCTGCTGGCATAGACGCGGATCGCGCCGTTGTCTTCGCGGAACAGCTGTTCGATTTCGATAGCCTGCTCCAGCAGCGCCAGCGCGCGTGGATAAAGAAGACGACCGTGCTCGTTGACTACCAGACGCTTCCCTACCCTGTCGAACAGCTGCACGCCCAGCTGTCCTTCAAGATCGGTCAACGCCGCGCTGACCGCAGACTGCGAGAGCGCCAGCATTTGTGACGCCTGGGTCGTCGAGCCGCTTTTCAGCACCTCGGCAAACACTTCCAGCTGACGCAATGTAATGTGCATGGTTGCTTACCACTTATATAGATTGATTATAAGTATATAATCAATTTTATTTTTAAGCCAGAGCGCCGTAACCTTTAGCCAGACAAAGGAGAAGGTTATGTCAGAAATCACCCTACAACATCATCGTACAGTGTGGCACTTCGTGCCGGGCCTCGCGCTTAGCGCAGCAGTGACCACCGTAGCATTATGGGGCGGCAGCATCCCGGCTATCGCAGGCGCAGGTTTTAGCGCGTTGACGCTGGCTATTTTGCTGGGCATGGTCGTGGGAAATACCGTTTACCCACACATCTGGAAATCCTGCGACGGCGGCGTGATCTTTGCCAAACAGCACCTGCTGCGTCTCGGGATCATCCTTTACGGCTTCCGTCTCACCTTTTCGCAGATTGCGGACGTGGGCGTGAGCGGAATCGCTATCGACGTCCTGACCCTGACCAGCACCTTTTTGCTGGCCTGCTTTATCGGCCAGAAAGTCTTTGGCCTGGATAAGCAAACCAGCTGGCTGATCGGTGCCGGGAGCAGTATCTGTGGGGCCGCGGCGGTGCTGGCAACAGAGCCCGTCGTTAAAGCCGAAGCCAGCAAGGTAACCGTGGCGGTGGCAACGGTGGTGATCTTCGGTACGCTGGCGATCTTCCTCTACCCGGCCATGTATCCGCTGGTTGCCCACTGGTTTAGCCCGGAAACCTACGGCATCTATATCGGTTCGACCATGCACGAAGTGGCCCAGGTGGTGGCGGCAGGACATGCCATTAACCCTGAAGCCGAAAACGCGGCGGTGATTGCCAAAATGCTGCGCGTGATGATGCTGGCGCCGTTCCTGATTTTCCTTGCTGCGCGGGTTAAACAGCTTGCACCGGCGGACAGTAATCAGAAAAGTAAAATCACCATTCCATGGTTTGCGATCCTGTTTATCGTGGTCGCTATCTTTAACTCCTTCCACCTGCTGCCCAAATCGGTAGTGGATATGCTGGTGACGCTGGATACCGTACTGCTGGCGATGGCCATGGCGGCCCTGGGGGTGACTACACACGTCAGCGCGCTGAAAAAAGCCGGTGCGAAGCCGCTGCTGATGGCGCTGGTACTCTTCATCTGGCTGATTGTCGGCGGCGGCGCGATTAACCTCGCGGTCCATAGCCTGATGGCATAAACCATCTCGTCCTTCTCCTGCTAACCCGCTATCATAAGCGTTTCGGGTTAGCAGGAGTTTTTTATGAAATATGTTGGAGCGCACGTCAGCGCTGCAGGCGGCCTTGCGAATGCCGCCATTCGCGCCGCCGAAATCGAGGCGACCGCTTTCGCCCTGTTCACCAAAAACCAGCGCCAGTGGCGCGCCGCGCCGCTCACCGCTGACGTGATTGATGATTTTAAAGCCGCCTGTGAGAAGTATCACTATGGGCCAGGCCAGATCCTTCCCCACGACAGCTACCTGATCAACCTCGGTCACCCGGTTGAAGAGGCGCTGGAAAAATCCCGCGAGGCGTTTCTTGATGAAGTACAGCGCTGCGAACAGCTGGGGCTGACGCTGCTGAACTTCCATCCGGGCAGCCATCTGATGCAAATCGATGAAGATGCCTGCCTGGCTCGCATTGCCGAATCCATCAACATCACGCTGGACAAGACCAAAGGCGTCACCGCGGTAATAGAAAACACCGCCGGTCAGGGCAGCAACCTCGGCTTTAGGTTTGAACATCTGGCGGCGATCATCGACGGCGTGGAGGATAAATCCCGCGTTGGCGTATGCATTGATACCTGCCACGCGTTTGCCGCCGGATATGACCTGCGCACCACCGAAGCAACGAAAAACACGTTCGATGAGTTCGAGCGCATAGTGGGCTTTCAGTACCTGCGCGGAATGCACCTGAACGATGCGAAAAGCGCGTTCGGCAGCCGCGTTGACCGCCACCACAGCCTGGGCGAAGGCAACATCGGCCACGATGCGTTTCGGTTTATTATGCAGGACGCCCGCTTCGACGGTATTCCGATGGTGCTGGAAACCATCAATCCGGATATCTGGGCAGAAGAGATAGCCTGGCTGAAGGCACAGCAAACCGCTGAACAGGCGGCATAAAAAAAGCCGGGTGCATAATGCAACCCGGCTTTTTTTGTAGGTCGGGTAAGGCGAAGCCGCCACCCGACACCTTGTTTACGCTGCTTTCGCCACAACTTCCGCTTCCGGACGTTTCAGTACTGCGTATGACAGACCCGCCACCAGCGTACCGGCAACGATGGCCAGCAGATAGCCGAGTACCGGCGTGATCGCGCCCGGGATCAGCAGGACAAACAGACCGCCGTGTGGTGCCATCAGCTTCGCGCCAATCGCCATGGAGATTGCCCCGGTCACTGCACCACCCACGATACAGCACGGCAGTACACGCATTGGGTCACGAGCCGCGAATGGAATCGCCCCTTCGGTAATGAAGCACAAGCCCAGAACCAGCGCCGCTTTGCCGCCTTCCTGCTGCGCTTTATCGAACTTACGACGGGCAATAATCGTCGCCAGGCCGAGCGCCAGAGGAGGCACCATACCTGCCGCCATGATGGCTGCCATTGGCGCGTAGGTCTGGGTACTCAGCAGGCCAACACCAAAGGCGTACGCCGCTTTGTTCACCGGACCACCCATGTCGGTACACATCATGCCGCCGAGGATTGCACCCAGCAGAACCGCGTTCGCGGTACCCATGGTTTGCAGCCAGTGGGTCAGACCCGCCAGAATGCCCGCAACCGGCTTACCAATCAGGTAAATCATCGCCAGACCGACCACCAGGCTGGAAATCAGCGGGATAATCAGAATAGGTTTCAGCGCTTCCATACTCTGAGGCAGCTTGAGCTTCGAGCTGATGAGCTTCGCGACGTAACCGGCCAGGAAGCCCGCGATAATACCGCCGATAAAGCCAGAACCGGTGCTCACGGCCAGCATACCGCCGATAAGGCCCGGCGTCAGGCCAGGACGGTCAGCAATGGAGAAGGCAATAAAGCCTGCCAGTACCGGTACCATCAATGCGAACGCGGAGCCGCCGCCAATCTGCATTAACGCAGCGGCCAGCGTGCCTTGCTCTTTAAACGCGGTAATACCAAATGCGAACGAAAGGGCGATACACAGACCACCCGCAACCACCATCGGCAGCATGTAAGACACACCGGTCAACAGATGGCGATAGGCGCCTGCAGACTCTTTCTTACCTTCCGTCGCGGTTTGACGCGCGCCGGTTGCCTGATACGGCTTCGCTTCCACCAGCGCTTTATCAAACTCCTGCGCGGTCTTTTTCAGCGCCAGGCCGGTAGACGTGCGGTACATTGGCTTACCGGCAAATTTTGCCAGGTCCACTTCGATATCCGCCGCCACGATAACCAGATCGGCTTCAGCCACTTCTTCAGGGGTGATAGCGTTGCCGGCGCCGACGGAGCCGCGCGTTTCAACTTTTACCCACCAGCCGCGTTTTTTCGCTTCGGTTTCAATGGCTTCAGCCGCCATAAAGGTGTGAGCCACGCCCGTCGGGCAGGCCGTCACCGCAACAACGCGTTTCGGACCCGTGGCCGCAGCCGGTGCCGTCGCGACAGGCGCGCTGTAGACAGACGCGTGCCCTTTCGCTTCGCTCAGGAACAGTTCCGGATGTGCCACCGCGCGATTAATATCGCCCAGCCACACTTTTTTGCCGTTCAGCGCACTGTCAGCCGGGATCTTATCGCCCAGGACAATGACCAGTTCTGCATCGCCCGGGTTATCAATGATCTCGAGATGTGCTTTGTTCGCCGCCGCTCCCAGCAAGGTCTTCGCCATATAGGCGCGAGCCTGTCCGAGACCGGAGTCAATGATCAGCAGCGTTTTCATTATTCCTCTCCTGCTGTTAGTTAAAAGGTTTTAAGTCAACGCGCGCCATCATCGCGGCTAACTGGGTACGATCGGTAATGCCGACATTGCTCTGGCTTACGGCCAGGGCAGCAACGGCGGTGGCAAGACGTAAAGTATGTTCACTGGATTCACGCATCAGCAGACCATAAATCAGGCCGCCAACCATGGAATCCCCTGCGCCAACGGTGCTGACAACTTCCATTGACGGCGGTTTGGCGATCCATTCGCCAGACGCGTTAACCCACAGCGCGCCTTCTGCACCAAGAGAGATCACCACGTGAGCGATACCCTGCTCGCGCAGCGCATGGGCAGCGTCAATCACATCTTTTAATTCTGGCAGCTTACGACCCGCCCAGATCTCCAGCTCGCGGCGATTCGGCTTCACCAGCCACGGAGAGGCTTTCAGACCCGCAACCAGCGCGTCGCGGCTGCTGTCAAAAATGATGCACGGGCACTGGCTGCGCAGGCGCGTCATCCAGTCGGTAAACGCTTCCGGGCTGACGCCGGACGGCAGGCTGCCGCTGACGCAGACCATGTCAAACTGACCGAGCCAGGTCAGAGAGTCGTTAACAAAACGCTCCCAGTCAGACGGCGTCACTTCGAAGCCAGAGAAGTTCAGATCGGTCACTTCACCGTCTTTCTCCGTCAGCTTGACGTTGATGCGGGTACGGCCCTGAACAATCTGAAAACGGTTGGCAATGCCCAGCTCGCTGAACAGTTGCTGAAAACCATCCTGGTTATCTTTACCGAGGAATCCACCCACGGTGACGTCGATACCGAGATCCTTGAGCACTTTCGCGACGTTAATCCCTTTACCCGCAGCATGCAGGCCAGTGGTACGCACGAGGTTGACTTCGCCGCGCTCAATTTCCGGGCAAAATCCTACCAGGTCATAAGCCGGGTTCAGCGTAATAGTCGCAACACGTCTGCTCATTATGCGCCCTCCCCCAGACCCGCCGCGATGGCGTCGCCAATCGCTTTCAGCGCCTGTTCAGCATCAGCCCCCTGCGCGGTGAAACGCAGACGGTGACCTTTCTTCACGCCCAGCGCGACCACTTTCATCAGACTACGGCCGTTGGCCGGTTTGCCCGTGCCGTCAAGATTCGCCACGGTAATCTCACTCTCGAATTGTTTAATGGTATTCACCAGCATGGTGCCCGGACGGGCATGCAGGCCGTGCTCGTTGCGTACCACGAACTCAGCTGTCTGCACGTCTTCAGTCGGCGCATCATCACTGGTAAGAAGTGCCAGCACGGTGGAGGCATCAGCGTTCAGCAGTTTTTCAGCTTTGTTGTTCAGCAGCAGATCGCCCAGACGCTTCAGCACGGAAACCGGCTGATCGTCGTTCATCGCCACGGTCACCAGCATGGCCGCACGCTCGCCTTCCACGTCAAACGCATTGGCCGCGCGGCTCACGGCGATAGCGCTGCGCAGGTTGCCTTCAGCACTGTCGTTCAGCCAGATACCCTGACCCAGGTTCAACGGCTTATCGTTAATTACGCGCGTCACAAACGTGGCATCCGCCGCGCCGGCTTCTTTCAGACGACCCGCGTTCAGCGCCTGCAGCGTGACCAGATCGGAGGCAATCACGTCCAGCGTCAGCGTTTCATTATCCAGTTTCAGCGCTTCGCTCTGTTTTTCGCCCATCAGCAGGGCGCGCAGCTTTTCAGCTGTGGTAGCGGACTTGAGCTGCTCAGCCACGTCGTCATCGCTCAGGACATGCGTCAGCTGACGCAGCAGGCCTAAGTGTTCGTCGCTGCTGGCCGCGATACCGATAGCCACATACGCCACCTGACCGTCGCCCCAGAGCACGCCCTGCGGGAATTGATAAACCTGAACGCCGGTTTTCAGCACCTGATCGCGGGTGTCGGTTGTACCGTGCGGAATGGCAATGCCATTGCCGAGGAAGGTTGAGGTCTGCTGCTCGCGGGCCAGCATGCCGTTTACATAGCCGTCCGCGACGTTACCCGCCTGCACAAGCGCAGCGGCAACCTGGCGAATAGCCTCTTCTTTATCCCCGGCCTGAGCGCCCGGGTGGATATCCTGAACAGATAACTGGAACATGGTTCTCCACTCCTGCTGAACTTGAATCGTTTCAGCTTTAATGAGAAAAAATGCGCTAGCCTGCTCCGTTTGTTAAAACAAGATAGCGCTGAAACGTTTCAAAAAGTCTTGCGCTTTCTGCAATGCCTTGCAAGAAAACTCGTATTTCAGATTGCAGAATTTAGAGATACAGCACATTTCTTCTTCGTTCAGCTGAATTTTGCTGAAGTTCAGCAAGTCAGTTTCAGCTAAGGTCAGCCGATGTGAATGCAAGATGAAATGCCATTTTGATTTTTCGTGGCATCATTGACCGCACCCACTGTTTATTTTTTAGCTGACGGCGTACACTCCGCCCCTCTCTGCTACTCGCTAATTATAAAACATGCATAACATCCCTGCGGCTGCCTCGCAGAAGCCCTTTGATTTGACCTCAGCGGCCTTCCTGATTGTTGCCTTCTTCACGGGCATTGCCGGTGCGTTACAGACGCCGACGCTGAGCTTATTTTTGACCAATGAGGTTCATGTTCGTCCGGCGCTGGTTGGCTTCTTTTTTACCGGAAGCGCCATCATCGGCATCCTGGTCAGTCAGTTCCTGGCGGGGCGGTCCGACAGAAAAGGCGATCGTAAAAGCCTGATCGTTTTCTGCTGCCTGCTGGGGGTTTTGGCCTGCGTTCTGTTTGCCTGGAACCGCAACTACTTCATTCTGCTTTTCGTCGGGGTATTCCTGAGCAGCTTTGGTTCGACGGCGAACCCACAGCTGTTCGCGCTTGCCCGCGAACACGCCGACCATACCGGACGTGAAGCGGTGATGTTCAGCTCTGTCCTGCGTGCACAGGTGTCGCTGGCGTGGGTGATTGGCCCGCCGCTGGCTTACGCGCTGGCGATGGGTTTTGGCTTTACGGTGATGTACCTGAGCGCGGCGGTCGCGTTTGTGGCGTGCGGCGCGCTGGTGTGGTTCTTCCTGCCGTCCATGCGCAAAGAGCCCAAAGTAGCAACGGGCGTGCTGGAAGCGCCGCGCCGTAACCGCCGCGATGCCCTGCTCCTGTTCGCGATCTGCACGCTGATGTGGGGCACCAATAGCCTCTATATCATCAATATGCCGCTGTTTATTATCAATGAACTGCACCTGTCGGAGAAGCTGGCGGGCATCATGATGGGCACCGCGGCCGGGCTTGAGATCCCGACCATGCTTATCGCAGGCTATTACGCAAAGCGCTTCGGGAAACGTTTTTTAATGCGCATCGCCGCCGTCGCCGGTCTGCTGTTCTATCTCGGCATGCTAACGGTACATACGCATGAGCTATTGCTGGCGTTACAGCTGCTGAACGCCATCTATATTGGCATTCTCGCCGGGATAGGCATGCTCTATTTCCAGGACCTGATGCCGGGCCAGGCAGGCTCTGCCACCACCCTTTATACTAATACCACCCGCGTGGGCTGGATTATTGCCGGCTCAATGGCCGGTGTTGTGGCCGAAATCTGGAACTATCACACGGTGTTCTGGATTGCGCTGGTGATGTGTACGCTGACGATGGGCTGTCTGGCGAAGATTAAAGACGTTTAAGGTGCGGTGAGCGATTCAAGCTCAAGAAGGTACGTCATCGCCTGCTCGCGCGTGCTGCCACACATTTCGGCCGTGGGCTGAAGCCCGGAGCAGACCTTCGGACGCAGCGGTGAGCCAAAGATCATGCACAGGTTCGTTTCCGAGAGCTGAACGCAGCGGGTATTGGCAGGCTTGCCCTCCGGCATTCCTGGAATGGGGCTTGAAATGGACGGTGCAGTACAGCACGCGCCACAATCGGGACGGCAATCCATAAATGCTCTCTTTCGCTGACGATCGCCCGCGCAGTCGGGCATCGCGCGCACAGTAACACCTTTTGCGTATTGATAGCAAAAGCCACGAATTCCTCTTGCCTGAAAGGCCGCGCGCGAGTAATTTGGCGCGATATTTTTTACCTCCCGTAAACAGGATTACTGCAATGCCAAGAGCGAACGAAATAAAGAAAGGTATAGTGCTGAATTACAACGGCAAACTGCTGATTGTGAAAGATATCGATATTCAGGCACCCAGCGCCCGTGGTGCAGCAACGCTGTACAAAATGCGTTTCGCCGATGTGCGTACCGGCCTGAAGGTGGAAGAGCGCTTTAAAGGTGACGATATCGTCGATACCGTGACCCTGACCCGTCGCTACGTTGATTTCTCCTACATCGACGGCAACGAATACGTGTTCATGGATAAAGAAGATTACACCCCGTACATCTTCACCAAAGATCAGATTGAAGAAGAGCTGCTGTTCATCCCTGAAGGCGGCATGCCTGACATGCAGGTCCTGACCTGGGACGGCGTGCTGCTGGCGCTGGAGCTGCCTCAGACCGTCGATCTGGAAATCGTGGAAACCGCACCAGGTATCAAAGGCGCATCAGCAAGTGCGCGCAACAAACCGGCTACCCTGACCACCGGCCTGGTTGTGCAGGTGCCGGAATACCTCTCCGCTGGCGAGAAGATCCGCATCCATATCGAAGAAAAACGCTATATGGGCCGCGCCGACTGATTGCGGCATTTGTCGGGTGGCGGCTTCGCCTTACCCGACCAACAAAAACACAAAAACCGGCTTTCAGGCCGGTTTTTTTTTGTAGGCCCGGTAAGCTTAGCGCCACCGGGCAACAGAGCTTACAGAAGCTCCGGATACTTCGTCATCTTCAGCGCCAGCTCGACGCCGCGCACTTCCGCCATCCCTTTAAGACGGCCAATCGCCGAATAGCCTGGGTTGGTTTTCTTACGCAGATCGTCCAGCATCTGGTGGCCGTGATCCGGACGGAACGGGATAGGACGCACATCGCCCGCCTGCTTGCGACGCGCCTCTTCCGCCAGAATAGCGTCTACCACCGCCACCATATTCACATCGCCGCCCAGGTGCGCCGCCTCGTGGAAGGTTTTTGGGTTGTCCTCGCGGCAGGTCGCGCGCAGATGCGTGAAGTGGATACGATCGCCAAAGGTTTCAATCATCCGCACCAGATCGTTATCCGCCCGCACGCCGTAGGAGCCGGTACACATGGTGAAGCCGTTATAGATGCTGTTTACCGTCTCTTTCAGCCACTGCATATCTTCAATTGTGGAAACAATGCGCGGCAGGCCGAGGATAGGACGCGGCGGATCGTCCGGGTGCACGGCGAGGCGTACCCCTGCCTCTTCAGCAACCGGCACGATAGCGCGCAGGAAGTACGCCATGTTTTCACGCAGCTGCTGCTTATCAATATCGCCGTATTCCGCCAGGCGCGCGCGGAACTGATCCAGGGTATACCCCTCTTCAGCTCCCGGCAGGCCCGCAATAATATTACGGGTCAGCTTTTCGATGTCCGCGTCGCTGGCTGCATTGAACCATTCGAGCGCCTGCTGCTGCTCTTCCGCGGTGTAATCCGCTTCGGCACCGGGACGTTTCAGAATGTGCAGCTCAAACGCCGCGAAGGCGATCTGGTCGAAACGCAGCGCTTTCGAGCCGTCCGGCATCTGATATTCAAGATCGGTACGCGTCCAGTCGAGGATGGGCATGAAGTTATAGCAAACCGTATCAATGCCGCAGGCCGCCAGGTTGCGAATGCTCTGCTGATAGTTAGCAATCCAGGTCTGGTACTCCCCGGAATGGGTTTTGATGTCTTCGTGAACCGGGATGCTCTCTACCACAGACCAGGTTAACCCCTTCTCCGCCAGCAGCGCCTGACGCTGTTGAATTTCTTCAACCGGCCATACCTGACCGTTAGGAATATGATGCAGCGCCGTGACGACACCCGTTGCGCCAGCCTGGCGCACATCATCAAGAGAAACCGGATCGTTCGGCCCGTACCAACGCCAGGTTTGTTCCATTGCCTCACCCTCTAAAGTTGTTATACCAATATGCGTTACTGCAATGACGACTACCATACATGTTTGCCGCCAGGGGTCAATATACCGCCTCACATTGATTGATCAAACTCACAGAACGGGGATATTTACGGCTCACCAATTTTATTTGCTGTCATATAACTTTACACTGGCATTGTTAATTAATGGTTAATCAGGTGTGTATCTCATGAAGACAATTGCCTCCACCGCCCTTCCTGCCCGTGTTCAGCAACCTCGCTACGATCGCGCGCAATTACGCTCACGCATCGTCCATTTTGGCTTTGGCGCGTTCCACCGTGCGCACCAGGCATTGTTAACAAATCGGGTGCTGAATGAAAAAGGCGGCGACTGGGGTATTTGTGAGATTAGCCTCTTCAGCGGCGACGTGCTGATGAGCCAGCTGCGCGCGCAGGATCACCTGTTCACCGTGCTGGAGAAAGGGGCAGAAGGCAATGAGGCGATTATCGTCGGTGCCGTCCATGAATGCCTGAACGCAAAGCTGGACTCTCTGCCCGCCATTATTGAGAAATTTTGCGAACCTCAGGTTGCGATTGTGTCGCTCACCATCACGGAGAAAGGCTATTGCATCGATCCCGCGACCGGGAAACTCGATCTGCACAACGCCCGGATAATCCACGATCTTGAGAATCCCTCAGAGCCACATTCCGCCCCCGGGATCCTGGTCGAAGCGCTCCACCGCCGCCGCGAGCGCGGCTTGCCTGCGTTTACCGTGCTCTCCTGCGACAATATCCCTGATAACGGGCACGTGGTGAAAAACGCGGTGCTGGGCATGGCGCAAAAGCGTTCTGCAGCGCTGTCTGAATGGATTGACAGCCACGTGAGCTTCCCGGGAACGATGGTCGACAGAATTGTTCCCGCCGCGACGGACGCTTCACTGGCGGAAATCACCGATGCGCTCGGCGTTGAAGATCCGTGCGCCATCAGCTGTGAACCATTTATTCAGTGGGTGGTGGAAGATAATTTTGTCGCCGGCCGTCCGGAGTGGGAAGTAGCGGGCGTTCAGATGGTGCAGGATGTTCTGCCCTGGGAGCAGATGAAATTGCGCATGCTCAACGGCAGCCACTCTTTCCTGGCGTATCTGGGGTACCTCGCGGGCTACGCCCATATTAATGAATGCATGGAGGACGCTGCGTTCCGCGAAGCCGCCCGTCGGCTGATGCTGGACGAACAGGCGCCGACGTTACGCATTAAGGATGTCGACCTCACCGCCTACGCAGATAGCCTGCTGGAGCGCTTTGCCAACCCGGCACTCCAGCATCGGACCTGGCAAATCGCGATGGACGGTAGCCAGAAGCTTCCGCAAAGAATGCTGGACGGGATCCGCGTTCATCTTGAGCGAAAAACACCGTGGTCGCTGCTGGCCCTGGGCGTGGCCGGCTGGATACGCTACGTCAGCGGTACCGACGACCATGGCAACGCGATTGACGTTCGCGATCCCCTCAGCGATAAAATCCGCGCCATCGTTGACGCCAGCAGCGATACCGACCGCGTTAACGCGCTGCTGGGGCTCAGCGAGGTCTTTGGTCACGATCTCGCACAAAACAGCGTCTTTGTGGAGGCTGTCAGCCAGGCATACCAGCGCATCACCCGCCACGGCGCGCGTCAGGCTGTTATCGAAACGTTAAATGTTTAACGATTATTGCGCTTAACGCGAACGGATGAGATCTCCGTTCGCCCTTCCCCTTCTCACCGGTCACGTTTTTCGCCAGGATAGAGAGAATAGTGTTATAGCATCACCATTCTCATCTGGAGCGCATGTGACCAAAACCAACCTCATCACCGGTTTTCTCGGCAGCGGTAAAACCACCTCAATTCTCCACCTGCTGGCAAATAAAGATCCGGCCGAGAAATGGGCCGTGCTGGTCAATGAATTTGGCGAGGTGGGCATTGACGGCGCGTTGCTGTCATCCAGCGGCGCGATGATTAAAGAGATCCCCGGCGGATGCATGTGCTGCGTCAATGGCCTGCCGATGCAGGTCGGGCTTAATACCCTGCTGCGTCAGGGCAAACCTGACCGCCTGCTGATTGAACCCACCGGGCTGGGTCACCCCAAGCAGATCCTCGATTTACTGACCGCCCCGGTTTACGAGCCGTGGATCGATCTGCGCGCCACCCTGTGCCTGCTCGATCCGCGTCAGCTTCTGGATGACAAGACGGTGGCCAATGAGAATTTCCGCGATCAGCTCGCCTCGGCTGACGTTATTGTCGCGAATAAAGCAGATCGCGCCACGCCTGAAAGCCAGGCCGCGCTGGACGCATGGTGGCAGCATTTCGGCGGCAACCGCACGCGGGTGCAGGCCACACAGGGGAATATTGATAGCGCCCTGCTTGACCTTCCTCGTCTGAACCTCACCGAGCTGCCTGCCAGTGCGGCTCATTCGCACAGTCATCCGGTTAAGCAGGGTTTAGCCGCTCTCAGCCTGCCGGAACATCAGCGCTGGCGTCGTAACCTGAACAGCGGCCAGGGATATCAGGCCTGCGGATGGATATTTGATGCTGAAACCGTTTTTGACACCATTGGGATCCTGGAGTGGGCCCGACTTGCTCCCGTCGATCGCGTGAAAGGGATCATGCGCACCCCAGACGGGCTGGTAAGGATCAACCGTCAGGGTGACGATTTCTTTATTGAAACGCAGAATGTAGCGCCGCCTGACAGCCGAATAGAGTTAATTAGTGCGGTTAACGCCGACTGGAATGCCCTCCAGTCCAGCCTGTTGAGGATTCGTTTAAGTTCGGGCGGCTAACGTTGCCCCAGTTTTCACTCTATGCAGAACGTTATGACAACTCGATTTCCCCTGATATTACTGCTTAATGTCGCCGGTCTGGCGCTTTTCTTCTCCTGGTATATCCCGGCGGATCATGGTTTCTGGTTCCCGCTGGATTCTGCCATTTTTCACTTCTTTAACCAGGAGCTGGTGAAGAGCAACGCGTTCCTGTGGCTGGTGGCAATTACCAACAATCGCGCCTTCGACGGCTTCTCGCTGCTGGCCATGGGCTGCCTGATGCTCTCTTTCTGGCTGAAAGAGGATAAAGCCGGGCGTCGGCGTATTCTCATTATCGGTCTGGTAATGCTGCTGTTTGCCGTCGCCATTAACCAGCTGGCAACCGCGATTATTCCAGTTAAGCGCTCAAGCCCAACGCTATTCTTCACCGATATTTATCGCGTCAGCGAACTGCTGCATATTCCAACAAAAGATGCGTCGAAGGACAGCTTCCCCGGCGATCACGGTATGATGCTGCTTATTTTTTCCGCCATTATGCTTCGCTATTTTGGCAGAAAAGCCTTTGCCATAGCCCTGATTATTTTTGTGGTTTTTGCCTTCCCGCGCGTAATGATTGGCGCTCACTGGTTTACCGATATTGCCGTCGGTTCGCTCTCCGTGGCGCTGATTGCGCTGCCGTGGTGTTTAATGACCCCACTGAGCGACAGGATAATAGCGCTGTTCGATCGCTATCTTCCCGGCAGGGCGCAACAATAATTAAACAAATAACTAACCTAAATTAACGTGAGCTATCAGGGATCGACATGATCCCTGATAGCGTTCTCGCCGCGATCTTTCCCCACTGTCATATTCTCGTCATCATATTCATGATAAAAATGAATCAATTACGCGATTACGCGGCGGATCTGCCGGTATTTTGAGCATTTCCATGTTTTTACTTTCTGTATCACATTTTCTTATAAAAAAAAGGCTTTTTTTACTCGCATTACCCCAGGCAATCGGTTAATCTCGAACTCGTTTTGCCCCATAGAGATAATTATTTCAATGGCGAATAATTTTGTGCGCTGAGCCACAAATGTGACCAGAAAGAATTGTCTCAATGTGAACAGATAATTAGTCTCGTCACGTTTGGCATTTTTATAACGATATTTGTCGTTAAGGACTTCAAGGGATAATAAACAAAATGGTCAAATCTCAACCGTTTCTGAGATATATCTTACGGGGGATCCCGGCGATAGCAGTCGCGGTACTGTTGTCTGCATGTAGTACATCTAACACCGCAAAGAATATGCATCCTGAGACGCGTGTTGTGGGAATGGAAGATTCCTCGTCACTGCAAGCCTCTCAGGATGAATTTGAAAATATGGTACGTAATCTGGACGTGAAGTCCCGCATTATGGACCAGTATGCTGACTGGAAAGGCGTGCGCTATCGTCTTGGCGGCAGCACAAAAACAGGTATTGATTGTTCCGGTTTTGTACAGCGTACGTTCCGTGAGCAGTTTGGGTTAGATCTTCCGCGTTCAACCTATGAACAGCAGGAGATGGGCAAGTCGATTTCACGTACTAAACTGCGCACCGGTGATTTAGTCCTGTTCCGTGCCGGTTCTACAGGTCGACATGTTGGCATCTACATTGGTAATGACCAGTTTGTACATGCCTCCACCAGTAGCGGTGTGACCATTTCCAGCATGAATGAACCGTACTGGAAGAAGCGCTACAACGAAGCACGCCGCGTACTGACCCGCAGTTAATATGACTATCGTATCGTTGGTTATCCCTTGGCTGACGATATGATGAAAAAAAGCACTGCTTCGGCAGTGTTTTTTTTTGCCCGTTACACTGAATACATCCAGCGGCATTTCAGGAATCACGACGTCTATGTTCACCCGCTATTTCTCCAGCAATCGAAAAATACTGATCCTCAGCATCATCACAGGCCTGATCGCCGCCCTGCTCCTGGGTTCGTTGCAATTTTTCTGGAGCTACCACAAGCGGGAAGTCAAATTCGACACCCTGATCCACGATGTGAGCATCTATATGGAGAGCTACTTCGATGAGTTAAAAAATTCTATCGATGTGCTCCAGCCGCTCACGTTAAACAGCTGTCACGACGTCAATCAGGAGCTTACCTCGCGCGCTGCCTTTAGCGTTAACGTTCGCGCATTCCTGCTGGTCAGAGACAAAATGGCGTTCTGCTCTTCTGCCACGGGGCCGATGAATTCCCCGATGGAGGAGCTGATCCCCGAGCTGCACATCGACAAACAGATTGATATGGCGTTGCTTCCTGGCACCCCCATGTTGCCCAACAAGCCCGCGATTGCCATCTGGTACCGTAATCCGCTGGTGAAGGACGGCGGCGTGTTCACCTCGGTGAATCTCAATCTGACGCCTTACCTGCTCTACACCGCTCGCCAGGACGAATTTGCCGGCATCGCCATCATCATTGGCGATCACGCGCTGTCAACGCAGTCCGGCACGCTGGTCAACGCGCAAGATCTGCACGAAACGCCGACCCGAACCGCGACGCTGAAAGACGTCCCCCTGACCATAAACCTGTATGCGGACGCATGGACCAGCGATGAAATTCTCTATGCCCTGTTCTTTGGGCTGGTATGCGGCATTTGTGCCGGATCGCTCAACTACTATATCCTCAGCATTCGCCTCAATCCGGGTAAAGAGATTTTAAGCGCGATTAAGCGCGGTCAGTTTTATGTGGTTTATCAGCCCGTCGTCGATGCTAAATCGCTCCAGATGACCGGGCTTGAAGTGCTGATGCGCTGGAAACACCCGACGATGGGGGAAATTCCGCCGGACGCGTTTATCAACTTTGCCGAAGCGCAGAAGCTGATTGTCCCGCTGACGCTGCATCTCTTTGACCTTATCATTCACGATGCGCCCGTGTTACAAACCCTGTTACCTCCGGGAGCAAAGGTGGGCATCAACATTGCGCCGGGGCATCTGCATGCAGAAAGCTTCAAAGACGATATGCGCACCTTCAAAGCGCTACTGCCGCAGGATTACTTCCAGATCGTGCTGGAAATTACCGAACGCGACATGCTCAATCATCGGGAAGCCAACAGCCTCTTCGAATGGCTACACAACGAAGGGTTTGAGATAGCCATTGATGATTTTGGCACCGGCCACAGCGCGCTGATTTATCTTGAGCATTTCACCATGGACTATCTCAAGATCGACCGCGGCTTTGTTAATGCAATTGGCACTGAGACCGTGACGTCGCCGGTGCTGGATGCCGTCCTGACGCTGGCAAGACGACTGAATATGTCGACCGTCGCTGAAGGGGTGGAAACGCCGGAACAGGCCGCCTGGCTACGCGAACACGGCGTTAATTTCCTGCAGGGATACTGGATTAGCCGCCCGATGCCGCTGGCGCAGTTCCGCGAATGGCGGCCTGATATTTCGCCCGGGGGTGATTAATTTCACATTGCCCGTGACGTCACTTATTATTCAGCTTAACCGAGTCGGACTGTAAAAGAGGGAGCCGCCGCGAGATGCTTATGCGCTTCATGTTGCTGATGTTGGCACTAACGAGCCTGTCCAGCCAGGCGCAAGCCATCAAAGAGAATATCGCCTTCGCGGTGATTGGCGAGCCGAAATATGCGGTCAATTTTACGCACTTCGATTACGTTAACCCTGCCGCGCCGAAGGGCGGAAAGGTCACGCTTTCCGCCACGGGAACATTCGACAACTTCAACCGCTTCGCCCTGCGCGGCGTGGCGGCCGCGCGAACGGAATCGCTTTACGATACGCTCTTCGTCACGTCGGATGATGAGCCCGGCAGCTATTATCCGCTGATTGCCGAGAACGTGCGTTACGCCGATAACTTCGCCTGGGCGGAAATCTCGCTGAATCCGCGAGCACGTTTTCACGACGGTACGCCGGTGAAGGCCAGCGACGTGGCGTTCACCTTCCATAAATTCATGACCGAAGGCGTCCCCCAGTTCCGCATCGTGTATAAAGGCGCATCCGTTAGAGCCATCGCGCCGCTCACCGTGCGCATCGAGCTGAGCGAACCGAACAAAGAGAACATGCTTAGCCTGTTCTCGCTGCCGGTGATGCCTGAATCGTTCTGGAAAAATCATAAGCTAAGCGACCCGCTTTCCACGCCGCCGCTGGCAGGCGGCCCATACCGCATCACCGACTGGCGCATGGGGCAATATGTCGTTTACTCTCGCGTGAAAGACTACTGGGCAGCAGACCTGCCGGTAAACCGCGGGCGCTGGAATTTCGACACCCTTCGCTATGATTACTACCTCGACGATAACGTGGCGTTTGAAGCGTTCAAAGCCGGTGCCTTCGATTTACGCGTAGAAAGCAGCGCCAAAAACTGGGCGACCCGCTATATCGGCAAAAATTTCGCAAAAGGCTATATCGTCAAAGACGAGCACAAAAATGAGTCTGCCCAGGACACCCGCTGGCTGGCGTTTAATATTCAGCGTCCGGTATTTAATGACCGCCGGGTGCGCGAAGCCATTTCCCTGGCCTTTGATTTTGAGTGGATGAACAAAGCGCTGTTTTACGGGGCTTACAGCCGCGCCAACAGCTATTTCCAGAACACCGAATATGCCGCGCGCGATTACCCGAAAGCCGACGAGCTGGTCCTGCTGGCCCCGCTGAAAGCGGAGCTACCGCCGGAGGTTTTCACCACCGTGTTTCAGTCGCCCGCGTCAAACGGTGACGGTTACGACCGCGACAACTTGCTGAAAGCCAGCAAACTGCTGGATGACGCGGGCTGGCACCTGAAAAATCAAAAGCGTGTGGATGCCAAAACGGGCAAGCCTCTCAGCTTTGAGCTGCTGCTCTCGTCCGGGGGCAACGATCAGTGGGTACTGCCGTTTAAGCACAACCTTGAGCGGCTGGGCGTGACCATGAACATTCGCCAGGTTGATAACGCGCAGATCACCAGCCGCATGCGCAGCCGTGATTACGACATGATGCTGCGCCTGTGGCCCGCCCAGCCGTGGCCCAGCTCGGACCTGCAAATCTCCTGGGCCTCCAGCTACATCGACTCCTCATACAATGCGCCGGGGGTAAAAAGCCCGGCGATTGATGCGCTAATTGCCAAAATAGTGGCGGCGCAGGGGGATAAAGAAAAGCTCCTGCCTCTCGGGCGCGCCCTCGACAGGGTCTTAACCTGGAACTACTACATGCTGCCGATGTGGTATATGGGCGAAGATCGCCTTGCGCGCTGGGACAAGTTCTCCGTGCCTGCCGTGCGCCCTGTCTACTCCCTGGGCTTTGATACCTGGTGGTATGACGTTAACAAAGCCGCCAGACTTCCCGCTGAGCGGCGATAAGGAATCATCATGGGTGCCTATCTTCTCCGTCGTCTCCTGCTGATTATCCCCACCCTGTGGGCCATCATCACGATTAACTTTTTTATCGTGCAAATCGCCCCCGGCGGCCCGGTCGATCAGGCGATTGCCGCCATTGAATTTGGCAACAGCGGCGGCATGCCCGGCGTCGGCAGTGAAGGGATGGGCGCGAGCCATGCGCGAACCGGCGTAGGGAATATCAGCGAAAGCCATTATCGCGGCGGACGCGGGCTGGATCCGGAGGTGATCGCCGAGATCACCCACCGCTACGGCTTTGACAAACCGATTCACGAGCGCTATTTCAAGATGCTTTGGGATTACATCCGCTTTGATTTTGGCGACAGCCTGTTTCGCAGTGCGTCAGTATTAACGTTGATCAAGCAAAGCCTGCCGGTTTCGATAACGCTGGGGCTGTGGGGAACGCTGATTATCTATCTGGTCTCTATACCGCTCGGGATCCGCAAAGCGGTGTATAACGGCAGCCGGTTTGATATCTGGAGCAGCACGTTCATCATTATCGGCTACGCCATCCCGGCGTTTCTGTTTGCCATCCTGCTGATTGTCTTTTTTGCCGGGGGAAGTTATTTCGACCTCTTCCCGCTGCGGGGGCTGGTCTCCGCCGATTTCAGCTCCCTGCCGTGGTATCAGAAAATCACTGACTATCTCTGGCATATCACGCTGCCGGTGCTGGCCACGGTCATCGGCGGGTTCGCGGCCCTGACCATGTTGACCAAAAACGCCTTTCTCGATGAAATTCGTAAGCAGTACGTTGTCACGGCCCGCGCCAAGGGCGTGAGCGAGAAGCAGATCATGTGGAAACACGTGTTCCGTAACGCCATGCTGCTGGTGATCGCCGGGTTTCCGGCCACGTTCATCGGCATGTTTTTTACCGGCTCGCTGCTGATAGAGGTCATGTTCTCACTCAACGGCCTGGGGCTGCTGGGCTATGAGGCTACCGTGTCGCGCGACTATCCGGTGATGTTCGGCACACTCTATATTTTCACCCTGATTGGCCTGCTGCTGAATATCATCAGTGATATCAGCTATACGCTGGTCGATCCCCGAATCGATTTTGAGGGCCGCTGATGCCGCGTTTAAGCCCCGTCAACCAGGCCCGCTGGGCCCGTTTTCGCCACAACCGCCGCGGCTACTGGTCGCTGTGGATTTTTGCCGTGCTGTTTGCCTTAAGCATGTGTTCGGAACTGATCGCCAACGACAAGCCGTTGCTGGTGCATTTTAACGACCGCTGGTACGTGCCGGTTATCGCCAACTACAGCGAAAGCGACTTCGGCGGCCCGTTTGCAACACCGGCGGAGTATCAGGATCCGTGGCTTCGCCAGCAGATCGAACAGCACGGCTGGGCGCTCTGGGCGCCGGTGCGCTTTGGCGCCAACAGCATTAACTTCGCCACCACGACTCCGTTCCCTTCCCCGCCCTCCGCGCAAAACTGGCTGGGAACCGATGCTAACGGCGGCGACGTGCTGGCGCGCATCCTGTACGGCACGCGAATCTCGCTTCTCTTTGGGCTGATGCTGACAATATTCTCCAGCGTAATGGGCGTCGTGGCGGGCGCCGTTCAGGGCTACTACGGCGGGAAAATTGATCTGTGGGGCCAGCGGGTGATTGAAGTCTGGTCAGGCATGCCAACGCTGTTCCTGATCATCCTGCTTTCCAGCGTGGTGCAGCCTGGCTTCTGGTGGCTGTTAGGTATCACCGTCCTGTTCGGCTGGATGGCGCTGGTGGGCGTGGTGCGCGCGGAGTTCCTGCGTACCCGCAATTTCGACTACATTCGCGCCGCGCAGGCGCTTGGCGTGAGCGACCGGGGGATTATCTTCCGCCACATGCTGCCCAACGCGGTAGTGGCAACGCTCACCTTCCTGCCGTTTATTCTGTGCAGCTCGATCACCACCCTCACCTCGCTGGATTTTCTTGGTTTCGGGCTACCGCTGGGTTCCCCGTCGCTCGGCGAACTGCTGCTGCAGGGTAAAAACAACCTGCAGGCGCCGTGGTTAGGCATCGCCGCCTTTCTTTCCGTGGCCGTGCTGCTGTCGCTGCTGATTTTTATTGGCGAAGCCGTGCGCGATGCCTTCGATCCGAACAAGGCGGTATAAAATGACCCAGCCTCTTCTTAGTATTGATAACCTGTCGATTGCTTTTTCAAAGCAGGGCGAGACGCGCACCGTGGTCACCGACCTGTCGCTGCAGATCCAGACCGGGGAAACGCTGGCCCTGGTGGGCGAGTCGGGTTCAGGCAAGAGCGTTTCGGCACTCTCTATCCTGCGCCTGTTGCCGTCCCCGCCGGTGAGCTACCCGCAAGGGGATATTCTGTTTCACGGCAGCTCGCTGCTGCATGCCGACGAACATACCCTGCGCGGTATTCGCGGCAACAAAATCGCCATGATCTTCCAGGAGCCGATGGTTTCCCTCAACCCGCTGCACAGCCTGGAGAAACAGCTCTATGAAGTGCTCTCCCTGCACCGGGGGATGCGCAAAGAGGCCGCGCGGGGAGAAATTCTGGACTGTCTGGAGCGAACAGGCATACGCAATGCGGCCAAACGGCTGAATGATTTTCCGCATCAGCTTTCCGGCGGCGAACGCCAGCGGGTGATGATCGCCATGGCCCTGCTCACTCGCCCCGAGCTGTTGATTGCCGACGAGCCCACAACGGCGCTGGACGTGACGGTACAGGCGCAAATATTGACGCTGCTGCGGGAGCTGCGTGACGAGCTGAACATGAGCCTGCTGTTTATCACGCACAACCTGAGCATTGTGAGAAAGCTGGCCGACAGCGTCGCGGTGATGCAAAACGGACGATGCGTTGAACAGGATACCGCGTCCACGCTGCTGAGCGCGCCGCAGCACCCCTATACGCAGCGTTTGCTCGACAGCGAACCCTCCGGCGACCCGGTTCCCCTCAAGGCGGACAGCACACCGCTGCTGCGCGTTGAGGATCTGTCCGTCTCGTTCCCGATCCGCAAAGGTATTTTGCGACGCATCGTCGACCAGAATCCGGTGCTGAAACACATCCGCTTCTCGCTGCGCCCGGGAGAATCCCTGGGGCTGGTGGGCGAATCCGGTTCCGGCAAAAGCACCACCGGTCTGGCGCTGCTGCGCTTAATTACCTCGCAGGGCGAGATCTTCTTTGACGATATGCCGCTGCACCGCTGGAACCGCCGCCAGATGCTGCCCGTGCGGCCCCGCATGCAGGTGGTGTTTCAGGATCCCAACTCCTCGCTTAATCCACGGCTCAGCGTGTTACAGATTATCGAAGAGGGTCTGCGCGTACATCAGCCCGGCCTGAACGCTCAGCAGCGAGAGCAGGAAGTTATGCGGGTGATGGCCGAAGTGAGCTTAGATGCCGGGACGCGCCACCGCTATCCGGCTGAATTCTCCGGCGGGCAGCGCCAGCGTATCGCCATTGCCCGCGCGCTGATCCTGAAGCCGGAGCTGATCATTCTGGATGAACCAACGTCGTCGCTGGACAGAACCGTTCAGGCGCAGATCCTGGCCCTGCTGAAAGGGCTTCAGGAAAAGCACAGGCTGGCCTATATATTTATCAGCCACGATCTTCAGGTGGTACGAGCGCTATGCCATCAGGTGATTGTGTTGCGACAGGGAGAAGTGGTCGAGCAGGGTGAGTGCCAGCGCGTATTTAGCGCGCCAACGCAGCGCTACACGCGCCAGCTGTTGTCGGCAGACTAGCGGTCAGAACGGGTACTGGCCGGAGAAAGGCTCCGCGATGGCAACGCCAAAATTCTTCAGACGGCAGGTGGCGGCAAACTCGTCCTGGCTCTTCACAAACAGGCACGGCTCACCTTCACACTCCAGCACGGAGCTATCCACTTCGATATCCGTCAGGGCCTGACTGAGACGCTCCATCACCCGCCATGCATTTTCGTCGCTCGGGCTCAACAGCTTGAGTGCTACCAGGCAGTTTTCACAGCCCGTGACGTTTTGCGGAATCGGTTCAACTTTCGAACCTGCAAAACCCGTCGACCAGCGATAGCTCTGGGGCAAGCGATGGACAATGGAGAGTTGTAATGTATTCACGTTCGTTCCCCGGAAGCAAAATTTACTTCACAATTTATTTACATTTATAGTAACACATCATCGCCAGCCTGCACTATTCAGCGCTTTTTTATCCGTTTCCTGGCTCGCGTCGGCGCTATATGTACCCGTTTCTGCGATCTAACTCAACCTTTTTGAATACAATGATGTGACTTTTTACACAAATAGATTTTACATAAAATAAACAAACACGGAATAAACGAACGGGGGTTTGGTTGATATGCATCAACAAAAAAGGCCCTGCCGGGCCTTCTCTGTGTTTTAGTGGGCCGCTTTTCGCGGTCGGCTGGCGTAAAGATAGAAGAGTATCGAGCTGGTTGCGCAAAAAGCCATCGCCCACAGCATGGGCCATGCCGTCGTAAAGGTAGCCATCGAAAGCAACGCGCCAACAATAGCGCCGATGCCGAAGCGGAACGTCCCCGCCAGGGAAGAGGCGGTGCCCGCCATATGCGGAAACTCATCCAGGATCACCGCCATCGCATTAGATGACACCATCGACACGCAGCCGACAAAGGCCGCTACGCCGACCACCAGCGCCCAGAAGCCCACGCCCAGAAACGCGCTCACCACCAGCCAGATAGCCATCACAAACTGGATCCACAGCCCGGCGCGGAACATGTTCAGCGCCCCCACCCGCCGGACAAAACGGCTGTTGATGATGGTCATGATGAACAGGAAGACGATGTTAAGCGCAAAGTAATAGCCGAAGTGCTGCGGCGAAACGTGGTTCAGCTCGATGTAGACAAACGGCCCGGCGCTCAGGAAGGAGAACATCCCGGCGAAGCTGAACCCGCTTGCCAGCATATAGCTGAGCACGCGCTTATGGCGAAACAGCGAGGCAAAGTTGCCGATGGTGGTACGGATGTGGAATTTCTGACGGCGCTCGACGGGAAGCGTTTCATCAATAAAGAAGAAGATCATCGCCGAGGCCAGCAGCGCGGCCAGGGCCAGGATCCAGAAAATCACATGCCAGCTAAACCACACCAGCACCGCACCACCGGCCATCGGGGCCACCAGCGGCGCAATCGTCGTCACCAGCATGACAAACGACATCATGCGGGAGAACTCTTCTTTCGGGTAGATATCGCGCATCAAGGCGTTAATCACCACGCTTGCTGCTGCCGCCGCCAGACCGTGGAAGAAGCGCATGATAATCAGATGATCGATGGTCTGCGCCAGCGCACAGGCCACCGCTGCGGCTGCAAAGACCAGCGTCCCGCCCAGAATAACGGGCTTGCGTCCAAGGCTGTCCGCCATCGGGCCATAAAACAGCTGGCCAAGGGCAAAGCCGAGAATATAGGTGCTGAGCGTCATCTGCGCGCTGCCCGCCGGAACGCCAAACTGCGCGGAAATGACCGGCAGCGCGGGCAGGTACATATCAATAGACAGCGGCATCAGCATGGCCAGCAGGCCAAGAATGAAGACGATTTTGAACGACGAGTGTGGCCTGGTGGTCACAGAGCTCTCCTGAAATTAGTGCGAAGGCAGACCGACGCTGGCGATCTCTTCTTCCGTTAACGGGCGATATTCGCCTGGCGCCAGGTCGGGATCGAGTTCGATCGCACCAATCCGCTCACGATGCAGGCCAACAACGTGGTTCCCCACCGCGGCAAACATACGTTTCACCTGATGGTAACGCCCTTCGCTGATGGTCAGACGGACCTCCGTCGGCGCGATCACCTCAAGCACGGCGGGTTTGGTCAGATCTTTTTCATTATGCAGCTGAACGCCTTTCGTGAATTGCTCTGCCGTGTCATCCGATACCGGCGACTCCAGCGTGACCAGATAGGTTTTCTCGCAGTGGTGACGCGGGGAAGTAATGCGATGCGACCACTGCCCGTCGTCGGTCATCAGCACCAGACCGGTGGTATCGATGTCGAGGCGGCCTGCGGCGTGCAGCTTGTGCGCCACCGGCTCGTCGAGGAAATAGAGCACCGTCGGGTGATCGGGATCGTCCGTTGAGCAGACGTAGCCTTCCGGCTTATTGAGCATGAAGTAGCGCGGACCGTGCTGCTGGGTCAGCGGATTGCCGTCATACTCCACCTGATGGTCAGGTTGCAGTTTGAACGCGCTGTCTCTCACAATATCGCCATCCACGGTAACGCGGCTGGCGCGAATTTCACGCCCGGCAATAGCGCGGCTTACGCCGAGTTGCTGAGCGATAAACTTATCAAGTCGCATGAAATCTTTTTAGCCTTAATGGTGCTGGAAGTCGGACAACAGGTCCGAAAAAAGAAGCAGTCTGGAACGGTTCAGTATAATGGTCTGGTTGCGCCACTCAAGGGAAAAAGTTTCGTGGCATACTATGTGCGGAATAACGAAACCGAGACCCCATGACTTTTACACTTCGTCCCTATCAGCAGGAAGCCGTTGACGCCACCCTCGCCTGGTTCCGTAAACATCGCGAGCCGGCGGCGATTGTGCTCCCGACCGGCGCAGGCAAAAGCCTGGTCATCGCCGAACTGGCGCGTCTGGCCCGTGGTCGCGTGCTGGTGCTGGCGCACGTTAAAGAGCTCGTCGCGCAAAACCACGCCAAGTATTGTGCGCTTGGGCTGGAAGCCGATATTTTCGCCGCCGGGCTGAAGCGCAAAGAGAGCCACGGCAAAGTGGTTTTTGGCAGCGTGCAGTCGGTGGCGCGCAATCTGGACCTGTTTCGCAACGAATTTTCGCTGCTGATCGTCGACGAGTGTCACCGCATCAGCGATGACGACGACAGCCAGTACCAGCAAATCCTGGCTCACCTGAAAGCGGTGAATCCTCACCTGCGCCTGCTGGGCCTGACGGCGACCCCGTTTCGCCTGGGGAAAGGCTGGATCTATCGCTATCATTATCACGGCATGGTGCGCGGTGATGACAAGGCCCTGTTTAGCGACTGCATTTACGAACTTCCGCTGCGCTACATGATTAAACATGGCTACCTGACGCCGCCTGAACGGCTGGATATGCCGGTGGTGCAGTACGATTTCAGCCGTTTGCAGGCACAGAGCAACGGCTTATTCAGCGAAGCGGATCTCAATCAGGAGCTGAAAAAGCAGAAGCGTATTACGCCGCATATTATCAGCCAGATTGAGGAGTTCGCCGCGACGCGCAAGGGGGTAATGATCTTTGCCGCCACCGTTGAGCACGCGCGTGAAATCACCGGATTACTGCCCGCCGGCGACGCGGCGTTAATCACCGGCGAAACGCCCGGCCCGGAGCGCGACGGCCTGATTGACGCCTTTAAAGCCCAGCGGTTCCGCTATCTGGTAAACGTGTCGGTATTGACCACCGGCTTTGACGCCCCGCATGTCGACCTGATCGCCATTTTGCGCCCGACCGAATCGGTCAGTCTGTATCAGCAAATTGTTGGCCGCGGCCTGCGTCTGGCGCCGGGAAAAACCGACTGCCTGATTCTGGATTATGCCGGTAACCCCCACGATCTCTATACGCCTGAGGTCGGCGCGCCAAAAGGGAAAAGCGACAACGTGCCCGTGCAGGTCTTTTGCCCTGCCTGCGGGTTTGCCAACACCTTCTGGGGAAAAACCACCGCCGACGGTACGCTGATCGAACACTTTGGCCGCCGCTGTCAGGGCTGGTTTGAAGATGATGACGGGCATCGCGAGCAGTGCGATTTCCGCTTCCGGTTCAAAAACTGCCCGCAGTGCAACGCCGAAAACGACATTGCCGCCCGCCGCTGCCGGGAATGCGACGCGGTGCTGGTTGACCCGGACGACATGCTGAAAGCGGCGCTAAAGCTGAAAGATGCCCTGGTGCTGCGCTGTTCCGGCATGGCGCTGCAGCCCGGCGCCGATGAAAAAGGCGAGTGGTTGAAAATCACCTATTACGACGAAGACGGGGCGGACGTCAGCGAGCGCTTCCGGGTTCAGACGCCTGCCCAGCGAATGGCCTTCGAACAGCTGTTTATCCGCCCGCATACCCGCACGCCGGGCGTGCCCCTGCGCTGGATAACCGTGGCCGATATCGTGCGCCAGCAGGTGTTGTTGCGCCATCCGGATTTTGTCGTCGCCCGTAAGAAAGGCCAGTTCTGGCAGGTGCGCGAGAAGCTCTTTGACTACGAAGGTCGCTTCCGTCGCGCCAACGAATTGCGCGGTTAGCGGGACTTTTCATTGATGTGAGGGGCATTTGAGTATAAAATGCCGCCCGCTTCACATCCGTGAGGCAGAACACTCACCTGCTGCTGGGTCGCCTGTAGTAGGGTTTTAAATACAGAGAGAAATCAATGTTCACTATCGAAGCAGAAGTACGTAACGTGCAGGGTAAGGGTGCGAGCCGCCGCCTGCGTACCGCTAACAAGTTCCCGGCTATCGTTTACGGTGGCGAAGCTGCTCCAGTTGCAATCGAACTGGATCACGACAAACTGTGGAACCTGCAGACCAAAGCTGAATTCTACAGCGAAGTTCTGACCATCGTTGTTGGCGGTAAAGAAGAAAAAGTGAAAGTTCAGGCTGTTCAGCGTCACGCGTTCAAGCCAAAACTGACTCACATCGACTTCGTTCGCGCGTAATCGCAAACTTGTCGAAAAAAACCCCGCTTCTGCGGGGTTTTTTGTGCCTGCTATTTACCGCCCGAGGTGCGGCGCTGAAGCTGATCGCGCAGATTCGGCGGCGTACCTTTAATGGTCAGCGTATCGGTGGCCGGATCCCAGAAAATACGTTCCCCCAGCAGCATCGCATCAAAGTTGATGGTTAACCCGCCGCCGCTACCCGCAAACTTGGTTAACTGACGCAGCGTGCTGCGATCCGCCGGGAAGCTCTCTTCAAGCTCATAGCCCTTCTCTGCGGTAAATTCCTGGAAGCTGACTTCGCTGACGCCCGCCAGCTCTTTTGACAGGGACTCCAGCTCGATCTCCTCCCCTGCCTGCAGCTGTTCGTTGCAGTAGCTGTAGACCTGCTGACGCACGGTCTGGCGCTCAGATTTATCGAGCTGCGCTTCAGCCGTGAAGTCGTCAACCGCCTGGAGCAGCCCTTTGTTCTGCGCCTTGGCGTTAAGACCTTCGCTGGCACCGAGGAAATCCATAAAGAAATCCGCCACTTTGCGGCCCACGCGCCCCTTCAGGAATGTCAGGTAGCGGGTCGACTCCGGGTTGGTTTCCCATTCGGTCAAATCAATACGCGCCACGATATCCGCATGGTTGATATCCAGATAATGCGTTGAGCTGATATCCAGCTGCTCGTTCACGCGCATGCTGCTTAAGTTATTCAGCACGGTAACCAGCAGATACTCGACCGCCAGGTAGCGATAGTGGCAGAACAGCACGATCCCGCCGTCGGCGAACGGATATTTCGCCAGTTCGTCGCGCAGACGCCCGGTTGCGGCGCGGCTAAACGCCAGGAAATCCTCTTCGCCCTGACGCTGCAGGCGCAGGCTATCGGCCAGTTCACTCTCTTCGTTGAACAGGCCATAGGCTTTATTTTTGGCGCTATAGACGCGATGCAGCTCTGCCATCATCTCCACCACGGTCGCCGTGGGTTCCAGTAACGAATCGCGCAGCACCACTTCAAGGGTTTGCTCATCACGCTTGATAAGCTGGTGCAAGGCAATCTGGTTGATTTCCAGACTCATGATAAACTCTCCTTTTAGACCGGGCGGTATTCAACCACCACCAGGACATGTGTGCAACAACAGATAAAAAAGGGGAAAAAAAGCTGTTGCTACGGTAATATGTTGCCCTTTCATCAACAAACTGATTTTGATTTATGCCACAACATTCCCGCTACAGTGATGAACACGTTGAACAACTGCTCAGTGAGCTGGTCAACGTACTGGAAAAACATAAAACGCCGACCGATCTCTCCCTGATGGTTTTGGGAAATATGGTCACCAACCTGATTAACACCAGCGTTGCTCCGGCTCAGCGTCAGGCGATCGCAAAATCGTTCGCCCAGGCTTTACAGTCGTCCGTCAGCAACGACCCGGCCCATTAAGGGATACGAACAACAGTTTATGGTGACGAATCGTCAGCGCTACCGTGAAAAAGTCTCCCAGATGGTCAGCTGGGGGCACTGGTTTGCCCTGTTCAACATTCTGCTGGCGACGGTCATTGGCTGTCGTTATCTGTTTGTCGCAGACTGGCCAACAACGCTAACCGGGCGTATCTACTCCTGGATGAGCGTTGTGGGTCACTTTAGCTTTTTGGTTTTCGCCACCTATCTGCTGATCCTGTTTCCCCTGACGTTTATCGTCATGTCGCAGCGTCTGATGAGGTTCTTGTCCGCCATCCTTGCGACGGTCGGGATGACGCTGCTGCTTATCGACAGTGAAGTGTTCACCCGCTTCCACCTGCACCTCAACCCCATCGTCTGGGAACTGGTGATTAACCCCGACCAGAACGAAACGGCCCGTGACTGGCAGCTGATGTTTATCAGCGTCCCGGTGATCCTGTTGATTGAGATGCTGTTCGCTACCTGGAGCTGGCAAAAGCTCCGCAGCCTGACCCGGCGACGCCATTATGCGAAGCCCGTCGCCGCGCTCTTTTTCGTCTCCTTTATCAGTTCGCACATCATGTATATCTGGGCGGATGCGAACTTCTATCGCCCTATTACCATGCAGCGCGCGAACCTGCCGCTCTCGTACCCGATGACGGCCCGTCGCTTCCTCGAGAAACACGGCCTGCTTGATGCGCAGGAGTACCAGCGCCGTCTTATCGAGCAGGGTAACCCGGAAGCCGTCAGCGTTCAGTATCCTCTGAGCGACCTGAACTACCGCGATATGGGGCGCGGACAAAACGTCCTGCTGATCACCGTCGATGGCCTGAACTATTCCCGTTTCGAGAAGCAGATGCCTGCGCTGGCCGCTTTCGCGAGTCAGAACGTCTCGTTTACTCAGCATATGAGCTCCGGTAACACCGCCGATGCGGGCATCTTTGGCCTCTTCTATGGCATTTCAGCTGGCTACATGGACGGCGTACTGTCTACCCGCACGCCTGCGGCGCTGATCACCGGGCTGAATCAGCAAGGCTATCAGTTAGGGTTGTTCTCCTCCGATGGCTTTAACAGCCCGCTCTACCGCCAGGCGCTGCTGTCCGATTTCTCACTGCCGACGGCGCAAAAACAGTCCGATGCGCAGACCGCCAGCCAATGGATAAACTGGTTGCAGCGCTACGCCCAGGAAGATAACCGCTGGTTCTCATGGGTTGCCTTTAACGGCACAACGCTTGCTGACAGCAATAAGAGTGACTTTGCGCGCCGCTACGGTCGCGCGGCTGGCGATGTTGATGCTCAGATAGGCCGCGTGCTTGATGCGCTTCGCGAGTCGGGCAAGCTGGACAATACCGTGGTGATCGTGACCGCGGGCCATGGCGTGCCTTTAGGTGACGAGACGAAGAGTATGAGCTGGTCTCGCCCGAATCTGCAGGTTCCGCTGGTGATCCACTGGCCAGGCACCCCGGCGCAGCGCATCAATATGCTCACCGAGCATAAAGATGTGATGACAACCCTGATGCAACGTCTGCTGCACGTCAGCACGCCAGCAAACGAGTATTCGCAGGGGCAGGATCTCTTCAGCGCCGCGCGCCGCCATAGCTGGGTGACGGCAGCGGGGAATAATACGCTGGTGGTGACCACGCCGAAGCTGACGCTGGTGCTGAACAGCAACGGGAATTATCAGACGTATAATCTGCAGGGTGAACGGCTGAAAGATCAGAAACCGCAGCTGAGCCTGCTGCTTCAGGTCCTGACGGATGAGAAGCGCTTCATCGCTAACTGATTAATAATAAACCAGTTAGCGACAGATTCCCTTGCATTCAAAACGGAATCGAGTAGTATTCTTTTTATGCGTCGGCACGTAGCGCAGCCTGGTAGCGCACCGTCATGGGGTGTCGGGGGTCGGAGGTTCAAATCCTCTCGTGCCGACCAAAAACACATTGAAAACCAGCCTCTTATGGTTGGTTTTTTCATGTTTAAAATTTGTGCGGGGAATCATTGGGGAAAAATGGGGGAATAACCCCCGACATTTACACGCTACATTACAGGCGATTTATCGTCTTTAACTTGGTTAAGTGTATGTGTAAGAACGCCGTGCACCGTAACATCATTCAAGGCTTCTCCTTCGATCGCCTCACCCTCTTCCGTTATCAGTGCCTGACCCATTAGCTTCACAAACTGGTTTCTCCCGTCCATGCTAACCAGCAACGTATCCCCTCCTTCTGGCTTCAGACTGACGTTAATAACGGCCCAGCCGCATGAAGTTTCAATAACCCGGCAGTTGTTATCTACACCACAGATAACATCTATCGTCATGCGCTGCTCTTGGTAATCCATGGCTGGCGATGGAAATCCCATTAGAAAACCCTCCCCATGTTACGCAGGATCCAGTATCGGTTCTCGCTTCCGTTTGTCGTCTTATCGGCGAAGTCCGGCTGGTATCGCTCGATCCATGAATTTGCATCTGCCTGGCTGAAATGCCAGTTCCTTTCCTGCAGTTCAGCGATGAATTTGTCTGTATGCAGGCAGAGATAGCCCTTCGGGTTTTGCTGTATGGCCGCAATAAAAGCAGCACGAATATCCGGTTGACGAGGCATAAACGCACCCTCACTCGCTCATTGACTGTATGCATATACAGTAGTATTTTTATAAAAACAGATCAAGCACAGGCAATTTTCACTTTTAAGAGGATCGTTATGTTTGTTGAACTGGTTTATGACAAGCGAAATGTTGAGGGGCTCCAGGGGGCCGGAGAGATCATCCTGGCTGAACTAACAAAGCGGGTGCACAAAATTTTTCCTGATGCCGAAGTGAAGGTAAAGCCGATGCAGGCGAACGGCTTGAATAGTGATGCCAGCAAAAGCGATCGGGAAAAGTTGAATCGCATGCTGGAGGAAATGTTTGAAGAGGCCGATATGTGGCTGGTATCTGAGTTCCCGACAGTTCGCCAGGTTGGGCTGTAAATTGTGCAGGCTGCTAGCCTAAACATTCACCGACGGCCTGCATCAGTTCTAACTACTGCCTACCGGGAATTTCCGGTAAATGAGCTGGAGGCCGTTGATACCTGCAGCGCACCTAATATCGACTGGCCTACACCTCCGGCTGAGTAGGCCAGGTGATATCCGGAGCATTCGACGTGTCCACTGCCTGCACTGTTTTAATGTACTGCATCCAGGCAATCAGACTGGCTTTGTCTTCGTCGCTGATGATGCCCAGTTGCAGCTCAGTTTGCCAGAAACTGATTGTTTCCTGCGCTTCAACCAGTAACGCGGTTTTCTGCTTATCCGCCGCTTTTACATCAGCAGCATGCTGAGCATCTGTATCTGTTATCCACTTTTTCCCATCCCATTTCTGGTAAGGACCTGAAGGGGCAAGACTGGTGTAACCATCCTTAACTGGACCGATATAATCTACCGTTGAGGCCGAGGCGTCAGCGGTTGAATATACCGTTTCACCACGATGGTCTTCATTAAGCACCCATCCGCCGTTCTGGAATACAGCAACCTTCCCAGCCACTTCATCACCTGGCTCAATATCAGTCGAATGGCCTGGCATGCTCACACCAAGATTAATATATTCGTCAGACCATCCCATGTATTCAAACGTCACCGCGTCGTAGTAATAGCACCGGATTTCACCCGGTTCTGTTGCCAGTCCATTTTCATCGAAAACAGGTTTCATTATTTAGCCCTTACTAAAAAGTTGAATGCAATGTTACGTGGGCGTGTTTCGGTGTCGCCTGCATTTTCAATCGCCTGAATTTGCCCGCCGCCTGGTTGGTTAATGTTGTAAGTGAGCGTTCCATTTAAACTACTATCAATACCAATAACATTGCCGCTCCCTGCGCTACCTGCGCTCATGAGCAATCGGTGCGAGTGGCTTTGATAGGCATGACCCTGAGCGCTTAACAGGCCGCGGCCTGCATCAACTCCGCGCCCATCATCCCAGATACGAAGAAATTCACCCCGTGATTCAGTAAGAACCAGGCCAGGGAAAACAAGAGCAAGTTTAGGATAAGTAGCCGCCGAGAACGTCGCGCCGTTGAACTTCAGAAACACCATGTTAGACCATTCTGGCATTACCGTATTTGGCATTGCCGAGGACGGCCAGAAGAACGGGATACCGATAGCTGGCGCACCCGCTCCCAAACCAAGGTTTGAGAGAGCGGTCGCAATAGCAGCCGCACCATCTGATTTGATATCGGCAAATGGGTTTGCACGGCTCAGTGTCAGTTTTTGAATGGCTTTTAAAACCTGAGTCATATCGTTAATGTCGAGCGCCAAACCTGCTGACTCTACGATATGCGCTAATTCTTCCTGCATGGCGTTAAACGCTGCTGCCCGCAGCCTCGTTGCGGCAATACCACCAGCAACACTTCCATCAGTATATTTGCCATCCTGCGTTGCAGTGGCTTCGACTTGCCCGATTCGGAGCATAGTTAATCCTCACTTAGTGTTAAGCGATAAAATCAGAGGGGGAAATATCAGTTATGAATAATTGAAAATGATGTTCAGATGGGATGGGGCAATTTTGTTGATTGAACACTCCAGTTGTTTATTGCCCCACGATGCGAGCGGATCTCCGCAGTAGGACGCGCCAGCAAGCGAATACTTGATCGTTGTTTGTGGCGCATTTATCCGCCAGGTAAATGGCCACTCGTCACCGTTGAGCGCATCACCGCATACTGACATGCCACTCATAGCGGGCCGGAACTGTGTGATAGTGATGGTATAACCAAGAGCTGCAGCCACCCGGATGTAATAATCGCGGTTCAGGCCGCCGGTGCTGATTAACTTTGCCACCACGGCGCGCTGGCGATCGCTGACGCCACCGGATTCACCAATCGCACAATCATCTGGTAACCCCAGAGAGCTTTCCCATTCTGACAACATTACCGTCGCTGTAGGGGGAAAAGCACCAGTAATCAGGCTTTGCGCATCGTTGTCAGAACGCTGAAACGCGCTGCCCAGTGCCCGTAATACCGCAGCCTGTACCGTTCTTTGCGACCGGGGCCACGCCCTGCCCGTCGGTAGCAGCGCACCAAGCGCACCGGCATAATCATTTTTTGAAAAGAGGCTCATACAAAATTCACCCCGCCAAGCACCGGAATTTCGCCAACAGCAAAGGTGATATTGGCCGTCGGAGAGTTAAGAATATAGCCCGTCGTGCCGCTAACACCGCCGATACTCCCGTTAATATCAGAGAGGTAAACTTTCCCGGAACCATCAGGGTTAGCTTCATCAAAAAACAGCGCCGTCAGCGCGTCTTTTATCCCCTGAACTGTGGTGCTGTCGGCATTTTTGATCCCAGAGATTTCAATATTGATGACTTTCTTGATCGGGGAACATACGAAAACAATGGCAGTGTCTGTCTGCTGCGGATAGATGTGGTCGGCGACAGCGAGCTGGTCTCCGGTGGCTTTAACAGCCCCCCAGTCCTCAAGTTGGGATATTCCGTCGGTACCGACCGGAAACCCACCATTGTCATTCCGATCACACATGATATACACGCCAACGGTCCCGGCCCCGTTCAGACGCCGCTTTACCCACGCGCGGGTGACGCCCGAAACCTCAAGCGCCCATTTTTTATAATCGGCGTCGCTTCCACCCTGAGGCGGATTCTGCCATGCCAGCAAGCCACGACTGCGAAAATCCTCTTCCGTTTCAATATCGGCTCCGCCGGTCGCAGCGGACAGTAACGTTACCTGTGGATCCACGCCAGCAATATTCGCGTCCAGGGTCATTATGGTCCCGGCATCAGCGTTACCGCGCGCGCCTCCACCCGTTACATCACTGGTAATATCCGGCAGTATGGCCGTCACCGCGACGATACCAAATCCATCTGCCTGAATTTTAAGATCTGCATCCGTCCGGTACTGGTATCCGTCCCCGCGGTTAATGATCGAGCCAACAGGGATAATACAGTCAACACTGCCACTAGCCTGTACCGCAGGCGACTTCGCCGCTGCAGCTGGTTTTCTGAATACCTGCTTAAGGGCCATCCACCCGGCGAGATACTCATCGGTAGAGGTAAACGGGTTTGTCTGCAGGGCAATATAGTCAAGGTAGGCGTAATGCAGATGCCCCATCCCCGCATCCATGTCAGCCAGTACCTTCAGGTTCGCGAAGCGCAGGAGCGCACCAACATCCTCAAGCTCCGCCTGCATAAATTTCCGGTTTCCGTCGCGGAGTTCGCTCAGCGTCGGTCGTTTAAACGGCATATTAACGTTGCTCCCATATCCAGTAAAACCTGAATTCCTGCCAGTCCTTCCCCGGTGCCTGATAGCGGATAATGAGATTGAGCCGGTCAGGCAGGACGATCCTTGCAACAGGAATAACCTCGCTGACAACGCCATCAACCTTTAACCAGTTGAGCGCTTCACTCGAGTATTCCTCCGCTTTTTTTGCTACATCCGGGGTCAGTTTTTTCCGCCGTAGCAGCCACAACCGGGATCCCAGTTGCGACTCCTCCCCGGAATCCCCCCACCAGCCGCGGCGATCGCTATCCTCATAATCATCGTCAGCGCGCGCCAGCCTGTCAGTAAACAGGCTGACCAGTATTGCAGTCTGTAAATCGTTCCCCGTGGTGAGTTCACCCAGCCCTTTCTGCCAGTCAGCAAACATCTCATCCACATTCCAGAATGAAGCGATGTCACTCATGTCACCTGATCCTCTGTTTTTTGGCTGCGGATATTGTCATTGCCACTCTGGGCATTTTTAACCACATGATCATGGTCATTATGTGCATCCCGCAGCTCTTTCAGTGTTCGGGTATTGGTTTCACAGTTATCAACAATGTCACCCGTGCACCTCAGGATCGGGGTATTTGCAAGGATCCCCTGGCTGGCATTGATGGTCACGTTAGTGGCGTTATTGACCTCAACATTCTGGCCCTTTGCATCCAGGAAGATCCCCTTCTCCGTCAGGAGAATATTAAGGCCCCACTGGTTATACATGACCGTTTCGCCCGCTTTCAGGCCTGTATGACGGAACCCCTGATGGTTGGACGCAATTACCACCGCGCTGGAACGATCACCGCCAATAAAAGCCAGAACCACGTCAGTCCCTGACGGCAGGCCGGATGAAAAGCCAAATTCTGCCATCCGCGGTGCGCTGGCCACCTCCAGCGGAGTCTGGTACTGGATTGACTGCACCACCCCACCATCTTTCATAGCCGTGATCCGGCCAATCCCCAGCATGCCGGCGATCCTGGTCGCTGCATGTTTAAAAAGTTGCTTCATGTATTGAATCCCGCCAGGTTCTGGTAGAAGGCATATGGCTGAACGGAGAATGCTTCAGGCGGCATCAGCGTCATGCGTGCATGGGTGCCGTAGTCATCGCGCATATAGGTGACTTCTGCCAGTAGCAATTCAGTCTTCGGCAACCGTAAGGTGGGAAGATCAACGGGGATCAATGTGTTTGGTTCCCACAGTTTCCCGTCTTTATCCCGCCAGGAATCGATGGTTACCGAGAGCTGTTTTGAACGTCCGTACCGCCGGTTCATTTCCCAGTCGATCGCACTTTGTGCCTGTTGAGTAGCCATCAGGGTACTTTCCACAATCGATATATGTTTTCGGTACCGCATGCGGGCGGCCTCCGGATCTCTCGCCGTTGCCAGAGTCACAGCGTCATAGGCCGTATCAGGCGAATACCCTGCAATTGGAGAAACGCTCATTGATACACCGACATAATCTGAAAACCTGTCAGCCATCGATTTGCGGTAGTATGCCTGCTCGACATTTACCCCTTCGGCTATCCCACTTGCCGCACGACGTGTTCCCACCCGGGTCAGTAACAGGTTTCCATCGGGCTGATCGTAGTAAAGCAGAGCAGACCATCTGGCCACCCGATCGATGACTTCTTGCGGAGACTCACCCCAGTTCAGAGTGAACTTGGGTACCTTCACAAGTTCATCAACATCCGTGGTTACGGTGATGCCGTAGTAGGATGCCAGGCGAGAAGCAATTTCAAGCGCATTACTGGCATTGATGACGTTGTTAGGCCACTCGGCTGAGCAATCCACCAGGTCCTGACATTTGCTCCTGCCCGTGGCGCGGACCTCATGGCGGGAGCGCGATAGTGCGGGTTCCCAGTCATCAACATATCCCGTCAGTGTCAGATCATCTCCGATACGAACCTCACAGGGCATTCCCTCTTCAACGAGTTGACGATCTTCGTTGCCAGGGAAGTAATCCATTAGCCCAAGATCGAAATCAGAGGGAAAACGCTCAATACCCCGCGTTACCCGGACAGAATCCCACCCCTCGATGATTTTGCCGTCGACCGTCAAAGAAACAACATCCAGATCGCTGTCTGCATTCATTGCCTCAGTACCTTCATGGTTGTCGGCATAAACGCCGGATGCGGTACGCGCGCTTCCTGTACCAGTTCATCTGCACGGGTGGCATCCTGGTATAATCGGTTTGCCAGCGTCAGCGCCGGAAGCGGCTGAGCGGTAGTAACCTGCAGAAGCTCGCTCAGACCAGAAGCACGCTCACTCATCGTAGAAAGGAATGCCGATCTGACGGCGAGAAGCGCGTTATACATATCATCGTCCGCGCGGTCTCCAGCCAGAACCAGCGCCGTATCAAGTTGCACAGAAACTCGTTGAGTTAACTCTTCTGCCTCGTCTGTACTGGCTGGTCTGGAGTCCGCAGCGGCACTGGTCATGGCACCAGTACATAGCACAACAATCAGCGTGTTCATGGTCGCCGAAATCGCTTTGCTGCTGTCGGACTGCTGGTACTCCGTGCTGATTGAATTAGCCAGTTTTTCCAGCGCTGTGATTCGGTCATTAACGCTGCCGGCGCTGTTAAGAATTGCGTTTACCACGTCGGCGACGCCCTGGACAAACTCATCAGGTGTGTTGGAGCTGCTAAGCTGGCTCGACCTGTCGGTAACATTTTTCCGGTCCATTACCGACTGGGCTGTTACCTTGTCAGCCAGTGCTCTCTCATCATCCACATCAGCAACTGACGATTTGCCAGCAACAGCAGAGGAACTACCGCCCACAGAGCCTTTACTGTAACGTCCGTACCGGGTATTCCCGAACGTGGAGTTCAGGACATTGCTGAGATTCGTGACCTGACTGATGGTGCTGTCAACCATGTTAGTCCAGAACGTGACCGTGCCTCTGATGGTGTTTATAGCCTGTGTGACACCGCGGATTTCACTCTTAACTCTGGCAATCGTGCTCAGCACAGCAGTGCTGACCAGTTTCAGATAGTTGGTTTTCACCGTGGCGCCTGCAACGGTACTGCCCGTGACAGCAAACACTTTAAGCCCTGATTCAATTGCCATCAGGGTAAATTCAAATACTCGCCCGTTCTCCATCGAACCGGAAATACGCAAACCATTCTCAGGGATGGAAACCGTTAATTCGCCCAGTGTCGGATGGACGAGCGTACCGCTACCTTTTTGTTCACAGGCTTCAATTAATGACTGGCGCTGTGTGATGGCATCGCCGCCACCATAAACCTGGCTGTTCTGAATCAAAAAACCGCGAATAACAAATCGCCTTGTTGCTCGACCGATATCCTCTATCCAGGCTGTATCACGGTAGGGATATTCATGTACCGCCTGGCGTCGGCCGTGGCTTCCTTCCTCAGCAACAATTGCAAATGGCACTCCTCTGAATGAGCTGGGCCTTAACTGCCCCTGCCAGTCATCGCTGGCATCACCGCCCATCAGGGATGTTATTGCATTCTGGATAATTGACGGCATCACGCCTCCGGAAATAAAAAAACCGCCATGTCGGCGGTTTACATATGCACTGAAATGACTTATCTATTTATCGCTGGGTCCATTACGGTCAAGAGATTCGGCGATCCTGTAAAGATGCTCAGTCGCCTTGAATGAGGTCATTAGGAACTCATAAAGCACACGTAAAAGCAATGCACTTACCACCGATATCGTAATCGCCGTGAAATTCATTGAGACAACAGAAAAAACGAGGAAAATGCCAATTACCAGGTAAACAAGCGCAAAAACCTTTGGAGTCCAAATGGCTTTTGCTCCAAAAACTTTTTCATTCATAACTTCTTCCTTAACGAAATGACGACAGTGATCAGTAATTCATGGCCGTTGTTATTCTGCCATTATTTTCCGCATTATAGGTTTTTCGCTCACCCTTATCATTAACCATTGTGATTTCGAGCTTAAGTGGTTGTTCTGACATTGCCTCTTTAAGAGACTTAGCCAGATTGTCGCCGAGTACACTTTCATCACTTTTCTTACCCGTATCACTCAGAATGATGGATTCCCGATTTCTGTTCTGCGAGCCTGAGAGAATATCAGTTTCATCACTCGGGTTACTAAGACTGCTGGAGTCACGATTTCCAGTTTGCGAACCTGAGATAATATCATATCGCTGTTGAGCCAGAACTTCCGGGCTACGTAAACCCTTCCACCGATCGTCAATGATGGCCGTCCGGACAGAATCGCTCAGTTCATTTTCGGTATACGGCTGTGCTCCGCTTTCATGTTTAATCATTGCTGCCATCAGTGTTTTTAACACATCAGGATCGTGGAGATTAATACGCTGCTGCGCTCCAAACCCAGTACTTTTTGATACGGAATCAATATATGCACGAGTATTATTCTCTGATTGCGGAGCATAGGTATGAATAATCCCATCCAGAGTATTATTCCCCCTGTCACCGTACAACATCAGCTGTCTCGCCATTGCAGCTCTTCCGTCGGCATCATTCGCAAAGGTAGAAAATCCGCCATTTTTACCCGTTGCGTTTGCTGCAACCCTCAAATTACCGGGATTATTATTTCTGAAGCCAATTGCGTTATTCCTTGTTTCCCCGTAAGGAACATTGCCGCGTGCAACGTTGGATTGTGGCTGGCTGATAGCGGATAAGTCATTCTGCAACTGAAGCGCAGAATCGGTCGCGCGGTAATTTGCATCGTACCGCTTTCTTACAGCATCAGTCATGAACCCCGCGTCAACCTGTCCACGTTCACTGCGGGGTAAACTGTCATAAAGTGCCTTATCGTTCTGAATGCGCCGTAGTTTCTGAGCGTCATTGCTGTTGATAAAACCGAGAGCATGAGACAGCCCGGTAAAGTCACCGTTGGTGAACAGATCGGTAACACCTTCGAGACCGTCTTTGACTGAACCATCCGACAGAATGGTCTTGAGTGCCTTGTTTTTTGAACGTTGCCACAGCCCATCCCAGGATGCGCTAAGCTCATTCATCGTGACGTTCACTTCACTCAACTGCTGGTTCAGTGCCGGATCTACGGTCAAACCAAATTTATCGGATTTTGTCAGAAGTTCAGTGAGTCTGCCCCCTTCGCGCATTAATGCCAGCATTTCAGGAGTAAAACCCACCGCATCAGCAAAGGACTTTTGTTGTTCTGGTCGCAGAGTCGGGAATATCTTCGCAATTTCCTGCAGTGTTTTAAGCGTATCAACAGAACCATCCTTATTTTTCTGTATCTCCACGCCAATCATCGCAAAAGCCCCCATCATTCCTTGATTACTGCCGCTATTTGCTTCCTTCAACGCCTTTGCGAATCCCTCAATTGAAGCCCTGGCGCTCTCACTATCTGCTCCATTGATCTGCATAGCCCCTGCCAGTCTTGAAAACTCTGCAACTCGCATTCCTGCATTTTTTGCCGAGACATCAAGATTGTAGGCCTCTCGTGATGCCTCCCGAAAACCATAAGCGACCTGTTTCAGCCCGTAGCCGGCAGCACCAATTACCCCCAACGCCCCCATCTTACCAGTGAGCTCCCCCACCATTTTCAGCGGGGGAACCATATCGCCGATGTACTGCACGTTATCCCGCGCGCTCTTCGACATATTCTCAAGACGCGAAATAAAACCATTCAGCCCGTCGGCTGTTTCCTGGCCGCCTAACTTGAGCCCTTCTTTGGTTTTATCTAGCTTCGGCTCCAGGTCACGGACAGCCTCATTAATGCGGTCAATAGCCTCGCTAACCTGGTCGCTGGCCACCAGCTCAAAATCAAAAGAATTACTCATCGTCTTCAGGTTTCCTAAGCTTGTTTATCCGGGATGCCTGCGCCACCCACCATTTCAGCCGGGCGCGGGTCATTCCCCACGCCCTGTCCTCAGACCAGCGGAAATAGAAGGTGACGTCAGCGGCCATTTCCTGCCAGGTTGTCAGGGCTTCCAGGTCAAAAAACTGAGCAGATACTCCTCACACTTACGGAAGTCGAGAAAATCCATCGGCTGCAGCACGCTTTCACGCGTACCGGAAACCAGCGCAATAAGCAGGCGCATCGCCGCGAGCGACGTTGACGCAGCCTGTTTCTCATAAAACTGCTCAGCCTGGCTTAGCGTGGGTGCTTTCAGCTCCAGCTGCGTATAAGTGGTCTTCTCCGCAGCATCATCCAGCGCTACGGTTAAGGGAATAATTTTGACGCGTTCAATCTCAGCCATCTTAGTTCTCCGTTACGTCGCGGCCTTCCCAGCGAACATCAAATACTGCATCTTCGCTTTCCACTTCCTGGACGTTGACCGTCCAGAGTGAACGGCCAATGATAGTTTTCCCGTTAGCCAGCTCGGCGATCACGTTGACGTTCGTCTGCTGGTTAAAGCCCTGCACATTCGTTCCGCCACTGTCACGCAGTCGGGCAGAAATGTATGGCGCCACAGGTTTTTCCTTATATCCGTGCACACCATCCATCCCTGTCAGGGTGGTACGGTTTACGGTGGCAGCCTGGTATTTAAACGAGCCCTCCACCATTACCGTCACACCGTTAACAGTGACATAGGCGGTTCCCGCCAGGCGGTTAGTAGTATCACCTGCCATCGTTTAAGCTCCTGTTGATTCAGCCCGCGTGCGGAACTGATTGAGCAGCGCGAAAATGCGCAACTGGTTCATGAGAGTTCCCGGCCACAGCACATCGACGCGGTTCGGATTTTTGGCGTTCTGCTCGACGATGATGTTTTTTGCGAATGCCTCCGCATCCTGCGCGTAACCGTTCCATACCAGAGTCTGGTACTCAGCAATCTGATCGGCCTTGATGATGTTTGGCGTGACGATCGCCGCGCCAGGTGCAAATCGGGTCCCGTCCGCAGCAAGCTTCATGCGGCCAAACTTGCTGGTCACCGCCGTGCGCAGGTAGCGGGTCACAAACATCAGGCTGAACAGCGTCTCCACTTCCAGATAACTGTCATCTGCATCGCCATAGCTGTTTTTCTGATAGGTGGTGATCAGGTTTTCAATGCGCACCGTGCCATCGTCATCGACCGTAAATGTCGAAATGCCGCTGTACAGCAGATTGTTACGCTCGGTCAGCTCAAAGCGATCCTGCAGTTCTGGCGCAAGTACCCCCTGAACAGCGAGCGACTGTAGCGGGCGGCCGGGGTCATTACGCAGACTCACCGCAGCTGCGCCGGTGTAAGCTGCAGACCATGCCCAGGAAGGAGACGGCGATTTATTTACGCCCAGCAGAGTCTCATGCTGGTTATTGCGCAGCTCACCTTTAGTACCGAGCTGGGCGTAAGTCCCGGTGGTGGTACCAAAGGAATGGCCATAAAGCTGCTTGTCCCATGCCCAGCGACCGCCAGTGTCTGACAGGAACTCCTTCATCACATTCAACGAGGTTGTATCGTCGTAAGGGTTGATGATGAAATCGAATGTCCGATCCTGCAGGTTAGCCAGCGCGCCGGTAATATCCGGAGCCCCGGCTCCGTTAGACATAGCAGTAATCGTCAGTTCCAGGCCTGCAGGTGTCGACTCGCCTCCCGGTAAGCCGAGGAAGTTCAGGCGAATGTCGATCCCGTTACCCGTAGCACCAAGGTTCTTCGCGGTCAGGGTTACGGTATCCGTAGCCGCGCTGGCGGTTACAGGTAGCGTGGTTTTTGCGTTAATCGCCGCGGCCAGAGAGGTGGCGATCGCCGTCACCGTATCTGTTGCTACAACGGTCAACTGAATGCGCTCACCAGCAATATAAAGGGAGATCACTCCGGTTGCCGTCGGTGCGCTGCTCACTTTAATGGTGCCGGTTGCAGCCACCATGGAATCGGAGTCTTCCTCCAGCGGCAGGATCCAGACTTCGGCTGCGGTATCATTTTTCTGATACGCCGCCATCATGGCCTGCAGAATTCCCCCTTTTCCGGTCAGCTCACCGACGGTATCCGAAGAGGAAACTCGCTGCGGAATACCTGGGGGGGTTGAGCCGGTACTGAGCATCCCACCGATAAGCAGAGTGCGCTGCGTGGCTGTGGCGTTATTCGCCATTGAGTTATCAAACTCAACGAAGAAAAGCCCTACCCGCAGGTTATCGGGAACACGAGCGAAAGGTACGGTCATTCATTTTCTCCCGCTTTTTTAGGTAAGGATTGTTTCTCTGGCGCGCCCTCATCCTTTTTAGAGAGGATCACGTCCCCATCGCTCAGACGTCGACGCCAGAAAATATTGTCAGGTACTTCAGCACCCTCTTTAGGCAATGGGGTGCCCTTGACGGGGCAGCGAACGCTGAGCCCGTTGTTCGGCTTTACAAACATTGATTACTCCTGAAGATTGAGGCTGATACCCGGTTTAACTGTGCCGTCTGGCATGTCGACCGCAATATCCATGCCCTCAAGGGGAACCGACTGGACAGGATAAAAATCTTCCGGCCCCTGGTAATGCTCTATGTCGATCTCAAAAAGAAGCTGCCCCATATGGGCCTCTCCGTCTGAATCAACATTGATGGTTGAACGAACTTCCGCGTATTTCTGAATGTTCCGCGTCAGTTCGTAGCTGTTGATCACCGCGCGCTCCACCTGCTCGCGAAGGCTTTCAAGCGCCAGCTCTGCCCGCATGGCTCCATCATCCACTGTATCGCCGTCATACTCCTGAACGCGCCCAGTGATCCTGACAGTGGTGAGGGTAGTAAAAGCAGGGGTATTACGCCCCTGTGATTTTTTCTGTTCAAAAGGCGTCTGAACCAACAACACAGGATACATATCAGGTGAAGTTGACCAGTCGCGTGGTGAGAATACGCGGTCGCCCGCGCTGGTTGTCCCGGTTAGTGCAGTGACAACCATTTGCCGTATCGTTGCTGCATTCATCGCGGTTTTACCACATTGAGGACAAGACGAGATCCGCCATGACTGTCGGGTTCAACGTTTGACACAACAAATAACTGATTGATGATGTGACCACCGACCGTCTTTATAAATACCCGGTCAGATACAGCAGGTTGCGATTTACCCAGCTTGCGAAATTCAGCATCGCGCACACCCAGCATCGGGCTGGAGGTGTTAATTTCTGAATCGCCATCAAGGTTTTCAGCAACCTGTGCATAACCACGGTCAAAAATCCCGTTAATTGTAAAAGGAGTACCGTTACGTGGACGGTACTCGTGCTCATCGCCAAAGACATCATGCAGCGGACTCAGAAGATGAGAATCCCAGTCCACGCCCATGTCATTACCCTGTCGTAACTGAAACTGATGGCTGAGAAGCAAGAACTCGCTTACGAAGCACATCAACATCAGCAATAACGCCGGACTGCAGAAGACGCTCAGCATCTTTGCCGGTTACAGGGATGCGCATATTTTCGCGGTACATCTCCCCGTCATGACGAATGCAATTCCCTTTCAACACCACATACTCCTGCGATTCAGTGTCTTCGGATTTTTCGTCACCACCATCGTCATCAACAGACGATTCGGCATCATCTGTTTTGCTCAAAGGCTGTTTTACCTGGGTGTTATCGCCCGCATTCAGGTCGTCAACACTCAGGCCATCTTTGGCAGATCCTTCTGCATTCAGATCATCAGCCAGCCCGGTATTAGGTTGTTTTGCCATATCAGACCACCGTTGCGCAGAGGGATGCATTTACCCGGCTCGGAATAACCAGCGGGGAGGATTGCATCAGGATAAGACGCTGGGCTGGATCTTCTTTCACCCAGGATTTTGGTGCATAGGCCAGCGGACCGTAGTTGAAAGCCGGGTCCAGGATAACGCCAAATGCGCGGGTCCCCATCAGATCGGCCCCACTCATAATGACAGCGCCATCGGGGATCATAGGCTTCTCGACGTTGTCCAGCGGGTCAATAAACCAGTCGTTATATAACCAGAGGTCAAAGTTACCCCAACGCCCTTTATAAATTGCGCCCTTCATCGCCTGTGGGCCGGCGTTAATTTGGTTACCAAACGGGCTCAGCGCCGGGAATGTAATGGCGTTATCCTTGATGGTGGTATCCAGTCGGAATGCACGCCATGACTTATTCGTAAAGACCAGATCCGTGGCGACAGAGCCGGACTCTTTCAGGAAAGTAGTCTGCCAGATTTCAATGTCATCTGATGGCTGGGTATTGGTAGCGCCAGCTGCAACGGTCAGTGGCCATTTATCCGATCCGCTAAGAGTGATGGTCAGATCCGAAGCACGACCGAAATCCACCACCTTAGTTTCATAACCCTCCCCGGCGACGGTTACGGTCCCGGACACCAGCGCACTGGCCGCCATCCATTCCAGACGACGGTTGATCATGTCAATCTGGTCAGCCATTTCAAACTGAAGGTTCAGCATTTCGCGCTCGGCAGCGCTATATTCCCCGCCAATACGCTCACCAATCTGGCGACGGATAGGTTTGCGCAGGTCCGGCGCGCGCTTATCTTTGATGTATGCCGGTTTAAAGGTATTGGTCTGGTATTTACGGGATTCGACCAGCTTACCTTCCACCAGCGGGGAGACGAACGGCGCCATACGACGCAGTCCGACATCAACATCAATCGCCACTTCTTCAGTCTCGTAAGTCACGACATTCGGGAAGAAGCGATCGAGCAGCCAGTTCTGGCTGGTTTTCAGGTTAGGAACAACCTGCACCAGCACGCTGGTATCAAAAATATTTTCCATATTCAGTCTCTTGATAGTGCCAGCCGTAGCTGGCAAAAATTTTAAACGAGCCAGCCCCTGCCGGTTAAAGCATTCGTCAGGAGAGCCGTGGGGGAAATCAGGAAGTGGTTACAGGAGCCTGGTCACTGTCTTTCAGGAAGATAGCCAGCGGTCGGAGCGCTTTTTTCAGGTCAGCTGTCGTCCAGGAGTTATCAAAAATAATTCGGTGCTGGTTGAATTCCCCCATCAGATACAGGCCGCCGTTCTGATCGGAAGACGATGCATCAACATCATCAACCAGAATAGCAACGGGTACCTGACTGCCATCTTCAGCCGTTTTCACACATTGCGTGTATTTCCCGCTGGCAGCCACCAGGCCCAGGACCGTACCACGCTTAAAGGCACCGCCCGTAATGATCCCGGTGTCAGTCACCAGTTGGAGCGTGCCAGCGACAAGCTGATCCGGAATAAACAGCGCGCTCTTCATGCCAGGCGCAAACGCATTCTGACCAAACTGATCCATTATTTCTCTCCTCTTGTGGAGTTGTAGAGGCCGGTCATTTTACTTACCAGCGCAGACTTTCCGGTCTCTTTCCGTCCACTATCCGGGTTAAGCCGAACCTGGTGGCTTTCCTGCATACGCTGATCGAGAGAGCGTTTGCGGGGTGGCTGCGCTGATGCTGCTGCCGGAGCCGAAGAGGCCAGGACGTTAATTGCTGCTGCAGAACTCATCCCGGTATTGAACGCCAGTGACGCGGCCAGTGAAGGATTCGCAGCTGCATGCTTACTGCCGAAAATACGGGCGCAGCGCTTACGCTCAGCAGCGCGTGCATTTTTTACCGCCTTACTCTCTTTGCGATCGTCGTCGCCGTCGTCTTCAGAATCATCATCTTCTGACGCATCCGGATCATCGCCGTCATCTTCAGCATCATCGTCGCGTTCGTCTTCTTCCGCGTCGTCGTCGCGCTCATCATCATCGGCATCATCTTCACGCTCGTCCTCTTCCGCGCGACGGGCTTTCGCTTTTTTGGCTTTTTTATCCTCTTCTTCCTCAGAAGCGGAAGGGCCAAGACCAATGAGGTGAGCAAAACTAAACGTTTTTTTCTTTGCCATTTCAGGCTCCTGTTTTTTCAAGTAAGTTTTTGAACGCAGCGTCAGGAGGACACACCTCATCAGCCAGTCCAATTTCAACGCCATCAGCAGCCATAAAACAGGCGGCCTGGGTACTTTTTATAACCTTTGCGCTAATCCCCCGGTTTCTGGCAACGGTGTTCACAAACAATTCGCCCATGGTGTTAATGTCCTGCTGGATGGCGGCCAGCGCTTCATCTGACAACTCTCTCAGCGGCGAACCTTCAGCCTTGCGGGATCCATAGGTGATGATCGTAACTTTAAGACCGTCATCTTTAATCCGCTGCGTCCAGTCAAGGTGCATGGTGATCACACCCACAGAACCCACTCCGCCGGTGCGCGGAACAGAAATCCGGTCCGCTGCACTGGCAATGGCATACGCAGCGGAATAGGCGCTTTCCGTCAGAATGGCATGGATAGGCTTTTTCCCCCGGGAGCCGTAAATGACATCAACCAGATCGAAGCATCCAGCGACTTCGCCGCCGGGTGAGTCGATATCCAGGCAAATGCCCGAAATGTCGGGATCTTCCATCGCAGTAAGAAACGCCTGACGAATGCCGTCATACCCTGTCATTCCACTGTACGGACGCAGACTGCCCAGTTTTTGCACCAGCGTTCCGCATATCGGGATGACGGCGACACCAAGCACATTGTCATAACCCGGATCACTACGGGATTCACGTCCCCGGTTATCGTCATATCCGTACCAGTCATCCTCCATGGCAAGAGAAGATTCGATTTTACTGATACCAAATCGGTCCATTACGGATGCCATGATGACTTCGGCTTTACTCGGGTGCAGCGCCAGCGGGGTGTTAAATAATCGCTGGGCCAGATGGGGTAGATTCACTTTTCCTCCGGATCGGTAATGGTCTGGCTCGCAAACTGGTCAGCCTGTGCCCAGCTCGGAAGCGGTAATCCACGTTTAAGACATGACTCAATTTCTCTCTGGCGCTGATCAAGCACTTCTTCCCAGTCTTCACCGACGTTTTCACCCACCTCAATCTCGAGGGTGGAAAGTCCGGCATCCAGACCAAGAATGGCGCCTTTTTTCTCTGCAACCGGATCCACCCAGCCGCGCCCTGGCCCCATCCAGCGCGCGCGGGAATACGCGGCTCTGGCGTCAACAAAATCAGGTGCGCCTGCGGGCAGGGGTAAATCCTCATTGTCGTGAACTTCTTCAACAAAGGCGGTGAGAATGGGCTGAGCGAAGCCGGTAGAAAAATCGTCCCGGCGGCGAGTCAGTGTTTTCCATGCCTCCAGCAACGAGGAGCGTGCAGAACTGTAGTTAACGTCAGACCAGTCCTGGGTGACCTGCTGTGGGGACAACCCTGTTCCTGAAGAAAAATTACGGAGAACAGCAGATTCGAAGACTTCAAAATTGCTGTAGGGCCGCGCCGCGTTAACCGTCGTGATTTTCTCACCAGGATAAAGAATGGGCATTCGGGCACCATTCTGAAGTGTCAGACGCCGATCGTTATGGAACTCAACACGCCCGTCCTGATAAGTGCCTAACTCCGACTCGTCATAGGTCTCGCCCAGGGCAGACTGAACCATCGCAGGGTCATAGGGTGACTCAATGTAAGCGGCGAATATGGCATTAAGAATTGCTGCCTCAAGCTCACTCTGGTCATACTTCACCAGCATTTTCAGACGCTGAATAACCGGAGTCAGGATGCCGTTACCGCGGTGCTGCGCGCCACGCTCATGATCAAAATCGTGAACCACATGCGGGCGGCCCCAGTCAGTTTCACGCGGGATACGCTGCCACGTCATGGTTTTAGCCCCGCTCCACCAGTCACCGATATGGGCCTCCCTGATGTGGTAAGCAACCGGTGCACCGTCCGCATCAATTTCAACGCCACCACGGACATTTGGCATATCGAAATTCTGCTGAGGATTACTGAGGCGGTCAGGATCGACAATCTGTACCGTGGTGGCGTAACGCCCTCTTCCGGGACCAAGCCTGTCAGTTCTGTACTGGAGAATGGCCAGAGCATCCCCGTCAATAAGCTTGTGACGAAATCCCAGGCGTAACATCTGCGACACGGTGAGTTTTCGTTCAACATCACAATACCGGCCAGGATCGTTACTCCAGGTCCGCCAGTGCCCGTCCAGTGCTTTTCCGTACTCTTCCGCCCAGGACGCATCAAACGCCTTGTTTCCGGTGATCATTCTGAGAACACGGTAATCGGGTTTCATGATGGGGCGGAAGTTGGCACCAACCGCATTATCCAGCAGACGTGTGACCGCACCGTTTGCCCAGCCGTCATTACGGACCAGATCGCGTGCGCGGGACACGATGCGATCCCGGTAAATGTTAATTTCATTGTCCGGGGACCACAGCGCGGGTTGCCAGTTCGCCAGTTGATCGCTGAAAGAGTCAGCTGCGTCATAAGGTACGCGGCTCCCCCCCACCAGCATAGAGGGACGCTGCTGTCGCAACGGCTGCCCATCAGAGCCCAGTATCTGTACTTTATTCATCAGAATCTAAACCTCGCTGGTTTCCGGGGACGAGAGATAATCCCCAGTTGCGCCTGCAGAAGTTGAATCAGGGCCAGCAGATCAGCCAGGGTGCTTTGCTGATAGGACACTGATCGCGTCCCGTCTCCCTGCGTATAGGAAAACGAAACACCGTGGCTCCCGGTTGCTAAATCAATGTACGCCTGCTGAGCTTTCGCAAGCGCATCCCTGAGCTGATCGTCAGTCATTGCGCCGGCAAGCAGGCTGGTGTTCCGGTTGAACATGATTTTCCTTATTTCGGCAGGAGTTGCGATATTCGCTTACGTTTGACCGGCGCTGGTTCTTCAATAACCGCACCCGGCAGCTCGTAATTGATTTTTTCTTCCTGTCCAACTGGCGCTGGCAGGAACTTATCCGGATCGGCTTCGAGGTTGGCGGCCCGGACGTTGAGTTTTAACCCCATATGTTTGAGACCGCACAGCGCGGCATAGCTGTAAACGAGGCAGTCAAGCGCTTCGTTAGCTCGTCCTGGTATTGCTTCCCAGATACTGTACCGCTGCCCGGAAATGACTTTGTAAACCAGTCGCTCCGCCAGCAGCTGATTGAAGTACCCGAGATCGCGATCGTCAGGAAAATGCATATAACCCGCAGCGGCGGCGCCAGGTTTGGGTGGCTCAAGATGCAGGCGACCGCGTATCACGTCTTTCGCTGAGTTAACCCCCAGAATGACAGGGCGGAAACTGGCTTTGCTTTTCGATGATGGTCGTTTGGTCGGCCAGACAGGATTGCGTTTGCCTCCCTGTGCAGACTCCCCCTTAATTGCCCAGACACGACGGCCAAGACGCTCTTTGGCGAATTCGTATACCTTCTGCGTATGGTGGCCGCCGGAGTCCATGCACGTTGCCATGATATTCAGGCCGCGCCCGTCACCACGTCGCCAGATCTGTTTCAGGTATGCATCCAGTCGCTTCCAGGGTTCTTCCGTCTCAAGGTCACCATAAATAACGTCATGCGCGACCGACCACGATTCTTCATCCCTACCCCAGCCGGTGATCGTGATTTCGAAGCGATCGTCCTGGGTATCAACGCCAGCTGTTAACAATGCCACGCCGTCCGGAACGACGGCCGGAAATATTTCCCGGCGCGCCAGCAGAACATCAACAGGGAGCTGTTTCCCATGGTTAGGTCGGTGCGGAAGCCCCATCTGGGTATTCCACCACGCCTGTTCCTTATCCGGATCGCCCTTCGCATCGATATATTTTTTCGCAATATCCGACGGCTTATCTTTTTGCCAGGGGCTGAAAAGCTTGGATGCCTGGTACCCGGCGTGGTGGTTATCGACCGCCTCCTTTCCACAGGAGGGGCAGATTGCCCGGTATACCGCATGCCGCTCCGACTCTGACCATTGCCAGACCTTTTCAACGCTGCCCTCGTCTGCCGCCCGCCAGGCAAGGTCATAATCCATCAGCGGTGAATGTCGCTCCCCGCAGCACTCAAATGGGCGCGTCTGATGCCATCGGATAGTGTGCAGAGCTCTGAGGCGCTGTCCTTCGGACCAGCCACTACCACAGCATTCGCAATAGAGCATCGCCGATTTAGTCAGGTGTTTATCCCCCTCTTTCGGCCACTGAACGTGTTTGAAAAAGTCGGGGAACTGGCGGTGGCCACAGTGCGGGCAAGCCACAGATGCCCGGCGCTGATCGGAGTCGGCGTAGCTGTCAGCAATGCGGCTCTCATCCTCCACCGTCGGCGAACAGGCGCGCACAGACAGCCAGGTCAGGCCAAATGTCGCTGTACGCTCTTCGGCCAGCGCAATTGGATCGCCTTCGCGGGTTATCGGGTACTTGTCCACTTCATCCGCCAGCAGGACACGAATCGGACGACGCGCAAGGTTATCAGGGCTACCAGCACCCGCCAGCGCCAGAAATCCGCCAGTGAATGCCTTGTAAAGAATGGTTTCTTTCGAGCTTTTCTGTTTCGAATCACCGATGATTTTACGCAGTACCGGCGTCACCCTTACCAGCGGGCTAATACGCTCTTTCGAAAACTGTTCAGCGGCTTCTTCTTTCGGCTGCAGCAGCAGTATCGGACAAGGATCGAGGTGGGCAAAATAGCCAAAAAGGTTTTCCAGCAGTGCTGTCTTCATCAACTGGGTACAGCACATTACAGTGATGATATGAACCCCGGACTCCGTCGCGGCAAGCATCGGTCCGCGGGCAATTTCTACCGTCGATGTTTCCCAGTTTCCCGAAGTGCTCCCAGCCTCTTTTGCCAGCTTACGATAGTCATCTGCCCACTGCGGCACACTGATACGCGGCGGGGGTGTCCAGCCTTTGCGGACGCTTAATTCAAGACGCTCAATCTTCTGCCGGGTTAAACTCTGGCTCTCCGAGGACTGAGATGTGTTTGTGGACATGTTCAATCAGCACCTCTGTCATCCTGTCCGCCGGTACATCCAGATCAGCAGCCATTAGCGGCGCCACCCTGGACGGCCAGTTAAGCCAGGCATCACGCTGTTGGCGAAAGGCGTTGAATAAAACCTCCTCGGCTGCTGTCAGCTCAATAAGCTGGCCGCTGTCTTTTTCATACTGCAGCTTTGCCTGCAGGGCCATGTAATTCTCGCGGATACGTCCCGCTTCCTCTCTCGAAAGATCTGCCCCTTCAGTGAGCATTATCTGGCGGACAGTTTTATTGATTTCATCACCGTCATCATCGTTATCGCTAACGACGGGAGTTTTCTTTTTCTTCGCGTTCGAGGCGCGCGGGTCTTTGCCATCGCGGTTTTTCTTCAATGCCGCATCGCTGGCCTCTACGTCAATCAGGTCTCCGTCCATCACAATGAAGCGCCCAGCTTTAATCCACCGGCCAATTGTTTTGCGATCCACACCTGAATGTTGTGCGTACTGACTCTGGTTCATCGTTGTCATGGGACATCACCTGGGACATTTTCTGGGGTGGGACATTCGCCTGGGACATTTTTGCGATGTCCCACCAGAATGTCCCACTGGAATAAACTGGAATAGCCAGAGCTGGCACGGTGTCCGTAATGATCGCCAGAGGTGGGACATGGGACACAAATCTGAAAGTTGTAGCTAGGAAAACACCGCGGCGCGCAATGCCCGTGCCTTACAAAAGGCTCAGGAAGGACCCAAAACCCCTGGGGGGCTATCTGGCCGAGCTAATCGCCTCAGCAATCGCCTGGTGCAGCGCTGAGGGTAATAATGCGTTGGCCATGGTGTTTGCTCTGTCCATATAGCCGAGCGTTGGTTTAACCGGAAGAGCGTCACCAAACCGAATGAGCAATTTTGGTGCAGGTTGCTTAATCTTATCCCTGCGCGTGCCGTTCGGAGAACGCTTTGCCCGCTTCTTCGCTTTTTTGGTTTTGGGCTTTTTTCGCTGCCACACGGCATTCACGCCGCCAACGTCACCAATAAATACGTTTGGCTTTGCTTTAAGCTGAGAGAGCTTATTACGCGGTAGATTGCCGTATTTATTGAGCTTTATGTCTTTCGGGTTAAGCAAAGCACTACCATTAAGCTTGTGCTCTCCGCCGAACTCGAAGGGTTCAAGGTAACCAGCAGCAGTATCACGAACAAACACCTTCGCACGAAGGCTGTTTTTCCTGGCACCAACTGACCCAACCGATTTAACTGTAAAAGGTGTTGGATTATCCAGATTCCGCTCAAATGCTGTTTTTTGGGCCGCTTCTATCTGGCGAACCACTTTAGTCATAGCCTGGGCAGTCGCAAACGGTATTTGCTTCTGCAGCTGTCTTAACTGACTGGAAAGGTCCTTAAGCGTTGCCATATCATTGACCACCTAGTTACAGTAATTAAGATCAGTTTGCTCATAAAGTTGACAATAAAAAACCGCCCGTAGGCGGTTAGTCGAACATTTTATCAAGTTGCTTAGCTAGAGCTCGGTTAAACAGCTCCTTCGAAACTGTCATCAGCGTGCCCATACTGGCATCTTTGAATCCGGTTTTTAATGTTGCCCAAACCTCTTTGTTACGGAGAGCATCCAAGAAGTCATGCCCCATCGCGGTCAATCGCAAGGGCATTACAGCCCAGTGAGTCATTCCGTCTAAAGACTGAATAGCACCAAAGCCGGGCTCTCCATCACTCCTGATAATCAGCCCTCTATCCTCAAGCAAACGCATATGAAACACAAATGTGTCAGTTTCACAATTGAACCCTAAATCATTTAATCGAATAATATCGGTATCAGGTGAATCCGATGCCTCGAAAGCCTCGAGCAAACCTTTAAGGTATTCTTGATCTATTTGCATAACCCCTCCGTATGTAAAAGGTTAATTTAACATCAATTTAAGCACTGCTCTTTGATGTATTCCTGCAAATATCCAACCTGTTTCGTCACTGTGACGATTCGCTCTCTGAGGGTGAAATAATCCCGTTCAGCGGAGTCAGTAAGTCGGGGGCCGGTAACATCGCCCAGGCCGCCGGTGCTGGTCGTTCCGTTCGCGGGACAGTTTGCGTTGAGCTGCAGCCGCTTACGGCCAGCAATGACATCGCTATGCAGACGCTCAATGGTTTCTTTCGCATCAGCCAGTTCTCCGGTGTATTTGGCATCCAGTGCAGCGACATCACGCTGGCGGGTCTGCATGTCTTTAATGGTGGCGGTCGCCAGGAGGAGTTTCTCAGTGGCCTTATCGCGCTGGTCTCTGTAAGTGATGGCGTTGTCGCGGTAGTGGTTCACGAAGAAAGCCAGTGCGCCGATTAACGCCAGCACCAGCAACTGCAGCCAGTAACGCTTAACCAGTGCGCTAATCATGACAGGAACAGAGCTCGCTCTGCCTCCCGCCGACGTGTCAGCCCATTCAGCACCTTCCCACCAGCTTTATTCCAGCGCAGGAACTCATCGGCAGCGCCAGCGTAATCACCGGAGTTGAGTTTTCGCAGCAGTGTCGATGTCGACAGGGAGCGAGCACCAAGGTTATACGTGAACGACACCAGAGCATCGAACTGCCCTTGAGTCAGACCCACTTTAACCAGGCGGGACACGTCGCTTTCGTAGCTGACCAGCCCAGTCTTCAGCAGGCGTTCTGCAGTTTCCTGCTTAATGGTCATCCCGGCGCGGATTGGTTTTCCGTCGACAGGCTGAGTCCATCCATAGCCGATCGTCCATACGCCGACGCTGTCCTGGTAGGCGGTGAGTTTGCAGCCTTCGAACTGCTTGATCAGGGCAATGCCTTTATCACTGATTTGCATCACCGCCTCCAAACCGAGAATTAAACACCCGGGAAGCCATAACCTTCACTTGCTCTACGCCAACAAACCCGAGCGCGCCACCGATAGCGATCGACAGGGACTGTGGGAGGTTGAAGTAATCAAGAGCTGACACAGCGGTAAGGGTCAGGGCTCCACAGATTGCCCCCTCAAGGAGCATTTTCTTCCAGCCGCCACCGCCGTAAGCGATTCGCAATGCGGCCATTGCAACCGACAGCAATACTGCTCCCATCGGCGTTTCGCCACGCCACCAGCTGTGGAGTAGTTCGATAAACTCCGTCCAGGAGTGGGGATCGTTATGCATTTTCATAGTCTCTCACCTCGCTGTGTGCGGGTGTTATTGAGGTAATAAAAAAGGCCGCTTGTGCGACCTCACGTTTATTCCCCTGTTAACGCCCTTATTTCCTCCACCGTCTGGCTAAACCTGTCCTTTTCGAGTTCAACGCCGATAGCATGGCGGCCAAGTTCCAGCGCGACTTTCACGGTCGAACCGGACCCCATAAAGAAATCAGCCACCACATCACCAGGCTTACTGCTGGCGTTGATGATCTGCCGCAACATGTCTGCGGGTTTTTCGCATGGGTGTTTACCTGGGTAAAACTGAACGGGTTTATGTGTCCAGACGTCGGTATAAGGAACGGATACAGAAACAGAGAAATGCCGCCGAAGTGATTTGTACTCTTCGAGCAGCTCTGAATATTTGCGATTCAACGATTGCCACAGAGCCACCAGCTGGTGGTGTGGTGTTGCCAGTTCGCCGTTCTGGTGCTTTTCGATGGCTACCTGCGTGAAAAGGGACTGAAGTTTCCGGTAGTCAGATTCATTCGGCAACTGCCACTGGCTTCCGCTGAACCAGTGAGACACCATGTTCTTCTTTCCAGTCGCATCGGCTATTTGTTTTGAGGATATGCCAAGCGCTTCACGTGCATCCCGGAAATAAGAAATTAGGGGAGTCATTACATGCTGCTTCAGCTCGCTTCCCTTCTCCGCGTAACCGTCGCTCTTTGGTTTATACGGCCCTTGGTAATGCTCAGCGAAGAGGATGCGCTCTGTTGCAGGGAAGTAAGAGCGCAGGCTCTCTTTATTACAGCCATTCCAGCGGCCCGACGGTTTAGCCCAGATGATGTGGTTCAGGACGTTGAACCGCTCACGCATCATGATTTCAATGTCTGCCGCCAGGCGGTGACCGGAGAACAGATAAAGACTGCCAGCAGGTTTAAGCACTCGCCAGAATTGTGCGAGGCACATATCAAGCCAGCGAAGATAATCCTCATCCCCTTTCCATTGATTGTCCCAGCCGTTGGGTTTCACTTTGAAGTACGGCGGATCCGTGACTATAAGGTCAATGGAGTTATCAGGGAGAGTTACGATGTATTGCAGGCTATCAGCGTTGACTAACTCAACACTGTTTATAATTACAGTATTTTTCATAGATCAGTAAGCGTAACTCTGATAGGCTCACTATGCTTTTGCGCTAAAGCGGTGGGCCTTGGTTAGCTTGTGACCTGTAAGCATGAGCTGATGGTTGGTCGGGTGCTACAACACCCACCAGCCGCCCATTCCACAGCAAAACTCCTCCATATTGAAGGAACGAAGGCGTAAAAAAGCCCTGATTTTCAGGTCAGGGCATTTTTAATAAAATCTGAAATTTACGCGTTTCCAGGAGGGACATGCCAGACTCTTCGGCCATCCTCATGGTTCTCGATAATCTTGGCTGCTGTACTGCCACCAAAAGTGTGCATATAGCTATGATGTATCGTTAACACTATATCTTGTAATGCCTGATCTGCTTCCATCGGTATGATTTTCAAACCAATTTGGCTAGCTTTATCACTGTGAATATGACGTGCATGAGCAAAAGTTGAACTGTGGTTATTCAGGCTTGAACAAATAGCTTCAGCCTTTTGCTGGGCATCTGGATCCCCATCAAACATACCAGTAATTAGCCATTCACTGACAATTGTTGTTGCCCATTGGATTGCCTTTTCACACTCACCAATGAACGTCGGATTGAGTTTAGACAGTGTAAATTGCCAATACGCAGCAGTCGCAGGGTTTTTAATAATATCTTGCATAGCCTTCTGCGCTTCTTCAATCACGCCATGTGCTGGCACGCCACCGATTTGGGGATCGAAAGGACCGATATTTGATTGTTTCCCCATGATGATTTCTTTTGCACAACAAGCCAACATAGTCCCTGCTGACATAGATATCATGGGGACAAAAGCACGGATATCGTTACCGAACTTAGCTCTCAAGTAATAACCTATCGATTCTAAGGCGGCGATATCCCCACCAGGTGTATGCAAAATGAGATCAAGCCCCTTCGTGGCATCGAGCCCATGAACCGCTGTCATGAATCCATTTTTATCATCATCAGACATAGTACATAAATGCGAGCTATTCTGAAGGAACCCCGAGTAGTACGCAATGACGTTACGTCCGGTCATCTGCGACATCTCTTTGATATATTTGCTTCTTACTGTGTCTAGGGGGCTTTTTTGGGCGAGGACTGCAACCTCGCCCATAACATGATTCCAATTAGGCATTGTTCATCTTATTGTTAGTATGAATACAGTTGGTACGATGCATTTCCTTGTTGATTGTAATCAACATTTTCCAGGTGAGAACCTGTCGAATAAATCACACCTTTTTGCCCAGAACCAACTGATGAGGTACTCATTACTCTGCGACCAAAATCAGTTGCTGTTTCGTTTGGCAAAAATTCTGCGGGGGTGATACCAAAATCGTCATAAAGCTGGTTTATGTTCATGGCTGCGCTCTCCAACAAACTACATGTAGTAAAAAAACAACTTCGGCACACAACATGTAGATTTCACTAAGGGATAGATACGAAAAAACCTCCCAAGTGGAGGTCAAGATTGCTTTAGTTATGCGCTAAATATGGTCTGAACATACGTTATATGCAATCTTTTTTGCACAGATTAGTGGTGTTTCTCGGAGATTTCTTGACTTTTTTTGTTGTAAGTGCAGCTTAACAACAAATTCCTATGAATGTATAAACAGTATCTTTTTATGTTGTTATGGTCGCCGGGTAATCCCATCCACTTAGTACGTGAAAATGAAAAACCCGCTCGCTGGCGGGTTTATATACTCATGGCAACATATCAAATTAGCTTCAAATATCGCTTATTTTGTTGCATTTTGCAAGCCTGATTGAAGACGTTAGTGAAATTTACTTCACATTTCTACCACTTTCACTTCTTCGTACTCTTCGTACCGCGCCAGGCTTTCACGTAACGCCAGGCTGTCCATTTCCACGAAAGCTGCTTTAAATGCTGCCCAGTGAGCAGCGTATACCCTGAGCCAGGTTGAACGCTCCACGCTCACCATGCGGGCCAGTGCCGCCCCCGCATATTCCTGGTACGTATCGTTATTGCGTGATGCGGCAACTTCCTGGGCCGCGAGCCAGACAAGCCCCACTAATTTTTTTGTTACTCTGTCCTGGAGCTTCTTACTCCCCTGCTGATGCTGAAACTGTGCCCAAACGTACTGGCACATTAATGTCTGGTACCGGAAAGACAGATCATATCCATAGCAATACCGAACCCACGCCTGCAGATGCTCTCCAAGGCCATTTACCGAGCGGCGCCACGCAGAACTCGCAAACTCGGCATCCTTCATAGGTGGTAATGGGCGTCGACGGCTTCTTGTCTCCAGAACATAAAGCGGAGTGGCCAGAGTTTTTACAACATTCGATCCACAACCTTCCCCACCCTCCATGACGATTTCTGGATGGTGCCGGGGATACTTATTTTTATCTGCTGGTGGATGCTCACTGAACGCCTGCAGCTGTCCCTTCGTCGATCCTGAGAAATCGGCCAGCGCGCGGCGTAATTCAATACGGGTATATTCGAGTTCTTGTAAATTCATAATGCTCAGCGCTCCATACAATTACGCTTTCGTTATTACGCCGATCGCCAGCGCACGATTCATAAACCGGAACAGCAGCTCCAGCTGAGTACCGTGTTTTTTCTCAAACGCTGCTAAATCGGCATGTAGTTTGTCGTGACACTCTCTGCACAGAGGGAACACGAACAAATCATGTGCTTTTGTGGCGGTACCGCCCATCCCTTGACCAATGACATGGTGTGGATCATCCGCTGGCCGCCGGCAACCTTCACACGGCTGGGTTTTAACCCACTGGGTATAATCCTCATTCACCCACCGACGATGTTTCGGACGTAACATGAATGATTCAGGGGATTCTGGATCCGCATGCAGAGCCAGAACCTTTGGCTGTTCATAGGCTACTTCCTGATTTGCTCCATGCTTTAATTTCGCAGCCGTGACCGCAGGGGTGACCTTCTTCTGCAAAATGCTTTTTGCGGGGGGCATCGGCACAATGTCACTTTCTCGATATACGGATAAAAACGGCTCGTCCGGTAAGCGAAGCGCACGCTGGGCCATCCTTTCCGTGATTGCATCAGCAATGCCTGAATAAACGGCCCACCAGCACAATTCACCGAGGGATAATTCACGCTCGTTGTTATAGCCAAGCGATGACAGGATGGAACTGATCAGCCAGTTAATGAGATTACGCCGGGCCAGTTCTGCCAGCGCCGCGGTGGTTTGATCGCGCAGCTGGTTATCGCAATGCCAACAGAGCAACATTGATCCAGGGGGATGTCGCATCGTTACCAGCTCATGATGGTGATAATCAGTGTGCGGGTACTGGCATTCCTTCACGTTACGCTCTAACCAGGATTCCAACGCGCTCAAACCGCCTGCTGCACGGATTACTCTCTCGTCGGTAAAGAATTCCTCGAGGGACTTATCTTCTGCCAGCGGCTGCCTGGCATCAGGGACGAGCCCCGACGGAAGTCCAGCCATGCTTTTTGGCTGAGGCTCCACCAGCACACGCCCCTGTTGAAACAGAGACATCAGTTCGCTACCCGGCTTTAACACCACAAGCCCCAGGCGCGGAACAGTCTCGGCTGTAAACAGTCCTCTCACGCGGCATGCCCCTTAGCGATGTGTGCCGTCCACAGGCCACCGATCCACTCGATGCCTTTGGGTGTGAAACGAGCCTGGCTAAAGGCGTAGTTTGTTTCGCTCGAAGTGCCAGTTTTAACTTCAAACCGCCCGGCTGCAATGTGCTGGTGCCGCGGTGTCAGCACTCCGCCGAGCCGGTACATAATGTCGCTCTCAATGAGGAACAAGCGGAAATCGGTCTCTTTGGCCTGCAACAGCTTTGCCACCTGGCGGAAAGACATTGAGCCTTTGGCAGTACAATACCGATCGACAAACTCAATTTTCGGCGCGGCAGCGGCTAACTGCTGGCTGAGTTGTTCTGTCTGCTCGGCCAGATCCGCGGCGAGACGTAATGCCTCCGGCAATGTTTGCGGGACACTTACGGCCTGGCTGTTCTCCAGCTCTTGCCAGCGATCGACAACAGCGGCGGTAAATTCTGGCGACAGCCTGGCGACGATCACCAGAGAATCACGTTTGTTGAACCAATACTCCTCGTAGGTTTGCCCGTTTTGCGGGTGTGTATAGGGGGTGTGCGCCAACGGCGCGGTTAAAATACCTGCAGATGCAAGGCGCTCAGCTGAGCGCTTCACATCACCATGTTTGCTCTGGACCAGCCTGGCAATTTCACGGCTGGACATTGTCACAACACCCTTTGCGGTTAACTGATTCATGCTATTTCTCCATATCAGGCGGCTGCACCCGCCTTTTGATTTGCACATAATTCAGGAAGATTTGCTTCTACCAGCGCACGAGCGAACGGCGGCGGTACTGCGTTACCGCAGCGCGCTACCTGCTTGTCTTTGGCATAACGATTGCCGCGATAGTCCTGATCGATAACGTAGCCGTCAGGGAAGCCCTGCGCCTTATAAAGCTCATGCGGTTGCAGCATGCGCATTCCGATATCGACGATCTGGTACTTAACCCCCTCGATCGTCACCAGCCATTCATCCTCGCTTTCACCGCAGTAGGTTTCGAGGAATGTCCGGACCTCGCCAACGTGCTGGCCACCAGCGGTAATCGTCGGCATAGGAGTATCCATCGTCTGACCGTCGCGGCAGGTTCCGCGCAGCTTCACCAGGTGCGACGCAACTACCGCATGGTGATCAACAGTGGTAACGGAATGCGCGGGTTCATCCAGACCAACACCTGGGCCCGTGTAATTCCCACCATAGTGCTTCGCCAGGAACGCACTCACCGTTGCAAACTTATTACCACCAGCAGTGACCGTGCCGAGCGGGTTATTCAGTTGAAGAACACGCGGTTCTTGCCCTGGGCGTTCGCCGTACCCCATCTGGATCAGTGTTGGAGTTACCAGCTGCGACTTACCGCCACCACCTGCAGTAATCGTCGCGCTCGGTTCGTCAGCCCTGTGCCCAACACTGGCACCAAACTGGCGGGCGATGACCGGCGCAACCACGCACGCGCGGGACTGCTTGAGGATTGTATGAGCGGGTTTATCCAGCGGGCGCGGCTTTGCCTGGTACTCACTGCCGCCATTGCCAGCCAGGAACGGTGTCAGGGCGGCCTCAACTACGCCAAGCGCATGCCCATTCCCGCCCGGGCGCGCCGACGTACCAGCGGTGACAGTTGGAACCGGCTCGGTCACTGGCTGCCCGGTGGCCCCGGTGCGGAATTTAGTAAGATGCGGTACCGCCAGCGCGTAGCCATGCTTTTTAGTGATGGTCTGCAATGGCTCTAACAACGATTGCCCGCGGAAACAGTCATAACCTCCTTTCGTCGTGGTGTGGTTACACTTCACGATGAAAGGTGATGCGCTTTCGATAACAAAGCGCTGGATGCCGCGCGCGATACGTTTGAGCGTATTTTCCGCCAGCGGCTTTTTGCGGTCGAAGATGGAACGGGCCGGAATGTTCCAGTCAATGCACTCCGCCGCGGTACGCCATGGCGCCAGCTTGCCGCTTTGTACTTCCAGTGATTTTGGATCCCCATGAGTCGCTTCAGGCCAATGAATCTTGCGGCCGTCACAGCGCATGACCATGAAGAAACGCTTTCTGATCGTCGGCGCGCCGTAGTCACAAGCGCGCAGCTCACGATAATCGACCTCATAGCCAAGCCCGGCGATCAGCTGTTGCGCCTGCTGGCCGTGCGGCTCAATGGCAAGAAATTCACAAACCTCAGCCAGTGCTGGGTGATTCGCCGCGATACCAGTCGACAGCATGCCGACAAATGCCTCGAATGTTTCACCTGCACGCTCAGGATCCGGGCGTAATTCTTCCTCCAGTAGCGGGCCCCATGTCTTAAATTCTTCGACGTTCTCCAGCATCATGACGCGGGGACGTACAGCCAGCGCCCAGCGCAGGACAATCCACGCCAGCCCGCGAATCTCTTTCTTAACCGGCTTAGCGCCCTTCGCTTTGGAAAAGTGGCGGCAGTCAGGGCTAAACCAGGCCAGACCGACAGGTTTACCGCTGGTGGCTGCGCTTGGGTCAACGTCAAACACCGACTCGCAATAATGCAGCGTGTCCGGGTGATTCGTCTTATGCATCGCAATAGCGTTTTCGTCGTGGTTGATAGCGATATCCACGCTACGCCCGATCGCCAGTTCAATGCCTGTACTCGCCCCGCCACCACCAGCAAAGTTATCAACGATAATTTCACGCATTGACGGCCCCCTGCATGCTGTTGAAGAGACCACCAGCGGTCGTGATAATTTCACTCGTCGGCATACGTTCGAGCCACAGCTGGTTGATATTGGCTTTCAGCTTGTTCTGTTGTGAAACAGATAGAGCGTCAGCCCCTTCAATCTGGTTAAACACCAGGCCGACCTCAAGAGGCCAAACGCGCGATTCGTTTAACGCCTTGTCCTTTGATTCCTGCGTCTCACGGACATGGGCGCGGATCCCCCGAATATTTGACCATTTGGCTTTATCCAGGCTTTCCATGGTCGCGATGAATTCACTGTGGTTGATGCCGTATTCTTTCGCAGATTCAACGGCAACCGTGCGAAGCCGCTCTGACATGTCTTGTTTCACGTCATCGCTATCAAAGGGCAATGTTTCCAGCCATGCATTAACACCCACCAGGATGCTCTCGCTGATCAGCTTTTTCGCTCTGTCGATCGTCAGCGGTGAAACATTGGTAAATTCAGGGTTTTCCAGAGAGTCGGCAGCCCAGGTATGACCAAACTTTGACTCGCTGAAGGTGTACTCATCTTTCTCGCCGAACGCCGCGACAACACAGGCCCAAGCCTCTACACCACTGGTTTCCAGAATGGCTTTTTGGGTTAAGGGCAGTTCTGCCTCTGATTTCTCCGGCACTGCCTCAGCGTCCAGCTCCGGCGCCGCATCAGTTTGCGTTCTTCCCACTGCAAACTGGGCCAGCGACATCGAAGCACGGCCTTTCGCCTCCAGATCGGTGCGGTTGATGTAACTGAAACGTTCACCCCGCCATGTTTTGTCGAAGACAACGATGGCGCCAGCAAAAAATGCGCTGGTGGGCTGCTGCTTTTCGTCTTTCGGCACGAACCATTTAGGAAGATCGAAACCAATTCGTCCACGGATGAATGTGACGTGATCTGCCTCTTCCGGCCACCACGTCTCACTCGTCGCAGACTTAATGAGAAAAACGTACCGACCACCCTTTTCTCGCATTGCCATAGCGTGGTTAATGATGTGGGTCATTCCGGTAACCGCCTGCTTGTCGTGGTACTGAGAGCGGCTGTAAGGCGGGTTGCCAAACCCGGCACCACCGAGTTCTGCCAGACGCTCTGACCAATCCTGCGTCAGGGCATTATCTTCAGCCGTGTACCAGGCTGGGCACTTCGCGTTGCTGTCGTCGGCAAAAAGGTCCAACACCAGAGGGCCGAACATCGCATTGATACCCCAAAACAACAGATCCGGAGTTCGCCATTGATCGCCGACCTCTTTCAACTCGTGGGTTGGTTTTGAACGCAGTTCAACCAGCGCGCGGCAGTATTTACTTTCAATCATCCTCTGAACCCCTCTGGAATTTTGGTATCTACCGGGCCGAACTTCATCGGGTCATGTTGTCTCTTTCTTCCCCATTCCTTGCGATTCGGACGCCCGGCAGCGTCCCAGCGAGTTGCAGACTGAAGATACCCAGGGAACTTGGAGGGAATAAACAGCGTCGCGGGGCGCAGATACTCTGACATTTTCAGATCCTCGGCCCACTTCTCAACGCTGTAATCAACCACCAGCATCAGCTCGTCAGGCGTAAACCCTTCCGCCAGGCGAGCACGGATGTTTTCCAGCGACGACTTACAGACCTGATATCGTGATCCGGTGGTCTTGTTCAGGTGTGATAAAACCTGTTTCGCCTGATCGGTGATCACCACGGCAGGGTCGGGTTGCGCAGCAACCGGACAAGAAGGTTTTTTATCTGATGGATCAGTAGTTGTATTTACTGACGGATCCACCCCAGATTCTGACGGGTGAAAACCGCCTTTTTCATCGTTTTTTGATGCCTCAGATTTTGACGCGTCGGTTTTTGAGGCATCAGATTTTGATGCGTCAGAATCTGACAGGTGAGAAAAGGCAGCAGCCTGTAATTTCGCAACATTGAGCTGGTAAACGTTCGATGCATTGCGGTTGCCTTTACGGCGCTGCTGGCGGGATAACCAACCGTCTTTCTCCAGCTGAGATATGGCTGTTCGAACCGTGCTCTCACCAGCACCGATCTGGCGCGCGATGGTAGCGATAGAGGGCCAGCTAACCCCTTCATCACTGCTGAAGTCTGCCAGACGCGCCATGATGGCAACGCTGGACAGCTTCATGCCAGAAGCAGCACAAGCGTCCCATACGTAACCCGTTAATTTAGTGCTCATGGTCGTCCTTTAACTCTGTAAACTTGCGCTTGAATTGTTCGAGCGGGCTGAAACATTCGTGGTTATAACCATCCCGCAGGTAGATAACTCGCCGTGTTTCTGGCTCCCATCGGATAACCCGAACAGGGATACCTCTGTGGTCTTTGAACCTTCGGTTAACTTCGCGCATAAGCGTTTCGCCTTCCTGTAGTAAACCCCCACAATTGCGACCGCCCGACTGTGGTTACATGGCACCCAGCGGTTTGCTATTCTGCGTTCATACCGAAACAACGGAGCGCCCGGTACCGGGATCATCCTGAGTTGCGGTAAACGGTTAAAAGCCGTTAAACTGGTCATGCGGATTACTTCTCCATACAAGATTTGTCTGCCACGACGCCCGGAGCTGCACACTCGCGGGCGTCACTCTTTTCCGGCGCGCAAAACACACGGAAAAGCAGCGTCAAATGTTCCTGCCACTTAGCCATCACCTGATAGCTGTTCTCTTCGATCTGGGCGCGCTCCTGAGCATCAATAACGCCGTCAGCGGTAGCTTTACGAACGTATTGCGAATGCCTGCCGATCCACTCAACTGACTCCATGAGACGCTGGTTGATATCGCCGTTCTCAATCTCTTCAACTTCAGCCAATGGCACAAAAACACCGTTCGAGTGACGTGCAATAGCGTTCGCTATGTGGTTTGAACCACCAGCACGCTGAAGCACCATCGCCCAACCGAGCGGGAAGATCTGATCACCTTCGGTACGCAGTCGGTTAAACAGCGCGTTCTCGGTCACCCCCAACCACTCAGCAGCTTCGGAATAACCGCCAGGAAGCTCGGTGATCGTTTTTTTGATTGCGGCCACCAGCCAGGCTGGTTGCTTATCTACTTTCCATTCAGGTTCATTCATAATTGCCTTCCTCAATTGGTACCAAACCTTCCCCCAGTGATATTCTTTGTTTTCCACAACTAAGAATCGAAGGAGATTCGTCATGTCACTACATCAGTCAGACTGGATCACGATCGGAATTAGCGTGGTATCCAGCGGTGTTCTTAGTGCTGGTATCGCCGGATGGTTCAACCTGATAAACGGTAATAAACAACGCGAAGCCGACCGGATCAGGGCGGAAAAAGACCGTATCGCCGGGATAGAGGCGAAAACGCGGGAATTGGCGCTCACTCTTGCACTTGAGGAATGGAACCATCACCGCAAAGTCGCAGAGTCTGGAAAAGTTGCTGTTGTCAGCCCTGATTCCTTTGTATTTCGTTACCACCAGATCCTTAGCCACATGGAAAACGGCACTCTTGATACGAATGCTATGTCCGTCATACAGCGCCAAACCGTTGAGCTTTATCACAGCACCCAAGAAGCGCTTGCTAAGTTCAGGCGAGAACATGGAGAACCAGCTCCATTCGATGGCCGATGAATGCTCATGCATATCCGTGGTCCTCATTACTGACCACGGTCATCGCAATGAATTTAGGCATAACAAAATTCATCCACGGCGAATCGTAGCGCACACCGATGGTCACCGATGCCACACTGCCAGTACCCTGGTTGTCTATAGCAATAATGGGTTTTCGGTCGTAGGGAGATATCTCCTTCACAAGATATTCGGCCGCCTTCAACGTTAGCGGCGATACAGTTAATGTCTCCCCGTCATACTTGATAATTGCTCGTTGCGTATTGTTGTTACCCACGGTTCCCCCCTTACTCCTGTGGTTTCTATTAAGCGGCCGCTTCGTTAGGCTTTACGTACAGCGACGGATCCACTACCAGCGCATTGTTGGTGATGGTTTGAATTTCGAAGGCGCGGCCTTTGGGAATTACATTTCCCCAACCAGAAACCGATGCATGGGATATGCCCAGAATCTTCGCTAAATTGCTCACACCACCGAAGTAAGAAAGCACTTCGTCTTTGTTCATAAAACCCTCTCATGTAGTTAATGGGAACATCAGAATAGTAGGATATCTTACATATAGAGGTCAAGGACTCCTACCTTGAAACATGGTAGGATTACCTACATGAAAATGAACGATCGCATTCGTGCACGCCGAAAAGAGTTAAAACTCACCCAAGCTGTATTGGGGAAGTTAGTTGGCGTTAATAGAGTAACGGTCACAGGATGGGAGTCCGGTGATTACGCACCTGGTGGCTCAAACCTCCAGGCGCTTTCTGCTGCTCTTGAATGTAACCCCCAATGGCTAATTGATGGTATTGGCGAGCCTGACTCAGATGGCCCGTCATTAGTTCCTACTGAAAAGTTTGGTGTTAAGCAAATCCCTGTTTTAACTTGGGTTCAAGCTGGTGAATGGACAGAATCCGGTACGCCTATCACCAGCAATGATGTATCAGAGTGGATCTACTCCACAGCAAATCTCTCTGATAGTGGATTTGCCTTACGAGTTCGTGGGGATTCAATGACTAATCCAAACGGAGCACCGAGCATTCCAGAAGGTTCTCTCGTTATTGTGGATCCGGACTATGGAAGTCCGTATGAGGTTAATGGCCGTATAGTTGTTGCGCAGCTTGATGGTTCAACAGAAGCCACGCTAAAAAAATTCGTTATCGATGGCCCTATGAGGTATCTAGTACCTTTGAATCCAAATTATAGGGTTCTAGAAGTTAACGGAAATTGCCGTATTGTTGGAGTAGTCAAACAAGTTGTCACCGACCTTTAACTCCCCCTCCCCAAGATAAAAAACCGCCTTGTGCGGTTTTTTTTTACCTTTCAATGTAAGTTTTCCTACTTTTAGCATTGACACCAAAAGGTAAGATATCCTACATTAATCCCATCAGCAGCGAACAAACCACAGGGCAACGTTATGGAACTCATTCGATGTGCATTCTGCGGAAAAAATCAGCGGGAAGTCCCACTGATGATCCTTCAGCGGGAATCAAACACAGCTATTTGCTCTGACTGCTCCGCAGAGTGTATGCGAATCGTCATTGAGCAGTCAGTGCCTAGCATAAATGGACAAAAGGACGGACCTCGTATAGGCAAAGAAACCGTCACTAAACCGCCTTACCCGGTAGTAGAGGCAATGCTCGATAAGCAAAAAGAAAGATGGGTTATTGAAATTTCTGAAGGACGTTACACGTTCCTAAAAGAAATCAACGGGAGCGTTGACGAAAATTATGCCCCCGTATGCAAAGCACAAGCTGCAGTATTCGCAGCTGCAATTATTCAAGGTTTTCAACCACCACGCGACCTTCGGAGTTGCGATAAACAACCTGGTTGAATTCGACCTGGATTAGATTTTCTGCTCGTTGTTTTAGGCGATAGAAATCTAACCCACTGAACGAAATTTTGGTATCGCGCGGGTAGTGCTGTAAACGGTCAAGCAACTCACCGACTGTAATTAGGTGCTCATCGTGCATAAAAATATCCTCAAGCTGTAAGAACTTAAAGGATACCACCGCGCCTGATGTGGTTAAAAGCAGGCCAAAGCAATATGAAGTGATCCCTGTTCTGGCTGTTCACTTTCCCCTGAGGGTGACAGCCAGCTTTTTAAGGGCACAACGTGAAAGCGCACTCCATCAACTATCGGTTGTGGATGACAGGTAAGTAAACAGGCGGAGTGCGCTTCCAGTTGTGATGAATTGCAGCCCTTTGAGGCAACCAGAAGATAAGCACCTGGCGTCACAGCACTATTGAACATGGCGAAAGCCGAAAGACTTGAAGGCGGTTTTCTCAGGTTGCGCGCTAAAGAATAGCGGGTGAACCTGGGGCGGAGAGCAAACCCCGCGATGTAGGACTTGAAATACCTCACAGACCAATAAGCCGTCTGGCAGCGTAACTGCCCTTTACATCAGCCCCGGCGAGGTGGCGCCGCCGGACCGGGGCTGGTGAATCGCAACACAACATGAAAGCGCATTCCTCTTTTCACTGATGGGGATCGGTTTGTTACCTGGCGGAGTGCGCTTCCAGTTGTGGTAATGCGGCTCTGCGCACGTGACGAGGCCAACAAGTTTTTATTTCAACTTTTGAAATGAATACGTTTCTTGAGGTGTAGCGTCGCCGGTTCTGGCCGGTCCGGCAGGTGGAGGCACCACCTCCACAACAAAATCATTGCTGTGTGTAGTCTTTGCCCATCACATCGGTGGGCACCTTTTTTACACAAGAGACAAGGGCATCACCGGGCGACGGGCTCATTCCCCAATCCACCCGGGCGCAGAAATGGTGTTTGCAGCCGTCAGTGCTGCGCAGGTGCCCTTTTCTGTTGTGTATGGAGAAGTTCCACTGGCGGTGGCAGCCGCCTCACAGAGGGTTAAACCATGAGTAATGACCGCATGACCGTAGTGCCCGATTTCCTAGGCGAACTGGATGCCGGCGTGTTCATGAACAAGATCGCGGCAGCTTTAAACACTACCGCGCTTGGCGTTCTGAACAACGGTACCAAAGGCAAAGTAGTCCTCACCTTTGATATTGAGCGTATGGGTAACTCCGTCGAAGAGAAGCGCGTCAAGATCAAGCACAAGCTGAACTACGTCACCCCAACCCCGCGCGGTAAAGCCTCCGAAGAAGACACCACCGAAACACCAATGTGGGTTAACAAAGGCGGCAAGCTGACCATCCTGCAGGAAGATCAGGGGCAGCTGTTCGGGATCAACGGCGGCGTTGACGGAAAGCTTAAAGCGGCACAGTGATCCGCAGCAGACAAATCACTGACATCCCATTGACCACATATTAAGGAAATTTTATGTCCCAGATTTTAGACGGCAATGCCCTGCAGCAGGTGAAAGACCTGGTTCTTTCCGGTTACCACCTGGAAGCAGCAAAAATTACGGCATGCCCGACTGCCCTGCTTCCTGAAGGGGTTCACGTAGAAAGCCTCGAGCGTTTCGATCTGGAGCGTTTTCGCTTCCGTGGCGCCATGACCACAACCAGTATTCATGATTTTGTGCGTTACGCCGCGGGCTACGCCAACGAAGCCGAACCAGCGCGCTGCTTTATCGATGCTGACAACATGACCGCACGCTCTGTCTTCAACATCGGTACGCTGGCTAACCCTGGCCATGCTGATAACGTCGCCTCGATCACCCTCAAAAAGACCGCGCCATTCCGAGCCCTGCTTCAGGTAAATGGCGATCGTCTGGGCCAGAAAGAAATTGCTGAATGGCTGGAGGACTGGGCCGACTTCCTGACCGCATTTGATGCCGACGGGAATGTGTTGTCCATCGCGCAGGCAGCTGGTGCTGTTCGCCGCGTCAACATTAAACAAGTCTCAGAATCAGCTCATGAAGACGAAGACTTTGGCGGCAAAAAGTCCCTGATGCAGAGCGTTGAAGCCAGCAGTAAAGACGTCATGCCGGTGGCCTTTGAGTTCAAATGCGTACCATATGAAGGCCTGGGCGAACGCCGCTTTAGCCTGCGCAATAGTCTGCTTAAAAGCGGGGAACCGGTGTTTGTACTCCGCATCGTTCAACTGGAAGCCCAGGAAGAAGCTATCGCCAACGAGTTCCGAGACCTGCTGATCGAGAAATTCACCGACAAGCCGGTTGAAACCTTTATCGGTAACTTTAAAGCGTAATTTCTCTGCATTAAATCCCCGGCGCCGCGGGGATTTATTGAAGCGTAATTCCCTTTATTAATCGCCAATGGCGATGGATTCGTACAACCAAAAACTGGCGCAGGTGCAGCTGCCAAATATGGAGAAGAAAATACGATGAGTTATATCCAGACACTTTCAGGTAAGAAATTCGATTACCTCAATTCAACCACTGACGACGTAGAGATCGAGGATATTGCGACCGCACTTTCCCACATCTGCCGCTTCAGTGGTCATCTGCCGGAATTTTACAGCGTGGCCCAGCACTCGGTACTGTGCAGCCAAATTGTGCCGCCAGAGTTTGCCTTTGAAGCCCTGATGCATGACGCAGCTGAAGCCTATTGCCAGGACATCCCTGCCCCCCCTGAAAGCATTGCTTCCAGATTACCGTCGCATTGAAGAACGGGTAGAACAGCTGATCCGGACCAAATTCAGCATCACCCCTGATATGTCAGCGGTAGTGAAATACGCCGATCTGGTGATGCTTGCCACGGAACGCCGCGATCTGGATATCGACGACGGCTCACTCTGGCCTTGCCTCGAAGGTATTCCGGCCAGCGACATTATCCAGATCGTTCCTCTTCGTTCAGGCCAGGCATATGGCTTGTTCATTAACCGTTTCAATGAGCTTACGGAATCACGCACATGCCTCGCATGAAGATAAAAGAACTTGTAGCCGCAGCCCATGCTGCGGCGGGGAAACTGCCACCAGCAGAAGCCTCTCTAATGCGTGAGGTAGCCACTCGCCTGGACGTTACATTTGCCGCCTTGACGGAATCGATGGACCAACGAATGAGCCTTGACGCCGAAATTAATCATCTTCGTCAGGAGTCCGTCCAATGACCACCAACAAATACGCGACTCTGCGCGGCACAATCGCCAGAGCTAAACGCAACGACTGCCAGAAGGTAGTGATGCGTGTGACGTTAGTTGAAGAACTCCTCCTTCAACTGTCAAACGCTGAGAAGCAGGTAGCTGCGCTGGCTGCGGAAGTTCAGGCGGTGCGATGGGCTGCCGGGCAGGTCTATTCAGCTGGGTATAATCATGGGCACCTTAATACCGCTGATGAACTCCCCTATGCATCTGATGAAGAACTTCTTCAGAGAGGAAATGAAGTCCTTATCGAGTTCACCGACCCAGACCATTCAGGCAATGTGACCGACGCTGTACTGGATGAAGTGCGTGCCCAGGCTATCAAATCTGCCCTCAACGATTGTTCGGAGTGCCTCGATAGGGACTGCATCATGGATTCGAACGGCATCAGTTATGAAGATGCTGCACTCCGTGAAGCGGGTGCTATGGCGCTGCACGATGCGTTACTTCGCCAGGAGCGTGCCGTATGAGTTCAGACATCATCGATCAGGCAAACGAGCTGGTAGAGCACCGCCTGCAGCTGGCCATACAAAAACACCGTATTGATCAGAATGCAGTCTCTGCAGAGCACTGTTCTGAATGCGAAGAGGACATTCCTGAGGCGCGCCGGGTTGCAATGCCTGGCTGCAAAACATGCGCCAGTTGCCAGGAAGTTTTAGAGCTCATGATAAAGCAGCGTAAGGGGTAATCGACAATGGCAATAAACCAGAAAATAAAAACCCATACCGGAACCATCATCACCAAAGATGGCGAGAAAACAGTGCAGTTGCGCGAGACTCCAACGACCTGGTGTGTTGGCCGCACTGAAACCTACCGGAAAGAAGATGGTCGCCGCAGCGGTGCGCCGCTGACATCACGCCGTTTGATTCTGAGCAGCATTAAGCCGATCGAAGGTGGTGAAGCATGAGTAACATCGACAAACAGGCGCTGCGTGAAGCGGCAGCCACCGCAAAAATCGCTGGAGAGGCACCGGTTATGCCGTTCGACCAGCGAATCACTGCGTTGAACGACTTTATGAAGCAGTGCACTCCCGCCACCGTGCTGTCGCTGCTGGCTGAGCTGGAGCGCAAAGAAGAGCAACGTGCTAACTGGTTTCAGATGGCGAAAAAACTTGGTTCAGATCTGGACGCAGCAGAGAAGCGGATTGCTGAGCTGGGGCGCGACCGAGTCGCCATGGAAGCTGTAACACTGGCTATGCGTGATGAGATGCGGACCTCCCTGCCAGCGCCGGTAGTACCGAATGGGTGGGTGATGGTGCCGGTTGAGCCGACAGAAAACATGATCGTCGAAGGTTTCGAGTCTGAACCAGATGAAAGCTTTAGCGATGCAGATGTTTGGGAAGCATACGAAGCCATGAGTGGATGCCAGCAAGCGGCGCACCGAGCAAAGCTATGCTGGTCGGCAATGCTCGCAGCAGCACCCAAACCGGAGGCCTGATGCCCAGCAAACTGAAACAGCGGCGCCTGCGCCGCCTTAAGGCCGACCTGGCCTGGTGGCGAGAAGAGGCAGAGGATTGCCGCTCCCGCTTGCTGGAGCTGGCAGGGGAAATAGATAGAGTACGAGCACAGATCGTCAGAGTACCAATGCCGGTGGTTGTCCCCTCGGTTTTAATCGCAGAATTAGCAATGGAGAAAGCAGTTGAACGACTTAATGATTGACCTCGAATCAATGGGGAAAAAGCCAAACGCGCCGATCGTTTCAATTGGTGCCGTCTTTTTTAACCCTCAAACAGGTGAACTTGGCCAAGAATTTTACACGGCCGTCTCGCTTGAAAGCGCGATGGCTCAAGGCGCGGTACCGGATGGAGATACAATTCTTTGGTGGCTAAAACAAAGCCCGGAAGCGCGCTCAGCTATTTGCGTTGATGATGCGATGCCTATCACTGATGCACTGTCGGAACTAAGCCATTTCATTCACCGGCATGCATATAATCTCAAATACATGAAGGTCTGGGGTAACGGGGCCACCTTTGACAATGTGATTCTGCGCGGAGCTTACGAACGCGCCGGACGCATTTGCCCGTGGGAATTTTGGAACGATCATGATGTACGCACGATTGTTACCCTCGGTCGCAGTGTTGGTTTCGATCCGAAGCGTGACATGCCATTCATTGGCGATGTTCACAACGCCCTGGCTGATGCGCGCCATCAGGCAAAATATGTGTCAGCAATTTGGCAGAAAATTATCCCTGCCACCAGCACCAACGAGTAAACCACTCAGCCCGGGTGCAGCCGGGCTTTATGGAGAAGGAAACCATGGCAAAGCTAATGAAAGCGAGTCTCTGGAGTAAGCGCGAATTTACCAAAGACTCCATTCCTGACAACCGTACAATTAAACGTTGGGTCGAAAACGGATTACTCATGGGAAGGATTGTAGATGGTTCAGTTTTTGTCTATGAAACCGAAAAGTGGGGAGTTGACTCAATTGTTAATCAGGCGGTACGTCAGTTAATAATTGAGGGTTGACCATGGCAGCAAGGCCACGAAAAAAAGAATACCGCCACCTTCCTGATTATCTTTTTTTTGATAAAGATCGTGGCGTGTATAAGTTCACGCTTGTAACTGGGAAAAAGAAAACTCTCGGTTCGGATCGAGTAATGGCTATCGCCATCGCCCGAGAATATAACCTGAGGATGCGCCCTGAAAATACACCATCGATAGATTCATTAATTCGGGAATCGGGAGGGCTGAATGGTGAAGCCCACCCGTTTTCTGAACATGTTGATCGCATTATGGAGAGAGCGATTAAAGATGAGCAGCCGTCTAAAAGCACACTTGACGATTGGAATAATGATGCCATCAGGGTTAAAGAATTTTTTAATAACATACCCGCATGCGATATTGAGCTTGAGCACGTAAATGCCTACATACGAAATTACCATTCTGAATCGTCGGCCAATGTTCAGAACCGAAAAGTTAGCTTCCTGAAAAAGCTATTCTCTTATGCTGTTGATGAATCGCTAATGATGGATAACCCTGCAACACGGAAAAAAATGCGGCGTGTCGATAAAAAGGTCCGCCGGCGACTTACTTTGGAACAGTTCCTTGCCATACATGCAGCTGCTGAACCTTGGCTGAAGACTGCAATGGACCTTGCCATACAAACTACGCAAGCGCGCCTGGAAGTTTCCCGGATCCGGTACTCGATCAAGGAACCTCAAGAAGGGGTTTGCGGCTGTGTATGGTTCGATCAGGAGGAGGCTGGCATATTCGGAACGCTTTACATTCACCGGCAAAAAGTGCAGCACAAAGAGGCTTCACACGTCGCTATTCCGATCGGCAGGGCCCTGAAAGAGATCATCGACAACAGCAGAGACAATGTGGCCAGTCCTTATGTTGTTCACCGGCTTCTGGAAAAGAGAAGCAATCCGATAAGCAAGGAAGTTAACCACCCAACACAGGTGGCCCCTGATTATTTGAGCAGGGCATTTTCAGAGCTGCGGGACCGGATAGGTGTAGCGGCAGAATTACCTATCAAAGAAAGGCCAACTTTCCACGAGATTAGAGCGCTGGCGGCTCATATTTTCGAAAGACAAGGTATCGATCCGCAGGCAAGGATGGCCCATAGTGATGCAAAATCGACAAAAATTTATACCCAGAACCATGTTGAATGGGTAGAAGTTCCTCATGCTGAAATTGTCTTTAAAGCCGGGTGATGTATGGGGAAAAACCTACACGTAACTCATTGATGTATATAGTGCGGATTTTGCAAAAAATGCACTGTTTGCATATACAGTCAAACATGCCGTAGCACCAGTATTTACAAGGGTTGCAGCGGCTTTAACGCAGTGACATGGGGTGTCGGGGGTCGGAGGTTCAAATCCTCTCGTGCCGACCAAAAACACACTGAAAACCAGCCTGATGGCTGGTTTTTTATTTCGCCTCGTCCGGCGTTTTGCGCAGATACACAAGCGTAGCCAGACAAATCACCGCTCCGGCATAAAACGTATATTCCGCGCCAAACGTTTCCCATATCGCGCCGGCTCCCACGCTGGCGATTAATAATCCCACGCCGCTTACCAGACTAAAAATACCGAAAGCCGTGCCGCGCAGATCGGGCGGTGCGGTTTTAGCGATCATTGCCGCCAGTAATCCCTGGGTCATACCCATATGTATTCCCCAAAGCGCAACGCCTAAAATGACTCCCATCCAGTGGCTGCTCAGCGCCAGAACAACATCTGCGCCAATCAGCACCATTAGCCCCCACTGCAGAAGTCGGGTGTGGCTCATGCCATCAGAAAGTTTGCCAAAAGGGTAAGCCGAAAGGGAATAGAGTACGTTCATGACCACCATCACCAGCGGAATAAGGGCCAGAGGAACGCCCGACTGCTGCGCACGAAGGACGAGAAAAGCCTCGCTAAACCGGGCAAGCGTGAACACCGCACCAAGGCCAATCACCCACCAGCACGCTTTACCCAGCCGCCTTAAATTCTCTCGTTTAATGGGATTAGTACGTTTATGTTCGAGGGGAGTTTTCGGCTCCTGAAGGCCGAAATAGAGCAAGGCAACTGAAAGCAGACCGGGGATAAGAGCTATCCAGAAAACAGTGCGAAAATCATTGTCCAGCAACAGCATTAAGCTTACGGCCAGTAATGGGCCAAGAAATGCGCCTGTGGTATCCATTGACTGACGCAGACCATATGCCGCACCACGCATTTCCGGCGGCGTGACGTCTGCAACCAGCGCATCCCGCGGGGCGCCCCGTATTCCCTTCCCCGTACGGTCCATGAGACGTGCGCCTAAAACCATCCCGGAAGAGGACGCTAATGCGAAAAGGGGTTTGCTTAGGGCCCCCAGGCCATACCCTAACAGGGCCAGCCCCTTACGTTGACCCAGGTAGTCGCTGATCGCCCCCGAAAAGACCTTAATAAAAAGCGCAGTGGCCTCCGCCAGCCCTTCAATCAGGCCGATTAACAGCACGCTCGTACCGAGGGTGGTCATCATAAAAAGTGGCAGCAGGCTGTGAATACTCTCTGACGAGATATCCATCAGCATACTGACGCCCCCCACAACCCAGACGCCTTTGGGGATCTGGCTGAGCACTGGAAATCTGGAACGCATCTACCGCTCCTGCTTTAAAAACAGTTGCCTGAATGCTTACAGGATAGGATATCGCGGATTAAAAAAACCTGAGGAGAGTGGGATGAGACCATAAAAAAGCCATCCGGCAGGATGGCTTAGCTATTGCGAGTCAGCGCTTAATGCTTCTCACGTCCGCCCAGGAAGAAAATGCCCAGCGGAATGGCCAGCAGAACGGTGAAGACAAGGCTGTAAACGAAGATCATCGCCGACTGCAGCACATACATGCTGGTAGTCCAGGCGGAGAGAGGAATGTTGTACTGTTCAATGACGCCAACAATGGTGGCCCGCCCGACGCACGCGGCAGCAATCATAAACACGACGAGTAGCGCCAGGAGGAACTTGCGGCCTTCAGGTGTTTTCAGTTTTGCACGAACCATCTCTCTTCCCTTTTACAGATGAATAACAATATATAGGGGCTAAAATAACACGAACTGACACCCGACTCCACACCAGCATAAACAACCACCAAACAGGCAAATTAAAAGCGCATAACGCTACCCATAGTGAAAATGTAAGTAAATAACACCGTTCATTCATCGTTGTTATGTTAACCTGCGCAGGATCGTTTTGACATAAAGGAATGACAATGAAAAACGCACCTAAATTTGCCATCGCGCTTCTCGCCGCCGCGTGCGTCAGCACCAGCGCTTTCGCCAGCGACGCCCAAAAAGCGCAGCCGCTGGAAAAAGTTGCACCCTATCCGCAAGCGGAAAAAGGCATGAAGCGTCAGGTGATTCAACTGCCGGTTCAGCAGGACGAAGCGAATTACAAAGTCGAACTGTTAATTGGCAAGACGCTGGAAGTGGACTGCAATCAGCATCGTCTGGGCGGCCAGCTGGAAAGCAAAACCCTGGAAGGCTGGGGTTATGACTATTACGTCTTTGATAAAGTGACCTCTCCGGTCTCTACCATGATGGCCTGCCCGGACGGCAAGAAAGAGAAGAAATTTGTGACGGCCTATCTGGGCGACAACAGCCTGCTGCGCTACAACAGCAAGTTGCCGATCGTGGTATATACGCCTGAAAACGTGGAAGTAAAATATCGCGTGTGGAAGGCAGAAGAGACGGTCGGACAAGCGGTAGTACGTTAAAAACAAGTCGGGTGGCGGCTTCGCCTTACCCGACCTGCTAAACTAAAAACGGTAACAGATGTTACCGTTTTGCTTTTACCTTACAGCGCGATATCCGCAACCGGCTTGTTTTCCGGCTGAGGCTTCAGCTCCGCCTTCGGCGCAGCATCCGCAGCCTGCGGCTTCACGTACTGCAGCTGCAGCACGCGGCTGGTGTACTCCAGCTCTTGTTCCGTCGCATCCACGTTACCGTTCAGCTTCGTGCCGTAGGATGGAATAATGGGTTTCAGCTTCGCCTGCCATTCCGGGCTGGCAACTTTGTCTTTAAACACTTTTTCCATCAGGTGCAGCATGATTGGCGCAGCGGTAGACGCGCCCGGCGACGCACCCAGCAGCGCGGCAATCGTGCCATCCTTATCGCTCACCACTTCGGTACCCAGACGCAGCACGCCGCCCTCTTTCGGATCGCGCTTGATGATCTGTACGCGCTGACCCGCCTGCCACAGACGCCAGTCTTCTTTCTTCGCCTGCGGATAGTACTCTTTCAGCGCCTCGAAGCGGTCGTCGTCAGAGAGCATCACCTGGCTGATCAGGTATTTCACCAGGTCGAAGTTATCCAGACCCACGTCCATCATCGGCTTGACGTTAGAGGTGGTCGTGGCGCTGAGCAGATCCCACAGGGAGCCATTTTTCAGGAACTTCGTGGAGAAGGTCGCGAACGGCCCAAACAGCACCACGCGTTTGCCGTCAAGCATACGGGTGTCGATGTGCGGAACAGACATCGGCGGTGCGCCAACGGAAGCCTGGCCGTACACTTTTGCCAGATGACGGTTCACCACTTCCGGGTTTTCTGACACCAGGAACTGGCCGCCCACCGGGAAGCCCGCGTAGTCGTCAGCTTCCGGAATACCGGACTCCTGCAGCAGCTTCAGCGCCGCGCCGCCCGCACCGATAAAGACAAACTTCGCCTTGATGACGTGCTCGGCTTCGTTGTTTTTCAGATCGGCAACGGTCACGCTCCAGCTGTTATCCGCGTTGCGCTTGAAACCGCGCACTTCGGTGCTGAGCTGCAGGTTGAAGTTCTCTTTTTTCTTCAGAGACGTCACCAGCTGACGGGTAATTTCACCGTAGTTAACGTCGGTACCAATTTCGGTACGGGTCGCCGCCACTTTCTGGTTCGGGTCACGACCTTCCATGACCAGCGGAGCCCACTCTTTAATCTGCGCGTGGTCTTCAGAGTATTTCATCCCGCGGAACAGCGTGCTCTGCTGCAGAGCGGCGTAGCGCGCGCGCAGGAAGTTGACGTTCTGCTCTCCCCACACAAAGCTCATGTGCGGCACGGTGTTGATGAAAGAGTGCGGGTCGTGCATCACGCCGCTGTTGACCTGATGAGACCAGAACTGGCGAGAAACCTGGAATGCTTCGTTGATCTCTACCGCCTTCTCGATACTAATGGAACCGTCCTTTTTCTGCGGCGTATAGTTCAGTTCCATGAGTGCCGAATGTCCGGTACCGGCGTTATTCCATCCGTTCGAACTCTCCTGCGCCACGCCATCAAGGCGCTCGACCATGGTCATAGACCAGTCAGGCTGCAGTTCTTGCAGATAGGTTCCCAGCGTGGCGCTCATGATACCGCCACCAATTAAAAGGACGTCCGTTTCCTGCTCTTTTGGTGCGTCAGCTTTCGCCGCCATGGAGACGGTGTTAAGCCCCACGGCCAGAGAAAAGAGCATGGCAGTCATTTTTTTCATAATTTATGCCTTAGTGTAAAAGTGCTTGATGCGTGGAAATTGCAGGTGAAAAAAGCTGCGGGGGCACGGTAACAACTTTTAAATATTGTTTAAAGGTTACGAAATTATTGTAATTGTGAAATTTAATGATGGATTGTTTGTGAGGAATTATCGATGCGTCTGGTAAAGCGCGGTTTTACTGGCTAGTATGTTGCGTTTTGTGATCGCGCGCACGGAAGCCTGCCCTAACCAGCGAACTGTTATGTCCTTACCCCATTCTGCTGTATCCCCCGAAGACCGCGTAGCCAACGTGCTGCGTTCCCCAAAGCGGCTAACGCGTGAAACGCTGGCAGGCGTGATTACCGCCCTGGCGCTGATCCCCGAGGTTATCTCTTTTTCGGTGGTGGCGGGCGTTGACCCAAAGGTCAGCCTGATCGCCTCCGTGGTGCTGTGTCTTACCCTGTCGGTACTGGGTGGCCGCCCGGCGATGGTCACGGCAGCGGCCGGTTCCGTGGCGCTGGTCATTGGTCCGATGGTGCATCAGCACGGCGTACAGTACATTCTTCCCGCCGTGCTGATGGCTGGCGTGATTCAGATTCTGTTTGGCGTGCTGGGCATGGCAAGGCTGATGCGCTTTATCCCCCAGTCGGTCATGACCGGGTTTGTTAACGCCCTGGGCATTTTGATCTTCTTCGCTCAGGTACCGCATTTCTGGAGCCGAAGCCCTCTGATTGTGGGCCTGTTCGTCCTGACGCTGCTGATCGTGCTGTGGGTGCCGCGCTATATCAAAAGCATCCCTTCCCCGCTGATTGCGATTGTTGTGCTTACCTTGTTTACCGTTTCAACCGGTCAAATCCTGCCGACCGTGGGCGATGAAGGCTCCATGAGCGGCGGTTTGCCGGGTCTTACCGAGCTGCTGGTCCCGCTCAATGTGCAGACGCTGAGCATTATCTGGCCGTGCGCGCTGAGCATCGCGTTTGTCGGCCTGCTGGAATCCCTGCTGACGGCAAAGCTGGTGGATGAGCTGACCGCAACGCCGTCGAGCAAGCGCCGTGAGAGCATCGGGCTGGGCGTGGGTAATATTCTGGCCGGATTTTATGGCGGAATTGCAGGCTGCGCGATGATCGGACAAACCATCGTCAACGTGGAGATGGGGAAAGGTCGAAGCCGCATTTCAACCTTTGCGGCGGGCATCGTGCTGCTGATCCTGGTGACGGCGCTCAGCGACGTGATGGCCAAAATCCCGATGGCGGTGCTGGCGGGTATTATGGCGATTGTCGCCGTCAAAACCTTCAGCTGGCACAGCCTTCAGCCAGCCACGGTGAAAACGGCCCCGATTGCAGAAACGGTCGTCATGCTGGTCACCGTAGCCGCCACGGTATCAACCGGCAATCTGGCGATTGGCGTGCTGGGCGGGATTATCGTCATGGCACTCCTCCCCGCCCGCATTAAGCGTCGGCTTAAAGCAGAAAAATCGTCGCCAGCCCAAGAAAAATAAAGAAACCGCCGGTATCGGTGATGGCGGTGATCATCACGCTCGACCCCACCGCGGGGTCGCGGCCCAGTTTGGTCATCGTCAGCGGGATAATCACGCCCATTATCGACGCCACCAGCAGGTTCAGCACCATCGCCAGCATCATCACGCCGCCCAGGGCCATATCGTCGTACAGCCACCAGGTGATGCCGCCCATAATCCCGCCCCACACCAGGCCGTTAATTAGCGCGACGCCCATCTCTCTAAAAATGAGCCACGAAAAGTTACCTGGCTGAATGTTTTCCAGCGCCAGCGCGCGAACGATCATGGTTATAGTCTGGTTTCCGGTGTTGCCGCCGATTCCGGCCACAATCGGCATCAGCGAGGCCAGCGCCACCAGCTGAGAAATGGTGTGTTCAAACCCGTCAATCACCCGGGAGGCGATAAACGCGGTACACAGGTTAATGGCCAGCCACGCCCAGCGCGTTTTTACCGCCTTGCCGACGGAGGCATGGACGTCATCTTCGGCGCTAATCCCGCCGAGCGCGCGCAGGTCGTTGTCGGTTTCTTCATAGACCACGTCAACGATCTCATCGATGGTCAGACGCCCCATCAGTTTGCCGACGGAATCCACGACGGCGGCACTCACCAGGTCGTCACGCTCGAAGGTACGCGCCGCTTTCTCCGCATCGTCTTCCGGGGAGAAGACCATCGGCTCGTTTTCCATCACCTCGCTCACCTTCCGCTGGGTGCTGTTGAGCAGGATGGTTTTCAGCTCAAGTTCGCCAAGCAGGGTTTTATCCCGGGAGGTGACAAACAGTTTATCGGTGTTGTCCGGCATTTTGCCCAGGCGACGCAGATAGCGCTGCACGGTACCGAGCGTCACGTCCGGTCGCACCGTGATAACGCCGAACTCCATGATCGCGCCGACGCTGTTTTTCTCGTAATGCATCACCTGACGCACGCGCGCGCGTTCATCGGCAGGCAGTGACGCCAGCAGGCGGCCGGTCAGGTTTCGCGGCAGGTGCTGAACGAGGTAAATCTGCTCGTCGATATCCAGGGTTTGCACCGCGTCGAGAATATCCCGGTCGCTCATCTCGTCGATCAGGTCGTCCCAGACGTTTTCGGAGGCCTCAAGCAGCACCTGCCCGCGCTCGTGATCCTGCACCAGACGCCACAGGGCGTGACGCTCTTCCGAGGGAAGCGCTTCAAGGGTATCCGCCAGATCCGGCGGGGGTAAATGAGCAACCAGCGCACCTACCTCAGCAATATCGTCGGCCAGGGTGCCGACATCATATTGCTCAGCCAGGGTGAGTTTGCCTAAAAGCGTAGAAGTGACCGCTTTATCGGTCGTGAGAAGCCAGATGAGTCGCGCGCGCTCCTGGTCACGCTGTCTGGCGCTGTTTTTCTTTAATACCGACATCAATCATAAATCCATTAAATGAGTTGGGGTTAAGCATAGCGCGGGGATATGTAAATAAGAATAAACAACGGGACGGGATGGAGAAAAAAGCGGCATTACGGCCACGATCTATCCCCTCTCCCTGTGGGAGAGGGTTAGGGTGAGGGCATCAGGCCGTACGCGCCACCGCGTCACGCGAGGCCGCATCGCGCTCTTCACCGGTCAGCTCGCTCAGCTTGCCGTCGCGCATCTCCAGCAGGCGGTCAGCATGAATGAAGTAGTGATCGTCGTGGCTGATGGCGAAAATGGTTTTGCCCATCTCCTGCATCAGCGGCAGCAGCACCTGATAAAACTCGCGGCGGAAATGCGGATCCTGATCCGCAGCCCACTCGTCCAGCAGGATGATGTCACGCTCTTCCGCCAGCGCCAGCAGCAGCGCCACGCGCTTTTTCTGCCCTTTGGAAAGCTTCAGATTGAGAATTTTACCGTCCTGAAGTTCCAGCTTGTGCGACATCTGCAGCTGCGCCAGCCATTTTTCCACCAGCGCCGGATTGGCCTGTTGCCCTTCCGGCCCCAGCAGCCGATCGAACAGCCAGACGTCGGTGAACACCGCCGAGAAAAGCTTGCGGTAATCCTCGGGCTTCTCCGCGCTTAGCGCCTTGCCGTCCAGCAAAATCTCGCCCGACTGCGGCTGATAGAGTCCGGTTAGCAACATCGCCAGCGTAGATTTACCGCTGCCGTTACCGCCGATGAGGAACAGCAGTTCACCGCGGCGGATCGTCAGGTTGACCGGTCCCACGGAGAAAGCGCTGTCCTGATAGCGGAACTTGACGTTACGCAGCTCCAGCGTCTGCCAGTTCGGGAAGGCCTGCGGGCGTGGGAATTCGGCCTTGAACGGCGCGAGATCGAATTTTTTGAGCTTATTAAAAGCCACCTGCGCACTCAGCAGGGTGGGCAGCGCACCGACCGCTGAGAGCAGCGGCGTGCGCAAAAACAGCAGCGTCAGCGAGTAGGTTGCCGCGACGTTGGTGTCGGCCCAGCCCAGGCCGTTCGCCATCCAGAACACCAGGCCAATGGCGCCCAGCATCATGATGTTTGACCAGTTCACCGCGCTCAGGTGGAAGGTGTCGGCGCGAATAATATGATGACGGTATTCGCGCGCGTCCGGGATATAGAGATGATTAAAGATATGCTCGGCGCGCTCGCGGTTCAGGGTGAGCTCTTTGCGCCCTTCCAGCACCGTCTGGTAATCGTTATAAAGCTTATCTTCGGTTTCGCGCAGTACCGCCATGTGTTTATAGACGCGCGACACCAGCATAAAGCCGCCCCAGATGGTAATGACAATCCACAGCGCGGTCACCGCCAGCATTTTGCTGGAGAGCCAGGCGAGATAGGCAGCCGAGCCAAAGGTCAGAATGATCCCCTGCACCAGCTCCGGCAGACGAACGAACGCGATGGTAATGGCGCGCACGTCGCTGGTCAGCCCCGCCAGCAGGGAAGCGCTGCCGAGCTGCTCAACGCGCTCTACCTGAGTATCGAGGATCCGCTTGATAAACTCACTGCGCAAACGGAAAACGAAATGGTGCCCGAGCGTGGTCAGCGCCAGCTGGGAACCGAGCGTAACCGCCATCAGCAGGAGCAGCAGGCCGAGAAACTCCGGCAGAACGGAGAGCGAAGTGTCGGTCATTTCAATCAACCGCACGTTAATAAACGCGATCAGGCCAATCCCCAGCGCGGCGCTGGCAAGGCTTAACGCCATTACTGCGATGAAGGGCCAGCAATACTGACGCCAGACGAGGAGAAGTAGTTGCATGCAGGCAATCCGGACAATAAAAATCAGCCAGCAGTGTAAACTGCCCTGCGTGTACATCAAGAATAATTCTTATTTTAGTTTACTGTGCCCCGCCTGGCGGAAGGTCAGGTTAAAACGGTACTCGCCCGTGAGCGGGTGGATCCCGGGCTTCAGCGGCTGAATGCCGTGATAATAAAGCCGCGACTCCCTGCCCCACACCACCACATCGCCATGTTCCAGCATAATGCGCTTGAGCGGGTCGTTGCGGCGTAATCCCCCAAACTGGAAGACGGCAGGCAAACCTAACGATACCGAGACGATAGGCGCGCGAAGATCGGGTTCATCCTTGTCCTGATGCAGCGAGAGCTTCGCGCCAACGGCGTAGCGGTTGATCAGGCAGGCATCTGGCCGGAAGTCAGGATACTGCGCTGCCACGGCGGCCTCGTGGCAGAGAGACTGAAAAATCGCGGGCATCGGGGGCCACGGCTGGCCGGTAGCGGGATCGTTCGGAGCATACAGATAGCCCCGCTCGTTCGTCGCCCAGCCCAGTTCGCCGCAGTTGGCCATGGCCACCGACATGGTGTAGCCGCCCGGCGTCACCATATGGCGAAATGGCGAAACCGCCGTCACCTCGTCGATACCGGCAAGAAGCGCCGCCGCACGGGAGAGTGCAAAACGGCGCAGGATCACCGCTCCCGGAGCAAGCGGCTCCTGCCAGGGTTCAGCATCCGCAAAAAGATCGAGCATTATCCCTCCTGGCGTTTCGCCTCACGTTTCAGTAATAGCGCCTTTCGCGCCGAGCCCCAACGGTAACCCGACAGCGCGCCGTCGTTCCGAACCACGCGATGACAGGGGATCACAATCGCCAGCCTGTTTGCCGCACAGGCTCCGGCAACGGCGCGTACCGCACTGGACTGGCCAATCGCCTGCGCCACCTGCCGGTAACTTGCCGTTTCGCCGCAGGGAATGTTGCGAAGGGCCTGCCAGACGCGCTGCTGGAACGCGGTTCCGCGAATATCCAGCGGCAGCGCAAGTGGTACATCGCGGTTATCAATACTGGCAATCACCTGCTGGATCCGCTGTGCGAAATCCTCTTCCAGCGGCGCATGCGCTGCTTTTGGAAAATGCGCGGCAAGCTCTTCGGCTAATTCTTCATCGCTGTCACCCAGCAGGATCGCGCAGATCCCCCGCTCGCTTTCCGCAACCAGACAGCGTCCTAACGAGCAGTCGCTGATGGCATAACGCACTGCCGCATCCCCTTTGCGGTACTGCTTCGCCGTCATGCCCAGCGCATCGTTGGCTTTACGATAATAGCTGCTGCTGTCGGGAAACCCCGCCGCCAGCACGGCGTTGGTAACTTTGTCTCCCTGTGCAAGCGCGGTGCGCAGGCGCTGGCCTCGCGCCGCCTGCTGCCAGGCCTTTGGCGTCATGCCGGTCACGGACTTAAACAGACGGTGGAAATGGAAAGGACTCATGGCGACCTGCTGCGCCAGCCCCTCCAGGGTTAGCGTGGGATCCTGCTCCAGAAGACGGCAGGCGTGTTCCACTTTTGCCAGCTTCTGCGCCTGCGGATCGCGTTTGTCCGGCATGCAGCGCTTGCACGGGCGAAACCCTGCCTGAACGGCATGTTGGGCATCGGGATAAAAGCGGACGTTTTTACGCAGCGCGTGGCGGGCGCGGCATGACGGGCGGCAGAAAATACCCGTCGTCTGCACGGCGAAGACAAACTGTTCGTCAGCGAGCGGATCGCGGGCCAGCACGGCCTGCCAGCGATCCTCATCGGTAATAAAGGTTGAGTTTCTCATTATCGGCTCCTCTTGTAAGCATACATAGAGCCTGCCTGAGTGCCACTGATAAAAAACCCGCAACCTTGCTTTTTAATTTTTGTCGCGCACCAGGAAGCTATTGAACTGCGGCGAGCTCCAGGTTTTGAACCCGTCGCCCTCTTTGGTGATCATATAAACCGCCAGCCCTTCCTGGCGAACCACCTCTTTGGCTTTTTCCGGGCCGAGAACCATTAAGCCAGTATCCCAGGCATCCGCTTCCAGCGCCGTTGGGGCGATGACCGTCACCGAGACCAGGTTATGCGTGATGGGACGGCCGGTCTGCGGATCGATAACATGCGAAATACGCTTCCCGTCAAGCTCGTAATAGTTACGATAGCTCCCGGAGGTACTGATGCCATGTCCGTTGATATCCACTATCGCCTGTACGGCATTTTGCCGATCGGTCGGCTTTTGAATCGCTACGCGCCACGGCTTATCGCTGGCGTTCATCCCCCGGCTGACTAGCGCGCCGCCCACGGAGACCAGATAGCGGGAAATGCCTTCCTGGGCCATCAGCGCTGCAAGATGATCCGCCGCATAGCCTTCCCCTACCGTCGACAGATCGACAAACAGATCGGGGATATCCTTTTGCAGGTACTGTTGTCCGTACTGATTGATCACCGTCAGATGCTGCAGCCCTGTCCGGGCGCGGGCGTCATCAATGGCCGCCTGTTCGGGCGTGGTCACCGGCTGTTTGTTAGGGCCAAATCCCCAGAGGTTTACCAGGGGTCCGACGGTCACATCCATCGCGCCGTTGGTTTTATAACCCACGCGTATAGATTCGGTCACGATATCGGCCATCGCCTCGCTCACCGGCCACAGGGAGGTGCTGGTGGAGAGGTTAAAGCGCATCAGCGCCGAGTCATTTTTATAGGTTGAGAGCAGCTGATCGTCGGCATCCAGCTGAGACTGGATTTTGCCGCGTAGCTCATCTGTGCGTGTTTTATCGAGGTTCATCACGCTGACGCGCCAGAAGGTGCCCATCGTTTTGCCTTCGAGCACCGTCGCGGCGGGTGCGTCGGCTTTCGCCACGGGCGCGGAATCGTCACACGCGGTCAGGAAAAAAAGCATAGCCAGAAAGCTGGCGCGTAAAAAAGTCATGTCCATTCATTATTATCCTCATGCCAGGGCGGCAAGAGTACACCAAAACGGGTGAGTTGTTCGAATCTGCGAGACACAAAAAAGGGGCCAGCAGGCCCCTTACGTCACACGATGAAGCGATTAGAACTGGTAAACCAGACCCAGCGCTACGATATCGTCAGTACCGATACCCGCCTGACGGGTGAATTCATTTTCATCAACCAGGTTGATTTTGTAATCCACGTAGGTGGACATGTTTTTGTTGAAGTAGTAAGTCGCACCAACGTCAACATATTTCAGCAGATCCTGATCGCCGTAATTTTCGATGTCTTTCCCTTTAGACTGCAGGTAAGCCACGGACGGACGCAGGCCGAAGTCGAACTGGTACTGAGCAACCACTTCGAAGTTCTGCGCTTTGTTAGCAAAGCCGTAAATGTCGCTGCTGCTCTGAGAATTGCCGAAACGGGTTGCGTTGTAGGTCTGGGAGTACTGCGCCGCAAGGTAGATGTTGTTGGCGTCGTATTTCAGACCACCAGAATAAACTTCAGCACGATCGCCTTCGCCCTTCAGCGCCAGGTTAGCGGTGTTGTTCTGGTCAGCGGTACGTTTGGAAGAAGACATTGCACCACCGATGCTGAAGCCTTCACCCAGGTTATAGGTAACGGATGCACCGTAGCCGTCGCCGTTCTGTTTCAGGGTGCTACGACCGGTGTCGTTTTCACCGCTTACGCTGCCGTTTTTACCCTGATACTGCAGGGCAAAGTTCAGGCCATCCACCAGACCAAAGAAGTCCTGGTTGCGGTAGGTCGCCACGCCGTTAGCACGGGACTGCAGGAAGTTGTCCGCACCGTAAGTATCGCCGCCAAATTCTGGCAGAACGTCGGTCCAGGAGGTTACATCGTAGATTACGCCGTAGTTACGACCGTAATCGAAAGAACCCGCGTCAGCGAATTTCAGACCCGCGAACGCCACACGCGTCCAGGCCTGGTTGTCGCTTTCAGAGGTGTTGCCCTGGATCTGGTATTCCCACTGGCCGTAACCGGTCAGCTGATCGTTAACCTGAGTTTCGCCTTTGAAGCCAAGACGCATGTAAGTCTGGTCGCCGTCGGCGGTAGTGTTCAGAATTCTGTGTCATTTCATTAAACTACGACAAAAAGAGATGACACATGACCAAACCATCCTTCGATATCGAAGCTGCATTGCAAGCCTTGCGTGACGGTAAAGACCTGACTGGCAAAGACGGCATTCTTACCCCGCTTATCAAGCAATTGACCGAAGCGGCCATGCAGGCCGAACTTGAGCAGCACCTCGCCCAAGATGAAACGCCCAATCGCAAAAACGGCTCAACATCCAAGACCATCAAAAGCATCGCTGGGCGCTTTGAACTCAATACGCCTCGTGATCGGGCCGGTACCTTTGAGCCGCAAATCATCAAAAAACACCAGACCCAGTTGACTGACGAGCTGGAGCGCAAAATCATCGCCCTGTTTGCGCTTGGAACTAGCTACCAGGATATCCGGGCGCATATCGAAGAGTTGTACGGCATCCATCTGTCCAACGGTACGCTCAACGCCGTGACTGACAAGCTGCTGCCTGAGTTACAAGCCTGGCGTGACCGTGAGCTGGATGCGATTTATCCGGTGATGTGGCTCGATGCCATTCACTACAAGATCAAGGAAAATGGCCGCTATATCACCAAAGCTGTTTACACCATTCTGGGCCTGAATGTCGAAGGTAAAAAAGAGCTGCTCGGTCTTTATCTGTCAGAGCATGAAGGGGCCCATCACTGGTTAAGCGTGCTGACCGATCTGCATAACCGGGGTGTCAAAGACATACTGATTGCCTGTGTGGATGGCTTGAAGGGCTTCCCTGAGGCCATCGCAAGTATCTATCCTCGAACGGAAGTTCAGCACTGCGTCATCCACCAGATCCGCAACTCATTGAAATATGTTGCCAGCAAGAACCAGAAAGCCTTCATGGTGGATCTGAAGTGCGTGTACAAAGCGGCTACCCTGAGTGCGGCTGAATCGGCGCTGGATGAGTTGGAGGCCAAGTGGGGCGAGAAATACCCAGTCGTCATTAAATCCTGGCGCAATAAATGGGAGACGCTGTCGGCCTATTTTAAATACCCGGAATACGTCAGAACCGCCATCTACACGACCAATGCGGTCGAGGCGGTACACCGGCAGTTCCGCAAACTGACGAAAACCAAAGGCGGTTTCGCCAATGAAAACAGTTTGCTCAAGCTGTTATACGCCGGTATGTTGCAGGCATCAGAACGCTGGACGCTCCCCATCCAGAATTGGAATCTGACGCTGTCGCAGCTATCGATCCATTTCCCCGGCAGATTGGATGATCATATTGACCTATGATCGGCTGACACAGAATATTGAACACCCTCCCGTCGGCACTCTTGTCGTCAGAGAAATAGTGCAGACCATCGACTTTACCGTACAGATCTAATTTGTTGCCATCTTTGTTATAAATTTCGGCCGCATTTGCTGCGCCTGCCACCAGGAGTGCTGGTACCAGGAGGGACAGTACTTTAACTTTCATTTTATTAACCCTCTGTTATATGCCTTATAATTGCCACTGCTTACTGGTTAACCCTCATTAACCAGTCGGCAATTTCATTCTCCGCAAAATTACAGAATAATCCAATGCGAATATGATACGAAAACTTTGAAGATGTTTCATTTACCCATCAACATGTTTCAAAATGTAAATATCAAGGAACTTTTACAAAGCACAAATAGCTTAGAAAATTAGCACTTATAATCAAACAGGAAAATCACCACATACACATCAAAGAGTTACAATAAAATCCGTTACAGCACTGAATGACAAAACAAGATCGCACCTAATCTCTAAAATAACTCTCGCTATCATCATTAACTTTATTTATTACCGTCATTCAGTTTTGAATGTCTGTTTATCCCTAATTGAACCGGATGCTCCGCATTCGGTTTTTTTTTACCTTTCTTTACGTAACTCCTCTTTTTTTTGTGCTACCGCACCGTAATTGTAACGACTATTAACTAAATTCTCTTCGGGTATTCTTCGAAGTTCATAAATTGCTACAAGACTTAATTTCTTGTTAATTCGTGCTATTTATTGACGGCGTGGGTCGATTATTTGTACGCGCATGGCGAGTTTGTACATGTTTTCTGCACTCCCCGCCGCCGATATTGTCCGGAGAAAAAGTCGCCTCTTCCCGGACAGTCGCGCTGGAAATTCAGTTATTACCCTTTATACTGCCCTATCGCCACAGAGCACGACCATAACGGGTTAAAGATATCAATGAGTCAGACTGAAACTACCGCCCCGAGCAAATTCTCCCTTCTCCCCGGGAGCATCACCCGTTTCTTTCTTCTTTTGATCGTTGTGCTGTTAGTCACCATGGGGGTGATGGTACAAAGCGCGGTTAACGCCTGGCTGAAGGATAAGAGCTATCAGGTCGTGGATATCACCCACGCCGTGCACAAGCGCATAGACACCTGGCGCTACGCCACCTGGCAGATTTACGACAATATCGCTGCTGCCCCGACCTCCTCGTCCGGGGATGGACTTCAGGAGACGCGACTTAAGCAGGATGTCTATTATCTCGAAAAACCGCAGCGTAAGACCGAGGCCCTTATTTTTGGCTCTCACGACAGCGCGACGCTTGAGATGACGCAGCGTATTTCGACCTATCTGGATACCCTCTGGGGTGCCGAAACGGTACCTTGGTCGATGTACTATCTGAACGGTCAGGACAACAGCATGATCCTGATCTCTACGCTGCCGTTAAAAGATCTCTCGTCCGGCTTTAAAGAGACAACCGTGGGCAGCATCGTCGATTCCCGCCGGGCAGAGATGCTGCAGCAGGCGAACGCCCTTGATGAGCGTGAGAGCTTCTCTTCCCTGCGTCGTCTGGCCTGGCAAAACGGTCATTATTTTACCCTGCGCACCACGTTCAACCAGCCAGGGCATCTGGCGACGGTGGTGGCCTTCGATTTACCGATTAATGATTTAATCCCGCCGGATATGCCGCTCGACAGCTTCCGCCTGGAGCCAGACAGCAGCACCCAGAACATGCGTGCGGCGTCCGACAAAGAGGCCGCAGAGAGCGTATCGATCTCCTTTAACGGCTCGAAAATCGAAATTGCCTCATCGCTGAACTCGACCGGCATGCGTCTCGTGTGGCAGGTGCCGTTTGGCACGCTGTTGCTCGACACCCTGCAAAATATTCTGCTGCCTCTGCTGCTGAATATCGGTCTGCTGGCGCTGGCCCTGTTTGGCTACAGCACCTTCCGTTTCCAGACGGGTCGTCAGAGCGACGCCTCTGCGGTTCCGGCCGGTACCAACAATGAGCTGCGCGTATTGCGTGCACTGAATGAAGAGATTGTTTCCGTGCTGCCGCTTGGGGTCTTGGTTCATGACCAGGAGGCGAATCGTACGGTGATGAGCAACAAAATTGCCGACCATCTGCTGCCGCATCTTAACCTGCAGAACATCACCACCATGGCGGATCAGCACCAGGGGGTGATTCAGGCCACCATCAACAATGAACTGTACGAGATCCGTCAGTTCCGCAGCCAGGTGGCTCCCCGCACGCAAATCTTCATTATTCGCGACCAGGATCGCGAAGTGCTGGTCAATAAAAAGCTCAAGCAGGCGCAAAGGCTGTATGAGAAAAACCAGCAGGGGCGCGCCGCATTTATGCAGAACATTGGCGATGCCTTCAAGCAGCCGTTAAAAACGCTGGCGACCCAGGCGGCGGCGTTAAACACCTCTGAAAGCCACCAGCTTGCCTGCCAGGCCGATTCGCTTGTCAGAATGGTTGATGAGATCCAGCTGGCGAACATGCTGGAAAATGATTTCTGGAAGGGAACACCAGCCCTCTTCTCCATCCAGGATCTGATCGATGAAGTGGTGCCGGAAGTGCTGCCCGTCATTAAGCGCAAAGGGCTGCAGCTGCTGATCAATAACAATCTCCCTGCGAATGACGAACGCCACGGCGATCGCGAAGCGCTGCGCCGCATTCTGCTGATGATTATTCAGTACGCCGTGACCACCACGCAGATCGGCAAGATCACCCTTGAGGTCAGCACCGAGGAGTCGGCAGAAGACCGTCTGACGTTCCGCATCCTGGATACCGGGGAAGGCGTCACAACAAGTGAAATTGATAATCTGCACTTCCCGTTCCTGAATGACACGCAGAGCGATCGCTACGGCAAGGCCAATGCCCTGACCTTCTGGCTGTGCGATCAGCTGGCGCGTAAGCTTGGCGGCCACCTGAATATCAAAGCCCGTGAATCCCTCGGCACCCGCTATTCTCTGCATGTGAAAATGGCGGCCAATCCGCAGGAAGAGGATGAAGAACGTCTGCTGGATGACGTCGTGGTGATGGTCGATGTGACCTCGAACGAGATCCGCAATATTGTCGTTCGTCAGTTAGAAAACTGGGGAGCGGCCTGCATCACGCCGGATGAAAGACTTGCAAGTCAAGAATTTGATCTGTTTTTAACTGATAATCCGTCTAATCTTACTGCCTCCGGCTTGCTTTTAAGCGATGATGAGTCAGGCGTGCGGAAAATCGGCCCTGGCCAGCTGCGCGTCAACTTTAATATAAGCAATGCGATGCAGGAAGCTGTACTACAACTAATAGAAGAGCAGCTGGCGCAGGAAGAGATAACGGAGTCACCGTTAGGCGGCAATGAAAATGCCGAGCTTCACGCCAGCGGATACTATTCACTCTTTGTTGATACAGTACCAGATGATGTTAAGCGGTTGTATACTGAGTCCGCTGCGAATGATTTTGCAGCGCTGGCACAGACAGCACACCGGCTTAAAGGGGTGTTTGCCATGCTTAATCTGGTTCCCGGCAAGCAGTTATGTGAAACGCTGGAACATCTAATTCGTGAGAAAGATGCCTCTGGCATTGAAAAATACATCAGCGACATTGACGCCTACGTCAAAAGCTTGCTGTAGCAAGGTAGCCTTATACATGAACAATATGAACGTAATTATTGCCGATGACCATCCGATTGTACTGTTCGGTATTCGCAAATCACTTGAACAGATCGAGTGGGTGAATGTAGTCGGTGAATTTGAAGACTCTACAGCACTGATCAATAACCTCCCAAAGCTTGATGCACACGTGCTCATTACCGATCTCTCCATGCCTGGAGACAAATACGGTGATGGGATCACGCTCATCAAATACATTAAACGTCACTTCCCGGATATCTCGATCATTGTTCTGACCATGAACAACAACCCGGCGATCCTGAGCGCGGTGTTGGATCTGGACATTGAAGGGATTGTGCTGAAACAGGGCGCCCCGACCGATCTGCCAAAAGCGCTCGCTGCGCTGCAGAAAGGCAAGAAGTTCACGCCTGAAAGCGTCTCTCGTCTGCTGGAAAAAATCAGCGCGGGTGGCTACGGTGACAAACGCCTGTCCCCGAAAGAGAGTGAAGTTCTGCGCCTGTTCGCAGAAGGTTTCCTGGTGACCGAGATTGCCAAGAAGCTGAACCGCAGCATTAAAACCATCAGCAGCCAGAAGAAATCAGCGATGATGAAGCTGGGCGTGGACAACGATATTGCTCTGCTGAACTATCTCTCCTCCGTTACGCTGAGCGCATCGGACAAGGATTGATCCCGGACGGGTGTGCGGCCTGAGGCCCTCACCCCGTCCCTCTCCCACGGTGAGAGGGTTGAAAAGCGAAAAGGCCCTTACGGGCCTTTTTTATATTCTGGTTTTTCTCACGCGATCCGCGTAAATCGACAACGTCTGCTTCAGCACGTCCAGCGTCACCGGCTTCGACAGACAGCTGTCCATGCCTGACTCCAGACAACGCTGTTTCTCTTCCGCCAGCGCGTTCGCCGTTACGCCCACCACCGGCAGCGTCAGGCCCAGCTGTCGGATGCGCTGCGTCAGACGGTAGCCGTCCATGTTTGGCATGTTGACGTCGCTAAGCACGATATCAATATGATTTTTACTCAGCACATTCAGCGCATCCACGCCGTCATTGGCGGTTTTGCACTGGTAGCCCAGCGATCCCAGCTGGTCAGCCAGCAGGCGACGGTTAATCGGATGGTCATCCACCACCAGAATCATCATATCGTCATTTACCGACGCCAGAGACTCCGGTGACGGCAATCCGCCCGCGCCGTCACGCTCTTCCAGCTCCACTTTGTAGATGCGCGCCAGCAGGCTCAACAGCTCGTGCGGCGTTGCAACACTGTGCACCCATTCCCCGGGCGCACGCTCGACAGGAATGCCGATGTGGCGACGGCAGAAGAGCACCGACCCTCTCCCCTGCCACGGTTGCTCCGGCATCTCGTCGGCGATCAGCACATCGTCCACGTCCGGCGTTTGACCTTCATAGAGACACACCCTGACTCCACTGTGGGCAAGCAGCGCCGTCAGGTAATCATTCAGCGAGGCGTTATGCACCGCCAGCCAGCAGCGCTTGTCGCTCAGCCCGTCCACCGTCGCTTTTGCCGGATACTGCGCCGAATAGAGCGGAATACGGATGGTGAACTGGCTGCCCATGCCGGGCTCGGTATCCACGGAAATATCACCGTCCATCATGCTGACGAGCTTCTCACAAATCGCCAGCCCCAGTCCGGTGCCCTGGAAGTTACGCTGCACGCCGGTCCCGACCTGGAAGAACGGGTCGAACAGGCGGACCACTTCCTTCGCCGGGATGCCGACGCCCGTGTCGCGCACGCGAATGCTCAGGTAATCCCCCGCCCGGCAGACGTGCAACACGATACAGCCAACGTCGGTGAATTTGATGGCGTTGCTGAGCAGGTTTGAGATGACCTGCTGCAGGCGCATCGGATCGCCGTGCAGCGTCAGCGGCACGTCAGGTTCAATAAAGCAGTAGAGCCCCAGCTGTTTACGCACCACCAGCGGCAGATAGTTGGCGCTGATGTGGTTCATCACCTCGCGCGGCGAGAACTCCCGCGGTTCGATTTTCAGCTGCTCAGACTCAATTTTAGAGAAATCGAGAATATCGCTGATGATTTTCAGCAGCAGGCTGGAGGAGTTGTTCATCGCCGTCACCAGCCTGTCGACCCCTTTCGGCAACTCTTTGGTCTGCAGCAGGTCGAGGTTACCGATGATCCCGTACAGCGGCGTTCGCAGCTCGTGGCTGACGGTGGCAAGGAACATGGATTTCGACTGGCTGGCCTGCTCCGCCGCCTGGGCCATCTCCTGCAGCGACTCTTCCATCTTCACGCGCGCGGAGACATCCACCAGCACGCAAATCGCCACGTTTTCATTGCGATAGCGGGAATGCACAAAGCTGATCTGCAGGTTGGTGTGCGTGCTGGTGAGCACGTCGACAAAGTTAACCTGCTGACCGCAGATAATTTGCGTCAGCCTCTGGCGGTCTTCGTGCGTCAGCATGTTCAGGTAGTTATGCGCCAGCTCGTTACTCAGGATGTTGGTTCCGTCCTGGGTACGCAGAATGCAGATCCCCACCGGCGCCGACGCGACAATCTTCCGGTTAAACTGCTCGTGTTCCTCCAGCCGCTGGGCGTCGCTTTCGGCCGGAATAAAGATTTTCCGCTCATACATGCGCGCCAGGGTGAACAGCGCACCACCCGCGATCAGGTTCAGCAGAATGGCATTCATGATGAGAATGCGTATCCGCTCAAGCACCATGTCCACTGGCACCGAGTAGACAATGCTCAGCGACGAAGGCGGCAGGCTCTTCTTCAGCACCAGTTCGCGGAAGCCGGAGGTATAGCCAAACCACGACCGCTCCTGCATCCAGTGCGGTTCGACGTTTAACCGGTTATCCGGCCCGGCGAGTGAGATCAGCTGATGACCGTTTTCATCCAGAATGGTCACCCCCATAGGCAGGCTGCCCGGGGTGAAAAAGTTTTCCATACGAATGGTCTGCTCAATCCCCAGCAGCGCCTGCAGGCGATTGCCCAGATACACCGGCGTCAGGGCGTAGAAATAGCCCACGCCCGGGCGCGGGCCCTGGCTAACCCAGAAGATGTTATTCCCGCGCTCGTCCTGCGGCGCATTGCGGTATTTCACAATACGTTCATGCAGGCTTTTCAGCGCATCGTCACGCTCAACGGGCACGTCGCGCAGGCCAAAGTCAGCCATGCAGAGATTTTCACTGCCAATCAGGAATACGCGGTTCAGGTCATAGGCGGCGGAGAAATTGTCGCGCCAGTAGCGCATAAACCAGGCAAGGGATTCCAGCGACCCGCGCCAGGTATTGCTCATGGTGGAGCAATCGGAGTCCGGGAACAGCGGCTGGAAGTCCGGGACTTCGGTATTGTCATTCCGCCCGCGAAGCGCAAGGATGCCGTTTTCCGCCGTCAGACGATTTTCGGCAATATACTTCAGCTCCTTCATCACGTCAGACGTTCGCTGAATGTAGCGCTGGGCCTGGTCGGAGCTTAAGTTAAACTCCTGGCGGATCTCCGCTTCTTTCTGGTGCAGCGCGTTAACGATGTAAAACACCGAGAACAAGGCCACCAGCAGCCAGAGCAAGAGCGCCAGCGCCCGAAACAGATAGCGAGAAACTTTCAGCGTAGTACGAAAGGAGACGAGGTATTTCAAGGGGGCGAGGCTCCGCCGTCGGGGTCAAAAGAATGTGGTTAAGGTAGCGGTAAACGCGCCTGGTCGCAACGTTGACTTATCTGCTTGTGCAAAAGAAAAGGGCCGGAATCCGGCCCTTTTTTGCATCAGGAGACATTACTCGTCAGCGTCATCCGCTACGTCATCGTCGGTGTCGGCTTCCGGCGCGATATCATCATCGCCTTCCGCAACGCTACCGTCGATGGAATCGAGCTCTTCGTCATCCACCGGCTCAGCAACGCGCTGCAGACCCACCACGTTTTCATCTTCCGCTGTACGGATGAGAATCACGCCCTGGGTGTTACGCCCCACCACGCTGATCTCAGACACGCGGGTACGCACCAGCGTACCGGCATCAGTGATCATCATGATCTGGTCGGCATCGTCTACCTGCACCGCGCCCACAACGGAACCGTTGCGCTCGGTCACTTTGATAGAGATAACGCCCTGCGTGCCGCGAGACTTGGTTGGGTATTCCCCTTCCGCCGTACGTTTACCGTAACCATTCTGCGTCACGGTCAGGATAGCCCCTTCACCGCGCGGAATAATCAGAGAAACAACGCTGTCTTCGCCAGCCAGTTTGATACCACGAACGCCCGTAGCGGTACGACCCATTGCACGGACGGCGTTCTCTTTAAAGCGCACCACTTTACCGGCCGCAGAGAACAGCATCACTTCATCAGAACCGGAGGTCAGATCCACACCGATCAGCTCGTCGCCTTCGTTCAGGTTCACCGCGATGATCCCGGCGGAACGTGGGCGGCTGAACTCGGTCAGCGCGGTTTTCTTCACGGTACCGCTGGCGGTCGCCATAAAGACGTTCACGCCCTCTTCGTACTCGCGTACCGGCAGGATGGCGGTGATACGTTCGTTCGCTTCCAGCGGCAGCAGGTTGACGATTGGACGGCCACGCGCGCCGCGGCTCGCTTCCGGCAGCTGATAAACTTTCATCCAGTACAGACGACCGCGGCTGGAGAAGCAGAGGATCGTGTCATGGGTGTTCGCCACCAGCAGGCGGTCAATGAAGTCTTCTTCTTTAATACGCGCTGCAGACTTGCCTTTACCGCCACGACGCTGTGCTTCGTAGTCGGTCAGCGGCTGATACTTCACATAGCCCTGGTGAGACAGGGTGACCACCACGTCTTCGCGGTTGATCAGATCTTCAATGTTGATATCAGAGCTGTTCGCGGTGATTTCGGTGCGGCGCGCATCGCCGAACTGATCGCGGACCAGCTCCAGCTCTTCACGGATCACTTCCATCAGACGCTCTGCGCTGCCCAGGATATGCAGCAGTTCAGCAATCTGTTCCAGCAGCTCTTTGTATTCGTCGAGCAGTTTTTCGTGCTCAAGGCCGGTCAGTTTCTGCAGACGCAGATCCAGAATCGCCTGAGCCTGCTGTTCAGTCAGGTAATACTGACCGTCACGCACGCCGAATTCAGGTTCCAGCCACTCTGGACGCGCTGCGTCATCGCCCGCACGTTCCAGCATCGCGGCAACGTTACCCAGATCCCACGGACGGGAAACCAGGGCTGCTTTCGCTTCCGCCGGGGTTGGCGCACGACGGATCAGTTCGATGATCGGGTCGATGTTGGCCAGCGCAACCGCCAGCGCTTCAAGGATGTGCGCACGGTCGCGCGCTTTGCGCAGTTCGAAGATGGTACGACGGGTCACCACTTCACGGCGGTGACGCACGAACGCGCTCAGGATCTCTTTCAGGTTCATGATCTTCGGCTGACCATGGTGCAGCGCAACCATGTTGATACCGAAGGAGACCTGAAGCTGAGTCTGGGAGTACAGGTTGTTCAGCACAACCTCACCCACCGCGTCGCGTTTGATCTCAATCACGATGCGCATACCGTCTTTGTCAGACTCGTCACGCAGCGCGCTGATGCCTTCAACACGTTTTTCTTTTACCAGCTCGGCGATTTTTTCAATCAGACGCGCTTTGTTCACCTGATACGGGATCTCGTGAACAATGATGGTCTCACGGCCGGTTTTAGTGTCCGCTTCCACTTCGGCGCGGGCACGGATGTAAATCTTGCCGCGGCCGGTGCGGTACGCTTCTTCAATACCGCGACGACCGTTGATGATCGCCGCCGTTGGGAAGTCCGGGCCCGGAATGTGTTCCATCAGCCCTTCAATGCTGATGTCTTCATCGTCGATATAGGCCAGGCAGCCGTTGATCACCTCGGTGATATTGTGCGGCGGAATGTTGGTTGCCATACCGACCGCGATACCGGAGGAACCGTTAACCAACAGGTTCGGGATCTTGGTTGGCATCACATCTGGGATGCGCTCGGTGCCGTCGTAGTTATCGACGAAATCAACGGTCTCTTTTTCCAGGTCGGCCATCAGCTCATGAGCGATTTTCGACATACGGATTTCCGTATAACGCATCGCCGCAGCGGAGTCGCCGTCGACTGAACCAAAGTTACCCTGACCATCTACCAGCATGTAACGCAAGGAGAATGGCTGCGCCATACGAACGATGGTGTTATAAACGGCGGTATCACCATGCGGGTGATATTTACCGATGACGTCACCGACGACGCGGGCAGATTTTTTATAGGCTTTATTCCAGTCATTGCCCAATACGTTCATGGCGTATAGTACGCGACGGTGTACCGGCTTAAGGCCATCGCGGACGTCCGGCAGCGCACGGCCAACAATGACCGACATCGCATAGTCCAGATAGGAGCTCTTCAGCTCTTCCTCGATGTTAACCGGTGTAATTTCTCTCGCAAGGTCGCTCATCTAACCGCTATCCCTCTACTGTATCCCGGATTCAAAGGTCGCAAATTATAACACAGCCGAGGTGATTGAGGTAAACCTATACGCTTTATTCACGGGGATTGCCTGATATACTCCTTTGTCTTGCTAAATAAGGAGTAAAAGCGCCCATGAATGCCGAAAAATCCCCGGTGGCTCACAACGTTGACCACGAAGAGATTGCCAAATTTGAAGCGGTGGCGTCCCGCTGGTGGGATCTCGAAGGTGAGTTCAAACCGCTGCATCGCATTAACCCGCTGCGTCTGGGCTATATCGCGGAGCGTTCCGGCGGTCTGTTCGGTAAGAAAGTGCTCGACGTCGGCTGCGGCGGCGGCATCCTGGCTGAGAGCATGGCGCGCGAAGGGGCGAATGTTACGGGCCTGGATATGGGCTTTGAACCGCTCCAGGTTGCCCGCCTTCACGCGCTGGAGTCCGGCATACAGGTGGAATACGTGCAGGAAACCGTGGAAGAGCACGCGGCAAAACACGCCCATCAGTACGATGTGGTGACCTGCATGGAGATGCTGGAGCACGTACCCGATCCGCAGTCGGTGGTACATGCCTGTGCAAAACTGGTGAAGCCGGGCGGCCAGGTCTTCTTCTCAACCATCAACCGTAACGGTAAAGCCTGGCTGATGGCCGTCGTTGGCGCGGAGTATGTACTGCGCATGGTGCCGAAAGGGACGCACGACGTGAAGAAATTCATCAAGCCTGCGGAGCTGTTAAGCTGGGTTGACCAGACGTGGCTCAAAGAGCAGCACATCACCGGCCTGCACTACAATCCGCTAACCAATAAATTCAAACTCGCACCGGGCGTTGATGTTAACTATATGTTGCACACAACCGCCAAAAACGACTAACGTCATTCGTTATTCTTATAAAGATTGCGCGACATCATGTTGCGCAATTCTGACCTCCCGTTGAAGAAATCAGCACTCGATCAAATTTTGAATTTTTTTTCTTAATTATTGACATGTCTTCCAGGCCTTACGGTACGAGGACTTAGCCTTTTTTACCCTTTCACAACCTCAATTTAACGCCAAAATCAACCCTTGTGCTGAAAAGATTCGATACTAGAATACTCACCATATAGCGTTTTTCTTATCGCAAACCCCCTACATGTAGTATTTATCCACAGAGTTAGTCACAAGACGGATCTGTGGATAAACGGGGGATATTTTTTATTTCACGGACAGGTAAAACCCACATGAATCAGAGTCTGCTGGTGACAAAGCGCGACGGTACTACCGAGCGTATCAATCTGGACAAAATCCATCGAGTTCTCGACTGGGCAGCAGAAGGACTGAACAACGTATCTATCTCCCAGGTTGAACTGCGTTCTCACATTCAGTTCTACGACGGCATCAAAACGTCTGATATCCACGAAACGATCATTAAAGCAGCGGCAGACCTCATCTCCCGCGAAGCACCGGATTATCAGTACCTCGCTGCACGTCTGGCGATTTTCCACCTGCGTAAAAAAGCCTACGGTCAGTTTGAGCCGCCGAAGCTTTACGATCACGTGGTGAAAATGGTTGAGCTGGGCAAATACGACACGCATCTGCTGGAAGACTATACGGAAGAAGAGTTCGAGCAGATGAACGGGTTTATCGATCACTGGCGCGACATGAACTTCTCCTACGCGGCGGTGAAGCAGCTCGAAGGCAAATACCTGGTTCAGAACCGTGTAACCGGTGAGATCTACGAAAGCGCCCAGTTCCTCTATATTCTGGTGGCCGCCTGCCTGTTCTCTAACTACCCGCGTGACACCCGTCTGGAATACGTGAAGCGTTTCTACGATGCGGTATCCACGTTCAAGATTTCTCTGCCGACGCCAATCATGTCTGGCGTGCGTACTCCAACCCGTCAGTTCAGCTCCTGCGTACTGATCGAGTGTGGGGACAGCCTGGATTCCATCAACGCCACCTCCAGCGCCATCGTGAAATACGTCTCCCAGCGTGCCGGTATCGGCATCAACGCCGGTCGCATCCGTGCGCTGGGCAGCCCGATTCGCGGCGGTGAAGCGTTCCACACCGGCTGTATCCCGTTCTATAAACACTTCCAGACGGCCGTAAAATCCTGCTCTCAGGGCGGCGTGCGCGGCGGTGCTGCGACCCTGTTCTACCCGATGTGGCACCTGGAAGTGGAAAGCCTGCTGGTCCTGAAAAACAACCGCGGCGTGGAAGGCAACCGCGTGCGTCACATGGACTACGGCGTGCAGATCAACAAGCTGATGTACACCCGTCTGCTGAAAGGCGAAGACATTACGCTGTTCAGCCCGTCCGACGTTCCGGGCCTGTACGACGCGTTCTTTGCCGATCAGGACGAGTTCGAACGTCTGTACACCAAATACGAAAAAGACGACAGCATCCGCAAGCAGCGCGTGAAGGCGGTAGACCTGTTCTCTCTGATGATGCAGGAACGTGCCTCTACCGGCCGTATCTACATCCAGAACGTGGACCACTGCAACACCCACAGCCCGTTTGATCCAGTAGTTGCGCCAGTGCGCCAGTCTAACCTGTGCCTGGAGATCGCCCTGCCGACCAAACCGCTGGAAGACGTGAACGACGAAAACGGCGAAATCGCGCTGTGTACGCTGTCCGCGTTCAACCTGGGCGCGATTAAGAGCCTGGACGAGCTGGAAGAGCTGGCCGTGCTGGCGGTTCGCGCGCTCGACGCCCTGCTGGACTACCAGGATTACCCAATCCCGGCCGCTAAACGCGGTGCGATGGGCCGCCGTACCCTGGGTATCGGCGTGATCAACTTCGCCTACTGGCTGGCGAAAAACGGCAAGCGTTACTCCGACGGCAGCGCTAATAATCTGACGCACCAGACGTTCGAAGCGATTCAGTACTACCTGATGAAAGCCTCTAACGAGCTGGCGAAAGAGCAAGGCGCGTGCCCGTGGTTCAACGAAACCACCTACGCGAAAGGCATTCTGCCAATAGACACCTACAAGAAAGACCTGGATGCGATCGTCAGCGAGCCGCTGCATCTCGACTGGGAAGGCCTGCGCGAGTCCATCAAGACCCACGGCTTGCGTAACTCTACGCTCTCTGCCCTGATGCCGTCCGAGACCTCTTCGCAGATCTCTAACGCCACCAACGGTATTGAACCGCCGCGCGGCCACGTCAGCATCAAAGCGTCGAAAGACGGCGTGCTGCGTCAGGTGGTACCGGACTACGAAACGCTGGGCAACAACTACGAGCTGCTGTGGGAAATGCCAAACAACGACGGCTACCTGCAGCTGGTGGGTATCATGCAGAAGTTTATCGACCAGTCGATCTCTGCCAATACCAACTATGACCCGACGCGCTTCCCGTCCGGCAAGGTACCGATGCAGCAATTGCTGAAAGACCTGCTCACCGCCTACAAATTTGGCGTGAAAACCCTGTACTATCACAACACCCGTGACGGTGCGGAAGACGCGCAGGACGACATGGTACCGTCAATTCAGGACGATGGCTGCGAAAGCGGCGCATGTAAGATCTAATGAAGGGCGGGGATATCCCCGCCTTTATTTCGTAAGACAGGACACACTCATGGCATATACCACCTTTTCACAGACGAAAAACGACCAGCTCAAAGAGCCGATGTTCTTCGGCCAGCCGGTCAACGTGGCACGCTACGATCAGCAAAAATATGACATCTTCGAAAAGCTGATTGAAAAGCAACTCTCCTTCTTCTGGCGCCCGGAAGAAGTGGACGTCTCCCGCGACCGTATTGATTACCAGTCGCTGCCGGATCACGAAAAACATATCTTCATCAGCAACCTGAAGTACCAGACGCTGCTGGACTCCATTCAGGGTCGTAGCCCGAACGTGGCGCTGCTGCCGCTGATCTCCATTCCGGAGCTGGAAACCTGGGTGGAAACCTGGGCGTTCTCCGAGACTATCCACTCCCGCTCTTACACCCACATCATCCGCAACATCGTGAACGATCCGGCGGTGGTGTTTGACGATATCGTCACCAACGAGCAGATCCAGAAGCGCGCGGAAGGCATTGCCCATTACTACGACGAGCTGATCGAGATGACCAGCTACTGGCATCTGCTGGGCGAAGGTACGCACAACGTGAACGGTAAAACCATCACCGTGAACCTGCGCGCGCTGAAAAAACAGCTGTACCTGTGCCTGATGAGCGTCAACGCGCTGGAAGCGATCCGCTTCTACGTGAGCTTCGCCTGCTCCTTCGCCTTTGCCGAGCGCAAGCTGATGGAAGGCAACGCCAAAATCATCCGTCTGATCGCCCGCGATGAAGCCCTGCACCTGACCGGTACCCAGCACATGCTGAACCTGCTGCGCAGCGGTACGGACGATCCGGAGATGGCGGAAATCGCCGAAGAGTGCAAGCAGGAGTGCTACGACCTGTTCGTGCTGGCGGCTCAGCAGGAGAAAGAGTGGGCAGACTACCTGTTCCGCGACGGCTCCATGATCGGCCTGAACAAAGACATCCTGTGCCAGTACGTTGAGTACATCACCAACATCCGCATGCAGGCCGTCGGTCTCGATCTGCCGTTCCAGACGCGCTCTAACCCGATTCCGTGGATCAACACCTGGCTGGTGTCCGATAACGTGCAGGTTGCGCCGCAGGAAGTGGAAGTCAGCTCTTATCTGGTCGGTCAGATTGATTCTGAAGTCAACACCGACGACCTGAGCAACTTCCAGCTCTGATGTCACGCGTCACGTTAAGTCTTTCCGGCACTGAGGTGCTGTGTCGGGAGGAGCACCCTTCTCTGCTGGTGGCGCTTGAGGCGCATCAGGTAGAAGTAGAGTACCAGTGTCGTTCCGGCTACTGTGGCTCCTGCCGATGCCGCCTGGTCGCCGGCCAGGTGGACTGGCTGACCGAGCCGCTGGCCTTTATCAACGAAGGGGAAATTTTGCCCTGCTGCTGCCGGGCAAAAGGCGATATAGAGATCGAGATGTGATGTTGTCCTTATCCCCTCTCCCGGTGGGAGAGGGTTAGGGTGAGGGCATCAGGCCGCAGAGCCAGATTGTCGGGTGGCGGCTTCGCCTTACCCGACCTGCCAAACCTACTTCCGGTGAATGAATTCGACCGCTTTATCCGGGAAATCCGTAAACAGTCCGTCCACGCCCGCCTGGTTATACAACACCTCATAAAGCTGATTCACGTCCGTGGCATACGGCGGCAGCTGGTCTGCACGCACGGTATACGGATGTACCTGCATCCTGCTGGCGTGCGCCTCTTTCACCATCGCCGTCAGCTTCACGTGGCCCGGCGCTGAGCCTTCCGCCACCAGCATGTGGTAATCCGGCCCGATGCCGTCGGCGTACTGCGCAATCTGCTTCATCGCGCCCGGCTTAAACATCCAGTCGTAGTTATAGTTCACCCACTTGCCGTCCGGCTGCTTCTCCTGGGTTTCATTCCAGTCGGTATAGGCAATCAGCTGCACCAGATTGAGGTTCATCCCCATCTTCGGCTCCAGCTCGGTTTTGATGCGCTTCAGCTCGGCGGCGTCAAAACACTGCAGGTAGACTTTGTCCTTCTTGCTGGTGTAGCCGTACTGTTTCATTACCTCCAGCGTCTTCGCGGCAATGTCTTTGCCTTCCTGATGGTGGAACCACGGCGCTTTGATCTCCGGGTAGATGCCGATATTTTTACCGGTTGAGTGGTTCAGCCCCTGAACAAACTCAATCTCTTCCTGGAAGGTATGGATCCGGAAGTCAGATTTGCCCATCGGGAAACGTCCCGGATAGACCTGCACCTTCTTGCCGTTTTCGATCTCGAAGCCTTCGGTAAACTTCAGGGAACGGATCTCCGCCAGGGTGAAATCAATGGCATAGTAGCGGCCATCTTTTCGCGCGCGGTCCGGGAAACGCTCCGCCACGTCCGTCACGCGGTCCAGGTAGTGGTCATGCAGTACGACCAGCTGGTCGTCCTTGGTCATCACCAGATCCTGCTCCAGATAATCCGCGCCCTGGGCATAGGCCATCGCTTTCGCCGGGAGCGTATGCTCCGGCAGATAGCCGCTGGCGCCGCGGTGGGCGATAACGATTTTATCCGCCGCCAGCGCGGAGCCTGTCATCAGGCCCGCCAGCAGCAGGCCGGTTGTTACGTAAGATAATTTCATCGCAATGCTCCTTATTGACGACGCGCCAGCACTTCCGCGTGGTGACGTTTCTCACCGATCATGACCACCATGAGCAGCAGTACCGCCAGCACGCTGCCGCCGATCATCACCATAAAGCCGCCGTCCCAGCCGAAGAAGTCAACGGTGTAGCCCACGATAGCGCTCGCCGCGACCGAACCGCCCAGGTAGCCGAACAGACCGGTAAAGCCTGCCGCCGTGCCCGCCGCTTTTTTCGGCGCCAGCTCCAGCGCGTGCAGGCCGATCAGCATCACCGGACCGTAAATCAGGAAGCCGATAACAATCATGCAGGCCATGTCTACTGATGGGTTACCCGGCGGGTTGAGCCAGTAAACGACGGTCGCGATGGTGACCAGGGTCATAAAGAACACTCCCGTCGCCCCGCGGTTGCCTTTAAACACCTTGTCCGACATCCAGCCGCAAAGCAGCGTGCCCGGGATCCCGGCATATTCATACAGGAAATAGGCCCAAGACGATTTATCCAGCGCGAAGTGCTTCACCTCTTTCAGGTAGGTTGGCGACCAGTCGAGGATGCCGTAGCGCAGCAGGTAAACGAACACGTTTGCCACCGCGATATACCACAGCAGCTTGTTCGGCAGCACGTACTTCATGAAGATCTGTTTGGCGGTCAGCTCTTCTTCGTGCTCCTTGCTGTAATCATCCGGATAATCGTTTTTGTACTCTTCAATCGGCGGCAGGCCGCAGGACTGCGGCGTATCGCGCATCAGGGCGAAGGCAATAATCGCCACCAGAATGGCGCCAAAGGCAGGCATATAGAGCGCCGCGTGCCAGTCGTTGAACCAGGCCATCCCCAGCAGGAACAGCAGCGGCGGAATACCGCCGCCCACGTTATGCGCGCAGTTCCACACCGACACGATGCCGCCGCGTTCCTTCTGCGACCACCAGTGCACCATGGTACGTCCGCACGGCGGCCACCCCATCCCCTGGAACCAGCCGCAGAGGAACAGCAGCACGAACATAATCGCAATACTGGACGTCGCCCACGGCACAAAGCCCATGAACAGCATGACCGCGGCCGCCAGGATCAGGCCGGCGGGCAGGAACACGCGCGGATTCGAGCGATCCGACACGGAACCCATGATGAATTTGGAAAAACCGTAGGCGATTGAGATCCCCGACAGCGCGAACCCCAGATCGCCGCGGGAGAAGCCCTGCTCCACCAGATACGGCATGGCGAGCGCGAAGTTTTTACGTACAAGGTAGTACGCCGCGTACCCGAAGAAAATTCCCAGGAAAATTTGCCAGCGCAGACGGCGGTATAGCGGATCAATTTCTGCCTCTGGCAGACGCGCCCTGTGCGGCGCAGGTTTGAAGATACTGAGCATAACAGCCTCCGTGGCCTTGAATTGAATGGGCAGGTGGCTCGCACCTGAATTCCAGAGGCGGGGATGTTAAGAAATCACGGTGATTGTTACTGTGAATCAACGCACAGATTGTTACAGAAATATGACAGAATGCGCAAAAAAGCGCATGAAATCACGTTCCATTTTCGAATTTCGCGCGTTTATGTTCGAAATCAAACAAACCACACTATTGATATGGCTAAATGATAAAAAAACGAACATAGAGGGTAAACAATGACCATTCACGATCCTCGCTACAGCGATGTGATAATCATTGGCGGTGGCGCAACCGGCGCCGGGATCGCACGCGACTGCGCCCTTCGCGGCTTAAGCGTTACGCTGCTGGAGCGCCACGATATCGCCACGGGCGCAACCGGGCGTAACCACGGCCTGCTGCACAGCGGAGCGCGGTATGCGGTTACCGACGGTGAGTCCGCACGCGAATGTATTGCTGAAAACCAGATCCTCAAGCGTATCGCCCGCCACTGCATTGAGCCAACCAACGGCCTCTTTATTACTCTTCCCGAAGATGATCTCGCCTTTCAGGACACCTTTATTACCGCCTGCACTGCGGCGGGCATTCAGGCTGAGGCCATGGACCCGGTGCTGGCGCGGCGGCTGGAACCGTCGGTTAACCCGGCGCTTATCGGCGCGGTGAAAGTGCCTGACGGCACCGTTGACCCCTTCCGCCTGACGGCCGCCAATATGCTGGACGCCCGCGAGCATGGCGCGAACATTCTGACCGGACACGAAGTGACCGGCCTTATCCGCGAAGGTCACCGCATCTGCGGCGTGCGGATCCTTGATACGCAGTACAACGAACACAGCGAGCTGTATGCCGCCGTGGTGGTCAACGCGGCGGGGATCTGGGGGCAGCGCATCGCGGAATACGCGGACCTGTCGGTGCGCATGTTCCCGGCAAAAGGCTCGCTGCTGATCCTCGACCACCGCATTAATAATCACGTGATTAACCGCTGCCGCAAGCCGTCCGATGCCGATATCCTGGTGCCGGGCGACACCATTTCGTTAATCGGTACCACCTCAACCCACGTGAATTACAGCGAGATTGATTACAACCGCGTCACCGCTGAAGAGGTGGATATCCTGCTGCGGGAAGGGGAAAAACTGGCCCCGGTGATGGCGCAGACGCGTATTCTGCGCGCCTACGCGGGCGTGCGTCCGCTGGTTGCCAGCGACAACGACCCGAGCGGACGTAACGTCAGCCGGGGAATCGTGCTGCTCGATCACGCCGAGCGCGACGGCATGGACGGGTTTATCACCATCACCGGCGGCAAGCTGATGACCTACCGCCTGATGGCCGAGTGGGCGACCGATGCCGTCTGCCGCAAGCTGGGGAATACCGAAACATGCGTGACGGCAGAACAACCCCTGCCCGGCTCGCGGCAGTCCACCGAAAAAACGCTGCAAAAAATTATCTCCCTGCCCGCGCCGCTGCGCGGGTCCGCGATTTACCGCCACGGCGACAGAACGCCGCAGTGGCTCGGTGAAGGACGCCTGAGCCGCAGCCTGGTGTGCGAGTGCGAAGCCGTCACCGCCGGTGAGGTGCAGTACGCGGTGGAGAACCTGACGGTCACAAGCCTGCTCGATCTTCGTCGCCGCACCCGCGTGGGAATGGGTACCTGTCAGGGCGAGCTGTGCGCCTGTCGTGCCGCCGGGCTGCTGCAGCGTTTTCATACCACCACCGCCACCCAGTCGCTCGATCAGCTCAGCGCGTTTTTAAACGAGCGCTGGAAAGGCATTCAGCCTGTCGCCTGGGGCGATGCCCTGCGCGAAAGCGAATTTACCCGCTGGGTCTACCAGGGGCTTTGCGGTCTTGAGAAGGAGCAACGCGATGAAATTTGATACCGTAATCGTCGGCGGCGGGCTGGCAGGCCTGCTCTGCGGCATCAAGCTCTCGAAGCAGGGTCTTCGCTGCGCCATTATCACCCGGGGCCAGAGCGCCCTGCACTTCTCGTCGGGCTCTCTGGATCTGGTGGACGAAGCGTACCGCGACAAGCTGCCGCCGGAGCACCCGTATCACCTGATTGGCGCCCAGCATATTGACCGCTTTGCGCTGGAGACCGAAGCGCTGCTGGCGGACTGCGGCGCGCGTCTGAGGGGAAGCGCCCGGCTCAATCACCAGCGCGTCACGCCGCTCGGCACCCTGCGCTCTGCCTGGCTCAGCCCGGAAGAAGTGCCCGTTGCTCCCTTCAATGCCGCACGCGTCCGGGTCGTGGGCATTAGCGGCTTTCTGGATTTTCAGCCCCATCTCGCGGCCGCGTCGCTCTGTCGCCAGGGCGTCAATGCCGAAACGGCAGAGATAGAGCTGCCTGAGCTTGATGTCCTGCGCGACAACCCGAGCGAGTTTCGCGCGGTGAATATCGCCCGTTTTCTGGATAACGAGGACAAATGGCCGCTGCTGTATGACGCGCTCAGACCGCTCAGCGATAGCTGTGATGCCCTGCTGATGCCCGCCTGCTTCGGTTTACGCGACAACCGGCTCTGGCGCTGGCTCTCGGATCGTCTGCCCTGCACGCTCGGCCTGCTGCCAACCCTGCCCCCTTCCGTACCCGGCATTCGCCTGCATACCCAGCTCCAGCGCCAGTTTGTCGCGCAGGGCGGCGTGTGGATGGCGGGTGATGAGGTGAAAAAAATCACCCTGACCGACGGCGCGGTGAGCGAAATCTGGACGCGCAACCACGACGATATTCCGCTTCGTGCCCGCTATACGGTGCTGGCAAGCGGCAGTTTCTTCAGCAACGGGCTGCTGAGCAGCCGGGAGGGCATCCGGGAAGCCATCATGGGGCTGGATGTTCGTCAGCGAGCCTCCCGCGCGGACTGGTATCAGAGCGATTTCTTCTCGCCGCAGCCCTGGCAGCAGTTCGGCGTGATTGTCGATAGCCAGCTGCATCCGCAACTTTCCGGTAAGCCCGTCAGTAATCTCTTTGCCATCGGCTCGCTGCTGGGCGGGTACGATCCCATTGCCCAGGGATGCGGTGGCGGAGTCTGCGCCGTCACGGCGCTGTATGTGGCAGAGCAGATTAGCCAGCGCACGGAGGCTGAACAATGAACGACACCCGTTTTGAAAGCTGCATTAAATGCACGCTGTGTACCACCGTCTGCCCGGTGAGCGGCGTGAACCCACGCTATCCCGGGCCAAAGCAGGCCGGACCGGACGGCGAGCGTCTGCGTCTGAAGGACGGCAAGCTGTACGACGAGGCGCTGAAATACTGCATCAACTGCAAACGCTGCGAAGTCGCCTGCCCGTCGGATGTGAAAATCGGCGATATCATCCAGCGCGCCCGGGCGCGCTACAGCACGCAAAAGCCGACGCTGCGTGACGCTATTCTGAGCCACACCGATCTGATGGGCAGCGTCTCTACGCCGTTTGCCCCGCTGGTGAATGCCGCGACCGCCCTCAAACCGGTGCGCCAGCTGCTGGATGCCACGCTGAAAATAGACCATCACCGCAGCCTGCCGAAATATTCTCACGGCACCTTCCGCCGCTGGTATAAATCCGTGGCGGCGGAGCAGGCGCAGTACGCCGAGCAGGTGGCCTTTTTCCACGGCTGCTATGTGAACTACAACCACCCGCAGTTGGGTAAAGATCTGCTGAAGGTGCTGAACGCCATGGGAACCGGCGTACAGCTGCTTAGCAAGGAGAAGTGCTGCGGCGTACCGCTGATCGCCAACGGGTTTACCGATAAAGCGCGCAGGCAGGCTCAGAGCAATGTCACATCACTGCGCGAAGCGATTGTTGATAAAGGCATACCGGTGCTGGCGACCTCGTCCACCTGTACCTTCACCCTGCGCGATGAGTATCCGCATCTGCTGGACGTAGATAACACCGGCCTGCGAGAGCACATCGAGCTGGCAACACGCTTCCTGTGGCGCAAGCTGGACAGCGGGCAGACGTTGCCGCTGGGGAAATTGCCGCTGAAAGTGGTGTACCACACGCCGTGTCATATGGAGAAGATGGGCTGGTCGCTCTATACGCTGGAGCTGCTGCGGTTAATCCCGGGGCTGGAGCTGACGGTGCTGGACTCGCGCTGCTGCGGGATTGCGGGAACCTACGGCTTTAAGCGTGAAAACTACGAAACGTCGCAGGCGATTGGCGCTCCGCTGTTCCGTCAGATTGAAGAGAGCGGCGCGGATATCGTGGTAACGGACTGCGAGACCTGCAAGTGGCAGATTGAGATGTCCACCAGCAAGCGCTGCGAACATCCTATCACCCTGCTGGCGAAGGCGCTGGGCTGAATATGGCCGGGGCAAAAGGCCCCGGCACAGGCGTTACTCCACGAACAGCGACTCAACCACGTTAATCCAGCCGTGCTCGCTGGCAACCTCTTTGCCATTCAGCCAGCGGCGCAGCATGTTCAGCGCCATCATAGCGCAAACCTCCTGACGCACCGCCAGGCTGTGGCGGGTGATACTCATTTTTACCCGCAGGGCCCAGGTGCCTTCCGGCGTCGCCAGCGCGAAGTTAAGGTATTCCTCGTCCAGCCCCCCGACGAACAGCGCCAGACCGGCAAAATGCTTCACCCTTCTCTCGGAAGCCCAGCGGGCGGTTTGCGCCAGGGTCTCCTGCTGGAAAGGCACCACTTCGCTGGCCAGCAGCGGCGCGTTGACGCGCGACAGCTGCAGCGCCAGCAGGCCACCGGTGAACTGCTCGCTTAAGGTCACGCTCAGCTGACGCGACTGCAGATGCGTCGCAATCTGCGCGGGCAGCCCTTCCGTCCCTTCAAAGATCAGGCTTTCGCCCGCCACGCGCTGCACCTCGGGCCACAGGGCCAGCATCGCCTCTTTCTGCTCGGCCGGGCCTGTCAGTTTGAGTTCAATAATCGGCATGGAGGAGCGGTAGCCCATGGAGACGCCCGGCGGCAGCGGGAGAGGGTCAAGGCTCTGGGCCAGATCGCTTTCCGAGCGGCCAAAGGTGGTCAGACGCAGGCACAGCGGCGGTTCAGGCAGGGTAAAACGATCGCGAAGGCGCGGCAGGATCTGTTGCTCGACCATCACTTTAAATTCTGAGGGCACGCCCGGCGTAAAGAACATCAGGCAGCGGTTCAGCTGCATGGCAAACCCGCACGCGGTACCCACCGGGTTATCGACCAGCTCGGCGCTGGCGGGAATTTCAGCCTGTTTGCGGTTGCTGGGGGCCATGACGCGGCCACGTTCGGAGAAAAAGCGCTCCATCTGCGAAAGCCACGCCTCGTGCAGCACCAGCCCTTCGCCTTTTGCGGTCGCGGCGGCCAGCGCGCTGAGATCGTCACCGGTGGGGCCGAGTCCGCCATTCACAATCAGCACGTCGCAGTGTTCGCTGCGCTCGCGCAGAATAGCGACCAGCGACTCAAGATTGTCGCCCACCGTATTGCGGCGCGTTAACGGTAATCCTTGCTCAAAGAAAAGATCGGCAAGCCAGGCAGCATTGGTATCAATAATTTGTCCATGCAGCACTTCGTCGCCGGTGGATAACATCTCCACGTTAATCATTATGTTCTCCCGCTTATTTGGTCAAAACACTATAGCGCAAACGCGGGGTGGAGAAGAGAGAAACTGGCGCGACAGAACGCCGCGCCGGAGTGATTAGAAGCCTGCGCTGACGCCCACGTACGGGCCGTCGGCCAGCGCGTTGTCGCGGTTGCCGTCTTTGCCGGCCAGGTTCAGATAGCGATAGCCCGCTTCGATGGTAATCGGACGCATGATGGTCCAGCGTGCGCCGGCGTTGGCCTCTTCATAGCTTTCGATACCGCTTGAGAGGGAGTCCGGCGAATAGTAGTACTCACCAAACAGGCCGAAGCTGTCGCCAATTTTCCACTGCAGGCCGCCGCCCACTGCCGCCGCGTACCCTTCGTCACCGTCATTTGGGTTGGTATAGATACCTTTACCGCCGACGGTGGCCAGGAACGGGCCAAGAGGAACGTTCAGACCCAGGCCGAGGCTCGCCGCGTCGCCGTCGTCATCGTTATGCGTCCAGCCGCCGGTCATCGCCAGACCGGAAGTCTCGGTACCCATGCCAAAGCCCAGGTGGGTATAATCCTGACCCGCCGAGCCGTTAATGCTGATGGCGTTAGCCGCCGCAGATACAACCATCAGGCCGAAGCCCACTAATGCCACTTTTTTCATTGTCGTGATCCCGCACAATTATTATAAAGAAGTCCCAAAACCGCGAGATTTTAACCGGAGTCTCCCGGGGATCAAGCACTCTGCGTGCGGCAGGTCAGTAGATTGTAATTATTTGAAACGGCTATTATCCCTTCAGCGAGGCGTTCACCCACTGCTGCAACGCGCGGCGCGAGACTTTAATGCCGCCATTTTTGAGTTCGGTCGGCAACAGCAGCCAGCGGACGGGTTGCTCAAAACGCGCCACCTTATCCCTGACCCAGTCAGGTAAACAGCTGATATCCGTTCCCGGCTCGCACTCCACCACCGCCACCGGACGCTGTCCAAACTCGGCGTCGTCCAGCGGGACGATAAACACCTGGTTAATCTGCGGATGGCGGGCGATAACACGCTCAAGGCTCTCCGGCTGGATCCCTTCTCCGCCGCTAAAAAAGAGGTTGTCCATGCGGCCGAGGATCGTCAGGCGGCCGTCATGCCATTCACCGCGATCGCGGGTGGCGAACCATCCCTGCGCGTTGGTCAGCGGAACCAATTCGCCGTCCCGCCAGTAGCCTGAGGCCATACTCTCTGCCCGGATCCAGACCTCACCGTTAACTACCTGCACCTCTCTGCCCGGCAGCGCATAGCCTACGTCCGGCTCGCCGTCCGCCGCTTTTGCGCAGACGGTAGAGGCAAACTCGGTCAGGCCGTAGCCGCAGAAGGTGCGAATTCCCTGCTCGCGCGCCTGCTGCGTCAATTCCACAGGGATGGCGGCACCGCCCAGCAGCACCGCTTTCAGTGTGACAGGCTGACGGGTATTAAGCAGACGCCAGAGCTGGGTCGGCACCAGCGAGGCGTGGGTACAGTCGCACAGCGCCTGCTCCAGAGGCTGTTTCTCGCGCACGGTTAACCGTGCGCCGGCCAGCAGCCAGCGCCATAAAATCCCCTGGCCGGAAACGTGAAACAGCGGCAGCGAAAGCAGCCAGTCGTCGTCTTCGCCGTAGGGCATCAGCGCCAGCACGCCGCGCGCGCTGGCCAGATGGGCCTCGCAGGTATGCACCGTCGCTTTCGGCAGACCGGTAGAGCCGGAGGTCAGCGTCATGGACGCCAGCCGCGCAGGCTGCCACGCGGCGCGATATTCACCCGCGCGCTCGCGCATGTTCAGGGCTGGAAGACCGTCGTAGAGACCATCCAGCACCAGCGCAAAGCGCAGCGTCATCTGGGGAAGCAACACGTCCAGCAGCGGGCGCGGCAGCTGCGGATTAACGGGAAGGATACGCGCCCCGCACTGGAGCAGGGCCAGCCACGCAAGCAGAGTTTGCGGGTGGTTATGGGCCAGCAGCAGAACGCCGTCGCCCTCCTCCACGCCCTGCAGATGAAACTCTGCCGCAAGGCGGTCGACGCGGGCGCACAGCTGTTGCCAGCTGAGCACCTCGTCGTTCAGCTTCAGGGCCGGTTTATCAGCAAACTGCGCGCGCCAGTGCCGCCACGGCCAGTCGGTAAAACTCATAACAACGGCTCCAGCGCCGTGACGTCGAGGCACGGCAGCGCGCTGTCCGGCCACGTGCGGATAAGCTGGGCCTGCATCAGGTTCAGCGTGTCGAGGCCGGGGATCGTATCCGGCGTTAGCCAGGCGGCAATGCGCGCCAGCTGGGTCAGCCCAAGGCTGGACTCAATCGACGAGCTGATGACCGCCGTCAGCCCCGAGGCGTGCGCCGCCGCGACCTGCTCGCGCACCTTCGCCAGGCTGCCGGTCAGCGTCGGCTTAATCACCACCGCGCTGACGCCGGGCTCGGCGATAAATTCAAAATCGTCCTCACGCAGGCTTTCATCCCAGGCGATGGCAATCCCCGTTTCGCGGGCAAACGCGCGCGAGTCATCGCGGGTTTTGCACGGCTCTTCCAGGAAGGCAATGCGGCGGCGGTACGCCGGGTTGACGTACTTTGCAAACTGCTGCGCCTTGAGCGGCGTCCAGGCGCGGTTAGCATCCAGACGCAGATGAAGGTCGGGGATCGCCTCCAGCAGCAGGTTAGCGACCATGCCGTCGCGCACCGCTTCGTAGAGACCGACTTTAATTTTCGCCACTTTCTCGCCCGGCATGGCGGAGAGCAGCGCGAACAGCTCGTCAGGATCGCCCGTACAGAGCGGTGCCGCGCGGTAGTTAGCCTCTTCAGGCAGGCTGTCGTCCAGCTCCGCCAGCGCGCAGCTGATGCCAAAAGCCGCGGAAGGTACGTCCGGCAGCGCCGGATCCGCGCCCTCACGCCACGCGTCTGCCCACGCCAGCAATGCTGACTGCGCGTCATCCAGCGACTCCAGGCTAAAGCCCGGCAGAGGCGAAATCTCGCCCCAGCCTTCCCGCTCGTCCTGCTGCAGATGCACGAAGAAACCGTCACGGGTTTTTAACCGCCGTTCACGCAGCACCACGCCCGCGTCCATCGGTATCTGCCAGCGGTAAACCTGCGCGCGACGCATTACGGATTCCGTTTGTATTTGCTGAAGTCCGGCTGGCGTTTTTCGTTAAACGCGTTGCGCCCTTCCTGACCCTCTTCGGTCATGTAGAACAGCATGGTGGCGTTACCCGCCAGCTCCTGCAGACCCGCCTGACCGTCACAGTCGGCATTGAGTGCCGCTTTCAGGCAGCGCAGCGCCATTGGGCTGTTTTGCAGCATTTCGCGGCACCAGCGCACGGTCTCTTTTTCGAGATCGGCAAGCGGCACCACGGTATTCACCAGGCCCATATCCAGCGCTTCCTGGGCGTTGTACTGACGGCAAAGGAACCAAATTTCGCGGGCTTTTTTCTGCCCGACGATGCGCGCCATATAGGAGGCACCCCAGCCGCCGTCGAAGGAGCCCACTTTCGGGCCGGTCTGGCCGAAGATGGCGTTCTCGGCAGCAATGGTCAGATCGCACATCATGTGCAGCACGTGACCACCGCCGATGGAGTAGCCCGCCACCATCGCCACCACCGGTTTTGGACAGGTGCGGATCTGGCGCTGGAAATCGAGGACGTTCAGGTGGTGGGTACCCGCATCGTCCTGGTATCCGCCGTAGTCGCCGCGCACTTTCTGATCGCCGCCGGAGCAGAACGCCTTATCGCCTTCGCCGGTCAGGACAATCACGCCGATGTTGTCGTCGTAGCGCGCATCCGCCAGGGCCTGAATCATCTCTTTCACGGTCAGCGGACGGAAGGCGTTACGCACCTGCGGACGATTGATGGTGATTTTGGCAATGCCGTCGGTGGATTTGTGGTAACGAATGTCGGTGTAGCCTTCGGAGCAGTCCTGCCATTCAACCGGGGCGTAAAGCATGTTTTCATCAGGGTAGATCATAGAGTGTCCTTTATTCGATAACACAGTATCTGAGCCAGACTCGCGATAACCGCATCGGGGTTTTCCCGGTGGGCATTGTGTCCGGCGTCTGGAATGGCATGGCGAACGGCGTTCACTTCCGCGGCAAGGGCCGCGAACTTCTCATCCCGTTCGCCATAGAGATAGTCAAAAGAGAAATCACGTGCGCTAAGCGCGGCACGCAAATCTGGCTGCACGGCCAGCGAGGTCGCCTCGAGCATCATCGCCAGCGTCGCGCCGCTGTTCTGGCTGCGCAGGGTAATCAGCGCCTCGCGCTGGGCGTCCGTGAGGGAGGCGAACACGGGCTGTTGGTACCAGTCAGCGAACACCTTCTCCAGCGGTTCGGTGCGAAAACGCGTTGCCCAGCGGCGGTCGGACGCCAGCCGCGCACTTCGCGCCTCGGCATCCTGCAGGCCCGGATGCCCACCTTCAACAATCACCCCGAGCAGCCCCTTCGGCTGCTGGCAGGCATGGAACATCGCAATGCGGCCGCCGAGGGAGTACCCGATGAGCCAGAATTTAAGTATGTTGTAACTAAGCAGAGTTTGAGTGAGCAACGTGCTCATCTCGTCAAACCCCGTCACGCCCAGATTCCGGGATCCACCGTGACCCGGCAGATCCAGATAGAGCCGGGGATAATCGTCGAGCCCTTCACCGACCCTCTGCCACTCGCGGCAATCTCCAGAAAAACCGTGCAAAAAGATCAGCCAGGGATAGCCGGGTTTGCCAGCCTGCCGCACGCCAGAGAGGATCACAGCTGGCTCACCTGCGCCAGCAGGCTTTGCAGGGCCTGCGCACCGTCAGCCTCGTTCACCACCAGCTCAATCAGCGTCGCGCCCGGCTGTTTCCAGGCGCTGCTTAACGCCGCCTCCAGCTGTTCCCAGCTTTCCGGGCGATGGTATTTCAGGCTAAACATCGCCGCGGCGTGTTCGAACTGCACATTCTGCGGCATCAGATAGAAGCGCTCGCGCTCGCTCTGGGGCGTTGGCAACAGGGAGAAAATCTGCCCGCCGTTGTTGTTGACCACAATCAGCACAAACGGGGCTGACGCCTGACGCAGCAGCGCCAGCGCGTTGAGATCGTAGAGCGCGGAGAGATCGCCCACGATCGCCAGCGTCGATTTCGCGCTGGCGCGCTGCACGCCCGCCGCCGTCGAGATCAGCCCGTCGATGCCGCTGGCGCCGCGGTTACTGTACACCGAGTAGCCCGCGGGCAGCTTCGAAAAAGCGTCAATCAGGCGCACCACCAGGCTATTGCCGACAAACAGCTGCCCCTGTTCAGGCAGGTACTGACGAATGCGGTGCGCCAGCCCGGCCTCGCTAAACGCGTCGCAGTGCGCTTTGGTCAGTTCCCACGCCTGGCGCGAAAGGTCCGGTATAGCCACCGCCCAGGGCTTGCGTTTTTCAGCCGGATGAAGCGTCAGCCAGGCGTCGATGCTGCTGACCAGACGACGGCCGCGGTGGTGCGCCGGGTCAAGCCGTCCTTCCAGCGAATCCACCAGCCAGTACTCTTCCGGCGTGCAGGTGGCCTGCCACTGCAGTAACCGTTTGCCGGTTAAACTCGATCCAAGCTGGACCACAATCTGCGCCTGCGCAAGCTCGGTGACCGCTTTCGCGTTACCCAGCCAGAGATCGGCGCACGGCAGCGGCTGACCGGTCTGCGAAAGCACGTCGCCAATCAGCGGCCAGCCAAGGGTTTGCGCCCATTCGGCAACCAGTTTGCCTTCAGCGGCGCTCATGCGCCCGGCAATCACCACGCCGCGCTTCTGCCGCCAGAAGAACCAGTCGCGCTGTTTCGCGCTCTCAAGATGCATCTGCTCGCGCAGCCACGGTTTTTCACTCTGCCACCAGTCGCCGAGGGACTGCTGCCAGTCAAGACCCGTGTCGTCCAGCTCGCCGTACAGCGGCTCGGCAAACGGGCAGTTGATATGCAACGCCCCGCTGCGCATCGTCTCCATGGCGTGATCGACGGTGGAGACCAGCCAGCTTGCCGGAATATCCTGGGTGGGACGCGGTAACGAAATCGTCTGCGAAGGATGCGAAGAAAAGAGTCCCGGCTGGCGAATGGCCTGATTGGCGCCGCAGTCGATAAGCTCAGGGGGACGATCGGCCGTCAGTAAGATCAGTCTTTCACCCGTTAACCCGGCTTCAATCAGGGCCGGATAGAGGTTCGCCACGGCGGTACCGGAGGTGACGATCACCGCCACAGGTTCTTTGCTGACTTTCGCCAGACCCAGCGCAAGATGCCCGAGGCCGCGTTCATCAAAGTGGGTGTGGTGAATTAACGCCCGGTTTTCGGCAGCCGCCAGCGTCAGCGGCGTTGAGCGCGAACCCGGTGCAATACACACGTGCCTGACGCCATGGCGCGTCAGGGCTTCAAGGATCACCGCCGCCCAGCGTCGGTTAAAAGAACTTACTGACATGAGATTGTCCGGTATCAAGAATGCGACACAGTATAAATAATAGAAAAAATTGGAATTTTGATATGAATCGGGATTGCGCGAATCTGTATTAATCCCTTAGGAGCAGAGAGCGCAATCCGGCGGCTTTGTTTTCGATCTCCTGCCACTCCTGCTCCGGGTCAGATCCGCTGACAATACCGGCGCCGGCGTAGAGCCGCAGGGAGTCCTCCTGAACGCGCGCGGAGCGCAGCGCCACGCAGAACTCACTCTGTTCGGGGGATAAATACCCGGCCGAACCGGCGTACCACTCGCGGTTAAAGGGTTCAACCTTCTGGATAAACTCGCGCGCGGGCTGTCGGGGTAATCCGGCAACGGCCGCGGTCGGCTGTAACATGAGCAGACACTGCTCGTCGTCGGCCTGTTTGAGCTCGGTCCAGATACAGCGGCGCAAATGCTGCACTTTACGCAGGCGTACCACCTGGGGGGGCAGTACCTCAAGCGTCTGCGTAGAGTGCTGAAGACGCTGGCAGATATCTTCCACCACCAGCATATTTTCGCGCTGGTTTTTATCATCGTTCAGCAGCCACTCGCCGAGACGCTGCGCCTGGCTATCATCGGTATGGCTGGCGACGGTTCCCGCGAGCGCTTCCGTGCGCAGCAGCTTGCCGCGCCGCCGCCAGAGACGCTCGGGGGTCGAGCCGAGAAAAGCGTTGCTGGCGTCGAATACCATGCAGAAATGATAGCAATGTAAATTGAGGGCGCGGCTGGCGGCCATCAGCGCGACAGGGTTAACGCGCTGCGTGAACTGCAGATCGGTTGCCCGGGCGAGCACCACTTTTTCAAAATCACCGCGCGCGATGGTCTCCGTCGCCCTGCGTATAAGCTTCAGCCATTCGGCCTGCTGCGGCTGATGGGTTTCGTGCTCAACCTGCACGGAGAGCGGACGGATAGATCTCGCAGGACGGAGCTGCTGTAAAAAATCCTGCGCGACGCGGGCATCCTCGACAAGCGAGCGGTCGCTCCACAGCTGCAGTCGCAGCGTAGCGGTGCCGGCGGTGCGTCGCCAGAGCAGTCGCGGTAAAAAGAGGCTGCCCTGTTCGGGATTAAAGGCGTTCAGGCCGCAGATGCGGGTATCACCTGCCGCGTTTTGCGCGCGCAAAAACTGCGAGGCTAATGCCAGAGAGGAAAATTGGGTGACCGCCCCCAGCGCGGCCAGCTCTTCATCGCCGTTACGCTGCTGCCAGTAAAACTGCGGATAACACTGCTGCTCGCCCAGCCAGGCGAGGGGATCGAAGGCGTCGTTTAACGGGAAAGAGACGTCGAAATGACGTATGCCGGGTGCTGCGGGTAACGCTTGCGACAGCTGGGAACGCAGCTGCTCCAGCGCGAGGAAAATCGAATTCACGCGAACCTCTCCCTGTTAAAACGTCATATTATACGGGGTACTGGCCATAAATAGCAGTACCCACGTATAGGGAGTGGTTAAGCGGCTTAACGACGGGCTAACAGCAGCCCCAGCACCAGCCCCACGGCAGCACCCACCCCAATACCCTGCCACGGTTTTTCATGCACGTAATCATCGGCACGATATACCGCTTTTTTGGCACGGTAGTAGTAAGTATCTGACGCATGGCTGACGCGGTTTTTCACTTCATGCAGCGCCTGCTCGGCGCGGGCTTTTAGCTCAATATATTTCTGATCGGCAGGGTCGCCCGAGGAACGTAACACCTCTTCCAGCGTTTCGCTCAGCAAGGCCAGGTCGTCGTCGATACGGGTATCCCAGGATTGAAATGACATATTTTTCTCCATGTTAGTACACCAGTCCGCTAACTATAGCCAACGACTCGCCATTACGCCTGCTTCGTTTCCCGCGCCATGCCGATATGCGGAATACCATCTTCGTCATACACTTCCGTTACCGGCGTGAAGCCAAAGTGGGCATAGAACGACTGCAGGTGCGCCTGCGCGCCCAGGTATAACGCCTTGTCCGGCCACTGTTTCCGGCACGCCTCCAGCGTTTTTTCCATCAGCTGATAGCCCAGCTTTTCACCGCGTGCCTTGCCGCTGATGATGACGCGGCCAATGACGACAGGCTCAAAATCGTCTTCGCTTTTCAGAATCCTCGCATACGCCACCAGCTCGTTATCCCGCCAGCCGAGGATATGGCGGTTCTCACCAACGAGGTCATCGCCGTCGATGTCCTGATACGGGCAGGTCTGTTCCACAACAAACACTTCACAGCGCAGCTTCAGCAGGGCATAAAGTGAATGAACGGTGAGTTCGCTATGATGTAAATCTTGCCACTGGATCATGTCAGTCTCCTTCCTGGGGTTCATCACGTTATACTAAACCCCTCCCCGTTCGGCAAAGGGCTGATTGCGTTATGGAACTGATTTTTCTGGGTACGTCCGCTGGCGTGCCAACCCGCTCACGAAACGTGACGGCGATCCTGCTGGATCTTAAGCATCCCACCCGCGGCGGGCTGTGGCTGTTTGACTGCGGTGAAGGGACGCAGCATCAGCTGTTACACACCGCTTACCACCCCGGCAAGCTGGATAAAATTTTTATCACCCATCTGCATGGCGACCACCTGTTTGGCCTTCCCGGCCTTCTGTGCAGCCGCTCGATGGCCGGTAACGCCAACCCGCTGACGATTTACGGGCCAGCGGGTATTCGTGAATTTGTTGCAACTACGCTACGCCTGAGCGGGTCATGGACCGATTATCCGCTGGAGGTCGTTGAGATTGCCGAAGGGCTGGTATTCGATGACGAGGATTATCGGGTTACTGCTCAACCGCTCAATCATCCTGTGGAGTGCTATGGCTACCGTATTGATGCGCATGATAAACCCGGCGCGCTGGATGCCGCCGCGCTGATGGCCGGCGGCGTAAAACCCGGGCCGCTGTTCCAGCGTCTTAAGCACGGAGAGACCGTCACGCTGGAGGACGGACGCGTCATTAACGGCCAGGATTATCTCGCCGCACCGCAGCCCGGCAAAAAACTGGCGATTTTTGGCGATACGGCCCCATGCCCGGCAGCGCTCACGCTGGCTCAGGGCGTGGACGTGATGGTGCATGAAGCGACGCTTGAAACGGCGATGGAAGAGAAAGCCAACGGCCGGGGCCATAGCTCCACGCGACAGGCGGCACAGCTTGCCCGTGACGCGGGCGTCGGGCGGCTCATCGTCACTCATGTCAGCTCGCGCTACGACGCGCGGGGCTGCGAAAAGCTGCTGGCAGAGTGCCGCGCGCTGTTCCCGGAATGTGAGCTGGCCGAAGATTTCGCTCAGGTTAGCGTTTAGTCCTTCATTTTTCCCTCAGGATGCCGATAACGATTAAAAGGTCAGCATTTCTCTCGAGGGTAGAATGGATAATTTCCAGAAAGATATTGATGACAGGGCGAATCTGACCCTGTCGAACCGTTTTGAACTGTTGCTGTTCCGTCTTGGCACCTCTCTGAACGAAAATAAATCTGAGCTGTTTGGCATTAACGTCTTTAAGCTGCGTGAAATTGTTCCGATGCCGGAGTTCACGAAACCCGCCGGGATGAAATCGCCGCTGATGGGAATGGTGAATATTCGCGATCAGGTGATCCCGGTGATTGACCTGGCCGCCGTGGCGGGCTGCAAGCCCACCACCGGGCTGAACATCCTGCTGATCACCGAATATGCGCGCAGCGTGCAGGCGTTTGCCGTGGAATCGGTTGAGAACATCATGCGTCTGGACTGGAAGCAGGTGCATGCGGCGGAAACCGCCGTCAGCGGTCGCTACATCACCAGCATCGCGTGTCTTGACGAGAAGACCGATACCAACGATCTGGCGATGGTGCTGGACGTTGAGCAGATCCTGTATGACATCACCCCGGCCAATCACGATCTGCACGCCACGAATCTAAAGACCACCAAATTCCATATCAAGCCAGGCGCTGTCGCTATCGTTGCAGAAGATTCTAAGGTGGCGCGCTCGATGCTGGAGAAAGGTCTGCAGGCGATGGAGATCCCCGCGCAGCTGCATATCACCGGCAAAGACGCGTGGGAGAAAATTGGCGTGCTGGCCGCACAGGCGCAGGCTGAAGGAGTTCCCATCACCGATAAGATCGCTCTGGTGCTGACCGACCTCGAAATGCCTGAGATGGACGGTTTTACGCTCACGCGCAAAATCAAAACCGACCCGGTATTGAAGGACATTCCGGTAGTGATCCACTCTTCCCTTTCCGGCAACGCCAACGAAGACCATATTCGCAAGGTGAAGGCCGACGGGTACGTCGCGAAGTTTGAGCTGAACGAGCTGTCGTCGGTGATTGAGGAAGTGCTGGACCGCTCGATGAAGAAGATTGACGGGCCGTTGATTAGCCGCAAGCAGCTGGCTTAAGCATGGTGCGGGCTGATGCCCTCACCCCGGCCCTCTCCCATGGGGAGAGGGAGAAAACCATAAAAAAACCCGCCGAGGCGGGTTTTTTGTTTTTACATCAGCGGCATCGCTCGCTGCACGATATCAATCAGCGGCTGCGGATAGATACCGAAGATCAGCACCAGCAGTGCGGAGATAAGCACGACGATACCACCGGCGCTGTACTGCCAGTTGGTTGGGGCATCACGGTTGAGCTGCTGAGGCGCGCTCAGGTACAGGCTCACGGCCACGCGCAGGTAGTAGTAGAGACCAATCGCGGAGCCGATAACCACGCCCGCGGTCAGCCACCACAGGTGCGCCTGCACACCCACAGCCAGCACGTAGAACTTACCGATGAAGCCGAGCGTCATCGGGATACCTGCCAGAGAGAGCATCATCACGGTCATTACCGCGGACAGGATCGGACGGTGCCAGAACAGACCACGGTAGGAGAACAGTGAATCGGCATCCGGGCCACGGTACGGGCTGGACATCAGGCTCACCACGCCGAAGGCGCCGAGACTGCTGAACAGGTAACCGGCCAGATACACGCCTACGGTTTCCATCGACATCTCGCCGCTCTGCAGCGCAATCAGCGCCACCATGAGGTAGCCCAGATGAGAGATAGACGAGTAGCCCAGCAGACGCTTGATGTTGGTCTGGCTCAGCGCCATCAGGTTACCGAAGATGATGGAGACGAACGCGATAATGCCCAGCACCACGCGAACCGCTTCGCTGTCACCCACAGGCGCGTACAGGAACAGACGCATGACCACACCGAAGATAGCGATCTTGCTCGCCGTCGCCAGGAAGGTCGACACCGGAGCCGGGGCGCCCTGGTATACGTCTGGCGTCCACAGGTGGAACGGCACCAGAGAGAGTTTGAAGCCGAGGCCAACAATCATCATACCCAGACCTGCCAGCAGCAGCGGCTCATGCAGCATGCCGTCACCGAGGCTCTTGCCGAGCGCCATAAAGGAGAGGTTACCGGACTGTGCGTACAGCAGCGCAATACCAAACAGCAGGAACGAGGACGCAGCAGCAGACAGAATGGTGTACTTGATGCTTGCTTCCAGGGAGCGCTTCTGACGGAAGGCGTAACCAATCAGGCCGAACAGCGGCAGAGAGATCAGCTCAATACCGAGGAACAGCGCGGCCAGGTGGTTCGCATTCGCCAGCAGAATGCCGCCCAGCGCGGCAATCAGAACCAGCAGGTAAAACTCTTCTTTGTTGTCGTTGTAGCCTTCGAGCCACGGGTACGCAAAGGTACAGGTTGCCAGGCTCGCCAGCAGCACCAGACCGGTATACAGCATGGCGTAACCGTCAACGCGCATCAGCGGGGTGACGTCCATCGCCCCACCCTGGCCAACAAACCAGAGAGAGACTAACGCGGCGTTCAGGCCGATGACCGACAGCGTGGCATTCAGGAAGTGATTGCGTCGCCACGCAATGGAGAGCATCACAACCACCACCGTCAATCCGACGATCAGCAGCGGTAGCAGCGCGATCAGTTGTTGTGGAGTTATTGTCATGGCGAATTACGGCCTTGTAGTAGAAGCAGAATTAACAAACCACTGCTGGATGTTGCCCATCGCGCTATGCGAGGTATCCAGAATCGGCTGCGGGAAGAAGCCCAGCAGCACCAGCAGTACGACCAGCAGCAGGATGATGAACAGCTCACGCAGCGACATCCCCGGCAGTTCTTGTGCAGCAATTTCGCTCTTCGCTTTACCGAAGTAGGCGCGGTGCAGCATCGCCAGCGAGTACACGGAAGCGAACACCAGACCAAAGGTGGAGATCACGGTAATCACCGGTACCACTTTGAAGCTGCCGAACAGAATCATAAATTCGCCGACGAAGTTACCGGTACCCGGCATCCCCAGGGTAGCCACCGCGAAGAACATGGACAGCGCTGGCAGCCATTTAATTTTGCTCCACAGGCCGCCCATCATGCGCATGTCGCGGGTATGCAGACGCTCGTACAGCTGACCGCACAGGATGAAGAGGCCGGCTGCGGACAGACCGTGCGCAATCATCTGGATCACTGCGCCCTGGTACGCCAGCTGGCTGCCGGTGTAGATAGCAATCAGCACGAAGCCCATGTGGGAAACGGAGGTGTAGGCAATCAAACGCTTGATGTCGTACTGCGTGAAGGCCATCCAGGCACCGTAGAAGATACCGATCACACCCAGCCACATGGCAATCGGTGCGAACTCTGCGGAGGCATTCGGGAACAGCGGCAGTGCGAAACGCAGCAGACCATAGGCGGCCGTTTTCAGCAAGATGCCCGCCAGGTCAACGGAACCCGCCGTTGGTGCCTGAGAGTGCGCGTCTGGCAGCCAGCCGTGCAGCGGAACGACCGGCATTTTCACCGCGAACGCGATGAAGAAGCCCAGCATCAGCAGGTATTCAACGCCGTGGGACATTGGCGTCTTCAGCAGATCTTCGTAGTTGAAGGTCCAGGTACCGGTCGCGTTGTGGTGAACAAACACCAGCGCCAGAATAGCAATCAGCATCACCAGACCACTCGCCTGGGTATAGATGAAGAACTTGGTTGCCGCCGTGATACGCGTTTTACCGTCGGACGCCTTGTGGCCCCACAGCGCGATCAGGAAGTACATCGGCACCAGCATCATCTCCCAGAAGAAGAAGAACAGGAACATGTCGATGGCAAGGAACACGCCGATCACGCCGCCCAGGATCCACATCAGGTTCAGGTGGAAGAAGCCCTGGTATTTTTCGATTTCTCGCCAGGAGCAAAGTACCGCCAGAACGCCGAGCAGACCAGTCAGCACCACCATCAGCAGCGACAGACCGTCAATCGCCAGGTGGATCGTAATGCCGAAACGCGGGATCCACGGCAGGATGAACTCAGACTGCCACTGCGGAATGCCCGCAGACTGGGTCAGTGAGTAACCGCCCTGCAACCACAGTTGCAGGCCAAGCGCGAGCGTCAATCCCATGGTGATCAGCGCGATCCAGCGCGGCATCTTCACGCCAAAGCGTTCAGTCTGCCAGCACAGGAAGCCGCCGATGAAGGGAATTAATATTAGCCAGGGTAGTAACATGGCGATTTACATTCCTTTTTAAGGCCCCCAGCAGGGGCCTGATTTTCAACGAATTCGAATAAAATTCACTTAACGATCAACGCAACACCATCAGCAGCGCCAGCACGACAACCGCACCGATGCTCATGGACGCCACATACCAGCGCAGGTAACCGTTCTCGCTGTACAGCAGGCCTTTACCTGCAAAGCGGGAAAGGATCGCCGGGATATTCATCAGGCTGTTCAGCTGGTCGCGCTTCAGCAGCCACGCAATGCCCAGGAACGGCTTAACGAAGATCATGTCGTACAGCCAGTCGAAGCCCCACGCGTTGTACCACCAGGTGCCCAGCAGGCGGCCCGGCGCACTGTTGGCAACGGCAGTCACCAGCGTACGTTTGCCCAGCCACAGCCATGCAGCGATCAGGATGCCCGCGATAGCGACCACACCGGAGGTGATTTCAAGCGTCAGAACGCGACCGTGCTCAAGCTCGGTGGTGTCTGGCAGTACGCCCTGCAGCGGTGGCACAATCATCGCGCCAACGAAGGTGGACAGTACCAGCAGCACAATCAGCGGCAGGTGGTGGGTAATCCCCTTCCCTGCGTGAGCGTGAATTTGTTCTTTACCGTGGAATACGATGAAAATCATACGGAAGGTATACAGGGAGGTCATGAACGCACCGACCAGACCCGCAACCATCAGATTGATATGACCATTCGCCATGGCACCCGCAAGGATTTCGTCCTTACTGAAGAAGCCCGCGGTGATCAGCGGCAGTGCCGCCAGCGCCGCGCCGCCTACCAGGAAGCAGACATAAACCAGTGGAATAGACTTACGCAGTCCGCCCATCTTGAAGATGTTCTGCTCGTGGTGGCAGGCCAGGATCACGGAACCAGATGACAGGAACAGCAGCGCTTTAAAGAACGCGTGCGTCATCAGGTGGAAAATGGCTGCGTCCCACGCCTGAACACCCAGCGCCAGGAACATGTAACCGATCTGGCTCATGGTGGAATACGCGAGAACGCGTTTGATGTCGGTCTGCACCAGCGCGGCAAAGCCTGCCAGCACCAGCGTGACCGCACCGACGATACCCACCAGATGCAGAATTTCCGGGGTCATCAGGAACAGGCCATGGGTACGCGCAATCAGGTAGACACCGGCGGTTACCATGGTCGCGGCGTGGATCAGCGCGGAGACAGGGGTTGGACCCGCCATCGCGTCGGCCAGCCATGTCTGCAACGGCAGCTGCGCGGATTTACCCACGGCGCCACCCAGCAGCATCAGCGTTGCCCACCACAGCATGTTGTTGCCTGCAGCGAAGTGCGCCGGCGCCAGTTCCACCATTTCGCGGAAGTTCAGCGTGCCCAGTTCGTTGTAAAGAATGAACAGCGCGAAAGCGAGGAAGACGTCACCCACGCGGGTCACGACGAACGCTTTCATGGCCGCTGCGCCATTCTTCGGATCGGTGTAGTAGAAACCGATCAGCAGGTAAGAACACAGACCTACGCCTTCCCAGCCCAGATACATCAGCAGCAGGTTATCGGCCAGCACCAGAACCACCATGCTGGCGATAAACAGGTTGGTGTAGGCGAAGAAGCGGGAGTAACCCTCTTCACCGCGCATATACCAGGAGGCAAACATGTGGATCAGGAAGCCAACGCCGGTGACCACGGAAAGCATGGTCAGCGAGAGGCCATCCAGCACCAGGTTGAAGCCGATGTTGAAATCACCGACCGACATCCAGGTCCACAGCGGCACGCTGAAAGGCTGACGCCCGTTGTTAAAGAAATCGATACCCGCATACGCCGTCACCAGCGCAGCCAGACCGATGGAGCCAATGCCCACGGTCGCAGACAGATTCTCAGACCAGCGGCCGCGAGAAAACGCCAGCAGCACGAAGCCAATCAGCGGAAAAATAATGGTTAAGGCAAGCATGTTCATCCACGCAACTCACTTACTGAATCGATGTTCAGGTTCTGGCGGCGACGATGGAGCTGCAGCAACAGCGCCAGGCCAATACTCGCTTCGGCAGCCGCAAGGCTGATGGCGAGAATGTACATCACCTGACCATCGGTCTGGCCCCAGTAGCTTCCGGCGACCACGAAGGCCAGCGCGGAGGCGTTAATCATGATTTCCAGACCGATCAGCATAAACAGCAGATTGCGGCGGATAACCAGACCGGTCAAACCCAGAACGAATAAAATCGCAGCGAGGATCAGTCCATGTGTTAAGGGGATCATGCGCGCTCCTCCGTTTTTCTTTTCGCGCGGTCGTCAGTGCGGTTGCTCAGCACCTCACCAGCACGCTCTTCGCGGCCAACGTGGAAAGCAACAACCAGACCTGCCAGCAGCAGCATTGAGGCCAGTTCAACCGCCAGAACGTATGGGCCAAAGAGCGTGATACCGACCTCTTTAGCGCCAATCGGCGTGCCGTCGATGCCCTGATCGTTGACGCCCAGAATGGCGTAAACAATCACCGCCAGCATGATGGCCGACAAAATTGCCGGACCAATCCACACCTGCGGTTTTAACCACTGACGTTCCTGCTCTATTTCAGAGCCGCCCAGGTTCAGCATCATCACCACGAACACGAACAGCACCATGATGGCCCCGGCGTAGACGATGATTTCCAGCGCACCGGCGAAGTGCGCGCCCAGCGCAAAGAACACCCCGGAAATGGCCAGCAGCGAGATGATTAAGTACAGCAGCGCATGCACCGGATTGGTGTGCGTAATCACTCGCAGCGTAGCCAGGATGGCGATAAGGCCACAGATATAAAAAGCGAATTCCATTGCCCTCTCCTTACGGTAACAGGCTCTTGACGTCGATAGGCTTAGCTTCGTTCTCTGCTTCGCCCTTATCTTTGCCGTCGATTGCCATACCCGCCATCCGGTAGAAGTTATATTCCGGGTATTTGCCCGGACCGGAAATCAGCAGATCCTCTTTCTCGTACACCAGGTCCTGACGCTTGTACTCACCCAGCTCGAAGTCTGGAGTCAGCTGAATCGCCGTGGTTGGGCACGCTTCTTCACACAGACCGCAGAAGATGCAGCGTGAGAAGTTGATGCGGAAGAACTCAGGGTACCAGCGGCCGTCTACCGTCTCTGCTTTCTGCAGAGAGATACAGCCTACCGGACACGCTACCGCACACAGGTTACAGGCAACGCAGCGCTCGGAACCGTCCGGGTCGCGCGTCAGCACGATACGGCCACGGTAGCGCGGCGGCAGATATACCGGCTCTTCCGGGTACATCCGGGTTTCGCGTTTGGCAAACGCGTGCAGGCCGATCATCCAGATACTGCGTACCTGGGTACCGAAGCCTACCAGTAATTCTTTTAAGGTCATGGTCTATAGCCCCTTATGGCTGCTGCCAGAGAATGACAGCGGCCGTTACCAACAAGTTGACGAGCGTCAGCGGCAGGCACACTTTCCAGCCGAAGGACATTACCTGGTCGTAACGCGGACGCGGTAACGCTGCGCGAATCAAAATGAACATCATCATGAAGAACGCGGTTTTCAGCGCGAACCAGATGAACGGCGGTAAGAACGGGCCATGCCAGCCACCGAAGAACAGCGTTACCATCAACGCGGAAATGGTGACGATACCGATGTACTCGCCCACGAAGAACAGACCGAATTTCATACCGGAATATTCGATGTGGTAACCGTCCGCCAGTTCCTGTTCGGCTTCTGGCTGGTCAAACGGGTGACGGTGACACACCGCCACGCCCGCGATAGCAAAGGTAATAAACCCAAAGAACTGCGGGATAACGTTCCAGATGCCGGCCTGGTTGTTGACGATGTCGGTCATGTTGAATGAACCGGCCTGCGCCACCACGCCCATCAGGGAGAGACCCAGGAACACTTCGTAGCTCAGCGTCTGCGCGGAAGCACGCATCGCACCCAGCAGCGAGTATTTGTTGTTACTGGACCAGCCTGCGAACAGCACCGCGTAAACCGCGAGGCCTGCCATCATCAGGAAGAACAGAATGCCGATGTTCAGGTCAGCGACCACCCAGGTCGGGCTGACCGGAACGATAGCAAACGCCAGCAGCAGCGAGGTGAAGGCGATCATCGGTGCCAGAGTAAAGATCACGCGGTCAGAGAAGCGCGGGATCCAGTCCTCTTTAAAGAACATCTTGATCATGTCCGCGACCAGCTGGAGTGAACCACCCCAGCCCACGCGGTTCGGTCCGTAACGGTTCTGGAACAGACCGAGCAGACGACGTTCACCAAAGCTCATGAACGCGCCGCAGGTGACCACCACCAGCAGAATAACAATTGCTTTCAGAATGCTCAGCAGGATGTCGATAAGATCCGGCGTTAACCAACTCATGCTTTTGCCTCCTGCAGATTATCAAGACGCGCACCCGCCAGAACCGGCGCGATGCCAGGCATACCCATCGGCAGACCCACCTGCCCTGCTGTCAGACCTTCGGAGATAATCAGCGGCAGGCTGATTGTCTGGCCGTCATAGCTAAAGGCAATGTTTGCGCCCGCGTTAACGCCAAGCTTCGCGGCATCCGCCGGGTTGAGCTTGATGTACGGCTGCGGCATACGAGTCTGGAAGACAGGTGAACGCTGGGACAGCTCGTCGCTACCGAACAGATGGTAGTACGGCGCGATACGCCAGCTGCCATCCTGCGCCTGGAAGCTCGCTGGCACGGTGGTGAAGAAGTCCAGACCGGTTTCGGAGGCTTCAATCAGACGCACGCCCGGATCGCCGTGGCGCAGGGAGCCACCCACTTCAGCCTGGAACTTGTTCCATGCCTGCGGGGAGTTCCAGCCTGGCGCCCATGCGAACGGGATTTGCGAACGCGGCGCAGACGGCTGGTTGTTCCCTTCCATGGAGAAGGCGAACATGGTGTCTTTATCCTGCGGCTGGCGCGGTTCGTGCACGCTGATGTTGGCGCGCATCGCGGTACGGCCGCTGTAGCGGTGCGGTTCACGCGCCAGTTTCTGGCCGCGAATGCGGAAGCTTGCTTCAGGTGCGGCATCTTTAATGCCTGCCAGCTGAGGCAGTTTTTCCACTACCGCGTCGATAACATGGTCGAGCTGCGTCCAGTCCACTTCACGGCTCTGCACGGTGCTGTGCAGGGAGTGCAGCCAGCGCCAGCTTTCCAGCATCACGGTGTTGCTGTCGTAGTACGCCGGGTCGTAAACCTGGAAGAAACGCTGCGCGCGACCTTCGTTGTTGATAACGGTACCGTCGCTTTCTGCGAAGCTTGCCGCAGAAAGCACCAGGTGCGCTTTGTCCATGATCGCGGTTCGCTGATGGTCAATGACCATCACCAGCGGCGCTTTGGAGAGCGCGGCGTCAACGCGAGCGGCAGAGGCGTGGCGATGCAGGTCGTTTTCGAGCACCACAACGGCGTCAGCGGCACCGGATTCCAGTTCGCTTAACGCTTCTTCCAGCGAGCCGCCGCCGATCATGCCCAGACCAATGCTGTTCACCGCACGGGCAATCATGGTCACACCGACGTCCGCACCGCGGCCTTTCAGGGCTTTGGCAACGTTGGCTGCCGCCTGAATGATCTCGGCGCTACCGGCGTTGGTACCGGAAATAATCAGCGGTTTTTTCGCACCCGCCAGTGCCTGAACAATCACGTCGACCTTGTTCTGCAGGTCGCGATCCAGCTCAACGGCCGGCGAGCTGCTATCCAGCGCGTGGGCAATCGCAAAGCCAAGACGAGCCTGATCTTCAACCGGCGCGCAGTAGGTCCACGCAGCGATATCGTCCAGACGGGTGTTATCGACGTTGGTCACAAACAGAGGATGCTTCGCGCGCTGGCCGATGTTCAGGATCGCCGCAATCTGCCAGTCAGCCACTTTCTGCGCCGCTGCCATTTCACGTGCTTTACCCTTCACCGCCTGACGAACCGCCAGAGCCGCGCGTGCGCCCGTCTGCGTCAGGTCTTCACCCAGCACCAGGACCGCATCATAAGATTCGATTTCGCGCAGCGCAGGGGTATGAATACCGCCTTCACGCAGCACTTTCAGTACCAGCTGCAGACGTTCCTGCTCGCCCTGAGCGATACCGGTATAGAAGTTTTCCGCTCCAACCAGCTCGCGCAGCGCGAAGTTGCTTTCGATGCTGGCGCGCGGGGAGCCGATACCGATCACTTTCTTCGACTGACGCAGAATATCTGCCGCGCCCTGCATCGCCTGCTCAGCGTTCAGGGTAATGAAGTCGTCGCCACGGCGCTGAACCGGCTGACGCGGACGGTCTTTCAGGTTCACATAGCCATAGCCGAAACGACCGCGGTCGCACAGGAAGTAGTGGTTAACGGTGCCGTTGTAACGGTTTTCGATACGACGCAGCTCGCCGTAACGCTCACCCGGGCTGGTGTTACAGCCGAGGGAACACTGCTGGCAGATGCTTGGCGCAAACTGCATGTCCCATTTACGGTTGTAACGCTCGGAGTGAGTTTTATCCGTGAATACGCCTGTCGGGCAGATTTCTACCAGGTTACCAGAGAATTCGCTTTCCAGCGTACCGTCTTCCGGACGACCGAAGTAGACGTTATCGTGCGCGCCATATACGCCCAGATCCTGACCGTCTGCGTAGTCTTTGTAGTAACGCACGCAGCGGTAGCAGGCGATGCAGCGGTTCATTTCGTGAGAGATGAACGGCCCCAGGTCCTGGTTACGGTGGGTACGCTTGGTAAAGCGATAGCGACGGAAGCTGTGGCCGGTCATCACGGTCATATCCTGAAGGTGGCAGTTACCGCCCTCTTCACAGACCGGACAGTCGTGCGGGTGGTTGGTCATCAACCATTCCACAACGCTTTCGCGGAACTGTTTGGCTTCTTCGTCATCAATCGAAATAAAAGTGCCTTCGGTGGCTGGCGTCATACAGGACATCACCAGGCGACCACGCGTGTCTTCCGCGTTTTGATATTGCTTCACCGCACACTGGCGGCAAGCACCGACGCTGCCCAGCGCCGGATGCCAGCAAAAGTACGGAATATCGAGGCCAAGAGACAGACAAGCTTCCAGCAGGTTGTCCGCCCCGTTGACTTCGTATTCTTTGCCGTCTACATGAATCGTAGCCATTAGCATGCTTCCAGTTGGCTCGGTCGAAACCGAGCGTTAATCAAAATTCTTGTCGTTACCAGCGCGCTTTAAGCAGGTTCGGCTGAATCCCATTAATCGCATGGGTATTACTGAACGGCTGCTTGATACCTGCTTCGAACTCGTCGCGGAAATATTTGATCGCGCTCTGCAGAGGTTCGACGGCACCCGGTGCGTGGGCACAGAAGGTTTTACCCGGGCCTAAGAATCGACACAGTTGCTCAAGCGTCTCGATATCCCCAGGCTGGCCTTCGCCACGTTCGATTGCACGCAGGATCTTCACGCTCCACGGCAGACCATCACGGCACGGTGTACACCAGCCGCAGGACTCGCGGGCGAAGAACTCTTCCAGGTTACGCACCAGCGAGACCATGCCGATCTCGTGGTCGACGGCCATCGCCAGCGCCGTACCCAGACGGCTGCCTGCTTTACCAATGCTTTCGAATTCCATTGGCAGATCAAGGTGGGCTTCGGTCAGGAAGTCTGTCCCTGCCCCACCCGGCTGCCAGGCTTTGAATTTCAGGCCATCGCGCATGCCGCCAGCGTAGTCCTCAAGAATTTCACGTGCGGTGGTACCGAACGGCAGTTCCCAGACGCCAGGATTTTTAACGCGACCAGAGAAGCCCATCAGCTTGGTACCAGCATCTTTGCTTGAGGAGATGCCCTGATACCACTCCACGCCGTTGGCGAGGATAGCCGGAACGTTACACAGGGTTTCAACGTTGTTTACGCAGGTCGGTTTACCCCATACGCCGGAGCTTGCCGGGAACGGTGGCTTGGAACGCGGGTTCGCGCGGCGGCCTTCCAGGGAGTTAATCAGCGCGGTTTCTTCACCGCAGATATAACGTCCTGCGCCGGTGTGCACGAACAGTTCAAAGTCAAAGCCGGTACCCAGAATGTTTTTACCCAGCAGGCCCGCTTCGGTGGCTTCGGCAATCGCGCGACGCAGGTTTTCCGCCGCTTCGATGTACTCACCGCGCAGGAAGATGTAGCCACGGTAGGCTTTCAGCGCAAACGCGGAGATCAGCATGCCTTCCACCAGCAGGTGCGGCAGCTGTTCCATCAGCAGGCGGTCTTTATAGGTGCCCGGCTCCATTTCATCGGCGTTACACAGCAGGTAACGGATGTTCATGGATTCGTCTTTCGGCATCAGGCTCCACTTCAGACCGGTGGAGAAGCCCGCACCGCCGCGCCCTTTCAGGCCGGAGTCTTTCACCGCGTTAACGATGTCGTCCGGCGCCATGCCGCCAAGGGCTTTACGCGCGCCGGCATAGCCGTTTTTGCTCTGGTATTCATCGAGCCATACCGGCTGTTTGTCATCGCGCAGACGCCAGGTCAGCGGATGCGTCTCAGCAGTACGAATTACAGTTTTCATTTGTACTGCTCCAGCAGGTCAGGAATCGCTTCCGGCGTCAGATGGCTGTGAGTGTCCTCATCAATCATCATGGTCGGCCCCTTGTCGCAGTTACCCAGGCAGCAGGTTGGCAGCAGGGTAAAGCGTCCATCGAACGTGGTCTGGCCCGGCTTGATATTGAGTTTTTTCTCAATCGCAGCCTGAATGCCCTGATAACCGGTGATGTGGCAGACAACGCTGTCACAGTAGCGGATCACATGGCGGCCTACCGGCTGACGGAAGATCTGGCTGTAGAACGTGGCTACGCCCTCTACGTCACTTGCCGGAATACCCAGCACTTTCGCGATCTCATAGATCGCCCCATCCGGCACCCAACCACGCTGTTTCTGTACGATTTTCAGCGCTTCAATGGACGCCGCACGCGGGTCTTCGTAGTGGTGCATCTCGTGCTCAATAGCGGCACGTTCTGCTTCACTCAGCTCAAAAGCCTCGGTTTGTGGTTGTTGATTCTCGTGCATAATTAGCGGTCCACATCTGACATAACAAAATCGATACTACCCAGATACACAATCAGGTCGGAGACCAGACTGCCGCGGATGGCGGACGGGATCTGCTGCAGGTGCGCAAAGCTCGGCGTACGTACGCGGGTACGGTAGCTCATGGTGCTGCCGTCACTGGTCAGGTAGTAACTGTTAATACCCTTGGTCGCTTCAATCATCTGGAAGGATTCTTGCGCCGGCATGACCGGACCCCATGAAACCTGCAGGAAGTGGGTGATCAGGGTTTCGATATGTTGCAGCGTGCGCTCTTTCGGTGGCGGCGTCGTCAGCGGGTGATCCGCCTTGAACGGGCCTTCCGGCATGTTGTTGAGGCACTGCTCAAGGATGCGCAGACTCTGGCGCAGCTCTTCCACTTTCAGCATCACGCGGGTGTAGCAGTCGGAAACACCGCCGCCCACCGGGACTTCAAAGTCGAAGTTCTCGTAGCCAGAGTAAGGGCGCGCTTTACGCACGTCGAAATCAATACCGGTCGCACGCAGACCTGCACCTGTCGTACCCCACTCCAGCGCTTCTTTCGCGCCGTAGGCAGCAACGCCCTGGGAACGGCCTTTCAGGATGGTGTTACGCAGCGCGGCTTTCTCGTAAGAGGCCAGACGTTTTGGCATCCAGTCGAGGAACTCACGCAGCAGACGGTCCCAGCCGCGCGGCAGATCGTGTGCCACACCGCCGATACGGAACCAGGCCGGGTGCATACGGAAACCGGTAATCGCTTCCACCAGATCGTAGATTTTCTGACGGTCGGTAAAGGCGAAGAAGACCGGGGTCATCGCGCCGACGTCCTGAATGAACGTGGAGATGTACAGCAGGTGGCTGTTGATACGGAACAGTTCTGACAGCATAACGCGAATCACGTTAACGCGATCCGGCGTAACGATACCCGCCAGTTTCTCAACGGCCAGCACGTATGGCATTTCGTTGACGCAGCCGCCGAGGTACTCGATACGGTCGGTATACGGAATGTAGCTGTGCCAGGACTGACGCTCGCCCATCTTCTCAGCACCACGGTGGTGGTAGCCGATGTCCGGAACGCAGTCGACAATCTCTTCGCCATCAAGCTGAAGAATAATACGGAATGCACCGTGCGCAGACGGGTGGTTTGGACCGAGGTTGAGGAACATGAAGTCCTCGTTGTCGGTACCGCGCTTCATGCCCCAGTCTTCCGGTTTGAAGGTCAGCGCTTCCATTTCCAGATCCTGTTTGGCTTTGGTCAGCTCAAACGGATCGAATTCGGTTGCACGTGCCGGGTAGTCTTTACGCAGCGGGTGGCCGGTCCAGGTCTGCGGCATCATGATGCGCGTCAGATGCGGGTGGCCGTCGAAGGTCATGCCGAACATTTCCCAGGTTTCACGCTCATACCAGTTCGCGTTCGGGAAAAGTTTGGTGATTGTCGGCAGATGCATGTCGTTTTCAGACAATGCCACCTTGAGCATGATATCCGTATTACGGTCTATTGAGATCAGGTGGTAGAAAACGGAAAAATCCGCAGCAGGGAGACCCTGGCGGTGGGTACGCAGACGTTCATCCATGCCGTGTAAGTCAAACAGCATGACGTACGGTTTTGGCAATTTCTTGAGGAAATCGACAACTTCCAGCAATTGCTCACGCTTCACCCAAACAACGGGTACCCCGGTGCGGGTAGCCTGAACAGTAAAGGCATCCGGCCCAAAACGGTTGCGCAGTTCGCCAATGACTGGGTCATCCAGATGATCCCGGGTCTGCCAGGCGGCTTCTTGCGCGGTTAAGTCGGTCATATTGTTCACCATTGCAAATGGTCCGTGGTGACTGTTGAGCCTGGCTTCGCGCTATTTGAGTAGTGATATGCGAAGGTGTTCTCCAGGCCTACAGGCGCAAATTAAATTTCGTCAGGCGTACGCAGGTTGGTGACGGCAATACGTTCACCACGTTTACGCTCGCGCTCAGACTGCATGTTCGCGCGATACACACCCTGATCGCCAACAACCCACGACAGTGGGCGACGTTCTTTACCGATAGATTCCTGCAGCAGCATCAGCGCCTGCATGTAAGCTTCCGGACGTGGCGGACAACCCGGGATGTACACATCCACTGGGATAAATTTATCTACGCCCTGCACGACGGAATAAATGTCGTACATACCGCCAGAGTTTGCACATGCGCCCATGGAGATAACCCATTTTGGCTCCAGCATCTGGTCATAAAGACGCTGAATAACAGGTGCCATCTTGGTAAAGCACGTACCGGCTACCACCATCAGGTCAGCCTGACGCGGGGAAGCACGGAGTACCTCGGCCCCAAAACGCGCAACGTCATGCACCGCAGTGAATGACGTCACCATTTCAACGTAGCAGCAAGAAAGGCCAAAGTTGTAAGGCCAGATGGAGTTCTTACGACCCCAGTTGACCATATCGTGCATGGCATGTTCGAGCTTGCCCATGTACACGCTTTTATTGACTTCTTGCTCCAGGGGGTCGGTTACGATCTCCTGTTTTTGCAGGGGGTAACGGTCATTCTCACCGTTAGGATCTATGCGGGTGAGCGTATAATCCATCTTATTGCCTCGCTGTTACTGCTGACGATTAGAGATACTGTTTTCCGGGTTGATGTGTTCACGACGTGAACGCGCAGGCGTCCAGTCAAGCGCGCCAATACGCACCAGATAAACCAGACCGGCCAGTAGCACTAAAATGAAAATTGCGGCCTCGACAAAGCCCACCCAACCACTTTCGCGGATGGACGTTGACCATGCGAAAAGGTAAAGCGCTTCCACGTCGAAGATGACGAAGAACATGGCTACCAGATAGAACTTGGCAGACAGGCGTAAGCGAGCGGAACCTACTGAATCAATACCTGATTCGAAAGGTGTGTTTTTGTGCCTTGCACGGGCGCGACCGCCCAGGAACCAGCCGCCGACTAACATCAGGCAGCACAGGCCAATGGCTACAATAAGAAAGATTGCGAATGCCCAGTGATGAGCGATGACTTCTGTGGATGTTGACATACTCATTGCTTACTCATCAAAAGTGATACCAACGACACTGCTCTTGCTGGCAGATGGGCATCACATCGATTCATGGGGAGGAACAAATAACCTTACACTAACTGTCAGAAATGAGACGTAGACAGCAAAATGATGGGGTTTTTTACTCCTTTCTATAACCTATTGTCAACTTTAACAAAGGTTTCTTCACATTAAATTACATCGAGCGATTCTCATTAACATTTGGTGCCCTTTAACCCTGGTGGGTGCATGACTTTCCGTCAAATGTATGTTGTTGAATCGTGTCCGTTTCGGAAGTAAAAAAAATAACCCTCCTATTTTGACAGGATTTGCCAACGATTCCTCCCCCCAAATAGGAGTATTTTCTTGATCTGCGACACGCTTTTGTTAATTCAACATAGAAAACGGCAACATATTTCCTGTTTTTTTAACATGAGAGGGATATGGGCGAAGTTAGAACGGAAAACGGACAAGTTTTAAGCAAAAGCATTCAGCTTATTGATAAATAAGAGAGTCCCCTGAAAACCCTTGCGCCATAAGCGGGTATTATTGCGTAAAAAAAGCCACTGCATGTGAAAATCACACGAGTGGCTGTTTTTTACACTTACATTTTGTTACCAGAATATTGAGCTATCGATCACTCAAAATCCCCTTCGACGATCAGGGAGTCATCCCCCCCTTCGGAGGTAACGCGCTCGAACTGCCACGGGTTATGGTAATTTTCCATCGCCTCGAACACCACTTTGGCCAACTCATTATGGCTGGACGAATTGTGGCAGAGCAGATACTCCGTATCCGGCAGCGCAGGAAGACCATCGGATTTCCCCAGGACGCGCAGATCGGGGCTCATCATCTCTACCGGACGGGCCGTTACGCCCAGACCGGCCTTCACGGCGGCACGAACCGCTGGCAGCGTGGAAGCCACATACGCCAGACGCCACGGAATGTTGGCCTCATTCAGCGCCGTGAGCACCATATCGCGGAACGGGCTCGGGTCATCAAGCAAGACCAGCGGAACCGGCTCCCCTTTTTGCAGCACATACTCGGCTGCACAATACCAGTGCGTAGGCGATGTGCGCAGCGTCAGGCAATCAAACTGCCCGGGACGATGCGTCGTCACCACCAGGTCGACTTTATGCTCATTTAACATCTCAATCATAAAGGCGTTACGTTTTACGCTAACGTCAAGCGCAAGCTTCGGATAAACCGAACTAATACGATTGAGAAGAAACGGCAATATAGTATCCGCTGACTCATCAGATGCGCCTAACGTTAGCACTCCTTGAAGGTTGCTAAACATTAATGACATACATGCTTCATCATTAAAGCGAAGAATTTTCCTGGCATAACCCAGTAGCTGAATACCGTGTTCCGTTAAGAGCTTATTACGTCCGTGACGTGCAAAAAGCTCTTTACCGACCAGCTGCTCCAGCCGCTGCATTTGCTGGCTAACGGCGGACTGAGTTCGGCAAACGGCGGCAGCAGCTGCTGCAAAAGTGTTGAGATCGGCGACCGCAACAAACGTTCTCAGCAGATCGAGGTCGAGATTCATTATCGGACGATTTGCATTTATCATATCTATTCACTTTCAGGTTGCTCGTGCGGAGCTGCCCGGGTTGAAGCTGTGTGTAACAGTTAAGCAATTCCCTCTGAAGGTTTTCCCTCGCATCCCGGCCCGGCAGACTGCCTGACAGATAGTTATTGTGCTGCTTTATATCAACAGTCAGAAAGCACGTTTCATGACGTTATTTTTATTCTCTTAAACGTTCAGGATATTTAGATGTTCGCAGGTTTATGTAAATTACATTAAAGGTATAACACCTTTTCTGCCATCTTTATCGCAGCGCTGTCAACGTAGCAGGAGATGTGCGACACATTCCAGCCAGAGATAACTCCAACAATAACAATCAATTAATTCGAAAAGTCAGTGCCAGATATACAAAATTCTTGCATCTGTCCTCTGCTTTCCTGAAAGACATCTTAACCCAAATCCACTTTATTTATAAGTCTTATTGCAATATTGAGGATTAAAGAAGAATGTTAAGCTTCTAAACTAATTTTATTAAAATTAACTAAAGTTGCATTTTATAGGTTAATAATAAATAAATTTTAATTTAGATTAAGACCATTCATTAATGGCACTTAACATTAATTTCACATGAGTAACTTTTAGCCACATTATGCTTTTACAGGAACATGTATCAAGCATTCAGGTTTTACGAAAAGTCACGCAGGGTGATTGCTACCCTTGTCAGGTTCACCACTTATTTTTCCCAGCACAATATACAGAATTTTGACAAATGAATAGCACGTTTAACCTGTCATCGTGCTATGCGCACAACTTTAAGACAGTAAAAAAGCTAACGCACAGCGAAAAAGATTTATCAAAATTTTGCTTCCGGCACAAAATCTTCTACTGCACACCCTTCAAAACGAAGCGAGGGGGGAGTACATTATTCCGTGCTGACTTCCACGGCAGGGAGCGGCAATAATAGCGAAAAGGTTAAAGGTTCATGTCCCCTATCGAAAAATCCAGCAAGCTAGATAACGTCTGTTATGACATCCGCGGCCCGGTTCTGAAAGAGGCAAAACGCCTTGAAGAGGAAGGCAACAAGGTTCTGAAACTCAACATTGGTAACCCTGCGCCATTTGGTTTTGAAGCGCCGGATGAAATTCTGGTTGATGTGATCCGCAACCTTCCTACTGCACAAGGCTATTGCGATTCAAAAGGACTTTACTCCGCACGTAAAGCCATCATGCAGCATTACCAGGCACGCGGTATGCGTGATGTTACCGTTGAAGATATCTATATCGGCAACGGCGTTTCCGAACTGATCGTGCAGGCGATGCAGGCGCTGCTGAACAGCGGGGACGAAATGCTGGTGCCCGCGCCGGACTATCCGCTGTGGACGGCTGCCGTATCACTGTCGAGCGGTAAAGCCGTGCACTATCTGTGCGACGAGTCCTCCGACTGGTTCCCGGACCTCGATGATATTCGCGCGAAAATTACGCCCCGCACGCGCGGCATCGTGATCATTAACCCGAACAACCCAACGGGCGCAGTGTACTCAAAAGAGCTGCTGATGGAGATCGTCGAGCTCGCCCGCCAGCACAACCTGATCATCTTTGCCGACGAAATCTACGACAAGATCCTGTACGACGCGGCACAGCACCACTCAATCGCTGCGCTGGCTCCGGACCTGCTGACCGTCACCTTTAACGGCCTGTCTAAAACCTACCGCGTGGCCGGTTTCCGCCAGGGCTGGATGGTACTGAACGGTCCGAAAAAGCACGCCAAAGGCTATATTGAAGGGCTGGAGATGCTGGCTTCCATGCGTTTATGTGCCAACGTTCCGGCGCAGCACGCGATCCAGACGGCGCTCGGCGGCTATCAGAGCATTAGCGAGTTCATCGTTCCCGGTGGTCGCCTGTATGAACAGCGCAACCGCGCGTGGGAGCTGATCAACGATATCCCGGGCGTCTCCTGCGTGAAGCCGAATGGCGCGCTCTATATGTTCCCGAAAATTGACGCGAAGCGCTTTAATATTCACGACGACCAGAAAATGGTGCTCGATTTCCTGCTGCAGGAAAAAGTGCTGCTGGTTCAGGGTACGGCGTTTAACTGGCCGTGGCCTGATCACGTGCGCATCGTGACGCTGCCGCGCGAAGACGATCTCGAAATGGCCATCAGCCGCTTCGGGCGCTTCCTCTCCGGATACCATCAGTAATCTTAAAATCAGGCTACTTCGGTAGCCTGATTTGCATCTTCCCTCCCCTCCCCGCACAATGAACGCCTGTCGCAGTGAAGACAAAAGGTAACCTATGAGTCAGAGTCATTTCTTTGCCCACCTCTCCCGCCTGAAACTCATCAACCGCTGGCCGCTGATGCGCAATGTCCGCACGGAAAATGTCTCAGAGCACAGTCTGCAGGTTGCGATGGTCGCTCACGCGCTGGCCGCCATTAAAAACCGCAAATTCAACGGTCAGGTCAATCCAGAGCGCATTGCCCTGCTGGCGATGTACCACGATGCGTCAGAAGTGCTGACCGGCGACCTGCCTACGCCGGTGAAATATTTCAACTCGCAGATTGCGCAGGAATACAAGGCCATCGAAAAGATTGCCCAGCAGAAGCTGATTGACATGGTGCCGGACGAGTTGCGCGACATCTTTGAGCCACTCATCGATGAGCATCAGTACACGGAAGATGAAAAGTCGCTGGTCAAACAGGCCGACGCGCTCTGCGCCTACCTGAAGTGCCTGGAAGAGCTGTCTGCAGGGAATAACGAATTTTTACTGGCGAAAACGCGTCTGGAAAAAACGCTGGAATCCCGCCGCAGCGAAGAGATGGACTATTTTATGCAGGTGTTTGTGCCGAGCTTCCATCTGTCTCTGGATGAGATCAGCCAGGATTCACCGTTGTAATCTGTTTGCCCCGCAGCGCTGCGCTTGCAGGGCCTACGGGTTGTTGGCCGGGTAAGGCGCAGCCGCCGCCCGGCAAAATTATCAGAACGGGAACAGAACCGGTATCAATACCACGCACACCACCATCACCAGCACGGTGAACGGCACGCCCAGCTTCACGAAATCACTGAACCTATAATTCCCGGGCCCCAGCACCAGCGTATTCACCGGTGAAGAAACTGGCGTCATAAACGCCGCGGAGGCCGCCATTGCGACCATCATCGCAAAGGGATACGGCGACACGCCCATGGATTTGGCCATCGCCAGCGCAATCGGCGCCATCAGCACCGCCGTCGCGGTGTTGGAGATAAACAGACCGATGGTGGCGCACATGATAAACAGACAGACCAGCATCATGTACGGCCCATACCCGCCCCCAACATCCATTAAGCCTCTAACGATCAGATCCACCCCGCCGGTTTTTTGCAGCGCCAGGGCAAAAGGCATCATCCCGACAATGAGGATAATGCTCGGCCAGTGAATAGCTTTATACGCGCTTTCGGCGTCAATGCAGCGGAATTTCCCCATCAACAGGCAGGCGATAATTGCCGCGACCGGATTGGGAATTTCATCGGTCAGCATCAGCGCCACCATCAGCACCAGACAAAAAATCGCGTGGGGCGCCTGGCTGTGCGCCGGGGAGGCGTCGCTCTCCTCGACAGGCATGTTGAGCACCACAAAATCGCGCCCTTTTTGCCCGAGCTGGCTTATCAGCTTCCAGTTACCGACAACCAGGAAGATATCGCCCAGCAGGATCGGCTCATCCACCACAGCCCCTTCCATCGCCACGCCATCGCGCTTCAGCCCCACGACATTCAGGCCATAGCGGGTTCGGAATCCCATTTCCCGCACGGTTTTGCCCAGCAGTTCCGACTCCGGGATCAGCGATACTTCGGCCATGCCGACATCCAGCGCCTGATCGGAGAAATACTCCCCGCGCAGCACCATCGGTTCCAGCAGCTGTTCGCTGCAAAACTCGCGCAGATCCACGTCAGCGGTCGACATATCAATCAGCAGGACGTCCCGCGCGCGGAATTCCGACACCCCGTTAACGTTGACAATCACCCGGCGAAAACGACGCCAGCGCTCTACGCCGATCACGTTCGCGCCATAGCGCTCACGCAGCTTCAGGTCGTCAAGACGCTGTCCCACCATCGGCGAGCCGGGGCGAATAGCCAGACGGCGCGCGCGCCCGGTGAGACGATACTCTTTAATCAGATCGCGGAAGGTGCGTCGCTTCCACCCTTCTTTATTTTTGTCCTGTTTTTCACCTTTCAGGGCAAACCGGGTCAGCAGCATGTAGACCACGCCCAACACCAGAATGACCAGCCCGAGCGGGGTGACGCTGAAAAAACTGAAGCCCTGGAATCCTTCCCGGATAAGCTCGCTGTTGACGACCAGGTTCGGCGGCGTTGCCACCAGCGTCATCATGCCGCTGATCAAACCGGCAAAACTCAGGGGCATCATCAGACGCGACGGCGAGATCTGCATCCGCATGGAGACGCTCAGCACCACCGGGATAAAGATGGCGACCACGCCCGTTGAGCTCATAAACGCCCCCAGCCCGGCGACTGTCACCATAAGGTAGATCAGCATTTTGGTTTCGCTGCTGCCCGCCACCTTGACCAGCCACGACCCCATGATGGTTGCCACGCCGGTACGCACCAGCCCATCACCGATAATAAACAGGGCGGCAATCAGGATAACGTTGGGATCGCTAAACCCGGAGAAGGCTTCCGGCAGCGTGAGCGTACCGCTCAGCACAAACGCGACGATGACAAACAAGGCGACGGCGTCCATGCGTGCCTTGCCCGTTGCAAAAAGAAGGATGGCGATTAAAAGCAGGCTCAGGACCCAAATCAGTTCACCGTTCACAACATGTCCTTGTCAGTGGGAGATGAGGAATTTTGCCATAAAAAAGCCCCAGCAATGTGGGGCTATATCATGTGATTACATTTTTAGCGAGACGGTTACAACCCCGTCAGAGGCTTTCGAAACAGCCAGCGCCGTCAGTGAATCCAGCACAAAGTCTGCCTCCTCCAGGCGGGGAGATCCCGCCGGAACGTTAACGGCGATAACGTGGCTTCCGGCGTTCAGCCCGGCCAGTACGCCAGCGGCCGCATCTTCCACCACCACGCACTCTGCGGGCGCTAGGCCCAGCAGTTCAGCGCCCAGTAAAAACGCGTCGGGCTCCGGTTTACCGCGCTTTACGCGCTCCGCAGTGATAAACACTTCCGGCTTCGGTAAACCTGCCGCCTTATGACGGGCGTGGGCGACGGGAATGGAGCCAGAGGTGACGATAGCCCACGGGATCTGCGCCTCGTTCAGATGCTCAAGCAATTCGCGCGCGCCCGGTAAGGCTGTGATGCCGTCCGTATCCGTGGCTTCAATGTGTTCCAGGTATTTGAACTCCGCCTGAATTTCGTCCTCAGAGCGTCCGGCCAGGAAGTGCCGTAGCGAGGTGATGGCCTGTTTGCCATGGATAAAATTCAGCACGTCCTGATGGTCGATGCCATGTCGGTCAGCCCAATGGCACCACGAACGCTCCACAACCGGCAGCGAATCCACCAGCGTACCGTCCAGATCAAACAGAAAACCTCTACACTGCACACGCACCTCCGTCAGGCGTTAATGATTTGTTGAATTTCGTTGCTGCTTAAATGGTACTGACGCGGGCAGGCGTGCCACGCGCTTAGCATACGCTGATATTTTTCCCACATTGGGGTCTGCGCGTTGAAGCCGTGGGTGCCCGCGTCAAAGTGGGTATAACGCCCTTCTGTATTCACCATAAAGCGAACATAGCTCAGATAACGCGCTTCCGTTGCGGCATCAAAGCCTAAGAAAGTCACGCGGCGCTCGTCAATGGACTGCTGATCTTTGAGATTCGTCCAGGAGACGTGCAGAGCGTGATACATCTCCATAATGTCGATCACGATGCGACAGGTTTCTTCTTTCAGCTCGCCAAACTCGCGGTCCAGTTCGCGCATTTGCAAACCAAAACCGCGTTCGACGATGGTTTGCAGGCGGCTGTAGCGCGCAGCGTTATCGGGATCAAGCATAGTCATCATCTTGTACTGGTTAGACAAAATCAGACGTTGAGCATGGGTCATTTCCATCTTTCGACTCCTGTAGCGCATTGCACTTTAAAAAAAAGACACGGTAACTGATTGTTACTGTGCCTTCTTTTCGTCGTCGTTTCGATGATCAATCACAAGTCATCGAGGAATGTTTTATCCAGTTGCTTAAAAGCGCGCTTTAAGGTGTCCGCCAGCGCCTGGTAGTCCGGCTTGCCTTCAACCGGGGCGAGCGCCTGCCCGGCCTCCTCCAGTTTTCCGCGCACTTCATAAAACCAGTGTAAAATAGATGGGGGAAGTGGCGTGATGGAGCGTTTACCTAACCACCACAGGCCCTGCATCGGCAGGCTTAATGCGAAGAGCGCCGTCGCGACGGCAGGGCCAAGCTGGCCGCCCAACGCAATCTGCCAGCACAGCGTAAAGACAGCGACTGGCGGCATAAAGCGAATCGCATAGCGCGTGGCGCGAATGGTGCGATTCTCAATGAACATCGGCGCAAGGCGCTTTTCCATCGGCCACGTCTTTGCGTAATGCTGTCCCCGACGAAACAGACTAAAGAAATTTACGGACGGGTTCTCTGGTGTCGACATGGCTGTACCTCAACTTCACATATAAAAATTAAAATTTTCGTGCAAAACCACAACAAGCTATGACAACGTTCAAAATATTTTGTCATCTCTACCCCGTATCGGGTATCCTGTGCCAGCCTGATAGGGCCTTAGACGAGAATCATTAACTCGTCAAATTATTGCACATTATGCCATTGGCTGAAAATTGTGCAAAATGGCATAAAATCATAGTTATTTCTTCCATCATGCCACAATGTTCGTTTGGCATGATGTTAATCATAAATGTCTGAGTCATCATGCGTTACGCTGTTAGACTCACTGACGTTTTTTTAGCCACGTATCAATAATAGGTACTTCCATGTCGAGTAAGTTAGTACTGGTTCTGAACTGCGGTAGCTCCTCACTGAAATTCGCCATCATCGATGCGCTCAACGGTGACGAATACCTCTCTGGTTTGGCCGAATGTTTCCATCTGCCTGAAGCACGTATCAAGTGGAAGATGGACGGCAGCAAACAAGAAGCGGCTTTAGGTGCAGGCGCCGCTCACAGTGAAGCGCTGAACTTTATCGTTAACACTATTCTGGCACAAAAACCAGAACTGTCTGCTCAGCTGACTGCGATTGGTCACCGTATCGTCCACGGCGGCGAAAAATACACCAGCTCCGTCGTCATCGACGAATCTGTGATCCAGGGCATCAAGGACTCTGCGTCCTTCGCACCGCTGCACAACCCGGCTCACCTGATCGGTATCGCTGAAGCGCTGAAATCCTTCCCGAATCTGAAAGACAAAAACGTGGCCGTATTCGACACCGCGTTCCATCAGACCATGCCGGAAGAGTCTTACCTCTATGCCCTGCCATACAGCCTGTACAAAGAACACGGCGTACGTCGCTACGGCGCGCACGGCACCAGCCACTTCTATGTGACTCAGGAAGCCGCAAAAGTTCTGAACAAGCCGGTTGAAGAACTGAACATCATCACCTGCCACCTGGGCAACGGTGGTTCTGTTTCCGCTATCCGCAACGGTAAATGTGTTGATACTTCCATGGGTCTGACCCCGCTGGAAGGTCTGGTGATGGGTACTCGTTCCGGTGACATCGACCCGGCGATCATCTTCCACCTGCACGACACCCTGGGCATGAGCGTTGACCAGATCAACAAAATGCTGACTAAAGAGTCTGGCCTGCTGGGTCTGACCGAAGTCACCAGCGACTGCCGTTACGTTGAAGACAACTACGCAGAGAAAGAAGACGCTAAACGTGCAATGGACGTTTACTGCCACCGTCTGGCGAAGTACATCGGCTCTTACACTGCGCTGATGGAAGGCCGTCTGGACGCGGTTATCTTCACCGGTGGTATCGGTGAGAACGCGGCAATGGTTCGTGAACTGTCCCTGGGCAAACTGGGCGTTCTGGGCTTCGACGTTGATCACGAGCGTAACCTGGCTGCCCGCTTCGGCAAGTCTGGCTTCATCAACAAAGAAGGCACCCGCCCTGCTCTCGTTATCCCAACTAACGAAGAACTGGTCATTGCGCAAGACGCGCACCGCCTGACTGCCTGATTCCACACCGCCAGCAATGCTGGCGGTGCTGTTTTGTAACCCGCCCAATTGCGGCGGTAACGAAAGAGGATAAACCGTGTCCCGTACTATTATGCTGATCCCTACCGGAACCAGCGTCGGCCTGACCAGCGTCAGCCTTGGCGTTATCCGTGCTATGGAACGCAAAGGCGTTCGTCTGAGCGTCTTTAAGCCAATTGCCCAGCCACGTGCCGGTGGCGATGCGCCAGACCAGACCACCACCATCGTTCGCAAGAACTCCAATCTGCCAGCGGCTGAACCGCTGAAGATGAGCCACGTTGAATCTCTGCTGTCCAGCAACCAGAAAGACGTGCTGATGGAAGAGATCATCGCCAACTACCATGCTAACGCGCAAGACGCGGAAGTGGTGATGGTTGAAGGTCTGGTCCCGACGCGCAAACACCAGTTTGCCCAGTCTCTGAACTTTGAAATCGCGAAAACCCTGAACGCAGAGATCGTTTTCGTGATGTCTCAGGGCACCGACACCCCAGAGCAGCTGAACGAGCGTATCGAACTGACGCGCAGCAGCTTCGGCGGCGCGAAAAACACTAACATCACCGGCGTGATCGTGAACAAGCTGAACGCACCGGTGGATGAGCAGGGCCGTACTCGCCCTGACCTGTCCGAGATCTTCGATGACTCTTCCAAAGCGAAAGTCATCAAAGTTGACCCGGCTAAGCTGCAGGAATCCAGCCCGCTTCCGGTTCTGGGCGCGGTGCCATGGAGCTTCGATCTGATTGCCACTCGTGCAATCGATATGGCGCGTCACCTGAACGCCACTATCGTTAACGAAGGCGACATCAACACCCGCCGCGTGAAGTCCGTAACCTTCTGTGCGCGCAGCATTCCGCACATGCTGGAACACTTCCGCGCTGGTTCCCTGCTGGTGACCTCCGCAGATCGTCCTGACGTGCTGGTTGCCGCCTGCCTGGCAGCGATGAACGGCGTGGAAATCGGTGCGATCCTGCTGACCGGTGCCTACGAGATGGACCCACGCGTCAGCAAGCTGTGCGAACGCGCGTTCGCTACCGGCCTGCCGGTCTTCATGGTGAACACCAACACCTGGCAGACCTCCCTGAGCCTGCAGAGCTTCAACCTGGAAGTGCCGGTTGATGACCACGAGCGTATCGAGAAAGTTCAGGAATACGTTGCGGGCTACATCAACGCAGACTGGATCGAATCCCTGACTGCAACCTCCGAGCGCAGCCGCCGCCTGTCTCCTCCAGCATTCCGTTATCAGCTGACCGAGCTGGCGCGTAAAGCGGGCAAACGCGTTGTTCTGCCAGAAGGCGACGAACCACGTACCGTTAAAGCAGCTGCTATCTGTGCAGAGCGCGGCATCGCGACCTGCGTTCTGCTGGGTAACCCGGATGAGATCACCCGCGTAGCGGCCTCTCAGGGCGTTGAGCTGGGCGCTGGCATCGAAATCGTTGACCCGGAAGTGGTTCGCGAAAGCTACGTTGCCCGTCTGGTTGAGCTGCGTAAGAGCAAGGGCATGACCGAAGCCGTTGCGCGCGAACAGCTGGAAGACAACGTGGTGCTGGGCACGCTGATGCTGGAGCAGGACGAAGTTGACGGTCTGGTTTCCGGTGCGGTTCACACCACGGCGAACACCATCCGCCCACCGCTGCAGCTGATCAAAACTGCACCGGGCAGCTCTCTGGTTTCTTCCGTGTTCTTCATGCTGCTGCCTGAACAGGTTTACGTTTATGGTGACTGCGCGATCAACCCGGATCCAACCGCAGAGCAGCTGGCAGAAATCGCTATCCAGTCCGCGGACTCCGCGATTGCCTTCGGTATCGAACCGCGCGTAGCGATGCTCTCCTACTCCACCGGTACCTCTGGTGCTGGTAGCGACGTAGAGAAAGTGCGTGAAGCGACCCGTCTGGCGCAGGAAAAACGCCCTGACCTGATGATCGACGGTCCGCTGCAGTACGACGCCGCCGTGATGGCCGACGTTGCGAAATCCAAAGCGCCGAACTCGCCGGTTGCAGGTCGCGCTACCGTGTTCATCTTCCCGGATCTGAACACCGGTAACACCACCTATAAAGCGGTGCAGCGTTCAGCAGACCTGATCTCCATCGGGCCAATGCTGCAGGGCATGCGCAAACCTGTGAACGACCTGTCTCGTGGCGCGCTGGTAGACGATATCGTCTATACCATCGCTCTGACCGCGATCCAGTCTTCGCAGCAGCAGTAATGTTAAAAAGCCCGGTGGCGCTAGCGCTTACCGGGCAACAAAAAGGCGACCACTTAACGGGTCGCCTTTTTTATTTACAGCAGCTCTCGCGCCGCCGATACAATGTCATGTGCCGTCAGGCCATACTCCTTCTGCAGGAAATCCTGCGTCCCCACCTGTCCGTAACGCTCCTTGACGCCCACCCGCCGCATCGGTACCGGGCAGGTTTCCACCAGGACTTCCGCCACCGCCGATCCCAGCCCGTTGTGAATACTGTGGTTTTCACAGGTGACGATGCGCCCGGTTTTCTCGGCGTAGTTTTTCACCAGCATCCGGTCGATGGGCTTCAGGGTAAACATGTCGATGACCGCCGCGCTTACCCCCTCCTGCTCAAGCTGGCGCGCCGCCTCCAGCGCTTCCGCCACCATGATGCCGTTGGCAATCAGGGTAATATCGGTTCCTTCGCGCAGCACGTTACCTTTGCCGATGGTGAAGGTTGAGCCCGGGGCGTACACGCTCGGCGCCTGCTTGCGGATGGTGCGTACCCAGTAAAAGCCTTCGAGGTCGATAAGCTGGCGCAGCACGTCCTCAAACATCACCGCGTCGGTCACCTCCAGCACCACCGAATGCGCCAGACCGCGTACGATGCCCATATCCTCAAACGACATATGTGTTCCGCCGTTATGGCAGGCCGTCACGCCCGCATCCGAGGCAATCACCTTCACGTTGTTGCGCTGATAGTCCAGGGACATAAACAGCTGGTCGAAGCAGCGACGGCTGGCAAACGCGGTGAAGGTATGAACGAACGGTTTACGCCCGGTAAGCGACAGCCCCGCCGCCGTGCCGATGACGTTGGCCTCCATAATGCCGCAGTTAATCACGTGCTGCGGATAATCGCGCGCCACGCCGTCCATCGCCATCGAGCTCATCAGATCCGCTTCCAGGGCGATAATCTCGCTTCCCGCCTCAATCTGCTTTGCCACAAAGCCCGCGTAGACCTTACGCATCTCAACGGCGTCTTTCTCTCCTGCCGGTGCAACCTTAATCATGTGAAGCCTCCAGTTGGCGAATCGTCTCGTTGAGGGCCGCTTTGCTCTCCGTGGTCAACCGCAGGTGGTGCGAGTTGCTGAGCTGTTCCAGGTACGGCACCCCCTGCCCTTTGATGCTGTCGAGGATGACGACTAACGGACGCGCGTCGGCAGCCGGGACCCGCGACGTCACCGCCAGCAGGCCCGGGATGTCGTCGCCCTTCACCGTCGCCACGTCAAAGCCAAAGGCGCGGAATTTCCCCTCCAGGTCGAACGCGCTGATGATCTCGTCCAGCTCGCCGTCGAGCTGCTGTTTGTTCCAGTCCACGAACACCGTCAGGTTGTTCAGGCGATGGTGGGCAATAAACTGGAAGGCTTCCCAGCACTGCCCCTCGTTCAGCTCGCCGTCACCGACGATGCAGAAGACGCGGTTCGGTCGCCCCGCCAGCCTGTGCGAAAGCGCCATACCGCCGGCAATGGAGATCCCCTGCCCCAGCGAACCGGTGGTGGCGTCCACGCCGCGCGTTTTCAGACGGTCCGGGTGGCTTGGCAGGCGCGTGCCGTTCTGGTTCAGGGTGCTCAGCTCTTCCACCGGGAAGTAGCCCTTGATCGCCAGCGTGCTGTAGAGCGCCGGTCCCGCATGGCCTTTCGACAGGACAAAATAGTCTCGCTCCGGCCAGTCCGGATCCGCCGGGTCGATTTTCATCACCGCGCCGTACAGCACGGCCAGGGTTTCGACCACCGACATGCAGCCGCCATAGTGCCCAAAGCCCAGCTGCGTCAGGGATTTCAGCGTCTCAAGACGGATCTGACGCGCGAGTTCGGTTATCTCTTTCTCATTCATGATTTGGCTCCGGTGTTTTCCTGCGCGTTACCGCCCGCAGGTTTGTTTTTCGCTAAGACGTTGTACGCCACCAGCAGCGCGAACAACGCCACAACCAGTCCGGTGATGGCAAGCGGCGACAGGAAGCGCGCCAGGTTGCCGAGGACAATCCCGACCGCGCCGAAGTCGGCGTCCGAGAAGGTGGTGTTGGCAAAGCCAATGGCGCCCAGCACCGGCAGCAGCAGGACCGGCAGGAAGGTGATCAACAGGCCGTTAGCAAAGGCGCCAATCATTGCCCCGCGGCGTCCGCCGGTGGCGTTACCGAACACGCCCGCCGTTGCGCCGGTGAAGAAGTGCGGCACGACGCCCGGGAGGATCAGCACCCAGCTAAACTGACCGCAGATGAACAACCCTACAATCCCGCCGAGGAAGCTGAACAGGAAGCCAATCAGCACCGCGTTTGGCGCATACGGATACACCACCGGGCAGTCCAGCGCAGGACGCGCGTTCGGCACCAGTTTCTCCGAGAAGCCGGTAAAGGCCGGAACGATCTCCGCCAGAATCAGGCGTACGCCCTGCAGGATGATGAACACGCCCGCCGCGAAGGTGATCGCCATGATGATGGCGTAGACCAGGTAGTTCTGACCGCCGCTGAAGGTGGCCTCCACGTATTCACGTCCGGCGCTCACCGCCATGATCAGGTAGATAATCATCATGGTCAGCGAGATGGAGATAGAACTGTCGCGAAGGAAGCTCAGGTTCTTCGGCAGGTTCATCTCTTCGGTTGAGCGGGAGCCTTTGCCAACCTTGCTGCCAATCCAGCCGGAAAGTACATAGCCCAGCGTGCCGAAGTGACCAAAGGCGATATCGTCGTTACCGGTGATACGCTTCATACAACGCTGCGCGATGGCCGGGAAGAAGGCCATTACCAGACCAAGGATCAGCGAGCCGGTAAAGACCAGCCCTACGCCTTCAAAGCCCGCTACCGTCAGGATCACGCCAATCATGCACGCCATGTAAAACGTGTGGTGTCCGGTCAGGAAGATGTACTTCAGGCGGGTAAAGCGCGCGACGATAATATTCGCCACCATGCCGAAGGCCATAATCAGCGCGGTCGCTGCACCGTATTTCTCCAGCGCAATTGACACAATCGCTTCATTGTTTGGAATAATGCCCTGAATCGTAAAGGCGTGCTCAAACATACCGCCCAAAGGATTTAATGACCCCACCAGCACCGTAGCGCCGCCGCCCAGCACAATAAAGCCGAGAATGGTTTTAATCGTCCCTTTCACCACGTCCGAAAACGCTTTTTTCTGCGCAACCAGACCAATAAGCGCAATTAAGCCGACCAGCACCGAAGGGACTTTTAAAATATCAACAACGAAATTCAGCGTTTCAAGGATAAACATATCCACCTCGCCTTATCAGGGTTATTGTCTTTCGAACCAGGCGCGCAGCTGCGCTTCAAGTTCGTTGATGTCGATGATGTTGTTAATCACCACCAGCTGGCTTTCCGGCACGCTGGCGCTGGCCGCAATGTCTTTTGCCATCACGAACAGATCGGCCGCGCCCGGTGTGGCCGAGGAGAGATCGGAATGTTCAACCTCAGCCTCAATCTCCAGTTTTTTAAGCACCTTTTTAATATTCATTTCGACCATAAAACTGCTGCCCAGGCCGGAGCCGCAAATAGCCATGATTTTCATTGTTGTCCCCTTATTTTGAGTAGAGCACGCCCCATCACGCTGTCGCGTAATGTTGTGAATAATCGGATTAAAGAATTAAATCAGAAGCGGTCAATAATCGTTTTAATTTCCTCCAGGGTATTCGCCTGATGCAGTTTCTCCATATCCTCGTCGCTGGAAAATAATTCTGCGAGTGCGGATATCATTTCGATATGGCTATGTTTATCCGGTGCCGCGAGCATAATAATCACATCGACAGGGTCAAACTCACCGGCACCAAACGAGACGCCCTGTTTTAGTTTTAATAAAGACAACCCCAGTCCTTTGGTGCCTTCCTCCGGCCGCGCATGCGGCATCGCCAGCCCTGGTGCCAGCACATAATAGGGTCCTAACGCGTGGTGCTGCTGGATGATGGCCGTGACGTATTCAGGCTCAATCACCTGCAAATCCAGAAGCGGCTTCGCGCACAGCTCCAGCGCCTGCGGCCAGTTTTCCACGCTATCCTGCAGCGTGATGGTTGTATCATATATCCATTTTTTGAGCACTTTTCACTCCCGCTACACGCTAAAGATGAGCAAACTTTATTCAACACATCGCTGGATGACTGCGATCGCGATCACAAAGATAGCGCTACCAATACTTAACATGCAGAAATGTGATAGCGCTATCAAATTGCAATCACGGCGCTAAATCACAGCAAAAAAAGGGATTTAAGGCGTATACTGCCTGTCACGTGAAGCGAAGGAAATGAAGAACGCGTCTGGTCAGCAGGAAGGTGTATGTCTCTAACCCGAAAACGGCGCAGTACTGGTAAAGTGACACTCGCCGATGTCGCACAGCTTGCCGGTGTGGGCACGATGACCGTGTCCCGTGCACTCCGCACGCCCGAACAGGTTTCCGATAAACTACGAGAAAAAATTGAAGCTGCCGTGCAGGAGCTGGGTTATATGCCGAATCTTGCCGCCAGCGCGCTTGCCTCGGCGTCGTCGTGGACGATAGCCATGGTGGTGCCTAACCTCTCCGAAGCCGGCTGCTCGGAGATGTTCGCCGGGCTACAGCAGGTGCTACAGCCTGCCGGGTATCAGATCATGCTGGCAGAGTCCCAGCATCGTCTTGAGCAGGAGGAGAAGTTGCTGGAGACGCTGCTGGCGTCGAATATTGCCGCCGCTATCCTGCTCAGCGTTGAACATACCGATACCGTTCGCCACTGGCTGAAAAACGCCTCCATTCCGGTGATGGAGATGGGCGCCATGCGCGCCGACCCGATTGATATGAATATCGGGATTGATAACGTAGCGGCCATGTATGAACTCACGGAAATGGTGATTAAGCGCGGCTACCAAAATATTGGCCTGCTGTGCGCCAACCAGGAGCAGTGGATTTTCCAGCAGCATTTGCAGGGCTGGTACAAAGCCATGCTTCGCCACCATATGTCGCCGACCCGGGTGATTAACGCGGCGATGCCGCCAAGCTTCTCGACAGGCGCGGCACAGCTGCCTGAATTCCTGCTGGCGTGGCCGGAGCTGGATGCGCTGGTATGCGTCTCAGACGAGCTGGCCTGCGGGGCGCTGTACGAGTGCCAGCGCAGGCGAATCAAGGTGCCGGACGACCTGGCGGTGGTAGGTTTTGGCGATAGCGACGTGAGCCGCGTCTGTCAGCCGCCGCTCACGACGATGGCGGTGCCGCATCGTAAGATTGGAATTGAAGCCGGGAAAGCGTTGCTGGAGCGTCTGAATGACGGTGACTGGCGCGATCAAAAGCCCATCGCGTCCAGTCTGTGTCTGAGAGAGAGTTGCTGAATATTACTCAGCCTCTTCCTCTTTCTCTGATTTGGTCGATTCGTTTTTGGCGTTGCGGGTCATCCACAGCGCCAGCGCTTTTAACGAATCCGGCGTGAACTCGTCGCAGCGCGCGGTGATCTCTTCCGGCGTCATCCAGCTGACTTCACTCACCTCTTCTTCCTGCAGAGCGAACGGCCCGTGGGAGACGCAGCTAAACAGCCCGCCCCAGACGCGGCAGTTTTCGTCTTCGAAATAGAACTGGCCGTGCTCGGCAAACGGCACGCCGGCGATACCTAACTCTTCTTCTGCTTCTCGACGCGCGGAATCCAGCAGCACTTCATCTGCCTGGACAACACCGCCTGCGGTGGCATCCAGCATACCCGGGAGAAAATCTTTGGTGTCCGTGCGGCGCTGGACCAGAATTTTGCCCATACCGTCATGCACAACGATGTACGTTGCGCGGTGGCGCAGACGCTCCGCACGCATTTGTTCGCGGCTGGCCTGCGCGATCACTTCATTCTCTTCGCTGACAATGTCAACCCACTCTGTACTTGCCAAATGACTCTGCTCCACCATCGGGAAACCTTCTCTTCTAAGCGCTCTTTCGGCGCGTTTGCAGTTGAGGTGTAACTTACGGATTAATCGCTACCTGCGCAATAACTTGCTGATCATTAAGTGCGATAACGCGCAGGGTATTTCCATCCAGCATGCCATAGCTCGCTGGATAACCGCCTTTCGGTATGCTGACCGATCCCGGGTTGAAGTGATAAATCTCACCGCGCTTTTCAGCAACCGGAATATGAGTATGACCGTAAACCAGGACATCGCCAGCCGCGAGCGCCGGGAGATTATCCGGGCTAAAAAGATGCCCGTGCGTCAGGAACAGGCGGCTTTGTTCCAGCAGCACCTGCTGCCATGGCGCGGTAAGGGGAAAATGCAGCAGCATCTGGTCCACTTCGCTGTCGCAGTTGCCGCGAACGGCGATGATTCGTGAGGCGTACGGGTTGAGCTTTTCCGCGACCTGCGCCGGAGCGTAGCCCTCCGGCAGCGCGTTGCGCGGGCCGTGGTTGAGCACATCCCCCAGAATAATCAGCCACTGCGCGCCGCTTTGTGCAAACAGGGAAAGGACACGCTCGGTAGCGGGCAGCGATCCATGGATATCCGACGCAAACATCAGTTTCATCAGTCACTCCTCGGGAAAACAGACTGCCCCCATCATACCTGAAGCGTCCGGGCTTATCAGCCCGCGCGCCTGGCAGATAGTGCCACATAGCGCTGCACGGAGGCACGCTGCCACTGAAACGCGGCATAATCCACCAGCAGCTGCGGCACCTCATCGCCGTTGAGGATCAGGCGGTTTAGCATCAACGCAAGATCGGCGTCGGCAATGCACCACTCGCCGAACAGGTTCGGGTTGCCGTGTGCGAGGAGCGAGGTGGCGGTTTCAATGAGTTTTTGCGCGCTTTCACGACCTTCAGCGCTGAGCGCTGGCTTTTTCACCCCGGCGAACACGACGTCCGTTGAGCGTTCCACGCGAATTGGCACCAGATCGCTTCGCAGCCACGCCTGGATCTGCCGCGCCCGCGCGCGTTTTTGCAGGTCGTGAGGATAGATGCGCTCCCACTCGGGCGGCGCGAACCGATCTTCCAGATATTCATCAATCGCCGACGATTCGCTCAGGGCAAAACCGTCAATCTCCAGCACCGGCACGCGTCGGGTCAGGTCGTAACCCTGCCACTGTGGCTTGAGATGCTCACCGCCGTCGAGATCAACGGTCTTCAGCGTAAAAGTGAGTCCTTTTTCGGCCAGCGCAACGTATACGCTCATAACATAGGGAGAAAAGAAATTCGCATCGGACCACAACGTGATTACGGGCTGGTTCATAACATCCTCATCGGCTGATCGGGTTTTTACTCAACATATAATCTCTTTGCCTCGCTGTCACTTGATGAAAACTCACGATTTACAACAACCACCTATACTCATTTGTCATGGCACCACTATTCGCATGGACAGGAGTTGAGAATGATCGACCTTTATTACGCCCCTACCCCAAACGGCCATAAGATCACCCTCTTTCTTGAAGAAGCCGAGCTGGATTACAGGATCATTCGCGTGGATATCAGCAAAGGCGAACAGTTCAGCCCTCTCTTTCTGGCTATCTCGCCGAATAATAAAATCCCGGCCATTATTGATAACCAGCCGGCGGACGGGGGCAGGCCGCTGAGCCTGTTTGAATCCGGTGAAATTTTGCTCTACCTGGCGGAGAAAACCGGCAAACTGCTGAGCGGCGAACTGCGCGAGCGTCATCATACCCTGCAATGGCTCTTCTGGCAGGCGAGCGGGCTGGGGCCCATGCTGGGGCAAAATCATCATTTTACCGCTTACGCCCCGCAGCCCATTCCCTACGCGATCGAACGCTATCAGGTTGAGACTCAACGGCTGTATGACGTTCTGAACCGTCGGCTGAAGAAAACGCCGTGGCTCGGGGGCGATCATTACAGTATTGCCGATATCGCCTGCTGGCCGTGGGTGAATACGCATGAAAAACACCGAATTGACCTGGCCGCTTACCCGGCGGTGAATAACTGGTTTGAGCGCATTCGGACCCGCCCGGCCACCGAGCGGGCGATGCAAAAAATCCAGCAGATTTAACCCTCTATGAGGCTGGGTGCCCGCGAGCCTCTCATGTATGATGAGCGTGAAATACTGACACGGAGAAGACCTGCAATGTCACAGCCAGACGCTATTATTCGCATAAAAAATTTACGCTTGCGCACCTTCATTGGTATCAAAGAGGAAGAGATCGCCAACCGTCAGGATATTGTCATTAACGTGGTAATTCACTATCCCGCAGACAAAGCGCGGGCCAGCGAAGACATCAACGACGCGCTGAACTACCGCACAATTACCAAAAACATCATTCAGTACGTGGAGACTAACCGCTTCTCTCTGCTGGAAAAATTAACTCAGGATGTGCTCGATATCGCACGCGAACATCACTGGGTCACTTATGCTGAAGTTGAGATTGATAAACTTCACGCCCTGCGCTACGCCGATTCCGTCTCCATGACGCTAAGCTGGCGACGCCAGGCGTAACCCTGGAGGTTGTATGAAGATTTTGCTGACCGGCGGCACGGGCCTGATTGGTCGTCATCTCATTGCGCGTCTGCAGGCCTTGCATCACGACATTACCGTGGTCACGCGCAGCCCTGAGAAAGCGCGTCAGGTGCTGGGGGCGGGTATAGATATCTGGAAAAATCTGGCCGAGCAGCAAAATCTGGACGGCTTCGACGCCGTCATTAACCTCGCGGGTGAACCCATCGCCGATAAGCGCTGGACGGAAGAGCAAAAACAGCTGTTATGCAGCAGCCGGTGGAACATTACCGAAAAGCTGGTCGAGCTGATCCGCAATAGCCACACGCCGCCTCAGGTGCTGATTTCAGGTTCAGCGGTAGGCTATTACGGCGATCTTGGTGAGGTGGTGGTGACCGAGGAAGAGCCGCCGCATAACGAGTTTACCCACAAGCTTTGCGCCCAGTGGGAGCGTATCGCCTGCGCGGCGCAGAGCGATCGCACCCGCGTCTGCCTGCTGCGGACCGGCGTCGTGCTTGCGCCGAAAGGCGGCATTCTGGCGAAGATGCTTCCCCCTTTCAGACTCGGGCTCGGCGGCCCCATCGGCAATGGCCGTCAGTACCTGGCGTGGATCCATATCGACGATATGGTCAACGGGATTCTCTGGCTGCTGGATAACGATCTGCGCGGGCCGTTTAACATGGTTGCGCCGTATCCGGTACGTAACGAACAGTTTGCCCACGCGCTAGGGCATGCCCTGCACCGCCCGGCGATATTGCGTGTGCCTGCCACGGTCATTCGCCTGATGATGGGTGAAGCGTCTGTGCTGGTATTAGGCGGGCAGCGGGCGCTGCCAAAACGGCTGGAAGCGGCCGGGTTTGCGTTCCGCTGGTATGAATTAGAAGAGGCGCTGGGGGATGTTGTGCGGTGAATATGTTACAGTGACGGGCCATGTTCCGAAGATATGGCGTAACAATGGCAACGATCACCACACCCCGGCTTCACCTCACTCCTTTCGAACCCACTGACTGGGCTTTCTTCCGCTCGCTGCGTGAAGATCGCAGCATCATGCGCTACATGGCCGCCATCGCGCCGGAAAAAGAGACCCGCCGCGTGTTTGCCGCGCGGCTGATGGCGGAGCATGTCTTCGTGATCCGCTCTCTCGAGGACGATACGCCGCTGGGCGATATTGGCCTGCAAATCAGCCCTGAGAATAGTGAGGAGGCCGATATCGGCTATACGGTTGTGCCTGCCGCGCAGGGAAAAGGGATTGCCAGCGAGGCGCTGCGCGCGGTGTGTGATTATGCGTTCAACCAGACCGGCGTAAAGGCGATTAACGCGTACGTCCTGGCGGACAACGGCGGGTCGGTTCGGGTGCTGGAGAAAGCAGGGTTTGTGCGTACGCAGGTGCTGGAAAAGGCGTATGAAATTGACGGCGTGCGCTATGACGACTGGGTGTATCGGCTGGAGTGCGGTGCGGTCTGATACCCTCACCCCAGCCCTCTCCCACAGGGAGAGGGAGAACATCCAGCCCGCAGGCTCGGTAAGCGAAGCGCCACCGGGCGATTGGGCTGCACTGCGGGCTGATGCCCTCTTTACTTCAGAGATCCTTTGAGGAACTGCTGCAAACGCGGGCTTTGCGGGTTCGCCAGCACTTCGTCCGGGTGCCCCTGCTCTTCAATTTTCCCCTGATGCAGGAAGATGACGTGGTTCGAGACGTTTCGGGCGAAGCCCATCTCGTGCGTCACCACCACCATCGTTTTGCCCTCTTCGGCCAGCTTCTGCATGATGCGCAGCACTTCGCCAACGAGTTCAGGGTCCAGCGCGGAGGTCGGTTCGTCAAACAGCAGCACTTCGGGCTCCATCGCCAGCGCGCGCGCGATAGAGACACGCTGCTGCTGACCGCCGGAGAGATGCACCGGGTATTTCATCTGCTGGCGCTCGTCGATACCCACTTTCGCAAGGTATTTCACCGCGCGCTCGCGGGCTTCCTGCTTGCTCAGGCCCAGCACCTGGATCGGCGCTTCCATCACGTTCTCCAGCACCGTCATGTGGCTCCAGAGGTTGAAGTGCTGGAACACCATCGTCAGACGCGTACGCAGCAGTCGCAGCTGGTTCTTATCTGCAACCTTCAGCTGGCCGTCTTTATCACGTACCAGATTGATATTCTGCCCGCTCACCACAATCGAGCCTTCGCTCGGCTTTTCGAGGAAGTTAATGCAGCGCAGGAAGGTGCTTTTACCCGAGCCGGATGAGCCGATGATACTGATCACGTCGCCCGCATTCGCCTGCAGCGACACCCCTTTCAGCACTTCATGTTCGCCGTAGCGTTTGTGCAAATCAATAACGTTTAATTTGTTCTCAGCCATCATCTTTCTCAGTGCGTCGAAGAAGGTTTTATATGCTGCAACCAGCGTTTTTCAGCCTTACGGAACAGGCTAATCAGAACATAAGAGATAATTAAATAGAGCACCGCCGCAATGCCAAATGCGGTAAACGGCTGATAGGTCGCGGAGTTAATATCGCGCGCGATTTTAAGCAGATCCGGCACCGTCGCGGTAAAGGCGAGCGCGGTGGAGTGCAGCATCAAAATCACTTCGTTACTGTACGCCGGTAGTGCGATACGCAGCGCCGACGGCAGAATAATGCAGCGATAAAGCTTCACTGAGGAAAAGCCGTACGCGCGCGCCGCTTCAATCTCACCGTAAGGGACAGAGCGAATTGCTCCGGCGAAAATCTCGGTGGTGTAGGCGCAGGTGTTGAGCGTCAATGCCAGCACCGTACAGTTCAGGCCGCTGCGGAAGAACGCATTCAGCATCTCAGTGCCTTTTACGATCTCAAGCGTGTACATCCCCGAATAGAACACCAGCAGCTGCACGTACAGCGGCGTACCGCGAAACACGTAGGTAAACAGCCAGATCGGGAACTGGATAAATTTATTGTTCGATACGCGGCCAATGGCAAGAAACACCGCCAGAATGCCGCCCATCACCACGGAGGAGATCAGCAGCCAGAGCGTAATCGCCACGCCGGTAAAGCGGTAGCCATCCGTCCACAGCAGCGACTTCCAGTATTCCTGAATAATCTCAATCACAGGTCAGCCCTCTTCACACCCACGGAGTAGCGACGCTCGAGCAGAAGCAGCACACTATTGGAGACGGTCGTAAAGACCAGATAAATCACGCCGCAGACCACCGCAAAGTAGAACGGCTCCCAGGTGCTCTTGCCCGCCAGCTGAGTCGCTTTCACGACGTCTTCCAGACCGAGCAGCGAGACCAGCGCTGTCGCTTTGAGGATAACCTGCCAGTTGTTGCCGATGCCCGGGAGCGCATAACGCATCATGGCCGGGAACATAATCCGACGAAACGTTTGTGAAGAGGTAAAACCAAATGCGGTTGCCGCCTCAATATGGCCTTTCGGCACGGCCATGTAGGCACCACGGAAGGTTTCGGTGAAGTAGGCACCGTAGATAAAACCGAGGGTAATAATACCGGCCACCATCGGGTCGATATCAATTTGTCCCATGCCCATCGCGTCCGTTACGCTGTTAAGCGCAATCTGCAGACCGTAAAAGATAAGCAGCATCAGCACCAGATCGGGAACGCCGCGAATAAGCGTGGTGTAGCCTTCAAATATGAGCGCCAGCGGTTTGTTAGCCGAAAGCTTCGCCCCTGCGCCCGCCAGACCTATCAGCACCGCCAGCACCACGGAGCTGATAGCCAGCTCAAGGGTGACAAGCGCGCCCTGTAAAATAACGCCAGAAAATCCGTACAGCATACCGCGAGCCCTGTCGTATCGTGAGTGGTGGAACCGTGTCTTTTCCCCTCCCACATCGGGAGGGGCCGCACGTTATTTGACGGAGCGATTAGCCGCCGTAAACATTAAAATCAAAGTACTTTTTCGCCAGCTTGTCGTAGGTGCCGTCAGCGCGCATTTCAGCAAACGCTTTGTTCAGCGCCTCACGCAGCTCGTTGTCTTCTTTGCGCAGGCCCATACCGGTGCCCACACCAAACAACTTCACGTCCTTAATAGACGGGCCGCCAAACTTGTAATCTTTACCCACCGGCGTTTTCAGGAAGCCTTCGCTTGCCGCAACTTCATCCTGGAAGGCCGCATCAATACGGCCTGCCGTCAGGTCAGCGTAGATATTTTCCTGACCCTGATAGGAGACGATTTCAATCCCCTTCGGCGCCCAGTGTTCGTTGCCGTAGGTTTCCTGCGTGGTGCCCTGCAGCACGCCGACGCGTTTGCCTTTCAGCGACTCCAGCGTTGGCTGAATATCAGAAGCTTTAGCCACCACCAGACGAGAATCGGCCGCGTAGAGTTTGTCGGTGAAGGCAATCTCCTGCTGGCGTTTTTCGGTGATGGAGAGCGAGGACATGATCACGTCGATTTTTTTCGCTTTCAGGGATGGGATCAGCGCATCCAGCGGGTTCTCAACGTAGGTACACTGTGCTTTGATGCGTTTGCACAGCTCATTGGCCAGATCGATGTCAAAACCGACCAGTTCACCCTTTGAATTCTTCGATTCGAACGGCGCATAGGTTGGATCGGTACCAATTCGGATTTTCTGCGGAATGGCTGCGAATGCCGCGGTGGCGCTGGAAAAGGCCAGTACCAGAGATAGTGACAACACGAGTTTTTTCATATTTATCCTCAACAAACTGTCTTCATACGGGATTTTTACGACGACGGGGTGGTGCTAATGTGCCATTAATCCCCTCAGTCAGGCAAAGATTAATGCCTTTCAGGCGGGAATTTTTGCATTATAAATGCGTAAGTATGCACAAAGCGATCCAATACGGTGCAACACATGCACCGTACTGGGTCAACCGCTCCCGTAACGCACCTTTGCGGTGCGTTAGCGTCAGGTATTATTCACCGTATACGTTGAAGTCGAAGTATTTCTTCGCCAGTTTGTCGTAAGTCCCGTCTTTACGCAGCTCTGCAAAGGCTTTGTCGAAGGCGGCTTTCAGCTCGGTATCATCCTTGCGCAGGCCAATACCGGTGCCGTCACCAAAGTATTTTTTGTCTTTTACCGACGGGCCCGCAAACGCAAAGTCTTTACCCGCAGGCTGTTTCAGGAAGCCTTCGCTCGCGGCGACTTCATCCTGGAATGCGGCATCCAGACGGCCTGCGGCCAGGTCAGAGTAAATCAGATCCTGGTTCTGATAAGCCACCACGTCGACGCCCTTCTCGCGCCAGTTCGCGTTAGCGTAACCTTCCTGCGTCGATCCCTGAAGAACGCCAACATGCTTGCCTTTCAGCGAGTCGATGGTTGGCTTAATCGGGGAGCCTTTCGGCGCAATCAGGCGAGAATCCGCGGCGTAGAGCTTGTCAGAAAAGGCAATCTCCTGCTGGCGTTTTTCGGTGATGGAGAGAGAAGAGATAATGGCGTCGATTTTCTTGGCTTTCAGCGACGGGATTAACGCGTCAAAGTCGCTGCCCACCCATGTGCATTTCACCGCAATGCGTTTGCACATTTCATTTCCCAGATCGATATCAAACCCCACGAAATCGCCTTTCGCATCCTTGGAAGAGAATGGCGCGTAGGTTGCGTCTGTACCGATACGAACCGTCTGTGGAAGCGCTGCGTAGCTACCTGCCGCCGCACTTAACCCCACGAGCAAAGACAGAGCCAGAACCGTCTTCTTCATACATTTACCCTCAAGTACCGTGATTTTATTATGTATTGTGTTGTGTGTTGTGTTGCAGGCTTCATCTTGCAGGTCTTATGCCACATTGCCGTCTGGTCAAAACTTCGACGTTAAATATGTTAATAAAACGTTGCGATATTGCCTTAATGGTGAAAGATAGCAGGTCTGCCGAACGAACCGGAAAGAGAAAAAGGGAAAAAACGAATTAAATGTCGAGGATATGATCGCCGTTGCATAATTGCCCTGAAACAGGGCAACGTCTCTTTTCATGCACTCTGTTTGTGCACAGAATCAGGCCCCTTGCCAGCGGGTGAAGAGATCTTCGGGCAGGTCGATGTCAAACTGATCCAGCACGCGGTTAACGGTCTGATTAATCACGTCATCCAGCGAGGTCGGGCGATGATAAAACGCCGGAACCGGCGGCATGATGATGGCCCCAAGTTCGGCGGCCTGGGTCATTAAACGCAGATGACCGAGATGCAGCGGCGTTTCCCGCACGCAGAGCACAAGAGGACGACGCTCCTTCAGCACCACATCCGCCGCGCGCGTCACCAGGGTGTCGGTATAGCTGTTCACAATGCCGGAGAGCGTTTTAATTGAACAGGGCAGGATAACCATGCCGGCTGTTTTAAACGAGCCTGAGGAGATGCTGGCGGCGATATCACGGGCATCGTGAACCACGTCCGCCAGTGCCTGGACATCGCGCAGGGAGAGATCGGTTTCCAGAGAGAGGGTCTGCCGCGCCGCCTGGCTCATCACCAGATGGGTCTCGACTTCCGCCACGCTACGCAGAACCTGTAACAAACGTACGCCGTAAATCGCGCCGCTGGCGCCGCTGAGCCCAACAATGAGTCGTTTCATGATTTTCGCCCTTACTGATTTCAGGGCAGACTGTGCAGGATTTTGCGGGGAGTTGCAAGTGAGGGCATTCACCCTCACCTGCCGGAGCATCAACCTTCGTTGTGCATCTCTAAGCTTTCGAGATCGTTCTGCAGCTGGACGGCTTTCGCATCGTCGTTGCGCAGAGAATCAAGATAGTCGAGGTACTGCTGGTCAACGTCTTTGGTCACGTAAATACCGTTGAACACGGAGCATTCAAACTGCTGAATTTCCGGGTTCTCGGCACGCACCGCGTCGATGAGATCGTTCAGATCCTGGAAAATCAGGCCGTCGGCACCGATGATCTGGCGAATTTCATCCACTTCACGGCCGTGAGCGATCAGCTCGTTGGCGGTTGGCATATCGATGCCGTACACGTTCGGGAAGCGAATCTCCGGCGCGGCAGAGGCCAGGTAGACTTTCTTCGCACCCGCTTCGCGCGCCATCTCGATAATCTGCTCAGAGGTGGTGCCGCGAACGATGGAGTCATCCACCAGCAGAACGTTCTTGTCGCGGAATTCCGCGCGGTTGGCATTCAGCTTGCGGCGCACGGACTTACGGCGCAGGTGCTGGCCCGGCATGATAAAGGTGCGGCCAACGTAGCGGTTCTTCACGAAGCCCTGACGGTATGGCTTATCCAGAATGCGGGCGATCTCCAGCGCGATATCGCAGGAGGTTTCCGGGATAGGAATAACCACGTCGATGTCGAGATCGTCCCACTCGCGGGCAATTTTCTCGCCCAGCTTGGTGCCCATGTTGACGCGCGCGCTGTAGACGGAAATCTTGTCGATGAAGGAATCCGGGCGGGCGAAGTAAACGTATTCAAACAGGCACGGGTTGCTGACCGGATTATCGGCACACTGGCGGGTAAACAGCTGGCCCTTCTCGGTGATATAGACCGCTTCGCCCGGCGCAACGTCACGCAGGAACTCGAAGCCCAGGGTATCCAGCGCCACGCTCTCAGAGGCAACCATGTATTCGGTACGGCCATCGCCAAGGTCGCGCTTACCGAGCACCAGGGGACGAATGCCGTTTGGATCGCGGAAGGCTACCATTCCGTGACCGATAATCATCGCCACGCAGGCGTACGCGCCGCGGATCTGGCGGTTGGTCGCGGCAATGGCAGCAAAGATGTTGTCTGCTTCCAGCGGGTAGTGACGGAAGTTATCCAGCTCGCTGGCGAACACATTGAGCAGGATTTCAGAATCAGAGGTGGTGTTAATGTGGCGACGTTTCTCTTCGAACAGCTTTTTACGCAGCTCATGCGCGTTGGTCAGGTTGCCGTTATGAGCAAGGGTGATGCCATACGGTGAGTTGACGTAGAAAGGCTGTGCCTCAGAGGCGCTGGAACTGCCAGCAGTAGGATAACGAACGTGACCGATCCCCATATTACCTTGCAGACGCTGCATATGGCGGGCTTCAAACACATCGTTTACCAGGCCATTGGCCTTGCGTAAACGGAAGCAGTTGTTTGCATCAATGGTGATGATACCCGCAGCATCCTGCCCACGGTGCTGAAGCACCGTTAACGCGTCATAAATCGACTGGTTTACCGGCATGAAACCGGCGATACCGACAATACCGCACATTCGTCTTTTCCTCGTTAAGCCACATCTCAGGGTTTATGCCCTGGGCAAAAAACTCGACGAGCTTTGCAGATAGTCAAAGAACCATCTGATGATGAAGCTGAACTCTGGAATGAGCTGCGATTTCTGCCAGTCTTCGCTTTTGGAGAACCCGGTGAAGGTATCCAGGAAGAACAGGATCGCGGCCACAATCAGCACGCCTCGTAACGCCCCGAAACAGATCCCGAGCACCCTGTCCGTTCCTGACAGACCGGTTTTCTCGACCAGCTGACCTATCACGTAATTCACGATAGCGCCGACAATCAGCGTTGCGATAAACAGCACCGCGATTGCAATTCCGTTTCGGACCAGTTCATCTTCAAAGCCCGTGAACCAGACAGACAGGTAAGTGTAGTAATGACTGGCAACAAAGAAAGCACAACCCCAGGTTACCAGCGATAACGCTTCACGAACAAAGCCACGGATCAGGCTAACCAGACAGGAAAAACCAATCACCGCAATGATGGCGTAATCAATCCAGACCATATGTGTCCCACGATTTAACGCCCTGTCATCCAGTTCGGGGCGAATTCTAACAGAAAAAGAAAACGTTTGCGTAGGGATTTCCTTCCCGCGCGTAAATAAAAAAGGCGCTGAAAAAATGTTCAACGCCGTTGGCTCATTACGTCTCTTTGGACGTCTGCCATTCCCCCTCACCCCAGCCCTCTCCCTCAAGGGAGAGGGAGCAAACCATCCCCTCGCCCCTCTGGGGAGAGGGTTAGGGTGAGGGGTAGATCTTATCAGTTCGCGCTGTAGCCCATCACCACACCGCTCAGGCCGGAGATCTGCTTCAGCTCACCGAGCGAACCTTTAAGCTTATCTTTGGACGCTTCTGGCCCCACGAGGATACGGGTAATTTTACCCTGCACCGGCGTGGAAGGTGAAGTGTAAACACGATATCCCGCACTGCGCAGTTTGCTCACGACCTCGTTGACCTTATCGGCGTTTTTCAGCGCGCCGAGCTGCACAACGTACGCTTTTCCGGTCGGCGCCGCGTCTTGTTTTGCCGGCGGCGGGGTTTCTGACGCGGCAGCCAGCTGCTCTGCGGCTTTATCCCGCTGCGGTTTCGACTGCGGCTGCGGCTTCTCAACCGGCTTCGGTTTTTCAACAGGTTTAGGCTGCTCTACCGGCACCGGATCGATATCGCTGCTGCTCGCTGCCGCCAGGCGTGACGGATCGAGCGACGGTGCGGCGGCATCGCCTGCACGCACCTCTTCCGCCGCCCCTTCCGGAGGCTGAGCAGGCAGCGCCTGCGTCGCCGCTGGCAGCATATCAGGCTCATCGCGGTCACCCGGTTTCGGCACCAGCGGAATAGCGGCAAACTCATCCTGATAATGCTTTTTCTGCCCGTCGAGCAGACCCGGGAGAATAATCACCCCGAGCGCGACCAGCACAATGGTTCCTGTTAAACGGTTCTGAAACTTACTCGCCACCGGTTCTCCCCGCGTCCATCACTTCCATGACATGTGCCACCGTGTGGAATGAACCACACACCAGCACGGTATCTTCTGGTTTAGCATCCGCCATCGCGGCATGCCAGGCCTGAGCCACGCTACTATAGATTGCGCCTTTGCCGAGATGTTCCATCAGCTGCTCAGCCGTCGCGCCGCGCGGCCCCTCCAGAGGAGCACAATACCAGCTATCGACCACACTCTCCATGCAGGCCAGCGTCCCGCCGATATCTTTATCATGAAGCATACCGATAACCGCCAGCACGCGCCCGGTTTTTGGTAACGATTTGAGACGTCCCGCGAGATAAGCCGCCGCATGCGGGTTATGCGCCACGTCCAGAATCAGGCGCGGTGACTCGCTGACAATCTGAAAACGCCCGGGCAGAATTGCGCTCTGAATACCGTCGCGGATCGCCCGCTCGCTGACCACGAGGCCGCTGGCGCGCAGTGCCGCCAGCGCGGTTGCCGCGTTCGGCTGCGGCACCTGCGGCAGCGGCAGGTTGTCCAGCGCGCCCTGAGCATCGCTGAAACGCCAGCCGTTATCCTGAACCTCATACTGCCAGTCAACGCCGCGGCGCAGCAGACGCGCGCCCTTCTCGTTTGCCACGTCAGCAATGGTGTACGGCATGTCCGGCTCGCCGACCACGGCGGGTTTATTCGCCCGGAAAATACCTGCCTTCTCGCGGCCAATGCTTTCACGATCCGGTCCCAGCCAGTCGATATGGTCCAGCGCGATGCTGGTGACCACCGCCACGTCCGCATCCACCATATTGGTCGCATCAAGACGTCCGCCGAGGCCGACCTCAAGGATCACGACATCCAGCTGCGCCTGTTTGAACAGCCACAGCGCCGACAGGGTGCCGTATTCAAAATAGGTTAATGAGATCTCACCGCGTGCGGCTTCAATTTCCGCGAACGACGCCGTATGCGCCGATTCCGGCAGCTCGCTGTTCTGCACGCGAACGCGCTCGGTGTAGCGGACCAGGTGTGGAGAGCTGTACACGCCAACTTTGTAACCCGCGGCCATCAGGACAGATTCCAGCGTGCGGCAGGTCGTGCCTTTACCGTTGGTACCCGCGACGGTGAACACGAAAGGTGCCGGTTTGAGCACATCAAGACGCGCGGCGACCTGGCTTACGCGCTCAAGCCCCATATCGATGGTTTTACTGTGCAGGTTTTCCAGATAAGAAAGCCACGCGGCCAGGGGCGACGTGGCTTGGGGAATGCTTTTATTTTCCATAATGCCCGGTTGTCATTAACAGATTAGAAAGCAAAAGGGCAGCGCCAACCGGCCCTGCCCTTTTCAGTTATCAGGCCTCGGGTTCCTGATCCGGTACCACCACGCCTTCGCGCGGCTCATCCGGGTTCGGCGCTGGCAGATTCATCAGCTTCGCCAGGATGCTCGCCAGCTTCAGGCGCATTTCCGGACGGCGGACGATCATATCGATAGCGCCTTTCTCAATGAGGAACTCACTGCGCTGGAAGCCAGGCGGCAGCTTTTCGCGAACGGTTTGCTCGATAACGCGAGGACCGGCAAAGCCGATCAGCGCTTTTGGCTCAGCGATGTTCAGATCGCCCAGCATCGCGAAGCTCGCGGAGACGCCGCCCATGGTTGGGTCGGTCAGCACGGAGATGTACGGCAGACCGCGCTCCTGCATCTTCGCCAGCGCAGCAGAGGTTTTCGCCATCTGCATCAGCGACATCAGCGCTTCCTGCATACGCGCACCGCCGGAGGCAGAGAAGCAGATCAGCGGACAGTTGTCTTCCAGCGCCTGCTCAACGGCACGCACGAAGCGCGCACCGACCACGGAGCCCATCGAGCCGCCCATAAAGGAGAACTCAAACGCAGCGGCAACAGCCGGCATCCCATGCAGGGTGCCTTTCATAACGACCAGCGCATCTTTCTCGCCGGTCTCTTTCTGTGCCGAGGCCAGACGATCTTTGTATTTTTTGGAATCGCGGAACTTCAGCACATCTTTTGGCTCAAGTTCGCTACCCAGCTCTACCAGAGAGCCTTCGTCCAGCAGGCTATGCAGGCGGTTGCGCGCCGACATACGCATATGGTGGTCACACTTCGGACACACCTCAAGGTTGCGCTCCAGCTCTGCGCGGTACAGAACCTGACCGCAGCTATCACACTTCGTCCATACCCCTTCAGGAATGCTCGCTTTGCGCGTTGGGGTAATGTTGCTTTTAATTCGTTCAATCCAGCTCATTGATAACCTTTCTGCCTGAACCTGGTCGTATGCCAGTTTTGCTATAAGAGGCGAATAATGCCATTTTTGCCTCCAACAGACCATGAATGTTGCACATTAAAACATAACAGCCCGAAACTTTGGATAAAAAAGTGGTCGAACCGCCAGCGTGCATTTACTTCGCTTGTTTTGCCGCCGCACGTTTGTGACGAATGATTTCGATAACGCCCGGCAGTACGGAAAGCACAATAATCGCTACAATCAATAGCTTAAGGTTTTCCTGCACCACCGGGAGATCGCCAAACAGATAGCCTGCGTAGGTAAACAGCAGTACCCACAGCAGCGCGCCAACCACGTTGTATGCCGCAAAATGACGATAGGACATATGCCCCATTCCCGCCACAAACGGTGCAAATGTACGCACAATAGGCACAAAACGCGCAAGGATAATGGTTTTCCCGCCATGGCGTTCATAAAACGCATGGGTTTTGTCTAAATAGCTGCGGCGGAAAATTTTCGAATCAGGATTGCTGAACAGCCGCTCACCGAATACCCGTCCAATCGTATAGTTGACCGCATCACCGATAATGGCGGCAATCACCATCAGCACAACCATAAGATGCACGTTCAGATCGTTAGTGGGCAACGCCGAGAGCGCCCCGGCAACGAACAGCAGTGAATCCCCCGGCAGGAATGGGGTAACGACCAGTCCGGTTTCACAAAACAGAATGAGGAACAGAATGGCGTAGACCCAGACGCCATACTGCGCGACCAGCTCCGCCAGGTGAACATCAATATGCAGGATGAAATCAATCAGAAAACGTATTACGTCCATATTGTCTAAGCCCTAATTGCACCTTTGTTTAGTCCGCTAAAAACAGCGGGCCCATTGGCGGTTTCGGCAGGTCAAATCGATCCGGATAGTCTACTGAGACCAGATACAATCCTTCCGCTTTCGCCGTGGCTGCCGCAAGCGTTCTGTCCTTCGCTGCCAGCAGGTCTGCAATCCAGCTCTCCGGCTGGTGTCCGGCACCCACTTCCATCAGGCTGCCCACAATATTCCTAACCATATGATGTACAAAGGCATTGGCTTTGATATCCACCACCACATACGCGCCAAAACGGCTGACGTTTATGTGCATGACGTTGCGCCACGGCGTGCGGGACTGACACTGCACCGCACGAAACGACGTAAAGTCATTTTCACCAATCAGACACTGCGCCGCGCGATGCATACGTTCCGCATCAAGCGGTTCATAAAAATGCGTCACGCCCTGGCTTAACACCGCCGGACGCAGGCGCTGGTTGTAGATGACATAACGGTAGCGACGAGCCGTGGCGCTGAAGCGCGCGTGAAAATCATCCGGCACAGCTTTTACCCAACGCACCGCAATGTCACCAGGCAAATTCGCATTTACACCCAGCGTCCAGGCGGCATCCTTACGCACGGCGGTGGTTTCAAAGTGAACCACCTGCCCCGTACCGTGAACACCCGCGTCCGTACGTCCCGCGCACAGGACGTTGATCGGCTCGTTTGCCACCTGAGAGAGCGCTTTTTCCAGCTTCTCCTGGACGCTGCGCACCTCGTTCTGACGCTGCCAGCCATAATATTTACTGCCATCGTACTCAATTCCGAGGGCAATTCTATGGACCGGCTTTTGTTCCACGTCTGACATCAGTACAGGTACTCCTGCACCAGTTTTTCAGCGATTTTGACCGCCATCAGCGCGCCGCCGAAGCGAACGTTATCGGCAACGGACCAGAACTGAACCTGCTCCGGCATGCCGTAGTCGTTACGCACGCAGCCAACGGAAAGATGCGCGCTGCCGGTGGCATCACCCACCTGGGTCGGGAACTCGCTCTCTTCAGAGAGCACGATGTCTTCACCGCGGCCAAACGCGTCGCGCGCCTCTTCTGCCGCCAGCGGACGAAGGGCTTCAAAGCCGACCATCTGCGCGTGGCCGTAGAAGACCGGGGACTGCACGACGTTCGCGGAGATCATCAGGCCATCGTCCTGCAGAATTTTACGCACTTCATCGACGATACGACGCTCTTCGCGCACGGAGCCCTCGCGGTCCGGCAGCAGCGGCAGCATGTTGAACGCCAGTTGGCGACCAAAGAAATCATCTTCGTCAATCGGGATACCGTTCAGCAGCTTCGCGCTCTGCCCGGCCAGCGCGTCAACGGCCTTTTTGCCGTTCGCGGAAGCGGACAGCAGGCTGGTGACGGTAATGCGCGACAGGCCGCCGTCGTCGATCAGCGGTTTCAGCGCGGTCAGCAGCTGGCTGGTGAGGCTGTTCGGAACCGCAATAACGTTACGGTTGCGGTAGTCAGCCAGCACAAACGGGTTCACGTCCGGCACCACCAGCGGCACATCCGGCTCCATTGAGAACAGGCCGCTCAGGTCGATCACCAGGCAGCCTGCGTTGGTCGCCTCTTCAACGTACGCAGCAGTTGCTTCAGCGCCCGCGGCGAAAAACGCCAGCTGCGCCTGCGTCCAGTCGAACGCGGCCGCATCCTGGACCATGACGGATTTACCGTTAAAACGCAGATGCTCACCTGCGCTGTCGGTACGGGCCAGCGCATAGATATCGCCCACCGGGAACTGACGCTCAGCAAGGGTTTCGAGCAGGGCTTCGCCCACGGCACCCGTGGCACCTAAAATGGCAATGTTCCAGCCTTCAGACATGGTGGTTTACTCCAGAAATAAAAAAGCGTCCCTGTCGGAGTATCCGACAGGGAGCATTAAGAAGACATTAATGCGCCGGGTGATGAACGGCGTTAAATCCCAGCTTATGCAGCAGCGTCGCCGCCGACGCGTCGTCGCACATTACATACAGGGAAGACCACTCGCGGCGCTCAACGTAGTTCTTGCGCAGCTTATCAAACTCACCCGGGATCCCCGCCACTTTACGCAGCAGCGCATCATCGCGGCGCACATCATACACCAAATGCACCAGCCTTTTCAGCGTTGCCTGATCGAGCGGGCCGTGCAGGGTAATGCGGCCAAATTCAGGCGCGGGGAGTAAGGTATCCAGCGCCACCTGCTGCGGATGGCCGATAAAAGCGCTGTAGGCCTCGAAGACCTGCGTGGTACCGCGTGCTTTGCCTTCCAGGGTATAACCGGCGATATGCGCCGTGCCCACGTCCACCTTGCTAAGCAGCTCAACGTTGAGATCCGGCTCCGGCTCCCAGACGTCCAGCACCACGCTGAGGTCTTGTCCTTCGTTCAGGCATGTCAGCAGCGCAGCGTTATCTACGACCGGGCCACGGCAGGCATTTATCAGAATAGTGCCAGCCTTCAGACGACGGATCAGCGCCTCGTCAGCAAGATGCAGCGACTTATACGGCCCCTCTTTAAACAGCGGCGTGTGGAAAGTCAGCACGTCACACTGTTCAACCAGCTCATCCAGCGAGCGGAAATCCCCGTCATCGCCGTTGTCTTTACGCGGCGGATCGCACAGCAGCGTGCGGATCCCTAACGCTTCCAGGCGCTTTTGCAGGCGCCCGCCGACGTTACCCACGCCGACAATCCCCACCGTGCGGTCCTTCAGCGCAAAACCGTCGCGCTCGGCCAGCATCAGCAGGGAGGAGAAAACGTATTCCACAACGGCGATGGCGTTACAGCCCGGCGCTGCGGAAAAACCGATTCCGGCCTGCTTCAGCCATTTATCATCCACATGATCGGTCCCTGCCGTTGCGGTTCCGACAAACTTAATCGCTTTACCGGCGAGCAACGCCTCATTTACTTTAGTCACCGAGCGCACCATCAGCGCGTCTGCGTCATCCAGTTCGTTGACCGGGATCGGGCGACCAGGGACAGCCTTAACGTTACCCAGGCGGCTAAACAGCTCACGGGCGTAAGGCATATTTTCATCAACGAGGATTTTCACGTCTGAGTACCTGTTTGAGAGGAAGAAAACCTGCCAAGTGTGCCATAATCTCGCCGCCAGGCATATATGTATGCCTGGTTTACGCTGAGTTTTGACTTTAAGGATTTTTGACGATGCAGCCCATTTCAGGTACGCCGCCACGCCCTCCGGGTGAAGGCCCTGTCACGCCAAACGTTGCCGGTGAACAACCGCTATCCACGCAACAGCGCACCGTGCTGGAGCGACTGATCACGCGCCTGATTGCGCTGACTTCACAGCAAAACGCGGAAGTCTGGGCCGGGGTAAAGCATGATTTAGGCGTGAGGAACGACGCACCTCTGCAGTCGCGCCATTTCCCTGCGGCCGAGCAAAACCTGAACCAGCGTATTAATACCGCGCAGCAGAACCACACCACGCGCCAGATTGTTGCTCAGCTGACGGAGCTGCTGGGCCAGGGTAATAACCGCCAGGCGGTGAGCGATTTTATTCGCCAGCAGTATGGTCAGACCGCGCTGGGCCAGCTGACGCCCGACCAGCTCAAAACCGTGCTGACCCTGCTGCAGAACAACGAGCTGTCAATCCCGCAGCCTCAGGTGCGCCCGGCAACCGAGCGTCCGCTGCTGCCAGCCGAGCACAACACGCTCAAGCAGATGGTGACGAAGCTGGCTGCGGCCACCGGCGAACCGACGAAGCTTATCTGGCAATCCATGCTGGAGCTGTCCGGCGTGAAGGCGGGTGAGTTAATCCCGGCCAGACAGTTTACTCATCTGGTGACCTGGCTCCAGGCGCGCCAGACGCTCAGCACCCAGAATACCCCTACCCTGCATACCGTCCAGGCGGCACTGAAGCAGCCGCTTGAGCCGCACGAATTTGAAGTCATCCGGGATTACGCCCAGCAAAACTGGCAAGCCACGCCGCAAACGGTACTGACCACCGCGCAGGTGCAGGATCTGCTCAATAAAATCTTCGTTCGCCGCGCCGAGCGCGAGGGCGGCGTGCCGGAGGTGAGAAACATTCAGCCGATCTACAGCCCGCTGTTTGCGCCGGTCGTCGAGACGTTCAGAACGCTCTCTGCGCGTCCGGGGTTGATGTTTATTGCGCTACTGATTGCGCTGGCGATTTTCTGGCTGGTTGCCTGAGGTTTTGCCCGGCGGCGCTGCGCTTACCGGGCCTACAACGGCTCGAACCGTAGGCCGGGTAAGGCACAGCCGCTACCCGGCAACAGCGGCTTAAGTCCTGCGAAACGCCACCAGCGTGACCACGATCCCAACCACCGCAGAAACCGCACCGGCCAGAAAGACGGACGGATAACCAAACGAGGTGGCTAACACCCCGGCCAGCGGTCCGGTTACTCCGTATGAGATATCCTGAAACGCCGCATAGCCGCCCAGCGCCGTACCGCGCACCTGCGGGGCCACGCGCTTCACCACTTCAACGCCCAGCGCCGGGAAGATCAGTGAACAGCCGCAGCCGGTTAGCGCCGCGCCGAGCAGCGCAACGGATGCCACGGGAGCATTCCACAGCAGCAGCAGACCGATAGTCTCAATCACCAGCGACGCCACCGCCACCTTCACGCCGCCGAAGCGATCCGGCATCCAGCCGAAGAAGACACGCATCAGCACAAACGCGCCGCCAAACGCGGTAAGCGTAAAACCGGCCATCGCCCAGCCGCGGCTCATAAAATAGAGCGAGACGAAGGTACCAATCACCGCAAAACCCACGCCCTGCAGCGCCAGGCCAAGACCCGGCTGCCAGATTTGGCCGACCACGCTCCACAGGGAAGGTCGCTCGCCTTTGTGCGCGGGCACCTTACGCACCGAACCGTTAAACGCCCACGCCAGCAGGGGTAAAGCCATCGTGGTGGCAGCCAGCACCGCAAACCCAAACTGGCTATTGATCAGCAACCCAAGCGGTGCTCCTGCGGCCAGCGCGCCATAGATGGCCATACCGTTCCAGGACATCACCTTGCCGGAGCGTGCAGGACCCACCAGCCCCATTCCCCAGGTCAGGGTGCCGGTCAGCAGCTGGCTTTCACCAAAGCCAAGGATTAAACGGCCCAGCACCAGCAGCGCAAACTTATACGCGGCATCTACCGGCAGGAGAGCAGCCAGCAGCCATGCGCCGCCCGCCAGCCCACAGGCAAACATTCCCTGTAACGCCGAGCGTTTTGCACCGTGCTGATCCGCCAGCCGTCCGGCGTAGCCGCGGGTCAATACCGTGGCTAAAAACTGAATGCCAACGGCAATGCCGACCATGGTGTTGCCATAGCCCAGCTCCTGATGAACGAACAGCGGGATCACCGGCAGCGGCAGGCCAACGGTCATATAGGTCAGAAATACCGCGAAAGCGATACGGAACAGCGAGACGTTCGCTGAAGAGGTTGTTTCTGTTTGAGTTACTGCAGTCATGCTTTACTCCGAAATGAAGAGTAAGGCGGGGAAATGCCACGCCCCCTCTACCTGATAATCAGGATTAAGGTGCGTTGGTTGACGTTAAACGCTTACGCATTATCGTGAGGATAATGTTGAGGGGTGAAGTTTGCCTGTGAGATCAGCCGCTTGTCAATGCATAAAAAAGGGAGCCTTATGGCTCCCTTCCGGATTCAAACGTAAAACTTATGCTTTCAGCTTACGCATAACCAGCGTGGCGTTGGTGCCACCAAAGCCGAAGCTGTTTGACATGACGGTGGTCAGCGTCGCGTCCATTGGTTTGGTCACGATGTTCAGGCCAGCAGCCTGCTCGTCCATCTCATCAATGTTGATGCTTGGCGCGATAAAGCCGTTTTCCAGCATCAGCAGAGAGTAGATCGCTTCCTGCACGCCAGCCGCACCCAGCGAGTGGCCGGTCATGGCTTTGGTCGCAGAGATTGCCGGGCTGTTGTCGCCGAAGACTTCACGGATCGCACCCAGCTCTTTCACGTCGCCTACCGGAGTAGAGGTACCGTGGGAGTTCAGGTAGTCGATTGGGGTGTCAACGCCGTGCATCGCCATCTTCATGCAGCGCACCGCGCCTTCGCCGGATGGCGCAACCATGTCGGCGCCGTCAGACGTCGCACCGTAGCCCACGATTTCAGCGTAGATATGCGCGCCACGTGCCAGAGCATGCTCCAGCTCTTCAACCACAACCATACCGCCGCCGCCCGCGATAACGAAACCGTCACGGTGCGCATCATAGGTACGGGAGGCTTTATCCGGGGTTTCATTGTACCTGGTGGACAGTGCGCCCATCGCGTCGAATTCACAGGCCATTTCCCAGCCCAGCTCTTCGCCGCCGCCAGCAAATACGATGTCCTGTTTACCCAGCTGGATCTGCTCAACAGCATTACCGATGCAGTGCGCGGAGGTCGCACACGCGGAGCTGATGGAGTAGTTCACACCGTGGATTTTGAATGGGGTCGCCAGGCACGCGGAAACCGCAGAGCCCATGGCTTTGGTTACCACGTACGGACCTACTGCTTTCAGACCACGCGGGCTACGCATTGCGTCAGCGCCGAATACCTGCGCTTTTGATGAGCCGCCGGAACCGGCGATCAGACCCACGCGCGGGTTGTTCTGATAAACCTCTTCGCTCAGGCCGGAATCTTTGATCGCTTCCTGCATGGAGAGATAAGCATAAATAGAGGCATCGTTCATGAAACGAACCACTTTGCGGTCAATCAAACCGGTGGTGTCCAGTTTGACGTTACCCCATACGTGGCTACGCATACCTGAATCTTTAAACTCTTCAGAGAAAGTGATCCCGGAGCGTCCTTCACGCAGAGATGCCAGGACTTCCTGCTGGTTATTACCGATGCTGGAAACAATGCCCAGGCCAGTAATCACTGCACGTTTCATTCAATACCTCTGTAAGTCGCACTATAGTAAGTTTCGAGTCGCACAATAGCGTACACTTGTACGCCGAACAAGTCCGATCAGACATTTTCTGCGGAAATTTGCACCGATGGACTCACATCGTTAAGATCGTGCCACTGCCTGTCAGACGAGTAACTTACGTGAAACAAAACGCTATACAACCCGCCAACCTCGAATTCAACGCTGAGGGTACACCTGTTTCCCGAGATTTTGATGACGTCTATTTTTCTAATGATAACGGACTCGAAGAAACTCGCTATGTTTTCCTCGACGGAAACCAGCTCAGCACCCGCTTCCCGGAGCATCCGCGGAGCCTGTTTGTGGTCGCGGAAAGCGGATTCGGCACCGGGCTCAATTTTCTGACCCTCTGGCAGGCGTTTGACCAGTTTCACGCTGCCCACCCTGAGGCTACGCTACAAAGATTACATTTCATCAGTTTCGAAAAATTCCCGCTCACCGCGCACGATCTGCGGCTCGCTCATCAGCGCTGGCCAGAGCTTGCAGCCTGGGCGGAGCAGCTTCAGGCGCAGTGGCCGCCCCACATCGGCGGCTGCCACCGTCTGATTCTGGACAGCGGACGCGTGACGCTGGATTTATGGCTTGGCGACATCAATGACCTGACCGATACGCTCGATGATTCGATGAATCAGACGGTGGACGCCTGGTTCCTTGACGGCTTTGCCCCCGCCAAAAACCCGGACATGTGGAGCCAGCATCTGTTTAGCGCGATGGCGCGGCTGGCGCGCCCGGGCGCAACGCTTGCCACCTTCACCTCGGCAGGCTTTGTCCGCCGCGGACTGCAGGAGGCGGGCTTTACCATGCAGAAAACCAAAGGTTTTGGCCGCAAGCGCGACATGCTGGTCGGCAGAATGGAGCAGACGCTGGATATTCCCGCACAGGCACCCTGGTTTGCGCGCCGCGCCAGCGCATCCCGTGAGGTGGCGATAGTCGGCGGGGGGATCGCCAGCGCCCTGCTGTCTCTCGCGCTTCTCCACCGCGGCTGGCAGGTCACGCTCTACTGTGCTGACGACGCGCCAGCAAGCGGCGCGTCCGGCAACCGCCAGGGGGCGCTCTATCCGCTTTTAAGCGCGCACGACCCGGCCCTGTTCCGGTTTTTCCCGGCGGCATTTACCTTCGCTCGTCGCCTGTACGATGCCCTGCCGGTGGCGTTTGACCATGACTGGTGCGGCGTGACGCAGCTCGGCTGGGATGAAAAGAGCCAGCAAAAAATCACGCAGATGCTGTCGCTGGGTCTGCCTGACGAGATTGCCCGTGCGGTAAGTGCGCAAGAGGTGGCAGAGACCGCTGGCGTGGAAACCGGGTGTGGAGGCATTCAGTATCCGCTCGGCGGCTGGCTGTGCCCGGCTGAACTGACCGCGGCAGCCATTGCCCTGGCGCAGTCGCGCGGGCTGACGGCGCATTATGCTCGCAAGGTTGAATCGTTGAGCCGGACAGAACGCTGGAATCTGCGTTTTGCCGATGGCAAAGAGGCGAGTCATGCCAGCGTTGTGCTGGCAAACGGGCATAACATCAGCCAGTTTATCCAGACAGAGTCATTGCCGGTTTATCCGGTCGGCGGCCAGGTAAGCCATATTCCTTCCGCGCCTGAACTGAGCAAACTGCGTCAGGTGCTGTGCTATGACGGCTATCTGACGCCGCAAAATCCGTCTAACGGCCACCACTGCATCGGGGCCAGCTATCATCGTGGCGAAACGGATATGCGCTACAGCGAAGCGGATCAGGCCCAGAACCGCCAGCGCCTGATTGACTGTTTCCCGGATGCGGCGTGGGCGAAAGAGGTTGACGTCAGCGAGGGTGACGCGCGCTGCGGCGTGCGCTGCGCCACCCGCGATCATCTGCCGATGGCGGGAAATGTGCCGGACTATGATGCGACGCTTGAGGCCTATCAGGATCTTGCTGAACGCAAGGAAACGGCGGCGGCCTCGCCGGTGTATCCGGAGCTGTTTATGCTGGGTGGATTAGGATCTCGCGGGCTCTGTTCCGCACCGCTGCTGGCAGAAGTGTTAGCCGCGCAAATGAGCGGCGAGCCGATTCCGCTGGACAGGATTACTCTTGCGGGGCTAAATCCGAATCGATTGTGGGTACGGAAACTGCTGAAGGGGAAGAAGGTTAAGTAGGGTGCGGTCTGGTGCCCTCACCCCGTCCCTCTCCCACAGGGAGAGGGAGGTGAAACACTTACTTCGCTTTCGCCTGCTGGAACAAAGTGTCCCACATGCCTAACACCAGAGACTGATCGCGCGGCGAGAGTTCTCCGGCCTGAATGGCTTTCTCCAGACTGCGGGCCACTTCGGCGTGAACGGCGTCGGCAGAGTGATCGTCCCCCGCTTCCAGCTCGGCTACCGCGAGCGTCAGGTGACCACGCAGATAACCGCTGGCGAACAGCTCATCATCACTGGCGTGTTCCACCATGTCATCAATTAACGCCAGAATGCGTGATTCAAATTCTGCGATCATCTTCTTTCCTCTGTTAAAGATCTTCCGGCCAAGGGAAGCATTCCGCCGTGATAACCGGCGTGTGGTAATAATTCTGTAAGGCCTCGATCAGGCGTGCCGGACGTTCGGGGATGCCTTTCTCAAGATATTCCATCACCTGCGCATGAACGCGGCGCTGGAAGACGATACGGTCTGGCTCGAAGTCGCCTTCGAGGTTGTCGCAGCTGACGTTGAACGGGAAACCCGCCGCGACGCAGAATAGCCATTCCAGCGCCTGCGGCTTCACTTCCACATCTTCAAACTGGCCCTGCGTTGCGGCATCACGTCCGTCCGGGCAGTACCAGTAACCGAAGTCCACCAGCTCGCGCCGCGCTTTCCCCGCGATGCACCAGTGCGAAATCTCGTGCAAGCCGCTGGCATAAAAGCCGTGGGCAAAGACGATGCGGTTATACGGAACCTCTGCATCAGCAGGAAGATAGATCGGTTCGTCGTCGCCTTTAATCAGACGGGTATTAAAATCGTCAGCAAAACAGCCGTCGAAAATCTCAATCAGCTGTTCGTATTTATGCGTACTGTTCATTAGTGCATCCCCAACCAGGTGAGGATCTCCTGTCCATGGCTGTCATAAAGAAGTTTGGCGCTCATTACGGCCGAGACGATGACGATCATCGGGCGAATCAGCTTTTGTCCTTTGCTTAACACCAGACGCGAGCCCGCGCGCGCGCCCAGAAACTGCCCTGCCATCATCACAAACCCGGTTGCCCAGATAACCTTGCCGCCAATGATAAACAGCAGCAGGCCGCCGACGTTCGAGGTGGCGTTGAGTACTTTGGCATGGGCGGTGGATTTGGCGAGGTTAAACCCGGCCAGCGTCACGAACGCCAGCGCGTAAAACGAGCCTGCCCCCGGGCCGAAGAAACCGTCGTAAAAACCGACGCAGCCCCCGGCAATCAGGGCAAACGGCAGGCCGTACAGGCGACGCTGGCGGTCTTCTTCACCGAGCTTTGGCATCAGCAGGAAGTAAAGCCCGATGCAGATGACCAGAACCGGCAGGATCTGGCGCAAAACATCCGACTGCACGTGTTGAACCAGCAGCGCGCCCGACGTGGAGCCGATAAAGGTCATCAGGATATTGAGCTTCTGATCGGCCAGGCTCACCACCTTACGGCGGATAAAATAGAGCGACGCCGAGAGCGAGCCGCCGCAGGCCTGCAGCTTGTTGGTGGCAAGCGCCTGCGCCGGGCTCATGCCCGCCGCCAGCAGCGCGGGCACGGTTAACAGCCCGCCGCCGCCCGCGAGCGCGTCGATAAAACCGGCCAGCATGGCCACAAAGAACAGCACCACCAGCAGCAGCGGTGACACCATAAACAGATCGACGAAATTATCCATTAAAGTACATGCTCATCCAGTAGCGCCTGGCAGGAAGGCGGCAACGGAGGCGGTGTCTTCTTCTCAGGCTTAGAGGTTCCAGGTTTTGCCGGTTCAAACCAGCTTTGCAGTTCGTAACCACAACCATCGCCAGGCGGTGGCAGCGGCTGATCCTCACATTCCAGGCTGTTCGCCGGGCAGCGCAGACGAACGTGCATGTGCGCACGATGCTGGAACCACGGGCGCACTTTGCGCAGCCAGTCGCGATCGGTTCCGGCATCCAGACAGAGCTGCTGCTTGATGGCCGGATTAACGAAAATCCGCGTGACGTCGTTATCTTCTGCCGCCAGCTTGATCATGCTGGAAACATCCCGCGTCCACAGGGACGGCACAACGCGCTTACCGTCGCTCGCCACCAGATCCAGCGCCTGCGGTTTCAGCAGTTGGGCGGCGGTCCAGCGGGCTTTCGGCAGCTGCAGGAAGATATCCACATCCAGTCCGGTCTGGTGACTGGCGTGTCCACCGTTAAAACGACCGCCGGCAGGCATCCCCATATCGCCGATCAGCATCGTGCCCAGCCCCAGGTTATGAACCTGGTTTCCCAGTCGCTGAATGAACAGCACCAGATCCGGGTGGCCGAAGTAACGACGCTGGTCGGTACGCATCACCTGATAGGTCTCCGATTGCAGCGGAAGTTCCTGCGCGCCCACGATACAGCCGTTGGAAAAAGCGCCGATCGACTGCGCGCTCCCCGCCACCGGATGGGTGATTTTTTGCCACGGTGTGGCGGCCAGACTGGCTCCACTGGCCAGCAGCGCCAGCAGAGCAATTGCGGTTTTTTTCATGTTTACCAGCGTGGAATGGTGGTCGTCACATCCGCATTCTGCGCGCGCTGGCGCAGGAAGTGATCCATCAGCACGATCGCCAGCATCGCCTCTGCGATCGGCACCGCGCGGATCCCCACGCACGGATCGTGACGTCCTTTGGTGATCATCTCAACTTCTTCGCCATCGCGGTTAATCGTGTGGCCCGGCACGGTAATGCTGGAGGTTGGCTTCAGCGCGATGTTGGCAACAATCTGCTGCCCGCTGCTGATCCCACCCAGGATGCCGCCCGCGTGGTTGCTCTGGAAGCCCGCTTTCGTGATTTCGTCGCGGTTCTGGCTGCCGCGCAGGGATACCACGTCAAAACCGTCGCCAATCTCAACGCCCTTCACCGCGTTGATGCTCATCAGCGCGTGGGCGATGTCGGCGTCGAGACGGTCAAATACCGGCTCGCCCCAGCCTGGCGGGACGCCATCGGCCACCACGGTCACTTTCGCCCCGATGGAGTCGCCCTCTTTTTTCAGGCCGCGCATCAGTTCGTCCAGCGCGTCCAGCTTGTCGGCATCGGCACAGAAGAACGGGTTTTGCTCGACCAGATCCCAGTCTTTGATCGCCAGCGGAATGTCGCCCATCTGGGTCAGACAGCCGCGGATAACGATGCCAAATTTCTGCTGCAGGTATTTTTTGGCAATGGCGCCAGCCGCCACGCGCATTGCGGTTTCACGGGCGGAAGAGCGTCCGCCGCCGCGATAGTCGCGGAACCCGTACTTTTGTTCGTAGGTATAGTCGGCGTGGCCCGGACGGAACACGTCTTTGATGGCGCCGTAGTCCTGGGAGCGCTGATCGGTGTTTTCAATCAGCAGACCAATGCTGGTGCCGGTGGTGCGGCCTTCAAAGACGCCGGAGAGAATTTTGACCTGGTCCGGCTCGCGACGCTGCGTGGTGTAGCGAGAGGTGCCCGGACGACGACGGTCGAGGTCGTGCTGTAAATCGGCTTCGGTCAGTTCGATGCCTGGCGGTACGCCATCAACGATACAGCCCAGCGCCAGCCCGTGTGACTCGCCAAAGGTGGTCACGCGGAATACCTGTCCAATACTGTTTCCTGCCATCACGGCTCCGATGTTGTTGTTTGTGTTTGAGCGTTGTGAAACGGGCCGAAGCCCGCTGGATTAATCTTTATAGATGCTGAAGTGTTCGCGCGCGTCGAGCAGCTGCGCTTTGGTCAGCATAAAGACGCCGTCACCGCCGTTGTCGAACTCAAGCCAGGTGAACGGCACATCCGGGTACTGCTCTATCAGATGTACCATGCTGTTGCCCACTTCACAAATCAGAACGCCGTCGTCGGTCAGGTAATCCGGCGCGCAGGCCAGAATGCGGCGCGTCAGCTTCAGGCCGTCAGAGCCTGACGCCAGACCGAGCTCCGGCTCGTGACGGTATTCGTTCGGCAGATCGGACATGTCTTCCGCATCGACGTACGGCGGGTTGGTCACGATCAGATCGTACTGCAGCGTCGGCAGATCGCGGAACAGGTCGGAGCGAATTGGCGTAACGTGATGGATCAGGCCGTGCTCTTCAATGTTGTGCTCGGTCACGGCCAGCGCGTCGGTGGAGATATCGACGGCGTCAACTTCCGCTTCCGGGAAGGCGTAAGCACAGGCGATGGCGATACAGCCGCTACCGGTACACATATCCAGAATATGCTGCGGCTGATGGTTAATCAGACCTTCGAAATGGTTGTTGATCAGCTCGCCAATCGGCGAGCGCGGCACCAGCACGCGCTCATCGACATAGAACTCGTGACCGCAGAACCAGGCTTTGTTGGTCAAGTAGGCGACCGGAATGCGTTCGTTCACGCGGCGGATCACACGCTCAACGATGCGGTGTTTTTCGCTGGAGGTCAGGCGCGCGGTGCGCATGTCTTCAGGAATATCCAGCGGCAGATAGAGAGACGGCAGCACCAGCTGCACGGCCTCATCCCACGGGTTATCGGTACCGTGTCCGTACCAGATATTGGCGGCGCTGAAGCGGCTAACCGACCAGCGCAACATGTCCTGTATGGTATGCAGCTCGTTTACTGCTTCATCGACAAATATTTTATCCACTCTTTCCTCCAGGGCATGCTCGCATAATTTTCGGCGGCTAGTTTGCCATGAAGACGGCGATAAATCAGCAATGACGCGTACCGCTTGAGGTTAAAAAATGCGTTTAGTCGGGTACACTATCGGAAATACGAGATGAGAATGACGAATGAAAAAGAAAACATCGCTCAGCGAGGAGGATCAGGCGCTCTTCCGCCAGCTAATGACCGGGACGCGGAAAATCATGCAGGACACGATTGTCCATCGCCCGCAGCGCAAAAAAATCAGCGAAGTCCCGGTCAAGCGTCTTCTGCAGGAGCAGGCGGATAACAGCCACTATTTTTCAGATGAATTTCAGCCGCTGCTCAATACGCAGGGGGCCGTGAAGTACGTGCGCGAAGACGTCAGCCATTTTGAGCTGAAAAAGTTACGCCGCGGAGATTACTCGCCGGAGCTGTTTCTCGATCTCCACGGCTTAACCCAGATGCAGGCGAAACAGGAGCTGGGCGCGTTGATCGCGGCCTGTCGCCGCGAACACGTTTTTTGCGCCTGCGTGATGCACGGCCACGGTAAACATATTCTGAAGCAACAGACGCCACTGTGGCTGGCTCAGCACCCACACGTGATGGCGTTTCATCAGGCACCGAAAGAGTACGGCGGAGATGCCGCATTGCTGGTGTTGATTGAAGTGGAAGAGTGGCAGCCGCCAGAGTTGCCCTGACAGACTGGCGGGAAGCACATTGCCCCCGCCATATCGCACGTCACGTCAGATCGCTTTTGCCATCTTCAGGTTGCACGGACTCATTTGCCAGTTGAAGACGCCTTTGCCCGTTTCGTCGAGAGAAACATTGGCAATGGCGGATGTCGTGAACATCGGCGGGGTCTCGCCCGGGCACAGCTCAGATACCAGATAGCCAACCAGTGGCAGGTGGGAAATGACCAGCGCGGAAGCGACACCTTCATTGCACAGCGCCTGAAGATAAGCGCTGACAAGGCCTACATCGCCACACGGGGTGAGTTCAGGCAGAACATCCACACTGGTCGGCAGGTTCATACACTCCCCTACCACCTCCAGCGTCTGTTCTGCACGCAGGAACGGACTCACCAGAACGCGTTCAATGTCCACTTTTTGACCGTTAAGCCAGGTCGCCATCAGACGAGATTCGTCGCAGCCGCAGACGGTCAAAGGACGTACTGAGTCACTGGCGGCATCGAGTGCCGCGTCGCCGTGACGCATGATAAAAACTTGCATATTGCACCGCTTTTGTTAACCAGAAGCACCGGCGTTAACTACCCGCGATAAATGCTGAGAGGTAGAAAACCCGATGGCCGGGCATTGTGCCTGATCCATTCGGTGAATGAAACGCTGTTTTTTACCTCAATGGCGTAAGTATAGTCAATCTCTGTTTACAAAATCGCCAGAACAGGGTCATTCACTTCAGGATTTACCCTTCTTTGACCTCAGCTTACGAGGACAGTTTCCCTTGCAGGCCAAAATGTCTGGCCGCGTTCCGCCATCTGCAATAATTCGTCACACGGTGTAAACCGTGGACCATATTGCGAAGCCAGACGTTGCAGGATAGCAACCACTTCACCCGCGCCGAGCGTATCCATGTAACGGAACGGGCCGCCAAGGAACGGCGGGAAGCCAATGCCAAATACCGCGCCAATGTCGCCATCGCGCGCGCTCTTGATTACCTGCTCATCAAAACAGCGCGCCGCTTCATTGAGCATCATCATCACGCAGCGCTCAGCGCACTGAACGGCAGAGAGTTTTCCCTGACCCGTAGTCGAAATGAGTCCATATACCGAAGGGTCGACCTGTTTCCTGCTTTTACGCCCTTTCGCGCCGTAAAGATAGAAACCGCGTTCATTTTTTCTGCCTTTGCGATCGTCCTTCAAAATCGCAGAAACAATGTTTGCAGGTGGGCTAAAACGATCGCCATATGCGGCTTCAAGCACTGGTATAATTTTAGTGCCGGTGTCTATTCCCACCTCATCCAAAAGTTGGATTGGGCCAACGGGGAAACCAAACTTTACCAGCGCCTCGTCGACGTGCTCAATCTTCTCCCCTTCCGTCAGCAGCCGCATGGCTTCATTAATGTAGGGAGCCAGAATGCGGTTGACGTAGAAGCCAGCTTTGTCCGCTACCACAATCGGGGTTTTGCCCTGTTTTTTCGCCAGCTTCACCACGGTGGCAACAGTTTGCGGACTGGTAGTCGCGTGCGGAATAACTTCCACCAGCGGCATTTTTTCGACCGGGCTAAAGAAGTGCAGCCCAATCACCTGCTCAGGACGCGCGGCTTTCGCCGCGATATCGCCAATCGGCAATGACGACGTATTGGAGGCAAAAATGGTATGCGGGGCGCAATGTTGCTCAACGTCTGCCACCATCTGCTGCTTAAGCGCCAGATCTTCAAACACGGCTTCAATCACCAGATCGCGGTGCGCAAAACCGCTGTAATCCGTCGTACCGGAGATCATCGCCAGGGTTTTATCACGCTCGCTTGCCTTGATATGGCGGCGCTTGACCTTTTGATCAAGGTTCTGCCAGCTGTACTGCAGCGCGTGGTTGATCCCCTTAGGATTAATATCTTTGATGCGTACAGGCAATTTGCCTTTGCTGGCGGTAACAAAAGAGATTCCGCCACCCATGAGCCCCCCACCCAGTACGCCAATGGCACGCAGCGGCGCAGGCTGCGCCTCGCTGCCCGGATCTTTTTTCACGTCCGTGCTGGCGAAGAAGATGCTGCGCAGCGCCTGTGACTGCGGCGTCATCGCCAGTTCGCCAAAGGCTTTGGCCTCCGCTGCATAGCCGCTGCTGCTGCCCTGCGACAGCCCGGTTTCGATCACTTCCAGGATCCGCTTTGCCGCCGGGTAATTGCCTTTGGTTTTTTGTTCGGTCTTTTTGCCCACCATGTTGAACAGGAGCGTTCTTCCCAGCGGACCGGCCAGCACGCGCTCGCGTACCGGCAGAGGACGTTTTGCCTGACGACCTTTCAGCGCAAGCTCAACGGCGGCCTCCAGCAAAATGGACTGCGGCACGACGTCATCGACCAGACCGGCTTTCAGCGCCTGACGGGCACGCAGCTGTTTACCGGTTAAGATCATCTCCAGTGCCGTGCTAACGCCCACCAGACGCGGCAACCGTTGCGTTCCGCCGGAGCCAGGCAGCAGGCCCAGCTGCACTTCCGGCAGGCCCAGAATCGTTTTCGCATCGTCGGTGCAAATCCGGCTGTGGCAGGCCAGCGCCAGCTCAAGCCCACCGCCCAGACAGGCGCCGTGGATTGCGGCAATGACCGGGATCGGCAGGCCGCCGATCTCCGCCATCACCTGCTGGCCCTGACGCGCCAGCTCTTCGGCTTCCAGAGCGCTTTGCGCCCGGGCGATCATGTTGATATCCGCGCCGGCGATAAAGTTATCCGGCTTGGCAGAGATAAAGACCAGACCACGAATCGCTTTGTTGTCGCGGATCTGCTTTAGCATCGCGCGCACCTGAACACCAAATTCGGCCTTCAGGGTATTCATCTTTTCATCAGGCACATCAATAGTGATAACGGCCACGTTATCGAGGCGAACCGTTAGATTAAATGCAGATGGCAGATCCATTATTCAGCCTCCAGAACCATTGCTGCGCCAAGGCCACCCGCCGCACAGGCGGTAACGAGGCCAAACCCGCCGCCGCGGCGACGGAGTTCATGTAATGTTTGCGTGATCATCCTCGCCCCTGTGGCGGCAAACGGATGACCGTAGGCGATAGAGCCGCCCAGCACGTTGAATTTACTCTGATCCACTTCGCCCGTGGCATGGGCGCGGCCCAGCACATCGCGCGCGAAACGCTCGCTTGCCAGCAGCTGTACGTTTGCCAGGGTTTGCGCGGCAAACGCTTCGTGCATATCAATCAGGGTTAAATCAGCCAGCGTCAGCCCCGCGCGCTCCAGCGCCAGCGGCGTGGACCACGCCGGACCTAACAGCATGTCCTGCCAGACATCAATGGCGGTGAAGGCATAGCTGCGTAAATAGCCCAGGGGAGTGATGCCCAGCTCCTTCGCGCGGGATTCGGTCATCAGGATCACGGCGGCGGCGCCATCCGTCAGCGGCGTGCTGTTCGCCGCCGTCACCGTACCGTGTTTGCGGTCAAACGCCGGGCGGAGTTTTGCGTAATCCGCCAGCGTTGAGGTGCCGCGAATATTGTTGTCCTCCGCGAGCGGTTCACGGTAAGGGGGGATATAGGCGGTCATGACCTCGTCGGTCAGCTTGCCTTCCGACCAGGCTTTTGCCGCAAGCTGGTGCGAGCGATGCGCCAGGGCATCCTGCTGCTCGCGGGTAATGCCGTACGTTTTTGCCATCTGCTCGGCGGTATCGCCCATGCGCAGGCCAGTAGAATATTCCGCTACGGCAGGCGGCACGGGCATGAGGTCGCGCAGGCGTAAACGCGAGAAGAGTTTGAGTTTCTGACCCGTCGTGCGGGCTTTATTGGCATCTACCAGGATGCGCGCCAGTTTTTTACTGACTCCAATCGGCAGCACCGAAGAGGAATCCGCCCCACCCGCAATCCCGGCGCGAATCGTACCCGCCATCAGGCTTTCAGCGACGTTTGCCACGGCCTGGAAGCTGGTCGCGCAGGCGCGACTGACGCTGTAGGCATCGGTATGGACGTTCATCCCGGTACCCAGGACGATTTCACGCGCAATGTTGGGAGCTTCAGGCATCTGCACGACCTGGCCGAAGACCAGCTGTTCGATAACCTCCGGCGGAATTTCGCTGCGAGCCAGCATCTCCCCCACTACCATTTTGCCCAGGTCAACGGCCGGTATGCCATGAAACGCCGTTGCCTGCCGCGCAAACGGCGTGCGCAATCCACTGACTATGGCAATGCGATCGCCCTGACGGGTAATAAGCGGTAATGCCTGACTCATAACACTCCCCTGTAAAAAATTTTCGCCAACATAAAGTGGTCTGACCTGATAATAGTCTTAACCATTTTTTTACATTCAGCCAATCGGGGAAACGAAAAAGTGCGAGCTAAAACACAGAGAAGAAAAAGAAAATGCCGGCGTGATAAAAGCAAAACGGTAACCCTGAGGTTACCGTTTTTAATGTTTGAGCCCTCTCCCGTGGCAGAGTGTTAGGGAGAGGGATCCGACCGCAGAAATTAACGCAGGCCCAGCTGGAAAATCAGCGTTTCCGCTTCGCAGGCGAAAACAAAGTCGATGTCCAGCTTCACGCCGCCTTCCACTTCGGTAAAGGTTGACTTGATTTCACACGGATCGGATTCAACGTCACGCGCACGCTTGCTCAGCGCGGTCAGGGTCTCTTCCGCTTCAGCGCGGGTAGTGAACACGCGGCTGTAAGACGCGGTGCAATCGGAGTTGTCCATGATGGTCCCAACATCCATACAGCAGCAAACCGGGGTTTCATCAGCACTGCATTTACTCATAGCTCAATTTCCTCTGTATTCGCGCAGAGCGCGAGATAAACACGATGCTGATATTTTACGCCCCGGCGCGGGCTCTCTCCAGCCGTTAATGGCGCAAAACCGGTTAAGTGACCAATATCACACTAAAAAATGATCTAAAACAAAAACCACCCTTTTGGGTGAGTCGCGATGGTCACAATTTTGCCAAGCAGATCTCGTTTCACGAAACATGTTTGAAAATATTAATAAACAAACTTGCAACATTCAGGCTGGTCGGACCTATACTCTGGCCACTGGTCTGATTTGTCTGTCATACCTCAGACCCTACACTTCGCGCTCCTGTTACGGTATGTAACAATTATTGAATAAAAATAACTCAATGAGGTTATGGTCATGAGCCAGAAAACCCTGTTCAACAAGACTGCGCTGGCAGTCGCAGTGGCACTCGTCTCCACTTCCGCCTGGTCAGCGGGCTTTCAGTTAAACGAATTTTCTTCCTCTGGCCTTGGCCGCGCGTATTCAGGGGAAGGCGCCATTGCTGATGATGCGGGTAACGCGAGTCGTAACCCCGCGTTGATCATGATGTTCGATCGTCCGACCTTCTCTGCCGGAGCAATTTTTGTCGATCCAGGTGTTGATATCTCGGGCCGTTCTCCGACAGGTGCCGATCTGAAATCGGATAACATTGCCCCAACGGCATGGGTTCCAAACATGCACTTCGTGGCGCCGATTAACGACCAGTTCGGCTGGGGCGCATCCGTGACCTCTAACTACGGTTTAGCAACCGAGTTCAATAACGACTATGCAGCTGGGGCGTTTGGCGGTAAAACCGACCTCGAAACCCTGAACCTGAACCTGAGCGGTGCTTACCGTCTGGATAATCACTGGAGTTTCGGCGTTGGCTTTGACGCTGTGTATGCTAAAGCGAAGATCGAACGTTACGCGGGCGACCTGGGTAAAGTCGTCGCTGGCTCAGGCGCACTTCCTCCAGCCCTGGCACAGCGAGTGGCTGGTATACCAGCAGACACTCAGATCGCTTATCTGAAGGGCGATGAGTGGGGCTTTGGCTGGAACGCCGGTATCCTTTATGAACTCGATAAAAACAACCGTTACGGCTTAACCTACCGTTCCGAAGTAAAAATCGACTTTGATGGAGATTACAAAAGCAGCCTCCCTTCTGCTTATAACCAGATCCTCGGCAACTTCGGTCTTCCGATGGGAACCAATGGACAAACCACTGGCGGCTCTCTGAGCCTGCACTTACCAGAAATGTGGGAATTGTCAGGTTATAACAAAGTGGCGCCACAGTGGGCAGTTCACTATAGCCTGACCTACACCAGCTGGAGCCAGTTCCAGGAGCTGAAGGCGACCAATAGCAACGGCGACACGCTCTTCTATAAAGATGAGAGCTTCCGTGATGCTTACCGCATCGCGCTGGGGACAACCTACTATATGGATGACAACTGGACATTCCGCACCGGTATTGCCTTCGATGATAGTCCGGTACCAGCAGACAAACGCTCTATCTCGATTCCGGATCAGGACCGCTTCTGGCTGAGCGCTGGTGCGACCTATGCATTCAACAAGGATGCTTCTATTGATGCGGGCATATCTTATATGCACGGTCAAAAAGTTAACTTCAAGGAAGGTCCGTATGAGTTCTCTTCCGAAGGTAAAGCCTGGCTGTACGGCATGAACTTCAACTACGCGTTCTAATCGCGCTGGAATCAAAAAAGGTGAGCATTGCTCACCTTTTTTATTTATTCCGAATCGATATCTTTTAGTTCGTTTTCGATCGCTTTCGCGTTTGGATTCTCTTCCGGCTTCAGCTTGCCGCCGTTGGCAATAAAGTCATGATTCTGGAAGTACGCTTCGCGCACCATAATGTACGGATCAGAAGACTGGCGCAGCAGACCATCAGAGTCGAGCAGTTGCGCGCGGGTTTCAATCCCTTCTACCGTCCATTTACCCACCGACAGCGGCCAGGTCAGCCACGACAGGACCGGATACAGCGTATCCACCATATCGCCGCCATCATCACGGAGGGTGAAACTACCGTAGAACGGTAAATGCACGTACGGACCATACCCGACGCCATAGTGTCCCATCGTACTGCCGAAACGGTGCGGCTGTTCACGCTGCAGCTTCTGGTTAGCCATACCTGCAACATCAATAAAGCCACCCATCCCCAGAATGGAGTTCAGGAAGAAGCGGGTAAAGTGGACCATCCCCTGATACGGGTCGCCCTGCAGGAAGTAGTTCACCATGACCGCAGGCTCTTCGAGGTTGCTGGTAAAGTTACTTAACCCGTTACGCGCGGGTTGTGGAACATAATCGCGCCATGCTACTGCCACCGGACGAACCACATACGGGTCCAGTACGTTGTAGTTGAAGCTATACATTGAGCGGTTAAATCCTTCGAGAGGATCGGAGCGTCCCGTTTGCTCACCGGAGCTGGCGCAGCCCACAAGCATCGTCGCGCCAAGCGCAAGCGCCGACAGCCGAAGTTTCATAAATATCTCCCTGTTCAGTATGGCTATCGTTGATTGCCATCCGTAACGGAGCCGTTGACGCTCCGTCTGTAAACGTGCAAGTGATTGTAACAGCACGTTTACCGATGTCTATGAGCACAATTACGGGCAGTAACCACCGTGACTCTGATCTCAGCATAGCCTGGCTTTTGGAATTCGTTTCGCTGGCAATTTTATAATGTCTTTGAAAGAGATGTATCACCTTTGTTGTCATTGCAGCCAAATTAAGAGCATCCCCACAGGCATCCCGACAAAAGCCGCTACGCTTAACAGAAAGATCAACCTCCGGGAGCAGATATGAAAGATGTAGGCGAAGAAAAAATTGGCGAGAGCACTGAGGAGCTTGAAATTGAAAGCGAGGAGAAGGCGCGCGGCGAGAAGATAGAAATTGATGAAGATCGCCTCCCCTCCCGCGCAATGGCCATCCACGAGCATATACGCCAGGATGGTGAAAAAGAGATGGAGCGCGACGCGATGGCCCTCTTCTGGTCAGCCATCGCTGCCGGGCTATCAATGGGCGCATCTCTTCTTGCGAAAGGGATATTTCATGTGCAGCTGGAAGGCGTGCCCGGTGGATTTTTACTGGAAAACCTCGGCTATACCTTCGGCTTTATTATTGTCATCATGGCCCGCCAGCAGCTGTTTACCGAAAACACGGTGACCGCCGTCCTGCCGGTGATGCAAAACCCCACACTCGGTAATTTCGGCTTATTGATGCGGCTCTGGAGCGTGGTCCTGCTGGGTAATATTATCGGCACGGGCATCGCGGCATGGGCGTTTGAATATATGCCGATCTTTGATGAACCCACCCGGGATGCGTTTGTGAAAATCGGCATGGACGTAATGAAAAACACGCCGGTCGAGATGTTCTCAAACGCCATCATTTCTGGCTGGATTATCGCCACGATGGTCTGGATGTTTCCTTCCGCGGGAAGCGCCAAAATTGTGGTGATCATATTGATGACCTGGCTAATTGCGCTGGCGGACACCACGCATATTGTGGTCGGTACCGTTGAAATCCTCTATCTGGTCTTTAACGGTACGCTTCACTGGAGCGATTTTTTCTGGCCGTTTGCCCTTCCGACGCTGGCGGGAAACATTTGCGGCGGAACGTTTATCTTCGCGCTGTTAAGCCATGCCCAAATTCGTAACGACATGTCGAACAAACGCAAAGCTGAGCTAAAGGCACGGGAAAATGATGATAAATCGACAAAAAAATCGACCTGAATGGTGACTCTTTGAGCAGTCAGGCGGCGATGCGCTTAACGCAAAGTGTAAATAAGGCTATACTCGTGCCGCCTCGTCCCCTTAGTTAAATGGATATAACGAGCCCCTCCTAAGGGCTAGTTGCAGGTTCGATTCCTGCAGGGGACACTTTACCCCCCGCTTTTTCCAGTACATTCATTTGTCCACCGCCAGAATTCATTGAGCAGAAGAATCCTGTTTTATTTGAGCGTAACGCGTTGCCAGCTGCTTAAGACGCAACTCCAGTTGAGTCTTTTCAGCTTCAGGAAGCGCATCTCCTGCTGGGTGCTGCGACAGGCGCCTGAGTTGTTCTTCAGCCGGTATCGTCTGGTTGAATGACTGTATAGTCGAAAAAACTACGGATTTAAGCTCGCTTACCGTGATGTATTTTCCTTTTTGCTCTTCCAGGCTACTCAGCCGATAACTCAGTTGCTGAAGCGTCATCATTCCCTGATACCAGCTGTTCATTGCGTCGACAGGTAACGCTGCCGCGTTAAATTTTTGCTGCCACTGCATTGTGAGCGGTTTCGCCTCCTCCGGCCATAATGTCTGGAGCTGCTTTAACAGCTGAAGGCTGTAGGAAATATTCCAGTCAGGAAGCAGTTTATCCAGGCGGGCAAGCTGCTGCTGAGTGTCTGTGATAAACGTGGACGGTAAACTACCACGCAGTGTTAACGCGTTTTGCTGCACAGGCGTGAGCACTTCAGGTAACGGAGCCAGAGAGGCAAAAGCCTGAGTCACTAGGGGGTCGGGTCTGGACAAAGAAACCCATCCCCACGCCACAGCGATACAAACCACCAGCGTGGAACACATCCCGGCAAAAAAGGGCTTCCACTGTCTGACAGACACGGGGGCTGTCGTGCGATCCTCTCCATTCGGCTGATTTTCCTGATGCACAACATATACCCACTTCACCTCTTCGAACGGTTCGGCTTTATCCAGAGGCGATTCGCTATCGGGCTTCATGTTCACATTCAAATCGGACGTCTCATTACTGCTTTCCAGCCGTTCAGCATTTGAACGTATCAACGTTCGTAACGTATCGAGCTGGCTAAGGTGTTTAAGCTCAAGGCGCTGGAGCACCGCGCTCAGGCTGGTAAGTAACGCTTCAGCACGATAAAGCTCACTAAGATGGCTGCTGCTAAATGGATGCATACGCATGCGCTGCTGCAGGCGCTGGCTCAGGCCGCTAAGGATTTCCATACGAGCGTGTTGTGTCTTCGGCCATAAAGTTTCCCACTGGCGGCTAATCAGGGCATCCAGAATCGCCAGCCCTTCATTCAGGCCAGCTAATCCAGACAGGTGAGTACGGGCAAGGGTGTACCGGGCTGCTGTCTGCAACTCCACACCGTTCTGTTCAAACATTGAGAGACAGAGTCTTTGGACATATTGCCAGTTCACATCAGGGCGAGCAGGATGTGTAAGCTTACTGAGTTCATCGCGAAGGGCGGCATAATCTGGCAGCGTACGCGGGTCGCCGCCGGTTTTTAACGTTATATGTTTGGTCATTCTGCAGGGCCTGCATATCCGTGTCGGTTAATATCGTCAGTTGATGTGTAAAGCAATTTTGCGTGTAGAAACGCAATGACTAATAAAGGAATGAATGTTATTGCTAGGGCAACAGCGCTAAAATCAGACCGAAAAAAACACCTTCATCAAATAGTTGTCCTGACTGAGGTGATGTATCAGGGGGAGTAAAGATCCAGTCATATACACTCCCCACCCGCATGAACAGGCGTCCTTGAGAAATCGAGCTGTACCCGGAAAAAAAAGTCACCTCGACACAGCCTGCAACTCCCTGTCCATACAGGAATATCGGCATAAACTTAACCGCCCGGTTACCATAACGCAGGACGATACCGGAAATATCAAAAGCCCCACCCTCCACCAGCAGGTCCGGAACATATACCGCCAGTGCCTCTGCATTCAGTCCGGTATCTGTCAGCCACGCGTCCATTTGATCCTGAAGCTGAGCCATTCGCTGGCGAAACGCTGCAATATCTGCCTGACTCTTGCTAACTGCGGGAACAGGTGAAGGTTGTCGCGCCTGCAGCTTCTTCAGGAACTGTGATTTTACTGACATGGTGTTATCTGACCTTATATACGGGGTGTTGTGTCGAGATACTGCTGTTGCCTGAGATGCCGCAACAGGACCCGTCCTTCGGGCATAAACTCAGTCCCGTAGCGCACCAGGCCAATCCCTTTAAGTTCAGCGTCAATGGCATAGCGCAGCTCGCCGGGAATGTTCTGATCCAGCAGAACAACGTCTATTTTTTTCAGGCGTGGCTCATATTTGAGCAGAACGGCAGACAATGTGCCCATGAGCTCATGAGCCGTTCCGGGCATGCCCTGCAGGATTTTCGTCATGTCGGGCAGCCCGTAATCAGGCAGATGCGCCAGCGTGCCGGCGCGACAGTTGAGAACGCGCTGCATATTGTCCAGAACCGAAAGGATGACCTGATTTTCTTCACTGACCTGATGCAGATCGAACCCACCGGTAAAATTGCCAAATAGCGTCTCGTACAGCGAGGAACGGGGCGTCTCATTCATCTTTCAGTGCCTGCATGGTCAGCTGGTTGTTCCCCGCCTCAATGACGCGTGCCTTATCCGGCTCAAGGTCATCCCGACTCATTACTACACGCCAGGTATTGTTCTCCTGGTCCGGTGACATAAACATCCCGGCCACCGCCACGTACTGCGCATTTTCCTCCATTGGCATATCGACCGTGACCGCCCCGCCCGGCTGCAGGAGGATATCTTTCTCCACCAGCAGGTCTGCTTTGATGACCTGACTGTCCTCTTTAAACAGTGACGGATAGTCAGTACTGTCGAACGTTTTGCGATTCTTAAGCTGGTAGATGCGCACCACCGTCGACAGTGCCACGCCGCCAGCATTGCTGTTAACGGCCTCACGGGCTCGAATATCCAGATGCAGGGTCTTTATCTGCTTATAAAAAATCGATTTGGTCACAGCAACGGTGCCATCTGTTACTTTTTGAGTCAGCCCACAGCCAGCCAGCATCAAGGTGATACCAGCGGCCAGCGCAGCCAGAGGAAATTTACCAGCGGTAATCGCCATCTTCATCGGTCTCCCTGCGGTGAATATTTTCCTGTACCCGCTCATAGCGGCCAAGATTGATGGTTATGGTTTTGGAGTGCGTGACGGTGTTCGCTGCATTCAGCGGCCGCATCACTGCGGTGCGGCCCAGTTGCACTGCGCCAGCGTTGGGTTTACTTCTCATTGTCGCGTCCGGCAGCAGGCTACGGTCGACACACAGCTGCAGGCGGACATCGAGGCGGGAGCCAAGATAGACATGCAGCAGCGTCATCAGGTCCGTATGGAGCTCCCCGCCCGGTAACCAGCTCAGCACTTCAGTTGAGTCAGTGGTTGTCAGGCGCATCAGTACCTGGCTGTTTACGTCGGTGGCATAGTTACCCATCACCGGAAGGTTTGTCAGGGTGACTGGCTGGCTGACGCTCATGATCAAAGGTTTCTTCAGAGGCACGCGGCGTTTGTCATGGTGCCAGATTTTCGCCTGCGTGTTGGGTGCCAGCAGGCGCACTAGCGAGGCCATGCCTTCTGCGGTACGCCCCGGCAGTAACATGACCGGCAGCAGTGCCAGAAAGCGCGAAGCCGGGGTCGCGATACAGTCCGTGCAGCCGTTAATCCCGAGCCCGGCCAGTCCCAGCAGGTACTGCGAGGTTTTGTCCTTACCGCCTTCTTCGAAAGTCGCCGGGTATGAATATTTACGCCAGATACGGTAGTACTGAGCAATCAGCCGGTGGTTGAAGATATCGAGGAAATCCGCGGTGGCCTCATACCCTTCCCGGCGCTGGGTGATGTCATCAATATAGTGCGTTGGCAGCGGGGACTCCACGCCGTAGAGCCCCATAAAGGTGATGCGTACCGTCGGCGGCAGATGCGAATGCTCAGACGGCTCAATCCCTTTGACTTCAGATGCCGGAAAGCCCATTCCTGGGTGTGGCCGAAAACGTACCGGTTCATGACGTACCTGCCAGATACTGCCCGTAACCGGTTTGTCCGGCTGGCTCTGCTCCAGCAGCTGGCAGAAGCGGTAAAAGTTGATATATGGCAGCCGGTCCCCCAGTTGCGCTATCAGCCTGGCAGACGCGGACTGTGATTCTCTTTCCACCGGATGCATTTTCCTTCTGGCTGAACAATGAGGGTGAGCTGGTTAAACTGGTTCATATCGGCATACAGCGCAAAGAACCGGTTAAGCATTTCACCAAAGAGGTGAATATCGCCCTCACCGGTGAAGCCATTGCTGTCGAGGGTCACTTCGATATCCAGCCCCCGCAGCAGGTAACCCTGCTCAAAACGCTGCAGGCGGTGGTGCTCCACATGCTGAATCGCCTCCAGACGGCGGGTGTTCAATTCATCTTCCTGCCAGTTATAGAGTGCCAGCGTGCCGCGCAGCACTTCGGCGGTGCTCATCATGTTCAGGAAACCGGATCCCAGATGGCTCAGAACCCGCCAGTGAAAACGGTCTTCGGAAGGCGGATAGACTGGCAGCGTCGGTTTGCAGAGATTGCGCACTGAAAGTTGTGTACTGACCACCTGCTCACAGCGGTCAAGCAGCGTACTCTGTAGTGCACGGCGCGGCAGCTGGCCGTTGGTGCCGGTGATTTGCAGCGATACGGCTTCACGCTCAAACAGGCGGTCCTCCTCCCACTGGTGCCCCCCAAGGATAAGCAAGGTGTCATGCAGCCCGGTCACGCTGCGCTTCACGCGGGTGTGGTAGTAACGGGGGGGTGCATGACGGCGCATCATCCCGCCCTTGTGCCTGAAGCTGCTGAACGGCACATACTCTGCGTCACTGGTCCGGTTTGAGCCTGTCACCGAATCCACCGAATAAATCTCGGTGTGTCCGTCCTGCAGCCGTTTGGGGCGCAGCAGGTACTCACTCTCAAGCCCGGTAATGGTGAGGGGGTCAGCCTCCAGTGTGAACAGGTTAATCACCGGCACACAGTGCAGACGAACCGCGTCATTGGTGACCGGTAGGTCTGATGGCCACAGCGTACTGAACACGACTTCGATGTCGAAGTACTCTGCTCCCGCAGGCGGCGTAATCCCGTCCAGACCGTTGAGGTGGACGAACATAAACTTGTCGCGGAAAGTAAAGTACTCCAGTAGCAGTTGGTAGCCGCTGAAGGCAGTATCCCCCTTCGGCCACAGCCCATCTTCCTCCGCAAATCCTCCCGGCGAAAAGTACCCGTCCAGGCGAATACGGTCAGTCTGCCCGGGCAGACGCATATACAAGGCGGCTTGCCGCCTGGTCAGCATCAGGTGTAGCTGGCTGCTGACTGGCGCATCTGCGCCGAGATAGAGGCTCAGGTGGCTGAGGTCCGCATGGGACCAGTCCGCCTGCGTGCTGCAGACAAAACGCATCCGCAGCAGCGAGCGCCCGTCCGGCTCAGTGGTCATGGTCACCCCAGAGATATTCAGCGGGTTGAGCATTACATCACGGGTGGTACGGTAGCGACAGACCGTGTTTTTCGGACCCACCGGGCGGGAGTATACTTCCAGACCCGCGGGCATCAATTCCCCCATCTTAACAGTCTGAAGCGCAGGCGTGAACGCAACCACCGAGAGTGACGGAATGGTTCGCAGGTAGTGTGGCCAGAGCATACTGACCAGCCCTTCGGTCAGTTCCGGCAGGTCGTCGTCGATCTTCTCCCGCAGCCGTCCCATTGAGAAAGCAAAGCCTTCGAGCAGCCGTTCAACATACGGATCGGGTGTGCCGGCCTTATCCAGGTCGAGCATTGCTGCGCGATCGGGATGGGTTTGCGCGAACTCTTTCGCGGCTTCACGCAGGTAGCGCATTTCCGCGTCGTAATAACGCAGGGTCAAATCTTCCATTTATTTCTGTTCCTGTGGATTTAACCGCAAAGCACGGCGGCACGGGCTGGATCGACGGCGATCAGTCCGGCAAGTAACTGGTCCATTACCGGTGTAAGGCGGGCCTTTTCAGCCTCGCTGCGACCGGCTTTCAGACGCAGGAGTTTCAGATGGCGGGCCTGCACCTCAAACATCAGCTCAGGCTCCCAGTTACTGAGGGTCACTTCTCTTGCACGTTCACCCAGCTCAGCAAACAGGTGTACCGCCAGGTCATTTTTACCGTACTGCTCAGCAATGCGCCCCATCAGCAGACGCAACAGCCACTTCTGACGATCGGTGATCATGCCCGGCCGGGTCTGCAACCAGCCCAGCGCGGCATCCGGGCCTTCACTGTCGGCCAGCGCCACGGCTTCCGGCTCCAGCGCCAGAATGTCATCGTTACCGGCGGTGGCCGGGGCTAATGGCGTATCGTTGTCCCACCCACCAGTGGTATCAATCACGCTATTCTGGATCCAGTTCAGCGTCACTTCGTCCGCAAACGGTGTACCGTCACTGAACGCCAGTGTCTCCAGCCCGGACAGGCGAGACAGCAGCCCTTTCAGATCGGCCAAGACAATGTCGGCTAGCGTCTCCTGACCGGATTTCGTCAACGCCTGGTGGATGTACCACTGCAAATCCAGCCACAGGTGATTGGCTCCGCGGGAAAAGGTGCTGTCGGCCGTTTCCAGCATTTCAGCCCAGCTCTGCTGCAGGTAGAGACGTTTGAGTAACGCGCGCTGATCCGCCCTTGGCGGCTCGATGCGTGTACGCCCCTGCGCATCCGGGGCCGGGATGGCCCGCAGGGTGTCATGACGCAGGCTCTTCATCAGATGGTGTGCTGACAGCCAGCCATCTGGCTGCTCGCGCAGGTATTCGGTAAGGGTGCGGGCCTGGGTCAGCAAATCCTGACCGGACGAAATCCGCCCGATGACCGGGGCATCGCTGTGACTGGCAAACGACGGGGTTTCACTGGTGCTGGCGTTTTGCGGTACTACCGCATCCACGCCCCCCGCTTTCTGCAGGCGACTTTCAAGCGCACCGTAAAGCGCATTGAGTTCCGGACGGGTTTCATCCGGCTCATTCTCAATAAGCCGTGCTATCAGCAGCAGTGCACCGGTGGTTCGCATCGCATCGATCCTGACCACTTCCGGGTACAGGGAAAGCGAGTCGGTCATGCGCGATCCTGCCAGCCATTCCAGCGCCGCCTTTCGGCTGCGGTCACGTTGCGGGTGCAACTGTGACCCAAAGCGCTCCAGCAGACCGGCCAGTAGTTCAAGTCCTTCGGCCAGCCCCTGCTCGCCTTCCCGGTGTAGCTTCGCCCAGCAGTACCAGGTGGCCACACGGATATCTTTCGCAACGGTGGTTAAAATCTTTTCTGCATGCAGGCAAATAAGCTCGGTGTTAGCACCAGAGAGCTTATTAATTTCCTCGCGAATCTGCTGGAAGTCATCGTCATAGCCCGGGTCTTCGCCAGCGGACGATTGCTCGGACAGCGGCTGCAGCCAGCTGTCCCACTGCGCCACACGCTCACGGGTGGCGGCAAGCAAGGGCGCCTGCTCTGTCTGGCAGGCGCTGAGTAAGGTATTGAGCGTGCTCATCAGTACGCCTCCCCATTGTCACTGGCCGTATCTGTAGCTAGGTCTGAGGGTGCGATACCGGTGGTGCTGAAGATGGTTTCCGGGAGACGGAAGTTACGCAGCTTCAGCAGAGCCAGCGGGCCTTCGCCTGCTTCGGTTCGCAGGGTGTAATTAAGCGTGCGACCGTCCTGTGCCTTCCAGCTCAGGCTGAAGCTGCTGCTGACACCCGGGTAAGCACTGACCGCGGCTTTATCGAGCAGGCGGATCCAGCCCCAGGCACCTGGGATATCGGTGTACTGACGGGTTCCGGCCTGTGTGCTAATCCAGCTCAGGTTCGCACCCGGAGCCTCAGTATCTGCAGGCCAGGTGAAGCGCTTCCACGCCGGCAGCTGGTTCACATAGGTCAGCTTCTGGCTGTCGATAATCATGTCGGTCTGCATTACGCCATCGGCAGTGCCCGGACGCAGTTCGAAGTTCATGCCGGCGTTGCCTTCGGTGAAGGCCACATCCGAGATATAACTCAGGGTGTTGATAGCATTGAGGAAGGCAGGATTAAACACCAGGCCCTGCGAGTTGATGCTGTCCGGTACCCAGTGATTGCCCTCTTTGTGCAGCACGCCTTTGAGGCGGGTCTGCAGGAACTGGGCGATACGCCCGGAATCTGCGTTGAGGTATTTGGCGAGCAGCGGCAGGGAGACATCACTGCTGGAATTACTGAAAGGATAGCGGCCACCAAAAGCACTGTTCCACTCAGCGACCACCGCCTGCTGCCACTGGGCATTAAGGCTGTCGGCCGCCGGGGTCAGCACCTGCTGCCAGGCCTGCTCCATCGGATTCACAAACACCGTGCGCCCAAAGCCGCTCCACTCCTGCCCGAGCCCTGCAGCAATCAGGCTGCCGTAGTCGCGGGTTTCGGTCAGATCAACGGCCTTGCCCTGGAATACGGTCTGGGCAATGGTCTGGGTCATGGCCTGCGGGTCAGCAGCATTGGTCACCTGCTGCAGGCGCAGACGCACCTGGGTTACGCGGGTCAGGAACGACTGCAGACTCAACTCCTGTGCACCCGTGCGGTTCTTGTCCATCAGCGCCAGCACCGGACCAAAGGTCGCATCCAGCGGGCCATGAACCCCGGCACTCTGGTCAATGGCATCTTTGTTATCACCCCCGAGCAGGTTTTTGGCCGATTTCACCAGCGAGTCTGAAATCGCTTCCCCGGTCTGAGCGGTGCGGCCCTGCACATTCAGGGTGTTCATCAGAGCCACCAGAGGTGACTGGCGCACGTCGGCCATCAGGGTCAGTTGGTCAATCGAATCCGACAGCGTCATGGCCCGGCGAAGCCGCAGGCTGTTAAGAAACTCCAGCCAGGCCCCGCCAAAGTCAGCGAAGTAGCGTTCCGTCAGGCGTTTTTTCAGCGCTTCCGGCGAGGTCTCGTCCTGTTTATTCACCTGACGCCTGCTGTCAGTCAGCACCCAGTCGAGCTCGTCCCGGCGTGCCTTCATCACCTTTTCTATAGCAGGTTGCACGGCCTGCTCCCAGGCCTGGCGGGTGAACATGCCGGGCACGACTTCCGTGGTGCTGAACAGACGGGATGCATCGGTATCCCCGGTCATGTCCTCCAGACGCATATCCACATACAGATGTGCCACCTGGGAGAGCATCTTCTGGTACAGGGTCGATTCACTGTTACGTACGCCCATCAGACGAACCAACAGGGAACGCGCCTGGCTGACCATGCTTTCATCAGCACGGAGCTTCCACTCTGGATGCGCAACCAGCTGTGCGCCATAGAACGACAGCAGTGAAGGCGCCACACCCTGCCAGACACCGTCTTTCACACCATCACGTTTTGGCCAGTCGTGCAGCAGCACCGAGCTGAACCAGGCCGCATCCATATGTTCCGGACGGGTAAGCATCAGGTAGAGTTTGAGCTGGTCATAGGTAGCTTTAGCCATCTGCTCACGCAGCGGGCTGCCCGGCGGCAGCGCGTTAAACGCACTGATCTGCTTCTGCAGGTGGTCTGCGGCCGCATCCCGCAACAATGGCAGTGCGCTGTCGCGGTAACATGGCCAAAGTGCGGTCAGCAGGGCATTATTCTGACTCAGCCCGACCTGCTCATACCATGGCACGCCGTGCTCAGCACGGTACTGCAGACGGGCCAGCGTTTTCTGGAGTTCAGACAGCGTGTGCAGGCGCTGCTCCAGCGGCTGGTTCTGTCGGGCGGCAAGTGCTGCCTGGGCATTCGCGCCGTCAATCTGGCTGCGGTTGGTGACATAGGCAATGCTCATCCACGCAGCCCAGCCCACCATCGCCAGGGCGACAACAGAGGTCATCGCTTTACGCCACGGGATGCCTGGCTTGCGCGGACGCAGAGCCGCCGGGAGCGCCCGGATCGAGTCCGGCAGTACATCCCAGCGCTTATCCATGCCCCAGTGGTGCGGCACGGCACGTTCGGCACCGGCAGAGGGCTGACTGAACACCACACCGGCCAGCGGCAGCGGGCGGTAGGGATTGAGCATCACCGACAGTGGTGCGGTCACGCTTTGTGGCTCACGAATAAGCTGGTCGGCAAGCGTCAGCAGGAAGTTATGTTTCACCTCGCCGCAGGTCTGCTGCAGACCCTGCGAGATCAAATCCAGCGTCAGGGCAGAGAGTTGTTCTGCCAGCCCTTCGGTGCGACACCCGACAGGTAACAGGCAGCCGGTCGCCTGCGTAATGCGTCCCTCCGGCTGACCGGCGCGCGGGTGCAGGGACCAGACATACAGCGGGAGTTTCCAGCCAAGCGTTTCCATACGCACACTGATGGCGTGAGACAGGGCATCCATGGTGCTTTCAGACGGCACCAGCAATGGCGGCTCCAGCCCTGGTGCTGAGAGCTGGTCAAAGGCCGAAGTGACCCACACCAGGCCATCCACCGGACGGCGACGCAGCTTACGCAGCGCGGTCAGCCAGGCACTGTCTGCCAGGGTATTGAGGTCACCGCCCCACAGTAACAACGTGCCGCGGTCTTCCTGCCAGAGCTGAGTCGTGAGCCCTGGGGTCAGTTTTTCCACCTCTTCGGCGGTACCGGTTATCAGCAGAATGCGTGTTTTACGCCCCCAGCGACGACCGTAGAGGTTACGCATGGCTTCACGGAGGGTATTGACGGTGACATTACGCGGCTCGGTCTGTTCAACGCGGCCTTCATCGGCTGGCAGAACATTCTTTCGCTTAGACTGGAAACGATGCCAGCCCTGTTTAATGGCGAGCGTAATGGTTTTGCCGTGGCGGAACAGCATCAATAAAATCAGGGCTCCGGCAATGACCAGCCCTTTAAGTAACGGGGTATGCAGCCCCATCTGATCACCATAGTGCCAGATGCCCCAGGCAATCCCGCCCGCTAAAAGCGCGGAGAACCCCAGTTTTCCCCATCCTCCGCGCCATGCTGAATCATCCGTGGTCATCGTTTCGGTTCCCTGTTTGCACTGTATTAATAAATTTCTGCTCACCATCTGTAGAAAGCATCAGACAGTCTGCTTTTTGTATGTTCACGATATCGCTGGCGACTGCGGCCATTATCCATGGAGAAAAGGGGCCGCTGAGCCCGGCATATTTTTCCAGCCAGTGGAGTTGTTCAGGTTTCCAGTAACCGTCATAATCTTGTGCCGCTGCAAGTAAATCAGAAAATGCATCACCCCACTCCACGCTGTCGCCGACAATACTGGCGGTGGCACAAGCCTGAGTCTGGGTCGAGAAAAATGTATCCAGTGACTTTTCTGAAATCGCCATGTCAAGTGCCATTGGACGCAAAATACGGGCGTGAAAGGAGAGATTATATTTTGTGGCGACATCATCGGAGGTCAGCAACAGGGCTGCCAGCACATCACTGTACGTATCCCGCCCCTGTGTCTGGTGAATCAGGATCAAATCCACATCCAGCGTCGGTGATTTAATTCGCGCATCCAGTGAGAGGAAGGTCTTTGACGTAAGTATCGTCAACTGTGGAACAGGGCGATCCAGAATGGCTGTCTGCCAGGCCTGAGCAAATGCATCCTGCAATACCAGTATGTCATCGTGAGAATCTGTCAGTAGCGTGACAGCTGGTACTAAATCTAAAGGCAAATTTGCCAGTACATGACTTAACCCGGCCAACAGAACTGAAAAATGTGTCTCATGATCTTGCAGACAAATTCGTTGGGTCAGAGATGTGCTCTGCTCAAGCGTAGACGGGGCTGCAATAAAATTTTGAGGTGTCAGATTTGCAGGCAGCATTACACCACTATGTAATACTGCGATATTGCGTCCAGACCACTCCATCCACTGTTGTTGCGCATACTCTGCCTCATTGGTTTCAAATTCGTGTCTGTCAAATGCATTGTTATAGAGCCAGCCACGCAGACACAGAAAGAAAAACCAGACAACTGCAGGGCACGCAGTGACAACCCAAAGATTAAATGTTTGAAATGGGCCTGCCAGTTTATTGGCATGCAGGACAAACAGCAGTACACAACCGACAAGCGCGAAAATCCCCAACATCATCCACAGGAGGAATGAAGGTTCTTCAGGCCTAGTCGATATTGTTGATTTCTGACGCTCCCAGCTCATTACTTATCCTATTACACAATCCGGTGCACTGGAGATCACCTGACAACCACACTCACAGTGGCAACCATCCACAACCACGGCTTTGCCGTCAGAGGTCCATTCAGGCGATCCTTCAATAATGGCATTAATGCCATGCCCCTCTTTTGGGCAGCTGACTTTATCGCCTACGAGGGCAACCTTCTTGCCATTTACTACCATTGTTGATGAGGCAGAAATAACCTGTCCGCCATGCGTGGTTTTATCACCAATCAATACAAAACCTTTAGACATCCGAAACTCCATTTTTTGATTTCCGCATATTTATTTTTTATGCAGGTAAAACATTATTTCTCGGCTTTAATTTCTTTTAACTTATCACACGCATTCGAATCACCTTCCGAGCAGCTTTTTTGGAATAGCGTGATAGCCTTATTTTTATTTTTGGTTACTCCTTTACCATCAAAATACATCGTGCCCAAATGATTCATGGCTGAAGGATCGCCTTGTTTAACTGCAAGCTCAAGAAAAATTTTGGCTTTATCATAATCTACAGCGACGCCCTTACCACTAAGGTATGCGTAACCTAAATACATCTGAGCTTTAGCACTGTTGTTCTTCGCAGCCTTCTCATACCAATAATTGGCCTTTTCGTAACTCTGAGAAGTTTCTTCGCCAGAATAATACATATCACCTAAATCGACCTGAGCATCCGTGTTTCCGAGTTCAGCAGCGATCTGATAGAGTTCAAATGCTTTTTTCATATCCTTCGGAACACCCATGCCCAGACGATACATATTGGCCATTGAGTTTGCATCGTCTGCTTTAGTCGATGATGTTGGGTCTAAATTGACAGTTTCAGAAAAACATGGGAGGGAGATAAAAAACAACAACAAGTAGGAAGCTAGTTTCATACAAAAACCTTCAATTTTTTAATTCAAAGAATCAATAACTCATATTGAAATTCATCAGTTATTAAATTACCACTTCCCATAGGGATATTCTTTGCCTTTTATAAACTCTTTAGTTGCATTGCTATATCCATAGGAAAAATCACTTTCCGTAACGCCTTTGCACATACTCAGCTCATTACCGGAAACAGTTGTGATTTCTGTACCTGTTTGTTCAAGATTAGGTCTACCATTGTTTTTTAACCAAACCCTGACTTTTCCTTCAGGTGCCAGACCAATCACCATATATTGAAAATAATAAGTTTCCTGAGGACTGTAGTTACTGGGTTCCGTAGTAAGCATTTTATTCTTAGTTTCAGATGAGAACACTAATGTGGTTTCATAAACCATTTTGTCAATAATTGAATCCCAGCAAAATTGTATAACTTGCGGGGGGGAGGATGCTTTATTAAAAGGCGAAGTTCCCTTTCCGGCATGCTGGCTCCATGTCCCCACACTTTGCCCTTGTGGCTGGTCTATTGTTCTAAAAACCTTTCCATACCCGTTGACATCAATAAGCTTTACAAGTGTCACCTGAGCAGGTAGTGCTTTAGGTGTCGAAAAGGTAAAGTACCACTCATCAAAAGGGGCTTTAATCTTCCCTTGCTGGTCATTAGCCGAACTGATATTGCAGCTCACCAAAAAAGAAAATGATAAGAGTATCGTAATTTATCTCATGCTTTTTCTCCTTTCATATTCCATACAGCACGGGTCCAACCGAAGTTTGGTCGATTAATAAAGCCAAACACTTCTGTCGCTTTTACTGCTCCATATATTTTTTCAACATGCTTGCCATCAAGCCATACCGTTTTAAACTCAACGGGATTCCAGTTTGCTGAGCAGTGTATGTATTTTCCAATAACTTGAATTTCCGATGAAGTATAAGATGCTGGAACACTGCCACTTCTGACAGCTTTTCCTTGATCTATTGCCTTTTGACTCAATTCTTCGAGCTCTGGAGGCAAACGGAGTTTTTCATTTGTCGGTTCAATTTCTTTCATGTCAACCCCCGCCTCAAGAGCAGAATCAAGCATTACCCTTAAGCTGACCTTACTCCAGTCATTGGGAACGACTCGTTTAAGCGTTACAGCCGCGCCGACACGCTTTTCTGTGATCTCCTGGCGCCGCTTCTCATGGTTAACCAGATAGTCATACCAAGTTTCAGTTTTTACTTCTCCACTCGCCATTACTGGGCTTAGGTTAGGAAATGTCCTCAAATCAGGTGTTTCAGCTGCAGTTTGTCGATAAACGTCCGTAATTTCTGAAGGAACACTGTCCCTGACTGTTTCATTTTTCGGCTTAGTTAAAAAATAATATTCCTGCTCTTTGGGATTATAACCACCACCAATATCGGAATGCACTCCTGGGAGGGTCAACTCTGGCCAGGATTCTTTTATACTATTCAGGCTAAAGTTATATCGACACTCGTGCATTGCTGCAATCTGGAAAACCTTCTGTGCAATATCGGGGGGTAAATCCAGATCCACTCCCGGGTTTATGGCATCATGCGGGTCAAGCCCAACGGCACAAACGGTGTCAAACAAACCAATAAACCTCACTTCACCAGCAGGCTTACCATGCTGATTTCGGCCATCAAGCCCCTTAGTGATTGCCTGCTGTATCGCTTTATCATTATTTCTGATGCGATTTGCAAAATGACGGGCTGCTGCTGCCCCCCGACTGAAACCGAATATATCGAACTGGATTTTCTCTATTGCGTTTGTTATGCCATTTCCTTCACCCAGCAGCGTTCGAATTTCATTTGTAATTTGAGAAACACCTTCATCGGTTTTATCAACTACACCTTCTGATAAAGTCCCTGTCCCCATCGCAACCAGGCTGTCTTCTTTCCCTTTTTGAGTGCCAATACCCTGAACATAAACTGCCCGCTGAAATTGATATTTATCTTCAACGATTTCATCATCAATGGAATAAAGAGTGTTCAGCCAATGAATGTTTGAATAGTACCCCATATAGCTGTTGGAACCATCAGTACTCATTCCCAGTTTTTTGGTACAAAGTTCAAGATCTTCTTTTTTGAGGCCAACATCAAGGTGAGTGCAACTTTTTAACAAACGTTCATCTGTATTGAAAACATTGTTCCCTGTACCATCAAAGAACATCCCGATCGTGATGGTAATGCCTGGAACAGGCTTTCGTTTACAAACAATTGTTTTTTCCGAAATGTTTACATTAGTAAAGTGTTCACAGTCGCTGGCTTCCCATGCATGGTAATTAGTCATGATTTTTTGCTCCCTGCAGTTGAGTTACCGGTTCCTAGTATTTCAATATTTAACTTACCCGGCATTGAAGTGTAGATAGGCATTGTTTTGCCATTTTCATCCGAGATACCTGAAAATACCTTGCCCTCGGCTGTAGTAACCTTGTATTCGGTCTTAGGAATAATGCTCCCACTCTCATCATTGAGAGCATAAACACCGCCATAACCTTTAGGGAATTCATGTGGAGGTGAACTTACAGTTGCTGGTCCCATTTTCTGCACATTGGCACATTTCAACAGGATATTGCCTCCACAGCCTAGAATAATATTCTTACCCTGCAACTGGATGAACGACCCATCCAGATTTTTCAGCACGACATCTTTCGCAGCCGTGATTTCTACCCCTCCATCGGTGCTGGTTACGTTCACATCCTTTTTGGCTATCGCATCAAGCGCATCATCCTGAGCCTGAATTTCTACCTTTCCCTTAGCCGCAAAGAGTTTCATCCCAGCCTTACGGGCCAGCATACTCACGGCTTCGCCCGCTGCCACGGTAAAACGCTTAAGTGCACTGATGTCAGTGTTTTGTTGTGACATAATCCCGACACTGGCGCTTCCCGAGGCGATACGCACTGCCTGTGGACTGGTGATGCTCACCCCTTCAGGTGCATTTAACACCATCCCTGGCTGCGCAAGATCTTTGAGGGCATCAGTCAACTTCACCTGGCTCTGAATATCAGCGGGTAGCGCCTGTGCGGTTTCAGCGGCATCTGACATGCTTCGGGCAATACTCAGGGCATTCTCAAGCTGGGCAATCGCCTCCTGCATGGATAGCATCTTGTCCCCGGCAAACGGTTGTTTATCTGCAGTGATAAACACCCCGGCTCCGCCCCGAATGGAAACATACCGATCGGTACGCAACTCCGCACCTTCACCGCGTAGTTCGCGGGAAGCATCCACGTTGTGACCTAAATTGAGTTGGGTTTTGCCGCCATACTCCGTGCTGATCTTGACGTGCTCTTCGCCGCGCTTGTCCTCCATCCGCAGCTTGTTCAGGCCCGCGGTCCTGACTACGTTACGCGTGCTGTTGGCCTCAGTGACGTGGTCAACGTGGCGGGAGTCGTGGAGTGCATGAGCAATATACGGACGATCCGGATCGCCTTCATGGAAGGCAATGGCGACTTCAGTACCCTGTATCAGCGGAAAGTGAAAACCGTATTTGTCACCCCCATAAGGTTTGGCAAAACGCACTGGCATGCTTTCCATGCCCTGTTTTTTGTCATCACGGTCGGCATCAAACTTCACCCGGTACATGCCGGATGCATCCTGCCAGGCGTAAATGTCGTTATCTTTGGCACTGGTCACACGCGCCATCAGCGTACCGCTGACCACCGGGCGCTTTTTGGCGGAAGGACGCCAGCAGCGGTTCTCGTAGTACGGCATCCCCTCCCACATTACGATCAAGGCATCTTTGCGACTCGCTATATAGCCCGTGCGGGTAACGATAATGCCGTTGTCCGTTTCTGATGGCAGTGTCGGCGGCACTACACGTTCACTGATGGTCAGCACCTGGGCCGGAGAAAGCAGGGCATCATTACTGCAGCCGCTGATAGTCGTCTGTCCTGACAGAAAACGCTCGTGTTCAAGACGAGCCCAGAAGTTGCCAGTTTCTGCTGAAGGTGTGATTTTATCGCCACGTTCAAGATGACGCGGCAGATAGTGATAAACCTCACCGTAGGTAACACCGTCACCCTCTCCACGGGTCATATCCGCCGGTACAGAGGCCAGGACATTCTGGGCTTCACGGTGATTGTAATCACTGGCGGTAACATTACGCTCAACCACGTTCTGTCGGACGTTAACCCCCCAGACCGAGTCAGCAGCATTATCACTCATCCCTGACGGGCTGCTGAGCGGCAGAGACTTACCGAACGTCCATGCGCTCTGCTTGTCTGCGAAATGCACCACTTCAGTCTGGGTGTCAGGTTGCAGGGTGAAGAAGTAGAAAATCCCCACTTCGGCCAGCAAACGCTCAATGAACGCGAGGTCACTTTCCTTGTACTGGTTGATCTGCTCGCGTTTTGGATAGTCGGCTTTGAGAGTGAACTCATACTCCCAGCCTTTCAGGCCATGCTCCTGCAATACTTCAGTGACGACTTCCGGTACCGACTTATTGACGAAAAAACGGTGGGTACGGAATTGCTTGCGCAGCAAAGACAGGAACGGCTCAATAATAATCTGGTACATCGCCTGGTCACGTGAGCCACTGATACGCTTAAAATGCGTCACCACACCATGCACCACTTTCTGCCCGGTCAACCCCATCAGAGGCCCGGTTCCCATTGTCAGCGTGGCAGGTTTGGTCAACAGTTGCGCCGAACTGATATTCTGATCGCTGCTGGTAAAGATAACTTCGTAGTAGTAGAGCTCACTCATGAACTCCTTACCGTTAAACTCTTCCACGTCCAGTGAAGCTGTGCAGGACGGAATATCCAGGCGGTAGCGGTTCAGCCCGCCTTCAGTTAGCGCAGACAGGGTATTCTTCAGCGTATCTGTCAGACTCATGATATTGACTCCATGGGATAACCTGCAGTCCATGACTTTCTTGCCGACGGGCAAGTAACAGGTTTAATCAGGGGTACTCAGCGAGTACGAAAAAGAGTGATTGCAGCTCCTGCCCCAAGGGCGCAGGCAAGGGTTTTAACCAGCAATACGGTCATTTCAAAATTGTTCATGCCGTATTCACCGTCACCGCTGATGGAAATAAAGCGCTTAACAAATGTGTAAAAATACGTATCCGGAAGAAACAGAATTCCCACAATCATTAAAGTTAAAAAGATAAAAACCTTCATGACGTTATTCCGGGATACTATTCAGAAATTTCAATTGAACCATAAGGCCTTGATATTTCGCGATCGGTCAAAGGAAAGTTATATACCTGGGTTTTATTAACACCTATTCCAACAACAAAATTCCGGGGTTCATCTTTGTTACTTGCTGAATGAAGCACGAATTCAACAATATATTTATTACCATCCATGAAACAGTGGTAAGACGGAGGAATGCACAATGCACCATCAACAATCTTAAGTCCTGGCGAGAAGTTGAATTTTTTCTCTTTAGGCAGCGTTCCCCGAAGATTGATCCCCATGTCTGCAGGCTGATAATCTCGCGCATCATTAATACTCATGCAGACGTCATTACCCTGCCTGCTCACCTGCGCAGTTTCATCCAGGCTCATTCTGTCGCCAGGCCCCGGGCACCCTGTCAGGACTACCGAAGACATGCCTAATGAAACGATAAAGATAATTTTTCGAAAATGGCTCACGCTTACCATGGAAAACCTCTCAGAGAATTTTTATACCCTTCGCGTATTACTGCCTCAGACGTGTCACCATCAAGCGTAATATCGGGATATTTTTTATTTTCAAGGTGCCACCAGATTTCATAGCCAAATGTCTGTAAAACAAAATTATCGGCAATAATCTGTGCCTGCTGCTCCATCGGATAGTCACTCACCAGGCGGCCATCAAGCGTATAGCGATAGCTGACAAGCCAGCTCACAAGCCCTCTTCCAATAACATTCTTTTCACGCTGCCAGACATGACTCATTTCGTGAATAAACATATGTTGAAGCGAATACGTCGACTGTGAAAAATCATCCCGGTACTGATTAATGAAATATATTTCACCATTTGGCGTCATTGCCGTATTGGCATCCTGTGCATTAAACGGCAGATAACTGCCATGATGAATTTTCACCTTCTCGTAATCGATCCGGTTGCCGAATACCGTTCTGGCTAAGGCGATTTCCCCGGTAGTCAGTTTTCTGACGGAATCATCGTCCTGCTTCTTGTCGTCCTTCTTTTTCTTCTTCCCGGCATCATGAATGGTCATTCCCTGCCTCCGGATTAGCGTTCAGCCGCGTCTGAAAATTCAAGCCCAATCCCTTCCTCATCGCTCCAGCCGAGCGTCAGGGAGTGTGGTTTCTGTTTCGCGGCCATGTGGGTCAGCAGCTGCTGACTCAGCACCGGCAGAATTTGTTGATTGAGCAGGCTGTCAACGTTGCGCGCGCCGGTATCCGGCAGCAGGCAGGCGGTGGTCAGCGCGTCGTAGAGGCTCTCGTCAATCTGCGTGGTCAGGCCGTAGTGGCGGTTCAGACGTTTACTGACCTGTGCGAGCTTCATTTCCACGATGGTGCGCATGGCCGCCTCGGCCAGCGGGCGGTAAATCACGGTCTGGAAGCGTGCCAGCAGCGCGGGCTGGAAGTGGTCACGTAAAATCGGGCGCAGCAGTTCCTGCAGGTCGCCTTCGGTTGCTTCCGGCTGTTCATCCAGTAGCTGCATCAGATGGTCACTGCCGAGGTTCGAGGTCATCAGGATGACCGTGTTACGGAAGTCGATCTCACGCCCTTCTCCGTCGCGCATAAAGCCGCGGTCAAAGACCTGATAAAACAGATTCATGACGTCGCGGTGGGCTTTTTCCACCTCATCCAGCAGCACCACGCTGTACGGACGCTTGCGCACGGCTTCGGTGAGAATGCCGCCCTGGCCGTAACCGACGTAGCCCGGAGGCGAGCCTTTCAGCTGCGACACGGTGTGCGGCTCCTGGTATTCGGACAGGTTGATGGTGATCAGCGATTTTTCGCCGCCGTACATCACATCGGCCAGCGCCAGCGCGGTTTCGGTTTTCCCCACGCCGCTTGGGCCAACCAGCAGGAACACGCCCTGTGGGCCGTTCTCTGATGTCAGCCCGGTCTTCGCGGCACGCAGGCGCTGAGCGATGGCAACGAGTGCCACATCCTGCCCGACCACGCGTTTGCCGATTTCATTTTCCAGCGTCAGCAGTTCGGTCTGTTCGTCTTTCATCAGGGAAGAGAGCGGTACGCCGGTCCAGTCGGCAATCACGTTGGCAACCGTGCGGGTGTCGACATCCACCTGAACCAGCACGTCGCCCTGCTGTGCCTGTTCGAGCTGCTGCTGCAGGTCGGAAATCTCAGCCTGCTGGCTGATATCCTGGCGGCTGGCCATCAGTTGCTGTGCAATCTCTTTTTCAGCGCTGAAACGGCTTTCCTGCTGCTGCAGGATAGCTTCCAGTGTATTGCGCTGCTGTTCAATGACGCTCAGACGATCGCTGTGTCCGGTGCAACCCGCGGCAATGTCTTCTAGCAGCGCCTGCTCTTCCAGTTCCAGTGCGGTCAGCTGTGCTTTCAGACGCACAATTTGTTCCGGCACTGTATCGATGCTCATGCGCACGCGCGCGGCGGCGGTGTCCAGCAGGTCCACGGCCTTGTCCGGCAGCTGGCGGCCAGTCAGGTAGCGACGCGACAGGGTGACTGCGGCACGGACCGCATCATCGGTGATATGGACGTTATGGTGTTCCGCGTAGCGGGATTTAAGGCCCCTGAGCATCAGACACGCCGTGTCGTCATCCGGCTCGTCCACCTTCACCATCTGGAAGCGACGCTCGAGTGCGGCATCGCGCTCGAAGTACTGTTTGTATTCGGACCAGGTCGTGGCGGCAATTGTACGCAGCTCACCACGTGCCAGGGCAGGTTTCAGCAGGTTGGCCGCATCCGCGCCCCCCGCCTGATTGCCTGCGCCGATGATGGTGTGCGCTTCGTCGATAAACAGCAAAATCGGCACCGGGGACTGCTGCACCGCATCGATGACGTTTTTCAGGCGCTGTTCAAATTCGCCTTTGACACCGGCGCCCGCCTGCAGCAGACCGAGGTCGAGAGTACGCAGGATGACAGGTTTGAGGGATTCAGGAACGTTGCCTTCGGCAATACGTAGCGCCAGGCCTTCGACCAGCGCGGTTTTACCGACACCCGGTTCACCGACCAGAATCGGGTTGTTTTTACGACGACGGGAGAGAATATCCACCATCTGGCGGATTTCCGTGTCGCGACCAAACACCGGGTCGATTTTGCCCTCTCTGGCTTTGACGGTGACGTCGAGGGTGAACTTATCCAGTGCGTTCTGCAGCGCCGGATTCAGTTCGCCTTCTTTCAGCTCTGCACCGACCGGACGGCCCACAAATTCCACTTCACCGCCGTGGCTCTGGGCCAGCTCTGCTTCCTGCTGCACGTCAGGGCGTTCGTCGGACTGTGCGTCCAGCAAAGAACGCAGGCGCTCCAGCTGGCTCTGACCAAGCGTCAGCAGCGGCCACAGACCATCGCTGCGCACCAGGTTCTGTTTTTCCACCAGGGCCATCAACAGGTGCTGGCTTCTGATGTGTTCTTCACCGTTCAGCGAGGCAATCAGCCAGGCTTCCTGCATCAGGGTCTGAATGGCATCAGACAACTGCGGACGGTGGCGTACCGAGCGCGGCTGCTTGTCCAGCCAGCCCAGCAAATCCTGCCAGATGGCGTCCATGTCCCACTCGTAACGGCGGGCCAGCACGGTCAGGTCACCTTCTCCCTGCTCCAGCAGTTTCAGCAGCCAGTGCTCCGGCAGAATTTCCGCATGGGCGCGGGTCTGACACAGAGAGGCCGCCCCTTCCATCGCGCGGGCGCAGTAAGGGTTCAGACGTCGAAGAAGAATTGCCGGGTTTTCCATGTTTGCTTGCTCACTGTTGAGGACCGTTCAGGCACGCTACCGCCCCTGGCCGTTACCGAGGCCCATAAGGTCTGATTTCCGAAATGTGATGTTTTTTGCTCAACGCCCGTACAGGCAGACGTTCAGCAAAACAAAAAAAGCGGACAGAGAAACTCTGCCCGCTCGTGACTTACGCGGTGGCGCGTTCGTTCCAGGAATCGGAATGAATGATGTTGCCGTCTTTGTAGGTCCAGGTGATTTTTTCGTAACGCAGTTCGATCTGCTCGAGGTGGTTGTGCTTCTCGAAAGAAGGATCCTTGATGTCGTGCATCACCGGATTCACTTTCACCACTTTTACGTTTTCCAGTTTAGTGTTGAAGTATTCAACTTCCTGGCCCGCGTCGTTGATCTTGTACCACTTAAATTCCGCAGACTTCAGGGTCTGACCGGTGGTCACAGCCTTGTAGAGGTACGGGCTGGAGGAGTCGATTTCCTTGGTGAACAGGAATGGGGTGTGGATACGGGTACCGGTCAGCTTGCCGGTGTTGTTATCGGTCGGGATGTACAGGTTATGCTCCTGCGCCACCACTTCAATGCTGCCTTCACGATCCTGAACGTCAACAGACCCTTTGATGTCCGCGCCGCCGTCGTCCTTCAGCCAAAGATAAACAGGAATTGCCATGTTAATTACTCCGTTTTATTTTCTGAGACGCCATCATCCTGCGATGGCGCCAGGTGTTTGCCGGGTATCTGACAGGCACTTGCCTGCGGTACCAGACTGATTTCGACACGGCGGTTAAGCGCACGCCCTTCCGGGGTGTCGTTGGTTGCGACAGGGCGGCTTTCGCCATAGCCCTGCACCGCAAAACAGCTTTCGGGCACGTCGCCGGTGTCACGCATCCAGCTGCGCACCGCTTCGGCACGTTTCAGAGACAACGTCTGGTTTAGTTGCGGATTGCCGGTGTTATCGGTATGGCCGGACACGACAATCAGCCAGCCGGGCTTCGCTTTGATGCCAACCAGTGAATTCACCAGCATTTTGGTGGAGCCCGCCTTCAGCTCGAACTTGCCGGAATCGAACAGCGACATGCTGTCGAGGCGAAGTGTTTTCGGACCCTGAATGATTTTCTTAATGACCGGTGGAGGCGGTGGCGGAGGTGCCCAGTCGCTGAGAGCAGCCTCAATGACCGGAATCAGGCGCAGCCCCTGATACAACCCAAGGCGATAGCGCAGTGGCTCCCCGCGGCGCTGCCAGTCGTCTAGCAATGCGCCATCTGCTCTCAGTCGCTGCTGCGCACGCAGTTTCGGAGCAGCAGGCTGCCCCGTCAGCTGGTGATATAACGCAAGATGATCGCCAACATTCCGTATGAGGCGCTGGTTGTTCATCCAGGACGCCAGCATGGCAAGCGCGAGGAAAATCCCGCCCAGAAATCCGGCGTAGCGCCAGAACACCATTCTGCGGCTGACGCCACGTCGGCGTAAAGCTGGCAGCAGCAACTCAGGCAGCGGCAGTGGCTCTGTCGTTACAACGGCATCCGGTGGCAGCGCCGTCACGGAAGTAATGTGCTGTTGCCAGAGATTGCCATCGATACCGCTCACCGGAACTATGCACATACCCTGTACGCAGGGCTTCATCACAGGCAACTCTCCCCGCCGTACCGACAACAGGTCATTCAACGCGCTGTTCTGCCAGGCAAGCAGACTGTCCAGCCACAGGCCCTGACTCAGACGAGAAAGACGCCCTTCTCCCCCAGTATCTCGGGTCCATTCCGTCAGTGACATACTGCCCTGACCGGGCTGATACACATGAATACCGCCCCGCTGACTTACCGTGGTAAACCAGACAGGCTCTTCCTCTGCGCAGGCCACAGGGGGCGATACCCAGGTCACGGTCCACAACTGTGGCAAAGTGCCAAATGCCGCGCGGCACTGGACGACAGCCCGCTGCCAGCCCCGCAGAGACTGGGTAAAATCATCACGGGAGGTGTGCTGTTCAGGCACCACCGCCAGCATTACGGAGATTTGCGACACCAGGGCTGGACGCATCAAACTCATGTGCTGCGCAAAGAGGGGAAGCTGTTCCGCATCTTTCACCCGCAGATACCAGCCCTGCCGGGTTTCCCGGTGATGGAAGCCGGATGCAAACAGCGGAGCGTTGTCGCCACAGGCGAGGATCACCGCCCCCTGAAAATCTTCCGGCGGCAGGTTTTCATCCACAATTTCACGAACAGCGGTTGCCCGCGCCTGAGAAGCCTGGCGTTGACGCCAGAGCATCAGCCCGGACACCACAACAACCAGCAGACTGAGCACTACACGGCTTCCCGTCGACAGTGCCCAGAATCCCAGAATGAGCCACAGCGCCAGTACGGCACCCAGGGCAGTTAACAGACTTCGGTACGCATCCCGCATCGCTTACCCCGGCCTGACGATCTGGCTTACCAGTTCGGTAAGCGAAGACGAAAGGAAGAACCAGAGCGCTGCCAGGGCGACAATAGCCACAGCCCAGGTCAGCCAGTACCAGCGACAACCGCTGCGCAGACGTGATACTCGGGCAACAATGGGGGCATCCTGGGCCAGCGAAAAAGCGGGCACCCGTTCTGCGAGAGCGCGAATAATGTCTTCCCGACGCTCGTCATCCTGAGCGCGATACTGACCCACGAATCCCAGTTGCAAGGTCCTGTACATACAGGTCAGGACGGCGGCGTCAGGGGCAGTTTCTTTCAGCAGGTCTCGGATTCTTTCCCACAACTCCTCACCAGCATTGAGAGTGCCAAAGAAGTGTGCCTGCAGCGGGTCACGCCGCCAGGTCAGGTAACCATCATCGGTGGTTCCCCGGTTCATCACGCTTTCATCAAGCAGTGCACACAGGGCATACACCATATGGTCACGACTGATGTCGCTGTAACCTGCCTCCGTGAGCGCCCCTTTTGCCTCCTGCACCAGACGACAGGCCCGGCGATAGAGCCCTTCACCATCACGAACTTCCTGACCGCCCCGCAGCTGACTGACCATCAGCCAGCCCGGGTAGAAGATACTTTCTAACTGGGTGAGATCGGATTTATTCATGTGCGCAGCACCGCAAAGAGTTCAAGTTTCACATCTCCCAATGAGCGCGGGGTGTAGAAGGTGCAGCTTCCCGCTTCCAGCATCGCCCGCGCTGCCTCACTACTCAGATCCAGCGAGAAATACTGGTTCTCAAGGCGTAACGGGATAGCGGCCGGCACATGGGTCAGCGGCTTGATAACCATCCCGCTCAGAGCCACATTCACCACATCCGACACATCTTCAAAGCTGCCCGCTTTACACAGCTGCGGGAATTTCGTCTGAAGTTCATGGTTCGGCATGGAGGCACGTACGGAAAGGTAAAAATCCGCCCCTTCACGCAGGCGAGCATCGTGCAGGGCGCCTTTCCAGATCTGGTCCTGATGCTCCAGGTGGATACTCACCACCCGCGACGGCAGACTCGCTTCCAGCAGTTTATCGAGCAGTGTCAGCAGCGGTGGGAATACCCGTTCCGGTGCATCATGCTGATAAGCAGGAATGTCCCCGGCGTCGTGCTCAAGCGAGAAGGTCAACAGGCTGCCAGCCAGACGTGTTAGTTCGCGGTACAGCAACTCCGGGTGCCGATCCGGTGTCTGCAGCAGTTCCGTCAGCACCGGCTCGGCGCTGTTCAGAGCATTGAGTAGCCAGAACAGGGAGACATCCGCGACTGCAAAGTCGGCCATCCTCTCATTGCTTTCACGGCGCATGGCCATCAGGCGACGGCGGCGGGCCTGTAAACGAATCAGCAGGTCACCCAGTTCGGTGGTCAGAAGCGGGCTTGCAGAAAGGGAAAGCATCGTCGGAATGAATGCAGGGTCCCGGCTCCATTGCCCCTGAGCATTACGCACCAGACGGGCCACTGGACAGGTCAGGTATGCCGTATTTTCCTGGCTGGACAAACGCAGGGTCAACGCATGACGCAGAATGGCCAACTCCCCGCTTTCATACCCGGCCAGTTCCTGCACTACCACACGCTCCGCTTTCCAGCGACGCGGACGCTCACTGTCCTGGCCGTTATCGAGGTTGCCACCACTGGCACTCAGCAGCGGTAGTGCGACAACCACATCAACAGATTCACTGCCGGCTGCAACAGACAAGTCACAGACCGGAGGAAGCGTATCTGCCAGGTCGGTATCCACAAGAGTTCCATCCTGAAAGCGTACCACCAGACGGATGGCATTCAGGCGAGAGAGCGCCAGCGCAGCATCATCAAATTCAGCCACAACCACGCCCCAGGGATGTGAAATACCCATCCGGGCGACCATGTCGGCAACGTGCTCATTCCAGCGAACCTGCTGCTGGAACTGTTGCGGGGCCAGAGCGGCCCCATCCTCCCAAAGCGGGCGGTAAATTTTCATCCCTGATTTCCTCTCGCCTTAGGATTTGGCTTTCGGCATTTGGGAAACCAGCGACAGATTGACGTCCATGCCTTCCACCTGGAAATGCGGCACGGCGTAAAGCTTCACGCGGAAGAAGCCCGGATTGTCTTCGATGTCTTCCACTACCACCTTCGCGTCGCGCAGCGGGTGAGAAGCCTGCAACTCGTCGCCCGGATCGGTCATTTCGGTAACCAGACTGCGGACCCACGTGTTCAGCTCCAGTTCCAGCAGTCGGCGATCCTTAGTGGTACCAATGTTCTCGCGCTGAATCAGCTTCAGGTAGTGGGCGATACGCGACAGCAGGAAGATGTACGGAAGACGGGCGTTGATGCGGCTATTCGCCGTCGCATCAGCGGTGTCATACAGCGCCGGTTTCTGAGTGGAGTTGGCTGAGAAGAAGCACGCGTAGTCGCGGTTTTTATAGTAGGACAAAGGAATGAAGCCCAGATTCGCGAATTCGAATTCGCGGGTTTCAGGAATCATCACTTCGCTCGGGATTTTTACCTGATTTCCGGTACCGAGATCGTACAGATGAATAGGCAGGTCCTGAACCGCACCACCAGCCTGCGGGCCGCGGATTTGTACACACCAGCCATTATTGATAAAGCTGCGTACCATGTTTGACGCGAAGGCAAATGATGCATTAGTCCACAGGTATTTGTCGTGATCCGGACCTTTGACTTCTTCGACATAGTTGAAGCTGCGAACCGGAACGGTGTCAGGGCCATACGGTAAACGTCCCAATACGCGCGGCATGACCAGGCCGATGTAGCGGGCGTCGTCAGTATCGCGGAACGATTTCCACTTGATGTACTCTGCGCGGTCAAAATAGTTACCAATATCTTTAATCGCCGCGACGTCTTCCATTGACTCCTTAAGGAAGAATTTCGGGCCTGCAGAGCCGATAAACGGCATATGTGCAGCAGCGGATACTTTGGAGATGTTGCGAAGCAGAGCGACATCCTGCGCTGAAGCATCAAACTCGTAAGCGGAAATCAGTGCCGCAATCGGCTCGCCGCCTGGAGTATCATATTCATCAATGTAGGTGTGTTTATACAGACCACTCTGGATGATTTCCGGGCTGTCTTCAAAGTCCTGGCGCAGATCTTCTTTGGACATACTCAGAAGCTCAATTTTCACGTTCTGGCGAAAATCTGTTTTATCAACCAGCGATTTCACCCCACGCCACAGGCTTTCGACCGCCTGAAACTCATCGTGGTGCATAACCGCGTCCAGCTGGCGGCTGATCTGGTAATCGAGCTCCGCGATGTGATGATCGATCAGGCTTTTATCCAGTTTTTCGACCTTCGCGCCTGCTTTGGTCAGACATTCCAGAAAGACCTGCATACCTGCAGTCAGACGCTCATCAGCGGTCGCATCTGACATCGCCTGCGCATCTTGCCAGAGGTCTAACGCGCTCAACTCGGAGACAGGACTCAGATTGATTTTCTCAAACAGGGAGGCGTAAACCCCACCCGCAGCAGGACGTTCCAGCACCACGCTTTCACTCCCGGCAGTATTATTTTGTACAGACATGAGCATTCCTTGATAAATCCGTTAAAACAGCGTGATGGTTACGATTTTCTTGATGCCAGCGCGGATAGTTCATTTCGCAACTCAGCGCTAAGCGACTGGTCCAGAACGATTTTTTCCAGCTCCTTTCGGAAGGTCTGGTTATCCAACAAGTTAGCCTTCAGGTCGCGCAGCAAGTTGCGCATCGCCAGCATTGCTTTCAGCTGCGGTATCTGAGCAGCCACCTGCTCTGGCGTGAAATCTTTCATGCTCTGAAAAGTCAGCTGAATAGAGTCCTCACCACCATCCTCGGACAGCGTATTTTTAACGGTTAGATTAAGTTTTGGTGAATATTCAGAAAGAACGCTGTCGAAATTATTTTTCGTGATGTTAACCTTCTCACGCTCAGATATTTGAGCAGACTCCTGACCATTACTGAAATCACCCGCAACCAGTAATTTCAACGGTAACTCCATTTTCTTACTTGCCCCGCCCGTATGCAGGTCAAGCTTCAGGTTTATACGTGCCTTAGGCACCTCATTTTGAAAACTGTCAGCCATTTCATCATCCCTCTGTGTTTTTGCTACGCCAACTTCACGGTATCGTTCTTGATGCGCAATATTAGAATAATGATCGACGTAAAATCAAATATACAGATCATTTACCCGCAATAAGAAATTTCTTAAGAATTTTCCACTAAGACATTAATGCGAATTATCCTTTAGCCTTAGTAAAAGACACTGCCTTCTTCATGCAAAGCGAATATTTGTATCGTAAAAAGGATCACAAACAGAGAGATGCTAATAAAACCATTTTGTTTTGATTTACATCACGGCATGATATCAAAAAAAGATGAATGAACAGCGACAGGTTATTGCGAGCAGATAAAAGACAGAGGTTAATGAATAAATACAAGCGACGAATTGATTTATGGCATGAATAATAGATAAGAATTTTCACAAAGAAAATTCTTATCTATTATTCGAAGGGAAAATAAAACGTATATTAAGGTCCGAAAATAAACACTGCTGCTCTTTTTTCGGCTCACTCCTGCTTACGCAAAGGCTTCAGTTCTCCCCTCAGGCATGAAAATCGCTCTCACTTCTTGAGCTTATACAGTGTAAAATCAAACACCTCCAGAATCGCCGCTTTTTTAATCAAAAACGAGTAATAGCACATATCGTATAACGGTGCTACATTACGCCGCCCACCCAAATCAGCAGTGGCCAGGCAACGCCGTAAAGTTCGGTAAAGCCTGCAACCATCACCTTGAAGAACGGTCTTATCGGCACGTCGTATCGCAAACTCTGCGCTACCTTTACAGGCTTCACATAGGTTCTACTATTTTGTCTCAATCCAAATTTCAGCGTGCGTTTTTACACCCACGTTACTGGTTTACATGGTTTGGTCTTGGCGTGCTCTGGCTGCTGGTTCAACTTCCATACCCTGTCCTGCGCTTGCTGGGGTCAAAACTGGGCAGCGCTTCCCGCGTTTTTCTGAAACGTCGCGAATCGATCGCGCGTAAAAATATTGAGCTTTGTTTTCCGCAGTACAATGCCGAAGAGCGCGAGAAACTCATCGCGGAAAACTTCAAGTCTATCGGCATGGCGCTGCTTGAAACCGGAATGGCCTGGTTCTGGCCGGATGAGCGTGTCCGCAAATGGTTTGACGTGGAAGGACTGGATAACCTTAAACGCGCGCAGATGCAAAAACGCGGCGTGATGGTCGTCGGCGTTCACTTTATGTCGCTGGAGCTGGGCGGCCGGGTGATGGGGCTTTGTCAGCCAATGATGGCGACCTACAGACCGCACAACAGTGCGTTGATGGAGTGGGTGCAGACGCGAGGCCGCATGCGTTCCAATAAGGCGATGATCAGCCGTAATAACCTGCGCGGCATGGTCGGTGCCCTGAAGAAAGGTGAGGCCGTCTGGTTTGCGCCCGATCAGGATTATGGACGTAAAGGCAGCAGCTTTGCCCCCTTCTTTGCGGTGAAAGATGTTGCGACGACTAACGGCACCTTTGTCATTTCTCGTTTATCGGGCGCCTCCATGCTGACCGTGACGATGGTGAGAAAAGCAGATAAGTCAGGCTATCGTCTGCACATCTCTCCTGAAATGGCTAACTATCCGGAAAATGAGTGCGAAGCCGCGGCGTTTATCAATAAAGTTATCGAAACTGAAATCATGCGTGCGCCCGAGCAGTATCTGTGGATGCACCGTCGTTTCAAAACCCGCCCTCTTGGCGAAGCCTCGCTCTATATTTAGCCCTTCATCAGGTTAGTTTCGCTAAGAAACTAACCTTTTCAATGACCTGTCTTCCCGCTGAGTAACTGTCTTTCAATGCGTCGCCCAAAGTGAATTTATTGCGAAGTGAAATCAAACTGTCGCCGTTCCACGACACCCGTAAGTGACGGAAATTATTTAAAAAAATCCCTCTTGTCACCTCTCATTTTTAAGCGTACATTAGCGCCGTCTGGCAACAGGAAAGCACAGAATTCTGAGCTGGAGTTAACGGCGTAACGGGAAAATTCTCATTTCCGTTTTAACCGGATTTCAGTTCTCTATAATCAGGTGGACTCTGTTTTTAAATGCGTACCACAAGATACGCGGAGCGATGAAACGTGAAATATTTCTTTATGGGCATTTCGGTGATTGTTTTAGTCTGGGCCGGAACCTTTGCCCTGATGATCTAGTGAAGAACATGCTGTCAAAAAAACAGGAGCCATCGGCTCCTGTTTTTTTATGTCATGACGACGCGGGGTGTTCAGCGACGCTCTTTGAGGTGAGAAGACCGTCGGCCCGGAACATGCTCTTGATGCCCCTCACCGCCTGACGAATACGGTCGCTGTTTTCAATCAGGGCAAATCGCACATGGGTGTCGCCATAATCACCAAAGCCAATGCCCGGCGACACACACACCTTCGCATCCTGCAGCAGTTTTTTGGCAAACTCCAGCGATCCCATCGCCGCATACGGCTCCGGAATTTTCGCCCAGACGTACATGGACGCTTTCGGCATTTCCACCATCCAGCCCGCTTCATGCAACCCTATTACCAGCACGTCGCGGCGGCGCTTATACTGGGCGGCAATCTCGTGAACGCACTGCTGGTCGCCTTCCAGGGCAGCGATAGCCGCGACCTGCAGCGGCGTGAAGGTACCATAGTCGTGGTAACTCTTAATGCGCGCCAGGGCACTCACCAGCGTTTTGTTACCCACCATAAAGCCAATACGCCAGCCCGCCATGTTGTAGCTTTTCGACAGGGTAAAGAACTCTACCGCCACGTCACGCGCGCCCGGGACCTGCATAATCGACGGGGCTTTCCAGCCGTCATAGACGATATCTGCATAGGCTAAATCGTGAACCACCAGCACGTCATAACGCTTAGCCAGCGCAACAACTTTCTCGAAGAAATCGAGTTCCACGCACTGCGCCGTTGGGTTCGACGGGAAACCGAGGATCATCATCTTGGGTTTCGGATAGCTTTCACGAATCGCACGTTCCAGTTCGTTAAAGAAATCGACACCTTCCACCAGCGGCACAGAACGGACCTGCGCACCAGCAATCACCGCGCCGTAGATATGGATCGGGTAGCTTGGATTAGGTACCAGAACCGTATCGCCATGATCCAGCGTGGCCAGCATCAGGTGCGCCAGCCCCTCTTTCGAGCCGATGGTGACAATCGCTTCACTTTCCGGATCGATATCAACCTGATAGCGATCCTGATACCAGCGCGAGATCGCGCGACGTAACCTGGGAATACCGCGAGAGGTCGAGTAGCCGTGCGTATCCGGGCGCTGGGCAACCGTGCAGAGCTTTTCAACGATATGCGGTGGCGTTGGGCCATCTGGGTTACCCATGCTGAAATCGATAATATCTTCGCCACGCCGACGCGCAGCCATTTTCAGTTCAGCAGTGATATTGAAAACATAAGGGGGGAGACGATCGATACGCGTAAAACGGCGTTCAGGACTGAATTCAGCCATAGATTCCTCAGATTAACGTTAGCGCCCGGACCGTCCGAGCGACGCCGCCACCGATGTGGCATGTTTAGAAAATAACCTGAAAAAAATCATGCTGTCGAGAGGGAAATGAAAAAAAAGCGCTCGACTAAAAACCGGAACCCGGCTGCGCCTAAAAGCGGAAGCCCCTGTTTCGGGATCGGCTGTTTGATAGCTGTTATTTAACAGGATGATATCAAACCAGTTACCTGATAATGCGCCGTTCAGAAAAAAACAGGACGCCTCGGTCATCGCCAGATAATCCCCTTTGTAAATTATGGTTTTTCCTCATTTGATAAACCTGACGGATAGCTGGTCAATACGCGTCAGGTTTTTTATCATGGTTCTTTACCGTTTTCCCAGGTCTACTCGTGCACGAAATATTCACTATGCTGCTGGCGGTTTTTGATCGTGCGGCATTAATGCTGATTTGCCTGTTCTTCCTGATTCGCATTCGCCTGTTTCGCGAGCTGTTGCACAAATCGGCCCACTCGCCAAAAGAGCTGCTGGCCGTTACCGCCATCTTTTCGCTGTTCGCACTGTTCAGCACCTGGTCAGGCGTGCCGGTAGAGGGTTCGCTGGTAAACGTGCGCATTATCGCCGTCATGTCCGGCGGAATTTTGTTTGGTCCGTGGGTCGGCGTCATCACCGGCCTGATTGCCGGGACGCACCGCTATCTGATTGATATCGGTGGCGTAACGGCGGTGCCGTGCTTTATCACCAGCATTATCGCCGGGGTGCTTTCCGGCTGGATCAGCCGCAAAATACCGAAAAAACAGCGCTGGCGCGCCGGGATCGTCGCCGGCATGGTGTGCGAAACGCTGACCATGATCCTGGTCGTCGTCTGGGCCCCCACCACCGAGCTGGGGCTGGATATCGTTTCGAAAATCGGTATTCCGATGATCCTGGGCAGCGTGTGCATCGGCTTTATCGTGCTGCTAGTGCAAAGCGTTGAAGGGGAAAAAGAGGCCAGTGCCGCCCGTCAGGCCAAGCTGGCGCTGGATATCGCCAACAAAACGCTGCCGCTTTTCCGCCACGTGAACGCGGAATCGTTGCGTCAGGTCTGCGAAATTATCCGCCACGACATCCACGCTGACGCCGTCGCCATCACCAATATTGATCACGTGCTGGCCTACGTTGGCGTCGGGGAGCACAACTATCGCGACAACGATGACACCATAAGCCCGACCACCAGACAGGCGATTAACTACGGTAAAATCATTATTAAAAACAATGATGAAGCCCACCGAACGCCGGAAATTCACTCGATGCTGGTCATCCCGCTGTGGGAGAAAGGCGTCGTGACGGGCACGCTGAAAATTTATTACTGCCACGCGCATCAGATCACCTCAACGCTGCAGGAGATGGCCATCGGCCTGTCGCAGATTATCTCCACCCAGCTTGAGGTTTCGCGGGCGGAACAGCTGCGCGAGATGGCAAATAAGGCAGAACTGCGCGCGCTGCAGAGTAAAATCAATCCCCATTTCCTGTTTAACGCGCTGAACGCTATCTCCTCGTCCATTCGCCTAAATCCGGACACCGCGCGCCAGCTGATTTTTAACCTGTCGCGCTATCTGCGCTACAACATCGAACTGAAAGATGACGAGCAGATCGACATCAAAAAAGAGCTTTATCAGATCAAGGACTACATCGCGATCGAGCAGGCCCGCTTTGGCGACAAGCTCACGGTCATTTACGATATTGATGAAGAGGTCAACTGCGTGATCCCAAGCCTGCTTATCCAGCCGCTGGTCGAAAACGCAATTGTTCACGGTATTCAGCCCTGTAAAGGCAAAGGCGTCGTCACCATCAGCGTTACCGAAAGCGGCAACCGGGTGCGTATTGCGGTGCGCGATACGGGCCACGGAATTGATCCTAAAGTCATTGAGCGGGTGGAGTCTAACGAGATGCCGGGGAATAAAATCGGTCTGCTGAACGTGCACCATCGGGTCAAGCTGCTTTACGGCGACGGGCTGCATATTCAACGTCTTGAGCAGGGCACCGAAATTGCTTTTTACGTCCCGAATGAGCGCTCTCGCGCGCATACGACGACATCACTATTGCCCCAGGTGGAGTAACCCATGAAAGTTATCATTGTAGAAGATGAATTCCTGGCTCAGCAGGAGCTCACCTGGCTTATCAAAACCCACAGCCAGATGGAGATTGTGGGTACGTTTGATGATGGTCTGGACGTGCTGAAATTTTTGCAGCATAACCGGGTAGACGCCATTTTCCTGGATATCAATATCCCGTCGCTGGATGGCGTATTGCTGGCGCAAAACATCAATCAGTTTGCCCATAAGCCATTTATCGTTTTCGTTACCGCCTGGAAAGAGCACGCCGTAGAGGCCTTCGAGCTGGAGGCTTTTGACTATATTCTTAAGCCTTATCAGGAGTCGCGTATTGTCAGCATGCTGCAAAAGCTGGAGGCCGCCTGGCAGCAGCAAACCGCCCCCGCCAGCCCGACGGTACGCGAAAACGACACCATAAATCTGGTCAAAGACGAGCGCATCATCGTGACCCCGGTCAACGATATCTACTACGCCGAAGCGCACGAAAAAATGACGTTTGTCTATACCCGGCGGGAATCGTACGTGATGGCGATGAACATTACCGAATTCTGCAGCAAGCTCCCGGCTGCCCACTTTTTCCGCTGCCACCGGTCGTTTTGCGTAAATTTAAATAAGATCCGCGAGATCGAACCGTGGTTTAACAACACCTACATTTTGCGTCTGAAAGATCTGGATTTTCAGGTGCCGGTAAGCCGCAGCAAGGTGAAAGAGTTTCGTCAGCTGATGCACCTGTAAAGAAAAGGCCCTCTCCCGCGGGAGAGGGCTCTGCGTCAGAGGATTTGACCGAGAACCTGACGCAAGTGAGCACCCGAGCCCAGCAGGCCTGGGTTATCATGCACGATCAGATAAACCGGAATGTCCTGCACGTAGCTTCTGAAGCGCCCTTTATCTTCAAACCCGCCGCGGAAGCCCGAGGCTTTAAAGAAGTCGAGGAAGCGCGGTACGATCCCGCCCGCGATATAGACCCCACCGAAGGTGCCCAGCGTCAGCGCCAGGTTGCCGCCGAAACGTCCCATGATCACGCAAAACAGCGACAGGGCACGACGACAGTCAATGCAGCTGTCCGCCAGCGCGCGTTCAGTGACGTCTTTTGGCTGCAGGTTTTCCGGCAGACGACCGTCTGATTTCACAATCGCGCGGTACAGATTCACCAGCCCCGGACCTGAAAGAACGCGCTCGGCGGAGACGTGGCCGATCTCAGCACGTAACTCTTCGAGGATAATGCCCTCTTCTTCGCTGTTAGGCGCAAAGTCAACGTGGCCGCCTTCACCCGGCAGGCTTACCCAGCGCTGAGCAACATGCACAAGATGCGACACGCCGAGGCCGGTACCGGCTCCGTAAACCGCAATCGGCTTACCCTCGACCGGTTCAGCGCCGCCAAACTGGATCAGATGCTCTGGCTTCAGCATCGGGATCGCCATAGACACCGCGGTGAAGTCATTGATGATTTCAAGATGTGAAAACCCGAGGTTTTTTTTCATCTCGGCGATGGAGAATGCCCAGGTATGGTTGGTCATTGCGACCCAGTCGCCGGTTATCGGGCAGGCTATCGCGATGCAGCCGTCTTCAACGCTAACCTGATGCTCTTCCAGATAGAAGCGGACAACGGCTTCAAGGCTTGGATAATCCAGCCCGGAATAGGTTTTCGCCCGGGAAATCTCACCGCTACTAACATCGCACAATGCGAGGCGCGCGTTCGTGCCGCCCACATCACCTACCAAAGCATACTTTGTCATTCTTCTACTGCTCCGCTAAAGTCAGAATAAATCTTTGGGACACTGTAAATTCAAGGCGTGATAACAACAACGGCCATAAGGTGAATGCCCATGGATTATCGATCTTCGTCACAGAATAACTTTACCGTTTCAGCACCTTTTGCACTATTGCCATAAAGCTTAATGTGCAAAGTAACGTAATGCCGTTTTGTACAAGGAAATCATCATGCTCCACCCGCGAGCCAGAACCATGCTGTTGCTGGCAATTCCGGCGCTAATTATTGGCGTGGCCTCAAGTCTGGTGCTCATTGTCGTGATGAAAGTCGCGTCGGTGCTGCAAGCCATGTTATGGACGGCGCTTCCGACAAAACTGGGCGTCAGCGCTGATTCTCCAGCCTGGATCGTTGTGATGCTGACGTTGACCGGTATTGCGGTAGGCCTGACGATCCGCTTCAGTCCTGGCCATGCCGGCCCCGATCCGGCGCAGGAACCGCTGATTGGCGCCCCGGTACCCCCTTCGGCACTGCCCGGGCTGCTCATTGCGTTGATTATCGGTCTGGCCGGCGGCGTCAGCCTGGGGCCTGAGCATCCAATTATGGCGGTGAATATTGGCCTGGCGGTTTTCCTCGGTTCACGCATTTTGCCCCGCGTCGGCGCGCTGGACTGGACCATCCTCGCCTCCGCAGGCACCATCGGGGCGCTTTTCGGCACGCCCGTCGCTGCCGCACTGATCTTTTCGCAGACGCTCAGCAGCAATAACGACGTCCCGCTGTGGGATAAGCTGTTTGCCCCGCTGATGGCCGCAGCCGCCGGGGCGCTCACGACCAGCCTGTTTTTCCATCCCCACTTCTCACTCTCCCTCCCCCACTACGGCCAAATGCAGATAGCGGATATTTTCAGCGGCGCCATCGTCGTCGCCATCGCCATTGCGCTGGGAATGGTGGCGGTATGGTGTCTTCCTCGCCTGCACAGGCTGATGCATAAGCTCAAACACCCGGTGTTGATTCTGGGGTCCGGCGGTTTGATTCTCGGTATTTTAGGGGTAATTGGCGGGCCGGTGACGCTGTTTAAAGGTCTGGACGAGATGCAGCAGCTGGCCTTCAGCCAGGTGTTTAGCGTCTCCGACTATCTGCTGTTTGCCGTGATTAAGCTGGCCGCGCTGGTGGTGGCTGCAGCCTGCGGTTTCCGCGGTGGACGCATCTTCCCGGTGGTCTTTGTCGGCGTCGCGCTGGGGCTGATGCTGCACGAACACGTCGATGCTGTGCCTGCGGCCATTACCGTCTCCTGCTCTATTCTGGGGCTGGTTCTGGTGGTTACGCGCGACGCGTGGCTCAGCCTGTTTATGGCGGCGGTAGTGGTACCCGATTCAACGCTTTTCCCCCTGCTTTGTATCGTGATGTTGCCCGCCTGGCTCCTGCTGGCGGGCAAACCGATGATGATGGCCTGGCGAAACGACAAATAATCAGGCGCTATTGCGCGCTTCCAGCGCTTTGGTGATCGCCCCCAACAGCGGCGGGATATCCGCTTTCGGCAGCATCACCTCAATCAACGAGAGCCGCTCGTGGTGCGCCACTTTTTCAAGGACGTCCGCCAGCTGCTCCGCTTCACTGACCCGCCAGCACTGGGCCTGAGGATCAAGGCTCAGAGCCTGCGGGATTTGCGTCCAGTTCCATAGCGCAATATCGTTATACCGCTGTTCCGGCCCGTGGATCGCTCTTTCCACCGTGTACCCTTCGTTGTTAAGGACCAGAATGATGGGGTGTTGTTTATCCCGCAGCATCGAGCCAAGCTCCTGTATGGTGAGCTGCGCCGCACCATCCCCCGTCAGCACAATCACGCGCCGGTTTGGGCAGGCGGTTTGCGCGCCAAACGCTGCGGCCAGGGTGTAGCCGATCGATCCCCACAGCGGCTGGACGATAAAATTCACATCAGCCGGAAGACGAAGGTCGATCGCGCCGAAGGCCGAGGTGCCCTGATCCGCAAGGATGATGTCTCCCGGGCGGATAAACGTCTGCAACGTTTTCCAGAAATTGTCCTGCGTCAGCGAGCCATCCGGCTGCGGATAGGCCATAGCGCTTTGAGACGACGGTGCCGGCGCATCGTGCACGTGCTGTTTACACAGCTCCACCAGCGTTTCGATTGCCTGAAGCATGGGGATGCCGGTAAACCAGACGTCACCAACGCGTGATGCATGAGGCTGAACTTCAATTGTTTGTGACGGGGTTAGCTGATGCGTGAAGCCGGCGGTCAGGGTATCGGTAAATCGCGTCCCGATGCACAGCACCGTGTCTGCCCCTTCAATCGCCTCTTTTACCGCCCCGGCGCTTGCCGAACCGCTATACGTGCCGTAAAACCCAGCGTGACGCTCGTCAAATATCCCTTTACCCATCAGCATAGTGGCGTGTGCCATCGGCACGTCCTTGACCCATTTCTGTAGGGCATGCTTCAGGCCGTGGCGCAGGACAAGGAAATCGGCCAGCAGCGCCGTACGCTTGCTCATGGCCAGCTTGTTCTCAGCGGCATCCCGAAACGCTTTCAGGCAGGCGCTATCGGCATGCGCGTGCCTGAGAGTGAGAGCGTTTACAGGAGGCGTGGCGGCTTTTTTTGCCACATCCGCAGGCAGCATCAGATAGCCGGGACGACGCTCCCGGAGCATGGTAGTCAATACCCGGTCAATCTCGTAACAGGCGTTTTGTTCGGTCAGAATCGCCTGTGCAACGGTGATCGGTTCGCTCATATGGTAAAAATGACGAAACTCACCGTCGCCCAGCGTATGGTGCAGCAACTCTCCTCTTTGCTGTGACGCCGTACCCGGCGCGCCCACAATATGCAGCACCGGAACGTGCTCGGCGTAGCTGCCCGCAATGCCGTTCATGGCGCTTAACTCTCCTACACCAAATGTCGTCAGCAGCGCGGCAAAACCCTTACATCGGGCGTATCCGTCCGCGGCATAAGAGGCGTTTAACTCGTTGGCACAGCCCACCCAACAGATATCCGGGCTGTCTATCACATGGTCGAGAAACTGCAGGTTATAGTCGCCCGGCACGCCAAACAGATGATCGGCTCCACAATCTGTAAGACGGTCCAGCAGGTAATCGGCGACGCAGTATGGGGTACGCATGAACAGGTATCCTTCTAATGTTGACCTCACCTTGAGTATTAAATAAGCGTGATGACTGTCCAGAATTGGCGATAAGAAGAGCATGGAAAGAATGCTTTACAAAAAAGGCTGCGCTATGCTGCTTTTTTTCGCGTTAATGTAAACGCATACACTGATTTTTTCTTCTGCGCCAGAGGTCATGAGAATGGGTTATCAGCCGGACAAAAATCGTTATCGGACAATGGAATATCGCCGCTGCGGGCAAAGCGGACTCAGGTTGCCCGCCATCTCGCTTGGGCTGTGGCATAACTTTGGCGACACCACGCTTATCGAAAACAGCCGTCAACTTTTACAGCGCGCGTTCGATCTGGGCATTACGCATTTCGACCTTGCCAACAACTATGGCCCGCCGCCGGGATCGGCCGAACGTAATTTCGGCCGTATTTTGCAGGAGGATTTCCTGCCCTGGCGAGACGAGCTGATCGTCTCTACCAAAGCAGGTTATACCATGTGGGATGGCCCTTACGGCGACTGGGGGTCACGCAAATATCTGCTGGCAAGCCTCGATCAAAGCCTGAAGCGCATGGGGCTGGAGTATGTGGATATCTTCTATCATCACCGTCCTGACCCACAAACGCCGCTGCTGGAAACCATGAAAGCGCTTGACCATGCGGTGCGCCAGGGAAAAGCCCTGTATGTCGGGTTATCCAACTACCCTGCAGAACTGGCCCGCAAGGCGATTGATATCCTTGACGATCTCGGTACGCCCTGCCTGATCCACCAGCCGAAATACTCTCTTTTTGAACGTGCGCCGGAAGAGGAACTGCTGAACGTGTTGCAGGAAAAAGGGGTCGGCTGCATTCCCTTCTCGCCGCTGGCCGGTGGACAATTGACAAACCGCTATCTGAACGGCATTCCGGCAGACTCACGCGCGGCAAGCGGCAGTCAGTTCCTGAATCCTGACCAGATCACCGAAGAGAAGCTGGAGAAGGTAAGAAAGCTGAACGCCATGGCGGAAGAGCGCGGTCAGAAGTTGTCCCAGATGGCTCTGGCCTGGGTATTACGCCATGAGAACGTGACGTCAGTGCTGATTGGAGCAAGTAAAACGGCTCAGATTGATGACGCCGTGGGGATGCTGGAAAACCGCCATTTCTCTGCTGAAGAACTGGTCCGTATTGATACAATCCTGAACAGCTCAAAATAAAATCACTTTTAGCAAAAAGTGCTCTCATTCAGCAATTCGGAGTTGAGGCGATGAAACGAGGCTTTACCAACTCGTAATATTGCGTTAACAGGCCCCACAAGGGCCCCGATCGTGAAGGAGAAAGAGTATGTTCAGGTCACTGATTCTTGCAGCGGTATTACTGGCTTCAGCCCCGCTGATCGCCAATGCGGGCGAAATCACCCTGTTGCCATCAGTAAAATTACAAATTGGCGATCGTGACGACTACGGCAGATACTGGGACGGTGGCTACTGGCGCGACCGTGACTACTGGAACCGTCACTATGAGTGGCGCGGAGACCGCTGGTGGAAACATGATAACGGCAGACACCGCGGCTGGTATAAAGACAACGCGTATGAGCGCGGCTACCGCGAAGGCTGGAACGATCGTGACGACCGTCGCGGCGGCTGGGATCGCGGCGGGAAAGGACGCGGCCACGGTCATGGCCACGGTCACCATTAATGCAAAAAGGAGCCTCCCGGCTCCTTTTTCTTTTAGAGACCCAACGCGGTGCCAACCAGCAGCCACAGGTTCAGCGCCACTACCACCACCACGATGGCCCACCCGGTCCGTTTCACCAGGGTCGAGTTGACCAGTTCGCCCATCAGGTTTTTGTTGCTGGTAAAGATCAGCAGCGGCACCAGCGCCAGCGCGATACCAAAACTCAGCAGCACCTGGCTCATGACCAGAATTCGCGTAGGATCGAGCCCCATCAGGATCACGATAAATGACGGTAGCATGGTGACGGAGCGACGAACCCACAGCGGAATATGGAAGCGGACAAACCCCTGCATCACCACCTGGCCTGCCAGCGTGCCCACCACCGTAGAAGAGAGACCGGCAGCCACCAAGCTGAGACCAAATATCGTGGCGGCAGCATGGCTCAGTAAGGGTTCCAGCGTGAGATAAGCCTGGTCGAGATCGGCAATACCGGTGTGGCCGTTAAAGTGGAAAGCGGCGGCAGCGGTAGCCATCATCGCCAGATTGACAAACCCCGCGATGGTCATGGCAATCGCCACGTCCCATTTGGTGGCGGAGTAACGCTCTTTGCGCGTCCCACCGTGGAGATGCTGAGTCAGCGAGGAGTGCAGGTAAATCACATGCGGCATGATAGTCGCCCCCAATACCCCGGCAGCCAGGAACACCGCTTCCGAGGTTGGCAGGCTTGGGATTGCCATACCTTTACCGAGCTGCACCAAATTCGGCTGTGAGAAAATCAGCTCCACAATATAGGCCGCCGCGACAAACAGCAGCAGACCGCCGATAACCTTCTCCAGCGGCTTTTGACCTCGACGCTGCAGCATCAGGATCAGGAAAGTGGCAATCCCGGTCAGTACCGCCCCCTGCAACAGCGACACGCCCAGAATCAGTTTAAACCCGATCGCTGCACCAATAAATTCAGCGAGGTCAGTGGCCATGGCTATGATTTCCGCCTGAACCCAATAGAGCCAGACGGCCGGACGCGGATAATGGTCGCGAATTTGCTCTGCCAGGTTTTTACCTGTGGCAATCCCCAGCTTTGCGGAGAGCATCTGAATCAGCATCGCCATCAGGTTTGCCCAGACGACCACCCACAGCAGCTTATAGCCGAAGCTGGCCCCGGCCTGAATATTGGTCGCAAAGTTACCTGGATCGATATAGCCAATGGCAGCGATGAACGCAGGTCCCATTAATGCGAACCGCAACTTGCGCGCGGCTCTGCCACTGCTACCCTCTACGCGACTGTTTGTCATTTCTGCCTCTGAAATATAGCCTTTGCTATGTTTAATCCTATCAAAATGAGAATGATTATCAAGATCATTTATGCTGTTTGCAGTGATTTCTCTGATAGCTTTGAACGATAGACGGGCGGGTAAGTGGGGCGATCTAACAGAAACTGAAATCGCGCGCGCTTTTGTGAAGACTAGCACACAAACTTAACTTTTCACTCATTTACCTAACATAACAAAAATGTATTGTGGATCACTATTTTTGAGACTCGTCACAGGATGTAACTATAGTGTGTCCTCGATCTCGTTTTCTTTTCGCTTGTTACATAGAATGTGCACGAAAATTAAACCTGCCTCATATTTGGAGCAAATATGGACCGCGTCCTTCATTTTGTCCTGGCACTTGTTGTCGTTACTGCACTTGCATTGCTGGTCAGCACAGACCGCAAAAAAATTCGTATCCGTTATGTTGTCCAGCTGCTGGTCATTGAAGTTTTACTTGCGTGGTTCTTCCTGAACTCCAACGTAGGCCTCGGCTTCGTGAAAGGCTTCTCCGAAATGTTTGAAAAACTGCTCGGATTCGCCAATGAAGGGACCAACTTTGTCTTCGGTAAAATGAACGACGAAGGCCTGGCGTTCTTCTTCCTGAAGGTTCTCTGTCCTATCGTCTTCATCTCCGCGCTGATCGGTATTCTGCAGCACATCCGCGTTCTGCCGTTCGTTATTCGTGGAATTGGTTTCCTGTTGTCCAAAGTGAACGGCATGGGCAAGCTGGAATCCTTCAACGCCGTCAGTTCCCTGATCCTCGGTCAGTCTGAGAACTTCATCGCGTATAAAGATATTCTCGGCAAAATGTCCCGCAACCGCATGTACACCATGGCGGCAACCGCAATGTCTACCGTTTCCATGTCTATCGTGGGCGCGTATATGACCATGCTGGAGCCAAAGTATGTTGTTGCGGCGCTGGTTCTGAACATGTTCAGCACCTTTATCGTTCTGTCGCTGATCAACCCGTACCGCGTTGATGCCAGCGAAGAGAACATCCAGATGTCTAACCTGCACGAAGGCCAGAGCTTCTTCGAAATGCTGGGTGAGTACATTCTGGCGGGCTTCAAAGTGGCGATTATCGTTGCCGCCATGCTGATCGGCTTCATTGCGCTGATTTCTGCGCTGAACGCCCTGTTCGCAGCGGTGCTGGGTATCTCCTTCCAGGGTATTCTGGGCTACATCTTCTACCCGGTTGCATGGGTGATGGGTGTGCCAGCTCACGAAGCGCTGCAGGTGGGCAGTATCATGGCAACCAAACTGGTTTCTAACGAATTCGTTGCGATGATGGATCTGCAGAAAATTGCCAGCACGCTTTCTCCGCGCGCGGAAGGCATTCTGTCCGTGTTCCTGGTCTCCTTCGCGAACTTCTCGTCCATCGGGATTATCGCGGGCGCGATTAAAGGTCTGAACGAAGAACAGGGCAACGTGGTTTCTCGCTTTGGCCTGAAGCTGGTTTACGGATCTACGCTGGTGAGCGTCCTGTCTGCTTCTATCGCGGCACTGGTGCTCTAACCTTTAGCGTTAAACAAAAACCGGGAGCCTGGCTCCCGGTTTTTTTATGCCCGCAATTCTTCCAGCGGCTTGGGTTTGCCTATCAGGTAGCCCTGCAGATAATCCACGCCGAAACGAAGCAGCATCTCCCGCTGCGCCGGTGTTTCGACGTATTCCGCTACGACGCACAGCGATTTCGTCTTCGCCAGATTACACATCGACTGCACGATCATCGCATCCATATCATCAGTACAAATGTCTTTAATAAAGCAGCCATCAATTTTAATGATGTCCGCCTGCAGGCGCCTGAGGCGCTCGTAGTTGGCGTAGCCGGTACCAAAATCATCAATGGCAATCCTGAAACCGTAATCCCGCAGCTGCTGAATATTGTGGATGCTGCAGCCTGAATTTGAGAAGGCCTGCTCTTCGGTAATCTCAATCACGACAGACTGAGGCGCAACGCCGTAGCGTTCAAAGAGCGCGCAAATCTCGGTCGCCACCTCTTTTTGCATCAGCGTGAGCGGCATCAGATTAACGGAGAAACGGGCGCCAGCCTGCGTTGAAGGGTGATCGCGCAGCCACAGCAGTAATTTCTCCATGACGCACATATCAAACCGGTGGCTGAGGTTGAACTGGGCAATCAACGGAATAAAGCGGTCAGGAGTGAAGATCTCTCCCTCGCTCTCCATACGCGCCAGAATTTCGTAGTAGCCGCTCCCGTCCGCCTTCTGGATCGGTTGCGCGTACAAATGGAACTGGCCCGCCTCCAGGGCATGCTTAATCCGCGCAAGCATCAGGACTCGCTCTGTCGTTTGCCCTGATGCCGCCTCGAGGCTATTCGTGAGCGCAAGCACGTTGTTTGTTGTTCCGCAGGATTGCTCGGCCAGCCAGCTCAGTTGCCCCAGGGTGTGGTGCAACTTTTCGCCGTTTTCCACCATTCCCCAGGACGCGCCAAATTCAATATCCAGCCCGGTGTTGTTCCAGAAAATCTTACGGCTGTTCAGCCGATCAACCATATGCTGTAAGCGCTCAGCGGTTCCCGGGCCCAGTAATACCAGCACAAGCTCGCTTCCGGGGAGCTGGAAGAGCGTCTCATCTTTTTGCAGGAGAGGCTGCAGCGACGTGGCGATCGTGCGTTTGCAGTGGACCCGCATCAGGATCCCATAGTGGCGACTCAAAAATTCCAGGTTATCCATACGCAGAATGCTCACTTTTGCATCCGGGTGAATCTCAAGATAATCCTCCAGCGCACGAATATTGGGCAATCCGGTCAGCGGATCGGTGAGCGCCCTCCCCTGCCAGCCCCGCTTAAGCCACTCGCTACGCTGGTAAATACGCGACATATAGAGCAGGCAGATCGCGAACGAGATAAGCACGGACAGAATAAAAGAGAGCGAATGGCCCGATTCCACCCCGTTAAGGAAGTTGTAGTTGTAGGTCAACAGCAGGAGCGCAGATACAGCCCAGAGCAGAGAAATCAACGCATAGGTCAGTCGGCTTATCGCTAAGGTAAAAAGAATAAAAATCAGCGGCATCAAATAGCCCGCAATGACGGGAGATTCAAAAGGACCACATAAAATGATGAGAATGAAACTTAAAAGTACCAGCCAGACAAAAATATATAATGAATTCTTGTGAAAAAACACGGGCTTCACGCTTCGTCGCCAGAAACTCATTGCATAACGAGGATTAATTATCATTCTTAACGGGTAATAGAACATCATGGTAAAAATCAATGCCGCACATATCAGGCTTTGTATATCCACAACGTTATAAATTACCGTTCCTTCGCCGAAAAAGGTCGAAATTGTCACCGGAAAATCAAACAAATAGCCTGCCAAATACATTGACAGCTTAATCCCTATTGGCACCATAAAACCGAGCCAGAATATCCGTAATCCGATGTGCTTGTTAGGGATGCAGTAACGCCAACGCTTACCCAGCATGATACGCAGAAGGCCGCACGCCGCGAACAACGCAAAGGTCTGACAGAACAGTAATACTAAATATTGTAGCGGTGCTAAATTTACATAGAATAAATTAGTGACAGTAAAACCTAACAAAATGGGAAGAATAGCCCTGCGCCCAAATAGCAGGATTACCGCCAACATCACGCTTAAAGGTAACCATGCTAAATAAACGTCGTGACCATTAACAATTGCGCGGGGAGAAAGATAACGGGAGACAGGCACCGCAATCAGGCATAAAGCCAGAGCAATCATAAATATCTTTACATTATTGTAAGCTTTTCTATTCATTAACCGGGGCGTTATTTTCCGAGAGAATTATTGACCGGATGGATAATAGGTTTATTAATTGCGCGAATCAAGTTCAAGTCTATTTTTAGACTGGTTAATTGATGCCGATTGAGGTGAGGTATGGGAATACCTTCTTTTTGATAACAAAATGCGGGAGAGTGTGTTACAAACACATAAAAAAAACCCTCGTCTTTTGACGAGGGTTTACAATTTTGGTGGAGCTAAGCGGGATCGAACCGCTGACCTCTTGCATGCCATGCAAGCGCTCTCCCAGCTGAGCTATAGCCCCACATGTTACTTTACTGACCGCACTCTGTTGGGTTCAGAGTTTGGTGGAGCTAAGCGGGATCGAACCGCTGACCTCTTGCATGCCATGCAAGCGCTCTCCCAGCTGAGCTATAGCCCCATCGTAAAGCTGTCATGTTGACGGGCGGCATAATATGAATTCCGCCGCGGGGTGTCAACGGCAAAATCAATTCCAGCCATTCAATCGCCGAAAAATCATGCAAATGAATCACTTTGCGAGCCTGCTCGCAGCCAGGAGTTAAGCCTGTCACGTTTTCACGTAAAACGGTGCTATAAAATGAGCCGTTAATTAACCCTACTGATATTCAGGAAATTGCATGATCAAGGAACGAATGACGCCAGAAGAGTTAGCCCTTCTCACTGGCTATAGCCGCCAGACCATCAATAAATGGGTACGCAAAGAGGGTTGGATTACGTCACCAAAACCAGGCGTCCAGGGCGGGAAAGCTCGCCTGGTATATGTGAATGACAAAGTCCGTGACTTTATTCGCAGCGCACGTCGGGCAAGCGAAACATCCGAACTGCCTGGAGGCAGCAGTCATGATAGTTCGCTTCACACGCTGCTCCTGACGCTGGCCAATGAAATGACGCCGGAAGAGCAGAAGCAGATGACATCGCTGCTACTGCGGGAAGGGATTACCGGTTTGTTGCAACGTTTAGGGATTCGCGATCGGGACTGATATGAAAAAATTACGGAGCAAAATGACCACGGAAGAGCTGGCAGAGAGTTTGGGTGTTGCCAGGCAAACGGTTAATCGCTGGATACGCCAGAAAAGGTGGAAAACCGAAGGACTCAACGGCGTGAAAGGCGGTCGCGCAAGGCTCATTCATGTTGATGCGCGCGTGAAAGAACATATTATGAGCCTCCCGGCGATCCGCAACCGTCAGGCGGTGTACCATCTCGCGGAGGCCACGTCTTCCTATACTGCCCCCTCTTCAAACCTGTGTCCGGGCATTATTGAGACGCTGGAGAGTATGACTAAGCCAGAGCAGAAGCGTCTGGATGCGTTATTGAAGCGCGAAGGGATACATGGATTTCTTAAGCGTTTGGGCATTGCCGAAGAAGATGCATAAAAAAACGGCAGGTTCCCCTGCCGTTTTTTTATCTGAGACGTTATTACTGCTGATTTTCTCGTTCAGCGATGAAGTCCAGCGCCTTGTTAATACGCGCCACGCTGCGTGATTTGCCGATGGCATGAACCGTTACATCCAGTGCCGGAGACTGACCCGCACCTGTCACCGCAACGCGCAGTGGCATGCCGACTTTACCCATACCGACTTCCAGCTCGTCTGCCGTCGCCTGAATGGCGTGATGCACATTTTCAGCGGTCCATTCGGTAATGGCCGCCAGCTTGTCACGCACCACTTCCAGCGGCTGACGCGCAACCGGACGGAGGTGCTTCTTCGCGGCGTCCGCGTCGAACTCATCAAACTCTTCATAGAAGTAGCGGCAGCTTTCGGCAATCTCTTTCAGCGTTTTGCAGCGCTCGCCGAGGAGTTTCACCAGGTCAGCCAGCTCAGGGCCAGTGCGGGTATCAATATTTGCCTGCTCAATGTGCCACTGCAGGTAAGTCGCCACATATTCAGGCTGCATGGTATTGATATAGTGATGGTTCAGCCACAGGAGCTTGTCGGTATTAAATGCGCTCGCTGATTTGCTTACAGAGCTCAGAGAGAACAGTTCGATCATCTCTTCGCGGCTGAAGATCTCCTGGTCACCGTGGGCCCAGCCCAGACGCACCAGATAGTTCAGCAGCGCTTCCGGCAGATAGCCATCGTCGCGATACTGCATAACGCTTACCGCGCCGTGACGTTTAGACAGTTTTTTCCCGTCATCACCGTTGATCATGGAGACGTGCGCATAGACAGGCACAGGGGCGTTCAGCGCTTTCAGGATGTTGATCTGACGTGGCGTATTGTTGATATGGTCTTCACCGCGGACAACGTGGGTAATTTCCATATCCCAGTCGTCAACCACAACGCAGAAGTTGTAGGTTGGAGAACCGTCGGTACGACGGATGATCAGATCGTCCAGCTCCTGGTTGCTGAATTCAATGGGGCCACGGATCTGGTCGTCAAAGATCACCGAGCCCTCTTGCGGGTTAGCGAAACGCACCACGCAAGGCTCGTCAGCAGCATGCTCGCTATGGTCGTGGCGGCAGCGGCCGTCATAACGCGGCTTTTCACCGTTAGCCATCTGCGCTTCACGCAGTTCATCCAGACGCTCTTTAGAGCAGTAGCATTTATACGCCGTGCCCGCGACCAGCATCTCATCAATGACAGCGTTATAGCGGTCAAAGCGTTTGGTCTGGAAGTAAGGACCTTCATCCCATTCCAGATTCAGCCAGTTCATCCCATCCATAATGGCTTCAATTGCTTCTGGCGTGGAGCGCTCAAGATCGGTGTCTTCAATACGCAGCACGAACTCACCTTTGTTGTGGCGTGCGAAAAGCCAGGAATAGAGAGCGGTACGTGCACCACCGACGTGCAGATAGCCTGTCGGGCTCGGCGCGAAGCGAGTTTTGATTTTCATGAAATGGCCTTACGTTATAAAGATGCCGGCAATCGGCAAATCCTGGGGAAAAAACGATGGGCAATATTCTATCACTGTGGGGGGATTCCTCAATGTTGATCCCTTTATCGTGACCGAGTTTGCGATTTTTGTTTAGAAATCATGCGCCATTGCCCGTTTCGCGATCGTTTTGTTTAATTTTACGACGAACGAATAAAAACTTTAGAAAATGCGTTGACTCATTTTCAACTCTCCCTATAATGCGACTCCACACAGCGGGGGTGATTAGCTCAGTTGGTAGAGCATCTCCTTTACACGGAGGGGGTCGGCGGTTCGAGCCCGTCATCACCCACCATCTACTTCGGTAGACTCGCAGTGTAGATAAGAATTGAGATTGGGCGATTAGCTCAGTTGGTAGAGCATCTCCTTTACACGGAGGGGGTCGGCGGTTCGAGCCCGTCATCGCCCACCATTCTCACCTTATCGCAGTAGTTCCGAAATGGGCGATTAGCTCAGTTGGTAGAGCATCTCCTTTACACGGAGGGGGTCGGCGGTTCGAGCCCGTCATCGCCCACCATTTCGGGTCGTTAGCTCAGTTGGTAGAGCAGTTGACTTTTAATCAATTGGTCGCAGGTTCGAATCCTGCACGACCCACCAGTGTAAAAAAGCGCCCTAAAGGCGCTTTTTTGCTATCCGCAGTTTGTCTACTTTCGACCTCCAGTAACGCATCATTAATACTGATTGCGTATCGATGTTACTCCCCGCCAGATATGGCAGTTTTGCTCAAGCTAATCCCGTTGGTGCCGATACCTCTGTTTTATAACGCGAGGAAAGACTATGACGACCATTCAGGCTTCAACCCAGATGATTCAAACCAGCAGCGGTGGGAGTGGTGCTTCTGGCAGTAACGACATCGCTTCCCAGATCAGCAGTATTATTGACAAGATCAAAAAGCTGACTCAGCAGTTAAAAGAGCTGGCGAACAGCACCGGCAGCGCTGATGAGAAGAAGAAGCAGCAGGAACTTATTCAGACCCAGATCAAAGTGCTTCAGGCGCAGCTCGCCTCACTGCAGCGCCAGCAGGCAGAAGAGGCCCAAAAGAAGCAGGATCAAAAGCTGGGCAAAGTGGAAGGTGTGAATAACCCTTCAGACAATAATCAGATTGATATCTACATCTAATCTTCTGATGCGTTAAACAGTGGGTCGCGTATGCGGGCTTCGGTTAATCGTTGTGCCTGGATACGCACCACTTCCCAGATAGCCTGCGCCGCCCCCGAGAGTGAGCGATTTTTTCGCCGCACCAGCATCAGCTTTCGCTCAACAACGGGCGCTAATCGCCTGACGGCCAGCCGGCTTCCCTGCGGCAGGGGAAGCGCCAGGGCGGGCAACACGCTGATGCCAATGCCGGCTTCCACCATGGGAAACAGCGTCGCCGGGTGACCAATCTCCTGCACGATCGTTGCTTTTACGCCCTGATTCACCAGCGCGGAATCAATCAGCGGACGACTGCCCGAGGCATAATCCTGTAAAACCAGGTTCGCGTCCGTCAGACACTGCCAGCTGACTTCCGGCAACGTGGCCAGCGGGTCGTCGTCACGGCAGAGCAGCAAGAATGGCTCGGAAAGTACGCTTTCACACGCCAGATCGCTCGCCTGGCCGGGATCGATCACAATACCAAAATCCACATCGCCCTGGCGGATGCTCTCCAGCACCCACTGCTGCGGCCTGTCATGCAGGACAAAATCAATATCCGGATAGCGGTGGCTTCCCTCGGCAATACACTGCGGGATAAGGTGTGCAGAGATTGTCTGACTGGCCGCGACGCGCACGGTCCCCGAAAGCTGCTGCCCCAGCCTCCCCACGTCTCTGAGCGTGCTGTTTAGCTCATCAAGCAGCCGTTCGAGGCGCAGGGCCAGCTGCTGCCCCGCTTCGGTCAGCACCACTTCGCGCGTGGTGCGGTCAAGCAACTTCACCCCGGTCTGATTCTCCAGCTCTTTCACGCTGTGGCTGACCGCCGACTGGCTCAGCCCAATCTTCTCGCCTGCCCGGCTAAAGCTGCGGGCGTGAGCGACGGTGACGAAAATACGAAGCTGACGTAAGGAATAATTCATCTGTTTCATTCATGAATGGATGCAATAAATCAATTTTATTTCTCAAATAGAAAAAAGCACAATAGCGACATCTGATTTCAGGAGTCATTATGAAACTATTTCGTATTCTTGATCCGTTCACGCTTACCCTGGTGGTTACCGTTTTACTGGCCTCGTTTTTCCCCGCCCGCGGGGGCTTCGTCCCGTTTTTTGAAGGGCTGACGACGGCCGCCATCGCGCTGCTGTTCTTTATGCACGGTGCAAAACTCTCCCGCGAAGCCATTATTGCCGGCGGTAGCCACTGGCGGCTGCATCTCTGGGTGATGTGCAGCACGTTCATTCTGTTCCCAATCCTCGGAGTGCTGTTTGCCTGGTGGGCGCCGGTTAACGTCGACCCGGCGCTCTACACCGGTTTCCTGTATCTCTGTATTCTGCCGGCTACCGTGCAGTCCGCCATTGCCTTTACCTCTCTCGCCGGAGGGAACGTTGCGGCCGCGGTCTGCTCGGCCTCAGCATCCAGCCTGCTTGGGATTTTCGTTTCCCCGCTGCTGGTGGGCCTGCTGATGAACATGCACGGCGCGGAAGGCAATCTCGAGCAGGTTGGAAAAATTTGCCTGCAGCTGCTGCTGCCGTTTGTCCTGGGACATTTATCCCGTCCATGGACCGGGGCGTTCGTGGCAAAGCACAAGAAATGGATCTCAAAAACCGACCAGTCGTCGATTCTGCTGGTGGTCTATTCCGCCTTCAGCGAAGCGGTGGTTAACGGGATCTGGCATAAGGTGGGCGCAGGCTCGCTGCTGTTTATCGTGGTGGTCAGCCTCGTTCTGCTGGCGATTGTGATTGCGGTAAACGTATTTGTGGCACGCAGGTGCGGCTTCAGCAAAGCGGATGAAATCACCATTGTCTTCTGCGGTTCCAAAAAGAGCCTGGCGAACGGTATCCCGATGGCCAATATTCTGTTCCCGACCTCGGTGATTGGGATGATGGTGCTGCCGCTGATGATTTTCCACCAGATCCAGCTGATGGTCTGCGCGGTGCTGGCGCGTCGCTACAAGCGCCAGACTGAAAAGCTGGCGCAGAAAGAGACCCGCGCCGCGAAGGCTTAAGGACGTTTCAGGGGCTGAACCAGCTGGGTCAGCCCCTCGGTTTTGATCAGTAACGTGATAGCCATCAGCTCGCCCAGTCGCCCTGTCGGGAATTCATCCTTACGGGCAAACCACAGCAGATACTCCTCCGGCAAATCAATCAGCCTGCGGCCCTTGTATTTACCGAACGGCATCTCCGTATTGGCTATTTCAACGAGCTGTTCTTTCTCCACGTTACTCTCCTAACAGACGCATCATTTCCGCTTCGTCGATAACCTCAATGCCGAGCTCCTGGGCTTTCGCCAGCTTCGAGCCTGCCGCTTCCCCGGCGATCACCAGGTCGGTTTTCTTCGACACGCTGCCCGCCACTTTGGCCCCCAGCGCCACCAGGCGCGCTTTCGCATCGTCGCGTGAAAGCTGGCTCAGGCTGCCGGTCAGGACTACCGTTTTACCGGCGAACGGGCTGTCGATCTCTTCGGCGTTAACCACTACCGGCGCGGGCCACTTGATGCCCTCTTCCAGCAGCTTGCCGATAACTTCACGGTTGCTCTCTTCGGCGAAGAAGTTAAAGACGTGCGTGGCGACCACAATGCCAACGTCAGGGACTTTCTGCAGCTCGTCGATGCTAGCCTTTTCCAGCGCCTCCAGCGTACCAAAGTACGCCGCCAGACCCGCCGCCGTCGCCTCACCCACTTCACGAATGCCCAGCGCGTAAAGGAAGCGGGCAAAGGTCGTTTCTTTTGCGGCTTCCAGCGCGTTAACCACATTCTGGGCAGACTTTGGTCCCATGCGGTCGAGACCGGTCAGTTTACCAGCGGTCAACCTGAAGAGGTCCGCTGGCGTGTGGACATACTCTTTCTCGACCAGCTGATCGATAATCTTGTCGCCCATGCCGTCGACGTCCATCGCCCGACGGGAGACGAAGTGCTTCAGCGACTCTTTACGCTGCGCACCACAGATTAAGCCGCCCGTACAGCGGGCCACCGCTTCGCCTTCCACACGCTCAACGTCGGAGCCGCACACCGGGCAGTGGGTCGGGAAGACGATCTCGCGCGTATCGGCAGGACGTTCTGACTCGACGACGTTAACCACCTGTGGGATAACGTCGCCCGCGCGGCGAATCACCACTTTGTCACCAATGCGCAGGCCGAGGCGTTCGATTTCATCGGCGTTATGCAACGTGGCATTACTCACCAGCACGCCCGCGACCTGTACGGGCTCCAGACGTGCGACCGGGGTAATCGCCCCCGTACGGCCAACCTGGAACTCCACGTCGCGAACGAAGGTCATCTGCTCCTGAGCAGGGAATTTAAACGCCACCGCCCAGCGCGGCGCGCGCGCCACAAAGCCCAGCTGCTCCTGCAGCGCCAGTGAATTCACCTTGATGACGACGCCATCAATATCAAAACCGAGCGTCGGGCGGTCCTCTTCCACCTTGTGGTAGAACGCCAGCACCGCTTCCGGCGAGTCGCAGAGCTGAACGCGGTTGCTCACCGGCAGACCCCACGCTTTAAACTGCAGCAGACGTCCGAGGTGCGTATCCGGCAGCTCGCCGCCCTCCAGAATACCGACGCCGTAGCAGAAGAAAGTAAGCGGTCGCTTCGCGGTGATACGTGGATCAAGCTGGCGCAGAGAGCCTGCCGCCGCATTACGCGGGTTAGCAAACACCTTTCCGCCGGTGCGACGCGCCTCTTCGTTAATTTTCTCGAAGCCCGCCTGGGGCAGGAACACCTCGCCGCGCACTTCCAGACGTGCGGGAATGTTGTCACCCTGCAGCTTCAGCGGGATCGCGCGGATGGTACGCACGTTGGTGGTGATGTCTTCGCCCGTCGTACCGTCGCCACGCGTTGCGGCACGCACCAGCACGCCGTTTTCGTAGAGAAGACTGACCGCCAGGCCATCCAGCTTGAGCTCGCAGCACCAGGTGAGGGAGTCGCTGCTTTTAAGGCGATCCTGCACGCGTTTGTTAAACGCGAGGAAGCTCTCTTCATCAAATACGTTATCCAGCGACAGCATCGGCACCTCATGGCGCACCTGGCTGAAAGCGCCGAGCGGCTCAGCGCCGACGCGCTGGGTGGGGGAATCCGGCGTGATGAGCTCTGGATGCTGCGCCTCTAACTCGCGCAGCTCGCGCATCAGGCGGTCATATTCCGCATCCGGGACTTCCGGCGCGTCCATAACATGATAGAGGTATTCATGATGGCGAAGCGTGGTTCGCAGTTCAGTGAGTTGTTGTTCGATTGAGTCCATATCGCACCATCAATGAGAAAAAACCCCCGACAGGCGGGGGTTGAGGAGGAGTTGAAGTAAACGCGACGATTACGCGTTAGCTTCCTTAACTTCGCGGATGCGGTCCTGATACTCGCGCAGCTTCTGCGGGGTCATCATTCGACGCTGATCGTCAAGCACCACGCCACCGACTTCGTCAGCGATGTGTTGAGCGGACTGCAGCATCAGCTTAAAGTTTTGCAGTTCGTCGCCGTAAGAAGGCACCTGCATAAAGATAGTGACGCCCGGGGTCACGAAATCACCGGTCATTTCCGGATCAAAGGTACCAGGGTTAACCATGTTGGCCAGGCTGAACAGCGCCGGACCGCTACCGTCAGGGCTCAGATGGCGATGGAAAATGTTCATATCGCCAAACTTGAATCCTGCCTGTTGAATACTGTTGAGCAGCACGTCACCGTTGAGATGGCTGCCGTGATGCGCGGCCACGTTCATGATGATCACCGCTTCTTTACGCTGTGGTTTTTCAACAACCGGCTCTGGCTCTACAACGGGCTCAGGCTCAACGTGCGGGGCCGGAGCAGGCTGAGGCGCAGGCTGTACGTGAACAGGCTGCTGCGGTTGTTGTACCGGCTGAGCAGGCTGTTGCTGCACGGGCTGCTGCACCGGCTGCTGTTGAACCGGCTGTGGCGCAGCAGGCTGCTGATAAACAGGCTGTTGCGGCGGCTGGCGCACCGGTTCTTCCACAGGCTGCGGCGCTGGCTGGCGCGGCTGTGCAGAAGCATACGGCGGTTGATACTGGTGCTGCGAAGGACGAGGCGCTTCATGCTCCCCATGGCCTGCGCCGGGCGCAGTATTGACCCGATGAACACGAACTTCACCCACGCCGTCGTCATCGCTGCCGTCGATGTCATCTTCACTGTCATCGTCGTCACGACTGGACTTCATGCGCTTCAGTGGGCGATCGCGGAACATCGAGGAACGCTCTTTACGGCTGGTCCAGAAACCATGTACCAGTAAAGCGATTATGGCGATCGCGCCAACAATGATTAATATCAGACGCAAATCCTGCATCATTATATTCTCTGTTGTTCTAACACCTTGCCACCACGGCAAACATTTACTCACTAAGAGTATTTGCCGTTTACGTCAAGTGCAAGTGTGTGCAGAGCATTCACAGCATAAAGATGAAGGAAATCGTGCTTTTTGCTGGTTTTTCGAACATTTCCGAACTGGTCATTGCTCCGTAAGTGGATAATATAGGCGGGCAATTCCACTGGTTGTGTAAAAAGGAGTACAGCCTGGCTATGGTTTCAACATCTTCTTCTCCCCCGCGCAGCGGCGTCTGGTATTTTTCTCAGGGCTGGAAACTGGTCTCCCTGCCGGGGATTCGACGCTTCGTGATTCTGCCGCTGTTGATCAACATTATTCTGATGGGCGGCGCGTTCTGGTGGCTGTTCACAAAGCTGGAGAGCTGGATCCCGTCGCTGATGAGTTACGTTCCGGACTGGCTGCAGTGGCTTAACTACCTGCTCTGGCCGGTGGCGGTAATTTCCGTGCTGCTGGTGTTTGGGTACTTCTTTTCGACGATTGCCAACTGGATAGCCGCACCGTTTAACGGTCTGCTGGCGGAACAGCTTGAAGCGCGGCTTACCGGCGCGACGCCGCCGGACACGGGCGTACTGGGGATCATGAAAGACCTGCCACGCATCATGAAGCGCGAGTGGGAGAAGTTTGCCTGGTACCTGCCCCGCGCGATTGTGCTGCTTATCCTCTACTTTGTGCCAGGCATTGGCCAGACGGTGGCGCCGGTGCTGTGGTTTCTGTTCAGCGCCTGGATGCTGGCCATCCAGTACTGCGACTATCCGTTCGATAACCACAAGGTGCCGTTTAAAGAGATGCGCACTGCCCTGCGCAGCCAGAAGGTCGCCAATATGCAGTTTGGCGCGCTGACCAGCCTGTTCACCATGATTCCCTTCCTGAATCTGTTCATCATGCCCGTCGCCGTCTGCGGCGCGACGGCGATGTGGGTCGACTGCTACCGTGCTAAGCACGCGTTATGGAAATAATGCAAAAATGTGTAAAGCAGGGGTGGCTTATGCCGCCCCTTATTCCATACTGATCCCCATTATTTCCTTGCAGTATATAGATATGCGAATTCCTTACTTCCCCCTACCTGCTCAACAGGTATGCTGGGTCGGTATCCCAATTTCATACAGTTAAGGACAGGCCATGAGTAAGATTTATGAAGACAACTCGCTGACTATCGGTCATACGCCCCTGGTTCGACTGAACCGTATCGGTAATGGACGCATTCTGGCGAAGGTCGAATCACGTAACCCGAGCTTCAGCGTAAAATGCCGTATCGGTGCAAACATGATTTGGGATGCTGAAAAACGTGGCGTACTGAAGCCTGGCGTTGAGCTGGTGGAACCGACAAGCGGTAACACCGGTATCGCTCTGGCCTATGTGGCTGCCGCACGCGGCTACAAGCTGACGCTGACTATGCCAGAAACCATGAGCATCGAGCGTCGTAAGCTGCTTAAAGCGCTGGGCGCGAACCTGGTGCTGACCGAAGGCGCGAAGGGCATGAAGGGCGCCATTCAGAAAGCTGAAGAGATTGTGGCCAGCGATCCGGCGAAATATCTGCTGCTGCAGCAGTTCAGCAACCCGGCTAACCCGGAAATTCACGAGAAGACCACCGGTCCGGAAATCTGGGAAGATACCGACGGCCAGGTTGACGTATTTATCTCCGGCGTGGGTACCGGCGGTACGCTGACCGGCGTGTCACGCTATATTAAAGGCACAAAGGGTAAAAAAGACCTGATCACCGTTGCCGTTGAGCCAACTGACTCACCGGTTATCACCCAGGCACTGGCGGGTGAAGAGCTTAAACCAGGCCCGCATAAAATTCAGGGTATTGGCGCAGGCTTCATTCCGGGCAACCTGGATCTGAAGCTGATCGATAAAGTGGTGACCATCACTAACGAAGAAGCCATTTCTACCGCGCGTCGCCTGATGGATGAAGAAGGCATTCTGGCGGGTATCTCTTCCGGTGCAGCCGTTGCGGCAGCACTCAAGCTTCAGGAAGATGAAGCCTTTACCAACAAGAACATTGTGGTTATCCTTCCTTCTTCAGGCGAGCGTTATCTGAGCACCGCACTGTTTGCCGATCTATTTACCGAAAAAGAACTGCAACAGTAGTGCCAGCATGTTAATAACGCGTAAAAAAGCACCTTTTCAGGTGCTTTTTTGTGGCCTGCTTCAAACTTTTGCCCCTCCTGGCATTGCTTCACCCCGTTGGGTCTGGTATTTAAACCAGCAATTATTTTGATGCGTGAAATTAATCGGTGAATGAAATAGCCTTGCTGAATCGATTTTATGATTTGGTTCAAGTCTTGCTTTCGCTGCATAATGTTTAATGACGATCGAAACGTCAGCGCTAACAATACAGGCTAAAGTTCAGTCGCCAGGCTAGACTTTAGTTCCACAACACTAAACCTATAAGTTGGGGAAATACAATGTTCCAGCAAGAAGTTACCATTACCGCTCCGAACGGTCTGCACACCCGCCCTGCTGCTCAGTTTGTTAAAGAAGCAAAAGGCTTCACTTCTGAAATCACTGTGACTTCCAACGGCAAAAGCGCGAGCGCAAAAAGCCTGTTCAAACTGCAGACTCTGGGCCTGACTCAGGGCACCGTTGTCACCATCTCTGCAGAAGGTGAAGACGAGCAGAAAGCAGTTGAGCATCTGGTAAAACTGATGGCTGAGCTCGAGTAAGTTTCCGGGTTCTTTTAAATATCAGTCACAAGTAAGGTAGGGTTATGATTTCAGGCATTTTAGCATCCCCGGGTATCGCTTTCGGCAAAGCACTGCTGCTGAAAGAAGACGAGATCGTCATCGACCGGAAAAAAATTTCTGCCGACAAGGTTGATCAGGAAGTTGAACGTTTTCTGAGCGGTCGTGCCAAGGCATCTGCGCAACTGGAAGCAATCAAAACTAAAGCTGGCGAAACTTTCGGTGAAGAAAAAGAAGCCATCTTCGAAGGGCACATCATGCTGCTCGAAGATGAGGAGCTGGAGCAGGAAATCATAGCCCTGATTAAAGATAAAGGCATGACGGCCGACGCGGCTGCGCATGAAGTTATCGAAGGTCAGGCAACTGCCCTGGAAGAACTGGATGATGAATACCTGAAAGAGCGTGCGGCTGACGTACGTGACATCGGTAAGCGCCTGCTGCGCAACATCCTGGGTCTGGCCATCATCGACCTGAGCGCGATTCAGGATGAAGTCATCCTGGTTGCCGCTGACCTCACTCCGTCTGAAACCGCACAGCTGAACCTGAAAAAGGTCCTCGGTTTCATCACCGACGCGGGTGGCCGTACTTCCCACACCTCTATCATGGCGCGCTCTCTGGAACTGCCTGCCATCGTGGGTACCGGTAGCGTCACCTCTCAGGTGAAAAACGGCGACTATCTGATTCTGGATGCCGTAAACAATCTGGTTTACGTCAACCCAACTAATGAAGAGATCGATAAACTGCGCGCGGTTCAGGAGCAGGTTGCGACTGAAAAAGCGGAACTCGCTAAGCTGAAAGACCTGCCAGCCATCACCCTGGACGGCCATCAGGTAGAAGTGTGCGCAAACATCGGTACCGTCCGCGACGTTGATGGCGCTGAGCGCAACGGTGCGGAAGGCGTCGGTCTCTATCGTACAGAATTCCTGTTCATGGACCGCGACGCGCTGCCAACGGAAGAAGAGCAGTTTGCTGCCTACAAAGCCGTGGCTGAAGCCTGCGGCTCTCAGGCGGTTATCGTCCGTACCATGGACATCGGTGGCGACAAAGAGCTGCCGTACATGAACTTCCCGAAAGAAGAGAACCCGTTCCTGGGCTGGCGTGCAATCCGTATCGCGATGGATCGTAAAGAGATCCTGCGTGACCAGGTTCGCGCGATCCTGCGTGCGTCTGCTTTCGGTAAACTGCGCATCATGTTCCCGATGATCATCTCTGTTGAAGAAGTGCGTGCACTGAAGAAAGAGATCGAAATCTACAAACAGGAACTGCGCGACGAAGGTAAAGCGTTTGACGAGTCAATCGAGATCGGCGTGATGGTGGAAACACCTGCGGCGGCGACCATTGCGCGTCATTTAGCCAAAGAAGTTGATTTCTTTAGTATCGGCACCAATGATTTAACGCAGTACACCCTGGCAGTTGACCGTGGTAATGATATGATTTCACATCTCTACCAGCCAATGTCACCGTCCGTACTGAACTTGATCAAGCAAGTTATTGATGCTTCTCATGCAGAAGGTAAATGGACTGGCATGTGTGGTGAGCTTGCAGGCGACGAACGTGCTACACTTCTGTTGCTGGGTATGGGTCTGGACGAATTCTCTATGAGCGCCATTTCCATCCCGCGCATTAAGAAGATTATCCGTAACACGAACTTCGAAGATGCGAAGGTGTTAGCAGAGCAGGCTCTTGCTCAACCGACAACGGACGAGTTAATGACGCTGGTTAACAAGTTCATTGAAGAAAAAACAATCTGCTAATCCACGAGATGCGGCCCAAATTACTGCTTAGGAGAAGATCATGGGTTTGTTCGATAAACTGAAATCTCTGGTTTCTGATGATAAGAAAGACTCCGGAACTATTGAGATTGTTGCTCCGCTCTCCGGCGAGATCGTCAACATCGAAGACGTGCCGGATGTAGTGTTTGCTGAGAAAATCGTTGGTGATGGCATTGCTATCAAACCAACTGGCAACAAAATGGTTGCTCCAGTTGACGGCACCATCGGTAAAATTTTTGAAACCAACCATGCGTTCTCTATCGAATCTGATAGCGGTATCGAACTGTTCGTTCACTTCGGTATCGACACCGTTGAACTGAAAGGCGAAGGCTTCAAACGTATCGCGGAAGAAGGCCAGCGTGTTAAAGTTGGCGACCCGGTAATTGAATTCGATCTGCCACTGCTGGAAGAAAAAGCCAAGTCTACCCTGACGCCGGTTGTTATCTCCAACATGGACGAAATCAAAGAACTGATCAAACTGTCTGGCAGCGTCACCGTGGGTGAAACCCCGGTTATCCGCATCAAGAAGTAATTCTTGCCGCACAGAAAAATGGCGCCTTCGGGCGCCATTTTTGTTTATGCCGGTAGGATAAGCTCGTCGTAGCCTTTCGACTGGGTATAGAGCATCACATCAGTCACCCGATCGCCGGCCATGCGAATGGCGTCGGCAACGGTTTTCCCCTCAACAATTCCGCTCACCAGCTCTGAACAGAACAGGTCGCCCGTCCCTTTCAGATCGGTTTCTACGCGCGGATGCGCGCTGACGGTCACGCCTTCATTCGTCACCAGCACTACGTGGATGTTTTCCGGGTCATCGGCCACCGGCGCGCTGGTGATCGCCACCCATTTCAGGCTGTCGGAGAGCAGTCCCTGCGCCGCAGAGATGGCGCTCTCAGGCGTACGGCACGGTTTGCCGCTTAACACTTCCAGCTCATAGACGTTTGGCGTGATCCCCTGCGCCAGCGGCAGCAGGTGTTCCCGATACGCCTGCGGGATCTCAGGCTTCACGTACATACCGCTGTCGATATCGCCGATAACCGGGTCGACCAGCACCAGCAGGTCAGGATGCTGCGCTTTGACCGCCTTCAGCCATTGAGCCAGCAGGACGATCTGGCTGGCGCTGCCCATATAGCCGGTGGTGACCGCTTTAAGCTCGCGCAGGATGTCGCGCTCTTCCAGTGCCTTAAGATAGCCGCTGAACCACTCGTCGGGGATCACCCCACCATAAAACGTGTCGTAGTGCGGCGTGTTGCTAAACAGTACCGTCGGCACGGCGGTAACGTTCAGCCTGTGGGTACGAATATTCGGTACCGCAATGCTGTTCCCCACGCTGCCGTAAACCACCTGCGACTGCACGGCGACAATGTCGGTTTGCTGCGCCCGGGTGTTATCCCGGAATAGAATCATCTCCATGACGCTTAAATCCCCGCCCCCTGCGAATAACTCTCTTCACCAAAGACGCCGGTAGACAGATAGCGATCGCCGCGATCGCAAATAATCGCCACCACTACGGCACCCGGGTTTGCCTGCGCTACCCGAATCGCACCCGCTACCGCGCCGCCCGAGCTGACGCCGCAGAAGATACCTTCGCGCACGGCCAGCTCACGCATGGTATTTTCCGCCTCGCGCTGGTGAAGATCCAGCACCTGATCCACCAGCTGCGCATTAAAGATGCCGGGCATATACTCCGCCGGCCAGCGGCGAATGCCCGGAATGCTGCTCCCCTCTTCCGGCTGGAGGCCAACGATGGTGACGGCTTTTTCCTGCTCGCGCAGAAAACGTGATACCCCGGTAATGGTGCCGGTGGTGCCCATGCTGGAGACAAAATGGGTGATACGCCCGTCGGTTTGCTGCCAGATTTCCGGGCCGGTGGTGGTGTAGTGCGCGTACGGGTTGTCCGGGTTGTTGAACTGATCCAGCAGTTTACCTTCGCCGCGCTCGGCCATTTCTAACGCCAGGTCGCGCGCACCTTCCATTCCCTGCTCTTTGGTCACCAGAATCAGCTCGGCCCCGTAGGCACGCATCGCGGCGCGGCGCTCCTGGCTCATATTGTCCGGCATCAGTAGCTTCATGCGGTAGCCTTTCAGCGCCGCAATCATCGCCAGGGCGATACCGGTGTTGCCGCTGGTGGCCTCTATGAGCACGTCGCCAGGCTTAATTTCTCCGCGTTTTTCGGCCTGGACAATCATCGACAGCGCCGCGCGGTCTTTCACCGACCCCGCTGGGTTATTGCCTTCGAGTTTGACCCAGATTTCACTGCCGTTGTCTGGCCCCATGCGCTGAAGCTTGACCAGAGGAGTGTTGCCGATGGTGTGTTCGAGTGTATTCACGATTTTTGCTCAATAAAAAGCCCGGTAAGCATTACGCCACCGGGCGAAAAACATACGCATTAACCTATCAGGCTGACTCCGCCAGAGCAATATCCTCGCGCGTCTCGATGCGCTCCTTCCCGTGATAAATACGGGCGTGCTGCAGCCCGACAAACAGGCGCTCGCCACGGTGCGGCGGCACGTCGTCGCGCATGACCACGGTCAGCGGCTCGGTATACCAGCCCAGCGGCTGTACCACCAATTGGGTGTAGTGACCTTTAGGGCTAGCTTCCAGCACCTGCACCGGCAGCGGTGAATCCAGGCTGGTTCGGCGGCTCACGTCCACTTCCCACGGACGCAGGAACAGATCGACCGGCCCCTGATGCGCGGAGGTATAGCCCAGCGGCCAGCGGTGCGCGCCCACGTGGAACTGTCCACCGCGAATAGTACCCTGAAGACGGTTTACCTCGCCCATAAACTCCAGCACGAAGCGGGTCGCCGGTTCACGCCAGAGCTGCTCTGGCTCGTCAACCTGCTCAATGTTGCCCTGACTCATGACCACCACGCGATCCGCAACTTCCATCGCCTCTTCCTGATCGTGGGTCACGAAGACGCTGGTGAATTTCAGCTCTTCATGCAGCTGACGCAGCCAGCGGCGCAGCTCTTTACGCACCTGCGCATCCAGCGCGCCGAAGGGTTCATCCAGCAGCAGAATTTGCGGCTCAACGGCCAGCGCGCGCGCCAGCGCCACGCGCTGTTTCTGCCCGCCGGAAAGCTGGGCCGGGAAACGGTCCGCCAGATGCGCCAGCTGCACCATCTCCAGCAGTTTGGTCACTTTGGCCTTAATGGTTGCCGTATCCGGACGTTCGCGACGCGGCAGCACGGTCAGGCCAAACGCGATGTTGTCGAACACGGTCATGTGGCGGAACAGCGCGTAATGCTGGAATACAAATCCTACTTTACGATCGCGGGCGTGCAGGCGGCTCACGTCGGTGCCGTGAAAGCGGATGTGCCCGCTGGTCTGATGCTCAAGCCCGGCGATAATACGCAGCAGCGTGGTTTTGCCCGAGCCGGACGGCCCCAGCAGCGCCACCATTTGTCCGGAAGGGATATCCAGCGAGATATCATTCAGCACCTGGGTGCGACCAAAAGACTTCTTAATATTGGCAATCTCAATGCTCATGATTTCCCTCCTGATGCTGACGTTTTTCCTGATTTTCTAAACGCCACTGCACCACACTCTTCAAAAACAGGGTCAAAATGGCCATCAGCGTCAGCAACGCTGCGGCAGTAAACGAGCCGATGGTGTTGTAGTCCTGCTGCAGCAGCTCAATCTGGAGCGGCAGCGACAGGGTTTCACCCCGGATGGAGCCGGAGACGACGGACACGGCACCAAACTCACCGATCGCACGGGCGTTGGTCAGCACCACGCCGTAAAGCAGCGCCCAGCGAATGTTCGGCAGCGTCACGCGGCGGAACATCTGCCAGCCGGAAGCGCCCAGCAGCACCGCCGCTTCGTCTTCGTTGCTCCCCTGGCTTAACATCACCGGCACCAGCTCACGCACCACAAACGGACAGGTCACGAAGATGGTGACCAGCACCATGCCCGGCCAGGCGAACATGATCTGCAGGTTATGCTCGTCCAGCCAGCCGCCCAACGGACCGTTGGAGCCGTAAAAGAGCAGGTACACCAGACCCGCCACCACCGGCGATACGGCGAAAGGAATGTCCAGCAGGGTCAGCAGCAGCTGACGTCCCGGGAAGTTAAAGCGGGTTACCAGCCAGGCCAGCAGGGTCCCGAACACGAGGTTCACCGGCACGGTGATCAGCGCAATCAGCACCGTCAGCCAGATGGCATGCAGCATATCCGGGTTCGCCAGATTTTCCAGCGCGGGCATCAGCCCTTTGCTGAACGCCTGGACGAAGATATAAACCGTCGGCACGACGAGAATGAGGGCGGAAACCAGCACGCCCACGCCAATCAGAAACCATTTGCCCCAGTTGATGCGGGGTGCATCGTATCGCTTCAATTGCGTAACTTCCGCCATCAGTGACCTACCACACGTCGACCAAAGCGACTTTGCAGAGTGTTAATCGAGTACAGCAGCAGCAGCGAGGCCGCCAGGATCACCGAGGCAATCGCGCTCGCCGCCGGATAATCAAACTCCTGCAAACGGATGAAAATCATCAGCGAGGTGACTTCCGTTTTCCAGGCGATGTTCCCGGCGATAAAAATCACCGCGCCGAACTCACCGAGGCTGCGGGTAAACGACAGCGCAACGCCCGCCATCAGCGCCGGAGAGAGTTCCGGCAGAACCACCTTGCGGAAGCTCTGCCAGCGCGTGGCACCCAGCGTTTCCGCCGCTTCTTCGTATTCCGGACCCAACTCTTCCAGCACCGGCTGCACGGTACGAACCACAAACGGGATGCTGGTAAAGGCCATCGCCACCGCGATACCGAGCCAGGTGTAGGTCACTTTGATATCAAATTTCGCCAGCCACTCGCCGTACAGCCCGTTCACAGAGAAGAGCGACGCGAGGGTTAAGCCTGCCACCGCCGTCGGCAGCGCAAACGGCAGATCCATCAGGGCGTCAAGCAGCGTGCGGCCCGGGAAGCGATAGCGGGTTAAGATCCACGCCATCAGCAGGCCAAACACGCCGTTAAAAATGGAGGCAACAAACGCCGACAGCAGCGTCACCTTGTAGGCCGCCACCACCTGCGGGTTGGTGACCACGTCCCAGTACTGCGCCCAGCTCATCTGAGCAAGCTGCATCACCAGCGCGCTGAGCGGCAACAGCAGGATCAGGCAGACGAACAGCAGGCTTGTCCCGAGGCTCAAGGTAAAGCCCGGCAGCACGCGTTTTGTCGAAACTGCAAACATTACTTATGCCCCGCCGCCAGCAGTTTGTCTAACTCACCGCCGCTGGCAAAATGCGTTTTCATCACATCAGGCCAGGAGCCGAAATGATCTTCCACGCGGAACAAATCGGTCTGCGGGAACTTATCTTTCAGCTTGTTCATTACGTCCGGGTTGTTCACGCGGTAGTAGTAATCGGTAATGATGGTCTGCGCCTGCGGGCTGTACAGGTAGTTGAGATAGGCTTTTGCCGCTTTCTCGGTACCGTTTGCCTGCACGTTTTTATCCACCCACGCCACCGGGAACTCGGCCAGGATGTTGGTTTTCGGGATAACGACCTCGAAGCCCTGCGCTTCGTACTGTTTGCGGATGTTATTCACTTCCGATTCAAAGCTGATCAGCACGTCGCCGAGACCACGCTCCGCGAAGGTCGTGGTCGCCCCGCGGCCGCCGGTATCAAACACTTCGACGTTTTTCAGGAACTGGGTCATGAACTGCTCGGTTTTGGCTTTATCATTACCGTCAGCCTTGTCGGCCGCGCCCCACGCGGCTAAATAGGTGTAGCGAGCGTTACCGGAGGTTTTTGGGTTCGGGAAAATCAGCTTCACGTCGGAACGCACCAGGTCGCTCCAGTCGTGGATATTCTTCGGGTTGCCCTTACGCACCAGGAAGCCCATGGTGGAATAGAACGGGGAGCTGTTGTTCGGCAGACGACTCTGCCAGTCCGCCGGGATGAGCTTGCCTTTGTCATGCAGGATCTGCACGTCAGTCACCTGGTTGTAGGTCACCACATCCGCTTTCAGGCCCTGCAAAATCGCCAGCGCCTGCTTGGACGATCCGGCGTGGGACTGCTTGATGGTAAGCTTGTCGCCGTTATTGTCTTTCGCCCACTGCTGTTCAAACGGGGGATTAAGGGCGGCAAACAGCTCGCGGGAGACGTCATACGAACTGTTTAACAGTTCAGTCGCCTGCGCCTGTGCCACCAGCAGTAAACCTGCCAGCGCCAGAGTTCCTTTTTTCAGTACAGTAACGGCCATTGCGCACCCTTATAAATGTGATGACTATCTTATAGTCATAATATTTATAACGGGGATGAAAGGAGTAACGGTTTTATATACCGTTTGGTGATTTAGAAGCAGAAAAGGGAATAAGGGTGAGGCCTGATGCCTTCACCCCAGCCCTCTCCCGCAGGGAGAGGGAGAAAGGACATTACAGCGCCAGCAGACGCTCAACGGACGGCGCAAAGTAATAGCCGCCGGTCACCGGTTTGGTGAAGCGCAGCATGGCGTCGCGCTTGCCGTCGGTATCGCCGAACATGCTCAGCAGCTGCTGCTCGATGTTATACAGGCGCGCGCAGTAGGCGCAGAAGTAGAGGCCGTGCGTGCCGCTTGCCGTGCCGTACGGCAGGCTCTGGCGGACAATCTTCAGCCCTTTGCCGTCTTCTTTGAGGTCAACGCGGGTCAGGTGAGAGGTTACTGGACGGTCGTCGCCGTCGATCTCTTCGTTGGCTTCTTTAGTGCGGCCAATCATCATCTCCTGATCGTGCACGCTCATGCGGTTAAGCTGCTTGAGGTTGTGCTCCCAGCGCTGCACGAACACGTAGCTGCCGCCCGCGTCCACGCCGTCTTTGATCACCGCCACGTCGCGACGCGTCTCTTCACCCGCCGGGTTTTCGGTGCCGTCGACGAAGCCGCTCAGATCGCGCTCTTCCACCCAGCGGAAGCCGTGAACCTCTTCCTGCACCTCAATGCTGTCGCCAAAAGCCGCTACTGCCGCCTGGGCAACGGAGAAATTCACGTCGTGACGCAGGGAGAGAATATGGATCAGCACGTCGTACTGAGTTGCCGGAGCCAGACCTTTGCCGTAAGGGATGAAGTCTTTCAGCTCTTCCGCCCCTTCGCCACCGCTCAGCTGACGCCAGACGTTATTGCCAAAGGCAACAACGGCGCCGAGGTGGGCTTCCGGGAATTTGGCCTGGAAGGTTGCCAGCTTATCAACAAACGCTTTACTGGCCGCACGCAGGGCATCCACGTCCCCTTTAACATTGGCTTCAATCCAAATCGCCGCGCGGCAATGTTCTGGCAAAATGCCACTCTGAACCTGAGACATCGCTCCTCCTGAAATAAAGATGCCACGTCAGCGTGGCATTGATGGCGGCTATTATACCCGGATTTCAGCGAGGCGGTTTGTTCAGGCGCAAATTACTGCTTCCAGAGTATTTTGCTCACTTTCCAGCTCTTGAGCGTGTCGTCAGACGGCATCAGTCCTTCCGGACCGCTCCAGGTTCCGGTGAAGACATAGCTGATGTGCTGGCTGCCTTCAGCCTTACATTCCACCGCGACTTTGTCGTCAGACGGCAGGCTGGTGCAGTTGCCAAAAGCCTGCTTATAAAGTTCGCTGAACGGCGTACCCACTTTTACACCGCTCGCCGTCGGAATATCTTCATCCATCACAGCGATACGGTTTACGGTGCCTTTGTCACCGTTGATCACCAGCGCAAGCTTGTCACCCTTCAGCGCTTCGTAATAGCGAACAATATTGCCATTCTCCGTTTTCATGCCGCTGCGCAGGCGGTAATCGCCGCTGAGCGCATCCTGAATAGCGTCCTGATCCAGCGCCGTCGCGGCGGTAATTTTCCCCACGCCCTGCTCGGTCACTTCCGTTGATGAGCCAAACCAGTTCCACGGATACGCGGCGGACCAGTTAATGGAGGAGAGCGTCGAACAGCCGGTCAACGCCAGCGGGAGAGCGCATAAAAATAAACGCAGCGATTTCATTGAAACGTCCTTTCTTGTTAAATCAACGCTTGTTGGAGTGCGACATCGGCAAAAAGTGCCGGATTAATCATCCTGATGCGCAAAACAGGCGCGAAGACGCGGGTTGGTCAGCAGCCACAGCAGGGCCACAATATCGGCAACCACCAGCGCAACGCCGGTGCCCGTCAGCGGTTCACCGTACCACCAGAGTACCGGCTGCCAGAAGAGCAGCGCAACCTGGGCGAGGACCAGCAGCCAGCGAAGCGCGCCCCAAAAACGGGGGATCGCATGCCGTCGTCCGCTGCATAAAAAAGCGACCACCGCCGGTACGCCCGGCAGCAAGCCGAGCCAGAAGGCGTCATGATCGGGATAAAAGAGATTCAGCAGCGTGTCGCCCTGCCCGCGCGACGCGGCAGCCATCACAAACAGCACCCAGGTCCGGGCCTGGAGCAGCAGAACGCACCAGAATAAAAAGGGCAGCCTGACGCGGCCCTGCGCGTCATAGTCTGCCGGGTGGATCTCAGTACTCTTCATCTTCGATCAGACGCTTTCCTAAACTCAGCACGTCGGAGTGCTCGTAGCCCAGGCGCTCATACATGCCCAGCACCACGTCGTTATCTTCCCGCACCATGATCTGGATTTTCGGGCAGCCACGGGCGATCAGCTTCTTCTCGAGCCGGTTCAGCAGCGCATTGGCGATGCCGCGGCCACGGTATTCGGGGTGGACGCCCAGATAATAGGCCGAGCCGCGGTGACCGTCATAACCGCCCATGACCGTTCCCACAACCTCGCCGTTGACTTCCGCGACCAAAAACAGACTGACGTCGTGATTCACCTTACGTTCGATATCCATTTCCGGATCGTTCCACGGACGCAGCAGATCGCAGCGCTCCCAAAGGGTGATCACCTCTTCGAAATCTTCCTGGCGAAAAACGCGTATCTCCATGGTATTAACCGCCTTTTCGGGTTTAAAAACAGTGATTATGGCGCGAAGCTTGCCTTTCGCCAATAACCGGGGAAAATCTCGCCAAAATTTGGCATAATGTCACTTTGTCACGTATTGAAATGAAAAGTAAAACAATTATCAATATGGACTGTCGTAACGGGAAACACGATACGATATAACACCAGGACCCCATTTTTTAGTATTCAGGCCGCATGAGCACATTCAAACCATTAAAAGCACTCACATCGCGTCGTCAGGTTCTCAAAGCGGGGCTGGCGGCCTTAACGTTAACGGGCATCGCAAAGCAGGCTCAGGCAAAAGACGAGAGCACGCTCAAAACCAGTAACGGACACAGCAAACCGAAAACCAAAAAGCCGGGCGCGAAGCGCCTGGTGATGCTCGACCCGGGCCACGGCGGTATTGATACCGGCGCCATCGGCAAAAACGGGTCGAAAGAAAAACACGTCGTGCTGGCAATTGCAAAAAACGTGCGCGCAATTTTACGCAGCAACGGCATTGACGCCCGTCTGACGCGCTCTGGCGACACCTTTATTCCGCTGTATGACCGCGTTGAGATCGCCCACCAGCACGGTGCGGATCTGTTTATGTCGATCCACGCCGACGGCTTTACCAACCCTTCCGCGGCCGGCGCCTCGGTGTTTGCGCTTTCCAACCGTGGCGCCAGTAGCGCCATGGCAAAATACCTCTCCGACCGCGAAAACCGGGCGGATGAAGTCGCCGGGAAGAAAGCCACTGACAAAGATCATCTTCTACAGCAGGTGCTGTTCGACCTCGTGCAGACGGATACGATTAAAAACAGCCTGACGCTCGGCTCGCATATCCTCAAGCGGATTAAGCCGGTGCACCGCCTGCACAGCAAAAGCACCGAGCAGGCGGCGTTCGTGGTGCTGAAATCGCCGTCCATCCCGTCCGTGCTGGTGGAAACGTCCTTTATTACCAACCCGGAAGAAGAGCGGCTCCTCGGCACCACGGCGTTTCGTCAGAAGATCGCCAACGCCATCGCCTCCGGCATTATCAGTTACTTCAACTGGTTCGATAACCAAAAAGCGCACTCCAGGAAACGTTGATGAAACCCGATGCTCAACTGGTCAAAACCTTCCTGCTTCAGCTGCAGGATGAAATCTGCCAGAAACTGGCCGCCGCAGACGGCGGTGAATTTCAGGAAGATACCTGGCAGCGCGAGGCCGGTGGCGGCGGGCGCAGCCGGGTGCTGCGTAACGGCGGCATCTTCGAACAGGCGGGCGTGAATTTTTCCCACGTTCACGGCGACGCCATGCCCGCGTCTGCGACGGCGCATCGTCCTGAACTCGCGGGCCGCAGCTTCGAGGCGATGGGCGTCTCGCTCGTAGTGCACCCGCACAACCCGTTCGTGCCCACCAGCCATGCCAACGTGCGCTTTTTCATTGCGGAAAAACCGGGCGCCGACCCGGTCTGGTGGTTCGGCGGCGGTTTCGATTTAACGCCCTACTACGGCTTCGAAGAGGATGCCGTGCACTGGCACACCACCGCGCGGGACCTTTGCCTGCCGTTTGGCGAAGACGTCTACCCGAAATTCAAAAAGTGGTGCGATGACTACTTTTACCTGAAGCACCGCGACGAGCAGCGCGGCATCGGCGGGCTGTTCTTTGACGATCTCAACGCGCCTGATTTTGATACCGCGTTCAGCTTTATGCGCGCGGTAGGCGAAGGCTACACCGACGCCTATCTGCCGATTGTCGAGCGTCGTAAAAATACCGATTACGGCGTGCGCGAGCGCGAGTTCCAGCTTTACCGCCGCGGGCGCTACGTGGAGTTCAACCTGGTATGGGATCGCGGGACGCTGTTCGGCCTGCAGACCGGCGGGCGCACGGAGTCGATTCTGATGTCGATGCCGCCGCTGGTGCGCTGGGAGTACTGTTACGAACCAAAAGAAGGCAGCCCGGAGGCTGCCTTGCGTGAGTTTATTCAGGTTCGGGATTGGGTGTAGCCCTTATCCCCTCTCCCTTTGGGGGAGGGTTAGGGTGAGGGTAAAAATTACAGCGGCTGCGTCTGCGCCTCAACCACCGCCAGCGCCACCATATTCACGATACGGCGCACGGAGGCAATCGGCGTTAACACATGCACCGGTTTCGCTACGCCCATCAGTACCGGTCCTACGGTCACCCCTTCAGAGCTGGAGACGCGCAGCAGGTTATAGCTGATACGCGCCGCTTCCACGTTCGGCATAATCAGTATATTGGCCGATCCCTTCAGCGGGCTGTCCGGCATACGTTCGTTACGGATGCTTTCCACCAGCGCGGCATCGCCGTGCATTTCCCCGTCAATCATCAGCTCCGGCGCACGCTCGCGCACCAGCTCCAGCGTCTGACGCATTTTGCAGGCCGCCGCGGATTTAGACGAACCAAAGTTAGAGTGCGACAGCAGCGCCACCTTCGGCTCGATACCAAAGCGACGCACGGTCTCGGCGGCCATCACCGTGATTTCCGCCAGCTCGTCCGGGGTCGGATCGTCGTTAACGTAAGTATCCGCAATAAAGGTGTTGCCGCTTGGCAGCAGCAGCGCGTTCATCGCCCCGGCGGTATGGACGCCGTCGCGATAGCCGAAGATCTCCTGCACCACGCTAAAGTGCTCGTGGTAATCGCCGATTGTGCCGCAGATCAGCGCGTCCGCCTCGCCGCGATGCACCATGATCGCGCCGATCACCGTCGTGTTGCTGATCACCGCTTTCTGCGCCTGCTCCTGGGTGATCCCCCGGCGCTTCATGATCGCGTAGTATTCGCTCCAGTACTCTTTGAAGCGCGGATCGGATTCGTTGTTCACGATCTCGAAGTCGACGCCCGGCTTAATCTGCAGGCCCAGCTTCTGGATACGCATTTCAATCACGCTCGGACGACCAATCAGGATCGGCTTCGCCAGGCCTAAGGTGATCAGCTCCTGGGTGGCGTGCAGCACGCGCGCCTCTTCCCCTTCCGCCAGCACCACGCGCTTCGCGTCGGCGCGCGCCTGGGAGAAGATCGGCTTCATGAACAGGTTCGTTTTATAGACGAACTCGGTGAGCTTATCGACGTACGCGTCGAAATCGTGGATCGGACGCGTCGCCACGCCGGAGTCCATCGCCGCTTTGGCAACGGCTGGCGCAATTTTAACAATCAGACGCGGGTCGAACGGTTTTGGAATGATGTAGTCCGGGCCGAAGCTCAGATCCTGATCGCCGTAGGCAGAGGCAACCACTTCGCTCTGCTCGGCGTGCGCCAGCTCCGCGATTGCGTGAACGGCGGCGAGCTTCATCTCTTCGTTGATCGCCGTTGCGCCGACGTCCAGCGCACCGCGGAAGATGAACGGGAAGCAGAGCACGTTGTTGACCTGGTTCGGGTAGTCCGAACGGCCGGTACAAATGATGGCGTCTTCACGCACCGCTTTCGCCAGCGGCGGCAGGATTTCCGGCTCAGGGTTCGCCAGGGCCAGGATCATTGGCGCACGCGCCATCTTCTTCACCATCTCCTGGGTCAGTACTTTCGGACCGGAGCAGCCGAGGAAGATATCCGCGCCGTCAATCACGTCGTCCAGGGTGCGTTTACCGTCGTCGTCGACCGCGTACGCCGCTTTGGTTTCCGCCATGTTCGGCTCGCGGTCTTTATAGATAACGCCTTTGGAGTCGCAGACCACAATGTTGTGTTTCTGCATACCCAGCGCCACCAGCAGGTTCATACAGGCGATGGCCGCGGCGCCTGCGCCAGAGACCACCATGCGCACGTCGGAGAGATTTTTCTCTACCACGCGCAGGCCATTCAGAATCGCGGCGGTGCTGATAATCGCGGTCCCGTGCTGGTCATCGTGGAACACGGGAATGTTCATACGCTCGCGCAGCTTCTGCTCGATATAGAAACATTCCGGCGCTTTGATGTCTTCCAGGTTGATCCCGCCGAAGGTCGGCTCCAGCGCGGCCACCACGTTGATGAATTTGTCAGGATCGAGTTCGTCCACCTCGATATCGAACACGTCGATACCGGCGAATTTCTTGAACAGTACCCCCTTCCCTTCCATCACCGGCTTACCAGCCAGCGCGCCGATGTTGCCCAGCCCCAGCACCGCCGTGCCGTTAGAGATCACGGCGACAAGGTTGCCACGCGCGGTGTATTTGTAGGCCGCCAGCGGGTCTTTTTCGATTTCCAGACACGGTGCAGCCACGCCCGGCGAATAGGCCAGCGCCAGATCGCGCTGGGTTGCCAGCGGCTTGGTTGGGGAGACCTGGATTTTCCCCGGGACAGGAAACTCGTGAAAATCGAGGGCACTCTGTTTCAACTGCTCATCCATCTTATTTTTCCTTTCACGTATCGGTCAAAAGGGTGACGTAAGCGATCCTGATGCACACCCTGGTGTGCCGCCTAGTATCGCCTCAGGCCGCCTCCTAAACTTTGAAGGCAGCCAAACTCTCACCATCACACATTAAAAATTGTTATCAATTTATAACAGCCATGTTACCCGTCTCAAAAGCAATGCCTCCCCCGTCTGCTATGCTTTTTTGTTAAGTCCATCATGATTTTTTCAGAAGTGTGAACTAACGCACTCATCTAACTCTTTTATTTCCAAGGAGTAATCATTTATGAACCAGCTAGACGGCATCAAAAAATTCACCACCGTGGTTGCAGACAGCGGCGATATCGAGTCGATTCGCCACTATCAGCCGGAGGACGCGACCACCAACCCTTCGCTACTGCTCAAAGCGGCCGGGCTTGCCCATTTTAGCCATCTGATTGATGACGCCATTGCCTACGGTAAACAGCGCGGGAAAACGCAGGAGCAGCAGGTCGCCGAAGCCAGCGACAAGCTGGCGGTTAATTTTGGTGCGGAAATTCTTAAAAGCATCCCGGGCCGCGTCTCGACCGAAGTCGACGCCCGCCTCTCGTTTGATAAAGAAAAAAGCATTAACAAAGCCCGCCGCCTGGTGGAACTGTACGAGGAGCAGGGGATCGATAAATCACGCATTCTGATCAAGCTGGCCTCCACCTGGGAAGGCATCCGCGCGGCAGAGGTGCTGGAGAAAGAAGGCATCCACTGCAACCTGACGCTGCTGTTCTCGTTTGCCCAGGCGCGCGCCTGCGCTGAGGCGGGTGTGTTCCTCGTCTCGCCGTTTGTCGGGCGCATCTACGACTGGTATCAGGCGAAACAGCCGATGGATCCATACGTGGTGGAAGAGGATCCGGGCGTGAAATCGGTCCGTAATATCTACGACTACTACAAACAGCACCGCTACGAAACCATCGTGATGGGGGCCAGCTTCCGCCGTACCGAGCAGATCCTCGCCCTGGCAGGCTGCGACCGTCTGACCATCTCCCCTAACCTGCTTCAGGAGCTACAGGACAAAGAAGAAACGGTGATACGCAAGCTGGTGCCGACCTCCACCGTTCTGCCAAAACCAAAATCCATGACCGAAGCGGAGTTCCGCTGGGAGCACAATCAGGACGCCATGGCCGTGGAAAAACTGGCGGACGGCATCCGCCAGTTCGCCGTCGACCAGCGCAAACTTGAAGATCTTCTCGCCGCCAAACTTTAACCTTGCCACGGAGTGAACTATGTCCCGTAAAGAGCTAGCCAATGCCATTCGCGCCCTCAGCATGGATGCCGTGCAAAAAGCCAATTCCGGCCACCCCGGCGCGCCGATGGGCATGGCTGATATTGCCGAAGTGCTGTGGAACGACTTTCTGAAGCACAACCCCAATGACCCGACCTGGTACGATCGCGACCGCTTTATTCTCTCCAACGGTCACGCCTCAATGCTGCTCTACAGCCTGCTGCACCTTTCCGGCTACGATCTGCCGCTTGAGGAGCTGAAAAACTTCCGCCAGCTGCACTCCAAAACGCCGGGGCACCCTGAGATTGGCTATACGCCAGGGGTGGAGACCACCACCGGGCCGCTCGGTCAGGGGCTGGCCAATGCGGTTGGGCTGGCAATTGCCGAACGCACGCTGGCGGCGCAGTTTAACCAGCCGGACCACGAAATTGTCGACCACTATACCTACGTGTTTATGGGTGACGGCTGCCTGATGGAGGGGATTTCCCATGAGGTCTGCTCCCTGGCGGGCACGCTGGGGCTCGGCAAGCTGATTGGCTTCTACGATCACAACGGCATCTCCATCGACGGGGAGACCGAAGGCTGGTTTACCGACGACACGGCAAAACGCTTTGAAGCCTATCACTGGCACGTGGTGCACGAGATCGATGGCCACGACCCTGAGGCGGTGAAAAAAGCGATTCAGGAAGCGCAGAGCGTGAAGGACAAACCGTCCCTGATTATCTGCCGCACGGTCATCGGCTTCGGCTCGCCGAACAAGGCGGGCAAAGAGGAGGCGCACGGCGCGGCGCTGGGCGAGGAGGAAGTCGCGCTGACCCGGCAAAAGCTGGGCTGGAAATATCCGCCGTTTGAGATCCCCAAAGAGATCTACAGAGCCTGGGATGCCCGTGAGGCGGGTGAAAAGGCCCAGCAGTCCTGGAACGAGAAGTTTGCCGCCTACAAAAAAGCGCACCCGGATCTCGCCGCCGAGTTCTCCCGCCGCATGAGCGGCGGCCTGCCGGAGGACTGGGACGATAAAACCCAGGCGCTGATTGAAAACCTGCAGTCCAACCCGGCGAAAATCGCCACCCGCAAGGCGTCGCAAAATACCCTCAACGCAATCGGCCCTCTTCTGCCCGAACTGCTCGGCGGCTCGGCGGACCTGGCACCGAGTAACCTGACCATCTGGTCGGGCTCAAAATCGCTTAAAGAGGACATTGCCGGGAACTACATCCACTACGGCGTGCGCGAGTTCGGGATGACCGCCATTGCCAACGGCATCGCCCATCACGGCGGGTTTGTGCCGTATACCGCCACCTTCCTGATGTTCGTCGAGTACGCCCGCAACGCGGCGCGCATGGCGGCACTGATGAAGGCGCGGCAGATTATGGTCTACACCCATGACTCCATCGGGCTGGGGGAAGACGGGCCTACGCACCAGGCGGTTGAACAGCTGGCAAGCCTGCGTCTGACGCCGAACTTCAGCACCTGGCGTCCGTGCGATCAGGTCGAAGCGGCGGTGGGCTGGAAGCTGGCGGTAGAACGCCACAATGGCCCAACGGCACTGATTCTGTCACGCCAGAACCTGGCGCAGATTGAGCGAACCCCGGAGCAGGTGAAGAACATCGCCCGCGGCGGCTACATCCTGAAGGACAGCGGCGGCAAGCCGGACGTGATCCTGATTGCGACCGGCTCCGAGGTGGAAATTACGGTGAAAGCGGCGGAGAAACTGACTGCCGAAGGACACGCGGTGCGCGTGGTGTCCCTGCCCTCAACGGATATTTTTGATGCCCAGGACGAGGCGTATCGTGAATCGGTCCTGCCGTCCAGCGTCGCGGCTCGCGTAGCGGTGGAAGCCGGTATTGCCGACTACTGGTACAAGTATGTCGGGCTCAAAGGGGCGATTGTCGGCATGCGGGGCTACGGTGAATCCGCCCCTGCCGATAAGCTGTTCCCGTACTTCGGCTTTACCGTTGAGAACGTGGTGGAGAAGGCGCTGAGCGTGATTTAGTGCGGTGTGCGTTGCCGGGTGGCGGCTACGCCTTACCCGGCCTACAAAACCGCCAAACCGTAGGCCGGGTAAGCAACAGCGCCACCCGGCATAAAACTACCGCGTGATCCATAGCGTGGGCCAGGCATCTGGCCCGTTCCAGTTGTCGCAGCTGGGCTCCTCGGCGTACCGCACCAGGCGGAAACGCTGGCCGTCAAAACGCCAGCGCGTCTGGATCCCGCAATCGCCCAAACCGCGCCCCAGCGCGAGCGTTGTCAGCTCGCGCGTCTTTTCATCGAAGCTGGCGTTCATCAACTCCATTTCGCTCCCGTCGCCTGACGGCGTAAACGGCAGACGCAGCCTGACGCTGCGTGCGGTGAACGGTTTTTTACGCGATACCAGCCACGCCAGATCGACCGTGTTATAGGCCCCCGCCTCGCAGCTGACGATCAGCAGCGCTTTGTCATCGGTTAACGCGGTGACGCGTACTTCCCGACGGTTAGGATCCAGCGAGCACTGGCTGGCGTTCATCCGCCCGGTGCCATAGTCCAGCAGGTCGTTCAGTTCGGCGTGGGAGAGCGGCGTCGGGGTCGGGTTGACGACCGCCACCTTTTTAAGGGCGGGAGCAGGCGGAACGCTTAACGGCGGATCGTCACCTTTCTTGATCCACGCGGTTTCGCTACCGACGCGCTTTTGCTGCGCATCAATGAACAGCAGCGCGGCTTTCAGACCGCTCAGTGAAATAACCTGCTTACCGTCGCGCAGGGTCAGGGCCTTCCCTTCCTGGATGTTTTTCAGAAAGGCGGTGATGGTGGCCGCATCGTCCGTTTTCAGATGCCAGGGCGTGAGCTGCCAGCGCTGTTTGTCCAGCTTCAGGGGAACGTTATCCAGCAGCAGTCGGGGGGCAATCTCTGGCTCTTTGACCGAGGGCGCATCAAGACCGCCGAGATCGATACGCAGCGTGGCGTCCGTTTTCGCCCCGGCGCTACGGGTGAGCGTCATGACCAGACCACGGTGTTCACCGGTATTGCGTGCGAGGCAAAAATTCTGGTTATTGCAGGTTACCTGCCAGTCGGAGAAGGCTTGCTGGGCAGGTGCAGCCCGCACCTGCGGCGCGAGGAGCACACAAAACAGGTAAAACAAAAAGACGCTGTAGCGCATGAATGACACAATCCCGGAACGAAAACGCTTAACTGGGCAGTATCTTCGTGTTCCCGACGGGGCTGCTCAATCGGATTTATCAGATATACCCGAAAAACAGGCTATATCCGTTCGAAAGTGGTGTTCATCAGCCCGGTTGTCTGTAAATACTGCAGTAATATCACCGCTTTACCATCCCTGATTTCGCCTGAACGCATCATCTCCAGCGCCCGGGCAAAAGGAAGCTCCAGCACTTCGATATCTTCATCCTCCACGCCACCGCCGCGGTGAGTGCGCTGCGCGTCGCTGTATTCCGCGATGAAGAAATGCACAATTTCCGTTACGCCGCCCGGCGACATAAACAGCTCGAAGACCTTTTTGACCTCGCCCACTTCGAAGCCGGTTTCTTCCACGGCCTCTTTGCGGATACAAACTTCCGGCTCATCATCATCGAGGAGGCCCGCGCAGGTTTCAATCAGACGTCCGTCAGGGTTGCCATTAACCCATGTCGCCACCCTGAACTGACGGATCAGCACCACGCTCTGCTTTTCACGGTTATAGAGCAGAATGGTTGCCCCGTTGCCGCGGTCGTAGACCTCGCGTTTGTGGCGGATCACCTCACCGTTGTTACGCGTAAGGTCATAGGTGATGTTACGCAGGACAAAGTAGTTTTCAGAAAGAATTTTGTCTTTGATAACGTCAATTTTCAGGGTCATACGGGCTCCACAACACAATGAGTCGTCCTATACTACGCCGTGAATCCCGCTTTGTCGCCCGCCGGTTTAATGATGTTTTGGCGCGTTAACTCCAAGCCAGTCGAGTATCCCCTGCGCCGCATGACGTCCTTCCGCCATTGCGGTCACCACAAGATCCGCACCGCGTACCGCATCGCCTCCGGCGAAGATCTGTGGGTTAGTCGTCTGATAACGGTAGCGGCTCTCAACCGAAGCAACGATCCGCCCCCGGTCATCCGTTTCGACACCCTGCGCCTGCAGCCACGGCATCGCGTGCGGGTTAAAACCAAACGCCATGATGACCGCATCTGCCGCCATCACGAACTCGCTGCCCGCTACCGGAACGGGCCGACGCCGTCCCTGCGCGTCCGGTTCACCGAGCTCGGTACGCAGCATCCGGATACCGTTGACCTTACCGTTCGGATCCAGCGTCAGCTCAACCGGCTGAACGTTAAATTCAAACGCCGCGCCCTCTTCTCGGGCGTTCTTCACCTCTTTCTTCGAGCCCGGCATGTTGGCCTCATCCCGACGATAGGCGCAGGTTACCTTCGCCGCGCCGTGGCGTAACGCGGTGCGGACGCAGTCCATCGCGGTATCGCCGCCGCCAAGCACCACCACGTTTAAGCCATGGGTGTCGATGAACGGTTCGCTGGCCGTCGCCTCCAGCCCCATAACGTGTCGCGTGTTGCCCACCAGGAAAGGCAGCGCGTCATAGACCCCAGGCGCGTCCTCGTGCGGGATACCTGCCTTCATCGAGCGATAGGTTCCCACGCCAATAAACAGGGCGTCGTAATCCTGCTTTAACTGAGACATCGACACGTCCTGACCCACCTCGCAGTTCAGCTCGAAGCGGATCCCCATCGCGGTAAATATCTCTCTGCGCCTCGCGAGCAGCGATTTGTCCAGCTTGAATGCCGGGATGCCAAAGGTCAGCAATCCGCCAATTTCCGGATGCCGGTCATAGACCGTCACGCTCGCTCCGCGGCGCGCCAGCACGTCGGCGCACGCCAGCCCGGCGGGCCCGGCGCCGACGATCGCGACACGTTTACCTGTCGGCGTGACGGCGGACATATCCGGCCGCCAGCCCATCGCCAGCGCGCGATCGGAGATATAGCGCTCGATGTTACCGATGGTCACGGACCCCGCCTCGTCACGTATTGTACAAGCGCCCTCGCATAATCGGTCCTGCGGACAGACGCGACCGGTAATTTCAGGTAAACAGTTGGTCTGATGAGAAAGCTCGACCGCGCCGGCGATATCCCCCGCGTTGAGGCGCTCGATCCACTGCGGGATGTGGTTATGCAGCGGGCAGGTCCATTCGCAAATGCTGTGCTCGCCGCATTTCAGGCAGCGCGACGCCTCGCGGGCGGCCTGTTCGGCCCGAAACGGCAGGTAAATTTCGTTAAAATGGCCCACGCGCTCTGCGGCAGAGAGTTTATCGGGCTCGCCGCGTGGCGGGGTTGTTTGCATCTGCTGCAGTTTGGTGCGCGAAGCGTCTTCTCTGACGGCCTCCGCATGCCAGGGCTGCGCTTCCAGGCAGGCCGTGCGCTGGCGGCGCGATTTTGCCAGATTATCAAGGACAGCAGGCGTCGCCAGGGAGAGAACGTCTGCAGGGCAATTTACGATACAGGCCGGGCCGCGTGGCCGCGTCAGACAGAGATCGCATTTATTCGCCGAGGCCTTCACGCCGCCGCTGTCGAGCGGGGTGACGATAATCTCCATCGTGCCAAACGGGCAGGCCACCGCGCAGGCTTTACAGCCGATGCATTTTTGTTGATTCACCTGTACGCTGTCATCGCATTTGCTGATGGCGCCGTTCGGGCAGCTTTGCGCGCAGGGCGCCTTTTCACATTGATGGCAGGTGACGGGGCTACTCTTCTCGCCGGCTCGCAGGACCGTAATACGGGGATGAAAATGGCGCTCGCTCAGGACGTGCTGCTCATCGTTGTGCGCCATCACGCAGGCCACTTCGCAGGCGCGACACCCGATGCACTGCTGGCTGTTAGCCATAATAAAACGATTCATAACCACACCTGTTTTTGGTTCAATAACCTTATTCTTTATATGAATATGGTATTTACGCATCACGGCGCGATCGGGCAATGTTCAAATGCCCGGAATGCCGAATTATTTACAGTGAACCTGTAGCAGATCAATTTTATTCAGAGAGCCGTTCTGTGACCGTCAAACGACCCGTTTCCGGAAGCCTTGCCTGGGCTTTCTTTTCGATAATTGCCTTATCCGTGCTGACCAGCACCGTCGCGCTGCTGACGCTTGCCAGCAGCCAGCGTGACGCCGAAGCCATTAATATCGCGGGTTCGCTGCGCATGCAGAGCTATCGTCTGGGCTACGAGATGCAGCGCAACAGCCCTTCCCTTGCCGCGCATCGCGACAGCTGGCAACGGACGCTGAACGCGCCTGCCCTGCAGAAGCTGAACCGCTGGTACGTCCCGGACGATGTAAAAGCGCGCTACCAGCAGCTGCACGTGGCGTGGCTGGAAATGGATGCTCGCATCGCCCGCGGCGACAGCGCGTGGTATCAAACCCATATTGAGGATTTTGTCGGCCGCATTGATGCCTTTGTGCTCGCCCTTCAGCACTACACCGAACATAAAATTCAGACGGTGACCCTGCTCTCGCTGGCGGGCGCTCTCGGGATCCTGCTGCTGACGCTGTTTACCCTGCGACGCATCCGTCGCCAGGTGGTGTTGCCGCTTAACAATCTGGTTGCGGCCAGCGAACGGGTTGAGCGTGGCGAATTTACAACCCCGGCGCCGGATACCGCCCTGCCGAACGAGCTGGGCCAACTCTCCCGCTCCTTCAACCACATGTCCGCCGAACTGGCTACGCTCTACCGTTCGCTCGAAGCCTCGGTCGCGGAAAAGACGCGGCATTTGCATGAAGCCCACCAGCAGCTCGACATGCTGTTCAAATGCTCTCAGGCGCTGAATACCGGCCAGATAGACAGCCACTGCTTCCGGCATATCCTGCAGATTGTCCATGACTATACGCAGATGAATTATCTCGAACTGCGCACCAGCGACGACTGGCGGCTGTCTGAAGGGACGGAGTCACATGGCATTCCTCTGCAGCACCTGCCGGTACTGATGCAGGACACCCTTTATGGCGAGCTGCGCTGGCAAAGCGAGACGGACAGCGTTCCCCTTCCGCTGATGAGAAGCGTGGCGACCATGCTCGGGCGCGGGCTGTACTTTAACCAGGCGCAAAAACATTACCAGCAGCTGCTGCTGATGGAAGAGCGCGCCACTATTGCCCGCGAGCTGCACGATTCGCTGGCGCAGGTCCTGTCATATCTGCGCATTCAGCTTGCGCTGCTCAAACGCGCAGTGCCCGAGGAAAATATCCCGGCGCAGACCATCATCACCGACTTCTCCCGCGAGCTGAACAATGCCTGGCAGCAGCTTCGCGAGCTGCTCACCACCTTCCGCCTGACGCTGAACCACGCGAACTTACCCGCGGCGCTGCAGGAGTCTCTCGACGTCCTTAAGAGCCAGACGCAGGCGAAGCTGCATCTCGACTGCCGTCTCTCCTCGCTGGCGCTGGACGCGCAAAAGCAGGTGCATTTGCTGCAGATCGTGCGTGAGGCCGTGCTGAACGCCATTAAGCACGCGCAGGCCAGCGAGATCACCGTCAGCTGCGTGACCGCCATGGACGGTACGCACAGCGTCAGCATTCGTGACAACGGCATCGGGATTGGCGAAGCCAGCGAGCCGCCGGGACACTATGGGCTGAACATTATGCGCGAACGCGCGCAACGGCTCGGCGGGATGCTGCACTTCTCGCAGCCGCAAAACGGCGGCACGCTGGTCAGCGTGACGTTCCCGGCGCACGCGCCGTTAACGGGTAAATAACGGTAAAGGAGGACGCGCAGGAAAAAGCGCATGATAATTTACATTATCTCCTTTATTTCTCCACGTTTGACCTGGGCCTTACCGCTAAAGTTATGCGGGCAATAAACAATAATGACGTGCAGCAAAACGAGGTCACTCTTTCATGGCGAATTTTTTCATCGATCGCCCCATTTTTGCCTGGGTGCTTGCCATCCTGTTGTGTCTTACAGGTGTCCTGGCGATTACTTCACTTCCTGTTGAGCAATACCCCGATCTGGCACCGCCTAACGTGCGCGTAACAGCAAACTACCCCGGCGCTTCCGCACAAACGCTGGAAAACACCGTGACGCAGGTTATCGAGCAGAACATGACGGGTCTGGATAACCTGATGTACATGTCCTCGCAAAGTAGCGCCACGGGTCAGGCGACGGTGACCCTGAGCTTTAAGGCGGGCACCGACCCGGACGAAGCGGTACAGCAGGTGCAAAACCAGCTGCAGTCGGCCATGCGCAAGCTACCCCAGGCGGTGCAGAATCAGGGCGTGACCGTGCGTAAAACCGGCGATACCAACATTTTGACCATCGCGTTTGTCTCGACGGATGGCTCGATGGATAAACAGGACATCGCGGACTACGTCGCCAGTAATATTCAGGATCCCATCAGCCGGATTAACGGCGTCGGGGATATCGACGCCTACGGCTCACAATACTCCATGCGCATCTGGCTCGATCCCAACAAGCTCAACAGCTACCAGATGACGGCAACCGACGTGACGGATGCCATAAAGGCCCAGAACGCCCAGATTGCCGTGGGGCAACTGGGGGGAACGCCTTCCGTCGATAAGCAGGCCCTGAACGCCACCATTAATTCGCAATCCCTGCTGCAGACGCCGGACCAGTTCCGCAACATCACCCTGCGCGTGAATCAGGACGGATCGGAAGTGCGTCTGGGCGATGTCGCCACGGTGGAAATGGGTGCGGAGAAATACGACTACCTGAGCCGCTTTAACGGCAATCAGGCCTCCGGTCTGGGGATAAAGCTTGCCTCCGGCGCGAACGAAATGGCCACGGCGAAACTGGTGCTGGACCGTCTGGACGAGCTTTCACAGTATTTCCCGCACGGGCTGGAGTATAAAGTCGCCTATGAAACCACCTCCTTCGTTAAAGCGTCGATCGAGGACGTGGTGAAGACCCTGCTGGAAGCCATCGCGCTGGTGTTCCTGGTGATGTACCTGTTCCTGCAAAATTTCCGTGCGACGCTGATCCCAACCATTGCCGTCCCCGTGGTGCTGCTGGGGACTTTTGCGGTGCTTTACGCGTTCGGGTACAGCATTAACACCCTGACGATGTTTGCGATGGTGCTGGCGATTGGCCTTCTGGTGGATGATGCCATCGTGGTGGTTGAAAACGTCGAGCGCATCATGAGCGAAGAAGGACTCTCGCCGCGCCAGGCGACGCGCAAATCCATGGGACAAATTCAGGGGGCGTTAGTCGGTATTGCGATGGTGCTGTCGGCGGTCTTTATCCCGATGGCCTTCTTTGGCGGCACAACCGGGGCGATCTACCGCCAGTTCTCGATAACCATCGTCTCGGCAATGGTGCTCTCCGTGCTGGTCGCATTGATCCTCACCCCCGCGCTCTGCGCCACAATCCTGAAGCCGCTGCACAAAGGGGAGCATCACGGCCAAAAAGGGTTCTTCGGCTGGTTTAACCGGATGTTCAACCGCAATGCCGCGCGATATGAATCTGCCGTCGGGCGAGTGCTTCACCGCAGCCTGCGCTGGATGATGATTTACGTTGTGCTGCTGGGCGGCATGGTCTGGCTGTTTATGCATCTCCCCACCTCGTTCCTGCCGATGGAAGACCGGGGCATGTTCACCACCTCGGTGCAGCTTCCGAGCGGCGCAACGCAACAGCAGACGCTGAAAGTGGTTCAGAAAGTAGAGCAGTATTTCTTCACGAAAGAGAAGGATAACGTTGTATCGGTCTTCTCCACCGTCGGTTCCGGCCCTGGCGGAAACGGGCAGAACGTCGCCCGCATGTTTGTTCGTCTGAAGGACTGGGACGAGCGCGATACCAAAACCGGAACGTCATTCGCCATCATTGAACGTGCGACAAAAGCCTTTGCGCATATTAAAGAGGCGCGCGTCTTCGCCAGCAGCCCGCCGGCGATAAGCGGTCTGGGCAGTTCTGCCGGGTTTGATATGGAGCTGCAGGATCACGCTGGTGCGGGCCACACGGCGCTGATGGCGGCACGCGATAAGCTGTTAGCGCTGGCGGGCAACGATCCTGACCTGACCCGCGTTCGCCACAACGGTCTTGACGACAGCCCGCAGCTGCAGGTGGATATCGATCAGCGTAAGGCGCAGGCGCTGGGCGTCTCGATCAACGATATCAACGACACCCTGCAAACGGCGTGGGGCTCGAGCTATGTGAATGACTTTATGGATCGCGGCCGCGTGAAAAAAGTGTATGTCCAGTCCGCCGCGCCGTTCCGCATGCTGCCGGACGATATTAACCGCTGGTTTGTCAGGAATAACGCTGGCGGCATGGTGCCGTTCTCTGCCTTTGCGACCTCGCACTGGGAGAGCGGTTCGCCGCGTCTGGAGCGCTATAACGGCTACTCTGCGGTTGAAATCGTCGGGGAAGCCGCGCCGGGCGTCAGTACCGGTACCGCCATGGATACCATGGAAAAACTGGTGCAGCAGCTGCCCGCCGGTTTTGGTCTGGAGTGGACGGCCATGTCCTACCAGGAGCGTCTCTCCGGAGCACAGGCTCCCGCACTTTACGCGCTCTCTCTGCTGGTGGTCTTCCTCTGCCTTGCCGCACTGTATGAGAGCTGGTCAGTCCCGTTCTCCGTCATGCTGGTCGTGCCGCTTGGGGTTATCGGTGCGCTGCTGGCGACCTGGATGCGCGGCCTCGAGAACGACGTTTATTTCCAGGTGGGTCTGCTCACCGTAATTGGGCTATCGGCGAAAAACGCCATTCTGATCGTTGAATTTGCCAACGAGATGAATGCCAAAGGCCACGAGCTGATGGCCGCCACGCTGCACGCCTGCCGTCAGCGCTTACGCCCGATCCTGATGACGTCGCTGGCGTTCATCTTTGGCGTACTGCCGATGGCAACCAGTACGGGCGCAGGCTCCAGCAGCCAGCATGCCGTCGGGACGGGGGTGATGGGCGGCATGATTTCGGCCACCATTCTGGCCATTTACTTCGTGCCGTTGTTCTTTGTGCTGGTGCGTCGTCGCTTCCCGCTAAAGGAACGCGCTGAGTAAGTGATTGAAATAAAAAAAGGCGGCATTATCGGCCGCCTTTTTATTGTGTGATTAATTCACACTATGGTTATTTTACTTATTTTAGTGCTCTTGCAATTCTTACTGAATGTCATTTACGAAGCATGCCTTCGATAAAATCTTTCCAGTTCCCCAGTTCACGTTCAATCATAACAACCTCTCTTATTATTATGCGCATTCTACAAAAACGGACCATCATTGTGAAGACTATTTAACCAATTGCTGTGATTGTACCCCACGTCCTGCGGGGATTTATGATAAATATGAACGGAGAGGCCTCAATTTTTTGTGACGGCTGGCAATATTTTGAAATAACCCTCCAAACGGGTGAGTATTATTTTACCCGCTGAGTTTATTCGAAATTTAAACTTTATGGACATCTATGCTTAAATGATGAAAGAATATTCAGCGTACAGATGTGAGTTGAATTAATAAGAAGTGTAAATCCAGACGATTCCTGAATGTGTTATATTCCACTTAAGGATATATCTTCGAATTTACTGAACATTTAATCATCATTAGGTCAAAAGGATTCACCATGATTGTGATGTACGGCATTAAAAATTGCGACACCATCAAAAAAGCCCGCCGCTGGCTGGAAGCAAACGGCGTGGAGTATCGCTTCCACGATTACCGTGCCGACGGGCTTGATGCAGAATTTCTGCATAGCGCGATCGGCGAACTGGGGTGGGAAGCACTGCTGAACACGCGCGGCACCACCTGGCGTAAGCTGGACGAATCTCTGCGCGCCAGCATCAACGACGCCGACAGCGCGGCAAAACTGATGCTCGAGATGCCGGCAATTATCAAACGCCCATTGCTCTGCGCGCCAGGGCAGCCTATGCTGCTGGGTTTCAGTGAAACCCTTTATTCCGACTTTTTTCGTTGAGGTGTAGTTTATGTCATGCCCGGTCATTGAGCTGACTCAGCAGCTTATTCGCCGTCCTTCCCTTAGCCCGGACGACGCAGGTTGTCAGGCACTTATGATTGAGCGCCTGCGTGCCATCGGTTTTACCGTTGAACGCATGGATTTTGGCGATACCCAGAACTTCTGGGCGTGGCGCGGCCAGGGTGAAACGCTGGCCTTTGCCGGGCATACTGACGTCGTTCCCGCCGGTGACGCGGATCGCTGGATCAACCCGCCGTTTGAGCCGACTATCCGCGACGGCATGCTGTTTGGTCGCGGCGCGGCAGACATGAAAGGCTCGCTGGCGGCGATGGTCGTGGCGGCAGAACGCTTTGTGGCTCAGCATCCAAACCACAAAAACCGTCTGGCGTTTTTAATCACCTCCGACGAAGAAGCCAGCGCCCATAACGGTACCGTGAAGGTCGTTGAAGCGCTGATGGCGCGTAACGAGCGTCTCGACTACTGTCTGGTTGGTGAGCCGTCCAGTACCGAAGTGGTGGGCGATGTCGTCAAAAACGGGCGCCGCGGCTCGCTGACCTGTAACCTGACCATTCACGGCGTTCAGGGGCACGTTGCTTATCCGCATCTGGCCGATAACCCGGTTCATCGCGCTGCGCCGATGCTGAGCGAGCTGGTGGGCATCGAGTGGGATAAAGGCAACGAATTCTTCCCGCCGACCAGCATGCAGATCGCGAACGTCAAGGCCGGGACCGGCAGCAACAACGTGATCCCGGGTGATTACTTCGTCCAGTTTAACTTCCGCTTCAGCACCGAACTGACCGATGAGACGATCAAGGCGCGCGTCGTCGCCCTGCTGGAAAAATATCATCTGCGCTACACCGTGGAGTGGTGGCTTTCCGGCCAGCCGTTCCTGACGCAGCGTGGCAAACTGGTGGATGCGGTGGTGAACGCCATCGAGCACTATAATGAAATTAAGCCACAGCTGCTGACAACGGGTGGCACCTCAGACGGACGCTTTATCGCCCGTATGGGCGCCCAGGTTGTCGAACTGGGTCCAGTGAACGCAACCATTCATAAAATCAATGAGTGTGTCAATGCGGCAGATTTGCAACTGCTGGCCCGTATGTATCAACGTATTATGGAGCAACTCGTCGCCTGACGAACGCTCTGAGAGGAATAGCGAATGGATTGGCTTTCAAAGTACTGGTGGATTCTGGTGTTAGTTTTTCTGGTTGGCGTACTGCTGAACGTGATTAAAGATCTTAAGCGCGTTGACCATAAAAAATTTCTCGCCAACAAACCGGATCTTCCCCCGCACCGTGATTTTAACGACAAGTGGGACGATGACGACGACTGGCCGAACAAGGACCAAAAGAAGTAATCGTTAAGTTTCCCCTCTCCCCGGGAGAGGGGGAAACCTCACATAAACTCTACAATATCATCGTTATCCGGCTTACCGCCGCTGAGCGCTTCATCAAAGTAGTGCTTCGGTACGGTATAGCGCAAACGATCGAGCGCGAACTGCATGCTACGGTCGTCAATCGCGTGGCCCAGATCGTCCACGATATCCAGCGTCACGTCCCCACCTTCGCGAATCAGCGCTTCCTGGGCGGCAACCGCATGCGAGAGCTCAATCACCCGGTCTTCACCACCGTGGATCAGGTGGATCGTGGTCTGCGTGGTCGCGCTTGTCGGTAACGTCGCAAAGCGGCCGTTAAACGCAATGACGCGTGACGCCAGACCCGGCTTCGCTTTTACGCTTTCCAGCGACATGATTGACCCCTGCGAGAAGCCAATCAGCGCGGTCGCGTCGGCACCCACGCCGCTCTGCTGCTGCCAGTAGCGGACGATGTCGATAAAGGTGGGCATGATGGCGTCGATGCGAGCCTGACGATTCTCTTCCGTCACGCCCTGAACAGAGAACCACTGGCGTCCGTTCGGACCGCATGGCTCTACGCCACCGATGCTGACAATCAATGCCTCCGGAAAAACGGGCGCAAACCAGCTGCCAATCTGACCCATATTGACGGCATTATCGCCTACGCCATGAAACAGAAGCAGTAACTGTTTAGCCGGTTTGTCAGGGCTTTGAACAACAAAATGGTCGTGTTTCATGGTGGTCTCCTTAATAGATGACCTGGATTCTACGCCTCCCGACGTGAATGACCATGCCACTTTACTGATGAAGTCATTGAAAAAATTGCCATTGCAAAATGTCTTCTTTCAACTGCTGGCAGCGCGGATAGTCAAGGCTTTCAATCGCTTGCGCAGTTTCACTCCGCAACGTTGCCAGCAACGCTTTTCGCCCGACGTCTTCAACTTTCCCTTCCATTTTCCCTCGCAGGGCCGGAAGCGGCATGTCCACGGTTAACAACAGCCGCGTCAGTGCGGCAACCGAGGTTGAAAACGCCCGATGCGCAAAAGCAAACCCCGCCAGCTCCAGCCAGTCGTCATTATTAAGGGTAGCTTCCCAGCCGTCTTCCACGGGGATCTTTTCACCGTTCCAGGCCGATAGCACCCGCGCATCGCGCTTCAGACGCCGCTGCGCCTGCTCGCACAGCTGACGCCCAGCCTCGCTCTGCGGCAGCAACGCCATCGCGGTGTAGCAGCCGCTGCTGGCTTCACGATGGCTGCCCATCCGCACCAGCACAAAGCCGCACTGCTGCCAGAAACGCCAAAGCTCATCGGTATAGCCGAAGCTCACCGACAGATAATCTTCGCCGCTGGCGCTGCGAACAAGCGCCTGGCCAATCCCTTCCCGCTGACGGTGAGGATGTACGGCAATGCGGGTGACCCGTCGTCCTCTGAGCGTCGCCGCCAGCGGAGAGCCGCCGTGCGCCGCCAGGGACTGCGCCACCAGGTTACCGCGCGGACGCCGGTATCCTGCCCACACGGCGCGGCTAAGCTCAGGGGAGAGCCCGCCCTCCTCCACCAGCCAGAGCGCCCCGGCGATATCCGGGTCCGTTTCGGCAACGGCAAACCGCTGCCCGGGCGCGTCCATCATGCGGCGTAAATCGAGCGGCGAGGTGCGATAATGCGCCGCGCAGAGGAGTTCGTATACGCTCGCTGCAAGCGCCGGGCGGCGTTCCCAGGCCTCCGGGGTCAGGGAGGTTAAACGCACCTCTCCCTCCGGGCGGCGGTCGATCAGCGTATCGTCAAACAGCAGCGCGCTGGCGACAACCCGCTCAAGCGGGCAGCTCGCCGCCCAGCGTACCGGTGTAGATAAGCTGTAGCGCTGCAGCCCGGTAAACCGACCGCAGAATTTAAGCAGGAATCCCCGGCCCGTCCCTTCATAGCCCTGCACCGTGGTGGTCAACAACACGCGAGGGAAACGGACAGCCAGCTTTTCCAGCAGAGGTCCGGGGATAGCAGCGGCTTCATCAACAATCAGCCAGTCAGCCCCGCGTGAAGAGGCAAGCAGCGCGTCCGGGGCCATAAAATGAAAACGCTCTCCGGCGAAGCGGGCGATGATATCCGTCGCCCCTTTCGACGGCGCGGTAACCACGGCGCTGCCCGCAATGCGGTTCAGCAACATGCCTGCCAGGGCTGATTTTCCGCGCCCGCGCGCGGCGGTAACGGCCACGATGCCCTCCGCCATCCCCTGCAGCACGTCCAGGATCTCAGCCTGCTCGCGCTGCGGTGCGCCGCTGGCAGGCTGCCAGTCTGGCGCGTCGGGTAAAGGCGGAAGGGAAAACGCGCGGCCCTGAAGCCAGACAATCGCGTCGGGATCGACGGCAATCGTCCGGCAGAAATGGTGGACAAAATGCGGCGTGGCTATCGCTTCTGCGCTGTCGCTCCAGCGCAGTGAATCGCTGTCTGGCAACCCGGACCACGCGTCGAGCGGCGGAACCCGCAGCACCAGAAGGCTTCCGGCGCTTAGCGTTCCGCTCAGGGCGGCAAACGCGGCGACATCAAACCCGGCGCTGGCGTCAAAAACGGCATGCCGGAACTCGCGTCCCAGCAGACCGCTGATGGCTTTTGAAGGATGTTCGTCAAGCCTTACCCAGTCTCCGGGCAAGGCGTCACGCAGGGCAAGCGCCTGGGTTAACGTCCACTGCGCCTCGCCGCTGAGCACCACCAGCCGACGATGGCCGGTGCGCTCAAGCTCGCTTATCAGCTGTTCAAACTGCAGCATTACATCGCTTTGCCGAAGGTATTACACTGCGCCGGATCGCCGCTGTCGAAGCCGCGTTTAAACCAGCTATAGCGCTGCTGTGAGGTACCGTGAGTGAAGCTGTCCGGCACGACGCGCCCCTGGCTTTGCTGCTGAAGGCGGTCGTCACCGATAGCCTGAGCGGCATTTAACGCCTCTTCAAGATCGCCGGATTCCAGCACGCCCTGCTGCTGCATGCTGTGGCCCCAGACGCCCGCGAAGCAGTCCGCCTGCAGCTCCATTTTAACGGAAAGGCGGTTCACTTCCGCCTGAGACGCATTTTGCTGGAGCTGGCGCACTTTTGGCTCAATCCCCAGCAGCTTTTGCACGTGATGACCGACTTCATGCGCGATCACGTAGCCCTGGGCAAAATCACCGTCGGCGCCAAGCTTGCGTTTCATGTCATCGTAAAAAGAGAGATCGATATAGACGGTGCCGTCTGCCGGGCAGTAGAACGGCCCCATCACAGATTGCCCGGTACCGCATCCGGTGCGGGTTGCCCCCCGGTACATCACCAGCTTCGGCTGCTGGTAGGTACGCCCCATCTTCTCAAACAGCTGACTCCAGGTGTCTTCTGTTGTGGCGAGAATAACGGAGGTAAATTTGGCCGCTTCATCTTCATTCGGGCTGATGGAGCGCTGAGAATGCTGCTGCTGTTGCAGCGGCTGACCGGTCATTAAACCGGTGAGATCGACGCCGTAGTACCCCGCGACTAAAACCACAATCAGCAGGATTATCCCGCCCTTGCCGCTGGGTAACCGGAAGCCTGGCCCACCCATTGAAGGACCGCCGCCGCCATCACTGCGTCTGTCTTCTACATTGTCACTTTCACGACGCCCTTGCCAGCGCATAACCACCTCGAACTATTCCATTTATAATAGCTATGATCGTAGGCGGTTAACGGCAAGATTACCATAGGAAACAAAGGTAAGACGCCAAAGGATGCAAACATCCTTTGGCAAGTGAGGAAGTTAGTCGAGCTTAACGCCTAAACGGTGAGCAACCGCTTCGTACGCTTCAATCAGACCACCCAGGCTCTGACGGAAACGGTCTTTGTCCATTTTATCCAGGGTTTCTTTATCCCACAGGCGGCTACCGTCCGGTGAGAACTCATCGCCCAGCACCACTTCACCTTTGAACAGACCAAACTCCAGCTTGAAGTCGACGAGGATCAGGCCCGCGTCATCAAACAGTTTTTTCAACACGTCGTTGGCTTTGTAGGTCAGCTCTTTCATGCGTGCCAGGTTCTCCTGATTCACCCAGCCGAAGGTTTCGCAGTAGGATTCGTTGACCATCGGGTCGTGCATGGCATCGTTTTTCAGGAACAGGTCGAACAGCGGTGGATTCAGTTCGATACCTTCTTCAATGCCGAGACGCTTCACCAGGGAGCCCGCCGCACGGTTACGAATAACGCACTCAACCGGAACCATATCCAGTTTTTTCACCAGACATTCCGTATCGGACAGCAACGCTTCCATCTGGGTCGGGATGCCCGCTTCGGCCAGTTTGGTCATAATGAAGTGGTTAAACTTGTTGTTCACCATGCCTTTACGATCGAACTGCTCAATGCGTGCGCCATCCCCTGCTGACGTATCATTGCGGAACTCGAGCACCAACAGATCCGGGTTTTCCGTGCTGTATACGGTCTTCGCTTTGCCACGATACAACTCAGCTTGCTTCTGCATCTTCATTACTCCTGGTGTGATGATTTGTGTTCAAAACTGGGGATATTATGCCACGCACACGTTTGCGTAGCACTAAAATAAAAAGGGCTGGATTCACCAGCCCTCGTATTTATTTGCTGAATGCTGCCTGGAAGACAGCGACCAGCGCATCGTTCTGCGACTGGGTCAGCGTGTGACCTTTTGGATCGATAAACTGCAGACTGCTGCGGTTATCAAGGTCGCCTACCTGAATCTTGTAGTCACCGGAGGCAAGCTGAGGATCTTTCGCGCCCAGTTCCTGCCATGCGCTGTCGGAGAGCGGCTTATACGTTGCCGTCATGCTGCCGGTTGAACGCGTGCTGTCGGTCACTTTCATGCCCACTTTTTCCAGCGTCGCTGGCAGACGCTGCCAGGTCTGGTTAAACGGTGCACGCACCACCAGCATTGGCAGGCCGGTATCATCCGCACCGCTTTGTACATCGAAGGTCGCGCCGTTGCGGCTCTGCGCGGCGTTGGCGGCATCGGTAGCGGTCTTATCCAGACCCGCGGCAATCACGTTCAGCATTTCGGTGCTGTAACGCTGCAGGGACGCGGCATCCGCAACCGGTTTACCCGCCTGCTCCAGGTTCAACAGCTTAACGTTAACCGCCTGCTGGTAACCCTGTGGTTTTACGGAGACTTGATAGCGACCGCGGTACTGCTGGTCTTCATCCAGACGGTTCCATTCGACCCAGTCGGTGGTTAACGTCTGGCTGGCGTCATCGCGTTTATCGATAGTGTAGTTCTTCGACTGAATGACGCTGACAACCTGCGGCCACAGCGAGCTACCGCGCGCGCTCTCAACCATCAGAGACGCCGTATCACCGGTGAACTGGGTACGCGCCCCGCTGACCAGCGCCAGAGGTTGTGCTGGCGGACGAATATCAAGCGCTTTACCGACCAGGCCGCTGCCGTTGGTCACGGGAATATTATAATCGCCGTTCTGAATCGGCAGGATCATACCAGCCGGTGCGTGAAGTTCAGCAAGCGGGGTCGCATCCAGATAGGATTCATCACCGCTCACCTGGCGCTTGTAGCGCGAATCTGAACTACAGGCAGCGAGCAGCATAACAAGCGAAACACTCGCAACCTTCGCCAGGCGCGACTTCTGTACTGAATAAGCCATCAAATCTCCCTAAACTCTACAGCAAACCGGCATGCTTCAGCGCCGCCCTGACGATGTCACGACCGTGGTCGGTAATCGGTGTCATTGGCAGACGCAGCGTGTCGGATGCTACAAGTCCCAACTCCTTACATGCCCATTTCACTGGGATCGGATTGGGTTCGACAAATAATTTATTGTGCAGCGGCATCAGACGCTGATTAATGACACGCGCTTCATCAAAGTGACCGGCTGCGGCCAGTTTGCACATTTCTGCCATATCGCGCGCCGCAACGTTTGCCGTTACGGAGATCACGCCATGACCACCGAGCTGCATAAAGTCCAGCGCGGTCGCATCATCACCACTCAACAGGATAAAGTCGTCTGAAACCAGCTCTTTGATCTGATGAACGCGGCTTAAGTTCCCTGTCGCCTCTTTAATACCGATAATATTTTTTACTTCCGAGAGACGACCAACGGTTTCCGGCAGCATATCGCAACCGGTACGGGACGGCACATTATACAGAATTTGTGGCAAGTCAGTATGTTCAGCGATGGCTTTGAAGTGCTGGAACAAACCTTCCTGAGTAGGACGGTTGTAGTAAGGAGTCACCGTCAGACAGCCAACGATGCCGCTGTCGTTAAAACGTTTGGTCAGGCTGATAGCTTCTGCGGTTGCATTAGCCCCTGTGCCCGCGATGACCGGAATACGTCCGTCAGCCAGTTCCAGGGTCAGCATCACCACATCGCCGTGCTCGTCGTGGCTCAGCGTTGCGGATTCACCGGTAGTCCCTACCGAAACGATCGCCGAGGTTCCGTTGGCGACATGGTAATCAATGAGCTTCTTCATGCTTGACCGGCAGACATTACCTTTTTCATCCATCGGTGTAACAAGCGCGACAATACTTCCCGTGAACATGAGCCATCCTCTGTGCGAACAAGAGCCTCAATGTTACGTTTGGAACTGTAATAAAAGCAAGCGACCTGAGGCTCTCAGGCGGTTGTATGCATGTTTTTTTTATGCTTTCCTTAGGAAGACTTAACCATGCAAAGGAAGAACAGGTTTGACAACCTCATCACAACATTACCTGGTTATCACTGCGCTGGGTGCCGACAGGCCGGGTATCGTGAACACCATCACCCGTCACGTAAGCAGCTGCGGCTGTAATATCGAAGACAGCCGTCTGGCGATGCTTGGCGAAGAGTTCACATTTATTATGTTGCTTTCCGGGACATGGAACGCCATTACGTTGATTGAATCGACCCTGCCGCTGAAAGGGGCCGAACTGGATTTGCTGATTGTCATGAAGCGCACCACCGCGCGTCCGCGTCCGGCACTGCCTTCTACCGTCTGGGTACAGGTTGAAGTGCCTGATTCTCCGCATCTGATTGAGCGTTTCACGGCGCTTTTTGACAGCCATCAGATGAATATTGCCGAACTGGTATCCCGTACGCAGACAAGCGATGACCATGGTCTTCCGGTGCTGTTTATTCAAATTACCGCGCACAGCCCTGCCTCACAGGATGCGTCAAATATCGAGCAAGCGTTCAAAGCCCTCTGTACAGAATTAAACGCGCAGGGCAGTATAAGCGTCGTCAATTATTCGCAGCACGAACAGGATGGAGTTGAGTAATGAACCCACTGAAAGCCGGTGACATCGCACCGAAATTTAGCTTACCGGATCAAGACGGCGAGCAAGTAAATTTGACCGACTTCCAGGGACAGCGTGTTCTGGTCTATTTCTACCCGAAAGCCATGACCCCCGGCTGCACCGTACAGGCCTGCGGCTTACGCGACAACATGGACGACTTGAAAAAAGTCGGCGTGGAAGTGCTGGGTATCAGCACGGATAAACCAGAAAAGCTGTCACGATTTGCTGAAAAAGAGCTGCTGAACTTCACGCTGCTTTCTGATGAAGACCATCAGGTATGCGAGCAGTTCGGCGTCTGGGGCGAGAAGACGTTTATGGGTAAAACCTACGACGGCATTCACCGTATCAGCTTCCTGATTGACGCCGACGGTAAAGTTGAACATGTGTTTGACGACTTTAAAACCAGCAACCACCACGACGTGGTGTTGAACTGGCTGAAAGAGAACGCCTGATAAACAGCAAAACGGCAACCCAGGTTGCCGTTTTTAGTGTTTTCCCCCTCTTCCATAGGAGAGGGTCGGAGTGAGAGCATCGGGCCGCACAAAAACTACTTCTCTTCCACCGCCGGCACATCCGGCCACGCGTGCACCACGGCTTTAATCAGCGTCGCCAGCGGAATCGCAAAGAACACGCCCCAGAATCCCCACAGCCCGCCGAAAATCACCACGGATAAGATAATCACGAGCGGATGCAGGTTCACCGCTTCGGAGAACAGCACCGGCACCAGCAGGTTACCGTCCAGGCCCTGAATAATCAGGTACACCGCAAAGCAGCTCCAGAACTCTGTCCCCAGCCCAAACTGGAACAGCGCGACCCCAACAACCGGAATGGTCACCACAAACGCGCCGATGTACGGAATCAGGACCGACAGCCCCACCAGCACCGCCAGCAGCAGCGAGTAGTTCAGCCCGAAAATAAGGAAGCCAATCCAGGTGGCTACCCCCACGACAATCATCTCCAGCACCTTGCCGCGAATGTAGTTGGTGATCTGCTGGTTCATCTCTTCCCAGACCTGCCCTGCCAGCCCGCGGTTACGCGGCAGAATACGGCGTACGGCATTGAGCATCTGATCTTTATCCTTCACGAGGAAGAAGACCATCAGCGGCACGAGCACAAGGTAAACCGCGAGCGTGAGCAGACCGACCAGCGAGGCCAGAGAGTACTTCACCACCGAATCGCCCATCGTCATGATGCGGGCGCGCATATTTTCAGCCATCGCGTCGATAATCCCGGCATCCATCAGGGCCGGGTAACGGCGCGGCAGCGTGGCGGCGAAATCAGACAGCTTGTTCAGCATACCTGGCATGTCGCGGATCAGGTTAATTCCCTGCTGCCAGGCAACCGGCATCACCACAAAGGCCATCAACAGCAGGATGCCGACAAACAGCACCAGCACGATGCTGGTCGCCCAGCGCCGGGAACAGCCGATATGTTCCAGGCGCGCCGTGGGCCACTCCAGCAGGTACGCCAGCACAATCGCCACCAGCAGGGGAGCGAGCAGGCCGCTGAAGAAGAACAGAATACCGAACCCGGCAACCAGAATAACCAACAAAGCAATGGCTTCCGGGTCGCTGAACCGACGCCGGTACCACTGCATTAACATTTCGAGCATACAACCCTTCCCTGAATCGAATGGCGGGAGTGAGACGGTGAATTGTATCTAACTGTCACAAAAAAGACTTTCGCTTTTTGTATCCCGATCGCAATCCGCAAAAGCCTGATGAATGGGATTTTCTTCATGCTGTAACACGGCTACACTCGCAGAGCAGCAGAGATGAACGTTATGCCGGTTCATCGGTCAAATTAGCACATCCAACATACAGGACAGTGGTTATGTTCAGGCAGTTGAGAAAAACACTGGTTGCAACACTGATTGCCGCGGTGACGGTCGGTCAGGTGTTGCCCGCTTTTGCTGACTCGTCCGATTCATTGCCGGACATGGGCACCACAGCAGGAAGCACGCTCTCTATTGGGCAAGAGATGCAAATGGGGGATTACTATGTTCGCCAGCTGCGCGGCAGCGCCCCGCTGATTAACGACCCTTTGCTGGTACAGTACATTAACGGGCTGGGGATGCGTCTGGTTTCGCACGCCGACTCGGTAAAAACGCCCTTCCACTTCTATTTAATCAATAATGACGAAATCAACGCCTTCGCCTTCTTTGGCGGTAACGTGGTGCTGCATTCGGCGTTATTCCGTTACTCTGACAACGAAAGCCAGCTGGCCTCGGTAATGGCGCACGAAATTTCGCACGTCACCCAGCGCCACCTGGCGCGTGCGATGGAAGACCAGAAACGTAACGCCCCCCTCACCTGGGTGGGCGCGCTGGGCTCTATTCTGCTGGCGATGGCCAGCCCGCAGGCCGGGATGGCGGCCCTGACCGGTACGCTGGCGGGAACGCGCCAGGGGATGATCAGTTTTACCCAGCAAAACGAACAGGAAGCTGACCGCATCGGGATTCAGGTGCTGCAGCGCTCGGGCTTTGACCCGCAGGCCATGCCGAGTTTCCTCGAAAAACTGCTCGATCAGGCGCGTTACTCTTCCCGTCCGCCGGAAATTCTGTTGACCCACCCGCTGCCGGAAAGCCGCCTGTCGGACGCCCGTAACCGTGCCAACCAGATGCGTCCGGTCGTGGTCCAGTCTTCGCAGGATTTCTACATGGCGAAGGTGAGAACGCTTGGGATGTACAATTCCGGGCGTAACCAGCTCACCAGCGACCTGCTGGATACCCTGGCGAAAGGCAACGTGCGTGAGAAAAACGCCGCGCAGTATGGTCAGGCGCTCCAGGCGATGGAAGCCAGCAAATACGACGAGGCGCGCAAAGCGCTGCAACCGCTTCTGGCTGCCGACCCGAACAACCCGTGGTACCTCGATCTGTCGACGGATATCGATCTGGGCCAGAAGAAAACGGCCGATGCGATTAACCGTCTGAAGGGGGCGAAAGACGTCCGTACCAACCCGGTGCTGCAGCTTAACCTGGCGAACGCTTACTTACAGGGCGGCCAGCCTGGCGAAGCGGTGACCATTCTGAACCGCTATACCTTTAACAATAAAGACGATCAAAACGGCTGGGATTTGCTCGCTCAGGCGCAAGCCCAGCTCGGCAACCGCGATCAGGAGCTGGCGGCGCGTGCCGAAGGTTTTGCCCTGGTGGGCCGCCTCGATCAGGCGATTTCCGCGCTCAGCAGCGCCAGCTCGCAGGTCAAGCTCGGCAGCCTCCAGCAGGCCCGTTACGACGCGCGTATCGATCAGCTGCGCGGCCTGCAGCAGCGCTTTAAGCCGTACGAGAAGATGTAATAAAGGAGAATTCACGTCATGACAGACGCCGTAAAAATTTATCACAACCCTCGCTGCTCCAAGAGCCGCGATACCCTGAGCCTGCTGAAGTCTAACGGCGTTGAGCCGGAAGTGGTGCTGTACCTCGACACCCCACCTGACGCGCAAACCCTCCGCCAGCTGCTGCACATGCTGGGAATGGGCAGTGCAAGAGAGCTGATGCGCCAGAAAGAAGATCTGTATAAGTCGCTTAACCTGGATGACAGCCGCCTCACCGAGGCTGAGCTGATCCAGGCGATGGTTGAAAATCCAAAGCTGATTGAGCGCCCGATTGTGGTGGCGAACGGCCAGGCGCGCATTGGACGCCCGCCGGAAGACGTGCTCGAGATCCTCTAGTTCTTATGCCGCAGCGCTTCCAGAAAGGCCTGCGGCGTACTCTCTCCCAGCTTTTTCTGCGCTTTTCCCCGGTTGTAAAATTCGCACAGCTGGATCAACAGTTCGCCTGCCGGTTCACTGTTCAGACGTGGGATGATTTCACATAGCGGCAGAGCAACCTGAACGGCGCGGTACTGCTGCGGATGCGCTGTCACGGTGGTATTACGCTCCTCAAGCTTCACCTCAAAACCAAAAGTCTCAACAGATTGGATATCAGCCGGACAGGCTGCCAGCGCGTCGTTCGCCCAGTGGGCCAGCAGCTGCGGAGAAATGCCCGCGTACAGCCGGGCGTAGCACCAGCCGCTCACGGGTTCACGCGCCCACAGCAGATGCTGTTCCCCGCCATCGTCCATATGCAGCGACAGAGGCTGATGATGTAACAGGAGTTTTTGCGGCACGATGCCTGCCTTCAGCGCCTTTTTTCCCTGCAACGTCGCGCCCTTCTGCTTTACCGAAGCCGGTTTGAGATAGCGATTCAGGGTCGCGCGGGACACGGCGATCCCGAGTCCGCTATTGACCATCTGCAGCAGTTCGTCCAGCGGGGCGCCAGTGATATCCCGCAGGGCATTGACCAGCGCAACCTGCTCCTGTCTCAATGCTTTGTGTATCACTTTTGGCGTCGTATGGTTATCCGAAACCTGCTCGCGGTTGCGCCAGCGCCTGACGGTAGTGACCGAAATACCCAGCTCGGTAGCAAGCTCTCTGTCGCTTTTATCTGACTGCTGAAGATAGCGACGGATGCGCGGCGTCGTGGTTGCATTAGCATGCAGTTTAATTTCCATCGCAGGATCCTCAGAACCAATCTTGTGAGATTTATACTACAACAGCGATTGCTTTGTGACCGATTTCACCTTTCGCTCGCCACGCTTCACTGATAATCCCCAGACATAACACAAACAACACCCCTCAATCTTGTACGGAGTTCACAATGAACAATGTTCTGGGATTTCTTGAAGCAAAACTGATGCCGCTGGCGGCCAAAACGGCCCAGCAGCGCCATCTCGGGGCCATTCGCGGCGCCTACGTGTCATTCATGCCGTTTATCATCGTCGGCTCTATTCTGCTGGTGATCTCTTCGTTCCCGAATCAAGCCTATCAGCAGTTTATGTCTCAGGCCTTTGGTGAGAGCTGGAGCGCCATTATTGAAATCCCGTTCAACGCGGTGTTCTCCACCATGTCGCTGTTCATCAGCTTCCTGGTCGCCTTCCGCCTGGCGGAACACTATGACGAGGATCGCATCTCCTGCGGCATCCTGGCGCTGGTCGCCTTTCTCATCCTGACACCCTTTATCAAAGTGGCGGAAAACGGCGGTATCACCGTCATTCCGGTGGAGTGGATTGGCAGCAAAGGGCTGTTCGTGGCGATGATCGGTTCCCTGCTGTGGACGGAGCTGTTCTGCTGGCTCAAGCGCAAAAAGCTGGTGATCAAAATGCCGGACGGCGTGCCTCCGGCGGTGCAGGAGTCGTTCGCCGCGCTGATCCCGGCCCTGCTGGTAATGATTCTGGTGCTGGGTATCCGCATCGTGTTTGAAAACACCCACTACAACACCATCCACCAGTTTATTTACGAAGTGGTTGCCACGCCGGTGCGCCACTACGGCACCTCTTACTTTGGCGCGCTGATGACGGTGTTCAGCATCACCATTCTGTGGTCAGTGGGCATTAACTCCGGCTCGATGATCAACGGCATCATTCGCCCACTGTGGATGGAGAACCAGACCGACAACATCGCCGCGATTCAGGCAGGCGCGACGCCGCCGCACATTATTACTGAACAGTTTTTTGACATGATCTGGATGGGCGGCGCGGGGGCCACGCTGTCGCTGGTGATTGCGATGCTGATTTTCGCCCGCAGCAAAAACATGCGTGAAGTGGCGCGCCTCGGCGCCGGGGCATCGGTGTTTAACATCAACGAACCGATCCTGTTTGGCCTGCCGGTGATCATGAACCCGATCATGCTCATCCCGTTCAACCTGGTGCCGCTGGTGCTGGTCACCGTGCAGTATGCGGCGATGAAGATTGGCGCGGTTGCCGTCACCACCGGGGTGTTTATTCCCTGGACGCTGCCGCCGGTCATCAGCGGTTTTATCGTTACCGGACACCTGAGCGGCAGCGTCATGCAGCTTATCAACCTGCTGATTGGCGCCATGCTGTATCTGCCTTTTATGCGTATCGTGGACAAACAGTACCGCGCGGCGGAAATGGCCACCGTTACGCAAACCGACACCACCCTTGCAAAACAGGAGTAAAGCATGTGGGGAATTATCGCGACCTGGAGAATGGCGCTTGAAGGCGTTACGGAATCTGCGTCAGCGCTGGCTGCGGGTAAACCGGTCTCTGCAGCGGTGGTGGATGCCGTCGCCGCCGTCGAAGACTTTCCGTTTTATAAATCCGTCGGCTACGGCGGGCTGCCCACCGAAAATGGCGAAGTGGAGCTGGACGCCGCCTACATGGACGGCGATACGCTGGCGTTTGGCGCCGTGGGCAACCTGGTGGATATCGCCAACCCGGTGCGCGTGGCGCATGCGTTAAGCCGTCAGCGCTACAACAGCCTGCTTGTCGGCCAGGGCGCGCGGGAATGGGCGCTGAGCCAGGGCTTCGCCGACAAAACCATGCTCACCGAGCGCGCCATGCAGCACTACCGCAAACGCTGCCGCGAGACGCTGGATAAGGGCTTAAGCCCTTACGACGGGCATGACACCGTCGGCATTATCGGACTCGATAAACAAGGGTCAATGAGCGTCGCCACCTCCACCAGCGGCCTGTTCATGAAGAAACGTGGTCGACTCGGGGATTCGCCCATTATTGGTTCCGGATTTTACTGCGACAGTGAAACCGGCGCCGCCACCGCCACGGGCGTCGGTGAAGATCTGATGAAAGGCTGCACCAGCTACGAAATTGTCCGCCGAATGGCGCAGGGTATGACGCCGCAGCAGGCGGCGGATTCAGTGGTGTTCGAGCTGGAGGACAAGCTGATGTCGCGCTTTGGCCGTGCGGGCGATCTTTCCGTGGTGTGCATGAACAAGAGAGGCGAGTTCGGGGCCGCCACCAACATCAAAACGTTCTCGTTTGTGGTGGCGACGGCTCGCCAGCCCCTCACCGTTTTTCGTACCGAACGCCTGCGGGAGAAAACGCATTATTACGCCGTAGACGATGAGTGGATGCAGGCCTATGCCGCGCGGATCCGCGCGCCGATTGAGGAATCATGATGATTACATATCAGTTTATCAACGCGCTTTCTGACGCGGCTCCGCAAAGCCATTTTATTGCGTCCACCTCCTGTTCGCATTTACCCGAAACGGCGCTTGTCGCGGAAATGCGCGAGTCTGCCAGCATCGCTGACACCCGCTTTGGCTGCGCCCCGTTTGCCCGGATCACCCTGCTGCCGGATGCCCACTGGCAGGATAGCCTGACCGAAGGATTGCTGACGGCGCTGCGCCCGCTGCTGGCCTCGCCCGTCAGCCCCGAGCTGATACTGGACGTTACTGCTATCGACGATGTGGTGCTGGCGCAGGTGCTGCGCTTTCTCTTTAATCAGGCGCACAGGCTGAGCGACCTCAAGCTAAAGAAAACGGATGAATCGACGGTGCGCCTTACGCACATCACCGCCCTCTGCCTGCCGGAACAGCAGGCAAAACTGGAGGGGGTCTTCCGCCAGCAGCAGGCCATCGCCCAGGGCATGATCGCGGCGCGACGGCTGGCGGATATCCCGTCGGACCAATGCACGCCGCAGTTTGTGGTGGAAGAGGCGCAAAGGCACTGTGCCGCCTTCCCCGCCCTGCGCTGCGAAGTGCTGAACGAAAAGGCTATTGCTGAGCAGGGTCTGGGGCTGCTGCAGGCCGTTGGCAAAGGGGCGACCTGTCCGCCGCGCCTGCTGGCTATTCATTATGACGGCGTCAACGACGGCCCGGTGCGCTGCTATGTGGGTAAAGGCATTACCTTCGATACCGGAGGCCTGTGGCTGAAGGAAGGCGCGGGCATGTACACCATGAAATACGACATGTGCGGTGCGGCTAACGTGCTGGGCCTGATGCTGACCGTCGCAGAGCTGGCGCTGCCCGTGCGCATCATGGGCGTGCTGGCGCTGGCGGAAAACGCCATCGGCCCGGACGCCATGCAGCCCGGCACGGTAGCGACGGCCTGCAACGGCACCACGGTTGAAATCAACAACACCGATGCCGAAGGCCGACTGGTGCTGGCGGACGCCATCGCCTGGGCCAGCCAGCGCCATCCGCAGGCGCGCTATATTATTGATATGGCGACCTTAACCGGCGCGGTCGTGAAGGCGCTGGGGTATGAATTGAGCGGATTAATGACGCAGGATGAACCGCTGCGCGCGGCGCTGACGCTGGCGGGCAAGCAGAGCGGCGATGAAGTGTGGTCCCTGCCGCTGGATGCGCGGCTGAAAAAACAGACCGACAGCGCCATCGCCGATCTGTGCAACACGCCGACCAACAATGCGGCGATCAGCGCCTCGGCGGCGTGGCTGCTGCACCACTTTTGCCCGCCGACGATCCCGTGGGCGCATCTGGATATCAGCGGTACGGCGCTGTGGCGCGAAAACGGACGGAGCGTGGCGTCGGGGAGACCAATTCCGCTTTTGGTTGAGCACTTGCTGGGGGATGTCTAATTTTCGTAGGCCCGGTAAGGCGTAGCCGCCACCGGGCGAACAAACTCAAAGCTTGAGAATATCTTTCACAAACGGAATGGTCAGCTTGCGCTGGGCGGTAATGGAGGCGCGATCGAGCTGATCGAGCGTGTCAAACAGCGTGCGCATTTCGCGATCCAGCCGCTTGAGCAGGAAGCGCCCCACGTCCTCCGGCAGCTCAAACCCGCGCTGCTTTGCGCGCAGCTGTAACGCCTGAAGCTTATCTTCATCCGACAGCGGCTGGAGCTTGTAGATTTGCCCCCAGTCCAGACGAGACGCCAGGTCCGGCAGCCCCAGATTGAGCTGTCTCGGCGGACGATCGCCGGTGATCAGCAGCCGGGTTTTGCCCGACTCCAGAATGCGGTTGTAGAGGTTAAAGATCGCCATTTCCCACGGCTCGTCCCCCGCCACGCATTCGATATTATCGATGCAGACCAGCGAGAGATGTTCCATTCCCTCCAGCACCTCAGGTACGAACCAGGTGCGTTTATCCAGCGGCACGTAGCCTACCGCATCTCCGCGCGCGGAAAGCTCCGCGCAGGCGGCATGCAGCAGGTGGCTGCGCCCCGCGCCTTCGCGTGACCAGATATAGATGTATCCGCTGTGATCCTGGCGCAGCACGTTTTGCAGTGCAGCCAGTAAAGAGGGGTTATCACCCGGCCAGAAACTCGCAAACGTTTCGTCGTCAGGGAGATAGAGTGGCAGAGAGAGCTGTGCCGGTCCGTTCAGAAGTACCTCAACCAGATCTGACATAAAATCGGCATGGAGTTTAACACGGAACCTGCAAGGAGAGAACCGGGCGGATCGTCCGCCCGGTTATAGGATCAGTGTGACGCTTTTTCGCTTTCGTCAGCGTCCAGCACCACCTCTTCCGGACGGATCACGGAGATCAGCTTGAAAATCAGGCTCAGGCCCACGCCGACGATGGTTGCCAGCGCCATGCCTTTCAGCTCAGCCGCGCCGATGTGCACCTTCGCGCCGCTCACGCCGATAATCAGGATAACGGAGGTCAGGATCAGGTTTTGCGCCTTGCTGTAATCCACTTTGGATTCAATCAGCACGCGAATACCGGAGGCGCCGATCACGCCGTACAGCAGCAGAGAAACGCCGCCCATTACCGGTACCGGAATGATCTGAATCGCTGCCGCCAGTTTACCGACGCAGGAGAGCAGAATGGCGATAATCGCCGCGCCGCCGATAACCCAGGTACTGTAGACGCGGGTAATCGCCATCACGCCGATGTTCTCACCGTAGGTGGTGTTTGGCGTCGAGCCGAAGAAACCGGAGATGATGGTGGAGAAACCGTTCGCAAACATGGAGCGGTGCAGACCCGGGTCGCGGATTAAATCGCGCTTAACGATGTTCGCCGTCACCACCAGGTGGCCGACGTGCTCCGCAATCACCACCAGCGCCGCAGGCAGAATGGTGAAAATAGCAAACCATTCAAAGCGTGGCGTATAGAAGGTTGGCAGCGCGAACCAGTGGGCCTGAGCGATCGGGGTGGTATCCACCACGCCCATCGCGAAGGAGAGCGCATAGCCCGCCAGCACGCCGATCAGGATCGGGATAATCGCCATGAAGCCGCGGAACAGCACGGAGCCAAACACCGTTACGCCCAGCGTTACCAGCGAGATGATAATGGTTTTGGAATCCGGTGACTGACCGTCAGCAGGCAGCAGACCGGCCATATTCGCCGCGACGCCCGCCAGCTCAAGACCGATGACCGCAACGATGGCGCCCATCGCCGCAGGGGGGAACATCACGTCCAGCCAGCCGGTACCGGCTTTCTTCACAATGAAGGACACCACGCAGAACAGGACGCCACACATGATAAAGCCGCCCAGCGCGACTTCATAACCCAGCGGCAGCAGCAGCAACACCGGCGAGATAAAGGCGAAGCTCGACCCGAGATACGCCGGGATTTTGCCTTTACAGATAAAGAGGTACAGCAGCGTACCAATGCCGTTGAACAGCAGCACGGTGGCTGGGTTAATGTGGAACAGGATTGGCACCAGCACGGTTGCGCCAAACATGGCGAACAGGTGCTGCAAACTAAGCGGGATAGTCTGTAAAAGCGGCGGTCTTTCACTCACCCCGATAGCACGGCGCGTCATAGTGTTTTCCTCTGTGTAGTATTGTTGGTGTTTTATTCAAAAAAAAGCCGACTATCAAAGTCGGCTTATTTATCGTTATTCGATTATTTCGTACCAAAGATCTTATCGCCGGCATCGCCGAGCCCCGGGATGATGTACCCGTGCTCGTTCAGCCCCTGGTCGATAGAGGCGGTATACAGCTCAACGTCCGGGTGCGCTTTTTCCAGCGCCGCGATCCCTTCCGGAGCAGCAACCAATACCAGCACCTTAATGCTGTTACAGCCCGCGTTTTTCAGCAGGTCGATGGTGGCGATCATAGAGCCACCGGTCGCGAGCATTGGGTCAACCACCAGCGCCATACGCTCGTCGATGTTAGACACCAGCTTCTGGAAGTAAGGAACAGGCTCAAGGGTTTCTTCGTTACGGTAGATACCCACCACGCTGATACGCGCGCTTGGCACGTGCTCCAGCACGCCTTCCATCATGCCGAGACCGGCACGCAGGATTGGCACCACGGTAATTTTCTTACCTTTGATCTGCTCAACCTGCACCGGGCCGTTCCAGCCTTCGATGGTGACTTTTTCTGTTTCCAGATCAGAGGTCGCTTCGTAGGTCAGCAGGCTGCCGACTTCAGATGCCAGTTCGCGAAAACGCTTCGTGCTGATGTCATGCTCACGCATCAGGCCCAACTTGTGTTTAACGAGTGGGTGTTTCACTTCCACAATCTTCATTCTCTTTCTCCTCTGAGGTGGCGTCCGCAAAAAAATCGCGGGATTATACCGCTTTTTTCGGATTAGGCCATACCCATGTTGCTTGACGTATATCAAGCAAAGTGATTAGAGACAAAAAAACCGGAGGCGAGACTCCGGCCTGGGGGCGGGGTTCTGCCCGGTGGCGCTGCGCTTACGCGGGCCTACGTGTAGTGTAGGTCGGGTAAGCGTTAGCGCCACCCGACAATTACAGGTTCTCGCCGTTGCTCGCAATAACCTGCTTATACCAGTCGAACGATTTTTTCTTACTGCGGTTCAGCGTGCCGTTCCCTTCATTATCTTTATCCACAAAGATAAAGCCGTAGCGCTTTTTCATTTCGCCCGTGCCGGCAGACACCAGGTCGATACAGCCCCAGGGGGTGTAGCCCATCAGATCCACGCCATCTTCCACCACCGCTTTTTTCATCTCGCGGATGTGGGCGGCCAGATAATCAATACGGTACTGGTCGTTCACCGTGCCGTCGCTCTCCTGCACGTCGATCGCGCCAAAGCCGTTCTCAACGATAAACAGCGGCAGCTGGTAGTGATCCCAGAACCAGTTCAGGGAGTAGCGCAGCCCGACCGGGTCAATCTGCCAGCCCCAGTCGGATTTCTGGACGTACGGGTTAGAGACCAGGCTCTTGCTTTCGTCGTAATCCAGCTGCGGGTTGTCCGCCGTCGCCTTGGTGGCGAAGGACATGTAGTAGCTGAAGCCGATGTAATCGACGCAGCCCTGCTTCAGCGCGGCTTTATCCTCTTCGGTTATATCCAGCGCGAAGCCGCGACGTTCGAAGTAGTTGAGCAGGTGCTGCGGGTACCTGCCGCGCACGTGCACGTCGGTGAACCAGTAGCGGCGATGCATGGCGTTCATCGCCATCATCATATCGTCCGGCGCACAGGTCAGCGGGTAGATAGGACACATGGCAATCATGCAGCCAATCTGCAGCGACGGGTTAATCTCGCGCCCCGCCTTCACCGCCAGGGCGCTGGCCACCAGCTCATAGTGCGCCGCCTGGAACATCACCGGTTCACGGTCTTCACCCGGCGCGTACTTCAGCCCGGAGTTCGTAAACGGCGCAAAGTCTTCGTGGAAGTTAGCCTGGTTGTTGATCTCGTTGAAGGTCATCCAGTACTTCACCTTATGCTGGTAGCGCTGGAACACCACTTTTGCAAAACGAACGAAGAAGTCGATCAGCTTACGGTTGCGCCAGCCACCGTATTCGGTGACCAGATGGAAAGGCATCTCGAAGTGAGACAGGGTGATAACCGGTTCGATGCCGTACTTCAGGCATTCGTCGAACAGATCGTCATAGAATTTCAGGCCAGCCTCGTTAGGCTCAAGCTCGTCGCCTTTCGGGAAGATCCGCGTCCAGGCAATAGAGGTGCGGAAGCATTTGAACCCCATCTCGGCAAAGAGTCTGATGTCTTCTTTATAGCGGTGGTAGAAATCGATGGCTTCATGGTTAGGATAATTTTTCCCCTCCAGCACGCCGTTGGTGATTTCACGCGGCACGCCGTGCGCCCCCGCGGTCATGACATCGGCAACGCTCACGCCCTTGCCGCCCTCTTTCCAGCCGCCTTCCAGCTGGTGCGCCGCAACGGCCCCGCCCCACAGAAAATCTGCTTTAAATCCTGACATTCGCTTTCCCTCATTCTGCGTTATTTTCTGCAAAAACAATTACAGAAACCGGTTTCAGTTCGATGATGTGCAAAGGGCATAGCTGTTGCAAGCAGTTCTCAGAAACCGGTTTCATTTTCGTGAACAGAGTCAAGTTTGGCTGCATTCATAAGGCACACAGAAAAAAAGATCCCCACCTCCAGAATAGGCTCGCAAACGTTTGCCTGGACTGTTAGAATTGCGCCGATTTTTCTTACTAGCTATGCAATCGCGTGGGGATTTAAGCCGTGACCAACAAAACTTCTCTCAGCTACAAAGATGCCGGTGTTGATATTGACGCAGGTAATGCGCTGGTTGACCGAATCAAAGGTGTGGTGAAAAAAACCCGCCGCCCGGAAGTGATGGGTGGTCTGGGTGGATTCGGCGCACTGTGCGCGCTGCCGCAAAAATATCGTGAACCTGTTCTGGTCTCGGGTACTGACGGTGTAGGCACCAAACTGCGCCTGGCGATGGATTTAAAACGTCACGACACGATCGGTATCGATCTGGTCGCGATGTGCGTGAATGACCTGGTGGTACAGGGCGCAGAGCCGCTGTTCTTCCTCGATTACTACGCGACCGGCAAACTGGACGTGGATACCGCTGCCAGCGTGATTAACGGTATCGCCGAAGGCTGTCTGCAGTCCGGCTGTGCGCTTGTCGGTGGTGAAACCGCGGAAATGCCGGGCATGTATCACGGCGAAGATTATGACGTCGCGGGCTTCTGCGTCGGCGTAGTAGAAAAATCAGAAATTATCGACGGCAGCAAAGTGGCCGATGGCGATGTGCTGATCGCGCTGGCCTCCAGCGGCCCGCACTCCAACGGCTACTCCCTGGTGCGTAAAATCCTCGAAGTGAGCGGCTGTGACCCGCTGACGACCGAGCTTGACGGCAAACCGCTGGCTGACCATCTGCTGGCGCCGACCCGCATCTACGTGAAAAACGTGCTTGAGCTTATCGAGAACGTCGACGTTCACGCTATCGCTCACCTGACCGGCGGCGGCTTCTGGGAAAACATCCCGCGCGTCCTGCCGGACAACACCCAGGCGGTGATCGACGAATCGTCATGGCAGTGGCCAGCCGTGTTTAACTGGCTGCAGACCGCGGGCAACGTGAGCTCTCACGAAATGTACCGCACCTTTAACTGCGGCGTGGGGATGGTTATCGCCCTGCCCGCGAGCGAAGCGGATAAAGCGGTTAAGCTGCTGACTGAAAAAGGTGAAAACGCGTGGAAAATCGGTACGATTAAAGCTTCCGATTCCGAACAGCGTGTGGTCATTGAATGAAAAACATCGTGGTGCTCATTTCCGGCAACGGAAGCAATTTGCAGGCCATCATAGACGCCTGCAAGCAGAAGAAAATCAATGGCACCATTCGGGCAGTTTTCAGCAACAAGGCCGACGCGTTCGGCCTTGAGCGCGCGCGGGAAGCGAACATTCCCGCGCACGCGCTGGAAGCCAGCCAGTTCGCCGGGCGTGAAGCCTTTGACCGCGAGCTGGTGCATGAGATTGATGCCTACGCGCCGGACGTGGTCGTGCTGGCGGGCTATATGCGTATTCTGAGCCCGGCCTTCGTCGAACACTTCGCCGGTCGTCTGCTGAATATCCACCCTTCCCTGCTGCCAAAATATCCCGGCCTGCATACCCATCGTCAGGTTCTGGAAAACGGCGATGAGGAGCACGGTACCTCCGTGCATTTCGTTACCGACGAGCTGGACGGCGGTCCGGTGATCCTGCAGGCGAAAGTTCCGGTCTTTGACGGCGACAGCGAAGAAGACGTGACCGAACGTGTGCAGACCCAGGAACACGCCATTTACCCGCTGGTGGTCAGCTGGTTTGTCGACGGGCGTCTCGAGATGCGCGACGGTGCAGCCTGGCTGGACGGCGTGAAGTTACCCCCGCAGGGTTATGCGGCCGAAGAGTAGTTTGTTATGTCGGGTGGCGCTGCTGTGCTTACCCGACCTGTACATTGCATTACCCGATATCCCCTTCTCCAACCTTCTAAAATCCCCAACAAAAAAAATAACTGTCATACTTTTCTGGCACTGTTGGACATATCGTGGAATTGCTCGCCATAATAAGGACGAGACGGATTTACCACGTCCTGTGATTGAACTGGAGTGTGAGCTGTAATGGGTCAGGAAAAGTTATATATCGAGAAAGAGCTAAGCTGGTTAGCATTCAACGAACGTGTACTCCAGGAAGCGGCAGACAAAAGTAACCCGCTTATCGAGCGCATGCGTTTTTTGGGCATTTATTCCAACAACCTGGATGAGTTCTACAAGGTTCGCTTTGCCGAGCTGAAAAGACGCATCATCATCAGCGAAGAACAGGGCTTAAACTCGCACTCGCGGCATCTGCTGGGCAAAATCCAGTCCCGCGTGCTGAAAGCCGATCAGGAATTTGACGGCCTGTATAACGAACTGCTGCTGGAGATGGCGCGCAATCAAATCTTCCTGATTAACGAACGCCAGCTTTCCGTTAACCAACAAAACTGGCTGCGCCACTACTTCAAACACTACCTGCGCCAGCACATTACCCCGATTCTCATCAACCGCGAAACCGATCTGGTTCAGTTCCTGAAAGATGATTACACCTACCTGGCGGTGGAAATTATTCGCGGTGAGTCTATCCGTTACGCGCTGCTGGAGATCCCGTCCGACAAGGTGCCGCGCTTTGTGAACCTGCCGCCGGAAACCCCGCGCAGACGCAAGCCGATGATCCTGCTGGACAACATCCTGCGCTACTGTCTGGACGACATCTTCAAAGGCTTCTTCGATTACGATGCGTTAAACGCCTATTCGATGAAGATGACCCGTGACGCCGAATATGACCTGGTACACGAGATGGAGGCCAGCCTGATGGAGCTGATGTCCTCCAGCCTGAAACAGCGCCTGACGGCCGAGCCGGTGCGCTTTGTCTATCAGCGCGATATGCCGGACGCCATGGTGGAGATGCTGCGCGATAAACTGACCATTTCGCGCTATGACTCCATCGTGCCGGGCGGTCGTTACCACAACTTTAAAGACTTTATTGGCTTCCCGAACGTCGGCAAAGCCAATCTGGTGAACAAGCCGCTGCCGCGCCTGCGCCATCTGTGGTTCGATAAATTCCGCAACGGATTCGACGCCATTCGCGAACGCGACGTGCTGCTTTACTATCCGTATCACACGTTTGAGCACGTGCTCGAACTGCTGCGTCAGGCCTCGTTCGATCCGAGCGTGCTGGCGATCAAAATCAACATCTACCGCGTGGCAAAAGATTCCCGCATCATCGACGCGATGATCCACGCGGCGCACAACGCCAAAAAAGTCACCGTGGTGGTTGAGCTGCAGGCGCGCTTCGACGAAGAGGCCAACATTCACTGGGCGCGCCGTCTGACGGAAGCCGGTGTGCACGTAATCTTCTCCGCGCCGGGGCTGAAAATTCACGCCAAGCTGTTCCTGATTTCCCGTAAAGAGGGTGACGATGTGGTGCGCTATGCCCACATCGGTACCGGGAACTTTAACGAGAAAACGGCGCGAATTTATACCGACTACTCGCTCTTAACCGCCGACGCCCGCATTACTAACGAAGTGCGCCGGGTCTTTAACTTTATCGAAAACCCGTACCGTCCGGTGAGCTTTGACTATCTGCTGGTCTCGCCGCAGAACTCGCGCCGCCTGCTGTACGATATGATCGATAAAGAGATCGCCAATGCCCAGAAAGGGCTGTCGTCCGGCATCACGCTGAAGCTTAACAACCTGGTCGACAAAGGGCTGGTGGACAGGCTGTACGCGGCGTCCAGCTCAGGCGTGCCGGTTAACCTGCTGATCCGCGGCATGTGCTCGCTGATCCCGGAACTGGAAGGCATCAGCGACAATATTCGTGTGATCAGCATTGTTGACCGTTACCTGGAACACGATCGGATCTATATTTTTGATAATGCGGGTGATAAACAGGTCTATCTCTCTTCGGCAGACTGGATGACGCGCAATATTGACTACCGTATTGAAGTCGCGGCACCGCTGCTGGATCCGCGTCTGAAGCAGCAGATCCTCGACATCATCGAGATTCTGTTCAGCGATACCGTGAAAGCACGCTATATCGACAAAGAACTCAGTAACCGCTATGTACCGCGCGGCAACCGCCGTAAAGTGCGGTCGCAACTGGCGATTTACGACTATATCAAATCACTCGAGCAACCCGATTAACCTATGCCGATAAATGATAAGACCCCACGCCCGCAGGAATTCGCCGCGGTCGATCTTGGCTCTAACAGTTTCCACATGGTCATCGCCCGTGAGGTGGATGGCGCGCTGCAGATCATCGGTCGTCTGAAGCAGCGCGTACACCTGGCGGATGGTCTTGATGAACGCAGCATGCTCAGCGAAGAGGCGATGGAGCGCGGGTTAAACTGCCTGTCGCTGTTTGCTGAACGCCTGCAGGGCTTCTCGCCCTCCAGCGTGTGCATCGTGGGCACTCATACCCTGCGCCAGGCCCTGAACGCCCCGGAGTTCCTTAAGCGGGCAGAAAAAGTGATCCCCTACCCGATTGAGATCATCTCCGGCAACGAGGAAGCGCGTCTGATTTTCATGGGCGTTGAGCACACCCAGCCGGAAAAAGGCCGCAAGCTGGTTATCGATATCGGCGGTGGCTCAACGGAGCTGGTGATCGGCGAAGACTTTGAGCCGCGCCTGGTGGAAAGCCGCCGTATGGGCTGCGTCAGCTTCGCGCAGATGTATTTCCCGGGCGGCACCATCACCCGCGAGAACTTCCAGCGCGCGCGTATGGCGGCTGTCCAGAAGCTGGAAAACCTGGCCTGGCAGTACCGTATTCAGGGCTGGAACGTGGCGCTGGGCGCGTCGGGCACCATCAAGGCGGCGCATGAAGTGCTGCTGGCGATGGGTGAAAAAGACGGGTTTATCACGCCCGAACGCCTGACGTTGCTGACCGAAGAGGTGCTGAAGCATAAAAGTTTTGACGCCTTAAGCCTGCCGGGTCTTTCCGACGAGCGCAAGGCGGTCTTCGTGCCGGGGCTGGCTATTCTCTGCGGCGTGTTTGATGCCCTCGCCATAAAAGAGCTGCGTCTGTCGGACGGCGCGCTGCGTGAAGGCGTGCTGTATGAGATGGAAGGCCGCTTCCGCCATCAGGATATTCGCAGCCGCACCGCGCAAAGCCTGGCCAACCAGTACAACATCGACCGTGAACAGGCGAAGCGCGTGCTGGACACCACGGTACAGATGTATGAACAGTGGCAGGAGCAAAATCCTAAGCTGGCGCACCCGCAGCTTGCCGCGCTGTTGAAATGGGCCGCGATGCTGCACGAGGTGGGGCTGAACATCAACCACAGCGGGATGCACCGCCATTCGGCCTATATTCTGCAAAACAGCGATCTGCCTGGCTTCAACCAGGAGCAGCAAACCATGATGGCGACCCTGGTGCGTTATCACCGCAAAGCCATCAAGCTCGACGACCTGCCGCGCTTTACGCTGTTCAAGAAAAAACAGTTCCTGCCGCTTATTCAGCTCCTGCGCCTTGGCGTATTGCTCAATAACCAGCGTCAGGCGACAACCACACCGCCCACGCTGAAGCTTAAAACCGACGACCATCACTGGACGCTGAGCTTCCCGCACGACTGGTTCAGCCAGAACGCGCTGGTCCTGCTGGATCTGGAAAAAGAGCAGCAGTACTGGGAAGCGGTCACCGGCTGGCTGCTTAAGATTGAAGAAGAGAGCGCTGACGTCGCCGCGTAACGGTTCAGGCGTCCGCGCAGGACGCCTCTGCTTCCGGCAGTGACTCAAGCGGCACCGGTCTGCCAATCAGATAGCCCTGCACATAATCGATGCCTAGCGCGTGAACCGCGCTACGTATCTCTTCGCTTTCAACATACTCCGCCACCACCAGCATCTTTTTCATGCGCGCCAGATGGCAGATAGACGCCACAATCTGATAATCCAGACTGTTATTGACGATATTGCGAATAAAGCTGCCGTCAATCTTGAGAATATCCGCATCCACGCTTTTCAGCCGCGCATAGCTCGCATAGCCGGTGCCAAAATCATCAATCGCAATACGTACCCCCATTTTCTGCAGCTGCCGGAGGATGTGTTGCGCCTGCTCCGCATTGCAAAAGGTGCTGCACTCCGTCACTTCAAAGATTAGCTGCCACGGCTCAATGGCGTATTTCGCCAGCAGGCGGCTCACCTCAAGCGGAAACTGCACCCGACACACGGTCGACGGGGCCAGATTAATGGCAAAGCGCTGGCCGGGCAGTCTTTCGCGATGCGCAGACAGGAAGCGTAAGGTATGCTCCAGCACCCACAAATCTACCCGCGAGGACAGACCAAACTCCTGCGCGACGGGCAGGAACTGGTCGGGGGAGATCAATAGCCCGTTTACATCCGGCATCCGGAGCAGGACTTCGTGATAGCAATCGCCACGCAGGCCGCGAACGGGTTGAACCAGCAGGGTGAATTCGTCGTTATCAAGCGCCTGTTGCAGGCGGCCCATCATCGCGACCTTATCCTTCAGGTTGCGCTGCAAATGGACGGCACCCCGCTGCTGAAGATTTTCCGGATGGTTGGAGGAGAGCGACAGGTCGGCAACCACGCCCAGCTCGCCCAGCACCAGATAAAGATGGTTAACCGGGGACCGGACATAGCAATAGCTCACGCCCACCTGCGGCTGCAGCGGCATGCCGTCCCAGACAAAGCGGAACTGCTTGATATGCTCGTCCAGGGCTTCAATCCGCTGCTGGTGCGATTCCGCGTTGAGCCGTACCGCCAGGTCATACCCGGTCAGGTGATACACCAGCTCATTGGGCTGGAGAATGCCATTCACCCACTGCGCCAGCTGCTGCTTGTACTGAATCCGCAGCAACACGCCGTAATTTCGGCCCAGAATTTCCAGCTCCGGAATGCGCAGCAGGCAGAGCGCCGACCACGGGTTTTTCGCCAGATCGCGCGACAGCGCCCGCAGGTTAGGCATATGGACGACCGGGTCGAGCAGCGCCAGCCTGCGGGAGCGTTTGTTCGCCGCGCGCTGCCGTGTTGCCAGCATCGACATATAAATCACCACGAAGGAGAAGACCAGGTAACTGGAAGAGGTGATCGCCAGCTGAATGTCATACCCCGGATTTACCGGGATATAGCGATAAAAATAGTGAATAGACACCAGCAGTATCGGCGTCCAGATAAGCGAAATCAGCTTATAGCCAAAACGCATCGCGCCCCAGAGCATCACCGGCATCAGCAGGGAAAGAGTGTAGTTGGTGGTGAAAATGGAGCTGTTCTCATTCATCGGAATCAGCAGCAGCGAAAGCAGCACGCCAAGCGCGATAGCCCACACCAGCAACTCAACGACCGTCACCTTTTTGTCTATCTCGGAACGGATCTGCGAGAGAAGGCTTTTGATATAGCGCGGATGTCGAAGCAGGCGGATCAGCAGATAGCTCAGCGGCACGCCCGTTAGCCCGCTGACCAGCAGCGTCTGATAGTTGATGAGCGTGCGAATATTGAGGGGATTTAATCCCGCAAGGCTCTGACGGCTCTCATACACGCCTAAATACACCGCAAACTGAAACAGCACCAGAAATAGCGTCGCGGGGCAGAACGCCTGCCAGAAGATGCGCTGCGCCATCAGCCGCACGTCGCCGTACGCGGTCATATTCCGTCTGGGCGCAAACACCCGGTAGCCACCCCAGCTGAGCACTAAAGGGACGACAAAATGGAGGATCCCCGCGACGGTTTCAAACATCCCGACCGACGGGTAATAGCGGATAAACAGCGACAATACGATCCCGGGCAGCGCTTCCAAACCAAAGAACATCATCAGCGAAAGCAAAAATGAGAGGGGTAAATAATAGAGTGCCGCAATGCCGTCGCCCAGCTGCGTGAATGTATTCGCGATGCTCAGCACGGGAAGTAAAACCACAGGCAAAATAAGCGGTAATGCCCACCAGCGGTTTTCATTTTTTTTCAGGAAAGCCAGAATGTTCATAGATGCCCGGTTAAACCCCTTTCGCTCCAGAGGGAAAATAAAGACAGGCATCCAACCTGACGTACGCGCCGCCCGGCGGCGTGCGGGGCGAACAGTATGGAGGAAGGATTTTAAATATCAGGGCCGGGAAGCCGTTGACTTAAATCAAACTACTTTACGCCAATAACTTTTTGCGGCATTTTTTTGAAATTATTTTCTTCATATTATCAATATGGTAAATGCATTAATTAATTTCAATAACATTAATCAATGTAAACATTGACGGTTATTTACACACTTCAGAATTGACCCCATCTTCCCGCTGTGCCTTAATATCCTTGTCGCCCAAAAGGGCTTATCCAGGAAAAACAGAGTGAGTCAGGTCACGCGTATGCGAAAACGACATCAATTTAATACCCGAATGACCCGCATCATACTGCTCATCAGCTTCCTGTTTTTCTTTGGCCGCTTCGTTTACTCTTCAATTGGCGCCTGGTACCACCATCAGGACAAAACCCAGTCGCAGCAATCCAGCCTGACCGTCGACACCACCGCTCGCTAAACAGCCGCAGGATGTTGCACGAGCCGAATAATGGCCGCGATCCCTTTGCTGAGGATTTTATCCTGTCGCATTACCACCGCCAGCTGCCGCTGGAGCATGGGCGTAAGCGACATCACGCATAGCCCCTCGCGATCGGCATCCTGTTCGACCGCCATTCGCGGCACAATACTGTAGCCCAGCCCCGCGCGAACCATGCGTTTGATCGCCTCGATGCTGCCAAACTGCATCACCGGTGCGATCGCTAATCCATTAGCCGCAAACCAGCCATCGATCAGCGCCCGGGTACCGCTGCCTGATTCAAAGGCAATCAGCGGCTGAGCGTGCAGCGCCTCCGGGGTAAAGTCCCTGAAAGCATCCTGCTGCTCCCGCGACGCGATAAAGACAAACTCTTCGTCCATCACTGGCATGACGTCCAGCGCTCTGCCGCTCACCGGCAGCGTCACCAGCCCCATATCGAGCCGGTTCTCTTCGATGGCCCTGACGATGTCGAGGGTGTTGCCCGTCGTCACCCCCACGCTCAGGAGCGGATAGTCCTGGCGCAGCTTCTCCAGCAGCGGCGGCAGAAGATGGATGCAGGCCGTTGCCCCCGTGCCAAGCGTAATGGTGCCGCTCACATCGTGGCTGAATGCGCTCACGGACCGAATGGCGTCATCCACCGCCTGCTGAATACGCTCCCCATGCGCCAGCAACGCTTCCCCGGCAGCCGTAGCCTTAATCCCTCGCCCGGTACGCTCCACCAGCCGCGTTTGCAGAAATTGCTCCAGCTGGCGTATTTGCAGGCTGACGGCGGGCTGGGAAATACCCAGCACATCCGCTGCCGCTGAAAAGCTGCCGCGCTGGATCACCAGACGGAACGTGGCGAGATAGCCCAGATTAAGCGTTGTCATTCAAAGTTTCTCTTATACCGCGCATAAGGTTGCTGCCCTGCCAGCACAATAGCGCGCGAGTTATGCTCAGGACAACTGCATAACGGAATGAAAAACAATGGAAACACCCGCCCTGCCACGCCGCCTCGCCCTCACGGCGGGATGTAATCAGCTTATCAACTGGGGGATCTCGTTTTATATGCCCGGCACCTTTGCAATGGCGATTTCAGCCGACCGGGGATGGTCATCACCGCAGATTTACCTCGGCCTGACGCTGGCGATGCTGGTGATGGCGGCGGTTTCTCCGTTTGTCGCCCGCCTGCTGGCACGCTTTGGCGGTCAGAAAGTGGTGATGAGCGGCACGTTGCTGATCGCCGCAGGCTGCGCAGGGATGGCGTATACCCAGACGCTTTTTGGCTGGTACTGCGCCTGGCTTATCGGCGGCACAGGGATGCGCCTGTCGCTGTACGACGCGCTGTTCGCCGCTCTGGTAAACCTCTACGGGCAGCAGGCGCGAAGAACGATCTCACGCGTCACGCTGGCGGGCGGGCTGGCCTCCGCCGTTTTCTGGCCGCTGGGTGATGCCCTGCTTCAGGTCATGAGCTGGCAGGAGGCGCTGCGCGTCTATGCTCTTTTCGGCCTGCTGAGCGCGATGCTGATTCGAACGCTTCCCCGGCAAAGGCTGACGGTGACGACAAAGGTCACTGCGCCGCCGCTGAACAACGAGCGGCATAACGCCTGGCTTTATGCCGCCTTCATTGCCCTCATCACCTTTGTCTCTAACGGCACATCCACCCATCTGCCGGAGTTTATTGCCCACTTTGGCCTGCCGGTCGCCATCGGCATGCTGTGGGGGATCGGCCAGACGGGCGCCCGCTCGCTGGAAGTGCTGGCGGGTGCCCGCTTAACCCCCTTCAAACTGACGCTTTTTACCGCGCTCGCCATGCCGCTCTGCTTTCTTCTGGGGATGAGCAGCGCCCTGTTTGCGTGGTGTGCAGCCGGTTTTGTGCTGGGCTACGGCGCCATCAACGGGCTGGTCACCATCGTAAAAGCCACCCTGCCGCTGGAGCTGTTTAGCACCGAAAGCTATGCCCGCCGCACGGGGATGCTGCTGATCCCAGGCCAGCTAATGGCGGCAGCCTCACCGTTTGCCTATGCGTGGCTGAATAAAACCCTGGGGATCGCGGGTGCAATGTGGGTTTCAACGGGGCTGACGCTGGTGATTGCCGGGCTGGCGATAGCGATTGTGCGCCGTCCAGGCAGGCAAACTGTATCGCACTGTATCCAGAGCGCCACGCTGACAAACGGGTACAAAACGCCGCCTCCGGCAAATATCTCCGATACATAAAAATGGTTTTCTTTCCCTGTCGCCATTCAGAACCGATGAGGAGAGAACCCATGATTCGTCGTTATGCACTTATCCCCCTGCTTGTCCTGGCATCTGTAGCCCATGCCCGGGCCACACCGCTGGACAGCCTGAGCGCCGCGGACGTGAACGGCCCCGCCGCCGTTGCGCCGCTGGCGCAGCCGCAGCCGCCCGCAAAGCTGATAGTCGATCCCCCGCTTGCCGGGCCGCTGAGCAAAGGCGCGGTTTTTATTCAGTACCGTGCCGAAAACCTGCGCATCGAGCCGGTATTCGGCCCCGAAGCGCTCAAGGTTACCCCGCGCATCGGGCACATTCACGTGGTGGTGGATGACGCGCCGTGGCACTGGGCTGACGCCAGCGGAGAGCCGGTGATCCTGGTGGGGCTGCCCGCCGGTAAACACAAGGTGACAATTATTCTGGCCGACCCGACGCACAAGCCGCTCGACCACAAAACCGTTGAATTCACCGTCCCGCCCCACGCGGCGGTCCACCATTTTTAAGGAGTCTGAAGATGAAAGCACTGTCTGTAGTGACGGCAGGCCTGCTGGCGCTTTCCGCCAGCGCCTTTGCACAGAGTAAAACCAGCGTGGTGCTGGTCCACGGCGCGTTTGCCGACGGCAGCAGCTGGAATAAGGTGATTACCCTGCTGCAGAAACAGCACGCCGAGGTCATTGCCGTCCAGCTCCCGCTCACGTCGCTTAAGGATGACGTTGCGGCCACGCGGCGGGCCATCGCCCGCGCCGAGGGTGACGTGGTGCTGGTGGGCCACTCCTGGGGAGGTACCGTGATTAGCGAGGCGGGCAACGATGCGCGGGTAAAATCGCTGGTGTACGTGGCGGCGTTCGCGCCGGATTCCGGCCAGTCGACGGCGGATCTGGCAGGAAGCTACCCTGCACCGCCGGGCAGCGCGGGCATTGCTAAATCGGCGGACGGCTATTTATACCTGCCGACAGGAGCCGTCAGAAAGGACTTCGCGCCTGACGTGAAGCCAGCCATTCAAGATACGATTGCAGCCACGCAGGGGCCGATTAAGGCCGAGGCGTTTGGTGAAAAGGTCGCCCACGCGGCGTGGCATGATAAACCGAGCTGGTATGTGGTCAGCAAGAATGACCGTATGATCAACCCCGATCTTGAACGGGCAATGGCGAAGACGATCCATGCGAAAACCGCCGAGGTGGCGGCAAGCCACGTGTCGATGGTCAGCCAGCCGCAGATCGTTGCCCGGACGATTGAGCAGGCGATAGGCGGTAATTAACCGGAGTGACTCATTCGATCTTCTGCACTTCCGTATCCACCGGCAGCAGCGCAGTGCCGTCATGCGCTGCTGGCGCCATAAAGGGAACCGGCCTGCCCGTCCGCCTGTCGACCAGCAGCGAGTGACGCTCGCCCTGCGCAAACAGATTTTGCTCTCCCCACTGACGCAGCGCCACGATCACGGGGAAAAGACGTTCGCCTTTGTCGGTCAGAACATATTCCTGATAAGCCGTGCCGTCCGATGCTCCCTGTAACGTCAGGATTTCCGCCTCAACCAGCTTGCGAAGCCGGTCAGAAAGGATGTTGCGCGCCACCCCAAGGCTGCGCTGAAAATCCCCAAAGCGCGTCATGCCGTCAAACGCATTACGCACAATAAGAAGCGACCAGCGATCCCCGAGAAGGTCAACGCTGCGGGCAACGGGACAATATTCCTCTTTTACCGTATTTCGGGACATCACCTGTTTTCCTCGCAAAGGCCAACCTATAACTAGTTGCATTTTAAAACTGCTTAGCCTAGCATTCAACCAGTTTCATTTTAAAACCAGGTTATCACAGGCGAGGATTTTGAATATGTCACTGACGTCAGCCCTTCCTTCAGCCGACATGCCGCGCAGCATGGTCTGGCTGTTCGCCACCGCCAGCGGCCTAAGCGTGGCAAACGTCTATTACGCCCAGCCTTTGCTTGACGCGCTGGCGAACGATTTCGGCATCAGCCATGCGGCCGTGGGTGGCGTGGTGACCGCGACACAAATTGGCTGCGCGCTGGCTCTTTTGCTTGTCGTTCCTCTGGGTGACAAAGTGGATCGTCGACGACTCATGGCAGTACAGCTGATTGCTCTGGTGGTGGCGCTGGTTTCCGTCAGCATGGCACAGTCCTCTTCAGCGCTGCTTATCGGTATGCTTGCGACCGGTATGCTGGGCACGGCCATGACGCAGGGGCTGATCGCCTACGCCGCCAGCGCCGCGTCGCCCCATGAACAGGGGCGCGTTGTCGGCGCGGCACAGGGCGGCGTGTTCACAGGTTTGCTGCTCGCTCGCGTCTTTGCCGGTGGCATCAGCGATATCGCGGGCTGGCGCGGGGTTTATCTTTGTGCTGCCGCGCTGATGCTTATGATTGCGTTACCTCTGTGGTGGCGACTCCCCGCCCTGCCAGCCGTCACTGCCACGATGAGCTATCCGCGCCTGATTGGCTCAATGCTCACGCTGCTGCGGCAGGAAAAAGTGCTGCAGATACGCGGCGTGCTGGCGCTGCTGATGTTTGCATCGTTCAACATTTTCTGGAGCGCGCTGGTGCTGCCGCTGAGCGCACCGCCGTTTAACTTTTCGCATACAGCGATTGGCGCGTTTGGGCTGGCTGGCGCGGTGGGCGCGCTGGCGGCTGGCCGGGCAGGACGCTGGGCCGATCGGGGATATGCCCAACGCACCAGCGCGGCGGCGCTGAGTATCTTACTGTTAGCCTGGTGGCCCTTGTCGCTGATGGACCGTTCACTCGGGATCTTGCTTATCGGCATCATACTGCTCGATTTGGGCGGTCAGGCGCTGCACGTCACTAATCAGAGCATGATTTTCCGCACCCGTCCCGAGGCGCACAGCCGGCTGGTCGGGCTTTACATGCTGTTTTATGCCGTCGGCAGCGGACTCGGCGCGCTCGGCACAACGATGGCGTATGCCTGTGCCGGCTGGCCGGGCGTCTGCCTGCTTGGCGCCTCGGTCAGCCTGCTGGCGCTGGTGTTCTGGTGGCTAACCCGCGCTAGCCACCGCTGTCCGCGGGATAATCCCGATTAATCCACGCGTGGTCCTCTTCCCAGGTGAACATCCATTTGCGCACCGGGCCGGCCATCACGTTGAGATAGTAGCTGTCATACCCGGCCATCGTCGCCACCGGGTGGTAGCCCTTCGGCACCATCACCACGTCACGGTTATAGACCGCCATACACTCATCCAGCGTTCTGTCATCGGTGTAGACGCGCTGCATGCAGAACCCCTGCTCCGGGTTAAGGCGATGATAGTAGGTCTCCTCCAGGTAGGTCTCCTGAGGCGGGTTATCCGTGTCATGCTTGTGGCTCGGGTACGAGCTGGTGCAGCCCTCGTTGGTCCACACCTCCACCACCAGCAGGCTATCGGCGGGCCTGTCTTCCGGCAAAATGTTGTGCACGTAGCGCTGGTTGTGGCCTTTGCCGCGCGCTTCACCGTCGATATCCTGCGGGGCAATCAGCCGCGTCGGATAGGTGCCCTTGCCCGGCGCGGCGCAGACCGCCAGCTCCAGCGTCGTCAGCGCCTTCACCTGCACCGTCTCCTGCGGGGTGACGTACACCGCCCAGGGCTTGATGCGCTCGAACGGGCTCATCCGCTCGCCGATATCGTTAAACTGCGCGGAAGGCGTGCTGATGGAGGCCCGCCCGGCAACCAGCACCAGGCAGCGCTCTTCGCTGACGGCGGGCAGCGTCAGCGTCTGCCCCTCCTGCAGCTCATACGCCTCAAAGCCGACGTAGCCCCACCCCGCGCTTTCCGGCGTAACAGACTGGGTGCGCCCCTCCGCGTTCGGCTGCTGCCAGCGTGATAACAGACGTGACATGTTCCCTCCTTAAATCAGTCCGGCGTCGCGGGCCAGACAGCTCAGGTTGTTATACCCCAGACGGGCGTAGGTCAGCGGATGGGCAATCGCCGGATCCTGCTCGGCCTCGACCACCAGCCAGCCGTGATAATCCTGCGCCTTCAACAGCCGCATAATCGGCGGGTAATCGACGCAGCCGTCGCCCGGCACGGTAAACACGCCGCTCAGCACCGCATCGAGGAAGCTGGTTTTGCGGTTTTTCACGTCCGCCAGCACGTCGGCGCGCACGTCTTTACAGTGAACGTGGTTGATGCGCGACGCCCAGCGCTGCGCCACCGCCAGCGGATCGGCCCCGGCAAAGGTGAGATGGCCGGTATCCAGCAGCAGTCCGACCGCCTCCCCGGTGTGGATCATCAGGTTGTCCACGTCCTCGGCGGACTCAATCACCGTGCCCATATGGTGATGGTAGGCAATCTGCACGCCCTGCTGCTGCGTATAGCGGGCAAATTCGGTAAGCTTTTCACCGTATTCTTTCCAGCGTTCCTGCGGGAAGCGCGGGCGCAGATGCACCGGGGTCTGCTGCTCGCCGTGAATGCAGCCGCTCACTTCCGCAAACACCAGCACCTTCGCCCCCAGCTCGCGCAGCAGCGTCAGGTGGGACTGCACGGCGGCTATCTCCTCCTCCACGCTGCGCTCCAGCAGGCGACCGGAGTACCAGCCGGAGACCAGCTGCAGGCCATGGCGCTGCAGGATGGGGCCAAGCAGCCGCGCTTCGCGCGGGAATTTATTGCCCAGCTCGAAGCCGGCAAAACCGGCCTCTTTCCCTTCGCTCAGACAGGTCTCCAGCGAGGTTTCCGCGCCGAGAGAAGGCAGATCGTCGTTCGTCCAGGTCAGCGGGTTAATGCCTAATTGCACACTCATTGTCGTCTCCATTATGCGTGTCCGCGCTCGCGCCACCAGGCGATAAGCTGCAAGTAGTTGTCCCGGATGCGCGTCACCAGCTGCGCATCGTCAATATCGTGCTTCAGCCACGCGCGGGAGGCATCGCCAAACAGCGTGCGCCCCACGGCGAAGCCTTTTACCAGCGTCTGCCCCGCTGCGGCTTTGAAGTCCGCGCGCAGCTGTTCCGCCGGGGCGTCCAGGCCGAGGATCACCACCCCGCGGCAGTGCGGATCGCGGCGTTCGATAATCTCGCTCAGCGCCGTCCAGCCGTCAGCCGAGAGCGGCGGCAGCTTCCACCAGTCCGGGTAAATGCCCAGGTTGTAGAAGCGGGAGATGGCGCGCAGGTAGAGCTCGTCGCTGCGCGGCATGCTGGCGGGCAGGATCACCTCCAGCAGCAGCTCGTGCCCGGACCGGCAGCAGGCGTGGTACACCTCGGCGATTTTCTGCTCCTGCTCCAGGCGCAGGCCGTGGGCATCTTCCGGGTGGAAGAAGACCAGGCACTTCACCACGTGCTCCTGCGGCCAGCTGATAAGCTGGGTGCCGATGTTGCCGTGCTCCATCTCCAGCGGCCGGGAGCCCGGCAGCTCGATGGGACGCCCAATCCACCACCCTTCCCCGGTGATCGCGTTCAGCGCGTCCTGACCAAAGGTGCCGTCGCACAGCAGACCGGCTTTGCCCTCCAGCCCGGCGCGGCTCGCCGCCTCGCGGCTGGCCTGCAGGATCAGCTGCTTCAGCGCGGGAATGCGCTTAAGCGACGCGCCGCACTGCATCGCCATATCCTCAAGCTGGCTGCGGTGGTCGAAGGCCATCACGCACAGCTCCGGCCACTCGCGGCGTCGGGTGGTCACCCGGTGGAGATGGTTAAGACGCGGGTCAAGATCCGGGCGCGGCACCATCGCGGCGCGTGAAAGATAGTCATCCAGCTCGATTTTGCTCGGCATCGCCGGGGCGCAGCCGTGACGCGAGACCACCAGCGCGCCGCAGGCGTTGGCGTAGCGGCACGCCTGCTCCCAGCCCTCGTCGTTCAGGTAGCCGCGCAGCAGGCCGGACATAAACGCGTCCCCCGCCCCAAGAACGTTCAGCACCTCCACGCGCACGCCGGTCACCGTCAGGCCGTCGTCCAGCCGGGACGGAATGGCGTCGGTATAGACCGAGCAGCCGAGTGCGCCGCGTTTGCAGACCAGCGCAGCGTCACTGACGGCGCGCACCTGCTCCAGCGCCTGCAGGGTATCCGTGCTGCCGCCCGCAATGTGAAACTCCTCTTCGGTGCCGACAATGACGTCGAAGAGGTGCAGCACCTCCTGCAGCTCGCGGGTGACCTTATCGGCGGCGATAAAGCGCGTTTCCCCGTCGCCTAAGGCGGTGAGCCCCCATAGCACCGGACGGTAGTCGATGTCCAGCACCGTGCGCACGCCGTGACGGCGGGCGTAGCCCAGCGCCGTCAGCACCGCCTCGCGGGTCTGCGGATGAGAAAGGTGAGTCCCGGTGATGGCAAGACAACGTGCGGAGGCAATGTAGCTTTCGTCCACATCGCTGGCGGTAATCGCCATATCCGCGCAGTTATCGCGATAAAAAATCAGTGGAAAGGTGTCCCGGTCTTTAATGCCGAGCAGCACCAGCGCCGTGAGGCGTTGTTTATCGGTAATCAGATGGCTGGTATCGCAGCCCACCTGGTTGAGCTCTTCCCGCAGGAAGCGGCCCATATGTTCATCGCCGACGCGCGCCAGCATCGACGAACGTAAACCCTGGCGCGCGGTGCCGTACGCCACGTTGCCCGACGACCCGCCGAGATATTTGGCGAAGCTCGACGCGTCCTCCAGGCGGGCACCAATCTGCTGACTGTAGAGGTCTACCGCCACGCGGCCCATGCATATCACATCAAACTGCTTTTCCACGTTGATACCTCATCAGACAATGTCGTTCACGTTCAGCCAGCGGCCTTCCTGGTGAGAGAGCGCGATCGCGTCCAGCACGCGCGACACCTTCCAGCCCTCTTCGAAGTCCGGCCACATCGGCGCGTCGGCGGCAATCCCGTCCACCAGGTCGCGCACCTCCACCGTTTTTTGATCGTTAAAGCCAATCCCGTGGCCCGCGCCCATGCAGAACGCGGCGTAGTCCGGGTGCGCCGGGCCGACGAGAAGAGTCCGGAACCCCTGACGATTCACCGGCTCGTCATGCAGATAGAGCTTCAGCTCGGCCATGCGCTCCTGGGTGAAGCTGATGGCGCCTTTCGTCCCGGTGATGACGTACGACAGCCCCATCTTGCGGCCGCAGGCAACGCGGGAGGTTTCAATAACCCCTTGCGCGCCGCCCGCAAAGCGCACCATCGCGTGGGCCTGATCCTCGTTTTCGACGGCAATCATCTCTGACGATCCGGCCTTCGCCGGGCGCGCCGGAACCACGATCTTCAGGTCGCCGCAGACCTGCTCGATCTCCCCGACTAGGTACTGGGCCATATTGACGATATGCGCCGCGAGGTCGCCCAGCGCGCCCAGCCCGGCGGTCTCTTTAAAGCAGTGCCAGTGAATGGGCGAGAGCGGGTCGGCCATATAGTCTTCGTTGTGGGTGCCGTAGAAGTGGATCACCTCGCCAATCTCGCCGCGGGCGATAATCTCCTTCGCCAGCTGCGCCGTCGGGTTTTTCATGTAGTTGAACCCCACCAGCGTTTTCACCCCGGCCCGCTTCGCGGCGTCGACCATCTCCCGCGCGTCGTGGGCGTTAAGCGCCAGCGGCTTCTCCGAGTAGACGTGCTTGCCGTGGCGGATCGCCTCCAGCGCCATCTCCTTATGCAGGTGGTTGGGTGAACAAATATCCACCACGTCAATAGCAGGGTCGGCCACCAGCGCCCGCCAGTCGCCGGTGGAGCGGTTGAAGCCAAACGCCCGCGCGCGCTCTGCCGCCAGCTCCGGCGTGACTTCCGCCACCATCTCGCGCACCAGCCTGCCGCGCAGGTTGAACACCGTCGGGGCCTGGGCGTAGGCGATAGCGTGCGCCTTGCCGATATACCCGGTGCCAATTAATCCAATACGAACCTCTTTCATCGTGATCCTCACAGTGCGCCGCGACGGCTTTTGGCATAGGTATCGAATGCCACCGCCAGAACGATAATTAATCCGGTGATAATCTGCTGGTAGTAGGCCGAGACGTTCATCAGCACCAGGCCGTTAATCAGAATCCCCATGATGATGGAGCCGATAATGGTGCCGCCGATGCGCCCGTAGCCGCCCATCAGCGAGGTGCCGCCGATCACCACCGAGGCGATGACGCGCAGCTCAAAGGAGATCCCGGCCACCGCCTCGGCGCTCCCCAGACGCGCGCTCAGGATGAAGCCCGCCAGCCCCGCCAGACAGCCAATCAGCACGTAGACGCTGACCAGCACGCGCTTGACGTTCACCCCCGCCAGGCGCGCCGCCTCTGGGTTACCGCCGATGGCGTAGACGAAGCGGCCCCAGCGGGTTTTGTGCAGCGCCAGATAGCCGCCGAGGGCGACGATGGCGAAGATCCAGATCGGAATGGAGATGCCGAGCAGCTCCCCGCGACCCCACCAGCGGTAGCCCTGATCGAAACCGGCGATGGGCGCGCCGTCGTTGATCACCAGCGTCAGGCCGCGCCAGATGGTCATCCCGCCGAGGGTGACGATGAACGGAGGCAGGCGCAGACGGGTCACGCCCAGGCCGTGCAGGAAGCCGATCGCCGTGCCCATGGCCAGACAAATCCCCAGACCAATCAGCCAGCTCATGCCGCCCCAGGCGTTCGGATCGACGGTGGTGAAGTTGTCGCCCTTGATCACGTACGCCGCGGTCATGGCGCAGACCGCCAGAATGGAGCCCACGGAGAGGTCAATCCCGGCGGTCAGGATGACGAAGGTCATCCCCACGGCCATGATCCCGTAGATGGAGACTTCGGTCAGGATGTTGAAAATATTGCGTTCAGAGAAAAAGTTGCTGTTCTGCGACTGGAAGAAGATCAGCAGCAGGATCATGAAAATCAGCACCCCGAAGCGCTCGAAGAAGGCGATGGGATCGATGCGTCCGGCGCGTTTGACCGGGGCCTGCGTTTTAGAAATCATCTGCGTCATGAGAAACTCCGTTATGCCGCGTTCAGGGCGTTGTGGTTGATGGCCATCATCGTCATCAGCCGTTCTTCGTTAGCGTCGTCACCGTGGATCTCGCCGGTCACCCGCCCTTCGCTCAGGGTGATGATCCGGTCTGACACCGCCATCACTTCAGGCAGATCGGAGGAGATCACGATCACCGCCACGCCCTTTTTCGCCATGTCAAACAGCACCTGGTGCACTTCTGATTTGGTCCCCACGTCGATGCCGCGCGTCGGCTCATCAACGATCAGCACCCGCGGGTTGAGCGCCATGCAGCGCGCGAGGATCACCTTCTGCTGGTTACCACCGGAGAGCTTGCGCACCTCCTGCGCGCTGTTGACCATTTTGATCTGCAGCGCCTTGCGGTAGGACTCGATCAGATCGTCCTCTTTGCGGGTATTCACGAACCAGCGCCACTGCAGCAGCGAGGAGAGGCAGGAGAGCGACAGGTTGTCGCGAATGGACAGCCCCAGCACCGCCCCCTCTTTTTTGCGGTCTTCCGGCACCAGCGCCACGCCCTGGTCAAGGGCATACAGCGGGTCGCGCGGCTGGTAGGGCACGCCGTCCAGCTCAAAGCTGCCCGAGGTAAACGCGTCTGCGCCAAAGAGGCAGCGGGCCACCTCGGTGCGCCCGGCGCCTACCAGTCCGGCAATGCCTAAGACCTCCCCGGCGTGGACGTGGAAGCTGATGTCGTGCAGGGCGATGCCGTGCGGATCCAGCGGCGGCTTTTCGCGGCTCAGCCCCTTCACCGCCAGGCGGACGGGTTTGTCCTCATGATGCGTTTCGCTGGCGGGACGGCGATTAAAGGCCACGTCGCGCCCGACCATCAGGCGGATCAGCTGTTCGACGTTGGTCTCCGCCACCGCGCCGGTGCCGGTGAAACGGCCGTCCTGGAAAACGGTGAAGCGGTCGCAGAGCTGGAAAACCTCGTGCAGGCGGTGGGTGACATAGATAATGCTCACGCCGCGGTTTTTAAGCTCGCGCACCACGCGGTGCAGGCTTTCCACCTCGCTGTCGCTCAGCGCGGCGGAAGGTTCGTCCATAATGATGAGCCTGGCGTTGAGGGTCAGCGCCCGGGCGATCTCCACCATCTGCTGCTGGGCCACGCTCAGGCGGGCGACCGCGGTGGTCGGCGCAACGTTCAGCTGCAGATAGTCGAGAATGACCTGCGCCTCCTGGTTTACCGCCTTTTCGTCGACGATCAGGTTACGTTTACGCGGCTCGCGCCCGAGAAACATGTTTTCCGCGACGGTCATGTTGGGCAGCAGGTTGAATTCCTGATAGATGGTGATAATGCCCTTGTTCTGGCGCTCCACCGGGGAGTCGTCCACCGGCAGCGTTTCGCCGTTGAACCAGATCTCCCCGCGGGTTTGCGGCTGCGCCCCCGCGAGCGCCTTCAGCAGCGTGGATTTACCCGCCCCGTTTTCCCCCAGCAGAGCGTGAATTTCGCCGCTGCCGACGGTTAGCTGAGCGCTGCTCAGCGCCCAGACGCCGGAAAAGCTTTTTGCCAGGTCGGTCACTTTCAGTAAGGGTTGCGACATCGGTCTGCTCCTCCTTTAGAGTGAGCCGCCGCGCCAGCGGCGGCTGCGGATAAATCAGTTACCGGCCTCACCGATACGCTCAGCCTGCTGCAGGTTCTCTTTGGTGATCAGCGTCGGCGGGTAGTCGGCCCCGGTGATGGCTTTCTTCTCGCGCACGTTGGCCACCAGCTGGCTCATTGCCGTCTGCACCGCAAAGCCCGGACGCTGATCCGCCGTCACCGCCAGCCAGCCGTCGCGCACGCGGGCCAGCGCTTCCGGCACCGCATCAAACCCGGTCACGAGGATTTCGCCCGGCTTCACGCCCTGGCTCTGCAGCGCTTCAATCGCGCCCAGCGCCATATCGTCGTTGGCGGAGAGGATCACCTGCGGGCGTTTCGGCAGCGAAGGCAGAACGCTTTCAACAATGCGCATCCCTTCAGAACGCATCCAGTTGCCGGTCTGATCGGCGACGATCTTGTATTTATCCCCGCCCGCCTTCAGGCTGTCGCGGATCCCTTTGGTACGTTCGATGTTGGAGGAGGAGCCCGGCTGGCCGGTGAGGAGAATGATGTCCGCGCCGTTAGGGAATTTGGTTTTAACGAAGTCGCCAATCGCCTGGCCGCCCTTGTAGTTGTTGGCGCCAAAGTGCGGCACTTTTTTCTGGCTGTCGACGGATCGGTCAAGGGTGACCACCGGCAGCTTCGCATCCTGAATTTCATCCACCGCGCTGGAGACCGCGTTGACGTCGTTCGGGGAGACGATAAAGCCCTGGGCCCCGCGTGTGATAGCGTTTTCCAGGTCAGCTACCTGCTTCGGCGAGCTGCCCTGCCCGTCCAGCACCTGAAGCTTCACGCCCATCTCTTTTGCGGCTTTCACCGCCGTGCGCTGCATGTGAACTTCAAACGGCATGGCCAGGTTTGGCGTACTGAAAACAATTTGCTCGTTTTCGGCGAGGGCGGCCCCGGACGTCATGGCGATGAGGGCGGCTACGATCAGTTTTTTCATTATTATGTCTCTCTGTGTAGGGTTGTGGTGTTTAGAGGACGATCTCGCGCTGGCTGCGCAGCGACTCCAGCGCTTTATCCGCAAGGTACAGCGCACGTTCACCATCATCGCCGCTGCAGTCAGGCACCGCTTCGCCGCGCAGGACCGCGACAAAGTGTTCCCATTCCGCGGCGTAAGCGGATTTGTAGCGCTGCAGGAAGAAGTGTTCCGGCAGCGCGCTGGTGCAGCCCTGTTTGCCGTAGTGCTGCACCTGGTTTTCCAGAATGTTGCCCGCGCACAGCAGCCCTTCGGAGCCGTGCAGCTCCAGGCGCTGGTCGTAGCCATACGAGGAGCGGCGGCTGTTGACGATGGTCGCCATCGCGCCGGAAGCGTATTTCAGGACGATAAACGCGGTATCGATGTCGCCTGCCTCGCCAATCGCCGGATCCACCAGGTTGCTGCCCTGGGCATACACCGACACCGGCTCTTCGCCCATGATGAAGCGGGCCATGTCAAAATCGTGAATGGTCATATCGCGGAACATGCCGCCGGAGACGCGCACGTACTCCGCAGGCGGCGGGGACGGGTCGCGGGAAACGATCAGCAGCGATTCCGGCTTGCCGATGCGCCCGGCCTGCGCGTCGGTTTTCACGCGGCGGAACTGCGGGTCAAAGCGGCGGTTAAAGCCGATAAACAGCGGCACATCGTACTCTTTGACCACCTTCAGGCAGTCGCGCACGCGGGCGAGGTCGAGGTGGACCGGCTTTTCACAGAAGATGGCCTTGCCGTGGCGGGCGGCCATTTCAATCAGGTCCGCGTGGGTATCGGTCGCGGAGGCGATCAGCACGGCGTGAACGTTAGGGTCGGTCATCGCCTCATCCAGGCTCTGCTGGCGGGCCTGATAGTGCGTGGCGAGGCGGGTGGCAAATTCCTGATTCGGGTCAACTACGGACCAGAGCGTGGTCGCGCCGTGGCTGGCGATGTTAGCTGCATGTACCTGGCCAATTCGGCCAGCGCCCAGTAAAGCAATGTTAAACATAACGGCTCCCGGTGTTGGTGAATGCTGTGAACTAACGACCCTATAAATAAAACATTTATTTCATTTTTATAAGTAGTGAAAATTATATTTTTGAGTGCAGGTTAACACTTTTGAGATGAATGAGATAAATTTTGTTATCAATCTCACAACATGGGAGGACATACAGCAGCTCCCCTCACCCCGGCCCTCTCCCCAAAGGGGCGAGGGAGAAAAGAGTGCACCACACCATCCCCTCTCCCCTTTGGGGAGAGGGTTAGGATGAGGGGAAAATGAAATGAAAATTTCGTTACGACGGAATAACTTAATACTGACGGGCTTTTTTCACCTGGGCCTGCGTTTGCTCGGCGGCTTCACGCACGGCAGACGACGCCGCCACCTGCGCATCACCGGTTCGCCACCAGGAGGCGTAATCGTGGGTCATGGTCTTCGGCAATACCTTGATGTCCAGCAGCGTCGGGCCCGGATGCGCCCGCGACGCCTCAAGCGCCGCCAGCAGGCTTTGCTCATCGTTCACCCGCCACGCTCGGCAGCCGTAGCTCTCCGCGTTTTGCGCAAAGTCGACCTTCACCAGCGGCCCGTCAAGCCGCCCGGTTTCCGGGTTGCGATGGCGGTTTTCCGTGCCAAAGCTGCCCATGCCGTGCCCCATCTGCAGGTTGTTAATGCAGCCGAAGCTGGCGTTATCAAACAGCAGAACGGTGATCTTAATGCCCTCCTGAACGGCGGTTTGCAGCTCGGAGTGCAGCATCATGTAGGAGCCATCCCCCACCATGGCGTACACCGGCAGTTCGGGTCTGGCGAGCTTCGCGCCGATGGGCGCCGCAATCTCGTAGCCCATGCAGGAGTAGCCGTACTCCAGGTGATAGCTGTCCGGCGTTTTGACCTGCCAGAGGCGCTGTAAATCCCCCGGCAGCGAACCGGCCGCGCCCACCACAACGGCGCTATCTTCAATATGCTGGTTGATCAGCCCCAGCACCCGCGTCTGGGTCAGGCGGGTGTTGAGCGTCTCGCCGTATTCCGCCAGCTGCGCGTCCAGATGCCCCGCCACTTCGGGCGCGTCGTCAGGGCGCCACTGGCGATCCCACAGGCGGCGGCACTCGTCGCGCCAGGCGGACTTCACCTCGGCTATCGCCTCTCCCCAGCCGCTGCGGTAATCCCCAAGCGCGTGGGTCAATGCCTGGAGCCCGGTTTGGGCATCGGCAACTAGCGCGGTGGCGTCCAGCTTCAGGGCGTCAAACTCGGCCACGTTCAGCAGCAGGAATTCGACGTCCGGGTGGGAAAAGAGCGCCTTGGAGCCGGTGGTAAAGTCGGTCAGGCGCGTGCCGACGCCAATCACTAAATCCGCCTGCGGTGCGAGCTGGTTGGCGGCCATTCCCCCCGTCACTCCTACGCCGCCCAGGTTAAGTGGGTGGTCACTTACCAGCGCCCCCTTTCCGGCCTGGGTTTCGGCAAACGGCAGCCGCAGCGTCTCGACAAATTCGCGAAACGCTTCATGCGCGCCGGAATAGCGCACGCCGCCGCCACACACCACCAGCGGACGACGCTTGCGGGCGATCAGCGCCCGCGCCTGCGCCAGACGCTGCGGATCGGGCGGACGGCGTTCGATGTGATGCACGCGCCGCGCGAAGAAGCTCAGCGGGTAGTCCCAGGCCTCCCCCTGCACGTCCTGCGGCAGGCAGATGGTCACCGCGCCGGTATTGGCGGGGTCAGTAAGCGTTCGCATCGCGCTTAGCATGGCGCTCATCAGCTGCTCAGGGCGGTTAATCCGGTCCCAGTAGCGGGAGACCGGACGGAAGCAGTCGTTGGTACTGATGCTGAGATCGTGATACTGCTCGATCTGCTGCAGCACTGGGTCCGGCTGGCGACTGGCGTAGATATCGCCCGGCAGCAGCAGCAGCGGGATGCGGTTCGCCGTGGCGGTGGCCGCCGCCGTGACCATATTGGCGGCGCCCGGCCCGACGGAGGAGGTGACGGCAAAAATGCGCTGACGGCGGTGCTGTTTGGCGAATCCCGTCGCCATATGGGCAATGCCCTGCTCGTTGCAGCCCTGCATGATCTGCAGATGACCGGGGTCCTGCTCCAGCGCCTGGCCGATACCCAGCACGTTGCCGTGACCAAAGATGGTGGCGACGCCCTCTACGAAGGGCGTTTCGTTGCCGTCCACGCTGACGTACTGTTGATTAAGGAACCGGACCAGCGCCTGGGCCATGGTCATACGTTCGGTTTGCATAAAACCTCCTGTCAGCCCAGCGTTGGCATAGAGAACGCAGCGCCTGTCTCCTGCTGCATTTCCGGCCAGCGCGCGGTGATGGTTTTCATTCGGGTGTAGAAGCGCACGCCGTCGCTGCCGTGAACGTTGAGCGCGCCAAAGATAGAACGCTTCCAGCCGCCGAAGCTGTGGAATGCCATCGGCACCGGGATCGGCACGTTGACGCCCACCATGCCCGCCTGCACCTCTTCGCAGAAGCGGCGCGCGCAGCCGCCGTCGCGGGTGAAGATCGCTGAACCATTACCATATTCATGGCGGTTAATCAGATCCACCGCGCTGGCGTAATCTGCTACGCGCACCACAGAAAGCACCGGGCCAAAAATCTCTTCTTTATAGATGGTCATCTCAGGGGTGACGCTATCGAACAGCGTCGGCCCGACGAAGTAGCCCTGCTCGTGGCCCTTCACGCTGAAGCCGCGACCGTCCACGCGAAGCTTCGCCCCCTGCGCTTCCCCGCTGTCAATGTAGCCCAGCACCTTGCTGCGGTGCGCGGAGGAGATGAGCGGCCCCATTTCGTTTTCCGGCGACTGGTCCAGGCCCGGCCCGACGCGCAGCGCGGCAATCTGTTTTTCGAGCCGGGCGCAGAGGTCATCGGCGGTTTTATCTCCCACCGCCAGCACTACCGAGAGCGCCATGCAGCGCTCGCCCGCCGCGCCGTAGGCCGCGCCCATGATGGCGTTGGTCGCCATCTCCATGTCGGCATCCGGCATTAAAATGCAGTGGTTTTTCGCGCCGCCCAGCGCCTGACAGCGCTTACCATGGGCGGACGCGGTCTGGTAAATGTATTCAGCAATCGGCGTGGAGCCGACAAAGCTCACCGCCTGCACGCGCGGGTCGGTCAGGAGCACGTCAACGGACTCCTTATCGCCCTGCACCACGTTGAACACGCCGTCCGGCAGGCCGGCCTCTTTCAGCAGCTGCGCCAGCGCGAGCGCCAGCGAAGGGTCTTTTTCCGACGGCTTCAGCACGAAGGTGTTGCCGGTCGCCAGCGCAATCGGGAACATCCACATCGGCACCATCGCCGGGAAGTTAAACGGGGTGATCCCGGCGCAGACGCCGAGCGGCTGCATCAGCGAGTGGCTGTCGACGCCCGTGCCGACGTTCGCAGAGTGTTCACCCTTTTGCAGATGCGGGATGCCGCAGGCAAACTCCACCACTTCCAGGCCGCGGGTCAGTTCGCCCACCGCGTCGGAGAAGACCTTGCCGTGCTCTTCGCTGATGATGCGGGCCAGGCGCTCCATGTTCTCCTCCAGCAGCGCCTTGAAGCGAAACATCACGCGCGCGCGCTTCAGCGGAGCATGGCGCGCCCACGCCGGAAACGCCTGCTGCGCGGCGGCAATCGCCTGCTCCGTTTCCTGCGCCGTACTCATCACCACCTGGCGGATCTGCTCGCCGGTGGCCGGGTTGAAGATCGCCTGAACGCGCTGGCCTGAACCGGTGACACATTCGCCGTGAATAAAATTCGCTACCGTCTCCATCCTTAACCTCTCGCTGTTGATACGTGACTGTTACCTGAACACTGTGTACTGAACACTATATATGAAACAAACATTCCATTTTAAGTTGAAATAAAATAAATGATGATTATTGTGATCAAGGATGGATTTTTATGTTAACAGCCAACAACACTGGTGCAGCGTGCGCTATTAAGGATTTCGGGCGAGGAAATGACTGAAGTTTCTGTTTCATTTTTGCTGCCAGATGGATGGCCGACATTTAAAAGACGCGGTTTTGCGTTTAGAATCATAAGACTGTATTTGGGGGATAAGATGACGACAGCAACCAGCCTGAACGAACTGCAGCAGCAAATCCGCGATCGCTACGATAGCCTGAGCAAGAGGCTGCAGCAGGTCTCCCGCTACGTGCTGGATAACACCAACAGCGTGGCCTTTGATACGGTTGCCGTCATTGCCGAGCGTGCCGACGTGCCGCCCTCGACGCTGATCCGCTTTGCCAACGCCTTTGACTTCACCGGCTTCAACGAAATGAAACAGCTGTTTCGCATGAACCTGGTGGAGGAGACCGCCAGCTACAGCGACCGCGCCCGGCTGTTCCGCGAGATGGAGAGCGAGGCCGTGCCGGAAACGCCGCTCGATATCCTGCAGGAGTTCGCCCGCTCGAACGCGCAGGCGCTGCAGCAGCTGGCCGCCCGCGCCGAACCGGAAATGCTGGAGCGCGCGGTGCAGCTATTGGTCGACGCCGACACCATCTACATCGCCGGACTGCGCCGCTCCTTCAGCGTCGCGGCCTACCTCACCTACGCCCTGAGCCACCTCGAGTGCCGCCCTATCCTGCTCGACGGCATGGGCGGCATGCTGCGCGAGCAGATCAGCCGCATTAAGGCGCGCGACATCGTGGTGTCGATCAGCTTCTCGCCGTACGCGGAAGAGACGGTGATGGTCAGCGAAACCGCCGCCAGCGTCGGCGCGCGGCAGATCGTGATTACGGACAGCCAGATTAGCCCGCTGGCGACGTTCAGCGATCTCTGCTTTGTGGTGAAGGAGGCGCAGGTGGATGCGTTTCGCTCGCAGTCGGCGACGCTGTGCCTGGTGCAGTCGCTGGTGGTGGCTCTGGCGTATCGGCTGGGAGAGGGGAAGTAAGGCAATAAAAAACCCCCTGCACAGGCAGAGGGTTTGGTTGTTAATTCAGCGGGGAATTATTCCCATTCAATCGTAGCCGGTGGCTTACCGCTGATGTCATATACGACTCGCGATATCCCATTGACTTCATTGATTATTCTGTTAGACACGCGGCCTAAGAAGTCATAAGGCAGATGTGCCCAGTGCGCGGTCATGAAGTCGATGGTTTCCACCGCACGCAGGGAAACCACCCAGTCGTACTTGCGGCCATCGCCCATCACACCAACGGAGCGAACCGGCAGGAACACGGTGAACGCCTGGCTTACCTTGTTGTACAGGTCAGCTTTGTGCAGCTCTTCGATGAAGATCGCGTCCGCGCGACGCAGCAGGTCGCAGTACTCTTTCTTCACTTCGCCCAGCACGCGCACGCCCAGACCCGGACCCGGGAACGGGTGACGGTAGAGCATATCGTACGGCAGACCCAGTTCCAGACCGATCTTACGCACTTCGTCTTTGAACAGCTCGCGCAGCGGTTCAACCAGGCCCATCTTCATCTCTTTCGGCAGGCCACCCACGTTGTGGTGAGATTTGATGACGTGTGCTTTACCGGTTGCAGAGGCCGCGGATTCGATCACGTCAGGGTAGATGGTGCCCTGCGCCAGCCACTTCACGTCTTCCAGCTTCAGCGCCTCTTCGTCGAACACTTCCACGAACACGCGGCCGATGATTTTACGTTTGGCTTCCGGATCGTTCTCGCCTTTCAGCGCGTCCAGGAAGCGCTGCTCGCCTTCCACGTGAACGATGTTCAGACCGAAGTGGTCGCCGAACATGTCCATGACCTGCTGGGCTTCGTTCAGACGCAGCAGACCGTTGTCCACGAATACGCAGGTCAGGTTTTTGCCGATGGCGCGGTGCAGCAGCATCGCGGTCACGGAGGAGTCCACGCCGCCTGAGAGGCCGAGAATTACCTTGTCATCGCCAACCTGCTGGCGGATACGCTCAACGGCGTCGTCGATGATTTTTGCCGGGGTCCACAGGGCTTCACACTGGCAGATGTCACGCACGAAGCGCTCCAGCATGCGCATACCCTGACGGGTGTGGGTCACTTCCGGGTGGAACTGCACGCCGTAGAAGCGTTTTTCTTCGTTCGCCATGATGGCGAACGGACAGCTTTCGGTGCTGGCAACGGTCACGAAGTCAGACGGGATGGCGGTAACTTTGTCGCCGTGGCTCATCCACACGTCCAGCAGCGGTTTGCCGTCTGCGGTCAGGGAGTCTTCGATACCGCGCACCAGCGCGCTGTCGGTGACGACTTCTACCTGCGCGTAGCCAAACTCGCGCTCGTTAGAGCCTTCTACGTGGCCGCCCAGCTGCATTGCCATGGTCTGCATGCCGTAGCAAACGCCGAATACCGGCACGCCAGCTTCAAACACGTACTGCGGCGCGCGCGGGCTGTTCTCTTCGGTGGTGCTTTCCGGGCCGCCGGACAGGATGATGCCGCTTGGATTGAATTCGCGAATCTGTGCTTCCGTGACATCCCACGCCCACAGCTCACAGTAAACGCCCAGTTCACGTACGCGACGCGCCACCAGCTGAGTGTACTGAGAACCGAAGTCCAGGATGAGAATGCGATGTTTATGAATGTTTTCCGTCATTGACGCTAATTCCGAGGCAAGTGAAACAAAAACAGAGCGCCCGGCAGAAGCCGGGCGCGGAAACTTATCAGGAGCCCAGACGATAGTTCGGGGACTCTTTGGTGATCGTCACGTCGTGAACGTGGCTCTCCTGGATACCCGCACCGCTGATGCGTACGAATTCCGCTTTAGTACGCAGCAGGTCAATGGTACCACAGCCGGTCAGACCCATACAGGAGCGCAGGCCGCCCATCTGCTGGTGAATGATCTCTTTCAGACGGCCTTTATAGGCAACGCGACCTTCGATACCTTCCGGCACCAGTTTGTCAGCGGCGTTATCGGTCTGGAAGTAACGGTCAGAGGAGCCTTTGGACATCGCGCCCAGGGAGCCCATACCGCGGTAAGATTTGTAAGAACGGCCCTGGTAGAGTTCGATTTCACCCGGGGATTCTTCGGTACCGGCCAGCATTGAGCCTACCATTACGGCAGCTGCGCCCGCGGCGATCGCTTTGGCGATGTCGCCAGAGAAGCGGATACCGCCGTCAGCGATAACCGGAATACCGGTGCCTTCCAGCGCTTCAACAGCGTCAGACACCGCGGTGATCTGCGGAACGCCCACGCCGGTGACGATACGGGTAGTACAGATGGAGCCAGGGCCGATACCCACTTTCACCGCGCTGCAGCCAGCGTCAGCCAGCGCGCGAGCGCCTGCGCCGGTGGCCACGTTACCGCCAATGATCTGCAGATCAGGGTATTTGGCGCGGGTATCGCGAATACGTTGCAGAACGCCTTCGGAGTGGCCGTGAGAGGAGTCAATCAGCAGGACGTCAACGCCCGCAGCAACCAGCGCGTCAACGCGCTCTTCGTTACCGGCGCCAGCGCCAACCGCAGCGCCGACGCGCAGACGGCCATGCTCGTCTTTACAGGCGTTAGGCTTACGTTCTGCTTTCTGGAAATCTTTAACGGTGATCATGCCGCGCAGGTGGAAGCTGCTGTCAACAACCAGCGCTTTTTCAACGCGTTTTTCGTGCATTTTGGCCAGCACCACGTCACGGGTTTCACCTTCGCGAACGGTGACCAGACGCTCTTTTGGCGTCATGTAGACGCTAACAGGCTGGTTCAGGTCAGTCACGAAACGCACGTCACGACCGGTGATGATGCCAACCAGTTCGTTCTCTTCGGTCACAACCGGGTAACCGGCGAAACCGTTACGTTCGGTCAGGGCCTTCACTTCGTGCAGCGTGGTGGTTGGCAGAACGGTCTGTGGGTCAGACACGATGCCGGATTCATGTTTCTTCACGCGGCGAACTTCTTCGGCCTGACGTTCGATAGACATGTTTTTGTGAATAAAGCCAATGCCACCTTCCTGTGCCAGGGCGATAGCCAGGCGCGCTTCAGTCACGGTGTCCATTGCCGCAGAGAGCATAGGAATGTTCAGGCGAATGGTTTTAGTCAACTGCGTGCTGAGATCGGCAGTATTCGGCAGAACAGTGGAGTGAGCGGGAACGAGGAGGACGTCGTCAAACGTCAGTGCTTCTTTAGCGATACGTAGCATGGGCAATATCTCTGACCTGGGTGGTTAAATATTGCCGTGGCATTATACAGAGCGTAACCGATTGCATCTACACTTTTTTATAAAAAAGCTTGCGATTGCCTCTCAGCAGGTTACTATCGACTGAATAACTTGCTGATTTAGAATTTGATCCCGCTCACATGTTATCCTCTCAATCCCCCTCAATTTATACCGTCAGCCGCCTGAATCAGACGGTGCGTTTGCTGCTTGAGCAGGAAATGGGGCAGGTCTGGATCAGCGGTGAGATCTCTAACTTCACGCAGCCGTCCTCCGGTCACTGGTACTTTACCCTAAAAGACGACACCGCCCAGGTGCGCTGTGCGATGTTCCGCAACAGCAACCGTCGCGTGACGTTTCGTCCTCAGCACGGCCAGCAGGTTCTGGTTCGCGCCAATATCACCCTGTATGAGCCGCGCGGCGATTATCAGATTATCGTCGAGAGCATGCAGCCCGCGGGCGAAGGCCTGCTGCAGCAGAAGTATGAACAGCTAAAAGCCCGGCTCTCTGCCGAGGGGCTGTTCGACCAGCAGTACAAAAAGACGCTGCCCTCCCCCGCCCACTGCGTTGGGGTCATCACCTCGAAAACCGGTGCGGCACTGCACGATATTTTGCACGTGCTGAAGCGTCGCGACCCTTCCCTGCCCGTCATCATCTACCCGACCGCCGTTCAGGGTGACGATGCGCCGGGCCAGATAGTTCGCGCCATTGAGCTGGCGAACGTGCGTCAGGAGTGTGACGTCTTAATCGTCGGGCGCGGCGGCGGTTCGCTGGAAGACTTGTGGAGCTTTAACGACGAGCGCGTGGCGCGGGCAATCTTTGCCAGCCTTATCCCCGTGGTAAGCGCCGTCGGCCACGAAACGGACGTAACAATTGCGGATTTCGTCGCGGATCTGCGCGCGCCTACGCCGTCCGCGGCGGCGGAAGTGGTCAGCCGCAACCAGCTGGAGCTGCTGCGTCAGATTCAGAACGTACAGCAGCGTCTTGAGATGGCGATGGACTACTTCCTTGCCAACCGTACCCGCCGCTTCACCCAGCTTCATCATCGTCTTCAGCAGCAGCATCCGCAGCTGCGTCTGGCGCGCCAGCAGACCGTGCTGGATCGTCTGCGTCAGCGCATGAACGTTGCGGTGGACGCGCAGCTTAAGCGCGCAGTATCGCGCCAGCAGCGCGTGACGCAGCGCCTGAACCAGCAGAACCCGCAGCCGAAAATCTATCGCGCGCAAACGCGGATCCAGCAGCTGGAGTATCGTCTGGCGGAGAGCGTCCGGGCGCGCCTGAGCACCACCCGCGAGCGTTTTGGCAATGCGGTGACCCACCTTGAAGCCGTCAGCCCCCTCTCCACGCTGGCGCGCGGCTATAGCGTGACGACGGCGACGGACGGCAAAGTGCTGAAGCAGACCAAACAGGTGAACGCCGGTGATGTCCTGACGACGCGTCTTTCCGACGGCTGGGTAGAAAGCGAAGTGAAATCAATTAAACCGGTGAAAAAGACGCGTCAGCGTAAAACCGGATAATTCTTCGCCGGTTACTTACTATACTGCTGCTATTCCCTTTTTTAATAAGGAGAGCAGCATGCCCCATCTTCATAGCGTTATTCCCCCTTATATTCTTCGTCGTATTATCGAAAGCGGTTCCGAGCCGCAGCAGCGCTGCGCCCGTCAGACCTTAACCCATGTCCAGACGCTGATGGCCCACATGCCGGGCAAACCCGCCGCGCCGCACGTGAATAAAGCCGGGCAGCTGGAGCGCGATATTTACGACGCGAAGCAAACCCAGGAGCTGCCGGGTACGCAGGTGCGTTACGAAGGTCAGCCGTCGAACGGCGATGTGGCGGTGGATGAAGCCTATAATTATTTAGGTATTACCCATGACTTCTTCTGGAAAGAATATCAGCGCGATTCGCTCGATAATAAAGGGCTTATTTTGACCGGCACCGTGCATTACGGCCGGGAATATCAGAACGCCTTCTGGAACGGGCAGCAGATGGTATTTGGCGACGGCGACGGGGAAATATTTAACCGCTTTACCATCGCCATCGACGTGGTGGCGCACGAGTTGAGCCACGGCGTAACCGAGACCGAAGCCGGGCTTATCTATTTTGAGCAGTCGGGCGCGCTGAACGAGTCTCTGTCGGACGTGTTTGGCTCGCTGGTCAAACAGTACCATCTGAAGCAAACCGCCGATAAAGCAGACTGGCTCATTGGTGAAGGGCTGCTGGCGAAAGGGATTAACGGCAAAGGGCTGCGCTCAATGTCTGAACCCGGCACCGCCTATGACGATCCCCTGCTCGGCAAAGATCCGCAGCCTGCGCACATGAAAGATTTCATTAAAACGCGCGAGGATAACGGCGGCGTGCATCTGAACTCCGGCATCCCCAACCGGGCATTTTATCTGGCCGCGACGGCGATCGGCGGCTACGCCTGGGAAAAAGCAGGTTATGCCTGGTACGACACGGTTTGCGATCGCAATCTGGCGCAGGATGCGGATTTTGAGGCCTTCGCAAAACTGACGATCGCGCACGGAGAGAAACGCTCCGGCGGCGACGTTGGAGCGGCCATTAAACAAGCCTGGGAACAGGTGGGAGTGTTGTAAATGCAGGTTCCGGAACTGACGGATGACGCCGTGGTTGAGCTGGCCCGGGAAGGCGGCGTCGCTTTTATCCCCAGGCTGAGCGGACAGCGCACCATCGCGCTCTCCTCGCTCAATGAAGCCCAGCGCCAGCGCCTGGTGAGCATCCTGGAGCAGGCTTTTCCGCGCGGTCAGCCGCCGGGGCAAGCCTCTTCACCCGGCAGCGGCGACCAGCGCTATTTCCGCATCCAGATTATCTGGACCGGGCAAAATCAGGCGCACTACGCCGATATCGTCGTGCTGGTGCCGGAGCAGGAAGCGCCAGAGTCGCTGGTTGAGCTTTGGAAGAAAGGCGAAGGCTGCGTCTGCGATTAACCTTCGGCCCGAACAAACTCCACGCGTTTTTTAGAGATAAGGCCGTGGCCGTTCTGGCAGAAATAGTCCACCGCGCCGCAGGCTCTTAATACCTGGAGCGGCTGATGGCACTCCGGGCAGCGGGCTTCAAGCGCAATATCTTTATTGCAGCTGTCGCAGTGCGCTACGCCGTTCTGGGGCTCCAGCGGTGCCTGGCATTCCGGGCAGGTAATCGACATATTCTCTCCTGTTGGGTTTTACCGGGACAGGATAACTGCCCCGGTAGGCTGAACATTATCAGGCTTCAGCTGCCGGTTTAGTCTGCGCATTTTCCAGCATGCGGCGCACCGGAACAATAAGGACGATCAGTACCGCGGCACAGATCAGCAGCGCGATGGAGCAGCGAGCAAAGAGATCCGGCAGCATATCCAGCTGATCGGCCTTCACGTGGCCGCCAATCAGGCCCGCCGCCAGGTTACCGAGCGCGCTGGCGCAGAACCACAGCCCCATCATCTGGCCGCGCATTCTTTCCGGCGCAAGCAGCGTCATGGTCGCCAGGCCAATCGGACTCAGGCACAGTTCGCCGAGCGTCAGCATCAGGATGCTGCCCACCAGCCAGAACGGCGACACGCCCGCTCCACCGCTGCTCAGCACGTTCTGTGCCGCCAGCATCATCAGGCCAAAGCCCGCCGCCGCGCACAGAATACCAATAACAAACTTGGTGATGCTGCTCGGACGAATGTTTTTGCTCGCGAGCTTCGGCCATGCCCAGCTAAACACCGGAGCCAGCAGAATGATGAACAGGGCGTTAATTGACTGGAACCACACCGCCGGGATTTCAAAATCACCAATCATGCGGTTAGTGTAGTCGTTGGCAAACAGGTTGAATGAAGTTGGCTTCTGCTCAAACGCGGACCAGAAGAACGCCGCGGAGATCAGCAGAATAAAGCAGACCAACAGTCTGGCGCGCTCTTTACGATTCAGGCCCGCAAAAACAAACAGATAAATAAAGTAGAGGGCAACGGATGCCGCAATCACGTAGACCAGCACGCTGGCTACCGCGACCGGGTTAATCACAATCACGCCCTGCGCAATCAGCGTCACGATCGTTGCCACGCCTGCCGCCAGCGCCAGCAGCCAAACGCCCACGCCGTTACGCTTCACCACCGGGCTGTTCCAGGTGGAGTCGAGGCCGACTTCGCCGTCATAGCGTTTCATCGCCGGAACGGCAAACACGCGGAAGATAATCAGCGCCACCAGCATCCCGATGCCGCCAATACCAAAGCCCCAGTGCCAGCCGTGGGTTTTAATCAGCCAGCCGGAAATCAGCGGCGCGATGAACGAGCCCATGTTGATGCCCATATAGAACAGCGAGAAACCGCCGTCACGACGCGCGTCGCCTTTTTTATACAGGGTGCCGACCATCACCGAGATACAGGTTTTGAACAGCCCGGAGCCAAGCACGATGAACATCAGGCCGATAAAGAACAGGTTGTTCCCCATCACCGCTGAGAGCGCGATCGACAGGTGGCCGAGCGCAATCAGGATCGAACCGTACCAGACAGCTCTCTGCTGACCGAGCCAGTTATCAGCCAGCCAGCCGCCCGGCAGCGCGGCCAGGTACATAGTACCGGCAAAGATACCGACAATCGCCGAGGCGTTTTCACGCGCCAGGCCCATCCCGCCGTCATAGACGGTGGCGGCCATAAACAGGATCAGTAACGGACGAATGCCGTAAAATGAGAAACGCTCCCACATCTCGGTGAAGAACAGGGAACCGAGCGGATACGGATGGCCGAAGAACGTTCGGCTCTCTTTTTGATTAACAGTGGATTGCATAATTCTCCCGAAAGGTATGTCGTCGTGCTTGTAAACACCAGCAGGTACGCCGGCCAGTTACGTATCTGGCCGATTTTTTACATGCGGCGAAAAGTTAGTTAACCATTTGATAACCAGGCGCTAGTTTTGTCTAGTACCGGACCCTGGACTTTAAGATGAAAATTCGACGATTGTCTACTTTCTTAGATTTAAACTTGGTTAAAAGTGAATAGTGATTGACTTCACACAGAGAAAACCGGCGGTATGATTGGGCAAAAAAAAACCCGCGATAAACGCGGGCTTTCGTGAAGCACGTAAAGCTTATTTGCTTTTCTTAATGTGCTTAATCAAGCGCTTACGCTTACGCATCTGGTTTGGCGTCAGGGTGTTGCGCTTGTTGGCAAACGGGTTTTCCCCTTCCTTGAACTGGATACGGATAGGCGTGCCCATCACGTCCAGCGATTTACGGAAATAGTTCATCAGATAGCGCTTGTAGGAATCCGGCAGGTCTTTCACCTGGTTGCCGTGAATTACTACGATTGGCGGGTTGTAACCACCGGCGTGAGCATATTTCAGCTTCACGCGACGGCCGCGCACCAGCGGCGGCTGATGGTCTTCTGCAGCCATATTCATGATGCGGGTCAGCATCGCGGTGCTCTGACGACGGGTGGAGCTGTCGTACGCTTCACGCACGGATTCGAACAGGTTACCCACGCCGCTGCCGTGCAGCGCAGAGATGAAGTGCACGCGTGCAAAGTCGATAAAGCCCAGACGGAAGTCGAGGGTCTCTTTCACCTGCTCGCGCACTTCATTGCTCAGGCCATCCCACTTGTTGACCACGATAACCAGTGAGCGCCCACTATTGAGGATAAAGCCGAGCAGAGAGAGGTCCTGATCGGAGATACCTTCGCGTGCGTCGATGACCAGCAGCACTACGTTAGCATCTTCGATCGCCTGCAGGGTTTTGATAACGGAGAATTTTTCCACTACATCGGTGATTTTCCCGCGCTTACGCACCCCGGCGGTGTCGATGAGGACATACTCACGCTCATCGCGCTGCATAGGAATGTAGATACTGTCACGGGTGGTGCCCGGCATGTCGTAAACGACCACGCGCTCTTCACCCAGAATACGGTTAGTAAGCGTAGACTTACCTACGTTTGGACGACCCACGATGGCCAGCTTGATCGGCAGGTCCTGCGGGTTGAAGTCGTCTTCAGGCTCTTCTTCGCCCTCTTCTCCGTCTTCGAACTGCGCCCAGTATTCAGCGTCTTCGTCCACCTCTTCCGGCGGGTTCACTTCATCAACCCACGGTAGCAGAACGGTTTCCAGCAGGCTGGTGACGCCACGGCCATGCGATGCCGCAATCGGGTAGATCTCACCCAGGCCCAGAGACCAGAAATCCGCGACGGCCTGATCGGCATCGATGCCGTCAGTTTTGTTCGCCACCAGGAAGGTCGGCTTTTCGCGTGAACGCAGGTGTTTGGCAATAGCGGAGTCCGCCGGCATCAGGCCAGCGCGCGCATCCACCATAAACAGCACCACATCCGCTTCTTCAATCGCCAGCAGCGACTGTTCCGCCATGCGGGTTTCAACGCCGTCTTCTGTGCCGTCAATACCACCGGTATCAATACAGATGAACTCACGTCCTTCCACCTCTGCACGACCGTACTTACGGTCACGCGTCAGCCCCGGGAAATCCGCAACCAGCGCATCACGGGTGCGTGTTAAACGGTTAAAAAGAGTGGATTTTCCAACGTTAGGGCGCCCGACAAGCGCGACCACAGGTACCATGTTTGAAGCCTCATAAAATTCAAAATAACGTCGCTTTTGCGGCGTTTTTAAAAATGTCAAAACGGCTCCTGAGTGAACAGGAGCCGTTTAGTATACTACAACCGCCGGGTAATTAACGCGTGATCGCGTACAGCGTGCCGTCTTTTGCCTGAATCAGCAGTTTGCCGTCGGCCACAACCGGATCGGTCAGGAAACCAGAGCTGTCGACTTTTTGCTGTGCAACAAAGCGGCCGTTATCCGGATCGATCCAGTGCATATACCCTTCGCTGTCGCCAACCACCAGGCTACCGTTGTACAGTGCCGGAGCAGTCAGCAGACGGTGCAGCAGATCGCTTTGCGTCCACAGCGTCACGCCGCCTTCAGTGCTCAGAGCCAGCAGACGGTCGTTCTGATCGACCATATAGATGCGGTTGCCCTCAACGATGAAATCGTTCACAGAGCCCAGCTCACGTTTCCACATGATCTGGCCGCTGCGCAGATCCAGCGCGGTCAGGTTGCCGTTATAGGCCAGCGCGTAAACCACACCGTTAACGATGACTGGCGTTGTGTCTACGTCGCTCAGACGGTCAATTTCCGTTGAGCCAGTAGCCTGAGAGATACGCTGCTGCCAGATCATCTGGCCCTGCTGCATCAGCACTGCGCTCACGCGACCGTTGTCACCGCCCACAATGGCAGCACCAAATGCGGTAGCCGGCGCGGATTCGCCGCGCAGAGAGAGCGCAGGCATATCCAGGTTAACGGTCCATTTCACCAGACCATCCGCTTCGTTCAGCGCCTGCAGCTGGCCGTTGCTGGTATGAATCAGCACCAGACCGTCGCTTACTACCGGACGAGACAGGGATTCACCCGCTACGGTTGTTTGCCAGGCAATGGAGCCGTCGCTGCTGTTCAGCGCATAAACCTGCGCTTTTTCGCTGCCCACGTAGACATGACCACCGGCAACGGTCAGACCGCCAGACAGCAGTGCAGGTTTACGGGAGAACCAGCCGTCTTTTTCCGCCAGGTTAACGGACCATACTTCTTTCCCGTCATCGGCGTTCACCGCTTTCACGGTACCTTTGCGGTCAGCGGCATAGACAACGCTGTCTGCATACGCAGGATGAAGGTTGGAATAGAAATCACCAATCCCATTGCCCACGGAGACATCCCACGCGGTGGATGGAGTAAACTGGTTTTCAACCGTCGGCAGTGGGGACATTTTCACAACGTCTTCTTCGCCACTGAACAGTGAACAACCACTCAATAACGTAACAGAAAGCAGTCCTGGCAGAAGTAATTTACGCAATTGCATCGGGTCCCTCTCAGACGGACAAATTATTTATTTTCATCTGCATCATTTCGCTCAGCGCAGGTGAAGCATTGCTCTCTACGCCAGCTTGCCACGCTTTACGCGCGCCCGCTTTGTCACCTTTGCTCAGCAGTGCTTCACCGCGCAGATCGGCAACGATGGCAGCAAAACCTTCGCCTTTGATGGTATCGAGCGTTTTCAGCGCATCGTCAGCTTTTTTCTGCTGAACCTGAATACGTGCCAGGCGCAGATTGATCACCGCTTTCAGGTTCTCATCGCTGGCCGCAGCAAGGCTCTGCGAGAGCTGTGCAGCGGCTTTATCCAGTTCGTTCTTATCAACGTACTGCTGAGCCACTTCCAGCGCAGCCAGTGCACCGTAGGTGTTTTTGTTGTCAGCCGCAAATTTTTCTGCCGCAGCCAGCGTTTGCGGCTGATCGGCACGAATTGCGCTCACGGTATTTTCATAGGACAGCGACGCGCCACGCGCGGAATCTGCCTGATGATTGTTCCAGTAACGCCACCCCACCAGCGCACCGATACCTAAAATAACCCCAACAACCAGCGCTTTGCCGTTTTCAACAAAGAAGCGCTTAATCGCGTCGACCTGATCGTGTTCGTTCTCGTAAATTTCCACGCAGTCCTTCTCCTTAGCCCAATAGAGTGCGCAAGTGCGCCGCAACGCCGTCCTGCGTTACCGTTGTCTGCTCACCAGAGCGCAGGTCCTTCACCACCACTTCGCCGTTAGCCACTTCGGACTCGCCCAGCACCAGTGCAATACTTGCGCCCCACTTATCGGCACGAGCAAACTGTTTTTTGAAGTTGCCGCCGCCATGGTTGGTCATCAGCTTAACGTCCGGGAGCGCATCGCGCACGCGTTCGGCAAGCTGCATCGCCGCAGACTGCGTTTCCGCGCCTGAAGCCACCAGGTATATATCGACAACAGAATCTGCTTTAAATTCCGGATTAACTGCCTGAACCAGCAAAACAAGTCGCTCAAGGCCCATCGCGAAGCCAACAGCAGGGGCTGCGCGACCGCCAAGTTGCTCAACCAGACCGTCATAACGGCCGCCCGCACATACGGTACCCTGAGAACCGAGGCTGGTGGTCACCCACTCAAACACGGTACGGTTGTAGTAGTCCAGACCGCGCACCAGGCGCTGATTCACGGTATAGGCGATGCCTGCCGCCTCAAGCAGTTTGCACAGGCCCGCGAAGTGTTCGCGAGATTCTTCATCCAGGTAGTCACCCAGAGCAGGCGCATCGTTCAGCAGTGCCTGAACATCCGCGTTTTTGGAATCCAGTACGCGCAGCGGGTTGCTGTACATGCGACGTTTGCAGTCTTCGTCCAGCTTCTCTTTATGCTGTTCCAGGAACGCTACCAGCGCATCGCGGTAGTTAGCGCGAGCTTCCAGAGAACCGATAGAGTTCAGCTCAAGGGAAACGTGATCGGCGATACCGAGGGCGCGCCACCAGCGGGCGGTCAACATAATCAGTTCGGCGTCAATGTCCGGACCCTGCAGGCCAAAGACTTCCACACCCAGCTGATTGAACTGACGATAACGACCTTTCTGAGGACGTTCGTGGCGGAACATCGGGCCGATATACCACAGGCGCTGCTCCTGATTGTACAGAAGACCATGTTCGATGCCGGCGCGTACGCAGCCCGCCGTACCTTCCGGACGCAGGGTCAGGCTGTCGCCGTTGCGGTCCTCAAAGGTGTACATCTCTTTTTCAACCACGTCGGTGACTTCACCGATCGCGCGTTTGAATAACGGGGTCTGCTCTACAATCGGCAAACGGATTTCGCTGTAACCGTAGCTGCCGAGCACCTGCTTCAGTGTGCCTTCAATGCGCTGCCAGATGGCGGTTTCGCCAGGCAGATAATCGTTCATGCCGCGGATGGCTTGAATGTTTTTTGCCACGTTTATTCTCTTTCTATATACAAAAAAAACCCAAAGAATGGGTTCAATCATACATGGGAAGCGGCACGCTTCCCATCACGTTATTTTTCAACCTGCTGAACGCTGATACGCTGTGTTTCGTCCATCATGGCGGCTTTGGCGCGGATGCGGGCTTCAAGCTGGTCGATCATGTCGCTATTATCCAGACGATCTTTACGAATGCCATCTTCATAGAGACCACTTTTCTTGTTACCGCCGGTCACGCCCAGAGTTGACACCAGCGCTTCACCCGGACCGTTTACCACACAGCCGATGATGGAGACGTCCATCGGGGTGATAATGTCTTCCAGACGCTGCTCCAGGGCATTCACCGTCCCGATCACATCAAACTCCTGACGTGAGCAGGTTGGGCAGGCAATGAAGTTGATCCCACGCGCGCGAATGCGCAGTGACTTCAGGATATCGAAACCGACTTTGATCTCTTCGACCGGATCGGCCGCCAGCGAGACGCGCAGGGTGTCACCGATCCCTTCGGAGAGCAGCAGCCCCAGACCGATCGCAGATTTTACAGAGCCGCTGCGCAGGCCGCCCGCTTCGGTGATCCCGAGGTGCAGAGGCTGGTCGATCTGTTTTGCCAGCAGACGATAAGACTCTACCGCCAGGAACACGTCCGACGCTTTTACGCTGACTTTGAACTGATCGAAGTTAAGACGATCGAGATGATCGACATGACGCATCGCGGATTCGAGCAGCGCCTGTGGCGTCGGCTCGCCGTATTTTTCCTGCAGGTCTTTTTCCAGGGAACCGGCGTTAACGCCGATACGGATAGGAATATTTTTATCGCGGGCGCAGTCCACGACCATGCGGATACGCTCTTCGTTACCGATGTTGCCCGGGTTAATGCGCAGGCAATCGACGCCGTATTCGGCCACTTTCAGCGCGATGCGGTAGTCGAAGTGAATATCAGCCACCAGCGGAACGCTGACCTGCTGTTTGATCAGTTTGAACGCCTCAGCTGCATCCATGGTCGGGACGGAGACGCGAACAATGTCTGCGCCTACACGCTCTAATGCTTTGATTTGATTAACCGTCGCTTCCACATCGGTGGTGCGCGTGTTGGTCATCGACTGAACGGCGATAGGTGCCCCATCGCCGATTGGCACATTCCCAACGTAAATCCGTTTCGATTTTCTACGTTGAATCGGAGCCTGGTTATGCATGAAAAATCTCCCGCGTTGCCCGTCTGTTACTGTGCTGCTGATTGTTCGGCATTAACGGTAAGACGTGCAACCTGGTTAGTTCTGATAAAGCGGCTCAGGTCGACAGGTTTTCCTTGATACTGGATCTGTACCGCTGCCGGAGCGCCGATTTTAAGTTTATAGGGAGCCTGGCCGGTTAGGTTTAACGTGCCATCTTTACGCTGCAGGCCGCTGAACAGTTTTTTACCTGTCGCATCAGTCACTTCCAGCCAGCAGTCAGCGCTGAAGTTCATTACCAGCGCATTAGGATCGGCTGCTGTGGCCGTACCCGCCGGGCTGGTTGGCAGAGACGCAGCGGTATTGTCCGCAGGCTGAGTGGCCGCAGGCGCGTTTGCCGCAGTGTCAACATTTGCCTGAGAAGGGGAAACCACTGCGTTTTGATCCTGAGCCTGCGGCGCAGCGGTGTTAGCCGTTGCTGCCGGAGCCTGTACAGCATCGGTCGCCGACGCGTCTGGCGCTGCGGTCTGTGGCTCGCTTGAGGAAGCTGCGCCGTCGGTATTCAGCGGCACGTTCTGGGCATTCTCACTTCCGGCCTGGTTGAGTTCGGCGGAAGATTGATCGGCCATGGTGGTGATCTCTTCCTGCTGGGCCTTGTGGTTTTGCCACCACCATGCGCCGGTCAGACCGATCACCACAAACAGCACCAGCCAGGTAAAGCTCATCAGCCAGCCATCGCGTTTTTTACGACGTTTCCCCAGGGAGAAAGTCTGCATCGGCGCAACTTTTGCTGCACGGACCGGTGCCTGCTTCTCCATCATTGGCAGTAATTCGTTTTCGGGGATATGCACCAGTTTTGCGTAAGAGCGGATATAACCGCGCAAGAACGTTGAAGCCAGATCGGCAGGTGCCTTATCTTCTTCAATATCGCGAACCGTGGAAACCTTCAGGCACAAGCGTTCCGCAACGGCTTGCTGGCTGAGTCCGAGTTGTTCACGGGCGTTGCGAAGACGAACGCCAGTGGAGAGTGCTTCATGTTGGTCGTGAGTGGCTTCAGTATTCATTCGCTACAACTACTGGTACGTGAAAAATAAGGGTTCAGGTGCCGGTGAGTCACAATGCCACCCGCACCGCGAAACTTCTGGTCAGTTAACCTTGAACAGAGAGTATAAGACTGTCAGCCCGGAGATGACAGTACAGCCCTGCCCGTACGGCTAAACTGTTGTTACGTCGTTACATACTGCCCGAAAGTCGGATGAAACGCACCGTAATTATTGTTCAGTCATCACGAATCTGACTGATTATTCAGTAAGAGTATGCTTCACGGCGCAGATAATGCGCCGTGAGTGCATAATAATCAAACAGCTTTAACCGCGATCGTCTCGCCCTGCATGCGTTTACGCAGGGTACGTTTGGTACGGTCAATAACGTCACCAGCCAGCTGTCCGCATGCTGCATCAATGTCATCACCACGGGTTTTACGCACGATGGTGGTGAAACCATACTCCATCAGCACCTTGGAGAAGCGGTCGATACGGCTGTTCGAGCTACGGCCATATGGCGCGCCCGGGAACGGGTTCCATGGGATCAGGTTGATTTTACATGGCGTATCTTTCAGCAGTTCAGCCAGCTGATGTGCATGTTCGGTACCGTCGTTGACGTGGTCAAGCATCACGTACTCGATGGTGACGCGGCCCTGGTTGGCGTTGGATTTCTCCAGATAGCGACGCACCGCAGCGAGGAAGGTTTCGATATTGTACTTTTTGTTGATCGGCACAATTTCGTCACGAATTTCGTCGTTTGGTGCATGCAGGGAGATCGCCAGCGCAACGTCAATCATATCGCCCAGCTTGTCCAGCGCAGGCACAACGCCAGAGGTAGACAGCGTGACGCGACGCTTGGACAGACCAAAACCGAAGTCATCCAGCATGATTTCCATCGCCGGAACGACGTTGGTCAGGTTCAGCAGCGGCTCCCCCATCCCCATCATCACCACGTTGGTGATAGGACGCGTACCGGTTACTTTTGCCGCACCGACGATTTTCGCGGCACGCCAGACCTGGCCGATAATTTCTGACACCCGCAGGTTACGGTTAAAGCCTTGCTGCGCGGTAGAGCAGAATTTGCACTCCAGCGCACAGCCTACCTGAGAGGAGACACACAGCGTGGCGCGGTCTTCTTCCGGGATGTAGACGGTCTCAACGCGCTGATCGCCTACCGCAATCGCCCATTTGATGGTGCCATCCGCTGAGCGCTGTTCTTCTACCACTTCCGGTGCGCGGATTTCAGCCACTTCCTTAAGCTTGTTGCGCAGGACCTTGTTGATGTCAGTCATGTCATCAAAATTGTCGCTGCAGTAATGATACATCCACTTCATGACCTGATCGGCACGAAACGGCTTTTCGCCCATCTCTTTAAAGAACTCGCGCATCTGCTGACGGTTCAGATCCAGCAGGTTGATTTTTCCATTTTTATTGGGAACCGCAGGAATGGCGACTTCGGAGGTATTCACTAATTCAGACATAATATTTTCCGGCCTCGTTGTTACACGTTATGGCCCATGGAGGGTTGAATAGAAACGCCCCGGAAAGCAGTCTGCTCATCCGGGGCGTTGCATTGTACAAAGTCTGGCGCAGGGATGCCACGTCTGGACGCGGCATTTACGAAAATAATGTGTAAACGAAACCGTTAAATTAACGGGTGCGTGGACACACTTCGCCTTCAGCGAAGAAGAAAGCGATTTCGCGTGCAGCAGATTCAACAGAGTCAGAACCGTGGGTACCGTTCTCGGTGAAGCTGTCTGCATAGTCAGCGCGCAGAGTACCCGCCAGCGCGTTGTCCGGGTTGGTTGCGCCCAGCAGGTCACGGTGACGCTGTACTGCGTTTTCGCCTTCCAGCACGGATACCACAATTGGACCGGAGGTCATGAACTCAACCAGGCCGTCAAAGAATGGGCGACCTTCGTGCTCAGCGTAGAAACCGCGAGCCTGCTCAACGGTCAGGTGCAGCATTTTGGTGCCAACAATTTTGAAACCTGCAGATTCAAAGCGAGCGAAGATGCTGCCAATAACGTTTTTTGCCACCGCGTTTGGTTTGATGATGGAAAAAGTACGTTCAATAGCCATGATAACCTCTGTCAATGTTCTGTTGTTTTTCATACCTGAGTATGGTGTGGCGCGGATTATAATGAGCAATAGCGCCATTGCCTATGGATTCAGGTAACATTTTTTTAAAATAAGACGAGTTTTAGCAACAGCTCACATCTGAAAGCTGTTTTCAGATTACTGCAGCGAAAAATTCACCGTCGCGACCTGCCCGGTCTCATCCATAACGAATAACTGATAATCGCCAGATTTATCAAGCTGTAATGTGTAAACTCTTCCCTTCACATTCAGCGGTTCACCGTTCAAAAACCACCAGCGCTCACCGCTATTGCCGGTCGCCTGAAGCGGCAGCGAAACGCGGGATTCCCCCGGCAGACGTTTGATGACGGCCCCTTCACGCACGCCTGTCAGGATGAGTGGCGCAGGTGCGTCCTGCGACAGCGGAGGACAGGTGGTTGATGAAGGAGGGACCCGTACCGCGCGACGCTCGGTCGCCGGCAGCCACGGCTCCAGCGGCAGCGGCCAGACATCCAGGACTTTTTCAGTTGCATCAGGGCAATCTGCCGCCACGCGTTTACCCGTTGTATCCAGCCAGACCGGGAAACGAATGCCGCGTATCCCTTCCTGTTCGGGCAATAGCAGCGTGGGCGGTTCACTCCCTTCCAGCAACCAGGTCGACAGGCGACGCCGACAGTTTTCACTCCCTTCCGGCAGCGACTGGCCGCCCGGCCAGCAGATCACGCCCCGCCCGACGCTCTCCGGACGCGGGTCGCGCGGCAGGCGGGCCTCGTCTACCGATGAGCGTGACTGAAGCAGGTTATTCACCTGGTTTAATAGCGGAACCGCGCTGGCGAAACCAAACTGCCCCGCTACGGGCGTGCCGTCCGGTCGTCCTGTCCAGATGCCTATTACGTAGCGGGCATTAAGACCAATCGCCCAGGCATCACGGTAGCCGTAGCTGGTGCCGGTTTTCCACGCCAGCGGCGCGATTTGCGGTAGCGCATTATCCGGCAGCGGCTGCGCCTCGTTCGCCAGAATACGGCGAATAATCCACGCCGAGCCTTGCGACAGCAGCGGACGGTCAATGAGCGGATCGCCCGGCTGTAATCGCAGCCTTCCCGCCTTACCGTGTCGGGCAAAGGCGCTGTAGGCCGCTGTGATATCCGCCAGCCGGGCGCCTGCCCCGCCGAGGATCAGGGACAGATTCGGCTGCGCCCCCGCGGGCAGGATCAGCGGCAATCCCGCGTTGTTCAGCATCCCGGCAAAACGTTTTGGCCCGTAGGCTTCCAGTACCTGTACCGCGGGCAGGTTGAGGGAGCGCACCAGCGCTTCACTCATGCTGACCGGTCCGTGGAACCCACTGTCAAAATTCCCGGGGCGATAATCACCGGTTTTTCTGGGAACGTCCTGGAGCAGCGAGGCGGGATGGATCAGGCCATCGTCCAGCGCCATACCGTAAATAAAGGGCTTTAACACCGATCCCGGGGATCGGATCGCATTGACCATATCCACGTGGCTGAAACGCGTGTCATCGTTAATATCCACCGAGCCGACCCAGCCGCGCACTTTCATATCCGTATGATCCACGACGATCATCGCCAGCGAGCTGCGTGCCGGCAGGCGAGATTTCCAGTTCATCGCCAGCTCTTCCAGCTGCCGCTGTAGCCCGGCATCCAGCGTGGTGACAATTTTAGTGTCGCGGCTTTTGCCTAGCATCATGCGCGCAAAGAGCGGTGCCAGCTGCGGCATCTGCCGGGGCGCCAGCCATACCGATTCCTCCCGTGATTCTTTGACCTGCTTCGCAGACCAGACGCCCTGCGTGACCATGCGGTCGAGCACTTTGTTGCGCGCCGCTTCTGCCCGTTCAGGCCATCGGTCCGGACGCAAGCGGCTGGGTGCCTGCGGCAGTACCGCCAGCAGCGCCGCTTCGGAATAGCTGAGCTGCGACGGCGGTTTGCCGAGATAGGTCCAGCTTGCCGCTCCGACGCCCTGCAGCGTGCCGCCAAACGGAGCGCGGTTGAGATAGAGCGTGAGAATGTCTCGCTTGGAAAGATGCCACTCCAGCTGCATCGCCCGCCAGAGCTGACGAACTTTGCCGCCAAAGGTGCGCGGATGTGGGTCCAGCAGGCGTGCCACCTGCATTGTGAGCGTGCTTCCGCCAGAGACAACTTTGCCAGAACTGAGATCCTGCCAGGCAGCGCGCAGGACAGAAAGCGGGTTTACGCCAGGGTGATCCCAGAACCAGCGATCTTCATACTGGATCAGCGCCTCAAGGTAGCGGGGAGAGACCTCTTCAATGGTAACCGGGTAGCGCCAGATACCGTCGCTATCGGCAAAACGCCAGAGCGGCGTGCCCTTCTCATCCACCACCACCCGGGCGGGGTTAACCTCTTTCAGAGGCAACGGCCACAGGCGGTCGGCGGCGACAATCAGCCCCCATAAAACGAGAAGCGCTCCCGCCAGCCATAGCCAGCGGGAGCGTGTCAGACGTGCCATTCGCATATTACGGAACAACAATCAGCGGGCCGCTGGCCGCCCCCGTTGCCCGCCACTGCGGAACGTACATAGACTCCACCATCGGGACCGGCACCTGATAGGTTCCCGGCGTCACGGCGCGCGCCAGATAGACCAGCGTGACTGGCTGACCTTCATTTACCGGCACGGCGGCCACAAAGCGGTCGTCGCGGAATTCCATATGCTGAATGTCCGCCTGCTGCATCTGGCTGAGCAGGTTCTGTACTTCGCTACCGCTGTCCTGCAGGCTGGCGCTGCTGCTTGCCAGGTTCTGGTTTTCCAGCTCCAGACCCGCAGGGAGGAGATCCACCACCAGCGCATCCGGCACGTTCTGGCTGGCTTTAACTTCCAGCCACACCAGCACCAGCTCACCGCTCTTCAGGGAAGAGAGTGATTTAGTGCTGCCGTCGGTTGCCAGGATATGACGTTCAACCTGCAGCACGTTCGCGCTCGGCTGAGGCGCGTATTCCGGATAGCCGGTGCTGCCCAGACGCACCCACAGCGGAGTCGTGCCAGTATTGGTCACCTGCAGCGCGCCAAGCTGGTCGCCGCTCACGTTTTGTACCAGTGACTTATCGCCGCCAGATGCGGTCTCAGACAGAGAGGTTTTCGCCTGCCATGTACCGGACAAGGTTTGCAGCGAACGTCCGGCCAGGAACAGCGCATTGCTCTCCTGCGTTGACAGCCAGCGCTGGCTGAAGGCCTGTTCAGACAGAGCATTCAGCAGCGTATTCTGCGCATCCGGCAGCAGCTTGTACTCCTCCAGCAGGGAGAGCATCAGAGCGTTATCACGAAGCTGGCTGCCGTAATCGGCCATCCAGGTTTTGCTGTCGTTACGCGGCGTTTTGAGTGCCAGGTCCAGCGCCTGCTGGCTGCGCGGTGCATCGCCCATCAGTTTGAGCGCCATACCCAGCTGCATCAGCGGCAACCCGGAAGCCGCCTGCTCGTGGCGATCCCAGATTTCACGCAGCGCGCCCAGCGGCGCTTTTTGCTGACGTGCCAGCACCAGCGCGGCATAGGCCTGCACGGCGAACTTGCTGGCCTGAGTATCATCGCTGTAGCGAATGGACATCATTCCCGGATCCTGCAGGTAGCGCAGCAGGCGGTTATTGGCGTTATTCACCGCATCGGCAGGTACGCTGTAACCCTGCTCGCCCGCGCGCACCAGGAAGTCGGTCACGTAGGCCGTCAGCCAGTACTCTTCCGGGCCGTTTTTATCCCACAGCGCAAAACCACCGTCCTCACGCTGCATCTGCAGCAGGCGAGAGATGCCAATATCAATCGCCGCACGGCGCTTATCATCGGTGTCGCCTTTGATGCCAAGTGCAGTCAGCTGCGCCGCGTTGGTGTAGAGCGACGGGAACAGGCCACTGGTGGTCTGTTCCAGGCAGCCATACGGATACGCCTGCAGTTCGCGAATATAGCGCGCCAGGTTAAGCGGTGGTTTGCCGCTCAGCAGCAGCTGTCCCTGCAGGGTAGCAGGAGAGAAACCGTTACTGTGCTGCGCCGGTGCGGTCCAGGACTCGCCGGGATTCAGCATGGCACCGGTATTCACCGTCTGCGCCGGGAATGCCGGACGCACGCCGATTTTCCAGCTCTTCTGCTGCGGGGCGAAGGTCTCACCCGGGAGCTGCAGGCCAGTCACCTGAGCGATCACTTCACCGTCACCATAACCGTCCAGCGCACGCACCGGAATAAACAGGGTGTTGCGTGCGCCAGGAGACAGCTGAATCGGCTGCGGCTGCCCGCCTTCCAGCGACAGTTTTCCTGTCGCGGTCAGGGCGACGTTCAGCGTTTGCGGCTGGTCGGTGAGGTTAGTGATATCCAGCGTCAGCCGCGAGGTATCCCCGCTTGCCAGGAATCGCGGCGTATTAAGCTCGGCAATGACCGGCGCGGCCACCACAACCTTGCTTTCACTGCTGCCGAAATCGTCCTCCGTCCAGGCCTGCGCCATCAGACGCAGCTCACCGTTGAAGTCTCCTATCGGCAGCGCAACCGTGCCTTCTCCGTTGGTATCCAGCGTGACCGGCTGTGCCTGCTGGGCAATAATGGTGACGTGGTTCACCGGCGGTTTACCGCCGCGCTTAAGTTCATCACCGTCACCACCAAAGCGCAGCGCGGCAAGGCGGCCCTGCCCTTCGATGACCTGGCCGTAAATATCGTAGATATCCGCGCCGTAGCGCTTCTGACCAAAGAAAGCCTGCCACGGATCCGGCGTGACGTAATCGGTAATATTCAACACGCCGCTGTCTACCGCCGAGACCAGTACGTTAACCTTCTGCGGCACGGCACCCTCTTTCACGCTGGCTTTCACCTTCACCGAGAGCGTCTGATTTGGACGCATCTTCTGTGGGTTATCAAGCGCAATGTTCAGACGGCGATTTTCGTCGCCCATCGGCAGATGCAGCAGGCCGACCGCGCGTTTCGGCGTGGCGGATTTGGATTTATCACCCGGACGTACCACCAGCGTGCTGAGGTAAAGATCGTGACGTTTCCAGGCTTTGTCGACCGGGATAGCGAGATCAAGCCCGTTTGCCGGTACGTCGATCTCTTTCCACCACAGCGGCCCTTCGCTGGACTCAATCATCGCATAGCCCTTACCTGCTGCCGGCGCGGCAATGTGCAGGTTGATGGTATCGCCTGGCTGATAGGCTGGCTTATCCAGCTTCAGCGTCACGCGGTCAGGGCGTGCAGCCCCTGTGCCGTCGCTGTTATCCTGCCAGCTGTATCCCGCCCAGAAGCGTACGCTGCTGACCATCTCATCAGGCGCTTTCACCTCCAGACGATAAGAGCCCCACTCCACCGGGAAGGTGACTTTACCCGTCTCGTCGGCCTTGAGCGTCAGCTCCTGCTCGCCTTCAACCAGATCTTTCTGATCGAACTGAGACTGCCAGCCTTCGCTCTCTGACCAGTTCCAGAAGTAGTCCCGACGCTCGCGAATCAGGCGAACCTGTAACCCGGAAACGGCCTTTTTCGCTCCGCTGGCATCGGCGTAAACAATGTCGAAGCTGGCGTTACCGTTCTCGTCAACAATCGGCTGGTTGACGGTGGTATCGGTGCGGTAGTCGTAAACGGCTTTACTGGCGAACTGAGGGCGAATACCCGGCAGCTCAGCCGCTGGCCAGATGGCCTGCTCGGTGCGACGCGTCACCGGACGACCGCCCGACTCCAGCAGGCTGGCCTGCAGGATCAGCTGCAGCGGAGAGTGCACCTCTTTCCACTGGCTTTCGGTAGAAACCTGCCCACGCCCCTGCTCATCAAGCGTAAGCTGAACTTCATCCAGGCTGCGGCTCAGGTTCTCCTCGGCGATATCGCCAAACTGGAAGCCCGGCAGCGCAGCCACCGCGTCACGCAGCGGACGCAGGAAAAGCTGGCCCTGCAGGGAATTACCGTTGGCCGGTGCGCCATACAGGTAATAGCCCACCACGTTAAAGTCCACGTTATCCTGCGGTGAAACCGGCGATTTTTGTCCGCTCAGGTTCAGCGCCATACGCTCGGGCATGAAGTCTTCGACGTGGAAGTCCCACAGGCGCTGCAGGTTATCGCCCGTGTTGGCGCGGATATGCCACATACCGGTCTGCGCCCCGCTGTCCAGCGGATAGTTAAAGCGATAGAGCCCATTCTCTGGCTTGACGACAATCGTACGCGCGACCTGTCCATCCGGGCGCAGCACGTCAAGCTTCACGGGCTGATCGGGAAGCGGCTTACCGTCACTGTCGCGCAGCAGGCCGTTGAGGATCACTGTTTCACCCGGACGATAGAGATCGCGCGGGCCAAACATGAAGAATTGCTTGCTGTAGCCGGGGCTACCGGCAATATCGAACTCCGCCAGATCCAGCGCCGGAAGCTTGAGGTCAAGCAGCGTGGTCTGGCCGTCTTTGCTCGCCAGAATCAGCGCGGCTTCTTTGTCCGTTTCAAGCTTCGCATGACCGTCAGCGTCGCTCTTCGCCTCAGCGAGAGTCTGGCCTTTGTCGTTCAGCAGCGTGACGGTCACGCCGGACTGCGCCGCACCGTTTTCCAGACTCTGAGTGAAAATATCCAGGCGGTTATGGTAACGGTGAGCGGACAGACCAATATCGCTTAAGGTAAAGAGCGTTGCGGCGTTGCTGTAGTTGTAGTGCCCTGCCTGGTTCATGACCGCGATGTAAACGCCAGACTGCTGGAGCGGTTTAATATCCTTCAGGGGCAGCAGCAATTTTTCGCGCGTATTGCGTGCCGGATTAAGATCGAATCGACCGGTGTAAACCAGCTCCGCCATCTTCAGCAGGTTATTGGATTCCCAGTTGGTCAGCGAGTTACGGTACTCCCACTGGCTGACAAGGGAGGCCAGCGATTCCGGCTTCACGCGGTAAAAGTTGACATCGACATTGTTGACGTTGAGCGCCATCACCGGCAGACCTTCCACCACCTTACCCGGCAGCAGCGAGCCGCGGCTGGCAAAACCAACGGTGGGTTCAATGTCCCGGGTGGTCAGGGCTTTTTCATAATCAATGCCAAACGTCGCCTTGTTCAGCGCCTGCAGGTCACGTTCAACGGTGACGACCAGGTTACGGTTAGGCTCCAGATGGCGCAGGCGAAGCTCTTTCAGGTTAGGCGCAAGTTCCCACGCCCCGTCAACCTTGCCGCTTTTCTTATCCACGACATGCACCGTTTTGGTGAAATCCTGATCGGGATTTAGCGGAACAGAAAAGGTCAGCACCAGCGTGGCGGCACCGTCGAGCTGAACTTCAGAGGTATCCAGCAACGTCAGCGCTTTTCCCTGACTCTGGGCAGCCAGTTTAGCCAGCGTGTCAGCATTGGGCTTTTCCGCGGCTTTCGGTGTCGATGCGGTGGATGCCGCGGGAGCCGCAGCCTGGGGTTTATCGTCGCTGTTATCACAGCCGACAAGCGTAAACGTGGTAAGCAGCGCAAGAGAGAGCGCGGCTAAGCGAAACGGTTTCATCCTTTATCCCTGGCCCATGGAGCCTGTTGGTCGTCGTCCGGATAAGTATTATCCGCAAGTTTCATTAATTCAAAAAGGCCAATTTTAAAAACTGGAAAACGTCTCGCAGAATGGCATCACGTCGCTACGCCGTGATGGAACCGCGATCACAGCACATAACGTCACATGTTACCTTTCAAGTCATTTGTTTTTAAAACAAGAAGATAGCTGGCTAAGCTCGCCTGAAGGCTGCTAGTTTTATGACCATGACGCACCCCGAGTGCGCGGTTCAAAAAGAGAGAAAGCCATGAAACGAGCCGTGAACGCCCTACAAAATTTCGGAAAATCATTGTACGGACCGGTACTTATCTTACCGATCGTCGGTCTGTTTATCGCCTTTGGTAACGTGCTGGGTAACGGTAGTCTCGCTGAATACCTGCCGTTTCTGGGCCATCCGCTGATTCAGCATATTGGTCAGCTTATCGCGAAATCTGCCGTGTCGGTACTGGTCAACCTCGCGCTGGTGTTTGCCGTCGGTATCCCGATTGGTCTGGCGACGCGTGATAAAGGCTATGCCGCGCTGATTGGCCTGGTCACCTTTATCGTGTTCATCAACGCCATGAACGTCACGCTACAGCTGCAGGGCGCGCTGGCGCCAGCGGCCCAGATGAAAGCGGCCGGACAGACCATGGTGCTGGGCGTGCAGGTGCTGGAGATGGGCGTTTTTGCCGGGATCCTGACCGGTGCGCTCTCCGGATATCTGTACAACAAATACTCCGGCGTACAGTTTAACGGCGCGATGGCGATTTACTCCGGCCACTGTTTTGTCGCCATCGTCATGCTTCCGGTCTCCATGCTGCTCGGCGTGGTGATGAGTGAACTATGGCCCTTTGCCCAGCACGGCATTAGCGCCCTGGCGCTGGCCATCAAAGGTTCCGGGCCGTTTGGCGTGGCAATCTACGGTTTCCTGGAACGTATTCTGGTCCCCACCGGCCTGCACCGTCTGGTTTATACCCCATTCCTCTATACCGAGCTGGGCGGCACGCAGGAGGTGTGCGGCGCAAGCTATCAGGGCGCGCGCAATATCTATTTCGCCGAGATGGCCTGCCCGGACGTGAAGCAGCTCAGCAGCACCGTGGTGTGGGACGCCCGCGGCATCAGCAAGATGTTCGGCCTGCCTGCCGCAGCCCTGGCGATGTATATGACCGCAAAGCCGGAGCGTAAAGCCATTGCGAAAGCCATTCTGATCCCGGCGGCGCTGACCTCGCTGCTGGTCGGCGTAACCGAGCCGATTGAGTTCTCCTTCCTGTTCGTCGCCCCGCTGCTGTTCGTGGTGCACGCGGTGCTGACCGGCATCGGCATGATGCTGTTCTCGCTGCTGGGCGTTCACGCCATCGGCGCCAACGGGATTATCGACTTTATCCTCTATAACCTGCCCCTCGGCACGGAGAAGTCCAACTGGCCGATGTACCTCGTGGTCGGGCTGATCATGTTTGCCCTCTACTTCGTGGTGTTCCGCTTCCTGATCCTGCGCTTCAACATGAAAACGCCGGGCCGTGAGGATGACGATCGGGAGACGCGCCTCTACAGCAAGCAGGAGTACCAGGCGAAGGGCAATAACGACGGGCTGGGCGAATCCATCGTGACGGGTCTGGGCGGCAGGGAAAACATTGAGGTGGTGGACAACTGCTACACCCGCTTACGCGTCACGGTGAAGGACGTCGCCATTATCGACGAGCCGCGGCTCAAGGCGACCGGCGCGAAAGGGATTATCAAACAAGGTAACAACGTTCAGGTGGTCTACGGGCTGCACGTCAAAAAAATGCGAGAAGCCGTTGAGACGTTTCTCTGAAAGGAGCTAAAGATGTTTACACCCCCATTCATTCTGTCGATTGCCGGCGGCGGTAGCACCTACACGCCGGGCATTGTGAAAAGCCTGATGGTGCGCCTGCAGGATTTCCCGCTGGCTGAAATCCGCCTTTATGACATCGACGAGGCGCGCCAGAACACCATTGCGCCCGTCGTCGAAAAGGTCATTCGCGACCACAGCCAGAGCATCAAGTTCACCGTTACCAGTGACCCGGAAGTGGCGTTCAGCGGCGCGCATTTCGTCTTCGCCCAGATGCGCGTCGGCCAGTACAAGATGCGCGAACAGGATGAGAAGATCCCGCTGCGCCACGGCGTGGTCGGGCAGGAAACGTGCGGGCCCGGCGGCCTGGCGTACGGGCTGCGCACGATCCTGCCAATGGTGGAGCTTATCGATCTGGTCGATCGCTACGCGCACGAAAAAGCCTGGATCGTGAACTACTCCAACCCGGCGGCGATCGTCGCGGAGGGCGTGCGCCGGCTGCGTCCGGACGCGCGGGTTCTTAACATCTGCGATATGCCTGTGGCTGCAATGCGCAATATGGGGGCGATTCTGGGTGTCGATCGCCGCAGGCTGGAGGTGGACTACTTCGGCCTGAACCACTTCGGCTGGTTTACCCGCGTGCTGGTGGACGGCGAAGACAAGCTTCCCGAGCTGCGTAAACATATCGCGAAGTTTGGCCTGCTGACGGAAGACGCGGCCAAAACCGACCCGCAGCACTCGGATCCTTCGTGGGTAAAAACCTGGCGCAACATTAAGCCAATCATGGACAACTTCCCGGAGTATCTGCCGAACCCGTACCTGCAGTACTACCTGATGCCGAACCAGATTGTGGAGCATCAGAACCCGGACTATACCCGCGCCAATGAAGTCATGGACGGGCGCGAGAAAAAGCTATTCGCCGCAGCCGAAGAATATAAGCGCACCGGGATCCTGCCGGACGCCTTCCACGTGGGCGTGCACGGCGAGTTTATCGTCGATGTCGCCTGCTCGCTGGCCTTTAACCTGCGAAGCCGCCATCTGGTGATGGTGGAAAACCGCGGGGCGATTACCAACCTGCCTTACGATGCGGTGGTGGAAGTGCCCGCTTATATCACCTCCGAAGGCCCGGAACCGATTCGCGTCGGTCAGGTGCCGCTGTTCCATCAGACCCTTTTGCAACAGCAGCTCGCCTCTGAACAGCTGCTGGTTGAGGCGACAATCGAAGGAAGCTATGAGAAAGCCCTGCAGGCGTTCACCCTCAACCGCACCGTGCCGACCATGGAACACGCGAAGGCGATTCTGGATGAGATGATCGAGGCCAACCGCGACTACTGGCCTGCGCTGCAAAAAGCCTGGCAGGATGGCGAACCGGTGAAAAAATAGGGGCTTGCTCGCGAGTTGAACGTGGTTTGCTTGTCGGTGTCAGAAAAAACACCGACAATCCTTTTTTACGGAAAAGAATGGAGGCAACCCATGTCCACCTCATATTTTGTCGCCGCCGACTGGCTGATTGAGCACGGTGACGATCCGGAAGTTCAGATTATTGACGCGCGTATGGCCCCGGCCGGGCAGGAACACCTTCGCGATATGGTCGCGGAATACCGTGCCGGACATCTTCCTGGCGCGGTATTTTTTGATATCGAAGCCCTCTCCGATCGCAACTCTCCCCTGCCGCACATGCTGCCGCGCCCGGAAGCGTTTTCCGTGGCGATGCGCGAGCTGGGCGTCAGCAAAGACAAACACCTTGTTGTCTATGATGAAGGTAACCTCTTCTCCGCCCCGCGCGCGTGGTGGATGCTGAAGAACTTCGGCGTGGAAAAAGTCTCTATTCTGGCGGGCGGGCTGGCGGGCTGGAAGCGCGACGAGCTGCCGCTCCAGCAGGGTGACGTGACGCTTCCGGAAGGCGAGTTCGACGCCACGTTCGACGCGCACGTGGTAAAACGCCTGACCGACGTGCTGGTCGTGAGCCATGAAAAAACGGCGCAAATCGTCGATGCCCGTCCTGCTCCGCGCTTCAATGCCGAAGCGGATGAACCGCGTCCGGGGCTGAAGCGCGGACATATTCCGGGGGCGCTGAACGTGCAGTGGGGCGATCTGGTGTTTGAGGGAGAGCTGAAAACCACCGACGAGCTGCGCGCCATTTTTGACCGTGCCGGCGTTGATTTACACCGTCCGATTATTGCCAGCTGCGGCTCCGGCGTAACGGCCTGCGTGGTGATCCTGGCGCTCGCCACGCTTGGCGTAAACGACGTCACGCTTTACGACGGTGCCTGGAGCGAATGGGGTGCGCGGGACGATCTTCCTGTCGAACCCGCGAAATAATGGATAACCGCCTGGCCACGCTGTTAACGCGCGGTGCGTCGCTGACCCGCGCGGAGTATCGCGTCCTCGCCCACCTCACGGAGCACCCGATGCTGGTGGGCAACATCACGGTGCGAGAGCTGGCGCAGGCGACATTTGTTTCCACCGCCACCATCATGCGGCTGTGTCAGAAGCTGGGGTTTAGCGGCTTTAGCGAGTTTATCTGGCACTGCAAGCAATTGCTCTCCGACACGCCGCATATTGCCGCCCAGGCGCCCTCCCTTCCAGAACTCCCGGTGCTGTTTAATCAGTTTATCGCCAACTATCAGCACACCTTCCAGTGGGTCACGCAGGAGAAGCGCCAGCAATTTGCCGACCTGCTGCGCCAGAAAGAGAGCTTCTTTCTCTACGGGGCCGGTTTTTCCTATCTGTTTGCGGAGTACCTGACCAAGAAGCTGCAGGTGCTGGGCAAAACGGCGTTTATCTCCGGGCCGGGAGACAGCCGGAATATTTTCCTCAGCAACGCCTCACGCTATCAGGTGTTTATTGCCGTCTCGCGCAGCGGCGAAACGGAGCAGGTGCTGGATAAAGCGCGGATTGCCAAAAACGTCGGTATGACTATTGTCGCGTTTACCCGCGCCTCGGCCAATACGCTGGCGGGGATGGCGGACGTGCATTTTGCCCTCTATGACGAAGCGGTACACTTCGCCGCCGAAGCCGCGGGGGTGACGTCGTTTGAGTCGAATCTGGTGCTGCTGATGGATTTACTGCTGCTGGAAGCAACGGGGTGATATTCACCCCGCCGTAATCAGATGATGCGGTTGGTTTTGAGATCGCGCAGGAAGCCGCCCCAGCGACGCTCGTAGAACGGGGTGATGTGCTCGGTAATAAAGTGGCTGATGCCCTTTTCACCGTTCTTCACCTGGCAGATATCAATCGGCTCGTCGCCCGGCAGCGTGTCGGTCGCCACGCTTCCCGCCGCCTGAATGATGTCGTCGATATCGCCGTCCGCCTCAATACCAATCAGCAGCACCGGCTGCTCGTCCGCACGCTCTTTAATGGAGCAGAGAAACGCGCGTCTAACCGGTTTCAGGGTTTTGAACAGCGTCGTCAGGGAATCAATCATCTGCGCGGGCGGCTCGGCCACTTCAGACAGCAGCAGCGTTTCGCCCCCTTCCAGCACTTCCTGGGTGCTGAGCGGGTTGCCCTCTTCGCCTATCAGATGGCTGATTTCACGCGGCGTAAACTCTTTCCCGGTCGGCAGCTTCGCGTTAAGGAACAGCGTCTGGCCCAGCGTCATTTCAAACAGGGTACGCACCGGCATCACCACGAACGCCTGTTCGTCTTCTACCGCTTCCTGCAGAGCTTCCAGCGAGGTAAAGAACGGGATCACCGACGTGCCGTCGTCTTTCTCCCAGTGCAGCAAATCCAGCGCGCTGTCTTCTACAACCTGCTCACCTTCCGCCGCGGTTCCCGGCACCCAGACGGTGGATTCCAGCAGCGTGCGGAAAAATGCCGGACGGTGGGCGGGCTCGGTCGCCGCCTGCTCCAGCAGGGTTTCTAATTCGTTTTTGGTTTCGGACATAACAATTCCAGATGATGCATTTCCCCTCTCCCCGGCCCTCTTCCTCAAGGGATAGTGAGCAAACCATCCCCTCTCCCCTTGGGAGAGGGTTAGGGTGAGGGCAATAAAGATTACTCAGCCGTCAGCAGGTTCGCCACGGTACGCACGCCCAGACCGGTCGCGCCAGCGGACCACTGCTCAACCGCCGCTTTACGGTAGGTTGCGGAGCAGTCGATGTGCAGCCAGCCTTCGTGATAATTCTCAACGAAGTGGGACAGGAAGCCTGCCGCCGTGCTTGCACCCGCAGGGTACGCCGCGCTCGCGGTGTTGTTCAGCTCGGCAAAGTTGGACGGCAGCTGGCTGCGGTGGAACTCGGCCAGCGGCAGACGCCAGAACGGTTCGTTTTCGGCAGCGGCGCTTGCCAGCAGGCGAGCGGCCAGCTTGTCGTCAAAGCTGAACAGCGCGTGGTAGTCGTTGCCCAGGGCGGTTTTTGCCGCGCCGGTCAGGGTCGCCATGTCAATAATCAGCTCTGGCTTCTGCGCAGACGCGTCGATCAGGCCATCGGCCAGCACCAGGCGGCCTTCGGCGTCGGTGTTCATCACTTCGACGTTTTTGCCGTTGCGATAGCGAATAATGTCGCCCAGCTTGAAGGCGTTACCGCTCACCATGTTGTCCGCGCAGCACAGATACAGCTTCACGCGCTTGTTCAGACCGCGGGTGATGGCGAACGCCAGCGCGCCGGTGATAGTTGCCGCGCCGCCCATGTCGGACTTCATGGAGTCCATGAACGCGCTCTGCTTCAGGCTGTAGCCGCCGGTATCGAAGGTGATACCTTTACCCACCAGGCAGGCAAAGACCGGCGCCGCTTTATCGCCGGTTGGGTTGTAATCCAGCGCCAGCAGGACCGGAGGACGCTCAGAACCACGACCCACGGTGTGGATGCCCATGTAATTCTGCTCGCGCAGATCTTCACCTTTGGTAATGCGGTAGGACATCTTGTCGCCCGCCACGCCGCACAGCAGGTCAACCGCGCGCTGCGCCAGCTGCTCAGGACCAAGCTCTTCCGCCGGGGCGTTGATGGTGTCACGCACCCAGTCGATGATTTGCAGGCGGCTTTCCAGCTCTTTTTGACCGGCAGCGTCAAGGTTTGCCCACTCAATTTTGCGGGTGCCTTTCGGCCCTTTGTAGCCAGCCCAGAATGCCCAGCTGCGGTCGGTGTCCCAGCCTTCGCCTTCCAGGGACACATGCTTAATCCCCAGGCCGTCAATTTTACGCGCGGCGCGCTGGATCAGGCCCAAATCATCGTTGCCCGTCAGGTGCAGGGTAATGCCGTCGTTGTTGATGCTGTAGGTGGCTTTCTCGCCCCAGCGCGCATCGGCTGGCTGCGTAGAGAGCGTAATCTTCATCGCTTCGGTCATTTTATTTATCCTTATTAGCAAACGGGCCGCCTGAAGGCAGCCCATAGAGTCTCTTTCCACTAAATGATTCGCGTTGCAGGAAGGCGGTAAGCGAGTGAATCCCCGGGAGCAGAGATAACTCTGTGACCGGGGTGAACAAGCGCAGCCAACGCATCGGCAACGTGAAGCATGACGTGGAAATTATTCTGCTTCATCTAACCAGACTAACAGAATCGCCTCCAGAATTTTTTCATTGGATGCGTTTGGATCGTCGTCGAAATCCTCTAAATCGCAGATCCACTGATGCATGTCGGTGAATCGTACGGTCTTAGGATCGAGATCCGGGTTCGCATCGTAGAGCGCTTCGCCGATTTCACGGCTGTCTGTCCACTTAAGTCCCATATCAATGCTCGCGTGCGTGGTTGATGGTGTAGCGTGGGAATTCCACGACCAGATCTTCATCGGTCACCGCGGCCTGGCAGCTCAGGCGGCTGTCAGGCTCCAGACCCCATGCTTTATCCAGCATGTCGTCTTCGTCTTCGGTGCTCTCGGCGAGAGAGTCAAAACCTTCACGCACGATGCAGTGGCAGGTGGTGCAGGCACAGGATTTTTCACAGGCGTGTTCCACTTCGATACCTGCACGCAGGGCAACATCGAGAATGGTTTCACCGGTCTTCGCTTCCAGAACAGCGCCATCCGGACAGAGGTCCGCATGAGGCAAAATAACAATCTTTGGCATATTAAACCTCGTCCACGGACTGGCCTTTCAGCGCGACGCGGACAGATTTGTCCATGCGGCGAGCAGCAAAGTCCTGGGTTTGTTTATCAACGTTTTTAATGGCTTCTTCTATTGCGTCAGCGTCATTGCCTTCTGCTACTGCGCTTAAGCGCGCGGCAGCGTCGTCAATCACCTGGCGCTCAGCGGCGCTTAACAGCGCGGCATCGGCAGCGAGCGCGCCGTTCAGGCTCTCCAGCACGCGGGCGGCTTCAACTTTCTGTTCAGCCAGCATACGCGCCTTCACATCCTGCTCGGCGTAGCTCATTGAGTCCTGAATCATGGAGGCGATTTCGCCATCGGTCAGGCCGTAGGACGGCTTCACCTGGATGGACGATTCCACGCCGGTGGATTTTTCCATCGCCGTGACGCTCAGCAGACCGTCGGCATCCACCTGGAAGGTAACGCGAATATGCGCCCCGCCCGCAGGCAGCGCCGGGATGCCGCGCAGCGCAAAGCGCGCCAGAGAGCGGCAGTCCTGCACCAGCTCGCGCTCGCCCTGCATTACGTGGATGGACATCGCGGTCTGACCGTCTTTGAAGGTCGTGAACTCCTGCGCGCGCGCCACCGGAATAGTGGTGTTACGCGGGATCACTTTCTCTACCAGGCCGCCCATGGTTTCTAACCCGAGCGACAGCGGGATGACGTCCAGCAGCAGCATTTCGCTGTCCGGCTTGTTGCCGACCAGAATATCGGCCTGGATTGCGGCGCCCACGGCAACCACTTTGTCCGGATCGATGGAGGTCAGCGGCGTGCGGCCAAAGAATTCGCCCACGCGCTCGCGCACCAGCGGCACGCGGGTCGAACCGCCCACCATGACCACTTCCAGCACCTCGTTCGCCTCAACGCCCGCATCTTTCAGTGCGCGACGGCAGGCCAGCAGGGTGCGTTTCACCAGCGGGGCAATCAGATCGCTGAACTGGTCGCGGGCGATCTCTCCCTGCCAGCCCGCAACATTTACGGTAACCGTCTGCGCATCGCTAAGGGCGATTTTAGCGTCGATGGCCGCATCCAGCAGTTCACGCTGCACGCGCGCATCGCTGCGATCGCTGATGCCTGCCTGCTCGCGAATGTAATCCGCCAGCAGATGGTCGAAGTCATCGCCGCCCAGTGCGGAATCCCCGCCGGTCGCCAGCACTTCAAATACCCCGCGGCTTAAGCGCAGGATCGAGATATCAAAGGTACCGCCGCCGAGATCGTAAACCGCAATGACCCCTTCCTGACCGGAGTCGAGGCCGTAGGCAATCGCCGCCGCCGTCGGTTCGTTCAGCAGGCGCAGCACGTGCAGGCCCGCCAGACGCGCAGCGTCTTTGGTGCCCTGGCGCTGTGCATCGTCAAAATAGGCCGGAACGGTGATGACTACGCCGTCCAGATCGCCGCCGAGCGTCGCCGTAGCGCGCGCGGCCAGCGCTTTGAGGATGTCGGAGGAAACGCGAATCGGGTTCAGCAGACCGGCCGCGGTCGCAATCATCGGCAGGCCGTTTTCACTGGCCTGCAGCTGATACGGCAGATGCGGATAGCGGGTCTGAATATCGGCCAGCGAGCGGCCCATCATGCGCTTTACGGAGCTGATGGTGTTGGCCGGATCGCGCGCGGCGTTGGCGCGGGCGTCATAGCCGACCGCGTGACCCTGCTGCTGGTAGTGGACCACGGAAGGCAGCAGATGGCGGCCCTGCTCGTCGGCCAGCGTTTCCGCCTGGCCGCTGCGCACGGTCGCCACGAGGGAATTGGTGGTGCCCAGATCGATACCCACCGCCAGACGACGCTGGTGCGGTGCGGCACTTAAGCCAGGCTCACTAATTTGTAATAAGGCCATAATTGCTTCCGAAATTAAAAATCGAGCAGCTTTTCTTCGAGTTGTTCAGCACTGCTTCGCAGTTTATCGAGAAAACGGAGTTTGCGCACAGTGTCTGCCGCCGCGTCCCAGGTCTCGTTGTTCAGTTGCTCCACCATCTGCTGATGGCGGGTATCGAACATGCCCTTCACGCGCGTGATGAAGCTTTCCAGACGCGCTTCGTCTTTGGCCTGTTCAATCTCATCCAGCTCTTCGCGAAGCTCCAGCTGTTCCATCAGAAACGCGGTGTCGCGCACGGTATGCTGTTCGCTCGCCAGATCGAAACCGTGGAGCGAGAGCAGATATTCTGCACGCGCCAGCGGATGGCGCAGCGTCTGCCAGGCCTGGTTGATGGTCGCAGAGTGCGATACCGCAGCCAGCTGTTCTGCCTGAGTACCACTGGCGAATTTATCCGGATGATACTGACGCTGAAGATCCTGAAAACGGATCGTCAGCGCCTGGAGATCAATCGGGTATTGAACGGGTAGTCCGAAGAGAGTGAAATAATCCATAACAATCTCAGGGGTAGCCTGTTAGAACAAACCCCACGCGCAGCGGGTAAGCCACGGTGGGGTTTCGGATGACGCGCGGTTAAACGTGGAAGCTTTCGCCGCAACCACACTCGTCTTTGACGTTCGGGTTCGTGAATTTGAACCCTTCGTTCAGGCCTTCTTTAACGAAGTCCAGCTGAGTGCCGTTGAGGAATTGCAGGCTTTTGCCATCGACCACCACCTTCACGCCCTTGTCTTCAAACACGGTGTCGTCAGACGCCGGCTCGTCAACAAACTCCAGTACGTAAGCCATACCAGAACAGCCGGAGGTACGTACGCCCAGTCGCAGGCCAAAGCCTTTACCACGGTTCGCCAGAAAAGAGCTTACTCGCGCGGCAGCGCTGTCGCTAAGGGTAATCGACATACTCAAACCTCAATTATTTTGCTTCACGTTTGCTTTTATAGTCCGCAATGGCGGCTTTGATCGCGTCTTCTGCCAGAATTGAACAGTGAATTTTCACCGGTGGCAGTTCGAGTTCTTCAGCAATATCGGTGTTCTTGATTGCCTGTGCTTCGTCCAGGGACTTGCCCTTCACCCATTCGGTGACCAGGGAGCTGGACGCGATAGCAGAACCGCAGCCGTAGGTCTTGAAGCGCGCGTCTTCAATGATACCTTCATTGTTGACTTTAATCTGCAACTTCATCACGTCGCCACACGCCGGTGCGCCAACCATGCCGCTACCGACAGATTCGTCGCTGTTGTCAAAAGAGCCAACGTTGCGCGGGTTTTCGTAATGATCGATGACTTTTTCGCTGTATGCCATGATTGAATTCTCCTTATGTACCGATTAGTGATGTGACCATTCAATGCTGTTCAGATCCACGCCCTGCTTGAACATTTCCCACAGTGGAGAAAGGTCGCGCAGACGGCCGATGGAGTTGCGAACCAGCTTGATGGTGTAGTCAATCTCTTCTTCGGTAGTGAAACGACCTAAAGAGAAACGGATAGAGCTGTGTGCCAGCTCGTCGGTCATGCCCAGCGCGCGCAGCACGTAGGATGGCTCCAGGCTTGCAGACGTACAGGCGGAACCGGAAGAAACGGCCAGGTCTTTCAGCGCCATGATCAGCGATTCGCCTTCAACATAGTTGAAGCTGACGTTGAGGATGTTCGGTGCGCCCTGCTCGAGATCGCCGTTCAGATACACTTCTTCCATATCTTTCACGCCGTCCCACAGACGGTTACGCAGCGTGCGCAGGCGCGCCATCTCGGTTTCCATCTCTTCTTTTGCAATGCGGTACGCTTCGCCCATGCCCACGATCTGGTGAACAGGCAGAGTGCCGGAACGCATGCCGCGCTCGTGACCGCCGCCGTGCATCTGTGCTTCGATGCGGATACGCGGTTTACGACGAACGTACAGCGCGCCGATCCCTTTCGGGCCATAAATTTTGTGGCCGGAGAAGGACATCAGGTCCACTTTCAGCTGGCTCAGATCGATAGGCAGTTTGCCCACGCTCTGGGTTGCGTCAACGTGATAGATGATACCGCGCGCGCGGCACATTTCGCCGATGGTTGCGATGTCCTGAACGACGCCGATTTCGTTGTTAACGTGCATGATGGAAACCAGAATGGTGTCATCACGCATGGCCGCTTCGAGCTCTTTCAGGTCGATGATCCCGTTGCTCTGTGGCGCCAGGTAAGTCACTTCGTACCCTTCACGCTCCAGCTGGCGGCAGGTATCCAGCACGGCTTTGTGTTCGGTTTTGCTGGTGATGATGTGCTTGCCTTTTTTCTGATAAAAGTTGGCTGCACCTTTGATCGCCAGGTTGTCGGATTCGGTCGCACCGGAGGTGAATACAATCTCACGCGGGTCGGCACCCACCAGGTCGGCAATCTGATTACGGGCGATATCAACCGCCTCTTCAGCATGCCAGCCAAAACGGTGTGAACGGGAAGCTGGGTTACCAAAGTTTCCGTCCAGGGTCAGACACTGCATCATTTTCTCGGCAACACGCGGGTCCACCGGCGTGGTTGCGGAGTAATCGAGATAAATCGGTAATTTCATTGCTCTTTAAACTCCGTACATCGCTTCAATGCAAGGAATCAGGCAACCGGCTGGATGTACGACCGAGTACGCGGGGCGTGACCGCCCCGGCCTGATTCTGAAATCTTTATCGTTTTATTACGCGCGCAGTTTGACGTCGATAGCGTCCTGCGCGCGGGTGCTGCGTTGGGAATCCTGACCGTGCTGACGACCAGAGACATCCAGAACTTCCTGGTTGTTGACCAGTTCACCCAGGGTGATGTTGTTCAGGAAGCCGGTGAGACGGTCGCTCAGATCGCGCCACAGCGCGTGGGTCAGGCATTTATCGCCGCCCTGGCAGCCGCCTTTACCCTGGCAACGGGTCGCGTCAACGGATTCGTCAACTGCGCTAATCACTTCACCAACTGCAATACTGCCCGCGTCTTTACCCAGCAGATAACCGCCGCCTGGGCCACGAACGCTGGAAACCAGTCCATTTTTACGCAGTCTGGAGAACAGCTGTTCCAGATAAGAGAGGGAGATCCCTTGTCGTTCAGAAATATCAGCCAACGGAACCGGGCCCGCTTCGGAGTTGAGCGCAACGTCCAGCATCGCGGTCACGGCATAACGCCCTTTAGATGTCAGTCTCATGTCTTACTTAACCTCAAACTCGCCCCTGCCCGGGGTTTTTTATTGTAAAATGGGGGTATTGCATAGCAGGGTCAAGTCTGACATTCCTGACTAAAATGGTCAACTATTTACTTGACTGTTTTAGTCAGGTATTTAACGTTCCGTGCCTTCATAACCCAGGTGCGGCCTGATGTCCTCACCCCTGCCCTCTCCCATGGGGAGAGGGGAAAATCGACACTACTCTTTATTCTTCTGCTCAATCGACGCCAGAATCCCGCGCAGGATGTTCAGCTCCTGGCTTTCCGGGCGAGCGCGGGTAAACATACGGCGCAGCTTGTTCATCACCTGGCCCGGGTGGCCTTCACGAATAAAGCCGGTTGAGAGCAGCGTCTGCTCCAGATGACCATAGAAGCGCTCAAGATCGTCCACCAGCGGGTAGGCCGTCTCTTCTTTCTGTTCGACCGGTTTCTCCTGCGTCGCCAGCCACGCCATACGCACCTCATAGGCGATAACCTGCACCGCCATCGCCAGGTTCAGCGAGCTGTATTCCGGGTTCGCCGCGATGGCGACGTGATAGTGGCACTTCTGCAGCTCGTCGTTGGTCAGGCCAACGCGCTCGCGGCCAAACACCAGCGCAACCGGTGCCTGCTCCGCTTCTGAGACGCTTTTCAGGCCGCATTCGCGCGGATCCAGCATCGGCCACGGCAGCGTGCGTGAACGCGCGCTGGTCCCGACAACGAGGCTGCAGCCGGCCAGCGCTTCGTCAAGAGTATCGACGATCTGGGCGTTGCCGATCACGTCGCTGGCACCGGCCGCCAGGGCGATAGCCTGCGAGTCAGGTTTCACCAGCGGATTAACCAGCCACAGGTTCGTTAAGCCCATGGTTTTCATAGCGCGGGCAACGGAGCCCATGTTGCCGGTGTGCGATGTTTCGACCAGCACGATTCGAATGTTTTGCAGCATAATTTTTAATGTCTGAATTCAGCGTCTGAAGAATATTCCGGCATATTATCATAAACGGGAGACATAATCCGATCCCACTGCTATACTCTGCGCCGATTTTCCTGTTCTTTAACATCCAGTGAGAGAGACCGATGCATCCGATGCTGACCATCGCCGTGCGCGCAGCGCGCAAGGCGGGTAATGTAATTGCCAAACACTACGAAACGCCAGACTCCGTAGAAACCAGCCAGAAAGGCAGCAATGATTTCGTGACTAACGTCGATAAAGCCGCAGAAGCGATTATTATCGAAACGATCCGCAAATCTTACCCGCAGCACACCATCATCACCGAAGAAAGCGGTGAACATGAAGGTACCGATCAGGATGTTCAATGGGTTATCGATCCACTGGATGGCACCACCAACTTTGTTAAACGCCTGCCACACTTCTCTGTGTCTATCGCAGTACGCATTAAAGGCCGTACTGAAGTCGCCGTTGTTTACGATCCAATGCGTAATGAACTGTTCACCGCTACCCGCGGTCAGGGCGCACAGCTGAACGGCTACCGTCTGCGCTGCAGCAACGCACGCGATCTGGACGGCACCATCCTGGCGACCGGTTTCCCGTTCAAGGCGAAACAGCACGCGACCACCTATATGAATATCCTGGGCAAACTGTTTACCGAATGCGCTGACTTCCGCCGCACCGGTTCTGCCGCGCTGGATCTGGCCTACGTGGCGACCGGCCGCGTTGACGGTTACTTCGAGCTGTCTCTGAAGCCGTGGGACTTTGCTGCGGGCGAGCTGATCGCACGTGAAGCAGGCGCCATCGTGTGTGATTTCACCGGTGGCCATAACTATATGTCTACCGGTAACGTCGTTGCGGGTAATCCACGCGTTGTTAAAGCCATGCTGGCAAACATGCGTGATGAACTGAGCGATGCGCTGAAGCGTTAATCCAGTTAGTTAAGCCCGGTGGCGCTACGCTTACCGGGCCTACAAAATCCCTCAGTACGCTAGAAAGGCCGCAATCCCCTTCCCACCGGCACCGCGCTCATCCACATCGTCACTGCCGCCACCAGCAGAATCACTCCGCCCGCCAGCGCAAGCGTTGTCCACCCTACCTGTCGCCACAGCACCGGCGTTTTATTGCCGCTCAGTTTGACCGCCAGCTGACGGAAGCTGTGAACCAGCAGCGCTAAAGACGAAATGGTGAGAGACGTTCCTGCCGCCATCGCCAGCGCAGAGAGCATTCCCCAGCCAAACACGCCAATCACCTTACTGAACAGCAGCACCATGATGGCCCCCGAGCACGGGCGCATGCCCATCGAGAGAACAATCATCAGCCGCGCGCGCCAGTCGTCGCCGTTCTGCAACTGTTCCTGCGTGGGCAAATGCTGATGCCCGCAGCCGCAGTGTTCATCATGAACGTGGTGCGGCGTAAAGGTTTTGAATTTCGGTTTTCGCAGCAGCGCGCGCAGCTTTTTCAGCGCCCGCCAGCAGATGATCACCCCCAGCACGCCCACCAGCGCGTAGCTCCCCTTCTCCAGCCAGAAACTGCTCATGTGCAGCTGGCGCGCGGGAAGCTGCAACAGCGAAAGCACGACCACGACGAGCGCAATCGCCACGCTGCCCTGAAGCAGCGAGGAGGCCAGCGTCAGGCCGATGCTCGATTTCAGCTTCGACGGATGGGTGGCGAGCCAGGTCGTTATCACGATTTTGCCGTGCCCCGGCCCCAGCGCATGCAGAACGCCATAGATAAAGCTGAACGCCAGCAGGGATCCGCCCGCTTTGGTCGGGTTCTCCGCCACCGCCTTCAGCAGGCCGCTCATCTGCTGGTTGACCTCACGCTGCCAGACGATGCTTTTCATCATGACCTGCGGCCAGGCCTGCCATAGCCAGAGCGAACCGCAAACGGCTAGCAGGAGAAAGAGCGCCAGCGGCCAGAGGTGCAGCCAGCGGCGCGGTTTACGAACCGGAGAAGAGATCACTGACATTGTAACGTCACCTCCTGCGCGAACTGTTTACCCAACTCCATGTCCTCAGGGGGTGCATCTTCTTTATCAAGCGAGATCGCAAAGTTCAGCGTCTCTTCGCTGGGTTTCGGGGTGTGCACGCCAATTTTGCAGTTTTTTTGCAGAGCGTCCGGCAGCCGTACGTCGCCGTCTTTGTCATAGCGCATGTCGACATAGTAGGTAGGATCAAAGGTAGAAAAGCGGTACGTTTGCCCCGCCAGCGGCTGCGGATGCGCCAGCGGAAGCACAAACGTCAGCACCGCCTGATGCCCGTCACGCGTCATACCGTATTCCGTTGGCCGGTTCAGAAATTTGACCTTCTGCCCGTTGTGCCAGAATTCCGTGAAGTAGTGCTGGCCGAGCACGTTAGCCATCACTTCCGCCGCCAGCTTTTTCCAGATTTCATCGCCAGGCTTAGCGTTTCCCGCATCATAGAGCAGATCGGCCGAGGTGATTTCATCCATCGTCCAGCGCATCTTCAGGCCGCTCAGCTGCGTGCCGTCGGTAACCAGCTCGGTCTGGAGGTCAATAAAACTGTGAGGATGTGCGCTGGCGGTGAAGCTGATAACCGCCAAAAATAACGCCATCGCACTTTGTTTAACTGTTTGCATCAATTCCTCACGTCAAAAATTCTGTGATGTTCCCCAGCAATCCTGAGTGAAAGGCCTGCCGGCGCGCTTTTCAGCGCTCATCCTTTAGCTATTCTTATCAAACATTCACACTGGATACCCGACAGATGATGACGACGCTTGAAATTCCATCTGTGCTTTCCAGTTCGCAGCGCCGCTGCCAGGTGCTTTTGATGCTTTACCTGCCCGATGCTGCCGTCACCGCACAGAGCATAATTGCTGCCAACGGGGTGGACGACGCGATGGCACGGCAAGATATAGCCGAGACGCGCGATGAAATCCAGCGCTATCACCGGCTGGACATCGTCACGCACCACGACGGCAGCTACCGGATTGAAGGCACAGCCCTGAATCAGCGTTTATGCCTGCTGCACTGGCTGCGCCGGGCGCTGCGGCTTTGTCCGCAGTTTGTCTCGCACCAGTTTACCCCCGCATTAAAAACCGCGCTTAAACAACACGGCATTGCGCGGCCGCTTTACGATGATGCGAACCTGCGGGCGCTGATCGGCTTCTGCTCCCGCAAGCTGCAGCGCCAGTTTGAATGCCGCGACGTCCAGTTTTTACAGCTCTATCTGCAATACTGTCTTATTCAGCACCAGCTCGGGAATACGCCGCAGTTTTCTCACGTTCAGCGCAGCTGGACCCAGTCGAGAGGGGAGTATTTTACGGCCCAGGAGATCGTGCGTCACTGGAGACGTCGCGTGCCGCAGGGTGCGCACGGGGATGAACAGCTATTTCTGGCGCTGCTGTTTATGATGCTCCGCACGCCCGATCCGGTGCTCGATAAACACCAGCAGGATCAGCGCTTGCGTCGGGCCATCGTGCGCATGGTCGCCCGTTTTCGCTCGCAGACCGGGATGAACTTCAGCGATGAACAAGGGCTGACCGATCAGCTATATATCCATCTGGCTCAGGCGCTGGACCGCTCGCTGTTTGAGATCGGCATCGACAATAGCCTGCCGGAGGAGATCCATCGCCTCTATCCCCGGCTGTTACGCACCACAAAGGAAGCGCTGTTTGAGCTGGAGTCGGAGTTTGGGCTACGTTTTTCAGATGAAGAGATGAGTCTTGTCGCGGTGATTTTCGGTGCCTGGCTGATGCAGGAGACCGATCTGCACGAAAAACAGGTGATCCTGCTGACGGGAGACGATAAAGCCACCGAGGACCTGATTGAACAGCAGCTTCGCGAGCTGACGCTGCTGCCGCTCAACATTCGCTATCTGACGCTGCAGGCTTTCCAGAAAGAGGGGGCACCGCGCGAAGCCGCGCTGGTTATCACCCCCTACCCTACCGTCCTGCCGCTGTTCTCGCCGCCGCTGATACATGCCGTTGAGACATTGAACGCGCAGCAGCAAGAACATATTCGCGCCATGCTGGAATCATAGCGAGGCGCGAGCGGCCACTTTAGGACGAACAACGATGGCGGGTAAGGCGACCAGCGCCATCACCCAGAAGACCCCATGCCCCAGATGCTGGTAGAGGAACCCCGCAAAGACCGTCATGATCGCGATACTGCCCCCCATCGCGACCGCCGAATAGACGGCCTGCAGGCGAATAACGTCTCCGCCCTCGCGCGCTGCGATATAGCGCATGGCCGCCAGATGGCACACGGTAAAGGTGCCGCAGTGAAGGATTTGCGCCACTATCAGCCATGGCAGATCGGTCGTCCAGCCCATAATCCCCCAGCGCGCCACGCCGCACACGGCGGAAAGCAGCAGCAGGTCTCGCGCGCCAAAGCGGCGGAACAGCTTCTTACTCAGGGCGAAGATAATGACTTCGGCCACTACCCCCAGCGACCACAGATAGCCCACTGCGGAAGCAGAGTATCCCGCCCCCTGCCAGTAGATGGCGCTGAAGCCATAGTACGCCGCATGCGCCCCCTGAAGCAGACAGACACACGCCAGAAAACGCCAGCTCTGGGCCACCAGGCTCCGCCAGGCGGGCCAGCCTGCGCTCTCCTGATGGCGGCTTTCCCCTTGCGGCATCACCGACGGACGCAGCAGCATGCCCAGCAGCATTGAGGCAATACCGATACTCAGCAGGGCGAGAATGGCGCGGTAATCGTAAAGGCTGACCAGTTTGCCCACCAGCGCGGAACCTATCACAAAGGCAATAGACCCCCACAGGCGCACGCGGCCATAGTCCATGGTGATCTGCTTTTGCCAGGTGTTCGCCAGGGCATCCGTTAGCGGTACCAGCGGTGAGAAGAACAGGTTAAAGCCGACCATCACCACCATCAGCCAGGCAAACTGATGGCTGACCCAGAAGCAGGCAACAAAGACCAGCGTCAGCAGAGCAAGAATACGCACGGCCTTGATCAGCAAGGAGGGATCGCTGACGCGCGGGGCAATTAGCAGGCTGCCGAGGAAACGCGCTACCAGCCCTGCCCCCAGCAGGACACCGATAGTCTCAGGAGTCAGGCCGATACCCTTGAGCCAGACGCTCCAGAAGGGCAGAAAAATACCGTAGCTAAAGAAATAGGTGAAATAACTGAGCGCCAGCCAGCGCGTGGAATGCAAGACCATGAATCCCTCCCGAAATCGAGGCCATAGTCTGGCGTTAAATCAAAGCCTGCGCAAGCAACTATTAACAAGTGAATAACACGCACATTTTACAGGGCCATGGCGGCCCCGCGAAACGTCTAGCGTACAAAGACCTGATTAATGCGTTTGGAAACCAGGAAGTAGGGGATCCAGATCGATGCGCCAACAATGGAGGAAAGCGCATTGCGAATATCAGCCGTATCCAGCCTTGCGTCGAAGAGCCAGGCAGGTATGCCCACAAAATAGAGCATAAAGACAACGCCCATTAAATAGTAGGGAATGATGATCTTACGGATACCCGACTTTCTTTTAAAGAAATACCAGCCTGCGGCCGCGGTCAGTGCCACATCAATTATCATTACCGCGATACCCACGGCCCCAAACAGGTTAATTCCCCCTGACTGGAAAAAGTGGAACATCGCCGCAAAGTAATTCCATGCTCCAATAGGCGTCATGATGAGGTTAATCACCAGGCCCGCCGCCGGGAGATAAAGCAGCCCGTTAATTTTCTTTTCGTCTGCACGCTCACACTGATTGCACAGCCCGGATTCTTTATTTGCCTCTTCTTGCTGACATGATATGCACTGCATAAATTTCCCTTGCCAAAGAAAAGAGACAATTTTACACGAAGTCTGAATTTAACATCACGCGAACGCCTGATTTATGAAGAAAAGCTGAATGGAAGACTATGGATTTGTGTATTAATTTTAGATTGGGTCCCCTGAAAAATGAGCCAGCTATGAACACTCTACGTTATTTAGATTTCGGTCAGTCACGTCACCTGCTGCTGCTGATTGGCCGCATCGCGCTTGTCGTGCTGTTTATTATCTTTGGTTATCCAAAACTGACGGGGTTTAGCGGCACCGTACAATATATGACCTCGCTGGGTGCGCCGATGCCCATGCTGGCGGCCATTATTGCGGTGGTAATGGAAGTGCCTGCCGCTATCCTGATCGTCCTGGGCTTTTTCACCCGTCCTCTCGCGGTACTGTTCGTATTCTATACCCTCGGAACCGCGGTGATTGGGCACCACTACTGGGATATGACAGGTGATGCGGTCGTGCCGAATATGATTAACTTCTATAAGAACGTCAGTATTGCTGGCGCCTTTATTTTGCTGGCGATTGTCGGACCTGGAGCCATTTCCCTCGACCGGCGTTAAGCCATAAAAAAAGGCCGCAAGCGCGGCCTTTTTTATTTCTGCCAGGCAGAGGAATTATGCGTAAACCGGGAAGCGTGCGCAGATATCCAGAACTTTACCTTTGACGCGCTCGATAACCGCTTCGTCATTGATGTTGTCCAGAACGTCACACATCCAGCCAGCCAACTCTTTCACTTCCGCTTCTTTAAAGCCGCGGCGAGTTACGGCCGGAGAACCGATACGGATACCGGAGGTCACGAACGGGCTCTTCGGATCGTTTGGCACGCTGTTTTTGTTCACGGTGATGTTGGCGCGGCCCAGGGCTGCGTCAGCTTCTTTACCGGTCAGTTTCTTATCAACCAGATCCAGCAGGAACAGGTGGTTTTCAGTACCGCCGGATACCACTTTGTAGCCACGGTTCAGGAACACTTCCACCATCGCTTTGGCATTCTTAGCAACCTGCTGCTGATAAACCTTGAACTCAGGCTCCATCGCTTCTTTCAGCGCGACCGCTTTTGCCGCGATAACGTGCATCAGCGGGCCGCCCTGCGCGCTTGGGAATACAGCGGAGTTCAGTTTTTTGTACAGCTCTTCGTCACCGCCTTTCGCCAGGATCAGGCCACCGCGTGGACCCGCCAGGGTTTTGTGGGTGGTGGTGGTCACAACGTGAGCGTGTGGAACCGGGTTCGGGTAAACGCCAGCGGCAATCAGGCCCGCAACGTGCGCCATGTCGACGAACAGGTATGCACCGATGCTGTCCGCGATTTCACGCATTTTTGCCCAGTCAACGATACCGGAGTAAGCAGAGAAGCCACCGATGATCATCTTCGGTTTGTGCTCTTTAGCCTGCTTCGCCATGTCTTCGTAGTCAATTTTACCGGACTCATCAATACCGTAAGGGATGATGTTGTACAGTTTGCCGGAGAAGTTAACCGGGGAGCCGTGAGTCAGGTGACCGCCCTGTGCCAGGTTCATACCCAGAACGGTATCGCCCGGCTGCAGCAGCGCGGTGTAGACAGCGAAGTTAGCCTGAGAGCCAGAGTGCGGCTGCACGTTTGCGTAGTCAGCGCCAAAGAGTTCTTTCGCACGGTCGATAGCCAGCTGCTCAACGATATCAACGTACTCGCAACCGCCGTAATAGCGTTTGCCCGGGTAACCTTCAGCGTATTTGTTGGTCAGCTGAGAACCCTGCGCCTGCATAACGCGCGGGCTGGTGTAGTTTTCGGAGGCGATCAGTTCGATGTGCTCTTCCTGACGTACTTTTTCCTGCTCCATAGCCTGCCACAGTTCGGCATCATAATCGGCAATGTTCATTTCACGCTTTAACATCCGCATCTCCTGACTCAGCTAACAAGTAAATTTTGGCCTGAAAAGGCAGTCCTGTTGGACGACGGGCAACAGTATAACTGATTAGTTCTGTGATAACAGGTCTTGACAAACGATTTTACGCAAACGTTTTCCTACCCGCCACGCAAGGGTTTGAGGAATAAAGCTCTCGCTCTTTCCAGCGGATTTCTTTTCAGGTTTGTGATGCATATTTTTCATCTTGCAAAGAACCATTTACAACGCAGGGGTATTTTTTATAAGATGCATTTAAAATACATCATTAAAGTCACATCAGAAGGATGCGCTCATGCTCGACGCTCAAACCATCGCTACCGTTAAAGCCACCATTCCCCTGCTGGTGGAAACCGGCCCTAAACTCACCGCCCATTTCTACGATCGCATGTTCACGCACAACCCGGAGCTCAAGGAAATTTTCAACATGAGCAACCAGCGTAACGGCGATCAGCGCGAAGCGCTTTTCAACGCCATCGCGGCCTACGCCAGCAATATTGAAAACCTGGCGGCACTGCTGCCCGCGGTGGAAAAAATCGCGCAGAAGCACTCCAGCTTCCAGATCCAGCCCGAGCAGTACAACATTGTGGGTGGCCACCTGCTGGCAACGCTGGACGAGATGTTCAGCCCGGGCCAGGAGGTGCTGCACGCGTGGAGAAAAGCCTACGGCGTGCTGGCAAACGTGTTTATCAACCGCGAAGCGCAGATCTACAGCGAAAATGCCAGCAAGAACGGCGGCTGGGAAGGCACGCGCGCCTTCCGCATCATTGAGAAAACGCCGCGCAGCGCGCTGATTACCAGCTTTGAATTTGAGCCAGTGGACGGACAGCCGGTTGCCGATTACCAGCCAGGCCAGTATCTGGGCGTGTGGCTGAAGCCTGAAGGTTTCCCGCATCAGGAGATCCGCCAGTATTCTCTTACCCGCAAGCCAAACGGCAAAGGCTACCGCATTGCGGTGAAGCGTGAGGACGGCGGTCAGGTATCCAACTGGCTTCACAGCGAAGCTAACGTGGGCGACGTGGTTCATCTGGCCGCGCCGGCGGGCGATTTCTTCATGGCCGTTGAAGCGAATACCCCGGTTACGCTGATCTCTGCGGGCGTCGGCCAAACGCCAATGCTGGCGATGCTTGATACGCTGGCGAAAGCCAACCACGGTGCGCAGGTCAACTGGTTCCACGCTGCGGAAAACGGTGACGTGCACGCCTTTGCTGATGAAGTGAAAACGCTCGGGGCGTCCCTGCCGCGCTTCACCGCGCACACCTGGTATCGCCTGCCGACGGATGCAGACCGCGCGGTCGCACGATTTGACAGCGAAGGTCTGATGGATTTAAGCCTGATGGAAGGGGCGTTTAGCGCGCCGGACATGCAGTTCTACGTCTGCGGGCCGGTGACGTTTATGCAGTATGCCGCGAAGCAGCTGGTGGAGCTGGGTGTGAACAAAGACAACATTCATTATGAATGTTTCGGGCCCCATAAGGTGCTGTAATGAAAAAGCCCCTCGTTCGAGGGGCTTTTTTTTTCGCCGGGTGGTTGCACCTTACCCGGCCTACAAAACCGTTGGCATTGTTAAATCGCGGCGTCGTCTTCTTCGCCGGTACGGATACGGATCACGCGCGCCACGTCAAAGACGAAGATTTTACCGTCGCCGATTTTGCCCGTCTGCGCCGTGCGGATAATGGTATCCACGCAGGTATCGACGATATCGTCGCTGACCACGATTTCAATTTTTACTTTCGGCAGAAAGTCGACCATGTACTCTGCGCCACGGTAAAGCTCGGTGTGGCCCTTCTGACGACCAAAACCTTTCACTTCCGTCACGGTCATCCCGGTGATGCCGACTTCCGCCAGCGCTTCACGCACGTCATCCAGTTTGAAAGGTTTAATAATCGTATCAATCTTTTTCATGGTGGGTCCTTAAACTCTTGCCTGTAAGCTGCCTCGTAATCGATTGCTCACAGTACCATACGGCATTACTCTTTAAAATCGTTTGCTTCCAGCTCGTGGCGCGACAGCAGCTTGTAGAACTCGGTGCGGTTGCGTCCGGCCATGCGCGCCGCGTGGGTCACGTTGCCTTTGGTGATCTGCAATAGCTTGCGCAGATAGTTCAGCTCAAACTGATTCCGCGCTTCCGCAAACGTCGGCAGGGCCGTGTTTTCCCCTTCCAGCGCCTGCTCCACCAGCGCATCGCTGATCACCGGTGAGGAGGTCAGCGCCACGCACTGCTCAATCACGTTCACCAGCTGGCGCACGTTACCCGGCCAGCCTGCGGCCATCAGCCGCTTCATCGCGTCGGTGGAAAACGCGCGCACGAATGGTTTATGGCGATCGGCCGCCTGGCGCAAAAGATGGTTCGCCAGCAGCGGAATGTCTTCCGCACGCTCCGCCAGCGCCGGGATCTTCAGATTCACTACGTTCAGACGGTAGTAGAGATCTTCGCGAAACTCGTTGCGGGCCATCACTTTTGGCAAGTCGCGGTGGGTAGCGGAAATAATGCGTACGTTAATATCAATGTCGCGATTGCTGCCCAGCGGGCGAACTTTTCGCTCCTGCAATACGCGCAGCAGTTTGACCTGCAGCGGCGCGGGCATGTCGCCAATCTCGTCCAGGAACAGCGTGCCCCCTTCCGCGGCCTGGAACAGCCCTTCCCGGCTGCTCACCGCGCCGGTGAATGCGCCGCGGGCGTGACCAAACAGTTCAGATTCGAGCAGCTGTTCTGGAAGCGCGCCGCAGTTAATGGCGATAAAGGCGTTTTTACTGCGCGGGCTGGCGTTATGGATCGCCTGCGCCAGGATCTCTTTCCCGGTTCCGCTCTGGCCGTTGATGAGCACGCTGACGTCGGACTGCGCCACCATCCGGGCCTGTTCAAGCAGACGCAGCATAATGGGGCTGCGGGTGACGATGGACTCCCGCCACGCTTCATCCCCCGCCGGGGCGGCGTGTTCCAGCGCGCTGTCGATAGCCTTATAAAGCGCGTCTTTGTCCACCGGCTTGGTCAGGAAGCTGAAGACCCCCTGCTGCGTCGCGGCAACCGCATCCGGGATCGACCCGTGCGCCGTCAGGATAATCACGGGCATACCCGGCTGCTGCTTCTGGATCTCCGCGAACAGCTGCAGACCATCCATTTCGTCCATCCGCAGGTCGCTTATCACCAGATCGATTTTCTCGCGGCTGAGGATCTTCAGTCCTTCCAGCCCGCTTTCAGCGGTCACGACGCTGTAGCCTTCACTCACCAGACGCATCCCCAGCAGCTTTAACAGGCCGGGATCGTCATCCACCAGTAAAAGATGGGCAGGTTTACGGCTCGTCATGCTTCACATCCTCTTGTTTCGGCGTATCGCTGTCCGGTGCAGCGGATGAACTCCCCGGCTGATATTTACGCGACGAGAGCTGCCTTTCGATATCCGTCAGGTTTTCCAGTTTGCGCGTCGTGGTATCCAGCTGCGTACGTAAATGTTGCTGCTGTTGACGCAGCGTATCAAGCTCGCTGTCGGTTGACTGCTGCAGCTTGCTGTAGCGGGAGCGCTCTTCAGACAGCTGAAGCTGTAATGTCTGCCCATCGCGCCAGAGCTGGTACACCGGGCGTACCTGCACAGGAAGATTGACTACAAACGTGTCCAGCCGGGTGACATTGACGCGGCGTTCAACGGGGGTGATTTTCGCATCTGCGAGTAAAATCCCGCGCTTGAAAGCGTCCTGCCAGGTGTCGTCATCCAGCATCGCCGCCTTCGAGCGGGCGTCTACCGGCGCAAGACGCTGGGCGCAATCTATTCCTCGCAGCCAGAACAGCGGGTTGCTTTCAACGTCATGTCCTGACAGGTTCCAGATGTCGTCGCAGCGGGTTGAGAGGAAATCTGCCAGCTGGTTATCGGGCCATTTATCTTCTTGTTTATCGCTAATTGCACTTTGTGGCGCATGGGAAACACACCCTGCCAGAAACAAACAGGGCAGGCTCAGGCGAAGCGTGTTGCAGGAAAACACCGCGCGTACGGCGCGGAAAAAGACGTGTGACATACTCACCAGACATAGATTCATTTTATTGATTTTTCCGGCTCACGGGCAGTTCGATACGGAAGCAAACGTCTGAACGTTCGTCCGCGGCAATGTTTAGCTCACCCTGCATGCGTCGTATGCAGTCCCGGGCGATGCTCAAGCCCAGCCCGCTTCCTTTAACCGCGCCTTTCCGCTGATGACTCCCCTGGAAAAAGGGTTCGAAGATCATGGTTTTTTCGTCATCGGGGATCGGGGTGCCGGTGTTTGCGACGTCAATAAACACCCGTGAACCATTCGTATTACTTCGGATATAAATGTTACCGGATTCAGTACCATAGTGCACCGCATTGGAGTAAAGATTATCCAGAACGCTCATCAGCAGCATGGGTTCAGCCAGGCACGCAGGCGCATTCAGCTCAACGCCGGTATGCATCATTTTAGCTCTTGCTGGCAAGCTGTGGGCGGAGATCACCATATCCACCAGCGGCTCAATTTCAACGTTTTCCAGTACGACCGCCCCGTCAGCCAGCTTGCGGTTGTAATCCAGCAGTTGCTCAATCAGCTTTTGCAGATTGCGGCTGCTGTTATCCAGGATCTCGACAATTTCTTTCTGTTCTGGCGTAAGGGGCCCGGCCACTTCGTCCGCCAGCAGCTCCGTCCCTTCGCGCATGCTGGCCAGCGGCGTTTTAAGCTCATGGGAGATATGGCGCAGGAACTGATGGCGCTGTGATTCGAGCCACGCCAGGCGCTCGGACAGCCAGATAATGCGCTGACCTACGGATCGCAGCTCGCGCGGACCTTTAAAGGCGACCGTATCCCCGAGCGATTTCCCCTCCCCCAGACGGTTGATCATACGCTGAATGCCCTTCACCGGGCCGATGATCATGCGGGTAAAAAGCAGAACCAGCCCCAGGCTCACCAGGAACAGCACTAGCGCCTGCCAGCCGAAGAACTGGCCGCGCTCGGCAATCTCCTGCTGGAGCTGCTGGCCGCGAGAGAAAATCACCGCGCGCGTTGACTGCACCATCTCGGTGTTGGCGCTGGCAAAAGCTTCGAGGCGCGCGGCGGCGGCGGCATCCGGGCCGCTGTTGCTGCACTGCAGCTGCGCGAGATCGTTCAAATCCTGACGTAACGCCTGATACAGCTTGTCATCAGGCAAGACCCCCGCGTGAGCGTCCAGCATTTCGCTGTAGCGTTTACGCTGACTCTGATAAACCTTTTCCAGCGTCCGATCGTCAAGCACGCAATACTGACGATAGCTACGCTCCATCTCCAGCGCGGCGTTGGTCATTGCTTCACTGCGTCTGGCGTCGATGAGCGTCGTGCGGTTGGTCAAAGCCGCCTGCGCGCTCAGCGCGTTCAGGCTTTGCCACGCCTGCCAGGCAAGGATCAGCAGCGGCAGCAGGATCAGCAAGAAGGCCATCATGACGAGCTGCCGCAGGGAGCGGGGGAAAACGGGCCAGCGTTTCAACGCATTACTCTCTTAATGGGGATTTACGCAGAGCGTAACTGAGTCTGCCCTTCAGATACAACAAAGCCGGGTAAAAACCCGGCTTTGTCATGGAATGAGGCGGTGCCTAACTCGACGTTTCGCCCTGGCCTGATAAAGCATCGCTATGATCAGTAGTTGGACGGCAGGCACCTTTTTGTGCGTCATTCGAAATTTATGTAGCGCGTCCCGAAGGGGCTGACATAAGAAGGTGAATGAGCCACTGCTTAATATTATGCAACACCCGTGCCAGAATGCAAAACAAAATATTAACATTTTGAAATATATGAGTTTTACTCGTTTAGCCTGTTAATTATCGGTTGAATGATTTCCAGGCTAAGTGTCGCTATTAAGCAACACCTTAACGGGAACCTTTACTGCCATATATAAATCAATGAGTTAAATGTCGCCTTTTGGAGACAGTTGGATTACGGGTCTGTCGCGTAATTGCGACACAAATAAAAAAGCCCGGTGGAGCTTTCGCTTACCGGGCCTGGAAGGGTGTGGGGCTAAAACTTAACCCAACTGCTTACGCGCGTTGCGGAAGATACGCATCCACGGGCTGTCCTCGCCCCAGTTGTCCGGGTGCCAGGAATTGCTCACGGTACGGAATACGCGTTCCGGGTGCGGCATCATGATGGTCGCCCGACCGCTTTCGCTGGTCACCGCCGTAATACCGTTGGCGGAGCCGTTCGGGTTAGCCGGGTAAGTTTCAGTCACCTTGCCGAAGTTATCGACAAAGCGCAGCGCCACCAGGCCTTTGCTCTCCAGCTGAGCCAGATGCGCAGCATCACGTACTTCTACCTGACCTTCACCGTGGGAAACGGCGATTGGCATCTGAGAACCGACCATTCCCTGCAGCAGCAGAGACGGGCTTTGGCTCACTTCCACCAGGCTGAAGCGCGCCTCGAAGCGGTCAGACTGGTTGCGCACAAAGCGCGGCCAGGCTTCGCTGCCCGGGATCAGCTCGCGCAGGTTAGACATCATCTGGCAGCCGTTACACACGCCCAGCGCCAGGGTCTGCGGACGGTGGAAGAAGGTTTCGAACTCGTCGCGCACGCGGCTGTTGAACAGGATGGACTTCGCCCAGCCTTCGCCCGCGCCCAGCACGTCGCCGTAGGAGAAGCCGCCGCACGCCACCAGCGCCTGGAAATCTTGCAGACCGGTACGTCCGGCCAGCAGGTCGCTCATGTGGACGTCGATAGCGTCAAAGCCCGCGCGGTGGAAGGCAGCCGCCATCTCAACGTGGGAGTTGACGCCCTGCTCGCGCAGCACAGCCACTTTTGGACGCGCGCCGGTCGCAATGTACGGCGCAGCGATATCTTCGTTAATGTCGAAGGAGAGCTTCACGTTCAGCCCTGGATCCTGGTCATTCGCTTTCGCGTTATGCTCCTGATCGGCACATTCCGGGTTATCACGCAGGCGCTGCATCTGCCAGGTGGTTTCCGCCCACCACATGCGCAGCGTGGTGCGGCTTTCGCTGAACACCGCGTGACCGTCTGCTTCAATCACGAAGCGGTCGCCCTGAACGGCTTTACCCAGATAGTGCACGCAGTCTGCCAGACCGTGCTTCGCCAGAATCGCTTCAACCGCGTCGCGATCCGCCGCGCGCACCTGAATCACGGCGCCCAGCTCTTCGTTGAACAGCGCCGCCAGACGGTCTTCGCCCAGCGTCGCAATGTTCGCTTCCACGCCACAGTGGCCGGTGAAGGCCATCTCTGCCAGGGTCACCAGCAGGCCGCCGTCGGAACGGTCGTGGTAGGCCAGCAGCTTACGCTGCGCCACCAGCGCCTGAATCCCGTCGTAGAAGCCTTTCAGCTGGGCCACGTCACGCACGTCGGCTGGCTTATCGCCGAGCTGGCGGTAAACCTGCGCCAGCGCGGTAGCACCCAGCGCGTTGTGGCCTTTACCCAGGTCAATCAGCAGCAGGGCGTTGTCTTCGGTCGCAAGCTGCGGCGTAACGGTGTGACGCACGTCTTCCACGCGGGCAAACGCGGTGATCACCAGCGACAGCGGAGAGGTCATCTCGCGCTGCTCGCTGCCTTCCTGCCAGCGGGTTTTCATCGACATGGAGTCTTTGCCCACCGGAATGGTCAGGCCGAGGGCAGGACACAGCTCCTCGCCCACCGCTTTCACGGCTTCATACAGGCCAGCATCTTCGCCAGGGTGGCCGGCAGCGGCCATCCAGTTGGCGGAGAGCTTGATACGTTTAATATCGCCAATCTGCGTCGCGGCGATGTTGGTCAGCGCTTCACCGACCGCCAGACGGGCAGAAGCAGCGAAGTCCAGCAGCGCCACCGGGGTACGTTCGCCGAGAGCCATCGCTTCGCCGTAGTAGCTGTCGAGGCTCGCGGTGGTCACGGCGCAGTTAGCGACAGGGATCTGCCACGGGCCGACCATCTGATCGCGCGATACCATACCGGTCACGGTGCGGTCGCCGATGGTCACCAGGAAGGTTTTCTCTGCCACAGCAGGCAGGTGCAGCACGCGGTTGACCGCTTCTGCCACGGTGATGCCCTGGCGATCCAGCGCTTTGCCCGCCGCTTTACGGGTGGTTACGTCGCGGGTCATCTTCGGCGTTTTACCGAGCAGAACGTCGAGCGGCAGATCGATTGGCTGGTTGTCAAAGTGGGTGTCGCTTAAGGAAAGGTGCTGCTCTTCGGTCGCTTCACCGATGACGGCATACGGCGCGCGCTCGCGGCGGCACAGCTCGTCAAACAGCGGCAGCTGGTCGGCAGCAACCGCCAGCACGTAGCGCTCCTGGGATTCGTTACACCAGATTTCCAGCGGGCTCATGCCTGGCTCATCGCTCAGGATATCGCGCAGGTTGAAACGCCCGCCGCGGCCGCCGTCGCTTACCAGCTCCGGCATGGCGTTGGACAAACCGCCCGCGCCCACGTCGTGAATGAAGAGGATCGGGTTAGCGTCGCCCAGCTGCCAGCAGCGGTCGATCACTTCCTGGCAGCGGCGCTCCATCTCAGGGTTGTCGCGCTGCACGGAGGCGAAGTCGAGATCCGCATCAGACTGGCCGGAGGCCATAGAAGAGGCCGCCCCGCCGCCCAGACCGATGTTCATCGCCGGGCCGCCCAGTACGATCAGCTTCGCGCCGACGACGATCTCGCCTTTCTGCACGTGATCGGCACGGATGTTGCCGATCCCGCCCGCCAGCATGATCGGTTTGTGGTAGCCGCGCAGCTCTTCGCCGTTGTGGCTGTCCACTTTCTCTTCATAGGTGCGGAAGTAACCGTTCAGCGCCGGACGACCAAATTCGTTGTTAAACGCCGCGCCGCCCAGCGGGCCTTCGGTCATGATATCCAGAGCGGTCACGATACGCTCTGGCTTGCCGAAATCTTCTTCCCACGGCTGTTCAAAGCCCGGGATACGCAGGTTAGAGACGGAGAAACCGACCAGACCCGCTTTGGGTTTAGCGCCACGACCGGTCGCACCTTCATCACGGATTTCACCGCCGGAGCCGGTCGCCGCGCCCGGCCACGGGGAGATCGCCGTCGGGTGGTTGTGGGTTTCCACTTTCATCAGGATATGCGCGGGCTCCTGATGGAAGTCATAGCGCCCTGCTTCGCGATCGGCGAAGAAGCGGCCCACCTCGGAACCTTCCATTACCGCGGCGTTGTCCTTATAGGCAGACAGCACGTGGTCAGGGGTTTGCTCCATGGTGTTTTTGATCATTTTGAACAGCGACTTCGGCTGCTGTTCGCCGTCAATAATCCAGTCGGCGTTGAAAATCTTGTGGCGGCAGTGCTCAGAGTTAGCCTGCGCGAACATGTAGAGTTCGATGTCGTTCGGGTTACGGTTGAGCTTAACAAACGCATCCTGCAGGTAATCAATTTCGTCTTCAGCCAGCGCCAGGCCGAGACGCAGGTTGGCGTCAATCAGCGCCTGACGGCCCTGCCCCAGCAGGTCTACGCTCTGTACCGGCGCAGGCTGATGGTGAGAGAAAAGCTTCTGCGCGTCATCGAGAGAGGCAAATACGCTCTCCATCATGCGATCGTGCAGTTCAGCCGCAACCGCCTGCCACTGCGCGTCGCTCAGGGTAGAGGCTTCCACGTAGTACGCCACGCCGCGTTCCAGACGGTTAATCTGGCTCAGGCCACAGTTGTGGGCGATGTCGGTGGCTTTGGAAGACCAGGGGGAGATGGTGCCCGGACGAGGCGTCGCAAGGATCAGTTTGCCGGTTGGCGTATGGCTGCTCAGGCTTGGACCATACTTGAGCAGGCGTTCCAGCTGTACGCGCTCCTCTGCATTCAGGGGGGCATTCAGGTCAGCAAAATGGACATACTCAGCGTAAATATTGCTTACCGGAAGGTCGGCCGCCTGAAAACGTGCCAGCAGTTTAGTGATACGGAAGGCAGACAGTGCAGGCGAACCACGCAGAATTTCCATCATAAGTCTCTCGTCTTCGAAGCGCCGGGGCGCTTACAGTGTGCGCAAGGGGGGAAAACGGGCGTCATTATAGAGAATCCTGAGCGCCGACGAAACCGTTTGCGTCGAAATAAAATTTGCACAGAGATTTAACAATAGATGTGACCTGTCTCTCTAATTGGTTGCCAAGTGGCGCAAGTTTACGCAAAATGCCGCTCATTCAATGGCAAACCTTATGATTAACATGGCTACAGCAAACTGAGGCAACCGGCGTCGCAGAGAATTAACTAATTGAAAAAATTAAAGATTAATTATCTGCTCATCGGCATTGTAACGTTGCTGCTGGCAGTGGCCCTCTGGCCTTCCATCCCCTGGTTCGGCAAAGCCGAAAACCGTATCGCCGCCATTCAGAAGCGGGGGGAATTGCGCGTCAGTACCCTCAACTCCCCGCTGATTTACAGCGACGTCAACGGCAAAATCATTGGTCTGGATTATGAACTTGCACAACAGTTCGCCGACTATCTTGGCGTGAAGCTTAAAATCACCGTCCGCCAGAATATCAACGAGCTGTTTGACGACCTCGATAACGACGATGCCGATATGCTCGCCGCCGGGCTGGTGTATAACAGCGAGCGCAGCAAGAACTACCAGCCAGGCCCGACCTACTACTCCGTTTCTCAGCAGCTGGTTTACCGCGTCGGGAGCCTGCGCCCGCGCTCGCTGGCTTCAATTAACGATCGGCAGCTGACGATTGCGCCCGGCCACGTGGTGATTGACGATCTGCGGGAGCTCAAGGAGAAGAAATATCCCGACCTGAGCTGGACGGTGGATCCGAAACTCGGCACGACGGAGCTGCTGGAGCAGGTAAAAGATCAGAAGGTGCCCTACACCATCGCCGATTCGGTCGCGATCAGCCTGTTCCAGCGGGTGCATCCTGAAATCGCCGTGGCGCTGGACGTCACCGACGAGCAGCCCGTGACCTGGTTTAGCCAGCTTGATGACGATCAGACCTTCTCTGCCGCGATGCTTGATTTCTTCAACACCATCAATGAAGACGGTACCCTGGCGCGTCTGGAGGAGAAGTACCTCGGGCACGGCGATGACTTTGACTACGTTGATACCCGCAGCTTCCTGCGCGCGGTAGACAGCGTCCTGCCGGACCTGCAGCCGTTGTTCGAAAAATACGCCCAGGAGATTGACTGGAAGCTGCTGGCGGCTATTTCGTATCAGGAATCCCACTGGGACACCCAGGCCACGTCGCCCACGGGCGTACGCGGTTTGATGATGTTAACCAAAAATACCGCGCTGAGCCTGGGCGTCAATGACCGTACCGATGCCGAACAGAGCATCAGCGGCGGCGCGCGCTACCTGCAGGATATGATGGCCAAAGTACCGGAAACGGTGCCGGAAGAAGAGCGGATCTGGTTTGCGCTGGCGGCCTACAATATGGGCTACGCGCATATGCTTGATGCGCGAGCGTTGACGGCCAAAACGAAAGGTAACCCGGACAGCTGGTCAGACGTTAAGCAGCGCCTGCCGCTGCTGAGCCAAAAGCCATGGTATAACAAGCTGACATACGGCTACGCGCGCGGGCATGAAGCCTACGCCTACGTGGAAAATATCCGTAAATATCAGATTAGCCTGGTCGGGTATCTGCTGGAGAAAGAGAAAGAGGCGACGGAGGCCAAACAGCTGGCTCAAAGCTACCCGGTCGTGGCGCCGGACGAGCTTAATCGTCCGACAGCTTCAATTCTGCCTTTTGCTGCTTTTTCTGCTGACGGCGCATTCGAAAGAAATCGCTTAATAGCCCCGAACACTCTGGTGCAAGCACCCCACCGATAGTCTTCACCTGGTGGTTCATGCCCGGGTGACCCAGCACGTCCATCAGCGAACCGGCCGCACCGGTTTTTTCATCCCGCGCCCCGAAAACCAACGTCCCGATCCGGCTGTGCACCATCGCGCCGGAGCACATCACGCACGGCTCCAGCGTCACATACAGCGTGGTATCAAGCAGACGATAGTTTTGCAGCACCAGACCGCCCTGGCGAAGCGCCATGATTTCGGCATGCGCAGTAGGATCGTGGCGGCCGATGGGACGGTTCCACCCTTCGCCAATCACCTGATTGTTATGAACCAGCACCGCGCCCACGGGCACTTCGCCCTCGTCCCAGGCGCGTTGAGCCAGCGTCAGCGCGTGGCGCATCCAGTATTCATGATTGTGTACAGGGTTGAACAAAGGCGATACTCCAGTCGAAAAGCGGGCGGCATTATACACGCCAGTTTTAGAGAAGACTATTCGAGTTGCTGAAGTTCGCCTGATGGCGTGACGCGCCAGCGGTGCTGGCAAAAATAGAGCAGCGGGTTGTCCTGCTTGCTGTCGCTGTAGCCGCTGTACAGGCGCAGCGGTGTACCGATGCGTTTTTCCAGCTGAACCACTTTTTCATGCCCCAGGCAGCGCAGGGTCAGCACCCAGCCGCCGTAGCCGCGGCTAATTTGCGTGGCGATAAGATTCACGCGCGGAAGCCAGGGGGTATCAAAATAGACCTGCTCCACCAGCGTCTGCGGGGAGCCCGTAATCAGCCAGATGTCGGCATCGTTAGCGTCGAGGTAGCTGGTCAGGCGCGCCTGCACCACCGGAAAGGCGGCGACGTGGCCGCGAAACCAGTGCGCAAAATCCTTTTCGAGCTGCTTGAGCCGCGCTTCGCTGTGCCCAAAGGTACATCCCCACAGCAGCAAACTCATCGGCCATCGCGCCGCACGGCCTTTCACCAGCAGCGCGATCCCGATAACCGGTAAGAGCGGCAGCACGAGCAGCGCATTCAAAGGCTGACGCCGCAGCAGGTAACGCATAAACGTACCAAACATATCCTGCTGATGCAGCGTTCCATCCAGGTCGAAAAAGACAACGCGACGCGCGTGATTTGCCAAACCTTACTCCTCTGGATCGTTGAAACCTAACAGCCAGGTAAACAGGAACCCGGCGATCACCGCTACTAAATAGCCTAACAGATAGAGCATCACTTTTCCGGTCACGATGGTTAATGCCAGCGGTAAACCGGAAAGCCCAAAGGTGATAACGGTAGCGACTTTCCAGTAGCTGATCAGCGCCCCGCCTACCGCGCCCCCCAGACAGGCGGCGAGGAACGGTTTACCCAGCGGCAGCGTAACGCCGAAAATCAGCGGCTCGCCAATGCCGAGCAGTCCGACCGGGAGCGCGCCTTTAATCATTTTTTTCAGACGCGCGTTGCGGGTTTTCATCAGTACGGCAATTGCCGCGCCGACCTGCCCCACCCCCGCCATCGACAGGATAGGCAGCAGCGCGTTATAGCCGTGCGCCTGTACAAGCTCGACGTGGATCGGCACCAGCCCCTGGTGCAGGCCGGTCAGCACCAGCGGCAGGAAGGTACCGGAAAGCACAGCGCCAACCAGCAGCCCGCCTCGGTCGATAGCCAGAGACGCACCGTGAGCGATGGCTTCAGAGATCCATCCGCCTAGCGGCTGGAGGGCCACAATCGCTACGCTACCGGTAATCAGCGTGGTCAACAGCGGGTTGAGAATCAGCTCGATCGAGCCAGGCAGAACCGCGCGCAGCCTTTTCTCGATCCAGCACATCAGGATGACAACCAGCAGCACGGCGATTACCCCACCGCGGCCCGGCTGGAGCGCCTCGCCAAACAGCGTGATCTGCGCCAGCTGCGGGCTGGACAAGATGCCCGCCATCACCCCGCCCATCGCCAGCGATCCGCCAAACACCTTCGCGGTATTCACCCCGACCAGAATGTTCATGATGGCGAAAACAGCGCTGCCGAAGATCCCGAGAATCCCCAGCAGGTTCGGATACTGCGTGGCGAAATCCCCCACAATATCCGGTCGCTTGAGGATGTTGATGATCCCGGTGATCAGGCCTGAGGCAATAAACGCCGGGATTAGCGGAATAAAGACGTTTGCCAGCTGACGCAGCGCATCGCTCATGGGGGCTTTGTATTTGGCCTTTGCCTGCGCCCTGGTGCGCTCCGCATCGTCCATCGACGCGCTCGCGCTAACGCCCATCAGCGCGCGCATGGCATCGACAACCTGCGCCGCTTTCCCCGGCCCGACGATCAGCTGATGCTGCTGCCCTTGTTTCACGTAGCCGCTGACGCCGGACAGCTGCTTAAGGCGCGGCACGTCAAGCTGGTCGTCGTTATGTACCTCGACGCGCACGCGCGTCATGCAGTTTTCGAGACGCTGAATATTTTTTTCCCCACCGATCCCCTGCAGGATATCGCTGGCGAGCGCTGCTGTTTTGTCCATAGACGCCTCTGTTAGTTTTCTAATGCCGCCCGTAAGAAGCCGTTATGCGCAGCGAGTTTGGCCCTCGCGGCCGCCGCATCCAGCCCGCTCAGGATCATCAGAATGGCCGGTTTAACATCGTGAGCGGTCTGCTTGAGCACCGCCTCTGCCTCTTCACGGCCTGCGCCTGTCGCCTCCATCACCATGCGGCAGGCTCTGTCCACCAGCTTGACGTTGGTGGCCTGCATATCCACCATCAGGTTCTGATAAACCTTGCCGAACTTCACCATCGCGCCGGTGGAGATCATATTGAGCACCAGCTTTTGCGCGGTCCCGGATTTCAGACGCGTGGAGCCGGTGAGCGCTTCCGGCCCGACTACCGGAGAGATAGCGATAGCGGCCACCTGCGCAATCGGGGAACCCGGATTACAGGAGATGGCGACCGTCGTGCAGCCCGTCCGGTTGGCGTATTCCAGCCCGCCAATGACGTACGGGGTGCGCCCGGATGCCGCCAGCCCGACCACCAGATCCTTCGCGGTCAGATTCAGATCCTTCAGGTCATCCTCGCCCAGCTGTTTATTGTCTTCCGCTCCTTCAACGGCTTTCAGCAGCGCGCCGGGTCCACCGGCAATCAGCCCAACGACCAGACCGTGCGGCACCCCAAAGGTGGGCGGACATTCTGACGCATCCAGAACCCCAAGACGCCCGCTGGTGCCCGCCCCCATGTAGATAATTCGACCGCCGGCCTTGAGGGCTTCCGCCGCCGCATCGACCGCTTTCGCCACCTCGGGTAAAGTCTCTTTCACTGCCTGCGCGACCAGCGTATCCTGTTGATTAAAGCGGTTAACCAGCTCCAGGGTGGAGAGCGCATCCAGATCCATGGTTTGTGGGTTACGCGTTTCAGAAACAAGTGAGCCAAGATTCATTTTTGTACCTCAAGAATTTTTAATTCATAATAATCACACTATAATGGAATATAAAATTCATTCAGGCGAGCAAAATTCGTATTTGCGCAGATAATCACATTTTCGCCAGGAGACCCTATGAACTGTTTAATTCGCATTCGCCAGCGTTATGCAGGCTTTGCCCAAAGCGACAAGAAGCTGGCGGATTTTCTGCTTTCTCAACCCGATCATGCACGCCACCTCAGCTCGCAGCAGCTGGCGAGTGAAGCCGGCGTGAGCCAGTCCAGCGTGGTGAAGTTTGCCCAGAAGATTGGCTTTAAGGGGTTCCCCGCCCTCAAGCTGGCGATCAGCGAAGCGCTGGTGAGCAACCCCAACCCGCAGTCAATGCCGGTGCATAATCAGATCCGCGGCGATGACCCGATGCGGCTGGTTGGCGAAAAGCTGATCAAAGAGAACGTGGCGGCTATGCACGCGACGCTTGACGTGAATACGGAAGAGAAGCTGCTGGAGAGCGTAGCGATGCTGCGCGGCGCGCGGCGCATCATCCTGACCGGTATCGGGGCGTCCGGACTTGTGGCGCGTAACTTTGGCTGGAAGCTGACGAAAATTGGGCTTAACGCCATCGTCGAGCAGGATATGCACGCCCTGCTGGCGACCGTACAGGCGATGGATCCTGACGATCTGCTGCTGGCTATCTCCTACTCCGGCGAGCGTCGAGAGATCAACATGGCAACCGATGAAGCGCTGCGCGTCGGCGGTAAAATTCTGGCGATCACCGGTTTTACCCCGAATGCCCTGCAGCAGCGGGCCACGCGCTGTTTATATACCATTGCCGAAGAGCAGGCCACGCGCAGCGCGGCTATCTCGTCCACCAGCGCGCAAATGATGCTGACGGACCTGCTGTTTATGGCGCTGGTGCAGCAGGATCTGGAGCGCGCGCCCGAACGCATTCGTCACAGCGAAGAACTGGTAAAGAAACTGGTTTGACGCTTATAATGCCCGCCCGGTTTGTGTTGTTTCTGAGAATTTCCTGATGGCGCTGTTAATTACCAAAAAATGCATTAATTGCGATATGTGCGAGCCCGAATGCCCGAACCAGGCGATTTCGATGGGCGACAGCATTTATGAGATTAACAGCGACCGCTGCACGGAATGCATCGGCCACTATGAAACGCCGACCTGTCAGAAAGTGTGCCCGATCCCGAATACCATCCTGAAGGATCCGGCCCACGTTGAGAGCGAAGAGCAGCTATGGGATAAGTTTGTCCTGATGCACCACGCGGACAAACTTTAACTTTCGATGATCACCGTCGCGCTGGCATAGTGGCGTTCATCCGCGATCGTCACGTGCATGTGATTCACCCCCAGCTTTTCCGCCAGCTTTTGCGCTTCTCCCCACAGACGCAGGCTCGGTTTGCCCAGCTCATCGTTAAACACTTCGAACTGATTAAACGCCAGGCCGTTACGAATGCCGGTCCCGAAGGCTTTGGCCGCCGCCTCTTTTACCGCAAATCGCTTTGCCAGAAAGCGCACCGGCTGCTGATGCGCTTCCCAGATGGCCCACTCGTTATCGCTCAGAACGCGTCTTGCGAGGCGATCGCCGCTACGGGCGATCACCGCTTCAATACGGGCTATTTCAACGATATCGGTGCCTAAGCCCAGAATGGCCATTACTGACGCGCTTCCTGCATCAGGCGTTTCATTTCTGAAACCGCCTCTTTCAGGCCGCTCATCACCGCGCGGCCAATGATAGCGTGGCCGATGTTCAGCTCGTGCATTTCCGGCAGCGCGGCAATGGCCTTCACGTTATGGTAGGTCAGGCCGTGACCGGCGTTAACCTTCAGGCCCAGGCTTGAGGCGTACGTGGCCGCTTTGGCAATACGCTCCAGCTCTTTGGCCTGCTCGGCGTCGTTTTTGGCATCGGCATAGCAGCCGGTGTGGATTTCGATATACGGTGCGCCCACGTCGGCCGCCGCTTTAATCTGGGCGAAATCGGCGTCGATAAACAGAGAAACCAGGATACCGGCATCCGCCAGGCGCTTGCAGGCATCGCGCATTTTGTCGAGCTGACCGGCCACATCCAGACCGCCTTCGGTGGTTACTTCCTGGCGTTTTTCCGGCACCAGGCAGCAGAAATGCGGCTGGGTCTCGCAGGCAATCGCCAGCATCTCTTCGGTGACCGCCATCTCCAGATTCATACGGGTGTCCAGAGTCTGACGCAGAATGCGCACGTCGCGATCGGTGATATGGCGACGGTCTTCACGCAGGTGAACGGTAATGCCGTCAGCGCCAGCCTGTTCAGCGATAAACGCCGCCTGAACCGGATCGGGATACGCCGTGCCGCGCGCATTACGCAGCGTGGCGATGTGGTCGATGTTGACGCCTAACAGTAATTCAGCCATGACAATCCTCGGTATTTTGGTTCATTTCTCTTCCCCTCTTCCCTCCGGGAGAGGGCTGGGGTGAGGGGTAAAACATTAACGTTTCGGCACAAACTGCCTGAATAATTCGCGGCTCTTTAAGGGCTTGCCGCCAAGATAAGGCTTGAGGGCAATCCGGGTAAAGCGTTTTGCTGCGCGCAGGGTGTCCAGATCGGGAAACTCGCGCTCATACAGCGCCCGGAGCTGGCGCCCGGTAAAGGTGCTGTTGTCTATCACGATACTGGCAATGAAGCCTTTTTCTTCGCGGTAGCGGTAGGTCATGGTGTCTTCTATCTCGTCACCGCTGCCCGCGCAGTGCAGAAAATCTACGCCGTATCCGAGGTGGCCCAGCAGCGCCAGTTCAAAACGACGCAAGGCGGGTTCGGGCGTGCCGGTTCCGCCAGCCAGCGCCTGGATACAGTGCAGATAATCGAAGAAAAGTTCAGAGAAGCGGGTCTCATGTTCAAGAACGCGTGAGATGAGTTCGTTGACATACAGACCGCTATAGAGCGTGATGCCGGAAAGAGGAAGCGCCAGGGAGACGGCTTCAGCGCTGCGCAGGGTTTTCACTTCCCCTCGCCCACCGAAGCGTACCAGCAGCGGCGTGAAAGGCTGTAGGGCACCTTTCAGGTTAGAACGTTTGGAACGTGCGCCTTTCGCAACAAGGCGCACGCGGCCCGACTCTTCCGTGAAGACGTCCAGCATAAGGCTGGTTTCGCTCCAGGGACGACTATGCAGGACAAAGGCGCGCTGCCATCCATCCATATGCTCGTCGTCTTAAGTTACTGGTCTTCGCCGTAACCGAGGCTGCGCAGAGCACGCTCATCATCGGCCCAGCCAGATTTCACTTTCACCCACAGTTCGAGGTGAACCGGCGCTTCGAACATCTCCATCATGTCCTTACGGGCTTCAATGCCGATGGTTTTGATCTTGGCCCCTTTGTTGCCGATCACCATCTTCTTCTGCCCTTCGCGCTCAACGAGGATCAGGCCGTTGATATCGTAGCCACCGCGCTCGTTGGTCTGGAAACGCTCGATCTCCACCGTTACGGAGTAAGGCAGTTCAGCACCCAGGAAACGCATCAGCTTTTCACGGATGATTTCAGACGCCATAAAGCGCTGAGAGCGATCGGTGATGTAGTCTTCCGGGAAGTGATGAATCGCTTCCGGAAGGTGCTTACGCACGATGCCCGCGATGGTATCAACGTTCAGGCCGGTCTCAGCAGACAGCGGAACGATGTCGAGAAAGTTCATCTGGCTACCGAGCCACTGCAGATGCGGCAGCAGGTCGGCCTTTTCCTGCACGTTATCAACTTTGTTGACCGCGAGGATGACAGGCGTTTTGCCGTCACGCAGCTTGTTCAGCACCATCTCGTCGTCCGGCGTCCAGCGGGTGCCTTCCACAACGAAAATCACCAGCTCTACATCGCCGATCGAGCTGCTCGCCGCCTTGTTCATCAGGCGGTTGATGGCACGCTTCTCTTCCATGTGCAGGCCAGGGGTATCGACGTAGATCGCCTGATACGCGCCTTCAGTATGGATGCCGACGATGCGGTGACGCGTGGTCTGCGCCTTACGCGAAGTGATAGAAATCTTCTGCCCAAGCAGATTATTCAGCAGGGTGGATTTGCCAACGTTCGGACGTCCGACGATGGCAATAAATCCGCAATAGGTTTTATCTTCGCTCATTCCAGCTCCAGCATTTTTAACGCCTGTTCGGCGGCAGCCTGTTCAGCCTTACGACGGCTTGAACCTGTGCCCACCACCGGTTCACTCAGGCCACTGACCTGGCAATGGATGGTAAATTCCTGATCGTGCGCTTCGCCACGCACCTGTACCACCAGATAAGACGGCAGCGGCAGATGACGACCCTGCAAATATTCCTGCAGACGCGTTTTCGGATCTTTTTGTTTATCGCCCGGGCTGATTTCGTCCAGACGGGTCTGATACCAGTTCAGGATCAGCTTTTCTACGGTCTGGATATCGCTGTCCAGGAACACACCACCAATTAATGCTTCGACCGTATCGGCAAGAATAGATTCACGACGGAAGCCGCCGCTTTTCAGTTCACCCGGTCCAAGACGCAGACATTCGCCCAGTTCAAACTCGCGCGCGATTTCCGCAAGGGTATTACCCCGAACCAGCGTGGCACGCATGCGGCTCATATCACCCTCGTCCACACGCGGGAAACGATGATAAAGCGCATTCGCAATCACGAAACTTAAAATAGAGTCGCCTAAAAACTCGAGACGCTCATTATGTTTGCTGCTGGCACTGCGGTGGGTTAATGCCTGTTGCAACAACTCCTGATGATGAAAAGTGTAGCCCAGCTTCCGTTGAAGCCGATTAATTACGATGGGGTTCATGCGATACCAATAAATGAATGCGTCAAAAATGCAGCACACGAAACCGACCTGAGAAAACCAACGCGGTTTCGTGTGCCGTGGCACCCTTGCAGGGCCAACCTTAAACTTCGGGGGAATATTCTATACACAACGACAGGGGATGTCGTTAGTTCGAAGAGATTTATCGTGGAAATAATTCACGTAGCCGCTAATAAAAGCGGCTACGCGTTCATTTATTGAGAATTAATGGATTCCGCCGATACGATTCAGGCGTACACCGGTCGGCCATTCGCCTTCCTGCTTCTCAAAACTCATCCAGATGGCGGTGGCTTTGCCGACCAGATTCGCTTCCGGCACAAAGCCCCAGTAACGGCTGTCCGCAGAGTTATCGCGGTTGTCACCCATCATGAAGTAATGTCCCGGCGGTACAATCCAGCTCGCCAGCTGCTGGCCCGGCTGGCGATAGTACATACCCAGCTGATCCTGCGCGATTGGCACGGTGAGGATTCGGTGCGTCACATCGCCCAGCGTCTCTTTGCGCTCAACCAGACGGATGCCGTCCTCTTTTGTTTCACCTTTCGGTACCTGGAAGAATCCGCTGGTCGCTTCGCCGCCGTTACGACGGGCAAAGGTCTGCACAAAATCACTTGGCTCAACGTTTGAGTAGGTGATTGGCAGCGCGTTTTCACATGCGGTACCGGAGCTGCAGCCCGGCTGAACGGTGACTTCTTTCGCAACCGGATCGTAAGTCACTTTATCACCCGGCAGACCTACCGCGCGCTTGATGTAGTCCAGGCGCGGATCTTCCGGATATTTAAACACCACGATGTCGCCACGTTTCGGATGACCGGTTTCGATCAGCGTTTTCTGGTAGATAGGATCTTTAATGCCGTAGGCAAACTTCTCTACCAGAATAAAATCACCAATCAGCAGCGTTGGCATCATTGAACCTGATGGGATTTGGAACGGCTCATAAATAAACGAACGTACCACCAGAACAATTGCCAGCACCGGAAATACCGAGGCGCCCGTTTCCAGCCAGCCCGGTTTCGGGCCGACTTTCTTCAGGGTTTTCACGTCAATCCCATCTCCAGTGGCTGCCTGTGCGGCAGCCTGACGTTCACGACGTTTTGGGGCGAAGATAAACTTATCCAGACACCACAGCAGACCTGTCACCAGGGTAGCAATGACCAGGATCAGGGCAAACATGTTCGCCATGCCAACTCCTTAGGGTTATTTGCCGTCTTTACCAACATGAAGGATGGCAAGGAATGCTTCCTGCGGCAGCTCGACGTTACCGACCTGCTTCATACGCTTCTTACCTTCTTTCTGCTTCTGCAGCAGCTTTTTCTTACGGCTGACGTCACCGCCATAGCACTTCGCCAGAACGTTTTTACGCAGCTGTTTCACGGTTGAACGCGCGATAATGTGGTTGCCAATTGCCGCCTGAATCGCGATATCGAACTGCTGACGCGGGATCAGATCTTTCATCTTCTCAACCAGCTCGCGGCCACGGTATGGCGCATTGTCGTTGTGGGTGATCAGCGCCAGCGCATCCACGCGCTCGCCGTTGATCAGCACGTCCACACGCACCATGTTGGAAGCCTGGAAGCGTTTGAAGTTGTAATCCAGTGACGCATAGCCACGGGAGGTCGACTTCAGACGGTCGAAGAAGTCGAGTACCACTTCCGCCATCGGGATTTCGTAGGTCAGCGCCACCTGGTTACCGTGGTAAACCATGTTGGTCTGCACGCCGCGCTTCTCAATACACAGCGTAATGACGTTGCCCAGGAACTCCTGCGGCAGCAGCATGTGACATTCGGCAATCGGCTCACGCAGCTCGTGAATATTGTTCAGCGGCGGCAGCTTGGACGGGCTATCGACGTAGATCACTTCTTTCGAGGTGGTTTCAACTTCATAGACTACGGTCGGCGCGGTGGTGATGAGGTCCAGATCGTATTCACGCTCCAGACGTTCCTGAATGATCTCCATGTGCAGCAGGCCGAGGAAGCCGCAGCGGAAGCCGAAGCCCAGCGCCGTTGAGCTTTCTGGCTCGTAGAACAGTGAAGCATCGTTCAGGCTCAGTTTACCGAGCGCGTCACGGAAGTTTTCGTAGTCGTCAGAGCTGACCGGGAACAGACCCGCGTAAACCTGCGGTTTCACCTTTTTAAAGCCTGGCAGCGCTTTGTCCGCCGGGTTACGTGCGCCGGTCAGGGTATCGCCCACCGGCGCGCCAAGGATGTCTTTAATGGCGCAGACCAGCCAGCCTACCTCGCCGCATGTCAGCTCGGTGCGGTCAACCTGTTTTGGCGTGAAGATACCCAGACGGTCGGCGTTGTAGACCTGTCCGGTACTCATTACCTTGATTTTGTCGCCTTTGCGCATGGTGCCGTTTTTAATACGCACCAGGGAGACAACGCCCAGATAGTTATCGAACCAGGAGTCGATAATCAGCGCCTGCAGCGGGGCATCCGGATCGCCTTCCGGGGCCGGAATATCACGAACCAGACGTTCCAGCACGTCGGTGACGCCGACACCGGTTTTCGCGGAGCAGCGCACGGCATCGGTCGCGTCAATGCCGACAATATCTTCAATCTCTTCCGCTACGCGCTCAGGATCGGCGGCTGGCAGGTCGATCTTGTTCAGAACCGGCACAACTTCGAGATCCATTTCCATCGCGGTGTAGCAGTTTGCCAGGGTCTGGGCTTCAACGCCCTGCCCGGCATCCACCACCAGCAGCGCGCCTTCACAGGCCGCGAGCGAGCGTGAAACTTCATAGGAGAAGTCAACGTGGCCTGGGGTGTCGATAAAGTTCAGTTGATAGGTTTCACCATCAGCCGCTTTGTAATCAAGCGTAACGCTCTGCGCTTTAATGGTGATACCGCGTTCGCGTTCCAGGTCCATGGAGTCCAGAACCTGGGCTTCCATTTCACGATCAGACAGGCCACCGCAAATCTGGATAATACGGTCAGACAGCGTCGACTTACCGTGGTCAATGTGAGCAATGATCGAAAAATTACGTATGTTCTTCATATAGTTAAATAATTATGCCTTACGAATTCCTGGAGGCCGCTGTTCTTAGCCTGACGTTTTTCAGTGCGAAAACGCAGCATTCTACACTACATCCTCGCTACCTGGAAATGCACTTAGAGACTGGTATAGCGTGAAGAAAGGACGTTTTCTGTTTTAGGGTGTAAAAAAAGATAAAGCCCGATGGATCACCGGGCCTCAGAAGAGAGCGTTTCAACACGAAGCTGGTCTGGCGCCAGCCCAACGCTGAGAATGACAGGCTGCCACTCTTCGCGTGCGGCGAGCGTCGGTGAGAGCCCTTTGGCAAGCCAGAATCCCCCCACGCCACCCAATGCGGCACCACACATAGCGGCCACATCGGTACCAAACAGCATCTGAAACAGGCCGCCCATGATAAACAGGCCGACCAGCGGAGAGAGATACACAAGCATAGCGGAGCCGAGCAGGCTGCCTTCCGCGATGCCCAGTTCCACCTTCTGCCCCGCCATCAGCGGCTGTTCGCTTGGTACAGAAATCGTGTGCGATGTTTGCGGCCCGAGCTTATTCAGCACGCGGCTGCCGCAGCCGGCGCGGGATGCGCAGCTATTACAGGAGGCTTTAACATCGCAGCTCACCAGCGCAATGCCGTTCTGCCATGAGACAACCGTCGCCCACTCTTTGATCATTGTGCAGCCCTGAATTTAATGCTGTCGGAGATGCGCTTCGCCGTCTGCGGAGGGAGTTCTCCCACAATGGTGATCTCTGCGTTATCGCGTACCGTTGTACTCACCGTACGGCGCCCGGTACGCAGCATTTGTTCAGCGCTATTTGCCGTTGCGCGATTAATATTCACCGAGAAGCTGAACAAACCATCCGAATAGAGGCGCGATTCTACCGGCGTTTCAATCGTTGGCAGCTGACGTCGGCTGCTGGACACTTCGCTAAACCCTTGCGGGATCCAGGCAGGTACCCAGTTGAAATTAACGGAATCCCCGGCAGGAACAGAAAGCAGCGGCGGCAGGCTGGCCTTAGCCAGATTCTGCATGCTGTTGCCAACCTGATTGTTCACGCTGAAGGAGATAACCCGGAACTGTTCCAGCGTTTCACCGTCACGATCGAGCAGGTCAACACGCATGGGGAGTTTGGTTTCGGCATCAATCCAGACGATATAGCTGTAGCGCGTTCCGTCCCGGGCAACAACGCGAATTACCTCGCACAGTCTGTCCGCGATGCGGGTACGCCCTACCGAAATAAAATCGTAGTAAGGGGCAAGCCGTTTAAAGTCGGTGTAAATGAGTGACGGCAGGGAATCAACGATATAGTCGCCATTCAGCGTGAAAGGCTCCAGGCCTGGCTCAAAATAGCTGATTTCGTTACCACGCTGGACAACTTCCCGACGCGGGCCATCCATCTGTAAAAGCTGGGCGAGCGGCTGGTTATCAAGACGGGCATGACGATAGCGTAACGACTCGACGCCCTGCTTGTTGATGCTGATAAATGCCAACTCGTAATTGAGTGACTGGCTGGCCAGATTCATTTGCTGCAACAACGCCCCGGATGATACATCAGCCGAGGCGTTGGCAGAGAAGAACAGGCTACCCGCCATCAGAGACATGGCGAACCAAAGTTGCTTCATTACTGCGATTGCGTTCCTAAAGTTTGGTTTCCGGGCACCTGCACAGCAGCTTGCTGTGTCTGCGCCTGCTCAAACTGAAGCTGTTCAGAGTGCAGGCGACGCTGCAACTCATAATCCTGCAACATCGCATTAATGCGACGGCGCTGCTCCTGAACCTGCTGTTGCTGGCCGCCGCTGGCGGAAGCATCAGCCGGTACGCCCAGGCTTACCGGGCTGGCTTTGCCCATCATCGGCAGCGTGTTAAACACTGGCGCTTCTGGCTGCTGATTAGTTTCAGACTGAGTATTATAGTGCTGGACGCCAACAATAACTGCAAGCGATACGCATGCAGCCACACCCATTTGGGTAAGCTGGCTGGCCCACGGGCGCACCTTTTGCCAGAACGGCATTTTCTGCCACTGGTGAGGCGCGGGTTGAGCTTCAGGAATCAGCGGGGTGGTCTGATGAACAGGCTCATTCTCAATAGCCGCCATGACGCGGGCTGAGATATCGAAATGGAGAACCTCGCCGGTGTCACCGCGAAGGGTGTCACGGATGAGATGGTAACTCTCCCAGGTCTCTTGCATTTCGGGTGAATGAGACAGCTCGTTGAGCAGCTCACTATCCACCGTTTCACCATCCATTAAAGCGGAAAGTTTTTCTTTCTGCATGCCTAATACCTTTTCCAGTATCCCGCTATCGTCAACGCCTGATAAGCGGTTGAACTTTATTATCAATAGCTTCTCGCGCACGGAAAATTCGTGAACGTACCGTGCCGACCGGACAATCCATGATAGCGGCTATCTCTTCATAGCTCAGACCATCCAGCTCCCGTAACGTAATTGCCATACGTAAATCTTCCGGGAGCGACTCGATCGTGCGAAAAACGATTTGTCTCAGTTCTTCTGACAACATTAAGTTCTCAGGGTTCGAAATTTCTTTCAATGCGCCGCCACTTTCGAAGTTTTCGGCGTCGATTGCGTCCACATCACTTGAAGGCGGACGACGGCCCTGAGCGACCAGATAATTCTTTGCCGTATTGACCGCAATACGGTACAGCCAGGTATAAAAAGCACTATCTCCCCGGAAAGAATCCAGCGCGCGATAGGCCTTAATAAAAGACTCTTGCACCACATCAGGCACATCGCCTGACGGTACATAGCGGGAAACCAGGCTCGCCACCTTATGCTGGTAGCGCACCACCAGTAGGTTAAAGGCTTTCTGATCTCCCTTCTGGACCCGTTCAACCAGGACCTGGTCCGTTAACTGCTCGCTCATCCGAGGTAATGTCTCCCCAAACCTAAATTCCACGCGTTATCGAAACGCCACTCTAAAAATACCGCACTTTGAGCAAGCACCGAATTAGAGTGTCTGATCTTCAATAAGTTCCGTAACGCCTTTGTTTTTGTTCATCGCGCCGCAGACCGTTCATTTTCTCTCATTATAAGTCTGTTCACGATACGCACCACTTTCTGACAAGAAACATCTTTTTCCCGCCAGAAGAGTAACGCAACACAGGCTTTATTTCACCACAAAATCTGACGCTAACGATCTGCTTCGCAAAATAATTTCACTCATTTACCCTCCGTTTACCTCCGCTTACGCGTTTAGCCATTGCGACAGAATCTAAAAAAATACGTGCGATATATCGCATTCAGGTGCTATTCTGCCCCAACACTGTTTAGTAAATTAAACAACAATCATGAACACAACACCTGAACTCCATTGTGATGTACTGATCATCGGCAGCGGTGCTGCCGGTCTCTCTCTGGCGCTGCGCCTGGCCGAGCATCAAAACGTAATCGTTCTGAGTAAAGGACCGATAAGTGAAGGTTCCACGTTTTATGCCCAGGGTGGCATTGCCGCCGTGTTTGATGAGACAGACAGCATTGCGTCTCACGTCGAAGATACGCTCATTGCCGGAGCAGGGATCGTGGATGCACACGCCGCAGAGTTTGTCGCCAGCAATGCCCGTCACTGCGTTCAGTGGCTCATCGACCAGGGCGTCTTGTTCGATACTCAGGTTCAACCCAACGGTGAAGAGAGCTACCACCTGACTCGCGAAGGCGGCCATAGCCACCGCCGCATCCTGCACGCAGCGGATGCCACCGGCAAAGAAGTAGAAACCACGCTGGTCAGCAAAGCGCTGAGCCATCCTAATATTCGGGTTCTCGAGCGAAGCAACGCCGTTGACCTGATCATTTCTGACAAGATTGGCCTGCCCGGCACGCGTCGCGTGGTGGGCGCCTGGGTCTGGAACCGCAATAAAGAGAAGGTGGAGACCTGTCAGGCGAAGGCTGTGGTGCTGGCGACGGGCGGCGCCTCCAAGGTGTATCAATACACCACGAACCCGGACATTGCCTCCGGCGACGGTATCGCGATGGCCTGGCGCGCTGGCTGCCGGGTGGCGAATCTCGAATTTAATCAGTTTCACCCCACCGCCCTGTTCCATCCCCAGGCGCGCAACTTCCTGCTGACGGAAGCCCTGCGCGGTGAAGGCGCTTATCTGAAACGCCCTGACGGCTCCCGCTTTATGCCCGACTTTGACGCCCGGGGTGAACTGGCCCCGCGTGACATCGTTGCCCGCGCCATCGATCATGAAATGAAGCGTCTTGGCGTGGACTGCATGTATCTCGATATCAGCCATAAGCCAGCAGAGTTCATTCGCCAGCATTTCCCGATGATTTACGAGAAGCTGCTCAACCTTGGCATTGATTTAACGCGCGACCCGGTGCCCATTGTGCCAGCGGCGCACTATACCTGCGGTGGCGTGATGGTTGACGACCATGGGCGTACTGACGTAGACGGTCTGTATGCTATCGGTGAGGTCAGCTATACCGGACTTCACGGCGCGAACCGTATGGCCTCTAACTCGCTGCTTGAGTGTCTGGTGTACGGCTGGTCGGCGGCGGAAGATATAACAAAGCGCATGCCTTACGCCCGCGAGACAGAGCACCTGCCAGCCTGGGATGAAAGCCGCGTGGATAATCCGGACGAGCTGGTCGTGATCCAGCATAACTGGCATGAGCTACGGCTATTTATGTGGGACTACGTGGGGATTGTGCGCACCACGAAACGCCTGGAACGCGCCTTGCGCCGCATCACCATGCTGCAGCAGGAAATTGATGAGTATTATGCCAACTTCCGCGTATCCAATAACCTGCTGGAGCTGCGCAATCTGGTGCAGGTGGCCGAGCTGATTGTCCGCTGCGCGATGATGCGTAAAGAGAGCCGCGGGCTGCACTATACCCTGGACTACCCGGATCAGCTTGCTGAGTCCGGCCCGTCGATACTCGCCCCGCAGGTTTACATAAACAGATAAAACGCCTGGGTCAGAGCAGTGTAATCTTCGGAATAACGCTGGTCTGGCCCACGGATCACCATCCGGTCATTAAAGCATTCACCCTCTTTTGGCGAGAGCGCCAGCAGCACGCGGTGCGGCAGTCGTCCTTCCGTATCCGAAATATCGGTACGCAGACGTAACGTCCAGCCGATCTCCTGCGCGATGCCGATAAACGTGTTGCCGGTACTCTCAGGCAGGACCACACAGAAAAAACCTTCTTCGGAGATGAGTTCTGCCGCACTGGTGAGCAGCGCTTTATGATCGAGGGAGCCGGTATAACGCGCCTGTTCACGCTCGGGTGTCCCGCACTCAACGCCGGGTTTGTAGTAGGGAGGGTTGCTGACGATCAGATCGTAACGCGCGGTTTGTTCAGGCGCCCAGGCGAGCACATCTGCGCATTCCACTTTCATTCGGGCTGCCCAGGGAGATTCGGCCATATTGTCACTCGCCTGCTCTGCGGCCTGCGCATCCAGTTCGACGGCATCAATGATGACATGTTCTTCCGTACGCTGCGCCAGCATCAGCGCCACCAGCCCGCTACCGGTACCGATATCAAGAATACGCTTAACACCTGCGACAGGCGCCCACGCTCCCAGTAAAATACCGTCTGTACCGACCTTCATGGCACAGCGATCGTGAGCGACAAAAAACTGTTTAAACGTAAAACCATCGCGGCGCAGCTGCGCTTTGAGTTGAGACATGTCAGAGCAACCTTCTAAGTGAAACTGGAGTAGCATAGGGGAAAGCGAAGTGACCGAAAAGCGATATCCATACAAACAGATGAAGATTACAGCCGTAACGTCTATAATCAGCGCCCCACACAGAGGTAGAACATGACTGTAACGACTTTTTCCGAACTTGAACTCGATGAAAGCCTGCTCAATGCACTTGAGAGCAAAGGCTTTACACGCCCGACCGCCATTCAGGCAGCGGCCATTCCGCCTGCGCTTGAGGGCCGCGATGTGCTCGGTTCTGCGCCAACCGGCACGGGGAAGACAGCAGCCTATTTGCTGCCTGTGTTGCAGCATCTGCTCGACTTTCCGCGTAAAAAATCTGGCCCGCCGCGTATTTTGATCCTGACGCCTACGCGCGAACTGGCAATGCAGGTTGCCGATCACGCGCGTGAACTCGCGGCAAATACTCATCTGGATATCGCTACCATCACCGGTGGCGTTGCGTACATGAACCACGCCGAAGTGTTCAGCGAAAACCAGGACATCGTCGTTGCGACGACGGGCCGCCTGCTGCAGTACATTAAAGAAGAGAACTTCGACTGCCGCGCGGTTGAAACGCTGATCCTCGATGAAGCCGACCGCATGCTGGACATGGGCTTCGCTCAGGATATCGAGCACATTGCTGGCGAGACGCGCTGGCGTAACCAGACGATGCTGTTCTCTGCCACCCTCGAAGGGGAAGCGATCAAAGACTTCGCAGAGCGTCTGCTGGAAGATCCGGTGGAAGTCTCGGCGACGCCGTCCACCCGTGAGCGTAAGAAGATCCACCAGTGGTACTACCGCGCGGATAACCTTGAGCACAAGGTCGAATTGCTGAAACACCTGCTCAAACAGGAAGATGCTCTGCGCACAATCGTATTTGTGCGCAAGCGCGAGCGCGTGCACGAGCTGGCTGAAATGCTCCGTAACGCCGGGATCAACAACTGCTATCTTGAAGGCGAGATGGCGCAGATCAAGCGTACCGAAGGGATTAAGCGACTGACCGATGGTCGCGTTAACGTGCTGGTTGCAACTGACGTTGCCGCTCGCGGGATCGACATCCCTGACGTCAGCCACGTTATTAACTTCGATATGCCGCGCAGCGGCGATACCTACCTGCACCGTATTGGTCGTACCGGCCGCGCGGGCCGCAAAGGCATTGCGATTTCACTGGTCGAAGCGCATGACTACCTGCTGCTGCAGAAAATTGGCCGCTATGTTGACGAGCCGCTGAAAGCACGCGTGATTGACGAACTCCGCCCGACCACGCGTGCGCCGAGTGAAAAGATGACGGGTAAACCGTCCAAGAAAGCGCTCGCAAAACGTGCTGAGAGAAAAGAGAAAGAAAAAGAGAAACCGCGCGTGAAGCAGCGCCACCGCGATACCAAAAATATTGGTAAGCGCCGTAAGCCAAGCTCTGCCGCACCAGAGACGAAAACTGAAGAGTAAAAAAAAGCCGGGGAAATCCCCGGCTTTTTTATTCCCCCCTGCTGAAGCCGTTACAGGCTTTCAGTAAAGGTACGGGCGATAACGTCGCGCTGCTGTTCTGGAGTCAGTGAGTTAAAGCGAACCGCATAGCCAGACACGCGGATGGTCAGCTGTGGGTATTTTTCTGGGTGCTCAACGGCATCCATCAGCGTTTCGCGGCGCAGCACGTTAACGTTCAGATGCTGACCCCCTTCCACGCGCACTTCAGGCTGCACTTCCATAGGAACTTCACGGTACTCAATTTCGCCCAGTTTGTTTACCGGTACGATTTCATCTTCAGCAAAACCCGCTTTCGCAACGACGCAGCGCGCTTCGTTCTTCTCGCTGTCCAGCAGCCAGAAAGAATTGAGCAGATCGTCATTTGCAGCTTTAGTAATCTGGATACCTGTAATCATGTGTTGCCTCCCTTAGGCTACATTAACTGGTGTCGGCCTCTTGCGGCCAATTGGTAAAACCATTGTTTCTTGTGTGTATATATAACATTCACACCCCGGTGATTTATTGATTTAAATCAACAAAAACACCAACCACATAAAGAGTGTGGTTTGAATTTATTGTTTCAGATCAATTTCACAGTTTTACCAATTCAACTTACCCTGCATCTTTTCAAAATAAATTTAGCCACTTAGCACGTATTTCAGCGCGTAATTTTGCTCACCGGAGTGAAACAGGTAAGCTAGTCAGAGATTGAGATTCGCAGGAGAGCGAGATGACGACACCTTTAACCTGGCATGACGTGCTGGCAGAAGAAAAGCAGCAGCCTTATTTTATCAATACGCTCAGCACCGTTGCCGCTGAGCGTCAGTCCGGACAGACGATTTACCCGCCGCAGAAAGACGTGTTCAACGCCTTTCGCTACACCGAACTGAGCGATGTGAAAGTGGTCATTCTGGGTCAGGATCCCTATCACGGCCCCGGGCAGGCGCATGGGCTGGCGTTTTCCGTTCGTCCGGGCGTGGCTATACCCCCTTCTCTGCTCAACATGTATAAAGAGCTTGAAGCAACCGTGCCCGGTTTTACCCGGCCAAACCACGGTTACCTGGAAAGCTGGGCGCGCCAGGGCGTGCTGTTGCTGAATACGGTGCTTACCGTACGGGCGGGTCAGGCGCACTCGCACGCCAGTCTGGGCTGGGAGACGTTTACCGATAAAGTCATCAGCCTTATCAACGAGCATCGTGAAGGGGTGGTGTTTTTACTCTGGGGTTCTCACGCGCAGAAGAAAGGGGCGATTATTGACCGTCAGCGTCATCACGTGCTGAAAGCACCGCACCCGTCACCGCTGTCTGCGCATCGCGGTTTCTTTGGCAGTAATCATTTTGTTCTGGCGAATGAATGGCTGGAAAAACGTGGCGAAAAGCCAATTGACTGGATGCCTGTATTACCGGCAGAGAGCGAGTAGTTTGAGTTTGTATGCCCGGTTCACCGGGCATACAAAAAGCACAATGGATTATGCCTTATTCTGGCGCCACCATTCGGCCAGCAGTACGCCGGTCGCAACGGATACGTTCAGACTTTCCACATTGCCTGTTCCGTCGATAGAGACGCTCAGATCCGCACTGGAGAGCGCCGCGTCAGACAGACCATCACGTTCCTGACCCAGCACCAGCACCATTTTGCGCGGCAGCGTCGCTTTAAACAGCGGCGTACCGGCATGGCTCGAGGTAGTCACGATGGAATAACCCGCTTTACGGAACTGCTCGAGGGCGTCCAGCACGCTGTCGCCGGTGATCGGCTGTACGTGCTCGGCTCCGCCTTCCGCAGTACGGATCGCGGCGCCGGATTCCAGCAGCGCGGCATCCTGCAACAGCACGCCTTTCACGCCAAAGTGCGCGCAGCTGCGCATCATTGCGCCCAGGTTGTGCGGGTTGCCCACATCTTCCAGGGCCAGCACGCAGTCATCGGCATCCGCCTGGCTGACCCACTGCTGCACGGTCGTGCCGTTACGCTTTTTGATCAGGAAGCAGACGCCGCCGTGGTGTTCAGTACCGGACGCTTTGGTCAGCTCAGCATCATCAACCACGTGGTAGGCTTTACGGTTCGCAGCCATCCAGCGCAGCGCTTCTTTGAAGCGCGGGGTCACGCTCTGGATAAACCAGGCGCGGACGATACACTCAGGACGGCTCAGGAACAGCGCCTGGCATGCGTTCTCGCCATACACGCGGGTCTCTTCCGCACGCTGACGGCGCAGCACTTCCGGGTCGATAAAGCTTTTACCGCTGATACCGCCGTGATCGGCTTTTTCCGGCGTCTCATCGCCAGGGGCGCGAGAAACGGTGCGCCACGGGGAGGCGTTATCACGTGAGAAGTCATCGCGCGGACGATCGTCGCGTGGACGGTCACTGCGTGGGCGGTCGGAACGCGGACGGTCATCGCGTTTGCGATCGTCACGTTTGCGGTCATCACCGCGGTTATTTCTGTCATCGCGGGCGGGGCGACGGCCACCGTCTGCACGAGAAGACGCCGGACGCCCGCCACCTTTTCCGGTACGCGGATTTTGGGTGCGTTTATCAGAGTCATCATCACTGCGGACATACATCACTTTGACCTTGCCGCTTTTGTTTTTCATTTCGTCGTTCATGCTTTTCTCCACCAGCGCTGCGCGAAGCGCGCAGATTACCCGATGTGCCAGCGCATAGCCATAATTTCGTACAAAAGCCTGTGACTATTGTTCTCATTGAATAAAACGCATTGTTGTTTCAAACAGGCTCATTGATAATATGTAACATATTAGAAACATTATCGGCGTTGTGCCGCTGTCCCACGGCTCTATCAGAGGTTAGTTATGAATACCGTATGTGCCAACTGTCAGGCTCTTAATCGCATTCCGGACGATCGGATGGAGGATGGTGCGAAATGCGGACGTTGTGGCCATGAATTATTTGATGGCGATGTCATTAACGCGACGGGTGCTACGCTGGACAAACTCCTCAAGGACGATCTTCCTGTCGTGATCGATTTCTGGGCGCCATGGTGCGGCCCATGCCGTAGCTTCGCGCCGATCTTCGAAGATGTGGCCGAAGAGCGCAGCGGAAAAATGCGGTTCGTTAAGGTCAATACCGAAGCCGAACCCGAACTGAGCGCCCGTTTTCGTATTCGCAGCATACCGACCATTATGATTTTTAAAAATGGTGAAGTGATCGATATGCTCAACGGCGCGGTTCCAAAAGCGCCTTTTGAAAGCTGGTTAAACGAGTCTCTGTAACATTCTCGGGGCACGTCTTGTGCCCCGCTCCCGCCTCTGCGAAAATAGCGTTTTTCCTGCATTTCGCCCATGACTGATAACGCCGTTCTTAAATTACGCGCCGAACGCCTTGCGCGCGCCACCCGACCGTTCCTCGCCCGAGGCAACCGTATTCGCCGCTGTCAGCGCTGCCTGCTGCCGCTGAAGGTTTGTCTGTGCGAGACGCTGGCACCGAGTACGGCACAAAGCCGTTTTTGTCTGGTCATGTTCGATACCGAGCCGATGAAACCCAGCAATACGGGGCGTCTTATTGCCGATATTCTGCCGGATACCGCCGCGTTTCAGTGGTCTCGTACAGAACCCCCTCAGGCGCTGCTCGATTTAGTTACAAACCCCGACTACCAGCCAATGGTGGTATTCCCGGCGTCCTACGCGGGAGAACAGCGTCAGGTTCTTTCTGCGCCGCCGTCCGGTAAACCACCTCTGTTTATCATGCTGGACGGTACATGGACCGAAGCGCGAAAAATGTTTCGCAAAAGCCCCTATCTCGACGCGCTGCCGGTCATTTCTGTCGATCTTTCCCGCGTCTCCGCCTACCGCCTGCGTGAAGCGCATGCTGACGGGCAATACTGCACCGCCGAAGTGGCAATTGCGCTTCTGGATTTAGCGGGAGATACCGCTGCGGCTGGGGCTCTGGGCAACCATTTCTCATGCTTCCGGGAGCGCTATCTGGCGGGAAAAACCGTTCATAAGGGCAGCGTCACAGCGCCCGAGCCAGAAAGCGTTTAAAATCATCAGGTCGCTTGCATTCACAGGAGGCCTGCATGAGCCAGCGAGGGTTAGAAGCGCTACTTCGTCCTAAATCCATTGCCGTTATCGGCGCATCAATGAAACCGGATCGTGCTGGCTATCTGATGATGCGCAATCTGCTGGCCGGGGGATTTAATGGCCCCGTCATGCCCGTCACACCGGCGTATAAGGCGGTTCAGGGAGTGCTTGCATGGCCTGATGTACAGAGCCTGCCTTTCGTGCCGGATCTTGCCGTACTCTGTACGAACGCGAAGCGCAACCCCGAGCTGCTGGAATCGCTCGGCAAGAAAGGGTGTAAAACCTGCATTATTCTCTCGTCTCCGCCTGAACAGAAAGCCGAGCTTCTGGCCTGCGCCAGCCGCTATCAAATGCGCATTCTCGGGCCAAACAGTCTGGGCCTGCTCGCCCCCTGGCAGGGGCTGAATGCCAGTTTCTCCCCGGTTCCAATCCGCAAAGGCAAACTGGCGTTTATCTCGCAGTCGGCTGCGGTATCGAACACCATCCTCGATTGGGCGCAGCAGCGTGAAATGGGATTCTCCTACTTCATTGCCCTGGGCGACAGCCTGGATATCGACGTTGATGAGCTACTGGATTTTCTGGCGCGTGACGGCAAAACCAGTGCGATCCTGCTTTATCTTGAGCACCTCAGCGACGCGCGTCGTTTTGTCTCGGCTTCGCGAAGCGCTTCGCGCAATAAGCCGATCCTGGTGATCAAAAGCGGACGCAGCCCTGCGGCACAGCGTCTGCTGCATTCTCATTCCGGCATGGATCCCGCCTGGGACGCCGCCATTCAGCGCGCGGGGTTGCTGCGGGTACAGGATACGCACGAGCTTTTTTCCGCCGTTGAGACGTTAAGCCATATGCGCCCGTTGCGCGGTGAGAAGCTAATGATTGTCAGTAACGGTGCGGCCCCTGCCGCGCTCGCGCTGGACGAGCTGTGGCGGCGCTTCGGCAAGCTGGCAACGCTGAGTGAAGAGACGCTGCAGCGCCTGAAAGAAGCGCTTCCGACCAGCGTGACGCCCGGCAATCCGCTTGATTTGCGCGATGACGCCAGCAGCGACCGCTATATCAGGGCGATATCCATTTTGCTGGATAGCCAGGATTTCGATGCGCTGATGATTATCCACTCCCCCAGCGCGGTCGCGCCGGGCAGTGAAAGCGCGCGCGCGCTTATTGATACCGTGCGCAACCATCCACGCGGTAAATATGTTACCCTGCTCACCAACTGGTGCGGTGAGTTTTCCTCTCAGGAGGCACGGCGCTTGTTCAGCGAGGCCGGGCTGCCAACCTACCGCACGCCGGAAGGCACCATCACCGCATTTATGCATATGGTGGAATATCGCCGCAACCAGAAACAGCTGCGTGAGACGCCGGCTTTGCCGGGGAATCTGACGGCGAACACCGTCGACGTTCACCGGCTGTTGCAGCAGGCCATTGAAGAAGGCGCGACCTCGCTTGATACGCATGAGGTCCAGCCCATTCTGGGTAGCTACGGGATGCAAACCCTGCCGACCTGGATCGCCAGCGACAGCGCAGAGGCCGTGCACATAGCCGAACAGATTGGCTATCCGGTGGCCCTGAAGCTGCGTTCTCCGGATATCCCGCATAAGTCTGATGTTCAGGGGGTTATGTTATACCTGCGTACGGCGACTGAGGTGCAGCAGGCAGCTGATGCTATTTTCGACCGGGTAAAAATGGCCTGGCCGCAGGCAAGGATCCACGGATTGCTGGTGCAAAGCATGGCCAACCGCGCAGGAGCCCAGGAATTACGGGTGGTGGTTGAACACGATCCCGTCTTCGGACCGCTCATCATGCTGGGGGAAGGTGGCGTTGAGTGGCGCCCGGAGGAGCAGGCCGTGGTGGCGTTACCGCCGCTGAACATGAACCTGGCGCGGTATCTGATCATCCAGGCGATCAAAAGTAAAAAGATCCGTGGCCGGAGTGCGCTGCGCCCGCTTGATATTGCCGGGTTAAGCCAGTTCCTGGTGCAGGTCTCTAACCTGATTGTGGATTGTGCCGAAATCCAGCGGCTGGACATTCATCCGCTGCTCGCCTCGGGCAATGAGTTTACGGCGCTGGACGTGACCCTGGATATCGCACCATTCGAAGGAGACAGAGAGAGCCGTCTGGCGATCCGCCCGTATCCCCTGCAGCTGGAGGAGTGGGTTGAGATGAAGAATGGAGAACGCGCCTTGTTCCGCCCTATTCTGCCGGAAGATGAGCCCCAGCTGCGGGCCTTTATCTCTCAGGTCACGAAAGAGGATCTTTATTATCGCTATTTTAGCGAAATCAACGAATTTACCCACGATGATTTAGCCAATATGACCCAGATCGACTACGATCGAGAAATGGCGTTTGTTGCCGTTCGTCGCGCCGATAAGGGGGATGAGATCCTCGGCGTCACGCGTGCGATTTCTGACCCGGATAACGTCGATGCGGAGTTTGCGGTGCTGGTGCGCTCCGATCTTAAAGGCCTGGGTCTGGGGAGACGGCTGCTGGAAAAACTCATCAGTTATACGCGAGATCACGGATTGTTACGCCTTAATGGCATTACTATGCCTAACAATCGCGGTATGGTGACCCTGGCGCGAAAACTTGGGTTTGACGTTGATATTCAGCTGGACGAAGGTATTGTGGCCTTGTCCCTCAGTCTGAGATCAGCAGACAAACGCGAGTAAGCTACTGGAAATGTTACCCACTTTGGACGGGACTGGTGGTATCATTGTCCGCTTATGTTGTTTGCATGGTACAGACAACCCTTCAATGAACAGAGAAGAAACGCACTGTGATGTTGTCAAAATTTAAGCGTAATAAACATCAACAACACCTTGCTCAACTACCGAAGATTTCTCAGTCAGTTGATGATGTAGAGTTCTTTTACGCTCCCGCTCATTTTCGGGAGACGCTTCTGGAAAAGATTGCCAGCGCCACGCGACGCATTTGCATTGTGGCGCTCTATCTTGAACAGGATGAAGGCGGGCGCGGGATCCTGAACGCGCTCTATGAAGCCAAACGTCAGCGACCAGAACTTGATGTTCGCGTGCTGGTAGACTGGCATCGCGCTCAGCGTGGCCGTATTGGCGCTGCCGCCTCAAACACTAATGCCGACTGGTATTGCCGTACGGCGCAGGAAAATCCTGGCGTTGATGTGCCTGTTTATGGCGTCCCGGTAAATACCCGTGAAGCGCTCGGCGTCCTTCATTTCAAGGGGTTCATCATTGATGACAGCGTGCTGTACAGCGGTGCAAGTCTGAATGATGTTTACCTTCATCAGCTCGATAAATATCGCTACGACCGCTACCATCTGATCCGTAATCCGCAGATGGCCGATATCATGTTTAACTGGGTTGATAAAAATCTGGTCCATGGCCGTGGTGTTAATCGCCTTGACGATCCCGAGCGTCCTAAAAGCCCGGAAATCAAAAACGATGTTCGCGCCTTCCGTCAGGAGCTGCGTGATGCGGTCTATCATTTCCAGGGCGATGCGAACAACGAAGAGTTATCCGTTACACCGCTGGTAGGGCTCGGCAAATCAAGCCTGCTTAACAAAACGATCTTCCATCTGATGCCGTGTGCAGAGCAGAAACTTACCATCTGTACGCCGTACTTCAACCTTCCTGCCGTGCTGGTGCGTAATATCATTCAGCTGCTGCGCGACGGTAAAAAAGTGGAAATCATCGTTGGCGATAAAACTGCAAACGACTTCTTCATTCCTGAAGATCAGCCGTTCAAAATCATCGGTGCGCTGCCTTATCTCTACGAGATTAACCTGCGCCGTTTCCTGAGCCGTTTACAGTATTACGTAAACACTGACCAGCTGGTTGTGCGTCTCTGGAAAGATGAAGACAACACTTACCATCTGAAAGGAATGTGGGTCGACGATGAGTGGATGCTGCTGACCGGTAACAACCTGAACCCACGCGCGTGGCGACTGGATCTGGAAAACGCTATCCTAATCCATGACCCGCAGCATGAGTTAGCCGCAAAACGTGAACGTGAGCTGGAGCTGATTCGCACACATACCACTGTGGTGAATCATTACCGCGAACTGCAGAGCATTGCCGATTACCCGGTGAAAGTCCGCAAGCTTATCCGCCGCTTGCGTCGTATTCGTATCGACCGACTTATCAGCCGTATTCTGTAATGTCCAGGCCCTGCCACCCGCAGGGCTTTTTTATGGAGCCCGTTGATGCGTATTCCTCTGTTACTGAGCGTCCTTTTTCTGAGTGGCTGTAGCCATGTGGCCAACGATAACTGGTCTGGACAGGATAAAGCCCAGCATTTCCTCGCTTCCGCGATGTTGTCTGCAGCCGGTAATGAATATGCGCAGCATCAGGGATACAGCCGGGATCGCAGTGCGGCAATTGGGTTGATGTTCTCAGTCAGTCTTGGAGCATCAAAAGAACTGTGGGATAGCCGCCCCGCAGGGAGCGGCTGGAGCTGGAAAGATTTCGCCTGGGATGTCGCCGGCGCAACGACCGGCTATGCCGTGTGGCAGATGGCGCGCTATTAAAGTCGAATGCCTTTCCCTTTGCGATGCAGCATCAGGGAAACAACAAAGGCCAGTGCGCCCATTATCGTTACGTACCAGAAGAATGTCGTTTCACTTCCCCATGATTTAAGCGATAACGCAACGTACTCCGCCGATCCGCCAAACAACGCATTAGCTACCGCATAAGAGAGCCCTACCCCTAAAGCACGTACCTGCGCCGGGAACATTTCGGCTTTCAGTATTCCGCTAATAGAGGTATAGAAACTGACAATCACCATCGCCAGCATCACCAGCGCAAACGCGGCATACGGCGAAGTCACGTGCTGAAGGGCAGACAGAATAGGTACGGTACATAACGCCGACAGCCCGCCAAAAATCAGCATCGACGTTCGTCGACCGATTTTATCCGAGAGCGCACCGATAATAGGTTGTATGAGCATAAAGACAAATAGCGCCACGGTCATGACCACGCTGGCGACGTTGGCGTGCATACCGGTGGTGTTCACCAGGTACTTTTGCATATAGGTGGTGAACGTGTAGAAACTAAGAGAGCCGCCCGCGGTGAAGCCCAGCACCATCAGGAAAGCTTTGCGGTTACGCCATAACCCTTTGAATGTTCCAGCCTCCTTCAGCGTTCTGACTTCCTTCTGAGAGGTTTCATCTAACTGACGGCGTAGCCAAAGTGCGACAACCGCCAGTACTGCGCCCATCGCGAAAGGAATTCGCCATCCCCAGGCGTGAAGTTGTTCGTCCGTCAGGATTTGCTGCAGGATCACCACCACAAGAATGGCCAGCAGTTGACCACCAATCAGCGTGACATACTGGAATGAGGCGTAAAAACCTTTACGGCCTTCCAGTGCAATCTCACTCATGTAGGTCGCACTGGTACCGTATTCTCCGCCCACCGATAATCCCTGAAATAAGCGGGCCAGTAAAAGTAGCGCCGGTGCCCAGGTACCTATCGATTCATATCCCGGTAAGCAGGCGATCACCAGAGAACCAAAGCACATCATGCACACCGAGATCAGCATAGAAGTCTTACGGCCACGACGATCCGCAATGCGACCGAACAACCAGCCCCCGATGGGCCGCATTAAAAACCCTGCGGCAAAAACCCCCGCCGTTTGTAGCAGCTGCGTTGTGGTGTTGCCAGATGGGAAAAAAATATGTGCGAAGTAGAGTGAACAGAATGAGTAGACGTAAAAGTCGAACCATTCAACCAGATTCCCTGAAGAGGCGCTGACTATTGCCCATACCCTTCTTCGGGTATCACTGTTAGCCAGCGTCCCGTTTGATGTAATGCTTTCTGTCATTGTGATTATGCTCCTGCCATAAACAGCGGCGTATTGAGTCAGGAGACTCAATTACCTCGTAAATGAAATGTTATAATTTTGTTATAAATAACATTGCGACAGGGATCACACATTCCATTAGCAGGATAAGGGATTAAGAGGAAGGCCAGAGAGGATAAGCACAAAGCAAAAAACCCCGCACCTCACGGTGCGGGGTTCTTCTATTTGGTGCCTGGCAGTTCCCTACTCTCACATGGGGAGACCCCACACTACCATCGGCGCTACGGCGTTTCACTTCTGAGTTCGGCATGGGGTCAGGTGGGACCACCGCGCTAAAGCCGCCAGGCAAATTCTGTTAAATCTGTATCAGGCTGAAATTTGAATGTTCTGTCTCTTCGCCGAAACAGCTTCGGCGTTGTAAGGTTAAGCCTCACGGTTCATTAGTATCGGTTAGCTCAACGCATCGCTGCGCTTACACACCCGACCTATCAACGTCGTCGTCTTCAACGTTCCTTCAGGACCCTTAAAGGGTCAGGGAGAACTCATCTCGGGGCAAGTTTCGTGCTTAGATGCTTTCAGCACTTATCTTTTCCGCATTTAGCTACCGGGCAGTGCCATTGGCATGACAACCCGAACACCAGTGATGCGTCCACTCCGGTCCTCTCGTACTAGGAGCAGCCCCCCTCAATTCTCCAGCGCCCACGGCAGATAGGGACCGAACTGTCTCACGACGTTCTAAACCCAGCTCGCGTACCACTTTAAATGGCGAACAGCCATACCCTTGGGACCTACTTCAGCCCCAGGATGTGATGAGCCGACATCGAGGTGCCAAACACCGCCGTCGATATGAACTCTTGGGCGGTATCAGCCTGTTATCCCCGGAGTACCTTTTATCCGTTGAGCGATGGCCCTTCCATTCAGAACCACCGGATCACTATGACCTGCTTTCGCACCTGCTCGAGCCGTCACTCTCGCAGTCAAGCTAGCTTATGCCATTGCACTAACCTCCTGATGTCCGACCAGGATTAGCTAACCTTCGTGCTCCTCCGTTACTCTTTGGGAGGAGACCGCCCCAGTCAAACTACCCACCAGACACTGTCCGCAACCCGGATTACGGGTCTACGTTAGAACACCAGCCATTAAAGGGTGGTATTTCAAGGACGGCTCCACGCAGACTGGCGTCCACGCTTCAAAGCCTCCCACCTATCCTACACATCAAGGACCAGTGTTCAGTGTCAAGCTATAGTAAAGGTTCACGGGGTCTTTCCGTCTTGCCGCGGGTACACTGCATCTTCACAGCGAGTTCAATTTCACTGAGTCTCGGGTGGAGACAGCCTGGCCATCATTACGCCATTCGTGCAGGTCGGAACTTACCCGACAAGGAATTTCGCTACCTTAGGACCGTTATAGTTACGGCCGCCGTTTACCGGGGCTTCGATCAAGAGCTTCGCGTTGCCGCTAACCCCATCAATTAACCTTCCGGCACCGGGCAGGCGTCACACCGTATACGTCCACTTTCGTGTTTGCACAGTGCTGTGTTTTTAATAAACAGTTGCAGCCAGCTGGTATCTTCGACTGATTTCAGCTCCACCCGCAGGGGCTTCACCTACATATCAGCGTGCCTTCTCCCGAAGTTACGGCACCATTTTGCCTAGTTCCTTCACCCGAGTTCTCTCAAGCGCCTTGGTATTCTCTACCTGACCACCTGTGTCGGTTTGGGGTACGATTTCGTGTTACCTGATGCTTAGAGGCTTTTCCTGGAAGCAGGGCATTTGTTACTTCAGCACCGTAGTGCCTCGTCATCACACCTCAGCGTTAAAAGGTACCGGATTTACCTGGAACCTCCGCCTACATGCTTAAACCGGGACAACCGTCGCCCGGCTAACATAGCCTTCTCCGTCCCCCCTTCGCAGTAACACCAAGTACAGGAATATTAACCTGTTTCCCATCGACTACGCCTTTCGGCCTCGCCTTAGGGGTCGACTCACCCTGCCCCGATTAACGTTGGACAGGAACCCTTGATCTTCCGGCGAGCGGGCTTTTCACCCGCTTTATCGTTACTTATGTCAGCATTCGCACTTCTGATACCTCCAGCATGCCTCACAGCACACCTTCAACGGCTTACAGAACGCTCCCCTACCCAACAACGCATACGCGTCGCTGCCGCAGCTTCGGTGCATGGTTTAGCCCCGTTACATCTTCCGCGCAGGCCGACTCGACCAGTGAGCTATTACGCTTTCTTTAAATGATGGCTGCTTCTAAGCCAACATCCTGGCTGTCTGTGCCTTCCCACATCGTTTCCCACTTAACCATGACTTTGGGACCTTAGCTGGCGGTCTGGGTTGTTTCCCTCTTCACGACGGACGTTAGCACCCGCCGTGTGTCTCCCGTGATAACATTCTTCGGTATTCGTAGTTTGCATCGGGTTGGTAAGCCGGGATGGCCCCCTAGCCGAAACAGTGCTCTACCCCCGAAGATGAGTTCACGAGGCGCTACCTAAATAGCTTTCGGGGAGAACCAGCTATCTCCCGGTTTGATTGGCCTTTCACCCCCAGCCACAAGTCATCCGCTAATTTTTCAACATTAGTCGGTTCGGTCCTCCAGTTAGTGTTACCCAACCTTCAACCTGCCCATGGCTAGATCACCGGGTTTCGGGTCTATACCCTGCAACTTAACGCCCAGTTAAGACTCGGTTTCCCTTCGGCTCCCCTATACGGTTAACCTTGCTACAGAATATAAGTCGCTGACCCATTATACAAAAGGTACGCAGTCACACCACGAAGGTGCTCCCACTGCTTGTACGTACACGGTTTCAGGTTCTTTTTCACTCCCCTCGCCGGGGTTCTTTTCGCCTTTCCCTCACGGTACTGGTTCACTATCGGTCAGTCAGGAGTATTTAGCCTTGGAGGATGGTCCCCCCATATTCAGACAGGATACCACGTGTCCCGCCCTACTCTTCGAGTTCACAACCTGTGTGCTTTCGTGTACGGGACTGTCACCCTGTACCGTGCGACTTTCCAGACGCTTCCACTAACACACAAGCTGATTCAGACTCTGGGCTGCTCCCCGTTCGCTCGCCGCTACTGGGGGAATCTCGGTTGATTTCTTTTCCTCGGGGTACTTAGATGTTTCAGTTCCCCCGGTTCGCCTCGTTAACCTATGTATTCAGTTAACGATAGTGCAACGAATTGCACTGGGTTTCCCCATTCGGACATCGCCGGGTCAAAGGTTCATATCACCTCGCCGGCGCTTTTCGCAGATTAGCACGTCCTTCATCGCCTCTGACTGCCAGGGCATCCACCGTGTACGCTTAGTCGCTTAACCTCACAACCCGAAGATGTTTCACTTCTGATTGCGAAAATTTGAGAGACTCGAACACATCATTAAGATGTGTCGTTTCAATTTTCAGCTTGATCCAGATTTTTAAAGAGCAAATATCTCAAACGTCACCCGAAGATGAGTTTTGAGATATGACGGCCGGTGACTTTCACTCACGAACCAGCAAGTGGCGTCCCCTAGGGGATTCGAACCCCTGTTACCGCCGTGAAAGGGCGGTGTCCTGGGCCTCTAGACGAAGGGGACGTAAAGTCTCAATCGCAAGACGCCTTGCTATTTACTTTTCATCAGACAATCTGTGTGGACACTACAAAGGCAGGTTCTTTAAGGTAAGGAGGTGATCCAACCGCAGGTTCCCCTACGGTTACCTTGTTACGACTTCACCCCAGTCATGAATCACAAAGTGGTAAGCGCCCTCCCGAAGGTTAAGCTACCTACTTCTTTTGCAACCCACTCCCATGGTGTGACGGGCGGTGTGTACAAGGCCCGGGAACGTATTCACCGTAGCATTCTGATCTACGATTACTAGCGATTCCGACTTCATGGAGTCGAGTTGCAGACTCCAATCCGGACTACGACGCACTTTATGAGGTCCGCTTGCTCTCGCGAGGTCGCTTCTCTTTGTATGCGCCATTGTAGCACGTGTGTAGCCCTACTCGTAAGGGCCATGATGACTTGACGTCATCCCCACCTTCCTCCAGTTTATCACTGGCAGTCTCCTTTGAGTTCCCGGCCGGACCGCTGGCAACAAAGGATAAGGGTTGCGCTCGTTGCGGGACTTAACCCAACATTTCACAACACGAGCTGACGACAGCCATGCAGCACCTGTCTCAGAGTTCCCGAAGGCACCAAAGCATCTCTGCTAAGTTCTCTGGATGTCAAGAGTAGGTAAGGTTCTTCGCGTTGCATCGAATTAAACCACATGCTCCACCGCTTGTGCGGGCCCCCGTCAATTCATTTGAGTTTTAACCTTGCGGCCGTACTCCCCAGGCGGTCGACTTAACGCGTTAGCTCCGGAAGCCACGCCTCAAGGGCACAACCTCCAAGTCGACATCGTTTACGGCGTGGACTACCAGGGTATCTAATCCTGTTTGCTCCCCACGCTTTCGCACCTGAGCGTCAGTCTTTGTCCAGGGGGCCGCCTTCGCCACCGGTATTCCTCCAGATCTCTACGCATTTCACCGCTACACCTGGAATTCTACCCCCCTCTACAAGACTCTAGCCTGCCAGTTTCGAATGCAGTTCCCAGGTTGAGCCCGGGGATTTCACATCCGACTTGACAGACCGCCTGCGTGCGCTTTACGCCCAGTAATTCCGATTAACGCTTGCACCCTCCGTATTACCGCGGCTGCTGGCACGGAGTTAGCCGGTGCTTCTTCTGCGGGTAACGTCAATTGCTGAGGTTATTAACCTCAGCACCTTCCTCCCCGCTGAAAGTACTTTACAACCCGAAGGCCTTCTTCATACACGCGGCATGGCTGCATCAGGCTTGCGCCCATTGTGCAATATTCCCCACTGCTGCCTCCCGTAGGAGTCTGGACCGTGTCTCAGTTCCAGTGTGGCTGGTCATCCTCTCAGACCAGCTAGGGATCGTCGCCTAGGTGAGCCATTACCCCACCTACTAGCTAATCCCATCTGGGCACATCTGATGGCAAGAGGCCCGAAGGTCCCCCTCTTTGGTCTTGCGACGTTATGCGGTATTAGCTACCGTTTCCAGTAGTTATCCCCCTCCATCAGGCAGTTTCCCAGACATTACTCACCCGTCCGCCGCTCGCCGGCAAAGTAGCAAGCTACTTTCCGCTGCCGCTCGACTTGCATGTGTTAGGCCTGCCGCCAGCGTTCAATCTGAGCCATGATCAAACTCTTCAATTTAAGTTTGATGCTCGTGAATTAAACTTCGTAATGAATTACGTATGTTCACTCAGAGACTTGGTATTCATTTTTCGTCTTGCGACGTTAAGAATCCATGTCACTTTGAGTGCCCACACAGATTGTCTGATAAATTGTTAAAGAGCAGTGCCGCTTCGTTTTCGCTGCGGCGCGGGGTGTGCATATTACGCTTTCCCGCTTCAGAGTCAAGCGATTAATTTCGCTTTTCTCTGCTGACCCGGCGGCGTGTGTGCCGTTGTTCCGTGTCAGTGGAGGCGCATTATAGGGAGTTATTCCGAAGCCGCAAGGGTAAAGTGAAAATTATTTACTAACCGCTCACTTTCCAGGCAATATTTACTCCAGACCTCAATTTTCGCCTGGTTTTTAAACAAAAACGAGCCGCAAGCGGCTCGTTTTTGCGTTTTGTGACTTACTGCACTGCCACAATGCGATCGTCGTTGGCTTCCAGACGGATAACTTTGCCCGGAATCAACTCTCCGGAGAGGATCTGCTGCGCCAGCGGGTTTTCGATCTGCTGCTGGATAGCACGTTTTAATGGACGCGCACCGTACACCGGATCGTAACCATTCTCACTCAGCAGCTTCAGGGCCTCGTCGGAGATGTGAATTTCATACCCACGCTCTTCCAGACGTTTGTACAGACGCTGCAGCTGGATCTGTGCAATCGACGCAATATGTTTCTCACCCAGAGGATGGAATACCACAACTTCATCAATACGGTTGATGAACTCAGGACGGAAGTTATGGCTGACCACACCGAGCACCAGATCCTTCATATGGCTATAGTCCAGTTCACCGAAACGTTCCTGAATCAAATCGGAACCCAGGTTCGAGGTCATGATGACAACCGTATTACGGAAGTCGACCGTTCTCCCCTGCCCGTCGGTCAGACGACCATCGTCCAGGACCTGAAGCAGAATGTTGAACACATCCGGGTGCGCTTTTTCCACTTCATCCAGCAGGATGACGGAATAAGGGCGACGGCGAACTGCTTCCGTCAGATAACCACCTTCTTCATAACCTACGTATCCCGGAGGCGCACCGACCAGACGTGAGACGGAGTGTTTCTCCATAAACTCAGACATGTCGATACGCACCATCGCATCGTCGCTGTCGAACATAAAGTTAGCCAGCGCTTTACACAGCTCGGTTTTACCGACTCCCGTCGGCCCCAGGAACAGGAACGAACCAATCGGACGGTTTGGATCGGACAGCCCCGCTCGGCTACGGCGAATAGCGTTCGAAACCGCTTCAACCGCTTCGTTCTGGCCAATCACCCGATTATGGAGATCTTGCTCCATGCGCAGCAGTTTTTCACGCTCGCCTTCCAGCATGCGCGCCACCGGAATACCGGTCCAGCGAGCAAGCACTTCCGCGATTTCTGCATCCGTCACTTTATTACGTAACAGACGCATCGTTTTCCCTTCTGACTGCGTCGCTATCTCAAGCTGTTTTTCCAGCTCAGGAATTTTGCCGTACTGCAGTTCAGACATCCGCGCCAGATCGCCGACACGGCGAGCCTGCTCAATGGCAATTTTTGCCTGTTCAAGTTCAGCTTTAATGGTCTGAGTGCCGGAAAGGGATGCTTTCTCGGCTTTCCACTCTTCTTCCAGCTCAGAGTACTGGCGCTCTTTATCGTCCAGTTCTTCATTGAGCATATCCAGGCGTTTCTTACTGGCTTCATCAGACTCTTTCTTCAGCGCCTGCTGTTCCAGCTTGAGCTGAATGATGCGTCGGTCGAGTCGGTCCAGCTCTTCCGGTTTCGAGTCAATCTGCATACGAATGCTCGAAGCCGCTTCATCAATAAGGTCGATCGCTTTATCCGGCAGCTGGCGATCGGCGATATAACGATGTGAAAGCGTCGCCGCCGCAACGATAGCCGGGTCAGTGATCTGCACGTGGTGGTGCAGTTCATAGCGCTCTTTCAGACCACGCAGGATCGCGATGGTATCTTCAACGCTTGGCTCAGCAACAAACACTTTCTGGAAGCGACGTTCCAGCGCAGCATCTTTCTCAATGTACTGACGATACTCGTCAAGCGTGGTGGCACCAACGCAGTGAAGTTCACCACGCGCCAGCGCAGGTTTCAGCATGTTCCCGGCATCCATCGCGCCGTCCGCTTTACCCGCACCGACCATAGTGTGCAGTTCGTCGATAAACAGGATAACGTTGCCTTCCTGCTTCGCCAGATCGTTAAGCACCCCTTTGAGACGCTCTTCGAACTCGCCGCGGTATTTCGCACCGGCCACCAGCGCGCCCATATCCAGCGCCAGTACGCGGCGGCCTTTCAGGCCTTCCGGCACTTCTCCGTTGACGATACGCTGCGCCAGCCCTTCAACAATGGCGGTTTTACCGACACCCGGTTCACCAATCAGCACCGGGTTGTTCTTGGTACGACGCTGCAGTACCTGAATCGTACGGCGAATTTCTTCATCACGGCCGATAACCGGGTCAAGTTTGCCCTGTTCAGCACGCTCGGTCAGATCGACCGTAAATTTCTTCAAAGCCTGACGTTGGTCTTCGGCTCCCTGATCGTTCACGCTTTCACCTCCGCGCATTTTCTCAATCGCCTGAGTCACATTGGCGGTGGTCGCACCGGCAGATTTCAGCAGGTCGGTCAAGGTACCGCGTGATTCAAGCGCCGCCAGAACAAACAGCTCTGACGAAATAAAGTTGTCCCCACGTTTTTGCGCCAGCTTGTCGCAAAGATTCAGCACGCGCACCAGATCCTGAGACGGCTGAACGTCGCCGCCGGTACCTTCTACCTGCGGTAAACGGCTCAGCGCCTGATCGATAGCGGTGCGTAACTGGCCAGCATTAATGCCAGCGGACGTTAATAAAGGACGTACCGATCCCCCTTCCTGATTCAGCAAGGCGCTCATTAAATGAAGAGGTTCGATAAACTGGTTGTCGTGCCCCAGTGCGAGGGACTGGGCATCGGCGAGAGCAAGCTGGAATTTATTAGTAAGACGATCCAGACGCATAACTCCTCCCATAACAGGTCAAATTTGCTACTGGAGATTAAATGAGGTCATCCCTCAATTATTCAAGGTTAATGACCTGAATTATGTGAAAAGAAAACGGCACGTACCGGATCGTCTTGATTCTTTAGGTTATATCAGCCAAATGAAACTTGCCATACGCCCCGTGGTCTTGTCGCGACGATAGGAGAAAAAATCACCCTTTTCGGTGAATGTGCAGCGATCGCCGCCGAAGATCTGCGTCACGCCAACGTTATTCAGACGTTGACGGGCGAGCTGGTAAATATCGGCCAGATATTTATCTCCCGAAGGCAGGAAGGCTTCAACCGCTTGCGGATCTTTTTCCATAAAGGCTTCGCGAACCTCTGGCCCTACTTCAAAAGCGCGAGGACCAATGGCCGGGCCAAGCCAGGCCATAATATTGGCTGGCTCATCGCTAAAGCAGGCGACAGTTTCTTCGAGCACGCCTTCACATAGACCACGCCAGCCCGCGTGTGCTGCTGCCACCTCGGAACCTGCACGGTTACAGAACAGAACCGGCAGACAATCGGCGGTCATCACGGCACAAACGGTTCCCGGAGTATTACTGTAAGAGGCATCAGCGCGTTTAGAAGCATAGGGTTCTCCCGTCAACTTCAGCACCGCGTTACCATGAACCTGTTCCAGCCAGACCGGTTTTGACGGCAAGTTCCCCGCAGCAAACAAACGTCTGCGGTTCTCTTCAACATGTTCCAGGTTGTCGCCACAGTGCGCACCGAGGTTCAAAGACTCCCACGCGCCCTGGCTAACACCGCCAATACGGGTTGAACTACAGGCGGCCACGCCAGCAGGCAATGGCCACTCCGGGACAATCAGTTTGGTCATAACCAGTCCACTTGATCCTTATGTTCTTCGAAATCAGCACGCATAGCGTCGATAAGATCCACCATATCCTGCGGGATAGGCGCATGCCACTCCATCTGAATACCGGTGATAGGGTGGTAAAGACGCAGCATGGTCGCGTGCAGCGCCTGACGATCGAATTTACGCAATACGCTGATGAACTCATCCGATGCGCCTTTAGGTGGACGCGGGCGGCCACCGTAGACCTGATCCCCTACCAGCGGATGGGTAATGTGGGCCATATGCACGCGGATCTGGTGAGTACGTCCGGTTTCCAGACGCAGACGCAGGCGCGTATGAATACGGAAGTGCTCCATAATGCGATAGTGCGTCACCGCCGGTTTACCCATCGGATGCACCGACATATGGGTACGTTTAGTTGGGTGACGGCTGATTGGCTCTTCCACCGTTCCGCCAGAGGTCATATGCCCAATGGCTACCGCTTCATACTCGCGGGTGATTTCGCGCAGCTGCAGCGATTCCACCAGACGGGTCTGAGCTGGAACGGTCTTCGCCACCACCATCAAACCGGTGGTGTCTTTATCCAGACGGTGCACGATGCCCGCGCGCGGGACATCCGCGATCGGCGGATAATAATGGAGAAGTGCGTTAAGTACCGTACCGTCAGGGTTTCCCGCCCCCGGGTGAACAACCAGGTCGCGCGGCTTGTTGATCACCAGAATGTCATCATCTTCATAGACGATGTCCAGTGGGATATCCTGCGGCTCGAAGCGGATTTCCTCTTCGATTTCAGCATTGATGGCGACAGCTTCCCCACCTAACACTTTCTCTTTTGGTTTGTCCCAGATCTTGCCGTTTACCAGCACGCGCTGGTCAAGGATCCATTCTTTTATGCGTGAACGCGAATAATCAGGGAACAATTCGGCCAAAGCCTGATCTAAGCGTTGACCGAGCTGATTTTCGGAGACTGTTGCGGTGAGTTCTACTCGTTGTGCCATAAACTGCTTCTTCGTTTAACGTTGGGTTTTACGGCTTTGCCGTTTAATATAGTGTGCTATTGTAGCTGGTCTTAATCGGGAGCAGGAACAGAGTTTCTCCCGGACAAACATTTGAGGAAAGTCAAAACGTCATGACGCGCATGAAATATCTGGTGGCAGCGGCCACGTTGAGCCTGGCTTTGGTGGGCTGCTCCGGTTCAAATGAACAGGTCCCTGACAATCCGCCGAATGAAATCTATGCGACTGCACAACAAAAGTTGCAGGACGGTAACTGGAAACAGGCGATAACGCAACTGGAAGCGTTGGATAATCGCTATCCATTTGGTCCGTATTCGCAGCAGGTACAGTTAGATCTCATCTACGCATACTATAAAAATGCCGATCTGCCGCTGGCTCAGGCAACCATCGATCGTTTCATGCGTCTGAACCCGACTCATCCTAACATCGACTACGTGATGTACATGCGCGGCCTCACCAACATGGCGCTGGACGACAGTGCGCTGCAGGGCTTCTTCGGCGTGGATCGTTCCGACCGTGACCCGCAGCATGCGCGTGATGCCTTCAATGACTTCTCCAAACTGGTGCGCGGCTATCCGAACAGTCAGTACGTGACTGACGCCACCAAACGTCTGGTGTTCCTGAAAGATCGTCTGGCGAAATATGAATACTCTGTAGCGGAATACTATACCCGTCGTGGCGCATGGGTTGCCGTGGTTAACCGCGTAGAAGGTATGCTGCGTGATTATCCGGATACTCAGGCAACGCGCGATGGCCTGAAGCTGATGGAAAATGCTTACCGTCAGATGCAGATGACCGCTCAGGCTGAAAAAGTGGCGAAAATCATCGCCGCGAACAGCAGCAACACCTGATATTGCCTCAATGCAAAACGGCAGCTCGAAGGCTGCCGTTTTTTTATTCATTTTAGCGCGTCGCTGAAGCGCTTAAGCCCCAACACATCCAGTCAACTATGGCCCCAATTTTTACCTTCGACAAGGTAAATCTCACTTCTTCCTGCCCAGCCTCACAAAAAAGATTCCCTGACAAAAACCGACAAAATAACGTGATCTAAATCACACATTTTGACATTAGGTCGGGTATGCTGGAATCACCAAGACGGAAAGACAAGAGGTAAAATTTATGACAATGAACATTACCAGTAAACAAATGGAAATTACTCCGGCAATCCGCCAGCACGTCGCAGACCGTCTCGCCAAACTGGATAAATGGCAAACTCATTTGATTAATCCACATATCATCCTGTCCAAGGAGCCTCAGGGTTTCATCGCTGACGCAACTATCAATACTCCAAACGGCCATCTGGTCGCCAGCGCAAAACACGAGGATATGTACACCGCTATTAACGATTTGATCAACAAGCTGGAACGGCAGCTCAATAAAGTGCAACACAAAGGTGAAGCCCGTCGCGCCGCAACATCGGTGAAAGACGCCAGCTTCGCGGAAGAAGTTGAAGAAGAGTAATCCTTTAAATTGAGTGTACCTCCAACGCGCCTTCGGGCGCGTTTTTTGTTTTTTATTGACAGGGTGAAAACAGTGCGGGTACTTTAACGGTATCAATCACAGGATGACTTTATGAAACTTACGCCGTTCTTCTTCGCATTCTTTTTTACCTTCCCCTGAACGGGAGGCGTTTCGTCGTGTGATAAAGAATGCGAAGACGAACAACAAGGCCTCCCACACCGGGGGGCCTTTTTTATTGATAACGATAAAATGAGACAGACAACACTATGACACCGGAAAACCCGTTACTGGATCTGCGAGTAAAAATCAGCGCGCTGGATGAGAAACTGCTGGCGCTGCTGGCCGAACGCCGCGCGCTTGCCGTTGAAGTGGGCAAAGCCAAGCTGGACTCCCATCGCCCGGTACGAGATATCGACCGCGAGCGCGATCTGCTGGAACGTCTCATTCAGCTCGGCAAAGCGCATCACCTCGATGCCCACTACATCACCCGGTTGTTCCAGCTCATCATCGAAGACTCCGTTCTCACTCAGCAAGCGTTACTCCAGCAGCATCTGAACAAAACCAATCCGCACTCTGCGCGTATCGCCTTCCTCGGTCCGAAAGGCTCTTATTCTCACCTGGCCGCCCGTCAGTATGCCGCACGCCATTTCGAAGAATTTATTGAGAGCGGCTGCGCGAAGTTTGCCGACATATTTAATCAGGTTGAGACCGGCCAGGCAGATTACGCCGTCGTACCGATTGAAAACACCAGCTCCGGTGCCATCAACGACGTCTACGATTTGCTGCAGCACACCAGCTTGTCGCTGGTTGGCGAGCTGACGATCCCTATCGATCACTGCGTGCTGGTCGCCGGCTCAACGGACCTGAGCAAGATCGAAACGGTCTACAGTCATCCACAGCCGTTCCAGCAGTGCAGCCAGTTCCTGAACCGCTATCCGAACTGGAAAATTGAGTACACCGAAAGCACCTCGGCGGCGATGGAAAAAGTGGCGCAGGCTAACTCCCCAACCGTCGCCGCGCTCGGCAGCGAAGCAGGCGGGGCGCTGTATGGTTTACAGGTGCTGGAACGCAACCTGGCAAACCAGACGCAAAATATCACCCGTTTCGTGGTGCTGGCACGCAAGGCAATCAATGTGTCTGACCAGGTGCCGGCCAAAACCACGCTGCTGATGGCGACCGGCCAACAGGCCGGTGCGCTGGTTGAAGCCCTGCTGGTGCTACGTAATCACAACCTGATCATGACCAGGCTGGAATCACGCCCAATCCACGGTAACCCATGGGAAGAGATGTTTTATCTTGATATCCAGGCCAACCTGGAATCTGCTTCCATGCAGAAAGCCCTGCGCGAACTGGGCGAGATCACGCGCTCCATGAAAGTGCTGGGCTGCTATCCGAGCGAGAACGTGGTCCCGGTTGACCCGGCTTAACGTTCGATAAACCGGCTTTTCTTCTTCCCTGCCACGCTCACCGGCAGGGTGAAGATGGCTCCGGAGAGCGGATACTTCGCCACCTCGTCCGCATCCATATTTTCCCGCGTGGTGGTAATAAACAGCGTTTTCATGTCATCGCCGCCAAAGCAGACCATCGTCGGGCAACGCACCGGCATGCGGTATTCTTCCAGCTGCTCCCCTTGCGGAGAAAAACGCGCAATACGCCAGCCGTCAAACAGCGCGCTCCAGTAGCAGCCTTCCACATCCATGGCCGCGCCGTCCGGTATCCCTTCGCCCTCTTTAAACTGACGAAACACCTCGCGCCTGCCGGGTTCGCCCTGCTCATCAAGCGGCGTTCGGTAAATAACGCCATTTGGCGTGTCTGAGGTAAACATCCATTGATTATCCGGGCTAAACGCTAAGCCGTTGTGGCCGTGAATATCGCACTGGATCACTTTCGGCGTCAGGTCGTTGTCGATGCGCATCAGCAGGGCACCGTTGTAATCTCCCGGCCCCCAAAACGTGCCCGCATAGAATCGCCCCAGAGAATCGGTGCCGCCGTCGTTAAAACGTGCGAGCTGCGGGTTAGAGGGGTTATCGCACACCTTGCGGCGCAGCAGGCCGTGTTTATCGGTCAGCCAGATACCCGTTCGCATCGCAACGATAAAACCACCCTGCTCTCGCAGCGCGAAACAACCCACCTCCTCATGGAATGAGAGCACGGTATGTTCTGCCGTCGGCAGATGATAGCGGTGGATCTCTCCTTCCAGAATATCGGCCCAGTAGAGCGCGTGTTCGTCGGCGCTCCACGTCGGGCATTCAGGCAAATGCCCGGTGTAATTCAACAGCAGCTGCGGTTCGGCCATGACAGTTCCCCAAAATGAAAAAAGCCAGCGATGCTGGCTTTCAGTATATACATCATCGCATTACTGGCGACTGTCATTTGCCTGGCGCAACAGCGTCCGGCTTTCACTCTGGAAACGCTGCGCGTAATCGCCAAACCAGTGCTCGACCTTGCGGAAGCTGTCGATAAACGCCTGCTTGTCTCCGTGCTCCAGCAGCGTAATGGCTTCACCAAACCGCTGATAGTAGCGCTTGATGAGCGCCAGGTTGTTCTCGGAGGACATAATAATGTCCGCGTAAAGCTGCGGGTCCTGAGCAAACAGGCGCCCAACCATCGCCAGCTCCAGACGATAGATAGGTGAAGAGAGCGCCAGCAGTTGTTCAAGCTGCACGTTCTCTTCCGCCAGATGCAGACCGTAGGCAAACGTCGCAAAGTGGCGCAGCGCCTGAATGAACGCCATGTTCTGATCGTGCTCGACCGCGCTGATGCGGTGCAGTCGCGCGCCCCATACCTGAATCTGTTCCAGGAACCACTGATAGGCTTCCGGCTGACGACCGTCGCAGTAAACCACCACCTGCTTAGCCAGGCTGCCGCTGTCCGGTCCAAACATCGGGTGCAGACCCAGAACCGGGCCGGTATGCGCAGCCAGCATCGCCTGCAGCGGACCATTTTTGACGGAGGCCAGATCCACCAGGATACAGTCTTTCGGTAAAGGAGGAAGCTTTCCGACGATCTGCTCCGTCACGTGGATCGGCACGCTGACGATAACCATCCCGGCATCCTTCATGAGTTCCGGTGCCTGCGCCCAGTCCTCTTTTTCCAGAATGCGCACCTGATACCCAGAAAGCGTCAGCATTTTTTCAAACAGACGCCCCATCTGTCCCGCACCGCCGACAATCACCACCGGCCGCAGGGACGGGCAGAGGGTTTTAAAGCCTTTGTCGTTTTCGCTGGAATAGGATTCCCGCATCACGCGACGCAGAACATCTTCAATCAAGTCCGGAGAAACGCCCAGCGCCTGCGCCTCTTTACGACGGGAGGCCAGCATTGAGGCTTCGCGCTCCGGGACGTAAATCGGCAGGCCGTATTTGCTTTTCACCTCACCGACTTCGGCAACCAGCGCCATGCGGCGCGCCAGCAGGTCCAGCAGCGCCTTATCCACTTCATCAATTTGATCGCGCAGTGCGGTCAATTCAGCAACCATAACTAACCTCTTAAGCCAGACGCGTCGCCAGCTGGCCGTTCAAATCTTTGTGGATCTCACGCAGCAGCGCATCGGTGGTTTCCCAGCTGATGCAGGCATCCGTCACGGAGACGCCGTGCTTCATTGCGCTACGCGGTTGTTCCGATGACTGATTGCCTTCATGAATGTTGCTCTCAATCATCAGACCAATAATCGAACGGTTGCCATCTTTGATCTGTGCGATCACGGATTCCGCAACCGCAGGCTGGCGACGGTAATCTTTATTTGAATTACCATGGCTGCAATCTACCATCAGTGCCGGGCGCAGTCCCGCCTGCTCCATCTCTTTTTCACACTGCGCCACGTCCGCCGGGCTGTAGTTAGGTGCTTTCCCGCCGCGCAGGATCACATGGCCGTCCGGGTTGCCCTGCGTTTGCAGGAGGCATACCTGGCCCGCCTGGTTGATACCGACAAAACGGTGCGGCATCGCAGCAGCGCGCATGGCGTTGATTGCCGTCGCCAGGCTGCCATCGGTACCGTTTTTAAAGCCAACCGGCATCGACAGGCCAGACGCCATCTCGCGGTGGGTTTGCGATTCTGTGGTACGCGCACCAATCGCCGACCAGCTGAACAGATCGCCCAGGTACTGCGGGCTGTTCGGGTCCAGCGCTTCGGTTGCCAGCGGCAGCCCCATGCTGACCAGCTCCACCAGCAGGCGACGCGCAATCTTCAGGCCTGCTTCCACATCAAACGAGCCATCCATGTGCGGATCGTTAATCAACCCTTTCCAGCCGACGGTCGTACGTGGCTTCTCAAAATAGACGCGCATCACCAGATAGAGGCTATCGCTGACCTCCTCCGCTAACGCTTTAAATCGACGAGCATATTCTATGGCGGTTTCAGGATCGTGAATGGAGCAAGGACCGCATACCACCAGCAGGCGCGGATCGCGGCCGGCGATAATGTCAGAAATGGTCTGGCGAGAGTGCTCGATCTGAGCCTCCTGCGCGACGCTCAGCGGAAATTCCGCTTTCAGTTGATCCGGAGTGATTAACACCTGTTCGTCAGTGATATGTACGTTGTTCAGCGCGTCTTTTTGCATGATGGCGATCCTGTAAAGCTCGTTTGCGATAGTTATTTTCCTCAATGAGGTGAAACCACGATACCATAAAAAGTAAACATTTCAATCCAAAATACGTAAACTTTACTTTACACATACCAATTTATTGCAAAAATAAGCCGATAAAAACGTAAACTTTAAATTACAGACAGGTTTTCTTTAGCCAGGCTATGCTGAAGAAAAAAGGAGAATGGCTATGCGTTCAATTGCTCTCGCGCTGTTGTCGCTGTTTTTAACCGGCTGTCAGATCAATCCTTATACCTTCCAGCCCGACTGGACCAGCCCATCCTGGTTTGATGCAGGTAAAGAAGACGCCATGAATGGCCTGCCGGTTAAAGATAACCAGGCCCTGGCCGATAGTTTTAACGACACACACGTTGATCGTAGCGAATATCTTCGCGGCTATGCTGACGGTCAGAAAAAAGTCTGCGAAGAAGGGTTTATTCACGCCTGGGGATTAGCCGGCAAATCTTTCCCTGCCAGTTGCGATACAGCCGAAAATGCGGCCAAACTGCGTGCGTCATGGCAGCAAGGGATGGATGAAAGTATGCGCTCCAGCAGACTGAATTAATCTAATTTCATCCACCGGAAAATAAACAACAGTAGGATTTAGCTTAGGTCGGCCTCATGCTATTTCTGACATAATGACGGCCCTGATAAACAATGGTATTCTGCCCGCAACTCTTAAGGACATCTATTTCCAGAGCGATGTGGCGGATTCTGGTGAGAAATTTATTCTTGATCTCTTTTTTCCGACTCACTCTGGTGCTAACGCTGTTCCTTATGGTGGGCCCTGCGGCGGCAGGCACGCTTACGGAAACGGATAAATCGGTACGCTCGATTGTCTCAGGCATTGTGAGCTATACGCGATGGCCGTCACTTTCCGGGCAGCCTAAACTCTGCGTCTACGCCACTTCTCACTATACGCACGCCCTCAGCGGCGATGAGGGGCATAGCGAGTTACCTTATACTCCCGTTATTGTACGTAACGATCAGGAAGCCCTGGCCGCGACGTGCGATGCGATCTATTTCGGGTCTGAATCACCGGCAAAACAACTTGAATTAATAAGTCAATATCAGGGCAGAGCGTTGCTATTAATCTCAGAGCAAAATCCGGAATGTGTAATTGGCAGTGCCTTTTGCCTGATAATCGATCGCGGCCAGGTACGGTTCGCCGTCAACCTGGATGCATTGACGCGCAGTGGCGTAAGAGTCAATCCGGATGTATTAATGCTTGCACGGAATAAGCAGCATGGATAAAGATTTCACTTCAACGCCACGTCCGACGTTTAAAAGAACGTTGAGGCGAAACAGCATGATAAGCGTCATCATCACGATGACGTTAATATGGCTGCTGCTCTGTTTTGCTTCCGTCGTGACGTTAAAACAATACGCGCAAAAGAATCTCGAATTAACCGGCGCAACAATGAGCCACAGCCTGGAAGCGTCGCTGGTGTTCAACGACTCGCTGGCGGCCAACGAAACGCTGGCCGCCCTGGGCAAACAGGGCCAGTTTGCCGTGGCCGAGGTTATTAACGCGCATAAAAAGCGGTTTGCCTACTGGTCGTGGAACCCGGCGGACAACAACGATACGCTGGGCGCACTGGTCAGCCGCTGGCTTTTCCCCGTACCGGTTGCGCAGCCCATCATGCATAACGGCGCAACGATCGGCGAAATTCGCCTTACCGCGCGTGACAGCCTGATCGGCCATTTCATCTGGATGTCGTTTGCCGTACTGACCGGCTGCATTCTCTTTGCCGCCGTGGTCGCGCTCATCATTACCCAGTCTTTGCATCACGGGATGGTCACGGCCCTGCAGAACATTACCGACGTGGTGCATGACGTTCGTACTAACCGTAACTTCTCCCGCCGGGTGAAAGACGGCCGTATCGAAGAGTTTCACCAGTTTGGTGAGGACTTCAACAGCCTTCTGGATGAGATGGAGGAGTGGCAACTCAAGCTCCAGGCGAAAAACGCCCAGCTGCTGCGTACCGCCATGCACGACCCGCTCACCGGTCTTGCCAACCGCGCGGCGTTTCGTAACAGCATTGCGGCCTTAATGAACGACCCTTCTGCCAAAACGAACTCGGCCCTGCTCTTCCTCGACGGTGATAATTTTAAGTTTATTAACGACACCTGGGGACATGCGGCAGGAGACTGCGTGCTGATTGAAGTCGCCAGCAGGATGATGGAGTTTGGCGACAAACGTCACCAGGCATACCGCCTTGGCGGGGACGAATTTGCCATGGTGCTGTACGGCGTGCACTCTGAACTTGAGGTTCAACATATTTGTGCTGCGCTATCGCAGCAGTTTATCCGTCCGTTTGATCTTCATAACGGACAAAAAGCATCGATGTCACTCAGCATTGGCTTTGCTCTGGCGTGGGAAAATGCTTCCGTGGAAGCATTACTGGAGAGGGCTGACCGCAACATGTACCAGGTGAAAAACCAGCGTACGAAAACAACAAGTTAGAAGGGATACACTATGTTAAAACGTTACTTCGCGCCGATAGTTCTGGCCTCACTGGTTCTGGCAGGCTGTCAGTCGCCGCCGGAAGGTAAATTTACTCCTGAGCAAATTTCGGCGATGAAGTCTTACGGTTTTAACGAACTGAACGGTGACTGGTCGCTTGGCATGTCGGACACCATCCTGTTTGATAAAAATGACGCCAGACTGCGCCCGGAAAGTGAAACGCAGATCCAGTCCATGGCCTCTCGCCTGGCGGAAACCGGCCTGAACCACGCGCGAATGGACGGTCACACGGATAATTACGGTGAAGAAAGCTACAACGAAGCGCTGTCGTTAAAACGCGCCAATGCCGTGGCCGATGCCTGGGCGAAGGGCGCAAATATCCCGCGCAGCAATCTCACCACGCGGGGGTTAGGTCAAAAATACCCGGTTGCGAGCAACAGTACCCCGCAAGGGCGCGCTGAAAACCGCCGCGTCGCAGTGGTGATCAGCACGCCATAGGGTTATTTAGCGGAGGATTCGGCGAGCGTCACCCGGGTTGCCGCTCGCCAGCGCAGCCAGTCCACCAGAACAAACAGCGCCAGACTCATGCCCATGACCGGCAAGGCCAGCCCCAGCAGTATGCTGATTACCACCGTAACCCCTCTTCCCCATCCTGACAGCGCCAGCCAGCTCTGACAAAGCGTCTGTACCGGACTCACTGCCGACCGTGCCGGACGACGCATCCACCACATCCGGTAACCCCAAATGATGAGCGCGCACAGGGCGAGGCCGAACGCCACCAGCAGCAGCTGATTCACCAGCCCGAATAAGATCCCCATATGGAAATCCACGCCCCAGCGGGTCAGTTTTGCCATTAACGGGAAATCCTCGAAACGGGTTCTGTCCAGGACCTGCATCGTCGAAGGATCAACCGCAACGGCGTCCACCTGAGTCGGCCAGCTGCGATCGATTTCCGTCACGGTCCAGGCGCTATCCGCCGTTTTTGCCGGGCGGATCTCCAGCCTCTTGGCATCAATTCCTGCGTTACGGGCCGCGCTTAATACTCCGTCAAACTGCGTCAGATCCATCGCCATTTCCGGCATCATCATTCCGCCGTGATGGCCCCGGTGTTCGGCATGCTCATCCACGATCTCCTGTTGGCCGGAAAGCGTCGTGTTCACCTGCGGGGTGAGCCAGTTCATCTCTGCCCGCAGCTTATCGACGTTCCCGCCTGCCCATTGAGACCATGTCAGGCCGGTTGCAGAGAACAGCAACATTCCACCCAGCAGACTCCAGCCCAGCGTCACGTGCAGGCGACGACGATTCTGGAAGCGATTGTTGATCCGCCGTTTGGGTCGGGTATAAAACCACAGGGCAATACCGCCCAACGCGGCAACCCACATCCAGGAGGCGGCAAGCTCGCTGTAGAGCCGGCCCACGTCGCCCAGCATCAGAGAGGTATGCAGATAATCGATGGTCTGACGCAGCGGTAAAATCCCGCTGGTGCCGTATACCGTCATATCTCCCAGCACCGCCAGGCTTACCGGATCAATAAAAATAGCCCGGTTCTCCGATGGCCCAAGCGTCGGGTCAGCAAACATTACGCGGGTAGTTTCGCCTTCAGCCAGCCCCGGACGCACGGCGTGCAATTGCAAATCTGAGCCAACGGTTTTTTCCGCCACGGCGATTTGCTCCGCCAGCGGCTGCAGCTCGCCTACGGAATCCGTGTGGAGCGCGTGCCGGTAGAGCGCATTCTCCAGCTGTGGAGTCGCCACATATAGCGTACCGGTCAGCGCGGCAAAGAAGATAAACGGACCAACAAAAAGCCCGACGTAGAAATGGAGGCGACGCAGCAGGTTTCCCCATGCCGCGCGCGGAGTGCAGGTAGTCATACTTTTCCTTTTTAAGGCAGTAAGTTATCGATTTATTTTTTCAAGGGAAAAAGCAGACTGCCGCGGCGGCGCGCGGGTATCAGGGTAAAGCCAGGGGAAAAAGTGCCAGTGACTGACCGCCTGGCGCGGCGGCTTAACGCGAAGCCTCTGCAGCACCACGCTGAGCAGGACGATGAGCGCCAGCATCACGCCAGGGACATGCGCTAACAGCACGCAGTAGCCACAGGCTTCCGCATGGTCGACAGGCATCGTGTGCGGCATATCGCCGTGATGCTCGTCCATCGACATCATGCTCATGTCATGATGCATGCCCGGCATGGCGCTCATGGGATCTTTCTGCAAGGAAACGGAGATAAGCGGCGCTACCACGATCAGCAGGATCGCAAACAGCGCGGTCAATGCCGCTGCGTGTTTCCGGTTAGGCTGATGCAGTACGTTATCCACTTCCCCTCCATTCAAGAGGCAAGCATTGTAAATGATTTATGACAAAAGGGTTAACGTGAGAAATGCGCAGGGATAAAAAAAGGCCAGCCTTTCGGCCAGCCCTTTCTAACAGGATGTCGCTTAAGCGAATCTTAGTTCAGACGCTCCTAATAACACCCTTTCAAAAACATACACTTACCATAAAAAACAACTAGTTAAGTTAATTTTTAATGCAGCGAATTGTAGTGTTATGCAACCTTTGCCGCCATTTTATCGCCAACATACAGAGAAAGAGGATTGAGAGAGACTGCTTGCTCTAAATGGTCAGGAGCAAAGTGCGCGTATCTCATTGTTTCGCGAATGTTGGAATGCCCTAGGATTTTTTGCAGTACCAGTATGTTTCCGCCGTTCATCATAAAATGTGCACCAAAAGTATGTCGTAGAACGTGCGTCTTCTGTCCTTCCGTCAGTTCGATATTCGTGAGTTTGAGCATCTTTTTAAATTCCTGATAGCAGGGTTTAAACATTCTGCCCTGACGCTCAGCCAACTCGTCATACAACCATTTAGGAATGGGAACGGTGCGGTTCTTCTTGCCTTTTGTTTTTGTGAATGTCAGTTTGCAGGGAGAGAGTTGCGGCCGCGTCAACCTCTCGGCCTCCCCCCATCTTGCGCCGGTGGCAAGACAGACTTTGACAATCATCGTTAGATCCTCTTTGCCATATTGCTCGCAGGCTCGAAACAGCTCAGGGATTTGAGAAAGAGTTAGCCAGGACATTTCTTTCTCAGCTTCTTTGAATACGCGAACCCCTTCCAGTGGGTTGGGTAAACTCCACTCCCCTAACCGCCGCAGCTCATTAAACACAGCTATAAGATATTGCTGCTCACGATTCACGGTTATTGGTTTGGCGACCCATTTCGCCGGGTCTTTATGATATCCGTTGTCTATTTCACCACGGAGTCGGCGGTCTCGGTAATGAGCCCAATCTTTAGCGGTAAAGCGGGATGCAATAGGGTCGCCCAAGCCATTACAAACAATTTGTAGCTTTGCCAACCGCGACTTACTGGCGACCAAGGCCTGACCGTGTAGATTATGCCAAAGTTGAATAATCTCGCTTAAGCGCCGGCGGTCTTCTTTCTTGCCGAGCCACGGCTTATCTTCACTCTCATTTTTGGTAAATGCTTCGAATGCCTCGGCCTCACCTTTGGTATTGAATTGTCGACGTATACGCCGTCCTTCTCGACCGTTTGGATAGAGTTCACACAACCATTTTCCACTTTTTTGTTTAGTTACAGTCATTGCGACACCGAGGCTAAAAGAGAATTAATTACAAAGTTCTGTAGCGGCATCTATCAATGGTGAGATTGAAATTTTAACTCCTTCATAATCAGGGTTATCCTTCCAAACATCATCCAAGTTAGAACCTTCCATCTTTCCTGATTTAACGGCATCTCTTGCCATGCCATTCAGTGGATATCTATCATCAGTTTTGATGTCATAAACAAAAGCATAAGCACGGTTAACGCATGATATTTTTGCCTTTTCAAAGGTTAACGGCCAATCTTTGCCAAACTTAGCACCATCTAAATCTTGTGTTTTTTCAGCGGATGAAGCACCAAAAGAAATGGTCAGAAGCAGAGCTAAAAAAAGTTTACGTTTCATAGATTCCCTTAAACGTGTTTTTCCAATGTGAGAACTACAGACCCGGCAGGCTTGATGTCTGAAATATTGCATTCAAACTCAGCAGACTTATTAGACAACCTGACTTTTCCTCCGGGAAGACGAATTACATCAAAAACATCAAGAGCGCCGTCAATATCAATTAACCAGCGACCGTTACTTATATTCGAAGCAGAACGGTCGACCAGCCAAGAGGCACCAACACCTTCGACAAAAATCAACTCCTCGGAATCAGAAGGTATCATCGAAGGGTCTGGATGCCATGCGCCAGCGTCCTTAAGCTCACCAGATTCAAGGCGAGATTTTTTTATCGTTGAAATGTCCGAAAAACTAGCCTCCTTACTTTCTCGCATCTTTCCCTTTCCGGTCGCTAACCATTCCAGCGATACGCCGGTATCAAGCGCACAAGTAACAACCACGTCACCTGGGAAGAAATCTCGTCTGACCCAGGTACTAATAGTGCCTGAGGATATATCCAACAAATCCCCAAGCTCCTTTTGCATTGTAAAACCATATGCATCAAGGATGCGTCTTAAAACAGGTTTTCCACCACTCGCTAAAATCTCGTCATAAAGTGCCTTGCCTTTCAGCGGCGAAGAATCTTGCAAATTCAAATTGGCAATTTGACCAGTCAGCAGCCAGTTTAAATCGGCCCCAGTATCTAATGAGCACTGAATGATAGCTTTACCGGGAAAGCTATTTCGTTGAACCCAAGTGCTGACGCTGTTTGACGGGACGCCAAGCACTTCCGCCAAAGCCTTTTGCGTGCTGACACCATACGCCGAACTTATCCGCTCAATCACATCTTGCGTATTCAAATCTTCATCATTCATTCATTTGTCACTCAAAATCGATTTACAGGAACTCATTTTCGATTTAAAGTGGCGTTCATCGACCAAGATGCACACCACTGCACTACATTTCAAACAACAGGAGATAATGCGATATGTCAGATGCAAAATCAATCTCGACGCACGACTCGCAAAACTCACAAAATCAAACTGTGCTGTTAGACCCGACTCAGTTTGACGCCATCGTTACAGCAATGCTGCCAGCCCTGCAGACAATGATTCGCTCTGCTATGTCAGACACCATGACAGTGAAAGACTTTGCCGCCACCCGCGGCGTTAGCGAGCGTCTGGTCTGGAAATGGCTTGATGAGGGCATTCTTCTTAAAGCTCCGACCAAAGACTTTTCCAACAAAGAGGAAGCCGGTAAACGAAGCCGCACCCTCGTAAACGTAAAAGCATGGCGCGACAAACTGACTCAACAAGCGATTGATTGTCGCTACATCGACCAGCGCACCGCTCTTAACTGAATTTGATTATGCAAGTTAGAGGGAACTTAACCATGTTTGATTTTCAGATTTCCAAACATCCCCACTATGACGATGCGTGTCGTGCTTTCGCTCAACGTCACAACATGGCGAAGCTGGCCGAGCGTGCGGGAATGAACGTTCAGACGTTACGCAACAAACTCAACCCGGAACAGCCTCACCAGCTCACCCCGCCTGAGTTATGGCTGCTGACTGACCTGACCGAAGACTCAGCCTTAGTTGATGGTTTTCTGGCGCAGATTCATTGCCTGCCATGTGTACCGGTCAATGAACTGGCGAAAGACAAGCTGCAGTCTTACGTCATGCGTGCTATGCGTGAACTGGGAGAACTAGCGAGCGGCGCGGTCTCTGATGAGCGACTGACCTCTGCCCGTAAGCACACCATGATTGAAAGCGTTAACTCTGGTATTCGCATGTTGTCTTTGTCGGCGCTGGCGCTGCATGCGCGTTTGCAGACCAATCCAGCAATGACGAGTGTTGTCGATACCATGAGCGGTATTGGCGCGTCATTCGGTCTAATTTGAGGTGCTCATGCTGAAAAATGAACCGTCATTCGCGTCTCTGCTTGTTAAGCAAAGCCCCGGCATGCACTGCGGCCACGGCTGGATTATTGGTAAGGACGGCAAGCGCTGGCACCCGAGCCGCTCACAGGCTGATTTACTGGCTGGACTGTCCACCCAAAAACAGGGGGAATCATGGCTATCGAAGCTATTTCTGCGAATGTTCCGCTAAAGGCTGGTGCGCGTCTGGCTGGTCTCAACCACGTAGCTGAATTACGTGCGAGATATTGGGGTGATAGCTGGAAAGAGGTTGAGCGATTTGTCGATGATATGCGCGATAAACGCGATCCACAATTTGAAGAAAATACTCGGGCGCTGGCCGCTATTTTCTTTCTGGCAAAAATACCGGCGGCTCGTCATGAGCTCGAATTAAGTGAGCTGACTACTGACGAGAAAAAAGCATTGATTACAGCGATGAATCATTTTCGTGCAGTGGTGAGCTTATTTCCAAAACGGCTAACCATGCCGAATTAATCCAAACAGAAATTTAATGGCGTAAACCCGCCGGGCTTCTTATTGCCCGAAATCAGGAGAGTCAATTATGCGTAATACCGAAACCCGCAGCTTTCACACCGATAGCGATGCACTGGCCGTACTGCTGACCGATGCCAAAAAAGAAGAGCGTAAAGACCGAGCTCTGGCCGTTTCCATGCGTCTTGAGGCGCTGGCTATCCATATCACCAAAGAGGGAATGAGCGGCACCGAAGCTGCAGAACTGCTGCGCCGTGAAGCCACTCGTTTTGAGAACGAATCACAGGAGCTGCATTAATGGCTGACGCAATGGATTTAGCACAACAGCGTGAGCAGGAAGACCGCGAGCGCCATATCAACACCGCACGCAGCCGCATCGCTGCGCCCTCTCGTTTCCTCTGCGAAGAATGCGACGCACCAATCCCGGAAGCACGTCGCGCTGCAATTCCGGGTGTGGCCTTTTGCGTGACCTGTCAGCAAATAGCAGAGCTCAAATCAAAACATTACAGAGGTGTTTAAATGGGTATTCGTATCGAAGTTGGCGACAAGTGGGTTATTACCAGCGACCAATATCAATTCATCCTGAATGAAAAGAAAGTCGCTCAATCAGGGAAGAAAGCTGGCGAGGAATGGTTAGACACCATCGGCTATTACCCGAAGGTTAACCAGCTTATTTCCGGTCTGATTCATCATCATATACAAAACTCGGAAATTAAATCGCTCACAGGCATGGCTGATGAAATTGAACGCATCGGCCACTTGTGCATTTCAGCATTTGAGGGAAAAGCGTGACTGCTTATTACAACGAGTTTGACCCATTTGCAGCGCAATGGCTGCGTAATCTGATTGATGCCGGGTTAATTGCCCCGGGCGTAGTTGATGAAAGGAGCATAACGGATGTTACACCGGGAGACCTCAAGGGCTTTACCCAATGTCATTTCTTTGCAGGAATCGGCGGCTGGTCATATGCTTTGCGACTCGCAGGTGTCCCCGACACCGCCATCGTGTGGACTGGTAGCCCACCATGTCAGCCCTTCAGTGACGCAGGTAAGAAGCTCGGAAAAAGCGACGAACGCCATCTTGCCCCAACATTCATGCGTCTTATCGCTGAGTGCAGTCCTCCAGTCCTCTTTGGTGAACAAGTTGCGGCAGCGATTGGAAAACACTGGCTCGATGATTTATTCGATGAGCTGGAAAGAGAAAAATACGCCTGCGGGGCGGCAGTATTGCCAGCGGCAAGCGTCGGTGCTCCGCACGAAAGAAAGCGACTCTTTTTCGGCGCTTCACGGTGTGTGGTACACGCCGACAACAAATGTGAATTATCAGCCGCCAACATCTCGCGGGATGGAGACTCTAACGGGGCAAGCCCTGCATCTTACCGGGTGGCCAACAGTGACAACTCAGGACAACCCTCAGGTAAGGGGGGCGGGGAAAACAATTGGGACATCAAGGGGAACCACGCTGGGCGGTGCGGTTCGTTTGGCAATTCTGCCGGCAGTTTCTGGAGTAATGCCGAATGGATTAGCTGTACCGACGGAAAAGCGCGCCAGATTGAACCCGGCTCATTCCCGGTGGCTAATGGGATTCCCGCCAGAGTGGGACGACTGCGCGGTTATGGTAACGCTATAGTCCCTCAGGTTGCCGCTGAGTTTATCGGTGCATTCCTTGATAGCTGTGGGAAATCATCGTGAAGTTTGAGTATGCTTTCCCGTGGAATGCGCCTCGACCGGCAATAGCCAGCCCATATCTTACCTATGAGCAACAGTATCGCCGCGACCGTATGTTCGCGGCTTTGCTGCATGCGAGAAAAGTGCTTTCTCTCCAGCCTGAGTGCGTGCGCTTTGACGTTTATCGCACCGCTGCGGTGCTGGAGCAAAATCAGGGCAGTCAACGAGCCAATGCCTTTTTAATCAGCTTCTGCAAAAAGGCATTGCCACGTCTTGAACTGGTCGCAAAAAAATACGAATGCGCGGGTATCAACAGCAATGTATCAACCGCTGTTTTTGGTGGTCATTTTGATACCCAGCTTATGCAATATCTGGCGTCACGCATGGTTAATATGGTCGCCAGATATAACCGCCTCCCTGATATGTCGCGCGCCGATATTGACCTGCTGGCCGCTGATATTGCTAATTTCATTCGTGCTGAACTGGCTGATATTGATGACACCGGATTTAGCGAGCTCAAAACGCTGTACACCTGGTACATGCGCGCTGGGATTATTTCCCTGCAATTCAACGTTACCCCGCCGCATTGGGAGCGAGTGACAAAGAAATATGTCGGTGAGGATGAAATCGCCCCTGCTATCACCCGCATGTTTAATGATGTGTGGTGGCGTGGTCGTCTACGTCGCGTTGCGGCTGCATGGCGCGAACATCTGCAAATTGCCGTCGGCAACGTCAGCAAGAAAAAGCACGCCTACGCGAGTAAAAACTGTGTGACAGACTGGCGCGAGCAAAAGCGCCGTACGCGTGAATTTCTCAAGGGGCTGGATCTCGAAGACGAAGACGGCAACCGCATCAGCCTGATTGAAAAATACGACGGTTCGGTCGCCAACCCTGCAATACGCCGCTGTGAGCTGATGACCCGCATCCGTGGGTTTGAAAATATCTGCAATGAGCTCGGCTATGTCGGGGAGTTTTACACCCTGACAGCACCGTCTAAATATCACGCCACCACCAAAGCAGGCTACCGTAACAGCAAATGGAACGGTGCCAGCCCATCGGACACGCAGAGCTATCTAACCGGCCTTTGGGCGCGCATCCGCGCCAAGCTGCACCGGGAAGAAATACGCATTTTCGGCATACGCGTTGCCGAGCCTCATCACGACGGTACGCCTCACTGGCACATGCTCATGTTTATGCTGCCGGAAGATGTCGAACGTGTGCGCCCAATCATCCGTAATTACGCATGGGAAGAAGACCACCACGAATTGAGAAGCGATAAGGCTAAAAAAGCCCGCTTTCATGCCGAGGCCATTGACCCTGAAAAGGGCAGCGCTACCGGTTATGTTGCTAAATACATTTCGAAAAATATCGACGGCTATGCTCTCGATGGTGAAACCGATGACGAAAGCGGTGAGTTGCTGAAAGAGACAGCCCCCGCCGTTTCAGCCTGGGCGGCACGCTGGCACATCCGTCAGTTTCAGTTTATCGGCGGTGCGCCGGTGACGGTCTACCGTGAGTTACGTCGTCTCGCTGATACCGAGACCGCACACGGTCTGAGCGTTGAGTTTGCCGCCGTCCATGATGCCGCTGACGCCGGTGACTGGGCTGGTTACGTTAATGCGCAGGGTGGGCCGTTTGTCCGTCGCGATGATTTGCAGGTGCGCACGCTGTATGAACCGCGCGCCGAGTTTAACCAGTATGGTGAGGAAACCGTCTGCATCCGTGGCGTGTACGATTCCGCTGTCGGTGCTGGCTCCCCGATTTTAACCCGGCTTACGCAATGGAAAATTGTGCCGAAGCGTGCCGTTGATTTGGCCGTTGACGTTAAGGGCGCTCCTGCGCCCTCTCGGAGTTCTGTCAATAACTGTACGGGAAGCGAAAGCGATCCACCGATACTGGATTTATCAAAACCACTGAGTCGGCGCGAAAGACGAGAGCTGACCAACAGACTCAGGAAGCAAAAACCAGCAATACGGCGAAAATTCATCCACGGAACGGATGAGCAAAGCGCAGCTATAGCGAAAACTATCGACGAGATACATCTGACAACCGGCATAACTATCAGCCGGGGCGAAGCCCTGCACCTGATGGCCGGTGGTAAAAGTTGCTTTAACGGTCGATGGGTGCGCGGAACGTCAAAAGGTGAAATCTTCGCCGCTGCCCCTTCACATCAGGTGCAAGCCAGTAAAATCCTTAGGCGGGTTGCGGTTTTAGCGGAAATGGCATCGAAAAAATAACCGTTAATACTCATCCATATCATGTACATACGGCAATCGCCCTATTCGTTTTTTTTCTTCCCATCTTTTGCCAATACGTGCTACTGTATAAATATACAGTAACCCTATGGGAGGGATTTCATGGTTGGCGAACATTTCAGCCGAACGCAGCAAAAGTGGGCTTGTGTGCAATTTATTGCCGAGGTATCTCTAATTGCAAACTGCAAGCCGTCAGACTTAAAGCTCGCGCTCACTCTCATTGCAGACTTAGCAAACAGCGAAAATAACGAAACCGAAGATGATATTTTTTATAAGGCTGATTAGATTATGAGAATCAATATCACGTTGGATAAAGAGCAAAAAATTAGTCAGGCAACGTTGGATGCACTTGAGGCTGAGCTGTACCGAAATCTTCAACCTATCTACCCAAAGACAGCTATCCGCATTCGCAAAGGTTCTGCAAATGGCGTTGAGCTAAGCGGTTTAAAACTGGACGAAGATAAAAAACGAGTAATGGAAATCATGCAGCAGGTATGGGAGGACGATAGCTGGCTGCATTAATAAACGCCGCCGGTGCTGAAACTCGCTTTCAGTGCTGGCGGGGTTGAACAACGAGCCCCGCGAGGCGTTAGCCTGCCCCTGAGCAACCGCCCCAGACCGGCACGATTAAAGCCGGTTTTTTTATGCCATTTTCGGCGAATTTCCCGTTTTTTAGCCCTGCATGCAACAGGTGCATTGTTTTGCATGCGCCGGGGTTGCCCGTTCTGGCCGTGCGCCGCCAGTGCTGGCGCGGATCCAGAGTGGTCATGCAACTGCATTAAAACCGACCCATAAAGCGGGCAGGCGTGGCGGGGAAAGCATTGCGCGCCAGCGGTGGTGCGTAATGATAAAAATTATCGTCTGAGCGCGTCGTGATGGCGCGGTTGTGGTCGTTGTCGGTTCGTTGGTGGTCTGGTGTGGTCGTGCGCGTGTGGCGCGTCTGGGGCGTGATGGTGGCGGGGCGTGAAAAAGCCGCCTTGCTGGCGGCTTGAGGGGGAGTTATTCCGGGTTGTCGAGCGTGTACTCTTTGAACCTGATGACTTCCATGCCGAGCCAGTCGTTTACCTCCCTGAACCTGTCCTGTAGCGGCGACAGCTCGTTACGCACGAATACCTTTGCGACCTTCTCAACGTCGCCGAGTGAGCCGATATTCTCGGGCTTGCCGCCCATAAGCTGGAACGGCACGCGGTGCGCGTCCATCAGGTCGGCGGCGCTGGCTTTCTTGATGTTGAAAAAGTCATCCTTTGTGGCGACCTCGCTCAGTGGCACGATTTTGATGCCGTCCGGTTTTCCGCCGGGGGCGTAGAAAAACAGGTTCTTAAAGTTGCCGAGCCCTTTCGAGTTACGCATCGCCTCGCGCAGCGATTCGACGTCGGTCGCGCTCTGCGCCGGGTCGGTCACATACATGATGTAACCCGCGTGCGCGCCGTTTTGGTAATACTTGCGGCGGAACAGCGTCGCGGATTCATTCAGCCAGGCGGAATTAAGCGCGCTGAGATATTCGGGCAGGCCGTAAATCTCCTGATTAATATCGGGCTCCAGCAGGTGAAACACGGTATCAGGCGCGAACTCATGCGGCAGCGTGAAATTTTCCACAAACCAGAATATCGAATCGTCGACCCCGCGCCGGGTATATTTGGCCGGTGAGGCAAGCAGCTTGATTAACTGGCCGGTGACGCTGTGGCGCTGCTCAAGAAAGGCGTTGCCGAATACCAGATAGTCGAGCGCAAAGCGGCTGAAATCCTGACGAGACAGCAGCGGGTGCGGAATGTAGGTGCTCGCGAGCACGTTGCGCTTAACGTAAATCGGTGAACTGTGATGTACAGCAGAGCGCAGACTCTTTGCCAGCCCGGAGAAACTGACCGGCGGCTCGTACCATTTGCCGTTACTGATGCACTCGACGTAATCCAGAATATCGCGCTTATCGAGTACCGGCACTGGCTCGCCAAAGGTGAACGCTGTTGTTTTTGGCGGTGCGCTGGCGGTCAGTTGTTGTGGCTTGCTGGTCTTCTGCGCAGCGGCTTTACGGGATTTTTGCTTACCCATTTTAGTTGAACTCCAGAATAGATTTAGGCTGCATGCCGCTACCGGCGGAAAGCGGTTCGTTTAACAGGGCGTGCATGGTTGCCCATGCGATATCGGCGTGACTGGCTTCCTCGGTGCGGCTGGCCTCGTAGGTGGCGCTGCGCCCGCTGCTGGTCATGGTTTTGCGAATCGACATAAACGACTGCGTGACGTCGGTTGCCCCGGCGTCGTACTCCAGACAGCCCCGTCGAATGGTGTCTTTTGCCTTGAGCACCATCGCGGTTTTCATTTCGGGGGTGTAACGGATGCCCCGTGCCGCCGGGTAGAATGAGCGCACCAACTGGAATACGCCGAGGCCGAGGCCGGTTGCGTCAATGCCGATGTATTCGACGTTATATTTTTCGGTCAGCTTACGGATGCCCTCTGCCTGTGCGGCAAAGTCCATGCCCTTCCACTGGTGGCGCTCCAGCATGCGGAACTTGCCACCCGAAACCACCGGCGGCGCGAGCACGACGCACCCGGCGCTGTCGCCAGTGTGCGACGGGTCGTAGCCAATCCAGACAGGACGCGAGCCGAACGGATGGTCGGCGAACGGGGCAAAGTCCTCCCATTCTTCCATCACGTCGACCATGCAGCGCTGCAGCTCCTCGAACGGGAATACCGACGCTTTATCGTCGACAAACTCGCACATAAACAGGTTCTTAAAGTCCTCATCGCTGTTTTCGCGTTTGAGCTGGTCGAGGTCGAACAGGGTGCAGCCACCGGCAAGGGCGTCCTCAATAGTGACAATCTGCCGCCACTGGCCATCGTCGCAGAGCTGACCACCGGCGAGCGCGCCGTGACTGATGTCGATTTCGATGCGGTCGGCAATACGGCTGCGCCCCTTGTTGAACAGCTCGCCAGACCAGAAGGGATAAGCGCCGTGCGCCAGCGTGGAAGGTGTCGAAAAGTAGGTCGAGCGCAGGTGCTTCTGCGAGGCCATGCCCGACGCGACTTTACGAAGCTTCTGAAAATTCGGGATCCAGAATATTTCATCGACATACAGGTCGCCGTTATGGCTCTGCGCGGTGTTGGAATTAGTGCCGAGAAAAATCAGCTTTGCGCCGTTGTTGCCGATGACAATCGGGTCGCCGGTCAGGTCAACGTCGACCAGCCGCGCAAACTGGATGATGTATTCACGGAACACGTAAGCCTGCGTTTTACTGGCCGACAGAAAAATCTGGTTATGGCCGGTCTTGAGTGCGCGCAGCAGCGCCTCGCGGGAGAAATAGAACGTCGCGCCAATCTGGCGGGATTTGAGGATGTCGCGAATACGGTGCGCCAGCCCTGCGCGGTACCACTGCAACTGGTACTCGAAAGACTGGTCGAAAAATAGTTCCTCCAGTTTCCCGATAGCCTCGTCGCTGAAAAAGTTCTTTTTCGGCTTCTTACGCTCGCCTTTGTTGCGGTTGGCGACATTGGGGTTTAGGTCGACCTCGTTGCCGGTCTGGCTGTAGCGGTTAACGCGCGCCAGTCGCTCAATCTGCCGCCCGAGCAGGTCAATCTCTTTGAAGTCGCCGCCTGATTTTTGCGGCTTGGCGATGAGCTGTATCAGGCGCGCCTCAAGGCTGCTTTCGACGCGGGAAATCGGTGCGATGCCGTCCCAGCCGTCGCGCTGCTTCCAGCTCTGCACGGTCGGGCGCTTGACCTGCAGCATTTCGGCAATCTGTGGCACGGAAAAGCCCTGCCAGTAAAGCAGTGATGCCTGCCGTCGCGGGTCATGCAACAAGGTTGTATCGGTGGAAATGGTCATTGATGCCTCGCCGTAGTGGATTCAGGGCAAGGCTACTTAATGGCTGTCGGTGATTCGCTAAGGTGCTGTTGTGTGGGCGGTTGTCCAGTCGTCATTGGTGGTCTGGTGTGGCCTGAGTCTGGAAACTGGCGGTGACCAGTAACCCCAACCTCAGGACTCCTGACAATGGCAAAAAAAGTCTCAAAGTGGTTCCGCATCGGCGTCGAGGGTGATACCTGCGACGGGCGCATTATCAGCGCCAGCGATATTCAGGAAATGGCCGAAACCTACGACCCGCGCGTCTACGGTTGCCGCATCAACCTCGAACACCTGCGCGGCCTGCTGCCTGATGGCATATTCAAACGTTATGGCGATGTGGCCGAGCTGAAAGCCGAGAAGATTGACGACGATTCTGCGCTTAACGGCAAATGGGCGTTGTTCGCTAAAATCACCCCGACCGATGACCTTATTGCGATGAATAAAGCCGCGCAGAAGGTCTACACCTCAATGGAAATTCAGCCGAATTTTGCCAATACCGGCAAATGCTACCTCGTCGGCCTTGCTGTCACCGATGACCCGGCGAGCCTCGGCACTGAATACCTCGAATTCTGCCGCAACGCGAAGCACAACCCGCTGCAGCGCTTTAAGGCCAATCCTGAAAACGTCTTTTCCGCCGCCACGCTGGCCGAGCTGGAATTTGAAGACGTTCCCGACACGGTGCTCAACAGCCTGGCCGATAAGGTGAAAGCCATTTTCAGCCGTAAGCAGGTCAGTGACGATGCACGCCTGAATGATGTGCATGAAGCGGTGACCACCGTCAGCGAGCATGTGCAGACCAACCTGAACAAACAGGATGAGCGCCTTTCCGCTATGGAAACCGCGTTTGCCGCCTTCAAACAGGAGCTGACCGGCAAGGTTGAAGAAACCAGCCAGGCATTTTCCGCCCTGAAAACCACCCTCGACAAAACCGAAAGTTTCAGCCAGCCGCGACGCACAAAAGCCAGCGGCGGTGGCGGCGATGAGCTGCTGACCGACTGCTGATAAACCGCAGACCGAGACCGGGCGGCACCCCGCCCGATGCTGTGACTAACCGATTAATTCAAACAGGAAATACTATGCGTCAGGAAACCCGTTTTAAGTTCAATGCCTATCTGACCCAGCTCGCCAAACTGAACGGCATCAGCGTTGATGACGTCAGCAAAAAATTCACCGTCGAGCCGTCCGTCACGCAAACGCTGATGAACACCGTGCAGGCGTCATCCGCGTTTCTGCAGACGATTAATATTCTGCCGGTCGCAGAAATGAAGGGTGAGAAAATCGGCGTTGGTGTGACCGGCACCATCGCCAGCACGACCGACACCTCGGGCGACAAGGAGCGCCAGACCGCAGATTTCACCGCGCTTGAGTCCAACAAGTACGAGTGCAATCAGATTAACTTTGACTTCCATCTGACCTACAAACGCCTCGACCTGTGGGCGCGTTTTCAGGACTTCCAGCGCCGCATCCGCGACGCCATCGTCCAGCGTCAGGCGCTCGATTTCATCATGGCCGGGTTCAACGGTACCACCCGCGCTGATACCTCAGACCGCAGCAAAAACCCGATGCTGCAGGATGTGGCTGTCGGCTGGCTGCAGAAGTACCGCAACGAAGCCCCGGCGCGCGTGATGAGCAACATCACCGACGCTGACGGTAAGGTCGTTTCGGCGGTGATTCGCGTCGGTAAGAACGGCGACTATGAGAACCTCGACGCGCTGGTGATGGACGGTACCAACACCCTGATTGACGAGATTTATCAGGATGACCCGAAACTCGTTGCCATCGTTGGCCGTAAACTGCTGGCTGACAAATATTTCCCGCTGGTCAACAAACAGCAGGAAAACACCGAGTCGCTCGCGGCGGATATCATCATCAGCCAGAAGCGCATCGGCAACCTGCCAGCCGTGCGCGTGCCGTACTTCCCGGCGAATGCGGTATTCGTGACCACGCTGGAAAACCTCTCTATCTACTTCATGGATGAGAGCCACCGCCGCAGCATTGATGAGAATCCGAAGAAAGACCGCGTGGAAAACTACGAGTCGATGAACATCGACTATGTGGTCGAGGCGTATGCTGCCGGGTGCCTGCTGGAAAACATCACCCTGGGCGATTTCACCGCACCTGCAGCACCGGAAAGCGGAGAGTAAGACCATGACGAGCCCCGCACAGCGTCACATGATGCGGGTCTCGGCCTCTCAAGCCGCGCAGCGGGAACAAGCCCCGCTGCGCCACGCAACCGCCTACGAGCAGATGCTGGTAAAGCTGGCCGATGACCGCCGCACGTTAAAAACCATTCGTTCAAACGAACTGAAAGCCGCGAAAAAGCGCGAGCTGCTGCCGTTCTATGCGCCGTGGGTTGCCGGTGTGCTGGCTGATGGCCGTGGCGCGCAGGATGACATTCTGATGACCGTCATGCTGTGGCGTCTCGATGCCGGTGACGTTGCTGGCGCGCTGGAAATTGCGCCCTACGCGCTGAAATACGGCCTCACCTCAGACCATCGCCGCACCACGCCTTACATGCTGGTTGAGGAGGTGGCGCTTGCGGCACTACGCCTGCGCGATGCCGGTGAGCCTGTCGACCTCGCATTACTGCTGACCACCCTCAGTCTGACCGACGGTGCTGACGTTCCCGATATGGTGCGCGCCCGCCTGCATAAGGTGACCGGCCTGACCCTGCGCGATGCCGGTCAGAGCGCCGAAGCGCTGGCGCAGTTTCAGCGCGCGATGCAGCTCGACCGCAATGCCGGTGTGCGCAAAGAGATTGAGCGACTGGAGCGGGCATTGAAGCCAAAGCCAGAGGCAGCACCCCGTAAAACGACTAAACCGCGCACGCGCAAACCTGTCGCCAGACCGGCGGCAAAGCGCGGGCGTCCACCAAAGGCGGTAAAAACCGCCGGTTAACTGAACGCTCCCCGAGCCGGGCGGCACGCCGGTCAAAGCGGGTTTTGACCCTGACGGCGACCGGCGTCCACCGCCCAACCTAATGAGGTTGTCATGACGACAGTAATACTGAATCAGCCCGACGAACCGCAGGACGTACCGGGCGTGGTGATTCCCGCACCGGAGACGGGCGACGCAGTGATTAAAAATACGTTCTTTTTTCCTGATGTGGATCCGAAGCGGGTGCGCGAGCTCATGCGCCTTGAGCAGACGGTTTCCGATGCGCGCCTGCGCAACGCCATCAAGACCGGCATGGCGGAAACCAATGCGGAGCTTTACGACTACCGGCTGCGCCAGATTGCCGCCGGGTTTAAGACACTGGCCGACGTGCCTGACGCTGAGGAAATCGACGGCGAGAATGTGCGCGTTTTCCACTACCTCAGCGCCGTGACGGCGATGGCGACCGCCACCCTGTATGAGCGTTATCGCGGCGTTGAGGCCACCGGCAAGGGTGACAAAAAAGCCGACAGCGTCGAAACCACCATTGATGACCTGTGGCGGGATATGCGCTGGTCGGTCTCGCGCCTGCAGGATAAGCCGCGCTGCATAGTGGGTCAGCTCTGATGAAAGTCTACGCGATGCAGGGCGACACCCTCGACGCGCTTTGCGCCCGGTATTACGGGCGCACTGAGGGCGTGGTTGAGTCGGTGCTGCAGGCCAACCCCGGTCTGTCTGAGCTGGGCGTCATTCTGCCGCATGGCACGGCGATTGACCTGCCCGACGTTGAAACCTCACCCACGGCGGAGACCCTGAACCTATGGGACTGAGTATGGAAAAAATTACCACGTTTATCGCCTACTGGCTGGCCGTGGGTCTGGCGTATTTCGGGGCAATGTCACCCGAAAAACTGGCGCTGTATGTGGGTAGTCTGTGCGCCATTTTTACGGCGGCGGTGAATTTCTGGTACCGGCGCAAAACCTTTCGTTACCTGACCGAAATGGGAATCGACAAAGGGGTGACCCGTGAGCTCAATCGTTAAACGTTGCAGTGTGGCCGCAGTGCTGGCGCTGGCGGCACTGATGCCTGATTTTCGTCTGCTGAATACCTCGCCTGATGGTCTGGCGCTGATTGCCGACCTTGAAGGATGTCGCCTGACACCTTACCAGTGCAGCGCGGGCGTGTGGACGTCAGGCATCGGCCACACTGCCGGGGTGGTACCGAAACACGATATCACCGAGCGCCAAGCGGCGGCAAATCTGGTCGCCGACGTGCTGAACACCGAGCGCCGTCTCGCGGTCTGCGTGCCGGTCACCATGCCGCAGCCGGTTTACGACGCGCTGGTCAGTTTCTCTTTTAACGTCGGCACCGGCGCGGCCTGTCGCTCGACGCTGGTCTCTTACATCAAGCGTCATCAGTGGTGGCAGGCATGCGACCAGCTTACCCGCTGGGTGTACGTCAATGGCACTAAAAACAAAGGGCTGGAAAACCGCCGCGCGCGGGAACTGGCGTATTGCATGAAAGGAGTAACTCAATGAAAAAATATTTACGTTCCCTGATGTTCGATGCCCTGCTGGCACTGGTACTGCTTTGGGGGCTGGGATCGCCGCAAAGCGCCGCCGTTAACTTTGTTGCCGCATGGGCGCTGTTTGGCAGTTTTATCTGCATTACGGCGAGCCTCGCCGGGGTGGTTGCTTATGAGCACTGGCTGCGAAATACGGGCAAAAGTATTCCCGTCAATCCAGACCTGATGAAGGTATTCCGCGCCGTCTTTTGCCGCAAGCCCTCTCAGGGGCGTCGGGCATGGTCTCTCATTATTTTCTCTGTTACCACGGGCTGTCTGCTTGGGGCTGGCTGGATCCTTACGGCGCTGATTTACCTGATTTGTATGCTGACCTTTAAGGCCGTTCGCGAGACTTACCGCCAGCGCATTGAGGGGGCTGGTCTGTGTCCAGAGTCATTGTGATGTTTCTGGCCTCTGCGCTGGTGCTGGCTGTGCTTGGGCTGCTGTGGTTGCGCCATGAGAACGGCAATTTATCCCGCTCCTTTGAGACAGCAAACCGCGTCGCGAGCGAACAAAAGACGACGATTGGCATGCTGAAAAATCAGCTCAGTGTTGCCGGTCAGCTTGCCAGACGTAATGAATCTGCGCAGGTGGCACTGCGCGAACAGCTCGCAAAGGCTAGCGCAGAGGCCAGCCGCCGTGAGCAGACGATAACGAGGTTACTTAATGAAAATGAAGCCTTTCGCCGCTGGTATAACGCTGCTCTGCCTGATGTTGTGCGTCGGCTGCACACCCGCGCCACCTGCGCCAGCGCCGGTGATTGTGGTGAGCGGATGCCCGAGGGTGAGCCTTTGCCCGATGCCGGGAAGTGACCCGAAAACCAATGGCGACCTGAGCGCGGATATCCGCCGCCTTGAGGGCGCGTTGACCGCCTGCGCGCTGCAGGTCAAAACCGTCAAACACTGTCAGGATGAACTCGATGCAGAAGCACAAAAGCCTGCGCAAAGCGCTGATTAACGCCGTGCCGCAGCTCCGAAACAACCCAGATATGCTGCGCCTGTTTGCCGACAACGGACATACCGATTCCCGACTGGCGAGCTCGCTGTCGTTTGAAAAAGTGTACGTGCTTAACGTGGTGGTGACCGACTTCACCGGTGACCTTGATTTGATATTCGTGCCGGTGCAGGCGTGGCTGCGTGAACATCAGCCGGACATTATGACCACCGACGACGGGCGGGAAAAAGGATTCACCTGGATTATTGATATCAATAACGACGATTCGCTCGATATCAGTATCAGCCTGAGGCTCACCGAGCGCACGCTCGTCAAAGAGGTCGACGGCGCGCTGCATGTCAGCTATGCCCCTGAGCCGCCGCTGCCTGAGCCGGTGACGCGCCCGGTCGAGCTGTACGTTAAAGGCGAACTGGTGAGTAAGTGGGATGAGTGAATTAACCGCGCTGCAGGAACGCCTTGCCGGTCTGATTGCCAGCCTGTCACCGGCGGCACGTCGGCAAATGGCGGCTGAGGTTGCGAAAAAGCTGCGTACCAGTCAGCAACAGCGCATCAAGCGCCAGCAGGCACCCGACGGCACCACGTATGCCGCGCGTAAGCGCCAGCCGGTGAGGAGCAAGAAAGGCCGTATTAAGCGCGAAATGTTCGCCAAACTGCGCACCAGTCGCTTTATGAAAGCCAAAGGCAGCGACAGTGCGGCGGTGGTGGAGTTTACCGGCAAGGTGCAGCGCATGGCGCGGGTGCATCAGTACGGTCTCAAAGACCGGCCAAACCGCAACAGCCGGGATGTGCAGTACGAGGCGCGCCCGCTGCTCGGTTTTACCCGCGACGATGAGCAGATGATTGAAGACGTCATTATCAGGCACCTCGGCAAATAAATATTGTGTGAACCACCACCGGAGCTGCGCGAATTGGCGCGGTTCCAGACCAGAGGCATCCTTGCACTATGAATACGTTATCCACGATACAGGAGCTCGCGCGTGCGATTCGCAACCTCATCCGCTCAGGTGTGGTGACTGAGGTTGATACCGTGCAGGGGCTGTGCCGCGTACAAAGCGGCGGGATCCAGACTACATGGCTGAACTGGCTGACCACCCGCGCCGGTCGTTCGCGGACGTGGTGGGCTCCCTCGGTCGGTGAGCAGGTTCTGCTGCTGGCAATCGGTGGCGAGCTTGATACCGCTTTCGTGCTGCCGGGTATTTTCTCCGACGATAACCCCGCCCCGTCTGCCTCGGCGGATGCGTGGCATGTGGCTTTCCCTGATGGTGCGGTCATTGAGTACGAGCCCGAGACCGGCGCGCTGACGGTCAGCGGTATCAAAACTGCCGACGTGACGGCATCGGAGTCCATCACTGCAACCGTACCGCTGGTACTGGTGAAAGCCTCGACCAGTATCACCCTCGACACCCCGGAGGTGATTTGCACCAATAAGCTGACGACGGCGACGCTTGAGGTGAAGAAAGGCGGCAAGATGAGCGGCAACATCGAGCATTCTGGCGGGAAATTAACCTCTAACGGTGTGCAGGTTGATGACCATGACCACGGCAATGTGCAGAGCGGCGGAAGCTGGACGAAGGGGATTCAATGACAGTGCGTTATCAGGGTATGAACCGAAATACCGGCCTCGGTATCAGCGACACTGAACACATCAGCCAGAGCATGCGCGACATTCTGCTGACGCCGGTAGGCTCGCGGGTGATGCGTCGTGAATATGGCTCGCTTCTTTCAGCGCTTATTGATATGCCGCAAAACCCGGCGCTCAGGCTGCAAATTATGGTGGCGTGCTATTCGGCTATCCAGAAGTGGGAGCCGCGCATCAGGCTTACATCCATCAGCTTTGAGACTGGTGACGCTGGCGAGATGTATGTCGATATTACCGGGATGCGCACCGATACCGGTGCGTCAGTTTCAACCACTGTTTCACTGAGTTAAATCACTATGGCAACCGTTGACCTGAGTCAGTTACCCGTTCCCGATGTGGTTGAGGAACTGGACTATGAAACTATCCTTGCGGAACGCATTGCGACGCTGATTTCGCTCTATCCCGAAGACCAGCAGGAGGCCATTGCCCGGACGCTCACACTTGAGTCAGAGCCGATTGTTAAGCTGCTGCAGGAAAACGCCTACCGTGAAGTTATCTGGCGTCAGCGGGTGAACGAAGCCGCGCAGGCGGTGACGCTGGCCTACTCCGCCGGTAACGACCTCGACGTCGTGGCCGGGAACAACAATACCGAACGCCTGACCATCACCCCGGCGGATGACACCACCATCCCGCCGACACCTGCCGTTATGGAATCCGATACTGACCTGCGTCTGCGCACGCAACAGGCGTTTGAGGGCTTGAGCGTGGCGGGGCCGGTCGGCGCATACGAGTATCACGGTCGCAGCGCCGACGGGCGGGTCGCTGACGTTTCGGTCGCAAGCCCGTCGCCAGCCTGCGTGACGATTACGGTGTTATCCCGAGAGGGTGACGGCACCGCCAGCCCTGATTTACTGGCGATTGTTGATAAAGCGCTGAATGCCGAAGATGTGCGCCCGGTGGCAGACCGGGTGACCGTCCAGTCAGCCGAGATTGTGCCGTACCAGATTGACGCGACGCTCTACGTTTACCCCGGCCCCGAATCTGAGCCCATCAGGCTGGCATCAGAGCAGAAGCTGCAGAGCTACATCAGCGCGCAGCACCGCCTCGGGCGTGATATCCGTCTGTCAGCCATTTACGCGGCGCTGCATGTTGAGGGGGTGCAGCGTGTCGAGCTGGCATCACCGCAGGCCGACATTGTGCTGAGTAAGTCGCAGGCGTCGAACTGCACCGAGTACCAGATAACTATCGGAGGCTCGGATGAGTGACCGGCTGTTACCCGTTGGCTCGTCGCCGCTGGAAGTTGCCGCCGCTGCCGCACTCTCTGAGATTCAGCGCGTACCGGTACCGTTGCGCACCCTGTGGAACTGGCGCACCTGCCCGGTAAACCTGCTGCCTTATCTGGCGTGGGCGCTGTCGGTTGACAGGTGGGATGAGAAGTGGACGGAGGCGACAAAGCGCAGCGTCTGCGCATCCTCATTTTTCGTCCATCAGCACAAAGGCACCATCAGCGCATTGCGTCGAGTGGTTGAGCCGCTCGGCTTTCTGATTGAGGTACGCGAGTGGTGGCAGCTCGACGAAGAGCCAGGAACATTCCGCCTCGTTGTCGGCGTACTCGATAGCGGTATCACTGACGAAATGTATCAGGAGCTTGAGCGCCTGATTGAAGACGCCAAACCGGCAAGTCGTCACCTGACAGGGCTTGCTATAAGCCTGAGTACAACCGGTGAGCTGTATGTCGGAGCGGGATGCTACGACGGCGACGCGCTGACCGTTTACCCCTACACCCCCGAGGAAATTATCGTCGGCGGTGAATATTACCCGGCCTCGGCCATCCATTTGATTGATAACCTGAGAGTGAACGCATGACCGCAAAATATTTTGCCATTCTGACCAATCAGGGCGCGGCGCGGCTGGCGAACGCGGCGGCACTCGGTACCAAACTCAACCTGACGCAGATGGCCGTCGGTGATGCAAATGGTACGCTGCCGACCCCTGACCCGGCGCAGACGAAGCTCATTAACCAGAAGCGCATCGCGCCGCTGAACCTGTTGACCGTTGACCCGGCCAATACCAACCAGATCATCGCGGAACAGATTATTCCTGAGAATGAGGGGGGATTCTGGATCCGTGAAATTGGTCTATATGACGATGCAGGTGTACTTATTGCCGTGGCGAACTGCCCGGAGACATATAAGCCACAACTACAGGAGGGAAGCGGCCGCACGCAGACCATTCGCATGATTCTGATTGTATCGAGCGCGGCGTCCATCACCCTTAAAATTGACCCGTCGGTCGTACTGGCAACGCGTGAGTACGTTGATTCGCTGGTTGTTGGCATGTTGGCTAAGCGTGAGAACGGCGCAGATATTCCAGACAAACAGAAGTTTTTACAGAATATCGGGCTTTTCAATATCGTTAATCCTACGAGTCCAAATCAGACCGTACTCTATACACCGGACATGAAAAAATGTCTGGTCATTCGAGAAGACGGGGAATGGGGTGCAAGGGTCGTCAATAACGGTCAGGTCATCGCACTTCAGGTTAATGCAGGAGGAACAGGAGCAACAACGGCAGAGCAAGCACGAAAAAACCTCGGGCTTGACACTTTGCTGAATGGAAAGCAGCCCCTTAACGATGTACTGACAGCTATCGCGGAACTGGTAACGCAGCAAAATACCATGCCCTATTTTACGGGTGAAAAGCAGGCAGCAGTGACCTCGCTCAGTGAGTTCATGCGTGCCATGCTGGGTAAAAGTGATGCCGCCAGTGTCGCTGCTTATCTTGGGGTGGGGAGTGGTGCGCCGGTGATTGGCTCCCCTTTTGCGTGGCCGCTTGCTCAAATGCCGAGTGACGTGTTTGACGACATGAAAAATATGGTATTTCTGAAAGTAAATGGTGCGCCATTTGATAAGAATAAATACAGCAAGCTGGGTGTTACCTATCCATCCGGTGTGCTACCGGATATGCGAGGCGAGTTTATTCGTGGATGGGATGATAGCCGGGGGATTGATGTAGGTCGGGCACTGTTAAGCAGTCAGAGCCACGCCTATCAAAGCCACTCGCACAGATTGCTCATGAGCGCAGGTAGCGCAGGTAGCGGAAATGTCATTGGTATTGATGGCAGCTTAAACGGGACGCTGACGTACAGTATTAACCAGCCAGACGGCGGGCAGATTCAGGCAATTGAAAATGCTGGGAGCTCAGAGACACGACCACGCAACATCGCATTTAACTACATCGTGAGGGCTGCATAATGGCGAAAGCAACACTGAACAAAAACGGAATTGCCTCAAAGGCTGGTGATATTACCATCTATAACTACAATGGCATGACGCGTGAATATCTTACGTCATCAGTCGAGTTTCTGGCCGTGGGGGTGGGTATTCCTGCTAACTCCTGCACCGATGCACCAGTCGAAGCAAAAGACGGCTTTGCCGTGTGTCGCACAGCCAGCCTTGACGGGTGGGAGTATGTCGCAGACCATCGGGGCGAAACGGTTTATGACACGGCAACCGGTCAGCCTGTGTATATTACCTCTCCGGGTGAGTATGCTGACGACGTGACCACTATTGCACCTTCAACGCCATATGATAAGTGGAACGGTAGCGAGTGGGTCACAGATGAAAACGCGCAGAAAAGTGGTCAGGTTCGGGAGGCAGAACGGAAAAAATCCGCATTTCTTGCCGGGGCGCAAAGCACAATCAGTCTGTGGCAAACCGAACTGCAGCTCGGCATCATCAGCGACGATGACAAGGCCAGTCTGATTGCGTGGATGAAATACATTCAGGCGCTGAACGCAGTTGATACCTCAACAGCACCGGATATCGAGTGGCCGGTTAAACCGGAGTAACGCAGGGCGGGCTGATGCCCGTCTTTTTTTAATTTGTTTATGTGCCATCGGCTATCCATCGCCGACAAATAGCCCCTCACCAGACCAGCCAGGACAATAACACTCGCCCACTAACCACGGAGTTAACCGGATGAGTGATTTTCACCACGGCACGCAGGTCATCGAAATCAATGACGGCACGCGTGTTATTTCTACGGTCGCGACTGCAATCGTCGGCATGGTCTGCACGGCCAGCGATGCGGATGCCGCGACATTTCCCCTCAACGAGCCGGTACTGATTACCAATGTGCAGAGCGCCATTGCGAAAGCCGGTAAAAAAGGCACGCTGTCTGCCTCCCTGCAGGCCATCGCCGACCAGTCAAAACCCGTCACCGTTGTCGTGCGTGTTGCCGAAGGTACCGGAGAAGACGCCGAAGCGCAGACCATTTCTAACATCATCGGCGGCACGGATGAGAACGGTAAATACACCGGTATCAAGGCGCTGTTGACTGCCGAAGCGGTTACCGGCGTTAAGCCGCGCATTCTCGGCGTGCCGGGTCTCGATACGCAGGAAGTCGCAACTGCCCTCGCGTCGGTTTGTATCAGTCTGCGCGCGTTTGGTTATGTCAGCGCATGGGGTTGTAAGACCATTTCAGACGCCATCAAATACCGCGATAACTTCAGCCAGCGTGAGCTGATGGTCATCTGGCCTGATTTCCTCGCATGGGACACCACCGCGAATGCCACCGCAACGGCCTACGCCACTGCGCGCGCACTCGGTCTGCGCGCCTACATCGACCAGACCGTCGGCTGGCACAAAACCCTGTCTAACGTCGGCGTGCAGGGTGTCACCGGCATCAGCGCCTCAGTATTTTGGGATTTGCAGGCATCCGGCACCGATGCTGACCTGCTCAACGAGGCCGGGGTCACGACGCTGGTGCGCAAGGATGGTTTCCGCTTTTGGGGTAACCGCACCTGCTCTGATGACCCGCTTTTCCTGTTTGAGAACTACACCCGCACCGCGCAGGTGCTGGCCGACACGATGGCCGAGGCGCACATGTGGGCGGTCGACAAACCCATCACCGCATCGCTTATCCGTGACATTGTCGACGGTATTAACGCCAAATTCCGCGAGCTGAAATCAAATGGCTACATCGTGGACGGTGAATGCTGGTTCGACGAGGAATCGAACGATAAGGAAACCCTCAAGGCCGGGAAACTGTATATCGACTACGACTATACGCCGGTTCCACCACTGGAAAGCCTGACCTTGCGCCAGCGCATCACCGATAAATATCTGGTGAATCTGGCCGAATCGGTCAACAGCTAAGGAGCCTGAAATAACATGGCACTACCCCGCAAACTCAAATATCTGAATATGTTCAACGACGGTCTGAGCTACATGGGCGTTGTTGAGTCCGTGACGCTGCCGAAGCTGACCCGCAAGCTCGAAAACTATCGCGGCGGCGGTATGAATGGTGCGGCGGCGATTGACCTCGGTCTCGACGATGATGCGCTCACTGTCGAATGGTCTGTCGGTGGCCTGCCTGATGTGGCGCTGTGGGCGCAGTATGCCGCGCCGGGTGCTGACGCCGTACCGCTGCGTTTTGCTGGATCCTACCAGCGCGACGACACCGGCGAAATAGTGGCGGTTGAGGTGGTCATGCGTGGCCGTCATAAAGAAATCGACGGCGGCGAAAATAAGCAGGGTGAAAACACCTCGACCAAACTGTCGACCGTCTGCACCTATTACCGCCTCACGATTGATGGTAGCGACGTCATCGAAATCGACACCGTCAATATGGTCGAGAAGGTGAACGGCGTCGACCGTCTGGAACAGCACCGCCGCGCAATCGGGCTGTAACTCCCTGACCGGTCAGCACTGCTGGCCGGTTATTAATCCCCTTTCAGAGCAGAGAAAAACATCATGGCAAAAGCACCACGTAAAACCGCTGAATTTGTTGATACGGCTGGCAATGAAATTGACACCGTAAACCCGAACGTCGTGACCCTCGATAAGCCGATTAAGCGCGCCGGTCAGACGATTGATAAAGTCACCCTGATTGAGCCGAATGCCGGTACCCTGCGCGGCGTCAGTCTGGCGGCGGTGGCGCAGTCCGAAGTCGATGCGCTGATTAAAGTTTTGCCTCGCATGACCTATCCCGCGCTCACCACGCAGGAGTTAACCGCGATGAACCTGCCCGATATGCTGTCGCTGGCCGCTAAGGTGATTGGTTTTTTGTCACCGGCTTCGGCGGAATAGATTTCCCGCCCGACCTGTCGACCGATGACCTGATGGCGGATATTGCAGTGATATTCCACTGGCCGCCATCAGAGCTCTATTCCCTGAGCCTGACCGAGCTCATCACATGGCGCGAAAAGGCGCTGCAGCGTAGCGGAAACCACAATGAGTAATAACCTGAGGCTTGAGGTATTGCTGAAAGCGGTCGACCAGGCGACCCGACCGCTTAAATCCATCCAGACCGCGAGTAAAAGCCTGTCGGGCGATATTCGCAACACACAAAAAGGGCTGCGTGACCTGAACGGTCAGGCATCAAAAATCGACGGCTTTCGTAAGGCAAGCGCACAACTGGCCGTGACCAGTCAGGCACTTGATAAGGCGAAACGAGAAGCCGGTGAGCTGGCCGTGCAATTTAAAAATACCACCAGTCCGACCCGGGCGCAGGCGCAGGCACTCGAAGCGGCAAAGCGTGCCGCCTCTGAGCTGCAGACGAAATACAACAGCCTGAGAACGTCGGTACAGCGCCAGCGCTCCGAGCTGATGCAGGCCGGTATTAACACCCGCACCCTGTCTGCCGATGAGCGTCGGCTCAAAACCTCCATCAGCGAGACAACGGCGCAGCTTAACCGCCAGCGCGAGGCACTGGCGCGCGTCAATGCACAGCAGGCTAAATTAGGCCGGGTGAAAGAGCGATATAAATCAGGCAAGGAGCTTGCCGGTAACATGGCCGCTGCAGGTGCTGCCGGGGTCGGTATCGCGACAGCGGGAACGATGGCCGGGGTTAAATTACTGATGCCAGGTTATGACTTTGCGCAGAAAAACTCTGAGCTGCAGGCCGTGCTCGGGGTCGATAAGCAGTCGCCAGAAATGGAGGCGCTACGCAAACAGGCGCGCCAGCTCGGCGACAATACTGCCGCCTCTGCCGATGATGCAGCCAGTGCGCAGATTATTATCGCAAAAGGTGGTGGTGATGATGAAGCTATAGCGGCCATGACGCCTGTGACTCTCAACCTGTCACTTGCGAACAGAAAAACAATGGAGGAAAACGCGCAACTGTTGATGGGGACAAAAGCCGCCTTTCAGCTTTCTAATGACGCGGCTGCACATATTGGTGATGTTCTTTCAACCACGATGAACAAAACCACCGCTGATTTTCAGGGACTAAGTGACTCATTAAGTTACCTTGCCCCTGTTGCGAAAAATGCCGGAGTGAGTCTTGAACAAGCGGCGGCGATTACCGGCACACTTCATGATAATAACATCAGGGGGTCAATGGCTGGGACGGGCGGCGCGGCTGTAATAACGAGACTACAGGCACCAACAGGCAAAGCATACGATGCCCTCAAAGAGTTGGGTGTTAAAACCTCGGACAGCAAAGGCAATACGCGCCCGTTATTTACCATCCTGAAAGAAATGCAGGCCAGTTTTGAGCGCAACAAGCTCGGAACTGGTCAGAAAGCTGAATATGTGAAAACCATATTCGGCGAGGAGGCCATGAAGTCTGCAAGTGTGCTGATGGCCGCAGCGGCAAGCGGAAAGCTCGATAAGCTCACCGCTACGATAAAGGCATCCGACGGAAAAACCGAGGAACTGGTCAAGGTTATGCAGGACAACCTCGGCGGCGACTTCAAAGAGTTCCAGTCTGCTTATGAGGCTGTCGGTACCGACCTATACGACCAGCAAGATAGCTCACTGCGCAAGCTCACCCAAACCGCCACGCAGTATGTGTTAAAACTCGACAACTGGATCAAGGATAACAAGGAATTAGCGGAAACTATCGGCATCATCGCCGGTGGCGCACTTGCTCTGATTGGTATCATCGGCGGCATTGGTCTCGTTGCGTGGCCGGTTGTCATGGGGATTAACGCCATTATTGCCGCTGCTGGCGTGCTGGGTACGGTCTTTACTGTTGCTGGTAGTGCCATTGTGACAGCGCTCGGTGCGATAACCTGGCCGATTGTGGCTGTTGGTGCGGCGATTGTGGCCGGGGCGCTACTCATCCGCAAATATTGGGAGCCCATCAGCGCATTTTTCTCGGGGGTGATTGAGGGCATCATGAGCGCCTTTGCGCCGGTCGGAGAAATGTTCGCTCCACTGGCTCCCATCTTTGACGGACTCGGTGAGAAGCTGCGCGGCGTCTGGCAGTGGTTTAAAGACCTGATTGCACCGGTCAAGGCCACGCAGGAGACGCTCGATAGCTGCAAAAATATCGGCGTCATATTTGGTCAGGCACTGGCCGATGCGCTGATGTTGCCTCTGAATATTTTCAATAAACTGCGTGGTGGTCTCGATGTAATTCTCGAAAAGCTCGGCCTTGTTAAAAAGGAATCGAGCAGTATTGATACGGAAACGGCAAAAGCGCCGCCGGTTGGTCAGGGTGGGGGGTATATTCCGACAACCAGCTCGCTTGGTGGGTATCAGGCTTATCAGCCTGTCACGGCTCCCGCCGGTCGTACCTATATTGACCAGAGCAGCCCGACCTATCAAATCAACCTGCCGGGTGGTGGCGCGCCGGGTGGTCAATTGGGTAACCAATTGCAGGATGCGTTAGAAAAATATGAACGCGACAAGCGAGCCAAAGCCCGCGCTAGCATGATGCACGATTAAGGAGGCTGATGATGATGCTTGCTCTTGGAATGTTTGTGTTTGAACGTCGCACCCTGCCTTATCAGTCGATGCAGCACTCGAAGAATTACCGCTGGGCGTCTAATGACCGGGTCGGCAAACCTCCTGCGTATCAGTTTCTCGGCGAGGGGGAAAACGCGATCCAGCTTGCCGGTACGCTTTATCCTGCCATTACTGGCGGTCGTATATCTCTGCTGGCTGTCGAACTGATGGCCGACGAGGGCAGAGCTTGGCCGCTGATTGAGGGAACCGGCAATATCTTCGGGATGTATATCGTCGAGACGGTGTCGACCACGCATACTGAGTTTTTCAGCGACGGCGCGGCCAGAAAGATTGATTTCACCCTTTCGCTGAAACGGGTCGACGAATCACTGACGGCAATGTTTGGCGACCTGAATAAGCAGGCCAGCGAGCTTCTCGGCTCTGCCGGTAATTTGACTGATAAGCTGCAGGGTGCGCTCGGAGGGTTGACCGCATGATTACGGGCATGACAATTGACGCCGGTACCAGCCTTGCACCGGCATTTATGCTGACGCTGAACAGCCAGGACATTACCAGCAATTTTAGTGACCGGCTGATTTCTCTCACCATGACCGACAACAGGGGTTTTGAGGCTGACCAGCTCGACATTGAGCTCGACGACACCGACGGCAAAGTCGAGTTACCCCTGCGCGGGGCGGTGCTGACGCTGTGGCTTGGCTGGCAGGGTTCGGCGCTTCTGAATAAGGGCGATTTCACGGTCGATGAGATTGAGCATCGGGGCGCGCCTGATACCCTGACCATCCGGGCGCGTAGTGCAGACTTTCGCGGAACGCTCAATTCGCGGCGTGAAGAGTCATGGCACGACACTACCCTCGGTGAGCTGGTCAGCACCATTGCAAAGCGCAATAAACTGACGGCCAGCGTCGCGGATTCACTGAAAAAAATACCGGTACCGCATATCGACCAGTCGCAGGAGTCCGACGCCGTATTTCTGACCCGTCTGGCTGACCGCAACGGGGCGACGGTGTCAGTGAAAGCGGGGAAACTCCTGTTTCTGAAAGCCGGTAGTGCGATGACGGCCAGCGGTAAACCTGTCCCACAGATGACGCTGACCCGCAGCGATGGCGACCGTCACCAGTTTGCCATTGCCGACCGTGGGGCTTATACCGGCGTAACGGCAAAATGGTTGCACACTAAAGACCCGAAGCCGCAAAAGCAGAAAGTAACACTGAAACGTAAGCCAAAAGAGAAGCACTTGCGCGCACTGGAGCACCCGAAAGCAAAGCCGGTTAGCAAAAAGACAAAGGCCAAAAAAGAGCCGGAGGCGCGCGAGGGTGAGTATATGGCCGGTGAGGCCGATAACGTGCTGGCGCTGACGACGGTCTACGCCTCTAAGGCGCAGGCGATGCGCGCCGCTCAGGCTAAGTGGGATAAGCTGCAGCGAGGCGTTGCGGAGTTTTCAATTACGCTGGCTCTCGGTCGAGCTGACTTGTTCCCTGAGACGCCGGTGCGCGTATCAGGCTTTAAGCGCGTCATAGACGAGCAATCTTGGCTAATCAGTAAGGTAACTCACAATCTGAGTAATAGCGGCTTCACGACGGGCTTAGAGCTTGAGGTTAAGCTTTCTGACGTGGAATACAGCTCGGAGGAAAGCGAGCAGTAAAAAAGCAAACCTTAACTTGCAAATGCAAATTGAAAGTATATTATTCCCTCAGACACGCCAGCAGGGGAAAAATTATGATGCATTGCCCGTTATGCCAGAACGCCGCTCATGCTCGCACTAGCAGATACCTTAGTACCGAAACGAAAGAGCGTTATCATCAGTGCCAAAACATTAATTGTGGCTGTACGTTTATAACTTTTGAGACGCTATCGAGATTCATCATGAAACCGGGAGCTGTTGAGCCTGCACCGCCCCACCCTGTAAGAAACCAGCAACAGCAACTTTGGCTTTAAACCTGCTTCGGCAGGTTTTTTTACTTCTGCCGCCATCAAGTAAAACTCCGTCGCCAATTTGCCGCCATCGCCAATAAAAAAGGGGTCAGCGTTACGCTAACCCCTTGTTTTCTACAAGCTTTCGGATGTTGCGAAAGCGCGTTATTAGTTCAGACGCTCTTTAATACGAGCAGACTTACCAGTACGCTCACGCAGGTAGTACAGTTTAGCTTTACGTACAGCACCACGACGTTTAACAGCAATGCTGTCAACTACCGGAGAGTGAGTCTGGAAGACACGCTCAACGCCTTCGCCGTTGGAAATTTTACGAACAGTGAATGCAGAGTGCAGACCGCGGTTACGAATAGCGATAACCACGCCCTCGAATGCCTGCAGACGTTTTTTGGAACCTTCAACAACCCATACTTTCACTTCCACGGTGTCACCTGGACGGAAGGAAGGTACGTCCTGCTTCATCTGCTCTTGTTCAAGTTGCTTAATAATGTTGCTCATAATTTAATCTCTTATCCTGGGTAAACTGATATTCGGGAGCGTATTACGCATTCCCATCATGTTCATGCTGCTGGTGCGCGTGTTCTGTTTTGAACTCGGCCAACAACTTTGCTTGCTCTTCAGTCAGAGCCAGGTTTTCCAGAAGTTCAGGTCTTCTAAGCCAGGTTCGGCCCAGCGACTGCTTCAAACGCCAGCGACGTATCTCGGCATGGTTTCCAGACAGTAACACCGCCGGTACTTCCATCCCTCCTAACACTTCAGGACGAGTATAGTGTGGACAGTCAAGCAACCCATCGGCAAAGGAATCTTCCGTTGCCGAAGCTTCATGGCCCAGAACCCCCGGAATGAACCGGGCGACGGAGTCAATCAGCGTCATTGCGGGTAACTCACCACCGCTGAGAACGTAATCCCCGATAGACCATTCTTCGTCAATCTCGGTTTGAATTACGCGCTCATCTATCCCTTCGTAGCGCCCACAGACCAGAATCAGCTTTTGATTCGTCGCCAGTTCGCTCACGCCCGCTTGATCAAGCTTGCGTCCCTGAGGTGAAAGATAAATCACCTTTGCGCCTTCACCTGCCGCGGCTTTTGCTGTGTGAATGGCGTCCCGTAAGGGTTGCACCATCATTAGCATCCCCGGTCCGCCGCCGTAAGGACGATCGTCCACGGTACGGTGCCGGTCATGAGTAAAGTCACGAGGACTCCAGCTCTGGATGCTCAGCAGGCCATTCTTTACTGCCCGGCCAGTTACCCCGTAATCGGTAATCGCGCGGAACATTTCAGGAAACAGGCTAATTATGCCAATCCACATAGCGCCGTCTTTTACCGTTTATCCGGAGAATTTAAAAACCAGGATCCCAATCTACTTCAATGGTTTGAGTAGTGAGATCGACTTTCTTGATAACCTGTCCATCGAGGAACGGAACCAACCGCTCCTTGATGCCAAATGCATCTTTCAGGTTTGCCTTAATGACGAGAACGTCATTTGACCCGGTTTCCATCATATCGATGACTTTCCCCAGGCTGTAGCCTTCGGTAGTGACTACCTGGCAACCCATAAGGTCTTTCCAGTAGTAGTCGCCCTCTTCCAGCTGTGGCAACTGCGACGAATCCACGACAATTTCACAATTAGTCAGTGCATTCGCAGCATCACGATCGTCAACGCCTTTCAGCTTGATGATGATGTCCTGATTGTGGTGACGCCAGCTTTCCAGCTCGACCTCTTCCCACTTACCGCCTTTCTGGATAAACCAGGGCTGGTAATCAAAAATGCTATCAGCGTCTTCAGTGGAGGAAAACACTCTGAGCCAACCACGGATACCGTAGCAAGAACCCATTTTTCCCAATACGATCGGTTCAACAGGTGCTTTATTGCTCATCATGACCACCGTGACAGATTAAGCTGCTTTGTTTGCTGCTTTGATCAGCGTAGCAACGCGATCGGAAACAGTAGCGCCCTGGCCAACCCAGTGAGCGATACGATCCAGATCCAGACGAGTTTCTTCTTCTGCGCCAGCGGCCAGTGGGTTGAAGAAACCAACGCGCTCGATGAAGCGACCGTTGCGTGCATTACGGCTGTCAGTTACAACAACCTGGTAGAACGGACGCTTTTTAGCGCCGTGACGAGCTAAACGAATAGTTACCATAACATCCTCTTGTGTGAATAAAACAACCGGGCCCCATCGAGGAACGGAGCCCGGGTGTCATATTAAAAGCCCGAAAATTTTACTCATTTTCGGGCAAAAAGCAATCTCAAAAGCGATTAACGCCCTGGAAAACCGGGTGGCATCATGCCTTTCATGCCGCGCATCATCTTCGCCATGCCGCCTTTCTTCATTTTCTTCATCATGCGCTGCATGTCGTCGAACTGTTTCAGAAGGCGGTTAACGTCCTGCACCTGCATGCCGCAACCGGCTGCGATACGGCGTTTACGGGAACCTTTGATGATGTCCGGGTTAGCGCGCTCTTTGAGGGTCATCGAGTTGATGATCGCCTCCATACGCACCAGCACCTTGTCATCCATCTGCGCTTTTACGTTGTCAGGGATCTGGCCCATGCCCGGCAGTTTGCCCATCAGGCTGGCCATGCCGCCCATATTTTTCATCTGACGCAGCTGCTCAAGGAAATCGGTGAGATCGAAACCGTCGCCTTTTTTCAGCTTGCTGGCCAGCTTCTCGGCCTGCGCGCGGTCAACCTTGCTCTCGATATCTTCGATCAGCGACAGCACGTCGCCCATACCGAGGATACGGGAGGCAATACGATCCGGGTGGAACGGCTCGAGCGATTCAGTTTTCTCGCCCACTCCGAGGAATTTAATCGGCTTACCGGTGATGTGACGAATCGAGAGCGCCGCACCGCCGCGGGCGTCACCGTCCACTTTGGTCAGCACCACGCCGGTTAACGGCAGCGCTTCGTTAAACGCTTTCGCGGTATTCGCCGCATCCTGACCGGTCATGGCGTCGACAACGAACAGGGTCTCTACCGGGTTGATAGAGGCATGCACCTGCTTGATCTCGTCCATCATCGCTTCGTCAACGTGCAGACGACCGGCGGTATCCACCAGCAGCACGTCGTAGAATTTCAGCTTCGCTTCTTTCAGCGCCGCGTTAACGATGTCGACAGGCTTCTGCGCCACGTCGGACGGGAAGAAATCTACCCCGACCTGCTCGGCCAGAGTTTCCAGCTGTTTGATCGCCGCCGGGCGATAGACGTCCGCAGAGACCACCAGCACTTTCTTCTTGTGCTTTTCACGCAGGAATTTACCCAGCTTACCGACGCTGGTCGTTTTACCTGCACCCTGCAGGCCCGCCATCAGCACCACGGCCGGCGGCTGAGCCGCCAGGTTAAGCACCTGGTTCTCTTCGCCCATCGCCGAAACCAGTTCATTACGAACGATTTTGACGAACTCCTGACCCGGGGTCAGGCTCTTGTTAACTTCATGACCAACCGCCTTCTCTTTTACGCGGTTGATAAAATCACGAACAACCGGCAACGCGACGTCTGCTTCCAGCAGCGCCATGCGCACTTCGCGCAGCGTTTCCTTGATGTTCTCTTCAGTAAGGCGTCCGCGGCCGCTGATGTTGCGCAGCGTGCGCGACAAACGATCGGTTAAATTATCAAACATTGTCTCTCGCCTGAGTAGAAACGTTGGGCCGCCATGGGCGACACATACACAGAATTTTGCCGGAGTATAACATGAAGGCGCCTTTGTTGTTATGCAACGGTTGGAGCAGGCGTCACGTAACGTTATACTGCTTCTCTTTCTTATTAAGACAACTGTCGATGCCTATATGCCTGTTTTCGCACTGATCGCCCTTGTTGCCTACTCTGTCAGCCTCGCGCTGATCGTTCCCGGCCTGCTGCAAAAAAACAGCGGCTGGCGGCGCATGGCTATTCTTTCCGCGGTAATCGCACTGATTAGCCACGCGTTTGCGCTGGAATCACGCATCATTCCCGGCGACGGCAGCGTGCAAAACCTGAGCGTCCTCAACGTCGGCTCGCTGGTCAGCCTGATGATCTGTACGGTAATGACCATCGTCGCGTCTAAAAATCGCGGCTGGCTGCTGCTGCCGATTGTCTATACCTTCGCGCTGATCAATCTGGCCCTCGCCACCTTTATGCCTAATGAATTCATTACGCATCTGGAGGCCACCCCGGGGATGCTGGTCCATATCGGCCTGTCGCTCTTTGCCTACGCGACGCTGATCATCGCCGCGCTTTACGCCATGCAGCTCGCCTGGATTGACTACCAGCTGAAAAACAAAAAGCTGGCGTTTAATCATGAGATGCCGCCGCTGATGGTCATTGAGCGTAAGATGTTCCATATCACCCAGGTGGGCGTGGTGCTGCTGACGCTCACGCTCTGCACGGGCCTGTTTTACATGAAGAACCTGTTCAGCGTGGAGAATATCGATAAAGCGGTGCTCTCTATCATCGCGTGGTTTGTCTATATTGTCCTGTTATGGGGCCATTATCATGAAGGCTGGCGCGGTCGTCGCGTGGTCTGGTTCAACGTCGCGGGTGCGGGCATTCTCACCCTTGCCTATTTTGGCAGCCGCTTCATACAGCAATTTGCTGGCTAAGTAACAAAAGGAGTTCCCCCTGGAACACATCTCTACCACCACGCTGATCGTTATCCTGATCGTCATGGTGGTCATCTCCGCCTATTTCTCCGGCTCGGAAACCGGCATGATGACCTTAAACCGCTACCGGTTACGTCATCGTGCTAAACAGGGTAACCGTGCCGCACGTCGCGTTGAAAAACTGCTCCGCAAGCCGGATCGCCTGATAAGCCTGGTGCTCATCGGCAACAACCTTGTCAACATTCTTGCCTCAGCCCTCGGCACTATCGTCGGGATGCGCCTGTACGGCAACGCCGGGGTGGCAATTGCCACCGGCGTGCTGACGTTCGTGGTGCTGGTGTTTGCCGAAGTGCTGCCGAAAACCATCGCCGCGCTTTACCCGGAGAAGGTCGCTTACCCGAGCAGCTTCCTGCTGGCACCGCTGCAGATCCTGATGATGCCGCTGGTCTGGCTTCTGAACATGGTGACGCGCGTCCTGATGCGCATGGTGGGAATCAAAGCCGATGTCACCATCAGCAGCGCGCTCAGCAAAGAGGAGCTTCGCACCATCGTGAATGAATCCCGCTCGCAGATCTCCCGCCGCAATCAGGACATGCTCCTGTCGGTGCTGGATCTGGAAAAGGTGAGCGTGAACGATATCATGGTGCCGCGTAACGAAATCGTCGGTATCGACATCAATGACGACTGGAAAGCCATCGTCCGCCAGCTGACGCACTCCCCGCACGGGCGTATTGTGCTTTACCGCGACTCGCTGGATGACGCCATCAGCATGCTGCGCGTGCGCGAAGCCTACCGTCTGATGACCGAGAAAAAAGAGTTCACCAAAGAAGTGATGCTGCGCGCCGCCGACGAGATTTACTACGTGCCGGAAGGAACCCCGCTCAGCACGCAGCTGGTGAAATTCCAGCGCAACAAGAAGAAGGTCGGCCTGGTGGTCAATGAGTACGGCGACATTCAGGGACTGGTGACGGTCGAAGATATTCTGGAAGAGATTGTCGGGGACTTTACCACGTCAATGTCGCCTTCCCTCGCGGAAGAGGTCACCCCGCAAAACGACGGCTCGGTGCTGATTGACGGTAGCGCGAACATTCGTGAACTCAACAAAGCCTTTAACTGGCATTTGCCGGAAGATGAGGCTCGGACCATTAACGGGATGATTCTGGAAGCGCTGGAAGAGATCCCGGCGGCGGGCACGCGGGTGCGCATTGAGCAGTACGATATTGATATCCTGGACGTGCAGGACAATATGATTAAGCAGGTGAAAGTCCTGCCCGTTAAACCCCTGCGCGAAAGCATCGCGGAGTAAGGCTGTAGGCCGGGTGAGGCGAACGCCGCCACCCGGCACTACGGATAGCGAATTACGCTTTCGCTTTCGCCACGGTCACCATCGCCGCGCGAATGGTACGCCCGTTCAGGGTGTAACCTTTCTGCATCACGCCCAGCACCTTACCGGCTTCCACCTCTTCGGACTCCACCATCGCAATCGCCTGGTGAACGTTTGGATCCAGCGGTACGTCGGTGTCGGCAATCACTTCCACGCCAAACTTACGCACCACGTCGAGCATGGATTTCAGCGTCAGCTCGATACCTTCGATCATCGCCGCGTTGTCCGGATTCGCTTTGTCAGCCACTTCCAGCGCGCGATCGAGGCTATCAATTACCGGCAGCAGTTCGTTGACGAATTTCTCCAGCGCAAATTTATGCGCCTTCTCAACGTCCTGCTCGGTACGGCGACGCAGGTTTTCCATTTCCGCCTTGATGCGCAGAACACCATCGCGTTCGCGATTCTGTGCTTCTACCAGTTGGGCTTCCAGATTCGCAATTTTTTCATCGCGCGGGTCCACCTGCTCAGCAGATGCGTCTGGCTCTACAGCCTCAACTTCATCATGCTGTTCCGTGATAATTTCTTCAGGGGCTTGCCCCTCAGGCGTTTTCTGTTCTTTACTACTCATGAATTTCTCCGCGTTTTTCTGCATTCATCTCGCTAACTTCGCTTATTATGGGGATCAGTTTCCGGGATTCAAGGGAACAAGACAGATTGTCATCATTCATCAGGCACAAGGACCTCCAGAAAATGAATAATCATTTCAGGTGTATTGGGATAGTCGGGCATCCGCGTCACCCTACCGCACTAACGACACATGAAATGTTGTATCGCTGGTTGTGTAGCAAAGGCTATGAAGTGATGGTCGAGCAGCAGATTGCGCAGGAGCTGCAGCTGAAGAGCGTCAAAACCGGCACGCTGGCGGAAATTGGCCAACAGGCCGATCTCGCCGTGGTGGTGGGCGGCGACGGCAACATGCTCGGCGCGGCCCGCACGCTGGCGCGTTATGACATTAAGGTCATCGGCATCAACCGTGGCAATCTCGGCTTTTTAACCGATCTCGACCCGGACAATGCGCAGCAGCAGCTGGCCGACGTGCTGGAAGGGCACTATATCAGCGAAAAACGCTTTTTACTGGAAGCGCAGGTGTGCCAGCAGGACTGCCAGAAGCGCATCAGCACCGCGATTAACGAGGTAGTTCTTCACCCCGGAAAAGTGGCGCACATGATTGAATTCGAAGTTTATATCGACGAAATCTTTGCCTTCTCCCAGCGTTCCGACGGGCTGATTATCTCCACTCCGACCGGCTCAACCGCCTACTCGCTTTCTGCCGGTGGCCCGATCCTGACGCCCTCGCTGGATGCCATTACCCTGGTGCCGATGTTCCCGCACACGCTCTCCGCCCGCCCGCTGGTTATCAACGGCGACAGCACGATACGTCTGCGCTTCTCGCACCGCCGTAATGACCTGGAGATCAGCTGCGACAGCCAGATAGCGCTGCCGATCCAGGAAGGTGAAGATGTTCTCATTCGTCGGTGTGATTACCACCTTAATCTGATTCACCCGAAAGATTACAGCTATTTCAACACATTAAGCTCGAAGCTTGGCTGGTCAAAAAAATTGTTCTGATTTTGCATCCAGTACTTTACTGTATAAAAAACCAGTTTATACTGTATGGAAACACAGTTATGGTTTTTCATACAGGAAAACAATTATGCTGGCACAACTGACCATCAGCAACTTTGCCATTGTTCGTGAGCTTGAGATCGATTTCCACAGCGGCATGACGGCGATCACCGGGGAAACCGGTGCAGGTAAATCCATTGCCATTGATGCCCTCGGCTTGTGCCTTGGCGGCCGCGCAGAGGGCGACATGGTGCGCATGGGCGCAAACCGTGCCGATCTGTGCGCCCGCTTCTCCCTGAAAGACACCCCTGCAGCCCAGCGCTGGCTGGAGCAAAACCAGCTTGAAGATGGACGTGAGTGTTTACTTCGCCGCGTGATCAGCAGCGACGGTCGTTCACGTGGCTTTATCAACGGCACGGCGGTCCCGCTCTCCCAGCTTCGCGAACTCGGCCAGCTGCTTATCCAGATCCACGGTCAGCACGCGCATCAGCAACTCGTCAAACCTGAACAGCAGAAAGCGCTGCTCGATGGCTACGCGGGTGAGTACGCGCTTACTCAGCTTATGGCGGAACACTATCGCCAGTGGCATCAGAGCTGCCGTGAACTTGCCCAGCACCAGCAGCAAAGCCAGGAGCGCGCCGCACGTGCGGAGCTGCTGGCGTACCAGCTTAAAGAGCTGAACGAATTCAACCCGCAGCCGGGTGAGTTTGAGCAAATAGACGAAGAGTACAAACGTCTGGCGAACAGCGGCCACCTGCTCTCAACCAGCCAGAATGCGCTCAACCTGCTGGCGGATGGCGAAGACGTGAACCTGCAGAGCCAGCTGTATAACGTCCGCCAGCTCATTACCGAACTGGTCGGCATGGACAGCAAGCTTTCTGGCGTCCTGGATATGCTGGAAGAAGCGGCGATTCAGATCTCCGAAGCCAGTGACGAACTGCGCCACTACTGTGAACGTCTGGATCTCGATCCGAACCGTCTGTTTGAGCTGGAGCAGCGTATCTCCCGTCAAATTTCACTGGCGCGCAAGCACCACGTCACGCCGGAAGAGCTGCCAGGATTCTATCAGTCTCTGCTGGAAGAACAGCAGCAGCTTGACGATCAGGCTGACTCGCAGGAGACCCTCTCTCTCGCGGTGAACCTGCACCATGAACAGGCGCTGGCGACAGCGCAAAAGCTGCATGAAATCCGTCAGCATTACGCTCAGGAGCTAAGCCAGCACATCACCGACAGCATGCACACGCTGGCGATGCCGCACGGTATCTTCACCATCGATGTTCGCTTTGAAGAGAACCACCTGACGGCAGAAGGTGCGGACCGCATCGAGTTCCGCGTCACTACCAACCCGGGGCAGCCACTGCAGGCGATCTCCAAAGTGGCATCCGGCGGTGAACTGTCGCGTATTGCACTGGCGATTCAGGTGATTACCGCGCGTAAAATGGAAACCCCGGCGCTGATTTTCGATGAAGTGGATGTCGGCATCAGCGGCCCAACGGCGGCGGTGGTGGGTAAACTGCTGCGCCAGCTAGGCGAATCAACGCAGGTGATGTGTGTCACCCACCTGCCGCAGGTCGCGGGCTGTGGTCATCATCACTTTATCGTCAACAAAGAAACCGACGGTGAAATGACCGAAACGCACATGAAGCCGCTGGATAAACGTGCGCGTCTGCAGGAGCTGGCTCGCCTGCTCGGCGGCAGCGAAGTCACCCGTAATACGCTCGCAAACGCGAAAGAACTGCTGGCAGCATAAACTTTTTCGGGATCTCAGGGTCATACAGAACAACAAAAACGCCGCCAGACCGGTTTCAAAGTGGGGCAAGGTCTATTATCATCGGCATATTACATATGAGCCGCGTTCTGCTCGGGCCCTAAAAGGAATCAAATCACTATGCGTTGTAAAATGCTGACCGCTGCCGCAGCGGTTCTTCTGATGTTGACCGCAGGCTGTTCCACTCTGGAGAAAGTGGTTTACCGTCCTGACATCAACCAGGGGAACTACCTTACCCCTAACGATGTGTCCAAAATCCGTGTGGGGATGACACAACAGCAGGTCGCTTATACACTGGGAACCCCGATGATGTCCGATCCGTTCGGCACTAACACCTGGTTCTATGTATTCCGTCAGAAGCCGGGCCACGAAGATGCGACCCAACAGACCCTGACGCTGACCTTCAGCAGCGCCGGTGTGTTGACCAACATCGACAACAAGCCTGCCCTGACTAAGTAATCAGAAGTCAGAAATGCAAAAAGGTGCTCATTGAGCACCTTTTTTGTTTTTCTTTTATCCCCTCGCCCCTGTGGGGAGAGGGTCAGGGTGAGGGGAAAACACGCTACTTAGCCGTTTTCTCCGCACGCTGACGACGCAGCTCTTTCGGGTCGGCAATCAGCGGACGATAAATCTCCACCCGGTCGCCCTCTTTCAGCACATCACCCAGCTTCACCGGACGGCTATAAATCCCGACCTTATTTTTCGCCAGGTCAATATCGCTGCGAAGTTCGAGGATGCCGGACGCGCGGATAGCCGCCTCAACGGTTGCCCCCTCTTCCAGCGTCACGCGCTGCAGATACTGCTTCTCCGGCAGCGCGTAGACCACTTCTACAGCAATCTTATGCGACACTGTAAACCTCTTTGGCGCGGGTGGTGAACGCCTGAACCATATTGGACGCCAGCTCTTTAAAGATGCGGCCAAACGCCAGCTCAATCAGCTTATTGGTAAATTCAAAGTCCAGCTGGAACTCGATGCGACAGGCGTCAGCGCTCAGCGGCGTAAACTTCCAGCCCCCCATCAGGGTTTTAAACGGACCATCCACCAGATGCATCAAAATACTCTGATTGCTGGTCAGCGTATTACGGGTGGTGAACGTCTTGCTGATCCCCGCTTTGGAGACATCCACCGCCGCGGTCATCTGCGTCGGGCCGGACTCCAGAACGCGGCTCCCGGTGCATCCCGGAATAAATTCTGGATAGGACTGAACATCGTTCACTAACTGATACATTTGTTCCGCGCTGTAAGGCACGAGCGCAGTACGGCTAATCTGAGGCATAGCATTTCCCATGGTCACACAACGGACAAATAATAACATTTATCACCTGTTAAAAAAACGCTAAGCCTCATCTCGTGCTAAGATAGCGCGTTAGACCTCACAGGACGCAATGAGGTGACTTTTTGAAATCAGATTACCGACGGCTTTACGACACTTATGACGAAGAAAAAAGCACATAAACCAGGCTCGGCGACCATTGCGCTCAACAAGCGTGCTCGCCACGAGTATTTCATTGAAGAAGAATTCGAAGCTGGCCTTGCGTTGCAGGGCTGGGAAGTAAAATCGCTGCGCGCCGGGAAAGCCAACATCGGCGATAGCTACGTGATCCTGAAAGATGGCGAAGCCTTCCTGTTCGGCGCGAACTTTACGCCGCTTACCGTCGCCTCCTCACACTACGTGTGTGACCCAACGCGCACCCGCAAGCTTCTGCTGAACAAGCGTGAGCTGGAATCCCTCTACGGACGCATCAACCGTGAAGGTTTCACCGTGGTAGCCCTGTCGCTGTACTGGAAAAACGCATGGTGCAAAGTGAAAGTTGGCGTCGCGAAAGGTAAAAAACAGCACGACAAACGTACTGACCTGAAAGAGCGCGAGTGGCAGCTTGATAAAGCGCGCATTATGAAAAACGCAGGACGTTGATTCTGCACACTTATTGTACTATTCAATAAGTTAGCGTTCCGGGCTGGTATCCAGGAAGTGAAATCTGGTATACTTAGTTCAACACTATTGGGGCTGATTCTGGATTCGACGGGATTTGCGAAACCCAAGGTGCATGCCGAGGGGCGGTTTGCCTCGTTAAAAGCCGCAAAAAAATAGTCGCAAACGACGAAAACTACGCTTTAGCAGCTTAATAACCTGCTCTGAGCCCTCTCTCCCTAGCTTCCGCTCTTAAGACGGGGATCAAAGAGAGGTCAAACCCAAAAGAGATCGCGTGGAAGCCCTGCCTGGGGTTGAAGCGTTAAAACTAATCAGGCTAGTTCGTTAGTGGCGTGTCTGTCCGCAGCTGGCGTGCGAATGTAAAGACAAACTAAGCATGTAGTACCGAGGATGTAGAAATTTCGGACGCGGGTTCAACTCCCGCCAGCTCCACCAAACAAAACAAGGGGTTACGTGAAAACGTAGCCCCTTTTTATTTAGTAGTGGCGGCAAAATGGCGACAGACATTTATCCATTAAAGAGACTACCGACGTGAAAAAATCTCTAATTGCCTTATTACTTCTTACCAGCGCCAGCTCCTATGCAGACAAGATTCCGGTTTCGATTGAGAATGTCATTGCTGGCACAAATGCTCGTGAGCATAGTCTTAAAAATGGTGAACTCACTGTCAGATATGACCGTTCAAAAGTGACGCAGAATATGGCTACCGCCATGTTTGACTGGATATGTAATGACTATTTCATGAATAAATGGAAGCCGGAGACAATAAAAAGGGTCACGCTTCTGAACGTCACACGCGATCAAGGTTACAAAATTGATGCTGGCGGGAATGAGTGTAAGAAAAGTGGCTCTATGACTTTTGAACAAGAGAAAGCCTATAAAGCCAATATCATCGAAAACGCTACTCAGTTCTAATGACACTCCATTTGTAAGCCAAATGGCGATAAAGACTCTTCAAAAATTCATGTGCCCTTGTCCGCCTGCTGCTGGATGAGGAGGAGCGTTATTTACTATGGCTGGCGTAACGATAAACCGCACTACTGTTTCATGAGTGACAAAGGTGCTACCGCAATTGATATTCTGACACTGGCAGTAACGTTCTTTTGTGCTATCAGTGACCTGAAAGCTGCTCCTAGTGTGCGCTGAGTGCCCACACTTTGGACAATTCATCATCTTGGGTTTCTCCGCTGCCATTGGGCTCTCAATAATGATACACAAATAATCAATATTGAGAACCCATTTATTCTATTTCTATATCATCAATCTTTACTTCTAGCTCCAAGCTGGTAGTGAAACCATTATCCGGGCTGACCGTATGCGTCAAAGTTGTAATGGTCCATTCGGCATCGTCGATAGGCAACTTAAAGCCGCTTACCTTTACTGGCATTTCGGTGTAGAGATCTGCCCGGCCCTCTGCGAGCTGCAGGGAGAATGACGCAACACCACGCTGCAGACGCTCCCATTGCATTTTTGCCGCACGCTCAGCATTGCTGCGATTTGCGTAAGTGCGGTTAAGAACCAGCACATTTTCATCCGTTCCTACCAGATAATCACCCTGTTTTGCTTCCGGCTCTTTGGGTGTGGTGGTTTTCTTCCGACGGCGCTTAACTCTGGTTGTTTCTTTTTTCTTTGGTTCACGGGTATGCAGCCAGCTGGCAATAACGCCGGTATAGGCACCACGATCAGCCAGGGTAAAACGATGACCGTCACCAGCCTTACGCTCAATGGTGATTACCGGCAGCGGCTTACCGCTCGCCGTTTTTCCCTGCCCCTGCCTGATAAACAACAGGTTTCCATCCTTAACGGAAGCAATCGCGCCGTACTGGCGCGCCAGCTTCATCAGGAAACTGGCATCGCTTTCATTGGTCTGGTCCATGTGATCCAGCGCCTTGTCCGTCAGGTCTTTACCCAGCGCCATTTTGAGGTTATGCCGTGCTGCAATTTCCTTTACCACAGCTCCAACGGTTGTCTGGTGCCATGACTTTTCGCGCCGGGTGTTGAGGGTTTCACGGAAATCAGCGCTACGGGCACGGATAGTCAGACGATCAGGAGCACCGCTGTGCTCAATCTCATCCACCGTAAATGCCCCTTTTGGGAAAAGCGGCTGGCCCTTCCACCCCAGCGCCAGCTGAATAACGGCACCACGTCGCGGCAGAACGATCTGCCCGTCGGCGTCGTCCAGCTCCAGATCAAGCTGGTCAGCCTCAAAACCCCGGTTATCGGTCAGCGTCAGACTCATCAGGCGCGCATCCAGCGCGGTGGTCACGTCCTTACCTTCAATAGTGATACTGAAAGCCGGGCTTCTGCTGTTCAGGTCAAAAAGATCAGAGCTAAAATTCACTGCAGCAACCCTCCAACCGTATTTTTAATATTACCTATCGCAGACGTTGCAGAGTCCTGCAGGTTACTGAGCTGATCGCTGAGACTGCCGAACATATCAGACAGCGACTCATCAACCCTTTTCAGGGTCAGCGTAAACTCAATACGGCGAGGCATTCCGCTTTCAAAAAACTCTGTTTTTGTCTGACTCAGGCTCTCGATCACAAACATGCCGTAAATGGTCCCGCTTCCCTCAATCAGAGGCCATGCTTTGCCCAGCTCTGCCATTTGCTCCAGCGCGAGCAATGACAGCCTGCCCCCGGTGACTTCCGGCAGCAGTACGCCAGATAACGTCAGCGAGTCATTATCCGGGCCAAGAAACTGCGTTGATGGTCGCCGGTTCACCCGACTGTTGGCGGCGTGTCGCCAGCTTCGCTGATACTGCAGCTCCTGATATGGCACTGTACGCAGCATGAAGACATATAACCCCAGTACCATCATCATGATTCATATCCCCCTTGATCACTGAAATTGCTGCGTGCTTTAGCCCTGGTCTTGCGCTCGCGTTCGTCAAGCTGTCGGGCAACTTCACGGGCAATATCTTGCGCACTCTGCCCTGGCTGAGCATAGATAGTGATCGGTGCGTGAGTTTCAAAGTGCATCACTGGCGGCGCACTGGCAGATTTCGCAGGCTGGCTTTGTTTATATGCCACAGTAGGCAGGCTGTAAGGATGTAGTGGAGCAGCCTCTGCAGGCGCTGCCGCTACGCCCATGACACCTGCAACGACGGAAGCCAGCGCAGCAGTGCGCCGCCTGCTGGTCACATTTGCGGGGCCGTTCACAATTTCAGGGCCGTTCTCCCCAACAATACCAAACTGACCGCGCGGAATAATCCCACCACTGTCATACATCCCGGCAAACGGAACGGCAGCAGCTGCTGCTCCACCAACCACCTGCACCTGTGCTTTACCTTGTGTTTTATTATTTCCGGTCATCCAGTCAGGCAGATAATCGGTGACTGAGGAAAGCTTGCTTTTGAGTGTCTCCCATTTGGCATTAACTCCATCGAGAATGCTGTCAATAATGGCGCTGCCCATGTCCTGAAACTTCGCAGGAAGCGCGGCAACATCAGCCAGGATCGAATTCCATTTTTCACTAATAGATTGTCTGATATTGGCCCACGCGTCAGAAACGCCAGATTTTATTGCATCCCAATTTTTAGCTATTAATCCCGGCAAGGTATAATTAAAGAACAGTGACTTAATCCCCTCCCATGCGGCACTGGCCTTTTCTTTAATCCAATCCCATGCCGTACCTGTGGCATTACATACGGCATCCCACATGGTCTTGAACTTTGGCCCAAGAGTGTCCCAATTCTGCCAGATATAAATAGCACCAGCAGCGATCAGCCCTATGACAGCCAGTATAGGGTTTGCAAACATCAATCGGCCCAGCCATATAACTGACTTGCCAACAGAACTTATTGCTTTCCCAATAAGACCAAATGCAGATGAAAATTTTAGCCCCATCACCCCTGCGCTCATTCGCACTACTGCCATCGGCCCTAACACGGACGCCAGCGCCAGTGAAACAACCCCAGCGGCGGTGGCAACAATGGCAAAGCCAGCTGCCAGCTTAAACAGCGCAGAGGTCAATTGTGGGTGTCGTTTAACAAAACCATCCAGACGCGAAGCCAGTTCACCCAACCAGTCAGCCAGCTTCTTTAATGCAGGGGCAACTGTTTCACCGATACTAGCCATAGCATTGGTAAAGGAACCTGTAGCGGCTTCCCATTTATTACCAAGAGTATTCAAGGAGGCATCAACACGCTCGCGCAGAGAAGCCTGATTTTGTAGCTTTGAAGCAGTTTCACGATACCCTGAGATGCCTTTGGTAATCATAATATTTAGCACCTGCAGCGTTTCCGCATCATCCCCAAAAATACCTTTTAACGTAGCTAACCTTTTCTCAGTATTAAGCTTTTGGAGTTGAGCTAATTGCGTGTACATTTTCTCCAGCCCGCCAAACTCCCCCTTGCCATCCGTAAAATCGAACTTAACGCCAGTGCCTTTTAGTTCATCATTAGCATCCTTCACTTTTTCCGTATTCATGACGGACTGAAATACTTTTCGGTAGGCATTACCAGCTGACTCTCCAGCCATACCAGCCTGATCAGCCATAACTAATAGAGGAGCAAATGTCTTAGCCGCGTCCAATCCCTTTTTATGAATAATATCCATCGCGCTGCTGATTTTTGAGAACCCCTGCAGCATATTTCCTGAATCTACCCCTGCGTAGAATCCTTTCTGGATCACGTCCATCAGATTCATCATGTCTTTTTCGGAGGTCTGAGTAGCATCTTGTAACTTAGCCGCAAACTCAGCTGCTGCAGTGGGAGCCATCTGTAACTGCACGCCAAGATAAGCTGCTGACTCTCCCAAGCCGCCCAGGATGACCTGCGCCGACATACCCTGACGGCGTAGCATAGTCATCATGTTCTGAAAGTCGGCTGTTGTTCCCGGCAGCTTATCGCCCAAAGCAACTGCAAGCCGGTTAATTTTTTCAAATTCAGGCGCTACCTTTCCGCCCGGCCCCATCATTGAACCGGCGAGCTGATTCGCTGCATTTTCTGATTCTGAATAGGCTTTTACTGGAGCCAGCAACGTCATGCCAGTAGTTACCCCAGCCGCCATCGCCCCTGCACCATTACCTGCCAGAGAGTTCCTTAACTCGCGGGTCTTTTCAGCCTTGGCTTTGATGGCGTTGAGCTTTCGCTGACGCTCGCCAACTTCACGCAGCCTGCGCTCCTGCTCAGCCAACTGTCGGTTATACCGCTCAGTTTCTCGTGCAATCCGTGCCGTCTCACGCGCTCCGCCCCCAGCAGATAACCCCAGCCGATAAAGCTCAGCCCTGGCTGCCGCCATCTGGCGAGTTTCCTGTTGCTGTTTTTGTTCAAGACGTGAAACAGCACGCCACTGAGCTTCAAGCGCCTGCGTTTGTTTTTTTGTCGGGGATTCCAAAGAAGACATTTCGCGCGTCATCATTTGAGCGCGTAGCCTCGCCTGATCCAGTTCGGCACCAGTACGGCTAACACTTTGAGTTAGCTGATCGAAAGATTTAAGCTGACCTCCAGCATCACTCAGCTTTTTAATCTGATCGCGGGTTTGTCGAATAGCTGATGCCAGCTCCTTAGAGCCAGCCTGTGCATTTTTAAATGGGCGGGTTAACTTATCCACCGCCCCCAGAACTACCTGCAGTCGCAGGTTATTATCACTCATCGCTGGCCCCGCTTCTCTGAATTGCCTTATGCCGCCACTCCAGCACATCAGTCAGCGGCATAACGTCAGTGATGGACGGCGACCAGTGAAAGATGGTGGCAATATCTGCCACCAGATCATCAACCGTCAGGTTGTCGGCAAATCGGCAAGCACCGACTTCGGCAACAAAAAAGTAACCACCTCTACAGCCATTGCTGTCAGATCGGCGGGGTCCAGCTCTGCCATTTCCTGCGCGGTCAGCGTCGGGGAGGAGATTCGCGGGATCACAGTCATCATCGCGCCCACATCCATATCCATAATGGCCTGCAGACGGGTGCCACGCAGTGCGCCGGACTGTGGCTTACGCAGCACAATTTCGGTAATTTCAGTTTTACCGCGCATGATGGGGGTATCCAGTTTTACGGTCTTTTCAGTCAGTTTGTCGCTCATGTTCGTTTCCTGTTAATAAACTGCTGGCGCGGCTGCCCGCGCCGTTAAGGTTAATCAGAGGCCGAGGGCTTTACGGTGTTCTTCCATCAGGTCCACGCCGTCAACGATTTCAACCATGTTGACCAGATCGACCTCATAGAGCACTTCGCCGTTAATGGTCAGCTTCGCGTAGCTGTTGGTGCTGCTGACCTTGGTAGTGCTGCTCTCGCCGGTTTTCCACTCGCCGGAATCCACTTCTTTATGACGTCCGCGCACAACCAGCTCAACGGCCTGTACTTCGCCGGTATCGTCACGCTGAATGGAGCCGGTGAAACGCAGCTGGATGCCGTCAACGGTTGCCTTGCCCATCTGCTTGAATAACAGCAGTTCGGTGCCTCCGATTGAAAATTCCGTGTCCAGTGCGCCGTCATCCAGCCCCATATCCACGTCCACCGCGCCCGGCATACCGCCGCCGCGATACTTCTCAAACTTGCGGGTGAATTTCGGCAGGGTCAGAGACTCAACGATCCCCTGCCAGTTGTTCCCGTCGTTGAACAGGTTCAGGTGTTTTAACTTGCGTGGTAAAGCCATGGTGTCCCCTTACGCGCTGACCTGGCTGGAGAAATCCAGCAGGTACTGATCGGTGATGCGCTGGCGCAGCATCAGGTTTTCAAGCGGCGGCACCGGCGTGTAGTCGTAGTCGATAGTGAGCTTCCCGGCTTTCAGGGAGTCTTTATCGTTCACCGACTCATCCAGCCAGCAGTCTGCGCCGATGATATAGCCCTGCGTTTTCAGGCTGCGCAGCTTGGCGCGGATACCTTCGATAATGTCACGGGCCAGCGACGGGTTAAGCACGCCATCCACCGCCCACATGTGCGCTTCTGCGATGGTGTCAGCCAGCACCTGCGCCGTGCGGGTGTAGTTCTCAAAGGCAAACAGCGGATCGTCACTGAGGCAGCGGGAACCCCAGAAGCGGAAGCCGTCTTTGCGGATAAGCGTGGTGACGTCATTCTGGTTGAGCAGTCCCGCATCGGTTGCCGGGTCCTGCAGATCCCAGAACACATCGGCGGAAATGCCGGTGACGCCGTTCACGCCCACGTTGGACAGGGTTTTGTGCCAGCCGGTCTGCTCGTCAATTTTGGCACGCAGACCGAGTGCACGCGCAGAGGCGTAAGCCGTCGCATCTGCATTCAGCACGGTGTCAAAGTTGATGAAGTCAGGCCAGATCAACATCCCCTCACGCTGGCTGAAATTGTCACGGTAGGCAATCGCTTCTTCCACCGTTTTGCAGCCATAGGCGGACAGGTAGGCAAACCCGCGCAGGCTCTGCGCCACGCTCAGCAGCTCAGTAGCAACCGCCTGCGTGTCGTGTCCCGGCACGCCGAGGATGCGCGGCTTAACGCCCAGTTGCGACTGTGCCGAAAGCAGCGCTTTCATGCCCGTTTTTTTACCGTCAGCAGTCACGCCGCCGATAATGTTGGAGGTGGTTTCCGCTTCGGTTTCGCCCTGCGCCACGCGCACAACGACGGTCACTGGTTTAGCCTGGTCGGCAATCGCATCCAGCGAACGGGCCAGTGTGCCGGACTCGCCAGCTTTACCGCTGGCGGTCAGCACATCGGTCAGCAGGACCGGCTTATTAAGGGGAAACATGGACGCATCAGCATCATCGCCGGTGCAGACCATGCCCACGATGGCGGTGCTCACCGTGGTGATAGGTCGGGTGCCCTCGTTGATTTCAACAACGCGCACCCCGTGGTGGTAATCCTGAGCCATATGGCAGTCTCTCCGGTTTACAGGGGGTGCGCCTATGTTCTGGTTGATATGCACGCGGCGCACGCGCCGGGCTATGTATGGGGAATGGCACAATGGAAGGGGCAAAAAAATCCCCGCAGGCGCGGGGACGGGATTAATCTTCGGGAGGTTCAGGCCAGCTAATATCAGGTGCCAGCGATGTATCCACGCGCGTCAGCAATACGCGGTATTTTCGCCAGGCATCATAGCGGCTCTTTTCTTCGTCGGTTGCCATACCCAGATCAACAGCATCCTGCAGTGGACTAATATTTTCACCGGCCCTCTGAATTAGTGTGGTTTTCTGCAAATCTGCCGCTTTAACATCAGCCGATTTTTTTACAGCATCATCTGTTACCCATTTTTCGCCATCCCATTTATCGTATGGTGTGTCGGGTTCCAGCGTTGTTGTCCCTTGTGGATAATCACCCGGTAAAGTAATACTCACCGGTTCACCGGTTTCTGTATTCCATACCGTTTCACCACGGTGATCTGCGACGTATTCCCAGGCAGTTAGATCCGCAGTCCGACAGAGCGCAAAACCGCCTTTGGTTTCGCCCGGCGCGTCAGTGCATGAATTGGCTGGAACACCAACCCCCAAGGCCAGAAACTCGACTGATGACGTAAGATATTCATGCGTTACGCCGTCATAGTTATAAACGGTAATATCACCGGCCTTTGTGGCAATCCCGCTTTTGTTCAATATTGCTTTAGCCATCATGCAGCCCTCACGATGAAGTTAAATGCCACGCTACGTGGGCGCGTCTCTGAGCCCCCCGGATTCTGAAACGCAGGTGCCACACTTCCGTCAGGTTGGTTAATTCCGTTGGTATAAATGCCCCTGATGCCAGTCTCCACGCCAAACACAGTATTATTTCCAGTTGCGCCGCCCGACCCCATGAATGGGTGACCATGCGTTTTGAATTCATCAGCAGCCCATCCGAGCAGCGCCTGAGATGGGTTAATACCACGCCCATCGTCAAAACCCCGCATGAATTCGCCGCGCATATCCGGCAACACACCCGACGGGTATGTCACACCTAACTTGCTGTATTTGTTCTTATCAAATGGCGCACCATTTACTTTCAGAAATACCATGTTTCGCATATCGTCAAAAACATCACTCGGCATCTGCGCAAGCGGCCACGCAAACGGAGAGCCAATAACCGGCGCACCACTACCCACCCCAAGATAAGCGGCAACACTGGCGGCATCGCCTTTACCCAGCATTGCACGCATGAACTCACTGAGTGCAGTCACTGCTGCCTGCTTTTCACCCGTAAAATAGGGTATCGTGTTTTGCTGCGTCGCCAGTCCCGCGATGGCTGTCAGCACATCGTTAATCGGCTGCTTGCCATCCAGCAAAGTGTCAAGACCAAGGTTTTTTCGTGCATCTTCCGCCGTTGTTGCTCCGGTTCCCCCTGAATTCAGCGGTAGTGCGATTACCTGGCCGTTATTGACAACCCTTGCCCCCCATGTCCCGTCTTCTCGAATGACCAGGCATTTTTTCATGTCCGGTGTATAGAGCACGGTCTGGTTAGGGCTCATAGGATTAACGATATTGAAAAGCCCAATATTCTGTAGAAACTCCTGCTTGTCTGGAATATCTGCGCCGTTCTCGGCCTTTTTAAGCATTCCTGTTGCAACCTGATCGACGTATTGACGGGTTGCCAGAACTACAGCGGGGTCAATTTTTAGCGTGATGTTATCAGTGCTACTGGTGATCAGCACCATACGCACGGTCTGCGTGCGTCCGCTGCCCTCTGCCAGCTGCGGCTTGTAACTCTCCGGGCAGTTACCGACGGCGATCAGCGCGCCGGTTTCATCAAACAGGCCAACCTCACGAATCCACCACCCTCCCTCCGTTTCGGGGATCACCTGCTCAGCAATAACCTGGCTGCTGTTCTGCGGATCGATATACAGCATGTTGAGGTCTGCGCGGCGTTTTTCGTTAACTAGGGCCGTCTGTTTTGCATTCGGGGTCGGCAGCACGCCGCCGCCATCGCCCACCGCCATCCTGGTAATTTTCAGCGGGACACCGAGCGCGGCGGCGCTTGCCAGTTTCGCCGCGCCGATATCCGTCAGCAGGGTATAAAATTTTGCGCTCATGGATTCACTCTCATTGTGTCAATAACATGGACCGCCCCGCCCTCGTAAGCGGTGCCGCCGGAAATAATGGTTTCGTTGATATACGGATAAATCGTGATTTCCTCGCCGGTGTAGGTGACTGCACCTACAAAATAGGGGCCGCTGGTCTGCAGGTTGATGGACATGCCGATCAGATGGCGACTGCACGGCTTGGCGTCACCGATCAGGCGCTCCAGTTCCAGATAGGTTTCTTCCGTGATGCCCTGGTCCTGCACGCCAATGTCCAGGCGAAACGTGCCCGGCTGCTCGCCGGTCTGCCACCACTCAATGATGCGGATCAGGAAGCCGAACGGCTCCACCACGCGCCGCACGGCGCTGGTTGTCCCCTTGTGCTGATGGATGTAGAAAGCATCCTGCACCACACGGCGCTTGACGTTTTCCGCCCAGCTTTCGTCCCAGCGATCAACGGAAAACGCCCAAGCCAGATACGGCAGAAAGCTGACCGGACACGTTGCCGGGTTCCACAAATCGCGCAGCGGCACCTGCAGATCGGAAATCCCGCTGCAGGTCTGCGCCAGTCGGCGCTCAAGCGGTGATGAGCCGGGCGGCAGCAGGCTATTCATCCGTGCCCCCGTTGGTTACGCTCCATTCCGTACAGGACGCCGCCTGCGTCTTATCCAGCACCACATCAGCCAGCGGGGACGCCAGCTCCACACGCTGGACGCCCTCAACGTGCAGCGCGGCATAAATGGCGCTACGGCGGATATCACGGCCAAGCCGCGTCTGACTGGCGATGTACTTCTGCAGGCTTGCTTTTGCTGCCGCCATCACCGGCTCAGCTTCCGGCCCCGGATAAAGAAAAATCGTCGCATCCACGCTGTACGGAATTATTTCGGCGCTGCGCACCGTCAGGCGGTCTGCCACCGGGCGCACGTTCTCGCTGTTAAGCGCCTGCTCCACCACCGCCAGCAGATCAGCCTCTGCCGTACCGTCACCCTCACGGCTCAGTACGGTAAGCACCACCTCCGCAGGTGCCGGGCTGGTTGCGCTGGCATCTGCCACGCGCCCGTCCGCGCTTCTGGCGTGAAATTCATAGGCTCCCGTCGGGCCAGCAACCGACAGCCCCTCAAACGCAGCAGTGATGCGCTGGCGCAGCGCCTCATCATCTTCCATCACTGCGGCGACCGGCGGTACTGCATCATTATCAGCAGGCACTACCGTCAGGCGTTTCACGTTGCAGTTGGCTGCCAGCTGCTCAAGATCATTTCCCATCGAATAGGCCACCATCACCGCCTGCGCGGCCTCGTTAATACGCTGGCGCAACAGGATTTCGCGGTATGTGCTTTCCTGCAGCAGCTTGGTGACGGGTTCAGATTCCAGCGCCAGCGTGCGTCGTACCGCGTCCTGCTCATCCGCCGGATAAAGGGCCACAAAAGCGGCCTTGCGCTCAGCCAGCAGCGTCTCAAAATCCGGCACGTCCACTATCTGCGGCGCGGGCAGCTGAGAAAGGTCAATCACTGCCATTGTCTGCTCCTGTAGTTACCGAAAGGGAAACCGGCGCGCCGTTATTGCGCTGCCCGGTAAGCTCAACCACCATGGAACCGTCAAAATTGCTGCTGATGGTGATGGAATCCAGCGTAAGCCGTGGTTCCCAGCGACTCAGGGCCACATAGACCGCAGACATGACCTGCAGGCGTAGCGCCGGGTTCTGCGGCTGGTCAATCAGGGCGGACAGCAGGGAACCATATTCCCGACGGGCAATCCGGCTGCCCTGTGGGGTCAGCAGAATATCCCGCACTGACTGGCGCAGATGGTCCGTATCAGTAATGGCCTTGCCGTTGCCCTGGCTCATGCCGATATACAGCGTCATACCGGGCCTCCTGACGTATCGCCGCCGGACTTAACGCCGGTGTGACCGTGTTTATCCACCACGATCCCGTTGGAACTCATCGCACCGCCGCCCTGGGTGACGCCGCCATTGATCACCACCTCGCTGTTAATGCGCGTGGTGTCAGCCTCCACCACAAACTCACCGGTTTTGAGGGTGATATTGTCCGCCGCCTCGATCACCATGGATTTGATACCCCGGACATGCCACCGCCCGGTGGCGGGTTCATACTCAAACCAGCCTCCGTCCGGGTACTCCGTCACGCAACCGTCCACGGAATCCGACGGCGGCGCAAACTGATTGGAATAGATGGCAGGCAACGCAAAAGCCGTTTCCAGATTGCCGCCCATGCTCAGCACCACCACCTGCTCATCCGGCGAGGGGCACCACCATGTACGGGCACCACCGGCACGTAGTGTCAGCCAGTTAATCCAGTTGGTTTCAAGCTCGCCCACTTTCACCCGGCACAGCCAGTTGTCCCGGTCCACTTCGGTCACGGTGCCGGTGCGGATCAGGTTGGTGATAAGGCGCATGATTTCGGTCAGTTGTGCATTCATAACGAAAGGTTGCCATCAGAGGGAAAAGGGAGGCAGCGCGGGCGCTTGTGCCAGCGGTGGCACAAAGATCACCCCGCCAGCCAACGCAGCAGAGTGTCACGGGTGATGGTTTCCACCTCATCATTCACGCCCAACAGGCGGCGCTCTGCGTAGCGGACCTCCGGGCCTTTGCGGCTGACGCGATCCCGCAGACCGTAATGGTGAACACGGGCAATGCGCTGCACCTTGCCATCAAACTGCACGCTGGCAGAGTCCGCACTGGCGGTGTTTTTCAGGTATTTTGTGGTGCGAAGCTTTGCAAACATCTGGCGTTTGATGCGCCCCTTCTTGCTGCGGGCTGTCATCCGACGCGGCTCATAGCCGCTGCCGTCAGGATTACGCTGCAGCCTGATGTTCTGCTGCTGCGTCCGGCGCAGCTGTTGTGCCAGTTGTCGCATCATACGGTTGCGTGCGGCAGGCTCCAGATTTGCCAGCAGCGCCGTCAGCCAGTCATCCACCCTCTGCAGCTCATCCACGTTTCACCGTCCACATTTCTTCGGGTTCGTCCGGCTCCGGCACCGCTTCAACGCTCGACACGCTGCCGTCAGTGCTGACCAGTACACGCTCTGTCAACTGCAGTTTCAGGCTGATATCGCACACATCGTTGCGCAGAATATCCACTTCAAAGGTGAACAGTTTTTCGCGCAGCTCAGGGTTATTGATAGCGTCCGGCTGGTTGTCATTTAGCCACAGCAGGACTGGAGCCATCAGCAGATTCTGGTCACCGCTGAAATCCTCGATCACCACGTTCAGGGTGTAGCGGTATTCCCATGACATGGAGCTGGCCCCGGTTGCCACCAGTGAACCGTTATCAACGAAAAGGTGCAGCTTGTCCGGGTTGTCGCGGACATAGGCAACCGCTTTATTCAGGGCGCTGCGTAAGGACTGCGGTTTGTTCACTGTCTCGCTCCTGACACGCAATAATCGTGTCCACTTTGTCAGCACAGACCGCCCAGGCGGCCTCGGTTTCATCCAGCACAGCATTCAGATCGCCGTTACTGCGCGGCGCTGACCTTTCCAGGCGGCACTGCGTCACTCTGGGACAGCCACTCACGGTAAGCTGCACCTCCGGCGAGGGCCGGACGCTCCCGCAGCCGGATAATGTCAGCAGGCAAAGGAGTGTCAGCCCAGCGGCGCAAATCCTCGTTTTCACGTTTCAGTTCCTCGATCCGGCGCTGACGGCTTCGCAGCAGTGCGGTGGTCTGTTCCGCTGCCGCATAAAGCCGCGTCTGCTCCCGGCTGTTGGTTTCGGTCAGAATGGACAGGCCGATCAGCTGGCTGTTTTTCTTCGTCAGCTCCTGCGCTTTGCTTTTCAGCGCCACGCCCTGCGTCTCGATGGTGTGGCTGGCATTGTTAAGCCGCCACGACTGCCAGCCCAGCGCCGCAAGTGACAGGGCCAGCACTACCGCCAGCGCACGCATCAGGCCGCCATCGGCTCATGAAGCTGCGCGAGGGCAATCTGATACAAAACCAGCGTCAGCAGGTAAAAGACCAGGGTGATCACCCATCCCGAAAACGCCAGGCACAGAACAATAAGCAGCCTGATTACCCATGTACGCACGGGTTTTACGGGGTGCGCCCTGAATTTCAGCAATGCCGCCCTGACCTCATCGCGCGCCCGATCTCCGGCGAACCACCCGACGGTGCACAGCGCAGCAAGCAGCCAGGCGAGGAAGCATGACACCCAGACAGACGCACCAACCAGACCCGGCGCACCGCTGCGCGGATACAGCAGGCTGATAACCAACAGCGCAACCCATGCCAGCTGGAAAAAAACGCTCATGACTTTCTTTTTCATTCCGTTATGCTCCTTTTAAGCACCATGCCATTTCCCGCGCGCGGCGGTTGTCCAGCCCCTGATTAAACACACCTTTGACATATACCCAGCGCGGCAGCTGATGGCAGGCATCCGCCCAGCGCCGCTGGTTCAGCAACTTAACCAGCGTGGAGCTGCAGGCGTTGCCGGTGCCCACGTTGAAAGCAAACGACACCACCGCGTCATAGACCTTTTGCGGCATCGGCTGCACCACACATTTTTCCAGCGCCCGCTCCACGCGCAGCACATTGGTGATAAGTCCCTGCGCCGCCTGCCGTTCCGTGATAGTTTTGCCCGGCACCACGCCTGACGTATTGCCGATCCCGTCAGTCCACACGCCCGCGCTGCACTGATAAGGCTGCAGGCGGCATCCCTCGTAATCGGCAATCAGTTTCAGCCCCTCAACGGAGGTATGAAGCGACTGGAAACCGGGCAGCGTGGCGGCGATAGCCAGCACCGCCCCGACAAGGCAGCGCTTAACGATTGAAGGATTCATATTCCCCCCGCGAAATTTTGCCGCCACGTAACAATTTGAAAGACTGGTGTTTGTAGTACCAGTTGATAGCCAGCATCAGCACACCAATCAGTACGCCGCCAACCGTTGACGCATCCTTGAGCGACAGATCGCCCAGCCATGCCAGCAGCACGGCGATGCAGTAAGTGATAAAGGCGCTGATTCGTTCAAGCGTCATAATTCAGTCCCATAGCTGGACGGTCTGCGCCGTGGTTGACGCCGTAATGTCCGGCAGCTCCACCTGCAGCCCGTGCGGTAAAAATGGGCCGTACTCAGCCAGCCCCGGATTTGCCTGCAGAACCTGCTCAGTGACACCCTGCGTACGCCCGTAATGACGCCAGCAAAGCGCGTCCACCGTGTCATACTGATGCGCACGCACTTTCATCAGATAAGCTCCACCGTACAGTGCGCTGCATCCTGCACCCGGCTGATAGCCCAGCGGGCATCACGCCACAGATCGCCGCTGGCCTCCGCCAGCTCCTCCCCTCGCTTCACACCTGACGCCGTGGCGTCATAGTCCTGATAACGCTCATTGAGCATGGCGCGCGCCCAGCAAAAAACAGCGTTGTGGTAGTGCCGGATACGCTCGCTTTTGCCGTCCAGCATTTCTGCGGGAACCTCAGCAAGTGTCCGCCAGCCCAGCATCTGCTGACGGTTGCGGAAGTCGAACAGCTCAGCGTTAACCTCAGAAATTGCCGTCAGCACGACCTGCTTTAAACGCGGCTGCGTCACCGTGCCGTCAGTGCGCATCACACTGCGAAATTCCGACAGATCCACATCAGGCCAGAACGGCGTATTTTTGATGACCTCCGCCTGTTCCGGTGCCTGTTCGGGCGCAACAAACTTCATGCGGCTTTCTCCTGAATAAGTGGGCGGTGGACGGAATTTTGATGTGGCAGTGCCTTTCGCCATTCCGTGCCGCCCGTGCGCGGGGCACGTTCGTTAGCGGCTGTCATTGCGCAGTCTGCGCTCCAGCTGCTGCTTTTCTTTTTTCACACCGCAGCGGGGATCAAGCTGCAGCGCATGGTTAAGGTGATTCAGGGCAGACGCCGGGTTGTTTTCGCTCAGTACAGCGCCGATGGCTTTATGCAGGCGCGCCCGCGACTGGTCCGGCATATCCAGATCGGTGGTCAGGTCCAGCGTCTGCAGAAGCAGATCGGCATCAAAACCGGCAGCGGCAAGCAGAGCGCTTTGCGCCGCGTCTGCCATTTCTTCTGCCAGCACGGTCTGCACGTTACGGTTGCCCAGCGGCATCACCCAGCCATGGCGCAGCGCATGGCGCCCGATTTCGAGCGCACCGGCATAATCACCGGCGTCAATACGCCACAGCATCACGTACATCAGCACGTCATCCTGCTGCGCACCTCCGGCAGCCAGCACGCCCTCCGCCCAGGCGGAATATTTCGGCAGCAGTTCCACCTTGATTTCCGCCTTTTTCACCGTGGACTGGACGCCCTTGAGGCGGCGGCGGTCTTCTGCCAGCTGCAGCAGCATCAGGTCATAGCCCGACGCATGGCGAACACTGCCGCCCTCACGGGCGGCCTGTTCGGCCTGAATGCGCAGGCGGTGCTGCCGTGCGGGACTCAGGCTCATGCGTTATTCCCCACCTTCCGGTGCCGCAGGCGCGCTGAAATCACCGATTTCGATGTTTTCAACCAGCGCCGCGCAGCGGTAGTCCTCGACCACATACGCCTCGTTGACGGACTCAAAGTTTTCAATCCGGTCACGTTTCGGGTTGTCGATAACAGAACGGCGGCGGGTATCTTCCTGCCAGTAGATGGACAGGTTATCCAGACGGGTGATCAGCAGGGCATTTGCCGGGAAGTAAGGCGCACGCACGGCCTGCAGGCCGCCCATACGTTTCTGGCTGATGATCAGATCGGCGGCAATTTTCTCGCTGTTGTCCTGCTCTTTGTTGACCAGCGGGAAATACTTGTCAGACAGCAGTTCACGTCCGCAGACGACAACCAGATCGTCATCATCCTGATAAACCGCGTCGATCAGCTCGTTGACGGCATCCATCACCACAGCGTCCAGGTTGGCATAGTCGCCTCCCTTGCCCACTTTGACCGCGCCTGCAGTCGTTGCACCGTCTTTTGTGGTGCTGCCCATGACGTGATCCGGCGCGTCTTCGCGGATTTTCTGCAGCCAGCCTTTATTGACGTCCTGCAGCAGCGGGTTTTCAGCACGGTTGGAGGTTTTGGCACGCTTCACGCCGTTAAAGCCGATCATGATGCGGTCCAGCGCCTGACGCTTGACGATGGCGTTGCGGATACGCACCTGGAAGTCCTGGAACTTCGCCCACAGGTCCAGTTTTGCGTAGGTCAGCACCGTGTCAAAGTTGGTCTGTTCGCATTTGTATTCCACGTCTTCCATCAGCGTCGGATCGGTAGGCTCGCGCTCTTTGGTGGTGGTATCGGTGGTTCCGGCAATGGTGCTGCCAACGCCCAGCCCCAGCAACTGCCCGGACTGCTCAGTGACCGGCGTGATGTTAATCAGCGTCAGGAAAGCGGCGGACTGCTGGATCTGGTCTTCCAGCGTCTGCTGCACGGACGGCTCCACGGTGAACTTGCTGGAGAGTTCTTCAATCTCCACACCGTTCAGGCGCGCCAGCTGCTGCAGGTAAGCGTTAAAGGCAAAGCGGGTTTTCTTTTTCATCGGGTTTTATGCTCCATCAGCAATTGGTCAGGGTGCCTGCCGGTGCGTCACCGCCCGGCGCGCGCTGGCGGTAGTCTTTACGGCTGTCTTCGCTGCTCAGCTTTTGCTCAAGCTCGGCAAAGGCGGCCTGCTGCTCCTGCAGGGAGGACTCCAGCTCAGAAAGGCGCTTGTCCTGTTCGGACAGGGATTTATCCGTGCGCTCGCTCAGGTTCTGCTGCTCGGTGGCGACCAGTTCCACGGCTTTATGCACGTCGGAGAAACGCGCCTCATCGGTCTGCTCTTTTTTGGTGAACATCGCGGTGACGCGGGCAAAGAGGGACGGCTTTTCGTCCTGGGCTTCTTCCAGTTCGATCAGCGTTTCCACCGCTTCCGAAAACAGGTTTTCAGGGTTCTGCTTACGGTTCGCCAGCGGGTTATGCGCGGCGCTGGCGCTGAATGCCAGCATTTCGGTGCCGAGACTCGCAGGATCGTCCGTCGCACCCAGCCCCACAAGGTAGGCTTTGCCGGTGTCGGCAAACTTCGTGCTGACCTCCATGGAGGTGAAAAGCTTCTGGCCTTTCTTCACCAGTTCCACCAGGGCGTCCGTGGGTTCGATATCGGCATAAAGCGCCATCTTGCCCGCCAGCGGCCCGTCCTTGATTTCTTCTGCAACCAGCCCCGTCACCCTGCCGTAGCGGTTAAAGGTGCTGTCCGGCAGATAAGACTTAATGTGCTCAAGGTTAATCAGCGCGGTATAAACCGTCGGGTTGTAGCTGGCAGCCATCTGTACCAGCCATTCACGCTGGATTTCGCGCCCGTCAGTGGTGGCACCTTCCACCCCGATACGGAAACGCTTTGCTTTCACTGTCATGAGCCGTGCTCCGTTAGAAAAAACTTACTGGAGCCTTATGTTTGCGGTGATGGGGGGAGTGAAACAACGCGCGGCACTTGTACGGTAAACCACACAAACCGCAGCCGGGGAAAGCCGCCTGTCAAGGCCGTATGTTTGTGCCATGAACACCACACTGACCCCCGCAGACCTCGATCCCCGTCGGCAGGCCATGCTGCTGTACTTTCAGGGATACCGCGTAGCCCGCATTGCTGAAATGCTGGGCGAGAAAGTTGCAACCGTTCACAGCTGGAAGAAGCGCGATAAATGGGGCGACTATGGGCCGCTGGATCAGATGCAGCTCACCACCGCCGCACGTTACTGCCAGCTCATCATGAAGGAGCAGAAAGAAGGGAAAGACTTCAAGGAAATTGACCTGCTGGCGCGCCAGTCAGAGCGCCACGCCCGGATCGGTAAATTTAACGATGGCGGCAACGAAGCAGACTTAAACCCGAAAGTTGCCAACCGTAACAAAGGGCCACGCCGCCAGCCCGAAAAGAATGTTTTCACTGATGAACAGACTGAAAAACTGGAAGAAATTTTCCGCAACGGCATGTTTGAATATCAGCGCCACTGGTGGCAGGCAGGCGTAAAACACCGCATTCGCAACCTGCTTAAATCACGCCAGATCGGGGCAACATACTTTTTTGCTCGCGAAGCGCTGATTGACGCCATCACCACGGGGCGCAACCAAATTTTTCTCTCAGCCAGTAAGGCGCAGGCGCACGTTTTTAAGCAGTACATCATCGACTTTGCAAAAGAGGTGGATGTTGAGCTGAAAGGCGACCCGATGACGCTCAGCAACGGCGCGTGCCTGTACTTCCTCGGCACCAACGCCCGCACAGCGCAGAGCTACCACGGCAACCTGTACCTTGATGAATATTTCTGGATACCGAAATTCCAGGAGCTGCGCAAGGTTGCCTCCGGGATGGCCATTCACAAGAAATGGCGACAAACCTACTTCTCCACGCCGTCCAGCCTGACCCACAGTGCCTATCCGTTCTGGTCCGGCGCGCTGTTTAACCGGGGCCGTGCCAAAGCGGACAAGGTGGATATTGACCTGACCCACAGCAACCTTGCGCGCGGCCTGCTCTGCCCTGACGGACAGTACCGCCAGATCGTCACCGTGGAGGATGCGGTACGCGGCGGCTGTAACCTGTTCGACCTCGACCAGCTGCGCATGGAGTACAGCCCGGACGAATACCAGAACCTGCTGATGTGCGAATTTATTGACGATCTGGCGTCAGTATTCCCGCTCAGCGAACTGCAGGCGTGCATGGTGGACAGCTGGGAAGTCTGGACCGATTTTCAGGCTCTGGCGCTGCGCCCGTTTGGCTGGCGCGAAGTCTGGATCGGATACGACCCGGCGAAAGGCACGCAGAACGGTGACAGCGCCGGGTGCGTGGTGGTGGCACCGCCAACCGTGCCGGGCGGCAAGTTCCGCATTCTGGAGCGACACCAGTGGCGCGGGATGGACTTCCGCGCCCAGGCTGACGCCATTAAAAAACTGACGCAGCAGTACAACGTGACCTATATCGGCATCGACTCGACCGGCGTCGGTCACGGTGTCTACGAGAACGTGAAAGCGTTCTTTCCCGCTGTCCGGGAGTTTGTCTACAACCCCAACGTCAAAAACGCCCTGGTGCTCAAGGCGTACGACATTATCAGCCACCGCCGTCTGGAGTTTGACGCCGGGCACACCGACATTGCGCAGTCCTTTATGGCTATCCGCCGCGCCACCACCGCCAGCGGCAACCGCCCAACCTACGAAGCCAGCCGCAGCGAGGAAGCCAGCCATGCCGATTTGGCCTGGGCAACGATGCACGCACTGTTTAACGAACCGCTGCAGGGCGAATCCGCCAATACCAGCAATATTGTGGAGATTTTTTGATGAGTGAACCAGAAGCCTTAACCAGCTCAACGCCAACAGAAGCTACGGCGCCTAAAAACGCAGGCGTAACTGCCGAGGCTTTCAGCTTTGGTGACCCGATCCCGGTGCTGGACCGCCGCGAGCTGCTGGACTATGTGGAATGCGTACAGATGGACAGATGGTATGAGCCGCCAGTAAGCTTTGACGGGCTGGCGCGAACCTACCGCGCCGCTGTACATCACAGCTCACCGATAGCGGTTAAACGTGACATTCTCAGCAGTACGTACATCCCGCACCGCCTGCTCAGCCAGCAGGCTTTTGCCCGTTTCGTCCAGGATTATCTGGTGTTCGGTAACGCCTATCTGGAAAAGCGCACCAACCGGCTCGGCGGCGTTCTCTCACTGGAGCCAGCACTGGCGAAGTACACACGCCGTGGCGTGGACCTCGACACCTACTGGTTTGTGCAGTACGGCCTGACCACGCAGCCCTATGAATTTACACAGGGCAACATTTTTCACCTTATGGAGCCGGATATTAACCAAGAGATTTACGGGCTGCCCGGCTATCTCTCCGCCATTCCGTCAACCTTGCTCAACGAGTCCGCCACGCTGTTCCGCCGGAAGTATTACATCAACGGCAGCCACGCGGGTTTCATCATGTACATGACCGACGCAGCACAGAACCAGGAGGATGTGAACAATATCCGCCAGGCAATGAAAAGCGCCAAAGGACCGGGTAACTTCCGCAACCTGTTTATGTATTCACCCAACGGTAAAAAGGACGGCATCCAGATCATCCCGTTATCGGAGGTTGCTGCTAAGGATGAGTTTCTGAACATCAAGAATGTGAGCCGTGATGACATGATGGCAGCACACCGCGTTCCACCGCAGATGATGGGGATTATGCCGAGTAATGTAGGAGGGTTTGGGGATGTAGAGAAGGCCAGCCGCGTCTTTGTCCGCAACGAACTGATACCTCTGCAGAAACGCCTACAGGAGTTGAACGACTGGCTGGGAGAGAAAATTATTAGTTTTGAACCCTACACTTTAGAAATAACACCAGAATAAAAAAAGCCACCTTTAACGGTGGCTTTTCTAGGCTATTCGATAGCCTCGAACTCATCCTGTAGAATTAGCGTTGACTGACAAGCCGAGTTTAGCTTTCCAGATAATTTACAAAGCAGCCGATAGTTATGCGGTGCATCATCGCTAATCTTTTCAACTGTTAAAGTGATTGATTTTGAATCATTTAACAGCATTTTCTTGATGTCATTACTTAAATATCTAGGGCAATAACCGACAATTTCTGCGGGCTTATCAGCACGAACTACGACAGCATCACCATCGTACTCGTTTTGAAGATCCAAGCAAAGACGCAAAATTTGCCCTGGTTTCAACTCAGAAACACGATCATTTGCCATCGAATTCAGATAGCTAAGACCATGCAAAAAGAAAAAGTGTTCAAATTTTCCCTCTGAATCAACTTCAATTTTCTTAAAAATCTGTAGTTGGTCAGTACTGCGTAAACCACCAGAACGGGCCAAAATATCGATCGGATTTACGCTATCTTCCTCAAACCCAAGCCACTTAATAAAACTCGGATATTCTGGGCGTCTAGGGGACAAAAGACGGTTTTTAAAAAGAGGGAATAATTCTTCTGACACATAAGTTTCTCTGACATCAGTCATGCCGCTAAACTTGGTAAATTTAGTAGATTTAAGAGCACCTTTCGTGTACTTAAAAACATACCCCGAATTGCGCTCTTGCAAGTTGCCGACGACATGCCAGTCTCTGGTATCTGGTGCCTGCCACGCAACGTAAACGGAGTTTGTATTAGTCATTCTCTAGTAGCCTTCTACGATTTTCCATTACCATCAACGCTGCAAATTCACGTGCACTCTCAGAGATACACGATGCAGGCACTTGGTTGAACACATCTGTAATGGAAGCTTCTGTTAAAGCGCTCAGCTTACCCAGCCAATGGTCGCGAGCTGCAACTCTTCCCTCAACTGCATGTTGAAATGCTTCAACTGTAAGTAAGGGTTTTTTATCTGTTTTTGCTTTAAAAAGCTCTGAGCGAGCTTTTCTCACAAAGTAGGGGATTCGACGATTTTTATCTTTAGTATTAAGCCGTTCATAACGTTCATCATCTAACATCTCCCTCCCTAAACTGGCGGCATGATCATAGGTTGGACATAAAAACTGCTCACCAGTTTCATTGTTAAGCATAATCGCCCAATTTTCATGATGGCGATCCTGATTACTGACCAGTGCATCTAGCATCAAATACCCACAGAATACATCTGCAGCATTTAGCCCGTTTAGTTCGTATGCACTCGGCGGCGGCTGGATAGATTCCTTATCTAAGCAGCCCAAAACTCTCGTTACAGTATGCTCTCTAACCCTTACTGGCTTCTCTCCCAGTTGCAAAGGCTGAGGATAGTCGGCTGTCGAACTGTGAAGAACCTCGTTCCCCATCACCATTCTGAAGCCAACAGGAATAAGGTTCTGAGTAACGACACCAAATCTATCATTGTACCTAGCTAAATCATAGCTAGCGTGTGGGATATTGAGCAGATGGCATAGCTCTGCAGCACATTTTTCAGACCAATGCTCACCAGTGCCCGGCCTAGAGTACTTGAACAACTGTAAATGGTCAGTGTCATGGGAGTAGTAGAACCAAAACTTTTCTTTGGTTCCCAACTGTTCAATATCGTTAGCAACTGGGCTAAGCACTACCAATTGGTAAGGCATCTGACGTCCCTGTTTGGCTGATTATGAATATTTTGAAAGCTATTTTATCCAAACATCACCAAAACCTCTAAGGGTTAATAGATAATAGAACGACACTGTATGTATGTCCAGCTATCAAATCAAGAGGTCGTACTTATAGGGTTCAGCGCGCGCTCGTATCCCCGCCACGCCTGCCCGCTTTGTGTAGTGGTTTTCATGCACCTGCATGACATAAGCAAAAGCCCGCCAGTTCTGGCGGGCCTGAGCAAAAACGATCCTCAAACGATCATGCGATTTCATGCGGCATAGACATGCACAACAGCACTAACGCCTCGCGTGGCTCGTTGTTCAACGTTGCGGACGGTAAAAACCAGTTTTATCGTCCGCAACGTTCGCTAATGTAACCAGCTGTCGTCCTCCCAGACCTGCTGCATTATTTCCATCACTCGCTTTTTATCTTCATCCAGTTTTAACCCGCTCAGCTCAACGCCGTTGCCGCTGCCCTTACGGATACGAATTGCTGTTTTGGGATACAGAGGGCGCAAATTACGGTAAAGCTCGGATTCAAGGGCGTCCAGTGTAGCCTGGCTAATCTTCTGCTCTTTATCGATCATTATTTCAATGCGCATACAGATTCCCCTTAACTGGTTACGTCCATCGACCGGCAGTATTCATGGCTGCGGATTTTCGCCATCAGCTCGTCGGTCAGTTCGGACACCCACTGGATAGCCAGCCGTTTTTCTTCATCGCTGCACTCACTAGCCGCTACAAGCTTGATAAAAAAATCAATGCGCTGGAGCTTCAACGACTCCAAAAGATAATCCTGCATTTTCCCTCCTATCACTACCTCGGACACACAACAACTGTATATATATCCACTGTTTATAATTACAGTATAGTAGGGATTTGCGAATGTAAACCGTTTTTTTATCTGTCAATTAGATCGCTCTGATGCGGATCAATAAGAGCAAGAATTGTTAAAGCGGCGGCATCAGTACCACTGACGCCATTTGTCATCTTCATGCAGGCGGTGGTTGCGGTAAAAAATACGCAGCCCGGCACCTGACGGAATACTGCCGCCGCGCAGAAGCAGGTCAATCTCTGACTCGCTACCATCGAACCCTCTGGAGCTTAGCTCTGCCTTAAGTTGCAGGCGCTGCTGATCCGAAATAGTCTGTTTGTATGCTTTTTTCCGCTTCGGTTTCACCAGCCTTAACCTGGCTGTCAGCTCCCGCCGTTCCTTCTGGCCCATGTTGTGGAGATATTCCTGCAGCTCCTTCTCATCCATGGTTTTAATATCGGGTAACCCCCCCCCTGATTTGCTCAGATTTTCAACAGGGGGACAGTTATTGCCACGAGTCCAAGGGGCGCAAGCGCCCTGGTCGGCTGCCGCCTCCTGAACGTCAACGGCCTTACGAACCTTTTTCCACTTCACCGCGTGCGTGCAAATCTTGCCCTCTGCAATCGGGGACCAGATGCCATAGATACGGATACCGTGATCGCCGTAGGCGCTCGGTTCGTCGTTAAGTTCATATGCCGTGCGGACAAGGTGATGTTTACGGGGAACCAGCACACCGCCCTGCTTCATGATGTAGGTGGCAAAGCAGCCCGCATCAGCCGCCGCCAGTACCGCATCCAGACGTGGATTATCCAGTACCGGCGCACCTGCTTTGCGTTCGCCCTGCACTCTCGCCGCCTGACCAGCCAGCAAGCGCAGCTCGCGGTATGCCTGACGCCCCGGAATACCAAAGAAACGAAATTGCTGGACACGGTGCAGTGACGCCCAGGCGCTGACATGCTCGGCGCTATCACGCAGTGATCTGCCGGTTTCCTTGCTGATTTCTTTAGCCAGCCCGCGCCCGTCGATGTTTTTGCTGATGTATTTAGCGATATAGCTGGTCGGCGTGCCCTTGCGCGGGTTGATAAGCTCGGACTTGAAGCGCGGCCCTGTATTGGTGCCCAGCTCCTCGCGGTCTTCACGGATGGCAAACTTACGCAGCAGCGCGGTGATGGAACGGCGATCTTTTTTGCGCATGAAGCACAGCAGGTGCCAGTGCACGGTGCCGTCGTGGTGCGGCTCTGCCACCCGGACGCCATACCAGCGCAGCCCGGCCTTGTGCATTGCCTTGCGGAAAGCGGCGAACGTATCAACCAGATAGTCACTACTCTGCCGGACAGTGGCACTGGTCCACTTCGGATTAGGTCTGCCGTTGTTGAGGGTTGCGTGGAAGCGTGACGGGCAGGTGATGGTATAAAACACCGCGCAGTCTCCGCGCATTTCCGCGATCAGCTCCAGTCCCTTAACACAGGCCATCATTTCATTACGGCGGTGTGCCGGATTGCTGTTGCTGGCGTTCACCACGTCTTCCATGTCCAGCGTGTCGCCGTCTTCGTTAACCAGCTCATGTGAGCGGAAGAACTCCAGCGATTTGCGGCGCTGCTCGCGTTTGTGGATCACGGCTTCGTAGCTGACATACGGGGATGCTTTTTTGTTGACCAGGCAGACGGCGCGCAGTTGTTCCTCGCGCCACTCGCAGCGCATCTGCCACAATTTGCGATACCACCAGTCCGCGCACAGCATACGCGCCAGCGATGGTGGGATCAGTTCATAGGGCACCGGCTTGCGGCGGCGCTTTTTGCGGCGTAACTGCTCAAAGGCAGGCGGGATGACCTCAAGGCGCATCGCCTCTGCGGCAACCCTTTCCCATGCCTGGCGGATTTCTTCTGGTTTAACACCATCGCTGACAAACAGATCACCACAGGCCGCATCGAGACACATGCTCATATGTGCCGCAACCAGCGTGGAAAGACGCTTGACCTGATCCTGATTCATTTCAGGCAGTACCAGCAGCCCCTCCAGCCCGTCATGACTCGCCATGAACCGGAAAGAGGCAGACACCTGACTGTCACGCACGCGCTCCAGCCGCTCAAGACACGGCCTGATTGTTTCACGCAGGTAGCGGGAATAGGCTTTTGCTCTGCCCATACTATGGAAATATTTAATCCGCTCCAGCAGAGGCTTGCTGATATGGGACGGCATGGCGTTAACGTCAGCCAGAATAACCAGATCGGGATTAAAACGCTGCTGCTCGCGCGCCATTTTGGCATGGCTAATCAGCCGGTCCTGCTCCATTTCACGCTGGACAGGATCACGGGATTCATCGAAGAAATAGCGTTCCCAGACCTCATCGCTCAGCGCCTCACGGCGCAGCTGCTCCTGCTCGTTATCCGCAGCGTAAAGAGCGATCAGGTTTGAAAGCGCAGACTCCGGCGCGACTTCCGCCGGGTCCAGATATGGGTTAACCGCTTTTTTGGGGTTATTCCATGAAAAGGCCACGGCGGCCTCATTCGAGCCGCCGGTGGTTGGTGCATTATGTAATGTGAATTTACTCACTGCCACGCCCGCACCTCAGTTTCCACCGAGATATCTGGACCGGACGCCAAATCGACATCAAACCAGCCTGCTGATTTTGTGGCGATGATTTCTGATGCAGATTTACCATCACCTGCAGCCACACCCATGCTGCGCTTTGCGGTGATACGGTGGCGGTTGAAATTACGATAAAGGGAGCGTGTCATGGATGTGTCGCTGTTGGACACGATAACCGGATGACCTTCTGATGACCGGCGTTCAAGAATAGACGCCAGATGATACTGGTCGTCCTCTGTAAAACCGGCAGTGTGATAACCGTTAAATGTGCCATCGTATGGCGGATCACAATAAACCACATCACCCGTCTGCAGCATCGCCAGTGTTTCGTCATAGCTGGCACAGATAAACGTTGCGTGTTGAGCCTTTTCTGCAAAAGTGCGTATTTCTTTTTCAGGGAAATACGGATTTTTATAATTACCGTAAGGGACATTAAAATGACCGCTCAAGTTATAGCGGCACAGTCCACGATAACCATGACGATTGAGATAAAGGAAATATACTGCTTTCATGAAATCAGTAATTTCAGAGGAATGATTAAACTCATGTCTAATGTTGTAATAAGCAACTTCTCTATTCGCTATCGCAAAAATATTTTTTGCACGTGATATGAAAGCCTCACAATCGAGGGCAATTTTTTTATAGAGATTGATAAGATCGGGATTAATATCCGCGACAAGATAATGAGGATAGTCTGTCGCCATCATTACAGCGCATGAACCCGCGAAAGGTTCAACCAGTCGCGGGCCAGCAGGAAGGTGCTTAATCAGTTCCGGCATGATGGCGGTTTTATTTCCCGCCCATTTCAGGATAGTGCTCATACAGCACCCCCGTTGTAGTGTTTGCCTTTCAGCTCTGCAATTTCCTGACAAGTGACGCAGCACTGCACGCCCGGAATGGCGCTGCGGCGAGCTGGCGGGATCGGCGCATCGCAATCAATGCAGAGAACACGGGAAAAGCCCGGTGCCTTATTGCGGGCGGTGTGGATGTGGCGCTGGCGTTCTTCTTCAACGCGCTGCTGTACGAGGTCCATTGAATCAGCCATCAGTGGATCTCCTGCGCTTCGTTCTGAATCTTCACCGCTTCCTGACGCAGCAACTCAGCCGCTTCTGTATGGTTAAGCTGACGTGACACGATACGGGCTGCCAAAGAGTCCAGACGTGCAGCCATCACATCTGCGCGTCCCCGGCGTTCTTCTTTGCGTGCCTCAGTCAGCAGCAGGTTGAGTCCGGCATCATCTGGTCCGGTTTTAGTGGTACGGGTTTCAATATTTCGCATAGTTGTTTCTCCTGAATTTTGGCAATAGGAAGCCCGGCGGGTTTACGCCATTAATTTCTGTTGTGGATTAATTCGGCATGGTTAGCCGTTTGGGAAATAAGCTCACCACTGCACGAAAATGATTCATTGCTTTAACCAGTTCCCGCTTTTCGTCAGTAGTCAGATCACTAATATTGACGCCGTGACGTTCTGCCGGAATTTTTGCCATATAAAAAATGGCCGCCAGTGCCCGCTCATTCTGTTTATTATTTACGTCGCGTGGATCGCGCATATCTTTAATAAACCTTTCAAGCTCCGACTCAATATTCAGACCAAACACTTTAGCCCTCAATTCCGCAATATGGTTCAGTCCATCCAGGCGTTCACCGGGGCTTAATGGAACAGTCGCCGTAGCGCCTTCAATAGCCATGATTTCCCCTGTTTGGTTGTGGACAAGTCAGCCAGCAGTTCATCCTGAGAGCGGCACGGGTGCCAGCGTTTGCCATCCTTGCCCATGATCCAGCCGTGACCGTAGTGCATTGCCGGGCTTTGCTTTACAAGAAGTGACGCGAAAGAAGGTTCTTTAGTCAGCATAATCACCTCAGATCAGACCAAACGAAGCGCCGAGGCCCGTCACGGTATCCACCGCGCTTGCCATCGCCGGGTTAGCCTGCAAACGCGCCTGCATCGAAACGGCAGCCAGTGCCATCAGACGAGTTACAGAGTTAATGCTGCTGATAACATCGCGGCGGCCTGCGGTGGTTTTCACATCACCCGATACGGCACCGGCGGCAACACGTCCGATTTCAGCTGTAGCGCTCATGACGTAATGCGGCAGCTTCTCTTTTGCCACTTCGTTCATCGGTACGCATGGCAGGCAGTGAATCTGAGCCAAAAAGCCGTCAACCAGCGTGGAGTCCTCAGTAAGATCGGTAAGCAGCCAGATTTCCGGCGGCGTCAGTTGATGTGGCTGGTCCGGGTTCAGCTTGTTGCGCAGCGTCTGAACCTTCATTCCTGCGCGGTCTGCCAGTTTCGCCATATTGTGACGCAATGCGAAAGCACGGCAGGCTTCATCAAAATGAGGATGTTTGGAAACGCGATAATCAAACATGTTAGCCTCTGAAATGGTTCTCATAATTGAACTCACTGACCAACAACAACGTTGTAGTTGAAGGCTGAGTGCTCCATGTTCTTACGAGCCTGCTCTTGCTTGTACTTAAGATACAAAATGGAAACTCGACCTTTGTTTTTCTCTTTCTTTTCAATGTAGTTAGCAAGTTTACCGTTATGAATCATCTGATAAACAGAGCCGCGAGAGTACCCCTCCCACTCCGCGAACTCTGCTGGAGTCGCTATCACTTTTGGTACACGAATTGAAATCTCAGTGCTCATAGTGCAGTATCTCTTAGTTTAGTTTCGTTTTATCTCGTTTTATATGGTTTGAGTTTGGTTTTCAAAACCTGAATGGATATTAGGATCACTTTTTATATGCGTCAAGGGGTTTGATTATGAGTTTAATCAAGGCTGGTAACGATAGCGGCGGGCGTGATGCGATCAATAGGCTCATTAAGGCCTACAATTTTAGCTCGCGCCAACAACTGTGCGAGCATCTGTCAGTATCAAAAAGCACTATGGCAAACAGATACTTACGAGATAGCTTTCCCGCTGAATGGGTTATCCAATGTGCTCTTGAAACTGGAATATCTCTTTTATGGCTGGCCACTGGTCAGGGGGAAATGTATGCAAGTGACAGCGAGGAAAAAAATCTCAAAAAGGAAACTCCAGTCACAGTAAGACCACTTTCTAAAATCGTTGCTCCCAGCATCAAACACGCGGAGTTGAAGAACGGTGAACTGCAGCCAGATGATGAAATGCTTTTGGATAGCAGGTTGTTAGAGGGTGAGTCTTCAAATTCTTTGTTCGTAAAGACACCTACAGATAGTTTTGTTGTTGATACATCCGTGAAACAGATCAGCAATGGCTTTTGGCTGGTAGATATCGATGGTGTAAAAAGCTTCGTCAAAATCTCACGCATCCCAGGTAATAGGATTGTGGTTCAACAAGATGAAGCATCTTTTGAGTGCTCAGTGGATGATGTTGAAGTCATCGGGCGCGCAGTCAAAGTTATCAAGAGTCTATAACGTATGACTATCAGGAAGCAGCCGAACGGAAAATGGTTGTGCGAGTGTTACCCGACCGGGCGCGACGGAAAGCGAGTACGCAAGCAGTTTGCGACGAAAGGCGAGGCTATAGCATTTGAAAACTTCACCATGGATGAAGTTAACAAAAAGCCCTGGCTGGGAGAAAAGGAAGACCGGCGCCATTTGTCAGAGGTGATTGAGCAATGGCATTCACTCTACGGACAGACCCTTGCGGACCCTAAACGCCTAATGGCGAAACTCAGAATTATTTGCAATGGCCTAGGTGATCCCATTGCATCGGAGTTAACCGCAGGTGATTTCACAAAATACCGGGAAGCCCGGTTAAAGGGGGAAATTAAAAATGAAGATGGCGTACTCATGGCGCCAGTTAAACCCCGGACAGTAAACCTTGAACAACGCAACCTCTCCTCTGTATTTGGCACGCTGAAAAAGATGGGGCATTGGTCAGCACCAAACCCCTTAGCAGGGCTGCCCACATTCAAGATCGCTGAAGGGGAACTGACGTTCCTGGCTGAGGATGAAATCAAACGCCTGCTAGATGCCTGCGCTGATTCTCAAAGTCCTAGCCTGCTGATGATTGCAAAAATTTGCCTGGCGACCGGCGCACGCTGGAGCGAAGCCGAAAACCTGCAGGGACATCAGCTATCAAAGTATCGAATTACCTATACCAAAACCAAAGGTAAGAAAAACAGGACCGTACCTATCTCTCAGGAACTGTACGATGAACTCCCCAAAAACCGAGGAAGGTTATTCACTCCATGCAGAAAAGCTTTTGAGCGTGCAGTGAAACGGGCTGGCATTGATTTACCTGAGGGGCAATGCACCCACGTACTGCGTCATACCTTTGCAAGTCATTTTATGATGAATGGAGGAAACATACTGGTACTGCGCGATATTCTGGGCCACGCAGATATCAAAATGACGATGGTATACGCCCACTTTGCCCCCGACCATCTGGAAGATGCAGTAACAAAAAACCCGCTTCACAATCTTAACTGGAACCGATAATTTATGGCGGCAGATTGGCGGCATAGACTTAAAATCATATAAAACCTGACGAACACCAATTACAATAACATGATGATTTTATTATTAAATATCTGTTTTTATTACTATTAAAATGGTATGTAGAAATTTCGGACGCGGGTTCAACTCCCGCCAGCTCCACCACTTTTTAGTTGTTTGAAGTACAATGAAGTCTACTAAGCCCGCATGGAATCAGCCTTGCGGGCTTTTTTACGTCTATTGTCGTCCAGTGAGAATTGCTGAGAACTATCACATATGGCACCCTGAATGGGACCCACTAAGAAGGGTCCAAAAACCGAGGGTCCCAAAATGGCAAAAATCGCTAAGAAGCTCACTGACACTGAAATCAAAAGCACCAAGCCAGCCGACAAAGAAATCAACTTGTTTGACGGAGATGGTTTGATACTACGAATCGCTCCCCTCTCGAAAGGAGGAAAGAAGAATTGGTATTTCAGGTATGCAGTGCCAGTGAGTAAAAAAAGAACCAAAATGAGCCTTGGGACCTATCCTCACCTTACACTGGCAAGAGCAAGAGCATTGCGAGATGAATACCTTTCCTTGCTTGCCAATGGCATTGATCCTCAAGTCCATAACAACGATAAAGCAAATGCCTTAAAGAATGCTACTGAACACACTCTCCAAACCGTGGCAAGGAAATGGTTAGATGAGAAGGTAAAGACCTCAGGTATCTCACAAGACCATGCAGAAGACATCTGGCGAAGCCTGGAGAGAAATATCTTTCCCGGCTTGGGTAATGTTCCTGTCAATGAGATCCGACCCAAACTCTTAAAGCAACATCTTGACCCTATTGAGCAACGAGGAGTCCTCGAAACTTTACGGCGAATCATTTCCCGCCTGAATGAAATTTTCCGCTATGCAGCAACAGAAGAACTCATAGAGTTCAATCCGGCTGACAACCTTGGACAACGGTTCAGTAAGCCTAAAAAACAGAATATGCCTGCATTACCTCCTTCCGAACTTCCCCGCTTCCTGATTGCTCTAACCAATGCTTCTATCCGTTTAGAAACAAGGTTACTTATTGAATGGCAGTTACTAACTTGGGTCCGCCCCGGTGAAGCGGTTCGCACAAGATGGTCAGATATTGATATAGAAACCGGCATGTGGAACATTCCGGCTGAGTTTATGAAAATGAAGAAGCCTCACAAAGTTCCACTAAGCAAAGAAGCTTTGAGAGTCCTGGACTCAATGAAAGCCATAAGTGGGCATCGTGAATGGGTGTTTCCAAGCATAAAGGCTCCTCTTAACCATATGCATGAACAAACAGCTAATGCGGCCATAATCCGCATGGGCTTCGGAGGTGAGCTTGTAGCCCATGGAATGAGATCTATTGCCCGAACGGCCGCAGAGGAGTCGGGTAAGTTCAGGATAGATGTCTTAGAAGCGGCCCTTGCCCATTCGAAGAAAGATGAAATAATTGCAGCTTACAATCGTGCTGAGTATCTCGCAGAACGGGTAGTTCTCATGCAATGGTGGAGTGATTATGTTTCATCTCAAAAATACAAGGCTGACGCAGCATAACCCTCCAATGATGCAGCAGTACTTTTCTAGAAAATCTAAGTTAATGATCTAAAATGAATAAAAATAAAAACCCTCATCAAAGGTTACATATAGGCTACATATGAAAAGAATAATCTGTTATCTCTTCACCTTACTCTTACTTGTTATCCTTGTGTATGCAGGATTAGTAAAGGGTGATGTGTTCCCTGAATGGATCATGAGCAAGAAGCTAATGATCCGTTGTGGACTGATCGGAGTGCTTGGTGGGACTCTTTACTGCCTCCGTGGTGTATATCTAAACAAGTGTGTCAGAAACTGCTGGGATGACCGTTGGTATGTCTGGTATGTATTAAGGCCTGTTGTCAGCGGTATCTGTGGTGTTGTGGCCTACCTGTTTCTAAAAGCAGGTTTGATAGTGTTAGATGCATCACAAAACGGTAGTGGTGGAGACTATGGATATATGGCATTTGCCTTCTTTGCTGGCTTGAATGTAGATAAATTCGTGGGCAAAATCGAAGATGTAGGTATGGCTATTTTTGGGATTGAAAAATCTCGCACAGCAAGGTCGGGTGATAATTCCGATCAGAAATAATTAAAAAGGATATGATATGACTGCAAAGATATCTTTTTTCCCCGTAGGTAATGGGGATATGACACTTATTCAAACCGAAGATGGAAAGAATATATTAATCGATTGTCGTATCAGAGATGGTAAAGAACATCCCGATGTTCGCTCACAACTTAGAGAAAAACTTTCTCGTAATGACGAAGGCCGTCTCTTTGTTCATCTCTTTATTTGGTCGCACCCTGATTCAGATCATTGCGATGGAGTATCTGATCACTTCCATTTGGGAAAACCTGAAAATTGGAGTGAAAGGAGTGATAAAATTTTCATCAATGAGATCTGGTCAAGCCCAATTGTATTTAGACGACATCATGCACAGAATCATCCTTTATGTGATGACGCAAAAGCTTTGAACGCAGAAGTCAAGAGAAGAGTCAATCTTTATAAAGAAAAGGGCTATTTGGATGGAGTCGGAAATCAAGTTTTGGTTTTAGGCAAGGACGATGGTGATAAAACGGATGACATACCAAATATTCTATTAGAATTAGATCAAAAAACTCGCTGGATTAACCAAAGCTATTCCTCATGTTTTGAAGCTCATTTACTGGGTCCTTCACCGAAGAAAGACCTTGATGAATTAGAAGATAAATTGGGTAAAAACCATTCCAGTGTAATAATGAATTTTGCAATAAAAGGTGGTAATAAAACTGCTTATTTTTTAAGTGGTGGAGATGCCGAAGTTGTTTGTTGGGAATGTGTAAGAGATCGTCTAACTGATAAATATTCAATGTCTTGGTTAGATTATGATATCTTACAAGCACCACACCATTGTTCATGGCATAGCCTTTCCCATCATAGTTTAAGTGATATGGGTGATGAAGCAGAAACATCAGAGAAAGCAATGGAAGTGTTCAACCGGGCTAAACAAAATGCTTTCATTATTTCCAGTTCAAAAGTAATTGAAGATGATGAGAAAGACCCTCCGGCCTATCGAGCAAAAGAAGAATACGAAAAAATTGTTGATAATGTGCAAGGTCAATTTTTATGTGTATCGGACCATAAAAAGAATGGAGAGAATATTCCGTTAGAGATTGAAATTTCCGATAACGGTATTAAGAAAATTGCTGCATCTGCATTAGGTATGGCTGAATCATCAAGTGCTGCTGTAAATAGACAAGGTGGTGGTGGTTATGCCTGATTGTCTTAGTAAAAAGATAGATCAGTTGAGCACAATCCTTGCACCTTATGGTGCAAGGAAGCTTTCTACGAATGAATTATCAAAATTCAACGATAAATATGTTTGTGCTTGGGAATTAGTAACTGATTTAGAATTTAGTAATGAACCAATTGTATTGCAACTAAGATACAAAACTCTTAGTCAATTTGACATTCCAGATGTGTTTATTTCCTCACCTAAAATTGATGTTTGCCAACTCCCGCACTTAGAAAAAAATGGCAAGTTATGTGTTTGGCCTGACAGTTATATCATCGATCATAATGATATGACCTATGCAGTCGATTTACTAAACGATGCTATACTAATGCTAAGAAAAGGAATAAATGGAGATTTAAGTGAGGATTTCATTGATGAGTTCCAGAACTATTGGATTTATCAATGTAATAAAATAGATCGACTTATAAGCCTGTGTGATCTAACAAATAAAAACACAAGGTCGGTTTTCGGTTATCGGACTCGAAAATTTGGAGTAATATACTCTGACACACAAAAAGAATTAATTAACTGGTTGGAAAACCAAAAAATATTGCCATTAGAATCGGATGAAAGTAATTCAAAAGATAAGAGAATAAGGCAACAGCAACTCTCTAAAATAATTTCAATTCCATTGATATTCTTCAATGAAGCCTGGTATCCGAGTCAGTATCCCAAAACTGCAAGGGATTTATTTGAACTCATAAATCAGCAACAGGAAGATTCAGAAAGCACTATTGAATTGATCTTAAGATCTTGTGCTAATATGTTCAATGTCAAGCCAATAATTCTAATTTCATTCCCAACTCCTTCTGGGATGAATATTATAGGAATACAGATTCCTAAGGGAGTTAGTGATCTTGCCTCAGACCGTTTCGATACCAGAGGTATTAGTCGGGGTCGATTCAGGAATACAGCTTTATTAGATGGTTATAGAAATTACATCGATGGAAAGATTTTAAAAAATAGAATAAGTCAAACAAAAACAGAAAATCTCATAGTAGACCGTTCTGACGATTCTTGGTTAACAGGCCGTGAGCATAACAAAACTTACAAGAAAATCTCTGAACATAAAGTAGCTATCGTCGGATGTGGTTCAGTAGGTTCTTCGGTATCAAGACTGTTACTTCAATCAGGTATTAGAAAAATGATGCTTTGGGATGATGATTTAATGAAGAGTGAAAACTCCTCTCGTCATCTATTAGGATTTGATTCTGTTTATAAAAATAAAGCATTAGCTCTTGCCTCAAGGCTACGGGAAGAGTTTCCAAATGCGTATATAGAAGCTTTTAATGAAGATTGGACAGAAGATTCCAAGAATAACCAGAAAATTGCAGAAGCCGATATTATAGTAAGCTGCACTGCACATTGGAATACTGAACAGCAGTTAATTAAAAGACAGTCGGAAGACATTCTTGGTGCTATTGTCTTTGCATTTGTTGAAGCTCATGCGATGGCTGGGCATGTAATAGTCAACCAAGTGGATTCTAATGCTTTTAATAGCTGGCATATTACAGAAGGTAAATATATAGGTGCATTAAAATATCCGGCTACTTACTGGAAAGAAAATACTCGCAAAAGGATAGCTGCATGTGCCGGAGAGTTCCAGCCATACGGAGCTATCCCATTGACTAATTTACATGCTCTAACTGCAAGAACGGTAATAGATCTTATTATGGATCGTTTTTCAAATAAATCTTTTGCTTATAGTTATTTAGGAAGAGAAACAGAACTTTTGGAATTGGGTGGAAAATGGAATAATAAATGGATAGCACAATTCGGAAATCCAGAAAAGGGTGATTGTATCATACCTCTTGTTTTTGAAAATTCTAATTGGGAAAAATGTGATGCATAAATTTCATTGTACCGAATTAGATTTTAAAATATGCATCAGCCAAAGCATAGTAGATGAGTTATTTTCTCACCGTCAAACTCACTGTTTTAGTAAAGAATCTGGAGGTATGCTATTTTCCAATAATCTCACTGATTCTGAGATTGAAATCAATAAAATAACCACACCAGGCTCTACTGATTTGAGGAAAAGAAATTATTTCAAGTTAGATGAGAAAAAAGCCAAAGAAGATATCATATCATTATTCAAGCAAGGTTTTCACTACTTAGGTGATTGGCATACACATAATGAAGGCGTGGCAAGCCCATCAGGAACGGATATCCGCAGTATCCAAGACTTATTTATCAAATCAGGTCATACAAGACCTTTTTTTCTCATGCTAATAATCCCAAACAAAGAAAATATTTCCAACTGTTATTTATCAGCAGCAGATGGGAAAAAAATATATACTTTCAAGTATATTTCAGATAAGGGGTTTTTTAATGAACAATGAATTATCTCAAAGCTAAATAAAATTTTAGTTAGAAATAATGGTGTTTGAATTTTCAAGGTGTACTCGGTTATTTTCATTGAGTTACACCATAAGTAGAACATAACAGGGTTATAGAGAATGATAAAAATAAAACATTTTATAATAAATTTCATGTCTGATAAATTAGATGAAGACTCACTTTCATTTTTAAAGATATCACTCTACACAATATATTTTACTTACTTGATTGTGATCGTTAATGATTGCAAAGGAATACCAATTCCAGCATATGTAGGATTTTATTTGATTTGTATTTCATCTGCTATAGCAATAACAAAGCAATACCGAAGAAGAGGGGAAATAATAAAAATAATAAACGATACAATTCTTTTTCTTGCTGCGGCTTTTGCTTCTATGAAAATGCTTTACATTATAAGTCCAATTGAAGATATAAGTGTATCATCTCTTGAAAAGAATTTCATTCCTTTTGCATTGAGATTTATTTTGATTGTTTGTTCTTTTACAAAAGCTTTCATGAGTGCGACCGATATTAAAGGAAAGCCATCAAAACCAGATCAAGAAGATTAAATGATAAAAAAAACGACAATGAATGGTATGGATATAATATCGACAACATACACAAACTCCTTGAATCTCCGCATGAAAATATCATTATCAAGATATAGGCCAATATACACAGCTACGATATTTAAGATAATTAAAATAAAAAGGAACCACCATTTTCTATTCATAACATAAATTTTCCGGCATGCAATTTAATAAATAAATACCATTATTTTTTTACATGTCAACCATCGCTACGCATAAATATAAAGCAAGGGCTAACTCATCGAAGCTCCGCTTCTTTGAGTTCCCTTGTTTTTCGCCCTTCGGTTGAAAAAGAAAGTCAAAGTCTAACCTAACTCATTGACATGAATTGCATTTCCACTATAAATATATAATGTGTTGCAAAGGAATTGCTCACTTTAAAGCGAATAAATATATAAAAAGGAGTTTATATGGGTAAAATAATAACATTGTCGTATACAAATAATTTCAAGCCTATTAGCGATAATAAATCTCAATCATTGCGAATACACTGTGTAAGTGTACGATTAAATAAAGAAGAGTTAGAGCTTCTCAATGCAAGCCGTGGTGATAAACGCAAAGGTGAATGGCTTCGCATGGCATCACTTCAAAAGCTTCCTCCGACCATTCCTGCAATCAATTTAGAAGTTTGGCAATCATTGTCTGATATATCTCAAAAGCTAAATCGTCTAATAATCCACCTTGATACTAAAAGCAGTAATAGTGAACTGACGAAAACAGAGATCTTCGCTGTTAAAAAGCAGATTAAAGAGCTTCGCTCATGTCTTACAGGTTCTGATCCGTCCGTAAGGTAGTTTTTCGCATGAAAGGAATGCAGAAGATCAAAAGGGGTAAGAGCTTCGCTGGTGTTGTTCGTTATGCATTGCAACCGGGAGCACATCATAAAAGCGATCCAGTCGTAATTGGCGGGAACATGTTAAGTAGCTCTGTTCTTGAACTGATTTCCGAATTCAATGGCACAAAACAGCTTCGGCTAGATGTCCAGAAACCGGTGTGGCACAACTCACTTCGATTACCTACGAATGAATCCTTGTCGAATGACCAGTGGGTAACCATAGCTGATGACTACATGAAGAGGATGGGGTTCAGTGATACTCACCTCCGTTGCTATGTGCTTCATAACGACGAAGGCCAGCATATACACATTATTGCCAGCAGAATCGACATAGCCGGTGGGAAACTCTACCTTGGCAGGAATGAGAACCTTATAAGTACCCGCATAATCAGTGAGCTTGAAATCACTCATAATCTAACAGTGACCAAAACAGCCTCAGCCATTGCACCAAAGCAACCGAAGCGGAAAAGAATCTCTCGCAACGAACAAATGCTATCAGAACGGACTGGTCTTCCCGCCCCTAAGGAAGCTCTCCAACAGATACTTGATAAAAGTTTGGCAGATACACCTGACCTTTTAACTTTTATCAAGAGGCTGGAAGAAGCAGAAGTCGGCTGGACGGCGAATGTCGCTTCTACCGGGAAAATGAACGGGTTCTCTTTTTCCTACCGCGATATAGCTTTCAAAGCTTCGCAATTGGGCAAGAGCTACAGTTGGGCAAATCTTAGTAACAGGCTCAACTACAACCCAGACCATCTAGAAGCTCTGCGAACCGGCATACCACCAGAAGAACCCCCTGCTCCTGCTCCTGCTCCTGCTCCTGCTCCTGCTCCTGCTCCTGCTCCTGCTCCTGCTCCTGCAACGATCTTAAGGACAACTGAGAGAAGGGAAAGTATCGGTGGAAAAATTGCAGAACTGGAATTACGGCTCAGAGAAGACAAACGGACCGCAATCGTAGAAAAGATTCTTCTAAAGAATACAGTCAAACAGCAAAAGCATCTCAGGCTCAGTAGCTGGTTTCCCTTTTTACAACGGCTCATAGAGCTTCTCCGAAGCTACGGTAAGAGCATTCTTCACAACAACCCTGCAAGATTCTCAAAAGTCTATGCAACTCAGCATCTAAAACCTGCAAGAAAAATTCGTTTATAGACAGTCAATTACAAATACTTTTCGTAACCGCACTCTATCTGTAGTAACAAATTTTCGTTTAGTCAAGAAAATATTGATCGTTATTACAGATCGATAATCTGGTTGTGATAGCCTGGACCTATCAAGAGCTAATCATCGATCGGTACAAGCAATTTTACTAAAGAGAGTCGGTCATCGAGAATCTCTGTAAACGCACCATTTAATCTGCAACCTTGAGGTTGATATGAAAAACGAAACAATAAAGTGCCCGTTCTGCTTCAAAGAGAGCCAGTTTGGAGTTAGCGTCTGCACTGGCTGTCATTCAACCATCAAATATGGAGCCGTTTCATCTTGGTTAGCTTTACTAATAGGAATTGTGCTGTTGGCGATAGCTTTCTTCATATTCGCTGTCAGTCAAAGTTTTATATTTGCTGTCGTTATCTATTTTGCATCAGCAATTTCTTTGAGATTCTATTTACGTAAGAAATTTGCACACAGAGCCGTTTTCACACATAAAAGCTAACCCTAATCAAATATAATAAGGAAGATAAAATGAATAAATTTATTGTAACCTCCTTTTTCATTGCAATATTTTTAATTTCTGGCTGTTCAACATCAGGGAACCAAAAAATCAAAAATGAAACGGCTCAAAGCCTTCAATCGAAAATAATTAAAAACAAAACAACTAAGGCAGAGCTACTTGTTCAACTTGGTGAGCCTGACACCAGAACGACTCTTGACGATGGCAACGAGCAATGGAGATATTTCATGTATAACAATCAGTTCAATGCCTCAACTTTTATCCCTGTTGTCGGTTTGCTAACTGGCGGCTCCCAGACTCAGTCTAAAACTCTCGAAATCGACTTCAATGGAGAAACCGTAAGCAAGTGGACATTCTCTACTGATAATAACAATACAAAATCTGGCATTCTTAATTAATCGTTTCCTGGACAAGAAAATGAATACATACTCAATTCTCGCAGTTATCCTTTCTACTTTTCTATTAACAGCCTGTAATTCCGAACCTTCTGAAAAAGACATATACAATGCTTTCAAAAGTGTTGTAGATAGATCAAATGCAAGTATGAAAGCTCTGAACTCAAGTATTCCCGAAAAAGATCTTTTAAGAATAGATTATGTTAAGAAACTAAGTTGCACAGAAGAAGCAAACAATGTTTACAACTGCATTGTCGATGCTTCTATCAGCAACATGAAACAAACAAAGCCTGTTAAGCTTGTGAAAGCTGATGGTGTCTGGAAAGAAGTTCAGTAGTAGCCTGTATCAATAAGTCTTTTTTAGCCCCTGCTTAGGGGCTTTTTATTACCTATAACCTGACGGTTCTTACTCGAACTTCATGGGTTAACTCTGTCTCAATTACTTTCATTTCATATTGTGCTCTGACAGTAGCATAGATTTCCTCTGCTTTTTCTTGATTGTTATCTATGTAATTAACAAGCGAGTTTAGCTCCCTAATCACTCCTTCTTTGTTATTTAATCGTTGTAGAAGATTGCTTGTCAGACTTTTGTATACCGAGCTAAACATAGCCATTATGTTATCAATATTACGATTGGATTTAGAATAAATCCTTTCAGGGTAGAAATACTTCAAATGGTATCCCACAAAAATTAAGTAAAGCTGGCATGAGAAACTTTTATCATGTGGCTGATATCGCTTAGAGATATATTTGTCTACGATAACGATAAGCTGTTCTTCCAGAGTAAATTCTGAATTGATATTTTTTTTGTCCATAAAATGCATCCTTGCATAATTGAAATAGTCTTCCTGACAATATATTTATATTTATCGCATTTATTTAACTTGTCAATAGATGTAACCTATCAATTGCTATTTTTTATTAAATGGCCTATTCAACTGTTCCATAGTAAGACCGTGTCTGTAAGCATTGTACTGCCAATAGCTAAATTGCTCTTTGTATCTATTGTTCTGTTTTTTCAACATTTCATTTTCGGCTTTAAGATTTAATATTTGTTGTGCCGCAATTGTTAAATTGGCTGGTTTCTTTAAGCCTGATTTTTTCAAATTGGACAAACTTTTCTTTGTTTTATATGCTTCAACAACTTCATTATGAGCACTTAAAGATTGCCTTGTGATTGTTCTGTTAAGATTTTTATATACTGATTCACATAAATCATCCCATGTGATTTTGCCGTCCCAAGCCAATATAATATTTGTAATTGTTTTTATTTCACTCCTGTTTAAATGTTTTGCCATATGTATCTCCTGTTTCAATTATTCAATAATTTATTAATTCTTTCCAAATTTTTCTCATGGTGTTGCAGCCATTTGTCTGCACCATAATCACCATTTTCACAAGCGGTCTGCGTTATACTCTTCAGTTTTGTTACTTTTTCTTGGATAGATTCAAGCTTCATTCTATCAATTGATTCCATGTCCAGTGCCTCATTGTCACATTCCAAAAACTGATTAATTTTATTACAAGGTTGAACCAAATAGTTATGCACACAGTAACCAAATTCTGTTAAGTGAATTGCCCCTTGATAAAGGTTATCGAAGTCAACTGGCGATTCAATTGAGGGAATTGACTCTCTCTTACAATAATTACTCTTGATCAATTTAATAGCTTTGATTTTATCTAACATATCTTCTTCCGACACATGGTTATAAACTCTGTTCTGATTAGCATTAATACGACCAGACCATTTAGCTATATCAAGTTCAGACATTTCACCATAGTGAGCTATTGTATTTAATAGATGCCGTGGTTGGTGTGAGCGAATAAGTAGTGGTTTACCCTCATCATCATAATACCCATATCGTGCAAATATATTTTTATACCCCACCTCAAAGCTTCTTTTACTTTGTATATCGCTAAAGAAGAAACTTTTAGTCGGTTTGTAAAATATGAAAATTGAAGCCATTCGTGATAAAGAAAATTGATCAGCATTGAGCAAGCATAAAGCATTACTAAATCTTATAGATTTCTCTTTATCGTACCATGGAAAGTCTCTGCTAAAACCAGAACTAATCATTTCCCATAGTTCGCACAATGAATAATTATAATCATTGGAGTTTAAGAAACTTTTTCCACCATCCAAACTCGTTCTTTTAATTTTTAAAACACATGATTTATGATCAAATAAATGATACCCCAGTGCATGGCAAACTTGTACAACGGTCAATTTAGTTTTTTCATCAACTGTTGGGCAAAGCTCATGTCGGTAAAATTTATCAGGGTGCTTTTCGCACCAGTGAGCAAGTGCTCTTGCATTTTGTGATAAGGAAAGTAATCTTCTAATCGCTTTCTTTGCAACTGGTATCATAACCCGTGGAATCCATTTGATATTAGGGCCATACCCCTTAACCGAATAAAATCTCAACCCATATCTTTCGATACCCTTGCCATCTATTTGTGTAATCTCACAATCAGCAGGTAAGGCTAAAATCTCAGAGATTCTGCTCGGACAACAAAGTAGAAGTGCAAATACTGAACTGGTGAACTTATCCCTTGGGCTCAGTAACTCATCATTTTTAGAAAAAATATCAGCAATAGCGAGTAATGCCTCTTCATCTGGTAACTTATCGCGTCGGTGATAATCCTCGATCTCAGGAAGGTAATTATTTTTGACTTTCTGTTTCACGTGGTTTTTCCATGAGATATATCCTGACTTAACAAGATTATGTTCACATAGAAACTTTGATATTTTTTCAAGCTGTATTCCACATTTAGCCAAAACGTTACCTTCAAAATATTTACTTCCGATCTGCATTGCCTCATCGAAAACAACGGCTGTAACATTATAAATGAGACCCGTGTTCTGAACCTGCAAAAGAGCCTGTTCGAGACATCGCAAGGCCATCATAATAGCCCCATAATTTTTCAATGGTTTCAATGAGTGTTGATATCTAATATATGCTTTCGCAAAATTGATATAATCTTCGTGCATTGCATCATTGGAATCAAAGACTTTATTTCCAACCCCTATTTTTCTAAATGTGACATATCCTTTCCAGGCATACTGGTTCCAATCCTGAGTTTGGGTTAGTCCGATCAGTTGATAGCGACAAAACTTTATAAATTCATTATAGTTGCTTTCTGCCGTAAGTTGTTTTTTAGATTTAAATAAAATAATATTATTCATTTGACATTTACCTCATCAATATCAACCGGCATAAAGAAAGCACATTTATCACAAGGGAAATTTTTATTTAAATTCCGACTTATGCATTTTTTTGAAGAGCAAAACTTAATATGATAATTCTCTTTCGAAGTGATTCCATTCATAAAAATATCAGCGATAAATGACAACTGTTCTGAAACTGCGGAATCAATTCTTTCAACACTGTCAGCATGATTTTTAATATAAATCCCCGCACTTGAAGTAGAGGAATGATCCAATAATTCAGCTATAGTATTAACATTATGCCCATCCTTAGCCAGCAAAGTTGCTATTGTATAACGAAGCCTACGAGGAGTAACATTTAGTATCGAACCGGTACGGTTGGATATTATTCCCCCATTATTAACAATACTTTTCAAAGCTACATTAGCAATTGTAGGCTTCGCATATAATTTATTATATCCCAGAAGAATTGAACCTTTTATGGATAAATCTGAGAGTTTTTCCTCATTTAAAAAAATAGGAACTTCTCGTTTAGAATAATCATCAAGAGTTTTTCCAAGAGCTTGCTCAACAAGTTTCACTGATTGATTGGCTTGCAATTGAACAATTGATGCAACCTCTGATATTATTGCAAGTTCTCGATATCGTAGTTCTTTACCCCGTTGTTTAACTCGTGGCACTGAAATTACATATTCTACTTTTCCATTATCTAAGTTCTTTTGAAGAAGGTTTTTATATTTCAACATAACTAACTGCTGAGGTCTTCTACCTGTAAGGCTGATCAATAGTGATATTGCATAATGTGGCAGTGACAGTTCACCTTTTCTATATGAATGATTCATAGCCTTAATCAAAGAAGTATGTTCTTCTTTAGTTAATGGTCCCTCTGTTGGATCATCTTGAAGCACAGACTGACCAGATTTCTTTATTTTTAGGTCCAAATGCTTTAACAGTTCTACCGCACTTTCATCTATTCCAGGATATCCTAACTCAAACCATTTAATCAAAAATGGTCGTAAAACACGAAATGATGCTGGGGCTTTTGATAATTTCTTATTTTGATATTCAATTAGAACTTTATCATCAATATGAGTAGGAGATAGTTTACGGATAAGACTCTCCATATTTCTAACAATATTTTTCACATACAAATAGCTGTTACTATTAAAATAATATTGTACTGTATATACAAATCCACAAATCAAATTTTCGTTCATAGAATATATTAAGTTTGTAAGATTGATTCCGTTGTTTTCAATCGAACTGACGATTTTATGTTCATGAATAGACATTTTATCAGGGTTATATTTAATTAAATTATTCATCAAATCCTCCTTTGAATAGTTGCTCTTGTTGTTCAAGTGCAGTTTTTTTCGATAGCTCAAAAATATGCCTGCGATTATAAATTATTGAAGTTTCTGATCCCGGTCGCCATCCCATGAGATAAGAACGGATTTGTTGCTCTTTTTCATCGGATATGTCCTGATTCTTGTCTATTGCTTTCGAAAACTCATAATTCCATGTGTGTCGTAATTTATGGCCTGTTAATCCACTTAGAAGCGAGGATGATTGACGAACAACACTCACTATCTTATGGTAAGAAGAAAATGACAGCGGTTGCCCTTGAGTCTTCCCTTCCTTATAGGTAATAAATAGAAAGTCATGCTTATTAGCATTTTGGACTTTCCTACGATCATTCAAGATATAATCTGAAATTTCATATATAAGGTTAGCATCAGCAATTAACTTCCTCTCACAAGTCTTCACTAATGGCTGATAAACTCGCGGATCTGTTTTATCATTTGCTCTCCTCCTTATTGCTATTGTCGATTCTGAAAAATCTATATCGCCAATTCGCAGATTCAAAAGTTCACCTGCCCTCAGGCCAAAGCAATGTAATAGAAGAAATATTAGATTGTTTCTTTTTTGCACTTTTTCCGTAAACGGGTTCAAGTTACTCCCTGGCGAAAGTATGCTAAACAAAGAATCCAGTTGTGCTTTGTCTAAGCTCTTTTCGATTTCCATATTATATTTATCATTATTTCTTGGTTTCTTTCTTTTTATGTGGTTAATGAACGCCATTACCTCCTTGAGAGTGTTTTTCTGACCTGCATGTGAAAGAAGTATTTTGCACAACCATTCAAGATAGTTAGCTACTGTTGTAATGCGAAAATACTTAGTTGGTTTTTTGACATTTGAAATCCTAAAATTACCATCCCCTCCATCTCGGAAATTTAATGAAGTAAATTCAATCAAATCCTCAATTTCATGAGGAGCAAGAAACAGCTTCTTCTGGATTCTTTCATCAATATTGATATTTTTTCTCATAAAGAATCGATATAACAATGAAATGCTACCGGCAATAACCTTCATTGTTGATATAGACTCTGACCGATTCCTGACTTGTGTTGTTATATACAAGTTAGGATAATACAATGGCTCACCAGTAGCTTTATTTACGACATGACAATATCTCTCACCATTTTCGAACATAAAAGAATCCACACAAATACTGCACATATTTCCCTCCTAAACTTTACAAAAAGTATAATTCCAATATATTATTAATAAGCATTTCGTAGATTTACAAATTTATTTGAATCGATTAAGATATTTATTTAAATTAAAACAGTGAGATAGACGATTATTCTTGTCAAATTATCATCAGGTAGATCTAGTTAATATTATGTACACCTAATACCTCGAAAATTATCTCACTGCCTTGCGAATAAACGGTCATAAAAATAATGTAAGTTATTCTGTAAAGTTTTAAGCAAAAATATTCAGCCAAACTTTACATTTTCATAAAAATTTATTAATCCAATAGATATAGAATTATCCGCTTCGCCAAAAGTTTCATTTCATCAGGGCATTTAATTAACGAGAGCCAGGTCTCGTAAACATATATCTGTTTGGAAGCATTAAGCTCAGAGATCTCATCTAACGGTTTCCTTAGATTCCCTACTAAATACTGGCTTAACCAGTAAACAATCTTTCTGTTAAATTCATTATCAGGTAAATCATAGATTGCCCCCAACTCGAAGATCTTGTAAAAAAGATCATCGCCTAAATTGCACATATGGTTATCTTCACTCACAAATTCTTCGATATTCATAACATGTCTCCCCAAATTAACTAAGCAACATTATTTCGACTTGTTTCGATAACTGATTGAATCCACTCGTCAACTTCACTCTCGACAAAAGCAACGGCACGAACACCGATCTTCACTGGTGCCGGAAACCGACTTTCACTGATCAGACGATAGATCCAGGCTTTTCCGTAGCCAGTTCGTTCGAGAACTTCTGGTAAGCGTATGAGGCGGGTTGCTTGATTCTTCATTTTGTTTTCCCTTGTCGTTGCGGTGAAGTCACTATACGAACACTTGGGAAAAGAAAGGAGTGAAGCTCCTGAAGCGGAGGTTCTTCGCTGCTATGCAGGATAGTTTTCTCGAAGTTGGTGCCGTACAAAACAGGGGAACTTGAGAGTAGCTGAAATTCCCCTGTTTTATGGCAAGTGGCAAAATGGCCGGTTCAAAGTAAAAATCGCAAAAAAAAGCATCATTTACAATGATGCTTTTGGTTTTTCATGTTAAAAACAGACAGTTATAGATAAAATACTAATCCGATAGTTTCATTACATCAGAGACTTTCATTTGCTTCAAATGGCTATTTTTGTTCATGAAGTAATGGAATTGTCGGATAAAGTCAGTTGTGCAGGATTTAAGAGCCAAAGGCCTGTCGGTATCTTTGATTTGGCTGGACTGCCTCATTTCGCTTTCTTCGTCATCGTCTGTATACAGTAGTCTGGATAACCTGTCGTCAGAGACACGGATTTTTTTAACGGCTGCCCACACCAGGATATCCAGCATAGGTATTACACGATAGCTGATGAGTTTCTTGATAGTTCCGTATCCAAAACGAACAGATTCCAATGGGTTTTCATCAATACCCTTAACTTTACGCCATTGCGGTAATGCAGCTTTAAGCGACTCTGCAATCTCTTCGTCTGTGCCACTTGCCAAATCAATCTCGAACATGACTGTTCGTGTAAACTGATCGGGCATAATGTCTGAAAGTGATTCCTCTCGAAGCTCTGCGTTTATAGAATAATTGTCACCTTCATGCCAAACAAAACCTCCGCGTTGCATAGCAATAATGCTCGTTTCAGCAAGGCGATCAAGAGTTGTTAGAAAAAAATGGGGAGGCTGAAAAAGTTTGTTGGCAGGAGTCATGTATCCAAGTTGCCCTTCTGGAATCAAAAAAGGGTTGCCGGTGAAAATCTTTGAGAAGTAACTCATAAGAGTTCTGCTCTCAAACTCTTCCCGATACTCCTTAAAGAACAGATTCCGGGCCCATAACTCGTGATAGAAGTGTATTAATGAGAGATCTTCAAACTTGCGATAGTTATCTATGTTAAGCCAAGCTTTGATTTCTTTTGTATGCTCTAGAGACCAGTTGTTCAAAATCCATTCTCCACCTATGCTGGTACTGCCCTACGGGTACAATTCAGTTATGCTGAAAAACTACCGTATACACTAATCGGTGGAAAGCAGATCCTGCTTACGCAGTTCAACTCCCAGTTGGTAGCTGAACTGAGGATTTATTATCTTTTGATACAATTTGCCAGTCAGCTAATCGTGAGAACTCATACCATTAAGATTTATGGTTCCTTTTTAGAACCACCGATAAAATAGAAATAGAAAATTAATATAAAAATCAATAAGTTGAATAACTAATCATAGAGACGCCAGCCCCCAAACATTCATTCATGATGCATCATGAACCTTAAAAAAGCCTGCAACTTCAAAGAGTTGCAGGCTTTTTTGTTGCATGTGTGGTCATGATATCTGTATGAATCTTGAGCATTATGTATCTTGTTTTGTACCGCGTTGCCAGAACGCTAAAAAAACAAGGTGCAAAAATATGCCTAAGGTATTGAAATCCCTAACCAATACCGAGATCGCTGCCGCCAAGCCGCAGAAGACCGAGTATATGCTGCGCGATGGCGACGGACTGGCGTTGTTGATTAAGCCATCCGGCAGAAAGATCTGGTACTTCGAATACACTCCCCCGGCGCTGAAAAAACGGACCAAAATCAGCATTGGCCCCTACCCGGTAGTCACCCTCGCCATGGCGCGAGATTTCAGGTTGCAATACCGGCGTTTACTCGTGCAGGGCATCGACCCGCAGGCCCACCAGGAGCAGGTTGCAGAGGAGCAACGACTCCAGAATGAAAGCACGCTGGAAAAAGTTGCGGAGCAGTGGCTCAAAGAGAAGAAGCGGACCAGCGATCTTAGCGAAGATCACGCCAAAGATGTCTGGCGTTCGCTGGAGATGCACGTCTTCCCTTCTCTGGGTAACACACCCGTTACCGAGATCCGTCCCAAAATGCTCAAGGAACACCTTACACCGCTGGAAGAACAGGGCATCCTCGAAACGCTGCGGCGGGTTATCTCACGACTCAATGAAATCTTCCGCTTTGCCATCTCCGAAGAGCTCATCGAGTTCAATCCGGCTGACAACCTGGTCGCCCGCTTCAAGAAACCGAAAAAGCAGAACATGCCCGCCCTTCACCCCAGTGAACTCGGCAGGCTAATGCTGGCCTTAGAGGACTGTGCCTGGCTGCTATGTCAGGTTGGTCAAGCCCTTAACCCCGCAAGCCGGACAATGCGGCGGGGGCGTCTCTGACGCAGTCCGGTCGTTGTTGCTGCTATAGCCTGTGCCAGCAAGAGGCAGGTTGGTACCGCGTCTTTAGACGGGGCGTATCTCTGCGCCATTAAACAGGTTGCCTGAAACGGCGGCGCGTCACTTTGGGGGCCAAACAAAACAAAGTGACGCCGACGCACCAGCCGCCGTCTTATCAGGCTTATCGTTGTATTAACCCTCTGACGCCATCATTTCTGCGTCAAAAAGATAAAAAAGAGGAATGAGCAGTACCGGAGGCGGATCACGACGATCCGGGGGCATCCCTGCTGAGTCAGGCGGCCTGCACACCGTGCAGTACCGTACCCCACCATACCTCAACTCTCGCCTTCCGGCGCACCGGTATTGTTCAGCATGGCGCAATGTTCAGTGCCGTACATTCCCCACGCGCCGGAAAATATTGCTACCGCATCAGGCGGAGGAGTCAGCATGTCGCGACTGGCACAGGATATGAAAAAACTGGCGCACCGCGCAGATGGCAGCCACAAAACCGTCCACGACCGCGAACAGATGGCGCAGCGTTTTGCCCATCATCTGCTGGCGCAGAATATTCAGGTAACCAGCACCAGCCAGCTCAAAGCCAGACACATCGCAGGATATATTCATGAACGACTGGCGCAGGGTATTTCCCTGCATACCTTACAGAATGAGAACAACAGGAAAAAGGCGCTGAACGTCTGCCCGTGATCTTCGGCACCAAAGGCGGTCGACCGCGCATGACACAGATGATTGACCGGGAAGCGATTCGCTAGGCTGTGAAAGAGGTGCTTGAGATTGTCGGGGAGCGTGACGGACATCTCATTGACAAACCGGATCTGAAATCCGCGATGGATTACTGGCACAACCATCTCCGCGATGCCGGGCTGACGGGTGAATACTTTCCCCACTCCCTGCGCTATGCCAGGGTGCAGGACGCGATCCGCTATTATGAAGTAGATGGATAACAGGGTCCCATGAATACAATGATCTCCCAACGTAATTCTCTTTAACGTCTGCCGGGTATTTCACTTTTTCGCGGGTACTTTGGGAATACTAGTGGATAATCTCGTTGACCGAAGACTGAGAAAGCAGGGCCTGCCATTGGATTTTCAGTGCCTTGGATAAGCGAGGCTTACCCGCAAAACACTGCTTACGCTTACCAGAAGCAGATTTCCGCTTTCTCGTTTTCATAAAGATCAATGAACAAGCAGCAGGATGTGCCTTCAAGCAATCTATGGCCGTATCTCGCTGTTCTTTGTTATCGAACCGCCAGCTAAAACCACCAGGCAAGCGCATAACATCATCTTTAAAACCTTTATTGGCCCGGAAACCTGTGCTACTGAGGTCCATATTGATACGCCGAATTGCATCAGCTGCATACTTCTGACGACGCGAACCTGGGAGCTCATCAATAGCAATAAGTAAAGAATACTGATACGCAATCATTATGATTCCTCTCCTTCTTTCCCATAAATGGAGGCCAACAAAGTTTCGCTGCTTAGCTTGCGGAATTTTGAGGCTGACTCATGCCGGATCAAGCTATAGCTAGTGTGGGTGATCTGAAACATACACCAGCCACGGTCTTTTAATTCAGATATAAGCGAAGCCAAATAATACTGGTCAACGAAGTCACGTTGAGCGAGCGCCCCAAATCCCTTCAACGACATCTGAAAGCGAGTGATCGGTTTTTCATCGTTAAGTTTTTCCATCGCAATGCGAATGAGTTCAGCGACGTCAGAAGGTGTTCTCATTATTAGCTCCCGCGTAATGGTGATGTAATCACTTTAGCAGTACGTCGACTAGCACTCAACACTTAAATACACTTATTAAATACACCCAGTATCCAATTAACTGCATTTATAGTGAGTAGCATGCCTTGAATTATGATTGTAATGGCGTGACCTTGGCACATTTTCTTCTCGTGCTGATCTCGCACTATTTTCAGTAACACCAGAATTTTGTAACGTATACGATGCTAAATTGTCTCTATCAGCCAATTTTGTAACGTATATATTGCATATATATCGTAATCCACAAATTCACGATCCGTTCGATATCTTCTCCTTTTTGCTTTATCAGCAAACCATCATATTTCCTTACGGGTCCGCTTACCGGGGTACCTGAACATATAAAGCCAGCCGTAACGACTGCCTATACTGCAGCCCCCAACATATGCAATGTATTCATTACAAATTCACGTTTTTTGGCATATAATGGAACATATAAGTTGCGAGGTTATGCATATGAAAATATCAATAGCTATGTCAGACACAGCCATTGCAAAAGAACTGTTCGAACGCCTGGAGGCTTACCGAAAATCTCGGGGTATTTCTCAGGAAACCCTGGTTGAAAATCTCGGCATTAGTCGGCCAACCTACGCACGGTTGAAGAATGGAGCCTGCAGTCTGGCAACATTTATTGCAGTTCTGCGCGAAATGCGGCTGCTTGAAGGGCTTGATTTGCTTGTACCAACTCTGGAAGTGCGCCCATCTGATGTGTTCAGGGCGCAGAAAAAACAGAGCAGGAGAGTTTCCGGCATCTCGGCTTCAAAAGAAAATCCCGTTTTGAACAGAGTAGGCGCAATGCTGGCCCTCAGGAATAAGGTAAAATAATGATCGCTAATTCATGTGAAGTGCTGTTCGATGGGATTACTGCCGGATATCTGGCGTATACAGGAGACAGCAAAATTGCCACCTTTGAGTACACGGAAGACTGGAGGACTGCTGGTTTCAGCCTATCGCCACGGTATCTGCCTCTTGAGAAGGGAATATTTACCTTCCCTGCACTGCCATGGGAAACATATCGCGGTTTGCCAGCAGTTTTTGCGGACTCGCTCCCGGATGATTTTGGTAACACTCTGATTGATGCCTGGCTGGCACGAGAAGGTCGTGACAAGTCCCAATTTCTTGCAATAGACCGTTTGCTATATACCGGGAGCCGCGGTATGGGAGCCCTGGAGTACCTGCCCACCAATAACCCTGATACACCCTATAGCGAGCCTCTGTTAATTGCTGAGTTGGTAAGCATGGCTCAAAAGGTCCTAGATACGCGAAACGGCCTTGAACTGAACGATCATGAAGAATCTTCTCTTTCCAAGTTGTTGCAGATTGGTACTTCAGCTGGTGGTGCAAGGGCTAAGGCGGTAATCGCAGTTAATCAGGATAGAACGGAAATTCGGTCCGGCCAGGTTAATGCGCCAACAGGATTTGAGCATTTTCTCCTTAAGTTTGATGGCGTCGAAGAACACAAAACTGAACGTCAAACCTTTGGTGACCCGAAGGGTTACGGCCTGATGGAATATGTCTATCATCTGATGGCTAAGCAAGTGGGGATCAACATGTCGCACTGTGAATTGCTCCGCGAAGAAGGGTCCCAGCGGGCACACTTTATGACGAAGCGATTCGACCGGGAAAACAACAAGAAATTTCATGTACTGAGCTTATGCGGATTGGCTCATGCAAACTTCAGAAAGGCTGGTGAGTACAGCTATGAAGAGATGCTCGGAATTGCTCGTGAGATAGGGTTAACGAACCATGAGCAGGAACAGATTTATCGCAGGATGGTATTCAATGTAATCGCAAGAAACCATGATGATCACACAAAAAACTGGTCATTTATGGTCAATGATAATTATCGTTGGACGCTTGCTCCGGCCTTCGATATTGCCTGGAGTTACAGAGCAGATTCGGAATGGGTGGCCTCACATCAACTTACCCTCGCGGGTAAGCGAGACAACTTCACAATAGATGATTTACTGAGCGTGGCAACTCACATCACCAGCCTGCGACCAAGTAAGGCCAAGCAAATTATCAAAGAAACAATTAAAACGGTTTCCTGCTGGCGTGAGCTGGCGGAAAGTGAGGGTGTTCCGGCATCACTTAGAGATGAAATTTGGAAAACCCTTCGCCTTCAATGGTAACGTTAACGATACGAAATCACAATTTAACATGCCTTTTGCAACGTTTTCGATACCGATACAATAATCAGCCCACGATTAATTTGGCCCGGAAATGTTACCTCCGGGCTTTCAATCATCTGCAATAAACAACCATCAGAGAGAGTATGCTTGCTAATGCAGGGTGTCGCAGGAGGGATGCTTCCGGATGTATTGGACGTCGCACCAGCTCCCCTCCGCAGTTCGGACACTGGCTGTTAAGCCATTGGGTCACGCAATCGACACAAAATGTGTATTCGAATGAACAGATGCATGCCTCTTTTGATGCAGGCGGCAGATCTTTATCACAGCATTCGCAATTAGGACAGAGTTCAAGCATGGTGCTCTCTTATTGTTAAAGGGACATCATTGGCTATACCAAAGGCCATCTACCCGTATCTCCTTCGGCGATAGATGACGTTATTGTTTTTCACGTGTATTAGATGAGCATGGTTTACAGTCTGGAAAATTCAAGAGAATGAATTATCCGACAGAAACGCTCACTTCTGGAAACGAACGACAAGCCTATAGTGTCCACCAAAGCCTCGACCAACACGCAAAATCCGCCCCCAACAATCACATTAAAAATCAATAAATTACGAAAACCCCTTCCACATCAACATCATCGCCACTCTTTTTGCGCCTTCCCTTCCCCGCAAAAAATCAAAATCCCCAACAAACATAACCACCTCCCCCACCAATTACAGGGACGCCAGCCCAAAATTCTCCATCGGTGATTACCAGAGTCATCCGATGAAGTCCTAAGAGCCCGCACGGCGCAAGCCCTGCGGGCTTTTTTGTGCCCCATTCCTACAGTTCCATCCATCCCTTTGACAAACATCAACCCCCTTCCCCCTTCTCCTGTGCAAAATTACCCACGCCACCCAGCGCTACGGATTAGCCGCCCCAACCCGGAAGGAACTCCACCATGTACAGACCCATTACCGTCATTATCTTTATTCTCCTGACCCTCGCCGCCCTCGCGGAAATAGGCGTTTTATCCTTTGGATAATCCTCAGGCGAAATATCCCTCATCAGGGCACATTGATCTCATTACAGTTTTTTCCTAAAGCCATCCCGCTTCGCCTGTGCCATGCTGAATCACGCTCATAACCGATAACGTTAAATGAGGATATTATGAAAAAAACAATTATCGCATTATCTGCCGTTCTGCTGGCTTCCCCAGTATTTGCTGCGACCACACATGCAACTGACGATACCGTCGCGGCGGCGAACGCAAACGCCAACGAGGCTAAGCAAAAACTGCACGAAGAGCAGAACAAAGGTGAAGAGCTGAAGCTGAAACAGAAGCATGCTGCGGAAGGCAAAAGCGAGAGCCTGGGCAGCAAGGTCAGCGAAGATTCCCAGAAAGCCTGGCATAAAACCAAAGAAGGCACCGAGAAAGGGTGGGATGCCACCAAAGAAGGCGCAGAGAAAGGCTGGAACAAAACCAAAGAAGGTGCCAGCGAGCTGGAAAAGAAAGTCACTGAGTAATCCCTTCGAAAGGCCGCAGACGCGGCCTTTTTTATTCCCTCCCGCCCTGCTCCCTGAAGGCTAAACTTGTCTCAGGAGGGCACCGTCATGAGCCACAAAGACACCGCACCAGAAACCCAGGGCGTTACCGTTGAAATACTCTCCATTGTCGATCTGGGCCCGGAGATCGCAGGCATGGACGGGCGTCAGCTTCGCATGCGCAGGGTGACGCTCGCCCCCGGTGCGGTCTTTGGTCCGGTGCACGATCATATCGATCGCCCCGGTACTGTTTTTATCCTTGAGGGGACCATCACCGATCATCGTAACGGTATCGCCACCGATTACGGTCCCGGCGTCGGCTGGCCGGAAGACCATAATACGGTCCATTGGCTGGAAAACCGGGGCCCGGTTACCGCCGTCGAAATCTCGGTGGATATCGTTAAAACAGCCTGACGCATAAAAGCCGAATAGATCCCGGGGGTGACGCGTTTACTCCCTGCCCCCCTAAAAGAGATCCTGAGATGCTGCGACGCATGGTAATAGTGCTTGTTTTGGTTTGTCCGTGGGCGATGGCTGCCCCGAAGAGCTACATTATCGACACCAATAACACCGCCATTCGGCTGTCGTGGCATGCCTTCGGCGGCATCCTCTCCTGGGCGACGTTCAGCGGCGTGACGGGCGCCGTGACGCTCAACCCGGAAAATGACGTCGACGACCATATTCACGTCACCATTCCCGTAGCGACTCTCGTAGCCTCAAACAAGCTGCTCACCTGGCAGCTAAAAAGCGACATGTTTTTTGAATCCGAGCGCTACCCGACTATCGAGTTCATCAGCTCTCGCGTGGTCGCCCAGGGCGACGGGCGATTCAGGGTGTTCGGCACGTTGACCGTACGAAACATTGCCCGCCCGGTGATCCTGGAGGCCGTCATGAAAGACCCGCACGCGCAGGCACTCACGCTGGATGCCACGACGGCAATCTCGCGCGCGGCCTACGGAATGGATAAGTTTGCGCTAGTCGTGGACGATCGTATTGCCATCGACATTGCCATTCAGACGAACGACGTGCCGTCATCCTGAGATGAGCCGCTGTAGCTGCTCCGCGTTTCCCCGCAGGTGAGACGGCGGGTTGCGGCCAATGAGGACAAACTGATAGCCCGCCTCCTGCCACCACGCCAGGTTCATGCCGTGCCGCTGCTCCTGGCGCAGAGAGGCCGTCGCCTTTTCATCAACAGGAGAGATACAGAGCGCCATCGGGCCGTAGTCGGCGTTGATCCAGGCAATCTGCGCGATCGAGGTGGTTTCATAGCGCAGCATTCGCACCATTTTCAGCTCTGCCCCCTGCAGGACAAGCTGCGACATATTCAGCTTCATGCCGATATCCTGCGCGGCACGTTCCAGCCCGCGCAGCAGGACCGGCGTTGCGCTGTCCATATCCAGCAGCGTCTCGACGCTGTACAGGGACATATATTGCGCTTCGAGGTCGCGAATATGGGCGTTCTCATCCGCTGGCGCGGAAGCGGGCCGCAGCAGGTAGCCCAGCCCGGAGCCGACCATCAAAAAGCTGACCGACGCGGCGATCAGCGCCCGTCTGCTGACGCCAGCCGGCGTGGAGGATTGTGGATCGGGAAGGGCCGCCAGACGCGCCTGCATTGTCTCCAGAGGTGCCTCATCCAGCAGGGGGGCAAACGCCCCGGCGAAATCCTGGCTGCTTTTCATCAGTTCGGCGGTTCGCCCGGAGAGTCGTTCGTCACTTTTCAACTGTTCTTCAAATTGCTGCGCGTCGGCGCGGCACATCTCGCCATCTATCCATGCCACGATAGCGTCGTCGTTATAGGGCGGTGCAAAACGGTGCGAGTTCAAGAGCGTTTCTCCTTTACCGGAGGCAGTGCGTCAGCGGACCTGGCAAGCCGAACCCGCGCCGTCGCCAGCCGGCTCATCACGGTACCGATAGGCACCGCCAGGGTCTCCGCCGCCTCCTGGTAGGTAAAGCCTTCGACATAAACCAAAAATACCGCGTTGCGCTGGGCTTCAGGCAGCGCGTTAACGCGCTGCATCACCTTCATGTAATGCAGGCGCGTCTCATCCTGTTCGCGGATATCCGGCGCCAGAAGCTCGTCGCTGGCCACAAATCCCTGCCCCTGACGCACGTGTCGGGCCCGAAGCTCAGAGATCCAGATGGAGTGCAGTATCGCGAACAGCCACCTGTCGATGCGCGTGCCCGGCGTATACTGGCTGCCCCGTTCAAGCGCACGCACGCAGGTGGACTGAACCAGCTCTTCGGCGATATCCCTGTTTCGCGACAGCACCAGCCCATAGCGCCAGAGACGCGGCAGGTGTGCGGCTAACTGTTGACGAACCTCACTGGTAGCGATGTGTTTTCCCTCCACGAGAAAATCAGGATTCCGGATGCCCATTGATGGCGGCCTGCAGGTCACGGTACTCCTCGCAGGACTGGCCACAAATACCGGCAATCACCTTCAGCTGTTCTTTCGCGAGGTCAGGACGTCCTTTTACCATCCACGCTTCACCGAGATATTCCCGGGCTTTGGCATAATCCGGTGCGATAGCCAGCGCGCGCTGGTAGTAACCAATCCCTTCGTCCGTGCGGCCAAGCTTGCGCGTGGCGAACCCGCGATAGTTCCACGCTTCAGCCGTATTGCCATTTTTCAGCGAATCAAGCAGGTTGAGCGCCGCCTGGTACTCGCCTTTCTTCGCGAGATGGTACGCATAGTTGGTTTTGTCCTGGTCGCTGAGGCTGCTGCTCTTGTCCGGCACGCATTTCTGGGTGGCGCTGTCATACACCTGTCCGGAAGGACAATCGGGCGTTTTGCTCTCGGTACTATTATTGCCCATTGCCAGCACCAGGGGGGACAGCAGGGAAAAAATCAGCACCGGGATCAAACGGAACGAGGACGTGTTCATATAAAGCTCCAGGGTAAGAAGGGAGTGACGTCAGTAAACGCCCGACTGACGCTTTTTATTCATTCTCCTAGTAATTTTTTTGTTGTCACAAAATCATGCTGATGTCGTAGCCCCAATGGAAATTAATCAGGTTATTTTATCCTTTCCTTAACGCTATTATTTTCGCGTGATAGCAGAATTTTAACCTCGCATAAGAATATATTTCTTTGTACAGGTGATATAATATATCTTATATCAAAAACGTTACCCTAACTTAAATGCATATTAAGCGCGCTTAAACAATAACGTTTTATAGTATATTAAAAATGTCTCCTACCAATTATCATACTGCGTAAATCATATTTAAAAGCAACATCGCAAGACAAAATTAAAATAATAAAAAACAAACAGTTAAGCTAGTTAAATTATTAACAAACCCAATGTATTAATGCCCTCTTCATTGTTTTGGTACTTATTTACGAAAGCTTAATTTGCACAACCATCGTTTTCTGTCTATATCATTTTTATATTATTGAAAATAATTCCTCTATTAATAATAGGGTTTTATAAGACACAAAACACCCATAAAAACTGTTCTCTTTATAAGTCATTAGATTCGCTCTGATGTTGCCACTCTGAATTCTGGCGGGCATCGTGCGCGCTAAAAACAACGGTCAGTGCTGCTTGATAACAGCGACTGCGCCGGGGGCGCCCTTTACCTTCTGCAGAGATGGCTCGTCTTGCTCGCCATTCATGATACATCTGCTGGAGTAATGCCTAAATGAGCCAAATCTCTGTTATATCGAAACTTACTGGCGTGGAAACGACCACGGAAGGCACACAGGTTACGCTGAGCCATTCCTCTATCGTTGAGCTTCATGTAGAGCGAGCCGATGTCTCCCACTTCGCGCGAAGTGGTAACGATCTGGTGGTGACACTGCACTCAGGGGAAGTCATCACCCTTAAAAATTTCTATGTCACCGACGCGCAGGGCGTGAGCCAACTGGTGCTCCAGGAGAGTGACGGTGCGTTATGGTGGATTGAAGATCCCACCGGGGCCGCCACGTACGAATCCATCGCGTCCACGGACGCCTTGCTGGCCGCATCCGGGAGTGATGCAGGTGGTGCCGCCATCTGGCCATGGGCTCTGGGCGGCATTGTCGCAGCGGGCGGCATCGCGGCGGCGGCAAGCACCGGTGGTGGCGGCGGCGGTGGAGATGACGGCAATAATAATAGCCCCAACCCCAACACACCCGTCGATCCTGCCGATCCGGATACAACGCCGCCGAACGCGCCTTCCGGCCTTAAGTTCTCTTCAGACGGTAAAACCGTCACCGGTACCGCCGAACCCGGCAGTACCATCACGCTGAAAGACGCGAACGGGAATGTTATTGGATCAGGAAAAACGGGCAGCGACGGCAGCTTTACCGTCTCTCTCGGCACACCGTTGACCAACGGCGAGCAGGTGACTGCCACCGCGACGGATAACGCCGGGAATACCAGCCCGGGCACAACGCTCAACGCACCGGACACCACCGCGCCCGATGCGCCAGCAATCACCAGCGTAACGGACGATGTTGCTCCGCAGACGGGGGCCGTCAGCAGCGGCGGCAGCACCAACGATCAGCGTCCGCAGCTTACCGGTACCGGCGAAGCGGGCTCGACCGTGACGATTTATGACGGCGGAGTCGCTATTGGTACGGCGGTCGTCGCCAGCAACGGCACCTGGACCTTTACCCCGTCGGTTGACCTGAGTGAAAGCACCCACCAGATTACCGTGCGGGCAACCGACGCCGCCGGCAACACCGGGCCTGCCTCACCGGTGTTTACCCTGACGGTGGATCTTACTCCGCCGGACGCGCCGACCGCGATTGTGCTGACCGACGATACGGGCGTTATCAGGGGAACCATCACGTCGGGCGCGCTTACCGATGCTTCACTGCCGCTCCTGGCGGGAACCGGCGAGCCCGGCGGAACCATCACCATTTACGATAACGGCGTGGTGGTTGGCACCACAACGGTTCAGCCCAACGGCACCTGGAGCGTCACGCCGAACGGTCCGCTCCCGGACGGGACACACTCCATAACCGTCACTGAAACCGATGCCGCCGGAAACCTGAGCGCGGCCTCAGAGCCTGTCATCTTCACCGTGGACACCACGCCGCCGTCTGCCCCGGGTAATCTCGTGGTGTCGAATGATGGCGGCACCATCAGCGGCATCGCGGAAGCTGGCAGCACGGTGACCATCCGTGAAGGCGATATCACCCTTGGCACGGTGGTTGCCGACAGCCAGGGTAACTTCAGCCTGACGCTGACCCCGCCAAAAGTTAACGGTGAGATCCTGACCGCTGACGCCACAGACGCGGCGGGCAACACGGGACCAACAACCTCCGCGGCGTCGCCGGATATTACCTCGCCGCAGATGCCAATTATCGTGTCGGTGATTGATGACGTGCAGGCCACCACCGGCCCCGTGGACCAGAATGGCCTCACTAACGACACGACGCCGACGCTCACCGGCACAGCTGAACCGGGTTCAACCGTTACTATCCGTCTGGACGGAACTGATATTGGCACAGTGCTAACCGACAGCAACGGTCAGTGGTCTTATACGCCCACCACGCCGCTTGTCGAGGGCACTCACACTTTTACCGCCGTTGCTACCGATACGGCGGGTAACACCAGCCTTCCGTCGGAGGGCTTCACCTTGACCGTCGATATTACTCCGCCACCGGCAGCGACTATCGCTACCGTGACCGATGATGCCGGCGGCGTTCAGGGTCCGCTTAGCAGCGGCGATACCACGGATGACACCAAACCGCTGCTGCAGGGCACCGCCCCGGCTGATGCGGTAATCACCGTCTATGACGGCGCAACCCTGCTCGGCACCGCCACCCTTGACGGCAGCGGCGGCTGGAACTTTACGCCAACGACTCCACTCACCGACGGCCTGCATTCGCTGACGGTTCACGCCACGGATGCCGCAGGCAATACCAGTATCTCCAGCCCGTTCGTACTGGTAGTGGACACCACGCCACCGCTTGCTCCGGGTAATCTCGTGGTGTCGAATGATGGCGGTACCATCAGCGGCATCGCAGAAGCTGGCAGCACGGTGACCATTCGTGAAGGCAACGTCATCCTTGGCACAGCTGTTGCCGACAGCCAGGGTAACTTCAGCCTGACGCTGACCCCACCAAAAATTAACAGTGAAATCCTGACCGCTGACGCTACCGACACGGCCGGCAACACCAGTCCAACCACCTCCGCGGCGGCACCGGATATTACCCCACCGCAGACGCCAGTTATCGTGTCGGTGATTGATGACGTGCAGGCCACCACCGGTTCCGTGGCCCAGAACGGCCTCACCAACGACCGGGCCCCGACCGTGAACGGAACGGGCGAAGCGGGCTCGACCATCACGATTTATAACGGCAGCGATGTCCTCGGTACGGTGGTTGTTTCCTCCTCCGGCCAGTGGAGCTTTACGCCGCCCTCACCGCTGACCGATGGCACGTACGTGCTGACGGCAACGGCGACGGATCCCGCCGGTAACCCGAGCGGGTTATCAGACTCGTGGACAATTAACGTCGACGGGACGGCACCTGGCGCCCCGGTGATTTCACAAGTCGTGGACGATGTTCCCGGGCGTACCGGCTCGCTCGATATTAATGAGACCACCAACGATGCCACCCCGACGCTCAGCGGTACCGCCGAACCAAACGCGACGGTCACCCTCCGCGTGGACGGTGTTGCTATTGGTACGACCGTCGCCAATGGCCTTGGCGTGTGGATCTTTACCCCAGACACCCCGATCGCTGAAGGTCCACATACCCTGACCGCCGTCGCAACTGACGCGGCGGGCAACACCAGCCCCGTCTCTAACACCTGGACTCTGACGATTGACAGCGTCGCGCCTGCCGCCCCGGTCATTACCCAGGTGCTGGACGATGTGCCAGAGCGCCTCGGCGCGCTCAACTCTGGCGACAGTACCAATGACACCACGCCGACGCTCAACGGCACCGCGGAGCCGGGCTCAACCGTCACCATCCGCCAGGACGGCGTCGATCTCACTACAATTGTGATCGACAGCAGCGGCACGTGGACCTATACCCCAACCACACCGCTTGTTAACGGCACCTATACCTTTACCGCTGTCACCACCGATGGAGCGGGTAATACCAGCCAGCCGTCAGGCGGCTTTACCCTGACCGTCGATACCACGCCGCCAGCGGCGGCCACCATCGCCACCGTAACCGATGACGTCGGCGGCGTTAACGGGCCGCTTACCAGCGGCGACACCACGGATGACACCACGCCGCTGCTGCAGGGCACCGCCCCGGCTGATGCGGTAATCACCGTCTATGACGGTGCCACCCTGCTCGGCACCGCCACCCTTGACGGCAGCGGAGGCTGGAGCTTTACGCCCGTTACCCCGCTCACCGACGGCCCGCATTCGCTGACGGTTCACGCCACGGATGCCGCCGGTAATACCACTGTCTCCAGCCCGTTTGTGTTGACGGTAGATACCGTCGCGCCTGCCACGCCGGATATCCCGGCAATCACCGTCAATCCTGACGGCACAGAAACGCCGCTGAACCCGGGAGAAACCACCCGCGACACCACGCCGACCCTGAGCGGCACCGGCACGGCGGGCGATACCGTGACGATCTACAACAACGGCGTCAAAATCGGCGACGCCGTCGTGGACAACACCGGCAACTGGACATGGACGCCATCAACCCCGCTGCCTGGCGGCACCTATGACATTACCCTGACCGTTACCAACGTGGACGGCACGGGCAACGAAAGCGCCCCGTCGCAGCCGGTCACCATCACCATTGATACCGAAGCGCCGGCTACGCCTGCGGCACCGACCGTCACCGACAGCGTTACACAGATCACCGGCCCCGTTCCCGATGGCGGAACCACCAACGATCCGCGCCCGGTCCTGAGCGGCACCGGCACGCCGAACGACGTCATCAACATCACTGATACCGTTAACGGCACACCGACCGTCGTGGGCACCGTCACGGTAGACAGCAGCGGCAACTGGAGCTGGCGTCCTGACAGTAATATTGGGGAGGGCAGCCACGTCTATACCGCCACCGCCACCGATGAGGCGGGCAACGTCTCTGACCCGTCTACAGCGATTACGATCATCGTGGACACCCTGGCGCCGGATACGCCGGTGATTAGTGCAGTGGGCGGTGAGCCTAACGGTGGCTACATCACGGATACCACACCGACAGTGGGCGGAACCGGCGTCAACGGTGAGACGGTGATCGTCTACAACAACGGCGTCGAAGTGGGCCGTGTCGTGGTGGCTAACGGGGAATGGAGCCTGACGCTTCCAACGCAAACGGACGGTCCGCTGAATATCACCGTTGCGGGTGTGGATGCGGCTGGCAACCTTAGCGCGCCGAGTTCGGTCTTTACCGTCACCCTCGATACCGTTGCGCCAGAGATCCCCGTCATTAGTACTGTAGCTGACAGCCAGCTGTCTAATAACGTGCTCTACACGAAGGACGGCACGCCAACCCTTACCGGGACCGGTGAACCCGGCACCACCGTTATCGTTTCCGTAGACGGCACGCCATCTACAGTGCTGGTGACGGTCCAGCCGGGCGGCACCTGGAGCTGGACTGCCGACACGACGCTGCCGGATGGTCCTCATACGTTCACAGTCTCTTCCAGCGATCCAGCGGGTAACTCCTCCGGTGATTCAGCACCGCTGAGCGTGACGGTGGATACCGCCGCGCCTGCCGACCCGATCAACATGGCACTGGCTCAGGAAGGAACGCCGCTGACCGGTAACGCCGAGGCAGGAAGTACCATTACCGTGAAAGACAGCGGTGGGACCGTCATTGGTAGCGGCGTTGCCGCCAGCGACGGCAGCTTCTCGATTGCGCTGAGTCCGGCGCAGCTGGATCCGACCACGCTGACCGTGACCGCCACCGATGCCGCAGGAAATGCCAGCCCTGGCGCATCCTTTATCGTTACCGATTCACCGCTCGACCTGCCACAGGTGCCCGTCATCACGGCTATTGTCGATGACGTGGACCCGGTCACCGGCGATGTGAAAGGCAAAACCACCAACGACACCACGCCAACGCTTACCGGTACGGCCGAAGCGGGCAGCGTGATTACTATCTATCAGGACGGTAGCACGACGCCATTAACAACGGTGACCGCTGACGGCAGCGGCAACTGGAGCTATACGCCAGCCGCGCTTGGCGAGGGGCTGCACACCTTTGAGGTAACCGCGACCCTCAACGGTGCCACCAGCGGCCGCTCTCCGGCGGCCAGCGTAACCGTCGATCTGACCGCACCGGGCACGCGAGCTATCGGCGCGGTGATTGACGACGTCGGTCCGGGCACCGGCCCGCTGACCAGCGGCCAGACCACCAACGACAGCCAGCCGACCCTCACCGGCACCGGGGCGGTGGGTGATACCATCTCCATCTACAACAACGGCGTGCTGCTGGACAGCGTGGTGGTTGGTAATACCGGCACCTGGAGCTACACCACGCCCGCCCTGCCAGAAGGCAGTAATGTTCTGACCATCCGCGAGACCGATCCGGCGGGGAATCAGAGCGGTCCTTCGGCGGGCTTCACCGTCGTGGTGGACTCCGTTTCCGCCACGCCGGTTATCACCAACGTCACGGATAACGTCGGTAACGCCGCCACCACGGTAGTTAGCGGCAGCGAAACGAACGACGCCACGCCAACCCTTTCGGGGACAGCGGATGCAAACAGCGTGGTTACCATTTTCGACGGCGGCACCCAGATTGCCGTGGTTACGGCTGATGGCACCGGCGCGTGGAGCTTTACGCCAGAGACCGCGCTTGTCGAAGGCTCGCACAGCTTCACCGTTCGGGCGACCGACCCGCTGGGCAACGTCAGCGCAATCTCAGCCCCATGGAGCGTGGTGGTTGACCTGACGGCGCCGACGGTTCCAACGCTGGATACGGTGAGTGATAACGTCCCTGGCGGCGTCACGGGTAACCTGACCAGCGGGCAGGCGACCAACGACAACACCCCGACGATTAGCGGCACCGGACAGGCAGGCAGCACCATCTACATCATGAATAACGGTACGCAGTTGGGTACGGCGATTGTCGACGGAACCGGCAACTGGTCCTTCACCCCGACCACGCCGCTGGACGACGGCAGCTACTCCCTGCGCGCGTACGCAACGGATGCCGCGGGCAACGCCTCGGCGAACTCGTCGGTCTTCGCCTTCACCGTCGATACCGCAGGCCCAGGCGTGCCGGTGGTGACCAGCGTGATTGACGATGTCGGCCCGGTCACCGGGACGCTCACGTCGGGTAACAGCACTAACGACGCGCGTCCGACCTTCAACGGTACGGGCGACGTGGGTTCTACGGTGCACGTGATTGTTGATGGCAACGAAATTGGCACCGCCGTGGTCAATGCCCAGGGCAGCTGGACCTTCACGCCGGGTACCGATCTGCCCGACGGACCGCATGCCATTACCTTCAACGCTACCGACGCGGCGGGCAACGTGGGCACAGCAACGGCACCGTTTAACCTGACGGTGGATACGGGCGTACCGTCGGCGCCGGTCATTTCGACCGCGGGTGACAATGTGGGCAGCATTCAAGCCCCGCTCTCTTCCGGGCAGAGCACCGACGACACCACGCCGACGCTGAACGGCACCGCTACCGCGAACGCCACGGTCACCGTGTATGAGAACGGCCAGCCGGTCGGCACCGTTCAGGCGGACGGTACCGGCGCATGGAGCTTTACGCCGTCAACGCCGCTGGCCAGCGGCAGCCATACCTGGACCGCCACGGTCACCGATGCAGCGGGCAACGTCAGCCCGACCTCGCCGGGCTTTACCCTGATTGTTGATACCTCGGCACCGAACGCGCCGGTTATCAGCCAGGCGATAGACGACGTGGGCAGCATCACCGGCCCGCTCACGTCCGGGCAAACAACCGACGATACCGTTCCGCGCCTTGTCGGGACCAGCGAACCGTTTGCCACCGTGAACATCTATGAGGGAACAACCCTTGTCGGAACAGGCACCGCGGATGGCAACGGAAGCTGGAGTATCTTGCTCAACACCACGCTGACAGCGGGCGCGCACAGCTTCACCGCGCAGGCAACGGATGCGGCTGGCAACACCAGCGTATCCTCCACCAGCTTCAGCCTCACCGTCGACACCGCGCCGCCTGCGCTACCGGTGCTGACCAGCATTCTGGATGACGTGGGCAATGCGGCGACGCCGGTGGCGAACGGCGGGTTCACCAACGACGCGCAGCCAACCCTTAGCGGCACGGCGGAAGCCGGGTCAACGGTGAAAATCTTCGATAACGGCGTACAAATCGGCAGCGTGACGGCGACCGGCGGGGCGTGGAGCTTTACGCCATCCCCGGCGCTTAGCAACGGTCCGCACAATTTAACCTTTACCGCCACCGATGCGGTGGGCAACGCGAGCGCGCCTACCGCCGGGTATGTAATTAACGTCGATACCCTCGCGCCGGGCGCACCGGTCATCAGCTCGGTCATTGATGATGTCGGCAGCGTCACCGGGCCGGTGACCGGAACAAATCCGACCAACGACACGCGCCCAACGCTGAGCGGAACCGCCGAAGCGAATGCCACGGTGCGGATCTACGATGGCATCACGCTGGTGGGCACGGTGACCGCCGACGGCAGCGGAAACTGGACCCTGCCGCAAACCACCACGCTGACGCAAGGAACGCATAACTTCACCGCCACGGCCACCGATGCGGCGGGCAACACCAGCGTGGCGTCAGCCGTGACGACGATTATCGTCGATACGACCGCCCCAACGGCGCCAACCGGAACCTTCAACGCCGACGGTAGCGTCCTGACCGGAACTGCGGAAGCAGGCAGCACCGTCGCGATCCGCCTTGCGGACGGCTCGACGGTGACCGCCATTGCGGACAGCAACGGCACCTACACCTACACTTTCATTAACAAACAGACCGAAGGCCAGACGCTGCAGATCACCGCCACCGATGCCGCGGGCAACACCTCGCTGCCGGGCTCCGCCCTTGCGCCGGTAGTGCCGCTCTCCGCCAGCAATAACGTCGAAGAGCTGAACCTCAGCACCACTGCAACCGTGACCAACAGCCAGTACAGCGATTACGGCTTCCTGCTGGTCGGCGCCGTCGGCAACGTCCTGACGCTGCTGGGCAATGATACGGCCCAGGTCAACTTCACGGTGGGCAGCGGCGGCAGCGCGGATATCGTGGTGAACGCCAACGCCACGGGAGCGGTGCTCTCTCTGCTCAACACCCTTGAGCTGGTGGTTCAGCATTACGTCAACGGCGCCTGGACCACCGTGGTGGACACCGGCCAACCGCAGTTTGCCGATCTCCTGACCCTCGGCGCAACCGGCGTCTCGCTGAACCTGACCGGGCTGGCTGACGGCGACTATCGCGTGCTCAGCTACAACACCAACCTGCTGGCAACCGGCTCCTACACCAGCCTCGACGTGGCGGTGAAAGAGACCGGTCCGGGTACGGTCACGGGTGAAACCAGCCTCAACGGCAACGTGATCCTCGATACGGACCCGACCGCCGGCAGCGACAACGCGCCAGCCGGAACCACTATCTCCGCGGTCACTAACACCCAGGGCGTCACCACCAGCGTGAACGCCGACGGCACGGTGATCCAGGGCCAGTACGGTACGCTGACCATTAACCGCGACGGCAGCTACACCTACAGCCTGACCGACACCAGCGCCGCGGTCATTGGCCGGACGGAGAGCTTCACCTACACCATTACCCATAACGGCGTCAGCGCGTCAGCAAACCTGGTGCTGTCTCTGGGTGCCGGTACGGTAATCAACGGCATTGTGGCGGTGGACGACACGGCCTCGCTGACCTTTGACACCACCGTGAGCGAGATTAATAACGGCGCCTCGTCTCAGAACGGTTTTACCCTGGTGGGCATTAATCTCGGCAGCACGCTGGGGCTTAACCTGCTGGACGACATGACCAACCCGATTATCTACAACGTCGAGGAAGGCACGACCCGCACCATGACCATCCAGGCCTCCGTGGGCGGCGTGGCGCTGGCGTCGGTATTCGATCTGTACGTCTATAAGTTCAACAACGCCACCCAGACCTTCGAGCAGGTTCGCGTCGAGTCGGGCTGGCTGCGCGCCCCGGTGCTGGGGGGCTCCTCATCTCAGCTGACGCTGAATCTGCCGGCCGGGGAGTACCTGTTCTTACTCAATACCGCATCGGGGATCGCCGTCCTGACGGGCTACACGCTGAGCGTTCTGCAGGATCATGTCTACAGCGTGGCGAGCATCAGCGAAACCACCACGGGCGACGTGCTGGCGAATGACCCTGTTCCGGCGGGCACGGTGGTCACCGAAGTGAACGGCGTGGCGGTCAACAGCAGTGGAACAACCGATATTCAGGGGGAATACGGCACGCTGACCATCAATTCGTCCGGCCAGTACACCTACACCCTGAGAAGCGGCGTGGGGGCGGACCATATCAGCACGCCTGACACCTTCGTCTACACCGTTACCGCGCCTGACGGCTCGAAGGATACGGCATCGCTCAACATCACCCCAACAGCCCAGGCGATGGATGCGGTGAACGATGTCAGCGCCACGATGGACCTCACCTCGGTGCACCACACGTCGGTCTACTCGGATACCACCGTGGGCACCGCCAGCTGGACGACGGCGCTGCTCTCGTCAACCCAGGGCTCCGGCAGCGGAACCTTCGTGGTCGACGCGAACACCGCGCTGCACAACGCGTCGCTGCACTTTAACGTGGCCTCGCTGCTGTCGCTGGGCGGACTGACGGTGAACTGGTCCATCAGCGACGGATCGGGCGTGATCCGCAGCGGTTCCTTCAGCGGCGCCTCGCTGCTGGGCGGCAGTATCGACGTTCCGCTGACCGGGCTGGATCTCAACGCCGGGACCTATACGCTGAACTTTACCGGTAGCGTACCGGGGCTGAGTGTCGGGACCATCACCATCACCCCAAGCGTGAACGGCACCACCTACTCGCTGAGTGATTTTGACGTCACCGGCAGCCACACCGTCAACGGCAATATCTTTGACGGCACCGACTCTGGCGGCGTGCTGGATCAGCTCCACTCGGTGGATACCCGCCTGAGCGTGACCGGGTACAACGGCGTGACCACCACGCTGGATCCATATACCGGCAGCGCAACGGTGAACATTACCGGCCATTACGGCGTCCTGGCGATCGGCGCTGACGGTCATTACACCTATACCCTCAACAGCGGGGTATCGCTCTCAACCATGACGTCGAAGGAGACCTTCAACTACACCCTGACCGATGCCAACGGCAACACGGATACCGCCACGCTGACCATCAATATGGCACCGCAGTTCATCAGCTCGGAGCATAACGACGCCATCACCGGTACGGCCTACGGCGATACGCTGATTTATCAGGTGCTGAACAGTACGGTGGGAAATGCCACGGCGGGCAACGTCAGCAGCACCGCGGGCGATCACTGGACCGGGTTCTCGCTGGCGCAGGGGGACAAAATCGACATCGGCGATCTGCTGGTGGGCTGGGATGGTAATACCGCCTCGTTGGGGAATTATATCCATGTCACACAAAGCGGTAGCAACACTGTGATCTCCATCGACCGTGATGGTGCAGGGTCCACCTACACTAATACTGCACTCGTTACGCTTGATAACGTTCAGACCACATACGACGAGCTTGTTAACCAGCAACACATCATTACCTGATAGCACCTGCAAGAGATGACCCGGGCGCACAGCGCCCGGGCATAAATAATAAAGACATACTCTTTTTAATAGGGACATGACATGGGAATGAAGATGCCTCACTGGTGGCTCTCGTGCTGCCTGATATCTATGCCCGCTCTCTGCGCGAACCCGGCGGCAATCATCAACACCGGGCAGCTTCGCGAAACGCAGGAACTCCCCTCGCTCAATGGCCGCGTTGCCCCTGCGGCCGGCAAAGCCGCACCCGGTTCATTGCAGCTTGGCGATGCCGTTAACCGCGCCGTCACCTGGCACCCGGCGATCGGCGAAGCCGTGGGAAAACTCTATGAACAGAGCGAAGAGGTGGACGTCGCTAAATCAAAATACTATCCGCAGATTAATGCCGGCGTGGACAACGGCTATTCCCATGACGGCGACCAGAACGGCTTTACCCCATCGCTGGTGCTCTCTCTCTCACAGATGCTCTACGACTTTGGCAAAGTGGCCAGCCAGGTGCGCGCCGAGAGCGCGGGCGTTGCCCAGCAGCAGGCCAACGTGCTGGTGAGTATCGACACTATTGCCCACGATACCGCCATCGCCATGGTGCAGGTGCAAACCTTACAGCAGATGGTCGACACCGCTAAAGAACAGCTCGACGCCCTCTCCTCGATTGGCACGCTGACCCGCCAGCGTAACGACGAAGGGGCCACGTCGCTCTCTGACGTGGTGCAGACCGATGCGCGCATTGAAGGCGCGCGCGCCCAGCTGATGCAGTACCAGGCCAGCCTGGACAGCGCCCGCGCCACGCTGATGAGCTTTCTCGGCTGGAACAGCCTGAACGCAATCAGCAATGACTTTCCGCAAAAGCTGGGCCGGAGCTGCGACATCGCCGAGCCGGATGACCGTCTGGTGCCCGCGGTACTTGCCGCCTGGGCGCAGGCTAACGTCGCCCAGGCGAACCTCGACTACGCCGACGCGCAGATGACGCCCACCGTCTCGCTGGAGCCGGAGGTGCGTCACTATATGAACGATCGCTACGCGGGGAGTGAAACCCGGGATCGCACCCAGTATTCCGCCTGGGTAAAAGTGCAGATGCCGCTCTATCAGGGCGGCGGCCTCACCGCCCGGCGTAACGCTGCCGGACACGCGGTGGAGGCGGCGCAGTCCACCATTCAGCGTACGCGTCTTGACGTCCGCCAGAAGCTGCTGGAAGCCCGCAGCCAGGTGATGAGCCTGCAAAGCACGCTGCAAATTCAGGGCCGCCAGGAAGCCCTCAGCGCCCGCACCCGCGAACTGTACCAGCAGCAGTATCTCGATCTCGGTTCGCGCCCGCTGCTCGACGTGCTCAACGCCGAGCAGGAGGTCTATCAGGCGCGCTTCACCCAGCAGCAGACCCTCGGTCAGCTGCACCAGCTGCAGCTCAACTGCCTGTATAACACCGGGCAGCTGCGTCATGCGTTCGATCTTGATAACCGCACCATCCAGACCGTGGAGATCCAGCCATGAAGCAGCGCGAAATCCCGCAGGGTGAAAACATGACGGATGAGGCGCTGGCGCAGTGGGCGCAGGCCTTTGGTTTTGTCGCCACGCGCTACCGCGTCGCCTGCTCGCCCGGCTCGCTCATCGCGGGCGCGCCGTGGCTAAAAGGCAAACCGATGGTGCCCGCCCTCACCCAGCTGGCCCGCGAAGCGGGGCTGTCGTTTCAGCTCCTTACCGACGATCGGCAGGCGATCAACAGCTGGCGTCTGCCAGTAGTGGTGGCGATGAACGACGGCAGGATCGGCGTGATCGAGCATTTCGACGGGGAGGATACGCTGGAGGTCAGCTTTTTCGACAATGAGACCTATACCAACCGGCTGTCGATGACGGCGATGCTGCCCGCTATCCGCCACGTTATTGCCCTGCGTCCCCTCGCCGCGCTGAAGGACAGCCGCGTGGACGCCTACATCTCAAAATACCGTCCGGACTGGCTCTACCGGCTGGTGATGCGCGACCTGCGCCCCTACAGCTGGGTCATGCTGGCCGCCCTCTTTATCAACGTGCTGTCGCTCTCCGGGATTGTCTTTTCCATGCAGGTCTATGACCGGGTGATCCCCGCCCAGTCCTATCCGACGCTTTACGTCCTGACCATCGGGGTGCTGATTGCCACCCTGTTTGGCTTTGTGCTGCGCGTGGCGCGCGGGCACATTATGGATCTGCTCGGCAAGCGCTCGGACATGCGCGTTTCAGATCGCGTCTTCGGCCACGCGCTGCGGCTGCGCAACAGCGCGATCCCCCGCTCCACCGGCAGCTTTATCTCTCAGCTGCGCGAGCTGGAGCAGATCCGCGAGATGGTCACCTCGTCCACTATCTCGACCATTGTCGACCTGCCCTTCTTTTTACTGTTCGTGGTGGTGCTGGCGATCATCGCCCCGCAGCTGGCGTGGATCGCCCCGGTCGCGGCGGTGATCATGGTCCTGCCCGGCCTGCTGCTGCAGAAGAAGCTGGCGGAGCTGGCGAAGCAGTCGGCCCATGAATCGACCCTGCGCAACGCGGTGCTGGTGGAGAGCGTGCAAGGTCTGGAGGACATCAAGCTGATGCAGGCGGAAAACCGCTTTTTGCAACAGTGGAACAGCTATATCCAGATCACCGCGGAATCCGGCCTGCGCACCCGCGAGCTGACGCAGAACCTGATCAGCTGGGGGATGACCATTCAGAGCCTGGTCTACGCCGGGGTGATTGTGGTCGGCGCCCCGATGGTGATCGACGGCACCCTGACTACCGGCTCGGTGGTTGCCGCGTCGATGCTGGCCTCCCGCATGATCGCCCCGATGGCGACGCTGTGCGGCGTGCTGGCGCGCTGGCAGCAGGTCAAAGCGGCAAAAGAGGGGCTGGACAGCATCATGCAGCTTCCCACCGAAAACCAGCGCGAGGAGACGCCGATCCGCCAGGACGTGCTGCGCGGACACTACCTCTTCGAGCAGGCGCAGTTCCGCTATCAGCCGGACGATCCGCGCATGGCGCTGCGCATTAACCGGCTGGAGATCCGGCCGGGAGAAAAAGTGGCGATCCTCGGGCGCAACGGCGCGGGCAAATCGACCCTGCTGCAGGCCATGGCGGGCGGGATGGATCTGGCGGCCGGCGAGCTGCGGCTTGATAACTTCAGCCTGCCGCATCTCGACGTCGCCGATGTCCGGCGCAACGTCGGCTTTATGACCCAGAACGCGCGGCTGTTTTACGGCACCCTGCGCGAAAACATCACCCTCGGCATGCCGCGCGCCACCGACGAAGAGATTTTCGAGGCGCTGGAGCTGACCGGCGCGGCAGGCTTCGTGCAGAAGCTGCCCAAGGGGCTGGACTACCCGATCATGGAAAACGGCGTGGGGTTATCCGGCGGGCAACGCCAGTCGATTCTGCTGGCGCGGATGCTGCTGCGCGATCCGAATATTGTGCTGATGGATGAACCCACCGCGTCGCTGGACGAGCACACCGAGCGGGAATTCATCCAGCGTCTGGGCGACTGGCTCGGGCATCGCACCCTGATTGTCGCCACGCATCGCGTACCGGTGCTGGAACTGGTGGAGCGCGTCGTGGTGTTGAAAGAGGGAATGCTGGTGATGGACGCGCCAAAGGCACAGGCGCTGAACAACAGCCGTATGCAGCAGCAACAGCAGCAGGCAGCAACCGGACGGGAGTGGAAAAATGAAAATCAGTCAGCGTGACGTGGCGGCAATGGACGATCTGGATAACGCCCTCGACTCCGAAAGCGGCTACACCGGCGCGCGTCGGATCGTGATCTTCTCGCTGCTGATGTTTGTGGTGCTGGGCATCTGGGCGTGGTTTGGCGTGCTGGATGAGGTATCAACCGGCTCGGGTAAAGTGATCCCCAGCTCGCGCGAGCAGGTTCTACAGTCTCTCGACGGCGGGATCCTCACCGAGCTGAACGTCCACGAGGGCGATCAGGTTCAGGCCGGACAGGTGCTGGCGCGGCTCGATCCGACGCGTTCCGAATCGAACGTCGGCGAAAGCGCGGCGCGCTACCGGGCTTCACTGGCCTCCAGCGCCCGCCTGTACGCCGAGGTGAACGATCTCCCGCTGAAGTTTCCCCCTTCGCTGGCAAAGTGGCCGGATCTGATTGCTGACGAAACGCGCCTCTACAACTCCCGCCGCGCGCAGCTGGAGGATACCCAGCGGGAGCTGCGCGCCGCGTTAGATCTCGCCAATAAGGAGCTGGCCATCACCCAGCGGCTGGTCAAAACCGGCGCCGCCAGCCACGTGGAGGTGCTGCGCCTGCAGCGGCAGAAAAGCGATCTGGAGCTGAAGCTCACCGACGTACGCTCGCAGTATTACGTTCAGGCCCGGGAGGCGCTCTCCAAGGCCAACGCGGAAGTGGACATGGTTTCGGCGATCCTCAAAGGCCGCCAGGATTCCGTGACCCGTCTGACGGTAAAATCCCCGGTGCGCGGGATCGTGAAAAACATCAAGGTCACCACCATCGGCGGCGTAATCCCGCCCAACGGCGAGCTGATGGAGATTGTGCCGGTGGACGATCACCTGCTGATCGAAACCCGCCTGTCGCCGCGCGATATCGCCTTTATCCACCCGAACCAGGAGGCGCTGGTTAAAATCACCGCCTACGATTACGCCATTTACGGTGGCCTGCACGGGGTCGTCGAAACGATCTCTCCGGACACCATCCAGGACGAGGCCAAGCCGGAAGTGTTCTATTACCGGGTGTTTATCCGCACCAGCCAGGATTACCTGGTGAATAAGGCGGGCAGGCACTTCTCGATTGTGCCGGGGATGATTGCGACGGTGGACATTAAGACCGGCGAGAAAACGGTGCTGGATTATCTGATTAAACCGTTCAACCGGGCGAAAGAGGCGCTAAGGGAGCGATAGCCAATCGCCGGGTGGTACCCGGCCTACATCCCCCCAGGCCCTTGCAAGCGAAGCGCCGCCGGGCATTAAACCGCACGCCAGAACTGGAACCTGCCTCGGAGGATTAATCTTTAGTCATGCATCCCACTTCCCTTCAGCCATCGCCCAGGTAATATTAACCGCAGACAAAACGCACTTGCGCACAGTGCAGGAGTGCGTTACTATTCATTCAGCTTCACGGACTGGAGCTCGCCAGCATTATGATTAGTTATTTTCGGGATCAATGGCTTGAGGATTTTTTTCTTTACGGCAGATCGAGCAATGTTATCCCTTCAAATCTGGAAACAGCGCTTGCGAGAAAGCTCGATATCATCAGGGCAGCAACCTCGCACAGGGATTTGCGATCGCCACCGGGTAATATGTATGAAGCATTGAATCCTCCGCTGAAGGGCTATTCCTCCATCCGGGTAAACAGGCAATACAGGCTCGTATTTCGCTGGACAGAGGGTAAAGCAGAAGATCTGTACCTCTCTCCACACAAGTACACGCAACACAAGTGAGGCATCATCTATGACACTTCAACAGGCACTCCGCAAACCCACCACGCCGGGCGACGTGTTGCAGTATGAGTATCTTGAACCGCTCAATCTGAAAATCAGCGATCTGGCGGAGATGCTCAATGTTCACCGCAACACCATCAGCGCGCTGGTCAATAACAATCGCAAGCTTACTGCCGATATGGCGATCAAGCTGGCAAAAGCCTTTGATACCACGATTGAATTCTGGCTGAACTTACAGCTGAACGTTGATATCTGGGAAGCGCAATCTAACGCCAGGACGCAGGAGGAACTAAGCCGTATAAAGACCGTTGCGGACGTCATGGCTAAGCGAAAATCTGGCCAACCGGATGTAGCCTGACCCGAACAGGCGCGGAGATCTTACTCCGCCGGGCGAGGTGCGGCGCTGTTATACACGCCAATATAACGCGCAAATTTCCCAATAAACACACCGGCAAACACGCCGCCGGAGACGATCGCCAGCGCGCTCATGGCGGGCTGCTGCATCGTCTGGGGAGAGACCGCGCTCATCACGCCCAGCACATACTTGACGCCGAACGCCAGCATCATAAACGGCAGCGCGGTGTAGTCTGCCTGACGGTAAAGGCTGCGCGGCGCATCTGCGCGGGTGATAACCGCCTGCTTAATCAGGAAATACCCCAGCGCGGCCCCGGCGAGGATCCCCGCCGTCCACAATGCGACAGTTCCGGGCGTCAGCGTGCGGTAGACCACCAGATCGTAAATATCCCAGACAAGAAAGATCGCCGGAATAATGGCAAGCCTCTCCAGCGTAACGGTGGCAGGCCTGCGGGCTTTAATGCCGCGAGAGATAAGGAAGATAAACAGCACCCACACCCAGGCGGGCGTGTGCGTAACGACACCGAACAGAAATTCAAACATGGCGATTTCCATGGACGATCGCGGCTCGTGCCGCCCTGAACGCGTATTGCGCATAACGGCAGGAAAGCCATTATGCGCAGGTCTTTTACAGCGATTTTTTCAGGCGCTGAACCGCTTCCTTCAGCTCTTCATCCGTTGGCGTGACAAACGACATACGCAGCGTTGAATGGTCCGGCTCATTGCAGTAGAAAAACTCGCCCGGCACAAATACTACGCCGTTACTTAACGTTTTTTCCAGCCAGCGGGTGGTATTACTCCCATTTTTCATAGTCGCCCACAGGAACATGCCGCCCTTCGGCTTGTGGAACGACATCACATCGCCCAGCTCGGCCTCCAGCTCGGTTGCGAACGTCTGGTATTTCTGGCGATAGGCTTCGCGGATCGTTTTAATCTGATCGGGCAGACGACCGGTTTTCAGGTATTCATACGTCATCAGCTGCGACAGCGTGCTGGTGTGCAGATCGGTGGTTTGCTTAAGGTTTACTACTGCGCGCTTCAGCCATTCCGGCACCAGCACCCAGCCCACGCGGGTTCCTGGAGCAAGAATTTTGGAGAAGGTCGAGGTATACACCACGTTGTCTTCGTTGCCGATATCTTTGGCATGGGCCATTAACGGGCGGAAAACTTCATCGGTATAATTAATTTCGCTGTACGGATCGTCTTCAATAATGACGAAGTCATAGCGCTTCGATAATTCCACCAGCTGTTTGCGACGCGCCTCAGAGAGGGTTACCCCGCCAGGGTTGCCAAACGTCGGAACAATATAGACCGCTTTGATGGTTTTCTTCGCCGCCAGCGCTTCAAGCTCGTCGACCTTCATGCCGTCACCATCGGTGCCAACGGATTCAAAATTCGCCTGCGCCAGACCAAAGACCTGCAGCGCGGCAAGATAGGTTGGACGCTCAACCACAACGATATCGCCCGGGTTAATTAATGCACGCGCCAGCACGTCGAGGGACTGCTGTGAACCGGAAGTAATAACGACATCATCGGCCTTACAGGCGATACCGCGCCCCTCGCAGATGCGCTGAATTTCTTCCCGCAGCCCCGGTACACCTTCGGTCAGACCGTACTGAAAGGCCTCGCCAAAATGCTGTGATAATACGGCATCAGCGGCAATTTTCAGCCCTTCGTGATCGAACAGATCGGGATTAGGAATACCCCCGCCCAGCGAAATGACGCCGGCCATTTTGCTATGTTTTAATAATTCACGGATGGCAGATGATTGCAGGCCCTGCGCGCTGCTGGCGAGTTTATTCACAGACATTCTTTGCATACCTTCTTTTTTTATAGTGTGCCCAATCTTAGCAGAATATGGGCGATAAATTCCGTTAGCTTAGGGAGAGGTCGTAAATCCTGGCGCCACAGCAAATGCACGGGTCTCGGCGCCGGAATATACGCCTCCAGCACGCGCACCAGCCTGCCGCTTTCCAGATCCTCCGCCACCAGCACCTCCGGCTGCAGCAGCAGCCCCGCCCCGGCTCTCGCGGCCATCCGCAGCCCGTAGCCGTCGTTGCATCTCAAGACCGCATCCCGCTTCCAGCGCACCTCGCCTTCGACGCCCGGCAGCCGCCACTCGTTGCGTGCGGTCCACACGCTGTGGGATAAGCAGAGATGATCCACCAGATCGGCAGGAGTTTGCGGCGTACCGTAGCGCGCAAGGTAGTCCGGCGCGGCGCAGATCACCATCCGGTAAGGGCAGAGGTATTTCGCCACCAGATCGTCGTTGTGAATGTCGCCAATACGAATGGCCAGATCGATGCCCTCCTCCACCAGATCCACCATCCGGTTGGTGAGATCCAGCTCGATGCGCACTTCCGGGTAGCGTTGTAAAAAAGAGGCCGTAAGCGGCGCGATCGCGCTGCCGCCAAACGAGGTGGGTGCGGTCACGCGCAGGGTGCCGGACGGCGCGGCACGCAGGCGTTCCACCGCGCTTTCGGCAATCGCCACCTGCTCCAGCACCCGCTTCGCCTCGTCGTAATAGACCCGTCCGGCGTCGGTCAGGCTCTGGCGCCGCGTGTTACGCTCCAGCAGACGGGTGCCGAGCTGTGATTCCAGCAGCGCAACGTATTTCCCCACCATTACCGCCGACATCTCCAGCCGAGCCGCCGCGCCAGTGAAGCTGCCGCACTCAACCACGGCAATAAAGGTCTCCATGCTGCGAAGCTTATCCATATTCCAAACTCCTGATTAGTAATCTCCTAACTTTAGACCAGTTTATCTGCATTTTTATTTATTAAAGAATGAAGGCTCACAACATAAGGAGTCGGCTATGAAAATCGTCATTATTGGTGCCAGCGGTACGGTCGGTCGTGCGGTAACGGAAGAGCTGAGTCGTCGCCACGAGGTCATCCGCGTCGGCCGCACGCAGGGCGACGAGCAGGTGGATATCACCTCGCAGGCGAGCGTCCAGGCGCTGTTTGAGAAAATCGGCCCGGTGGACGCGATTGTCTCCGCCAGCGGGGGTCTTTACTTTGGCCCGCTCGCGACCATGAAGGACAGCGACTTCAACCAGGGCCTGCAGGACAAGCTGCTGGGACAGGTGCGCCTGGCGCTGACCGGCCAGCATTATCTGAACGAAGGCGGCTCTATTACGCTGATAAGCGGCATCGTGGCGCACGAGCCAATTGCCCAGGGCGTAAATGCCACCACGGTGAATGCGGCGCTGGAAGGGTTTGTCCGCGCGGCAGCCTGCGAGCTGCCGCGCGGGATCCGCATCAACCTGATTAGCCCGACGGTACTCACCGAATCCGTCGAAACCTACGACGGCTTCTTCCCGGGCTTTGAGAGCGTTCCCGCCGCGACCGTGGCGCAGGCCTATCGCCGCAGCGTGGAAGGCGTGCAGAGCGGGCGGGTGTATAAGGTGGGCTACTGAGCCTTACGGGCGGCGATCAGCACCAGCATCGGGCGCTCCGCCTCTTCGGCCAGCGCGGGCCAGGCGTCAATCTGCGCCTGCGTTGGCCCCCACTCGTTGACGTCGCTTATCGTTAATCCGGCCCCGATCAGCGCGTTAAGCGTGGTGCCGAGCGTGCGGTGGTATTTCACCACCCCGTCCGCCAGCCAGTTGCTGACGCGTTTGCCTTCATCCTGATAATGGTTTACGCCCCAGAACCGCTCGCCGCTATCGTCGGTCAGCCAGCCCTGACGGGTGGCGCAGGTGTATATCGGGTGCTCCATCGAAAAGACCAGGCTGCCGCCGGGCTTGAGCGCGCGCTGGACCCTGGCGAATAGCGTATCCAGTTCCGGCAGGTAGTGCAGCGCCAGCGAGCTGTAGACCAGATCGAGGCTGTTCTCGTTGAGCTTGAGAGATTCCAGATCGCTACGCTGATAGTGAATCTGTGGGTCAGCGGTAAGCTCCGCTGCGCGGGCGAGCATCTTTTCTGAGATATCGACCCCCGTGACGTCAGCAGCGCCCAGCTCGCGCGCCGCGCGGCAGAACCAACCGTAGCCGCAGCCGAGATCGACAACCGATTTGCCGGTTAAATCAGGCAGCATGGCCTTAAGCGCGGGCCACTCCGGCGCGCCGTCCAGACCCTGCACCGAGCGTGGAAGCTGGGCGTAGCCTTCAAAAAACGCCGGATTGTCGTAGATGTTTTGTGCCATGGCAGATCCCTCTTTAAGAATGTGCATAGCAGTATACTGCATTGTCGGGTGGCGGCTTCGCCTTACCCGACCTACGGAAGTGCGGCCTGATGCCCTCACCCCAACCCTCTCCCACAGGGAGAGGGGGAAATGCACGTCAACCCACCGAGCCCCAGACAAGGTTGCCCTTATGGAACGTCGCGGTGCGCGGCGAAATGCGCGCCACGGCCTCGGCGGAGCAGGAGGCATCCACCAGCACAAAGCTGGCGTCGTCCTGCGCTTTCGGCCACACGCGCTCGCCTTTGTCATTCAGCGGCAGCACGTCGCCGGTGGCAATGCCGAGCGCGCGGGAGAGCGTCTGCTCGTTCGGGCGGATGTACAGCTGAGCGTATAGATTCGCCTTCTCCAGCATGTCCCCCAGACCGTACGGCGACCAGTGGTCGATGACGCTGTCGGTCCCCGTCATCACGAACACACCCTTCTCGCGCAGCTGCTTCAGCGGCATATGCAGGGTGCCAATCGGCACGGTGGAGGCGATGGTCACCCGCTGCGCCGCCATGCGGGTGGCGATCTCATCCACCTGCTGCTCGTTGAGCGTCGCCAGCGCAAAGGCGTGGCTGATGGTCAGCTTGCCCTTCAGCTCCGGCGTTTTCTCCACGGTCTCGACCATGTAATTCACCGCCGCCACGCCCGCCGGGCTGGTTTCATGCAGGTGGATATCCACACCTTTGTCGTAGTCCAGCGCAATCTGGAACATGGCGTCGAGGGATTTCTCCATTGCGCCGTCGACGTTGGTTGGGTCCAGCCCGCCCACGTAGTGCGCCCCGGCCTGCATCGCCTCGCGCATCAGCTTTTCGGAGTTCGACAGCAGCAGCCCGTGCTGCGGAAAAGCGACAATTTCGCAGTCAAAGCCGGGCTTACGGCGCGATAAAACCGCCTGCAGGTTTTCCAGATTCTTCAGACCGGAGGTCGGCTCGATATTGCAGTGGCTGCGGGCGATGGTGGAGCCTTTCGACTGGATCAGATCGATCAGCTTTTCCGCGCGCTCCTGGGTGTAGGGCTGCAGCTCCGGCAGCAGCTTCTGCTCGAGGCGGATCATATCCTGGATCGTGGTGCCCGCCGGGCGGTTCAGGGAGCGCCACGGACCGCCGTAAAAGGTTTTATCCAGGTGAATGTGCATGTCGCGCATCGCCGGGAGCATCAGCTTGCCGCCCGCATCGTAGTGCGGCAGCGTTGCGTCGGCGTGGCTCTTGTTATCGCGCAGGGCGACGATCTTCCCGTCGTTAATCTCCAGCGTTTTCAGCTCGGTGCGGGTGCTCGTCGCCACGCCGCCGTCAAAATTAAACCCGGCCTCCAGCAGCACGTTGTCCAGATAGTAATGTTTCGCGGTGATGCTCATCGGTTTGCCCGTCTCGCAGGTTGGCTTCGCGGAGTCAGCAGCATACGCGACGGATCCGGTGGCGCCAAACAGCGCGCAGGCGGTGACCATTTTGCCGCTCTGGCTAATAAATTCGCGGCGGCTTTTGTTTTCACTCATCTTATCTTCCCTCATTAACAATATGGGTACCGGTTTCCCCGCGCAGCGCCGCGGGCAGGCAGTCCGGCGAGGTGATAATCACGCGCCTGCCGCCGTGGTGTAAAAATTCCAGCGAGGCGACGATTTTGGGCAGCATGCTGCCCGCCGGGAAGTGGCCCTCCTCCCTGTAGCGCGTCATCTGCGCCACGCTGACGGTGTCCAGCGCCTGCTGGTTCGGCTTGCCGAAGTTGATGCACACCTTCTCCACGCCGGTGGTAATCACCAGCACGTCGGCATCGATCTCGCGTGCCAGCAGCGCGGTGGAGAGATCTTTATCAATCACCGCATCGACGCTCTGGTAGTCGCCCTGCTCGCTGCGAATCACGGGTATTCCGCCGCCGCCCGCGCCGATCACCACAAAGCCTTTTTGCGTCAGCGTTTTGATGGCGTCGGCCTCAACGATGCGCAGCGGCTGCGGTGAAGCCACCACGCGACGGTAGCCACGGCCTGAATCCTCGACAAAATGCCAGTCCAGGTGTGCCTGCTGCAGCTCGTCGCGCTGCGCCTCGGTGAAGAACGCACCGATAGGTTTGGTAGGGTGAGTAAAGCCCGGATCGTTTTTATCCACCTCCACCTGCGTAACGACCGTGACCGCTTTTTGCTCCCCGCGCGCGGCCAGGCGATTGTTGAGCGCCTGCTGGATCAGGTAGCCAATCCCGCCCTGGGTGTCCGCCACGCAGTTTGCCAGCGGCGTCAGCGGCAGCCCTTCCCGCTCGTGGGCGATTTCGGCGCGGCGCAGATCCAGCCCCACCTGGGGGCCGTTGCCGTGCGTGAGCACGATGTCATAGTCGGAGGCCAGCATTTCCAGCACCGACTCTGCCACCGCTTTCACAGCCTGCGCCTGATGTTCAATCGACTGGCTGGCGTTGTCTTTGATAATGCTGTTGCCGCCGATGGCGACGACCATAAGCTCTTTCATTTTGTTTCCTTTCGAAGGTGCGTTCTGGTGCCTTCACCCCGGCCCTCTCCCACAGGGAGGGGGATTAACGTTCCCTCTCCCTGTGGGAGAGGGTTAGGGTGAGGGCATCAGGCATTATCAGGATTCAGAAACCGGTGCCGCCGCGCTCGCCGCTTCGCGACTATCCAGCACATGCTTCACCACAAACATGCCGCCCATCATCAGGTAGGCCGTAACGAACATCAGCGAACTGCCTTCGGCAAAGCCCACCACCGGGGCGTGGATCACCCCAAACAGCGCCAGCAGCGCCCCGACGGCGGCCGCAACGGCTCCGCGCAGCGGCTTGTTGATGATGGCGAAGATGGCGATACAGCCCCACAGCATGCTGGCGAGCGGCGCGCCGTTACCGAGATGCACCAGGCCTTCGTAATAAATTCCTTTGCTGTGCAGCACGTCGGTGCCGATCTTCGCCGCGCTGGTGCCCGCCGCCCCCATCACGCTGTTCATCATGGTCAGCGCCCAGTTGGCGATCCACGGGAACAGGCAGATGAAGATCACCGGCACCTCCACTTTGGGCGTTTCCCTCACCACCTGGTTGGCGGTGACGACGCCGATAAACACCAGAATCGGCACGATGGCGGTCATCGGAATGATGGCGAGCATAAATGCCCCCAGCCCGAACAGCGGCACGATGAACATGGTCACGCCCGAGGCCAGCGTGTAGCCGATGCTGGCCCCCATCGCTTTCCAGCCGGGGTGGCCGACGTAGACCGTCACCGGGAAGGGGTTCCCCATCAGGCAGCCGAGCATCGACGCCAGACCGTTCGCCAGCATCACCTTACGCGTCGGGTACGCATCTCCCGCCGCGTGGGCGCTTTCGATGTTCTCCAGGTCAAAGATGTAGTTCGCCAGCCCCAGCGGCACGGCAGAGGCCAGATACGGCAGCGCGTGCGGCAGGCCCTGCATGAAGCTGTCCACGTGCACTTCCGGCGGATTAAAGCCGAAGGATGACATAGACGCTTTAATCGCTTCCGGGCTTTGCAGACCGGAGATCCACGCCAGTGCCGTACCGGCAATCAGCAGCAGCAGACCGGTCGGGATACGGGCGAAAATCGGCTTTTTACCGAACCAGTTGATGAAGATCAGCAGCAATACGATAAACGACACGGTCGGCGCTTCGAACGCCTGCAGCATCGGGTTCATCGCCAGCAGCAGCAGGCCCAAACCGGAGAGGCACGACAGCAACACGGTACGCGGGATCATCTTGCGGATGGTTTCACCGAGGAACGAACCGCCCGCGAGGATCATCGCCTCCACGAAGCACCACACCAGGCCAATCTGGATCGCGAAGTCCGCATCGCCGGTTTGTTGATAAACCGGCATCAGGACCAGGAAGGTCACGGTAAAAATCGACGGCGCGCTCGGGCCGGACGGTAGCGCGGTCACGTCCGTTCGTCCGGTGGCGCGCGCCATCTGCATGCCGAACCAGGCGTAGCAAATACTCGCCACCAGCACCGCCAGCCCGAAGGCTGGCGCGATGCGTCCATAAACAATCTCCTTCGGGATGCCGACGACAAAAATGAGCAGCCCCATCATGGTCAGCAAATTGGTCAGGTTGTTGGTCATCAACCCGAAATACGCCGCCCAGTCACCTCTTTTCCACTCCAGCTTCATGTTTTTCATGGATGCATGCCTTATAAAAAGTAGCGATCGCGGAAGGTCAACAGCGCCTTTTCAAAACAGCTAAACGGCGGGTGAACGATGCCCGCCCCAATCATGCCGATGCCCGCGTCTTTGTGGGCAATGGCGGTGTTAATCACCGGCAGAATGCCGCTGCCCGCGACTTTGGTGATGTCGATGGCGGTTGGGATGCCCATAAACGAGAGCAGCGGAATGGTGACGTTCGGGTTTTCGCCGAGGGTGATTTCGCGCATCTGGCGGGAGAAGTCGATGGCTTCATCCACCGTGCCGCCCACCAGGGCGACAATCGCCGGGGCCGTCGCCATCGCAAAGCCGCCGATGCCGTAGGTTTCGGTGATGGCGCTGTCGCCGATGTCCAGCCCGGAGTCTTCCGGCTTATAGCCCGCGAACATCGGGCCGATCACCTGCTGCGCCGGGCCGGTGAACCACTGCCCCGGCAGGCCTGAAACGCGCAGGCCGAACTCGTATCCGTTACGCGCCATGGTGGTGACGACGGTGCTGTACTCAATGCCGTGCGCGGCGTCCAGCGCGGCCTTACACATCGCCATCCAGGTCGGGCCGGAGAAGTAGTCGCTGCTGGCGACAAACTCGAACACCTCGCGCTGCTGCGCCACCGGATAGCCCGCCTGAATCAGCCCCGGCGTCAGCGCCTGAATAAGAAGCGTGGTGCCCGCGTTGTTGCGGTTGTGGCACTCGTCGCCCATGTGCAGCGCCTGGGCCAGCATCAGGCGCAGGTCGATTTCGCCGACGATCTTCATCGCGTCGCGCAGCATCGGGCCGAGCACGTCGCGCATCCAGTTCAGACGGTCGATCACGCTCTGGTCGTTAGCGCCCATGCGCAGGATCTTCGCCATCTGCTCGCTGAGGTTGGTGAACGCGCGGTTGCCGTAGGTTTTGTTCTCCACGATGTGCATAAACATCGACGCGGAGGTGACGCCCGCCATCGAGCCCACGCAGTCGTGCTCGTGGCACGGCGAGAAGGTAATTTCTCCGGAGGCAGCGAGCCTTGCCGCATCGTCCAGATCTTTCGCCAGCCCTTCAAACACCAGCGCCCCGGTGACCGCACCCTTCATCGCCCCGCACATGTTCTCCCAGGCGACAGGCGGACCGGCGTGCAGAATGGTGGTGCGGGTCATGCCCGGCACCACGTTAATGGCCTGGTCATAGCCCACCAGCACCGGATGGGACTGAATAATGCGCTCAAGAGCGATGCGGTTGGCGGCGGCGATTTTCTCCGCCAGCGGTTTTTCCGCCAGCCGATCGAGCGCTTCAACAACCTGCATATTGCCCTGCCCCGGCGGCGTCCAGTCGAGCTGGGTCACGGGAACGTGCTGTTTTTTGAGGTCGTCGCTGAACATCGCAATGCCGACGTTAATCACGTTCAGCCGCTGGTTGAATAAGGTCGTCATTATGCTTTCTCCCCTTTGCAGACAAATTCGCGTGCCAGTAATCCGGTGTTGGTACTGCTGCTGGCCCAGATGACGCCTGCGTCGGTCAGCAGCTGGCACTGCTGCGCCAGCGACTGCGGATCCTGGTCGGTGCCGAGCACGTAGCCGAGAATTTCCAGAGGACGGTTATCGGCCTTCGCGATCGCCTGCGCCTCTTTGATAGCGTCGATCATCACGCCGACCGGATCCTCATGCGCGCCGAAGCCCAGCACGAAGTCCATCACGATGACGCCCACCTCCGGATCGCGCGCCTCCTGCAGCAGGCGGCTGATGCGGTTGGTCGGGTCGATCATCGGGTGCGGCTTGCCGTTGGTGAAGTCATCGTCGCCAAAGTCGAGGAAGGTGTGGGCTTTACTGACATTGACGTCGCTCAGGCGCTTAGCTGGATCCGGCTGGATGTTACTGTAAACGTCGTCGAATTTCGCAAGCGCCGCGAACATCGCCTCGTCGCACAGGGTGCCGCCGCAGAACAGGCCGCGAATGTACTTCTGCTGCGGCGTCAGGCGAGTGCGCACCTCTTCAATCAACGGCCAGTTGAGCGGATGCAGATCGAGGGACTCTTTTTTGATGCCGGTGAGCAGGACCGCCTTCAGGGCCGCCTCTTTGGTGCCGCGCGCAAACTGCAGGCCGTCTTCATCGGCGGGCGGTTCGCTGCGGCCGAGGAAGCTGACAACCACCGGTTTGCGGCAGGCGCGCGCGCGGGCCAGCACTTTCTCCGCCACCGCAGGGGCCGGTGGCTTGGAGATCAGCGCAATCACCTGGGTCGCGTCGTCCGCTTCCAGCATGTCGATGGCGTCGAGCATCATCAGGCCGCCGATTTTCTCGCTGAGATCGCGTCCGCCGGTGCCAATCAGCTGCGACACGCCGCCGCCGAATTCGTGAATGCGCACGCTCAGCTCCTGGCTGCCGGTGCCGGATGCGCCGACGATGCCAATCGGTCCGCGGCGCACCGCGTTGGCAAAGCACAGTCCCGCGCCGTTGATAATGGCGGTGCCGCAGTCCGGCCCCATCATCAGCAGACCTTTCTTATGCGCAAGCTGCTTCAGCGCCAGCTCGTCGTCGAGCGACACGTTATCGGAAAACAGCATCACGTTGAGATCGTTTTCCAGCGCCTGGCGCGCTTCGCGGGCAGCGAAGGTGCCGTTGACGGAAATCACCGCGAGGTTGCTCTCCGGGCGATGAGTTTTGGCGCTGGCAATCGTGGCGTAGCGCGCTTCATGGGTGCCGCCGCTCTCTTTACGCGTGAACAGCGCTTCGATGGCCGCCAGGGTTTCATCATTCGCCGCGTCGCCTTTAATCACGATCATCAGGTCGCCGTTTTTGGCGTCGGCTAATTCCGGCGTTAATAGCCCGAGGTTTTTTAATACGCCTTTGTTCATTTCCGTCGCCATCGCGACAAACGCCTGCTCGACGCCCGGTAATTTATTGGCTTTGGTGGAAACAGACATTAATGATACGGAGTCAAAATATGTGTTCTTTTTTATGACGATTTTTGTGGGCATTATTTTCTCCTGAACGCGGATAAAAGGGGGCCGCCGTCGTGCAAAATGCACGTCGGTAAAAATGCGTTTTAATTAGCGGCCAGCCGGAAAAAGCTGGCCGAATGCGTTATGCGCCCGCCGCCAGCAGTAGGTCAGCTATTGCATCGAAGCCTTTTTCCCGCGCCAGTTCGAGCGGGGTTTTACCGTACTTGTCGGTCATGTGCGGGTTCGCGCCGTGATCCAACAGCAGCTTCACGATCTCCTGCTGCTTAGCGCCGCCGTCGTTAAGCACGATCGCTTCCAGCAGCGGCGTCCAGCCGACAAAGTTAGTGTGGTTGACGTTGATATCGGTTTTTTCCAGCAGCTCGCGCACGATCTCCACGTGCCCTTTTTCGCTGGCAGGGGTAATGCCCACGCCGCCAAAGCGCGTCAGGCGGTCGAGATCCGGATTTGCCGGAAGGACAAGGCGCAGCAGGGTGATATCGTTGGTCAGGCAGCTAATGAGGAAGGGGTTAAAGCAGGTCTGATCCTGTTTATCAATATCCGCCCCGGCGGCAATTAATAACGCCACGCAGTCATAATGCTTTTTCAGGCTGGCAATAATAACGGCGGTTCTTTTCTGACGGTTGGTGGCGTTAATATCCACGCCTTTCTCCAGACAGGCTTTTAGCGCATCGCTATTGCCCTCTTCTGCCGCCAGCAGAAATTCAGTAACGAGTTCGTTCGCAGACATATTCAGACTCCCGATGTTTTTATTTCTGTTGACCTGAGAATAGCAACAGCCTGGTCATAAAAGAATCCGCTTAAAAATGATTCATCGACAGTCAATTCATTGTTGAGGTAAATTCAATAAACCGGTCAAAACGTGCGTCTGTGCAACCTTTTTCTTATGTTTACCCGCTTTTTAGCGCTTCTGCCTGCATTATGCTTATGTCTGACGAAGCCTTACCGTATGCGGCTTTCGACAAAGAGTCAGAACTGTGATCGGCTTCAAATGCGTTGTAACAACGCTGTTAAAATATGTTCAAAACTGATGGCTGAACGGAGTGAGATATGAATTCCATCTTTACCGAGGAGAACCTGCTGGCCTTTACTACCGCCGCACGCTTCGGCAGCTTCAGCAAAGCCGCCGCCGAACTGGGCGTGACGACCTCTGCCATCAGCTACACCATTAAGCGCATGGAGACCGGGTTGGACGTGGTGCTATTCGTCCGCAGCACGCGCAGCATTGAGCTGACAGAGTCCGGATTTTACTTTTATCGTAAGGCCACCGACCTGCTTAACGACTTTCACGCCATCAAGCGCGGGATTGACACCATTTCTCAGGGCATTGAGGCGCGGGTGCGCATCTGTATCAACCAGCTTTTGTATACCCCACGCCACACGGCGCGGCTGCTGCAGGTGCTGAAAAAGCAGTTTCCCACCTGTCAGATCACCGTGACCACCGAGGTCTACAACGGCGTCTGGGACTCCATCATCAATAACCAGGCCAACATCGCGATTGGCGCGCCGGACACGCTGCTGGACGGTGGCGGGATTGATTACACCGAGATCGGCGCCATTCGCTGGGTGTTTGCCATCGCGCCGGAACATCCGCTGGCATTCACCCCGGAGCCGATAGCGGAAAGCCAGCTGCGCCTGTATCCCAACATCATGGTGGAAGATACCGCGCACACCATTAACAAAAAGGTCGGCTGGCTGCTGCACGGGCAGGAGGCGATTCTGGTCCCGGACTTTAACACCAAATGTCAGTGTCAGATCCTGGGCGAAGGGATTGGCTTTTTGCCGGAATACATGGCCCGCGAGGCGGTAGACGCGGGGCTGCTGGTCACCCGACGGATTAATAACCCGCGTCAGGATTCGCGCATGCTGCTCGCCACGCAGCATGCCGCAACCGGCCAGGTCACGCGGTGGATCAAGCAGCAGTTTGGTCCAGCGGGGGTACTGACCGATATCTATAGCGATTTACTGTGGCGCGCCTAGCTTTTGCTCTGTACCCAAAACGCGTGAATGAGGCCGGGGAAGTAGCCCAGCAGCGTCAGAAGAATGTTGATAATAAACGCCCAGCCAAACCCTTTGCCCAACAGCACGCCCAGCGGCGGTATAAGGATCGTAAAAACAATACGCCAAAATCCCATATAAACACTCCGTTCAGTCTAATCCATTGAAAATAATAAAGAGAACGCTGTAAGCATAGCCAGTTTATTCGTCTGTACCAGTTCCGGGCCTCGCGTTTACCCTCTTTTACGCTTTTGACGCTGGTTTAATGCATCGAATTAGTTTAGCATTTACTTAATTAAGTAAATGCTAAACTATTATGACCGAACTCGAACAGCTTCAGGCCAGCGCCGGGCAGGCCGCCACACTCTTAAAAGCGATGAGCAACCCCCGTCGCCTGCTGATCCTCTGCACCCTGTGCGGAGCGCCCGGCACCAGCGCGGGGGAGCTTGCGCAAGCCACGGGGCTAAGTCCTTCCGCCACGTCGCAGCATCTGGCGCGCATGCGTGAGGAAGGGCTTATCGACAGCACTCGCGATGCGCAGCGCATTCTCTATTCCATTAAAAACAATGCGGTACATCAGCTTATCAGCACTCTGAAAACCCTTTATTGCCCGTAAGGAGTCGCCATGTCACTTCCTCTTCTTTCACCGCGCCAGGCCAATGCCCGCGTCGCTGAAGGCGCAAAACTGATTGATATTCGTGATGCCGATGAGTACGCCCGCGAGCATATTCCCGCCGCGCGGTCCGTGCCGCTGGATACCTTACCCGACGCACTTAACGCGCAGGCGGGCGATACGGTGATTTTTCACTGCCAGTCCGGCGCCCGGACGTCGGGGAATGCCGACCGCCTTGCTCAGGCCGCCGCGCCCGCAGAGGCATTTGTGGTCGAGGGGGGCATTCAGGGCTGGAAGCAGGCCGGACTGCCGACCGTCGAAGACAAGTCCCAGCCGCTGCCGCTGATGCGTCAGGTGCAAATTGCCGCCGGGCTGTTAATACTCTGTGGCGTGGTGCTGGGCTATAGCGTCTCCAGCGGCTTTTTCCTGCTCAGCGGCTTTGTCGGAGCCGGTCTGCTGTTCGCCGGTGTGACGGGCTTTTGCGGCATGGCGCGACTGCTCAAGGTGATGCCCTGGAACCGGCGTACCTCATAAGCAATAATCGGTGAAATACGCTGTACCCGGCGTCATGCGTGGGCTAAGGTGAAGATCGCTAAAACGATGAGGAGGTAATATGTTTTCTGTCGGTGATTATGTGCAACCGCGTAAGGGCGGCCCGAAACTGAAAGTGCTCGAAGTAAACGGTGACAGCATTGTGGCGGTCCAGGCCAGCAATGAGCAAGGCGAGAAATATACGCTGAAAGCCGCCGATGTGGCGCCTTATACCGAAGAAGGCGATTTCGGCGTCTGCTGAACAGTCAGCCGGGCGGCGTGTTCCGCCCGGCTCATTCGTTAGATCAGAAAATCATCCAGTGATTTACCGTCTGCCAGCGCGCTGGCGATAGGCTTCGGCGTGCGGCCCTGGCCGGTCCACGTTTTCTCTTCGCCGTTCTGGTCAATAAAGCGATATTTTGCTTCACGCGGCTTACGCTTTTTCGCTTGCTTACCCGTCTGCGCCAGTTCAGAACCCAGCAGGTCAGTCGGTGAAATACCATCAGCTTTCATTAGCTCCAGCAGGGCATTAATTTTTTCCTGCTGCTCAGCACGCTGCTGCTCTAATTCCGTCAGCTCGCTGCGTTTCTCTTCAGTAACGACCCTGACCTTTTCCAGCATTTCCTCAAGAACGTCCAGGGATAATTCACGCGCCATGGCGCGCAGGGTTCGGATATTATTAAGATTCTGTAACGTCAAAGACATATTATTTGAAAACCTTTTCTTTGGGGGGTAAATAGATAAATCGCCGACAGAATAATTCATTTGAGTTGAAATATCTACCCAAGGGTCCGTAAGGGCATCAGTGTAAATATATTTAGAACTCACTGTTAATAATAGCGCAAGGTGCTGACAGGACACCGATGAATCCAATCACTCCATTAATATAAATGGCCAACTTTAATCCAAATTACAGCATACTGCGCCGCGTCAGGTGGAAGATTCCTGACTTTAGCCACTAACAAAACCAACTCATTGATTTTAATGCAAAAAACATCAAACAAGACAGATTATAACGATCGGAACAAAAAACGAACAACTTTAGAGAATTTTGTGGACAAAAGGCGATTAAATAAAAATTTATCACTAGTTGTTAGTTCAAACGCAGAAATATACGCTATACACGTCAAACAAACCAACCTAAAGCACTAACCGCTGAAGGAAAATCGTTTCTTTTGTGTTCTTCTCAAGGAGTTCAGACATGTTCTCGCCGCAATCTCGCCTGCGCCACGCGGTGGCGGATACTTTCGCGATGGTTGTTTACTGTTCCGTCGTGAACATGCTGATCGAAATATTCCTCTCCGGAATGTCCTTCGAGCAGTCGCTTTCTTCTCGTCTGGTGGCGATCCCGGTCAATATTATTATTGCATGGCCTTACGGTTTATACCGCGATGCGGTAATGCGCTTCGCGCGTCGTATCAGCCCAGCAGGCTGGGTGAAAAACCTGGCGGACGTTCTGGCGTATGTGACGTTCCAGTCGCCGGTTTACGTGGCCATTCTCCTGACAGTCGGTGCAGACTGGCACCAGATCGCTGCGGCGGTCAGTTCGAATATTGTCATTTCGATGTTGATGGGAGCCGTTTACGGCTATTTCCTCGACTACTGCCGCCGCCTGTTTAAGGTCAGCCAGTACAGCCAGGCAAAAGCGTGATGTGAAGCGACTGGCGCACGCCAGTCGCGGATTTACTGTACGTCGCCAAACAGTCCCTTCAAAAATCGCTCCAGCGCCATACGCGAACTGAAACCGTGCGGAATACCGTAATGCTCATGCCGTTCACCGCCTAAATAGAGCGGAAATTGCTGATAATGATCGCAGGTTTTAATATCCGAGGCAGGCTCAGCAAATGACAAACTTCTGTCTTTCAGCGTCGGGTGAATAATGAGAGCGGTACGTCCCATTCTTGCTTCGCGATTAACATAAACATAATTCTCGCCGCGGCGATATCCATACGCTTTTGGCGTCACCTCATCCATGGTGAATCCCTCTTTTTCAAGAACGCGTGCCACCTCGTCAGGTCGTAAATACATATCTTTTCCTCGTTATCTTTTCCTGCCCGGCAACCTTACAGTATTCAGCAATAGCAGGGCTTTCAGAATAGTCCATAAACTGCCGGATAACGCGTGATGCGCTTCAGATATTAAATTTCTGAACTAAACTGAACGGGAACACAAAATTACGGAGGATCGTATGTTTAACAGACCGAACCGAAACGATATTAATGACGACGCGCAGGATATTCGTAATGATGTCAGCCAATTAGCGGACACGCTGGAAGAGGTGCTGAAGTCCTGGGGAAGTGACGCGAAGGACGAAGCGGATGCCGCAAAGCGTAAGGCTCAGTCTCTGCTCCGTGAAACCCGCGCCCGTATGAACGGACGTTCACGCGCCACGCAGGCTGCCTGCGATATGGCAAGCTGTGCTACGACCTTCGTGCGTGAAAAACCGCTATGTACTCTGGGAACCGTCGCAGCGGTCGGCATCTTCGTCGGTGCCCTGCTCAGCCTGCGTAAATAATCCCGCGTATTCTGCCCCGGTAGCCTCAGGCGCCGGGGCTTTTTTATGCCCGTAAGCCTGAAAAACCTGTACAGCCTCCCCTGCCCCGCTGTGCTCATCACAGGGGCGATATTAATCTAAATTTCCCATATCTCGTATGGTTGAAACTTAAGACAACTACATCTAGTATTCCTTTTAGCAATACACACACAACCCGACGCGATGATTCGCGCCACACCCTCATTTTAAATGGAAATACGAATCATGAGCATTATTATTTACACTCGTAACGATTGTGTTCAGTGCCACGCGACCAAACGGGCAATGGAAAGCCGCGGCGTGGCGTTTGAAATGGTGAATGTTGACCAGGTCCCCGAGGCCGCAGATACCCTGCGCAAGCAGGGTTTTCGTCAGCTTCCGGTGGTGGTCGCCGGGGAGACAAGCTGGTCTGGTTTTCGCCCGGACATGATTAACCGCCTGAGCGCTCAGGCCACGCGTGCATGAGCGGGCTGGTCTACTTCTCCAGCAGCTCGGAAAACACGCTCCGCTTTATTGAGCGCGTCGGGCTGCCTGCGGTGCGCATTCCGCTGAACGAGCGGGAGCGGATCCGGGTAGATGAACCGTACATTCTGGTGGTGCCCAGCTATGGCGGAGGCGGCACGGCAGGAGCCGTGCCTCGCCAGGTGATCCGCTTTCTAAACGATCCTCACAACCGCGGGCTGATTCGCGGCGTGATCGCGGCGGGGAATCGCAATTTCGGCGATGCCTTCGGCCGCGCCGGGGATGTCATTTCTCAAAAATGCGGCGTGCCGTATCTCTATCGTTTTGAGCTGATGGGGACGCAGCAGGACGTCGAAAACGTGCGTAAAGGAGTGAACGAATTTTGGCAACGACAACCGCAGAACGGGTGATTCAGGCGACACCGGATTACCATGCATTAAACGCCATGCTTAACCTCTACGATCGTGAGGGACGCATTCAGTTCGAGAAAGATCGTGAGGCGGTGGACGCCTTTTTTGCCGCCCACGTGCGGCCCAACAGCGTGACGTTTGCGAGCCAGAATGAACGTCTCGACTATCTGGTGAACGAGGGCTACTACGACGCGCTTACGCTCACCCGCTACGACCGCGCCTTTGTGGTGAAGCTGTTTGAACGCGCCCACACCAGCGGCTTTCGTTTCCAGACCTTCCTCGGCGCGTGGAAGTACTACACCAGCTACACGCTGAAGACCTTTGACGGCAAGCGCTACTTAGAGAGCTTTGAAGATCGCGTGGTGATGGTGGCGCTGACGCTGGCGCAGGGTGATGAAGCGCTGGCGGAGCAGCTCACCGTGGAGATCCTCTCCGGACGCTTCCAGCCCGCCACGCCGACCTTCCTCAACTGTGGCAAAGCCCAGCGCGGCGAGCTGGTCTCCTGTTTTCTGCTGCGTATCGAAGACAATATGGAGTCGATTGGCCGCGCGGTGAACTCGGCACTGCAGCTTTCCAAACGCGGCGGCGGCGTGGCGTTTCTGCTCTCTAACCTGCGCGAAGCGGGCGCGCCGATCAAGCGCATCGAAAACCAGTCCTCTGGGGTGATCCCGGTGATGAAGATGCTGGAAGATGCCTTCTCCTATGCCAACCAGCTTGGCGCGCGTCAGGGTGCGGGCGCGGTTTATCTGCACGCGCACCACCCGGACATTCTGCGTTTTCTTGATACCAAACGTGAAAACGCCGACGAAAAAATTCGCATCAAAACGCTGTCGCTTGGCGTGGTGATCCCGGATATCACTTTTAAGCTCGCCAAAGAGAATGCCGAGATGGCGCTTTTCTCGCCGTATGACGTTGAGCGAATCTACGGCAAAGCCTTTGGCGACGTGGCCATCAGCGAGCTGTACGACGAGCTGCTGGCCGACGATCGCATCCGCAAAAAAACCATCAATGCCCGCGATTTCTTCCAGACGCTTGCGGAGATCCAGTTTGAGTCCGGCTATCCGTATATCATGTTTGAGGATACGGTGAACCGCGCGAACCCGATTGCCGGGCGCATCAACATGAGCAACCTGTGCTCGGAGATTTTGCAGGTTAACAGCGCGTCTACCTACGACGAAAACCTGGACTACGCGGACATCGGCAAGGATATCTCCTGCAACCTCGGGTCGCTGAATATCGCCCACACCATGGATTCCCCCGACTTTGGCCGCACGATAGAAACCGCCGTTCGCGGGCTGACGGCGGTGTCGGACATGAGCCACATCCGCAGCGTACCGTCTATTGAAGCGGGCAACGCCGCGTCGCACGCCATCGGTCTGGGGCAGATGAACCTGCACGGCTATCTGGCGCGGGAAGGCATCGCCTACGGCAGTCCGGAAGGGCTGGATTTCACCAACCTCTATTTCTACACCATTACCTGGCACGCGCTGCACACCTCGATGATGCTGGCGCGCGAGCGCAGCCAGCGGTTCGCGGGCTTTGAGCACTCCCGTTACGCCAGCGGAGCCTATTTCAGCCAGTATCTTGAAGGCGACTGGCAGCCGAAAACCGAAAAAGTACGCGAACTGTTTGCCCGCGCGGGGATTACCCTGCCGACGCGCGAGATGTGGCAGCAGCTGCGTGACGACGTGATGCGCTACGGCATTTATAACCAGAACCTGCAGGCGGTGCCGCCGACCGGATCGATTTCCTACATCAACCACGCCACGTCGAGCATTCACCCGATCGTGTCGAAGATTGAAATTCGCAAAGAAGGTAAAACCGGTCGCGTCTACTACCCTGCCCCGTTTATGACCAATGAGAACCTAGCGCTGTATCAGGACGCGTATGAGATCGGCCCGGAGAAAATCATCGATACCTACGCGGAGGCAACAAAACATGTGGATCAGGGGCTGTCGCTTACGCTGTTCTTCCCGGACACCGCCACCACGCGGGATATCAACAGAGCGCAGATCTACGCCTGGAAGAAAGGCATCAAAACGCTCTACTACATTCGCCTGCGCCAGCTTGCGCTGGAAGGCACCGAAATCGAAGGCTGCGTGTCCTGCGCGCTGTAAGGAGAAAGGATGAAACTGTCACGCGTGAGTGCCGTTAACTGGAACAAGATTCAGGACGATAAAGATCTGGAGGTGTGGAACCGCCTCACCAGCAACTTCTGGCTGCCGGAAAAGGTCCCGCTCTCCAACGATATTCCGGCCTGGCAAACGCTCGGCCACGCCGAACAGCAGCTGACGATCCGCGTCTTTACCGGCCTGACGCTGCTGGACACCATTCAGAATACCGTCGGTGCACCGGCTCTGATGAGCGACGCGCTGACGCCGCACGAAGAGGCGGTGATGTCGAACATAAGCTTTATGGAGGCGGTGCATGCCCGCTCCTACAGCTCGATTTTCTCGACCCTGTGCCAGACCAAAGACGTGGATGCAGCCTACGCCTGGAGTGAAGAGAGCGAGTCATTACAGAGAAAGGCGGAGCTGGTTCTGGAATATTACCGCGCCGACGAGCCGCTGAAGAAGAAGATCGCCAGCGTGTTCCTGGAATCTTTCCTCTTCTATTCCGGCTTCTGGCTGCCCATGTACTGGTCGAGCCGGGGCAAGCTCACCAACACCGCCGATTTGATTCGGCTCATCATTCGTGATGAAGCGGTGCACGGGTATTACATTGGCTATAAGTATCAGAAAGGACTGGAGAAAGTCAGCGAGGCGAAGCGCGAGGAGCTTAAAGGCTTTGCGCTCGATTTGCTGATGGATCTGTACGACAACGAGTTGAGCTATACAGAGGAACTCTACGCCGGAACCGGCTGGGAGGACGACGTGAAGGCCTTCCTCTGCTACAACGCCAACAAGGCGCTGATGAACCTGGGCTACGACGCGCTGTTCCCGCCGGAGATGGCGGAGGTGAACCCGGCGATTCTGGCCGCGCTGTCGCCCAATGCCGACGAAAACCACGATTTCTTCTCGGGATCGGGCTCATCGTACGTGATGGGCAAAGCGGTGGAAACCGAGGATGAAGACTGGGATTTTTGATGAACGCTAACGTTCGTTAATTTAATATAAACCCAACAATTCCCACTCTAATATTTACAAAACAACTACACTGTAATTTCCACGTCATATTCGCCTGAATCATTCCGGTTCAGGCGAAATTTCACGATGCAGCAGCAAAAAATTGAGAAAAATTCAAATCGCCCTCAGCCCTTTATTCATGGGAAATTCAGCCGTTTCGCTTGCGTCAAAATTTTGCCTTCATCCCGACTCAGGGTTGTCTCAGATTCTCAGTATGTTAGGGTTATGCCCGTTAACAATTTACCATGGTAATCATATCGGCATAAACAAATAACAGGACACTCTCTATTGCATGGCAATTAAATTAGAAGTGAAAAATCTTTATAAAGTATTTGGCGAGCATCCGCAGCGCGCATTCAAATATATTGAGAAAGGCCTTACGAAAGAGCAAATTCTGGAAAAAACCGGGCTATCGCTTGGCGTTAAAGACGCCAGTCTGGCCATTGAAGAAGGCGAGATTTTTGTCATCATGGGATTATCCGGTTCGGGTAAATCCACTATGGTTCGCCTTCTCAATCGCCTGATTGAACCCACCCGCGGACAGGTGCTGATTGACGGCGTGGATATCGCCAGAATATCAGACGCAGAGCTTCGCGAGGTGCGCAGAAAGAAGATTGCAATGGTGTTCCAGTCATTCGCGCTGATGCCGCACATGACGGTGCTGGATAATACCGCTTTCGGCATGGAATTAGCCGGCACGCCGGCTCAGGAACGTCAGGAAAAAGCCCTTGATGCGCTGCGTCAGGTCGGGCTGGAAAATTATGCGCATGCGTATCCGGATGAACTTTCCGGCGGTATGCGTCAGCGCGTGGGATTAGCCCGTGCATTAGCCATTAATCCAGACATATTATTAATGGATGAAGCCTTCTCCGCCCTCGATCCGTTAATTCGTACCGAGATGCAGGACGAGCTGGTAAAATTACAGGCTAAACATCAGCGAACTATTGTCTTTATTTCCCACGATCTGGATGAAGCCATGCGTATTGGCGACCGCATTGCCATTATGCAAAACGGTGAAGTGGTGCAGGTCGGCACGCCGGATGAAATTCTCAATAATCCGGCGAACGATTATGTCCGCACCTTCTTCCGCGGCGTGGATATTAGCCAGGTCTTTAGCGCCAAAGATATTGCCCGTCGAACGCCAAACGGCATTATCCGTAAAACGCCAGGCTTCGGCCCGCGCTCGGCGCTTAAGCTGCTGCAGGACGAAGACCGTGAATACGGATATCTGGTTGAACGCGGCAATAAATTTGTTGGCATTGTCTCCATCGACTCCCTGAAAACGGCTCTCACTGAGAACCAGGGAATCGATGCGGCGTTAATTGACGCTCCGCTTGCCGTGGACGCCGAAACGCCGCTCAGCGAGTTGCTCTCTCACGTAGGCCAGGCGCCGTGCGCCGTGCCGGTCGTCGGTGAGGAACAACAGTACGTCGGCATCATCTCAAAACGGATGCTGCTGCAGGCTTTAGATCGCGAGGGGGCAAACAATGACCGATCAATCTAACCCGTGGGGCACCACTGAGGCAGCGGACAGCGCTGCGCAATCCACCGACGCGTGGGGTTCCACGCCTGCTCCTGCCGATGGCGGCGGCGCGGCAGACTGGCTGAACAGCGCACCCGCGCCTGCGCCAGAACATTTCAACATCATGGATCCGTTTCATAAAACGCTGATCCCGCTGGACAGCTGGGTCACAGAGGGGATCGACTGGGTGGTCACGTACTTCCGTCCGGTCTTCCAGGGGATCCGCGTCCCGGTGGATTACATCCTGAACGGCTTCCAGCAGCTGATGCTGGGCATGCCGGCGCCGGTGGCGATTATCCTGTTCTCCCTGATTGCCTGGCAGTTCGGTAGCGCGGGGATGGGGATCGCCACGCTGATCTCGCTGATTGCCATTGGCGCAATTGGCGCGTGGTCGCAGGCGATGATCACCCTGGCGCTGGTGCTGACCGCCCTACTCTTCTGCATTGTCATCGGCCTGCCGATGGGGATCTGGCTGGCGCGCAGCCCGCGAGCGGCGAAGATTATTCGTCCGCTGCTGGATGCGATGCAGACCACCCCGGCGTTCGTCTATCTGGTGCCTATCGTGATGCTGTTCGGCATCGGCAACGTGCCGGGCGTGGTGGTGACCATTATCTTCGCCCTGCCGCCGATTATTCGTCTGACCATTCTGGGGATTAACCAGGTGCCTGCGGACCTGATCGAAGCGTCACGCTCGTTCGGCGCCAGCCCGCGCCAGATGCTGTTTAAGGTTCAGCTCCCGCTGGCGATGCCAACCATCATGGCGGGCGTTAACCAGACGCTGATGCTGGCCCTGTCGATGGTGGTGATCGCCTCGATGATCGCTGTTGGCGGTCTGGGCCAGATGGTGCTGCGCGGCATTGGCCGTCTCGATATGGGGCTGGCCACCGTCGGCGGCGTCGGCATTGTGATCCTCGCCATTATCCTTGACCGCCTGACCCAGGCCGTCGGTCGTGATTCACGCAGTCGCGGCAACCGTCGCTGGTATACCACCGGCCCTGTCGGGTTACTCACCCGCCCTTTCACGAAATCAAAATAAGGAACAACGATGCGACATAACGTCCTTTTTGCCACAGCGTTTGCCACCCTTGTCTCCACCAGCGCGTTTGCGGCTGACCTGCCTGGCAAAGGCATTACCGTACAGCCGGTGCAGAGCACCATTTCGGAAGAGAGCTTCCAGACTCTGATCGTCAGCCGCGCGCTGGAGAAGCTGGGCTACACGGTTAACACGCCGAGCGAAGTGGACTACAACGTAGGCTACACGTCGATTGCCTCCGGTGACGCCACCTTTACCGCGGTGAACTGGCAGCCGCTGCACGACGACATGTATGCCGCCGCCGGTGGCGACAAGAAGTTCTACCGTGAAGGCACCTTCGTGACGGGCGCGGCGCAGGGGTATCTGATCGACAAGAAAACCGCCGATAAGTACCACATCACCAACATTGAACAGCTGAAAGATCCGAAGATCGCCAAACTGTTCGACACCAACGGCGACGGCAAGGCCGACATGATGGGCTGCTCGCCGGGCTGGGGCTGTGAAGCGGTGATTAACCACCAGAACAAAGCTTTCGATCTGGCGAAAACGGTCGACGTGAGCCACGGCAACTATTCAGCGATGATGGCCGACACCATTGCCCGCTTCAAAGAGGGTAAACCGGTGATCTACTACACCTGGACGCCTTACTGGGTGAGCGACGTGCTGAAGCCGGGCAAAGACGTGGTGTGGCTGCAGGTGCCGTTCTCCTCCCTTCCGGGCGAGCAGAAGGATATCGACACCAAACTGCCGAACGGCATGAACTACGGCTTCCCGGTGAACACCATGCATATCGTGGCCAACAAAGCCTGGGCGGAGAAAAACCCGGCGGCGGCGAAGCTGTTCTCGGTAATGAAGCTGCCGCTGGCGGACATCAATGCCCAGAACGCGATGATGCATGCGGGCAAATCGTCTGAAGCGGATGTGAAAGGCCACGTCGACGGCTGGATCAAAGCCCACCAGCAGCAGTTTGACGGCTGGGTGAAAGAGGCGCTTGAAGCGCAGAAGTAAAACATTTTCCCTCACCCCGGCTCTCTGTTAGCGTTCCCTCTCCCTGTGGGAGAGGGTTAGGGTGAGGGCACCAGACCGCACCATTCACCTAAACCGCACAATACATCACCCAACAATCCCCCACTATTCACAATCATTAGCTATTATGGTTTCCGGAAAAATAATCACTCAACTAACGATTCCTGAAACTAATGACAAAAACAGCTCAAGGGCTTAGCCCCGCACTCATCCTTTTAATGTCCGTGGCAACGGGTCTGGCGGTCGCCAGCAACTATTACGCGCAGCCTCTTCTCGACACCATCGCCCGCGCGTTCAATCTCTCCGCCAGCTCCGCAGGCTTTATCGTTACCGCAGCACAGCTAGGCTATGCCGCCGGGCTGCTGTTCCTGGTGCCGCTCGGCGATATGTTTGAACGCCGAATGCTGATCGTCTCCATGACCCTGCTGGCCGCCGGTGGGATGCTGATCACCGCCAGCAGCCAGTCGCTGACAATGATGATCGTCGGAACCGCGCTTACGGGGCTGTTCTCCGTGGTGGCGCAAATCCTGGTCCCGCTCGCCGCAACCCTCGCCTCCCCGGAAAAACGCGGCAAGGTGGTGGGCACCATCATGAGCGGCCTGCTGCTGGGGATTTTGCTGGCGCGTACCGTTGCAGGGCTGCTGGCAAGCCTCGGCGGCTGGCGCACCGTATACTGGGTGGCGAGCGTGCTGATGGTCATCATGGCGCTGGCGCTGTGGCGCGGGCTGCCAAAAGTGAAGCAGGAAAACCACCTGAACTATCCTCAGCTGCTGGCCTCCGTTTTCAGCCTGTTTACGCAGGACAAGCTTCTGCGCACCCGCGCCCTGCTGGGCTGTTTCACCTTCGCTAACTTCAGCATTCTCTGGACGTCGATGGCGTTTCTGCTGGCCGCGCCGCCGTTCAACTATTCCGAAGGGGTGATTGGCCTGTTCGGTCTGGCCGGCGCCGCAGGCGCGCTGGGCGCGCGTCCCGCTGGCGGGCTGGCCGACAAGGGTAAATCCCACCTGACCACCTCCGCAGGGCTGATTTTACTTCTCCTCTCCTGGGCGGCGATCTGGTACGGACACATCTCGGTGCTGGCGCTGATTGTCGGTATCCTGGTGCTCGATCTCACCGTTCAGGGCGTTCACATCACCAATCAGACCGTCATCTATCGCGTGAAGCCAGAGGCGCGCAACCGCCTGACGGCCGGATACATGACCAGCTACTTCATCGGCGGCGCGGCGGGTTCGCTTGTTTCAGCGTCGGCGTGGCAGCATGCGGGCTGGTCGGGGGTATGCGCGATCGGGGCCATCGTCGCCACCCTCAACCTGCTAGTATGGTGGCGCGGTTATCACCGTCAGGATGCAATTAACTAACATTTACATTGAGTTGGCCTCTTAGGGTGTTAAGAGGCCCTTCACTCTGTTAATGTAAACGTAATCATTTATCCCAGAAATTTTAATGTGGGTGACATATTTACAATCGGCATGAATAGTTCAGACCCCCGTCCTCACATCCTCTCTTCAGCGGGTTCACACCCAACGCTTTCTGTGCTCACCGGGTCACGGACTTACCCGGCGCTTTCTGATGGTGACATAAGTTTGGCGGATATAACCGCACAAATAATTCATTTACATTATTTGTCACTATCGTTACTATATCGGCTGTAATTAATGAGGTTATGCCCAAATGGATAGTTCGTTTACGCCCATTGAACAAATGCTTAAATTCCGCGCCAGTCGCCATGAGGACTTCCCGTATCAGGAAATCCTGCTGACTCGCCTGTGCATGCACATGCAGGGTAAGCTACTGGAAAACCGTAATAAAATGCTGAAAGCTCAAGGGATTAACGAGACGTTGTTTATGGCGTTGATTACGCTGGAGTCTCAGGAAAATCACAGCATTCAGCCTTCCGAACTGAGCTGCGCGCTGGGCTCCTCCCGTACCAATGCGACCCGTATTGCCGATGAACTCGAAAAGCGCGGCTGGATTGAGCGCCGTGAAAGCGACAACGATCGCCGCTGCCTGCATCTGCAACTGACCGATAAAGGTCACCAGTTCCTGCGCGAGGTGCTGCCACCTCAGCACAATTGCCTGCACAAACTCTGGTCTGCCCTCAGCACCGCCGAGCGCGACCAGCTTGAGCACATCACTCGCAAGCTGCTCACCCGTCTGGACCAGATGGATGAAGACGGCGCCGTTCTTGAGGCGCTGCGCTAACGCGACGACACGCTCACCATTCCAGATTCATAAGAAAACCGACAGGCCAGCACGTCACAGTGCTGGCCTTTCTGACAACAGGTCGGCTCAGCCGATGTGAAAATAAGAAGATCGTGGAGAACAACAATGAGCGCAAATGCGGAGAGCACTACCCCGCAGCAACCGGCCAACAAGAAAGGCAAACGTAAGAGCGCCCTTCTTCTGTTGACCTTGCTCTTTATCATTATTGCCGTGGCATATGGGATCTATTGGTTTTTAGTACTGCGTCATGCTGAAGAGACTGACGACGCGTACGTGGCAGGGAACCAGGTACAAATTATGGCGCAGGTGTCGGGCAGCGTGACGAAAGTCTGGGCTGACAATACCGACTTTGTGCAAAAAGGCGATGTGTTGGTGACCCTCGATCCAACCGACGCCCAGCAGGCGTTTGAAAAAGCACAGACCGCGCTGGCCTCCAGCGTCCGTCAGACCCGTCAGCTGATGATCAACAGCAAACAGCTGCAGGCCAACATCGACGTGCAGAAAACGGCGCTGGCGCAGGCGCAGAGCGACCTGAACCGCCGCGTTCCGCTCGGCACCGCCAACCTGATTGGCCGTGAAGAGCTGCAGCATGCCCGCGACGCCGTTGCCAGCGCTCAGGCACAGCTGGATGTAGCCATTCAACAGTACAACGCCAACCAGGCGATGGTGCTGGGCACAAGCCTGGAAAACCAGCCTGCCGTACAGCAGGCGGCGACCGAAGTGCGCAACGCGTGGCTTGCCCTGCAGCGTACCAAAATCGTCAGCCCTATGACCGGCTATGTCTCCCGTCGTTCCGTCCAGCCAGGGGCGCAGATTAGCCCAACCACGCCGCTGATGGCGGTCGTGCCGGCAGACAATCTGTGGGTAGACGCCAACTTTAAAGAGACGCAGCTTGCCCATATGCGTATCGGCCAGAGCGCGACGGTTGTCAGCGACATCTACGGCGATGACGTGAAGTACACCGGTAAAGTGGTTGGTCTGGACATGGGGACCGGCAGCGCTTTCTCCCTGCTGCCTGCGCAAAACGCCACCGGTAACTGGATCAAAGTGGTTCAGCGTCTGCCCGTGCGTATTGAGCTGGATGCCAAACAGCTGGCGGATCACCCGCTGCGTATCGGCCTCTCTACGCTGGTGACGGTCGACACCGCCAACCGCGACGGTCAGATCCTGGCAAGCCAGGTGCGCAGCAGCCCGGCTTATGAAAGTAACGCCCGTGAAATTAGCCTCGATCCGGTCAACAAGCTGATCGATGACATCGTGAAGGCAAACGCCGGTTAATCCGAAGGTGAGCGTTATGCAACAGCAAAAGCCGCAAAAACCGCTGGAAGGCGCGCAGCTGGTCATTATGACCATCGCGCTGTCGCTGGCGACATTCATGCAGGTGCTGGACTCCACCATCGCAAACGTGGCGATCCCGACCATCGCCGGTAACCTTGGCTCGTCGCTGAGCCAGGGGACCTGGGTCATTACCTCGTTTGGGGTGGCAAACGCCATCTCCATTCCGATTACCGGCTGGCTGGCAAAGCGCGTCGGTGAGGTGAAGCTGTTCCTCTGGTCGACGGTATTGTTCGTTCTTGCCTCCTGGGCGTGCGGCATGTCCAGCAGCCTGACGATGCTGATTTTCTTCCGCGTCATTCAGGGGATTGTCGCCGGGCCGTTGATTCCGCTGTCGCAGAGCTTACTGCTGAACAACTACCCGCCCGCCAAGCGCTCGATTGCGCTGGCGCTGTGGTCAATGACCGTGATTGTCGCGCCGATTTGCGGGCCTATCTTAGGCGGTTATATCAGCGACAACTATCACTGGGGCTGGATCTTCTTCATCAACGTACCGATTGGCGCCATCGTGGTAATGCTGACGCTCCAGTCGCTGCGCGGCAGAGAAACCCGGACGGAACAGCGGCGTATCGATGCCATTGGTCTGGCACTGCTGGTTGTCGGCATCGGTAGCCTGCAGGTCATGCTCGACCAGGGCAAAGAGCTGGACTGGTTCAACTCCCGGGAGATCATCATCCTGACGATTGTCGCGGTGGTGTCGCTGAGCTTCCTGATTGTCTGGGAGCTGACGGACGATAACCCGATAGTCGACCTGTCGCTGTTTAAGTCGCGAAACTTCACCATAGGCTGTCTGTGTATCAGCCTCGCCTACATGCTCTACTTCGGCGCGATTGTACTGCTGCCGCAGCTGTTGCAGGAGGTATACGGCTACACCGCAACCTGGGCAGGTTTAGCCTCGGCGCCGGTTGGATTGATTCCGGTTCTGCTGTCGCCGATTATTGGCCGCTTCGCCCACAAGCTCGACATGCGCCGGCTGGTGACGTTCAGCTTTATCATGTACGCCGTGTGCTTCTACTGGCGCGCGTATACGTTCGAACCGGGAATGGACTTTGGCGCGTCCGCGTGGCCGCAGTTTATTCAGGGCTTTGCCGTGGCGTGCTTCTTTATGCCATTGACCACCATCACGCTTTCCGGTTTACCGCCTGAGCGCATGGCGGCAGCATCGAGCCTGTCGAACTTTACGCGAACGCTGGCGGGCTCGATTGGTACGTCGATCACCACCACCCTGTGGACTAACCGTGAATCGATGCACCATGCCCAGCTGACCGAAGCGGTGAACCCGTTCAATCCGAACTCCAGGGAGATGTACAACCAGCTTCAGGGAATGGGTATGACGGAACAGCAGGCGTCAGGGTGGATAGCCCAGCAGATCACCAACCAGGGGCTGATTATCTCGGCCAACGAGATTTTCTGGATATCGGCAGGGATCTTTATCGTCCTGCTGGGGCTGGTGTGGTTTGCTAAACCACCGTTTGGCGCCGGTAGCGGCGGCGGTGGGGCGCACTAGTCCTTTGACAGTTTCCCGGTGGCGCTTCGCTTACCGGGCCTACGAACGTAGGCCGGATAAGGCGTAGCCGCCATCCGGCAAAAAACCGCACCCTGTCCAGAACGCGACAGCGATTGTCAGTTCCGATAAAGCAGCGCTCCTGAAATCAATTCACGATAGTGAAAAGACAACAGGAGCGCATCATGCTGAACACACCCGCCGACAAGTACCAACCCTATCCGACCCTTTTCCTGCCCGACCGCCGCTGGCCGGAGCAACGCATTACCCGCGCGCCGCGCTGGCTCTCAACCGACCTGCGCGACGGCAACCAGGCCCTTGCCGAGCCGATGGACAGCGCCCGCAAGCTGCAGTTCTGGGATCTGCTGCTGGGCTGCGGATTCAAAGAGATTGAGGTCGCCTTCCCATCCGCCTCGCAGACGGATTTCAACTTTGTTCGCCAGCTGATTGAAGAGAACCGCATTCCGGATGACGTCACGATTCAGGTATTAACCCAGGCGCGGGAAGATCTCATCCATCGCACTTTTGAATCCCTGCTCGGCGCGAAGCAGGCTACCGTGCATCTGTATAACGCCACCGCCCCGCTGTTCCGCCGCCTGGTATTCGGCATGGAGAAAGCGCAAGTCGTCGAGCTGGCGACGCGATCCACGCGGCTTATTCGTCATCAGTGTGAAGAGAATCCGGACACCAGCTGGCAGTATGAGTATTCCCCGGAGACCTTCTGCTTTACCGAGCCGGAGTTTGCGCTGGAGATTTGTGAAGCCGTGGCGGAGATCTGGCAGCCGTGCGACGAACGGCCCATGGTGATCAACTTACCGGCAACCGTCGAAGTGAGCACGCCGAACGTCTATGCCGACCAGATCGAGTATTTCTGTCGCCACTTCAGCCGCCGCCGGGATGTCTGCATCAGCGTACATCCGCATAACGACCGCGGTACCGGCGTCGCCAGCGCCGAGCTGGCCGTGATGGCGGGGGCAGACCGCGTGGAGGGCTGTCTGTTTGGTAACGGCGAGCGCACGGGCAACGTCTGCCTGGTGACGCTGGCGATGAACCTCTACAGCCAGGGCATCAGCCCGAATCTCGACTTTAGCGATATGAACCGGGTCGTGGAAGTGGTGGAAGCCTGCAACCAGCTGCCGGTGCATCCGCGCCACCCGTGGGCAGGCCGGCTGGCCTATACCGCCTTCTCCGGCTCGCACCAGGATGCGATCAAAAAAGGCTTTGATGCCCGCAGGCCTGGCGATCGCTGGGAGATGCCGTATCTGCCCGTCGATCCGCAGGACATCGGCTGCACCTACGAAGCGGTGATCCGCGTGAACAGCCAGTCAGGGAAAAGCGGCAGCGCGTGGCTCATCGAACAGAATCATGGCCTGAAATTACCCCGCGCCCTGCAGCAGGATTTCAGCCAGCACGTGCAGCAGGAAACCGATCGCCACGGAAAAGAGATGACGCAGAATGCGCTGTGGCAGCTGTTCCGCACCCGCTACGGCCTGGTAGCCACGCCGCAGTTTGCGCTGCAATCCTACCGCAGCGACAGCCAGCAGGACGGCCAGCTGCGTTTGACGGCAAGCATCGCTACGCAGGGGGGAACGCGTCAGCTGGAAGGTCAGGGTAACGGTCTGCTCTCCGCCGCCGCTCACGGCCTGAGCCGCTGGGTCAACGCCCCGTTCGTGATTAAGGATTATCACGAGCATACGTTAGGCGAACGTAGCGACAGCCGGTCGGTGGCCTACATCCGCTGCCTGTTCCAGGACGGCAGCAGCCGCTGGGGCGTGGGCATCGACAGCGACGTGGCGCGCGCGTCGCTTCAGGCGCTCTTCAATGCCGTCAGTCGTTCTTAAAGTAATCGCTGGGTGAGACGCCCATCACCCGGCGAAACATTGCCGTAAAGGCGCTGTGGCTGCCGTAACCCAGATCCAGCGCCACGCGCAGCACTGGCTGGCCCTGCGCCAGCCGCACTAAGGCTTCTAGCAGGCGCGCCCTTCTCAACCACTCGCCATAGCTTAATCCCGTCTGCTGCTGAAAATGGCGGTTCAGGGTGCGTTCGCTCATGTTCATCATGCTCGCGGCCTGCGCGCTGCCCCAACTCTCCCCCGCGTTTTGCCGGATTAGCAGACACAGGTGGCGTAACGCCTCGCTTTCCGGCTCCGGCAGATGAAACGGCAGCACCGGCATGGTGCGGATTTCATCGAGAATAAGCTCATAGACGCGTTCATCCCGGCTGCCGGGCGAGTACGATTCAGGTAAAGCAAGAGAGACGAGGATCAGCTCGCGCAGCAGCGGCGCGATCTGCACGATCTGACAGGAGGCCGGGAGATCGGCCCGCGCCAGCGGATCGATGAACAGCGTTCGCGCCGCCACGTTGCCGGTGATGCGAAGCGAGTGGCGAGTCCCCGCCGGTAGCCAGACGCCGCGACCCGGAGGAACAACCCAACAGCCCGATGCGGTATCAACCCGTACCACGCCGCTCAGGGTGTGCAACAGCTGCGCGCAGTCGTGCTCATGCCACGGCTCGCTGTCACCATGAACGTAATCATGGGCGAACGGAACGAGGGGACGATGGGTAAAGGAGAACGTTGCGGTTGTGGTCATGGGGTTGAACCACCCTCACCCTACCCTCTCCCTTAGGGAGAGGGAAAAGGTGCACTAGATGTGCAGTTCCTGCAGTTTTTCTTTTGGCAGGGCCAGCTCTTCGTTGCTGTTAACGCGAACATCACGCTCGATGATGTGACGCGCGATTTCCTGCGCTTCTTCCAGAGAGTGCATCTGGTAAGTACCGCACTGGTAAACGTTCAGCTCAGGGATCTGGTTCTGCTCTTTCACCTTCAGCACGTCTTCCATCGCCGCTTTCCACGCATCAGCGACGCGTTTCTCTTCCGGCTGGCCAATCAGGCTCATGTAGAAACCGGTACGGCAGCCCATAGGGGAGATGTCGATGATCTCAACGCCGTTGCCGTTCAGATGGTCACGCATGAAACCGGCGAACAGGTGTTCCAGGGTATGAATGCCTTTCTCTGGCATCACTTCTTTATTTGGCACGCAGAAACGCAGATCGAAGACGGTGATCGTGTCGCCGTGCGGGGTGTGCATGGTCTTCGCCACGCGTACTGCAGGTGCTTCCATACGGGTATGGTCGACAGTAAAGCTATCTAATAACGGCATACGTCACCTCCGACAGTGATTTTTTTTAAAATAAACTGAACTCTTCTACAGAATGCACGTCTGAGTATATGAAAGACGCGCATTTGTTATCATCATCCCTGAATTCAGAGATGTATATTTTGGCCACAGCGATGTGGCCTTTTTCTTTTCTGCTTAAGACTGCTTCGCCAGAAACGCCTCAAACGACTCGGTATCCGCCGCTTCAACCTCTTTCTGACGCACCACGGACGCATCGCGTTCCGCGGCAAAATCTGCTTCGCTCAGCACTTCTAACGGCTCCTGCATCAGCATCTCACGATACTCCGCTGAGAGTGAACGCCCCGTGCCGCCAATGCCCTGATCGATCATAGAACGCAGAATACGCGCTGAGAACGTCAGTTCCGGATTATCAAAACACTCCACCAGCTGGTCGCAGATCTGTTGATACGCGTCGCCGCCGTCAATGCTGTCCATTGTGCGGGCAACACGCTTCAGATCGCGGAACAGATCTTTGCCGACTTTGGTCAGCGGGAACTGTGCCGTTTCGCAGCCAATACCCAACGTCAGGCCCGGCTTACGCCCTTCCAGAATCACGCGATTCCAGTTTGTACGGGTACAGAGCAGTTCGTCTGAACTCATTTCCGGCGCATCCGCCAGCACGCACCAGACCATAAACAGATCCAGGAAGCGAATCTGCTGCTCATCAACGCCAATCGGTGAGAACGGGTTGATATCCAGCGAACGCACTTCAATGTATTCGATCCCGCCGCGCTGCAGCGCATCCGACGGGGTTTCACCGCTGCGCGTTACGCGCTTAGGACGAATAGGCGCATACAGCTCGTTTTCAATCTGCAGCACATTGCTGTTGATTTGCAGGCGCTTGCCGTCTTTTTCGAGGCCGATTTTCTCGTACTCTTCCGACGGGGTTTTGATCGCCCGCTTCAATCCTGCCACATATTCGTGCAATTCGTTAAACGTAATACCGAGATTGCTTTGCGATTTATTGGTATAACCGAGATCGCTCAGGCGCAGAGAGGTGGCGTACGGGAGATAGTACATTCCGCACTCGGTCTTCTCGAACGGCAGCGTGGTCGGTTTCCCCTGCAGGAACGAAGAACAGATCGCCGGGGAGGCCCCAAACAGATACGGGATCACCCAGCCGAAACGGTAATAGTTGCGGATCAGGCGGAAGTAGCCTTCAGAGATCGCGTCTTTATCCGTTTCACCGCATTTCGCCTGCCAGAACGCCATTGGCAGCGAGAAGTTATAATGCACGCCCGAGATCGTCTGCATCAACGCGCCGTAGCGGTTTTTCAGCCCTTCGCGATAGAGCGTTTTCAGCCGGCCGATATTTGACGTGCCGTACTGCGCCAGCTCAATCTCCTGGCCCTGCTCGATATAGCACGGCATGCTGAGGGGCCACATACGTTCGTCGCCCATGTTGCGCGCGGTGTAGCGATGGATATCGCGCATGATCGTCAGCATATGATCAATATCACCCTCTACTGGCGTGATGAACTCCAGCAGTGCCTCAGCGAAATCGGTTGTGATCCATTTATGTGTCAGCGCCGAGCCTAACGCCTTCGGGTGACCCGTCGTCGCTAAGCTACCGTCCGCGTTAACGCGCAGCGTTTCACGCTCAAGACCACGCTGAATACCCTTCAATGCCTGAGGGTGGTTTTCCAGCCAGGCCAGCGCCTGAGATACGTCCGGGATCAAATTGACCTCCCGCCTGTCAAAGTAATGTTACTCAGCATAATTGTAATGGTTGACGATTGAAGGTCGCGTATTCATTCCACCAATTAGTGCCACCACGTCATACCCTGTAGTGTTGCCCACGCCACGAGAACATAGCGCAACGCCTTGCCAAGGCACAAAAAAAAGAGCACCGGTCCCCAGGAGATGCGCATCCATCCCGCCAGCAGACACAGTAAATCGCCTATTACAGGCATCCAGCTTAATAACAGCGTGGCAGCGCCATAGCGTTTTAGCCAGTCGACTGCCTTTTCCTGCCAGCGCGATTTTTCGCGCAGCGGAAAGAAACGCCCAAGAATAACGTTAGTCAGCCCTCCAAGGCTATTACCCATTGTTGCTATTAATACAAGCAGCCAGGGCTGACTCACGCCGGACAACAGCATCGCCACCAGCACCACTTCCGAATTTCCCGGTAACAGCGTGGCGCTTAAAAAACTGCTGGCGAATAATGAAGCAAGTGACAGCGCGTCACTCACAGTAAGCGCACATCCACCGCATCCATTCCGGCATCACGCGCGGCCTGAATGCCGAAATCGGCGTCTTCAAAAACGACACATTTTGCCGCCGGGACGCCCATTAATTCTGCGCAAAGCAGGAAGGTGTCCGGTGCGGGCTTGTGATGTTTAACATGATCGGCGGCGACCACCGCAGAAAAATAGTGGCGCAGGCCAAGATGATTGAGCAAAGCTTCTGCAATCGAGCTTTCACTGCCTGTTCCTACCGACATCGGGCGGCACCCGTGCCACTCTTTTACCACATCAATCAGCGGCAGAGGGCGTACGGTATCTAAAAGCATGGCTTTTACCGCATCGGTTTTTTCGCGCGCGAGCAGATGCGGGTCGAGATCGGCCTGATTCAGTTCAATCACGGCCTGCGCAATACGCCAGGTGGGGGATCCGTTGAGGGCAATCATCGCCTGAAGATCGAAACGCATTCCGTAGCGGCCCAGGACGTCAGTCCAGGCTTGACGATGCGTGGGTTCGGTATCCAGGAGAGTGCCGTCCATATCGAAGATCAAACCGTCATACTGTGCGTACATCGTGCTCTCGCTAAACGATTAACAAAGCATTACTTTATCGTAAATGGTGATTTTTGTCGCTGATTGAGAGTGTGATTGCTGACGGAACGTCGAAGGAATAAACAAAGAAGGAGAAGATGGTGCATCCGGGAGGATTCGAACCTCCGACCGCTCGGTTCGTAGCCGAGTACTCTATCCAGCTGAGCTACGGATGCATCAGGGAATTACTTTCAGAAATAATAATGGTGCATCCGGGAGGATTACTCGGCTGCGCCTCGCCCTGCGGGCCGTTGCTGAAGCAACGTTATCCTCCCTGGTGCTCGCGATTAACTCGCAGACCTTGAAACAACAGCGTGGCTATTATCTCGGAGAAGATGGTGCATCCGGGAGGATTCGAACCTCCGACCGCTCGGTTCGTAGCCGAGTACTCTATCCAGCTGAGCTACGGATGCATCAGGGTACTGCTTTCAGAAATAGTAAATGGTGCATCCGGGAGGATTACTCGGCTGCGCCTCGCCCTGGGGCCGTTGCTAAAGCAACGTTATCCTCCCTGGTGCTTACGATTAACTCGTAGACCTTGAAACAACAGCATCGCTGTTATCTCGGAGAATATGGTGCATCCGGGAGGATTCGAACCTCCGACCGCTCGGTTCGTAGCCGAGTACTCTATCCAGCTGAGCTACGGATGCATCGGGATTTACTACTGTACTGCTCGATATTCATATCACTTCTAAAGCAATATGAAGTAATAGATGGTGCATCCGGGAGGATTCGAACCTCCGACCGCTCGGTTCGTAGCCGAGTACTCTATCCAGCTGAGCTACGGATGCAAAATGGCGGTGAGGCGGGGATTCGAACCCCGGATGCAGCTTTTGACCGCATACTCCCTTAGCAGGGGAGCGCCTTCAGCCTCTCGGCCACCTCACCACACAACGCCTCTTTCGAGTGCTTCGAGTTACTCGTTAAGAGCTTCTCGTCGCTGCGTGGCGCATATATTACTTTCTGGGACTTATAAGTCAAACAATTTTCCAAAAGCTTTTATCGTTTGCACAAATCACACGCAATTTGCATGTAAAAGCCGCAAAGAGGGTGTTTTATAAGCGGATTTTGCAGGCATCTTCACAGAAAACCTTTGCAGAAATGGCGGCGTAAGGGCGAGTTTAGGGTAACGGAGTGGTTAAAAAGAGAGCGTTTGAAATTAAACGGTAACGTTGAGCAGGAAAAATGACAGGAGGGTTGCGTCTCGCCCGACAGCGAGACGCGACAATATCAGTAACTGGACTGCTGGGATTTTTCAGCCTGGATACGCTGGTAGATCTCTTCACGGTGGACAGATACTTCTTTAGGAGCGTTAACACCAATACGTACCTGGTTACCCTTTACCCCTAAAACTGTCACGGTGACCTCATCCCCAATCATGAGGGTCTCACCAACTCGACGAGTCAGAATCAGCATTCTTTGCTCCTTGAAAGATTAAAAGAGTCGGGTCTCTTGTATCCCGGCATTATCCATCATATAACGCCAAAAAGTAAGCGATGACAAACACGTAAAGTGTAAGCAGTCACGGCATCACATTCTGTTAAACGTAAGTTTAGCCGATATACACAAACTCAACCTGACTTTATCGTTATCGATAGCACAGTGAACAAGACGCCATAACGTTACCGCTATGGCGTCTGCTTGTGCTTTGTAGTTATTACAGTTTCGCGCTTACCCAGCTTTCAACGCTGGCCAAAGCTTGCGGAAGTGCCGCCGCATCCGTACCACCGGCTTGCGCCATGTCCGGACGACCGCCACCCTTGCCGCCCACCTGCTGAGCGACCATACCAATCAGTTCCCCTGCTTTTACGCGGTCGGTCACATCCTTAGAGACGCCCGCAATCAGAGAAACCTTACCTTCTGCCACTGTCGCCAGCACGATAACGGTAGAACCAAGCTGGTTCTTGAGATCGTCGACCATAGTACGCAGCATCTTAGGCTCAACGCCCGCCAGATCGCTGACCAGCAGTTTGACGCCCTTAATGTCTACAGCCTTGCTGGAGAGGTTTGCACTCTCCTGCGCCGCAGCCTGCTCTTTCAGCTGCTGCAGCTCTTTTTCCAGCTGACGCGTGCGATCCAGCGCAACGCGCACTTTCTCGCCCAGATTCTGGCTATCGCCTTTCAGCAGCTGCGCGATGTCGTGCAGCTGATCGCTCTGCGCATGCAGGCTGGCAATCGCACCTTCACCGGTCACCGCTTCAATACGACGCACGCCTGCCGCCGTACCCGACTCGGAAACAATGCGGAACAGGCCGATGTCACCGGTGCGCGATGCGTGCGTACCGCCGCACAGCTCGGTAGAGAAGTCGCCCATGCTCAGCACGCGAACGCGGTCGTCATATTTCTCACCAAACAGCGCCATCGCACCTTTTTTCTTCGCGTCCTCGAGCTCCATGATGTGGGTCTCGATTGGCAGGTTACGACGGATCTGCGCGTTCACCAGATCTTCCACCGCGCGGATTTCAGACGGTTTCATCGCTTCAAAATGCGAGAAGTCGAAACGCAGCACTTTGTCGTTAACCAGAGAACCTTTCTGTGCAACGTGGGTACCGAGTACGTCGCGCAGGGCGGCGTGCATCAGGTGGGTTGCAGAGTGGTTCAGACGAATGCGCGCGCGGCGAGCTTCATCCACGTTAGCCTGTACGCCCTCGCCCACTTTCAGAGAACCGGAAACCAGTTTGCCCTGGTGACCAATCGCCTGACCGTATTTCTGGGTGTCGCTGACGCTGAAGCTGAAACCGTTGCCTTTCAGCTCGCCCTTGTCGCCAACCTGACCGCCGGATTCCGCGTAGAACGGCGTTTTGTCCAGAATGACAACCGCTTCCTGACCCACGCTGATGCTGTCCACGGCTTTACCGTCAACAAACAGGGCGGTCACTTTGCCGGTCAGTTCCAGCGCGTCATAACCTTTGAATTCAGACGCGCTATCAACGCGGATCATCGCGTTGTAGTCTGCACCGAAACCGCTGGATTCACGCGCACGACGACGCTGCTCTTCCATCGCGGCTTCGAAGCCCGCTTCGTCAACTTTGATGTTGCGCTCGCGGCAAACGTCCGCCGTCAGGTCAACCGGGAAGCCGTAGGTGTCGTACAGGCGGAAAGCGGTTTCGCCATCCAGCGTATCGCCCTTAAGTTTCGCCAGCTCTTCGTCCAGCAGCGCCAGACCGCGCTCAAGTGTACGCGCAAACTGCTCTTCTTCGGTTTTCAGAACCTGCTCTACCTGCGCCTGCTGGCGTTTCAGCTCATCACCGGCAGCACCCATCACGCCAATCAGTGGCCCAACGAGTTTATAGAAGAAGGTGTCCTTCGCGCCCAGCATGTTGCCGTGACGGATGGCACGACGAATGATACGACGCAGCACGTAGCCACGGTTTTCATTTGACGGGATAACGCCGTCGGCAATCAGGAACGCACAGGAACGAATGTGGTCCGCGATAACGCGCAGCGATTTGTTGTTCAGGTCGGTCGCGCCGGTAACTTCGGCAACGGCTTTGATCAGGGTGCTGAACAGGTCAATCTCGTAGTTGGAGTTGACGTGCTGCAGAACCGCGGCAATACGCTCCAGACCCATACCGGTATCAACGGAAGGCTTCGGCAGCGGCTCCATCGTACCGTCGGCCTGACGGTTGAACTGCATGAAGACGATGTTCCAGATCTCAATGTAGCGATCGCCGTCTTCTTCCGGGCTGCCCGGAGGGCCACCCCAGATGTGGTCGCCGTGATCGTAGAAGATCTCGGTGCACGGACCGCAAGGGCCGGTATCACCCATCTGCCAGAAGTTGTCAGACGCGTATGGCGCGCCTTTGTTATCGCCGATGCGAATAATACGCTCGCGCGGGATCCCGACTTCTTTTTCCCAGATTTCGTAGGCTTCGTCATCGGTTTCATAGACGGTAACCCACAGACGCTCTTTCGGCAGGTTGAACCAGTTTTCACCGGTCAGCAGTTCCCACGCGTATTGAATGGCATCGTGTTTGAAGTAGTCGCCGAAGCTGAAGTTACCCAGCATTTCGAAGAAGGTGTGGTGACGCGCGGTGTAACCGACGTTTTCCAGGTCGTTGTGTTTACCGCCCGCACGCACGCAACGCTGTGAGGTTGTGGCGCGGGAATAATTACGCTTGTCGAGACCAAGGAACACATCCTTGAACTGGTTCATCCCGGCGTTGGTAAACAGCAGAGTCGGATCGTTGTTCGGTACCAGGGAGCTGCTGGCAACAACCTGGTGTCCCTTACTATGGAAAAAATCGAGAAACGCCTGACGGATCTCAGCGGTGCTCTTGCTCATAATTATCCTGAAATCAAGCTAACGAAATGTCGTAGCCAGCCTGTATCGGTAAACCGTTGGACAGACCAGCTACTGGAAAAAGTGGGAATAAGATAAGTTTTCTTTAGTGGGAAGTAAAATCCCGCATGCGTTCAATCGGCAAAATTACGCCAGATATCCTGAATATCTTCCATGAGAAAGCCGCGGTAGAGCAAAAAGCGCTGGATTTTGACTTTTTCTGAAAATTCACGCGGCAGCGGTTCGCCGTATTTACGAATCGCCTGTTCTCTGGCCAGCTCGCACCAGTCAGTATCGCATTCGCGCATCGCTTTTTCGATGGACTCCCGGGCCACCCCTTTCTGGTTCAGCTCCTGCCGGATGCGCGCGGGCCCATATCCTTTACGGCCGCGGCTGGCGAGAAACCGTGAGGCAAAGCGCTCGTCATCGAGATAATGATGCTCATAGCACCAGGCAATCACGCGGTCATAATCTTCCGCGGTGGCATCAATCTCTTCCGGCCCGTTTTTACTCATCACCGGAGCCAACAGTTTGCGCCGCAGCTCCTGTTCACTGTGGTCACGAACGGCCAGGATGCGCACCGCGCGGTCCAGTAAGCGTGCATACGCGGGTCGACGTGTTGTCGGTTCACTCATAAAAAACCTGCTGATTCAGAAATGCAAAAAGGGCCGCATCAGCAGCCCTTCATTTTAAACGAAAGAATTAAAAATCTTCGTTGGTTTCTTCAGCATCCGCGGCATCGACCACGAAATCAGGTTTAGAGTCCTGGTTGTTCAGCAGAAGCTCACGCACCTTCTTCTCAATCTCTTTCGCCGCAGCCGGGTTCTCTTTCAGCCAGGAGATCGCGTTCGCTTTACCCTGACCAATCTTGTCACCGTTGTAGCTGTACCAGGCGCCTGCTTTTTCAATCAGCTTCTCTTTCACGCCCAGGTCAACCAGCTCGCCGAGGAAGTTGATCCCTTCGCCGTAGAGGATCTGGAACTCAGCCTGTTTGAACGGCGCGGCGATTTTGTTCTTCACAACCTTCACGCGGGTTTCGCTACCGACCACGTTCTCGCCCTCTTTCACCGCGCCGATACGGCGGATATCCAGACGGACAGAGGCGTAGAATTTCAGTGCGTTACCGCCGGTAGTGGTTTCCGGGTTACCGAACATCACACCAATTTTCATACGAATCTGGTTGATGAAGATCAGCAGCGTGTTGGACTGCTTCAGGTTACCCGCCAGCTTACGCATCGCCTGGCTCATCATTCGTGCCGCGAGGCCCATATGAGAGTCACCGATTTCACCTTCGATTTCGGCTTTTGGCGTCAGTGCGGCAACGGAGTCGACCACGATAACGTCAACGGCACCAGAACGCGCCAGCGCGTCACAAATTTCCAGCGCCTGCTCACCGGTGTCCGGCTGAGAACACAGCAGGTTGTCGATATCCACGCCCAGCTTGCGAGCATAAACAGGGTCCAGCGCGTGCTCGGCATCGATAAACGCACAGGTTTTACCTTCGCGCTGTGCCGCGGCAATCACCTGCAGCGTCAGGGTGGTTTTACCGGAGGACTCTGGCCCGTAGATTTCTACGATACGGCCCATAGGCAGACCGCCAGCGCCCAGCGCGATATCCAGAGAAAGCGAACCGGTGGAGATGGTTTCCACATCCATGGAACGGTCTTCACCCAGGCGCATGATGGAGCCTTTACCGAATTGCTTTTCGATCTGGCCCAGTGCTGCCGCCAACGCTTTCTGTTTGTTTTCGTCGATAGCCATTATTACTCCTGTCATGCCGGGAGAAGCGACTGTGCTTCACCGTGGATTTCTGTTCTGTTGGTGCAATTATACTGTATGGTCATACAGTATCAAGTGTTTTGTAGAAATTGTTGCCAGAGCGTTTTTAACGCATAAACGGTTGCCTGACGACGCACGCTTTCGCGATCGCCGCTGAAGCACTCCCGGCGGGTGATCCCTTCCCCTTTGGAGGTGGCGAACCCAAACCAGACGGTGCCGACAGGCTTCACATCGCTGCCGCCGTCCGGGCCCGCAATACCGCTAATGGAAATCGCGTAATCTGCCCGCGCCTCTTTGAGCGCGCCAATAGCCATCTCGATTACCACCGGTTCGCTGACCGCGCCATGCTGTTCAAGCGTGGATTCGCGCACGCCAATCATCTGAGCTTTAGCTTCGTTACTGTAGGTCACAAAACCGCGTTCAAACCAGGCGGAACTGCCGGCAATATCGGTAATCGCTTTCGCCACCCAGCCGCCGGTGCAGGATTCCGCAGTGGTGATTGTCGCGCCACGCTGCTTCAGCGCAAGGCCAACGATCTCGCTAAGCTGCATCAATTCATGGTCAGTCATTCTCGCTCCAGGCATCAGAAAAACGTGCTGCACAAGATAGCACTTTATCGTCAGATGTGGGGATGGACTTCAGGTTTTACGAGGGGGCTTCAGAAAAAAGCCGGTACGGACGCACCGGCGGTGGAAAAGTTATTTCATGCTCTCAGCGAGGGTGTGCACATTGTGGCGAAACGCCTTAACGTAGGTGTCAGCCACCCCACCTTTTGCCGACAGCGCTTCGGGGTAAAGCTCGCCCCCGGGCTGTGCGCCCGTCGCCGATGCAATCTGTTTCACCAGACGCGGATCGAGCTGATTTTCCATAAACCAGGTTTTCACGCCGTCGGCTTTAATCTGATTGATAATCTCGGCGACCTGCGCCGCGCTGGCTTCGCTCTCAGACGACAGCCCCTGCGGCGCCATAAACGTCACGCCGTAGGCGCGGCTGAAATAGCCGAACGCGTCATGGCTGGTCAGCACTTTACGCTTCGCCGGCGGGATCTGGCTAAAGCGCGTTTTGGCCCAGTTATCCAGCTGGCTGAGCTGCGCGATATACGTTTTGCCAGAGGCTTCCAGCACGGCTTTGTCATCCGGATCGGCTTTCACCAGCCCGTTCAGGATATTTTGTGCATAGAGCGCCCCGTTCGCCGCGCTGTTCCACGCATGGGGATCGGTCACAGTCTTTCCATCTTCCTCAAGCGTGTGGGTTTTCACTCCTGTTGAGGCCACAACCAGTTGCCCTTTGAACCCGGAGGCTTTCACCAGACGATCAAGCCAGCCTTCCAGCCCCAGGCCGTTCACCACCACCACATCAGCCTTGCTCAGGGCGGCGCTGTCTTTCGGCGACGGTTCAAAGGTATGCGGATCGCCGTCCGGCCCGACCAGCGTCGTCACGTTCACATGGTCACCGCCTACCTCCTGCGTGATATCCCCCAGAATCGAAAAGCTGGTCACCACATTCAGCGTTTTCGCCATCACGCCGTGCGACATCATCCCCAGCGCGAGCGCCACTACAAATCCTGTACGTTTCATCGTTTCCCCTTGCGTTAAAAATACGCCCGCAGGCTGCCAGCGAGCCTGCTTCGCGTACCCAGTAAAATGGAAATAAAGAACAGCGCGCTGGCGGTGAGCACGATGGACGGCCCGGCAGGTAAGCTCATCGCCCAGGAGAGGCTCAGCCCCAGCCATGCGCAGAAAATACCGCTTATCCCCGCCATCAGAAGTAAGGCTGGTAGCGTGCGCACCCAGCAGCGTGCCGCCACGGCCGGAAGCATCATCAGCCCGACGGCCATCAGCGTGCCGAGCACCTGAAAACCAGCCACCAGGTTAAGCACCAGCAGCGCCAGAAACAGTCCGTGCAGCAGGCCAGGCAGCCAGCGGGCGTTCACCTGCAGCCAGGCAGTATCAAACGCTTCTGTGACCAGCCCGCGATAAAACAGCGCCAGTGTGATAAGGGTGAACATACACACGCCCGTGACAAAAAGCGCGGCGTCCTTGTCCACGGCGAGGATAGAGCCAAACAGCAGATGCAGCAGATCGACATTCGACCCGCGCAGCGACACCAGCGTGACCCCCAGCGCCAGCGAGCCAAGATAAAACCCGGCAAAGCTGGCATCTTCTTTCAGCGGCGTGCGTCGACTGACCAGACCGGCCAGCAGCGCCACGGTAATTCCCGCGATAAAACCGCCAATACTCATCGCCAGCAGCGACATACCGCTGAGCAAATACCCCACGGCGACACCCGGCAAAATGGCGTGAGAAAGGGCGTCGCCCATCAGGCTCATCCGACGCAGCTGAAGAAACACGCCGAGCGCGGTGGTGCTGACGGAGAGCGCCAGGCAAACCACCAGCGCGCGACGCATAAAGCCGTACTCAATGAACGGTTGAAAAAAGAGATGCCAGATCATGCCACCCTCACCCGCTCGGTTTTCCACTGGGGAACGTCAGCATCCAGCCGCAGCGTCTGCGGAAAATGGCGCGACACGCGCTCGCTGTCGTGCAGTACCGCGAGCAGCGTTTGCCCCTGCATATACATCTCCAGCATCAAATCCATCAGCACGCTGCAGGTGGCTTCATCGACCCCGGTAAAGGGTTCATCCAGCATCACCAGCGGCGCCTGCTGCACCAGGACGCGGGCAAACAGCATGCGCTGAAACTGACCGCCGGAGAGTTCATCGATGGTGGATAACGCCATGGACTCAAGCCCGACGCGCTCAAGCGCGCTGGCAATGCGCAGCCGCGTTTCGCGACGAAACCCGGAAAAAAGCGAAATGCCCGGCCAGCAGCCCATGCTTACCACGTCCTGTACGGTCAGCGGAAACTGCGCCTCCAGGGCGTGACGCTGTGCCAGCCAGCCGATGACCGGGCGCTTACCCTGCCAGCGGAAACCGCCGCTGACGGGAGGAATAAACCCCGCCAGCGTTTTCAGCAGCGTGGATTTCCCGCAGCCGTTAGCGCCGATAATGGCGGTCATACTTCCGCGCTCAATCGTGCCCGAAAGGGGCCGCGTAATGGGCTGGCGTTCATAACCCGCGACCAGTTCATTCATCACGATCATGGCAATGCCACCGCCCAGCGCACGGCCAGCCCAATAAAGACAACCAGCACCAGCGCCAGCAAAAGCCGAACCAGAGCAGACAGAGAAAAAAAGGACGTTGACATGTCGACACCGCATTAAATGTTATAACATAACAATAATGAAAGACGGTTAAGATGTAAATGGCGGGTTTGAAAAGGGAGTGTGGCGAAATGTTTCTGCGGGAAATAGGTGCGCGCGGGTGCCCTCACCCCAGCCCTCTCCCACAGGGAGAGGGGGATAAGATGACTTACTGACTAAACGGTGACGCCGCCGGAACGCGCGCCTGAGACACCGCCAGCCCCAGCTGCCATACGGCCATCGCATAGTGAGTGCTGTGGTTATAGCGGGTGATGACGTAGAAGTTCGGCAGACCGTACCAGTACTGATAGCCCGTACCGACATCCAGACGCAGCAGGCTTGCCTGTTGCGCGTTGCCCAGCGGCTGCGTTGGCGTTAGGCCTGCCGCTGCCAGCTGCGAAATGCTGTAGTTGGTTTTGAAGCCGTTTTCCAGCCCCGGCGCCTGACCGTTCGCCTGCACCGCCACCTGGCCGCCCGGCACCCAGCCGTGTGCTTTGAAGTAGTTCGCCACGCTGCCGATGGCATCTACCGGATCCCACAGGTTGATATGACCGTCCCCGTTAAAGTCGACGGCATATTGTTTATAGGAGGACGGCATAAACTGGCCGTAGCCCATCGCGCCGGCAAACGACCCTTTCAGATCGAGCGGATCGTCCTGCTCGCTGCGCGCCATCAGCAGGAAGGTTTCCAGCTCGGAAGAGAAATACTCCGCGCGGCGCGGGTAGTTAAAGGAGAGCGTCGCCAGCGCGTCGAGGATGCGGGTTTTCCCCATCACGCGGCCCCAGCGGGTTTCAACGCCGATAATCCCGACGATGATTTCCGGCGGTACGCCGTACACCTGCCACGCGCGGTTGAGCGCATCTTCATACTGATTCCAGAACACTACGCCGTTTTGCACGTTGTCCGGGGTAATAAACTGTTTGCGATAGCGCAGCCACGCGCCGTTCGGCCCGCTCGGCACCTGGGCGGTTGGTGCCTGCCTGTCCATCAGGCGCAGCACGTAGTCCAGACGCTTGGCCTGAGACAAAATTTCGTGCAGCTGCTGTCTGTCAAAGCCGTGTTTGCTCACCATTTTATCGATGAACTGCTCGGCCGCCGGGTTATTCGCGAAGTCGCCGCCCATCTGCATCATATTGTGCTGCGGCTCCAGCAGGAATCCTCCGGAAGGCGCGCCCGCCGTTTGCTGAACGGCTTCAGTCTTAGGTTTGCTACTACAGGCAGACAGCAGAATAAGCGCAGGCAACAGCGCTGCATAACGACGCTTGAACATGAGACATCCATTTAACGGGTTCGATAAGAACCCAGTATGGTAAAGCATCCGCAACACCTCAAGGAAGCGGTACGCGCCTCCCCCACGCAAATCCGCGCTTTTTTCCACCGAAAATCATTCCCCCCACCAATAAACTTTCAAAATAATCCTTTTTTCTTTCATTGTGAGATCTAATTAACACTTTAAAACCTTTCAAAGTGATTATTATTAGCCCAGTCAGACAAAAACAAAAAAGCCCCACAGGAGAGAAGAATGATAGAAACCATCACCCACGGCGCCGAGTGGTTCATCGGGCTGTTTCAGAAAGGCGGAGAAGTGTTCACCGGCATGGTGACCGGGATCCTGCCCCTGCTGATCAGCCTGCTGGTGATCATGAACGCGCTGATCAACTTTATCGGCCAGCAGCGCATCGAACGCTTCGCCCAGCGCTGTGCCGGGAATCCGCTGTCCCGCTACCTGGTACTGCCGTTCATCGGTACCTTCGTGTTCTGCAACCCGATGACCTTAAGCCTCGGCCGCTTCATGCCGGAAAAGTACAAGCCGAGCTACTACGCCGCCGCCTCCTACAGCTGCCATTCGATGAACGGCCTGTTCCCGCACATTAACCCCGGCGAGCTGTTTGTCTATCTTGGGATCGCCAGCGGCCTCACCACCCTTGGCCTGCCGCTCGGCCCGCTGGCGGTGAGCTACCTGCTGGTTGGCCTGGTCACCAACTTCTTCCGCGGCTGGGTGACCGACCTCACCACCGCCATTTTTGAGAAAAAAATGGGCATCCAGCTTGAACAGAAAGTCCATCTTTCAGGAGCCACAGCATGAACCGGATCCGCATTGAAAAAGGCACGGGCGGCTGGGGCGGCCCGCTGGAGTTCGACGCCACCGAAGGCAAAAAGATCGTCTACATCACCGCAGGCACGCGCCCGGCAATCGTCGACAGGCTGCGCGAGCTGACCGGCTGGGAAGCGGTCGACGGCTTCAAGGAAGGCGAGCCGCCGGAAGCGGAAATCGGCGTGGCGGTAATCGACTGCGGCGGCACGCTGCGCTGCGGTATCTATCCGAAGCGCCGCATTCCGACGGTGAATATTCACTCCACCGGAAAATCCGGCCCGCTGGCACAGTACATCCTTGAGGACATTTATGTCTCAGGCGTGAAGGAGGACAACATCACGCTGGTGAATGGCACTGCCGCGCCGCAAAAAGCGGCCCCGCGCGAGTACGACACCAGCAAGAAAATCACCGAACAGAGCGACGGCCTGCTGGCGAAGGTCGGGATGGGCATGGGTTCCGCCGTGGCGGTACTGTTCCAGTCCGGGCGCGACACCATCGACACGGTGCTGAAAACCATTCTGCCGTTTATGGCATTCGTCTCGGCGCTGATCGGCATCATCATGGCGTCCGGCCTGGGCGACTGGATTGCTCACGGCCTCGCCCCGCTCGCGAGCCACCCGCTCGGGCTGGTGACGCTGGCGCTGATCTGCTCCTTCCCGCTGCTGTCGCCGTTCCTCGGCCCTGGCGCGGTGATTGCCCAGGTCATCGGCGTGCTGATTGGCGTGCAGATTGGTCTGGGGAACATTCCCCCGCACCTCGCCCTGCCCGCCCTGTTCGCCATTAACGCCCAGGCGGCGTGCGATTTCATCCCCGTAGGGCTGTCGCTGGCCGAAGCGCGCCAGGACACCGTGCGCGTGGGCGTGCCGTCGGTGCTGGTCAGTCGCTTCCTGACGGGCGCGCCGACGGTGCTGATTGCCTGGTTTGTCTCCGGCTTTATTTATCAATAAGAGGTTCCTGCGATGACCGTGATTTACCAGACCACCATTACCCGCATCGGCCAGAGCGCGGCCGACGCGCTGAGCGACCAGATGCTGATCACCTTCCGCGAAGGCGCCCCGGCGGATATCGAAGAGTTTTGCTTTATCCACTGTCACGGCGAGCTGAAGGGCGAGCTGAAGGCCGGGAGCCAGCTGGAGCTGGGCGAGGCGCGCTATGCCGTGACCGCCGTCGGCGACGTGGCCGAGCAAAACCTACGCGAGCTGGGGCACATCACCCTGCGTTTCGACGGCCAGCCGCAGGCCGAATATCCCGGCACGGTTCACGTCGCGGGCCCGGTTCCGCAGGCTGTCACCCCAGGCTGCACGTTAAAATTTGTTGCGTAATTAAGGAGAAACACATGAGTCAGGTTGCCGTTGTCATTGGTGGAGGACAAACCTTAGGCGAGTTCCTCTGCCGTGGGCTTGCCGCAGAGGGCTACCGCGTGGCGGTAGTGGACATTCAGAGTGAAAAAGCCGCCCGCGTGGCGGACACCATTAACACCGAGTTTGGCGAAGGGATGGCGTACGGGTTTGGTGCCGACGCCACCAGCGAGCAGAGCGTGATGGCGCTGGCCCGCGGCGTGGACGAGATTTTTGGGCGTACCGACCTGCTGGTCTACAGCGCGGGGATTGCGAAAGCGGCCTTTATCAGCGATTTCGAACTGGGGGATTTTGACCGTTCGCTGCAGGTGAATCTGGTGGGCTATTTCCTCTGCGCCCGCGAGTTTTCCCGTCTGATGATCCGCGACGGCATTCAGGGGCGCATCATTCAGATCAACTCCAAATCAGGGAAAGTGGGCAGCAAGCACAACTCCGGCTACAGCGCGGCGAAGTTTGGCGGCGTGGGGCTGACGCAGTCTCTGGCGCTGGATCTGGCCGAATACGGCATTACCGTGCATTCGCTGATGCTGGGCAACCTGCTGAAATCGCCGATGTTCCAGTCCCTGCTGCCGCAGTATGCCACCAAGCTCGGCATCAAGGCTGAGGAAGTGGAGCAGTACTACATCGATAAAGTGCCGCTGAAGCGCGGGTGCGATTATCAGGACGTGCTGAACATGCTGCTGTTTTACGCCAGCCCGAAAGCCTCGTACTGCACCGGGCAGTCGATCAACGTGACGGGTGGGCAGGTCATGTTCTGATCGAGCGGCCTGATGCCCTCACCCTAACCCTCTCCCACCGGGAGAGGGAACAAAACAAGGAGTCGATATGGTTACCGCACTCATCACCGTCGCCGCCCTCGCCTGGATCTGCCAGATGGCGTTTGGCGGCTGGCAGATCCACCAGTTTAACCGCGCGTTTGACGCGCTGTGTCAGAAAGGTCGCGTCGGGGTCGGGCGTTCCGGCGGACGCTTCAAACCGCGCGTGGTCGTCGCCGTTGCGCTGGATGAAAACAATCACGTCTGCGATTCCCTCATCATGCGCGGCATGACCGTCTTCGCCCGTCCGGCGAAAATCCAGGCGATCAACGGCATTTCGCTGCAGGAATTACGGCCTGATGTGATCTTTCCCCATGATCCACTCTGTCAGAATGCACTATCATTAGCGCTTAATCTGAAACATGGATAATTTCGTTGTGAAAGCTATAGACTTGCGAAATTATCATTTCGCAACCTAAGGAACGAAGCGCCTATGAAACCTCGTCAGCGGCAGGCGGCCATTCTCGAGCATCTGCAAAAGCAGGGAAAATGCTCGGTAGAGGATCTGGCCCACTACTTTGACACTACCGGCACGACAATACGCAAGGACCTGGTATTGCTCGAAAACTCTGGCGCCGTTATTCGAACCTACGGCGGCGTGGTGCTCAATAAGGACGAAGCGGACCCGCCTATCGACCACAAAACGCTGATCAATACCCACCAGAAAGCGCTGATTGCCGAAGCCGCCGTCAAATTTATCCACGATGGCGATTCCATCATTCTGGATGCAGGCAGCACCGTCCTGCAGATGATTCCGCTGCTCAGCCGCTTTAACAACATCACGGTGATGACCAACAGCCTGCACATCGTCAACGCCCTGTCGGAGAACGACTGCGAGCAGACCATCCTGATGCCCGGCGGCACCTTCCGCAAAAAATCGGCGTCGTTTCACGGCCAGCTGGCGGAGAATGCCTTCGACCACTTCAGCTTTGATAAACTCTTTATGGGCACCGACGGCATCGATCTGAACGCAGGCGTTACGACGTTCAACGAGGTTTTCAGCGTCAGTAAAGCGATGTGCAACGCCGCGCGGGAAGTGATTTTGATGGCAGACTCGTCGAAGTTTGGCCGCAAAAGCCCCAACATTGTCTGTAGCCTTGAAAGCGTTGATAAGCTGATTACCGACGCAGGTATCGACCCGGCGTTCAAGAAAGCGCTGGAAGAGAAAGGAATCGACGTGATCGTAACCGGAGAGAGAGATGAGTGATTTTCTGTTAGAAACGGGTCGCCAGACGCTGATGCTGGAACTGCAGGAAGCCAGCCGCCTGCCGGAACGTCTGGGCGAGGATTTTGTCCGCGCCGCCAACACCATTATCCACTGCGAAGGCAAAGTGATCGTGGCGGGCATCGGTAAATCCGGCCATATCGGCAAAAAGATTGCCGCGACGCTCGCGAGCACCGGCACCCCGGCTTTTTTTGTGCATCCGGCAGAGGCGCTGCACGGCGATCTGGGGATGATTGAAAGCCGCGACGTGATGCTGTTTATCTCCTACTCCGGTTCGGCCAAAGAGCTGGACCTGATTATTCCGCGCCTGCAGGAAAAATCGGTCGCCCTGCTGGCGATGACCGGAAAATCCCGCTCGCCGCTGGCGCTGGCCGCCAAGGCGACGCTGGATATTTCCGTTGAGCGTGAAGCCTGTCCGATGCACCTCGCTCCGACCTCCAGCACCGTTAACACCCTGATGATGGGCGACGCGCTGGCAATGGCGGTGATGCAGGCGCGTGGCTTTAACGAAGAAGATTTCGCCCGTTCGCATCCGGCGGGCGCGCTCGGCGCACGCCTGCTCAACAAGGTTCACCACCTGATGCGCACCGACGATGCCATTCCGCAGGTCAAACTCGATACCAGCGTCATGGACGCGATGCTGGAACTCAGCCGCACCGGTCTGGGGCTGGTAGCGGTCTGCGATGACGGCGGGAACGTTAAGGGCGTGTTCACCGACGGCGACCTGCGCCGCTGGCTGGTGGGCGGCGGCAGGCTGGAAACAAAAGTGTCGGACGCCATGACCAAAGGCGGGCTGACGCTGAACGCCGGGAGCCGCGCCATTGAAGCCAAAGAGGTGCTGATGAAGCGCAAAATTACCGCCGCACCGGTGGTGGATGATTCCGGCAGGCTGTGCGGCGCCATCAACCTGCAGGATTTCTATCAGGCCGGCATTATCTAACCCTTCAGCCCCAGACGCTTCGCCAGCCTGTGCAGGTTGGCGACGTCCATCTCCAGCGCCCGCGCGCACGCCGCCCAGCTGTGGTTATTCTGCTCCAGCGCGCGGGTAATCATCTGACGCTGAAACGCCTCTGTAGCTTCACGCAGATTTTCATTCACCGTTTCTGGTAGAGCCTGGGCGACAGCCGGTGCGGTTTCATCCTGCAGCGCAAAATGCCGCGCGTGGAGCACCACTTCGTCACCCGAACGCGTCGCCCGCGCCAGCACCACCGCGCGGTGGATCGCGTGTTCCAGCTCGCGCACGTTGCCCGGCCAGCCGTAGCTCAGCAGATGCGACCTCGCACCCGGGCTCAGCACCACGCGGGAAAGCCCCATCCTGAGACGGCACTGCTCGCAGAAAAAGCCCGCCAGCAGCAGCACGTCGTCCCCGCGCTCGCGCAGCGGCGGCACGGTAAGCGGGAACACGCTCAGGCGATGAAACAGGTCGGCGCGGAACTGCCCTGCCACCACCGCTTCACGCAGGTCGCGGTTCGTTGCCGCCAGCACGCGAACGTCCACTCTGTGGCTTCGGTCATCCCCCACGCGCTGGATGTCGCCGTACTGCAAAACGCGCAGCAGCTTGGCCTGCAGCGACAGGGAGAGCTCGCCGATTTCATCCAGAAACAGCGTGCCGTTATCGGCCATTTCGAACTTGCCGCTGCGGTTGCTAATGGCCCCGGTAAACGCCCCTTTAACGTGACCAAACAGCTCGCTTTCCGCCACGCTTTCCGGCAGCGCGGCGCAGTTGAGGTACACCAGCGGGTTCACCGCGCGCGGCGAGGCTTCGTGAATGGACTTCGCCACCAGCTCCTTGCCGGTGCCGGTTTCCCCGAAGATCAGCACGTTCAAATCTGAGGCGGCGACAATCTCAATCTCTTTTTTGAGCTGCGCCATGCCCGGAGAAAGGCCGATCATCTCCGTTTGCGTTACCTGCTCAAACGCCGCCGGGCTGCCGGGAAGAATGTTCTGGCTCTCCAGCTGTTCAATCAGCAGGGCATTGTTCAGCGCCCCGGCGGCCAGGGCGGCAATCAGGCGCAGCTCTTCGTCGCTAAAGGTGTCGAACTGGTCCGGCGACAGGCCGTCAAGGGTCAGTGCGCCAATCAGGTTTTGTCCGGCAAACAGCGGCAGGCCGATACAGGCGTGAACCTTCAGGCTCTCCTGTCCGGGAATAAGCCCGTCGTACGGGTCGGGCAGATCGCTGTCCGCCGGGAAGCGCACCACGTCACCCGCGCGGGCGATGGTTTCCAGACGCGGATGGCCCTCAAGGGTAAAACGCCGCCCGAGCACGTCCTTCGCCAGCCCGTCGATAGCCAGCGGAATAAACTGCCGCCCCTCGTAGCGCAGCAGCGCGGACGCATCGCACTCAAGCACGTGGCGCAGCGTGGAGATCAGCCGCTGAAAGCGGTCCTGATGGCCGATACCGGTCTGCAGCTCAATGGCTATCTTCGCCAGCACGTCTACGGAAAAGCTCATAGTGACCTCGCTGTCATTTTGACAATGCATGTTGTCATATTGACACTGCTTTTGATAGTCATAATGACTACCCATTACGGATCATAAAAAAATTAATTAAGCAAAATCAATAAATTAAAAACTGGCACGCAACTTGATATAGGAAAATCATCTTATTTGAAAATGCTGTATTACGTAGAGGTTGCTATGTCTATTCTGGTTAAAAATAACATTCATTGGGTGGGTCAACGTGACTGGGAAGTGCGCGATTTCCACGGGACGGAATACAAAACGCTGCGCGGCAGCAGCTACAACAGCTATCTCATCCGCGAAGAAAAAAACGTGCTGATCGATACCGTCGATCACAAGTTCAGCCGCGAGTTCGTGCAGAACCTGCGCAGTGAAATCGACCTGGACGCCATCGACTACATCATAATCAACCACGCGGAAGAGGACCACGCCGGCGCGCTGACCGAGCTGATGTCTTACATCCCGAACACGCCGATCTACTGCACCACCAACGCCATCGACTCGATCAACGGCCACCACCACCATCCGGAGTGGAACTTCCACACCGTGAAAACCGGCGACGCGCTGGATATCGGCAACGGCAAGCAGCTGATCTTTGTGGAAACGCCGATGCTTCACTGGCCGGACAGCATGATGACCTACATGACCGGCGACGCGGTGCTGTTCAGCAACGACGCCTTCGGCCAGCACTACTGCGACGAGCGCCTGTTCAACGACGAAGTGGACCAGACCGAGCTGTTCGAGCAGTGCCAGCGCTACTATGCCAACATCCTGACGCCGTTCAGCCGCCTGGTGACGCCAAAAATCACCGAGATCCTCGGCTTCAACCTGCCGGTGGACATGATTGCCACCTCCCACGGCGTGGTATGGCGTGAAAATCCAACCCAGATTGTGGAGCTCTACCTGAAATGGGCGGCGGACTATCAGGAAGACCGCATCACTATTTTCTACGACACCATGTCCAACAACACCCGCATGATGGCGGACGCCATTGCCCAGGGCATCAACGAAGTGGACCCGAACGTGGCGGTGAAAATCTTCAACGTGGCGCGCAGCGATAAGAACGAGGTATTGACCAACGTCTTCCGCTCTAAGGGCGTGCTGGTGGGCACCTCCACCATGAACAACGTAATGATGCCGAAAATTGCCGGTCTGGTGGAAGAGATGACCGGCCTGCGTTTTCGCAACAAGCGCGCCAGCGCCTTTGGCTCCCACGGCTGGAGCGGCGGTGCGGTAGACCGTCTGTCTACCCGCCTGCAGGATGCGGGTTTTGAGATGTCCCTCAGCCTGAAGGCGAAATGGCGGCCGGATATCGACGCGCTCGAAATCTGCCGCCAGCACGGCCGTGACATTGCACGTCAGTGGGCGCTCGCTCCGCTGCCGGAAGTAGCGGCAAAACCAACCGCACAGCAGGAAACCTGCGCCGCCGCGGCAGCCGCCGATCCCGGACCGCGCATGCAGTGCAGCGTCTGCCAGTGGATTTACGACCCGGCGCTGGGCGAGCCGCTGCAGGACGTTGCGCCGGGCACGCCGTGGAGTGACGTGCCGGAAAACTTCCTCTGCCCGGAGTGTTCACTCGGTAAAGACGTCTTTGACGAACTGGGTACGGAGGCAAAATGAACAACGGGATCGTCATCATCGGCTCGGGCTTTGCCGCCCGCCAGCTGGTGAAAAACATCCGCAAGCAGGACGCCAGCGTGCCGCTGACGGTGATCGCCGCCGACAGCATGGACGAGTACAACAAGCCTGATCTAAGCCACGTGATTAGTCAGAATCAGCGCGCCGAAGACCTCACCCGCCAGACGGCGGCGGAGTTCGCGGAACAGTTTAACCTGCGTCTGTTCCCGTACACCTGGGTCACCGACATCGACGCTGCCGCCCACGTGGTGAAAGCAAAAGAGAAAACCTGGCAGTACGACAAACTGGTGCTGGCCACGGGTGCCTCTGCGTTTGTGCCGCCGGTTGAAGGCCGCGAGCTGACGATCACCCTCAACAGCCAGCAGGAGTATCAGGCCAGCGAAACGGCGCTTCGCGACGCGCAGCGCGTGATGATTGTCGGCGGCGGGCTGATAGGCACCGAGCTGGCGATGGATTTCTGCCGGGCGGGTAAATCCGTGACTCTGGTCGACCACGCGGCAAGCATTCTGTCGTCGCTGATGCCCGTAGAAGTAAGCAGTCGCTTACAGCATCGCCTGACCGACATGGGGGTGCATCTGATGTTGAAATCGCAGCTGCAAAGCCTGAGCAAAACCGAAGGCGGCATTCGTGCCACGCTCGACCGCAGCCGCAGCGTTGAGGTGGATGTGGTAATCGCGGCAACGGGCCTGCGCCCGGAAACCGCGCTGGCGCATCGCGCAGGCGCCGAAATACAGTGTGGCGTGAAGGTAAATAGCTACCTGCAAACCACGCAACCTGATATTTACGCGTTAGGTGACTGCGCTGAAATTAACGGTCAGGTACTGCCCTTTTTACAGCCAATTCAATTAAGCGCGATGTATCTGGCGAAAAACCTGCTCGGCGGCAGCGCGCCGCTGAAATTACCCGCCATGCTGATTAAAGTCAAAACGCCAGAATTACCGCTGCATCTTGCCGGTGAAACGCAGCGTCAGGATCTGAACTGGCAAATTACCCTCGAACCGCAGGGAATGGTCGCGCGCGGCGCGGATAACGAGGGTCAGATTCGCGCTTTTGTGGTTAGTGAAGACCGGATGAAGGAGGCTTTCGCACTGCTGAAACTGTTACCTGCTTAACCCTCTCGTTGCCGGGCGGCGCTTCGTTTACCCGTCCAACAACGAGTCTACGCAGAGTTAACCTTTGAATTTTATTATTCACCGCCCCGATATTCCGGGGCTTTTTCTTACGCATTCTATTCATTAAATAAATGCAAAGTAGATATATCATCGCCATCAATCCCTTATTTATTATTTTCGTAAATGCTTTAATATGAAACAGCTTAAAAACATCATCCAGATTTATTATTGGCAGCCAACTCAGTCTGAAAAGACATCATCAGCAGGAGGCAAATAATGGCGAATTTTTATAAATAACTCAATTATCTTTCTCGTTATTTCACACAAGCGAAGAATGCGGAATATATTTATTCCGCAAAAGTTCTACATTTTCAGCATCTTTTTTATCGGTATGCCGCTATGCGCCAGCCATTGAGGAAGTCGCGGAGGTTGCGCCGTGCAGGAGCCGGTTCAGGAACGTACCACCAGCGCGTCGTAGCCGCGCCAGCGGTAGTTGACCATGGAGATCAGCCAGCAGGCGACAAACAGCCCGACCACCGCAAACCCGGCGTTGCCCAGGTTGTCGTTTACCGCGCCAATCAGATCCCACACGCCGCCGCTGAGGGCAAATTTGTCCATCAGCAGACCCAGCGCTTCCAGCCCGCCGATAAACAGCGCCACTATCACGGAGGTGCCGGTGATGGTCATGTTGTAGTAGAGCTTGCGCTGCGGCTTGTTGAACGCCCAGCCGTAGGCACCGACCATCAACAGGTTATCGAGGGTATCCACCAGCGCCATGCCGCTGGCGAAGAGCGCCGGGAAGACCATGATTGACCACACCGACATCCCGCTTGACGCGCTGGCGGCAGAGATCCCCAGCACGCCAATCTCGGTAGCCGTGTCAAAGCCGAGGCCAAACAGGAAACCGACCAGGTACATCTGCCAGCTTTTATTCACCAGGCGGAAGGTTTTGCCAAACAGCCAGTTCATGGCGCCGCCCTGGGCAGGGAGCGTAATATCGCCCTGCACGGGCCTGCCCTGTTTCAGCGCCTGAAAACTGCGCCAGACGCCGCGCAGGATCACCATATTCACCAGCGCCATCGCCAGCAGGAAGGTGGCGGAAACCGCGGTGCCGATCAGGCTGCCGGTTTCGTGGAACCACTCCATGTTTTTCTGAAACGCCGTCGCGGTAGCGGCAATAGCAATAGAGGCCAGCACCACGATGGTGGAGTGCCCCAGCGAGAACCACGCCCCCACGCCGGACGGACGTTTGCCCTGCTGCATCATCTTACGCGTCACGGTATCAATCGCCGCGATGTGGTCAGCGTCCACCGCGTGACGCAGCCCGTAGCACCACGCCAGCAGGCTGGCGGCCATCAGCGCCGTGCTGCCGCTAAAAGCGTGCCATGCCCATCCCCAGGCCAGCAGGTTTGCCATTACCAGAGCCAGCAGCAGAAGCGCGGCGCGAGGTTCATTGCGTAAGAGTCGTAACATTTTAAGTCCTTTGTGAACATGACCGGGCAGCGGCGATCGCCGCCTGCCCGAAGGAGATCGCTCCGTCACCTGCGGGCAGGCGCGAAGGAAAAAGAAGCGTAAAGTCAGAAAGATAATGACGCAGGCGCGCGCGCAGCAGACGGTTGTGCAGCACGCCGCCGCTGAGACAGATTGTCGACAGCGACAGGCGTCGGGCATGGCGCGCGGCGAGTTCCGCCAGCCCTTTTGCCAGCGCGTCGTGAAACGCCCACGCGCGCTCGCAGGGATCCGCCTGCCAGGCCAGCCACTGCCACCAGAAAAGCGCAAGGTTGTCGACAGACAACGTCACCGGATGGTCGACGCCCGCGCACTGCGAGGCCAGCGCTTCCAGCCGGCAGGCCGCTTCACCTTCCCAGGATTGGGTTTCAATACCCAGCGCGCAGGCGACCGCATCAAACAGGCGACCACAGGACGAGGCCTGCGGCGCGTTGATGCCGCGCCGGATCGCCGTTGCCAGCAGCGGCCAGTTTTCACGCTGAACCGCGCGCGTTTCCGGGTACTGCTGCCAGTCAGGGACAAACGCCAGGCAGTGGGCGAGCAGATTGCGCCACGGCTGCCGCGCCGCCAGATCGCCCCCCGGCAGCGCAACGGCAGGCAGCCCGCCCAGACGCTCGCACGCGAGATAGTTCACCCGCAGGCACTCCCCACCCCACAGCGCGCCGTTCTCGCCCATGCCGATCCCGTCCAGCGTCAGGGCAATCGCGTCTCCGCCGTCGAGCGGCCAGCCGTTCTCCGCCAGGCACGCCGCCGCGTGGGCGTGATGGTGCAGTACGGTTTCAACGGGCAGCCCCTGCGCCTGCGCCCATCGTTGCGTGTGATAGCCCGGATGGGCGTCGCACACCACGCGCTTCGGCTGGAAGGCGTAAATTTTCTGCATCAGCGAGAGCGCGCCTCGCCACTGCGCTTCGACGCCCTCGTCACCGAGATCGCCAAAATGCTGGCTCAGCACCGCCTGGCTGCCACGCACCAGGCAGAAGGTGTTTTTCATCTCCGCGCCGGTGCATAGCATGGCAGGGATATTCTCAAACCCCGCAGGCAACGTGACGGCATCCGGCACAAAACCGCGTGCGCGGCGAAGCATCGTGCCGTCCCGATCCATCACCGAATCGTCCATCCGCTGCAGGATATCGCGGTTGTGCAGCAGGAAGCCGTCCGCGATGTCGCCGAGTTCATCCAGCGCCTGCTGATTGGTCATGGCAGGCGGTCTGCCGCTGAGGTTGCCGGAAGTCATCACCAGCGGGCGCCGGCAGTCCATCATCAGAAGGTGTTGCAGCGGGTTAGCGGGAAGCATGATGCCAATACAATCGAGCCCGGGTGCAATCCCTTCGGGAAACCCGGGAAGCGAGGCTTTTGGGGTCAGCACAACCGGCGCTGCGGAGGAGCATAAAAGCGTCTGGATCGCCTCCGGCACGCCGTCCGAGTTTGGGATCATCACCGCCAGCGGCTTAGACGGTCGCTGTTTGCGTGACCGGAGCGTCGCGACCGCCTGCGGATTACGCGCGTCGCAGACGAGATGAAAACCGCCCAGCCCTTTGACCGCGACTATGCCGCCGCTTTTCAGCATCCCCACCGCCGCGCTCAGCGCGGCCTCTCGGGCAGCCGTGATGTTGCCCGCACGCCATTCCAGCGCGGGCCCGCAGTCCGGGCAGGCTACCGGCTGGGCGTGAAAACGTCGATCGGCGGGGTTGCGGTATTCCGCTTCACACGGCAAGCAGAGGGGAAATGCGGCCATTGACGTGGCCGGACGGTCATAGGGCATCGCGCGGATAATGGTAAACCGCGGCCCGCAGTGCGTGCAGTTGATGAACGGATAGCGATAGCGACGCTCGCCGGGGTCGCGCATTTCAGCCAGACACGCCGGACAGGTCGCGGCGTCGGGAACAATCTGGGTGTCCATAGCCCCGCCCGCGCTGTGGCGGATGGTAAAGTCCTCCGGCACCTGCGCCCAGGTAAACGGCTGCGTTTCAACGTGGTCAATGCGTGCCAGCGGTGGGCAGTCCTGATGCAGCCTCGCGGTAAAGGCCCCCCCATTACCCGCGAGGCGCACCAGCACGCCCTCTCCATCATTGCAGACGTCACCGGTCAACTGAAGCGCCTGCGCCAGCTGCCAGACGAAGGGACGAAACCCCACGCCCTGCACCTTGCCGCGCACGCGCAGCTGTACGCCGTTACTGCACATACGGTTCAGAACAGCAGTGATGACGACGTGTCGAATGCCGCGCGACGGCGCTTTTCGGCGCTCATCTGCTCAAGCTTGTCGCGATCCACGCAGACCAGCGCATGCGTCGGGCAAGCTTCCATGCAGGCCGGACCGGCGTCGCGGTGATAGCAAAGATCGCATTTGTTGGCTTCGGCTTTCTCCGCACGTACGCTCAGCCCCATGCCGCTGTTGCGTACCACCGGACGAACAACCACCTCCATCGCGCCGTACGGGCAGGCGACCACGCAGGTTTTGCAGCCAATGCAGCGCTCCTGCATGACGTGCACAAAGCCTTTCTCGCGCTTAATCGCCCCGTTCGGGCAGACGTTCGCGCACGGTGCGTCTTCGCACTGGCGACAGATGGCGGCGGTGGAAATATTCACGCCTTTGATGACGTGGATGCGCGGCAGGAAGGTGTCAGGGGTGAGCGACGCGCAGTCCTGCTCCGCCTGATGGGAAACCACGCACGCTACTTCACAGGTACGGCAGCCAATACACTTACTGGCATCGGCCATAATAAAACGGTTCATCTGCTTCTCCAGCATTACAGTTATGCGCGGAGATATTCATAAACCGTGCCAATAATTAAGCCATTGATTTTATATTGATTTTAAAATTACAGCGGCGCTGTCATCGTCATAAATGACGATGACAGCTGTCGACATCAGCGGTACGGGCCATCAATAACCGAGTCGCGCAGGACCAGCTCGCCAGAGAAGGTTTGCTGATATTTAAACTCACCGCCGTCGAGCATGAAGATCAGGCGGCTGATGGTCTCTTTAATCATCTCCGTTACGGGGATGCGGACGCTGGAGAGCGACGGCACGATGTAAGGCGCGATGGCCACATCGTCGAAACCGATCACCGACACCGCGTCCGGGGCGGCCACGCCGCTGTCGTGCAGCTGCTTCATGGCGCCGATCGCCATGTCGTCATTACTCGCCACCAGCGCCGTAAACCGTTCACCGCGAGCAAGCAGTTCCGATACCGCCGCCGCGCCGCTGGCGGGGTTCCACTTCCCCTGCGCAATCAGCCCTTCGCGCAGCGGAATACCGTGCTGCGCCAGCGCGTCCCGGTAGCCGGAGAGACGCTCAACCCCGGTGGGAGAATCCAGCGAGCCGGTGATAAACGCGATCTCCCGGTGCCCTTTCGCAATCAGCTGCGACACAGCCTCCTGGCTGGAGGCCTTATGATCTGACCAGACGCAGTGGCTGCTGTTTTTCCGCAGGCGGCGGTTGAGCACCATTATGGGCTGCTCGCACTTCTCGACGATCTCATCCATCTCTTCCACGCTCAGGAAACGCGGATAGATGATCACCGCGTCGCAGCGCATATCGAGCAGGTACTGGATCGCCTCGCGCTCTTCATCCGCGCTGTGCTTGCCGTCCGCGAGGATCAGCTGCCGCCCCTTTTCTTCCGTCATGCGCGCGGCGTGAAACAGGAGTTCGCTAAAGTAGACGCCGTGATAGAGGGTGTTAGTCACCACCAGCCCCAGCGTCTGGGTACGTTTGGTCGCCAGGTTGCGCGCCAGTAAATTCGGGCGATAGCCGCTCTCTTCAATGGCCTGAAACACCCGGTCTTTGGTCTCCTGGCTGACGTAGCCATTTCCCGATAGCACCCGGGACACCGTGGCTTTCGAAACGCCTGCCCGCTTCGCCACTTCAAGCATCGTGGTCATGTTGTTATTCCGTCTGAATCTGATGGAGCGCAGTGTACTGCACTGCAGAAAAATTGTCGCAGCGGCGAAATCACGCTTTTGCTACACCATTGCGATCTGCATCACGAAACGAAAAAATGGTCAAAAAGCGATCTTGTTTCATCCAAAGAAACTCATGATGATTATGTGGAACCGGTTTCCTACATGTCTCACAACAATAACAGGATCACATCCGATGGCCAAAAATTACGCTGCGCTGGCGAACGACGTTATCAGCGCGCTGGGCGGCAAAGAGAACATCGTCGCCGTCACCCACTGCATGACGCGTCTGCGTTTCGTACTGAAAGACGAAAGCCTGACCGACGCAGCGCGCCTGAAAAGCATCAGCGGCGTGCTCGGCGTGGTACGCAACGACAACCAGTGCCAGGTCATTATTGGCAACACGGTTTCACAGGCGTACCGCGAAGTGGTAAGCCTGCTGCCCACGGACCTGCAGCCCGCGGTGCCGGAAGGTCCGCAGAAGATGACCTTACGCCGCGTTGGCGCCGGGATCCTCGACGCGCTGATCGGCACCATGTCCCCGCTGATCCCGGCGATCATCGGCGACTCGATGGTCAAGCTGCTGGCGATGATCCTCGAGATGACCGGCGTGCTGCCAAAAGGCGCGCCGACGCTCACTATTCTGACCGTCATCGGCGACGGCGCCTTCTTCTTCCTGCCGCTGATGGTGGCGGCCTCGGCGGCGGTGAAATTCAAAACCAACATGTCGCTGGCCATCGCCATCGCGGGCGTGCTGGTGCACCCGAGCTTTATCGAGCTGATGGCGAAAGCCGCGCAGGGCGAGCACGTTGAGTTCGCCTTTATTCCGGTGACGGCGGTGAAATACACCTACACGGTGATCCCGGCGCTGGTGATGACCTGGTGCCTGTCATACATCGAACGCTGGGTGGATCGTATTACCCCGGCGGTGACGAAAAACTTCCTCAAGCCGATGCTGATCGTGCTGATTGCCGCCCCGCTCGCCATCGTGCTGATTGGCCCGCTGGGGATCTGGATCGGTAGCGCCATCTCCGCGCTGGTCTACACCATTCACGGCTACCTGGGCTGGCTCTCCGTCGCCATCATGGGCGCGCTCTGGCCGCTGCTGGTGATGACCGGGATGCATCGCGTGTTTACGCCGACCATCATTCAGACCATTGCCGAAACGGGCAAGGAAGGGATGGTGATGCCGTCGGAAATCGGCGCCAACCTGTCGCTCGGCGGCTCGTCGCTGGCGGTGGCGTGGAAAACCAAAAACCCGGAGCTGCGCCAGACGGCGCTGGCGGCGGCAGCCTCCGCCATTATGGCGGGGATCTCTGAACCGGCCCTGTACGGCGTGGCGGTGCGTCTGAAACGTCCGCTGATTGCGAGCCTAATCAGCGGCTTTATCTGCGGGGCGGTCGCCGGCATGGCCGGTCTTGCCAGCCACTCAATGGCGGCACCGGGGCTGTTCACCAGCGTGCAGTTCTTCGACCCGGCCAACCCGATGACCATCGTCTGGGTGTTCGGCGTGATGGGGCTGGCAGTGGTGCTGTCGTTTGTTCTGACCCTGCTTTTAGGGTTTGAGGATATCCCGGTCGAAGATGAGGCTGAAAAAGCGCGCGCCCTGCAGACCGCACCGGTACAGAACAACGCAGCAAAAGCATAAATTGAAAGCGAGGTAAGAATGTCTGTTTTTCCACAAGGATTTTTATGGGGCGGCGCGCTTGCCGCCAACCAGAGTGAAGGTGCTTACCGTGAAGGCGGCAAAGGACTAACGACCGTCGATATGATCCCCCACGGCGCGAATCGTCTGGCGGTGAAGATCGGTAAGGAAAAGCGTTTTTCGCTGCGTGACGACGAGTTCTACCCGAGCCACGAAGCGATTGATTTTTACCATCGCTACAAAGAAGACATCGCCCTGATGGCGGAGATGGGCTTTACGGTGTTCCGCACCTCCATTGCCTGGAGCCGCCTCTACCCGAACGGCGACGAACCGCTGCCGAACAAAGAGGGCATTGCCTTCTATCGCGCGGTGTTCGAGGAGTGCAAAAAGTACAACATCGAGCCGCTGGTGACGCTCTGCCACTTCGACGTGCCGATGCACCTGGTGACGGAATACGGCTCCTGGCGCAACCGCAGGATGGTCGATTTCTTCGCCCGCTACGCCCGCACCTGCTTTGAAGAATTTAACGGGCTGGTGAAATACTGGCTGACCTTCAACGAAATCAACATCATGCTGCACAGCCCGTTCTCCGGCGCGGGGCTTGTGTTTGAGGAAGGTGAAAACGAAGACCAGGTGAAATACCAGGCCGCGCACCACGAGCTGGTGGCAAGCGCGCTGGCGACCAAAATCGCCCACGAGGTGAACCCGGAAAACCAGGTGGGCTGCATGCTGGCGGGCGGCAATTTCTACCCCTACTCCTGCAAGCCGGAAGACGTGTGGATGGCGCTGGAGAAAGACCGCGAGAACCTGTTCTTCATCGACGTGCAGGCGCGCGGTAGCTATCCGGCCTACTCCGCCCGCGTGTTCCGCGAGAAAGGCGTGGTGATTGTGAAAGATCCCGGCGACGACGAGCTGTTAAAAAACACCGTCGACTTTGTCTCGTTCAGCTATTACGCCTCGCGCTGCGCGTCGGCGGATATGAACGCGGGTAACACCAGCGCGGCGAACATCGTGAAGTCCCTGCGTAACCCGCATATTCAGGTGAGCGAATGGGGCTGGGGCATCGACCCGCTCGGCCTGCGCATCACCATGAACATGATGTACGACCGCTACCAGAAGCCGCTGTTCCTGGTGGAAAACGGCCTGGGGGCAAAAGATGTCGTTGATGAAAACGGCGAGATTAACGACGACTACCGCATCAGCTATCTGCGCGAGCATATCCGCGCGATGGGCGACGCGATTGAGGACGGCGTGCCGCTGATGGGTTACACCACCTGGGGCTGTATCGACCTGGTGGCCGCCTCAACGGGCGAGATGAGCAAGCGCTACGGGTTTGTGTACGTCGACCGGGACGATGTAGGAAACGGCACACTGGACCGCAAGCGCAAGAAATCGTTCTGGTGGTATAAGAAGGTGATTGCGAGTAACGGGGCGGATCTCGAGTAGCCTGTTGCCCTCACCCCTCTCCCACAGGGAGAGGGAGAGGGGTGAGGCACTGCTCAGAGCTGAGAAAAACCTCCATCCCCAACCCACTCCGCAAGCCGTGAATAGACCCGTTCCACCGCCTCCTTCACCGGCGGCGTCATCGGGTAATAAAACCCAACGATGTCCGGCTGAATCCCCAAAAAGAGCACCTCGCCCACGTCGTCTTTAATCTGATCGACCAGGTAGTTCAGCGGCATATTGTGGGTGGTCATCATAAACATCTCGGCGATGTCGTTCGGGTCAATCAGGCGGATTTCGCCCGGGTTCAGCCCCATATCGGTGGCATCCACAATCAACAGCCTGTCCGGATGGAGCTCGCGAATGGCGACCACGTCGTTTTCCGGCGCGCTGCCGCCGTCAATCACCACCCAGCTGCCCTGCGGATTCGCGGCGCACATCTCTGCCAGCAGCGGGCCCGCGCCGTCGTCGCCCATCATGCTGTTGCCGACACACAGTAAAACGTCAGTCACGTAATCTCCTCACCATCAGGTAGATGGCGCTCTCCTGATGAATATCGTGCAGCATGCCGAGCAGCGTTTTGCTCCACGCCTGCTGCTCGGGGGTTTGCCTGCCGAGCGCCGCGTCAAAGGCGTTGGCGAGCATCGCAATGTGGTTGGCGTCGATGACGATCTCGCCGTACTTCGGCACGCCCTCCATCTTGCGCCGCGCCGTACTGCCCTCCTCCAGCGTGGCGATCCATGCCAGGTACTCGGGCCACGGGCAGCTCAGCGCCGCCTCCAGGCAGTCAATCACCCCGAGGTGATGCCCAATCGCCAGGCTGTAATAGACCACCTGCTGCGCCGCGTCGGGCGTGGCATCGTTCTCATCAATAAACTTACGGCTCAGCTGGCTGAACACCACCGTTTCACTCATCGGATACGCGCCTCATCCACGATGCTGTTCAGGTTCGCCACGATCTCATTGAGACGTGGATCGTTTTCCGCCTCCAGCCAGCGCGCCACCTGATGGTCGCCCTGGCTCAGCAGGCGCAGATAATCATCGGCAATCTGACGCCCGTAGCGATAGCCCGCCAGCCTGCGCGCCGTGCGGTCAATCTTCACCCGCAGCGGCTGGACCATGTCCGGGTGCAGGATGGCCGCAGGCCGGTTGTCCAGCTCGCCCGGCTCGCGGGCGTGGATTTTCTGCTCCAGCAGGCCCAACGCCATCGCGAAGCCGTACAGCGTCGCGGCAGGCGTTGGCGGGCAGCCCGGAATGTAGACGTCCACCGGCACGATTTTGTCGGTGCCGCCCCAGACGCAGTAAAGGTCGTGGAAGATACCGCCGCTGTTGCCGCAGGCCCCGTAGGAGATGCAGATTTTAGGATCCGGCGCGGACTGCCAGGCGCGCAGAGCGGGCGAGCGCATGGCGCGGGTGACGGCCCCGGTAAACAGCAGAATGTCCGCATGACGCGGGGACGGCACCACTTTGATGCCGAAGCGCTCGGCGTCAAACAGCGGCGACAGCGTAGCGAAGATCTCAATCTCGCAGCCGTTGCAGCCGCCGCAGTCCACGCGGTAGACGTAGGCCGAGCGTTTGATTTTTTTCAGCAGCGACGCCTTCATGCTGGCGATGGACTCCTCCACCGTCATCGGCACCGGAATGCCGTTAGCGTCTCGCGGGCCCAGTAGGTTTTCCATCAGCTGGCCTCTCTCATATGGCGGGTAATATCAATACGGTCGGACGGCAGCAGGCACTTCTGACGCTTGCACTCCGGGCAGGTTTCAAAGCTTTCGCGGTGGTGCTCCGCGCGGGCGTCACCGTTGTGCTGCAGCAGCGCGATGGCGTAGTCGATCTCTTTTTGCACGGCGAACGGGCGCCTGCACACGCGGCAGCTGCACAGGTCAAAGCGCGACTGCTGGAGGAAGTCCTCCTTCTTCCACACCGCCAGCTCGTACTCCTGCGACAGGCGAATGGCGACCGTCGGGCAGACCTCCTCGCAGCGGCCGCAGAAGATGCAGCGCCCGAGGTTAAACTGCCAGGCCAGTTCGCCGGTTTTGAGATCCGTTTCGACCGTTAAGGCGTTCGACGGGCAGGCGTTGACGCAGGCCGCGCAGCCGATGCATTGCTGCGGGTTGTGCTCCGGCTTGCCGCGAAAGTTTTTATCCACCGGCATCGGCTCCAGCGGATAGCTGCTGGTCTGCGTGCCCGTTTTGATTACTTTTTTGATAAAGGTAAACATGGCGAGTCCTTATTTCAGCGGCGAGTTTTTACGCTCGATGCTGTAGCGCTCAAGCTCTTTATACGGCACCACCTGGCTTTTCTTCTTGCGCACGTCCACCACGGTCATGCGGTCGGTGCACGAGTAGCACGGGTCGAGGCTGCCGATGATCAGCGGCGCATCGGAAACCGTGTTGCCGCGCAGCATATAGCGCAGGGTTGGCCAGTTGGCGTAGGTGGCCGCGCGGCAGCGCCAGCGGTAGAGCTTCTGGTTGTCGCCGGTCATGCTCCAGTGGATATCGTCCCCGCGCGGCGCTTCGGCAAAGCCGAGGGCAAAGCGGTTCGGAATGTAGGTAAAGCCCTCCACCATCAGCGGGCCGCCGGGAAGGTTATCGAGGCCGAAGTCGATCATGTTCAGGGCGGTGAACACCTCGTTGATACGCACCTTGAGGCGCGAGATGACGTCGCAGCCCTGCTCGCTGTGCACGGTCATCGGCAGCAGGCCGTAGCCGACGAACGGGTGATCGGCGCGCGTGTCGCGGGCGTGGCCGCTGGCGCGCACCATCGGGCCGACGTTGCTGAAGTCGCGGGCAATTTCCGGGTCAAGGCGGCCGATGCCGACGGTGCGCTGCTCGATGTTTGGCGTGCTGAGCAGCATGTCCACCAGCTCCTGCACGTCGCGGCGCATCTGCTGCGCCAGCTGGCGGGTCTGGATCATGTCGTCCTTCAGCAGGTCGCGGCGGATCCCGCCGATCAGGTTCAGGCCGTAGGTTTTACGCGCCCCGGTGAGGATCTCCGCCATCTTCATTGACGCCTCGCGCACGCGGAAGAACTGCATAAACCCGGAGTCAAAGCCGACGAAGTGGCAGGCCAGGCCGAGGTTCAGCAGGTGCGAGTGCAGGCGCTCCACCTCCAGCAGAATGGCGCGGATCATCTGCGCGCGCTCCGGCACCACGATCCCCATGCCGTTCTCCACCGAGGTGGTGTAGGCGGTGCTGTGGGCGAAGCCGCAGATGCCGCACACGCGGTCAGAGAGGAACGTCACCTCGTTGTAGCCCATGCGGGTTTCCGCCAGCTTTTCCATGCCGCGGTGGACGTAGAACAGGCGGTAGTCGGCGTCGATGATGTTCTCGCCGTCGACGAACAGGCGGAAGTGGCCCGGTTCGTCAGAGGTGACGTGCAGCGGGCCGATCGGCACCACGTTGTTCTTCTTGCTGCCCAGCTCGTTGATGAATTCGTAGGTTTCGCTGTCAGTGGTCGGCGCCGGGCGCTGGCGGTAGTCCATGCTGTCTTTGCGCAGCGGATAGAGTTCGTCCGGCCAGTCGTCCGGCAGCACCAGGCGGCGCTCGTCCGGCAGGCCGACCGGCACCAGGCCGTACATGTCGCGCACCTCGCGCTCGCCCCAGACGGCGGCGGGCACGCGCGGCGTGACGGACGGATATTCCGGCTTAGCCGGGTCGACTTCGACGCGCACGGTGAGCCAGCACTTTTCGCCCTGCTCCATCGACATCACGTAGTACACCGCATAGTTGCCGCACAGCTGGCGCTCGTCGTTGCCGAACAGCACCGACAGCCAGCCGCCCTGCTGGTAGTACAGAAACTCGACCACTTCCGGCAGATAGTTCACCTTAATGGTGACGGTTACCTGGTCTTTGGTTTGCCAGGAGTCCTCCAGCACCACGCCGGGGAAAGCCTGATGCAACGCGGCGAGATACTGCTGACCTTTCTTTTCTTCAGACATAAATACTCTCTTTAATCACGCCACCAGCAAGGAGACGAACGCTAAAAATGCAAAACCAAAACCGGCCCAGGTGATGCGCGACGTTTCCACAAAACGCAGGCGCGCCATGCTGTTTTCGAACAGGGCAATCACCAGCACGCCGACCAGCAGCTTGAAGGCGGCAACCACGACGGCCAGCATCAGACCGCCCGCGGAGAAGTGCGTCATCTGCCCCCACGGGAAGAAGACGCCGACAAACATCTGCAGCACCACCAGCTGTTTGAGGCTGATGCCCCACTTCAGCACCGCGAAGCCGTAGCCGCTGTACTCGGTAAGCGGCCCTTCCTGCAGCTCCTGCTCGGCTTCCGCCAGATCGAACGGCAGTTTGCCCATCTCAATAAACGTGGCGAACGCGCAGGCGCACAGCGCCAGCACCAGCGGGATCGAGCGGGACACCGGCCAGTGGTAAACGGTGTGGGTGATAAAGCTGATGTGGGTGGAACCCGCGACCTGCGCGGCGACCCACAGCCCCAGCAGCAGAATCGGCTCGACCAGCACGCCGAGCATCGCCTCGCGGCTGGCACCGATGCCGGTAAACGGGCTCCCGGTGTCCAGGCCCGCAATCGCAAAGAAGAAGCGGGCGATGGCGAAGAGGTAAATCAGCGTGATCAGATCGCCAAGCACGGGCAGCGGCGACGCCACCGTCACCACCGGCAGCGCGGTGGCGATGGTCAGCATCACACCCACCATCACAAACGGCGTCAGGCGGAAGACCCAGCCTGCGGCATCCGGCGCGACGCTCTGACGGGAGAGCAGTTTAAAGAGATCGCGGTACTCCTGGAGCACCCCGGGCCCGCGACGGTTGTGCATCCGGGCGCGCGCCACGCGCGTGATGCCCGAAAGCAGCGGCGCAGCGGCGAACAGCACCAGCGCCTGAAGAATTGCCAGTAACAGACTCATGTCAGGCTCCTCGTGAAATCACAATGACCACCAGCACCGCCAGCTCGATGACCGCCAGACGGCGGAACAGCGCGGGCGCGGCGGCGCTCTGCCAGCCGGGTACCCAGCCCACCGGGTTCAGCCAGTGGCGCAGCTTCAGCACGGCGGCGAAGTTCTCCTTCACCGGCATGGCGAAACCGTGGGCGGTGATGACCATCGACTGTTCGTGTTCGTAGCCGCAGGCCCACGCCGCACCGCGCGAGCGGGAGGCGAGCCGGTCGCGCCTGAAGAACAGCATCAGGACGAGCGGCAGCAGCGGTGCGCCAATCAGCAGCAGCGCGATCATGGGCTGAGAGACGGTGGAATTCGCCACGGTCAGCGGCAGCGGAATGGCGTTGCCCAGCAGCGGCAGCAGCCACGGCGCGGCGACGCCGCCCGCGATGCAGCACAGCGCCAGCGCGACCACGCTCACGCCCATCAACAACGGTGCGCAGCAGGCGTTTTCCGCTTCGCGGGTGCGCGGCGCGCCGAGGAAGGTCACGCCGTAGACTTTCGCCATACACATCACCGCCAGCGCCCCGGTTATCGCCAGACCGACCGCCAGCAGCGGGCCGAGCAGGCGTGCAATAAATGCATCGCTCTGGCCGAGCGCGAAGAAGGACTGGTAGATCACCCACTCCCCGGCAAAGCCGTTCAGCGGCGGCAGCGCGGCCATTGCCATCAGACCCACCAGCATGGCGAGCGAAATGACGGGCATCTTTTTGCCAATCCCGCCCAGCTTTTCGATATCCCGATGGCCGGTGCGGAACCAGATGCTTCCCGCGCCGAGGAACAGCGTGCTTTTAAACAGGCTGTGGTTGACGAGGTGATAAAGACCGCCGATAAACCCGGCGGCAATCAGCGCCGGATGATGGAGCGCCAGCCCGGTCACGCCCGCGCCAATGCCGAGCAGGATGATGCCGATGTTTTCCAGCGTGTGGTACGCCAGCAGGCGCTGGATGTTGTGCTCCATCAGCGCGTAAAGGCCGCCGACGAACGCGGTGATCATGCCCGCAATCAGCAGCACGACGCCCCACCACAGCGGCGGTTGTCCGCCGGTCAGCGTAATCGCCAGAATCCCGAACAGACCCACTTTCATCACCACCACAGAAAACAGCGCGGCGGCGGGCGCGGAGGCATTCGCATGCGCCTGTGGCACCCAGCCGTGTAGCGGGATGATGCCAGCGAGCAGGCCAAAGCCGAGCGTGCCCAGCAGCCAGACGTCGTTCCCCAGCGGATGCCTGTTGAGCCCAGCGAAGTCCAGCGTGCCGAAGCGTTGCCACACCAGCCAGCAGGCCAGCGCCAGCAGCAGCGTTCCGAGGCGTCCCAGCGCAAACCACAGCTTGCCGGAGGCGCTGCAGCCCGTCAGGAACACGCCGCACAGCGCCATGATTTCCGCCATCACCACCAGCGCGCCCAGGTTGCTGGCGATAACGGTGCAGACCGCCGTCGCCATCAGCAGGTTAACCAGCAGGCCGTTAGCCCTGGCGTGCGGATGGCGGTGCCAGTCGATATTGAACAGGCTGATAAACAGTCCGCACAGGCCAAACGTCACCAGCCAGATGGCGTTCAGGGGCGCGATCTCAACGGTGTGGCGAATCAGCGGCATCACGGTCTCAGCGGACTGGCCGCCGAGCAGGACAACGCCGCCTGCTGCCAGCGTCATCAGGCTAGCCACCGCCCCGCCGAGCCCGGCGATCGCGCCGCTCAGGGTTTTATGGAATGAGAAGATCAGCGCCAGAACAGCGGCGCCAGCAAAACAGGCTACCGCGCTGGTAATCATCATCGCCGCGTTCATTTCGCCCCCTCGTTAAGCGCCTGTAGCAGAGAAAGATCGCCAAAATCACTGTTGATGGTCAGCTCGCGTTTACGCTTGCTGGTACGGGCGATGTCGCGAATGTTAACCAGAATCAACGCCTTAGTCGGGCAGGTGCGCACGCAGGCCGGCCCCTGCTCATCGAAGCTGCACAGGTCGCATTTCACCGCAACGGCACGAATGCCGGGCACCCAGTCCAGCAGCGTGCTTACGCGTGCCGGAGCCGGTGGCGCGGGCGGGGCTTTTGGCGAGTTGGCGTTCGCCGGAATATGCAGCGGACGGCTGCCGGAAAATTCAATCGCGCCGAACGGGCAGGCAATGCCGCACAGCTTGCAGCTTACGCACAGGCTTTCGTTCAGCTGGACAGCGCCATCAACGCGGGTGATGGCATTCACAGGGCAGACGCCCGCGCAGGGGGCGTCTTCACAGTGATGGCAGAGCTGCGGGGCAGACTCTTTTTCATTACGCATGACGTGCAGGCGCGGCATGGACTGCAGCCCATGCAGGCGATGCGTTTCCGAACACGCCGCCTCACAGGTTCGACAGCCAATACAGACCGTCGAGTCAGCAATTACAAAACGGTTCACCGGGTTATCCTCTGGTGATAGTCATTTTTGACGAAAAACTGTCTTGTCGACACTTCTCGACACGCAGGAGTCAGGCCACGTTCGCTGAGGTATTTCCATCCATCAGCTGCTTCAGGTTGACCGGGAGATCGTGTTCAACGGCGGCGTACAGGCCGTTATAGACCGGCGCGATTTTTTCCAGATAGTGCTCCAGCACCTGCTGGCGATCGCGGTTGCTGACGTGGCCGTCCACCATGCCGTCGGCCATCAGCTGCGCCTTCGCAATACACTGTTTTTCGCCGTCTTTTGTCTCGAGGTGGTACTCAATGGTGTGGCTGTTGAAGTTATCCGCCAGGGTAACGTTGATGATGAAATGGCCGAACAGGACGAAGCGCATGTCGCCCTGCGCCGCGCAGCTCATCGCGTGGTGAAGACGCGCTTTCGAGAGGGTTATGCCCTGAACCAGAGAGTTGCAGTAGAGGTGCCACTGGTCCTGCAGCTGCTGATGACGCTGCGCGATGTAATCCGCTTTTTCGCTGATTTCCCAAATAGTCATAGAAGGTATCCGGTTAATGGAGATAGCGGCTGTTAAGCAGATTCCATGCCAGTTTTTATCTTTCTGATTTTAAATAGATTTAATTACAAAACCGCTGTCAACGCCGCGGTGTCGACGTGTCATTTCGACAGCGTTGACATCGTCACGCCTTAACAAAAATCAAGCTGGCACCGTTATTGCATTCAATGGCGCAATTCATTGAGGAGGCGTCATGCACGAAATCACCCTCTGCCAGCGGGCTCTGGAACTTATCGAACAGCAGGCAGTGCAAAACCACGCGAAGCGCGTCACCGGCGTCTGGCTGAAAGTCGGGGCGTTTTCCTGCGTTGAGCCCAGCGCCCTGAATTTCTGTTTTGAACTGGTGTGTCGCGGCACGCTGGCGGAAGGCTGCGAGCTCCATATCGAAGAGCAGCAGGCGGAGTGCTGGTGCGAGCAGTGCCAGCAGTACGTCACCCTGCTGTCATCAAAGGTTCAGCGCTGTCCGCAGTGTCAGAGCACCGGTCTTCGCATCGTGGCGGACGACGGCATGCAGATCCCACGCCTCGAAATCGAGAAGGAGTAAAGTATGTGTAGCACCTGCGGTTGCGCCGAAGGCAACCTGTATATAGAAGGGGATGAACAGCGTCCCCATTCCGCGTTTCGCTCCGCGCCCTTTTCGCCTGCTCCGCGGCCTGCTGCGGCGCTGACCGGTATCACCTTCGCCCCGCAACGCTCCGCTGCGGGCGATCTACACTACGGCCACGGCGAAGCGGGTACCCACGCGCCGGGCATCAGCCAGCGCCAGATGCTGGAGGTGGAAATCAACGTGCTGGACAAAAATAACCAGATCGCCGCCCGCAACCGCGCGCGCTTTGCCGCCCGCAAACAGCTGGTGCTGAACCTGGTCTCCAGCCCCGGCTCCGGCAAAACCACGCTGTTAACGGAAACGCTCAAACGCCTGAACGGGCGCGTCTCCTGCGCGGTGATTGAAGGCGACCAGCAAACCGTTAACGACGCGGCGCGCATTCGCGAAACCGGCACCCCGGCGATTCAGGTCAATACTGGCAAAGGCTGCCACCTGGATGCGCAGATGATTGCCGACGCCGCCCCGCGTCTTCCGCTGGCGGATAACGGCATTCTGTTTATTGAAAACGTCGGCAACCTGGTCTGCCCGGCGAGCTTCGATCTGGGCGAACGCCACAAGGTGGCGGTGCTTTCGGTGACCGAAGGCGAAGACAAACCGCTGAAATACCCGCATATGTTTGCCGCCGCGTCTATCATGCTGCTGAACAAAGTTGACCTGCTTCCGTACCTGAACTTCGACGTGGACAAGTGCCTGTCCTGCGCCCGGGAAGTGAACCCGGAGATTGAGATCCTGCTGGTCTCCGCCACGCGCGGTGACGGCATGGACGCCTGGCTGAACTGGCTGGAGAGTGAACGATGTGCATAGGCGTACCGGGACAAATCCATTCCATTGACGGGAACCAGGCCAAAGTGGAGGTCTGCGGCATCCTGCGCGACGTGGACCTGACGCTGGTGGGCAGCAGCGATGAAACGGGCGCATCGCGTCTCGGCCAGTGGGTGCTCGTCCACGTAGGGTTTGCCATGAGCGTGATTAACGAAGCGGAAGCCCGCGACACGCTGGATGCATTGCAAAACATGTTCGACGTGGAGCCTGACGTGGGCGCGCTGCTGTACGGCGAGGAGCGTTAGCCATGCGTTACGTTGATGAATACCGCGCGCCGGAGCAGGTGCTGCAGCTTATCGGGCACCTGAAAACGCGCGCGGCGCTGCTGGAATACACGGCGGAAAACCCGTTGCGGATCATGGAGGTGTGCGGCGGACACACGCACGCCATCTTCAAATTTGGCCTCGACCAGCTGCTGCCGGAGAACATCGAGTTTATCCACGGCCCCGGCTGCCCGGTGTGCGTGCTGCCGATGGGGCGCATCGACAGCTGCATCGAAATTGCCAGCCAGCCCGACGTCATTTTCTGCACCTTTGGCGACGCGATGCGCGTGCCGGGGAAAAACGGCTCGCTGCTGCAGGCGAAAGCGCGCGGGGCCGACATCCGGATCGTCTATTCGCCGATGGATGCCCTGACGCTGGCGGAGGACAACCCCGCGCGCAGGGTGGTGTTTTTTGGCCTGGGATTTGAAACCACCATGCCCGCCACCGCCATCACGCTGCAGCAGGCGAAAGCGCGCGGCGTCGGGAATTTTTTCTTCTTCTGCCAGCACATTACGCTCATCCCCACGCTGCGCAGCCTGCTGGAAGAGCCGGGAAACGGCATTGACGCCTTTCTGGCACCGGGGCACGTCAGCATGGTGATTGGCACAGACGCCTACGGTTTTATCGCTGAACAGTACAATCGTCCGTTAGTGGTCGCTGGTTTCGAACCACTTGATCTACTGCAAGGTGTGACCATGCTGGTTGAGCAGAAAATAGCGGCCCTGAGCGCGGTGGAAAATCAGTACCGCCGCGTGGTGCCGGATGAGGGAAATGAACGGGCGCAGCAGGCGATCGCCGACGTGTTCAGCGTTGAGGGCGACAGCGAGTGGCGTGGTCTGGGGCTGATTGCCGAATCCGGCGTGCGCCTGACGTCAGCCTATCGCGCGTTCGACGCCGAAGCGCATTTCCGCCCGCAGCCGCAGCAGGTTTGCGACGATCCCCGGGCCCGCTGCGGCGACGTGCTCACCGGTAAATGCAAACCGCATCAATGCCCATTATTTGGCAATACCTGTAACCCGCAAACGGCGTTTGGCGCGCTGATGGTCTCCTCCGAAGGGGCGTGTGCCGCGTGGTATCAGTATCGCAACCAGGAGAGTGAAGCATGAATACGGTTGAAATGGCGCACGGCAGCGGCGGACAGGCGATGCAGCAGCTGATTAACCGGCTGTTTATGGAAGCTTTCAACAACCCCTGGCTCGACGAACAGGAAGACCAGGCGCGCATTGACCTCGCCACCCTCACCGCGCAGGGCGACAGGCTGGCCTTCTCCACCGACAGCTACGTGATTGACCCGCTGTTCTTCCCCGGCGGCGATATCGGCAAGCTCGCCGTCTGCGGCACGGCCAACGACGTGGCGGTCAGCGGTGCCGTTCCGCGCTACCTCTCCTGCGGGTTTATCCTCGAAGAGGGATTACCGATGGAGACGCTCACGACAGTGGTCAACAGCATGGCGCAGACCGCACGCGAGGCTGGGATAGCTATCGTCACCGGCGATACCAAAGTGGTGCAGCGCGGCGCGGCCGACAAGCTATTTATCAACACCGCCGGCATGGGCGCGATCCCCGCCGATATTCACTGGGCGGCGCAGCGGCTTAGCGTGGGCGACGTGCTGATCGTGACCGGAACGCTGGGCTGCCACGGGGCGACCATCCTTAACCTGCGCGAAGGTCTGGGGCTGGACGGGGAACTGCGCAGTGACTGCGCGGTGCTCACCCCGCTGATCCAGACGCTGCGGGGTATTCCCGGCGTGAAAGCCCTGCGGGACGCCACGCGAGGCGGCGTGAATGCCGTGGCACACGAATTTGCGGCAAGCTGCGGGTACGGGATTGAACTCACCGAGCGCAGCCTGCCCGTTAAGCCTGCCGTTCGCGGGCTTTGCGAACTGCTGGGCCTTGACCCGCTCAACTTTGCCAACGAAGGCAAACTGGTGATTGGCGTTGAACGCTCGGCCGCGGAAGCCGTTCTTGAACAGCTGCGGGCTCATCCCTCAGGAAAAGAGGCGGCGATGATTGGTGAAGTGGTTGAGCGCAAAGGGGTGCGCCTGACCGGACTTTATGGCGTGAAGCGGACGCTTGACCTGCCGCACGCGGAACCCTTACCCCGTATTTGCTAGAACCGCGCCAAAAGCGGTCAGCACTGAATGTCTCTTTTTTTGCCAGTTTCTATTGGAAAGCAATATGCCGTATACACCGATGAGCGATCTTGGACAGCAGGGCCTGTTTGACATCACGCGCACACTTTTACAGCAGCCCGATCTCGGTGCGCTGAGCGATGCCCTGACGCGGCTGGTCAGGCAATCGGCGCTGGCGGACAGCGCCGCGATTGTGCTCTGGCATAGCGGAACGCAGCGCGCGAGCTACTACTCGACGCGTGATAATGGCAAAACGTTTGAATACGAAGACGAAACGTATCTGGCGCATGGCCCGGTGCGCCGCATACTCTCCCGGCCTGAAGTGCTGCACTGCAACTTTGCGGAGTTCCGCCAGGCGTGGCCGAAGCTGGCGGAGAGCGACCTCTATCAGCCTTTCGGGCATTACTGCATGCTGCCGCTGGCGGCTGAGGGCCAGATTTTTGGCGGCTGCGAGTTTATCCGCACGACCGACCAGCCCTGGAGCGAGGCGGAATACGAGCGCCTGCACACCTTTACCCAGATTGTAGCCGTCGTCGCGGAGCAGATCCAAAGCCGCGTCACCAATAACGTCGATTACGACCTGCTGAGCCGCGAGCGCGACAACTTCCGCATTCTGGTCGCCATCACCAACGCCGTGCTCTCCCGCCTGGACATGGACGAGCTGGTCAGCGAAGTTTCGAAAGAGATCCACCACTATTTCAAAATAGACGCCATCAGCATTGCGCTGCGCGGCCATCGCAAGGGCAAGCTGAACATCTACTCCACGCACTATCTCGATGAAGCCAACCCGGCGCACGAGCAGAGCGAGGTAGACGAAGCGGGCACCCTTTCCGAGCGGGTCTTCAAAAGCAAAGAGATCCTCCTGCTCAACCTGAACGAGCAGGACCCGGTCGCGCCGTACGAGCGGATGCTGTTTAACACCTGGGGCAATAAAATTCAGACCCTGTGCCTGCTGCCGCTGATGTCCGGCAACACCATGCTGGGCGTGCTAAAGCTGGCGCAGTGCGAGGAAGGCGTGTTTACCACCGCCAACCTGAAGCTGCTGCGCCAGATTGCCGAGCGTATTTCCATCGCGCTCGATAACGCCCTCGCCTATCAGGAAATTCATCGCCTGAAAGAGCGGCTGGTGGATGAGAACCTGGCCCTGACCGAACAGCTCAACAACGTGGACAGCGAGTTTGGTGAAATCATCGGGCGCAGCGACGCCATGTACAGCGTGCTTAAGCAGGTTGAGATGGTGGCGCAGAGCGACAGCACGGTGCTGATCCTCGGCGAAACCGGTACGGGTAAAGAGCTGATTGCCCGCGCTATCCATAACCTGAGCAACCGCAACAGCCGCCGGATGGTGAAGATGAACTGCGCCGCGATGCCTGCGGGACTGCGGGAAAGCGATCTGTTCGGCCACGAGCGCGGTGCATTCACCGGAGCCAGCAGCCAGCGGCTGGGCCGTTTTGAGCTGGCGGACAAAAGCTCGCTGTTCCTCGACGAAGTGGGCGATATGCCGCTGGAGCTACAGCCGAAACTGCTGCGCGTCCTGCAGGAGCAGGAGTTTGAGCGCCTTGGCAGCAACAAGCTTATCCAGACCGACGTGCGGCTGATTGCGGCCACCAACCGGGACCTGAAAAAAATGGTCGCCGACCGCGAGTTCCGCAGCGACCTTTACTATCGCCTGAACGTCTTCCCGATCTTCCTGCCGCCGCTGCGCGAGCGCCCGGAAGATATCCCCCTGCTGGTTAAAGCCTTTACCGCGAAGATCGCGCGCCGTATGGGGCGAAACATCGACAGTATTCCTGCCGAGACGTTGCGTACCCTTTCATCGATGGAATGGCCCGGCAACGTGCGCGAGCTGGAAAACGTCATCGAACGCGCGGTGCTGCTGACGCGCGGAAACGTGCTGCAACTCTCCCTGCCTGAAGTTACGCTTCCTGACGTAACCGCGCCCGCCGCCGAGACAGCGAAAGAGGGAGAAGATGAATATCAGCTCATTATGCGCGTGCTGAAAGAGACCAACGGCGTGGTCGCCGGGCCAAAAGGTGCCGCCCAGCGTCTGGGGTTAAAACGCACCACCCTGCTGTCACGCATGAAGCGTCTCGGGATTGATAAAGAGAGCCTGGTTTAATCCCCCAATCCGGCGGTGTTTTTCTGGCACCGCCTTTCGTTACCCTGCGCAATTGTCCCTCATTGACACAAAATCGTTTCCTCTGTATAAAATTCCGCCTTAATAATGAGTTTCATTTGCATCAATAATAATATTAATCAAGGGTAGCTTTTCATGAAGAAGGTCATCTGCGCGTTAGGCCTGGCGGTTGCGTCGGTCAGTTCTGCTCTGGCAACCACATATCCTCTGACCATTGAAAACTGTGGCTATAAAGAGACATTCACCAAAGCGCCGGAACGCGTCGTGGCTCTGGGTCAGAATACCGTCGAAATTCTGCTCCTGCTGGGGCTGGAAGATAAGGTGAAGGCCAGCGCCTTCTGGCCGACGAAAGTGCTGCCGCAGCTGGCGGAACAGAACGCAAAAATCAAAACCCTGACGGTCGAAATCCCTACCCTTGAATCCGTGCTTGCGCAAAATCCCGACTTTGTCCCCGCCCAGACGCCACTGCTGCTGGGGCCTGAAAGCAAGGTCGCAAAACGCGACGATCTGATGACCCTGGGCGTGAACAGCTACGTGTCGCCGGGCATGTGCGCGACCAAAAAAGCCACCGGCGATATGTACGGCAGCCGCCAGAAGCTTTGGGATATGACGTATCTCTACAAAGAGATTGAGGATTTCGCCAAAATCTTTAACGTTGAAGATCGCGGTCAGGCCGTGATTGCCGATTTCAAAAAACGCGAGGCCGACCTGCGTAAGGAATTCGGCAAGAGTAAAAAAGATCTTTCGTTTGTCTTCTGGTTCTCCAGTTCATCCCCTTCTGCTGACGCCTACGTCGGCGGTAAAAATAGCCCCTCCGGGTTTATCGCCAGCCTGATGGGCGGGCATAACGCCATTACGTCCGAGACCGAATGGCCAACCGTAGGCTGGGAAAGCATTATTGCCGCCAATCCGGATGTCATTGTGGTGTCCAGCCTGGACCGCAACCGCTGGGCGCTGGATAACGCGGAAGAAAAAATCAAATTCCTGAAGAGCGATCCGGCGGTCAGCCAGCTGGACGCGGTGAAAAAAGGCCATATCGTGGTGATGGACGGCCAGGCGATGAACCCGACGATCCGCACGATTTACGGGGCTGAGCAGGTCGGCGAACAGCTCAGAAAGCTGGGGCTGAACTGATGACCACCGCCGTTCTTCAGGCCCGGCAGAGCCTGGTTCTGACGACCTCGGCTTTGCTCGCCCTGGTACTGTTATTTCTGGTGATAGCCCTGAGCGTCAGCGTCGGCGAGCTGTCCATCCCGCTGGATAACGTGTTTTACGCCATCAGCAATAAAATGGGGCTCACCGAGGTTCCGCTCACTCGCATCTATGAGAGCGTGATCTGGGACTTTCGCCTGAGCCGCGCGCTGGTTGCGGCCTGCTGCGGCGCGGGGCTGGCCATCTGCGGTGCCGTATTGCAGAGCCTGCTGAAGAACGCGCTGGCGGAACCCTACGTGCTCGGCGTGTCCGCGGGCGCATCGACCGGGGCGGTTTCTGTCGTCGTATTGGGGATCGGCACCGGTGCGGTGTCGCTCTCTGCCGGGGCCTTTGCCGGGGCGTTCGCCGCGTTTGCGTTTGTCGCGTTTCTGACGAACGGGGCGCGCGGCGGGAATGAACGTACGATTCTGGCAGGCGTCGCCGCCTCACAGCTTTTTAACGCTATTACCGCCTACACCATTAGCACCTCCGCCAGTGCCCAGCAGGCGCGCGACGTAATGTTCTGGCTGCTGGGCAGCTTCAGCGGCGTACGCTGGCCTGAATTCCAGCTGGCACTGGTCGTGGTGCTGATTGGGTTAGCCATTTGCCTCTACTATTCCCGGGCGCTGGATGCCTTTACGTTCGGTGATGACGCCGCGGCATCGCTGGGCATTGCTGTCCCCTGGGTGCGCCTGGCACTTTTTACCACTACCGCGCTGATTACCGCGACCATCGTCAGCATGGCGGGCTCAATCGGCTTTGTCGGGCTGGTGGTGCCGCACGTCATGCGTTTCCTGTTCGGGCCGCTGCACCGCACGCTGCTGATTGCCAGCGCGCTGGCAGGCGCAATCCTGATGGTGCTGGCCGATATCGCCTCGCGCATGCTGATTGCGCCGCAAAGCCTGCCCGTCGGCGTGGTCACCGCGCTGGTTGGCGTTCCGTTCTTTGCCGTGATTATCTACCGCTCAAGGAATAAGTGATGAGCATCTGCGCTGAAAATATTACCTGGAAGGTCGGCAAAAAAGTCATCGTTAATGACGTCTCGCTGAAGGTTTCCCGGGGCGAAACGGTAGGACTGCTTGGCCCTAACGGCTGCGGTAAATCGTCTCTTTTACGTATCCTCGCGGGGCTGCGTCGCCCGGATGCGGGCTGTGTGACGCTGGACGGCCAGGACATCTCTCGTATTGCCAAAAAGCAGCTGGCCCGCCGGGTCGCCTTCGTGGAGCAGCACGGCATGACTGACGCCAACATGCGCGTGCGCGACGTGGTCAAACTCGGGCGGATTCCGCACCACTCCGCCTTTTCCAACTGGAGCACGCACGATGACGAAACCGTCACCGCCGCTCTGCAGCGCGTGGATATGCTGGATAAAAGCAACCAGGGGTGGCTGAGCCTCTCCGGCGGTGAGCGCCAGCGCGTCCACATTGCCCGCGCGCTGGCCCAGACCCCGACGGAAATCCTGCTGGATGAACCAACAAACCACCTGGACATTCATCATCAGATGCAGCTGATGCAGTTGATCAGCGAATTATCGGTCACCAGCATTGTCGCTATCCACGATCTCAACCACGCCTCGATGTTCTGCGACTCGCTGATTGTGATGCAGAAAGGCCAAATTGTGGCGACGGGGACACCGCAGGACATCCTGTCCGAGTCGTTGCTCTGGGATGTCTTCCGGGTCAAAACCAAAATCGAGATCTCGCCGTTCCATGGCAAAAAACACATTCACTTTATCGTTTAGGGGCGAGTGACCAACGATGCCCCTTCGCCCTGCCACCACGCTCTGGCCGCCCGTTTTACTGGGTAGCCAGTTTGTTTTTAACATCGGCTTTTACGCCGTTGTCCCCTTCCTGGCGATATTCCTGCGCGACGATATGCTGCTCTCCGGTGGGCTGATCGGGCTGATCCTCGGCCTGCGCACGTTCTCTCAGCAGGGGATGTTTATCGTCGGCGGCGCGCTCTCGGACCGGTTTGGCGCGAAAATCGTTATCCTGAGCGGGTGCATTATTCGCGTCGCGGGCTATCTGCTGCTGGCGTTCGGGCACGCACTCTGGCCCATCATTCTTGGGGCGTGCCTGACCGGTATTGGCGGCGCATTGTTCTCCCCCTCGATTGAGGCACTGCTGGCAAAAGCAGGCACGCAAAGCGAGGCGAGAGGCAAGCGTAGCCGGGCGGAGTGGTTTGCCCTCTTTGCCGTCTGCGGTGAACTCGGCGCGGTGCTGGGCCCGGTTGCCGGTGCCCTGCTGACGGGGCTTGGCTTCCGCCAGGTGGCGCTGGCGGGTGCAGGGGTTTTCATTATTGCCTTACTGGTGCTGCACTTCTGTCTTCCGGCTTCCCCCCGCCTTTCACAGACCCTAAACATACAGCCCTGGTGGACGACGTTCCGCCAGCCGCGCTTTGTCGCCTTTATCATTGCCTACAGCTCGTGGCTGTTAAGCTATAACCAGCTCTATCTGGCGCTGCCGGTAGAGATCCAGCGCTCCGGTGGTAACGAGAAAGATCTTGGCCCGCTGTTTATGCTGGCCTCGGTGCTGATCATCACTTTGCAGCTTCCGCTGGCCCGCTTCGCCCGACGCGTGGGGGCGGTGAGAATTCTGCCGGTGGGCTTTTTGCTGCTCTCCGCCGCCTTTGCGAGCGTGGCGATGTTTGCGGCGACAGAACCGCCAGAGGGCTGGCTGCGCCTGCTGCCGTCGGTCTGTTTCGTGACGCTGTTGACGCTGGGACAGATGCTGCTGGTACCCTCGGCTAAGGACCTGATTCCCCGGTTTGCCGAGGAGTCCACGCTGGGGGCGCACTACGGCGCACTCGCCACCGCCGGAGGCCTTGCGGTACTGGCCGGAAATTTGCTGTTTGGCAGCCTGCTGGATCGCGCGCTGGTGCCCTCAACGCAGGCGATGCTCCCCTGGCTGCTGCTGGCCCTCTTCCCGCTCTGCAGCGCGCTGGCCCTTAACGTGATTTGCCGCCCGCTCAGAAGCTGAACCGGTCACTTTTTCGGACGATACTTTTCCGGCAGTTCCGGTACGGGACGACGGTCATCCATCAGATGGCGGACGGTCAGGATGGGATGACGCCATAACATACGCGGGCCTGCCCAGCGCATAACCTGCTTCATCTCTTCACGTCTGGCAGGCTGGTAGCAGTGTACGGGGCACTGCTTGCAGGCAGGCTTTTCCTCACCGAAAACGCATTTATCCAGGCGCTTATCGGCATACGCATTGAGCGCCTGATAGTGCCCTTCCTCCTGAGATGCCTGCGGGCAATGCTTTTCATACAGCGCGATCATTTTCGCGATGGTCTCTTTTTCTCGTGAGATGCGTTTACCGGACATAGCGGATTACCGAACAATAAAGTGCATCAATAATACACCTTTCAACACTGGATTTCAGAGGTTGCATTTCGTTTCCTGAAGCCTGATTCCAGTTTTAGCCATGCACCGGCTAGCAATCACTGGTATTTTATACAGGCATCAGAAATGACCTTTGTCCGTGTTGTCTGGAGACCCTATGCAAGAGCTCGCGATCGGCAAACCCTATCGCCATTTAAAAGTGGGATATTTTAGAAAGCGCCATGAAGACCGCAATACCAAGATACCGAAGCGCTATAGCGTGCATGCGGCGCTGAGCTTAAAAGGTGACTGGCTTGAAAAAGCGGGATTTACAACCCATTCCCGAGTCAGGGTGGGCGTGGAGCATGGAAAAATTGTCATCGAATTAATGTCGGAAGATGCCTCGTAAAGCCACGACATTTTTCTGCGCCGGACCTTTTTTTCATGCGACAATAGAAGGAACAAACGGCCATTGAGCCCATCAAAACGGTTTATTTTCAAAGAAATGGACATCATAACTCCATGAGCACAATCGACAATTTCGACGCACATACGCCGATGATGCAGCAGTATCTGAAGCTGAAAGCACAGCATCCGGAAATCCTGCTGTTTTACCGTATGGGCGATTTTTACGAGCTGTTTTATGACGATGCTAAGCGTGCATCGCAGCTGCTCGACATCTCGCTAACCAAACGTGGCGCATCGGCAGGCGAGCCCATTCCTATGGCAGGTATCCCGCACCACGCGGTAGAAAACTACCTGGCGAAGCTGGTGAATCAGGGCGAGTCCGTTGCCATCTGCGAACAGATCGGCGATCCGGCGACCTCAAAAGGCCCGGTGGAACGCAAAGTCGTGCGCATCGTCACGCCTGGCACCATCAGTGATGAAGCCCTGTTACAGGAGCGCCAGGATAACCTGCTGGCAGCGCTGTGGCAGGACGGTAAAGGGTTTGGCTACGCGACGCTGGATATCAGCTCCGGACGTTTTCGTCTGAGTGAACCGGCTGACCGTGAAACGATGGCTGCCGAACTGCAGCGCACCAACCCTGCAGAATTGCTCTATGCCGAAGATTTCGCTGAAATGGCGCTGATTGAAGGTCGTCGCGGGTTGCGCCGTCGTCCGCTGTGGGAATTCGAAATTGATACCGCGCGCCAGCAGCTGAATCTGCAGTTTGGCACCCGCGATCTGACTGGCTTTGGCGTTGAAAACGCACCGCGCGGGCTGTGTGCGGCAGGTTGCCTCCTGCAGTATGTGAAAGATACCCAGCGCACCGCCCTACCGCATATCCGCTCTATCACCATGGAGCGCCAGCAGGACAGCATCATCATGGATGCCGCCACGCGCCGTAACCTGGAGATCACGCAGAACCTGGCGGGTGGCGTAGAAAATACGCTCGCGTCGGTCCTCGACAGTACGGTTACGCCAATGGGCAGCCGCATGCTGAAACGCTGGCTGCATATGCCGATCCGCAATACCGAGACGCTGGTTTGCCGTCAGCAGACGATTGCCGCGCTGCAGGATCGCTATACCGAGCTGCAGCCGGTCCTGCGCCAGGTGGGCGATCTGGAGCGTATCCTTGCGCGTCTGGCACTACGAACAGCGCGACCACGCGACCTCGCGCGGATGCGTCATGCTTTCCAGCAGCTGCCGGAACTGCGTGCGCAGCTGAGTGACGTTGACAGCGCGCCGGTACAGAAACTCCGCGAAACCATGGGCGAATTTACCGAGCTTCGCGAACTGCTGGAGCGTGCCATTATCGATGCGCCTCCGGTTCTGGTGCGTGATGGCGGCGTGATTGCCCCGGGCTACAACGAGGAGCTGGACGAATGGCGCGCGCTGGCCGATGGTGCGACGGACTACCTCGACAAGCTGGAAATCCGCGAGCGCGAGCGTCTTGGGCTCGACACCCTGAAAGTGGGGTATAACGCGGTACACGGTTACTACATTCAAATTAGCCGCGGGCAAAGCCACCTGGCGCCGATTCACTACGTGCGTCGCCAGACGTTGAAAAACGCCGAACGCTACATCATTCCTGAACTGAAAGAGTACGAAGACAAAGTCCTCACCTCGAAAGGCAAGGCGCTGGCGCTGGAAAAACAGCTTTATGACGAGCTGTTCGACATGCTGATGCCGCACCTGGGCGACCTGCAGCAGAGCGCCAGCGCACTGGCGGAGCTGGACGTGCTGGTCAATCTGGCAGAACGCGCTGAAACGCTGAACTACACCTGCCCGACCTTTACCGATAAGCCTGGTATTCGCATCACTGAAGGCCGTCACCCGGTGGTAGAGCAGGTGCTCAACGAACCGTTCATCGCCAACCCGCTGAGCCTGTCACCGCAGAGAAGAATGTTGATCATTACCGGTCCGAACATGGGCGGTAAGAGTACCTATATGCGTCAGACGGCGCTTATTGCGCTGCTCGCGTATATCGGCAGCTACGTCCCGGCGCAAAACGTTGAGATTGGACCCATCGACCGCATCTTTACCCGCGTTGGGGCTGCGGACGATCTGGCGAGCGGACGCTCAACCTTCATGGTCGAGATGACCGAAACGGCAAACATTCTGCATAACGCGACGGAGCACAGCCTTGTGCTGATGGACGAAGTCGGACGCGGAACGTCAACCTATGATGGTCTGTCCCTGGCATGGGCCTGTGCGGAAAGCCTTGCGAATAAAATCAAGGCCATGACGCTTTTTGCCACCCATTATTTCGAACTCACGCAGCTGCCGGAGAAAATGGAAGGGGTTGCGAACGTTCATCTGGATGCGCTGGAGCACGGCGATACCATTGCCTTCATGCATACGGTGCAGGATGGCGCGGCGAGCAAGAGCTATGGCCTGGCCGTCGCGGCGCTGGCAGGCGTACCGAAGGACGTGATCAAGCGCGCGCGTCAGAAACTGCGTGAACTGGAAAGCCTGTCACCGAATGCGGCGGCGACGCAGATTGATGGCACCCAGATGTCGCTGCTGGTGCCTACGGAAGAGACGTCGCCTGCGGTGGAAGCGCTGGAGAACCTCGACCCGGATTCACTGACGCCGCGTCAGGCGCTGGAGTGGATTTACAGGTTGAAGAGTCTGGTTTAGTTTTCTGCGGTCTGTTTTGTCGGGTGGCGGCTTCGTCTTACCCGACCTACAAAACCGTAGGCCCGGTAAGCGCAGAGCCACCGGGCTTTTTTTTACAGCAGCGGCGGGATTGTCGGCACCTGCGGCGCCTCGTCAATATCCTTCTGCGTCATGCGGAACGCTTCCGGATAGTGCTCGCGGCTGGTGCGGCGCAGCGGTTCGGTATCGCGCCAGGTATACAAACAATGCTGGCACTGATAAACGGTCCAGACCCCTTTTACCGGCGACGTCGCCATCACTTCAATATGCTCATCGGCACAACGTGGACAAATCATCTTTTCCTCCTTATTGACGTGCTGCCAGCATCGCGGTCAGTTTTTCAGCCCAGGCTTTGGTTTCAGGCAGATCCTGTACCGGCTGGCTGTAGTGGCCCCGGGTGTCCGGCGCGACAGGCGTGGTGGCATCGATAATCAGTTTGTCGGTAATGCCCGCCGGGCTGGACCCAGGGTCAAGTTCAAGGACCGACATGTTCGGCAGTTGTACCAGATCGCCTGCCGGGTTCACTTTCGACGACAGCGCCCACATCACCTGCGGAAGGTTGAACGGATCGACATCCTCATCCACCATGATCACCATCTTCACGTAGCCCAGACCGTGCGGCGTGGTCATGGCGCGTAAACCCACCGCGCGGGCAAAGCCGCCGTAGCGCTTTTTGGTGGAGATAATCGCCAGCAGACCGTGGGTATACATCGCGTTCACCGCCTGCACTTCCGGGAATTCCGCTTTAAGCTGCTGGTAGAGCGGGACGCAGGTAGCCGGTCCCATCAGGTAGTCAATCTCGGTCCAGGGCATGCCGAGATAAAGGGATTCGAAAATAGGTTTGGTGCGGTAAGAAACTTTGTCGATACGCACAACCGTCATGTTACGACCACCGGAGTAGTGCCCGGTAAACTCGCCGAACGGCCCCTCGATTTCACGCTTGCGGCCTTCAATCACCCCTTCCAGGATCACTTCAGAACCCCACGGCACGTCGAAGCCGGTCAGCGGCGCGGTGGCAATCGGGTATGGGCTTTCACGCAGCGCGCCGGCCATTTCATACTCTGACTGATCGTATTTCAGCGGCGTCGCGCCCATCAGCGTAATGATTGGATCGTTGCCGAGGGTAATAGCAATCGGCAGATCTTCGCCGCGCTCCTCCGCTTTGTGCAGATGCAGAGCGATATCGTGCATCGGTACCGGCTGGAGGCCGAGCTTGCGCTTGCCCTTCACTTCCATACGGTAGATCCCGACGTTCTGCTTGCCGAAGTGGTCCGGGTCGAGCGGATCGCGCGAGACAACGCACGCTTTATCGAGATAAAAACCGCCGTCACCATCGTTCAGGCGAAACAGCGGCAGGATATCGAACAGGTTAATGTCTTCACCGTCCACCGTATTCTGCGCCCAGGCCGGGTTGGCGCGGCGCTCCGGCGTGACGGGAAATTTATCCCAGCGGCGGATGAACTCGTCGATCTGTTTTTTTACCGGGGTGTTCGCAGGCAGCCCCATCGAAATGGCGTGGTTCTGCCAGGAGCCGATGGTGTTCATCACCACGCGGGCATCGGTAAAGCCACGAATGTTGTCGAACCACAGCGCGGGCGCGCCGTCGCCAATGCGGCCGGTCGCGTTGGCTGCCGCCGCCAGATCGGGCTCGGCGTTAACCTCTTCCTCAATTTTCAGCAGTTGCCCTTGCTCATCGAGCGCCTGCAGGAAGCTTCTCAAATCATCAAATGCCATCTTTATTCTCCTGTGCAAAATGTTTCGCCTCCCGCAGCCCGTTCCAGCGGCGCGCCTTTTTATGCTCCAGACCGAACTGGTCGAGCACGCGGGTCACGATGTGCTGGGTAATGTCATCGGCGGTTTGCGGGTGGTTGTAATACGCAGGCATGGGCGGCACCATCGCCACGCCCATGCGGGAAAGGGCAAGCATGTTCTCAAGATGAATGGTGCTGAGCGGCGTTTCACGAGGTACCAATACCAGCTTGCGCCCCTCTTTCAGCACCACGTCCGCCGCACGTCCCACCAGCCCTTCGGCGTAGCCCGCGCGGATACCCGCCAGCGTTTTCATGCTGCAGGGAATGACGATCATGCCGTCGGTGCGAAACGAGCCGGAGGAGATGGTGGCGGCCTGGTCAGCCGGACTGTGGACAACGTCAGCCAAAGCAGCAACGTCCTGCGCGGTGTAAGGCGTTTCCAGCTCGATGGTGGTTTTTGCCCACTTAGACATCACCAGATGCGTCTCCACCTCCGGCATTTCCCGCAGCGCCTGCAGCAGCGCCACGCCCAGCGGTGCGCCCGTTGCCCCCGTCATTCCTACTATCAATCTCATTCATCACCTCAATATTTTGTTCGTACACGAACATTATAAATAAGCTACTCCAGGATCGTTTTCCTGACAAGATCGTTCGCATACGATCACACGAATGGCTAAAAGATGCCGCGTTAAAATTGAGAGCAATAGCGGCTATCATAGGGGAGAGATTTTTTCCGTCGGAGTGTTCATGGAACTAAGACAAGAGGCGTTCCACCTGTTACGTCAGCTTTTTCAACAGCATACCGCGCAGTGGCAACATGCCTTACCGGAACTGACCAAGCCACAGTATGCGGTGATGCGCTCTATTGCCGAGCATCCGGGTATTGAACAGGTGGCGTTGACCGAAGTGGCGGTCAGCACGAAAGCGACCCTGGCGGAGATGCTCAGCCGCATGGAGGCGCGCGGTCTGGTCAAACGCGAGCACGATCCGGCCGATAAGCGCCGCCGGTTTGTCTTCCTGACGCCAGAAGGTGAAGCCCTGCTTGCTGGCTGTAAACCGGTTGGCAACGAGGTGGATGAGGCGTTTTTAGGACGTCTTAACAAGGCCGAGCGGGAGCAGTTCTCCGCGCTCATCAAAAAGATGATGCACGATTAATTCACGCTGGCGCGCATAAAATCGATAAAGGTGCGCACTTTCGCTGACACATGCCGGGCATCGGGATAAACCGCATAGATGCCCTGCTGCGCAAAGGTATATTCCGGTAAAACCGGGACCAGTTTTCCCGCATCAAGCGCATCGCGCGCCAGCCATTCCGGCAGTAACGCCACACCTCCGCCAGCAAGTGCAAAGGCCATAAGGGCCTGAGCGCTGTCGGCAAACAGGCGCGGCGCTTTTTTTATCTCCAGCGTTTCAGGCGCACCGCTGGCATCCTTCACCTGCCAGCGCAGCGGCGAGGCCAGGCGCTCGTGAATAATCCAGTCGGCGTGGGCCAGCTGCGCAAGCGTTTCGATCGGATGGTTAACGAGCCACCCGGGCGCCGCGACGGGGAGAATGGAGAAGTGCGCAATCAGCGCGGCGTGGTTGCGCGAATCGGCAAGCGTTCCCAGACGGATGGCTACGTCAAAGCGCTCCGATATAAGGTCAGCGTGCAGGGACGACGAAACGTGCCGCACGCGAAGATCCGGGTGCTGCTGGCTAAACCTGGCCAGCAGCGGCACCACCACCTGTGAGCCATACTCGGGCGTAGTCGTGATCCGCAGTTCGCCAGTGAGCCCCGCATGATTCGCGCGGACATCATCCTGCAGCCGTTCCGCATCCTTCAGAAGCGCCACGCTGCGCTGATGAAAGAGCGCGCCCGCCTCGGTTAACGTCAGGCGGCGGGTGGAGCGCAGCAGCAGCGTAACGCCCAGCTCATCTTCAAGCTGGCGAATATTGAAGCTGACCACGGCTTTTGTCAGCCCCATTGCCTCGGCTGCAGCAGTGAAACTGCCGGTGTCGGCCACCGCGACAAACATCTGAGCCCGCTGCAGATTAATCATCATCACGCCCTTTACTGTCAAAACTTTTTTGACAGTATATCGCGCTTTGTCAGGTTTATCCGTGCTTCCCGGATCGATACGATACGCCACCTCACCGGAGGATCCACCATGACGTATCGCAGCAAAGTCGCCGTTGTTTATCTGCTGGGCTTTTTTCTTGATTTGATCAATATGTTTATTGCCAGCGTCGCCTTCCCGGCAATGGCTCACGCCTTTAACACCACGCCTTCAGCCCTTGCCTGGGTCAGTAACGGGTACATTGCCGGCCTGACGCTGGTGATCCCGTTCAGCAGCGTGCTCACGCGCCGCATCGGACCAAAGCGCGTCATCCTGCTCTCGCTTTTTCTGTTCAGCGCAGCCTCCGCAGCGGCGGGCCTGTCTGCAACGCTTGAAAGTCTGATCGCCTGGCGAGTACTCCAGGGCGTGGGTGGAGGTTTACTGATCCCCGTCGGACAGGCGCTGACCTGGCAACAGTTTAAGCCTCACGAGCGTGCCCGACTCTCCTCGGCGGTGATGCTGGTGGTATTGCTTGCCCCGGCCTGCTCCCCTGCTATCGGAGGCCTGCTCGTGCAGACGCTAAGCTGGCGATGGATATTTTTCGCCACGCTACCGGTCGCTGTCGTGACCTTTGTTTTGGCCTGCCTGTGGCTTAAACACGAAATGCCCGCGATGAAAGCGGCCAGACTGCTAAACCTGCCGTTACTCGCGGACCCGCTTTTGCGTTTTTCCATGCGTGTCTATATCTGCGTACCCGGCATGTTTATTGGGGTGAACGTCACGGGCATGTTTTATCTTCAGCATGTGGCGAACATGAGCCCAGCCGCAACGGGGATGCTCATGCTGCCGTGGTCCGTGGCATCGTTTATCGCCATCACGGCAACGGGACGCTATTTTAACCGTATCGGCCCCCGACCGCTGATCGTCATCGGCTGCCTGCTGCAGGCGACGGGTATCCTGCTTTTGATTAACGTCAGTTCGGCTACGCTGCTGCCTGCCGTTGCGTTTATCTTAATGGGCGCGGGGGGAAGCCTGTGCAGCAGTACGGCTCAGAGCAGCGCTTTTCTGACGACGCGCCGGGAAGAGATGCCGGATGCCAGCGCGCTGTGGAACCTTAATCGTCAGCTGAGCTTTTTTGCCGGAGCCCTGCTGCTGGCGCAGGCGCTGAGCCTGGCGCAGGCCTGGCTGCCACCGCTCGCCGCCTGGCACGGGATGTTTATTTTTGCCGCAGGCATGACCCTGCTGCCTGTACCGTACATTTTTCGTCTTAACAATACGCAGGTGCTCACCCAGCTGCGACAGGAGAATTCATGACGCCTTTCGAACACGACATTATCGACCTCCACATTGCGCTTGAAGACTGGTTAGGAAAAGGTGAAGGTGATTCCGACGCCCTGCTCGCCCGCTTCAGCCCGGATTTTATGATGATCCCACCGGGCGGCGTTCAGATCGACTATATCGGTCTTGCCAGTTTTCTGGAAAATCAGCGCGGAAGCCGTCCAGGACTGAAGATCGTCATTGACGAATTATCCACGATCCAGCGCTGGGATCGTGGCGCGGTGCTCCACTACCGGGAGACGCAAACCCGGCCGGACCTGCCCGTCAACGTGCGCTGGTCAACCGCGGTGCTCAATCAGGAAGGCGATCGGATAGTGTGGCGTCTGCTGCACGAAACGACTAAGCCGTAGCGCAAAAGAAAAAGGCCCGTCTCACGACGGGCCTTTTTTGACGAAAGGTTGCTTATTCGCGGAACAGCGCTTCGATATTCAGACCTTGCCCCTGCAGGATTTCACGCAGGCGGCGCAGACCTTCAACCTGAATCTGACGAACACGTTCACGGGTCAGGCCAATTTCACGGCCGACATCTTCCAGTGTCGCAGCTTCATACCCCAGTAAACCGAAACGACGTGCCAGCACTTCACGCTGTTTGGCGTTCAGTTCGAACAGCCATTTGACGATGCTCTGCTTCATGTCATCGTCCTGCGTGGTGTCTTCCGGACCGTTGTCTTTTTCATCGGCCAGGATGTCCAGCAGCGCTTTTTCGGAGTCGCCACCCAGCGGGGTGTCAACGGAGGTAATGCGCTCGTTGAGACGCAGCATACGGCTAACGTCATCAACCGGTTTATCGAGTTGCTCGGCAATCTCTTCTGCGCTTGGCTCGTGGTCCAGTTTATGGGACAACTCGCGCGCGGTGCGCAGATAAACGTTCAACTCTTTGACGATGTGAATCGGCAGGCGGATCGTACGGGTCTGGTTCATAATAGCCCGTTCGATGGTCTGACGAATCCACCAGGTCGCGTAGGTTGAGAAACGGAACCCGCGTTCCGGGTCAAACTTCTCAACTGCGCGGATGAGACCTAAATTGCCCTCTTCAATCAGATCCAGTAGAGCCAGACCACGATTGCCGTAACGGCGGGCAATTTTCACGACCAGTCGCAGGTTACTTTCAATCATGCGACGACGCGAGGCTACATCACCACGCAAAGCACGACGTGCGAAATAGACTTCTTCTTCGGCCGTTAGCAGTGGGGAGTAACCAATCTCCCCAAGGTAAAGCTGAGTCGCGTCCAGTACACGCTGTGTGGCACCCTGCGATAACAGCTCTTCTTCAGCCAAATCGTTATCACTGGGTTCCTCTTCTACTAAGGCTTTTTCGTCAAAAGCCTCTACTCCGTTCTCATCAAATTCCGCGTCTTCATTTAAATCATGAACTTTCAGCGTATTCTGACTCATAAGGTGGCTCCTACCCGTGATCCCTGAACGAGACACCCTGGCTGGCATGCCCCGTCAAATTATCGCTGCGGCAAATACTGCAGCGGGTTTACGGATTTCCCCTTGTAACGAATTTCAAAATGCAAGCGTGTAGAACTGGTTCCGGTGCTACCCATGGTAGCGATTTTTTGCCCCGCCTTAACTTCTTGTTGTTCCCGGACCAGCATTGTGTCGTTATGGGCGTAGGCACTCAGGTAATCATCGTTATGTTTGATGATAATAAGATTACCGTAACCGCGCAGAGCGTTACCGGCATACACAACGCGCCCGTCAGCGGTCGCGATGATAGCCTGTCCTTTACTCCCTGCGATATCGATCCCTTTATTTCCCCCCTCGGAGGAAGAGAAGTTCTCGATAACCTTGCCGTCAGTTGGCCAGCGCCATGCAGAGATAGGCGAACTGGAGGTCATACTGCTGGCAGTCGGTTCAGTAGAGCTAACCACAGGTGCCGTCACCGGTGCTGTGACAACAGTCGCAGTCCCTTTATTATTCGGCAACATTTTGTTAGCAGTCTGATCACCTGAATCCTCAGAATACGTAATTACAGGTTGTGAAGCAACCACCGTGGTGGATTTTTGTGCAGGCTTAACGCTGTTATTTTGAGCCGTCACATCGGCCGCTGAAACGGTGTTGCCAGGCGTAAGCGGCGTGCCCGTCGCGTTGCCAACCTGGAGCGTTTGCCCGACTTCCAGACCATACGGGGCCTGGACGTTATTGCGCTGCGCGAGGTCACGGAAATCGTTCCCGGTGATCCACGCAATGTAGAACAGCGTATCGCCGCGTTTCACGGTATAAGTGCTGCCACCGGTATAGCTGCCTTTCGGAATGTTCCCATACTGACGGTTATAGACTATGCGGCCATTCTGGGTCTGAACAGGCTGTTCCACTGGCTGAATCTGCGTCGGCTGCGTCATTGGACGCTGAACCGGCTGGATTGGCGGATTTTGTTGCGCCGTAGAGGTGCCCATTTTAGGCGGAGGAGTGATCAACATTCCGCTGGACGTGTTACCCGAGCCGCTGTTTCCGCCGACAGAACTGACGGGCGCAGGCGCGTTGTTAGAACTTGTACAGCCTGCCAGCCAGAGCGAAACCAGTGATAATGCCGCAACACGGCTGATGGTGAATTTAGGGCTTCCCGCGCTCATTTATCCCCCAGGAATGTGTTAACTACCAGTGACTTAAAATTTACCGTGATGACACGAATCTTTCGCGCCACACCATACGCTGAATTTGCCTTAATAACCCTGGATAATTCCGAGTCTCAGGCCAACTCCCCCTTTACCAGAGGCACAAAGCGCACGGCTTCCACGGTGTCGATAATAAACTCGCCGCCGCGCCGACGAACGCGCTTCAAAAGCTGCTGCTCGTCCCCGACGGGCAGAACAAGAATTCCCCCCTCATCCAGCTGCGACAACAGGGCCGCAGGAATTTCAGGCGGGGCCGCCGTCACGATGATCGCGTCAAACGGCGCGCGCGCCTTCCAACCCTGCCATCCATCACCGTGTCGTGTCGAAACATTGTGTAAATCAAGTTGTTTCAGGCGACGACGCGCCTGCCACTGTAAACCTTTAATTCGCTCAACGGAGCATACATGATGAACCAGATGCGCCAGGATCGCGGTTTGATACCCCGACCCGGTGCCAATCTCCAGCACGCGGGAGTCAGGCGTCAGCTCCAGCAGCTCCGTCATGCGCGCCACCATGTAAGGCTGTGAAATCGTCTGGCCCTGTCCGATGGGCAGCGCCACGTTTTCCCACGCTTTGTGTTCAAACGCCTCGTCTACAAATTTCTCACGCGGAACCTGAGCAAGCGCTTCAAGCACGTGCTCGTCGCGGATCCCCTGCGCGCGGAGTTGTTCCAGAAGAGTTTGTACACGTTTGTTTACCATTGCGCGTTCACTCCTGCGCGATCCAGCCAGCCCGACACCACATCATGCGCGCTATACGCGGTTAAATCTACGTGCAGGGGGGTAACCGAAACATAGCCTTCATCAACGGCGGCAAAGTCGGTATCCGGACCCGCATCGCACTTATCGCCGGGAGGGCCAATCCAGTAAAGCGTGTTGCCGCGAGGATCCTGCTGCGGGATGACCTGATCGGCAGGGTGTCGACTCCCGCAACGGGTGACGCGAATGCCTTTAATTTCGTCGAGGGAAAGATCCGGCACGTTGATGTTGAGGATGCGCCCGGTACGCAACGGCTCGCGGCCGAGCGCCCGCAGGATCGAACAGGTCACCGCGGCGGCGGTATCGTAGTGCGTATGGCCGTTCAACGAGACCGCCAGCGCCGGGAATCCCAGATGGCGCCCTTCCATTGCGGCCGCCACGGTGCCGGAGTAAATCACGTCATCGCCGAGGTTAGGACCGGCGTTAATGCCGGAAACAACGATATCCGGACGCGGACGCATCAGCGCGTTCACGCCCAGAAAAACACAGTCGGTTGGCGTGCCCATCTGCACGGCAATATCGCCATTTTCAAAGGTAAAGGTGCGAAGCGACGACTCCAGCGTCAGAGAGTTAGACGCTCCACTGCGGTTACGATCGGGCGCCACGACCTGCACATCCGCAAATTCACGGAGATGTTTCGCCAGGGTCTGAATGCCTGGCGCGTGGATCCCGTCATCGTTACTCAGCAATATTCGCATAATCACCCGAGGTGTTGATTAGTTCCCTGACAACACTGGTGGCAAAGCTACCTGCCGGTAGCCAGAAGCGTAACTCGACGGTTACATCATCCCACCAGTTCCAGCTTAACTGCTGCGGATAGAGCAGCATCGCGCGGCGTGCCGCTTCAACTTTTTCCCGCACCAGCAAGGATTGTAATTCTGGCGCATCCGCTACGGCTGACTGCTCGGCGGCCAGCGCGTCGCCCTGCGTTCCCCAGTCGCCCGTACCCGGCAGCGCGGCGGTAATCATCAGCGCTTTTGCGTCCACGCGCGACTGCACATCGGCCATTTCTTCGGCCGTTGCCACAAACCAGCTTCCGCGTCCCGCTAATTGTAGCGCATCGCCAACAACAACTTGATTCGCGTCTGTTTTTTTCAGCCTTTCGCTCACAATCTGATTAAACAACGCGCTGCGGGCCGCAGACAACCAAAAACTGCGTTTATTCCTGTCGCGCACCGGTGCATCGCTTTGCGCCCAGCGCAGCGCGCCCTGCAGGTTGCTGCCGCCAATGCCAAAGCGCTGCGCGCCAAAGTAGTTCGGTACGCCGCGTTCACTGATAGCGTTCAGTCGTTTTTCAACATCTTCGCGGTGCGACACTTCACGCAACACCAGCGTAAAGTCGTTCCCCTTCAACGCCCCCAGACGCAGTTTGCGCTTGTGCCGGGCGAATTCCAGTACCTTACAGCCTTCAAGCTCAAATTTGCTTAAATCAGGCATCGTATTGCCGGGAACGCGCGCACAGAGCCACTGTTCCGTGACGGCGTGTTTATCTTTCTGCCCGGCAAAGCTTACTTCGCGGGCATGAATTTTGAGGAATTTTGCCAGCGCGTCGGCCACGAAGCGGGTATTGCAGCCATTTTTCAGAATACGCACCAGGATATGTTCGCCTTCGCCATCCGGCTCAAAGCCCAGATCCTCCACCACGAGGAAATCTTCCGGGCTGGCTTTCAGCACCCCGTTCCCCTGCGGTTTACCGTGCAGGTATGTCAGGTTGTCGAAGTCCGTCATTTGCTCGCCTTCACCAGCAGCGCCACGGCCTCACAGGCAATCCCTTCGCCACGCCCGGTAAAGCCCAGCTTCTCGGTCGTCGTCGCTTTGACGTTCACGTCGTCCATATGGCAGCCCAGATCTTCTGCAATAAACACGCGCATCTGCGGAATGTGCGGCAGCATTTTCGGGGCCTGGGCAATAATCGTCACGTCGACGTTGCCGAGGGTGTAGCCTTTCGCCTGAATGCGGCGCCACGCTTCGCGCAGCAGTTCGCGGCTGTCCGCGCCTTTAAATGCCGGGTCGGTGTCCGGGAACAGCTTGCCGATATCACCCAGCGCGGCAGCGCCCAACAGCGCGTCGGTCAGCGCATGCAGTGCCACGTCGCCATCAGAATGCGCCAGCAGTCCTTTTTCATAGGGAATGCGCACGCCGCCAATGATAATTGGGCCTTCTCCGCCAAAGGCGTGTACATCAAAACCGTGTCCAATTCGCATTATGCCTTCTCCTGATGGGTCGAACGGGTAAGATAAAATTCCGCGAGCTGTAAATCTTCCGGACGCGTCACTTTTATATTATCAGCGCGTCCTTCAACAAGCTCAGGGTGGAAACCGCAATACTCCAGCGCGGAGGCTTCGTCCGTGATGGTCGCGCCTTCTTTAAGCGCTCGCGTTAGGCAGTCGTGGAGTAATTCGCGGGGGAAAAATTGTGGCGTCAGCGCGTGCCATAAATCGACTCGATCAACCGTGTGGGCGATAGCCTGTTTTCCCGGCTCGGCGCGCTTCATGGTGTCGCGCACCGGTGCAGCCAGAATCCCGCCAACCTTGCTTGTTTCGCTCAGCGCCAGCAGGCGCGCAAGATCGTCCTGATGCAGGCAAGGACGCGCCGCGTCATGCACCAGCACCCACGGAGCGTTTCCGGCGGCCTGAATGCCCGCCAGCACGGAATCGGCGCGCTCGGCGCCACCGTCAACGACGGTAATCTGTGGATGATTTGCCAGCGGCAGCTGCGCGAAGCGCGCATCGCCAGGGCTGATAGCGATGATCACACGCGTCACCCGCGGGTGCGCCAGCAGCGCCGCCACGGCGTGCTCGAGGATCGTTTTATCGCCAATAGAGAGGTACTGCTTGGGACATTCTGTCTGCATGCGCCGGCCAAAACCTGCGGCCGGCACCACGGCGCATACGTCCGAAAAAGTTACTGCCATGTCGTAATCCTGGGCCTGATTATCGATTGTTTTGTGCTGAGCCCTGATTGCGTTTAGACGCATCCGGAACCAGACGATAAAAGGTTTCGCCCGGCTTAGTCATACTGAGTTCATTGCGTGCGCGTTCCTCAATCGCCTCCTGCCCGCCATTGAGGTCATCAATTTCAGCAAAGAGTTGATCGTTTCGCGCCTTAAGTTTGGCGTTTGTTGCCTGCTGAGCCGCGACGTCATCGCTCACCCGGCTATAGTCGTGAAGTCCGTTCTTACCGAACCACAGCGAATATTGCAGCCAGATTAGCAAAGCCAGCAACAGCAGCGTTAGTTTACCCATCCTGCCCCCTGAAAAACGGCATCATCATCCCAAGACTTCCCCAGAGCACTACGCCGGGGTAACAGAGATGCCGCAACATCGCGGGCAAATGTACCACATTTTTTCCGCAGAATCGTCCTGCACAATATCGTTACACAGTTGGTTACGGTTTGAATTATGGCTGAAGTTAGCCCATGAGCCACAAAAATAACAGACCAAACATCAGAACCACCGTCACAATCGTGACCACGGTGCTGTAGAGGAGCTTGCCGTTGAGCAGAGAGTGCAGCGCAATGCCGACAACAACCGCCACGGGCATCAACGCCAGAAAGAAAGGCCAGGTGTAGAGAAAGAAGAACAGCGTGTTGCCGCCGTAGATAAGAAACGGAATGCCAAGCGCCAGCAGCCATGAGACGAAGCCAATGATGGCCCCAGGAAATGACCAGGTCGTTTCGTCGTCGGTCGCTAGCGGCTCCGACCCGGTGGTGGTGATGTAATGTTCACTGTTGCGCATAGCTAATCCTGTGACCGTGACTCATCGTTCGGGAAGACAGCTCCCGAACGATACCGCCTCAGGATCTGATAATATCGTCCCGCCTGAGCAGGTCTAATAATTGGCTTACTAAATTTGTTACCAATTGTTGACCTTCCAGGTGAATTTCAGGCGATTCAGGCGCTTCGTATACCGCGTCAATTCCGGTGAAGTTGCGCAGCTCTCCGGCACGCGCTTTCTTGTACAGCCCTTTCGGGTCGCGCGCTTCGCAAATCTCCAGCGGCGTATCGACAAACACCTCGATAAAGCGATCCTGGCCCACGCGTTCGCGCACCATCTGGCGCTCGGCGCGGTGCGGAGAGATAAACGCGGTCAGCACCACCAGCCCGGCGTCAGCCATCAGGCTGGCGACTTCGCCCACCCGGCGGATGTTTTCTTTGCGGTCATCGTCGCTAAACCCTAAATCGCTGCACAGGCCGTGACGCACGTTATCGCCATCCAGCAGGTACGTGCTTACGCCCTGCTGATGCAACGCCTCTTCCAGCGCGCCTGCCACCGTCGATTTACCCGAGCCGGACAGCCCGGTAAACCACAGCACAACCCCACGGTGACCATGGAGCTGTTCGCGCTGGGCGACGGTCACCGGATGAGGATGCCAGACGACGTTCTCATCATGGGCGGCCATTACTTGCCTCCCAGCAGATCGCGTGCGCCCCAGTGCGGGAAGTGTTTACGCACCAGCGCGTTCAGTTCCAGCTCGAAGGCGCTGAATTCAGACGTCGCGGCAGCCTGTTTAATCGGTTCGCGAACCATACCGGCCCCGACGGTAACGTTGGTCAGCCTGTCGATAAAGATAAGACCTCCCGTGACCGGGTTCTGCTGATACGGATCCAGCACCAGCGGTTCGTCGAAGGTCAGATCGACCAGACCAATGCCGTTCAGCGGCAGCTCGGTGACGTCACGCTGGGTCAGGTTGTTGATATCCACCTGGAACTGAATACCGTCCACGCGGGCGCGGGTTTTCTTGCCGGCAATTTTGATGTCATAGCTCTGGCCAGCGGTCAGCGGCTGTTCTGCCATCCACACCACGTCCACGGAAGCCCCCTGCACTGCCGCCAGCGTTTCCTGCGCATCGACCAGCAGGTCGCCGCGGCTGATATCAATTTCGTCTTTCAGCACCAGCGTTACGGCTTCACCGGCGCCCGCTTCCTGCAGGTCACCGTCGAAGGTAACGATGCGGGCGATAGTCGATTCCACGCCGGATGGCAGCACCTTGACGCGCTGACCTACCTTCACGGAGCCTGACGCCAGGGTGCCTGAGAAACCGCGGAAATCGAGGTTTGGACGGTTCACGTACTGCACCGGGAAGCGCATCGGCTGGGTGTCGACCACGCGCTGAATTTCAACGGTTTCCAGCACCTCCAGCAGCGTCGGACCGCTGTACCACGGCATGTTCGCGCTCTGGGAGGCGACGTTATCCCCTTCCAGCGCCGAGAGCGGCACAAAGCGAATATCCAGGTTGCCCGGCAGCTGTTCGGCAAAGGTCAGGTAGCTCTGGCGGATCTCCTCGAACTTCTCTTCGCTGAAGTTGACCAGATCCATCTTGTTGACCGCCACCACCAGGTGTTTGATCCCCAGCAGCGTCGAGATAAAGCTGTGACGACGGGTCTGATCCAGCACGCCTTTACGCGCGTCCATCAGCAGGATCGCCAGGTCGCAGGTGGACGCGCCGGTCGCCATGTTGCGTGTGTACTGCTCGTGCCCCGGGGTGTCAGCGATAATAAATTTGCGCTTCTCGGTAGAGAAGTAGCGGTAGGCCACGTCGATGGTGATGCCCTGCTCGCGCTCCGCCTGCAGGCCGTCCACTAGCAGGGCCAGGTCGAGTTTTTCACCCTGGGTGCCGTGACGCTTACTGTCATTATGCAGGGAAGAGAGCTGATCTTCGTAAATCTGGCGCGTATCGTGCAGCAGGCGGCCAATCAGGGTACTTTTCCCGTCATCCACGCTGCCGCAGGTCAGAAAACGCAGCAGGCTTTTGTGTTGTTGCGCGTGCAGATACGCTTCCACGCCGCCTTCTTTGGCAATTTGTTGAGCAATAGTGGTGTTCATGGCGGCTCCTTAGAAATAACCCTGACGTTTCTTCAGCTCCATGGAGCCTGCCTGGTCGCGGTCAATCACGCGCCCCTGTCGCTCGCTGGTGGTCGACACCAGCATCTCTTCGATGATCTCCGGCAGCGTCTGCGCACTGGACTCCACCGCGCCGGTCAGCGGCCAGCAGCCGAGGGTGCGGAAACGCACCATCTGTTTTTTGATCACTTCACCCGGCTGCAGGTCGATGCGATCGTCGTCGATCATCATCAGCATGCCGTCACGCTCCAGCACCGGGCGCTCGGCGGCGAGATACAGCGGAACGATCTCGATGTTTTCCAGGTAGATGTACTGCCAGATATCCAGCTCGGTCCAGTTGGAGAGCGGGAAGACGCGAATGCTTTCGCCTTTGTTGATCTGACCGTTGTAGTTGTGCCACAGCTCCGGACGCTGGTTTTTCGGATCCCAGCGGTGGAAGCGGTCGCGGAAGGAGTAGATACGCTCTTTGGCGCGGGATTTCTCCTCGTCACGGCGCGCGCCGCCGAAGGCCGCGTCAAAACCGTATTTGTTCAGCGCCTGCTTCAGCCCTTCGGTTTTCATGATATCGGTGTGTTTGGCGCTGCCGTGCACGAACGGGTTAATGCCCATCGCCACCCCTTCCGGGTTTTTGTGCACCAGCAGCTCGCAGCCGTAGGCCTTCGCGGTACGGTCGCGGAACTCGTACATTTCGCGGAATTTCCAGCCGGTATCCACGTGCAGCAGCGGGAACGGCAGCGTGCCCGGATAAAACGCTTTACGCGCCAGATGCAGCATGACGCTGGAATCTTTACCGATGGAGTACATCATCACCGGGTTAGAAAACTCGGCGGCCACTTCGCGGATGATATGGATACTCTCCGCTTCGAGCTGCCGCAGGTGTGTAAGACGTTTTTGGTCCATAACCGTTCCTTAAGCCAAATTTACGACAGAAGAACCAAAGCCTTCTGTATCGGTTGTGTGTTGGAACCAGGCGAGCGTGCTGTGCAGCTGCACCACTTCACCCACCACGATCAGGGCGGGCATCGGGGCGTCTTTCGCCAGGGTTGCAAGATGTTCCAGCGTGCCCGTCGCAACGTGCTGATCGACGCGCGTGCCGCGAGAAATGACGGCAACGGGCGTCGTCGCCTCGCGACCGTGCTGAATAAGCTGTTCGCTGATGTCCGCGGCCTTCATCGTGCCCATGTAGATCGCCAGCGTCTGGCGGCTCTGGGCGAGATGCGACCAGTCGAACGGCGTGCTGTCGGCCTTGTAGTGGCCGGTCACAAAGGTGACGCTCTGGGCGTAATCGCGGTGGGTCAGCGGAATACCGGCGTAGGCCGTCACCGCAGAGGCCGCCGTGATGCCGGGCACCACCTGGAACGGTACGCCCGCTTCGGCTGCCGCCTGCAGCTCTTCGCCGCCGCGGCCGAAGATAAACGGATCGCCCCCTTTCAGGCGCACCACGGTTTTACCCGCTTTGGCGGCGTCAACCAGCATCTGGTTAGTGTCGTGCTGCGGCACCGAGTGCTCGCCAGCCCGTTTGCCGACGCAGATTTGCTCCGCGTCGCGACGGATCAGCTCGCGCACGCCGTCGGTGACCAGATGGTCGTAGAACACCACGTCCGCGTCCTGCAGCACCTGCAGGCCGCGCAGCGTCAGGAGCCCGGCATCGCCCGGCCCTGCCCCCACCAGAATGATCTCCCCGCCCGTGCTGCCGGGGTTATCCAGTTCGTCCTCGAGGATTTTCTGCGCTGCCGTCTCATTACCGGCATGCATCAGGCTGGCAAAGCGGCCGCGAAACACGCGTTCCCAGAAGCGACGGCGTTCCGTTACGCTGGTCAGGCGCGTTTTAAGGTGGTTGCGCCAGAAGCTGGCTTTTTCCGCCATGCGCCCGAGGCTGGTCGGCAGCAGCGCTTCGATTTTTTCACGCAGCACGCGCGCCAGCACCGGTGCGGTACCGCCGGAGGAGATCGCCACCAGCAGCGGAGAACGGTCAACGATCGACGGGAAGATAAACGAGCATAACGGCTGGTCGTCCACCACGTTCACCAGGCGGTAACGGGCCTGAGCGGCGTCGGAAATCCGCCGGTTCAGGTCGCGATCTTCGGTCGCCGCAATCACCAGCACTACGGTATCGATTTGTGATTCGTCAAAATCCGCTTCTGCCACTACCCGCACCTGCGCCCCTGCGCGCTGCAAAAACGCGATTTTGCGATCGGCAATTTCACCCGTGCCTACAACCAGCACCGGCTTCTCTTTTATCGCGGCAAATAAGGGCAGATAGTCCACAAGCAACAACTCACTAACAACGAGGAATAAAGGGACTATAGGGGGCGGCTTAGACCGAATGAAATTACGAATTGGAATGAGTAGTTACTCAATGGAATAACGCCGTGAAAAAGCTAATACCAAAAAGTGCTTAACATGCGAAATATCGGGCATTTAAGAGCAATTCAAATTGTGTATGGGCGATCACAGTTTCATACTAGGCGGGTTAATATTTTGCTCTGTTTTTAAGGACTCACTATGTTTTCCGCAACGCGCCACCGTATTGCTGCCCTGGCGCTCGGCGTTTGCTTTATTCTTCCTGCCCAGGCAAAAAACCAACCTTATGGTGAAATCGCCACTATGCAGGCGCGGCATATTGCCACCGTCTTTCCTGGCCGCATGACCGGCTCGCCTGCGGAGATGCTCTCCGCGGACTATCTTCGCCAGCAGTTTGCCGGGATGGGCTATCAGAGCGATATCAGGTCGTTTCACAGCCGCTACGTCTATACCTCACGAAATAAAACGAAAAACTGGCATAACGTGACCGGCAGTACGGTTATCGCGGCGCATGAAGGTAGCGCGGCTGAACAGATTATTATTATGGCGCACCTTGATACCTACGCCCCGATGAGCGATGCCGATACGGATAACAACCTCGGCGGGCTGACGCTGCAGGGCATGGACGACAACGCGGCGGGCCTGGGCGTGATGCTCGAACTGGCCGAGCGGATGAAAGATATTCCAACCCAGTATGGCATTCGTTTCGTGGCTACCAGCGGTGAAGAAGAGGGCAAACTCGGCGCTGAGAATCTCCTCAAACGCATGAGCGCTGAGGAGAAGAAAAATACGCTGCTGGTGATCAACCTTGATAACCTGATCGTCGGCGACAAGCTTTATTTCAACAGCGGGCAGAGTACGCCGGGACCCGTGCGGAAACTGACGCGCGACCGGGCGCTGGCGATAGCCCGCAGCCATGGCGTTTTTGCCACCAGCAACCCTGGCGGTAACCCCGATTATCCACGAGGAACGGGCTGCTGCAACGACGGGGAAGTCTTCGATAAGGCGGGCATTCCGGTGCTGTACGTGGAAGCGACAAACTGGGCACTGGGCAAAAAAGATGGCTATCAGCAACGCGCTAAATCGAAAGCCTTCCCGGACGGGACAAGCTGGCACAACGTGATGCTGGATAATCAGCAGCACATTGACAGCGCGCTGCCGCAGCGGATTGAGCACCGCAGTCGTGATGTGGTGAAGGTCATGCTGCCGCTGGTGAAGGAGCTGGCGAAGGCGGGGAAAGCCTGAGGTGGTTAAGCATAGCGCGGCCTGATGCCCTCACCCAAACCCTCTCCCACAGGGAGAGGGTGGATAAAGGATCACCCTTCGTGCAGCCCGCACTCGCGCTTCAGCCCAAAGAATCGCGTCTCTTCTTCCGCCATTCCCGGTTCCCATTTGCGCGTGGTGTGGGTGTCGCCCACCGACAGATAGCCCTGGTCCCACAGCGGATGGTACTTCAGCCCGTGTTTTTGCAGATACTGATACACCGTCCGGTTATCCCAGTCGATAATCGGCAGCACTTTAAACACCCCGCGCTGGACCGCCAGCACCGGTAAGGTTGCACGACTGCCGGACTGCTCGCGACGCAGGCCCGCAAACCACGTCTGCGCATTGAGCTCTTTCAGCGCCCGGTTCATCGGCTCGACTTTGTTGATCTCATTGTATTTCTCAATGCCCTCAACGCCCTGCTCCCACAGCTTACCGTAGCGCGCCTCCTGCCAGGCCGCGCTTTCCGTCGCGCGGTAAACTTTGAGGTTCAGCTTGAGCTTGTCCGTCAGCTCGTCAATAAACTGGTAGGTTTCCGGGAACAGGTAACCGGTATCGGTGAGGATCACCGGAATGTCCGGACGGATCTGATTCACCAGATGCAGGCTGACCGCCGCCTGAATACCAAAGCTCGACGAGAGCACATAGTCTCCCGGCAGGTTTTCCAGCGCCCACGCCACGCGCCCTTCGGCGTCAAGCTTTTCAAGGTGGGCATTGGTTTCTGCCAGCGCCAGAATGCGTTCGACTTTAGGCAGATCGTTAAGGGCGTTTAGATCGAGTACGGACATAATTACCTCTCGTGGTTACTCCCAGAAATCCCTTGCGGGATCGAGCACCGGGCGAATGATGCCCGCACGCACCGTAAAGTCGCCGAAGCCTTCACCCGCTTCGCGCTCTTTCGCCCAGCGCCCGACAAGCTCGTCGATGGAATCAAGGATTTCCGGCTCGGTAATGTTCTCGCGGAACATACGCGGAATGCGCGTGCCGATACGGTTACCGCCCAGGTGCAGGTTATAGCGCCCCGGCGCTTTCCCCACCAGACCCAGCTCGGCCAGCATCGCGCGACCGCAGCCGTTCGGGCAGCCGGTGACGCGCATAACAATATGCTCGTCCGGAATACCGTGTTTTTCCAGAATCGCTTCTACCTTGTCAGTGAATGACGGCAGGAAACGTTCCGCTTCGGCCATCGCCAGCGGGCAGGTCGGGAACGACACGCAGGCCATCGAGTTTTCACGCTGCGGCTTAACCGCATCCATTAACCCGTGGTCGCGCGCCAGCTTCTCGATCTTCGCCTTCTGGCTCTCCGGCACGCCGGCAATAATGAGATTCTGGTTAGCGGTAATGCGGAATTCGCCTTTATGGATCTTAGCAATTTCCAGCAGACCGGTTTTGAGCGGACGGCCCGGATAATCCAGAATACGGCCGTTTTCAATAAACAGCGTCAGGTGCCATTTATTGTCGATACCCTTCACCCAGCCAATGCGATCGCCGCGACCGGTGAATTCGTAAGGGCGGATCGGCTCAAACTTGATGCCTGCGCGACGCTCCACTTCCTCTTTGAACGTCTCAACGCCCACGCGCTCCAGGGTGTATTTGGTTTTCGCGTTTTTACGGTCGGTACGGTTGCCCCAGTCGCGCTGCGTGGTCACTACCGCTTCCGCCACGGCCAGCGTGTGCTCCAGCGGCAGGAAGCCGAACTCGCTCGCGGTGCGGGCGTAGGTTTTCTTGTTACCGTGTTCAATAGACAGGCCGCCGCCCACCAGCAGGTTAAAGCCAATCAGCTTGCCGTTTTCGGCAATCGCCACGAAGTTCATGTCGTTGGCGTGCAGATCGATATCGTTCTGCGGTGGGATCACGACCGTGGTTTTAAACTTACGCGGCAGATAGGTCTGGCCAAGGATCGGTTCTTCGTCCGTGGTAGCGACTTTTTCCTGATCGAGCCAAATCTCCGCATAGGCGCGGGTGCGCGGCAGCAGATGCTCAGAGATCTTCTTCGCCCACTCATAGGCTTCGGCGTGCAGCTCGGACTCATACGGGTTCGAGGTGCAAAGCACGTTACGGTTCATGTCGTTGGCGGTCGCCAGCGCGTCCAGCCCGACCGAGTGCAGCATCTGATGCACCGGCTTCACGTTCTTCTTCAGAATGCCGTGGAACTGGAAGGTCTGACGGTTGGTCAGGCGGATGCTGCCATAAATCGTGTTTTCACCGGCAAACTTGTCGATGGCCTGCCACTGTTTGGTGGTGATCACCCCGCCCGGCAGGCGGCAGCGCAGCAGCATCGCATGACGCGGCTCCAGCTTCTGTTCGGCACGCTCGGCGCGGATGTCGCGATCGTCCTGCTGGTACATACCGTGGAAGCGGATCAGCAGGAAGTTGTCGCCTTTGAAGCCGCCGGTGAGACCGTCATTCAGATCTTCAGCAATGGTGCCGCGCAGATAGTTGCTTTCCAGCTTCATGCGCTCGGCGTCTGTCAGTTTACCTTCGACCACCAGTGGCCCTGGATGTTTTTCGCTCATTAGTAGACATCTCGCTGATAACGGCGCTCAACGCGCAGCTCACTTAAAAATTCATCCGCCGTTTCGGCATCCATACCGCCGAATTCGGCAATCACTTCCAGCAGTGCCTGCTCAACGTCTTTCGCCATGCGATTGGCGTCGCCGCAGACATAAATGTGGGCACCGTCATTGATCCAGCGCCACAGCTCTGCGCCCTGTTCGCGCAGTTTGTCTTGTACGTATACTTTTTCTTTCTGGTCGCGGGACCAGGCTAGATCGATGCGGGTCAGTACGCCTTCTTTAACATAGCGCTGCCACTCAACCTGGTAGAGGAAATCCTCGGTAAAGTGCGGGTTGCCGAAGAACAGCCAGTTTTTACCCGGCGCTTCATCTGCCGCGCGCTGCTGCATGAAGGCGCGGAACGGCGCAATGCCGGTGCCCGGGCCAATCATGATGACCGGCGTTTCCGGGTTCGCCGGGAGGCGGAAGTTGTCGTTGTGCTCGATAAAGACGCGCACTTCGCCCTCTTCTTCCACGCGATCCGCCAGGAAGCTAGATGCCCCACCCGCGCGAGCGCGGCCTTCGATGTCGTAGCGCACCACGCCGACGGTAACATGCACTTCACGCTCCACTTCGGCCTGCGAAGAGGCGATGGAGTACAGGCGCGGTGTCAGCGGTCGCAGCAGGCCGATTAGCGCATCGGCATCCAGCTGAGCCGGAGAGAAACGGACCATATCGACAATTGGCGTCGTCGCGGCGTAATGCTGCAGCTTCGCCTTGTCGCCCACCAGCGGCAGCAGGGATTCGCTGCGCGTTAAGGTGGCATAATTTTCGACGATATTCGGGGTATTCACCGTCAGTTCGAAATGCCACTGCAGCGCCTCTGAAAGCGACTGGGTTTTGCCGTCAACGGTGACGGGCTCGTCCCCCTTCAGCCACAGCAGCTCAACCAGCTCTTTCACCAGAGCCGGATCGTTCTGGTACCAGATACCCAGCGCGTCGCCCGGCTGATAGCGCAGGCCAGAGTCGCCGAGATCGATTTCGATATGGCGCACGTCTTTTTCCGAGTCGCGGCCGGTAATTTTCTGGTTCACCGACAGGCTCGCCGTCAGCGGCGCCTCTTTGGTGTACGGGCTGGTGTGGATGTCGTTGACGGCCCCCGTCGCGGTGAAGGCGGCCTGCGCCGACGTCTCTTTCGGCACGCGCGCTTTCAGCACCTCAACAATGCGGGCACGCCATTCGGCGGCGGCGGTCTGGTATTCGACATCCGCGTCAACGCGGTCCAGCAGGCGCTCCGCGCCCAGCTCCGCCAGCCTGCTGTCGAAGTCTTTACCGGACTGGCAGAAGAATTCATACGAGGTATCGCCAAGGCCAAATACGGCAAACGCCGTGCCATCCAGCTTCGGCGCTTTTTTCGAGAACAGGAACTTGTGCAGCGCCACCGCTTCTTCAGCGGGTTCACCTTCGCCCTGGGTAGAGGCGACCACCACCAGCATTTTTTCTGACGCGATTTGCTTAAATTTATAATCCCCGGCGTTGACCAGGTTCACGTTCAGTTTGGCGGCCAGCAGGTCGTCACGCAGCGCTTCGGCCACGCGGCGCGCATTGCCCGTCTGCGAGGCGGAAATCAGCGTAATGGCCGGAATTTCAACGGCCGTTACTGGTGCACCCGCCACAGCGCCAGGCTGCTGATTGAGCATTCCCCAGAAATAACCGGAGACCCAGGCAAGCTGAGTGGGAGAAAAATCAGAGGTGGCAGCCTGAAGGCGCGCCAGTTGCTCCGGGTTCAGGGGAAGCAAATTTGAAGGTGGGGCCTGTGTTGTCATGCGTCGTTATGTTCCAGTAGCCAAGCGGACTTTAAGCGAATAAATCCAAACTGAAGATAAGGTTAACGGCGAGGATAATAACAATTAAAGAAGGGATGGAAATAATAAATAACCAAATGGACTAACCTGTTTTAGTTGTCATACTTAACGATAAAACCGATTAATTAACCCACTGAAAATTATCGATAAAACCCACAAAAAATGCCCGTTAACGAGACGCCTGGCTTCAGAGCCGTTTTAGTTAATGCTAAAAATTGTGCTTTCCGGTACTATGCGGCGGTTTTTTCCGCATTACTGAGAGCGATCATGTCCACCACACTGTTTAAAGATTTCACCTTCGAAGCCGCCCACCACCTTCCGCATGTCCCTGAAGGGCATAAATGCGGCCGTCTGCACGGGCATTCGTTCATGGTGCGTCTTGAGATCACCGGTGAAGTTGATCCTCATACCGGTTGGATCATGGATTTTGCCGAGCTGAAGGCGGCGTTTAAGCCGACCTACGATCGTCTGGATCATTACTACCTGAATGATATCCCGGGCCTTGAAAACCCGACCAGCGAAGTGCTGGCGAAATGGATTTGGGATCAGATGAAGCCGCTGGTGCCGCTGCTGAGCGCGGTGATGATCAAAGAGACCTGCACCGCTGGCTGTATCTATCGCGGGGAGTGATCCTCTTCATCACGCCCGTTTAGCGGCATGAACTCATAGAGCACGAGCGCGTTACTTTCCAGTGATTCTGTCATTTGCCAGCCGTCATTAAGCCGTTCATCGCGTAAGGAAAGCGTTGGACGCGCTTTGTGCGCAATCCAGCGCCACATCTCTTCATCAGGCCCGCTGTCGCTGCGTACCCCTTCCAGCAGCGGGTAGAGCGCACCATTGTGCCGATCGAACAGATGGCGCCTGATGCGCCACTCGCCGCACATCCCCTGTAGCTGCAGATGATATTGCTGTTGAAAACGTTGGATAAAAGCTTCCTCGCTGGAGAGCAGCGGATTGAACACCACCACGTTACGCAGTAGCAGCTGATAGCCCCCCTGATGGCGGAGCAGCAGCACGCTCTTGTCGTTGATGAGCACTTCTCCCCGCAGGCGTTGCCACAGCCAGAGCACCCAGTAGATAGGCCGCGGAAGGCCGTGATTATACTGAAGCGCAAGGCTCGATGTATCGAGGGTGTTGTTCGCCCTGGCTTCCCCCTGCAAACCGGAATTCAGCCAGAATCCCGCCAGCCAGACCTGTTCTGAAAGCCCGAGTAAATTTTGCATAAGCAGCGCGCCGCGAAAAAACCAGCCGTTGGTTGCCCGCGTATTCCCGGTAAGGGTATTCCACGAGAGTAACCATACCGGCAGCGTGCGCTGCCGCTGGCGAAGGGCGGCGAGTATTTGGCGAATCTTCAGCACGGGATAGTTTTCAGCCGAGGAGAGATGTGCAGGATCCAGCCGCGCCAGATCGAGCAGCTCGTTGGCATCCGCCTGACAGGCGAGGAAATCGGCCTGGTCCAGAATGCCAGAATGGAACAGCGCGTCGTCGCCGAGTTCAGTACCCACGGGAGAGAAGCGATGCCACACCCCAAACTTTGCCTGTGGAAGGTAGGCCCCTACCGTCGCCCGCTGAGCCTGCCAGGCGTGCTCCAGGGTTTCCGTGCTTGCCTGAGGAGACCAGTGCATCACGACGTGCCAGCCTGCGGTAATATCGGGTAAAAATCGGTTAACCGACAGCTGCAAAAAGCGCTTCAGAAGATCGCATCGGGTGGTGACCCCCGTGTGCAGCAGGATCGTCCAGCCTTTTTTTGCTATCCAGGTAAACAGCTGCTGCAGATTGTACCAGCAGGCGTAACCCGCCATATGGGGATCGTCCCATCCCGTGGCGAACAGACGGCTGCTGAGAAAAGGTTCAGCGATATCAATCCCCTCAATTGGGATCGCCTCGTGAAGCGCCTCCAGATGCTGGCGAACATCCTCCCGCAGTAAATCGTCGAGCTCGCGCAGGGTGACGACCAGCCTCGCGCGGCGCAGTGCGGACGAGAGCGGATAAAGCTGCTGCAGATCAACTATTCGCTCCTGACGCGGAGAGTGGGTTAGCGGAGCGGGTTCCCAGCCGCGGTTCTCAGCGCCTCTAAGCAAGCTAAACAGCCTATCCACCGCGATGGGAAAGCGCTGCTCGCCCGTGCCTGCCCGCAGCGGAGACGCATCGGAGCGATGCCGCCTGGCCTTACGAAACTCGCCCGGAGACATATTGTGATAGCGCCGGAACCGATCGGTCATCATACGCGTGCTGGCAAACCCGTGCTCCAGCGCAATCTGATGCAAAGGACGGCTGGTGAGGCGCAGGGCGTCAGCCGCTTTTTCCAGCCGCAGGGCGGTGATGTACTGCATAAAACTGACACCCATCTCTTTTCGAAAGAGGCGGGAGAGCCACGCTTCGGAGACGAACTCACTCGCTGCAATTTCGGCCAGCGTAATGCGCCGGGTATAGCTGGCGTTGATCCGCTCCAGCACGCGGGCAATGCGCTTGCTGACGTCGGCGTGCTGGTCCCGGGGTTTCTGGCGGGCAGGCTGCTGAAAGCGGCCAATCAGCAGCAGCAGGATCTCGCTCAGCCAGCGATTTGCCTCCAGCCTGAAGCGGTGCGGATCGTTCACCAGCGTCACCACCAGAAGCTGACGCAGCAGGTGCCGAAGTTCGTCACACTGCGGCCAGTTTCCACCGGACTCTGTCGGAACCGCGTAGTCATGGGCAAAAAAGTCATTGTACAGCTTGATTACCCACCGCCCGGAGAGAACGACACGAAGCGTCACGTTCGCGCTCTGGCTACTGAACCGCCAGCGCTGATAGCGGTTTATCACCGCAAGACCGTTATTTGACACCGTCTCGCGTCCTGCGGCGGTTTGCAGTTCGGCTTGCCCTTCCAGAACCCACAGTATCGTCAGCGAATCACCTTCATCCTGCGTGAGCAGGCGAATGTCTTCAACGACTACCGCAAACTCGTTCCCATGCTGCTCCATTCGGCTCCCCCGCATGGACAAAAAATGATGCGCCATTTTTTGTCATAACTGAATCGTATGAAAAACAATCAGAAAAAAGGCGTCGCTTTACAACAAAAAAGGGCATTTTCCGGCAATGCGATCGACATAAACTCGAAACTAACACCGTTTGGCAGGAAAAGGATAACAAAAATGACACATCCAATTGTTGACGCTCTGCGGGACACCGAAGATCGGTTCACTGAACTTCGTCGCGAATTCCACCGATACCCCGAAATTGGCTTCGAGGAGCACAAAACCAGCGACCGCGTCGCGTCACTCCTTCAACAATGGGGCTATGAGGTCCACCGGGGAATGGCAAAAACCGGGGTGGTTGGCACCCTGAAGGTGGGCAACAGCAGCAAAAGCCTGGGCCTGCGCGCCGACATGGATGCACTGCCAATGCAGGAAAACAGCGGCAAGGCGTGGAGTAGCACCGTAGAGGGAAAATTCCACGGCTGCGGGCACGATGGCCACACCACCACGCTGCTCTATGCCGCAGAATATTTGGCTCGCACCCGCAACTTTAGCGGTACGTTACATCTCATTTTTCAACCTGCGGAAGAGCTGCTGTATGGCGGACGCATCATGCTGGAGGATGGCCTGTTTGAGCAGTTCCCCTGCGACCATATTTTCGGCCTGCACAATATGCCCTCCCAGCCACTCGGGAAAATCGGCCTTCGCGATGGCGCCATGATGGCCTCTTCGGACACCGTTCATATTGAAGTCAACGGGGTGGGAGGACACGGCGCCGTTCCGGAACACACCGTCGATGCCACGCTGGTTGCCTGCCACATCACCCTCGCCCTGCAGTCGATTGTGTCGAGGAATATTACCCCGTTCCAGCCGGTCGTCGTGACCGTGGGCAGCATCCAGGCGGGTCATGCTCCGAATATCATCAACGACAAGGTGTTAATGAAGCTGACCGTTCGCACGCTGGATGAAACGGTGCGTCAAACCGTGCTGCAGCGGATCCATGATATCGCCGTGGCGCAGGCTGAGAGCTTCAACGCCACGGCCACGATCCGTCACGTGAACGGGAGTCCGGTGCTAAGGAATAACCCGCAGGCCAATGAAATGGTGCGTACGGTAGCGACCGACCTGTTCGGTCAGGATGCCGTCTCGTCGGTGAATGCCTTTATGGGAAGCGAAGATTTTGCGTTCATGCTCGAGAAAAATCCCAACGGCTGCTACTTCACCCTCGGTGCGGGAGATGAGCCTGAGCGCTGCATGGTGCATAACCCAGGCTATGACTTTAACGACAAGCTTCTCCTCACCGGCGCGGCACTCTGGAGCGCGTTGACCGAACATTATCTGCGTTAATTCTCGCCCACCCCGGAGGCTTGCACGATGAGTACCGTTCCCCTGACAGGCACACCGACCTACGCCGGTAACGATCGGCTGCTGGCCGGTATTGTGATGAGCGTTCTGACGTTCTGGTTATTTGCGCAGTCGGTGATTAACGTTGTCCCGGCAATGAAAAATAGCCTGACTATCTCCCTCGAAACCCTCACGCTGGCGGTCAGCCTCAGCGCCTTGTTCAGCGGCTGTTTTGTCGTTGCCTGCGGGGGATTTGCCGACAAGTTTGGGCGTATGCGCATGACCTATATCGGCCTGATGCTGAGCATCGTCGGAAGCGCCCTGCTTTTCATCTCGTGGGAGCCGGTTCTGTTTCTGCTGGGAAGAGCGATACAGGGGCTGTCAGCGGCCTGCATCATGCCCGCCACGCTGGCGCTGATTAAAACGTGGTATGAAGGAAACGCGCGGCAGCGGGCCATCAGCTTTTGGGTCATTGGTTCATGGGGCGGCAGCGGCCTGAGCGCGTTTGTCGGCGGGACTATTGCCACCACGCTCGGCTGGCGCTGGATTTTTGTTTTTTCCATGCTGGTCGCGGTGGCGGCGCTGCTGCTGATCCGCGGTACGCCGGAAAGCCGAAGCGACGCCGCGAGCCGCCATAAGCTGGATATCAGCGGCCTGGTGAGCTTTGTCTGCATGCTGGTGCTGCTGAACCTATTTATCAGTAAAGGGCACAGCTGGGGCTGGAGCAGCGTTTTATCGCTACTTGTGCTGGGTAGCGCCGCGCTGGCTGCGGTCTTCTTTGTGCTTACCGGGCGACGTAAAGGTGATGTGGCGCTGATTGATTTTGCCCTGTTTAAAAACCGGGCCTACAGCGCGTCGGTATTCTCAAATTTTTTGCTCAACGGCTGCATTGGCACCATGATGATCGCCAGTATCTGGCTGCAGCAAGGACACCATCTTTCGCCGCTACAAACCGGCATCATGACGCTGGGATATCTGGTCACCGTGCTGGCGATGATTCGGGTCGGGGAAAAGCTGCTCCAGCGTTACGGGGCGCGCCTGCCGATGATGACCGGGCCGCTGCTGACCGCAACGGGTATCACGCTGATCTCCTGCACTTTCTTAAGCAAAGAGATCTATATTGTCACCGTTTTTCTCAGCAACATTTTATTTGGCCTGGGGCTGGGGTGTTACGCCACGCCGTCAACGGATACTGCGGTAATGAATGCGCCTGAAAACAAAGTTGGCGTGGCCTCAGGGGTTTACAAGATGGGCAGTTCGCTGGGCGGAGCAATGGGGATCGCCGTTACCGCGTCGCTGTATGCGCTGCTGCTGCCGCTGGGAATGGCCAGCGCCGCACAGTATGCGCTACTCTTCAACAGCGCAATTTGTCTCGCTTCGGCGGGAGTCACCTGGGCATTGCTTCCTTCAGAACGGGCCCCGCGATAGGCGGGGCCGCGCAACGATCAGGCGATATTCAGATAGTTGTGCGTCTGCATCGACAGGCGCCAGTTGCGCGCAATACAGGTTTCAATGCACAGGCGCGTCGCGTCGTCTTTCTGGCTGATCGGCTGTAGCGCAATGACGCGCTGCTTTTCATCCGTCAGCGTGGCCAGCAGTTCATCCAGCGCTTCGATATCACGCACGCGCCCTACCGGGTGCTTAATCTCATCCGCGCGTTCCAGCGCCTGAGACAGCACGTCATACCCGCCGCGCATATTCACTTTTGGCGATACAGTCACCCAGGTCGTGTGTGAACAGCGCACTTCATGGGTGCCGCTGGTCTCAATCTGGCAGCTGTAGCCGTTCTTTTCGAGCAGCTCGGTCAGCGGCGTCAGATCGTGGATGCAGGGTTCACCGCCGGTGATCACCACGTGGCGCGCCGTCCAGCCCTGACGACCAATAATGGCCAGCAGATCTTCAGAACTGCCCGCGCCCCACTTATCGCTCTCTTTGGTTTTCGCCAGAATGCTAAACAGCGACACTTCCCGATCTGCGAGCTTATCCCACGTATGTTTGGTATCACACCAGGCACAGCCAACCGGGCATCCCTGTAAACGAATGAAAATAGCGGGAACGCCGGTAAAGTAACCCTCGCCTTGCAGGGTCTGGAACATCTCGTTAATCGGGTACTGCATAGTCATCTCAGTAAAGGGGATAAACGATAAGTATCGCAGATCCCCGCCGGATGGTCATGCTCCATCGGTGCTTTGCGCGCCAATCGCCGCCATAAAACGCTCGGTAATTTGCTGTGGACGGGTGATCGCGCCGCCGACGACGACCGTATGCGCGCCCAGCGCCAGGCATCTGGCCGCGCGTTCAGGCGTATCCACGTTGCCTTCGGCAATCACGGGAACCGTAACGGCGGCCAGCACGGCCTTCAGGAACGCGCAGTCATTTTCCGGAAGCGAATGGCCCGCCGTTTCCGCCGTATAGCCGTAAAGCGTGGTGCCGACGCAGTCAAAACCCAGCGCCTGCGCCGTCACGGCTTCGCCCAAGGTGGAAATATCGGCCATCAGCAGTACCGAGGGATAGCGTGAGCGGATGCGCGTGACCAGCGTTTCCAGGGATTCTCCACCGGGACGCTCACGCGCCGTCGCATCAAGCGCAATGATTTCCGGAGAAACGGTCATGAGCTCATCCACCTCTTTCATCGTGGCGGTGATAAACACCTCGCTTTCCGGGTAATCCCGTTTGATGATGCCGATAACAGGCAAAGACACCTGCTGCTTAATTGCCTCGATATCCACCACGCTGTTGGCACGAATGGCTGCGGCCCCGCCCTGCGCCGCCGCCAGCGCCATCCGCGACATAATAAACGGGCTGTGCAGCGGTTCATTTTCCAGCGCCTGACAGGAGACGACCAGTTTTCCCTTCAGGTTATCCAGTACAGTTTTCATTACGATAAGATCTCTTCCACTTCGTTTTTGATAATCGTGACGTGCGGGCCATAAATGACCTGAACCCCGTTACCGCGCACGATAACGCCGCGCGCGCCGGTGGCTTTCAGCGCCGCGTCATTCACTTTGCTGCCGTCCTTCACCGTGACGCGAAGCCGCGTGGCGCAGCAGTCCACCTCTTCCAGATTCTCTTTTCCGCCTAATCCCGCGATCACCGCAACGGCGCGCTCGCTCTGCGAGAAAGTCACCTCATTGGCCATCGCCTCTTTTTCCCGACCCGGCGTGGCAAAATCAAAGCGGTTAATCAGGTAGCGGAAGGTGAAGTAGTAAAGGAAGAACCACGGCACGCCCACCAGTGGAACGAACATCCAGTTGGTTTTGGCCTCTCCCTGCAAAATGCCGAACAGCACGAAGTCAATAAAACCGCCGGAGAAGGTTTGCCCGATGGTGATATGCAGCATGTGTGCGAGCATGAACGCCAGCCCGTCAAACAGCGCATGAATGACGTAAAGCACCGGCGCAATAAACAGGAAGGAAAACTCGATAGGCTCGGTAATCCCGGTCAGGAACGAGGTTAGCGCCGCAGAGAGCAGCAGCCCGGCAATGCGCTTTTTGTTCTCCGGTTTTGCCGTGTGGTACATCGCCAGACACGCGCCGAGCAGGCCAAACATCATTGTAATAAAGCGCCCGGACATGAAGCGCGACGTGCCCTCATAGAAATGCTGCGTGTTCGGGTCGGCCAGCTGGGCGAAGAAGATCCGCTGTGTGCCCTCAACGAGGTGACCGTTAACAATCTCACTGCCGCCGAGCGCGGTAGTCCAGAACGGCAGATAGAAGATGTGGTGCAAACCAAACGGGCCCAGCATGCGTAAAATAAAGCCGTACAGCAGGGTGCCCAGATAGCCGGTGGCATCAACCAGCCCGCCGAGACCAAAAATCAGTTTCTGGAAATGCGGCCAGACCACGGTCATGAGCGCGCCGACGAGTATCGCCGCCAGCGAGCTGATTATGGGAACAAAGCGCGAGCCGCCAAAAAAGCCCAGGAACTGCGGAAGCGCAATTTTATTAAACCGATGATGGAGCGTGCAGGTCACCAGCCCAATCACCACGCCGCCAAACACGCCGGTTTCCAGCGTCTGGATCCCCAGCGTCATGCCCTGCCCAACTGCACCCGGATTCTCATGCGCCAGTTTACCGGTGAGGATCAGCAGCGCGTTGATGGTAGCATTCATCACCAGAAAAGCGAGTAATGCCGCCAGCCCAGCCGTACCCTTATCGCTTTTTGCCAGCCCGACGGCGACCCCAACCGCAAACAGCACCGAGAGGTTCGCAAACACGATTGAACCGGCGCTGCTCATGATGGTGAAAATGGCCTGCAGCCAGCCCACACCTAAAAACGGATAAGCCGCCAGCGTATTGGGATTCGATAACGCGCCGCCTATTCCCAGCAGCAGGCCCGCCGCGGGCAGCACGGCGATAGGCAACATAAAGGATTTACCAAAGCGCTGCGCTTTTTCAAACCATCCCCCCGAAGAAGCACCACTGAACATTTGCATCATGTTTTCATCTCCCCACTAAATGATGAAAATTTTTACCACATAAATATCTAGCAGTGAAAATTACCATCAAAAACCAGGAAGCCGATCATACTTTTTCAAAATGACTGGCATCTTTCCCCTCCTTTCCGCCACACTAGTCGCAGCGAAACACATTAAGGACGTGGCATGTCGGACCATGAAAATCTGCTGCTGAAGCTCCGCCAGGAGGCTTCCGGGTACAGCCCAACGCAACAAAAACTCGGCGAGTTTGTCCTCAGCGATCCTGGCCGGGTGCTCTACCTGACGATCACTGAACTGGCGCGCGAGAGCCACACCAGCGAAGCCAGCGTCACGCGCCTTTGCCGGACGCTGGGCTGCAAGGGCTATAACGAATTTAAAATGGCGCTTGCGCTGGATATTCAGCAGGGCCAGCCCGCGCGTCAGGCGGGGGATGAGATTGATAACGTCGTGGATGAGTCGGTTCAGGCTTTGCAGGATACCGCCAGACTCCTCGACCGCACGCTGCTTGAAAAGGCGGCGCTGGCGCTGCACCAGGCGCAATCCGTGCAGATTTATGGCGTTGCGGCCAGCGCGATCCTCGGGGAGTATCTGCATTACAAGCTGCTGCGGCTGGGCAAACCCGCACAGCTGTTTAGCGATATGCATCGCGCGGCCATGAATGCGACAACGCTTTCGAAAGATACGCTGGTCGTGGCCATTTCCAGTTCGGGTTCAACGCGGGATTTACTCCACGTGGTGAAGCTTGCCCGCAAGCGCGGCGTTAAGGTTCTGGCACTCAGCAATACGCCCCGCAGCCCGCTGGCCTCTCTGAGCGACATGCAGCTGGTTGCAGCCAAACCAGAAGGCCCTCTAAGTGCAGGCGCGCTCAATGCTAAGGTTGGAGTCATGCTTCTGGTCGAGCTGTTGACCACGTCCATGATTGCGCTGGATGGTCATTACGGCGACGTTAGTCAACAAACAGCCAGCGCCACGCTTCCCCTTTTGCTCTGAAAATCATTCGCAGGCTAAATAAATCGGCCTGCGACTTATGTTGTCTGATTTGAGTTAAGTGGTATTTAAAACATTTATTCGATAAATGTTTGGTGTAACAAATTATTATATTTATTACATTTTGAATTACGTTAACCATTCGACACGGACCTCATAAAAACATTTAAATTCAATAATTTAAAATTTAAATTTTAATAGAGTGAATTTTTACCCTTGCGATAGTGTCCAATATTTCCACCTGATTCCCTTTCCTTAAAATAAGCTTAAGACGCCATTGATTTCGGCGTTTTATTATTTAAATGCCGTTTACTTTTGCACGCCTACAATCCGCCTCATCAATCATAATGAGACGGTATTAATGAAGATGTTATTGATTACAGGCGTGACCGGATTTCTGGGCGGTGCAGTTCTTGAAAAAATCCTGACCAGCGATCAACCTGCAAAACTCCTTTTGCTTGCGCGCGCCAGCGATCCGCAGAGCGGGCTGGAGCGCGTGCTGGAGAACATGCGCAAGTTCAACGTTCCCGAGGACAAACTGGCCTCCCTGAAGGTGGATAATATCCTGATTGGCGACCTCAGCCAGCCTGAAGCCTTTCTGAACGATCCCCGTCTGGATCGGGTCACGCACGTGGTTAACTGTGCGGCCGTGGCCTCATTTGGTAATAACCCGCTGATCTGGAAGGTCAACGTTGAAGGTACGCTCGCGCTGGCGCGCCGTATGGAGCAGGTTACAGGACTGCAGCGTTTCCTCCACGTCGGCACCGCAATGTCATGCACGCCGGAGCAGGATTCACTGGTCGCCGAAAGTGCGGAATTCAGAGAGAATGCTGAACACCTGGTGGAATACACGTTTTCGAAGTCAACCATCGAACAGCTGATGCGCCAGGAGTGCCCTGACCTGCCGCTGCTCATCGCCCGTCCGTCCATCGTCGTCGGCCATACCCGTCACGGCTGCACGCCGTCGAGCAGCATTTTCTGGGTCTTTAGCATGGGCCTGATGCTGCAGAAATTTATGTGCTCAATGGAAGACAGGATCGACGTTGTTCCGGTGGATTATTGCGCCGACGCGATGTTAATGCTGCTCAACAGCAACGCTCGTCCGGGAGAAGTGGTACACATTTCTGCGGGAGAAGAGAACAGCGTTCGCTTTGCGGATATCGATCAGGCAATGGCGCAGGCGCTGGAGAAAGCCCCCGTCGGGGATAGATATGCGCAGGTCAGCTACGAAACGCTGGTCAGAATGCGCCGCGAGCTGAAACATATTTTTGGGCCGTGCAACGAACGTCTGATGCTGAAAGCCATGCGTTTATACGGTGCGTTTGCCACGCTTAACGTGCGCTTCAGCAACGATAAGCTGCTGAGCATGGGGATGCCGAAGCCCCCCCGGTTTACGGATTACATCGCCCGCTGCGTGCAAACCACCCAGGGGCTGACCATTCCGGAGCAAATGGCGGTCGATTTTAAATAGCAAAAAAAAAATGCCAGTCTTTCGACTGGCATTTTCATTTTAAGGCTTAAGCAATTATGCCTGGCCTTTGATCTCTTTACGACCGTTGTATGGTGCTTTTTCGCCCAGCGCTTCTTCGATACGAATCAGCTGGTTGTATTTAGCAACACGGTCAGAACGGCTCATAGAACCGGTTTTGATCTGGCCTGCAGCGGTACCCACAGCCAGGTCGGCAATGGTAGCGTCTTCAGTTTCGCCAGAACGGTGAGAGATAACAGCGGTGTAGCCAGCGTCTTTCGCCATTTTGATCGCAGCCAGAGTTTCGGTCAGAGAACCGATCTGGTTGAATTTGATCAGGATGGAGTTAACGATGCCTTTCTCGATGCCTTCTTTCAGGATCTTGGTGTTGGTTACGAACAGGTCGTCACCAACCAGCTGGATTTTGTCGCCCAGTACTTTAGTCTGGTATGCGAAGCCAGCCCAGTCAGACTCGTCCAGACCGTCTTCGATAGACACGATTGGGTACTGTTTGGTCAGGTCTTCCAGGAAGTGAGTGAACTCTTCGGAGGTGAACGCTTTGTTGCCTTCGCCAGCCAGAACGTATTTACCGTCTTTGTAGAATTCAGATGCTGCACAGTCCATCGCAAGGGTGATGTCTTTGCCCAGCTCGTAGCCAGCAGCTTTTACTGCTTCTGCGATAACGGCCAGCGCTTCTGCGTTAGAACCCAGGTTTGGCGCATAGCCACCTTCGTCACCAACAGCAGTGTTCATTCCTTTAGCTTTCAGAACTTTAGCCAGGTTGTGGAACACTTCAGAACCCATACGTACCGCTTCTTTCAGGGATTTCGCGCCAACTGGCTGAATCATGAATTCCTGAATATCAACGTTGTTGTCTGCGTGCTCACCACCGTTGATGATGTTCATCATTGGTACAGGCATGGAGTATTTGCCTGGGGTGCCGTTCAGTTCAGCGATGTGCTCGAACAGTGGCATACCTTTCGCAGCAGCAGCCGCTTTGGCGTTTGCCAGAGAAACTGCCAGGATTGCGTTCGCACCGAAGTTAGATTTGTTTTCAGTACCGTCCAGATCGATCATGATCTTGTCGATGCCAGCCTGGTCTTTGGCGTCTTTGCCAAGGATTGCCTGAGCAATAGGACCGTTTACAGCGCCAACCGCTTTCAGTACGCCTTTGCCCAGGAAGCGGGATTTGTCGCCATCGCGCAGTTCCAGCGCTTCGCGAGAACCAGTAGAAGCACCTGATGGAGCAGCAGCCATACCAACGAAACCACCTTCCAGGTGAACTTCGGCTTCAACGGTCGGGTTACCACGGGAGTCGATGATTTCACGACCGATGACTTTAACGATTTTGGACATTAGATTTTCCTCAGTACAAGTTAAACTAAAACTCCAGACAAACAACGCGTACCAAAGGTACGCGTTGCCGTTCTAACTTTTTTTACTTCGCCTGACGCTTCTGGTAGTCGCTGGCGGCCTTCACGAAGCCTGCAAACAGCGGATGCCCGTCACGTGGCGTTGAAGTAAATTCCGGGTGGAACTGGCAGGCGACAAACCACGGATGGTTTGGCACTTCAATGATCTCGACTAACTGATCATCCCCGGAGCGGCCCGCAACACGCAGGCCCGCGGCTTCAATAGGTTTCAACAACATGTTGTTGACTTCATAGCGGTGACGATGGCGCTCGGTGATGACCGGCTCGCCGTACAGCTTGCGAACCACGCTATCGTCAGACAGCTGGCAGGCCTGTGCGCCAAGACGCATGGTGCCACCCAGATCGCTCTTCTCGGTACGGACTTCGACGTTACCTTCTTCGTCACGCCATTCAGTGATAAGCGCCACAACAGGGTACTTACAGTCTGGCACAAATTCCGTAGAGTTCGCGTTTTCCATTCCCGCTACGTTGCGCGCAAATTCGATCAGCGCAACCTGCATACCCAGACAGATGCCGAGGTATGGAATATTGTTTTCACGCGCATAGCGCGCGGTGGCGATCTTGCCTTCAACACCACGGTAGCCGAAGCCGCCAGGGATAAGGATAGCATCCAGATCTTTCAGGATTTCAACGCCACGCGTTTCAACATCCTGCGAATCAATCAGCTTGATGTTCACGGAAACACGGTTCTTCAGACCACCGTGTTTCAGCGCTTCGATCACTGACTTATAGGCATCCGGCAGTTCAATGTACTTGCCGACCATACCGATAGTCACTTCGCCTGCCGGGTTGGCTTCTTCATAAATAACCTGTTCCCATTCAGACAGGTTCGCTTCCGGACAGTTCAAGCTGAATCGTTTACAAATATAATCGTCCAGGCCCTGAGATTTCAACAGGCCCGGGATTTTATAAATGGAATCGACATCTTTCATTGAAATAACGGCTTTTTCAGGCACGTTACAGAACAATGCAATTTTCGCACGTTCGTTCGCCGGAACCGCGCGATCGGAGCGGCAAACCAGGATATCTGGCTGAATACCAATAGAGAGCAGCTCTTTCACAGAGTGCTGAGTCGGCTTGGTTTTCACTTCACCTGCGGCGGCCATGTACGGCACCAGAGTCAGGTGCATGAACAGCGCGTGCTCACGGCCAATATCTACCGCCAGCTGACGAATCGCTTCCAGGAATGGCAGGGATTCGATATCACCCACGGTACCGCCGATTTCAACCAGCACCACGTCGTGGCCTTCGCCACCCGCAACAATGCGTTCTTTGATTGCGTTAGTGATGTGCGGGATAACCTGAACGGTTGCACCCAGGTAGTCACCACGGCGCTCTTTACGCAGAACGTCGGAGTAGATGCGGCCAGTCGTGAAGTTGTTACGACGGGTCATTTTGGTGCGGATGAAACGCTCGTAGTGGCCAAGATCCAGATCGGTTTCAGCGCCGTCTTCAGTAACGAACACTTCCCCGTGTTGGATTGGGCTCATGGTGCCCGGATCGACGTTGATGTACGGATCCAGTTTCATCATGGTCACATTGAGGCCACGGGCTTCAAGAATGGCTGCGAGGGAGGCTGCGGCAATGCCTTTACCCAGAGAGGATACGACCCCGCCGGTCACAAAAATATAGTTCGTTGTCATGCTGAACCTGAGAAGTTAGGGTGAAACGATGGAATAACCAGGACGGGAAAGTAGTATACCCGAACACGGCGAGCGCCACAAACTTTCATTCTCCGTCTCCATTCCAGGCCATGACAAACATAAGGAGTGAGAAAATAGCCCCTTTTGGGTAAATGTTTTTGACGCAAATCAAGCGCTTGTCATTTAAAAAATCACACAAATTGCGCTTGATCGCAAAATCTCGTTAGAGATCAGATTCCTGGCGCTTTACTTCCTGCCAGACTTCTTCCATTGCCTCGAGGTCAATTCCGCTCATTTCCAGGCCTCGCGAGGCGACAATCCGCTCAACTTCGCGAAAGCGTCGTTCGAATTTTAGGTTGGCTTTTTGCAGGGCGGTTTCCGCTTTTACACCCAGGTGGCGAGAAAGGTTGACGGTCGCGAACAACAGGTCGCCCATCTCTTCCTCAAGCTTTGCTTCATCCACTACCGCCTGCTGCGCTTCGTGCATGACTTCGTCAATCTCTTCGTGCACTTTATCCAGCACAGGGCCGAGGGAGGTCCAGTCAAAACCGACGGCGGAGCAGCGTTTCTGGATTTTATGCGCGCGCATCAGCGCGGGCAGGCTCAGCGGAATATCATCCAGCGCCGAGTGCTGGGATTTTTCCGCCCGCTCAGCGCTTTTGATCTGCTCCCAGCGGGCCAGCACCTCAGCGCTGTTCCCTGCGGTGGCATCGCCGAAGATATGGGGATGACGGCGCTCAAGCTTGTCGCTGATGGCAGCGCAGATATCGTCAAAGTTAAAGCGCCCCTCTTCCTGCGCCATTTGCGCATAGAACACCACCTGGAACAGCAGATCGCCCAGCTCGCCGCGCAGGTCGTCAAAATCTTCGCGGGAAATGGCGTCCAGCACCTCATAGGTCTCTTCAAGGGTGTACGGGGCGATGGTGGCGAAAGTCTGCTCTTTGTCCCACGGACAGCCGTTTTCCGGGTCGCGCAGGCGTTTCATGATGCCGAGCAGGCGGTCGATTTGAGTCATAGTGTTTTCCATTAAAAAAACAAGCCGGGCGGCGGCAAAGCCTTACCCGGCCTACAGAAGAGTGTGTTTAACCGCCGTGCAGACGACGCGCGTCTATCACATCCGGCACCTGGTTCAGTTTGCCGAGCACGCGGCCCAGCACCTGCAGGTTGTAGATTTCGATGGTCATATCAATGGTGGCAAGCTGCTCGCGGGTATCGCTGCGGCTGGCGACGCCCAGCACGTTGACTTTCTCGTTGGCGAGAATGGTCGTTATGTCGCGCAGCAGCCCGCTGCGGTCGTTGGCAGTGACGCGCACCACCAGCGAGTAGCCAGCGGAATAGCTCTCACCCCAGACCGCTTCCACGATGCGCTCCGGCGCATGCGACTGCAGCTCGGCAAGCTGGTCACAGTCAGAACGGTGAATCGAAATCCCGCGTCCCTGGGTGATAAAGCCGACGATATCGTCGCCCGGAATAGGCTGGCAGCAGCGGGCAATGTGGTGCATCAGGTTACCTACGCCTTCAACCACCACGCGGCCGTTGTCTTTGCTGCGCTGCTGCGGGGCGTAGGTTTTCTGCTGCAGCTGCTTCAGCGCCGCCGCGTCCTGCTCTGCCGCGCTTGGCTTATTGAACTGCGCCTGCAGGAAGTTCACCATCTGATTCAGACGGATATCACCGCCGCCAATGGCCGCTAACAGCTCGTCAAGCTCGTTAAAGTTGTAGCGCGGCAGCAGGAATTTCTCCGCCTCTTTCAGGCTTATCCCGATATGCTCCAGCTCGTCGTCGAGGATCTGGCGGCCGGCAAGAATGTTCTTGTCACGATCCTGTTTACGGAACCAGGCGTGAATTTTCGATCGCCCGCGGCTGGTGGTGACGTAGCCCAGGTTCGGGTTAAGCCAGTCACGGCTCGGGTTGGGCTGCTTCTGGGTAATGATTTCAATCTGGTCACCCATCTGCAGTTGATAGGTGAACGGTACGATACGTCCGCCGATTTTCGCCCCGATGCAGCGGTGTCCCACATCGCTGTGGATGTGGTAGGCAAAATCGAGCGGCGTAGAGCCCGCCGGCAGGTCGACAACGTCCCCTTTTGGGGTAAAGACGTACACGCGATCGTCAAAGACCTGGCTACGCACTTCGTCGAGCATCTCGCCGGAGTCGGCCATCTCTTCCTGCCACGCAATCAGCTTGCGCAGCCAGGCAATGCGGTCTTCGTGGCCAGAACGCGCCCCACCGGAGGTGCCTTCTTTGTATTTCCAGTGCGCGGCAACGCCCAGCTCGGCGTCTTCATGCATCTGTTTGGTGCGGATCTGAATCTCAACCGTTTTACCGCCAGGGCCAAGCACCACGGTATGGATAGACTGGTAGCCGTTCGGTTTTGGGTTGGCGACATAGTCGTCGAACTCATCGGGCAGATGACGGAAGTGAGTGTGTACTATCCCCAGCGCGGCGTAGCAGTCCTGCAGACGCTCCGCCACGATGCGCACGGCGCGCACGTCAAACAGCTCGTCAAAGGCGAGGTGTTTCTTCTGCATTTTGCGCCAGATGCTGTAGATGTGCTTAGGCCGACCGTAAACTTCGGCGCGCACGTTTTCTTCTTTCATCGCCTGGCGCAGGCCGCCGACAAACTCCTCGATATAGTGCTCGCGGTCGATACGGCGCTCGTGCAGAAGTTTGGCAATCCGTTTATATTCCGCCGGGTGCAGATAGCGGAAGCAGTAATCTTCCAGCTCCCACTTCAGCTGACCAATCCCTAAGCGGTTCGCCAGCGGCGCATAGATGTTTGTACACTCTTTGGCGGCCAGCACGCGCTCGTCTTCCGGCGCATCCTTCACCTCTCGCAGATGGGCAATACGCTCGGCCAGCTTGATGACCACGCAGCGGAAATCATCCACCATGGCCAGCAGCATCCGGCGAACGTTATCAACCTGCTCTGAGGAGACGGAATCGGTATGCGCGGCTTTAAGCTGACGAATGGCCGCCATATCGCGCACGCCGTGGATCAGCGCGACGACGGATTTCCCGACGCTGTCGCGCAGTACGTCTTCGCTGACCACGTCCGCATCCGCGAGGGGGAAGAGAAGCGCGGCCTGCAGCGTTTCAATATCCATGTTCAGCATGGATAAGATTTCCACCATCTCCACGCCGCGCCACAGGAGAAGATCGGCATCCGGATGCCCCTGCGTGGTGCGCAGACAATAGGCCCAGGTTTCGGTTAAGCGTTCACACGACTGCTGGCTGGAAATTCCCAGACTTGCGATCCATTTTTGTGGGTCAAATTCCCCAGCTTTATTGAGATGTGCACTTCTTACCGCAACCATTGTCCTCTCCTTTAGGGACCTGGGCCTGTCGAAGTCGACAAGCCAAACAAATTAGATGTGCTCGAACAACACCATCGATTCCAGATGTCCAGTGTGCGGGAACATGTCCAGCATTGCCAGACGCTGAATCTGGTAACCCGCGCTGATTAATGCCTCGCTGTCCCGGGCAAGCGTTGCCGGGTTACAGGAAACATAGACCACACGCTTCGGCGCGAGTTTAATAATATGTGCCATCACACCCGGGGCACCGGCACGCGCCGGGTCGAGCAAAATTTTATCAAAGCCCTGCTTTGCCCACGGCTGTTGGGTGACATCTTCCTCAAGATTTTGATGAAAGAATGTCACATTTTGCAAGCCGTTCTGCTGCGCGTTCTCCTGCCCTTTAACCACCAGCGCCTCAACGCCTTCCACGCCGACGACGCTGGCCGCTTCTCGCGCCAGCGGCAGCGTGAAGTTGCCCATTCCGCAGAACAGGTCGAGCACCCGATCGCTTTTCTGAACGTCCAGCCACGCCAGCGCTTTCTCAACCATCTGCTGGTTTACGCCATCATTCACCTGAATGAAATCCCGCGGGCTGAACGTTAAGCGTAGCCCGTTTGACGCATACCAGGGCGCCTCACCGGTAACCTGCTCAAGTATCTCGCTTTGTGGTGCCAGGAAAAGCGCCAGGTCGTGGGAATGCGAAAAGCGTTCCAGTTTTTCGCGATCTTTTTTCGACAGCGGTGCGGTGTGGCGCAGCACCATCAGCGGGCCATTGTTTGCCATGACCAGTTCGACGTGCCCGAGATGGCGTACGCCGTCCAGCCCGGAGAGGCAGATGTGCACTTCCGGAAGCAACGCCTCAAGATGGGGCACCAAAATGGGGCACTGCTTCACGTCAACGATGTCGCTGGAGCCGGCCTTGCGAAACCCCATCTCCAGACGATCCGTTTTTGGCTGATAGCTGAGGCTCAGGCGCGCGCGACGACGATAGCCCCAGGGCTCGTCGGCAACAATTTCGTTAACGTCATGTTTGAGCAGACGCGCCAGCGCGCTGCTTTTACTTTTTTGCTGTAATTCTGTGCTCGCATGCTGTTGCTGGCAGCCACCGCAAACGCCAAAATGCGGGCAGCGGGGCTTCACGCGCTCCGGGCTATCGTTGAGACGACGCTTAACCTGTCCGCGCGCGAACTGACGTTTATCTTCCGTCAGCGTAATTTCTGCTCGTTCTGCTGGCAGTAAACCTGTTATAAACAGAGCCTTACCATTGTGACGTGCTACTCCCTGACCAAACGGATCGAGGTCCGTGGCTTCAACAGTAATGATTTGACGCGTCGTCACGCGTCGCTTTGCAGAGTAGAATTGCGCCATCGCCGAGATTTTTCTCACATAAACATAATTATCTTAATTGTCCCATAACGGAACGCCATGACCAACTACAGCCTGCGCGCGCGCATGATGATTTTGATCCTCGCCCCCACCGTTCTCATCGGTTTGCTGCTGAGTATCTTCTTTGTGGTGCATCGCTATAACGATTTGCAGCGACAGCTGGAAGACGCCGGAGCCAGCATTATCGAGCCGCTGGCGGTCTCCAGCGAGTACGGGATGAACCTGCAAAACCGGGAATCCATTGGTCAGTTAATTAGCGTCCTGCATCGTCGTCACTCGGACATCGTGCGGGCTATCTCCGTTTATGATGAAAACAACCGTCTGTTTGTTACCTCGAATTTTCACCTTGACCCGACGTCCCTGAAAATTCCTGACGGCACGCCGTTCCCGCGCCATCTCACCGTACTGCGGCGCGGCGATATCATGATCCTGCGCACGCCGATCGTATCGGAAAGCTATTCCCCCGATGAGTCTGCGCAATCCGATGCCAAATCCAGCAACAATATGCTGGGATATGTGGCGCTGGAGCTGGATCTCAAGTCGGTCCGGCTACAGCAGTACAAAGAAATTTTTATCTCTGGCGTGATGATGCTGTTCTGCATTGGCATTGCGCTGATCTTCGGCTGGCGCCTGATGCGCGACGTGACGGGCCCCATCCGCAACATGGTTAATACGGTTGACCGCATCCGCCGCGGCCAGCTCGACAGCCGGGTGGAAGGGTTTATGCTGGGTGAGCTGGACATGCTGAAGAACGGCATCAACTCGATGGCCATGTCGCTGGCGGCGTATCACGAAGAGATGCAGCACAACGTTGACCAGGCCACGTCCGACCTGCGCGAAACGCTGGAGCAGATGGAGATCCAGAACGTTGAGCTGGATCTGGCGAAAAAGCGCGCCCAGGAAGCGGCACGTATTAAGTCGGAATTCCTTGCCAATATGTCTCACGAGCTGCGTACGCCGCTCAATGGCGTGATCGGCTTTACCCGCCTGACGCTGAAAAGCGAGCTTAACCCGACTCAGCGCGATCACCTGCACACCATTGAACGTTCGGCCAACAACCTGCTGGCGATCATCAACGACGTGCTCGACTTCTCCAAGCTGGAAGCGGGCAAGCTGATCCTGGAGAGTATTCCGTTCCCGCTGCGCAGTACGCTCGATGAGGTGGTGACGCTGCTCGCGCACTCGTCGCACGACAAAGGCCTTGAGCTGACGCTTAATATTAAAAACGACGTGCCGGATAACGTCATTGGCGATCCGCTGCGCCTGCAGCAGGTCATTACCAACCTTGTCGGGAATGCGATTAAATTCACCGAAAGCGGTAACATCGACATTCTGGTAGAAAAACGCTCTATCAGCAGCAATAAGGTGCAGATTGAAGTCCAGATCCGCGATACCGGCATCGGTATTCCTGAGCGGGATCAGTCGCGTCTGTTCCAGGCGTTCCGTCAGGCGGACGCCAGTATCTCCCGCCGTCATGGCGGTACCGGCCTGGGGCTGGTGATCACCCAGCGCCTGGTGAACGAGATGGGCGGCGATATCTCATTCCACAGCCAGCCAAACCGCGGCTCAACCTTCTGGTTCCACATTAACCTGGACCTCAATCCGAATGTCCTGACCGATGGCCCGGTGACGGACTGCCTGAAAGGCAAGCGTCTGGCCTACGTCGAACCTAACGCGGCGGCAGCGCAGTGCGCGCTCGATATTTTAAGCACCACGCCGCTGGAGGTGGTCTACAGCCCAACCTTCTCAGCGCTTGCCGTTGAGCACTACGATATTCTGCTGATGGGGATCCCGGTCACCTTCACCGGCGAACTGACCATGCAGCAGGAGCGGCTGGCGAAAGCCGCGTCAATGACCGACTATCTGCTGCTGGCGCTGCCCTGCCACGCCCAGATTAATGCCGAGGAGTTGAAAAACGACGGAGCCGCCGCGTGTCTGCTGAAGCCGCTCACCTCGACCCGCCTCCTGCCCGCGCTCACGGAGTATTGCCGTCTTAGCCAGCATGCTCTCCCGCTGATTAACGACGAGCAAAAATTGCCGATGAGCGTGATGGCGGTGGATGATAATCAGGCCAACCTGAAGCTGATTGGCGCATTGCTTGAAGACCAGGTTCAGCACGTTGAGCTGTGCACCAGCGGCGCGCAGGCGGTTGAACAGGCGAAGCAGATGCAGTTCGATTTAATCCTGATGGATATTCAGATGCCGGGCATGGATGGCATTCGGGCCTGCGAGCTGATCCACCAGCTGCCTCATCAGCAGCAAACCCCGGTCATTGCGGTCACCGCGCACGCGATGGCCGGTCAGAAAGAGAAGCTGCTGAGCGCCGGAATGAATGACTATCTGGCGAAGCCCATCGATGAAGAGAAACTTCATAACCTGCTGTTACGCTATAAGCCGGGTCACATTGGCGGGACGTACACGGTTTCCAGCGAGCCGGTTGAAATCAGCGTTAACCAGAACGCCACCTTTGACTGGCAGCTCGCGCTGCGTCAGGCGGCGGGTAAACCCGATTTAGCCCGCGAAATGCTGCAAATGCTGGTCGCATTTCTGCCGGAAATTCGCAATAAGGTGGAAGAGCAGCTGGTGGGTGAAAACCCGGAAGCGCTGCTGGAAGCGATCCACAAGCTGCACGGCAGCTGCGGGTACAGCGGCGTACCGCGGCTGAAAAACCTTTGCCAGCTGCTGGAGCAGCAGCTGCGTGCCGGCACGCCGGAATCGGAGCTTGAACCGGAGTTCCTGGAGCTGCTGGATGAGATGGATAACGTAACGCGCGAAGCGATGAAGGTGTTGGGAAACTGAGATAAAAGCCCGGTGGCGCTTCGCTTACCGGGCCTGCAATTGCGAGTGCGGCCTGATTCCCTCACCCACAGGGAGAGGGAGAACTACATTCCCTGCCCTACTTTCAGCACCGCCGCGATATTCCTGGCGGCCATCCTGACGTTCTCGCTGGCATTTTCCAGCGCATCCTCCAGCGAGCAGATGGTGTAGATCACGCTAAACACCGCATCAATGCCGTGATCGTGTACCACGCCAACGTCCGCCGTCAGGCTGCCTGCAATGCCGATGACGGGTTTGTTAAAGCGTTTCGCCACTTTCGCCACGCCCACCGGGACTTTGCCGTGGATCGTCTGGCTGTCGATGCGGCCTTCTCCCGTGATCACCAGATCCGCATCGGCCACCTGGTCGGCCAGGTGTAGCGCATCGGTCACGATCTCAATCCCCTGGCGCAGCTGCGCGCCGCAAAAGGCGTAGAGCGCGGCCCCCATGCCACCCGCCGCGCCGCCGCCAGCAAGGTTTAGCACATCGATATCCAGATCCCGGGCAATGACTCTCGCATACTGCGCCAGCGCGTTGTCCAGGGTGACGATCATCTCGGGAGTGGCCCCCTTTTGTGGGCCAAATACGGCTGACGCGCCATCCTTACCGGTGAGCGGATTCGTCACATCACAGGCGACCTCTATCCGGCACTCCGCCAGACGTCTGTCCAGCCCGCTCAGGTCGATACGCGCGAGTTTTCCCAGCTCGCCCCCGCCCTGCCCAAGGGGCTGCCCGCTGTCGTCCAGCAGCTTTGCCCCCAACGCCTGCACCATCCCTGCTCCGCCGTCATTGGTGGCGCTGCCGCCAATGCCGATGATGATATGCTTAACGCCTGCGTCCAGCGCGTGACGAATAAGTTCGCCCGTGCCCCACGAGGTGGTTTTCAGGGGATTACGCTGCGAAGGGACGACCAGCTCCAGGCCGCTAGCCGCCGCCATTTCAATAAAGGCACTCTGCTCGTCACCGGATAAGCCATAAAATCCTTCAACGCGCTCACCCAGCGGGTCGGTCACCGGAACATGCACAATGCGTCCCCGCGTTGCCGCGATCATCGCCTCAACCGTTCCTTCGCCACCGTCCGCGACCGGAAGTTTGACGTAAACCGCCTCGGGAAAGATCTCGCGAAAACCACGTTCTATCGCTGTCGCAACCTCAAGCGCACTCAAACTTTCCTTATACGAGTCCGGTGCGATAACAATTTTCATAAGCCATCCTTACGCATAGTCGTTACGTTAAGCATACACCACGTAAAAGACCGTTCGTGGGAGCGGTCCCAATGCGTTTATCGTACCATGCACGGGCGTTTATTGTCGAATGTCCAGTCGGGGATCAGATACTGCATCGCCATCGCATCGTCGCGCGCGCCCAGACCGTGTTTTTGATACAGCTCATGGGCTTTCATAACCTGGTCCATATCCAGCTCAACCCCTAGCCCCGGCGTGGAAGGCACCTGCACCATGCCACCTATGATCTCAAACGGCCGCTTAGTCAGACGCTGATTACCTTCCTGCCAGATCCAGTGCGTGTCGATAGCGGTAATCGTGCCCGGCGCGGCGGCGGCAACGTGCGTGAACATCGCCAGCGACACGTCGAAGTGGTTATTAGAGTGCGAGCCCCAGGTCAGGCCAAACTCGTGGCACATTTGCGCCACGCGCACCGACCCCTGCATCGTCCAGAAGTGCGGGTCTGCCAGCGGAATATCGACGGAGTGCAATGACAGGGTGTGTCCCATCTGACGCCAGTCGGTGGCAATCATATTGGTCGCGGTCGGCAGCCCCGTGGCGCGACGGAATTCCGCCATGACTTCACGGCCCGAGAAGCCCTGTTCAGCCCCGCACGGATCTTCCGCATACGCCAGCACGCCTTTCAGCTGCTTACCAATTTTGATCGCTTCATCAAGCGACCACGCGCCGTTCGGATCCAGCGTCACGCGCGCCTGCGGGAAACGTTTTGCCAGCGCGGTGACGGCTTCCGCCTCTTCCTCACCGGCCAGCACGCCGCCCTTCAGTTTGAAATCATTAAAGCCATATTTTTCGTACGCGGCTTCCGCCAGGCGCACCACCGCATCCGGGGTCATCGCCTCGTCGTGGCGAAGTCGATACCAGTCGCATTGTTCATCCGGCTGGCTCTGATAAGGCAATGGCGTCAGCCTGCGGTCGCCGACAAAGAACAGATAGCCCAGCATTTCCACTTCGCTGCGCTGCTGCCCCTCGCCCAACAGCGAGGCAACGTTAACGCCCAGATGCTGACCCAGCAGATCCAGCATCGCGGATTCAATCCCGGTCACTACGTGAATGGTGGTGCGCAGATCGAAGGTCTGCAGGCCACGCCCTCCGGCATCGCGATCGGCAAAGGTATTGCGCACGGTGTTGAGGACATTTTTGTACTCGCCCAGCGTTTTGCCCACCACCAGCGGAATGGCATCTTCCAGCGTCTGGCGGATCTTCTCCCCGCCCGGAATTTCGCCCACGCCCGTATGGCCGGAATTGTCTTTGATAATGACAATATTGCGGGTGAAGAATGGCGCATGCGCGCCGCTCAGGTTCATCAGCATGCTGTCATGGCCCGCAACCGGAACGATCTGCATGGCGGTGACGACAGGGGTAGAAAAAGTACTCATCGTGTAATCCTTTTATCAGTGACGTCCAAAAACAGGGCGCTTACGGTCAAATGTCCAGCCGGGGATCAGGTACTGCATCGGGCCCGCGTCGTTACGCGCGCCGCCCGGTAGCTTTTTATACGCCTCATGGGCTTTATGGATCTGATCCCAGTCAATCTCCACGCCCAACCCCGGCGCATCCGGTACGGCAATCTTGCCATTGATGATTTCCAGCGGATTTTTCGTCAGGCGGGCTTCCCCTTCCTGCCAAATCCAGTGGGTGTCGATGGCGGTCGGGTTACCCGGCGCCGCCGCGCCAACGTGGGTAAACATCGCCAGCGAAATATCAAAGTGGTTGTTCGAGTGACAGCCCCAGGTCAGCCCCCAGTCATCGCACAGCTGCGCCACGCGCACTGCACCTGAAAGCGTCCAGAAGTGAGGGTCCGCCAGCGGTATGTCGACGGCGTTCAGCATCACCGCATGGCCCATTTCACGCCAGTTGGTGGCGATCATATTGGTCGCAACAGGCAGCCCGGAGGCGCGACGAAACTCGGCCATGACTTCACGGCCCGAGAAGCCCTGCTCCGCACCGCAGGGATCTTCTGCATAGGTCAGGACATCCCCCAGCCCTTTGCACAGGCTAATGGCTTCATCCAGCAGCCATGCGCCGTTGGGATCGACGGTGATCCGCGCATCCGCAAAGCGTTTTTTCAGCGCCCGGACCGTTTCAATCTCCTGCTCGCCGGGCAGCACGCCGCCCTTCAGCTTGAAATCCTTGAAGCCGTAGCGATCCTGCGCCGCCTCGGCCAGCCGCACCACCGCGTCGCTGGAGAGCGCTTCCTGGTGGCGCAGGCAATACCATTCGTGATCGCCCGTGGATCGCGCCAGATAGGGGAGATCGGTTTTATTGCGATCGCCAACGTAGAACAGATAGCCCAGCACCGTTACCGCATCGCGCTGTTTACCTGGCCCCAGCAGCTCGCAAACCGGAACATTGAGCGCCTTACCCAGCAAGTCGAGCAGGGCGGCCTCCAGCGCGGCGACCGCGTTGACGCGCAGTTCAAACGTCCAGGCACCTTTACCGAACGTATCAAAGTCCGCCGACTGATTGCCCTTATGGACCCGCTGAACGACCTTGTTCAGACGGGCGACCTCCTGGCCCACCACCTGCGGAATGGCATCGACCAGCGTCTGGTAGATCACCTCTCCGCCCGGGGCTTCGCCCACGCCGGTATTCCCTGAGCTGTCTTTCAGCACGACGATATTACGGGTAAACCAGGCGCTATGCGCACCGCCAATGTTGAGCAGCATGCTGTCCTGTCCGGCTACCGGAATGACCTTCATCTCCGTAACGGTTGGGCTCGATTGCGTTGTCATCATCCACGCTCCGCAACAGGTTTAAGTTCGACGCGTTTGATATCCCCAACCAGCACCAGGTAACTCAGCACCGCCACCAGCGCATGCACACCCACGTAGATCAGCGCACCGTTGAAAGAGCCGGTGGTGCCGACGATGTAGCCGATAGCGATAGGCGTAACAATCCCGGAGATATTGCCGAACATGTTGAACAGTCCGCCGCTCAGGCCGCTGATCTCCTTCGGCGCTGTATCCGCCATCACCGCCCAGCCCAGCGCGCCAATGCCTTTGCCGAAGAAGGCCATCGCCATAAAGCCGATAATCATCCATTCGGCGTTGACGTAGTTACAGAACACCATGGTCATGGAGAGCAGCATGCCGAGCACAATCGGGGTTTTACGCGCAATGTTCAGCGAGCCGGTCCGGCGCATCAGCCAGTCGGAAATCACTCCGCCGAGCACGCCACCGACGAAGCCGCAGATTGCCGGAACCGACGCGACAAATCCCGCTTTCAGAATCGACATGCCGCGAGCCTGCACCAGGTACACCGGGAACCAGGTGATGAAGAAGTAGGTTAAGGCGTTAATACAGTACTGGCCCAGATAGATGCCGATCATCATGCGCGAGCCGACGAGCTGCTTGATCTGCGCCCATTTCTGGCTGAACGGGACTTTTGCTTTTGCGGATTTCTGATCCATATTGATCAGCGCGCCGCCTTCCGCGATGTACTCCAGCTCTTTTTTGTTCACGCCAGGGTGCTGGTTGGGTTCGTGGATCACTTTCAGCCAGACGAAGCTGATGACGATCCCAAGTCCGCCCATGAAGAAGAAGACGTGCGACCAGCCCACCTCATGCGTCAGCCAGCCCATGATTGGCGCGAAGATCACCGTTGCGAAGTACTGTGCGGAGTTGAAAATCGCCACCGCCGTTCCCCTCTCCTGCGCCGGGAACCAGGCAGCGACAATGCGGCTGTTCCCCGGGAAGGAAGGTGCTTCCGCTAAGCCTACCAGGAAGCGCAGCGTGAAGAGCGCCACGATAATGCCGAAGCCGCTGAAGATATCGACGAACCCCTGTAACAGGGTAAACATCGACCAGATAAAGATGGACCAGAAATAGACGCGTTTAGATCCAAAACGGTCCAGCAGCCAGCCGCCAGGAATTTGCCCGATGACGTAGGCCCATGAGAATGCGGAGAAAACGTAACCCATGCCCACCGGATCAAGGCCGATATCTTTTGCCATTTCCGAACCGGCAATCGACAGCGTGGCGCGGTCACCATAGTTAAAGGATGTGACGATAAACAGCATCACCACTATCCAGTAGCGGGCGTTGGTGCGCTTTTCAGCGCTGCTCGCTGCGTGGCTTAATGTACTCATTGTTGCACTCCTGAAACATAGCTTTCGCCTGGTTCATTCTGTACAGCACCGGTAGGGTAATCAGAATGAGATTGGTGTTTTGTCGTTTTGGTACGGCCTGACGCCGTTTTATAGTGACCGGAAAAGTATATGAAGGAGTGCCTCATCACCTCACCGTGCAGAAACACAGTATTAAAGGGTGTATGAGAGGTTGTTTATGGCATAAGCCCAGGGGAATGGAAGGTGGTTCACGGAATTGGCGTTTGGAGCGGGATGTATCGCCGGGCGGCGGCTACGCCTGACCCGGCCTACACAACTATTTAAGGAGAGTTGCCCAGTGCTCGACCCACGGGTTCGATTCGCTTTCGGGTTCAGGATGCTCCCCGGCATCAATCAGCAGCATCTCGCCGACGCGCTGGGCGCTCTGTTCCTGCAGGAGCGCATCGAACTGCTTGCCGCCGCCGCAGAAGTTGGCGTAAGAACTGTCGCCCAGAGCAATGATGCCGTAGTGCACGTCCGGCTGATAGCCAAGCTGGTCTTTAATGCCCTGAAACAGCGGCACGATGCTGTCCGGCAGATCGCCCTGCCCGGTGGTGGAGGTCACCACCAGAATGTATTTATCTTTATACTTTTCCCAGTCTGCCAGTTCCGGATCTTCATAGACCGTGGCTTTATGGCCCTGGCTGGCGAGTATTGCCTCAGCCTCTTCCGCTACCAGCAGCGAGTTGCCGTACATTGTCCCGACAAAAATGCCTACTTCAGCCATGCTATTTTCCCATAATGAATACGTTTACCGTTCATCCTGAACGTTGCCCGATACAAACTCAACCCTTTCATTTTCGGGGAGTTGTCCCAGCCAGCCAAACTGTGACAGCGCCTGCATCCAGACGTCGTCCAGCCCAGCACGGATAGTCAGCGGCTCGCCGGTAAACGGGTGCGTCAGGCTCAGCTCGCTGGCGTGCAGCATCAGACGATGGCAGCCAAAGTGTTCGGCCGCACTGCGGTTCTGGCGTAAATCACCGTGTTTGCTGTCGCCAATAATCGGATGGCGCAGGTGCGCAAGATGGCGTCGCAGCTGGTGCTTACGCCCGGTTTTAGGCAGAAGCTCAACCAGGCTGTAGCGTGTGGTCGGGAATTTGCTGGTTGCCACCGGCATTTCGGTCGTCGCCATGCCGCGATAGTCCGTCACCGCGGGCTGCGGACCTTTGTCATCGCGGGCAAATTTATCGGCGATTTTGTCCAGCTCCTCCACCAGCGGATAATCCAGCGTGGCGGCTTCCGTCAGCCAGCCGCGCACGATCGCGTGATAGCGCTTTTGCATCTGATGCTGTTCAAACTGCTGTGACAGCAGACGCCCCGCCTCGCTGGAAAGCCCCATCAGCAGCACGCCGGAGGTCGGCCTGTCGAGACGATGGGCGGTAAAAACATGCTGGCCAATCTGGTCGCGAACGGTCTGCATCACCACCACCTTCTCATCGCGATCGAGCCAGCTGCGGTGTACCAGCCAGCCTGACGGTTTATTCACCGCCACCAGCCACTCGTCCTGATAGAGGATCTCAAGCGTCATGCATCTTCACCGGCAAACAGGGCATCCAGTTTTTCCAGTTCGACCAGCATCACGTCGCGCGCAGGGTGCGTCGCCTCGAGCGCCATTTCATAGTAGGGAGAGACAGCAAACGCCTGCGGAAGCGGGTGACCGCCCTCAAGCAGGGCGTGCATGCGCGGAATTAACACCCACTGCAGCCATTCAAACGGGGCCAGCGTATCCAGGCAGAAGGGCTGAGTGCTCGCGAACGCTTCTGGCTGCGGCGCGGTCTCCTGCCACAGCTGATGTTGGCGCAAAAGGGCTTCGATGGCGTGCAACTGCGCACGAACGCTATCGTGTTGCGTCATAGTAACCTCAACTGAAAAAGTGAACGGCGCGCAGCATAGCATTGCGGAAGGCAGAAATAAAAAAAGGGAGCACTGTAAAAACAGTGCTCCCGGTTCGTTTCGCAGCATTCCAGCTACAATTCGTGCTCCCTGCTCATCCGTGACAACTTTTCCTGAAGCCCGAAGGCCTGGTCATCCGTAAGCCAATACATCCTGCACACATCTTCCTGACGCGTTTGTTTCATCCCGAAACGTCCTGGCCTTCCTGACCCACCGACCATCCTGACCGGCTCTCATTCTCCTTCCTGGAGGTGTCCCTTACGCATCCTGCGTTATCCACTTCGCTTCATCCTGAAGCCTTCCTGCAGCGCCATCCTGACGAGTCCTGCGTGAGAAAAGCCATCATCCTGATGTTCGTTTCTCGTGTCGGCGTCCTGTCGACGGAGATAGAATCCGCTATTCCGCTTCGTCTTACAACCCACTCAGCCGGAGTTGTAAGACGCACAGGCTCCCTAAAAATAATAGGATGAACAACTAATCTGTTGAAAAATAGAGTGATATTAATCTGAATTTAATGAGGTAATACTGAATGTTCCAGCGATCTCTCACAAACCTTGTAAGAGATCTCTCACACGCGCTGTAGCAGCATGGATTACAGAAGGGGCTCAAGTCGGGTGAGGAAATCCGCAAGAGAGGGGGCGAGAGTCTCGCGATTGCGGGTGCCGATAGTCTCTTTAACCACTTCACCTGACAGGTTACATACGGATAACACATCCAGTTCGCTGTCCAGCGTGGCAATAAAAAGCGTCGGAGAAAGCTTAAGGCGTTTTTGCGTAACCAGATGACCAATCAGGTTTTCCTGAACACGCTGCAGATCGTCTTCGCTCCAGGTCTGCAACAGCGTCAGCGTGATATCAGCAAAGCGCGCGGGCATATCCCCTGCGAACTGCGTGGTATAAAACGCGTGAACCGCTGGTTGTACCACAATGTCCATTGCACGCTCAACCGCATTTACATTTTGCTCGCCGTCGAAAGGTTTTGGCTGCCAGATAACGTAATCATCGACTGAAGAGATAATGCATGGCGAGGGTACGCCATACAAATCAGTGCTTTGTGGCCATGTTCCGTGCTTTTCATGCCATGCATCGCAGTAGCGGGCCGTGAAGGTAGTGAGGGCATTTGCAGTTTCGATGTCCACCGATTTCTCTCTTCTTGTCAGACAGGATAAACTCAGGCCATAAGTGTACCTGTAAAGTGGCTATGAAACATGTCTTACGAAAATCATCAGGCGTTAACCGGCTTAACGCTGGGTAAATCGACCGATTACCGCGATACCTACGATGCAAGCCTGCTGCAGGGCGTGCCGCGCAGCCTGAATCGCGATCCTCTGGGCCTGCATGCGAATGCCTTGCCGTTTGTCGGCGGTGACATCTGGACGCTGTACGAACTCTCGTGGCTAAACGCGCGCGGTCTGCCGCAGGTGGCAGTGGGCCACGTTGAGCTGGATTACGCCAGCGTTAATCTCGTCGAGTCCAAAAGCTTTAAGCTCTATCTCAACAGCTTTAACCAGACAAAATTCAACAGCTGGGACGACGTTCAGCACACCCTGGAACGTGATTTAAGCGCCTGCGCGCAGGGAAAGGTGAGCGTTTCACTGTATCGCCTGCACGAGCTGGAAGGGCAGCCAGTCGCCCACTTCAACGGGACCTGCATCGACGATCAGGATATCGAGGTGGAGAATTATGAATTCAGCGCCGATTACCTCGAAAACGCGGCGAGCGGGCAAGTGGTTGAAGAGACGCTGGTCAGCCATCTGCTGAAATCTAACTGCCTGATCACGCATCAGCCGGACTGGGGCTCGGTGCAGATCCAGTACCGCGGCCCGAAAATTGACCGGGAAAAGCTGCTGCGCTACCTGGTGTCTTTCCGCCATCACAACGAATTCCACGAGCAGTGCGTGGAGCGCATCTTTAGCGATATTCAGCGTTTCTGCCAGCCAGAAAAACTGAGCGTTTACGCGCGCTACACCCGCCGCGGCGGTCTGGACATCAACCCGTGGCGCACCAACACCGATTTTGTGCCGGCAACGGGACGGCTGGTGCGTCAGTAATATAAATATTTTCACAATATGCGCGGTATCTTCCGCGCTTTAGGTTGTGAAACGTCACGCGCCAGGGCTATTGTAATCAACAGGGAAAGACGATAATCGTCCCGTAAGGAGCTCACTTGATTACACATATTAGCCCGCTTGGCTCAATGGATATGTTGTCGCAGCTGGAAGTGGACATGCTTAAGCGCACGGCCAGCAGCGATCTTTATCAACTGTTTCGTAACTGTTCACTTGCCGTACTGAACTCCGGAAGCCTGACAGATAACAGTAAAGAACTGCTGTCCCGCTTCGAAAGCTTTGATATCAACGTGCTGCGCCGCGAGCGTGGCGTGAAGCTTGAAGTCATCAACCCGCCGGAAGAGGCCTTTGTCGACGGGCACATCATTCGTTCACTTCAGGCTAACCTGTTTGCCGTGCTGCGTGACATCCTGTTTGTTAACGGGCAGATCCACAACGCAGGCCGTTTCCAGCATCTCGACCTGGAAAGCTCGGTCCATATCACCAACCTGGTGTTCTCCATTTTGCGTAACGCCCGTGCCCTGCACGTTGGCGAAGCGCCGAACATGGTCGTCTGCTGGGGCGGTCACTCCATTAACGAAACTGAATATCTTTATGCGCGTCGGGTGGGCACCCAGCTCGGCCTGCGCGAGCTGAATATCTGTACCGGCTGCGGTCCGGGTGCGATGGAAGCGCCAATGAAAGGTGCCGCAGTAGGTCACGCGCAGCAGCGTTATAAAGAGGGGCGGTTTATCGGCATGACCGAGCCGTCAATCATAGCCGCTGAGCCGCCTAACCCGCTGGTTAACGAGCTGATTATCATGCCGGATATCGAGAAACGTCTTGAAGCGTTTGTCCGTATCGCCCACGGCATTATCATCTTCCCGGGCGGCGTGGGGACAGCGGAAGAGCTGCTCTATCTGCTGGGTATTCTGATGAACCCGGCCAACAAAGATCAGGTTCTGCCGCTGATCCTGACCGGGCCAAAAGAGAGCGCCGACTACTTCCGCGTGCTGGACGAGTTTATCGTGCACACGCTGGGCGAAGCCGCGCGTCGTCACTATCGCATCATCATTGACGATGCCGCGGAAGTGGCTCGCCAGATGAAAAAAGCGATGCCGCTGGTAAAAGAAAACCGTCGTGATACCGGCGATGCGTACAGCTTTAACTGGTCAATCCGTATCGCGCCGGACCTGCAGATCCCGTTCGAGCCAACGCACGAAAATATGGCGAACCTGAAACTCTATCCGGACCAGCCGGTGGAAGTCCTGGCTGCCGATCTGCGTCGTGCCTTCTCCGGGATTGTGGCGGGCAACGTCAAAGAGATGGGCATCCGCGCCATTGAACAGTACGGTCCATACAAGATCCACGGCGACCCGGAGATGATGCGCCGCATGGACGACATGCTGCAGGGCTTTGTCGCCCAGCACCGCATGAAGCTGCCGGGCTCAGCCTATATTCCTTGCTACGAAATCTGCACATAGCGCTCAGCAGCATCTGATCAAAGCCGGGTCGCCTGTTGCGCGTCCCGGCTTTTTTATTACCGAGGTAATTCATACGCATCACTTATGTCTTTTACAAACTATGCGCAAACGCAAACGATTACCTGGTTTTTTCAACCGTAAATTATCAGCCTTAATCCAAATTACCTGCCAGAAAATACTAAAAACCCATTTCTTTACAGCTAAAGACACCTATATCACGGGCCAGTCTTTCAGCTCACATGTCGTTGGTGGTAGCCTTCGCGCCCGTAAATTCTCTTTGGCGTTTTTTTAACAGATAAATGGTCTAAAGATGCCCACATCATAAGTGGATTATTGCATTTGGGATCAGGATCACTGATAGATTCATAACTAGAATGTATCTTTCCGCCCGCCAATAGTTACGGGCGAAAATTATTAAAAAACCGTCACTGAACGAATTTCATATTACCGTCAGGCACTTTTTCATCGGATTTGACTAAAAAACCTGACAATTCGCTTCCTCCAGGAGATACAGATGGAAACCACTCAAACCAGCACCGTTGCTTCGATTGAATCCCGAAGTGGTTGGCGCAAAACGGATACCATGTGGATGCTTGGCCTTTACGGCACAGCAATCGGCGCTGGTGTACTGTTCCTTCCTATCAACGCAGGCGTCGGCGGTCTGATTCCGCTGATCATTATGGCTATCATTGCTTTCCCGATGACCTTCTTCGCACACCGCGGTCTGACCCGCTTCGTGCTGTCCGGTAAAAACCCGGGCGAAGACATCACTGAAGTTGTTGAAGAGCATTTCGGCGTTGGCGCAGGTAAACTTATTACCCTGCTCTACTTCTTCGCGATTTACCCTATCCTGCTGGTCTACAGCGTGGCAATCACCAACACCGTTGAAAGCTTCATGATGCACCAGCTGCACATGACGCCGCCGCCGCGTGCGATTCTGTCTCTGATCCTGATCGTGGGCATGATGACCATCGTTCGCTTCGGTGAGCAGATGATTGTGAAAGCAATGAGCGTACTGGTCTTCCCGTTCGTTATTGCTCTGATGGTACTGGCTTTCTACCTGATCCCACAGTGGAACGGCGCAGCGCTGGAAACCCTGTCCCTGAGCAGCGCATCGGCAACCGGTAACGGCCTGCTGATGACCCTCTGGCTGGCGATTCCGGTGATGGTGTTCTCCTTCAACCACTCCCCAATCATCTCCTCTTTCGCCGTGGCGAAACGTGAAGAGTACGGTAATGGCGCAGAGAAGAAGTGCTCCAGCATCCTGGCGCGCGCTCACATCATGATGGTACTGACCGTTATGTTCTTCGTCTTCAGCTGCGTACTGAGCCTCTCCCCGGCGGATCTGGCGGCAGCGAAAGAGCAGAACATCTCTATTCTGTCTTACCTGGCGAACCACTTTAACGCACCGGTCATTGCGTGGATGGCACCAATCATCGCGATTATCGCCATCACCAAATCCTTCCTGGGCCACTACCTCGGCGCGCGTGAAGGCTTCAACGGTATGGTGATTAAATCTCTGCGCGGTAAAGGCAAGAGCATTGAAATCAACAAGCTGAACAAAATCACTGCACTGTTTATGCTGCTCACCACCTGGGCGGTAGCGACCCTGAACCCAAGCATCCTGGGCATGATTGAAACCCTGGGCGGCCCGGTCATCGCAATGATTCTGTTCCTGATGCCGATGTACGCGATTCAGAAAGTCCCTGCTATGCGCAAGTACAGCGGTCATGTGAGCAACGTCTTTGTGGTTATCATGGGTCTTATCGCAATCTCTGCGATCTTCTACTCCCTGTATACCATGTTCTGATTATCACCCGCGCCGTCTTCTGACGGCGCACTCCTCCCTCTCTGACTGAAAGCAATGGACGCATCATGATTAGCGTATTCGATATCTTCAAAATCGGTATTGGTCCTTCCAGCTCTCACACCGTCGGACCAATGAAAGCCGGTAAGCAGTTCACGGATGACTTGATTGCACGCGGCATCTTGCATGACGTTACCCGCGTGGTTGTCGATGTATACGGCTCGCTTTCCCTGACCGGGAAAGGCCACCATACCGATATCGCCATTATCATGGGCCTGGCGGGAAACCTGCCGGATACCGTTGATATTGATGCGATCCCTGGCTTTATCCAGGACGTGAACACCCACGGGCGCCTGCTGCTGGCGAACGGCGAGCATGAGGTTGAATTCCCGGTTGACCATTGCATGAATTTCCATGCGGACAACCTGTCGCTGCACGAAAACGGCATGCGCATCACCGCGCTGGCCGGCGACAAAGCGGTATACAGCCAGACGTATTACTCTATCGGCGGCGGCTTTATCGTCGACGAAGACCACTTTGGTCAAACCAATACCTCTTCTGTCGAAGTGCCGTATCCGTACAAAACGGCGGCGGATCTTCAGCGTCACTGCCAGGAGACGGGCCTTTCCCTCTCCGGCCTGATGATGAAAAACGAGCTGGCACTTCACAGTAAAGAAGAGCTCGAACAGCACTTCACTAACGTCTGGGAAGTGATGCGCGGCGGTATTGAGCGCGGGATCACCACCGAAGGCGTTCTGCCGGGCAAGCTTCGCGTGCCGCGTCGCGCTGCTGCGCTGCGCCGTATGCTGGTGAGCACCGACAAAACGACGACGGACCCGATGGCCGTTGTAGACTGGATCAACATGTTCGCCCTGGCGGTAAACGAAGAGAACGCCGCAGGGGGCCGCGTGGTCACCGCGCCGACTAACGGCGCCTGCGGTATCGTTCCGGCGGTGCTGGCGTACTACGACAAGTTTATCCGTGAAGTGAACGCGAACTCGCTGGCGCGCTACCTGCTGGTCGCCAGTGCGATTGGTTCGCTGTATAAGATGAACGCGTCTATTTCCGGTGCGGAAGTGGGCTGTCAGGGTGAAGTCGGCGTGGCGTGCTCCATGGCGGCGGCGGGTCTGGCCGAACTGCTGGGTGCAAGCCCGACACAGGTGTGCATTGCTGCGGAAATCGGCATGGAACATAACCTGGGACTGACCTGTGACCCGGTTGCCGGACAGGTACAGGTACCGTGCATTGAACGTAACGCGATTGCCTCAGTGAAGGCGGTGAACGCGGCACGTATGGCGCTGCGCCGCACCAGCGAGCCGCGCGTCTGTCTCGATAAGGTTATCGAAACCATGTACGAAACAGGTAAAGATATGAACGCCAAATACCGCGAAACCTCTCGCGGCGGCCTGGCGATGAAGATCGTGACCTGCGATTAAGCCCCTCAGGAAGCCTCGTTTTGCGAGGCTTCTTCCTGTTTTCCCCACCATTCATAGTTTCACGCTGCTGACAGTGTTACCCTTTACGCATGAGATAGAAGGGAGATTATCTGTGGCCGTTCATTTACTTATCGTCGATGCTCTTAACCTGATCCGTCGTATCCATGCGGTACAGGGGACGCCTTGTAAAGACACCTGTCTGCACGCGCTGGAACAGCTTATCCGCCACAGTGAGCCCACCCATGCGGTCGCGGTATTTGATGACGAAGCCCGCAACACGGGCTGGCGACACCAGCGTCTACCTGACTACAAAGCCGGACGCGCCCCGATGCCGGACGCTCTTCACGCTGAATTGCCCATGCTGCGCGCTGCATTTGAACAGCGGGGCGTTCCCTGCTGGGGTGCACAGGGAAATGAAGCAGACGATCTCGCGGCCACCCTGGCCGTAAAGGTGGCAAGCGCCGGACATCAGGCCACTATCGTTTCAACTGACAAAGGCTACTGCCAGCTGCTCTCCCCGACTATCCGCATTCGCGACTATTTTCAAAAACGCTGGCTGGACGCGCCGTTTATTGCCAGCGAGTTCGGCGTCTCGCCTGAGCAACTGCCGGATTACTGGGGGCTGGCAGGCATCAGCAGTTCTAAGGTTCCGGGTGTCGCCGGTATTGGGCCGAAGAGCGCCGCGCAGCTGCTGACCGATTTTCAGAGTCTGGAAGGGATTTACGCCCGTCTGGATGAGGTACCGGAAAAGTGGCGCAAGAAGCTGGAGGCGCATAAAGAGATGGCGTTTATCTGCCGGGAGATCGCAACGCTACAGACGGATTTACAGCTGGACGGGAATTTACAGCAGCTGCGGTTAGAACGTTAATATCCCCTCACCCTAACCCTCTCCCCATGGGGGAGAGGGAATTTCTCGGTGCGGTCTTTTCCTCCTCGCCCCTTTGGGAGAGGGCCGGGGTGAGGGCAATCAGCGGACTATCGCTCGTCGCGACGTCCGCCGACCGCAGCCCACCAGCGACGAATATGCACCGTCACCTCTTCACGGTCGTGGTACAGCTGACGCGCCTGGATCTCCACGTTAATTCCGTGTTCATCCATCTGCTCCTGAATGTAGGCCAGGTTCTGCGACACTTCCTCATAGCGCTTTTTCATCGGCAGCTTGAGGTTGAAAATGGTCTCACGACACCAGCCGTTGACCAGCCAGGAGGCCATCAGCGCGGCCACTTTTGCCGGTTTCTCAACCATATCGCACACCATCCACGAGATGTTGTTACGGTTCGGGCGATAGCGGAATCCGTCTTCACGCAGCCATGTGACCTGCCCGGTGTCCATCAGGCTTTGCGCCATTGGACCGTTATCAACGGACGATACCCACATATTGCGTTTCACCAGCTGATAGGTCCAGCCGCCCGGGCACGCGCCAAGGTCGACGGCGTACATGCCGTTTGCCAGACGCTCATCCCACTCATCTGCCGGGATAAAAACGTGGAACGCCTCCTCCAGCTTGAGCGTGGAACGGCTTGGCGCATCGGACGGGAAGCGCAAACGCGGAATACCCATAAAGAAGGGAGAGTTGTTGGTGGTGTACGAATAGCCTGTATAGCAGCAGCCCGGTGCGATAAAGAAGATATGCACCACCGGACGCTTCGGCGTTTCGTAGTTCGTCAGCACGCCCGCATCACGCAGCGCCGCACGCAGCGGCACGGTGAACTTACGGCAGAACTTCATCAGCTCTTTACTTTCGTTGGTATCCGCCACTTCAACGCGCAGATCGCCGCCCTTCTCCACCACGCCCTGCAGCATGCCGACAATAGGCGTGATGCGGTCTTCCGGCGGAAGATCCTTCAGCAGCTCACCCGCGACAAACATCTGGCGAGCAAAGATCAGCGAGCTGAACGGCAGCTCGCGCGCCAGCTTGTCCGCGTCTTCAGGCTGATAGCACTCGAATACCACATAGCCCGCGTTTTCTTTTACACGGGCAAAGCCGAAGACTTCGCGCTTCGCCGCTTTATCGGTAATTTCCGCCGCGCACTCTTTCTCAAACCCCGGGCGACAATATAAAACAACCTTATTCATGAACAACGCCCTTGCGTTTCAGACGGATAGCTCCGATAAACATTAATACCCAACCCGCCAGGAAGCTGAAGCCGCCGACAGGTGTAACGAACGCCCACAGGCGCAAATGTGAGAGCGCAAGGCAGTACAGGCTACCGCTGAACAACACGGTACCCAGCGCCATAAACACGCTGCTCCAGTAAAACCAGATACTGATACGACGCTGCATCGCCACCGCCAGCCCAAAAATAGCCAGCGTGTGGAACGCCTGATATTCAAGGCCGGTCTGGATCCAGCCCATCTCTACTGCGCCCAAAGACTTGCTTAATACATGTGCGCCAAAGGCGCCCAGTGCAACAAAAATAAAGCCACTCACCGCGGCAAAAATCAGCATGAATCGGCTGGTCATGTTTAAGTCCTGAGTTGATGCGTGCCCGGCACACAAACGTTATTGCTCATACCTGAAGCGGAATTTTTCTTGCTCGGTTGCCGCTTTCGCCAGTATCCACTGCCGGAAGGCGGCTATTTTACCCAGTTCTGCCTGACTGTCATGACAAACCAGATAAAACGCATTCTTGCTGACCAGTACATCATTAAAAGGGCAAACCAGGCGGCCTGCCTCAATTTCGGACTGCGCCATGACGTTGTTCGCCAACGCCACGCCCTGCCCGTGAATGGCAGCCTGTAACACCATCGCACTGTGGCTAAAAATGGGTCCCTGCTGCACGTTAATATGTGTAAGACCTAATTGACGGGTATAAGTTTGCCAGTCGCGGCGAGAGGCATCATGCAAAAGCGTATGCTGAGCCAGATCAGCGGGTGACTTCAGCGCCTTCTCACCTGTTAACAGCAGAGGAGAACAGACCGGCAGGAGATATTCTGCGTATAATTTTTCAACGCGCAAGCCCGGCCAGTTACCGCGACCATAAAAAATGGCGACATCTACGTCATCGGCCAGCTTGTCCTCCTGACGATCTACCGCCTGGATTCGAACGTCGATCCCCGGATAAGCTGAGTTAAAGCTTGAGAGCCTTGGCACCAGCCAATGAATAGCAAAACTGGGCAATAAACTGACGGTCAGAGCACCTTTTGCACTCCGAGCCTGCAGCTTACGAGTGGCTTCCGTAAGCTGGGAAAAAATCTCTTTAATATCCTGAAAATAGCTCTGCCCCTCTTCGGTCAACAGCAACGAACGGTTGCGTCGACGAAACAGCTTAAGGCCCAGAAAATCCTCCAGAGACTTGATTTGGTGACTTACTGCGGCCTGTGTCACAAAAAGCTCATCTGCCGCGCGGGTGAAGCTTAGGTGACGTGCTGCTGCATCAAAAACACGTAATGCATTAAGGGGTGGCAATCGCTTTGACATGGTTATCTGGCTTAGATGTTAACGGGTTTTAACAAACAGGAAACAACGTTTAACCTATTAGTTTTTTTTATCTGAGCCATTATAATTTGTCCGTTGAGGAACTACCAGCAAATACCTATAGTGGCGGCACTTCCTGAGCCGGAACGAAGAGCTTTTTTCGGAATGCGTGTTCTGAAGGGCTTTTGGCTTACGGTTGTGATGTTGTGTTGTTGTGTTTGCAATTGGTCTGCGATTCAGACCACGGTAGCAACGCTACCAATTTTTCACTTCCTGTACATTTACCCTGTCTGTCCATAGTGATTAATGTAGCACCGCCAATTTGCGGTGCTTTTTTTTCGCCTGCGATCTGTTAATGCTCGATCTCTTTCATCTCTTTCACGTCCGTGCGGTTGATCTGCTGCTTGTTCCCGTTAGCATCTTTGTACGAAATCATCCCGGTATCATTATCGGTAGTCGGTTTCCCTTCCGAAACGATAGAACGACCATCGTTGGTGTGCATCACGTAGTTGTTACCAGAACACGCGCTCAGGGCAAAAGTAAACGCACAGGCAGAAATGATTGCAGCTGTCTTATTCATGATTATTCTCCTTTAGCAATTAATGCTATTCAAACCTCGATTTATAACAGGCTAAAACATCCGCCTAACACTATTTAGCATAACCTGCTTTTTTGAAGTCGTAAGGATAAGCAGACAATTCTGATAGATATCAACCTCCTTGCCCTGCCGCTGAAATTGCGCGACGATCGCTATATTGAAATGAGGAATCCCATGAACGCTTTCAGTCCTGCGCAGTTCCGCGCACAGTTTCCGGCTCTGGCCGATGCCGGTATTTACCTGGATAGCGCCGCCACCGCCCTTAAGCCACAGGCGGTGATTGAGGCCACGCAGCAGTTCTACAGCCTGAGCGCCGGGAACGTGCATCGCAGCCAGTTTGCCGAAGCCCAGCGATTAACCGCGCGCTACGAAGCCGCACGCGATCAGGTCGCGCGCCTGATCAATGCCGAAAGCGGGAAAAACATCGTCTGGACGCGCGGCACCACCGAAGCCATCAATATGGTGGCCCAGTGCTACGCGCGCCCGCTGCTTCAGCCGGGCGATGAGATCGTCGTCAGCGAGGCGGAACATCACGCCAACCTTGTGCCATGGCTGATGGTGGCCGAGCAAACGGGTGCGCGCGTGGTGAAACTCCCACTGGGTGCAGACCTTCTGCCCGACGTGGCACGTCTCCCCGAACTGATTACCCCTCGCAGCCGCATTCTGGCGCTCGGACAGATGTCGAACGTCACGGGAGGTTGCCCGGACCTGGCTCAGGCTATTTGCATTGCCCATGCAAGCGGGATGGTGGTGATGGTCGACGGCGCTCAGGGCGTAGTGCACTTCCCCGCTGATGTGCAGGCGCTTGATATTGATTTCTATGCCTTCTCAGGGCATAAGCTCTACGGGCCAACCGGTATTGGGGCGTTGTACGGCAAGCCTGAACTGCTGGCAAAAATGACGCCGTGGCTGGGTGGCGGCAAAATGATCACCGAAGTGTCGTTCGATGGCTTCAAAACTCAGGATGTTCCCTATCGCCTGGAGGCCGGTACGCCGAACGTGGCGGGGGTGATTGGCTTAAGCGCGGCGCTGGAGTGGCTGGCAGAAACAGACATCGTTCAGGCTGAAAGCTGGACCCGGGGGCTGGCGACGCTGGCAGAGGAAGAACTCAAAAAGCGCCCGGGTTTCCGCTCGTTCCGCGTTCAGGATTCAAGCCTGCTCGCCTTTGATTTTGCGGGCGTACATCACAGCGACATGGTGACGCTGCTGGCCGGGTACGGCATTGCCCTGCGTGCCGGACAGCACTGCGCCCAGTCGCTGCTGGCGGCGCTTGGCGTTAACGGTACGCTGCGCGCCTCGTTTGCGCCGTATAATACCCAAAGCGATGTCGACGCGCTGGTTGCCGCCGTTGACCGCGCCCTTGAAATACTGGTGGATTAATGACTAGCGCTGCTTTAGCCGGACATCCGTTTGGCACCGTCATCACAGAAGAGACCTTAAAACAGACCTTCGCCCCGCTCCAGCAGTGGGAAGATAAATATCGACAGCTGATCCTGCTGGGTAAACAGCTCCCTGCCCTTTCAGACGATCTTAAAGCGCAGGCGAAAGAGATCGCAGGCTGTGAAAACCGCGTCTGGCTGGGCGTGAGCGTCTCCGGCGAGACGCTGCACTTCTTCGGCGACAGCGAAGGCCGCATCGTCCGGGGCCTGCTGGCCGTATTGCTGACCGCTGTGGAAGGGAAAAGCGCGGCGGAATTGCTGGCACATTCGCCGCTGGCGTTATTTGATGAGCTTGGGCTGCGCGCGCAGCTCAGCGCCTCGCGCGGTCAGGGGTTGATCGCACTCAGCGACGCGGTACTGGATGCCGCACGTCAGGCTCAGGCCTGACGTTCCGCCTTCGCCATCATTTTCTTGAGGGCGTGAGACACCGCCACAAAGCCGAAGGAGGCGGTCACCATGGTGGCCGCACCAAAACCTGAGGCGCAATCCATTCGTTTTGGCCCTTCCGCCGTGCTTTTCATCGCGCAGACTGAACCATCCGCCTGCGGGTAGACCAGCGCTTCCGTCGAGAACACGCAGTCGACGCCGAGCTTGCCTTTGCTGTTTTTCACCACGTTGAAGTCGCTCTTCAGGCGTTCACGCAGCTTGGCCGCCAGCGGATCCTGAATGGTTTTCGCCAGATCGGCCACCTGGATCTGCGTCGGATCGATTTGTCCGCCCGCGCCACCGGTGGTCACCAGTGGGACCTTGTAACGACGGCAGTAGGCGATCAGCGCCGCTTTTGGCCGCACGCTGTCGATGGCGTCAATCACATAGCTGTAGCCTTTGCTCATGTACTCCGCGACGTTATCTGCCGTCACAAAGTCGTCGATCACCGTCACGCGGCACTCCGGGTTGATGAGACGAATACGCTCCGCCATCACCTCGGATTTTGCCAGGCCGACGCTATCGCGCAGAGCATGGATTTGACGGTTGGTGTTGGTGACGCAAACGTCATCCATGTCAATCAGGGTAATTGCGCCAATACCGGTTCTCGCCAGCGCTTCTGCCGCCCACGACCCCACACCACCAATGCCCACGACGCAGACGTGCGCATCCGCAAACAGCTGCAGGGCTTTTTCACCATATAAACGTGCCGTCCCGCCAAAACGCTGGCGCCAGGCGTCGCTGATTACCACAGACATAAGACCTCAGATGTAAAAAGGGTGAGGTTTTCCTCACCCTGAACAGTAATCCGTATTGTGCTCAGAATATCACAATCAGCCGCTGAATACGTTTCCAGCACCTGGCGCCGCCTTCAGTACCCACACGCGTCCGTAGTGGTTATACCAGCCCGCGCGATGGCCTGCGTCAGGGCCAATACCCTGATAGATGTCGAAGTGCTGGCCTTTAATTGCCCCGCCGACGTCCAGCGCCACCATCAGACGCAGCTCATACTGACCGTTGAACTTGCCGTTATTGTCCAGCAGAGGGACTTCAGCCAGCAGCGTGGTGCCTGCAGGAATAATCGAACGATCCGATGCTACCGACGCGCGGCCAATCAGGGGAACTGCACTCGCCCCTTTCACCGGCGCGAAGTTTTGCGGTTTGAAGAAGACGAACGACGGGTTCTGCTCCAGCAGCTCGCGCACCTCGGCTTCGCTGTGTTTCTCGCCCCACTCGCGGATCGCCTGCATCGACATATCTTCTTTCTTCACTTCGCCGCGGTCGATCAGCACCTTACCGATACTGCGATAGGCGTGGCCGTTTTTACCGGAATAGCTGAAGAAGTTAAGCGGCGACCCGTCGCCAAAATCAATGTAGCCGCTGCCCTGAACGTCCATGATGAAGTTATCCATCAGGGAGTTGCTGTAGGCCAGAACGTAGTTTTCGCTTAGCGCACCGGCGTAGATCTCAGCGCGAGACGGCAGACGACCGCGTTTTGGCGGCATACGGTAGATAGGGTACTGGAACTCGCCCTGACGCGAGTGCCGTGCCTGGATAACCGGGGTGTAGTAGCCGGTAAACTGGACGTTGCCGTAGTTATCGGCCCCTTCCATCTGCCAGGCGTCGATACCAAACTGGCGCATGTTGCGCGTATCGCCGCCTGCTTTCAGCCAGTCCTGGACCGCGTTATACACGCTACTCTGGGTACCATACAGACGCGGCGACGCGTTGCGGATCTGGTAGACCTGCTCGGAGAAATCACCGGCATTAATCGGTGCGCCGACGGCATCAGGCTGATTAACTAAAGAGAAAGGCTGGGATAACTTCCCGTCTTTATACTGTTGACCGCGATCGGTCGGTTTGGAAGAACAGGCCGCAAGAATCGCTACCATTGCGCCCGCCATCAGATACTTCGCCCAACGTCCTTTCATTATATCTCGTCTTTAAGTTGCCCATTTCCGCGTGATGAAGATAACAAACCGCCAGGGCTAATGAAATGCGATCGCATGCCCTTTGGCAAATTTTGCGCAAAAAATAGTCCAAACAGAGCCATGTCGTTCAATTTGCATACAAAATCATGATTTATGTGAAAAAGGGGTTGCATCACAAACCTATCCGAGTATAGTGCGCATCCACGGACGCGGGGTGGAGCAGCCTGGTAGCTCGTCGGGCTCATAACCCGAAGGTCGTCGGTTCAAATCCGGCCCCCGCAACCAATTAAAATTTGATGAAGTATCTTCTACGACTGTAGAAAGACGGACGCGGGGTGGAGCAGCCTGGTAGCTCGTCGGGCTCATAACCCGAAGGTCGTCGGTTCAAATCCGGCCCCCGCAACCAATCAAATTTGAAGAAGTAAGTTTCTACACGAGTAGAAAGACGGACGCGGGGTGGAGCAGCCTGGTAGCTCGTCGGGCTCATAACCCGAAGGTCGTCGGTTCAAATCCGGCCCCCGCAACCAACACTTCTAAAACAATAAACACCCTCAAGGGTGTTTTTTTGTATCTGTCGTTTGTGAATTTGCCGGGCGTTTACCCGGCTGAAAGCGTTATCCGCGTCGCGCCAGCGTCGCCCCGTCAGAGAAATACGCCCGTATCCCCGCCAGAATCGACTCCGCAACCTCCTGCTGGAATTTTGCCGTCTTGAGCTTACGCTCCTCTTCGACGTTACTGATAAACGCGGTTTCGACCAGGATGGACGGGATATCCGGTGCTTTGAGTACCGCAAACCCGGCCTGTTCAACGCTGTTTTTATGCAGCTTATTGATGTTGCCCAGCTTGCCCAGCACCGCTTTACCAAACTTCAGGCTGTCGTTAATGGTCAGCGACTGCACCATATCGAACATAGTGTGGTCGACGTAGCGGTCACCGCTTTTGCTCACGCCGCCAATCAGGTCAGAGGCGTTCTGGGTGTCAGCCAGATATCTTGCTGCGGTACTGGTCGCGCCTTTGGTTGAGAGCGCGAACACCGACGAGCCGCTTGGCTGGCGGCTGGTAAAGGCATCCGCATGGATCGACACGAACAAATCGGCGCGCTGCTTCTGCGCTTTCGCCACCCGGACCTTCAGCGGAATAAAGATATCTTCATTGCGCGTCATATAGGCGCGCATATTACCTTCTTTATCAATCAACGCCTTCAGGCGGCGGGCAATTTGCAGCACAACGTCTTTTTCACGCGTGCGGTATTTCCCCACCGCGCCGGAGTCTTCACCGCCGTGTCCGGGATCGAGCATGATCACAATCGGACGATCGCGCCCTGCTTTCCCCGGCTGCGGACCGCTTTGCGCAGGTGGAACCTGACGCTGCAAGTCGCCCTTGTTGTAATCCTCCAGCAGGGCAAGAAGCGGATCCTGAATATCCGTTGCGTTGGCCGGGTAGAGATCCATCACCAGGCGCTCTTTAAACGTCGCAACGGGCGCCAGGGCAAACAGCTGCGGCTTAACGTTCTGCTTCAGTTCAAACACCATGCGCACGGTTTGCGGATCAAACTGCCCGACGCGAGCCGATTTAATAAACGGATCGTCACCGCGGATCTGCGCCGCCATCCCTTTCAGCACGGAGTTGAGGTTAACGCCTTCGAGATCCACCACCACGCGTTCCGGGTTGCTGAGGGCAAATTGCTTATATTTCAGCACGCGATTGGATTCGACCGTCACGCGCGTATAGGTCGACGACGGCCAGACGCGCACCGCCACCACCTGACTCGTGGCGGCAAGACCGACCTGACTGACGCTAAGCAACCACATTGCCCCGGCCCCTTTTAACAAACGGCGGCGGCTTATTGCTGAATTGGATCCCGACATGCTTCTCCCGAGCAAGAACACTGACTGATATACAAAATGTCCAGATTGACCGAAAACTTTAACGAATGACGCATAAACTGTCATCTATAAAAGGGTAAACAATCATACGCTAACGCACGGATTACTTACCAATTTCTGTGGGTCGCGGAAAATTTGCACTTGCACACGCGACCACAATCGAATAAAAATACAGAAATTACGAATAAACATTCATTAAGGGTTGTGCCATGGTGAAGGAACGTAGAACCGAACTGGTCCAGGGATTCCGCCATTCTGTTCCCTATATCAACGCCCATCGGGGAAAAACGTTTGTCATCATGCTTGGCGGCGAAGCCATTGAGCATGAAAATTTTTCCAGCATCGTCAATGACATTGGCCTGCTGCACAGCCTCGGGATCCGCCTGGTGGTGGTGTATGGCGCGCGTCCGCAGATCGACGCCAACCTGGCCGCTCACCACCACGAGCCGATTTACCACAAACACACCCGCGTCACCGATGCCAAAACCCTGGAGCTGGTGAAACAGGCGGCGGGTCTGCTGCAGCTGGATATTACCGCGCGTCTCTCCATGAGCCTGAACAATACGCCGCTGCAGGGGGCGCATATCAACGTCGTGAGCGGCAACTTTATCATTGCCCAGCCGCTCGGCGTGGACGATGGCGTGGATTACTGCCACAGCGGCCGTATCCGTCGTATTGATGAGGAAGCTATTCACCGCCAGCTGGACAGCGGCGCCATCGTTCTGATGGGCCCGGTCGCCGTTTCCGTGACCGGCGAAAGCTTTAACCTGACGTCCGAAGAGATCGCCACGCAGCTGGCGATCAAGCTGAAGGCGGAAAAAATGATTGGGTTCTGCTCCTCCCAGGGCGTCGTGGACGCTGAAGGAACAATCGTACCGGAACTCTTCCCGAATGAAGCCCAGGCCCGCGTGGAAGCGCTGGAAGCCGAAGGTGATTACCACTCCGGCACCGTCCGCTTCCTGCGTGGCGCCGTGAAGGCCTGCCGCAGCGGCGTGCGCCGCAGCCACCTGATCAGCTATCAGGAAGACGGGGCCCTGCTGCAGGAGCTATTCTCCCGCGACGGTATTGGTACGCAGATTGTGATGGAGAGTGCGGAGCAGATCCGCCGCGCCACCATCAATGACATCGGCGGCATTCTGGAGCTGATCCGCCCGCTGGAACAGCAGGGTATTCTGGTGCGTCGCTCACGCGAACAGCTGGAGATGGAGATCGACAAATTCACCATTATTCAGCGCGATAACCTGACCATTGCCTGCGCCGCGCTCTATCCGTTCCCGGAAGAGAAGATCGGTGAAATGGCCTGCGTGGCGGTGCATCCTGATTACCGTAGCTCTTCACGCGGCGAAATGCTGCTTGAACGCGTGGCGGCACAGGCGCGCCAGATGGGGCTAAGCAAGCTGTTCGTCCTGACGACGCGCAGCATTCACTGGTTCCAGGAGCGCGGATTCACGCCGGTGGATATCGATTCTCTGCCGGAAACGAAGAAAGAGATGTACAACTATCAGCGTCGTTCAAAGGTGCTGATGGCTGACCTGGGATAATACAACGCTTGCCGGGTAGCGCTGCGCGTACCCGGCCTGGATCTCTGGCGTTGTTCAGAGTGACTCAAATATCGCGCCCAGCCCGCTTCGGCGTTCCGTTCGGGTGGCGATCGCCTGCACCAGCACCCGTTCATCGGTATAGAGCGACAGGCGCTGACGCGCGCGCGTAATGGCGGTATAGATCAGCTCGCGGGTAACGACGGGTGAAAGCTGCGTGGGCAGGATCAGCGCCGCATGGTTAAACTCGGAGCCCTGGGATTTATGCACCGTCATCGCCCAGGCGGTTTCATGCTCGGGTAAACGGCTGGGCTGGAAGGACTTCACGCTCCCGTCCGGCATCTGGAACCAGACGCGCAGGCCCTGACCGCAGTCGAGCGCAATCCCGATATCCCCATTAAACAACCCCAGCGCGCTGTCGTTGCGGGAGATCATCACCGGTCGCCCTTCATACCAGCGCGAGTGCGGGGTACGGTTAATTTTGCGTTTTTGCGCCAGCAGCTGTTCCAGCCTGTCGTTGAGACCCCGGACGCCAAAGGGGCCTTCCCTCAGCGCACAGAGCAGCTGATACTCGCCAAACGCGGCAATGACCTGCTCCGGCGTACTTTGCTGTTGTACGCCCGTCAGAAAGTGCTGGTACCCCTGCAGGGCGTCGTCCAGCATCGCCTGATACTCTTCCCCGCTTTGCAGCGATTTTTTCTCTATATCCGTAAAGGTACCGTCAAACACCGCAGTGGTGGTGCGCCGGTCGCCCCGGTTCACCGCTGCCGCAAGCTGGCCGATGCCGGAGTCGCTGCCGAAACGGTAGCTTTTTTGCAGCAGACACAGGCTGTCGCGCAGCGCCCCTGCCAGCGAATGGTTTTCAGAGGTGAGCGAACATCCGGTGAGACGGGCTAACTCCTGCGCGCGTTCAGCGGTATATCCCAGGCTGGCATAGGTGCAGATATCCCCCAATACGGCTCCCGCCTCAACGGAGGCAAGCTGGTCGCGATCGCCGAGGAAAATGACACGCGCGTGCGGCGGTAGCGCATCGATCAAACGCGACATCATAGTCAGGTCAATCATCGACGCTTCATCCACCACCAGCACGTCAAGGTGCAATGGATTACCGGCATGATAGCGCAGACGCTGGCTACCCGGCTGTGCGCCAAGCAAACGGTGCAGCGTGCTGGCTTCATTGGGGAAAAGCGCAAGCTGCTCCCCGGTTAGCGGCAGCTTTTGCAGCGCGCCGCCTAACGACTCCGTCAGACGTGCCGCGGCTTTACCGGTGGGGGCCGCCAGGCGAATACGGCACTTTTGCTCACCCGAGAGCTGAATCAGCGCGGCAAGCAGTTTTGCCACGGTGGTCGTTTTCCCGGTGCCCGGGCCGCCAGAAATCACCGAGATCCGTCGCGTTAAGGCCACGGCTGCCGCCACTTTCTGCCAGTCTGTCGCGTCGTCAGCGGTAAACAGCGTATCCAGCGTTTGCCGGAGCTGCGCTTCATCGCAGGGAAGCGGGGCGTTAGTCTCGCTGAAGAAGCGCGCTACCGTCAGTTCGTTACGCCACAGCCGGTTAAGATACAAACGCTCGCCGACAAGGATCATTGGCGTCCCGGTATCGGCTCCGCTCACGGCAGGCGAGCCGAGTAATATCCCCTGCCAGTCCACTGCGTCACCCAGCAGCGCGAAACACGCCTGTAAAGCCGGAGGCATTTTCTCATCCACCGCCAGACGCGACAGCGGCAGACATACGTGCCCTTCCCCAGCGTCTTTACTCAGAATGGCGGCGGCAAGCATGACGGCAGGCTCCTCGCCTGCCACCATCATGGCGAACTGCACATCCAGGTGACGCAATAATCGTTGTTCAACCGCGTCCAGCAGTAGCGCCTGCATCGTCATGCCACCTCCTCCGTGCCTGCAGCAAACAGGTTATCCATTTTTTCAATCAGTTCCGCAGCCGGACGCGTGCTAAAGACGCCGGAATGCGGGTCGTTAGCATCCACTCCGCGCAGGAACAGGTAAATTACGCCGCCAAAATGCGCTTCGTAGCGGTAATCGGCCATGCGATGGCGCAGGTAACGGTGCAGCGCAAGGGTGTAAAGCTGGTACTGCAGATCGTAGCGATGCATTTGCATTGCCGAGGCCATCGCGTCCTGGGTGTAGGCTTCGCTGCTTTCACCCAGCCAGTTTGATTTGTAATCCAGCAGGTAGTAGCGCCCTTCGTGGCGGAAAACCAGGTCGATAAAGCCTTTGAGCATCCCCTGCACCTGGCGGAAGTTCAGCGGCGGACATCCGGCGGATAACGGATCGTACTCGCGGATCAGCGCATCAAGCGCCTCGGCCCTGAGCGGGCTGGCGATGGGGAGATAAAACTCCATCTCCACCTGCTTATCTTTGGCGGTCAACTGGTTCAGCGAGATCCCCTGCGTCGTGAGCGGCGCGTGCAGTACCGCGCGGATCCAGTCGGTGAGAACCGGCTGCCACTGTGCGTCGTAGCCGCCACTCTGTAACATCTTCAGCACCCACTCTTCCGATACCGGCTGGGTAAAATCCAGCTCTTCAAACAGGCTATGCAAAAACGTGCCCGGCGAGGCGCCGCGCGGGAACTGGTGCGGCGTGAGCACCGGCTCAACAGGTACGCTACCGGCTCCTGCGGCATCCACGTCCAGTTTTGGCATCAGATCCTGCGCAATACTCTGCCCGTGCTGCTGCAAACCGGAATAGCTGGTGACCCGCCAGTCGTCGGCAATAGTACGTACCACCTGACGGGCATGGAGCTGTGAGTCACTCAGCTCCGGCATCTGCCAGCGGCTGTTGTCGGGCTGCGACGGAATATGCAGGGCAACATGCTCTGTGCAAAGAGATTCGATGCACTGGCGCAGGCCCGCCGCGTCTTTGGGTTCACCATGCTGAATAAGCCGCCCCAGCGCGCTCAGATGAAAATCGCTCTCCCCGGTCTTTTCGCCACGGCGACGGAACAGAGGCGCAACGCCCAGGCTGCAGTGCCAGACCGAACGGGTCAGCGCCACGTAAAGCAGGCGCAGGTCTTCCGCCAGACGCTCGGCTTCAGCCAGCTCAACGCTGGACTCCGCGTTGCTGAGATCGAGCACCGCCTCAAAAGATTCGCGATCGTGGTAAAAGGCCTGATCCTGCACGCGATAATTGGCGATAAACGGCAGCCAGACCAGCGGATATTCCAGGCCTTTCGACTTGTGAATGGTGACGATCTGCACCAGATGTTTATCACTCTCAAGGCGCATCTGCTGGCTGGACGAATTACTGTTCGGATCGGCAATCTGCTGCGCCAGCCAGCGCACGAGGGCGTGTTCGCTCTCCAGCTGCGTACCGGCTTCCTGCAGCAGTTCGCTGATATGTAAAATATCGGTCAAACGGCGCTCGCCGCCTGCTGTCGCCAGCATATTCTCGGCAATGTGGCGCTGTGCCATGAGCTCGCGCACCATCGCCATGACTCCACGCTTCTGCCATTTTTCGCGGTAGCGAACAAACTCTTCTACCACGGCATCCCACGCGGCTTCGTCATTGTTGAGCGCATCGATATCCCGCGCGTTCAGCCCGAGCATCGCGCTCGCCAGTGCGCTACGCAGCGTGCTTTCCCGCTCCGGAGCCAGCACGGCCTGCAGCAGCCATAGCATCTCCTGCGCTTCCAGCGTTTCAAAGACGCTGTCGCGGTTTGAGAGGTAGACGGAGGGGATATTTAGTAACGTCAGGGCGTCGCGGATGAGCGCGGCCTCCTGACGGCTGCGCACCAGCACCGTGATATCGGATGCCTTTACCGGAGTTGGTTTATCCCCCTTCCACAGCAGCGCTTTACCGTGCGCGCCCGCGCTGAGCCAGTCGCGGATTTGTGCGGCACAGTGCTGGGCCATGGCATTTTGATAGTCGGCAACGCCGCAGCCTTCCCCGTCCAGCAGCCAGAAGTTCATGGCAGGCTGCGTCTCGCCGTTGAACTCGAAGCGCAACGAGGCATTTTTCTCGGCAAACTTTACCGGCTGAAACGGGATCTCCCGGAACATAAACGCCGTATCCATGCGGCTGAAGAGCGCGTTGACGCTTTCCACCATGCCGGGAGAGGAGCGCCAGTTAGTATCGAGAGTGTAGTGCGCGTCAACTTCGCTACGGGCTTTCATGTAAGTGAAAATATCCGCACCGCGGAAGGCGTAGATGGCCTGTTTCGGATCGCCGATTAATAGCAGCGCGGTACCGGGCTGCTGGCGCCAGATACGGCGGAAAATGCGGTATTGCTGAGGGTCGGTATCCTGAAATTCGTCAATCATCGCCACCGGGAAGCGGGTCCGGATCGCGGCGGCAAGCGCTTCGCCATTTTCACTGCACAGCGCCGCATCGAGGCGGCTCAGCATGTCGTCAAACCCCAGCTCACCCCGGCGGCGTTTTTCACGCGCGACGGCTTCGCGAATTTCCGTCATGGCGCGGGCGATCATCAGATCGTTGAGCGTTAAGGGCTCAGCCAGCAGGGTTTCAATCGCCACAAACAGGGGATGCTCAGGCACAATGCCGTCGGATTTGGTCCGCTCAACCAGGAAACGCCGGGAGAATTTCTCCAGCGCGTCCGGGAGCTGGTAGCCTCGCGTCTCCTCCTGCGCCCAGGCGCTGATCTTGTCGATCCATTTTCCCTGGTTGCCACGGTTAAACTTGCGTCGGTCAATCCCGGAATTTTCGATGATTGCGTCAATCTCGCCAACGGACTCCATCCATTTTTGCTTGATGTCGGCAATTTGCGCGATGATTTTTTCATGCCGTGAGGCCAGGGTTTCATCCGCTGGCGGCGGGGATTTGATGACCGGCGCTTCGCCCTGCAGGTAACGATCGATAGCGCGCAGCAGCGCCTCCGGGCCCTTCCACAGCGCATGTACCGCTTCGGCGATATCGCGCTGTAACGGGTAGCAGTGGCGACGCCAGAAATCCGCACAGGCCTGATAGCGAAGCACGGATTCATCTTCAATGAGCTGCTGTTCAAACAGCATTCCGGATTCAAATGCATTCAGGCTCAGCATGCGCTGGCAAAAACCGTGAATGGTGAAGACGGACGCTTCATCCATCTGCCGTTCAGCGAGGAGCAGCCACTGGGCGGCCTGTTGCTTATCGGCAATCTCTTCCAGAAGGCTCGCGTAGAGAGGGTTATCCGTGCTCTGACGCAGACAGGCGATGCGCAGCTCGTGGATATTGCTGCGAATACGGCCCCGCAGCTCAGCGGTGGCAGCCTCGGTGAAGGTGACTACCAGCAGCTCTTCCACGCTCAAAGGGCGTGGAAAAGCGGCGTTGCCGCCAAGCCCCAGCAGCAGACGCAGGTACAGGGCGGCAATAGTGAAGGTTTTTCCCGTTCCCGCTGAGGCTTCAATCAATCGTTCACCCTGCAGAGGTAAACGTAAGGGATCAAGGGACTCAGCGGTATCGGTCATTCTTTCTTACTCCAGGGCATAGATTGCTGCAGCGCGCTGACGCTCTTCCAGACTTTCCAGCCTTTCGGGTTCACGTACTCCGTTTTCCCGTTCTGGCTACCGGAAACCTGGGACAGAATGGTCATACCCTGCGGCTTAATGACCGCCTGATGGAAGAAGTCGGCAACCTTCTGCGGCGTCAGCTGTTTTATCTCGGCCACTACTTTATCACGCGAATCAAATTTCAGATTACCGCGATCGAAATCTTTGCTCAGCTGCGAGGCTTCTTCACCCAGCGTCTGCGGCGGCTGCATCACCTGTGCGATGACGGCCTGCTGGATCTGCGCAAACTCTTCCGGCTTCATGGCGCGGAGTTTCGCTTCCACCTGCGGGAAGAAGGCCTGGTAACGCTTCCAGAGATACGCCGGCTGTTTATCGCTGCTTTGCAGCAGGAAACCCAGCCCCCACTGTCGGCCTACGTTCATGGAGAAGGCAAACACCGCGTAGCCAAGCTGCTCCTCAGTGCGTAACTGGTTGTAGAACCACGGCTGAATAATTTGCCCCAGCACGGCACTCTGTGCTGAGCTGGCGAATTCATCATAGCCCGTTGGCACAAATACCGCGGCCAGCGCGGAGTCCGTGCTGTTACCCGCCTTTTCAAAAATCACATTCTGTTTTTTCTCAACCAGCACGTCCTGGTTTCGGCACCACTCGTCGCCTTTCGAACCGAGCTGAGCGCGTACATTCTCTGCCAGGGTTTTGGCCTGGTCCTCACTCATGTTGCCGACGATCAGGAACTCCGGGCGCGTGTTGGTTTTCAGCGCGTCACGGTAAGCCAGCACGTCTTTTAAGGTGATCGAAGGCAACAGCGCGCGGCGGTCCTCTCGCTGGAAATAAGGAACTTGCGACAGCATTTGCGCCGGCATAAGCGCCAGATCGTAAGCTTTGCCCTTCTCCGCAGAATCCATCATCTGCGCATACCACGATTTGGCCTGCTCAAGCTGCTCTTCCGTCGGCGTATAGCTGAAATAACCCTCCAGCAGTGCCTGGAACAGCTGAGGCAAACGCTGGGTATAGCCGTTTGCATTGAGCATCAAACCGTTGTTGGCGTTGGTGGAGAAGCTGATCCCGCCCACGGCCGCCTGGTTGCTGAGCTGATCGAGCGCAATCCCGGCGAGATAGTCATTGAGCGCGAACATCACCTGATTTTTAGCGCTGTTCATCGCTTTCGGGTTACGCAGCACCACGCTGACATCGGCCTTTGGCTCGCTTGCGAAATAGCGGCTAGGGGTATACACCACGCGTAGCGTAGGCTCATCAACGATCAGCGCCGGGTGCGGATAATCTTGAGTCGTTTTGGTCAGCGAGAAGTCATCCGGAATATAGGGGTTCAGCTCCGGCAGCTTCAACGCAATCTCCCCGGCCTTCTTCTGCCAGTCGGCGAAGGTCTGTGCGCTGATTTTGTCCACCTGATAAGGAGCATCGACAAAATACGCCGTCTTGTTATGCGGTTCGTTCGGGCTGATGTACCAGATGCGGGCATTCTCCGGCGTCATCATCGCCAGGCGGGCTTTCACCGCATCGGCATCATACCGGTCGGCAATATTGACCGCATCGAGGGTGTGCTCCACCGGCACGCGGATCATGGTATCCGCCAGCCACTCAACGTAATCCATGTCGCGGGTAATGGACGGGTAACGGAAATCGAGATCCAGCACGTGCGCGAGCTCATCAAAGTAGCGCTTATCGACGCCTTTCTCACGCAGTAAAGAGAGGTAGCTGAAGATCGCAGCCACCACTTCGTCACGGTTCGCCAGGCCCTTGTCGGTCAGGGTGGCGGAGATCGCCAGCACGCCGCTATTGCCGTTCACAACCGGATCGGAGTCGGCGCGAATACCTTCCACGAGCCCCTGTTTTTGCAGCCAGTCAGAAAGCGTACCCGGACTACGGTTACCTATCAGGTAGGTCACCAGCTCATCGGTTTTACTGCGAAACTTTGCGGTGTTGTTATCGATGCGGAATTCCACGCGCAGCACTTTGCGCGGCAGCGCAGGCACGTAGTGGATCACAATGCCCTTTTGCGCGTCCGTGACCACCGGTACGTCTATCTGCGGCAGGTCGATATTTTTATTCGGCACCCGACCAAACGTTTTAGCCGCCATGCCTGCCAGTTCTGGCAACGGTTTATTGCTGTAGATGACCGCTTTCATCAGGTTGGCGGAGTAGTATTTATCGCGAAACGCGTGCAGGGCATCAAGCACCGGGCTGTTCGGTTTGTCGCTTAACGTCTCCAGGTTACCGCCGGAGAAGCGCGAACCCGGGTGCGCAGGGTTGATGGTTTCGGCGCTGACCTGGGCCATGCGCATACCGTCTCGCGTGCGGGCAAGGGTCAACTCAGCATTGACGGCATTGCGTTCACGGTCGGCATATTTTTTATCCAGCAGGGGGGCTGCGATGGAATCAGCAAGGCGGTCGACCGCGCCTTCCAGCGCATCATTTTCGACTTCAAGATAAAAGGCCGTGCGGTACGGTGCCGTACTGGCATTGTGGCTGCCGCCATGCATTTTCAAAAATTCGGACAGGCTATCTGGCTGCGGGTATTTTTTTGACCCCATCAGCGTCATATGTTCCAGATAGTGTGCAAGCCCAGGATGCGCGTCAGGATCTTCCAGCGATCCAACCGGCACCACTAATGCCGAGAGGGACTTCACCGCCTGCGGATCGGAAACCAGCAGCACAGTCATGCCGTTATCAAGACGAATAGCCTGATATTGACGAGTATCTTTTTCGCTTTTACGAATAGTTTCCTGAACGGGTTGCCAACCGGAGTCTGCCTGAGTGACAGGTACCCAGAGGGCGAAAAACAAAACAAACGCTTTAAACAAGGTGCTACCTCTTTATCACGGCTACATCATTAACACATTGCGTGCTGGACACGCCAACATCTCTTTATGGGGTACATCAGTCCGTGATAAGAAGTGCATCATAAATGAACACCCCATGCTGCGCAATTTTTATACAGCGCTCAGGACTGATTAAATTTAAACAACGGCAGCAGGTAGCGCTGCGCCTCTTCCGTGATGGCCTCAATGTACTCTGGCTCAAGCGTTCGCCATAAGCGCTGATACCAGACATCTTCACCTTCGCCCCGCACCATCATGTTACCTTCGTAGGCCTGCATAAATTTACTGCGCGCTTTCTGCAGTGACGCCTCATCCGTTAACATCGCATCATTCTGTGCGTCATAACAGGCTTTTATCCAGGCGCCGCCACTTTCCGGCAGTACCAGGAGCGGTTTGTTCATTCCCTGACGGTAGCCCTCAATGTACAAAGACAGATACCGTAACGCCTGCTCAGACTCCATCGGCGGGAAGCGCCATTCGCCCTCTTTGCGCACGAAAATCCGACTTTCACCTTTATGACCATCCGCACTGTAGACAAGATGTTCCAGCCAGAGTTGCAAACCCTGTGAAACGCTAAGCATAGAGGGCCGCCAGCGCAGCAGCCCGTCCGGCTGAACCTGGGTTAACCAGCCCGTGAGCTGTACACCATTGCAGTTGAGATCGATTTCAATGCTTTTCCCTGGCTGTCGGCACGCTCTTACGCGCTCTGCCAGGGCGGTCATCTCCTGACACTGCGCCTCCCAGACAATTTCCCCGAACGCCCCATAGGGCAGCTGCCCTGCAGCACGGTAGCGGCGATAAAGTTTGTCAGCATCTTCCTCTTCAACCAGCGCATTCAACAGCTGCAGGTTTAACTGGTAGCGCTCCAGCCCTTCCAGCGTAAAGGGCTCTGCATCAGGAATTTCACTCTCTTCAGAACGGAAGTTGACCTGCAATCGCTGCTGGAAGAAGGCGCGCACCGGATGCGCCCAAAACCGCTGAAGCTGTTCAAAGGTCAGGGTATCGACAGGGCGCGGGTCAAGTTCCTGTATGAAATCGGTATGCGCACTCCCCTCCTTTTTCGCTGCCGGTAACCACTCCTGCGCATAGCTCTGGCGCTCGCTGGGCGTGTAGTTCACCGGGTCAAATGGCATGCGGCTGTGGAAACAGGTGATATGAGATTTCACCCTCTTCTCGCTTTCATCGCAGTTGCGCTCTTCATCCCCCGGCAGATAGTGACTCTGGCCGATATAGTCCACCAGCTCCTGCACCAGAACGGAGGGAAAACGCTCGCTGTTGTCCTGAATGGAACGGCCGATATAGCTGATATAGAGCTTACTCTGGGCGGAAATGAGCGCCTCAAGGAAGAGGTAGCGGTCATCATCGCGGCGGCTACGGTCGCCCCGCTTTGGATCTGCGCTCATCAAATCGAACCCCAGCGGCGCCAGCGCGCGCGGATAAACGCCGTCGTTCATGCCAAGCAGACAGACCACTTTAAACGGGATAGAACGCATTGGCATCAGGGTGCAGATATTGATGGGGCCTGCCAGGAAACGCTGGCTGATTCGCTCCTGATCGAGCCGCTGCGTCAGCTCATCCCTCAACAGCGACAGCGGGATGGCCTCCTGATAGTGGGAGTTCACGCCTTCGTCGATGATCGCCTGCCACTGCGTTTCAATCAGTGCCATTGCCGCTTCGGTGTCACTGTCTGGCAGGAAGAAATCATTAAGCAATGCCCTGCAAACCGGAAGCCACGCTTCAAGCGGACGCGGCTGCATCAGCTCGTGTCGCCAGCGGTTAAGCTGCATCAGGAGTGACGCTAAATGCCCCACCAGTTCAGCAATTAACCCGCTGGACTCATCATAAGGCAGCACCTCATTCCACTCGCCCTGGCTGCTCTCCATGGCGTAGCCCAGCAGCATACGCGTCAGGCCAAAACGCCACGTGTGCTGCCCGGTTGGAGGAAGTTCGAACTCCTGAACGTTATCGTCATCGATCCCCCAGCGTACGCCAGATTCGTTCACCCACTGGCGAAGGTAGCGCAGCCCCTCTTCATTGATGTTGAAGCGTGCAGCCAGCACGGGAACATCCAGTAACGCCAGGACATCTTCGGAGATAAAGCGGCTATCCGGCAGTGAAAGCAGAGTGATAAAGGCCTGCAGTGCCGGATGCGACTGGCGGGCACGACGGTCAGAGATAGCGTAAGGCAGATATCGCTCGCCCGTCGCACTGCCAAAAACGGCCTGAATAAAGGGACTGTAGCTGTCGATATCCGCCACCATCACCACAATATCGCGTGGCGTCAGTTCGGGATCGTCCTGCAGCATCGCCAGCAGCTGGTCGTGAAGCACTTCGACCTCGCGCTGAGGGCTATGGCAAACATGGATCGTGATGCTGCGATCGTCAGCATCCAGCTTGCGCTTGCTGTCGCTACGTTCGAATTCGTTCGCCGTCACGCCCATCACGGCACGGTTTTCCAGATCGAGGATATCCAGCTGAATATGATGCAGCAGGCTATCCGGGGTAATGTCGACAAAGGCATCCACGTCGCCTTCGCCTGATGAAGTGATGTCTGAAAGCATGTGAATGTAGTCACGCCCCAGCTTCCCCCACGAGGCAAGCAGTGGATTGGGCAGGTTCTGGATACCGTCTTCATCAAAAAGCTGCCCGGCAGTCGAGCCGTCTTTAAACAGCGGGACGGAACGTTCTTCAAAAAGGCGCTTTCGTTGGCGAGTTACCAGCCGCGCAAGCCAACGTTCGTCGAGGATATCCCCCCAATACTGTCGGCAAGGGTTGGTGAACAAAATATGGATATCAATATGTTTACCCAGCGCGTTCAACGCCTTCAGATAAACAGGCGGTAAGGCGGATATCCCGCAGATAAAAACGCGTGACGGCAGTCGGGCCGGGCGCTCCGGGGCATTCTCGAGTATTGAGATAAACCGCTCGTACAGGTTGGCACGGTGCCACTTAGGCTGCCCAAGTTTCTCCGTATGCTCTACCAGTGCTTTCCACAGCGGTGCCTGCCATATTTGCGCCTCCGGTAGCCCTTCAACCAGCTCGCCCGCTTCCCAACGAATTAACCAGTCAGAACGGTAAACAAGGTATTGGTCGTAGAGATCGGCGGTACGCGACGCCAGCTGGAACAGCTTGCGCTTATCGGTATCGTCATTGAGGTAGTGGCGCAGCATGGCGAATTCATCGTGCTGCAGCATTTCCGGCAGCAGCGCCATGAGCTTCCAGCTCATGCCTTGTTTGTTGAAGGCGCTCTGCTCCGGGATGTCCGGCAACACGCGCACAAACATCTCCCAGATAAAACTCGCGGGCAGCGGGAAATCAATATTTGCGGCTATGCCAAATTTACGGGAAAGCGACATTTGCAGCCACTGTGCCATACCGGTGCTCTGCACCAGCACCATTTCAGGCTCAAAAGGATCGTCAAGCCGCTCGCGCTCAACGATAAATTCCATCAGCGCTTCCAGCACATCCAGACGATTTGAGTGGTAGACCCTTAACATAGACGCTCCCGACTACTGGCTAACCGGGCAATGCAGACGCGTTATCTCACCGCGCCGCCCCAGAGGAGAAATAAGTGTGACCGTGATGCTGACACATCCTGCGTGCGTTGTCTGCCCCCGACTGGCCTGCCAGCCTGCCGGGAGAACATTTGTTGAAAGCTGAGACTGATTCCAGGCATGGTGCCAGAGCTGGCGATACTGGTTAAACAGGGTGAACCGCGCCGCCAGCGCCCGGTGATAACCCGACAGAGCGGTCACGACGATCACCAGCAGCATCATCGCCAGCAGTACCTCAACCATGCTAAACCCTTTTTCTCTGCTCACGGCAGCTGGCATAACGCGCTCTCCTTAAGGGGACAAAAATCACTCCAGCCGTGAGGCGAAAAGCGAACGTTCCCGTCGACAATCTCTCCTGAGCGCCAAAGCAGCAGGCCGCTGTCTCCGGCAATCAGCAGTACACGCGCCCCACTCAGCTGGCGCAAACACACTCGCCACGCCGGTGTCATTTTGCACTGAACCTGTGACTCCGACGACCAGCTCTGAACCCGTCCCCATTCAAGCGCGGACTGTACCTTCACCTGCTGCTGAAGCGAGCTTTTCTCCCCGCCAACGAGCGCGCTAAACGTTGTGAGCTGCTGATTGAGCCCCGTGAGGATAAGGGTACCCAGCACCAGTAAAAGCAGAACCAGCGCCAGCGAAGACATGCCGCGTTGACGATTCACAGGTTGTACCCCGTGACCGTATACAACGCCTGCCAGGGTTCCCCCTGCTCGCCTTTACGAATCGCCGCCAGTTCGATATTCACCTCTGGCGCAAAACCGGCATGTTCCACTGTCCTCACCACAAAATGCGCGATCGCTAGCCTGTCCGGGTCCGTGAGCTTTTCCCATCCTTTTCCTTCACATGAGGTCGCTCCACGCTGGGTTTCAAGCGCACCAGACTCCAGTCGAAAACCGGTGCTGTCATTTTCTGATGCGCTGTTATCCCAGCTGCCGTTACTGTTGGCATCCCACCGCACAATGACGCAACTTCCTTGCCTGGCTGTCACCAGTGCCTGTCCCTGACAGTTTCCCGCGCAGTACCCCGCACGCTGAAGCTGTTTGCCCAGAGCAAACAGGTGGTGCCAGACCTCTTCCTCCAGTTGTCTCTGACCAGATTGCACTAAGATCGCACGCTGCAAGCCGGGTAAAAAACGCGATGCGCTTATCAGCAAAAGGCTGCTAATCGCCGTGGCAATCAGAACTTCAGTCAGTGAGAAACCTCGCTGCTTCATCGACATGAACCTCCCGCAGAGACCTTACACATCCTGATGCGTCCTCCATTTGAGACAATAATCAGCCATTCTCCCGCGCGGCTTTGAACGCGTATCCGCCCTGCCCATGCCGTATCCTTTAATCCATAGAACGCGAGCGACGGCGTTACCTCGCCGATCGCGACCTCAGGCCAGAGTGGTATCAGCACAAAGGGACTGCCCTTCTCACAGCCTTGCGCGGCAGAGCTCACCAGACAATCCATGCCTCCCACCCGCAGACGGGTAATTTGATGGTCGCGGTTGTAGCGGTTGGCATGATTGCGCAGAAACAGCAGGTAATCTCGCACCTGACTGGCGGTTTGCCACAGCCGCTGCTGCCGCTGCCAGCTGTCCCAGCCGTACAGCCCTGAGGCGCTGAGGATAACGACAAGCGAAATCGCGACCAGCGTTTCGATAAGCGTAAAACCGTTCTCTTTTTTCATACCGGGAGTGTGGCGAAGCGCCGTGAACATGACGAGCGACGGTTCTTCGTTTTACGAGGCGTTATCCGAGGAATTGAGAGTGTTGCAGCGCGTTGCACGCTTTCTGGATAGCGCTTCGGGAAACGGGATAAAGGCGAAAAAAAACCGGCGCTAAAGAGCACCGGTTGTGTCACGCTTTATCGCATCAGATAGCGACAGGCGCTTTGATGCCCGGATGCGGGTCATAGCCCTCAATCTCGAAATCATCAAAGCGGTAGTCGAAGATTGATGCCGGTTTGCGCTTGATAATCAGCTTCGGCAGAGCACGCGGTTCGCGAGTCAGCTGGAGATGCGTCTGTTCCATATGGTTGCTGTAAAGATGGGTGTCCCCACCGGTCCAGACGAAATCGCCCACTTCCAGATCGCACTGCTGCGCCATCATGTGGACCAACAGCGCATAGCTGGCAATGTTAAACGGCAGGCCGAGGAACACGTCACAGGAGCGCTGGTAGAGCTGACAAGAAAGCTTTCCATCCGCCACATAGAACTGGAAGAACGCATGGCACGGCGCCAGCGCCATTTTATCCAGCTCGCCGACGTTCCAGGCGGAAACGATGATTCGGCGCGAGTCCGGATCGTTTTTCAGCTGGTTCATCACGGTGGTGATCTGGTCAATATGGCGACCATCAGGCGTCGGCCAGGCGCGCCACTGCTTGCCGTAAACCGGGCCCAGGTTGCCATTTTCATCTGCCCACTCGTCCCAGATTGAGACGTTATTTTCGTGCAGATACGCTACGTTGGTATCGCCTTGCAGGAACCAGAGCAGTTCATGAATGATCGAGCGCAGGTGGCAGCGCTTTGTCGTCACCAGAGGGAAGCCTTCTTGCAGGTTGAAGCGCATCTGGTGGCCAAAAATGGAGAGCGTACCGGTGCCGGTGCGGTCGTTTTTCGGCGTGCCCTCGTCGAGCACTTTTTTCATCAATTCAAGATACTGTTTCATGGTTCCTCAGGAAATTTGTTGCTGTGGACGACGACGATACGCCCAAATCATCATAATGGCACCCGCGACAATCATCGGAATGGAGAGGATCTGCCCCATGCTGATGTACTGTACCCATTCGCCGGTAAACTGTGCGTCAGGCTGACGGAAGAACTCGACAATAATACGGAATGCGCCGTAGCCAATCAGGAACAGGCCGGAGACAGCGCCCATCGGACGCGGTTTGCGGATAAACAGGTTGAGGATGATAAACAGTACCACGCCTTCCAGCGCCAGCTCGTACAGCTGAGACATATGGCGCGGCAGAACGCCGTAGGTATCAAAAATGGACTGCCACTCCGGGTGTGATGGCAGCAGCGCGATATCCTCTGCGCGGGAGCCCGGGAAGAGCATCGTGTACGGCACGCTCGGGTCGACGCGGCCCCACAGCTCACCGTTGATAAAGTTACCCAGACGGCCAGCGCCGAGACCAAACGGGATCAGCGGTGCGATAAAATCTGAAACCTGGAAGAAGTTGCGTTTGGTGCGTTTGGCAAAAATCACCATCACCAGGATCACCCCAATCAGGCCGCCGTGGAAGGACATGCCGCCGTCCCACACGCGGAACAGATAGAGAGGGTCATTCAGGAACACCGGGAAGTTATAGAACAGCACGTACCCAATGCGGCCACCGAGGAACACGCCGAGGAAGCCCGCATAGAGCAGGTTTTCAACTTCGTTTTTCGTCCAGCCGCTGCCCGGACGACTGGCGCGACGGCCAGCGAGCCACATGGCAAAAATGAAGCCCACCAGGTACATCAGACCGTACCAGTGAAGCGAAACAGGTCCTACTGAAAAAATGACCGGATCAAATTCCGGAAAATGCAGATAACCACTGTTCATCTGTCACCACAAGATGTTGTTATTCCGCTGAAAGTGGACAGCGGTAGAAATGCGATTCTGCCGTAAGCAGAGGCTCCAAAGTTGCGAATCATAGCACAAGGCGGGCGCGGAGGATGCGCCAGAGATGTAAAAGATGTGTATAGGGTTTTATGCGCGCTGGAGCCCTCTCCCGGAGGGAGAGGCAGAAAGATGATTAGCGGCCGCCGCGGATCAGGCCGCCCATACCGCGTCGTTCCATAAACGCTGCGACCTGATGACGAACCTCTGCTGCCAGCTGCGCGTCAAGGCTGCGTTCGGCCAGCTCGCGGGCATCGTTGATGTCGATATGCCGCAGCAGGTACTTCACGCGGGCGACAGCGCGACCGTTCATCGACAGATGGCGGTATCCCAGACCAATCAGGATCGCAACGCACATTGAATCCCCGGCCATTTCACCGCACAGGCGTAAATCAATGCCGTACTGTTCCGCTTCACGGGCAATCATCGCTAACGCGCGAATGATCGCCGGATGCAGGCTGTCGTAGATACTGGCGACACGGGTGTTGTTACGGTCGACGGCCAGAATATATTGCGTCAGGTCGTTTGTGCCGACAGAGATAAAATCAACACGGTTTGCCAGCTGCGGCAGCATAAAGACCATAGACGGCACTTCAAGCATCACCCCGATCCGCGGTTTCGGGATCGCATAGCCGATCATCTCTTCCACTTCACGGCCTGCACGTTCGATCAGTCGCCGGGACTCGTCGATCTCATCAATGCTGGTGACCATCGGGAGTAAGATGCTGAGATTGCCCGTCGCCGCGTTGGCGCGCAGCATTGCACGCACCTGGATCAGGAAGATCTCCGGCTGATCGAGCGTAATGCGGATCCCACGCCAGCCCAGGCACGGGTTTTCTTCGCTGATCGGCATATAGGGCAGCTGTTTATCCGCGCCGACATCGAGGGTTCGCAGGGTGACAGGTTTGTCGTTAAACATCTGCAGCATCCCCTGATACTGCGCCACCTGCTCCTCTTCGGAGGGGAAACCGCTCTGCAGCATGAACGGGATTTCAGTACGGTACAGGCCAATACCGTCGATGCGGCTGCCAAGCTTTTCTTCATGCTCAGGGCTTAAACCGGCGTTGAGCATGACTTTGATCCGCTCTCCGCTCTTAAGCTGTGCGGGCAGGTTAACGTCATCCTCCGCCAGCTTGCTTAATTCATTCTCTTCGCTGATAAGACGCTGGTATTCCTGGAGCAGAACCGGCTCAGGATCGACCAGCAGCTCACCGCGATAGCCGTCAACCACCAGCGTACGGCGGTGCAGTACCGACGGCTGGATATCGGCCCCCATAACGGTTGGGATACCCAGCGCGCGCACCATAATGGCGGCGTGTGAGTTGGCGGCACCATCGCGCACCACGACACCGGCCAGCCTGTCCTGCGGCAGTTCAGCCAGCGTGGTTGCCGACAGTTCATCGGCGACCAGAACAAACCGTTGAGGCCAGGCATTCGGCCCCTGAATGGTGTCATCAAGATGGAACAGCAGACGTTGTCCCAGGGCCCGGAGATCTCCAGCCCGCTCTTTCAGGTAACCGTCGGTCAATGCCGCAAATTGGTCGGCAAATTTCTCGATAACCTTCTTAACGGCCCACTCCGCGACCGAGCCTTTATCCACTTCAGCAAAAAGCTCACGACGCAGACGCGCATCGGAGAGCAGATGCGAATAGAGGTCGAAAATGGCCGCCGTCTCTTTTTGCGCACCTGCGGCAAAACGCTTGCTGTAACGACGAAATTCATTCGCCGCCTCTTCCAGCGCGGCGGTAAGACGCTCGCGCTCAAGCGCTTCATCAAGCGTTGAGGCTTCGTAAACCTGCTCCATTAACGGCAGCGTGGCGTCCATCCAGCCTTCAGCAATCGCTACGCCTGGCGATGCCGGAAGGGCACGAATGCGCGTATGGCGATACTGGCCAAAGAGCGCGGCAAGCTGAGACTGGGAGAGGATCGCCGCCATCTGCGTGGCCAGCGTGACGAGGAAAGACTCCTCGCTTTCATCGTACTGACGTAGCTCGCGCTGCTGGACAACCAGTACGCCGAGCAGCTGGCGACGCTGGATAATCGGCACGCCAAGGAAAGCGCGGAAGCGCTCTTCTTTTACGGAAGGGATGTATTTAAAGCTGGGGTGTTTTTGCGCATCAGCAAGGTTGATGGGTTCAGCCAGCCGCCCAACCAGGCCCACGATACCTTCATCAAATGCAAGCGTGACGGTGCGTCCACGTGGTTTTTTCAAACCACGGGTCGCCATCAGGTAATAGCAGCGCCGATCGTGGTCGGCCAGATATACCGAACAGACCTCGGTCTCCATCGCAAGACAGATGTCAGTAACCAGAATATTCAGCGCCTCGTTCAGACGCGGAGCACTGGCCACCTTCTCGACTATTTCTCGCAAGCGGGTGAGCATGATTTGCGTAGCTTAACCTCTTTTACGTCGCCAGGCAGGTGCGCTCTGCGGCTTAGGGGGGACCTCCTGAAGCTGCATGACCACACTTGCAAACTCTTTCATCACCCTACGGTAAACATCGCGTTTAAATGACACGACCTGACGAACAGGATACCAATAGCTCACCCAGCGCCAGCCATCGAACTCCGGCGTACTGCTGGTTTGCATATTGATGTCTGAATCGTTGCCCACCAACTGCAACAGAAACCACTTCTGTTTCTGGCCGATACAAACCGGCTTTGTGTCCCAACGCACCAAACGTTTCGGTAACTTGTAACGCAACCAGTTGCGGGTCGAAGCCAGGATGCGAACATCTTTTCGGCTTAAACCGACCTCTTCAAAAAGCTCCCGGTACATCGCTTGTTCTGGGGACTCTCCCGGATTGATCCCGCCTTGCGGGAACTGCCAGGAGTGCTGACCATATCGCCGGGCCCACATTACCTGGCCCTGACGATTACAAATTACTATTCCTACGTTCGGGCGGTAGCCATCGTCATCAATCACCGGACTACCCCAAATTAAACCTTATATATGAATGATTGTTTCACACTACAGGGAGGCGGTAAACCACTCTCTTACAGGGCTGCAACCTAATAACATTTGAATAACTCACAAATAAGTACTGAGTTATAAACAGATGAGAGGCAGTGAAGGGAATTTTATTCACCTTTTCTGTGGATATAGTTGTGAAGAAGTGTCTGATTACCGATGAACAACCTCAAACCCTGCCTTGCCAACGCTTTCGCGCCAGTTAAATAATTCAATATTTTTCATAAAGTTAAATGTATTTTTATGAACAAAAAACAGAATAGCGTGACGATCGTCACATCAGGGAGCGTCGTGCTGATGAAAGATCGAACAGCGTCGGTTTTATCCACAGATTGTGCCAATAAGTTAGTCACAATTTGTTTGAAAATTCGATTTTCATCGCACGTCAAGGCTGTAAATTGAAACAGTAGTCAGGGTTATGCCCAGTTATCCCATTTTTCTGTGGATAACATGGTGTAAGATCCTGTTCATTGTCAGTGACCAGATTTGAACAACCGGTTTTCTGAGTCTGGTGAAACGATTTAAAAGCAATAAAAAAACCTATAAATCATAGACATGGAATATTGGTACAGAAATAGTTAAACTCTATCCACAGGGGACAATTTCTTCGTTTATTTTTTAATCAAAAGGTTACCTTCATGCATCCGCTTACACCCTTGCTCTCACCGCCGTCCAGCGAGGGCCAGTTGCTACAGCAGGCACAGCGTCTGGCAGGCTTTTCGCTTGGCGAGCTGGCGGCAATGGCAGGGCTTCAGATCCCGAAGGATCTAAAACGGGATAAAGGCTGGATCGGCATGCTGCTTGAGCTGTGGCTGGGCGCCAGCGCAGGGAGCAAACCCGAGCAGGATTTTGCAGCGCTTGGCGTGGAGTTAAAAACCATCCCCATAGACAGCCAGGGCAAGCCCCTTGAGACCACCTTCGTCTGCGTTGCGCCACTAACCGGCAACACCGGCGTGACGTGGGAAACCAGCCACGTTCGTCACAAGCTGAAGCGCGTGTTGTGGGTGCCGGTTGAAGGTGAGCGTCAGATCCCGCTGGCTGAGCGTCGCGTTGGCGCGCCGCTGCTCTGGAGCCCGAACGACGAAGAAGAGCATCAGCTGCGGCTGGACTGGGAGGAGCTGATGGACATGATCGTGCTTGGGCAGGTAGAGCGCATCACCGCCCGGCACGGAGAAGTATTACAGCTGCGCCCGAAAGCGGCCAACAGCAAAGCGCTTACCGAGGCAATCGGCTCGAAGGGTGAGCCGATACTAACGCTGCCGCGCGGTTTTTATCTCAAAAAGAACTTCACCGGCGCGCTTCTTGCTCACCATTTTCTTCTAAAAACATAGTTTTTTACTTATTTTGCGAGCTCTCAAACATAATCAGCTGGTTTTTAAGATTTTACCGCTTCCTCCTGTTGCCATATCGGGTTAAAACTAAACTATGATTTGATACGCGCCAGATCCAGATGAGGACGATAACGATGAAAAAATGGGCAGTGTTAGTTTCAGCAGTCGGTTTAGCGTTTGCCGTATCGGGCTGTAGCAGCGATTACGTTATGGCGACAAAAGACGGTCGAATGATCCTGACCGACGGCAAACCCGAAGTCGACGATGATACCGGTCTGGTCAGCTACCGCGACCAGGAAGGCAATAAAATGCAGATCAATCGCGACGAAGTATCGCAAATTATCGAGCGATAAACAGAGAGAGGTCAGTCGCTTGCTGGCCTTTTTGATTTTTTTCTTCCCCTTTTGCTTCCCCTCTGCCATGTTTATATTCCTTTGTCGGGCACGCCCTGACGCGGTCTATAAGTCTACTGAGGAAGCCGGCTATGCATTATCACCGTATCCCCCACAGCGCTCTGGAAATAAGCCAACTGGGGTTGGGCACGATGACATTTGGTGAACAAAACAGCGAAGCCGATGCCCATGCACAACTCGATTACGCCGTCAGCCAGGGGATTAACCTGATTGATGTCGCGGAGATGTACCCTGTTCCTCCACGTCCGGAAACGCAGGGACTTACCGAAACCTATGTCGGTAACTGGCTGGCAAAACGCGGCAACCGTGAAAAGCTGGTGATTGCCTCAAAAGTCAGTGGTCCCGCGCGCAACAACGATACCGGGATCCGCTCGAATCAGATCCTCGATCGTAAGAATATCCGCGCCGCACTGGATGCCAGCCTGAAGCGCCTGCAAACCGACTACCTCGACCTGTATCAGGTGCACTGGCCGCAGCGTCCAACCAACTGCTTTGGTAAGCTCGGCTATAGCTGGAATGAGAGCGCCCCCGCCGTAACGCTGCTGGAAACGCTGGAAGCGCTGACCGAGTGCCAGCGCGCGGGAAAAATCCGCTACATTGGCGTCTCTAACGAAACGGCCTTTGGCGTAATGCGCTATCTGCACCTGGCGGATAAACACGATCTGCCGCGTATCGTCACCATCCAGAATCCGTACAGCCTGCTTAACCGTAGCTATGAGGTTGGTCTGGCCGAAGTGACGCAATATGAAGAAGTGGAACTGCTCGCCTATTCCTGTCTCGGCTTTGGCACGCTGACGGGGAAATACCTGAACGGCGCGAAACCGGCCGGGGCGCGAAATACCCTCTTTAGCCGTTTTACCCGCTACAGCGGCGAGCAGACGCAGAAGGCCGTTGCCGCCTATGTGGATATCGCAAAGCGTCACGGTCTTGACCCTGCCCAGATGGCGCTGGCCTTCGTGCGTCGTCAGCCGTTTGTTGCCAGCACCCTGCTGGGCGCGACCACGATGGAGCAGCTGAAAACCAATATTGAGAGTTTCCATCTGAACCTGAGTGAAGAGGTGTTAGCGGAGATTGAAGCGGTGCATCAGGTTTATACGTATCCTGCGCCGTAATAAAAGCAAAACGGCAACGCACGTTGCCGTTTTTAGGGTTTGCTCCCTCTCCCTGTAGGAGAGGGCCAGAGTGAGGACATCAGGCCGCACTTATCAGCGCCGACGTTGCCAGATCCACAATCCCGCAATCGCCAGCGCAAACAGCCCGCCAAACCCGACGCCAATCCCCACCACCGGCACACCGACTTTTACCGCCAGCGAGTAGAGCCCCAGCATTAGCAGCATCGCCAGGTTTTCACCCAGGTTTTGTACCGCGATGGCATTCCCCGCCCCGACGGTCTGCTTGCCACGTTCCTGCAGCAACGCGTTCAGCGGCACCACGAAGAAACCGCCCAGAATACCAATCAGGATGAGGAGGACATACGCAGGCAATAATGCATGTTGCAGCGAGAAAATCAGCACCACGACGCCAATCAGGATCCCTGCGGGCATGCAGCGTGCTACCGTCTCGAGCGTCACCAGCTTCGCCGCCGCGCCTGCTCCCACCACAATGCCGATGGCCACCATCGCATTCAGATAGGTCGGCGTCGCGTTGTCGGTAATTCCCAGCGCCACCGGCACCCACAGCACCAGCAGGAAGCGCAGCGTGACGCCCGCCCCCCAAAACATACTGGTTCCCATCAGGGAGAAACGCGTTTCTCCGTTACGCCACAGCACGCGACAGGCGGTAAAGAAACTGCCGGTCATCGGTTTAAAGCGCCAGGATTGCCCCGGGCGAGCCACAGGTAGCTTAGGAATAAACAGGTTCGCCACAACTGCCCCGCCATACACCACCGCGCAGATGCCCAGTGCCGCCAGGACATGCCAGTCGGCCAGTACGCCGCCCGCGACGGATCCGAGCAGGATTGCGGCGATGGTTGACGACTCCATCAGGCCGTTGGCTTTCACCAGCTTATCGCCCGTGGTCAGTTCTCCGAGAATGCCATACTTAGCCGGGGAGTAAGCGGCAGCGCCAATGCCCACCAGCGTGTAGCCAATAAACGGATTGAAGCCAAAGCAAATGCTGGCGGCACCCAGCAGCTTGAGACCGTTGGCAAACATCATCACTCGGCCTTTCGGGAAACTGTCCGCCACCTGCCCGACGAACGGAGCAAAGATAATGTAAGCGCCCACAAACACCATCTGCAGGATCGGCTGGCTCCAGTCGGGGTAAAACTCGGCCTTCAGCAGCGCCAGCGTGGCAAACAGCAGCGCGTTATCACCAAACGCAGAGAGAAACTGCGCAGCGATAACGGCCATCATGCCTTTCGATCTGAGCGATGTGTTAGTGTGTACTGACTCACGCATTTTGCTGTTCCGCCTCTTCAACCATGCCTTTCAGGGTCACGAAATCGGGCTTCCCGCTACCCAGCACCGGGAGCTGCTTCAGGAAGCGAATATCGCGCGGCACCGCCAGTTCAGGAATACCGTGTTCACGCGCATAGCTCAGTAACCTGTCGCGCTTAAGCTCAGCGTCAGTCGTAAACAGCACCAGCGCCTCGCCTTTGCTGGCATCACTCTTCACTACCGTCGCATGCATCTTATCCGCGGAGACGGCCGTCGCCAGCTGCTCAACCATTTCCAGAGAGACCATTTCACCGGCGATTTTGGCGAAGCGCTTCGCGCGTCCCTGAATCTGTACAAAGCCTTGTTCATCAAAACGGACAATATCACCGGTGTCGTACCAGCCGGTTTCAACCTCGCCGTTGACGTTTTCAGCCGTCGGCACCTCAAGCACGCCTGGGTTTTCCACGCGCAGATAACCGTTCATCACGTTTGGCCCTTTCAGCTGCAGACGGCCACCGTCCTCAATGCCCGGCACGGCCAGCAGACGCGCATCCATCCCCGGCAGAATTCGACCCACCGTACCCGGCTTCGCCGCCATCGGTACGTTTATCGAGACCACGGGAGCACACTCGGTAACGCCATAGCCTTCGAGAATGCGCAGGCCAAACTTGTCCTGCCAGATCTGACGCGTGCTCTCCTGCAGTTTTTCCGCACCGGCCACCACATACCGCACGCGATAGAAGTCATACGGATTGGCGAAACGCGCATAGTTGCCCAAGAAGGTTGAGGTGCCGAACAGAACGGTGCAGTTACGGTCATACACCAGCTCCGGCACAATCCGATAATGCAGCGGGCTTGGGTAGAGGAACACTTCTGCGCCGGTCAGCAGCGGCGTAAACAGCCCCACCGTCAGGCCAAAGGAGTGGAACAGCGGCAGCGCCGACATAAAACGGTCATTCGCGGTAAAGTCGGCAATGCTTTTGATCTGTTCAACGTTCGCCAGAATGCTCTTGTGGCTGTGGACGACGCCTTTCGGGTTGCCCTCCGATCCCGACGTGAAGAGAATGATCGCGTCATCTTCCGGCTGCTGTTTGACCTGCGCCAGACGCGGCATCAGCAGGTGAGCAAAAATCCACAGCTTGTCGCCGGTGGTCACGTCCGCTTTCAGATCCTCCAGGAAGACCCAGCGCACCTGGGTGAGCTGCTCGGGAAGATGCCAGAGCTTGCCTTTGTCCAGGAACTGACGAGAGGTAAAGACGGTATTAATCTGGGCAGCGGTGATGGCGCTGGTCAGCCCTTTCACGCCCGCCGTGTAGTTCATCATTGCCGGGATGCGCCCCCGGGAAACCGCACCAAAAATCACCGCCGCGCTGATGCCTGCGTTAGGCAGCATCAGGCCAATCTTTTCGCCCTTCATGCTGTATTTCTCAAGAATGCGGCCCACAAAGAGGGTCTTAGTCAGCAGCTTGCGATAGGTATCCGGGGTAAAATTGATGTCTTCGATGCAGTTTTTCTTCGCGCCATAGCGGTGCTGCGCGGAAAGCAGAGATTCGTACAGCGTTTCGCGCGGACGCACGGCCATGCGCGCTTCCATCATAATCTGATGCAGCATTTCCCCGGCGATTTTACGGCGATCGCGGGCACGCGGGGCGTCCGGCATCGGTAACAACGTGGGCGGCAGAATATGCAGCGTGATTTTTGGGAACAGACGCTGCTTCACCAGCCCCTTCAGTCGGCTGAAATGGGTCAACTCTGCGCCTTCAATACGCAGCGGCACCACGGTCGCTTTTGATTTCGCTGCAACAAACCCCGCGCCATCGTAGATTTTCATCAGCGAACCGGTCACGGAGATACGCCCTTCCGGGAAAATAACCACCGGGCGCCCCTGCTCAACCAGACGCACCAGATGCTTAATCATCATCGGCTTTGTCGGGTCGAGCGGCACAAAATCAATCAGCGGCGTGAGCCAGCGCATGTACCACTGCTGGCTGATAGAGGTATAGACCGCAAACACCGGGCGCACGGGTAAAAATAGCGCCAGCAGAATGCCGTCTATAAAGGAAACATGATTTGGCGTGATAAGAACGCGTTCGCCGCGAAGCGCCTGGGCATCGCCAGTAACGCGGATGCGAAAAAGAATACGGAAGAGTGTACGGAAGAACCCAAATAGCATCTCAACTCCCTTTGCCAGCCAGTGTGGAGGGTTGATAGTAAATGGTGGCAGATTACACGAGAAGTGATACGGGAGCGACAGCAAAAGTGGAGGCGAAAAAAAACCTGCGCATCCGCGCAGGTTGGTGCAAGAGATGAGTACGAAACCGTACTAAGAATTCTCACCAATCAATACCTCTGGGATCTTGATTGTGGTCGTTCGACCTGCGCTTCGCCAGCAGGAAAACGCAAGGGAATGAGCCGAAGTGCAACCAGGTGTGAATATTTTCTATTGCTGTTACAGGTTGAACTTTCAGGCAAAAAAAAACCTGCGTAAAAACGCAGGCTGGTGTAAGCGTGTTAATCAACCGGAGTTGACTCCACCTATCAATACCTCTGGGATTTCGACTGTATCAACCTCTCTAACATCCTTGCCATCGGACAATCGCAACAGCCTGACGCAAAGTGTAACCAAAGGTTCAGATTGACATTCTTCAGACATGACTGCGCGTGTAACGATTACACTACCAGTGTTGTCCTGCGTCACGTTTGTGGAGAGCGAAAATCCGCTCCCCTTGAATGCGCGGCGCTTTTCCGCAACACTATTTGGTGTGTAAACGCTTACCCCCAATAAGAAGGTAATGAATGGCGACAATAAAGGATGTGGCCCGTCTGGCAGGTGTGTCGGTGGCAACCGTCTCTCGAGTGATTAACGACTCCCCAAAAGCCAGTGACGCATCGCGCCAGGCGGTACAAACCGCCATGGAATCCCTGAATTATCATCCCAATGCCAATGCCCGCGCGCTCGCCCAGCAGTCCACCGAAACCATTGGGCTGGTAGTGGGTGATGTTTCCGACCCCTTTTTCGGCGCCATGGTGAAAGCGGTTGAACAGGTCTCTTACCAGACAGGCAATTTTTTGCTGATCGGCAATGGCTATCATAATGAGCAAAAAGAACGCCAGGCCATCGAGCAGCTGATCCGCCACCGCTGCGCCGCGCTGGTGGTTCACGCCAAAATGATCCCGGATGCCGAGCTGATTCACCTGATGAAGCAGATGCCTGGAATGGTGATCATCAACCGCATTATTCCCGGGTTTGAAAAACGCTGTGTGGCCCTCGACGACCGCTACGGCGCCTGGCTTGCGACCCGTCATCTGATTCAACAGGGCCATACCCGGATTGGCTATCTCTGTTCCAATCATCCGATTTCTGATGCGGAAGACCGCCTGCAGGGCTACTACGACGCCCTGCGCGAAAACGGCCTGCCGTGTAATGACCGTCTGGTGGCCTACGGTGAACCGGATGAGAGCGGCGGTGAACAGGCCATGACCGAGCTGCTGGGTCGCGGACGAAATTTCACGGCGGTTGCCAGCTATAACGACTCCATGGCCGCGGGGGCAATGGGGGTGCTGAATGACAACGGGATTGAGGTTCCGGCAGAAATTTCGCTGATTGGCTTCGATGACGTGCTGGTCTCTCGCTACGTGCGCCCGCGGCTGACCACCGTACGCTACCCGATTATCACCATGGCGACGCAGGCCGCCGAGCTGGCGCTAGCGCTGGCTGAACAGCGCCAGCCGCCGGATATTACGCATCTGTTTAGCCCGACGCTGGTTCGCCGTCACTCCGTTGCTTCACCTGCGGAAGCGCAGAGCGAATAACGATAGAGGTGAACCCGCGTGTTGGGGTATTCCAGCCCATCACCGATATACTGCCAGCCGTAACGTTCGTAGAAGTCGCGGCAGGCAGACCAGAGGTGCAGTTCTTCATATCCCGCCTGCGCGGCCCAGGTAATAACGTGCTGCTGTAGCTTTCCTGCCAGCCCCTTGCCTCGCGACGCGTCGTCAACGTAGAGCGCCGCCAGCCACGGAAAGAGATCCTGACGCGTGATCAAATCGCAGCGCCAGAGCCCTACCGTACCAACAAGCTGTTCGTTATCAACGGCAATAAACGTCAGCGGTAAGGCCCCCGGCGTCTGGCTGTGCTCAACGATGCTGTGGAAAAATTCCCGGGAAAGCCCTTCGCCAAAGGCCTGCCAGAGCCAGTCGGTGACCTGCTCCGCATAGTGCGGTGCCTGGTAAAGCGGGAGGATAGCTATCTTTTTCACGTTTCACCTGCGTTTTCTCATCTATTTGCTGGCCTGTCGCTCCAGCTCGGTTCGGCGATTACTTTACCAGAGTCAGACTATTTCGTTTTACTTCACGCAGGCCAGACGAATCGTGACCAAAAAGCGTGATCGTGGCGGAAGTTTTGCGCTTCCCGCATCGCTTATACGCCGTGAGGTCTGTGTTAAACTGCAAATCATTACGTGGAAGCAGGAATGTAGAATGGCAACAATGCTGGATGTCTCACTGCGTGCGGGCGTGTCGAAGGCTACCGTCTCGCGCGTGCTGAACGGCACAGGTCAGGTTAAAGAGAGTACGCGTCAGCAGGTCTTTGCTGCGATGGAAGAGCTGGGCTATCGCCCGAACTTTCTCGCGCGTTCGCTGGCTAACCAGACCAGCAACAGCATTGGCCTGGTCGTCTCGACCTTCGACGGCTTTTACTTTGGTCGTCTTCTCCAGCAGGCGTCGCGGCAGACGGAAACTCACGGGAAACAGCTGATCGTCACCGACGGTCACGACGCGCCGGAACAGGAAGAACAGGCGGTGCAGATGCTGGCCGATCGCCAGTGCGATGCCATCGTGCTTTACACGCGCTACATGAGCGAAAAAGCGATCGTCAAACTGATGAACACCGTGAAAACGCCGCTGGTGGTCATTAACCGTGAAGTGAGCCAGGCGCCGGATCGCTGCGTGTTTTTCGAACAGCAGGATGCCGCGTTTAAGGCCGTGGATTACCTGATCGCCCAGGGCCATCGGGAGATCGCCTGTATCACCGTTCCGATCCACACCCCAACCGGGAAAGCGCGGCTGATGGGCTACCGTAAGGCGCTGGAAAAGCACGGCATTCGCCTGGACGAGCGTCGGATAAAGTACGGCGATGCGGGAATGACGCGGGGATACGAGCTGTGCAAGGAGTTGATTGCCGACGGTGTGTCGTTTAGCGCCCTGTTTGCCTGTAACGACGATATGGCCCTGGGGGCGTCCAAAGCGTTACACCAGGCAGGGCTTAAAATTCCGCAGGATATTTCACTGTTCGGCTTTGACGATGCCCCAAGCGCGAAATGGCTGGAGCCTGCGCTCTCATCGGTTTATCTGCCCATCGACAACATGATTGTCACGGCCATCGATCAGGCGATCCGGCTGGCAAAAAACCAGCCGGTCGATGCCATCCCGCCGTTTACCGGCACGCTGGTGTTACGCGATTCGGTTACAACGGGGCCCTACTTTCATCAGATGAGTTCTAAAGCCAGCAGTTCCTGAATGGTCTGACGACGACGGATCAGCCGTGCCTTGCCGTTATCAAACAGCACTTCCGGCAGCAGCGGGCGACTGTTGTAGTTAGATGACATCGACGCCCCGTAGGCACCGGTATCATGCAGCACAAGATAATCACCCGGTTTGACCTCTGGCAGCGCGCGGGTCTCCACTTTGCCGCCTTCCTGCTGGGTAAACACGTCACCCGATTCGCACAGCGGGCCCGCAACGACCGTCTCAACGCGCGGCGCCTGCGTTAAATCACGGCCGTCGGCGGCCAGGGCGGTAATGTGGTGATAGCTGCCGTACATGGACGGACGCATCAGATCGTTAAAGCCTGCATCAATCAATACGAAGTGGCGAGACCCCATCTCTTTGACGCTGCGCACCTGCGAAACCAGCACGCCGGCTTCCGCCACCAGGAAACGACCCGGCTCAATTTCCAACTTCACCGAGTGGCCCAGATGCGCGGCGATTTGGTCACGCGCGGCGCTCCACAGACCGTAGTAGTGATCGGTATCGATCGCCTCTTCGCCTTCGCGATAAGGAATGGAGAGACCGCCACCGGCTGAGATCGCCTCCAGATCCTGGCCGAAGTCGACAACCTGGCACACCATCGCACCGCACACCTGCTCCAGGTGGCCATAATCGACGCCAGAGCCAATGTGCATATGAATACCCACCAGCTTCAGGCCGTAGCGCTGTAATACCTCCAGCGCGGCAGGCATATCGGCATACCAGATCCCGTGCTTGCTGTTTTCACCGCCGGTATTGGTTTTTTGGCTGTGACCATGACCAAAGCCCGGGTTCACGCGCAGCCAGACGCGATGGCCGGGAGAAACCTGGCCGAGCTGCTCCAGCATATCCACAGAACCGGCATTCACCGGGATCTGCAGTTCGTGGACGCGCGCAAGCGTCGCATCGTCGATCACATCGGCGGTGAAGACGATCGCGTCGCTGTCGGCTTTTGGATCGTATCCGGCCGCCAGCGCGCGCTCGATTTCGCCAAGCGAGACGGAGTCGACCTTCACGCCCTGCTCACGCATCAGGCGCAGAATATGAATATTGGAGCAGGCCTTCTGGGCAAAACGCACCACGTCAAACTGATGCAGGGCAGCGATCTTCTCGCGAACGATCTGCGCGTCATAGACCCACACCGGACAGCCAAACTCGGCAGGCAGGCGCAGCAGGTTGTCGGCGTTCAAATCGGTATCGGTCTGGTTCAGCGGGCGTGGCATGGTCTTCTCCGGGTAAATGCGTTTTGATGATTACGCCACAGCGCGAAGAGAATAAAAAATATCGTTTTATCGCGAGTCTATGCAAAAATGATATGGACAGTAATCTGCTTTCAGGTGCCCTATGCCCGCCGTCAATTTACGCCACATCGAGATTTTTCACGCCGTGATGACTACCGGCAATCTCACCGAAGCCGCACAGATGCTGCATACCTCGCAGCCGACGGTGAGCCGCGAGCTGGCCCGCTTCGAGAAAGTGCTGGGGCTGAAGCTGTTCGAGCGTACCCGGGGCAGGCTTCACCCGACGGTGCAGGGGTTGCGCCTGTTCGAGGAAGTCCAGCGCTCCTGGTACGGACTGGACAGAATAGTGAGTGCTGCGGAAAGCCTGCGCGAGTTTCGCCAGGGCGAGCTGTCGATCGTCTGCCTGCCCGTCTTTTCGCAATCCTTTTTGCCGATGCTGCTGCAGCCCTTTCTGGCCCGGTACCCGGAGGTCAGCCTCACCATCGTGCCTCAGGAATCCCCCCTGCTTGAAGAGTGGCTTTCTGCCCAGCGTCATGATTTAGGCTTAACCGAAACTCTCTCCACGCCGGCGGGAACGGCGCGCACGGAGTTGATCTCGTTAGATGAAGTATGCGTTCTGCCCGCAGGGCATCGGCTTGCCGGTAAGGCGGTGCTCACACCGGAGGATTTCCACGGGGAAAACTACATTAGCCTTTCGCAGACAGACAGCTACAGACAGCTGCTGGATACGCTGTTTGCCGAGCATCAGGTCAAACGGCGAATGGTGGTGGAAACGCACAGCGCGGCTTCGATTTGCGCGATGGTGCGTGCAGGCGTCGGCGTCGCGGTGGTGAATCCGCTCACGGCGCTGGACTATGCCGGAAGCGGGATCGTCATCCGCCGCTTTAGCGTCTCCGTCCCGTTCACCGTGAGCCTGATCCGCCCGCTGCACCGTCCGGCTTCCGCGCTGGTGGACGCTTTCACCGAACACTTAACGGAGCACGCGCGCCAGGTGGCGCTTCGCTTACCTGACCTGCAAAACCCGTTATGACAGCATAAACGCCACGGCATCCGCGGCATGGATGGCGGTGGTATCGAATACCGGGACGGGGCTTCGCTCGACGGGCACCAGCAGGCCAATCTCGGTGCAGCCGAAGATCGCGCCTTCAGCCCCCTGCTGCGCGAGTTTATCGATGACGCTGACGTAATACGCGCGGGAAGATTCGGTGAAGGTACCGAGGCAGAGCTCGTCAAAGATAATCTGATTGATGTGCGCCCGATCTTCTTCATCCGGGATCAGGCTCTCGATCCCAAATTCACTGTTCAAACGTCCACGATAAAAATCCTGTTCCATGGTGTAGCGTGTCCCCAAAAGCGCTACGCGGCGCATCCCGGATGCCGCAATCGCACGCCCGGTTGCGTCCGCGATATGCAGAAACGGCAGCGAACAGCGCTCCTCAATATGCGACGCCACTTTGTGCATGGTATTTGTACAAAGCACGATACCCTCGGCGCCGGCGCGCTCCAGCCCCAGCGCCGCCTGGGCCAGGATCTCCCCGGCTTTATCCCACTCCCCGCTCGACTGGCAGGCTTCGATTTCATGGAAATCAACGCTGTGCAGCAGCAGGCTTGCGGAGTGCAGACCGCCCAGACGCTGCTTTACCCCTTCATTAATCAGGCGGTAATAAGGGATTGTCGATTCCCAGCTCATTCCACCTAACAGGCCGATCGTTTTCATCATCCCTCCTTATCTGTGTTTCATTTTTAACACAACCGATGTACATAAAAAAAGGCGCTGTATTCAGCGCCTTTTAAACTGCAGAGCTTATTCCGCTACCGGCTCCGGCGGCGAAGTACGGGCGAGCATCGCCTCGCGCAGTAAAACGCTACCGCAGGCAAACAGGCCCCCCAGGAGCGCCGCCAGAACGACAATCAGGGCCTTGCCAGGACCATCCTTTTTCACCGGCATGGAAGGAGAGAGCTGGTACCGGAATGGCTCAAGTTTAACATCGGCAAAGGAGAGCTTTTTCAGCTGTGCGAGGTGGTATTCCCGGTTCTGGAAATCCGCATTCAGCTCGGTCACGTCCTTCAGATTTTTTTCGATCTGCAGCTTTTGCGCGATACCGTCAGCGCCGAGCGCAACGGAGTAATCCGGGTCATCTTTTACGGCCTGCCCGTTGCTATAAACTGGTTTCTTAATGCCTGCGGCATTCGCCACTTCCAGCGAATAATTCAGTCGCTGCAGGTTGGTATTGTGAATATTGGTCAGACGGACACGATCCAGTTCCAGCTGCTGCTCAACGACATTCTTTTTCAGGGCGATCTGGTTGCGGATATTCTGCACCGTCTCTTTTTCAACAATAGCCGCGATATAATCGATGTATCCATTCAGTACGGCTTGCGCATCGTCAGCTGTCGGCGCAGTGAAACTCAATGTCCAGGAGACAAAAGGCGCTTTATCCGCGTCTTTTCCCTGAGCGTCATTCACCGCTTTCATTCTGTCTGAAATGTTAACTATCGCCCGATGCAGCTCAAGCGGATCCACCTCGGCATCTTTAAGTTGTGACATCACGTAAGGAGAGGATTTCAGGTACTCTTCGAGCAATGACTGCGACTGAAACTTTTTAATAAACATGTCAAAGACTTCCGGACGGGAAATTTTCGCGTCCACGTCAAGTACCTGCAACGCTACCATCATCTGGCGCAGCGGGTTCCACTGCGACGATTCTGCCTGAGTGATCACTGCTTTACTGGTCCACTTCTGCGGCAGTAAAAATGAAATGGCCAGCCCCGCCAGTGCAAAAGCAAGGATAATGGTGACAATGCGTTTTTTGGCCGCCAAAAGGACCGCTAATAAACCGAAAAGATCAATTTCTTTAGCGTGTATTGCCGGGGAGGTATAACGGGGAAAATCAAGATCGGTGCTTTTTTTGATATCCATCTCAGACATAGACATTCTTCTTTTTAGGATGCGTTTCATGTTGCGCAAATAATAGCGGTGTTCCGATGATACATTATCCTAAGAATTATCCTAAGTTCAAATCCCTCTATTCATCCTTCCCTGCCAGAGTTGGTAGTGAATTTCATTACGTTATTATTGTAATGACTAACCATTTTACCAACTCTGACTTGTGTTGAACGCTTAAACAGTCATTACGATCGCACGCCGATATTCCGCAGCTTCTCGCCAGCCATCAGCTTGCGCTCGATATGTTCCAGCGTCACGCCTTTGGTTTCCGGGATCAGCCAGAACGTGACGCCAATAAACGCCACGTTCAGCACCGTATAGAGCCAGAACGTTCCCGCTGCGCCAATCGCGTCCAGCAGCGTCAGGAAGGTCGCGCCGATGATCATGTTTGATACCCAGTTGGTGGTCGTGGAGCAGGTGATGCCAAAATCACGGCATTTGAGCGGCTGAATTTCGGAGCACAGGATCCACACCACCGGCGCGGCGCTCATCGCGTAACCTGCGATACACATCATGGTCATCCCGACAGAAAGCCAGGAAAGCCCGCTTGAGGCCGTGCCGTTATCAAACTGCATCAGGCAGTAGCCGAGGATCAGCGTGCCGAGCGCCATCACGCTGAAGCCAATCTTCAGCGCCGGTTTGCGGCCCGCCTTGTCCACGGTGAACACGGCAATAAAGGTGGCGAACATGAAGGTCAGCCCGACCACCAGGGTCGCGATCATCTGCTGTTCCGTAGTGGTAAACCCGGCCATTTTGAAAATGCGCGGCGCGTAGTACATGATGATGTTCATCCCGGTGAACTGCTGCATCGCCTGCAGCAACATGCCGAGGAAGACCGCGCGGCGCACGTTGCGGTTGATCTTAAATAGCGCCCAGCCGCCCTGCTTTAACTTCAGGCTTTCGCGGATATCGTTCAGCTCTTCGCGCGCTTTTTCCGAGGTATCGCGCAGCATGCGCAGGACCTCTTCCGCCTCCACGTGACGCCCTTTTTGCGCCAGCCAGCGCGGGCTGTTTGGCAGGAAAATCACCAGGACGATCAGCACCAGCGCCGGTAAGGCCAGCACGCCCAGCATCGCGCGCCAGTTGCCGCTGTAGCTGAAGTAGGTATCAGACAGGAACGCCAGCACAATACCCAGCGTGACCATCAGCTGATACATGCTGATCATCTTGCCGCGCACGTTTTCACTCGCCATTTCGGAGAGATAAAGCGGCGCCGTGTAGGACGCAATCCCCACAGCCACGCCCAGCAGCACGCGGGAGAGCAGGAGGATTTCAACGTTAGCGGCAAACGCCGAGCCAATGGAGCCGGCAACGAACAGAATTGCCCCGACCATCAGGCTATATTTGCGCCCCAGACGGAACGACAGCCAGCCGTTGAACAGCGCACCGATGGCCGCGCCGAGCATCATGCTGCTCACCACCCACTCCTGCAGGCGACTGCTGAGAGTAAAGTGATCGGTAATAAACGGTAATGCGCCGGCAATGACGCCGATATCCAGTCCAAATAACAAGCCCGCCACGGCGGCGGCAATGGAGACAAACTGGTTCATGCGGCGAGTATCGCGCAGCGCAGCGGGCATTAGGGTAGAGTCATTTATCGATGTCATATTTTTCCTGCCTCAACAGCAAAATTCGTTAACTGAAATTACGAGAAAGCGAGGAAAAGCGTCAGGCCGGAAATCGCGAAGTTATGGATTATTCCGCTACGGCATACGGTTCTGTGATGGACATTACAATTTCAACTCGTGGCGAATAATCACGTATTTTTACTAATCAGTTAATATTTAAGCAATAAAAGTGTGATTGCCGTCATTAGTGATTTTTTAGTATGGATTTTTCATCTTTATCGATATGGACTAAGCCAATTATTGCGCAAAAAAACCTCCGCCCACGGGCAGAGGTTCTTAATAGGGGTGGAATTAACGCGCCAGCCAGCCGCCGTCTACAGCCACGGTGTAGCCGTTGATGTAATCCGATGCGGAGGAGGCCAGGAAGACAATCGGCCCCATCAGATCGCTCGGCAGACCCCAGCGTCCGGCCGGAATACGGTCGAGGATTTCCGCGCTACGCTGCTCGTCCGCACGCAGCTGCTGCGTGTTGTTCGTCGCCATATAGCCCGGCGCAATCGCATTCACGTTGATGTTATGTTTCGCCCATTCGTTTGCCAGCAGGCGGGTCACGCCCATTACGGCGCTTTTGGACGCGGTGTACGACGGCACGCGGATGCCGCCCTGGAACGAGAGCATAGAGGCAATATTGATGATTTTGCCGCCTTTCCCCTGCGCGATAAAGTGCTTCGCCGCCGCCTGGGACATGAAAAATACGCTCTTGATGTTCAAATCCATCACGTCGTCCCAGTCGCGTTCGCTGAAGTTGATCGCATCTTCACGGCGAATCAGCCCGGCGTTGTTGACCAGAATGTCGATATGACCGAATTCAGCCACCGCGCGGTCCAGCAGTTCAGGAATGGTATCGATTTTACGCAGGTCGGCGGTCAGGCTCAGGAAACGGCGCCCAAGAGCCGTCACGCGCTCGATGGTTTCCGTAGGCTCAACGATATTAATCCCGACGATATCGCAGCCCGCTTCCGCCAGGCCTAGCGCCATGCCCTGACCCAGCCCGGTGTCACACCCGGAAACCACCGCCACTTTCCCCTGCAGAGAGAATGCATCCAGAATCATGTTTATTCCTTACTCTTTCAGAGCCTGTCACTCACAGGCAGGTTTATGCTTCACCGCCCGCGACTAGCGCAGATCGCCGACCGCAACGTGGTCCATATCATCAAAGACCTGGTTTTCACCCACCATTCCCCAGATAAAGGTGTAGGCTTTCGTCCCTACGCCGGAGTGAATAGACCAGCTCGGTGAAATCACCGCCTGCTCGTTGAGCATGACGATATGGCGCGTTTCCTGCGGCTGCCCCATCATGTGGAACACGCAGGCGTCCTCATCCATATTGAAGTAGAAGTAAACCTCCATGCGGCGCTCGTGGGTATGGCACGGCATGGTGTTCCACAGGTTGCCCGGCGCAAGCTCGGTCAACCCCATGCTGAGCTGGCAGGTCTCCAGCACGTCCGGCACGAAGTATTTATTGATGGTGCGGCGGTTGCTGGTGAGGTTGTCGCCCAGCGTCACAGGCGCGACGTCTGCCGTGGTCACTTTCCTGGTTGGGCAGGTGGCGTGAGCCGGCGCGCAGTTGTAGTAAAACTTCGCAGGCTTGCTGCCGTCGATGCTGGCAAAGACCACGTCTTTCGCCCCTTTGCCCACGTACAGCGCCTCGCGATGGCCGATCTCATAGCAGTGTCCGTCTACGGTGATGGTGCCCGGCCCGCCGATGTTAATCACGCCGAGTTCGCGACGCTCAAGGAAGTAGCTCACGCCCAGCTGTTTACCGACTTCACCGCCCACGGAGACGCTTTTCGTGACGGGCATAACCCCGCCCACAATAATGCGGTCGATATGGCTGTAAACCATGGTGTACCTGTCGGCCTCGAATACCTGCTCGACTAAAAATGCATTGCGCAGCCCCTGAGTATCCAGCGTTTTGGCGTGCGCACTGTGGATGCTTTCTCTGACGTCCACGGTAACCTCCAGATGTGGTCATGCCCGAAGGCGGAAATAAACGAAACAGCGTTCCGTTTTTCATAATGAGCACATACTATCGGCATAAAGTGGGCTTTTCAATTATATTTAAAACAACGTTTCATTTTTATTTTTGTTTATAGCGGAAATGATGTTCGGATCACAATTCAACCGCCGGGAGAAAAAGGACGCGAAAAAAAACCTCCCGGAGGAGGTCATTTTGTTTGAGAAGAGGTTAGCGTTCGATGGCCAGCGCCACCCCTTGCCCGCCGCCTATACAGAGTGTGGCAATCCCTTTGCGGGCATTGCGCTTCTTCATTTCGTGGACCAGCGAAACCAGGATCCGGCAGCCGGACGCACCGATAGGATGACCCAGCGCGATTGCGCCGCCGTTAACGTTGACCCGCAGAGGATCCCACTCCAGCATTTTTCCGACGGAGATCGCCTGCGCGGCATAGGCTTCGTTCACTTCGATCAGATCCACATCCGAAAGCTGCCAGCCCGCGCGCTCCAGGCAGCGGCGGGTAGCGTAGACCGGTGCGATCCCCATTAGCGCAGGATCAACCCCCACGCTGGCGAATGCTTTAATGCGGGCCAAGACCGGAAGATCGAGTTCAAGGGCTTTGCTTTCGCTCATCATCATCACGGCGGCTGCACCGTCGTTAATGGAAGAGGCATTTCCCGCCGTCACCGAGCCCTGCATTTCAAACGCGGGGTTCAGCCTCGCCAGGCCTTCTGCGCTGGCGTCGGTGCGCGGCTGTTCATCGGTATCCACGAGGATACGCTCGCCGCTCTGACGCTGCGTGCTGACCGGGACAATTTCGTCGCGAAAGCGACCGGAATCAATCGCCGCACGCGCTTTTTGCTGCGAGCTTAGCGCATAGGCATCCTGCACCTCACGGCTGATGCCGTACTCGCGCGCCAGGTTTTCCGCCGTCACGCCCATATGATAGTCATTGAACGCATCCCACAGCCCGTCATGCACCAGGCTGTCGAGCAGCTGGCTGTTGCCCAGCTGTGCGCCGGTACGGCTGTCGGTCAACACGTGCGGCGCGCGGCTCATGTTCTCCTGCCCGCCCGCGATGATCACGTCCGCCTCACCACACTGAATGGCCTGCGTCGCGAGATGCAGCGCTTTTAATCCTGAACCACAGACGTCGTTGATAGTGATGGCCGAAACGGTATTGGGCAGCCCGCCCTTCAGCGCCGCCTGACGCGCAGGGTTTTGCCCGGCACCGGCCGTGAGGACCTGGCCCAGAATCACCTCATCAACTTCATGTGTTGCGATCCCGCTACGTTCCACCAGCGCTTTTACCACCACGCTACCCAGCTCAACCGCCGAGTGACGCGCGAGCGATCCCTGAAAACAGCCGATAGCTGTACGCAACGCACCCACTATAACGACATCTTTCATCACGACCTCTGTGTTAAATGACATGACGATAGTAGAGGATTGTTACTGGCAATTATCTTAATTGTTTAAAAATAGTGAGTTTAATCACAAGGATCAGCGCGCATCCTGCAGATACTGCCGCAGCCAGCTTCCGGCAACGCCGGGAGGGGATCGTTTATTCCACAGCAGATCGATGCCGATCGCCCGCGGCCAGCCGGGAACATTGAGCTGTACCAGGGATTTCGCGGCGGCAAATTCATCCACCAGCGCACACGGCAGCACGCACCAGCCAAATCCCTGTACCGCCATACTCAAGAGTAACAGGTAATTCGGCGCTGACCAGACGGGCCCGCGCGCGATCTCAGCCTCGCGCTCAAGATAGGTGCTGAGCCGCAGCTCCCGCCAGCCGTGCAGCTCGTCATGCTGAACGTCATGTTGTCCGGCCAGCGGATGCGTGGTCGCGACGTAGATTGCCATGCGGGTCTGCATCGGCAACCGGGTGACACCAATATCCGTAGGGTAACCGTCGCGCGCTTCCGTCAGGCCAACCTGCGCGCGCTCCTTTTGCAGCAGATCGATCACGTCCTCTTCCTCGCCAATCAGACATTCGAATTCCGTATGGGGAAAACGCGCGTCAAACTGTTTCATCATCTCTTCCAGCACGTCCGGGTTAAGGGTATCGGAAAGGACAAACGTCAGACGCGCCTCCGTTTGCGCCGTTAGCGACACCGCCAGCTCGTCCAGCCGCGTGCTGGCGGCCAGGATAGCCTGCACGTAGCCCAGCACCTGTTCTCCCTGGACCGTTAACACCGGCTGACGCGCCGAGCGGTCAAACAGCTCGAAACCGAGATCGGCTTCAAGATTGGCAATCGACGTGCTGATCGTCGACTGGCTTTTACGCAGCCGGCGTGCAGCAGCAGAAAAAGAGCCCGCCGCAACGGTCTCGACAAACGCGGTAAGGGCTTCGGGTGAATAGCGCATAACCTATCTACTTTAGCGATGGATACTATCTTTAATATATCAGCTATAGCGATAAAAATAGGCTGCATCAACGCCCATACCGGCGAATTAATGAGGTCTATGACTATGCAACATCAGGATGCACTCCAACGTAAACTGCCGGAGCGGATCTTTCATGCTGTCTGTTTCGAAGGGATTGCTACGGCGATCCTCGCCCCTACGGCGGCGTGGCTAATGCAGCGTTCCGTGGTGGAGATGGGGGGATTGACCATTATTCTGGCCACCACCGCCATGCTGTGGAACATTATTTATAACTTTGGCTTCGACCGTTTCTGGCCCGTTCAGCGCGTCAAACGTACCGCAAAAGTCCGTGCGCTGCATGCGCTGGGGTTCGAATGCGGGTTTATTGTGATTGGCGTGTCGATTGTCGCCGCCGTGCTGGGCGTTACCCTGCTTCAGGCATTCACGCTGGAAATAGGTTTCTTCCTGTTCTTCCTGCCGTACACCATGTTCTATAACTGGGCGTACGATAGCCTGCGCGAGAAATTTCTTAAGCGTCGCCAGCAACGGCGCGCCCTGGCAGGCTAAACCGCCTCTGGCCGGACGCCCGTTCCGGCCAAACTCCGTCGAAGCAACTGCGCTCTTCAGGCATAACTATGGTAAATTGCACGCCATTCCGATGGTTTGATAGTTGATACGTTGCTCTAATGTCGAAAATTTGGTCAAAAGATGAGACTCTCTGGAGTTTCGCTCTCTATGGCACGGCCGTGGGCGCAGGAACGCTGTTCTTGCCCATTCAGCTGGGCTCCGCAGGCGCAATCGTCCTGTTTATTACCGCCCTCGTGGCCTACCCCTTAACCTACTGGCCGCACAAAGCGCTGGCGCAATTTATCCTGTCGTCGAAAACGAAAGGCAACGAAGGGATCACCGGCGCCGTCTCGCACTACTACGGCAGGAAGATTGGCAACCTGATCACCACGCTCTATTTCATCGCCTTCTTTGTGGTGGTGCAGATTTATGCGGTGGCCATCACCAACTCGCTCACGGAGCAGCTGGCGAAACACCTGACGGTGGATACCGCCGTTCGCGTGCTGGTCAGCCTGGGCGTGGTGCTGGTCCTAAATCTGATCTTCCTGATGGGACGGCATATCACGATAAAAGTGATGGGCTTCCTGGTGTTTCCGCTGATTGCCTATTTCCTGTTTGTCTCGCTCTACCTGATCGGCAGCTGGCAACCCTCGCTGCTGACCAGCCAGATGGCCGTCGATCGCCATACGCTGCACCAGGTGTGGATTTCGATTCCGGTGATGGTATTTGCTTTCAGCCATACCCCGATTATCTCAACGTTTGCCGTTGACCGTCGTGAGAAGTTTGCTGACGGCGCTATGGATAAATGCAAGAAAATTATGAAGGTGGCTTACCTGATCATCTGCCTGAGCGTGCTGTTTTTTGTCTTCAGCTGCCTGCTCTCAATTCCGCCGTCGTACATTGTGGCCGCCAAAGAGCAAGGGGTAACGATCCTGTCCGCGCTGTCGATGATGCCTTCTTCTCCGGCGTGGCTGGGCATTTCCGGGATTATCGTGGCGATTATTGCGATGTCGAAATCGTTTCTCGGCACCTATTTTGGGGTGATTGAAGGGGCGACGGAGATCGTGAAGTCGTCGCTGAACCAGGTGGGGGTGAAAAAGAGCCGCGCCTTCAACCGCGCGATTTCCATTATGGGGGTGTCGTTAATCACCTTTGCCGTCTGCTGCATTAACCCGAACGCCATTTCGATGATTTACGCCATCAGCGGCCCGCTTATCGCCATGATCCTGTTTATCATGCCGACGCTGTCGACGTATCTGATCCCCTCCCTGAAACAGTACCGCTCGATTGGCAACCTGCTGACGCTGATCGTCGGCGTGCTGTGCGTATCGGTGATGTTTGTCGGCTAAACGCCCTGCATGCCCGGCGTTCTGCCGGGCATGCCTCTCAGTCTCGCCCAGCTGATTCCAGCGGAAAAGGCCTGTCCTGCACCACCGTTTTCATGACAAGCGTAGAGCGAAGATGCTGCACGCCGGGCATGGCGGAGAGCTTCTCGTCGTAGAGCTTCTGGAAAGCGGGCAGGTCGCGGGTCACGACGTGCATCAGATAATCTGGATCGCCAAACAGGCGCTGTGCCAGCACGATCTGCGGAATTTCCTCCACCGCCGCTTCAAACGCGCTAACCGCCTTACGGTCACCCTCTTTCAGCGTCGCAAACACTATTGCCAGGAAGTTGAATCCCATTTTGGCGGGGTCGAGGCTGGCACGGTATCCCGTTATCGCCCCGCTCTGCTCCAGCGCCCGCACGCGACGATGGCACGGCGAGAGGCTCAGATTCACTCTTTCCGCCAGCTCGGTAAGGGATAAGCGGCCATCAGACTGTAGCTCAGCAAGAATTTTCCGATCGATGCTATCCATGTGGAAGATTTTCTCAATTTCACGGTGTTATGAGCATAACATTGAAAGCCTATTTCGCAGGGTTAGCGATATTCTTTTTCTCAACCTTTGACGCACTGCGGGAGTCTTCAGGACGATGGAAATGAGTATTGTGGCCGGCTTTTGGGTGGTTTCTTTTCTGCTTATCATGACGCCAGGCGCCGACTGGGCCTACGCCATTAGCGCCGGGATTAACGGGCGACGCGTGGTACCGGCGGTGATGGGGCTAATGTCCGGGCATCTGATAGCCACGCTGATTGTGGTGGCTGGCGTGGGCGTAGTGATTGCTCAACACCCGATGGCGTTAAACGGGCTGACCGTCGCGGGGGCCGCGTATCTCCTGTGGCTTGGCATCGGACTGTTGCGTCACCCTGCCGCACCGGAAAAGGCCACCCATCATGCGGGAAACTGGAGGCAGTGGGCAGTGAAAGGGCTCTGCATTAGCGGTCTTAACCCGAAAGTTTTTTTACTTTTCCTGGCGCTGCTTCCGCAGTTCACCGACCCGACCGGAAGCTGGTCGATAGCGATGCAGATGTCCGCGCTCGGCGTGATGCACCTTATCACCTGTACGCTGGTCTATCTGCTGGTGGGGTATGGTTCGAAAGCGGTACTGGCGACCCGGCCACAGGCGGCGCGTCTGGTAAGCATGGCGTCAGGAGGGATAATGGTGCTGATCGCGATGGTATTGCTGTTTGAGCAGGTAAGATAAAAAAACACCGGCCATCGCCGGTGTTATTTACGCCCGAATATCGTCATATTCCCGCGTTTTATCAAACTCATGCTTCGCGAACGGGCACAGCGGAATAATTTTGCGATTCTCACCGCGCATCTTCTCCACCACTTTCGCTACCAGCTGTTTACCGACGCCCTGCCCTTTCAGGCTCTCATCCACGTCGGTGTGCTCGATAATGCTCAGATGCTCGCCGGTCGGTACGAAGACAATCTCCGCGACCTGATTGCCGTTCGCATCATTCACGTAAAACTTGTTATGGCCTTCCAGAATATCCATGGTTCCTCGCTTATTTTTGGCGATACTTCAGCGCACCGCTCGGGCAGGTATCAATCACGCGTACAACCGTTTCAACGTCCACTTCATCGGGAATGATCCACGGCTTACGTTTCAGATTAAACAGCTTTGCGCTCCCACGCACGCAGTTACCTGAGTGTTTGCAGATCCCGGTATTGAAGTAAACGTCAATTTTCTCGCCGGTATAGGCCCGGTAACCCGCATCCAGTAGTTCTTTATCCATGACATTGCCTCTGTAATTATTATCGTGCTGAATGAAGCATAGCCTTACGGGATCCTAATGGCTATATACCCGTCATACTTCAAGCTGCAGGTGCGTTGGCTGCACTCACTCACCCCAGTCACGTACTTATGTACGCTCCCGGGGATTCGTTCCCTTGCCGCCTTCCCGCAACTCGAATTATTTAGGGTATAACGCCGAAAACGAAAAGCCAGGTCACAACTCTTTTCTCGCCAGATTGCGTCCGCTATTGGCCCATGTCAGGCTCGGCAAATGTCACTTTTACATAACTTCCGCAGGTTGAATGAAACGCAGACTCTCTTTTCAGGTAAAGCTGTTTTTAGCGCTGGTGTGCTTCTCCTGCCTGCTGTTAGTTCTGCTGGGAACAATCCTGTTTCATTTTATTGACCGTCAGCTCCACCACGATCTCGGCCAGCGCGCCCGGGTTCAGGCCAGCCAGATCGCGCTGATGCCGGGTCTGGCGGCAATGGTAGCGGCCAGGGATATTCCGGGAATAGCCCGCTTAATTCAGCCGTTGCGCGCCGAAAGCGATGCCAGCTACATTGTGATTGGCGATACCGAGGAGCAGCACCTCTATCATTCGGAATCCCCGGAGCGGATTAATTTACCGATGATCGGCGGGGATAATGCGGAGGTATTAAAGGGCAAAACCATTATTTCCGTGCGTCAGGGCGGGATTGGCGTGTCACTACGCAGTAAAGCGCCCATCTTCAACGCGCAGCATCAGGTGATTGGTATTGTCTCGGTCGGCTATCTGACGTCGTATATTGCCAATATTAACGCCCGCATTCTCTGGCAGTCCGGGCTATACGGCGCTGCGCTTCTGCTGCTGCTGTTTATTTTCTCCTGGCTGTTTACCCGCAATTTAAAAAAACAGATGTTCCGGCTGGAGCCGAAAGATATCGCTCAGCTGGTTTTGCAGCAGCGCGCCCTATTAGAAGCCATGTACGAAGGCGTATTTGCCGTTAATAGCGAGAAGCAGCTGATTTTAATTAACCGCGCGGCACGCGAAATGCTGGATATTCGGCAAAATGAGAAAGAACTTATCGGTAAACCGCTGGAGGACATTCTGCAGACGGCGCCGGGATTTTTATCCCAGCGCTACGCCTCGGTGAGCAGCGGGAGCCATGACCAGATTGCGGTGCTGAACCAGCGCGAGGTGATCGTCAACCGGGTAGCCATTGAGGTCGAACCGGGCGTTGAAAGCGGTTGGGTATACAGCTTTCGCGACAAAAACGACATTAACACCCTCAGCAGCCAGCTCAGCCAGATCAAACGCTATGCGGATAACCTGCGCATTATGCGCCACGAACAGCTGAACTGGACCGCCACTCTGGTCGGGCTACTGCAGATGAAACACTATGACGAGGCCATCCGTTACATTCAGGTGCAGTCAGAGGGCGCGCAGCGCGTGCTGGACTTTGTCTCAGCCCGTTTTTCCTCTCCCGCGCTGTGTGGGCTGCTGTTAGGAAAATACGTCAGCGCGCGCGAAAAAGGCATCGAGCTGCTGTTTGACCCCGCCTGCCAGCTCATCCGCATGCCTGCCGCGCTAAGTGAAACGGAGCTGATGTCCATTATTGGTAACCTGCTGGATAACGCCGTGGACGCGACACTCAACGCCCCGGTCCACGCGCCGGTAGAACTCTACATTTCTGACCGTAACCAGGAGCTGCTGATCGAGGTGGCCGACCGGGGCTGCGGGGTGGAGGATGCGATGAAGCCGCACATTTTTCGCCAGGGGTTCAGCAGCAAGCCGGACAGCGAAAACGACATTGTGGGCACCGAGCACGGTATTGGCCTGTTCCTGGTGGCAGGATATATCGACAAGGCCGGCGGCAGCATTGAGATTGCCGACAATACGCCGCAGGGCACTATTTTTTCTGTGTTTATTCCGAATGGGCTAAAGCATGACCCGACCACTTGACGTTGTGATAGTTGAAGATGAGCCGCACCTGGCGGAGCTGCATCGCGAGTATATCGAGCAGAATTTCCATCTGCGCGTGGTGGGCATCGCCGCGTCGATTGAGCAGGCGTGCAGGCTGATTCGTCAGCATCAGCCGCGGCTGATCCTGCTGGACAACTATCTCCCGGACGGTAAAGGCGTGGAGCTCATCGATAATCCGCTGCTGAAAAGCTACGAATGCTCGGTGATCTTCATCACCGCCGCCAGCGATATGCAGACCTGCAGCCACGCCATGCGCAGCGGCGCGTTTGACTACCTGATTAAGCCCGTCTTTTTCCAGCGCCTGCACGCCTCGCTGGAGCGGTTTATGCGTTTTATCCACACCGTGCAGCAGGTGAAGGTGGTCGATCAGCATGCGCTGGATCGCCTGTTTAATCTGCCCGCCGCGGAAGCCTCCATTACGCCGTCGACGAAGGGCATTGAACCCCAAACGCTGGAACGGATTAAACGCCTGTTCGCCGAGCATCCCGACGATGCGATGTCGGTTGAAGAGGTGGTGGAAAACGTGGGGATCAGCAAAACCACGGGGCGTCGCTACCTTGAATACTGCGTGGAGAGCGGGTTAATCAGCATCGAAATGCTGTATGGCAATATTGGTCATCCGCGAAGGTTATACCGCAAAGCGCCCGATAAACCGTAATCCAGAACCGTTTACAGGCTAACGTTCGCGGATTTTATGGTGTTAATTGCTGAAACGACGGCGACAATCACACTTCGGAATCATTGCTTGCTTCACCCTCTTGTGGGTGGAGCCCGATACGCTATGTTGACAATTAGTTCCTCAAATGTAACTAAAAGGTTAACTATAATGTCGAACACGTTCCGAATTTCTCTGCTTACCGCTACTGTACTGTTCTCTGCTTCTGCACTGTCTGCACTGCCGCAGGGCTATCCTGCTGAGTATCAAAAAGTGGTTGATGCCGCAACGAAAGAGGGCAAGGTTGTTATTTACTCCACCACCGACATCAAGGCCGCCGGGCCGCTGATCCAGGGCTTCGAAAAAACCTACCCGGGCATTAAAGTCGAATACAACGACATGAACAGCACCGAGCTGTACAACCGTTTCATCAGCGAACAGGCCTCCGGCGGCGTGAGCGGCGACGTGGTCTGGAGCTCCTCTATGGACACCGGCCTGAAGCTCGCCACCGACTACGCCATGGAGTATAAATCGCCGGAGCAAAGCCAGCTGCCGAAATGGGCGGTCTGGAAAGATAAGGCATACGGCACCACCTATGAGCCGGTGGTCTTTATCTACAACAAGCGCCTGATCCCGGCCGGCGACGTGCCGGATTCTCACGCCGCGCTGGCGAAGCTGATTGCCAGCCAGACGGACAAATTCAAGGGCAAAGTCACCACCTACGACATCGAAAAATCGGGTCTGGGCTTTATGCTCTCGGTTCAGGATCACAACGCCGATCCTAATTACTTCAAAACCCTGGCCGACGTCGCCAAAGGGGGCCTGTCGGTGCAGTCCTCTACCGGCACCATGATGGAGCGCGTCTCCTCCGGTGAAAATCTGATCGGCTTCAACATCCTCGGTTCCTACGCGGAAGCGCGTGCGAAGAACGATCCGTCGCTCGGCATCTCCTATCCAAAAGATTACACCCTGGTGCTGTCGCGCGTGTCGTTCATCAGCCAGCAATCGCAAAACAGCAACGCCGCGAAGCTGTGGCTTGACTATGTGCTGTCTGAGCAAGGGCAAAGTATTCTGGCCAGTCAGGCGGATATTCCCTCCATTCGTAACGATATCGAAGGGAAAAATGATATCGACGGCCTGACCAAAATCCTCGGCAACGCGCTAAAGCCAATTCCGGTTGATGAAACGCTGCTGGAATATCTGCAGCCGAAAAAACGCCTGGAGTACATCAAAGAGTGGCGTACCGCCGCCGGTAAATAAGCGTCTGAGCGCGGCGCAGGCCGCCGCGCTCCCTTATCGACTGAGTTCGTTTTTCTGGGCTGCAACACCAGGGATACCCCATGAATACATTACGCAGAAAGTGGCAAAGCCTGCCGCGAGGCATCGTCGTGCTGATAACCGCCCTGGTTATCTACACCCCGCTGTCGTTTATCGTGATACAGAGCTTCCTGTCCGCCCCGTTCTTTTCGCCGTCAAAAGAGTGGAGCTTTGAATCATTTGAGTTTATTTTCACCGACCCTGATTTTTATAAAGCACTGAAAAGCGGCTTTATTCTTGCTTTCGGGCTGGTCTTTATCTCCATTCCGCTGGGCGGCGTGCTGGCGTTTCTGATGGTGCGTACCGACCTGCCCGGCCGCCGGCTGATTGAGCCGCTTATCCTGGTCCCGATTTTCGTTTCACCGATGGTGCTGGGCTTCGGCTACGTGGTGGCCGCCGGTCCGGTGGGCTTTCTCTCCCAGTGGGCTCAGGCGCTGATTGGCTTTGTGCCGTGGAATATCTACGACATGTCGAGCATTGTGGTCATCGCCGGCCTGACGCACGTCCCGCACGCCTATCTGTATATCTCGTCAGCGCTGCGCAGCGTGGGCTCCGATGTGGAAGAAGCCGCGCGCACCGCGGGCGCGTCGCCCTGGCAGGTGATGACCTCCGTCAGCCTGCCGATGGTGCGCCCGTCCATTCTGTACGCCACCGTGCTGCTGTTCTTCCTCGGGCTGGAAGTGTTCGGCCTGATGCTGGTCCTCGGCGACCCGGAAGGCAACATGGTGCTGGCGACCTATCTCTATAAGCTGACGAACAAGATGGGCACCCCATCCTATAACCTGATGGCGGCGGTTGCCGTGGTGCTGATCTGCATCACCATCCCGCTGGTGATGCTCCAGCGTCGCCTGATGCGCACCGCCAACCGCTTCGTCACCATGAAGGGTAAGGCTTCGCAGGCCCGCGCGCTGCCGCTGGGTAAATGGCGCTGGGTGGCTGGCGGAGTGATTGCCTTCTGGCTCACCGTCACCATCGGCGTTCCGCTGCTCGGCGTGGTATTGCGCGCGTTTATCTCCAACTGGGGCGTGGGCGTTTCGCTGTGGGACGAGCTTTCACTGAACACCTTCCGCACCATCTGGGCACAGCCCAACCTGCTGCGCGCCATCGTCAACTCCATGGCGATTGGCGTGATTGGCGGCGCGCTGGCCGTGGTGTGCTACCTGTTTGTTGGCATTGCCATGCACCGCAAGCCGGACAACACCACGCGTTTCCTGGACTACAGCGTGCTGGTGCCGCGCGCCGTGCCTGGCCTGCTGGCGGGTCTGGCGTTCCTGTGGGTGTTCCTGTTCCTGCCGATGTGGCTCGATAACTCGCTGAAATCAGGCTGGCTTTCCGGGTTTGCCTGGACCGACTGGATGCGTGAAAACGTCATCGTCTGGCTGCGTTCGCTGCGCAGCACCATTTTCAGCGTCTGGCTGGCCTATACCGTGGTGTGGATGGCTTACGGGCTGAGGCTGATCTCTTCCACGCTGCTGCAGGTGGGGCCGGAGCTTGAAGAAGCCGCGCGCAGCACCGGGGCGACGCGCGGGCAGATCACCCGCCACGTCACCATTCCGCTCTCCCGCTACGGTCTTATCGGTTCGTGGCTGCTGATGTTCCTGATCTTTGAGCGCGAATACTCAACGGGTGTGTACCTGCTTTCACCCGGCACGGAGACCATCGGCTCGATGCTGGTTTCCCTCTGGGCCGCGGGTGCCATCGATATCGTGGCGGCGCTCTCTTTCATTAACATCCTGCTTGTCGTGGTAGGTCTGGGCATTGCCCTTCGTTTCGGAGTGAAAATACATGATTGAATTAGCGGTTGACGATCTGCACTTAACCTACGGCGACAATCCTGTTTTAAAAGGTGTCTCCATGAACCTGAAGCGCGGCGAAGTGGTCTCTCTGTTAGGCCCCTCCGGCAGCGGTAAAACCACCCTGCTGCGCGCCGTCGCGGGTCTGGAAAAACCGACGCAGGGGTCGATTGTCATTGGCAATAATAAAGTTTACGACGGCACGCCGCGCAGCGAGGTCCCGGCGGAAGAGCGTAACCTGGGGCTGGTATTCCAGTCCTATGCCCTGTGGCCGCACAAGACCGTGTTTGAGAACGTGGCCTATCCGCTCAAGCTGCGCAAAGTCCCGGCCAAAGAGATCCAGCAGCGCGTGCAGGACGTGCTGGACCAGTTGGGTCTGGGCCATCTTGGCAAACGTCACCCGCACCAGCTCTCCGGCGGTCAGCAGCAGCGCGTGGCGATTGGCCGGGCGCTGGTCTACAACCCGCCGGTGATTTTGCTGGACGAACCGCTCTCTAACCTCGACGCCAAGCTGCGCGAAGAGGCCCGCGTGTTCCTGCGCGAGCTGATTATCAAGCTAGGGCTATCGGCGCTGATGGTGACGCACGACCAGAACGAAGCGATGTCGATTTCCGACCGCATCCTGCTGCTCAACAACGGCAAAATTGAGCAACAGGGCACGCCGCAGGAGATGTACGGCTCGCCGAAAACGCTGTTTACCGCCGAGTTTATGGGTAGCAATAACCGCCTGCACGGCAAGGTTACCGAAGTGCGCGAAGGCAAAGCGCGTATCGAAGGCAAAGGCTGGGTGCTGTGGGGCCAGGCCGGTGAAGGGGTGCAGAGCGGTGATGAAGCCACGGCGGTGATCCGCGTCGAGCGCGTGGCGGTAGTCGAGGGACCAGGGGAAAATCAGCTTGAGCTGCCGCTGCTCACCAGCATGTACCTCGGCGACCGCTGGGAGTACCTGTTCCGCACGGTGGGGGATGATTTTGTCATTCGTGCGTATGGGCATGAGGTTCGGGATCCGCAGCACTGCCATCTTTCGCTGCCTGAGAAGCATGTGTGGGTGTTCCCGAAAGGGTGAGTGTGTGAGGAAAAGGCTGCGGGATGCGGCCTTTTTTGCTTTGACAGAGTGAGAGCATGCAATCTACCTCTCAAATGTTACTTTTCCGTTGTCAACAACGTCTGCACTTGCCTGGTTTACAGAGATTGCGAAATGCCATGGGCTGCCGCAGATGGTGGCAGTGGTACGGCCGGTATCGCGCAGGAGTTCCGTGACGGCCATTACGTAATGGCGCCACAGGCTACCACTGCGGTTGGACTCCAGGGAAGCGGCCCCGAGCATGTCGGCGAGAATCCTAAGGAACGAGGCCCTGGTCTGCCAACTATGGGCGGAGTTGAGGGAAAGCAGGTAGGCCCGGGCAGGATTAACCGGGCCTTTACCTCCGGGCAGCATCGGCATGAAATTCTCATTGGGCAGAATGACAGCCAGCGACAGGTTAAGCGCAGGATCATCATCGGGTATCAGGACATTCAGGGCCCGTCCGGGGCGGAAGTCCTCCGGCGCGCTGCATGAAAAATCGAGGTGAATGATTCCGAAAAGCGTACCGCAGAGAGTCTATTTTTCAAAGGTACATTTTAATAATGTATAATCGTAAAATAAAAACTACATAACTGAAATGGGTCAAATCTGATGTGGTTTTAAATTACGCAGTGAAAGAACGAAGCATTTATAAAGTAACTGAATCGTTATGCTGAAGGTATAGCTCTGCGTGTTTTCTAACAAGAACCGCTGGGTTCACCGACCTCTTGATTTGCTGCAGGGGCAAATCCTTTCTTTTCGGGGCCGCTTTAACGGATATCGTCATACTTAGGCTCGTTTCTGAGCTAATCGTGACCTCCGGCCCGTATATCCAGCCAAGCATGGGCTGCTTCGATACTGCTGCCCCCCTCGAATCGTATCTCCTTGATATGCCGATCCTGAAGTGTTTGATTTGCTCGCTCTACTAAGATCCGGCACGGTGTCGGGTATCAAATACTATCCATCAGATGAGCAGTTTCAATCGATTTCATTGATAAATTTAGGGAAAAGATGTTTCATAGATGCACAAGTTAACTATGGAGAGTTCCAATGTCTTGGATATGTCCACACTGTGATACGGCTGCAATTGTCAATGATAAAGACATTGCAAAACATTCATTTCAGTTGAAATCAGGTGAACATCATTTCGAGTATACCATTATGGGTTTAACGTGCCCTAATCCCGAGTGTTCAAAAGCTACTATTTGGATGAGCAGGGAAAGATTAGCTTCTTTCGCTGGACAATTTTTACCTGCAACAGGCACAAAAATGACATGGTCTGTAATTCCATCAACTAATAAGGAACGGGCAAAGTCCTATCCGGATTATATTCCACCATCAGTGTTGGAGGATTACAAAGAAGCTTGTGCTATAAAGGATCTTTCACCAAAAGCTTCTGCAACTCTTTCAAGACGTTGTTTACAGGGCATAATACGTGACTTCTGGAGAATAGAGGCAGATACCCTCAATAAAGAGATCTTAGCTATCCAAGATAAGGTTGACCCAGTCGTCTGGGATGCAATAGACAGTGTCAGGAAAGTGGGTAACATCGGCGCTCATATGGAGAAAAACATAGACGTCATCGTTGATGTGAGTTCTGATGAAGCAGATTTGCTTTGAATCGCCACGCGTTTAACAGACACCTCAGAGTCATTTAAGATGACTTAAAGAGAGGTGCCCATGAGCGGTAAGCGTTATCCTGAAGAGTTTAAAACTGAAGCAGTCAAACAGGTTGTTGATCGCGGTTATTCTGTTGCCAGCGTTGCAACACGTCTCGATATCACCACCCACAGCCTTTATGCCTGGATAAAGAAGTACGGTCCGGATTCTTCCACTAATAAAGAACAGTCAGATGCTCAGGCCGAGATCCGCCGTCTCCAGAAAGAGCTGAAACGGGTTACCGACGAACGGGACATATTAAAAAAAGCCGCGGCGTACTTCGCAAAGCTGTCCGACTGAGGTACGCCTTTATCCGTGACAACTCCTGTTGCTGGCCTGTTCGCCTGCTCTGTCGGGTGCTGGATGTTCATCCCAGTGGTTTTTACGCCTGGCTTCAGCAGCCGCATTCACAACGCCATCAGGCAGACCTGAGACTGACAGGACAGATTAAACAGTTCTGGCTGGAATCGGGATGCGTCTATGGTTATCGCAAAATCCATCTGGATCTGCGTGACAGCGGGCAACAGTGCGGAGTAAACAGAGTCTGGAGACTGATGAAACGTGTCGGAATAAAGGCTCAGGTCGGATACCGAAGCCCGCGGGCACGTAAAGGCGAGGCCAGTATCGTGTCACCCAACAGGCTCCAGCGACAGTTCAATCCGGATGCTCCTGATGAGCGTTGGGTAACGGACATAACCTACATCAGGACCCACGAAGGCTGGCTGTATCTTGCCGTTGTTGTTGATCTGTTCTCACGCAAAATTATCGGCTGGTCCATGCAATCCCGGATGACAAAGGACATTGTCCTGAACGCACTGCTGATGGCTGTATGGCGGCGTAATCCCGAAAAACAGGTGCTGGTTCATTCGGATCAGGGCAGTCAGTACACAAGCCATGAGTGGCAGTCGTTCCTGAAATCACACGGCCTGGAGGGTAGCATGAGCCGTCGCGGTAACTGCCATGATAATGCGGTTGCAGAAAGTTTTTTCCAGTTGTTGAAACGTGAACGGATAAAGAAAAAGATCTACGGAACGCGGGAAGAAGCCCGCAGTGATATTTTTGATTACATCGAAATGTTTTATAACAGTAAGCGTCGGCATGGTTCTAGCGAACAGATGTCACCGACAGAATATGAAAACCAGTATTATCAACGGCTCGGAAGTGTCTAGATTATCCGTGGCGATTCACTTATCGAAATGATTGAGATGTTAATTGAAGATTGGTATATCGCTCGGCATCGAAAGCAAGAGAAGTTAAAGCGGATACAGGAGGTAGCTGCGGAGAAAGCAGCAGCGAGAAAGGTCAAACCTAATGAAAAAGCCGATCATAGCTAGAGCTTATTGTTCTTTACAACAGCTGCATTACTAGTTGATGCAACGGTTAAATCAATGGCAAATGCAGGCTGCATGTGCCATTGAGAACGGCTTAGTTGTAATAACTGCATGACTAACTGCAAGCATCGACGGTGTGAGTGATTAAAAAATGTAAGAAAACGATAATCGACCAGTATCTAATGCTCTTCTTGGTTTCATTAGCATCTCGTACTGTTCTGCAACCAATGAAAGCAACTGGTTTTCATTATCGCTGACTAAAAAAGCGAATTCATATCTCTCGCAAACGTCAATAAATCAAAAGATTAGAGCACGTTGGACCTTCTTGCCAGATCACAAAATAAGGCATTGCAAGTGCTTTATTAGTAAAATGAGTAAAATTTCAATTATTCAGAAATGGGATGAAACCTATGGCTAACGAAAGGCTTTTGATTCCGCAGGATGCTGATTACTTCCACGCCCTCGGTTTGGCAGCAGTCGCTTTTGCTCGTCTGGAATGGGATGCTGTTTGGTGCTGCGAAAGGCTTCAAAAAGGTTATATATCAACAATAGAACCTAAGAAAAAGACTGCGGGGTTCATTGCTAGAGATCTTGAGGCTTTATTCGGCCGAATTTCAGATCAATCATTTCGCCTAAAAGTAGAGCCTTTTGCACAGGAGTTTATTGCTATCGTTCAGGATCGTAACGCACTTTTTCATGGCAAACCAGGAACGACAAAAGAATCTGAACAGAGGCTTTTCCGCTCAGGTACGCCTTGGTCAATTCAGGATGTTAATGACTTTGCTGACCGATGCACGCGAGCCGGCACGCCCCTTAATGCGCTGCTTTACAACGAACTGAAAGAGGGCTGTGTTGTTCCTCTGGTCTAGTGCTCATTTTAATCAACTTCACATGACCGTGACGAGGTTATTCGTAAACTGTAGGAGTGCTTGGCGTTCCTCAAAGAGAACGTTAAAACACATCATGAATTTGTATCTAGAAGCGGGTTTCTTGCTGGCCTGGTTCGTCGCGAGCTATAAAAATGAGTCTAAGTCGAATCAAAGTTACAAGTTAGAATAGTCACTTCCAATAGACTGCATAATGCAGTCTATTGTCGTTTATGACCAAATGTTTGGCATAAAAAAAGCCGCCCCGAAGGAGCGGCTAAAAACTGTCTTAGACCGTTTTTGGGGTTACTTGGTCTGAGTAATAACGTTGACCTGGAAGGTATTACCGGAGATGTTAATCCCTGGGCCTTCTGAGGCAACGAACGACTGCAGAACAATGAGCAACACCACCGTTAAGATGGAATCTTTCATTTCTTCGCTCCTGGTGGGAGCTATGTGGCGCTACTTAATTTGAGTTTCCCGCAATGCCAACGACAAGTAGTGTCAACTTACGAGTCTTCATAGCAGAGTTTATCGGGATCTCCGGCAAGCTCAACCAGGGGTTCCTAATCCCCGACCATTGACCGTGTATTTAGAGATCGGTTGGCGGCTCCCGCCGCCGGTAATCGTGTGTGGAAAAAGTCATTACTTGATCCAACCACATGATCAGATAGTTTATAAGCTCATTAGCTACATAACGTATCTATCAATTTACCAAGACCAATGGTCAAAACGTTTCTCATCAATACGTCTGCTCAGACAAAAAGATGACGGATCAAGAGTATAAAAAAATAATATCCTTAACAATAGATAGCGCAGATTAATCTGCTTCCACGCATAGTTTTATTGATAATTGGTGATTCTTCGTACACAATGAGGTTGTCAACTTACGAGTCTTTATGGCTTGCCCGTGCTGATCCTAACAGCCGGGAGAAGAAACCGCCTCCCCAAGGCGGTTTCTTTTCGTCTGCTCCCTCTCAGCACTATCTCTTCTTAACAATTGGATGCTTTGCTCATTTGCGTCAGCCCAAAGCAGCATTGTGTAACTGCACTGCTTGTTGCAGTGAGGCGTGTCGCTGAAGGCATCACGTAGCGATATTTGGCGCAGAAAAGTGCTTTTCACCGAGGGCCTGGGCTGACGGTCTAGCAGATCACCAACAGAGCCGGGGATATTTTGAACAGGAGAATGTAAACTGGAAGGATAAAGCAACGGGACACCCACGGGGGCGGGTTGTGAAAGTACTTCCTGTTGTCTTCGACCTTATTGCACGTAAAATGACCAGACACATTTTGGGATGGAGTCTTTAATGGATATTGCGCTGCTCAACAGGGGCTGGAACAGAACATGGTCAGATACCATGGTAAATCTGGAAGCCCGGAAACTCGTCGAAACTGCAAATCGGCTATCAGCATTCTATTTGCAAGATGGGATAACACGTATCAAGTTTGTCGAAGAGATAAGGCAGGTCGTAGAGAAAGAATTTGAAACTGCACGACGGACCAAAAACGATGAAGAATGCATTGCATGCATCAAAAATCTGCGTGCCGAAACAGATAATCTGCAAGAACAAGAACGCTTGTTAAGAACCAGAGCCGCCCAACTTTATGCAAAGGTCGAGTTTGTCAGGGAAAACAATAAAATCGTCGGATACGTGATTTCGGCAATCCATATAGTGGTATCTGGAGCAGCATTATTTGGTGGGATGGTTATGATGTCCACTATGACCCCTGTTGGAGTTCTTGCAGGAGCAGTTTTATTTGTTGATGGTATTAACGGTATAACAAAAGAAGCAAGCCATCTTCGCTATGGTGAACAATCCAAATCGGAAGGAATTTTTGCTGATGGCGCAATGGAGACCGCACAATTTATGGGGTTTAGCCCAAAAAGTGGATTAGCTCTTTATAATACGGTGACTCTAGGGGCGAGTGTCTATAGTATCTTCGGCTTAGCAAGGAAACCCGGAGCTTGGCGATTATTCCGTTGGCTGCCGCGTGATTACTACCGAAAAGTTGACACAATGAGCAAGCCTAAGCTAACGATGAAAATCGCTGGATATGGTGTCAAAGCGAAAGTCATTTTTGATCTTCTGGCTACTGATAACAGTACTAATTAAGATTTGTTCGCTCTACAGAATCGCCAGGATTTATAAGCAAGTACAGGCGGTTGTATAAAAATTGCAACCGCTGCGCCACAAGAAAGGCCAATAGCACCAGAGAAAACACTCTGCTCAGATGCGAACATCACAAGAAAAATGAATACAGCAAGGCAACCGGATACAACCCACACGGCAAGAATAAATCGCCTGGCCAGGTCCCTGATTGCATTCCCCAACGTTCCACCATAGCTTTCAACGTTGTTCTTTATCTTCTTCAAATCCGATGGTGTAAAGCCAGAACTCAACAAAGCCTCATCAGTAACATCCATATTGTCCTCTCCGCATTTCTTAACTGGCAATGGCATACATAATCATAGAGATGAACTTTACAGTAATCCACATGATGTTTGTGCAATGTATCAGATTTCAGACAATAGAAGCCATAAAGCCCCGTTAGTGGTACAAGCAACAAGCGGAGCATAGCGACTGCATCAGGCCAACCTGGTTGGTTTCGCTTTGCGAAAGTCACCAGTGACCAAATCAGATTGTCAGAGGGATCACACCTTATCAGGGTGCTCGCGTACCTTTCGGAGCGTGAGCGAAGCGCTGGAAGGACCTGCATATCGTTTGCAGGTACGTTTCACCTGTTTACGTGGCTCATAGGGCCACACATCGGGCTTAAATGCGTATGATCAACCTGTTCGGGAGTTATGCCAGATATGCGGCTTTTTGTTCGTTGTTTTGCTGTCGCGGTAAGAACCTGAACCACCGCCAGCGTGATGATATGCTCCCTTGTACCACAGACCAATCACGCGACAGGTGCGGGCGTAGAACAATGGGTAGTTTAAGTTGTACCTGCTAAAGCGGGGCAACGTAACTAACTGATAAATCATAACTTATTGATTTATCAGGAGATTGGAGCGGGCGAAGGGAATCGAACAAAAATCCATTCCACTTCTGTAACCTACTAACAGATAACGATATTGCGATCAGCATAGGTAACTGATTACGTGATAATAGAGGATCATTATCGTGTCAATCAAGGGCCAGGCTTACCTATACAAACGAAAAGACGGAATCTGGATGTTTCAGATCTTCGTCCCGAAGTACCTCAGATTTTTATATCCGTGCCGGATGTGGCGCAAAACCACCTCAACCCGCGATCTCAATGAGGCTCGACGGTTCAGAAACTACCTCTTATTAGAATGGGAAGAGCTTAAGCGGAAGTACAATCCGAGCAACCCCGATCAGTGGTTGCAGCAGTCAATAGCCGCCTTGCATACCGAAGAGAAGAAGAACAAGAGCCGCCCTCAACCTGTAACGCGATCCTGTTCGATTCCCACTCTGTGCCTATTACGGGACGAATACGCCGAAAGCTATAAAAACCGCCGCTCTTATTCAACGTTAAGCAAATCAGCGCGAGCCGTTGAACTATTCCTTGAAAGTGCCAAACAACCGGACATTGCCTTAGAAAGGATAGGCCGCCGCCTGGTGACTGAGTTCCTCGATACACAAAAGGAGAAAGGAGCCGCCGATCAATCTCGTCAAAACTGGCTAACGTGTTTAGGGAGCCTCTACGAGTTTGCAAAGCGCCGCTACGATGGCATACCAGACCGCAACCCTTTTCACGGTCATAACCTCGAAGCACGCCGCACGATAGAGAGTTATCAGCCGTTTGAACCTGACCAGATGCAAAAGTTACTTGATGCAGCAGAGCCGGAGATCAGGAACATCATAATCATGGGGCTGTTTTCAGGATGCCGCCTTGATGAACTGGCAAGCCTAAAGAAGTCAGAGATCAAAACGGTGGAATGTGTACGCTGTTTCTACATTTCGAAATCAAAGACTAAGGCGGGGGTACGGTACGTCCCTATTCATTCCCGGCTATCTGCGATTGTCGATGAATACCTGAACCACAGTTACGGCGAATACCTGTTCCCACAAGCTAACAAGATTAACAGGAAGGATGGTAAGAAAGGGCCGTACTACTCTCAAAACTTCACCAGGTTGCGTGACAAGGTTTTGCCTACCGCTACAGATCGTCAATGCTTCCACAGCTTGCGCGGGATGTTCATCACATGCTTAGACCGTGCCGGGGTGCAGGAAACAAGAATAGGCAGTATCACCGGACACACTGAACAGAAAGCGAAAACCGAAGCATTCCGTACCTATTCACAGGGGGCGAGCATGGAAGAGTTAGCAGGGTATGTCGAATTGGTGGACTACCCTGAAATCTAATTATAGTAACGTTTCAACAAGACCATTATCCTTCCCAGAGTTAGTTAATGAATGTGTATTATTCATTACAACTTTTCATAAAAAAGTTATCATTATTGTATGTTAAAGAAGTTTTGCAAAATGGATTAAAATCAACATGATAATTAAACCCAAGATTCGTGGTTTCATCTGCACAACTACACATCCGGTTGGTTGCCAGGTCAACGTAAACAAACAAATCGAGTACGTCCGCAAAAACGGAAAACTCACTGATGGTCCTGCACGTGTGCTGGTGATCGGTGCCTCAACTGGTTATGGGCTTGCATCCAGAATTTCTGCAGCATTTGGCGGTGGTGCTTCCACTATCGGTATCTTCTTTGAAAAACCGGGTACGGATACCAAGCCTGGCTCTGCGGGCTGGTATAATTCTGCGGCTTTTGATGAAGCAGCGAAACGTGAAGGTCTTTACTCGAAAAGCATCAACGGCGACGCGTTCTCCGATGAGTGCCGCGACGAAGTTATCAGCCTCATCAAAGAAGATCTGGGTCAGATTGATTTAGTGGTTTATTCGCTTGCATCTCCGGTAAGAAAGATGCCAAAAACAGGCGAAATTGTTCGCTCTGCGCTGAAGCCAATCGGTGAGGTTTATACCTCTAAAGCCATTGATACCAACAAAGATCAGATCATTACTGCCAGTATCGAACCGGCAACCGAAGAAGAAGTGCGTAACACTGTTACCGTGATGGGTGGCGAGGACTGGGAACTGTGGATTGATGCGCTTAATAACGCTGGCGTTCTGGCTGATGGTGTGAAGACCGTTGCTTACTCCTACATCGGCACGGATTTGACCTGGCCTATTTACTGGCACGGTGCGCTCGGTAAGGCGAAGGAAGACCTGGATCGGGCGGCAAACGCGTTACGCAACAAGCTGGCTCCTCTCAACGGTGCTGCAAACGTCGCGGTGTTAAAGTCTGTTGTCACCCAAGCGTCTTCAGCTATTCCAGTCATGCCGCTTTATATTTCTATCGTGTTCAAGCTCATGAAAGATCGTGGGATCCACGAAGGCTGCATCGAGCAAATTAATCGTCTGATGACTACCAGCCTATATGGGGGTAGTGCCAAACTTGATGACGAGCAGCGAATCCGCATGGACGATCTGGAACTTCGGGAAGACGTTCAGCAAGCATGTCGAGATCTGTGGCCGACGATCACCAATGAAAATCTGGAGCAGCTAACAGACTACATTGCTTATAAAGAAGAGTTCCTGAAGTTGTTTGGTTTCGGATTTGAAGAGGTTAACTACGAAGCCGATACCGATACAAACATAGATTTTGATGTGAAAACATTAATCTAAGAAAAGGGGGCGCAAGCCCCTTATTTCTTAAACTCTGTATATAATGTGTTGGTTTTCAGCGTTATCAAATCGGAGTTACTAAAAAATAATACTCATCTTGCTGTACGATTCTTAACAACGACTTCTTTAAGGATACGATTATTTATTTTCTCTTTCCACAACCTTTGTTTTTCACTAAGATTTCTTTTCTTCATCGTATCAACAAGGAAATCATACTCTTTATCGTATAAATACCCTTTATCATTTGCATACTCAATCAATGCCAAGTTTGGATTGGCATGAATATTTTTCTTAATCCTTTTCAACCCTTCAAACAAAGTTCCAGTTGAAATATTCAAAAACCTATTTATACAAACGTTACCGACATACGTGGTATTGCCATTTTTTTTATTTTCAATATAGCAATGCTCTTTGATATCTTGACCACAGGGACAGAAATCCATTTCTTCAGAAACTTCTATCGAATGTAGACTCCACTCTGTTTTGGCAACTTCGAAGTTTTTTGAAACAGATAACGACAAAATATGTTCTTTTAGCCTTTCAAAGTTATGGTTTTCCATCAAAAGATCTCCAGAAATAGAAAAAGCGCTACTAATGAGCGCTTTGAGATGTTTTTACTTTTTCCCTTTTTTAGGGGGGATTTTTACAGTTTCCGTAACAGTTGTCCCTGGACGTTTCTTAGCCTCTTCCGGCTTTACAAACTGACCAGTACCCGCATCACGAACTACCTTTTGTTTAGGCATGAAAACACCTCATCTTAAATGAAGGATAGAACTACTTAACCTTTTTAATAGTAGGTAATAAGCGAAGCGGCGTCAAAGAAAAAACAAAACATCTACACAACATTAAAAAACATCATACAACATATAGCAAAAAAAGTAATATCTACCGTCATCCCCCAGTTGATGACCGTCCCCCCACTCAGTCACAGCCCTCAAATATTTTCGGCAGTGACGAGGCGGTCTTTATAATAGACCGTGAAGATTGCATAGATGCGATTGTTAATGCTAAACAAAAGATCATTCATGGCACTGAGGCTGAATATGGAATCACGATACACTCTGGTTGATGCAGTGCCACCCGCAGAGGACTTTTGCCGCTTGCGCATCATATCCGGTTTAACCCCCCGCCCTCTTGAGGCCGCAAAACAAGCCCTCCCAAGAAGCTGTCATGGCGTATATATTGAATATTCTGATCTTATTGTCGACATGGGGCGGATTGTCGGAGATGGAGCGCTCAACTTCGAAATCGTAGATGTTGCAGTCGATCCAGAACATCAAGGTAAAGGGCTGGGCCGGAAAGTCATGGAGGCATTAATGTCCTGGCTCGGGCAACAAGCACCAGTTGGAGCATACATTACCTTGATCGCAGATGTTCCAGAGCTATATGAAAAATTCGGTTTTAAAACCGTCCGTCCTGAAAGCGAAGGGATGGCGCTCATTTGGGGATCGCATTAATGGAACGAATCATCGAAATATTGCAATACACATTACGCAAAGGCACCGGAGTCACTTTTCACAATATCATGCGGGAAATCAGCATTCCCCTACACCAGCGCCACGGGATCGAGGTTATTTCGTTCGGACACTCCATGCATAACCCGGATTGCTACTATTTGATACGCGCTTTTGATAGCCATGAGAACATGGTTGTTGTCCTTGATGCTTTTTATGCAAGCACTGACTGGCGCAGCGGCCCACGCGAAGACATCATCAGCTGTATAGAAAGCAGCCAAAAAACAGTGGTAAGCATGCCGTCTGGAAGTATGGAAGAGTTAGATAGGTATGTGGCGATGGTAAATGCCCAGTAAATTCGCTTCTGCTGCCGGACAAACTTTAAAACTCATCAAAACTACACCTTCACCGCTTACACAACATGATACTTTCCGCCATACCAGCGAAAAAGAATGGAGACAGTTGCAGCTAAGGCACGCGATAATCCGCGCTCAAGCGAAAAAACTAAACAGCGTGCAGCAACGGTGTTAGCTCAATCTACAAACTAAAAAAACGAGAAAAGGGGCATTAGCCCCTTTGCTGTATCAATCACCACATCAAACATCCCGAGATTCAGTTTTGCGTTCTGTTTTTCTACGTTTTTCAAAGGTGCGGATTGCATCCCAGATAAACAGGAACAGCAGATACCAGTAAAGCGCGATAATCATACGTAAGCGCCCTGGTTCCAGTAGGTTGCGACTGTCCTCACAGACACCGCCATCACTTCAGCAGCCTTTTTCTGAGTTAGCCCTTGCGCCTTGTATTCCAGCACCTTCAAGCGTGTTTCTTCCTGCTTGCCAGCTTTCTTGATCCCAAGGCATTCGATGGTTGAGCCAGGGAAGTAATGGGTTTTGAGGTATTCCGCTGCCGCCATGTCGGGAACGACAAAGACGAGAGGGTGATCGGTATCAGTGTTGCGAATGGATGTTCGGCTAAGAAACTGGTAGCACCGTTCAAGATACATTGCCTGGCGCTTCTTCTTCATCACCGTTTCAAAATCCCAACCGATACGTTTGCAATAGTCAGCCCATCTCTTACGATCTTTATCGCCCAGATTTGCACATCCGAGGAACACAGCACTGTGAACATCCTGGTAGCTGTTCATTCCGTAGCTGGACATCGAAACAGCTTCACCTCCCATGCGATCACCGAGCTCAGCGAGTCCAATAGTTTGGAAGTCACAGATGGGTTTATCGTTGTTAGTTGCGAAGATAAAATCCTTCCCAACAATCTGATTTATCTCTTTCAGATGACTGTTAAAAACATTAGCCAGCTCTGACTGCCCCGCTCTTTTGACATCTTCTGAGAGGACAACCACAATCTTGATAGGCACGTTCTTATGCTTGCGTCTCTCGGGTTCTGGCTGAAGGTGTTCCCCGGCTTCCTGTACTGCGATTTGAGCAACGTTCTCAGCCATCCATACAAACCCACTGCGATCTACACCAGCGCCAAGCACAGTGAAGCTCTTCGCCCACGTTGCGGCCTTCAGTATCGGGTTATAAGTGTATGCAAAGAAGCTGTATGAAGAATCACACTCGGTATGCATCACACCACCACCGTCGAGCGCCACGTAAAGCACTTTCTTCAGGCTGTCGCTGTTAGCGTGCTTCTCATGGTAATACTGGTACAGCTTGTCGTAGTGCTCATCACGCAAATAGAGCAACCCGTTTCGCTCTTCCAGCCATGCCAGGAATGGGAAGTTTTCTGCCGTTCTGTCCGCATGTCGGATCTTCGCTTCAGCCCCAAACCAACCATCAGGGATCTCGTCAATCATCACGTTGTGTTCTGCCAGTAGAGAGCGCATCTCAGGATTGAACGTAGCGAGGTGGCAGTAGTTGGTGAAACATTCGTGGGTGGTTATCACCACATTCGTTTGGAAGCTGTTCGCCAGAGTACTTTTCAGGTTGAGAGTCGCACCTTCAACGCAAATGTGATGATTTGGGATTCTCAAACGATTTAGTTCTTGCTTGAACTGCTCGGCTAAAGCGTGGGTTGGTACTACGATTAAGAACTTTTCTGGGACAGCTTCTCGATTGAAGTCGTAAATGTGTTCTTTCAAACGGTGGCTCTTTCCTGAGCCGCAAATCGCATTAACGAAGTTTACTACTGGTTTCTTTTCGGTCATTCGGTTCCTCTCGGTTTAGGACTGCTGTTATTAACTCACTCACCAGCGCGGCGGCTGATTTGTCTTCACGGTTGGCACGTTCAATCAGCGCCTTGTGGATGTCATCAGTGAATCGGATATTCATTTTGTTTTTTCCTTTCGGTATTCATCAAATCGAGCGAGTGCATCAGCAAACAGTTTTTCACGTTCCGCGTATTTGCGTTTTCTGGCTACGTTCATAGATGCATATATCACTTCACGAGTGACTTCGCCATTGACCAGTTCATTAAAAACCTGGTCACTACTAAAATATTTCAAAGCAATGTTCCTCCTGCTTAGCAACTCATCGGGAATGAGTATTGTGTTCCAGACATGACAAAACCCCCACACCGTTTACCCGGAGGAGGCATGAAGATAAAGTCATTAGAGTGGGCATTTGTTAGAGAAGTGAAGATATCCCTCACTTAATACCACCTTACCATGAAACGAACGTTTTGTCAAGTTATTTATTAACTTTCAACAAGATACTATCAAGGATCGTATGGTCACGTTGCTCTCCCACATACATCATGGATGTCCGGTAGCTTCACTGACTCGGATACCATCTTATCTATATTATTAACAATGAAATTTCCGGCTTAATATGCAAGTAAGCCGCTCTTATGGCTACGCCATTTGCACAAGTAACCTGATACAGAGGATGCAGAAAAGTCTAAAGGTACTTTAGAGTTATTTGCATCTTCGGTAAAAATGGAGGCTTACAATGAAACACTGAAAGTGTGTAATGGTGCATAAACTCATTTTCACAAGAGTAACTTGCACAATGGATTCATGGACGAGGTGTACGAGTACATAACACAGGAAATAATCAATATTTACTATTTAAATAGTAGTTAATGGTTTTTTAGGTATTAATGTTCGTTATGTGAGTACTGCGAGCATAGCAGATTTTCTTTACAGGAAAATAGCTTCTGAGTAATAACATCAGGTACAAAGGTTACTTTCCTGTAATCGATATCTTCCATGCTCCGCATTACATGCTACTCATGCAGCATACCTTTCATGGTCGCAGTGCTCCGCATGAAACAACACTCCAGAAAGCCGGAAAACTCCTCATGACTAACAGGATGTAAATAACCGATAAACAACCACATTTGATAGATGTAACCTATCATAATTCCTCCCTTATTATTCATTTTCTAACGCCTTTACGAAACTTTTATCCTTCCATCAACTTTCAACAAAGCCTTATTCTATGCGGCTTACAGCTAAATCAATGACGAATCATTAAGTGCTAATACTAAGCAACCGTTCTTTCTTGCGATGTTAAAATAACCAGCGATTTTTATACCCACTTTTACTCTGAACTACTGGTATTGAAAGTCTTTGCATACGGGCACTGCCCTTTAGTGACGTAGGTGAAAACATACTGGCTGTTCTCATAGGTGCAAAGCGTCTTACCATTCTCCGTTTTTTCCTGCTGCGGATCTGTCATTGTGATTTGTCCTGCCATCACCAACTGTGAAATCAGTAGTCCCGATATCACCAATATTGATTTCTTCATAAGCCTCACTCCAGTTGACTGTTATCGCCGAATGTCACAGTGCTCAGTATTTGTACAATAGCATTGTATCACCCACATCGATCGATTTTACTGATCTATAAGATCGATTTAATTAATGAAAGTGGTAAGATAAGGTAATGCGCTAACAGCGCCTTGTCACCAAATCAAACAAGAAAAGGAAGACCATGAAAAGATTGATTCTCACGTCACTGATCGTTCTCCCCTTCGCCTCAAGTGCAACCACATTCACCTGTAAGGCGATCCAGGAAGGGCAGATCGATTCTGGTAGCCAAAAATCTTCAGTCGAAACTCGCCTTGATGTGCAGGACAAAAGTATGAAGGTGAACATGGGTGGTAAAACCTGGCGACTCGGTTTCTTGGGTGAGAAAAGTATTGCGAAGATGTACGCCACGCCAGACGGAGGGATTGCCGTCACATACATCGACAATGGGAGTGAGCCTATTTTCGTTATGCGCCCCACAAACAATGATGGACAGACTGCTGTCTACACGCTCAGCCTGTGCTCTGAGATGTAAACAAAGGCGTGAGTAATCACGCCCTATATATTTGCTCGACCCCAACAATCAAACCGCAACGAGCATTTGAGCCTATCACCAGCTTCGCGATTATCATTTCCACTTACATTTGCTCTCAGTCCCGAGTCCTAAACCTCTATTATCCAGTCTCAAAACAATCTCCTTATAAGACTACACCGACACAACGGCAAAATGCGGCTTCGCCTTGTCTCAAAAGGTTGATCTTTTATTTTGGGACAGCTATTATTTTGATACTATCTTTTGAGACTTAGAGAACATCATGACAACTGTGATCGGATATGTGCGAGTTTCCACCAGCGACCAGAACGTTGAAAACCAGAAGCAGCAGATAACCGAAGCTGGATATAGTGTTAATCGCTGGTTCAGTGATAAAGCCGTGAGTGGTGCAGTAAAGGCATCAGATCGTCCAGGGTTTGGTGAACTACTCAGCTATGTGCGAGAAGGCGATACGCTGATTGTGATTGCCATAGACCGCTTGGGACGTAATACCATTGATGTACTGTCGACAGTTGAAATGTTGCAAGCGAAGGGCGTGAAGGTTGTCAGCTTGCGAGAAGGGTTCGACCTGTCAACACCAGTGGGTAAAGCAATGCTTACCATGATGGCAGGACTTGCCAGCCTGGAGAAAGACCTGATAGCAGAGCGCAGAACGGCAGGTATCAAGCGTGCTCAATCGGAAGGCAAACATTGTGGCAGACCGATTAAAGCAACCGCTGAACAGGTGAGAGAGCTATTAGATCAAGGTTGCTCTCCAGCAATGGTTCAAGATAGGCTGGCTATCAGCAAAGCCACCTTCTACCGACTAAAGACCTACTGACCCATCTTACTGATATTTGAGGAATCTCCCAGTTACAAGCGGGAGCCTTCGATCAGGTTGTTAAGCGGCTTCAGCAAGCGTGATAGACTATATGCATTAAGAGATATATACGCGCATTAAACGCTTACTTGATCACGTACGTGCGTTGAAATGAATATAAAGGGGCAGTTTGCCCCCTATTCTTTAGGGTATGAAAGTTCAGCGGTGACTAAATGTGATTCTGACTTATCAGATTGGACGTCATACGCGAAGCTATACCGCTCCCCAGACGTAAACTTAAATCCAAATACAGGAAGACACTCCCCCTTCGGCACATAAACAGGCTTGTCATCGAAAATCTTGTGAAGAGAGTCGCTATTATCGCTTTTGATTTGAATAGCAGTGATCCGTTCCTGCGGCTCCAGTGGTGACAACACACAAACTTGATTATCTTTGATCAATGCCGTTGTAGATTCACGATCTACCATTCGATCACCTGGCCCAGGGCATCCCGTTAAGAGGAATACAACACCCAGCAACATTTTGTTTTTCATGTTTAACGCCCCTTCCCTGTTACGATTTTCTGGTAAAGCGAAGGGACATCCTGCAACAAATCTACGCCCCTGTACATCCCCATGCGCCCTGGTCTCTGATAGTAAGACCACTTACTGATCCCATAAACCAGCAGTAACCAGTAATCAGCTAAAATAGAGGCTTGCTGTTCAAGAGAATAATCAGTGAGCTTTTCTTTATCCAGCCTGTAGGTATATTCAGCAGCCCAGCTAAAAGCTCCCCGCATTCTCACCCATTGCCCGTGTTGGTGTTGCCAGACATGCCCCAGCTCATGGATGAAAACATATTTATCTTCGATGAAAACCGAGTTTGCGGAAAAATCTTCCCTGTACATCGACTTTCTGTACCATAACTCCCCGTTTGGAGTCATCGCGTAGTTCTGTTTTTGTAGTCCGAATGGTAAATAGCTGTCGCAATGAATCCAGACACGGCTATACACTATCGAATCACCGAACACCCTACGAGCCATTGCTATCTCGCCTAAAGTCATCCGGCGTAATGTTCCTTCTTCTGCCTGTGCGCTCATAAACCGTCCTCCTTGTATGATTTATCTAAATCGTAAAATCATAAGTCGAAATAGTCTATACACGAACATTAGCCATTCATCAAATACAGTGATGGTGCAAGCGTTACTCCCCATTGGTACTATCCCCGTCCTCTTGTAGCATGGACTCAATAAACTCTCGTTGCTCATGCGTCAGTGCAAGTTCTTCCAGCAAGCGCTCTAACTCTTCCTCAGGTGATTCATCTTGAATCTGTCTGTTCCCGATAGCCATGCTCACCCTTGAGTTATTAGGATTAATCGCAGAGTATTCAGGGTGCAGAAAATGCGCAACTAACAGATTTTGGACAATAAAGCCTTATTGCCCATTGATGGTATGACAATGGGTGGTGCAACAGCATCAGCGTTTTGCCTACTGGCAATGTGTGTCAAACCACTCACGTACCTCATCAGTAGTAGCGCTCTCTTTGTGTTTGGCTACTGCCCACACAGAAAAGTTATTCAGGTACTTTTCGTAAAAGCCACCAACTGGATATTCAATCCCCTTTTTAATGAAAGTTTTAACAAATATTTTTTCTGCAATTTCCTTTTGGGAGTTCGTGAAATCTACCGAGTAGCGGGGCGCGTTAGCAATGAAATGGCAATAAATCCCGCTTAGTACATCTGTATCATTTAACAATGGGGGAGTCTGACAAGCCCAAATATCTTGAATGGAGGATGAAGTACCAGCATTCGTCTTATATAGAGTTGCTTCCTTCCCCTTGCTTTTGCAAAAGTCCCCAATCAGTGACATTACAATATCCGCGTTACTTACGTCTCTGTAACGAGCGGTTACAAGCCATCCTAAGCTCTGATCATAACTCTCCGAATAAGTAGGCACATCTAAGTGCTCTTGCCGCTGAGAACCCCCGCTACAACCGACGCAAATGGCACAGAAAAAAAGTGATAATCCTTTAATACACATGATCCACCGTCAACAGTTTGTTATTAAACATATTTAACCTCAGAGCAACTTGAGTGTTTTGTTTTTTCTCTTAACATTCCAAATCAGGCTAATGAGGGGTAAGCCATTATGGATTAAGGTTCAGATACAACTGAAATAATAGAGAATCCAGCAATCTCCGTCCCCCCTCTGCCAGAGTGAAATCTGGCGGAATCCCTTCTGACTGCGTCCTGGACTTCATCTTGTGTTGGCTCGTGGTCAGAGCGAAGTAACACCGTCTCCGCTCTGGTTTCTTTCCCGTCTCTGTGTTCGTATGTGATTTTATACGTGATGCTCATCATCTTCCTCCGCCTTATTGGATGTACTTTAGTTTAGACAATACCATCCACAAAGCCCCGTTAATGATACAAGTAACAAGCTGAGCATAAGCGAGGTACTTGTAGTACCTGCATATTACAAGTACATGGGTACGGATGATCGCAGTGATTGCCACTCTGCACCTGTTTATGTTATGTAGCTCATAACGCTACACACCGGACTTATAGACATATGATCAATAAAATGGATTTATAAGAAGTCACACATAAAAACAGGGTATTACTGATAACACTGGCGCTCATGACCCAACAAACTCACGTAGAACTTATCACGCTAATCTTGATAGACTAACAGGAGACTGACAATACTAAGGCGTGTATTTACAGCAATACAATCTATGACGATCAGTCCGTTTGAACAATGCAAATGTATTAAGACGTCTGTAGAGTATTCAGAACACTTTGATTATTAAATCATCATTTCTGTTCATTCGCGGCAGTAAGTAAATCAATAAAAATCTCGGAGAAGAGAGCGTCTTTAAAAATATCAATCTTAAAGATCTTCTGATGACTACCAGAAGTTAACTGTGATTTTAATCTCATTCTAATGACATCATGATAATCTTTAGAAGCAGAGAAAACATAGAATATAGCAAATCCCTCCACAACGAAATACCATAGTACACTGTCAGCCTCATCACTTTTTATAAAAGCAAAGTTACTAAGAATAGATTTAATAACGTGATCAGGAATATTATTCGTTGTATCGATCAATCTAAATACACAAATACGGATGAAGTTATCCACCTTCAAATGACTAAGTTTATTTATTCTCACCTGTTTATTTTTAATGCAATGCCTCATCAAGTCATCCAACTCAGGAACTCCATTAACAGTTGAATAATGCACACTTTTAGAGATAGAGGCTCTCCATAGTATACTTAGTAAGAAAAGATAAAATCGCTTATAATCGAAAGAGTTGATGATAATATGGTCAGAGTTTTTACGTATATTATGATGATTTCTCAACAATCTTGTTCCATACGATTCGTACTCATGGCTGATAAACTGCTCACATTCGAAGCATAGAAGTGGCTCTTTAGGATCAACATTTTCTCGTTTTGGTTTACTACCTTTTTGAAATATAATCAACTGCGAATCATTCTTCTTCAATCGTTTGAAATAGCTTCTTGGTATGCTATGAGATTCCAGTAGTTCTTTCTCTTCGAGACATAACTTACAGATACTTTTCATAAGTTTCCCATAATATAAAAATGTCGATATTTACATTCCCTGCTTAGCAAGATATTAAATAAGGTCTCATAGAATCCCCAAGATACTTACCCTATTCATACTATCACAAGCATGTTCAGTTTATTTGTTAACTGGTACTAACTCCAAAACGCCATAATGCGCCTGTCTGTGACAGTTCGGGCACAATGCAATCGCATTTTCAACGGAATCCTCCCCACCATTCGAAAGCCACTCAATGTGATGAACCTCAAGAAATGGTGTGCCGTCTACTTTGAGAAAAGGAGCGTCACTCTTACAGCTTTGACACTTGCCATTAGCCCTTGAAAGAACTTCGGCTACCACATAGGGGCTTCGCTTATAAACTCGTGTTGTAACCTCGATTAGCTCAGGAGTTTTATTCTCAGCGTCTAAAATCTCTTTGCGTTCTGACGGGGGCAGTTCTGACGCATCATCAACAGCCTTTTCAAACTCAGATTTCACCTTACGGTAACACCATTTACCTTGCTGATCCTGATACAACTCCCAAATACCATGAATAGAGGGTTGATAGATTTCAAAGATCTTCCCTCGCTTGAACAATCGGTCATACTCATGATGCCGATGGGTTACATCATCAGTTCGCCTGGCTGTTTTGTTGAAACTCCAGTAGCTACGATTGCAGTTGACTGAGTTGACAATGAGATTCAAGTGGGTGTCGTCTTTATAATGTGGAAATCGCTCTTTCAGATAAGCATCCACTTGCTTCGCCGTTGCCGCCCCTCCGAACTGTTCCTCAATCACTTGGACAGTAGTGATTCTTATCGGTTGGTCGCCATACTTGTATGTTCGATTTGCTTTTGAAGACATCAAAAAACCTCTTGCAATCTAAGATTTATCTTAGATTAACTATCGAGCATAACTTGTGCAACTCTCTGATTTTGGACAATAGAAGCCATAAAGCCCCGTTGGTGATACAGCAACAAGCGTAGCGACTTCATCAGACTGTCAGAGGGATCACACCTTATCAGGATAACCGTGTACCTTTGCGGGAGCGTGGCTGAAGCGCTGATAGAGCCTACATGTCGTTTGTAGGTACGTTATCACCATAAACCTGCTTACGTGGCTCATAGGGCGCGTGTGTTCAATCTGTCGATGACATAACGATGCCTGGATGGGCTTTTTCTTCACGTTTTCTATCGCGGTGTGAGGATGCAACTGCCGCCAACGCTGAGTTATACTGTCATCTCACCATGTAACTTAGCGTGACAGTTACCAAGGGCGGATCACAATGGTAGAACCAATAGGCGACTAAAATAGGTAACTATTTAAGTTGCTGATAGAGAAGGCTTTTAAGGCTTCTCCACAAGGGGAGAGATCTGGAGCGGGCGAAGGGAATCGAACCCTCGTATAGAGCTTGGGAAGCTCTCGTTCTACCATTGAACTACGCCCGCTTTGAGGTGCGTATGGCATTATAGACCTTACGCACCTTCATACAAGCCTCTTAACAACTAACCGGCGATTAAATAATCACTTAGCACTTCGGTTTGCTGCCGGGCGCAGGCAGATAACGCTGCGGGTCGATGGCCGTCGCCTTATAGCGAATCTGGAAATGCAGCTTCACCGAATCCGTACCGGTGCTGCCCATGGTGGCAATCTTCTGCCCGGCTTTGACGTTCTGCCCGTTGTTGACCAGCATCGTGTCGTTGTGCGCATAGGCCGTGATGTAGTCTTCCCCATGCTTAATCATGATCAGGTTACCGTAGCCGCGCAGCTGGTTACCCACGTAAACCACCTTCCCGGCTCCGGAGGCATAAACCGGCGTACCGCGCGCAGCGGCGATATCAATACCCTTGTTGCCACCTTCAGAGAGTGAGTAAGGGGCGACCACTTTACCGCTGGCAGGCCAAATCCAGCAGCGCTGACCGACCGGCGGCCATGACGATTGCGGCACCTGATAGGACGGCGTCACTTTGGCGGTTTTGCCTTTCGAAGAGGACTTTTTACCCGCGGACGATCCGCCGCTAACCTTCAGCTGCTGCCCCACATCGATGGTGTAGGGCGGCGAGAGGTTATTCAGCCGCGCCAGATCCTTCACGCTGGTGCCCGTTGCGCGCGAAATCCGGTACAGGGTGTCCCCGCGTTTGACGGTGTAGACCGAACCGGAATAGCTTCCCGTATCCGAAGATTTGCTCCCTGAACAGCCCGCCAGTAATAGCGTCAGCGTCAGGCAAAAAATAGCGGTAAGGGGTTTTCTCGTCAGGCTTCCTGCAAACAAAACAGATCCTCGGTCAGCGTGAATGGCGCACTATGATAACAGCCAAAACGAACAGGGGTCATGCCCTTTTCCGCTCTACGAGCCAAACCGTTCGTATAAGAATGCAGTATAATGCTTCGGCTGATGGTGCTGAACCACTCGGCAATTTGGCACTGGAGCATCAATGAGTATTCAAGAACACGTTATTTTGGTAAACGACCAGGGAATGGTGATTGGCACTCAGGAAAAATATGCCGCGCACACGTTACATACCCCGCTGCATCTGGCGTTCTCTTCCTGGCTTTTTAACGCAAAAGGCGAATGTCTGATCACCCGACGCGCCTTAAGCAAAAAAGCCTGGCCCGGCGTCTGGACCAACTCCGTGTGCGGCCACCCGCAGTCGGGTGAAGAGACAGTCCAGGCGATAATCCGCCGCTGCCGCTTCGAAGTGGGCGCAGAACTGACCGATATCACCGCCGTCGCCCCTGAATTTCGCTATCGGGAAACCGACCCGTCCGGGATCGTGGAAAACGAAATTTGCCCGGTATTCGCCGCACGCATTACCAATGACGTGACAATAAACGAAGATGAAGTGATGGACTATCAGTGGGTTGAGCTTGATGCGCTATTCCGTGCGCTGGACGCGACGCCCTGGGCCTTTAGCCCGTGGATGGTCATGGAAGCGACGACCGCCCGCGAAAAACTCATAGCCTTCGCGGCGCAATAAAAAAGCCCCTTTCGGGGCTTTTTTTACATCTTAACGCCTTACTTCACCGGGCGCATCGCCGGGAACAGGATCACGTCACGGATGGTGTGGCTGTTGGTAAACAGCATCACCATACGGTCGATACCAATTCCCAGACCCGCCGTTGGTGGCAGACCGTGCTCCAGCGCGGTCACGTAGTCTTCGTCGAAGAACATCGCTTCGTCGTCGCCTGCCGCCTTCGCGTCAACCTGATCCTGGAAGCGCTGAGCTTGGTCTTCCGCATCGTTCAGCTCGCTAAAGCCGTTGCCGATTTCACGGCCGCCGATGAAGAATTCGAAGCGGTCAGTGATTTCAGGGTTCTGGTCATTACGACGCGCCAGCGGAGAGACTTCAGCCGGGTACTCGGTGATGAAGGTAGGCTGAATCAGGTGCGCTTCGGCCACTTCTTCGAAGATCTCGGTCACGATACGGCCCAGACCCCAGCTCTTCTCAACCTTGATACCGATGCTTTCGGCGATCGCTTTCGCAGAATCGAAGTTATCCAGATCGGCCATGTTGGTTTCCGGACGGTACTTCTTGATCGCTTCGCGCATGGTCAGTTTTTCGAACGGCTTGCCGAAGTCGAAGACTTCTTCACCGTAAGGGACCTGCGTGGTGCCCAGAATATCCTGCGCCAGCGTACGGAACAGGGATTCGGTCAGCTCGATCAGATCTTTGTAATCCGCGTACGCCATATAGAGTTCCATCATGGTGAACTCTGGGTTATGACGAACGGAGATCCCTTCGTTACGGAAGTTACGGTTGATTTCGAACACGCGGTCAAAACCACCAACCACCAGACGCTTCAGGTACAGTTCCGGCGCGATACGCAGGTACATGTCCAGGTCCAGGGCGTTGTGATGGGTGATGAACGGACGCGCAGACGCGCCGCCCGGGATCACCTGCATCATTGGGGTTTCCACTTCCATAAAGTCGCGGTTCACCATGAACTGGCGGATACCGGCCATGATCTGGGAGCGAATTTTGAAGGTCTTGCGGGATTCATCGTTAGAGATGAGATCCAGGTAGCGCTGACGGTAGCGCGCTTCCTGATCCTGCAGGCCGTGGAATTTGTCCGGCAGCGGGCGCAGGGCTTTGGTCAGCAGACGCAGCTCGGTGCAGTGGATAGACAGTTCACCGGTTTTGGTTTTGAACAGTTTACCTTTCGCGCCCAGGATATCGCCCAGGTCCCACTTCTTGAACTGCTCGTTGTAGATGCCTTCCGGCAGATCGTCACGGGACACGTACAGCTGAATGCGGCCGCCAACGTCCTGCAGGGTCACGAAGGAGGCTTTACCCATGATACGGCGGGTCATCATGCGGCCCGCAACGGCCACTTCAACGTTCAGCGCTTCCAGCTCTTCGTTCTCTTTCGCGTCGAAGTCAGCGTGCAGTTGGTCTGAGGTGTGGTCACGACGAAAATCGTTCGGGAACGGCACGCCCTGCTCGCGCAGCGCTGCCAGCTTCTCGCGGCGGGTTTTCAGTTCGTTGTTAAGATCGACTACCGCGTCAGCGCCCTGTGCTTGTTGTTCAGACATGTTGGTTCCTCATAACCCTGCTTTCAAACTTGCTTCGATAAATTGGTCCAGGCTGCCGTCCAGCACCGCCTGCGTGTTGCGGGTTTCAACCCCGGTACGCAGGTCTTTGATGCGGGAGTCATCAAGGACGTAAGAACGGATCTGGCTGCCCCAGCCGATGTCAGACTTGTTGTCTTCCATCGCCTGTTTCTCAGCATTTTTCTTCTGCATCTCCAGCTCATAAAGCTTCGCTTTCATCTGCTTCATGGCCTGGTCTTTGTTCTTATGCTGGGAACGGTCGTTCTGGCACTGTGTTACCAGCCCGGTTGGAATGTGGGTAATACGCACCGCAGATTCCGTACGGTTAACGTGCTGGCCGCCCGCGCCGGATGCGCGATAAACGTCGATACGCAGGTCCGCCGGGTTAATTTCGATATCGATATCTTCATCAACTTCCGGGTAAACAAACGCGGAGCTGAAGGAGGTATGGCGACGGCCGCCGGAGTCGAACGGGCTCTTACGCACCAGGCGGTGAACGCCCGTTTCGGTACGCAGCCAGCCGTAGGCGTAATCACCGATGATCTTGATGGTGACGGATTTAATACCGGCCACTTCACCTTCAGACTCTTCGATAATTTCGGTTTTGAAGCCGCGCGCTTCTGCCCAACGCAGGTACATGCGCGTCAGCATGCTGGCCCAGTCCTGCGCTTCGGTGCCGCCAGAACCTGCCTGAATATCGAGATAGCAGTCAGCGCTGTCGTATTCGCCGGAGAACATACGGCGGAATTCCAGCTGCGCCAGCTTCTCTTCCAGCACGTCGAGTTCTGCTACGGCTTCGTTAAAGGTTTCTTCGTCGTCGGCTTCGACGGCCAGCTCCAGCAAACCGGAAACATCTTCCAGCCCCTGGGCCATTTGATCCAGCGTATCTACGATAGCTTCGAGAGAGGAACGCTCTTTACCCAGCGCCTGTGCGCGTTCAGGTTCGTTCCAGACGTCCGGCTGTTCCAGCTCGGCGTTTACTTCTTCAAGACGCTCTTTCTTGGCATCGTAGTCAAAGATACCCCCTAAGAACGTCAGAGCGCTCCGTGAGGTCCTGAATACGGTTTTTTACCGGATTAATTTCAAACATGGTCTGTTTTCTTTTATGGACTTGTCAAAATGCGGTGATAAGAGCGGGATTGTACCGAATCCACGCCCTTTTTTATAGAGATTACTGCCGCTAAATTGGCCAGATATTGTCGATGATGATCTGCAGGGTGCGGTTACCGCGAAACTCGTTGATGTCCAGTTTGTACGCCAGCTCGACCTCGCGCACGCCGTTGTCCGGCCAGATGGAGGTATCGACGTTGAAGGCAATGCCGTCCAGCAGCGGTCCCCCGCCCACGGGCTCGACCATCACTTTCAGATGACGTTCGCCGACGATGCGCTGCTGCAGCAGGCGGAAACGCCCGTCGAACAGCGGTTCCGGGAACATCTGTCCCCACGGACCGGCATCGCGGAGCATTTGCGCCACGTCCATCGTCATCTCAAGCGGTGAAAGCTCGCCATCGGACACCACTTCCCCCTGCAGCAGGGCCGGGTCAATCCAGTCGGTGACCAGTTCACCAAACAGACGCTGAAACTCGTCGAATTTCGCCTCTTCCAGAGACAGGCCTGCCGCCATCGCATGGCCGCCGAACTTGATCATCAGACCCGGATACAGCGTATCGAGACGCTCCAGCGCATCGCGCATGTGCAGCCCCTGGATTGAGCGGCCAGAGCCTTTCAGCGTGCCATCACCCGCGGGGGCGAACGCGATCACCGGCCGGTGGAAACGTTCTTTAATACGCGACGCCAGAATGCCCACCACGCCCTGATGCCACTCGGGATGGTACATCGCCAGGCCGCCCGGCAGCGTATCGCCGCTGCGTTCAAGCTTTTCGCACAGGGTCAGCGCTTCGGCCTGCATCCCCTGCTCAATCTCTTTACGGGTCTGATTCAGCGCGTCCAGCTCGTTGGCCAGCACGCGCGCTTCACCGATGTTGTCGCACAGCAGCAGCGCCACGCCGACGGACATATCGTCCAGTCTTCCTGCCGCGTTCAGGCGCGGCCCGAGAGCAAAGCCCAAATCGCTTGCCGCCAGCTTGAGCGGGTCGCGGTTGGCAATCTCCAGCAGCGCCTTGATCCCCGGACGGCACTTGCCTGCCCGGATACGGCTTAGGCCCTGCCAGGTCAAAATACGGTTATTGGTATCGAGCGGGACCACGTCCGCGACGGTGCCCAGCGCCACCAGATCGAGATATTCGGCCAGGTTCGGTACGGCAATACCGCGGGAGTCGAACCAGCCCTTATCGCGCAGCAGGGTACGTAACGCCAGCATCAGATAAAACGCTACGCCCACGCCTGCGAGAGATTTCGATGGGAAATCGCAGTCGCGCAGGTTGGGGTTAATAATCGCTTCCGCATCCGGCAGCGTTTCGCCCGGCAGGTGGTGATCGGTAACCAGCACCGGGATCCCCAAAGCGTGAGCATGATCGACGCCCGCATGGGAGGAGATCCCGTTATCGACGGTCATGATCATCTGTGCACCACGGGCGTGGGCCTGATCGACCACTTCCGGGCTGAGGCCATAGCCGTCTTCAAAACGGTTCGGTACCAGATACGTGACGTTATCGCAGCCCAGCGCGCGCAGGCTGAGCACGCTCAGCGCGGTGCTGGTTGCGCCGTCGGCGTCGAAATCCCCTACCACCACAATTCGCGTTCCCTCTCGAAGCGCGTTGTAGAGCATTTCGGTGGCTTTTTCGATACCGCTCAGCTGCTGCCAGGGCAGCATCCCTTTCACGCTGCGTTCAAGATCCTCAGCGCGACGCACGCCGCGGCTGGCATAGAGGCGCTTAAGCAGCGCCGGGAGATCGTCCGGTAAATCAACGGGTTCAACCGCCTCGCGGCGGCGCAATTTTATTGGGGCTTTCACGCGGATTATTTACCACCAAACTGTTTCTGGTGCGCGTCGAGGAACTCTTTCATCTCTTTCGGTCCCTGATAGCCCGGAACGACATAGCCGTTGCTCAGGACAATCGCAGGCGTACCGCTCACGCCAAACTGCACGCCGAGCGCGTAGTGGTTAGCGATATCAATGTCGCAGGAGGCTGGCTTAACGCCTTTGCCGTTCATGGCGTCATCAAACGCTTTGTTGCGGTCTTTCGCACACCAGATCGCCTTCATGTCCTGCTCTGGCTGGCTCTGCACGCCCGCGCGCGGGAAGGCCAGGTAACGCACGGTGATGCCCAGCGCGTTGTAGTCTTTCATCTCTTCATGCAGCTTGTGGCAGTAGCCGCAGGTGATGTCGGTGAAGACGGTAATGACGTGTTTTTCCTGCGCCGCTTTATAGATGATCATCTCTTTTTCGAGCGCGTTCAGGTTTTTCATCAGCAGCTGGTTGGTGACGTTCACCGGCTGCGCGCCGCTCACGTCGTACATTGGCCCCTGAATAATGTGTTTGCCGTCTTCGGTGACGTACAGCACGCCGCTGTTGGTCAGTACCGTTTTCATGCCGGCAACCGGTGCAGGCTGAATATCGCTGCCGGTGACGCCAAGCTTAGCCAGCGACTGTTTGATGGCGGCGTCGTCAGCATGAGCGAAACCGGTAAAGGAGGCTGCCAGCAGGGTGAACAGCGCGAAAGTCTTTTTCATATGTGATCCTGTTACAATTCGTCGGCACTCACGCTCGAGGGTGGTGCTGTTGGTGTAGCTGCCGCAGGCGTTCCGTCGCGACATGGGTGTAAATTTGCGTCGTGGAAAGATCGCTGTGGCCCAGCAGCATCTGCACCACGCGTAAATCAGCGCCGTGGTTTAACAGATGCGTCGCGAAAGCGTGACGCAATACGTGCGGCGAAAGCTTTTCACTGTCGATACCCGCCAGTGTGGCGTAATGCTTGATGCGATGCCAGAACGTTTGCCGCGTCATCTGCTGGGCGCGCTGGCTCGGAAACAGGACGTCGATAGAAGTACCATTTAGCAGCCACGGACGACCGTGCTCCAGGTACGTTTCCAGCCAGTAAACCGCCTCTTCACCCAGCGGAACCAGCCTTTCCTTATTTCCTTTACCAATGACGCGCACTACGCCCTGACGCAGGCTGATGTCGCTCATCGTCAGACCAACCAGTTCCGAAACGCGCAAGCCGGTAGCATACAATAGCTCAAGCATGGCTTTATCGCGTAACTCCAGCGGCAGGTCAACAGCCGGTGACTGTAATAATCTCTCAACTTGTGCTTCGCTGAGATCTTTCGGCAGCCGCTGCGGGAGCTTAGGAGATGCCAGCAGCGCGCTGGGATCGTCTTCGCGGATCTTCTCACGGTAGAGGTGCTGGAACAGCCGACGCATGGCGCTGAGCAAACGCGCGGAACTGGTAGCTTTGTAGCCCCCTGCGATACGTTCCCCCAGCAGCGCCTGCAGGTCGTCACGCTGCGCGCTCGCAAGGGATAACCCCCGGTGCGCAAGCCATTCCACCAGCATGGTGAGATCGCGACGGTAGGCGCTAAGGGTATTCTCGGCCAGATTTTTCTCCAGCCACAGCGCGTCGAGAAACTGTTCGATCAGTGCGAGATCCTTTTCCACATCAGCCCCTTTGATTTTGCAGTCAGGCCATTATGCCTGATTGCGACCGGTTTCTGGTACACTACGCGCAAAGTCAAAGCAAGTATTGAGATAGTTACGCGATGAATATTGGTCTGTTCTATGGTTCCAGCACCTTCTACACCGAAATGGCGGCAGAGAAAATTCGCGACATCATTGGCCCGGAACTGGTGACGTTGCATAACCTGAAAGATGACGCGGTCGCGCTGATGGAACAGTACGATGTCCTGATTCTTGGCATCCCAACCTGGGATTTTGGTGAGATACAGGAAGACTGGGAAGCCATCTGGGATCAACTCGATTCGGTCAATCTCGACGGCAAAATCATTGCCATGTACGGCATGGGGGATCAGCTGGGCTACGGGGAATGGTTCCTGGACGCGCTCGGCATGCTGCATGACAAGCTGGCGCCGAAAGGAGTATCGTTTATCGGCTACTGGCCAACCGAAGGTTACGAGTTTACCAGTAAAAAACCGATTATCGCCGACGGCGAGCTGTTTGTTGGACTCGCGCTGGATGAAACCAACCAGTACGATCTCAGCGATGAGCGCCTGCAAACCTGGTGCGAGCAGATTCTGGGCGAAATGGCTGAAAAGTTTAGCTAACGCGCGCTACCCCTGCGTCGTTTGTTGCAACAGCATCCGGCGCAGGTCTCGCCACTCGGCAGCATCCATACTGTCAGCCGCCAGCCACAGATGCTGGCAACGCCCGCCGTCCACCTTGCGTAACCGTAACATCATGCCGCAGTTGAGCATCCAGGGCATACCGAGGATATCCCACTCTTTACCCTGCCAGCGCAGGCGGGAATCCATCAGTAATTTAATCTCTCCCTGACGGGCATTAATGCGACGCTGGCTGCGTACGCTGTCAAAAACGACAAACGACAGTAACAGCAGCCACAGCGGCGTATAGCTCAGCGGCCACGGCATCAGTAAAACAAAGGCCGCAACCAGGCCGTGGAGCAATAAAGACATCCACTGCGAGCGCCACGAGACGCGAAGATCAGATTGCCACAGGACCACGTTCCCGATTCCGTGTTTGAATTAATTGCACCATCCGTTGCAACTCGGTGTCGGCGGGTTTGCCGTGGTTCATCAGCCAGTTGAATAAATCCGGATCGTCAGACTCAAGCAGGCGAACAAACAGACGCTTATCATCATCGCTTAAGCTGTCATACTCATATTCAAAGAAAGGCATGATGGAAATATCAAGTTCACGCATGCCGCGACGGCACGCCCAGTGAATACGGGCCTTGTTGTTAATATCCATGTTCAGTTTCCTGCATTACGTTTGGCACAGTCGGTACCCCGTTCAGTGTTCTTTATTTCTCTACGGGGACACCAGCTAGTGTAACGTGTTTTTGACCGTTTCATTACTGGAATATTGCGATCGCCGAGCAGGCTTCCAGAATAATCCCTACAAAGAAAGCGGATTACATTATTTTGCGTAGCGCTACGCATAACCGGTTTAGGGCACAAATGGTCTGTTGAAAGCACTTGCATTGCCTGCAGGCTCTTTTACCATTAGGCATTATCAAAGCGTTAAGCAATTCAGGATATCGTTATGGCATTTACACCATTTTCTCCTCGCCAGCCCGCCGCCTCTGCGCGTCTGCCGCTGACGCTTATTTCTCTTGATGACTGGGCGCTGGCAACTCTCACCGGTGCCGACGCCGAAAAATACCTGCAGGGCCAGGTGACCGCCGACGTCAGCCAGATGACCGAACACCAGCACCTGCTGGCCGCGCATTGCGACCCAAAAGGTAAAATGTGGAGCAACCTGCGCCTCTTCCGCCGTCAGGACGGCTTTGCCTTTATTGAGCGCCGCAGCCTGCAAGAGGCCCAGCTCAAAGAGCTGAAGAAGTACGCGGTCTTCTCCAAAGTCACTATCGCCCCGGACGACGAACATGTCCTGCTGGGAGTGGCCGGTTTCCAGGCCCGTGCGGCCCTGAAAAATCTCTTCAGCGAACTGCCGGATGCAGAAAAGCAGGTGGTCAGCGAAGGCGCGACCTCTATCCTGTGGTTTGAACACCCTGCGGAGCGTTTCCTGTTAGTCACGGATGCGGCAACGGCCGAACGCGTGACCGAAGCGCTGCGCGGCGAAGCGCAGCTCAACAATAGTCAGCAGTGGCTGGCGCTGAACATCGAAGCGGGTCTGCCGGTGATTGACGCAGCAAACAGCGCGCAGTTTATTCCTCAGGCAACGAACCTGCAGGCGCTGGGGGGTATTAGCTTTAAAAAGGGCTGTTATACCGGCCAGGAGATGGTGGCGCGTGCAAAATTCCGCGGAGCTAACAAACGAGCGCTGTGGACGCTGGCGGGCCATGCCAGCCGTGTACCTGAAGCGGGTGAAGACTTAGAGCTGAAGATGGGTGATAACTGGCGTCGCACCGGCACCGTGTTAGCCGCCGTACAGCTGGATGATGGACGTCTTTTGGTACAGGCCGTCATGAACAACGACATGGAAGCCGACAGCGTGTTCCGCGTGCGTGACGATGCGAACACGCTGAGCATCGAGCCGCTGCCGTATTCGTTAGAAGAGTAATCGTATCCAGGTGCCCTCCCTCTCCCTGTGGGAGAGGGCCGGGGTGAGGGCAACCGCCCGCACGGTTTAAAAACTACACCTGCCCCACGTACAAATAGATCGCCAAAAAGTGGCATACGCTGCCGCCGAGCACAAAGCCGTGCCAGATGGCATGGTTGTACGGGATGCGCTTGCAGACGTAGAAAATCACGCCGAGCGAGTACACCACGCCGCCTAAGGCCAGAAGCGTCACGCCCCCTACCGACAGTTTGACCGCCAGTTGATACACCACAATCAGCGACAGCCAGCCCATTGTCAGATAGGTGACCAGTGACAGCACCTTAAACCGGTGCGCGATGGTCAGCTTAAACAGGATCCCCAGCAGTGCCAGGCTCCAGATAACAATCATCAGGCCACGCGACAGCGGTGAGTTGAGCCCCACCAGCAAAAACGGTGTGTAGGTGCCTGCAATCAGAAGATAGATAGCACAGTGGTCAAATTTCTTGAGCCACATCTTGGCCCGCTGATGCGGGATCGCGTGATACAGCGTCGAGGCCAGGAACAGCAGGATCATACTCCCGCCATAAAGGCTGTAGCTGGTAATGGCCATCGCGCTGGCATTGGCGTCCACCGCCTGCACCAACAATAACACTAAACCGACAATCCCAAACACCAGGCCAATGCCGTGGCTGATGCTGTTGGCCACTTCCTCAGCCAGCGAATATCCCTGTGCGATTAATGGTCTACTCACCATACAAAACTCCGGGAAAACAAAAGATGATTATTCATCGCATAACTATGCTAACTGAGAATGATTCCAGTGAACACCTGTTAGCCAAAATAAAGTTAAACATAACGTTTCTAAACTATAATCAGACAGTTACACTTTAATTTCAGCGAACGTGCGTTTCGATTTTAATTATAAACATTTAAAATCAATCACATAAAACTGGTTCTGCCTGGGGTAGATCTCTGAGATCACGTTTTTCAATGCATCCAGGGTCATGTTCTCCTGTTCAGCATGTTTTTGCGTCAATGTATCGAACGTAACGGTTGACGTTCCCGTTACTTCGATGGTGCAAAAATAACCATCGTCCTCATAACGCCCCACCCGCAGGATATCGCCGGTTTTGAAATGGGATTCACTTTTATCCCGGATAGTGATGGTTTTACGTCCGGCCAGAATGTCGTCCTGAAAACGCTGAAAAAAAGTGATGTCGTTTGGCTGCATGTTATTATTCCCTGAAGAAAAGTCTGATGAGTGAGTGTAGCCATTGTGAGCATGTTCTCCCATTCCGCCATTGCCAGTCTCAATAACCTGGAGATGATGGTCTACAACTATGTCATAAAAAATCGTGACAAAGTGATGTACATGACCATCCGCGAGCTGGCGGATGCGGCAGACGTCTCAACCACGACTATCCTGCGCTTTTGCCGCAAGCTTAACTGCGAAGGCTATTCTGAATTCCGCGTGCGCTTTAAGCTTTATCTTGAACAGAACGAGCCCCAGCAGGCAAACTTCGGTGCCAGCGAAATTATCAGCTTTTTTAAAAGCGTGAATAATGAAGAGTTCGATGCGTTATTAGATAAGGCGGTTGATATTATTTTAACGTCAGAGCGAATTATATTTGTCGGTGCCGGAACATCGGGTTCGCTGGCAAAATATGGCGCACGCTTCTTTTCTAATATCGGGAAATTCAGTAATCATATTGATGATCCTTATTTCCCGGTCACCAATGATATGGCGAAAAATGCGCTGGCGATTGTGCTTTCCGTCTCGGGAGAGACCGAGGAGATCCTGCGCTTCGCCAGCCAGTTCAGCCTGCATCACTGCAAGGTGCTCTCGATAACCAGCCACGAGCACTCGCGTCTCGCAAAACTGGCGGACTTTAATCTCTCCTGGCATGTTCCTCAGACGCGTATTGCAGGCGTCTACGACATCACCACGCAAATTCCCGTCATTTATATTCTGGAATCTCTCGGACGTAAACTGGCGAAGAAACTCACAGAATAAAACACCCTGTTTTTTTGATGTAACAAATCACATTTACTGTGAATTGTTATATCGTGACATTCAATTTCGCTTTGCTAGACTCGATGCCAGTAAGCCATTTATTGAGAAGAGCAGCGATGAAAAAATTAACCTTACCAAAAGATTTTTTATGGGGCGGCGCGGTTGCGGCTCACCAGGTTGAAGGCGGCTGGAACAAAGGCGGCAAAGGGCCAAGCATTTGTGACGTATTGACCGGCGGCGCGCACGGCGTCCCGCGCGAAATCACCCAGGAAGTAGTGCCGGGTAAATACTACCCAAACCACGAGGCTATCGACTTCCACGGCCACTATAAAGAAGACATCAAGCTGTTTGCCGAGATGGGTTTCAAGTGCTTCCGCACCTCTATCGCCTGGACGCGCATCTTCCCGAAAGGTGACGAAACGCAGCCAAACGAAGAGGGGCTGAAGTTCTACGACGACATGTTCGACGAGCTGCTGAAATACAACATCGAACCGGTGATCACCCTCTCCCACTTCGAAATGCCGCTGCACCTGGTGCAGGAGTATGGTAGCTGGACCAACCGTAAAGTGGTCGATTTCTTTGTGCGCTTTGCGGAAGTGGTTTTTGAGCGCTACAAAAACAAGGTCAAATACTGGATGACCTTCAACGAAATCAATAACCAGCGCAACTGGCGCGCGCCGCTGTTCGGTTACTGCTGCTCGGGCGTGGTCTATACCGAACATGACAATCCGGAAGAGACCATGTACCAGGTCCTGCACCACCAGTTTGTGGCCAGCGCCCTGGCGGTGGAAGCCGCGCGCCGCATCAACCCGGAGATGAAAGTCGGCTGCATGCTGGCCATGGTGGCGCTCTATCCGTTCTCATGCAAACCGGAAGACGTGATGTTCGCCCAGGAATCCATGCGCGAGCGCTATGTATTTACCGACGTCCAGCTGCGTGGTTACTACCCGTCCTACGTGCTGAACGAGTGGGAGCGCCGCGGCTTCTCCATCAAAATGGAGGCAGGCGATGAGCAGATCCTGCGTGAAGGTACCTGCGACTACTTAGGTTTCAGCTACTACATGACCAACGCGGTGAAAGCGGAAGGCGGTACCGGCGATGCGATTTCCGGCTTCGAAGGCAGCGTGCCGAACCCGCACGTGAAGGCGTCCGACTGGGGCTGGCAGATTGACCCGGTAGGCCTGCGCTATTCTCTGTGCGAACTGTACGAGCGTTATCAGAAACCGCTGTTTATCGTGGAAAACGGGTTCGGTGCCTACGATAAGGTGGAAGAAGACGGCAGCATCAACGACGACTATCGTATCGACTACCTGCGTGCCCACGTGGAGGAGATGATCAAAGCCGTGACACACGACGGCGTGGATCTGGTGGGATATACGCCCTGGGGCTGCATCGACTGCGTGTCGTTCACCACCGGCCAGTACAGCAAGCGCTACGGCTTTATCTACGTGAACAAGCACGACGACGGCACGGGCGACATGTCGCGTTCCCGCAAGAAGAGCTTCGAGTGGTATAAGGGCGTGATTGCCAGCAACGGCGAGAAACTTTAACGCCGGGCGGCGCTACGATTGATCCCCTCTCCCCTTTGGGGAGAGGGTTAGGGTGAGGGGCTTATTTCCCGCCAGCCAACTCAATAAAACTGCCCGTTACGTACGACGCCTTCTCGCTCAGCAGCCAGACAATCGCCTGCGCCACCTCTTCCGGCTGGCCGCCACGCTGCATCGGCAGCAACGATTTCACGCGATCCACCCTCCCCGGCTCTCCGCCGGACGCATGAATATCCGTATAAATCAGACCCGGACGTACGCAGTTGACGCGAATACCCTGCGCCGCCACTTCCAGCGATAGCCCGGTTGTCAGCGAATCCACCGCCCCCTTGGACGCGGCATAATCCACATATTCACCCGGCGCCCCAAGGCGCGACGCGGCGGAAGAGACGTTCACTATCGCCCCGCCCTTGCCGCCATGCCTGAAGGACATGCGTTTTACCGCTTCCCGGCAGCAGAGAAAGTAGCCCGTGACGTTGGTCGCCAGGACGCGGTTAATGCGCTCAGCGGAGAGGTTCTCGATAGTGGATTGCTCAAACAGAATGCCCGCATTATTGACCAGCGCACGAAGCGGCTCGCCTTCACGATCGAGGCTGTCAAACATCGCCAGCACCTGGGCTTCATCACTGATATCTGCGCGGACGGCAAAGGCTTTACCGCCCGCTTCAACGATCTGGTTGATCACGTCCGTCGCGGCTTTAATGTTGTGATGATAGTTCACCGCCACGGTGTAGCCTTCGCGCGCCAGCTGCAGCGCGGTGGCTTTCCCAATGCCCCGGCTGGCGCCGGTGACCAGTGCTATTGCCATTTTCTTCTCCCAATAAAAAAGCCGGGTGGCGGCTTCGCCTTACCCGGCCTACGTTACTACACCAACAATATTACTGGTATTCGCTCATCGGCACGCAGGAGCAGAACAGGTTACGGTCGCCGTAGACATCATCAAGACGCTTCACGGTCGGCCAGTATTTGTTTGCCACGCCTGCCGGGAAGACGGCCAGCTCGCGGGAATAGCCGTGGTTCCACTCGGAGACCATCTCATGCTGGGTATGCGGAGCGTTGACCAGCGGGTTATCTTCCAGCGTCCATTCGCCGTCCTGCACACGGTCGATCTCCATGCGGATGGCCAGCATCGCGTCGATAAAGCGGTCCAGCTCGGCCTTGCTTTCAGACTCGGTCGGCTCAACCATCAGCGTACCCGCAACCGGGAACGACATGGTTGGCGCATGGAAGCCGTAGTCGATCAGACGCTTGGCAATATCCAGCTCGCTAATGCCGGTTTGCTCTTTCAGCGGACGAATATCGAGGATGCACTCGTGCGCCACGCGACCGTCGCGGCCGGTATAGAGCACCGGGAAGGCGGACTTCAGACGAGTCGCAATATAGTTGGCGTTGAGAATCGCCACCTGGCTCGCCTGCTTCAGCCCTTCCGCGCCCATCATGCGGATGTACATCCAGCTGATTGGCAGGATAGAGGCGCTACCGAACGGTGCCGCAGAGACCGCGCCCTGACGAGTCAGCATGCCTTCAATCTGCACAACGCTGTGGCCTGGGACAAACGGCGCCAGGTGCGCTTTCACGCCGATAGGACCCATGCCCGGGCCGCCACCGCCGTGAGGGATGCAGAAGGTTTTGTGCAGGTTCAGGTGCGACACATCCGCGCCGATAAAGCCCGGAGAGGTAATGCCCACCTGAGCGTTCATGTTCGCGCCGTCGAGGTAAACCTGACCGCCGAACTGGTGCACCACTTCGCACACTTCACGGATAGTCTCTTCGTACACGCCGTGGGTAGACGGGTAGGTCACCATGATGCAGGAGAGCTTGTCGCCCGCCTGCTCGGCTTTCGCACGCAGGTCGACCAGATCGATGTTGCCGTTCTTATCGCAAGCAACGACCACCACTTCCATGCCCGCCATCTGGGCAGAGGCCGGGTTGGTACCGTGGGCAGAGCTTGGGATCAGGCAGATATCGCGGTGACCTTCGTTGCGGCTTTCGTGATAGTGACGGATCGCCAGCAGGCCCGCGTATTCGCCCTGCGCGCCGGAGTTTGGCTGCATGCAGAGCGCGTCATAACCGGTCAGCTTCACCAGCCAGTCGGAAAGCTGGTTGATCATCATATGATAACCTTCCGCCTGCTCTGGCGGGCAGAACGGGTGCAGCTCGGAGAATTCAGGCCAGGTGATCGGGATCATCTCTGCCGCGGCGTTCAGTTTCATGGTGCACGAGCCCAGCGGGATCATCGCCTGGTTCAGCGCCAGATCCTTGCGCTCCAGAGAGTGCATATAGCGCATCATCTCGGTTTCGCTGTGGTAGCGGTTAAACACCGGATGCGTCAGGATCGCATCGTTACGCAGCATGCTTTCCTGAATGGAGCGGCTGTCGAGCGCGACCTCTTTGTCGAGCGCATCAATGTCCAGACCGTGCGCGTCACCCAGCAACACGCTGAACAGGTTCAGGATATCGTCGCGGGTGGTGCTTTCATCCAGCGTAATGCCGACGGCGTTGTGGATGTCGCTACGCAGGTTGATCTCTGCCGCATTCGCGCGCGCCAGCACGGCCGCTTTGTCCGCCACTTCCACACACAGGGTGTCGAAGTAGTGAGCGTGGCGCAGCTTAAGGCCTTTCTGCTGCAGGCCGCAGGCCAGAATATCGGCCAGGCGGTGAATGCGGCTGGCAATACGCTTCAGGCCTGCCGGGCCGTGGAACACGGCGTACAGGCTGGCGATGTTTGCCAGCAGCACCTGGGAGGTACAGATGTTGGAGTTCGCTTTCTCGCGGCGGATGTGCTGCTCGCGGGTTTGCATCGCCATGCGCAGCGCGGTGTTACCGGCAGCGTCTTTTGAGACGCCGATAATACGGCCGGGCATGGAGCGTTTGAATTCATCTTTCGCGCCGAAGAACGCCGCGTGCGGGCCGCCGTAGCCCATCGGCACGCCGAAGCGTTGCGCTGAACCAAAGACAATATCCGCGCCCTGTTTGCCCGGTGCCGTCAGCAGCACCAGCGCCATAAAGTCGGCGGCAACGCTGACAACCACTTTGCGAGATTTCAGCTCGGCAATCAGCGCGCCGTAGTCGTGAACTTCACCGGTGGTGCCCACCTGCTGCAGCAGCACGCCGAAGACGTCCTGATGATCCAGCACTTTGTCAGCGTCGTCGACGATCACGTCAAAGCCGAAGGTTTCCGCGCGAGTGCGCACCACGTCCAGCGTCTGCGGATGCACGTCCGCCGCCACGAAGAAGCGGTTGGCATTTTTCAGCTTGCTCACGCGCTTAGCCATCGCCATCGCTTCGGCGGCGGCGGTCGCTTCATCCAGCAGAGACGCGGAGGCAATATCCATACCGGTCAGATCCAGCGTCACCTGCTGGAAGTTCAGCAGCGCTTCCAGACGGCCCTGGGAGACTTCCGGCTGATACGGGGTGTAAGCGGTGTACCAGCCCGGGTTTTCCAGCATGTTGCGCAGGATAACCGGCGGCAACTGCACGTTGGTGTAGCCCATGCCAATGTAAGACTTATAGCGCTTGTTCAGGCCTGCGATAGCCTTCAGCTCCGCCAGCGCGGCGAATTCCGTGGTGGCTTCCCCCACCTGAGGCGGCGTGGCAAGCTGGATGTCTTTTGGCACAATCTGGCCGATCAGTGCGTTTAATGAATCCGCGCCAACTGTCTTCAGCATCTCCTGCTGTTGCTGAGCATCCGGCCCAATGTGACGTTCAATGAAGGCGCCACGGTTTTCAAGCTGGCTTAAAGTCTGTGTCATGAGCGATGGTTCCTGAAACGTGCAGTGAATTTAAGTTCCCTCTCCCTCTGGGAGAGGGTTAGGGCGAGGGGAAGATGGGCACCCTCGCCCCTGCCCTCTCCCGAAAGGAGAGGGGGATAAACGATTACTCGTCTTCTAACAGTGCTTCGTACGCGGTCGCATCCAGCAGCGCGGCAACCTGAGATTCGTCGCTGGCTTTGATCTTGAAGATCCAGCCGCCTTCATAAGGCTCGCTGTTCACCAGCTCTGGCGAATCGCTCAGCGCGTCGTTGACGGCAACGATTTCGCCGCTCACAGGGGCATAGATGTCAGATGCCGCTTTTACGGACTCCGCCACGGCGCAGTCGTCGCCCGCGCTAACGGTCGTGCCCACGTCAGGCAGGTCAACAAACACCATGTCGCCCAGCAGCTCTTGCGCGTGCTCGGTGATCCCTACGGTGTAAGTGCCGTCCGCCTCTTTGCGCAGCCACTCGTGTTCTTTGCTGTATTTCAGTTCTGCTGGCACATTGCTCATTGAAGTTCTCCTGATAAAAATGATTAGGTGACCGGCTTACCGGCGCGAACAAAAATCGGTTTGGTCACGTTGACCGGCATTTCGCGGTTGCGGATTTGCACCACCGCCGTTTCGCCAATACCCGCCGGCACGCGTGCCAGTGCAATACTGTAGCCCAGCGTAGGGGAGAAGGTACCGCTGGTGATCACGCCTTCGCGAGGATTGCCGTCAGCATCGGTAAAGCGCACCGGCAGTTCACCGCGCAGCACGCCCTTCTCGGTCATCACCAGACCCACCAGCTGTTCAGTGCCCTTCTCGCGCTGCATCTCCAGCGCTTCACGGCCAATAAAGTCACGGTCAGCCGGTTCCCATGCAATGGTCCAGCCCATATTGGCGGCCAGCGGAGAGACGCCTTCGTCCATCTCCTGACCGTAGAGGTTCATCCCCGCTTCCAGACGCAGCGTATCGCGCGCGCCCAGACCCGCAGGCTTCACGCCCGCTTCCACCAGCGCACGCCAGAAATCAGCGGCCTTCTCGTTCGGCATGGCAATTTCGTAGCCCGCTTCACCGGTGTAGCCGGTGGTGGCGATAAACAGATCGCCCGCCTGCACGCCGAAGAACGGCTTCATGCCTTCGGTTGCTTTGCGTTGCTCGTCGTTAAACAGAGACGCGGCTTTCGCCTGCGCGTTCGGCCCCTGTACGGCGATCAGCGACAGGTCGTCACGGACGGTGATGTCGATGGCATAAGGTTCGGCGTGTTGGGTGATCCAGGAGAGGTCTTTTTCGCGGGTGGCGGAGTTGACAACGAGGCGGAAGAAATCTTCAGTGAAGTAGTAGACGATAAGGTCATCAATCACGCCGCCCGAGGCATTCAGCATGCCGGTGTAGAGCGCTTTACCTGGCGTCTTCAGTTTGGCGACGTCATTTGCCAGCAGATAACGCAAAAACTCCCGGGTGCGGCTGCCGCGCAGATCGACAATCGTCATGTGGGACACGTCGAACATACCGGCATCGGTGCGCACCGCGTGGTGCTCATCAATCTGCGAGCCGTAGTGCAGCGGCATCATCCAGCCATGGAAGTCCACCATGCGGGCGCCGCATAACACGTGTTGTTCGTACAAAGGAGTCTGTTGAGCCATCTTGTCCTCGTTGAAAAATTCACCGTGAAACCCGGTGTCGGCCCCGTTACCTGGCGCCGACGCAAACGTTCTCTTTTACCCGAACTTACCACCTAAACCAGCGGTTAACCATAAGGTAAAACGGGTCATCACATTAGCTTATGACCAAAAAACGCTAAAAAGCCTACAGAGTTATTCACTGGAAAAATGCGATTAACCCCGCACAAAATTAACAATGATCTAACAGGATTTAGCACATGGTGATATTTCGTGCGGAAAATCGGGCCGAATTTCCGTAACATAAAATCTCGTAGATTAGATTTTCTAATGCGAAAAATGACGTGAAATTAGAATATTTCAAACGAGGGAATTTCCCCGGCGCAGAGGCCGGGAAAATAAAGTGTGACGGGGATCGAGATTAGCGTAACCAGTCGGGAAGATCGTTAAGACCCATCGCCTGACGGAGGAGTTGAGGTTTGACGCCAGGAAGCGTATCGGCCAGTTTAAGACCAATATCGCGCAGCAGTTTTTTTGCCGGATTCGCGCCGGCAAACAGCTCGCGGAAGCCCTGCATGCCCGCCAGCATCATCGCCGCGCTGTGCTTGCGGCTGCGCTCGTAGCGACGCAGGTACAGATGCTGGCCGATGTCTTTCCCTTCGCGATGCAGGCGACGCAGTTCCTTAACCAGCTCCGCCGCGTCCATAAAGCCAAGGTTGACGCCCTGCCCGGCCAGCGGATGAATGGTATGCGCCGCATCACCGACCAGTGCCAGACGGTGCGCCGCAAACTGACGCGCGTAGCGGCCGGTTAACGGGAACACCTGCCGCGCGCTTTCAAGGGCGCATAAGCCAAGGCGGTTATCAAACGCCATGCACAGCGCCTGGTTAAAGGCCTCCGGCGTCGCCTCGTGCATCTGCTGGGCTTTCTCCGGCACCAGGGACCAGACAATCGAGCACAGGTGCGGATCGGCAAGCGGCAGGAATGCCAGAATGCCGTCGTTGTGAAAAATCTGCCGCGCCACGCCGCCGTGCGGCTCCTCTGTTCGGATCGTTGCCACCAGAGCATGATGACGATAGTCCCAGAAGGTCAGCGGGATATCGGCCTTGTTGCGCAGCCAGGAGTTCGCACCGTCGGCGCCGACTACCAGACGCGCAGTCAGCATGTCGCCGCTTTGTAAGGTGATAAACGCCTCGTTTTCACCCCACGCCACCTGCTGGACCTGCGCAGGCGCAATCAGAGTCACGTCACTGCACTGCTGTGCTTTCTGCCACAGCGCGTGGTGGATCACCGCGTTTTCGATGATATGGCCCAGATGGCTATAGCCCATGCTTTCATCATCAAAAGCAATATGACCAAAGCTGTCTTTATCCCACACTTCCATGCCGTGATAGCAGCTGGCGCGCTGCGCCACAATATCTGCCCAGACGCCAAGGTGCGTCAGCAATTTCTCGCTGGCGGCATTGATCGCCGAGACGCGGAGTTCCGGCGGGGCATCTGGCGCAACGGGCTGAGGCTGCTTTTGCTCCAGCACCGCCACGCGCAGGCCGCTGCCCTGTAAACCACAGGCCAGCGCCAGTCCGACCATACCGCCGCCAACGATGGCGACATCAACATTTTGCACGGTGATAACTCCTTAACGCGCGACCCAACCAAGAGTCCGCTGCGCCAGCACGTCACGTGCCGGAATGAATAATTCCATCGCCATCAGCCCGAGGTTGCGACCCGCAACCAGCGGCGCCCAGCGATTGGCAAAGAGATGGACTAAGCCGTCGGTAACGCCGATTGTCGCCTCTTTATCGGCCTGACGTCGCTTCTGGTAATGGCTTAGCACCGAATAAGCGCCACAGTCTTTTTGTTCGCCCCACGCCTGAGCAAGGGTTTCCGCCAGGCTCATGACATCACGCAGGCCAAGGTTGAACCCTTGTCCGGCAATCGGATGTAATGTCTGCGCGGCGTTGCCGACCAGCGCCACGCGGTGAGAAACAGATTGCGATGCGGTGGTTAACGACAGCGGATAGACCGCACGTTTCCCCGCATGGGTAATACGCCCCAGCCGCCAGCCAAAGGCTTTCTGCAGTTCGGAACAAAAACGTTCGTCGGACCAGGCTTTAACCTCTTCGGCCTTATCCTGCGAATGGCACCAGACCAGCGAACAGCGCCCGTCCGACATCGGCAGCATTGCCAGCGGGCCATGCTGCGTAAAGCGTTCAAACGCCCTGCCGTGGTGTTCTGCTGCGGTAGAGACGTTGGCGATGACCGCCACCTGGCCGTACGGCTGCTGGCGCCACTCCACGCCGCACTGGGCGCCGAGCGATGAGCGCGAGCCGTCCGCGGCGACCAGAAGCTGGCCTTCAAGCACGGTGCCGTTTTCCAGCGTTACGCTGACCGACGCCTCGCTGCGGCTCACGCCGGCCACGCGCGCCGGACAATGCAGCGTGACGCCCGGCGCATCCTGGAGCAGGCGGAACAGACGCAATCCGACGTCGTGCAGCTCAACAACCTGACCCAGCGCGTCAATGCGGTAATCCTGCGCGTCCAGCGTGACAAAGCCAGCATGGCCGCGATCGCTTACGTGAACGGTTTTAATTGCCGTCGCGCAATCGGCGATGGCCTGCCAGATGCCAATGCGGGACAGCTGCTGGCAGGTACCCTGCGCCAGGGCAATGGCGCGGGAATCAAAACCGGGATGATTCTTTGCCTGCGGCGCGACGGCTTCCACCAGGTGCACCGCAAGCTGCCCCTTCGTCAAATGCGAAATGGCCAGCGCCAGCGTGGCCCCGGTCATGCCGCCGCCAACGATAATCACGCTCATGCGCGTGCCGCTGCCATCAGCGCCTCGATATCGTCAGCGTTTTTCACGACGCTCGCGGTCAGGTTATCGTTACCGGTTTCGGTAATAACGATGTCATCTTCAATACGAATGCCAATCCCGCGGTACTCCTCAGGCACGTCGGCATCCGGCGCGATATACAGGCCTGGCTCCACGGTTAACACCATGCCCGGCTCCAGCACGCGCGAACGGTCGGCGCCGTACGCGCCAACGTCATGCACATCCAGCCCCAGCCAGTGGCTCAGGCCGTGCATGAAATACGGTCGATGCGCATTTTCAGCGATCAGAGTGTCGACCTCCCCTTTCAGGATCCCGAGCCTGACCAGGCCGGTAATCATGATGCGCACCACTTCACCGGTCACTTCCTGCATGGAGGTTCCGGGACGATACAGCCTGAGCGCCGTCTCAAGCGACTCGAGAACGATGTCATAAATGGCGCGCTGTGCCGGTGAGAATTTACCGTTCACCGGGAAAGTACGAGTGATGTCCCCCGCGTAGCCCTGGTATTCGCAACCGGCGTCAATCAACACCAGATCGCCGTCGCGCAGCGCGCTTTCGTTTTCGGTGTAGTGCAGAATGCAGCCGTTTTCTCCGCCGCCAACAATGGTGTTGTAGGAGGGATAACGCGCGCCGTGGCGGTTAAATTCGTGATGAATTTCGCCTTCCAGCTGGTATTCGAACAGCCCAGGACGGCACTTTTCCATGGCGCGGGTGTGCGCCAGGGCGCTGATTTCGCCCGCACGACGCATCAAATTCAGCTCTTCTTCAGACTTGAACAGGCGCATCTCATGCACCACCGGACGCCAGTCCGTCAGCGTGGCCGGCGCGGACAGGTTCTGCCGCGAGCCTTTGCGCAGCTTATCCAGCGCGGTGAAAACAATCTCATCGGCGTAGGCATATTCACCCTGCGCGTGATAGAGCACGTCGAGGCCGTTAAGCAGCTGATAGAGCTGCTGGTTGATTTCGCTAAACGCCAGCGCGCGGTCAACGCCCAGCTTCGCCGGTGCGGCCTCCTGGCCCAGGCGGCGGCCAAACCAGATTTCGGCTGTCAGATCGCGCACGCGGTTGAAAATCACGCTGTGGTTGTGGGTGTCATTGCTCTTAATCAGCACCAGCACCGCTTCCGGCTCGTTAAAGCCGGTGAAGTACCAGAAATCGCTGCTCTGGCGATAGGGATATTCGCTGTCGGCGCTGCGCGTGACTTCGGGCGCAGCAAAAATCAGCGCGGCGCTGCCCGGCTGCATTGTTGCCAGCAGCGCCTGACGGCGGCGCGAATACTCTTGACTCGAGATAACCATGACACCCTCCTGTGCGTTATTTTTCTTAATGTAAGGTTGGCTTGCGGACTTCCGGCGCGGTCGGCTGAGAGCGCGTGAAGTTGTCGTGGCATAGCAATGCCGCCACGCGCACGTACTCGATAATCTCTTCAAGAGACATTTCCAGCTCTTCCTGGTCTTCGTCTTCATCGTAGCCGAGCTGGGCGATGTTACGCAGGTCGTCGATCGCCTCACCCGCTTCGCCGGTCACTTTATCCAGTTTAGGCTGCGTCACGCCCAGCCCCAGCAGATAGTGGTTTACCCAGCCGGCCAGCGCATCGGCGCGATCGAACACGCTGACGTCGTCGCCTTCAGGCAGATAAAGCTGAAAAAGGAAGCCATCGTCTTCCAGCGAATCGCTGGTTGCAGCGTGCATTTTACGCAGCGCTTCCGCCAGCTCGTGACCAAACGCCAGCCCTTCATTCGTGAGGTCGTGGATCAGCGGCTGCCATGAGCTGTCGCTGTTTCCGCCGCACAGCATGCCACTGATCAGACCGTGCATTTCGGCAGGAGTTAAACCGATTCCCTGCTGGTTCAGTAACTGGTTTAAATCCTTGTAACCAGGCATTTCGTTCTGTATAGACATGAGCATTCGTCATCAAAGGGGGGAAGTTTCATGATATGCTACCACTTTGGACCCTGGTGATACCAGAAAAGGGCTTGTATCTTCACATCAGGGTAGCTATAGTGTCGCCCCTTCGCAGCCCCCGGGGCAGTAAGCGAAGGCAGCGCAGTCAATCAGCAGGAAGGTGGCATGTCTGCACAACCCGTCGATCTCCAGATTTTTGGCCGTTCACTGCGAGTGAATTGTCCGCCTGAACAAAGGGATGCTTTGAATCAGGCAGCGGACGATTTGAATCAGCGGTTGCAAGATCTAAAAGAACGCACTAGAGTCACAAATACTGAGCAGCTGGTTTTCATCGCCGCGTTGAACATCAGCTATGAACTGACTCAGGAAAAAGCGAAGACCCGCGACTACGCGGCAAGCATGGAGCAGCGCATTAAAATGCTCCAGCAGACCATAGAACAGGCATTGCTTGATCAAGGTCGCAATCCCGAAAGACCGGGACCAAAGTTTGAATAACACTTCTCAGTTGACTATGGTAGAGTAACTGTGAAGACAAAATTTCTCTGAGATGTTCGCAAGCGGGCCAGTCCCCTGAGCCGATATTTCATACCACAAGAATGTGGCGCTCCATGGTTGGTGAGCATGCTCGGTCCGTCCGAGAAGCCTTAAAACTATGACGACACATTCACCTTGAACCAAGGGTTCAAGGGTTACAGCCTGCGGCGGCATCTCGGAGATTCCCTCTCTTTTCTTCTACCGACTACCATGACCCAATTCCCTGAAGTTTCTGCTTCACGCCAGGACATCCGTCAGTTAATTCGTCAGCGCCGCCGTGCGTTAACCGCCGATCGGCAAGTGCATTTTGCCCAGCAGGCCGCCGCCCGTATGATGGCGTATCCCCCTGTCGTGATGGCGCACACCGTTGCGCTGTTTCTGTCATTTGATGGAGAGCTGGATACCCAACCGCTGATAGAGCAGCTCTGGCGCGCCGGGAAGAAGGTCTATCTGCCGGTGCTGCACCCGTTCAGCGAAGGTAATTTGCTGTTTCTGCACTACCACCCGCACAGCGAACTGGTGGTGAATCGCCTGAAAATCACCGAACCGAAACTCGACGTGCGCGATGTGCTCCCGCTGTCACAGCTGGATGTGCTGATTACACCGCTGGTGGCGTTTGACGAACAGGGCCAGCGTTTAGGGATGGGCGGCGGTTTTTATGACCGGACGCTGCAAAACTGGCAGCAGTACGGGTTGCAGCCGGTGGGCTATGCGCATGATTGTCAGGGCGTGGAGGCGTTGCCGGTGGAGAAGTGGGATGTGCCGTTGCCGGCGGTGGTGACGCCGTCGAAGTTGTGGGAATGGTGAATCAAACGTGCGGCCTGATGCCCTCACCCCAGCCCACTCCCACTGGGAGAAGGTGAAAACATAAAAAAACGGTAACTATCGTTACCGTTTTGCATTTACCTCGCCACAATTAGTACAGCAGACGCGCGCGAATTGTCCCCTGAATCGCCTTCATGCTCTGCAGCGCTTTCTCGGCAACATCGTCATCCGCTTCGATATCAATAACCACGTAGCCCATCTGCGAGTTCGTCTGCAGATACTGCGCGGCAATATTGACGCCCTGCTCGGCAAAGATCTGGTTAATCGCGGTCAGCACGCCTGGACGGTTTTCGTGGATGTGCAGCAGACGACGACCACCGTGCAGCGGCAGAGACACTTCCGGGAAGTTCACGGCAGAGAGCGTAGAACCGTTGTCGGAATATTTGCTCAGCTTACCCGCCACTTCCAGGCCAATATTCTCCTGCGCTTCCTGGGTAGAGCCGCCGATGTGCGGCGTCAGGATCACGTTGTCGAACTCGCACAGCGGAGAGGTAAACGGATCGCTGTTGGTCGCAGGCTCCGTCGGGAAGACGTCGATGGCCGCGCCCGCCAGGTGCTTACGCTTCAGCGCATCCGCCAGGGCCGGGATATCGACAACCGTGCCGCGCGCGGCGTTAATCAGCAGTGAGCCCGGCTTCATCAGCGCCAGCTCTTCCGCGCCCATCATGTTTTTGGTGGACGCATTTTCCGGCACGTGCAGGCTCACCACGTCGCTCATGTTCAGCAGGTCAGACAGGTGTTGAACCTGGGTCGCATTGCCCAGCGGCAGCTTGCTTTCGATATCATAGAAAAACACGTGCATGCCCAGGGATTCCGCCAGAATACCGAGCTGCGTACCGATGTGGCCGTAACCGATAATCCCCAGTTTTTTACCACGCGCTTCATATGAGCCGGACGCCAGCTTGTTCCACACGCCGCGGTGCGCCTTGGCATTCGCTTCTGGAATGCCGCGCAGCAGCAGCAGCAGTTCGCCGATCACCAGCTCCGCCACGGAACGGGTGTTGGAGAACGGGGCGTTGAAGACGGGAATACCGCGTTTGGCGGCAGCATTCAGGTCAACCTGGTTGGTACCGATGCAGAAGCAGCCGATAGCCACCAGCTTTTCCGCAGCGGCAATAACCTCTTCAGTCAGGTGAGTACGGGATCGCAGGCCAATGAAGTGGGCATCACGGATGGACGCTTTCAGCTCTTCGGTATCGAGCGCGCCTTTGTGAAATTCGATGTTGGTGTAACCTGCCGCACGAAGGCTATCGATTGCTTTTTGATGCACGCCCTCGACCAGCAGGAATTTAATCTTGTCTTTCTCCAGTGATACCTTTGCCATTTACCCGACCCTGTTTTTGTCTGAACTGATGTTGTGCTGGATATGAATCCGCTGTAGCCAACATATCAAAAAAAACTATTGCAGCAATATGAACGTTTGCGTCAGCACTCTGAAGAAAAGTCATACAGAGCAAAATGTCAGAGGAAAATGCTATGGAAATTTACAAACGCGGCAGGATCGGCAAAAGAGACGGAAAAACGTGACACAAGTCACCGAATTTAGCTTTTCAAAAATTTTTTAGCGGGGGGAGGACTCCCCCCGTCAGATCATTTTACGATGGTTTTCACGCCGTCAGCAGTGCCAATCAGCGCCACATCCGCGCCACGGTTGGCGAATAGCCCTACGGTCACTACGCCTGGGATAGCATTGATAGCATTTTCCAGCGCAATCGCGTCGAGGATTTCCAGACCGTGAACATCGAGGATCACGTTACCGTTATCGGTGACTACGCCCTGACGATATTCCGGACGACCGCCCAGCTTCACCAGCTGACGGGCAACCGCGCTACGGGCCATTGGGATCACTTCGACCGGCAGCGGGAAATTACCCAGAATGTCGACCTGCTTGGAGGCGTCCGCGATGCAGATAAACTTGTCCGCAACGGAGGCGATGATCTTCTCGCGCGTCAGCGCCGCGCCGCCGCCTTTGATCATCTGCATGTGGCCGTTGATTTCATCCGCGCCATCAACGTAAATCCCCAGACGATCCACTTCGTTGAGATCGAAAACGGTAATGCCGAGGCTTTTCAGCTTTTCCGTGGAAGCATCAGAGCTGGAAACCGCGCCCTCGATTTGCCCCTTCATCGTGCCCAGCGCATCGATAAAGTGTGCCGCGGTTGATCCCGTACCGACACCGACAATGGTACCCGGCTGCACGTACTGGAGAGCGGCCCATCCTACTGCTTTTTTCAGTTCATCCTGCGTCATGATCGTTTTGCCTGTGGTGTGAAAACTCAGGGCGCATTATAGAACACGTCGAATGGAATTCGTCTGCCACGAAGGGAAAATTGTGTCATAGTGCAGAATAAGCAAAATTAAGGAGCCAGCCAGAGCAATGAAACGTCCGGACTACAGAACACTACAGGCACTTGATGCAGTTATTCGTGAACGCGGTTTTGAGCGCGCGGCGCAAAAGCTTTGCATCACCCAGTCCGCCGTATCACAGCGTATCAAACAGCTTGAAAACATGTTCGGCCAGCCGCTGCTGGTGCGCACCGTGCCGCCACGTCCAACCGAGCAAGGGCAAAAGCTTCTCGCCCTGCTGCGCCAGGTTGAACTGCTGGAAGACGAGTGGCTGGGTGACGAACAAACGGGCTCTACGCCGCTGCTGCTCTCTCTGGCGGTCAACGCCGACAGTCTGGCAACCTGGCTGCTGCCGGCCCTTGCGCCGGTATTAGCGGACTCCCCTATCCGCCTGAATTTACAGGTTGAGGATGAAACCCGTACCCAGGAACGCCTGCGTCGCGGTGAAGTGGTTGGGGCGGTCAGTATCCAGCCTCAGGCCTTGCCAAGCTGTCTTGTCGATCAGTTGGGCGCGCTGGACTATCTGTTTGTGGGTTCAAAAGCCTTTGCCGAGCGCTACTTCCCGAACGGCGTCACCCGCGCCGCGCTGCTGAAAGCCCCTGCAGTGGCGTTCGACCATCTGGACGATATGCATCAGGCGTTCCTGCAGCAAAACTTCGATCTGCCGCCGGGCAGCGTGCCGTGCCATATCGTCAACTCGTCTGAAGCCTTTGTGCAGCTTGCGCGTCAGGGCACCACCTGCTGCATGATCCCGCATCTGCAGATTGAGAAAGAGTTGAAAAGCGGTGAGCTGATTGACCTGACGCCGGGGCTGTATCAGCGCCGGATGCTCTACTGGCACCGTTTTGCGCCGGAAAGCCGCATGATGCGCAACGTCACCGACGCGCTGCTGGCGTACGGGCACAAGGTGTTGAGACAGGATTAATCGCTTGAATTCCCTCTCCCTGCGGGAGAGGGTGAGGGCAAATTACTGCGCCTTAGCCGCCTCAGTTTGCTGAGTTTGAGTTGGCTCCAGCTGGAACACCACATCCACCTGATCGTCGAACTGAATGGTTGGCTGCTCGTATGTTTCCTGAGCAGACACCGGGGCTGCATCAGCCTTCATCATCCGTACCATCGGGCTTGGCTGGTAGTTAGAGACGTGGTAACGCACGCTGTAAACCGGGCCGAGCTTGCTCTTAAAGCCTGAAGCCAGCTGTTCCGCCTGGTGAATGGCATCATCAATCGCCGCTTTACGCGCTTCGTCTTTGTATTTTTCCGGTTGCGCAACGCCCAGCGACACTGAACGAATTTCGTTAAGACCCGCCTTCAGCGCGCCATCCAGCAGCGAGTTAAGCTTATCCAGCTGACGCACGGTCACTTCGACGGTACGCACGGCACGGTAGCCTTTCAGGATGCTTTTACCATTCTGGTAGTCATAATCGGGTTGAGTACGCAGGTTCGCGGAGTTGATATCTTTTTTACCGACACCGTTCTGCTCAAGGAAAGAGAGGTATTGCGCAACACGATCGTCAGCCTGCTTCTTGGCAGATGCCGCATCTTTCGCAGACACATTGACTTCAATTGCCAGCGTTGCGACATCGGGTACCGCGTCCACGCTTGCGGTGCCTGAAGTGACGATGTGCGGGCCATCCGGCAGTTCACTTGCCTGCACCGACACCGCACCAAAACTTACTAATGCCGCCAGGGCCATCACCTTAAACTTCACTGTTATTCCTCCATGTTGCGAAGAGTGCCCATTAACAGGGCGCATGCCAGCAAGCTTAGCGGGTCTTGTTCAGTTGTCCATAAGACAAGGATTAGTTGAACAATTCCTGAACGTGGTGAATCCCCTCTTTTGCCAGCTGAAAGGCAATAAACCACATCACCAGCCCTACCAGAGTGTTGATGATGCGCTGGGCTTTGGCCGTACGCAGACGAGGAGCCAGCCATGCAGCCAGAATGGCGAGGCCGAAGAACCAGAGGAAAGAGGCGCTAACCGTACCCAGCGCAAACCAGCGTTTCGGCTCAACGTCCAGCTGCCCGCCGAGGCTGCCCAGCACCACGAAGGTGTCCAGATAAACATGCGGATTAAGCCAGGTGACCGCCAGCATAGTAACGATAATCTTCCAGCGGCCCTGCTTCATGACTTCCGCGCTCGCCAGTTCGAGGTTGCTGCTCATCGCCGTTTTCAGGGCACCAAAACCGTACCAGAGCAGAAACGCCACGCCGCCCCAGGTGACCATCGCCAGCAGCCAGGGAGACTGCATGAGCAATGCGCTGCCGCCAAAAATCCCGGCACAGATCAGCAATAAATCGCTTACCGCACACAGCAGGGCAATCATCAGATGATACTGGCGGCGAATGCCCTGGTTCATCACAAACGCATTTTGCGGGCCAAGGGGAAGGATCATGGCCGCACCTAAGGCAAGCCCTTGAAAATAATAAGATAACATAACGAAATTCTCACAGTATTGTTCTTGAAGGAGACTATACTGCGCGAATTACATTAGAGGAAATTGATAATATTAATTGGGTATTAGCAGCACTTATAAGAATAAAGCCCGGTGGCGCTAGCGCTTACCGGGCCCGCGGGGGAAGTTATTCGGCTTCTTTGACTTTTTTGACGTTTACGTCCATCTGAGGGTACGGGAAGCTGATGCCGTTGGCATCGAAGTCGCGCTTAATGCGCTCCAGCACGTCCCAGTACACGTTTTGCAGATCGCTGCTTTTGCTCCAGATACGCACCACGAAGTTAATGGAGGACGCGCCCAGTTCGTTGAGGCGAACCGTCTGCTCTTTATCTTTCAGAATACGATCGTCTGAGGCGATGATGTTGCTAATTAGCGACTTCACCTGATCGATGTCGGAGTCGTACGCCACGCTGATAATCAGTTCGTTACGACGCACCGGCTCACGGGAGAAGTTAATGATGTTGCCCGCGATGATTTTCCCGTTCGGCACGACCACGATGCGGCCATCGACGGTACGCATGGTCGTTGAGAAAATCTGCACCTGCAGCACGGTCCCGGCAATGCCGCCAAGGTCAACGTATTCGCCGGAGCGGAATGGACGGAAGGTGACCAGCAGAACGCCTGCCGCCAGGTTTGACAGCGAGCCCTGCAGCGCCAGACCAATAGCCAGACCGGCGGCACCGAGAACGGCAATGACGGAAGCGGTCTGCACGCCCACACGGCCCAGCGCCGCAATCAGCGTAAAGGCGATAATGCCGTAGCGCACCAGTGCGGAGAGGAAGTCAGCCACCGTGGCGTCAATGTGACGGGCCAGCATTACGCGATTAACCGCGTTCGAAACGATACGCGCCACAATCATCCCGACGATGATGATGGCAATCGCCGCGACAATGTTCACGGCATAGCTCAGCAGCAGGGCCTGGTTGCGCACCAGCCAGTTACCGGCGTTATTGATGCTGTCTACAACATCGAGTTGTTCCATTTATTCTTCCTTTTGTTAAACCAAAACACAAAATCCATCCCCCATGGAGACAGGCAGGTCAGTAAAGGGTAAACAAAAAGCACCGGCTTTGCCAAACAGATCACAAAAACAGGTCTGACAGGGTATTGAAAAAGCATAAAAAAGGCCCGCATTTGCGGGCCTTCTGATGCTGTTAGCAGCTCAAATTACAGAACGTCGATTGCGTTCAGTTCTTTGAAAGCCTGCTCCAGACGGGTCACCATGGACGTCTGGGCTGCGCGCAGCCATACGCGTGGATCGTAGTATTTCTTGTTCGGCTGGTCTTCGCCTTTCGGGTTGCCCAGCTGGCCCTGCAGGTAAGCTTCGTTCGCTTTGTAGTACTGCAGGATACCGTCCCAGGTTGCCCACTGGGTATCGGTATCGATGTTCATTTTCACAACGCCGTAGCTTACGGAATCTTTGATTTCCTGAGCAGAAGAACCGGAACCGCCGTGGAAGACGAAGTTCAGGCTATTGTGCGGCAGGTTGTGTTTCTTAGAAACGTATTCCTGAGAATCACGCAGGATGGTTGGGGTCAGAACCACGTTACCTGGTTTGTAAACGCCGTGTACGTTACCGAAGGACGCTGCGATGGTGAAGCGTGGGCTGATTTTGCTCAGCTCGGTGTAAGCGTAATCAACGTCTTCTGGCTGGGTGTACAGTGCAGAAGCGTCCATGTGGCTGTTGTCCACGCCGTCTTCTTCACCACCGGTGCAACCCAGTTCGATTTCCAGGGTCATGTCCATTTTAGCCATGCGCGCCAGGTATTTGGAGCAGATTTCGATGTTTTCGTGCAGTGACTCTTCAGACAGGTCGATCATATGAGAAGAGAACAGTGGCTTACCGGTAGCCGCGAAGTGTTTTTCACCCGCGTCCAGCAGACCGTCGATCCACGGCAGCAGTTTCTTCGCGCAGTGGTCAGTGTGCAGGATAACTGGAACACCGTAGTGCTCAGCCATCTGGTGTACGTGGTGCGCACCAGAGATAGCGCCCAGGATTGCAGCACCCTGAGGAATGTCAGTTTTCACGCCTTTACCTGCGATGAACGCAGCGCCGCCGTTAGAGAACTGAACGATAACCGGTGCTTTAACTTTAGCGGCAGTTTCCAGTACGGCATTGATGGAGTCGGTACCCACGCAGTTAACTGCTGGCAGAGCGAAGTTGTTTTCTTTAGCTACCTGGAACACTTTCTGTACGTCATCACCAGTGATAACGCCAGGTTTTACGAAATCAAAAATTTTAGACATGTTGCTTAGTCCTGTATCTTCGGCCGTTAGAAAAGGTGCGAGCTCTTAAAAGCGCGCTGAAAATTGGGCAGGTTTCCCTGCCCTTGAATGGCTTACTTCTTAGCGCGCTCTTCGAGCATTGCTACTGCTGGCAGTACTTTGCCTTCCACGAATTCGAGGAATGCGCCGCCACCAGTGGAGATGTAGGAGATCTTGTCAGCGATACCGAACAGGTCGATTGCTGCCAGGGTGTCACCACCGCCTGCGATAGAGAACGCTTCGCTGTCTGCGATAGCGTTAGCAACAATTTCAGTACCTTTGCGGAAGTTCGGGAATTCGAACACGCCAACAGGACCGTTCCACAGGATAGTTTTCGCGTTTTTGAGGATTTCAGCCAGTTTCTGTGCAGAAACGTCGCCCAGGTCCAGAATCTGCTCTTCGTCTTTGATGTCGTTGACAGATTTCAGAGTCGCGGTTGCGGTCTCGGAGAACTCGGTCGCGACGCGAACGTCAGTTGGAACCGGGATATCACAGGTACCCAGCAGGCGTTTGGCTTCGTCAACCAGGTCTGCTTCGTACAGGGATTTGCCCACGTTGTGGCCCTGAGCGGCAACGAAGGTGTTCGCGATACCACCGCCAACGATCAGCTGGTCAGCGATTTTAGACAGGGAATCCAGAACGGTCAGTTTGGTGGAAACTTTAGAACCACCAACGATAGCGACCATCGGACGAGCAGGTTCTTTCAGTGCTTTACCCAGCGCTTCCAGTTCGTCAGCCAGCAGAGGACCGGCACACGCAACGTCTGCGAATTTACCGATACCGTGGGTTGACGCCTGAGCACGGTGAGCCGTACCGAATGCATCCATCACGAACACGTCGCACAGTGCAGCGTATTTTTTGGACAGAGTTTCGTCGTCTTTCTTTTCGCCTTTGTTGAAGCGAACGTTTTCCAGAACAACCAGTTCACCGGCTGCCACTTCAACGCCGTCCAGGTAATCTTTAACCAGGCGAACCGGGTTGGACAGTTTGTCTTTCAGGTAATTAACCACTGGCAGCAGAGAGAACTCTTCGTTGTACTCGCCTTCAGTTGGACGACCCAGGTGGGAGGTGACCATCACTTTCGCGCCCTGCTTCAGAGCCAGTTCGATGGTTGGCAGTGATGCACGGATACGCGCGTCGCTGGTCACTTTGCCATCTTTAACCGGCACGTTCAGATCGGCACGGATGAAAACGCGTTTACCAGCCAGATCCAGATCGGTCATCTTAATTACAGACATGGTGAATCCTCTCGTTGATTCTTAAAGTTTTGCAGACGCACAATGCGTCTTACCTGAAACCTTGAGCGGCCATTGCTAACGTGGTGTCGAGCATTCGGTTAGCAAAGCCCCATTCGTTATCACACCAGACCAGCGTCTTGATAAGGTGCGCGCCACTGACCCTCGTTTGCGTGCCATCGACGATGGCGCTGTGCGGGTCGTGGTTAAAATCTACTGAGACCAACGGTAATTCCGTATAGTCAACTATACCATGAAATGCCCCCTGTGCCGCTTTTTGCAGCAACAGGTTGACTTCACAGGCTTTTACCGGTTTTTTCACCGTCACGCTAAGATCGATTGCGGTGACGTTAATCGTCGGGACACGCACGGCAATCGCTTCAAACCGGTCATTAAACTGCGGAAAAATACGGGTGATCCCTGCCGCCAGTTTCGTATCCACCGGAATGATTGACTGGCTCGCCGCGCGAGTGCGCCGTAAATCCGGGTGGTAGGCGTCAATCACCTGCTGATCGTGCATGGCGGAGTGAATTGTGGTCACAGTGCCGGATTCAATGCCATACGCATCGTCTAACAGTTTGATGACCGGAATAATGCAGTTAGTGGTACAGGAGGCGTTGGAAACAATGCGGTGTTCGGCCTGCAGCTCATGCTGGTTGACGCCAAACACGACGGTCGCGTCGAGGTCGTTACTGCCGGGATGAGAAAACAGGACTTTTTTCGCGCCTGCTGCAAGATGCGCTTCGCCATGTTCGCGGTTGCCGTACACGCCGGTACAGTCCAGCACCACATCCACACCCAGTTCACGCCAGGGTAGCCCGGAGATGCTGTTCTCATGCAGCACGCGAATAGCGTCGTCACCCACAAACAGCTGTTCTCTTTCCTGGCGTACGTCCCAGGCAAAGCGTCCGTGGCTGGTGTCATATTTCAATAAATGCGCCATGCCCGTAGCATCCGCCAGTTCATTGATTGCCACCACGGTTATTTCCGCCCGACGTCCGGATTCATATAAAGCACGAACCACGTTACGTCCGATGCGACCGAAGCCATTAATCGCTACGCGTACGGTCATAGATCTCCTGCAAAGCAATCCCTGAGTTTGAGGTGGCTGAAAGAGTAATCCAGCCACGCCCGAAGGGGAATCCTTGCTGTCACAAACTGCGATTGATTGGTCAATTGTCGAACATTTAATCGACTGAAACGCTTCAGCAAGAATAAGCGAATCGGGGAATAAAAGGAATGTCTGTCCAGATGAATAAGCGCGCTATATGACTTGCGTCACATTTTAAGTGGAATAATGGCGGCAAGGTAAAAGCAAAACGGTAACCGAGAGGTTACCGTTTTTTAGTGTTTGCACCCTCTCCCGTGGGAGAGGGCTCGGGTGAGGGCATCAGCCCGCACCCTACAAACGATTACAGCAGTTCTTTCGCTTTCGCGACAACGTTCTCAACGGTGAAGCCGAACTCTTCGAACAGCTGTTCTGCAGGAGCAGATTCACCGAAGGTGGTCATACCGACGATGGCACCGTTCAGGCCCACGTATTTGAACCAGTAGTCAGCGATACCCGCTTCCACTGCCACGCGAGCGGAAACCGCTTTAGGCAGCACGGATTCACGGTAAGCGGCATCCTGCTTGTCGAACGCGTCGGTAGACGGCATGGAAACCACGCGCGCTTTCACGCCTTCGGCAGTCAGTTTTTCCCACGCTGCAACCGCCAGTTCAACTTCAGAACCGGTGGCGATGAAGATCAGCTCCGGCTGACCCGCGCAATCTTTCAGCACGTAACCACCGCGAGCGATGTTCGCCAGCTGCTCTGGAGTACGCTCCTGCTGTGCCAGGTTCTGACGGGAGAGGATCAGCGCGGTTGGACCGTCCTGACGCTCAACGCCGTATTTCCACGCCACCGCGGATTCAACCTGGTCACATGGACGCCATGTGCTCATGTTCGGGGTCACGCGCAGGGAAGCCACCTGCTCTACCGGCTGGTGAGTTGGACCATCTTCACCCAGACCGATGGAGTCGTGGGTGTAGACCATCACCTGACGCTGTTTCATCAGCGCGGCCATACGCACGGCGTTACGTGCGTATTCAACGAACATCAGGAAGGTAGAGGTGTACGGCAGGAAACCACCGTGCAGGGAGATACCGTTGGCAATCGCGGTCATACCGAATTCACGTACACCGTAATGGATGTAGTTACCGGCAGTATCTTCGTTGATTGGCTTAGAACCAGACCACAGGGTCAGGTTAGATGGCGCCAGGTCAGCGGAGCCGCCCAGGAATTCTGGAAGCCATGGGCCGAACGCTTCAATCGCATTCTGAGACGCTTTACGGCTCGCGATTTTAGACGGGTTCGCCTGCAGCTTAGCGATGAATTCGTTGGCTTTCGCGTCGAAGTCAGACGGCATTTCACCTTTCATACGACGGGTGAATTCAGCCGCTTCCTGCGGGAACGCTTTCGCATAGGCAGCGAATTTCTCGTTCCAGGCCGCTTCTTTCGCCTGGCCTACTTCTTTTGCATCCCACTGAGCGTAGATCTCAGATGGGATTTCGAATGCAGGGTGTTTCCAGCCCAGCGCTTCGCGGGTCAGTGCGATTTCCGCATCACCCAATGGCGCGCCGTGGGAGTCGTGAGTACCCGCTTTGTTCGGGGAGCCGAAGCCGATGATGGTTTTGCACATCAGCAGGGACGGTTTGTCCGTCACCGCGCGCGCTTCTTCCACTGCACGTTTAATCGAGTCAGCATCGTGACCATCAACGCCACGCACTACGTGCCAGCCGTAGGCTTCGAAACGTGCTGCGGTGTCGTCGGTGAACCAGCCTTCAACGTGACCGTCGATGGAGATACCGTTGTCGTCATAGAACGCAACCAGTTTGCCCAGCTTCAGGGTACCTGCCAGGGAGCACACTTCGTGAGAAATGCCTTCCATCATGCAGCCGTCGCCCATGAACGCGTAGGTGAAGTGGTCTACGATGTCGTGACCAGGACGGTTGAACTGCGCCGCCAGCGTCTTCTCGGCAATCGCCATACCCACAGCGTTAGCAATACCCTGACCCAGCGGGCCGGTGGTGGTTTCTACGCCAGCGGTGTAACCCACTTCCGGGTGACCTGGAGTTTTGGAGTGCAGCTGACGGAAGTTTTTCAGCTCTTCAATTGGCAGATCGTAGCCGGTGAGGTGCAGCAGGCTATAGATCAGCATTGAGCCGTGGCCGTTGGACAGCACGAAGCGGTCGCGGTCAGCCCATGACGGGTTCTGCGGGTTGTGGTTCAGGAAATCACGCCACAGGACTTCGGCGATATCAGCCATACCCATAGGAGCCCCTGGGTGGCCGGATTTGGCTTTCTGTACTGCGTCCATGCTCAGCGCACGAATAGCATTAGCAAGCTCTTTACGTGAGGACATTTTAACTCCAGATCGGACTGTTAAAGGCCATGCCCTTGACGACAGCGCGTTTTGGGCTACGCCGGAAAAAAGTGCCAACAATGTAACCCAAGCCGCAAGTCATGTACATGGAGCATTCTTTTGCTTGTTAAGAAATCTCTGGATCATGCTCGCATGTTGCGCAATCTGCTCGCCCGGCCCTGCAGATATTCCTTATACTTAGCCCGACACCGGCTTCGCTGACGGTGCCCTTTTCGGATTTTATTCAGTTTAACGAGTACGGAAGCAACCTCATGAAAATGCGTGCAATAGTGCTGGCCCTGGGTACAACGCTCCTGCTGAGCGGCTGTCAGAATATGGATTCTAACGGTCTGATGACGTCAGGCGCAGAGGCCTTTCAGGCCTATTCCCTGAGCGATGCGCAGGTGAAAGCGCTGAGCGACCAGGCCTGTAAAGATATGGACGGAAAAGCCACGCTTGCGCCGGCTAACAGTACCTACACGCAGCGTCTGAATAAGATTGCTTCCGCGCTGGGCGACAACATCAACGGCCAGCCGGTGAACTACAAGGTGTACATGGCGAAAGACGTGAACGCCTTCGCGATGGCGAACGGCTGTATCCGCGTCTATAGCGGACTGATGGACATGATGACCGACAACGAAGTGGAAGCAGTGATCGGCCACGAAATGGGCCACGTTGCCCTGGGCCACGTGAAGAAAGGGATGCAGGTTGCCCTGGGCACCAATGCCATCCGCGCAGCGGCGGCCTCAGCGGGCGGTATCGTTGGCAGCCTGTCGCAGTCACAGCTTGGCGACGTGGGTGAAAAGCTGGTTAACTCTCAGTTCTCACAGCGTCAGGAGTCCGAGGCGGATGACTACTCATACGATCTGTTGCGCAAACGCGGCATTAATCCATCAGGCTTAGCCACCAGCTTCGAAAAACTGGCCAAGCTGGAAGCCGGACGCCAAAGCTCCATGTTTGACGATCACCCTGCCTCAGAAGAACGCGCACAGCATATTCGCGACCGTATGGCCGCAGACGGAATTAAATAATTTCAGAAGGAGGCAATTTTGCCTCCTTTTATTTCGCATGAATTGTTAACTTAACAGCACGTATCGATACCCCCCCTGAAAGCCCCGCCAAATCTGCCCTATCGCATTGAAATGTCTGGTCACATAATTATTGCAAAGGTCTCTTTTTCCGGTAATTATCACGCCCGCAGTTATTCAAATTACTATATTCAGACAGAGACGTTCCCTCCGTGAAAAAAGAATTATCATTAATTGCTTTAAGCTTATTTGCCGCATTACCTGCCGCTGCAAGCCAGCAATCCGACAGCCAGGGTTTTATTGACGACAGCCATCTGGACCTGTTTTTACGCAATGCGTATATCAGCCGCGATTACCATCAGGGCCAGCAGGACAAAGCCGAGTGGGGTCAGGGGATCATTGCCACGTTTGCATCCGGCTATACCGAAGGGCTGGTGGGCTTTGGCGTGGACGGTATTGCTCAATACGGCGTGCGCCTGGACGGCGGCCGTGGCAAGAGCGGCGCGGGCGGCATCGACTTCTTTAAGCAGGAAGATGACGGCCGGGCAAAATCCGATCTGGCAAAGTTTGGCGCCACCGCCAAAATGCGCATCTCGAATACCGTACTGAGCTACGGGAATCAGCGCCCTGAGCTGCCCATCGTGAATGCCGACAGCTCCCGCCTGCTGTTTGAAAGCTATACCGGCACCATGCTGACCTCAAAAGAGATCGACGGTCTGGAAGTCAACGCTGGTTACTTCACCGACGAGCAGCGTAAAAGCGATGACCGCCACGACAGCGGGCTGAAGAGCCTCTCCTTCGGCGGTGCGAGCTATCAGTTTAACGACCAGTTCAGCGGCGCGCTGTACGCCTCTCATAATGAAGAGGTAATGAACAAGCAGTACCTGGGCATGAACTTCAAACAGCCGTTCAGCACCGGGCAGCAGCTGGTACTCGACTTCAACGGCTATAACTCCCGTCTGGACCAGGGTTACGCGGACAGCCTCGACACGGGCCGCAGCAACACCATCTGGAGCCTGGCGGCGAGCTACATCTGGGACATTCACACGTTCAAAGTGGCGTACCAGCAGAGCAGCGGCAGCACCGGCTACAACTACGGCGGCTATCGCGACAAGGGCGGCGTGGGTGACGGCGGTAACACCATCTGGCTGGCGAACTCCTACTGGTCTGATTTTAACGGCGAAGATGAACGTTCCTGGCAGGCATCCTACGATCTGGACTTTGCCGGCCTTGGCTTACCGGGCCTGAGCTGGACCACCGCCTACGTGCGCGGCGATAACATCAAAACCTCTGAAACCAGCAACGGCAAAGAGCACGAGTGGTTTAACCAGATCCAGTACCAGGTGCAGGATGGTCCGGCGAAGGATCTGAAGCTGAAACTGCGCTACTCCGTCCTGCGCGTCTCCTGCAACGCCAGCGAGTACAACGTGGGCGGGGACGAGATCCGCGCTTACGTGGAATACCCGTTTAACGTGTTCTGAAGGCAATAAAAAACCTCTCAGTAGAGAGGTTTTTTTTCACGCAAGGCGAGGCTTATTCGCCTTTTTTGGCTGCCTGAATGTAGAGCATTTCCAGCGCCAGAGTCGCTGCGGCCAGCGCGGTGATCTCGGACTGGTCGTACGCAGGCGCCACTTCCACCACGTCCATCCCGACAATGTTCAGATCCTTCAGGCCGCGCACCAGCTTAATGGCACGATCTGAGGTCAAACCGCCGATGACCGGTGTACCGGTGCCCGGTGCAAATGCCGGATCCAGACAGTCGATGTCGAAGGTCAGATACACGGGCATATCACCCACGATCTGCTTCACCTGAGCGATGATGTCGTCGACGCCGCGATCGTTAACCTGGCCCGCATCCAGCACGGTGAAACCGTTGTCTTTGTCGAACTCGGTACGAATACCGATCTGCACCGAGTGGTTCGGGTCGATCAGACCTTCGTTCGGCGCGGTGAAGAACATTGTGCCGTGGTCGAACTCGCAGCCGTTCGCGTAGGTGTCGGTATGCGCATCGAAGTGCACCAGCGCCATTTTACCGAAGTGCTTCGCGTGGGCGCGCAGCAGCGGCAGGGTCACGAAGTGGTCGCCGCCGAAGGAGAGCATGCGCTTACCGGCAGCCAGCAGCTTCTCGGCGTGCGCCTGCAGCTTCTCGCTCATCTCACGCGCGTCGCCGAAGGCGTACACCAGGTCACCGCAGTCCACCACGTTCAGGCGCTCGCGCATGTCGAAGTTCCACGGGAAGCGGTTATGCTCCCAGGCCAGGTTAGTGGAAACCTGACGGATCGCTGCCGGGCCGTGACGACCACCCGCGCGGCCAGATGTTGCCATATCGAACGGCACGCCGGTGATCACCCAGTCAGCGTCGCTGTCGTACGGCTGGAAGTTCATCGGAAGGCGTAAAAAACCAAAGGCGTTAGATACCAGAGAGTTATCGTACTGATGACCTAAAGTGCTCATGTCCTGACCTCTTTTAAAGTCGATACATTAAAAACAGATGAAAAAAAATCCCCTCCGCGTCGTTAAACCCGACGAGGAAGGGATTGATTCGTAAATCGCTTATTGGGGCGAATTATCGCCGGTAATGCATACGGGTTCAAGTGAGTATAGCATTCTGCCCGATGACGGCTTCGCCTTATCCGGCCTACGTTCGTAGGCTAGGTAAGCGCAGCGCCACCGGGCATCAGCGACTTAGCGGTCTGATGCCCTCACCCCGCCCCTCTCACACAGGGAGAGGGAGGTTTTCCTACTCGTCTTCCAGGTAGGTATACCCGTACAGACCCGCTTCAAACTCTTCCAGGAACTGCTGCTGGAGCGCATCGTCCAGCCCGGTATTTTTGACCTGGTCGCGGAACTGGGTGAGCAGTTTTTTCGGATCCAGCTGAACGTATTCCAGCATGTCCGCCACGGTATCCCCTTCATCGGACAGCTCGATTTCCACGTTGCCGTCAGGGAAGACAAACACGTCCACCGCTTCGGTATCACCGAACAGGTTGTGCATGTTGCCGAGGATCTCCTGATACGCGCCGACCATAAAGAAGCCCAGCATCGGCGGGTTCTCCGGGTCGTATTCCGGCATTGGCATCGTCGTTGCGATACCGTCGCCGTCGACGTAGTGGTCGATGGCGCCGTCGGAGTCACAGGTGATGTCCAGCAGCACCGCACGGCGTTCCGGGGCATGGTTCAGCCCTTCCAGCGGCAGAACCGGGAACAGCTGGTCGATACCCCAGGCATCCGGCATCGACTGGAACAGCGAGAAGTTGACGTAGATCTTGTCCGCCATACGCTCCTGCAGCTCGTCGATAATCGGACGGTGCGCGCGGTTGCTCGGGTCGAGCTGTTTCTGCACTTCATGGCACATGTTCAGGTAGAGCTGCTCCGCCCACGCGCGCTCCTGCAGGCTGAAGGTGCCTGAAGAATAACCCACGTGAATATCGTGCAGGTCCATCTGGCTGTCGTGCAGCCATTCGCGCAGGGAACGACGCGTGCCCGGCTCGTGCATTTCCTGCCAGGTTTCCCACATGCTTTGCAGGGAACGCGGGGCATCGTCTGCCGGAGGCGTTGCCTCGGAGATTTCGCTACGCTCAACGCCGATGATGTTAGAGACCAGCACCGTATGGTGCGCGGTCACCGCGCGACCAGATTCGGTGATCACCGTCGGGTGCGGCAGGCCGTTCTCTTCACAGGCATCGCCGATCGCCCAGATGATGTTGTTCGCGTATTCGTTCAGGCCGTAGTTCACGGAACAGTCAGACTGCGAGCGGGTCCCTTCGTAGTCCACGCCCAGGCCGCCGCCCACGTCGAAACACTGAATATTCACGCCGAGCTTGTGCAGCTCAACGTAGAAACGCGCGGATTCACGCACGCCGGTGGCGATGTCGCGAATATTGGCCATCTGCGAGCCGAGGTGGAAGTGCAGCAGCTGAATGCTGTCCAGACGACCGCGCTCGCGCAGGATTTCCACCAGCTGCAGCACCTGGTTTGCCGCCAGGCCGAACTTGGATTTCTCGCCGCCGGAGGACTGCCATTTACCGGAACCTTGTGACGCCAGACGCGCACGCACGCCAAGGCGCGGCACCACGTTCAGACGTTCGGCCTCTTCCAGCACGATGGCGATTTCGGTCATCTTTTCGATGACCAGATAGACCTTGTGGCCCATCTTTTCGCCAATCAGCGCCAGACGAATGTATTCACGATCTTTATAGCCGTTACAGACGATCACTGAACGGGTCATGCCCGCATGCGCCAGAACCGCCATCAGCTCCGCTTTGGATCCTGCTTCCAGGCCCAGCGGCTCGCCGGAATGGATCAGGGATTCAATCACGCGGCGGTGCTGGTTCACCTTGATCGGGTAAACCAGGAAATAGTCGCCTTTATAGCCGTAGGACTCACGCGCGCGCTTGAACGCGGCGTTAATAGAACGCAGGCGATGTTGCAGGATCTGCGGGAAGCAGAACAGTGCAGGCAAACGCTGGCCCTGAGCCTCACGGGCTTTCACCAGTTTCGCGAGATCCACGCGCGCTTCAGGGACGTCCGGATCCGGGCAGACGCTGATGTGGCCCAGTTCGTTGACGTCGTAGTAGTTATTGCCCCACCAGGCAATATTGTAAGTGCGCAGCATCTTGCTGGCTTCCTCGGAGCTCATCGCAACCTCCTGCATAGAACGTAGTACACCCTGTTCGCCCGCTGACGAAGGCGAAAAAGAAGACATGTCGTCAGACATAGCGAACCTCAACTCTTTGTATTAAGTGTAAAACAGTTGACTACTATCGCAGCGTTATACGGCGATAACAACCCATAAACGGCTCCGTTTCCCAGCAGAGTATGCTGAAATCCAGACCGTGCGACCGGTTTCTTATTCATATCATTGTAAAACACGTATCCGAACTCTGTATGAGAAGGTTCGGCGAAACCACGAGAAAACTCTTGTATTAACAAGAGCGCCCTTGTTCAGTTTTCACAAAGCGTGACCGGCCCTGGAATCCTGAGAAGCGCCGAGATGGGTATAACATCGGCAGGTTTGCAGACTAGAAATGCGGGTTGCGGGAATCAAATGCGCGCCAGAACGGCTGCGCTGAATTAGCGGAAAACGATGGTTCATTATCTCGTATCACCTCCACGGCCGCCTCTGCTGAAACGGCCCCCAAGCCAAAGCTAAAAGTACACTGCTTAACCCGGCTGGAAGTGGCGACACGATGAGTTCATCGAGCGCTTATTTTATATGAGCCGCGCGCCGCGTTTTATACCGAGAACAGGGGTAAAAAGCAAAAGATAAATGTGCGTGTTGCCGGGGCCGTCAGGAATTATTGCCAGCCGCAATTTCAACTGAGTGAGAGGTTAGTCAAAAAAAACTGGAAATCGGGCGAAGAAGTGACCTAAAATAGCCATCCAGATGTTAATCCATCTATACTGATTAACACTCATACTGCCAGTGTCAAAAACCTGCAGGCCTTGGTAGAATTATCTCCTTTGGCTATTCCACACAGCAGCTTGAGCTAACCAAATTCCTCTTAGGTGAAATAAAACATGGCAAAACACCTGTTTACGTCCGAGTCCGTATCAGAAGGACATCCTGATAAAATTGCTGACCAAATCTCCGATGCGGTGCTGGATGCGATCCTGGCGCAGGATCCAAAAGCGCGCGTAGCGTGCGAAACCTATGTCAAAACCGGCATGGTTCTGGTTGGCGGTGAGATCACCACCAGCGCATGGGTTGATATCGAAGAGATCACCCGTAATACGGTGCGTGAGATCGGCTATGTGCATTCTGATATGGGCTTTGATGCCAACTCCTGCGCGGTTCTGAGCGCGATTGGCAAACAGTCTCCGGACATCAACCAGGGCGTTGACCGTGCCGATCCGCTGGAACAGGGCGCGGGCGACCAGGGCCTGATGTTCGGCTATGCAACCAACGAAACCGACGTGCTGATGCCAGCACCGGTCACCTACGCACACCGTCTGGTGCAGCGTCAGGCTGAAGTGCGTAAAAACGGCACTCTGCCGTGGCTGCGCCCTGATGCGAAAAGCCAGGTCACCTTCCAGTACGACGACGGCAAAATCGTCGGTATTGACGCGGTCGTTCTGTCTACCCAGCACTCCGAAGAAATCGATCAGAAATCTCTGCAGGAAGCAGTGATGGAAGAGATCATCAAGCCGGTTCTGCCGACCGAATGGCTGAGCTCTGCGACCAAATTCTTCATCAACCCAACCGGACGCTTCGTTATCGGTGGCCCAATGGGTGACTGCGGCCTGACCGGTCGTAAAATCATCGTTGATACCTACGGCGGCATGGCGCGCCACGGTGGCGGTGCGTTCTCCGGTAAAGATCCGTCTAAAGTTGACCGTTCTGCGGCGTACGCGGCGCGTTATGTGGCGAAAAACATCGTTGCTGCCGGCCTGGCTGACCGCTGTGAGATCCAGGTTTCCTACGCGATCGGCGTGGCTGAGCCAACCTCCATCATGGTTGAAACCTTTGGTACCGAGAAAGTGCCTTCAGAACAGCTGACTCTGCTGGTGCGCGAGTTCTTCGACCTGCGTCCATACGGCCTGATTCAGATGCTGGATCTGCTGCACCCAATCTACAAAGAAACCGCTGCATACGGTCACTTTGGTCGTGAACATTTCCCATGGGAAAAAACCGACAAAGCCGCCCTGCTGCGTGAAGCTGCCGGTCTGAAGTAATCGACTGACATCTGCGTGATAAAAGGCCAGCCTTCGGGCTGGCCTTTTTTTGTCGGGTGACGCCGCAAAGGCGCACATATGGAACCGATTACACCGCACCGGATGCGTCTCGCTTTCAGAATATTCTCTTTGCATGATCGCCTTTCTTCTGCTGTTACATCTCCTTTCAGTTAAGTCTGAAATGTGTTCTTTCGCGATGCATATCACCTCGTTTACCTCTATATTTTCAATGCTTTAATTATTTTTACGGTTGCACCTTAGTGTAACCGATTACACCTATGTGATTAATCTCACATATTTTTACGGGTCACTCACCTACCCTTTACATCAATAAAACTGATAACCCAACTGGAGGGCATAATGCCTGACAATAAAAAACAGGGGCGTACGTCCAACAAGGCGATGACATTCTTCGTCTGTTTCCTCGCCGCCCTGGCAGGATTACTTTTTGGCCTGGATATCGGCGTCATTGCCGGTGCATTACCTTTCATTACTGACGAGTTCCAGATCAGCGCTCACACCCAGGAGTGGGTGGTCAGCTCCATGATGTTTGGCGCCGCAGTGGGTGCCGTCGGCAGCGGCTGGCTCTCCTTCAAGCTCGGGCGTAAAAAGAGCCTGATGATCGGCGCGATCCTGTTCGTTGCCGGTTCACTCTTCTCTGCCGCTGCGCCTAACGTTGAGGTCCTGCTGGTTTCCCGCGTGCTGCTCGGCCTGGCCGTGGGCGTGGCGTCCTATACCGCCCCGCTTTACCTGTCTGAAATCGCGCCGGAGAAAATCCGCGGCAGTATGATTTCGATGTACCAGCTCATGATCACCATCGGTATTTTGGGCGCGTACCTTTCCGATACCGCGTTTAGCTACAGCGGCGCATGGCGCTGGATGCTCGGCGTGATCATCATCCCGGCCATTCTGCTGCTGATTGGCGTCTTCTTCCTGCCGGACAGCCCGCGCTGGTTCGCCGCCAAACGTCGATTCCACGATGCCGAACGCGTGCTGATGCGCCTGCGCGATACCAGCGCCGAAGCGAAAAACGAGCTGGAAGAGATCCGCGAAAGTCTGAAGGTCAAACAGTCCGGCTGGGCGCTGTTTAAAGAGAACAGCAACTTCCGCCGCGCGGTGTTCCTTGGCGTATTGCTTCAGGTGATGCAGCAGTTCACCGGGATGAACGTCATCATGTATTACGCGCCAAAAATCTTTGAGCTGGCGGGCTATACCAACACCACCGAACAAATGTGGGGGACCGTCATCGTGGGTCTGACCAACGTGCTGGCGACCTTTATCGCCATCGGTCTGGTGGACCGCTGGGGACGTAAGCCAACGCTGACGCTGGGCTTCCTGGTGATGGCTGCCGGTATGGGTGTCCTCGGTACCATGATGCATGTAGGCATTCACTCACCAACCGCCCAGTACTTTGCGGTCGGCATGCTGCTGATGTTTATCGTCGGGTTTGCGATGAGCGCTGGCCCGCTGATTTGGGTGCTGTGCTCTGAGATCCAGCCGCTGAAAGGGCGTGATTTTGGTATCACCTGCTCTACCGCAACCAACTGGATTGCCAACATGATCGTCGGAGCAACGTTCCTGACCATGCTCAATACCCTGGGCAACGCGAACACCTTCTGGGTCTACGCCGGTCTGAATATCTTCTTTATTGTGCTGACAATCTGGCTGGTTCCAGAAACCAAACACGTTTCTCTGGAACATATTGAACGTAACCTGATGAAAGGTCGTCCGCTGCGCGAAATCGGCGCCCACGACTGATCCTCACGCGGGAGGCGCCTCTTGCGCCTCCCCGCTTCGCGCTTTATGCTCTGCCCCTATGAAAGCACCCCGTCTCCCCATCGCCCTTCAGCAAGCCGTTATGCGCTGCCTGCGGGAAAAACTCGCCCAGGCAAACCTGAAGCTCGGCCGTAATTACCCTGAACCTAAGATCGTTTATCAGCAGCGCGGAACCGCGGCGGGTACCGCCTGGCTCGAGCCGTATGAGATCCGCCTTAACCCGGTGCTGATGATGGAAAACCAGCAGGCGTTTATCGAGGAAGTGGTACCGCACGAGCTGGCGCATCTGCTGGTGTGGAAACACTTCGGACGCGTCGCGCCCCACGGCAAGGAGTGGAAGTGGATGATGGAAGCGGTGCTCGGCGTTCCGGCACGCCGCACCCATCAGTTCGAGCTGGAATCGGTGCGCCGCAATACCTTCCCCTACCGCTGCCAGTGTCAGCAGCACCAGCTTACCGTCCGCCGCCATAATCGCGTGGTGCGCGGCGAGGCGACCTACCGCTGCGTCAAATGCGGCGAGCCGCTGGTTGCGGAATAATCATCCGAACTTTCAGGAACTTTCCTGATCTGACTGATTGCATACGGGAACAACATTCGTTACGTTGCGGGCTCGTTTTGACACGGAGTGTAAGATGTCCCGTAATTTTTCTCTCGCGGTCGCCTTTCTGACGACGGCGCTCTCAGGCCATGCTCTGGCCGACGGTATCAACAGTTTTTCCCAGGCCAAGGCAGCAGGCGTGAAGGTAAACGCCGATGTGCCGGGCGATTTCTACTGCGGCTGTAAAATTAACTGGCAGGGTAAAAAAGGGGTCGTTGACCTTGAGTCCTGCGGCTATAAGGTGCGTAAAAACGAAAACCGCGCCAGCCGCATTGAATGGGAACATGTCGTTCCGGCCTGGCAGTTTGGCCACCAGCGCCAGTGCTGGCAGGATGGCGGACGAAAAAACTGCGCCAAAGATCCGATTTATCGCCAGATGGAAAGCGATATGCATAACCTGCAGCCTGCCGTAGGTGAAGTGAACGGCGACCGGGGTAATTTCATGTACAGCCAGTGGAACGGTGGCGAAGGCCAGTACGGCCAGTGCGGTATGAAGGTTGATTTTAAAGAGAAAGTCGCCGAGCCCCCTGCCCGCGCGCGCGGCAGCATTGCCCGCACCTACTTCTATATGCGTGACCGTTACGACCTCAACCTCTCCCGCCAGCAGACGCAGCTGTTCAACGCCTGGGACAAGCAGTACCCGGTGACGGAGTGGGAATGCCAGCGCGACGAACGTATCGCCAGAGTCCAGGGGAATCACAACCCTTACGTCCAGCGGGCTTGCCAGGCGCAAAAGAGCTAACCTACACTACGGCAATTCGCTTATATCGCATGACACATGGAATTTCTGACTATGCGCATTCCCCGCATTTACCATCCTGAACTGATTACCGCAGGCCGCGAAATCGCCTTGTCTGATGACGCCGCCAACCACGTTGGCCGCGTGCTGCGCATGGGCGCAGGCCAGGCAATACAGCTGTTCGACGGCTCGAACCAGGTTTTCGACGCGGAAATCACGCGGTCTGATAAAAAAAGCGTACACGTTAACGTCCTGCGTGGCGAAGTGGATGATCGGGAATCACCGCTGCACATCCATCTGGGCCAGGTGATGTCGCGCGGCGAGAAAATGGAGTTCACCATACAGAAATCCATTGAACTGGGTGTAAGCCTCATTACGCCACTTTTTTCTGAGCGCTGCGGCGTTAAACTGGATGCGGAACGTCTGAACAAAAAGATCCAGCAGTGGCAGAAAATCGCCATTGCGGCTTGCGAACAGAGTGGCCGCAACCGTATTCCGGAGATCCGCCCGGCGATGGATCTGGAGGACTGGTGTGCAGAAGAGGAAAGCGGGCTGAAGCTCAATCTTCATCCGCGCGCCAGCGCCAGCATCAATACGCTGCCCCTGCCCGTTGAGCGCGTACGCCTGCTGATTGGCCCCGAAGGCGGCCTGTCGGCGGACGAAATTGCGATGACGGCACGTTACCAGTTTACTGATATTCTGTTGGGACCTCGCGTTCTGCGCACTGAGACAACGGCACTCACGGCCATTACCGCGCTACAGGTACGGTTTGGCGATCTGGGTTGAAGCATTAACGGAGAAGAACATGATCAAGCTCGGCATCGTGATGGACCCCATCGCAAACATTAACATCAAGAAAGATTCCAGCTTCGCCATGCTGCTGGAAGCGCAGCGTCGCGGCTATGAACTCCACTATATGGAGATGAACGATCTTTACCTGATCAACGGTGAAGCTCGCGCCCGCACCCGCATCGTTAACGTCGAGCAGAACTACGACAAATGGTACGAGTTCGGCACCGAGCAGGATATTGCCCTGGCCGATCTCAACGTCATCCTGATGCGTAAAGATCCGCCGTTCGACACCGAATACATTTACAGCACCTACATCCTTGAGCGTGCAGAAGAGAAAGGCACGCTGATCGTCAACAAGCCGCAGAGCCTGCGCGACTGCAACGAGAAGCTCTACACCGCCTGGTTCTCTGACCTGACGCCGGAAACCCTGGTGACCCGCAGCAAAGCGCAGCTGAAGGAATTCTGGCAGAAGCACGGTGATATCATCATGAAGCCGCTGGACGGCATGGGCGGCGCGTCGATTTTCCGCGTTAAGGAGAGCGACCCGAACATTGGCGTGATTGCCGAAACGCTGACCGAACTGGGCACGCGTTACTGCATGGCGCAGAACTATATTCCGGCGATTAAAGACGGCGATAAACGCGTTCTGGTGGTAGATGGCGAACCGGTTCCTTACTGCCTGGCGCGTATCCCGCAGGGTGGCGAAACTCGTGGGAACCTGGCAGCCGGTGGCCGCGGTGAGCCGCGCCCGCTGACCGAAAGCGACTGGGAAATTGCCCGCCGCGTTGGCCCAACGCTGAAAGCCAAAGGCCTGATCTTCGTCGGTCTGGATATCATCGGCGATCGTCTGACCGAAGTGAACGTCACCAGCCCGACCTGCATTCGTGAAATTGAAGCGGAATTCCCGATTTCGATCACCGGAATGCTGATGGACGCTATCGAAAAACGTTTACAAAAATAACCTAACAATACTATTAGTGACAGCGCCTGAGTTTGTCCCCATACTGGGCGCTGTCGCTTTTTAAACCAGGAAACAGTACCTCTGACAATGAATTTACAGCATCACTTTCTTATTGCCATGCCTGCTCTCCAGGATCCGATTTTTCGCCGCGCCGTGGTTTATATTTGTGAATACAATGAAGACGGCGCGATGGGTATTATCATCAATAAACCACTGGAAAATCTTCAGGTTGAAGGAATTCTGGACAAGCTGAAAATACCGGCTGAAGCGCGACTGCCGGAAATCCGGCTTGATAAACCGGTGATGCTGGGTGGACCTCTTGCAGAAGATCGCGGCTTTATCCTGCATACGCCGCCGGTATTCTCTTCAAGCATTCGAATTTCGGATAACACCGTTATCACGACCTCGCGCGACGTGCTTGAAACGCTGGGCACCGCAGAGCAGCCTTCTGAAGTGCTGGTGGCGCTGGGCTATTCGTCGTGGGAGAAAGGCCAGCTTGAGCAAGAGATCCTCGATAACGCCTGGCTTACCGCGCCAGCGGACATGAATATCCTGTTTAAAACCCCTATCGCCGATCGCTGGCGCGACGCGGCGAAGCTGATTGGCATTGATATCCTGACCATGCCTGGCGTAGCGGGGCACGCCTGATGAGCGGAACGCTTCTGGCCTTCGATTTTGGTACCAAAAGCATTGGCGTCGCCGTGGGTCAGCGTATCACCGGTACCGCGCGTCCGCTTACGGCCCTGAAGGCCAATGACGGCACGCCAGACTGGAATCTTATCGAACGTCTGCTTAAAGAGTGGCAGCCGGATGACGTGATTGTTGGGCTCCCGCTGAACATGGACGGCACAGAACAGCCGCTTACCGCCCGGGCGCGTAAGTTCGCCAATAAAATCCATGGCCGCTTTGGCGTCTCCGTAAAGCTTCACGACGAGCGTCTCAGCACCGTCGAAGCGCGTGCCGGCCTGTTTGAGCACGGCGGCTTCCGTGCGCTCAACAAGGGCAGCGTGGACTCCGCTTCTGCCGTGATTATCCTCGAAAGCTATTTCGAGCAGGGCTTTTAAGCACGGGGGCCTACAGCCGGCCCTGCGCCCGTCTCTCCGCCAGGCTCTGGTCAAAGTTCTGCATTCCTGCCTGCTGACCGGTTTGAATGATCCCGGGCAGTTGCCACGTTTTCCCTTCACGAATCAAATTCGCCGCCGCCGCAGTGTTCACCAGCAGTTCATACAACGCGACGCGCCCGCCCTGCAGATCGGGAAGCAGCCTCTGCGCCAGCACCGCCCGCAGGCTGCCGGCCAGCTGGTTACGCACAGGATCTTTCTCCTGCGCCGGGAACGTATCGACCAGCCGTTCAATCGCCTGCGATGCCCCGCGCGTATGCAGCGTCGCCAGTACCAGGTGTCCGGTTTCCGCCGCCGTCAGCGCCAGGCGGATCGTTTCGCTGTCGCGCAGCTCCCCCAGCAAAATAACGTCCGGATCCTGGCGTAAGGCGCTGCGCAGCGCTTCAGCAAATGACGGGCTGTGCTGGCCTATCTCCCGCTGCTGGATCAGACAACGTTCGCTCTGGTAGATAAACTCCACCGGATCTTCAAGCGTCAGGATATGGCCGTCAGCATGGTGGTTGAGAAAATCGACCATCGCCGCCAGCGTAGTGGATTTGCCGCTGCCGGTCGCCCCCGTGACCAGAATCAGCCCGGCGTCATTGGACAACAGTTCCGGGATCGCCCGCGGCGCGCCCAGCGAAGAGAGCTGTGGGCAGCTACGCGGCAGCAGCCGCAGCGTAACAGAGACACCTCTCATCTGCTTAAAGGCACTGCCGCGCAGCCGCTGGCCTCCCGTTACCGTCGCGGCAAAATCCACCTGCCCCTTTGCCCACCAGATCCCCTGCTGCTCATCGTTGAGCCACGCTTTCAATAACGCTCCGACATCGGGAGGCGGAAAAGGCGCAGGCTCAAGCCGACCTAATCTGCGCCAGCGCGGTGGCGAATCACTGCACAGGTGTAGATCGGAGACGTTATGCTTTACACTAAGGGCCACAATTTCTTCCACATCCATAGACTATTCCTCGGAAAATGAACGACATTGCGCATAACCTGGCACAGGTCCGGGACAAAATCTCAGCCGCCGCAGCGCGCTGCGGCCGTGCTTCAGAAGAAATTACGCTGCTTGCAGTCAGCAAAACCAAGCCTGCGAGCGCCATCGCAGAAGCTATTGATGCAGGCCAGCGGGCCTTTGGTGAAAACTACGTGCAGGAAGGCGTGGATAAAATTCGCTACTTCCAGGAACAGGGGAATACGGATCTGCAGTGGCACTTTATTGGCCCCCTGCAGTCGAACAAAAGCCGTCTGGTAGCAGAACACTTCGACTGGTGCCACACCATCGATCGCCTGCGTATTGCTACCCGCCTGAATGACCAGCGTCCGGCAGAAATGCCAGCGCTTGACGTGCTGATTCAGGTCAACATCAGCGACGAAAACAGCAAGTCCGGCATTGCGCTGAGCGAGCTGGACGCGCTGGCCGCCGAGGTGGCCGAACTGCCGCGCTTGACCCTGCGCGGGCTGATGGCAATTCCGGCGCCTGAGTCAAGTTATGAAAGGCAGTTTGCCGTGGCACAGCAAATGGCTGTAGCATTTGAGGCGCTTAAAGCGCGCTATAACACGGTAGACACGCTTTCACTGGGCATGTCAGATGATATGGAAGCCGCCATCGCGGCAGGCAGCACTATGGTGCGCATCGGTACGGCAATTTTCGGTGCGCGCGACTACTCAAAATAATAAGGAAACCTGAGGAACGCCATGAAGACGTTGACTTTCCTGCTCTCAACAGTGCTTGAGCTGTATACGATGGCGCTTTTGCTGCGCGTCTGGATGCAGTGGGCCCGCTGTGATTTTTATAATCCGTTCTCGCAGTTTGTCGTGAAAATCACGCAACCTGTTGTCGGACCGCTGCGCCGCATTATCCCGGCGATGGGTCCCATCGACAGTTCGTCTCTGCTGGTAGCGTTTATTCTGAGCGTTATCAAAGCGATCGTGCTGTTTATGGTCATCACCTTCCAGCCGATTATCTGGATTGCCGCCGTTCTGATTCTGATCAAAACCATCGGCCTGCTGATTTTCTGGGTGCTGCTGGTCATGGCGATCATGAGCTGGGTGAGCCAGGGCCGTAGCCCGGTAGAGTATGCCTTGATTCAGCTGGCCGAGCCGCTGCTGCGTCCAATCCGTAACCTGCTTCCGTCTATGGGCGGCATCGATTTTTCGCCGATGATCCTGGTTCTGCTGCTCTATGTGATCAACATGGGGATCGCTGAACTGCTGCAGTCCACGGGCGATATGCTGCTGCCGGGGCTGTGGATGGCGCTATGAGTGCCGTAAGCACCTGCGCTGACGGGCTGGTTTTGCGGCTGTATATTCAGCCGAAAGCCAGCCGTGACGGTATTGTTGGGCTGCATGGCGACGAATTAAAAGTCGCCATCACCGCCCCACCGGTTGACGGCCAGGCGAACGCGCATCTGACCAAATATCTGGCAAAACAGTTTCGCGTCGCCAAAAGCCAGGTCATCATTGAAAAAGGTGAGCTTGGGCGACATAAACAGGTAAAAATCCTTAATCCGCAATCTATCCCGACGGAAGTCGCGGCTCTGAAAGAACAGGACTAAACCATGCAGAAAGTTGTTCTCGCGACCGGCAACGCCGGTAAAGTGCGCGAGCTGGCCTCGCTATTAAATGATTTTGGGCTGGACGTGGTTGCCCAGACCGAGCTTGGCGTCGAGTCCGCCGAAGAGACGGGGCTGACGTTTATCGAAAACGCGATCCTGAAAGCGCGTCACGCCGCGCAGATTACCGGCCTGCCCGCGATTGCCGACGACTCCGGCCTGGCCGTGGATTTTCTCGGCGGTGCCCCGGGGATTTACTCTGCGCGCTATTCCGGCGTTGACGCCACCGACCAGCAGAATCTGGAAAAGCTGCTTGTCGCCCTGAAAGACGTACCGGACGAACAGCGCACCGCGCAGTTTCACTGCGTGCTGGTCTATATGCGCCACGCGGAAGACCCTACGCCGATCGTCTGCCACGGCAGCTGGCCGGGCGTGATTACCCGTGAAGCGGCTGGCAACGGCGGCTTTGGCTACGACCCTATTTTCTTTGTCCCGACCGAGGACAAAACCGCTGCGGAACTGACCCGCGAAGAAAAAAGCGCGATTTCCCACCGTGGACGCGCGCTGAAACTGTTACTGGAAGCACTGCGTAATGGCTAATTTGCCGCCTCTGAGTCTGTATATTCACATCCCGTGGTGCGTGCAGAAATGCCCGTACTGCGATTTCAACTCGCACGCGCTGAAGGGCGAAGTGCCGCACGATGACTACGTTGCGCATCTGCTGGCCGACCTGGATGCCGATGTACCTTACGCACAGGGACGTGAAGTTAAGACCATTTTCATTGGTGGCGGTACGCCGAGCCTGCTGTCAGGCCCGGCGATGCAAACGCTGCTGGACGGCGTGCGTTCGCGCCTGAACCTGGCGGCGGATGCTGAAATTACGATGGAAGCCAACCCCGGCACCGTTGAGGCCGACCGTTTTGTCGAGTATCAGCGCGCGGGCGTGAACCGCATCTCCATCGGCGTGCAGAGCTTTAGCGAACCAAAGCTAAAACGTCTGGGGCGCATTCATGGCCCGGAAGAGGCGAAGCGCGCGGCAAACCTGGCGACCGGTCTTGGCCTTCGCAGCTTCAACCTCGATTTGATGCACGGCCTGCCGGATCAGTCGCTGGAAGAGGCGCTGGACGACCTGCGCCAGGCGATCGAACTGAACCCGCCGCACCTGTCGTGGTATCAGCTCACCATTGAGCCAAACACGCTGTTCGGTTCCCGCCCGCCGGTGCTGCCGGACGACGACGCGCTCTGGGATATCTTCGAGCAGGGTCACAGGCTGCTAACCGCTGCGGGCTATCAGCAGTATGAAACGTCCGCGTATGCGAAGCCGGGCTATCAGTGCCAGCACAACCTGAACTACTGGCGCTTTGGCGACTATCTGGGGATTGGCTGCGGCGCGCACGGCAAGGTGACCTTCCCGGACGGGCGCATTCTGCGCACCGCCAAAACCCGCCACCCGCGCGGATACATGGAAGGCCGCTACCTGGAGCGTCAGCACGACGTTGAGGCGGCGGATAAACCGTTTGAGTTCTTCATGAACCGCTTCCGTCTGCTGGAAGCCGCGCCGCGCGCGGAGTTTGCGCGTTACACCGGGCTGCCGGAGTCGGTGATTCGCCCGCAGATCGACGAAGCGCTGGCCCAGGGGTATCTCACCGAGAGTGAGGAATACTGGCAGATCACCGAGCACGGCAAGCTGTTCTTAAACTCCCTTCTTGAACTGTTCCTCGCCGAAGAATCCTGAAGGCTTATTCAGGATTTAGCATCCCGCTCTGCCGGCTGAGGAAAAGGCTGGCAGAGTGTGGGGATGGAAAAATCAAAACAACTCCGCAAACAAATGACGCCCGAAGAATTACTCCTCTGGTATTTGCTCAGGGGTCGTCGCTTCTTTGGGTATAAGTTTCGTCGGCAGATGCCTATTGGTCCGTACATCGTGGATTTCGCCTGCTTTAAGGCGAAGCTGATCGTTGAGCTGGACGGGGGTCAGCATCAGAACAAAGAGAAGTATGATTCACGGCGTACCGAGTTTTTGAATGCGAACGGATGGGAAGTCTTACGGTTCTGGAATAACGAATTCAGGGCTAATGAGGAGGAGGTGTTGATAGCTATTCTGCAACGACTGCAATGCCTGATGCCCTCACCCTAACCCTCTCCCACAGGGAGAGGGAACGATTACACCCTCTCCCATGGGGAGAGGGCCGGGGTGAGGGGCCCAGCGCGCAGAGATCTTACTTAAGCGTCCCCACCAGCGCCTTCCGGCTATCTTCCAGCGACACCACACGTTTACACACGTCTTTGCCGAACTGCTGGAAATCATCTTCCTGGTTCTTCCACTCGTTCTGAATGGAGGTCTGCAAGCCGCCCAGGCTGCCCAGCACGCCCTGCAGCGGGTTACCGCCGCCTTTCAGCACGGCTTTCGCCCCCATTTCGTTGATGCTGTCCTGCAGGATGCCGCCCATCGCCTGATTCACCAGCTGCTGCCCGTCAGCGCGGACCTGATCGATCGCCTTGTAGTGGAACGTCAGGCCGTCGGTGCGCGTCTCGATAATGCGGTTCATCTGCTCTTTAAGCTGCTTATCGAGCTTCGTCAGGCGGGTGCGCATGTTGCTGCTCTCACCCACCTCTTTGGTGATGATCTTATCCAGCGCGACGCGGCTTTTCTCAACGCGGGTCAGCGCGCCGTCGTTGATCCACGGCAGTGCGGTACGCAGCTCAGCCTGGTAATCCTTCGCCTGCTCGCGCTGCGCGGCAGTCAGGTTTTGCGGCTTGCCGTTAAACGTCACGTTACCATCCGGCGTAATCACCAGATTGCCGTTCTCGCCTTTGACCTGCACGGTTTGCGGGCTTAACACCACGTCATCACGCGGGGTGACGCTACATTGATAATCCGCATGGGCGGTGAATCCGGTTGCCATCAAAGCAACAGCCAGCAACGTTTTGCGCATCTTAAACACTCCCTCAGACAAAATGGGCCAGCTAATGCTGGCCCCTTATTGCTTTATTAGTCCCACCAAACGTCGAAAAGTTCGCTGACGCGTACATCTTCGAGCTTGTGGTCTTCAAGCCATTTACGTACCAGCGCCTGATGTTCTTCGGTGCATTTACCCACTTCCTGGGTGCAGATCAGACCTTCCCAGGCCAGGTAGCCGCTACCGTCGAAGGCCAGCTTGTTTGGCTCAATCACGTCATTGATGAACGCATCCACGTCCTGATCGATCTGCTCTACACTGGTGCCTTCCGGGAAACGCCACGCAACGGAGAAGCCCACTTCCTGGAATTCTTCGATGTGCATCTTTTTACGCAGACGACGGCTACGATTCTTTGCCATTATTTCACCCTCTCGAACATTAAGTCCCATACACCGTGACCAAGACGATGGCCACGCTGTTCAAATTTCGTTACCGGACGCGATTCCGGACGCGGTACATAGTCGTTGCTCGCAGACTGGTTTTTGTAACCGTCCAGCGACGACATCACTTCCAGCATATGTTCCGCATACGGTTCCCAGTCGGTCGCCATATGGAAGACACCGCCCAGCTTCAGCTTGCTTTTAACCAGCTCGGCAAACGGTGCCTGAACGATACGGCGTTTATTATGACGTGCTTTGTGCCACGGGTCAGGGAAAAAGAGCTGAACCATGGTTAAAGAATTGTCAGGAATCATTTTATGCAGCACTTCCACCGCGTCGTGACACATCACGCGCAGGTTCTCAACGCCCTCTTCATGGGCCGTTGCCAGGCATGCCCCCACGCCCGGGGAGTGGACTTCGATACCGAGGAAGTTCTGCTCCGGTCGCGCTTTCGCCATGGTCACCAGCGAGGCGCCCATACCGAAGCCAATTTCCAGCGTGATCGGCGCGTCGCGACCAAACAGCTCGGCAAAATCCAGAGGCTGCTCGCTGAACTCAACGCCCATCACCGGCCAGTAGTTGTCCAGCGCATGTTGCTGCCCTTTTGTCAGGCGGCCCTGACGGCGGACAAAGCTGCGAATACGGCGCAGCGGGCGACCGTTTTCATCAAATTCCGGTGAAATGACGTCGTTTTTCATAAAAGAGTTGTCTGCTTGTGAGAATGTTCGGGAAACGGGCATTATCCAAAGTTAAGGCTTCTATGCAAGCATGGGAAAGATCCGGTTTACAGCAGATTGACGCTGTGCTGCAATCTGCGTCCCTGATTATGCGAATCGATGACCATGCAAGCCTCTCAATTTTCAGCCCAGGTGCTGGACTGGTACGACAAATACGGGCGTAAAACCCTGCCCTGGCAAATTGAAAAAACGCCTTACAAAGTATGGCTCTCCGAGGTGATGTTGCAACAAACGCAGGTCGCCACGGTGATCCCTTACTTCGAGCGTTTTATGGCGCGCTTCCCGACGGTGACCGATCTGGCCAACGCCCCGCTGGACGAGGTCCTGCACCTGTGGACCGGTCTTGGCTATTACGCCCGCGCGCGTAACCTTCACAAGGCCGCACAGCAGGTTGCCATGCGCCACAACGGGAAATTCCCGGAAACCTTCGATGAGGTGGCCGATCTCCCCGGCGTCGGACGTTCAACCGCAGGCGCCATTCTCTCCCTGTCTTTAGGCAAGCATTTCCCGATCCTCGACGGCAACGTGAAGCGCGTGCTGGCACGCTGCTACGCCGTCGACGGCTGGCCGGGGAAGAAGGACGTTGAAAAACGTCTTTGGGAAATAAGTGAAGCGGTCACCCCGGCTAACGGCGTCGAGCGTTTCAACCAGGCGATGATGGATCTCGGCGCGATGGTCTGCACGCGCTCAAAACCAAAATGCGAACTCTGCCCGGTGAATAATCTCTGCGTGGCGTATGCCAACCATTCATGGGCGCAATATCCGGGTAAGAAACCCAAACAGACGCTGCCGGAGCGCACCGGCTATATGCTGCTGATGCAGCACGGCGACGAGGTCTTCCTCGCCCAGCGTCCACCGAGCGGTCTGTGGGGTGGTCTATACTGCTTCCCACAGTTTGAAGATGAAGATTTGCTGCGTGAATGGCTTAAACAGCGCGGGATTGCTGCCGATAACCTGACGCAGCTGACCGCGTTTCGCCATACGTTCAGCCATTTCCACCTGGATATTGTACCCATGTGGCTTCCCGTGTCGTCATTTGCCTCGTGCATGGATGAAGGCACCGCTCTCTGGTATAACTTAGCGCAACCGCCATCAGTCGGACTGGCGGCTCCCGTGGAGCGCCTGTTACAGCAATTACGTGCCGGTGCAATGGTTTAGCATCGACAAGAAAAAGAGGAATGAGTATGGCCAGAACGATTTTTTGTACTTTCCTGCAGCGTGACGCTGAAGGCCAGGATTTCCAGCTTTATCCGGGCGACCTGGGTAAACGCATCTACAATGAAATCTCCAAAGAAGCCTGGGGACAGTGGCAGAAAAAGCAGACCATGCTGATCAACGAGAAAAAACTCAGCATGATGAACCCGGAACACCGCAAGCTGCTGGAGCAGGAGATGGTGAGCTTCCTGTTCGAAGGTAAAGACGTGCACATCGAAGGCTATACGCCACCGGAAAAATAACAGCGTGCGGGGGAAACCCCGCCGTTAAAGCAAACACAACACGCACTCCCGGAATGATGAAAAAACTTTTAGCGCTAGCCCTTGTTGCGCCGTTGCTTGTCTCGTGTTCGTCAAAAAAAGGCGAAGATTACAACGAAGCCTGGATCAAGGACACCAACGGTTTTGACATTTTGATGGGGCAGTTTGCCCACAACATCGAGAACATATGGGGATTTAACGAAGTTCTTATTGCAGGACCGAAGGACTACGTTAAGTACACCGACGCCTATCAGACCCGAAGCCACATCAACTTTGATGAGGGTACGATAACGGTTGAAACCATCGCAGGCACCGACCCTGCGGCACGACTGCGTCAGGCGATCGTCAAAACCCTGCTGATGGGTGACGATCCTGGATCTATCGATCTCTACTCCGATGCCGACGATATCACGATCTCGAAAGAGCCGTTCCTGTACGGCCAGGTTGTCGATCAGACCGGCCAGCCGATCCGCTGGGAAGGTCGCGCCACGAAATTTGCCGACTACCTGCTGCAGACGCGCCTGAAAAGCCGCTCTAACGGTCTGAAGATTATCTACAGCGTCACCATCAACCTCGTCCCAAACCACCTGGACAAGCGTGCGCATAAGTACATTGGGATGGTGCGTCAGGCCTCGCGCAAGTACGGCGTGGATGAGTCGCTGATCCTGGCGATTATGCAGACCGAATCCTCGTTCAACCCGTACGCGGTAAGCCGTTCCGACGCCCTGGGGCTGATGCAGGTTGTGCAGCACAGCGCCGGTAAAGACGTCTTCCGCGCGCAGGGGAAATCCGGCACGCCGAGCCGCAGCTATCTGTTCGATCCGCAGAGCAACATTGATACCGGCACGGCCTATCTGGCGATGCTGAACAATGTGTACCTGGGCGGAATTGATAACCCTACGTCGCGCCGCTATGCGGTGATCACCGCCTATAACGGCGGCGCGGGCAGCGTGCTGCGCGTCTTCTCGAATGACAAAGTGCAGGCCGCAAACATCATCAACAGCATGGCGCCGGGGGATGTCTACTCTACCCTCACCACCCGGCACCCGTCTGCGGAATCCCGTCGCTATCTGTATAAGGTGAATACGGCGCAGAAGAACTATCGTCGCCGGTGATCGGCACACCTTCTCCCCTCTGGGAGAAGGTGTTCTGTTTCCCCTCTCCCTGGGGGAGAGGGTCAGGGTGAGGGCATCAGGCCGCACCTATCCAACACCACCCATACGAAAATGTTATTTGCATCACAATCCAAACTGCAAATTAATGTGGATTGCATTTTTTTGCGGGAGGTAACAAAACATATCGTTGCCAACTGATAGAATTGCATCAAATAACAACCCTGAATGTTCCCAAAACAACATATCTCCCGCTCACTTGTGAGGAAAGTAACATGAACCTTAAGCTGCAGCTTAAAATTTTGTCGTTTCTGCAGTTCTGCCTGTGGGGTAGCTGGCTGACTACACTCGGCTCCTATATGTTTGTGACGCTCAAGTTCGATGGTGCGTCAATCGGTGCCGTTTACAGCTCGCTCGGTATTGCGGCTGTCTTCATGCCAACGCTGCTGGGCATCGTGGCGGATAAATGGTTGAGTGCGAAATGGCTGTACATGCTTTGCCATCTGGTGGGCGCGGGGACGCTGTTTATGGCAGCCCAGGTGACCACGCCGGGGGCGATGTTCATGGTGATCCTGCTTAACTCGCTGGCCTATATGCCAACGCTTGGCCTGATCAACACCATCTCCTACTACCGCCTGAAGTCCGCGGATATGGATATCGTGACCGATTTCCCGCCAATCCGTATCTGGGGAACTATCGGCTTTATCATGGCGATGTGGGGCGTGAGCTTCGCGGGCTTCGAACTGAGCCATATGCAGCTCTATATCGGCGCAGCGCTCTCCGTGCTGCTGGCGATCTTTACCCTGACGCTGCCGCACATTCCGGTCTCAAACCAGCAAAAAAACCAGAGCTGGAGCACCATGCTCGGCCTGGACGCCTTCGCGCTGTTCAAAAACAAACGCATGGCGATCTTCTTTATCTTCTCCATGCTGCTGGGCGCGGAGCTGCAGATCACCAACATGTTCGGCAACACCTTCCTGCACAGCTTCGATAACAACCCGCTGTTCTCCGGCAGCTTTATCGTTGAACATGCGTCGGTGATGATGTCCATCTCTCAGATCTCTGAGACGCTGTTCATTCTGACCATCCCGTTCTTCCTGAGCCGCTACGGCATCAAGAACGTCATGCTGATCAGTATCGCGGCATGGATGCTGCGCTTCGGTCTGTTCGCCTACGGCGACCCAAGCCCGTTCGGCACCGTACTGCTGGTACTGTCGATGATCGTTTACGGCTGCGCCTTCGACTTCTTCAACATCTCCGGTTCGGTGTTTGTGGAAAAAGAGGTGAAGCCTGAAATTCGCGCCAGCGCGCAGGGTATGTTCCTGATGATGACCAACGGCTTCGGCTGTATTCTGGGCGGAGTGGTAAGCGGTAAAGTGGTTGAGATGTACACCACCAACGGCATTACCAACTGGCAGCCTGTGTGGCTGATCTTCGCGGCGTACTCGCTGGTGCTGTTCTTCGCGTTCATCGCGCTGTTCAAGTACAAGCACGTGCGTGAACCGCACGGTGCGCAGCCGATCGCGCATTGATTGTTGTGCCCGGTGGCGCTGCGCTTACTGGGCCTACAAAACCAGACCGTAGGCCGGGTAAGGCGAAGCCGCCGCCCGGCTATTTTATTGCAAAGAGCACCCACCCCACCGACAGCAAATCCGCGCTGCCGCCCGGGCTCAGGTTCCGTTCAATCAATGCGTTATCCATCTTCAGCAACGCCTCGCGATCCCAGCCACTCGCCAGTAATTCCCGCGCGTAGCCCTGAACGTAGCGCAGCCCTTCAATGCCGCCGCGCGAGACGAGATTACTGTCCTGATTGACCGCCATCAGGCGCAACAGCAGGCCGTGAAGCGACTGTCCGTTCCACTGCGCCAGCGCCTTACGCGCCGTCGCAAAGCCGTTTTCCGCCTCTCCGCGCGCGCCGGTTAAGCCGTACTGCTGAAACTGCCGCTCGCCCGCCGTCGCCTGTCCGCCGCGCGCGGCCAGCTCCCGCGACACCAGCCCGCTGCAGATGTTACTTACCTCACAGCAGAGGCTGTCTGCGGAGATATGTTTCACACGCCCGGCGGCGAAGCACAGTAAACCCAGGGCAAAAATCCCGCCCTTGTGGGTGTTCACTCCGTTCGTCGCGGCGTACATCGCCTGCTCGCAGGCCATCCCCATCGGGCGGATAATGCGAAGCTGTGCGTCAGCGGGTTTATCCGCATGCGCGTTACCGAGCTCGGCAAAGCGCGAAAACCACGGCGCAATCGCCGCAATGCTGCGGACGAACAGCGCGTGGTCCATATCGCGATGGGAACCGTTATTGAGCTTGTCCACCAGCCCCGGCTTGGGCGTCAGCTCCAGCTCCTGCCACAGCGCCGCCTCGGCAAGCGCGGGTACGTCAACCGGGCGCGGTTTAGTCGCGAGCAAACCAGTCATCGATCGTCTTCTCCACGCGGGAAACCACCTGCTCCACAGGATGAGCGCGCGAACGGGAACAGGCATGAGCGGGCTCGTCGCAGATCAGACAACGCCTTAAATTTGCGCCCAGCGACTGACGCCCGACGTGGCCGTGCTGAGGGCAGATCACGTCCAGATCCCACAGCCTGCCGAGCGGGTGCGTCTGCTCCAAATCCGAACAGTGCGCTTTGATTTCCACAGCGGGATGGGCCACGCACCACAGGGCTTCTGGCCCGGTCGGGAGCCATAGAACCTGGCGGTCCAGCACCTGCCAGCGGTTTTCCCACAGCAGCTGGTCGCACATCTGCAGCGCCACGCCCATGGTGTTGCGATAGCGCAGGCTGTCCTTGATTTCCCCCGGCGTGACCAGCGTGAGGGAAATCACCGGTTGTTGATAGTGCTCGAGCATGTCAGCCTGGCGCGCTGCGCGGCGCTCTTTCGCCGCCAGCAGTTCGTCCAGACTGACACCCGCCCGCACGGGTGTCGCTAAAATCACACTTCCTCCTTCACCTGTCGTACGGTGTCGATCACGCTGCCGTCGCGGTAGCGGATCACCCCGACGATTTTGTCGGTAAATTCAATCGGTTTAGGTACGCCCGTCAGAGAAATCGCCCGCTCGTAAAGCGCGCTGATATCCACAACTTTGAGCCCGGCTTCCAGCAGCCGCTCGCGGATCTCCGGGCGCGCCGGGTTGACCGCAATGCCGTGGTCGGTGACCAGCACGTCGATGCTCTCGCCCGGCGTGAGGCGCGTGGTAACCCGCTTCACGACCGTCGGAATGCGGCTGCGCAACAGCGGCGTTACGACGATGGTCAGGTTTGCCGCGGCGGCCACGTCGCAGTGTCCACCGGACGCGCCGCGCATCACCCCGTCGGAGCCAGTGATAACGTTGACGTTGAAATCGACGTCGATTTCGAGGGCGCTGAGGATCACCACGTCAAGCTGGTCGCAGCTTGCCGCCTTGCTGCCGGGGTTGGCGTAGACGTTGGTGGAGATCTCCACGTGGTTCGGGTTGCGCGCCAGCGAGGCCGCCGCCTGGCCGTCAAAGCACTGGGTATCGAGCAGCTTTTCGATGAGCCCCTTCTCGTGCAGATCCACCAGGCTGCCGGTGATGCCGCCGAGCGCAAAGCGCGCCTTCACGCCGCTGCGCTCCATCTTCTCTTCCATAAAGCGCGTGCAGGCGGTCGCCGCCGCGCCGGAGCCGGTCTGCATCGAGAAGCCCGGTTTGAAGTAGCCGGAGTGTTCAATGACGTCCGCCGCATAGCGGGCGATCATCAGCTCGCGCGGGTTGCTGGTGACCCGCGCCGCGCCGACGCTGATTTTCGCCGGGTCGCCCACGCTCTCAACCTGCACGATGTAGTCCACCTGATCCTGCACCAGGCTGGCGGGCATATTCGGAAACGGCACCAGTTCTTCGGTCAGCAGCACCACCTTACGGGCAAAGTGCGCGTCCACCATGGCGTAGCCCAGGGAGCCGCAGCACGATTTGCCGTGCGTCCCGTTGGCGTTGCCAAACTCATCGCTGCACGGCACGCCGAGAAACGCCACGTCAATATTCAGCTCGCCGTCCTGGAGCAGCTTCACGCGACCGCCGTGGGAGTGAATTTGCACCGGCTCGTCCATCAGCCCGTGGGAGATCGCGTCCGCCAGCCTGCCGCGCATACCGGAGGTATAAATCCGGGTGATGACGCCGCTTTCAATATGCTCGATCAGCGCGTCGTTGCAGGTCATTAGCGAGCTGGAAGCCAGCGTCAGGTTTTTGAAGCCCATTCGCGCCAGCAGCGCCACGACGGTGTTGATTACCCGGTCGCCTTCGCGAAACGCGTGGTGGAAGGAGATGGTCATCCCGTCCTGCAGACCGCAGCGCTTAACCGCCTCTTCAACAGAGGCACAGAGTTTACGGCTGTGCTTCGCGTCGCTGTCCGCCAGCCAGGGCGTCGCGCTGTGGGCGGTATCAAACGGTTTTAAGTCCCGCAGATGGGGGAAATTCACGTGAAGAAGTTCAGTCTGATTCATTATTTTATCCTTACCGACGCACGCCGGAGGCCGCCGCGCGCTCCAGCACCACCTGCGCGTGGTTAATAATCGGTGCATCCACCATTTTGCCGTTGAGCGATACCACGCCCAGGCCGTTACGCTCGCCCTCTTCTGCCGCCTCAATCACTCTTTTGGCGTGATCCACCTCTTCCTGAGTCGGGGCGTAGGCGTTGTGCAACAGGTCAATCTGGCGCGGGTTGATCAGCGATTTGCCGTTAAAGCCCATCTTGCGGATCAGATCGACCTCGCGCAGGAATCCGGCCTCGTCGTTAACGTCTGACCACACCACGTCGAAGGCGTCGATACCCGCCGCGCGGGCGGCGTGCAGCACGGCGCAGCGGGCGTAGAACAGCTCGGTGCCGTCGCCGCGCTCGGTCTGCATGTCCATCACGTAGTCAAAGGCGGCCAGCGCGATGCCGATGAGACGCACAGAGCTGCGGGCAATCGCCACGGCGTTGATGACGCCAATGGCCGATTCAATCGCCGCCATCACGCGGGTGGAGCCGACCTCGCGGCCGCACTCCTGCTCGATGCGTTCGAGGTGGCCTTCCAGCTCGTAGATATCGTCCGGCGTGTCGGTTTTCGGCAGGCGGATCACGTCCACGCCGGCCCGCACGGCAGCCTCCAGATCCAGCAGGCCAAACGGCGTGCTGAGTGGGTTAATGCGCACCACTGTTTCGATATCCTGATACATCGGGTGCTGCAGGGCATGGAACACCAGCATGCGCGCGGTATCCTTCTCGCGCAGGGCGACGGCGTCCTCAAGATCAAACATGATGGAGTCGGGACGGTAGATAAATGCGGTGGAAAGCATGGCGGCATTAGCGCCCGGCAGGAACAGCATACTGCGGCGGAGTTTGCTCATTTCAGCGCCCCCCAGTTGATGGCCTGTTCATCGGCGGCACGCATCAGCGCGCTTTGCAGGCGGGCGCGGATCACACAGTCCAGCGCCCCTTTGTCTTCAATAATAATTAATCCCTGGTGCACGTTCATGGCGCGCAACGTGTCGTTGACCACCTGGCGAATTTGCTCGCCAAACTGCTTAATCACTTCACTGTGGATGACTATCTCCAGCTCGCCGTGAGCGGGAGCGATTTTCACCATCAGGTCGCTGGACTCCTGCGTTCCGGCCAGCGCCTCCCTTACAATTTTCATGATAAATTCCTGGTAGTTAAGCGACTTCCGCACTCGCACGGTAATGCGTTTCGAGATGCGCGAAGGTGGAGTCCGGGACAATCTCCCGGATCCGGGAAAACTGCTGTGTCTTCAGTAAGCGGCGCACTTCGGACGCTGATATGGCGTTGCCGGTGGCCTTGATGCGCGGCATTTCCACCACCTCGATATGCGAGGCCAGCAGGTCGTGCAGCGTCTGGTTGTACTGGCGGGTGATATCGCAAAACGGCTCCGATCCGATGAAGCGGTGCGTGATGCCGAGCGCCGGGGCAATGAAGTCCCGGAAGATCAGCACATCGATCTCGCTCCACGCCTGCTGCACTTTGCCGGTCTCCTTCAGGAAGTAGGCCGGGAAGGTGGCGCGGGAGATGATGTACTGCGAGCCTTCATGCACCACCACGTTCGGCAGATGCGCCACGCCCGCGCGCACCATCTCGAGGCGCGCGCTGAACGGGAAGAACGAGGCGTCTTCGCGCACCACGAACAGGTGCAGGGCGTCGCACCTCTGCGCCGCCTGCTCCACCAGATGGCGGTGGCCGAGGGTGAACGGATTCGCGTTCATCACTATCGCGCCAACGTTCTCCCCGCACTTGCGCTTCGCGCGCAGGGAACGGCAGTAGCGTTCGATCCCCTGCGGGGTGTTCTCCATCAGCACCGCGTTGTTCCCGCTCTGGGCAATCGGCCAGAAGCCGCTGCGGGCAAAGCGCTCCCGGTTGCACGGACGGGTGCAGAGGAAGAGGTGAAAATGGCCGCACTCCAGCGCCGCATTTTCCACCTCTGCCAGCAGCCGCGCGCTGAGGTTCTCGCCGCGAAGCTGCTCGTTGACCGCCACGCATTTGATGACGTTGGCGGCAAGCCCTGCGCAACCCACCAGCTGCGAACCGGACCAGGCTTCGACAAACAGCGTGATGTCGTTGTCCAGGCCAAGGCCGCTGTCTGCCAGCAGGTAACGGATCTGGCTTAAGCGTTCCGGGTGTTTCGCCACCAGCGTGTGGCGAAAATCGATGGGTTGACTGTTCATGCCGCCTTACTCAGTGTGCTGCCGCAAGCCCGACGGCTGGCGCTTCCACGATCACGTTGCTCAGATGACCGATATGCTCGATCTCCACCTCAATGCGATCCCCTTCCTTCATAAACAGCGGCGGATTGCGTTTTTTACCCACCCCGCCCGGAGATCCGGTGATGATCACGTCGCCCGGGCTTAAGCGGGTAAAGGTGCTGATGTACTCGATCAGCTCCGCAACCTTGTGGATCATGCTGCTGGTGTTGTCTTCCTGCACCATGCGGCCGTTCAGCCAGGTGCGGATCGCAAGCTGGTGCGGATCCGGGATCTCATCCGCCGTCGCCATCCACGGCCCAAACGCGCCGGTTTTGCGCCAGTTTTTACCGGCGGTGAACCAGGTGTGCTGCCAGTCGCGGGCGGAGCCGTCCATGTAGCAGCTGTAGCCCGCCACGTGGCGCAGGGCGTCATCGCGGCTGATGTTCTCCCCGCCTTTGCCGATGATCACCGCCAGCTCGCCTTCGTAGTCGAATTCGCTGGAGTGGCGCGGCTTCAGCACCGGCTCGTTGTGGCCGGTCTGTGAATCCGGGAAGCGGACAAACAGCGTCGGGGCCGGATTATGCTGGTCAAACTCCTTGCGCTTGTCGGCATAGTTCATGCCCACGCAGAGGATCTTTTCCGGCTGCTCAATCACCGGTAAGAAGGTGATGGCGCTCATCGGCACGTCCACGGCGTCGTTCAGGTAGCGGGTGGCCTGCGCCAGCCCGTTGCCCTGCAGCAGCGCTTTAAGGTCGCTGTAGCGGTCGCCGAGACGGCGGCCTAAATCAATCACGCCGTCGGCCTGGACGATGCCGTAGCTGCGTTTTCCCTGGTATAAAAAGCTTGCGAGTTTCATTGTTCTTTCCTGAAAACTTAAACGAGGAAGTTGCCCAGAATCAGCAGTGAGACAGAGACGTTAATCGCCCCGCCGATACGGGTAGCAATCTGGGCGAACGGCATCAGGCTCATGCGGTTGCCTGCGGTCAGGATCGCCACGTCGCCGGTACCGCCCTGGCCGCTCTGGCAGCAGGAGACGATGGCGACATCAATCGGATGCATACCAATCTTTTTGCCGACGAAGAAGCCGGTGGCGACCAGTGCAGAAACGGTGCTGACAATTACCAGCAGGTTGCTGACGGTGAACGCCGCCACCAGTTCATGCCACGGGGTGATAGCCACGCCGACGGCGAAGAGGATTGGGTAGGTCACGGAGGTCTGGAAGAATTTGTACACCACCTGAGAGCCTTCGAGCAGGCGCGGAGAGGCGCCGTTGCAGAGCTTCACCAGCACCGCCATAAACAGCATGCCGACCGGTGCGGGCAGGCCAATCAGCTTGTGGCCAAGCATGCCCAGCATGTAGAGCAGCACCGCCAGCAGCGCGCCGGAGGCGATAGTGGTGACGTCCGCTTTGCCGGAAAAAGCAGGCTGAGAGACCGTTGCATCGGCATTCGCGCGGTTAGGCATCAGCTGGCCTTCACCGGTCAGGTGCGGGAAGCGTTTACCGAGCTGGTTCAGGCAGCCGGAGATGATGATTGCCGTCAGACCGCCGAGCATGACCATCGGCAGCACGCGACCGAGCGCAACGCCCTGGTCCATGTGCAGCAGGGTGGCATAGCCGATGGAAAGCGGGATCGCCCCTTCCCCGACGCCGCCCGCCATAATCGGCAGAATGATAAAGAAGAAGATCTGGAACGGCTCAAGACCCAGCGCCAGGCCGACGCCCATCCCCACCAGCATGCCGACGATTTCGCCGCACAGCATCGGGAAGAAGATGCGCAGGAAGCCCTGAATCAGCACCGTGCGGTTCATGCTCATGATGCTGCCGACGATAATGCAGCAGATGTAGAGATAGAGAATATTGGTGGATTTGTAGAATTTGGTGGTGGACTCGACCACCACGTCCGGCAGCAGGCCATAATAGACCAGCGCGGAAGGGATAAAGGTGGCGCAAATCGCCGCCGCGCCGAGCTTGCCGACAATCGGCAGGCGTTTGCCAAACTCGCCGCAGGCAAAGCCGAAGAAGGCCAGCGTTGCCACCATGACCACGATATCGCTCGGCAGTTTTCCGCCCAGGCAATCAATGGCAATCAGCGCGCCCGCCAGAACGAACAGCGGCAGAGGAATAATCCCAACTTTCCAGGTATCCATAATATGCCACCAGCGCTCTTTGAGCGAAGGCCGCTGAATTTCAATCGGGTCGTGGGTAACAGAGAAAGAATCGTCAGTTGTGCTCATAATAAGCCCCTTGGTTATTTTGTGCGTTCAGCTTAGAGTCACAAAGGCTTACTTTATGTGAGGGATGGCATATTAAAAGCGAAGTTTTAATGGCAGCTATGGTTTTAATGGTTTCTTTTATTTAATGTGATTTATACCTTATTTATTGCCGTGGTTTTTATGGTTTCTTTTCCGAATTGAACAAACAAATAACATTTGCTCGCGCAGCCCGAAGTACGTTCGCCTTCAGGATAACTCTTTTACAACGCCCGCTGTGCAAGGGATCACAAGTTTTCGGCAAAGCGGGCGTCAGCGCGAAAAAAGATGATATATTGGCGATCTTTGCTGCTACCTCGCGTGATAGTTATGAAAGTCTCTTTCCAGATTAAGCTGTTTATTTCGCTGGTTGCCTTTTTCTCAGTGCTTTTCGCGCTGCTGGGCGGATATTATTATGCCGACGTCGGGAAACAGCTTTATCAGGAAATGAGTACGCGTGCCAAAATACAGGCTGAAGAGATTGCGCTTATTCCGACATTGCGTAATGAAGTTGAACAAAAGAATATCAACGCCATCCATGATTTTATGCAGAAGATTTCTGCGCACAGCGACGCCAGCTTTATTGTGATTGGTGATAATAAAGGGCAGCATCTTTTTCACTCCGTATTTGCCGACAGAGTGGGCACAACCCTGGTTGGCGGAGACAATGAAGCCGTGTTGCAGGGTAAAAGCACCACCACCATCCGCAAAGGCGGGCTGGGTATTTCGCTGCGCAGCAAAGCCCCCATTTTCAATGCTGCCGGACAGGTGGTCGGCATTGTTTCGGTAGGCTATCTCACCAGCTACCTTGATACCATTACCGTCAGTAAGGTGGTCAATATCCTGATTGCCGCCGTGCTGCTGCTGATCGCTCTCTTTGTCTTCTCCTGGTTCTTTACCCGCAGCATCAAGAAGCAGATCTTCTCCCTTGAGCCGCGCGAGATCGGCCTGCTGGTGCGCCAGCAGAAGGCGATGATGGAGTCTATTTATGAAGGGGTGATTGCCATTGACGATCGGCGGCGGATTGAAGTCATCAACCAGGCGGCGCGCAAGCTGCTGGGTCTGAGCCAGCCGGCCCGCGAGCTGCGCGGACAGCTGATAAGCCAGGTGATCGATCCGGTCCCGTTCTTCGACACGCAGACGATGCTGGCGAAAGATACCCATGACGAGATTTGTCGTTTTAACGATCTCACGGTGATTGCCAGCCGGGTGCACATCATGCTTGAGGGGTCGCTGCAGGGCTGGGTGATCACCTTCCGCGATCGCAACGAGATCGACTCGCTAAGCGCCCAGCTTAGCCAGGTCAAACGCTATGTCGATAACCTCCGCATTATGCGCCACGAGCAGTTAAACAGGATGACCACCCTCTCCGGCCTGCTGCACATGGGCCGCTATGAGGAAGCCATTGGCTACATTCAGGCGCAGTCGGAACATGCCCAGGAGCTTCTGGACTTTATCTCTTCGCGCTTCAGTTCACCGACCCTGTGCGGCCTGCTGCTGGGGAAAGCCGCCCGCGCGCGGGAGAAAGGCGTAGAGCTGTGTTTCGACCCGGGCTGTCGGCTGGACAGACCGTTCCTGCCCCTTGGTGAGCAAGAGCTGATTTCGATTATTGGCAACCTGCTGGATAACGCCATCGAAGCAACACAGAGGTCGCCGCTTCCCCACGCGCCGGTAGAAGTGCTGATAAAGCTCAGCGAACAGGAGCTGATTATTGAAGTGGCCGACCAGGGCGTTGGCATTACACCGGCGATCCGTGACCGGATCTTTGAACGCGGCATCACCACCAAAACGCGCGGCGATCATGGGATTGGTCTGTATCTGATCGAAAGCTACGTCACACAGGCTGGCGGCGCGATAGAAGTTGCCGATAATACCCCGCGCGGCGCCATTTTCTCCTTGTTTATCCCGGCCACGGGAACCGCCCGGCAACTGGAAGACACCGACTATGCAACATGAACTTATCGACGTACTGATTGTTGAAGACGAGAACGAACTGGCGCAACTGCACGCGGAGCTGATAGGCAAACATCCGCGTCTGAGGCTGGTGGGCATTGCCTCGTCGCTGGCTGCGGCCCAGGCAGAGCTTGAAAGCAAACAGCCGCAGCTGATGCTGCTGGATAATTACCTGCCGGACGGTAAAGGCATCTCGCTTATCAATAACCCCATGCTGGCCCGCGCCAACTGCTCGGTGATTTTTATTACTGCCGCCAGCGATATGGACACCTGCAGCCAGGCGATTCGCAACGGTGCGTTCGACTACATCCTCAAACCCGTCTCCTGGAAGCGGCTCAGCCAGTCGCTGGAGCGGTTCGTGCAGTTTGCCGAACAGCAGCGCGTCTGGAAGATTGTCGACCAGCAGAACGTGGATTCGCTGTATCAGCTTCAGGCGAAAAACTACCGCCAGGACAACGGCAGTAAAGGCATTGAGGAAAATACGCTGGCGCGGGTACAGTCGCTGTTTAACGATAAGGCAACGCACTGCTTTACCGTGGATGAGGTGGTGAGCGAAACGGGATTAAGCAAAACCACCACCCGGCGCTATCTGGAGCACTGCGTGGAGGCGGGTTTTCTGACGGTGGAGATGCTGTATGGCAAGATTGGGCATCCGAGGAGGATGTACAAGCGTAGTGCGGTTTGATGAAACGTTCCCCCTCCCTGTGGGAGAGGGTTAGGGTGAGGGAAACAGCCCGCACTATCTTAAAACATACCCATACAGCCGCTTAATCCCGTCGGCATCCTTCTCGCTGTAAACTCCCTGCAGCTCCGGCGAGAAGCCCGGCAGCAGGTTGACGCCCTCCTCCAGCGCCAGGAAGTAACGCTGTACCGCCCCGCCCCAGACCTCACCCGGCACCACGCAAAGCACGCCCGGCGGATAGGGCAGCGCCCCTTCGGCAGCAATGCGCCCTGCGGCATCCCGTATGCGAACCAGCTCCACCTCTCCGCGAATATAGGCCCGGTTTGCATCCTGCGGGTTCATTACCACCTCAGGCAGGCTCTCCTTGCGGAACATCGCCTTCTGCAGATCCTTCACGTCAAAGCTGACGTAGAGATCGTGCATCTCCTGGCACAGCTGGCGAAGGGTGTAATCCCGGTAGCGCACCGGGTATTTCTGGAAGATCGTCGGCAGCACGTCCGCCAGCGGCGTGTCGTCTTCAATATGCTGTTCGAACTGGCCCAGCATCGCCACCAGCTGCGCCAGCTTCTCGCTGCTTTCGGCAGGCGTCAGCAGGAACAGGATCGAGTTGAGGTCGCATTTCTCCGGCACGATGCCGTTTTCGCGCAGGTAGTGCGCCAGAATCGTCGCCGGGATCCCGAAATCCGTGTACTCCCCGGTTTCGGCATCGATACCCGGCGTGGTCAGCAGGAGCTTGCACGGGTCGACAAAGTACTGCTCGCGGGCATAGCCCTCAAACCCGTGCCATTTGGCCCCCGGCTCAAAGCTGAAGAAGCGCAGCTCGCTGGCAATGGCGTGCGTCGGATGATCCTGCCACGGCCGCCCCGCCACCACCGGCGGGATAAACGGTTTGATCATATGACAGTTCGCAATGATCGCCTTGCGCGCCTCAATCCCCAGCTCGACGCACTCCGCCCACAGCCTGCGTCCGCTTTCACCTTCGTGGATCTTGGCATTCACGTCCAGCGCGGCGAACAGCGGATAAAACGGGCTGGTGGAGGCGTGCAGCATAAACGCGTTGTTCAGCCGCTTGTGCGGGCAGAAGCGCGCCTGACCGCGAATGTGGTTATCCTTTTTATGGATCTGCGACGTTTGCGAGAACCCGGCCTGCTGTTTGTGCACCGACTGGGTCACGAAAATCCCCGGATCGTTCTCGTTCAATTCCAGCAAGAGCGGGGACGTTTCCGCCATCATCGGAATAAACTGCTCGTAGCCCACCCAGGCGGAGTCAAAGAGGATGTAGTCGCACAGATGACCGATCTTGTCGATCACCTGGCGGGCGTTGTAGATCGTCCCGTCGTAGGTGCCAAGCTGAATGATCGCCAGGCGGAACGGACGCGCCTCGTCGGCCTTTTCCGGCGCCGCCTCGCGGATAAGATCCCGCAGATACGCATCGTCAAAGCAGTGGTCGTCAATCCCGCCAATAAAGCCAAACGGGTTACGCGCCGCCTCAAGATAAACCGGCGTGGCGCCCGCCTGGATCAGCGCCCCGTGGTGGTTAGACTTATGGTTATTGCGGTCGAACAGCACCAGGTCGCCGCGGGTCAGCAGCGCGTTGGTCACCACCTTGTTGGCCGCTGACGTGCCGTTCAGCACGAAGTAGGTTTTGTCCGCATTGAACACTTTTGCCGCGAACTTTTGCGCGTGCTTGGCGGACCCTTCGTGGATCAGCAGATCGCCCAGCTTCACGTCGGCGTTGCACATGTCGGCGCGAAACACGTTCTCACCGAAGAAATCATAGAACTGTCGCCCTGCCGGGTGTTTTTTGAAAAAGGCCCCGTGCTGGTGGCCCGGACAGGCGAAAGTGCTGTTGCCCATCTCCACATACTGGCTCAGGGTGTCGAAAAAAGGCGGCAGCAGATTCTCTTCGTAACGGCTGGCAGCGCTCTCCAGTTCCAGAAACTCCTGAGCTTTACCCGATATAACCGCGCTGGCGCCGTCGGGTACGTCCGTTGGCTCCTGCGAGAAAATAAACACCGGTAGCTGAAAGCCCGTGCGTTTCAGCAGTGCAAGAATGCCGCTGCGACTTTCAGCTGTTGTGATGACGACGGCCGCCACATCGGTAAAATCAGTGCTGTCCAGCGTCACCTTTTCGCGGTGCGTAGACACAGTGGAAAGCAGCTCGCGGCTGACGGCAATTTTCATGGTTTTCATAGGCGCAGTTACCCTCACCGGGCGGTGAGACAGGGAGGAGAAAATTCGCGCAATAATGTCACCTTTTATTTTGAGGTGCAAGAAGGAATCAGTATGCACCAAATCAACCAAAGCTAAGGCCCGCGCAGCCCTACCGTGTCATAATAATGCAATATCAATGATTAAATAACAGGAGTTAACTTTGGTTATCGGGCCATTTATTAACGCAGGCGCCGTATTGCTGGGCGGCGTACTCGGCGCCGTGCTGAGCCAGCGGTTGCCGGAGCGTATTCGCACCTCCATGCCCTCAATATTCGGCCTGGCATCGTTAGGGATCGGTATTCTTTTAGTCATCAAATGCGCCAACCTGCCGGTGATGGTGCTGGCCACCCTGCTCGGCGCGCTGATTGGCGAATTTTTCTATCTGGAAAAAGGCATTAACAGCGCGGTGAGCAGAGCCAAAAACATGATAACCCGACCGGGCAAGGCGAAACACGGCACGCACGAGACGTTTATTCAGAACTATGTCGCCATCATTATTCTGTTTTGCGCCAGCGGCACCGGGATTTTCGGTTCGATGCAGGAAGGGATGACGGGCGACCCAAGCATATTGATTGCGAAAGCGTTCCTTGATTTCTTCACCGCCACCATTTTCGCCACAACCCTTGGCGTCGCCGTGGCGGCGATTAGCGTCCCGATGCTGCTTATTCAACTCGCGCTCGCGACCTGCGCCACGTTGATTCTCCCGCTCACCACGCCGGCGATGATGGCAGACTTTACCGCCGTCGGCGGCCTGCTGCTGTTGGCGACCGGGCTGCGCATCTGTGGGATCAAGATGTTTGCCGTGGTGAACATGCTGCCCGCACTGCTGCTCGCCATGCCGCTCTCCGCGCTCTGGACGCACTTTTTCGCTTAAGGATGCGGCGAAATGGTGAGAGATTGCGCAGTCTGTAACGAAAACAACATTTTTCGTTGACGCCACGGGGCAGATCGGGTTTAATGCGCCCCGTTGCCCGGATAGCTCAGTCGGTAGAGCAGGGGATTGAAAATCCCCGTGTCCTTGGTTCGATTCCGAGTCCGGGCACCACTTCTTCAGAGCCTGTTCGTTAAGAGATGAGATCCTTAACGGGCAAGACAGCAGTCCCCAGACGGCATGATGATGGTACTTGTGTTACCGCATCAGTTGAACACGGGACTTAAATCCAGAGGATGTTGGTACCATCCTCTGGATTTCTCACGTCCACAATTTACTTCACGAACGTATTTACCCTCAGATCTTCCCTGTGTCAATCTTTTGTAAAGCAAACATCCCTTTTTTTTCCATTTTTAATTTCATCAACTTAGATTTAACTTAAGATTAGTCTTATGCAGCATCCATGTAATGGCTCAATAGTAATGTCCGCCTGTGGCTCAATTCAGATGTCCGCGCTATGGTAAGCTTCACTGGTCCGTTTAAACTACCGGGAGGCATATCATGAGCGCAGAAAGCTCAGGAGTGTTTACTTTGAAAGAGATCAACCGGATCAAGATTATACAGGACGTCATTGAACGTCGCATCACAACGCGCCGTGCGGCCGAGCACCTCGGTATCAGCGACAGGCAATGCCGCAGACTTCTTGCCCGTTACCGTGAAGGCGGACCGCTTGGTATGGCCAGCAGACGATGTGGCATGCGTGGTAACCGCCAGTTGCCACCCGGGCTCGCAGATCAGGCTCTGGAACTGATCAAGACGCGTTATGCTGATTTCGGTCCGACTCTGGCGCGTGAAAAGCTCGAAGAACTCCACGGACTGTTTCTTGGCAAAGAAACTGTCCGGCGCATCATGGTGCGGGCTGGCTTATGGGTTCCCCGTAAACAACGTGCCGCAAGGATCCCTCAACCACGGTACCGGCGTCCGTGTACTGGTGAGCTGATACAAATAGATGGCTGTGATCACGACTGGTTTGAAGGCCGTGGCCCGGCCTGCACCGCGCTGGTCTATGTTGATGATGCAACCAGCAAACTGATGGAACTGTTGTTTGTTAAATCGGAGTCCACGTTTTCTTACTTCGAAGCCACGCGGCGCTATATCGATAAGCATGGTAAACCGCTGGCACTGTACAGCGATAAAGCCGGTGTTTTTCGTGTTAACAATAAACACGCCACAGGCGGAGACGGGCATACTCAGTTTGGGCGAGCCATGCATGAACTGAACATCCAGACTATCTGTGCAGAAACCAGTCCCGCCAAAGGGCGTGTAGAACGAGCTCACCTCACTTTACAGGATCGTCTGGTCAAAGAGCTGCGGTTACAGGGCATTTGTTCAATGGAGGCTGCAAATGACTTCGCTGAGGCCTATATGGCTGACTATAACCGCCGTTTTGGCAAAGTACCGCGACATGATTTTGACGTACACCGTGCTGTAGAACATGATGAGGACCTGGGGCTTATTTTCACTGTTCGTGAAAAACGTAAAGTCTCAAAATCGTTGACGATACAATATGATAAAATGTTGTACCTGATTGAAGACAGCGAACTGAGTCGCCGTGCAATAGGTAAATATATCGATGTGTATCACTATCCTGATGGCAGAAAAGAGCTGCGCCTGAACGGTACGCTACTTCCCTACTCTACCTACGACCGACTGTCAGAAATCGACCAGGGCGCGATTGTCGATAACAAGCGTCTTGGCCGAACCCTGGAGTTTATCAGTCTGGTGCAGAGCAAGCGGGATAACACGCGCTCTCAGTCAATTCCCGCTGGAGATGGCCCTTCCCGACGACGGCCAAAGCAGGAAGGGAAGAAATCCCAGCGCTCACTGGATAATGATGACATGCTCGAAGCACTCAAACAGCTTCAGTCACGTTCAGAGGACATTTTTGGTAAAAGAGCCCGCTGATGGTACTCACTGGCCGGACAGTGGTTGCTCACCAGTTGATATTGTCCGGCCAGACCCATGATGTATTATTCATTTCGTTCAGCATCTTTATGTCCTGCTTTTCACGGGCATACTTACCCCATAATGAATGAAAAGAACGAACAATACTGATTAACTGCTTTTTTCTTTGCTCCGGAGATAGGCTGATAAAATAGCAGCACCTGCTGTCAATATTATCCTCAATGAAATTAAAATCAGAGTCTGATGCATATTTTACTGTTAGCATAATATCATTCGACGTTGTTCTCTCAGACTCTGTTAATGCTGATTCTATCAGGTATTCAAAGGCATACATGACAGACAGCTGGTTTTTGTCTGTCTGAATATAACCCATTGAGTTTCTGAGTATTGAGGACTGTACCAGGACCAGAGGCCATAAAAGCTCAACACCATAAAGCTTATATGTATCATGTTGATCATACTGATGTTGCTCAACACGACGATTACCTTCCCGTGCTTTACGAATATCATAGGCAAGGGATAACATAAATCCGTCTTTAACTTTAATCAGTGGGCTTTCATCCACGATGTAATGAATGAGTTCATGTAATTCATTCAGGGCTTCTGAATCTCCCCACAGTATAAAACCTGCATTGTTCGGCGTTAACTCGTATCGAAGCATGGGCTCAATCATCCTGTTGTTTCAGTCGGAGGAAAGTCTATCAGTAAAGAGAATGAGAGATCAAAGTGGTCATTTTAATTGAGCTGGATAACGGACATTTCAATTGAGCCTTGACAATCCAGCTCCTCCAGCATGTCCCGTACCTTATCCAGGTCACTTTCAACATACTCCAGCGTGACCGCCGGTGTTGAATGACCCAGCAGGTCCTGTGCCATCTTCAGGTTACGATCCGGCAAACGCATCAGGTTAGTCGCGATGGTGTGTCGGAACCTGTGCGGACTGACTGTAAAACCGCATTCTCGTGAAAGCCGTCTGAAAAACGCACGCAACGGCGGATAATCCATGTTGCTGCTGATTTCATTCTTCCGGCCATCAAAGCGAGAAAGATTAAACAACTGGTCCTGCATCTTCGCGCCACGCTCAAGGGAGAGGTTATAGAGCCTTTCAAGTCTGGGACGGAGGTTTTCAGTAATCGGAACCCGGTGCTCCTTATGGTTCTTGGAACCCTCAGGCCGGAGATTAATCCAGCGGTGCTCAAAATTTACATCCTCCAGGCGAATGTGCAGCAACTGGTTCTGGCGCATTCCTGTCCTCCGCAATGCATCCAGTACCGTTAGCCAGAACCATGCTGGCCGTAAGGCGCTTTTTCTTAACTCCATCATACCAGTCCGTTCATCCTCTTCCCTTGCCAGCATGTGCAGATAAATTTTATTCATCTGCACATCAGTCAGTGTTTTTTTGCGTTTGACATCGGGTCGGGTGATTACGCCGTTGAAAGGGTTTTCCCTCATCGTTACAAGCCCATTAACGATGGCGTGATTAAATATAGCGCGCATATGAGTCACTTTATTATTCCATGTCGTTCTGCTCAGTCCTTCCTCATGGATAATTTTTCGGCGCCACGTTAAAACCAGCGTTTTATCAACCTGCTCAGGTGAAATACCTTTCCCGCTAAAGGAAATGAATGATCTGACTACCTTCCTGTAGCTCCACTCCGTAGCCGGGCGCAAAGATTTACTGAAAAAATAATCATCCAGCACTTCTTCAAATGCATTGTTCATATTCACCTCGTATATTGTTATTCTGACTTAAACAATAGTATTAATTTCTTCGTGCAAGCCATACGCTGTCCGGTGGACAGGTTCCTTTTCTGTAAATAATGTCAGCACTCAGCATGTATCCTGACATTTTGGTGTAACGACCGCTTTTGTCCGGCGTATCGTATTTATGGTAATGCCAGAGGCCTTTACCATTTCGTGAATAATGAACGTTCAGAGCTTCAAAGCTTTTTTGTAACTCTGATTTATCCAGTGACTCGTTTGTATTCAGCGATAAATATTTAAAAAAACACTCAGGTGAAACAATGAATACAAACTGAGCCAGAATATGTGCAAAACTCTCGCCCTCATTGACACTAGCCGTACCGTCAAGGATTGAGGATTTCAGCCAGTCCAGAAACTTTTCTCCTGGAGTGCCAGATTCCATCCCGACCAGCGAAGGCTCTTCAGAAGAAGTAGTTTCAACCTTCTCTTCAACAACAGGAGCACCAGAGCCCGACATCTGGTCAAGCACGCTAAGAAATTCTGCGGTTGATACCGACTCATCCGGGACAGTTTCATCACCTGTTCGTTCATCGGATGACTGTGTATCATGATTATCAAATGCCGAAAGCAACGTAACCTGACCGGTAACATCCTTAGCAGCATAATCACCTGTCTGGTTAGTATCGTAACCTATTGAAGCATTGTTAATTGGCTCTGGAACCGGTGTTATATTTTTGTGACTGGACGTTTGATGCATATCGTCGTCTATTAAATTTGGGATATTGTTTGTTCTGGATCCTTCCTCCCCTTCCTCCCCTGAGGTGATCACCTTATCGCTTTCAGAGGAGCTTGCTGTACCAGAAACGGTTCCTGATTTATTGGCAACGCTGGCAAGCGCATCGCTGATGATGCTGTTGAGAATTCCAGACTGAGCTTTTTGTCCGCTGAGGTACAAAAATAGCGCACCTGAAATCGCCGGCCAGCGTTGAAGCCAGATAGCCGCAGCATCCGGGATGAGTTTACTGGCAATGTACATGCCGTTCATTGAAGCCGTTCTCCCCTGCCGGGGACGCACCCGCCAGTTTGCACCGGGTATTTCCATCCCCGGACACCAGGCTTTTCCGTTCGCCAGGCTCCCTTCAATCTGCGACAACCAGTCAAGATGATGAAAAAGCCCAGCCCAGAACACTGCGCATATCCAGGCAGGCCCCTGCTCTGCCTGCTCCTCAGGCGTCGCTCCCGGAGGTAACATCATACCGCGTACCAGCCTCACGGCACTTGCGGCCACGGATAAACTGAGGTCAGTAAAGCTCCCTGGTGTGGCGAACGGCCCCGCCCAGGCTGCCGGTACTTCCTGAACGCGAGCAGCCATTTGCTCTAAGGGTTTTAGCCAGAATTCGTCAAAGGCTGACTGTGACAGTGGGCAATTTTCCCGCAACATCCGGACGTTCTTCTGTCGCTCCGCAGTTCCCAGTAACAACTGACCGGACAGTACGTTCCGGAACCCTCCCGCTTGTGCCGGCTGCACGGATGGCCTTACTGAGTATTCCGTTCCGACTGCCAGCCCAAGGCCTGTTAACCATTTCAGTCCACGCATAAGCACCCCATAACCAAATACCGAATTGACGCTACGCTATGGAGACGGTTGTATTTTGCAAGTCAAAAGCCTTAGTTCCTGATTAAACAAAACGAACTTGCATTAATCCTTAAAGGCCGGTTCACAGTTTTCAGATGAAGAGAATTAATCAGCATGCTTCCTTAAGCGCCATCAGAAATCTGAGGGAAGCTACAGGAATGCAAAGATTAGTGGTCTCTGGAATTATCCTCTGCTGGGGTCTTGCGAGTTACGGGCTCATCGCTTTAATTACGGGGTATCAGGATGGGATGGTGTATCTCTGGGGGCTTGTATTGATATCCCCTTTTTCTCTGAGAGTGGTGAACTGGATGCAGCGCAGACTCATCAGCCAGCCCTGCATCCTGAGCTACCATAAGCGCAGCTCAAGGATATTCGTGCATCTGTCGCCAAACCAGCCAACCGTCAGTATTTCATCCGAACGTGTGGCCTGGTTCTGGAATGGAGTGCTAACCAGTATAGAGGACGCTCTCAGTGGCAGAGAGAACACCATCGTGATTGCCTCCCATCTCCTCACCTCTTATCGAATTAAACGTATCAGAAGGCATCTTCAGATTCAGGCCGGACATTACCGAAGCCATGTCATACATGTCCCCTTCACACCCGCTGCGCGTGCAGTTATGCAACTGGAAATTCTTCTTGCACAGTGGCGCTGGCGTGTACCGTCCAGAACGTTATGGCCCGTTCTTGTCATACGAAAAACTTTCAATCCGGAAAAATAATTTCCCCTGTTTTGATTTTTCACCCGTTGTCACACTGGCTACATCAATGTAGTCGATCTGAACGATCGATTTTCATCGTTATACATCCACTCTGGTGCGCGGTAACGTATCCACAGTGGATACAATAATTAATAACTTAAGTCGAATTAATGTATTAGCCAACACCGGGAAATTATATGAACCGTCTGAACGTCACCTCCATCCTTGCCAGTATCATCACTGAACGGGATGAAAATATGCAGCAGCTGGTAGCCCAGCTTTCGGACGGAAAGAAAACGTCTGGCAGCCCTATTGCAATACGTTTTAAACCAGCTGTCAGGGATTTCGTCACACTGGTATCAGGACGCCTGGGTATTTCATCAGCTGAACTGGTCAATATTCTCGTCGAGGGTATCATGCGCGAGACGCTTATCCCCCGACAGGCTGTGATCACACATATCCACGAACGGTTCTGGCTGCTGATGGATGAGCACCGCCTGTCGGTACTGGACGTGGCTCGCCTGCTCTCGGACTGGAATATCGGTCTGAGCGTTCTGGAAAGCCGTGAAAGAACGATGGATTACTTAACTGCACCTTTGCTGAAACAGCTATCTGACTGGTTCTGTGTAAGTACCAGATGGCTGGAAGGAAGTGATCCCCGGCCAGTGTACCTGACCGCTTTCAGCGAATGGATTCAGGTTGCCATGATAATTAAAAAAAGAATTCAGGAATATACATCTGACGACAACCTGACCCGTCCTGACATATTCCTGGTCAGAGAGAATCAATACACCTCAGGAGATATCAAAGACGAATCCGGACATGTTTTCATTTTTATTCGGCGCTATAAAACCGTTAATAACACAACAATTCGTGTAGTTGAATGTATCGGGCATTGTCCATCTTCAGGTACTTATAAAACACAACTTAATTCATTCCTGAGTATGAGCAACATTCTCTTCAGAGCGCATATTCTCAACAGTTTCGACACATTTTATGCATCCGGTTATTTACTGGATGCGCTGAGAGAAGGAAAGATACTTCCGGCCGCTGCACTGTGGGAAATTCAGAAACTTCAACAAACAGAGTCAGGTAAGTTTTCTCAAAATATATGGACCGAAGAGGAAAGAGAACCTTTTCTTTTCCCTGAGGAATTTATAACACCAGAATGGAGTAAATTTGTTAGCCAAATAACAGCCCTCAATATTAAGTGAAATAATCAGTCAGACACATTGTTTTATTGGTGCACCAGCGCCAGGGGATTTTTTTGCCTTAAACACCATAAACGACAAAGGATATAAATGATGAAAGCTTCAATTTCAATGATTACACGCTGCGTTTCCCTTGCTCTTCTGGTTTCCGCAGCGCCGTCGGTTAATGCTGCGACGAACTGGATGGAGGCACGCGGTGATGCTATGGGTGGCACCGGCGTGGCATCCGCGCACTACGGTACTGCGGCTCTGTCTAACCCTGCTCTGTTAACTACGTCCGGACCAACCGATGATTTCAGCCTGGTGCTGCCATCGGTGGGCGCCCAGGTCTCTGACCCGGATAAAACCGTGGATAAAGCGGATGATGTTAAGGACCTCTGGGATCGTTTCGACAGCGCCGTCGCTAATCAGTCCGGTGTCAGCGAAAGCGCCGCGGCACTCAAGAGTAAGCTTCAGGATTTGAAAAACACACATGCGAACGGCCAGGTCGGGGCTTCAGTTATTGCAACTGTGCCGAACCAGACACTACCGTTCGCCGTTGTGGTGAAATCATGGGGTACTGTCTCTGTCGATGGTAAGGTCAGCGATCACGACCTGGAATACCTCGACAAGGTCGCCGATGGCACAATCCCCCCTTCTGCAGTGGATACTGACTCACTTACGTCAAGAGCCTACGGTCGTGCGGCTGTGATCACCGATGTCGGAGTGGCCATGGCGCATGAGTTCGAAACTGCAGGACATGCCTGGTCCTTTGGTATCACACCAAAATACCAGCGCGTTGACCTGTTTAACTACAACGTTTCCGTCAGTAATTTTGACAAAAACGACATTGACTCCAGCGAGTACCGCAATACCAAAACCGGTTTTAACGCCGACGTCGGTCTGTCCACAAACCTGAACGACAACTGGACTCTTGGTCTGGCCGTACAAAATATCATCCCCCGCTCAATCGATACCAAAGAAGTAAATGGTGAAAAGGGAACGTTCAGGATTAAACCGCAGGCCACTGCCGGCGCCTCATGGCACAACAGCTTCATCACAACCGCGCTCGATGTCGACCTGACTGAGGCGAGTGGTTTCACCAGTGATAATAAGCGTCAGTTTGCAAGTCTGGGTGCCGAGATTAATGCCTGGAACTGGATGCAGGTGCGCGCGGGATACCGCCAGAACATGGCTTCCGGAGAAGGCAATGCTTTCACTGCCGGCCTGGGGTTCTCTCCGTTTGATGTGGTTCACCTGGATATCACGGGCATCGCAGGCACTGATCGTACCTACGGGGCGGTTGCACAACTTCAATTCACTTTCTGATCCAGCAAAATGAAGGGGCTGTTTACTGACAGCCCTGGAAGTCCTCAGGAGAACACTATGAAAAAACTCATTCTTTGCTCAGGTATCTCTTTTGTACTTATGGCTCTTGCTGGGTGTAGCCAGAACCAGCTCAATCAGTTTCAGCGGCAACTGTCAGATGTCAGCACGATGATATCACCTGGTGAGCAGCATCCTTCTGAAAAAGAGGCTGAACGTAATGAGATTGCCCAGGCATTCAGCCTGCCAGTCGGCGTAGATACTGCTGCACTACGCCTGAAGCAGCATTATGGTTTTCCTTCTGATGAAGACGTTTCAGCCGCAAGAAACAATGGTCAGGGAAATGCTGGCTGGTCAGCATCGGCAATTTCAGAAGGTGCCAGTTGGTCAGCCCAACCTGGGTCTTATTATCGCATGAGCCGGAACTGGGCAGCTAATGATCGTCTGACAATAGAAGTCACAGGCGATGCTAAACGCAGCAACGTGACCGCAATTTATCGTTCCTCCAATCCGGAGCATCTTAAACCTGAATGGACCGCGCGCCTGTGGAAACAAATTCCGGAAGTCGCACGCGGTACGAAGGTTAGTCGGGAGGTCGGGCAATGAGCAAGTCACCTTCTCCACGGCCGCAGGAGACTGATATGTCCAGTTTACCAACTGGTGAAAATATCAAAGCCATTGAAAAGCTAATTAGCGATGCCTCAGAGGTTATTGCAAAGCGAGAGCGCTCAGTCAGACGTGCAGAACGAAATCTGGAAATAGCCGAAGACCACCTTGCAGACCTGGAAAATCAGAGAGATGAACTCGTCATAGCGAGCTGGGGAGATGCTCCCAACTGGCATGGAATATTTAGTATGAGTGAGGATGCCTCAACCACCATGCGAGCATACCGTGATAAATGGGTCGGTACGATCGCAGGTCTGCGTCTGACTGCCTTCGGCAATATTTATACCGGACAGTCAGTTTACGGGATCGGTTTCACAACAAAGTCTGAAGAAGAACTGGAGCAAACAATCCGGATGGTGGAGTTTGTTCTGCCGTACCTTATTGCTGATGAGCGAAAAGAAAAATCATTAATGATTTATAACTACCCCGCGGTGGACTGCTGCCACAGCTTCGTTTTTAATATCGAAACAGGTACATATGGCATCGCCACAGATCGCTTTATGTCACGTCAGGAAACGATGGAGTTTCCCTCACTGGAATTCGCACTTCGTCATCTCCAGGCAAACACCTTAATAGACGATGTAGATAAACGGAAAAGCCTGAACGATGAGGTGACGGAATGAAAGATGTGTACTGGGTAGTCGAAGCCAACGGGAAGGAAATTGGCGCTATGACACTGGATGAGTTTGAAGACATCCACAAGTCCGTGAAGGCAAACTGGATGAACAGGATCGTTGCCGTTATCAGGTTTTTCTTTTTCCCTGCATATAAGAAAACAGGCCTGTACTGGCCTGAAATTGAAGAGGAAGTAAAAGCACTTTTGCAGGTCAGAACTGATGCTCCGCTCACCATTAAATTCGTTCGCGGAGAAATGCCAACTCAGATAAGACTACTATAACGGCCAGTAGCAAGATGCTGCCTCATCAACCATTCAATCTCTATACCCAATAAAAAAGCCCCCGGGAGGGAGCTTTTTATTATTCAGGCGGCCTGATTCAGGACATGACGTAAACGACCGGGCCAGTTGCCCTGGTAATGCGCAAACGTATGCAACACACGACGGCGTTCATCGCAAAGAGAGTTGCCAATAACCACTTCACCTGGCACTCCACACAGCGTTAACTGAATATAAGCCATCCCCGCAGCCAGCGGATCGATATCAGTAGCTGAAACCCACAAATACCGGTGTGGTGAATAACCGGCATCGCGCAGCACAGTGGCAAATGCGAGCGCCATACATCCCGCGCCACAGGCTGGCTCCGCCAGGGTAATAAAAGGCTTGTCCGCAAAATTATCAGCAACGTTGCCGAGCTGCATGCGCGCCATCATGATGCCCACATCCCATGGGGTAAAAAACTGACCACGATATTTATCACCCAGTTCAAGCTGCATGAAAACCTGTCCAAGAAAATCCCCCGGTGAATCATCCAGCCCATTGACAACATGGGCCAGCAATTCTGCCATACGGACTACATCCTTCTTTTCATAACGTGCAACTATGCGCAGATATTTCTGCTCCCGCTTTTCGCAGAAACTGAGGGCATTCTGAAGAGCAATAACGCTGCAACTGATGAAGTCTTCAAAAACCTGATGTCGATGGTGATAACGAGCAGTCTGGTTGAAAAGCGAAATGAACGCCTTTTCATGGTTTATTAGATTTTTCATGCATGTCTCCTTTAACGGGAAACACGCCCCTGACAGGGAAACAGTGTTTCCCGTCAGGGTGAAAAAAAGCCACAACAAGTGTTGTGGCCAGTATGTTGAACCGGTTAGCCCGGGTTATCCTGGTTTAGTGTCAGGCCCGAATGCTCCCGTATTGTGCCGCTGGCGCCGCATATGGCGTTACCGCTGTGGTTTCCGTAGAGACAAGGTACATTCTTGCTGTTTCACCGTTGCTCAGTTGCTGCATTTCTTCCGGCCAGGGGCCACTGTCAACGTGATCACCGCGGTCAAAACAGTTATATCCGGAAAAACCTTCATCCACTGATTTCCAGTAATGACGGATCTCACAGTCAAACAGCTCTGACATCTCACCCATAACCTCTCCAGATGGCGGGTACCAGGGGGTATCGAACGTCAGTAATATCGTGCCCAGTGATTCACGGCTCCAGTTGGCTTTATGACCAGCCGGGAACTCCACACCATACAGCTGCGTGTAAAGATCTGCAGTTGTGTTAAGCCCCCGGAACAAACCACTGTTACCGTTCAGCTCAGTTGCAAGACGTGACGGCATTATCATCAGCATATCGCAGGGACAACTCGCGGCCGGCATTATACTGAGCCATTCCCAACGCTCCTGCGGATCGAACTGTTCCCCGAAGCTGGCAACACCAAACCAGTCAGCATAGTGAACAGCCATCAACTGGGACATTATCTGGCGCGATGAAACTGGAATACTCTCCCATTTAAGTGTTTCCAGGCCGGACTGAACCCAGATCTTCTCCATACGTGCAATAGTAGCGCTGTCGAGCCACGCATCCTTTTCCATTAATTCCAGGAAATGCTGGAACGCCTGGTTTGCCGAAGTAGAAGCCCCCGTACCGGCGGCCGTAAGCATCGGATAAGCAGTAAACTCTGTCGCTTTTGTTGGCTTAAGTATCCCGGCACATCCAGCAAGAAACAGCTTTATGGCCTGCCGTATGGCATGTCGATAACGCGGAGTTTCAGTGCCGGCAATCCAGGACTGCATCACGTCAATACAAACAGATTTCGCAGTGATTTCCAGACGGTTTTTGCACCATGAAAACATAGTTATTACTCCTCTTTAGTTTAGACAGAGGGCATCTCCCTGAGGAGATACCCTCAGGGGATGCTGATGACCAGAGCCATCAAGTTTATTGTTAAGCAGCCTTGTTCTGTTCCGGTTGTCGGTTCAGTGGCTGCAGTAAAAAATCCGACGCTTCCCGGGCAAACCGGCAGGCGCGGAAAAAGGCTTTTTTATCGTCACGAAGTACCTTCAACCAACTGGCCAGATAGCTTTCATGTTGAACATCACCGTAAATACCCAGCTCTGCACAAAGAAAAGCACTGCCGGTTTCGGCAATAAGCTCCTCAAAGGCGTAAACTGGATCACCGAATTTTCGCGAAGAAGATGTTATCCCTTCACGGCTCAGACGGCGGCTGTGGCCGGTTGCATGAACCAGTTCATGCAGTAGTGTGGACCAGTAATCAGCTTCAGAATTAAACTGTGAAGTCGTAGGCATCACAATTCGATCGGTTGATGGCTGATAATACGCCCGGTTTTGTCGGTACGATGTGCAAACCACACCGGTTGCATTCAGTACTGACAGTACCTGCCCCTGTTGTTGTTCACTGAGTATGGAATGCCGCTCCTCTTCTGCCTCTATTGGCGGCATGCCGGCAACAGCATCCGGCAGTCCATCACACTGGGCGACATTGAAAAGTTGCAGCGGCTTCAGCATTGCAAGCGACTCCATGACGGGATTACCGTCTTTATCGAACAGCTTGTTATCGTTGCCATCCGTCGCCTGTTTCTCAAACGGTTTGTAGATGATGGCCATCGAGCTGGTTTCACCCTTGCGCACCTGACCACCCACGGCTTTCGCCTGCTGGTATGTCAGCCATCGATCGGATGAAAATCCCCGCTCTTCAGCAGACATCCACAGCAAGGGTATATTCACTCCGCTGTAATGGCGGCCGGTTGTGGCATTCACCGGTAACGCGCTGCCATGTACGTTCTGTGCAGAACGCCACGGCCGGCGCCACGGTGGAACCCCTTTTTCCAGGGCGGCAATGATTTTGTCGGTGACCTGCTGGTAAAGATCGGCTTTCTGAGCCGGCGCGGCCTTACGGCCGCGAATGGATTTGTTCATAAGGATGCAACCTGTAAAAAAGGGCGCATCCTCCCCGGGGCGGAAGAATGCGCCACCGGGAGTGGAAAAAAGTCAGAGATAGTCAGTAATACAACCTAGCGGCGGGTTCCCGCGTAACGGAAAGAGCCATCAGACATCACCTCGCTGACGCTGCTGCGTACGCTGCGAACCGCACTCTCAAACATCGTGCGATCAGCCGGTTTTGCCCGTTTACAGTCGAGACGGATTACCCTGTCAAGCACAGACAGCGCCTGTGAGCGCCAGCTCAGACGTTCCGCATTCCCTACACAGGCAGGTAAATGCCGGAGAGACTGATCGTAGAGCCAGCGAATATTGCTGCGATATTCCTCCACCAGGACATACACCTTTTCTGGCGGGCAGGTCTCCTTACGAATTGTCATACCAGTCCCCAGTGGACCGGCCGATGGCATCATAAAAAGATCGTGGTGTTCGTTCAGAACGGCGTCGAATTTGCTCTGCTCCATAAAGGTCTGAAAAGCGTATTCCTTCCCGGGAATTAACAGGTCTGCATTTTCCGACCAGTTTGCATCTTTCGAGGGATTACAACCTTCCGCCCATGCCCTGAGCCATTCGCCGGGGTTTCGGTCATCCGGAACCCGGATGTATATACCAAGGTTCTTTTCAAGCAGCAGTGGCCTTTGCATACCGCCCTGCTGTGATAAAAGAGGGCGTAATTCGGTTGAGGTAAAGCGAATCATCAGGACTCCTTAAATTAATAAGGAGGAGACCTCCCCTGGAGGGAAGGTCCCTCCGGGAAGTGTTAATCAGTCAGAACTGATTCAGTCGAAACGGTAACGCAGCCAGGCCATCTGCTGCGCCATCTGCCGTCCCGCCCGTAAAGCCTTACGTGCGGAGGCAAACTGACCGGCGCTGGCCAGTTGCTGATACTGCCAGTCACGCGAACTGTAGCCCGTTCTGCGTGAAATGATGGCGGTAAAACCCCCTTCAGACTGAACGACCTCGGCGCGGAAACTGCTGTGACCGCTACGGTTGGTGAACCATTCGGCCTGCTGCTGCCGCATTGCTTCTGAAATGCGGCTGAGGACGCGCGTGGTATGGGTGATAAACAACAGTATTATACTGCTCATGGTTTTCTCCTTAGTTAATGCGGAGAAAACCATCACCGCAGATGCAGGGAGGTTGTCCCCGCATGGGTTGGTACATCAGTTATAAGCTGGCTTCATTCAGAAAACACAACCACCTCCGTATGGAGAAAGTCCCCATAGGGTTCAGTGCATCACGTCAGAAATCAGCATCGCTGCGTTCCATAGACAGAAAGGCCTCTTCGTCTTTGACTGCGCTTTTGTAGAAATATGTCCAGGCTTCTTTATCAATACCTTCTGCCATGCGGCAGAGGTCGTTAAAGAATGCCTCCCATGATCCCGGTATAAGTTTTCGAACATACAGTTCAGCCAGTTCCCGGGCAACAGAAGCCATATCCCAGACGTAATACGGAAAGCCGTCTTCATCTGTCCCGGTATTTAGGTCAAGGCGGCGAAGCGCTGCGATACTCAGCAGTTCGCCTTCCGCTTTAGCCAGTGCAACTTTGTGAGCATTACGCTCGCTGGCACGGATGTGAAAATCTTCGGTGAGAATTAACTCGTTCATAAAGGATTCCTTAAAGAGTTGTGGAATCCTGTCCCTGACCGGGACAGAAGTCCCGTTAGGGTGAGAAAATCTTCGACTAATAAGGCCGTCAGGCGATGTCTGAGAAATGGGCGCTCTGATAAAACATTTCGCGCAATTGCTCTGTAGCTTCGTCCAGCTCTTTTTCCTCGCGAGACCTGGTAACGCCCTGAAGAAAAGCTGTACTCCAGTGAAAACTGTGAACATCTGTCCCCAGAAGCGTAAGCTCGCTCACTGCTTCTTCGACAAAGGTATGTTTTATGAAGCCATGCTCAGTTGCAAAACCAACTGTATACGCGACATGTCTGAGAAAAGTCAGGTAATCAGGAAGGCCGTCAGCAGGAACCTGAGGATCTGCGTCGACTATGAGTTTGTTATCCAGACGAACGTTAAGCTGAGTTTTTACGTAATCCACAATGATTTTTGCAGAAGCGGGTGAGTCACAACTCAGTAACGCGAGCGGATTGATCATGCTGGTGTAATGCATGGGTACGATTCCTTATGAAAAAAGGGAACCGTCCCAAAGGGAAAGTATCCCTTAGGGTGAGAATCAGGCCAAAAATGCCGGATGAGTAAATCAGGTGTTTGGTAGTGTGAAGTTAAGTAGAAAAGGACCTTAACCTGTAATCAGGTTCCTGTTTGCAAAGGTTAAACAGGTTTGAACCGCCCGAAAGCACCATCTCTCAGGTTATGATGGCATTGGCATGTGATTACCCGAAGGCGCCTGTCTCAAATCACTCAGGCATTGGCAGTTGTCAGAGACAACGTTAGCAAATTAAGCGTACACAATTCCCGCACCTCAGGCAATAGTGTCAACGCAAAGATCTTCCCACATTGTGGTTTGAACCAGGACGATGAAGCCCTTAACGGGAAAGTCACTACTGCTGAGAATATCCTGAGAAAATGTGTCATGTTTAAATTGATCAGAAAAAAGGATCATATTTTTACATTTTATGAGCGTTTTCTTTTTCTCTCAGTGATTTCCTGAAAGTTTCAGACAGTGCGCCATGGATGAAATACAGACAGGCATCAGTTGTATTAGCTCAGATATGACCTGACACATCTATGGCACAGAGCCAAACCTAATCTGACAGACAGCTCTGTGCCAAAAATGGAAGCTAGGAAATATTGAAATATTTCAGACAAAACGAGACTCAAAACAGCTATTGAAATCAGGCCAGCATAGCGGATACATTACGCACGTTGTTACCTTGTATCATCAGGATGCCGTTGACTGTGTTTATCAGCCGTGAAGTCATTTCCAGAATCGTGCTTATCATCATGGCTGTTGCCGTGCTGAGCAGTTCGCTTATGGCAAAACCACAGGCTGTCTACAACGTCCAGGATACAACGTCCATCAGTGACCATCAGCACGACAGCGATGAACCGCTGAATGAGCACGATCCGTTGCTGTTCCACTCGCACGGTAACGTGCATCACCTCAATGCCGATCATTCCCACGATCTGAACAAACTCTTCACACTGACTGCTTTGCAGGCCTGGAACGCAGGCATGCGGGCGATGTTTGCGCTGAGTTCAGAACAAATCCTGCGGATGCCCCTGGCCGCCCCCGAACGCCCTCCGAGATCCCTGATTGCCTAATAACTTCCTTTAATTCGTTATTATTCAAACTGTAAGGGTTTTTATGAATACCAGCCTTGATATGCAGGGCCGGTTGAGCGGTGGCCTGCTTTCTGCTCAGGCGCGTTCAGCTTGTCTGTTTTTTTTGTTGTTATTGCTGTTCTACAGCCAGGGCGCGTCTGCCCACGGCGTGGCGGAGGGCGACAAAGGGTACATCCAGGAAATCACCGGGATTAACATCATTCCGTTTATCTATCTTGGCGCGAAGCACATGGTGACCGGTTACGATCACCTGCTGTTTCTGTTTGGCGTGATTTTCTTTCTCTACAAAATGCGCGATATCGGGCTGTACGTCAGCCTGTTTGCTGTCGGGCACTCAACGACGCTGCTTATCGGCACGTTCTTCAATATCAGCGTCAGCGCTTATCTTATTGATGCCATTATCGGTCTGTCAGTGGTCTACAAAGCACTTGATAACCTTGGAGCTTTCCAGCGCTGGTTTGGTTTTCAGCCAAACACGAAGCTGGCCACGCTCATCTTTGGTTTCTTCCACGGCTTTGGTCTGGCGACCAAAATCAAGGAGTTCGAAATCTCTCCCGATGGCCTTTTCGTCAACCTGATTGCCTTCAATGTCGGGGTGGAGATAGGCCAGCTGCTGGCGCTCAGCGCCATCCTGATCATCATGAGCTACTGGCGGCAGACGGCGGGCTTTTTCCGCCATGCCTACACCGCCAACGTCGTCATGATGAGCGCCGGTTTCCTGTTAATGAGTTACCAGATTTGTGGCTACATTTTAGCCTGAGGGAGAAAAGAGAATGTATAACACTGATTTACCTACCCGTGCAGAATTGCCGTCGGCATTCAAACTGATGCAATCAACCATCCTGGCGGCGATTGTTGCGCTGACACTGCTGATCACTATCGTCATGCCTTCCGAATATGGTATCGATCCGACAGGCGTAGGACGTTTGCTGGGTCTCAAGCAAATGGGAGAGATAAAAACACAACTGGCTGCTGAAGCCGTTGCAGATAAACAAGCAAGTATAGGTCAATGGGGGCAGTCAACGACCCCGGAAAATGAACGCCCGGTGCCGGATAATCCGCCGACGATCACACAAAACAACTACCCGGAACTTAGCGCACCAGTGACAACCCGTTCGCCGGAAGTATCAACAACCGGTTCTCAACGCAATCAGTTGCTGATTACGCTGAAACCGAATGAAGCGGCTGAAGTGAAGATGGAAATGCGTAAGGACGCCCGGGTGGCTTTTCAGTGGATGAGTTCCGGCCCTGTAAACGTTGATGCGCACGGCGATCCGGTTAACGCACCGAAAGGGTTTTACCACGGCTATGGCAAGGACCGGCAGATAACCTCCGGAGATGGGGTATTGCAGGCCGCCTTTGACGGGAAGCACGGCTGGTTCTGGCGAAATCGAGGTTCGCAGACGATCACGATCCAACTGGATACCAACGGGGAGTACATGAGTATCAAGCGCGTCATCTGATTGATCGGGCCCGCATGATGCGGGCCCATTTTATTCATCCCGGCAATACAAGACTTTACACTCCAGCCCTTACATCCTCCCCGGGGGGATGCTAATCTTTTTAAACCATTGTCATTGTCCATTGAGAGAAGCATTGAGCGATGTACCTGATGTTTAAGCGTTCACCCCGTTATGTTCTGATGATTGTCATCATGGCCTTTGGCATGATGATGTCGTCGATGGGGACGTTTGCGTCGCACGGTACAAACGGCCTGACAGGCTACGAGATGAATCTGCACGATGCAGAAGTCACCATGACAATGCAGGATCACTCTCACGATTCGGATATCCCTCAGTCTGGTCACGCAGGTCATCATCAGACAGACCATTTCCATGAAACCCCTGAACAGCCGCCCTCTGTGGAGATTTCCCTCTCCCCTGTAGCAGACAGATGGTTGCCACTTGCCGATCTCCGTAGCCCGGTTAAAGCCACGGACATCATCTACCGTCCTCCCAGCACCCGCCAGATCTGATCGCTGTTACCGGCAGCTGTTTCCTGCCCGGCTTTAATCAACTTCAGATTTAGCGGAGAGGCTATGTATAAAGACTCTATCCAGGCGCGTCGCGAGATTGCGCGGAATTTCACTGCACTCAATTATCGTATTGATCCCCTGCACTGGCAGACGCTCTGCATGGGCGTTAATCGCGACCTTCAGGCCAAAAAATTGCGTCCGAATGTTCCGGTTCCTTCACGGCGGAAGGTCATTCCGTTCCTGAAAATGATGCATCAGGAAACGGGCTCGATGCTTAAAGCGATCCTCGCCTTTGGCTTTGACGGCCCCTGGACCTCCAGCGGCGGTTCGTTTCGTCTGGCGCGGGAAATTGGGTTCGATATCGTTCACTACGCGAAGAACATTCACCACAAAAATGGCACCGTCACCTTCCTCGAAATTGGTGCTGCCTGGGCGGGTTTTCGTGCAGAAGAAGCGGCCAGCCATCAGGCGACAATTTCCGGGCTTGCTGAGGGCTTCAGAGAGCAACTCGGGGAGAGTGCATTCCTGCACTTCACCAATCTCACGCCATGGCATGAATCGCTACCAAAAGGCGTGACTGAGCACCCTTACGTGACGGCTGCCGGGCTGTGTGCCCTGGAGAACCGGGGCGTTCAGGCCGGTGAGGTCGATATTATCTACTCCCAGGCAGCGGCCTATTTCGAGCAGGATTACGCGGCATTCCTTCGCAGCGCAGCACGCCTGCTGAAAGGGGATGGCGTCTTAATCTTCAACCATGATCCTGTCCTGGCAAGTGCGATGGATGAAGTCGCCTGGGAGCACGGGCTGCGGCTGGTCAGACGCAAGCAAATGGGCGGCATGAATGGCGCGATTGCCCGCTATCACCGGCTTCGTTCGTCCCCGATGAGCCAGATGGTCTTCCCTGGCGTGAATCGGGCGCAGGATGAAGAAGTGGTCTGTGAATCACTGGTTATGTCGGCGCTTCGTCGCAGCGTGGAGGTGTAACGCCCGATATGTTGACGCGTAGACATTTCCTCACCACCACAGGAGCATTGCTGATGACAACATTACTGCCGGGGGAAACCCTGGCAGCCTCTCTGGCGGAAAGAGTCAGTAATACATGGCAAAAAATAATCACTCGTCGCTCTGCTCAGGAGACGATAACACCGGGCTGGATCTTGCAGTCTCTCGGGCTTCAGAGTGGCTCAACGGAATTGCGGAGAGCCATTTTTGAACTGGTCAGGCGAATGCCCTATCAGCTCGGTTCATGGAATGACCAAAGCATGAGCCTGTTTGAGCAGGGTTTTGGCGATTGTCGTCATAAAGCCGCCGCGGCCGAACGACTGCTGGTTGCCGGTGGTATTACGGCAAGGCGAAAACTGGTGCAGTTTGACTGGGCTGATTTACCCATTCCTCCGGAAATACTGGCCATTTTGCCGCAAACACAGGGGTTTCATGACACCGTGACTTTTGAGTTAGACGGGAAAACATTCCTGTTTGATGCCACCTGGGATATCGCTTTGCGCGGTGCGGGCTTCCCTGTGATGCCTTCCTGGGATGGTAACTCTGATACCTGGTCAGTGACTTCCCGGATGTCGACACAGCAAACTGTACAGATGCCGCAGCCCGGGCAGGACATTTACAGCGCGAACCAGATGAGCTGGCCGCAGCGCGAGAAAACCATGGCATTCAATCAGGCCCTGAACAGCTGGCTGGAGGATATTCGGGCTAACCGTGACGACTGGTGCACCATCATCCACAGCGATGTTGAAGCCACCCGTTTGAGCCTGAAAACCTGCCTTGGGCAATTGAGTTAATACCATTCTGGTCAGGAGGGACTGCGCAGGGAAGCGGTGATAACACCTCCGACACTCTTTATGCTGCTTCAGGTATAACGCTGGGATACCTGAAGCTTTTTTACGCCATGTACGATTCCAGTGAGTGCCGGCAATCAGCGAATCCGGCATAAATGGTTTCAGGGGGCGTTAACAGGCAAAACCTGACAGTTTTTTCTCTTGCCTTATCGTTTACAGACTAAAGAACACTCAGGGTCCTGTACCGAGTAGATGAAGAACAATCCCGGCGGCGCAACAAGTGGCCAGTGTCGTCATCATTCCCAGCTTCAGGCGGAACAGCGCCAGCATGGCAACACAGGATAGCGCAAGTGACCAGGGTTCCAGGCTGGACAGTACCGGTACCTGCAGGACCATGCCAAAAGTGCGAACAACATTAATTTGCGCAAACAACGTATGCAGGGCAAACCAGACGGACAGGTTGAGTATCACTCCCACGACAGCGGCGGTGATGGTAGACAGTACGGCATTGAGTGCCTTGTTGTTACGCAATGCCTCGATATAGGGCGCACCGATAAAAATAAACAGAAACGAAGGGGTAAAGGTCACCCATTTGGCTAAAATACCGCCCAGCGTCCCGGCCAGCACCGGGCTGAATACTCCCGGATCGCGGAATGCCGCCATAAATCCTACAAACTGCACAACGCTAATCAGCGGACCCGGAGTGGTTTCAGCCATCCCCAGTCCGATTAACATTTCCCCCGGGGTAAGCCAGTGAAAATGTTCAACAGCCTGTTGCGCCACATAAGACAGTATCGCGTAAGCCCCGCCGAACGTGAGCACGGACATCTTACTGAAAAATACCGCAATATGGGTATAGACGTTATCAACCCCCATCGTGACCACAAAAGCCATCAGCGGTCCCAGCCATATCAGTAAACCCAGGAGCGTCACTTTTATGGCTCTTCTGTGAGAAGGTCGCACGTGTTCAGGGATTTCCTGAGCAAACGCGACATCAATCGCTGCCCCGGAATCATCCGCCGCATCGGGTTTGTCAGAGCCTGAACGGGGCTGAAAAGCGCTGATCCCGGTTTTACTCCCGATAAATCCGATCAGCGCAGCTGCCGCAATAATGAACGGAAAAGGGATGGCAAACACAAATATCGCGATAAATGACAAGACGGCAACACCCACCATGGCCTGGCTTTTTAGTGCCCGCCGGCCGACCCGCATTACGGCTTCCAGCACTACGGCAAGCACCGCAGCCTTGAGGCCAAAAAAGAGCGCCTGGACAATGCCAATCTGGCCATAGCTGGCATAAATCCAGCTCAGTGTTCCCAGGGCCAGCAGGCCAGGCAGAATAAATAATATCCCGGCAGCAAGCCCTCCCCGGGTGCGATGCAGTAACCAGCCGATATAGACGGCCAGTTTGTGTGCTTCCGGACCAGGAACAAGAGTGCAATAGTTGAGGGCGTGCAGGAAACGGGTTTCACTGATCCAGTTTTTTTCTTCCACCAGTATCCTGTGCATCACGGCTATCTGGCCTGCCGGTCCGCCAAAACTCAGCGCGGCAACCCGCACCCATACCAGCAACGCTTCTCGAAAAGACACACCGTGCCGTTCATATGCCGGTGTTTGCTGAGAGGGAAATACCGGGTCTGAAGAACTGCTGTTATTGATGTCCATGACTATGATGACCTGTGTTGATGGATCCACACCGGAGGCTTAATGACCCGGCTTATCGTCGCTGGAGGCGCTTTTGCTGTAGGTCAGCAGAAGGCTGTCAAAAATGGGACAGGCCGCATTCAGCAGTTGCTCATCGTCGGTAAAGGTTTCACGTAATCCCGCCAGAATACTTTCCACCCCGGCAGCCTCCGGGGGCTGGGCACCGCCGACATCAAGGTAATGCACGAGTATCCCGGTGCGTGAAAGCCCCTCCTGTTCCAGAGAAAAACCAGCCAGCAGCACTTCAAAAGTTACCCTGTTATCCACATGACTGAATGTGGCCCCATCGAAGTCAAACCCGATAGCTCCGGCCGGACATTCCGCCGGATTGCTCATCCAGAGAAATTTTGCCCGGGGATCAATAAAGCGCCGGATTAACCACGCACAGGCCAGTCTGTCCACCCAGGGACGCCGTCGTGTTGCCCAGACTCGCTGTTGATAGTCACTTATGCGTAACTTCGGGATGGTACCGATCACCATATGAGGTTCATCAGGTGACAATATCCGCGAGCAGGCCATCTCCAGTTCCTGTAGTGCATTGTCCGCCTGGCGCTGCGCCTCTCCCGGAAAGAAGTCGATGTCAGCAAGACCGGTAAACGATTTTCGCAGTTTGCGAACCAGCCTGAGTGTTTCCTGGACATTCCCCCCGGTCAGGGCTCCCTGTGCACGTGAGATCTCTACAAGCAGTACCGCAAAATCTTCACCACGATCGAAAAGATTGGCGAAACAGGAACCTTCAGGCTCTTCAGTATTGAGTACCAAAGCCATCCCTCCAGCATCACAGACATCCTTTGCCTGAGCATCCAGAGTCATCCTGCATAATTCTGTTTCAGGCATCAGATAGACACCATCCCGCAATACTGCCGCTCCGGACGCTTTGAGTGCACGCCAGATCCGCATCCGGACGGCGGCGTTTTCTGTCGGAAGCGACAGGATGAGAAGGAGATATTTCATTTTCACTCACCACTCTCTGTTTATTGTCTCCCCTCCTTCGAGGGATTTTGTTAATGATATAACAGAATGAAGAATATGCTACATATTTACAATGAATGCGAATAGAGTGGACTCGCTGATGAAGACTTAATGAGCTTAAAAACTGAAGTTAATTACTGACGAATGTCTCTTTAATCCTCCCCACCAGGATAAAGCTTGTCATTTTTTTCAGCTCCCTCTATGCTTTCAACATCCCCCTGGGGGGGATGTAAATTCAAGCCAAGAGATTTCCTGATGCTCAATATTCTTTCTAATCGTACCTACCGCCACCTGTTTATGGCACAGGTTATCGCCCTTATCGGCACCGGTCTGGCGACCGTTGCCCTGGGGCTGTTAGCCTACGATCTTGCCGGAGACAGGGCCGGGGCGGTTCTGGGTACCGCACTGGCTATCAAGATGAGCGCCTACATTCTGGTTGCGCCTGTGGCAGCGGCCTTTGCCGACAAATTCCCGCGTCGAACCATGCTGGTGACGCTGGATCTGGTTCGCGCCCTCGTGGCTGTCGCGTTGCCTTTTGTCACCCAGATTTGGGAAATCTATATCCTGATCTTCATTCTTCAGTCTGCCTCGGCGGCGTTTACGCCAACCTTCCAGGCGACAATCCCGGATATTCTTCCTGACGAACGCGAATATACCCGGGCGCTGTCTCTGTCACGTCTGGCCTACGATCTGGAAAGTGTAATCAGCCCCATGCTGGCGGCGGCGCTGCTGACGGTCATGAACTTCCACAACCTGTTTGCCGGTACGGCGGTCGGGTTCCTCGCCTCAGCGACTCTGGTTGTTTCCGTGACGTTGCCAAAGATGAAAGCGTTAACGGTCAACCGCAGCATCTATGACAAAACCACACGGGGCATGCGCATCTTCCTGAAAACCCCAAGACTGCGCGGCCTGCTGGCACTCAACATGGCCGTGGCCGCAGCAAGTGCGATGGTTATCGTCAACACCGTGGTTCTGGTTCAGGCGGACTTTGGTCTCTCGCAGCGCTCCACCGCCATTGCGCTGACCTTCTTCGGTGTCGGATCCATGATATCGGCTCTGATTCTCCCCAGACTTCTCGACAAAATGAGTGACCGCATGCCGATGCTTGTGGGCACCGTACTCTTAGTCGTTGGCCTGGGGCTGGGCATTTTCCTCAAGGATTACATCACGCTGGTTGTGCTCTGGACGCTGCTGGGCGTGGGCTATTCGCTTTCTCAGACGCCGAGTGGTCGCCTGCTGCGCCGTTCTTCTACGGCTGAAGACAGACCGGCACTGTTCGCCGCCCAGTTTGCACTGTCGCATTCATGCTGGCTGGTGACTTATCCGCTGGCCGGGTGGGTCGGTGCAACATGGGGGACACAGGCTTCGTTCATCGCCCTGACCATTGTGGCCGCACTGTCACTGATTACTGCCGTTCTTATCTGGCGGCCTGAGCATGAAGTTTACGCCCAGGTTCACAGCCACACCGATCCAGAAACAAACAACGAATCGACCCATGAGCATGATTTCGTCATTGATGATGAACACCCTTCATGGCCGAAGAAAGAGAAGTAATTTCCGTAAAACAGACAAACGGGCAGGAGAGGATAAGCCGATAAAACGTGTGACCATGGCGTTGATACACATTATCTTATCCCCTCCACCTGGAGAGGATAAATCATGACCGTTCACGCATCACACCCTGACATTATTAAAAGACTTAAGCGTGCCGCAGGGCACCTGAAAAGTACCATCCAGATGCTCGAAGATGAAAAAGCGTGTCTGGATATCGCCCAGCAGCTGCACGCTGTGGAAAAGGCGATAACGAATGCGAAGCGTACCTTAATTCATGACCATCTGGATCACTGCCTGGAGGACGCCCTTCATGCCGACTACACTGAGTCTGATAACACGCTTAGCGAATTTAAAGAGATAACCAAGTATCTTTAAGGCAAGCGAAATATGACTGATTTTTCTGCTCTTTTACAGCAAGGCGTGGCGAATGCCTGGCTGTTCATCCCCAGCGCGATCCTGCTGGGTGCGCTTCACGGCCTGGAGCCCGGGCACTCCAAAACAATGATGGCCGCCTTTATTGTGGCTATCCGGGGAACGGTCAAACAAGCCGTATTATTAGGGCTTGCCGCGACCATTTCGCACACGTCAGTTGTCTGGCTGATTGCCATGGGCGGAATGTATGTCAGTCAGAAATTCACCGCCGAATCGGCTGAACCCTGGTTCCAGCTGATTTCAGCGATCATCATTCTTGCCACGGCGGCATGGATGTTCTGGCGCACCTGGCGCGGCGAAAAACTGTGGAAGATGGAGCAGGAAGAGGAACACGGCCACGGTCATCACGATCACGACGAAACCCGCATCATCGATACCGGTCATGGCAGCATTGAACTCTCAATTTTCGAGGAAGGCCAGCCGCCTCACTGGCGTTTACGCACGCTCAGCGGCAAGAAATGGGAAGCCCGCGATATCTCGCTGGTCACTAACCGGGGCACAGGAACATTTTCACAGGCCTTTGATTTCATCGAAAAAGACGGGTTTATGGAATCGGCCCTGGCGATCCCGGAGCCGCACAGTTTTGATGTTCGTCTCTCTTTGGGTCATCGCGGCCATGTACACGATTATGATGTGGAATTCCGCGAGCATGAACACGGTCACGATCATGACCACGATCACTCCGCGCTGGAGGGACTGGATGTTAATTCCCCCGAGTATCAGGACGCCCATGAGAAAGCGCACGCGAACGACATCAAAAAACGCTTTGCCAATCGCAGCGTAACCACCGGGCAAATTATCCTGTTCGGCCTGACCGGAGGACTCATTCCTTGCCCGGCAGCCATTACCGTTTTGCTGCTCTGCATCCAGGTGAAAGAATTTACGCTCGGTGCCGCGCTGGTACTGTGTTTCAGCATTGGGTTAGCGATTACGCTGGTTTCAGTGGGCGCAGCAGCGGCTTTCAGCGTTCGTCAGGCAACAAAACGCTGGAGCGGCCTGGATACGCTGGCACGTCGGGCCCCGTACTTCTCAAGCGTACTGATTGCCCTTGTTGGCATCTACATGGGTTATCACGGCTGGATCGGCGTGACCCGCTGATTTCGCCTTACATGACTCTTCTCTGAACCCACCCCCCGGTGGGTTTTTTATCTCTGAAGCCCATCACATTTTTATCCCCCTACCGGGGATAGCAATTGAGCTTTTACAGGCGCTCATTTATCATCAAATCATCCCCCCTGGGAGGATGTAAAATCATAAATGGAACCTGCTATGCAAAAACAATATTTCAGTCAGATTCGTCGTCAGTTCTTCAACGTCACCGGTATGTTACTCACTTCATTCATCGCCATTCCTGCCCTGGCAGCGCAGGGCGGCTTCTCCGCTGAGAAAGAGCCTGTCGTCACTGAGCGCATGTACGCCGGTCATAAAGTTCAGCAGGAGAATGGTCAAAGTCGTATTCAGGCCGTTCCTTCAATGCGCGAAGGGGCGTGGGTAACGCTGGAAGGCAATGTTATCAGTCAGCAACAGGAGGAATGGTACACATTCCGTGATCCTACCGGCACCATCAAAGTGCGCATTCAGCAGAAGGTCTGGAACGGGCAACATTTCGACGCTCAGGATCTGGTGCGTGTTAGTGGCCAGGTAAGCCATGAAAATGGTAGTACAATTTTAGACGTTGCAGTTATCAGCAAACCCTAAAACACAATTCTGGCGAACGGCACTTTTCTGGGCATGTGAAGTTCGTCAGTTGAATTCACAGCTCAAAGCAGACTGTCAGATTTGATTGTGTGCTGCCAGATAAAACTGTCAGGTCAAGTCTGAGCTAATACACATCAGTACGGGTGAATTTGTCGCCGTAGAGTCTGTACATAAATTTGTGTAATTGCCTGATTTTGATATGTTCAATCCAACATCAAAAGCAGGTTAATTTATGGACGAAAAACAGTTGCAGGCTCTGGCTAACGAACTGGCCAAAAATCTCAAAACCCCTGACGATCTCAACCAGTTCGATCGCCTGCTGAAGAAAATCAGCGTTGAGGCGGCTCTCAACGCCGAAATGTCCCACCATCTGGGCTACGATAAAAATCAGCCCAAACTGGGGGCTAATTCCCGTAACGGCTATTCCACAAAGACCGTTACCACCGGCGATGGCCCTCTGGAACTACGTACCCCACGCGATCGTGATGGCTCCTTCGAACCCCAACTGGTGAAGAAAAACCAGACCCGCATTACCGGCATGGATAACCAGATTTTATCGTTGTATGCCAAAGGGATGACCACACGCGAGATCGCCGCCGCGTTCAAAGAGTTGTATGACGCGGATGTCTCACCCGCGCTGGTCTCAAAGGTCACCGATGCGGTCATGGAGCAGGTTGTCGAATGGCAAAATCGTCCGCTGGATGCAGTCTATCCCATTGTTTATCTTGACTGTATCGTCCTGAAAGTCCGACAGGATAGTCGTGTCATCAATAAATCAGTGTTCCTGGCGCTGGGCATTAATATCGAAGGCCAGAAAGAGTTGCTGGGGATGTGGCTGGCCGAAAATGAAGGGGCGAAGTTCTGGCTGAATGTGCTGACAGAATTGAAGAATCGTGGCCTGAACGATATCCTCATTGCCTGCGTTGACGGCCTGAAAGGTTTCCCGGACGCCATCAACGCGGTGTATCCGGAGGCCCGCATCCAGCTGTGCATCGTGCATATGGTGCGCAACAGCCTGCGGTTCGTCTCCTGGAAGGACTACAAAGCCGTCACCCGCGACCTGAAAGCGATTTACCAGGCACCGACGGAAGAAGCAGGCCAGCAGGCGCTGGAAGCGTTCGCCGCAGCCTGGGACAGCCGCTATCCGCAGATAAGCCGAAGCTGGCAGGCAAACTGGGCCAACCTGGCGACGTTCTTCGCTTACCCGGCAGACATCCGCAAAGTCATCTACACCACCAACGCCATAGAATCACTGAACAGCGTGATCCGGCATGCTATCAAAAAGCGTAAGGTGTTCCCGACGGACGACGCGGTGAAAAAGGTGGTGTGGCTGGCAATCCAGGCGGCCTCACAGAAATGGACGATGCCGCTGAGGGACTGGCGTATGGCAATGAGCCGCTTTATTATCGAGTTCGGTGACCGCCTGGACGGTCACTTCTGAGAAAAGGCATTTACACAGAATCGTGTACAGGGTCGTCGCCGTAATACGCATGTGCCTCCTGTGAACAGGCAATCTCATAATGCCCCCTGTCTATAATACAATACGTAAAACCCGTTCCACCCATCCCAAAAACACACGCCCAATAACCGAATCGTCACCAGAAACAAAAACTCTTTTACTCATTACCCTCTACCATATTATAAACACGAGCCACGTAATGTCCCCTGCCATCGCCATGTCCCAGATCCATTGATGTCAGAGCCTGTGCCTCTTCTTTAGTGAAACCTCTTTTCATATGATAATTCATGACATCAACAGAGTAGGCATAGCGTAAACTATGAGGCGCATATTTTCCTGTTAATCCGGACTCACGGACAACATTGCGATAACGTTCAATCGCTGTATGTAATGATGGCTTATCAATCAACTTTCCATTATTTTCATTCAAATGTTTAAGGGACGCATTGATTGCAGCCAGAGTTGACTCGCGATCTAATACCGTTGTATCTCTTGGTCGTCCTCCTTTTGTCCCAAATACAACACGTATTTTTTCGTTACCATTGAGTAAAGCTTTTTGCCAGGTACGCAACGATTTAGCAGACTGTACTGTTTCTTCTGTTCTTAACCCGAGTAATCTGGATAATCTCATTGCACATGCAACGCCATCATCCTTTTGCTCTACACACGTCAATACCTGCCGAAAATAAGCATCGGGAATAGCAACCTTAGTTCCATCCCGGCTCGTTTCCGAAATACCCAGAGCCTGATTGCTCAGTTTTTCATGAGAAGGATTTGCCATGAATGTTTTCCCCGCAACACGTAACAAAGCCCGGATAGCTGCCATTTCGTTCTGAAGTGTGCGTCTGGAAATATCTTCGGAAAGGCGGCTCTTCATATACAACTCGATATGCCCCGTCTTGATATTTTTAATATCTCTGATTTGAACATTAAGTTTTAATAAACGTTCGGCAAACCTGTCCGCAATTTTCATTCGGTCAGAAACGGTTTTAAAACTTCCCCCTGCCTGCCTGGCAAGTGTTTTAAGATTTTTATTCAGTTTTGCCATAAACAACCCTCCATTTAAACAGGTGTCAGTGCTTTTCCGTCTGCGTGAACGGAAAAGCACTGACACCGGCTGCGCCACAGCTACAGACGATGAATTTCACCCCGACGGCACGGTTTATGGTTGCCCTTCCTGCGTCTCGACAGATATCTGTGCATCGGGGCGGCGAAATGTTGAGTTATTGCGAAGCTCCCCAGGTCTCTGACCTGTTCGCGGTTTACACCGGGCTGAAATTAATCAGTCTGCTTCCACACACCAGTATGTTGACTGGTGTCGCCATCGATATCGTGTCGATTTTCTCCTTTCAGAATGAAGTCCTTACCCGTTTTTACGGGAAAGACGTTTGGTTGATAAATGAACAAACAGTGAATGAAGTACGTTTTTAAGGCCCTTAAACCTTTAAATACGTGTTGGTCAGTTGGTAAAAAAGTTGTCGAAATGGCAGTGCGTCAGCTCTGCCAGTTATGCGCTGCGCGCGTCACTTGGTACTCGTTTCACTCGTGCACAAGTGACGCCGCGCTCCTCTGCTCTCAATGCAGTCGTGGAAGATGCCCAAATGTTCCAAATGGTCATATCCACGCTGCAAAGTTCGCAACGGCCAGCAGCGTCATAAAGAGTGAAAACGATAAGAAAATTGCGACCAGACAACGGCTGCAAGACGTACCTAAAAAACAGATACAGAAGTGAAAGGGACCTTCATCGCCAGATTCAAACTGTATGCGATCTTCGTTTTCAAAGGGTAAACGAAGTTACCGCCCGAAGGCGCCACCTCTCAGGTCACGGTGGCATTGGCATGGCGATCACCCGAAGGCGCCTCTCTCAGATCGCCGAGGCATTGGCATGTTGCATACAACGCAACGGTACAACAGAGTCATATTAGATCAGAGCTCGATCCATTTTCAATGGTTACGACAATAAAAAGCGGAGCTGGTATGCTCCGCATTTAAATCATGAAATAACGGTATATATTCAATTTTGACTTTCTGAAACTATTTTCTCTTGCATATACTCTGTGAAAGACATTATCTCAGGATATATGAATTCTTTAGTGAATCCATATAAATCCAGTTCCTTCCTGATTTCAATAATTTTCTCTTTTGGAATGACTATCTTCAAAAGCCCCGAGTTTGATTGTAAACCGGAAAGACTTTCCTCATCTATTTTCGACACCGTATTACTTGCACCAAACATGGAGGCCGCATAAACTTCTTCATTTATTTTATTTGAAAAAAGCAATACGCCCTGCTGGTTTTTTACCCGTTGATTTATCGGTAGTGGTTTTATTATAGTCTGATGCTTATTAAAAATATCAACGTTATCGTGACTCCTACTGTAATTGTAGTCTAGATCCCCTAAGAATTGTGTCAAACTCCCAAACAAACGGGTGACAAGATTTTGACCAGTAAAACTGAAATTCAGAGTCATTAAATCAAAAAGATGAAGGCTTTGATTCAAATATAATTTAATCCCTGTCCCTGGTTCATAATGAATTAAGAGTGAACTTACATCATCCAGATAATCTTTTATATTTTTCAATAAAACTGGATCAGAAGGGTTCGAAATATAAAGAGCATGGTTAGATTTATAAAACTGAGAACTTCGACGGTAAATTTCCTTGTAAGCATCTTTCTCTGATTTTATTGCAGCGAGAAATTTCGAGCTTTGCACTACATCTAATTTACTATCTGGAGTATCCCAAATCATAAAAACAGAAGCATCAGTTAGCTCATCTGAATTTTTTCTTTTTTCTGTAGCAAAATACAGAGCAACTAATGGGCTTTTTGTCCAGTCGATAACCCTTGTCGATAAACCATAGTGTTGAGCTGTCACATGAAGATCAATTTCGTTCATAGTGTATCCGCTGATTATATTCACATCAGGATACACAACATGATTATCTTTAAAATTCTCATAAAGCTTATGTGCCAACACATACTCTGAAATGTCATCAGTCTGCATTTGTTGAGTAATAAAATTATACTGTGTTATATTAAACGGTTTTAATTTCGTATTATCTAACAAGCGATAAAGGCTGGAATTCACTCCATGAATAGCATTTCCCTGCCCACGATAAAAAACTTTTTCATTTCCCGGTGAGAATCTTTTCACCACCTTAAGAAAATCACCTACGGAGCTTATTACCTCTTCTGCACACATATTTTTTCCTTTTTTCAATGCGTTAGTGCACTAATATTTGTCTAATTATCATTATCTGCTGTTTTACGTAATGATAAGACAATAACATCAAACGATGCTTTATCAACAAGTTAAAAAACAGTACTTGATTCTTTCACCCCCTCAATTAATACTGTATATGCATACAGTTAATCAATGGGTGAGATCATGCGTGTTTTATCCTTCCTTAGTCCAACATCAGAGCCGCCAGAAGTATCGATTCCATTGTTTATCGAGAGCTGTTCCGCAGGTTTTCCCAGCCCGGCACAAGACTATGTAGAAGCCGAACTAGATCTGAACGAATACTGCATTCAGCGACGTGGCTCTACTTACTTTGTACGAGCTATTGGTAATTCAATGACAGACATCGGTCTTCATTCAGGTGATTTAATGGTTGTTGATAAGGCCGAACCAGCACGGCATGGCGATATCATTATCGCGGAGATCGATGGTGAATTTACCGTTAAACGACTGCTGCTCACCCCACGTCCGGGGCTGCAACCAATGAATCCTGCGTATCCAACGCTATGGCCAGAGCCAGAACAGCTACAGATTTTTGGAGTTGTTACCGCTTTTGTTCATAAAACTCGCGGAGCACAGTGATGTTCGCCTTAGCCGACGTGAACAGCTTTTATGCGAGCTGTGAGAAAGTCTTTCGTCCTGACCTGCGTGGCAAACCAGTAGTAGTGCTTAGCAACAATGATGGCTGTGTGATCGCACGCTCAAAGGAAGCCAAGATTCTGGGTATAAAAATGGGCGTACCATGGTTTCAGCTCAAAGCGATGTCATTTCCAGAACCCATCGTCACGTTCTCCAGTAATTATGAGCTCTATGCCAGCATGAGCAACCGTGTAATGTCCCACCTGGAAGAACTGGCACCGCGCGTGGAACAGTACAGCATTGATGAAATGTTCCTCGACATCCGTGGCATCGATAGCTGCATGAATTTTGAGGATTTCGGCCGGCAACTACGCGAGTATGTCCAGAACGGGACCGGGTTAACAATCGGTGTGGGGATGGGGCCAACCAAAACCCTCGCTAAATCTGCGCAGTGGGCATCAAAAGAATGGGCCCAGTTCGGGGGCGTACTGGCCCTGACACCAGGAAACCTGAAGCGAACGGAGAAACTGCTGTCCCTGCAGCCAGTCGAAGAAATCTGGGGTGTTGGCAGTCGCATCGGCAAAAAACTGAATACCTACGGGATCACCACTGCTCTGCAGTTGGCCCGCATGAACCCGACCTTTGTGCGCAAGAATTTCACGGTAGTACTGGAACGCACGGTACGCGAACTGAATGGGGAAGCATGCATATCGCTTGAAGAGGCTCCTCCGTCGAAACAGCAGATTGTCTGTAGCCGCTCCTTTGGGGAAAGGATCACAACCTATGAGGCGCTGCGTCAGGCTGTTTGTCAGTACGCCGAACGGGCAGCTGAGAAATTACGGGGAGAACGACAGTATTGCCGGCACATCTCGGTTTTCGTCAAAACCTCACCATTTGCAGTCAAGGAGACTTATTACGGCAACGTGGCCAGTGAAAAGCTGCTCCTTCCCACACTCGATACACGGGACATCATCACCGCCGCAGTAAAAGCTCTGGATCGTATTTTTATAGATGGCCATCGTTATGCAAAGGCCGGTGTGATGCTGAATGACTTTACACCCACCGGAGTTTCTCAGCTAAACCTGTTTGACGAGATACAGCCGCGCGCAAACAGCGATGAGCTGATGAAAGTGCTGGACGGGATCAACCATTCCGGACTGGGAAAAATATGGTTTGCCGGACGAGGGATAGCGCCGGAGTGGCAAATGAAACGTGAAATGCTCTCACCTTCTTATACAACGAAATGGTCAGATCTCCCTTGCGCTTCGATTAGATAATTCTAGTAGCTCTGTATATGCACCGGTTTACCGCGCATGTTGAGTAATCTGCTTCATCAAACTTACTGCTTCATCTGCAGGCATCTGAAACTGAACCCGGTGCCTGGCAGCGACATCAAGGGCAAACACCTTCGTGTACACCTCCGTCGAGCTTACTGACTTATGGCCCATCAGGCTCTGCAGCACCTTCAGCGGAATACCGGCGTAAAGCATGTGCATGGCATAGGAGTGACGGAACGTGTGCGGCGTCACTGGTACGGAGAATGTAATGTCATCGGCCGCAGCGGCTTCGACCGCTTCATTCAGCCAGGTCCTGACCGTCCGATCGGTGATCTCCCAGATGCGTGCCTTTTCCATTCTGCCGGTATGTTTATTTTTACGTTCCAGCGGAATTTTCAGGGTGGCCACCATCATCTCCAGCTGGCTGACGTACTGGCTGTCGGACAGCGGAACCAGACGGTGCGCCTGACTGCCGGCGGGCGCACGGCCTGCCGTTCTGGCGGCTTTTTCCGCGCGCTGCTTCAGCGTGGCCAGCTGCACGAACGGGTACGGCGGCGCCAGCGAAAAATCCCCCCGCGTCAGCGCCAGTGCCTCGTTAATCCGTGCGCCGGTGTTCCAGAGGGTGGCCAGCAGCATCCTGCGGTGCAGATCCGGCACGTAATGGAGCAGGGCGCTGACTTCCGGTGCCAGCAGGTATTTCGGCAGTTCGTCGTGCACCAGAGCCATCTGGCGCAGCGCAAGCGCGGCCGGGTAGTCGATGGCTACCGGTAACAGCGCTGAAGGTGCCGGATGCTGCCCAGGGGTAACGAGTCCGGTCATCAGGATTCTTCTCCGGCTGGAGGGATGTACAGTGCTGATGAAATGATTTCCCGGTTTTCCTCGGTGCGCCAGTTACCGAAATAATCCAGTTCCAGACGCAGGGACAGATGAGCGGCCTCTATCAGGTCAGATACTTTCTGCAGGGCATTCTGCAGTTGCTGCGCTGATATGACTCGTGGCACATCGTATTCATCCACGCCGTTGCGGTGTACCAGATCGTTTCGCCAGTCTGCAATGATGCCCAGCGGCTTAACAGGCCAGACGGGCGGGATGTGGAGTACGGCACCGAAATAGCGCTCAATAGTTTTAACGTTATGAAACGTCATTCGGGAAACATAATTGCGCGCAGCAGGTCTGAACATATGAAGTTCCATCTCACGAGCTGACTGCTTTTCGTTTTTTTTGACACGTTCGGACTTCAGGTAATACTCCACAAGAAAACGACAAAGTGGCCAGTCATGCTCAAGCAGCGCCCTGGCGCAGTACATCAGGTATGCCTCCATCACTGTAACTGTATGCACGAAAGACATCCTGTACACCAGTTCAGACTGCTCCTTATCGAGCAGGGCATCTAGCTTCTTCAGTTCCTGTTTTGCATGCTGGTAGCGCTCCTGAATATTATTCAGGGAAGCCACAAACAGCCCGTGTTCATGATCCCATTGTGCTTGGTCTGCAAGCGCCTCCTGTTCCCAGTAGTACAGGTTCGCGGCCTGCTCCCATTCTTCAGAATTGGGGACTACATCCGGGTAATTATCCTCAAGCCATTCATCAAATCGTTCAGCTTCAATATCCATCAACTGGTCTTTGAGGCTTCCCATAACGCCATCCTCCTGTGTGTTTTTGTAAATGTGAAATCCCGCCCGCCATTACTCAGCGCCCCTGCACTGTTGTGAAATCCCGTCAATCGTCAGAATCACCACCGTACATCCGATTTATATAATTAACTGCTCCCATATCCAGCTGCATAACTGACTGGCGATTGAGGGGTGGCCAGACTTTATCGCTTTCTTTAATGCACCGGTCGGCAGCATTAAAACGCCATGTTTTGCTCTGGGCATCAAATCCAGCAAGTGAACGCCCACCCGTTATAAGTTCTGGTGTACCGGTGCCAAAATTCAGGATCCACAGCCACTCCAGTTTATAGTGCATGAGTCTCAGTACACTGATTAACTCTTTAAATGTCATCACGCCTCTCACTCATTCCACATAAAATGTTCCCGCCATGAAAACATATCTTCCTGACGCCATCCCTGCCTTTTGTATTATCGCGCTTTGTGATAATCACTCACCTGATAATAACCAGGCATATAACCACGCCATTAAATTACCGGATGCCGGTTCCGGCGGGATCCGATTTTCTTACGTATAACGACTTTCCGGAAGGGTACCACGGTCAGTGAAGAAGCAGGGCGGCCTTTTTCCGCCCTGCTCGCCGGGTCACGAAAGATGGCGAAAATACAGCATATAGCGTGACGGTGGCGGCATTCCCCCCACATGTCGGGTTAAATAGCCGCAGCGCCCCGGAGGGGGGAAGCAGATCCGGGTCAACCTTTTTTCGGATCTCAGGAGCGGGGAAAAGGGATTATTGTATGAATAGCACTAAAAGAGAAGGATTGTTGCGAATTGGTGATTATTCCCTGAGGAGCAAAATTTGTATTGATTGATAACTCTAATTCAATTAAACAGCGACCCCATCAGGGGTCACCGTAATTTTGATCAGCGATGTTCAAACCGCGCCACTGGTGTATCAGTGATTTCCATCTCCATCTCCCAGAGCGTTTTCATTACACCTTCAAGTGGATCGTCGCTGCTGCGGTAGAAGGTGTTGAAAAGGGTTCCATCCGGATACCTGAACAGCCTGAGTTCACCAAAGGATTCCGTGCTGACCATAAGTGAATACTCCTGTTCGGAATTGTGGACAAGGTAAATAATACAGTTATTTACCCTGAAGGGCAGAGAGTGGATACCCCTGGCTGACGCATCAGCATGTATGTCAAAAGCTGCATGTCTTTCCCGCTGATAGGCCAGATCTCTCAATTCTTCACTGAAGCAAGAACCATAGATCACCAGAATGTAATTCTTTTGATCAGCGGACCGTCGCGCGACTTGTTTTAGAAGAACATCCAGGCTTTTAACTTTCATCGTTAGTTTGGCCTGTGATTTCCACAGTAAATAATGCAGTTCGTTGAGAATATTTGACCTTACATCTGATACAGACGGAAAATCTCCGTAGAAATTACGATTTATCTCTCTGGAAACATACTCTTTGGAAACATTGCCTGAGATAAATCTGACCTGCCAGTGGCGATTACACTCTGTATCTTGAGAAAAGCTGAAATGTTTAAGTAGAGCATGTTCAGTCAATATTTCTGGGGATTCTTTTGTAAGACGAATATCGGTATTCCGCAGTCGTTCCTGGTCTACTTCAGCAGCAAGGATATCTGCCATTTTACTACGACTGAAAACATCAATGTATTTATCCAGAACATCATTAAAAAAAACCACATTCGTTACATAATCTGCTTCTGAAATGATATAGCCTTCATAAGGGACTGAAGGGTCTCGCTTCAGTCGTTCAAGAATAGAAATTATTCTGTGTTTACTGAAGTAGGAAAACAACCCTCCCGCCAGGGCTTCATTAACACGCTGTGTAACCTGTTCCGCAGGCCTTGCGAGCTTTATAGCCAGCAAGGCAAACGCCCCGTAGAGACTCCCTAAATCTTCATATACTCCTGTATACATACGCCCAGGAATGTAAGGCCTTTCATTATATGAGTTCATAACCTCAATGGTTTCGGATAACCCACTGTACCAGCTTGTATTCGTATGCAGATTACAGTGCTCAATTCTCAGTATCATGTCAATGATATCGACAGAACATCTGAATGCAGGCGTCAGCGTGTCATGTGTATCTCTATCTTCATATAATTCAGACATAATGAGATGATTCACAAGATCGGCTAAGTCTATATTTTTTTGCGGTTCAAAATGCGCAATAAGATACCCTGCCATTAACAACCGCAAATCAGATAAGGCATTTGAAAATATAATGGACAAGGCCGCATCTTTTTTATACAGGCTGCCCCTGAGTAACATATCCCACTGCGGATCAGTCTCCTTCTGGGACAGATAATCCGGAGTCAGGAAGAAACTGTGCCAGCGGTACTCTTCCTCCCAGTACCGTGTAAACCGGCTCTGATTAAACCAGAGGCAGAGAACGTCGTGAGCATATCGCACGGAAGAGGCATTATCGGCAACCACTGACGGAATAAGAAGCCTGGCGGTATTATGCAGATGATACATCAGGCGGCCAGAAGAATCTTCACTCCCGGGTTTGCCAGTGATCGTGGTCATACTCCAGCCTTCCCACAGTCCGATATACTCGCGGATAAGGGCCTGGTGAGTCAGCTCCTGGCTGGCCGAGAGGGGGCCCCCCAGTCCCGCTTTCCACTCGTTTAACACATGCCACACCCTGAAAAGCGAAAGTAAAAACTGTCTGAAATCGGTAAAACACGTGCTCTGTGTTTTTCTGTACACTTGCAATGGAATGGCCATCGATTCACGGAAATATTCGCCTGAATATTCCGTTGATTTTACGGATTCACGAAAAAACTTTCTCAATTCATAATGGAATGAATCACTGAAAGTATGGCTAAAACCTGATTCTTTTACTTCATCCAGATAATTTTTATCGACCCCGTAATTGTAACTTCTTTTGATAGAGGTATAGGTATCTGTTAATCGTTCAATCCCTGTTCTGAAGACGCTAATATTTTTATCGTTAAGTGCATCGTAAGCCTCACCAAAGAAATCAAAAGTAATATCATCCAGATCCCTTTTGTTCTCAGGGCGCCCTGTTACAATACAACGGCTAAATAACCACCGCCACAATCCTGAAACAGGCTTGATATTTCTCGATGACAATAAAGTCAGTTCACCAGAACGAACACCAAAGGAGGGCAAAATGATAATTTCCGCATCCTGCCCATCTACCGCCTCTAGCCTTCTCAGCAGAAATAAAAATGGCCTAACATAAATATCTGTAACAACATCACCTTTACTGATATTAGATTTAACATGAAGCATGTCGTCTTTCTCAGAGATTGAGTAAGGCAGTGTTTTAATATTACCGAGGTAATTTTCACCTACGTTAGCCCCCGGGTAGCGCAGCCACGCCAGAATATATGCTTTTTGAATGTAGTCATCCACTATCTGAGACAAAAAAAACTTATTCATTAGTCGATCGCGCTTGCTCTCATCCAGGACATTCAGACTGGAGACGAAGAACCAGATAGACAGAATAATATTGAAAAGCATCCACACAAAAGCAGTAACGGCGAAAGCTGTATTAAGGTATCTGTCACCAACAGATAACGTCATACCGCCCAACACAATAAATGCGGCAAGTGACAGTCCACTCAGACCAGCAAACAAATATCCGGAATGAAGTTGATATGCTGATTGGATATGGATCCTTGCTGATTTTTTTTGAAACAGAACACTTATAAGGCCCACGACAAGTGGAAAAACGATACCGATAATAGTCAACTGGCTACCCAGTAAATTAGACATCCAACCTGAAAGCGTGGTAATACCCTTGAAATGCTGCAGAGCGAAAGGTAGTAGTACAGGGCGAAAATATTCGACCACGCCAACAGCCGCGAAGGCTGCGGACCAGAGAACCAGCATAGCCCGGATGTAATGGGTGGTGCAGGCAATAAGTATTCTCTCCACCGGGTTCCAGCGTAGTTTTTTGTAATCCCGGTTCGACTTCAGGCTCCGTCGGAGCTCAGCTCTGACCTGCCATGAGACACTTTTTAGAAGTTTTCCAAACATAGATATCCTGCGTTTTCCATAAGAAATTTCATGAATAATAAGCGGTAGGGAGCTTTTTTTCTCTGGAAAATGTCACCTGATGCCCTTCATGCAAAGTTCGTCACCCTATTATCCGATTTATGCTTTTTTCGGATCGAAGGGAAACAGAACATTGCATAATCAGAGACAAAATCGGAATACAATGCAATTTTAGCAATGATGTAATACTGTGAGCTTTACAACCTGCAATTTCTAGGAGTGCCAAGGTGAAACAAGGATCCCGGACTGCTGAAAAAAAAGCCACCAGTAAGGGTGGCTTTCTGAAGATGAGGCCCTGAGCCTTCCCGGGACTGAGCCACTGACAGAAGGGAGAGCCGTTTTTTTCGGTGACATCCCCCGCATGGCGGCAGATGATTTAAATATGGTATGAATGAATCATAACTCACCGTACAAGAGATTTCCAGACCTATGCGTATCGACCGACGTCTGAACAGGGACGTGCTTACCGAGCGTCAGCTCTATTTTACTGAATGCTGGTCCAACTTCTGCCATAAAAACAGCCCGGATACGGACCGTGTCGGATACAGCAATCCACTCAACACAATCCGCGAACTGCTGTTTCTTTACGAAATGGAAGATCGTTTCAGTGCCGATAAAAAAAGACTCCGGGTGGCCACAGAACTGCTCGAGTTACTCGAGACCGATCAAGTTCTCAGGAGAGAGGCATTTGAGGACATCCCCGCTCAACTGGTGAGTCTTCTGGACAGAGATCTGCTGGTTGACCCCACTCGCAGCCCGGTGGAAAAGCGTCCTCGTCTTATCTGTAGCCTCTGCGTACAACTGGCGGATATCACCGAGGCCAGTTATATCACTGAGGCTCTTGAGATGCTTGAACAGGAGCTGTTTACAGAGCACCCTCTGGATGAAAACTGTGCGCGGGATATTTACGCACTGACGAACGGGGTCATGAGTGTGCTCCTCACCCGGGGAATGACGCTTACGGAATGTTACTTGCTGTACATCAATATTTTCAGAAATGTGAGTACTGAACCGGACGCTTTCCGGACCGCCTTTCACTCGTTCCGGCAGAAACTGGTAACACCTACCCGGGACGTAACAGTCCGGATGTTTATTATCAGTGAGAAACTGCACACCCTGCTTAACACGCAAGGACCCACACTGCAGTTCAACGGATGTGTGTTCCGGCCACTTGATGAAGCCCGACAACGCTTCTCCCTCTCTGTCGATATACCAGTTTGCTCAATGTCTGACACATCTGCCCGTAACATGGCCGGTCAGATGCTTCGTGAATCCCTGGATGTCATTGCCTACATGGTGGGTAAGGGAGATATCACCGTCCAGAAACAGTTCATGATAATCAGGGATGAAGACGAAGCCGAAGTGCCGCGCTTCGATAATGAAATCGAGGCAAACTCGGACCGGTTAACGGACGAGGAGTTTGCGCGCTTTATGGTGGCGATGAACCGGCTATTCACAGATACACCGGATGTGTCCCGTAAAAAAATCAGCTCCGTATTTCGGTTTTTCCGTAACGGTATTGAAAGCCAGGTTCAGGAGAGTCGTTTCACCGCTTACTGGTCGGCACTTGAATCATTAACGCTAGGGGTTGCCCCTGGCACACCATCACATGAACAGCATGTCATCAGCGTTGTGGCTCCCTGCATGGTGCTGGATTATATTGTTAAACAGCTTTTTTCACTAAGAAAAGTGCTTCGCTTCATCCTGCGAGAACCGGGACACCCCTTACGCACACCAGACATTGCCTCACTTCCACTGGGGCAGCTCTATGCCCTTCTTAAAGATGCAGACCGGGCCCGGGAGCTTCAGGCAGATTTACAGCACTTTCCGTATGTCATGTACCGAGTGCGTAAGCTTGCCGGGATCTGTGCGTCACCCGAGAAAATGGCGGATAAACTGCAGCAGCATGCAGAGAAAGTCACCCGGCATCTTCACCGCCTGTATCTGCTGAGAAACACCATCGTGCACAATGCAGGCACCAGCCCGCACATTGACCTGCTGACGGTGAACCTTGAACACTATCTGCGGGCAACCATCAGCGCGTTGTTTAATATTGTGGTGATCCACCCAACCGTCAGTACCGCTGAGGAAGCATTTACCCGGTGCCAGTTTACCAGTGAGTCAGTTTTCAGGGAACTGAACCCCCTTCACGGAATCACTGAAAAAAAACTGTACACAGCCATTGATAATCAGCTGAAAAATGGGACGCTTTCCCGTAGCGATGCACTTCTGATTGCATGGCTCAATGCTCACCACTGACACTCTGGTGACGGCTGTCAGGGGAAAGGGTAACTCACAGGCCTCATCGGCCCCCATCATGCTGCCTCCAACAGCATGATGGGGGCCAATGTTCGGGTTTTCAAACACTCAATGGCACGCAGGTGCTACTCTTCTGACACGTCTGTCTGCCCTAGGGATGGTACAGTTTCTCAGCTTAGTATCCGCTCATAACGGGAACGGAATGCTTTTTCCCCTCCCTCCATTTGTCGGCAAATCAGCGCCTTCACCGGCGTCTCCTGAAGCGCTCCACAAAGCCCCGGGTACAGGCCAGAGCGGTCGTGTTGCATACTGATAACGTATTCCGCATCACCATTGACGACTATTGGGGCAGAATGCGACACGATAATCAGCTGCCGGCGTTTCTTGTTTGCCATGATGGCAGGGATAACGCTCATGCTTAGCATCAGGCAGTCCAGGTCGTCTTCTGGTTGATCCAGCAGAAGTGGATCGGTGCCATACGACAACAGGAACTGCAACATGCTCGCCCCTTTTTGTCCTGGTGAGGCAGAGGAAATGTCTTCCATTCCTCCCCCGGGCGTCTGGTAACGAATGTGGATCCCGTCATCCGGATACCAGCATTGCAGGGCATCCAGTTGCGCTTCATTCAGACCTTTAAGGCGATTTCTGAAAGCACCGTGAAGCTCTGCCCCGGCGCCCGGCTCCTCGCGATTGATAGCAAGATGCAGCGCTTTAAGCTTATCCAGCTCAAGATATTTGCTTTCCGTAGCCGCTGGCATCGGACTGTACGGACGCAGACTGATAAAGCCGTGAAGCAGCCCGCTTCCGTCACCATTATCATAGATACGTTCGGCAAAGTTGCCTATGCCGGTTACCGCCTGATAGCCAGATACAGTGTCTTCATACGGGGCACAGAGCGGCAGAATTTTTATTTCCAGCGCGCTGAGAGACAGGGAGGACAGAAACGCCTTCCGCTTTTCGGTCAGTACCATACGGTGGTTACGCATTTCAGCCAGCAATTCTGCGGACTTCGCTGCGGAGGCAGCAATCGTCCCGTCAAGATCGGCGTAATTTCTCAGCTCCGATTTCAGCGACTCGCAACGTGTCATCAGCTCATCGAGGACATTCGGATTGAGCCCCTGCTCCCGTAACGCAATAGCCTCACGTTGTACGGTTTCCTCCTGGTTGCGGACCACCTCTTCCAGTGCGAGAAGAGAGGGCTCCTGCCTGATGGCATCGAGTTCCGCGGCATAGTCTGACAACAGCGTGTCAAGACGCTGTTCATATTGTTGCTGTACGTCCGAAAGACGCGTCATAAATGCTGTCAGTGGTGCAGACGCCTCCACCTGGAGAACCGGGACTTGTACTGACTCTTCCGCCTGCGCCCTCAGGCCAGCGACACGCTGTTCATGATGCTCCAGAGGAAGAGTCGCCGCAGACAGTTCAGCCCGGGCCGTGGCCAGACGGGTGCAAACTGGATAGTACGCACTGGACCGCAACTGACTGACGGCCCGTTCAGCATCAGACAGCTCCCCCTGCAGTGTGCCCGCGATCGTCTGGCTGGCCAAGTGACCACGCAGCGTGATTTGCTCATTCAGATATTCTCTTTCCAGTTGATCCCAGCGCTCTTTCCAGGCACGTTTGTTGACCACCGGACTCTCGTCACAGACGCGCAGGAATGCCCCTGTGTCCGACGCCAGCTCGTAGAGCATTTTCTGGCTGTATATCGAGAGGGGAAAACGGTCTGCTGACCAGTGATTGTCCTGCACCCACTGACCTTCGCTGAAGATATGCAATTCATGACGACCACCGGGCCGCCAGCTGAGCCTGAAATCGGTGCCTTCTTTGCGGAATACACATTCGATGAAAGAATCCGCCTCCATGCCCATCCCCGTCTGACTGAACTGGCTCAACTTGTTGCTTTGAGACACAGTCAGTCCTTCGGTTTTTCGCATGGCCAGACGGATACTTTCGATAAGCGTGGACTTACCACTGCCCCGGGAGCCGATCACCGCGTTGTAAAACGGACTGAACTCGACGGAGGCCCCATTCTGGTCCGCCGGCCGGCAAAGTCGAGTCCTGAATGTCAGGCTTCGCAAATGTGAAGCTGGTGCCTCCGGAGGGTTATCATCGAACAACACGCAGTTTTCCGGATCGAGTAATGCATGCCTGAGACCGTCAAAATCAGGCGCGGACATCTTCAGCCAGCAAGTGCGCACTCCCGCTTGTTCAGGGTGGTGCGCATCTGATCCCCGGAGCCATGGCAAATCCGCAATCAGACGCCGGTGAGTCCCGTTCGTAATATCCTCCTCCCTGTGTCTGATCTCCACAGCATGAGGGTTTGCCTGAAAAGCGGCAGCCAATTCCCCCTGATTAGTAAGGCTTGTCAGAACGCCTTTCGCTGCATCAATGTGTGCGAGGATACAAATCGCTTCCGGGTTACGACGGATATTACTGATGATGCCCGCAGGTCCCAGCTGGAGCACAAGCTGATGATTGGGGGTTTCACGCGGAATAGGGAAGTTGTTGTTGCACTGGGCCAGGAGCCGTTCCACCTCGGCACTGGTGCTCTGGGTGTGCAACACTGCGAGGATATGGACGTTGCCGGTGGCCGTGAGCTCCACCCCCGGAAACAGAGTCAACGGCCGGAAGTCTGCCAGTTCACCGGAACTGGCGTCCCGGGACATGTTCGCCAGTTCCGCTTTCAAAACGTCAATCCAGGCCCCACTGTTATGGTCACTAATGACAACACAGTCGACCTGCTGTCGCATGTAAGCCAGCAGCCATTCCCGGGGCTGGAGATCCGGTACTCTGTAGTCATCTGAGGCCGGGGTATGGTTATGAAAATCAAATTTAAACCAGCGTGATCCTACCGTCATTGTTTCTTTTCCATGTGATGCCAGAAGTCATCCCACTATAGAAGCATTCACCTAGTAATCCAGAAACATTTCGTCATATATTCTTAGGTTGCGGGCTGGAGCTCGCCGCCAAAGAACGCGCAGGTGAGCCGATACCCTCCCCCAATAGCGCTTTATAATTTGCGTGTAAAGGGGATTTTTAGTAGCTTATTTATTAGACAAAAAGACAAAATGAGGAGTCGTTGCCATGAGCGAAGACGGTTTCAATAAAGATGACCTAAGCAGCACCTTTGCGCGCTTCACCACAAAACGCCGCAATATCGTTTGTGATGAGTCCAAGTTAAAGCGGAAAAAACCTGAGCCAATTGCACTAACCAGTGCAACCAATGCATGTGGAACCTCCGTACTCGATGGTATAGCAAATATTCTGACCATAACTCCCGAACGTAAAAAACGAAATGACGAATGGAGAGCACGTTGGGAAGAAGAAAGGGCTGAATGGGCAGATCAGAGTCTGTACATAAATTTGTGTAATTGCCTGATTTTGATATGTTCAATCCAACATCAAAAGCAGGTTAATTTATGGACGAAAAACAGTTGCAGGCTCTGGCTAACGAACTGGCCAAAAATCTCAAAACCCCTGACGATCTCAACCAGTTCGATCGCCTGCTGAAGAAAATCAGCGTTGAGGCGGCTCTCAACGCCGAAATGTCCCACCATCTGGGCTACGATAAAAATCAGCCCAAACTGGGGGCTAATTCCCGTAACGGCTATTCCACAAAGACCGTTACCACCGGCGATGGCCCTCTGGAACTACGTACCCCACGCGATCGTGATGGCTCCTTCGAACCCCAACTGGTGAAGAAAAACCAGACCCGCATTACCGGCATGGATAACCAGATTTTATCGTTGTATGCCAAAGGGATGACCACACGCGAGATCGCCGCCGCGTTCAAAGAGTTGTATGACGCGGATGTCTCACCCGCGCTGGTCTCAAAGGTCACCGATGCGGTCATGGAGCAGGTTGTCGAATGGCAAAATCGTCCGCTGGATGCAGTCTATCCCATTGTTTATCTTGACTGTATCGTCCTGAAAGTCCGACAGGATAGTCGTGTCATCAATAAATCAGTGTTCCTGGCGCTGGGCATTAATATCGAAGGCCAGAAAGAGTTGCTGGGGATGTGGCTGGCCGAAAATGAAGGGGCGAAGTTCTGGCTGAATGTGCTGACAGAATTGAAGAATCGTGGCCTGAACGATATCCTCATTGCCTGCGTTGACGGCCTGAAAGGTTTCCCGGACGCCATCAACGCGGTGTATCCGGAGGCCCGCATCCAGCTGTGCATCGTGCATATGGTGCGCAACAGCCTGCGGTTCGTCTCCTGGAAGGACTACAAAGCCGTCACCCGCGACCTGAAAGCGATTTACCAGGCACCGACGGAAGAAGCAGGCCAGCAGGCGCTGGAAGCGTTCGCCGCAGCCTGGGACAGCCGCTATCCGCAGATAAGCCGAAGCTGGCAGGCAAACTGGGCCAACCTGGCGACGTTCTTCGCTTACCCGGCAGACATCCGCAAAGTCATCTACACCACCAACGCCATAGAATCACTGAACAGCGTGATCCGGCATGCTATCAAAAAGCGTAAGGTGTTCCCGACGGACGACGCGGTGAAAAAGGTGGTGTGGCTGGCAATCCAGGCGGCCTCACAGAAATGGACGATGCCGCTGAGGGACTGGCGTATGGCAATGAGCCGCTTTATTATCGAGTTCGGTGACCGCCTGGACGGTCACTTCTGAGAAAAGGCATTTACACAGAATCGTGTACAGGGTCGGCAGATCAAGATAGGAAATGGACTGATAATAGATGAACTGCGCGTTTCAAATATCGCGCAGTCCTCTATGGGCAGTCCTCTATGGAATGAATACTACTATTTGAAGCTTCCTTTTATAGCTCCCCCGACTTTATCTGTAACAATCTGCTGAGCTCCTCTTCCAGCCTCGGCTCCCGCCTGCTGTGGTTGAGAACCACCTTTTTCTAATCCAGTAGTTATTGCTGTTCCCAAATTAACGCCAATCCAGCTAAGCATTCCTACCCAAAACGCGGGAAATACCAAGTACATCATCCCCAGAACCAGGTTCATAATCCATCCATCAGCCGTTGAACTAAAGAAAGCCGCGAAAGGCACCGAGCTGTTTGCAATCCCCTGCTCAGCCATATTGTCATAGAGGATGGTGATCAATCTGTCATCAAGCCAGCCTGCCAGCTCCCACCAAAACGTGATGAACTGAAGAGCGAATAACGCGAAGGAGATAGTAAAAATAGTTTTCGGATCGTAGGCGCTGAACATCAGTAATGCCGGTATGACCGTGATTACCATCATCAACAATAATGCCTGAATCATTGGCAATGCCTGTTTCAATGCATCAAAACCAGGTAACGCTTCGGCCTGTTTCAGTCCAAGACCAATAGACGAGGTAAGGCGTGTAAGATTACCAACTACTCCGGTGGTTGTATCGCTACTGCCAACAGCATAAGTGGTACCGCCCCCGGACAGATCTGCGTTACGTGGGCTGACAAGCCAGCGTAGGGCGATTTCTTCCCACTGCTGTCCGGGGAACTGGCGTTGCATCTCCTTACGTGTGTTATCACTAAAGCTGGCCAGAACTCTTTTGCGAAGCCCGGAAGTACCATCGGACCACCACGTCTTACATGTTGGATATCCACCTGCGCCAGTATCTGGATAGCCACTGTCCCGGCTGCTGTTGTAAGGCCACTGGCTACGTGGCGTCATAGCCGTGTAGTAGTCATAATATCCGGTAGTATTCAGAAAGTAGCTGCTACCTATCCAGCCCACAGAGTTGATGGTGGCATCACTGAGCTGGCTGTTGCTGTTTTTCAACCTGAAATATGCTCTCGAGTAACATTGATCTGCAAATTCCTGGACCTCCTGCAGCAACACAGGATCACGCAGCTTCGTGTTCTGAACGTCAAAACGCATCTGCCGCAAATTCGTACCGCATGGGATTGATGCAATCATTGCCTGCGTTGTACCCTTCGACATCATATGCAGGAGATACCACCATACTGGAACCTCGGCCGTACGACCGTCAAAATCATTAACGAGTCCCTTGTAGCCGGAATTCTGTGGCGTCGGCACACTGACGCCACACTGTTTAGCGCGCGAGCTGTCGAACTTGATTGTGCTGATATCAACCGGCAACAGCGGAATACAGCAAAAGAGCATCACAAGATAAGACACATACAGTGCATGTTCGATTCGCGGAAGGGCAAGGAGCCCTTTGTTCCCCTCGTCAGCCCCCTCCTCCCTCACTTTCAGCCAGACGCCAAGAACCCTGACCACCAGTGGCAATGCAAAAAGTCCCGTATTGCTGAGAATGCTCCACATGGCATTGTTCATTACCCAGCCAAAGAGAACGAGAAAATATTCCAGAAAACTGTTTGCTGTCATCGTCCTCTCCTTACACAGCGCTTGTCCAGGCCACATATTCTGTGGCTACCAGGAACAACACCCCCATCAGTTCCATACGCACAAGACGTGGACGTCCGTCCGGCCAACGGATTAATGCCTGTGGGCGTACCTTCAGTATCCAGGCGGTAATAAGGCAGCCATAAAGAACCAGTCGCCAGGCAAACAGTCCCCATCGGCTGTCATGCAACCAGCGCCGTGTGATGTGGCCATCAGGGTCGTAAGCCATAAATACCGCTGCGATAGCAAACATGCTGGCCGTCATCAACAGAATGAGCAGCACCATAAGGAGAATGCGGCCAATATGGCCGCTGAGCGGGTTAAGTCTCATATCAGTTTGCTCCGGAAGACTGAGACTGGCCCATCTGGCTGAAGCCCTGGTCCTCGTTACCGGCTTTCTGCTGCAGACGGTTATCCTGATTCCTTGTTCCCTGCCGTTCCAGTGCCGTAAGCAGACTGTTATTGCTGATAGATTTGCGTAACTCCATCTCATTACGCAGCGCCGTCAGCTCGCGATCGAGGGCATCGATGCGGCGATCACCCTCGGCAATAGCTTCCGGCTGCTCTGCAGCATTAGGTTCGGATTCACCGGTGGTGAGCATCCTGCGCATTGTTAGCGCGGTTTCAACGGTATCGGACATCGCCAGTTCGCCGGCAAGCCGTTGAACCAGGGCCGCTTTGTCTGGATCGTCACGTAATGCCTGAATTACCCCGCGGGTGACAACCAGACTGCCGGTTTTCAGTGCGGAAAGGTTATCAGTGGTGGGCTGCAGTTCACCACTAACCAGCTTACTAAGCTGCTCCAGATTCTCTTTCGTGGCATCCTCAAGGATGGGAGAAAAGCCAGTACCAGCGACAGCACTGCCCGGCTGGTTATCGGTTCCACCACTGGTACATTCACTGGTTTCCCGGCAAGTCCTGATGGAGCGATCACCAAGCACTTTAACAACGGCCGCTGCGGCCTCTTCAGAAGATTTATAACGTTGGCATGCGGTACCATTGCAGCTCGAGGAGCCGACGCTGCTGTTACTGGTCACTGGCAAATTATTCATCATGTTATAACCAGCTTTGGCCAGATCCCGAGTGGGTTGAATTGCGGGCTGCCCCTTACCTCCCCTTTTCTGCCCACCGACCCACGTCACGCCTTCCTCTCCGGTTGCTTTTTGCAGTTTCTGGTCGCTGGAAACCGCATCGCCACCACTTGTGGCCACAATATCTTTGTACTCTTCAGAGACGGCTACCTGCTGCCATTTATTGCCGATGGTATAATCAGCCAGCTTCTTCGACATGCTCTGACAGTTCAACATCGCTTTATCAAAACTCAAACCGGCCTGCAGAACGCCATTGGTGAGCATTTCATACAGCCCGGGGTTTGCGCGCTGAATAGCCATTGCCGGCATACTCATGACAGCACCGGTCGCCCCCTGAATCACATTCCCCATCAAATCCTTAAACCCGCTGGTAATACCATTCAGCTGGTTGCCAACGGTTGTTTTGATGTCGAAATTGCCACACATCAGATCACTGCTAAGGCCACCATTAATGCCTATCCTGGACATATTGTTACGACTGGGCGGGGGTGAAATAACCGAACCACCACCAATAGAATAAAAGAGCCCATCGCTGATAGCGTTACCGCTAACTGACGCCCCCGATGAAGACAAAGAGATATCAGCTGCCATTGCCGGCAGCGAGGCAAAAATCAGTAAAAGTCCTGCTTTTTTCATGTTCTGAACCTTTATGAGAAATCGGTGCTGGAAAGGAACGTCTGGCCGCGACGTTTGCAGCAGCTGTACGGTTGCCACAATGCCCAGGCATAGTTACCGTCCTGGGCAATCTGGCCATTGGTGTCGGGAAACACTGCACAGGTCTGGGACAACTGAGGCGAAAGTCGCTGCCATTTGTGGTTTTTCGTGCCGGTATTTTCTTTTACCGGCTCGGGTGGCCAGTAACCCGGGGACTTCTGTCCCGTAAGGGGGTTGTAGACATGGAGCTGGCCGGAGCGGGTAATGACGTCAGCGACACGCTGAACTACAACCGCTGCTGATTTGTAACTGTCTGTCTGGGTGACAAACCCGCTACGTGGATAAACGTTCCCCCACATATTGCCGGATGTGGTTTCCCCGATTTCTCGTTGCCCGGGGATGAGTGCTTCGGGATAAAGGGTCTCCGGGACGCCCGTTCGCCAGACCAGAGCATCCAGTGAGCTGTTGAAATAGGGCATGAAAGGAGTAGCAGCGCTGTCGCATGAATAGCCCGGCACCATACCGCCAATGATTTTCGTAGCTGGATGGCCCCAGGCGTCGCCGTAATAGAAATGCAGGTTCTGCTTACGTTCCCCGGGAGCTTTCATCTCCTGACGACCGCCCCCCGTACTCACGCCCGTCACACTTTCCAGCAGGGAACCTTCAGCACCGCTGGCGGCGTCACTAACTGTGGCCATTTCAGTCCAGGGGTTATCTCCGGGATTGAGGTAAGCCGATACCACAGCCTCCGGAATGAAATGCGTCACTTTTACCGAGGTTTTCACCGTGCAACCAAATGGAGTACACAATAACCAGTAGCAGATACCACTGACACGCCAGCTGATACAGTCTGTACTTGCCGCGCTGGCCAGAAGATTCGCTGTATTGACGCTGGCCATGGTGCCGGAACAAACCAGCAATGTGGCGATCGCCAGTCGACGTGGGCGGAAGGAGAAAGATTTCATCGGTTCTTCTCCTTCCAGGCAGCGAGCTGACGGGTCGCCTCGTTGACATCAGTCGTACCGTAGACAACAAAGACGTCATCAAAAACCACAGCCGGGTATTTTTCCAGGCCGAGGGACCAGGCATGAGTGACACCCGCATAAGCTTCCGCCAGTTGTTGTTGCTGCTGCCGGAAATTCGGGGAAGAGATCACTGCCCGGGCACGTTGTTCTGCAAGAACGGGATCGGCAGATAACTGACCGAAAATGTCAGCCTGTGCACGTTCGGGCGCATCGAGCTCAACAACGGAGACATCCGGACCAGGATTTGCTGCTATGGCATGAGAGGAGTCGGTATATATCACTGTGCCGGCACTGGCACCGACGGAAAGGAACAGTGCTGCCAGGCAGCAAAATGGCATTTTCATGAAAAACACTCCCTGAGTGTGAAAAACCTATTCAGGGTGCGTTCTCTTTAAGGAGGGGTCAGTAATTAATTCTGACGTGAAAAATGATAATTAATCTTGCCCTGGTAATTCATCATCTGTACGTCAGCATAAATCTCAGATCGCTGGAAATGTCATTTTTTAAATGCAGGAACTTTAATACACGCGGGCTCTTTGCCGCCCGCACCCGCAGCCTCCCCCCTTACCAGACAGCGGAAAACACACCGCTGTCTGGCAAGGTCGGAGGGTTATAAGTCACATCCGGTGTCACAGGTCACCCTGTCGATTTCCTTAAGAACCCAGAGCATATCGGTTGCATCGGGTACACAGATATTCCATCGGATACCCGACCGGTACTCCTGTTCTGCTGGCCAGAGTGTATTGCCGGTAACAGTTATCAGGATATCCAGGGTTTTCTCATGCACGTCGCTGAGGTGCACTGCAACGCAGCTGCGCCGGCCAACCCGGTGAGGATAGACCGACAGCAATACAGGCTGCTCCAGTCTCTTAACGATCTCCCCTTGCAGATGCTTAATCGACTCACTGTCAGCCACACCGACTGAGGCAGAACGGCGGAACGGTAAAAATAACAGAGGCAATAAAAGCCTTGTCCGGTACAACGATCGGCGTCGCCATAATCAGTTTTTTCATATTGTCCCCTGAATAGTACCAATGCCACGTTTCTCATCGAGGCGGCGCGCAACGTGAAATGCGGCCTCAAGCTCCGGGCAATTTAATTCATTCATAATGGCCCGTCTTTCGGCTTTTTCCTCTTTTTCAGTCATTCCCAGCGCCAGGTACAAACTGGGGGGGACCGCACGAAACAACGCCTGTACCTTACGGGACAAAATAACTCCCTCTGTGTATTTTCTCGGAAGTTTTGTCGCGGACAACAGCATCGCCTTCTGCTCTTCTGTGAGCGTCTTAAATCGCGCTATTTGTTCAACTTCATCAGGTGGCATAACGAGGCAGATCCACCACTCCGCCATATTGAGCATTTTTTTCGCAGTGTCAGGGAAATCCTCCAGGTTCTGTGTGAACAACCACAGCCATGATCCGAGCTTACGCCACATTTTGACAATTTTGGTTGCATACGGGCCCAACAGCGGGTTAGCAGTTACAATATGCGCTTCGTCGATTGGCACAATGATATCCCGATCGCTGAACTGTTCCCTTTCTGCGATGTTGTTAATCGTATTAAGCAGCGAGATGACAGCAACGGCCATCTGAGCTTCATAGCCTTCACGCGCCAGCGTACCTAAATCAACAATAGTCACGTCTGCCTCTGGCCATTGCGCGCCCGGACGGTTAAACAACTCCCCTTCAAAACCTTCGGTAAACATGCGTAATGCTTCTGCCATCTCTTCAGCTCGCGCACGTCGCGCTGGCGTGCGTTTCTCGCGGCCGTCTTCTCCCATGCTGACATCGCGGGCAATGTTCTCAAGCGAGAACATTAAATCTTCCGGTAGCATCTGGCGGTTTTCGTCAAACGCTTTACGAGCCGCAATGAGTATCGCCTCACGAATCATACCGCGGTCGGCGCGTGTCATTCGCTCCTCTTCTGCTGCTTCACCACCGGTGATCATCAACCGCGCTGCAATCTCCATTTCACCCAGAATGTCACGTTCTTCGTCCTTGTCCTCATCATCTTCATCAATGTCAGGGAGGGCCTCTTCGCTTGTCACTAGCGTCTCAGGTTTCGCCTGCATGAGCAGATGTGAATCGCCAAACGGAGCAAGTGAAATAACCTTACCAGGCTTGATACTGACACGGTGCACTGAGAGCCCCAGCGAATTACAGTAATCTCCAAACAGACCGAAGCTGTTACCCGCTTCCAGCAAAAATATACGGGGGCGGTAGATTGCCACCATCTGAGCCAGTTTATCGAGCGCAGTGGCAGATTTACCGGCACCTGTCGGCCCGAAAAGCAGCAGGTGCGCATTCTGGGTACGGTCATTTTTATTAAGTGGATCTACGGACAGGGGGCCACCACCACGATTCCAGAACGTAAGCCCCGGGTGACCAGTACCGGTGTCACGACCATAAATAGGGGCGAGACATGCAAAATGCTGTACAAACATAAGGCGCGTGTACCAGTTGTGTTTATCCATTTGAGGGTTAAAGCACATGGGTAACGCACGCATATAACTGCTGAGAGGGCCAATATCGTGTTCTGGATTTATCGGTTCCATCCCACAGTTCAGTAATTTACTGCTGAGATCAAGATACCGTTTATCGAGTGTTTCCTTGTCCTGAGCCTTGATAAGCAGTGTGATGGCCGCACGGTAAAGTTTGTGTTTGTTTCCCAGGAAATTACGCGCTGTAGCAGCGTCTTCACGAGCACGCAGGGAATCAACATTCTCCCCCATTGAATTGCGGCTCAGGCTCGCAAAACTTTCTTCAAGTTTGTCCTGAGGCTGAACCACCAGGGTCATGGCCAGAACTGTCCCTTCCGGAAGCAGATCCATAATGGCATTCACATTATCACCACGTTTTACCTCCCCCGTCAGATGACCAGTGGAAGGTGCAGTACGCAGGCGGGCAACCGGAACAGCTTTATGTGCCACATCATCAAACCACCACACACCGCTTTCGGCATCACTTCGCGGGCGGGTAAACCAGAGGCTTTCGCTGAAATCATTCAGAAGAGGCAGATCGCCCGGTGCATGATCGGAGTGTTTTGCGCAACGATACAATGTTTTCTTATCGACCCACGCCGGCGCCGGGTTGAACCAGCGCAACAGCCAACTATGGATTTGCTCGCCGTTCTGCTTTTCGCACCGGATACCGGCACCGCTCAGAGCTGCTGTCAGGCGATCGCAGACCTGTTTCAGCAGCACCTCCGGTGGCATGGGGTCACGATACGGTGTCTCAACCCAACGGTAAACCACCATGCGCGTTCTGCGAATTTGCCCTCTCCAGGCGGCCCCTGTGACAGCCTCGTCTACAAAAAGCCCCTGTTCCACCGCCACATTTTCAAGGTGGCGCTCCTGTTCAGCCAGCCAGGCTTTAGTGAATGCGGTTCCCTGAGCTCTTGGCCTGACATAGCCTCTGATAGTATCCATATAAGTAGAGAGATCAGAGTCATCCTGGCAGAAAAACTGTACCACCCATTGATGATCATCCAGTTCAGGGAGACTGTCCTGTAGGGCGTTCTCAGCGATATTGCAGATCTCGTCCAGACGTGTTTCCGGGCGCCCTTCAGTGCCCACCGGGATAATCTCATATACGGCCCCAACGGATACACCATCGTCAAGCAGAATGCATTCATGCTCTGGCAAATACTCGCCCCATGGAACATGATCGATAATGGAAGGTGCAGTGGAATACAGACGCGCTTCATCTGAATGAGTCAGTTGCCCTTCCCGGGTAAGCGGTTCATACCCACTGACGGAAAACGGACCGTTACCGTACTGATGAGCATCCTGAGACGCTCGACGTCGGCCAAATAGGGGGAAAGCCATCAGAGATCCTCCGTTCGCTCACCAGGCAACGCATACTGTACCTGGCTGTAGAAAGGAAAGACGGTGCTGTAGCCTGGAACCGGCGTGTTCCCGCCAGCCAGATGCGGGAAAACATACATGACCATGTCAGGATTTGGCAGACGCGGGAACGTCTGCTGAATTTCATTTTCCTGGGTGCGGCTGTAGCTGTTACTGACCTGCTGATTGATCTCACGTTCGCTGTCTGTAACTGGCCGGCGAAGTGTTGTTCTGCTCTCGTTGGTAGCATGAGTTGCCGATGCACCATCGTTCCATAATTCAAGCATGGTGCTGTCGCCAGGCGGCAACATTTCCTCTTTTGACGTACTGCAACCCGAGAGGGCAAGCGGTACAACGACCAACATAATGGTGGCCAGATGATTAAAACTGAGCAACATGCACCTCCGCTTCATCCGAATCACTGATGACAGCTGACAGACGAAACACTCGCCCATCAGGCAGTTGCATCTGCATTCCATTACCCTCGCTCAGAAGCTTCTTTCCGACAGCGAGCAGGGCCTGTTCGGTGACTTCATGCCTGCTACCTTCCCATTTGCCATTATCACACCTGACAAAACCGGCAAAGAGACGGCCACCCAGTGGTATATAGTCCACCCGATATTCGAGGTTTTTATTGTTCTGCATCTTTATCCCCATCAGTCCATGCCCGTGCTGCTACCAGCGAGGCTGAAATTGTCATATTTCACCTTGCGGCCTTTTTCTTCATAATCAATCGCCAGCTGACGAGTGATATGTAAAGCCACTTTTTGTCCAGGCGGTACATAGATCGCGTCAAACGTCTGACCATATCGCGCTTTAACCCAGTCAACGGTCTCACGCATACCGCCGGATAACGCCTTACCCAACACTGCCTGACCGGCATCCCCCGTCAGCGTTGACGTCACACCACCATAGCCATTGGTCTGGCTGGTATTCTGGTTTTCGGCCACGGCATCACCAGCTGCGCTGGCAGCTGCAAGTACGGCAATGGTTGGCAGATAAGTAGAAGCGTTTGATTTTCGGGTACCCGAAATGCATGGAATGCCGTTGTCATCTGACAACCAGCCAATACTGCTGTTATTCCCACCCTGGCTGTTCTGATTACCACCATTACTGCCTTGCCCCTCAGGTGAAGGAAGCGTACGAACAGTGCCATCAGTAAAAACAAAAGTGATGCTGGTTATGGCGCCACGCACGCAGGAAAGCGTCCAGTCCCCCGTAGCGGTTCCCGAAACGATCGCCCCCTGTACATCAGGCAATTCAATGCCATTTGCCGTCAGGTTGTCTTTTCCGATCATCACTTTGAACGGGTAAGGGTCAGTCACCTTGCCATCAATGGGAATACGTCCCAACAGCGCGGTCATGGCCCGACTACCCACAAGCGTGGAGTTTTCCGGAAGGGTATAAACAGGGGCGGCATTTTTTTCAGATCCGGGAATGTTGTTCTGTACCGTTGTACTTACTGCTGACGTAGCCTGCCTGGCTGCATCACCTGCAGCGCCAAAGGAGGTGGCAAAAGAAAAACCAGTCGCGTTATTACTGTTTTTATCTGAGACCGGTCGACCGTTCGCATCCGTGGCAATACCATCTTTCGGTTCAACCCATTGCAACCCGTTTCCATCTGTTTGAGATATATTTCCCGCGCCTCCGGTCAGACCATTGTCATAACCCAGTCCCACAGGAATATCGCTGCCTGCAGCGTTACCTTTATTTCCTGCCGTTAAGCCGGAGGACCCATTTTTGAGTTGATCAAGAAGTTGGTTCACCTGCGAGCTCAGATCAGTAACCTGAGAACTCAGTTGTGCACGTTTTTGGGCCTCTTCGGAACGAACTTGCCCCACAGCCTGGCTGATTTGCTGATCAACATTGGTGCTATTTTTTTTCAGCTCCTTATTTTCATCAGCAAGCGTTTTATTATCGCTTTCAAGGCTGTCAAGCCGCCCCTGAACCTTACGGTAACTACCAACCAGGGTACGCAAAGTATCCTGCGCGGTGTCACCTTCCACACCCAGCGCTTTGAGATCTTCTGGTGTCAGATCCTTAAGGGCGACATTAGAGGTTTTCTGGCCTGCTTCATTTTTATCGTTTTTATCTGTACAGGATTTAACCCCAATCATGATGGCGCCCACCACTACGACGGGAACCGCAATTTTCACAAGCAGGTTTGAAGCAGGCTTTTTCATTTATGCGCTCCTCGGTTACTCCGCTTACTCTCCTTTCCTTCAGATTCGGGTAAACGCTGTTCAGCAATAAAGGCACTTTCGGGACGTCCTGTAGTAACCAGATATAGAACTGTCGTGTCTTCCGGTGTACCGGCACGCCCCAGCCAACGGTGCTGGAAAGTCGCAGTAGTAAACTGACCTTGCAGCGAACGAGGGTCGAGGATGACCTTTACTGCTGATCGGTTACGCACCTGCAGCGCAATTACACTGCTGCCCTGCAGACTCCAGGCAGCCATCGGCGTGACGCTGACGGACTCAGAGGGCATAAGTGTGGTGATCCGGGGGGGAAGCTTCAGTGAAACCGGACTTACTCCCGGTACGGGCTCTACCGTTCTCAACGGTCCATAAATGTTCTGTGCGGCATAACGAGTCAGGACAACGGGCAGCGGCGCATTGAGTTTTGCGGGCCTCCGGCTTTCTGCCTTTGCCTCTGCCGACGACTGACGGCCGGCACTGTCCCCATCACTGCTGACCGTCTGTTTATCGGTCGCCGAAGCGGTAGCCACTTCTCCGTCGTAGACAATTTTGACAGGTTCCCGCGTGGTTTTACCGGGGGCAGCAGAAACATCAAGTAGAAGTATTTCCCCGTTTTCCTTGTTCTGAAGTTCCAGTCTCGTCACCGGAAAGGCTTCTTTCGCATCGAGATAAACTACACCTCCGGAGCTTTGAATACGCAGCTTGTCGTTGAGTGCGGGCGGAAACCCCACTCGCACGTTTTTGTTTACAAAAACGATTCGCTCCTGCCCTACAGTCAGGGGAATCTGCAACGGTATCCGTTCCCATTTCATAAGCTCAACAGCACGAGCTCCGGCTGAGACCAGTACCAGGGTCAGCAGGATCACTGAGAATTTTTTCAATTGAATGCTCCCGACTTTTGTTCTGGCTCAGGCAAGGAGATCGCCTCAAGTCTTTGTGGCGCGCTGTCATAGCAATCCAGTGCCAGTCCAAACGGATTTCGCTCTGGGTCACCTTCCCAGCGAACCACTTTCATTGGATAACGCGCCAGGGCACGCTTAACGGGTTCGGTATGGAAATATTCGTCAGCTACCAGGTCCAGCCGTACCACCCAATGATCTTCATCAATGACGGTCACGCTGCGGTTGCTGTAACCACGACGGGGGATTTCGTATACCACGCGTACACGATCGCGCAGCTCGTCATTATTCTTGCGCATCTCGGCGTCCTTATTGAGAAAATCCTGACAGGACGGCGTCAAATACGGGCTCATTTGGGCAATTTTGGCTGTGTAGTCAGCTTCCCCATTTTTCGGCCAGGAATTCAGTTGCTGAAAAATGTAAAAAGCAAAACTGTAAACCGTAGATGGCGGGACCTCCCACCATTTTCGGGTGCTGCCGGAACGCAGGTCGGGTGGGTTGTGAATTGTCAGTTCCGAGGGCGCTCGCATCCATCCCAGACTGGTGACGAACAGCCCCAGAGCCAGCAAAACACAAGCGATACGTAACGAAATAATATGATTATCGCGGGCGGTTATACCGTTACGAAAACGACTCATACTTTCCCTCCGCGCATCAACGGAACAGGTTTCGTTCGTTTAAGTTCCCACGCCCTGCTATCCAGAATCATGGTTCGGGACATACGTGCACGGCAGCGCAATTCCTCCAGACGTTGCCAGATATAATTTTCTGGCTTACCGCGCTTGTAGCTGGCAATCCAGTTGCCGCCAAAAAAAATAACCAACAGCGGCATCAGCAGCATGCACGTCGGAAAAGCCAGCCATCCGACAAAAGGAACCAGAGCTAACGGTATTGCCAGAGGGATACCGGCAATAACACCGATGACGGCCGCCAGCACAAACTCCCCGGATGTGAACCCTTTCCAGACCACGGGGGGGTTGTTCAGTCTGTCAGGGAGGAAATCAATGACGGCCATATGGGCTCCTTACAGGATATCTGAAGCTTTAGTTGCGAGGTAAATAACCAAAAGGATGAGGATGATGCCGACAACCAGATAGACCAGGAACTGAGTCCATTCCCCCTTACCACGACGGATATCGTGAAATGCGGTAATCACGGCATGCGCTACGGCAAAAAAAGCACCGACACATACGAGAAGCCCTATCGCAAGTGCCCCCATTTTGATGTAGCCCATAACGGTGTTGTAGGTTCCGCCACCGCCTCCAGATGTTGGCTGTTCAACAGCTGGCAAGTCTGCCATAGCCTGACTTGCAGTTAAGAGACCGGTAAGCAACAAATATCCCGCACGGGAATAGGCAGAACGAAAATGCCTGAAGAAAGTGAATTTCATTGAGTCATCCTTTCAGTGGAAAAACAGAAACAGGGTCAGCAGATAAAGCACAATCAGTCGAATTAGCAGCTCATTGAACTGCCTGAACGTCACTGATTTACTGACCAGGCCACGGTAGGCCTGCACCAGTGCCCATGCGCTGAAAAGGAGAACGACGATGGCGAGCGTACCGAGGATCAAGAGGTTCAGTTGCCCGGGCGTGAGGCTGCTTCCGGTGCCCGCACTCCATCCATTTAGCTGAGAGCCATTCATCGCCATGAGGGCTCCTCAGCACGGTACTGCCCGGTGACTAAAGTGGAGGGTGCTGTTGGCTGCGCGCGCGACGGCTCGAGATAAGTGGATATGCCCTGCCTCATCGTTGAGATGTCACGGGTTGCCTGCTGATAGTCGAAATAAAAGCGAGCGTCCTGATTCTGATTGGCTACGACGCGGGCGCGATCAAGGCCAGCCTGAACCTGATCCAGCTGGCGCATCACGAGTGCCAGCTCATCTTTTTCTGACGCCTGGCAGGTCAGCACCGGCAGAACGGGCAATAACATTGCCAGGATGATTGTGGTGTGACGCATTTGCGACTCTCCCTAATAACTTGTCGTCGGGAGATTGACGCAAACAGGACATGCTGGCAGCAGGAAAATATTTATGAAGGTCAGAAAATTAAATGACACAAAGTGAGCTGGTTAATACAGATGGACCTTCAAAAAAAAAGCCCGCGACATCGAGCGGGCTCCGGGGAATTCCCGAAACAGCTACTTCCTGGGCTATAGGTATTTTTTAAAGGACGCCGTGACGATGGCCAGAACACCGCCAAGTAATAATGCTGATGGCAGCAACAGGAGATTTGGCCAGACAGCAGTCGGCCAGGCCAGATACAACATGCAGGGGCCGTAAAGTGCGGGTTTAATAAAACGTTTGGCGTGATGGTAGACAAAGCTCGATTCATATCCAGCTCCGTAACGACGCAAATCTCGACGGACCAGCCCTTCAACTATGCCGGTGATAATCACCAGGCCGAACAGCGGCAGACTCAGAAAAAGGATCATCACCCTGATGAAGAAAATCAGAGTTACCCAGAGCGTAGCTTGCAGGTACTCCCCAAGCCAGCCGATTAGTGAGTCACCGAACCGGTTTATCGTTGGGATAACTCCAGTCCCCTTCTGACCAGTTTCCCTGAATGATTGAAGCCAATGGCTGAATCCGCTATCGACAAACAACCAGTTCCAGGCGGTATGTACCCACCGCGAAATCGTCTCAACCGGCGCTGCCATCAGTAAACTCCGCGTGTACCCTTCCGACAACCAGTGGCTTTCTGCAACCATCACCCGGTAGCTATGTGAAGCACCTTCGTCAGGCCAGAGTATGGCAATGCAGGCATATTCGATCAGCAGGCTAACCAGAAGCGACCCCAGCAGAATGCCAATTAAACTGACAGGCAAATCCCAGAGCAACATGCCGAATGGTCCGGATTGTTTCTGTCGGGATGGCGAACTGCGATTGGCAGTATCTCTGTCATGCTGAGACATTTTGCCCCCCCGAATATGCCGCATCACCGCCTGTCCACCAGGATTCTCCAGTTCGGTAATTCTGCTCCATGTTGTCAGCCAGCTGCTTCAGGCTCGCGGGCATGTAAGGATCGTCGTTATCAGCCGGCAACGGCATCCTGATTTTCCACAGGCGCCCTCCTTCAAGCAGGGCAAATGCCTGCCCTTTCGGCAGGTTGATAACGTCTGAAGGGTTGAGCATCGGGACTTTAACCAGACTGACCTGGTCCTGAACGTTACTGTTAAAATCAGTACCCTCTCCCGGCCGGGATACGTCAGTGACACCCGATGTAAGGGTTTTCTGGTAGACGTCAACTTCCGGTAATTGGTCGGTCAGGAGCATGGCAGTGTTTTTTTCACGCACACGGAGCATTATCAATGAGTTGAAGTTCCCCACTACCTGATTCGCTTTAGCACTGCTGCCTATACGGGCCTCGATGTCCGAAAGAGTCTGCGTATATGCAGTCACCTGGAAGCCCGCACCACCCCCTTTGTTGATGAGAGGAATAAACTCATCACCCATTAACTCGTTAAACTCGTCACAGTGAAGATTTATCGCCACTTTCGAACTTTTTCTGCCATCCTCATCACCGAGACCGAATTTATAGATGTGTCCACCTTCGGAAACGAGATCAGCGAACATGCTGTTGCCGACTGCTGCTGCGACAACAGGGTCGGATAGTGCATCGAGGCCGATATAAACCACGCCGCGCGATTTTATAATGTTATGCCAGTCCAGGATCGGTCTCGGATCGTTCAGGTCCGTATAGTCAGGTGCCAGCAATGCGGCCGTTTTACCAGTTGTAAGCTTTTCAAGCAGCGGCAGCAGTGACGCAACAATTTTGTCGAAATACGTTCGATCATATTGCACAGCGCTACGTAGCCCATCCAGCACCGGGTCCCACAGTTTTTTTCCTTCTTCGCTGGCCAGTACCTGCTCAATAGCCCAGATATTCATGCCATTAGGCCTGCCCTGCATGTGACGCGGCAGATCCTTCTCGCTTATACCGCTACCTAACAGCGCTTCGACTGTACTCAGCAACTGTGGTGCCTTTTCACTCAGCATATTCTCAACATAGGTTTCGTACAGTTCACCTATGTTTGTCACGTAACGCAGTATGAGACCGTAATCAGGACGCTGGCCAAGTGCGACCAGCGCACGGGTAATAATATTGACAAATCGCCAAGCAAATTCCCGAAATGCAGCAGAATTGCCCTCTCCGGAGAGCTGTCCTGCAACACGTGATGCTACTTCCGAGATACGGCTGAACCGTCCAACGGCATTGTAGCGAGCGCTTATATCTGGCCATCCGAGGTGGAACACCCAGAAGTTATCCTGACGACCAGCACGGTGTGCCTCGGCATACATTCGCCTCAACAGATCGGCATCTCCTTTCGGGTCAAACACGATGACAACTTCATGCTCGCCTGCAGCGTTTTTACGGCGAATATCCTGTGTGATAAGTAACTCAGCAAGCCGGGTTTTACCGACTCGTGTGGTGCCGATAACCAGTGTATGCCCTACACGTTCTCCGAGATCATAGGTGACCGTAGTTTCATCCAGTTCCACACCATGGTAAATGGGGCTTCCTCCTACAGGAGGCAACGGGCGAAACGGGTTGAGCGCCGAATCAGTTCGTGTCAGCCTGCACAACCACGGCAAGCTGTACTCCATCTTTTTTTCCAGATCGCGTGCCAGGCGATAAATAACAGAAGGTTGTACGTAGACCTCACACTCCGGACGCCTCGCTTCCAGAAGACGCTGCGTATGGCGGGGAGACCACTGGAAGCCCTTGCCAAGGAACAAGTGCCGCTGGCTGACGGGGATCTGCTCGCTGGTCAGTACATATCGGGGCAAACGGCGAATGTTTTGGCGGTAACGGAGTATTTTCATCCCCTCAGATGTACGCTTCAGCGCCAGTACACCAAACCCCGCGGCGGTCACCCAACTGACCGATGGTGCGAGCGCGACAGCCCAAGGGGCCGTAAGGCAAATAAAGGTTGCGCTACCCGCCGCCGCAGCGGAATACAGTTCAACCGCCGGGCGAAGGAGGGATTCCATCACGTACTTGTCGCTCATATAAAAGCCCTCCCCTGGAACAGAGCAAAAGTTTTATCATTGAGTTTGAGGAATAAATGAGCAGAATCTGTGGCCTTGCGGAATACGGCTAGAAATAAATAAAAGAAAAGAAATAACCCAAACATCAGCAAAGAAATCAATACAGACCGGAATATGAAAATCCGGAAAGAAACCAAAAGCCACACCGAACCAATAAACGGTAATGTTGATGTGGAAAAATTCATCTGTATTACCTCTTTTTTAATGGCCGGAGAACATGTTCAACGGATTCACCAGACAGCAGTAGCAAAAGGGAAGACCCGCTTATGAGCAAAATTTCCGGGTAATCACTGAAATACTTAAAACTGATAAAACCTGTTCGTCCTGTGTGTACAAACAGACCTCTGCATTTTTCTTGTCGGACTAACTCACCAAACTGGCGGACATGTTCAGGACGAACAGCACTGGCAAATCGTTTAGCCTGGACAAGCCACCTTTCCTGACCAATCCAGAACTGACCATCAATACCACCATCACCGCTGTAACTCGGATTACGCCTGACCGGTATTCCTCGCCGCTCTATGGCGGTCAGAATCATCTCCTCGAAAACATAGGGATTAATCTTCCGTAAATATAAAACCTGCTGCCCCGCTTTCAGCTCAGGCAGTTTTAGCAACACCCTGTTAGCCGTCTGTCGATTACGCTGATGTCTGCGGACACGGGCACTTCTTGTATTACACCGCAGCCAAAAAGCTGTGAGTGAAATGAAAGCCAATAATATGAAAACCACTGTGGTCATTGCGCTAATCCATCAGCGGTAATCAGGACAGGGTAATGCGTCAGTTTCAATCGCTGTGCCAAATCACCGCCGCGAACAGGGACCATCTCAGTACCTGGCAAGAGTCCTCTAAGCGTGTTGAGCGCACTTTCAGTCGTAACATTCACTACCATTCCTGTGGCGCCCATCCCTTTCAGTTCAGCACCACGCTGCCGCAGCCAGGCTCGGGAAATATCATCATCGCCAATCACAAAAACAGGGGGCAAACCGGGTAACTGCAGAGGGCGAGACGTCACCTTTCCGGGTGTCATTTCCGGTGTATTAACGGGCAACATATCGGAAATAGACAGCGATGACGGTGGTTCAGGCAAGGAAGAAACATCGGACAAATGCGACTCCTCACCTGAATTAATCGCCTCGAATAATGGTCTGGTTGACTCCCCGCCCAGATCCCCGACCACTGTCAGCGAAGCAAAACAACTAAACGCTGCTGTAAGCAGTGATACACAAAAGATGCCATTGAAATATTTATCGATATTTTTTTTCATTGAGGTTCAACCCAGGTTAATGAGTGACTGGCCAGAGCAACCGGCCCCCCTTCAGGGACCTTAATATCAGGTGCGATCTGACTTAGCTTGCGGCGTACGATAGCCATATATTTTGCTGCCGGCTTACCACCGGCCGGGTGGTGATAACAGCCAGCAGCTTTAATCCAGCTTCCAGGCTGAGCGTCATAGCAGGCACGGAGAATTCGGGCCGCTGCACGAAGATTTGTGTAGGGATCAAAAGCATCACGAAAGGATGGGAAAAGATGCCCGTTCCACCCAAGATTGACCTGGGCTACACCGACATCGATACGCTTGAGAGGGTAGCGCTGCATAAATCCAAGAAGTGCCGCAAAGGCCTCCTCGCGGGTTTCAAAGTGGTATCCTTTCCCTGCTACATTAATAGTCCAGGGCCATGGTTTAGACCCCCATGCGGTTTTACGGGTGCTTTCGGCCATCGCCAGCGAGTAAAGCGATTCTGCCGGAACGCGCTCGGCAGCAGCAATGACCCGATAAGCCTGCGGAACTACCTGAACACTGCTATTTACATTCACGACCGCCAGGCAACCAGTGCTGACAAACCATAAACAGCAAGCCAGTTTCAGAATGCGGCAATTTGCCATCCCTCTTCTCTCTGCTGCAAAATAACTGGCATCTGACCTTGCCCATAGCGCTGCCACAAACCGCGATCATGATTTAGGGTAATTTGCCGATTACGCACTTTTTCGACTGGTATGCCATGGCTTATTGCCCATGATCTGATTTTTTCGTCGCTCACGTCATTTCCGACAAGGTAAATATCTACCGGTCTGTTGTCGGCGATAACAGCAGCAAGCCGAGCATCACAGCGTGAACATGACTCTTTGACAAATAACGCCAGTCTTCCTTGTGTGTCATGAGCGATACCCGCGGCATTCCCCATATTCACGGCCAATGTTTCAGGATAAAGACGAAGCCAGGCAGTGTTTATTTCTCGTTGAAATGCGAGTTCTTTCTCGGTACGGGCGTATTCGTGTTTTACCCACAATTCAGCCAGCCGACGGCGCTCAGATGAATTATCTGTCTCGACGCCCAGGGCAGTGAGAGGATCAAGACCAGGGGACATAATGCCTCTGGCTCCTTTCATCAACGACTGATAGCGACTCCAGTCCTCATCTGAAAGCCCCCATTGTTGACCCTGTTGCTGCGTCTGAACCTGGTTTGCTGATGATGCCTGCAGGGATGTTTGCTGACTCTGATTCGATTGAGTGGTAACTGTTGATGCCGCCACACACAGCGGCAAGGAAAGTACACCTGCCATCAAAATTCTTCTCATCTGATGCTTCATATGTCTGGTCTCTTATTGAACCTGTAAACTCTGTTGGGCACCGTTCACGCTGAAAACAGCGGTACCACTGTCCTGGATAGAACGAAGCGTCCACCCCAGCATCCCGTCTCCCGGTGAAAGCAACCGCATATCTGATATTTGGGAATTTCCACGGGGGATGACGACTGCGAACATCTGCCCGCCGCGCCGCTCAATGCCGGTCAGTACAAACGGTGCTTCAACAGCTGCGCGCCTGACTGACCGCTCAGGCTTTTTTACGATCTGGCCTGTCCCGGATTTTGAAGATGTTTTGCTCTTAGTGACTGGTTGCTGGTTCTGCTTCGATTCTTTCTGAGAAGTGTTGCTTTCAGCTTTGCTCAGCCCGGCAACTCGCGATTCAACCTGTGACAACCGTGAGTTAATGTCATCAATACGTTCAGAGTGTTCGTCTATCGCGGTACGCCGCGCCAGGGCTTCTGAGGAAAGTTTGTTAATGCTTCCTGTTAATTTTGAATGTTCCTCCTGGAAATCAGCTAACTGGTTTTGTACTGATTCAAGCCCTGATGAGACAGACTCGAGCTGCTTCTCGTGTTTCCGGCTTTGAGCTTCGAGCGAAGTAACCGAACCAGACAACTGGCTCATCTGACCGCTGCGAAAAGCGGCATCCAGGGAGTTCACCCGAATACTCAGATCAGAGATTTGCTGTGCCATGATCACAATCGTGGCCACAGAACCAACAAGAGAAACAATGAGGAATCCCAGACCTCCAATCCGGACTATTTTTTTCAGGTTAATGGGAACCAACCGGCGAGCCTCTGGCTCAGCAGGCACAACTTTCGAAGAAGTAACCTCTGGATTTTCAGGTATAACTTCTTCCGGGACGACTTGACTGACTGACATTTCAAAATCCTTATAGCTGCGCAGAACAGCCATAAGGTGCAAAAAACGTCATTCTATGGCGATGATTAACTCATCTGCCATTTCTGAAGTTTTTTTCGGCGGGGAAACCAGGTCGGAGGGGATCATCTGGAAAGGCCACTTTCATAACAGCGCAGCCAAAAACGTCCTTGTTTATGATGTGTTTGAATCCAGGGGTTCACAGAATTTCAGAGCGGATTAATAAGCACACGAGTTGGGTCATTGGCTTTGATATTGCCTGGTGGGGGGAGTCGTTCTCCAGAACGAGCAGCAAGAGCCTGAATTCTGAGAAGCTCAAAAGAGGCTTTCTGGATAACGTCTTCCTTTGTTTGCGCTTCAAGTGAAGGATGTTCAAGATCAGGGAAGCGTAAAACAATACCGTTATTGCTGCTCTCAAGTTCAGCAGGATACGGAACAAAGATCGCCGCCAGTTTCTGCGCCTGTCGTTTACGTATATCGAGTTTACTAACCAGCTGCGTCGCACGAAGGTGGGTATAGCGTTTTAGCATCGTCAGGCTCTTGTGTCCTGATATCGCTGCAATTTCCATAACATTCAGTGTTCCGAGCTCAAAGAGACGGCTTATAGCTTCGTGTCGTAGATCATGAAAATGCAAATCGACAATGCCTAAAGCCTGTATAACTTCTCGCCAGGCGCTTTTAAACCCATTGGATGTATAACTGAAAACAGGTCCGGATAGAGGGCCGGAATACTCTCTTAATACCTTTCTGGCTTTAAAAGACAACGGAACATCCCTTACGCTCCCATTTTTAGTGAGAGGCAAATGAGCGATGCCAATGTGCAGGTCGATATTCTCCCAGCGAAGTGAGAGGATCTCCCCCTGACGCATAGCCGTTTCAAGGGCCAAATGAAAAATGGCTGCCAACTCGATATTTCGTTTTGCCAGCGCCCTGCCAATCTTTCGCTCCTCCTGAGATGTCAATCTTCGGGTTCGCCCTTTGGAGGCCGGTGGTTTTCGTACATGCTCAACAGGGTTATGAGTACATGTTCCCCATTCAATTCGAGCAAGGTTATAAAGGGCAGATAGCAACGCAAGTTCAAGTCGGACACTTGCAGGGCTATTAGTTCGCCCCGTTTTACCACTTACTTCAGAGAGTCGCTGATCACGGTATTCTGCAATATCAACCGAAGTAATCTCATGCATGTATCGCCTGGCAAGAGCTGAACGCTTTATAACATTTATCCGATAAAACTCCTGCAGATGGCCCCGCTTTTGCACAGATGCACAACCGTAATATTTATCAAGAGCTACACCCAGCTCCATTTTCTTAATTCGCTGTCTGAGTTGCATCGCATATTCCTAAAAAGATTAGAAATATATCACATACTACTGTCAATCCGGTGCGTGGAAATCATCCCAAAACAAGTTCTCGATACAGGCTTTCGATGTGGGGAAAAATGTCACTAACAGTGATATTGGAATCCATGCTTATTGCTCATGGACGAACTTAAATGGTTCACCTTTTGGTGGATTTCAGAAGGTATATGCAGATAGTTCAAATCGCTGGTTTGTTACCAATACGCGATGGGGTGATTACGAATCAGGAGGGACAATCACTGTCACTTGCTTAAATCTACCTGGTGCCGGAATTTGACTGTCAATCCGGTGTGTGGCAAGGAAATGAAATTTCTACTGTTTACCCAGGATTTATTGACTATGGATCACATGTAGAAATGTTCGGAACCATATACGGTATTGGCGACGATAGCTGTGTCAACAGCGGATTTCCGGTACTGGTAAGCCAGGTTCTATCGCTTACAGGAAGTGTATCTGATCTTAGTTCTCTGGCTAATGCTGGAGTAACCTCTGCTTACTTTACAGTCATAAATGGAAGCCAATTTCGCGTTTGCGTAAAAAACAAAGATTCAAGCCGCAGCAACAACATTGCGTGGCGTGCATTAGCAATTAAATAAACCTGTCAATCCGGTGTGTGGAAATCTCAAGATTCTGGTCATTACACTGATGTCGCAATGTGGGAAACCACCTCAACAAAAGGAGTTACATATCAGGTCCCAGGTGTTCATAAATACTGCTTTATTTCTGGATTAATGTCGGCAGGTGACAATGGTACATGCCGTGTATATCCGTCCGGTTCTTCGTGGTGGCTTGACCTGATCGGTTACAACGGAAGCAGCACTCAAAGATGTTGGGTAAGCTGTATCGATTGAACTGTCAATCCGGTGTGTGGAAAAACAATGCTGAAATCGGTGATTTGTTCTTCTCTCCTGATATCGGCTCCGGTCAATCACGTAATATTGGGCAACATAAATATTGTGCATTGTCTCAGACACGATTCGATTACAACAATTACCGTGCCTGCGTTTTGGTAAGAAACTCAAATGGCACATGGACCTTGTCGGCTCCAAAGGTTGGTAATGGGCAAGCGAATTGCGTTGCCGTCTGTTTCTGACAACTGATTTGGCGTCTAATTAGTGGCGCAGTTTGCTATAGCCTGGAAGCACGCTGCACCTTTCGAATTGTTCGGTAAAACGATGTAAAACCGGTCATTTACAGGATCAAGAACCATTGAGTCGGGTGAGTTATGGTTGGAACCATCAGACCAACTTTTTAAAGCATAAGAACCACCTATTGCCACTGTACCTGACGGACAATAAGCAGATGCAACCGCTTTGTTGGCGCAGGTGGTTTCGCCAAAAACGGTTTGCATTTTGATTTTTGATGCGGCTGTCCACACACCGGATTGACAGGAAAGTATGGCTCCAGTGGCGTCGCGGCTTACAAGGCCGTTTGGTGAACAAACTGCGCCAGCAGTATTGACTCCGTCGAGCTGCAAAACTTCTCCTGTAGAAAGTCTTCCATCAGCCCGCACACTTCCGCCACGAACCTGACCGCTTGTGTAAATATTCTTATTATTTATGACTCGAACCCAGTCATTATCTGACATATAAAAACCGCCGCCATACGTTTCATTTAGCCATCCCTTACTCCCTCGAGTTATGAACCAGCCATTATTTGAACGTATGTCGTTGTTAGCCGTTATTGTATTTCCTGCGGTGACGTTTGAACCGGCAGTAACATTCTGTCCTGTAACAGTTCCATTCGCAGTTATATTTCCAGTGGCCGCCACATCGCCACTGAAATTACCCGTTACGGCATTAATCGTGCCTGCGTTATTAAGATTGTTACCTCCCATATCAATACTGGTATGCATCGTGTTGAGGTCTGGCTTGCCGGTTACCGAAAAACGATAAAGGCGATCATTTTCACCGCGAGCAGCGCCCAGTTCATCTGTGGTCAGTAAAGCCGCAATATGTCCCTGAGTTGTACTTATCCCAAACTGTGAAAGAGGAATAGTCCAGCTGCCCATAGCGCCGGTAGCAGTACCTGATGTCCATATATAGCCGCCCATACCCGAGGTGATATCCATTGATATCTGGCGCAGTGCGAGAAAAGGCAGTGCCGCGCCGTTTTGAGTGTAAACCAGTGCCTGCAGCTGATCTGTATTAGTGGCATTACGAACAACAGCAGCCAGATAAGCCTGTCCGTCTACTGTCGTCTCGCTGAACCCCTGCTCCAGAAATCCGGTGTTTTTCAGCATAGCGGGTGTAACCGTAACCGGGGTCGTGGTGGTGGCACTTGAAAGCAAAGTATCGTAATAACGGCCAGTGTAGCTCTTCACAGCTTGTGTAAAGCGAGATACCTGTGACGCGGTATTCAGCCAGGTCCGTTTTTGCATCCAGTCACTGATAAGGGTAAAGCCCCAGACGCTGACCACCAGGAGAATAATCAATGAAGCACCAGTGCTGAGGATAGCCCAGCCCCGGTCAGTCGTTTTATATGTGAACACAGGCATCACCATGTAATAAGCGGTTGATACAATTTAAACAGGGTCACAGAAATCGCGCCGGCGCACAGCCAGGGTCCCATCGGCCCTCCTTCAGTTATGCGACGAACAGATATCTGCCAGAGCACAAAGAGCACCACGCCGATCAGCAGAGCATTAAGCCCCTCTCGCCCTCCCAACCAGGCCGCAATAGCACCGGCCAACCAGACATCGCCAAGCCCCAGACACTCACGGGCATGAATCCTAAAGGTGACATAACGCCAGACGCCAAAAATCACCAGCGCAGTGGTAGCTGTGAGGAAGTGCCCTATAAAGCCGGGAGCGATAAGAGCGGAAACAAGACCGGCAATAAGACACCTTATCGTCAATTCTCGAGGCAGAAATCCTGTGAACGCATCGGTAAGCGTCAACCTGAAAAGAAAGAGGCAGAACAACAGAGACATCAGTCGCTCCAGTAGCGGCACAGGGGACAGCATCATGCCAGTTGCCGCTGTAGCGTAAAGCCAGATGAAGCCGGTGGATGCAGGGGCGAAAAAAACAGCAAACCATTCCTGATCATCATCCAATATCATCAGGCTGAGACGAACCAGGCTCCTCATAAAACTGAATAAGCTGAGGCATAGAGGAAAAATGATAATGACAGTTGCCCAGGGCATACTCAGCGTCAGCAGTGTCACAGTTTTATTCCCCGTTCATTAAGTAAAAGCCGACGATAAATGGCATAAATCCGGTTGGCATAGGACTCGCGAGTTTCGTGCCGGTCCTTACGAAAACCTGCGTTATAAGAGCCAAGACAGTTCCAGCTTATGCCGCATACCTGAAAATGCTTCGCCAGTATCCAGGTACCTATCTGAACGTTGAGGCACGGACGGTTCAGGAGGTCCTGTGAGCTGCGAATGTAACCCTGCGCTATCAGCGAAGCGATATGCGATGAATTAACCTGCATCAGTCCATAATCGGTACTGAGTGCCTGCCCGGTCTTTTTGTCACGATTAATATTTGTGACATCCGGTCGCAGGCTGCTTTCACCTATGGCTATTGCCTTAACCAGTAGCGGGTCAATGTGGTATTTAGCGCCCGCCGATTCAAAGCAGAATGCATCCACCCGTGGGCAAACCAAAATCAGCAGCAGAAAAGCGGACAGGCGCAGCATGTCATCAGCCGTTATGGGTGAAGACCAGTGTATTGTTACCTGTCATTCCGCTGTCTGATGAGCAGGATTTGCCTGCCTCTTCTGCACTGACCAGACCGTCACTGTAATCGGTACTGTTAATGGTGATAGCACTGAATGCTCCACCGGAACCGAGTTGAGTAGTGATAGAGATGCAGTCTGCCTGCGGAACTTTCTGCGATGTAACTGAAAATCCATTGTTAAATCCATTCGATGCCACAGGTGCCAGAACGACCTGACCACCATAACCGTTCCACATCGTAGCGGTACCGGAACTGGCTGTTCCCTGGATAGTCCAGCCAGCCTTTGGTGCGCCCCCCTGCTGGATAAGCGTTCCCGTCATAGTTGTACCGCTCGTAAAGTTATATCCCCCCTGCGCCTGCTTAAGCTGCTGCGCGTTTGTCACGACGGTCTGGAGATTTGAAACCTCAACGGCAACGGACTTTTTCCCCCAAAGACTCCAGACCAGAGCACCAACTATAGCCAGTACGATAATCGTCCCGATCGCAATGGTACCGTGTTCAAGAATGCCCCAGCCCCGGTCAGGCTGATGTTGGCGATGTGGTAATGTCTGAGCTGACATGGCGGTTCCTTAGTGTAAGTTGAAAGTGTTCATGTCCTGAATCTGCATCACCATCATCAGGATGAGTAAGAAGAAACTCATAATCAGAACGAGAGAAAAGAGTTTGGTGGCATTCGCCCGACGCGCGACGCGCGCGAGCGCCTGTTCCAGCCAGCGGTCCGCATAATTGGTGATGAGCGAAGCAGCACCATCCCCCTTATCCAGAAGAGAGAGATAGTTCACAGCCTCACGGCTCGGAAAATCATATCCGCTGTTACGCAGAGCTCTGCCAAGTGAATCGCCTTCACTCATGCACTCCATCGCTGCCTCGATGCGTTCCTGCAGCCAGGGCGGTGCAAAACCGTTAAGGATCTGCAAAGCTTTGAGTTCCTGGACACCCGAACCAAGAAGCGCGCCAATATTCATAAGGAATACAGCTCCCTGCAGGTCTTTATAAACAGACCATGGTAGTAACCAGTCAGCACAGCGCCTGAGACGGCCGCGCCAGCGGGGCAACGACCAGAAAGACAGCAGCACAAGCCCTGCGGCTGTAGCGGCAGAAGCAACACCCCACTCGGAACTCCACTTCGCTACTCCATTCATAAACCCGAGTGCACCGGTCCAGCGAGCTGGATCGGACATTTTGCTCATGGTGGGAACAAGTGCGAGATTGTTGGCCAGTAGTAGCCCCGTACTCAGGATGGCAAGCGCGGCAGGAAATACTGACGCAAAAATTACCTGCCCAAGAATTCGCCGACGGGCAACAATCAACTTATCAGCCTGCATCAGCGCGGCAGGAATATTACCGGTTTCCATTCCGGCGCTGATAAGCGCGGCCTCTTCGTAAGGTGCCCAGGCAGCCAGAACATCCTGCAGCGCGCGGCCAGGACGGTTGTCGTTCACACCCTCGATGCAGTCCTGAACAAGTTCATAATAAGGATGCCAGCGCCTGCCAAAATCAGTATGTACATCGCCGATCATGGTCAGCGCGTCTTTCAGGGCCTTACGGTTTTCAAGAAGAAAGCGCAGCGTTTCGTAAAATGGCTGGCGGTATTTCCCAGTAAAAGTGGCTCTGACAAGCCGGTAGCGAATCCTTTCAGGGAACGACATTTCCCGGGATGGATAAAAATGGCTGTCACTTTCCATCAGGCACCTCACAATCCATGATGTCATCCTCATCCAGCGGACAGATGAGATCGCCTTCCAGCGGATCAACAAGACCCTCTGCCAGATAACGCAACAGATGCATGCGGCGAGTAATCCCCCCCTGGTTTATCCAGTACTTTCTGGCAACTGAAGGCCCATGTGAAAGCCAAAGTTGCATCAGGCGAGCATCTGTCCGGACAACTTCGGCAATAGCTGTTCGCCCTGTAACGCCACGACTGATAATGCGTCCGGTCAGTGGTACCGTTTTCCGGCAGTGTTCACATCCCTCATAGTTGCGGAAGAAGAGATTTTTCGGTTCGCACAAGCCCGCGACAGAACAATATTTTTCGAGACGCGCGCGGGTTTCTTCATCAAGCTCAGGGACTTTGACTTCCCACGGTACCCGGCAGTGTTCACACAACAGCGGCACCAGACGCTGGCCAATCAGGCCGGTGATGAGTGCAGCATCCGCCAGAAGGTGGCGATCAATACCGAAATGCTCCATACGACGCAGGGAGCCGATAGGGCTCTGGGTGTGCAGGGTCGACAGCACCAGGTGGCCGGTTTCACTGGCGAAAATGGCGGCGAGAAGGGAATACAGGTCACGGATCTCACCGTTCAGGATGGCATCCGGATCGAGACGAAGTGCAGAGGCGTTTCCGTTACTCCAGGCGCGGCTGATGGCCTCCGGTGAATTGTCTTCAGGCATAACGGGGGTCTGAATACCACCCGGAATACGCCCCTCGGGCGGGTTTTCCAGCGTGAGCAGGCGCTTTTTACCGCCGGTCAGTTTCAGCCAGATATCACTGAACACGCGCAGCGTGGCGCTCTTCCCTGAACCAGTAGGCCCGGTCAGCAGCGTCATGCCTTCCGGCATACGCAGGATCTGCATGATGAGCTTAATCTGCTCAGGCAAAAAACCCAGTTGCGGCAGCGTCGGTATATTGTCCCCGTCATCCGGGATCAGACGCATGACCACTATCAGCCCATCCGGAGTAGGACGGTGTTCGTAGCGGGCGCCATAGAGGCCGGCGCGGCGGGCGAACTTTGCATCGATGCGCCCTGACTGCTCACGACCGGCAAAGAATGACTGCTCGCGCACGTCGCACATGGAAAGATAAGATGTGGAGGCCAGCGTCATACCCTCCACATCTTTCACTTCATCCACCACCTCCAGCTCGCCGTGAATACGCAACTGAACGATGCAAATCTTGCGATCACCGCTTATTTCCATATGAATATCAGAGGCATTAAAGTCGTTACCCAGCCTCATATAGCTGATGACCTTATCCTGCGACACACTGACGTCACGGTTACTTAGATCCGCCTCGCTCACACCCTGGTTAAGCCCACGGCCCTGACGTTCTGCCACTTCACGCCGCCGGTTCAGTTCGCTGAGTGTAACAAACTCAGTTTTTGCATCAGCCCATGTCCGGGTGACATCCATAACCCAGCGCTGTATGTCAGGGTCTTTTCGCCGGTTGCCGTCGATGAGTAGCGTAACCCCTCCAGACGGATGCTGCTCGGCAAAGACAAAATCCATGATTTCTTTATCAGGAGACATCATCACCTCAGAATGAAAGTTCAGAATTGTCGCTGAGGCGTACGATCGTGGACGTAACCTCCGTGACCCGCTTTGAGGTTCCGGGAAGCTGATCGCCTTTTGCTACTTCTGTGACTCCGCCATCAGGCAGAACAATGCGTGCACGCAACTGCGAGCCACGGCCGTAAATCTCCTGAAGGCGCACACCACCGGTCCGCTTTTCACCGACTGCACTGGCAGTCTGTTGTGAAGGAGCTGGCTGCGCCATAAGCGGCATGGCAGGCTGGGCGGCAGTAGACAGATAATTCCTGTCAGTACTCTGTCCGGACTGGCTTTCACGCAGCTGCTGCTCCAGACGCGCCGTCTGCACTTTCTGCTCCAGAATGAGGTTGCGCGCCTGAGCTGCTTCAAGTTCGCCAAGCGTAACGTTCGGCGGAAGCGCATCACTGGTTACGGTTGCCACTGCCTGCCCGCAGAACAGAGCGGACAGCAGCAGGCCCGTTCCCGCGGGATTAATTCTGCGCATAAATGCTCCCCTTCATGGTGTAGTCGAACTGCCCCTGCGGGCTCATGGTGATTGACACGCTGTTCAGGCGGAGCCCGGTCGCATCAAAATCCTGCAGCAGACGTTCAGGCTGCAAACGCGAGCTGACAGTAAAAGTGAATTCGCGCCAGTCCTGTACGGGCATGGTTTTCTCTTGTCCTGGCGCGACCGCTGGCGGTTTCACTTCACTGAACTTGACTTCCAGGTTGCGGCGCTGCAGGTGCGAAATGAAACGCATCAGTTGGGCATCCGCGCCAGGCAAGGCCTCGTCGGTATACTCACTTACGCTGTATTTCCGGAAGGGAATGAATACGTCGCCGTTTTTACCTCCCTCCTGAAGGTTGAAAACAGCAGAATGCCCAAGAAGCACCCTCGCGCGGTGGGAGAAATCCTCCACCGTAGCACCAGGTGTGGCGAGGTAACGCAAGCGCAGGCCTTCAGGGACACATTCACCGTCCGTAAAGCGCCAGCCAGCCACCGAGGCGAAAAGTGGTTCGCGTGTCAGCCAGCAATTACCAAGTAAAAGCGAAACTGGTGGCTGAGAGGCCCATGGATGTGGCGCTCGGGCTGGCGCAGCTGGCTTATCAGCAGACATCGCCATTCGGGCGCGAAACTCTGCCATTGCAGCAGCCTGTTCCGCTTTTTGCTGAACGTCGTCGTACCAGTAAATTCCTGCTGCTGCCACGAGTGTAATAAGCGCAGCAGGCATAATAAGCGACATCGTCGTCAGGCGCTTACCCAGGCGGCAACGCTTCAGTTGCGAACGGTTCAGCCTGTCAGTGAGCGAGGTTGCATCACAATTATCATCTGCGGTTGCAGCACAGCGCAGACCCGGTGTATCAGCATCGTTAAAACGCAGGAAGTTTTCTGCTGCTGATTCTATCTTCGCGCGTGAACCGGTCACATCACCCATGACAGAAAGCTGCCCACCGCTGGCTGCAAAGAAAACCCAGAGATCTTCGTTGCGGCTGAGGCGGTATATCCCCCATGTATTTCCCCCTTCAGACAGCAGGAATGCTACTGCAAGAGAGTAAGGGCTACGTCGCACACGCCCGGGGGAAACGACCCCCATCATTGATGCGTTACGCCTGCCGGCAACTACTACATGCGTGTCAGGTGAGGCTTTTCCCCGGAATCGCGTTAACAGTGCGCTCCGCTGCTGCTCCCAATGAAGTCCTGCCATCCAGTCGCGACGGTTGTGGGTGACGCGAATGCCGCTACGGAGTGAAGATTTTTTCTTTGATGACATGGATTACCTCAGCAGAACAGGGGTGATCATAATCACGAGCGTGTTACGACCGCGCGTACCGTTCTGGCCACCGCCCAGGATAAAGTTGTCGGGTGTGAATGTTCCCTGCTTGTTTGCAGAAAGGTTCTGTTGCTCAGATCCGGTTAATACCAGTGTCTGGCCTGAGCGCAGGTTAACTTTACGTGCCAGCCCCTGTGTCGAGGTATTCGGTATATCGTTACGGGTATTCCCGTCCCTACTGATAAATTTCTCTATCTGCGGTGGACTGGTATAGCTAAAAGCGAACTGCAGTTGCACGTCACCGTTTTCCTGGATGAACGGCAGCATGGTCATGAACAAACCGGTGGTGATTGTGGTTACGGTCTGTGAGGAAGTAACCCCGACATTAGCTGTTGCAGTTGAACTGGAACTTGTCAGAACGCCCTGTTGGTTTGAGAGCTGATAAGCTACCGGCGTCAAATTTGCTGTTGGGTCGGTCTGGTTCAGCGCCATGCTGACGTTGCCCTGCTCGGAAAGCGCTTTAATCAGCAGGCTGGAGCCGGAAAATTTGGCGGCATTGCCTGTTGCCGTGTCGAGAATCGAAATGCCGGCACTGCCTGCTGAAGTCGAAGCATTGGCCATTGAACCGGTCAGAGTGGCGCCAAAATTGTGCAGGGATTTGTATACGAGCCCCCAGTCAAGACCCAGTTGCTCATTACGCGTCTGGTTGACGCTGACAATCTGTATGTTGAGCTGGACCTGCCTGCTTAGAACCTTATTCTGATACTCAATGTAACGACCAATACGCTCCAGAACGTCCGGTGTGTCAGTAACACTCAACGTGCCAGTAGTTGCTGAAAGCCAGAAACGACCAGATTTTGGCGTCAGCATCTGCTCGATGGTTTTACGAATGTCGTCGTACAGGTCGCTGTTCATGCCATAATCGGTCTTCTGATTAGAGCTAATGTCTCCGCTAGTCCCCCCCGATGTGCCGCCACCGCTGCCCAGCTGATTGCCAGAGCCGGAGTTAATTGATGCGCTACTGTTTACTTTCGTATTCAGGATAACGAGCTGAAAAGTGCGGGTATCCTGTCGATAAAAATAAACTCCGTTTCCGTCACTGCGCCATGACAGCCCGTACCCGCTGGCTTCGACATCGAGCAGATCACGAACATCTCCCTGGAATTTAAGGCCACGCATGAGCGCCGGTGATGGCTGAACGGAGACGGGCTGAGCTGACGTAGCCCCCATCTGTGCCAGGGGAACCCGACCATTGTCATCCGGCGCCGGCAGTTGACCACTCATCTGAGAAGTTACCACGCTGCCGGTACTCACGTTGCTCAGCGCAGCAAATGCATCTGGTGTGATGGAGACTCGTATACCACATAGCGCAGTGATGCGCTGTCCCAGCTCAGGCAGTGAAATGCCGTCAGGACGATTAATCGTTATCTGACAGGGAGGCAGATTCTTTTCGTCCGGAGTGGAGACCACCGGCGTGACTGGCTGCAGGTTTACCCAGGGCTTATCCATCCAGACAACAGTTGGTTGTGATATGGACTGACGACTCTGCAACACTCGCTGAGCCGTATCGGCCTGCCCAACGGCTTCCTTGTCTATTTTGCTGATTTCATTCAGCGAACATGATGACAGCACAAACGCAGCGGTAAGTACTGTCAGGCAGAAAGGTATACGCGGCATCCGCAGCTCCCTGATTCTGTTAGTTAAGATAAACAATGCTGCCTTCCGTCACACCGGACGGCAGAGACAGGTTCATATCAGTGCCATCCGCCATCCGCAGACGACCGCCTCTGACGGTCAGGGCAAGCGCAGAAGTCACTGAGCGGGCGCGCAACGCGGCATAAACACCGTCTGTTTCAGGTACCCAGATCCACAGGCGACCGTTCTGAATAATGCTTTTGATACGACTGTCTGGTAACGGCACCATTCCAGTCAGTGCGGTTGATACGGGGCCATCTGTTATGGACCGCCCGTGACGCCAGTTATTTACGACATCAGCAGTCCGAAGCATGTCTGCTGCAAGCTGTTCAGGCTGAGTCTGCTGCAGCGCAAGCCGTACATGCTCTGATGAGTGGTGCTGTGCATCACCGGCTATCAAGATGATGACAAGACAAAGCGCGAAAACTGGCAGCGCATATCCCATATCATTTCCCGTCCTGAATCGGCTTATCGTCCACGAATACCAGGCACTGAAGACGATTTGGTGCTGCATAGAGGGGTTTTTCTGCAGGGCGATATAACCTAAACAGCTGCACGATAACCGACTCGAAATTACCGCGCAGCGTAAATGGTACATCGATGCGGTAGTTCACAGGCGTTGGCCAGATAACTACCCAGGTAGGACTACTGCCACTCTCACAGCGAACCGATGTAGCCCATTGGATCAGAGTCTCTTTTAACGTAGTGCCTGCCTGCGCGGTCCAGGCCTGTCCGTCTGGTAACGAGGAAAGCAATGCTCCCGGAGTGAAAACAGTTTTTCCGCTGACCGGAGCAGTAGGAGAGATAACAGTGGAAGGTGGATTACTGTTCTGAACTGTTCCACCTGGTTTCACTGCACCAGATGGAGTTAAAGGCACACCAAGAGCAGCTTTATTCAGAGGTGTTGACGCAACTGACAATGCTGACGGCGCAGGCGCAGGCGCAGGAGCCAACTCTGTTGATGGTTTTACCTTGCCAGATGTTAACTTAGCTGCGGGACTTGCCTGTGTTTTCTGCACCGGAACCTTAGATTTTTCCCCAGGCTCGCTGGCAGAGAACGGGTTACGAGGTGTTTTTGCTGTCGTTGCAACAGATAAAGGAGAAACAGCTTGAGAGGTAACTTTTGGTGTCCCTGGTGACAAAATGGAACTTTCCGGCCGAGCCGGGGGCAACGGATAGCTGTTATTTCCAGTACCAGAAAGTCCCTTAGAACTGTTAAGTAGTGTACCTGTAGAAGCCGATTTCCCTGTTCCCTGACTTGCTACACTCGCCTGCAAGGGACCTGTTGTTGAGAGGGCAAGATGTCGGTATTCATCACGCAGAACGAAACAAATTTCTCGATTCAGGTCATCTACGCGCATACGCCAGGCAGGCCCGGCCAGGATTTGTAAAGCATCTCCAAGCTTCACAGGTCCTATTGAACGCTGCACAGCCGGTAATGGTTTAACGAACAATTCAGAGAATACACCCGGTTCGCCTGAACACAGTGAATAACCTGATTCAAGCATCACGTATCGCATACCTTCCCCAATCGTATTCACCATCTGCAAAGGCATCCTGATATCGATAATCTGATTCAGTGGGTCACGCTGAGCATCTACAGGTAGCGTACTGGCAAGTGTGTAACGATCGTAACGAACAACTTCAGGGGAACGGTTTTGATAAAGATCCTGAACACGGGGAGAGCCCTGAAGCCTGCTCATGGGTCCAGAGCGAGAACTAAAGTCTGTGCAGCCAGCGGCAAGCAGACATAGCGTGATGGCCCCAAGCCGATAACGTGTCTGCAGGTTTATTTTTACCATCAGGAATCCCCAGGAGTTGTCCGAAACAAGTCGGATATTCTGGCGGGGATGCCTTTTCGGACAATGCAAAACTATTACTGAGAACTGAAGAAAATTTCCTCGGTGGGGCAACCGCGAAAGACCAGGATAACCAGTTTCAAGGGCTTTCACCGTTTTCGGGCGCAGGGAAAGGAGCTACACGAGACCGATTTATCCAGCCAGTTGGCAATATTTTAAAATGTATTCGCTTAGATTTGACCTGATACAGCTATGGCACAGAGCCAAACCTAATCTGACAGGCAGCTCTGTGCCAGGAGCGGACGTTAAATTGTTCTGACCACTTCTCAAATCGCGCTCAAACTTTATTTAGAATGGTTGTTTTTGCACTTTTTTCAGTTTCGCAATCTGTAATGTAATTGCAGGTAGCTTGCTCTCTGCCCTCTTAATTCAGATGGCTTCGAAGCATAGTGCAGAATGCGCAACCGTAACCTGTGACCGGAGAGGCATTACAGGTTCCGGCGAGCGATGGGCCTGAGTGGCTGAGGTTAAAACTGCTAAAAATACTGGCTTCAATCGCAGTGAGTTTATTCGTGGAGATCGTGGTCGTCGGGGAGAGTTCAGATTTAAATGCCAGCGCACTGAATGAGGTCACTGCCAGGGATGCAACGATAATTTTATGAATTTTCATTTGAGTTATCCTGAATGAACAACATACGACAATCCTTCACTGTAACCTGACATCAATGTGTTATTCGCTCGTGGCAAACGTGAGTTTTTCCGGGCATTGAATCATTGACGCTTTGACACTCGGACCTTGACTATCTTGTGCAGGTCGTAGAATAAATAAGCGGGACGAATCGGAGAAAACGAAAGAAGATTGTAACATTCCGTCACACATTTCCGCGCTGGCCCTTCTTTACAATCATTGCTGTGCTGATTTAATGTTATGTTATAACATACATTCCAGGGGCTCGTATGCTTTCTCCAACGCTTTTTTCACTCTCTCTTCTCCTGCGACTGGGCGTGGGCATACTCATTTTAAGTGTTTTATGGGCTGCCGTTCAGTGGGCGATCGCACTGCCATGATTGAGCTTCAGGAACTCAGCGTCGGTTATAACCATTCTCCCGTGACATCCATCATCAGTGGACATATTGCAGTTGGCAGCATGACTGCAATCGTCGGTGAAAATGGGTGCGGCAAATCGACGTTACTCAAAACTCTGGCCGGTTTTCTCCCTCCTGTGAATGGCCATATTATCTGGCCACACGGGCGTCCGGACACGGGATGGCTTGCCCAGCGAAATACCCTGGAGTCCGATTTCCCGATAGTCGTCCAGGATGTAGTGAGCATGGGGCTCTGGCCGCGAGTGTCACTTTTTCGCAGTATCCGCCGCAGCGAGCGCTTGCGAATTGCGGCCGCACTTGAGCGTGTGGGGTTGCTGCATCTCGCAAAAAGCCCTATTGAGACGCTTTCAGGTGGGCAATTTCAGAGAATGCTTTTTGCCAGAGTCTGGTTACAGCAGGCTCCATTGATCATGCTGGATGAACCGTTGACCGGGGTAGATGAAAACACCAGTCATGTCCTGATGTCATTGATCGAAGAAATGCATCAACGGGGACAAACGATTCTGGCCGTTCTGCACGATACCACGCGGGTGCAGCGCTATTTTCCTTCTGTATTGCGTCTGGAAAGTGAGCGCAGCTACTGGCAAACGCAAGTGCACAAGGAGTGTGTGTCATGACGTTACATTTCCTTATTCAGCCTTTTATTGAATATGGCTTTATGCGTCGGGCGCTTGTGGCGTGTCTGGCGCTGTCGCTTAGCACTACCACACTGGGCGTTTTCTTATTTCTCCGGCGAATGAGCCTGGTGGGTGATGCGTTGTCACACGCTATTTTGCCCGGCGTAGCCATTGGTTATCTGCTCAGTGGCATGTCGCTGTTTGCAATGGCGACAGGGGGATTTATCGCCGGTATTGTTGTTGCACTGGTAGCCGGATGGGTCAGCAGGCAAACGCCGCTTAAGGAAGATGCCAGCTTTGCCGGATTATATCTTGGCTCGCTGGCGCTCGGTGTCACGCTGGTGTCGTTACACGGATCCAGCGTGGACCTGCTGCATCTTCTCTTCGGCTCGATTCTGGCGGTCGACCGGGCGTCCCTAATTTTCGTCGCTGCGGTAGCGACACTAACCCTGCTTAGTCTGGCGGTATGCTACCGGGGACTGGTGAGCGAGGTATTTGACAGTACGTGGCTTGAGGTCAATAAAAAGCGCCTGCCCACTCTGTTTCACACGCTGTTTCTGGGTCTTCTGGTTCTCAATCTGGTGGCGGGTTTTCAGGTGCTCGGCACGCTGATGGTTGTCGGTGTGATGATGCTGCCAGCGGTTGCTGCACGATGCTGGATGCAAACTTTACCAGGAATTCTACTGCTGGCAGGTGTGGTGGGTGTCCTGTGCTCGTGGCTTGGGCTCAGTATTTCCTGGGCTATCGCGTTACCCGCAGGGCCATCTGTCGTGCTCTGTGCCAGTATCTTTTTCTTTTTTTCTATTTTATTTGGCGGGCGTAGCAGACTGGTTGTCACTCTGTTGCGCCATTTTTTTGGTAAGGAGTGATAATGAAACGTACAGCACTTTTTCTGGCACTCAGTATGGGGTTCATGGCGCACAGCGCCAGCGCGAAAACCATTAATGTGGTCACCAGCTTTTCCATTCTTGGCGATATGGTGCAACAAGTGGGAGGAGAGCACGTTAGCGTGAAAGCGCTTGTCGGGCCTGACGGCGATCCGCATACCTTTGAACCATCACCGCAGGATAGCGCCGCTATCGCCAGCGCGGATATTGTAGTAGTCAACGGTCTGGGGCTGGAAGGCAGGCTGGACAGACTCATTAAGGCGTCAGGCTTCAAAGGCACACTGATCGTCGCCTCTGAGGGTGTTAAAACGCATACTATGGATGAGGATGGTGAAACCGTGGTTGATCCTCATGCCTGGAACAGCGCGGCGAATGGCGCACAGTATGCACAGAACATCGTGAATGGGCTTATCAGTGCAGATCCTGAAGATAAGGAGGCGTTGAGAAAATCCGGTGAGGACTATATTGCGCAGTTGAAAGCACTTGATGACTGGGCGAAAAACCGTTTCAGTGGTATTCCTGAAGCAAAACGCATTGTCCTGACCAGCCACGACACGTTTGGTTACTTTAGCCGCGCATATAACGTCCGTTTCCTCTCGGCGCAAGGCCTTTCCTCTGAAAGCGAAGCCAGTGCAAAAGATGTTGCCGAGTTAATTGAACAGATTAAAGCGGATCATGTTACAACCTGGTTCATGGAAAATCAGCTCGACCCGCGTCTGGTCAAACAAATCGCCAGGGCAACCGGTGCGAAGCCTGGTGGTGAGTTGTACCCTGAAGCGCTCTCACCAAAAGGTGGCCCGGCGGATACTTATACGAAAGCGTTCAGACATAATGTTGATACCATCGCTGACAGTATGAAGTAACGATTTAAGCCAGGGATCACTCTGTGTGGCGCCTGAACGGAGACGTGCCAGTACAGCTCTTCGTTCAGGATTATTATCCGCATCCCCGGGACGGACATCTCAACTTAGATTCTACAAGAGCTTGTTAAAGCTGATTTCAGCTGTTCGTGGGCAAAGATGAAATGTCCGCTTTTCGCTCAAAGCAGACTGTCAGATTTGATTGTGTGCTGGCGGAGTACGGAGAAAACTGTCAGGTCAAGCCTGAGCTAATACATTTAAAAAGAAAAGCGCCGGGAAATCCGGCGCCTTAGTCTGCAACTTAGTCATTATCAGGCTACGCGATGTGGAACATGGGTCACGTCACCACGGCCAGCGAGCAAGCCATCGACTGAGATATCCTCATCGAGATTATCCCAGTGAATACCACGTTTACTCAGTTCATAGTCATTACGTTCTTTGTCTGTGGCATTCAGCAGACGAGGAAACCAGGCGATTGGTACGCCCATCACCCTGCCATCGTTTAATTCGACCCACATGGTGGTCTCATCAAATCGTACATTTTTAGCTGAAATAGTCATTCCAGGCCTCCACAAACATCGTCTGGTTATGTTGAACCATCTTAGTCAACTCTTTAAGAGTCCGGGCATCGAAGCCATCGTTCCTGCTCAGTTTAACTTCATCTTCAAGCCAGAATTTCGCTTCACCATCAGCGTTACGGACATGAATATGAGCGGGTTCTAGAGGATTTCCCTCGTTCGAGTAAAAGAAAAATTTGAATCCGTTAATTCTCAGTATAACTGGCATTAAAAAAGTACCCCGCTCCTGCCATGATTATCTTGAATAAAAAAGCGCCAGTCAAACTGGCGCCTCTGTAAAATCCAATCAGGAAATGGCGTAGATCGCTTTTCGGCAGATCCCATAACCATGCCCCAGAAACGGTATGTCATCATCAAAATCCATCGGAGGTTCATTAGCAGGATTGTGTGGCGCAGCTGACTGCTGAGGCTGAGGCTGCTGAGGCTGCCCCCAACCTCCTTGCGCCGACCCAGGCTGCTGAGCATTACCGGTACCTGCTGGAGCATTACGACTACCCAGCATCTGCATCGTACCGTTCACACCAACCACAACTTCTGTTGTCCAGCGTTCAACCCCGCCATTATCAGTCCATTTGCGGGTCCGCAGATGGCCTTCAATGTATACCTGTGAACCTTTTTTCAGATATTCACCGGCTATTTCGGCGAGTTTGCCAAACAACACAACGCGATGCCACTCAGTGTTTTCCTTCATTTCACCGCTTTGTTTATCACGCCATGACTCCGACGTTGCAATACTGAACCCTGTAACAGCTGTGCTATTGGGCATATAACGTACTTCGGGGTCCTGACCGAGATGGCCAACGAGAATAACTTTGTTAATTCCGCGACTTGCCATGATGTAATCTCCTGTACCTAATCATATTCACGCTGCGTCCATTCCCCTTTTTCAAGAGCAATATCGGCCTGCAGACTGGTTTTGTAGTATTCGACTGACTCACGGGACACGGGTCCCATTTCGTTCGCGGTTCCGATATAAAAACCGCGCTGACTGGACAGAACCTGGATCTGTAATTGATACCCAGCTTCTGAAGCCAGTAAACCGAAAGGATTTCCCATGCGAGAGCTCCGTTACGTTATCGAGAGAGGTAAATCTCCCGAAAGAGATTTACCGGATGTAAGAAAAAAGAATTAAAACGAGTTCGGATCGTAGTCTTTAGGAGCCGCAGAACCTTGTTCCGGGGTTTGAGATGCATTTGGCGCTGTGTAAACGACTTCCTGGCCTTTCTTAATGAACTCGACCTTAATCAGGCGAGCCTTCAGAGAAGGTCTGGATTCACCGGAATGTTCACCCGACTGAAGGGTAAACACGTCAGCTTTCAGGCCGCTCAGCACAAACCCCAGCAATACTTTTTCCTCTTCATCCACGGCCTTCTGGCAGCGGTTGATGAGTTTTGTAGCCTCTGGGCCCGCAACAGTGACATCGAAACGAGTGTATGACGCATTGTCGGTAGGACCAGTCAGGGCATTAATGACAGCGCAGGTAAATTCACCGTTTTGGCCCTGTACACGACGAATCGAGCTCAGGTAGCCGATACCGCTTACGTTAAGATTGAAATACTCTTTTTTCTGGCTGGCAGAGGAAGAGGTGGTGGAAGAAGATGCAGTTGTAGTAGCAGTCATGATGTTATCTCCGGAGTGAAAACTAAACTGGTTGCGGAGAAACATCTATCCCTTGCGGGATAACGTTTCCCGCAGGGAAGTCAGCAAATTTTTGCCGACTGGCTGTATTTGTGAAATGGACCTCAACTCGCCAGGAGTACCTGTTCTCAGAGGTTAAACAGGTTTACCACCCGAAGGCGCCACTCTCAGGTTTTATGTGGCATTGGCATGTGATTACCCGAAGGCGCCCTTCTCAAATCACCAGGGCATTGGCAGTTGTCGATGACAACGATTAGCCTCTTTATCATTTATTCAGACGCAGCAGATGTCAACGCCGGTGTGCGTAAAAAATCATCAATGCCAAAAAATAAAAAAAGCGGCACCTTTCGGCACCGCCTGTGAGGTCTGCACCATTAGACCTGATGTTGACCTGCTTACGCAGTTGCTCCGGGGGTGTGTTCAGGACCCGGCACGGTTTCACGGAGTTTTGTGCCTTTTTGACTCACGTTCAGGTGTGGACGCGGCCAACAAGACTGTATCCTGCAAGCACTGCATTTGATGCTCACAGGACCCGCAGTCACGGGGTGCGGCTTCAGAGCCGTCGCAACAATAGCAAAGGCATCCTGTCCCCGCAATGAGAGACAAGGAATTAATTATTCTTTGGTTTTACAGCCTTAGAGCTACGCGCGCTTTTACGTTTCTGGGTGTCGTTGTTGATGATTCCTTTGCAATCAGGATAACGAGTACACCCCCAAAAATCTCCTTTCTGTCCTTTTTTTAGGCGAGTTTTCCCCCCACATAAAGGGCACGATGGTGTGGGTGGTATTCTAATGCTCACCCGCTGCTGTCCTCCCATGCTGACAAGGTTACGGGTCCATCCGACCTGTCGCTGCAAAAAATCATTCAGGGTAAGGCGTCCTTCTGCTACTTCATCCAGAGCCTGTTCCCAAAGTGCAGTCATTCCCGGGTCGGTTAACTGCGAGGGCAGAGCATCAATGACATCAGCACCAAGATCAGTCGCGCGAAGCTGCTTACCTTTGCGCACAATAAATCTGCGGTTCAGCAGTTGCTCAACGATACCAGCACGGGTGGCTTCCGTGCCTAATCCGGCGTTGTCCTTCAGTACCTTACGAAGAGCAATATCGGTAACAAACGCTGACGCGTTCATCATAGCGCCGATGAGTGTTGCGAAAGTATAGTGAGCCGGCGGACGAGTCATTTGCTGCACGACCTCTGCACCGTTTACTCCGCAACGGTCACCCTTCCTGAGAGGAGGAAGTTCAATACTGAGATCATCATCCCCTGGACTATCCTCTTCCTCCTTACTGAAAAGGACCTTCCAGCCCATTACAATCTCCGTCCTTCCTGTTGTGCGGAACAGTTGCCCGCCAATGTCAAACTGCAGACGAGTAATATCAGATTCGTGCAGGGGAAGAAATTGTGCCAGATAATTTCGGCGGATAAGGGTGTATACCCTTCGCTCTGCCTCACTTAACGCAGAAAACTTAAACGCGTTTCGGGTAGGGATAATGCCATGGTGAGCTGTGATTTTTTTGTCGTTCCATATACGCGAAACAAACGAAGTATTTAGACCTGAAAGAAGAGAACTACACTCTGGATCAGACAGACCAATAGCGGAAAGAACCGAGGGGATTTCCTCACGCATAGACTCAGGAAGGTATCCACAATCAGTTCGTGGATAAGTGGTTGCCTTGTGTTTCTCATAGAGGCTCTGTGCAGTGTCAAGCACCTGCTGGGGTGACATATCCCAGAGCAGGCCACAGGCCTGTTGTAAAGTGCCGAGCGAAAAAGCCAGCGGTGCTGCCGCTTTTTCACGCTTCGTCTCACATTCTGTTACGGTCGCTGCTCCAGCCTGCCGGCAAAGATGCGCTACCTGCTGCGCTATATTTTGGTGTACACAGCGTTTTTCTTCGTCGGTATAAACCTTTGCAGGTACCCATTGCGCCGGAAAAGTTCTCCCTCCCGCACTCAGAAGCGCCTTAACCTGCCAGAAAGGTTTAGGGATGAATGTCGCTATCTCCCGATCACGTCGGACAACCAGTGCCAGAGTGGGAGTTTGCACCCGCCCGACAGAAATCACACCGTCGAATCCTGACTGTACTGCAAGCAGTGTATACAGACGGGACAGATTCATTCCAATGAGCCAGTCGGCACGAGCGCGACCAAGTCCAGCATGATACATTCCAAGAGTTTCGGCACCCGGTCGCAGATCCTGGAGAGCTGCACGGATGCTCATTTCATCAAGGGCAGAAAGCCAAAGCCGCTGTACAGGACCGTCCCAGCGGCAGTATTCCAGCAATTCACGGGCAATTACTTCTCCTTCCCGGTCCGCATCAGTGGAGATAACCACATCATCGACCTGGCGCAGCAGCCGCTCAATAACCTTGAACTGAGACTGCGTCTCCTTTTTTACCACCACCTGCCATGGGGAAGGCAGGATCGGCAGAGCAGAGAGCGACCATGGTTTGCCATACTGTTGACCGTATGCTTCAGGCGGTGCGGTCTCCAGCAAATGCCCTACTGCCCAGGTAACAGTGACGCCAGGGCCAGTTAGAAAACCGTCGCCACGTCGGGTGGCACCCAAAACATTCGCAAGATCTCGCCCCTGTGAGGGCTTTTCGCAGATAAACAACCGCATGGTGGTTCCCCGGTCAGGCAGCCCGATATCGCATACGAAGCAGGTTTACGCTCGATTCATTAACCGGCGGTGAGAAAGCTGAGCGCTTTTCACCAAGAAGAACAGACAAATCTGGCTCTCCCGCCACCTCGCATGCTTGTTTCCATGTTTCGTTGTTTTCCACAGCATCAAACCGGGTAGCATCAATACGGCGATAAGATAAAACAGAGCCATAGACCTGACGAATTAATCTGCCACCTTCGCTAAGATGATGATCACGGCGAGAACGTGTAATTAATCCATAATGCGATGCCTGTAGTGCCTTTTTCGCAAACTGATCGAATCCTACTAACAGAAACACACACCTGTAACCCAGAGGGGTTCGTGTAAATACCTGGATATCGAGTGGCTCAACAGATGCAACTTCTGTCAATGTAATACCAGGCGGCAACATTGACATCTCAGCATCAAGTTGCTGAATCAAAGCAGTCATAGAATCTGATGCAACCTTGATCTTTTCTTCCAGGTTAAACATAGCAACATCAGCCCATGGATTATTGCGCAGGGAATCCTGGTTAATCAGAGTCGCACGGTGGAAAAACTGAGGCATACCGATAATTCCATGCCTTGCAGGCTTTTCACCGTCCTGTTTTTCAGGCTGACGCCCTTGCCATAGCCCGATTGCGTAATTCGTATGCAGTGCGATCGTCATTTCAGACTGCAGCGCACCAGTTCTTTTCTCATTTTTTTCTGCCATCGTTGTCACCTGTGCTCAGTTAAGATGAGCAGGCATAGTCCTGAAACACCGGTATCTCCAACAACGCGAAACTCATAATTCCAAGAACGAAATTGTAAGTTGGTTAAAATTTGTACTTGCTGCGCCCCGCAGCAAGCTCATTTTTTAACCAGCTGCAATACTTTCCCGCAAGACCTCAACCACAACACATCGAAACATGATTCTTTTTTGTACTTGTTGCGCCCCGCAACAAGGTCATTTTTTAACCACTATTGCGCCCAGTAGTTCTGCTCATTTTTTGTACTTGCTGCGCCCCGCAGCAAGCTCACTTTTTAATCAAAAACAGATTTTTGATGCCATAATCATTTCTGGACCTGTTGCCGAATAGCCGCAATCATCGCCCTTACCTGCCCCTGAGACGGGCGTTTCGCAGGTTGAACAGGGACGTCGGCTGTGGGTACAGTACGTGATTCAACCGGGCGGGAAATTGTTCCACCAGAACTGGCAGTCGCCGTATCCTCTGAAATTTTCAGCTCACCACTTCGCGCCCTGCGAAGCATAGAGAACATCCAGCCCACCGGATTGTTGAGCCTTCCAAGGGCCTGTTGTTCACGCAGCATGTCAGCAAGGGCTTTTGCCATTGTCTCCGGAAGCGAAGCCATCTGCGTACTCAGCATCTGCCTGTCTTCACTGTTCAGAGCGTTCAGAAAATCATCTGGCAGGAATTGCTCACCACACGGTACGTACGTTTTTTTATTCACACTGTGTGTGAAAGAACGTACGTTACAGTCCGAATTTCGGACTCCGGCGTAACTCCTTGATTTTTTACTGAGTCCATTTTCCGGACTCTGTGAATTATCAGGTTTAAGGGAACTGAGTCCGTTTTCCGGACTCAGTGAATTCGGGCTGTTTTTTATGCGTTTTTTACTGAGTCCTGATTTCGGACTCGATTGCACAGCCTGTCGCTGACGAGCCATTTGTTCTGGTGTGGCAGGTGCACTTAGTCGGCTCTCAATAATGGCCAGGCGGCTGTGACGGTGGCGCATTCCCGGATCATGAAGGATGTCATTGACTACAGCCAGCGCCGTCATACGGACGGCTTTATTCCTGCTCAGGCAACTCTCTTCAACAAGGGTCAGCCAGCCCGGATCAAAAGTCTCAGCATCACGGTAGCCCAGCGGCTCATCATGCTGTGCATAGATATTGCCTCGCACACGACCATGGTCGTCGCGAACACGCTTACACAGGCTGAGCCAGCCTGTAAGACGCAGCATCAGCAGAACGCGGCTGACCGTATCTCTGGAGGCCTTCTCTGAATGTGCCGACGCCAGTTGAACCTGGAGCTCATCATAAGTCGGGAAAACAGCACCTTCATTCTGCTGTGCATACAACCGGATCATCACCCAGGCGGTTTTATCCAGTGGCGAAAGACGGGTATCCAGAAACAGCTGTCGGGGAAACGCATCATGTACATTTCCCATAAAAAGAAGCCCGCTGCGCTCCTGACCGACATCACCAGTGTCTGTACGCCGTTCGAGACTACGCTGCATCCTGGACAGTGTATGAGCAACTATGCTGTCTGCCGGAATGGTCATTTTCTGCTCTCCTCTTCAACCTGAGACAGCACAATGCCGGGATAAACCCGGCACTGTACGGTCAGCAGCGGCATTCCGTTACCGCCGTATTTCACGGTTATAGGTCTCATGATCCATCAGCCACCAGTGTTTACCTCCATCCTTACTGAGGATGCGCCAGAACGGCCCAACATCTATCTTGAGATAGCCGTTCATCGTCAACCGACGGAACACCTTCTCACCGCAGCACACTGCGCTGAACAGCCGTTGCGCCCTGCGACGAACCGAGGGGGAAACGTACTGACGTGAAGAAAAGTCGGTCATCTGCATCATGCTTCCTTGCGCTGTTGTGATTCACTCTTGCGGGATGGAGTTGTCTCCCGGCACCACTGGCAGACCCTGCTCCAGACTGCGGTCAGTGACAGGCCATGCTGCTCAGCGGCAAGCATCATCGCTTCCAGAGCCTGATGAGAGTCCGGGGATGATAGCCCGGCAGCCTTCCACTCGATCCATAGTGCCGAATCCTGTGGCTCCGTCAGAGACTGTGTGCGGCCCTGGCGAGACTCTATCCCCATCAGACGACGCCGTGCGCTAACCTCTGATGGAGACAGGCCGAAGTATTTATCAATCAGTTCCATTGAACCGCCAAGCTCAAGCGCCCGGTCTATCATCAGCATTCGTTTCTGCTCATTACGTGCCTGGTTGAGCATCAGCCAAAAATTTTCGTGATTCAGGCTAACATCAAGCACAGAAACGTGTGACTGGCTCAAATAATGCAGCTCATCAAGGCTCAGCTGACTCAGTGCGCGTATCTCCTCGAGTGACATTCCCAGCGACTCACAGCGGCGGATATTGCCGTTTTTAACATCCATCAGCAGTGATGAAAGGATGGCCGTGGTGGCCTGTGAAAGGTTGTGCTGGCTCATAGGGCCCCTCCTGATATCATCTGATCGGCAACAAGCAGAACATCAAAAAGCCAGCCCGACAGGCAGGCACTCCATAAAATAATGTTACTCATGTGTACAGCCTCCCGCCGTAATCTGCTGTTGAGCCTTCGCACCAGTCAGGCCTTGATGAACTTCAGTATCCCGCCCCGCGAGCCAGCCCGCTACGCGTGCTGCTCTGTCGCCACGGCATTTACCGGCCGCCCTGACGTTTACAGTCCCCAAGGTGTCGCCGGTGTGACGCTGGGCAAGCCAGCGCTGAAGCATGGAATTCTCACATTCTGAAGGCGCAAATGACTGCAGTACCTGCCAGACGCCAGATACCCACCCTTCACGAAACTGATCGGCTCTGCGACGAAGCGTGTTCTTAAGAATACGGCGCTTCCGGTATCCGGCAATCTGACCGTCAGTGTCTGCACGAAGTTGCCGCTGTAAAACGGTATAGATATAGAGCGCAACTTCGGCTCTCCCGCTGAAACCATAAAAGTGCAGAGATCGGCGGACGCTTTTTACACCACTGCAACTAGTGTGAATATGCCAGCCAAACCAGCAACGGCAGCCCGTGGCCATGCATACCACTGTTGCGAGTGAACTTAGCCAGGCTGGCACTTTTTCAGCATTACTGGTCAGGTTCTGACAGACGGATTCCTGGATATCATGAAGAGAAAGCATGTCAGGGGTCAGGCCATGACGCTGCATCAGCCGTTGAGCCAGAGCCACTGCACGGGCCGCCTCGTGTGGATTACTGTTCCGGGTACCCAGCGCCATCAGTCGCCGGATACGTGCAATCACTTTTGTATTTTCAGACATGGTGTAGCCCCCTGCAGCCGGCAGCACGGTGAACATCCTGCTTCTCCTTCACATCCTGACAAGCGGCACACAACTCTACGCCCGGCACTGCCAGCTGACGGGCAGCGGGAATGTCCGCGCCGCAGCACTCACAGATTTCTTTTGACGGGCGTAACGAGTGCACTTTTGCCCTGACAGCATCGATGCCGCGCTGGGTGAAAATAGCGGTACTGGCCTGAGCCATTTCATCATTCAGGTCCTCAGACATTTTCCCCTCCCTTCACAACCAGACGCTGCAGCTCACGCAGACGCCGTATAACGCGGATAAGGCGCATTGTTTTTACAACAGTGACATCATCGAAAACGGCAGTATCTGCAGGTTCCTGAGAGCCAAAAAAATTCAGGCAGAACATGAACATATTGAACTGTTTGTTAGGCAGTGAACCTGATAGCCCGGCGAGGAAAAGAGTAAACTCACTGGCGTTCTCTGAAATGGAGAAACCAGCTGAATGATGGTCTTTATCCTCCCGAACACAGTCCGCGCAGCCCATCGCTTCGGCAATTTCGAAAGTAAGCCGATAAGCCATATCCTGCAGGTGCTCGATGTCGTCCTGTAAAGCGGAGATGTGCCAGATATCATTGACCGGTTCCAACCCGGTTGCGGCGAAGGCCACTGAGCTAACTGAAGGTGTGGAAGTTTCATCCTGTTCGCCAAAAGCAGAAACGAGCGAGTTGGCATTAACATCTGACTTAAATTGCCACTCTCCATCGTTATCAGGATTCTCTGTCTGACCGGTAATCACAGGATTTCCGCCAAACAGGTCATTCTGAACTTCACGACGCGGCTCACTTCCAACAGACATACCGCCGGGAAGTGCAGTATTGTCCTGAAGTTCTGGTACAGCTTCCGGACGCCCTGGAGTAGTCAGCGTACCGCTACGCAGACCAGTAACAGGGGGCTGGGATGAAGTATCTGCTGGCAGAGTCGTAATTGGTGGTGATGTGCGTTCCCGACCACCTGACTGTTCAGACGCAGGTGTAGGTGCTGGCAGTGGAGGCGGCTCGCCAAACTGTTCCCTGCGTTTTTGTTCACGAGGATCAAGTTCAATTAACCAGCGGTCATAATTCAGGCTTGGATGGGGAAGAGCCTTAACCAGTTGACCGATAAACTCATCCCTGAAAATATCAAGGGCATAGCTTTCAGGTTCATCAAAACACCGGCAAACTGCACCAAACACATCATCAAGAGAACATTCTGGGTTTACGTCACCGCTGAAAGATTTCCAGACCTTCATAGCTGAAGAACGAAGGCTCAGGAGTGGTGTTGCCTGACCACGGCTCATGCCACTCTCAAGCAACTGGGGCATATGTGGATAAAGGTAATTAAGCGTATCTTCCATCCGGCTTACGCTGGAGTTATCAATAGGATAACCTTCCTTACCCAACAGATCCGAAAGTTCTCGTAAGGTAACACTCCGGCCCAGTTGCTCTTCATAAATTACCCGCGCTTTATGAACACCGAATGCCTTTTCTATATAGGTAAGATCTCCCCTGACCTCATTCTCAGCCAGGTGACCAACCAGACATTTTAGACGTCCAGGCCAGGGTTTGAAGATCGTGTGAACGCGATAAAAACGTTCATCACCAGTCTCTTGCCAGAGATCGCAGAGTATCTGATACCGGGTATTTCCCCCGTCACTAAAGATATAAACATCATCACCATCCGGATCACGGGTCACTTTTGGAATCGAATCCAATCCTCGTGCACGGACGGAAGCTTTAATTTCCTCAAAACGAGGATTGCGTCCTTTGCGCGGGTTATCCGGATTCGGGCGAAGCTGGTCAAGGGTAAGAACCATTGCCATTTCATTTACTGGCTGGGTAACGGTGGGAGTATTATTATCAGCAGCCTGAGCCGGTGATTTTCCACGCTGCAACATGGCGTCGCCAAGGTTAAGACTACGGACGTTGCTCATGCAAACCTCCCGGTATGACCAGGGTTAGCAGAAAAACGCGTATAACGGCCTTCGTATTGCAGTCGGATCGTACCAATCGGTCCCTGACGCTGTTTGCTGACAATAATTTCAGCAACCCCCTTGTCTTCAGTGTTTTCGTGATAGACCTCATCACGATAGATAAAGACAATAACATCAGCATCCTGTTCCAGTGCACCGGAATCACGAAGATCGCCATTGTTCGGCCGTTTATCAGCACGACTCTCTAGTTGACGATTCAACTGCGAAAGGGCAACAACCGGACAACCCATTTCTTTCGCCAGCGCTTTGAGTGACCGCGAGATTTCAGCAATTTCCTGTGTGCGGTTCTCCTGATCCGGACAACGCATCAGTTGCAGGTAATCAAGACCGATGACTGAAGGGTGACCATAACGGCGGGCGTTACGACGGGCGCGAATTCTGAGCATGGCGGGGGTCAATGAGCCTGTGTCATCTATGATGAGGCGGTCTTTAAGGTCACCCATCAATAGTGAAGACGCGTTTGAAACGCGCGCCCATTCCTCATCATCCATCTGGCCATTTTTTAAATGTGTTAGATCTACACTGCCAAGTGAAGCGACCATACGCATGAGGATCTGCTCGGTGGGCTGCTCAAGGCTGTAAAACTGCGCATGTGTATCGGCTTTTTTCAGAAGTGAATTCAAAATCAGGCTGATCAGAAAGGCAGTTTTCCCCATTGAAGGCCTTGCTGCTATAAGTATCAGGTCAGCTGCCTGCAGCCCGCTGGTCATGGCATCAAAATCTTCAAATCCCGTAGGCGTACCAGTAATACCATCAGGCACATTGCAACGACGTTCCAGCTCTGTAAGGAGTTTTTCCATGCCGTCAAGCAGCGTCACGGCCTGCTGTGGTTCTGAACGTTCTGCCAGCCGGGTAATTTTTTGCTCTGCGGTTTCCATCACCGCCCCGATATCAGCACCGGATGCCTTAACAGTTTCGGTTATCTCAGCACCAATGGCGACCAACTGTCGCCCCTGGCTGTACCTGGCAACAATGTCACAGTAAGCGACGATATTGGCCGCACTCGGAGTATTTTTTGAAAGTTCGGCCAGATAGGCGAATCCGCCAAGTTGCTCAAGCGCATCCTTACCACGGTTTTCAATGCTCTCAGCAAGTGTGATCAGGTCAATCGGACGCCCTGCTGCAACCAGACGCGTCATTTCATGAAAGATGACCTGGTGAACCTTGAAATAAAAATCATCGGAATCGAGACGGAGCGCCACTTCATCCCAGCAGTCGTTATCCAGCATCAGGCCACCAATGACGCTCTGCTCAGCATCCTGAGAAAACAGCCCCGAAACATTTCTGCGGTTATTAGAGGTCATTCCTCGCCCCCCGCATTAGCTAACGCATCAAAATTCGTTTTCCACTCTGGGAAAAGTTCACAAGCCAATTGATACATTGACGTAAACGCTGAGTCGCTTTTACGCCGGGTATTTTTTTCAAGACGATGTACCGGTACGCCCTTAACATGCCCAAGGACATAGACAGTCAGGTCATAGATACATGTCTCCAGCAGGTCGATATGAATTTTGTCTGCATGGGCGCTGTAGCGTTTATCTTCAACGATCGCTTTGACTTCAGCGAGGGTCTCAACAGACAGATTGTCGTATTCCATACAGTTGATGAGCAATTTTGTGACTGGAAGCTGAATGCCAAACGCACAATAAGGCAGCAATTCTTCCATCAGCGCGACTGTTCCGCGCATGAACTCCCTGACATCAGGAAGAATCGGTTTGGCAATACCCACCATGGTTCCGGTGGAGGCCAGGATAATTAACTCAGACATCACTGACCGTGAGCCTTGTGAATCGACAATAATCACGCCATATGAATTAAAAAGGGGATGTGAAAGAGCATTTCGGAGGCGAACTCGCCCATCAGGCGCATTCAGCATTGCAGTTGGGAGAAAATTACGAGGATCGTTGGAAACGATAATGTCCAGATTATTGATCGACGTACGGGAGATCAGATTATCGGGATTTGAGAGATCAACTGTCTGCATCAACAGTTCGTACAAACCACCAGGGGCTTCATATTCAAGCGGGAATATACTGCTGGCCGTTGGCTGAGCATGGTCGCCATCAATCAGAAGTGTTTTGATACCTGCATCGGCCAGAAATCCTGCAAGATTAGCTGACTGAGTAGACTTACCCTCGCCACCCTTAGTGGAAACAACAGGTATAATACGAGGCTTAACACCCAACGTTGGATAATCGATTGATTGTAAATGCATTTTAGCACCTGAAAATTAATCAGGATGCGATTCAACAAATACCGATCATTCTTCTATGGAATTTAACATTTTGTCACAGGGATTGAAAATCCCCGTGTCCTTGGTTCGATTCCGAGTCCGGGCACCACTATTTAGAGAAACCAGCCTACGGGCTGGTTTTTTGCTATATGGCTACGGCCGATTTCTGGGCGCTGATAAGCGTGGCTTTAATGCAGGCACGCTTACGCTAATAGCCCGGTAAGTTAATACAGGCGGTGGCTCTTTTTATCACTTAATTTTGCCGGATAAATTGCTGACCTGATTTGAAAGGTTGTCGTTGCTCCGCTTCATGTCATCAAGGCTTCTTTGCAATCGCTCGATCTTACTCTCCTGCTCAGAATTCTTTCTCTCAAGCTGTAAAACCTTCTGAGTTAGCTCATCGACTTTGCGGTTGTCGGACTTCATCAGCCTCAGGCTATCCTGTAGATCCGACTCCCTGAAATCAGAAGCCTCGATTTCATCGAGGCCAGAAATTACCGGGATATATCCTCTATTAAAGTTGCTGGGTTCGATACTAACCTGAACTTTATTTGGACCCGCAGAGTGCGCGTAACCTATTGAAGAAAAATAAAAAAAAGAAAGAACACACAGACCAGACAGATATTTATTCATTTCTAACGTCCTTTTAAATTTTTCAATCACTTCCAGGAGTCTCCTTCTGGTATCACCCGCTCAGGATAAAACACATGGCTTAGCCTCTGGCAGTTCATAAACGGGGTTAAAGAGCAGAAGATACTATTCGTTTTTCATTATAATACGCGTTTCCTCTCCCCCAAAATCCAACCGCCACCCGCTCATTTTCTGCCATCTTACATCCGCCGGTATCGAGATAAGCGCGTTACCACGCACCTTATTAACGAACCCGCCCTCGTGGCGGTTTTTTGCTTTTGAATTCCTGACAACTTTAGGGATCGTTCCCACCTGCGTCCAGCAGTTTGTTTTTGAAGATAAACAAACACGCCTCGTTGAAGTTCTCCGCCCCCAGGCGTTCCGAGAGCGCCGTTCGTTTGCGATAGAGGCTTTTCACCGACGTATTCAGCTCATCGGCGATGGCTTCCATCGGCATCCCTGCCCGTAGCAACCGCAGCATGATCGCTTCGTGCGTGCTAAGACGTAAATTAAGCAGCCACTTCGTGGTCAGGCGCCGGCCCTTCATATTGAGCACCAGGTTAAATAACGACGCCATATCCGGCGCGGTCAGCGACGTGTTCATAAATAACTTCATACTGAGCAGATTCTCCTCCCGGTGTCGCATATCGAGCATAACGCAGCAGATTGTTTTTTTCGTTCTGGCCGGATGGCGTATCAGGTAATCATATAAACGGAGCGGAGAACGACTATCAATCAATACAGAATATTCATCTGCACCGTTATCAAATATGTTTCTGTCAATCGAGTCGAGCAGGATAATATCCGGAAAAAATATCCGCATCCCTCTGACAAGGTAGCGATCCTGAGTCACTAAAACAATTGAAGTTGCCACTAACCATCCCTTTTAGATTAAAGCAAGCACGATCCCTCGCAAAGAAGGCCGCCTTCGTTTTATAGCGCTGTTATATTAACGGTAAATGTATTCTGGCTTTGGACATCCCTCAATACAGACATTGATGAGTAAGACTTCCTGTAGACTATCATTCAATGGCTGCCATTAATTATAAATAAAAAACAATCGCAGAAAAGTCACTTCTCTAAACATTAAGAGTTTTTGTCATGAAACTTCCCAAACATGCACCAGAAAGTACTTTAACTGAGGCAGGCAAACCCCATTAAAAATATATACAAAGCTGTCACAATAAAAATAAAACACAGTAATTTCAATGAGTTAAAAATAAACACCTAATTCAATAAAAACGTCACAAAGCGCTCAATCCAGAATTATCTCAAAACGACACACCGGCTTTTCAACATATTTATCCGGCAACATATCAGGTGTACATTAGCTTTCACCCAGTCCACTAAGATAAGGATCCATAATTACCTTTAGGTAAGTACCCCGTAACATCACTGCATTCAGATTTAATGTTCTCATTTATGGCCTTTAACCCTGAGTTTAAAGGCGGCCGTGTTATGCAATGGATTCATGATAAACAAATGGCAAATAGATATGGAAAGTTCACTTCGCTTCAATACGTTATTCTTTTATCGCACCCCAACATTATTGTTTCTGTTATTCCTCTTTCCTGTTCTGGCTCAGGCGACTGAATCCGTTTATGAGCAACAGATTCAACAGGCGCGTAACGGTAATTACACGCCGTTTCTCGATTATCTTCAGCGTTATCAGCAGCAGCATGCCCTGACGCCTGAACAAGTTGCGGACTGGTTACAGGTTGCAGCCTGGGCGGGTCATGATAACGAGGTTATTCAGGTCTGGCAGCGTTACGGCATTTATATGCCGCTGCCCGCCCGCGGCGTTGCTGCCGTCGCGCAGTCCAGGCGAAATCAAAAAGCGTGGCAGCCGGCCCTGGCGCTCTGGAAAGAGGCGCATAGCCTTGCGCCGGATAACGATGATTATCGTATCGGCTATATTAAAACCCTGGCCGATGCCCGCATGGATACGCTTGCCCTGCAGGAAGCCCGACGGCTGGTAGCGGAAAATCCCTCTCAGGCGCATCTCCAGACGCTCTCGTATGTCTGGTTACGCCAGGAAAAAAGCTGGGATCGGCTGCTGGCAGACACCCGCGCGCTGAATGTCGCACCTGAGAATAAAGCGCTCCTCAGCGAGCTGATCGACGCGCTAACGGATAGCCGGGTGAACACTCCCGCGCTCCAGCTTTCACAAAGCGTGACGCTGTCTCCCGCGGAGCGTCGTCGTCTTGAGCGTAATGCCGCTGCAGAACGGGTTCGCCTTGCCGATGTGCCTGGCAGAACAGAAAAGGAGCGCCTGCAGCTTGCGCAATCCACGCTGAATCGTTACGACGCTCTGCTTGCTCGCTGGCAAAAAGAGCCGCAGGCGGCGGAAGACGTCGTCCTTGCTCGTATCGACAGGCTTGGCGCGCTGTACGCCCATGCTGATTACCCACGGGTGATTAGCGAATATCAGGATCTTACGGCAGCCCAGCATCCGGTGCCGGGCTGGGCAATCGGCTGGGTCATCTCCGCGTATCTGCAGGAGCAAAACGCTGCCGCCGCCTTCTCGCTTCTGCAACGCTATCCGCAATACGCTTCCGACCCGCAGGACGAGGAGCACGCGCTTTTCTACGCCTGGCTGGATACGGGACAGTATCAGTCCGCCCGCCAGTACGTAGAGCGCCAGACCCGCAACGTCCCGTGGACCCGCTACGATTTCGGCTCCCCAACCCCTCAGCCGAACGATCGATGGCTTACCGGACAGTCGCTCCGCTTTAACTATTTGCTGGCGACGAATGCCCTGCCGGAAGCCGAAAAGCTGGCGCACCGTCTGGCGACAACGGCGCCGGGCAATCAGGGATTACAGATTGACTACGCCACCCTGCTTCAGGCGCGGGGCCTGCCGCGCGCGGCCGAGCAAAAGCTGAAAAAAGCGGAGGCGCTGGAGCCGTCCAACACAGAGCTAGAGCAACAGCAGGCTTACGTCGCGATGGATCTGCAGGAGTGGCGACAGATGGATTTACTGGCCGACGACGTGCTGGCTCGCGCGCCCGCCGACCGCAGCGCCAGGCGTCTCGACAGGCTCAGAACGGTCCACCACATGTCCGAACTGCGCCTCAACGCGAGCAAGGGTTTGCACTCCGATAGCCCCGTCAGCGGGACACACGACCTGAGCTGGGACGCCACGCTCTATGGCCCACCCGTAGCGGACAGCTGGCGGCTGTTTGCAGGCACCCGCTACGCGCAGAGTAATTTCGATGAGGGCAAAGGCACCAGCCGTCACCTTTTGGGCGGCGTCGAATGGCGGCCACGCGACCTCCAGCTCGAAGCCGAGCTTTCCAGCAACCGCTATCACGGCGAAAACAAGCCGGGCGCTCGCCTCGCAACAACATACTTTGTGACCGATAGCTGGCAGGTCAGCGGCAGCCTGGAACGCCTGTCGCGCACCACGCCCCTTCGGGCGTTACGCAACGGAATTAGCGCCAACCGGGGTGAAGGCGGAGTGCGCTGGTATCAAAACGAGCGGCGTGAGTACCAGTTCAGCGCCGCCCTCAGCCGCTTCGCCGACCATAACCGTCGCCAGGAATACACCCTCACGGGCAAGGAGCGTCTCTGGCAGACCCCTTCCCTGACGCTGGATCTCGAACCGGGGATCGCCGCCAGTAAAAACAGCCTGCGCGACACGCTCTACTACAACCCGGCGCGGGATCTGTCCGTGACGGCTGCCCTGTCCGTTGACCATGAGATGGTCCGCCATTACGACACCCTCTGGAGCCAGCAGTTTGTGGCGGGAGGCGGCAGCTACTGGCAGAAAAATCAGTCCGCTGGCGCCATCGCCCTGCTGGGTTACGGACAGCGCGTCCAGTGGAACAACGTCATTGATACCGGCGTGATGCTGAACTGGGATAAACGCCCTTACGACGGCAAACGCGAGAGCAATCTCTCCGTCACGTTTGACGCGACTTTACGCTTTTAAGGATGAATATGCTGAACACACGTTTTTCCGTGAGCCTGATACTCCTCGGCTGGCTCTGCCTCAGCGCGAGCGTCTGCGCGCAGGCGATCTCGTTCATTGCGCCCAAAGATCGGCCGCAGCTGGAGGCGAGTAAACCCTGGCCGGAGAACCAGTTTCTGGTCCTGGCCTACCACGACGTTGAAGACGATGCCGCCGATCAGCGCTATCTCTCCGTTCGCACCAGCGCGTTAAACGAGCAAATAAGCTGGCTTCTGCACAACGGCTACCACGCCATCAGCGTGCAGGACATTCTTGACGCGCATGACGGGAAAAAAACGCTGCCGCCAAAAGCCGTTCTGCTCAGCTTTGACGACGGCTACAGCAGCTTTTACACCCGCGTCTGGCCGCTGCTTCAGGCGTGGAACGTTCCTGCGCTGTGGGCGCCGGTGGGCAGCTGGGTGGATACGCCGGCAAATCAAAAAGTTAACTTCGGCGGCCTGATGACGCCCCGGGATCGCTTCGCGACGTGGGACATGGTGCGCGAGCTCAGCCGGTCCCCGCTGATTGAGATCGGATCGCACACCTGGGCCTCGCATTACGGTATTCCGGCCAACCCGCAGGGCAGCCGCGAGCCGGCGATCGCCAATCGCTTTTATGACAAAGCGACGGGCCGCTATGAAACCGACCAGCAGTTCAGCCAGCGGATCGGCGATGACGTTCGTAAAGTGACTGAAAAAATCACGCAGGTGACGGGCAAAGCGCCGCGCGCCTGGGTCTGGCCCTACGGCGCCGCCAGCGGTACGTCGCTCGCTATCGCCAGACAGCAGGGTTACCGGCTGGCCTTCACCCTTGAGGACGGGCTGGGGAACGTGCAGGATCTGGGCAATATCCCCCGCCTGCTGATCGCCGGGAATCCCTCGCTCAAGGCGTTTGCCAGCACGGTCAGCCAGGTTCAGGAGCGCGATCCCGTGCGCGTCATGCACGTCGATCTCGACTACGTTTACGATCCCGATCCTGCCCAGCAGACCCAAAACATCAACAGGCTGATCCAGCGGGTCTATGACATGAAGATCAGCCATGTTTTCCTGCAGGCGTTTGCCGACCCGCAGGGCGACGGCAGGATCAAGGCGCTCTATTTCCCCAACCGTCGTCTGCCGGTCCGGGCAGATCTTTTTAATTTTGTCTCCTGGCAGCTGCAAACCCGCGCGGGCGTGAAAGTCTTCGCGTGGATGCCGGTGCTCTCGTTCGATCTCGATCCTTCCCTGCCGCGCGTGCAGCGTCGGGATCGTCAAACCGGCGAGCTGCGCGAAGCCACCGAGCCCTATATCCGGCTCTCCCCGTGGGACCCGCAGGTGCGCCAGCAGGTGACGGACATCTATGAAGATCTGGCCCGCTATGCCAGCTTCAACGGGATTTTGTTCCATGACGATGCGGCGCTGACGGACGTGGACGATGCCGGTCAGAACACCACACGTCAGAAAAGCCAGACGCTTATCGGGTTTACCCACGCCCTGAGCCTGGCGGTGAAGCATATCCGTGGCCCGCAGATAAAAACCGCGCGCAATATGTTCGCCTTACCCATTCTGCAGCCCGAAAGCGAAGCGTGGTTCGCGCAGAATCTTGATGATTTTCTGGCGGAGTATGACTGGACGGTGCCGATGGCCATGCCGCTGATGGAGTCCGTCCCGGCAGACGAGAGCGATGCCTGGCTGACGCGTCTGGTTAAAGCGGTCGCCGCACGCCCCGGCGCGCTCGATAAAACGATTTTCGAGCTGCAGGCCAGGGACTGGGACCAGAAACCGCAGCGCGCCGTTGCCGATAGCCAGCTTGCGCAGTGGATGCGCGTGCTCCAGCTGAACGGCGTCAAAAACTACGGTTACTACCCCGACGACTTCCTCAACAACCAACCTGATATCTCGCGCATCAGGCCTGAATTTTCTTCGTACTGGTACCCTGACAATGACTGATCGCATTATCGCCTTCTCTATTTTATGTCTGGTATTCGGGTTGCCGTTAGGCGTGGCCGCCCTCTTTACCGGCGAACTGATTCTGGATTTTGTGTTCTTCTGGCCGCTGTTTATGTCGGTGCTCTGGATAACCGGCGGCCTCTATTTCTGGTATCAGCTTGAACGCCACTGGTCGTGGGATAAAGACACGCCCGCCCCGACGCTCGCGGGTGAGCCGCTCATCTCCATTCTTATCCCCTGCTTCAACGAGGGACGAAATGCCCGGGAGACCATTAGCGCCGCGCTGGATCAGCGGTATGAAAATATAGAAGTTATTGCCATCAACGACGGATCTTCTGACAACACCGCGCAGGTGCTGCAGGAGCTGGCGCAGGAACAGCCGCGTCTGCGGGTGATTAACCTCGCGGAAAACCAGGGGAAAGCGCTGGCGCTCAAGGCCGGAGCCGCGGCGGCGCGGGGCGATCTGCTGGTCTGCATTGACGGCGACGCCCTGCTCGATCGCGATACGGCCGCGTATCTGGTGGCCCCGCTGATTCAGTACCCCCATGTCGGGGCGGTTACCGGCAATCCGCGCATTCGCACGCGCTCCACGCTGATTGGCCGCATTCAGGTGGGCGAGTTCTCTTCCATTATTGGGCTCATCAAGCGGACGCAGCGGATCTATGGCCGGGTCTTTACCGTCTCCGGCGTCATCGCCGCATTTCGCCGACAGGCGCTGGCAGACGTCGGGTACTGGAGCCCGGACATGATCACCGAAGACATCGACATCAGCTGGAAGCTACAGCTGCGCCACTGGGATATCTTTTTTGAGCCGCGGGCGCTGTGCTGGATCCTGATGCCGGAGACGCTGAGGGGCCTGTGGAAACAGCGCCTGCGCTGGGCCCAGGGGGGCGCGGAGGTGTTTCTGGTCAACCTGCGCAGGATTGTGCGCTGGGAGCATCACCGCATGTGGCCACTGTTTCTGGAGTACGCCCTGTCAACGCTGTGGGCCTTCGCGTATGCGATGACGGTGCTGCTGTTCCTCCTCAGCCATGTCGCGCCTGTTCCCGCCAGGCTGACCGTGGAGAGCCTTTTTCCACCGGAGTTTACCGGGCTGCTGCTGGGCGTGATGTGCCTGCTGCAGTTCCTGGTCAGCTTGTACATCGAGCGGCGCTATGAACGAAAAGTGGCCAGCTCGCTTTTCTGGGTGATCTGGTTCCCGATGGTGTACTGGATGATTGGCCTGTTCACCACCCTCGTCGCATTTCCAAAAGTCATGCTTAAACGCCAGCGCGCCCGCGCGCGCTGGATCAGTCCGGACCGGGGAAAAGGGAGCATTTAATGAACGAAAATACCTTAATTTTGACCGAGCATCGGCTCTTGCCGCGTCTTTTCGATGCCGCGCTGACGCTGGTGGCATGGGGAGGATTTCTGTTTTTCCTGTATGCCCGGCTGTGGATGCAGCTAACCGATGAGAGCGACCACCGCTGGAGCGTGATTATCGCGTCCTTTAATACGGTGTTGCTCTACCTGCTGTTCGCCGCGCTCAACGGCTGGCTGCTGATTTTGTGGTATCAGTACAACCGCCGCCGCGCCCATGTGAGGCGGCGTCAGCCAGGCTATTTTCACCAGGAGGAGCTGGCCCGCAGCTTTAATGTTTCACCGCAGATTATCTCCGAGATGAGCCAGTACAACCTGCTGACGGTGTATCACGATCAGATTGGCCGCATCATCGATCTGAAGATCAGCGAGCAGCAGGAAGAGGAAGAGCAGTAACGTAAAGCCCCCGCAGGAGACCCTGCGGGCTGAGGGATCCACCGTATTTTTTAAGCAGAAGCAATAACCTTGTTTCAGAACGACTAAAGGCTTTCAGCGATGCCCTGGTCCGGCTGTAAATCGCTGAGGCGTTTGCCTTCCGGCCGGGGCGAGGCGCAGGGATGCGCCGAGAGGGCGGGCTTTACAGGAACGTTACCTCCGCCCGTACCCGACAAGCCGGAAGGAATAAGCCGAGGGCACCGCGAAGCGGCGATTTACCGCCGGGAGCCCGGGTCGCCAGGGTGGTGGCGACTGAGCCACCCTGGCACGTTCACAGGCCATGTCGTTAAAGAGTAGCCAGGAACATAAAGTGAACGGAATGACCACCAGAGCCGTATGTTCCCCCTCACCCCAGCCCTCTCCCTCAAGGGAGAGGGGGCAGTCCGTGCAGGCATTATTTTGTAGGCAATCCTCAGCCCTGCGGGGGGATTTTTATAGCGAGTCCTTCACCACAATCAGCGGCTCGATATCGCTCTCTTTCTTCACCACCAGCGAGTCATCGCCGCGCAGACAGGTGCCGCCGTAGTTCCCGCCCACGGTGAAGGTGCAGACCTGTATGTACTTACCGTCGACATTCGGCAGGCACCACAGCTGCTGGTAGATGTTCTTGCGGTCAACAAACTTGCCGCTGGATTTATCCAGCAGCTCGTCCTGGGCGCTGATGAGATCGATATTGCTGCCGCAGCGGCCAGCAATCGGCTTGACGGCATAGCCGGTCTGCTTCAGCAGCTCGTTAACCTCAAAATCGGTGTCGAGCAGGTAACGGTGGTTCGGGAACAGCTGCCACAGAACCGGGAGAATCGCCTTGTTGCCGGGAATCACGGTCCACAGCGGTTCGAAGACCAGCACCTCCGGGCGCAGCAGGACGTCAATCAGGCGCACCTCGCCCTCGGGATGCCCGGTGCGGATCGGCACGGCGGCATATTCGGTTTCGCTCACCTCGCGGATCTGCTCAATCGCCGTTTCCCACGCCCAGGTTTTCCACACGCAGTTGACGTGGCGGCCTTCGTCGTCGATCAGCTGTCCGGCGGCATCCCAGCTGAGCGCCTCCAGCCCGTGCAGGATTTTGGTCTCGAACCCGGCCTGCATCAGCGAACGCTGAATAAAGAGCGCGTGATAGTCCTCTTCGACATCGTTGTCCTGCATGATGTGGACGAACGGCAGCGCGTGGCTGTGCTTCCACGCCCCGGTCAGCTCTTCCAGCAGCCCTTCCGCCGGGTTATGCCCGTTGCCGCGATAGCCGTTTTTCACCCACTCTTCGAGAATCAGCCCGCCCTCGGTATGGCAGGAGGCGGAGTCAGCGTTGTACTCGTAAACCTTAATGCCGCGCTCATCCATGCAGAAATCCATACGACCGGTGATCATATGGTGGCGACGCCACTGCCAGGAGAGGCGCAGGCGAGGCCAGAGGATTTTCGGGATATCGAAAAGCGCCAGCAGGCTGTCGTCTTTCAGCACCTTGTCCGTCGCGTGCAGGTACATCAGGTGCAGTTCGTTGGTGGCCTTGATCAGCTCCTGCTCGGCGCTTTCGGTAATGGTGAAGTACTGGCAGGGATCTTTGTTGATCACATGGCCGTTAGCGCGAATATACGCCTGCTGCAGCGCGTCATTTTCGTTAAGCCATTTTCCGTCGAACTGACGCTTGTTTTTCAGCCGCGCGCCGCTGATTTTCAGCAGTTCGCCGTCGATTTCCGGCTGGGGAATGCTGTGTTCCGCGTCGTCGGTCTGGATCATCCAGCCGAGGATCTCCGTGTCGTTGAAGGTGTCATGGATCGTGTAACATCCGTTCTCCACGCTCAGACGCAGTTCGCGCGTCCACTGCTGCCCGAGCGGCAGCGGGGAGTGAATCACGTTCTGCTCCGCAATACGCACCCTATCGTCGAGAAGCTGGGTGATCACCGCCACGTGGCCGGTCTCGTGAAACTCGCCGCCCTTTTGCCAGATCAGCAGCGCTCCGGCGCGCGGCGCGCGTTTCGAACCATTGGCAAAGGCCTGAAGGGGCAGAATGTTATCGTTCACCACCTGACGCAAAAAGCGCAGGGAGAAGATTTCCCACGCCATGCCGACGTCGGTAAACACAAAGCCATAGTTGAGAAACAGGAAACGGCGGGCAAACTCAACGCACTGCCACTTGTGGCCCATGTATTCGTTGCCGATATAGCTGCGAAAATCCGCGTCCTGCGGGTAGCTGCGCGGGTCCAGACTGCCGTAATTTGAAGAGTAAATCGCCACGCCACCGGGCGCATAGCCTAACAATGTCCCGAATGGCGCATCACTGCTTAACTTTCCTTTACGCATGTATCCAACCTAAAACAGGCAGGCGGCAATTTTTTATGGGTTGTCGTCGTCTGCACGTTGTAATTAACCTGACAGAGGGACATTTATCATACACCTGCGCGGCGCATTAACTACATGTTAAACAGCCAGCACGCCGCAAAATGCCCTGGCGCGATCTCCTGCATGGCAGGCTCCTGCGTCTGGCACACCGGCATGACGTGCGGGCAGCGGCTGCAGAACTTACAGCCCGGCAGCGCGGACGTGGGGCCTGGAACGTCGCCGCGCAGGGTGGCGTCTTCGAGGTTGCGGATGCGCGGATCGGGCTGGGGAACCGCCGCCAGCAGCGCGCGGGTGTAAGGGTGCGCCGGACGCTGATACAGTTCATTCGCCGGGGCCACCTCCACCAGTTTGCCAAGATACATCACCCCAATGCGGCTGGAGATATGCCGCACCATGGAGAGATCGTGGGCGATGAACAGATAGGTTAGCCCCAGCTCCTGCTGCAGATCCTGCAGAATATTCACCACCTGCGCCTGCACCGAGACGTCCAGCGCCGAGAGCGGCTCATCGCACAGCACAAATTCAGGATGCACGGACAACGCGCGGGCAATACTGATGCGCTGACGCTGCCCGCCGCTGAACTCATGCGGGAACCGTTCAAGGTGCTCGTGCTTCAGCCCCACCCTGTAGAGCAGCGTTTCCGTCCGTTCCCGCTGTTCTTCGCGGCTGTAGCCGTGGATCTGCATCGGTTCGGCCACCAGCTGTCGCACCGTCATGCCGGGGTTGAGCGAGGAGTAAGGATCCTGAAAAATCGCCTGCATCCGCTTACGCAGCGGCTTGAGTTCTTTTTCGCGGGCGTGGGCAATCGCCTGCCCGGCGAAGTGGATCTCGCCTGAGGTGATATCGAACAGGCGCAGGATGGCGCGCCCGAGGGTGGATTTTCCGCAGCCGGACTCCCCCACCAGGCCAAACGTCTCGCCAGGCTGGATATCAAAGCTCACGCCGTCAACCGCCTTCACGGCCGCGCCTTTACGCAGCAAACCGCCGTTGAGCGGATAGTGTTTGCGCAGCTCGCGCACGCTCACTAATGGCGCCTGTTGTTCATTCATGCCTGAATCTCCTTGTCGGCCCATAGCCAGCCTCCTTGTCGGCCCATAGCCAGCAGGCGGCGCGATGGCCCTCTCCGGCGGCGTAAAATGCAGGCTGTCGTTCACACTGGGGCATGCGCTTCGGGCAGCGTTCCGCAAACGGACACCCCGGCGGCGGGTTAAGCAGGCCAGGCGGCGAACCTTCAATGGGCGATAAACGCTGATTCACCTCATCCGGGCGCGGCAGCGAGGCCAGCAGCCCCTGGGTGTAAGGATGCGCAGGGCGATAAAAAATGTCCTCCACGCTGCCCTCCTCCATCACCAGCCCGCCGTACATCACCACCACGCGGCTGCAGACCTGCGCCACCACGCCGAGATCATGGGTGATCAGCAAAATCGCGGTCCGGGTCTGCTGTTGCAGACTTTTCAGCAGGCGAAGGATCTGCGCCTGAATGGTGACGTCCAGCGCGGTGGTCGGTTCATCGGCAATAAGAAGCTTCGGGTTGCAGGAGAGCGCAATGGCGATCATTACCCGCTGGCGCATGCCGCCGCTGAACTCGTGAGGATACTGGTCGTATCGCCGTTCCGCCCCGGCAATGCCCACCTTTTCCAGCATGGCGATGGCCGCCGCTTTGGCCGCTTTTTTGGTCAACCCTTTGTTGCGCATCAGGATCTCAGTCATCTGCTTGCCGATGGTCAGCACCGGGTTCAGGGCGGTCATCGGATCCTGAAAAATCATCGCGATCTCGTTGCCGCGAATGGCGCGCATCTGCGCGGGCGTTTTCTGCGCCAGATCCTCATTCTGGAAGCGGATGCTGCCGCCGGTTATCCGTCCGTTGCTCCCCAGAAGCTGGATAATCGACTTGCAGGTGACGCTTTTCCCGCAGCCCGATTCACCGACGATGCCGACAACTTCCCCCGGCTTAACCTGAAAGCTCACGCCGCGCACCGCATGAACCTCGCCCTCGCGGGTGCGGAACGTGGTTTGCAGGTTCTCAAGCGCTAATAAGTTACTCATCGCGATTCGCTCCCGGCTCAAAGGCGGTACGGAACACATCGCCCAGCACGTTAAAGCTGAACACCGTCAGCAGGATCAGAATGCCGGGGAACATCGCCAGCCACGACGCTTCGCCAATATAAGACTGGGCGTTGTTAAGCATGCTTCCCCACGACGCCGCGGGCGCCTGCACGCCCAGCCCTAAGAAGCTGAGCGTTGACTCCATCAGAATGGCCGAGGCGATATTGAGCGTGGCCGCCACGATAATGGTCGGCAGCACGCCGGGAATGATGTGGCGCGCGATAATGCGCAGCGGATGCTCTCCCGACGCGCGGGCATAAAGCACGTACTCGCGCTCTTTCACCGACAGGGTTTCAGCACGCACCAGACGCGACATGTTCATCCACGTCAGCAGGCTGATAATCAGAATGATGTTATCCACGCCCGGCTTGAGGTAAGCATTCACTACCAGCAGCAGGAAGAAGGCCGGAATGGCCATCAGGATATCCACGGCGCGCATCATCAGGTTATCCAGCCAGCCGCCAAAATAGCCGCTCACCGTTCCCACCACCGTGCCGATAAGCGTGGAAAAGAGCATGGCGAGAAAACCGACCATCAGGGAGATCTGGCCGCCATACAGCGCGCGGGTGAAGTAGTCGCGGCCGTATTCGTCGGTGCCAAACCAGTGCGCGGCATCCGGCGGCAACGTGCGCGCGCCGAGCGCCATCCGATCCGGATCGTACGGGCTTAAGCCCGCACAGAGCGCGGCGACAACGAAAATAAAAAGCACAAACAGAGAGAACTGCGCCGGACGGTTGCGGCGCAGCTGGTGACGAACCTGCTGCCAGCGTCTGCTCATCCGGGTTACCTCAGCGTACGAATGCGGGGATCGGCGAAGCGATAAAGCACGTCGGCGATCAGGTTTCCGACGATCAGCATCATCGACGAGAGCATGATGATCGCCATAATCAGGGGGTAATCCAGCGAGGCGATCGACTGGATCCCGAGCAGCCCCATACCCGGCCAGGAGAAGACGCTTTCCGTCACATAGGCCCCCACAATCAGCTCTCCGAACGACAGGCCGAACAGGGTAATCACCGGCAGCAGCACGTTTTTCAGCACGTGCCGAAACAGAATACTGGAGCGCGTCGCGCCGTAGGCAAGCTGGGTTTGCACGTAGTCGGCCGAGAGCTGCGAGATGGTGTTGGAGCGGATGTAGCGCACGTAGCTGGAGAGGTTGTAGAACGTGAGGGCAATACACGGCAGCACGCCGTGACGCAGCAGATCCAGCCCGTTATCCTCCATGCCGATGGTGCGCATTCCCATGCTAGGGAACCAGTTAAGCTGCACGGAAAAAACGGTGATGAGCAGGATGCCGAACCAGAATATCGGAACAGAAATGCCGATATAGGCGAATAAATTGAGCAGATGATCCAGCCAGCGGTGCTTAAATGCCCCCGCCAGCAGCCCCAGCGGGATCGCCAGCACGATCGCCATCAGCAGCGACGCGCCCATCAGCCCCAGCGTGGCCGGAATACGTTCGCCGATCATCTCCAGCACCGGGCGATGATAAATCAGCGAATAGCCGAGATCGCCCTGCAGGACGTTTTTCAGCCACAGGACGTACTGCGTGACCAGCGGCTTATCCAGCCCCAGGCTCTGGCGAATACGCTCGATGTCTTCCGGGGCCATACGCGGCGTAATGTACGCCGCCACCGGATCGCCGGGCGCGAGCTTGACCAGCAGAAACGCCACCAGTGAAATAAAAAACAGCATCGGCAGCAGCTGCAGCAGCCGACGCGTGAGGAGTGTGTTCACGACGTGCCCTTTCAAAAGCCCCGACCTGACGGGCGGGGCAATCACTTATTTCTGATAGATTTTTGACAGATCCTGGAACAGATAGACCGGTTTCGGCTCCGCTTCCTCGGTGCCGCCAAAACGCTTGTCCACCGCGACGGTCGCATTGGTGTAGGCGATCGGGTAGTACGTCATGTCGTTCGCCACGGTCTGCTGAATTTGCTTATAGATATCGGCCCGTTTCGCGGCGTCGGTTTCCACTGCGCCTTTATCCCACAGGGCATCAAACTGCGGATTTTTGTAGTGCGCGTAGTTATAGGCTTCGTTGCTCATGAACAGCGATTTGTAACCGTCTGGCTCGGAGCCCATGATGTAGCCGCCCAGGTTTAGCTCCCACGCGGTGTTGTTCATATCGAGGCTGCGCTGAGACATGGCGTTGGAGTCCAGCGGCATCAGCTCCACGTTCACCCCAATGCCCTTCAGCGCCTGCTGAATGTAGAGCGCCATGCTCTCCTGGGTTTTGTTGGTGTTCACATACGCCAGGCGCAGCTTGAGGTTGTCCGGCGCGCCGGATGTCTTCAGCAGGTCTTTGGCTTTTTGCAGATCGAACTTGTACTGCTCGACGTCATCCGTCTTGTAAAGCGTATCTGGCGTCAGGAACGAGGTCGCCGGTTTAGCGTAGTCCAGCGAGGTAAACGCGGTCTGAGTGAGCTCGTCTTTGTTGATGGCATACGCGATGGCCTGGCGCAGCGCTTTGCTCTTCATCACCGGCACGTTCTGGTTGAACGTCATATAGGCCAGACGGCCTTCCGGATAGACCACGAAGTCAAACTTACCGGTATTTTTCAGGCGGTTCACATCCTGCGGGTCAACCATCTTGAGGTTGATTTCCCCGTTTTGCAGCGCAAGGTTAGCGGCGTTGCTGTCTTTGGCGAAACGGTAGGTGACCGAATCAAGCTTCGCTTTGCCGTTCCAGTAACCGTCAAAACGGGTCAGGGCGTAATACTGCCCGGCGCGATACTCTTTGAATTTGAACGGCCCTGAGCCTACCGGCGCATCGTTTTTGCTGCTCTTTTCAAGGTCGCCTTCACCGGCGAACACGTGCTGCGGAATCGGGTAGATCTGTACCAGGGTGCCGGTAAAGGCCGCGCTGACCTGCGGTAGGGTGAACTTAACGGTGCGCTCATCCACCTTGCTCACGTGTACCGGCTTGTCGCCGTAGGTGAACATGCTGCGGAAGAAGCTGTGCTGTTTAGCATCCAGCAGCTTGTTGAAGGTGAAGACCACGTCGTCCGCCGTCAGCGGCTGGCCGTCCTGCCATTTCAGGTTGGGTTTTAACGTCAGGGTATAGCTCAGGTTGTCGGCGGAAGGCGTCAGGCTTTCCGCCAGGCCCCACTCAATGTTGCCGTTATTAAAGCTGTACAGCGGGGCATAGAGCGCCTGCATGATCGTTAACGTCGTACGGTCACTGGCATAGAGCGGATTAACGGCTAACGGGTCGCCGGAGGTAATTCCAATAATTAGCGAACCGCCCTCTTTTGGCGCGTCGTTTTTTGCCGCTGAGGGCGTATTTGTCTCTTTATTTTTCGCATCATCACAGCCCGCCAGGCCTAACGCGAGCGAAACCACCACTGCCGATAACAGAAGCTTGCGCATCTCACTAACTCCTTGCCTTATAAAGTGTTTATTACTGCATTTTTTATTTATGTTGAAGCATCATATTCAGCTTTATCGGTTTACGCATTAATTATGAAAATGCGATTTTCGATTAAGCTTATGCCGGATTTGATATATATAAGCGCCGGAAGGAATAGCGGTTAATTGATTGCGCTCGCAACGTTAAACGCTTCACAAATCTCCTGCTACACTGCCTCAACACATCACTCAAAAGGCAGGCCAACATGTCAGACAACACGTATCAGCCACCAAAAGTGTGGGAATGGAAAAAGAACGGCGGCGGCGCGTTCGCCAATATTAACCGCCCGATTTCCGGCGCGACCCATGAGAAAGATCTGCCCGTGGGCTCCCACCCGCTGCAGCTTTACTCTCTCGGGACCCCGAACGGCCAGAAAGTGACGATCATGCTCGAAGAGCTGCTGGCGCTGGGCGTGACGGGCGCGGAGTATGACGCATGGTTGATCCGCATCGGCGAGGGCGATCAGTTCTCCAGCGGGTTTGTTGAGGTGAACCCGAACTCGAAAATTCCGGCGCTTCGTGACCACTCCACGAACCCGCCAACGCGCGTATTTGAGTCCGGCAATATCCTGCTTTATCTGGCAGAGAAATTCGGTCACTTCCTGCCGAAAGATCCGGCGGGACGCACCGAGACCCTGAACTGGCTGTTCTGGCTGCAGGGTGCGGCGCCGTTCCTCGGCGGCGGCTTCGGCCACTTCTACAACTACGCGCCGGTTAAAATTGAGTACGCGATTGACCGCTTCACCATGGAAGCCAAACGCCTGTTCGACGTGCTGGATAAACAGCTGGCGCGCGGCCGCTACGTGGCGGGTGAGGAGTACACCATCGCGGATATCGCCATCTGGCCGTGGTTCGGCTGCGTGGCGCTGGGCAGCGTCTATAACGCCGCCGAGTTCCTCGACGCCGGGAAGTACACCAACGTCCAGCGCTGGGCAAAAGATGTGGCGAACCGCCATGCCGTGAAGCGCGGCCGCATCGTTAACCGCACCAGCGGCGAGCTGAACGAGCAGCTCCACGAGCGCCACGCGGCGAGCGATTTCGATACCAATACGGAAGATAAGCGTCAGGCGTAATGTTCCGCCGGGCGGATCCCCGCCCGGCAACTGAGATCCCTGCCCAGGGCATGATTAGCTTAAAGGTTGAGCCGGTATTGCTGGCACTATCTGGACGTTTTTCTCGCGTCTGAGAGTGAGAAATGACGTCTCAACCGACAGCAGTCACAAAGGATCTGTTATGAAACTTATTAAAACAACGCTGGTTATCAGCGCCCTCATTTTTTCCACCTCGGGAATGGCTATCGACAAAACTGCCGCCGGCGCGGTAGCAGGCGCGGCCATTGGTGCGGCCACGGGCAAAGATCTCAAATCGACCGTTGGCGGCGCCGTCGTGGGCGCAGGCACCGGTGCCATGTTCAAAAATGGCGGCAAAGGTAAAGCCGCGCGTAAGGGCGGCGCGGTAGGGGCTGCCGTAGGCGCAGGTGCCGCAGCGGTTACCGGCAAGAGCGTGCTGAAAGGTGCAGCCGTTGGTGCGGGCACGGGCGCGCTGATTGGTGAAGCGACGCACTGATAAATACAGCCGGGCAGCGCTCTGCGAGCCCGGCCTCGTTGTTATGCAGTAATCCCTCCGCACAAGGTCTCACATTTTTGCGATCCGCTTTCAGAAATCACATCTTCCCCACTGCCACAACCCTGTGAACAGTTGCCTGTCGTAGCCTGAAGATTACAATGCAGTTGCTTATCGTAAACTACAGGCTACAATAATGGCTAAGGTCAAACACTACATCACAGCAGACGGGTACGACCCTTTTGATTCATATCTGAGCAAAATGCAGATATTGACAGGGCCGTTGAGTATCTCAACAACTACAAGCGCAGGATATAAGAGGAAATCGGAATGGCTAAATCAGTACTCCATGATGACGCAATGGTACAGCTCCTGAAAGATTCTCCGGATTTCGCGCCCGTATATCTTCATCAGGCTTTTATTGAAATTGACGAGCCCGGAGGCTATGAGGCGTTCATGCTGGCTTTACGACATGTGATTGAAGCCTCTGGCGGGATGACCGTCATTGCTAAACGTGCAGGCATTTCTCGCGAATCACTCTATAAATCACTTTCACCAAACGGTAACCCTTCATTTAAGCGTATTGCGGAAGTGGCATCCGCAACGGGATATCCGATTTCCCGAATTGCAGCTGCAGGGTTAAACGCACCAGCGTGGGACGCACGTCAAAATACGCCCTAAAGTTCTAGCCGGGCGAAGCATCAATGACGATCGTCATACTGAAACACTACTGGAAATGGCGGTAAGAGACATGCCTGCATGCCGCCTCACCTGTTGCATTAATACTTAATGTCCCGCGCTTTTTGTCTTCCGGACTGTTTCATCTGACGCTTGTCCTGACGGCAGTCGTGATTGCTCTGGTTATTGTTCGCCACGCAGGTCTGCTTCACCTGCCGCGACGCGTCGCGGGTTTCCTGCCTGACATCACGCGCCACGCGCCGCTCCTGCGCCTGCTGGGTCGCACTGGCAGAAACCGAGAACAGCATCAGAAGAATGCAAGAAAGGACAGGAATGACAGATAACGATCTGTTCATAGCAACACCTCGAAGAAGAGAGCCCAGAACGTCAGTGGGGTTAGCAAAAGAATAGCAGTTTCAGAAGGGGCTGAATGGGGAAGGCGTTAATAATACAAGGCCGCACAAGGCGGCCTTATACGCTGCGTTATGCCGTCAGGCGGAACTTCTGCACAGAGCGCTGAAGATCTTCGGTCTGGCGCTCCAGCGCCGCCGCCGCGGCAGAAACCTCTTCAACCAGCGAGGCGTTTTGCTGGGTAACGCCGTCCATCTGGGTAATGGCAATCCCGACCTGCGAAATGCCCTTGCTTTGCTCCTCAGATGCGGAAGCGATTTGCTTCATGATGGTTGTCACTTCCGTCACGTCGCGCAAAATCGCATCCATGGTGGTGCCGGTGTCGCTCACCAGCTGTGCCCCCTGCTCTACGCGGGAAACGGAATCGGTAATCAGCCCTTCAATCTCTTTGGCCGCGTTGGCGCTGCGGCTTGCCAGGTTGCGCACTTCGCCTGCCACCACCGCGAAACCACGCCCCTGTTCACCCGCGCGCGCCGCTTCAACCGCCGCATTGAGTGCCAGAATATTGGTCTGGAAGGCAATGCTGTTGATCACGTTGGTGATTTCAGCAATTTTCTTCGAGCTTTCCGAAATACCGCTCATGGTGGTCACCACCTCTTCCACCAGCGAGCCGCCGCGGCTGGCGGTTGTTGAGGCCACATCGGCCAGCTGGCTCGCCTGACGCGCGCTTTCCGCGTTCAGTTTCACCGTGGCGGTCAGCTGTTCCATGCTGGCTGCCGTCTCTTCCAGCGCAGCCGCCTGCTCTTCGGTACGGGAAGAGAGGTCGTTGTTACCGCTGGAGATTTCCGTCGCGCCGCGCCAGATGTTTTCACTGCCGGAGCGAATCGTGCTGACCGCTTCGCGCAGGCTGTCCTGCATAGCGCTCAGCAGCGGCACCAGCTGCCCCACGCAGTTGCGGCCAAACGGCTCAATGGGCTGGCTGAGATCGCCCTGGGCAATCTGGCGGAACTGCTGGCGAATGCGAGCCAGCGGTTTGACCAGCATCGCCACCAGGTAACGGTCGGTGAAGAGCAGGATCAGCAGGCCGATAATCGTGGCGACGATAATCACCGTGCGGGTCATGCTTGTCAGACCGTCCACCACCACGCGGGTGCTGTCGAGCGACTTCGCGGCGGCATTGTTGAACTCCTCAGCGGCCGCGCCGAACGCGCGGCTCAGCGGCGGCGTGACGTTGTTGGCCTGCTGGCGATACCCCTCCAGAGCCCCCTGCTTCGCCTGCTGCATTTGCGGCGTTACGCCCTGTTCGAGCAGCGCCTGCCAGGAGCCGATCACCCGGGAAGAGATCTGCTCATCCATCGGGCCTGGGGAGATCGCTTTCATCTCGGCCAGTTTCTTGCCCATGTTATCCAGCGCCTGTTGGGCAGAGGACAGATCCGGCGTGCCGCCTGCGGCTTTGACTTCCATTGCGCGGCTCAGACGGGTCACAAAGCGGAAATATTGATCGTTACCCTGGCTGAGTACCGTCATCTGTTTAACCAGCTGGCGGTCGACTTCATTGCCATCTGATACGCGAGAAAGGGACCAGGTGCTGTACAACCCAACGCCTGCCCAAATTAAACAAAAGATCCCGAGAATCGTCAGCATGACGAAACGGATCGTGAAATTACGGAGCATATTCATAAGTCTTCCTTGCCGTGAGGGTGAGTTCGCCCAGAGGCGAGTACTACTCTCGTTATCGGCAGGAAAAAGGGAAATTATAACGTTTTGTGATCATTTTTAATTAGCGTGGCTTCACTGGTCGCACAGCAGTCGTTAATCATTAGTCCCGAGCTTAGGGATGTCATTTGCGATGTGGTAAGTTCAGATGAAAACGTTGTTTCGAAAAATTCATCAATAAGAAAGGAGACATCATGTCCTGGCACCCTTACCCTGGCCGCTATGAGAGTATGCAATATCGTTATTGCGGTAAAAGTGGCCTGCGCCTGCCCGCGCTGTCGCTGGGACTGTGGCATAGTTTCGGCCACGTCCAGCCTCTTGACGCCCAGCGCGCGCTGCTGCGAAAAGCCTTCGACCTCGGCATCACCCATTTCGATCTCGCCAATAACTATGGCCCGCCGCCGGGCAGCGCGGAGGAGAATTTCGGCCGCCTGCTGCGTGAGGACTTTGCCGCGTACCGCGACGAGCTGATTATCTCCACCAAGGCGGGTTACGACATGTGGCCGGGGCCGTACGGTTCGGGCGGTTCACGCAAATATCTGCTCGCCAGCCTCGACCAGAGCCTGCAGCGTCTGGGCGTCGACTACGTGGATATTTTCTACTCCCACCGCGTGGATGAAAACACGCCGATGGAAGAGACGGCCTCCGCGCTGGCCCACGCCGTGCAGAGTGGGAAAGCGCTGTATGTCGGCATTTCCTCCTACTCGACCGATCGCACGCAGAAAATGGCCGAGCTGCTGCGCGAGTGGAAGATCCCGCTGCTGATCCACCAGCCGTCCTATAACCTGCTTAACCGCTGGGTCGATAAGACCGGCCTGCTGGATGCGCTGGAAGCAAACGGTACGGGGTGTATTGCCTTTACCCCGCTGGCGCAGGGGCTGCTGACCGGAAAATACCTGAACGGTATTCCTGAAGGTTCACGCATGCAGCGCGAAGGGAATAAAGCGCGCGGCCTGACGCAGAAGATGCTGACCGACGCCAACCTGAACAGCCTTCGCCTGCTGAATGAGATGGCGCAGGCGCGCGGACAAACGATGGCGCAGATGGCGCTAAGCTGGCTGCTGAAAGATACGCGCGTGACGTCCGTGCTGATTGGCGCAAGCCGCCCGGAACAGCTGGAAGAGAATGTTCAGGCGCTGGAAAACCTGCGCTTTACGGAGGACGAACTCAAGCGGATTGACCAGCATGTTGCGGATGGGGAGTTGAATCTGTGGCAGGCGTCGTCGGATAAATAGTGCGGTCTGATGCCTTCCCCCCTCACCCTCTCCCCAAAGGGGAGAGGGGACTGCTCGGTGCGGCTTTTCTCCCTCTCCCCTTTGGGGAGAGGGAGGGGTGAGGGGTATTAGATGTACTTTACTTCTTACTGATCTTATCCAGATACCCCATCACAAACGCAGACAGCACAAACGTCAGGTGGATGATGACGTACCACATCAGTTTGTTATCCGGCACGTTCTTCGCGTCCATAAACACGCGTAGCAGGTGGATAGAGGAGATCGCCACAATCGACGCGGCCACTTTATTCTTCAGCGACGAAGCATCCATTTTGCCCAGCCAGCTGAGCTTCTCTTTACGCTCGTCGATATCGAGCTGGGAGACAAAATTCTCGTAGCCGGAGAACATCACCATCACCAGCAGCCCGCCCACCAGGGTCATATCCACCAGCGACAGCAGAACCAGAATCAAATCCGCTTCGGCAATAGAAAAAATGTTCGGCAGAACATGCCAGATTTCCTGAAAGAACTTAATCGTCAGCGCGATAAGTGCCAGCGAGAGGCCAAAATAGACGGGGGCCAGTATCCAGCGAGAGGCGTACATGGCATTTTCAAAAAAGCGTTCCATAAAGTCCTGTTTGCAAAAGAAACCAGCGCCCAGTATATCTCAACGGCGCTGGCTGTTTGCAATAACTCAACGGTACGTCACTCAGACGTTGTCTGGGTTAACCTCGGGACGTGCGTACTCCGGCCAGACAAGCGCCACCAGTTCAGGATAGGCTTCCAGACTGAACTCGCGAAAACACTGGCGCAAATTTAATACATCCAGATCGGAATAAGAGACCTTCTCGCCGTTAAGGCAGCGCTTTTTAATATTGTCATAATATTTATAGACTGCTGAATTCAGATCGCTACAGCGACGCTGCGCCTCAAACAGTCCGGGCGTGTCATTAATTTCCGACATTTTCATGCGCTTAATTGTCGCGTGTAAAAAGTCGATATATTCGTGGTTCACCCGCCAGTACCAGACAGGCGTAACGGAGTTCATCAATACAGAGAAATGGTCTTCCCCTTCCTCTTTTGTCATCAGTTCAGGTTGCGGGGGTTCACTGGTGTCTTTCGACACTTTCGTTTTATTGAACTCCTGCATCAATAAAAGCACACCAGCGGTCAGTAATAGTAATGTGATGACCGTAAAAAAGATGCTGTTCATGGGTAGGCTCCATTTTTTTTGATTTTAAATTTGCCTCATGATATTGTCAACGAATCTCACGCCTTTACCAACCCCACCCTGTTGAAAATAAAGGAAATTAAAAATGCTGCCCGACTATCTCGTCCCGGCTAAGTACCACATTACGCCTGTGGAACAGCAACCGACGGAAGCAGAAAAAGAGGCCAGTTTCACTCAGGGGAAAAGAAAGCTCTCTGATTTCGAGCCCGATATATTAATTGGTGTTTCCCGAACTGGCAAATCCCGAAATATGTTGCTGGAAGAGCACGATCGCCATATAAAAGACCGCTTATTTCGCGCCATAAAAATTGAAGCCTTTGTCCACCTGCTGAATGACCTGCAGGCCGAGGGTGAAATAGATGCCCAGAAACTAAGTCAAATAATGGCCGAGAAAACCGAAGAAATTAATGAAGCGGGCAATGAAATTTGGCTTAATTTAATTACGCGCGAAAAAAACAACCCAATTTTTTATAGCCTGGGGGAAGATTAACGTGAAAGAAGTTAAAAACAACGACGTTTATTTGACTTTAGAAGATAAAAAAAGTGATGAATTTATCTTAAAGCAAAATCTCGACGCACTGAGAAACACAAAAAATGACGAGATGACGCGTATTACGCAAGACCTGGTATCGATCCCGGCGACGCTGGTTCGTCTGAAATGGCAGAATCGCCGTGAAATTTATCCGCTACAGGTCAAAGAAGAAATTTACGGTGCCGTGATGAACGTCATCATAGAGCAGCGGCCAGAACTGAAAGAGAAGCTTCTGGGACGTCTTGAGGCCAATTATCAATATCTGCTTGCCAGAGAAATCGCCACCCTGCGTCTGACGCGCAAGCTGTCCGACGGTGAGTACCGTACCTCAAACGTCACCTGCGTTGCGCTTGATGAGGACGCGCTGGCAACCCCCTCTACCGCACCGACGGATAGCAAAAACGCATAAACCGGCAGGCATAAAAAAAGCCGGCTTTCGCCAGCTTCTTTATCACTTCGAGGCCGCTTTCTCTTCGCCGACCAGTCCAATCTTCAGGTAACCCGCCTGATGCAGCGTGTCCATTACCTTCATCATGGTTTCATAATCAACGGTTTTATCCGCACGGAAGAAGACCGTGGTGTCTTTCTTACCGCCCGTAAGCTGCTCCAGCGCCGGGATGACCGAGTCGGCCGTCACCGGGTCATTCCCGAGGAACATGGATTTATCCGCCTTCACCGACAGGTAGATAGGCTTCTCCGGGCGGGGCTGGGGCTGGCTGGAAGAGGCAGGCAGATTGACCTTCACATCGACCGTCGCCAGCGGCGCAGCCACCATGAAGATAATCAGCAGAACCAGCATGACGTCGATAAACGGCGTCACGTTGATTTCATGCATTTCGCCGTTATCGTCCAGATTTTCGTTTAGACGCATCGCCATACTCTTAACCTGCGCGCAGTTTAGACGCCGCGTGCACCGGCTTAACCGAGCTGGCGTTCAGGTCGAGATCGCGGCTTTGCAGCAGCAGAACCTGCGCGGCAACGTCACCCAGCGTGGCTTTGTAGCTGCCAATCATACGCGCGAAGATGTTGTAGATGACCACCGCCGGGATAGCGGCAACCAGACCGATTGCCGTCGCCAACAGCGCTTCTGCGATACCCGGCGCCACGACCGCCAGGTTGGTGGTTTGGGTCTGCGCGATACCGATAAAGCTGTTCATGATGCCCCAGACCGTTCCGAAAAGACCGATAAACGGTGAGATCGCGCCGATGGTCGCCAGATAACCATTGCCGCGTCCCATGTGTCGGCCAACGGCCGCAACGCGACGCTCCAGGCGGAAACCGGTACGTTCTTTGATGCCTTCGTTATCTTCACTGCCAGCGGAGAGTTCCAGCTCGTTCTGTGCTTCATTCACTAACAGGGTGGTCAGGCTTTTCGCGTGAAAGGATGAGGTCATATCTGCAGCCTGATCCAGAGAGCGGGCTTCTGCCAGCTGCTGCTGTTCCCGCTTAAGGCGGCGCTTCTGAGAAAGCAGCTCGGCGCTCTTGCTGAAGAAAATAGCCCAGGTGACAACGGACGCCAGAATCAGGCCGATCATCACAATCTTAACCACGATGTCAGCATGCTGATACATGCCCCAAACGGAGAGATCCGTCTGCATCAAATTATTACCCACTCTGTATCTCCAGGACGCAAATCACAAAATCTGAGCGTAATAATATCAAAACGTCGCCGAATTGATAGTAGTTCTCATTAGTATTTGCATGGTGCCGTAATTTTCGCTCACTTTCCTTGCGCTTACGCAGTAAAAATTTCTTATGCGAATTTTTGCTAATATTTTCTGCTTATTCGATAAGCCTCGGGGTGCAGTTTTTTCCAATCGTGGTAGTCTGGACGTCCAGACGTATAAAAACAGGGTTAGCGAACATGACAAAGAAGCATCTTGATACCACGCTGGTACAGGCAGGACGCAGCAAAAAATATACGCAGGGATCGGTCAACAGCGTGATTCAACGAGCCTCCTCGCTGGTGTTTGATACCGTTGAGGAGAAAAAAATTGCCACGCGCAACCGCGCGAAAGGCGGGTTGTTTTATGGCCGTCGCGGCACGCTAACCCATTTTTCGCTGCAGGAGGCGATGTGCGAGCTGGAAGGCGGCGCGGGCTGCGCGCTGTTCCCGTGCGGGGCGGCGGCGGTCGCCAACACCATTCTGGCGTTTGTGGAACAGGGCGACCATATCCTGATGACCAACACCGCCTATGAACCCAGCCAGGACTTCTGTACCAAAATCCTCAGCAAGCTCGGCGTAACGACCGGCTGGTTCGACCCGCTGATTGGCGAAGGCATTGCCGAACTTATTCAGCCAAACACGCGCATTGTGTTCCTGGAATCTCCGGGATCGCTCACCATGGAAGTTCACGACGTGCCGGCTATCGTGAAGGCCGTGCGCAGCAAAGCCCCAGAGGCGATCGTGATGATCGACAACACCTGGGCGGCGGGCGTGCTGTTTAAAGCGCTGGAATTCGACATTGATATCTCGATTCAGGCGGCGACGAAATACCTGATAGGCCACTCTGACGGCATGATTGGCACCGCGGTTTCCAACGCGCGCTGCTGGGATCAGCTGCGTGAAAATGCCTACCTGATGGGCCAGATGGTGGATGCAGACACGGCCTACATGACCAGCCGCGGACTCCGCACGCTGGGCGTTCGCCTTCGTCAGCACCATGAAAGCAGCCTGAAGGTGGCCGAATGGCTGGCGCAGCATCCGCAGGTTGAGCGCGTGAATCATCCCGCGCTACCGGGCAGTAAAGGCCACGAATTTTGGCAGCGTGACTTTACGGGCTGCAGCGGTTTGTTCTCGTTCGTACTGAAAAAGCGGCTAAATAACGACGAGCTGGCGAGCTATCTGGATAATTTTACCCTCTTCAGCATGGCCTACTCCTGGGGCGGTTTTGAATCCCTGATCCTGCCTAATCAGCCGGAACAGGTTGCGGCTCTGCGTCCCGGCGGTGAAGTGGACTTCAGCGGTACCCTGATTCGACTGCATATCGGTTTAGAAAACGTTGACGATCTGATTGCCGATTTAGCAGCAGGGTTCGAGCGTATCGTGTAGAGTGCTGGCTGAAAATGTACTTTCTGGACGCTTTTGTGGACACGGCAATGAGAAAAGTCTGCATGAGTTGCGCCCGGGATCAAACCCGACGGGCGAATAAGGGAGTACAATAGCGCTATATCTGCTGTTCCACAGGAAAGTCCATGGCTGTTATTCAAGATATTATCGCGGCGCTCTGGCAACACGACTTTGCCGCGCTGGCGGATCCTCACGTCGTCGGTATCGTTTACCTCGTGATGTTCGCAACACTGTTTCTGGAAAATGGATTACTGCCAGCCTCGTTTTTACCCGGTGACAGCCTGCTTTTACTTGCCGGGGCATTAATCGGGAAAGGCGTCATGGACTTGGCTAAATTTGCCCAACGCGCCAAAAATGTAAAGTTAGCTTTAAATTCTAAAATCACTCACTTGAATTCTCGTTCTCAATCAGCGCTTGCTTCCAATATTCTGGTTCAGCATATCGAGCAACCAATGCATCGATATCTATTTTTGAGGTTGATGGACTAAACTCAAAATTGCCATACATATTGATGTGCTGCCATGCAACGGGCGAAATACTGTGAAGCTGAGCCAGTGCATTTTGATCTCCTACTGTTTGCTTCTGTTCATAGACACGAGATAGCAGCACTGTGTTGTAGTAAATGACCGCGTTGGTGATGAGCCGAGAGCATTCATTCCATATTTGCTGCTCCTCTTCTGTTTTTACTCTGAATTTTCCACCGTTAACAAATGCAACTGCTCGTCTAAGACGATGATAGGCTTCGCCACGATTTAATGCTTTTTGTACACATTGACGTAAGCCAACATCGTCGACAAAGTCGAGAATGTATAGCGTTCGGCATATGTTTTCCAACTCCCATAATGCTTTCTTGGTCTGATTCTGACGCGAATAGCTCGAGAGTTTGCGAACAATCGTGGCTTGAGTAACATCTTTTTGAGCTAGCGATGCCATGATCCGTTGAATATTGGGCCATTCACGTTCAATCAATTCATCGTTGGTTTTTCGGGCAGGCTTTATTAGCCAGTCACCACACTCATTGGGATGTTGTGAGCCGACTAACGTATCCATTTTCTTATGCAAATCACGATAACGAGGTGCAAAATGATATCCAAATGCATGCAAAATCCAAAAATTAACCTGATTGGTGCCATGGGTGTCAGTGGAATGCCGTTCTGGCTTTATATCAGAGGTATTGTTATGCAATAAATCGAAAACGTAATGGCTTTCATGTTCGTGAGTCCCAATAATCTTTGCATTTATAGGAACATGATTTGCAACCAACGTGTAGGCGCTGACACCTTTCTGTAAACCAAAATACTTGGGAGAATATCGAGCGTTAAGGGTGTTAATTTGCGTTTCTATCCGCTGACCATCGCTACTTGAATGAAGTGTGTCCTGAATATCATAGAGATGAAATGCGGGTAGCTGGCTGGTCGCATTACTAATCGCATCATTAGCCGCTCGTAATGTCTCCAAGCGTAGATAATTTCTTGATGTCCCCGCCATTGATGCTGAGCTAAGGCCTGAAACCTCAGCCATTTTTGCTAACCCCATGTTTGTTCCCATCGCAACAATACAGGCGAAAATTTCACGGGGATCAGCTTCATGCTTTACATAACGATCTAATACATGGGTAAATGCATTTAAAAATCCAGTATTACCCGCAACAAACCACAGTAGATCCGCAATACCAATTCCTGGTAACTGGCTGTAAAAATCGCTATTAACGGATTCATCACTGCTCGGATAAAGCAGCTTCCAACGACGCTTTTCGGCAGCCCCAATTACTTTAATATGTTTGTTGACCCCATCAGAAATATGTTGGTTAATCGCACTATAACGTGCTGCTAGCATAGTATGAAATACAGCCAGAGTATCTTGGATAGGGGCCAATAAAATGGGTGCACCAATATCTTGCAATACTCGTTCTTTATCCTGCCATCTAAGATCGCTTATTAAGTCATCTTCAAAGCGGCGAAATTCATTACTATGTTTAACGTACACATCACCCGCTTCCAGTGAGTTGCGTAGTAGGCGATAGACCAAAAACTCATAGCGATCTACATCAAGCGTTTTAAATGTTTTGCCCTCTTTACTAAACAAATATCGGCGTAAACCTTTAGGAATAATCTCAGTCGGAAATGAATTAGGGTCAGTTTGCCTTGGTGATTTTTCTGTGCGCAATAAGTTTTGTAAAAACGCGATAGCTTCAAGCAAAGGAGAGTCTTCTACACGTCCGGCAAAATCCAGATCAGTAAAAAGTTGCCTTAAGTTACGTTTGAATGTGGCGGATAATTTTGTGTAATGTGACCATTCAAATGCCGTTTTGTCGAAAGCAATATTGCGTAAGTAATCAGCAACTAATGGGAATCTCTCTTGTTCAAGCAATGCATAGGCTTTTTCTTTAATAATGGAAAAAGGTGTGTCATCGGTGATGGTGTCATCCGTAAACAGGCTCAATACATGACCCGCAGCCTGTAAATTTTTCGCTGCATTGGTAACCGCATTATTCATTGCTTCTTCAGCGGCACGCTTGGCCTGTTTCTCGTATTGATCGACCCAATGGAGCAATGCTTCAATTAAGTTGTCATTAATTTGCTGAAACCGATGAAAAGCAAAAAACAGCAGATATAACTGTGCAGTCTCTTTTTTCATGCGTTGAAGTTTATAAGTGGTATAAAACTTAACCATAGAAGCATAATACTTGCCGCTTTCATTGGAGATCCCCGCTGTTATGAGGAACTGCTTGGCAAACTCATGTAGAGGCTGGAAAAACTGCCGCCGTGCGACTTCATGTCGCAATTCTTTATAACTGAAATCTTTAGCTTCATGTTTTAATGCGCTGACGCGAAATACTCCTGACTCAGCCCGAAGCAAAGCCGCTAATTGCTGATCGATAAGTGAAGTCATGCAAGTGCTAAGTAATCGAGCAATACGGGTGCGTTCATAAGCCACCACTCTACCAATCATCTCTTGCATATACCGATAACTGGGCATGACAATACGGTGTAATGCTAAGTATTGGGTTAATTCACGAAAGATAAAGATAGGTTGTGTCGATAACATCGCAACCCGCTGTGCTTTATCTTCCAAATCAACTTTTACCTCATTATCACATTGTTTATACTGGAATAAATCAAGAATTGCTCGTTGTTGTTCAGCCCTAATCGGTCTTGAGGGACTTTTCAGTCTTGAAAGCGTTTTGGTGGGAAAGTACAGCGCGGCAATGTAATCCAAGTCATTTAGTACTGACGATTCTTGTTCATAACTGAAAAACTGCCGTTTGGCTTTGAAATAGCCCAGTTGCAATACTAAATGGGCTGCCACAGAAAACGTTCGGGTATTGTCGAATAGCTCGCGCTCTTTAGCACTTAAGTCAAAATATAATCGACGATCATCATCTGAGAAATGAGGTAATCCAAACAGTTCATCTATTTCATCAGTTGACAAAATAGATAGCCGCCGAACATCATTTTTCATGGTGCCCTCCCTATTTCACTACATCAAATAATTTCCCGCTCCGCGAGATGTGCAAGTGGAACCATACTTTTATGTAAGATCCCAAATACAACGAATTGATGCTCATGTTGGATGTAATAGATGACATGACTTGAATAAGGGAAGCTAAACACATTCATGCGTACCTCGGGTCTATTTTTCCCAAGGGTGGGTGTTTCAGCCAGCAGTTGAATCGTTTGTCTAAGTCCTGATAAATAGGTCTTCGACTGAGTCGTTCCCCATTGGGCTAACGTAAAGCGGTGAATACCTATCAGATCAGATTGTGCATCGGGCGTTAAATGATAAGTTACCGGCATTAGTCATACTGCCCTGCGGCCAGCTCATCAAAAAAGGTATTACCATCAACCAAATTGCCCATTTTGATGTCAGTTATGGCTTTCACCGCTTTGGATTGAAGCAAATGTAATTTTAGTGTCTCGATACTTTGGTATGCATCAGCTGAAATAACAACGGCCACAGGCTTGCCATTTTTATTAATTTGGATTGGAGCTTGTTGAGCTTTGAGCAACAAATCTCCAAAGTGAATTTTTGCTTCATTGGCTGAAAGAGTGTTCATTTATCACCTTTAAACGAATCGTTCGATTCGCTCAATTTACACCAGTTGGGCGATAAAAGTCAAAAATGCACCCTATCAAAATGTATACTATTTGATAGCTCTGGTTATTACCTATCAAAACTACTATCATAAGTGCATTATCAAAACCTTTAAAGAGATATGGTGATTTATGTCCAAAGTTGGTTATGCTCGAGTGAGTTCCACGGGTCAAAGCTTAGAAGTGCAACTGGGCAAGTTACATCGAGCTGAGTGCAATAAGATATATCAAGAAAAACGCAGTGGGAGGACGGCTGAACGGTCTGAATTTCAATCTTGCATGAGTTATTTACGTGAAGGGGATACCCTAGTGGTAACCCGACTCGATCGTCTTGCTCGCTCAGTCGTCCACTTAGCCCAGATTGCTTCGCGTTTTCAAAGTGAAGGTATTGATTTGCTCGTTATCGATCAGAACATTGATACGAGCACTTCGACTGGGAGACTCATGTTCAATATGTTGGCTGCTATTGCTGAGTTTGAAAATGACTTGCGGACAGAGAGGCAAGCTGAAGGTATCGCAAAAGCACATGAAAATGGAGTTAAATTTGGTAGGCCTGTAAAACTTACGGACACCTTAAAACAAGCAATTTATGATAAAAGAGCTGAGGGGGCCACTATTGGTCAGCTTGCCAAGGAGTATCACCTTGGAGAAGCTTCTATTTATCGGGCAATAAATTCAGTTAAGCAATCAATTGTTTCCCCCTACTCGATAGATGTTAAAGAGCTGCGAGATTATGGAAAATATAAAACGTGATTGATACTGACTATTGTATGTATTGACGTTTAAAATTAGCCTTACTGTATTAACGTAACATCAATAGGTATGATAAATTTTCCTTATCTAAAGAGCCTTAGCCTAACATTAATATTTCTACGAACAGTTAATGCAGCGAGTCACGGTAGGATCAAACATAAGCCGATTCAAATCGATATCTTCACCACAGACAAAACAGCTGCCATATTCATCGCTATTTATGCGCAATAATGCACCTTCAATAACTTGTAACTGATGCTGCTTGCGTCTCGCAGTTTCTAATTCCATTTGCTGTCCTTGCAATGCATCTATACGTGAAAGACGTCCGAGTCGTGATTGGTCAAGTTCGACAACTTGCACATCACTCGTTTGTGCTGCAATCTGCGCTAACAAACTTTCCAGCATTTGCTGTAACTGTAAATGCAGTTGTTGCTTTAGCTGCTCGTTCATTTCACCTCCAAACTTAAGCGTCAGAACCTATCTCTATTACTATGCACTAACCAGCGTCTTGGATACTGATTAGTGCAATATCAATAGCTGTTAGCGCAATAATAATAATGGGATATGGCTTTTACTGATCATCTTTGTGGTATTGCTTCCCACAAAAAACTCTCTTATCCGCGAATGGCCGTAGGCCCCCATCACCATAAGATCGATGTGATGCTCAAGTTGATAGATCTCAAGAGCCGTTTGAACTTCTCCCTGACAAACAGCGGTAACCACATTGAAATTCGCCGCCATCAGAGATTCGGTCACCAACGCCAGTTCTGCTGTCGCCTGTGATTGAGCATCAGACACCATCACCAAATGACATTCAAGCCCTTTTAAGAGTGGACTTGTTAGCACTTGATTAAGGGCTTTTTTCGCAGTAATGCTGCCATCGTAGGCAATCATAAATCGTTTCGGTGCTTCAAACTCTGTCATCACCACTAAAATAGGCTGCTTAACTGTGCGAATGACGTTTTCTAGATGGCTGCCAATCGCCTGCGCTTGATCTTGATGTTGCTCCCCTTGACGCCCCATCACCACCAATCTGGCATGGGATTCTTGCTCTAACAGGGTTTCGACTAAATCGCCGTGACGCTGCAAGGTTTTAACCACGACTGCAGGTTGTGCCTCCACGATGCGCGTTTGCGCATCTTGCAACATATACTTACCCTGCTCGAGTGCCAGCTTGCCCCGGCGCGCTTCGAGCTCAACCATTTCATTGAGCAAGTGCTCCCGTGGGCACTGTTGCAAAGTTAGCGATGAGGCAGCCTTTTGTCTTATTCAAAGGCCTTACATTTCAAAAACTCTGCTTACCAGGCGCATTTCGCCCAGGGGATCACCATAATAAAATGCTGAGGCCTGGCCTTTGCGTAGTGCACGCATCACCTCAATACCTTTGATGGTGGCGTAAGCCGTCTTCATGGATTTAAATCCCAGCGTGGCGCCGATTATCCGTTTCAGTTTGCCATGATCGCATTCAATCACGTTGTTCCGGTACTTAATCTGTCGGTGTTCAACGTCAGACGGGCACCGGCCTTCGCGTTTGAGCAGAGCAAGCGCGCGACCATAGGCGGGCGCTTTATCCGTGTTGATGAATCGCGGGATCTGCCACTTCTTCACGTTGTTGAGGATTTTACCCAGAAACCGGTATGCAGCTTTGCTGTTACGACGGGAGGAGAGATAAAAATCGACAGTGCGGCCCCGGCTGTCGACGGCCCGGTACAGATACGCCCAGCGGCCATTGACCTTCACGTAGGTTTCATCCATGTGCCACGGGCAAAGATCGGAAGGGTTACGCCAGTACCAGCGCAGCCGTTTTTCCATTTCAGGCGCATAACGCTGAACCCAGCGGTAAATCGTGGAGTGATCGACATTCACTCCGCGTTCAGCCAGCATCTCCTGCAGCTCACGGTAACTGATGCCGTATTTGCAGTACCAGCGTACGGCCCACAGAATGATGTCACGCTGAAAATGCCGGCCTTTGAATGGGTTCATGTGCAGCTCCATCAGCAAAAGGGGATGATAAGTTTATCACCACCGACTATTTGCAACAGTGCCTCAGCAATCATATTTTTAAATTATATAACTCCCAACTGAGCTTTTGCTCCAACGATAAGGCTTTCATTTTGAGTTTCTAAGGCAAATAAACCATACATCAAAGGAGAGGCCGCTGCTCTTTCTAAAGTCTGTTCATATAGTTTATTCCAAACTTTACCCCCTAGTTTTTCATACTCGATGATTAGAGTTTTGAGGCTTTCTTCTCCAAACAAAGTTACATGCCCAGCAAAATCAATCGCTGGGTCATCTATATGGGCTGTTGACCAATCAATAACGCCTGAAACAGCTCCATCCTTTGAAGCTAGTACATGCCCAGCATATAAATCGCCATGTATAAATTGGGTGAAATCTGCCCATAGAACATCATTATCCAACCATTTTCTGTAGCGGGTTTCCAATTGCTCACTTATACCAATTTCAGATTTTACTAACTGCAAATTGTTTGCTATTTCAGGTCTTAAATCTGAAGGTTTCATAATTTTCAAATCATTTTCCCGAACTTCTTTTTCAGGAATACTATGGATTTCAAATAAGGTTTTTGCCAAAGATGTTATGTATTTCGGGCTATCTTTGTCCATATTCCAAATTATTTCATAGGTTTCAGCATCCAAATTTAAAACAGGATTATCTTTAAGTATGGGATAAGCCACTAATTCTGTAGATGAAATTCTCCAATCAGGAACCTCTACAGAAAGATGTTTTTTTACCAATTCTAAAATGCGTTTTTCTTTCTTGATTTGTTCCCTCATGCCATCACGACGAGGAATACGCAGCAACCATTGTTGCCCCTTTGTATCAAGAGCAAAAACGACCTTAAAATCAATGCCCATTTCATTGAAATTCATTTTGTCCGTAAGCAACAAGCCGTGTGCTTCAGCAAGTGATTGAATATCTTGAATTGTCATTTTTAATTTCCTTTAAAGAGTTCAATAATTAATGTTCGGATTAGATTGGCTATCATTAACAATCTCTCTCAAAAGTCTTGATGATTTTGTGGTCTTTGATCTCGTAGATAATGTCAGCAATATTATCGACCAATTGCTTGTCATGAGATACGAAGATAATAGTTCCTGCATAGGACTTCATCATTGTTTCTAATGCGGCAATACTTTTTAGGTCAAGATAGTTTCCTGGTTCATCCATAAGCAAAATATTATATTTTCCTAAAAGCATTTTGGATAAAAGCAGTTTGATGATTTCACCTCCCGATAAGTCGGATAAGTTTTTTTGAATATCATTCGCTCCGATCCCCATTGAAGCCAATACTGCACGAATTTCCGCAACTGTGTACTCGCACTCTTCCTGCATAAAGGAGAGCACAGATTTATGCGTGTTAAATTTATATCCTGTTTGTGTAAAGTAGCCAATTTCAGCTTTTGGAGATATGGTTAATCCATCAGCACGTTCTGATATCATTTTTAACAAGGACGTTTTCCCTGTTCCATTCGATCCAGTTATAGCGACTTTAGCGCCAAGCGGTATTATAAAGTTAGCGTCATCAAAGATAGTACGGCTACCAAATTTTAAGCTCAGACCATCTGCCGTAATCGGGAACTTATTGTGCAGTTCTAGGGCTGAACTTTGACGAAAACGAATAGAACGCAAATGCTCTGGTGCTTGAATATCTTCTAATGCAGCCAAACGCTTTTCCATACTCTTAGCTGCCTGATACAGTTTTCTTTGCTTGGTGCCAGTCATTTTTGCATGCCCAAGTCGTCCAGCACTTTCGGTAGAGTTTTTGGATTTTTCTCCTTTTTTCTTATTGTCTAATCGATTAGCTTGCTGGCGTTTTTCTTGCACAGCAGATTCTAATCGCTCCCGTTCCTTCATCATCAGCTCATATTCTACGGCTTGGTGTTGTCGCTCTTCTTCTTTTTGACGCAAGTAATCCGAGTAACCACCCCAATATTCCGTAATTTTACCGTCTTTTAACTCCCATATCTTGTCTACAACCATATCAAGAAAATATCGGTCATGACTGATAACAAGTAATGCTCCATCAAATGCTTTAAGTTGACCAATAAGTAGATCTATTCCATTGAGATCAAGGTGGCTGGTTGGTTCATCCGCTAGAATGCCATGTACTTGTTGGGAAAATGCGGCAGCAATTTTTGCACGAGTTTCCTCTCCGCCACTCATTGTGTCGTTTTGTACATTGGAAACACCAAGGCGAGATAACATTGCCCGGTCTTCGACCGTTTCTATTTCGATTCCGCCCAGTTGGCTGATATGTGCAAAATCACCAAAACGCTGTAATGTCGCTTCGGCTAAAACAATTTCGCCATTAAGTACTTTGAGTAAACTACTCTTTCCTGCTCCGTTATCACCCACAAGACCAATACGGTCATAAGAGTGAATTTCCAATTCATCAATATCCAAAACATCACGCCCAGCATAATCCAAGCGTATGTTTCTCGCTTTAATAATTAAACTCATTTTTATTTACTCCTGTTTAGCTCTTGAAATTTTTTATGCAGCAAACAGGATTTAGGTGAAAACAAAAGCTAGCATCACAGTGTCCTCCCAAAAAAAAAGCTATTCATCCACAGGGTGGACAAATAGCTAGTCAATTAAGTTATAACTGGAAACTATGCACTAAAAGCATACTTATAAATTAAGCATACTTTTACTTTATATATCCGCATATATTCTTAAAGACACAACAAAAGCCCACCATTATAAAATAGTGTCACTATGCAAATAGTTGTGTCTTAACGAATGCGGATAGAATGCATAAACTTACCTAAAAAATAAAATTCAGTTTTATGATAACTTTACTGTTAAAAGAAGTCTAGACAACCTTGTTTTATGCTTGGATATAAGGCTTATTTTAGGCACTGTTGCAAAGTTAGCGATGAGGCAGCCTTTTGTCTTATTCAAAGGCCTTACATTTCAAAAACTCTGCTTACCAGGCGCATTTCGCCCAGGGGATCACCATAATAAAATGCTGAGGCCTGGCCTTTGCGTAGTGCACGCATCACCTCAATACCTTTGATGGTGGCGTAAGCCGTCTTCATGGATTTAAATCCCAGCGTGGCGCCGATTATCCGTTTCAGTTTGCCAGGTAGTGTTCAGAATTCTGTGTCATTTCATTAAACTACGACAAAAAGAGATGACACATGACCAAACCATCCTTCGATATCGAAGCTGCATTGCAAGCCTTGCGTGACGGTAAAGACCTGACTGGCAAAGACGGCATTCTTACCCCGCTTATCAAGCAATTGACCGAAGCGGCCATGCAGGCCGAACTTGAGCAGCACCTCGCCCAAGATGAAACGCCCAATCGCAAAAACGGCTCAACATCCAAGACCATCAAAAGCATCGCTGGGCGCTTTGAACTCAATACGCCTCGTGATCGGGCCGGTACCTTTGAGCCGCAAATCATCAAAAAACACCAGACCCAGTTGACTGACGAGCTGGAGCGCAAAATCATCGCCCTGTTTGCGCTTGGAACTAGCTACCAGGATATCCGGGCGCATATCGAAGAGTTGTACGGCATCCATCTGTCCAACGGTACGCTCAACGCCGTGACTGACAAGCTGCTGCCTGAGTTACAAGCCTGGCGTGACCGTGAGCTGGATGCGATTTATCCGGTGATGTGGCTCGATGCCATTCACTACAAGATCAAGGAAAATGGCCGCTATATCACCAAAGCTGTTTACACCATTCTGGGCCTGAATGTCGAAGGTAAAAAAGAGCTGCTCGGTCTTTATCTGTCAGAGCATGAAGGGGCCCATCACTGGTTAAGCGTGCTGACCGATCTGCATAACCGGGGTGTCAAAGACATACTGATTGCCTGTGTGGATGGCTTGAAGGGCTTCCCTGAGGCCATCGCAAGTATCTATCCTCGAACGGAAGTTCAGCACTGCGTCATCCACCAGATCCGCAACTCATTGAAATATGTTGCCAGCAAGAACCAGAAAGCCTTCATGGTGGATCTGAAGTGCGTGTACAAAGCGGCTACCCTGAGTGCGGCTGAATCGGCGCTGGATGAGTTGGAGGCCAAGTGGGGCGAGAAATACCCAGTCGTCATTAAATCCTGGCGCAATAAATGGGAGACGCTGTCGGCCTATTTTAAATACCCGGAATACGTCAGAACCGCCATCTACACGACCAATGCGGTCGAGGCGGTACACCGGCAGTTCCGCAAACTGACGAAAACCAAAGGCGGTTTCGCCAATGAAAACAGTTTGCTCAAGCTGTTATACGCCGGTATGTTGCAGGCATCAGAACGCTGGACGCTCCCCATCCAGAATTGGAATCTGACGCTGTCGCAGCTATCGATCCATTTCCCCGGCAGATTGGATGATCATATTGACCTATGATCGGCTGACACAGAATATTGAACACCCTCGTTTGCCATGATCGCATTCAATCACGTTGTTCCGGTACTTAATCTGTCGGTGTTCAACGTCAGACGGGCACCGGCCTTCGCGTTTGAGCAGAGCAAGCGCGCGACCATAGGCGGGCGCTTTATCCGTGTTGATGAATCGCGGGATCTGCCACTTCTTCACGTTGTTGAGGATTTTACCCAGAAACCGGTATGCAGCTTTGCTGTTACGACGGGAGGAGAGATAAAAATCGACAGTGCGGCCCCGGCTGTCGACGGCCCGGTACAGATACGCCCAGCGGCCATTGACCTTCACGTAGGTTTCATCCATGTGCCACGGGCAAAGATCGGAAGGGTTACGCCAGTACCAGCGCAGCCGTTTTTCCATTTCAGGCGCATAACGCTGAACCCAGCGGTAAATCGTGGAGTGATCGACATTCACTCCGCGTTCAGCCAGCATCTCCTGCAGCTCACGGTAACTGATGCCGTATTTGCAGTACCAGCGTACGGCCCACAGAATGATGTCACGCTGAAAATGCCGGCCTTTGAATGGGTTCATGTGCAGCTCCATCAGCAAAAGGGGATGATAAGTTTATCACCACCGACTATTTGCAACAGTGCCCCAATCTCGACTATGCTCAATACTCGTGTGCACCAAAGCGAGGTGAGCATGGCGACGGAGGCTCTGTTGCAAAGATTGGCGGCAGTCAGAGGTAGGCTGTCGCTCTGCGCCGATCAGGCGGCTGCTGCGAAATGGTGGTTGAGCATGCCCATGGCCTCCGTCAGCGCCGAGGGCCCAATGCCAAAAGCTCTCTCCACAAGGCGCACCTCGCCCCTGATGCCGGGCTGCAGGCACCAGGGGCGAGCCTGTCCTTTGCGCAGGGCTCGCATGACTTCGAATCCCTTGATCGTGGCATAGGCCGTGGGGATCGATTTGAAACCGCGCACCGGCTTGATCAGTATCTTGAGCTTTCCGTGATCGGCCTCGATCACGTTATTGAGATACTTCACCTGCCGGTGGGCCGTCTCCCGGTCCAGCTTTCCTTCGCGCTTCAATTCGGTGATCGCTGCACCATAGCTCGGCGCTTTGTCGGTATTGAGCGTGGCAGGCTTTTCCCAGTGCTTCAGGCCTCGCAGGGCCTTGCCCAGGAACCGCTTCGCTGCCTTGGCGCTGCGGGTCGGCGACAGGTAGAAATCGATCGTGTCGCCCCGCTTGTCGACTGCCCGGTACAGGTAGGTCCACTTGCCCCGCACCTTGACGTAGGTTTCATCCAGGCGCCAGCTCGGATCAAAGCCACGCCGCCAGAACCAGCGCAGCCGCTTCTCCATCTCCGGGGCGTAGCACTGGACCCAGCGATAGATCGTCGTATGGTCGACCGAAATGCCGCGTTCCGCCAGCATTTCCTCAAGGTCGCGATAGCTGATCGGATAGCGACAATACCAGCGCACCGCCCACAGGATCACATCACCCTGGAAATGGCGCCACTTGAAATCCGTCATCGTTCCGTCCGTCCAATCTCCGCCAAGCATGCTCAAGCTTCACGATTTTTGCAACAGAGCCCGGTATGAACCGCCGCCTCATAGTGCAGTTTGATCCTGACGAGCCCAGCATGTCTGCGCCCACCTTCGCGGAACCTGACCAGGGTCCGCTAGCGGGCGGCCGGAAGGTGAATGCTAGGCATGATCTAACCCTCGGTCTCTGGCGTCGCGACTGCGAAATTTCGCGAGGGTTTCCGAGATGGTGATTGCGCTTCGCAGATCTCCAGGCGCGTGGGTGCGGACGTAGTCAGCGCCATTGCCGATCGCGTGAAGTTCCGCCGCAAGGCTCGCTGGACCCAGATCCTTTACAGGAAGGCCAACGGTGGCGCCCAAGAAGGATTTCCGCGACACCGAGACCAATAGCGGAAGCCCCAACGCCGACTTCAGCTTTTGAAGGTTCGACAGCACGTGCAGCGATGTTTCCGGTGCGGGGCTCAAGAAAAATCCCATCCCCGGATCGAGGATGAGCCGGTCGGCAGCGACCCCGCTCCGTCGCAAGGCGGAAACCCGCGCCTCGAAGAACCGCACAATCTCGTCGAGCGCGTCTTCGGGTCGAAGGTGACCGGTGCGGGTGGCGATGCCATCCCGCTGCGCTGAGTGCATAACCACCAGCCTGCAGTCCGCCTCAGCAATATCGGGATAGAGCGCAGGGTCAGGAAATCCTTGGATATCGTTCAGGTAGCCCACGCCGCGCTTGAGCGCATAGCGCTGGGTTTCCGGTTGGAAGCTGTCGATTGAAACACGGTGCATCTGATCGGACAGGGCGTCTAAGAGCGGCGCAATACGTCTGATCTCATCGGCCGGCGATACAGGCCTCGCGTCCGGATGGCTGGCGGCCGGTCCGACATCCACGACGTCTGATCCGACTCGCAGCATTTCGATCGCCGCGGTGACAGCGCCGGCGGGGTCTAGCCGCCGGCTCTCATCGAAGAAGGAGTCCTCGGTGAGATTCAGAATGCCGAACACCGTCACCATGGCGTCGGCCTCCGCAGCGACTTCCACGATGGGGATCGGGCGAGCAAAAAGGCAGCAATTATGAGCCCCATACCTACAAAGCCCCACGCATCAAGCTTTTGCCCATGAAGCAACCAGGCAATGGCTGTAATTATGACGACGCCGAGTCCCGACCAGACTGCATAAGCAACACCGACAGGGATGGATTTCAGAACCAGAGAAAGAAAATAAAATGCGATGCCATAACCGATTATGACAACGGCGGAAGGGGCAAGCTTAGTAAAGCCCTCGCTAGATTTTAATGCGGATGTTGCGATTACTTCGCCAACTATTGCGATAACAAGAAAAAGCCAGCCTTTCATGATATATCTCCCAATTTGTGTAGGGCTTATTATGCACGCTTAAAAATAATAAAAGCAGACTTGACCTGATAGTTTGGCTGTGAGCAATTATGTGCTTAGTGCATCTAACGCCTGAAATAAGCCGTGCCGCGAAGCGGCATCGGCTTGATTGAATTGTTAGACGGCAAACTCGAGCCAATACTTGTGCAGGCCAACAATATTAGACGAGCACAGCATGGGCATTGCCGCTTTGATCTTCTCCAGTGACCAATTCCACCACTCCATCTCCAGAAGCAATGAAATTTCCTCATCGGTGAAGCGTTTCTTAATCTTCTTAGCGGGATTGCCGCCAACGATAGCGTAAGGCTCCACATCTTTTGTCACCAACGAGCGGCTGCCTATCACCGCACCGTGCCCGATCTTGATTCCGGGCATGACCATTGCCTCAGAGCCGATCCAAACGTCATTGCCAATGACAGTATTACCTGCTTTTTGGAAGGCATCGAGTGCGCTTGAGAATGCAGGTTCTTCCTGCATATAAAAGAACGGGAAAGATGATGCCCAGTCGTACCGATGCCCCTGATTGCCAGCCATGATAAAGGAAGCCCCACTCCCGATAGAGCAGAAACTACCGATGATCAACTTATCAACGTCATCACGGTCCGGAAACAGATACCGTGCGCAGTCATCGAATGAGTGCCCATGATAGTAGCCAGAGTAATAGCTGTACCGCCCAACTTTGATATTGGGGTTCTTCACTTGCTCAGAAAGCAGCTTGCCTTTGAAGGGGCTATCAAAGTAGTTGGTCATAAGAGATCCCGCGGTCTGTGACTTTGCCGTCTAACACCTGAGTTAAGCCGCGCCGCGAAGCGGCGTCGGCTTGGACGAATTGTTAGGCCGCATATCGCGACCTGAAAGCGGCACGCAAGACCTCAACCTTTTCCGCCCCGAGTGAGGTGCATGCGAGCCTGTAGGACTCTATGTGCTTTGTAGGCCAGTCCACTGGTGGTACTTCATCGGCATAGTAAAAGTAATCCCAGATGATCGCCTCCCAGCTGTTACAACGGACTGGCCGCCCGGCGATGACGCCCTCAGCCGCCTCTGGGCACGAGCCCTGCGGAGCCTCCGCGATTTCATACGCTTCGTCTGCCCACCAAGCAGGTTCGCAGTCAAGTAACTCATCCCCGATCTCCGCTAAGAATCCATAGTCCAACTCCTCCATGACGCGCCCGCCGAGCATTTCAACTATTGCCTCGAGCTCGCCGCGCCTCTCGCCGGGAAACGTCAGATCAATATCATCGTGCTTGCGTGTTACACGCCCTAGCCGTGCATCGATCGCCCAGCCCCCACCGATCCAGAGCGGCAGATTTCGCTCATCTGCCGCAGCTAGAATTTTGTGTATCAATGTGACCTGCGTTGTGTCCATGCGGCCTAACTTTGTTTTAGGGCGACTGCCCTGCTGCGTAACATCGTTGCTGCTCCATAACATCAAACATCGACCCACGGCGTAACGCGCTTGCTGCTTGGATGCCCGAGGCATAGACTGTACAAAAAAACAGTCATAACAAGCCATGAAAACCGCCACTGCGCCGTTACCACCGCTGCGTTCGGTCAAGGTTCTGGACCAGTTGCGTGAGCGCATACGCTACTTGCATTACAGCTTACCAACCGAACAGGCTTATGTCCACTGGGTTCGTGCCTTCATCCGTTTCCACGGTGTGCGTCACCCGGCAACCTTGGGCAGCAGCGAAGTCGAGGCATTTCTGTCCTGGCTGGCGAACGAGCGCAAGGTTTCGGTCTCCACGCATCGTCAGGCATTGGCGGCCTTGCTGTTCTTCTACGGCAAGGTGCTGTGCACGGATCTGCCCTGGCTTCAGGAGATCGGAAGACCTCGGCCGTCGCGGCGCTTGCCGGTGGTGCTGACCCCGGATGAAGTGGTTCGCATCCTCGGTTTTCTGGAAGGCGAGCATCGTTTGTTCGCCCAGCTTCTGTATGGAACGGGCATGCGGATCAGTGAGGGTTTGCAACTGCGGGTCAAGGATCTGGATTTCGATCACGGCACGATCATCGTGCGGGAGGGCAAGGGCTCCAAGGATCGGGCCTTGATGTTACCCGAGAGCTTGGCACCCAGCCTGCGCGAGCAGCTGTCGCGTGCACGGGCATGGTGGCTGAAGGACCAGGCCGAGGGCCGCAGCGGCGTTGCGCTTCCCGACGCCCTTGAGCGGAAGTATCCGCGCGCCGGGCATTCCTGGCCGTGGTTCTGGGTTTTTGCGCAGCACACGCATTCGACCGATCCACGGAGCGGTGTCGTGCGTCGCCATCACATGTATGACCAGACCTTTCAGCGCGCCTTCAAACGTGCCGTAGAACAAGCAGGCATCACGAAGCCCGCCACACCGCACACCCTCCGCCACTCGTTCGCGACGGCCTTGCTCCGCAGCGGTTACGACATTCGAACCGTGCAGGATCTGCTCGGCCATTCCGACGTCTCTACGACGATGATTTACACGCATGTGCTGAAAGTTGGCGGTGCCGGAGTGCGCTCACCGCTTGATGCGCTGCCGCCCCTCACTAGTGAGAGGTAGGGCAGCGCAAGTCAATCCTGGCGGATTCACTACCCCTGCGCGAAGGCCATCGGTGCCGCATCGAACGGCCGGTTGCGGAAAGTCCTCCCTGCGTCCGCTGATGGCCGGCAGCAGCCCGTCGTTGCCTGATGGATCCAACCCCTCCGCTGCTATAGTGCAGTCGGCTTCTGACGTTCAGTGCAGCCGTCTTCTGAAAACGACAAACGATGTCAGCCAATAAGTTGTTGTAATAATCGACAAGTGTTTGTTGCAACTCGCCGTCCTGTAAGACTGCATTATCAGTCTGATTCAGGGCGGCTATGGTGTCATTTATACACCATAAACCGATGACGGCTGCACGTAAATCTGTGGATGCTCTTGATGGCGATTCAACGTTTGCTGTCCCACGCATGGCGACAGCATTGTTTAGCCCAGCAATAATCCCATTATAAGTTGGGGGGAGGGGCTCCGACAACTGCAAAGCTATCTTTTCTGTATTGTTTTGGATGTCGTCCGCAAGAATGGTATTCTCGATCAGTTCTCGAGCCAATAATGATGTTTCGAAGCAGACGGCCAACACCGTCTGCTTCGTTTCTGGTTCTTGTTCTTCCACTGCCAGCGCGTTACTGATTGTTACGCACGTAAGTAGCAAAGTGAATGCGCTCTTGAGTCTCATCAACGGTTGCCTCCACAGTCTCGCTGGCACTGGAATCAATGTGAAAATTGTTCTGGATCGGATCAACAGGAATAAATCGATCACAGTCGAACTCTCTTGGAATTATGGTCATGTGCAGTTTCGTTGCTGATGAAAGAGCTTGAATGTACAACTTCTCCCCACCAATGACAGCAATGCGTTGATCGGTATTCTCATACAGGTTGATCACAGCACGAAGATCAGGAACGACAGTAGCGCCTATGACATCTTCTTGTTTTAACGTCGAGGAGATCACGAACGATTCGCGTTCGGGGAGAATTCCTTTCTCCTTGATTCGCTCCTCGGCGCCATCCTTTTCTAACTGCATGTCACGCATGTCAGTATACGTGTGTTTCCCCATAACGCACACGCGGATCTCTTTAGAAATCCGCGTAAATCGCGCCATGTCTTCTTTGCATTTCCATGGAATCTTGCCGCCTTTCCCGAATCCCAACTTAGAATCCACAGCGACTATTAGCTCAAGTTGTGGGTGACTCATTAAAACTCCAAACCAGTCGATGCTGGTTGTTCCAGATATTGCTTACGGAAGGTGGCCAGATCAATCAGTTTGATATTTGCCTTTCCGCTGTTGTTGAGATCGTGCACTTTCTTCAATTTGCCGGAAGATCCGGAAGTGGATGCCGCGATCACCATGGTGGTCTTCGACGAGACTGATGATTGCACTTCACCACCCTCAGCTTCAATCAGCTTCTCCAAGGCCGCGTCACGAAAACCGGTGATCACGATCTTCTCACCGGTAAAACGATCCCCCGAAGTGACCTGCTGTTTGAACCCGATGATTGATTGAATCTTGTTGAATAGCTCGGCATGTTCAGCCATACCTGCAAGCACTTTTGCGGCAGTTTTGTAGCTGAATTTGTCGACGCTAACGATCTGCTCTTCGGTGATGGCATTGAAATCATCCAAGGTCTTAATATCCAAGCCTTCACACAGAGCTTTCATCTTGCGGCGCCCAACGCCGCGCCCAAAGTGGGGCATCGACCCCAACCAAACCGACAGGGGAACACTACTGGGTATAGGAAGTATAAACCACCTTTTTGCTCCTCATCCGAAGTATCTTACCTGAAATTCCCTCACTCGTTTACCGCTCAAGCCCCAATTTTAACTGCCGGTCCAGCCTAAACCGCTCTAATAAGGTTCGATTTGGCGGTAAAATCTCTAGCCTGATAGCTCGAGAGATACAAACTGCCCCACCGCCCCGTTTAAAAGTTGGCAGTGTTGAGCAGTGTTGGATTTGGGGTCGTCAGTCAAAGAGACGACTCTGTGATGGATCGAACAGGCTGGGAGTCAGTGGCGGCGCTCGTTCTGGTGGCAGCTCACGCTGCTTGGCGGCATTCGCCTTGGCTGTTTTCTGTTTCAGATGCTTGAGAATCTGCTCAATGACCTTCGGATCTTCGATGCTGGCAATCACTTTGACGTGACCGCCGCAGTGTTCGCAGACTTCAATATCAATATTGAAGACTCGCTTGAGGCGTTGCATCCAGGTCATGGCGCGGTGGCGCTCTGCAGGACTCTTGTCACGCCAGTTAGTATCGAGACCTTCCGATTTGTCGGGCTTCTTGCCCCGCTTGGCGGGTGTTACTTGAACTCGGTGTTTGCTGTTCGGTGCAAAGACGCCGTGGAAGCGTGTGAGGTTGACTCGCGGCTTAGGTACCAACGCAGCGAGTTTGGCGATGAAGTCCAGCGGCTCGAAGATCACATGGGTGGTGCCATTGCGGTACGGAGTTTTGAGCTCGTAACGCACCTGCCCATTGGCGGTTAATGCCAGACGTTTTTCTGAAACCGCTGGCCGACTAATGTAGCGACACAAGCGCTCAAGCTTATCCCGCTGATGCGCTTCGGCCATCACACCGGCGTGTAGCGAGAAACCAGCATGGTTGGCTACTCGACTGCTTGAGTCGGCTTTATCCTCACGCCCTGGCAAGGTTTGCAGGGTGAAGACTTTGCGCCCTTGCTGGGGGCCGACGGCAATGCGATACGTAACCGAAGCACCATGTAATTGAGTCAGCGTATCGTCTTCGCCCTCTTCCAGTGTCAACCACGTATTCTCGGCATCACGCTCCAAAATCCCACGCTTTTCCATGCAGCGAGCGATGCGATGGCTGAGGGTGTGAGCGAGCGTATTCAGCTCATCGTAAGTGGGTGCCTTGACACGATGGAAGCGTTGCTTGCCATAGTCATCTTCGGCATAGACACCATCGAGAAACAGCATGTGGTAGTGGACATTGAGATTTAGCGCGGAGCCAAAGCGTTGGATAAGAGTCACTGAGCCAGTTTGTGCAGAGGCTTTGGTGTAACCGGCTTTTTTGATCAGATGAGTTGAGAGTGTACGATAGACGATACTCAAGACCTGGCCCATCAGCTGGGGATGGCGAGCCAGCAAAAAGCGTAGCTGGAAAGGAAAGCTGAGCACCCACTGGCGAATGGGCTCCTTGGGGAAGACTTCGTCTATCAGCAGCGCCGCACTCTCGGCCATCCGGCGGGCACCGCAGCTAGGGCAAAAGCCGCGTCGTTTACAGCTGAAGGCGACCAGACGCTCGTGATGACAATCCTCGCAGCGAACCCGCATGAAACCATACTCCAGACGGCCACATTGGAGGAGGTCGTTGAATTCTTGTTGGATGTAGCGAGGCAGGTGTTGACCTTGGGCTTCGAGTGAGGCTTTGAAGGCTGGGTAGTGCTGCTCAACCAGCTGGTAGAGCAGCGTCTGGTCGGGTTGGTGGCGTTCGTAACCGTTTGTTTGAGTGGGCGATTGACTCGCCGTGGCGTTCCTTGCCAGCGACATGGGTATCCTCCGCTGATACTGTGGTTATGTACAGTATCAGCGGCTTGCGTTCAGACGTCCAGTCTGGCCCTAGACATCGCTAAATGCTTAACCCGCAATAGCCCTCACGAGTTGTTATCAGCCACTACCGGTTGAGCGAGAAGGTTTTGGGTTCAGGGTGCTATTGCTCCACCAATCACAATACTGAAGCCCCAACTGTTATCAGTTGGGGCTTTTTCTTGTCTGTTTGCGGCGGTTGCGTTTTATCGGTAGTCGTCGAGCTCTGCACCATCCCACATAAGAGCTTAACGGTGCGATCTTCAACGCCATCACACAAAACTTTCTTTTTCACGCACAGTCAACTTATTGGATGTTTTATTAACAACCCAAAAGGAGATATTTAGCGGGCGGCCGGAAGGTGAATGCTAGGCATGATCTAACCCTCGGTCTCTGGCGTCGCGACTGCGAAATTTCGCGAGGGTTTCCGAGAAGGTGATTGCGCTTCGCAGATCTCCAGGCGCGTGGGTGCGGACGTAGTCAGCGCCATTGCCGATCGCGTGAAGTTCCGCCGCAAGGCTCGCTGGACCCAGATCCTTTACAGGAAGGCCAACGGTGGCGCCCAAGAAGGATTTCCGCGACACCGAGACCAATAGCGGAAGCCCCAACGCCGACTTCAGCTTTTGAAGGTTCGACAGCACGTGCAGCGATGTTTCCGGTGCGGGGCTCAAGAAAAATCCCATCCCCGGATCGAGGATGAGCCGGTCGGCAGCGACCCCGCTCCGTCGCAAGGCGGAAACCCGCGCCTCGAAGAACCGCACAATCTCGTCGAGCGCGTCTTCGGGTCGAAGGTGACCGGTGCGGGTGGCGATGCCATCCCGCTGCGCTGAGTGCATAACCACCAGCCTGCAGTCCGCCTCAGCAATATCGGGATAGAGCGCAGGGTCAGGAAATCCTTGGATATCGTTCAGGTAGCCCACGCCGCGCTTGAGCGCATAGCGCTGGGTTTCCGGTTGGAAGCTGTCGATTGAAACACGGTGCATCTGATCGGACAGGGCGTCTAAGAGCGGCGCAATACGTCTGATCTCATCGGCCGGCGATACAGGCCTCGCGTCCGGATGGCTGGCGGCCGGTCCGACATCCACGACGTCTGATCCGACTCGCAGCATTTCGATCGCCGCGGTGACAGCGCCGGCGGGGTCTAGCCGCCGGCTCTCATCGAAGAAGGAGTCCTCGGTGAGATTCAGAATGCCGAACACCGTCACCATGGCGTCGGCCTCCGCAGCGACTTCCACGATGGGGATCGGGCGAGCAAAAAGGCAGCAATTATGAGCCCCATACCTACAAAGCCCCACGCATCAAGCTTTTGCCCATGAAGCAACCAGGCAATGGCTGTAATTATGACGACGCCGAGTCCCGACCAGACTGCATAAGCAACACCGACAGGGATGGATTTCAGAACCAGAGCTAATCCGGCAGCACTATTACTCCCAAGGGTTCCAGCAGTTGCTCCTGTTGCCAGGCACAGATCTTGACTCCTTCGAGGTTGACCCGTCTGGGGTCGAGCCCATCCAGATCGGCAAAGGTTAGGTCACAGCCCCGCAGATTGACCTGTTGCCAACAGTCGCGGGAGAAGGTGCCGCGGCTGAGATCTGAGCCCATCAAGGAAGCGCCGCTGAGATTGGCATTGCTCCAGTTGTTTTCAAACAGCTCGCATTTTTCCAGGCATTGGCCACTCAAGTTGGTATAGGCCAGGTTGCAACCTGAGATATAAGCCGAGCAGAAGTACATCTTATGGCTGACTTGATTGTAGAAGCGGGCCCGGGAAAAGTTGGCGCCCTTGAGATCGCACTCCCTGAACTCTATGCCAAAGCAGTTGGCACCGCTGAAGTTGGCCAAAGACAGACGGCAGGCCTTGAAACTGGCATCGCGCAGATCGGCATAGCTGAAGTGACACCCTTCAACGGCGCCGCTTTCAATGAAACTGCAATCCTCGAAACTGGCATCCTGCAGCTGACAGTGGCTGAAGTCACACTGATAAAAGCGGCAGCGGCGAAAACGGCTGTCACTCAAATCCTGGCGTGAGAAATCCTCTTGCTGAAAAACTTTATCAATAATATCCATACGGCTTCCTTTAATCAGGGAGGGTGCTAACTCTTTCGGCGAGCTTTGCCTAGGCAGGCAAACATGGGGTTGGTTCGCGCCTTCCCAACAACCTTTGCAGGGGTATAGGAAGTATAAACCACCTTTTTGCTCCTCATCCGAAGTATCTTACCTGAAATTCCCTCACTCGTTTACCGCTCAAGCCCCAATTTTAACTGCCGGTCCAGCCTAAACCGCTCTAATAAGGTTCGATTTGGCGGTAAAATCTCTAGCCTGATAGCTCGAGAGATACAAACTGCCCCACCGCCCCGTTTAAAAGTTGGCAGTGTTGAGCAGTGTTGGATTTGGGGTCGTCAGTCAAAGAGACGACTCTGTGATGGATCGAACAGGCTGGGAGTCAGTGGCGGCGCTCGTTCTGGTGGCAGCTCACGCTGCTTGGCGGCATTCGCCTTGGCTGTTTTCTGTTTCAGATGCTTGAGAATCTGCTCAATGACCTTCGGATCTTCGATGCTGGCAATCACTTTGACGTGACCGCCGCAGTGTTCGCAGACTTCAATATCAATATTGAAGACTCGCTTGAGGCGTTGCATCCAGGTCATGGCGCGGTGGCGCTCTGCAGGACTCTTGTCACGCCAGTTAGTATCGAGACCTTCCGATTTGTCGGGCTTCTTGCCCCGCTTGGCGGGTGTTACTTGAACTCGGTGTTTGCTGTTCGGTGCAAAGACGCCGTGGAAGCGTGTGAGGTTGACTCGCGGCTTAGGTACCAACGCAGCGAGTTTGGCGATGAAGTCCAGCGGCTCGAAGATCACATGGGTGGTGCCATTGCGGTACGGAGTTTTGAGCTCGTAACGCACCTGCCCATTGGCGGTTAATGCCAGACGTTTTTCTGAAACCGCTGGCCGACTAATGTAGCGACACAAGCGCTCAAGCTTATCCCGCTGATGCGCTTCGGCCATCACACCGGCGTGTAGCGAGAAACCAGCATGGTTGGCTACTCGACTGCTTGAGTCGGCTTTATCCTCACGCCCTGGCAAGGTTTGCAGGGTGAAGACTTTGCGCCCTTGCTGGGGGCCGACGGCAATGCGATACGTAACCGAAGCACCATGTAATTGAGTCAGCGTATCGTCTTCGCCCTCTTCCAGTGTCAACCACGTATTCTCGGCATCACGCTCCAAAATCCCACGCTTTTCCATGCAGCGAGCGATGCGATGGCTGAGGGTGTGAGCGAGCGTATTCAGCTCATCGTAAGTGGGTGCCTTGACACGATGGAAGCGTTGCTTGCCATAGTCATCTTCGGCATAGACACCATCGAGAAACAGCATGTGGTAGTGGACATTGAGATTTAGCGCGGAGCCAAAGCGTTGGATAAGAGTCACTGAGCCAGTTTGTGCAGAGGCTTTGGTGTAACCGGCTTTTTTGATCAGATGAGTTGAGAGTGTACGATAGACGATACTCAAGACCTGGCCCATCAGCTGGGGATGGCGAGCCAGCAAAAAGCGTAGCTGGAAAGGAAAGCTGAGCACCCACTGGCGAATGGGCTCCTTGGGGAAGACTTCGTCTATCAGCAGCGCCGCACTCTCGGCCATCCGGCGGGCACCGCAGCTAGGGCAAAAGCCGCGTCGTTTACAGCTGAAGGCGACCAGACGCTCGTGATGACAATCCTCGCAGCGAACCCGCATGAAACCATACTCCAGACGGCCACATTGGAGGAGGTCGTTGAATTCTTGTTGGATGTAGCGAGGCAGGTGTTGACCTTGGGCTTCGAGTGAGGCTTTGAAGGCTGGGTAGTGCTGCTCAACCAGCTGGTAGAGCAGCGTCTGGTCGGGTTGGTGGCGTTCGTAACCGTTTGTTTGAGTGGGCGATTGACTCGCCGTGGCGTTCCTTGCCAGCGACATGGGTATCCTCCGCCGATACTGTGGTTATGTACAGTATCAGCGGCTTGCGTTCAGACGTCCAGTCTGGCCCTAGACATCGCTAAATGCTTAACCCGCAATAGCCCTCACGAGTTGTTATCAGCCACTACCGGTTGAGCGAGAAGGTTTTGGGTTCAGGGTGCTATTGCTCCACCAATCACAATACTGAAGCCCCAACTGTTATCAGTTGGGGCTTTTTCTTGTCTGTTTGCGGCGGTTGCGTTTTATCGGTAGTCGTCGAGCTCTGCACCATCCCACATAAGAGCTTAACGGTGCGATCTTCAACGCCATCACACAAAACTTTCTTTTTCACGCACAGTCAACTTATTGGATGTTTTATTAACAACCCAAAAGGAGATATTTAGCGGGCGGCCGGAAGGTGAATGCTAGGCATGATCTAACCCTCGGTCTCTGGCGTCGCGACTGCGAAATTTCGCGAGGGTTTCCGAGAAGGTGATTGCGCTTCGCAGATCTCCAGGCGCGTGGGTGCGGACGTAGTCAGCGCCATTGCCGATCGCGTGAAGTTCCGCCGCAAGGCTCGCTGGACCCAGATCCTTTACAGGAAGGCCAACGGTGGCGCCCAAGAAGGATTTCCGCGACACCGAGACCAATAGCGGAAGCCCCAACGCCGACTTCAGCTTTTGAAGGTTCGACAGCACGTGCAGCGATGTTTCCGGTGCGGGGCTCAAGAAAAATCCCATCCCCGGATCGAGGATGAGCCGGTCGGCAGCGACCCCGCTCCGTCGCAAGGCGGAAACCCGCGCCTCGAAGAACCGCACAATCTCGTCGAGCGCGTCTTCGGGTCGAAGGTGACCGGTGCGGGTGGCGATGCCATCCCGCTGCGCTGAGTGCATAACCACCAGCCTGCAGTCCGCCTCAGCAATATCGGGATAGAGCGCAGGGTCAGGAAATCCTTGGATATCGTTCAGGTAGCCCACGCCGCGCTTGAGCGCATAGCGCTGGGTTTCCGGTTGGAAGCTGTCGATTGAAACACGGTGCATCTGATCGGACAGGGCGTCTAAGAGCGGCGCAATACGTCTGATCTCATCGGCCGGCGATACAGGCCTCGCGTCCGGATGGCTGGCGGCCGGTCCGACATCCACGACGTCTGATCCGACTCGCAGCATTTCGATCGCCGCGGTGACAGCGCCGGCGGGGTCTAGCCGCCGGCTCTCATCGAAGAAGGAGTCCTCGGTGAGATTCAGAATGCCGAACACCGTCACCATGGCGTCGGCCTCCGCAGCGACTTCCACGATGGGGATCGGGCGAGCAAAAAGGCAGCAATTATGAGCCCCATACCTACAAAGCCCCACGCATCAAGCTTTTGCCCATGAAGCAACCAGGCAATGGCTGTAATTATGACGACGCCGAGTCCCGACCAGACTGCATAAGCAACACCGACAGGGATGGATTTCAGAACCAGAGAAAGAAAATAAAATGCGATGCCATAACCGATTATGACAACGGCGGAAGGGGCAAGCTTAGTAAAGCCCTCGCTAGATTTTAATGCGGATGTTGCGATTACTTCGCCAACTATTGCGATAACAAGAAAAAGCCAGCCTTTCATGATATATCTCCCAATTTGTGTAGGGCTTATTATGCACGCTTAAAAATAATAAAAGCAGACTTGACCTGATAGTTTGGCTGTGAGCAATTATGTGCTTAGTGCATCTAACGCCCGGCTTTGGGGCGGACTTGTAGCCGCAAAGCGGCGGAAAGGCCGTCCCAGCCCCGAAGGGGCGACAACAGCCGTTTGTTAGGCACTTGAACGCTGCCAAAAATGGTACAAGCCTGCAATATCAGACGAGCACAAAAGAGGCATTGCTTCTTTAATTTGCTCCAACGGCCAATCCCACCACTTCATATCTAGCAACATTGAAATTTCCTGTTCTGAAAAGCGCTTCTTTATCTCTTTTGCAGGGTTGCCACCAACAATTGTGTATGGCTCTATATCTTTGGTAACCAAAGCCCGGCTGCCAATTACCGCTCCATGGCCAACCTTTACTCCAGGCATAATCATTGCTTCAGAGCCAATCCACACGTCGCTTCCTATGACGGTATTACCTGCCGCCTGGAAAGCATCAACTGATTCCGAAAATGCCGGTTCCTCATTCATATAGAAAAAAGGGAATGATGTAACCCAATCATATCGGTGACCTTGATTTCCAGCCATGATAAAAGATGCACCCGTCCCTATGGAGCAAAAGCTTCCAATTATCAATTTATCAACGTCATCACGATCAGGCAGGAGGTAGCGAGCGCAATCATCAAATGAATGCCCGTGGTAATAGCCTGAATAATAGCTATAACGGCCCACCTTGATATTTGGGTTCTTTACCTGTTCGACGAGAGGTTTTCCCTTAAACGGGCTCTCAAAATAGTTCTTCATATAATTCCACACCAAAAATCTGCAACAACACCGTTGCCTAACGACTGAGCTCAGCCGACCGAAACCGCGTAGCGGTTTTGGGTCGGCTGCAGCGATTTGTTGGGCGATAGCTTGCCACATTCTCTCAACGATTGGGATTTGATGTACTTTCCGCACTTTGTAGCGCGACCACATCATGCTCCCCCTGGCCGCGAGAGCCCTTCACTCGGGAAACACAAGACAGACCGAGCACGACTGTTGCAAGGGTCAAACAGTACACGACAACCGGCCAAGCCGTGTTGCGCGGCAACAGCGAAATGATCAACGTTCCGATGCTTCCTAGCAGTACACCGCCCAAGCAGAAGTAGACTGCCGTGACCGTTCCAGCAACATGGTCGAATCCTCGAAGAGCGCCATTGGGCGCCACAGATACCGCTGTGGCGACACCAATACCCACTAGCCACATTGGAGCAATAAAGCCTAACACGGACTGCAAAGCCCATATTTCGGTGATGGCAAGCAATACTGCTCCAGCTATCAGGCATCCCATTCCCATTCGCAAGACACTTGGGCTGCCCCACTTGGGTATCACACGCCCCATAAAACGAGCCGTAAACACCATGGCAATTGCCACTGTGGCGAACAGCAGGCTGAAGCCAAGCTGAGACACACCTTGCCTGCCCATCATTAGTCCGGGCGCAATGGAGAAAAAGACGAAGAAGCTACCCATTCCAGCGGCGTAACACAACGTGTACAACCAGAAGTTCAGGCACTTAACGGGGAGTAGCAGCTGCGACCATTGCAAGCCCGCAACTCGTTGCACCCGGGTTTCAGGCCAGAATCGCCACGCTGCTGCAGATGCAGCGATCATGCCCAAACCTAGAAACGCAAAGATAGCCCGCCACCCAAGCCACATGTCGACGAGCGCTCCGAGCAATGGGCCTACCGCCGGGACCATGGCCAGCATGGATCCGAGTATGCCGTAAATGACATTACTTTCCTCGCGACCTGCGTAAATGTCACGTACTGTTGCAAATGTGGAAACAAGGCACGCCGAGGCACCACAAGCCTGAAGAATCCGAAGCCCCAGAAAGACTTCAGCCGATGACGTAAGAGCGAGGCCCATTGACGCCACAACGTAGGCGAGGCCACCTCCCAGTAGAACGGGGCGGCGCCCCAGTCGGTCCGATAGCGGTCCAAACAAGAGCTGACCGGCACCAATCATGACCAAGTACGTTGTCAGCGTAAGCTGAATTGTGCTCGCTGTCGTACCAAGCGCGTTTGGCATAAACGGCACTGCTGGCAAGTACATGTCCATGCCGAGTGATGCCAATAAATCGAACGGTGATAACAACAACACCGTGGCGGCAAGGGAGTACCGCCAACTAAAGTTTTTTGAGCGCACGAAACCATCTCCTTGAACAAAGGATTTGGCGGCGCTCCCGTAGAGCAAAAGGATTCATGAGAACGCCGCAACAACCGAAAAATGAAGGTTGCTGCGGCTTACTTGTCTGCGTTCTTGGAAGTGCTCATCTGCTGACTATCTCATGATTGAATTTGAATCGTAACAACTTTCAAGCAACTCTGCAAGGAGCCTTATTGTGCGCCCAACGCCGGAGTTAAGCCGCCGCGCGTAGCGCGGTCGGCTTGAACGAATTGTGTACGCCCAGCATGGGCATGAACTAATGAGGTGAAAGTCCTCTGTAGGAAGGTCACCGTTCAATAACATGCTGTTATTAAACGCTAACTACTAGTGAATGGCAAGGGCTTATCCGCGAGGATTGGTCTGAAGGAAGCCGCTAGCAAATTTGCGAGCTGATGAACAAGAACATCATATGAGGCGTAGGCTAGAGGTGAGTTGGCACAAGACGACGAAACCACGTGATCTAATGGCCACCGTAAATGATGCAGCAGTGCAAAGAAAGTTCATGTTCTTATCTGGGGAGATCTGCTTAACACGCGATCGGTCAATAACCAGTCAGGCTCTGGTCTATTAAGTGCCTTGGCTTTTCAATCTCATCGACTGAAAAGAGCGAACCAGATGAAAACCGATAGCGCATGACGGGGCAACTCGGCATGTGATTAAGCAGAAGTCAGCAGACGGCATAGTAGCCCAACGCCCATCGTAATGGATGGGATAGCATACCCCGCGTTAGCGTTGTGGGTACATGGTGAAGGCCTGAACATTTAGAAGAAGGAGGAGTCTTGTCAAACTTGTCGATACCCACTACGTCGCCAGACGATTACTATCGGCAGCGTATTGATATGCAACCGGCCTTCAACAGCGATTTATTCCAACAACTACTCGAACCTGAAAATCTACACCGAGCTTGGCGTCAAGTTAAAGCCAATAAAGGCGCGGCTGGCATCGATGGCATGACTATCGAAGCCTTCCCGCTTTGGATGCAACAAGGCGGTTGGCAACGGTGTAAATCTCTACTGGAACGAGGTGAATATAACCCTTCAGCAGTCAGACGCGTAGAGATCGACAAACCCGATGGCGGTAAACGCAAACTGGGTATCCCTAACGTCATTGATCGTGTGATACAGCAAGCTATTGCTCAAATTCTCACGCCGTTGTTTGACCCTTTCTTCTCGGCTAATAGCTTCGGCTTTAGACCGAATAGGAATGCCAAACAAGCGGTCTTGCAAGTCAGAGATATCATCAAACAGAAGCACAAATTTGCCGTCGATGTTGATCTGTCCAAGTTCTTTGATCGAGTAAATCACGACCTGTTGATGACTCAATTGAGGATCAAGGTACAGGATAAGCGTCTGCTGGCGCTTATTGGTAAATACCTGCGAGCTGGTGTGATGGTCAACGACCAATTTGAAGCAAGCTTCGAAGGCGTGCCTCAAGGCGGCCCACTCTCGCCATTACTCTCTAACATTATGTTGGACAGTCTTGATAAAGAGCTGGAAAGCCGAGGGCACAAATTCGCCCGCTACGCGGACGACTTTATCATTTTGGTCAAGTCTCAACGAGCGGGCGAACGTGTCCTCAAGAGTATTACTCGCTATCTTGCCACTAAGCTAAAACTGGTTGTTAACGAACAGAAAAGCCAAGTGGTTAAGGTAGGCCAAAGCAAGTTCCTAGGGTTTACCTTTAACCGCGGAAAGATCCAGTGGCATGTCAAAACACTGCACATCTTCAAACAAAAGATAAGACGACTGACAAACCGCAATTGGGGCGTGAGCATGAGCTATCAATTGTTTAAAGTGCGGCAATACATGCAAGGCTGGATCAACTACTTTGGCATAGCCAACGCTTATCAAGAGTGTGTCGATTTAGACCACTGGATCCGTCGTCGAGTACGTATGTGCTACTGGCGTCAATGGCGAAAGCCACGGACTAAGGTACAAAACTTACTCAAACGTGGCGTCAGGATCCAAGCGGCCGTTGCTTGTGGAATTACAAGCAAAGGGCCGTGGCGAAGCTCGAAAACACCAGGGATACAGCAAGCGCTGAGTAATGAGTATCTCAAGAAAGCAGGATTGTATTCACTGAGAGATGGATGGATCGCGGTTCACTATCCGAACCAGAAAACAGGTTAGGCGTTCTAAATGAACCGCCCTGTGCGGAGCCGCATGCAGGGTGGTGTGGGGGCTGGAGGCTAAATACCTCCGGCTACCCGATTAGACATCATTTACCAACTGACTTGATGATCTCGCCTTTCACAAAGCGAATAAATTCTTCCAAGTGATCTGCGCGTGAGGCCAAGTGATCTTCTTTTTGTCCCAGATAAGCTTGCTTAGCTTCAAGTAAGACGGGCTGATACTGGGCAGGTAGGCGTTTTATTGCCCAGTCGGCAGCGACATCCTTCGGCGCGATTTTGCCGGTTATTGCGCTGTACCAAATGCGGGACAACGTAAGCACTACATTTCGCTCATCGCCGGCCCAGTCGGGCTGCGAGTTCCATAGCTTCAAGGTTTCCCTCAGCGCCTCGAATAGATCCTGTTCAGGAACCGGGTCAAAGAATTCCTCCGCTGCCGGACCTACCAAGGCAACGCTATGTTCTCTTGCTTTTGTAAGCAGGATAGCTAGATCAATGTCGATCATGGCTGGCTCGAAGATACCCGCAAGAATGTCATTGCGCTGCCATTCTCCAAATTGCAGCTCGCGCTTAGCCGGATAACGCCACGGGATGATGTCGTCATGCACGACAAGGGTGACTTCTATAGCGCGGAGCGTCTCGCTCTCGCCAGGGAAAGCCGAAGCCTCCATAAGGTCATTGAGCAATGCTCGCCGCGTCGTTTCATCAAGCTTTACGGCCACAGTAACCAACAAATCAATATCGCTGTATGGCTTCAGGCCGCCATCCACTGCGGAGCCGTACAAATGCACGGCCAGCAACGTTGATTCCAGATGGCGCTCAATGACGCTTAGCACCTCTGATAGTTGGTTCGAAATTTCGATGGTCACCGCTACCCTCATGATGTCTAACGCCGCCATAAGTTGCGGCTTTGGAGTTGATTGTTTTGTGGTAGCGTAGCGTTAAACCACAAAACAAGCGACGGAAAAGCCGTCAACTTGATGGCCTTGTTAGCCTTATCAGCGCGACTGTGATGTATAAACGTCAAAAATTGAATGACCAATTTTAACAATCGCATCATTTCGCTCTGCCATTGAAGCCTGTGTTTGAGCTAGATAGATGCTCACAATAATTGGGGCTTGATGCTCACTCCACACAACTGCTGTAATACTCCGAGCACCAAATCCGCCAGCACCTGAGCGATCCGCAATGTTCCATCCCGCCGGCAATACTGAACGTAGTAAATTACCAGTGACTTGATTGTTCACCATCCAAGACTCTAATTTTTTCTGGTTCATTTCAGATAGCGCGGAACCAAATAAAAATTTATTCAAAGTACTGGCTATTGCCTTAGGAGTTGTCGTATCCCTCAAATCACCGAGCTTACCTTCATTTAAATCAGGCTCAATACGGTCTAGACGAGTCTCTTTGTCCCCAATTTGTCTTAAAAAATCAGTAACGCCTTTGGGGCCACCTACAGCACTTAGGATGATATTTGCCGCAGTATTATCACTTGTAGTCATAGTTGCGAAGCACGCATCATCGAGTGTGATTGCCTGCCCTACTTGCTTTTCTATTACAGGGGAATAGGTCACAAGATCTGCTTTCTTAATCTCGACTGTACTATTGGGATTAACTTTTCCTTGCTCAGCATCATATAGTAATTTAGCGCAAGCTATTGTTTTAAAAGTACTTGTTAACGGGAAGCGCTGATTGCCATTGTAATCCCAATATTCTCCATTTTGAGTATCAAGAACGGAAACACCTATACGAGCAGAAAGAGAAACTTCAATTGCCTTAACGTCTTGTTCAACTTGCTGAAACTTTGAACTACTTGCAAAAACCACGGATGGTATTAAAAGCGAAAATGCCAATAAAAACTTCATGTAAGTAACCCCATAATTTTGATTGTCACACATTTTATATAAAAGCATGAGGCTCCATAATATGGCTAACTTTGTTTTAGGGCGACTGCCCTGCTGCGTAACATCGTTGCTGCTCCATAACATCAAACATCGACCCACGGCGTAACGCGCTTGCTGCTTGGATGCCCGAGGCATAGACTGTACAAAAAAACAGTCATAACAAGCCATGAAAACCGCCACTGCGCCGTTACCACCGCTGCGTTCGGTCAAGGTTCTGGACCAGTTGCGTGAGCGCATACGCTACTTGCATTACAGCTTACCAACCGAACAGGCTTATGTCCACTGGGTTCGTGCCTTCATCCGTTTCCACGGTGTGCGTCACCCGGCAACCTTGGGCAGCAGCGAAGTCGAGGCATTTCTGTCCTGGCTGGCGAACGAGCGCAAGGTTTCGGTCTCCACGCATCGTCAGGCATTGGCGGCCTTGCTGTTCTTCTACGGCAAGGTGCTGTGCACGGATCTGCCCTGGCTTCAGGAGATCGGAAGACCTCGGCCGTCGCGGCGCTTGCCGGTGGTGCTGACCCCGGATGAAGTGGTTCGCATCCTCGGTTTTCTGGAAGGCGAGCATCGTTTGTTCGCCCAGCTTCTGTATGGAACGGGCATGCGGATCAGTGAGGGTTTGCAACTGCGGGTCAAGGATCTGGATTTCGATCACGGCACGATCATCGTGCGGGAGGGCAAGGGCTCCAAGGATCGGGCCTTGATGTTACCCGAGAGCTTGGCACCCAGCCTGCGCGAGCAGCTGTCGCGTGCACGGGCATGGTGGCTGAAGGACCAGGCCGAGGGCCGCAGCGGCGTTGCGCTTCCCGACGCCCTTGAGCGGAAGTATCCGCGCGCCGGGCATTCCTGGCCGTGGTTCTGGGTTTTTGCGCAGCACACGCATTCGACCGATCCACGGAGCGGTGTCGTGCGTCGCCATCACATGTATGACCAGACCTTTCAGCGCGCCTTCAAACGTGCCGTAGAACAAGCAGGCATCACGAAGCCCGCCACACCGCACACCCTCCGCCACTCGTTCGCGACGGCCTTGCTCCGCAGCGGTTACGACATTCGAACCGTGCAGGATCTGCTCGGCCATTCCGACGTCTCTACGACGATGATTTACACGCATGTGCTGAAAGTTGGCGGTGCCGGAGTGCGCTCACCGCTTGATGCGCTGCCGCCCCTCACTAGTGAGAGGTAGGGCAGCGCAAGTCAATCCTGGCGGATTCACTACCCCTGCGCGAAGGCCATCGGTGCCGCATCGAACGGCCGGTTGCGGAAAGTCCTCCCTGCGTCCGCTGATGGCCGGCAGCAGCCCGTCGTTGCCTGATGGATCCAACCCCTCCGCTGCTATAGTGCAGTCGGCTTCTGACGTTCAGTGCAGCCGTCTTCTGAAAACGACACCATGTGCAAACGATGTCAGAATAGAGTTAAATTTCCTATTGATTGACATATTCCGTCAAAGGTAATAGATTTCATCCTGACACTTTTGCCTTTGGAGGCATCTTGCAAGGTCAACGCATCGGCTATGTCCGCGTCAGCAGCTTCGACCAGAACCCGGAACGGCAATTGGAGGGTGTTCAGGTGGCGCGGGTGTTCACCGACAAGGCTTCTGGCAAGGACACCCAGCGTCCCGAGCTGGAAAGGCTGCTGGCCTTCGTCCGCGAGGGCGACACCGTGGTGGTGCATAGCATGGACAGGCTGGCACGCAACCTTGATGACCTGCGCCGCATCGTCCAAGGGCTGACACAACGGGGCGTGCGCATGGAGTTCGTCAAAGAAGGGCTGAAGTTCACCGGCGAGGACTCACCGATGGCCAATCTGATGCTGTCGGTCATGGGAGCCTTCGCTGAGTTCGAGCGCGCCCTGATCCGCGAACGTCAGCGCGAGGGAATCGTGCTGGCCAAGCAGCGCGGTGCCTACCGGGGACGAAAGAAATCGCTGAACAGCGAACAAATTGCCGAGTTGAAACGGCGAGTTGCGGCAGGCGACCAAAAAACCTTGGTGGCCCGTGACTTCGGCATCAGCCGCGAAACCTTGTACCAGTACCTGCGGGAAGACTGACCATGCCACGCCGCTCAATCCTGTCCGCCACCGAGCGCGAAAGCCTGCTGGCACTGCCAGATGCCAAAGACGAACTGATACGGCACTACACGTTCAACGAAACCGACCTGTCGGTGATCCGTCAGCGTCGCGGCGCCGCGAATCGATTGGGCTTCGCTGTGCAGCTTTGCTACTTGCGATTCCCTGGCACCTTTTTGGGCGTCGATGAGCCTCCGTTTCCGCCCCTGTTGCGCATGGTGGCCGCGCAACTCAAGATGCCAGTGGAAAGTTGGAGCGAGTACGGCCAGCGCGAACAGACACGGCGGGAGCACTTGGTCGAGCTGCAAACGGTTTTTGGGTTCAAGCCCTTCACCATGAGCCACTATCGGCAAGCCGTGCATACATTGACCGAGCTGGCCTTGCAGACCGACAAAGGCATCGTGCTGGCGAGCGCACTTGTCGAGAATCTGCGGCGGCAGAGCATTATCCTGCCCGCCATGAATGCCATCGAGCGCGCAAGCGCCGAGGCCATCACCCGTGCCAACCGACGCATTTACGCGGCGCTGACCGATTCTTTGTTATCACCCCACCGTCAGCGCCTGGACGAACTTCTCAAGCGCAAGGACGGCAGTAAAGTGACGTGGCTGGCATGGCTGCGCCAGTCGCCTGCCAAACCGAACTCTCGCCACATGCTCGAACATATTGAGCGCCTGAAATCCTGGCAAGCACTTGATCTGCCCGCAGGCATCGAGCGGCAGGTTCACCAGAACCGCCTGCTCAAAATCGCTCGTGAAGGTGGCCAGATGACGCCTGCTGATCTGGCAAAGTTCGAGGTGCAACGACGCTATGCCACGCTGGTAGCGCTGGCCATCGAAGGCATGGCCACCGTCACCGATGAAATCATCGACCTTCACGATCGCATCATCGGCAAGCTGTTCAACGCGGCCAAGAACAAGCATCAGCAGCAGTTCCAGGCTTCCGGCAAGGCGATCAACGACAAGGTGCGGATGTATGGGCGCATCGGTCAAGCGTTGATTGAGGCCAAGCAAAGCGGCAGCGATCCGTTCGCCGCCATCGAGGCCGTTATGCCCTGGGACACCTTCGCCGCCAGCGTCACCGAAGCGCAAACATTGGCGCGGCCTGCCGACTTTGATTTCCTGCACCACATCGGTGAAAGCTATGCCACGCTACGCCGCTACGCGCCGCAGTTCCTGGGCGTGCTCAAATTGCGGGCTGCGCCCGCCGCCAAGGGTGTGCTCGATGCCATCGACATGCTGCGCGGCATGAACAGCGACAGCGCGCGCAAGGTGCCCGCCGATGCGCCAACCGCATTCATCAAGCCGCGCTGGGCAAAGCTGGTTCTGACCGACGACGGCATCGACCGGCGTTACTACGAGTTATGCGCCCTGTCGGAGCTGAAGAACGCGCTGCGCTCCGGTGATGTCTGGGTGCAGGGTTCTCGCCAGTTCAAGGACTTCGACGAATACCTGGTGCCGGTCGAGAAGTTCGCCACTTTGAAGCTGGCCAGCGAATTGCCGCTGGCAGTGGCCACCGACTGCGACCAATACCTGCATGACCGGTTGGAATTGTTGGAGGCGCAACTCGCCACAGTCAACCGCATGGCTGCGGCCAACGACTTACCGGATGCCATCATCACCACCGCGTCAGGCCTGAAGATCACGCCGCTGGACGCGGCAGTACCAGACGCCGCGCAAGCCATGATCGACCAGACAGCTATGCTGCTGCCGCACCTCAAAATCACCGAGTTGCTGATGGAGGTCGATGAATGGACGGGCTTCACCCGCCACTTCACACACCTGAAGACCAGCGACACGGCCAAGGACAAAACCTTGCTGTTGACGACGATCCTGGCCGACGCGATCAACCTGGGTCTGACCAAAATGGCCGAGTCCTGCCCTGGCACCACCTACGCCAAGCTGTCTTGGCTGCAAGCCTGGCACATCCGCGATGAAACCTATTCGACGGCGCTGGCCGAGCTGGTGAATGCGCAGTTTCGGCAACCCTTCGCCGGCAACTGGGGTGACGGCACCACGTCATCGTCGGACGGCCAGAACTTCAGAACCGGCAGCAAAGCAGAAAGCACTGGTCATATCAACCCGAAGTATGGAAGCAGTCCAGGACGGACTTTCTACACCCATATCTCCGACCAGTACGCGCCCTTCAGTGCCAAGGTGGTCAACGTGGGCATTCGTGATTCAACTTACGTGCTTGATGGCCTGCTGTACCACGAGTCGGACTTGCGCATCGAGGAACACTACACCGACACGGCAGGCTTCACCGATCACGTGTTTGGCTTGATGCATTTGCTGGGATTTCGCTTCGCGCCGCGTATCCGTGACTTGGGCGAAACCAAGCTATTCATCCCCAAGGGCGATGCCGCCTATGACGCGCTCAAGCCGATGATTAGCAGCGACAGGCTGAACATCAAGCAAATACGCGCCCATTGGGATGAAATTCTGCGGCTGGCCACCTCCATCAAGCAAGGCACGGTAACGGCTTCGCTGATGCTGCGCAAACTCGGCAGCTACCCGCGCCAGAACGGCTTGGCCGTGGCGTTGCGCGAGCTGGGGCGCATCGAGCGCACGCTGTTCATTTTGGATTGGCTGCAAAGCGTGGAGCTGCGCCGCCGCGTCCATGCGGGGCTGAATAAGGGCGAGGCGCGCAACGCGCTGGCCAGGGCGGTCTTCTTCTACCGATTGGGTGAAATCCGCGACCGCAGTTTTGAGCAGCAGCGCTACCGGGCCAGCGGCCTCAATCTGGTGACGGCGGCCATCGTGTTGTGGAACACGGTATATCTGGAGCGTGCCACCAGTGCTTTGCGTGGCAACGGCACGGCGCTGGACGACACATTGTTGCAATATCTGTCGCCGCTGGGGTGGGAGCACATCAACCTGACCGGCGATTACCTATGGCGCAGCAGCGCCAAGGTCGGTGCGGGGAAGTTTAGGCCATTGCGACCGCTGCCACCGGCTTAGCGTGCTTTATTTTCCGTTTTCTGAGACGACCCCAGATTGTCGTCTATGGCTGAAATCAACGAGTCTGGCGTGTACCGATAGACCAGCGAATGCACTCTAGTAGCGTCGATGCCGGTGACTCGGTAATTGAGATCCAAAGAGCGACTTTCTGAAATGCCGTTCCATCTGACCATACTGGTGACGGGGCCAAAGGGCGCTCGCTCGATCTGGCTTGCCAGGCTTGTTGTGGTGCCTGCTTGTGTCGTTGCCACCTCGATGACGTCACCGGCTAAATCACGGGTGTAGGAAACCTCACGACCACTGGGATACGTGATCTTCGTGATGAGGCCTGCACCATCGTATTGGTACTGGGTAGTAAGGCTCTGCCCGTGGGTTTCCCAGGTCTCGTAAGCCAACCATCCTTCGGGTGTATAGCCATATCTCCGGACACCGTTGCCATCATCGACTGAGGTCAAGCGGCCCATGCCGTATGGTGAGGTTGCTTCGTCGTACCCGTACAGAATTGGCGATTCGCCAGCGACACCGCTGGATGCCTCGATGATCCGGTTCAGCGCGTCGTAGCTGTAGCTTGTGGTTTGTCCCTTGGCCGTCTTGCGCGTTGCCACGTTACCGGCTTCGTCATAGGTAATGTCGGTGGTGCCGGTGTCCGGGCTCCGGACCTGAGTCACTTCGCCAAAGCCGTTGTAGCTGTAGTAGGTCAGGCGCGAACGAGGGTCGGAGACACGGTAAACATCGCCGGTATCCTTGTAGAGCACCTGCGTGACCTTCCCGAGTGGATCGGTCGTTTGTGTCCGGTGATGGAAGCCGTCGTACTTGTAGGAGTGTGTGTTACCAGAGGGACTGGTCTCCTGTATCAGGTTTGCCACCACATCGTAGGAAAACGATGACTGATTGCTATAGGCGTCGGAGACACTGGAGAGCCAGCCGATTTCGTTGAAGATCCGGCGCTCTATCCAACGGGTCTGGCCCAGCGCATCGAGCAGTCGCTCTTCTACTGGGTTCCCGAGGTCATTGAGCTCAAGCTCGCGCCGGTTGCCCTGTGCATCTGTTTCCGCCACCAGCCGATGTGCAGCGTCGTACTCATAGCTGACGGTTGCACCATTTGGCTTAGTCAGCGAGCTCAGGAGGCCCACAGCATCATAGTTGTAGGCCGTGGTTCCTTCTGGTCCAGTGGAGCTGACAAGTCTTCCTCTGGCGTCATAGGTGAGGGTTTGGGTTACACCGTTGACGCCCTGAATGGTCCCGGCGCGACCGTTCGCGTCGTAGTCACCAAACTGCATCACCTGCCCCAGCGCGTTTGTTGTCCGGATCAGGTTGCCCTGGTCATCGTAGTCAAATGTCGTAACATCGCTGACGTCGGTGCGCGGACCATCAACCGAGGCCAACAGGCTCGGCTTTCCTGTACCAACAGGGGCATAGGTGTAGGTCCATGTCCGGGAAGCGCCCGAGCTGCGATCTGTGACCTTGCGGCTTATCACCCGGAGATGAGTGTCGTAGGTAAGCTCAGTGATCCTGGTTGGTTCCGTGATTTTTGCAGGGAGCGACTTGGAAGGAAGCCAGTCGGTCGTAACCTTGCCCCCATCCTGGTCTATCTGGGTGGTTTCCAATCCCCGGTCGTTATGGGTGAACGTGCGCTTCTGTCCAGCACGATCTGTAATGCTGGAGACGAGGCCTTTGCTGTCGTAGACGTAGGTTTCCTTGCCTCCCACAAAGCCGGTACACGGCGCACCCTCAACAACATCAGGCTTGAGCATCCCGTTGTGACGGCTGTAGGTATATCGCTGAACGTGGCCGAGGGCGTTGGTGACAGAGACGCTTCCGTCAGCGTTGTAGCTTACCTGAGTCTTCTCTGCGCCCCCGGCGTGTTCACTTAGAACTGCCATCCCCTGAGCATCATATCCCCATGTGGCGAAACGGTTGCCGTTCTCGTCCACCAGCCCAGAGAGCAAACCCGGTGCATTCGGGTCATCGTAGAGATAGCTGCGGCTCGTATTGTCCTGGTAGATCACTTCCGCCAGCTTGCCAGCGCTGTTGTACTGGTACTGAATACTGCCACCAGCAGGATCGGTGACACTGACCATGCGGCCATCTTGATGCTGGAACTGGATGTTGCGGCCAAAGCCGTCAGTGATCGAGGATAGCTCTCCGTTCAGATAGCTCAGGGTGATGTGATTGCCGTTGGGCTTCTCGATGCCGGTCAGTCGTCCGGTTTCATCATAGGCCTCGACTACCCCGTCAGATTGAGTGTAACGCCAGCCGGTAGCATCCTTCGTCAAGGTATCATCGGTTTTCCATGTTGGCACCCAGACAGAGGACGAGTTGTAGAACGCGAGTTGTTGCCCTTCTGGCCGGTGCAGGACAACCATGTTCTCACCGTACTTCGAGGCGTTGACCTCGACGCTCCGCGAGTAGGTATGCCGCCAGCCGCCGAGCTCTTCATCAGGAAGGTGGCTATTGTAGTATCTGGTGAATGTGAAAGGGTCGGAGCCTCCGCTTTGATAATCCAGTTCAGCCTGGAACTTGTTGCCGGTGCCAAGATGGATAGGGTTCCCTACACACATGGTCGTTGTTGGTAAGCCGAGATCCCTGTCCAGGAACGGTGTTTTATCCATCTCACCCGGCAGAACATAGGTTGAGCGCCAGTAGACCGTAGCTGGGTCGCCAGTGCAGGTAGTGGGGTCATAATCGCCAGTAGCACCTAGATACTTAAAACAGATCCTGGAGACATAACGGCCATCACCATAACTGGCAACCGGATAAAGCGCATCCCCAACTGGCGTTCCCTTCCCTTGCTCCTCACCAGAGCGATAATTCTTCATGAAGGAATGCGCGTCTATGATGGTGTTGAAGCGCATTTTGTCTACTTCGGTGCTCACGGCTACAACCCGCCATTGTGCAAAAGCAACGCATGGCAAAGTTGCGAGCACCACAACGGCCAATGACCGCAGGTTTCGCATCAGTAAAAGGGAAGGTCTCGATCTCATTTACAGCTCCAGTTTTTATGCTGGAGCTATTTTCAGGTGGGAGAGTCGTTATCAACGACTGCGTTTTTGCCCTTTTAGGGTATGAATACGTGATTTGGAGAGGTTGTGTATTCAGAACAAATGAGAAGCAGGTTACTCATTTCGCTCAAACACTGTGACAAGAACACGTTTTTGGTTGTCGTCGTTGATCACCATCAGGTACTTGAACTTGGAATCTCTATGGCCCCAGACTTCCACGTTATCTACGCGGCCATACTTTCTGGCTTTATGGCGAGCCACTTTCTCGTCAAAGGGTTGAACCTGTAACTCTGGATGCTGGAGGCGACCAACGAGTGAGGCCCACGGTTTTTTAGGGTCTCCAGAGGTTATCCGGGCCTGATACTGATCGATGGCATGTTGAGTAACAAGGACGGGACCAATGGCCGGTGTAGAGATTTCGTCATGGGTTTGAGTATAGGCTTGCTTGTCCACATCGAGGAGCTCAACGTTGCCCTCACCCGGCTCATCCATAAACTCCATGCTCTGCGAAACTTCAATAGTAGCGCCCTTTAAACGTCCAGTGAGGCAAGCCGCAAACTTGAATGCAAACTCCTTGGTGGATTTGCCCAGCGCCAGCTTTTTAATCGCACCTTTGGATACCACCAGCTTGTAACCAGCACCAGCACCTGGCTCTCTGCAAAAAACCTGTTTGTCCAGCGCCAGATAGCGAATGGCTACGAGCTCAGCCAAAAGATCTGCCTCCTCGTTGTCAAAATCAATACGAACATCAAGGATGCCTTTCCGTTTTGTACCAACGCGCCAGAATACAAGGGCTGAATTATTAGAAGTTTTCTTCGAGACAGTAGTCAGTGTCATCATGGTCTATTTCTCCATTATCGGGATAATGGTCGGCATCGCCGCCAGCACCCCTATTCGTTAGGGTTCATTTAGATGCTACCACGGGTTTTAAAAATGCAACCCCTAGTGCCACTCTATTTGTGGTCCCAAGTATTTTTATAAGCTCGGGCTAGGCGTTTCTCTATCACTTCTGACAAATTGCAACCATCGACTTCTGCCAACCGCTTCAAAATCCTGTGGGCTTTATCGCTTATAGTTATGCTTTTACCAACACCATATCCCCTTCTGCGACGTTGCCTAATTGATGTCCCGAGTTTATTGATTTGCTCTGCTGTCAGATATTTATTAATCCATTCAGTGAGTTCTGATGGTGATCGCCCCATGCTGTTCAGGCTGTCCACGGCTTCAAGTTTCTTATCGAATGGGACGTCACGCCAGAAAGCTGGGCGCGAAGCAGCTCTGAGGAGATAGATCGCCGTAGCCTGAGCATCTTCATTGGATACTTTCAAAAAAACACCTTTACCGTTACATGTCACACCAACTTCATCGTGACATGTAACACTTCAAACTGCAAGTATAAAAAAAGGCCAGCTATTGCTGGCCTTTACGTTCATTATCGCAGTTACTCTTTAGGCGTTGTGATGCTTTTTTTCCTTCTGTTTCTCATGGTAGAGATACAGACTGCCGCCAGTGACGACAGTGAAAAAAATGAGCAACCCCAACATGCCTAATGTGAAAGCGTCCATTTGACCCCCTTAGGAATTGCTGACCTTGGTTAAGATTATACCATAGATCCACAGGATAACCCCAATGACCAACACCAAACCGGCTTCTTTGACGGTTATAGTGTCCCCAGATACAGCCAATCCTACAATACCGACACCGATGGCTGTTACGGCGACCTTACGCAGGTCTTCACCGATAGCTCCCAGAGTCTTCTTGTCAGGAGAGAAAAGACGCACAAACCACGTCTTAATACGCAAAAACTTTTTCATGATTACCTCCATAGTTGAAGAGGAGGCGAATCATGCCCGAGAGGGCATGAACACCCCCTCAGGGTTAAAGTTTTAGGCAGACAAAGCTGTTGGCTTCGCCTTGTTCATCTTCATTGAGTTAATGATCTTCGTCGCTTCATCAGCAAACGGGCCAGTAACTTGGATAGGCTCCCTTCTTGCGAAGGAGGCTGTCACCATCATTCTCTGGCCGTGCATCAGATGACGATACCGAGACCGCATAAGCTCAACGTAGGCCGCAGAGTCCCCCTCCCACCCCTCAGGGGGAGAAAAGGGGCACACCGCGTCGTTACCAGGCGTTGTATCAACCTTCGAGACATCAATGACGGCCATACTCAGCTCTCCTTCTCGCAATGAAATCGCGCAGGTAGCGAGCATTCGGGAAACCGAGGCTTCCCTGACTCATCAGGACATCGTTCCAGTCAATCCCTTTCGCTCTGGGCGGGATCGGGAGTTTAGGCAGCAGGACGTACACACGAATGCCGCGCTTCTCCAGCTTGGCTTTCAGCACGTTCGCTGACTTCTCACCAGTCACAGACTTATCTTTGTCAGCCCAGATCAGTACGGTGTGAACACCTTCTGGAACCTCGAAGGACTCCATCAGGGTCGCATTGACCGTTGACCAAACCGGGATTTGAGTGACTCGATAAGCTGACAGGGCTGTTTCCAGCCCTTCTGCAACACCCAGGATACCCTCAGTCGGTTCACCGAGGCGGATGGCCGCGCCATTGACATCCAAACCGTCAGGAATGGGCATCATCTTCTTGGCGTTGCCGACCTTGGCTTTTTTACCGTTTTGGGTGAGATAGGTGCGGTGGAGCGTTACCAGGTTGCCTTCCACATCTCGGATAGCGCAGACGATAGCCGGGAATTTCCCAACTTCATTGCCATCTTCGTCGTAGTAGGCCATAGCCGGATTGAACCGCAGACAGTCTGTTTTTTCTACTTCATCAACCTTGAACAGAAGCTCGCGGTTTTTGAAGTACAGACGCATTGGCTCAGTCACATGACTGGAGAACGGCAAACACTCGTTCCATACCTTCTCGATTTTCTCACGGAGACGAGCACTGTAAGCGCGTTCGCGCTCCATTCTCTTCTCCATTTCTTCTTGGAGCTCAAGCAGCCAAGGCTTAGGTTGTTCACGAAACATCGGAACAACTTTCGGCTTGTTTTCGCTGCTTTGCTCTTCCGGTTGTGTGGCCGCATGTTGTACTTGCGGTGCCGGAGCTTCTACCGTGCGGTTGACCACAGGGGCCGACTCAACATGGTGACTCACCGGCTCAACACCACCGTTCGAGCGAGCGCGGAACTGCGTTACCGTAGCGCCGCGACGTTCCACCAGCCAGGTGTTGCGATGCGTTTGCATAGGTTGTTCTCTCACAACATTCCCCTGCTCGTCCTTAACTTCAACGACGACAGTTACAGGCTCGCGCCCGAGGTTTGTCATGACGATCTCATCCCCATACTTGGCTTCACTTTCACCAATGGCTCTTTCAAGATCCACGCCCCAGATGGTGCGTTCCAAACCGCTCTTGTCACGGATGAAGGCAAAGTAGCTGAGCTCGTTGTCTTCGTTATGCTCATAAGGAGCTTTACCGTGGGCAATCAGAGTACCGGCAATGGATTTTTTACGATTCTTGGAATCGAGAACCTTGTTATTCACCTTCATAGGCTCTTGCTGAACAGGCGCTTTGGCCTGGACAGGAGCTCGTGTCGGTGCAGCGGCTTGTTGATACTGGGGTTGCTCTTTCTCAACGCCCAGATAATCACCAACCTCGCTCAGGCACTGTTTAAAGTCCCAGTTATTGAGCCACATCAGCAGCTCAAAACCATCATGATTGGCACCGCATGTATTGCATACGCCGCCACCAGTCAGGTGGGCATCCTTGAACAGTCGGAAGCCATCTTTCCCGCCGTGGATAGGACAAGAAACATGACGACCAGGTTTACGGAGAGCTGGTTCAAGATGGGGCGCTAGGGCCGCCAGGATGAATAGCCAGTTTCCGTTTGCAGCTTCACGAACGGTGTCAGCTTTGTAGTAAGACATAGGTTTTCTCCTTAGCGTGAACCCCAGCATCGAGGCTTCCTTAAACCCCCGTCGCCAGGGTTTTAAGGAAACCCCGACACCGGGAGAATGTGCCAAGGAGGCTCCCCAGCCGGGGAGAACTCCCCGGCGAGGGGTTTAAAAAGGTCGCCCCCGAAACGGAGGCGAATTTTGTGAATATCACAAGCACAAATGAGTGCCATCTTCCGAGGCCATCATGATTGTGACATCTGCGGTTACAGGATCTGACTTAATCACAACCTCAGTGGGTTTGAAAAAGCCATCTACAGTGGGCATGGGGTAATAAAGACGAATCTTTCCCCAATTCTTGTTGTCGGTAAAAGCGACCTTTGTTTGAGCAACACAAAGCTGCAAAAACATGAAAAGGAAGTCTTCTACCGAGTGCTTACCATCTGCACCAAATACTCCATCGACAATTGCCGGGGTCACTGCCACATTGGTCAGGAAACCAGCTTGTTTACCGATGGAAGATTGGTCCACCAGCAGACCATCATTGATGGCTTGTTGACGGATTTGGGCGAGGTCCAATTTAGCTACTTGGTTCATAAGGTGTACTCCAAAGTTAATGGGTACACCTACCCCGTGCGGGGAAGTGTACCCGCATGGGTTATTGAAAGGTCACGGCCAAAGCCGAGCTTTAAGGTTCCGAGTTTTACGCTGGCTGAATGCGCCAAAGAACGGTCGGAGGAAACGAGTCAGCGACACGCTTCACATTCGCGTAAAGAGTGTCCTTAAAGACACGCTCTAAGCGACGACCACCTTGACGATAAACCAACTTAAAGTCTTGGAATTTGTTCATGGATACCTCCAGAAATAACGGGAGGTATCTCCAGCAGGAGATAGACTCCCGCAGGGATTAATAAATTAACGTTAATTTGCTGTTTGTTTTTGGCGACCAGCTATCGCACGCTTTCGCCCTCAGGGAGGACAAAATCTGCTTACTGATGGCTTAACCATGAGTAAGAAGACTTGGGAAGTAAAGCAGGGGTTTCCCCCTGCCTTGTTATGCCGCTTTGAGGTGGCGAGAGAAAAAGTCCCTGGTTTGCTGGATAGCGCCCCGGAGAAGTTCTCGTCTGTAGCCAGCGTAGCTCTTGTCATCACTGGCAACGGTCAAGCCGTGCAGACTCTCTTCACCCAGGACAATCTCGTTTTCACGAGAGAGTACCTCAACACGTAGGCCAAGCACTCGCTCTTTCCCTTCCAGGATAGAACAAATTGTTTGGTCTCTTACTTCGTCATCCCAGTGGCCCATATCGAAATCCCGCTCAGGGAGTTCAGTAACACGCACCAGGTAGTTTTCAGTGGCCCGTTCCCAAACCACTTCATCTTCGCATGGAGAGGCCTCGATCAGCGAGTACCCGTCCGCTTCGAGCTTCTTGGAAAGACTTTTTACATCATCCGCCAGCTCCAGCACAAAGCGTTCCCAGAGGTCTTGCCAGCGCTCGACCATATCCTGGTTAATCCCTTCAATGCCGGTGCCAATCATGGAATCATCATCAGGGAAGATCCCTGTGAAGTCCACGTTGTCGTCGATGTTCATGCAGTTCCAATGGCTGTAGTGATGCCCGTGACTATTCCGAGTAATGGACAGGTCACAGGAACCATATTCGCGGAGGACAGAAAGCATATTCTCAATGTCTTTCTGTGCCATCAGGTTCTTCACGCGGCTGACAGCATCCACTTGGCCGGGCTCAGTGCTGAATAGGCGATTCATGAGAGCTTTGACGTCATCAACGCTCAAATCCCCGTAGAAGGCTACGCCATCCCCCTGGCAGTATCCGAGACTGTACTCAATCGTCAGATCATCCGGGTATCCACACTTAACCAGTTCGTTTTGAAAATGCTGTTTAATCATTGGTATCTCCTTAATTTCAGAGGGAGACACCATCCCCTCAGGGACCGATGTCCCCCGTGGGGTTAATGTTTGGGTTAAGAAGCCTTGCGGCTTAATTCAGTATCAAATCGAGGACCTTTGAGAACCGCAGTTTTCATAACCTCGAAGTTTCTTGGGTAACGCAGCTTTGAAACTGCGCCAGCTCGGATGTCGGCAGCCTCACTTGGAGAGACTAGCCTTAACCCTTCGCTGGTTTCAGCGTAGAACCAACCGGCATAACGCTCATAGGCATTCTGCTGGTACTGTTCAGTCGCCATATTCTTCCGGATCGCCTCTGTTAAGGCCTCAACAACACCGTCATCTTTCGTGATGATGTTGAAAACATGAGAGACGGTCAGGAAGTTCCCAAAGAAGCAGGCTGCCCCAAGCCAAGGCTGGAACATTTCGCCATTTCGCCCCGTCCTCACCATTGGTTCAAACGGGTATGGGCGATAACAGTGATACTGCTCAAACATCGGGTCAAGAACGTTGTCACCCAGGACATCCAGTAAAGTCTGAATGCTGTCCGGGTCTTGGCCTGCCCACTTACTCCCATTGCTGAGAATCAGTGTTTTACCGTCAGTACGCTCCAGAGCTTGTTCAAAGTTAGACATAGTGCATTCCTTTTGGTTAGGACGCACCACACCCTCTCGGGATGATGCGCCCGAGTGGGTTAGTTGAGAAGGCTTAGCCGTCAAGTCCGTAAATTACGGCGGAGCCGGGCTCCATCTCGACAACTTGTGCGCTTCCTTCTTCTATCAGCTCCTGCATGTAACCAGACTCAGCATCCGGATTACGTTCGCAGTGTTCGTCCCAGCGTTTCAAAAGCCCTTCTGTGGCTTGTCCGTGGGTCTCACCAAGGCCGATAAACTCATAGTGTCCTGTGTTTACGATGATCACCACCATAGCTAGTGCTCTCCTACAGGTCACTTGGTACATACAGGTCATCTTTGATGGCAGAAAAATCGACAGGAGACTGGTCCCCATAGGTTCGATTCACGCCACCAGCATCATCGACACTGACAAAAACCGTGCGGAGTAAACCGCTGGGCTTTGCAGGGTAAACGATGCTGACATGCTGACCTTTGTACTGTTCTGACAAAGTGCTTTGAAGCTCATCAACCGAACGGAATTTCCGGTCGCGGCCAAAGTCCTTAATCTTGATGTCGCCAGGGATTGGATTAGTCATCGTTACCCCCTGCCAGCAGTTTATCTACTGAATGGCCGAGTCCGTTACCAAACCATTTGTCCAGAGCGTCGATTTCCGGGAAGTCCGATTTCACCTGAGCAACAACACGTTCCATTTTGCTGAGAGCATCCTGGAACTCAAGGCCATTACCTGCGGCCACCTCAAGTTTGCACTTGATGTAAGCGGAGTAGGTATCACAGGCCTTAACCAGTGATTGTTCATAGCCACCGGGAGCGAAGGCTATGGCGACTGCATCCTGGAGTTCTTCGGGAAGAGTCTGGATGAGTTTGTCCTCTGCGGCCTTTTCCAGTCGTTCAAACTCACGCTGCAAAACAGCGTTTGCTTTCTTGACCGGTGTTACAACATCCGAACAGAGAACCTCGGCTGCATCATGCAACGAAGCATGAGCAAGCATGACTGCCAGATCCACCGACTTCCCTTGCTGAATGGCAATATTGCCAGCCAGGTAGGAAAGCAGGGTAACAACAGCGCTGTGTTCCAACACAGACTCCGGTTGAACAGAGTGCATCAGTGACCAGCGTTTGATCAGGCGTTGGCGCAAGGCCAGAGCTAGAAAGCCGAAATTTGAATTAGACATAGTGCCTCCAAAATTGGTTGGAGGTACACCAAAGCCGACCGGGCCTTGGTGTACCCGGTTGGGTTACTTAGTTATCTCGGGTCAAGCTGCTTAGCTATAGCGAGTAAAAACGGATGGAATGGATGATCTTGCGGGACACCCCCAACAAGCTCACGGGCTAAACCGACTGAGTTTGTAGCCAACACCTCTTTGACGGCCAGAATGATTTCATTGTCGATTTCATCCTGGGTCTTTCGTTGTTGGTCCACCAGCCGACTTAACTTGTCTAGGCTCATGCTTCTCTCCTTTGTTTGTGGGAGAGAACCCAGGAGGGGTTTCCTCCCGAGGGGTTAGGTTATTGCTGTTTTGGGCCAGCTACCGTTATAGCCAGCAAGCGCTGACAATGAACAAAGAGTATGACAGCCACCTAAAAGGGTAAAACGCTGTAATTGCCCTTTTGGGGTGCAAAAGAAAAAGCCCTCCCGAAGGAGGGCTTTTTATGCGGCCAAGGACAAGCCTTGCTGTCCTCTTTGCAACTCTGTGTCGTCGCGGCGATGTAAGCGTTGAACCGCCTTGATCATCGTTCTGACATGTCGCTCCAAAGAGGCTGGATGGCGTTTTGACAGTAGGTTGATCCAGTCGAGATAGATAGCAAGCGCGGAACCTTCGGTTAGGGCTGCCTGTATCGCCTCATACTGCCCTACGGCACTCTGGACCACATCATTCACCCACTGGGCGTCAGTATTGTCCAAGAGCTCGCAGAGGGCCGTATAAGCCTTCCTTCTGGTCGCGGCCATGTAACGACGAATGTTGGCGTTTCCGCTCCCCTCTCGCCCTTCCATGACGCTCATACAGAATGCGCTGGAGTAACAAAGCATCGCGTCAGTCACGTAGTTAAACCATCGCTCCTGATGCCGTTTCTGTTCTTCCATTGCTTCCTGGTCAAGTTGCTTCTCGATGAACAACCCCGTCGGAGTACGGTGGTGCAGATGGTACTTGAACGTTAAGTGCAAGTTGACCCACCAGCGTACCGTTGCCAGTCTTCCCTTGATTTTTCGCTTCACCAGATCTTTGTACTTAGCATCGCTAAGCACTTTGACATCCTTGCGCTGTTGGATTCCTTCCATCGTCTGTAGCCCTGTAAGGCCCATCTGGTGGTAGGTTTGACCTCTTTGCATCATACGGTGATACAAAGCGCCTTTTCCTTTCGCAAGCTGGATTGCTCCGAACCGAAGGTAGAACTGCGCTGCACTACCGGGCGTATAATGTCCCTTCAGTACAGACTCCCTTAGTCGCGGGTATTCGTTCCAGATGATGAACGCAGCGGAGTCGGGATCGACTTTCACTTCATCATCTTCTGCGAAGCAAACCACCCTTCTCTTTCCGTCTGCGGTATTGATCACTTGCGCTGCCAACGGGTCATCCCCGCCGTCAAAGTAAGCCATTTCCGCTAACGGATCGGCCAAGCCATCAGAAAGCGAACCATCGCCCCAGCGACCAACCTTCAACCACAATGGCTTCGGAATTGGTGACTGAGGAACGGTTTCACACTGCGGCTCGTCTTCCAGCAAGTCCAGATCACCCATCGACCAAACCCTGTGGTAAATCTCCAGGGCATGGAAAGGCTTATCATTGAAATGATGGAAGGCCCACATGAAGTCGATATGGACTAAAGCCTCTTCCGATATGATCCGGAATTGTGGCTCTGCCATTCGACGGTTCCAGTCGTTATCCTCTGCTTGACCAGTAGCCAGCTTGTATGCCAGCTCATCAGCTCTCTTTTGCTCCATGTAGTCCATGCTGCAACAGACATGAAGCAATCGTTCTAGGAAAACAGGACTGTAAACGTCCGGCTGTATTTTGATGTATCCGCCCTCGTAAATCGTTCGACCTACGGGATGGCGGTCTTCCCATGCGTACCGGCGTTTTGCCAAGTAGCGCTGGATGCGGTTCAGCCCCGACATATAGCCATGCCTTTCAGGGTCCGTGGCAAGCAACGTCTCCATTGACTTATCCAACCCAACAGCCTGGCAAAACGAACACCCTATAATTCTGATCATTTAGAAATTTTTTTGCGTTTAAAATCAATGAATTGAAAGATTTCATTTTTCTAAGTCTGATAAAACAGATGAAAACCCAACTGACTATACTCATAAAACTCAATCTTTGCGCTGCTGTACGATACCAGTAATTACAGGTGCCGAGTTTAACATCATGAAAAGTAGCCCAATAATGAATGACGCAACGCCAGCTGCGGTGCCTAACTTCTGACTGAACACCATTGAAACAAAGTACATATTTGGGATAAAAACGGACATAGCAATCACGAAAAGTAACTTATTCAGATAATTATTTATTCGGGTCTTAACCTCAACTCTATCATAAAAAGCCATCGAAACGTAAGCAGTTATCAGTGAATAAAAAGACCATGTCATATAGTTAACCGATTCATTAAATGCCTCTCGCAAAAGCAAAGCACTTTCTGTCATTCCCTACCTCATTAAATCAATAGAAAATAAATCTGAATAATTTATTTTTAAAAGAAAAGAACACAACATAACTTCAGTAGTTATGATTAATCCCTGAATGATTATTTCTTAGCAAGATATAACATGCTTAATGTATATCAGGCAATAAAAAAACTCCCAAAGACCACCGCTGTGGTCTTCAGGTATAGGATTTAAAGAACGAACTCAGTCCGGAAACGTATCACTATCTTCTGTAACGTCCGCTTTCTCTGGTAACATTCTGTTTTTAATATACTGTGAATTCCTGCAGATGAGAGGAAAAATCTCCGAGTTATTCATTATACAACTCGTTGCCGTACGGGCGTCCTCCGGAGACCATGATGAAAATGAAAACGTCTGACGGTCAAGCCATTGAGACAATAATACATTATCAACAGAAGCGCTAAACAGCGCCGCAATAGCCCTGCGTTCAACGGCCTTCTCAGGTTCAATAAACGACAACTCATTATGAAAACGGGTAATAATCGCAATACGGCTGTCAATACGAATATGTCTTTCAAGTAAGACATCGTGCAACTCATCAAGTACAGTCTCTCTCTGGGTATCGTCGAGGCAAGACCACAGAAAATGAATGTTCTCGGCATTTGTGACAACGTCTGGCTCTGCATCACGGAACCATGATGCAAAGATACCCACACTACCTTCCATCCGGATATGCTGCCCCTGAAGTTGCATTTGTTCAAGGATAAAGCGCATGTTCACAGGAAGAACCGTAAAACACTCAATAAGCCTTTCAGAAGAACTAAATACTCCACATGCCAGGGCGTTCAGCTTTTTCTTCAAAATATCAAACTGCTCACCTGACTGATATACGTCATGGAGAAATACTGGACCCATAGCATTCACATCAGACTCAATTATTTTCTCTGACAGTGCTTTTTGACGCTCTCGCACAAATATTAAAAGAGAGGTTGCATTTGTAGCTTCTTTGATGACGTCATACTGACCTTTAACAAAGCTCAGGACAGGTATATTCACCAGAAGACCTAAATCAACAATCCTGCCAACAGCATTTTTGATGTACGGCAGAACATTTTTATCCTTAAGTGCTATAAAGATACTCTCGGCAGTACGTAGATAACGAAGATATGCAGCCAAAGCCAGGTCAAACCGTTCCTCACCAATATGTTCACTGTACGACTCGATACCGGCATAGTTACCATGGAGCACCATGTGAGCAACAGCCTGTGCAGCAAATTCCGCAGGGAAGAGATTCCTCGTCGCCGTATTATTAAGATAATATTGATTTAAAACATTATTATTCCAGTCCGGGCTCAGAACAATTTTTCTGAAATGGATAACGTCCTCAACAACCTGACGATTTTTAAGCGTCATTATTGCAGAGCTAACCTGAGCCCCACCTGTACCATCATTCTTTCCAATTACGTTCTGTACCGCCTTCGATGCAATATTGATATGCCGGATAATTCCCGGATTAAAAAGGTCTATCTGAGGTTGCTCAGCTCCATAGCGTAACATCTCCTCCCGACCGTGATTTCCGATATCTAGTGTGCCAATTTTCAGGTTTGACAAGGTCTCTTCATTATTGACAAGGTATTCCACATAAAATACGCCATCTACAAAATTCTCCATTTTATTCAGTAGTGATTCACCGGCCAGAACAGAGTATGAATCAGCTTCCTGCAGCAACGTCTTCGTGGATTCAGCCTCCAATTTTTCTGAATCCTGAATTTCATCAAGTTTACTCACAATAAACGATATTTGCCTTTCGACGAAAGGCTCTAGGCTTATCCGCCCGTCAGCCATCAGTTTCTGCAGACTCAATACGAAACCTTCATCATTCTTTTCTCTGAGTGAAACAGCATAACTCTGATTCAGCATTTGCACTGCGACTTTGAGTTGCGGTTCGGCGAGAGCCTGACACTTCTCATCCATCCGGCTATAAGAAACCAGCCAGTCTCGCATCTGAATATGTGGTGCCACTCGCTGCCATGCTTCAGCGAAACCCCACAAGGCCGTCAGTTCTTCAAGCCGTGGGATATTTATAGCACCAATCGCGTCTTTAAGAGGCGTATCAAGCAACTCGCTCCTGGCAAGCTCCACCGTGGACTGATAGTGGATGCTCATCAGAAATTCGCTCCATCTTTCTGTATCGTTATTAAAAATTCGGGATATTTGTTGATAAGTTAGCGAGAGCATCTCGTCAAAATCATCCGGAGCAATACCGGGTTCGGTCTGACTAGCTTTGGGATCGCGAAGTAATACTTTAATATCTCGCTCCCCGTATCTGACCACCAGTAAGTAGAGAGCAATAAGAATATGGCGATGATCTTCTGTTGCAGGAACGGTAAGGTTCAGAATATGAATATCATTAACAAACTTCTTCATTAATCGCGGTGTGATACGAGGATACTCAGAGGGTTTCCAGCGCTCAAGCAACACCGTTGCTTCCCGGCACGCTATCCCTGCATCCTCATTTACTGTTTCTTTCCAGTACTGCCTTAACGCTTCCTGCCATCCTGCCGAAATAAGAGGAGGAACCTGAAAACTTACAGGAATCCGCTTTGCAATAAACTCACGCCCGCTGAAACCCGCCACAGAAAGTGAGGCTGAAACCTGTCTTGCCGAATAGGGCACCACTATCCTGAAGTGTTCATGAGTGGCTCCGGCAATAAGCTCCATATCACTCCAGAGCTCTTTCACTTTGTCTGCACTGATTCGGTCCAGATTATCAATGATAAGGATGAAGCGATCTCCATGGGAAATGACCTCTTTGGAGGTAAATCCCTGCAGAGCTTCAGCCAGCTCAATAGCTCCGACCTCCTTATTAACTAGCCAAGTCTCTTCAATCCTGTCAGTACTGTTGCGTTTGAACAAATCACCAATACTCGAATACCCTTTCTTTCTGTACCATTCCATGTTCTGCAGGCATGCCAGTCCTGCGACCATAATGGCAGGAGAAAGAAACGCGGCCACCTCAACATAAAAAAGCCACCCTAATAATGACTCCTTGTTAGTAAAATATTGATTAAGGTCTGTTAGCACATAACGAAGCATCTGCACGGAAAGCAATGACAGTAAAATAAAAACGACGGTCAACCAGCTTAGCCTGCTGCTGACCCTCTTGTCGTATTCAACGATGTTACCCAGAGCCAGATTTTTATACTTATCCAACACATCCCGGGAGCCCGGACATTGTAGGCTGACCCCGTGGTGGATGACATCGATAAGCGCTTTTTTAGTTGAGCCATGATGGTAACGTTCTGCATCAAAGTTAATGAACGTAAAATCATCTTTAAGCTTTTTCTGCAGGAACTTCAATATTGTTGACTTACCTGAACCCAGCTCACCTTCCAGACCAATAATATTGACATCAGGTGTCCTGATGATCTGAGCCACATTCTCTGCAACTTTTTCATGACTGCTGCCTCTAAACATATCCTGGTCAGCGGGTGATTCCGTCTGCAATCGTAGAGTCATTCAGCAATTTCCTTCGTTATAACGTAAGATTCTTTCACTATTAGACACAGTACAGAGCCCACAGCAACCAAATGACTGCAGCCGGGGCAGTTTAGTTTTAAGCATGCATAAGCCGATTTCGATGGAATCCCTTTCACACAATAATATTGAATTGAAGCAATGAAAACATTAATGTGTTTGTTGTGACTAGCTGCAGGGGCCTGGAAGAAATTCCAAAGCCTGACAAACCGGAACAGGGCTTGCTCTGCTCCGGTTTTATCCAGTTCATCTTGAAGCCCTTGTTTTTGTTACATATCCCTGCTCACTCTTTCAGCCATTGTTAAGCTTCTTGTGTGTAATCTGCGAATAATACGGATGCAAAATTGATGCAATGGATTATACATACCTACAGCGCACGTTACGCTGAGCTGAATCGAATTTCAGAGAACGTTCTTCGCTATTACCCTGCCCAGCCAGTTGAACACATTTTATCATCCGGCCCCGAGAGTGACATGTTCTCTGCCTGGTACAGCCTTCATCAGAGTCAAACTAGACGTTATTTACAGGCAAAAGAAGACAGCTACAGAGCTTAAGTCTGACATTATTCGTGGCTGTGTCTGCCTTCGGAGTTTTCAGCTTATCCCGATAACAGCGGTTTTGAAAAATTGACGTTTTTTACACCGGTACATTGCCCGAACGCAATCTCCCCCGTAGCGAAATACCGCCCCGCAGAAAATCGTCCATGCTCGGCATGCCCCTGGAACATCAGCATCTTTTCAATAAAGGTTTTACAGCCTATAGTCTGTATAACACAAAATACACCTTACCTGCTGTATTACAGGGCGGTACTCCCTACTCAGTCTGCGAGGCAGGTCACTTATGAATAATCAGTTCCCGATAAAAACGCTGAACCAGCTCAGACCTGTGCTAATCGGGTTTCGCAAAATCAAGGGCTTCACGCAAAAAGATGTGTCTGAGAGGCTTGGCGTAACGCAGCAAACCTATGCCCGCCTGGAAGCAAACCCTGCTAGCGCCAGTATTGATCGTCTGTACAAGGTATTCAGTATTCTGGGCGTAGAAATAACGCTGTCATCTATTTCCCCTTCACCCTTCATTTCCCACACAGAGATGAGGGGGGCATTTGACAGCACTCCCGCCAGACGGGAGAAATGGTGACTATTAGAAGTTTGCTAGTTTTGTCGAATGACGCCAACTACATGTCCGCATCCATCGAGTAGTGGCTTCAAGCCACGATTGTCACTGCCTCCGCTGCCTTTTTCCAGTAACTCTCTCCTTTTAATTCTAATATTTAGGGGTGTCAACGCAAAGCAGAAACGGCACCTTCTTTGCGAGACAGAAATGACCTGTGATTGCCTGGCCGATTTATGGCAGCTAAGTGCGAGAAGCGGATATAGCGAATTCGCCATTGTACGGGATTAGCAGGTTTACTGAAGCAACCTGCGATGGCGTTATGGCAATAGTCAGTCCCCTGTCCAGTCGGCATAGGTGGCCACCTCGTCACCGCCGGGGATAAACTGATTGAAGCCTCCGCGCAAAATCACTTATTCTTTTCCGTTAATAAAATGCAGGAGCAAAGTCATGACTGGCGAAATTCGTGGGCGAGGCAGGCCACGAAAAACAGAGAGTACCTATACAGGGTAAGGGTGCCAACTTACTGATTTAGTGTATGATGGTGTTTTTGAGGTGCTCCAGTGGCTTCTGTTTCTATCAGCTGTCCCTCCTGTTCAGCTACTGAAGGCGTGGTGCGTAACGGTAAAAGTACTGCCGGACATCAGCGCTATCTCTGCTCTCACTGCCGTAAAACATGGCAGCTACAGTTCACTTACATCGCCTCTCAGCCCGGTACACACCAGAAAATTATTGATATGGCCATGAATGGCGTCGGATGTCGCGCCAGTGCACGCATTATGGGCGTTGGCCTCAACACGATTTTACGACACTTAAAAAACTCAGGCCGCAGTCGGTAAACTCACGCATACAACCGGGCAGTGACGTTATTGTTTGCGCGGAAATGGACGAACAGTGGGGTTACGTCGGCGCTAAATCACGCCAGCGCTGGTTGTTTTACGCGTATGACAGGATACGGAGGACGGTTGTGGCGCACGTATTCGGTGAACGCACGTTGGTCACGCTGGAGCGTCTTCTGGGCCTGCTGTCGGCCTTTGAGGTCGTGGTATGGATGACGGATGGCTGGCCGCTTTATGAATCACGCCTGAAGGGAGAACTGCACGTTATCAGCAAGCGATATACGCAGCGCATTGAGCGGCATAACCTGAATCTGAGGCAGCATCTGGCAAGGCTGGGCAGGAAGTCACTGTCTTTCTCAAAATCGGTGGAGCTGCATGACAAAGTCATCGGGCATTATCTGAACATAAAACACTATCAGTAAGTTGGAGTCATTACCGGTGCTCTGATATATTTATTATACTATAGTGGGGTATGTGTTGATCTTAATGTAATACTCCCCTATAGTATAAGAAATACAGAGCAGTGAGGTAAGCAATGCCCAGTACTCCTGAAGAGAAAAAAAAGGTCCTAACCCGGGTTCGCCGTATCCGGGGTCAGATTGATGCTCTGGAAAGAGCACTTGAAAGTGGCGCTGAATGCCGTTCCGTTCTCCAGCAAATCGCCGCCGTCCGGGGCGCCGCTAACGGACTGATGGCAGAGGTGCTGGAGAGCCACATACGGGAAACCTTTGACCAGAATGACAGCTACAGTCATGAAGTCAGTAAATCAGTTGACGATACGATTGAGCTGGTTCGTGCCTATCTTAAATAGGTGAGGCCATTATTACATTGAGGATATATTACGTATGAAATCACGTGCCGCTGTTGCATTTGCACCAGGGAAGCCCCTGGAGATTGTTGAAATTGATGTTGCTCCGCCTAAAAAAGGCGAGGTGCTGATTAAAAACACCCACACAGGTGTCTGCCATACCGATGCCTTTACCCTCTCAGGGAATGACCCTGAGGGCGTTTTCCCGGTGGTTCTCGGCCACGAGGGAGCCGGTATCGTCGTTGAAGTTGGTGAAGGCGTCACCAGTGTGAAGCCGGGTGACCATGTTATTCCGCTCTACACCGCTGAATGCGGGGAGTGTGAATTCTGCCAGTCCGGTAAAACGAACCTCTGTGTATCGGTTCGCGAGACTCAGGGCAAAGGACTGATGCCTGACGGGACCACTCGCTTTTCATACAACGGTCAGCCTCTTTACCACTACATGGGATGTTCCACATTCAGTGAATACACCGTTGTGGCCGAGGTTTCTCTGGCAAAAATTAACCCGGAGGCGAACCATGAACACGTCTGCCTGTTGGGTTGTGGCGTGACTACCGGTATTGGCGCCGTCCATAACACGGCTAAAGTGCAGCCGGGCGATTCAGTTGCCATTTTTGGTCTGGGGGCAATTGGTCTGGCTGCGGTACAGGGGGCCCGTCAGGCAAAAGCGGGACGTATTATCGCTATCGATACTAATCCGACAAAATTTGACCTGGCCCGTCAGTTCGGGGCCACTGACTGCATTAACCCGAATGATTATGACAAACCGATTAAAGATGTTCTGCTGGATATCAACAAGTGGGGTATTGACCATACCTTTGAATGTATCGGTAACGTTAACGTCATGCGTGCAGCGCTGGAAAGTGCTCACCGTGGGTGGGGGCAGTCCGTTGTCATTGGTGTCGCAGGGGCCGGACAGGAGATTTCCACCCGTCCTTTCCAGCTGGTCACCGGGCGCGTATGGAAAGGTTCCGCGTTTGGCGGAGTAAAAGGCCGCACTCAGCTCCCCGGTATGGTCGAGGATGCCATGAAGGGGGATATTGACCTTGAGCCATTTGTAACCCATACGATGACACTGGATGAAATCAATGACGCCTTCGAGCTTATGCATGAAGGCAAATCTATCCGGACAGTGATTCATTACTGATCCCATCAGAATTTTAATCAACTCAAACTGAAGGAAGTGGAAAATGACAACTCCGGTAATTTCTGGTGACGGCATCTTTTCTCATGTGTTCATTGGCGCAGCCGATGTCGAGAAATCCTCCGCATTTTACGATGTCGTCCTGGGCACGCTTGGTATCAATAACCTCGGCCCGTTTGGCAACGGCTGGGTACTCTATGGCCGCGAAAAGCCGGCATTTATCATTGCCCGTCCGGGCAACGGTGAAGCACCTTCCGCTAACGGGGTGACTGTCGGCTTCGCTGCTGCCACCCCGGAAGAGGTTGATGCTTTCCATGCTGCCGGCCTTGCCGCCGGTGGAGCTGATGAAGGTCAACCTGGCCCGCGTGGTCACCTTCCCGGGGCCTATGCTGCCTACCTGCGGGATCCGGCGGGTAACAAAATCACGGCGTATACGTTTATCTGACGTCCGGATTTAAAGATACTTCCCCTGGCTTCGGTCAGGGGAAATAACCATGAGATAACGGCTGATGGAACTCATTGAGCAGCATGCCAGCTCTGGCGGCTGGCAAAACGTGTACCGGCATTATTCACAATCCCTTAATTGTGAAATGAATTTCGGTGTGTATCTTCCTCCCAAAGCAGTAACAGAAAAACTGCCGGTACTATACTGGTTGTCGGGCCTGACCTGTACTGAGCAGAATTTCATCACCAAATCAGGTATGCAGCATTATGCAGCCCGGCATAACGTCATCGTTGTTGTCCCGGATACCAGTCCCCGGGGTAATAATGTCCCGGATGCCGACAGTTACGATCTTGGCCAGGGGGCCGGTTTTTATCTGAACGCGACGGAACAGCCGTGGAATGTTCATTACAGGATGTATGACTATATTCTCAGAGAGCTTCCGGATGTCGTCATGAATCATTTTCCTGCAACGGCAAGAAAATCTATATCCGGTCATTCTATGGGAGGGCTGGGTGCTCTGGTGCTGGCTCTGCGAAATCCTGGTGAATATGTGAGCGTATCAGCATTTTCCCCGATAGTATCGCCTTCTCAGGTGCCATGGGGGCAACAGGCATTTAGCGCTTACCTGGGTGAAAACAGAAAAACGTGGGAAGCCTACGATCCAGTCAGCCTCATTTTACAGGGTGAAAAATTACCAGAAATCTTCATTGATCAGGGGCTGAGTGACGCCTTTTATGAAGAGCAACTGCGCACCAAAATCCTTGAGAGAGTATGCAATGAGATGAACCTCAATGCGTCGTTCCGATATCATACTGGATACGACCACAGCTATTATTTCATTTCCAGCTTTATTGGTGAGCACATTGCTTACCATGCCAACAGGCTCAGGCTGTCAGCATGAGTTGATTTCCAGCCTCAGAAAATGTGCTTAATTTTCAGGCCTGAACAGGGCCTGAACCCTGCAGACCTGAGATGTACTGTAACTGGTGGCTTCAGCAGTTTCTCTTATGCTCAGTTTCTTGACCTGTCGGTAATACAGAACTTTCTTATGTCGTTCCTGATCGGCCTGTTTGCCCCGGTGAATCGCCACGGATAATCTAGACACTTCCGAGCCGTTGATAATACTGGTTTTCATATTCTGTCGGTGACATCTGTTCGCTAGAACCATGCCGACGCTTACTGTTATAAAACATTTCGATGTAATCAAAAATATCACTGCGGGCTTCTTCCCGCGTTCCGTAGATCTTTTTCTTTATCCGTTCACGTTTCAACAACTGGAAAAAACTTTCTGCAACCGCATTATCATGGCAGTTACCGCGACGGCTCATGCTACCCTCCAGGCCGTGTGATTTCAGGAACGACTGCCACTCATGGCTTGTGTACTGACTGCCCTGATCCGAATGAACCAGCACCTGTTTTTCGGGATTACGCCGCCATACAGCCATCAGCAGTGCGTTCAGGACAATGTCCTTTGTCATCCGGGATTGCATGGACCAGCCGATAATTTTGCGTGAGAACAGATCAACAACAACGGCAAGATACAGCCAGCCTTCGTGGGTCCTGATGTAGGTTATGTCCGTTACCCAACGCTCATCAGGAGCATCCGGATTGAACTGTCGCTGGAGCCTGTTGGGTGACACGATACTGGCCTCGCCTTTACGTGCCCGCGGGCTTCGGTATCCGACCTGAGCCTTTATTCCGACACGTTTCATCAGTCTCCAGACTCTGTTTACTCCGCACTGTTGCCCGCTGTCACGCAGATCCAGATGGATTTTGCGATAACCATAGACGCATCCCGATTCCAGCCAGAACTGTTTAATCTGTCCTGTCAGTCTCAGGTCTGCCTGATGGCGTTGTGAATGCGGCTGCTGAAGCCAGGCGTAAAAACCACTGGGATGAACATCCAGCACCCGACAGAGCAGGCGAACAGGCCAGCAACAGGAGTTGTCACGGATAAAGGCGTACCTCAGTCGGACAGCTTTGCGAAGTACGCCGCGGCTTTTTTTAATATGTCCCGTTCGTCGGTAACCCGTTTCAGCTCTTTCTGGAGACGGCGGATCTCGGCCTGAGCATCTGACTGTTCTTTATTAGTGGAAGAATCCGGACCGTACTTCTTTATCCAGGCATAAAGGCTGTGGGTGGTGATATCGAGACGTGTTGCAACGCTGGCAACAGAATAACCGCGATCAACAACCTGTTTGACTGCTTCAGTTTTAAACTCTTCAGGATAACGCTTACCGCTCATGGGCACCTCTCTTTAAGTCATCTTAAATGACTCTGAGGTGTCTGTTAAACGCGTGGCGATTCATCATCATCCAGCCAGAAAGTTATGGAGCCACGGTTGATGAGGGCTTTATTGTAGGTGGGCCAGTTGGTGATTTTGAACTTTTGCTTTGCCACGGAACGGTCTGCGTTGTCGGGAAGATGCGTGATCTGATCCTTCAACTCAGCAAAAGTTCGATTTATTCAACAAAGCCAAACAGAAGCCACTGGAGCACCTCAAAAACACCATCATACACTAAATCAGTAAGTTGGCAGCATCACCTTTTGCGTCTATAGTCATGATGTCAAATGAACGCGTTTCGACAGGAAATCATCATGAATAAATATCAGGCAGTTATTATTGGTTTTGGCAAGGCTGGAAAAACATTAGCCGTCACGCTGGCAAAAGCAGGTTGGCGTGTGGCTCTCATCGAACAATCAAATGCAATGTATGGCGGGACCTGTATTAATATCGGCTGTATCCCAACCAAAACATTGGTTCATGACGCACAGCAGCACACAGATTTTGTCCGTGCCATACAGCGTAAAAATGAAGTGGTTAATTTTTTACGTAATAAGAATTTTCATAATCTTGCGGATATGCCCAATATCGACGTGATCGACGGCCAGGCGGAGTTTATCAATAATCATAGCCTGCGTGTTCATCGGCCTGAGGGAAATTTGGAGATTCATGGCGAGAAAATTTTTATTAATACCGGTGCACAAGCCGTGGTTCCGCCAATTCCTGGAATTACCACCACGCCTGGTGTATATGACAGCACCGGATTACTTAATCTAAAAGAATTGCCTGGGCATTTAGGTATTTTGGGCGGCGGATATATTGGCGTTGAGTTCGCCTCTATGTTCGCTAATTTTGGCAGCAAAGTAACCATTTTAGAGGCAGCTTCGCTGTTTTTGCCTCGGGAAGATCGGGATATTGCTGATAATATCGCGACGATTTTACGCGATCAGGGCGTCGATATTATCCTCAATGCCCATGTGGAGCGAATCAGTCACCATGAAAATCAAGTGCAAGTGCATAGCGAGCACGCCCAACTGGCGGTGGATGCACTGTTAATAGCTTCCGGTCGTCAACCGGCTACCGCTTCGTTACATCCAGAAAATGCCGGTATCGCAGTAAACGAGCGCGGGGCAATTGTCGTTGACAAGCGATTACATACCACCGCAGACAATATTTGGGCGATGGGAGATGTTACCGGCGGGCTGCAATTTACTTACATATCACTGGATGATTACCGCATTGTACGTGATGAGTTACTGGGTGAAGGCAAACGTAGTACTGATGATCGGAAAAATGTGCCTTATTCCGTATTTATGACACCGCCCCTGTCCAGGGTTGGTATGACAGAAGAACAAGCCAGAGAGAGTGGTGCTGATATTCAGGTGGTGACATTGCCTGTAGCTGCAATTCCGCGCGCCAGAGTGATGAACGATACCCGTGGGGTATTAAAAGCGATTGTTGATAATAAAACCCAACGTATATTAGGAGCATCACTGCTGTGTATTGACTCCCACGAGATGATCAATATAGTGAAAATGGTGATGGATGCCGGGCTGCCTTATAGCATATTACGCGATCAGATATTTACTCATCCGTCGATGAGCGAATCACTCAATGATCTATTTTCATTAGTCAAATAAACTCAAAATCAGACGCCAGAACAAATATTCTGGCGTCTCAGAGAAAAGAATCTTATTAATTCTCTGTTACTCTATAACTTCTTAATCACTTCATTGATGGTATTTTATATGTTTAAAAAATCGGTGATGCTGCCAACTTAATGATTTAGTGTATGATGGTGTTTTTGAGGTGCTCCAGTGGCTTCTGTTTCTATCAGCTGTCCCTCCTGTTCAGCTACTGACGGGGTGGTGCGTAACGGCAAAAGCACCGCCGGACATCAGCGCTATCTCTGCTCTCACTGCCGTAAAACATGGCAACTGCAGTTCACTTACACCGCTTCTCAACCCGGTACGCACCAGAAAATCATTGATATGGCCATGAATGGCGTTGGATGCCGGGCAACCGCCCGCATTATGGGCGTTGGCCTCAACACGATTTTACGTCACTTAAAAAACTCAGGCCGCAGTCGGTAACCTCGCGCATACAGCCGGGCAGTGACGTCATCGTCTGCGCGGAAATGGACGAACAGTGGGGATACGTCGGGGCTAAATCGCGCCAGCGCTGGCTGTTTTACGCGTATGACAGGCTCCGGAAGACGGTTTGCGCACGTATTCGGTGAACGCACTATGGCGACGCTGGGGCGTCTTATGAGCCTGCTGTCACCCTTTGACGTGGTGATATGGATGACGGATGGCTGGCCGCTGTATGAATCCCGCCTGAAGGGAAAGCTGCACGTAATCAGCAAGCGATATACGCAGCGAATTGAGCGGCATAACCTGAATCTGAGGCAGCACCTGGCACGGCTGGGACGGAAGTCGCTGTCGCTCACAAAATCGGTGGAGCTGCATGACAAAGTCATCGGGCATTATCTGAACATAAAACACTATCAATAATTTTGAGTCATTACCCAGTTAGCAATAACCCCCGCTTGCGGGGGCCATACCCACCAGGAGCAAACGCAGAAAGCCCGAGATACTTCTGCTGTACCGGGGGCTGGCGACATTTCAGGCAACACTCATAGTTGACATCCTCCCCGCCCTAAAGGGCGGGGAGGATGTCAATAATAGCAGACCACATCATGATGTCATTCTGACCGACAGATGCCAGAAGCAGAGGATCCATCCCATTTTATACCTACCTTATAACACTTAGAAAAACAACATGTTAAAAATGTTTATTGGAAACAATTTTATTTCCAATTGTAATGATAACCATTCTCATATTAATATGGCTACGTGATAATTAACTTTTGATGCACTCCGCATGTCTGACCGTGCCACTTCCACAGCTTCCTTAACGTTCGAGTCGCTTTATGGCACCCATCACGGCTGGTTGAAAAGTTGGCTGACGCGCAAACTCCAGTCTGCCTTTGATGCAGATGACATTGCCCAGGACACTTTTTTGCGGGTAATGAGCAGCGAAACGCTCTCGACGATCCGCGATCCTCGCTCTTTCCTGTGCACTATCGCCAAACGCGTGATGGTGGACCTGTTTCGCCGAAACGCGCTGGAAAAAGCGTATCTGGAGATGCTGGCGCTTATGCCGGAGGGGGTAGCGCCTTCACCTGAGGAACGCGAAAGCCAGCTCGAGACCCTACAACTCGTCGACAGCATGCTGGACGGGCTAAACGGAAAAACACGTGAAGCGTTTCTGCTTTCGCAACTGGATGGCCTGACATACAGCGAGATTGCGCACAAACTCGGTGTTTCCGTCAGCTCCGTGAAAAAATACGTGGCGAAAGCCGTCGAGCACTGCCTGCTGTTTCGTCTGGAGCATGGGTTATGAATCCTTCGTTAACCGATTCCCGCCGTCAGGCGCTGCGTTCAGCTTCCCACTGGTATGCCGTGCTAAGCGGCGAGCGCGTCAGCCCACAACAGGAAGCGCGCTGGCAACAGTGGTATGAACAGGATCAGGATAACCAGTGGGCCTGGCAGCAGGTTGAAAACCTGCGCAACCAGCTTGGCGGTGTGCCTGGCGACGTTGCCAGCCGGGCGCTGCACGATACCCGCCTCACCCGCCGTCACGTGATGAAAGGATTACTGCTGTTGCTCGGCGCTGGCGGAGGCTGGCAACTCTGGCAGTCGGAAACCGGCGAAGGTCTGCGGGCAGATTACCGCACCGCCAAAGGCGCAGTCAGCCGTCAGCAACTGGAAGATGACTCCCTGCTCACGCTGAATACCCAAAGCGCGGCGGATGTGCGTTTTGATGCGCATCAGCGCACCGTCCGGCTCTGGTACGGTGAAATCGCCATTACTACCGCGAAAGATGCGCAGCAACGCCCCTTCCGCGTCCTGACCCGTCAGGGCCAACTCACCGCTTTAGGGACAGAATTTACCGTCCGCCAGCAGGATAATTTCACGCAGCTTGACGTGCAGCAGCACGCCGTGGAAGTGCTTCTCGCCAGTGCCCCCGCGCAAAAACGCATCGTGAACGCTGGTGAAAGCCTGCAGTTCAGCGCCTCTGAGTTTGGCGCAGTGAAACCGCTGGATGACGAGAGTACAAGCTGGACGAAGGGCATCCTGAGCTTCAGCGATAAACCGCTGGGTGAGGTGATAGCCACGCTAAGCCGTTACCGCAACGGCGTGCTGCGCTGCGATCCCGCCGTTGCCGGGCTGCGCCTGAGCGGGACGTTCCCGCTGAAAAATACCGATGCGATCCTGAACGTTATCGCTCAAACGCTTCCCGTTAAAATTCAGTCTATTACGCGGTACTGGATAAACATTTCACCGCTGTAAGAAAAATAATTCTCATTTCGATTGTCCTTTTTACCCTTCTCGTTCGACTCATAGCTGAACACAACAAAAATGATGATGGAGAAGGTATGACGCCGTTACGCGTTTTTCGTAAAACAACACCTTTGGTTAACGCCATTCGCCTGAGCCTGCTGCCGCTGGCCGGTCTCTCGTTTTCCGCTTTTGCTGCACAGGTTGATATCGCACCGGGATCGCTCGACAAAGCGCTCAATCAGTATGCCGCACACAGCGGAATTACCCTCTCGGTTGACGCCAGCCTGACGCGCGGCAAGCAGAGCAACGGCCTGCACGGAGATTACGACGTCGAGAGCGGCCTGCAACAACTGCTGGACGGCAGCGGACTGCAGGTAAAACCGCTGAGAAATAACAGCTGGACGCTGGAGACCGCGCCCGCGCCAAAAGAAGATGCCCTGACCGTGGTCGGCGACTGGCTGGGCGATGCGCGTGAAAACGACGTATTTGAACATGCTGGCGCGCGTGACGTGATCCGCCGTGAGGATTTCGCCAAAACCGGCGCAACCACCATGCGTGAGGTGCTTAACCGCATCCCTGGCGTCAGCGCGCCGGAAAACAACGGCACCGGCAGCCACGACCTGGCGATGAACTTTGGCATCCGGGGCCTGAACCCACGCCTCGCCAGCCGCTCGACCGTCCTGATGGACGGCATCCCCGTCCCCTTTGCCCCTTACGGTCAGCCGCAGCTTTCACTGGCTCCCGTTTCGCTCGGCAACATGGATGCCATTGACGTGGTGCGCGGTGGTGGTGCGGTGCGTTACGGACCGCAGAGCGTGGGCGGCGTGGTGAACTTTGTTACCCGCGCCATTCCGCAGGACTTTGGTATCGAGGCGGGGGTGGAAGGTCAGCTCAGCCCAACCTCTTCACAAAACAACCCGAAAGAGACGCACAACCTGATGGTGGGCGGCACAGCGGACAACGGTTTTGGCACCGCGCTGCTCTACTCCGGCACGCGCGGCAGTGACTGGCGCGAGCACAGCGCCACCCGCATCGACGACCTGATGCTGAAAAGCAAATATGCGCCGAATGAGGTGCACACCTTCAACAGCCTGCTGCAATATTACGATGGTGAAGCCGACATGCCCGGCGGCCTGTCCCGCGCGGATTACGACGCCGATCGCTGGCAATCCACCCGCCCGTATGACCGCTTCTGGGGCCGTCGCAAGCTGGCGAGCCTGGGCTACCAGTTCCAGCCGGACAGCCAGCATAAATTCAACATTCAGGGGTTCTACACCCAAACCCTGCGCAGCGGCTACCTGGAGCAAGGCAAACGCATCACCCTCTCGCCGCGTATCTACTGGGTGCGCGGTATTGAGCCACGCTACAGCCAGAGCTTTATGATCGGCCCTTCCGCGCACGAAGTGGGCGTGGGCTATCGCTATGTGAATGAATCAACGCATGAAATGCGTTACTACACCGCCACCAGCAGCGGGCAGTTGCCGTCCGGCTCAAGCCCTTACGACCGCGACACGCGTTCCGGCACCGAGGCGCACGCCTGGTATCTGGATGACAAAATCGACATCGGCAACTGGACCATCACGCCGGGTATGCGTTTCGAACATATCGAGTCATACCAGAACAACGCCATCAAAGGCACGCACGAAGAGGTGAGCTATAACGCACCGCTTCCGGCGTTGAACGTGCTCTATCACCTGACTGATAGCTGGAATCTTTATGCAAACACTGAAGGCTCGTTCGGCACCGTACAGTACAGCCAGATTGGCAAGGCTGTGCAAAGCGGCAATGTGGAACCGGAAAAAGCGCGAACCTGGGAACTCGGTACCCGCTACGATGACGGCGCGCTGACGGCGGAAATGGGGCTGTTCCTGATTAACTTTAACAATCAGTACGACTCCAACCAGACCAACGACACCGTCACTGCACGTGGCAAAACGCGCCATACCGGGCTGGAAACGCAGGCACGTTACGACCTGGGTACGCTAACGCCAACGCTTGATAACGTTTCCGTCTACGCCAGCTATGCGTATGTGAACGCGGAAATCCGCGAGAAAGGCGACACCTATGGCAATCAGGTGCCATTCTCCCCGAAACATAAAGGCACGCTGGGCGTGGACTACAAGCCGGGCAACTGGACGTTCAATCTGAACAGCGATTTCCAGTCCAGCCAGTTTGCGGATAACGCCAATACGGTGAAAGAGAGCGCCGACGGCAGTACCGGCCGCATTCCCGGCTTCATGCTCTGGGGCGCACGCGTGGCGTATGACTTTGGCCCGCAGATGGCAGATCTGAACCTGGCGTTCGGTGTGAAAAACATCTTCGACCAGGACTACTTCATCCGCTCTTATGACGACAACAACAAAGGCATCTACGCAGGCCAGCCGCGCACGCTGTATATGCAGGGGTCGTTGAAGTTCTGATGTGTTAACGCCCGGCTTGCCGGGCTTTTAGCTGGAATGTGACTATGTTGGCATTTATCCGTTTTCTTTTTGCAGGCCTGCTGCTGGTGATCGGCCACGCCTTTGCCGCCACGGTTCAGGACGAACACGGCACGTTTACACTCGATAAAACGCCACAACGGATTGTGGTGCTGGAACTCTCGTTCGCCGATGCGCTGGCCGCCGTGGACGTCAGCCCGATCGGTATTGCCGACGATAACGATGCAAAACGCATCCTGCCCGAAGTGCGTGCGCACCTGAAACCGTGGCAGTCCGTCGGAACGCGCGCGCAGCCGAGCCTGGAAGCCATTGCTGCCCTGAAACCAGACCTGATCATTGCCGACAGCAGTCGCCATGCGGGGATTTACACTGCCTTGCAGCAAATCGCGCCGGTACTGCTGCTTAAGTCCCGCAACGAAACCTACGCTGAAAATTTGCACTCAGCGGCTATCATCGGCGAAGTGGTAGGTAAAAAACGAGAGATGCAGGCGCGTCTGGAACAACATAAAGAGAAGATGGCGCAGTGGTCCAGCCAGCTTCCCACAGGGACACGCGTGGCCTTTGGCACATCACGCGAACAGCTATTCAACCTGCATACCCAGGAGACCTGGACCGGCAGCGTGCTGGCTTCTCTGGGGCTGAACGTTCCCGCTGCGATGGCGGGCGCGTCCATGCCGTCCATCGGCCTGGAGCAACTGCTGGCGGTCAATCCTGCCTGGCTGCTGGTTGCCCACTATCGCGAAGAGAGCATTGTTAAACGCTGGCAACAAGATCCGCTCTGGCAGATATTAACCGCCGCGCAGAAGCAGCAGGTTGCTTCAGTCGACAGTAACGCCTGGGCGCGGATGCGCGGTATTTTTGCCGCAGAGCGTATTGCCGCTGACACGGTAAAAATCTTCCACCATCAGCCGCTTACCGATGTGAAATGACCGCGCTAAAACACCCGGTGCTGCTGTGGGGGCTTCCCGTTGCAGTACTTATTATTATTTTCTGGCTGAGTCTGTTTTGCTACTCGGCCATTCCTGTTTCCGGAGCAGACGCAATCCGCGCCCTGCTGCCTGGACACACGCCAACGCTACCAGAAGCGCTGGTGCAAAACCTTCGTTTGCCGCGAAGCCTGGTCGCCGTTCTGATCGGCGCAAGCCTGGCGCTCGCGGGCACGCTGCTGCAAACCCTGACCCACAACCCAATGGCCTCTCCTTCACTGCTCGGCATTAACAGCGGCGCGGCGCTGGCTATGGCGCTTACCAGCGCGCTGAGTCCGACGCCGGTTGCAGGCTATTCCCTGTCGTTCATCGCGGCATGCGGGGGCGGCGTGAGCTGGCTGCTGGTCATGACCGCAGGAGGCGGGTTTCGTCATACCCAGGACAGAAACAAACTGATCCTCGCGGGTATCGCGCTGTCGGCCTTTTGTATGGCCCTGACCCGCATCACCCTGCTGCTGGCCGAAGATCATGCTTACGGCATCTTTTACTGGCTGGCAGGCGGAGTGTCCCACGCCCACTGGCAGGATGTCTGGCAGCTCTTGCCGGTGGTGGTCACTGCAGTCCCTGTCGTGTTGCTGCTGGCGAATCAACTGAACCTGCTCAACGTCAGCGACAGTACCGCCCATACGCTGGGAGTGAACCTGCCGAGACTACGTTTGATCATCAATATGTTAGTGCTGCTTCTGGTTGGCGCGTGCGTCAGTGTGGCAGGTCCGGTGGCGTTTATCGGCCTGCTGGTGCCACATCTGGCGCGCTTCTGGGCAGGCTTCGATCAGCGCAACGTACTGCCGGTGAGCATGCTGCTGGGGGCCACGCTGATGCTGATGGCAGATGTACTCGCACGCGCGCTGGCCTTCCCCGGCGATCTGCCCGCAGGCGCAGTGCTGGCGCTGATTGGCAGTCCTTGCTTTGTCTGGCTGGTGAGGAGGCGAGGATGAAAATTGCGCTGGTCATTTTCATCACCCTTGCCCTGGCAGGTTGTGCGCTGTTATCACTCCATATGGGGGTGATCCCCGTGCCGTGGCGCGCGCTGCTGACCGACTGGCAGGACGGACGCGAGCATTATTATGTATTGATGGAGTACCGACTGCCGCGCTTGCTGCTGGCACTGTTTGTCGGTGCAGCCCTCGCCGTGGCGGGCGTGCTGGTACAGGGGATTGTGCGTAACCCGCTAGCATCACCGGATATTCTCGGCATTAACCATGCCGCCAGCCTTGCCTCTGTGGGAGCACTGCTTCTTATGCCATCACTATCCGTGATGGTGCTGCCGCTGCTGGCCTTTGCGGGCGGTATGGCGGGGTTGATCTTGCTGAAGATGCTGGCAAAGACCCACCAGCCGATGAAGCTGGCGCTCACCGGCGTGGCGCTTTCCGCCTGCTGGGCGAGCCTGACGGATTACCTGATGCTCCTGCACCCGCAGGATGTAAACAGTGCCCTGCTGTGGCTGACGGGTAGCTTATGGGGGCGCGACTGGCACTTTGTGAAGATTGCCGTGCCGTTGCTCATTCTGTTTTTGCCGCTGAGCCTGCGCTTTTGTCGCGATCTCGACCTGCTGGCGCTGGGCGATGCACGAGCAGCCACGCTCGGCGTGTCGGTTCAGCGCACCCGGTTCCAGGGGCTGATGCTGGCTGTCGCGATGACAGCAACCGGCGTGGCCGTCTGTGGCCCGATAAGTTTTATTGGTCTCGTCGTGCCGCACATGGTGCGCAGGATCGCCGGCGGGCGTCACCGCTGGCTGATGCCCGTTTCGGCCCTGACGGGCGCGTTGTTGCTGGTCATTGCCGATCTGCTGGCACGAATCATTCATCCGCCGCTGGAGCTTCCGGCAGGCGTGCTGACCGCCATTATCGGCGCACCGTGGTTTGTCTGGCTGCTTGTGAGAATGCGATAAATGAGATTACGTACTGAAAATCTGACCGTCAGCTATGGCGCACAAACCGTGCTGGATGGACTTTCTCTCGCCCTGCCTGCCGGAAAAATCACGGCCCTGCTCGGCCCTAACGGTTGCGGGAAATCGACGCTGTTGAACTGTTTTTCTCGCCTGTTAACACCAGACTCTGGCGAGATATTGCTTGATGAAAAACCCATAGCCGGTTTTTCCGCCCGCCAGCTGGCTCGCCGCCTGGCTTTACTGCCGCAACACCATTTATCCCCCGAGGGGATCACTGTACGGGAACTGGTTTCCTACGGCCGCAGCCCGTGGCTGTCGTTGTGGGGGCGACTCTCCGCGGAAGACAACGAGCGGGTCAACGTGGCAATGAGTCAGACCCGGACGCGCAATCTGGCTGACCGCAGGTTAACCCAGCTTTCCGGCGGCCAGCGCCAGCGTGCGTTTCTGGCGATGGTGCTGGCACAGGATACCCCACTCATTCTTCTTGATGAGCCTACGACCTACCTCGATATCAATCATCAGGTTGAACTGATGCGCCTGATGGTTGAACTCAAAAGGCAGGGGAAAACCGTAGTGACGGTACTCCACGATCTGAATCAGGCCAGCCGCTATTGCGATCATCTGGTGGTACTGGCAAGCGGTCGCGTGATGGCGCAAGGTGCTCCGGAAGCAGTGATGAAACCAGAGCTTCTAAAGACGGTGTTCAGCGTAGAAGCGGAAATCCATCCCGAACCGGTATCTGGCAGACCCATGTGTGTGGTGAAGTAGTCTGGCGAAGTCATAAGGATCATCACAGGACAGATAAAGGAAGTGATAACCACCTGCCAACAGGCACCAAAATCTGGCTGGTTGCCGGTATCACCGACATGCGCAACGGCTTCAATGGTCTCGCCGCAAAGGTGCAGACGATGCTGAAAGATGACCCGATATCCGGCCATGTCTTCATCTTCCGGGGCCGCAGCGGCAGTAAGGTCAAACTGCTGTGGTCCACCGGCGACGGGCTGTGCCTGCTGACCAAACGGCTGGAACGCGGCCGCTTCGCCTGGCCCTCTGCCCGCGATGGCAAAGTGTTCCTGACCCCGGCGCAGCTGGCAATGCTTCTGGAAGGCATCGACTGGCGGCAGCCTAAAAGACTGCTTACGTCCCTGACCATGTTGTAGGCCTCTTTATCCTGGTTGTCGTTGAATAAGCCTGGTAAAATGCGGGCTTATGAACAACACCTCCCCCTGACGACATCCTTCTGCTGAAACAGCGCCTGTCCGAACAGGAAGCGCTGAACCGCGCCCTGCTGGAAAAGCAGGCCGACCGGGAGCGCGAAATAGACCATCTGCAGGCGCAGCTGGATAAGATTCGCCGGATGAACTTCGGCAGTCGTTCTGAATAAATCTCCCGCCGCATCGCGCAGATAGAAGCCGACCTGAACCGGCTTCAGACAGAAAGCGATACGCTGACGGGTCGGGTTGCCGATACGGGCCGGGCCCCGTATCGTTTTAACCCTGAATATTCATCGCAGATATTGTTTCGGGTTTTCCGGTATACCAGCCCTGAACTAGGTAACCGGGGCCAAGAGAACGGACGAATTCAAACTGTCCTGGCGTTTCCACCCCTTCAAACACCAGTGGTTTGCCAGTACCACGTAACCCTTTCACCACAGAAACAAGTAGCGCTCGCTTCACCGGGTCATCAATATTGGCAATAAAAATACGGTCTATTTTTATCTCATCGAAATCCAGTACCGTCAGCCATTCAATATGGGGGCCGCTTGGCAAACGGAAAATATCCTACGTTAAGCCTGTTTCTTTAGCTGGCATTACAAAAAGCGAGCGTCTGCATGGTACAGACAGACACCCGAATACGATAAAAATGAGACGAAAAAAACGGTAATGCTGTCAACCTGTTGATGACTATTTTAATCTGTAGTCATTCAATCCTTGTAACATCAGGATGATCCTGGTGTCAGTGAAAATACGAAATCAACACGTTGGTATCATTACCCACCTGTGAACTGACGTCGGCATTTTGAATCTCACTTCGGCGTGCCCCCTCCGAATGGCGCAAAACATTTCGTGGTATGGCATGATAGCACCCGAAGAGAGTCAATTCAGGGTGGTAAATGTGAAACCAGTAACGCTATACGATGTCGCAGAGTATGCCGGTGTCTCTTATCAGACCGTTTCCCGCGTGGTGAACCAGGCCAGCCACGTCTCTGCGAAAACGCGGGAAAAGGTGGAAGCGGCGATGGCGCAGCTGAACTACATTCCCAACCGCGTGGCACAACAACTGGCGGGGAAACAGTCGTTGCTGATTGGCGTTGCTACCTCCAGTCTGGCCCTGCACGCGCCGTCGCAAATTGTCGCGGCGATTAAATCTCGCGCCGATCAACTGGGTGCCAGCGTGGTGGTGTCGATGGTAGAACGAAGCGGCGTCGAAGCCTGTAAAGCGGCGGTGCACAATCTTCTCGCGCAACGCGTCAGTGGGCTGATCATTAACTATCCGCTGGATGACCAGGATGCCATTGCTGTGGAAGCTGCCTGCGCTAATGTTCCGGCGTTATTTCTTGATGTCTCTGACCAGACTCCCATCAACAGTATTATTTTCTCCCATGAAGACGGTACGCGACTGGGCGTGGAGCATCTGGTCGCATTGGGTCACCAGCAAATCGCGCTGTTAGCGGGCCCATTAAGTTCTGTCTCGGCGCGTCTGCGTCTGGCGGGCTGGCATAAATATCTCACTCGCAATCAAATTCATCCGATAGCGGAACGGGAAGGCGACTGGAGTGCCATGTCCGGTTTTCAACAAACCATGCAAATGCTAAATGAGGGCATCGTTCCCACTGCGATGCTGGTTGCCAACGATCAGATGGCGCTGGGCGCAATGCGCGCCATTACCGAGTCCGGGTTGCGCGTTGGTGCGGATATCTCGGTAGTGGGATACGACGATACCGAAGACAGCTCGTGTTATATCCCGCCGTTAACCACCATCAAACAGGATTTTCGCCTGCTGGGGCAAACCAGCGTGGACCGCTTGCTGAAACTCTCTCAGGGCCAGGCGGTGAAGAGCAATCAGCTGTTGCCCGTCTCACTGGTGAAAAGAAAAACCACCCTGGCGCCCAATACGCAAACCACCTCTCCCCGCACGTTGGCAGATTCCTTAATGCAGCTGGCACGACAAGTTTCCCGACTTGAAAGCGGGCAGTGAGCGCAACGCAATTAATGTGAGTCAGCTCACTCATTAGGCACCCCAGGCTTTACACTCTATGTGTCCGGCTCGTATGTTATGCGAAAATGTGAGCGGATAACAATTCACGCAGGATACAACTATGACAATGATTACGGATTCACTGGCCGTCGTATTACAACGTCGTGACTGGGAAAACCCTGGCGTTACCCAACTTAATCGCCTTGCGGCACATCCCCCTTTCGCCAGCTGGCGTAATAGCGAAGAGGCTCGCACCGATCGCCCTTCCCAAGAGTCGCGCAGCCTGAATGGTGAATGGCGCTTTGCCTGGTTTCCGGCACCAGAAGCGGTACCAGAAAGCTGGCTGGAGCGCGATCTTCCTGACGCCGATACTGTCATCGTCCCCTCAAACTGGCAGATGCACGGTTACGATGCGCCTATCTACACCAACGTGACCTATCCCATTGCGGTCAATCCGCCGTATGTTCCCACGGAGAATCCGACGGGTTGTTACTCGCTCACATTTAATGTTGATGAAAGCTGGCTACAGGAAGGCCAGACGCGAATTATTTTTGATGGTGTTAACTCGGCGTTTCATTTGTGGTGCAACGGGCGCTGGGTCGGTTACGGACAGGACAGTCGTTTGCCGTCTGAATTTGACCTGAGCGCATTTTTACACGCCGGAGAAAACCGCCTCGCGGTGATGGTGCTGCGCTGGAGTGACGGCAGTTATCTGGAAGATCAGGATATGTGGCGGATGAGCGGCATTTTCCGTGACGTCTCGTTGCTGCATAAACCGAGCACGCAAATCAGCGATTTCCATGTAGCCACTCACTTTAATGATGATTTCAGCCGCGCTGTACTGGAGGCAGACGTTCAGATGTACGGCGAGCTGCGCGATGAGCTGCGGGTGACGGTTTCTTTGTGGCAGGGTGAAACGCAGGTCGCCAGCGACACCGCGCCTTTCGGCGGTGAAATTATCGATGAGCGTGGTGGTTATGCCGATCACGTCACCCTACGTCTGAACGTCGAAAACCCGAAACTGTGGAGCGCCGAAATCCCGAATCTCTATCGTGCGGTGGTTGAACTGCACACCGCCGACGGCACGCTGATTGAAGCAGAAGCCTGCGATGTCGGTTTCCGCGAGGTGCGGATTGAAAATGGTCTGCTGCTGCTGAACGGCAAGCCGTTGCTGATTCGCGGCGTTAACCGTCACGAGCATCATCCTCTGCATGGTCAGGTCATGGATGAGCAGACGATGGTGCAGGATATCCTGCTGATGAAGCAGAACAACTTTAACGCCGTGCGCTGTTCGCATTATCCGAACCATCCGCTGTGGTACACGCTGTGCGACCACTACGGCCTGTATGTGGTGGATGAAGCCAACATTGAAACCCACGGCATGGTGCCAATGAATCGTCTGACCGATGATCCGCGCTGGCTACCCGCGATGAGCGAACGCGTAACGCGAATGGTGCAGCGCGATCGTAATCACCCGAGTGTGATCATCTGGTCGCTGGGGAATGAATCAGGCCACGGCGCTAATCACGACGCACTCTATCGCTGGATCAAATCTGTCGATCCTTCCCGCCCGGTACAGTATGAAGGCGGCGGAGCCGACACCTTCGCAACCGATATTATTTGCCCGATGTACGCGCGCGTGGATGAAGACCAGCCCTTCCCGGCTGTGCCGAAATGGTCCATCAAAAAATGGCTTTCGTTGCCTGGAGAGACGCGCCCGCTGATCCTTTGCGAATACGCCCACGCGATGGGTAACAGTCTTGGCGGCTTCGCTAAATACTGGCAGGCGTTTCGTCAGTACCCCCGTTTACAGGGCGGCTTCGTCTGGGACTGGGTGGATCAGTCGCTGATTAAATATGATGAAAATGGCAATCCGTGGTCGGCTTACGGCGGTGATTTTGGCGATACGCCGAATGATCGCCAGTTCTGCATGAACGGTCTGGTCTTTGCAGACCGCACGCCGCATCCGGCGCTGACGGAAGCAAAACACCAGCAGCAGTTTTTCCAGTTCAGTTTATCCGGGCGAACCATCGAAGTGACCAGCGAATACCTGTTCCGTCATAGCGATAACGAGCTCCTGCACTGGATGGTGGCGCTGGATGGCAAGCCGCTGGCAAGCGGTGAAGTGCCTCTGGATGTCGCTCCACAAGGTAAACAGTTGATTGAACTGCCTGAACTACCGCAGCCGGAGAGCGCCGGACAACTCTGGCTAACGGTTCACGTAGTGCAACCGAACGCGACCACATGGTCAGCAGCCGGACACATCAGCGCCTGGCAGCAGTGGCGTCTGGCGGAAAACCTCAGCGTGACACTCCCCTCCGCGCCCCACGCCATCCCGCAACTGACCACCAGCGAAACGGATTTTTGCATCGAGCTGGATAATAAGCGTTGGCAATTTAACCGCCAGTCAGGCTTTCTTTCACAGATGTGGATTGGCGATAAAAAACAACTGCTGACGCCGCTGCGCGATCAGTTCACCCGCGCACCGCTGGATAACGACATTGGCGTAAGTGAAGCGACCCGCATTGACCCTAACGCCTGGGTCGAACGCTGGAAGGCGGCGGGCCATTACCAGGCCGAAGCAGCGTTGTTGCAGTGCACGGCAGATACGCTTGCCGACGCGGTGCTGATTACCACGGTCCACGCGTGGCAGCATCAGGGGAAAACCTTATTTATCAGCCGGAAAACCTACCGGATTGATGGAAGTGGTCAAATGGCGATTACCGTTGATGTTGAAGTGGCGAGCAATACGCCACATCCGGCGCGGATTGGCCTGACCTGCCAGCTGGCGCAGGTAGCAGAGCGGGTAAACTGGCTCGGATTAGGGCCGCAAGAAAACTATCCCGACCGCCTTACTGCGGCCTGTTTTGACCGCTGGGATCTGCCATTGTCAGACATGTATACCCCGTACGTCTTCCCGAGCGAAAACGGTCTGCGCTGCGGGACGCGCGAATTGAATTATGGCCCACACCAGTGGCGCGGCGACTTCCAGTTCAACATCAGCCGCTACAGTCAACAGCAACTGATGGAAACCAGCCATCGCCATCTGCTGCACGCGGAAGAAGGCACATGGCTGAATATCGACGGTTTCCATATGGGGATTGGTGGCGACGACTCCTGGAGCCCGTCAGTGTCGGCGGAATTCCACCTTAGCGCCGGTAGCTACCATTACCAGTTGCTCTGGTGTCAAAAATAATAATAACCGGGCAGGCCATGTCTGCCCGTATTTCGCGTAAGGAAATCCATTATGTACTATTTAAAAAACACAAACTTTTGGATGTTCGGTTTATTCTTTTTCTTTTACTTTTTTATCATGGGAGCCTACTTCCCGTTTTTCCCGATTTGGCTACATGACATCAACCATATCAGCAAAAGTGATACGGGTATTATTTTTGCCGCTATTTCTCTGTTCTCGCTATTATTCCAACCGCTGTTTGGTCTGCTTTCTGACAAACTCGGGCTGCGCAAATACCTGCTGTGGATTATTACCGGCATGTTAGTGATGTTTGCGCCGTTCTTTATTTTTATCTTCGGGCCACTGTTACAATACAACATTTTAGTAGGATCGATTGTTGGTGGTATTTATCTAGGCTTTTGTTTTAACGCCGGTGCGCCAGCAGTAGAGGCATTTATCGAGAAAGTCAGCCGTCGCAGTAATTTCGAATATGGTCGCGCGCGGATGTTTGGCTGTGTTGGCTGGGCGCTGTGTGCCTCGATTGTCGGCATCATGTTCACCATCAATAATCAGTTTGTTTTCTGGCTGGGTTCTGGCTGTGCATTCATCCTCGCCGTTTTACTCTTTTTCGCCAAAACGGATGCGCCCTCTTCTGCCACGGTTGCCAATGCGGTAGGTGCCAACCATTCGGCATTTAGCCTTAAGCTGGCGCTGGAACTGTTCAGACAGCCAAAACTGTGGTTTTTGTCACTGTATGTTATTGGCGTTTCCTGCACCTACGATGTTTTTGACCAACAGTTTGCTAATTTCTTTACTTCGTTCTTTGCTACCGGTGAACAGGGTACGCGGGTATTTGGCTACGTAACGACAATGGGCGAATTACTTAACGCCTCGATTATGTTTTTTGCGCCACTGATCATTAATCGCATCGGTGGGAAAAACGCCCTGCTGCTGGCTGGCACTATTATGTCAGTACGTATTATTGGCTCATCGTTCGCTACCTCAGCACTGGAAGTGGTTATTCTGAAAACGCTGCATATGTTTGAAGTACCGTTCCTGCTGGTGGGCTGCTTTAAATATATTACCAGCCAGTTTGAAGTGCGTTTTTCAGCGACGATTTATCTGGTCTGTTTCTGCTTCTTTAAGCAACTGGCGATGATTTTTATGTCTATTCTGGCGGGCAATATGTATGAAAGCATCGGTTTCCAGGGCGCTTACCTGGTGCTGGGTCTGGTGGCGCTGGGCTTCACCTTAATTTCCGTGTTCACGCTTAGCGGCCCCGGCCCACTTTCTCTGCTGCGTCGCCAGGTGAATGAAGTCGCTTAAGAAATTAATGTCGGATACGGCGCGAGCGCCTTATCCGACCAACTTATCAGGACGGAATGTTAAAAATGAACATGTCGATGACAGAAAAAATAAAAGCAGGCAAGCTATTTACCGATATGTGCGAAGGCTTACCTGAAAAAAGACTTCGTGGGAAAACATTAATGTATGAGTTCAATCACTCGCATCCATCAGAAGTTGAAAAAAGGGTAATGACTCCAACTTATTGATAGTGTTTTATGTTCAGATAATGCCCGATGACTTTGTCATGCAGCTCCACCGATTTTGTGAGCGACAGCGACTTCCGTCCCAGCCGTGCCAGGTGCTGCCTCAGATTCAGGTTATGCCGCTCAATTCGCTGCGTATATCGCTTGCTGATTACGTGCAGCTTTCCCTTCAGGCGGGATTCATACAGCGGCCAGCCATCCGTCATCCATATCACCACGTCAAAGGGTGACAGCAGGCTCATAAGACGCCCCAGCGTCGCCATAGTGCGTTCACCGAATACGTGCGCAAACCGTCTTCCGGAGCCTGTCATACGCGTAAAACAGCCAGCGCTGGCGCGATTTAGCCCCGACGTATCCCCACTGTTCGTCCATTTCCGCGCAGACGATGACGTCACTGCCCGGCTGTATGCGCGAGGTTACCGACTGCGGCCTGAGTTTTTTAAGTGACGTAAAATCGTGTTGAGGCCAACGCCCATAATGCGGGCGGTTGCCCGGCATCCAACGCCATTCATGGCCATATCAATGATTTTCTGGTGCGTACCGGGTTGAGAAGCGGTGTAAGTGAACTGCAGTTGCCATGTTTTACGGCAGTGAGAGCAGAGATAGCGCTGATGTCCGGCGGTGCTTTTGCCGTTACGCACCACCCCGTCAGTAGCTGAACAGGAGGGACAGCTGATAGAAACAGAAGCCACTGGAGCACCTCAAAAACACCATCATACACTAAATCAGTAAGTTGGCAGCATCACCTGGCAGCTGAAAGTATGAATAATAACGCCCTGACAGGATATTTTATTGCACCCTGTCAAAAGTCATACATTCTTTCCCGGTTTTTGCTTTCTCATACCGGATAACTCTATTTAAGGCTTAAGGATAACCTTCGTCCATCCTTCATCCCGCTCATCGAAGTGCTTATATCCGGCAGGAGCCTCTTCAAGCGAAAGACGATGAGAAATTATTTTGCCCGGACTGGCTTTATCGTGATGGATGAGGCGAGACAGCTGACGGTTATAGGCCTTAACGTTCGCCTGGCCGGTACGGATTGCCTGTCCTTTAAACCAGAAACTCCCAAAATCAAATGGCATCTTACCCTCTCTGGCAAGCTCCGATTCAGCCCCCGGATCCTGAGGAATAAAGACGCCAACCACACCAATTCCCCCGGTTGCTTTCGTCGACGCAACAAGACTGTTCATGGTGACAGAGTTATCTTCATGGCCATGTTTGTTACAGCACTGATAGCCAACACATTCGCAGCCACAATCCGTACCGCGTCCATCCGTCAGGTCGAGAATTTTTTGTACAGCTTCATCGCCAGTAGCATTGATGCCCGTCGCCCCCATTTTTTCAGCCAGAGCCAACCGGTCTGTGTGCGTATCAACCACAAACACCTGTGAAGCACCTTTAATGATCGCCGAATGAGCTGCCATCAAACCGACCGGCCCCGCGCCATAAATGGCCACGCTTTCACCAGGCTTCAATCCGGCAAGTTCTGTTGCATGCCAGCCGGTAGGAAAAATGTCAGAGAGCATCACATAATCATCTTCTTTTTCTGCCGCATCAGGGGGAAGAACAAGGCAGTTAAAGTCGGCAAATGGCACCCGAAGCAGTTCCGCCTGCCCCCCCTCCCAGGGACCCATTTCAGCAAAACCATAAGCTGCGCCTGCCGAACCCGGATTGGTAGTGAGACAAAAGCCGGTCAGACCTTTTTCACAGTTTTCGCAAAAACCACATCCCACGTTAAACGGCAGACAAACATAGTCGCCCACCTTAATACGTTCAACGCCTGAGCCAATTTCGACCACTTCACCCAGGTTTTCGTGACCCAGAATCCGTCCCTGTTCAAAGCTGGTCCGGCCCTCATACATGTGCAAGTCCGACCCACAAATGTTGGTGGTGGTGATGCGGACGAGTACATCCGTGGGGCGGACAATTTTCGCATCCGGTACGTCTTTTACTTTTACATCATAAGGACCGTTGTAAATTACTGCTTTCATGATCTTCTCCTTCTTGCGTGCGGAAAGGAAATGCTGCCCGGCGGATTGGGGTATCAATCGAGTTTAGCTGCCATAACAGATCTCGCGATCGGCGAAAGGACGATTAGGATGTTTCTTAACTAAGTGCATTGAAGTCTGTAAGACAGGTACTTACCGATGAAGGCTGCCTGGAAAACGTAAAAACATCACACGTTAATCCGGTTTTTTTAAGCAGGCAGGGGATTACGGACAGCTTTGAGCGAGAAGCGGATAAAGTAAATCTATCTCATTTCTGCATTGTGCCAGAAGTAGACATAGGTGAATTAGGTAACCCTAGTGGACTGACCCCACGCCCGTAGACAAATTCTGTCCTCACGATGAGGCCTGTTCGAAGGCCTCCGGACTGAGGCCGCCGAGGTGACTGTGGCGCCGGGCCCGGTTGTAGAACACTTCAATGTAATCGAAGATATCGGCCCGGGCCAGATCCCGGGTTTTATAGATGCGTTTTCTGATCCGCTCTTTTTTCAGCGAACTGAAGAACGATTCGGCCACCGCATTATCCCAGCAGTTGCCACGCCTGCTCATGCTCGGGGCCAGGTTATTAGCCCGGCAGAAGCGCTGCCAGTCGTCACTGCCGTACTGGCTGCCCTGGTCTGAGTGCACGATGACCTCGCCGTCCGGTTTTCGCCGCCAGACGGCCATCATCAGCGCGTCGAGTGCCAGTTCGCGTGAGAGAGTGGGCTTCATCGACCAGCCGACCACATTACGGGCGAAGAGATCGATAACCACCGCCAGATACAGCCAGCCCTGCCAGGTGCGGATATAAGTAATATCTGTGACCCAGACCTGATTGGCCCGGACAACAGTAAACTGCCGTTGCACGCGATTAGGGGCAACCACTGAAGGCCGGCCGGCGATACGACGCGGCGCTTTATAGCCGCGTACGGCTTTGATCCGGTTTTGTTGCATAATACGACCCACCCGGTTTTTGCCGCAGGTTTCCCCGATTTCGTTCAGGTCGCCATGAACCCGCCGGTAACCGTATACGCCTCCGCTCAGTGAATATGAGTCGCGGATAAGCATCAGCAGACGCTGGTTATCTTTATCACGCGCCGAGACCGGGTTGTGCAGCCACGCATAGAACCCGGCCCGGGCGACATTCAGTACCCGACACATCGTCATCACACCCCATACAGTGCGGTGTTCATTGATAAAGCGGTACTTCAGTCGGGCTCCCTTGCAAAGTACCGCGCGGCCTTTTTCAGGATATCCCGTTCTTCTTCGGTGCGTTTTAGCTGCGCCCGGAGTTTCAGGATCTCGCTTTTGGCTTCCAGTAAATCCCGGGCATGCTGTTCGCTGTTATCAGGTTTGATAGCCCGTAGCCACTTGTAGAGGCTGTGTGCAGAAACGCCCAGACGGTCGGATACTTCGGCAACGGAATAACCGCGTTCTGTTATCTGACGGACGGCTTCTTCCTTAAATTCAGGTGTAAATCGTGGTGTGCCCATACGCTCCTCCTATGCTCAAACTATAGGGCAGGATCGTCTACCGGGGCGGGGTCAGTCCATAAATGACTCTGAGGTGTCTGTTAAACGCGTGGCGATTCACCTCGCGTCCTTCCGTTCAGTATAGCCTCAGTCCCTGACACCACCCGAGAACGGAATGACGTCCCCTTTCTCCCTCCCGGTGTTGCGTTCAAGCTCCCTGACATACTGCTGTAAAAGTATAAGGTTATGTAACAGCTCTACATTTTCAGCCATCATCTTTTTGATTTCTTCCCTCAGCTCATTTCTCTGACGGCGATACTTTTCTTTCAGCTTGATCTGCTGCTCAATGCCCTGCTCATCAACCGGCGCGGTGCCCTGGCACGTTTTTTTCAGACTGCGGATAGCCTCCCTGACCTGCCTGTACTCAGGACAGTTATAATTCAGGGTGCCGTTTGCCAGCCCCGCTCGTTTTTCCACAGCATACTGGCTGATACGCTCCCCTGATAACATCAGTTCCCTCAGGGCCTGCTCTGCTCTTGCCTGTGTTTTTTTAACCCCCGACTGTTCGTTCGTCATGCTCTATTCATCCTTTTCAAAAAAGCGGACAGCATCTGCATAAAAATCTCTCTCAAGCATCAGAAAATCCCTGTCAGCCTGAGGAGCATTATTTCGCACGGCAATCTCCAGAAGGTTGTCATAATGAGCCATCCTGCGTTTCCACACGGGAACAGAATCAGCTCCGGCCAGCATGTTCTCACATCCCGGATTGCAGGACGCTGACTGAACAACCGCCTTAAACTCGCAGTCATGGCCATTCATGCAATAAAAACCGTTTCCAAGAGATACCAGTTTTTGCCCGCCTCGTTTAGCCATGCTCATCGCTTTTTTCAGTGTAGGAAACGTCATCTGATGTAAGTGCCCACCTCTCTGGGACATCAGTAACTTCCCGCCTTCGCCATAAAGCAGGCCTTCATGCTGATAAGAAACAGCCCTGGAAGCTGAGAGTTCGGTATCAACCCTTTCAATCTCGGCAGCGAATGCCTGAGGGATCGCCCGGCTAAAATGCGAAGCGTTGAGTGCACCGGACATATACCACTCCGTCATGCCTCTGATTAAGTGCTTAAACTGCCGGATAAGATCATTAGTAGAAATCAGATCAAGACGCCTGAGGTGTACAGCAAGTGAACGGCGAAACTGATGGGTTCGCAATGGCCAGAAAGCCCCCTCCCGAATCTCCATCGCAACGCGTTCATCATCACGTATGTTTGGATTTAAAAGCCTGAACTCATCAATATGGTCACGTCGGATGAACAGATGGTGTCTTTTCACAAATTTCTTTGCCCACTCAGTCTGGCGCTGCGTCCCCATAAAAGAGAGTTTTTGCTCCGAGAACCACGACCTGATATTTAAAGACAATGGAACATTGTCCAGCGTCTTCCCGTCCAGGCCTGTCATGATTTGATTAATTCTGCGTAAATGCTGAAAAGGCTTTTCCACATAGCGACAAACAACCCAGTCTTCGTGACTTCCACCTTCCGGGGCGAACTTATGCAACACCGAACGAAGTCCCAGGATATCACCATCATAAATCAGTGAACCGTGCATCACGCCAAGCACTTCGCTGTGTCTCATCCCCGACATGGCCTGTATCACATTCATGACTTTTAACGTCAGCTCAAAATGCCAGGTGTTCAGCTTTATGTGATCAACGCCAATAAAATCAGATCTCCAGCGCTTATTTTTATGTACCGAGAACCAGCCCTGCATCCCGGGGCCAAGTGTCGCGAAAAGCGCCCGAATTTCCCCGGCAACAATATTGTAGTAATACGCGGCCCGGTAATCCGGTATGCTTTTTGCTGTCCCTCTTTTACGGGCTTCCAGCATCGACGTATAGTAAGGCGAATCATAAAAACCGTTTATGATAGCGCACAGCCGGGAAAACCCGTCAAAATCGAAATCACTGATTTCAGCATCCAGTTCAGTAATCAGCCCTTCCCAGACAGACATCATAAGACTGAAAGGCATACAATATGTCTGGTTTGAATCATCCACACTGTTGTAACTGTCGAAGCTAATATCAGGAAAGTAACCGTATTTTCGAAGACGGGTATGACCTGTCAGCGAGATATCCGCCAGGTCCATAAAGTAATTACGTAATGTTCTTTCAGAACGCTTCCTGCCGTGCTCATCCTCCTCCTTCATCTTTACAATGAAAGCATTCCGGACAAGCGGAAAACGAAGCTGAAACAGACTGCGATACCCCATAGACTCAATAATACGGGCTCCCGCCACAATGTTTGCACATTTCCGGATCAGTGACTGCGTCTTCGCGGTCCTGCCGACAATCCAGAGCAGGCTGGCTGAGATGATTTTGGCTTCAAGACGCAGTTCAGGATCCCGTATGCCTGAAAAATTAACGGTTCTTAACGTTTCACCAATATGGGTTCTGACATAGCGATTGGTCCAGACATCATCCCTGAAATAAATATTCAGCGTCTCCTCATTGATAAAACGCATATCATGTTCATCTGAGCTGGCGATAACCAGGCAGTTATTCAGACGTTCAAAGCTTTTGTTTTCTAGTGCCTCACAGATGATATCCTCAGTCGGAAACTCATCCCCTGAACGAAGCGGCGTTCCGGCAGGAAACTCCGCCATTCGACTACGGCTTACCTCTTTTTTCTTCAAATCTGCCATACCGGAGCCACACCTTCTCGCTGAAGTTTAACGCGCGCTTTTTTCAGGGTCGCCTCATCTACCAGCCCAAGCCGTAAATCAATCTTCAGGAGTAACGTTTCATAACGCTCCACAGCATTGACCGAACCGATGTACAACGGTTTTCCATACTCGATAGCATGCCTGAATGACAGCAGGAGCCATACAGACTCCAGCGTTTCCACAACGCAACTTTTTGAACATTCGACACAATGAGAAAAATCCGCACAAGCCTTTGGTGTCCGGCCAAATCGTTTTTGCTTTTTTATAAAGCGCAATTCAATATCTGTAGGCGGCTCCTGCGATCGACATCCCAGGCCATTCAATAAAAGATCCACACCCTCATCGCTTCCACGCAGATCGATCCCCAGCTCATCAGCAACTTTTACCCGCTCGGATAACGCACGTGTCGCAATCCCCTGATTCATAAGCGTATCAAGTGCAGCACTGAAGTTTTCCTTCGCCCCCTGTGGGTTACCTGCAGCATAATTCCGCCTGTAAGTGCCCCAGTTATGCTGTGCTTTTTCCGCCGTAATCAGACCATTCTTTAATGTTCTGTCCGTATACTGCTCAGACGTTTTGCGCAAGCCAGAAACGGTAATTGATGGAAGCGAGGGATTAAGCTGCCGCATCGTGGCCCACGCCCCCTCAGAGTTAGAAAATTTAGTCAGATGACTGGGATTAAGAGAATAAAGCTTACGGAATTTCACCTGCGGCTCACTCAGAAACAGCGCCTGTACCGGAGGGAAGTTATCTGCGGAAACCAGATAGTTAACGATGTCGTCCCTGAGCCTGATAAAAGACAGAAACCAGTAATAGCCCGCACGTTTGGTCACATACTCCGATTTACCTATCGTCAGACGTATATACTTATTCGCTCTCCCCTTATAAACATAATCAGTGCTGATACCCTTTTCATCCAGATGTATATCATCCCGCGTCAGACCCAGAACCTGAGAGGTGTTTCCCCATGTGTGGTAACAGAACAGAAAAAAAGAAGTAAGAAAGTAATTTTCCAGAACGTCCCTGATGATGATCTCTGCCCTGCTGACCCCGTTCTCTCCCGGATACCGGAAATACGCTTCATAAACAGGTGCCAGCAAAGACGGTGAGAAATGCCGCACCCCTTTTTCCGATTTAGCGATATGCTCCCGGATACATCCCGCAAGGAACTCATTCATGGATGACAACTGCCTCAGGATCTCGGAAAGTTCATTCCTGGTATAGCTATCCCTTCCCTGCTGCTGATACGTTCCTTTCGGTAAGAATTCATATTCATACCGCCTCTGAATCTGCCCGCCCGTAAGCAAAAACCGGTTGACCACGGACAAGTAGTGTCTTGCCATCCTGACTGAAATTTTTCGCCGACGAATATCGTTCATGAGATGTTTAATATACATTTCAACGCCTTCAGCCGTGCCATAGTCATACTGATTGACTGACTGCCATATAAAAAACATATTGAGATAACGGAAAATGGTTAACCTTCCGGCGGGACGGTAAGACAGAAGAAATCGTTTCAGAGAGGCAATAAAATCGCGTTTTTCAGGGCGGGCAAGATGCGAATGTTCACTAAACCATCCGGGGAGCAACACATAATCTGAAAAATGAGCCTGAAGATAAACGTCAAGTAAATAATATCGGTTCAGATCCCGCTGAGTGATGTGTCCGCTGACCGTCTCCCATGACAGCACATTTTCGGCCATCCACGTTATCTGCGTTTCACTCCGGCTCATATATGGCTCCATCGCGACCTGCAGCACCGTCAATCAATGCGTCCATGACCCCGGCGACTGCATCAGAAATCTGGTTTTGCTGAAGAAAGACGATGTATTTCATCGTCGTATTTTCGCTTTTATGGCCCATCCAGTATTTTACTGTACCCAGCGCATTTGCGGCCTGATCGGGATAGCAACTCAGTGCCGAGCGTAAAAAATGGGTCGCAAACGTTGCCCGCAAATCATGGGGTTTATGTCTGAACACATTTCCCGGAGCAGACCGGGCCAGGCGATGGCGAAAACTGTACCAGCGGGAGTAAAAGGCTTTTTCAGACATCCGTTTCCCGTTTGCCATTAAAAATAAAGGCTCGTGCCGCCCTTCCCCACCCTGTCGTGCACGCCATTTTTGGATCTTCTTTTCATACTCCTCATCCGCCAGATAATCCAGAACCTGCTCGTACAATCGTCTGGTGATGAAGAGTTCTCGCGTCATCCCAAACTTCGTATGAACTCCGCATCTCGGACCAATATGAAGCCCCCTGATGGTCAACTCAGATACAGGGACACTGGCAAGGTACTCTTCAGTAAAGAGTGACGACGGCAGGGTCAGCATTTCATCCAGCCGTAGCCCACAATTTTTCATCAGCACAATCATTAAACTGAACAACCCGGACTCAGATTTCAGTGCCTCATCCAGGATATGAACCTCTGCATCATTCAGTGGGTTGATTGTCCTTTTTGTTGTGCTGGTTATCCTGATGGCAAGATCCGAACTTATCACCTTGCGTCGCCCGTCAACGACTTTTTCGACCAACGTAAAAAATGAGCTGGCAGCCAGCTCACCACACTTGCCCAGAAATACGTAAAACCGTCGGATAACGCTGATGTACACCGCCGCGGTGGATGAGGCGATGCGCCCCTGCCTTACGGCCCCCAGAAGATACTCCCTGAAGCCATATGTAGGGCTTTGGTATTTCAACGTTCCCGGGGTGAAAGGGTCAAGTCCGTTATCCTCCAGCCACCTTATCCAGCGTAAAAATGCCCGGGCTAAAGGCTTTAAATCCCTGGCCTGCAGGATAGCTTTATCCATAAGATAAAAGTGTACATATCGGCTCAGTTTTCGATTCTGGATGCCGCTAATATAAGGTATTTCAGCATACAGAAATCCGGGTTCAAATTTCAGTTTCGGCTCTGTTGCATCCAGTTTGCTGACACGCCCATAACGCGCATGAATGTTAGTGATTATCCTCACAGTCTGTCGCCCTGAAACGCCACCTCATGCCTACACTATAAATCCGGAAGAAGAAAAAACAAACAACCAGGTTGCCGGGAGTGAATATGCAAATCAGGAGGAAAGTAAAAGATGTAACGACACCATCACGATGCAATACATTGACCTCAACACGTTACCCGGACCATACGTGATAAACATCACAAATCCTTTGAGTGAAGAACTTAAGATGTGATTTTCATTTCCCGGCACAAACCGTGCCCTTAAAAAACAGGCAACGGATACATCTTAATGCCAGAAGTAAACCTTAATTGATTGAATACAGCCTGAGTCCATTGCAAAAATAACACACAGGGTAAATTCGCATATACAGAACCCAACGAAAAGCAAAAGAAACCTGTAACACATTTCGTTTACCTGTCACTTTCAATTGTAAAAGCCAGCAGAAAAAGCGCATATAACTATATTTATCCCTGCGGGGACTTTTGTTTGTGCTATATATTTTTTACAGAGAACCGCAACGCGTCCAAACACAAGAATATATTTACCTCTGGAAAATGGTCTGACTCCCTTTCACGTGGTTGTAGTGACCTGTTCTGTGATTCATGTAATGTCTTTTCTGGATGAGGAAAATATGTCATCACTGATATTTTATACAGACGAAGCACAAGCACTGATTGTAACAGATACCCTTGCCGTCACCGATAATGGGGAGCCGTTATCTTTTGTTTCCAAAGCAGGTTACATCCCCCAGCTAAGAACCATCATAGCAGGAACGGGGGCAGGTGGATTTTCTAACACCTGGTTGCTTGAAGCATCAACCAGAATGGTCGTATCAGGTATACAAAATCTCAATTATCATACATCGGCCTGTCTAAGGAGGCTGTGGAAACAATACAAGCATGACCATGCAATTCCCTCTTCTTCAACGGTGACAACCAGTGTTTATCAGTTCGCAATTTGCGAGGAAACAGGAAATATCGTTTCGTTCGCCTATCGCTCAGTCCATGATTTCGAATCAGAGCAATTACAATACGGAACAGGAGTAAAACCTGAGTGCCAAATCTTGGATGGGGATTTGTTGCAGACAATTCCTGTAATGATGAATGAACAAAGGGCTATACAGGCGACATACCCACACCCGGAACGGATCCATATTGGCGGTGAGATGATTGCGCATTATCTGACATCATCTATGTATCAATGCTTTAAGATTGGGGAATTTGAGGATTTCAGAACTCAGGGAGAGTATATATTGAGCAGGATTTAGGCAAAACGCGGTTCAGATAAAGTGCTTTTAACAGGCTTGCTGAACATTAAAAGGATATCTCTCAATTACGATGAATAGCTTGAATTCTAAAAATAGAAAAGTAGAGTTTAACTCTAAATACATAAAAACAAGAGTAAACGAACAGCCGCCGAAGCAGCCGCGCATGATGTTGATCGAAAAGCGGATCATCTCATACGCCGGGATACGGGCGTTGCCGTACGCCGGGTGCGGCACGCGCTTGTACGGCAGCGCAAAGACGCTGTCCATCTCTTCGGTGGAGAGCGGGATCGCCGGCGGGTTGATCCAGATAAAGCGCTCGCCGTGCTTCTGCATCAGCGCGCGGGCGCAGCCAGGGTTGGTTTCATGGTGCAGAATACGGGACGCGTGCGCGTAGAGCACCTTGTCGGCTTTCACCTTCTCGTAGGAAGGCAGCAGCACGTAGGTCTTTTCCCACGGTTTCGGGCGCGGCGGCTGCACAACGATAGCCTTCGCTTCCGCTTTTTTCGGCTCAACCGGCTTGTTATCGGCACACGGCAGATCTTCGCCGTACGGGTGCGGGATCGGGTCGATTTTGCCCGGCATATCAATGATGCGGGAATCCACCCCGCTCCAGCCCGGCAGCGCCTCTTTCACCATAATGGCGGTATTGCGCACGTCGCGGATGCTGCTCACCGGTTCACCCTGCGACAGACGGTGCGCCACTTCCACCAGCGGACGCTCGCCGTTACCGTAAATCAGCATATCGGCTTTGGAATCCACCAGCACCGAGCGGCGAACGGTATCTGACCAGTAGTCGTAGTGCGCGGTGCGGCGCAGGCTCGCCTCGATGCCGCCCAGGATCACCGGGACGTCTTTCCATGCTTCTTTACAGCGCTGGGTATAGACCAGGGTTGCGCGGTCGGGGCGTTTACCCGCCACGTTATCCGGCGTGTAGGCGTCGTCATGGCGCAGCTTACGGTCGGCGGTGTAGCGGTTGATCATCGAGTCCATGTTGCCTGCGGTCACGCCGAAGAACAGGTTGGGTTTACCCAGACGCATAAAGTCGTCTTTGCTGTTCCAGTCAGGCTGGGAGATGATCCCCACGCGGAAGCCCTGCGCCTCAAGCATCCGGCCACAGATGGCCATGCCGAAGCTCGGATGGTCAACGTAGGCATCGCCCGTGACCAGAATGATGTCGCAGCTGTCCCAGCCCAGTTGGTCCATCTCTTCCCGGGACATCGGCAGGAATGGCGCCGGTCCAAAGCAGGCCGCCCAGTACTGCGGCCAGGAGAAGAGGTCACGATCCGGCTGGATCAGGGAAATTGCGCTCATAATGCTTCCGAAGAAAAAATAGACAAAAGGAGCGGGATTATACGCTGTTCATCCGCCAGATTTGAAGAAAAGGATGCATGAAGCAGGCAGATATTCGGGGAAGTCGTTAAAATACGGCGCCCTGATAATTTTGAATCATAATATTCACTATATTTTCCGGTGATTTGCCCCGGAACGTGTTATTGCGCGGAGCTCTGTCGTGAAGCCCAACGATTCGTTACATATATCCCAGCTGCGGGTTGTCCTTCACCTCTGCGGTTTTCTGGTTCTGCTGTACAGCCTTTCCATGCTGCCGCCGATGGTTATCGCCCTGCTGAATAAAGAGCGGACCTACTTTGCCTTTCTGACCACCTTTTTAACCTTTTTTACTCTCGGAGGGTTAACCTGGCGGGCAACCCGTCACGCTGGCATACAGCTGCGCACCCGCGACGGGTTTGTGATTATCGTGCTGTTCTGGCTGCTGTTTTCATTCATTAGCGCCATGCCGCTCTGGATGGATGACGGGCTACGGCTCTCCTTTGCCGACGCGCTCTTTGAAGGGGTTTCCGGGATCACCACCACCGGGGCAACGGTGATCGGGGACGTCAGCGCCCTGCCTAAGTCGTACCTTTATTACCGCGCACAGCTGAATTTCATTGGCGGGTTAGGCGTCATCGTGCTGGCCGTCGCGGTCCTGCCGCTGCTGGGCATTGGTGGCATGAAGCTCTATCAGTCAGAGATGCCGGGGCCGTTCAAGGAGGAGCGTCTGACTCCCCGCCTTGCCGATACCGCGCGCACGCTGTGGGTGACCTACTTCGCGCTGGGCGTGGCCTGCACCCTGGCCTACTGGCTGGCGGGAATGTCATTTTTTGACGCCCTTTGTCACGGGCTGTCGACCGTGTCGCTGGGCGGGTTCTCCACCCGCAGCGAAAGCATTGGGTTTTATGACAGCCACGCGATTGAGCTGGTCGCCGGGGCGTTTTCACTGCTCTCCGCGTTCAACTTCACCCTCTGGTACGTCGCCATTGTCAGACGCACCCTGAAACCGATTCGCCGCAGCCCGGAGGTTAAATTCTTTCTGAGCGCCGCCGCGGTGATTATTGTCATCACCGCCTGGCAGGTCTGGCATGCCGGGATGTACAACGCTACGGATAGCCTGGTGCACGCCTTCTTCCTTGCCAGTTCGATGATGACCGATAACGGCCTTTCGACCGCCGACTATGCCCAATGGCCCGCACACACCATCTTCCTGCTGTTGAGCGCCAGCTTTTTTGGCGGCTGCGTAGGCTCGACCTGCGGCGGGATCAAAGCCCTGCGTTTTCTCATTATGTTCAAGCAGAGTATTCAGGAGATGAACCAGCTGGCGCATCCGAGAGCGCTGCTGAGCATTAAGGTGGGCAAAAGCGTGGTGAATGAACGCGTCCTGCGCTCGGTATGGAGCTTCTTTTTTCTCTACGTCATGATCACGGGCTTTTTTGTCTGGTCGCTCAATCTGATGGGCTACGACCTGTTCACCGCATTCGCAACGGTCGCCGCCTGCATCAACAACATGGGGCTGGGGTTTGGGGAGACGGCGTCGACGTTTGGCACGTTAACAGAGGGGGCAAAACTGCTGATGTGCGCGGCGATGATCTTAGGGCGTCTGGAAATTTACCCGGTGCTGATTCTGTTCTCGCGCTTTTTCTGGCGGGCATAAAACATTCCCGGCGAACCGGGAATGTCAGGATTATGGCGCAGGGTTGATCAGCATCTGCCCCACGGAGCCCCTGTCCATCATCTCCAGCGTCTGGCTGTGGAACAGGAACGGGAAGTGCGGCCACGAAGGCTGACCATAGTAGACAAGCAGTTCAACCTGACCGTCCACCCAGACGGTATCTTTCCAGCCGCGGTCTTCCGGGAACGGCATCGCACCGTTGACGTTGCGGATCAGGAATGCCACCCCTTCAATATGGAACGACTGCGGCATATCTGAACGGACCGTCCAGCGCTCCCAGGTGCCCTGCTGCGCGGTAATGTCGATGCGGTTGACGTCCCACAGCGCGCCGTTGATGCCCGGGTCATCGCCCAGGCTGATATCACGGCTGCGCACCGGCGAGCCGCTCATGATCTCCTGCGGCAGCAGGCGCATTGGCAGGCTATCGGTCACCAGCGGCAGCAGACCGGTCGGGCGCAGGGTCAGCACCAGGGTCGAGACAAGAATGCTCGACGGTTCAAAGAACCCGCGAATGCGGTCCACAATGCTGGCCGCTTCACCGCAGGTGACAGACACTTCATCCCCGTTGGTCATATCAATGAGAACTTCACGACGTTCTCCCGGCGAGAGCGCCAGCTGTTTGACGGACACCGGGGCCGGTAAAAAGCCCTGGTCGCCGGAGATCACGTGCAGCGGACGGCCATCGCTCATTTGCAGCTGATAGCGGCGCGAGTTGGACGCGTTGAGCAGGCGCAGGCGCACCCAGCCGCGCGAGACCTCGACATACGGGCTTTGCGCGCCGTTGACCAACAGCGTATCGCCGACGAAGCCACCGCTGCCCGGCTCGCTGTATTCCGGCGTACCGAAATTATCCAGACGCTTGTCCTGGATGATAATCGGGAAGTCATCCACGCCGTAGTGGTTCGGGATCGGCAGGGATTTGCTGACCTCATCTTCCACCAGCCACATTCCTGCCAGGCCGTTATAAACCTGCTGCGCCGTACGGTTAGGCGTGTTGGCGTGATACCACAGGGTGGCCGCGCTCTGGCGAATCGGCAGAACCGGCGCCCAGTCGGCGCTGGGTGACATCATTCGCGCCGCGCCGCCAATCAACGGGCCGGGCACCTGTAGGCCGCTGATGGTCATGGCAACATTTTCAGGGGTGCGGTTACTGTAGATGAGCTTTACGTCATCGCCATTCCACACGCGTATGGTCGGCCCAAGGTAACGTCCGTTAATGCCCCAGACCGGCGCGCGCGTTCCCTGGGTGAAGGACCAGTGGCTGCGCTGCAGCGTCAGGAAAAGCGGCTGACCGCGACGAGATTCAATTAATGGCGGAATAGGCAGCGGCTGTTGCTGCCCGGCGGCGCTGGCTGTCAGCGGCATCGCACCCGCACAAAGGGCGATCCCGGAAGCCTGAATAAACTGACGCCGACTGAGTGACATATAAGCTCCATCTGAAACGACTAACAACGCGGGAATTCGTTTTCCCTTCAACGCCGGATTAAATCTTACCGGCGGCTTCTCTCTCTGCGACTTCTTTGTCGAGCTGCGCAATATGCTGAGCCATCAGCTCACGGCAGTGCGCTGCCAGCTCGCGCACCTGGTCTTTACCGTATTTGCTGGTATCGACGGGTGGCAGCATTTCGACAATCACCAGCCCGTTATTCAGGCGGTTAAGATTAATCTTATTCGAAGTATTGGAAACGCACACAGGAATAATTGGAACACCTGCCGCAATTGCGGCATGAAACGCCCCGGTTTTAAACGGCAGCAGGCCGCGGCCGCGGCTGCGCGTTCCTTCCGGGAACATCCAGATTGAGATTTTGCGCTTTTTAAAATGATTCACCACTTCCGCAATGGTGCTGTGCGCTTTCGCGCGGTTGTTACGGTCGATCAGCAGGTTACCGGTCAGCCAGTACAGCTGGCCAAAAAACGGGATCCACAGCAGGCTTTTTTTTCCCACCGTCACGGTCGGTGGAAGCACGATATTTGCGGCGGTCACCATATCGTAATTGTTCTGATGGTTGGCGATATAGATGGCGTTACCGAAATTCTCCGCCCCTTCAGGCAGACGTTTTTCAACCTTCAGACCAAACAGCGGCGCAAGACGACCGAACATATGGCCAAAGGTGGCAACATGCTTCGGATTACGCGGGCTGAAAAGGCAATAAATAGAGCCGAAAATACAGACCAGAATGCAGTAGATTACGGTAAGAATAAGACGAACAATATATAGCATAGCGACCTCTGAAGCCCCAACAGCTGACAATTATACTTCACCTGTGGCCAGGTAAGGACTTTATTACGAGCGCGTATTGTTAATCGCAACGCACGAATTAACAACGATTTTACGGGAAATTTTATTGAAACTCCCCCTCCGGGCAGAGGGGGATATCACGACATTACTCTTCGCTGTCACCCGCGGTGCTGCGTGCAGGAGAGTCAATCTCCACGCGGTCGATGCGCTGCAGGCCGCGCATCAGCGAGCCGCGGCGACCGCGCTCACCCACCACTTTCTGCAGCTCTTCCGGACGCAGCTTGATCTTACGCTTGCCGACGTGAATGGTCAGCGTACTCTGCGGCGGCAGGAGGAAGAGGTGCGCCAGGCCATCTTCGCCTTTCGCGGCTTCCGCCGACGGGATGTTGATGATCTTGTTGCCCTTGCCTTTCGACAGCTCCGGCAGATCGCTGACCGGGAACATCAGCATACGTCCGGCGGTGGTGATCGCCAGCAGCATGTCGCTTTCGTTCTCGATCACCAGCGGCGCCATCACGTGGGCGTTGTCCGGCAGGCTAATCAGCGCCTTACCGGCACGGTTACGGGAGACCAGATCGTTGAAGGTACAGATAAAGCCGTAGCCCGCATCGGACGCCATGAGCAGCTTCTGGTCATCGGCTTCCATCAGCATATGGTCAACCGTCGCACCCGGCGGCAGCGTCAGCTTGCCGGTGAGCGGCTCGCCCTGCCCGCGCGCGGAAGGCAGCGTAATCGGGTCGATGGCGTAGCTGCGGCCGGTGGAGTCGATAAACGCCACCGGCTGGTTGCTCTTGCCTTTCACCGCCGCTTTGAAGCTGTCGCCCGCTTTGTAGCTCAGCCCCGGCGCGTCGATATCGTGGCCTTTGGCGCTGCGCACCCAGCCGCTCTGCGACAGAACAATGGTGACCGGCTCGGACGGCTGCATGTCATGCTCGTTCATCGCCTTCGCTTCTTCGCGCTCGTGCAGCGGAGAACGACGGTCGTCGCCGAAGGCGTCTGCATCGGCCTGCAGCTCTTTCTTAAGCAGGGTGTTCATCTTGCGCTCGGACGCGAGGATCGCCTGCAGCTGATCGCGCTCTTTTTCCAGCTCGTTCTGCTCGCCGCGGATCTTCATCTCTTCCAGTTTGGCGAGATGGCGCAGCTTCAGTTCGAGGATCGCTTCGGCCTGGGTTTCGCTGATGCCAAAGCGCGACATCAGCGCCGGCTTCGGCTCGTCCTCGGTACGGATGATCTCAATCACTTCATCGATATTGAGGAACGCCACCAGCAAACCTTCGAGGATATGCAGGCGCTTAAGCACTTTCTCCAGACGATGGTTCAGACGACGACGGACAGTATCGCGGCGGAAGGTCAGCCATTCGGTGAGGATCTCCAGCAGATTTTTCACCGCCGGGCGTCCGTCGAGGCCAATCATGTTCAGGTTGATGCGGTAGCTTTTTTCCAGATCGGTGGTGGCAAACAGGTGGTTCATCACCTGCTCCATGTCCACGCGGTTGGAACGCGGCACGATAACCAGACGGGTCGGGTTCTCATGATCCGATTCGTCGCGCAGGTCGTCCACCATCGGCAGCTTTTTATTGCGCATCTGGGAGGCGATCTGCTCCAGCACTTTAGCACCGGAAACCTGATGCGGCAGCGCGGTGATCACCACGGCGCCGTCCTCTTTATTCCACACCGCGCGCATGCGCACGGAGCCGCGACCGTTCTGGTAGATTTTGCGGATTTCCGCGCGCGAGGTGATGATCTCAGCTTCGGTCGGGAAATCTGGCCCCTGCACGATATCCAGCAGCTCGTCGAGCGTCGCTTTCGGCTGCTCGATGAGGGTAATAGCGGCTTTCGCCACTTCACGCAGGTTGTGCGGCGGAATGTCCGTCGCCATACCGACCGCGATACCGGTGGTACCGTTCAGCAGGATGTTCGGCAGACGCGCGGGCAGCATCTTCGGCTCCTGCATCGTACCGTCGAAGTTTGGCACCCAGTCAACGGTTCCCTGACCCAGCTCGCCCAGCAGCACTTCGGCATATTTAGAGAGACGGGATTCGGTATAACGCATCGCCGCGAAGGATTTCGGATCGTCCGGCGCACCCCAGTTCCCCTGCCCGTCCACCAGCGGGTAGCGGTAAGAGAACGGCTGCGCCATCAGCACCATCGCTTCATAACAGGCGCTGTCGCCGTGCGGGTGGTATTTACCCAGTACGTCACCGACGGTACGGGCGGATTTCTTGAACTTGGCGGTGGCGTTCAGCCCCAGTTCGGACATCGCATAGACGATGCGGCGCTGAACGGGCTTCAGGCCATCCCCGATAAACGGCAACGCCCTGTCCATGATGACGTACATGGAGTAGTTCAGGTAGGCGTTTTCCGTGAATTCATGTAGCGCGAGGCGCTCTGCCATATCGCTCATTACGTGTGATTCCTCAACTCAGAAACCGAAGGGTTTCAGGCAATATTGCCGCAGATACTACCTCATCTGATGAATTGAGTCACAAAGAAAAAGGGCCGCACAGGCGGCCCTTTTCGGGTTATTTGTTCAGCTTAATAACCTGCTTCACGTCGATTTCAAACTCGTTCCAGTCTTTATCGACTTTACCCTGCAGTTCAACTTTATCCTGCGGAGTGACGGTCACGCCGTTCCAGCGCTTGTGGTCAATCTCAACTACGACCGTGCCGGACTCATCGCGGAAGGTGTAGCGGTCATCGGACAGGCGCTCGGTAATGTTCCCGCGCAGCTTCACCCAGGCATCGTCCTTCAGGTCTTTCACTTTTGCCGCGGTGGTGAGGTTGGCGTTGTTATCGACAAAACCGCCCTGCTGAGTTTGCGTCTGGGTCTGTGTGGCCGATGGGCCAGTAAAACCGCCCTGAGCAGCAAAGACCGGCGCGGTGGTCATCATCATGATGGCAGCAATTGCAGCGAATTTTTTCATTTTCATCTCTCCCTTTAATGTCGTTTCGCAATCCATTTAACAGGGTAATCCTTAACAACTTCTTAAGGGAAAAATTTATTTATTATTGCTGTACAGCAGGCGCTTACAGAGGGTTTACTGACGGCATCAAGGAGGGAACATGCGTATTTTACTGGTAGAAGACGACAGGTTAATCGGCGACGGTATCAAGGCGGGGCTAAGCAAAATGGGCTTTAGCGTGGACTGGTTTACCGACGGTAAAACCGGCCAGGCCGCTCTCTCCTCTGCACCCTATGATGCCGTGGTGCTGGATCTGACGCTGCCGGAAATTGACGGTCTGGACATTCTGCGCGCGTGGCGCGAAAGCGGGCGCAGCGAGCCGGTATTAATTCTGACGGCGCGGGATGCGCTTAACCAGCGCGTCGAAGGGCTGCGTCTTGGGGCGGATGATTATCTCTGTAAGCCGTTCGCGCTGATCGAAGTGGGTGCCCGCCTCGAAGCGCTGGTCCGCCGCAGCCACGGCCAGGCGCGTAGCGAACTGCGTCACGGGAAGGTCACGCTCGATCCGACCCGTCTCATCGCCACGCTGGACGGTGAGCCGCTGACGCTCAAGCCGAAAGAGTTCGCGCTGCTGGAGCTGTTAATGCGTAACGCCGGTCGGGTGCTGCCGCGAAAGCTGATCGAGGAAAAACTCTATACCTGGGACGACGACGTCTCCAGCAACGCCATCGAGGTTCACGTCCATCATTTGCGCCGCAAGCTTGGGAGCGAGTTTATCCGCACCGTGCACGGCATCGGCTACACCCTGGGTAACGCATGAAACTGACGCAACGCCTTAGCCTTAAGCTGCGCCTGACGCTTCTCTTCCTGCTGCTCTCTCTGACGGCCTGGTTTGCCGCCAGCCTGGTCGCCTGGCAGCAGACGACCCACAAGCTCGACAAGCTGTTCGATACCCAGCAGATGCTGTTTGCTAAACGGCTGCTGACGATGGATCTGGACGAGATCCGCGCCCCCGAACGCATGCGCGAGATCCCGAAAAAAGTGAAGCACGGTCGTCTGGACGACGACGCGCTGGCTTTCGCCATTTACGCCGTCGACGGCAAAATGCTCCTCAACGACGGTGAAAACGGACGCGATATTCCGTACCACTATCGCCGCGACGGGTTCGATAACGGGCAGCTACAGGGCGACAACGACGAGTGGCGTTTTTTATGGCTGACTTCACCTGACGGAAAATACCGCGTGGTGGTCGGCCAGGAGTGGGAGTACCGCGAGGAGATGGCGCTGGACGTGGTCAGCTCGCAGCTGACCCCCTGGCTGGTGGCGCTGCCCGTGATGTTGCTGCTGCTGATCGTCCTCCTGAGTCGGGAGCTGAAGCCGCTGAAAAAGCTGGCGCAGACCCTGCGCTCCCGCTCGCCGGATGCCACCGATAAACTGCCGACGGAGGGCCTTCCTACGGAAGTGCGCCCCCTGCTCGACGCGCTGAATCATCTCTTCGCGCGCACCCAGGAGATGATGACCCGCGAGCGCCGCTTTACGTCCGATGCCGCCCACGAGCTACGCAGCCCGCTGGCGGCACTGAAGGTGCAAACTGACGTGGCGCAGCTGTATCAGGACGATCCCGAGGCGCAGTCCAAAGCCCTTTCGCAGCTACATGCGGGTATCGACCGCGCCTCCCGGCTGGTGGATCAACTCCTCACGCTGTCGCGTCTGGACTCGCTGGATAACCTTGACGATGTCGAACCGATTCCCCTGGCCGACTTGCTGCAGTCAGCCGTGCTGGATATCTGGCATCCGGCGCAGCAGGCGGGCATTGATCTTCGCCTGAACATCCATGCACCAGAGGTTACACGCACGGGCCAGCAGCTCCTCATGAGCCTGCTGGTGCGCAACCTGCTGGATAACGCGATTCGCTACAGCCCGCGCGGCAGCGTGGTGGACGTGACGCTGGACGCGCGTGGCTTTACCGTGCGCGACAACGGTCCAGGCATTTCACCTGACGCGCTGGCGCGCGTCGGCGAGCGCTTTTATCGTCCGCCGGGTCAGGATGCCACGGGCAGCGGGCTGGGGTTATCCATTGTAAAACGCATCGCCACCCTACACGGGATGCGCGTTTCGCTGAGCAATGCGCCTGAAGGCGGTTTTGAAGTGAAGGTCAGCTGGTAGGGATTATTGCGTTTAACGCAAAAGACTTTGCACATTTTGCTCATTTTACCGCACCGTCCTCGCGCGTAGAATACTGGCCATACTCTCATCATCGAGGACAAATAATGAGCAACATCCTGATTATCAACGGTGCAAAAGAATTTGCGCATTCTAAAGGCCAGCTGAATGACACCCTGACCGAGGTCGCGGACGGTTTCCTGCGCGACGCCGGGCATGATGTTAAGGTCGTGCGCGCGGACAGCAATTATGACGTGAAGGCCGAAGTGCAGAACTTCCTGTGGGCTGACGTGGTGATCTGGCAGATGCCAGGCTGGTGGATGGGCGCGCCGTGGACCGTAAAAAAATACATGGACGACGTGTTCACCGAAGGTCACGGTTCACTGTATGCCAGCGATGGCCGCACCCGCTCTGACGCCTCCAAAAAATACGGCTCGGGCGGCCTGATTCAGGGCAAAAAATATATGCTCTCGCTGACCTGGAACGCCCCGCTGGAAGCCTTCACCGATAAAGATCAGTTCTTCGAAGGCGTGGGCGTCGACGGCGCGTACCTGCCGTTCCACAAGGCTAACCAGTTCCTGGGCATGGATCCGCTGCCGACCTTTATCGTCAACGACGTGATTAAAATGCCTGACGTCCCGAGCTATATCGCAGAATATCGCAAGCATCTCGCGAAAATTTTTGCTTAACTGGTAGCCTGGAATTAAAGGAGTAGTAAACATGCTTACCGTAATCGCAGAAATCCGTACTCGTCCAGGTCAACATCACCGTCAGGCGGTGCTGGATCAGTTCGTGAAAATTATCCCGACCGTACTGAAAGAAGAAGGCTGCCACGGCTACGCGCCGATGGTGGATGCCGCCACTGACGCCAGCTTCCAGGCGACCGCGCCAGACTCAATCATCATGGTTGAGCAGTGGGAAACCGTCGCGCACCTTGAAGCGCACCTGCAGACCCCTCACATGAAAGCGTGGAGCGATGCGGTGAAGGGTGACGTGCTGGAGACCCACATCCGCATTCTGGAGCAAGGGGTTTAAGTTTCCCCTCACCCCGCCCTCTCCCACAGGGAGAGGACGAACAGATCCAGGCCCGGTGAGCGTCAGCGCTACCGGGTTTTTTATCAGCTTAAAACTCAACTGCTATGCTTATTCTGACTTCATGATTAACAGGAGGATGGAATGGGTCTTTTTAACTTCGTGAAAGAAGCAGGCGAAAAGCTATGGGATAACCTGACCGATCATAAAGGCCAGAGTGACAAAATCACCGAGCATCTCAAAAAACTCAATATTCCCGGTTCAGATAAGGTTCAGGTTAACGTTACCGACGGCAAAGCCAGCGTGACGGGTGACGGGCTGACCCAGGAGCAGAAAGAAAAAATCCAGGTCGCCGTCGGGAACATCGCGGGCGTCAGCGAGGTGGAGAACAACATCACCGCGACCGATGCCAAAGATGAAGCCACCTACTATACGGTGAAATCCGGCGATACCCTGAGCGCTATCTCCAAAACCGTCTACGGCGATGCCAACAAGTACAATAAGATTTTTGAGGCTAACCGCCCGATGCTCTCCAGCCCGGATAAAATCTATCCTGGCCAGACGCTGCGTATTCCTAAGGCGTGATCCGCGAGCCGGGGAAATCAGCTGCTTTTCTTCCCCGGTTTTAACCCACGATGTAACTCGTTGATGCGCTTCATCGACTTGATGGTGCGCTGCGGCTCGGTGGAGGCCACGGATAAAATAATCATCTCCAGACACAGCAGCACCGTACCGTGGAGCGGAATTTTGCCTTTTTCGCCGCCGCGCGGAACGTGAATCACCACGCTGGCCTCCTTGCTGAAGCGTGAGTCGAGGGCGTTGGTCAGCAGGATGGTTGGAATGCCCAGACGCTTCGCTTCACGCAGCGTGGTTTGCCCCTCCCGGTGCGCGGATTTCTGCGCCATCATCACCAGCACGTCGCCGCGCTGAAGCGCAATCAGCTGCTCGGCAAGCCCTATTCCGGTACGGTTAAGCGGCGTGGCGGGTAACCCCATTCGGCTGAACAGCCTGGCGGTGTACTCGGCCAGAATGCCGGAGGCGCCAATGCCAAATATGGCGACCTGCCTCGTCTGCGCCAGCAGAGAGACGGCCTGGGCCATCGCGTAGCGGTTGTGGGGCTCGGATAACACTTCGCAGGTGTGCTGATGCCCCTCCAGCACGAAATCAATGCTCGCGTTGACGTCGCTGGCGAGCGTATTCACCGTGGTGGACATCTTTTCGCTGGAGGTGACCACCGGACCAAACCACTGCTCCAGCGTTTGCTTGAGATCGCGCAGCCCGGCGAAACCCAGCGCCTGAATGGCGCGGACCACCGTGGCGTCTGAGGTTTTCAACAGCGTCGCGATCTCCATTGCGGTCTGTTCCATCACCGCTTCTCGGTTGTCATGAATATAGCGTGCAACCTGCAGCAGACGCGGCGTCAGCTGATGCGCGCGCGCGCGAAAGCGGTCGCCATAGACATCCACGCGCCCTTTCTCTTTGCGGATCACCGTGTCGCCTCCGGCAGCGGACGTCCGGCAATCTGCGACTGCACCTGCGCGGCCATCAGCCCTAACGAGGCGTACGAATTCGAGATGGCCTCTTCACGCGAGATCAGTACGTAATGCCCGGTTCGGCAGGCATTCAGGAACTGACACCAGCCCGGCATGACCGCATCCATCGCCGCCAGCTCGTCCTGCGGTTTACCGCCCGTATCCCCGCGCCAGGTGGCGAAGACGAAATCGGCATCCAGCTCCGGCAGGCGCTCGGCGCTGACGTCGATGCGCCCTCCTTCCGGGATGCTCTCAATCAGCGGCGGGAAGGTGAACCCGGCGTCGCGCAGCACGCGGCCCAGCGAGTGGTAGCTGTGCATGGCGTTAATCTTTCCCTGATTCGCCTGAATCACGGACACGGTCACCTTGCGGGTATCAATAGTCGCCTTCAGCGCCTTAATCTGCTCCTGATAGCGCCGCTCCAGAACCTTAAGCCGCGCCTGCGTTCCCGTCAGCTGAGCCAGCTTGCGGTAGATCTCCGGCGCGCCGCCGTCGAGATGATCGATGCTCACCGTCGGGGCAATTTTCGCCAGCTGTTCCACCGGGGTGTTGCGGGTCGGCTCGGTAACGATCAGGTCAGGCTTTGCGGCGGCGATGGCTTCAATGTCGATATCGGCCGTGCCGATAAATTTAATGTCGGAATTATCGAAGTCGACGCCGGTCAACATGCCGCTGGAGCGCAGAAAGTGGCTGCCGTCCGGCCGCGTGCGGCCATGGCTTGCCACCGGCGGCACGCCAAGCTCAATCAGCGGAATGGTGATATCCAGATCGTGTAAAGAGACAATCCGTTTCGGATGAACCGGCACCACCACTTTTCGGTTCAGATCGTCAGTAAACGTCTGCGTCGGCTCCGCCGCACCCACCGCGAACCCCACCAGCAACAGCATCGAAAACAGTACGCGCATCATAGTCTCCTAAAATCTGTCCCGACGCTGCCAGAGCAGCAGCAGGAAAAACGGTCCGCCAATCAATGAAATCACAATTCCCGCCGGCAGCTGCAGCGGGAGGAATGCCAGACGTCCGACATTATCAGCCAGCAGCACCAGCAGCGCGCCCAGCACGGCGCTTCCAGTCAGGAGCGCGGTTTGCCCACCGCGCAGCAGCAGGCGCGCCATATGCGGGGCAATAAGCCCCACGAAACCAATACCGCCCACGCACGAGACGCAGGCCGCCGTCAGCACCACCGGAGCGAGAACTCGCAGCAGCGCCAGCCGGGTTATGCGCACGCCAAGGCCCACGGCGGCCTGATTGCCGAGCAACGCCACGTCCGCAGCCCGTGCGGTAAAAAGCAGCAGCGCAAACGCGGGGGCAGCCCAGAGCGCGGCTAACCCCACCAGCGTCCAGTTTGCCGCATGCAGGCTTCCCGCCAGCCACAGCATCGCCGTCTGCACGTCCCGCACGTCGGCGGTGGTGATAAAGACGCCCATTGCGGCGGCAAACGCCCACGACACGCCGATGCCGATCAGGATGAACCGCGGGCGCGAGATATCGCGCGCCAGGCCGATAACCAGCAGCGCGGTAAGCAGTCCACCGGCCATGCCGACCAGAGGACGCCAGGCCAGGCCCAGCGCCGGGAACTGAAAAATCAGCAGCAGTACCGCCGCGCTACAGCCCTCCTTCACGCCGATAAGCCCGGGATCGGCCAGACCATTGCGGGTGATGGACTGCATTGCCGCCCCCGCCATGCCGAGCATCGCGCCGCACAGCACCGCCATCAGCAGGCGCGGCAGGCGAATATCCATCACGATGTAGCGCGTCTCCGCCGTCAGACTCTCAGGAGAAAACAGCGCGCGCCCGATGGCGGAGGTGGGAACAGGCAGAGATCCGTGCGTCAGACCAAAGCCCAGCAGGCTTAACGCCACCAGCGCCAAAAGCGTCAGGCACGCCAGCGCCCGCGGGCGAACCAGCGCCGATACACGGCCAATACGGATCGCGCGGAATCCGGCCCGGTTCATTTGAACATCCTCGACGCCATAAAGATGAATACGGGTGCGCCGACCAGGGCCGTCATGATGCCGGTTGCCAGCTCCCAGGGCGTAAACAGCGAGCGGGCGGCGATATCCGCCAGCAGCAGAACCAGCGCGCCGCACAGGGCTGACAGCGGCACCATCACGCGTAAATCGACCGACACCAGACGGCGAATGAGCTGCGGCACGACCAGGCCGATAAAGCCAATCGGCCCGGCAATTGAGACGGCCGCGCCGCAGAGCAGCGCGATGGCCAGCAGGGCGAGCAGGCGGGTTTTCAGCAGCGACACGCCAAGCCCCTGCGCCATTCGGTCTCCCAGCGCAAGCATGTTGAGCGAGGGCGATAGACCGATGGCGAGAACAAAACCAGCGGCTGCAGCCCACAGGGCGCTCTGGAGCATCTGCGCGTTGATCCCGGCGATATCACCCGCGAGCCAGGTGCGCAGAGAGAGCAGCGTCTGTTCATCGAGAATTAACACCGCGGCGGTAATCGACGAGGCAAACGCCGACATCGCCACGCCGCACAGCGTGACCTTCATCGGCGTAAGCCCGGTGCGACCGGACGAGGAGAACATCAGCACCAGCAAAAACAGCGCGGCGGCACCGGCGGCGGCAACGAGCGGGCGACCAAACGGCAGCGACAGCCCAAGCGCGCTGGTAATCACTACCGCCAGCGCGGCCCCGGCGTTGAGCCCCAGAATATGCGGCTCGCCGAGCGGGTTGCGGATCACGGACTGCAGCAGCACGCCCGCCACGCCGAGCGCGGCGCCCGTCACCATCGCGGCGCAGAGGCGCAGCAGTCTTAATTTGATAATGACGTTATGGTCGAAATTGCGCGGATCGAAATGGAAGAATGCCTCCACCACCGTCTGCGGGGCGATGAAGCGTGCGCCGATGCCCAGGTGCATAATCGCGCCCAGCACTAGCAGCAGTGCGAAGATCGGAAAGGGCAGAGAGGAGCGCATCATGGCTGAACGGTGCTCTGGCGAAACGGCATAAAGAACGGCTTGCCGGTCAACGGGTTTATGGACATATGCACGTCGACATCAAACACCGCTTTGATCAGCTCCGGCGTGCAAACATCGCCCTCATGCAATACGCCTTCAACTTTCCCCTGGCGTAAAAAGACCAGCGAATCGCCGTAGTTCACGGCGAAGTTGAGATCGTGCAGCACCACCACGACGGTACGTCCGTGCTGGCGGGTCAGGGTGTGCAGCAGTTCCAGGATCTCCACCTGATAGCGAAGATCGAGAAACGTCGTGGGCTCGTCAAGCAGGATATACGGCGTTTGCTGCGCCAGCGCCATGGCGATCCAGCAGCGCTGACGCTGGCCGCCGGATAAGCTTTCCACCGGCATATGGGCAAACTCCGCCGTTCCGGTCAGACGCAGGGCCTCTTCCACTGCCAGCTCGTCCTCGTCGCTCCACTGGCGCATAAAGTTTTGCCAGGGAAAACGCCCGCGCGAGACCAGCTCAAAGACGGTTAACCCTTCCGGCAGCAGCGGAGACTGCGGCAGGATACCCAGTTCGCGGGCGACGGCTTTGGTCGGCTGCTCGTGGATCGCCTTGCCGTCGAGAACTGCCGCGCCGCCAAGCGGCTGAAGCAAACGCGCAATGGTGCTCAGCAGCGTGGATTTTCCGCAGCCGTTCGCCCCTACCAGCACGGTCATTTTCTGCTGTGGGATCGCAAGGGAGATATCATCAACGATGATTTTTTTCTGATAGCCCGCAGAGAGGTTCTCCAGAACCAGTCCCGGTTTTTTTGTGTTGTGAGCCACGTGAATGCCAACGTAATAAAAAAGCGCAACAAATATAAATAAAAATCATTCTCTTTTGAGAGTTTGACGCTGCGCCATGTAGTAGTCAAGAGAAGAAACACCCTGATAAAACCAGGGATAAGTCTAAGGGGGAATGAACAAGAAATGACTTTCAAAAGCATTTAATTCAATAAGTTAATAATTGTCCCGCTGCGCTTATACGCCCGGATAAACGTTGTAGCCGATTTTTGCTTTTTTCCATTTACTACTACATTCGCGCATGATTGAATGATTCTCAATTACATGTCCGATGCCCGCCGTGGCTAACGGACAGACCGTAAAGGGCAATGACTCACACATTTTTCCGCGAAACGTCATTCGCGGGATATTTCGGGATAACAGATGTAATGGCTACGTTCACACCTTCACTCTCTGGGGTAAAAGGGCGCGCGCTCTTTTCACTGCTGTTCATGGCGCCGCTGGTGCAGGCAGCAGATAACACCGCGACTAAAGACGGCGAAACGCTTACTGTCACCGCCGATCCAAATACGACGGCGGAGGCCACGAATGGCTATCAGCCGTTGAATACCTCCACCGCGACGTTAACCAACATGCCGATGCTGGACATCCCGCAGGTGGTCAATACCGTCAGCGACAAAGTGCTGGAGGATCAGCATGCCACCACGCTGGATGAAGCGCTCTATAACGTCAGCAACGTGGTGCAGACCAACACCCTGGGCGGTACGCAGGATGCCTTCGTGCGCCGCGGATTTGGCGCGAACCGCGACGGCTCGATCATGACCAACGGCCTGCGCACCGTGCTGCCGCGCAGCTTTAATGCCGCAACCGAGCGCGTGGAGGTGCTGAAAGGCCCGGCCTCGACCCTATACGGTATTCTCGACCCCGGCGGCCTGATCAACGTCGTCACCAAACGCCCGGAGAAGACCTTCGGCGGCTCACTTTCCGCTACCTCGTCCAGCTTTGGCGGCGGCACCGGACAGGTTGATGTTACCGGCCCGATTGACGGCACGCGTCTGGCGTATCGCCTGACGGGCGAATATCAGGACGAGGATTACTGGCGTAATTTCGGCAACGAACGCAGCACCTTTATCGCCCCGTCGCTGACCTGGTTCGGCGACGATGCCACTGTGACCGTGCTCTATTCGCATCGCGACTATAAAACGCCGTTCGATCGCGGAACGATCTTCGATCTCAACACTAAAAAAGCCGTCGACGTCGATCGTAAAACCCGCTTCGACGAACCGTTTAACGTGACCGACGGTCAGTCCGATCTCGCTCAGCTCAACGCGGAGTATCGCCTCAACAGCCAGTGGACCGCGAAGTTTGACTACAGCTACAGCCAGGATAAATACAGCGATAACCAGGCCCGCGTGATGGCCTACGATTCAAAAACCGGCACCCTGACCCGCCGCGTGGATGCGACCCAGGGCTCGACCCAGCGCATGCACACGACGCGCGCGGATCTACAGGGAAACGTGGACATCGCGGGCTTTTACAATGAGATCCTGACCGGCGTGTCGTATGAGAATTACGATCTGCTGCGTACGGACATGATCCGCTGTAAGAACGTTAAGGATTTCAATATTTACAACCCGAGCTACGGCAGCCTCGGCAAGTGCACCACCGTCTCGGCAGCCGACAGCGATCAAACCATCAAGCAGGAGAGCTACTCCGCCTACGCGCAGGACGCGCTGTACCTGACCGATAAGTGGATCGCCGTCGCCGGAATGCGCTATCAGTATTACACCCAGTATGCGGGGAAAGGCCGTCCGTTTAACGTGAACACCGACAGCCGCGACGACCAGTGGACGCCGAAGCTGGGTCTTGTTTATAAGCTCACCCCAGCGGTCTCGCTGTTTGCCAACTATTCCCAGACGTTTATGCCGCAGTCGTCCATTGCGAGCTACATCGGCGACCTGCCGCCGGAAACGTCTAACGCGTATGAAATCGGCGCTAAGTTTGACCTGTTCGACGGCATTACCGCCAATATCGCGCTGTTTGATATCCACAAGCGCAACGTGCTGTACACCGAAAGCATTGGTGATGAAACCGTCGCTAAAACCGCGGGCCGCGTGCGCTCCCAGGGCGTGGAGGTGGATCTTGCCGGCTCGCTGACCGAGAACACCAACATTATCGCCAGCTACGGCTATACCGACGCGAAGGTGCTGGAAGACCCGGACTATGCGGGCAAACCGCTGCCAAACGTGCCGCGCCATACCGGCTCCCTGTTCCTGACCTACGATATTCACAATGCGTTTGCCGGGAATACCCTGACGCTGGGCGGCGGCGGGCACGGCGTAAGCCGTCGTTCCGCAACCAACGGTGCGGATTATTATCTGCCGGGCTATTTCGTGGCGGATGCGTTTGCGGCGTACAAAATGAAGCTACAGTATCCGGTGACGCTGCAGGTGAACGTGAAAAATCTGTTTGATAAGACCTACTACACGTCGTCCATTGCGACCAACAACCTGGGCAACCAGATTGGCGATCCGCGCGAAGTGCAGTTTACGGTGAAGATGGAGTTTTGACGTAAAAAAGCCCGGTGGCGCTAACGCTTACCGGGCCTACGATCCATTCCCTCTCCCTGTGGGAGAGGGTTAGGGTGAGGGCATCAGGCCTCAATATCCGCCATATCGCCTTTCTCCTGCAGCCAGTTGCGTCGGTCTTCCGAACGTTTCTTGGCAAGGAGCATATCCATCATGGCGTTGGTTTGCTGTTCGTCTTCGTCGCTGATCGTCAGCTGCACCAGACGGCGCGTGTTCGGATCCAGCGTCGTTTCGCGAAGCTGCATCGGGTTCATCTCGCCCAGCCCTTTAAAGCGCTGCACGTTCGGTTTGCCCTTCTTGCGCTTCAGCTGTTCCAGCACGCCCGCTTTCTCTTCTTCCGTCAGCGCGTAGTAAACCTCTTTGCCGAGGTCGATACGGTACAGCGGCGGCAGCGCCACGTGGACGTGACCGTTTTTCACCAGCGTTTTGAAATGCTTCACGAAGAGCGCGCACAGCAGCGTGGCGATGTGCAGACCATCGGAGTCCGCATCCGCGAGGATACAGATCTTGCCGTAGCGCAGCTGGCTCAGATCGTCGCTGTCCGGATCGATGCCGATCGCTACCGAGATATCGTGCACTTCCTGCGAGGCCAGCACTTCATCAGAAGAGACCTCCCAGGTGTTCAGGATCTTACCCTTGAGCGGCATGATCGCCTGATATTCACGATCGCGCGCCTGCTTGGCCGATCCGCCCGCCGAGTCCCCTTCCACGAGGAACAGCTCGGTACGGTTGAGATCCTGCGCGGTACAGTCCGCAAGCTTGCCAGGCAGCGCAGGGCCGCTGGTCAGCTTTTTACGCACCACTTTCTTCGCAGCACGCAGACGACGCTGGGCGCTGGAAATCGCCATTTCGGCCAGCATCTCTGCCGCCTGCACGTTCTGGTTCAGCCACAGGGTAAACGCATCTTTCACCACGCCGGAGACGAATGCCGCGCACTGACGTGACGACAGGCGCTCTTTGGTCTGGCCGGCAAACTGCGGATCCTGCATCTTCACGGAGAGCACGTAGGCGCAGCGATCCCAGATATCTTCCGCCGACAGCTTCACGCCGCGTGGCAGAATATTGCGGTATTCGCAGAACTCACGCATCGCGTCCAGCAGCCCCTGACGCAGTCCGTTAACGTGCGTACCGCCGAGCATGGTCGGGATCAGGTTAACGTAGCTTTCCGTCAGCAGCTCGCCGCCTTCCGGCAGCCACAGCAGCGCCCAGTCCACGGCTTCGGTATCGCCGCTAAAGTTACCGACAAACGGTTTTTCCGGCAGCGTTGGCAGGCCGTTTACCGCTTCGCACAGGTAGTCGTTCAGACCGTCGGCGTAGCACCAGGTTTGTGCGGTATTGTTAACGTGATCGGTAAAGGTGATTTCCACGCCCGGACACAGCACCGCTTTGGCTTTCAGCAGGTGCGTCAGGCGAGAAACGGAAAAGCGCGGGCTGTCGAAGAAGCTTTCGTCAGGCCAGAAGTGGACGCTGGTGCCGGTATTGCGTTTGCCGCACGTGCCGACAACCTGCAGATCCTGCACCTTATCGCCATTTTCAAACGCGATGTTATAGACCTGACCGTCGCGACGAACGTTCACTTCCACGCGTTTGGACAAGGCGTTCACGACGGAAATGCCCACGCCGTGCAGACCACCGGAGAACTGGTAGTTCTTGTTGGAGAACTTACCGCCCGCGTGCAGACGACAGAGGATCAGCTCAACGGCAGGCACGCCCTCTTCCGGGTGGATATCCACCGGCATGCCGCGCCCGTCGTCGATGACTTCCAGCGACTGATCGGCGTGCAGGATAACGTCGACGCGTTTGGCATGGCCCGCCAGCGCTTCGTCCACACTGTTATCAATAACTTCCTGGCCCAGATGGTTTGGGCGCGTCGTATCGGTGTACATCCCCGGGCGGCGGCGAACCGGCTCAAGCCCGGTGAGGACCTCAATGGCATCAGCGTTATAGGTTTGCGTCATGATTTAAACTAGCAATTCGCATTGATTGTCAGTGGCTGTGCAGTCCAAGAAAATCGACAATCTGGGTGAAATGATTCTCAAAGCCCGTGAAAGCATGGTTTCCGCCCTCTTCTATAGTCTGGCGGCAGGAGGCGTAATACGCCACTGCCTGGCGGTAATCCAGGACTTCATCACCCGTCTGTTGCAGCAGCCAGATGAGATCCGGCGCCTCAAGCGGGTCGACCTGCATAACTTTGAGATCGTAAATATGGCGTGACTCTAGCACATATTGCTGCCCGGTGTAGGGGTTCTCGTTTACGCCAAGAAAGTCCCTCAGCAGCTCAAATGGCCGAACCGCCGGATTAACCACAACGGCGGGCAGCATGAAGCATTGTGAAAGCCAGGTGGCGTAGTACCCGCCCAGGGATGAACCGACCACACCGAAGGTTTCGCCGCCGTGCGCAAGCACAATAGATTCCAGCATCTCAGCGGCCTCTGCCGGGTAAGGCGGCAGCTGCGGGATAATCATCTCAACGTCGGGGTGATGCTCGCTCAGCCACTGGCGAAACTGTGTCGCTTTTGCGGAGCGCGGCGAGCTGTTGAATCCGTGCAGATAAAGGAGCGTAGACATCAATAGCCTTCTGAAGCGGTATCCGGGCGGAATTTTGCACCGGTCAAACGGCAGACTTCCGTGGTCAGCGAGCCGTCGGCATGCAGTTCCAGCCAGCGCCAGCCTGGCGCGATGGTATCCAGCGTAAAGTTGGCGCAGTGCGGCTTAAACTGAACGCAGGTCGATGGCGTCGCCAGCATGCGGCGTCCGTTCCAGTCGAGATCCTGTTCCTGGTGAATATGCCCACACAGCAGATTTTTCACCCGTGGGAACTTGGCCAGCACGCGATCCAGCGCTGCGGAGTTGCGCAGGCTGTGCTGATCGAGCCAGCTGCAGCCCGCCGGCAGAGGATGATGATGCAGCAACAGCAGCGTGTGGCGTTCAGGTTCAGCAGCCAGTTTGGTCTCAAGCCAGTCGAGCTGAAACTCGCTTAACTCACCGTGCGGGACGCCGAACACCTGGCTGTCAAGCAGCAGGATCTGCCACTGTTCACCCGCAAAAACACATTTCGCCGGCGAAATGCCCGCATCCTGAAGAGAACTGTACATAGCAGGCTGGAAGTCATGGTTTCCTGGCAGCCAGACGCAAGGCACGCTAAAGCTCGCGATGCCTTCAGCAAAATGCTGGTAGGCCGCGGAGGACTGATCCTGCGCCAGATCGCCCGTTGCGACAATCAGATCGCATGCACGGTTTTCAGCGTGAATGGCGCTAAGCACCGCCTGATAACTCTCCCAGGTGTTGACCCCCAGTAGCGTCTCATGCTTTTCGGCAAAAAGGTGGGTATCGGTGATTTGTAATATCCTGACTGGCGCCCCACCAGCAACAGTCAGGTTCAACAGGCTTTCCAAATGGTGTCCTTAGGTAGGTTTATGACGCTAACAAACCGGAATCGCCATTGCTCCATGTGCTAAACAATATCTTAGCCAGTCGGCTAAAAACTGGTTAATTTGATGCTTTTCGTCGCGTTGATGCAACTTTTTATTGGGGTAATCATACCGCGCTTTGAAGCGAAAGATCTGCTGGCTTGAACACACTTCAGCGACCATCGCGTCATGATAGAGGCGCACCGTCATCGACGGCAGGCTCCAGTAGCTAATGCTGGGTGCCGTTTGCTCAATCTCCACCAGCGTAGTGTAGCGCGTTGATTCTGTTATGGTTAACCGATACTGCGCGTTGCTCACCTGATAGCTTACCGTTTCGCCGGGTGCGTCGTTTCGCGGCAGCAGGCGGCGCAGCTGTGCGAAATTGGTTTCGCACAGGCGCATCATTTCTGGGAAGTCAGGCGTATAGCGCTTCATTTTTTCCACTCGTTTCGTAATGTCTGATAATGCAGCTGTAGCCATTGCAGGGCGATGACAGACGCTGCGTTGTCGATTTTCCCCTCTTCTACCCACTGATAAGCCTGTTCCCGGCTCACCACATGAACCCGAATATCTTCGTTTTCATCTGCCAGACCGTGGATCCCTTCCGCCGTCGTGGCGTCCACTTCGCCCACCATAATGGACAAGCGCTCGCTGGTACCGCCCGGGCTTGCCAGATAGCTCAGCACCGGCTTGGTGCGACCCACCACCAGTCCGGCCTCTTCCAGCGCCTCGCGCCGGGCGACGTCTTCAACCGTTTCACCTTCTTCGATCATCCCGGCCACCATCTCCAGCAGCCACGGGCTCTCACTGACGTCATAAGCGGCGATGCGGATCTGCTCCACCAGCACAACTTCGTCACGCACTGGGTCAAAGGGTAGCAAGACTGCCGCATGCCCGCGCTCAAAAATTTCGCGTCTGATTTCGCCGCTCATTTCCCCGTTAAACAGGCGATGCCTGAAACGGTAAAGATCCATTGAAAAAAAACCGCTATAAAGCGTTTCTCGTGCAATAATTTCTACATCGTTTTTGGCGAATGTCACGGGCAACTTTTCTGGTTTTTGCATGGGTCGAGTCCTGGTAGCAATGGTGATGAAATTGTGAATTTCAAGGCTGTTTGGCTGCCGTTTGTAAGGCTATATGGTAGATTGGTGCAAATTACCGCCAGATGGCACGTTACGCCAACCTTTTGGTATGGAAGATTCTGTTAGAATCGGCAATTATTTTTTAATTAGATCAGCGCTAATACTGCTTCACAACAAGGAATGCAAATGAAGAAATTGCTCCCCATCCTTATCGGCCTGAGCCTGACGGGCTTCAGTGCAATGAGCCAGGCGGAAAACCTGTTACAGGTCTACCAGCAGGCACGTCTGGGCAACCCTGATTTACGTAAATCAGCGGCCGATCGTGATGCTGCGTTTGAAAAGATTAACGAAGCGCGTAGCCCCTTGCTGCCACAGTTAGGTTTAGGTGCAGATTATACCTACAGCAACGGTTTCCGCGACGCTAACGGCGTAAACTCCAATGCTACCAGCGCCTCACTGCAATTGACACAGACGCTGTTTGATATGTCCAAATGGCGTGCCCTGACCCTACAGGAAAAGAGTGCTGGTATTCAGGATGTGACCTATCAAACCGACCAGCAGACGCTGATCCTGAACACTGCCACAGCGTACTTCAACGTGCTGAGCGCGATTGACGCACTCTCCTACACCGAAGCGCAGAAACAGGCGATTTACCGCCAGTTAGATCAAACCACCCAGCGTTTCAACGTGGGCCTGGTGGCGATCACCGACGTGCAGAACGCCCGTTCACAGTACGATACCGTGCTGGCTAACGAAGTGACCGCGCGTAACAACCTCGACAACGCGCTGGAATCCCTGCGTCAGGTCACCGGGAATTACTATCCTGAGCTGGCGTCGCTGAACGTGGACAGCTTCAAAACGGATAAACCGCAGGCCGTTAACGCCCTGCTGAAAGAGGCGGAAAACCGCAACCTGAGTTTGCTGCAGGCGCGTCTGAGCCAGGACCTGGCCCGCGAGCAAATTCGTCAGGCGCAGGACGGCCATCTGCCAACCCTGAGCCTGAGCGCGTCTACCGGTGTCTCTGATACGACCTACAGCGGCTCTAAAACCAATACGTCCCAGTATGACGACAGCAATATGGGTCAGAACAAAGTAGGTCTGAGCTTCTCCCTGCCGCTGTACCAGGGCGGCCAGGTCAACTCTCAGGTGAAACAGGCGCAGTACAACTTTGTTGGCGCGAGCGAGCAGCTGGAAAGCGCCCACCGCAACGTGGTGCAGACCGTACGTTCCTCCTTTAACAACGTGAACGCCTCGATCAGCAGCATCAACGCCTATAAACAGGCCGTTGTGTCTGCACAGAGCTCTCTGGATGCGATGGAAGCGGGCTACTCGGTCGGTACACGTACTATCGTGGACGTGCTCGACGCGACCACCACGCTGTACAACGCGAAACAGCAGCTCTCAAGCGCGCGTTACCAGTACCTGATTAACCAGCTGAACATCAAACAGGCTTTGGGTACGCTGAACGAGCAAGATCTGCAGATGCTGAACAGCGCGCTGGGCAAACCGGTCTCCACCTCTCCGGACAGCGTTGCACCGGAGAACCCGGAGCAGGTTGCCGCGGTTGATAACTTCAACGCTAACAGCAACACCCCTGCGGCACAGCCGGCCGCTGCGCGTACCACTACATCCGCCAGCAAAGGCAATAATCCGTTCCGTAATTAAGAGTGTCATCAGGTCCACTGCGGCCTGATGCCCTCGCCCTCTCCCACAGGGAGAGGGCGCATCTGAATCACATCCGAACGTAAGCCAACGTAAAGATCCCCCTGATTACGCCCCTCTTCGCTTCATTTTCAACCACTCATCCTCTATCCTGAGCGTTATTACCACTGGGTCCTGGAAGACAAAGATGAAACGGACAAAATCTATAAATCACGCTTCGTTCCGTAAGAGCTGGAACGCGCGTCACCTCACCCCTGTTGCGCTGGCGGTCACGGCTGTCTTTATGCTGGCAGGCTGTGAGAAAAATGACGAAACGGTTTCGCTGTATCAAAACGCGGACGACTGCTCTGCCGCCACTGGTAAAGCGGCCGAATGTAAAACGGCCTACACCAGCGCGCTGAAAGAAGCGGAACGTACCGCGCCGAAATATGCCTCACGCGAAGACTGCGTGGCGGAGTTTGGTGAAGGTCAGTGCCAGCAGGCACCGGCTCAGGCCGGCACCGCACCTGAAAATCAGGCTCAGGCGCAGTCCAGCGGCAGCTTCTGGATGCCGCTGATGGCAGGCTACATGATGGGTCGCCTGATGGGCGGCGGTGCGGGCTATCAGCAGCAGCCGCTGTTTAGCTCGAAAAACCCGGCCAGCCCGGCTTACGGTCAATATACCGATGCCAGCGGCAAAGGCTACGGCGCAGCGACCCCCGGCCGCACCGTGACCGTACCGAAAACGGCGATGGCGCCCAAGCCTGCGACCACCAGCACCATCACCCGCGGCGGGTTTGGTGAATCTGTGGCGAAGCAGACCAGTATGCAGCGCAGTGCGACAGGCACCTCCTCTACTCGCTCAATGGGCGGCTAATCATGGAACGAGTCAGTATCACCGAGCGCCCGGACTGGCGCGAAAAAGCCACTGAGTACGGTTTTAACTTCCACACCATGTACGGCGAGCCGTACTGGTGTGAAGACGCCTATTACAAGCTCACGCTGGCCCAGGTGGAAAAACTGGAAGAGGTGACGGCCGAGCTGCACCAGATGTGCCTGAAGGTCGTGGAAAAGGTCATCGACAGCGACGAGCTGATGGCAAAGTTCCGCATTCCGAAGCACACCTGGGGCTTTGTGCGCCAGTCGTGGAAAACGAATCAACCTTCGCTTTACTCTCGCCTGGATCTGGCGTGGGACGGCAAAGGCGAGCCTAAGCTGCTGGAAAACAACGCCGATACGCCAACCTCTCTGTATGAAGCGGCGTTCTTCCAGTGGATCTGGCTGGAAGACCAGGCCAATGCCGGAAACCTGCCGGAAGGCAGCGACCAGTTTAACAGCCTGCAGGAAAAGCTGATTGAGCGTTTTGCCGAGCTGCGCGAACAGCATGGCTTTAACCTGCTCCATCTCGCCTGCTGCCGCGACACGGAAGAAGACCGTGGCACGGTTCAGTATCTGCAGGACTGCGCCGCCGAAGCGGAAGTGGCGACCGAGTTCCTCTATATCGAGGATATCGGCCTGGGTGAAAAGGGTCAGTTTACGGATATGCAGGACCAGGTGATCAGCAACCTGTTCAAGCTATACCCGTGGGAATACATGCTGCGCGAGATGTTTTCCACCAAGCTGGAAGATGCTGGCGTGCGCTGGCTGGAGCCGGCCTGGAAGAGCATCATCTCTAACAAAGCCCTGCTGCCGATGCTCTGGGAGATGTTCCCCAACCACCCGAACCTGCTGCCAGCCTATTTTGCGGAAGATGATTACCCGCAAATGGAGAAATACGTCGTTAAGCCGATCTTCTCCCGCGAAGGCGCAAACGTCTCGATTATCGAAAACGGCAAGACGCTGGAAGCGGTTGAAGGGCCATACGGCGAAGAAGGGATGATCGTCCAGGAGTTCTGGCAACTGCCGAAATTTGGCGACAGCTATACCCTGATTGGCAGCTGGCTCATTAACGATCTGCCGGCCGGGATTGGTATTCGCGAAGATCGCGCGCTGATCACGCAGGATCTGTCACGCTTTTATCCGCACATTTTTGTCGAATAGGCCGCGGCCTGATGCCCTCACCCCGCCCCTCTCCCACAGGGAGAGGGGGCAAACACTAAACGGCAACCTGAGGTTGCCGTTTTGCTTTTATTATCCCACCTGCACCGACAGCATACTCAGACTGCCCATCTCGATACCGTCGACCGGGATCGTCACCGGCTCCTGACCATCCCACGCGCCAAGAACGTACAGCAGCGGCAGGAAGTGTTCCGGCGTCGGGTTAGAGAGCGAACCGCCTTCGTGATCCAGATAGTTCACCAGCGGGTGCTCCTCAGCCGGGCCTTGCCAGGTCAGGTTCGCTTTGACGTAGTCGTTAAAAGAGGTTGCCCACGGGTACGGCGTGTTCTCACCGTGCCAGCGTGCGGTACGCAGGTTATGCACCACGTTGCCGCTCGCCACCAGCATGATGCCTTCATCACGCAGGGTTGCCAGCTTACGCCCCATCTCCAGATGCCAGGCCGCCGGTTTAGTACTGTCGATGCTCAACTGCACCATCGGGATATCCGCGTCAGGATACATTTTAATCAGCACGCCCCAGGAGCCATGGTCAAAGCCCCAGGCTTCTTTATCCAGCGTCACAGGGACAGGTGCCAGCAACTCTACCAGCTTTTGCGCCAGCTCAGGCGAGCCGGGGGCCGGATAATGCGTGTCGTACAGCGCCTGCGGGAAGCCGCCAAAATCATGAATGGTTTTTGGCGCTTCCATGGCGGTCACGCCTGTCCCACGGGTAAACCAGTGCGCAGACACCACCACGATCGCTTTCGGCCGTGGCAGCGTCTCACCCAAAAGACGCCAGGCGCGGGTATAGACGTTGTCTTCCAGAACGTTCATAGGGCTACCGTGGCCTAAAAACAGGGCTGGCATACGGGAAGAAGTCATGGTGATATCCTTACAGAAGGTGTCAATTTAATGGTGCTACATTACGCGCAATGCGGCAAAGATGAACGCAGATAAGCGTGAAGATCATCATCAGGAAATTTGAATGTAAGGAATGTGTAAAGCCGGGTTTTAACCCTCGCTTTGCCAGAAATGAATCATTTATATTAATGATAATCATTATCAAAAGGAGCAATGCATGTCAGTCCCCTTGATCCTGACCATACTGGCGGGCGCCGCGACCTTCATCGGTGCGCTCCTCGGCGTGCTCGGCCAAAAGCCCTCTAACCGCGTACTGGCCTTCTCACTGGGCTTTGCTGCCGGGATCATGCTGCTCATCTCCCTGATGGAGATGCTGCCTGCCGCGCTGGGCACAGAAGGCATGTCTCCGCTGCTTGGCTACGGCATGTTTATCTTTGGCCTGCTGGGATACTTTGCCCTCGATCGGATACTGCCGCACGCGCATCCGCAGGATTTAATGCAGAAAAACGTGACGCCTATACCGCGCAATATCAAGCGTACCGCCGTGCTGTTAACGCTTGGCATCAGCCTGCACAACTTCCCGGAAGGGGTCGCTACCTACGTGACGGCCAGCAGTAATCTGGAGATGGGCTTTGGCATCGCGCTGGCGGTCGCCTTACACAATATTCCTGAAGGACTGGCCGTCGCCGGACCCGTGTATGCCGCAACGGGATCGAAACGCACAGCGGTGTTCTGGGCGGGCATTTCCGGGATGGCCGAAATCCTCGGTGGCGTGCTGGCCTGGCTGATCCTTGGTAGCCTGGTCTCTCCGGTAGTAATGGCGGCGATCATGGCAGCGGTAGCCGGGATCATGGTTGCGCTTTCGGTGGATGAACTGATGCCGCTGGCGAAGGAGATCGATCCAAACAACAACCCCAGCTATGGCGTGCTGTGCGGAATGTCGGTGATGGGATTAAGTCTGGTTCTGCTGCAGAGCGCAGGAATCGGGTAAAAAAACGCCGGGACTTCCCGGCGTTTTTATTTTCAGCTGGCTTTGCGCTCGTGCGCCTGGCGATACTCAACCAGATCTTCAATCGTGACCACCGGCATGTTGTGCAGGCGGGCAAAGGTGATGCACTCCGGCGCGCGCGCCATGGTGCCGTCATCGTTGGTCAGTTCGCACAGCACGCCAGCAGGTTTGAAGCCAGCCAGCGTCACCAGGTCGATCGTCGCTTCGGTGTGACCACCGCGGGTCAACACGCCGCCCGCCTGCGCACGCAGTGGGAAGACGTGGCCAGGACGGTGCAGATCGGATGGTTTGGCACCATCAGCAATCGCTGCACGTACGGTGGTCAGACGGTCAGCCGCAGACACACCGGTGGTCACACCATGCGCCGCTTCAATGGTCACGGTAAAACCGGTACCAAAGGCGCTGGTGTTGTTTTCGACCATCATCGGCAGATCGAGTTGCTTACGACGATCTTCATTAATACACAGGCATACGATGCCGCTGCCGTGACGGATGGTCAGCGCCATCTGTTCAACGGTCATGTTTTCGGCGGCGAAAATCATGTCGCCTTCGTTTTCACGGTTTTCATCGTCAAGCACCATCACACCGCGGCCTTCGCGCAGTGCATCCAGTGCATGTTCAACACGTTGAGTTGAAGTGCCAAAAGAGGAAAGTAGCGTCTGATTCATGGTAAAAAAACCTCATTAACATTATGGTTACCAGAATCAGGGCAGTCTTAGGAGCGCCGTATAAGCGGCAAAAAGATAACGTGAGCGGGCCCATGCCCGACTTGATCGTTACTCTCTCCCATCCGGACTCTAACCGTCGGCCCCGGAATTACACCGGATCTGCTGACCTTTGAGTTTTCACCCAAAGCGCTCGCGGGCTTTCAGCGTCACGCTGATTTACCGCCGGTGGGGAATTTCGCCCCGCCCTGAGAATAAGCGAGATAACTATAACGCTATTGATTATCCTGGGCAATGCATAAGCATCAAACAATTTTGTTTACCCCGGGCATGACGCGCTACAATGGACACTAACACTTTTCCATCAAGGGAAACGCCAATGATTGACCCGAAAAAAATTGAGCAGATCGCGCGTCAGGTTCATGAATCTATGCCAAAAGGCATTCGTGAATTTGGTGATGACGTAGAAAAGAAAATCCGCCAGACGCTGCAGGCGCAGTTGGTTCGCCTTGATTTAGTCAGCCGCGAAGAGTTTGACGTGCAGACCCAGGTTCTGCTGCGCACCCGAGAGAAGCTGGCGCTGCTGGAACAGCGTCTGACCGAGCTGGAAAACCGTAATACGCCGGAAGAAGTGAAGCCGGCACCGGCTATTCCACCGGTGGATGACCAGGAGTAAGTGCTGGTTGTATCGCCCGGTGGCGCTTCGCTTACCGGGCCTACATATACTACGCGTAGGTCGGGTAAGGCGCAGCCGCCACCCGGCATGAAAAACGGGCCAGCTGGCCCGTTTTTTTACTGACTGTCCTTCTGGATCTTCTTGATGATGTTGGTGGTTGAGCACCCGTCCTCAAAGTTGAGCACCATCACCTCGCCGCCGTTCGCCCAGACCTCTTCGCTACCCGCGATTTGCTCCGGCTTGTAATCCCCGCCCTTGACCAACAGATCCGGCAGAATACCGGCAATCAGGCGCTGCGGGGTATCTTCTTCAAACGACACCACCCAGTCCACGGCTTCCAGCGCGCCGAGTACAATCATGCGCTGCTCGAGCGGGTTCACCGGACGCGTTTCCCCCTTCAGGCGCTTCGTCGATGCATCGCTGTTAACCGCCACAATCAGGCGATCGCCCAGCTTGCGCGCGTTCGCCAGATACGAAACGTGGCCCGCGTGCAGAATGTCGAACACGCCGTTAGTCATCACCACTTTTTCACCACGCTTGCGCGCGGCGGCGACGGCCACCTTCAGCTCGTCTTCGGTCATGACGCCAAAACCGGTATCCGCACGACCGCGCACCGCGTTTTCCAGCTCGATTGGCGAAACGGTTGAGGTACCGAGTTTACCGACGACCACGCCCGCCGCGGCGTTAGCGAAGTAGCACGCCTCTTCCAGCGAGTTTCCTGCTGCCAGCGTCGCCGCCAGCACGCCGATCACCGTATCACCGGCACCGGTCACGTCGTACACTTCCTGCGCCTGGGTTGGCATATGCAGCGGCGCTTTGCCCGGCTGCAGCAGCGTCATCCCCTGCTCGGAGCGGGTGACCAGCAGCGCGGACAGCTCGAAATCGGCAATGATCTTCATGCCGCGCTCAACCAGCTCTTCCTCGGTTTTGCACTTGCCCGCCACCGCTTCAAACTCGGAGAGGTTTGGCGTCAGCAGCGTCGCGCCGCGATAGCGCTCAAAGTCGGTCCCTTTCGGGTCGATCAGCACCGGCACGCTGGCTTTACGCGCCAGCTGAATCATCGTTTGCACGCTCGCCAGCGCGCCTTTGGCGTAGTCGGACAGCACCAGCGCGCCGATATTGCCCAGCGCCTGGTTGATACGCTCGTGCAGCGGCTCGGGATCAACGCCTTCGAATCCTTCTTCAAAGTCGAGGCGGATCAGCTGCTGGTTGCGCGACAGCACGCGCAGCTTGGTGATGGTCGGGTGGGTCGGAACAGAGACGAAGTCGCACTTCACGTTCACGTCCGCCAGCGACTTGCTCAGCGCACGCGCCGCATCGTCGATGCCGGTCAGGCCCACCAGACGCGACTGCGCGCCCAGAGAGGCAATGTTCATCGCCACGTTTGCCGCGCCGCCGGGACGCTCTTCAATGGTGTCGACCTTAACCACCGGTACCGGTGCTTCCGGAGAGATGCGGCTGGTAGGCCCATACCAGTAGCGATCCAGCATCACATCTCCAACAACCATTACCCCAGCACGTTCAAACTCTGGCAGTGTTACTTTCATTCCTGACTCCAGAAAGATTCACAATTTGCGCGCGATAATATCACACTTGATTTGTTACGCACGGTTCCACCAGCCACTTCTGCCAGCTGGCCGTTACCTGAGCACGTTCATGAGCAAAACAGTCCAGCGCCACGTGCCCCGGCTGCTCCTGCAGCGCCAGGTGATGAAGCTCATCGCGAAGCGTCGTGTAGGCGCGGGTTAAAGCCTGCGCCTCCTGCTCGTCCATGATGTCATTTTGCGCCAGCAGCTCCAGAATGCGCACGTTATCGGACCAGCGCGTCAGCTTCGGCTTGTCGTGGGCGTGCAGCAGCACCAGATACTGGGTAATGAACTCAATATCGGTAATCCCGCCCTCGTCGGCTTTTATATCAAAGCGATCGCGGTGTTTATTGCCGAGATGCGCGCGCATTTTCTCACGCATTTCCCGCACTTCTGTTTGTAATGTGGCGCCCTCTCGCACCGTCGTCATAACGTCCTTACGGATGACGTCAAACTGCGTTTTGAGCTGCGGATCGCCATACACCACGCGAGCGCGCACCAGCGCCTGATGCTCCCACGTCCAGGCTTCATTCTTCTGGTAATCGGCGAAGGATTCCGTTGAGGTCACCAGCATGCCCGCCGCGCCGGACGGACGCAGACGGGCATCGACTTCATACAAAATGCCCGACGAGGTGCGGGTGCTGAACAGGTGCATGATGCGCTGCGCCAGGCGCAGGTAGAACTGGCGCCCGTCAATTTCACGCTCGCCGTCGGTCATTACGTCAACCGGGCAGTCGTGCAGGAAGATTAAATCCAGATCGGAGCTATAGCCCAGCTCCCAGCCGCCAAGCTTGCCGTAACCCACCACGGCAAACCCTCGTCCCTCACGTTCGGCCAGGTGTTTCGGCTGGCCGTAGCGGGCCACCATCTGCACCCACGCCTGTTGCACTACCGCGTCGATGATCGCCTCCGCGAGCCAGGTTAAGTGATCGCTCACTTTCATCACCGGCAGCGTTCCGGCAATGTCCGCCGCCGCCACGCGCAGCATCTGCGCCTGCTTAAACTGGCGCAGCGCCTCCAGCTGTTGCTCTTCGTCCTCTTCCGGCACGCGCAGCAGATACTGACGCAGCTCGTCCCGGTAGGCATCCGTCGCCGTTGGCTGATACAGCGTGTTCGGATCGAGCAGCTCATCCAGCAGCAGCGGGTAACGCGCCAGCTTGTTGGCCACCATCGGCGACGCGGCGCAGAGCGTAATCAGGTGTTTCAGCGCCCCCGGAAACTCGCTCAGGAGCTCCAGATAGGTGGTACGCGTGATAATCCCGCTCAGCAGCGGCATCATGCGCGACAGCGGCACCGGCGCGTCCGCCCGCGAGCAGACCTCGCTCAGCAGGTGCGGCATCAGATGATCCAGCACCTGACGGCCGCGCGGGCCGATGGCGCGTTTGTTCAGCTCAAGACGGAAATCAGCGATCAGCGCCACCACGCGATGGCGCGCGTCGTCGGTTAAGTGCGTCAGCACCGGCGTGGTGTCATCTTCCTGGAGCGCGTCCTGCCACAGCTCGCGCCAGTGCTCGGAAAGGGCATCATCCGGTGATTCACTTTCGTCATCACCGATCAGCTCGTTAAAGATGCGGCGCACGCCTGCCATATGGGCATCCAATCGTTCGGTTAACGCGGCCCAGTCGTCCACGCGCATGCCCCAGGCCAGGCGCGCCCGGTTAAGGTCATCGCCCGGCAGGGTCTGGGTCTGTTCGTCATTGATGCTTTGCAGCAGGTTTTCCAGACGGCGCAGGAAAAGATAGGCCTCGCGCAGGGTTTGCGCGTCGCCGTCCGGCAGCAGGTGCAGCTGCTCGATGGCGCTCAGCGTCGGCAGCAGCGAGCGGGACTGCAGGGACGGCTCACGGCCGCCGCGAATAAGCTGGAAGACCTGGACGATAAATTCAATTTCGCGGATGCCGCCCGCGCCGAGCTTGATGTTGTCCTTCAGCCCGCGCCGGCGCACCTCACGGGCGATCATCCCTTTCATGTTACGCAGGGACTGGATCACGCTGAAGTCGATATAGCGACGGAATACGAACGGGCGCAGCATGGCGCGCAGCTCGTTGGCGTAAGCGTCGTCGCTGTCGCCCATGATCCGCGCTTTAACCATCGCATAGCGCTCCCAGTCGCGCCCCTGCTCCTGGTAGTAATCCTCCAGCGCGGCAAAGCTCAGCACCAGCGGTCCGCTGTCGCCAAACGGGCGCAGGCGCATATCCACGCGGTAAACAAAACCGTCCTGCGTCGGCTGATCCAGCGCCTTAATCAGACGCTGGCCGAGGCGGGTAAAGAACTGGGCGTTGTCGAGCTCGCGACGGCCGCCGCGCGTGGAGCCGTTCTCGGGCCAGGCAAAAATCAGGTCGATGTCGGAGGAGAAGTTCAGCTCGCAGCCGCCCAGCTTGCCCATCCCCAGAATCAGCAGCGGCTGAGGAACCCCTTCCTCGCTGCACGGCGTGCCCCACTCTTTACAGCAGGCGGCGTAGAGCCAGTCGCGCGCGGCGACAATCAGCGTTTGCGCCAGCTCGCTTAGCTGCTGCAGCGTGCTCTCTTCGCTCACCAGCTCCAGCGCCTGAGCCCAGGCAATGCGCACCATCACCCGACGGCGGAACTGGCGCAGGACGCGCATCAGCGTCGCTTCATCCGCAACGTCTTCGAGCGCGGTTTGCAGCCAGCCGGCATACTGCCGCCACTCGTCCGCCTGCGGCGGTGCGTTCTCAAGCTCCGCCAGCCAGTCCGGGTTGGCGGCGATACTTTCCTGCACAAAATCACTGAAGGCGAGCACGCTCTTCGCCTGCTCGCTTAACGATGACGCCGGTAATGACTCAGGCAAACGTTCGCAAACGGTCTGCCACTGCTGCTGTAACGGTGAAGAAAGCGGCATTATAGGGGTTCCTTGCCAGAGTTAACGTTTTCCGCTGTGCAGCCAGAACGGCTCCTGCGAAATGGCCTCGTTACGGAAATGCTCAATCTCAATATGCTGGCGGGTCTCAATGGCATGCTTCAGCCCCTGCCAGTTTTCCAGCCAGGCCTGGGTTTTAACGCCGTCATAAGCGCCGGAAAGCAGCAGCATGCTGTCGATGTTGCGCGACAGACGAGGAAGCTGATCGCCATACCGATCGCCGAGCGGATACGCAAAGGTGCTCTTCAGCTCGGCGGCATGACGGGAAAGATGAATATCCGCGAAACGCTTAAAGTTTTCCGCGATTTTGGTCTCGGCTTTCGCATCCAGGAAGGCGCGCCAGCCGCGCGTCACCAGAAACTCGGTCAGCGCCAGTTTTGCCGTCGCGGCTTGCGGGCTGTAGATTGCCGTTTGCGCCGATACGTCGGAGAGCATCAGCGTTTCGGTTTGCGTCAGCAGGTCACGTAAGTGAGCGCTCGCTTTGCGAGGAACAATACCGCCGAACAGCGTCAGGGTATGGCGCACCAGGGCAATCGCCGCCAGCACGTGGGATTTCGCGTTTTTCACATTTCGCACCCACAGCTCTTCATGGTATTGCCACTGAGAAAGCGCCAGCTCCAGCGCGGCTTCCAGACCCTGTTCAACGCTGGCTTTCGGCGCAACGTGCAAAATGGTCGTCTCTCTCAGCACGCGCGGCGCATTTCCGGCGGCCAGATGGTAACCCCGCGCGGCTTTACTCAGGCTTCCCTGACGCAGTCCGGACTGGTTCACCAGCCTGCGCGCCAGCTTCAGCACGTCATTTGCGTCCCCTTCCAGCAGCTCAAGCTCGAGTTCGCAAATCGGCTCCTGGAACTCACCCGCCTTCACGTCCCCCAGATCGAGGGCGATTTCGATGCGGCTTTTGCCTTCCGTCACCAGCCATTTCTCGCGCCAGAAATCGGTGCTGAACAGCGGCTGCACCTGTTCCGCCAGCGTGGAAGGCAGCTCGCCATCCGGCCAGACTTCCGCCGGGAAACGTTCCAGCTCAAGTTCCGGCTTGCTGATGTCGATATTGTATTCCGGGCGCTGATGCAAACCGCCGACCACGCGGCCGGCAATTTTCATCGTCATCTCGTAGCGCCCGCTAGCGCCGCGGATGCGCAGCCCCATATCATGGCGGCGCAGCCAGCTGTCTGGCGTTTCATAATAGATATTAAGCAGTTGTACCGGTGCATGGTGTTCGCCGGAAAGCGTATGCAGATGCTGGCGGAGTGCGTCAACGCTGTCTTTTTCGACGATAAACTTTAATTCGATTTCTTGTGCCATAGCCTTGTACTTTTGCGGGCGTCACAGACGCGTCAATGAGGGCGAACTTCCTCGCCATTTGTTTGTCAGTACATAGTATTTTGCGCCAAATTGCCATGCAATGAGCAATTTGTCGGGCGTAAATGTATAGAGTCGTGACACAGATGATTCTGATTGCTGACGAATGCTTTGCGTAGAGACACTGTTGCCACTACTATCGTTCCACTATTTATGAAAATAACGACTAATGATGCTTAAATTACGCCTGATTGGACTTACTTTACTCGCTTTTAGCGCCGCAACCGCAGTGCACGCTGAAGAGAAGCGTTACGTTTCTGACGAACTGAACACCTGGGTACGCAGTGGCCCCGGAGATAATTATCGCCTCGTGGGCACGGTGAATGCCGGCGAGGAAGTCACCCTGTTACAGACCAACGCGGACACCAACTATGGCCAGGTTCGCGACAGTACCGGCCGTACGTCCTGGATCCCGCTGAAAGAGCTGAGCACCGTGCCAAGCCTGCGCACGCGCGTTCCCGATCTGGAAAACCAGGTGAAGACCCTGACCGATAAGCTGAACAACATCGACGGCACCTGGAACCAGCGCACCGCTGAAATGCAGCAGAAAGTGGCGCAAAGCGACGGTGTGATTAACGGTCTGAAAGAAGAGAACCAGAAACTGAAAAACGAGCTGATTGTCGCGCAGAAGAAGGTGAATGCCGCCAATCTGCAGCTCGACGACAAACAGCGCACCATCATCATGCAGTGGTTCATGTATGGCGGCGGCGTGCTGGGCGTGGGTCTGGTACTGGGTCTGGTGTTGCCGCATCTGATCCCAAGCCGCAAGCGTAAAGACCGCTGGATGAACTAATTCGTCTTCTCTGCCAGACTTACGTATCATTCTGGAAAAGAGAAAACGGGAGAGTTGGGCGTGAAGAGTTATCTTGTCGGTGGTGCGGTACGTGATGCGTTGTTAGGTCTGCCGGTCAAAGATAAAGACTGGGTGGTGGTTGGCGCCACCCCTGAAGAGATGCTCGACGCGGGCTACCAGCAGGTAGGCCGCGATTTTCCCGTGTTCCTGCACCCGAAAAGCCGTGAAGAGTATGCCCTGGCGCGTACCGAGCGGAAATCGGGCTCGGGCTATACGGGCTTCACCTGCTATGCCGCGCCGGACGTCACGCTGGAGCAAGATCTCCTGCGCCGCGATCTCACCATCAACGCGCTGGCGCAGGGCGAGGATGGGCAGATTGTTGACGCCTATGGCGGTCAGGACGATCTGCGCAACCGCCTTTTGCGTCACGTCTCCCCGGCGTTTTCAGAAGATCCGCTCCGCGTGCTCCGCGTGGCGCGCTTTGCCGCGCGTTACGCCCATCTCAGTTTCCGTATTGCCGATGAGACAATGGCGCTGATGACCGCCATGACCGAGGCGGGCGAGCTTGAACATCTGACGCCAGAGCGCGTCTGGAAAGAGACGGAAAATGCCCTCACCACGCGCAACCCGCAGGTCTTTTTCCAGGTCCTGCGCGACTGCGGCGCGCTGAAGGTGCTGTTCCCGGAAATAGACGCGCTGTTCGGCGTGCCTGCTCCGGCAAAATGGCACCCGGAAATTGATACCGGCGTGCACACGTTGATGACTCTGAGCATGGCCGCCATGCTCAGCCCTGACGTGGACGTGCGCTTTTCCACCCTGTGCCACGATCTCGGCAAAGGCCTAACGCCAAAAGAATTCTGGCCTCGCCACCACGGGCACGGCCCGGCAGGGGTGAAGCTGGTCGAGGGGCTGTGCCAGCGTCTGCGCGTGCCGAACGAGATCCGCGATCTGGCGAAACTGGTGGCCGAGTTCCACGATCTGATCCACACCTTCCCGATCCTGAAGCCGGCTACCATCGTTAAGCTTTTCGATAATATCGACGCCTGGCGCAAACCCCAGCGCGTAGAGCAAATCGCGCTCACCAGCGAAGCTGACGTGCGCGGTCGTACCGGTTTTGAAGCGTGCGATTACCCGCAGGGACGTTTACTGCGCAAAGCCTGGGACGTTGCGAAAGCGGTGCCCACGAAGGACGTTGTCGAAGCAGGATTCAAAGGACCGGAAATTCGCGAAGAGCTCACGAAACGGCGAATTCAGGCGGTGTCGGACTGGAAGGAAAAGCATTGCCCTCAGCCGAAAGACTGAGGGCCATCGGTCAGAAGAAGACCACGTACACCGCAGCCGCCACGATAAAGCGATAGATCGCGAACGGAATAAACGAGATACGCTTAATCAGTTGCAGGAAGGTTTTAATGGCAATCAGCGCCACGATAAAGGCGGTGATGAAGCCAACGGCGAACATCGGAATGTCGCCCGTGGTAAGGAAACCAATGCTTTTATAGAGGTCAAGCGCGGTGGCGCCCATCATCATCGGCACCGCCAGCAGGAACGAGAACTCTGACGCGGCGTAACGGCTTACGCCCATCAGCATCCCGCCGGAGATGGTAGCGCCTGAACGCGAGAAGCCCGGCCACAGCGCCAGACACTGGAAGCAACCAATGATAAACGCCTGACGATACGTCATGTCGTCCAGGCCTTCCGCGCGCGGCGTTTTTGGCTTCAGCACTTCCGCGGCGATCAGCAGTAAGCCCCCCACCACCAGCGCGTACATTACGTTAATCGGGTTAAACAGAGATTTGATGACGTCGTGGAACACCAGGCCCAGCACCACCGCAGGGATCATCCCGAGCAGAATATGGATCAGTGACAGACGACCTTTACCGGCCCCCTCGTGCTGAGGCGGACGACCAAAATGGATGCCGATCAGGCCAAACAGGCGACGCCAGAACATCACGACCACCGCCAGAATGGACCCCAGCTGGATCACCACTTCAAACGTTTTTGCGGTATCGCCTTCAAAGCCCAGCAGATGGCCAACGATAATCATATGGCCCGTACTGGAGACCGGCAAAAACTCCGTCAATCCTTCGACCACACCCAGTATTGCCGCCACCAGCAGCGAGTGCATATCGCTCATCTATAAACCCCTAAAAAGATATAAAAAAACGGTGCCCCATACGGACAACCGATAAGATACAGTCTTGAGACCGGTATAACCTAAAATGGTTTAGCAATTATGACGTTAAATCTTGCCTTTCAGATTTGTGCCACGCTCAATAATGACGCCAACATTGGCGGCGCGCGCCACCGCGCCCGGCTTGCTCAGCTTGATGCGCACCCACGGTGACTTAAATTTTTTCAGCAATAATTCTGCGACTTCTTCCGCCACCCGTTCGACAAGCGCAAAACGCTGCCCTTCAACGTGGGCGATGACCGTTTCACTGATATCGGCATAGCTCAGACAGTCGTTCACGTCATCGCTTTTTGCCGATTTGCGGTTATCCCACCCCATTTCGATATCGAACACCAGTTTCTGCTCGATGGTCTGTTCCCAGTCGTAAACACCAATTGTGGTGATTACCGAAAGTTGCTCTATAAATACAATATCCATCACGACCTGCCTGCTTTTTGGCTAAACCGGATACCACTTCCGGCGAATTATGCGTATTATCCACAGATGCTGAGAATACAGATACATTTTCAAAACGGAACAGCGTTATGAGTGCAATCGCGCCTGGAATGATCCTCCTCGCCTATCTTTGCGGCTCAATCTCCAGCGCCATTCTGGTCTGCCGCATTGCAGGGTTACCTGACCCGCGTGAAAATGGTTCCGGGAATCCGGGGGCGACCAACGTACTACGAATTGGCGGCAAGGGAGCAGCCGTAGCGGTTTTGATTTTTGATGTTCTGAAAGGGATGCTGCCCGTCTGGGGCGCCTATGCGCTGGGCGTTACGCCTTTCTGGCTCGGGCTCATTGCGATTGCGGCCTGCGTTGGCCACATCTGGCCCGTATTCTTCGGCTTTAAAGGCGGTAAAGGCGTTGCGACCGCCTTTGGTGCCATTGCACCTATCGGCTGGGATCTCACCGGCGTAATGGCCGGGACCTGGCTGCTCACCATTCTTCTGAGCGGCTATTCGTCGCTGGGCGCAATCGTCAGCGCGCTGATCGCCCCGTTCTATGTCTGGTGGTTCAAACCCCAGTTCACCTTCCCGGTGTCGATGCTCTCCTGTCTTATCCTGCTGCGCCATCACGACAATATTCAGCGCCTGTGGCGTCGTCAGGAGACCAAAATCTGGACGAAGCTCAAGAGAAAGAAAAAAGACGCTCCAAAGGGTTAGTTATGCCTTATAGCCAAATGTGATTTTGGTCACCTTCTGCCTGTGGTAACTGTTAGGGACACAACACAACCACATAAGAAGAAAATGGCTGAAATCACAGAATCAACTCCCCTTTCAACGGCAGGTATTCCCCCTGATGGCGACATCCAGTGGGTGCGCAGCGCTTCGGATGTATCACGCCTCGTTAATGACGGTTCTCAGGGCCGGACAAACGCCCGTATCGTGGTCGGTATCGCTTTGGGCGGCATTTTCCTCGATGCCTACGATCTGGGCGCGCTGGCGTTCGGCATTAAAGACATCACCCGCGAATTTAGCCTGACGCCCGCTGGTACCGGTATGGTGGCCTCGGCGATTACCTTTGGTGCCATTGTCGGGGCGCTGCTTGGCGGCTATCTCACGGATAAAATCGGGCGCTACCGCGTTTTTATGGCTGATATGGTGTTCTTCGTGGTGGCAGCGATCGCCTGTGCGCTGGCCCCGAACGAATATGTGCTCGCGGGCGCCCGCTTTGTGATGGGGCTGGGGGTTGGGATCGACCTTCCCGTGGCGATGGCGTTTTTAAGCGAGTTCGCCAGGCTAAAAGGGCCCGGAAATAAGGCTTCCAGCGTCGCGATGTGGTGCCCCACCTGGTATGCCGCCATCAGCATCTCCTACCTGCTGGTGCTTTTCTTCTACGCCGTGCTGCCGGAGAGCCACAGCGACTGGCTGTGGCGTTTGATTCTCGGCTTTGGCGCGGTGCCCGCGCTGGTGATTATCGCCATCCGCAGCCGCTATATGAGCGAATCTCCGGTCTGGGCGGCTAATCAGGGCAACCTGAAAGAGGCGGCGTCGATTTTACGCCAGTCGTATAACATCAATGCCCACGTGCCGCAGGACGCGCTCGGCCAGCCCGCACCCGTCGTGAATAAAGCGAAATGGTCAAACTATCTGAACCTGTTCCGCGGCGTCTACTTACGCCGCACGACGCTCGCCACGCTGCTTTCCGTCGTCTCGTCGTTTGCCTATAACGCCGTGGCGTTTGGCCTGCCGGTGATCATCTCCAGCTTCTTTGTCCAGTCGATGCTCACCACCATTCTCATTTCTCTGGCGCTTAACCTGCTGTTTGCCTTCGTCGGCGGACTGCTGGCGGTACGCTACGTGCCGCGCTTCGGCGCCTGGCGGATGTCGCTGGCGGGTTATGCCTGCCAGCTTGTCGCATTGCTTGGCCTGGCGCTGATTGGCAGACCAGACGGTGCCTCTGAAGGGGTGCTCGCCGTGGCGATGCTGGCGCTATTCCTGTTCGGTCAGGGCTTCGGCCCGGGCGCGCATACCATGACGTTTGCCTCGCTGAGCTACCCAACCTCGCTGCGCGGCGTGGGCGTGGGCCTCAACCAGACGCTGATGCGCAGCAGCTCGACGCTGTCGCTGTTTCTGTTCCCGCTGCTGGTCGCCTCGCTGGATACCGCCGTGTTCTGGGTGATTGCGCTGGCGCCGTTTATCGGCCTGGCGTCGCTGCTGGCAATCCGCTGGGAGCCGTCGGGGTATGATGTGGATGCAGAGGACTACCGGTAACGACACATTACTTCGGTGGGTTCAACCCACCGAAGGGTTATTACAAATCGTCGAGCAGCGTTCGGGAGAGTTTTTTTAGCGTCTCAAGCTCATCGTCATTCATCCGCATGCTGCAGCGAATCTGATCCGGCAATGCCATCACCCGTTTCTTCAGGTCTTTGGCCTTGTCGGTCAGTACAACATTTTTCATCCTTTCATCACCCACAACCGCGATACGGTTGAGGAATCCTTTTGCCTCAAGCTTTTGTACAAGCGGGGTCAATGTGCCCGAATCAAAAAACGTCTTATCGCTGAGATCGCGAAGTGGGATGTTGTCTTTCTCATAAAGCGCCATCAAAACAACGAATTGCGGATAGGTCAGATCCATCTCTTGCAGTAAGGGGCGATACTGGCGAACAAACGCGTTGGTGACCGAGTACAGCGAGAAGCAAAGTAAATCGTCTAGCGTTTTGTTTTCTTTCATTTTTCTATCAACTCCAAATCGGTTGCCTAAAAAAATTATAAATAATGTTTGACTAAAAGTATCTTGCGCGCAAGTATTACACCAACAACTAAGTAGCGCACTATTTAGTTATCTCATCCAATCAAATACGCTTAAAGAGGCACTACCATGAAAACACTAACCTCCATCCTGGTTTCTTCCGTCTTCGCGTCAGCCGCGGCATCCGCTCAAACCCCCAATACCCCAACCCCGACCGCAGGCGTACAGGCATTTCTTAATGTTTTGAATTCCGGCAAGGGTAAGCCAATGGAACAGATGACCCCGCAGGAGGCCCGCCAGGTACTGATTGGCGCGCAGCAAGGCGCAAAATTGCCGCCCGCTCAGGTTTCTGAAAAAACGATCCAGGTAAATGGCCAGGCGATCAAACTGAAAATAGTGAAACCTGAAAACGCCAGCGGCACGCTCCCCGCCTTTATGTTCTTTCACGGCGGCGGTTGGGTGCTGGGTGACTTCGCTACCCACGAACGTTTAATCCGCGACCTCGTTCGCGCTTCGGGTGCCGCTGCGGTTTACGTCGATTACACCCCGTCACCTGAGGCCCATTTCCCGGTAGCAATTAATCAGGCCTATGAAGCGACAAAATGGGTCGCCGGGCACGGTCAGGAAATTGGCGTGGACGGTAGCCGTCTGGGTCTGGTGGGTAACAGCGTGGGCGGCAATATGGTGGCTTCGGTGGCGCTGCAGGCCAAACAGTTCAATGGGCCAAAGATTCGCTACAACGTCATGCTCTGGCCAGTTACCGATGCGAATTTTGATACTGCCTCGTATAGCCAGTTCGAAAATGGCTATTTCCTGTCGAAAAACATGATGAAATGGTTCTGGGATAACTACACCACCAGCGCTGCCGATCGCAACAATATCCTTGCCTCTCCGCTTCGCGCCAGCACCGCGCAGTTGAAAGGCTTCCCCGAGACGCTGATCCAGACAGCGGAGCTGGACGTTCTGCGGGATGAAGGTGAAGCATTCGGGCGTAAACTGGATGCGGCTGGCGTCCCGGTGACCGTCACGCGCTATAACGGCATGATCCACGACTACGGCCTGCTTAACCCGCTGAGCCAGGAGCCAACGGTGAAAGTTGCGCTTGAGCAGGCAGGTGCAGCGTTGCATGAGCACCTGAAATAGTCTCGTCATTGCTTATACAGAGCACGGCCCCGGCCGTGCTTTTGTATTTCTCCTGCCTGGCCATCCATAAGCGACTCATATGACAGGCTTCATTTCCGCCAGGGCATACTGAAACGTATCCCGATGGTGTGGAAATGGATGCAGCATGTTAGCAGCTCAGGTCACTGATAATACGTATAAAGGCTGGCAGGCGTCGCTTGCCCTGCAGTTTTGTCACACCCCTGAGAAAACCCTCCTGTACTCCGCCCACCACGTCGGGCCGCTCACCGTTCAACGTCCGTTTTACCCAGAAGGCGAAACCTGCCACCTTTACCTGCTGCACCCGCCAGGCGGGATTGTGGGCGGCGATACGCTGGACATTTCCGTTCGGCTGGACGCCAAAAGCCACGCGCTCATCACCATGCCCGGGGCCAGCAAGTTCTATCGCAGCAGCGGCCCGCAGGCCCGTCTGAATCAGCATTTTTACCTCGATGAAGATTCCACGCTGGAGTGGCTGCCGCAGGACACCATTATCTTCCCCGGCGCGAATGCCGCGCTGCGCTCCGTCTTCCATCTGAAGGCCTCCAGCACGCTGCTGGCGTGGGAGCTGTACTGCCTGGGGCGTCCGGTGATCGGTGAGATCTTTAGCCACGGCACGCTGGAAAGCCGCCTTGAAATCTGGGTTGAAGACGAACCGCGCCTGATTGAGCGTCAGCATCTTAGCGACGGCGATCTCACGCCCGTCGCCGGACGTCCGTGGCTCGGCACGCTGCTGTTCTATCCGGCCAAAGAAGAACATCTCGACGCGGTGCGCGAACGGCTCGCACCGCTGGAAAATTACGCAGGTGCAACGCTCACTGACGATCTGCTGTCGGTGCGTTTTCTCTCCGACGACAACCTGATTTGCCAGCGGGTGATGCGCGACATCTGGCAGTCGCTTCGCCCGCTTCTCACCACCAAAAATGCCTGTTCGCCGCGTATCTGGCAGACATAAGAGAAACGTTATGGAACTGACCCCCAGAGAAAAAGACAAGCTGTTGCTGTTCACCGCCGCGCTGGTTGCCGAACGCCGCCTTGCGCGCGGGGTAAAGCTCAATTACCCGGAATCGGTCGCGCTGATCAGCGCCTTCATTATGGAGGGCGCGCGCGATGGCGAAACCGTCGCCTCGCTGATGGAGGCGGGCCGCCACGTCCTGAGGCGCGACCAGGTAATGGAGGGCGTCCCGGAGATGATCCCGGATATTCAGGTCGAAGCCACCTTCCCGGACGGATCGAAGCTCGTCACCGTCCACAACCCGATCGTCTAAGGAGCGCGTGATGATCCCAGGTGAATACCAGATCCAGCCCGGAACGATTGCCCTCAACGTCGGGCGTGAAACCCAACGCGTGGTTGTCGAAAATCACGGCGACAGGCCGATCCAGGTCGGATCGCACTATCACTTTTACGAGGTCAACCCGGCGCTGAAGTTCGATCGGGAAGCCACCAAAGGCTTCCGACTGAACATCCCGGCGGGCACCGCCGTGCGCTTCGAGCCCGGCCAGAAGCGGGAAGTGACGCTGGTTCAGGTCACGGGGGCGCAGCGCATTTTCGGCTTTCGCGGCGAGGTGATGGGCGAGGTGAACCATGGCTGAGATTTCGCGCCGGGCGTATGCCGATATGTTCGGCCCCACCACCGGAGATAAAGTGCGGCTGGCCGACAGCGAGCTGTGGATCGAAGTGGAAGACGATCTCACGGTCTACGGCGAAGAGGTCAAGTTCGGCGGCGGAAAGGTGATCCGCGACGGTATGGGTCAGGGGCAGATGACCGCAGACGGCTGCGTGGATCTGGTTCTCACCAACGCGCTGATCGTCGATCACTGGGGGATCGTGAAGGCCGATATCGGCGTCAAGGACGGACGGATCTTCGCCGTCGGCAAAGCCGGGAACCCGGACATTCAGCCCGGCGTGACGATCCCGATTGGCGCGGCAACGGAAGTGATTGCCGCCGAGGGGAAGATCGTCACCGCCGGCGGGATCGACACCCACATCCACTGGATCTGCCCGCAGCAGGCGGAAGAGGCGCTGGTCTCCGGCGTCACCACCATGATCGGCGGCGGCACCGGACCGGCGGCGGGCACCAACGCCACCACCTGCACGCCGGGACCGTGGTATATCGCCCGCATGCTGCAGGCTGCCGATACGCTGCCGGTGAATATTGGTCTTCTCGGCAAAGGTAACGGCTCCAGCCCGGACGCCCTGCGCGAGCAGATTGCCGCGGGCGCCATCGGGCTGAAGATCCACGAAGACTGGGGCGCGACGCCCGCCGCCATCAATTGCTCGCTGGAGGTGGCTGACGAGATGGATATTCAGGTGGCGCTGCACAGCGACACGCTGAACGAGTCCGGGTTTGTCGAAGACACGCTGGCGGCCATTGCCGGGCGCACCATCCACACCTTCCACACCGAAGGCGCGGGCGGCGGCCACGCGCCGGATATTATCACCGCCTGCGCGCACCCGAATATTCTGCCCTCCTCCACCAACCCGACGCTGCCCTATACGGTGAACACCATCGATGAGCATCTCGACATGCTGATGGTCTGCCATCACCTCGATCCGGATATCGCCGAGGACGTGGCGTTTGCCGAATCCCGCATTCGTCGTGAAACCATCGCCGCGGAAGACGTGCTGCACGACATCGGCGCGTTCTCGCTTACGTCGTCAGATTCACAGGCCATGGGCCGCGTCGGGGAAGTGATTATCCGCACCTGGCAGGTGGCGCACCGCATGAAGGTCCAGCGCGGCGCGCTGCCGGAAGAGACCGGCGAGAACGACAACTTCCGCGTGAAGCGCTACGTCGCCAAATACACCATTAACCCGGCGCTCACCCACGGCATCGCCCATGAAGTCGGTTCGATTGAGGCGGGCAAGCTGGCGGATCTGGTGGTCTGGTCCCCGGCGTTCTTCGGCGTCAAACCCGCCACCATCGTCAAGGGCGGGATGATCGCCTGCGCGCCAATGGGCGATATCAACGCCTCGATCCCTACGCCGCAGCCGGTGCATTACCGCCCGATGTTTGGCGCGCTGGGCGCCGCGCGCCACGCTACCCGACTGACGTTTATCTCGCAGGCCGCCAGTGCGAACGGCATCCCGCAGCAGCTCAACCTGCAGAGCGCTACCGCGGTGGTGAAAGGCTGCCGGACGGTGAAAAAAGCGGACATGATCCACAACGGCCTGCAGCCGAATATCACCGTCGACTCGCAAACCTACGAGGTGCGCGTCGACGGTGAACTGATAACCAGCGAACCGGCTGACGTTCTGCCGATGGCGCAACGCTATTTCCTGTTTTGAGGAGTGATGATGATCTATTTAACCCAACGCCTGGACCATGCGCATCCGATTACCGCCAGCGTCACGCTGCCGATTGACGTGCGGGTGAAAAGCCGCGCCCGCGTAGCGCTGAACGACGGCCGCGAAGCCGGGCTGATGCTGCCGCGCGGCCTGCTGCTGCGTGGGGGCGACCTGCTGACGACCGACGACGGCAGCGAGGTCATCGAAGTGATCGCCGCCCCGGAGTCGGTTTCCGTGGTGCGCTGCGCCGATCCGTTCCTGCTCGCCCGCGCCTGCTACCACCTGGGCAACCGCCACGTGCCGCTACAGGTCATGCCCGGCGAGCTGCGCTATCACCACGACCACGTTCTCGACGACATGCTGCGCCAGTTCGGGCTGGACGTGACCTACGCCAGCCTGCCGTTTGAACCGGAAGCGGGCGCGTACGCCAGCGATGCCCACAGCCACAGCCATTCTCACGCTCATTCACATTAAGGATCCATCATGCGCAAGTATTTACCGCTGTTACTGCTGGCTTTTTCCGTTCCCGCCCTCGCGCATCCCGGTCACGGTACCGACAGCTTCCAGGCCGGATTTCTCCACCCGCTGACAGGGCTCGATCACCTGCTGATGCTGGCGGGCGCGGGCGTGCTCTCGGCCCTGAGCGGTCGCAAACTCCTGCTGCCGTTTGCCACCCTCGGGATGATGCTTGTCGGCGCCATTGCGGGCAGCCTGCTCGGCGGCTTCAGCGGCATGGAGATGCTGATTATCGCCTCGCTGGCGGTATCCGGCGTGATGATGTTTAAAACTGAAAACCGCCTGCTGCTGGCGGTGCCTGCCCTGGCGATGTTCCACGGCTGGGCGCACGGCGTGGAGATGTCCGGCCACAGCTTCTGGCTCTTCACCAGCGGCTTTATGCTCGCCAGCGCCACGGTGCTGTGCGCCAGCTTTGCCGCGGGGCTGCTGCTGCGCCGTCACGACGGCCTGCGTAAAACCTTCGGCGGCGGGCTGATCGTCTCTGCCCTGCTGGCGCTGATGAGCTGATGGAGCACGCCCGCCAGAGGCTGCGCCTGATGCAGCTCTCCAGCAGCAGCCTGCCGGTCGGGTCGTTTACCTGGTCGCAGGGGCTGGAGTGGGCCGTTGAGGCAGGCTGGGTCACCGACGCCGACGCGTTCAAACGCTGGCAAATCCAGCAGATGGAGCAGAGCTTTTTCTGCGTCGATCTGCCGCTGTTTATCCGTCTTTATCAGGCCTGTGAGCAACGCTCTCTTACAAATGCAAAACGCTGGACGGCATACCTTCTCGCCTGCCGGGAAACGCGCGAGCTGCGCGAAGAGGAGCGCAACCGCGGGGCGGCGTTTACGCGGCTGATTAAGAGCTGGGAACCTGACTGTCCGCCCGAATGGCTGCCGCTGTTTATGCAAAGCCAGCTCTGCGGCATGGCCTGGCTCGGCGTGCGCTGGGGCATTAGCGCGCGCGAGCTGGCGCTGAGCCTCGGCTACAGCTGGATGGAGAGCGCGGTCATGGCGGGCGTCAAGCTGGTGCCGTTTGGGCAACAGGCCGCGCAGCAGCTGATTATCGAACTGGGCGACCATTACGCCGCCGGGCTTGAACAGGCATTTTTGCGTAGCGACGACGCGCTGGGGGCAGCAACGCCGCTGTCCGCCATCGCCTCCGCGCGCCACGAAACCCAATATTCACGACTATTCCGTTCCTGAGGAGTCAACATGGCTGATTACAAACATCCCCTGCGCGTGGGCGTGGGCGGCCCGGTAGGGTCGGGCAAAACCGCGCTGCTGGAAGCGCTCTGCAAGGCGATGCGCGACACGTATCATCTTGCGGTGGTGACCAACGATATCTACACCAAAGAGGATCAGCGCATCCTGACCGAGGCAGGCGCGCTGGAGCCGGAGCGCATCGTGGGCGTAGAGACGGGAGGCTGCCCGCATACCGCCATTCGTGAAGATGCCTCGATGAACCTGGCGGCGGTGGAAGCGTTAAGCGAGAAGTTCGGCAATCTGGATCTGATCTTCGTTGAAAGCGGCGGAGACAACCTGAGCGCGACGTTCAGCCCGGAGCTGGCGGATCTGACCATTTACGTGATCGACGTGGCCGAAGGGGAAAAAATCCCGCGTAAAGGCGGGCCGGGGATCACCAAATCCGATTTTCTGGTGATCAATAAAACTGACCTCGCGCCGTACGTCGGCGCGTCGCTGGAGGTGATGGAGCGCGACACTAACCGCATGCGCGGCGAGCGTCCGTGGACCTTTACCAACCTGAAGGCGGGTGACGGGTTAGCGACGATAATTGCGTTCCTGGAAGAGAAAGGGATGCTGCGGGTGTAGTCAAACGATCCCCTCTCCCTGTGGGGAGAGGGTTAGGGTGAGGGATTACGCCTCCGGCAGTTCCGCCAGCGGCCAGCGCGGGCGCACGGACACGCTGAGGTCGGACGTTGCGCCCGCGTTCAGGCGCACCATTCCCGCGTAAGCGATCATCGCGCCGTTGTCGGTGCAGAATTCCGGACGGGCATAGAACACTTCCCCGCGACGCTTTTGCATCATCTCGGCGAGCTTCGCGCGCAGCGTGCGGTTAGCGCTGACGCCACCCGCCATCACCAGACGCTTAAAGCCGGTCTGATCCAGCGCGCGCTTGCACTTGATCATCAGCGTGTCCACCACAGCATCTTCGAACGCGCGGGCGATATCGGCGCGGGTCTGCTCGCTGTCATCGTTGTTGCGAATCGTATTCGCCGCGAAGGTTTTCAACCCGGAGAAGCTGAAATCCAGCCCCGGACGGTCGGTCATCGGACGCGGGAAGACAAAGCGCCCTTCCGTTCCCTGCGACGCCATTTTTGACAGCATCGGGCCGCCAGGATAATCCAGACCCAGCAGCTTGGCGGTTTTGTCGAACGCTTCACCGGCGGCGTCATCGATCGATTCGCCCAGCAGCTCGTACTTGCCAATGCCCGTTACGCTAATCAGCTGCGTATGGCCGCCGGAGACCAGCAGCGCCACAAACGGGAATTCAGGCGGATTCTCTTCCAGCATCGGCGCCAGAAGGTGCCCTTCCATATGGTGAACCGGGATCGCCGGCACATCCCACGCAAACGCCAGTGAACGGCCAACCGTTGCGCCAACCAGCAGCGCGCCGACCAGACCAGGGCCTGCGGTGTAAGCCACTGCATCAATCTCTTTTGCCGTTAATCCCGCTTCTTTCAGCGCCGCCTGAATCAGGGGAACCGTTTTACGCACGTGGTCACGAGAGGCCAGTTCAGGTACGACGCCGCCGTAGTCAGCGTGCAATTTCACCTGACTATACAGCTGGTTGGCCAGAAGCCCTTTTTCGTCGTCGTAAATGGCGATGCCGGTTTCATCGCAGGATGTTTCAATACCCAGTACACGCATGACTTGTTTTACCTCGTTTCAATACCGCGCAGTGTAGAGCCTGGGCGGGTTGATGTAAAACTTTGTTCGCCCCAGGAAGAAGGCTCGTGTATACTCCTCACCCTTATTAAAGTCCCTTTCAAAATCGCATCGGTGCTTTACAAAGCAGCAGCATTTGCAGTAAAATTCCGCACCATTTTGAAATAAGCTGGCGTTGATGCCAGCGGCAAACCGAATTTATTAAAGGTGAGAGTTACATGCCGGTAATTAAAGTACGTGAAAACGAGCCGTTCGACGTAGCACTGCGTCGCTTCAAACGTTCATGCGAGAAAGCAGGTGTTCTGGCTGAAGTTCGTCGTCGTGAGTTTTATGAAAAACCAACGACCGAACGTAAGCGCGCTAAAGCTTCCGCTGTGAAACGTCACGCGAAGAAACTGGCTCGCGAAAACGCACGCCGTACTCGTCTGTACTAATTGGTTGAGGGCCTCAGCCCTCAATTGACAGACAGAGTAATAGTCGTAAGGCCGTGCTTCCGGAAGGAATGCGCGGCTTGTTTTCGTTTATAAGTCGCTTAAAATTTTGGGGCATATGGCCGGAAGAATCCCACGCGTTTTCATCAATGACCTGCTTGCCAGAACCGACATCGTCGATCTCATCGACGCGCGGGTAAAGCTAAAAAAGCAGGGCAAGAACTACCATGCGTGCTGTCCGTTCCATAACGAAAAAACCCCCTCCTTCACCGTAAACGGTGAAAAGCAGTTCTACCATTGCTTCGGCTGTGGCGCACACGGTAATGCCGTCGATTTTTTAATGAACTACGACAAGCTCGAGTTCGTTGAAACCGTCGAAGAGCTGGCGGCGATGCATAACCTTGAAGTGCCGTATGAAGCAGGCAGTGGGCCAAGTCAGATCGAGCGCCATCAACGGCAAACGCTGTATCAACTGATGGATGGCCTGAATTCGTTTTACCAACAGTCTCTTAAGCAATCTGCGGCTGAGCCTGCGCGTCAGTATCTGAACAAGCGCGGCTTGAGCGACGATGTCATTGCGCGTTTCGCTATTGGTTACGCCCCGCCCGGCTGGGACAACGTGTTAAAGCGTTTTGGCGGCAATAGCGAAGATCGTAAGTCACTCATCGATGCAGGCATGCTGGTCACTAACGACCAGGGACGAAGCTACGACCGCTTCCGCGAACGGGTGATGTTCCCGATCCGCGACAAGCGTGGCCGGGTAATAGGTTTTGGTGGTCGCGTGCTGGGTGATGCCCTGCCGAAATACCTCAACTCCCCGGAAACCGATATTTTCCATAAGGGCCGCCAGCTGTACGGCCTTTATGAGGCGCAGCAGAATAATGCGGAACCTCAGCGTCTTCTGGTCGTCGAAGGCTATATGGACGTCGTGGCACTGGCGCAGTACGACATCAACTACGCGGTTGCGTCGTTAGGGACGTCCACCACCGCCGATCATATTCAACTGCTGTTCCGGGTGACCAACAACGTCATCTGCTGTTACGACGGTGACCGCGCAGGGCGCGACGCCGCCTGGCGCGCGCTGGAAACCGCGCTGCCGTATATGACCGACGGGCGTCAGCTACGCTTTATGTTTCTGCCCGACGGCGAAGACCCGGATACGCTGGTGCGTAAAGAGGGCAAAGCGGCGTTTGAAGCGCGGATGGAGCAGGCTCAGCCGCTCTCCACGTTTTTGTTTAACAGCCTGATGCCGCAGGTCGATTTGAGTACCCCTGACGGGCGCGCGCAGCTCAGCACGCTGGCGCTGCCGTTAATCAGCCAGGTGCCCGGCGAAACGCTGCGCATCTATCTGCGTCAGGAGTTAGGCAACAAGCTCGGCATTCTGGATGACAGCCAGCTTGAACGTTTAATGCCAAAACAGGCTGAAAACGGTGCGGTTCGGCCCGCACCTCAGCTAAAACGCACAACCATGCGTATACTGATAGGGTTGCTGGTCCAAAACCCCGAGCTTGCGCCGCAGGTGCCGTCGCTGGCGGGTTTAAACCACGAAAAATTGCCCGGGCTTGGCTTATTTTCAGAACTGGTCAACACGTGTTTGTCTCAGCCAGGTCTGACCACCGGACAACTTTTAGAGCATTATCGCGGCACAAAAGAGGCCGCTACCCTTGAAAAATTGTCGATGTGGGACGATATAGCAGATAAGGACATTGCAGAAAAAACGTTCACCGACTCACTCAACCATATGTTTGATTCGATGCTTGAGCTGCGCCAGGAAGAGTTGATAGCTCGCGAGCGCACACACGGTTTAAGCAGCGAAGAACGCCGGGAGCTTTGGATGATTAACCAGGAACTGGCGAAGAAATAAAAAATTTAACGGCTTAAGTGCCGAATATCGATCGGGAAGCCCCCGGCAGCCGCACTGAGAGGCAGCGGCAAAAATATAAGTACGCCCTCGCTTTAAAGGTTGGCAGCCCCATCGCCGACACCAATCAAACGAATTAAGTGTGGATACCGTCTTATGGAGCAAAACCCGCAGTCACAGCTGAAACTTCTTGTCCAACGTGGTAAGGAGCAAGGCTATCTGACCTATGCCGAGGTCAATGACCATCTGCCGGAAGATATTGTCGATTCAGATCAAATCGAAGATATCATCCAAATGATCAATGACATGGGCATTCAGGTGATGGAAGAAGCACCGGATGCCGATGATCTGTTGCTGGCTGAAACCTCCAACAACACTGACGAAGATGCGGAAGAAGCTGCTGCACAGGTACTGTCCAGCGTGGAATCTGAAATCGGGCGTACCACTGACCCGGTCCGCATGTACATGCGCGAAATGGGTACCGTTGAACTGTTGACCCGCGAAGGCGAAATTGACATCGCAAAACGCATCGAAGACGGGATCAACCAGGTTCAGTGCTCCGTTGCCGAGTACCCGGAAGCGATCACCTATCTGCTGGAGCAGTACGATCGCGTTGAAGCGGAAGAAGCGCGCCTGTCTGATCTGATTACCGGTTTTGTCGACCCGAACGCTGAAGAAGATATGGCTCCTACCGCCACTCACGTCGGTTCTGAACTGTCTCAGGAAGAGATGGATGATGACGAAGACGAAGATGAGGAAGAGAGCGACGACGACACCGCGGACGATGACAACAGCATCGACCCGGAGCTGGCGCGTGAGAAGTTTGCCGAGCTGCGTACCCAGTACGAAGTGACGCGCGACACCATCAAAGCGAAAGGCCGCAGCCATGCCGCCGCTCAGGAAGAGATCCTGAAACTGTCTGAGGTATTCAAACAGTTCCGCCTGGTGCCAAAACAGTTCGACTACCTGGTAAACAGCATGCGCGTGATGATGGATCGCGTACGCACCCAGGAACGCATCATCATGAAGCTGTGCGTTGAGCAGTGCAAAATGCCGAAGAAGAACTTCATCACCCTCTTCACCGGCAACGAAACCAGCGAAACCTGGTTCAACGCGGCTATCGCGATGAACAAGCCGTGGTCTGAAAAACTGCACGACGTGAAGGACGACGTACATCGCGGCCTGCAGAAACTTCATCAGATTGAAGAAGAGACCGGCCTGACCATCGAGCAGGTTAAAGACATCAACCGTCGTATGTCCATCGGTGAAGCGAAAGCCCGCCGTGCGAAGAAAGAGATGGTTGAAGCGAACTTGCGTCTGGTTATCTCTATCGCCAAGAAATACACCAACCGTGGTCTGCAGTTCCTGGATCTGATTCAGGAAGGCAACATCGGTCTGATGAAAGCGGTAGATAAGTTTGAATACCGTCGTGGTTACAAGTTCTCCACCTACGCAACCTGGTGGATCCGTCAGGCTATCACCCGCTCTATCGCGGATCAGGCGCGCACCATCCGTATTCCGGTGCATATGATTGAGACCATCAACAAGCTCAACCGTATCTCCCGCCAGATGCTGCAGGAGATGGGCCGCGAGCCGACGCCGGAAGAGCTGGCCGAGCGCATGCTGATGCCAGAAGACAAGATCCGTAAAGTGCTGAAGATCGCCAAAGAGCCAATCTCCATGGAAACACCAATCGGTGATGATGAAGATTCGCATCTGGGTGATTTCATCGAGGATACCACCCTCGAGCTGCCGCTGGACTCTGCCACCACCGAGAGCCTGCGCGCTGCGACGCACGACGTTCTGGCCGGCCTGACCGCTCGTGAAGCGAAAGTCCTGCGTATGCGTTTCGGTATTGATATGAACACCGACCACACGCTGGAAGAAGTGGGTAAACAGTTCGACGTTACCCGCGAACGTATCCGTCAGATCGAAGCGAAGGCGCTGCGCAAGCTGCGTCATCCAAGCCGCTCTGAAGTGCTGCGTAGCTTCCTGGACGATTAATCGGTCCTGACAGTGAAAAAGCTCCCAATCGGGAGCTTTGTTTTTGTTTATACCCTCTCCCTATGGACTGTGGGCTCCCCAGTAATTTATAAGCAGAAGCAATAACCTTGTTTCAGAACGAGTGAAGACTTTCAGCGATGCTCTGGTCCGGCTGTAAATCGCTGAGGCGTTTCCTGCAGGCCGGGGCGAGGCGCATGGATGCGCCGAGAGGGCGGCTTTACAGGGACGTTACCTCCGCCCGTACCCGATAAGCCGGAAGGAATAAGCCGAGGGCACCGCGAAGCGGCGATTTACCGCCGGGAGCCCGGGTCGCCAGGGTGGTGGCGACTGAGCCACCCTGGCACGTTCACAGGTCATGTCGTGACAGAGTAGCAAGGAACATAAAGTGAACGGAATGACCACCACGGCCGTATATTCCCCTCACCCTAACCCTCTCCCCGGAGGGGCGAGGGGACTGTTCCGTGCTGCCATAACGTTGTAGGGATCCCTCAGTCATGTGGGGAGAGGATGAGGGCATCAGGCCGCAGAGGATTAAAGCCCCCGCACCATCAGCGCCTCATCCAGCTCCCGATACGCCTCTACCAGCTTATCCAGCGTCGCCCTGTTGAGCCCGCTCGGATTTGGCAGCACCCAAACCTGCGTCACGCCAATCATGATGCTCTGCTTACCCCACTTAGCACCGCGCTGGCTAAACGCCTGCTCATAGGCCTGCTTGCCGAGGATCGCCAGCGCGGCCGGCTGATAATCCTCTATCTTCTTGATCAGCTCCCGTCCGCCGCTGCGCAGCTCATGCAGGTTGACCTCGCTCGCCTGTACCGTAGGCCGCTCGACTAGCATGGTTATGCCGCAGCGCGTGTCCAACAGATGCTGTTCCTCTTCGGGCTTGAGTAGCCTGTCGGTAAACCCGGCCTGGTAGATCACCTTCCAGAAGCGATTGCCCGGATGGGCAAAGTGAAAACCGGTGTGCGCCGAGGACTTACCCGGGTTGATTCCGCAGAACACCACCCGCAGGCCTGGGGCCAGAATATCGTTGATCATCTTTACTCCCGCTCGATACATCGTCAGGGAAGTATAAAGGATTGATTATGCATTGTTTATAAAAACAGCAGGCAGGTGTGAATGGCTGGATTGCTGCGGGGAGTTACTTTATAATTCACCGCCACGGCCCCTTAGCTCAGTGGTTAGAGCAGGCGACTCATAATCGCTTGGTCGTTGGTTCAAACCCAACAGGGGCCACCAGATAAAACAAGGAGTTAGATGAGAAATCGTCTAACTCCTTTTTCTTTGGATGCAATTTGGGTCAGGTAATGGGTCAGGTAAGGAATTGCTACCCTGCCCTCTTCATCTCGCTGCCAGCATCCCCGGATAGTGATGAAAGCCAGTAGCACTGCCTGTAATATTCACCGTACCAAATTTTTACGGCTTTGCCGCAACAAGCCAGTTGCCTGCCGTGCTCGCAGAATGTCTACAGCCCGGAGATAAGGGGATTGTTCCTGCCAGCTAAACCCCTTCCTGTCGATACGCACCAGTTCGTATTTTTCCACCAGAAAATTCACGGCATCAGCCAGCGAGATCCCGGCATCGATATGTTCCTGTATAACACGTTCCTTACTGAACGGTGTGTCGTTGAGGGTGAGACCATAGTGCTGTTCCAGCAGGCGTGTCAGTAACATTTTCCAGATAGCCACGGGTGACAGGCAGGGCTTCACCACCCGCAGAGTTGTTGCAGGTAAAGTTTTCATGTTTGCTCTCGTGAAGGTAATTAACGCTGAGTGGGGTAAATGGCGATGTATACGTAGCCGCAACTGCCAAGGGTGTCGGCTTCACAGGTAAAACCGTTGTGGTACAGGGTGACGCAGTGGGCATGTTGGGGGCTGAGTTCACCGGTGGTCAGCATCGATTCCATCTGGCGGATAAAGTGCTGGAATGTGTCATCCAGCTTCAGGCATTCGACGTCACTGAACATACCGGTGATGCTGGCCCGGTCAGCCAGGTAGTGCAGTCGGTTGCCCTCCTGTACCAGACGGGCTCCCAGGCGCGGCGTGATATTCCGCTGCAGGCCCCAGATGATGTGGGTCATGGCGGCTCTCCTTTTATTGTCAGTTCAGGGTGATGCTCATCAGGCAGGTATAGGGCCCGTTACGGTCCTGGCGGCGTTCGGCGTATACCGCGAGGACTCCGGTGATATCCGGAACGTCCCTGCCGGTGTAATGACAGACGCTACCGTGCCACTGATATTTTCCACTGCAGTAGCGAAAGATTCGGGACTCAGGATGCTGGCGGTATATCGTCATTGCCCGGCGTTTACTGATAATTTTCATGTCATACCTCACAGCAGACCGTGTTCTGCGAACGAATAGATTTGCCTGCCGCCGACAATCAGGTGGTCAGGAACGCGGATATCCACCAACTGAAGCACCTGCACCAGTCGCTGCGTGAGGGTTTTATCAGCCAGGCTGGGTGTCGTCTCGCCGGAAGGATGGTTATGCGCCAGTATTACTGCTGCGGCATTGAAGTGCAGAGCACGTTTGACCACTTCCCGGGGATGCACCTCAGTACGGTTAATCGTGCCGGTGAAGAGCGTTTCATGGGCAATCAACTGATTCTGGTTGTCCAGATACAACGCCCGGAACTCTTCCCGCTCAAGTGCGGCCATATGCAGTCTCAGCCATTCACGGACAGCGTGTGAGGAGGTGAAGGCCACCCCGGGTTCATGCAGGTGCCGGTCCAGCGCCCTGAGCGCCCGCTGAATGAGACGCCGGTCCTGTGGCGTCATCTCGCCGGGTAAAAAGGAAAGCTGTTTCATTCGTTGCTCCTTCGGTCAGTCGATGATGCGCAGAATGGCGTGGGCTTCAGGATGCTGCAGGGCATAGTCCCGCAGACGGTAATAGTGCTCCGTCATGGCATCGCATTCGGTACGGCAGGCGTGATGGCTATATTCAATCAGGCAGACAGCAATACCTGCGGCTTCCGCACTCATTTGTGCATCGTTACCGTTCATGCCGTTGAACAGATGCCACTTATCGTCACCTTCAGGCTCTGGGGCCATAAATGCGCCACCGTTACTCAGGGTGCAGAATGACCAGATACCGCCACTGTAGGTCGCACAGAAACGCTCCATCCAGGCAAAAATACGGGGCTCCAGGGTTATCCACTGTGGGATAGTGCCAAAATGCTGAGGCCAGAAATCGATGCGCTGTTCATCGGGAACTGGCGTGACGGTCAGTTCAAATTCGGGTTGGTTAGCGGGTGCGAGATCGTACTGCGTCTGTGTTGTCATGGGTATGTCTCCGTCAATAAAAACGCCAGCGGCGATGGCTGGCGTATGGGGATATAAAGTGTGTTCGGGGAGGTGAAATGTTGCGGGTAAATGCTTCGCGGTCAGCGGGTGGAGTTGCCTGTACGGATGCCAGAGGTGCGGATGTAGCGGTTAAGACCTTCACCAGCATCGGGTTCAAAGTTCCATGCCAGACAACTATCAGATCTTCGGTATCAGTATCTATCAGGCAGATGTGACCGCCTTGGTCGTCTTTAATGTTAAAGTCGGTGATACTGGCAGGAATCAGTAGCCATGCTGCGCAATTAGCTGATACCTACTGTGGTATATCAGCAAGCGATTAGGGAAACGGCTTCAAACTTTCAGCATTGTTCATTACTACTCCTCTGAAAAATAATAAAAAAGCGGCAGAATCGTGAGATTCTGCCGCTAATCGGGTCTATTCAGAGGAATGATATATACCTGAAAACTTTTATAATGCTGATAGACCGTTCTATGCCAAATAGCAGACTTTAAGTTGTCCAAGAACAGCTCTCATATCTTGGCCTATTGATGTAGACCACCCCTTCAGTGCCTGCAGGATTTAAGGGGACAACGAGCCTGCATGTGGACACAGGTATATCGGTGAGTTAATGTCTTTAAGGGGTATCATTTGACAGTATCTTGAGGGAATTAGAGTGCGGGTTAAATCGATTAAGCTTACCAATTTCAAGAAATTCAAAGATGAACATTTTGAATTCAACGATGACGTAAATATCTTTGTAGGTGATAACAACGCCGGTAAAAGTACTATTCTGGAAGCCCTGGAAATCGTACTGAATTACAGCTATCGGGGCCGCCCCTTCAACAGCGAGTTTACGCCAGACATTTTTAATAAGGATGCAGTGCAGCTTTTTTTGGCTTCTGATAAATCGGCCACGCACTTACCTGTCTTGGCAATAGAGGCATTCATTGAGGGGGTTCCTGAATACCGGGGTACAAATAATTTCCTTAAAGCCGATGCTCAAGGGATCACGGTGCTGGTGCGCTTTGATGACACACTCAAGGACGTTTACGCCGACCACTTACTGACAAACCCACACATTACGAGTATCCCGATCGAATTCTACAAGCTGGAATGGCTGGATTTCGGATGGAATCCTGTTAAAGCCGTAGCGAAGAAATTCAGGGCGTTATACATCGACCCAACTCGTATCCACCCCACTCTGGGTAAGAATCAGTACATCTCTACCATACTTAATACCGCTTTAAAGAAAGAGGAACTGGTTAAGCTGACCCTCAATTATCGTGAGAATCAGCAGGTTTTTAACAACTCAGGTGAGGTCAGGACAGTCAACACCGGTCTGGATACGGACCACTTGATCACAGAAAAAAAGCTGTCCATTGCCGCAAGCACTTTACCAGCGGGATCTATTCAGACCAGCCTTCAACTTGAAGTAGATGATGTCCCTTTCCAGTTCATTGGCAAGGGTGAGCAGAGTAATGTGCAGATCAAGCTCGCGATTCAGAACAAGTCGAAGGATATCGATTTGGTGATGATGGAGGAGCCCGAAAATCACCTTTCTCACACTAACCTCAATAAGCTGGTTCACTACATTGAAAATCAGCGGGGAGACAAACAACTCTTCCTTACCACTCACAGCTCGTATGTGCTCAACAAGCTGAGCATTGATAAAATCTGCTTGGTTCAGTCGGGATACAAACGTCTGCATAAGCTTGCCCCTGCAGTGGTCAAAACCTTAAAGCGCTTACCGGGCTATGACACATTGCGCGTGGCACTGTCGCACAAAGTCATCCTTGTCGAGGGACCGTCAGACGAGTTAGTACTCAAGAAGATTTACCACCGCAAGCATAACCGCCTGCCCGAGCAGGATGGTATTGATATCATCGTCGTGCGCGGAGTCGGGTTTGATACGTTCATCTCCGTAGGTATGGAAATTGGTACTCGGATTAACGTCCTCAGAGATAACGATGGCGACTATGATGAAAACGTCGTGAAAGTGCGTGCCGATTATGCGGCCTATCCCAATATCAAACTTATCTCCTCTGCCAAAAATGAGGAGTTTTCGCTTGAACCCGCGATGATATATGCCAATGCAACCGACTTGGTTACGCTGGACGCTTTCGCCAAAGTGGTGTTATCGACACAGACGTTTAACCTCTACGATAAAGTAGTCGACTTAGATAAGCGACGCGACTTTCTGATCGACTGGTTTCGAAGCGTCCAGGGAAACGGTAAGGGCGCTCGCAAGGTCGACTCAGCTATCAAGCTGTTCGATGGCACTCTGAATTTCAGGTATCCACCTTTCCTCGATGAGGTGTTCGACTTTGCCTAATGAATTCTGGATTGCCGGTGCAGGATCAGGAAAAACCCAAAAAGTCATTGAGGATGCCATTGAAGTCATAAAGGCGGGCGGACGCGTATTGGTCGTCACCTACACCATGAACAACCAGGCAGAGCTCCGTTCTCGCTTTGTGGAATTGTACGGCAAACACAGCGATGATTTTGTTGTGAAAGGCCTGTTTTCATTTTACCTAGAAGACTTAGTAAGACCATATCAAACGGCCATGTTTCCAGAGCGAATCACTTCTACAATGTTCACCGAGCATAACCCTCACCTGATACCTGGTACGAGGAAATGGCATCCCAAAAGAGGGGAAAAAATTAATGGGGCGCTGAATCCTCTTCATTATCTGACGCCGTGCAAAACCAAAGCTTACACTGGGCTGCTGGCGAAGCTGGCAACAAGAATCTCCGCTTCAACAAAGAATGCCCCCGCTAGCAGATTGAAAGAGATTTATCAGAGGATCTTTTTTGATGAGGTTCAGGATTTGGTTGGATGGGATTTTGACGTTATCAAAGCACTCAGTAAGGCAATGCATAACTCTATTTGCTGTGTAGGCGATTTTCGTCAAACTATTTACACGACCACGTTCGGCCACAAGGCACCGGAAACACCTGAGCAAAAGATTCAATACTTCAAAGACCTCAATTTTAGTCCGTTCTCGCTGGCGAAGAATCGCAGATGTATCCAGGAAATCTGCGATCTCGCGGATACCATTCATCCCGGTATTTATGAACAAACGCAATCAGAGGTGGGAGAAGTTCCTGCTGAGATGGCCCATCACTGCGGTTGTTTTCTCATAAAACCATCTCAGGTGAACGATTATCTCGATATATTCAAACCTCAAGTTTTGCGATGGTCATCGCCCATGGGAAAAGGCTATTTGCCACCAGGTCTCACCTGTCACACCTTCGGCTCCTGTAAAGGTCTCGGTTTCGACCGCGTACTAATTATTTCACCGGAGAAACATCTCAAGTATCTGGGTGGTGACCTTGGCGTGTTCGATAAAGATAAAACGGAGGAATCTAGAAACAAGCTGTACGTGGCCATTACCCGAGCCCGTTACAGCCTAGCGTTTGTCGTTGAGGAAGAGCATCTTACAAATATAAAGCTGCCGCATTGGGTTAGACCTCTGTAAGTCGATGCTAACGTCTAACCATTTAACTTCCGCTTCACGCTCAATGTAGGCCTTATTGATCTTGATTTATGTCCGATCCGTGCTGTTAGTTTAACGGGTCAAAGCTCATTCTTATAATGTAAAGAATACCGGTCGGGACATTTTCGGGCTCCTGATAAAAGAAAACCCCGGCAGCCTGCTGGCTGTCGGGGGGGGATTTGCTGAGGAAGGAACAGCTATCAGTCGTTACTGCAGTCTCCGGGAGTGGGTAGAACTTTCTCTGCGTTCTTCAGGTCCACAGTGAAAGTCCCCGCTTTACGGTCATTGACGTAAACGTCAAACTGCCCGGCCTCAGAGATATTGCTGATGAAGTCAAACCAGGCGTTATCGCCGTTACGCCAGCCCAGGCTGGACGGAATAATGTACTGCTGGTGATCCATCACTACGGTGATAGTGGTGCCGTCATCGTGCGAACTGACCATCTTGTCATCGGCAAGGGTAAGAAAAACTGAATGCTGATAAAAACCATTCTGGTCCGGGTTCCCTGTGCAGTTGATGGTAAACGTCTTCCCGCTGGCTTCGGTCACACTGTATTCCGTATTGCCCTGACCGTAACCCTGCTGCCAGAACCCCGGGATCGCAGAGGCATTAAAGCTCGCGAGCAGTACACCCGCCAGCATAAATCGACTTAGTGAACGTATTGTCATTCCTGTCTCCTTTGTCGTTGTTTTATTCCTGGTTCTCAGGGTTTGAGGGTATCAGCAGTCGCCCCATCAGTTTGCCGTCATGGGCGTACTCAAAGTATCTTTCTTTGGTATACGGGTCCGTCACCTCCTGGTATTCCAGTTTGATGTTATCGGCAATACACAGCGCATTCATCAGTGGCTGGACGGTTTTTTCCTGCATATCCACGAGGTAGTAGTAACTGCCACCCTCGCAGCCATCGGGCGACTGGCGGGTACGTAAAACCTGCAAGGTGGGACCGGATACGTAGTCAACCTGTGACCATTCTTCGCTGACATCATCCTGGTGGCTAACCACATCACTGAAACGCGGTGGGGTGAGATCCTTAAATTTGCTGATGGCCTTCAGGCCATCACTTCTGTCATCGCAGGCGCTTAGCAACAGCGTGGTGGCAACCAGCGCCAGCAGAGGCAGTGTTTTACGTTTCATTATTTTTTTCCTGAAATGAGACGAACCACTTTGGCAAAGACATAAATGCCCACGAAAATACCCACCGGCACGCCGACGAACGGTGTCAGCGCGACACTGGCGGCCCCTGCTGCACCTCCGCCCGTCAAGAGTGCAGCAACCGTCGCAAGGGTCAGGGCCGTGAGGCTGTCGGACACCCCGGTTTTGTTCAGAATGATGACGATGACAACAATGGCAATAATGGCAATGAATGGCATAGGCTCTCCCTGCGGATGAGTTGAGATAGACCTGCACTATTCCGGTGGGCTGTCGGCCGGAATAAACGCAAGCAGTGACTGCTGGATAAAGCGAAAATGGGGTAAGGCCTGAATAAACACCGGGTCTTCAACCAGACTGCACAGACTGTCGTTGCGGCGAAAAGTCTCTTGCAAGGGCTGAACCAGATGGATTTCATCCAGGGTGAATACGGCGATATGTCCGTCGTGCTCTGCCACCAGATACCAGGCCTGCTGGTGGATGAGTAACCGACAGGGAGCCAGCCGCTCACAGCGCTGCCCCTAGGCAATTAGCGTCACCCGCCTGCGCCCGGTAATGGCCTGAATCAGTCGCCAGAAAGACAATGCGCCTGATGGCGAAGGAGCCGGACTGGCGGGTGCGATTACGCAGGGAGACTCATCGTACATCAGCAGTGCGTTTACCAGACGACGGTCAAAGCCAGGGAAAAGACCGGCCATCCCGCTGCGGTGGGCAAAGATAAGCACGTCGGGCACCATCTGCGTCTCACTGCCCGCAGTGCGTAAGCGGCAATATCCGGACTGATACTCCAGGTCCAGATACATCAGCCGCTCACGAAAATCACGCCGCAGCGTGCGCACCGACACACCAAACTCAGCGGCAAGCTTACGCACACTCAGCGTTTCCCCTGCCACCAGACGGCTGATTATCAGTGACAGCCTGACAGCCAGCCGGTCATGGCGGCGTTCTGCCTGTGTCATGAGACGTTCTCCGTGAAAGTTAACTGACTGAAAATGATGTGATTACTTTAAAGAGGGGGTCGGACAGGGTATGGACACCACAGAAACTATTTTTCATTTCTGCAAAAGCCAGAGGCAGCGGGGGTTACAGGCCTTCCCTCGGTGAGTGAGGACCGTCAGCACGGTGCGATGCGGACAGGTGGTGTCCGATATTAACAAAGCAGCAACATTAAACGGTCACTGCAGTTGCGTGAGCAGGGCTTCCGCCATCACCCACAGTGCCCGGTTAAGTTTCACGTCCCCGTCGATACCGCGAACGGCACGGGTATGTGACCGTCCTCCTTTGGCATTACGGCCACTGAGCCCGCCCTTAATCAGGTTCTCCTGAATACGCTGGTACGTGGTCCACAGGTCATTGCTCTCATCCTGCCAGCGGCGAGGGGAGAGGATCTGCGATTCAGTCACCGGCTGGTGGTCTTCACCAAAGCGGTATGTGAGGGCGGCTTTTGCCAGTGCCTGCTGTGCCGGGGGTGGCAACAGCAACGACTGCATGGCATCCCGTTTCTCCTCCACCCGGTCAAAAATCCCCAGCACCTCATACGCGCCTTCAATCACCTGACTCACCACGTCCCCCTTGTGTGGCACCCGCACCTCGCCAAACGACTCACCGCAGACGAGCCCGTTCTGACAAACCGCACGAAATAAACCCGGCAACATCTGGTACGAACTGGTGCCATCATGGGAGTTGAGCAGGATAATTTCTGGTACCTGTTTACCGGTAATCTGCCCCTCCCGACGAAGGCGTAGCATGTGTTTTGTGTGCTCGCGTCGACCCGGGTCGCGTACCCGGGTCTGACAGGCAAAGAACGGCTGGAAGCCTTCGCGCTGCAGGCTGTCCAGCAGGGATATGGTGGGTATATAGGTATAACGCTCACTACGGGATGCGTGTTTGTCCTCACTGAATACACTGGGCACCACGCGAAACAGCTCTTCGCGGGTTAACGGGCGGTCGCGACGGATAAGATTTGCTGCGCCAAAGCGCGAAGCCAGACGGGTCATAAGCAGACTCCTCATAACGGGAAAACAAATAAAAGGGATCCCCGTCGCATCTGCGACAGGGGCAGGGAAGTAACAGGGATGGGTTAAATACTCAGAAGAAGAAATCCCAGACGGCGCGGGCCACTGACACCACCGTGGTGCGCACGGCCTGAATGACAGCCCGTACCGGGGCGGGTATCAGGGGAAAGGCACTGATGCTATCGAGTACGGCCCCGACGGTTTCACCAAAATCGCTACGAGCCTGTTCCCGGACTACCGTCGTGCGAAAGGAAGACTGGAGTTGCGACACCACCGGGCTGGTGGCCTCACGTGGCAGGCACTTAATCATTCGCTCGGCCATCACCCGCAGTCCCCACTGAAGACGGACCGACACGGCACACACCGGATGTACGGGCTGGAACAGCTCATGCAGCAGACAGATTTTACGGCTGATATTCTGCTTCTGCGCCGTGGACAACGGTCCCCCACCGCTGGTGGGTTCGGCCTTATCCGACTGGCTGATAACAAACAGCACCTTATGCCGGTATACCTCTCCAATCACCTGATGATAAAAATGTTCATCCACCGCCAGCGCCCGGTCATCGGCCTTAATCAGCCACAGAACCAGGTCGAGCCGGGGGAGTTGTTCGCGGTACATCGCAGCATACTCGGTATCGCGAGCACCACTTTCGCCCACGCCGGGCAGGTCCACCAGCGTCATATAGCGGTCGCCGACTTGCAGGCGAAAGCGCAGTGGCTCACGGGTACATGCAGCCACATCGCTGACCGGTGATATATCTCCGGCAAACAGGGCATTGCACAGACTGCTCTTCCCAACACCGGTTTTACCCATAATGCCGATCACTGGCTCGTAGCGGGTTAACTGATTTATCTGCTGCAATATACGTTCAGACACCCACTGTGGCAGACCAGCGAGCGATTGCTGAAACGGCTTCAATCCTTCAGAATTGTTCATTACTACTCCTCTGAAAAATAATACAAAAACGGCAGAATCGTGAGATTCCACCGTTAATCTGGTATGTTCAGAGTGATGATATATATCTGAAAATTATTAACTTGATCTACTTTTTGTCTTTTTTACGTGATGAAACAGCCTGCTGCCAAGCATGCTTCATTTTCTGAATAAAGAAATATTGGTAATGACTCCAACTTATTGATAGTGTTTTATGTTCAGATGATGCCCGATGACTTTGTCATGCAGCTCCACCGATTTTGAGAACGACAGCGACTTCCGTCCCAGCCGTGCCAGGTGCTGCCTCAGATTCAGGTTATGCCGCTCAATTCGCTGAGTGTAACGCTTGCTGATTACGTGCAGCTTTCCCTTCAGGCGGGATTCATACAGCGGCCAGCCATCCGTCATCCATATCACCACGTCAAAGGGTGACAGCAGGCTCATAAGACGCCCCAGCGTCGCCATAGTGCGTTCACCGAATACGTGCGCAACAACCGTCTTCCGGAGCCTGTCATACGCGTAAAACAGCCAGCGCTGGCGCGATTTAGCCCCGACGTATCCCCACTGTTCGTCCATTTCCGCGCAGACGATGACGTCACTGCCCGGCTGTATGCGCGAGGTTACCGACTGCGGCCTGAGTTTTTTAAATGGCGGAAAATCGTGTTGAGGCCAACGCCCATAATGCGGGCGGTTGCCCGGCATCCAACGCCATTCATGGCCATATCAATGATTTTCTGGTGCGTACCGGGTTGAGAAGCGGTGTAAGTGAACTGCAGTTGCCATGTTTTACGGCAGTGAGAGCAGAGATAGCGCTGATGTCCGGCAGTGCTTTTGCCGTTACGCACCACCCCGTCAGTAGCTGAACAGGAGGGACAGCTGATAGAAACAGAAGCCACTGGAGCACCTCAAAAACACCATCATACACTAAATCAGTAAGTTGGCACCATTACCCTTTTTAACGTCACTTAATTATAAACTAATTCCCACGTTGCCCAGCTGGTAATTGGCCCGCTGGTGGCGCTTTTCGGCGTCGGCGAAACGTAGCCCACATAATAGGTGAACAGACCGCCGCTGACCGCGCTTTCCTGCAAATGCACCTGATTTTGCTGCGGGTCCGCAGGGACAATTTTATTACTCTTATCCAGCGTATTATTATCATTGGTCGACAGCGCCAGATAAATATTCTGCGCTCCGTCTGGCAAGGTATTGGCCAGATAGCCCGCGTTCTCATTGCCGACCGCCGTCAGTAAAAAACCGTCGACCCAGCGAACGCTGACCCGCCGCACCTCGTCCTGCGAGGCGGCGCCGCCGTCATGACGCAGCTGGCAGTTTGACAGCGCCAGGGTAAAAGGCTGCGGCTTCATAAACGCGCCGGCCCCGCGATCGTGCACTTCCGCCAGGCTGACCGGCGCCAGCCAGACGTTGCCGCTGCCGGCATGCTGGCCGCCATTGAGCGCGACGCTGCAGGAAATATCCGTCACCCGCCCGGCAAAATCGCCCCGTCCGCGATCATAATTGGTCTCGAAACCCCACGCCGAGGGGGCAGCGAGGCTGCCGCAGAGCAGCAGCCACGCGATAGTATGTTTCGGCAATCCCTTCATTCCCCCTCCCGTATTAATCGTACGTCAGGTTAAAGATCATATGCGACTCCACCTCGCCGGTGCTGGTCGTCGGGCCATACTGATAAAAGCGCGCGTGCAGCGGGATGGTGATGTAGCGGGTCTCCTGATTATTCAAGCGGCCAACGGTATATTTCTTATTAAACTGCAGCGGGGATCCATCCTTCAGCACCTGGATGCCGACGCCTTTCGCCATCCCGCTGCCGGCCTTTTCATTCAGCAAGGCGCCCATAGTGGCGGTGGTACTGGTCGCCAGGGTGCCGGAAAAAGAGGTGCTGATGTTGGCGTATCCCGTTTCACTCAGGCCGCCGCTGCACTGCAGATCGATATTAAAATCCTTCCCGCCCGCGGTGGTGCCCACCCCTTTCAGGTCAGTGCGTCTGATGGCGCCCACATCAACATTCATATTTTTCCCGCTCAGTACCGAACAGGAGGGCAAGACCACGGTGATCGCATTGGCGCTCAGATAGGTTTCGAGGATCGGGTTGCCGCCGCTCTCCCAGTCATAGGAGGTGTATTTTCCCGCCGCGAGGGTGCCGCTGCCGGTGGTTGCCGCGGTTTTGATAATCTCCAGCGTAAAACGTGACCCTTCAAGGGAATAGTTGGTGGTGTTATACACCCGGGACGAATAGACGTCGGGATAGACGATATTCACCGTCGCGCCGCCGCGGCTGAAACGCATACCAATCCCCGGCACGTTGGTGGAATAAATTTTATTCCCAAGATCGGTGGCCCCTGGCGAGACGATCTTCGCCGCGAAGCGGTTGGTGCCGGAGGTACAGCGATAGCTCGCCCCGCCCGGGGCGCTCATCGTCCAGTCGCGGGTGAGGATCACCGAGCCCACCGGCAGATCCGGGGGCACCACCACCCTGCCCACCACCATGTCCAGCATCACCGTTGGCCAAGAGAGACGCGTACAGACGGCCCAGGACGAGGTGGTGCCCAGCGCCATTAAGACGATAAAAAGCGTCAGTAATTTCCTCAGCGACATACGCTATCCTTTGTTGTTTGCTGTCCCAGATCCACCGAACACTGCCCGCCGCTCCACTTCACAATCGCGCGTTTGGCGTTCGCATCGCTGATGAACATCATGCTGCCCTGACCGACGACGCCGATCTCCTTGCCGTCGGGGGAGAAAATACTCGCCGCGAACGGCAGCGGCTCATGGTTCGCCTGGCGCGCCTGCAGGGTGAGGTTGTTCTGCACCGTGGTGCCGAACGCCACCTTAACCACGCTGCCTTCCCACGGCACAACCTGCGCCACGGTGCGATCGAAGGCCACATCGTCATGGCTGCCTTTCGGGTCGATCTCGACGGCGTTGATCCGGTACGGGCGCAGATACGGCAGGATGGCGTAACCGTTGCTGTCCACGCGGGTGCCCGGCGATCCCGGGAGCATGGCGCCGGCCGCGTCTTTGGCTTCAATCAGCGCCATCGTCGAGCCGCTTTCCGGCGAGAGCACCACGCCGCCGCTGTGGGCGATCATCGTCCCGCTGGCGCCAATGCCGCTCTGACGATACCCTTCGCCCTGGCTGTAGCTGCCGTTGAGGGTGGTCCATGGCGTACGGTAACTGCCGTTGAGCGCCACATCGTGCTGACCGCCGGTGGCGGTGGTGGTCGACACGCCGTAGTTAAGGTTGTTTTCACTGTCCAGCGAACCGTTGATGCCAATCTGCGAGCTGGCAAAGCGCGAGTTGTTGAACGAGGTGTTCGACGTCAGGTTGGCGGTGCGGTTATCGCCAAACCACAGCGGGTAGCTGAAGTTGAGTGAAATGCGATCGTCGCGGCGATGGCCGGAGCTGTCCGGGGTATAGACGCGCTGGGCGCTCGCCGACCAGGAGAGACGACCAAACGAATTGTTGTAGCTGACCTGATACTGCTTCTCGGTCCCGGAGCGGTTCCAGTAATCGGAAATACGACCGCTGAGATAAAACCCGCCCCAGCCGTCCGGCAGGTTCTGGTTCACCGTGAAGGTCATGCCGTTTTTTTGCCGCCACAGCGTATAGTTGCTGCGGCTGTTTTTTTCCTGATCGACGGCGTACAGCGCATCGTTGAGGTTGTAATAACCTTTCGTCGAGTAGCGATACGCCGCCAGCACGATGCTGGTCTGGGTATCGGTGAACATGCGGTTAAAGGTGGCGCGATAGCTCTTCCCCGAGTCATCATGGGTATCGCTCTTCAGCCGCGAATGGGTGACGTCAAAAGAGAGCGCGCCGATCCCGGTGTTCATCCCGGTGCCCACCAGGAAGGCCTGATAGTCGTCAAAGCCGGTGACCCCGGTGTAGCCGGTCAGCAGGTTATTGATCCCGTGCTGCCAGGTCGCCTGATAGAGCATCGGCTTGTTGCGTAGCCCGCTGTCGTCCACTTTACCGGCGGAGAGCGCGTAGCGGGTCATGCCCGGACGCAGCAGCTGAGCAACGGAGGCGTAAGGCACGCTGAACACTTCCACCGAGCCATCCGCCTCTTTTACCGAGACTTCAAGATCGCTGCCATAGCCGGATGGATAGACATCCTGCAGGGTAAACGGCCCCGGCGGAACCGTGGTCTGATAGATAATGTTGCTGCCCTGACGCACGGTGACGAGGGCGTTGCTCTGCGCCACGCCGCGAATTTCCGGGGCATAGGAGCGCATGCCGTCCGGGAACATATTGTCATCAGTGGCGAGGTTGACCCCACGCAGACCGATGGTGTCGAAAAATTCGCCATTGGTAAAAATCTGACCACCGCTGACGAGGGAGTTGATCTGCGGGATCGGCCGCTGGAGATAGGTCTGGTTGCTGTTCCAGTGCGCTTTGCCCTGCTGCTGCTGCCAGTTCAGATTACCGATATGCTTCAGCAGCCAGCCGTCCCACGACAGACCGGCGTTGACGCCAAGGTAGGCGCTGCTGTTATCCGACCCGCCGACCGAAGAGGTGTGGCTGTTCCAGGCGTTGGCCATCCAGCCAAGATTAAGCGCGGTAATGCCTTTGTCCCAGAACTCCGGGCTGACATAGTTTTTCAGGCGTTGATCTTCATAGATCTGCGGTACCGAAATGTTCAACCGCAGGGAGGACTGGACCAGGTTGTCTTTGACGTTTTCTTCGTTGCGCCAGGATTTGAGGCTACCGCAGTAGCCCTCCTGCTCGCTCAGCTGCGGATTGAGCTTTTCCGCCGCGATGCCATATTGGGCCAGCATCGCTTTGGTGTAGCAGACGCCCAGCCGACCATCTTTATCGCGCGCGATGCGTAAATCGTAGCGCCCTTTCCACTCGTCGTTGGTGTAGACGTCAAGGGAGTAAGTGCCTTCGGTAATCGCGCTGGTCGAAAAGCGCGACAGATCGACCTTTTCGCGACTGCCGACAATAAAGCCGTCGTTAAACTGATATACCGTTCCCGGGTTTTCCTGTCCGCTGGAAAATGGCGGAAAGCAGCACAGCGCGATGGCGATCGCGGTGCTTAATCTTCCCGGGCAGAATGACCTCTGCTTCATTAGCTTTTCCCTTATTTAACGGCCACTTTCACTGCGACATCGGCGCCATAGTCATTAATGTTGTTAACGGTCAGGGTTTCGCCGCGGTTGACGGCGGAGGAGAGCGCCACCGTCTGGCTGGACTGCGGCGCCAGCATCACGGTTTTGCTGTTCAGGGCTTTACCGCCGTCGCGGGAAATACGGCTGACGGTAATGTAGAACGGCGTCGGGTTGTTGATGGCGAGACTACTGCCGCTGGCGGTCAGGGTCAGCTTCTCGGCCGCCGCATCGCGGTTGCCCAGTCCGGCAGGACGATAAATAAATTTAAAGCGCGAACGGATCGCCAGCTGCAGCACGTTCTGGCCTTCATTTTTCTGATTGGCCACCACCGGCGGAATTTCCAGCAGATTCAGCCACCACAGCGTCTCTTTATCTTTCGCCAGACCGGCGCTGCTGCCGAGCTTAATACGCAGCGTCTGGCCGCTCTTGGCGTCAACGCGCGAAATCGGCGGGGTGATAATAAACGGGGTGGTAATGGTATCCGGTGTGGCATCGGCATCGCCGTTATCCAGCCAGGCCTGCGCCAGCGCCGGACGGTCGGCGTTATTTGAAAGCTGTACCGTTATTTCTTTTTCATTTCCTGGATAAATAAAGCGGGTACCGTTAACAATAATATTGTTGGCATGGGCCGCAAAACTAAAAATGAAACAGAAAAAAAGGGCAATACGCTTCATGCTGACCTCAGAATAAAAATACAAGCGGCGGACATTGCCGCTTTATTATTGTTATTAACTGCCCCATCGCGGGGCAGTTTTATTTTCTGACGGAATTACTGGTAAGTAATTTCGTAAGTCGCGTAGCTGTTAACCACACCGGTGGTTACCGTGGTCGGCGCGCTGGTGGCGTAGCCTACGTAGTAGGTGAAACGCGCGCCATCAGCGACAGCGGAAGCGTCGCCTTTCGCTTTCGGCTGAGTGCTGTCACCCGGGATGATTTTGTTGGTCAGCGCGGTAGCGTTGTCAGTAGACAGCACCAGCTGGATGTTCTGAGCACCGGAAGCTTCGGTGTTCGCCAGGTAGCCCTGTTGTTTGCTGGTTGCGCCAGCCAGCAGGTTACCGCCGGTCCAGTTCACGCCCAGTTTGCTTACGTCATCCTGTTTAGTGCCATCAGCCGCCTGGCAGTTAGAGACGTCAATGGTGAAAGATTTCGGTTTCAGGTAAGTATCCGCTGCTGCCGCTTTAACTTCAGTCAGGGTTACCGGAGACAGGTAAACGTTCGCATCGCTGCCCTGGCCGTTAACGGAAACAGTACAGGATACATCGGTAACTTTACCGAAGAAATTAACCTGGCCGCCGCCAACAGTGGTATCAGCTGCATGGGCAGCAGTCATGCCAAAAAACGCGGTTGCCATTGCTGCAGAGAGAAGAACCTTTTTCATTGCTATTTCCTTGTCAGAGTGAATTACGAATCCATGAGCACACTGTGAATTCGCATAGAACCATAAACATCAGGCGATGCTGATTTATGCCACTGCTAATAGAATCTTCGACTGACCGGGATCCGCAATATTTAAGGCGTCAGGTAACGAACCTAAAAATATAAGTTCGCTGGTGCTATCGGCGTCAAAGAATGCTATTTATTCGCCGACAAATATACATTTTTTCGGTGATGCTTCCAACCTAATGATTTAGGGAAGGTGCGAACAAGTTCCTGATATGAGATCATCATATTCATCCGGAGCGCATCCCAGAGGGACATCATGAGCCATCAACTCACCTTCGCCGATAGTGAATTCAGCACTAAGCGCCGTCAGACCCGAAAAGAGATTTTCCTCTCCCGCATGGAGCAGATTCTGCCATGGCAGAATATGACCGCTGTCATCGAGCCGTTTTATCCCAAGGCGGGCAATGGCCGACGGCCCTATCCGCTGGAGACCATGCTGCGTATTCACTGCATGCAGCATTGGTACAACCTGAGCGACGGTGCCATGGAAGATGCCCTGTACGAAATCGCCTCCATGCGCCTGTTTGCCCGATTATCCCTGGATAGCGCCCTGCCGGATCGCACCACCATCATGAATTTCCGCCACCTGCTCGAGCAGCATCAACTGGCCCGTCAATTGTTCAAGACCATCAATCGCTGGCTGGCCGAAGCAGGCGTCATGATGACCCAAGGCACTTTGGTGGATGCCACCATCATTGAGGCACCCAGCTCTACCAAGAACAAAGAGCAGCAACGCGATCCGGAGATGCATCAGACCAAGAAAGGCAATCAGTGGCACTTTGGCATGAAGGCCCACATTGGTGTCGATGCCAAGAGTGGCCTGACCCACAGCCTGGTCACCACCGCGGCCAACGAGCATGACCTCAATCAGCTGGGTAATCTGCTTCATGGAGAGGAGCAATTTGTCTCAGCCGATGCCGGCTACCAAGGAGCGCCACAGCGCGAGGAGCTGGCCGAGGTGGATGTGGACTGGCTGATCGCCGGGCGTCCCGGCAGGGTAAAAACCTTGAAGCAGCATCCGCGCAAGAACAAAACGGCCATCAACATCGAATACATGAAAGCCAGCATCCGTGCCAGGGTGGAGCACCCGTTTCGCATCATCAAGCGGCAGTTCGGCTTCGTGAAAGCCAGATACAAGGGGCTGCTGAAAAACGATAACCAACTGGCGATGTTATTCACCCTGGCCAACCTGTTTCGGGTGGACCAAATGATACGTCAGTGGGAGAGATCTCAGTAAAAACCGGAAATAACGCCAGAAATGGTGGAAAAAATAGCCTAAATAGGCTGATTCGATGTGTTTGCGGGAAAAAAATCGGCCCAGATCCGCGAAATTTTAATCAGCGAGTCAGCTTGGGAAGAAATGACCTACTTATTCGCACCTTCCCTGACTGCCCCCACACACACCATAACAGGGATATCCCCAGCAACCTGTTTTGCCAGAGTCGCGACACGTTTGCGCTGCTCCGGGGTTAGATAGGCGTAGCTACCGGTAGACCCCAGAATACCCATTGAATCCACCCGTGCCGTCGTAAGGCGGGCCAAAATATTATTGAATCCCTTTTCATCGACGCCGTTGGCGGTAACAGGGGTCATTGGGAAAGCAGACAAGCCGGTGAACATGGTGTTTCTCCTCAATGGTATTACGGTTGTTGCTCTTCAATGAGAGTTACGTCAACCCGCAGACCTGGCATCATTGCTTCGAGGCCATCGGTCAGCATCTTCCCGGCTTCGTGAAGTTTTTCCAGTGGCATTTGCGGCAGACTCTCCAGAATAAACCACATGTGCTGTGCTTCCACATCTAAGCGGGTTCTGACTCCTTGTCGCCAGTTCCAGCGACGGCAGGTCACACCGGCATCATCACGCCAGATAACTTCACCTTGCGAAGGATATTCAACGGCGATTTCACCCTCTTTTACCGTATCAAACGGCTCAGTGCCTGTTGCCACAACGAGGCGTGGTAGCCCCTGATAGGCAGCAATGTTCTCGCCCCCCACCGGCACGGCGTAGCGAAGGCTAACGGCATTATAGAGATCAACGATGGGGTCAAGTGCTGGCATCGCGCCGTCACGTAATACACGCTTACGTAACGCATCAGCTGAACAAGGGGTGCGTTTAGGCTTAGCGCCAAACGTCTGAAAAATCTCAGCCCATGCAGCTAAATGCGATTCTGCCCACTCAGGCTCACCGACAAGAACCGCTTCACAAGCTTCTCTCAGCGCTGTTTCACCAATATCAGGGTTCAGCACCGGCGCAGCGTTTACATAGATACTGAGTGCCCGGAAACCGGGTGCAATACGATAAATTTCAGGGGCAATTGACGGAGATACTGTTAACACGGAATAATCCTGTAATGACCAATTTAAATCATGATAATGACCAATGACTAAAAAAGTCAATTTAATGACCGATGCTGGTTCGATTGCCAGCACAGTAAATGAAGCTGTATCTCAGCGGATTAAGCTGTATCGCAAACAAAAAAAAATCTCCCTTGATGAACTCTCCCGCCGGGCGGGCGTCAGCAAGGGTGCACTGGTTGAAATTGAGGGGTGCCGGGCAAATCCCAGTATTGCTCTGTTGTGCCGCCTGGCCGTCGCGATGGGGGTTTCGGTGGCAGACTTTGTGGATGTCAGTTCGAAACCAACGGTGCATCTCATCGCTGAAGAGGAAATCCCCGAATTATGGCAAGGCGAAAAAGGCGGACGAGCCAGACTGCTTGCAGGATCAGGTGGCCCTGATATGACCGAGATGTGGATGTGGGAAATGCAACCGGGGGAAAAGTTTGCTTCCCCCGGCCACACAGATGGAACGCTTGAATTGTTTTACGTCCAGGAAGGCACACTCACACTGGGTGTACAAGATCACCTGTATCAAGTGAACACCAACTGTTCGGCAACCGCGAGAACAGACGTTGCGCATTGCTATGAAAACCGAGGAGCGAGCCCATTGGTGTTCATCATGACGGTACATGAGAAATCATCCTGAGAGTTACCCAACATACCGTTCGGTCCTGTCTCGTCACATATTCGTTTACAAGGAGTTAATCAGTGGATAACCCGCATCTCAGTTTTACTAAAGACCTGTTTACGGTCACAACCGATCCCGCCTTTTTTGAGCTGGAAGCCATTCATGATTACCTTTCGCAATCGTCCTGGGCTCCTGGTATTGATATAGAAACGGTCAGTGTATCTATCCAGAACAGCCTTTGTTTTGGCCTACTGGATGGCACAAGACAGATCGGTTTCGCCCGTCTGGTGACAGACTTTGCCACTTTTGGTTATTTGTGCGACGTCTACGTGCTGAACGACTATCAGAAAAGTGGCCTCGGTCGTTGGTTGATTGAATGCTGTCACGCCCATCCATTGATGTCACGCCTGCGACGGATAATGCTGGTCACTGACAGCGCCCCTTGGCTATACCAGAAAATGGGGTATCTCCCGTTGAACCGACCAGACTTTGTCTGGCAGATCAACCGACCAGACATGTATCGTAAAACCGAAGGTAAATGAAGACTGTTTGGAGAGTAATATAGACTGTCAATCCGTAGGGCTGAGCATCTGCTGCGGAATAATTTGGCATATTCGCGAGACAACGTTGAGACGTCTGCTTGAGGCCCGGAACTTAATGTCAACTTAGCCATAGCCCATCTTCCACTTCTTTGCGCTATCTCGTTTATGAACCTAGTCATTCCGGGTATCATTTTGCGATTAGCATTCCAAAACCAAATTTAAGATAGGCATGTTAGCACTATCGCTGCGATCGCCCCTGAGGATTTTCATGAACAACGCCGAACAACAGTTCCTGAACGAGCTGGATAACAAATTCTGGAAAGCCGCCGACAAGCTACGCGCCAACATGGATGCCGCCAACTACAAGCACGTGGTGCTGGGGCTTATCTTCCTCAAGTATGTGTCCGATGCCTTCGAGGCGCGTCAGCAGGAGCTAATCACCTTGTTCCGCGATGTCGGCAACCCGGACAACATCTATGCCATGTCGCGCGACGGTTACGACTCTGATGAAGAGTACGCACAGGCGATTGTGGATGAACTGGAGGTGGAAGATTACTACACCGAAAAGAACATCTTCTGGGTGCCGAAAGCCGCACGCTGGGATACGCTGAAAACGAAAGCGATTCTGCCGACCGGTACGGTGCTGTGGGTGGATGAAACCACCGGACAGGATGTGAAGCTGCGCTCCGTCTCCTGGCTGGTGGACAACGCGCTGGATGAAATCGAAAAAACCAACCCGAAACTGAAAGGCATTCTGAACCGCATTAGCCAGTACCAGTTGGGCAACGAGGTACTGACCGGGCTGATTAACACCTTCTCTGATGCCAACTTCAGCAACCCGGAATATAACGGTGAGAAACTGAGCTTAAAGAGCAAAGATATTCTCGGCCACGTATACGAATATTTCCTCGGTCAGTTCGCGCTGGCGGAAGGTAAGCAGGGCGGCCAGTATTACACGCCAAAAAGTATCGTCACCCTGATTGTTGAAATGCTGCAACCGTATAACGGGCGCGTGTATGACCCGGCGATGGGTTCCGGCGGGTTCTTTGTTTCCAGCGACCGTTTTATCGAAGAGCACGCGGGCGAGAAGCAGTACAACGCCGCCGAGCAGAAGCGCAATATCTCCGTTTACGGCCAAGAGTCCAACCCGACCACCTGGAAGCTGGCGGCGATGAATATGGCGATCCGGGGTATCGACTTTAACTTCGGCAGCAAAAACGCCGATACCCTGCTGGACGACCAGCACCCGGATCTGCGTGCCGACTTCGTGATGGCAAACCCGCCGTTCAACATGAAGGAGTGGTGGAACGCGAAGCTGGAAAACGACGTGCGCTGGAAATATGGTACGCCGCCGCAGGGCAACGCCAACTTTGCGTGGATGCAGCACATGATCCACCACCTCGCGCCAAAAGGTTCGATGGCTCTGCTGCTGGCGAACGGCTCAATGAGTTCCAACACCAACAATGAAGGCGAAATCCGCCGCAACCTGATTGAAGCGGATCTGGTGGAATGTATGGTGGCGCTGCCAGGGCAACTGTTTACCAACACCCAAATCCCGGCCTGCATCTGGTTTCTGACCAAAGATAAATCTGGTGGCAACGGCAAAGCACACCGTAAAGGTGAAGTACTGTTTATAGACGCGCGCCAGATTGGTTATATGAAAGATCGCGTGTTGCGTGATTTTAGCCGTGAAGATATCGCCAAAATTGCCGAGACCTTCCATGCATGGCAATCGGATAAAGACTACGAAGACGAAGCCGGATTCTGCTTCTCGGCAACGCTGGAAGATATTCAGAAAAACGGCTTTGTATTAACCCCTGGGCGCTATGTCGGTGCGGCCGAGCAAGATGAAGATGATGAACCGTTTGCCGAGAAGATGGCACGACTGACGGCGCAGCTAAAAGATCAGCTCGAAGAGAGTGCGAAGCTGGAAGCACAGATTAAGGCGAATCTGGGAGGGCTGGGTTATGGATTTTGATGAATATAGTTTTGCAGATTTATTGTCCAATATTGTTGACAATAGAGGGAAAACTTGTCCTGTAGAAGATAAAGGTTTCCCATTAATAGCGACAAATTGCATCAAGGATGACTCATTATATCCTGTTTTCGAGAAAGTTAGATTTGTATCAGATGACACATATAAAAATTGGTTTCGAGGTCACCCAAATGCTGGAGACATAATTTTTGTATGTAAAGGTTCTCCTGGCCGTGTTGCATGGGTGAAAGAACCTGTTTCCTTTTGCATTGCCCAAGATATGGTCGCAATACGTGCAGATCAAAGATTAGTTGATCCTATGTTTTTATTTTCATTGCTTCGTTCTGAGCAAGTGATTAATAAAATAAATAACATGCATGTTGGTACTTTAATCCCTCATTTTAAAAAAGGTGATTTCAAAAACCTCTATCTTTCAATACCTAGAAATCTTAAAATTCAGAGGGCCATTGGTTTGTTTTATTTCTCTCTTAGTGAAAAAATTGAGAAGAATAAAGAAATCAACCAAACCCTCGAACAAATGGCACAAGCCTTGTTCAAAAGTTGGTTTGTTAATTTTGAACCCGTAAAGGCCAAAATGGCAGTGCTGGAAGCGGGCGGTTCGCAGGAAGACGCAACGCTTGCCGCAATGACCGCCATTTCCGGGAAAAATGCGGATGCGCTAGCGGTTTTTGAGCGTGAACATCCTGAGCAGTATGCCGAATTAAAAGCCACAGCAGAGCTGTTTCCGTTGGCGATGCAGGACAGTGAGTTGGGGGAAATTCCGGAAGGGTGGACTCTATCTGAAATTGGAGCGCAAATCGATATTGCTGGTGGGGCAACGCCATCAACTAAAACACCTGATTTTTGGGATAATGGAGATATTCACTGGACTACACCTAAAGATTTATCCAACGTTAAAGACAAAATTTTACTGCATACAGAAAGAAAAATAACAAAAGCAGGATTGGGCAAAATTTCCTCTGGTTTACTACCTGTTAATACCGTGTTGATGTCATCACGTGCACCTGTGGGATACCTGGCAATTGCAAAAGTCCCTGTGGCGATTAATCAGGGATATATTGCCATGAAGTGTAATAAAGAGTTAAGCCCTGAATTCGTGTTACAGTGGTGTTCTGCAAACATGCCAGAAATTATATCTCGCGCAAGTGGTACCACCTTTGCTGAAATTAGTAAGAAAAATTTCAATCCAATTCCTCTTGTGAAGCCGCCACTTGAGCTTGTTAAAAATTATACCAAGCAAGTAAGTGCAATCTACTCGTTGATTGAAAATACTATGCGGGAAAATAATAGCCTAACCGAACTCCGCGACACCCTTCTCCCCAAACTTCTCTCGGGTGAAATTACCCTGCCGGAAGCAGAACAAATAATCAGCGAGGAAGCCTGATGCTAAGCGAAGACGATTTAGAACAGCAATGCCTGCAATGGTTTGCTGAACAGGGCTGGGACGTGCTGCACGGGCCGGATATCGCACCGGATGGCGATAACCCGCTGCGTGCCTCATTTCATGATGTGTTTCTGCGCCCGGTAATGCTGGAGCAGCTGCAAACCATCAATCCCCATCTCCCTGTTTCCGTGCTGGAGGAGGTGATACTGCGTATCGCCCATGCGCACAGCCCGGATCTGGTCGTCAGCAATAAAGTCTTTCATCACCTGCTGCTCAATGGCGTACCCGTTGAATATAAGCATGAAGACAAGGTAATTCACGATAACGCGCTGTTAATGGATTTCAACCATCCAGACAACAACCGCTTTATGGTGGTGAACCAGGTCGCCATTCAGGGAATAAAGCAGGTTCGTCGTCCGGATATCATTGGCTATATCAACGGTCTGCCGGTGGCGGTGATTGAGCTGAAAAGCCCCATTGATGCTAACGCCGATATCTGGGCGGCGTTTAACCAGTTACAGACCTATAAAAACGAATTGAGCGATCTGTTTATCTGTAACGAAGCGCTGGTGGTGAGCGATGGGCAGAATGCGCGCATTGGCTCTCTCACGGCGGATGAAGAGCGCTTCCTGCCGTGGAAAACGGTGGCGAACGAAAATGACAAACCGCAGTTTGACTGGCAGCTTAAAACCGTCGTGCAGGGCTTTTTTAACCGTGAATTATTGCTCGATTATATCCGCTATTTTGCCCTGTTTGAGAATGACGGCAAACGGCTGATTAAGAAGATTGCCGCCTATCACCAGTTCCATGCAGTGCGTGAAGCGGTGACGGCGACGATTGTGGCCTCGACCGGTAAACACCTGCCGTTGCACAGTAATATTCAGCCCGGTAGTAAAAAAGCGGGGGTCGTCTGGCATACCCAGGGTTCCGGCAAAAGTATCTCTATGTGCTGCTATGCCGGGAAACTGCTGCAACAGGCGGAGATGAACAACCCGACCATTGTGGTGGTGACGGATCGCAACGATCTCGACGGCCAGTTATACGCCACCTTCTGCCAGGCACAGGATTTGCTGAAGCAGACGCCACTACAGGCCAACGATCGAGATGAATTGCGCGAGTTGCTTAATGCCCGTGAATCCGGCGGCATCATCTTTACCACCGTGCAGAAGTTTGCGCCGCTGGACGGTGAGCAGAGCCATCCGGCACTCAATCAGCGCAGCAACATCGTGGTGATTTCGGATGAAGCGCACCGTAGCCAGTATGGCCTGAGCGCCACGCTGGACAGACAAACGGGTGTCTATAAATACGGCTACGCAAAACATATGCGCGACGCGCTGCCGAATGCGTCGTTTATGGGCTTTACCGGCACGCCGATTGCCTCGGAAGATAAAGATACCCGTGCCGTGTTCGGTGATTATGTCTCTATCTACGACATTCAGGATGCGGTCGATGACGGCGCAACGGTGCCGATCTACTACGAATCCCGGCTGGCAAAACTCGACCTGAACCATGAAGAGCTGGAAACGCTCTCTGATCAGGTCGATGAACTGGTAGAAGACGAAGAAACGGGCCAGCAAGAAAAAACCAAAGGTGACTGGAGCCGTCTGGAAAAGCTGGTCGGTTCAGAGCCACGTATTCAGCAGGTCGCCGCCGATCTGGTTCAGCATTTTGAAACACGTAACACTGCCATGAACGGCAAGGCGATGGTTGTCGCCATGAGCCGCGAGATCTGCGTGAAACTGTACGATGCCATCGTGGCGATACGCCATGAATGGCACAGTGAAGACGTTGAACAAGGGGCGATCAAAGTCATCATGACCGGATCGGCGTCAGATAAAGATCACCTGCAATCGCATATTTACAACAAACAGACCAAAAAACGCCTGGAAGCCCGCTTTAAAGATCTGAACGATCCGCTGAAACTGGTGATTGTGCGGGATATGTGGCTGACCGGGTTTGATGCCCCATGCTGTCACACCATGTATATCGACAAACCGATGCGCGGCCATAATTTGATGCAGGCGATTGCCCGCGTTAACCGTGTGTTCCGGGATAAACCCGGCGGGCTGGTGGTGGATTATATCGGCATTGCCAACGAGCTGAAGCAGGCGCTGAAAACCTATACCGATTCAAAAGGCAAAGGACAGACAACGGTCGATGCCAGGGAAGCCTTTGCGATTCTGCTGGAAAAAATGGATGTCATTCATGGGATGTTTGCCCGTTCGGCGGGTAAGCCGGGATTTGATTACACGGGCTTCTCCCGCGATCCGCTGGCCTTCTTGCGTGATGCCGTGAACTACATTCTGGGACTGGATGACGGTAAAAAACGTTACCTCGATGTCTCGCTGGCGATGAGCAAAGCCTGGTCACTATGTAACACGCTGGATGAGGCCGAACCCTTACAGGAGGAATTCGCGTTTCTTTCGGCGGTCAGGGTGGGGCTTATCAAACTCGATCCGAAGGCCAAATTTAGCCAGTCCGAAAAAAACTCGCTGCTGAGCAAGATCCTCGATAACGCGGTTGTCGCGACCGGGGTTGAGGATGTCTTCGCACTCGCCGGGCTGGATAAACCGAACATAGGTTTGCTGTCCGATGAGTTTTTGGAAGAAGTGCGGGAAATGCCGCAGCGTAATCTGGCAGTGGAACTGCTGGAAAAACTGCTCAATGACGGGATTCATGCACGTTCCGGTAATAACGTAGTGCAGCAGAAGAAATATTCTGACCGCCTGAAAGCCGTACTGCTCAAATACAATAACCGCGCCATTGAGACCGCGCAGGTGATTGAAGAGCTGATCCAGATGGCGAAAGCGTTCCAGGAGGCGATAGCGCGTGATGATGCGTTAGGGCTGACCCCGGATGAAATCGCCTTCTATGATGCGCTGGCTGAAAATGAAAGTGCAGTGCGTGAACTGGGCGATGATACGCTGAGAAAGCTGGCCATCGAAGTGACATTGAAATTGCGGCAGTCCACCACCGTGGACTGGCAGGTGCGTGAAAGCGTGCGTGCCCGATTGCGTATTCTGGTGCGCCAGACGCTGCGTAAGTATAAGTATCCGCCGGACAAAACGCCGGGCGCCGTGGAACTGATTTTGAAGCAGGCAGAAGTGGTGTCGAACAGCTGGACAGTCTAAAACGTTCATCGATTATCTTGACGGAGGTGGTTCAATGTCGGTTACTGTAACAGTTGAAAAAGTAGGGGCGGCATTTGCATTGATCAAATGCCACCATAGGCCTGAAGCAGAATATGAATTTACTGGTGAGTTTCTCGGGCTTTCACACGAGCTGAAGTTTGCAGGGAAGAATTTACGAGAACTGAGAGAAACTGGCTGTTCTATTTATGGAATTTATCAGGATGAATACGGCATGACCTTACTTCCTGATCATCCCGGCATTAAACTGGCCGAAATACTAGCGGTATCAAATATAGGACTGAATAAATTTTCGGTTTACATGGGATGTCGCGAGCAAGAGATAGTTGAATTGTTGAACGGTTCAGTTTCACTGACGAAAGCTATGGCACTCCGGTTATCGCATGTAGTCGGTGGAAGTTGGTCGAAGTGGATGTTAATTCAAGAGCAGTTTGAATTACAGTTGGCACAACGAGAGATTAAAGAATTAATGATTTTGACTAATATCGGGGATGAGGTCGTTGGATTATAGTAAAACAACCATCTTTAACTGATGGGTTTGGCCTTTCCATCCATAAGAAAGGCCATCGTTGTAAAAAATAAATTACCCGCGACTGCAGCCGAAATTACGGTCCCCATCACCGACTATTTTAGTTCTTACTTTGGTCATGTAATCCACTCTATTCATCAAATCGCTATAAGTCTGCTCAAAGTTGTCCCTTTTACGATTGAGAAGGTATTTGCCATTTGGCGGGTAATTAACTAACTTCCCCGAGCTATCTATCGGGATGCCAAGCGCACTGTACCAAGCTGTTGTTATCATTGTTCTTATCGTATTACGGTTTAAATCGTAATCACCTACATGATAATAAGCATCCTGATTGAAGCACAGTATCAAATGGTAATGCCGCTTTCCATTTTTGGTATATTCTCGGACCCATGCGTAACGTAAGGTTGAATGTCGGGTATCAGGCCAGTCTTTCCGTTGAGTTTTAATATGCTTATCGTGTTCAAGCTTTGCTTTTAACGCACTGGTAAAGCGAGATATAGCAGCAGAGTCAACCCTAGGTTGAAAGAATGGGTTATCTATTTCTTCTGTATCAATTGGGTCATGCAGATCAACACGAAGAATCATTGAGTTAGGATGTTCATTGAGGGAGTCTTCAATAACCTGTTTGATTCTATCCCGATATAGGGATATGTGTGATCCGAATTCACTATCGTATGTCATATAGCATCCTGTTTGATGATATTGGAGTAAGTGATGGATTTAATATATATTACCTATCATGACAACAAACCATTAACTGAACTGGGCTAATTATTCATTTTTGCTCTTGAATTAAAAACAATTAATCAGAATGAAGTTGAGGAGTTCAAGCCAGCGATAGCTATTAATGTGGTTTTCCCCTTTTTTCCTACAAGGATTTTATTTTGAGAGAATAATGTACTGAGTAATTCATTTGCTTTACTACGATTCCTGAATTTATTAGGACCATATTGGAGTATGGTGTTTTTCGTAATAAAAGGTTTACAATAACGAATGCAATAGTTTTTTATCCAGCAGTAAAGCTCATCTGTTTCCGCAACATCTAAAGAAAACTTTTCTTTTTTGGAGAACAAACGGATGTATTCTTCAATATACCAGGCCATTATATCCACTGCTGCTTTTACAGCGGCAATAGATATATCGCCCTCATCACCACTGAAGTAATGTAGTAAGGCAGCAAGCCTCGCCATATTCTCCGCCATTTTAGATGCATAATCCTTAAAATCAGACAGGAAGCCAAGCAACCCCATTTCTGACTCGACTTTGTTATAAAATTCGAGCCAGTGTTTTTCTGCTTCGGGAGAGAAACGCAGACACTGACGCTCATTTTCCTCATTTCTCGCAATGCTCTCATTAACAATGTCTATCAGTCGTTGATGAAATACCGGCAGATGCTCATTTGAGACAACCGGACTGGTAATTTGCCTGTTGCCCTGTGTTGAACCCGGTTGACATATCAAACATCGGGCGAAGAATCCGATCCCTTTCGCGGCATCGCCTTTTCGTTCCAGATACCCTTTTTTAAACACATCAGGCTGAATCATCAACCCCAGCGTCATTCTGGCATCTTTGATTAATTTATCTGGCTCGCTTTTTCTTTCCACGGGAAACATTGCGCCATCCCACATTTTATTGATGAACGGCAGTTCATTCAGCGCATAGCCGTCAAAAATAGTGCCAGCTTCATCAGACATAAGTCCTATGGACCGCCAGCGTCCACAGAGAGAGTCTTTTATCGCCGCAGGTGTGGCATCGTTGTATATCTGCCTTAACCGGACCGGTGCTTTTGGAGACGCAGCCAGTAACACTTTCAGCCGTTCATTCGTTGTGGAGTGATCTTTATTACGGCGAATATCGGATTTCAATTTTGACATCAGTGCTTTCTTTTCAATATTAAAAACCGTTTCTTCATTCCTCCAGACAATTAGGTCCTGGGTATATTTTTTAGACCATTCTTCTTCCAGTTGATACATTGGCTTCATCAGTAGTTTGTCCACAGTGCTTTTGCGCTCACCAGAATCAGCCAGTGTCAGTAAAAAAAGCGATACAGGGCTGCGCAGATTATTCAATCTGCACACATCAATCCGGTTCTGGCAGGCAAGCGAAATTACTCCCAATACCGATGCAGCAATCAAAGCTTGGGGAGCCTGGGTCTGCTGCTCCGCTTCATATACAGCATTTCTGATGATCTGCGGGAACACATGCACAGGGAAAGGACGACCGTTAAACATATAACACCTCTAATACAATTCACGTTAAAAATTCCCGCACAATTTGCTATTCCGCTATTAATAGCGGAAGTAGCAGGGTTAACGCGGGTCACTCAGAAAATGATCTCCCTTGAAACTAACGTTCATTGATCCAATAGAGCAGATCACTTAATAGCCATCCGCAGGATTTCAGGCCAATAGGCTTACGTAGCGGAAACTTACCAACCTGTTCCAGTTTCCACGCGGTAGAGCGGGAAATTGAAGTAATATATTGCCGTTCTTTTTCTCGTACTAATCGATCGCAAGTCTCACCATAATCTCTTAATACTTTTATACGTTGTTCATTTGTTAACTTGAAAGGCATCATTTGAGTTTCCTTGTTGATAGCGTGAAATTATAATGGTCGAGCCAAGATACGTGCGCAACATTCACGATTCTCATTAAGGAAAAGAGAACTTAAAACAAAATAAAAAACTTTACTATCAACAGGTTATGCCATGCATGCATTTTCCCTTATTAAGGGGTGCTATGATATGACTGAGATAAATTGCACACAGCAAACCATATATCACAGAAATAATATGTGAAAGATTCATGCTGGAGAAGAGCTGAAGGATGATTGCTGAAACGACTTTCAATAAATTCAAGAACCTTGTATTACCTGAGAATTACAAGCGTACTGATAAGTAACTCTCAGATTTAAAGAGATTACTGTTTAGCATCCATTTTTTTGAATTCTGTACACCAAGACTCAACAGTCTTTAATTGGAAGGAGTAAACAATATCATGTGACCTTGCTATGGAATCGAATTTTTTAATTAAATCCTTTGCAACAAACTTATCCATTCCATAGTGAGCTTTAATGAGAAGATAAATTGCATTTACTGTTGCCTTTCCTGCTCTTGGGACAGAGCTTTTAACTTTTGATGTCGCGCCATTATTTGACAACCCTTTTTTCAACTCATTATTTTCACTTCTAAGCATTTCAATATCTTTGATGAAATTTCCTCTATCAACAAGGAAGTTTTCCATATCTTTATGATACTTTTTTATGTCATCTAAAAGATTACTGTTTTCGCTTTTTAAAGCATTATTTATCCTCAGTAGTTCCTCAAAATTTTCTCGTGTCAAATCAGACTTATCAAACATTTTTTATCCTTTTAAAATCAACAAACATCTTGCAACCAAAAAAAATTACGATAAGCAATGTGAATTTAACTGGACCAAACTATCGTCAAACACCTACAATACTAGCAGCAGCCATCAGGAAATTTTTCATGAGAAAACATACATCATCTCAAGTAACTAAAGCAAAAATCCTCCGTGCCGTTGCCAGTTCAACTGCAATCGAAACGGGTGTTTCTATCCCAAAAATTGAGCAGCAACTGAAACAAAATCAGGCACAGGCGAAAGCCGTTGGCCTCGCCCGCTAGTCTGGCAAGATATCGCTCATCAGCTGCATCATAGGGCTGTAGTTCCCTGAGACACCTGCCTGTATTGCCTTGAAGTAAAACACCTTGTGCTCATCCCACAGGCTGTAGTCCAATAAGCCCTTCCCCGCCAGTACCGACAACACATCGCAAAGCAATCTCGACAGACGCCCGTTACCTTCTCTGAATGGGTGGATCAAAATAAATTCCACATGACATTCAGCCAGATAACGAACCAGCTCCGGACGAGCCAGGGATTTCAGTTCACCAGACCGAGAAAGAAACTGCTTCTCGAAACCATCAAGCAGCAGCGGAATCCTGTCGGCAGCCGCAAACTGAAAGCCGTCCTTAGTCAGGTTAGCGTTACGTAGCCTCCCTGCCCAATCGTACACATTCCCTAGCCACTGGCGATGCCACCTGCTGACGTGCTCAAAAGCCAGCGCCTCAGGCGGCTGGCCCTCAATAAATAGCTGCTCATACAACATCAGCAGCAAGCCAGACTCCAGCGCCTCCATTTCCTGCTCATCAATGATCCCCAGCTTATTGGCAAGCACTAGGTCGTTTGAGCCTGGCTGATATCGCTCTTCTGCTGAATTAAGCTCATATTTTGACAAGCCCTTACCTCCGCCCAAACAGGTTCACAACGTTGTTTTCATGCTGCCGCTGATAGTTATTAACCCGGTCTTCCCAGATCTCAAGCGCCCTACGCTTTTCAGGCAGGTAATCATAACGATCATAGTGTTTCGAGCTAACGTCGTTCAAAGCGTGATTTTGAATACGGTCACGGATCTCTTTGCTGATCCCCGCCTCCCCCATCAGCGTTTTACAGGTACGGCGTAAATCTCGCGCCGTGAAAACTTTAAACTCAGGATTAAAGGCCCGAAAATACATGATGGAACGCGCCAGACTATCCGTGCGCACTGGGCGCTCACCGTTCGTTGATAACGGAAAAATATAGGGACTGTTACTTTCCTTAGTCAGCTCTTTAACTGAGGCTAATTCCTGTAGTGCCGATTCAGTCAGCGGGATCAGGTGCTCACGCTTGTTTTTCGATACATCGGCTATGACCAGCAACGTCTTCTGTTGCCAATCAATAGCACTCCACTGGCTGGCAATCATTTCAAACGGGCGCTGTCCACCAGCATAGACACAGAAGCGGATAAGATGCTGCATCAGCGGCCCAACATTAGTGGCCTGTGCGAACTGCTCCATGACAAAACGCAGTTCTTCCAGCGTTAACCATGTATCACCCACTTTCTCCGCCGAGGACTGCTTCGGTATGGCCGATACCGGATTTACTTCAAGACCAAACGTAATACCCACGCTGGTATTCATCGGATCGTTATCGGCTTTCAGGCCGTAGTTAAATGCCGCCATCAGGTAGGAACGAATGCGGTTTGCATGGACTACCGCATCACGCTGGATAATGCCTGAGAGGATGGTTTTGACCTGAAGAGGTGTTACATCTTTCGCTTTAGTTTCGCGAGGGATAACCGTGTAACACTCTTTTTCAAGGCGCTTCAGAACATCAGCCCAGGTCCGCTTATTGTCGAGCTTCATCTTGTTAACGTAGCCATGCACCAGCTCCTCAAACGATCCTTGAGAGCGATGGATCTGCATAATGTGCTGCTCGGCCAGGCGTTGTTGCTCAAGTTCTTGCTGGGGTTCTTTCCCTTCAACAAGCCAGGCACCATACTTTTTCGCAAGCTCGTTGGCCGTCACCAGTTTCATCTCAGGCCAGATGCCCAACTGGATGAACTTCTCTTTCTTCCCTTTCTCAACGTAGTAACGGAAATAAAAAACTTTGCTGCCTGAAGGCTGAACCTTAACGCCAAGCCTGCCAGTACCACGTTGAGCGCTGTTGCTCCATACGTAGTACGCCGTGCTTTTTGTCTTCAATCCACGTATAGCAGTCTCGGTAAGATTAGCGGCCATGAGTTTACCTTTCTAAGGATAAGCGTTACCTGACCCGATGCCCATTTCGGGTCAGGTAACGGGTCAGGTAAGGATAGTACAATGGGGAAATGAGAGAACCAATCAGAAACAAAAATAATTTCATAACTAATTGATTATAGGCAATTAAAAATACAAACAGAGACAATCCCGAACAATTAAAAACATGCCAATTTTATGACTCATAATCGCTTGGTCGCTGGTTCAAGTCCAGCAGGGGCCACCAGATACAGCAAGGGCTGACGAGATATCGTTGGCCCTTTTGCTTTTTTGGGGATATGCCGGGATATTCCGCAAAGGGAAGCATGGTTAACTATCGTGACTACGTGCCGTTAAAAAGATAAACTTTCTAACCACACTCAACGAAGGGATAAAGCATGAGCCCACGGCGCCCAACACCTCAGGAATTATACTTTCAGTCTATTGAAAGGCAGCAGGAACGTGAAAGATACAATGAGTTTCTAACCTCTCGGGGTTATGAAAATAGCCCTGATAGCGCTCACCTGTACACAATGAGCAGGGGCTATACCGGCATGAAAGCAAGGGACACTATAATCATGCTGGCGGGTGAACTGCCTTACATGTATGACTAATAAAGTTAATGGCCCTTTTTATCACATCACCTCATTTTTTTATTTTCGCGGGTGTAAAAATTTGATGAAGCGGGCCGTTCCGCAAAACAAAAGCCTCAGGGATTGATCTTCCACCTCCTATCGATGGGTATGCAGCAAGATAAACGATACAGAAAAGCTAAATATACAGATGTATATTTAGCTTTTCTGTTACGAGTCTAATGATGGTGGTAGTTCAATAGCGAGGTTCCAGATGGTCAGTATGGGAACGTGTCAGGAATGGTTATAAAGCGTAAATGATCTGTCCAGCCAGATAACGTAAAAGGTAGCATTACGCTTGTAACCCACCATAGGTGCCTTACTGCAAAATCGAAATGCCATAAGTTCTACGTCTTCGGTTACATTGGCAGGAATAGCTGCTTTGAATGAGCTACGGGTGATTTTTTCGTATCCGAGCTTATGCCGGTCCTGCTGGCGGATATCCGCCAATGAAAGTTGACTCAACCGGAAAAGCTTATCAGTTAACGCTGCCTTTTCCTTTTGCTCATAGCAATCAACGCAAAAACCATTTTTGAAAATCACAAAACGAAAATTCATGAGGTTTACCGTAAGAAAACAAGCCTGACAGGCATGCCAGCTGCACTATCGCCCTGCAAGCAGGGTGGAGCACAATATGCTGGTAGTTTCCAAAATGATTAAATGTAAGCTGTGCAGTTCGCAGCTCCCCGAATGCGAATACGTTTTTTACGACGCAATCAACAAATAAAACAACCATTTACAGATATCAGGATTGAAGCGAAAAACCGGAAACTGCTAATTGCGTACTTTTAACGGAGTACTTAACTGCGAATTCGTAAAATTAACTCCCCAAAAAAAGCCCCTACGCGGGGCGTTTGTTAGTTGCTGGTGGTGGGCCTGCTATAACCCGTCAGAACTGCACAACTGTTTTATGAATTGCGCGCTAATAAGACAAGCTTTTCCCCGCTAAAAACGATCACAGCGGCTACCAGCGCATTAAACATGATGTACATCGTGAAATAATTATCCTCAACACGGTCTGGGTAAGGTTCCAGTTTCTCTGTCGGGATGTAATTCATGAGATTCGTGACGGTATATTTCATGCTGTCGGCCAGCGGGTCGAATACCCCTGAGAGCATCAGCGCAAACGTGATAGTCAGAAACATCAGCAGGCGTAACGACCACTTAGCGGAGCGTGACATCGCAACTCCCTGAGGCATTACCAATCACCGTAATATCACCATAAGCCCAGAGTTTATCCCCCTGCAGAATCCGGTGCCGGTGAGCCTTCAACAGAGCAGCACGTACTATGTAAAAATCACGCGAAAGAAAGAAGGTGATGCAGCCCTCACTGATGCCAGAACCATCTGGACGCGGTGGATGCAGGCGAAAATGACCCCGCTGATAGTGATGCGAATTGTCAACGTCAAAGGTCATGTAGTCATCCACTACACCGTCTTTGCGGAACAGGGCAAACCAGTCGTAGTAGTTATTTCCGGTAAATGCGTGTTTGAACCATGTCTGGCTGTGAGAAAATAATCCACCAGACGGACGATCTACAATCCAGTAACTCCCTGGAGGGACGGTGGCATTTGTCATGTACGAACATTCAGGTTTGTTGGCGAGATCGCCCAGCCCGGAAAACACCGGAAATGAACCTACCCCGCCCACATCCAAACGGGCTACGCGCCCCTCGTCGTAAAGATGGTTAAAATCAACCCGGCAACTGATCATCAGGCCACCACTCGCTGGTTCCATGAGTCTGTGTAAGAAATATTCCCGTCGAGATATAGCCAGGTAATGCTTTCATACGCCAGCGACACGGATTCAGTAGGATTATTCATTTGACCGCCAGTGTTTTTAAAATTGTGCATCACTGGCGTGACAGCCACCACTTTGACGTTTTTCAAAATAACGTGCATGAATTCTTCCTCTACGCCTGCGTCATTAATCCGATACCATTTAATGATTGCCTGCTGGAGTGTCTCGCCCTGACAGACGGCACGATTCAGGTAAGGTGTAGCCTTATCGAGCTCTTTGGTAAAACTTAACTGGTCATGCACCCGCGTCCCCGTAAGTTTCCCAAAAGTATTATCGTAAGGGATATGCACGCCGTGGTTAAAGCTCTGCATTTCAATAGCACCTTCACGCAGTAGAACATCAGGGTTCCAGTAGAGTTATAAAGCCAAATATATGCGGGAACAGCCATTTTATTAATTCCATTTAGTTGAGAAATTAACAAAACCTTACAGCCACTATTTTTATCAAAATGTAATTTTTTATAACGATTGAAACCCCGATAAAATATTTATATAAATAAAAAAAGCCAATAAATATGCTGAATATTTTAAAGTTGAAAAGGGTGGAGTTTTTTAAAGTCAGACTTTCGACTTTTTTACGCGGTCATATTCTACCTGGTCAGAAAATTGTGCTTTCACCTGCTTCATTGCTTACAGACATTCGACAGCATGCTGGCGATCTTCTGAGGTGATTTCGCCGCACGGCTTACTATTCAGAGCGTAAAGCACCGCATAGTGGCCGCCAGCGCCAGCAGCATCGGGAAAGGGGGTTATGTCGTCGATTATGCCCACGGCGAGTGGACGGGGTTTGTCAGATTGAACGCCTGCGGCCATTGTTCAGCTAGGCTGATCAAGCCACCGGCGGCGACTGATTTTATTTTTTCTCTGCTGTCTGGTGGTTTCCTGTTTCACCTGGAGATCAAGCCATTTATCTCCGAGGCTGAGCCTGATTAATTTTTCTGTTCACAGATTAATTCCCCTGGTGAAAATTCTTTCAGCAGGGGCCACCAAATTTTGTTTTTAGAATCATATGATTAAGCCACTCGACTGAGTGGCTTTTTTATTGGTTTTTTTGAGCAGCTAACCGTGGTTCAGCGAAGCCGTTCGGACACGTTCAGAGGCACCGGGGGTCGCAATCAGGCGCTCCACGGACTCCATCGTCACGAACGTACAGCTGCAGTCCACATTGGTGCACTGGTGATAGCGCTCTTTGGTATTTTCACTTAGATAGCGACTGGTACGCGCATGCGCAGAGTGCTTGCACTTAGGACAATGAAACATGTACCCCTCCACTTGATTCACATTCTGTGAATCAATAATACCCAAAATAAAACCAATAGCAACTACATTACTCACTATCAACAGTAAATTTTTCGTCGCTGACGTTCAGCTCAAGCTTAAGCTGCGTGGTAAATCCGCTATCGTTGAGGGTATGCACCACCTCGCTGATGATCCACGCCTGCTCGTCGATGACGCGTTTAAAACCGTTTACCAGCACCGGCGTTTCGGGGAACAGATCGGCGCGTCCCAGGGCAAGCTGGATGGAAAACTCTACGGTTCCCCGCTGAAGCGCGCGCCACTTAGCCTCTGCGGCCCTGAGCGCCTGCTCTTCAGAGGCATAAACCGTGGTTAGCTCAAATACGTTTTCCGCCGATCCCACCAGCCTCTCTTGCGGTTTCTGCTCCTTGCCTGCTGCTCCTGCTACCGGTGCGGCGGCATCCGGGTGCTGCAGTGCTTCTGTCTGCTGCCCTCCGGACTGACGATTAATACTCAATTGAGGATTTTGTTGTTTGGGGTCACGCGTTTGCAGCCATTTGGCCGTTACGCCGGAATAATTTTCACGGTCAGCTATGGAAAAAAGGTGCTTATCTCCATCCCCACGTTCAATCATCATTAAGGAAAGCGGAGTGCCGCTGGCCGTCACGGCCTGGCCCGCTTTCATAAAGATAATCTTCCCGGCTTTGATTGAAACAAATGCTCCATTACGTTCAGCAAGGCGGGAGAGGAACGCCGCGTCTGTCTCCTGAGACTGGTCAATATGAGAGATGGCGATGGATGCAAGCCCCGACGCGACGCTGGCGGTCAACTGGTTACGCTGAGCGATGGTATCGACTATCGCGCCAATCGTCGTGTCATGCCACGACTGTTCGCGCCGCACGTTTAGCTTTCCACGAAAATCTGCGCTGAATCCCCGGATGGTCAGCGTGTCCGGCGCTCCCCGGAAATGAATCGCATCAATCGTAAAGTCCCCTTTCTCCTCGAGCGGGGTTCCCTCCCATCCCAGCCATAAGGACAGCCTTGCCCCCCGGGCAGGCAAGTCCAGCAGCCCGTCGGAATCATCCAGCAGAATATCCAGCTGATCGGCTTCCAGCCCCCTTTTGTCGGTCATGGTCAGGCTGATAAGACGATGGCTGAAATTTTGCGTGATATCACGATCGTCAAGCTTAAGCATAAAATCAGGGGCGATTTTTCCACCCGCCCGGATATTCATTTCGGCGATCATCCCACCAGCCCTCCAATGCTATTCCGTGCGCTTTCCACCAGCTCTGAGGCCTGCGTTCGCAGGTCGCCAAACGTCGTCATCAGCGATTCGTCCACGCGTTTTAGCGACAGGGTAAACTCAATTTTTCGGGCGGTACCGTCACTGTAAAAATCCGAATGCGTGTGCGTGACTTTCTCAATGACAAACATGCCGTGAATGATGCCGGTACCGTCTATCAGCGGCCATGCCCGCCCCTCATTTGCCATCAGCTCAACCGCCTTGAGCGAAAGCCGCCCTCCCGTGAGTTCCGGGTAAAGTAAGCCGGAGAGGCTAAAGGATGTCTCACCTTCGCCAAGGTACTGCCAGGCTTTGGGTTTCCCGATGCGAGCGCTGGATGCCCAGCGGTAGTCTTTTGTGAATATCATTGACTGATACGGTAAGGTTCGTCGTTCAAAGACAAACAGACCCAGCACCATTAACATTTTCTCTCTCCTCAACTATACATAAAGCTGGATTGCTGCCGTCTCGCTTTATCCTGTTCAATATTATCTATCGTCTCCCGGATTTGACGCGTCAGATCCGTTCCGGAGGCCGTGCCCCCCTGCAGCGTGATGTGATATTCGCTTTTACTCTGATCGACGTAAGAGCGTCCTCCAGTAGCGATGGTCGGCTGATACCCCAGGCTGCCGCCAGAGATCCCCGCGCCTGGAATATAAGCGCTGCCCGACGGTGAGGATGCCGCTTCTGCTTTTGCCGCAGCGGCGTCGAGATCGCCCGACTCGTTTTTGATAAGACCGAGTTTCTCCAGCAGCCAGCTGGCCTTGCCGCTCAGGCTATTAAAGAGATCAAGCGGTGCCATTAACGCATCGCCCAGCGCCTGACCAAAAATCACGCCAGCGTTTTTACAGCCATCCAGCGTTTCCTGCGTCGCCTTGATCGGCGTAATCAAGTCGGTGAACCATTGCCAGATACCGCCCAGCTTCTCCGAGATAGAGTCAAACACCGCCATCACCGGTGAGAACAGCGCCCCCAGCGGTGCGAAAGCCGTCGAAAGCCCTTCCATCACCCCGCCAAAGAAGGCGCTGATGGGCTCCCAGTATTTAAAAATCAGTAAGGCACCGGCAGCAATCGCCGCGCCAAGGGCAATCACCGGCCAGCTAAGCGCGCCCAGCACCGTCATGATGGCGCCGCCCACCACGCTGAATACCGTTCCCAACATCCCGGCCGCGGTAATAACCATATTGACGCCTGTCAGAACCGGGCCGATGACCGTGCCTACGCCCCCCAGCACGCCAGCAAACGCCTGCGCGCCGACAACGATGCTGGCGAGGGTCTGCGTCAGCTCAGGGTTGGCATTCACCCAAAGGGAGGCCGTGCCAAGCCAGCCGGTTGCGGTTGTTATCAGGTTGCGCAGAGCGCCATCCGCTTTATCAAATACATCAATCTTCAACCCGTTCCACGCGGCCTGGAATCGGTTGATATCGCCGTCAAGATTATCGGTCTGCACGGAAGCCGCGAGCGCGGTACTGCCCTTTGCCCCCTGCAACTGCTGGCGTTTTTCATCAAGCGATCCATCACCCGCAGCGGAAGCCAGCGCCCCCGCGGCTTTTATGGCATCCGGAGTCTGAACATGGCGCAACATCGCGCTGAGCGCGTCCCCCGCGGCAGCGCCTTTCATTCCTTTTTCTGCCAGAACGCCCAGCAGCGCGGTGGTCTCTTCAAGCCCCATACCGGCGGCATCCGCAGCGGGCGCAGCGGAGGTGACGGCCGCCACCATCTCAGCGAGGCTGGTATTCGAAGAGGTAAAACCGCGCGTAAGCACATCTGCGATGCGTCCCGCATCCGTATCGGCCAGGCTATACGCGGCCTGCGTGCTGGCGATCATATCGGCCGCTTTAGCCGCGTCGACACTCCCCGCCAGGCTGAGGTTGACCGTTGGCGCGGTGGCCGCAAGCAGCCCATCGGCGTCATAGCCTGAACGAGTCAGTTCGGTTTGTGCCCGAAGGACCGTATCTGCGGGTACTCCGGTCCCGGCACTCACCTCCCGCGCCTGCTGGCGAATCGCCTCAAGCCGGGAATCCCCCTTCGCCAGGCCAAGGTTTGCCTGAATGGCCGACATCTGCTTTTCAAAGCTGATGCCAGGGGCGATAAACCGGGACGTCTGGTCAAAGCCCGCTTTTGCGATGCCCACGCCCGTATTCGCAAGCTGACGCACCCGCGCGGTAACGCGTTTGCCTGACTCGTAGCGATTCTGAACGGTACTCAGCCGCTCCTGCTGCTGATTGACGCGGGCCAGCGCATCCCGCTGTCGGTTAAGCTGCTGCGTTTTTTCGCTGATGTGACTTTTTAAACGACGTTCATCCGACGAGAGCGTGCGCGTGTTCACTCCCGCCTGAGCGAGTTCAGTACGCTGACGCTGTACCGAGTAGCGTAAGCTGTTGTACTCATGCTTCAGGTCGACTGCCGATTTTCGGGCTGCAGTCAGCGCATCAGCCTGCGCCTGGGTGGGGTTTTGCGTGTTTTTAAACTGTACCGCCAGCGCCGCGGCCTGCTGTTTCGCCTGAGCAAGCGACTGCTCCGTCGTGGCGAGCCGGGCATTTGCTTTTCTGAAGCCGTCAATACGCCCCGCCTGCTCATCAAGCGCCCCCAGCGCCGTCTGAGAATCGCGGATATCGCTCGCGAGAGTGAGGCTGGCGTTATGGAGAGCGTTAAGCGGTCGGGTTGCCCGGTCGACTGCCTTAAGCAGCTCCTGAAGACTGACATTATTACTCATGGTGGTTTCCGCTTCGCTGCAGCGCTTTTTCGCGCCATAAGAGGAGTTCGGTCACGCTAAGGGAGTACAGTTCTGACGGCGGCCAGTGAAAAATCACCGCAATATCCGCCATCAGATCGTCGACCGACACATTTTCGGGAAATTTCAGCGAGCCGAAGCCGGTGACAAAAAACCGATCACCTTACCTGCAAAAGAGAGCAGATCGCAGGCGTCCAGGCGCGCAACCTCATGCTCGGTCAGCGCTGGGGAGGTCATTCGCGGCAGCACCTTAATCAGCGCATCAACGTCAGATTGCGCCAGCGACGCCAGCGATACGCCGCGCAGGGTCCCCGCATTGGGTTTTGCGACGGTCACCTTTTCGATTTTTTGCTCGCCGCGCTGAACGGGGCTATCAAGCGTGACGATATGTGGGTTTTCACTTTCGTTCATGGCGGTCTCGTTGATATTTTCCATTTCGTTACTCTTCTGAAAGTTAACTCACCGGCCGGTCATCCCGGCCGGTTAAAGGGTTACAGGCCGATGGCCTTACGGTGTTCTGCCAGGCGATCGACGCCATCGACTTTGAGCACCATGTTGATGATGTCGATTTCGATGATCTCTTTGCCATCAATGGTCAGCTGGTAGTAAGCGCACTCGGTGGACATCTTGGTGGTGCCACTCTCGCCCTGCTTGTTTTCACCGCCATCAAACTCTTTATGACGGCCGCGCATGACGATTTCGACGGCGGAGATTTCGCCGGTATCATCGCGCTGATAAGAGCCGGTAAAGCGCAGCGGCACGCTGTCCGCGCCCGGAGAGGCATACTGCGCCCACAGGGCGGCGTCCGGCAGACCGCCAACGGTCCACTCCAGCGCCAGGGCATCATCGTCCAGGCCGAGGTCGACAGAGACCGAGCCCGGCATACCGCCGCCGCGATACTTCTCCAGCTTGCGGGTAAGCTTCGGTAGGGTCACAGACTCAACAACGCCCATATAGCTCAGGCCATCGTTGAACATATTCAGATACTTAAGTTTGCGTGGTAACGCCATGCTTCAGCTCCTTAGCTGTTAACCGAATCTGACAGGTCTGCCAGATAGGTATCGGTGATGCGCTGGCGCAGGGTCAGATTTTCCAGCGGCGGGACAGGGGTGTAGTCGTAATCGATATACAATTTCCCCGCTTTCAGGGTGGTTGCATCGTTCGACTCAGGGTCATACCAGCAGGAGCCGTCGACGATATAGCCGTTGGTTTTCAGCTCGCGGAACTTGGCGTTAATACCGGAAACGATGTCGCGGATAAGCGTTGGCGTGATGGGTTTATCCATCGCCCACGCGTGCGCTTCCGCCATGGTATCGGCCAGCACCTGTGCGGTACGGGTGTAGTTTTCAAAGACGAATAACGGATCGTCTGAGCAGGTACGGTTCCCCCAGAATTTGAAACCGTCGTTGCGAATCAACGTAGTGACGCCAGCCTGGTTGAGCAGGTTCGCATCGGTAGCCTGTTCCTGCAGATCCCAGGAAACAGAAGCGCTTACGCCCGTAACGCCGTTGACGCCAACGTTTGACAGGGTTTTATGCCAGCCGATTGTCTGGTCGATTTTGGCGCGCAGGCCAAGCGCACGGGCGGTAGCCCAGGCCGTCGTCGTTGCGTTCGTGGTGGTATCCCATGCCAGAAAATCAGGATGGATAACCATCAGCTCGCGCTGGCTGAAGTTTTTGCGGTAGTTGATCGCTTCAGAGATGGTTTTACATCCCCATGCGCTGACATAGCCGAACGCGCGCAGGCTCTGGCACATGGCGGCCAGTGCGGTCGCCACTTCCTGAGAGTCCAGCCCCGGCACGCCGAGAATACGCGGCTTAACGCCGGTCACCGTTTTCGCCGTGAGAAGCGCCTTCAGGCCGGTATATTTGCCGTTTTCATCGGTGGTACCGATGATGTTGGAAACGGTCTGCTTGCGCGCCTCTTCCGGGGTTTCAGCGGTGCCTTCGGCCACGCGAACAACAACGACAACCGGTTTGCACTGGTCGGCGATCGCCTGCAGAGAAGCGGACAGCGTCCCCGCCTTGCCGGCTTTCGCAATCGCGTTTTGCACGTTGGTAATGAGCACGGGCTCGTTTAAAGGAAATGTCTTGTCGTCAGCATCGCTGGCCGTACAGACCATGCCGATGATTGCCGTCGAGACGGTGGAAATGGTGCGGGTGCCATCGTTGATTTCGATAACTTCCACGCCGTGGTGAAAATCACTCATCCGTTTAACTCCTTGGTTAGTTGGTGAGTGATATTGTCGCGGCTGGGCTTGCTATGAGCTAACCATCCCTGTCCAGCGGCCGCTGGCACAACGATTGTCCGACTATCGTGGCGGGGAATTTTTTATAAAGCGTGGAAATACCCACATCAAAAATTAACGCAACGCGCTGTCGGGGTTCCCCGGCAGCAATCAGCCTGCCAGCCTGAGCCCATTCCTCCTGCGTCAATTTAGGACGTCTGCCACCAATTCGTCCCTGTTCCCGCGCTGCGGCTAGCCCGGCGCACGTCCTCTCGACAATGAGTTCACGCTCCATTTCAGCAAGCGCCCCCATGATATGGAAGAAGAAACGACCCATTGGCGTTGAGGTATCAATGCTATCAGTCAAACTGCGGAAATTAATACTTCGCTGGCGTAGTTCCTCAGTCATTGAAACAAGGTGGCGCATACTGCGCCCGAGCCGATCGAGTTTCCATACAACGAGAGTATCTCCTGCATTAAGTTGCCTGAGGGCACGATTGAGCCCCGGTCTGTTTGTCGTTTTACCGCTGATTTTATCTTCAAAAATCAGCTCACATCCTGAACGCTGCAGCGCGTCACGCTGTAAGGCGGTGTTTTGTTCATTTGTTGACACGCGTATGTATCCAATAAGCATGGTATTTCCCTTCGTCAAAACCGGAAATCATGCCATTTAATGGAGAAACACGCATTTTCGAAAACCTTGGTTTGGGAGGAGCTAAATACGTAACCAGTCGAGGAAGTAACGCAAATGGAGCTTGGGTAATATGGTCGGATGGAGCCATTGAGGTTATGGGGTATGGTGTAATCCTTGATAACGGCCTGGCAACGGTTAATTACCCAATTGCGCTGCCAGGTATAAGCCGCTATATCAGCATTGCCGAACGTCTTTCTGCTGATCCCGGCACTACGCCAAACTATGCTCATTCATCAATGATCATTGATGCTTTAACAACAAATGTCGGTTTCAAAGCTCGTTGCACAATGGCCGCAACGGGTGCCCCATCAAATAATGGTTTTTCGTGGAGAGTTTACTATGCGCCTATTTAATCCGATCACAATGACGGAGGTCATTCATGGTTTCCACGATACTGGAGGTGCTATTCAACTCCCTGAGGATAACTGGTTTTTCAGAATACAAGAAATACCGGAGGGAATGCGGCTTGCAGTTAATGAAAAAGGCGAACCAATCCTTGTGGAAATTGAATCTGATGTCTCTGGCAACGAATAAATGAATACGTTTTCTGGCTGAGTGCTGAAAATATCAGGTGCTGCTGATGATTATTGACACATCAAAAGCACCCGATATTGAATGACCTATACCTCGGGTTTCGGTGGAAGGTTAAGATTCGGAGCGGTATCGGTATCAACCTTAGTTAGCTTATAACGATACCGCTGCCATTCAGTCAGTCGTGGGATATCTTTATCATCAATATAGCCTCCAGCCTGAGCATCTACCAATGGTGCGATAATTGCAGACGCTTCCGCTAGCAATGCAGTTTTCTGCTGTTCAGCCTTTGCCACATCCGCAGAGTGTTTCGCTTTTGCGTCGGTTATCCACTCGCTGCCATTCCACTTATCATATGGCGTTCCAGGGGCTTGTGTCGTCGTATCTTTCGGATAATCACCCGGTAGTGAAATCGTGACTTTCTCACCTGACTTTGTGCTATATACAGTTTTACCGCGATGATCAGCGATGTACTCCCATCCGTTTAAGTCAAAGGTGCGGCAAATAGTAAAACCTTCTTTAATTTCACCAGGCGCATCAATGCATGACAAGGCTGGAATACCTACACCTTCCGCTAAATATTCAACCGATGAGGAAAGATATTCGCGCGTCTCACCATCGTAGTTAAACACAGTTATATCACCGGTCACTGTAGCAATAAGCTCATTGTTTAATTTTGCCTTCGCCATTATGCGGCCCTCACGATGTAGTTAAATGCGATGTTACGGGGGCGGGCTGAAACATAAGCCCACCAATCGTAGCGTTGCGAATTTGCCGAACTACCGATCCATTTTTTTCCTTTGATCTTTTCCCATTGTGCTGCGGTTATTACATCGCCAAACCCATAGTCGGATGACCCGATTGAACTTATATCCCCCGTATCATTGTCATCAAAGCCCGAAACAATAGTACCTTCCTGGAATGACAGCAGCCCGCGACCAGCGTCAACCCCACGCCCGTCATCCCAGCCTCGGATAAACTCACCGCGTAAATCAGGTAATCTGAGTGCAGGATAAGCCAGAGCCAATTTCGGATATTGGGAAGCCGCGAACGCCGCACCGTTGCATTTGAGCCACCCCGTCGGTGGAGTTGCTGACGGCCACGGAACGGGGACGCCAATCGGCAAAGCAGAGCCTTCTCCCAAACCAAGGTTTTTGAGAACCTCAGCGCTCAACCCCGCATCGGCAATTTCTTTTAACGCATTGGCGATTAATGGGTACTGTTTATGCGGATTATCAGCAGCAATATGCTTTTTCATCTGATCATCAGCGTAGCCCTTTACCTCAATAACTTTATCGTCAACGTACTGACGCGTTGCCAGCACAACCGACGGATCAATTTTCAGGGAAATTGACGATGTGCTCGACACAATCAGAATCATGCGAATGGTCTGCGTGCGACCGCTGCCTTCCTGCAGCTGAGGCTTGTATGTCTCCGGGCAGTTAGCCACGGCGATCAGAATGCCGTCGTCGTCGTAGAGACCGATCTCTCGGATCCAGAAACCGCCCTCGTTCTCGGGAATTATCTGTTCAGCGATGATCTGGCTGGAATTATTTGGGTCAACAGCGAGCAGATTCAGCGGCGCTATGCGTTTTTGGTTGACGAGCTTCGTCTGCGCCGGATCGGGGGTTGGCAACGTTCCGTTGGCGTCGCCTACCGCCATTTGCGTCAGGTTGAGTTGCGTACCAAGTGCCGTCGCGTTAGCTAGCCGCGCCGCGCCCTGATTCGTCAGTATGGCAAAATATTTTGCGGTCATGCGTTCACTCTCAGGTTATCAATCAAATGGATGGCCGAGGCCGGGTAATAATCACCACCGACAATAAGTTTCTCTGTGGTGTAGGGGTAAACAGCCAGCGCATCGCCGTGATAGCATCCTGCGCCAACATAAAACTCTCCCGTTGAACTCAGGCTGATAGCCAGCCCGGTCATATGTCTACTTGCCGGTTTGGCATCTTCAATGAGCCGTTCAAGCTCCTGATACATTTCGTCAGTGATGCCGTTATCAAGCACACCGACAACCAGACGGAATGTCCCTGGCTCCTCACCGAGCTGCCACCACTCGCGCACCTCAATCAAAAAGCCAAGCGGTTCCACAACACGACGCAATGCGCTGATGGTTCCTTTGTGCTGATGGACGAAAAACGAGGACATAATGACGCTGCGTTTCGTGCTCTCCGGCCACGCCTCATCCCACCGATCTACAGACAGCGCCCATGCCAGGTAGGGAAGTAAATTTACCGGGCACGCGCTGGGGTTCCATAAGGTGCGTAGCGGTACCGGCACTCGTTCAATATTCGAGAGCGCTGCGGCAGCGGCGACTTCCAGCGGTGATGACCCAAAGGGTAATAGCCTTTCACTCATCCGAACCCCCGATCGCTATCTGATACGAGGTACAGTTCGAGGCCTGCGACTTACTTAGCACAATGTCAGAGTGGGGAGATTCCAGTTCAACGCGCTGCACGCCTTCAACGTGAAGTGCTGCATAGATGGCCGAGAGACGAATATCGCGTCCAAGGCGATGCTGTGCGCTGATATAATTCTGCAGCTTCTGCTCCGCTGCCTGCCTGATGGGTTCAGACTCTGGTCCGGGATAAACGTAGAGCGTCGCGTTTATCTGGTAAGGCACAATTTCTGCCGACTGGACCGTTACACGATCGCCTACGGGGCGGACGGTTTCAGCATTAAGCGCTTTTTCAACAACCGCCAGTAGTTCAGGACGAGCGGTACCATCACCCTCACGGGATAACACCGAAATCGTCACGTGTGCAGGCTGAGGGCTTTCAACCGAAACGTCAGCGACCCGTCCGTCGGCACTTCGACCATGATATTCATAGGCTCCAACCGGTCCCGCAACACTCAATCCCTCAAATGCCTGCTGCGCACGCAGTCGCAGGTCAGCATCAGACTCCATGACGGCAGCCGTTGGCGGAATGGTAGTATCATCGCCCGGGGTGATGGTCAGGCGTTCGGTATTATTGTTTCCCGCAATAACGTCCAGATCGTGACCGGAAGAATAGGCCAGCGTCACGGCCAGCGCAGCCTCATTAACCCGCTGGCGCCAGATGACTTCCCGGTAGGCGTTCTCCTGCAGCAGCTTCACAATCGGCTCGGATTCCAGCGTCAGCGTCCGTGCAATCGCTTCTCGCTCCTCTTCCGGATAGAGGGAGACAAAGGTGGCCTTTCGTTCTGCCAACAGCGTTTCATAATCCACCTCCTCCACGACATCAGGCGCGGCGAGCTGGCTCAGATCAACAATAGCCATAGCGTTTAACTCAGTGAAATGGTGATAGAAAAGGATTGCCCGGAGGTCGGGCGCGTGCCGGTGATATCGACATACAACGTCCCGTCGTTCTCCGAACGCTCGAAAGTGATGGCCGTCAGGCTTATCCGCGGCTCCCATTTCTGGATGGCGGAATAACAGGCGGCCATGATTTGCAGGCGCAGCGCCGGACTCTGCGGCCTGTCGATCATCGCCGCCAGCAGCGAGCCGTAATCCCGCCGCATGACCCGTGAGCCAATCGGCGTAACCAGAATGTCGCGCACGCTTTGACGGATGTGTTCCGCCTCTGAAATGCTCAGCCCGGTCTGCCTGTTCATCCCCCTGTAACGCACCGTCATTGTGTCCCCTTAGTCCAGCTTCCGCCGCTTTGCACACTGCCGTGCGCGTGGTTATCCACCTGCACCCCGTTGGAGGTGAATTTACCGCCGGAATGCTCAATATTTCCGGCCATCACACCGCCCTTCTGCACTTCAAGAGAGGCAGTAATTAACCTGTTGGTACACACCACTTCAGGCGTATCCAGCGTGATGCGGGACGTTGACGTCACCCGCACCTCCGGCACGGTGGCGGTCAGCGATTCAGAGGCGGTAATGTCGGCTGTTTTAATGCCTGCAACCGTGAGCGCCCCGCGCCCGGGTTCGTACTCGATCACCGCGCCGTCAGGGAACGAGACGTGGAACGCGTCAGGTGACCCGGACGGCGCCGGATGGTCGTCAGAGAAAATGCCGGGCAGCACAAAGGCGGTATCAAGCTCGCCGCCGATGGCCAGCAGCAGCACCTGTTCCCCCTCGGAAGGAGCCCACCAGACGCGCGAACGTCCCGCACGACAGGTTAGCCAGTTCAGCCAGGTGGTTTTCATCCCGCCGGTCTGGACACGACAAAGCCCTCTGTTGAGGTCAACATCGGTCACAACACCGATACGAATAAGATTGCGGATCGCGCGAGCGATGCCGTTCATGGAAGTTAATGTATTCATGAGAAGAGAATGCCGTTCAGGAGGAACGGCAGCAACGAGATGGGGTTTTCTGCGGGATGATACAACAAGCGGTCCAGACAGCAGGCGCCAGGCGGCCTTCAGCGCGGGGAAATTAGTCCTCCCACTGGCTGACCAGCTCGCCGTTGACGTACAGCGCCTTCGGCCGCGTGACGGGCTCCGGCAGCGGCGGCTCGGGGGAATACGTCGCGTGCAGAGCGCCCTGCTCCTGGGAAACAAGAATACGCTCGGTTAATTGCACGCTGATGGTGATATCCATCGTATCGTCATCGTTTAAGACGATGGAGAAGGTGTAGCCGTTTTTGCGTCCTTCATCGAGGGTAAAAATATCCGGCTGGTTTTCCCGAAGCCAGGCCAGCACCGGGACGAAAAATCCCTCGCTGTCGCCGGTGAAGCCGCTGACCTTCGCGTTCAGCGCATACCGCTTTTCAAAGGAGAGCGAGGAGGCCAGTCGGGCGTCAATATTGCCGCCTCCGACCGACATCTGCAGGCGCTCCGGGTTGGCATTGAGTTGGGGGATCGCGTCAATTAATGCCTGACGCAGGCTCTTGAGTTTGTGCATCGAGTTTATCCTGACAGTCTTTAATGGTTTCAACCTGCAGCGCGCAGGCGATAAGGGCGTATTCCAGCCTGCGAATATCCGCGCTGAGATCGCCGTTAGTGGCGGGTTCGCTTCCCGGCATCGGGCAGCGGCTCACCTTCGGGCAGGCGTTGTAAACAATGGGCTGCGGAGGCGCAGGCGGAGCGGGTGTGCAGCCTGCGGACAGCATCAGGCAGCTGAGCGGTATACCAGCGGCGTAACGCTTCATTTTCATTGAGTAATCTCCCGATAGTCGCTTCCCGTCTTGCCCTCTCCTCGCCCGCGGTAGCAAGCTCCTCACGGAGCCTGACCTGGGCATTTTCATTTGTTCTGGCCATCCGCTGCGACAGGGACAGCTGCTGGTTAAGCGTGGCGAGGGCCGTTTTTTGCTCGCTGGCGACCCGATTGGCCGTGGCTAAGGAACGCGACAGGTTCAGGTTGTCATGACGAAGCCACAGCGTGATGGCCAGCAGCCCGGCCAGCGCCAGCATGAGCGTTCTCATGGCAGCCCCTTCATGCACCAGGCCTTCTCGCGGACGCGACGGTTTTCCAGACCGGCATTTTTGACGCCGTTGACGTACACCCAGCGGGTAAGCTGCCCGCATGCCTGCGGCCACTGTTTACGTTTGATAAAGGACACCAGCGTCGAACGGCAGGCGGCGCCTGCGCCGACATTAAAGGTAAAACTCACCAGCGCGTCATAGACCCGGGGCGGCATCTCCACCGGCGCACACGCCGCCAGACGCCGCTCAACGTTGAGCACATCAGCGACCAGATTTACCGCAGCCTCACGCTCGGTAATGTCCCGCGTTGGCACAACGTTTGCCGTGTGGCCAATGCCGGACGTCCATACGCCGGCGCTACACCGGTAGGGCGAGAGGCGACATCCTTCGAGATCGGCAATCAACGCCAACCCTTCCGGGGACGTTTTCAGTAATTGAAAGTCAGGCATCAGCACCGCCAGGGCCAGCACGCCGGCGACGCTGCAACGCTTAATGATTGAGTTCACGAATGCTCTTCTTATCGAGGCCAAGAGACTGGAGATAGCGCCAGGTTTTTCGCTTAAACCAGTAATTCGTTAATGCGGTAAAAATGGCGCACAGACTCCCCACGTACAGCGCGACTTTTTCAGGAGACATCGCCCCGAACCAGGCCAGCGCCACGGCCAGCCAGTAGGCGATAACCGTGGTGATTTTCTCCAGGCTCAGTCCCATAGGTTTACGGATTCTTTTGTGGGGGCGCTATTCACCTCCGGCATCTCTACCGGCGTGCCGTGAGGCAAGATAACGCCTAACTCCGCGAGGCCAGGATTGGCCTTCAGAACGGCTTCAACGACGCCAGCCGTGCGCCCATAAAAGCGGGCGCAAACGGCATCAAGCGTGTCCCCCTGCATTGCATAGATTTTCATCAGACGCTCCCAACATCCGGTTTCCAGGTACCGTAGAGTTTCCCGGGCCAGCAGGCTTTTCGCTATCGCTGGCAGATGGACAATCGCGGGCACAACAGATCGTCCGCGAGCGGCGAAGCGTGATTCAGCGGAAGCGCAAAACAGGAATGAGGGTGTTGGTACGGGCGATGACGCCGGGGCTAGCGCCAGCTCTCGTCTTCCCAGACTTCCCGGAGGATAGCGTCCAGCGCCTCGCGATCGGCTTCTTTTTCAAGCCCCTGGAGCTCGACCCCCGTCACCGATCCGATTTTCACGTTCACCCGCGATGACGGAAACAGGGATCGTATTCTGCGGGTCAGTTCGCACTGAAAGGCCTCCACGACGGCATGGCCAATCTGCTGATCTTTATCGAGAGTAATGTTCACCCGAACGTTGCCCCCTTTTTTGACTCGTTCCGGAACAGGCGATGCTGAGAACACAACGGTAAATGCGTTGTTCTTGATTAAATTTCCCCGCGCAATCTCAGCAATCAAATTCAGGGCAATCTCACGATCTCTTTCCTGACACGTTCCTTCCGTCGTCAGTCGCGCAATCAGCTCGACTCGTTCAATCATGACCTGCTCGTTCAACTCTCTGTCCACACAACCTCCACCACGAGATACTGTATAAACATACAGTAGCACGTATTCATAAAAAGAGTGAAGCGAAAAAATCAGAACCCTTCACGGTATGTGCATGATATGGATGGAGATTAGCGGGCTCTCTGAGCGAAGAGATCCGTTAAATACCCAATACGTTCAAGGATTTTCCGCGCCTTTTGCTGGTAAGAACACGGTGCCGGAAATAGCGATCCGTCAGCTGCGCCCCTGCACCATTTATCGTTAAAGCGGCTGATGCCTCCCGCCATCAGATGCAGGGCTTCTGCCCGGCTGATGGCTATCCCGGTGACGAGCCGTATCTCATCGATCACCTTCTCCGGTACGCCGTTCTGCGGGTCGCTCGCGAAGACGACGGGCGACGACGCGCCAGGGCGGATGAATTTGATGCGTTCGGTTAACGCCCGCCTCGCACGTCGGCTGAGGGGTTGAGAAAGATCGGTCTGCGTACAGTTATTGACAGAACTCCGAGAGGATACGGGCACATCCTTAAGATCCGCAGCCCGCTTCGGCACAATTTTCCACTGCGTGAGTCGGGTTAAAACTGGGCTGCCCGCGCCAACGGCGGAATCGTACACGCCGCGGATGCGGACCGTTTCCTCGCCGTACTGGTTAAACCCGGCGCTCGGCTCATACAGCGTGCGCACCTGTAAATCATCGCGACGCACAAACGGCCCGCCCTGCGCAGTAACGTAACCCGCCCAGTCCCCGGCGTCGGCAGCCTCCTGGACGGCGGCAAACTCAACGCTCAGACCGCGCGCGGCCTCGGCATCCACCAGACGTCGCAGCTCGCGGTAGACCGTTACCGGCGCGCCGCCGATGAACTGAAACTGGCGAATGTGCCAGCGTCCCGCCCAGGCCGACACGGCGGACGCCGTCTCTTTCAGCAATCCACCGCTTTCGCTATCGGTCTCGCCATCGAGCGCATAGCCGTCGATATTCTTTGAGATGTATTTGGCGATATAGCCGGTAGCGCTGCCTTTCTGCGGATCGATCGCGTCCGCGTGAAAGCGCGCCTGTCTGGCGCTTTCGCTCTGCAGCTCAGCGTTCTCCTCCTGCCGCGCGTAGTCCCCGATAATCCGGCGAACGCATTCGACGTCTTCCGGCAGCATAAACATCAGCATGTGCCAGTGGGGCGTACCGTCGTGATGGGGTTCCGCAACGCGGATACCAAAGATACGGCGCCCGTCCCGGTGCAGTTTTGCGCGGATACGCGCCCACAGGCGGGTAAAGTAGATTTGCGTATCCGTCGGGCTGGCCCCGTTCCACTTCGCGTTGGGAAAGCCTGATTTCAGCGTCGCGTGATACTGCGCGGGTGCGGTTAAGGTATAGAACTCGCCCACGTAGCCCAGCGACTCACAGATATTTTCAAACCCGCGGATGCGGGTCATCAGTTCACAGCGACGTATCGCCGGGTTGGCCACCGAGCTATCGTATTTTTCAATCAGGCTGATGCGGTTTCCCTCTTCATCTTCCAGCTCCATGCCCTTGAGAAATTCGCGCGTGCGGCGCTTCTGCTCGCGCCACTCGGTCACGCAGCGTTTGCTCGCATACGCCGCTCTCCGTTTGCTGACGTTGCCGAGGGCAATCTGCAGATGTTCGCGCCAGGCAGCCGCGACCCGACGCAGGCGCCCGCGCCACCACGCCTCGGAAAACATGCGGATCACCGCTGCGGCAACGTCATCTTTGTTGAAAAATGTCTTCGACACCCGCTCCCAGTGCGGTGGCGACACGTTGAACTGTCGGGCGATCAGTCCGGCGCGCTGATACCAGACGTACAGCGTCTGGTATTCGCCCATTTCAGCATCGTTAATATTCGCCAGCTCGCCGCGTATAAAGCTGGCGATATCTGCGGCCAGCAGGTCGATGTCCGCGCGGGACATATCCGGAAGGCGGTTATAGCGGGCCACCAGTTCGACCATCCGCGAGGCGAGGTATTGCAAAAGCTGAGTGTCGAAATGGCCGTCAAACACGACCCTGGAGAATTCGTCGTGCAGGCCTGTGCAGGCATAGCGATCGGAGACCCGCCGCAGGCGAGGTAACATCCTTTTGCAGAAGCGGATCAAAAAGGCGTTAGCCTGCGGGCTGCCCCGATGCTGTTCGAGGGCGTCAACCGTGCGCCAGATTTCGAAGCGTACGCAGTCGGGCTGCTGTGAAAGGGCAATTCTTGCCTGCTGCAGCGCCGCGAAAAGGCGATCGCGGCGCTGCTGTTGGGCATGGGTGAGATAAGGGCTGGCAATGGCCGACCGTGGGGCGTTCCACGGATAAGCAAATGACGTAGCCAACTTATCCTCCCCGGACGTGTTTATTTTTCATCTCGGCGATCTCCTGGCAGGTCACGCACAGGGCTACGCCGGGCACCGCTATTCGGCGCGCCTCCGGTATCGGCGCCTCGCAGTCCTCGCAGAGGAAACGCGAAGGCGATGCGGGTCGTCTGCGGGCGCGATTAATGTACCGCTCTCTGTCCTCCTGCTCGCGCGCCTGCGCAAGATCGATAAAATCGGCCATCAGTGCAGCTCCTGAGATTCGCGCTCGTAGCGAGCCGCCTCGTGGCACAGCAGTTCGGCAACGTCTTCTCCGCTCATACCGGTTTTGTAGATATGGCTCGCCAGCGCCTCCAGACGCAGGGAGACCGCGAGGGCTCGCGCGCATCGTTCCTCTGTTTTTGCCTCTGCCAGCAGGCGTTTCAGTTCTTCACTTCCGATCCGATAAGGGCGGTTTTCACTGTTTCGCATCACGCGTTCTCCTTAATTTCAGGCAATAGGGTGCCCGGCGGGTTTACGCCATTAGTTTTTGGGTTGGGTTATATCGGCATGGTCAGCCGTTCAGGGAATAAACTCACAACAGCACGAAAATGGTTCATGGCGTTAATTAGCGCCCGTTTCTCTTCGGTCGTCAGCTCGCCGATATCGCACTCGTGGCGGGCGACGGGCAATCTCGCCAGGAAAAAGAGGGCGGCCAGCGCCCTGCTGTTCTCCTCAAAACATGGATCGCGCTTATCGCGCATTTCAGCCATAAACCGCGCCAGCTCTTTTCCGCTATCGTTCCCGTATCGGGCGCGCAGTTCAGCGACGTGGTTAAGCCCGCTAAGACGCGCTCCCACGCTAAGTGGAACCCTTGCACGGGCAGCTTCTATCGCCATATCTCCCCTCGCGTAAATTCACGCACGCTAGTGCGCTGAAAACGGGCACAGCACGGTATTTTCCGCCGTTTGATGATTGCGATTTCAGATGCCATGCTGCATGATTCCCATTTTGATAATGTCTGCAATCACTAGCCTCTGTTTGCCAACGTCTGCCGCTGATTGCCCGAATTTGTAATGATACTAATACCCAAATGAGCATTAGTAAACACCCAAAGGAATATATTTTGATTTTAGATTCTCAAGTGAATAATGAAGAGTTACTCGATAGAATCTGTCAGGTATATGGTTTCACGCAGAAAATCCAGCTGGCCCGGCACTTTAATATCGCCGCCAGCTCGCTTCAGAACCGCTACGCGCGCGGTACCGTCTCTTACGACTTTGCGGTTCAGTGCGCGCTGGACACCGGCGCCAGCCTTCGCTGGCTGATGACCGGACAAGGCGCGCAGTTTGAAGGTCATCCCGCGCCGGGCGATCCGGTTTCGGTTTCCACATTCACACTGAGTGATGGAAGGCTGGAAGAGAATACCACTTTGAGTATCGACTCTGGTTTCTTTAGCAAGCCGCTGGCTCGCGGCATCGCCGTTCGGGCGGAGGGAAAGCTGCACTTTATTGAAAAAGAAGCATCGTTAACCGACGGCCTGTGGCTGGTTGAGATTGAAGGCACCGCCAGCATCCGCGACCTCACGCTGCTGCCGGGTAAAAAACTCCACGTGGCGGGCGGCAAGGTTCCGTTTGAGTGCAGTATCGACGAGATAAAAACGGTGGGTCGCGTGGTGGGGATTTACAGCGAGGTTAATTGAGGGTGGGTCGGACGCATGCGCCACCAAAGGTGGGGGGCTCGCTTTCGGGTAGGACACGGAAAAACCCGAGGCAGGGGAAAAAGAGGATCAACGCAAATTAACAGGGCTGGTGAAGGTGTGGCATGTCGCTCTATCGGGTTTACCCCATAATGAGAGCACCACACATCAACTCATTAAAGAAATCCCCCATCGCGCCGATCATCATCCGTGTGTATTATTTCCTGTAGCTTTTACAACAACTAACCTTAACTCAAATACTTAAGCGCCAAAGCGAAAGGCATCATGAGCACACCGATCAAACGGCTAGAAATCATTAAAAATGCCATTGAACTGGAAGATGACGACATCATCCAGAGCCAGCTGACACGGCTGAAAAATGAAGCGTTTGACGATGAGCTACAGGCAATCGTCGTGGCGCTTGAAAAGAAGAACTACACCGCTGCGATGGCGGCAATTACCGCCTGGCTTCAGGGCCAGCGCGCCGTGACCCAGTGGCGCGATCCGCAGGTGGCCGCCAGCAAGCTGGAGCTGAAGGCGCTGGAAGAGCGTCTGCGCGATCTGATTGACCGCCGCAACGCCCGGGTGCAGCAGCTTGATGAGTTCAACGATCTCTATTTCTCTCGCCTCGGGCCGCTGATGCAGCAGATCCTCGCCCTGCGTAAAACGCTGGCCGAGCTAAACCTGCGCCGTCAGCAGGCGGAAGCGCGTCGCCGTGAGGAAGATTACCGTCGCTGCCAGCGCTATATGGCGCAGGCGGTAGAGGTGCTGGCGACGCTCACCCAGCGCTGGCGCGATCTCCCGGCCGACTCCGTGCAGGCCGCTGAGGCGCGCAAGCATCTTGAACAGCAAAGCAATCTGATTGCCAACCTGCTGGCCGAAGCGCTGGAGCTGGAGAGCGGCTTAACGCGCGAAGAGGAGCCTGCGCGTCAGGCGCGAGACGACGCTAACGAAGAGTACGAGAAATATCGCGAGCAGCATCACGATGCCGAAGTGCGGCTGCGCAAAGGTAAGGATCTTTCGGAAGAGGATCGGAACGAGCTGAAGCGCCTCTGGCGGCAGGCGAGCAAGCTCTGCCATCCGGATCTGGTGGCGGACGATCTGAAAGAGGAAGCTAATGCGATGATGGTGCAGCTCAACCAGGCGAAGCAGCGTGGCGACGTTAAAACCATTCGCTCACTGGTAGCCCGCCTGCAGCAGGGCTTTGAGCCATTGATGGCAAGCGACAGGTTGAACGATCTGGAACGTATCCGCAAAAAAATGGCGCAGGTTCGCGAGCAGATAGACATTTTAGTGAACGAGCTGGCGGAGCTTGAGAAAGAGGAGTCCTGGCTTCTGGTCTCGTCGCTCAACAATATGGAAGCTTACTTCGCTCAGCAGGAGAAAGCGCTACACGAGGTCCGCGCCTCGCTCGAACATCAGGTGAGCGAAGCGCAGCTGGATTCCGCCGCCTGATTATTTGGCGTGCCAGTATGCGCTGGCACGCACCAGCTGCTGGTCAATCGCATCGGTTTCAAACTGACGACTCAGCGTCTTCACTGCCTTCCCTTCCCCGGTCAGCCAGATGAAGTAATCTTCACCAGGAACGGCCAGCGCCGCCAGATGGTCCGCTACCGCCTGCTCGCTGTGGCCTACAACCCAGGTGATGTTGAATTCACTCAGGTGCGCCAGATAGTCCTTATAAGAATCGTCCCCAACCGTCACTACCGCATGAATTTCCGGGCGAACCGGCAGTTTAGCAATGCTCTCTAAGCGTCGGCGCAGCGCGGGCATGCCGGACTCGTCGCACACGTACAGCTGCCAGGCGTAATCCTCCGGCACCACCAGCGAACCGCGCGGGCCGCCGATGGTCAGCCTGTCGCCCACTTTTGCCTCAACCGCCCAGCGGCTGGCAATGCCGCCGTCATGAACGAAGAAATCGAGCACCAGCTCATGGTTTGCCTCGTCGTACAGCGGCGTGTAGTCGCGCGTCTGAGGACGTACGCCGTCACCCCAGTCGATACCTTCATCGGTGACCACCGGCGGCACAAACACCGCGCCCGGGGCAGGGAAAAAGACTTTGGTATGGTCGTCGAAACCGCGGGAGCTAAAGCCCTCCAGCTGCTCGCCGCCTAAAACAATCCGCTGGAAACCCGCGCTGGGGCGCTCAACGCGGAGCACCGTCAGCTCGCGAAAGCGCAGGTCATTACGAACACGCTGTGGGTAACGGGTAGATGCCATTTTTAGCCCCTTCTCTGGTGAATACGATATATCTAAATCAATTTTCAAATGATAATGATTACTAATAAGCAAAAATGCAAGATCTTTTAGATTGCATCTGAATATATCTTAGATATAGTTTAGATATATCAAATTGAGAGAGCTACTATGCGACACGAACACGACAGCGGCGGGCGCCGACCGCGCTTTTTCGGCCATGGCGATCTGCGGCTGGTGATTCTGGATATTCTGACCCGCAGCGCGAGCCACGGCTACGAGCTGATCAAAGAGATCGAGAATCTGACTCAGGGGAATTACACCCCGAGCCCAGGCGTGATCTACCCGACCCTGGATTATCTTCAGGATCAGACCTTTATCACCATTACGGAAGAAGAGAACGGTCGTAAGACGATTACGATTACCGCTGAAGGACAACGCTGGCTGGACGAAAACCGGGAGCAGCTGGAACAGATCCAGGTGCGTATCAAAGCGCGTTCCGTCGGTTTTCAGCTGCGCAAAAACCCGCAGATGAAGCGGGCGCTGGATAACTTCAAAGCGGTGTTAGATCTGAAGGTGAATCAGGGAGAGCTCAGCGACGCGCAGCTCAAGCAGATTATCGGCGTTATTGACCGCGCGGCGCTCGAGATCTCCCAGCTGGATTAAGCCGGAGCGTGCTCGCTCACGCGGAAGACGCGCACCAGCTCCTTCAGGTGCATCGCCTGTTCGTTAAGCGATGCTGCCGCCGCGACGGACTCCTCCACCAGCGCGGAGTTCTGCTGGGTGGTGGCATCAATCAGGCCAATCGCGCTGTTAATCTGCGAGATACCTTCCGTCTGCTCGTGGCTGGCCTGGCGGATTTCGCGCAGGATCGCGTCCATCTCTTCCACGTTGCCGACCATCCCATTAATCAACGCACTCGCTTTTTCAACCAGGTTCATCCCGTCCTGGGTCTGGCTGGTAGAGCTCTCAATCAGCTCGCGGATTTCGCTGGCAGATGACGCACTCTTCTGGGCAAGCTGGCGAACTTCACCCGCCACCACCGCAAAGCCGCGACCGTGCTCGCCGGCGCGCGCCGCTTCCACCGCCGCGTTCAGCGCCAGAATGTTGGTCTGGAACGCAATGGCGTCGATCAGGTCGATAATGTCGGACATCCGGTTCGACGTTTCGTTAATCAGGCGCATTTTGCTGGTCACCTGCTTCATCATCTCGCCGTTGTTTTTAACCACCGTGGCGGCATCGGCCGAAAGGTTGGTCGCTTCCCCGGTATGCGAGGCGGTATTTTTCACCGTCGCGGTGATCTGCTCCATCGAGGCGGCGGTCTGTTCTACAGAACTTGCCTGCTCTTCCGTGCGCGCGGCCAGATCCTGGTTCCCGGCGACAATCTGCGCGGCTGCGCTGGAGATATTCTCCGAGCCGGTTTGCACCTGCTGCACGATGTCCAGCAGTCGCGTTTTCATCTCCATCAGCGCATGCAGCAGCAGACCCGTTTCGTCTTTGCCGTGTGGCGTGATGCTGCCCGTGAGATCGCCCTCAGAAATGGCTTTTGCAAAATGTACCGCCTCGCCGAGCGGACGAGTGATAGCGCGCACGATAAACCAGCCAATCAGGCTGCCTGCCGCAATGCTAAAGAGCGTGAGCAGGATCAGCAGCAGTCGGTTAGACCTGAAATCCCCTTCCACCTGCGCACCGGCACTTTGCATCTCGCTGTTTTGAATGGTAATCAGCTCCTTCACCTTCGCTTTATAAGCCTGCTGCACGGCGAGGGTGGTGGTCATCATCTCCTGAATAGCGCCCGCACGATTGTTGTTCTGCACCGCCTGCAAAATGCGGTAGCGCGAGTCCAGATACTGCTGGCGCACGCTGCGGATCTCCGCCAGCACCTGCTGAGACTTTTGATCCTGCAGCGCGTTGTTCAGCTCGCCCAGGATCACCGTGATGTGCTCGCTGATCTCTTTCAGGCGCTGCTGAGATTGCCCCGTATAGGTGCCCTGCTCGTCCAGCAGCATCAGCTGTTGAGTGCTAATAAATTCCTGGAAGTTATCGATTAACTGGTTCGCTTTTACCGTGGTCGGATAATCGCTGGTAATAATCGATTGCATCCCGTTATTAGCCCGGTTCAGGCTTATCAGAGACAGGCTCGCGCTGAGCGCCATCAGGACAATAAAGAACCCAAACGCCAGAAATAATTTCGTGCCGATCTTTACGTCATGTAAGAACATATTTTCTCCATCGATGTGATTATTTCTCAGACGATCGCTGTTATCGGTAACGATTTCGCTAACTTTATGAGTTTGATCGTTTTTTTATTTCATAACCGTCGCAATGGATAGGTAGAGACTATTAACATTGCTCCATCGATCGTTACCAGACCACCGGAGGGGTATTTTTCAAAATAGCGTTCTGGATAACTGACTTAGGCAGGGATAAATAACTGAGGCACTTTCTTTAGTTATTTAATATTAAATTAACAATAAAATACATTAATAGTCACAACCAGAAAATAAAAAGCCGTTTATTCCTTACGAAATAAACGGCTTTTTTAGAACATTACTGACTCAATGAAGCACAGTTACCGCATCCTTAAGGCGTCCGGCGCGGTGCTTCACCATCGCAGAAATGTGGGCGCTCTCTTCGACCAGGTCGGCGTTTTTCTGCGTGATGCTGTCGAGTTCGGCCACCGCGCGGGTCAACTCTGACAGTCCGGTTGCCTGCTCGGAGGTCGCGTGGCTGATCTGGGCGATAAGCTGCGTCACGTTTTTCACCTGCTCGACAATATCATCCATCGTGCGACCTGCGGCGTGAACCTGCTCAGAGCCGGACTGCACCTTGCTGGCGCTGGCATCAATGAGTTTACGAATATCATTGGCGGCACTGGCGCTTCGGCTGGCGAGATGGCGCACTTCGCCCGCGACCACGGCAAAACCTTTTCCCTGCTCTCCTGCCCTTGCCGCTTCAACCGCCGCGTTCAGCGCCAGAATATTGGTCTGGAAAGCGATATCGTTAATCAGGGAGGTAATCGAGCCAATTCGCTGCGTGCTGTCGGCAATGTCATCCATGGTTTTGACAACGGTCTGCATCGCGTTGCCCCCTTTCGTCGCCGCGCTGCTCGCGGCCACGGAGAGTTTATCCACCTCGGCGGCGGTTTCAGAGTTACTCTGAACGGAAGCGGCCATCTGGTTCATTGTCGCGACGGTCTGCTGCACGTTCGCCACGGTCTGACGCGTGCGAACGTTCAGATCTTCATTTCCCTGCGCCAGCCTGTCGCTGCCGTCACGGACGCTCACCACCTGGCTCGACACGTCATTGATTAACCAGCGGCACATCAGGCCCAGCTGCCCGACCGCGCGCAGCGTCAGCCCCAGCTCGTCGCTGCGGTTCAGATGCTGCACGCTGTTGCGCTCTCCGGTTGCGACCTTCAGGGCCTGTCGCGCCACATTCTCTACAGGGCGGACAATCTGCAGCTCAAACAGCAGTGTCCCCAGCAGCATGACCAGAGCGGCTGCGGCGAGCGGCATCCACCCGGCGGAGGTCGCGATCAGCGTGGCGGCGAGAACGGCAAAAAGCGCCGCCATCACGCTGCGCACGCGCCAGCGCAGCGGCATAGCCGGCAGTTTGCCCAGCCAGCCTTTTCCAACCACCAGCCCTTTATGAATACGTTTCTTACAGCTTCCGTCGTTCAGCGCCCGGTAGAGCGGCTCCACGGCGGCAATCTCTTCCGCTGTGGCTTTGGTGCGAATGGACATATAGCCTGTCACCTGCCCCTGGCGCACCATCGGCACCGCATTCGCACGCACCCAGTAGTGGTCACCGTTTTTGCGCCGGTTTTTGACAATTCCGCTCCACGGCTCGCCCTGCTGCAGCGTGTACCACATATCGGCAAACGCGGCTTTTGGCATATCGGGATGGCGCACCATATTGTGCGGCTGGCCCGTCAGCTCATCGAGCTGGTAGCCGCTCACCTGCACAAAGGTGTCGTTGGCGTGTGTGATGTAGCTGTGGACGTCTGTGGTAGACATTAAGGTAGTGTCATCGTCCAGAGGATATTCATTCTGGGTGACATAGGTTGGAGAGGACATCGTGGGCATCCCTTGCAGGTTATTTGAATGTTAATTTTGTGGGTCAATGTTTTTTCGGCGGTAAACAATTTATCTTTAGTTGTTAAACTTGATGAAGATCGCAGATTTGACTTAAACCATACTTTTTGTGCGATTTTATAATTCATTGATTTCAAATACTTTCGCAAAGAAATTACCTGTAAAGCATGACCAGTTAATGCCCACTTAAGTTGCAGCGAATGCACTTCTTTAGTGCAGATGCGGTTTTCCGCCCTCATTTATCCTTTCTGTCCTGTACCGCTAAATCCCGTTTCGGTTGCTCCGGCATGATTAAATATTGTGCAACATTATTTTAACCTGGCGTTTATCCCGATTTTCGTTAAGTCATCTGAAGTGGCGTAATCCCTGCAATACTTAAACCAGTATCATGTGATACGCGATCCCCGGGAGCACATTTTGAACAGGTTACCTTCCAGCGCCTCGGCTCTTGCCTGTACCGCGCACGCACTGAATCTCATTGAGAAGCGAACGCTCGATCATGAGGAGATGAAACAACTTAACCGAGAGGTCATCGATTACTTTAAAGAGCACGTCAATCCAGGTTTTCTGGAGTATCGCAAATCTGTTACCGCCGGCGGGGATTACGGAGCCGTAGAGTGGCAAGCGGGGAGTCTTAACACGCTTGTCGACACCCAGGGACAGGAGTTTATCGATTGCCTGGGTGGTTTTGGTATCTTCAACGTGGGGCACCGTAATCCAGTTGTGGTTTCCGCCGTACAGAATCAACTTGCGAAACAACCTCTCCATAGCCAGGAACTGCTCGACCCGCTTCGCGCCATGCTCGCGAAAACGCTGGCGGCCTTAACGCCCGGCAAACTGAAGTACAGCTTCTTTAGCAACAGCGGCACGGAATCGGTCGAAGCGGCGATTAAACTCGCCAAAGCGTACCAGTCGCCGCGCGGGAAATTCACCTTTATCGCCACCAGCGGCGCGTTCCACGGTAAATCTCTGGGCGCACTGTCTGCTACCGCCAAATCCACCTTCCGCAAACCGTTTATGCCGCTGCTGCCGGGCTTCCGCCACGTGCCGTTTGGCGACATCAACGCCATGCGCACCGTGCTGAGCGAATGCCGTAAAACCGGCGATGACGTGGCCGCGGTGATCCTGGAGCCGATTCAGGGTGAAGGCGGCGTAATCCTCCCTCCGCAGGGCTATCTGCCCGCCGTGCGTCAGCTGTGCGATGAGTTTGGCGCGCTGCTGATCCTCGACGAAGTCCAGACCGGGATGGGGCGCACTGGCAAAATGTTTGCCTGCGAGCACGAAAACGTTCAGCCGGACATCCTGTGCCTGGCGAAGGCGCTCGGCGGCGGCGTGATGCCGATTGGTGCGACGGTTGCGACTGAAGAGGTCTTCTCGGTGCTGTTCGACAACCCGTTCCTGCATACCACCACCTTTGGCGGTAACCCGCTGGCCTGTGCGGCCGCGCTGGCGACCATCAACGTGCTGCTGGAGCAAAACCTGCCCGCGCAGGCGGAGCAGAAAGGCGACATGCTGCTGGACGGCTTCCGTCAGCTAGGCCGGGAGTATCCGGACCTGGTGCAGGACGCGCGTGGCAAAGGGATGCTGATGGCGATTGAGTTTGTCGATAACGAAACCGGCTATAGCTTCGCGAGCGAGATGTTCCGCCAGCGGGTGCTGGTGGCCGGCACGCTCAACAACTCGAAAACCATCCGCATTGAACCGCCGCTGACGCTGACGATTGAGCAGTGCGAGCAGGTGCTGAAAGCGGCGCGTAAAGCGCTGGCAGCGCTGCGAATAAGTGTGGAAGAGGCGTAAAAAATCACCGGGCCTGCAGGCAGTTGCAGGCCCGGGTTTTTTAGCGGTGGAACTCCGCCACCGTCATGGTAAAGCGCAGAACGTTTTTTCCTCCATTGGCATAACCGTGCGCAGCTTCCGTTTTCGCCACCGCCGATTCGCCTGCAGCAACCTGCGTCACCGTCTCGTCCACCGTCAGCGTTAAAACGCCTTCGTTCACGTGCAGCAGCTCAAAGGTTCCCGCCGGGTGCCCCGGAGAGGTAAAGCGCTCTCCCGGCTGCATCTCCCACTGCCATAGCTCAATCATATCCGGGCCTGCCGTTCCCGCCAGCAGTCTGGCGCGTCCACCCTGTGCGCCCTGCCACAGCACCGGAATCGCGGACTCTTCGATAACATGCACCAGCGGCTCGCTGGAGACGTTGACGATATCCGCTACGGAGATGCCGAGCGCGGCGGCCAGCTTGCACAAGATGGCGATACTGGGGTTGGCTGCGCCCTTTTCGATCTCCACCAGCATGCCTTTACTGACGCTGGCCCGGCGGGACAGCTCGTCCAACGACAGCTTTTTCTCTTTACGCCAGTTGCGGATGCGGTTCGCCACGGCCAGGCTTACCTGGGCAACGTCGGCACCCGAATCAGTCATTATATTGACTTTAACAGTCATTGGTCACTACCATGGTATAAAACAGTCAATACAGGATTATTTATGTCTCTCGTTACGCCGTCAATAGATTCGCGTCTTGCCGGGATTGCCCCGGGCTTTCGGGCGCTGAGCATTCTGGTTGAAGCTGCGCCGATTACCCACCCGGAGGTTGCGCCCGCCGCGCTGGCGCAGGCCTGCCAGCAGATGTTGAATGATGATGTGCCGTGGGCTGATGCACATCTTTCAGACTGGGATGAGGTGTTTAAAGCCTTCGGCGCGAAACCGAAACGCACGCCCTGCTCGGCCTCCGCCCTGCGCAAGCGGGTACTGAAAGACGGTTCGCTGCCGTCGCTGGACCCGGTGGTGGATATCTATAACGCGGTAAGCATTCGCTATGCCATTCCGGTGGGTGGGGAAAATCTCGCGGCGTACTCGGGTGCGCCGCGCCTGACGCTGGCAGACGGCAGCGAGCCGTTTGATACCTTTAAGGAGGGAGAGCCGATGGTGGAATACCCGGATGCTGGCGAGGTTATCTGGCGAGACGACCTCGGCGTCACCTGCCGCCGCTGGAACTGGCGACAGGGAGTCCGTTCCCGTCTGGACAGCCAGGCACAATCTATGTGGTTTATTCTTGAAAGCCTGCCGTCAATGCCGCTTGCGGCACTGGAAGAGGCAGGAGAAGAGCTGGTCAACAACCTGCAGCGGCTGATGCCGGGAGCCACGGCTCGGGTTCAGCTGCTGACGCTGTAGGAGGACATCACGATGTTTCACGGGTTAAGCGCTTTTCCGTTAACCCCCCTGAAAGAGGGGACGTTTGACGAGCACTCCTTCATCAATCTTCTGCGCCCCGTGGTCGACGCTGGCGTGGATTCACTGGGCATTTTGGGCTCAACGGGAAGTTACGCCTATCTGACCGTTGAAAAGCGCGGTCGGATCGCACGCTGCGCGGTGGCGCATGCTGATGACATTCCGGTCATCGTCAGCATCGGCGCATTGCGGCTGGACGATATTCTGCGTCTGGCTGACGACGCGCAATCGGCAGGAGTCTCCGGCGTACTGCTGGCACCCGTGTCGTACCAGCGATTAACGGAAGACGAAGTGTTTCATCTCTATGAGACGGTGACCCGCCAGATCTCCGTACCGCTGTGCATTTACGATAATCCCGCCACGACTGGTTTTTCGTTTAGCGATGAACTGTTATTTGCCGCCGCGGCCCTGCCGAATATAGGGTCCATAAAGCTTGGCCGCGTGCCGGAGGACCTGTCGCAGGTACGCGCTCGTCTTCCGGATACCGTCACGCTGGGCATCGCCGGTGACTGGCGAGCGGCCTCCGCCCTGCAGGCCGGGTTTGACGTCTGGTACTCGGTGGTCGGCGGGTTGTTTCCGCAAACAGCGCTGGCGATTGCCCGTTCGAAAGAGTCGGCACAATCCGAGCGGCTGGAGCCGCTTTGGGCGCTGTTCCGCCATTATGGTAGTTTGCGGGTGGTAGCGGCAGCGGCAGAAATGCTGGGGAAAGTGGAAACGCCCGCGCTACCCTTCCCCCTTCAGGCTATTCAGGGTGAGCCGCGCGAAGCGCTTGCTGCGATACTTGCGGATCTGGTGCTGGCCTGAACAACGCCGGGTGGCGCTAGCGCTTACCCGGCCTACAAAACCTTTATAACGCCTGTTACTCCGGCAACAGCCCCACAAAACTGCGTTTCTTGCGCGGCTCCGACATCAGCTCCTCAAGCTTATCCACGCACGCCAGGTAGTGCGGGGTTTGCTTGTGCGCCAGCACCGCCTCTTCGTCTTTATAGGCTTCGTAGATAAAGAACCGGGTCTTCACCCTCGGGTCCTGCAATACGTCAAAGCGCAGGTTTCCCGGCTCCTGGATTGCCCCCTCGTGGTTGGCGCGAAACACCTCCAGAAATTCGTCCACCCGCTCGGGCTTGATGTTGATCTCAACCAGCGTCACGTTCATTTTGCTTCTCCCTGTTTCTCTTCCTGCCAGAACTGGAACGCATCGCGGGCGTTCCAGTTCTCGTGAACCACTTTTTTCACCGCCTTCAGCATGGCTAGCGGCGCGCTGGACTGGAAGATATTACGCCCCATGTCCACGCCGGACGCGCCCTGGTCGATCGCCCGCCAGCACATCTCCAGCGCCTCGTGCTCCGGCAGCTTCTTGCCCCCGGCGATCACAATCGGCACCGGGCAGCTGGCGGTCACTTTTTCAAAGCCCTCGTCCACGTAGTAGGTTTTGACGAACTGCGCCCCCATTTCGGCGGCGATGCGGCTGGCCAGCGAGAAATAGCGCGCGTCCCGCGCCATCTCTTTACCGACGCCCGTCACCGCCAGCGTCGGCATGCCGTAGCGCGCGCCCGCATCGACAAGCTTGATGATGTTGTTGATCGACTGATGCTCAAACTCGCTGCCGATATACACCTGCGCCGCCACCGCGCAGACATTCAGGCGCAGCGCATCTTCCATCGCCACCGCCACGCACTCGTTCGACAGCTCGCCCAGAATCGAGTTACCGCCGGAGGCGCGCAGCACCACCGGTTTGTTCGTCGCGGCTGGCACCTGGCTCCTGAGGATGCCGCGGGTGCACATCAGCACGTCGGTTTCGCCAAACAGCGGCGCGATGGAGAGATCGATGCGCTCAAGGCCGGTGGTCGGCCCCTGAAAGTAGCCATGGTCAAAGGCCAGCATCACCGTGCGGTTGCTCTGCGGGTTGAAGATGCGCGCCAGGCGGGACTGCATGCCCCAGTCCAGCGAGCCGCAGCCCTTCAGGGTGTAAGGCACATTCTTCTGCGGCGTGCCGATGCCAAAATCCTTGCCGTCTTTGATGTCGTCTAAATCAGCCATTTGCTCCCCCGTCAGAAATCGTATTTGCTGATGTTCTCTTTGGTGAACACCACCCGCTCCGGCAGCAGCACGATGCCGTTGCCCTTCGCCTCATACTGGTAGCCCTGCACGCTGTTCGGTTCGACCTTCAGCGCGCCGATATTTTTTACGTCCACGCTGTCGCCGACGTTAAGATCGCCTTTTTTCAGCAGGCGATCGGCGACATTGACCGCAATTTTGCCCTGTTGCACCACGTCCCACAGGCCAAAGGCTTTCACCGTGCCGCGCTCAACGTACGGTCGCATGACGTTCGGTGTGCTGAAGCCAACAATCGCCACCCCTTCCCGCTTCAGGTTTTCCGCCGCCTGCGCCGCCGCCGGCAGCGCGTTGGCGTCCGGGGCGATGATCGCATCCAGATCCGGATACGCTTTTAAGATCCCTTCGGCAGTCTGCAGGGATTTGGTGGCGTCGTTATAGCCAAACTGGGTCGTCACGATCTGCCACTGCGGATGATCTTTCTCGATTTTGGCCTTCGCCTCTTTCACCCACTGGTTCTGATCGGTGACGGTCGGGCTTGAGTAGAAGAACGCCACTTTAGCGTTCGGTTTGGTGACCTGCTTGCCCGCCATCTCAACCAGCAGGCCGCCCAGCTGTTCCGGCGTCCCCTGGTTGATGTAGATGCTGCGGCACTCCGGTTTGGTGTCCGAATCCCAGGTCAGAACCTTGACGCCGCGCTGCATCGCGCGCTTCAGCGCCGGACACAACCCATCCGGCGACACGGCGGAGACGATGATGGCGTTATAGCCCTGGTTGACGAAGTTATTGATGAGCTGCACCTGGCCGGAGACGCTCGGCTCGGTCGGGCCGTCGTAGGTCACGTCCACGCCGAGATCTTTCCCCGCCTCTTTCGCGCCGTTGCCGCCGCTGGTGAAGAACCCCACGCCCACCAGCTTCGGGATAAAGGCAATGCGGTCCGCCGCCTGCGCCGAGGCGAAGCTGAGGGCCATTGCCAGGACTATCAGTTTTGTTTTCATCTTACGCTCCGGATAGTTTTCTAAAGAGAGAACGCACCCACTCGCGGTGCAGACTCAGCGAACGTCCCATCACCACCACAACCAGCAGCGCCCCTGACAGCGCGCTCGACACCTGGTTAGGGATGCCGACCATCTGTAAACCCTGCTGCAGGTAGCCCACCAGCAGCGCCGCCAGCGCCGTACCGACAACCGAACCTGACCCACCGTAGATATTGGCCCCGCCCAGCACGGCGGCGGTGAGCGCAGGCATCAGCAAATCGCGCCCCAGATCCGAACGCGCGGAGCCGAAATAGGAGACCATCACCAGCGCGGCAATCGCCGAGGCCACGCCCACCAGCCCGTACAGCGCGTAGGGCATGCCGTTCACCGACAGCGCCGCATAGCGCGCCGCGCGCGGGTTTTGCCCGATCAAAAACAGGTGACGGCCAAAGCGCCCGCGGTGGGTAATCAGCCAGAAGAAAACGGTAATCACCGCGAACAGCACCAGCGGGATCGGCAGACCCAGCACCGTGAGGTTAGCGAACGCCGTGAAGCTGTCCGGGAAGCCGCCGATGCCCTCATAGCCCGTCGCGCCCGCCATGCCGGAGAGCAGCAGCGCGCCGCCGCCGTAGAGGTAGAGCGTGCCGAGGGTGATCACCAGCGGGCTGATGCCGGTGTAGTGAATCAGCGCGGCATTAAGTAATCCGCACAGCAGGCCGAGCAGCAGCGTCAGCGGAACGGCGACCGCCATCGGCCACCCCGCCTGCATCATCACGCCCAGCGCGATGGCGCACAGGCCGATGGTCGAGCCGAGGGAGATGTCGATCCCGCCGCTGACGATCACCAGCGTGAGCGGCAGCGCCACAATGCCGATGCAGATGAAGTCGCTGGTGCTGAACAGCAGCATGTTGATGTCGAGCATGCGCGGGTTGATGGCGCCAAAGAGCAGGATCTCCAGCACCAGCAAAATCAGCAGCGCGCTTTCCCAGTTAAGCCTCATTTACGCCACCTCTTTTTTGCGTTTGGGAAACGGGGTGACGTGCTTTCCCCCTTTGTTACCCGGCTGGAAGCGGCCGTACTTCAGCGCCCGCTGATGGCGTGCCAGCGCCTGGCGCAGGCGCCCGTCGAGCACCAAAACTCCCAGCAGCACCAGCCCGGCGATAAAGTCGTTCCACCACGCCGGGAGCCTGAACAGCACCAGCACGGTGTCAATTTGGGTCAGGAAGAAGGCCCCGAGCAGCGCGCCAACCAGCGTGCCCGTGCCGCCCAGCAGCGAAATCCCCCCGAGCACGCAGGCGGCGATGGCCTTCATCTCCAGCCCGCTGCCGGTCTGGTTGGGCACAAAACCAATCTGCGCGGCAAAGACGATCCCGGCGCAGGCCGCCAGCATGCCGTTCAGGGTAAAGGCGATCATGCGGGTGCGGTTCACCGCCACGCCCAGCTGGCGCGCGGCGGCGAGGTTATCCCCCACCGCGTAGAAATCACGCCCGAACGCGGTGCGCGACAGCGTCCATGCGCCCACGACGGCGATAATCAACACCAGCATGCCGAGCGGCGAAATGCCGATGGCGGCAGGCTCAGAGAGGGATTTCAGCCCGGGCGGCAGCCCCTCAATCCACTTTCCGCCGGTCCAGAGCAGCATCGCTCCGCGGTACAGCCCTAGCGTGCCGAGGGTGGCGACAATCGCCGGGATGCGCAGCCCCACCACCAGAAACCCGTTGAACGCCCCGGCCAAAGCGCCAATAGACAGCGCGAAGAGAATGGAAACCGAAAGGCTGTAGCCGCTGTTCAGCGCCACGCCGACGGCGATGGCGGACAGCCCGACGATGGAGCCGACGGACACGTCGATATTGCGGGTCAGCATTACCAGCGCCGCGCCGATGGCCAGCAGGATCAGGATTTGCGAGCTGGCGAAGATCATCCCCAGCGTCTGCAGGCTGAAGTATGACGGGTTCAGCGCCACCAGCACGGCGAACAGCGCCAGAATGGCGAGAAACGCGCTCAACTCGCGGTTTTTGAGTAAGGTCTTCATGATTGCCCTCCAAACGCCAGCGCCATCATCCTGTCGAGGCTGACGGCGTGGCGCGACAGCTCGCCGCTGAGCACGCCCTGGTGCATCACCAGCACGCGGTCCGCGAGCCCCGGGAACTCGTCGAGATCGCTTGAGATCATCAGCACCGCCACGTTCTGCGCCGCCACGCTTTTAAGCAGCTGATAGATGTCGGCGCGCGCCGAGACGTCCACCCCGCGCGTCGGTTCATCGACGATCAGTAATAAGGGGTTGGCCTCCAGACAGCGCGCCAGCAGTACCTTCTGCTGGTTGCCGCCGGAGAGCGTGCGCACGGTTTGATCCGCATGGTTGAGCTTGATCCCCAGCGCCCGGTGATAGCGCTCCACCACCGCAGACTCCCGCTTGCGCTGCTGCCAGAGCGACGGCTCGTTCAGCGCCACCGTGTTCCAGCGGATCGGCGCGTCGAGGAACAGGCCGGACACCTGCCTGTCTTCCGGCAGGTAGACCAGCCCTTTTTCCAGGCGTGAACTTACCGGATCGCCGGTGATCTCCTGGTTTTCCAGCCAGACGCGCCCACCGCGTACCGGCCGCAGGCCGTAGAGCGTTTCCGCAAACTCGGTGCGCCCGGATCCCACCAGCCCGGCCAGGCCGACGATCTCTCCGGCGTAGATCTCAAGGCTGAGATCGATAAACCCTTCCCCGGTGAGATCGTCAACGCGCAGCACCGGGAAATCCTGCGGCTGGGTGCGGCGGTTGCCCGGCAGCGCCAGCCACAGCTTTTGCGTATCGCTCAGGGATTTCTCCCGGCTCACCGGCGTCATGGCGGCGATCAGGGCGCTGTCGTCAAACTGCGCGGTTTCGCCGCTCAGCACCACCGCGCCGTCGCGCATCACCGAGACATGGCTCGAAAGCATGCGAATTTCCGGCAGCTTGTGCGAGATAAAGACAATCCCGACGCCGAGCGCCTGCAGGGCGCGGATCTGGCGGAACAGCCGCTCGGTTTCGCCGGGCGTGAGGGAGGCCGTGGGTTCGTCGAGGATCAGGATCCTCGCGTTGCGCATCAGACCGCGCAGGATCTCCACCATCTGCTGATCCGCCACCTCCAGGGTGCTGGCGGCGGCGTCGAGGTTAAGCTGACACTGCAGCTGCTGGAGCTTCTCCGCCAGCCGTTTTTCCCGATCGCGTTCGCGCGGCAGGCGGAACAGGATATTTTCCCGCACCGTCAGGTTGGGGAACAGCAGCGGCTCCTGCGGCACCAGATAAATGCCTAACCTGTGCGCCTGAGCGGGCGTGAGCCGCGCATATGACTGCCCCTCGACAGAAAGTTCACCGCTGTCCGGCGTTTCCACCCCGGCGATGATCTTCATCAGCGTCGATTTTCCCGCGCCGTTTCCGCCCATCAGGGCGTGCACCTGGCCCGCAAGCAGCGTGAAATCTATGCCTTTCAAGACCGGCACGCCTGAGAACTGCTTGCTAATATTCCGCGCGTCGAGAAGTGGTGTCATCATCGCTCCGATATTGAACAAATGATTTTTAGATTTAATAATGTTCAAAAGCGTAGACGGTGAACTATATTTACAACCGTGCAGGGATCACAGTTTTATCGATTGAGATACAGATAAAGCAGAAACGATCGAAAAGATCCGTTTTGTCGCGTGGCTCACACTTTCCCTTCGCGCCATCACGAACATATGATCTAAATTTTTATAAGAGTTCAACTATGAGCGATAAACGCACTGCGGAAGAAGGACGGTTTGCCGGGCTGGCACTGGCGGAAGAGGAACTCGTGGCGCGCGTGGCCTGGTGCTACTACCACGACGGATTAACCCAGAACGACATCGGCGAGCGGCTCGGGCTGCCGCGCCTGAAGATCTCCCGCCTGCTGGAAAAAGGCCGTCAGTCAGGGGTGATCCGCGTGCAGATTAACTCCCGCTACGAGGGCTCCCTGGCGCTGGAGACCGAGCTACAGCAGCGCTTTGGCCTGAAGCTGGTGCGCGTGATGCCCGCGTTAAATACACCGCCGATGAACGTGCGGCTGGGCATTGGCGCGGCGCAGTCGCTTATGGGCGTACTGGAGCCCGGCCAGCTGTTAGCAGTGGGGTTTGGTGAAACCACCATGAGCTGCCTGCAGCACCTGAGCGGCTTTATCAGCTCGCAGCAGATCCGCCTGGTGACGCTCTCCGGCGGCGTCGGGCCGTATATGACCGGTATCGGCCAGCTGGACGCGGCCTGCAGCGTCAGCATGATCCCCGCCCCGCTTCGCGTGTCATCCGCAGAGGTTGCCGGGATCTTAAAACGCGAGACCAGCGTGCGGGACGTGATCCTCGCCGCGACCGCCGCCGACGTCGCGGTGGTCGGCATTGGTTCAGTGAACCAGCGCCGTGACGCCACGATACTGCGATCCGGCTATATCAGCGAAGGTGAACAGCTGATGTATGCCCGCAAAGGCGCGGTCGGCGACATTCTCGGCTATTTCCTCAATGCCGAAGGCGAGTGCGTTGAGGAGCTGGAGATCCACAAAGAACTGCTGGGCGTCACGCTCGATGAACTGGCGCAGCTGCCCACCATCGTTGGCGTGGCCGGAGGAGAAGAGAAAGCCGATGCGATTTATGCCGCACTGAAGGGTCGCCGTATCAATGGCCTGGTGACGGAGGAGACGACAGCCCGCGCGGTGCTGGCCCTGACGTAACGGGCAGGCCCTGCGCTAACAACGAGGCAAGCTCATGAGTTACCTTTTAGCGTTAGATGCAGGGACAGGCAGCGTTCGCGCCGTTATTTTCGATTTACAGGGCAACCAGATTGCCGTCGGCCAGGCCGAGTGGAAGCACCTGAGCGTGGAGAACGTGCCGGGATCGATGGAGTTCGACCTCGAGACCAACTGGCTGCTGGCCTGCCGGTGCATTCATCAGGCGCTGGAACGTGCGCGCCTGAGCGCGGCGGATATTAAGTCTGTCGCCTGCTGCTCCATGCGCGAAGGGATCGTGCTGTATGACCGCAACGGCGAGGCCATCTGGGCCTGCGCCAACGTCGACGCCCGCGCCAGCCGCGAGGTGGCCGAACTCAAAGAGATCCACGACGATCGTTTTGAATCCGAGGTGTATGAGGTTTCCGGCCAGACGCTGGCGCTGAGCGCCATGCCGCGCCTGCTGTGGCTGGCGCACCATCGCCCGGATATTTACCGCAAGGCCGCGACCATCACCATGATCAGCGACTGGCTGGCGGCGAAGCTCTCCGGCGAGCTGGCGGTCGACCCGTCTAACGCGGGCACCACCGGCATGCTGGATCTCTTCTCCCGCGACTGGCGTCCGGCGCTGCTCGACATGGCCGGGCTGCGCGCCGATATCCTCTCCCCGGTGAAAGAGACCGGCACCGTGCTGGGCGCGATTACCAAAGAGGCCGCGCAGCAGAGCGGTCTGCGCGAAGGCACGCCGGTGGTGATGGGCGGCGGCGACGTGCAGTTGGGCTGTCTGGGGCTGGGCGTGGTCCGCGCGGGCCAGACAGCGGTACTGGGCGGTACCTTCTGGCAGCAGGTGGTCAATCTGCCGCAGGTGCGCACCGACCCCGACATGAACATCCGCGTGAACCCACACGTTATTCCCGGTATGGCGCAGGCGGAGTCGATCAGCTTCTTCACCGGGCTGACCATGCGCTGGTTCCGCGACGCATTCTGCGCCGAGGAAAAGCTGATTGCCGAGCGGATGGGGATGGACACCTATTCCCTGCTGGAAGAGATGGCGAGCCGCGTGCCGGCGGGCTCCCACGGGGTGATGCCGATCTTCTCCGACGCGATGCATTTCAAGCAGTGGTACCACGCCGCGCCGTCGTTTATTAACCTCTCCATCGACCCGGAAAAGTGCAACAAAGCGACGCTATTCCGCGCCCTGGAGGAGAACGCGGCGATTGTCTCGGCCTGCAACCTGGCGCAGATTTCGCGCTTCTCCGGCGTGACGTTTGAAAGCCTGGTGTTTGCGGGCGGCGGGGCTAAGGGCGCCCTGTGGAGTCAGATTTTAAGCGACGTCACCGGGCTGCCGGTGCGCGTGCCGGAAGTGAAAGAGGCAACGGCGCTCGGCTGCGCGATTGCCGCCGGCGCGGGCGCGGGGCTGTTTGCCGATATGGCCTCGACGGGCGAGCGGCTGGTGAAGTGGAGCCGCGAGTTCACGCCGAACCCGCAGCACCGCGAGCTGTACGACGGCATGATGCAGAAATGGCAGGCAGTGTACGCGGACCAGCTCGGGCTGGTGGACAGCGGGCTGACGACGTCGATGTGGCAGGCCCCGGGGCTGGTGCGGACATCCCCCTCACCCCGGCCCTCTCCCTAAGGGAGAGGGAGATTACGTCCCCTCTCCCCGTGGGAGAGGGTTAGGGTGAGGGCATCAGGCCACACCAATATTTGAATCCCATCACAATCACTGCATTCGCCTTTTCCCTTTTACTCCCCGCTGGCTAAATTAGTAACTCATCCGACCACATAACAATAATTTTACACTGGAAGAGACTATGAGCCGCTACCCGTCGTTATTCGCCCCTCTCGATCTGGGGTTCACCACACTCAAAAACCGCGTGTTGATGGGCTCGATGCACACCGGGCTGGAGGAGCATCCGGACGGGGCCGAGCGTCTGGCAGCCTTCTATGCCGAGCGCGCCCGCCACGGTGTGGCGCTGATAGTCACCGGCGGCGTGGCCCCTGCCCCTTCCGGCGTGGGCATGGAGGGCGGCGCGGTCCTGAACGATGCGTCACAGCTGCCGCACCACCGCATTGTGACCGACGCGGTACACCGCGAGGGCGGTAAAATCGCCCTGCAAATCCTGCACACCGGACGCTACAGCTATCAGCCGAACCTGGTCGCGCCGTCGGCTATTCAGGCGCCAATCAACCGCTTTAAACCTCACGCCCTCAGCCACGATGAGATCCTGGCGCTGATCGACGACTTTGCCCGCTGCGCGGCGCTGGCCCGCGAGGCGGGCTACGACGGCGTTGAGGTGATGGGCTCAGAAGGCTACCTGATTAACGAGTTCCTCGCGGCCCGCACCAACCAGCGCGACGACGAATGGGGCGGCGACTATGCCCGCCGGATGCGCTTTGCCGTGGAGGTGGTGCGCGCGGTGCGCGAACGTGCGGGCGCAGACTTTATTATCGTCTTCCGCCTGTCGATGCTCGACCTGGTGGAAGGCGGCGGCACGTTCGACGAAACCGTGCAGCTGGCGCAGGCGATTGAAGCCGCAGGTGCCACGATTATCAACACCGGCATCGGCTGGCACGAGGCGCGCATCCCGACTATCGCCACGCCGGTGCCGCGCGCGGCGTTCAGCTGGGTAACACGGAAACTGAAAGGCAAAGTCTCTGTTCCGCTGGTCACCACCAACCGCATTAACGATCCGCAGGTGGCGGACGATGTGATTTCGCGAGGCGACGCCGATATGGTGTCGATGGCGCGCCCGTTCCTGGCGGATGCCGAACTGCTCTCCAAAGCGCAAAGCGGCCGTGCGGATGAGATCAACACCTGCATCGGCTGTAACCAGGCCTGTCTGGATCAGATCTTCGTCGGCAAGGTCACCTCTTGCCTGGTTAACCCGCGCGCCTGCCATGAAACCAAAATGCCGATCGTTGCGGCGGTCAGTAAAAAACGCCTGGCCGTGGTGGGCGCAGGCCCGGCGGGGCTGGCGTTTGCGGTGAATGCCGCCTCGCGCGGGCACAGCGTGACGCTGTTTGATGCGCTGGCGGAGATTGGCGGGCAGTTTAATATCGCCAAACAGATCCCCGGCAAAGAGGAGTTCTATGAAACGCTGCGCTACTACCGCCGGATGATCGAGCTGACGGGCGTCGATCTGCGGCTTAACCAGTTTGTCAGCGCCGCGGATCTGATCGGTTTCGACGAGGTGATCCTGGCGAGCGGGATCGTGCCGCGCACGCCGGCGATCGAGGGTATCGATCATCCGAAGGTGTTGAGCTATCTGGATGTATTGCGTGACAAAACGCCGGTCGGCGAGAAGGTGGCGATTATCGGCTGCGGCGGGATCGGCTTTGATACCGCCATGTACTTAAGCCAGCCGGGCGAGGCTACCAGCCAGAACATTGCCGAGTTTTGCGTGGAATGGGGCATCGACACCAGCCTGAACCAGTCCGGCGGGCTGCGCCCGGAAGGGCCGCAGCTGCCGAAAAGCCCGCGCCAGATCGTGATGCTGCAGCGCAAGGCCAGCAAACCGGGCGAAGGGCTGGGCAAAACCACGGGATGGATCCACCGCGCCACCCTGCTCTCTCGCGGGGTGAAGATGATCCCGGCGGTAAGCTATCAGAAGATCGACGACGAGGGTCTGCACGTCACGATCGGCGGCGAGCCGCAGTTGTTACGTGTGGATCATGTGATTTTATGCGCCGGGCAGGAGCCGAAGCGCGATCTGGCCGATCCGCTGCGCGAAGCCGGTAAAACGGTGCATTTGATTGGCGGGTGCGACGTGGCGATGGAGCTGGACGCGCGGCGGGCGATTGCGCAGGGGACGAAGTTGGCTCTGGCGATCTAGGGCATTGCCGGGCGGCCAGGTTAAAAACAAAACGGCAACCCAGTTGCCGTTTTTAGCGTTTGCGCCCTCTGCCTGTGGCAGAGGGTTGGAGTGAGGGCATCAGGCCGCACATAACAATCTTACCGACGACGTCCCAGCTTCACCGCCTTCAGCACCACGAACTTGTTGTTCGTCGCAATGGTGACGCAGTTACCGAAAATCTTCTTCAGCTTGTGGAAGTAGTCGAGGTGGCGGTTCGCAACGATGTACAGCTCGCCGTTGATTTTCAGGCAGCGGCGCGCGTGGTGGAACATCTCCCACGCGACGTTATCCGTCAGGGCGTGCTTCTGGTGGAACGGCGGGTTGCAGAACACGGCGTTGAAGCGGAACGGCTCTACGCCGGACAGCGCGTTGTTGATCATAAACTCGCAGCGGTCCAGCGCTTCCGGCATGTTGGTTTCCACGTTCAGACGGCTGGAGGCCACCGCCATCGGCGATTCGTCGCTGAACACCAAGCTGGCGTCCGGGTTCTTCGCCAACAGCGTCAGCCCAATCACGCCGTTACCGCAGCCCAGATCGACAATCTCACCTTCCAGATTTTCCGGCAGATGTTCCATAAAGAAACGCGCGCCGATATCCAGCCCGGTGCGGGAGAAGACGTTCGCGTGGTTGTGGATGGTCCAGTCGGTCCCTTCCAGCTTCCAGCTCAGGGTCTCCGGCGCGTCGGCCAGCTCCGGTGCGCTGAAGGTACAGTTGATCAGGCGCGCTTTTTTCCAGGCCAGCGTGGTGGTGGTCGGGCCGAGGACCTTCTCGAACAGCTCGAGCGTCGAAGTGTGAATATCGCGCGCTTTGGCTCCCGCGATAATGCGCGTTTCCGGCGTCACGACCTTACGCAGCGCGCGCAGCTGTTGCTCCAGCAGCGCCATGGTTTTTGGCACTTTGATCAGCACCACGCCCGGCGCCTGCGGGTAGTCCGCGGTGCTGTCGAGGAACTTCACGCTGGATTCTTCGATGTCGTTATGGCGCAGGTTTTCACGCGTCGCCAGCTCGCTCAGGTAGGAATCGCCGATGCTGTAAGGCGTGTGCTCCGCCAGGGCGCAGCCCAGCGCGCCAAAGGCGTCATTCAGGATCAAAACCGGGCCGCGGATTTCAGTCTCATCCAACTGCTGCAGCAGATATTCATCCGCCGCTTCCCACGCCTGAAGCGGGTTAACGTCATCCGTTTCCGGGAAACGTTTAAGGTTGAGTGAACGGAAACCGTTGTCTAAGTGGCTCATCGGCCCTCCTGAATGGTAAAATTTGGCGTATCCCTGAAAAGGGTGCGTGAGTATACCCGTTTTATTGTCGATTTGGGGCGTTGATGAACCAACTTACTTATCTCCAGGGCTATCCGGAGCATTTACTGACTCAGGTTCGCAGCCTGATTGCCGAGCAGAAGCTCGGCGCGGTGCTGGAAAAACGCTATCCCGGCACCCACGATTTCGCGACCGATAAGGCCCTCTGGCAGTATACGCAGGATCTGAAAAGCAGGTATCTGAAGAGCGCGCCGCCGATCAACAAGGTGATGTATGACAACAAGATCCACGTGCTGAAAAACGCGCTCGGCCTGCACACCGCCGTCTCCCGCGTGCAGGGCGGCAAGCTGAAGGCGAAGGCCGAAATCCGCGTCGCGACGGTTTTCCGTAACGCGCCGGAAGCCTTTCTGCGGATGATCGTCGTCCACGAGCTGGCGCACCTGAAGGAGAAAGAGCACGACAAAGCCTTCTATTCCCTGTGCTGCCACATGGAGCCGCAGTACCACCAGCTGGAGTTTGATACCCGACTATGGCTTACGCATTTATCGTTAAATGGTAATGCGGAATAGCGCACGCGAATTGTCATGATGACGTGCTACAGTGGCTAAAGGTTCCCCGCTACGGAGTACGTAAACGTTTATGATACGTTTCGCAGTCATTGGTACGAACTGGATCACGCGCCAGTTCGTCGACGCCGCCCACGAAACCGGCAAACTTAAACTTACCGCAGTCTATTCCCGCAGCCTTGAGCAGGCGCAGAGTTTTGCCAACGATTACCTCGTTGAACATCTCTTCACCTCGCTTGATGACATGGCGCAAAGCGACGCCATTGACGCGGTGTATATCGCCAGCCCGAACTCCCTGCACTTCCCGCAAACGAAGCTGTTCCTCAGCCATAAAAAGCATGTGATTTGCGAGAAGCCGCTGGCGTCAAATATCCAGGAAGTGGAAGCGGCCATTGCGCTTGCCCGCGAAAACCAGGTGGTGCTGTTCGAAGCCTTCAAAACCGCCAGCCTGCCGAATTTCCTGCTGCTGCAGCAGTCCCTGCCGAAAATTGGCAAGGTGCGTAAAGCCTTTATCAACTACTGCCAGTACTCGTCGCGCTACCAGCGCTATCTCGACGGCGAGAACCCGAACACCTTTAATCCGGCCTTCTCTAACGGCTCGATTATGGACATAGGTTTCTACTGCCTGGCCTCTGCCGTGGCCCTGTGGGGCGAGCCGCATGGCGTGACGGCCACCGCCAGCCTGCTGGAGAGCGGCGTGGATGCGCACGGTGTAGCGGTGCTGGATTACGGTGATTTCAGCGTCACGCTGCAGCACTCCAAGGTGAGCGATTCCGCGCTGCCGAGCGAAATTCAGGGCGAAGCGGGCTCGCTGGTTATCGAGAAGATCTCCGAGTGCCAGAAGGTGAGTTTTGTGCCGCGCGGCGGCAAAGCGCAGGAGCTGACGCAGCCTCAGCATATTAACACTATGCTCTATGAGGCAGAGGTCTTCGCCCGTCTGGTGGAAGACAACGAAGTGAATCACCCAGGCCTTGCGGTGAGCCGCACCACGGCGAAGCTGCAAACGGAGATCCGCCGTCAGACAGGCGTGGTGTTCCCGGCTGACGGCGTGAGCGCGGAAGCTATCGCGTAAAGCTGTGTAATGAAACGGCGCAGACCATTGACGAAACCAATGGTCTGACATATTTTGTTACCTGCAAAGGGGAGTAACTTCTTCGTCGGTGGATCGTCATTACGATGCGTTAAACACGCATCCGGTCGCCGGGCAACCTTCGTGGTTGTAAGTGAGACCTTGCCGGAAGGCGAGGTCTATGCATAAAAAGCTAACGGCTATCGTCTTCTGACCATGGCCGTTTTTGTTTTTTATGTGTAAGGAAAATAGTATGCATTCTGTCGGCACTCCAATGTTGTGGGGCGGATTCGCGGTTGTCGTGCTCATCATGCTGGCGATCGACCTCTTTTTGCAGGGGCGTCGCGGCGCGCACGGCATGACCATGAAACAGGCTGCGGCCTGGTCGCTGGTGTGGGTCACCCTCTCCCTGCTTTTCTGCGCTGCCTTCTGGTGGTATCTGGCCTCGACCGAAGGCCGCGCGGTGGCCGATCCTCAGGCACTCGCCTTCCTCACCGGCTATCTGATTGAAAAAGCACTGGCGGTCGATAACGTCTTCGTCTGGCTGATGCTGTTCAGCTACTTTGCCGTACCTGCGGCCCTGCAGCGCCGCGTGCTGGTATACGGCGTGCTGGGGGCGATCATTCTGCGTACCATCATGATCTTCGCCGGCAGCTGGCTGATTACCCAGTTCGAATGGCTGCTGTACGTCTTCGGCGCGTTTCTGCTGTTCACCGGGGTCAAAATGGCGTTGGCGAAAGAGGACGGCTCCGCGATTGGCGATCGCCCGCTGGTGAAGTGGATCCGCGGTCATCTGCGCATGACCGACAAGATCGAGAGCGAGCACTTCTTCGTGCGCAAGAACGGCCTGCTGTTTGCCACCCCGCTGCTGCTGGTGCTGATTCTGGTTGAGCTGAGCGACGTGATTTTCGCGGTGGACAGCATTCCGGCGATCTTCGCGGTGACCACCGACCCGTTCATCGTCCTGACGTCTAACCTCTTCGCCATTCTCGGCCTGCGTGCGATGTACTTCCTGCTGGCGGGCGCGGCGGAGCGCTTCTCAATGCTGAAGTACGGTCTGTCGGTGATCCTGGTGTTTATCGGTATCAAGATGCTGATCGTCGATTTCTACCATATCCCGATCGCCATTTCGCTCGGCGTGGTGTTTGGCATTCTGATCGTGACGCTGATTATCAATACCTGGGTTAACCGCCAGCACGATAAGAAGCAGCAGGTGGAATAAAAGGGCTGATGCCCCCACCCCGACCCCTCTCCCACTGGGAGAGGGGGAAATGCAATGTAGGCCGGGTAAGCGTAGCGCCACCCGGCACTTTCGTTAATCAATAGTTAAAAAACATGACGCAACACGTAAAATCCAGCATTTTACGCTTCCTTCCTTTCGCGCATTCCCTATACTCGACCAGGCAAACATTTACTTACATCCGGACATAAATGTGACTAAGAGCACATCCGGGATGGAACGCAATTTCACTCAGGAAATACGTATGAGCACACAATCAAGCGGACTGTTCGCGCGCCTGGCGCAGGGCAGCCTCGTTAAACAAATTCTGGTCGGGCTGGTGCTGGGTATTCTGCTGGCGATGGTGTCAAAACCTGCGGCGGAGGCCACGGGGCTGCTCGGGACCCTTTTCGTTGGCGCGCTGAAGGCCGTAGCACCGGTACTGGTTCTGATGCTGGTCATGGCGTCGATTGCCAACCACCAGCACGGACAAAAAACCAACATTCGCCCTATTTTGTTCCTGTATCTGCTGGGAACCTTCTCGGCGGCCTTAACGGCCGTGGTGTTCAGCTTCCTGTTCCCGTCCACGCTGCACCTGACCAGCGCGGCCGGTGACATCACTCCGCCATCCGGCATTGTCGAAGTGCTGCGCGGACTGCTGATGAGCATGGTTTCTAACCCCATCACCGCGCTGATGAGCGGAAACTACATTGGCATCCTGGTCTGGGCGATTGGTCTGGGCTTCGCGCTGCGTCATGGTAACGACACCACGAAAAACCTGGTCAACGATCTGTCCAACGCCGTGACCTTTATGGTGAAGCTGGTGATTCGCTTTGCGCCAATCGGTATTTTCGGGCTGGTCTCCTCTACGCTTGCAACCACCGGTTTCGACGCGCTGTGGGGCTACGCGCAGCTGCTGGTTGTGCTGGTCGGCTGTATGCTGCTGGTGGCGCTGGTGATCAACCCGCTGCTGGTGTTCTGGCAGATCCGCCGCAACCCGTATCCGCTGGTGCTGACCTGCCTGCGCGAGAGCGGCGTGTATGCCTTCTTCACCCGCAGCTCTGCGGCGAACATTCCGGTTAACATGGCGCTGGCGGAGAAGCTGAACCTGGACCGCGATACCTACTCCGTGTCGATCCCGCTGGGCGCAACCGTGAACATGGCGGGCGCGGCAATCACCATTACCGTGCTGACCCTGGCGGCGGTGCATACGCTGGGCATTCCGGTGGATCTGCCAACCGCGCTGCTGCTGAGCGTGGTGGCGTCGCTGTGTGCCTGTGGCGCATCCGGCGTGGCGGGCGGTTCGCTGCTGCTGATCCCGCTGGCGTGTAATATGTTCGGCATCCCGAACGAGATTGCGATGCAGGTTGTGGCCGTCGGCTTTATCATCGGCGTGCTGCAGGACTCCTGCGAAACCGCGCTGAACTCCTCTACCGACGTGCTGTTTACCGCAGCGGCCTGTCAGGCGGAAGACGCGCGTTTAGCGAAGAATGCCCTGCGCAGTTAAAAACAAAAGCCCGGTGGCGGCTACGCCTTACCGGGCCTACAGGGTAAATGCAAAACGGCAACCAACGGTTGCCGTTTTTAGTGTTTGTACCCTCTCCCCGTGGGAGAGGGTCAGGGTGAGGGCATCAGGCCGCACCGATTACAGCGTCACACCACTCTTGAAGATCGCCAGCTCGCGGAAGTCGTTCTTCTCGTTACAGGTCTGCTTGCCGTTAGCAAATTCCACGATAGTATCCACGAACTCCGTCAGCAGCTGCGGCATGGCTTTGCCGTGAATCAGCTGGCCCGCATCAAAGTCGATCCAGTGCTTTTTCTTTGCCGCCAGCTCGCTGTTGGTGGCGATTTTCACCGTTGGCACAAAACCGCCGTACGGCGTGCCGCGACCGGTACTGAACAGCACCATATGGCAGCCGGCACCCGCCAGCGCGCTGGTGGCGACCGCATCGTTGCCCGGTGCGCTCAGCAGATTCAGACCGTGGGTTTTCAGGCGCTCGCCGTAGCGCAGCACGTCAACCACCTGGCTCGCGCCCGCTTTCTGGGTGCAGCCGAGGGATTTCTCTTCCAGCGTGGTGATCCCACCCGCTTTGTTGCCCGGCGACGGATTCTCGTAAATCGGCTGATTGTGGGCGATGAAATACTGTTTGAAGTCGTTCACCATGGTGACGGTCTTCTCAAAGGTCTCTTCGTCGCGGCAGTGGCTCATCAGAATACGCTCCGCGCCGAACATTTCCGGCACTTCGGTCAACACCGTCGTGCCGCCGTTGGCAATCACGTAATCCGAGAAGCGGCCCAGCATAGGGTTAGCGGTGATCCCGGACAGGCCATCTGACCCGCCGCACTCCAGCCCAAACTTCAGCTCGCTCAGCTTGCCCGGCTCGCGCCTGTCGTGGCGCATCACCTCATAAAGCAGGTGAAGCTGTTCCACGCCCGCTTCCACTTCGTCGTCCTGATGCTGGCACACCATAAAATGCACGCGCTCAGGATCGAACTCGCCCAGCGTGTCGCGGAAGGCGTCCACCTGGTTGTTCTCGCAGCCGAGGCCAATCACCAGCACCGCGCCCGCATTCGGGTGGCGCACCATGTTTTGCAGCATGGTGCGGGTATTGATGTGGTCGTCGCCGAGCTGCGAGCAGCCGTAAGTGTGGCTGAACAGATGCACACCGTCAGTGCCTTCGGCATCGTTGGTCTCTTTCAGAAAACGTGTCTGGATCTGACGCGCAATTCCGTTGACGCAGCCGACGGTCGGGAGGATCCACAGCTCGTTGCGGATCCCCACGTCGCCGCTGGCGCGACGGTAGATCTGCACCTCACGATCCGCCGCCTGACGTTCTTCTGCGGGTAAATCAGGTTGATAGCTGTACTCGTCCAGATCGCTCAGATTGGTGCGGGTATTGTGGGAGTGAATGTATTCACCCGGCGCAATATCCGCCAGCGCATGGCCGATGGGCAAACCGTACTTCACCACGTTCTCCCCTTTCGCAATGGGGATCAGGGCAAACTTATGTCCACGAACGATCGCCTGACGCAGGGTGACGCTCTGGTTATCAACGGTCACCACGTCGCCTTCAGCGAGATCCGTCAGCGCGACGGCCACGTTATCCAGCGAATGGATTTTGATGTATTGCATATCAACCTCAAACGGCCTTAGTTCAGTTCAATGGCGAAGTAGTCACGCGCATTGTTAAAGCAGATGTTTCTCACCATTTCGCCCAGCAGCTGGATATCCGCTGGCGCTTCGCCCGCGTGTACCCAGCGGCCAATCATCTGGCACAGAATGCGGCGGAAGTATTCATGACGGGTATAGGACAGGAAGCTGCGGCTGTCGGTCAGCATGCCGACAAAACGGCTCAGCAGGCCCAGCTGCGCGAGCTGCGTCATCTGACGTTCCATGCCGTCTTTCTGATCGTTGAACCACCAGCCGGAACCGAACTGCATCTTGCCCGGCATCCCTTCGCCCTGGAAGTTGCCGACCATGGTACCCAGCACTTCGTTATCGCGCGGGTTCAGGCAGTACAGGATGGTTTTTGGCAGCAGGTTTTGTTCGTTCTGTTTGCTCAGCAGTTTTGACAGCTCTTCCGCCAGCGGACGATCGTTGATGGAGTCGAAGCCCACGTCAGCGCCGATCAGTTTGAACTGGCGCTGGTTGTTATTGCGCAGCGCGCCGATGTGGTACTGCTGTACCCAGCCGCGACGCGCGTATTCCGCACCGAGGAATACCAGCACCGCCGTTTTAAACTGCGCCACTTCGTGCTCGCTTAAGCCTTCGCCGGAGAGACGACGCGCCAGAATGCTGTCCAGCTCGGCTTCGTTTGATTCCGCAAACAGCACCACGTCCAGCGCGTGGTCAGACACTTTGCAGCCGTGCGCGGCGAAGTGATCCAGACGTTTGGTCAGCGCGGTTTGCAGGTCAGCGAAACGACGGATGTCGGTATCCGACACTTCCGCCAGCTTCGCCATGTAGTCGGTGAAGGTGGCCTGCTCAATGTTGAAGGCTTTGTCCGGGCGCCAGCTTGGCAGCACTTTGATATCGAAAGAGGTGTCTTTGGCGACAACGGCATGATGCTCCAGAGAGTCGATCGGATCGTCGGTAGTGCCCACCATCTTCACGTTCATCTGCTTCATGATGCCGCGCGCGGAGAAGTTATCCTGCGCCAGCAGCGCGTTGCAGCGATCCCAAATTTCATCCGCGGTCGTTGGGGAAAGCAACTTGCCGGTGATGCCAAACGGACGGCGGAGCTCAAGATGGGTCCAGTGGTAAAGCGGGTTGCCGATGGTGTGCGGAACGGTTGCCGCCCAGGCGTCAAACTTCTCGCGGTCGGTCGCATCGCCGGTACACAGGCGCTCAGCCACGCCGTTGGTGCGCATGGCACGCCATTTGTAGTGGTCACCCTTCAGCCAGATGTCATACAGGTTTTTGAAGCGATAATTTTCGGCAACCTGCTGCGGCGGTAAATGGCAGTGGTAGTCGAAAATCGGCTGGTCTTTTGCGTAGTCGTGGTACAGGCGGCGGGCAAATTCGGTATCTAACAGAAAGTCTTCGGTCATAAACGGCGTCATTATCGTCTTCCTCATTACGGGAGCGCAGAAAGCGTATGTTCATATGCTGCAAAGTTATCACACCAATTTCCACCAACCGAAGCTTTTTTCGTGAGTGAGATCAATAAACGCCAACAAATAAATTACCCTCAATGAAGTAAACCCTTCTGCAACCCCCGCCATTACTGGCTTTGCGCGCGACGATTAATGTCCCCACAAAGAATCATACATTTGTGATGTCACTCACCTTTTAAAGCTGTATGACAAGTTATCTTTTCGCCGTCGCAAACTATAAGCCGACGGAATGCATTACCGGTGTGAGAGACATCGGGTTTAACGGTACGGATACCGACTTATGCACGCTTACTTATGGCAAGGTTCGGGCCGTTCCGGGACATGCTCCTGGTTACGCCCCTCCCGTTACACAACTGCTCCCGGAAACGGTTGAGAGGTTGCCGTGCTCTGGCGCGGAAATAACATAACGATGAGGTTTTAGATGCGTAAAATTAAAGGGTTACGTTGGTATATGATCGCACTGGTGACGTTAGGCACCGTGCTGGGCTACCTGACGCGTAACACGGTGGCAGCAGCAGCGCCAACGTTGATGGAAGAGCTGCATATCTCCACGCAGCAATACTCCTACATCATTGCTGCCTATTCCGCGGCTTATACCATCATGCAGCCTGTTGCGGGCTATGTGCTGGACATTCTCGGTACCAAAATCGGTTATGCCTTCTTCGCCATCGCCTGGGCGGTGTTCTGCGGCGCAACCGCGCTGGCAGGCAGCTGGGGTGGACTGGCGCTGGCGCGCGGTGCGGTCGGTGCGGCGGAAGCCGCGATGATCCCGGCGGGTCTGAAGGCCAGCTCCGAGTGGTTCCCGGCGAAAGAGCGTTCCATTGCCGTCGGCTACTTCAACGTGGGCTCGTCCATCGGGGCGATGATAGCGCCGCCGCTGGTGGTGTGGGCGATCGTGATGCACAGCTGGCAGATGGCGTTCATTATCTCTGGCGTGCTGAGCTTTGCCTGGGCGATGGCGTGGTTGGTTTTCTATAAACACCCGCGCGATCAGAAAAAACTGTCTGAAGAAGAACGTGAATACATCATTGGCGGTCAGGAAGCGCAGCATCAGACCAACAACGGTAAAAAAATGACCGTCTGGCAGATCCTGGGCACCCGTCAGTTCTGGGGTATCGCCCTGCCGCGCTTCCTGGCTGAACCGGCCTGGGGTACCTTTAACGCGTGGATCCCCCTGTTCATGTTTAAAGTCTACGGCTTTAACCTGAAAGAGATCGCGATGTTCGCCTGGATGCCAATGCTGTTCGCTGACCTGGGCTGTATCGTGGGCGGCTACCTGCCACCGCTGTTCCAGCGCTGGTTTGGCGTGAACCTGATCGTTTCCCGTAAGATGGTGGTGACCATGGGCGCGCTGCTGATGATCGGCCCGGGGATGATCGGCCTGTTCACCAGCCCGTACGTCGCCATTGCCCTGCTGTGCATCGGTGGCTTTGCTCACCAGTCCCTGTCCGGCGCGCTGATTACGCTCTCGTCTGACGTCTTTGGTCGTAACGAAGTGGCAACCGCCAACGGCCTGACCGGGATGGCCGCCTGGACCGCGAGCACCATGTTTGCACTGGTGGTCGGCGCGCTGGCGGATACCATCGGCTTCAGCCCGCTGTTCGCGGTGCTGGCGATCTTTGACCTGATGGGTGCAGTGGTTATCTGGACGGTCCTGAAAAGCAAATCGGCAGAGGAGCTGGCGAAAGAGTCCATTGGCAAACCGGCTACGCAGAGTTAGTGAAAATACGTTTCAACTAAGCCGCCTCCGGGCGGCTTTTTTAATGGCAAAATCTGGAGAGTGGCACGCAAAAGTGGTATAACAAATCATCTGCCGTACCCTGCCTGGAGCGCATATGGAAATCACCGAACCACGTCGTTTATATCAACAACTTGCTGCGGAGCTGAAAGATCGCATCGAGCAAGGGGTCTATCTTGTCGGTGATAAACTTCCCGCCGAGCGCTTCATCGCGGATGAAAAAAGCGTCAGCCGCACCGTGGTGCGTGAAGCAATTATCATGCTGGAAGTGGAAGGCTACGTTGAGGTACGCAAAGGTTCCGGCATTCACGTGATTTCTAATCTGCCGAAACACTCTCCCGTCGCGGACGAAAGTCTGGAATTCGCCAGCTATGGCCCCTTCGAGCTGCTCCAGGCTCGCCAGCTGATCGAAAGCAATATTGCTGAGTTTGCGGCGACGCAGGTGACCAAGCAGGACATCATGAAGCTGATGGAGATCCAGGAGAATGCCCGTAAGGAAAAATGTTTCCGCGATTCAGAGTGGGATCTGCAGTTCCACGTTCAGGTCGCCCTGGCAACCCAAAATACGGCGCTGGCAGCTATCGTAGAAAAAATGTGGACTCAGCGCGTTCACAACCCGTACTGGAAAAAACTGCACGACCATATCGATTCCCGTACCGTTGACAACTGGTGCGACGATCACGACCAAATCCTTAAGGCCCTGATTCGTAAAGATCCGCATGCCGCTAAGCTGGCGATGTGGCAGCACCTGGAAAACACCAAGCAGATGCTGTTCAACGAAACCAGCGATGACTTCGAATTTAACGCTGACCGCTATCTTTTTGCCGATAATCCGGTTGTTCATCTCGATACGGCTTCCAGTGCCGCAAAATAGATGACCTTTCTGCTGGCAGGCGCTACGTTGCGCCTTCCGGCTTACAGGAGTAAGCAAAACATATATAGTGTCAGCCTTTGTAAATCCCCTCGCTCACTTCCTGGGCTTACGCCAAAATCAACTCAACCCTGCAAATTCTGTGACGCAGAACGTTGGGCTTTGTTACAATTGGATTCAATTCCTTATTTTGTAAGTTAGTGCTTGCTAACCAGCCAATTAACAGGGAACAGTGTTGGCCACACCGCAATGTGTCCGCGAGCGACCATAATGAAATCACAACAACGTCGCCGTGCTGTTTGTCCCGGATAACAGGCGTGACGTTAACCGATTTCCAGGAACACTGAATGGAACTTTTGACCCAACTGCTGCATGCCCTCTGGGCGCAGGATTTTGAAACGCTGGCCAACCCTTCCATGATTGGCATGCTCTATTTCGTCTTGTTTATGATCCTGTTCCTTGAGAACGGTTTGCTGCCTGCTGCCTTCCTGCCCGGTGACAGTTTGCTGGTGCTTGTCGGCGTGCTGTGTGCCAAAGGGGCGATGGCGTTTCCACACACCATTTTATTACTGACCGTCGCGGCCAGTCTCGGCTGCTGGGTGAGCTATATCCAGGGAAGATGGCTGGGCAATACCCGGATCGTCCAGAACTGGCTCTCTCATCTGCCTGCTCATTATCACCAGCGGGCGCACCACCTGTTCCACAAGCACGGGCTTTCCGCGCTGCTGATTGGCCGCTTTATCGCCTTTGTTCGCACCCTGCTGCCGACCATTGCCGGTCTGTCGGGGTTGAGCAGCGCGCGCTTCCAGTTCTTTAACTGGATGAGCGGCCTGCTATGGGTGCTTATTCTGACGACGCTGGGCTATGCGCTGGGTAAAACGCCGGTCTTTATGAAATATGAAGACCAGCTGATGTCCTGCCTGATGCTGCTTCCTGTGGTTCTGCTGGTCTTCGGCCTGATTGGCTCACTGGTTGTCCTGTGGAAGAAGAAATACGGAGCCAGAGGCTAACGATGGTTATCTCACCGCTCGCCCTGCGCCGTTTTGCCGTTGCCGTGATTACGCTGATCGTCCTCAGCGCCATGCTGCTGGCATGGAGCGCGCTTTCGCATCAGGAATCGACGCTGGCCATCCGCCCGGTAAACCAGGGCGCCAGCGTGCCTGACGGTTTTTCTGTCTGGCATCATCTGGACGCGAACGGGATCCGCTTTAAGAGCATTACCCCGCAGGACGACGTTTTACTGATCAAGTTTGATTCCCGTGCGCAAAGTGCCGCCGCGAAAGTGGTTCTCGATCGTACGCTGCCGCACGGGTATATCATTGCCCAGCAGGAAGATGACAGCCAACCTGCAGCCTGGCTGTCATTGATTCGCGATACGTCGCATCGGTTTGGATAACTTCCAGGATTCCGAATCTTTTCACTCACTTTGGTGAATCCCCCGTTTACTTACTATGCTTAAGTACGCGGAGCACCCCTCAATGTACTCCGCATAACTTTGGATAGCGGCAAACGCCGCAACACAATGGAAGGTTTCGATAATGAAATTCCGCATGACTCTGGCTCTGGCCCTTTTTTCTTTAAGCACAGCATCCTTCGCAAACTCTCTCTGTCAGGAGAAAGAACAGGATATTCAGCGTGAGATCGGTTATGCCGAAAAGCATAACAATCAGCACCGTGTTGATGGTCTTAAAAAAGCGCTGAGCGAAGTGAAAGCGAACTGTTCAGACAGCAAGCTTCGTGCCGACCACAAGAAGAAAATCGCTGAACAGAAGGACGAGATAGCCGAGCGCCGTCGCGACCTGCAGGAAGCGAAAGAGAAAGGAGATGCGGAAAAAATTGCCAAGCGCGAGAAGAAGTTGAAAGAAGCGCAGGATGACCTGAAAGCGCTGGAAGCTCGCGATTATTGAGTTAACGGAAATCTCAACAGGAGAGAGAATCATGTCAAAAGATACGACGTCTGAACATCTGCGCGCTGAACTGAAATCCCTGGCCGATACCCTTGAAGAGGTGCTGAATTCCTCTGCTGACAAGTCAAAAGAAGAGGTCAGCAAGCTGCGCAGCAAGGCGGAGCAGGCGCTGAAAGAGAGCCGCTATCGCCTGGGTGAAACCGGTGATGCGCTGGCGAAACAGACCCGCGAAGCGGCTGCCCGCGCGGACGAATATGTGCGTGATAATCCATGGACGGGTGTAGGGATTGGTGCCGCAGTGGGTGTGGTACTGGGTGTCCTTCTGACGCGTCGTTGATATGGAAGATCCTCGTCACGCACAAGGGCCTGCTAACAACGTCCTCGGCATCGGCCAGCGTATTTTAACGACGCTGGTCGGGATTGCCGAAACGCGCGTCCGGCTGGCAGTGGTCGAGCTGGAAGAGGAGAAAGCGAACCTCTTCCAGATGCTGCTGATGCTCGGGCTGACCATGCTCTTCGCCGCATTTGGTCTGATGAGCCTGATGGTGTTAATCATCTGGGCCATCGATCCGCAGTATCGTCTTAACGCGATGATTGCCACCACCGTCGTTCTGCTGGTCGCCGCGTTGATAGGCGGTATCTGGACGCTGCGTAAAGCGCGCAAGTCCACTTTCCTGCGCCATACGCGTCAGGAGCTGGCGAACGATCGCGCTCTGCTGGAGGATGACAAGCCGTGAGCGATAAAGCGGAACGTCAGAAGCGAAAAGCGTACCTGTTAAGTCAGATCCAGCAGCAACGGCTGGATCTGTCTGCCAGCCGCCGCGACTGGATTGACGCGACGCGACGGTTTGACCGCGGCTGGAACACCTTCCTGAGCCTGCGCTCATGGGCGCTGGTCGGCAGCAGCGTGATGGCTATCTGGACGGTTCGTCATCCAAATATGCTCATCCGCTGGGCACGTCGTGGATTCGGCGCCTGGAGCGCCTGGCGTCTGGTGAAAGCCACTTTGCGGCAGCAGCAGCTGCGGTGATAAAAGCAAAACGGTAACCCAGGTTACCGTTTTTTGTTTTTGCGCCCTCTCCCCGTGAGAGAGGGATGGGGTGAGGGCACCAGCGCGCATGCCCCTTACTCAATATCTTTGAAGAAGATTGACAGTTTTCCTTGCTAACAATTACCACCCGCCCCGTTTATTATCCTCTCCATCGACAGCAGCGCCGCGGTATCTACGCGGAATTGCAGACAAATAATGTTCAGCCGCTCATGTGGTTTCCTGGAGAGTAAAATGAAAAAATTAGAAGATGTTGGTGTACTGGTCGCGCGTATTCTGATGCCAATTCTGTTCATCGTGGCAGGTTGGGGAAAAATCACCGGTTATGCGGGCACCCAGCAGTATATGGAAGCCATGGGCGTTCCGGGGTTCCTGCTGCCGCTGACCATTCTTCTTGAGTTCGGCGGCGGCCTGGCGGTACTGTTCGGCTTCCTGACCCGTACCACCGCGCTGTTTACCGCAGGCTTCACCGTGCTGACAGCGTTCATCTTCCACAGCAACTTTGCGGAAGGCGTGAACTCTCTGATGTTCATGAAAAACCTGACCATCGCGGGTGGCTTCCTGCTGCTGGCCGTCACCGGCCCGGGTGCATACAGCATCGACCGCGTTCTGAATAAGAAATGGTAAGCACGCTATACTGAATAAACACAAAGCGAGGAGACATCTCCTCGCTTTTGCTATCTGACGGAGGAGAAAAAATGGGACAACTCGTAGACGGCGTATGGCAGGATGTCTGGTATGACACCAAATCCACCGGAGGTCGCTTCAAGCGCTCAGTTTCGGCCTTCCGTAACTGGCTGACCGCCGACGGCGCGCCAGGCCCGAGCGGCGAAGGCGGCTTCGAGGCTGAGAAAGACCGTTATCATCTTTATGTTTCGCTTGCCTGCCCGTGGGCACACCGCACGCTGATTGTGCGCAAGCTTAAAGGTCTCGAATCCTTAATCCCGGTTTCGGTCGTGAACCCGCTGATGCTGGAAAACGGCTGGACGTTTGACAGTGATTTCCCCGCGGCGACCGGCGACGATCTTTACCACCACGATTTCCTTTACCAGCTCTATCTGCGCGCCGATCCTCACTACACCGGGCGCGTTACCGTGCCGGTGCTGTGGGACAAGAAAAACCAGACGATTGTCAGCAATGAGTCTGCGGAAATCATCCGCATGTTCAATACCGCCTTTGACGCGCACGGCGCCCGTGCCGGAGATTACTATCCGGCTGAGCTGCGTGAGAAAATTGACGAGCTGAACAGCTGGATTTACGACAACGTCAACAACGGTGTCTACAAGGCCGGTTTCGCCACCAGCCAGGAAGCGTATGACGAAGCGGTCGGAAAGGTGTTTGAATCACTTGAGCGTCTGGAGCAGATCCTGGGCCAGCATCGCTACCTGACGGGCGATCGCCTGACGGAAGCGGACATTCGCCTGTGGACCACGCTGGTTCGCTTCGATCCGGTCTATGTCACCCACTTTAAGTGCGACAAGCACCGCATCAGCGACTACCTGAACCTGTATGGTTTTCTGCGCGACATCTACCAGATGCCGGGTATTGCCGACACGGTCGACTTCGACCATATTCGCACCCACTATTTCCGCAGCCACAAGACCATCAACCCGACGGGTATTATCTCCATCGGCCCGTGGCAGAACCTGGAAGAACCGCACGGGCGCGACGTGCGTTTTGGATAAATGTTAAGGGCATCAATGGATGCCCTTTTTTAATTCACAATCTCCATCTATCCTTACCTCGATCGCTTAGAAAACAAGTGATTGACTGACTAATGAGGCTAGGAAAAATGGACTGGTATTTAAAAGTACTGCGTAACTACATTGGATTTGGTGGCCGTGCCCGCCGCAAAGAGTACTGGATGTTCGTTCTGGTGAACTTCGTCCTGATTATGGTGCTGGGCATCGTGGATAAAATTCTTGGCTGGGAGCGAGCTGGCGGTGAAGGCGTACTGACCACCATTTATGGCCTGTTAGTCCTGCTACCATCGTGGGCGGTACTGTTCCGTCGGCTGCACGACACCGATCGTTCAGCGTGGTGGTTACTGCTGCTGCTGATCCCGCTTGTTGGCTGGATCGTGATTTTGATTTTCAACTGCCAGAGCGGCACGCCGGGCGAGAACCGCTTTGGTCCGGATCCGAAGCTCGACGCATAAATAATGGCCCGGTGGCGCACAGCGATCCGGGCCTATATCCTTATTTATTGTGGTGGGCAAAAAGCTTCGGAATTTCGCGTAGACACCAGGATTTGGCTTCGCCCATGCTGTCGCGGCGCCACGCCATAATGATATCCACTTCGCTGGTGTATTCCGGGCTAACAACGCGCAGTCGCCCTTCCGCAATATCTTTCTCCACAAACGGGTACGGCATCGTCGCCACGCCCAGACCGGCCAGCAGCGCCTGCCGTTTGTCTTCCAGCGAGGTCACCGTCAGGCGAGGCTGCTTATCCAGCAGCTGCACCGTCAGCACCGGACGCTCACGCGCGGTATCCGCTACCGCCACGCCGCGATACTTCACGCGCGTCACTTCAGAGAGCGGCTCCGGCTCCTGGTGAATCGGGTGATTGGGTGCGGCAACATAGACGTTCATCACGCTGTAGAGCTTGCGCGAGTTGATTTCCGATGAGGAACGGAAGTGCATGTCCGGCGCAATCACAATATCCGCCCTGCCCGTCTCCAGACGTTCCCACGCGCCTGCCAGCACCTCGGTGATGATTGACAGCTGCGTATTGGCCTTCGCCGCCAGGCGGTCCACCAGCGGGAACAGCGCTTCAGTCGGCACCAGCGCTTCGGTAACTAACGTCAGATGGGTTTCCCAGCCGCGCGCCAGCGCTTCGGCGTCCGTCGTGAGCTTGTCCGCCGCTTCCAGCAGCACGCGGCCGCGCTCCAGCAGCATTCGCCCCACGTTGGTGAATTTTGTTCGATGACCGGAGCGGTCAAACAGCACCACGTCCAGCTCTTCCTCCAGCTTCTGCATGGTGTAGCTTAGCGCAGACGGAACGCGCCCCAGCTCATCTGCCGCCGCCGCAAAACTGCCGCGCCGGTCAATCGCGTCCATGACGCGAAGCGCCTCAAGCGTCAATGCTCTCTCTTTAGCCATCTCGTTCTCATTCAGGAAATTTGAACATACCGGGCAGAATATCTGGCTAACAATGCAGCGTCCATACCTTTACCATTGTTTTAGTGTAAAGAGAGGTCAAGTTTATGATTACGACAAGAACAGCTAAACAGTGCGGACAAGCCGATTTCGGTTGGATGCAGGCCCGCTACACCTTTTCCTTTGGACACTACTTTGACCCTAAACTCCTCGGTTACGCTTCACTGCGCGTGTTGAATCAGGAAGTGCTCGCCCCGGGCGCCTCCTTCCAGCCGCGTACGTACCCGAAAGTCGATATCCTGAACCTGATCCTGGAAGGCGAGGCAGAATACCGCGATAGCGAGGGCAATCATGTCCAGGCAAAGGCTGGCGAAGCGTTGTTAATTTCCACGCAGCCGGGCATCAGCTACAGCGAGCATAACCTCAGCAAAGATAAAACGCTGACCCGTATGCAGCTGTGGCTGGACGCCTGCCCCGAGCGGGAAAATCCGCTGGTGCAGAAGTTAGATTTAACGGGCGATAAGCAGCAGCTGATTGCATCGCCGGACGGCAGTAAAGGTAGCCTGCAGCTGCGCCAGCAGGTGTGGCTGCACCATATCGAACTGAAGAAAGGTGAACAGGCGAGCTTCCAGCTTCATGGTCCGCGCGCCTATTTACAGTCTATTCACGGTACGGTACATGCGGTGACGCACACGGAAGAGAAAGAAGCGCTCACCTGCGGCGACGGGGCGTTTATTCGTGATGAAGCGAATATCACCCTGGTGGCGGATACGCCGCTTCGCGCGCTGCTGATTGATTTGCCGGTTTAGAAAATACTCACACCCTAACCCTCTCCCAATGGGAGAGGGAACCGATCGAGCCACGGCAGAATCATCCGGCGCTGTTCACGACGTACGAAATCACTCTGCCAGCGCGTTAGCCATATCGGTTCTAATCTGCTTACGCTGTTCCGGCGTCAACACCTGGCTGACGTCGAAGTAATATTTCACGCGGTAATAGCGGGTCTGCTCTTCAATTTTGCTAAAGGCAGCAAGCTGGCTTTTCACCGTGCTTTCGTCCCATTTACCCGCCTGGAACATGTCGATCAGCGCGCCGTCCTTCACTCCCGTCATCGGGATCTTGCTGACATTTTGTTCCAGCTGCTTATGCAGATCTTCAATCTTCTTAACCTGCTCATTGCTGAGCTTCAGGTGCTGTACCAGCGGATCCTGCGAGGGAGACGGGGCAGCCTCAACGTTCGCGGCCTGTACCGTAAAACTGCACACTGCCAGCGAGGCGGCGACCAGCGCAATACGGGTCATTTTCATCATCTTACTGTCCTTACATGCTGTGATAGGGAAAAGCAGGCGTATTGTTTTTCAAGAGCGGATGAATATGTGTGAGTAATTATATAAACAATTTTGTATGTTCAGCGGGCAAAAAAATGCCCCCAGGGTTGAGGGGGCATGAGACCTGAATGTCGTCAGATTGATTGCGTAAACGTCCTCGAAATCACATCCTGCTGCTGCTCGCGCGTCAGCGCATTAAAACGCACCGCATAGCCTGAAACGCGGATCGTCAGGTTCGGGTAATTCTCGGGATGCGCAATGGCATCGAGGAGCATTTCCCGGTTCATGACGTTGACGTTCAGATGCTGCCCGCCCTCAATGGACGCTTCGTGATGGAAGTACCCGTCCAGCAGCCCCACCAGGTTGGTTTTGCGCACCAGCTCGTCCTTGCCCAGCGCCTGCGGCACGATGGAGAAGGTGTAGGAGATCCCATCTTTCGCATAGGTGAACGGCAGCTTGGCCACCGACGTTAGCGAGGCTACCGCCCCTTTTCTGTCGCGTCCGTGCATCGGATTCGCGCCTGGCGCAAACGGCGTGCCGCCGCGGCGTCCGTCCGGCGTGTTCCCGGTCTTCTGGCCGTATACCACGTTGGAGGTGATGGTCAGGATCGACTGGGTTGGCACCGCGTTGCGGTAGGTTGGCAGCGCCTGAATTTTCTTCATAAAGCGCTCCACCAGGTCGCAGGCGATGCTGTCCACGCGGTCGTCGTTGTTGCCGTACTGCGGATAGTCCCCTTCAATCACAAAATCGACCGCCAGTCCGGTATGGTCGCGCACCGGCTTCACCGTGGCGTATTTAATGGCCGACAGGGAATCCGCGGCCACCGACAGCCCGGCAATGCCGCAGGCCATGGTGCGATAGACGTCGCGGTCATGCAGCGCCATCAGCGAGGCTTCGTAGCTGTACTTATCATGCATGTAGTGAATGAGGTTCAGGGCGCTGATGTACTGCACCGCCAGCCAGTCCATAAAGTGATCGAGGCTCGCCATCACGGTGTCGTAATCCAGCACGTCGTCCAGCAGCGGCTCGGTTTTCGGGCCGACCTGGATCTTCAGCTTCTCGTCCACCCCGCCGTTGATCGCGTACAGCAGCGTTTTGGCGAGGTTGGCGCGCGCGCCAAAGAACTGCATCTGCTTGCCGATCACCATCGGGCTGACGCAGCAGGCAATGGCGTAGTCGTCGCTGTTGAAGTCCGCACGCATCAGATCGTCGTTCTCATACTGCAGCGAAGAGGTGACGATCGACACCTGAGCGGCGTATTTCTTGAACGCGATCGGCAGTTGTTCAGACCAGAGGATCGTCAGGTTCGGCTCCGGCGCAGGCCCCATGGTGTGCAGGGTATGAAGATAGCGGAAGCTATTTTTGGTCACCAGCGTGCGCCCGTCCAGCCCCATGCCGCCGATCACTTCCGTCGCCCAGATCGGATCGCCGGAGAAGAGCGTGTCGAACTCCGGCGTGCGCAGGAAGCGCACCATGCGGATCTTCATGATGAAGTGGTCGATCAGCTCCTGCGCCTGGACTTCATTCAGGCGCCCCGCCTGCATGTCGCGTTCAATGTAGATATCGAGGAACGAGGCCGTGCGCCCCAGCGACATCGCCCCGCCGTTCTGGGATTTCACCGCTGCAAGGTAGGCAAAATAGACCCACTGCACCGCTTCCTGGGCGTTCATCGCCGGACGTGAAATATCAAAGCCATAGTTCGCCGCCATCTGCTGGATCTGCAGCAGCGCGCGCCTGTGCTCCGCCAGCTCTTCACGCAGGCGGATCGTCGCCTCCAGATCTTCGCCGCGCTCCAGCCTGCCCTGCAGATCGGCAAACTGAAGTTCGCGCTCGCGCACCAGATAAGCGATCCCGTACAGCGCCACGCGGCGATAGTCACCGATGATGCGTCCGCGCCCGTAGCCGTCCGGCAGACCGGTCAGCACGCCGGATTTACGGCAGCGCATCATCTCCGGGGAGTAGACGTCAAACACGCCCTGGTTGTGGGTTTTGCGCAGGTCGGTAAACAGGTATTCGAACTGCGGATCCATCTCCCGGCCATAGGCTTCGAACGAGCTGCGGATCATGTTGATCCCGCCATACGGATGCAGCGCGCGCTTGAGCGGCTTATCGGTTTGCAGGCCGACGATCGTCTCCAGATCCTGGTCGATATAGCCCGGCCCGTGGGCCGTAATGGTGGTGGCAATGTTGGTGTCAAAATCCACCGGGGCGTGGGTGGCATTCTCCTGGCGAATGCCGACCATTACCTTCTGCCACAGCGCCGTCGTTGCTGGCGTCGCCTGCGCGAGGAAAGCTTCATCGCCTTCATAAGGGGTGTAGTTATGCTGAATAAAATCGCGGACGTTGACGGCGTTTTTCCATTCTTCACCGCGAAACCCGGCCCATGCGTCGCTGTAGGGCGCGACGCCCGTATCGATTGTTACTTTCATGTGTTTCTCGCTTTATCAGGCGTAAGCCGCGGCCGGGGTAACCTTTCCAAGACGGAGGGCGTCCAGCGCGATCATTTTTTCTTCGTTGGTAGGGATAACCGCGCAGGCCACGCGGGACGATTCGGTGGAAATCACGCGCTCTCCCGCGCTCCCCGGCAGGGCATTTTTGTCGTCGTCGAAGATGATGCCGAAGACTTTCAGATGTTCCGCCACCAGCGCGCGGACAAGCTTCGAGTTTTCGCCAATACCGCCGGTAAAGACCACCCCATCCAGGCGGTGCAGCGACGCCGCGTGCCCGGCGATATGCCGCGCAATGCGGTGAACGAAGGTATGGATAGCCAGCTGCGCACGCTCGTTGCCTTCGTGCCAGGCTTTCTCCAGCGCGCGTAAATCGGAGGAGATGCCGGAGATCCCCAGCAGCCCGGACTCTTTATTGACCACGCGCTCCAGATCCTCGAACGACTGGCCGGTCTGCTGGGCAATCCACGCCATCGCGCCGAAGTCCACGTCGCCGCAGCGCGTCCCCATTACCAGCCCTTCCAGCGGCGTCATCCCCATCGAGGTATCGACGCTTTCGCCGTTGCGCACCGCACAGATGGAGGCTCCGTTGCCGAGATGGGCAATCACCAGGCCGCTGTCATCGGGGGACAGCCCGAGAAGCGTATGCGCCTGCGCAGCTACGTAGCGGTGAGAGGTGCCGTGGAAGCCGTAGCGGCGCACGCCCAGCTCTTCAAAATAGCGGTACGGCAATCCGTACAGATACGCCTGCGGCGGCAGCGTCTGGTGGAAGCTGGTATCAAATACCGCCACCTGCTGCACGCCCGGGAACAGACGCTCTGCGGCTTCCACGCCGCTCAGGTTGGCGTAGTTATGCAGTGGCGCCAGCGGGGAAACCTGTCGGATCTGCGCGATCGCCTCTTCCGTGATCAGGGTCGACTCGCTGAAGAGATTTCCCCCGTGCGCAATGCGGTGGCCAATTAATGCCACGCTGCTCATCAGGTTACGCTTCTCCAGCTCCAGGGCGATGGCAGCCAGCGCCCCTTCGTAGTCCTGGTGAGCCAGTCTGGCTGGCTCACCCCCGTTCACGGAAATAAAGGCCTTCTCGGTGTTGATCCCATCTGCAATGCCCGTCATCAGGGCATCGCAGCTGCTGGCGTCGAGCACCGAAAACTTAACAGAGGACGAACCGCAGTTAATTACCAGTACAACCGGAAACTCAATCATCATGTGACTCCGCTCTTCCTGAGCAATGGTTTAGAACAGTTTGTAAACGATATTCAGAATGGTCAGCAGGCCCACAACCGTGACGAAGATGTTCTCGGGTTTGCCCTTATATTTCGCCATGGCTGGCGCTTTGCGGATGGCGTACATCGGCAGCAGGCACAGCAGAGAGGCGATAATTGGCGCGCCCATGGCTTCGATAAGGTCGAGAATATTCGGGTTGGCGTAGGCCACAACCCAGGTGGAGCCCATGATGAACACCATGCTGATGGTGTTCAGCTTGCCAACGGAGACTTTCTTCTTATCGCCCTTGTAGCCGAACTTGAGGATCAGGCCGTTCAGCCCTTCCAGCGTGCCCAGGTAATGACCGAAGAAGGATTTGAAGATAGCGACCAGCGCGATGATGGAGGCACCGTATTCCAGTACCGTCGCGAACGTCGATTTGGTTCCTGACATTGACGCAAAGTGGTTCGCCAGGTAAGAGAGCACCGGAATGTTCTGCGCCTTAGCGTCCGCCATGTTCTGCGGAGAGAGCGTAAACAGGCAGCTAAAGGCGAAGAACATCACCACGGCCACCATCAGCAGGCTGGCGCGACCGATGATTTTGGAACATTTCTGCTCGGTGAATTCTTTACCGAACTCCGGCTCGTACTCTTCGCGCTTGGAAACCACAAACGAGGAGACGATAGGCGAGAAGTTGAAGGAGAAGACCATGATGGAGATACCCAGCCACACCGTGACCAGAATGCCGTCATGACCGGTGAAGGCGATATCGCTCAGGTTGACCTGGTCAATCACCGCCGAGTTCCAGTAAGGGATCAGCGACAGGGAAATCAGCACCAGGCTGGCGATAAACGGGAACACCAGGAAGCTCATGACCTTCACCATCAGGTCTTTACCAAACCAGATAACAAAGGCCATCAGCAGCAGCAGGAACAGCGCCACCACGCCGCGGTTCAGCGCAGGTAGCTGGAGCTGGTTTTCCCAGAAGGTCATAAAGGTGTTGGTAATGGTGACGCCGTAAATCCACAGCAGCGGGCAAATAGCGAAGAAGTAGAGGAAGGTGATCACCACCCCGCCGGTTTTTCCAAAGTGCTCTTCCACCGTTTCGGTGATGTTGCCCGAGACGTTGCTGCCGGAGAGGCACAAACGCGCCAGCGCGCGGTGGCAGTAAAACGCAATCGGGAACGCGAGAACCAGCATTAGCAGGATAGGGATCAATCCACCAAAACCTGCGCGAATGGGGAAGAACAGCACGCCTGCGCCAATGGCGGTACCAAACAGGCCAAGCGTCCAGGTGGTATCAGACTTACGCCAGGAGGACGTTTTTGTCTGGCCAACGATAATGCTTTCTGTGTTGCTCATAGGTCACCTTTATGCGTCAACGAAGCCGGTAATTTGGGAAACACGGGAGAGATCGATATTGCCGCCGGAAATAATGCAGACGGTTTTACGACCCTGAATATAGTGGTCAAGCTTGCCGCTTAATAACGCGGCACAGGCCAGCGCGCCGGCACCTTCCGTCACCACTTTATTACGCTGAATAAGCGCGATCATGCTGTCGCGAATGTTGTCTTCGCTGACCAGCACAATGTCATCAACCAGCTCGCGAACAATTTCGAACGGTAAATTACCGGGACGAGAAACATCACAGCCGTCGGCCAGCGTGCCGGTAACGCGATGGCTCATTATTTCTCCGGCCTGATACGATGCCGCCATGCCGTGAACATTTTCTGACTGCACGCCGATGATATTAATGGTGGGGTTGATGGATTTAATTGCCGTCGCAATCCCGGCAATTAAACCGCCGCCGCCGATAGGCACAATAACGTTATCCACGTCGTATAAATCTTCGAGAATTTCCAGACCGATGGTGCCCTGCCCGGCGATCACTTTGGCATCATCGTATGGCGGAATAAAAATACGCCCTTCCATCTCGACGATTTCGCTGACTTTGGCAATGGTGTCGTTGAAGTTCTCGCCGTGCAGCACAACTTCCGCCGAGTAGTCGCGCGTCGCGGCCACTTTAGACTTCGGCGCGCCCATCGGCATCACCACTTTGCCGTCGATGCCGAGCATCGCGCAGGAGAGGGACACACCCTGCGCGTGGTTCCCTGCGGAGCAGGCGACAACGCCTTTGCGTTTTTCAGCGTCGGTCAGCGAGCTTAATTTGTTAAACGCGCCGCGGATCTTAAACGAGCCGGTACGCTGCATGTTCTCAAACTTCAGGTATATTTCGCCCTTGCAGCGTTCGCTAAGATAATTCGAGCGCGGCATACCGGTTTTATATATTTTTCCTGCCAGTCGTTTTCTGGCGTCCTGAATATCTTCAATCGTTACCGGGAGATCGTAGGTAATATGCATAATATCCTCGTTATAATAATTCATTCTTTTCAGGCAAAGTCAGGGTATCAGAGCGTTACAGAGATAAGCTCTGGGTGTTTTTAAAATAATCACTTATTATTCATCGTCGTCTTTCGATATTCATCGACGAATACTGTTTTGCCAGCTCAACTAATACTGACGCCGATTTTTTAATCCTGTAATTTTTTGACCACACGGCGGCATAACGCGCCACGGGTAATTCATCTTCCACGGGCAGCACAATAAACTGGTCGGAACCGAACGGGGCAATCATGTCGCGGGGAATGACCGTCAGATAATCGGCATTCAGCACGAGGTTATAAATGGTGACGACGGAATCGGTCTGGACGATGTTTTCGATGCTGATGTGGTTGTCTTGCAGAGTAGTCAGAAGTTCTTTGTAGTAGCCCATATCGGTTTGCGGCATCACCCACTGCTCGTGCGTGAGCGATGCCAGTGTCGTCGGGCCGGTGCACGTTCGCGTTTTGCTGGCGACCAGCACAAACTCGGACTCAAACAGCGGTTCGACGTGCAGATCCTGCAGCAGCATTTCATCGCTTAGCGTGCCGATAGCGAAATCCAGACGACCGTCGCGAATGGCCGGAAGGAAAGATGAGAGCTGGGCTTCATACATCGAGACGCGTGCTTTCGGGAACACTTCCTTGAATTTTTTGATCATCTCGGACAGGAAGGTAAAGCCGATCAGCGACGGGTAGCCAAAGGAGACGTCCATGACGGTGCTGAAACTCAGGCTGTTAATCTCACTCACCATGTTTTTCATTTCGCGGGTGATCGACTCTGAGTACGAGAGCAGGACCTGGCCCGCGGCAGTGAGTTTTACGCCGGTGTTTTTACGCACCATCACTTCCACGCCGAAGTAGGACTCAATATCGCTGATGATTTTGCTGACGGCGGGTTGCGTCAGGCCAAGCTGTCTTGCTGCAGAACCTATGGAGCCACTCTTAATGACTTCCTGAAATACCACGAGGTGCTGTGTTTTCGGTAGAATAATAGTGTTCATAATATTCTGCGCTTATTTCCCTATGACGGAGCGGATTCTACCTAATAGTGTTTAAGGGGGTATGTGCTGTCACTCACAATTTGCTTTTCCGCACGCTTCACATGATCAACGAAAACCAAAAAACATATTTATTATCAATAACATGAATAAATACAACAACACCATTACGCTGATATCGATCAATAAAAGCAGTAGTAATAAATTTATTTTATGGCGATAACCTTGATAAATTTCTCAGCGTTAAAAAAATCAATAAAGACGATCTTTCAGGCAATTAAAGACCAATAAATAACCGCTATTTGTTTGAAACATTCTTTCAATTTATTAAATTTTTCCGATGCAAATTTTCAGGTCTGCGGAAAAGAGTGGAATTCGTCACATATTCACGGGAGAAATGTATTTGATTTCAATATATGCATATCAAACGAGAAAAGATTCGCGATCATAAAAGTAACAAACATAACAAATTATCAATACTAAAAATCGTGTGTTTTTTAGCGCGAAATTTTGTGATGGCGATCGTATACAGGTACAGGATCGATACGAAAGGTATAAAAGCAGTGAAATGTGCTTAATGTCGCAAATATGAGAATTGATGTCGTTTGTCCGGCGCTGCGCTTACCCATCCAGCATCACCAGGAAAGCAAAAACCCCGCCGAAGCGGGGTTTTTTAAGAAGTTGAAGCTGACCGATAAGCCGGGTTCTGTCGTGGACAGTCATTCATCTAGGCCAGCAATCGCTCACTGGCTCAAGCAGCCTACCCGGGTTCAGTACGGGCCGTACCATGTGAACCCCTATTTGGCCTTGCTCCGGGTGGAGTTTACCGTGCCACGGACTGTTACCAGCCGCGCGGTGCGCTCTTACCGCACCCTTTCACCCTTACCTGATCCCGCTTGCGCGGGCCATCGGCGGTTTGCTCTCTGTTGCACTGGTCGTGGGTTTCCCCCCCAGGCGTTACCTGGCACCCTGCCCTATGGAGCCCGGACTTTCCTCCCCTCCGCCCGTCTCCCCCGAAAGGGACGACGACGAAGCGGCGACTGTCTGGTCAGCTTCGGCGCGCAGTATAGAGGGTTTGCGCGCCGCTGTCACCCTCAGGTGTGGGCAAGGCGTGATTAACGCGCCACTTCCACCTTCGCCAGTTTTTCGTAGTAGCACGCAATCGCGCTGTGATCGGCCGTGCCCAGGCCATCGGCACGCAGCGCCTGCATCATCTCCATGACCGCCGCGGTCAGCGGCAGCTGTGCGCCCACGCCGTGTGACGTATCCAGCGCGTTCGCCAGATCTTTGATATGCAGGTCGATGCGGAAACCGGGTTTGAAATTACGATCCATGACCATCGGCGCTTTGGCATCCAGCACGGTACTGCCCGCCAGACCACCGCGAATGGCCTGATAGACCAGATCCGGGTTGACGCCCGCTTTGGTTGCCAGCGTCAGCGCTTCGGACATGGCGGCAATGTTCAGCGCCACAATCACCTGGTTTGCCAGCTTGGTCACATTACCCGCCCCGATGTCCCCGGTATGCACCACGGAGCCCGCCATGGCTTTCATCAGGTCGTAGTATCTATCGAAAATGGCTTTATCGCCGCCGACCATCACCGACAGCGTGCCGTCGATCGCTTTCGGCTCACCGCCGCTGACCGGCGCATCCAGCATATCGACGCCCTTCGCTTTTAATGCCTCGCTGATTTCACGGCTCGCGAGCGGTGCGATAGAGCTCATATCGATCAGCACCAGGCCCGGCTTCGCACCGTCGATAATGCCGTTCTCACCCAGCGCAACTTCTTTAACATGCGGTGAGTTTGGCAGCATGGTGATGATGACATCGCACTGCTCGGCAATGGCCTTCGCGGTGGTGGCCGTTTCAGCGCCAGCCGCTATCACCTCTGCCACGGCCTGCGGATTGTGATCGGATACCACCAGCGAGTAACCCGCTTTGATGAGGTTCTTACTCATTGGTTTACCCATAATGCCCAGGCCAATAAAACCCACTTTCAGCGTCATAATCTGTTTCCTCAATGATGGTTATTTTTTAAAAGCGTCGGCTAATTTCTGCGTGGCCGAGCGGAATACGCCGAGGTCGCTGCCGACGGCTACAAACGTGGCTCCCCACTCCAGATAGCGGCGTGCATCAGCCTCAACCGGCGCCAGAATGCCGCACGGTTTGCCGTGAGCTTTAGCGCGGGCAAAGATGTGCTGGATCGCGCGCTGCACGTCAGGGTGGCCGGCGTTACCCAGATGACCAAAGGCGGCAGCCAGATCGCTTGGGCCGACGAAGATCCCGTCCACGCCGTTTGTGGCGGCAATCGCGTCGACGTTATCAACGCCCTGCTGGCTCTCGATCTGAACCAGAATGGTGATGTTGCTATTAGACTGCGCGAAATAGTCCGGCACGGTGCCAAACATATTGGCGCGATGCGAAACGGAAACGCCGCGGATCCCTTCTGGCGGATAGCGCGTTGAGGCTACGGCCAGGGCCGCTTGTTCTTCCGTCTCCACAAACGGGATCAGGAAGTTGTAGAAACCGATATCCAGCAGGCGCTTGATAATCACCGGCTCGTTGGTGGGCACGCGCACTACCGGGGCGCTGGGGCTGCCTTTCAGCGCCATCAGCTGCGGAATAAAGGTGCTGATATCGTTCGGCGCATGTTCGCCGTCCAGCACCAGCCAGTCAAAACCGGCCAGGCCCAGCACTTCGGTGCTGATAGGGTTTGCCAGCGCGGACCAGCAGCCAATCTGAATCTGGTGTGCCGCGAGGGCCGCTTTAAATTTATTCGGGAAGATATCGTTATTCATCGTATTTACCTTTTTAATTCGCAGCCTATATCAGCATCATTTTATTTATTCAGACACCGCACCAGCATTATATTTATTATTCTGACGTATTTTGGCGTTATAAAATCGTCATTCAGTATAAGACGCAATCCACAACCGCACATTGTTTTAATGCTCAAGTATTGCGTTACACTTCGATAAATTTTTTTGCATATGCACAAGGCGCTGGGCGCTAATGCACAGAATCAGGCATTACTGGTTCTGGAGCGATCGCGATCACATTTTCATATCCCCTATGCTGACATGCTTTATTTCTGAAAGCCGCGTATTTATTTCTACCATTTGAAAATTGGCTGAATTTATTATCAGACACTTTGCTGGAGAATATTGAACAATGGCCGACATTGAAATTCGACAGGCATCGCCGACGGCGTTTTATATAAAAGTCCACGACACCGATAATGTGGCGATTATTGTCAACGACAATGGCTTAAAAGCGGGCACCCGCTTCCCGGACGGGCTGGAACTGATTGAGCATATTCCGCAGGGACATAAAGTCGCCCTGGTGGATATCCCTGCTAACAGCGAAATCGTACGTTACGGTGAAGTCATCGGTTATGCCGTTCGCTCTATACCACAGGGGAGCTGGGTTGAGGAGTCGCTGGTGGCGCTGCCGGAAGCGCCGCCGCTAAACACGCTTCCGCTGGCGACTCGCGTACCGGAACCGCTTCCTCCGCTGGAGGGCTATACCTTCGAAGGCTACCGCAACGCGGACGGCAGCGTCGGCACCAAGAATCTGCTCGGCATTACCACCAGCGTGCACTGCGTGGCGGGTGTGGTGGACTACGTGGTGAAAATCATCGAACGCGATCTGCTGCCGAAATACCCGAACGTCGACGGCGTGGTTGGCCTGAACCACCTCTACGGCTGCGGCGTGGCGATTAACGCCCCCGCTGCCGTAGTGCCTATCCGTACCATCCACAATATCGCCCTGAACCCAAACTTTGGCGGCGAGGTGATGGTCATCGGTCTGGGGTGTGAAAAATTGCAGCCAGAGCGCCTGCTGCAGGGCACCGAAGATGTGAAAGCCATTCCCGCAGACGAGGCCAGCATCGTGCGCCTGCAGGATGAACGCCACGTGGGTTTCCGCTCAATGGTCGACGATATCCTGCAGGTGGCTGAACGCCATCTGGACAAGCTCAACAAGCGCCAGCGCGAAACCTGCCCGGCGTCTGATTTGGTAGTGGGAACACAGTGCGGCGGCAGCGATGCCTTCTCCGGCGTGACGGCCAACCCGGCGGTGGGCTATGCGTCCGATCTGCTTGTTCGCTGCGGCGCCACGGTGATGTTCTCCGAGGTGACCGAAGTGCGTGACGCCATCCATCTGCTCACGCCACGCGCCGTTAATGAAGAGGTCGGCAAGCGCCTGCTCGAGGAAATGGCCTGGTACGATAGCTATCTCGATATGGGCAAAACCGACCGCAGCGCCAATCCCTCACCGGGGAACAAAAAAGGCGGCCTGGCCAACGTAGTGGAAAAAGCCCTCGGGTCGATTGCCAAATCCGGCCAGAGCGCGATTGTGGAAGTGCTCTCTCCGGGCCAGCGCCCGACGAAACGCGGCCTGATCTACGCGGCAACGCCGGCCAGCGATTTCGTCTGCGGCACGCAGCAGGTGGCATCCGGCATTACGGTGCAGGTCTTTACCACCGGGCGCGGCACGCCGTACGGCCTGATGGCGGTACCGGTGATCAAGATGGCGACCCGCACCGAGCTGGCAAACCGCTGGTATGACTTAATGGATATCAACGCGGGCACTATCGCCACCGGGGAAGAGAGCATTGAGGACGTGGGCTGGAAACTGTTCCACTTCATTCTGGATGTCGCCAGCGGGCGGAAGAAAACCTTCTCGGATCAATGGGGATTACATAATCAGCTGGCGGTGTTCAACCCGGCACCGGTGACGTGATTCATATTCCCAACCGCACCGAACGGTCCTCTCTCCCTGTGAGAGAGGGAGCCCCAGTAATTTCTCAACCCGAAGCGATGAATGTTGCTTCAGGAAAATGAATCAATTGCAGCAACGCCCTGGTCCGGCTGTAAATCGCTGAGGCGTTTCCTGCAGGCCGGGGCGAGGCGCAGGGATGCGCCGAGAGGGCGGGCTTTACATGGACGTTGCCTCCGCCCGTACCCGACAAGCCGGAAGGAATAAGCCGAGGGCACCGCGAAGCGGCGATTTACCGCCGGGAGCCCGGGTCGCCAGGGCGGCGGCGACTGAGCCGCCATGGCACGTTCACAGGTCATGTCGTTACAGAGTAGCAAGGAACATAAAGTGAACGGAATGACCACCAGAGCCGTATATTCCCCTCACCCCAGCCCTCTCCCTCAGGGAGAGGGGGTCGTCCGTGCTGGCATTATTTTAGGGGGAACCCTCAGCCCACAGGAAGAGGGGAAAGCCTCCTTAAACCAGCACCACCTCAATCCCGCTTTTTCGGAGCCCGTCCAGGCTCTCCGCCGGAATGCCTTCATCGACAATAATCATATCAATCCTTTGCGTATCAATGATTTTATGCAGACTTGAGCGGTTAAATTTGCTGGAGTCCGTGACAACGATAATACGCTCCGCAACCTCGCACATTTTGCGGTTCAGTCGTGCTTCGTCTTCGTTATGCGTACTTACGCCGCGGTCGAGATCGATGGCGTCAACGCCGAGGAACAGCAGGTCAAAATGGTAATTCTGTAGCGACTGTTCTGCCTGGTCACCGTAGAAGGATTGCGACTGACGGCGCAGGTGCCCGCCGGTCATCAGCAATTCCACCCCTTCCGCTTCCAGCAACGCATTCGCCACGTTCATCCCGTTGGTCATCGCAATCACGTCCGTGTGCTGGCGCAGCATGCGGGCGATTTCATACGTCGTGGTGCCGGAGTCCAGAATAATACGGTGCCCGGGTTTAACCAGCGCGGCAGCGGCCTGCGCGATACTGCGCTTCACCGCCGTATTCAGCGAGCTTTTATCCTCCACGGAAGGCTCAGCGCCCGGTACATTGCCTTCGCAAATCAAAGCCCCGCCGTAGGCGCGAACGGCAATACCCTGCTTCTCCAGAAACGCCAGGTCGTTGCGGATCGTCACCGTCGATACGCCGTACAGATGAGACAGATCGTTAACCTGCACGCTTCCCTGCGCCCGCAACCGCTGAATGATCTGCTCTCGCCTTTCACTGGTGCCGGTGATGCGCTTTTCCGCGGATGAATCGGTGCTGCTCATACGAGCTCCTTAATAAATAGTCTTTCGTTTCATTTCGTTTTGCCTATTAAGGCCTTTCTTTTTCGGGAATGCAAGTCCCGCCTTACGTACAGACGCAAGCCAACACTGCGCTGAAACCTTTCATTATGTTTCTTTTGTGAAACAGATCGGAAAACTATTATCTTTCGTTTTATTTTTATATCACCATGATGCATGGATTAAATGAAACAAAACGAAAGACAAGTGTCATTACCATCCGAAATGGAGAGGAAAGTGAAACATCTGACAGAAATGGTGGAACAACATAAACGAGGGAATTCGAACGGGATCTATGCCGTCTGCTCCGCACATCCGCTGGTACTTGAAGCTGCCATTCGTTACGCGCATTCGCATCAGACGCCGCTGCTGATCGAGGCGACCTCCAACCAGGTGGATCAATTTGGCGGCTATACCGGCATGACGCCTGCGGATTTTCACGCGTTTGTCTGCCGGCTGGCCGAGTCGCTCGGTTTTCCGACGTCACAGCTGATCCTCGGCGGCGATCATCTGGGCCCTAACCGCTGGCAAAATCTCCCTGCGGAACAGGCGATGGCAAATGCCGACGATCTGATCAAAAGCTATGTTTCCGCCGGATTCAAAAAGATCCACCTGGACTGCAGCATGTCCTGCGAGGACGACCCGGTTCCCCTGACCGACGAGCTCGTCGCCGGACGCGCCGCACGCCTGGCGAAAATTGCCGAAGCGACCTGTCGCGAGCAGTTTGGTGAATCCGATCTGGTCTACGTTATCGGCACGGAAGTGCCGGTTCCCGGCGGCGCGCACGAGACGCTCACCGAACTTGCCGTCACCACGCCGGATGCGGCCCGCGCCACGCTTGAAGCGCACCGCCACGCGTTCGAAAAGGAAGGCTTAAGCGACATCTGGCCGCGCATTATTGGCCTGGTGGTCCAGCCTGGCGTGGAGTTCGACCACGCGCACGTCTGCGACTATCAGCCGCAGAAAGCCGTGGCCCTGAGCAAAATGGTTGAAGCCTACGATACGCTGGTGTTTGAAGCGCATTCCACCGACTACCAGACGCCGCAGGCGCTGCGCCAGCTGGTTAACGATCACTTTGCGATTCTAAAAGTTGGCCCCGCCCTGACCTTCGCCCTGCGCGAGGCGCTGTTCTCGCTGGCCGCCATTGAAGAGGAGCTGCTGCCGGCAAAAGCCAGCTCCGGCCTGCGTCACGTGCTGGAAAACGTCATGCTCGACCGCCCGGAATACTGGCAAAGCCATTACCACGGTGACGGCAACGCGCGTCGCCTGGCGCGCGGCTACAGCTACTCTGACCGCGTGCGCTACTACTGGCCGGACAGCCAGATCGACGACGCCTTTGCACGGCTGGTGCGTAACCTGGCAGACGAGCCTGTTCCCCTGCCGCTGATCAGCCAGTACCTGCCGCTGCAGTACAGCAAAGTTCGCGAGGGCGCTCTCAAGTCAACGCCACGGGAACTCATCATCGACCACATTCAGGACATACTCCAGCAGTACCACGCCGCCTGCGAAGGCGTAACGACTCAAGACGCATAATTAAAAAAGAGGAAAACGCTATGCCAAACATTGTCTTATGCCGCATCGACGAACGCCTGATCCACGGTCAGGTGGGCGTGCAGTGGGTGGGGTTTGCGGGGGCAAACCTGGTGCTGGTCGCTAATGACGAGGTCGCTGAGGATCCGGTTCAACAGAACCTGATGGAAATGGTGCTCGCGGAAGGGATCGCCGTGCGCTTCTGGTCGCTGCAAAAGGTCATCGACAACATTCACCGCGCCGCTGACCGCCAGAAAATCCTGCTGGTCTGCAAATCACCTGCCGATTTTCTGAAGCTGGTCGAGGGCGGCGTGCCCATCACCCGTATTAACGTCGGAAATATGCACTACGCCAGTGGCAAACAACAAATTGCCAAAACGGTCTCTGTCGACGCGAACGATATTGAAGCGTTCAACGGCCTGAAAGCGGCCGGTGTGGAATGCTTCGTTCAGGGCGTTCCAACAGAAACTGCTTTGGATCTCTTTAAACTGCTCTGAGGGATTCACAATGGAAATCAGTCTGTTGCAGGCGCTGGGGTTGGGCATACTCGCCTTTATCGCCGGTCTGGATATGTTTAACGGGTTAACGCACATGCACCGCCCTGTGGTACTCGGGCCGCTGGTCGGCCTGATTCTGGGCGATCTGCACACCGGCATTTTGACCGGCGGTACGTTAGAGCTGGTCTGGATGGGGCTGGCCCCGCTCGCCGGTGCCCAGCCGCCTAACGTCATTATCGGCACCATCGTGGGGACCGCGTTTGCCATCAGCACCGGCGTGAAGCCAGAAGTCGCGGTTGGCGTCGCCGTGCCGTTTGCCGTTGCGGTGCAGATGGGGATTACGTTCCTCTTCTCGGTGATGTCCGGCGTCATGTCGCGCTGCGATCGCATGGCGGCCAATGCAGACACCAACGGAATTGAACGGGTTAACTATCTTGCGCTGCTGGCGCTCGGCATCTTCTATTTTCTGTGCGCGTTCCTGCCAATCTACTTCGGTGCGGAACATGCGAAAACCGCCATTGACGTTCTGCCAGCGCGTCTGATTGACGGCCTCGGCGTCGCGGGCGGCATCATGCCAGCCATCGGCTTCGCCGTGCTGCTGAAAATCATGATGAAAAACGTCTACATCCCTTACTTCATTATTGGTTTTGTCGCCGCCGCCTGGCTCAAGCTTCCGGTGCTGGCGATTGCGGCGGCCGCGCTGGCGATGGCGCTGATCGACCTGATGCGTAAATCACCTGAACCGACGGCTCCCGCGGCCCAGAAAGAGGAATTCGAAGATGGCATCTAACCACACCACCCTGCCGGGCGTGTCTGAAAGCGAAGAGACGCTGCTGACCGGCGTGAATGAAAACGTCTACGAAGACCAGAACATCGGTGCCGAGCTGACGAAAAAGGATATCAACCGCGTGGCCTGGCGTTCCATGCTGCTGCAGGCCTCGTTTAACTACGAACGTATGCAGGCCTCCGGCTGGCTGTACGGGCTGCTGCCCGCGTTGAAAAAGATCCACACCAACAAGCGGGACCTGGCGCGGGCGATGAAAGGCCATATGGGCTTCTTTAACACCCACCCGTTCCTGGTGACCTTTGTTATCGGCATCATTCTGGCGATGGAGCGATCCAAGCAGGATGTGAACAGCATCCAGAGCACCAAAATTGCCGTCGGCGCGCCGCTTGGCGGTATTGGCGATGCCATGTTCTGGCTGACCCTGCTGCCCATCTGCGGCGGTATTGGTGCCAGCCTGGCGCTGCAGGGTTCGATTCTGGGCGCGGTGGTCTTTATCGTGCTGTTTAACGTGGTACACCTCGGCCTGCGCTTTGGCCTGGCGCACTACGCTTACCGGATGGGCGTCGCGGCCATTCCGCTGATTAAAGCCAACACCAAAAAGGTCGGCCACGCGGCGTCTATCGTCGGGATGACGGTGATTGGCGCGCTGGTGGCAACCTACGTCCGCCTCAATACCACGCTCGAAATCAAGGCGGGTGATGCGGTCGTCAAACTGCAGGCCGACGTCATCGACAAGCTGATGCCCGCGTTCCTGCCGCTGGTCTACACCCTGACCATGTTCTGGCTGGTACGCCGCGGCTGGAGCCCGCTGCGGCTGATCGGTATCACCGTGCTGCTGGGCGTTGTCGGTAAATTCTGTCACTTCCTGTAAAAGTAAAGAGGTCGCGATGTTAGGCATTATTTTGACGGGTCACGGCGGTTTTGCCAGCGGACTTGAGCAGGCGATGAAGCAGATCCTGGGCGAACAGCCGCAGTTTATTGCCATCGATTTTCCGGAAACCTCCACCACCGCGCGGCTGACCGCTCAGCTTGAGCAGGCAGTGAGTGAACTCGATGCAGAGCACGATATTGTGTTTCTCACCGACCTGCTCGGCGGCACGCCGTTTCGCGTGGCATCGACGCTCGCCATGCAACGGCCGGGCAGTGAAGTCATCACCGGCACCAACCTGCAGTTGCTGCTGGAGATGGTGCTGGAGCGCGACGGATTAAGCAGCGAGGCGTTTCGTCTGCAGGCGCTGGAGTGCGGGCACCGCGGCCTGACGAGCCTGGTCGACGAGCTGGGGCGCTGTCGCGAGGAAGCTCCGGCTGAGGAAGGGATATGAGCCAGCTGCTGCGCGCGCGACGGATCCTTACCGAACAGGGCTGGCTGGACGACCACCAGCTACGCATTGAAAGCGGCGCGGTTGCGGCGATTGAACCCATCCCGGCGGGCGTTACGGCGCGCGATGCGGAGCTGCTTTGCCCGGCGTATATCGATACGCACGTCCACGGCGGCGCGGGCGTGGACGTCATGGATGATGCGCCTGACGTGCTGGACACTCTGGCGATGCATAAAGCGCGTGAAGGCGTGGGCGCATTTCTGCCCACCACCGTGACCGCGCCGATGGAAGCCATCCACAGCGCACTGATGCGTATCGCCCGGCGCAGTCAGTCCGGCGGCCCCGGCGCGCAGATCCTGGGCAGTTATCTGGAAGGACCGTACTTTACGCCCCAGAACAAAGGGGCGCATCCGCCCGAGCTGTTCCGGGAGCTGGATATCGCCGAGCTGGACAGGCTGATTGACGTTTCACAGGGCACGCTACGGGTGGTGGCGCTCGCGCCGGAAAAACCCGGCGCGCTGCAGGCGATTCATCATCTTAAACAGCGCGGTATCCGCGTCATGCTGGGCCACAGCGCTGCTACGTACCGGCAAACTCTCGCCGCGTTTGATGCGGGTGCCGACGGGCTGGTGCACTGCTACAACGGTATGATGGGTTTGCACCACAGAGAGCCCGGCATGGTCGGCGCAGGGCTGACGGACAAACGGGCGTGGCTGGAGCTGATTGCCGACGGCCACCACGTCCATCCGGGAGCGATGCGTTTATGCTGCTGCTGCGCTCAGGATCGCGTGGTGCTGATTACCGATGCCATGCAGGCGGCAGGTATGCCGGACGGTCGGTATACCCTGTGCGGTGAAGAGGTCACGATGCAAAACGGCGTGGTTCGAACCGGCTCCGGCGGGCTGGCGGGCAGTACGCTGTCGCTGGATGCCGCGGTCAGGAATATGGTGATGTATGCGGGCGTAACAGCCGAAGAGGCGATCCATATGGCCTCGCTGCACCCTGCCCGGCTGCTGGGCGTTGACGATCAGCTTGGATCCTTAGCCCCGGGCAAACGCGCCAATATTATTGCGCTGGACGGGGGTTTACACCTCCAGCGGATCTGGATTCAGGGCCAGGCTCTCCCCCTTTAGCCCTTTCATTGTGTCTCCTTTTGGCTTTACGGCCTGAAACCGTAAGGCCTTTCTTTTCCTTTCCTTAAATTTTACCTTTCCTTTCACGATCACACTTTTCGTTTTATTTCTTTTCTTTCATTGAAGTTTCGATTTCTTTTCTATAGATTTTATTTAACTGCTTAAGTGAACAAGTGAAACGAAACGAAAGATAGCGACACGATTGCCAGCGTCTGATGTGGAATTCACACGACTAAGGACTGAGTTATGCAACAAACCACTACCGCCACCACAACCGGCACCTGGACCGAGGAAGAGATCCGCCAGCAGCCTGCCAGCTGGATCCGCTCGCTCAACAACATCGATAACCTGCGTGCTTCGATCGACAGTTTCCTGACGCCGCTGCTGCGCAAGCGCGATCTGCGGATCGTCCTGACCGGCGCGGGCACGTCCGCCTTTATCGGCGATATCATTGCGCCATGGCTTTCAAGCCACACCGGGAAAAACTTCACCGCCGTCCCGACAACCGATCTGGTCACGAACCCGATGGACTACTTCAGCCCTGGGCACCCGCTGCTGCTGGTTTCGTTTGCCCGCTCCGGCAACAGTCCGGAAAGCGTCGCGGCCGTTGAGCTGGCAAACCAGTTCGTGCCGGAGTGCTATCACCTGTCCATTACCTGCAACGAGGCGGGGAGCCTGTACCAGAACGCCGTCGACAGCGATAACGCCTTTGCCCTGCTGATGCCTGCCGAAACGCACGATCGCGGGTTCGCGATGACCAGCAGCATCACCACCATGATGGCGAGCTGTCTGGCCGTGCTCGCCCCGGAAACGATCAATAGCCACACCTTCCGCGACGTCGCCGATCGCTGTCAGGCGATCCTCGCCTCGCTCGGGGATTTCAGCCACGGCGTCTTTGGCAGCGAACCGTGGAAACGGATCGTGTATCTGGGAAGCGGCGGCCTGCAGGGCGCGGCGCGCGAATCGGCGCTGAAGGTGCTGGAGCTGACGGCGGGCAAGCTGGCGGCATTTTACGACTCCCCTACGGGCTTCCGTCACGGGCCGAAGTCGCTGGTAGACAATGAAACGCTGGTGGTGGTGTTCATCTCCAGCCATCCATATACGCGTCAGTACGATCTGGATCTGCTGGCCGAGCTGCGCCGCGATCGCCAGGCCCTGCGCGTCGTCGCCATCGCCGCTGAAAACGATCCGGTCATTGAAGCGGGTCCGCACATTCTGCTGCCGCCTTCACGTCCGTTTATCGATATGGAACAGGCGTTCTGCTTCCTGATGTATGCCCAGGTCTTTGCGCTCACCCAGTCGCTTAGCGCAGGCATTACGCCCGATACGCCATCGGCCAGCGGGACGGTCAACCGCGTGGTGCAGGGCGTCGTTATTCATCCGTGGCAGGCTTAAGAGGATCTGATTATGAGTATTATCTCGACGAAATATCTTCTGCAGGACGCGCAGGCAAAAGGCTACGCCGTTCCGGCGTTCAACATCCACAACGCGGAGACGATCCAGGCGATCCTCGAAGCGTGCAGCGAAATGCGATCGCCGGTGATCCTCGCGGGCACGCCGGGCACCTTTAAGCATATTGCGCTGGAAGAGATCTACGCCCTGTGCAGCGCGTACTCCCACACCTACGACATGCCGCTGGCGCTGCACCTCGATCACCACGAATCGCTGGACGATATTCGCCGCAAGGTCAACGCGGGCGTGCGCAGCGCGATGATCGACGGCAGCCACTACCCGTTTGACCAAAACGTGAAGCTGGTGAAGTCGGTGGTCGATTTCTGCCACCTCAACGACTGCAGCGTCGAGGCCGAGCTGGGCCGTCTGGGCGGCATGGAAGATGACATGAGCGTGGACGCGGAAAGCGCATTCCTCACCGATCCGCAGGAGGCGAAACGCTTCGTCGAACTGACCGGCGTAGACAGCCTCGCCGTCGCCATCGGCACCGCCCACGGCCTGTATACCAAGCGCCCGAAAATCGACTTCCAGCGGCTGGCGGAAATCCGCGAAGTGGTCACCGTGCCGCTGGTGCTGCACGGCGCGAGCGATGTGCCGGATGAGTTTGTTCGCCGCACCATTGAGCTGGGCGTGTGCAAAGTCAACGTGGCGACCGAGCTGAAAATTGCTTTCTCTGACGCGGTTAAGGCCTGGTTTGCCGAAAACCCGCAGGGCAACGATCCGCGCTTCTATATGCGGGTCGGCATGGACGCCATGAAAGAGGTGGTCAGAAGCAAGATCGCCGTTTGCGGCTCGGCAAACCGATTGCTGCTTCCGGCAGAAGCCTGATTAAAAAGGAGCTTACGCTGATGAAAAAAATCCTCGCACTCTCAGTGCTGGCCATGTGCGTTTCCCATAGCGCGGTGGCCGCGAACTACGCGCTCGGTAACGACAATATTGCTCTGTCATTTGATGATGCAAACTCAACGGTAGTGGTTAAGGACACCAGGGCTAACCATCCGCTCACGCCGCAGGAGCTGTTCTTTCTGACGCTGCCGGACGAGACGAAAATCCACACCGCTGATTTTAAAATCAAGCATGTCGAAAAGCAGGACAGCGGCTTGGTCATCGATTTCACCCATCCGGGCTTTAACGTAACGGTGAATCTGAACCTGGTGAAGGGGAAATACGCCAGCATCGACTACACCGTTGCCGCCGTTGGTCAGCCGCGAGACGTGGCAAAAATTACCTTCTTCCCGACCAAAAAGCAGGCTCAGGCACCTTACGTAGACGGGGCGATTAACAGCTCGCCGATCGTCGCAGACTCGTTCTTTATTCTGCCGGACAAGCCCATCGTTAACACTTACGCCTATGAAGCGACCACCAATCTCAACGTAGAGCTGAAAACGCCGATTCAGCCAGAGTCGCCGGTCAGCTTTACCACCTGGTTCGGCACCTTCCCGGAGACCAGCCAGCTGCGCCGCAGCGTAAACCAGTTTATTGATGCCGTCCGCCCGCGTCCGTATAAGCCTTATTTACACTACAACAGCTGGATGGATATCGGCTTCTTTACCCCGTACTCCGAGCAGGACGTGCTGGGGCGGATGGATGAATGGAATAAGGAATTTATCACCGGGCGCGGCGTGGCGCTGGATGCGTTCCTGCTTGACGATGGCTGGGATGACCTGACCGGACGCTGGCTGTTTGGCCCGGCATTCAGCAACGGTTTTAGCAAAGTTCGGGAAAAAGCCGACAGCATGCACAGCTCCGTTGGACTGTGGCTCTCGCCGTGGGGTGGATATAACAAACCGCGCGACACTCGCGTCTCGCATGCAAAAGAGTACGGTTTCGAAACGGTAGACGGGAAGCTGGCGCTGTCAGGCCCAAACTATTTTAAAAACTTCAATGAGCAGATCGTTAAGCTAATTAAAAACGAGCACATTACCTCGTTCAAGCTGGACGGGATGGGTAATGCCAATTCGCATATTAAGGGCAGCCCGTTCGCCTCGGATTTTGACGCCTCTATCGCTCTGCTGCACAACATGCGCAGCGCCAACCCGAATCTGTTTATTAACCTGACGACAGGTACCAACGCCAGCCCGTCCTGGCTGTTCTACGCTGATTCCATCTGGCGCCAGGGCGATGACATCAACCTGTACGGTCCCGGCACGCCGGTGCAGCAGTGGATGACCTACCGCGATGCGGAAACGTACCGCTCCATTGTTCGCAAAGGGCCGCTGTTCCCGTTGAACTCGCTGATGTACCACGGGATCGTTAGCGCGGAAAACGCCTATTACGGGCTGGAGAAGGTGCAAACGGACAGCGACTTTGCCGATCAGGTCTGGAGCTACTTCGCCACCGGAACCCAGCTGCAGGAGCTGTATATCACCCCTTAAATGCTGAATAAGGCGAAGTGGGACACCCTGGCGCGGGCCGCGAAGTGGTCGCGGGGAAACGCCGGCGTGCTGGTGGATACACACTGGATTGGTGGCGATCCAACCGCGCTGCAGGTTTACGGCTGGGCATCCTGGAGCAAGGACAAAGCGATTCTCGGCTTGCGTAACCCGTCGGATAAGCCGCAAAGCTACTACCTGGATTTAACAAAAGATTTTGAAATCCCGACAGGAAACGCGGCGCAGTTTCGTCTGAAAGCGGTGTACGGCAGTAATTCAACCGTACCGGAGGAGTATAAAAACGCGGTGGTGATTACGCTGCAGCCGCTGGAAACGCTGGTGTTTGAGGCGGTGCCAGTTAGCTAAAAGACGCATAACGATCTGCAGGCCGGGTTAGGCGCAGCCGCCACCCGGCAAAACAGGCGGCAGGGGCTTACTCCCCCTGCTGCTCCAGCGCATGCTTATACAGCGCATTTTTCTTCACGCCGTGAATTTCCGCCGCCAGCGCAGCGGCCTTCTTCAGCGGCAGTTCCGCCTGCAGCAGCGCCAGCGTGCGCAGCGCGTCGGCTGGCAGCGCGTCTTCCTGCGGCTTATGCCCTTCGACAATCAGCACCATTTCGCCCTTGCGGCGGTTTTCGTCTTCCTTCACCCACGCCAGCAGTTCACCCACTGGGGCACCGTGAATGGTTTCCCAGGTTTTGGTCAGCTCGCGCGCCAGCACCACGTAGCGGGCTTCTCCCCACACGGTTACCATATCTTCCAGGCTCTCCAGCAGGCGGTGCGTGGATTCGTAGAAAATCAGGGTGCGCGGTTCCGCTTCCAGATCTTTTAACACGTCACGGCGGCCTTTGGATTTAGCAGGCAGGAAGCCTTCATAGCAGAAACGGTCAGACGGCAGACCCGCCGCGCTCAGCGCAGCAATGGCAGCGCACGGCCCCGGCAGCGGCACAACGCGAATACCGGCTTCACGACAGGTACGCACCAGGTGATAGCCGGGATCGTTGATCAGCGGCGTACCGGCATCGGAGACCAGGGCAATGTTCTGTCCCTCTTTCAGCTTCGCCACCAGCGTTTCGGCTTTTTGTTGCTCATTGTGATCGTGCAGAGCAAACAAACGGGCATTAATCGCGAAATGTTGCAGCAGCAGGCCGGTGTGGCGGGTATCTTCAGCAGCAATTAAATCAACAGCTTGCAGTACGGTGAGCGCACGTTGGGTAATATCAGACAAATTCCCGATAGGAGTAGGTACAATATAAAGCTGGCCTTGAGAATTATCTGCCGTTTCGTGTTGTTTCATTGTTTCGTCCGTATTGCCGATTTAATATTGAGCATTGCGTAAAAAAAATCACTGGATACAGTATGGTACCGTTAACGTTTCTTCGAAAAAAAGCCACGCGCAGCGTGCCGCTTCTGCTGGCAGCCCTGATCTTTGCAGGCTGTGGCACCCAGGCACCTGACCAGAGCACCGCCCATCTTCAGGGTTCTGCTCAGGCTGATTCTGGCTTTTATCTGCAACAAATGTCGCAGAGTTCAAATGATACCAAGACCAACTGGCAATTACTCGCCATTCGTGCACTGCTGAAAGAGGGTAAAACCCAGCAGGCAGCCGAACTGTTTAACCAGTTGCCAAAAGATCTTAACGACGCCCAGCGTCGTGAGCAGAGCCTGCTCTCTGCCGAGCTGAAGGTCGCGCTGAAAGATTACGCCGCCGCGAAGAAGATCCTCGGGGATATTGACGTGAGCGCGCTGGATAACAATCAGCAGGCTCGCTTCTGGCAGGCGGGCATTACCGCGGAGCAGGGGCGCCCTTCCCTGACGCTGCTCCGCGCCCTCGTCGCGCAAGAGCCGCTGCTCGGCGGTGCCGACAAGCAGAAAAATATCGATGCCACCTGGCAAGCGCTTGCCTCGATGACCCAGGAACAGGCGCAGGCGCTGGTCATCAACGCCGATGAAAACGTCCTTCAGGGCTGGCTGGATCTGCAGCAGATGTGGTTTAACAACCGCAGCGATCCAAAGATGCTGAAAGCCGGTATTACGGACTGGCAGACGCGCTACCCGCAAAACCCGGGTGCGAAAATGCTGCCAACCCAACTGGTGAACGTGCAAAACTTTAAGCCAGCGTCCACCAGCAAAATCGCTCTGCTTCTGCCGCTCAACGGCCAGGCGGCGGTGTTTGGCCGTACTATTCAGCAGGGCTTTGAAGCCGCGAAAAACGGTACCACCTCGGTAACCGGCAGCGCGGTTCCCGCGCAGGCGGCCCAGGCGGCTAACGTGAATGATGTGGTCAGCCCGTCCGCAGCGGAGACCAGCGACCTGACCACGGCGCAAGCGCCGGCGCAGGGTACGATGCAAAATCCTGTGACGGCCCCGACGACGCCTCCAGCTGAAGCTGCACCGGCTACAGCAGCACCTGCGGCCCAGGCTCCGGCCGAGACGCAAACGGCGCCAGCTCCTGCCACGACAGCAGAACAGCCTCAACAGCAGCCTGCACAACCCGCGGCTCAACCTGCCGCGCAGCCGCAGGCCGTGGCAACCACCAGCGCCAACCCGGGCGCTGAATTGAAAATCTACGACACCAGCTCGCAGCCGCTTGACCAGGTGCTGGCGCAGGTACAGCAGGACGGGGCGAGCATCGTTGTCGGTCCGCTGCTGAAGAACAACGTGGAAGAGCTGATGAAGAGCAATACCACGCTGAACGTGCTGGCGCTCAACCAGCCAGAGCAGGTTCAGAACCGGGCCAATATCTGCTACTTCGCGCTCTCTCCAGAAGATGAAGCCCGCGATGCGGCGCGTCATATTCACGAGCAGGGTAAGCAGGCTCCGCTGCTGCTCATCCCACGCAGCACGCTGGGCGATCGCGTGGCCAATGCCTTTGCCGATGAGTGGCAGAAGCTGGGCGGCGGCGTGGTGCTGCAGCAGAAATTCGGTTCCGTCTCTGAACTGCGCGCAGGCGTCAACGGCGGGGCGGGTATCGCACTTAACGGTAGCCCGGTCACCGCGAGCCTGCCACAGCAGCAGGGCGTGACGATTGGCGGCCTGACGATCCCTGCGCCGCCAACCGACGCGCAGATTAGCGGTGGCGGTAAAGTGGATGCGGCCTATATCGTTGCCACGCCGCAGGAGATCGCCTTTATCAAACCGATGATTGCGATGCGTAACGGCAGCCAGAGCGGCGCAACGCTCTACGCCAGCTCCCGCAGCGCACAGGGCACCGCAGGCCCGGATTTCCGTCTGGAAATGGACGGTCTGCAGTACAGCGAAATCCCGATGCTGGCCGGCAGCAATCCATCCCTGATGCAGCAGGCGCTGAGCGCGGTGCGTAACGATTACTCTCTGGCGCGTCTGTATGCGATGGGGGTTGATGCGTGGGCGCTGGCAAACCACTTTACCCAGATGCGTCAGGTGCCGGGCTTCGAGCTTAACGGCAACACCGGCGATCTGACCGCGACCCAGGATTGTGTGATTAACAGGAAGTTATCATGGCTCAAATACCAGCAGGGGCAGATCGTCCCGGCCAGTTAAGCCGTAAAGAGACCGGCGATGCGTGGGAGTTAAAGGCGCGTCGCTGGCTTGAAGGCAAAGGACTGCGCTTTATCGCCGCTAACGTCCGCGGGCGCGGCGGCGAAATCGACCTGATCATGAAAGACGGTCAGGTCATCGTGTTTGTAGAAGTCCGCTTTCGACAGTCCTCCCGTTTTGGCGGTGCTGCCGCCAGCGTGACGCTCGCCAAACAACATAAATTATTACAGACTGCCCACTTGTGGCTTGCCCGCCATAATGGGAGCTTTGATACTGTGGATTGCCGGTTCGATGTGATAGCCTTCACCGGAAATGAGATCGAATGGCTTAAAAACGCTTTTGGCGAAGACGCATAATTAAGATTTAAAAGGGATAACGTGCTCGAAAGAATTAAAGTGTGCTTCACAGAAAGCATCCAGACTCAGATTGCCGCGGCGGAAGCCCTTCCGGATGCTATCTCGCGTGCCGCAATGACGCTGGTGCAATCCCTGCTTAATGGCAACAAAATCCTCTGTTGTGGCAACGGCACGTCAGCCGCCAACGCACAGCATTTTGCTGCCAGCATGATCAATCGCTTTGAAACAGAACGCCCGAGTTTACCCGCCATTGCACTTAATACCGATAATGTGGTCTTAACGGCGATTGCTAACGATCGTCTGCATGACGAAATTTATGCAAAGCAGGTGCGAGCCCTGGGTCACGCCGGAGATGTGCTGCTGGCCATCTCCACGCGCGGCAATAGCCGGGACATTGTCAAAGCCGTTGAAGCCGCCGTCACCCGCGACATGACAATCGTGGCCTTAACCGGCTATGACGGGGGTGAGCTGGCGGGTCTGCTTGGGCCGCAGGATGTGGAAATCCGCATTCCTTCTCACCGGAGCGCGCGTATTCAGGAGATGCATATGCTCACGGTGAACTGCTTATGTGATTTGATCGATAACACGCTTTTCCCTCACCAGGATGATTAAGGAGTTCTTATGAAGGCTTTATCGACCCTCGCAGTCCTTATGTCTGCATTACTGCTTCAGGGATGTATCGCTGCGGCCGTTGTGGGCACCGCTGCAGTGGGCACCAAAGCAGCGACCGATCCGCGCTCCGTGGGGACGCAGGTGGATGACGGTACGCTGGAGCTGCGCGTCAACAGTGCGCTGTCGAAAGACGAACAAATCAAGAAAGAAGCGCGTATCAACGTGACGGCTTATCAGGGCAAAGTGCTGCTGGCAGGCCAGGCGCCGAATCTGGAGCTCGCCTCTCGTGCGAAACAGATTGCGATGGGCGTAGAAGGTACCACAGAGGTGTTTAACGAAGTGCGTCAGGGCAAGCCAATTGGCCTGGGTGACGCCTCTTCCGATACCTGGATCACCACCAAAGTGCGTTCCCAGCTGCTGGGCTCGGACCAGGTGAAATCCTCCAACGTGAAAGTGACGACTGAAAACGGCGAAGTGTTCCTGCTGGGTCTGGTAACGGAGCGTGAAGGGAAAGCGGCGGCCGATATCGCTAGCCGGGTGAGCGGCGTGAAGCACGTCACCACCGCGTTTACTTACATCAAATAAAAAAAATCCCCTCGCTTGAGGGGATTTTTTTGTAGGCCCGGTAAGCGTAGCGCCGCCACCGGGTCTTTTTCACAGAAGCGCAATACTCCCCACCATCACCCCGCTCAATGCCACCAGCCCTGCGGTCAGCCACAGCGCTTTTGCCGGGAACGACTTACGCAGCATGATAAGCGACGGCAGGCTGATCGCCGGCAGCGTAATCAGCAGCGCCAGCGCCGGCGCGGTGCCCATACCGGCCAGCATCATGGTCTGAACAATCGGGATCTCCGCCGCCGTTGGGATCACAAACAGACAGCCTGCAACGGCCATTGCAATGACCCACATCAGCGTGTTGTCGATTGCGCCATCCGCATGCGGGAAGAGCCAGACGCGCGCCGCCCCCAGAACCAGTACCGCCAGGATATAGACCGGGATGGTGCTCCAGAAAAGCTGCCATAGCGCCCTGCCCCAGCGCGCAAAGAATTCCCCCTGCGGCTCGCTGACGTCCAGCTCAACGGCTGCGGGTTCTGCGGCAGTATCCTTCACCAGTTTTTGCACCAGCGTCGCCACCACCAGTACGGTCAGTAGCCCGGCGACCAGACGGATGAACGCAAAATGCCAGCCCAGCACAAAGCCCATAAACACCAGCGTTGCCGGGTTGAGCAGCGGGTTCCCCATCCAGAACGCCAGCGCGCCGCCCATCGACACGCGCTGACGGCGCATACCTGCGGCCACGGGCGCGGCGCAGCAGGAACACATCATGCCCGGCAGCGAGAAAATCGTCCCCAGCAGCGTGCCCTGAAAGCGCGGCTGCCCAAGGGTTTTCACCAGCCAGTTGCGCGGGATAAGCACCTGAATCAGTGACCCCAGGATCACGCCTAAGACGGCGGCCTTCCAGACGGCAAGGAAGTAGACCATGGCGTAGTCCCACGCCGCCTGAAGCGGGCTGGAATCAGCCTGTGCGAGAATAGATTTACCGATGCTGTGCGTTTCGGCGGCGGTGAAGGCTTTGCCGTAGTACGGCTGCCATTTCACGTACCAGAGGCCAACAATGACCACGAGAAAGAAGAGTGCGGGCTTCCACCACTGAACAGGTGTTGCCGCCTGAGATGAAGACTGACCAGTCATAGCATTCCCCGGAGAGTATTAGGTTATTAGCCGGGGGAGTTTACGCCTCGCCCTGAGCGATTTCACGCAGTTTTGCCGAAGGGATAATGTTTACGCCCGCTTTCGACGGGGCCAGCCCCTCTTTTAACATCGCGCGCGCGACGTCCCGTGCCTCGATGGATTTCCAGTTGCCGGGAAGAATGCGAAACAGCGGGGCAAATATCGACTCGTTAAACCGGCGTTCGTCCCGGTGGCCGATCAGCATCGAGGGGCGCACAATCGTCAGCTGCTCCCATTTCTGCGCAATCAGCGCATCCTCCATCTTGCCCTTCACCTTGTTGTAGAAGAAAGGCGACCCGGCACTGGCGCCCAGCGCGCTGACCACCAGAAAATGTTTGGCCCCCAGCTTTTTCGCCGTGAGCGCGGTATCCACCACCAGCGTATAGTCGGCGTGGATAAATGCCTCTTTGCTGCCCGCCTCCCGCCGCGTGGTGCCCAGACAGCAAAAGGCGATATCAATGGGATCCTGCACCTGCGCCAGCGCGTCGGTCAGCTGAGGATCGTGCGGATTAAAGACGCCGGATATGTCCGCCAGCGGTCGACGCGTCGGTGCGGCGATATAGTTCACGCGGCGATCCTGAATCAGCAGCCGCAGCAGATGATCGCCCACTAACCCGGTAGCACCTGTAATCAATACCTGACTCATCTTTTCCCCTTTACAGAATTGTCCGTTTGCGAACTCAGCGTCGTCGACCACACTTAGAAGTCTGTTACGGGTAAGTATTTACCACAAGCGGAGAAAAATCAGTCTGAAGCCAAAACAACGGAGGAAGCATGGTCAAGAAAATCGCAGTCTTGATTACCGACGAGTTTGAAGATTCAGAATTCACCTCTCCAGCAGAGGCGTTCCGCAAGGCGGGACATGAGGTCATCACCATTGAGAAAGAGGCGGGTAAAACGGTGACAGGCCATAAGGGCGAGGCGACCGTAACCATCGATGAGACCATCGATAACGTGAGTCCCTCAGATTTTGACGCCCTGCTGTTACCCGGCGGCCATTCCCCGGATTCCCTGCGCGGGGACGAGCGCTTCGTGACCTTCACCCGGGATTTTGTCTCTACCGGCAAACCGGTCTTTGCCATCTGCCACGGCCCGCAGCTGCTCATCAGCGCAGACGTGGTCCGCGGGCGTAAGCTTACCGCCGTGAAACCGATCGTTATCGATCTGAAAAATGCGGGGGCCGAGTTTTACGATCAGGAGGTGGTCAACGACAAAGACCAGCTGATCACCAGCCGAACCCCGGACGATCTCCCGGCGTTTAACCGCGAAGCGCTACGCCTGCTCGGCGCGTAACCAGTGCAGCTTCTTGCCAAAGCCCAGGGTGTTGTCGGTAAATTTCAGCTCATCGAGGCGGATTTCCCACACCGGGGCTTTTAGCGCAGCGGCAACGGGAAAGCGGCGCGTGTAGAGCTTACGGCGCGCGTCGCTCTCTTCACCATCCAGACGACGGATCTCCCCTTTAAACTGCACGCCGCGGATCAGCGCGACCGTTTTCGGCTGGCCGTTTACCGTCCCCGCCACCTTTGCCTGCTGGCCGGTCATCTGCGCATGCCGCGTTTTGTCTTCGCTCATGACATAAAAAGCCACGCGCTCAGGATCGTAGTAGTAAAACGCATTTGCGCACCACATTTCCCCTTCGTCATAGACGCACCAGGTGACAACATGCTGCTTTGCCAGCCAGCGGTTAATGGCGGCCAGTGTTTCCATTTTCGTTCTCTCTCATGCTATGGTGCGTTCACCTTAACATACTGAATCCGTTTACCGTGTGCTGGTTTCTCTATCTTGTCCGAACCGCTGATAACGCCCTCTACACCGGGATCACCACCGATGTGGCGCGGCGTTTTTTACAACATCAAACGGGGAAAGGGGCAAAAGCGCTGCGGGGGAAAGGGGAATTACAGCTCGCCTTCTCAACGGCAGTCGGCGACCGATCGCTGGCGCTCAGGCTGGAATACCGCATCAAGCAGCTGACGAAGCGCCAGAAAGAGCGCCTCGTGACCGGAGACGGCTCCTTTGAGGCGCTACGCGAGAGCCTGATTAAAAGCGATTGAAATGGTCGTGATACTCGACCAGGCCGTTGACGCCGTTGAGCGCGTCGTCCGCCAGACGGTGGACCTGGAAAGCGGATTCCGTACCCGGCCAGCGACAGCGCAGATCGTAATGCGCGGCCTGCTCAAAGCCTAAACGGCCATAGAACGCCGGATCGCCCAGCGTGACAACGGCGGCATAGCCAAACTCATTGAGCGAATCCAGCCCTTCATAGACCAGCTGGCGCGCCAGACCTTGCCCGCGATAGCTTTCATCTACCGCCAGCGGCGCCATGCCGACCCACTGCAGCTCTTCGCCCTGAACGATGACTGGACTGAAGGCAACATAGCCCACCACCTGACCTTCGTCATCGGTGGCAACCAGCCCCAGCGTAATCAGGCCGTCTTCGCGAAGGTCGTGGACCAGTTGGGCTTCGGCATCGCTCGCAAAGGCGCGGCGTAACAACGCATCGATCCCCGGCGCATCAATCCCAATTTCGACTCGAATCAGCATGGCTCACCTACTGAAGTATGTTTACCGTCCGGCGGGGTTTTCAGCCCGGCCTCAACGAAATCTGCCACTTGCATTAACATCACGCGCAGCCCTTTCGGCATCTGCTCCAGCTCAATGGCATCCATTAAATTCTTCACGTACAGGCCCAGTTCCGTGTCGCCTTCAATCACCAGACGGCGCTGGAAGAAGAGCGTATCCGGATCCTGCTTGCGCGCGGCGATCATCAGCAGATCGCTGGCGTTGGCGCTAAAGCTCACATCCGCGTCGGCGGATTCGCGTACGATCAGCTGGTCATTCTCAACGGAGGTAAACCAGCGCAGCCCGATGTCACGCACCTCAATGCTTAACCAGCGGCCTTCCAGGAACTCCAGCTCGCCGTCCTGCAGCGCCTGGCGGAACTGCCAGCTCAGGACCTGCTCCAGCACCTGGCGTTTTAGCGCGAACGGCGCCAGCTTGACCGGCACGCTCAGCATTGATGGTCCAAATTGTACGAGACGTGAACGCAGTTTATCCAGCACGAGCTTTACTCCCTGATATCTATAGTCCTGCTATTTTGCCATATCCGAAGCACAACATAGCGGCGTAAATCAACAAACCGTCGTCAGCCGTACCTCATTATTGGTGTCATCAATACGCCATTAGCTGCCTTAAATCAAAAATTGTCGCGTATGGGTTAATTAAAATCCCAGCTCGTTAACAATTTTGCGATCGACTACATCAGGATAAATTATGGAGCTGCTCTGCCCAGCCGGAAACCTTCCGGCGCTTAAGGCGGCCATCGAAAATGGGGCCGATGCGGTCTATATCGGGCTGAAGGATGATACCAACGCCCGCCATTTTGCTGGCCTCAACTTTACGGAGAAAAAGCTTCAGGAAGCCGTTAACTTCGTTCACCAGCACCGCCGCAAGCTGCATATCGCCATCAATACCTTTGCTCATCCTGACGGCTATGCCCGCTGGCAGCGCGCGGTGGATATGGCGGCACAGCTGGGTGCCGATGCGCTGATCCTGGCCGACCTCGCCATGCTTGAGTATGCGGCAGAACGCTATCCCCATATTGAGCGCCACGTCTCTGTTCAGGCATCTGCCACCAACGAAGAGGCGGTGCGTTTTTATCATCAACACTTTGACGTGGCCCGCGTGGTGCTGCCGCGCGTACTCTCTATTCATCAGGTTAAGCAACTCGCACGCGTCACGCCAGTGCCGCTGGAAGTTTTTGCCTTTGGCAGCCTGTGCATCATGGCTGAAGGCCGTTGCTATCTTTCCTCTTATTTAACCGGTGAATCGCCGAATACCGTCGGGGCCTGCTCTCCTGCCCGCTTTGTCCGCTGGCAGCAAACCCCACAGGGGCTGGAATCCCGCCTGAATGAGGTGCTGATCGACCGCTACCAGGACGGTGAAAACGCCGGTTATCCAACCCTGTGTAAAGGCCGCTATCTGGTCGACGGCGAGCGCTATCACGCGCTGGAGGAGCCGACCAGCCTCAACACGCTGGAGCTACTGCCGGAACTGCTGGCGGCCAATATTGCCTCGGTGAAAATCGAAGGACGTCAGCGTAGCCCGGCCTACGTGAGCCAGGTAGCGAAAGTGTGGCGTCAGGCCATCGACCGCTGCATGGCGGATCCGCAGAACTACGCTCCACAGCAGGCCTGGATGGAAACGCTTGGTTCGATGTCCGAAGGCACACAAACCACGCTTGGCGCGTATCACCGTAAATGGCAGTGAGATCATCATGAAATATTCATTAGGACCGGTGCTCTACTACTGGCCAAAAGAGACGCTGGAAGATTTTTACCAACAGGCCGCGACCAGCAGCGCCGACGTGATTTACCTCGGCGAAGCGGTGTGCAGCAAGCGCCGCGCCACAAAAGTGGGCGACTGGCTGGATATGGCGAAAGCCCTGACCGGAAGCGGCAAGCAGGTAGTGCTCTCCACGCTGGCGCTTGTGCAGGCGTCGTCCGAACTGGGCGAGCTGAAGCGCTACGTTGAAAACGGCGAGTTCCTGCTGGAAGCGAGCGATCTGGGCGTGGTGAACATGTGCGCTGAACGCAAGCTGCCGTTTGTCGCGGGCCATGCCCTGAACTGCTACAACGCTGTAACCCTGCGCCTGCTGCTCAAACAGGGAATGACGCGCTGGTGCATGCCGGTAGAGCTCTCCCGCGACTGGCTGGCAAACCTGCTTAAACAGTGCGACGAGCTGGGCATTCGCAATCAGTTTGAAGTGGAAGTGCTGAGCTACGGCCATCTGCCGCTGGCCTACTCCGCCCGCTGCTTCACCGCGCGCTCGGAAGACCGCCCGAAAGACGAATGCGAAACCTGCTGCATCAAGTACCCGAACGGACGCAGCATGCTGTCGCAGGAGAATCAGCAGGTATTTGTCCTCAACGGTATTCAGACCATGAGCGGCTATGTCTATAACCTCGGCAACGAGCTGGCGTCGATGGACGGGCTGGTGGACATGGTGCGTCTGTCACCGCTGGATACCGGCGTGTTCGCGATGCTGGACGCTTTCCGCGCCAATGAAAACGGCGCCGCTCCGCTGCCGCTGACGGCAAACAGCGACTGCAACGGCTACTGGAGACGTCTCGCCGGGCTGGAACTTCAGGCGTAAAAAAGGCTCACTTTGTTAACAACGGTTATCATTATTTAATGCAGTATTAAAGATTGACCGTCGACAAAGTGAGCTGTTATGACTGACAAAACCATTCCGTTTTCGGTGCTGGATCTGGCGCCGATCCCTCAGGGCTCCTCGGCAAGAGAAGCCTTTTCGCACTCTCTGGATCTGGCTCAGCTGGCCGAAAAGCGTGGCTATCACCGCTACTGGCTGGCCGAGCACCACAATATGGTTGGCATCGCCAGCGCCGCGACCTCGGTTTTGATCGGCTATCTGGCGGCAAATACCACCACCCTGCACCTGGGCTCCGGCGGCGTGATGCTGCCGAACCACGCCCCGCTGGTGATTGCCGAGCAGTTTGGCACCCTGAATACCCTCTATCCGGGGCGTATTGATTTGGGTCTTGGTCGTGCGCCGGGCAGCGATCAGCCAACCATGCGCGCCCTGCGTCGCCATATGAGCGGCGATATCGACAACTTCCCGCGCGATGTGGCCGAGCTGGTGGACTGGTTCGACGCGCGCGATCCGAACCCGCACGTGCGCCCGGTGCCGGGCTACGGTGAGAAGATCCCGGTGTGGCTGTTGGGATCAAGCCTCTACAGCGCACAGCTCGCCGCGCAGCTTGGGCTGCCGTTTGCGTTTGCCTCCCACTTTGCCCCGGATATGCTGCATCAGGCGCTGCATCTCTACCGCACGAACTTCAAACCGTCCGAGCGTCTTGAGAAGCCGTACGCAATGGTGTGTATCAACATCGTTGCGGCCGACAGCAATCGCGACGCGGAATTCCTGTTTACCTCAATGCAGCAGGCTTTTGTGAAGCTGCGCCGCGGTGAGACGGGCCAGCTTCCACCGCCGGTGGAGAATATGCATCAGCTGTGGTCCGCCTCCGAGCAGTATGGCGTGCAGCAGGCCCTGAGCATGTCGCTGGTTGGCGATAAGGCGAAAGTGCGTCACGGGCTGGACGCGGTGCTGCGCGAAACGCAGGCGAATGAGATTATGGTTAACGGCCAGATTTTCGATCACCAGGCGCGTTTGCATTCGTTTGAACTGGCGATGCAGGTGAAAGAGGAGTTGGTGGGGTAGTTTTTTGCTTTTCTCCCTCTCCCTATGGGAGAGGGCCGGGGTGAGGGGGTCAACCCCTCGTTTTACTGATAAACGGGCAACAGGTTAAAACTCGACAGCACGTGTACCAGTGCGTTACCAACGCCGAATACCAGAATCAGCGTAATCATCGGCTTACCGCCCCAGACGCGGAATTTTGGGCTGCCGAAGCGTTTACGTGATTTGCGCGCCAGCAGCGCCGGCACAATCGCCGCCCAGATAGTTGCCGCCAGCCCTGCATAACCGATGGCATACAGGAAGCCGTTCGGCCATAGCAGGCCGCCCACAATCGGCGGCAGGAAGGTCAGCAGCGCGGTTTTTAAACGCCCCATCGCAGAATCATCAAAGCCGAACAGATCCGCCAGATAGTCAAACAGGCCCAGCGTCACGCCCAGGAAAGAACTCGCCACCGCAAAGTTAGAGAAGATAACCAGCAGCAGATCCAGGCTGCGGCTGTTCAGCACGCCGCTCAGCGCCTGCACCAGCACGTCGATGTTACCGCCCTTCTGGGCAATGCCGATAAATTCCGGACGCGGGATGTTGCCCATCGTCCCCAGCAGCCAAATAACATACAGACCCAGCGCCAGCAGCGTGCCGTAGACCAGACACTTCACAATGGTACGGGGATCTTTGCCGTAGTACTTCATCAGGCTCGGCACGTTACCGTGGTAACCGAACGACGCCAGACAGAACGGCAGCGTCATCAGCAGATACGGCGTGTAGGAGGTGTTCACTTCGGCAACGTTAAACAGCGTGGCGGGCGTCACTTGCCCCAGAAGGCTGCCGAAGGTCAGGAAGAAGGTGATGACCTTAGCGCCTAATACAATCGCCGTCATGCGGCTCACCGCTTTGGTACTCATCCAGACGATAAACGCCACAGCCAGCGCAAAACACAGCCCCGCCAGACGCGCCGGAACGTTCAGCGACATCTCCGAGAAGGTGTGATGCAGAATCGAGCCGCTCGCCGAAATATACGCGTAGGTCAGGATATAGAGCACAAACGCGATGGACAGCCCGTTCACCAGGTTCCAGCCTTTACCCAGCAGATCTTTGGTGATGGTGTCGAAGCTGGAGCCAATGCGGTAGTTCAGGTTCGCCTCAAGGATCATCAGCCCGGAATGGAGCATACAGAACCAGGTAAAGACCAGCGCCGCCAGCGACCAGAAGAACCACGCACCGGACATGACCACGGGCAGGGAGAACATCCCGGCACCTATAATGGTTCCGCCGATGATCACCACGCCGCCAAGCAGCGAAGGTGACGTTTGGGTGGTGGTTAGTGTCGCCATACAGCCTTTTCTCCAGTCAATCATGCGGTTCTGCATTTTAATGTGACGCACTGTACCAGTACAAGAGTACAAAGGGAATAAAAAAAGCCCCGATAGCGTATATCGGGGCTGTATATTTTACTTTACGTCAGAAGCGAAAGGCTTACGCGTCACCGAAACGACGGCGGCTGGTGCCTTCTTCACGACGTGGGCCACGGTTTTCGCGACGCTCGCCGGAGAAACGACGACCTTCACCACCGCGACCTTCGCTGCGGCCGCCTTCACGACGCTCGCCACCAAAGCTGCGACCACCGCCACGACGTTCACCACCGCGGTCAGGGCGTGGCTGTGCATCACCCATCAGCTGCATGTTCATCGGCTTGTTCAGGATGCGGGTACGCGTAAAGTGCTGCAGCACTTCGCCCGGCATGCCTTTTGGCAGCTCGATGGTGGAGTGAGATGCGAACAGCTTGATGTTACCGATGTAACGGCTGCTGATGTCGCCTTCGTTAGCGATCGCGCCAACGATGTGACGAACTTCAACGCCATCATCACGGCCCACTTCAATGCGGTACAGTTCCATGTCACCCGCGTCACGACGTTCACGACGTGGACGGTCTTCACCACCACGCTCTGGACGGTCACCGCGTGGGCCACGGTCATTACGGTCGCCACGACGTTCGAAGCGATCGTCACGGTCACGGAATTCACGCTTAGGACGCATCGGCGCATCAGGTGGCACGATCAGGCTACGTTCGCCCTGAGCCATTTTCAGCAGTGCTGCGGCCAGGGTTTCCATGTCCAGCTCTTCGCCTTCAGCAACAGGCTGAATCTGCGACAGCAGCGCGCGATACTGATCCAGATCGCTGCTTTCCAGCTGCTGCTGTACTTTCGCGGCGAATTTTTCCAGACGGCGTTTGCCCAGCAGCTCTGCGTTTGGCAGGTCAGCTTCTGGAATGGTCAGCTTCATGGTGCGTTCAATGTTACGCAGCAGACGACGCTCGCGGTTCTCAACGAACAGCAGCGCGCGGCCAGCACGACCCGCACGACCGGTACGGCCGATACGGTGAACGTAAGACTCGGAATCCATCGGGATGTCGTAGTTAACAACCAGGCTGATACGCTCAACGTCCAGACCACGTGCTGCCACGTCGGTTGCAATCAGGATATCCAGACGACCGTCTTTCAGACGCTCCAGAGTCTGCTCACGCAGGGCCTGGTTCATGTCGCCGTTCAGCGCTGCGCTGTTGTAGCCGCTACGCTCCAGAGCTTCAGCCACTTCCAGGGTCGCGTTTTTGGTACGAACGAAGATAATCGCCGCATCAAAATCTTCTGCTTCCAGGAAACGTACCAGCGCTTCGTTTTTGCGCATGCCGTACACAGACCAGTAGCTCTGGCTGATGTCCGGGCGAGTGGTTACGCTGGACTGAATACGCACTTCCTGAGGATCTTTCATGAAGCGCTTGGTGATACGACGAATCGCTTCAGGCATGGTGGCAGAGAACAGCGCGGTCTGATGACCGTCCGGGATCTGCGCCATGATGGTTTCGACGTCTTCGATGAAGCCCATACGCAGCATTTCATCTGCTTCATCCAGTACCAGGCCGCTCAGTTTAGAGAGGTCCAGAGTACCGCGCTTCAGGTGATCCAGCAGACGGCCCGGCGTACCGACAACAATCTGTGGACCCTGGCGCAGGGCGCGTAACTGCACGTCATAACGCTGGCCGCCGTAAAGAGCTACCACGTTTACGCCGCGCATATGTTTAGAGAATTCCGTCATTGCTTCTGCAACCTGAACAGCCAGTTCACGGGTTGGAGCCAGGACGAGGATCTGCGGTGCACGCAGGTCCGGATCAATGTTGTTCAGCAGCGGCAGCGAGAATGCTGCAGTTTTACCGCTACCAGTCTGGGCCATGCCCAGCACGTCACGACCAGAAAGCAGGTGTGGGATACACTCAGCCTGGATCGGAGATGGTTTTTCGTAACCCAGATCGTTAAGGGCTTCAAGGATAGGAGCCTTCAGGCCCAGATCTGCAAAAGTGGTTTCGAATTCAGCCATGTAGTACAAGTGCCTCGATATTAATGGCGGCCAGTCTACTTAGCTCATCGTGAAAATGATTAGCAATTTTCATTGAAAAGTGTGAACCGGCTCAAAGTAGGTGTATTGACGAACAACAACGCCCTCACCAGTTAAGGTGATGGCAATCAAAAGATTACGGGCTGATGTTTATGTCGTCAGCTATTGCTGGTCCGATTCTGCCAGGTCGTCATGCTCCTGGCCCAAGAGCGATAATTCCAACAATGCATAACGGTGCTCAACGAAGTTGTGTACGTTGTTAGCAACCGCTAATTTGAACAGTGCCGTAGCGCTGTCCATATCCCCCAGACTTAGGTAGTACTTACCTAAATAGAAGTTGGTTTCACTGAGATGCTCAGCGAGCGAGGTGTTATCCGTTGCGTCCGCCTTGAGGCGTTCCATCAGCGTTGCTTCGCTGATGTTGCCCAGGTAGAACTCGACAATGTTCCATCCCCACTGTTCCTTGTCCGATTTATCGAAGCGCTGTTTCAGTGCTTCTTTTGCCTGCTTCTCATCGAGCTTCCGCTCAACGATGTAAAGCCACAGGCTGCGGAAAGGATCATTAGGATCGTCTTGATAAAACGCCAGCAGATCATCTTGCGCTAACTTATCACGACCGCCGTAATACAATGCGATACCGCGATTCAAGTGCGCGTAGTTGTAAGTTGGATCAAGCTCAAGTACAGAATCAAACGCTTCATAGGCAGCATCAAAATTGCCTGCCTGCGTTAAATAAATGCCTAAGTAATTGAATACTTCAGGCATATCAGGTCGGATAGCCAGCGCTTGTGAAAAATCATTTCGCGCCAATGCCCTCAGACCGAGACTATCATACAACACTCCGCGCTCATATAAAAGCTGTGCGCGTTCTTCATCGGTTAAAGCCCGACTGGCAAGTATTTGTTCCATGCGTGCCAGAATCACTTCCTGCTGCAAAGTCGGTTGCAATGGCACTGCGAGGACTTCGCTCTTACGCCAGGCAGAGTTGCTGCATCCTGCCAGCGTTAAAGCTGTCGCAACGAAACACCAGCGCAAAAAAGGCTTCATTTCCCACTCCCGAAGACAACTATTGGATGAACGTCCTGTCCCCCGGCGGCTTAACAAGGCGTCCTGCCTGATAATAGGCCCTCCGCAAAGCGGAGGGCAAATGGCAACTTACTCGCCTTGCTGTTCTGCTGCCTGTGCTTCTGGCGCAGCAGCTGGCTGAGACTGCTCGGTTGCTTCTTTAATGCTCAGACGGATACGGCCCTGGCGATCAACTTCCAGAACTTTCACCGGTACTTCCTGACCCATCTGCAGGTAATCGGTCACTTTCTCAACGCGCTTGTCAGCGATCTGAGAGATGTGAACCAGACCTTCTTTACCGCCACCGATGGCAACGAACGCGCCAAAGTCAACGATACGGGTCACTTTACCTGCGTAGACGCGGCCCACTTCGATCTCTGCCGTGATTTCTTCGATGCGACGGATCGCGAATTTCGCTTTCTCGCCGTCGGTTGCTGCGATCTTCACAGTACCGTCATCTTCGATTTCGATCGTGGTGCCAGTCTCTTCGGTCAGCGCACGGATTACGGAACCGCCCTTACCGATAACATCTTTGATCTTATCTGGGTTGATCTTGATGGTGTGGATACGTGGAGCGAACTGAGAAATGTCGCCACGCGGCGCGTTAATCGCCTGTTCCATCACGCCCAGGATGTGCAGACGTGCACCTTTAGCCTGGTTCAGAGCAACCTGCATGATCTCTTTGGTGATACCTTCAATTTTGATATCCATCTGCAGCGCAGAGATACCTTCGCGGGAACCCGCTACTTTGAAGTCCATATCGCCCAGGTGGTCTTCGTCGCCCAGGATGTCAGACAGAACAACAAAGTTGTCGCCTTCTTTCACCAGACCCATAGCGATACCAGCCACAGCGGCTTTAATTGGTACGCCTGCATCCATCAGCGCCAGAGAGGCACCACACACGGAAGCCATGGAAGAAGAACCGTTGGATTCGGTGATTTCAGAAACCACACGAACGGTGTACGGGAACTTGTCAGCTTCTGGCATTACTGCCAGCACGCCGCGCTTCGCCAGACGACCGTGACCAATTTCACGACGCTTCGGCGAGCCAACCATACCGGTTTCGCCTACGGAGTACGGAGGGAAGTTGTAGTGGAACAGGAAGCTGTCAGTGCGCTCGCCCATCAGTTCGTCGATGATCTGTGCGTCACGTGCAGTACCCAGGGTCGCGGTAACCAGCGCCTGCGTTTCGCCACGGGTGAACAGCGCGGAACCGTGAGTACGTGGCAGAACGCCAGTACGCACATCCAGACCACGGATCATGTCTTTTTCGCGGCCATCGATACGCGGCTCGCCTGCCAGTACACGGCTACGAACAACGTTTTTCTCGATTGCGTGCAGGATGTCGCTCAGTTCGTTAGCGTCCAGCGTTTCATCTTCAGCAACCAGAGTGGCGATAGTTTCAGACTTGATCACGTCAACCTGAGCATAACGCTCCTGCTTGTCAGTGATGCGGTATGCATCGCTCAGACGAGATTCTGCCAGGGCTGCAACGCGTGCGTTCAGCGCGTCGTTTGCTGCTTCTGGCTGCCAGTCCCAACGAGGTTTACCGGCTTCTTTCACCAGGTCGTTGATGTTCTGGATAACGATCTGCTGCTGGTCGTGGCCAAATACCACAGCGCCCAGCATCTGGTCTTCGCTCAGCAGTTCAGCTTCGGATTCAACCATCAGCACAGCGGCTTCGGTACCCGCAACCACCAGGTCCAGCTTACTTTCTTTCAGCTCTTCCTGAGTTGGGTTCAGCACGTACTGGTCGTTGATGTAGCCCACGCGCGCGGCACCGATTGGGCCATTGAATGGAATACCAGACAGTGACAGGGCAGCGGATGCGCCGATCATGGCAACGATGTCCGGGTTAACCTGTGGGTTAACGGAAACAACGGTCGCGATAACCTGTACTTCGTTAACGAAGCCTTCCGGGAACAGCGGACGAACCGGGCGGTCAATCAGACGCGCAATCAGCGTTTCGCCTTCGCTTGGACGGCCTTCACGACGGAAGAAACCACCCGGGATTTTACCGGCAGCGTAGGTACGCTCCTGGTAGTTAACGGTCAGCGGGAAGAAGTCCTGACCTGGTTTAGCTTTTTTCTGGCCAACAACGGTAACGAATACCGCAGTGTCATCCATGCTTACCATAACGGCAGCAGTAGCCTGACGTGCCATCATGCCGGTTTCCAGCGTGACGGTATGTTGACCATACTGGAATTTACGAACGATCGGATTCAGCAAAGTTCTGTCCTTTCTTAAATGTTTGACAGCACACCACCGGTGTGCTGTCGATTTAACCCGACCTTCTTCGCATCCTCGCGACTAATGACAACCAACACCCCCATGGGTGAAGCCTCTCATTAGCCGCGCGAACCTCTGCAATGAAGATCATTTATAGCAACAATACAATAGTTTCCAGTGAATTGCTGCCGTCTGGTTGAAAAAAGGGGCCATCAGGCCCCCTTTTCTGAAACTCGCAAGAATTAGCGACGCAGACCCAGACGCTCGATCAGCGCGGTGTAGCGTGCAACATCTTTACGTTTCAGGTAGTCGAGCAGTTTACGACGCTGAGAAACCATACGCAGCAGACCACGACGGCTGTGGTGATCTTTTTTGTGCTCTGCAAAGTGACCCTGCAGGTGGTTAATCTGTGCAGTCAGCAGTGCAACCTGAACTTCGGTAGAACCGCTGTCGTTAGTACCACGACCAAACTCAGAAACGATTTTAGCTTTAGCTTCAACGCTTAGAGACATTTTCAAACTCCAAAGTATAAAGAATGTAAGGATGCCGATCTCTAATTCAGCAATCCCATGTACGCCCCGCAGATTGTTAAACAATTTACCAGGCGTTAAGCGGCGATATTCTACTCGTCTCCCCTGCTTATCGCAAGGTGAGCCGTTATCACCGTCACGCGTCGACCGGATATTCGACGACCAGACGACGCGGCGCAACGCGCCCTTCGCCATCCATTTCGCCCATACCGATGAATTTCCCTTCGTCACCTTCGGTCACGCGTACCAGTCCTTCCAGCGGCGCTTCCGCCGTACGAACCGGGTTGCCGTTCTTAAAGTAAACGGACGATGTTAAAGGAAGATTAACAACCGGGAAGTCCGCTGCCGGACTGTCCATCGGCATCAGCAAGGGATCCAGCAAATCTGCCGGCGCGATCCCCTGCGCTTCCGCCTGTTCTACCAGCTCGCGCAGATGTTCCAGGGTCACCATCCGCTCCACCGGGTACTTGCTTACCGCCAGACGGCGCAGGTAAATCACATGCGCACCGCAGCCCAGCTTTTCACCGAGGTCGTCGATGATGGTGCGAATATAGGTCCCTTTCGAACAGTGTACTTCCAGCTCCAGCTCATCGCCTTCGTGGCGAATAAACAGCAGCTCATACACGGTTATCGGACGGGCTTCACGCGGGACATCAATGCCCTGGCGCGCATATTCGTAGAGCTTCTTGCCCTGATATTTCAGCGCCGAATACATCGACGGCACCTGCATCGTGTCTCCACGGAAGCTCTCCAGCGCAGCATCAAGCTGTTCCGCGCTGAACGTCACCGGACGCTCTTCCACCACCTGGCCATCCGCGTCGGAGGTATCCGTGCGCTGGCCCAGTTTAGCGATAACGCGGTAGCGCTTATCGGAGTCGAGCAGGTACTGGGAAAACTTTGTCGCCTCTCCCAGGCAGACCGGCAGCATGCCGGTTGCCAGCGGATCGAGCGCGCCGGTGTGGCCCGCACGGTTGGCGTTATAAATACGCTTAACTTTCTGCAGCACGTCGTTGCTGGAAGCGCCCTGGGGTTTATCCAGCAGCAGCACACCATGCACGTCGCGACCACGACGACGAGGACGACTCATTAGTCCTCCTTGCTGTCGTCCGCCGGGTTAACACGACGCTCGTCGTCATGTTTAACCACGCTGGTCACCAGGTTGGACATACGCATACCTTCGACCAGCGAGTTGTCGTAGAAGAAGGTCAGTTCAGGCACGATACGCAGGCGCATCGCTTTGCCGAGCAGGGAGCGGATGAAACCAGAGGCTTCCTGCAGCGCTTTAATGCCGTTTTTCACTGCCGCTTCGTCCTGATCGTTCAGGAAGGTGACGAACACTTTTGCATAGGCCAAATCGCGGGACATTTCGACACCGGAAACGGTGGTCATCATGCCGACGCGCGGGTCTTTAATTTCACGTTGCAGAATGAGTGCGATCTCTTTCTGCATTTCCTGCGCTACGCGCTGAGGGCGACCAAATTCTTTCGCCATAATAAATTCTCCAGACAAAAAAGGGGCTAAAAGCCCCTTTTAAAATTATTGCCGGGTGGCGCTTCGCTTACCCGGCCTACGCTAGTTAATCTTCTAAGGATTTTGGGTTGCAACAAGGCGGCAAGCTCGTGAATCCCCGGGAGCATAGATAACTATGTGACCGGGGTGAACGAGCGCAGCCAACGCAGTGGCGGCCCAAAAGCCGACGAAGATTAAGCGATGGTACGCTGAATTTCGATGATCTCGAACACTTCGATCATATCGCCAACGCGAACGTCGTTGTAGTTCTTCACGCCGATACCACATTCCATGCCGTTACGGACTTCGTTAACGTCATCTTTGAAGCGGCGCAGGGATTCCAGCTCGCCTTCGTAGATAACCACGTTGTCACGCAGTACGCGGATTGGGTTGTGACGCTTGATGTTACCTTCGGTAACCATACAGCCCGCGATCGCACCGAATTTCGGTGATTTGAACACGTCACGTACTTCAGCCAGACCGATGATCTGCTGTTTCAGCTCAGGAGACAGCATGCCGCTCATCGCTGCTTTGACTTCGTCGATCAGGTTATAGATGACGGAGTAGTAGCGCAGATCCAGGCTTTCAGCTTCAATCACTTTACGCGCAGATGCATCCGCACGAACGTTGAAGCCAACCAGGATAGCGTTGGAGGCAGCAGCCAGGGTCGCGTCGGTTTCGGTGATACCACCTACACCAGAACCGATGATCTTAACTTTCACTTCGTCGGTAGACAGTTTCAGCAAGGAGTCGGAGATCGCTTCCACAGAACCCTGAACGTCGGCTTTCAGAACGATGTTCACTTCGTGAACTTCGCCATCGGTCATGTTGGCAAACATGTTCTCGAGTTTAGATTTCTGCTGACGAGCCAGTTTAACTTCACGGAATTTACCCTGACGATACAGTGCCACTTCACGCGCTTTCTTCTCGTCACGCACCACGGTCACTTCGTCACCGGCAGCCGGAACACCGGACAGACCCAGGATTTCCACTGGAATGGACGGACCTGCTTCCAGCACTTCCTGACCCAGTTCGTTACGCATCGCACGAACGCGACCGTATTCGAAACCGCACAGAACGATATCGCCTTTATGCAGCGTACCTTCGCGAACCAGAACGGTAGCAACCGGGCCACGTCCTTTATCCAGGAAGGATTCGATAACCGCACCGCTCGCCATACCGTTACGGATGGCTTTCAGCTCCAGAACTTCGGCCTGCAGCAGGATCGCGTCCAGCAGTTCGTCGATACCGGTACCCGCTTTCGCAGACACGTGTACGAACTGGCTTTCGCCGCCCCACTCTTCCGGCAGAATACCGTACTGGGAAAGTTCGTTTTTAACACGATCGGGATCCGCTTCTGGCTTATCGATCTTGTTCACTGCAACCACAACCGGCACACCTGCTGCTTTCGCGTGCTGGATAGCTTCGATGGTCTGCGGCATGACGCCGTCGTCTGCAGCAACAACCAGAACAACGATATCCGTCGCCTGAGCACCACGAGCACGCATTGAGGTAAACGCGGCGTGGCCCGGAGTATCCAGGAAGGTGATCATACCGTTGTCAGTTTCTACGTGGTAAGCACCGATGTGCTGGGTAATTCCACCCGCTTCGCCAGAGGCAACCTTGGTAGAACGAATGTAGTCAAGCAGAGAGGTTTTACCGTGGTCAACGTGACCCATGATGGTCACAACCGGTGCACGCGGTTCAGCCGCAGCACCAGTATCACGGTCGCTCATTACCGCTTCTTCCAGCTCGTTTTCACGACGCAGGATAACTTTGTGGCCCATCTCTTCAGCAACCAGCTGTGCGGTTTCCTGATCGATGACCTGGTTGATGGTCGCCATGGCACCCAGCTTCATCATTGCTTTGATGACCTGAGAGCCTTTAACCGCCATCTTGTTCGCCAGTTCGCCAACGGTAATGGTTTCGCCAATCACGACGTCACGGTTAACTGCCTGAGCCGGCTTCTGGAAGCCCTGCTGCAGCGCGGAACCTTTACGCTTGCCGCCTTTACCGCCGCGAACAGCAGCGCGTGCTTCTTCACGGTCAGCTTTGGATTCAGCGTGCTTGTTGCCTTTTTTCGCCGGACGCGCTGCTTTTGCATTACGACCACGGCCACGGCCGCCTTCTACTTCACGGTCGTTATCATCTTCAGCCTGACGCGCATGCTGAGAAGTGGTCACGTGATAGTCGCTGGTGTCTTCAGTCGGCTCAACGGTATTCACACCATTCTTCTCGTTTTCTTCTGCCATGCGGCGCGCTTCTTCGGCGACGCGGCGAGCTTCTTCTTCCAGCTTACGGCGGGCTTCTTCTTCCGCTTTACGCTTCAGCTCGGCAGCTTCATTTTCACGGCGGGCTTTTTCAGCCTGGGCGGTTTTGGTCATTTCGTCTGTCTGTTGATTGCTCACTTTGTCTTTTTCCGCAGCGTCACGCTTCACTTTATCACTTGCGTCGCGTTTCGCTTTTTCTGCGGCCTCACGTTCAGCTTTTAATTCTGCTTCACGTTTGGCGGCTGCTTCCGCCTCACGCTGAGCTTGTTCTTCCGCTTCACGCTGTGCCTGCTCTTCCGCGGCAAGGCGTTCTGCCTCTTGCGGATCACGTTTTACAAAGGTGCGCGTCTTGCGGACTTCAATTTGTACCGATTTGCTTTTGCCACCGGTACCAGGGATGTTTAACGTGCTGCGCGTTTTGCGCTGCAGCGTTAACTTGTCAGGCGTAGAACCGTGTTCACGGTTCAGGTGCGTTAACAAGGTTTGTTTTTCTTGCGCGGTCACCGAGTCATCAGCGGACTTCGGGATCCCTGCATCAGCAAATTGCTGTACCAGGCGGTCCACGGAGGTCTGAATCTCAGCAGCCAGCGATTTTACAGTTACATCAGTCATGCTGTTCCTTCCTGCTACAGTTTATTACGCTTCGTCGCCGAACCAGCAAATATTACGTGCGGCCATGATGAGCTCGCCGGCTTTCTCGTCGGTTAAACCTTCGATATCAGCCAGGTCATCAACGCCTTGCTCAGCGAGATCTTCCAGCGTACAAACACCACGGGCAGCCAGCTTGAACGCAATCGCACGATCAAGACCTTCCAGATTCAGCAGGTCATCAGCCGGCTTCTTATCGCCAAGGCTTTCTTCCTGAGCCAGTGCCAGGGTGGTCAGTGCGTTTTTAGCGCGTTCACGCAGGGCTTCAACGGTTGGTTCATCCAGACCGTCAATTTCCAGCAGCTCTTTCATTGGCACATAGGCCAGTTCTTCCAGCGTAGAGAATCCTTCTTCAACCAGAACAGTGGCGAAGTCTTCGTCAATATCCAGGTATTTAGTGAAGGTATCGATCGCCGCATGGGCTTCAGCCTGATGCTTAGCCTGCAGGTCATCAACGGTCATTACGTTGAGTTCCCAGCCGCTCAGCTGTGACGCCAGGCGTACGTTCTGACCGTTACGGCCGATTGCCTGCGCCAGGTTGCCCGCTTCAACAGCGATATCCATGGTGTGTTTGTCTTCGTCAACAACGATAGACGCCACATCAGCTGGAGCCATTGCGTTGATCACGAACTGCGCCGGGTTGTCATCCCACAGAACGATATCAATACGTTCGCCGCCCAGCTCAGTAGAAACTGCCTGGACACGCGCACCGCGCATACCGACGCAAGCACCGACCGGGTCGATACGCTTGTCGTTGGTTTTCACCGCAATTTTCGCACGGGAGCCCGGATCGCGAGCCGCCGCTTTAATTTCGATAACTTCTTCACCGATTTCCGGCACTTCGATACGGAACAGTTCTACCAGCATTTCTGGTTTAGAACGGGTCACGAAGAGCTGTGCACCACGCGCTTCAGGGCGTACCGCGTACAGAACGCCGCGAATACGGTCGCCCGGGCGGAAGTTTTCACGCGGCAGCATATCTTCACGCAGGATCACGGCTTCAGCGTTACCCGGCAACCCTTCGGATTTGATCTCGAGGGAGATGTTGTCGCGGTTCACTTTCTTCACCACGCCGGTAATGATTTCGCCTTCCTGATCGCGGAACTGATCGACAACCAGCGCGCGCTCGGCTTCGCGCACTTTCTGCACGATAACCTGTTTAGCGGTCTGGGTGGTGATACGGTCGAAGGTCACAGATTCGATCTGATCTTCAACGTAGTCACCCACGTTCAGACTTTCGTCTTCAAAACGGGCGGCTTCCAGCGTGATCTCTTTAGTCGGCTGGGTCACTTCTTCAACGATTACCCAACGACGGAATGTATCGAAGTCACCGCTTTTACGATCGATTTCTACGCGAACATCGATCTCTTGTTCATATTTTTTCTTGGTTGCTGTAGCCAGTGCACTTTCCAGCGCTTCGAAAATCTTCTCACGCGGCAGTGATTTCTCGTTGGAGACGGCTTCAACAACAGCCAAAATTTCTTTGTTCATCGCGGGCTTTTCACCTCAATCCAGACTGTTAAAAGTGGGGAACCAGGTTCGCCTTCTGGATATTACTCAGCGCGAACACTTCATCTTTGCCTTCGACTGTCACCGTGATCATTTCACCATCAACGGCTTTGATAATTCCCTGCCATTTACGGCGGTTCTGTACGGCCATACGCAGAACGAGAGCCACTTCTTCACCGGTAAAGCGCACATAGTGCTCGGCCGTGAACATCGGGCGATCGAGGCCAGGTGAGGAAACTTCCAGGTTGTACGCAACGGTAATCGGGTCTTCAACATCAAGAACCGCACTCACCTGGTGGCTGACATCAGCACAATCATCAACATTGATGCCATCTTCACTATCAATATAGATGCGCAGCGTCGATGTACGGCCGCGAACGAATTCGATGCCGACCAGTTCGTAGCCCAGTGCTTCGACCGGTGCAGTAATCATCTCTGTTAATTTTTGCTCTAATGTGGACAAGCCCACCCCCAAGACATAAAAAAAGGGCGTAAAGCCCAGTTATTCTGTAGTCAGATAACAAAAAACCCCGATAAATCGGGGCTTTAGATAACTGAACCCTATAGCCACAACTGTGGCCTGGAGCACTTTCCGAAAGAATTTTTTCAAATCCAGCTACGAAGGCTCTAAGTCTTCACAGTATATTTGAAAAAGAACTTTATGGGAAAGTGGTTGCGGGGGCCGGATTTGAACCGACGACCTTCGGGTTATGAGCCCGACGAGCTACCAGGCTGCTCCACCCCGCGCCTGAAACGTGGCAAATTCTACGCGTTTTGGACAGAATTTGCAAATAATGCTGGGATTTGGTACCGAAGACGGGACGTAAAATCGGCGTTTAGTATATTGATAGTTGACCCCACCTGTCAACCCAACTTCCGCCAGATCAATTAGACCAAAATTTTTACAAAAAACGCACGACTCTCTTCCGGTCTTCGCCAAAAGATGATTAAATGAATACTCACTTATTTTGCATAAAAATGCACAAGAGAGCGAAAGCGGTCTCTAATCAGTCAATCAAGCAGGGTTTTATTCTATGACGACGATTCTCAAGCATCTTCCGGTTGGACAACGTATTGGCATCGCTTTCTCAGGTGGCCTGGATACCAGCGCTGCACTACTGTGGATGCGCCAGAAGGGAGCGGTTCCGTACGCCTATACCGCGAACCTGGGTCAGCCGGATGAGGACGACTATGATGCCATTCCTCGTCGCGCTAAAGAGTATGGTGCAGAGAACGCGCGCCTGATTGACTGCCGTAAGCAACTTGTCGCTGAAGGTATCGCGGCTATTCAGTGCGGTGCGTTCCATAACACCACCGGCGGCCTGACCTATTTCAACACCACCCCGCTGGGCCGTGCGGTCACCGGCACCATGCTGGTTGCGGCGATGAAAGAAGACGGCGTCAACATCTGGGGTGACGGCAGTACCTATAAAGGCAACGATATTGAGCGTTTCTATCGTTATGGCCTGCTGACCAACGCCGAACTGCAGATCTACAAGCCGTGGCTGGATACCGACTTCATCGACGAGCTGGGTGGCCGCCATGAGATGTCCGAGTTTATGATCGCCTGCGGTTTCGACTATAAGATGTCTGTCGAGAAAGCTTACTCCACTGACTCCAACATGCTGGGTGCGACGCACGAAGCGAAAGACCTGGAATTCCTGAACTCAAGCGTGAAGATCGTTAACCCGATCATGGGCGTGAAGTTCTGGGACGAGAACGTCAAAATCCAGGCTGAAGAAGTGACAGTACGTTTCGAACGTGGTCATCCGGTTGCGCTGAACGGCAAAACCTTCTCTGATGATGTTGAGCTGATGCTGGAAGCGAACCGTATTGGCGGTCGTCACGGCCTGGGCATGAGCGATCAGATTGAAAACCGCATCATCGAAGCGAAAAGCCGCGGCATCTATGAAGCCCCGGGAATGGCGCTGCTGCACATCGCTTACGAGCGTCTGCTGACCGGCATTCACAACGAAGACACCATTGAGCAGTATCACTCTCATGGCCGTCAGCTGGGTAAACTGCTGTATCAGGGCCGCTGGTTCGATCCACAGGCGCTGATGCTGCGCGATGCGCTGCAGCGTTGGGTGGCAAGCGCAATCACCGGCGAAGTGACGCTGGAGCTGCGTCGCGGTAACGACTACTCCATCCTGAACACCGTGTCTGACAACCTGACCTATAAAGCAGAGCGTCTGACCATGGAGAAAGGTGAATCCGTGTTCTCGCCGGACGATCGTATCGGTCAGCTGACTATGCGTAACCTGGACATCACCGATACCCGCGAGAAGCTGTTCAACTATGTTGAGAATGGCCTGCTCTCCGCGAATTCCGGTAACGGTCTGCCGCAGGTTGAAAACCTGGAGCACAGCGATAAGAAGTAATCGCTGATATAACGTGTAAAAGGCGTCCTATGGACGCCTTTTTTGTGGACTTTCGTAGGGCGGGTAAGCGCAGCGTCACCCGCCATTTTGCCCGGTGGCGTTGCGCTTAACGGGCCTACAAAACCACACCTCAGAATATGCAGACGAAAAAAAAGACGTCTTTCGACGTCTTTCTTCTGGAATATTGGTACCGAGGATGGGACTCGAACCCACAAGCCCGTTAGGGCACTACCACCTCAAGGTAGCGTGTCTACCAATTCCACCACCTCGGTACAGAATACTTAGTGCGGGATATCGCTGGTTGGCTTAGCCGGTGCAGCTGGCTGAGTCTGCTCAGTTTTTGCTGGCGCGCTCAGATTTTCCCACTCGCTTCCTTTGCTGGTCTTGTTGCTGTTGATATTGCCAAGCACCAGACTGATGATGAAGAACAGCGTAGCCAGAATCGCCGTTGTGCGGGTCATGAAGTTCGCAGAACCACTTGAACCGAACAGCGTACCGGAAGCGCCTGCTCCGAAGGAGGCTCCCATATCAGCGCCTTTACCTTGCTGCAGCATAATCAGCGCTACGAGAGCGATGGCTACAATAAGGAAAACAACTAAAAGAGCTTCGTACATAATCAACCTGTTCCTTGCGGATTTGCCGCATACCAATGCTTCGACCAATTAGCAGGATTTTTGTTTCCCACTGAAGCGGGTGTGAATACTAACCAAAGCGAATGACCTTCGCAAGGGCATTTTTGACGCATTGTATCAACTGCGGAAAAAAACAGCAAAAAGCCATTAATTGCTTAAAACAAAGGCGACAAAAGCCGCCTTTTTATACATTTAGCTTGCACAATTATGCAGCTTTCACAGCATCCGCAATACGGTGTGCAAATTCGGTTACCTGCGCTTCGTCTTCACCTTCCACCATCACGCGGATCAGCGGTTCAGTACCGGACTTACGCAGCAGCACACGCCCACGATTGCCCAGGGCCGCTTCAACGTCAGCCATCACCGCTTTGACGTTCTCGTTTTCCAGCGGATCGCCTTTACCGGCAGTGAAGCGTACGTTTACCAGAATCTGAGGGAACATTTTCATCCCGCTGCACAGATCGTGCAGGCTCATATGGTTGCGCGCCATCGCGGCAACCACCTGCAGCGCGGCCACGATACCGTCACCGGTGGTGGTTTTATCGAGCAGGATCACGTGACCCGAGTTTTCTGCGCCGATGCGCCAGCCCTTCTCCTGCAGTTTTTCCAGCACATAGCGGTCACCCACTTTCGCGCGGACAAACGGAATACCGAGCTGTTTCAGCGCCAGTTCCAGGCCCATGTTACTCATCAGCGTGCCCACCGCACCGCCGCGCAGCTGGCCCTGACGCAGGCCCTCACGGGCAATGATGTAGAGGATCTGATCGCCGTCGACCTTGTTACCTTCGTGGTCGACCATGATCACGCGGTCGCCGTCGCCGTCCAGCGCAATACCCAGGTCGGCTTTCTCTGCCAGAACACGCGCCTGCAGGGCACGAACGTCAGTTGCCCCCACCTGCTCGTTAATGTTCAGACCATCCGGCTCGCAGCCAATGGTGATGACTTTCGCACCCAGTTCGCGGAAGACATTCGGGGCGATGTGATAGGTCGCGCCATTAGCACAGTCCACCACAATTTTGAGGTGAGCCAGGCTCAGCTCATTCGGGAAGGTGCCTTTACAGAATTCGATATAACGGCCCGCCGCATCAACGATACGGTTCGCTTTACCCAGCTCTGCGGAATCAACGCAGGTGATCTCTTTTTCCATTTCGGCTTCAATGGCTTCTTCCACGTCATCCGGGAGCTTGGTGCCGTCAATGGAGAAGAATTTAATGCCGTTGTCGTAGAACGGGTTGTGAGAAGCTGAGATAACAATCCCCGCTTCCGCACGGAAGGTACGCGTCAGATACGCGACTGCAGGCGTTGGCATTGGGCCCGTAAAGGACGCGGACAGTCCAGCCGCCGCCAGACCCGCTTCCAGCGCTGATTCCAGCATATAGCCGGAAATACGGGTGTCTTTACCGATAATGATCTTACGGGAACCATGACGCGCCAGCACTTTGCCAGCAGCCCAGCCGAGCTTCAGGACAAAATCAGGGGTGATGGGAGCATCGCCTACACGCCCACGGATACCATCGGTACCAAAATACTTACGATTACTCATAGCGTTTGTTTTCCTTCGCTGCCAGTGTGGCTTCCACCACACGCATGGCTTCTACTGTTTCTTTAACGTCATGGACACGAATAATGTGCGCGCCCTGCATCGCCGCAATCACCGCGCAGGCCAGGCTGCCGCTCAGGCGTTCGCTCGGCCCCACGTTCAGCAACTGCCCAATCATCGACTTTCTCGACATCCCCACCAGCAGCGGCAGGTCAAAGTGATGGAATTCCGATAAGCGCGCGAGCAACGCATAATTGTGGGAGAGATTTTTACCGAAACCGAACCCCGGGTCGAGCAACAATTTCTCTTTTGAGATACCTGCACGTTCGCAGCGCGCAATATGTTCAATAAAGAAGCGATTCACGTCGGCAAAGACATCATCATACTTCGGTGCTTCCTGCATGGTTTTCGGCTGACCCTGCATATGCATTAGGCATACCGGTAACCCGGTCTTTGCCGCGGCTTCCAGTGCCCCAGGCTCGGTGAGTGAACGAATATCATTGATAATGTGAGCGCCCACTCTCGCCACTTCACGAATCACTTCGGGTTTAGAGGTATCAACGGAGATCCATACTTCAAACCGCTGCGCGATAGCTTCAACCACCGGCACCACGCGCGCCAGCTCTTCTTCCACAGACACGTCCGCCGCACCAGGACGCGTCGATTCGCCGCCCACGTCAATAATGGTGGCGCCCGCATTAATCATTAAATTCGCGTGCTTAACCGCCTCGATAAGCGTGTTATGCGTGCCGCCGTCTGAGAAAGAGTCAGGGGTAACATTCAGGATCCCCATCACATGGGGATGTGAAAGATCGAGATGCGAGTCCTGAGCGAATAATTTCATGGCGAAATCCCTGGTATCTATATCGTTAAACACAAATGAAAAACCCCGGAGCAAGCTCCAGGGTTTGAGTTACAGACAAACGCTTCAACAGCAGTGGCTTACTTATCGCCCAACTGTTCTGACATGGTGTTGCCCGGATTTGGCGTACGCGGTTCATCAACCGGACGCGGCGCACGCGGGGTGCCATTATTGTCAGAATTATTGGAAGCGCCTGGGTCTTCCCAGCCTGCCGGCGGACGTACTTCGCGGCGCGCCATCAGGTCGTCAATCTGCGGTGCATCGATGGTCTCATATTTCATGAGCGCATCTTTCATCGAATGCAGGATGTCCATATTGTCGGTCAGGATCTGGCGTGCACGTGCGTAGTTACGCTCTACCAGAGATTTTACTTCCTGATCGATGATACGAGCCGTCTCATCGGACATATGTTTCGCTTTAGCCACAGAACGGCCCAGGAATACTTCACCCTCTTCCTCTGCATACAGCAGCGGACCGAGTTTGTCGGAGAAGCCCCACTGCGTCACCATGTTACGCGCCAGGTTTGTCGCAACTTTAATGTCGTTGGACGCACCGGTAGAAACATGTTCCACACCGTAGATAATCTCTTCTGCCAGACGACCGCCGTACAGGGTCGAAATCTGGCTTTCCAGCTTCTGACGGCTGGCGCTGATCGCGTCGCCTTCAGGCAGGAAGAAAGTCACACCCAGCGCACGACCGCGCGGAATAATCGTCACTTTATGCACCGGATCGTGTTCCGGCACGAGGCGACCGATAATCGCGTGACCCGCTTCGTGGTATGCCGTGGACTCTTTCTGCGCTTCCGTCATCACCATAGAGCGACGTTCCGCGCCCATCATGATTTTGTCTTTCGCTTTCTCAAACTCCACCATAGATACGACGCGCTTGTTACCGCGAGCGGCAAACAGAGCAGCTTCGTTGACCAGGTTCGCCAGGTCCGCACCGGAGAAGCCAGGAGTACCGCGCGCAATGATTGCCGCGTCGATATCTGGCGCCAGCGGTACGCGACGCATGTGAACTTTCAGAATCTGTTCACGACCGCGAACGTCCGGCAGACCCACAACAACCTGACGGTCGAAACGGCCTGGACGCAGCAGCGCAGGGTCAAGTACGTCCGGACGGTTAGTCGCCGCGATAACGATGATACCTTCGTTACCTTCGAAGCCGTCCATCTCAACTAGCATCTGGTTCAGCGTCTGTTCACGTTCATCATGACCACCGCCCAGGCCTGCGCCACGCTGGCGGCCCACGGCGTCGATTTCATCGATGAAGATAATGCACGGTGCTGCCTTCTTGGCCTGCTCGAACATGTCACGTACACGAGATGCACCGACACCCACGAACATTTCGACGAAGTCAGAACCTGAAATAGTAAAGAACGGCACCTTCGCTTCACCTGCGATGGCTTTCGCCAGCAGGGTTTTACCGGTACCCGGAGGGCCAACCATCAGCACGCCTTTCGGGATCTTACCGCCCAGCTTCTGGAAACGGCTCGGTTCACGCAGGTATTCAACCAGTTCACCCACCTCTTCTTTCGCTTCGTCACAACCGGCGACGTCAGCGAAAGTAGTCTTGATCTGGTCTTCCGTCAGCATACGCGCCTTGCTCTTACCGAACGACATGGCACCTTTGCCACCGCCGCCCTGCATCTGACGCATAAAGAAGATCCAGACGCCAATAAGAAGCAGCATCGGGAACCAGGAAATGAAGATAGAAGCCAGCAGGCTTGGTTCTTCTGGCGGCTCACCTACCACCTTGACGTTTTTGGTCAGAAGGTTATCAAGCAGCTTAGGATCGTTCACCGGGATGTAAGTCGTGTAACGGTTACTATCTTTCTTGGTAACGTTGATCTCACGTCCGTTGATACGCGCTTCGCGAACCTGGTCCTGATTGACCTCCTGCAGGAAGGTAGAATAATCCACCTTGCGGCCATTCGACTCGCTGGGCCCAAAGCTCTGGAATACTGACATCAGCACAACGGCAATGACCAGCCAGAGTATTAGGTTTTTCGCCATGTCACTCAAGGGATTAACCTCATATTACAACTGTGTTAAAAACAGCGTCAGGATACTCTATATCCAGTTTCATTCAAACTTTCGCCTGAAATCTACCGGTTATCATTTTCGCCCGGTCGCTACAATATACACTTCTCGGGAACGGGCCCGGGAAGAGTCCGGCTTACGAACTTTAACCTTCGCAAACAGGGAGCGAATTTCCTTAAGATACTCCTCGAAACCTTCGCCCTGAAACACCTTCACAACAAAACTACCACCAGGCGCTAGTACATCACGACACATTTCTAACGCTAGCTCCACCAGATACATGGCGCGGGGGATATCCACCGCCGGTGTTCCGCACATATTTGGTGCCATATCTGACATGACAACCTGGACCTTACTGTCACCTACACGATCAAGTAACGCTTTCAGCACTAATTCATCACGAAAGTCGCCCTGAAGGAAGTCGACACCGACGATGGGATCCATTGGTAAAAGATCGCACGCGATGATTCGGCCCGTTCCGCCGATCTGCGTTACCGCATACTGGGACCATCCGCCAGGTGCCGCACCGAGGTCAACAACCGTCATCCCCGGCTTAAAAAGTTTGTCACTTTGCTGTATTTCATCAAGTTTAAACCAGGCACGGGAACGCAACCCCTTTTTCTGTGCCTGTTGAACATATTTATCGCTAAAGTGTTCCTGAAGCCAGCGGCTGGAGCTGGCAGAACGCTTTTTACCTGTCATTTAACATTTCCGTCCTGGTTCATCGTTACCTGCCTGTGACGTAAATTTCTACGCAGCTATTTGGCGATATAAGGGAGATGGCGGTAGAATGAACCGTTTTCAATCCCAACGTAAGCAAAAATATACGATGAATCTGAGTACTAAACAAAAACAGCACCTTAAAGGTCTGGCACATCCGCTCAAGCCTGTAGTGATGCTTGGCAACAATGGTTTGACCGAAGGGGTGCTTGCCGAGATTGAACAAGCGCTGGAACACCACGAGCTGATCAAGGTGAAAATCGCCTCTGAAGACAGAGACACTAAAAACCTGATCGTGGAAGCCATCGTGCGCGAAACCGGCGCCTGTAATGTACAGGTCATCGGTAAAACGCTGGTGCTCTACCGCCCATCTAAAGAGCGTAAAATCTCGCTGCCACGCTAAGGATATCCTGAATTAAACACATTTTCTGTGTGAAACGAGGGATTTCTGTCAGCAGGCGAGCAAAATGCCATGCTCCTTGAGTTGATAAAAGGCCGCTATGCGGCCTTTTTCTTTTCTTTACAATGTATCAACATCTTAGTAGAGAAGCGAATTACAGGTATTCAACCTTGATAATTTCGTATTCCACTTCACCGCCAGGGGTGCGGATGGTGACAACATCGTCCTGCTCTTTGCCAATCAGGCCGCGAGCAATCGGAGAGTTCACTGAAATCAGGTTCTGTTTGAAGTCAGCTTCATCATCACCCACGATGCGATAGGTCTGCTCTTCGTCGTTGTCCAGGTTCAGCACGGTAACGGTAGAACCAAAGATCACACGCCCGTTGTTAGGCATTTTGGTGATATCAATAACCTGTGCATTGGACAGTTTTGCTTCGATATCTTTAATACGCCCTTCACAGAAGCCCTGCTGCTCACGCGCGGCGTGGTATTCAGCGTTCTCTTTCAGGTCGCCATGCTCGCGCGCATCCGCGATAGCGGCGATGATTTCAGGGCGACGCACGGATTTCAGAAAATCCAGCTCTTCGCGCAGTTTTTCGGCACCACGTAAGGTCATCGGAATAGCTTGCATTTGTTATACCTCTTAAACATTCCTGTTGGGAGCAGTGTTCCCTGCTCCTGCCCCCCTAAGCGGGCAAGAAGCAAAAAGAAAACCGACCCGGGAGCAATGCCCCAGGTCAGCAGCAATTTTTCAGTTTGATACGCATTTTACCGCGAAGTTCACTATGGGTCATCGTTTACTTTGCAGTGCCATGCACCGTAGTATGACGGTTTGTTTTCGGGTTGTTAGCGCGAGATTATGCGATTTTCCAGATTTATCATCGGATTGACTACCAGTATAACGTTCACCACCCAGGCCGCGAATGTTGATGAGTACATTAATCAGCTCCCCGCAGGCGCGAACCTCGCCCTGATGGTGCAGAAGGTTGGCGCACAGGCTCCCGAGATTGACTATCACAGTCAACAGATGGCGCTGCCTGCCAGTACCCAAAAGGTGATCACCGCCCTCGCCGCCCTGCTCCAGCTCGGCCCTGATTTCCGTTTTACGACCACACTCGAGACCAAAGGTAACGTCGAGGGAGGCGCACTGAAAGGCGATCTTATCGCCCGTTTTGGCGGCGATCCGACCTTTAAGCGCCAGGATATCCGCAATATGGTTGCGGTACTGAAAAAATCTGGCGTACAGAAAATTGATGGCAATGTGCTGATCGACACATCCATCTTTGCCAGCCACGATAAAGCCCCGGGCTGGCCGTGGAACGACATGACACAATGTTTTAGCGCCCCGCCCGCCGCAGCAATCGTTGACCGTAACTGCTTCTCGGTTTCGCTTTACAGCGCACCAAAGCCGGATGATTTAGCGTTTATCCGCATAGCGTCCTACTACCCGGTCACCATGTTCAGCCAGGTCCGCACGCTGGCGAAAGGCTCCCCGGATGCGCAATATTGTGAGCTGGACGTCGTGCCAGGGGATCTTAACCGCTTCACGCTTACCGGCTGCCTGACGCAGCGCGCCGATCCGCTGCCGCTGGCCTTTGCGATACAGGATGGTGCAAGCTATGCGGGTGCCATTTTGAAAGATGAACTGAAACAAGCGGGCATAACCTACACCGGCACGCTGCTTCGCCAGACGCAGGTTAACCAGCCCGGCACGGTCATCGCCAGCAAACAGTCTCCGCCGCTGCACGATTTACTGCGAATCATGCTGAAAAAGTCTGACAACATGATTGCCGACACCGTGTTCCGCATGATTGGCCACGCGCGTTTCGGCGTGCCGGGCACCTGGCGCGCGGGTTCAGACGCCGTTCGTCAGATCCTGCGCCAGCAGGCCGGGATCGAGCTGGGCAATACCATCGCCGTCGATGGCTCCGGATTATCGCGTCATAATTTGATCTCGCCGGCCACGATGATGCAGGTGCTTCAGTACATTGCACAGCATGACACTGAGCTAAACTTTATTTCAATGCTGCCGCTGGCCGGGCATGACGGTTCGCTGCAGTATCGCGCCGGGCTTCACGCTGCCGGCGTGGATGGCAAAGTATCCGCTAAGACAGGCTCGCTGCAGGGGGTTTACAACCTTGCAGGCTTTATCACTACGGCCAGCGGACAACGCATGGCATTCGTGCAGTATCTTTCCGGCTATGCCGTCGAACCGGCCGACCAGCGCAATCGTCGTATTCCGCTTGTTCGCTTCGAAAGCAGGCTCTATAAGGACATCTACCAGAATAACTAGCGATGAAACTACTTATAGTTGAAGACGATCTGTTATTGCAGGAAGGGCTGGCGCTGGGGCTGGCCAATGAAGGCTATGCTCTCGACTGCGCTGGCACCGCAGCGGAGGCGGACTCTCTGATCCAGAGCGGGGAATACAGCCTGGTGATCCTCGATTTGGGCTTGCCAGATAAAGACGGCGCCACGCTGCTCAGTCAGTGGCGACGTCGCGGTATCGCCAACCCGGTATTGATCCTGACGGCACGCGATGCCATTGAGGATCGTATCACCGGCCTCGACGCAGGCGCAGATGATTACCTGGTGAAGCCTTTTGCGCTTGCGGAGCTGCAGGCCCGGGTACGAGCGTTGATTCGCCGTTATCTGGGCCATAGTGATAACTTACTGACCGACGGCGATATTACGCTGAATTTGCAAACCCAGCAGGTACTGCGCCGTGACCAGGCTGTAGAGGTGACGCCAAAAGAGTTCGCCCTGCTTACGCGTCTGATCATGCGCAGCGGGCAAACGGTGCACAGAGAAACGCTCCAGCAGGATATCTACTCCTGGCAGGACGACCCGGGGTCAAATACCCTTGAAGTTCACATTCACAACCTGCGTCGCAAGCTCGGCAAGGACAGAATCAAAACCGTCCGTGGCGTTGGCTATCGCCTTGAGAGCCAGAAATGAACAGCATGCGTCGGCGTTTGATGGTGCTGCTGGCGGTTATTCTCTTATTTTTCCAGCTGATAAGCGTCATCTGGCTGTGGCATGAAAGCCGTGAGCAGATTGGTTTTCTGGTGAATGAAACGCTGTCGGCAAAAGCCCGCAATAACCATGTCGAAAAAGAGATCCGCGAGGCGATTGCTTCCCTTCTCGTACCTTCTCTGGTGATGGTCGGTTTCACACTCCTGTTTTCATTCTGGGCGGTCACCTGGATAACCCGACCGCTGAATAAACTGCGTGACAGCCTGGCTAACCGTTCGGCGGATAACTTAACTCCGCTTCCTATGTATTCCGACATGGAAGAAATAGGCGCGGTGACAACCTCCCTGAACCAGCTGCTCGCCCGGCTGGACAATACCATTCAGCAGGAGCGTTTCTTCACCGCTGACGCCGCACACGAGCTTCGAACGCCCCTTGCCGGTATCCGGCTTCATCTGGAGCTTATGGCGCAGTCAGGCGCACCACAGGCCGCGACGTTAATTAGCCGTATCGATCAGCTCATGCATACCGTTGAGCAGCTGCTGATGCTGGCCCGTGCCGGACAGGCAATGGCCAGCGGACACTACGAAACCGTGAGCTGGACTGAAAATATCATTGAACCTCTCGGCCTGGGCCATGAAGCCAAAGAGCATACGGTGATTTGGCCTGCTAAAAGCGCGCTTACGGTTCAGGGAGATGCCGTGCTCCTGCGTCTGATGCTGCGCAACCTGCTGGAGAATGCCGGGCGCTACAGCCCGGCAGGGACAACGATTACAGTGACATTAACCGGGGTCGACGGGGGAACGCAGATTAGCGTGATCGATCAGGGGCCCGGTATTGATGAAGCGCACCGACAGTCAATTACCGAGCCATTCCGCCGTCTTGACCAGCGCTACGGTGGCAGCGGTCTGGGCCTGAGTATCGTGCAGCGCATCGTGCAGCTCCACCACGGCAGGTTGACGCTTGAGAATGGCGCTGAAGGTGGTTTGATCGCCAGCTGCTGGCTGCCCGCAACGCTGGAATAAAAAAAGCCCCCATAATGGGGGCTTTGGACAGATATTAGTGCTTGTAGATAAACTCGACGCCTTCTTCGTCGTCTTCATCCCAGTCATCGTCCCAGTCTTCATCATCTTCTTCCGCTTCCAGCTCTTCGAGCTGCTGACGGTGGTAGTCATCCCACATGAATTCGACTTTTTCAGGCTGTTTCGCTTCTTCCGCCTGAACAATTGGGTTCTCAATGATGAAGGTCATCACATCCCAGCACAGATCTTTCACGCCAACCTGGCTTGCCGCAGAGATCAGGTAGTATTTATCTTCCCAACCCATTGCTTCAGCAATCGCTTTCGCTTTCGCTTCCGCTTCGGCTTTGTCCATCAGGTCGATTTTGTTGAAGACCAGCCAGCGTGGTTTATTCGCCAGCTTTTCGCTGTATTTTTCCAGCTCGCCAACGATGATGCGGGCGTTTTCAACCGGATCGGAACCGTCGATAGGATCGATATCGATAAGGTGCAGCAGCACGCGGCAGCGCTCAAGGTGTTTCAGGAAGCGAATACCCAGACCCGCGCCTTCCGCAGCGCCTTCAATCAGACCCGGAATATCGGCAACCACAAAGCTCTTCTCGTTATCCATACGGACAACGCCCAGGCTTGGTACCAGCGTGGTAAACGGATAGTCCGCCACTTTTGGTTTCGCCGCAGAAACGGCGCGAATGAACGTCGATTTCCCGGCGTTTGGCATACCCAGCATGCCCACGTCTGCCAGAAGCATCAGCTCCAGCTGCAGATCGCGCTTATCACCCGGCGTACCCATCGTTTTCTGACGCGGTGTACGGTTAACGGAGGATTTGAAACGGCTGTTACCCAGACCGTGCCAGCCGCCTTTCGCCACCATCAGGCGCTGACCGTGTTTGGTCATGTCACCCATGGTTTCACCGGTTCCCTGGTCAATCACACGCGTACCGACCGGAACTTTAATGGTTACGTCTTTACCGCGTTTCCCGGTACAGTCACGGCTCTGGCCGTTCTGGCCACGTTCAGCACGGAAGGATTTTTCGAAACGGTAGTCGATCAGCGTGTTGAGGTTCTCATCCGCCTCCAGCCACACGTCACCACCATCCCCGCCATCGCCGCCGTCAGGACCGCCACGTGGGATATACTTTTCACGGCGGAAGCTCACGCAACCATTGCCGCCATCACCAGCCACGACCAGGATCGTCGCTTCATCAACAAACTTCATTTTACTCTCCGTAACTCATTCGCCTGAGCGGGGGACTACTACAACCGCTTCATTTTTGCGCCAACGTCCCCAAAGACGATGACCAATGGCGGAATACATCGCGCCCGCAACCACGACAAACGCACCGAGATAGCCCAACAGGTTGAGCATCGGTCTGACGAAGACATCGGGCCAGGCCATTGATAACAAATCTGAAAATAACAGCGTAAACAGCGGAGTAAGCGTAATTAACGCGCTCACCTGTGCTGCCTGCCAGCGCGCCATCGCTTCGGCCAGCGCGCCATAACCGACCAGCGTGTTCAGCCCACAAAAAATGAGGCACGCCAGTTGCCAGTCGCTAAGCTGGGAAATCACACCCGGCTTTGCTAATGGCAGCAATGCTATTGTACACAAAGTGTACAGTAAAAAGAGGATCTGCTGTGAGGCAAGACGACGCAATAACACCTTTTGTGCGACGCCATAGCTCACCCAGACCGTTGCTGCCCCCACACCAAAAATTACACCCCATGTGTAATCCGTCAGGCGGGTGAAAATCTCTATCAGACTGGTGTTGAAGAACATCACCAGACCGCACAACAACATGCTCGCCCCGATAATCTGCGTACCACGCATCTTTTCCTTGAGGATAAAGACGCTGGCGACCATCATGCCCACCGGTGAAAGCTGACCTATCACCTGCGACGCCGTGGGGCTGAGATATTGCAGGGAAGAGCTGAACAGGATGAAGTTACCGAACAGACCGCCCGTCGCGATAGCCAGCAATACCAGCCAGCGCGGTTTGCGGAAAAGCCGCAAGGGTGGAAGCTTACCTTTGATAGCCAGAATGGCCCCGAGGCCGATGCTTGCCATCAGAAAGCGATAAAAGACCACCGTAGGCGGCTCCATCACTTCCAGAACCTGCTTCATTGCAATTGGCAGCGCACCCCAGCACATTGCGGTAGTGAGCGCCAAAAGAATACCAATGCCGGCCTGCTGCTTCATGCCCGTTTTCCCTACAGAAAAAATTACCGGGTTTCCAATGTAAAAAGCCCCGCAACAGGTTGCGGGGCTTTAATCCGTTACCGGACCGAGAAAACCTTACTCAGCAACGATGCTGATGTATTTACGGTTGTTCGGGCCTTTAACTTCAAATTTCACTTTACCGTCTGCTTTAGCAAACAGAGTGTGGTCACGACCGCAACCTACGTTGTTGCCAGCGTGGAATTTGGTACCACGTTGACGAACGATGATGCTACCCGCCAGAACGGATTCGCCACCGAAACGCTTAACGCCAAGACGTTTAGCTTCTGAATCGCGACCGTTACGTGTGGAGCCGCCAGCCTTTTTATGTGCCATTTAAATCTCTCCTCAGGTCTTAGGCGCTGATGCCAGTAATTTTCACATCAGTGAACCACTGACGGTGGCCCTGCTGCTTACGGTAGTGCTTACGACGACGAAACTTAACGATTTTAACTTTCTCGCCACGACCGTGTGCAACAACTTCAGCTTTGATAACGCCGCCATCAACGAAAGGAACGCCGATTTTGACTTCTTCACCGTTTGCGATCATCAGAACTTCTGCGAACTCAACAGATTCGCCAGTTGCGATGTCCAGCTTTTCCAGGCGAACGGTCTGACCTTCGCTTACTCGGTGTTGTTTACCACCACTTTGGAAAACCGCGTACATATAAACTCCGCTTCCGCGCACATCCTCGTATGAATCAGAGTGCGCTATAAATATTCACAATAGGGCGCGAATATTACGCAAAACGCGAGCCTTTGACAAGTGCTACCGTCAATACATGAAGAAAAAAAACACAACACGTACGGTAACGTTTATCTGTGCCGTTTTTTCAGTACAATCAGCACTACTATTGATAAACCGAAACCCTTCGTTACCCCATTGAAGATGGGATCAACAGGATAAAAAGCCCGGCTTTTGCGATGAATTTAGAAAAAATCAACGAGTTAACCGCGCAAGATATGGCGGGTGTGAATGCAGCAATCCTGGAGCAACTCAACTCTGACGTTCAGTTGATCAATCAGTTGGGCTATTACATCGTCAGCGGCGGCGGTAAACGCATTCGTCCGATGATTGCCATTCTGGCTGCCAGAGCCGTTGGCTATCAGGGAAATGCTCACATCACTATCGCAGCGCTCATCGAATTTATTCACACGGCGACGCTTCTGCATGACGATGTTGTGGATGAATCGGATATGCGTCGTGGCAAAGCCACGGCAAACGCCGCTTTCGGAAACGCAGCCAGCGTCCTGGTGGGGGATTTTATCTATACCCGTGCCTTCCAGATGATGACCAGCCTGGGCTCACTGAAAGTGCTGGAAGTGATGTCCGAAGCCGTAAACGTCATTGCTGAAGGCGAAGTGCTGCAGCTGATGAACGTCAACGACCCTGACATTACCGAAGAAAACTACATGCGCGTCATCTACAGCAAAACTGCGCGCCTCTTTGAAGCGGCTGCTCAGTGTTCCGGCATTCTGGCCGACTGTACCGAAGCACAGGAAAAAGGCCTGCAGGACTATGGCCGCTATCTGGGTACGGCATTCCAGCTGATTGATGATTTGCTGGACTACAGTGCGGACGGCGAGACGCTCGGCAAAAACGTGGGCGATGACCTGAACGAAGGCAAACCAACTCTGCCGCTGCTTCATGCTATGCGCAATGGAACAGCCGACCAGGCGAAAATGATCCGTGAAGCGATTGAGCAGGGAAATGGCCGCCATCTTCTGGAACCTGTACTGGAAACCATGGCTATCTGCGGATCGCTGGAATGGACGCGTCAGCGTGCGGAAGAAGAAGCCGACAAAGCCATCGAAGCGCTTCAGGTCATTCCAGACAGCCCATGGCGCGATGCACTGATTGGTCTTGCTCACATCGCCGTTCAGCGCGACCGTTAATCCCCTTGTTTCTCCCCGCAGCGATAGCGGGGAGATTCCAGTACACACCTGTAAATTCCGTGTTCATGTAAATTCATCGGTTTAGAGACCGCATGAATAAAGCCGTGTCTTATTCTGAATATCCCTTCAAGTAACGCGAACTTTTTAGAACAAGAAGTTGAAATGGGTATAGTAACCGCGTCGTTTCAGAAGAAACGGCGTAGGTGAATCCGAACTTAAGGACGGCGTTATGGATACGAAATTTATCGACTGGCACACGGCTGATATTATTGCCGCACTGCGCAAAAGAGGCACTTCACTGGCAGCAGAGTCCCGCCGCCATGGACTGAGTTCTTCAACTCTGGCAAACGCCCTCACCCGCCCCTGGCCCAAGGGAGAATTAATTATCGCGACGGCGCTGGATACGCATCCGTGGGTAATTTGGCCTTCGCGCTACCACGATCCCATTACCCATGAATTTATCGACAGATCGCGCATGATTCGCCAGAGAAAGGTAAAAAGAGAACCGCAGGAATAACGCGTTTTTGACAGGAACAGCAACCCCCCGGTCATTGCTGGCAGGGGGCTGCCGGAACGATTACTCGCCCTTCACACGCTCGATGTTGGCACCCAGCGCGCGCAGTTTATCTTCGATACGCTCATAACCACGATCGATGTGATAGATACGATCCACGATGGTTGTACCTTCCGCGATACAACCCGCCAGCACCAGGCTTGCAGACGCACGCAGATCGGTTGCCATCACCTGAGCACCTGACAGTTTCTCAACGCCGTGGCAGATCACGGTATTACTTTCGATCTCAGCATGCGCGCCCATACGGATCAGCTCCGGTACGTGCATAAAGCGGTTCTCGAAAATGGTTTCTGTGATGAAGCCAGTACCTTCGGCAACCAGGTTCAACAGGGTGAACTGTGCCTGCATGTCCGTAGGGAACGCCGGATGCGGCGCCGTACGCACATTTACCGCTTTTGGACGCTGCCCGTGCATATCAAGGCTGATCCAGTCTTCGCCCATTTCGATATCCGCACCCGCATCGCGCAGTTTCGCCAGCACCGCATCCAGGGTATCTGGCTGCGCGTTGCGACAAACAATCTTCCCGCCGGAAATCGCCGCAGCGACCAGGAAGGTACCGGTTTCGATACGGTCCGGCAGTACGCGATAGACACCGCCGCCCAGACGCTCAACGCCTTCGATGGTGATACGGTCGGTGCCCTGACCTGAAATCTTCGCCCCCAGCGCCACGAGGAAGTTGGCGGTATCCACAATCTCCGGTTCGCGCGCGGCGTTTTCGATGATGGTAGTACCTTCTGCCAGCGTCGCCGCAGACATAATGGTGACAGTTGCGCCCACGCTCACTTTGTCCATGACGATGTGCGCGCCTTTCAGACGACCATTAACGGACGCTTTAACGTAACCTTCTTCCAGCTTGATCTCGGCGCCCAGTTTTTCCAGACCAAAGATGTGCAGGTCAACCGGACGCGCACCGATAGCGCAGCCGCCCGGCAGAGAGACCTGACCCTGACCAAAACGCGCTACCAGCGGGCCAAGCGCCCAGATGGATGCACGCATGGTTTTCACCAGATCGTAAGGGGCTGAAAAGTTGTTCACCTTGCTGGCGTCGATCCAGACGGAACCGTTACGCTCAACTTTCGTGCCCAACTGGGTGAGCAGCTTCATGGTGGTGTCGATATCTTTCAGCTTCGGTACGTTCTGAATTTCTACCGGCTCTTCAGCCAGCAGCGCAGCAAAGAGGATTGGCAGCGCGGCGTTTTTAGCGCCAGAAATTGTGACTTCGCCCTGGAGACGCGTTGGCCCCTGTACACGAAATTTATCCATTGTGTGCTCTCTTATAAATTCAACCGTGCTGCGGGCCTGTCGCCCTCAGCTCAAAAACCGTTTAGTTTGCGATCGCGTGCCCACTCTTGCGGGGTGAACGCTTTAATCGACAGGGCGTGGATGCGGTTATCCGCAATATATTCCATCAGCGGCGCGTACACAGCCTGCTGTTTCTTCACGCGGCTCATACCGTCGAACATCTCACCCACAGCAATAACCTGGAAGTGACTGCCATCGCCAGTGACGTGGGCTTCCTGAAGGGAGAGTGCATTCATCAGCACTGTCTGGATTTCATGATTTTCCATGGGCTCTTAATCATCTGATAGTGAAAACAAGCCCAACATCTTAGAGCAAAGTGGCGTTGTCTTAAACAAGCAAAAAGCCCCGACGATGAAACAGTCAGGGCTTTCGGAAGTAACGCACTGAAAATATTAACGAGGCAGTACGTCCTGAGGGAGATTGTAGAGCTGCGCAAGGGTCACGACATTATCGCTCGCGCCGTGAAGCGTGACGCTTGTCCCCTGCTTTTTCCCCACGGCAATCAGATGGGCAAGCAGCGCAACACCTGCCGTATCTACCCGCGTGACGTCTGTCAAATCGATAAGCGTCACGCCCTGCATCGCTTCGTGGCGTTTGTCCCACAGTGGGTTCAGCAGATCCTGATCCAGTTCACCGGACAGCTTTAATGTCTCGCCTTCACGCGACCAGCTGAGTTGCTGTGACATTACTTCTTCTCGTCCAGGGTAATTTTCTGGCGAGAGATAGACTGCAGCTGAGCGGTCAGGCCATCAATGCCTTTGGTGCGCAGCAGGTCGCTCCATTCGTTCTGTTTGGTGGTGATCATGCTTACCCCTTCGGCAATCATGTCATACGCCTGCCAGTTACCGGTCTGGCTGTTTTTACGCCACTGGAAATCCAGACGAACCGGCGGACGACCGTTAGGATCGATGATCGTCACACGGATAGGGACGATGGTCGCATCGCCCAGCGGCTGCTCAGGCGCAATCTGATAGGTCTGGCCGTGGTACATCGCCAGCGCCTGGCCATAAGCCTGTTTCAGGTATTCACGGAACGCGGCAAAGTAGGCATCACGCTGCGCAGGGGTCGCGTCTTTGTAATAACGTCCCAGCACCAGCGCACCCGCATATTTAATCTGCACGTACGGCAGCAGCTCCTGGTCAACAACTTCACGCAGATAATCAGGATTAGCACGAATTTTAGGCTGTTCGTTTTTAAGACGGTCGAAGGTCTTTTTCGCCGCTTCGTCCATCAGTTTGTACGGGTTACTCTGATCCGCAGCGTGGGCGGCGGTTAGAGGGGCGATGACCAGCATGGCAACCATTAACAGTCGTTTAAACATGAATGACTTCTCCTGATATTAATTCGCAGCACCTGGGGTCGGCGCGGCATTGGTATGGTCTTCACTCTGCGCAGGGGCATTGTCAGACTTTTTATCATCCCCTTTACTGTTGTAAAGGAACTGACCAATCATATCTTCCAGCACCATGGCGGACTTGGTGTCCTGGATCACGCTCCCGTCCTTAAGGATAGTCGTTCCCAGCTCGGGGTCTTCAAAACCGACGTTAAGCGCCAGATATTGTTCGCCCAGCAGACCGGAAGTGCGGATAGAAAGGGAGCTGGTGTCCGGAATGTGGTTGTAACGCTCTTCGATATCCATCGCGACGCGTGGCAGATAGGTTTTCTCATCCAGCGTAATGTCAGATACGCGTCCGATCACCACGCCGCCGATGCGAACCGGTGAACGCGCCTTCAGCCCGCCGATGTTATCGAAGGTGGCATAGATGCGATACGTCGGCTCGGTGCGCACAGACGTGATATCCGCCGCTCTCAGGCAGATAAACAGTGCGGCCAGCAGCGCCAGCAGCAGGAATACACCGACCCAAATTTCATTTTTTCTCGTTTGCATGAACTCAATTCCCAAACATCAGTGCGGTGAGCACAAAATCCAGACCCAGTACGGCCAGCGACGAATGTACGACTGTACGTGTTGTTGCGCGGCTAATGCCCGCCGACGTCGGGATGGCATCGTATCCATTGAACAATGCAATCCAGGTGACCGTAATGGCAAATACCACGCTTTTAATCAGGCAGTTAACCAGATCCATCCGCAGGTCGATGGCGTCCTGCATCGCGGACCAGAAGAAACCGGCATCAATGCCTTTCCAGTGCACGCCAACCAGCGAACCGCCCCAGATACCCACGGCGACAAACAGAATAGTCAGTAACGGTAAAGAGATCACCCCAGCCCAGAAACGCGGCGAGATCACGCGACGCAGCGGATCGACCGCCATCATCTCCATGCTGGAGAGCTGCTCGGTCGCACGCATCAGGCCAATTTCAGCCGTTAATGCCGACCCCGCACGCCCGGCGAACAGCAGCGCCGCCACAACCGGCCCCAGCTCGCGCAGCAGCGAGAGCGCTACCAGCATCCCAAGGCTGGTTTCTGCACTGTAGGTTGTCAGAACCAGATAGCCCTGCAGCCCAAGCACCATACCGATAAACAGACCGGAGACAATGATGATGAGCATCGACAGCACGCCGACATTATAAAGCTGCCGCACCAGCAGCGGTGCGTGCTTGCGGAATTCCGGCTTGCCGACCAGCGCGTTGAATAACATCAATCCGGCACGCCCGAACGTCCTGATGGTTTTTATGCCACGGTGTCCGAGAGCGGCCAACGCATTTAACAGCATGAGTGGCTTAACTCCCTATTCCCAGTAAATCGTCACGATAGTCGCACGCCGGGTAGCGGAACGGCACAGGGCCATCGGCAATACCGTCGAGGAACTGCCGCACGCGCGGATCGCAATTTTCCTGCAGCGCCTGAGCGCTGCCGTGTGCGACGATCTTTTTGTCCGCCACGATATAGGCGTAATCGGCAATGCTCAATACTTCAGGTACGTCGTGAGATACAACAATGCAGGTGACGCCAAGCGCGCTGTTCAGTTCAGAGATGAGCTTAACAAGCACGCCCATCGTGATGGGATCCTGTCCAACAAACGGTTCGTCGAACATGATTAAATCAGGTTCTAATGCAATGGCGCGTGCCAGCGCGGCGCGGCGCGCCATCCCGCCGGACAGCTCCGAAGGCATCAGCTTCGCGGCGCCCCGCAAACCGACGGCTTCGAGCTTCATCATCACCGTGCTTTTCAGCAGTTCAGGCGGCAGGCTGGTATGCTCGCGCAGCGGATAGGCCACGTTATCAAAGACATTCATGTCGGTGAACAAGGCTCCCGACTGAAAGAGCATGCTCATGCGTTTGCGGACAGTATACAGACGCGAGCGTGACATCTCCGGGATGTTTTCGCCATCGAAGAGGATTTCACCGCGATCGGGTGGGATTTGCCCACCAATGAGGCGCAGCAGGGTCGTTTTACCGATCCCGGACGGCCCCATGATGGCAGTGATCTTGCCACGCGGTACGGTCAATGAAATATCATCAAATATCAATCTGTTGGCGCGAGAAAAACTCACGCCGCGAACATCGACTAAATTCGCCATCGTTTGGCTCATTTATGGTTCCTTTATTACCCTGCTCACGTTAAGGCATGCCGCCTGAATCAGCCCTCAACTCTGCATTTTTACAGAATAATAGCCGTTGAGGTTAGCGAAAGCTGGCATTTGTTTTACTTTTCCGGCGCATAAAGTCAAAATTAGGAATTCGTTACGCCTCAGACTGTATGCAGTCCAGCCATTCCCGTGCGATGGACCGACGAGTATACCTGAAGAAAGGACTTTTGATGCTTTTAGCAACAGCACTGTTAATAATTGGTTTACTTTTGGTGGTCTACAGTGCTGACCGTTTAGTGTTTGCTGCATCTATCCTGTGTCGCCTGACGGGCGTACCGCCTGTCGTCATCGGGATGACCGTTGTCAGTGTGGGAACGTCACTTCCTGAAATCATCGTCTCTGTAACAGCATCGCTGCATGGTCAGTTAGACCTGGCAGTAGGCACCGCGATTGGCTCTAACATCGTCAATATACTCTTGATTTTAGGCCTGGCCGCACTGCTCCATCCATTTCGCGTGCATTCTGATGTTCTGCGCCGCGAATTGCCGCTAATGTTAATCGTAAGCCTGCTGGCAGGCTGCGTATTTTACGATGGTGTGCTGAGCTACAGCGACGGCATTTTCCTGCTGGCGCTGGCCGTTATTTGGCTGCTGTATAGTGTTAAAATCGCCCGTCTGGCTGAGAAGCAGGGTCAGGATAGCCTCACGCGGGAGCAGGTCGCCGAACTGCCGCGAGAAGGCACGCTGCCTGTTGCCCTGCTCTGGCTTGGCGTTGCGCTGATCATCATGCCTATGGCAACGCGCATGGTCGTGGATAACGCGACGGTGCTGGCGAACTATTTCGCCATCAGTGAACTGACCATTGGCCTGACGGTGATTGCCATCGGTACCAGCCTGCCGGAGCTGGCCACGGCCATTGCGGGGGCTCGTAAAGGTGAGGATGACATTGCCATAGGTAATATCATCGGTTCCAACATATTTAATATCGCCATTGTGATGGGCCTGCCGGCCCTGATTACGCCAGGGCCCTTTAATCCCCTGGCATTCTCACGCGACTACGGTGTGATGTTATTGGTCAGCGTGATATTTGCCCTGCTCTGCTGGCGGCGGCAACGACAGATCGGCAAAGGCGCAGGCGCGCTGCTGACGGGTGGATTTATCGTATGGATGGCGATGCTGTACTGGCTCTCGCCTCTTCTCTCTGGGTAAACGGAAACGCATTATGTCGCAAATAGAATTGCAGCCGGGTTTTGACTTTCAGAAAGCAGGCAAAGAGGTTCTGGAGATTGAACGTGAAGGTCTGGCGCAGTTAGATCAGTACATTAATCAGGATTTTAGTCTGGCATGTGAGAAGATGTTCTACTGTGCCGGCAAAGTCGTGGTGATGGGGATGGGTAAGTCCGGCCACATTGGACGCAAAATGGCGGCAACGTTTGCCAGCACCGGAACCTCTTCCTTCTTTGTACATCCGGGGGAAGCCGCGCACGGTGACCTGGGTATGGTCACGCCGCAGGATATCGTCATCGCGCTGTCCAACTCCGGGGAGTCCAATGAAATTCTGGCGCTGATCCCGGTACTGAAGCGACTGCAGGTGCCGCTTATTTGCATGACCAGCCGTCCGGAAAGCAGCATGGCGCGGGCGGCGGATATTCACCTGTGCGTGAAAGTGCCCAAGGAGGCCTGTCCGCTCGGCCTGGCGCCGACGTCCAGCACCACGGCCGCGCTGGTCATGGGTGATGCGCTTGCCGTCGCGCTGCTCGAAGCCCGCGGTTTTACGCCGGAGGATTTCGCACTTTCCCACCCCGGCGGTGCGCTGGGGCGCAAGCTTCTGCTTCGGGTTAACGATATTATGCACACCGGGGATGAGATCCCTCACGTCAGTAAAGAAGCCTCCCTGCGTGATGCGCTGCTGGAAATCACCCGTAAGAATCTGGGTATGACGGTCGTGTGCGACGGTCTGATGAAAATTCAGGGGATCTTCACCGATGGCGACCTGCGTCGCGTGTTCGACATGGGTGTAGATGTCCGCACGCTCGGCATTGCCGACGTGATGACGCCGGGCGGTATCCGCGTCCGTCCGGGTACGCTGGCGGTGGATGTGCTGAACCTGATGCAGTCCCGTCACATTACCTCAGTGATGGTTGCCGATGGCGACCAGTTGCTGGGTGTGGTACATATGCATGATCTGCTGCGCGCAGGCGTAGTGTAATGAAGGATAAGACAATGAGTAATGCGGGTGCATCCCTTGCAACCTGTTATGGACCGGTCAGCACCCAGATGATGGCGAAGGCGGAAAACATTCGTCTGCTCATCCTGGACGTGGATGGCGTACTTTCCGATGGCCTGATTTACATGGGCAATAATGGTGAAGAGCTGAAAGCGTTTAACGTTCGCGACGGCTACGGTATCCGCTGTGCGCTCACCTCGGGTATTGAGGTGGCTATCATCACCGGGCGAAAAGCTAAACTGGTAGAAGACCGCTGTGAAACCTTAGGAATTACCCATCTGTATCAGGGTCAATCCGATAAGATGGCAGCGTTTAAGGATTTACTGGGTAAACTGGCTATCGCACCGGAAAACGTGGCCTACGTCGGAGACGATCTGATTGACTGGCCCGTGATGGCTGAAGTCGGGCTGAGCATCGCCGTTGCCGATGCGCATCCGCTGCTGATCCCGCGCGCTGATTATGTCACCCACATCAACGGGGGCCGTGGTGCCGTACGTGAAGTCTGCGATCTGCTTTTGCTGGCGCAGGGCAAGCTTGATGAGGCCAAAGGGCAATCGATATGAGTAAAACCAGACGCTGGATTATCATTTTGCTTTCGCTTGTCGCACTGGTATTGATTGGCGTGAACCTTGCCGATCGCGACGATACGCAAACGGAAGTGGTCAACAATAACGATCCAACCTATAAAAGCGATCACAGCGACACCGTGGTCTACAGCCCGGAAGGCGCACTGAACTATCGCCTGATTGCCCAGCATGTTGAATATTTTTCAGATGACGGTATTTCGTGGTTTACCCAGCCTGTCATGACCACATTTGATAAGGACAAAGTGCCGACGTGGTCAATTAAGTCAGATCGGGCAAAACTGACAAATGACCGTATGCTTTATCTGTATGGTCACGTTGAAGTCAACGCCCTGACCGCTGACTCGCAACTGAGAAAAATTACGACGGATAATGCCCAGATTAACCTGGTAACCCAGGACGTGACCTCGCAGGATCTGGTCACACTGTATGGCACAACATTTAATTCCAGCGGTTTGAGAATGCGCGGGAACTTACGTAGCAAGAACGCCGAGCTGATTGAAAAGGTTAGAACCTCCTATGAAATTCAAAACAAACAAACTCAGCCTTAAAGTAATTATCGCCAGCGCGATGCTGGCGACCAGTCTCCCCGCGCTTGCTGTAACGGGCGATACCGACCAACCGATCCATATCGAGTCTGATACCCAGTCTCTCGATATGCAGGGCAACGTCGTCACCTTCACGGGTAACGTTGTCATGACTCAGGGCACCATCAAAATTAACGCCGACAAAGTGGTCGTGACCCGTCCGGGTGGCGAGCAGGGCAAAGAGATCATTGATGGTTACGGCAACCCGGCAACCTTCTACCAGATGCAGGACAACGGCAAGCCGGTGAAAGGTCACGCCTCGCATATGCACTACGAGCTGGCGAAGGACCTGGTCATCCTGACCGGAAACGCGTATCTGGAACAGCTGGACAGCAACATTACCGGCGACCAGATCACCTATCTGGTGAAAGAGCAAAAAATGCAGGCTTCCAGCGAGAAAGGCAAACGCGTCACGACCGTACTGGTTCCGTCGCAGCTGCAGGACAAAGGCAAAGGCCAGGCCCCGGCACAGAAGAAGAGTAACTAATTCGTTATGGCAACATTAACTGCAAAAAATCTCGCGAAGGCCTACAAGGGCCGCCGTGTCGTAGAAGATGTCAGTCTGACCGTCAACTCCGGCGAAATTGTAGGGCTGCTCGGCCCTAACGGTGCGGGTAAAACCACCACCTTCTACATGGTCGTTGGCATTGTGCCGCGCGATGCCGGCAACATTATCATTGACGATGAAGACATCAGCCTTCTGCCGCTGCACGCGCGCGCGCGTCGCGGGATCGGCTACCTGCCGCAGGAAGCTTCCATTTTCCGTCGTCTCAGCGTTTACGATAACCTGATGGCGGTCCTGCAAATTCGTAACGATCTGACCAGCGAGCAGCGTCAGGATCGTGCCAACGAGCTGATGGAAGAGTTCCACATTGAGCATCTGCGCGACAGCCTCGGTCAGGCACTCTCCGGGGGTGAACGCCGTCGCGTTGAGATTGCGCGTGCGCTGGCTGCAAACCCGAAATTTATCCTTCTGGATGAACCCTTTGCCGGCGTTGACCCGATCTCGGTTATCGACATTAAACGCATCATTGAACACCTGCGTGACAGCGGGCTTGGCGTACTGATCACCGACCACAACGTCCGTGAAACGCTGGCCGTGTGTGAACGCGCGTATATTGTGAGCCAGGGCAACCTGATCGCCCACGGTACGCCGCAGCAGATCCTCGAAGACGATCATGTTAAGCGCGTCTATCTTGGGGAAGACTTCAGACTCTGATAGGGTAGAGGTAACGTAACGCCGAACCGGAGAAAAATGCTCTGAACATGAAGCAAGGTTTGCAATTAAGGCTCAGCCAACAACTGGCGATGACGCCGCAGCTACAGCAGGCAATTCGCCTGTTGCAGCTGTCCACGTTAGAACTTCAGCAGGAGCTCCAGCAGGCGCTGGACAGCAACCCCCTGCTGGAACAAACCGATCTTCATGACGAGGTAGATACTCAGCAGTCACAGGATACAGAAGCGCTCGACACTGCGGATGCACTCGAACAAAAAGAGATGCCCGACGAGCTACCGCTGGATGCCAGCTGGGATGAAATCTACACCGCTGGAACCCCTTCCGGTACGCGTGCAGACTACCAGGATGATGAGCTACCGGTATATCAGGGCGAAACCACCCAGTCACTGCAGGATTACCTGATGTGGCAGGTGGAACTCACCCCCTTCTCCGATACCGACCGCGCGATTGCCACGTCCATTGTCGATGCCGTTGACGACACCGGCTATTTGACCGTCACGCTGGACGATATTCTGGAAAGCATGGGCGACGACGAGATTGAGCTTGAGGAAGTCGAAGCCGTTCTGAAGCGCATCCAGCGTTTCGATCCGGTAGGCGTGGCCGCAAAAGATCTGCGCGACTGCCTGCTGATCCAGCTTTCTCAGTTCAGTAAAGAGACGCCATGGATCGACGAGGCGCGCTTAATCATCAGCGATCATCTGGATCTGTTGGCCAACCACGATTTCCGCTCCCTGATGCGCGTCACGCGCCTGAAGGAAGAGGTGCTGAAAGAAGCGGTGAATCTGATCCAGTCGCTCGATCCGCGCCCGGGACAGTCGATCCAGACCAGCGAGCCCGAGTACGTCATCCCGGACGTGCTGGTCAGAAAACACAATGACCGCTGGGTCGTTGAACTGAACTCAGACAGCATCCCTCGCCTGCAAATCAACCAGCAGTATGCCTCCATGTGCACCAGCGCGCGTAACGACTCCGACAATCAATATATTCGCAGCAATCTTCAGGAAGCGCGATGGCTGATCAAAAGTCTGGAGAGCCGAAATGATACGCTGCTACGCGTCAGCCGCTGTATTGTCGAACAGCAGCAGGCGTTCTTTGAGCAGGGCGAAGAGTATATGAAACCGATGGTACTGGCGGATATCGCCCAGGCCGTCGAGATGCATGAATCAACCATTTCCCGTGTCACCACGCAGAAGTATCTGCACAGTCCACGCGGTATTTTTGAGCTTAAGTATTTCTTCTCCAGCCATGTGAATACCGAGGGCGGCGGCGAAGCGTCGTCAACGGCCATTCGTGCCCTGGTGAAGAAGTTGATCGCCGCGGAGAACCCCGCGAAGCCACTAAGCGATAGTAAGTTAACCACCATGCTGTCCGATCAGGGTATTATGGTGGCACGTCGTACTGTTGCGAAGTATCGAGAGTCTTTATCCATTCCGCCGTCCAACCAGCGTAAACAGCTGGTCTGACACAACCGATAAGGAAGACACTATGCAGCTCAACATCACTGGACAAAACGTCGAAATTACTGAGGCTTTACGCGACTTCGTGAACGCGAAGTTTGCAAAACTCGAGCAGTATTTCGAAAGGATCAATCAGGTCTATATTGTGTTGAAAGTGGAGAAAGTGACTCATATCTCGGATGCCACCCTGCATGTTAACGGGGGTGAACTGCATGCCAGTGCGGAAGGGCAAGACATGTACGCTGCTATCGACGGCTTGATTGATAAGCTTGCACGACAGCTCAATAAACATAAAGATAAACTGAAACAACACTAATTGTCCGGGCAGTTAACGGGTGCAGGACGGCCTGTTGTGAAACACAACAGGCCATTTGTACAGTTAGCGCTTAGGTGAAATTATGATGAACAACGATTCCGCTCTTCAACTGAGCAATGTCCTTAACCAGGAATGTACCCGCAGTGCGGTTCACTGCCAGAGCAAAAAACGTGCGCTGGAGATCATCAGTGAACTGGCTGCCAAACAGCTGGGCCTGCCGCCGCAGGTGGTGTTCGAAGCGATTCTGACCCGTGAAAAAATGGGCAGTACCGGTATCGGCAACGGCATCGCGATCCCGCACGGCAAACTGGAAGAGGATACCCTGCGTGCCGTTGGTGTGTTTGTGCAGCTTGAAACACCCATCGCTTTCGATGCCATTGATAACCAGCCCGTCGATCTCCTCTTCGCGCTGCTGGTGCCCGCTGACCAGACAAAAACCCATCTGCATACGCTGTCGCTGGTCGCAAAACGTCTGGCCGATAAAACCATTTGCCGTCGACTGCGCTCGGCCCAAAGTGATGAAGAGCTCTATCAAATTATCACTGAAGCAGAAGGCAATCAGGATGATGCGTAACCAGGAGATGGCCTTCACATCTGTTGTCCTGAGGAGAAACGGAACATGGTGCTGATGATTGTCAGTGGCCGTTCAGGGTCGGGGAAATCCGTTGCTCTGCGCGCCCTGGAAGACATGGGTTTTTACTGCGTCGATAACCTGCCGGTCGTGTTGTTACCCGACCTGGCCCGCACGCTGGCGGAGAGACAAACCTCTGCCGCCGTCAGTATCGACGTTCGCAACATGCCTGAATCGCCAGAGATCTTCGAACAGGCCATGAGCAACCTGCCTGACGCGTTCTCGCCTCAGCTGCTGTTCCTTGATGCAGACCGCAATACGCTGATCCGCCGCTACAGCGATACCCGTCGCTTGCACCCGCTTTCCAGCAAGAACCTCTCTCTGGAGAGCGCTATCGATGAAGAGAGCGACCTGCTGGAACCGCTGCGTTCTCGTGCCGACCTGATTGTCGACACCTCTGAGATGTCCGTTCACGAGCTGGCGGAAATGCTGCGTACCCGGCTGTTGGGTAAACGCGAGCGCGAACTGACGATGGTGTTCGAATCCTTCGGCTTTAAGCACGGTATTCCAATCGATGCGGATTACGTTTTCGACGTGCGCTTCCTGCCGAACCCGCACTGGGATCCGAAGCTGCGTCCAATGACCGGTCTGGATAAGCCGGTGGCGGCGTTCCTCGACCGGCACACAGAAGTACACAATTTTATCTACCAGACGCGAAGCTACCTTGAGCTATGGTTACCTATGCTGGAGACAAACAATCGTAGCTACCTGACGGTGGCGATTGGCTGTACCGGCGGTAAACATCGTTCGGTTTATATCGCCGAACAGCTGGCCGACTATTTCCGCTCGCGCGGGAATAACGTTCAGTCCCGTCATCGCACGCTGGAAAAACGTAAAACATGACCGTAAAACAAACCGTTGAGATCACCAATAAGCTGGGTATGCATGCACGCCCGGCGATGAAGCTGTTCGAGCTGATGCAGGGTTTCGATGCCGAGGTTCTGCTGCGGAATGACGAAGGTACCGAAGCGGAAGCAAACAGCGTGATTGCGCTGCTGATGCTGGATTCCGCCAAAGGGCGCCAGATTGAGGTTGAAGCCACCGGTCCTCAGGAAGAGGAAGCTCTGGCGGCGGTGATTGCCCTGTTTAACGCAGGGTTCGACGAAGATTAAGGTCTGCTATTCAGGCGGGTAGCGATGCGCTTACCCGCTCTACATAAGATTATTACGCTGCATAAACCCCTCTCCACCCAGCTGATTCATCTGGCGCATAATCCACGCCTGACGGCTTCGCACGTACCCTGATGGGGCGCTGGCCTTAAAGCGGATAGGGTTCGGTAACACAGCGGCCAGTAGCGCCGCTTCTGACATGCTCAGACGGCTGGCTGGCTTATTGAAATACCGCTGTGCGGCAGCTTCCACGCCAAAAATACCGTCGCCAAACTCAGCGACGTTGAGATAGACGGTCAGAATGCGTTTTTTGCTCCAGACCGTTTCCATTCCCAGGGTCAACCCCGCTTCCAGCCCTTTTCGCAACCAGCTTCGACCATCCCACAGAAACAGATTTTTGGCCGTCTGCTGCGACAAGGTTGACGCACCGCGCACGCGGTTTTCATGGCGTTCGTTATGGGCTAGCGCCTTCTCAATGGCCGCCACGTCGAACCCCCAGTGCTCCGGGAATTTCTGGTCCTCCGCCGCGATGACCGCCAGCCCCATGAACGGTGAGATCTCGTCCATGCTCACCCAGTCAGAGTGGGCAACGTAGCCGAAATCGCCGCTGAACCACGCGCTAAGCTGGCGCTCAACCATAACGGCAGAGAACGGAACCGGCATAATGCTGAATAAAGCCAGCCCGCCTCCCCAGAATACCGCCAGCACAAGTACGATGCGCAAGAGAAAACGTTTCACTCCTGCGCCTGCGGCAAATTTACGCCTCATTCAGTCAGCACCAGCACGCGAGCCACCAGCTTTTCAATACCTGAGGCCGCCTCAGCGATATTATTCGCCAGCATATACGCTGGCGTGGTGACAATTTTGTTATCTTCATCAACCACAATGTCATCAACCGGGCAAGGAACGTGCTCGCCCCCCATTTCCTCCACGATCTCCGCGGTATCAATATCCGTCCCGATAGTCAGCCGCAGCGGGAAATCAAAAATCCTGGGCAGCATTGCCGGCGCGATGCAGATAAAGCCCTGCGGTTTTCCAGCCGCATGCATGGCCTGCGACAGCGCTTTAAGATGAGGATCGATCTGACACTCCGCTCCCTGCGCAGCAAAGGTACTGAGATTTTTGGCCGCCCCAAACCCACCCGGCACAATGAGCGCATCAAGCTCTGTAGGGTCTGCCTGAATAAGAGGATGGATATCACCTCGCGCAATACGCGCGGCTTCAATCAGTACATTACGGGTTTCCGCCATCGGCTCGCCGGTCAGATGATTAATCACATCCGCCTGATTTTTGTCCGGCGCAAAACAAATAACCTCTGCTCCCTGCTTAGCCAGGGCCAGCAGCGTGATTACGGCTTCATGTATTTCAGAACCATCGTAAACACCGCATCCGCTCAGCACGACACCAATCTTTTTCATCATGACAATCCTTTTCTGCAACTTGCTGAAGCACATTAATAATTTTGATTAAAACGCTATGCTTCACACATTTCACTGATTCATGTAACAAACCATTTAAGATTTGCTATCTTATCTGCGTGCGGCCTAAATTTTTCAGGCAGCGCCCTTTCGAAAATAACTTTATAAAACAGGCGCAGCCACGATTTCCGTGGTGTTGGCGCAGTATTCGCGCACCCCGGTTAAGCCGGGGTCATTTTTTTCTGGCGTCGACCCAGGCTTTAAGCACCGCCACATCGTTTTGCCACTCTTGTTTCATCTCTTCAACCCAATCACCCACGTTATCTTCCCATGCAGGTAAATCAGGCGACTGAATCTGTTGACCCAGCTGCTGCAGATGGCGTAAGCCGACCGAGCCGGCCGCACCTTTAATTTTATGTCCTTCTTCGACAATGCCCTTCTGGTCCCGGGCGGTCAGGTTTGATTCCAGCACGCTCAGATAGCCCGGCATCATTTTTTCGAACACCGCCAGACCATCGGTAATCAGTTTCGGGCCGACCAGATCGATGTACTGCTCCAGCATCGCGGTATCGAGTATCGTTTGGGCTTTTGCGCTATCAGCAGACGTCATGGTGCTCTCCTCTTCATCACGGGTATCCCAGAACTTCTTAATCATGGCGGTCAGAGCAGGCACCGCCAGCGGCTTGCTGAGTACATCGTCCATACCGGCATCGAGATACTCTTTTTTATCTTTCAGCACGTTCGCCGTCAGCGCCACCAGCGGCGGCAGTTCGTCGGCCGCGTACTGACGCGTCAGCTCTCGAGAAATATCCAGCCCGGTCATATCCGGCAGCTGAATATCCAGCAGAACAAGATCGTATTCGCCCGGTTTAAACATCTCCAGCGCGGCCTTACCGGTCATCGCGACATCCACGCTGTTGCCCAGTTTTTCCAGCACCGAGCGCGCCACAATCACGTTCAGCTCAATATCTTCCACCAGCAGGACGTGCAGCGCGGGCAGCGGCATGTCGTCGTTTTCAAAGGTGTCTTCAACCTCTTCCGCCACCGCCGGCGCATGGACCGTCAGCGTGAAGGTTGACCCTTTACCCGGCTGGCTGGCAACGGTGATATCGCCACCCATACTCTTCGCCAGCCGTTTAGAGACCGCCAGGCCAATGCCCGTTCCGGTCGCCGGTTTCCCGCCGTTGCTGTCCTTCACCTGGTAGTACATGGCGAAAATTTTGTCCTGCTCCTCCTGCGGAATACCTATCCCGGAGTCCTCCACCTCGAAGTGCAGCATGTCGCCTTCGTCATAGCGGATGCGCACCGCCACCTGCCCCTTCTGGGTAAATTTCACCGCGTTGCTGATAAGGTTCCACAGGATCTGGCGCAGACGCGTGCCGTCAGTCACCACTTTATGCGGCAGCGGCAGGGTTGGCTCCATGACAAAACTCAGTCCCTTCTGCTGCGCCTGCAGGCCGGACAGGTTTTCGAGGTCGGCAAGGAAGCTGGTGAAATCAACAGGCTGATTATCAAGCTGAACTTTACGGCGCTCCATCTTATCCATATCAATAATATCGTTGAAGATATTACCCAGCGTGACCGCTGAGACATGGATAGTCTTGAGGTATTTTTCCTGCTCTGCGGTCAGGTCGGTATCCAGCAGAATACGGCTCAGCCCGACAATGCCATTAAGCGGCGTACGCAGCTCGTGGCTGATGGTGGAGATAAAGGTCGTCTTATCACGGCTGGCGCGCTCCAGAGCGTCCTGGTAGCGCTTACGCTCGGTGATATCGCGGCCAAAGCCCATCAGGCCGTGGCGTTTCCCCACGCGGTCATAGTAGGGCACCTTACGGATCTCAAAACAGGCTTTGCGTCCGTCCGGGTAATCCAGCCACTGTTCATAGGTCAGCGAGACGTTATGGCGGAATACTTTTTCGTCCGTCTCCATGACCTTGGCCGCCGCTTCTTCAGAGTAAACGTCCTGCGGCTTCAGGTTAATCAGCTGCTTCTCGCTTTTCCCTGTGAGCAACTCCATCGCCCGGTTACAGCCGGAAAACTCTTTATCTTCATTACGGTAAAACACCAGATCCGGCGAAGCATCGAGGAACGACCGCAGGAAAGAGGATTGCTGCTCAAGCTGGATCTGCGTGACCTCGCGCTCTTTCATTTCGATTTTCAGCTGCTCCAGCGTGGCCTGACGCTCGGCTTCCGCCTTCTCACGATCTGAAATCTCCTGATTCAGCTGCGCAATGTTGTCTTTAAGCTGGACGTTGAGCTTCAGGTCGCGCTCGCGCATCTCTTCCAGTTTATCGACCAGTTTTGACAGGCGCTGACGGGACTCTTCCAGCTGTTCAACCACCACGGAAAGGAAATAGACCGCCCAGGGAGTAATGAGCAAGCCAAAGAATATGGAGCGGATAACGTCGATACTCTCGACCTGACCATGCAGAACCATGGTGACGGCCATTTGCACGACAATGGCCAGAACGACCAGCGCCAGCGCAAGCAGCATGGAGAAACGCACCAGCCCAAGCTTCATCATCAGGTCGACGTAATACTGGGCAAGCATTCGAATTTGCTTCATAGAGGATCCCTTCACGACTTTATCGCTCAATAATACTCAAATTCAGGGCGAGGCGTTGAAGGTTGTGAGAAAAAGTGCGGGGTGAAACAGGAGATTAGCCTCGCTCCCGGTTAACCGGAAGCGAGGAGAGATCGATCAGGAGCGTTTCAACAGCAGCCAGAGGCTGATCAGGAGGAAACTTGCGCTTGGCAGCAGCGCACCAATTATCGGCGGAATGCCATAAACCAGCGTCAGCGGACCGAAGATCTGATCGAGCACGTAGAACACAAAGCCGAAGCTGATACCGGTCACTACGCGCACGCCCATCGGCACGCTGCGTAACGGGCCGAAGATAAACGACAGCGCCATCAGCATCATCACCGCCACGGACATTGGCTGGAAGATCTTGCTCCACATGTTGAGCTGATAACGTCCCGCATCCTGCCCGCTCGACTTCAGATATTTCACATAGTTGTGCAAACCGCTGATGGAGAGCGCGTCAGGGTCCAGCGCAACAACACCGAGCTTATCGGGCGTCAGGTTGGTCTTCCACGTACCGGTTACAGTCTGAGAACCGGCGATCTGTTTCGGATCGGTCAGGTCAGACTCATCGACCTGGGACAAACGCCACAGTTTATGTTCGGCGTCAAATTTCGCCGAAGAGGCGTGGCGGACTGACTCCAGACGGCGCTGGTCATCGAAAGCATAGATGCTGACCCCACCCAGTTCATCATTCCCCTTCACCCGTTCGATGTAGACGAAGTTTTTACCGTCTTTCGCCCATAAACCTTGTTGGGTCGAGAGCAGCGAGCCGCCGTACATGGCCTGCGCACGGTAGTTACGCGCCATCTGTTCGCCCTGCGGCGCGACCCACTCGCCAATCGCCATGGTCAACAGCACCAGTGGGATCGCGGTTTTCATGACCGACAGCGCAACCTGCATGCGGGTAAAGCCCGAGGCCTGCATAACGACCAGCTCGCTGCGCTGCGCCAGCATTCCTAGCCCCAGCAGCGCGCCCAGCAGGGCCGCCATCGGGAAGAAAATCTGCACATCTTTCGGCACGCTGAGCAGGGTATACATCCCCGCGCCCATCGCGTCATAGCTCCCCTGCCCGGCTTTTTTCAGCTGATCGACAAATTTGATAATGCCGGAGAGCGACACCAGCATGAACAACGTCATCATGATGGTGGTAAAAATGGTTTTACCGATATAGCGATCAAGAACGCCAAACGCCTGCATTAGATGGCTCCTTTACGCGAGAATCGGGCACGTATGCGGCGCACAGGCACCGTATCCCACAGGTTTAATCCCAGCGCCAGTAAGATGTACAGGCTGTTGACGAACCATGTCCAGACCATAGGGTCCAGCTTACCCTTCGCGCCGTTAGAACGAATCGAGGTTTGCAGCAGGAAATAGATCAGGTAAAGCAGCATCGCCGGCAGCATAGAGAGCACGCGTCCCTGGCGCGGGTTCACCACGCTCAGCGGAACGACAATCAGCGCCATCATAAACACGGTGAAGACAAGCGTAATACGCCAGTGGAACTCAGCGCGCGCTCTGTCGGTATCGGTATTCCACAGGGTACGCATGTCCATTTGCTCGGTATCCGTTGGATCGAGCGCCACCGCCTGATGGCCGATAATGGCCTGATAGTTCTGGAAATCCGTAATACGGAAGTCGCGCAGCATCGCGGTGCCTTCGAAACGGGTGCCTTTGTTCAGCGTCACGATCTGAGAACCATCTTTGCGCTGAGCAAGCTGACCGGAGTCTGCAACCACCACGGAAGGACGCGCGTTACCTTTGGGACGTAACTGCGCCAGGAATACGTCGTTGAATTTACTGCCGTCAACGCTCTCAATAAACAGCACGGAGTTGCCGTCGGTCGCCTGCTGGAACTGACCCTGAGCTAAGGCTGCCATGCCGGGGTTGGCTTTCGCTTCGGCCAGCACTTCGTCCTGATGACGGGAAGACATGGGACCCGCCCACATCACATTCACCGCCGCGACAATACCCGTGAACAGCGCCAGTATCATGGCCGCTTTCACCAGTACCGCTTTGCTCAGACCACAGGCATGCATCACCGTGATTTCACTCTCGGTGTAGAGTTTCCCAAGCGTCATGAGCAGGCCAAGGAAAAGACTTAGCGGCAGGATGAGCTGCGCCATTTCCGGGATCCCTAAACCAAGCAGGGAAAGCACCAGATTAGTTGGAATTTCGCCGTCAACGGCCGCACCGAGGATCTTAACCAGCTTCTGACAGAAAAAAATCAGCAGCAGGATGAAGAGGATCGCCAGTTGGCTTTTGAGCGTCTCCCGCACCAGATATCTTATGATTATCACTTTAAATACGCCCGTAAAAACCCGTCTCTTTGCTGGAAAATCGCTTGTTTCATGGCTTAAACGTCATTTATTCTCTTGAGTCGTCGAAATCATCGCTAAGATTAAAACATCCGGCGGATTCACGCTTCAGGACTTTTTCTGACGTGTCGAAACCGTAGTAACGTAAGATTAACACGAAGTCACCACAACAGCGGACATGAGTTACGAAAGGTTTCAATTCTATCCGTAGCTGCCGCCGTTGTCTTTAAGATTCAGGAGCGTAGTGCATGGAGTTCAGTGTAAAAAGCGGTAGCCCGGAGAAACAGCGGAGTGCCTGCATCGTTGTGGGCGTCTTTGAACCACGCCGACTCTCCCCGATCGCCGAGCAACTCGATAAAATCAGTGACGGCTATATTAGCGCCCTGCTGCGCCGTGGCGAACTGGAAGGCAAACCTGGGCAGACGCTGTTACTGCACCATGTTCCGAACGTACTGTCAGAACGTATTCTGCTGATTGGCTGCGGCAAAGAACGCGAGCTGGATGAACGTCAGTATAAGCAGGTGATTCAGAAAACAATCAATACGCTGAATGATACCGGCTCAATGGAAGCCGTCTGCTTCCTGACGGAACTGCACGTTAAAGGACGTAACACCTACTGGAAAGTGCGTCAGGCGGTTGAAACGGCAAAAGAGAGCCTGTACAGCTTCGATCAGCTGAAGACCAATAAAAGCGAGCCGCGTCGTCCACTGCGTAAAATGGTCTTTAACGTGCCGACCCGTCGCGAGCTGACCAGCGGCGAACGCGCGATCCAGCACGGTCTGGCGATCGCAGCCGGCATTAAAGCGGCCAAAGATCTCGGCAACATGCCGCCTAACATCTGTAACGCGGCGTACCTGGCCTCTCAGGCGCGTCAGCTGGCCGACGCCTACAGCAAAAACGTCATTACCCGCGTCATCGGCGAACAGCAGATGAAAGAGCTGGGGATGCACTCTTACCTGGCGGTCGGTAACGGCTCGCAGAACGAATCCCTGATGTCCGTCATCGAGTACAAAGGCAATCCATCCGAAGACGCGCGCCCGATTGTGCTCGTCGGTAAAGGCCTGACCTTCGACTCCGGCGGTATCTCCATCAAGCCTGCCGAAGGCATGGATGAGATGAAGTACGACATGTGCGGTGCGGCGGCGGTTTACGGCGTGATGCGCATGGTCGCGGAACTGCAGCTGCCTATCAACGTGATCGGCGTTCTGGCGGGCTGCGAAAACATGCCTGGCGGGCGCGCCTATCGTCCGGGTGACGTTCTGACCACCATGTCCGGCCAGACCGTTGAAGTGCTGAACACCGACGCCGAAGGCCGTCTGGTACTCTGTGACGTGCTGACCTACGTTGAGCGCTTCGAGCCGGAAGCGGTGATTGACGTCGCTACCCTCACCGGAGCCTGTGTGATTGCGCTGGGCCACCACATCACCGGCCTGATGTCGAACCACAATCCGCTGGCGCACGAGCTTATTGGTGCCTCAGAGCAGGCCGGGGACCGCGCATGGCGTCTGCCGCTGGGTGACGAGTATCAGGATCAGCTGGAGTCTAACTTTGCGGATATGGCGAACATTGGCGGACGTCCTGGCGGGGCGATCACCGCGGGCTGCTTCCTGGCACGCTTCACCCGCAAGTACAACTGGGCGCACCTGGATATCGCGGGCACCGCATGGCGCTCCGGTAAAGCTAAAGGCGCAACCGGTCGTCCAGTGGCGCTGCTGTCGCAGTTCCTGCTGAACCGCGCAGGTTTTAACGGCGACGAGTAAGTCAAAACGGCAGTAAACCGTAGGCCGGGTAAGGCGAAGCCGCCGCCCGGCTTAAGCATTTAAAGTGAGCACAAGAAGCCCCATATATGAAGAATGCAACGTTCTACCTTCTGGACAACGACACCCATCAGGATGGCCTCAGCGCCGTAGAACAGCTGGTGTGTGAAATTGCCGCAGAACGTTGGCGCGCAGGTAAACGCGTTCTGATTGCCTGTGAAGATGAACAGCAGGCGATTCGCCTGGATGAAGCGCTGTGGGCGCGCCCGCCGGAGAGTTTTGTGCCGCATAACCTGTCGGGCGAAGGCCCGCGCGGCGGTGCACCGGTTGAAATTGCCTGGCCGCAAAAGCGCAACAGCAGCGCGCGCGATATTCTGATTAGCCTGCGGATAGATTTTGCAGATTTTGCCACCGCTTTCACAGAAGTGGTAGACTTTGTCCCTTACGAAGAATCTTTGAAACAACTGGCGCGCGAACGCTATAAAGCGTACCGCCTGGCTGGTTTTAACCTGAATACGGCAACCTGGAAATAATGGAAAAGACATATAACCCACGCGATATCGAACAGCCGCTTTACGAGCACTGGGAACAGCAGGGCTATTTCAAGCCTAACGGCGACGAAAGCAAAGAGTCCTTCTGCATCATGATCCCGCCGCCGAACGTCACCGGCAGTTTGCATATGGGTCATGCTTTCCAGCAGACCATCATGGACACCATGATCCGCTACCAGCGCATGCAGGGTAAAAACACCCTGTGGCAGGCGGGGACTGACCACGCGGGTATCGCGACCCAGATGGTAGTTGAGCGTAAAATTGCCGCTGAAGAAGGAAAAACCCGCCACGACTACGGTCGCGACGCGTTCATCGACAAAATCTGGCAGTGGAAGGCGGAATCCGGCGGCACAATTACCCGTCAGATGCGCCGTCTAGGCAACTCCGTGGACTGGGAGCGCGAGCGCTTCACCATGGACGAAGGCCTGTCCAACGCCGTTAAAGAAGTTTTCGTCCGCCTGTACAAAGAAGACCTGATTTACCGCGGCAAACGCCTGGTAAACTGGGATCCAAAACTGCGCACCGCCATCTCTGACCTGGAAGTGGAAAACCGCGAGTCTAAAGGCTCCATGTGGCACATCCGCTATCCGCTGGCCGATGGCGCAAAAACCGCCGACGGTAAAGATTACCTGGTGGTCGCGACCACCCGTCCGGAAACCCTGCTGGGCGATACCGGCGTAGCCGTTAACCCGGAAGATCCGCGTTATAAAGATCTGATCGGCAAATTCGTGGTGCTGCCGCTGGTAAACCGCCGTATTCCGATTGTGGGCGACGAACACGCCGACATGGAAAAAGGCACCGGCTGCGTAAAAATCACCCCTGCACACGACTTCAACGACTATGAAGTCGGCCGTCGTCACGCCCTGCCGATGATCAACATTCTGACCTTCGACGGTGATATCCGCGAAAGCGCAGAAGTGTACGACACCAAAGGCAACGAATCCGACGTTTACTCCAGCGACATCCCGGCTGAGTTCCAGAAGCTGGAGCGTTTTGCCGCGCGTAAAGCCATCGTGGCTGCCGTTGACGCGCTCGGCCTGCTGGAAGAGATCAAACCTCACGATCTGACCGTGCCGTACGGCGACCGTGGCGGCGTGGTTATCGAGCCAATGCTGACCGACCAGTGGTACGTGCGTGCCGACGTGCTGGCGAAACCGGCTGTGGAAGCGGTTGAGAACGGCAGCATTCAGTTCGTGCCGAAGCAGTACGAAAACATGTACTTCTCCTGGATGCGCGACATTCAGGACTGGTGTATCTCCCGTCAGCTGTGGTGGGGTCACCGTATTCCGGCGTGGTACGACAACGAAGGCAACGTTTACGTTGGCCGTAGCGAAGACGAAGTGCGTCAGGAAAACAACCTGAGCGCGGACGTTGCGCTGCGTCAGGACGAAGACGTTCTGGACACCTGGTTCTCCTCCGCGCTGTGGACCTTCTCCACCCTCGGCTGGCCAGAAAACACCGACGCACTGCGTCAGTTCCACCCAACCAGCGTGATGGTGTCCGGCTTCGACATTATCTTCTTCTGGATTGCCCGCATGATCATGATGACCATGCACTTCATCAAAGACGAAGACGGCAAGCCGCAGGTTCCGTTCCATACCGTCTACATGACCGGTCTGATCCGCGACGATGAAGGCCAGAAGATGTCCAAGTCCAAGGGGAACGTGATTGACCCGCTGGATATGGTTGACGGTATCTCTCTGGAAGATCTGCTGGAAAAACGTACCGGCAACATGATGCAGCCGCAGCTGGCTGAGAAAATCCGCAAGCGCACCGAGAAGCAGTTCCCGAACGGGATCGAGTCTCACGGTACCGACGCCCTGCGCTTCACCCTGGCGGCACTGGCCTCAACCGGTCGTGACATCAACTGGGACATGAAGCGTCTGGAAGGTTACCGTAACTTCTGTAACAAACTGTGGAACGCCAGCCGCTTCGTGCTGATGAATACCGAAGATCAGGACTGTGGCTTCAACGGCGGCGAGATGACGCTGTCTCTGGCAGACCGCTGGATCCTGGCGGAATTCAACCAGACGGTGAAAGCGTTCCGCGAGGCGCTGGACAGCTACCGCTTCGATATCGCGGCGGGCATTCTGTATGAATTCACCTGGAACCAGTTCTGCGACTGGTATCTGGAGCTGGCGAAGCCGGTGATGAACGGCGGCACTGAGGCGGAACTACGCGGCACGCGCAACACGCTGATTACCGTTCTGGAAGGCCTGCTGCGCCTGGCGCATCCGGTCATTCCATTTATCACCGAAACCATCTGGCAGCGCGTGAAGGTAATTGCGGGCATCAACGCCGATACCATCATGCTGCAGCCGTTCCCGGAATTCGATGCGGCCAAGGTTGATGAAGCGGCGTCCGCGGATACCGAGTGGCTGAAACAGGCGATCGTTGCGGTACGTAACATCCGTGCTGAAATGAACATCGCCCCTGGCAAACCGCTGGAGCTGCTGCTTCGTGGCTGCAGCGAAGCGGTCGTTCGTCGCGTCACTGAGAACAACACTTTCCTGAAGACCATGGCGCGTCTGGAAAGCATCACCGTGCTGCCTGCGGATGACAAAGGTCCGGTTTCCGTGACCAAAATCATCGACGGTGCCGAGCTGCTGATCCCGATGGCGGGCCTGATCGACAAAGACGCCGAGCTGGCTCGTCTGGCGAAAGAAGTGGCAAAAGTCGACGTGGAAATTGGCAAAATCGAAAGCAAGCTGGCGAACGAAGGCTTTGTGGCCCGCGCGCCGGAAGCGGTCATCGCGAAAGAGCGCGAGCGTCTGGTTGCTTTCGCCGATGCGAAGACCAAACTGATCGAGCAGCAGGCGGTTATCGCAGCCCTGTAATGCTTTTACCCCTTACGCTTCAGGGCGTAAGGGGTAACCTTCCTGAAAACTCCTCGCTTGCACTCCCCTTTCTGCGGTGCTATTAACAGCAGTTATGTGTCAATTTTTGTTATGAGTAATGCTATGAGCGTGATTACCCCCGTCGCGACGACGATGCGCCGGATCGCTGAGCAGGATAACCCGGCAATCGCCGCCGTTATCCGCACCGTTTCTGCCGAATATGGCCTGACGGCTGACAAAGGCTACACGGTTGCTGACCCGAACCTGGACGAGCTTTACCAGCTCTACAGCCAGCCAGGGCATGCCTACTGGGTAATCGAGCAGAACGGCCAGGTGGTGGGCGGCGGCGGCGTAGCGCCCCTCAGCTGCAGCGAGCCGGATATCTGTGAACTACAGAAAATGTATTTCCTGCCAACGGCGCGCGGGCAAGGACTGGCAAAAAAGCTGGCGCTGATTGCGCTGGACCACGCGCGCAAGCAGGGTTTTACACGCTGCTACCTTGAAACAACCGCTTTCCTCAAAGAGGCCATCGGCCTGTATGAACATCTGGGCTTTGAGCATATCGATGCACCGCTGGGCTGTACCGGCCACGTTGATTGCGAAGTCAGAATGCTGAAAAGTCTGTAACTTTCGTTCCTGCCCTCTTCTGTTAAGCGGCTGTAAACTGAATGCTCTACACTCTCAGTTCACACCACAACGGGGGAAACACGATGTCGAAGATAAAAAGCTACGCCGCACCGCAGGCGGGTGCAGAACTTGAGCTGTACGAGTACGATGCCGGCGAACTAAAAGCAGAAGACGTCGAAGTACAGGTTGATTACTGCGGGATCTGCCACTCGGATCTCTCGATGATCGATAACGAATGGGGCTTCTCCAGCTATCCGCTGGTTGCCGGGCACGAAGTTATTGGCCGCGTCGTGGCGCTCGGTAGCGCCGCGCAGGACAAAGGGCTGAAAGTGGGCCAGCGCGTGGGCATTGGCTGGACGGCACGCAGCTGTGGCCACTGTGACGCCTGTATCAGCGGTAATCAGATCAACTGCCTCGAAGGCGCCGTTCCCACCATTCTGAACAAAGGCGGTTTTGCCGACAAACTGCGCGCCGACTGGCAATGGGTGATCCCGCTGCCGGACAGCATTGATATCGAATCCGCCGGTCCGCTGCTGTGCGGCGGTATCACCGTCTTCAAACCCCTGCTGATGCACCATATCACCGCCACCAGCCGCGTGGGCGTGATTGGTATTGGCGGTCTGGGCCATATCGCTATCAAGCTGCTGCACGCGATGGGCTGTGAAGTCACGGCATTCAGCTCGAACCCGGCGAAAGAGAAAGAAGTGCTGGCGATGGGTGCGGATAAAGTCGTGAACAGCCGCGATCCTGAAGCGCTTAACGCGCTGGCTGGGCAGTTTGACCTGATCATCAACACCGTTAACGTCGATCTCAACTGGCAGCCGTACTTTGAGGCGCTGGCCTACGGCGGTAACTTCCATACCGTAGGTGCTGTGATGAAGCCGCTGCCGGTTCCGGCGTTTACCCTGATCGGCGGGGATCGCAGCGTGTCAGGCTCCGCGACCGGTACGCCGTTTGAGTTGCGCAAGCTGATGAAGTTTGCCGGACGCACCAAAGTGGCCCCGACCACTGAACTGTATCCGATGTCGAAAATCAACGAAGCGATCCAGCACGTGCGTGACGGCAAAGCCCGCTACCGCGTGGTGTTGAAAGCGGATTTTTGATGTGACATAGGCGGGGAATGTGCGGCCTGATGCCCTCACCCCAACCCTCTCCCACAGGGAGAGGGCGTACACACTAAAAACGGTAACGGTCGTTACCGTTTTGCATCTACCAGGGCCTTAAACACCTCAGCCACCGCGACCGCACCGGGATCCATTACCCCATCCAGATTCTCTTTATTCACATACGATGAACGTCCCGCGCCGGCTTTCGCCATTTTCGCCGTTGCTTCGGCACCGTGCTGTGCGGCCTGCGCCGCTGCCTCGATATCGCCTTTCAGCAACGCCTCCAGCGCCGGCTGCAGCGCATCGATCAGGGTACGATCGCCGAGATCTGCCCCACCGTACTGCTTCATCTGCGCCAGCCCGCTGAGCAATGCCTCGGGCAGCGGCTGACCATCGTGAAGCTTTTGCCCGGCCGCAGTGAAGAAGATCGACATCAGCACCCCGCTCGATCCGCCCATCACCGTCGCCAGGCGCTCGCCCACCAGCAACAGCAGCGTCGATACGTTATCAAGCGGGAGCTTGCGATCCTCCAGACGCTGCGCAATATCCCGCGCCCCTTGCGCAAAAGTGGAGCCGGTATCGCCGTCGCCCACTTTGGCATCCAGCGCGTTCAGTCGGTTTTCCAGCTGGAGCAGCGTTTTCGTCACCGAGGAGACATACTCTCCCACCCGCAGATTGTCCGACGGAGTGTATTCCACGCGATCGTGAATGGCGGTATGCGCCACGGTGCGCAGTGGCGCAAACGCCACGGGCTTCTGCCAGCCCAGCGTTTCGACCTCGGCGTGAATCGCCTTTTCAAAGAAGTCGTTGAGCTTAAGCAGCGTGAGCGAAAAGCCCTTCATGTCCAGCGCGCTCACCAGCGGCGCGGGGCCTATCAGGTACGCGATCTCCTCTTTCAGCGCCGAATGCGCCAGCTCTTTGGTCAGCAGCGCCATCTCCAGCGCCGATACGCCGCCGAGATTGTTAATCAATACCGCAAACCGCCCTTCTCCCGCCTGCGCGCGTAACGGCGTCACCAGCGTGTCGATAATGGCTTTGCTGTTCTGCGTATCCACGACGGAAGCACCGGGCTCGCCGTGAATGCCCAGCCCCAGCTCGACATGGCCCTGCTTAATGCGCCCCTCTTCCTCGTCGCTGCCCGGCAGGTTGCACGTTTGCATCGCAACGCCCAGACTCCAGAGGTTATCGCAGGCCTGTTGCGCAATATCCCGCACCTCGCTTAGCGATTTACCGTGCTCCGCCGCATAGCCCGCAATCTTGTGCACCAGTGCCGTACCGGCAATACCGCGCGGCTGTTTGTTATCCGGCAGCGCAATATCGTCCGCCACGATCGCCATCTCCACCTTAAGACCGTAGCGTTTGGCCTTTTCTGCCGCGAGGCCAAAGTTCAGGCGATCGCCGGTGTAGTTTTTGACAATCAGCAGACAGCCGCGATCGCCCGTGACCGCCACAATGGCATTCAGCACCGCATCCACGCTCGGCGAGGCAAACAGATCGCCACACACTGCCGCCGTCAGCATCCCTTTGCCGACAAACCCGGCGTGCGCGGGTTCGTGGCCTGAGCCGCCGCCGGAGATCACCGCCACGCGGCTTTTGTCCCAGTCGCCGCGTGCGACGATCCTGATGGCCGGATCGATATCAAGTTTGACGAGATTTGCGTGTGGCGCAGAAAGCAGTATGCCTTCAATGGCATCGTTGACCAGCTGTTTGCGATCGTTAAAGAAGAATCTGGACATCGTTTCCCACTATTTTTGTGAACCGTATGCAAAAGCATAGTCCGCGCTGGATAATGCGCCGCAAAGTCAGGAATTTACTCAACCAAATTGCGGTCAGGTTGCCTATACTCCACCCAGGACTAAGAGAGGAAGCGCATCATGAGTACACCATTGTTAATTGCCCGGACGCTGGAAAAAGAGCTGTATTTACTGCCTGCGATGGCGAACCGCCACGGTCTGATCACCGGAGCGACCGGGACAGGCAAAACCGTCACCCTGCAAAAGCTGGCTGAGTCGCTTTCGGAGATTGGCGTACCGGTCTTTATGGCTGACGTGAAAGGCGATTTAACCGGTGTGGCTCAGGAAGGTACGGCCTCTGAGAAACTGCTTGAACGGCTGAAGAATATTGGCATCACGGACTGGACGCCGCATAACAATCCGGTGGTAGTGTGGGATATCTTTGGTGAGAAAGGCCACCCGGTGCGCGCTACCGTCTCCGACCTCGGCCCGCTGCTGCTGGCCCGTCTGCTTAACCTCAACGACGTGCAGTCCGGCGTGCTGAATATTATCTTCCGCATTGCCGACGATCAGGGGCTGTTGCTGCTTGATTTCAAAGATCTGCGCGCCATTACGCAGTACATCGGCGATAACGCCAAATCCTTCCAGAACCAGTACGGCAATATCAGCAGCGCCTCGGTGGGCGCCATTCAGCGCGGGTTGCTGACCCTGGAGCAACAGGGTGCCGAACACTTCTTCGGCGAGCCGATGCTGGATATTAAAGACTGGATGCGCACCGACAGCAGCGGCAAAGGCATCATCAACATTCTGAGCTCCGAGAAGCTCTACCAGATGCCAAAGCTCTACGCCGCCAGCCTGCTGTGGATGCTCTCTGAGCTCTACGAACAGTTACCCGAAGCGGGCGATCTGGAAAAACCGAAGCTGGTCTTCTTCTTCGACGAAGCGCACCTTCTGTTTAACGATGCGCCGCAGGTATTGCTGGATAAAATTGAACAGGTCATTCGCCTGATCCGCTCCAAAGGCGTTGGCGTCTGGTTTGTTTCACAAAACCCGTCGGATATCCCGGATAACGTGCTCGGCCAGCTCGGTAACCGCGTGCAGCACGCCCTGCGCGCCTTTACGCCGAAGGATCAGAAAGCGGTGAAAGCCGCCGCGCAGACCATGCGCGCTAATCCTGCCTTTGATACCGAAGCGGCGATTCAGGCGTTAGGCACCGGTGAAGCGCTGATCTCATTCCTGGATGCGAAGGGCAGCCCGTCCGTGGTGGAACGCGCCATGGTGATCGCGCCCTGCTCGCGCATGGGGCCGGTTACCGACGATGAACGTAACGGCCTGATTAACCACTCTCCGGTTTACGGGAAGTACGAAGACGAGGTTGATCGCGAGTCCGCGTTCGAGATGCTGCAAAAAGGAGTGCAGGCGACCACCGAATCCCAAGATGCGCCTGCCGCTAAAGGGCAGTCTGTCGCCGTGGATGACGGTATTCTCGGGGGTCTCAAAGACATCCTGTTCGGCAGCACCGGGCCGCGCGGCGGCAAGCGCGACGGCGTGGTACAAACCATGGCGAAAAGCGCCGCGAGACAGGTCACCAATCAGATAGTGCGCGGCATGCTGGGAAGTCTGTTAGGCGGCCGTCGCCGTTAGACGGGGAACCCACGGGCGGCCAAGCGCCGCCCCCTGCACGCCGTTCTCCTGCAGGTAGCGGTCGATTTCCACCATCCCCGTCCAGCGGTTCTCACACCATAGCGGTGCCAGAAGCGTTGGACGGCGGGCGCTGGCCGAGATGCGGTGGTAGACGATTTCCGGCGGGGTGTGGCGAATCATCTCCCCCGCCGTCACCGTATAGTCCTCAAGCTCAATACCGCTTAACCGCCCGGCTTCCCAGGCTTTCGCCATAATGCTTCCCGTAACGATATGCAGCGGGTGCAGCTTAATGCCGTCCACGCCGGTCTCAACCACCTTTTCCAGCGTCTCCAGGCCGTGCTGCTGCCCTTCACCCGGCAAGCCGACAATCAGATGCGAGCAGACCTTCAGCCCGCGCTCGCGGGCCAGGCGCGTGGTGCGCTGGTAGCAGGCGAAATCATGGCCACGGTTAATACGGTGCAGGGTTTTGTCATGCGCGGTCTGCAGGCCCAGCTCCAGCCAGATCTCGTAGCCTTGCTCTTTGTACTCGCTGAGCAGGTCCAGCACCGCGTCCGGTACGCAGTCCGGGCGCGTGCCCACGCACAGCCCAACGATGTTAGTCTGGCTGACGGCCTGCTGATACATAGAGCGCAGCACCTGTACTTCCGCCCACGTGCTGGTGTAGGCCTGAAAATAGGCCAGATACTGCTTCGCGCGGTTCACCTGGCTTGCCTGATGGACAAGCTGTTCAGCGATAGATTTATGCTGCTGGGCTTCGTCAGCAAAGGACGCAACGTTACAGAAGGTGCAGCCGCCGCGCCCGATGGTGCCATCGCGATTCGGGCAGCTAAACCCGCCGTGCAGCGTCAGCTTATGAACCTTTTGCCCATACCGCTGCAAAAGATCCCCACCAAACATATTGACTAATTTCTGTAACTGCATAATCTGATAGACCGTCCCGGAGAAAGGGGACAAGCCTGCCACTTTTAGCCTCTGTCGGCGATGACCTGGATCAATCGCCCTGGACGGCTTTTATCTATATGAATAAATACTCAGGATTACTGCAATTTCATTCACGCTACCCGTGATTACTTTTCCTTATGTTCTGATTGTTTTTTTCATTTATAGCGCCACCACTGAAAAACAGTGGGTTTATGCGGGTTTTCAGCCATTGCCAGATTATTATTCTGCTATAAAACGGCTATTCAGCACGCTACATTGATAATACCGCTTTCATATAGTGAGTCAGATCACACTCCGCTGCGTCCTGCCAGGGCATACAATCAATGTAAAAATAGTTAAATGACATTTAATTTCAAAGACATAAACTCTCTTTAGCACATTTTTGTATAAATAAGATTGCCATTTGACCTGTGTACCAATTCCCGATAAGTTGGAAATCCGCTGGAAGCTTTCTGGATGAGCGGCCTGCTCATCATATTTATGCAGTAATTGAGATTCCCTCTGAAGCAAGTCCTCAAACTTGTTTACCTGCGCGAAAGGATGAAAAAGAGGGCGAATGCGAGGTCCGCGTATGAAACGCAAACCCCGTCGCCATGCTCTTTCTGTGCCTGTGCGCCACGGTAAAGTTCAGTGGGAAGCCCGACGAGCCTGGGGAGGTTCACTGATATGTTGTACGATAAATCCCTTGAGAAGGATAACTGTGGTTTCGGCCTGATCGCCCACATAGAAGGCGAACCTAGCCACAAGGTAGTGCGTACTGCTATTCACGCACTGGCCCGAATGCAGCACCGTGGCGCTATTCTTGCCGATGGTAAAACGGGCGACGGTTGCGGCCTGCTGCTGCAAAAACCGGATCGTTTCTTCCGCATCGTGGCGGAAGAGCGCGGCTGGCGTTTAGCCAAAAACTACGCTGTCGGCATGCTGTTCCTGAACCAGGATCCTGAAAAGGCTGCCGCCTCACGCCGCATCGTCGAAGAAGAACTTCAGCGTGAAACCCTGTCGATTGTCGGCTGGCGCAATGTGCCAACCAACGAAGGGGTGCTCGGTGAAATCGCCCTCTCCTCGCTGCCTCGTATTGAACAGATTTTCGTCAACGCGCCTGCGGGCTGGCGTCCGCGTGATATGGAACGCCGTCTGTTTATTGCCCGCCGCCGCATTGAAAAACGTCTCCAGGACGATAAAGAGTTCTACGTTTGTAGCCTCTCTAACCTGGTGAACATCTATAAGGGTCTGTGTATGCCGGCTGACCTGCCGCGCTTCTACCTGGACCTGGCGGACCTGCGTCTGGAATCGGCCATTTGCCTGTTCCACCAGCGCTTCTCCACCAACACCGTTCCACGCTGGCCGCTGGCTCAGCCGTTCCGCTACCTGGCGCACAACGGCGAGATCAACACCATCACCGGTAACCGCCAGTGGGCCCGCGCCCGTACCTATAAGTTCCAGACGCCGCTGATCCCTGACCTGCACGATGCCGCGCCGTTCGTGAACGAAACCGGCTCTGACTCCAGCTCAATGGATAACATGCTGGAACTGCTGCTGGCGGGCGGGATGGACATCGTGCGCGCCATGCGTCTGCTTGTGCCACCGGCCTGGCAGAACAACCCGGATATGGACCCCGAGCTGCGCGCGTTCTTCGACTTTAACTCCATGCACATGGAGCCGTGGGACGGCCCGGCGGGCATCGTCATGTCCGACGGCCGCTTCGCCGCCTGTAACCTGGACCGTAACGGTCTGCGTCCAGCACGCTACGTCATTACCAAAGACAAGCTCATCACCTGCGCCTCTGAAGTCGGTATCTGGGATTACCAGCCTGACGAAGTGGTCGAAAAAGGCCGCGTCGGTCCTGGCGAGCTGATGGTGATCGACACCCGCGGTGGGCGCATTCTGCACTCTGCCGAAACCGATCACGATCTGAAAAGCCGCCATCCGTACAAAGAGTGGATGGAGAAGAACGTGCGTCGCCTCGTGCCGTTCGAAGATTTATCGGATGAAGAAGTGGGTCGCCGCGAACTGGACGACGATACGCTTGCAAGCTTCCAGAAACAGTTTAACTACAGCGCAGAAGAGCTGGACTCTGTTATTCGCGTGCTCGGTGAAAACGGCCAGGAAGCGGTCGGATCCATGGGCGATGACACCCCGTTTGCCGTACTCTCCAGCCAGCCACGCATCATTTACGATTACTTCCGCCAGCAGTTCGCGCAGGTGACCAACCCGCCGATCGACCCGCTGCGCGAAGCGCACGTGATGTCGCTGGCTACCAGCATCGGTCGCGAGATGAACGTCTTCTGCGAGGCCGAAGGCCAGGCGCACCGTCTGACCTTTAAATCGCCGATCCTGCTGTACTCCGATTTTAAACAGCTCACCACCATGAAAGAGGAGCACTACCGCGCAGACACGCTCGATATTACCTTCGACGTGACCGAAGCGAGCCTCGAAGAGACGGTGAATGCGCTGTGTGACAAAGCCGAACAGATGGTGCGTAACGGTACCGTTCTGCTGGTGCTGTCCGACCGCAATATTGCGAAAAACCGTCTGCCGGTGCCTGCCCCGATGGCTGTTGGCGCTATCCAGACGCGTCTGGTCGACAAGAGCCTGCGCTGCGACGCCAACATCATTGTGGAAACCGCCAGCGCCCGCGACCCGCACCACTTTGCCGTGCTGTTAGGCTTTGGCGCGACGGCGATCTACCCGTACCTGGCCTACGAAACGCTGGCACGCCTGGTGGATACCCGCGCGATCGACAAAGATTACCGCGCGGTGATGCTGAACTACCGTAACGGCATCAACAAAGGTCTGTACAAGATCATGTCCAAAATGGGCATCTCGACCATTGCCTCCTACCGCTGTTCGAAGCTGTTTGAAGCGGTCGGCCTGCATGACGAGGTCGCCAACCTCTGCTTCCAGGGCGTGGTCAGCCGCATCGGCGGCGCCGGTTTTGCTGACTTCCAGCAGGATCTGGTGAACCTGTCCAAACGCGCCTGGCTGGCACGTAAGCCGCTGGATCAGGGCGGTCTGCTGAAATACGTTCACGGCGGCGAGTATCATGCCTACAACCCGGACGTGGTGCGCACGCTGCAGCAGGCGGTTCAGAGCGGTGAATACAGCGATTACCAGCAGTACGCTGAGCTGGTAAACAACCGCCCGGCGGCAACGCTCCGCGACCTCATTGCCCTGAACCCGGGTGATGAAGCGGTCAGCATTGACGAGGTTGAGCCTGCATCCGAACTGTTCAAACGCTTCGATACCGCGGCGATGTCCATCGGCGCGCTGAGCCCGGAAGCCCACGAAGCGCTGGCGGAAGCCATGAACAGCATCGGCGGCAACTCCAACTCCGGCGAAGGCGGTGAAGACCCGGCGCGTTACGGCACCAACAAAGTGTCCCGCATCAAGCAGGTGGCATCCGGTCGCTTTGGCGTGACGCCTGCGTACCTGGTCAACGCCGACGTGATTCAGATTAAAGTCGCTCAGGGTGCTAAACCGGGCGAAGGCGGCCAGCTGCCGGGTGATAAAGTTACCCCGTACATCGCCAAACTGCGCTATTCCGTGCCGGGCGTGACGCTGATCTCCCCGCCGCCGCACCACGATATCTACTCTATCGAGGACTTAGCGCAGCTGATTTTCGACCTGAAGCAGGTCAACCCGAAGGCGATGATCTCCGTGAAGCTGGTTTCCGAACCGGGCGTCGGCACCATCGCTACCGGCGTGGCGAAAGCCTATGCGGATCTCATCACCATCGCCGGCTACGACGGCGGTACCGGCGCAAGCCCGCTCTCCTCCGTGAAATACGCGGGCTGCCCGTGGGAGCTTGGCCTGGTTGAAACCCAGCAGGCGCTGGTGGCGAACGGTCTGCGTCACAAGATCCGCCTGCAGGTGGACGGCGGCCTGAAAACCGGTCTCGACATCATTAAAGCGGCGATCCTCGGCGCGGAAAGCTTCGGCTTCGGTACCGGCCCAATGGTTGCGCTCGGCTGTAAATACCTGCGTATTTGCCACCTGAACAACTGCGCAACCGGCGTTGCTACCCAGGACGAGAAGCTGCGTAAGAACCACTATCACGGTCTGCCGTTCAAAGTGACCAACTACTTTGAGTTCATCGCCCGCGAAACCCGCGAGCTGATGGCGCAGCTGGGCGTGAAGCGTCTGGTGGACCTGATTGGCCGTACCGACCTGCTGAAAGAGCTGGAAGGCTTCACGGCGAAGCAGCAGAAGCTGGAGCTGAGCAAGCTGCTGGAAACCGCGCAGCCGCACCCTGGCAAAGCGGTCTACTGCACCGAGAACAACCCGCCGTTCGATAACGGCGTGCTGAACGCGCAGCTGTTGCAGCAGGCGAAACCGTACGTGGACGACAAGCAGAGCAAAACGTTCTGGTTTGATATCCGCAACACCGACCGCTCCGTGGGCGCCTCCCTCTCCGGCTACATCGCGCAAACGCACGGTGACCAGGGGCTGGCGGCGGATCCGATTACCGCACACTTCAGCGGTACCGCGGGTCAGAGCTTCGGCGTATGGAACGCAGGCGGCGTTGAGCTGTACCTGACCGGCGATGCCAACGACTACGTCGGTAAAGGCATGGCAGGCGGCCTGCTGGCGGTGCGTCCTCCGGTCGGCTCAGCCTTCCGCAGCCATGAAGCCAGCATCATCGGTAACACCTGCCTGTACGGCGCGACCGGCGGTCGTCTGTTTGCAGCAGGCCGTGCGGGCGAGCGTTTTGCGGTGCGTAACTCCGGTGCTATCACCGTGGTGGAAGGCATTGGCGATAACGGGTGTGAATACATGACGGGCGGGATTGTTTGCGTTCTGGGTAAAACCGGCGTGAACTTCGGCGCGGGCATGACGGGCGGTTTTGCGTACGTCCTGGACGAAGACGGTGAGTTCCGCAAACGCGTGAACCCGGAGCTGGTAGAAGTGCTGGACGTTGATACGCTGGCTATCCATGAAGAACACCTGCGTGGTTTGATTACCGAACACGTGCAGCATACCGGTTCTTCGCGCGGCGAAGAGATCCTGGCAAACTGGCCGGCGTTCTCTGCGAAATTCGCGCTGGTTAAGCCGAAGTCCAGCGATGTTAAAGCCCTGTTGGGTCACCGTAGTCGTAGCGCAGCAGAGCTGCGCGTGCAGGCGCAGTAAGGAATTCAGATGAGCCAGAACGTATACCAGTTTATCGACCTGCAGCGTGTTGATCCGCCAAAGAAACCGCTGAAGATCCGCAAAATTGAATTTGTTGAAATCTACGAGCCGTTTTCAGAAGGCCAGGCCAAGGCACAGGCAGACCGCTGCCTGTCCTGCGGTAACCCTTACTGCGAATGGAAATGTCCGGTACACAACTACATCCCGAACTGGCTGAAGCTGGCCAACGAAGGGCGTATTTTTGAAGCCGCCGAGCTGTCTCACCAGACCAACACCCTGCCGGAAGTGTGCGGCCGCGTGTGCCCTCAGGACCGTCTGTGCGAAGGTTCCTGTACGCTGAACGACGAGTTCGGCGCGGTGACCATCGGCAACATCGAGCGCTATATCAACGATAAAGCGTTCGAGATGGGCTGGCGTCCGGATATGACCGGCGTGAAGCAAACCGACAAGCGCGTGGCAATCATCGGTGCGGGCCCGGCGGGCCTGGCCTGTGCGGACGTGCTGACCCGCAACGGCGTGAAGGCGGTGGTCTTTGACCGCCATCCGGAAATCGGCGGTCTGCTGACCTTCGGTATCCCGGCCTTCAAGCTGGAAAAAGAGGTCATGACCCGTCGCCGTGAAATCTTCACCGGCATGGGCATTGAGTTCAAACTGAACGTGGAAGTGGGCCGCGACGTGCAGCTCGACGACCTGCTGAAGGATTACGACGCCGTGTTCCTCGGCGTGGGCACCTATCAGTCCATGCGCGGCGGTCTGGAGAACGAAGATGCGCCGGGCGTGTACGACGCGCTGCCGTTCCTGATTGCCAATACCAAGCAGATCATGGGCTACGGCGAAACCGCCGATGAGCCGTTCGTCAGCATGGAAGGCAAACGCGTGGTGGTGCTGGGCGGCGGTGATACCGCGATGGACTGCGTGCGTACCTCCATTCGTCAGAATGCGGCACACGTGATCTGCGCCTATCGTCGTGACGAAGAGAACATGCCGGGCTCTAAACGCGAAGTGAAAAACGCGCGTGAAGAGGGCGTGGAGTTCCAGTTCAACATCCAGCCTCTGGGTATTGAAGTGAATGCCAACGGTAAAGTGAGCGGCGTGAAGATGGCGCGCACTGAGATGGGCGCACCGGATGCGAAAGGCCGTCGTCGCGCCGAGATCGTAGCCGGTTCTGAGCACGTGATCCCGGCCGATGCCGTAGTGATGGCGTTCGGCTTCCGTCCTCACAGCATGGAATGGCTGGCGAAGCACAGCGTTGAGCTGGATTCGCAGGGCCGCGTGATTGCGCCAGAAGGCAGCGACAACGCATTCCAGACCAGCAACCCGAAAATCTTCGCCGGTGGCGATATCGTTCGCGGTTCTGACCTGGTGGTAACGGCGATTGCCGAAGGTCGTAAAGCGGCTGACGGGATCCTGAACTACCTGGAAGTGTAAGAAAACGAGCCGGATGGAATTACCATCCGGCTTTTTTATGCGGTTAACAGGCTGGCGCGGACCTTCACCACGGCCTTTTTAATCTCTCCCGCCAAGTCGGTGATACACCCCGGTTTATGCGGTTCCCCCGGCATAAACACCACGAACATCCCCGGCCTTAACGCTATCGATTGTTCCCCCTCGATGCGACGGCAAAGCTGATAATCCTCGTCGCTATGCATTTCCTCGCACTCGCGCGCGGACTCCGCAACGCCAAACAGAATCCGCTCTTCACCGGCCAACAGGAGCTGAATGTCAATATACCGTGTGTGCAGCTCTGCCTTTTTCTGTTCCGGACTCTGAGTGCAAAACTGCATAACATTCATAAAGATATCTTTGCCTTGCACCTCGTAGTGGCCCGGCGCTTTCTCCTGCGGCCGGGCGGCAACCGCCAGCGCCAGCGCATTCACCAGTACGGCGGGCAGGCCCGACGATGCCAGTGACTGCAGCTCTCCCATCATCATAGCGTGTCTCCCGTTGCTAACAGCGCCGCACCCAATAGCCCAGCGTCGTGGCGATAATGCGCTGCCCGAAGCGCCACCTGATATACCTCTGGCTCCTGCGATAAATAGGCTTTCACCAGGGGCAAATATCCTTCCGCCAGCCCCACGCTGCCGCCGACAACGATAACCTGACAGTCGGTAACAGCTTTGACGTCAGCGATCAGTCGAGCCAGCGTTTGTGCAGAATTTGCCACCAGCTTACGGGCCTGCGGTGTATCCCGACTGAATATTGCCTTCGCATCGAGCCCTGCCAGCTCCTCCTTCGCCTGAGCGGCAATACCTCGCCCTGAGGCAATGGCTTCAACGCACCCTCTTCGCCCACAGCCGCAGAGAGGTCCATCTGGATCCGCCAGCGTGTGGCCAAAATGCCCCGCAAGCCCACCGCTGCCCGACTGCAGTTTTCCATTGAGCACAACACCGCCGCCCACGCCGGTTGAAACCGTCAGAAATGCCATATCCTGTTTCTGGTGCAACGCGCAAAACTCTGCCCATGCGGCGGCCTGCGCGTCGTTAAGTGCCGTCACCGGTAATTGCGTGATGGCTTTCAAAAAGGCGACCAGCGGAAAATGTGCCAGCCCGCCCAGGTTGGAAGGATTGATGGAGGTCAGTACGCCGTTTTGAATAATCCCTGTCGACGCCACCGCCACGCGACGGGCATGCGTAACGAGAGGTAAAACCAGGGCACGTAACGCCTCCTCCAGCGCGCCCGGCGTCTGACTGGCGGGAGTCTGGCACTCCCTACGCATCGACAGAACGTGTCCCTCTATCAGGGCGGCGGCGAGCTTTGTTCCGCCAATATCAATCGCCAGCGTCGTCATTTCACCACCTGCTCGCGTTTGACCGCCCCCGCCGGGAAGGCTCCGCTCAGCGGTTTACCGTCGATAGCATCGTGAGTGCGTAGCGCTTCCGGCCTCATCCAACGCTGAACGCGAGACGGCATATCCAGGCCGATCAACAGGATAACCACAAACGTCAGGCCAAAGGAGAGCGATCCCAGCGCGGTTCCCAACTCCATCCGTTGCGACAGCAGCGCGCCGATCACCGGTGCAAGCGCCCCGCCTAGCGCGCCGACGTTATAGGTAAATCCAAGCCCGGCCGCCCGCTGGTCGGTATCGAAGTAACCACCGATGAGTTTAGGCAAGATCCCGGAAATACCCTGACCCAGCATCTGCTGGAAAAAGAGCAACAGCCCGAGCACCCAGATATTCGTACCGCCGATCGCAAACACCGGAATGATGAGCATCTGCGAGGCCAGCAGGCTGCAGACGTACGCTTTACGGGTTCCCAGCCAGTCGCCAAGAAAACCGCCTACGCAGCAGCCCACCGCCGCGCCAAATCCGCTGAAGAACAGCACGCGGGCCACCGTAACCGGATCGTAGGCCAGCTCCGTTTTCAAATAGGTTGGCAGTAGCGCCTGAATCGGCCACGAGTACAGAAAGGCGAATAGCACCACTACCATCAGCGTTACGCCAGTAGGCCAGCGTTTGCCGCTGCTTTGCACCATAAAGCTGATAAAAACGACAGCGCACAGCAGCCCCAGAATGACCACCATCCCGACGTTGTTTAGCTCCCCGGCAAAGCAGAGCCACAGCGCCATACCGGCAAACAGCGTCATGGCAATATTGATTACGCGGTATTTGCCGCGATAAAGAATATCAACCATCGTACGCACCGGGGCTTTACCTTCATGCTTCGCTTGCCAGTCCTCCGATTCCGGGATGTTTTTACGCAGCCACAGGGCAAAGACGATGGGCAAAATGCCGATAAAGAATAGCGCACGCCAGCCCCAGACGGGGACCACGAGACTGTAAACCTGCGCGGCAATGACGGCGCCCACGGAGAAACCGGAAATCAGAAAACCGCTCGCCTTGTTGCGCAGATGCTTCGGCCAGCTTTCAATCACGTAGGTTGCGCTGGAACCATATTCGCCTGCCATCCCCATGCCAATCACCATTCTGGCAATAAACATGGTGACGTAGCCTGGCGCAAACCCGCAGGCCAGAGTACCGCAGGAGAACAGAACAATGCTGGTTATCATCGCCAGCTTACGGCCATAGCGATCGCCCATCGCCCCCAGCAGCAGGCCACCAAACCAGCGTGAGATAAAGGCCGCCGAAATTAAACTCGCGGCTTCCACCGTCGTCAGGCCGAACTCACTTTTTACTTCCGTCAGAACTAAGGCAATCAGGACAAAATCGAAGCCATCAAGCAAATATCCCAGCCAGGCGGCGGAGAAGGCACGCCACTGCGGGCGGCTGAGATGGCGGTACCACGGGATGCTTTGGGTAGATATACTCATTTCACTCTCCCGACGATTTATCTGTCGTTTTGCCGGACGGCGGCTGCGCCTTATCCGGTCTGCGTAATGCGTTAGCGTTTTTCCGCCATCAGCTGTTCTGCCAGGGCTTTTAACGCTGGCACAAATTTTTCGTCCACAGGGGAAAACGGCTTGCGGCACAGCGGTACGGAAACCACGTCCATGTAGTGCAGCACCGTTTTCAGACCACGGAAGACACCGGCTTTGATCAGCAGGTCGATAACCTTATTGCACTCGCTTTGCAGACTCTGCGCGGTGGCGTTATCCCCATCCCGAACCGCTTTAGCGATTGCCTGGTAGCGCCAGCCCATGATGTTGTACGTACTGCCGATCCCTCCGTCAGCGCCTGCAAGCAGACCGGAGGCGAAGATCTCGTCGTAGCCGTTGTAGAGCACAAGTTCCGGATGCGCACGGCGGATCTGTTCCATCTGGAAGAGATCGCCAGAGGTTTGCTTCAGCGCGCCGACGCCCGGCAGCGTGACCAGGGTGTTGATCTGCTCAAGCGTCAGCTTCACGCCGCTGAGGGCCGGAATGTTGTAAACCACCATCGGTAACCCCTCTGCAGCGTCAATAATTGCACGATAGTGATCGCAGTGTTCTTCAAAGCTGAACGGATAGTAAAACGGTGTGACGGCGGACACGGCGTCAAACCCAAAGCGGGCAGCGGCGGTGGCCAGCCGCTGGCTCTCTGCTGTGCTGACGCAGCCAACATGGGCAATGAGCGTAATTTTCCCCTTCGCCTCTTCCGCCACGATCTCCATGACTTGCTCACGTTCGGAAAGGCTTTGTACAAAAGCCTCTCCTGTTGAACCACCCACATAAAGCCCGTCGATGCCCTGCTCAATATTGAACTGCACCAGACGGCGCAGGCTCTCTGTATCCAGCATTTGTTGTTGAGTAAACGGGGTCAGGAGTGCGGCCATTACGCCGCGTAATTGCGTTGCCATAGTTACCTCAATCGATCGTGTGTTTGTTAAAACGACATACCTTTATACCTATTATACCAGACCAATTAAGCAGCAGTGGAATACAGAACGCTTATATTGCGATCTGCTTCACTAAAGGATCGTTATTTTTTGGCTTTTGAATGTTGGCCGAAAGCGTGCCAGGTGGCAGAAACGCTGTTGAGATGGGTCTGGAGCGCGCGATCGGCCTCATCCGGGTCCCGGCGGCGGATCGCATCGACGATCGCAATATGCTGGTGATAGCTGACTTCATTATGCTTATACAGCTCGGCATCCGGCACTTTAGGGCGCGCGGCAATCAGCCAGTCGAGCAGCGCAACGTGGATCGCATTAAAGATCGGATTGCCGGGAATTTCCGCCAGCACGCGGTGAAAATCGACGTCGGATCGGATAAACAGGGCGTTATCATCCAGAGACTGGCTGTTGATCTCCAGCGCTTGTGTCAGCCGAGCGATTTGCTCGTCAGTGGCAAATTCAGCGGCAAAACGGACAAGGCTGGATTCAAAGAACAGACGTAGCTGTTCAAAATGGGCAATGCCGCCGGGCTGGGTAAGGAAATCTTTCGCCATGCCTGAAAGCTCGTTGATGATGGTATCGGCAGAAGGCATGGAGACGCGGGCACGTTCACCGTTGTTGATCTGCACCAGTCCTTTACGCTTTAGCGCCGCCAGCGCCTCCCGCACCGAAGGGCGCCCCACGTTGAAGAACTCCATCAGCTCACGTTCGGAGGGAAGTTGTTCTCCCTGAGCAAACTCTTTGCGGCGGATCATCTGCTCGAGCTCTTCTTCCACCATATCGGACAGCTTTTTGCGCGCCAGAGGACGACGTCGCAGGCTGCGGCCAATAGTTTCATCAGAGTTTTCAGCTTTAAGATCAGTTGGTTTCATTGCAGTCCGGTGCCATAGAAGTAAAACAATTTATCATAACACAGGAAATTAGAGGGGGCGAAAAGGGGCAGAAAGCAAAACAGGCCCGATTGGGCCTGTTTGATTATTTCACGACGCGAAGAGCCGGACGACCACCGCGCGGAGGCGGATCGTCATCAGGGTCATTGTCGTCGTGATGATCGGGTTTATCGCCATCAATAAGTGACATCACCGTGTCGCTTTCGCGCTCATCGGATGCGTTGTCATCATTCAGGCTGGCAACATCTTCATCATACGCCGCTTCCGGCTCGAACATGGTACCCGCACCGTTTTCACGCGCGTAGATAGCCAGCACGGCTGCCAGAGGTACGGAAACCTGACGCGGCACGCCGCCGAAACGCGCGTTGAAGCGCACTTCATCGTTCGCCAGTTCCAGGTTACCCACCGCGCGCGGGGCGATATTCAGTACGATCTGTCCGTCACGTGCGTATTCCATTGGAACCAGCACGCCCGGCAACGTCACATCCACAACCAGGTGCGGCGTGAGCTGGTTATCCAGCAGCCATTCATAGAAGGCGCGCAGCAGATACGGACGGCGTGGGGTAAGTTGTGACATTTCCACAGTCATTAGCCTCGGCCGAGACGCATTTCACGTTCCGGTTCAGTTAAAGATGCCAGGAAAGAGTCGCGCTCAAAGACGCGAGTCATATAGCCTTTCAGCTCTTTTGCGCCAGGACCGCTGAACTCTACGCCCAGGGTTGGCAGACGCCACAGCAGCGGTGCCAGGTAGCAATCCACCAGGCTGAACTCATCGCTCAGGAAGAATGGTTTCTGACCAAACACAGGAGCGATCGCCAGCAGCTCTTCACGCAGTTGTTTACGTGCAGCGTCAGCTTCAGAAGCGGAACCGCTGGTAATCACGTTCATCAGCGAGTACCAGTCTTTTTCGATACGCTGCATGTACAGGCGGCTTTCACCACGCGCGACAGGGTAAACAGGCATCAGTGGCGGATGCGGGAAACGCTCATCCAGATATTCCATAATGATACGGGATTCCCACAGGGTCAGCTCGCGATCCACCAGCGTCGGTACGCTTTGGCTCGGGTTGAGATCGATCAGATCCTGAGGCGGGTTATCCTTTTCCACATGCTCGATCTCAAAACTGACACCCTTCTCGGCCAGCACGATACGAACCTGATGGCTATAAATGTCAGTAGGACCAGAAAACAGCGTCATTACCGAACGTTTGTTGGCAGCGACAGCCATGAAAACCTCCAGGTATATTCAGAATTTTTACTGCTACCAGCCCAACAGGGGCCAGCCAGATGTTGTATCGCCCATCCCAGAGAAAACACATTGTTCAAGAAACGAACAAAAATCGAGTATTCACCGATATTTGGGCAGAAAATTGGATGATAGTTTACCAGATTTTGATGGCTTTGTGGTGAGGGGATTCTGGAAATGTGGAAAAAGAGAAGATATATGCATGGATATTGTGGATAACCTGCGCATTATCCATAAAAAAACCCGCCGAAGCGGGTTTTTCGCCAATCGTTCTGCGTAAGCAGAATGGATTAACGTTTGGAGAACTGTGGACGACGACGTGCTTTACGCAGACCCACTTTCTTACGTTCAACCTGACGCGCGTCACGAGTAACGAAGCCAGCTTTACGCAGTTCAGAACGCAGGGATTCGTCGTACTCCATCAGAGCGCGGGTGATACCGTGACGGATCGCACCTGCCTGACCGGAGATACCACCACCTTTAACGGTGATGTACAGATCCAGTTTTTCTACCATGTCAACCAGTTCCAGCGGCTGGCGAACTACCATGCGGGCAGTTTCGCGACCGAAGTATTGTTCCAGAGAACGCTGGTTGATTACGATTTTACCACTGCCCGGTTTGATGAAAACGCGAGCTGCGGAACTTTTGCGGCGACCAGTGCCGTAGTATTGATTTTCAGCCATTGCCTATAATCCCGATTAGATGTCAAGAACTTGCGGTTGCTGTGCCGCGTGGTTGTGCTCGTTGCCTGCGTAAACTTTCAGTTTACGGAACATAGCACGACCCAGCGGGCCTTTTGGCAGCATGCCTTTAACCGCGATTTCAATCACACGCTCAGGACGGCGGGCAATCATCTCTTCAAAGGTCGCTTCTTTGATACCACCGATGTGGCCAGTGTGGTGATAGTACACTTTGTCAGTACGCTTGTTGCCGGTTACAGCAACTTTATCAGCGTTCAGAACGATGATGTAATCACCGGTATCAACGTGCGGAGTGTATTCCGCTTTATGCTTACCGCGCAGGCGACGAGCCAGTTCAGTAGCCAGACGGCCCAGAGTTTTACCGGTCGCGTCAACAACATACCAGTCGCGCTGTACGGTTTCTGGTTTAGCTGTAAAAGTTTTCATTAAAAGCTTACCCAAATAATAAGTTACACGTTGGTGAACACCCAAACGTTTAGTCAGTTGAGGTTCACACGACAAAGTCCGGCAAACCTACCCCTTCGAATAGCACATGCCGACACATAGAAAGTTTCGGGAAAAAAACCTTCTCGTAACGTGGGGTCGCAAGATTATAGAGAAGTTGAGGTCAAAGATCGACCCTTAAATGTGATTTGGAATGGGTTTTTCGGGGGTGTGGAAAATGCCGGGTGGCGGCTGCGCCTTACCCGGCCTACAAGGTTCCCTTCTCAGGGAGAGGGTGGCATTTATGGCATATGCTCCAGCTTCAGGTATTCCTCACTCTGCATCTCCTGCAGGCGCGACAGGCAGCGCTGGAACTCAAATTTCAGCCGCTCTCCCTGGTAAATCTCATATAAAGGTACCTCGGCGCTGACCACCAGCTTGACGTGGCGCTCATAAAACTCATCCACCAGCGCAATGAAGCGCCGTGCTTCGCTCTCCATCAGCCGCGTCATCACCGGCACGTCCAGCACCATCACGGTGTGGAACAGACGCGAAAGCGCAATGTAGTCGTGCTGGCTGCGGGCATCCACGCAGAGCGTCGTAAAGGAGACCGCCAGCGTTTGGTTTTCGACGCCAAGCGTGGGCAGCGGTCGATGGTTAATCTCGAGTTCCGGGGCGTGCTCGCGTTTTGCCCCCGCCAGCGCCAGCCAGAGTGTATCCATCTCGCGGGTGGTCTCTGCATTTAACGGCGAAAGCCACAGATGCGCCTGAGTCAGCGTGCGCAGACGATAATCGACACCGGCATCGACGTTCATGATGTCGCAGTGCTGCTTGATGGCATCAATGGCGGGCAGGAAGCGTGCCCGCTGCAGGCCGTTACGATAGAGCTCATCCGGCGGGATATTCGACGTGGCCACCAGCGTGATCCCGCGGGCAAATAGCGCTTTCATCAGGCCGCCTAGCAGCATGGCATCGGTGATGTCAGACACAAAAAACTCGTCGAAGCAGAGCACGTCGGTTTCAGCTTTGAACCTGTCGGCCACAATCTCCAGCGGATCGCTTTTGCCCTGCAGTGCGGTCAGCTCTTCATGCACCCGCAGCATAAAACGATGGAAGTGCAGACGCTGCTTACGTGCGCCAGGCAGACTCATGTAAAACAGGTCCATCAGCCAGGTTTTTCCGCGACCGACCCCGCCCCACATATATAAACCGCGTACCGGCGCGTGAGCCTGTGGCGCTTTTTTACCGAGCAACCGCCCAAATGCCGCCTTTAGCCCACCGTTCTGTTCGACTTCAGCGGGTTTTGCCGTGAGCTCCTGATAAACCATCTCCAGACGGTTTACCGCCTCACGTTGAACGTCATCAGGCTGATGAGTGCCCTCGTTAAGGGCCAGTTGATAACGCGATGCAGGGGACAGGTTTTGCATAATCTTATTGTTATTCCTTCAATTAACGATCACCAGCAGACGTGACTGATGAAAAAAAGGCCGTTCTACACTACGCGATGATACGTCAGGATTCCACTTCTGCAGAAATAGCGGTTATAGTGGCATTATCAGGCACAGGCAGGAGCCGAGCCAACACCCTACGGAACAACAAGACAACGGGAGAAGTTCATGACCTGGGAATATGCGCTAATCGGTTTAGTCGTCGGCATCGTCATCGGTGCTGTGGCCATGCGTTTCGGTAATCGCAAATTGCGTCAGCAGCAGTCACTGCAGTACGAACTGGAAAAGAACAAAGCCGAGCTGGAAGAGTATCGTGAAGAGCTGGTCAGCCATTTTGCCCGCAGCGCCGAGCTGCTGGACAACATGGCAACCGACTATCGTCAGCTGTATCAACATATGGCAAAAAGCTCCAGCAGCCTGCTGCCGGAAATGACCGCGGAAACCAACCCGTTCCGCAACCGTCTGGCTGACTCTGAAGCCGGTAACGATCAGGCGCCCGTTCAGATGCCTCGCGACTATTCCGATGGCGCGTCCGGCCTGCTGCGCGGCGGTGTAAAACGCGATTAATCGCACAACCTGAATTTATTTTACGGGCGCAGCGATTGCGCCCGTCCTTTCCTGATTACCCCAGCTATCATTTAGTTAAACACCTCATTGTTCAGCGGTTTAAAATTCAATAACATCAACGTGTTTTTAGGGCCGTTTTTCCTTTATTCCAGGTTACGAGAGTCAACATCGATGAAGAAAAAAAACCAGCTGTTGAGCGCTATCGCGTTAAGTGTCGGGTTATCTCTCTCGGCGTCCGTCCCTGTATTTGCCGCCATTCCTTCCCAGGTGCCTGGCCAGGCGGCCATTCCAAGCCTCGCGCCCATGCTGGAAAAAGTGTTGCCTGCGGTCGTTAGCGTTCAGGTTGAGGGCACCGCGGTACAAAGCCAACGCGTCCCTGAAGAACTGAAAAAATATTTCGGCGATGAGTCTCCCGACCAGCAGGCGCAGCCTTTTGAAGGCCTGGGCTCTGGCGTCATTATTGATGCGGCAAAAGGCTATATCCTGACCAACAATCACGTCATCAGCCAGGCCGATAAGATCAGCGTCCAGCTGAACGATGGCCGCGAATTTGATGCCAAACTGATCGGCGGCGATGACCAGAGCGACATCGCGCTGCTGCAGGTACAAAACCCGAGCAACCTGACCCAGATTGCCATCGCGGATTCCGACAAACTGCGCGTCGGCGATTTTGCCGTCGCCGTAGGCAACCCCTTTGGCTTAGGGCAGACCGCTACTTCCGGGATCGTCTCGGCGCTGGGACGCAGCGGCCTCAACCTGGAAGGGCTGGAAAACTTTATCCAGACCGATGCATCAATCAACCGTGGTAACTCCGGCGGAGCATTGCTTAACCTTAACGGCGAGCTGATTGGGATTAACACGGCGATTCTGGCCCCGGGCGGCGGCAGCATCGGGATCGGTTTTGCTATCCCCAGCAATATGGCCAAAACCCTGGCGCAGCAGCTGATCCAGTTCGGTGAAATCAAACGCGGGCTGCTGGGTATTAAAGGTATGGAGATGAGCGCGGATATCGCAAAAGCGTTCAATATCAACGTACAGCGCGGGGCGTTTGTCAGTGAAGTGCTGCCAAACTCCGGCTCGGCAAAAGCGGGCGTGAAATCAGGGGATGTGATCGTCAGCCTGAACGACAAACCGTTGAACAGCTTTGCAGAACTGCGTTCACGGATTGCCACGACGGAACCTGGCGCCAAAGTGAAGCTGGGCCTGATACGTGACGGCAAGCCGCTTGACGTTGAAGTGACGCTGGATAAGAGCACCTCGTCCTCGGCCAGTGCGGAGCTTATTGCCCCGGCGCTACAGGGGGCTACGTTGAGCGACGGGCAGCTGAAGGACGGCACGAAAGGCATTAGCATCGATACCGTCGAGAAGAGCAGCCCTGCCGCACAGGCCGGATTGCATCAGGATGACGTGATTATCGGTGTCAACCGCAACCGAGTGCAGTCTATTGCCGAACTGCGCAAGGTGCTGGAAAGCAAACCGGCGGTTATTGCCCTGCAGGTCATGCGTGGCAATGAGTCCATCTATATTCTGTTGCGCTAAGCATTTGCGACCCGGACATCACCGCTGCGTGTGATGTCCGGATAACTCATGTTATGCTGCAAATCGTTCCTTTTTTAACGACACGCGCATCATGCTTTTAAAGCTCTTACGTTCTACTGTCATCGGTTTGATTGTCGCTGGCCTGCTGCTGCTGGCGCTGCCGTCTTTACGTCAGTTCAATAAACTGTCGGCTCCCCAGTTCGATAGCACGGATGAAACGCCGGCCACCTATAACCAGGCCGTCCGCCGTGCCGCACCTGCCGTGGTTAACGTCTATAACCGAGGCCTGAATACCTCAGCCCATAACCAGCTGGAGATCCGCACCCTCGGCTCCGGCGTGATCATGGACGAGCGCGGCTACATTATTACCAACAAGCACGTGATTAACGATGCCGACCAGATCATCGTCGCTCTGCAGGATGGCCGCGTGTTTGAGGCGTTACTCGTTGGTTCTGACAGCCTGACCGACCTGGCAGTTCTGAAAATTAACGCCACGGGCGGTTTGCCGGTCATCCCGATCAACCGTAAACGTACCCCGCATATTGGTGACGTGGTACTGGCTATCGGTAACCCTTACAACCTGGGCCAGACCATCACCCAGGGGATAATCAGCGCGACCGGTCGTATCGGTCTGAACCCCTCCGGGCGGCAGAACTTCCTGCAAACCGATGCCTCCATCAACCACGGTAACTCCGGCGGGGCGCTGGTGAACTCGCTGGGCGAGCTGATGGGTATCAATACCCTCTCGTTCGATAAAAGTAACGACGGTGAGACGCCGGAAGGGATCGGCTTCGCCATTCCGTTCCAGCTGGCGACCAAAATCATGGATAAACTGATCCGCGACGGACGCGTGATCCGCGGCTATATCGGTATCGGCGGGCGCGAAATTGCGCCGATGCATACCCAGGGCGGCGGTATCGATCAGATTCAGGGCATCGTGGTTAACGAGGTGGCACCGGGTGGTCCGGCGGCTAACGCGGGGATTCAGGTAAACGATGTCATTGTGTCGGTCAACGGCACGCCAGCGGTCTCTGCGCTGGAGACGATGGATCAGGTGGCAGAAATTCGCCCGGGTTCTATCATCCCTGTTGAGGTCATGCGCAACGATAAGAAACTGACGCTGCACGTGACGATTCAGGAATACCCGGCCACTAACTGACAGGCATAAAAAAACGGAGCGATAGGCTCCGTTTTTTTTACCGGGAGACGGTTCGTATTACTTGTTAACGAACTCTTCGCCCAGGGTAATATCTTTCTTCAGCGTATCCAGCATGCCTTCCATCGCGTGTTGTTCAAACGCGCTCAGCGTACCAATAGATTTACGCTCTTCGATACCGTTTTTACCCAGCAGCAGCGGTTGGGAGAAGAAGCGAGCGTGTTCGCCATCGCCTTCAACGTAAGCGCATTCAACAACGCCTTTCTCGCCCTGCAGAGCGCGAACCAGTGACAGACCAAAACGCGCAGCCGCCTGGCCCATAGACAGGGTTGCAGAACCGCCACCCGCCTTCGCTTCCACCACTTCGGTGCCCGCGTTCTGGATACGTTTAGTCAGGTCAGCCACTTCCTGCTCGGTGAAGCTCACGCCTGGGATCTGCGACAGCAGAGGCAAGATGGTGACGCCAGAGTGACCGCCAATTACCGGTACTTCCACTTCTGTTGGCTGCTTGCCTTTCAGCTCAGCAACAAAGGTGTTGGAACGGATGATATCCAGCGTGGTTACGCCGAACAGTTTGTTTTTGTCGTAAACACCCGCTTTCTTCAGCACTTCTGCCGCGATAGCCACGGTGGTGTTCACCGGGTTAGTGATGATGCCGATGCATGCTTTCGGGCAGATTTCTGCAATCTGTTGCACCAGGTTTTTCACGATGCCCGCGTTGACGTTGAACAGGTCTGAACGATCCATGCCTGGCTTACGCGCCACGCCTGCAGAAATCAGCACCACGTCGGCACCCTGCAGCGCAGGACGTGCATCTTCACCGGAGAAGCCTTTGATTTTTACAGCAGTCGGGATGTGGCTCAGGTCAACCGCCACACCTGGGGTTACCGGAGCAATATCGTACAGGGAGAGTTCTGAGCCTGAAGGCAGTTGGGTTTTCAGTAGTAGGGCAAGCGCCTGGCCGATACCACCAGCAGCGCCGAGGACTGCGACTTTCATCCTAAACTCCTTATTATGGTTAACTTAAGTATCTGTAAATCCGTTGCGGCGACCATAATTCAGCAAGTAAATAATTACAATTTTCGTAGCTAAAGAATTTGAGGTCACGCGACTTTATCTCTCACCAGAAGACTATCTGACGACAGAGGGCAACGCATTAAGAGGTGGTTACAATACACCCTGCCCCGCCACCAAAACAACATCATTTTGATAACATTTAATTTACTTTTAAGCTTATTTGCGTGGCGTGACCCAGGCATGTTTTCTGATAACGAAATCTGATAAAATCACTCCCTTTCATAACATTATTTCAGCCTGGCGCTGAGTAGATAATTTGCATAAAAATTCATCCACATGCATAATAATGTTGTTTCTATCGTCATATTCCGGGTGACTTATGCGAAGCTCGTCTAAGCAAGAAGAATTAGTAAAGGCCTTTAAGGCGCTACTCAAAGAAGAGAAATTCAGTTCTCAGGGAGAAATTGTTCAGGCGCTGCAGGAACAAGGCTTCGATAACATCAACCAGTCGAAAGTCTCCCGCATGTTAACGAAATTTGGCGCGGTGCGTACGCGTAACGCCAAGATGGAGATGGTCTATTGCCTGCCGGCAGAACTTGGCGTGCCGACCACCTCCAGCCCGCTCAAAAATCTGGTTCTGGATATCGATCATAACGACGCCGTCGTGGTGATCCACACAAGCCCGGGTGCCGCGCAGCTGATTGCCCGCATGCTGGACTCGCTGGGTAAAACGGAAGGTATCCTCGGGACTATCGCCGGTGATGACACCATCTTTACCACTCCGGCTAGCGGTTTCTCCGTGAAAGATCTCCACGAAGCCATTCTGGTACTGTTCGAACAGGAACTCTAATCCCCTCTCCCCGTAGCGCCGCTGCGGGGATCGTTCTGCTTCCGCTGCGTTTCTCACTCTTTTCCTCTGCCCTTCACTTTGACAAATAGTGCTTTTTACCACCTATTAACATTCATCTGGTGAATGCTAAATCAAAAAATCGCACAAAAAATCAAAAGCTGATATCCATATGATTTTATTAGATATAACCAACAAAAATGAACAAAAAACGTTCAATATTATGCAATTTGGTTATAAAAAAAAGGCTGGTTACCACGTAATAACAAGAGAAACCATTAGTCTGGTATTAATTTTTGCCGTTATTAGTGTATACTTGATTTTGTGATGAGGGTCACGAAACAAGACCCCACGAAAAAATTCGACGAGGTAAGAATCATGAAAATCAAATCAACTGTAGCGGCGCTCAGCGTCCTGTCCGTCTTGTCATTCGGTGCTTTCGCAGCAGACTCTATCAATGCTGACCAGGCGCAATCCCGCCAGGCCATCGGTACGGTTTCTGTCGGCGCGGTCGGCACATCGCCAATGGACATGCATGAGATGCTGAACAAAAAAGCGGAAGAACAGGGTGCGTCATCCTATCGCATCATCGAAGCGCGTTCTGGTGAACACTGGCACGCCACCGCTGAGCTGTACAAATAAGTTTTAGTAATAACTGAAGACGAAAATCTCCACTCAACGGCACCAGGCATAAAAATAGCGGTTCAACCCTTCTCGCCGTTGAGTAAAAAACCCTATTCAGGAGTAAAGACTATGAAAACCAAATTGATCATCGCAACCCTCGGTATGGCATCCGTTCTCTCTTTCGGCGCAAGCGCAGCCGTACAGCAGGTAAATGCCGACCAGGCACAAAATCTACAGCGTATGGGCAGCGTCTCCGTAACGTCTGTCACCGGTTCACCGATGGATATTCGTCACGAACTTGCCGCCAAAGCTGAAAAAGCAGGCGCCAGCAGCTATCGCGTCACCGAACTGAATCAGGGTGACCACTGGCATGCAACGGCAGAGCTGTATAAATAAACCCTCGTCGTATCTCATCATACGACTTGCCCCTGGCCTCATGGTCAGGGGCTTTTTTCATTCAATGCCGCGCGTTAAAGCGCAGCTGCCCTTCAAGCTCTTCTTCCGCTTCATCGAACAGCAATATCAGCGCGCCAAAACGTCTTCGCAGCTTATCAGGCAAATGGATGAACTCAATTTCCAGCGGTAGCGGCAACTGACTGCCGGTGACCACGTCCCACAGCGTATCCAGATTCGTCACGCTTTCTCGTTCAAGATCAAACGCCCGGATAAATTCACGGTAGAAGTCTTCCTGACTGTCGATCTCGTCAAAATCAAACGTATAGGTTTTCATTGCCAGCCACCCAGTCCAGGCGAGCGGCAGATGCCGCCCTGTCTATTATAATCCCCCAATATGCAGGGTTTTAACTTCCAGATACTCTTCCAGCCCCAGCACGGAGCCCTCTCGTCCAAGGCCTGACTCTTTTACGCCGCCAAAGGGCCCAAGCTCCGTGGAGACAGCGCACTCGTTGATGCCGATCATCCCGCTCTCGATGGCCTGTGAAACGCGGAAGACCCGAGAAAGATTCTGGGTGTAGAAGTAAGCCGCCAGTCCATAGGGGGTGTTGTTGGCGCGCTGGATAACTTCATCTTCCGAGGTGAAACGGAAGCACGCCGCCACCGGGCCAAACGTCTCTTCTTCTGCCAGCTTCATGCCTTCATGGCAGTCGCCCAGTACGGTTGGCATCCAGAAATTCCCGCCAAGTGGATGAGGCTTACCTCCTGCCAGTACGGTTGCGCCCCGGGCAACGGCGTCGTCGACATGCTCACGCACCTTGTTGACCGCAGAAGGTTCAATCAGCGGCCCGACCACGACCCCCTCCTCAAGACCATTACCCACCTTCAGCGCATTCACCGCATCGGCGAGTTTATTCACAAATTTGTCGTAGACGGTTTCCTGAATATAAAAACGGTTCACGCTGACGCAGACCTGCCCGGCATTGCGGAACTTGTTGGCGATCGCACCCTTAACCGCGGCGTCGATATCCGCATCCTCAAAAACGATATACGGGGCATTTCCCCCCAGCTCCATCGAGACTTTTTTCATGGTTTCTGCGGCGTTACGCACCAGCGTTTTGCCGACGGAGGTTGAGCCGGTAAAGGAGATTTTACGTACGTCGCGGCTTGCCATAATCGCATCGCTGATTTCATGCGTATTCCCGGCTACGGCGTTGAGAACACCGTCGGGCACTCCGGCCTGTTTCGCCAGCGTAAGCAGCGCAAAGGCGCTGAGCGGTGTGTTATTGGCCGGTTTAATGACCCCGGTGCATCCTGCTGCCAGCGCCGGGCCTAACTTGCGGGTGAGCATGGCCATCGGGAAGTTCCATGGCGTAATCGCTGCGACCACACCAATGGGTTCACGGGTCGCCAGAATGCGTGAGCCGGGTTTTATCGGCGGAATAATTTCACCGTTCGCGCGTTTGGCCTCTTCGGCAAACCACTGGATAAAGCTGGCGGCGTACTCGACTTCTCCCTCCGCTTCTTTCAGGGGTTTGCCCTGTTCGGTGGTCATCAACCGCCCGAGCCAGCTTTTATTCTCAATAATCAGTTCGTACCAGCGGTAGAGAATCGCCGAGCGTTCTTTCGCGGTTTTGGCACGCCATGCCGGGAAGGCCTGGGTAGCCGCTGCAATAGCGTCTTCGGTCTGTGCTTTACCCGCTTTTGCGACTTTAGCAATGACCTCGCCGGTCGCGGGATTCAGCACATCAAAGGTTGTATCCAGCGTTTTCCAGATTCCGTTGACCAGATAACCGGTCTGAAAAAGGATGTGGTCCTGAAGCGCCTGGGTCGTCATGTGTTCTCCCTTTCTGAAATGTAAGAACGTGCTGGAATAAGTATAGCCACAAAAAAACCGACGCTTTTGGCGTCGGTTTTTTACTTCAGTCAGTTATCCGTGAGGGCATTCTGGTAGCGATGCAGCATAAACACCAGCCGTCCTACCGGCTCGGTCACCTGAGGCGGCGCCTCCCAGTGCTTGAGCTTTTCCTGATAGGTATCGAGCTCTTCAAGCAGCTGCGTAAAGTAGCGACGCCGTTTGTCATCGCTGCTGGCAGAAAGCACGTGATCGGCGGTACGACGCAGCTGGCGGTGGTATGCCGACAGATCGTCGTTGATCGGCACGGGCGCGTTACGCAAACGCTGGTGCGCAATGATCATGGTTAACGCCAGGCGGAACTTCGCGATATCGCCCGGGAACTTGTTCAGCAGCAAAAACAGCTGCTGGTACAGCGCGGGGAGGTGGTTCTCTTTACGGCGCGCGGTATTGGTTGTCAAAGATGACACGGCAGCCGACACGAACTGGTTCAGCAGCACGCGGCCCGTTCTTGCCTGCGAGTTATCCCGCACCAGCAGTATCACCATCATGGCCAGGAAGCAGCCCACCAGCTGGCCTAACGCGCTGTCGAGGAACTGGCTGAAATGGAAGGTCATCGGGTTATCGAGCACGATGATGTTAATCGTACTCGCCAGCGCCCCCAGCGATCCCAGACGCCGCTTTTGCACTTCAATGCCTATAAAGAACGCCATTACCGCCAGGCTAATACAGAGCAGCAGCATGCTCTGTTGCGTCGACGGGATGATGACCAGGAAATAGAGCGCGCCTATCGGCAACGCGGCAATCGTGCCGTAAAGGAAATCAATGGCGACCATACGCGGATTAGGCAGACGCATCGCCAGTGCGGTCACAACGGCAATCATCACCATCGCGCCGCTGCCGGACGTCCAGCCCGTCCACAGCCAGAACAGCGTACCGAGCATGCAGGCAAGCGTCGTACGCCAGAAATTGACCATGGCGTGATGGCGCTCGGCGGATTCCGCCTTGATCACCACTTCCCCCTGCAGCACCTCTTCTTCCGCCGCGCTGATTTTGGTGTTACCGATTACGCCGCGCTTCAGCAGCAGATAGCGCGTCGCGGCGCCGACCCAGGTGTAGATGGTCACCGGCGTGTCGCGCTCCCCGGTCCAGGCAACCACCCTGCGCATGCGCTTAAGCTGCTTATGCACGTCCTGTACGGTTTCCACCGGCTCGGCAAACAGTTCGCGGAACGTATCGGTGACCGCTTCCGGCCGGGTGTTCTGAATCAGATAGGTTTCACAGGCCTGGGTAATCAGCGTCAGAGAGACGGTGTTGAGGGCTTTAAGGCGTCGATTCGCGCGGGCCCAGCGCGAGGACTCCATGTTAAGGTTGCTGCGCATACCTTCCAGCGCCTGCGTACGGCGTACCAGCCCGCTCCAGGCTTTATCCACCTCTTCGCTATCGCCGTGCTTAATGCACAGCTGCATCAGCTGATACTGGGCAACAATCAGCGCGTCGAGCTCACGGTCGACCTCCTGCTTGATGGAGCGCGGGGAGAAAAGCAGATCAGCGACGATCGCGCTGACAATACCAATCACAATTTCGCTGCATCGCTCCACCGCAAACTGCGGGGCCAGCAGCGGTTCGCTTTGGATAGTGATGATAATAATCAGCGCGGTATAGCCCGCCAGTCCCCAGGCGTAGGAGTTCTCCACTTTCACCAGAGACGAGATCCAGGTGCAGAAACCCGCCCAGATGCAGCAGACCATCAGCATCAGCAGCGGGGTGCGGATCATGAGAATAATAATGGTCAGCGCCGCGAAACAGCCGATAAACGTCCCGATGATACGCAGCATCCCGCGATAGCGGATCGCGCCTGAATAGGGCTCCCCGCCCGCGGCAAAGGCCGGGCCCGCCGCGACAATCGCGGCCGTCAGCACTGCCCAGCGAGGGGTTTCAAGCTGGAAGTGAAAGCCAACAAACAGCGCCAGCACGATGGCGCACGCCAGCTTTACGGCGAAGCGAATGTGCTGGCTGGCGATGGAAAAGATACCCATGGCGATTAACCAAACTCGCGCAGGCGGTGGGCAATTTTACGGAAGAACGAGTCCTGGCTGGCATCCCGGTCCTTTTCACCGGTGATCACCACCGTCGCCGTGGTACCCGCAGGCCACAGATTTCCCTGCTGTTCATCCAGATGAATACGTACCGGCACGCGCTGGGCCAGACGCACCCACTCCAGGTTGGAATCGACCGTCGCCATCCCTTTGGCATCGTTAGAGCTGCTGGAGTTAGTCACCCCTGCGGCAACGCTGTCGACGGTGCCTTTAAAGACGCGATTGCTGCCGAGCGGCGTAATTTCAGCCCGATAACCTGGGCGCACGCCTTCCAGCTTGGTCTCTTCCATATAGGCGAGCACGTAGAAGGAGTTCTGTTTAACCAGCGCCACGGCGGTTGAGCCACGGGTAATGAATTCCCCGGCATAGACGTTGAGGTTGGTGACCCAGCCATCGGACGGCGCGCGGATCACGGTGCGCTCGAGATCGAGCTTCGCCAGATCGCGCGTTGCCTGCGCTTTCGCCAGCTGGTGCAGCACGGTTTGCAGCACGTTGTTGGACTGGTCAATCTCTTCGCGGGACATTGCCTGAACGCCCAGCTGATTACGGCGGCCTGCCTCGCGGCGTTTCTCCGCAGCGAGCGCCTGATAATAGGCCACGTCCGCTTCCGCCTCTTCCAGCGCTTTCTGGTAACGAGGCTGGTCGATGGTGAACAGAACCTGATCTTTTTTCACTAGCTGGTTATCGTGGACGTTGACCGCCGTGATAAGACCGGCCACGTCAGGGGCTATTGCCACCACATCGGCGCTGAAGCGTGCATCACGCGTCCACGGTGATTCGGTGTAATAAACCCAGGCGCGGAAAATAGCGATGAAGGCGAGGATAACCAGCGCCATTGTGATGGCAGTGCGGGAGATTTTTCTTGTTAGCGTTTTCACATCAACCTCAGACAAACATGCGCGATATCAGATAAAACAGGCAGCAATACAGCGCGGTATTGAACAATGCAGGGTGCCAGACGAAATCGTAGATCCCGGTAGGGACCAGCACCTTGCGCACCAGCCAGAAGATCGCCAGTGATAAAAGAAGCTCGAAAAATATCGGTGGGAACGACAGACCGAACACCACGATAACGGGAAACAGACTCATGTTGACCTTGATAAGAGAGAGTGCAGGCTTCAGAATTTTTTAGCGCACGCCACCGCAGGAGAGCAAGAAACGCCGGGCGAGAATGGCGCAGCCGTTATGTAATTAATAATATATTAACGTAACTGTTATGCTGTTATCTATAATATGTGATCTAAATCACTTTTAAGCCAGAGTGAACAATGGAACGTTTAAAACGCATGTCGGTCTTCGCCAAAGTGGTTGAGCTGGGCTCTTTTACCGCCGCTGCACGCCAGCTTCAGATGAGCGTCTCATCCATCAGCCAGACGGTGTCCAAACTGGAAGATGAGCTTCAGGTCAAGCTGCTCAACCGCAGTACCCGCAGCATTGGGCTGACGGAGGCGGGTAAAATTTACTATCAGGGCTGTCGCCGCATGCTGCTTGAAGTGCAGGATGTTCACGAACAGCTCTATGCCTTCAACAACACCCCCATCGGCACGCTGCGCATCGGGTGTTCTTCAACTATGGCACAAAATGTTCTCGCTGCCATGACGGCGGATATGCTGAAAGAATATCCCGGGCTTACCGTTAATCTGGTGACGGGTATCCCGGCGCCGGATCTGATTGCCGACGGGCTGGACGTGGTGATCCGCGTCGGCGCGTTGCAGGATTCCAGCCTGTTCTCGCGACGGCTGGGCAGCATGCCGATGGTGGTCTGCGCCTCGAAAAGCTATCTGGCGCAGTACGGTGTTCCGGAGAAACCCGCCGATCTCACCAACCACTCGTGGCTGGAGTACAGCGTGCGGCCCGATAATGAATTTGAGCTGATCGCTCCGGAAGGGATCTCTACCAGGCTGCTACCGGAAGGACGGTTTGTCACTAACGATCCGATGACCATTTCGCGCTGGCTGGTGGCCGGCGCCGGGATCGCCTACGTGCCGTTAATGTGGGTGATCAACGAGATCAACAGCGGCGTGCTGGAGATCCTCTTCCCGCGCTACCAGTCCGATCCGCGTCCTGTGTACGCCCTGTATACCGAAAAAGACAAACTCCCGCTCAAGGTACAGGTGTGTATTAACTATCTGACCGAGTATTTTGTGGACGTAGCGGAGCTGTTTCAGGGGATGCGGGGGAGAAGGAAAGAGTAGACCTTTTCCAAAAGGACGAGGGAGAAAAGACTGCGCGGAGCAGTTCCCTCTCCCCTTTGGGGAGAGGGTCAGGAAATCACGCCGTGCCGCCCACAGTCAGGTTGTCCACCTTCAGCGTTGGCTGGCCCACGCCAACCGGCAGGCTCTGGCCCTCTTTACCGCAGACGCCCACGCCGTTATCCAGCTTCAGATCGTTACCGACCATAGAGATCTGCTGCATGGCTTCAATACCGGAGCCAATCAGCGTCGCACCCTTCACCGCTTTGGTCACTTTGCCTTTCTCGATCAGATACGCTTCTGACGTGGAGAAAACAAACTTACCGGAGGTAATGTCCACCTGGCCGCCGCCAAAGTTTGGCGCAAAGATACCGTAATCAACGGATTCGATAATCTCCTGCGGCGTGGATTTGCCCGGCAGCATGTACGTGTTGGTCATGCGCGGCATCGGCAGGTGCGCGTAAGATTCACGGCGTCCGTTGCCCGTCGGCGCGACGCCCATCAGACGCGCGTTGAGTTTGTCCTGCATGTAGCCTTTCAGCACACCATTTTCGATCAGCACGTTGTACTGCCCTGGCGTACCTTCATCGTCGATAGCCACCGAGCCGCGACGATCGCGCATGGTGCCGTCATCCACCACGGTGCACAGCTCAGAGGAGACAAGCTGCCCGATTTGACCGCTGAACACGGACGTCCCGCGACGGTTAAAGTCGCCTTCCAGGCCGTGGCCTACGGCCTCGTGCAACAGCACACCCGGCCAGCCAGCGCCCAGCACCACCGGGAATGAGCCCGCCGGCGCCGCGACGGCATTCAGATTCACCAGCGCCATGCGCACGGCTTCTTTCGCCCACGCGTCGGCGCGAGCTTCACCGTCAACGTCGCCCAGGAACCAGTCATAGCCGAAACGACCGCCGCCGCCGCTTGAGCCGCGCTCGCGTTTGCCAACGTCGTCGACCTGCACGCTAATGGAGAGACGCACCAGCGGGCGAACGTCTGCCGCAAGGGTACCGTCCGTTGCCGCAACCAGAATCAACTCATACACGCCGCTCAGGCTGGCAGAAACTTCCTGCACGCGTTTATCCGCCGCGCGGGCGACTTTGTCCACACGACGCAGGATATCCAGCTTCTCTTCACGGCTCATGCTTTGCAGAGGATCGATGCTGGTATAGAGCGCAGAGTGCTGCACTTCTCCCAGGGTTTTCACGCGACCATCGCCGGTATCACGCACAATGGTACGTGCGGCCTGCGCGCTCTGCTCAAGTGCGGTGAGGCTAATCTGATCGGCATAGGCGAAACCGGTTTTCTCGCCGCTGACGGCACGGACGCCGACGCCCTGGTCAATGTTGTAGGAGCCATCTTTGATGATGCTGTCTTCTAAAACCCAGGATTCGTGATAGCTCGACTGGAAATAAAGGTCGCCGTAGTCGAGACGGCGTTCGGTCAGTTGACCAAGAATGGAGAACAGGTCCTGATGGCTCAGGCCGTTCGCTGCGAGCAAATGTTCACTTACCAGGTTCAGACTCATCGTATTGCTACTCGTTCGTTGCCGCCCGTGGCGGTATAAAGATCGTATTTATTGAGAGTGAGGCAATTACCTGCCCACGTCAAATCATTGCTGTGCATCTTTGCGCGGCTGGCGCAGCACCTCGTTAATCTGCGGTTTATCTACCGGACCGGTAATGCGGTAGCGCAGAATGGAGACTTTGCTCCACAGCGGACCCAGCACTTTGCTGGCGGCAAACACCGCCGCACCGACAATCGGGTTCACCACAAAGGCCGCCGCCACGCCCACGCTCGCGGAAATTTCCGGTGCCACCACGGCTTCCATATCCAGCTCGCGACGCACGAGGTTAACTGAGCCTTTCATGGCGATATCCGCTTCCAGGCCATCCACCAGCGTATCGTCCGTATGCAGAACGCCGTCCTTAATCCATGCCGTACTGCGGATGGAATCGTAGTAGAAACCTTCGCTGAACGTATCGCTGAAATCGAAGCGCAGCTTGCGCAGCAGCGCATCAAAACTCAGCAGGCGCAGGATCTGCCCGGCGCGCCCCGTGCTCACGTCGGCAATTTCACCTTTGCCGAAGCGGGTTTTCAGAATACCGTTCAGCGAGGCTTCATCAGGCTTCCACGGGGCGTCACGCCAGTGAAGATCGTAATCGACGTCAAATGACGAGCCGCGCAGCGGCGTGCTGATACCAAAGAAATTGGCTGCCGCATCCAGCTTGTTGCCTTTAATGTCACCCTTCAGGGAAGTTCGCTGCTCGCCCGGGTTATTCACCCATTCCCCTGCGGCCGTCATGCGGCCAAAACCGGTATCAACCAGGCCACCGGAGAGCGTAAGCGTATTTGCCTGGATGGTGAAATCGCCGTCGATACGGCCATATTTCTGCCCCCACAGCCAGCACTCCGCGCAGCGCAGCTGGAGATCGGGCCAGCCGCTAAAATCGACGCGGGAGACATTACTCAGCGGCGACGTCTCTGCCGGTTTATCTTTCCCGCTCGCGGCGCTTGCCGGGTTGTAGTAGAGGTAGCGGATCGCCGCCTGCCAAGGCGCGTGATTGCGCATGGTCAGCGTGCCGTTGATCTCCCTTCCCTGGGCCTCCACCTTCGTGCCGTTAGCGCCAGGCCGCGAGACAATGCTCAGGTTGTTCCACTGCTGCCCGCCCAGCATCAGCGACGGCGTACGTACGGTAATGGCTTGCGGGAACTGGGCGGTTTCATCAACGTTTTGCCCAACGCCTTTCTGGAACAGCGCCAGCCACTCTGCGCCGTCCATCGGCGGGAGATTCAGCTCAATGCCAGCCTGCTCCGGCAGAGGCGGCGTGGAGCGGCTATCCGTTGTCCAGATGGCTTTGTCGAGGGTGAGCTTGCGGTTAAGCAGCCAGCGGCTGTTGAAGTGGTTTGTCCCGCCCGCGCTTCCGGTCAGCGCGAAGCTGTTCAGGTTGCCATCGACGTTCAGCTTTACCGGCAGGGGCTGTCCGGCCTGTTTATCCAGCGGCGCAGGCAGCTGGCTCTGAAGGTTTTTCAGATCGCCCGTGATGTCGACCTTATACCGGGCGCCCGCGTGATAAGGCAGGTCAATTGCCACTTTGCCCTGCCAGGCGACCGCGCCCTGCACTGATGCCTCAATGGGCTTCGGCAGGACGTCCATGCGCGCTGGCTGCCAGTTACCGTCCAGATTGACGGCCACCTGATAAGCCTTTTCACCCTCGGTGGTCGTGAAGTCGATATTAACGGGCTGATTAAACCAACTGGCCGTAAGCGGCTCGCTCTTCAGGTTACCGTTGTCAAAGCTGAACTGCCCGCTGAGATTTTTCAGCGTGCTCTCAAGGGGTTTGATGAACAGACTGTTGTTCTTCAGGCGGACGTCACCTTTGGCGGTGGTCATCTCTCCGTCCAGCGGGATATCAAGATGTAAGCGAGCATTCACATCGCCATCAAGCTGTAGCTGCTGGAGCGTCGCCGCCAGCGACTCTTTCAGGGGCGTCTCCTCAAAGTACGGTCCCACCGCTTTGCCCGGACCGTTGATGTCAGCATCAATCAGCAGCTTCTCTTTGGAGTAATCCGGGATGTTGGCCGTCAGGTTGCTGGCCGTCACGCCGCCCAGCACCACGCTGTCGGACTTCATCCATAGCCCGTCATTGAGGAAGTTGAGCTCGATATCCAGGTCTTTCAGCGCAGGCCAGCCGGGCTGGAACGCAAAGGTCGCGTTATGCAGCGGTACCAGCACCTGGAACTGGCCTTCATTATGTTTGTACGGGAATAGATGCGGGTTACCGCCGTACACTAGCGTGGCATTGTCCGCCTGACCGCCCTGAATCGCGCCGCTGAGATAGTCCACCAGGGCTTTTCCCATCAGGTTTTCCGGGAAGTAACGCCAGGCCTGTGAGCCGTCATCGGTGCTGATCCCGGCCAGAATGCCCAGCCACGGCTCATCGCCTTCAGGCTGCAGATAGCGGAAATCGCCGCGCGCGTGCACCGCTTTGGCTTTCACATCGATATGGCGGCCATCAAGCTGGAAACCCTTGTCGTTACGGAGCCAGTTAAGCACCGCGCTGCCCTGTTCGATTTCCAGCGGCGCGCGGAAGACCGTCTCGTAAGGCATTTTGGCGTCGTGCATATCAACCGTCAGCCTGCCGTTTTCCACGCTGCCTTCCAGCTTGCCGCTAAAGTGCTCCGCCCCCGGCAGCAGCTTCCACTGCTTCCAGGCAAGATCTTTCCACGTTGCCTGGAAGCGGGTTTTTTCCGTCGCCTGGAGCGGGATATCCAGCCCCAGAGCATCGATCGTCCCGCTCGGCTGCGTTGCCAGCCAGATCTCGCCCAGGTCCGGAGAGAGCTTTGCCGCCATCGAGCGCAGGCCTTCAATGGCCGCCAAATCGAGGTTGCTGGCGCGGATGCGCAGCTCGTCGCTGCGTTTACTGGCCGTACCGCCGACGTCCTGCTCCGGCATCCAGGCCAGCGTCAGCGCACCGCGCGGCCACGACTTGCCGTCCATGGTGATGCGCGTATCCGGAATGGCAAACTGCCAGCCCTCTTTCTCCTGCGTCACGTGCGCGGTGAGGTTATCGACGGAAAGCTGATGCTGCTGTTTTTCGCCTTTCCAGCTGGCCCCCCCCTGCTTGAGCCAGATATCGCCGCTGGCAAATTCGCCTTTGGTCAGGGTCAGCCAGCCTTCAAGGCTGAAACGGGCAGTCTCCAGCTGCATATTTTGCTGGAGCCAGTCGCCCAGCCATGGCTTCACGTCAACATCGTCGGCCTGCAGCCAGACTTTGCCGTTGTTTAACAGGCCGTCATCGTCCCGCAGATCCATGCGCACCTGCATCACGCCGTGCTGGCCGTTCAGGCTTGAGAGATTGACCTGCCCCTCGGCGCGGTGACGTTCTTTACCGTTGAGCCAGGTCAGCTGAGGGATCGCCAGTTCGGCGCGCTGGCCGGAAAGAGTAATGAAGCTCACTTCGCTGTCGCGCAGATCGAAGTGATCGAACTGGCGGAGGAAAAGATCGCTGAAGCGGTTGGCTTCAAGACCCTGACCGCTATCGCCGCCGGACAGCGGCGTATTGGTCAGGAACTGGAGCTGATAAAAGGTGAGATCGCGAAACTGCCAGCGCAGATGCAGCAGGCTTTGCCAGACGTCCAGCGCCAGGGTCACGCGTTTGATTTTCAGGTGGCCGCCATCTTTCAGGCTGGCGTTGATATCCCGGACATCAAGCGTCGGGCCAAAATTCTGCCAGTTAGCGCTTAGCTGGCTTACGTTCACCGGCACGCCGGTGGTGGATTCAATTTTAGCCAGCAGCTGCGGACGCCAGCTGTCCAGATGCGGTAATACGAGGCGTAGCCCGCTCACGAGCAACGCGACAATCACGACCAGCGTTGCCCCTGTAAGCAATAAAATCCCCGGCAATCGCCTCACGCATCTCTCCTTGTCAGCTTTCGTCACGCAGCGTACTGCGTCTTACATCATCACGACGTCAAACTGCTCCTGGTTATAGAGCGGTTCAATTTGTACTTTTACCTGTTTGCCGACAAAGATTTCCACTTCCGCCAGCGCGTGTGACTCTTCGCCTTTCAGCGCTTCAGCCACCGCAGGGGAAGCATAGACCAGAAAACGATCGGAGTCGTAGGCATGATGAACACGGACGATTTCACGCATAATTTCGTAGCAGACGGTCTCAACCGTCTTTACCGTTCCGCGTCCATGGCAGGTTGGGCATTCATTACACAGCACATGCTCAACGCTCTCGCGGGTACGCTTACGCGTCATTTCCACCAGCCCCAGCTGTGAGAAGCCGTTAATGCTGGTTTTCACGCGGTCTTTGCTCAGCGCCTGCTCAAGCGAGTGCAGCACGCGGCGACGGTGGTCTTCATTACTCATATCGATGAAGTCGATGATGATAATGCCGCCCAGATTGCGCAGACGAAGCTGGCGCGCAATCGCCTGCGTGGCTTCGATGTTGGTGTTGAAGATGGTGTCATCCAGGTTGCGATGGCCGACAAACGCGCCGGTGTTGATATCAACGGTGGTCATCGCCTCGGTCTGATCGATGATCAGATAGCCGCCTGACTTCAGCTCGACCTTACGCTCCAGCGCGCGCTGGATCTCGTTTTCGACATCATAGAGATCGAAGATCGGCTGACGCCCTGAATAATGCTCCAGCAGGCCGGGCATCTCCGGGATGTACTCAGCGGTAAATTCCAGCAGCGCTTCATAGGTCAGGCGCGAGTCCACGCGAATGCGGTCAAGCTGCGCATCAGCAAAGTCGCGCAGAACGCGCTGAGCAAGCGCCAGTTCACCGTAAAGCTGGTAGCGGGTCTGGTTGCGTTTTTTACGCTCCATTACCTTGGTCCAGACGCGCTTCAGGTAAGCCGCATCCGACGCGAGGTCTTCTTCGCTGATCCCTTCCGCAGCGGTACGGATGATAAACCCGCCCTGTTCATCGCAGTAGGCGCTGACCACTTTCTTCAGACGCTCGCGCTCGGTTTCGCTCTCAATACGCTGCGAAACGCCCACGTGCGACGCGCCGGGCATAAAGACCAGATAGCGGGAAGGTAAGGTGATGTCGGTGGTCAGACGGGCGCCTTTGGTACCGAGGGGATCTTTCACCACCTGCACCATCAGATCCTGCCCCTGACGCACCAGTTCAGAAATATCGCGCACGGCAAACTGCTTTTGCTCTTCGCCCGCGACGCACTCGGTGTGCGGCATGATATCGGAGGCATGTAAAAACGCCGCCTTATCCAGTCCAATATCTACAAAAGCCGCCTGCATACCCGGTAGTACACGGCTGACACGACCTTTGTAGATATTGCCTACTATTCCGCGCCGCGCTTCACGCTCAATATGAATTTCCTGAAGAATGCCACCATCAATATAGGCCACACGGGTTTCCGATGGCGTTACGTTTACCAACAATTCAGCCGTCATAATTATCCCTTCCCTCACGCAGTGAGTTAAAATTGCTCAGCAACTCATACGTTTCCACCAGCGGTAAGCCGACTACGGCGTGATAGCTGCCATTAATCTTCCTGACAAAACAGCCACCCAGCCCCTGAATACCGTATGCACCTGCTTTATCCATCGGTTCACCGCTGGCAATATAAGCGGCGATGTCGTCGTCGGTAAGTACTCTGAACGTCACTTCGGTCACCACCAGGCAATCCAGCACGTGCTGGCGGTCAGCCAGCGCGACGGCCGTCATCACCTGATGCGTTTGTCCGGACATTTTGTGCAGCATGCGCGCCGCATGATCGGCATCGCGCGGTTTCTCAAGCACTTCACCGTTCAGAATAACGATGGTATCTGCTCCCAGCACGGGAAGATCGCGTGGCACACTGGCCACGCCCGCCTGCGCTTTCTCGCGCGCCAGGCGAGACACATACTGTTGAGCGCTTTCGCCCTCAGCACGCTTTTCTTCAATGCCGGTAACGATGCGTTCAAAAGAGACCCCTAGCTGCGTCAGGAGTTCCTGACGGCGCGGGGAGCCGGAAGCGAGATACAAAGACGTCATAGAAACCTTTTATTGCACAGCAAACTGCTGGCGAACCTTACGCATCAGCAGGAATAACCATGGCCAGAGCACACCGTTTACTACACTACTCCAGAACACTTCCGGTCGGAAAGAGACGTTGATCACTAAAAACTCTGCCCAGAAAACAACGATATCCGCAGCGAGCGACAATAACATCACCACCAGGGCCTGTTGCCAGAGCGCAAGGTTACGAAAGAGCTGGAATTTGAGTGCGACGAGGTACGCAATAATGCTCATGGACAAGGCGCGCACGCCAAGCGTAGAGCCGCTAATGAGATCCAGTATGGCACCCATCACGAAACCTGTGCCGACATTTACGCGATGCGGCAGGGCAAGGATCCAGTAGAGTAAAATGAGCAATACCCAGTTTGGCCGGAAAACGAGAATGTCATCCGGCCAGGGCATCACTTGCAGTAACAGTGCAATGAGAAACGAGAGCCAGATGACCCAGCGCCCCTGGCTACGATAGCTTGCCACTACTGCCCTCCCGAAGAGAGTTTAGGCGGTGGCGGCGCATCCGGCAGCGGCTGCGTTAACCCTGTTGCCGGCGCCGGAACTGGCGCAGGCGGCCCCATGGAATCCGCAGGCGGGAGAACCTGCGGCATCATCTGCATCAGGCGCTCATTTGCTACGCGATGCACCTCTTCAGGCGTCATCGGGTTAGCACCGTTACGATCGGCGCCCCACAGCAGCAGCAGATAGCGCAGACGCTGCAACCCGGCGGTTGGACGCGCCTGAATCACGGTATAGGCACGCTGGGTGTCCAGCTTGACCGAAGAGACCACCGCAACCGGATAGCCTTCAGGGAAGCGTCCGCCCAGGCCGGACGTGACCAGCACGTCGCCCACGCGAATATCCGTGTTAGCCGGCAGATGTTCCAGCTGCAGGTCGTCCGTACAGCCGTTACCGGCCGCAATCACGCGGATGTCGTTACGCAGGACCTGGATCGGCAGCGCATGTGTGGCATCGCAAATCAGCAGCACGCGGCTGGTCAGTTTGGCCACGGCAACAACCTGGCCCACGACGCCCTTATCACTGATAACAGGCTGACCTTCATACACCCCGTTCACGCTCCCTTTGTCGATCACAACCTGATCGCTGTAGGGGTCGTTCACGGTGGAGATCACCTGCGTGACCATTTTCTGCTCATCCTGACGCAGCGGCGAGCCGAGCAGTTCACGCAGACGCGCGTTTTCCTGCTTGTATTGCCCCAGCATCAGCAGTTCGCTGTTTTTCAGCAACAGTTCCTGACGTAATGCCCGGTTTTCGAGTTCGAGTTGGTCTCGCGAAGACAGCGTTTGAGAAACGGAGTCGAGCAGTTCACGGGGACCATTTGAAACAAAGTAGAAAGGACTGACGGCGGTATCCATGTACGTTCTGATCTGGCTGAACGTACCGAGGCGGCTATCGGCAATAATGACCCCAAGCGCAACCAGAACCGCCAGAATAAGGCGAAACTGTAGCGATGGGCCACGGCTAAAAATTGGCTTCATAGGCTATGCGTATTCTCGCGTCAGAGAGAAAGGGTAGCAAATTGCTACCCTCTCAAACTCGACTACTCTTCGCTGAACAAATCGCCGCCGTGCATGTCGATCATTTCCAGCGCCTTGCCACCACCACGGGCGACGCAAGTCAGTGGATCTTCTGCAACTACGACAGGAATACCTGTCTCTTCCATTAACAGGCGGTCGAGGTTACGCAGCAGCGCACCACCACCGGTCAGAACCATACCGCGCTCGGAGATATCGGACGCCAGCTCTGGTGGGCACTGTTCCAGCGCAACCATTACCGCGCTCACGATGCCCGTCAGTGGTTCCTGCAGAGCTTCCAGAATTTCGTTGGAGTTCAGGGTGAAACCGCGCGGAACACCTTCAGCCAGGTTACGGCCACGAACTTCGATCTCACGCACTTCATCGCCCGGATACGCAGAGCCGATTTCGTGTTTGATACGCTCTGCGGTGGCTTCACCAATCAGAGAACCGTAGTTACGGCGCACATAATTAATGATGGCTTCATCGAAGCGGTCACCACCAATACGTACGGAAGAGGAGTACACCACGCCGTTCAGAGAGATAACGGCCACTTCAGTGGTACCACCACCGATATCCACCACCATAGAACCGGTAGCTTCGGAAACTGGCAGGCCCGCACCGATGGCCGCAGCCATTGGCTCTTCAATCAGGAATACTTCACGTGCACCTGCACCCTGGGCAGATTCACGGATTGCGCGACGCTCTACCTGGGTTGCGCCAACCGGCACACACACCAGAACACGCGGGCTTGGACGCATGAAGCTGTTGCTGTGAACCTGCTTGATGAAGTGCTGAAGCATTTTTTCAGTCACGAAGAAGTCGGCGATAACGCCGTCTTTCATTGGGCGAATGGCGGCGATGTTGCCAGGGGTACGACCCAGCATCTGCTTCGCGTCATGACCCACTGCAGCCACGCTTTTCGGCGAGCCTGCACGATCCTGACGAATGGCCACAACGGAAGGCTCATTCAATACGATGCCTTGTCCTTTTACATAAATAAGGGTATTCGCGGTACCCAGGTCAATGGACAGGTCATTGGAAAACATGCCACGAAATTTTTTCAACATACTAAGGGATAATCCTGAAAGCTGGGGCGGAAAACAAAATCCGCTTACTTTACCAACCACACGCAGCAGCGACAAGGCGCAAAAATCATCTGCAACGGTGAAAATTTGTGCAGCACGTTTCCTGATGTTACAAAATCATCCCCTGACTCCCTCAGGGCTGAGTAAACAGTAGCGTTCCCCACTGACGTTTGTAACCCGTTACAGGTCGTTCACTGGCTTTTTGCTCGACATACTCAAAGCTACAGGCGCGATATTCTACGTGAAAACAGCGTAAACGGCAGGTCAAACAGAGTATCTTTGCAAATATTTTTTCACGTTGGTGTCAAGCGGTTGAGAGGCAGCAAAAAAATCCCCCTGACCGCCCATCACGCCGCGCGCTGTTAACATCTGCCATTCGCTTCTGGAGCGCACGCCCGTGGCAAATACTTGTGTTCGCGTACCCTTGCACGCTTCTACCAGACTCTGTACCAGCAGCTGGTTTTCCGTACGCTTCTCAATATTCCTTACCAGCCCCGGATGTAGCTTTAATAACTCTACATCCAGCTCCTTGATCCAGTTGGTGCTGACCAGCGTTAAACCTGCCTGCGTCACAGCGATACGTGCACCGAGCGCATTGATCAAACGTACCACCGGACGTAACCGGCTGATGTGTTGACCTACATCGGCCTCAGCAAGTTCAAAAATAATGTGTTTACGCTGCGATTTTTCGCATTGCATTAACGTATCACGAAGCCAGCGCTGAAAACGTGGGCGTATTAACGACTCCACGGTGACCTGCAACGCCAGGTTTTCTTCAGGCCAGAAGGATAAAAACGGAATCAGCCGGGTAATTTGCTGGCGGTCATACTCTTCGGACAGGCCAAATTGCAGCACCATCGGCAGATATTCCGCAGAGATGACCTCTTCGGTGCCGTCAAAAATACGACACATCAGTTCACGGTGATGAACGTTGCCGTTTTTCATGACTGCGGGTTTTTGATAAATACGTGGACCGCCGCGGCTAAGCATTTGCTCAATCAGCGTGCGCCAGCGCACGTTGCCGCGCCCTTTTTCCGGCAGCGAGTCATCGTAAACCGCCCATCCGTTGGCCCCCTGCAACACGGCGTTGCGGGTAGCGGCTTCCGCATGTTCCATCACCTGCTCGGTGGATTGTCCGCCACGCCAGGCGCAGATCCCCATGTGGACCATATCGTCCCTGTCGAGCATTTTGCTCTGCGGCAGCGCATCTACCGCCTTCAGCAGCTGGCTGGCGATGCTTTCGGATTCCTTTAGCGTACGATGAGGCAACAGCACGGCAAAGTCGCTGCGGTGATAGCGGGCCAGCAGCGCGCCCGGGTAGCGCATAATAAAGGTGGAGAGCAGGTTGATCAGCGTAAAGAGGTTTTCTTCCGCGGCCCGCTGTCCCCAGGTGTCGCGCAGGAGATCGAAATCGGGCAGGCGAATCATCATCACCACCCCGTGAGTCCCCACTTTCTCTGAATCGTCGAGCAGCGTGGCGAGCTGATTATCAAAGAAAAGACGGTTGTTAAGGCCGGTTTTATTATCCTGCGCCGCATAAGAGCGGATCAGCGTATCCATACGGCTGCGCTGATCGCTGGCAAACTGGATTTCGGAGAGCAGGGTATCGAGCGCGCTGCTGGCGCGTGACGGCCACTCGTGAACGGAGCCACGCACCTGCGGGCCGCGTTCACCGTTCAGGATCCGCACGGAGCGCATCTCCAGCAGCTCCTGACCGGAAAGCTGGCGGCGCAGCCAGCGGACCGCGAGAAAGATCAGCAGGACGATAAACGCAACGGCGACGGTGAGCGGCGCGGTGGTCATCATGGATCGGAAATAGCTGGCCATCGGATCGAGGTAGACCATGCGTATGGTCATCCCCGGATTTTTAAGGGAATGCACCGTCACTTCCCGATACTGGCTTACCACGCCCGCAGGGCGATAGCTTCCCGGTCGTTCGTGGCTTAAAACACGATGCTTTCCCTGCAGAATGTCGATCTGAACAATATCAACAGGTACCATCAACTCATCAAGCTCACTGGTGAGCGTTGGTAGCGGCGTCGTTAGCAGACGAGTATCAATCACCGAGGCAACAGACTGTACCCGGTTAACCAGCTTGTCCTGAATGGCGGTGTAAAAACTCAGGGAACAGCCCAGAAGCGTGACAAAAATGGTAAGCCCCGTCAGCAAGGTGATAAAAGCTGAGAACTTCGTCGTTAATCGCATCCTTGAGATTACTCCGTGGGTTGATGGGGTAGCGAGTGAGCGCTAACTTGCATTTCAAATGCGGCATACTACCAAATCGGGTGTATCTGGCAATTTATTGCGTTAAATCGGCACTGCGTTTCCCTGAGCGAGTATAGTCTTCAGAAATTATTTTCCAATCATATGAGTCGAGAGGACCCCGTATGCAGGCTTTGATCTTAGAACAGCAGGACGGCAAAACGCTTGCCTCAGTGCAGCCGGTAGAAGAGAACCGCCTGCCGGAAGGCGAAGTAACCGTCGACATCGACTGGTCCAGTTTAAATTATAAAGATGCGCTGGCTATTACCGGTAAGGGTAAAATCATCCGAAATTTCCCTATGGTGCCGGGGATTGATTTCGCTGGCCGGGTTCATACCAGCGAGGATCCGCGCTTCCATCCAGGCCAGCATGTACTGCTCACCGGCTGGGGCGTGGGTGAAAATCACTGGGGCGGGCTGGCAACGCAGGCGCGCGTGAAGGGCGACTGGCTGGTGCCTGTGCCGAAAGGCATGGATGGCCGCAAGGCAATGATCGTCGGCACGGCAGGCTTTACCGCCATGCTGTGCGTGATGGCGCTGGAAGATGCGGGTATCCGCCCTGAGTCAGGGGAAATTGTCGTCACCGGTGCCAGCGGCGGCGTGGGCAGCACGGCAGTCACGCTGCTCCACAAGCTGGGCTATCAGGTCGCTGCGGTTTCCGGCCGAGAAAGTACCCATGACTATCTGCGCCAGCTCGGCGCCAGCCGCATTCTCAGCCGCGACGAATTTGCCGAAACCCGTCCGCTGGAAAAACAGGTTTGGGCAGGGGCGGTGGATACCGTCGGCGATAAGGTGCTGGCAAAAGTCCTGGCGCAGATGAACTACGGCGGATGCGTGGCAGCCTGCGGTCTGGCCGGCGGATTTGCCCTGCCAACCACCGTGATGCCATTTATTCTGCGTAACGTACGCCTGCAGGGTGTGGATTCCGTGATGACCCCTGCGGCCCGTCGTCATGAAGCCTGGGAACGGCTGGTGCGCGATCTGCCGGAATCTTTCTATACCCAGAGCGCAACGGAGATAACCCTCAGCCAGGCGCCGGAATACGCCAGTAAGATCATGGACAACCAGTTCCACGGTCGTGCGCTGGTGAAAATCGCCTAATCTTCAAATTTTCGTGACATATTCGCGCGAATCCCTCTCCTCCGTCATGCTTAGAAAAACGCATGACGGAGGATGCCATGAAAAACCGAAAACTGACGGAAGCCGACGTAACGTCTGAGTCTGTCTTTATGTTACAGCGCCGCCAGATCCTGAAAATGCTTGGCATCAGCGCCACTGCCCTGACGCTCTCTCCGGCGGCACACGCCGACCTGCTCGACTGGTTTAAAGGCAACGATCGGCCAAAGGCTCCATCCGGCGCCCCACTCACCTTTACGAAACCGGCCGAATGGCAAAACAAGCTGACGCTCACGCCGGAAGATAAAGTTACCGGCTATAACAACTTCTACGAATTTGGTCTCGATAAGGCCGATCCTGCCGCCAACGCGGGGAGCCTTAAAACCGATCCGTGGACGCTGAAAATTGATGGTGAAGTGGCGAAACCCCTGACGCTGGACCACCACGATCTCACTACCCGCTTCCCGCTCGAAGAGCGTATCTATCGCATGCGCTGCGTGGAAGCCTGGTCGATGGTGGTGCCCTGGGTCGGCTTCCCGCTTCATAAGCTGCTGGCAATGGTTGAACCCACCAGCAATGCGAAATATGTCGCTTTCCAGACGCGCTATGCGCCTGACGAGATGCCCGGGCAGAAAGATCGGTTTATCGGCGGCGGGCTTGAGTATCCGTATGTGGAAGGGTTACGTCTCGACGAAGCTATGCACCCCCTTACCCTGCTGACCGTTGGCGTTTATGGCAAAGCGCTTCCGCCGCAGAACGGCGCCCCCATCCGTTTAACCGTACCGTGGAAATATGGCTTCAAAGGGATTAAATCTATCGTCAGCATTAAGCTTACCCGCGAACGTCCGCCAACCACCTGGAATCTGGCGGCCCCGGACGAATACGGCTTCTTCGCCAACGTGAACCCGCACGTGGATCATCCGCGCTGGTCGCAGGCAACCGAGCGGTTTATTGGTTCCGGCGGTGCGCTGGACGTAAAGCGCCAGCCGACGCTGCTGTTTAACGGCTATGCGGATGAAGTGGCTTCGCTTTACCGTGGTCTCAACTTACGGGAGAATTTCTGAGTGCGTTTAACGGCAAAACAGATTACCTGGCTGAAAGTGCTGCTGCACCTGGCCGGGCTGCTTCCTTTTATATGGCTGTTCTGGGCCGCCAGCCAGGGGCTCTTTAGCGCAGACCCGGCAAAGGATATCCAGCATTTTACCGGTCGGATGGCTCTGAAATTTTTGCTGGCCACCTTGCTCGTCTCGCCGCTGGCGCGCTACGCTAAACAGCCCTTATTGATACGCACCCGTCGGCTGTTAGGGCTATGGTGTTTTGCCTGGGCGACGCTGCACCTCACCAGCTACGCCCTGCTGGAATTGGGAATTAACAATCTGGCGCTGCTTGGCCGCGAACTGGTGACACGTCCTTATCTGACGCTGGGTATCTTGAGCTGGGTGGTTTTACTGGCGTTAGCGCTGACATCCACGCAATATGCGCAGCGAAAACTGGGCAGGCGCTGGCAGCTTCTGCATAACTTCGTCTATCTTGTCGCGATCCTCGCTCCCATTCATTACCTGTGGTCGGTGAAGATCCTCTCGCCACAGCCGATCCTTTATGCACTGGCGGCCGTGGCGCTTTTGGCATGGCGTTACAAGAAGTTCCGCCAGTGGTTGCGATAGTTCGCGAAACTGTGCGTTTTCCCGCAGATTACCCGTCAACCGCAAATCTTTTTCGGATAGCGGTTGATAATCTTCCCTGATAAGACCAGTATTTAGCTGCTAAATGCTACGAAATCGTTATAATGTGCGACCTTGGTTCGCCTGACAGCGGTTTTAAGCCTCTGAAAAGGTGACATTTGCGTTTCGAAGGTATATTTTGTTTTTTACCCGAAAATCGCAGGAGATAGCGGCATTATGACTGATAAGTTCCATATCTTAGTTTTGAACGGACCGAACCTGAACATGCTCGGCACCCGTGAGCCAGAGAAGTACGGCACGCTAACATTGAGTGAAATTGTTAACCGTCTGGGAACGGAAGCAGCGTCACTGAATGTGGATTTGGATCATTTTCAGTCGAATGCGGAGTACGCACTCATCGACCGTATTCATCAGGCTAAAGACAATGTGGACTATATCCTGATCAATCCGGCCGCGTTTACGCACACCAGTGTTGCTATCCGCGACGCACTGCTCGCGGTGAGTATCCCGTTTATCGAGATCCACCTGAGTAATGTGCACGCCCGAGAGCCGTTCCGTCACCATTCGTATCTGTCGGATATCGCTGCTGGCGTTATCTGTGGACTGGGCGCAGACGGCTATTCATACGCTTTACAGACAGCGGTAAAACGCCTGTCACAATCACACTAAACAAGAGTACGGAACCCACTCATGGATATTCGTAAGATTAAAAAACTGATCGAGCTGGTTGAAGAATCAGGCATCTCCGAACTGGAAATTTCTGAAGGCGAAGAGTCTGTACGCATCAGCCGTGCAGCCCCAGCCGCTAGCTTCCCGGTAATGCAGCAGGCTTATGCTGCGCCAGTGCAGCAGCCTGCGCTCTCCGCAGCCGTTGCGCCAGCAGCTGAAGCCGCACCTGCCGCTGCAGCAGAAATCAGTGGTCACATCGTACGTTCCCCAATGGTTGGTACTTTCTACCGCACCCCGAGCCCGGACGCGAAAGCGTTCATCGAAGTGGGTCAGAAAGTCAACGTAGGCGATACCCTGTGCATCGTTGAAGCGATGAAAATGATGAACCAGATCGAAGCAGACAAATCAGGTACTGTGAAAGCGATTCTGGTCGAAAGTGGTCAGCCGGTTGAATTTGACGAGCCGCTGGTCGTCATCGAGTAACGAGGCGTACATGCTGGATAAAATTGTTATCGCCAACCGCGGCGAGATCGCACTGCGTATTCTTCGTGCCTGTAAAGAACTGGGCATCAAGACCGTCGCTGTGCACTCAAGCGCGGATCGCGATTTAAAACACGTATTGCTGGCGGATGAGACGGTCTGTATTGGCCCGGCTCCGTCCGTAAAAAGCTATCTGAACATCCCGGCTATCATCAGCGCCGCTGAAATCACCGGCGCGGTGGCAATTCATCCGGGTTACGGCTTCCTCTCTGAGAACGCCAACTTTGCTGAGCAGGTTGAACGCTCTGGCTTCATCTTCATCGGCCCGAAAGCCGACACCATCCGCCTGATGGGCGACAAAGTGTCTGCAATCACCGCGATGAAAAAAGCCGGTGTTCCAACCGTACCAGGCTCTGACGGCCCTCTGACCGACGATATGGATGCTAACCGTGCTCATGCTAAACGCATTGGCTATCCGGTTATCATCAAGGCGTCCGGCGGCGGCGGCGGTCGCGGTATGCGCGTTGTGCGCAGCGATGCTGAACTGGCGCAGTCCATCTCCATGACCAAAGCAGAAGCGAAAGCCGCTTTCAGCAATGACATGGTGTACATGGAAAAATACCTGGAAAACCCACGCCACATCGAAATTCAGGTGCTGGCTGACGGTCAGGGTAACGCGATCTATCTGGCAGAGCGTGACTGCTCCATGCAGCGTCGTCACCAGAAAGTGGTCGAAGAAGCGCCAGCACCGGGCATTACTCCGGAACTGCGTCGCTACATCGGCGAGCGTTGCGCCAAAGCGTGTGTCGATATCGGCTATCGCGGGGCAGGTACCTTTGAGTTCCTGTTCGAAAACGGCGAGTTCTATTTCATCGAAATGAACACCCGTATTCAGGTTGAACACCCGGTTACCGAAATGATCACCGGCGTTGACCTGATCAAAGAACAGCTGCGTATCGCTGCAGGCCAGCCGTTGTCCATCAAGCAGGAAGAAGTTGTGGTGAAAGGCCATGCGGTAGAGTGCCGTATTAACGCCGAAGACCCGAACACCTTCCTGCCAAGCCCGGGTAAAATCACGCGTTTCCACGCGCCGGGTGGCTTTGGTGTGCGCTGGGAGTCTCATATCTACGCCGGTTACACCGTACCGCCGTACTATGACTCAATGATCGGCAAGCTTATCTGCTACGGCGAAAACCGTGACGTGGCGATTGCCCGCATGAAAAACGCCCTGCAGGAACTGATCATCGACGGTATCAAAACCAACGTTGATCTGCAGATGCGCATCATGAGCGACGAGCACTTCCAGAATGGTGGAACTAATATCCACTATCTGGAGAAAAAACTCGGTCTGAACGAGAAGTAAGAGACCTGTGTTGCTAAAAGGCCGGATTATCCGGCCTTTTTTATTTCTGGGGCCTGGAAAGCCTCATCATGTACAATCCCCGCTTTCTTCATCCACAAGGGACAAAAAATGGACAAACGTTTTGTTCAGGCCCATAAAGAAGCGCGCTGGGCGCTGTGGCTGACCCTTCTCTATCTCGCAGCATGGTTAGTAACTGCTTACTTACCTGACTCCGCTATTGGCATCACCGGCCTGCCGCACTGGTTCGAAATGGCGTGTCTGCTGGTACCGCTGGTCTTCATCCTGCTGTGCTGGGCAATGGTGAAATTCATCTATCGCGATATTTCGCTGGAGGACGATGATGCAGCTTGAAGTCATTCTGCCGCTTATCGCTTACCTGTTAGTGGTGTTTGGTTTATCCGTTTACGCCATGCGTAAAAGAACGACGGGCACCTTCCTGAACGAGTATTTTCTTGGCAGCCGCTCGATGGGCGGCGTCGTGCTGGCCATGACGCTGACCGCGACCTACATTAGCGCCAGTTCGTTTATCGGCGGGCCCGGTGCAGCCTATAAATACGGGTTAGGCTGGGTGCTGCTGGCGATGATCCAGCTTCCAGCCGTCTGGCTCTCGCTGGGCATACTGGGTAAAAAATTTGCCATTCTGGCACGCCGTTACAATGCCGTGACGCTCAACGATATGCTGTTTGCCCGCTATCAGAGCCGTTTACTGGTGTGGCTGGCCAGCTTAAGCCTGCTGGTGGCCTTTATTGGCGCCATGACGGTGCAGTTTATCGGCGGGGCACGCCTGCTGGAAACGGCGGCGGGAATTCCCTACGAGACGGGCCTCGTCATCTTTGGGGTGAGTATCGCACTCTACACCGCGTTTGGCGGATTCCGCGCCAGCGTGCTGAACGATACGATGCAGGGTTTGGTGATGCTTGTTGGCACCCTTGTTCTGCTGGTCGGCATTGTGCATGCTGCTGGTGGCCTGAGCCATGCGGTTGAAACGCTCGAGGCGATCGATCCAAAACTGGTTTCGCCGCAGGGCGCGGATGACATCCTTTCGCCAACCTTTATGACCTCGTTCTGGGTGTTGGTATGCTTTGGGGTGATTGGCCTGCCGCATACCGCCGTGCGCTGTATCTCTTACAAAGACAGCAAAGCCGTGCACAGAGGTATCATTATCGGCACTATCGTTGTCGCAATCCTGATGTTTGGTATGCACCTGGCAGGCGCGTTAGGTCGGGCAGTTATTCCTGACCTTACCGTACCCGATCTGGTTATCCCAACCCTGATGGTTAAAGTACTGCCGCCATTTGCCGCCGGGATCTTCCTCGCCGCACCGATGGCCGCCATTATGTCGACCATCAACGCTCAGCTGCTGCAAAGTTCCGCTACGATCATTAAAGATCTCTATCTGAACCTGCGTCCTGACCAGGCAGAGAATGAACGGCGCCTGAAGCGCATGTCGGCCGTTATTACTCTGACGTTAGGGGCATTGCTGCTGTTAGCCGCGTGGCGCCCGCCGGAGATGATCATCTGGCTGAACCTGCTGGCATTTGGTGGGCTTGAAGCGGTATTCCTGTGGCCTCTGGTGTTAGGGCTCTACTGGGAGCGCGCGAATGCCGCCGGTGCGCTGAGCGCTATGATTGTCGGCGGCGTGCTTTACGCCGTCCTCGCAACGTTTAAGATTCAGTACCTGGGCTTCCATCCAATTGTGCCTTCGTTACTGCTAAGTTTACTGGCGTTTGTGGTGGGGAACCGTTTCGGTCAGCCCGTCCCACAACCCGCTATGATTTCTACTGATAAATAAAGAGTTTTGCCATGCCGTGGATCCAACTAAAACTGAACACAACCGGCGCGAACGCCGAAGAGCTGAGCGATGCGCTGATGGAGGCCGGGTCGGTCTCTATCACCTTCCAGGACACGCATGACACGCCGGTCTTTGAGCCGCTGCCGGGCGAAACCCGCCTGTGGGGTGATACCGACGTTATTGGCCTGTTTGATGCCGAAACCGATATGAAAGAGGTTGTCGCGATTCTGGAGAATCATCCTCTGCTGGGCGCGGGTTTCGTGCATAAAATCGAACAGCTGGAAGACAAAGACTGGGAACGCGAGTGGATGGATAACTTCCACCCGATGCAGTTCGGCAAACGTCTGTGGATCTGCCCAAGCTGGCGCGACGTCCCGGACGAGAATGCGGTCAACGTGATGCTCGACCCGGGTCTGGCGTTTGGTACCGGAACTCACCCCACCACGTCCCTGTGCCTGCAGTGGCTGGATGGTCTCGATCTGGACGGTAAGACCGTGATCGACTTCGGCTGTGGATCCGGGATCCTCGCGATTGCAGCCCTGAAGCTGGGCGCGGCAAAAGCCATCGGGATCGATATCGATCCGCAGGCGATTCAGGCCAGCCGCGATAATGCCGAGCGTAACGGCGTCTCCGATCGTCTGGAGCTGTATCTGCCGGATGGTCAGCCAGAAGCCATGAAAGCCGATGTGGTGGTCGCAAACATTCTGGCGGGCCCGCTGCGTGAACTGGCTCCGTTAATCAGCGTGCTGCCCGTTGAGGGCGGTCTGCTGGGGCTTTCCGGTATCCTGGCGAGCCAGGCCGACAGCGTGTGTGAAGCCTACGCAGATCTCTTTGCCCTTGATCCGGTAGTGGAAAAAGAAGAGTGGTGCCGCATCACCGGTCGTAAAAAATAAGAATCTGGCGTGGTCATCTGACCACGCCTCTCCCCCTCTGATAATCCTCTCTCCCCCGTTCATTCTTCGGTAAAATAACCCTACAAATCATGTTGATTTGTATTACAAAAATTCACCGGAAGAATATGATGACACAGGTTACAGGCAAGGCAGCGCTGCTGGCGCTGAGCATGATCTCGGCTTCAGCATTCGCATCACACTGGAGCTATGAAGGGGAAGGTTCACCGCAACACTGGGGCGAGCTGGACGAGGCATATAAGACCTGTCAAAGCGGAATGAACCAGTCCCCTATTAATATTGATTCGACCGCTATCGCCCATCTCTCCCCGCTACAAACCCACTACGTTGATGGCCCTGTTACGCTGACGAACAATGGCCATACCATTCAGGCAGGTGAACAGGCGAACACCCGCGATACTCTTACTCTCGATAAGCAAACCTGGACGTTACAGCAGTTCCATTTCCACGCGCCGAGCGAAAACACCGTACATGGCAAGAGATACGCGATGGAAATGCATCTGGTTCATAAAAATGCCAGTGGGGAACTGACGGTGGTGGCGGTCATGTTTGATAAAGGAACCGCAAACCCGGAACTCGAAAAACTGTGGCGCGTTATGCCTCAGCAGGCCGAGCAGAACGTCTCCATCAAACAGGATCTCAACCTGAACAAACTGCTGCCAAAAAATAAAACGTACTGGCGCTTTAGCGGTTCACTGACCACTCCCCCGTGTTCAGAAGGCGTTACCTGGATTGTACTTAAACAGCCCCTGACGATTTCTGCAGAACAACTTGCCAGATTCACCCAGACAATGCATCACGATAATAACCGTCCGGTACAGTCGCTGCATGGGCGCGTCGTGGTCGAATAACACGCATTTTTCGCATGACGATCATGTTCTAAAATGCGACGCAGATCGCAAAGAAGAAGGGAAATCTGCTGCTAAAAACAGCAGATTATCCCGCTTCAGCGACGCATTTATTCAGAAATGATGAGAAGTTACGGGAAATTGTAAGCGCCCATAAAATAACCATCATCATATAACTTAATGATTTAAATAATGAATAATTTTTAACGGGAAGATTGGGTGGCGATTCCTTGATCTACAACAGTGGATTGTTCAAAGTTTGGCCTTTCATCTCGTGCAAAAAATGCGTAATATACGCCGCCTTGCAGTCACAGTATGGTCATTTCTTAACTCATGCGCATCGGACACCACCAGCTTAGAAATCGCCTGATCGCAGCCCCAATGGCAGGTATTACAGACCGGCCGTTCAGGACGCTGTGCTATGAGATGGGAGCCGGTTTAACCGTATCCGAGATGATGTCGTCTAACCCGCAGGTTTGGGAAAGCGATAAATCCCGCCTTCGGATGGTGCACGTTGATGAACCAGGTATTCGCACCGTGCAAATTGCCGGAAGCGTGCCTGAAGAGATGGCAGATGCCGCGCGGATTAACGTGGAAAGTGGTGCCCAGATTATTGATATCAATATGGGGTGCCCGGCCAAAAAGGTGAATCGCAAGCTTGCAGGTTCAGCCCTTCTGCAATACCCCGACCAGGTGAAAGCTATCCTGACGGCGGTTGTCAGCGCGGTGGACGTTCCTGTTACGTTGAAGATTCGCACGGGTTGGTCGCCGGAACACCGTAACTGTGTAGAGATTGCCCAACTGGCCGAAGACTGTGGCATTCAGGCCCTGACCATCCATGGACGCACTCGCGCCTGTTTGTTCAACGGTGAAGCTGAATACGACAGCATTCGGGCAGTTAAGCAGAAAGTTTCCATTCCGATTATCGCGAATGGCGACATAACTGACCCGCTTAAAGCCAGGGCTGTACTCGACTATACGGGAGCTGATGCTCTGATGATAGGACGTGCAGCTCAGGGAAGACCCTGGATCTTCCGGGAAATCCAGCATTATCTGGACACTGGGGAGCTGCTTGCCCCGCTGCCTCTGGCAGAGGTTAAGCGCTTGCTTTGTTCGCATGTTCGGGAACTGCATGACCACTACGGTCAGGCAAAAGGGTACCGAATTGCGCGTAAACACGTCTCCTGGTATCTCCAGGAGCACGCTCCAGATGACCAGTTTCGGCGCACATTCAACGCCATAGAGGATGCCAGCGTACAGCTGGAGGCGTTGGAGGCATACTTCGAAAATCTTGCGTAATGAAATAAAGAGCTGACAGAACTATGTTCGAACAACGCGTAAATTCTGACGTACTGACCGTTTCTACCGTTAACTCTCAGGACCAGGTAACTCAAAAGCCCCTGCGTGACTCGGTTAAACAGGCACTGAAGAACTATTTTGCTCAACTGAATGGTCAGGATGTTAATGATCTGTATGAGCTGGTATTGGCTGAAGTTGAACAGCCACTGTTGGACATGGTGATGCAATACACCCGCGGTAACCAAACCCGCGCTGCGCTGATGATGGGTATCAACCGTGGTACTCTGCGTAAGAAACTGAAAAAATACGGCATGAACTGATACTAATCAGTTAAATGCTTGTTTAAAAAGGCGCTCTTCGGCATGGGGAAGCGCCTTTTTTATTACCTGCGCTTCTCCGTCAACGCATTGTAAACCTTCGCCTCTCCCGCTTTTCAACCACGGTTTTTCGTGTATATTTCCCCCACCTTACTGACGATCTTCTCGCGGAATGACACAATGATTCGTAAATACTGGTGGCTGGTTGTCTTTGCAATCTCCGTTCTCATTTTCGATACACTCCTGATGCAGTGGATTGAACTGATGAGCACCGAAACCGATAAGTGTCGCAATATGAACTCCGTTAATCCGCTGAAACTCGTGAACTGCTCAGAGCTCGACTAACCGCCCGATTGCGCAAACCACCCCGTTATTACCCACCAAAAACGGGGATTTAAATCCCTTTGAGCCATTACCTGACGGTGATAATGTCTCGCCCTTCTCAACCGCTCTAGCGTAACCCCACACTCGAGTAGAACCGTCCATGCTGGTCAGCCAATACAACCCTATCCTTGTCGTCCTCTCCTTTGTTGTTGCCATTCTTGCTGCGTATACCGCGCTGAACATGGCTGCACGCGTCGCCGGGAGTGAAGGTGTCGCTGCCCGCGTCTGGCTGGCTGGCGGCGGTATTGCTATGGGCATCGGCGTGTGGGCCATGCATTTTATCGGCATGCTGGCGATGGACCTCTCCATGAGCATGAGCTACAACGCCACCCTGACGGTGTTATCCATGGTCATCGCCGTGGGTTCGTCGCTGTTTGCGCTATGGCTCGTGAGCTGCGAGCAACTACGCCTGCGCCGACTGCTGCCCGGCGCGCTGGTGATGGGGAGCGGTATTGTTGCTATGCATTACACCGGCATGGCGGCGCTGGAAGTGATGCCCGGGATTATCTGGGACAAGATGTGGGTGGCCATTTCGGTCGTGATTGCGCTTGCCGCTTCGCTCGCGGCATTATGGCTGACCTTCCGCCTGCGTCGCGAAGCCGCTCAGGTCGTGCTGATGCGCATGGGTGCCGCCATCACGATGGGAATTGCCATTGCCGGCATGCACTATGCCGGGATGAAAGCGGCGCAGTTTCCGATGTCCACAATGGTTCACCATGAGGGTATCAACGGGAGCTGGCTGGCGGTGCTCGTCAGCGTCGTCGCGCTCTCTATTCTTGGGATCACCCTACTGGTGTCGATGCTGGATGCCCGCCTTCAGGCACGTACCGCCCTTCTGGCCTCGTCGCTGGCAGAAGCTAACCGGGAACTCGCTCAACTGGCGCTACACGATACCCTGACGCGCCTGCCCAACCGTATCCTGCTGGAAGACAGACTCGATCAGGCCATCAGCAAAGCCGATCGTGAAGGGAACCACTTTGCCCTGATGTTCATGGATCTTGACGGCTTTAAAGCCATCAATGATGCCTACGGCCATGATGTTGGTGACAGGCTGCTGGTCGCCGTTACGCAGCGTCTGCTGCTGCTTCTGAAAGGCCAGTTCACCCTTGCACGTATCGGCGGTGATGAATTTGTTCTGCTGGCAGAGGGAGAAGGTCCGGACGACGCGGCATCGCTGGCAAATTCGCTGGTGCGCGCGATCGATAGCCCGTTCAATCTCAGCCCCTATGAACTGGTAGTGACCCTCAGCATTGGTATCGCGCTCTACCCTCACGACGGCAAAACCGAGCGTGAGCTGATGTTTAACGCCGACGCGGCGATGTATCACACGAAGCATATGGGCCGTAACGGTTACCACTTTTTCCAGCCCTCCATGAACACTCTGGCGCAGACCCATCTCCAGTTAATGAACGATCTGTGGATGGCAATCGATCGCAATGAGCTGCGCCTGCTGTATCAGCCAAAATTTCACGCCCCGGCGGGCCCGGTCCTCGGATTCGAGGCGTTATTGCGCTGGCAGCATCCTAAGCAGGGGCTACTGACGCCGGACCTTTTTCTGCCGCTGGCGGAAAAAACGGGGCTAATCGTCCCCATTGGCAACTGGGTGATTCATGAAGCCTGCCGCCAGCTGCGGGAATGGCATCTCCAGGGGCATCAAAGCTGGTCAATGGCGGTAAACCTGTCGACACTGCAGTTTGAACAACCTTCACTGGTTAAAACGGTTCTCGACTGCCTGGCACTTCACCAGGTGCCACCGGAAATGTTGATCCTCGAAGTGACGGAAACCACGGCGATGAGCAACCCGGATGAGAGCGTACGCGTGCTGACAGAGCTGACGGATGCGGGCGTGAAGGCCTCCATTGATGATTTTGGCACCGGATATTCGAGCCTGCTGTACCTCAAGCGATTACCGGCCTGCGAATTGAAAATCGACAGGGCGTTTGTGAAAGAGCTCAGCGGCGAGAGCGAGGATGCCACTATTGTCTCAGCAATTGTGGCTCTCGCTAAAACACTTAACCTGAAAGTCGTGGCTGAAGGTGTGGAAACCGAAGCGCAGCAAGCCTTTTTAACCGAGCTTGGCTGTAACACCCTTCAGGGTTATCTGTTAGGTAAACCCGTCAGCGCGCAGACCATAGAGGCACTTTGTGCCCGAGGGGAAATGTTACCTGGCGCTGAGCAGTAAGCACCCTCATCTGGCGACACGCGAATAACCGGGAGTGTCGCCAGTATGCTATCGACCAGAGCGGGAGCCTGCTGATAAAGATTAAAACTGTCGTTATTCATTAACCAGTTTTTGATTATTCCGCTAAAAAAACCGTGGAATACAATCAAGGTGAGATCAACATTCACCTGTGGCGAAATGATGTTTCGCGAAATACAGGTCTCCAGCGCGGCGCGTAGCGTGTCATCGTTGAATCCGATACGCTTTCTGATTTCGCGCTCAGAAATCATATCACTGCTAAATTCACACTTATGATACAGAATTTGTAAAAGCGCGCATTGTCGGGGTTCATGGGCAATATACTGCAGCGCGGTAATAAATTGCTCACGAAGTTTTAACAATGGATCGTCACTATCGGAAAGCGAAAGCCTGTCGTGAATAATGTCGCGAAGCGGTAATTGCTGTTCCCAGATGGCATTAAATATTTCAGATTTACTGGTGAAGTGCCAGTAGATCGCACCGCGCGTCACCTTAGCGGCATCAGCGATATCCGTCAGCGTCGTGCTGGCTACGCCACGCGTGGCAAACTGTCCGATAGCCGCCTCAATCAGCTGCTGCCGGGTTTGTTGAGCCTCTTCTTTCTTTTTACGCGCCATAGGCAACTACTCGTTACTCACAAGGTTTAAAGGTCATATTGCGTTCATGCAAATGTAAGTATTCACTAAAATCCGTTTTAATTTTGCACAAAAAAAGTCACCCCTCTTGATTTATAATTAATTCAAATATATCCAATCAATTAAATTGACGGAATGAATAATTATAAAATATTAAACTCATTTACCTGATTAACATGTCTGACTATATCCCAGAATGAAGCCGGTCTGATTCTTATTTTCTTCTACAAACATGGTCATTCGCACTTATAAATTAAAAAACATTAAATACCCTCATTATTATACGCAGCTACATTTTATTTTTATCTCTCTGCCCCTGCTACCGATTCGCGGCATATATCGGTTAATGGGTATTTAAAGGAACAGTAATGACGAATCATTTCAGACTCTTGCCTTTATTCGGTTTCATTGTCTGCACGGTACTGCTCACTGGATGCGATGGTCAGGAGAATCAACAACAGCATCTGCAGGCGCCTCAGGTCAGCGTGCATATTGTGAAAAGCGCGCCTCTGGCTGTCACCACTGAACTCCCGGGCAGAACAGATGCATTTCGCGTTGCGGAGGTTCGTCCTCAGGTCAGCGGCATTATTCTTCGCCGTAACTTCGCGGAGGGTAGCGATGTAAAAGCGGGCGAGTCACTCTACCAGATCGATCCTGCGACCTATCAGGCGGCCTATGACAGCGCGAAAGGCGAACTGGCGAAGGCTCAGGCGGCAGCCAATATTGCTCACCTGACGGTAAAACGTTTTCTCCCGCTGGTAGGCACCCAGTATGTCAGTAAGCAGGAGTACGACCAGGCCGTGGCGACGGCTCAGCAGGCAGATGCCAGCGTGGTTGCCGCAAAAGCGGGCGTTGAAAGCGCACGTATCAACCTTGCCTACACCAAAGTGACCTCTCCGGTTGATGGTCGTATCGGAAAATCCAGCGTGACCGAAGGGGCGCTGGTGACGAACGGGCAAGCCGCAGCGCTGGCAACGGTCCAGCAGCTCGATCCGATTTATGTCGATGTCACCCAGTCCAGCAATGATTTTATGCGCCTGAAACAGACGAGCCTGCAAAAAGGCGATACCGCCAGCAGCGTTGAACTGCTGATGGAGAACGGGCAGCCCTATCCGCTGAAAGGCACATTGCAGTTCTCTGACGTCACGGTTGATGAAAGTACCGGCTCGATCACCCTGCGCGCCATTTTCCGGAACCCTCAGCATCAGCTGTTACCCGGCATGTTCGTTCGCGCCCGCATTGATGAAGGCACCCAGCCGGATGCGATTCTGGTACCACAGCAGGGCGTGACCCGCACACCGCGAGGCGATGCAACCGTCCTGGTGGTGAACGATAAAAACCAGGTTGAGCCGCGAACCGTCGTGGCCCCTCAGGCAATTGGCGATCGCTGGATGGTAACGGAAGGGCTGAAAAACGGTGATCGCGTGATTGTCAGCGGGCTACAGAAAGTCAGACCCGGGGTAACCGTCGTCGCCACGCCGGATACCACCACGACGCCAGCCGGTTAAGGGACGACGACATGGCCAATTTCTTTATTCAGAGACCGGTTTTCGCCTGGGTACTTGCCATCATTTTGATGATTGCAGGCGGGCTGGCCATTCTCAAACTTCCCGTCGCACAGTATCCGACCATTGCCCCTCCCGCTGTGGCGATATCCGCGACCTACCCGGGAGCCGACGCTCAAACGGTGCAGGATACCGTGACCCAGGTTATCGAACAGAACATGAACGGTATCGATAAGCTGATGTATATGTCCTCCACCAGCGATTCAGCGGGTAACGTCACCATCACCCTGACCTTCGAGTCAGGAACCGATCCGGACATCGCCCAGGTGCAGGTGCAGAACAAGCTGCAGCTCGCCATGCCGCTGCTGCCGCAAGAGGTACAGCAGCAAGGGATTGGCGTGGAGAAATCCAGCAGCAGCTTCCTGCTGGTCGCCGGCTTTGTTTCAGACAACAAAAATCTCACGCAGAATGACATCTCTGACTATATCGCGTCGAACGTCAAAGATGCCATCAGCCGAACGTCTGGCGTCGGTGACGTTCAGCTGTTTGGCGCCCAGTATGCAATGCGCATCTGGCTCGACAGCAACGCGATGAACAAATACCAGCTGACGCCGCAGGATATTATCAACCAGCTGAAAACGCAGAACGCCCAGATAGCGGCAGGCCAGCTGGGCGGGACGCCGTCCATTCCCGGGCAGCAGCTGAACACCTCGATCATCGCGCAAACCCGCCTGAAAACACCGGAGGAGTTTGGCCGCGTGACGCTTAAGGTGAACCAGGACGGCTCGATGGTTCATTTGAAGGACGTGGCTCGCATTGAGCTGGGTGGCGAAAACTACAATATGGTCACTAAAATCAACGGGCAGGCGGCAACCGGTCTGGGGATTAAGCTGGCAACCGGGGCAAATGCGCTGGACACTGCGGCAGCCATTAAGAGCAAGCTGGCGCAACTGCAGCAGTTCTTCCCGCAGGGGCTGAAAGTGGTCTATCCCTATGACACCACGCCTTTTGTAAAGATCTCCATCCACGAAGTGGTGAAGACGCTGTTTGAAGCTATCATTCTCGTCTTCCTGGTCATGTACCTGTTCCTGCAAAACCTGCGCGCGACCCTCATCCCAACTATCGCGGTGCCGGTCGTTCTGCTGGGTACCTTCGCGGTTCTGGCGGCATTCGGTTTCTCCATCAATACCCTGACGATGTTCGGCATGGTGCTGGCGATAGGTCTGCTGGTCGATGACGCTATCGTGGTCGTTGAGAACGTTGAACGCGTCATGGTCGAGGACAAACTGCCGCCGAAAGAGGCCACGCAGAAGTCGATGGAGCAGATCCAGGGTGCACTGGTCGGGATCGCCATGGTGCTCTCGGCGGTCTTTATTCCGATGGCCTTTTTTGGCGGCTCGACGGGGGCGATCTATCGTCAGTTCTCGCTGACTATCGTTTCCGCTATGGCGTTGTCCGTACTGGTTGCGCTAATCCTGACGCCCGCACTCTGCGCAACGTTGCTTAAGCCCCTATCCGGCGACCATCATGAGAAAAAAGGTGGCTTCTTCGGCTGGTTTAATGCGCTCTTCGATAAAAGCGTGGAGCACTACAGCAACAGCGTGAGCGGTATTTTGCGTAAGGCAGGGCGCTATCTGGCGGTGTACGTCATTATCGTCGTAGGGATGGCGGTGCTCTTCCTGCGCTTGCCCACCTCCTTCCTGCCCGAAGAGGATCAGGGGGTGTTTATGACGATGGTTCAACTCCCGGCGGGTGCAACCCAGACACGTACTCAGCAGGTCCTTGATCAGGTTCAGGACTACTATCTGAACAAAGAGAAAGCGAACGTTGATTCTGTCTTTACCGTAAACGGCTTTAGCTTTAGCGGCCAGGGCCAGAACGCCGGTATTGCCTTCGTCAGCCTGAAGCCCTGGGAGGAGCGACCGGGGTCGGAAAACGGCGTTGAAGCCATTGTGGGTCGCGCGACAAAAGCCTTCAGTCAGATTAAAGACGGCCTCGTGTTCCCTTTTAACCTGCCTGCCATTATTGAGCTGGGTACCGCCACGGGCTTCGATTTTGAGTTGATCGATCAGGCGAACCTGGGGCATAACCAGCTGACGCAGGCGCGTGATCAGCTGCTTAGCATGGTGAAAGAGCACCCTGACCTGCTGGTTCGCGTGCGACCTAACGGCCTTGAAGATACGCCTCAGTTCAAGCTGGATGTCGACCAGGAGAAAGCGCAGGCGCTGGGCGTGAGTCTTTCTGACGTCAACCAGACGATTTCGACGGCCTTAGGTGGCACCTATGTGAACGACTTTATCGATCGTGGGCGCGTGAAAAAGGTCTACGTACAGGCCGACGCAAAATTCCGTATGTTGCCGGGAGATATTAATAATCTTTACGTACGCAGCGCGAATGGGGAAATGGTCCCGTTCTCAGCCTTCAGCAACGCTCGCTGGGTCTTTGGTTCGCCTCGTCTGGAGCGCTATAACGGAATGCCCTCTATGGAGATCCTGGGTGAATCCGCTCAGGGTAAAAGTACCGGTGAGGCCATGGCTATGATGGAAAGTCTCGCGGCAAAACTGCCTTCCGGTATCGGCTATGACTGGACGGGGATGTCTTATCAGGAGCGCCTCTCGGGTAACCAGGCGCCAGCACTGTACGCCATTTCACTGATCGTGGTGTTCCTGTGCCTGGCTGCGCTGTATGAAAGCTGGTCCATTCCGTTCTCCGTCATGCTGGTTGTGCCGCTGGGGGTCATTGGGGCTCTTCTCGCAGCGTCGCTGCGCGGGTTAAACAACGACGTCTATTTCCAGGTCGGTCTGTTGACGACGATTGGTTTATCGGCGAAAAACGCCATCCTGATCGTCGAATTTGCTAAAGACCTGATGGATAAAGAAGGCAAAGGCATTATTGAAGCCACGCTGGAAGCTTCCAGGATGCGCCTTCGACCGATCCTGATGACGTCCCTGGCCTTTATTCTTGGCGTCATGCCGCTGGTAATCAGCACCGGGGCCGGGAGCGGCGCGCAAAACGCCGTCGGTACGGGCGTTATGGGGGGAATGCTTTCCGCAACCCTTCTGGCGATTTTCTTCGTGCCTGTTTTCTTTGTGGTTGTTCGGCGACGGTTTACTCACCATAAAGGTTAATGTTTCCCTGAAAAGGCACCTCTGGTGCCTTTTTATTTTTAACATAAACAATGAATTAGGTTTTACATAAAGGCAGCATTAAAAATATGATGATTTGCATTAAGTAAAAACAGTCTCTTGCAACTCCATAATTCCTCCATTAATGCCTCCTTAAACCGACTTTTCTCCACGATTTTTACAAACTACATAATTTGAGATTATTCCTCGTGTAACGAGGACTTACCCCGGTGGTAAAATAACCTCCAGTTCGTTAATAGCCCTCCTGGCTTAATAGCGGATGAGAAATAATACTGAGGTAACATCATGAAAAGATTCATTTCCGTTGCACTTCTCGCTGCGCTGCTTGCTGGTTGCGCGCACGACTCTCCATGTGTACCGGTTTACGACGACCAGGGCCGACTGGTTCATACCAATACCTGTATGAAAGGCACCACCCAGGATAACTGGGAGACTGCGGGTGCTATCGCCGGCGGTGCTGCCGCAGTAGCGGGTCTGACGCTGGGTATTGTTGCCCTGACCAAGTAAAATCTGTTGAGAAAGCGCGGCTCTGGCCGCGCTTTTGCTTTTAATGAGTGCAGTATTTTCAAATAAGTAAAAAAATAGCCCCGTATTTATTCACGTAATTAATCTTAGCCTGAAGTCTGTCACAGCTTTTTTGCATACTCATTCAAATTACCTATTCTATCGTGATGATTTTCACACATTAATATTATTGAATACCCTGCCAATATTCACGCTAAAAACTATCTCTTCTTTTTCCTGACCCGACTCGCAACTTTTGCTCCAATTTGTGGCACAGGTTGTAATTTCGCACCGTTTCGGGGCGCTCGTTTTATTTAAGCCTGTCTACACTCAGCATTAAGCGTTCACTCGTCTCTTATTTTGTCGAACGCAAAACTGGCATTACGTTTGCTTTATAAACGTTGGCCAAAGCCACAGACAGGTAAAGCGTTTAAAAACGCCTCTATAACGATAAATTACGCCACACAGGATGCATTATGAAAAAGACGATGATAGCCAGCCTGGCCGCTGCAGGCATGTTGTTTGCCGTAGCCGGTCAAGCCCATGCGGGAACGACACTGGATGCCGTTAAAAAGAAAGGTTTTGTTCAATGTGGTATCAGTGACGGTTTGCCTGGCTTCTCTTATGCCGATGCGAACGGCAAATTTACCGGTATTGATGTGGACGTCTGCCGTGGCGTTGCAGCCGCCGTTTTTGGCGATGACAGCAAAGTGAAATACACCCCGCTGACGGCGAAAGAACGCTTTACGGCGCTGCAGTCCGGCGAGGTCGACATGCTCTCCCGTAACACCACCTGGACCTCCTCCCGTGATGCAGGCATGGGGATGTCATTTACGGGCGTAACCTATTATGACGGCATCGGCTTCCTGACCCACAATAAAGCCGGCCTGAAAAGCGCTAAGGAACTGGATGGCGCCACCGTTTGTATCCAGGCGGGCACCGATACCGAGCTGAACGTGGCGGATTATTTCAAAGCAAACAACATGAAATACACCCCGGTGACATTCGACCGCTCGGATGAATCGGCCAAAGCGCTGGAATCCGGCCGTTGCGACACGCTGGCCTCTGACCAGTCACAGCTGTATGCCTTACGCATTAAGCTGAGCAATCCGGCAGAGTGGATTGTCCTGCCTGAAGTCATTTCCAAAGAGCCTCTCGGCCCCGTCGTTCGTCGCGGCGATGAAGACTGGTTCTCTATCGTTCGCTGGACGCTGTTTGCCATGCTGAACGCAGAAGAGATGGGCATCAACTCTAAAAACGTTGATGAGAAAGCCGCTAAGCCATCCAACCCGGATATGGCGCACCTGCTCGGTAAAGAAGGTGATTTCGGCAAGGATCTGAAGCTGGATAACAAGTGGGCTTACAACATCATCAAACAGGTGGGCAACTACTCTGAGATCTTTGAGCGCAACGTGGGATCGGAAAGCCCGCTGAAGATCAAACGCGGCCAGAACAATCTCTGGAACAACGGCGGTATTCAGTACGCACCACCAGTACGTTAAGTCATAGCTGTAACGGGCACTGCTCCGGCAGTGCCCACTCCAGAGTCATGGTTACTGAGGTTTCTTTATGTCCCATCGCCGCTCAGCCGTAAAAGGATCGCTATCCTTTTCTCATCCCGCGGTCCGCGCCTGGCTATTCCAGATTATTGCTATTGTTGCGGTTGTTCTCATCGCCGTGTATCTCATCCATAATACAATCACCAACCTGAATAACCGTGGCATTACCTCCGGTTTCGCGTTTTTAGACCGCAGCGCGGGGTTTGGTATTGTTCAGCACCTTATTGATTATCAGGAAGGTGATACGTACGGACGCGTGTTCGTGGTCGGTTTACTGAATACGCTGTTGGTATCGGCGCTTTGTATCGTTTTCGCGTCGGTACTGGGCTTCTTTATTGGCCTGGCGCGTCTTTCTGAAAACTGGCTCCTGCGGAAACTGTCGACCGTTTATATCGAGACGTTCCGCAATATCCCCCCGCTCCTGCAGATCTTCTTTTGGTATTTCGCCGTACTGCGTAACCTTCCCGGTCCCCGCCAGGCCGTCGACGCGTTTGAGCTGTTTTTCCTGAGTAACCGTGGATTGTCCATTCCTTCTCCTCAGCCGGGTGAAGGACTGTACGCTTTTATCGGCGCGATTGTGATAGCGCTTGCGCTCTCTGCGGGGGTATTCCGTTTTAACCGCAAGCATCAGATCAAAACCGGTCAGCTTCGCAGAACCTGGCCCACGGCAGCTGTCCTGATCGTTAGCCTGCCGCTAATTGCACACTGGCTGTTTGGGGCCGCTTTGCACTGGGATATTCCACATCTGCGGGGCTTTAACTTTCAGGGCGGGATGGTATTAATTCCCGAGCTGGCAGCCCTGACGCTGGCGCTGTCGATTTATACGTCCGCGTTTATCGCAGAGATTATCCGTGCAGGGATCCAGGCAGTTCCTTATGGGCAGCACGAGGCGGCGCGCTCGCTGGGATTACCCCACACCGTGACGCTTCGCCAGGTCATTATTCCGCAGGCTTTACGGGTCATCATTCCCCCCCTGACCAGCCAGTATCTCAATATTGTCAAAAACTCGTCTCTGGCCGCTGCCATTGGTTACCCGGATATGGTGTCACTATTCGCCGGAACCGTGCTTAACCAGACCGGACAAGCCATTGAAACCATCGCCATCACGATGTCTGTCTATCTGATCATCAGCCTGGTAATTTCACTGCTGATGAACCTCTATAACCGTCGTATAGCACTGGTCGAGCGCTAAGGATTTATGATGACAAAAGCGATACTGTCGCACTCCTCGCGCCCTGCCAACTCGACAGGTGGACGTTTCATTCTCTGGGCGCGCAAGAATCTGTTCTCCAGCTGGAGTAACAGCCTGCTGACGATTGTCTGCCTGTGGCTCATGTGGGAGTTGATTCCTCCCCTGCTGAACTGGGCGTTTTTACAGGCCAACTGGGTCGGTTCAACCCGGGCAGACTGTACAAAAGCCGGCGCCTGCTGGGTGTTTATCCATGAACGCTTCGGTCAGTTCATGTATGGGTTGTATCCGCATGAACAGCGCTGGCGGATTAATCTGGCGCTGGTTATCGGTCTGCTCTCTGTCGCAGTCATGTTCTGGAAAAAGCTGCCTCACCGTGGACGCTATATTGCCGTCTGGGCGGTGGTTTATCCGATTATTGTCTGGGTGCTGCTGTATGGCGGTTTTCTGGGGCTGGAACGCGTTGAAACACGCCAGTGGGGCGGGCTGACGCTGACGTTGATTATCGCATCAGTGGGGATAGCCGGTGCTCTGCCGTGGGGGATTCTACTTGCTCTGGGACGGCGTTCAAAAATGCCGATCGTCCGCGTGCTCTCCGTTATCTTTATTGAGTTCTGGCGCGGCGTACCGCTTATCACCGTCCTGTTTATGTCGTCGGTCATGCTGCCGCTGTTTATGGCAGAGGGAACAACCATCGACAAGCTGATCCGTGCCCTGGTGGGGGTGATTCTCTTCCAGTCCGCCTATGTCGCTGAAGTTGTGCGAGGTGGTTTGCAGGCGTTGCCTAAAGGCCAGTACGAAGCGGCGGAATCACTGGCTCTCGGTTACTGGAAAACGCAGGGACTGGTCATTCTTCCACAAGCACTCAAGCTGGTCATTCCGGGTCTGGTCAACACGATCATTGCCCTCTTCAAGGATACAAGCCTGGTGATCATCATCGGATTGTTCGATCTCTTTAGCAGCGTGCAACAGGCAACCGTTGACCCTGTCTGGCTGGGTATGTCCACCGAAGGATATGTCTTTGCTGCCCTGATCTACTGGATCTTTTGTTTTAGCATGTCGCGCTACAGCCAGCATCTGGAAAAGCGCTTTAACACCGGGCGTACACCGCACTGAGGAAATTATGAGCCAAATAACTATGACACCCGCCGACGCGATGATTACGCTGGAAAATGTGAATAAATGGTACGGACAATTTCATGTCCTGAGGGACATTAATCTTAAGGTAAAGCAGGGAGAACGCATCGTCCTTTGCGGCCCTTCGGGCTCCGGAAAATCCACAACCATTCGCTGTATTAATCATCTTGAAGAACATCAGCAAGGACGCATTGTGGTTGATGGTATCGAGCTGAATGAAGATATCCGCAATATCGAACGCGTACGTCAGGAAGTAGGAATGGTATTTCAACACTTTAATCTGTTTCCGCACCTGACCGTTCTGCAGAACTGTACGCTTGCGCCGATTTGGGTACGAAAGATGCCGAAAAAGGAAGCGGAGGCATTGGCAATGCACTACCTGGAGCGTGTACGTATCGCAGAGCATGCCAATAAATTCCCTGGCCAGATATCGGGTGGCCAACAGCAGCGTGTGGCTATCGCCCGTTCGCTGTGTATGAAACCGAAAATTATGCTGTTTGATGAACCAACATCTGCCCTCGATCCTGAAATGGTGAAGGAGGTTCTGGACACCATGATTGGGTTGGCACAATCCGGCATGACCATGTTGTGTGTGACGCATGAGATGGGGTTTGCGCGAACCGTGGCCGACCGGGTGATCTTTATGGACCGCGGGGAGATTGTTGAGCAAGCTCCGCCGGATGAGTTCTTTGCGCATCCGAAGTCAGAACGTACGCGAGCATTCCTGTCGCAGGTGATTCATTAGTTGTTTGCTCTGCCGGGTGGCGGCTTCGCCTTACCCGGCCTACCGTTTTTTCGGCGCATAAACGCAAAAAGGCCATCCTTTCGGATGGCCTTTTCACTTATTTGATGTCTGGCAGTTCCCTACTCTCACATGGGGAGACCCCACACTACCATCGGCGCTACGGCGTTTCACTTCTGAGTTCGGCATGGGGTCAGGTGGGACCACCGCGCTAAAGCCGCCAGACAAATTCTTTTACTTCTTGCCGAACTTTAACCTAAGTATAAAGTGGTGCTGATACCCAGAGTCGAACTGGGGACCTCACCCTTACCAAGGGTGCGCTCTACCAACTGAGCCATATCAGCACGCTAAATTTGATGCCTGGCAGTTCCCTACTCTCGCATGGGGAGACCCCACACTACCATCGGCGCTACGGCGTTTCACTTCTGAGTTCGGCATGGGGTCAGGTGGGACCACCGCGCTAAAGCCGCCAGGCAAATTCTGTTAATCTGTATCAGGCTGAAAATCGTGTCTGTCTCTTCGCCGAAACAGCTTCGGCGTTGTAAGGTTAAGCCTCACGGTTCATTAGTATCGGTTAGCTCAACGCATCGCTGCGCTTACACACCCGACCTATCAACGTCGTCGTCTTCAACGTTCCTTCAGGACCCTTAAAGGGTCAGGGAGAACTCATCTCGGGGCAAGTTTCGTGCTTAGATGCTTTCAGCACTTATCTTTTCCGCATTTAGCTACCGGGCAGTGCCATTGGCATGACAACCCGAACACCAGTGATGCGTCCACTCCGGTCCTCTCGTACTAGGAGCAGCCCCCCTCAATTCTCCAGCGCCCACGGCAGATAGGGACCGAACTGTCTCACGACGTTCTAAACCCAGCTCGCGTACCACTTTAAATGGCGAACAGCCATACCCTTGGGACCTACTTCAGCCCCAGGATGTGATGAGCCGACATCGAGGTGCCAAACACCGCCGTCGATATGAACTCTTGGGCGGTATCAGCCTGTTATCCCCGGAGTACCTTTTATCCGTTGAGCGATGGCCCTTCCATTCAGAACCACCGGATCACTATGACCTGCTTTCGCACCTGCTCGAGCCGTCACTCTCGCAGTCAAGCTAGCTTATGCCATTGCACTAACCTCCTGATGTCCGACCAGGATTAGCTAACCTTCGTGCTCCTCCGTTACTCTTTGGGAGGAGACCGCCCCAGTCAAACTACCCACCAGACACTGTCCGCAACCCGGATTACGGGTCTACGTTAGAACACCAGCCATTAAAGGGTGGTATTTCAAGGACGGCTCCACGCAGACTGGCGTCCACGCTTCAAAGCCTCCCACCTATCCTACACATCAAGGACCAGTGTTCAGTGTCAAGCTATAGTAAAGGTTCACGGGGTCTTTCCGTCTTGCCGCGGGTACACTGCATCTTCACAGCGAGTTCAATTTCACTGAGTCTCGGGTGGAGACAGCCTGGCCATCATTACGCCATTCGTGCAGGTCGGAACTTACCCGACAAGGAATTTCGCTACCTTAGGACCGTTATAGTTACGGCCGCCGTTTACCGGGGCTTCGATCAAGAGCTTCGCGTTGCCGCTAACCCCATCAATTAACCTTCCGGCACCGGGCAGGCGTCACACCGTATACGTCCACTTTCGTGTTTGCACAGTGCTGTGTTTTTAATAAACAGTTGCAGCCAGCTGGTATCTTCGACTGATTTCAGCTCCACCCGCAGGGGCTTCACCTACATATCAGCGTGCCTTCTCCCGAAGTTACGGCACCATTTTGCCTAGTTCCTTCACCCGAGTTCTCTCAAGCGCCTTGGTATTCTCTACCTGACCACCTGTGTCGGTTTGGGGTACGATTTCGTGTTACCTGATGCTTAGAGGCTTTTCCTGGAAGCAGGGCATTTGTTACTTCAGCACCGTAGTGCCTCGTCATCACACCTCAGCGTTAAAAGGTACCGGATTTACCTGGAACCTCCGCCTACATGCTTAAACCGGGACAACCGTCGCCCGGCTAACATAGCCTTCTCCGTCCCCCCTTCGCAGTAACACCAAGTACAGGAATATTAACCTGTTTCCCATCGACTACGCCTTTCGGCCTCGCCTTAGGGGTCGACTCACCCTGCCCCGATTAACGTTGGACAGGAACCCTTGGTCTTCCGGCGAGCGGGCTTTTCACCCGCTTTATCGTTACTTATGTCAGCATTCGCACTTCTGATACCTCCAGCATGCCTCACAGCACACCTTCAACGGCTTACAGAACGCTCCCCTACCCAACAACGCATAAGCGTCGCTGCCGCAGCTTCGGTGCATGGTTTAGCCCCGTTACATCTTCCGCGCAGGCCGACTCGACCAGTGAGCTATTACGCTTTCTTTAAATGATGGCTGCTTCTAAGCCAACATCCTGGCTGTCTGTGCCTTCCCACATCGTTTCCCACTTAACCATGACTTTGGGACCTTAGCTGGCGGTCTGGGTTGTTTCCCTCTTCACGACGGACGTTAGCACCCGCCGTGTGTCTCCCGTGATAACATTCTTCGGTATTCGTAGTTTGCATCGGGTTGGTAAGCCGGGATGGCCCCCTAGCCGAAACAGTGCTCTACCCCCGAAGATGAGTTCACGAGGCGCTACCTAAATAGCTTTCGGGGAGAACCAGCTATCTCCCGGTTTGATTGGCCTTTCACCCCCAGCCACAAGTCATCCGCTAATTTTTCAACATTAGTCGGTTCGGTCCTCCAGTTAGTGTTACCCAACCTTCAACCTGCCCATGGCTAGATCACCGGGTTTCGGGTCTATACCCTGCAACTTAACGCCCAGTTAAGACTCGGTTTCCCTTCGGCTCCCCTATACGGTTAACCTTGCTACAGAATATAAGTCGCTGACCCATTATACAAAAGGTACGCAGTCACACCACGAAGGTGCTCCCACTGCTTGTACGTACACGGTTTCAGGTTCTTTTTCACTCCCCTCGCCGGGGTTCTTTTCGCCTTTCCCTCACGGTACTGGTTCACTATCGGTCAGTCAGGAGTATTTAGCCTTGGAGGATGGTCCCCCCATATTCAGACAGGATACCACGTGTCCCGCCCTACTCTTCGAGTTCACAGCCTGTGTGCTTTCGTGTACGGGACTGTCACCCTGTACCGTGCGACTTTCCAGACGCTTCCACTAACACACAAGCTGATTCAGACTCTGGGCTGCTCCCCGTTCGCTCGCCGCTACTGGGGGAATCTCGGTTGATTTCTTTTCCTCGGGGTACTTAGATGTTTCAGTTCCCCCGGTTCGCCTCGTTAACCTATGTATTCAGTTAACGATAGTGCAACGAATTGCACTGGGTTTCCCCATTCGGACATCGCCGGGTCAAAGGTTCATATCACCTCGCCGGCGCTTTTCGCAGATTAGCACGTCCTTCATCGCCTCTGACTGCCAGGGCATCCACCGTGTACGCTTAGTCGCTTAACCTCACAACCCGAAGATGTTTCACTTCTGATTGCGAAAATTTGAGAGACTCGAACACACCATTTAAGATGTGTCGTTTCAATTTTCAGCTTGATCCAGATTTTTAAAGAGCAAAACTTCTTAATGCACTCAAAAGTACATTCAGAAGTTCATCATTCATCAGACAATCTGTGTGAGCACTGCAAAGGCAGGTTCTTTAAGGTAAGGAGGTGATCCAACCGCAGGTTCCCCTACGGTTACCTTGTTACGACTTCACCCCAGTCATGAATCACAAAGTGGTAAGCGCCCTCCCGAAGGTTAAGCTACCTACTTCTTTTGCAACCCACTCCCATGGTGTGACGGGCGGTGTGTACAAGGCCCGGGAACGTATTCACCGTAGCATTCTGATCTACGATTACTAGCGATTCCGACTTCATGGAGTCGAGTTGCAGACTCCAATCCGGACTACGACGCACTTTATGAGGTCCGCTTGCTCTCGCGAGGTCGCTTCTCTTTGTATGCGCCATTGTAGCACGTGTGTAGCCCTACTCGTAAGGGCCATGATGACTTGACGTCATCCCCACCTTCCTCCAGTTTATCACTGGCAGTCTCCTTTGAGTTCCCGGCCTAACCGCTGGCAACAAAGGATAAGGGTTGCGCTCGTTGCGGGACTTAACCCAACATTTCACAACACGAGCTGACGACAGCCATGCAGCACCTGTCTCAGAGTTCCCGAAGGCACCAAAGCATCTCTGCTAAGTTCTCTGGATGTCAAGAGTAGGTAAGGTTCTTCGCGTTGCATCGAATTAAACCACATGCTCCACCGCTTGTGCGGGCCCCCGTCAATTCATTTGAGTTTTAACCTTGCGGCCGTACTCCCCAGGCGGTCGACTTAACGCGTTAGCTCCGGAAGCCACGCCTCAAGGGCACAACCTCCAAGTCGACATCGTTTACGGCGTGGACTACCAGGGTATCTAATCCTGTTTGCTCCCCACGCTTTCGCACCTGAGCGTCAGTCTTTGTCCAGGGGGCCGCCTTCGCCACCGGTATTCCTCCAGATCTCTACGCATTTCACCGCTACACCTGGAATTCTACCCCCCTCTACAAGACTCTAGCCTGCCAGTTTCGAATGCAGTTCCCAGGTTGAGCCCGGGGATTTCACATCCGACTTGACAGACCGCCTGCGTGCGCTTTACGCCCAGTAATTCCGATTAACGCTTGCACCCTCCGTATTACCGCGGCTGCTGGCACGGAGTTAGCCGGTGCTTCTTCTGCGGGTAACGTCAATTGCTGAGGTTATTAACCTCAGCACCTTCCTCCCCGCTGAAAGTACTTTACAACCCGAAGGCCTTCTTCATACACGCGGCATGGCTGCATCAGGCTTGCGCCCATTGTGCAATATTCCCCACTGCTGCCTCCCGTAGGAGTCTGGACCGTGTCTCAGTTCCAGTGTGGCTGGTCATCCTCTCAGACCAGCTAGGGATCGTCGCCTAGGTGAGCCATTACCCCACCTACTAGCTAATCCCATCTGGGCACATCTGATGGCAAGAGGCCCGAAGGTCCCCCTCTTTGGTCTTGCGACGTTATGCGGTATTAGCTACCGTTTCCAGTAGTTATCCCCCTCCATCAGGCAGTTTCCCAGACATTACTCACCCGTCCGCCGCTCGCCGGCAAAGTAGCAAGCTACTTTCCGCTGCCGCTCGACTTGCATGTGTTAGGCCTGCCGCCAGCGTTCAATCTGAGCCATGATCAAACTCTTCAATTTAAGTTTGATGCTCGTGAATTAAACTTCGTAATGAATTACGTATGTTCACTCAGAGACTTGGTATTCATTTTTCGTCTTGCGACGTTAAGAATCCATGTCACTTTGAGTGCCCACACAGATTGTCTGATAAATTGTTAAAGAGCAGTTGCAACGCGGCTTTCGCTCACCGTTGCGAGGTGGCGTATATTACGCTTTCCTTTTTCAGAGTCAACCCGTTATTTCAGGATTTTTTCTCTTCAACCGAACCGCTTGTTGTGTGAAGTGATTCACATCCGCCGTGTCGATGGAGGCGCATTATAGGGATCCCATTTTTTAGCACAAGTATTTTTTAGATCTTTTTTTCCGACTGCTGATTTTCCGCGCTTTTCGCTGAAATCCCGCCCGATCTGCTTAAATATTGACGTATTTTGCCTTGCCGCGATCCATTAATATGATCAAAGTCTTCTGTATAGCGCTCATTGTTAGAGGTAGATATGCCCGCAGTATTACGTCCTTATAAAGATCTGTTCCCCCAAAAAGGCGATCGCGTGATGATCGATGCCAGCAGCGTGGTGATTGGCGATGTCCGAATGGCCGATGATGTCAGCATCTGGCCGCTCGTCGCCATCAGGGGAGATGTTAACTATGTGTCAATTGGCGCCCGTACCAATATTCAGGACGGCAGCGTTCTGCATGTCACGCACAAATCCTCCTATAACCCGGACGGTAATCCCCTCATCATTGGAGAAGAGGTTACCGTCGGCCATAAAGTGATGCTTCACGGCTGCACTATCGGGAATCGCGTACTTGTTGGCATGGGGTCGATTTTGCTGGATGGCGTCATAGTAGAAGATGAAGTAATGATTGGTGCCGGTAGCCTGGTCCCGCAGAACAAACGGCTGGAGAGTGGCTATCTCTACTTGGGAAGCCCGGTAAAACAGATCCGCCCCCTGAAGGAGGCAGAGATCGAAGGGTTAAAATACTCGGCGAACAACTATGTTAAATGGAAGAATGACTATTTGGATCAGGACAGCCAAACCCAGCCTTGATCGTCTTCCTGCTGTTCGCGGATTAAATCGCTGGCTTCCTCTTCCAGATCCCAGCGATTTTCGCAAAATATCGCTATCGGGTCTGAGCCGCCAAAACGACGCAACAGCGTTTCCCCATGAATGGCACAGGTAAGTTGCATCCCCTGCACCAGCACCGGAAAACAGACCGCTTGTTTACTCTCATCCCAGCTCTCTCTGTCCGGGAAATGAATAGCCTGGTTCACGCCGAAAGCTCCTGCTTTAACTTTTCAATGACAGGTTCGACCACAGGCAACACGCCATGCCAGAGCAGCACCGCATGCGCGGCCTGACCCACCAGCATTCCCAGCCCATCGGCTAACTGTTTCGCGCCGTGTTGTTCGCACCAGTTAAGGAAAGGCGTCTTCCCTTTCTGATAAAACATGTCATAGAAGTACATATGCGCGCTGACCAGAGAAGCGGGAATTGCCGGGATCTCGCCATTAATGCCGCTGGACGTGGCGTTGATGACAAGATCGAACTCACGATCGGCGAGATCGTCAAGCGCTACCGCGCTCACGCTGCCGGTATGGGCAAACAACGCCGCCAGCGCTTCTGCGCGGGGAAAGGTTCTGTTGGTAATGGTCACCGCGCAGTCCAGTGAAAGCAGAGGCAACAGCACTCCCCGCGATGCGCCACCCGCACCAATCAGCAGGACCCGAAACCCGGGCTTAATAAACGACAGTCGTTCCAGGTCGCTAAGTAAACCAATCCCGTCGGTGTTGTCACCCAAAAGGCGCCCATCCTCAAGCCGTTTTACGGTATTGACTGCACCAGCCAGTGAAGCGCGCTCGGTGAGCTCATCCGCTCGTTCGAAGGCTTCCTCTTTAAAAGGAACCGTCACATTCGCGCCTTTACCGCCCGCGGCGAAAAAAGCCTCCAGCGTTGGAATAAATGCATCCACCGGTGCCAGTACGCGACCATAGGGATGATTTATCTGCAGCTGCTTCGCAAATTGCTGATGGATCAAAGGTGACTTGCTATGTGCGATCGGATTACCAAAAACAGCATAGGTTTCCATGAGATTACCCCTGGCGAAAACGTTCGCCGGTCAAAGCATCGCGAATTTCAGACGGATTCAGGCGCCCTCCCGTTTCACCGACAGCGACTGGGAAGTCATTCCCGAACTGCGCCAGTACTTCTTCGGTTGTCCGGCAAGGTGGCAATCCGGTCAAGTTGGCGCTGGTTGAGACCAGCGGTTTACCAAATGCCAGACACAGCTCAACCACCAGCGGATGGTCAGTTACGCGAACGGCGAGGGAATCAAAACGTCCGGTTAACCAGCGAGGCGTTGTCGGCTGCGCCGGGAAAACGAAGGTCACCGGGCCAGGCCACGCGGAGAAGATAGTCTCGCGCTGCGCCGGCGTCAGCATGGAGTCATCGATATAGGGTTTAAGCTGCTCGTAATTCGCAGCGATCAAAATCAGCCCTTTCTCAACGGGTCTTTGTTTTAAAGCAAGCAGTCGGCTCACGGCCGTCTCGCTGTCAGGATCGCAACCGACTCCAAAAACAGCTTCAGTTGGATAGGCGATGACTTCTTCTTTTTTCAGTACGTCCACAGCATGCGCAATGGAGCCTGATGGCAGGTTATTATTCACTATTTTGATCCGCCGTAACCGGCTTTCCACATTGTTTACTGGCGCAGAAGCGTTTCATGCCTTGCGCGGTTTTCTTCTCTATAAGTAGCGGATAATTGCAATGAGGGCAGGTTCCCGCTACCGGTTTAAAATTGATAACGAACTGGCATTCGGGGTAGCGATCGCACGAATGGAAAGTCTTACCATAACGGGAGCGGCGCTGTACCAACTGACCGCGCTGACACTGTGGGCACGCAATTGCCGTTTCATCAGGCTTATCGATTTGTTCCGTATGCTCACATTCCGGGTAGCGGCTACATCCAATAAACATGCCGAAACGCCCCTGCCGCAGGGCTAATTCACCACCGCAGAGTGGGCAATACTGACCCTCCAGAATTTTAACGATATGTCCATCAGCCTGGCTTTTCAGGGGACGGACATAATCACATTCCGGATAGTGTGAACAACCGAGAAACGGGCCGTGTTTCCCGGACCGAATAACAAGTTCAGCCCCGCACTGCGGGCAGGGCTCGTTTTTATGCACCGTGAATAGTGCTGATTTGGCCATAACAACTCTTGGTGCTGCACATTGAATTAGTGCAGCATACCTTCATTCACTTCAAAGAGTAATTCTTCCATTTGCTGATAGGCGTTTTCACAGCCCGGGATATTAAACAGAACCATCAGGATCACCCACTTGAGATCTTCCAGTTCAAATTCTGCTGTATCCAGCGCCATGACGCGCTCTATCACCATTTCTCTCGTTTCGAGGTTCAGCACCTGAATCTGCTCAAGGAATAAGATGAACCCCCGGCAGCTGGCGTCCAGCCTTTCACACTCTTCCGCGGTATAAATGCGTACTGACAATGGGTCAGAAGCAAGCTGCATCGGTTCGGCGAGGCCTTCCTGATAATCAGCCAGTTTTTCCAGCCACATCAACGCATTATAGATATCTTCCCGCTCAAACCCCGCATCGGTAAGATCCTGTGTCAATTTGTCCTGATCCACTCGCATTTCTGCTTCGTTATGGATGTAAGTCTCAAACAAATACATCAGTACGTCGAACATGGCATGCCCTCCTTAATCGGACATAGCCGCCGGGTACAGCTGCGATCCACCCTGCTAACTCCAGTTCGAGTAGCTGTGCTACCGTTACTGGCACAGGTTGGCCGGCACGTTCAGCGACAACGTCAACAGGTGTTACCTCATCTCCTACGTTAGCCAGGAGCTTGGGAAATGGCAATGCCACCTTTCCCTGATCTGATGAATATTGTCGCTTTTCGGGATCTTCCTGCAGCCATTGCAACCCATATTGCAAATTTTCAAGAATATCTCCTACTTCCGTTACCGGCGTTGCCCCTTGCTTAATAAGCCAGTGGGGCCCCTCGCATCCGGGATTACCTATCGGACCAGGCAAGGCGAAGACTTCTCTCCCCTGTTCGAGCGCGCATCGCGCCGTGACCAGCGAACCGCTTCGGCGCGCCGCTTCAACCACCAGCACGCCTTTGCTAAGCCCGCTGATAATCCGATTACGACGCGGAAAGTTTGCCGGCCTGGGCTGTGCGGAAAGCGGAAACTCAGACACTATAGCGCCGTCAGATTCGATAAGCCGCATCGCCAGTGCCTGATGCCGGCGTGGATAAATGCTAAAAAGACCGTTCCCCAGCACCGCTACGCTTCGTCCCTTAACTGAAAGCGCCGCGCTGTGGGCTACGCCGTCAATACCGCAGGCCAGCCCGCTGGTGATCGTGAAACCGCTTTGCGACAGTTGTTCGCACAGGATTTTCCCCCATCGCTCGCCGTACCATGACGGCGCACGACTGCCTACCACCGCCAGCTGAACCGTATTAAGCGCCTCAGGATTACCTTTTATGAATAACGCCCCGGGATAATCAGGAATCGTGCGGAGCAAAGGAGGATAAAGGGGATGGTTGGCCGTTAATAAATGATGTCCCGGCTGCTCAAGCCACATAAGGCTACGTTCCAGCTCGCTCTCATCGAGTGCAAAGAAGCGTTCAACCTGCTTTGCTGTCAGCCCGGCGTTTCTGGCCACGAGCACGTTGAGGTGTTCCTGCTTCTGCAGTCGCGCAGCCGCTTCCAGCATTACATCACCACACAGCGACCCTGTGTGTATTAGCCGTAGCCATATTTCGGTAGACGTCATCCTTTCCCCTGCCATAAGCGGCCTCCGCAATCATTGCGATTGGTCACTGATGCTGTCAATCGATGGGGGATTTGTCTAGAATAGAGAGAGTATTCTTATCAACTCCTGAACACGACTCTGGAAATTTATGGCAGTTTTGCAAGTGTTACATATTCCGGACGAGCGCCTTCGCATCGTCGCTGAACCGGTCAAAGAAGTGAATGCAGAAATCCAGCGTATCGTTGATGATATGTTCGATACCATGTACGCCGAAGAAGGCATTGGCCTGGCGGCGACCCAGGTGGACATTCATAAGCGTATTATCGTGATTGATGTTTCCGAAAATCGCGATGAGCGTCTGGTGCTGATCAACCCTGAGCTACTCGAAAAGAGTGGCGAAACCGGTATTGAGGAAGGCTGTCTGTCCATTCCTGAACAGCGCGCTTTAGTACCGCGTGCCGAAAAGGTGAAAATTCGCGCTCTGGATCGTGACGGTAACCCGTTCGAACTGGAAGCAGACGACCTGCTGGCAATTTGTATTCAGCATGAGATGGATCACCTGGTCGGTAAACTGTTTATCGATTATCTCTCGCCGCTGAAACAGCAGCGTATTCGTCAAAAAGTAGAGAAACTGGATCGTTTGCGTTCTCGCGCATAGCGTCCCCCCGGATACAAGGATCATCGTGTCTAAAACACTACGTATTATCTTCGCGGGAACCCCTGATTTTGCAGCGCGTCATCTTGACGCGCTGTTATCGTCTGGTCACCAGGTTGTTGGCGTCTTTACCCAGCCGGACCGTCCTGCTGGTCGCGGCAAAAAACTGATGCCGAGCCCGGTAAAGGTGCTGGCAGAAGAGCATGGGCTACCCGTTTTTCAGCCCGCATCGTTGCGCCCACAGGAAAATCAGCAGCTGGTTGCTGACCTGAATGCCGACGTAATGGTGGTGGTAGCCTACGGTTTAATTCTGCCAAAAGCTGTGCTTGATATGCCACGCCTGGGTTGCATCAACGTGCATGGGTCTCTGCTTCCGCGCTGGCGTGGTGCTGCACCAATCCAGCGCTCGCTGTGGGCAGGTGATGCCGAAACGGGCGTTACCATTATGAAGATGGACGTAGGTTTAGACACCGGCGATATGCTGTATAAACTGGCGTGCCCCATAACGTCAGACGATACCAGCGCTACGCTGTATGACAAACTGGCAGACCTTGGCCCACAAGGGCTTATCGAGACGCTCCAGCAGCTTGCTGACAATACGGCGAAACCGGAAGTTCAGGATGACGCTCTGGTGACTTATGCCGAAAAACTGAGCAAAGAAGAAGCGCGGATCGACTGGTCCCTGTCAGCTGCGCAGCTTGAACGCTGCATTCGCGCTTTTAATCCGTGGCCGATGAGCTGGATGGAAATTGATGAGCAGCCGGTGAAAGTCTGGAAAGCCTCCGTCATTAGCGGTACTACCACGGCTGAACCCGGCACGATTGTTGACGCCAACAAGAACGGGATCCAGGTGGCGACTGCGCAAGGGATCCTGAATCTTGAATCGCTACAACCGGCCGGCAAGAAGGCCATGAGCGCTCAGGATCTGTTAAATTCCCGCCGCGAATGGTTTATTCCGGGCAATCGTCTTGCCTGAGCAAATTTATCCTTAAGGCCCGGTGTTTCCGGGCATTTTTATTTTTACGGTTATGAAAAAACAAAATCTACGCAGTATGGCGGCCCAGGCCGTTGAGCAGGTTATCGAGCAGGGCCAGTCATTGAGTAACGTCCTGCCTCCCCTGCAGCAAAAAGTTTCTGATAAAGATAAAGCCCTGCTTCAGGAGCTCTGCTTTGGCGTCCTGCGCACACTCTCTCAGCTTGAGTGGCTGATTAACAAGCTGATGTCACGCCCAATGACAGGCAAGCAGCGCACCGTACACTATTTGATTATGGTGGGCTTTTATCAGCTTCTTCATACCCGCATCCCACCTCATGCCGCGCTGGCTGAGACGGTGGAAGGCGCCGTTGCGATTAAACGCCCTCAGCTGAAAGGCCTGATCAACGGCGTACTGCGTCAGTTCCAGAGACAGCAGGAAGAGCTTCTGGCTGAATTTGCCCAAAGCGAAGCACGTTTCCTGCACCCGGACTGGCTGTTGAAGCGCCTGAAAAAAGCCTATCCACAGGAGTGGCAGGAGATTGCCGATGCCAACAATCAGCGTCCGCCAATGTGGTTACGCGTGAATCGGAATCACCACACCCGAGCCGCATGGCTGGCATTGCTTGAAGAAACTGGAATGAGTGGATTCCCGCATGAAGCCTATCCGGATGCCGTACGCTTAGCCTCACCGGCACCGGTACATGCATTACCCGGTTTTGATGAAGGCTGGGTAACCGTACAGGATGCCTCGGCGCAGGGTTGCATGACCTGGCTTGATCCCAAAAATGGTGAGCAGATCCTCGATCTTTGCGCCGCGCCTGGGGGCAAAACGACGCATATTCTGGAAGTGGCTCCGCAGGCCAGCGTGATGGCAGTGGACGTCGATGAACAGCGTCTCTCACGCGTCTACGACAACCTTAAGCGTCTGGGCATGAAGGCTCAGGTTAAGCAGGGCGATGGACGCAAACCCGCAGAATGGTGTGGTGAAACGCAATTCGATCGCATTTTGCTGGATGCCCCCTGCTCTGCAACAGGTGTTATTCGTCGTCATCCGGACATCAAGTGGCTACGCCGCGATCGTGATATTCAGGAACTTGCCCAACTGCAATCCGACATTCTCGACGCCATTTGGCCGCATCTTAAATCTGGCGGAACGCTGGTCTATGCGACCTGCTCCGTACTGCCGGAAGAAAACAGCCAGCAAATCGCGGCCTTCCTTAGACGTACGCCGGACGCCGCGCTGCGCGATACGGGAACGCCTGAATCCCCGGGTCTGCAGAACCTGCCGGGTGCTGAAGAGGGCGATGGCTTCTTTTACGCTAAGCTAATCAAAGAGTGATGTTGAGAACAGGTCACGAGATATGAAGATTATCATTCTGGGTGCAGGACAGGTGGGCGGAACGCTGGCGGAAAACCTGGTTGGCGAAAACAACGACATCACAATTGTTGATACCAACGGCGATCGCCTGCGCGTCTTGCAGGACAAGTTTGACCTGCGCGTGGTGCAGGGTCATGGTTCGCATCCACGTGTCCTTCGTGAGGCGGGCGCCGACGATGCCGACATGCTGGTTGCGGTAACCAGTTCTGACGAAACCAATATGGTGGCCTGTCAGGTGGCATACTCGCTTTTCAACACGCCAAACCGAATTGCGCGTATTCGCTCTCCGGACTATGTTCGCGATGCTGAAAAACTGTTTAATTCCGAAGCGGTCCCCATTGACCACCTCATCGCGCCAGAACAGCTGGTTATCGACAATATCTATCGCCTGATTGAATATCCGGGTGCCCTGCAGGTGGTGAACTTTGCCGAGGGCAAAGTGAGCCTGGCAGTGGTTAAGGCCTATTATGGCGGACCATTGATCGGCAATGCGCTTTCCACCATGCGCGAGCACATGCCGCATATCGATACGCGCGTTGCAGCGATTTTCCGTCACGACAGGCCAATTCGCCCGCAAGGCTCCACGATTGTCGAAGCCGGTGATGAGGTCTTCTTTATTACGGCCTCACAGCATATTCGTGCGGTGATGAGTGAACTTCAGCGTCTCGAAAAACCCTATAAACGCATTATGCTGGTCGGCGGCGGCAATATCGGTGCCGGTCTGGCACATCGGCTGGAAAAAGATTACAGCGTGAAGTTGATCGAGCGCGATCAACAGCGTGCTGCTGAACTGGCGGAAAAACTTCAAAATACGATTGTATTTTATGGTGATGCGTCTGATCAGGAGTTGCTGGCTGAAGAGCATATTGATCAAGTTGATCTCTTTATTGCCGTCACCAACGACGACGAGGCGAATATAATGTCCGCCATGCTCGCGAAGCGCATGGGGGCTAAAAAAGTCATGGTGCTTATTCAGCGCAAGGCGTATGTCGATCTGGTTCAGGGCAGCGTTATTGATATTGCCATTTCCCCTCAGCAGGCGACAATTTCCGCGCTCCTGAGCCATGTTCGTAAAGCGGATATTGTCGGTGTGTCATCGCTCCGCCGTGGCGTAGCGGAAGCCATTGAAGCCGTTGCTCATGGAGATGAAACGACGTCGCGCGTCGTCGGCCGTTCGATCGACGAAATTAAACTGCCGCCAGGCACGATTATCGGCGCCGTTGTGCGCGGGAATGATGTCATGATTGCCAATGATAATTTACGAATTGAGCAAGGCGATCACGTTATTATGTTCCTTACCGATAAAAAGTTTATTACCGACGTCGAACGTTTATTCCAGCCAAGTCCATTCTTCCTTTAAAGAATTGGGTGCTCGAGAAAGAGCACCCTTACTTTATCCTTTTCATTTCTGTGCCTTTTGTTTTTCATAATGTTTAATTATCCCGAATGGCAATTGGCTAATGATTTGTTAAACTTAAACTCGTCAGCTGGCACAAGGAGAGAACAATGAGTTTTATTAAAGAATTTCGCGAATTTGCGATGCGCGGGAACGTGGTGGATTTGGCAGTGGGTGTCATTATTGGTGCGGCATTCGGCAAGATTGTTTCATCATTAGTGGCCGACATTATCATGCCACCTTTAGGATTGTTAATCGGCGGCATTGATTTCAAACAGTTCGCTTTCACGCTGCGTGAAGCGCAGGGTGATGTTCCGGCAGTAGTAATGCACTACGGCGTATTTATTCAGAACGTATTTGATTTTGTGATTGTCGCGTTTGCCATATTTATGGCTATCAAGCTGATCAACAGGCTCAACCGTAAAAAAGAAGAGCCGGCTGCAGCACCTGCGCCAACAAAAGAAGAAGTGCTGTTAAGTGAGATCCGCGATCTGTTAAAAGAGCAGAATAATCGCGTGTAATCAATAGATAAAAGCAGGAAGGCCAGTGGTAAATAAGCGATTCGCTTGCTTGCCACTGGCCTCCCAGTTACCCCGTTTTTCATGTTTGTCTTTACGCAGATAACTTCCTTTCCCTTTTTTATTCTTCTCAACGCGCTGCCTGAATAACGGGTCGTGAAGTAACGCCTCAATGGCATTGTCCTTAATTTGTCCTTTCGTGTGCTGATAGCGGCTCATAATGTCTCCAGAGCAGGGTTTATGACGACGGGAGTCTAGACCCGGTTGAACTAAAAATCAACAGCCCTGCGTTTCTCCACTCGCTCCCTGTTCAAGGGCTTCGAGGATTGAACAATAAATGCTGCTGTGTGCCGTACCGCAGCAGGCAGCATTCAGCCTTTGCAGAGAGCGCTGCATGGTTTGCAGTTCCTGTATACGCGCTTCGACTTCATCCAGCCGGGCCTGCACGATGCTTTTAGATTCCTGGCAGGTGTGATGTTCCGGATCGATGCGGATCGATAATAACTCGCGGATCGAATCCAGCGTGAAACCGAGCTGACGCGCATAACGAATAAACCGCAGGCGCTGCAGATCGTTATCGGTATAAAGGCGAAAGCCTCCTTCAGTACGTACTTCATGATCGATCATCTGCTGCTTTTCGTAATATCGGATGGTATCCGGCGTAACGTTCGCAAGCTTCGCAAGTTCACCGATGCGGTACATAACTACTCCTCGCTTATTTTCTGCAGCAATCTTTCACCGTATTCACCGTGAAGAAAATTAGTGTTCATCCCAGCCTGGCGCAGCTTGAGTTCAAGCAGGGCGAGACGGCGGCTAAGTTCAGAATGTCGTGGATCGTCATGGCGGATCTCTTTGAGAAGATCGGCCAGTTCAACAGCTTCTCTGCGCTGTTCAAGCTCCGGGGGGAGACAGCCCGCATTTTTCAGCAAACGGTATCCAGCCCGAAGTTCAGGCGCGATGTGCGAATCATCGTCAAGCGCAAGGGGTTCGCCGCTTCCCGGGAGATCGTCGAATTCACCTTTTTTTTGGGCATCGCGAATATGGCGTTCTGCCCACTGGTCGAGCAACCACATTACCAGCTCCAGGGATTGAACAGAATTGATACAGACATTTTAGAGAAGTGGTGGTATCGCGGATATAAAAAAACCCGCCGGAGCGGGTTTTTTTACGTTACTGCAGATTACTCTGCAGCAGCTTCTGCTTTCTCTGAACGATCAACCAGCTCGATGTAAGCCATCGGCGCGTTGTCGCCTGCACGGAAACCACACTTCAGAATGCGAGTGTAACCACCGGCACGGCTCGCGAAACGCGGGCCCAGTTCGTTAAACAGTTTTGCCACGATCTCGTTATCACGAGTACGGGCGAATGCCAGACGACGATTAGCAACGCTGTCAGTCTTGGCAAGAGTAATCAGCGGCTCAACTACGCGACGCAGCTCTTTCGCTTTAGGCAGGGTCGTCTTGATGATCTCATGACGAACCAGTGAACCTGCCATGTTGCGGAACATAGCCTGGCGATGGCTGCTGTTGCGGTTCAGTTGACGACCACTCTTACGATGGCGCATGACCTTATCCTTCTCAGTAAAACCTTAACCTGTGATCCGGTTACTCGTCAGCAATGCTTGCCGGTGGCCAGTTTTCCAGGCGCATGCCCAGAGACAGACCACGTGAAGCCAGCACGTCTTTAATCTCAGTAAGAGATTTTTTACCCAGGTTCGGCGTTTTCAGCAACTCAACCTCGGTACGCTGTACCAGATCACCGATATAGTGGATAGCTTCTGCCTTGAGGCAGTTAGCAGAGCGGACAGTCAACTCGAGATCGTCAACAGGGCGCAGCAGGATCGGATCGAATTCTGGTTTCTCTTCTTTCACTTCCGGCTGACGTACATCACGTAAGTCAACGAAAGCTTCCAGTTGTTCTGCCAGGATGGTTGCCGCACGACGAATCGCCTCTTCAGGATCGATTGTGCCGTTGGTTTCCATTTCGATGACCAGCTTGTCCAGGTCGGTACGCTGTTCTACACGCGCTGCTTCAACATTGTAGGCAATACGCTCTACAGGGCTATAGCATGCGTCGACCAGCAGACGGCCGATTGGGCGCTCATCTTCTTCCGAATGAATTCGGGCAGAAGCCGGCACATAACCACGACCGCGCTGAACTTTGATACGCATGCTAATAGCTGCGTTCTCATCGGTCAGGTGGCAGATCACGTGCTGCGGCTTGACGATTTCAACATCACCGTCATGGGTGATGTCGGCTGCAGTCACAGGGCCAATGCCAGATTTATTCAGAGTAAGAATAACTTCATCTTTACCCTGAACTCTCACCGCCAGCCCTTTCAGGTTGAGCAGGATTTCAAGGATATCTTCCTGAACGCCTTCTTTGGTGCTGTACTCATGAAGTACACCATCAATCTCAACCTCGGTCACCGCGCAACCCGGCATCGATGAGAGCAGAATACGGCGCAGTGCGTTACCCAGAGTATGGCCAAAGCCACGCTCTAAAGGCTCAAGGGTCACCTTGGCGTGCGTCGAACTCACTTGCTCGATATCTACCAGGCGCGGTTTTAGAAACTCTGTCACAGAACCCTGCATTGTGTCCTCTCTTTGGTACTAAGCTTTACTTGGAGTAAAGCTCGACGATCAGGTGTTCGTTAATGTCCGCAGACAGATCAGAACGTTCTGGCTGACGCTTGAACGTACCTTCCATCTTGCCAGCATCAACTTCCAGCCAGGTTGGCTTTTCACGCTGCTCAGCCAGCTCCAGAGCGGCCTTCACGCGAGATTGCTTTTTCGCTTTCTCACGAATGCTAACAACGTCATTCGCTTTAACCTGATAAGAAGCGATGTTAACAACACGACCGTTTACCATGATTGCTTTGTGGCTAACCAGCTGACGTGATTCAGCACGAGTAGCGCCGAAGCCCATACGGTATACAACGTTGTCCAGACGACCTTCCAGCAGAGCCAGCAGGTTTTCACCTGTGTTGCCTTTCAGACGTGCTGCTTCTTTATAGTAGTTACGGAACTGACGCTCCAGCACACCGTACATACGGCGAACTTTTTGCTTTTCACGCAACTGCACACCATAGTCAGACAGACGCGGTTTACGCGCACCGTGCTGGCCAGGAGCTTGTTCAATTTTACACTTGGTATCGATCGCGCGAACGCCAGACTTAAGGAATAAGTCGGTGCCCTCACGACGGCTCAGCTTGAGCTTAGGACCCAAATATCTTGCCATTTTCTATCTCCAACTAACCTAAAAAACGGAGCGTTATACGCGACGTTTTTTCGGCGGACGACAACCGTTATGAGGGATCGGAGTCACATCAGTAATATTCGTGATGCGGAAACCAGCGGCGTTCAGAGCGCGAACAGTAGATTCACGACCCGGACCCGGACCTTTAACCATAACTTCCAGATTCTTGATGCCGTATTCTTTTACGGCTTCTGCGCAACGCTCTGCTGCAACCTGAGCTGCGAACGGAGTGGATTTGCGAGAACCACGGAAACCGGAACCACCGGCTGTTGCCCAACCCAATGCGTTACCCTGACGATCAGTAATAGTAACGATGGTGTTGTTGAAAGAAGCATGGATATGAGCCACGCCGTCAGAGACTTGTTTTCTTACACGTTTACGTGCACGAACTGGTGCCTTTGCCATTATTCAATCACCCCGATTATTTCTTGATCGGTTTGCGCGGACCCTTACGGGTACGTGCGTTGGTCTTAGTACGCTGACCGCGCACTGGCAGACCACGACGATGACGCAAACCGCGATAGCAACCAAGATCCATCAGGCGCTTGATGCTCATGCTGATTTCACGGCGCAGATCACCTTCAACGACAAATTTGGCAACTTCGTCACGCAGCGTGTCGATTTGTTCTTCAGACAGCTCACTGATCTTAACATCTTCAGCGATACCCGCTGCAGCCAGAATGGCTTTAGAACGGGTCTTGCCGACGCCGTAGATCGAAGTTAATGCGATCACAGCATGTTTCTGATCAGGAATGTTAATGCCTGCTATACGGGCCACTATGCACTCCTACTATTTAATATGTACGCACCATGCTGAAAAGCCCGTTTTCAGGATACTCAAATGGAAACGTACAGACATACAAAAGATTGGCTGGCTAATCTAGCCAGCTCAACCCAACTTTGCAAGAAAAATATGCGAAATAATCAGCCTTGGCGCTGTTTATGCTTCGGCTCGGCACTGCAAATCACACGGATGACACCATCACGCTTAACGATTTTGCAGTTACGGCATAATTTCTTGACGGAAGCACGAACTTTCATTTTTACTCTCCGTAACTTCTCAGGCGACCATTTAGCGGCCGTAGCCTTTCAGGTTCGCCTTCTTCAATGCAGACTCGTACTGACTGGACATCATCAGAGTTTGCACTTGAGCCATAAAGTCCATAATCACGACAACAACGATAAGCAGTGAGGTCCCACCGAAGTAGAACGGTACTTTCATTGCATCACGCATGAACTCCGGGATCAGGCAGATAAAAGTAATATAAAGCGCACCAACCAAAGTCAGACGAGTCATTACTTTATCGATATACTTCGCCGTTTGCTCTCCCGGACGAATTCCTGGTACAAATGCACCGGACTTCTTCAGGTTATCTGCTGTTTCACGCGGGTTGAAGACCAACGCCGTGTAGAAGAAACAGAAGAAGATGATCGCAGACGCATAGAGTAACACATAAAGTGGTTGCCCAGGCTGCAAATACAGCGAAATTGTTGTCAGCCAGTTCCAACCAGTACCGCCCCCGAACCATGACGCGATGGTCGCCGGGAACAGAATAATACTGGAAGCGAAGATAGCCGGGATAACCCCCGCCATGTTCACTTTCAGCGGCAAATGTGTGCTCTGTGCAGCATAGACACGACGACCCTGCTGACGTTTAGCGTAGTTCACCACAATGCGGCGTTGACCACGTTCAACGAAGACAACAAAGAACGTCACTGCAAATACTAATACTGCAACCAACAGCAACAGGAGGAAGTGCAGGTCGCCTTGACGCGCTTGCTCGATAGTATGGGCGATGGCTGGCGGGAGGCCCGCAACAATACCGGCGAAGATAATGATAGAGATACCGTTACCGATACCACGCTCAGTAATCTGTTCGCCGAGCCACATCAGGAACATAGTCCCTGTGACCAGACTTACAACAGCGGTGAAGTAGAATGCAAAGCCCGGGTTTAACACCAGGCCCTGCATACCAGGCATATTCGGCAAACCGGTAGCAATACCGATCGACTGGAATATTGCCAGCACCAGAGTACCGTAACGGGTGTACTGACTAATCTTACGACGTCCAGACTCCCCTTCTTTCTTCAACTCTGCCAGGGCCGGATGAACGACCGTCAGCAGCTGGATAATAATTGATGCCGAAATGTACGGCATAATACCCAATGCGAAGATAGAAGCACGGCTGAGAGCACCACCAGAGAACATGTTGAACATTTCAATGATGGTGCCTCGCTGTTGCTCAAGCAGTTTGGCAAGTACAGCGGCATCGATACCAGGGATCGGAATAAAAGAGCCAATACGGAACACAATCAGCGCGCCGATAACAAACAGCAGTCTGCGTTTCAGCTCGCCAAATCCACCTTTGGCACTTTGAAAATCTAATCCCGGTTGCTTAGCCATCTGCTACTTATTCCTCAATTTTACCGCCAGCAGCTTCGATAGCAGCACGAGCACCTTTAGTAACACGCAGGCCACGAACAGTTACCGGAGTAGAAACTTCACCAGCCAGGATCACTTTCGCGAACTCGATCTGGATACCGATAATGTTTGCTGCTTTCAGCGTGTTCAGGTCTACAACGCCGCCTTCAACTTTCGCCAGGTCAGACAGACGGATTTCCGCTGTGATCGCTGCTTTGCGAGAAGTGAAGCCGAACTTCGGCAGACGACGGTACAGTGGCATCTGGCCACCCTCGAAACCGCGACGCACGCCACCGCCAGAACGAGAGTTCTGACCTTTGTGACCACGACCACCGGTTTTGCCGAGGCCAGAACCGATACCACGACCCAGGCGTTTACCCGCCTTTTTAGAGCCTTCGGCCGGAGACAGAGTATTTAAACGCATCTCTTACTCCTCAACTTTAACCATGAAGTAAACCGCGTTGACCATACCACGAACAGCAGGAGTATCCTCGCGCTCAACGGTATGACCAATACGACGCAGACCCAGGCCAAGCAGCGTTGCCTTGTGTTTCGGCAGACGACCGATTGCACTGCGGGTTTGAGTGATTTTAATAGTCTTTGCCATGGTCAATTACCCCAGAATTTCTTCAACGGATTTACCACGCTTGGCAGCGACCATTTCTGGAGAATTCATATTTTCCAGGCCATCAATAGTTGCACGAACCACGTTGATCGGGTTAGTGGAACCATATGCTTTGGCCAGAACGTTATGAACCCCAGCAACTTCCAGAACGGCGCGCATTGCACCACCGGCGATGATACCGGTACCTTCTGAAGCTGGCTGCATGAATACACGAGAACCCGTGTGAACACCTTTAACTGGGTGCTGCAGGGTGCCGTTGTTCAGCGCGACGTTAATCATATTGCGACGGGCTTTTTCCATCGCTTTCTGGATCGCTGCTGGAACTTCACGCGCTTTACCGTAACCAAAACCAACGCGACCGTTACCATCGCCTACTACAGTCAGAGCTGTGAAGGAGAAAATACGACCACCTTTAACGGTTTTAGATACGCGGTTTACCGCGATCAGCTTTTCCTGCAGTTCGCCAGCCTGTTTTTCGATGTGAGCCATCTTACACCTCTACCTTAGAACTGAAGGCCAGCTTCACGGGCAGCATCTGCCAGTGCCTGGACACGACCATGATATTGGAACCCGGAACGGTCAAAGGAAACATTGCTGATGCCTTTTTCCAGAGCGCGTTCAGCAACAGCTTTACCTACAGCTGCAGCGGCGTCTTTGTTACCGGTGTACTTCAATTGTTCTGAGATAGCTTTTTCTACAGTAGAAGCAGCTACCAGAACTTCAGAACCGTTCGGTGCAATTACCTGTGCGTAAATATGACGCGGGGTACGATGTACCACCAGGCGAGTTGCACCCAGCTCTTTGAGCTTGCGGCGTGCGCGGGTCGCACGACGGATACGAGCAGATTTCTTATCCATAGTGTTACCTTACTTCTTCTTAGCCTCTTTGGTACGCACGACTTCGTCGGCGTAACGAACACCCTTGCCTTTGTAAGGCTCAGGACGACGGTAGGCGCGCAGATCTGCTGCAACCTGACCGATCAGCTGTTTATCAGCGCCTTTCAGCACGATTTCAGTTTGAGTCGGACATTCTGCAGTGATACCGGCCGGCAGCGGATGCTCAACAGGGTGTGAGAAGCCCAGAGACAGGCCTACTGCATTCCCTTTGATAGCTGCACGATAACCTACACCAACCAGCTGAAGCTTTTTAGTGAAGCCTTCGGTAACACCAACAACCATTGAGTTCAGCAGGGCACGCGCGGTACCAGCCTGAGCCCATCCATCCACGAAACCATCACGTGGACCGAAGGTCAGAGCGTTATCTGCATGTTTAACTTCAACAGCTTTGTTGAGGGTACGAGTCAGCTCGCCGTTTTTACCTTTGATCGTAATAACCTGACCGTCGATTTTTACATCAACGCCGGCAGGAATAACGACCGGTGCTTTAGCAACACGAGACATTCTTTCCTCCGATTAGGCTACGTAGCAGATAATTTCGCCACCAAGACCAGCCTGGCGCGCTGCACGATCAGTCATAACACCTTTAGAGGTAGAAACAACTGCGATACCAAGACCAGCCATAACTTTTGGCAGCTCATCTTTTTTCTTATAGATGCGCAGACCTGGGCGGCTGACACGCTGAATGCTTTCTACAACAGCTTTACCCTGGAAATACTTAAGAGTAAGTTCCAGTTCCGGCTTGGTGTCGCCTTCAACTTTAAAATCTTCGATAAAACCTTCTTCCTTCAGCACGTTGGCAATTGCCACTTTCAGCTTGGCGGAAGGCATGGTGACCGCAACTTTGTTCGCGGCCTGACCGTTACGGATACGGGTCAGCATATCCGCGATCGGATCTTGCATGCTCATCTGTCTTTACTCCCGTGATTCAATTGGTAATTACCAGCTAGCCTTTTTCAAGCCTGGCACTTCACCGCGCATGGCGGCTTCACGCAGTTTGATACGGCTCAACCCAAACTTGCCCACATAACCATGTGGACGACCTGTTTGACGACAGCGGTTACGCTGACGAGACGGGCTGGAATCACGCGGCAGAGACTGCAGCTTGAGAACCGCATTCCAACGATCTTCGTCGGAAGCGTTCACATCAGAAATGATCGCTTTCAGTTCAGCGCGTTTAGCGAAGAATTTATCAGCTAAAGCTACGCGCTTTACTTCGCGTGCTTTCATTGATTGCTTAGCCATTCAGTAACCCTACCTTACTTGCGGAACGGGAAGTCAAAGGCAGCCAGCAGAGCACGGCCTTCTTCGTCAGATTTCGCAGTAGTGGTAATGGTAATATCCAAACCACGCACGCGGTCGACTTTATCGTAGTCGATTTCTGGGAAGATGATCTGCTCACGGACACCCATGCTGTAGTTACCACGACCGTCGAAAGACTTAGCGGACAAGCCACGGAAGTCACGGATACGTGGAACAGCAATAGTGATCAGGCGCTCAAAGAACTCCCACATGCGTTCGCCACGCAGAGTTACTTTACAGCCGATCGGATAGCCCTGACGGATTTTGAAGCCTGCAACAGATTTGCGTGCTTTGGTGATCAGCGGTTTTTGACCGGAGATTGCTGTCAGGTCAGCTGCTGCGTTATCCAGCAGTTTCTTGTCAGCGATCGCTTCACCAACACCCATGTTCAGGGTGATCTTCTCGACCCGAGGGACTTGCATGACAGAATTGTAGTTAAACTCAGTCATGAGTTTGTTAACTACTTCGTCTTTGTAGTAATCATGCAGTTTCGCCATCGTACTACTCCAAATTACTTGATAGTTTCGCTGTTAGACTTGAAGAAACGTACTTTTTTGCCGTCTTCGAATCTAAAGCCTACACGGTCAGCCTTGCCGGTAGCCGCATTGAAGATTGCAACGTTAGAAACCTGAATAGCAGCTTCTTTTTCAACGATGCCACCTGGTTGGTTCAGGGCCGGAACCGGCTTCTGATGTTTCTTAACCAGGTTGATACCTTCAACGACAAGTTTGCCGGAAGACAGAACATTTTTTACTTTACCGCGTTTACCTTTATCTTTACCGGTTAACACGATAACTTCGTCATCACGACGGATTTTCGCTGCCATGATTCGCTCCTTAGAGTACTTCTGGTGCCAGAGAGATAATTTTCATGAACTTCTCAGTACGAAGTTCACGAGTTACCGGCCCAAAGATACGCGTGCCGATAGGCTGCTCGCTGTTATTGTTTAAAATAACGCATGCATTACCATCGAAGCGAATGACAGAACCGTCAGGGCGACGAACACCCTTCTTGGTGCGCACCACTACCGCCTTCAGCACATCACCTTTTTTGACCTTACCACGTGGAATTGCTTCCTTGATGGTGATCTTGATGATGTCGCCTACGCCTGCGTAGCGACGGTGCGAGCCACCCAGAACCTTGATACACATTACGCGACGTGCACCGGAGTTGTCGGCGACGTTCAGCATAGTCTGTTCTTGGATCATTTTAGTGCTCCGCTAATGTCAACTACTACCTGAGACTCTAAAATCAGAGCCGTTAAAAAGCCCCATATCGAGGGCGCGGCATTATAACACCGCTTCTGCAATATGGGTAGAAAAAATAAACGGCTCATCGCTGAGCCGTTTATTCGTATTGAGAAGGCGTACTGTATTACAGAACCGCTTTCTCTACAACGCGAACCAGCGTCCAGGACTTAGTCTTGGACAGTGGACGGCATTCACGGATTTCAACCTTGTCGCCGATACCACATTCGTTGTTCTCGTCATGTACGTGCAGTTTGGTCGTACGCTTGATGAATTTACCGTAGATCGGGTGTTTCACAATACGTTCGATAGCTACAACAATGGATTTCTCCATTTTGTCGCTAACAACACGACCTTGCAGAGTACGGATTTTATCGGTCATTACGCACCCGCCTTCTGAGTCAGTAAAGTCTTAACGCGTGCAACATTGCGACGCACTTGCTTCAGCAGGTGAGTCTGTTGCAGCTGGCCACTTGCAGCCTGCATACGCAGGTTGAACTGCTCACGCAGCAGGTTCAGCAGCTCAGCGTTCAGCTCTTCAACGCTTTTTTCACGCAGCTCTTTTGCTTTCATTACATCACCGTCTTAGTTACAAAGGTGGTTTTGATAGGCAGTTTCGCTGCTGCCAGGCCGAAGGCTTCACGGGCCAGCTCTTCCGGAACACCGTCCATTTCATAAAGGACTTTGCCCGGTTGGATCAAGGCAACCCAGTACTCCACGTTACCTTTACCTTTACCCATACGAACTTCCAGTGGCTTCTCGGTGATCGGTTTGTCCGGGAATACACGGATCCAGATCTTACCTTGACGCTTAACTGCACGGGTCATTGCACGACGTGCTGCTTCGATCTGACGTGCAGTCAGACGACCACGGCCAACAGCTTTCAGACCGAAAGTGCCGAAGCTAACATCCGTACCCTGCGCCAGACCACGGTTGCGGCCTTTGTGCACTTTACGGAATTTTGTACGCTTTGGTTGTAACATCAGCGACGCTCCTTATTTACGGCCTTTACGCTGCTGCTTTTTAGGTTGAGCAGCCGGTTTTTCCGGTTGTTCAACAGCAGCCATACCACCCAGGATCTCACCTTTGAAGATCCATACCTTAACGCCGATTACACCGTAAGTGGTGTGCGCTTCAGAGGTGTTGTAGTCGATGTCAGCACGCAGAGTGTGCAGCGGTACGCGACCTTCGCGGTACCATTCGGTACGTGCGATTTCCGCGCCGCCCAGACGGCCGCTAACTTCAACTTTGATACCTTTAGCGCCCAGACGCATTGCGTTCTGTACAGCACGCTTCATAGCACGACGGAACATAACACGACGTTCCAGCTGTGAAGTGATGCTGTCAGCAACCAATTTAGCGTCCAGTTCAGGCTTACGAACTTCAGCGATATTGATCTGTGCAGGAACGCCAGCGATATCCGCTACGACCTTGCGCAGTTTTTCTACGTCTTCGCCTTTCTTACCGATAACGATGCCAGGACGAGCAGTGTGAATAGTCACACGGATGCTCTTCGCTGGACGCTCGATAACGATACGAGATACAGACGCTTTAGCCAGTTCCTTAGTCAGGTACTGACGTACTTTAAAATCGCTGTCCAGGTTGTCAGCGAATTCTTTGGTGTTCGCAAACCAGGTAGAGTTCCATGGTTTTACAATACCCAGGCGAATACCATTAGGATGTACTTTCTGACCCATTGCTAGTCTCCAGAGTCTCAGCGATCGGACACAACCACAGTAATGTGGCTGGTGCGCTTCAGGATGCGATCTGCACGACCTTTCGCACGCGGCATAATGCGCTTCATGCTTGGGCCTTCATCTACGAAAATTTTCGCGACTTTCAGATCGTCGATGTCAGCGCCATCGTTGTGTTCAGCGTTAGCAATGGCAGATTCCAGTACTTTCTTGACCAATACCGCAGCTTTCTTGTTGGTATAGGTCAGGATGTCCAGGGCCTGCGACACTTTCTTACCGCGAATCAGGTCAGCAACAAGGCGAACCTTCTGAGCAGAAGAACGAGCATGGCGATGTTGAGCTAAAGTTTCCATCTCTTCCTCCTACCTTATTTCTTCTTCGCTTTTTTATCAGCAGCGTGGCCGCGATAAGTACGAGTCGGTGCGAATTCACCCAGTTTGTGACCAACCATTTCGTCGGTAACAAAGACTGGAACGTGCTGACGACCATTATGGACAGCGATGGTCAAACCGATCATGTTAGGAAAGATCGTTGAACGACGGGACCAAGTGCGCAGGGGCTTCTTGTCTCCGCTTTCCACCGCTTTCTCTACCTTCTTCAGCAAGTGCAGGTCAATAAAAGGACCTTTCTTGAGAGAACGTGGCATGGCTTATCCTCTAAAATTATTTGCTACGGCGACGTACGATAAATTTATCAGTACGCTTGTTGCTGCGGGTCTTCTTACCTTTGGTCTGAACGCCCCACGGAGTTACCGGGTGCTTACCAAAGTTACGACCTTCACCACCACCATGTGGGTGGTCGACTGGGTTCATCGCAGTACCGCGAACGGTAGGACGAACACCACGCCAGCGTGCAGCACCTGCTTTACCCAGAACGCGCAGCATATGCTCAGCATTGCCAACTTCGCCCAGAGTAGCGCGGCAGTCTGCTTCGACTTTACGCATTTCACCAGAACGCAGACGCAGGGTGACATAAGCACCATCACGAGCAACGATCTGAACGTAAGTACCAGCGGAACGTGCCAGCTGACCGCCTTTACCTGGTTTCATTTCTACGTTATGAACGGTAGAACCAACCGGGATATTGCGCATCGGCAGGGTGTTGCCTGCTTTGATTGCAGCATCAACGCCAGACTGAATCTGGTCGCCAGCTTTCAGGCCTTTAGGGGCCAGGATGTAACGGCGTTCGCCGTCTTTGTACAGAACCAGCGCGATGTTCGCGGAACGGTTCGGATCGTACTCAAGACGTTCAACAACTGCTGGGATACCGTCTTTGTTGCGTTTGAAGTCAACAATACGATAAGCCTGCTTGTGGCCACCACCGATGTGACGAGTGGTGATACGGCCATTGTTGTTACGACCACCGGATTTGCTGTTTTTTTCCAGCAACGGAGCAAAAGGTTTGCCCTTGTGCAGCTCAGGGTTAACCACTTTAACTACGTGGCGACGACCCGGAGATGTCGGTTTACATTTAACAACTGCCATTGTATTACTCCTCCGACTTACTCAGCGCCGCCAACGAAGTCCAGATTCTGGCCTTCTTTCAGGGTGACGTAAGCTTTTTTCCAGTCGCTACGACGACCGATACGCTGTCCGTGACGTTTAACTTTCCCTTTAACTACCAGGGTGTTAACGACTTCGACTTCGACTTCAAACAGTTTCTGCACAGCAGCTTTGATCTCTGCTTTGGTCGCGTCTTTAGCAACTTTGAGAACGATGGTGTTTGTTTTTTCCATCGCAGTAGACGCTTTTTCAGAAACGTGCGGTGCGCGAAGCACCTTCAGCAGACGTTCTTCACGAATCATGCCAGCATCTCCTCAACTTGCTTAACAGCATCAGCAGTCATTACGACTTTGTCGAAGGCGATCAGGCTAACCGGGTCGATACCAGTCGCATCGCGTACGTCAACCTTGTGCAGGTTACGTGCGGCCAGGAACAGGTTCTCGTCCAGCTCACCGGTGATGATCAGCACATCTTCCAGAGCCATGTCTTTCAGTTTCTGTGCCAGCAGCTTAGTTTTAGGCGCTTCAACAGAGAACTTCTCGACAACGATCAGACGATCCTGACGTACCAGTTCGGACAGGATGCTTTTCAGCGCGCCGCGGTACATCTTTTTGTTAACTTTTTGACTGTGGTCCTGTGGACGCGCAGCGAAGGTCACGCCACCTGAACGCCAGATCGGGCTCTTGATAGAACCTGAACGCGCACGGCCGGTACCTTTCTGGCGCCATGGCTTTTTGCCAGAACCAGTTACTTCAGCACGAGTCTTCTGAGCACGAGTACCCTGACGAGCACCAGCTGCATAAGCAACAACAACCTGGTGAACCAGCGCTTCGTTGAAATCACGACCGAAGGTAGTTTCGGAAACAGTCAGCGCGCTCTGCGCGTCTTTCAATACTAATTCCATTGCTATCCCCTTACGCCTTCACAGCTGGTTTAACGATCAGGTCGCTACCGGTTGCACCCGGGACCGCACCTTTAACCAGCAGCAGGTTGCGCTCAGCGTCAACACGTACTACGTCCAGGCTCTGAACGGTTACACGTTCGTTACCCAGCTGACCTGCCATTTTCTTGCCTTTGAACACTTTGCCCGGAGTCTGGTTCTGACCGATAGAACCCGGAACGCGGTGAGACAAGGAGTTACCGTGGGTAGCGTCCTGGGTACGGAAGTTCCAGCGCTTAACGGTACCAGCAAAACCTTTACCTTTAGAGGTACCGGTTACGTCAACTTTTTTAACGTCAGCAAACAGCTCAACGCTAATGTCCTGACCTACGGTGAACTCTTCGCCTTCAGCAAGACGGAATTCCCACAGACCACGGCCAGCTTCTACGCCAGCTTTAGCGAAGTGACCCGCTTCTGGTTTGGTTACACGGTTAGCTTTTTTAGCACCAGTGGTAACCTGAATAGCGCGGTAGCCATCGTTAGCCAGATCTTTAACCTGAGTAACGCGGTTTGCTTCAACTTCGATTACGGTTACTGGGATAGAAACGCCATCTTCAGTGAAGATGCGGGTCATACCCACTTTTTTACCGACTAAACCAATCATTGTTTCAACCTCTCAATCGCTCGATGACCTGATTAACCCAGGCTGATCTGCACGTCTACACCGGCAGCCAGATCCAGACGCATCAGAGCATCAACGGTTTTCTCAGTTGGCTCAACGATGTCAACCAGACGCTTGTGAGTGCGGATTTCGTACTGATCGCGCGCGTCTTTGTTGACGTGCGGAGAGATCAGAACGGTGAAGCGCTCTTTGCGGGTCGGCAGCGGGATCGGACCACGGACTTGCGCACCAGTGCGCTTAGCAGTCTCGACGATTTCCGCGGTTGATTGATCGATCAGACGATGATCAAACGCTTTAAGGCGGATACGGATTCTTTGGTTCTGCATGAGACCAGAGCTCCAATTATTTTATAAACGAAAATGATTACTCCTCAAACCCATTACGATTGATGGGAGAGTGTAACCGTTCTTACGTAGCTCCCCAATTGGGAGCATTGTTGAGTAACAAAATGAGCTACTCTGGTTCTGATTGAACCCGCCGTCAATTACGACAAGCCCGCGCATTATACGTAAATCTGGACAAGACGCAAGTGCCGTTTAGAAATTAAGCGCCAGAGGCGCAGTATGCGTAAGGGCGCGCAACTTTTTACGCAATGTATCCCTTCTCAAGGCTTTGTCTCGAGCCCCTACGCAAGTGTCGTTTTTATAGATTGCCGACCAGGCCGATTATAGCGAGGATGCGCTCAAACCCCTTTGAGGCCTTTACCATGTTAACCACCCTCCCCTTTTTGCTGATCTATTTTTCGCTGACTGCCTTTCTTGTACATGCGGATATTCGCTACGGACTGCTTCCCGATAAATTTCTCTGCCCGCTGCTATGGGCGGGCCTGCTCTTCCAGCTCTGTGTCCAACCTGATTTTCTGCCAAGTGCAGTGGTGGGTGCGATGGCTGGATATGTCGGCTTTGCCGTTATTTACTGGGGATATCGGTTTATCTGCCGGCGTGAAGGGATGGGATACGGCGATGTAAAATACCTGGCGGCGCTTGGTGCGTGGCATGGCTGGTGCATACTGCCTACGCTGGCGTTACTCGCTGCGCTTATGGCTCTACTTAGCATTCTTGTGTTTTCGTTACTCACCGGCGATAAGGGAGCATTAAAAAACCCACTGCCTTTTGGGCCATTTCTGGCAGCAGCGGGTTTATGCGTAGGCTGGAAGACGGTGGTTACTCTTCCACTTTAATCTGCGACTGAAGGTAGTTCTGCAGACCGATTTTAGCAATCAGATCCAGCTCCGTTTCCAGCCAGTCAATATGGCCTTCTTCATCGGCCAGGATCTGGATCATCATATCGCGACTGACGTAGTCATGTACGCTGTCAGCATAGGCAATGGCTTCACGGAGATCTTTGGCGCCTTCAAGCTCCAGCCTGAGGTCGGAACGCAGCATCTCTTCGACATCTTCTCCGATGCCCAGCTTTCCGAGATCCTGCAGGTTTGGAATACCTTCAAGGAATAAAATACGCTCGATATATTTATCAGCGTGCTTCATTTCATCGATCGATTCATGGTACTCAACGTCGTTCAGACGTTTAAGCCCCCAGTTTTTGAACATTCTCGCGTGAAGAAAGTACTGGTTAATTGCGACAAGCTCATTTCCCAATAATTTATTGAGATAACTTATGATTTTAACATCACCTTTCATTATATAGTCCCTCCGCTTCCACTCATTGAAGCGTAGATCGGGCTACAGGGATGTCAAAAAAAAGATGGGCGCTTACGCGATCTCTTTGTATTCCGGGATCTGCATCAATTCGTCCTGCATGATCTCTCGCGCAGCACGTACACATTTACCGCATTGATTTCCCACCGGAACAAATTTGCGTAGCTGCTGAAATGACTGAGGCTGAAACTGACGAACGGCCTGACGTATTTTCTTGTCGCTTACACCATTACATAAACAAACGTACATAGAGACTCCCGTTCAAATTATGCGCAAAGTGTAAGTGAGAATGGTTATGATTACAATAGCACAAACGCCACAATACGGGGCGGGAGCAGGCAAAAAATGCGAAATTTTGTGACAGTGCCTGGGCGGCAGAAAACAAAAAAGGACGCCGAAGCGTCCTTTTTTTATTCAGGGATAATTAATTAGCCCAGAACTTTAGCAACAACGCCCGCGCCAACGGTACGGCCGCCTTCACGGATTGCGAAACGCAGACCGTCGTCCATCGCGATTGGGTGGATCAGAGTCACAACCATCTTGATGTTGTCGCCTGGCATTACCATCTCTACGCCTTCTGGCAGTTCGATGGTACCGGTCACGTCAGTAGTACGGAAGTAGAACTGTGGACGGTAGCCTTTGAAGAACGGAGTATGACGGCCGCCTTCGTCTTTGGACAGAATGTACACTTCAGATTCGAACTTGGTGTGTGGCTTGATTGAGCCTGGCTTCGCCAGAACCTGACCACGTTCGATTTCTTCACGTTTGATACCACGCAGCAGAACACCAACGTTCTCACCAGCACGGCCTTCGTCCAGCAGTTTGCGGAACATTTCAACGCCAGTACAGGTAGACTTCGCAGTCTCTTTGATACCAACGATTTCAACTTCTTCACCAACTTTGATGATACCGCGCTCTACACGACCGGTAACAACGGTACCACGACCGGAGATGGAGAATACGTCTTCGATTGGCAGCAGGAATGGCTTGTCAATCGCACGCTCTGGTTCTGGGATGTAAGAATCCAGGAAGCCAGCCAGTTCGATGATTTTCGCTTCCCACTCTGCGTCGCCTTCCAGCGCTTTCAGAGCAGAACCACGAACGATTGGAGTATCGTCGCCCGGGAAATCGTACTGAGACAGCAGTTCACGAACTTCCATCTCTACCAGTTCCAGCAGCTCTTCGTCATCAACCATGTCGCATTTGTTCAGGAACACGATGATGAAAGGAACGCCTACCTGACGACCCAGCAGGATGTGCTCACGAGTCTGAGGCATTGGGCCGTCAGTCGCAGCAACAACCAGGATCGCGCCGTCCATCTGCGCAGCACCGGTGATCATGTTTTTAACATAGTCGGCGTGGCCTGGGCAGTCTACGTGTGCGTAGTGGCGAGTCGGGGTGTCATATTCAACGTGGGAAGTGTTGATGGTGATACCACGCGCTTTTTCTTCTGGTGCGTTATCGATCTGGTCGAATGCACGAGCAGAACCACCGTAGGTTTTAGCCAGAACGGTAGTGATTGCAGCAGTCAGGGTAGTTTTACCATGGTCAACGTGGCCGATAGTACCAACGTTGACGTGCGGTTTTGTACGTTCAAATTTTTCTTTAGACACGGCTATATTCCTTACTATAGTGCTCTCCCCTGTGGAGAGAGCACGGGACTTAGGTTTTAATCCTGTGGATTACTTACCACGGGCTTCAATAACGGCCTGAGCAACGTTGTTAGGCGCATCATCATACTTCAGGAATTCCATGGTGTATGATGCACGACCTTTGGTCAGAGAACGCAGCTGAGTTGCATATCCGAACATTTCAGACAGCGGAACTTCAGCGTGGATCTTAACGCCAGTTACTTCGGATTCCTGACCACGCAGCATACCGCGACGACGGCTCAAGTCACCGATAACGTCACCGGTGTTCTCTTCAGGAGTTTCTACTTCAACCTTCATGATTGGCTCAAGCAGAACTGGTTTTGCTTTCTTAAAGCCTTCTTTAAAGGCAATAGACGCAGCCAGTTTAAACGCCAGTTCAGAGGAGTCAACGTCGTGGTAAGAACCGAAGTGCAGACGAACACCCATATCAACAACCGGATAGCCAGCCAGAGGGCCCGCTTTCAGCTGTTCCTGGATGCCTTTATCAACGGCTGGGATGTATTCGCCAGGAATTACACCACCTTTGATGTCGTTGATGAACTCGTAACCTTTCGGGTTAGAGCCCGGCTCCAGTGGGTACATGTCGATCACAACGTGACCGTACTGACCGCGACCACCAGACTGCTTAGCGTGCTTACCTTCAATGTCGGTAACTTTCGCGCGAATCGCTTCGCGGTAAGCAACCTGAGGTTTACCCACGTTCGCTTCAACGTTGAATTCACGCTTCATACGGTCAACGATGATGTCCAGGTGCAGTTCACCCATACCAGCGATGATGGTCTGGTTAGATTCTTCATCAGTCCATACGCGGAATGATGGGTCTTCTTTCGCCAGACGGCCCAGAGCCAGACCCATTTTTTCCTGGTCAGCTTTGGTTTTTGGTTCAACTGCGATGGAGATTACCGGCTCAGGGAATTCCATACGCTCCAGAATGATCGGGTGATCCGGGTCACACAGGGTGTCACCAGTGGTCACGTCTTTCAGACCGATAGCTGCAGCGATGTCGCCCGCACGAACTTCTTTGATCTCTTCACGTTTGTTAGCGTGCATCTGTACGATACGGCCAAAACGTTCACGCGCCGCTTTCACGGAGTTCAGGATGGTGTCACCGGAGTTAACCACACCAGAGTAAACGCGGAAGAAGGTCAGGTTACCCACGAATGGGTCGGTAGCAATTTTGAACGCCAGTGCAGAGAATGGCTCTTCGTCGCTTGCGTGACGCTCAGCCGGAGTATCTTTACCGTCGTCCAGGATACCGTTGATCGCAGGAACGTCAACCGGGGATGGCAGGTAGTCAACTACCGCATCCAGCATCGCCTGAACACCTTTGTTCTTGAACGCAGAACCACAGGTTACCAGGATGATTTCGTTGTTCAGAACGCGCTGACGCAGAGCTTTTTTGATCTCTTCTTCAGTCAGTTCTTCACCACCCAGGTATTTCTCCATCAGCTCTTCAGAAGCTTCAGCAGCGGATTCGATCAGGTTCTGGTGCCATTCGTCAGCCAGGTCCTGCATTGCAGCTGGGATATCTTCGTATTCGAAGGTAACGCCCTGGTCTGCATCGTTCCAGTTGATGGCTTTCATTTTCACCAGGTCGATAACGCCGGTGAAGCCTTCTTCAGCACCAATTGCCAGCTGCAGCGGAACAGGGTTCGCGCCCAGACGGGTTTTGATCTGGCCAACAACTTTCAGGAAGTTAGCACCCATACGGTCCATTTTGTTAACGAACGCGATGCGTGGAACTTTATATTTGTTCGCCTGACGCCATACGGTTTCAGACTGTGGCTGAACACCACCAACTGCGCAATAAACCATTACCGCGCCGTCAAGAACACGCATGGAACGTTCTACTTCGATGGTGAAGTCAACGTGCCCTGGGGTGTCGATGATGTTTACGCGATGCGGTTCGTACTGCTTAGCCATACCTGACCAGAATGCAGTAGTCGCTGCGGAGGTGATAGTGATACCACGCTCCTGCTCCTGTTCCATCCAGTCCATGGTGGCTGCGCCGTCATGAACTTCACCGATTTTGTGGTTTACACCGGTGTAGAACAGAATACGTTCGGTAGTAGTGGTTTTACCGGCGTCGATGTGCGCACTGATACCGATGTTACGGTAGCGTGCGATGGGTGTTGTACGAGCCATTTGATTCCTCGTTTATATCTTTAGGCGTTCAGTTAAGTTACCCAGAGCGGGCGGCTTCTCTGAAGCGCCCGCCTGGTGACTAATACTCCGAAGGGATTACCAACGGTAGTGTGCGAACGCCTTGTTGGCTTCTGCCATACGGTGAACGTCTTCACGTTTCTTAACTGCAGTACCTTTGTTGTCTGCAGCATCAGAAAGTTCGTTCGCCAGACGCAGAGCCATGGATTTATCACCGCGTTTACGAGCAGCTTCAACGATCCAACGCATTGCCAGAGCATTACGACGAACCGGACGAACTTCAACTGGAACCTGATAAGTAGAACCACCAACGCGGCGGGACTTAACTTCTACGGTTGGGCGAACGTTGTCGAGAGCGACTTCGAAAGCTTCCAGTTCATTTTTACCAGAACGCTGAGCCAGGGTCTCAAGCGCGCTGTATACGATTGCTTCTGCAGTAGATTTTTTACCATCTACCATCAGGATATTTACAAATTTTGCCAGCAGTTCTGATCCGAATTTCGGATCTGGAAGAATTTTACGCTGACCAATGACGCGACGACGTGGCATGGGAATACTCCGTTGTTAATTCAGGATTGTCCAAAACTCAAAGAGTTTAGTTTGACATTAAGATAAATCAGTTTGGCCTTACTTAACGGAGAACCATTAAGCCTTAGGACGCTTCACGCCGTACTTGGAGCGAGCCTGCTTACGGTCTTTAACACCTGAGCAGTCGAGCGCACCACGAACGGTGTGGTAACGAACACCCGGAAGGTCTTTAACACGACCGCCACGGATCAGGATCACGGAGTGTTCCTGCAGGTTGTGACCTTCACCACCGATGTAGGAAGTCACTTCGAAACCGTTAGTCAAACGCACACGGCATACTTTACGCAGTGCGGAGTTTGGTTTTTTAGGAGTGGTGGTATATACACGAGTACATACACCACGTTTCTGCGGGCAGGCTTCCAGCGCAGGCACGTTGCTCTTTGCAACTTTGCGTGCGCGTGGTTTGCGTACCAGCTGGTTAACTGTTGCCATTAAATAGCTCCTGGTTTTAGCTTTTGCTTCGTAAACACGTAATAAAACGACCTCATACAATATGAGGACGCGAAATTTTAGGGCTACGTCGAAAAGGTGTCAAGAAATATACAGCGATCTCAAATCACCAGTTCATTTGACTGGCGTGCGTCACAGTAAGATTGACGAAATCAGTATAGCCAACCACGTCAATTTTGGTTGAAATTTGACCAGAAAGACCCCGCGCATCCAGATCGTCCTTCAGCGCAGAGACTGTTATGGGGGCATTCGTGAGAATTTCAACGAAACGACTGCCTTCCAGTGCGGCAAGCACGCCATCCTGAATCAGCAGCAGATCATCACCTTCGCGCAGCATACTCAGTAATGCGTCGATATCACATTGCCACGGTGAATGGCTCAGAGTATGGAGCATGTCAGCCTCAGAAAGTCAGAACGGTGTCGTAGTGGGAAAGGTGTTCGCGCAATGCAGCAGAAGACATGACTGTCACATCCAGCACGAAAGGCGTTGCCTCGTTTAAACCGCGCGCGGCCAGGGAGTCGGCACAGACATAGAAGGTTTCGATATCGTAAAGCGGTAACACTTTGAACGTTGCGATGTAATCACGCGCCAGAATGGCCTGAGGCTGTTGCCCCGCCAGAAGCTGAAATACGCCGTCGCCCAAAAAGAAGACACCGATATCTTCGGTCAATGCTGAGGTCGCGAGCAGCGCATCCAGCCCTTCTCTGCCTGACGCATTGCCGTGCGGTGCGGAGGCAAAAACAAACGCGACACGCTTCATCAGAATTGCACCACTCTGTCGCAGGTCAATGCCGCCTGTGCCAGTGCACCCAGGCCACTCAACGAAAAGCCGGGCTGCAGGTTAGAACCCGATAAACCAAGACGCGCGGCTTCGGTTGCATCGGTCACGCCGCGGCGCAGTGCCGCCGCCACGCAGATGTGCAGTTCTACGCCCTGCTTTTCGTTTAATGCCTGCCAGGAACGCACCAGATCGAACTCGTCGCTCGCCGGTGACGTAAACTGATTCGCGTTATACACCCCTTCCCGATAGAAGAAGACGCTCGCCAGCTCGTGTCCGGCCGCCAGTAGCGCATGCGCAAACTGCAGCGCGCTGCTGGCCTGCTGAGTGCCGTACGCCGGGCCTGTCACCATTAACGCAAAACGCATTACTTGTCTTGTCCCAGGAAATCGCCGCTTTTGAACTGGCGAATGTAGAGGTAGACCGTGTGCTTGGAGATGTTCAGACGATCGGCCACCTGGTTGATGGCGTCTTTAATATCAAAAATCCCTTTTTCATAAAGATTGAGCACGATCTGACGATTCTTGGCGTTGTTCGAGACGTTGCGATCGGCATTCACCTCTTCAATCGTAAACTCAAGCGTCTGCGTCACCAGATCTTCAACAGAGGAGGCAAAGTTAACAGAAGAGCCAACATCCGGCGTTTCTGGTGGAATAAAGGTGCTCATGATTTGCGAGAATGGCACATCAAGGTTCATGTTGATGCACAGCAGCCCAATAACACGATGCTCGCGGTTTCGAATCGCGATGGTTTCTGATTTCATCAGCACGCCGCTTTTGGCGCGGGTGAAATAGCATTTGGAGACGCTGCTGTCCGCGCCGGTCATGTCATGCAGCATACGCAATGCAAGGTCGGTAATTGGCGAACCAATTTTACGGCCAGTATGCTCACCATTCGCAATGCGGATGGCGGAACACTTCAGATCTTGCAGGGAGTGCAATACGATTTCGCAGTGGGAGCCAATGAGCATCGCTAACCCGTCCACTACCGCTTCGTAGGATTTCAGAATATCGAAGTCGGTCTGATCGAAAGGACGTTGATCCAGCAAATCAAGTTCACTGGTTTCGTTGGTTAAAAGCGACCTGGACATGAAAAAAACACTCCTTTTCAGGAGCCTGTCGTTAGGTTTTCAGGGCAGGCTCATTATCTACACGGACAACTAAATTAATACAGCGTGCGTAGCGCTTTCCAGTGTTAATTATATCTGCCCCACAATAAAAAAACCGCCGCCTGAAAGGCGGCGGTTTTTTTCAACATTACTTCTTAGCAGCAGCTGCTTTATCGTCAGCCGGTGCGTCTGCTTTCGCATCCGCTTTCGGTGCCGGTTTGATATCCAGCAGCTCTACGTCAAAGACCAGCGTAGAATTAGCAGGGATACCCGGAACGCCGGTTTTGCCATAGGCCAGATCCGGTGGGATAACCAACTTGATCTTGCCGCCTTTCTTGATGTTTTTCAGGCCTTCAGTCCAGCCCGGGATCACACCATCCAGACGGAAGGAGAGCGGCTCACCGCGGGTGTAAGAGTTATCGAACTCTTTACCGTCGATCAGCGTACCTTTGTAGTTCACAACAACGGTGTCGCTGTCTTTAGGCGCATCGCCGGTGCCTTCTTTCTCAACTTTGTACACCAGGCCAGTAGAAGAGGTTTTCACACCCTTCTCTTTGGCAAAAGTATCGCGGTAGGCTTTGCCTTTCGCTTCGTTGTCTTTAGCGTCCGCGTCCATCTTGGTCTGCGCGGCACCCTTCACGCGCGCTTCGAACGCCTGCAGAGTCTGTTCAATTTCCTGGTCAGACAGCTTGCTCTTATCTGCAAATGCGTCCTGAACGCCCGCGATCAGCTGAGCTTTATCCAGTTTGATGCCCAGTTTCTCTTGTTCTTTCAGAGAGTTTTCCATGTAGCGACCCAGAGATGCGCCCAGTGCATAGGCGGATTTCTGGTCGTCATTTTTGAACGCCGCTTTGCTGTCTGCAGTGGCAGCAGGCTTCGCAGCAGTATCAGCAGCGAATGACAGCGGCGCGTTCAGCGCAACAGCCATCGTCGTCGCCAGCAGCGTTACTTTAAACAGTGATTTCATCCATATCTCCAGGGCCTGGGGACTCTCACCCCAGCGTTAAACGTAAATGAGTTACGTACTATAAAACGTTGCGGAAGAAATCTACAGACAGACACTTCCAATTCTCGCCACTTTTCAGACTATTTTTGTTTAAATAAGTTTCCTGCCAAAGGGATGCAGACTGTACTTAAGGATAAACTCAGTTAAACTGCGCCGCCGCAGGGCCATTATGGCGAATCTGAAACAAACGAGGTGAATGATGAAGGATACAGCAATAGAAGCGAGAATGGCTGAGCTGGAAAGCCGCCTGGCTTTTCAGGACATCACCATCGAAGAGCTAAACCAGACCGTGACCGCACATGAGCTCGAAATGGCAAAACTGCGGGATCATATGCGCCTGCTGACGGAAAAGCTGAAGGCTACACAGCCGTCAAACATTGCCTCTCAGTCAGAAGAGACGCCACCTCCTCATTATTGAGGCGTAAAAAAAGCGGGATAATCCCGCTTTTTTTGTGCCCGGTGGCGCGAAGCTTACCGGGCCTACATACCAAATACCCTATGGATTTCGAGTCGCAGGAAGGCGGCAAGCTTGAAAATCCCCGGGAGCATAGATAACTATGTGACAGGGGTTTGAAAGCGCAGCCAACGCACCTGCGGCTTGAAAGACGACGGGTATTAGTGGCAGCCGCAGCCGCCGTTACCGCAACCACCTTTACCGTGGTCGTGACCATGGTCGTGATCGTGGCCGTGACCACCGCAGCAGCCGTCGTGGCCGTGATCGTGGTCATGGTCGTGACCGTGTGCACCGTGAACGTGGCCATGAGCCAGCTCTTCTTCGGTCGCTTCACGGATCGCAACAACTTCTACGTTGAACTTCAGGTTCTGGCCAGCCAGCATGTGGTTACCGTCAACCACGACGTGGTCATCTTCCACTTCGGTGATTTCAACAGGAACCGGACCCTGGTCAGTTTCAGCCAGGAAGCGCATGCCAACCTGCAGTTCGTCAACGCCCATGAACACGTCTTTAGGAACGCGCTGAACCAGATTGTCGTCATACTGACCGTAAGCGTCGTTCGCGCCTACAGCAACGTCAAATTTGTCGCCAACTTCATGACCTTCCAGCGCGTTTTCCAGGCCAGAAATCAGGGAACCGTGACCATGCAGGTAGTCAAGCGGCGCACTCACCGGAGACTCATCAACCAACACACCGTCTTCTGTACGTACCTGATAGGCCAGGCTGACCACCAGGTCTTTTGCTACTTTCATGATATCTCCTGAGCGTGGGAAAATTGCTGGCGCAGATTGTAGCGGAAATCTGCACCCGTGTACCCTTTAGCTTAAAAAAACTCAGGGCATATCGCTAGTCCGGATGAAAAATCCCGATAACTTGCTCTTCTTTGCGAACGTGATCGCGGGCCTCTTTATCGGCCTCACGCATCTGGTGACCGCACTTAACACACTCAACAACATCAACATTATTTTCCCGCCACATCGCCAGGGTATCTTGCGCCTGGCAGGTCGGGCATTTTGCACCCGCGATAAAGCGTTTACGTACAGCCATCTTTCTTTACCCTTTATTCAAATTCATCCCAGCCATCAAGCTGGCGCCGTTCCTGTTGCATCTCTCGCTGGAAGATCTCCTCCAGCTCGCGACGCGCTTCCCGCACGCGGGAGATCTGCGCCGTATCGGTATGTACAGGCATCAGCTCGCGCAACATCCGCATATCCAGCCGGCGGAAGTGCATCTGGGCGCGCTGCGCCTGATGCGGATGCATGCCGAGCGAGATCAGCGCCTTACGGCCCAGCTCCAGCGCACTGGAGAACGTCTCACGGGAGAAGTGTTTCACACCCGCCTGCAACAATTCGTGAGCTTCAACACGTCCCCGCGCACGCGCCAGAATATGCAGATGCGGGAAATGCTGCTGGCACAGATCCACCAGCTTCATCGTGTCTTCCGGATCGTTACAGGTAATCACGATGGACTCTGCCGCTTCGGCCCCCGCCGAGCGCAGCAGCTCGAGCTGGGTCGCATCGCCGTAGTAAACCTTATAGCCATATTTGCGCATCAGGTTGACCGCGCTGATATCCCGCTCCAGTACCGTAATGCGCATTTTGTTCGCCATCAGCAAACGCCCGATAACCTGTCCGAAACGGCCAAAGCCCACCACAATCACCTGCGGCTTGTCGTCTTCCACCCACGGCGCTTCGTCTTCATCGTCTGCCGGGTTCAGGCGACGCGACAGCAGTTTATCCACCAGCTTCATCAGCAGCGGCGTGGTCATCATAGACAGCGTGACCGTCACCAGCAAAAGCGCCATCTGATCGTCTTTAAACAGCTTCTGGGAGGATGCGGTGGAGAACAGCACAAACGCGAACTCGCCTCCCTGGCTCAACACGCTGGCAAACTGCATGCGTTCCGAACTGCGCAGCCCGTAGATACGTGACATCACGTACAGCACCAGCATCTTCACCGCCACCAGGATGGCGACGCTCACGACCACCCACAGCAGATGGGTATAGAGCACACCGAGGTTAAGCGCCATCCCCACCGAAATAAAGAACAGGCCTAATAGCAGCCCTTTGAAGGGATCGATGGCAATTTCCAGCTCGTGACGATACTCGCTCTCCGCCAGCAGCACCCCGGCGATAAAGGTCCCGAGCGCCATCGACAGCCCCAGCGCGTCCATAAACAACGCCGATCCCAGCACCAGCAGCAGCGTCGCGGCGGTAAACACCTCGCGAACGCCCGACGCGGCAATAAAGCGGAACACGGGACGTAACAGGAAACGACCGCCAATCAGCATGCCCGCGAAGGCCAGCACCTTCATGGCGATTTTAGCCCAGTCGAAGTGATCGTCCCCGGACCCCGCCAGCAGCGGCACCAGCGCCAGCGCCGGGATGACCGCCAAATCCTGGAACAGCAGCACCGAAAAGCCCAGCTGACCGGCTTCGTTGCGATTCATCCCCTTATCGCGCATCAGCTGCAGCGCCATCGCCGTCGACGACATCGCAAGGCCTATCCCGCCAATCACCGCCGCCTGCCATGAAAAGTTGGTCAGCATTAACAGGCCACCCAGGATCGCGGCGCTGAACAACACCTGCGCGGCGCCCACGCCAAAGATAGAGCGTCTAAGCTGCCACAATTTCGAAGGATTCAGCTCCAGGCCGATGATGAACATCAGGAACACCACGCCCAGCTCGGAGAAATGGAGAATCTCATCGACATCGCTGATGAATCCCAGCCCCCAGGGGCCAATCGCGATCCCCGCCAGCAGATACCCCAGCACCGCGCCGATACCAATACGGGCTGCAAGCGGCACCGCAACGACGGCCGCAAATAAAAACAGCACCCCGGCGAGGAGTAAATTCGATCCTTCCATTAACGACCTCCTGCCGGAATGGGTGACGCCAGCCATTCACCATAGGCTCTGGCGTGGCTTGCCAGCTCTTTCGGATCCTGACGCCGCGCCCAGTAGACAATAATCGGGCTCATCCAGTGCATACGGCACATGGCCGCCGTCAGCTCGAATGGCCGCAGGATGTCGCTCATCGGATAACGGTTCAGCCCGTCGTGACGGTAAGCGCTTTCGGGTTCACCGGTCGTAATCACACTACGCCAGTACTTTCCCGCCAGCTGGTTGCCCCCCACCCCGCTGGAGAAGCCCCGGCTCAGCACGCGGTCCAGCCACTCTTTCAGCAGCGCCGGACAGCTATAGGTATAAAGCGGATGCTGGAACACAATCACGTCATGCTGACGCAGCAGTTCCTGCTCGTAAGGGATATCAATAAAGAAATCAGGATAGTGCGCGTAGAGATCGTGCACCGTTACGTTACTAAGCTGTGTGGCCGGCTTAAGCAGCACCCGGTTTGCCACCGAGTCCTGAGATTCCGGATGGGCATACAGCAGCAGCACTTTTGCTGTCTGAGACATCATTCCCCTCCCGGTCTTGTTTCTGTTTTTGTGTATCGTCGCTGTTTTGGGCTACCATGGCGGCCCGGTGCGGAAAATGGCCCACACCTTACATTATCATAATGACAAATTAACATAGTCGGAACATACGGCGCTTCTATGATTGTTTTCTCCTCGTTACAAATTCGTCGCGGCGTGCGCGTCCTGCTGGATAACGCCACTGCTACCATCAACCCGGGCCAAAAAGTGGGTCTGGTCGGTAAAAACGGCTGCGGTAAATCCACCCTGCTGGCGCTGCTGAAAAACGAGATTAGCGCGGATGGCGGTAACTTCACCTTCCCGGGAAACTGGCAGCTCGCCTGGGTAAACCAGGAGACGCCGGCGCTGAGCGAACCGGCACTCGACTATGTTATCGACGGCGACCGTGAATACCGCAAGCTCGAAGCGGAACTTCATGCTGCTAACGAGCGCAACGACGGCCACGCCATCGCCACCGTTCACGGCAAGCTGGACGCCATCGACGCGTGGACCATTCGCTCCCGCGCCTCCAGCCTGCTGCACGGCCTGGGCTTCAGCAACGAACAGCTGGAACGCCCGGTCAGCGACTTCTCCGGCGGCTGGCGTATGCGTCTTAACCTGGCGCAGGCGCTGATCTGCCGCTCTGACCTGCTGTTGCTTGACGAACCGACCAACCACCTCGATCTCGATGCGGTTATTTGGCTGGAGAAGTGGCTCAAGAGCTATCAGGGCACTCTGATTCTGATCTCCCACGACCGCGACTTCCTTGACCCGGTAGTGGATAAAATCATTCATATCGAACAGCAAACGATGTTCGAGTACACCGGCAACTACAGCTCCTTCGAGCGCCAGCGCGCGACGCGTCTCGCCCAGCAGCAGTCCATGTACGAAAGCCAGCAGCAGCGCGTGGCGCACCTGCAGAGCTTTGTGGATCGCTTTAAGGCCAAAGCCTCAAAAGCCAAGCAGGCCCAGAGCCGCATCAAGATGCTGGAACGCATGGAGATGATTGCCCCGGCGCACGTGGATAACCCGTTCCACTTCAGCTTCCGCGAGCCGGAAAGCCTGCCTAACCCGCTGCTGAAGATGGAGAAAGTCAGCGCGGGCTATGCCGACCGCATTATTCTCGATTCCATCAAGCTCAACCTGGTGCCGGGTTCACGCATTGGCCTGCTGGGGCGTAACGGCGCCGGTAAATCGACGCTGATCAAACTGCTGGCGGGCGAGCTTAACCCGGTCAGCGGCGAAATCGGCCTCGCGAAGGGCATCAAGCTGGGTTACTTCGCCCAGCATCAGCTGGAATTTTTACGCGCGGATGAATCACCGATTCAGCACCTCGCGCGTCTGGCGCCGCAGGAGATGGAGCAGAAGCTGCGCGACTATCTCGGCGGCTTTGGCTTCCAGGGCGATAAGGTGACTGAAAACACCGAGCGCTTCTCCGGCGGCGAAAAGGCCCGCCTGGTGCTGGCGCTGATCGTCTGGCAGCGCCCGAACCTGCTGCTGCTCGATGAACCGACCAACCACCTGGATCTCGACATGCGCCAGGCGCTGACCGAAGCGCTGATTGAGTTCGAAGGCGCGCTGGTGGTGGTTTCGCACGACCGTCACCTGATCCGCTCCACCACGGACGATCTGTATTTAGTGCACGGCGGCAAAGTTGAACCGTTCGACGGCGATCTGGAAGACTACCAGCAGTGGCTGACGGACGTGCAGAAGCAGGAAAACCAGCCGGAAGAGTCAGCGAAAGACAACGCCAACAGCGCGCAGGCGCGTAAAGACCAGAAGCGTCGTGAAGCGGAGCTTCGCACCCAGACGCAGCCGCTGCGTAAAGAGATTACCCGTCTCGAAAAAGAGATGGAAAAACTCAACGCCACGCTGGCTATCGTTGAAGAGAAGCTCGGCGATAGCGGCCTGTATGACCAGAGCCGCAAGGCTGAGCTGACCGACTGCCTGCAAACCCAGGCGAAGACCAAATCCAGTCTCGAAGAGTGCGAGATGGCGTGGCTCGACGCGCAGGAACAGCTGGAAGCGATGCTGCAGGCTGACTGACCTGTTTACCCCGTTTGAAGAACAGAATCCGTACCGGGTTCGGAAATCCAGCTTAAACGGGGTACAATTCGGAAAGTATCGTAAATTTCCGACAAGAATCAGCATCGCGCTTATGACCCAAATCATTCCATCAGACTTCGACATTGCGGCCGAAGACAGCACTGAGTTCGTGCCTATGCGCGGCGTGGCCAATCCCCATTTGCAGACCATGCTGCCGCGACTGATCCGCCGCAAGGTTCAGTTCACCCCGCACTGGCAACGGCTTGACCTGCCAGACGGTGACTTTCTGGATCTCGCCTGGAGCGAAGCGCCTGAACAGGCTCGCCATAAGCCGCGTCTGGTGGTTTTCCACGGTCTGGAAGGCAGCCTGCACAGCCCGTATGCGCATGGGCTAATTGAGGCGGCAAAAGCGCGCGGCTGGCTCGGCGTGGTGATGCATTTTCGCGGCTGCAGCGGCGAACCGAATCGTCAGAAACGCATTTATCACTCGGGTGAAACCGAAGACGGGACGTGGTTTTTACACTGGCTGCGGGAAAATTATGGCACCGTGCCAACGGCCGCCGTGGGCTACTCGCTGGGCGGCAACATGCTGGCCTGTCTGCTGGCCAAAGAGGGTGAAAGCGTCCCGCTGGATGCCGCCGTCATTGTCTCCGCGCCGTTTATGCTCGAGCAGTGCAGCTACCACATGGATAAGGGCTTTTCCCGCGTCTATCAGCGCTACCTGCTCAACCTTTTGAAGGCCAACGCGGCGCGTAAGCTGAAGGCCTACCCGGATACCCTGCCGGTCAGCCTGCGCCAGCTGAAAAAGGTGCGCCGCATTCGCGAATTCGACGACCTGATCACCGCGAAAATCCACGGCTTCGCCGATGCGATTGACTATTATCGTCAGTGCAGCGCCATGCCGCTGCTCAGCAAGATCACGCAGCCGACGCTGATTATTCATGCCAAAGATGACCCGTTTATGGATCATCACTCGATCCCCGCTCAGGAATTCCTGCCCGACAACGTTCACTATCAGTTGACCGAGCATGGCGGCCACGTCGGGTTTATCGGCGGCACGCTGCGCCGCCCGAAAATGTGGCTTGAGGCGCGTATTCCTGACTGGCTGACCCCTTATCTGGACGGTGCAAAATGATTATTCCCTGGCAGGATCTGGCGCCCATTACGCTCGATAATCTGATTGAAAGCTTTGTATTACGCGAAGGCACCGATTATGGTGAACAGGAACGCTCGCTTGAGCAAAAGGTCAACGATGTTAAGCGCCAGCTGAAAAGCGGCGACGTGGTGCTGGTGTGGTCAGAACTGCATGAGACGGTCAATATCATGCCCCGCAACGCGTTTCACGGCTGATCTTCCACCCTTTTCAGTCAGGGAGTTGCTATGTCTGCCAGACATCCGGTTATTGCCGTTACGGGGTCGAGTGGTGCAGGAACCACCACCACCAGCCTCGCATTTCGCAAGATTTTCGCCCAGCTGAATCTCCGTGCGGCGGAGGTCGAAGGCGACAGCTTTCACCGCTACACGCGTCCGGAGATGGACATGGCCATTCGTAAGGCGCGCGATTCGGGTAAACACATCAGCTACTTCGGCCCGGAAGCCAATGACTTCGGCCTGCTGGAACAAACCTTTATAGAGTATGGCAAGAGCGGCAAAGGGCAGTCCCGCAAGTATCTGCACACCTATGATGAAGCCGTACCCTGGAATCAGGTGCCGGGAACCTTTACCCCGTGGCAGCCGCTGCCGGAACCCACCGACGTCCTGTTTTACGAAGGATTGCACGGCGGCGTGGTCACCCCTCAACACGACGTGGCGCGCCACGTGGATCTGCTGGTCGGCGTGGTCCCTATCGTTAACCTGGAGTGGATCCAGAAGCTGACGCGTGACATGAGCGAGCGCGGCCATTCGCGAGAGGCTGTGATGGACTCGGTGGTGCGCTCCATGGAGGATTACATCAACTTCCTGACGCCGCAGTTCTCCCGCACCCATATCAACTTCCAGCGCGTGCCGACGGTGGACACCTCCAACCCGTTTGCCGCTAAAAGCATCCCGTCGCTGGATGAGAGCTTTGTGGTGATCCATTTCCGCAATCTCGAAGGCATTGACTATCCCTGGCTGCTGGCGATGCTGCAGGGCTCGTTTATTTCGCACATGAATACGTTAGTCGTGCCGGGCGGGAAAATGGGGCTGGCGATGGAGCTCATCATGACGCCGCTGGTGGAGCGACTGATGGAAGGGAAGCAGATCGCGTGAGCATGTTCCCTCTCCCAGTGGGAGAGGGTTAGGGTGAGGGCATCAACACGCACGATGCCCCATCAATCACGCCTCGATCACTTCATACGAATGGGTGATTTTTACCGCTTTCTCCAGCATTAACGCCACAGAGCAGTACTTCTCCGCAGACAGGTCCACCGCACGTGAGACCGCCGCGTCTTTCAGTTCTTTACCGGTGACCACAAAGTGCAGGTTAATATGGGTGAACAGGCGTGGCGCCTCATCGCGACGCTCTGATGTGAGTTTAACCTCACAATCCGTCACGTCATGACGTCCTTTTTGCAGAATCGACACCACGTCAATGGCGCTGCAACCCCCTGCCGCCATCAGCACCATTTCCATTGGGCTTGGCGCTTTATCGCCGGAGTTACCGTCCATCAAAATCTGGTGTCCTGATGCGGATTCGCCCAGGAACGTTAAACCTTCAACCCACTTCACGCGCGCTTGCATATTCATTAACTCCAACGTTGCATTTTTGGTGACAGATTACGCGTGCGTTACATTTCTCGCAATGGAAGGCGACCTGCATCATGCTGAAGCGAGACACCAGGAGACACGCGGCGAAAGCTATGCTAAAACACTCAGGATGCTACAGTAATACATTGACGTTACACGTGTATGCAGAGGACATCAAACTTTACTGGCTGCGAAACGTTACGGTAGCCGACTTCCCAGGGTATGGGTAAGAATTCGATTGCAACCCCAGAGTCCGGATGCATCTGATGACTCTGGTGACAGCTTATAACAGAGGATAACAGCGCATGGTGCTTGGCAAACCGCAAACAGACCCGACTCTCGAATGGTTCTTGTCTCATTGCCACATTCATAAGTACCCATCGAAGAGCACGCTGATTCACCAGGGTGAAAAAGCGGAAACGTTGTATTACATCGTTAAAGGCTCGGTGGCAGTGCTGATCAAAGATGAAGAAGGGAAAGAGATGATCCTTTCTTATCTGAACCAGGGCGATTTCATCGGTGAACTGGGCCTGTTTGAAGAGGGCCAGGAACGTAGCGCCTGGGTTCGTGCAAAGACAGCATGTGAAGTGGCTGAAATTTCTTACAAGAAGTTCCGTCAGCTGATTCAGGTTAACCCTGACATCCTGATGCGTCTTTCTTCCCAGATGGCGCGCCGTCTGCAGGTCACGTCAGAGAAAGTGGGTAACCTCGCCTTCCTGGACGTTACCGGCCGTATCGCACAAACCCTGTTGAACCTGGCGAAACAGCCAGACGCAATGACCCACCCGGACGGCATGCAAATTAAAATTACCCGTCAGGAAATTGGTCAGATCGTCGGTTGCTCCCGTGAAACAGTGGGCCGTATCCTGAAAATGCTGGAAGATCAAAACCTGATCTCCGCCCACGGTAAAACCATCGTGGTCTACGGAACGCGTTAATTCCGCTCAAACGGCGTGTCACCGCAGGGTGTCACGCCGTTTTTGTCTCTACTCCCCATGTGGCGCAGGCTGATCTATCACCCGGAAGTTAACTACGCACAGCGGCAAACGCTGGTGTTGTGTCTTCCTGTGGCCATAGGCCTGATCCTCGGACATCTTCAGCAAGGCCTGCTGTTTTCCCTCGTGCCCGCCTGCTGCAACATCGCCGGTCTGGACACGCCGCATAAGCGCTTTTTCAAACGCCTGATTATCGGTGGCTGCCTGTTTGCCGGCTGTAGCCTCGCCGTGCAGCTTCTGCTTGCCCGGGATATCCCGCTGCCGCTGATCCTGACCGTGCTGGCGATGACGCTCGGCGTCACGGCGGAAATCAGTTCGCTGCACGCCCGCCTGCTTCCCGCCTCGCTGATTGCGGCTATTTTCACGCTGAGCCTCGCCGGGAACATGCCGGTGTGGGAGCCGCTGCTGATCTACGCCCTGGGGACATTATGGTACGGGCTATTTAACTGGTTTTGGTTCTGGCTGTGGCGCGAACAGCCGCTGCGTGAATCCCTGAGCCTGCTCTATGTGCAGCTTGCGGATTACTGCGAAGCCAAATATACCCTGCTCACCCAGCATACCGACCCGGAAAAATCCTTACCGCCGCTGCTGACGCGCCAGCAGAAGGTGGTGGATCTCATAAGCCAGTGCTATCAGCAGCTGCATATGCTCGCCGCCAACAAGAACCACGAATACAAACGGCTGCTGCGCACCTTCCAGGTCGGGCTGGATCTGCAGGAGCACATCTCCGTAAGCCTTCATCACCCGCAGGAGGTGCAAAAGCTGGTCGAGCGCAGCCACGCCGAAGCGGTGATCCGCTGGAACGCACAAACCGTGTCCGCACGTCTGCGCGTGCTGGCCGATGATATTCTCTACCACCGCTACCCCACGCGCTTTAACATGGAAAAACAGCTGGGCGCGCTGGAGAAAATCGCCCGCCAGCATCCCGATAACCCGGTCGGCCAGTTTGCCGCCTGGCACTTCAGCCGCATCGCCCGCGTGTTGCGCACGCAGCGCCCGCTTTATCCCCGCGACCTGATGGCGGATAAGCAAAAACGGCTTCCGTTATTGCCCGCGCTCAGGAGCTATCTTTCCCTTAAATCGTCCGCCCTGCGCAACGCCGCCAGGATTAGCGTTATGCTCAGTACCGCCAGCCTGATGGGCATGGCGCTGCACCTGCCGAAACCGTACTGGATCTTAATGACCGTGCTGTTTGTCACCCAGAACGGCTACGGCGCCACGCGGGTGCGTATTCTGCACAGGGCTGGCGGAACGATGGCCGGGCTGATCATTGCGGGCGTAACGCTACACTTCCACGTGCCGGAAGGCTATACCCTGGCAGGCATGCTGGCGATCACGCTGGTGAGCTACCTGATTATCCGCAAAAATTACGGCTGGGCGATGGTGGGCTTTACGGTGACGGCGGTATATACCCTGCAGCTGCTCACGCTCAATGGCGAACAGTTTATTATCGCCAGGCTGATTGATACCCTGATCGGCTGCCTGATTGCCTTTGGCGGAATGGTCTGGCTGTGGCCGCAGTGGCAGAGCGGGCTGCTGAGGCAGAACGCCCACGACGCGCTGGAAGCCGACCAGCAGGCTATTCGCCTGATCCTGAGCGACGACCCGCAGCCCTCCCCGCTGGCCTATCAGCGGATGAAGGTCAACCAGGCGCACAACGCCCTGTTTAACTCGCTCAACCAGGCGATGCAGGAGCCGGGCTTTAACTCGCACTATCTGGCAGACATGAAGCTCTGGGTGACGCACAGCCAGTTTATCGTCGAGCACATTAACGCCATGACCACGCTGGCGCGCGAGCACACGATGCTGACGCCGGATCTGGCGCAGCGCTATTTGCAGTCGTGTGAAATTGCGTTGCAGAGGTGTCAGCAGCGTCTGGAGTATGACGCGCCGGGCGAGTCGGGCGACTCAAACATTCTGGAAGCGCCGGAGACGTTAACCCACGGGCCAATGAGCACGCTGGAGCAGCATTTGCAGCGCGTTCTGGGGCATCTGAACACCATGCACACCATTTCGTCGGTGGCATGGCGTCAGCGTCCGCATCACGGCATTTGGTTAACGCGCCGGTTAAAGCGAACCGAGTATTAGCCTTTAACGATCTTCGCGACCGCCGAGGCAAAGCGGGTTAACCCCTCTTCGATGTCTTTGTCTTCTACCACCAGCGACGGCGCAAAGCGCATCACGTCCGGCCCGGCATTGAGCACCATCACTCCTTCGTGCGCGGCGGCGTGCAGGAAGTCGCGCGCGCGACCTTTGTACTGCGGCTTCAGCTCGGCGCCAATCAACAGCCCCATCCCGCGGATTTCGCTGAACACATCGTACTGCTCATCAATCTTTTGCAGGTGTTTTACGAACAGCTCGCGCTTCTCGCTCACGGCGTTCAACACCTCCGGCGTGTTGATAATGTCGAATGCAGCGCCCGCCACGGCGGTCGCCAGCGGGTTACCGCCGTAGGTAGAGCCGTGAGAGCCGACGTGGAACGCGGAGGCGATCTCCTGCGTCGTCAGTACCGCACTCACCGGGAAACCACCGCCGAGCGCTTTGGCGCTGGTCAGGATGTCCGGCGTAACGCCGTAGTGCATATACGCGAACAGATCGCCGGTACGCCCCATCCCGCACTGCACTTCATCAAAGACCAGCAGCGCCTGATGTTCGTCGCACAGCGCGCGCAGCCCTTTCAGGAATTCCGGAGTTGCCGCCGTCACGCCGCCTTCACCCTGGATCGGCTCAACGACTACCGCGCAGGTGTGATCGTCCATGACCGCTTTCACCGCGTGCAGATCGTTAAACGGCACGTGGACAATGTCGGCTGGTTTCGGGCCAAACCCGTCAGAATACTTTGGCTGGCCGCCAACGGAGACGGTAAAGAAGGAGCGTCCGTGGAAGGCATTGTGGAAGGCGATGATTTTGGTTTTGTACGGGCTGTGGCGCGTTGTTGCGTAGTAGCGCGCCAGCTTAAAAGCGGTTTCGTTGGCTTCGGTGCCGGAGTTCATAAACAGCACGCGCTCGGCAAAGGTCGCATCAATGATCTTGCGGCCCAGGCGCAGCGCCGGTTCGTTGGTGAACACGTTGCTGGTGTGCCACAGGGTTTCGCCCTGGGTTTTCAGCGCCTCAACCAGCGCGGGATGGCAATGACCCAGCGCCGTGACCGCAATACCGCCCGCGAAATCCACATACTCTTTCCCCTGCTGATCCCAGACGCGGCTGCCCTTTCCCTTCACCGGGATAAACTCAGCCGGTGCATAAATCGGCAGGATCACTTCATCGAATGTCGCGCGGGTTATTGCTGGTTGTTCAGTTGCCATGTCATGACCATCCATTTTTATGTCACAGTTATTGTGAAAATATAATCACAAAATATGCATAAAAAATCACAGCAAGGCAACAGATATTCAGCGATTGAGGAAATTTGCCAGCAGCGCGTGCCCCTGCTCGCTGAGGATGCTTTCCGGGTGGAACTGCACGCCTTCGAGGTCCCATTCGCGGTGACGAATCCCCATGATCTCCTGCGCATCGCTCCAGGCGGTCACCTCAAAGCAGTCGGGCAGCGTCGGCGGGTCAATCACCAGGGAATGGTAGCGCGTCACGGTTAACGGATTATTGAGCCCCGTGAATACCCCTGTGCCGGCGTGGGTGACCGGAGAGGTTTTACCGTGCATCACTTTCTCGGCGCGCACGATGGTGGCACCAAACGCCTGGGCAATCGCCTGATGGCCCAGACAGACGCCCAGGATCGGCAGCTTGCCGGCATAGTACTGGATAGCATCCAGAGAAATACCCGATTCCGACGGCGTACACGGCCCAGGAGAAATCACGATTTTCTGCGGAGCCAGCGTCCCGATATCGGCCAGTCCAACCTCGTCGTTACGGCGGACAACCACCTCTGCACCCAGTTCACAAAAATACTGGTAAAGGTTCCAGGTGAAGGAATCGTAGTTATCAATCAGCAGAATCATGGCGGCTCCCGAAAAAAATGCCGCCCTATTCTACTCAGATTCCCGCGCTTCGCTCACTACTTTGGCAAAGATAGCGTTTAGCGCGGTTAAATCTCCCGTTGCGCCGCTTCGGTTAGCCGCCACCCACTGGTCGGGATCGATATCGCGCCAGTCCAGCGAGTAGCCCGCGTGGAGCGCCAGCTGCTCGAAGAAAACGCGTTGGGCAATACCGTTGCCGCGCATAAACGGATGCAGCATGTTGATTTCGCAGTAATAGTGGCTAACCCGGTCAACAAACGCCGCTTTCTCAAGACCCACGAGATACTTTTCGCTTTCCAGCGCCGCCATCAGCTCGTTACCCATCTTCTCGATGTATTCGAAATGGCAGAAAGGAATGTCACCCTTAAAAATATCGTCAGTGCGTAACTCGCCTGCCCGCTTCATCTCGCTGCGGTACAAATGACGATGAATAAGGCACAGATGGGGCAACCCGGGCGCGGAAGGCCCAAGCTCCAGCGTCTCAATATGGGGCTCTGAGGGACCATTACCTTTTTCAAGGAGACAACTGGCCTGTAAATTGACGTTACGCTGCTGTTCCCAGAGACGGGATTTTTGCTTGTCGGTGAGCTTTTTCACTTAACGCCTCCCTGAATAGTCCGTTTGCCACAAGTATAAGCAGCAAAACGCGCTTTCGCAGGGAGGGTTACAGAATGCGGGCAGGAGAAGCCCGCGTTCAGAAGAATTACGGCAGAACTTTTGCGGAGAGGATAACCACCGGTTTTGACGGCACATTCTGATAGGGACCGACGTCGTGAGTAGGCACCTGAGAAATCTTGTCGGCCACGTCCATCCCTTTCACGATTTTACCGAAAACGGCATAGCCAAAGTCGCGCTGACCGTGGTCGAGGAAGGCGTTATCCGCCACGTTCAGGAAGAACTGGCTGGTCGCGCTGTCTTTGTCTGCGGTACGCGCCATGGAGATGGTGCCGCGTTTGTTCAGCAGGCCGTTGTCCGCTTCATTTTTGATTGGCGGGTTAGGCTGTTTCTGCTGCATCTGCTCGTTGAAGCCGCCGCCCTGAACCATAAAGCCTGGGATCACGCGGTGGAAGGTGGTGTTGTTATAGAAACCACTGTTCACGTAGTCGAGGAAGTTTTTCACAGAAACCGGAGCTTTCTGGCTATTCAGTTCCAGCTCAATGTTCCCGGCGGAGGTGGTCAGCAGAACGTGAGGGTCCCCTTTGGCTGCCAGCGCAGCAGGGGAAACGGCAGAAAGAGCAAACACAGCTGCGACAGCCGCCAGTGTTGATTTGAGCATGAGAATTCCTTAACAAAGCGCAGTATAAAAAGCGAATGGCTTGATTCTAAAGAGCAGTATGAACGGAGACCAGCCTTTTACCTAATTTTACGAAATTGAAACAGTTGTAACCGCGCAAACGGTTGGCTTTGGCGCCATTTTGTGTGATATAGATCACACAAAAACATGCAATGAAGTTCTAATTTCTCTTAAAAGATATGAATAGATCACTTTAATGTCTAAAATCTGCCCGCTCTCAGCGCCCTCCTGGGCGCTTTTCTTTTTCTGAACAGGCCAGACATGACTAACAGCAATCGCATCAAGCTCACATGGATCAGCTTCTTCTCCTACGCTCTGACCGGCGCGTTGGTGATCGTCACCGGGATGGTGATGGGGAATATCGCAGACTACTTCCAGCTGCCCGTTTCCAGCATGAGTAACACCTTCACCTTCCTCAACGCGGGGATCCTGATCTCTATCTTCCTGAATGCCTGGCTGATGGAAATCGTCCCGCTGAAAACCCAGCTGCGTTTTGGCTTTGTGCTGATGGTCGCCGCCGTGGCGGGCCTGATGCTGAGCCACAGCATCGCCCTGTTCTCCGCCGCCATGTTCGTGCTCGGTCTGGTGAGCGGGATCACCATGTCGATCGGTACGTTCCTCATTACCCACATGTATGAAGGCCGCCAGCGCGGCGCGCGTCTGCTGTTTACCGACTCCTTCTTCAGCATGGCCGGAATGATTTTCCCGATGGTCGCGGCCGTTCTGCTGGCGCGCAGCATCGAGTGGTACTGGGTCTATGCCTGCATCGGCCTGGTCTACGTGGCGATCTTTATTCTGACCTTCGGCTGTGAATTCCCGGTGCTGGGCAAGAAAGCGCAAACCACCGCCGAGCCCGTTGCGAAAGAAAAATGGGGCATCGGCGTGCTGTTCCTCTCCGTTGCCGCCCTGTGCTACATCCTGGGCCAGCTGGGCTTTATCTCCTGGGTACCGGAGTACGCCAAAGGTCTGGGCATGAGCCTGAACGACGCGGGTAAACTGGTGAGCGATTTCTGGATGTCTTACATGTTTGGCATGTGGGCGTTTAGCTTCATCCTGCGCTTCTTCGACCTTCAGCGCATTCTGACCGTGCTGGCCGGGCTGGCGACCGTGCTGATGTACCTGTTCATCAACGGTTCACCGGAGCATATGCCGTGGTTCATTCTGACCCTGGGCTTCTTCTCCAGCGCCATTTATACCTCGATCATCACCCTGGGCTCTCTGCAGACCAAAGTGGCCTCGCCGAAGCTGGTTAACTTCGTCCTGACCTGCGGCACCATCGGCACCATGCTGACCTTCGTAGTCACCGGCCCGATCGTCGCCCACAGCGGCCCGCTGGCGGCGCTGCACACCGCCAACGGTCTGTATGCCGTGGTGTTCATCATGTGCTTCATCCTGGGCTTCGTGACCCGCCACCGCCAGCACAACGCGGCAGCAGCGTCTCACTAACCCCTACGCCCCTTTGCGCTCGGCAGAGGGGCTGTTTCTGGCAAAGCTTACCTCTTCTCCCCCGACGTCCGTCTGGATCCACGTCTGCGCCAGCTGCGTCGTGGCGATCACCCGTCCCTGACGAATCGACCAGCGCACCGGCACCTGGCAGCGCACCGCTTCAAACCCGCTCTCGGCAGGCAGAATAATCAGGTTCGCCGGGTTACCTGTCTTAATGCCGTAATCGCTCAGGCCGAAGGTACGGGCGCTGTTATGGGTGATGAGATTCAGGCCGCTGTCGATTTGCGGATAGCCCATCATCTGACAGACGTGCAGCCCCATATGCAGCACCTGCAGCATGTTGCCGGTGCCGAGCGGGTACCACGGGTCGAAGACGTCGTCATGACCGAAGCAGACGTTAATGCCCGCTTCCTGCAGCTCTTTCACCCGGGTGATGCCGCGGCGCTTCGGATAGTCATCAAAGCGCCCCTGCAGGTGGATATTGACCAGCGGGTTCGCGACGAAGTTAATCCCCGACATCTTCAGCAGACGGAAGAGCCGCGAGGTGTAAGCGCCGTTGTAGGAGTGCATGGCGGTGGTGTGGCTGGCCGTCACGCGCGGGCCGATGCCAGCCTCATACGCCAGCGCGGCCACCGTCTCGACAAACCGCGACTGTTCGTCGTCAATTTCATCGCAGTGGATATCCAGCGGTCGGTCATACTTCTTCGCCAGTTCAAAAGCGATGTGCAGCGACTGCACGCCATATTCCCGGGTAAATTCGAAGTGCGGGATCGCCCCGACCACGTCGGCCCCCAGTTTTAACGCCTCTTCCAGCAGCGCCGCGCCGTTCGGGTAAGAGAGAATACCTTCCTGCGGAAACGCGACGATTTGCAGCGTTACCCACGGCGCCACCTCCTGTTTCACCTCCAGCATCGCCTTCAGGGCGGTGAGCGTCGGGTCAGAGACATCCACATGGGTACGAACAAACTGGATGCCGTTGGCAATTTGCCACTTCAGCGTTTTCCAGGCGCGTGATTTCACATCCTCATGGCTGAGCATCGCCTTGCGCTCCGCCCAGCGTTCAATGCCTTCGAACAGCGTGCCGGACTGGTTCCAGTTCGGCTCCCCTGCCGTCTGGGTGGTATCAAGATGAATATGCGGCTCGATGAACGGCGGGAGAGCAAGCCCACCGCGCGCGTTCAATACTTCATAACTTTCGGCGTGGGTGTCGTCCATCGGGGTGATGTCACCAAATCGCCCGTTCTCGATGGCAAGTTGCCACAGCCCATCCCGACCCGGTAAACGTACATTCTGAACAAGCCATAACGGTGATGTAGACATACCTTTCCCCTAAAAAATGCCGCTGATATTCAGGCGTATCGATTTTGGCAAAACTGCCCCTGATTTGTACACAAATTCAACGAGCGGGAAAAGCCTGCGATTTCCGCTACTTATAAAAATCCTGACAAATCAGTCATATACCACCTAAGGAGTAGGCGAAGACGTATTTGATTTGCATCAATAAGCGCCCCTGCTGAATCGTTAAGGTAGGCAATAATAGAAAAGAAATCGAGGCAATAATGAGCAAAGTCAGACTCGCTATCATCGGAAACGGCATGGTCGGCCACCGCTTTATTGAGGATCTTCTCGATAAGGCCGATGCTGAGCAGTTCGATATTACCGTGTTCTGTGAAGAACCCCGCAAGGCGTACGACCGTGTGCACCTGTCTTCCTACTTCTCCCATCATACCGCCGAAGAGCTCTCTCTGGTGCGCGAAGGTTTCTACGAGAAGCATGGTGTAAAAGTGCTGGTGGGCGAACGCGCTATCACCATCAATCGTCAGGAAAAAGTGATCCACTCCAGCGCCGGGCGTACGGTTTTTTACGACAAGCTGATCATGGCGACGGGCTCCTATCCGTGGATCCCGCCGATCAAAGGCTCGGAAACTCAGGATTGCTTCGTCTATCGTACCATTGAAGACCTCAACGCCATCGAATCCTGCGCCCGTCGCAGCCGTCGCGGCGCGGTGGTCGGCGGCGGTCTGCTGGGTCTGGAAGCGGCAGGCGCGCTGAAAAACCTCGGCGTTGAAACCCACGTCATCGAATTTGCCCCGATGCTGATGGCCGAACAGCTCGACCACATGGGCGGTGACCAGCTGCGTCGTAAAATCGAAAGCATGGGCGTGAAGGTTCACACCAGCAAGAACACCAAAGAGATCGTTCAGGAAGGGACTGAAGCGCGCAAAACCATGCGCTTTGCCGACGGCAGCGAGCTGGAAGTGGACTTCATCGTCTTCTCCACCGGTATTCGTCCGCGCGACAAGCTGGCGACCCAGTGCGGTCTGGCCGTGGCGCAGCGCGGCGGGATCATGATCAACGACACCTGCCAGACCTCCGATCCGGATATCTACGCCATCGGCGAATGCGCCAGCTGGAACAACCGCGTCTACGGTCTGGTGGCACCGGGCTACAAAATGGCGCAGGTCGCCGTGGACCATATCCTCGGCAGCGAAAACGCGTTTACCGGTGCAGACATGAGCGCCAAGCTGAAGCTGCTGGGCGTGGACGTGGGAGGCATTGGCGATGCGCATGGCCGCACGCCCGGCGCTCGCAGCTATGTCTATCTCGACGAAAGCAAAGAAGTCTACAAACGCCTCATCGTTAGCCAGGACAACAAAACTCTGCTCGGTGCGGTGCTGGTGGGCGACACCAGCGACTTCGGCAACCTGCTGCAGCTGGTGCTGAACGCCATCGAGCTGCCGGAAAACCCGGACGCGCTGATCCTCCCGGCGCACGCGTCCAGCGGCAAGCCGTCTATCGGCGTGGATAAACTGCCGGACAGCGCGCAAATTTGCTCCTGCTTCGACGTCACCAAAGGCATGCTGATCTCCGCCATCAACAAAGGCTGCCACACCGTGGCGGCGCTGAAAGCGGAAACCAAAGCCGGTACCGGCTGCGGCGGCTGTATTCCGCTGGTCACTCAGGTGCTGAACGCCGAGCTGGCAAAACAGGGCATCGAAGTGAACAACAACCTGTGCGAGCACTTCGCGTATTCTCGCCAGGAGCTGTACCACCTGATCCGCGTGGAGGGCATTAAGTCCTTTGACGAGCTGCTGGCGAAGCACGGTCAGGGCTACGGCTGCGAAGTGTGTAAACCGACCGTCGGCTCCCTGCTGGCCTCCTGCTGGAACGAGTACGTGCTCAAGCCCGAGCATACGCCGCTGCAGGACACCAACGATAACTTCCTGGCGAACATCCAGAAAGACGGTACCTACTCCGTGATCCCGCGTTCCGCTGGGGGCGAAATCACGCCGGAAGGGCTGGTGGCCGTGGGCCGTATCGCCCGTGAATTTAACCTGTACACTAAAATCACCGGCTCCCAGCGTATCGGCCTGTTTGGCGCGCAGAAAGACGATCTGCCGGAAATCTGGCGTCAGCTGATTGAAGCCGGCTTCGAAACCGGTCACGCGTACGCCAAAGCGCTGCGTATGGCGAAAACCTGCGTGGGGAGCACCTGGTGCCGCTACGGCGTGGGCGACAGCGTGGGCTTTGGCGTGGAGCTGGAAAACCGCTACAAAGGCATCCGCACCCCGCACAAAATGAAGTTTGGCGTCTCCGGCTGTACCCGCGAATGTGCGGAAGCGCAGGGTAAAGACGTGGGTATCATCGCCACCGAGAAAGGCTGGAACCTGTACGTCTGCGGCAACGGCGGGATGAAGCCACGCCACGCGGACCTGCTGGCAGCGGATCTCGATCGCGACACGCTGATTCAGTATCTCGACCGCTTCATGATGTTCTATATCCGCACCGCCGATAAGCTGACCCGTACCGCCTCCTGGCTCGATAACCTGGAAGGCGGTATCGACTACCTGAAATCGGTGATCATCGACGACAAGCTGGGTCTGAACGAACATCTGGAAGCGGAGATGGCGCGCCTGCGCGAGGCGGTGATCTGCGAGTGGACTGAAACCGTCAACACCCCGGCGGCGCAGACGCGCTTCAAACACTTTATCAATAGCACCCAGCGCGACCCGAACGTACAGGTTGTGCCGGAGCGCGAACAGCATCGTCCGGCGACACCGTATGAACGAATTCCGGTCACGCTGGTGGAGGAAAACGCATGAGCCAGTGGATAAACATTTGCGATATTAACGACATCATCCCGTCCACCGGCGTATGCGCGCTGCTGGGCAGCGAGCAGGTTGCGATTTTCCGCCCTCGCCACGATGAACAGGTCTTTGCCATCAGCAATATCGACCCGTTCTTCGAGGCCAGCGTGCTCTCCCGCGGACTGATTGCCGAGCATCAGGGCGAACTGTGGGTCGCCAGCCCGCTGAAAAAGCAGCGTTTCCGCTTAAGCGACGGATACTGCATGGAAGATGAGAGTCATTCAGTGAAGCACTATGATGTCCGCGTGAAGGACGGCAAGGTGCAGCTGAAAGGCTAATCCTCCGCCTTTTCAATACGAAAAGCTTATGACCCCTTATGGGTAACGGCAGGAAAAACCGTATGTTTTGTACGATTCCTGCTGTTATCCTGACGTCAATTCTTACCCCCTCCATGAAAGCTGCGAGGTAACGTCGTGGATCACCTGCCGATTTTCTGTCAATTACGCAACCGCGACTGCCTGCTCGTGGGCGGCGGCGACGTGGCTGAACGCAAAGCGCGCCTGCTGTTAGAGGCTGGCGCCCGGCTCACCGTCAACGCCCTCACCTTCGCCCCACAGTTTGAGGTCTGGGCCCAGGAAGGGATGCTCACGCTGGAACAGGGTGAGTTTAATGAATCTCTGCTCGATACCTGCTGGCTGACGATTGCCGCGACGGATGATGATGAAGTGAACCAGCGCGTCAGCGACGCCTGCGAAGTGCGCCGAATCTTCTGCAACGTGGTGGATGCGCCGAAAGAGGCCAGCTTTATCATGCCGTCGATTATCGACCGCTCGCCGCTGATGATTGCGGTATCGTCCGGCGGACGCTCGCCGGTTCTCGCCCGCCTGCTGCGGGAAAAGCTGGAGGCCGTGCTGCCGCAGCACCTTGGTCAGATTGCCCATTACGCCGGGCAGCTCCGCTCCCGCGTGAAGCAAACCTTCTCGACCGTTGGCGAGCGCCGTCGCTTCTGGGAAAAATTCTTTGTGAACGACAGGCTGGCGCAGTCTCTGGCGAATCAGGACACCAAAGCCGTTGAAGAGACGACCGAACAGCTGCTGAGCGAGCCGCTGGACCATCGCGGCGAAGTGGTGCTGGTGGGCGCAGGCCCCGGCGATGCAGGCTTGCTGACGCTGAAAGGGCTACAGCAGATCCAGCAGGCCGATACCGTGGTTTACGATCGCCTGGTCTCCGATGACATCATGAACCTGGTACGCCGCGATGCCGACCGCGTCTTCGTGGGCAAACGGGCGGGCTATCACTGCGTGCCGCAGGAGGAGATTAACCAGATCCTGCTGCGCGAGGCGCAGAAAGGTAAGCGCGTGGTGCGCCTTAAGGGTGGCGATCCTTTTATCTTTGGTCGCGGCGGCGAGGAGCTGGAAACCCTGTGTGACGCGGGCATTCCGTTCTCCGTGGTGCCGGGCATTACGGCTGCATCCGGCTGCTCAGCTTACTCTGGCATTCCGCTGACCCACCGTGACTATGCCCAGAGCGTGCGTCTGGTAACGGGCCATCTGAAAACCGGCTGCGAGCTGGACTGGCATAACCTGGCCGCGGAAAAGCAGACGCTGGTCTTCTACATGGGGCTAAACCAGGCCGCTACGATTCAGGCGAAGCTGCTGGAGCACGGCATGGAGGCTGATATGCCGGTTGCGCTGGTGGAAAACGGTACGTCCATCAGGCAACGCGTGGTGGATGGCGTACTGACGCAGCTCGGTGAACTGGCGCAGCAGGTCGAAAGCCCGGCGCTGATTGTGGTGGGTCGCGTGGTTGAGCTGCGCGAGAAGCTGAACTGGTTCTCAAATCACTAACGCATATTCTTCCTTTGCGGAGTAGTCCTTATGTGGACTACTCCCCTCTTACCGCTGTCGATAACATACCGCCCCGAAGTGGAATTTCTCCCTTTATTCCCTTGAGTTACATCCAACTTTCGTTTTTAAGACAAGGAATGCGTATGTTCAAACTGGCAAAAGCCGCCGTTCTGGTTGGTCTGTTATCGACTCTGACTGCCTGCACCGGTCATGTACAGAACACCAAAAATAACTGCAGCTACGATTACCTGCTGCATCCGGCGATCTCCATTTCGAAGATCATCGGCGGTTGCGGCCCGGCGGCTGAGCAGTAAGCGATTTTCAGGCGTAAAAAAACCGGGATATCCCGGTTTTTTAGTTTAGGGAAGTGCGGCCTGATGCCCTCACCCTGACCCTCTCCCACCGGGAGAGGGAACAAACCCTAAAAACGGTAATGTGATTACCGTTTTGCTTTTACCTACGGTTTACCCACAAACCCAATCGCTTCGTACACCGCTTTCAGGGTTTCGGACGCACGCGCGCTGGCTTTTTCCGCGCCGTCTTTCATCACCTTCTGCAGGAAAGCTTCGTCGTTACGGTAGCGGTGATAACGCTCCTGCAGCTCGGTCAGCATGCCGGAAACGGCGTCTGCCACTTCACCTTTCAGGTGGCCGTACATCTTGCCTTCGAAGTGTTTTTCCAGTTCAGGAATGCTCTGGCCAGTCACGCCGGAGAGGATATCCAGCAGGTTGGAAACACCCGCTTTGTTCTGCACGTCGTAGCGCACCACAGGCGGCTCGTCAGAGTCGGTGACCGCGCGCTTGAGCTTTTTGACGACGGATTTCGGATCTTCCAGCAGGCCGATAACGTTGTTGCGGTTATCGTCAGACTTGGACATCTTTTTGGTCGGCTCCAGCAGCGACATCACGCGCGCGCCGGACTTCGGAATAAACGGCTCTGGCACTTTGAACACATCGCCGTAAATCGCGTTAAAGCGCTGGGCGATATCGCGGCTCAGCTCCAGATGCTGCTTCTGGTCTTCACCCACCGGCACCTGGTTGGTTTGATACAGCAGGATGTCTGCCGCCATCAGCACCGGATAGTCGAACAGGCCGGCGTTGATGTTTTCAGAGTAGCGTGCGGATTTATCCTTGAACTGCGTCATGCGGCTCAGCTCGCCGAAATAGGTGTAGCAGTTCAGCGCCCAGCCCAGCTGCGCGTGCTCCGGCACGTGAGACTGAACGAAAATGGTGCTCTTCTCAGGATCGATGCCGCAGGCCAGGTACAGCGCCAGCGTATCCAGGGTGGCTTTACGCAGCTTCTCAGGATCCTGACGCGCGGTAATCGCGTGGAGATCGACGATGCAGTAAATGCAATGGTACTCATCCTGCATGCTGACCCACTGACGTAACGCACCCATGTAGTTACCAATGGTCAATTCACCTGAAGGCTGTGCGCCACTAAAAACGATGGGCTTAGTCATTATTCAATTCCTGATGTTCACTGTGCGAAAGCCCGAGTGCGGGCAACAAATCTTTGAAGTGGTCGAAGACCACATCCGGCTCACTTAGCGTGATGGCTTCACCGTAGTTGTAGCCATAGGTTAATCCGACGGAAGGACACCCTGCCGCTCGGGCAGCCAGAATATCATTGCGCGAATCCCCAACAAAGAGCAGCTCCGCAGGGGTTAAGGATAATTTTCCTGCCACCAGCAACAGCGGTTCCGGATGCGGCTTTTTGTTCTGCACGTCGTCGCCGCCCACAATCACGGAGAAATACTTAGCGATATCCAGCGCTTCCAGCAGAGGCGCAACAAACGGGGTCGGTTTGTTGGTCACCAGCCCCAGCGGAATGCCCTTCGCGTGCAGCGCGCTCAGCGTTTCCTGAACGTCCGGGAACAGGAAGCTGCCCTCCTCGACGGTCTCTTCGTAGAAACGATCGAACAGTTTGCGCAGAATCCGCAGCTGCTCATCCTTAGGGATGTCAGCGTGGTCAACGCTCGGTTTACCCTGCGCGGAACGCTGCGACGCGCGCTCCTGACGCGCCCACGTCAACGCGCGCTCCATCAGAACATCGGCACCGTTGCCAATCCACGTTACCACGCGCTCTTCCCCCGCAACGGGGAGTTCAAGGGCGTACAGCGCCTGGTCTACGGCGCTCGTTAAGCCCGGCGCGCTGTCGACCAGCGTGCCGTCGAGGTCAAATGCGATACCCCGAATTGCCTGCAATTTATCCATGACTTACCTTCGCCAGCTCGCGGCGCATTTCATCAATGACTTTTTTGTAATCCGGTTGGTCGAAAATGGCTGAACCGGCAACAAACATATCCGCACCGGCTGCCGCAATTTCACCAATGTTATTCACTTTCACACCGCCGTCCACTTCCAGGCGAATATCGTAGCCTGACTCGTCAATACGACGGCGCACCTCACGCAGCTTATCCAGCGTGTGGGGGATAAACGACTGACCGCCAAAGCCCGGGTTAACGGACATCAGCAGAATCACATCCAGCTTGTCCATGACATAGTCGAGATAGCTCAGCGGCGTGGCCGGATTAAACACCAGGCCCGCCTTGCAGCCGTTCTCTTTGATCAGCTGCAGCGTGCGGTCCACGTGTTCAGAGGCTTCCGGATGGAAAGTGATGATGCTGGCACCCGCTGCGGCGAAGTCAGGCACGATGCGATCGACAGGCTTCACCATCAGGTGAACGTCGATCGGCGCGGTAATGCCATAGTTGCGTAATGCCTTGAGCACCATTGGGCCAATGGTCAGGTTAGGGACGTAGTGGTTATCCATCACGTCGAAATGGACAACATCTGCGCCAGCCGCGAGAGCTTTGGCGGTGTCTTCACCCAGGCGGGCAAAATCGGCCGACAGAATTGAGGGAGCAATCAAAAACTGTTTCATCCGCTTCTCCTTGAAATGTGTTTACCGGCGGGCAAAACGGCTCAGGGGCGATAAAGAGCCAGAAGTTCGTCCACCTTTTTACGTGTGCCGCCGTTGCTGCTAATGCTACGCCGCACTTTGACCTGAAAATGCTTCGCGGCTTTGTACCATTCGCGCGTATCAGGCGTGTCGTGATTCGAAATTAACACCGGAATTCTTTTGCTGACTAGCTTTTCCGCCATCTCCGCCAGACGAGCCTGTTCGGCCGGGCTGAAGCTGTTGGTGTGATAAGCGGTGAAATTCGCCGTTGCAGACAGTGGTGCGTAAGGCGGGTCACAGTAAACCACCGAGTTTACGCCTGCCAGTTCCATACACTCTTCATATGAGAGGCAATGAAACTCTGCGTTCTGCGCTTTTTCGGCAAAGTGGTACAGCTCGTCCTGCGGGAAATACGGGCGCTTATAGCGACCAAACGGCACGTTAAATTCCCCGCGCAGGTTATAGCGGCACAGGCCGTTGTAACCATGACGGTTGAGATAGAGGAACAGCAACGCTCTGCGGAACGGATCCTGGCTCTGATTAAACTCAGTGCGGAACTGGTAGTAAACGTCCGGGTGATTATTCTCCGGCGTAAACAGTTTGCGCGCCTCTGCGACATACTCTTCGGTACGCAGCTTAACAATGTTATAGAGGCTGATAAGGTCGTTGTTGATATCCGCCAGGATATAACGAGAAAAATCGGTGTTGAGGAACACCGATCCCGCACCTACGAAAGGCTCGATTAGACACTCGCCTTTTGGCAGGTGCTTTTTAATATCATCGAGCAGGGGGTATTTCCCCCCTGCCCATTTCAGAAAAGCGCGATTTTTTTTCATGCTGACTAACTGATTACACCTTCTCCGGCTGTGGAGAAAGCTCCGACAGCATCCTGCGCTTTAAACATTACTTCAGATCGGCCTGAACCTGATGAATCGGCTTCGCCCATGGGTTTTTCGCCTGAACATCAGCTGGCAGTGCCGCTACGGCACGTTTCGCTTCATCTTTGGACGAATAAACGCCGCTGACCAGCACATACCACGGCTGACCGTTGCGGGTCGTCTGATAAACAACGTAGTTTTTCAGATTTGATTTCTTCGCCCAACCGTTGAGGTTGTCATAGTTAGACGAACTGCTCAGCTGCAGCGTGTAGTTGCTGGATGGCGCAGACTTCAGCGAGCCAACGTTACCTGCCGTTTTGCCTGCTGCGGCGCTGGAGGCTGCTGCCGTGGCTGCCGGAGCTGTTGCTGCAGGTGCAGCTGTGGTCGCCGTTGCTTTCGGCGCGGTCTGCGTGACTGGCGCTTTAGCAGGCTCGCTCACCGCAGCCGTTTCGGTGTGTTTCGGCTGTGCCGGTGCAGCTTTCACTTCAGGCGCTTTCACGACTGCCTGAGGTTTGGTTTCACGCTTAGGCTCAATCACCGCCTGCTTACGTTCAGGACGCGTCGCAGCCTGCGTCTGGCGCGGTTTGGTTTCCGTCGCAGCCGTTTGTGGCTGAGCGTTACCACCGCGAATCGGGGCAACGGTTGCCGGCTCAGTTGGCAGCGTAGAGTTAACCACGACGTTATCAACCTGCTGCTGGTTCTGCGGCTGCGTCAGCGCATTGTTCAGATCTCCCTGAACTTCTACGCGCTGCTGGCCTTCAGGCGTAGCAGGTGCCTGACCCTGAGCAGGGGTTGAAGAAACGGGCGGTAGAGAAACATCCTGCGGCGCTGTGGTGTTACCTGCGGTCTGCTCTGCGGAAGTCGCACCCGGCGCAGGCTGTGCGCCATTCGCCTGATTAGTCGCATCGTTACCGGACAGGTTGATGCTCTTCTCAGCGGAAGCAGTTTGCTCGGTTGAGTTCGTTGACGGTGCTTTAAGCGCGGAGCCAATGCCGACAATCAGCAGCACAAGCACCAGAACGCCAAGGCCCATCATAATGTACTGGCGGGAAGCCGGTTTCGGCGCAGCGGCTTTTTTACGTTTACGCGGGCGACGCTCTACAGGCTGTTCGTCCATTGAATCTTCTTCGGACTCATAATCCTCTTCTGCTCGCTCTTCGTGCGCGTTGCGGCTGCGCGAAGGGCGACGATCGTCTGCATCCAGATCAACATCGTCAAAGTTGATCTGCGGCTCGTTATCACGTTCTGAAGATTGACGAGAACGACCAGTACGACGATCGCTGGGATCGGGTTTCAGCTCGTCTTCTGGTTTGAATTCATCCATTTAACACCCCACTCAAAGGCTTATGCTAACGACTTTGCATTTCGCCTGAAGCTAAACGACCACCTGCGACAGTGGCCTGACCTTTCTAGTTGTTACGCCTGCTGACAATCAGCGATAGCGCCAAGAACGACATCGTGCGGCACTCCGCCGCGCACTTCACTCTTCCCTATTGCAAGCGGGAGTACAAGACGCATCTCACCTGCCAATACTTTTTTATCGCGCATCATGTGGGGTAAATACGCTTGCGCCGACATCTCCTGCGGCCCGGTTACCGGCAAACCTGCACGTTCAAGCAGCGCAATGATGCGCGCCGTCTCTTCAGGTTTAAACTGCCCCAGACGTTCAGAGGTGCGGGCTGCCATGACCATACCGGCCGCGACGGCTTCACCGTGCAGCCAGTTGCCATAACCCATCTCGGCTTCAATGGCATGGCCAAACGTATGCCCAAGATTCAGTAAAGCACGTAAGCCCGTTTCACGCTCGTCTGCTGCAACAACTTCTGCTTTCAGTTCACAACAACGACGAATGCAGTATGCCAGTTTAGCCTCATCCAGGCACAGCAGCGCATCCATATTCTCTTCAAGCCAGCTAAAGAACTCGCCATCAAGAATAATGCCGTATTTGATCACTTCCGCCAGACCCGAAGCCAGCTCGCGCTTCGGCAGCGTTTTCAGACAGTCGAGATCCACCACCACCGATGCGGGCTGGTAGAACGCGCCAATCATGTTTTTGCCGAGCGGATGGTTGACTGCCGTTTTGCCACCCACAGAGGAGTCGACCTGGGACAGCAACGTGGTCGGGATTTGAATAAAACGGACGCCACGTTGATAGCTTGCGGCCGCAAAGCCGGTCAGATCGCCCACAACACCGCCGCCCAGGGCAAGCAGTGTTGTATCGCGACCGTGCGGTTTTTGCAGCAATGCGGTAAAGACGGTATCCAGTACCGTCAGGCTTTTATACTGCTCGCCATCGGGGAGAATCACACTGTCGACTTTTACGCCCGCCTGCTCAAGCAGGTGGCGTACGCGGTCGAGATAAAGCGGAGCCAGCGTCTCATTGGTGACCAGCATCGCCTGATCACCCGCTTTCAGTGGTAAAAAGGAAGCTGGGTCGTTAAACAAACCAGCCGCGATGGTGATAGGGTAACTACGTTCCCCGAGAGTAACTGTAATCCTCTCCATGACGCGACATCCACCTTTAATGCTTTTACCCGCAGGCGAGTGTATATAAAGCCAGAATCAGTTGCTTTCCAGCATATGAATAATCTGGTTTGCAACCACTTTAGCGCTCTGGTCGTCAGTACGAATGGTCACGTCGGCAATCTCTTCATACAGCGGATTGCGTTCATCGGCCAACGCTTCCAGAACTTCGCGTGGTGGCGTTTCAACCTGCAGCAGCGGGCGCTTTTTATCGCGCTGCGTACGTGCCAGCTGTTTCTCGATGGTCGTCTCAAGATAGACCACTACGCCACGGGCGGAGAGACGGTTACGGGTTTCGCGAGATTTCACAGAACCGCCGCCTGTTGCCAGAACGATGCCCTGTTTTTCCGTGAGTTCGTTGATCACTTTTTCTTCTCGGTCACGGAAACCTTCTTCGCCTTCTACATCGAAAACCCAGCCCACATCAGCTCCGGTTCGTTTCTCAATCTCTTGATCAGAATCGTAAAATTCCATATTGAGTTGTTGAGCTAACTGACGCCCAATAGTGCTTTTGCCGGCACCCATAGGCCCAACCAGAAAGATATTGCGTTTCTCTGCCATTTTATCGGTACTACTAAGACTATTCGTTAATGGTAATCCCCGCTTCGCAGACACCCAGCGTAGCAGGACATGAACTGAAACCTCATATGCAATAGAGCGAGAGTCAGACTAAAAATTATCTCAATACTCCGGCTTGTTTGGCAACTGATTAAATCACCGCGTCGGGCGCATAAGGTAATAAGACGTAAGTCCAACTCAAATCGGTACTCCTTGTATGCTAATTCATGCCCCACGTCAAACATCTGCAACAAACTGAATGCAAAATCATTGCGGGGATCGTTACCCGTCAGCGAATACCGACCAGACGTGGTGTAATAAACACCACTAGCTCGCGCCGTTCATTATCCTTACCATCGTGGCGAAAAAGCTGTCCAAGCCAGGGGATTTTCCCCAGCCCAGGCACGCTGTCGCTGCCGGTTTTGTTCTTCTGCGAAAAAATTCCGCCCAACGCCAGCGTTTCTCCACTTTTTACCTCCACCTGGGTTTCTATCTCCTGTTTGTCGATCGCCAGCGTTTCGCCGTCAGCCTGCTGCAGAACCTGTCCCGGCATATTTTCGCTGATGTGCAATTTCAGGCGCACGCGCCCACCCGGTAAGACCACCGGTGTGACCTCCATTCCTAATACGGCCTCTTTAAACTCAACGGAGGTTGCCCCGCTTTCACCGCTTGAGACCTGATACGGGATTTCACTCCCCTGCTTGATGCTGGCCGGCTGCATATGCGAGGCCAGCAGCCGCGGGCTGGCGATGATATCGACCTGCTGTTTTTGCTCCAGCGCAGAGAGCTCCAGATCCAGCAGCCGACCATTGATCCGTCCGATGTTAAAACCCACGTGGCTGGTGGCGCTGGCGACGGATAGATCGCTGCCAAGCGTGGTGAGCTGGCCAACCTTGCCCGCGTCGGCGGCGTCGGCGAGATTCCACTTCACCCCCAGCTCACGCAGGCTTTTTTCATTAATGGTCACAATATGCGCCGCCAGCTCGACCTGTTCGACGGGAATATCCATCTGAGCGGCCCAGCGCTGCAGCGTCTCCACCACCGTCTGGTTATCCCGAATCAGCAGCCGGTTGGTGCGTTTGTCGAGAGACAAACTTCCCTTTGGGCTCAGGAGCTTTTCCGCGTCTTTTTGCAGCTCTCCGGCATCGGCATAGGACAAAGCGATGCTGTGAGACACCAGCGGCGCATCAAGCTGTCGACGCGTTCGCTCCTGTTCTGAACGTTCCTGCTGCTCACGCTGCCAGGCCGCGGTATGCACATAAAAAATGCCGCCCTCCTCTCGCAAAACAAGGCCAGCGCTGGTGGCAACCGTCTGTAACGCTTGACGCCAGGGGACGCGCGTCAGGTTGAGCGAAAGCGTGCCGCCGACGTCAGGCGATATCACCAGATTTCGGTTCTCCTGTGCAACCAGGCTCTGCAGCACCTGGACTACAGGCACGTCATCCACCACCAGCGTGACCGGTTTTGGCGCGGCGGCCCACAGCGGATGGCTGAACGCCAGCAGCCACAGCATTATCCGTAAATTCATTCTTATTCGTTCCTTCTCGTTGCCACGTCCATGTTCCTGGTTCACATGTGTCACCCACATCAACAACCAGTTCCGTTTCATTGATGGCTGTTATCGTCCAGCCTGCCGGGAAGCGCTCATGCATCTTCAGGCGGTACCAGCGCTTTTGCCCATCCTGTAAAATGCCGATAGCCTGCTGTCCTCCCACCATGCCGCGGTAGCGCCACTGCGCCAGCTCGCCTATGGCGCAGGGATCGTCCGGCGGGCGAAACGGATCGCGCATGCCGGTCAATAGCAGCGCTGAGCAAACCAGCAAATATCGCGCGCTATTTCGCATGTTCCAGCTCCAGCCGCAGGCGCAACGCTGTACCTTGTGGTGCAATCGCGAAAGCGGCTATCTGCACATCCCGCTGCGCCAGCCGGGAAAAAAGCACCGGGAGAGCCTGCCACTCCACCTCCAGCATCAGTTCCCCTCCGTTCTGCAGCGGCTTCCAGTGAACCAGCGTCGCGTTATCGCCCTGAAAATCGAGCGGGGAAAACGCCGTCAGCGCCAGTGTGTCCGTTGTTTCCGGACGAAACGGCACCTTTCTGACGGCAGGCCATAACGCCGCGTTCGTCCTTGCGTCCTGAATCATCTGTCGCTGTCGTTCAGCACACTGCCTGTCTAGCGGTCTGAGCAAGGTGCCCCACGCGGCCAGTCCTGCCAGGAGACTCCCCAGACACCAAAAAAGCACCCGATACCAGGGACGGCTTTCGCACCAGCGTTCTAACAGGGTGCCCATGCGTTACCCCTCGCTTTTAAGATGGAGGGTGAACATCCACCGCCCCTGGCTGTCCTGCCGAAGCTCACCCGCCGTTCCGGGCGTAAAACCCGCTATTTGGCCCAGCGCATCGCGCAGAGCAGACAGGGCTGACAGGGTTATGGCATACCCGCTCAGCGTCAGAGCAGGAGGCTGATAGCGAAGCTCTGTCAGCCAGACCTGTGAAGGAGTGGCGCGGGAAAGGGACTCCAGCACCGGTTGCCATGCGCGTCGTTGAAGGGTCTGCGCTGGCTTCTGCGCCTGTGAGGCGAGTTTCTGCCGGGAGGCAAGCGCGTGCTGCACGGTCTGCGTTCCCGTCAGCTCCGTTTGCAGCGCGTGCAGCCTCATAAGAGGGTTTATCCGCAGGCAGAAAATGATCGCGAACATTAACAGCACGGTGCCGACACACATTCCGCCCCAGAAGTGCAGGCATCGCGCGCGTCTCTGCTGTCGCCAGGGCAGAAAGTTCATGATGCTCATCCGGGCACCTCGCTCATGGCCAACGCCAGCGCAACGGTATAATCAGCGCCGCAGTCCGGTAGCGGGGCATGGCAGCGTTCCAGGATTTCCCACGGATCACGTCGGGTATCAAACAGCGCGATGTCATCCGAACCAAGCCCCAGCAGCGCTGAAAGCTCAGACAGGTTTTCGGCTTCTGTGGTAATGCGGCGTCCCCACTGGTGGCGCATCGCCCACAGCCACTGCCGATCGTCCCGCCAGGCGACGCACGTCGCTGGCGCCACCGCGGGAAGAAGATTCGCCAGCGCGCTGGCATCCGGCGTAATGGCCACCAGCCGCAAACGCAGCGTTTTCGCCAGCGCCAGTAGGGTGTCGATCTCGTTGTTTTGCGCGGCGGTCACGTGAAAGGTATTGCTGAAGGTATCCTGCGCGTAATCGAAACAGAGCGTATCAGCAGACATCTCCAGTTCGCGCGCGAGCGCCGCACCAAGCCATGAGAGCTGCTCGCTGTCGCGCAGCGCAACGGTCGGGCGGGGGAGCGCCCGTTGCAGAGTGCGTGCTGCCGGGAAAGAGAGGAATACCCGATGGTAGTGCGGCAGCGTTTTGCGCCAGTCGCGTAACGCATCAACCAGCTGTTCTGGCTGACAAATTTTGCCGTCACGAATGATGCCCTCGTCCAGAGGAATCGCCCACCAGCGGCGCATGCACCAGCCCAACTTCTCCCGGGCCAGGGCGACGATCAGCACCCTATCCTGTTGAATATGAACGCCCGTTTGCCATATTTTGAAAGCCATGCTTCACGATCTCCTTATCGCCCGTCGGGTTGACGGCTATATCAATGAATCAGGCTTGCCTTTATACTACCGCGCGATTGTTTAGAAACTGCCCAAGTGAAACCAAATGGGAAATCTCCGGTGAAGTTCGTAAAGTATTTATTCATCCTTGCAGTCTGTTGCATTCTGCTGGGAGCAGGCTCGATTTACGGTTTGTACAAATATATTGAGCCACAGCTACCTGATGTCGCCACGCTTCGCGATGTGCGCCTCCAGATCCCGATGCAAGTCTATAGCGCCGATGGCGAGCTGATGGCGCAGTATGGCGAGAAGCGTCGTATTCCGCTGACCTTAAACCAAATTCCACCCGTGATGGTGAAAGCCTTTATCGCCACGGAGGACAGCCGTTTTTACGAGCACCACGGTGTCGATCCGGTGGGGATTTTCCGTGCCGCGAGCATTGCGTTATTCTCTGGTCACGCCTCTCAGGGGGCGAGTACCATTACGCAGCAGCTGGCGCGTAACTTCTTCCTCAGCCCTGAAAAGACGCTGATACGTAAGATCAAAGAGGTGTTCCTCGCGATCCGTATTGAGCAGCTGCTGAGCAAAGACGAAATCCTTGAGCTGTACCTCAACAAAATCTACCTGGGTTACCGAGCCTATGGCGTGGGGGCTGCCGCACAGGTGTACTTCGGTAAGCCCGTTGAGCAACTCACCTTAAGCGAAATGGCAACCATTGCTGGTCTGCCGAAAGCGCCGTCCACGTTTAACCCGCTCTACTCGCTCGATCGCGCCACCGCGCGCCGTAACGTCGTCCTGTCACGCATGCTGAGCGAAGGCTACATCAGCCAGAGCGAGTACGACCAGGCGCGTAACGATGTGATTGACGCAAACTACCACGCCCCTGAGATCGCTTTCGCGTCCCCTTACCTGACCGAAATGGTTCGTCAGGAGATGGTGAATCGCTATGGTGACAAGGCCTACGAAGATGGCTATCGCGTGTACACCACCGTCACCCGTAAGGTCCAGCAGGCGGCTCAGGAAGCGGTGCGGAACAACGTGATGGACTACGATATGCGTCACGGCTATCGCGGCCCGTCAAACGTGCTCTGGAAAGTGGGCGAAAGCGCGTGGGACAGTAAAAAAATCACCAGTACGCTGAAGGCGCTGCCAACCTATGGTCCGCTCCTTCCTGCCGTGGTGACGCAGGCCGATCCTCAGGAAGCCGTTGCGACGCTCGCGGACGGTACTTCCGTCTCGCTGCGTATGGACGGTATCCGCTGGGCGCGTCCTTACCGCTCGGATACCCTGCAGGGCGCAACGCCGCGTAAAGTGACCGATGCCGTGCAGACCGGGCAGCAAATCTGGGTGCGGAAGGTAGGCGAATCCTGGTGGCTGGCACAGGTGCCGGACGTCAACTCGGCCCTGGTCTCTATCAATCCACAGAACGGTGCCATCCTGGCCCTGGTCGGCGGGTTTGATTTCAACCAGAGCAAATTTAACCGCGCCACCCAGGCGCTGCGTCAGGTCGGTTCCAATATCAAACCGTTCCTCTACACGGCAGCGATGGATAAAGGCTTGACCCTCGCCAGCATCCTTAACGACGTGCCAATCTCCCGCTGGGATGCCGGTGCCGGTTCCGACTGGCAGCCGAACAACTCCCCTGCGGAGTATGCCGGCCCAATTCGTCTCCGTCAGGGCCTGGGACAGTCGAAAAACGTGGTGATGGTGCGCGCCATGCGCGCGATGGGCGTCGACTATGCCGCAGAGTATCTGCAGCGCTTCGGTTTCCCGGCGCAGAACATCGTTCGCACCGAGTCGCTGGCGTTAGGCTCCGCCTCGTTTACGCCGCTTCAGGTCGCACGCGGGTACTCGGTGATGGCCAACGGCGGCTTCCTGATTGATCCGTACTTCATCAGCAAGATTGAAAACGATCAGGGCGGCGTGCTGTTCGAAGCGAAGCCGAAGATTGCCTGCCCTGACTGCGATATTCCGGTCATTTATGGCAATACGCCGAAATCCGACGTGCTTGAAAACAAGGACATGGAAGACCCTGCCGTGTCTCAGGAGCAGCAGAACGGCGTCGTGCCGCAGCCGCAGCTCGAGCAGGCTAACCAGTCTCTGGTGGCACAGACCGGCGCGCCGGAGTATGCCCCGCATGTGATCAACACGCCGCTGTCCTTCCTGATCAAAAGCGCGCTGAACACCAACATCTTCGGTGAACCGGGCTGGCAGGGCACAGGCTGGCGCGCAGGGCGTGATTTGCAGCGCCATGATATCGGCGGTAAAACGGGGACAACCAACAGCTCGAAAGACGCGTGGTTCTCCGGCTACGGCCCGGGCGTGGTGACATCGGTTTGGATCGGTTTCGACGATCACCGCCGTGACTTAGGTCGTACAACGGCCTCCGGCGCGATTAAGGATCAGATCTCCGGCTACGAAGGCGGTGCGAAGAGCGCGCAGCCGGCCTGGGACGCCTACATGAAGTCCGTTCTTGAAGGCGTGCCGGAGCAGCCGTTAACGCCACCGCCAGGCGTGGTGACGGTTAATATCGACCGCAGCACCGGTCAGCTCGCCAACGGCGGTAATAGTCGCGAAGAGTATTTCATCGAGGGCACGCAGCCAACCACGCAGGCGGTGCACGAGGTGGGGACAGAGATTATTGATAACGGCGAGACGCACGAGCTGTTCTGACAACAAAGCAAAACGGCAACCTCTGGTTGCCGTTTTTGTGTTTGCTCTCTCTCCCGTGGGAGAGGGTTGGGGTGAGGCATCAGGCCACTACAGTCGCCCCTGCCCCTTCAACCATTCCCGTACCAGGAACAGCGCGCTCACGTTGCGAGCCTCATTAAAGTCAGGGTCTTCCAGCAGATCCATCAGGTGCGCTAGCGGCCAGCGAACCTGCGGCAGCGGCTCCGGCTCATCCCCTTCCAGCGATTCAGGATAGAGGTCTTCAGCCACCACGATATTCATTTTGCTGGAAAAATAGGACGGCGCCATGCTCAGCTTTTTCAGGAATGAAAGCTCATTCGCACCAAAGCCCACCTCTTCTTTTAGCTCGCGGTTTGCCGCTTCAAAGACGGTTTCACCCGGGTCGATAAGCCCTTTCGAGAACCCAAGCTCGTAAGATTCCGTTCCCACAGCGTATTCGCGGATCAAAATCAGATGATCGTCGACAATGGGAACAATCATCACCGCTTCGCGCGAAGAGGGGCGCATACGTTCATAAACGCGACGCACACCGTTGCTGAACTCCAGGTCCACACTTTCGACATTAAACAGGCGCGATTTGGCGACAGTTTCTACATTCAGAATGGTGGGTTTTTGTAGTGGTTTGCTCATCTTGATGGGTCTTAGCAGTGAGAACTGGCGTTATTGTGCGATATGCCGCACGGTTTCGGCAATGTCAATCGCTCTTTATTTACATTTATGCAACGTAACTGGGATCAATCCTCAATTCAAAACAAATGTCAAGAGGTTGAAATGTTTCCAGGAATTTGCTGATATCGCGCCATAACAGGCTTTGCTATCATCACCGGTCACTGGGATGCGCTTCAGAATGCTCAAGTTCGACTCCATACTTGCCGATAGCCAGCCACAGACTCTCATTCAATGTAAAGGTGCTACTGACTACACCTGTAAGAAGATAAGTAAGATGGGGAAAGCATGAGCACCATTTTGATTGTTCTCGCTGCTATGCTGGCCGGCGCGTTTGTTGCAGGATGGTTGTACAGGCGCCGCGTACAGCGCCGTTATCGTCTGCCCTTTTTAAATGCATTTGCGGGTGCGAGCACGCGTAAACTCACGCAGGACGAGCGCGATGCGGTTGAAAACTATCTCGAAATCCTGAACCGTACCCAGTTAACGCCTGGCCCAACGGGAGCCACTGCTGCGCCCGTCGCGCTAAAGCTTAATGCGCAAAGTGATACCGTGCTCTGCGTGACGCGCTCCATCACGCGCTATGGCATCACCACTGATGACCCCAACAAATGGCGTTATTACCTTGATTCCGTCGAAGTGCATCTGCCCCCGTCCTGGGAGCAGTACATTAATGACGAAAACAGCGTTGAGCTGATTCACACCGATTCATTGCCTCTGGTTATCACGCTTAACGGCCATACGCTGAATGAATACCTTCAGGAAGCCCCGCGTTTTGCGCTGGAACGCGCAAGTTCAACGCAGGCGTCCATTCGTGGCGAAGAGACAGAGCAGATCGAACTGCTGAACATTCGCCAGGAAACGCATGAAGAGTACGCCCTGAGCCGCCCGGACGGCATCCGTGAAGCCATTCTGATCGTTGCTGCCTTCCTGCTCTTTTTTATCTGCCTGCTCACGCCGGATGTGTTTGTCCCCTGGCTGGCTGGCGGCGCGGTGCTGCTGCTGGCCGGCGGGCTTTGGGGTCTCTTTGCCCCCCCGGCCAAAACCTCGTTGCGCGAGATCCACTGCCTGCGTGGGACGCCAAAGCGCTGGGGCCTGTTCGGTGAAAACGATCAGGAACATCTCAACAATATTTCGCTCGGTATTATCGACCTGATCTACCCGCGCCACTGGCAGCCGTGGATCGCGCAGGACTTAGGGCAGAAAACCGATATTGATATCTACCTTGACCGCCACGTTGTGCGCCAGGGGCGTTTCTTATCCCTGCATGATGAAGTGAAAAATTTCCCGCTTCAGCACTGGCTACGCAGTACGGTCATTGCCGGCGGCGCCGCGCTGGTCTTAGCCATGCTGCTGCTTTTCGTGCCGCTGGATATGCCCATTAAATTCACCCTGTCGTGGATCAAAGGGGCGCAAACCATTGAAGCGAGCAGCGTCAATAAACTGGATGAAGCCGGTGTACGCGTGGGGGACACGCTGCGCCTGAAGGGGACCGGGATGTGTAATATTCACACGCCGGGGGCGTGGAACACGCGTCAGAACTCGCCGTTCATGCCGTTCGACTGTTCGCAAATTATCTGGAACGACGCGCCGCCGCTGCCGCTGCCGGAATCCGAAGTGGTGAACAAGGCCACGGCGCTCACCCAGACGGTTAACCGCCAGCTGCACCCGAAACCGGACGATGATTCGCGCGTCAGCCCCGCGCTGCGCTCGGCCATTCAGAAATCAGGCATGGTTCTGCTGGATGATTTTGGTGACATCGTCCTGAAAACGCAGGATTTATGCTCCTCTCAGGATGAGTGCATACGCCTTAAAAACGCCCTGGTAAACCTGGGGAACAGCAAAGACTGGGACTCGCTGGTGAAACGCGCCGAAGCGGGACGACTGGATGGCGTTAATGTCCTGCTGCGTCCGGTGAGCGCTGAATCGCTGGATAACCTGGTCGCCACCTCGACGTCGCCGTTCATGATGCGCGAGACCACCCGCGCGGCTCAGGCGCTGAACAGCCCGGCGCCGGGCGGCTTTGTGATAGCAAGCGATGAAGGCAGCGACCTGGTCGATCAGCCCTACCCGCAGGTCGCGCTTTATGACTACCCGGCTCAGGAGCAGTGGAGCCAGTTCCAGCGCCTGGCGCAGATGCTGATGCAAACGCCGTTCAGCGCCGAAGGGATTGTCACGAGTATTTATACCGACGCCAACGGCACTCGCCATATCGGCCTGCATCGGATGCCGGATAGCGCAGGCTTGTGGCGTTACATCGGCACCTCTCTGCTGATGACCGCGATGCTGATCGCCATTTTCTGGAACGGCTTTATGGCCCTGCGCCGCTACCAGCGCTCGCGCACCCGGCTTGCCGACATCCAGCAGTATTATGAAAACTGCCTCAATCCTAAGCTGATCCCCTCGTCTGAGAGCCTGATCTGATAACGTCGTTGCGCGGCAAGATGTGCTACCCTGTCGCGCACGTTTCTTCTGGCTGGAGTTCCCCCTTATGCATCTTGATATCGCCTGGCAGGAGGTAGATACCGTTCTGCTGGATATGGACGGCACGCTGCTCGATCTCGCCTTTGATAACTATTTCTGGCAAACGCTGGTGCCTGAAACCTATGGCGAGCAGCAGGGGATCTCCCCGGCAGAAGCGCAGGCATTCATTCGTTCGCAATATAGCGCGGTGCAACATACGCTAAACTGGTACTGTCTTGACTACTGGAGCGAGCGCCTCGGTTTGGATATTTGTGCCATGACCACCGCCCAGGGCCCGCGCGCCGTTCTGCGCGAGGACACCGTGCCCTTTCTGGATGCGCTGAAAGCCAGCGGCAAGCGCCGTATTTTGCTGACCAACGCGCATCCACATAATCTGGCGGTGAAGCTGGAGCATACGGGTCTGGCGTCGCACCTTGATTTATTACTTTCCACCCACACATTTGGTTATCCGAAAGAGGATCAGCGGTTGTGGCATGCGGTGAGGGAAGAGACGGGTTTGCAGCCAGAACGTACGCTGTTCATTGATGACAGCGAGCCCATTCTGGATTCTGCGGCAAGGTTTGGCATTCGCTACTGTCTGGGCGTGACCAATCCTGACTCTGGCCTGGCTGAAAAAAGCTATCTGCGCCACCCTGGGCTGAACGACTATCGCCAGATGATCCCCTCACTGACCGTGAAGGAGACGCCATGAAAGAAAAACCCTCTGACGGGGTAAGACTGGATAAATGGCTGTGGGCAGCGCGTTTTTACAAAACACGCGCCCTTGCCCGCGAGATGGTTGACGGCGGAAAAGTGCATTACAACGGCCAGCGCAGCAAACCGAGCAAGCTGGTTGAGCTAAATGCCACCTTAACGCTGCGTCAGGGCAACGATGAACGTACTGTGGTGATTAAAGCCGTTACCGAACAGCGTCGACCCGCAGCGGAAGCCGTACTGCTTTATGAAGAGACGGCGGAGAGCATTGAAAAGCGCGAGAAGACCGCGCTGGCGCGCAAAATGAACGCGCTGACGATGCCCCACCCGGACCGGCGACCGGATAAAAAAGAGCGCCGCGATCTGATGAAATTTAAACACGGTGAGACTGATTAACCTCACCCGCACGAGAGATGAAAATGGCCCAACACGACCAATTACACCGCTATCTGTTTGAACAATTCGCCGTGCGCGGCGAGCTGGTCACCGTATCCGAAACCTGGAAACAGATTCTGGAAAACCACAACTACCCGCTGCCGGTGAAGACCCTGTTGGGCGAACTGCTGGTTGCCACCAGCCTGCTGACGGCTACGCTGAAGTTTGCCGGTGATATCACCGTGCAGCTGCAGGGTGACGGCCCGATGACGCTGGCGGTGATCAACGGCAATAACCAGCAGCAGATGCGCGGCGTGGCGCGCGTTCAGGGCGACGTGCCTGAAAATGCAGACCTCAAAACGCTGGTGGGTAATGGCTACCTGGTGATCACCATCTCCCCTGAGGAAGGCGAGCGCTATCAGGGCGTGGTGGGTCTGGAAGGCGATACCCTGGCAGCCTGCCTGGAAGATTACTTCATGCGTTCTGAACAGCTGCCGACGCGTCTCTTCATCCGCACCGGTGAAGTGGACGGTCAGCCTGCTGCCGGCGGTATGCTGCTGCAGGTTCTGCCTGCGCAGGACGCGCAGACCAATGACTTTGAGCACCTGGCAACGCTGACCGAAACCATCAAAGCGGAAGAGCTGTTCAACCTGTCGGCGACCGACGTGCTGTGGCGTCTGTACCACGAAGAAGAAGTGACGGTTTACGATCCGCAGTCCGTGGAATTTAAGTGCACCTGCTCCCGCGAGCGCTGCGCTGGCGCGCTGAAAACCCTGCCGGATGAAGAGATCGACAGCATCATGGCGGAAGACGGCGAAATTGATATGCACTGTGACTACTGCGGTACGCACTACGTGTTCAATTCGATGGATATCGCTGAGATCCGCAATAACGCCTCCCCGGCGGATCCGCAGGTTCACTAAACCCCTTTCCCCTCACCCTAACCCTCTCCCCTTTTGGAGAGGCTGGTGTGAGGGGCAAAAACCCCCGCTTAAGCTGAATCGTTTTCCTTATGTAACTCTTACGTAATTTTCTTACGTGTATGCGATTACATTCACATTCTTTCCGATAAAATCACCACTCTTTAACCTTTTCGGAACATTTTCCCCAACCAAAAAGCGATTCCTGCGATAATCCGCCTGCGCTGTGACTGGAGTCGCAGCGTTTTCCGTTAGTAAGGGTTTTGTCCAGATGCGTAAATCTATGAGCCCCGTCGCGGTTAACACCCTCAGAAAAACCCTACAATTTCAGGCAGTACATATTGGCTAAGGAGCAGTGATATGCGTGTTACTGGTTTAACCCCGCAAGATCTCAAGGCTTATGGTATTCACGACGTCCAGGAAATCGTCTACAACCCCGACTACGATACGCTGTATCAGGAAGAGCTCAATCCAGCACTGGAAGGATACGAGCGTGGTGTGTTGACGAATCTTGGTGCTATCGCCGTCGATACCGGTATCTTTACCGGTCGTTCGCCGAAAGATAAGTATATCGTCCGAGACGAAACCACCCGCGATACGCTGTGGTGGGCTGACAAGGGCAAAGGGAAGAACGACAACAAACCGCTCTCCCCGGAAACCTGGCAGCACCTGAAAGGGCTCGTCACCCATCAACTTTCCGGCAAGCGTCTGTTTATTGTCGACGCTTTCTGCGGCGCTAACGCCGATACCCGTCTCTCCGTGCGTTTTATCACTGAAGTGGCCTGGCAGGCGCATTTCGTGAAAAACATGTTTATTCGTCCAACCGACGAAGAGCTGCAGGATTTCACCCCGGATTTCATCGTGATGAACGGTGCGAAATGCACTAACCCACAGTGGAAAGAGCAGGGTCTGAACTCCGAAAACTTTGTGGCCTTCAACCTGACCGAACGTATCCAGCTGATCGGCGGTACCTGGTACGGCGGCGAAATGAAGAAAGGGATGTTCTCGGTCATGAACTACCTGCTGCCGCTGCGCGGTATCGCCTCCATGCACTGCTCGGCTAACGTCGGTGAAAAAGGCGACGTGGCGGTATTCTTCGGCCTGTCCGGCACCGGGAAAACCACCCTGTCCACCGATCCAAAACGTCGCCTGATTGGCGATGACGAACACGGCTGGGATGACGACGGCGTATTCAACTTTGAAGGCGGCTGCTACGCGAAGACCATTCGCCTGTCTGAAGAGGCCGAGCCGGATATCTTCCACGCGATCCGTCGCGATGCGCTGCTGGAAAACGTCACCGTGCGTGCCGACGGCTCCATCGACTTCGACGATGCGTCGAAAACGGAAAACACCCGCGTCTCTTACCCGATCTACCACATCGACAATATCGTGAAGCCGGTGTCAAAAGCGGGTCATGCCACGAAGGTCATTTTCCTGACGGCGGATGCGTTCGGCGTGCTGCCTCCGGTGTCTCGCCTGACGGCCAGCCAGACGCAGTACCACTTCCTCTCCGGCTTCACCGCCAAGCTGGCGGGTACCGAGCGCGGCGTGACGGAGCCAACCCCAACCTTCTCCGCCTGCTTCGGCGCGGCTTTCCTGTCGCTGCACCCGACGCAGTACGCTGAAGTGCTGGTGAAACGCATGCAGGCATCCGGCGCGCAGGCCTACCTGGTGAACACCGGCTGGAACGGTACCGGCAAACGTATCTCTATCAAAGATACCCGCGCGATTATCGACGCCATTCTGGATGGTTCTCTTGACGACGCCGAAACCTTTACGCTGCCGATGTTTGACCTGGCGATCCCAACGTCGCTGCCGGGTGTGGATACGCATATCCTCGACCCGCGCAACACGTACGGTTCTCCGGAGCAGTGGCGCGAGAAAGCGGAATCGCTGGCGAAGCTGTTTATCGAGAACTTCGAGAAGTATACCGATACCCCGGCGGGTGCTGCGCTGGTGAGCGCAGGACCGAAGCTGTAGGTAAAAACAAAAAGGCAACGAAAGTTGCCTTTTTTAATGTTTTCTCCCTCTCCCCGCGGGAGAGGGGCGGGGTGGTGAGGGCATCAGACCGCAGAGACCGCATTTTGTCGGGTGGCGGCTTCACTTTACCCGACCTATAAAAAAGGGTGGCAATTGCCACCCTTTTTTTAACTCTCTTTCACCTGCCCCCGCGTCACCGGTACCGGCAGCCAGGCGCGAATGCTCAACCCACCCCGCTTGCTGGTGCCAATCTCCAGCAGTCCGTTGTGGTTATCGATGATACGCTGAACAATTGCCAGACCTAAGCCCGTGCCGCTGGTGCTGCGCGCGCTGTCGCCGCGCACAAACGGCTGAAACAGATGCTTACGCTGCTCGGGCTTGATGCCCGGACCGTCGTCTTCCACCTGGAACCAGGCGCGGTTGAGTTCAGACCCGCTGCTGACTTTAATCCAGCCATTGCCGTAGCGCGCCGCGTTGACCACCATGTTCGCCACCGCGCGCTTAATGGAGAGCGGGTGCATGCGTACCTGAATTTCACCGGCCTGCAGGTCGGTATCAATCTCCCGCTCGTAGCCGCTTTCCGCCGCCACCACTTCGCCCAGCACCGCGTTCAGATCCGCCATCTCCATCGGCATCTCCTGCCCGGTGCGCAGGTAGTCGATGAACTGCTCGATGATGGCATTACACTCTTCGATGTCTTTGTTGATGGACTCGGCAAGATAACCGTCCTCTTCCCCCATCATCTCCGTCGCCAGACGAATACGCGTTAGCGGCGTGCGCAGGTCATGGCTTACGCCCGCCATCAGCAGCGTACGGTCATCCGCCAGCTGCTTCACGCCTGCCGCCATATGGTTAAACGCGCGCGTCACCGAACGGACCTCCGAGGCGCCATACTCGCGCAGAGGAGGTGGAATAATCCCTTTACCGACCTGCAGCGCGGCGTGCTCCAGGTCGACCAGCGGTCGGTTCTGTATACGGATAAATAGCCACGCGCCGCCTATCGCCAGCAGCATAATCGCCAGGGTGTAGCGGAACAGCGGCGAGAAGTCGCCCTGATGGATTTCGGTCAGCGGAACGCGCACCCAGATATTGGGTGACAGCCAGGTTTTCAGCCAGACGACGGGCGAGCTTTTGTTGACCTCAACGCGCACTTCCGTCGGGCCGCCCAGCTGCTGCGCCATCTGCTGGCTGAGAAATTCGTAGTGCTGCGCCCAGCGCAGGCCAGCGTCTTCCGCCGCTTCGTTGGAGTAGAGCGAAATGCCCAGCTCACGGTAGATTTCACGGCGAAACGCCGGGGGAACGACGAGCTGCGTGCCGTCCTCCAGCTGCAGTTTATCGGTCATCAGCATACGGACTTCGTAGGCCAGGACCTTATTAAACTGCTGGAGGCTCGGCAGGATCGCAAAGTTCAGCACCACCAGATAGGTCGTCACCAGGCTGACGAACAGCAGGGTGACGATCAGTAACAGGGTGCGGGCAAACGAGCTACGCGGCGAGAAGCGCATTCGCCTCATGCTTTAGAGCCGTCCGGGACGAACACGTAGCCCAGACCCCATACGGTCTGAATATAACGAGGATGAGCAGGATCTTCTTCCACCATGCGGCGCAGGCGAGAGATCTGCACGTCAATAGAGCGTTCCATTGCGGAGTATTCGCGACCGCGCGCCAGGTTCATCAGCTTGTCACGGGAAAGCGGTTCACGCGGGTGGCTGACCAGCGCTTTCAGTACCGCAAACTCGCCGCTGGTGAGCGGCATTGGCTCGTCTTCACGGAACATCTCGCGCGTGCCGAGATTCAGCTTGAACTTGCCGAAGGCGATGACGGCTTCTTCCTGCGACGGTGCACCAGGCAGTTCGTTCGCCTGACGGCGGAGAACAGCGCGAATACGCGCCAGCAGTTCACGCGGGTTAAACGGTTTTGGAATATAGTCGTCCGCGCCGATTTCGAGGCCCACGATACGGTCAACTTCCTCGCCCTTCGCCGTCACCATGATGATCGGCATCGGGTTGCTCTGGCTGCGCAGACGGCGGCAAATAGAAAGCCCGTCTTCGCCAGGCAGCATCAGGTCGAGAACCATCAGGTGGAAAGATTCACGGGTCAGCAGACGGTCCATCTGCTCAGCGTTCGCGACGCTACGAACCTGGAAGCCCTGCTCGGTCAGATAACGTTCCAGCAGCGCTCGCAGGCGCATGTCGTCATCCACGACCAGAATTTTGTAGTTCTCTTGCATTGTGTGTACTCCCAAAGGTTCGGATAGTCTTTGTAACAGCGTATTCTAAAAAAGTGCACGTATTCGACCAGTTAATTCTGGTATAAATTCTAGTCGAAATTGTTACAAAGCATATTTAACAGCAGCTTATCTGCTCATTTCATCACATAAATCATTATTAATCCTGTCTGTTACACTGTGTGGTACGTATTGTGCGCAAGACAGTTAACCGGCAGGTAGCAAAGGCTTTACCATGAAAACGCCCCTGATCACCCGCGAAGGGTACGAAAAGCTCAAAAAAGAGATGGATTACCTCTGGCGCGAAGAGCGTCCTGAAGTCACCAAAAAGGTGACCTGGGCGGCAAGCCTGGGCGATCGCAGCGAAAACGCTGACTACCAGTACAACAAAAAGCGGCTGCGCGAAATTGACCGCCGGGTTCGCTATCTGACGAAGTGCCTCGAGAATCTCAAAATTGTCGATTACTCCCCGCAGCAGGAGGGCAAAGTGTTCTTCGGCGCGTGGGTGGAGATTGAAAACGACGATGGCGACACCCTGCGTTTTCGCATTGTCGGCTACGATGAAATTTTTGGTCGTAAGGATTACATCTCAATCGACTCCCCGATGGCCCGCGCGCTGCTGAAAAAGGAAGTGGGCGATCTGGCCGTCGTTCAGACCCCTGGTGGTGAAGCCAGCTGGTACGTCAATGAGATCGTCTACGTAAAATAGTCCGAGAGCGCCCTCCCCGGCTGGCATTTTGCCGTGTCAGCCCGTATAACTATCCCCTGATTTTTCGACTCAACAGATGATAAAGCCATGATGAAAGATTCGCTCTGCCGCATTATTGCGGGTGATATTCAGGCCAGAGCCGAACAGGTAGAAGCTGCCGTTCGCCTGCTTGATGAAGGGAACACCGTGCCGTTTATTGCACGCTATCGTAAGGAAGTCACCGGCGGTCTGGATGACACGCAGCTGCGTAACCTGGAGACCCGTCTGGGCTATCTGCGCGAGCTGGAAGAACGTCGTCAGGCGATCCTCAAATCCATCGGCGAACAGGGCAAGCTGACCAGCGAGCTGGAAAGCGCCATCAACGGCACCCTGAGCAAAACCGAACTCGAAGATCTCTATCTGCCGTACAAACCGAAGCGCCGCACGCGCGGGCAGATTGCGATTGAAGCGGGTCTTGAGCCGCTGGCCGACCTGCTGTGGAACGAGCCGTCCCACGACCCGGAAACCGAAGCGGCGAAATTCATCGACGCCGACAAAGGCGTAGCGGACACCAAGGCCGCCCTCGACGGCGCGCGCTACATTCTGATGGAGCGCTTCGCCGAAGACGCCGCCCTGCTCGCTAAAGTGCGTGATTACCTGTGGAAGAATGCCCACATCGTCTCTACCGTCGTCGCGGGTAAAGAGGAAGAAGGCGCGAAATTCCGCGACTACTTCGATCACCACGAACCGATCTCTACCGCCCCTTCACACCGTGCGCTGGCGATGTTCCGCGGCCGCAACGAAGGCGTGCTCCAGCTCTCCCTGAACGCCGACCCGCAGTTTGACGAGCCGCCGAAAGAGAGCCACTGCGAGCAGATCATTATCGACCATCTCGGCCTGCGCCTGAACAACGCCCCGGCGGACAGCTGGCGCAAAGGCGTGGTGAGCTGGACCTGGCGCATCAAGGTGCTGATGCACCTCGAAACCGAGCTGATGGGCACCGTGCGCGAGCGCGCCGAAGATGAAGCGATTAACGTCTTCGCCCGTAACCTGCACGACCTGCTGATGGCCGCCCCTGCCGGCCTGCGCGCGACCATGGGTCTCGATCCGGGCCTGCGTACCGGAGTGAAGGTCGCTGTGGTTGACGGCACCGGCAAGCTGGTGGCGACCGATACCATCTATCCGCACACCGGTCAGGCAGCGAAAGCGGCCGTCGTGGTGGCGGCGCTGTGCGAAAAATACAACGTGGAGCTGGTTGCCATCGGCAACGGTACGGCCTCACGCGAAACCGAGCGTTTCTACCTCGACGTGCAGAAGCAGTTCCCGAAAGTGACGGCGCAGAAAGTGATCGTCAGCGAAGCGGGGGCATCCGTCTATTCCGCGTCCGAGCTGGCGGCCCAGGAGTTCCCGGACCTGGACGTTTCCCTGCGCGGTGCGGTCTCTATCGCTCGCCGCCTGCAGGATCCGCTGGCGGAGCTGGTGAAGATCGACCCGAAATCCATCGGCGTGGGCCAGTATCAGCACGACGTGAGCCAGACTCAGCTGGCGCGCAAGCTGGATGCGGTGGTGGAAGACTGCGTAAACGCCGTCGGCGTTGACCTGAACACCGCCTCCGTTCCCCTGCTGACCCGCGTGGCGGGCTTAACCCGCATGATGGCGCAGAATATCGTCGCCTGGCGTGATGAGAACGGCCAGTTCCAGAACCGTCAGCAGCTGCTGAAGGTGAGCCGTCTGGGGCCAAAAGCCTTTGAGCAGTGTGCAGGCTTCCTGCGAATCAACCACGGCGATAACCCGCTGGATGCCTCCACCGTTCACCCGGAAGCGTACCCGGTTGTGGAGCGCATTCTGGCCGCCACCCAGCAGGCGCTGAAAGATCTCATGGGTGACAGCAGCGCCCTGCGCAACCTGAAAGCCGTTGATTTCACCGACGACAAATTTGGTGTCCCAACCGTCACCGACATCATCAAAGAGCTGGAAAAGCCGGGCCGCGATCCGCGTCCTGAGTTCAAAACGGCGACCTTTGCTGACGGCGTGGAAACCATGAACGACCTGCTGCCCGGCATGGTGCTGGAGGGCGCGGTGACCAACGTCACCAACTTTGGCGCGTTTGTGGATATCGGCGTGCATCAGGACGGCCTGGTGCATATCTCATCCCTCGCCGACAAGTTCGTTGAAGACCCGCACACCGTGGTTAAAGCGGGTGACATCGTGAAGGTCAAAGTGCTGGAAGTGGATCTGCAGCGCAAGCGTATCGCGCTGACCATGCGTCTGGACGAGCAGCCGGGCGACACCAGCGCGCGCCGCGGCGGCAATGGCGGTGGCCGCGAGCAGCAGCGCCCGGCCGCGAAAGCGGCAAAACCGCGCGGACGTGATGCTCAGCCTGCAGGCAACAGCGCGATGATGGATGCGCTGGCGGCAGCGATGGGTAAGAAACGCTAAGGCTGTCAATGCCCCTCACCCTAACCCTCTCCCCAAAGGGGAGAGGGGATCGCACGGTGCGGTCTTTTCCCCTCGTCCTCATGGGTGGGGGAATAAATTCATATCGAAATATATGAAACCGATTGCATAGCCATATTTAAACCACGAATTATCACCCCGTTAACAAATACTCCCCTTTTCGTTTTCCAGGCAATTCAGCAAATATTGAGCCAGGTCAAACAGGCCGTAAATTAATACCGTAAACAACATTCCGTCACAGTTTTAATATTGCTGATAAAAACTATTCTCATTATCATCCCATAGTAGATAATTTAACCTTTCGTGGAATCAGGCGTTATGCAATTCACTCCAGACAGTGCATGGAAGATTACCGGTTTTACCCGCGAAATTAGCCCGGCCTATCGGCAAAAGCTGCTGTCGCTGGGCATGCTGCCCGGCTCGTCATTCCAGGTCGTGCGCGTGGCGCCGCTGGGCGATCCGGTTCACATCGAAACCCGCCGCGTGAATCTGGTGCTGCGTAAGAAAGACCTCGCGTTAATAGAAGTCGAAGCCTTATCCCGATAACAAGCCAGCGGTTTCAGTGAGTCTAAAAAAATGAAAAAGTTAACTATTGGCTTAATTGGCAATCCTAATTCCGGCAAGACCACCCTTTTTAACCAGCTGACCGGCGCACGCCAGCGCGTGGGCAACTGGGCGGGCGTGACGGTTGAGCGTAAAGAGGGTCAGTTCACGACAACGGACAGCCAGGTGACGCTGGTTGACCTTCCCGGCACCTATTCGTTAACCACCATTTCGTCGCAAACTTCGCTCGATGAGCAGATTGCCTGCCACTATATTCTTGGCGGCGACGCGGACCTGCTGATCAACGTGGTCGACGCCTCCAATCTCGAGCGTAACCTTTATCTGACGCTGCAGCTGCTGGAGCTGGGGATCCCCTGCATTGTGGCGCTCAACATGCTCGACATTGCGGAGAAACAAAAGCTGCGTATCGACGTCGATGCCCTCTCCGCGCGCCTGGGTTGCCCGGTCGTTCCGCTGGTCTCGACGCGCGCTCGCGGTATTGACGCGCTGAAGCTGGCCATTGACCGTCACCAGGGAAATCATGACATTGAGCTGGTGCATTACGCGCAGCCTCTCCTGCGCGAAGCCAACGTGCTGGCGAAGGAAATGGACAAAAGCATGCCTGCGAAACAGCGCCTGTGGCTTGGCCTGCAGATGCTGGAAGGGGATATCTACAGCCGCGCTTACGCCGGGCATGCGGCCGATAAGCTGGACGCCACGGTGGCCCGTCTTAGCGACGAGCTGGACGACCCGGCGCTGCACATCGCCGATGCGCGTTACCAGGCCATCGCCTCGATTTGCGACGTTGTCAGCAACGCCCTGACGGCAGAGCCCAGCCGCTTTACGGCGGCGGTGGATAAGGTTGTGCTTAACCGCTTCCTCGGTTTGCCCATCTTCCTGCTGGTGATGTACGTGATGTTCCTGCTCGCCATTAACATAGGCGGCGCCCTTCAGCCCATTTTCGACGCCGGTTCCGTCGCGGTCTTCGTCCACGGTATTCAGTGGGTAGGGTATACCCTTCACTTCCCGGAATGGTTGACCATCTTCCTCGCGCAGGGGATCGGCGGCGGTATCAATACCGTTCTGCCGCTGGTGCCGCAGATCGGCATGATGTACCTGTTCCTCTCGTTCCTGGAAGATTCCGGCTACATGGCGCGCGCCGCGTTCGTGATGGATCGTCTGATGCAGGCGCTGGGTCTGCCGGGTAAATCCTTCGTCCCGCTGATTGTCGGCTTCGGCTGTAACGTGCCGTCGGTGATGGGCGCCCGCACCCTGGATGCGCCGCGTGAACGTCTGATGACCATCATGATGGCGCCGTTTATGTCCTGCGGTGCCCGTCTGGCCATTTTTGCGGTCTTTGCCGCAGCCTTCTTTGGTCAGCAGGGCGCGCTGGCGGTCTTCTCGCTCTACGTGCTGGGCATCGTGATGGCGATCCTGACCGGTTTAATGCTGAAACACACCATCATGCGCGGTGAAGCGTCACCGTTCGTGATGGAGCTGCCGGTGTACCACGTCCCCCATCTGAAAAGCCTGGCGATCCAGACCTGGCAGCGCCTGAAAGGCTTCGTCCTGCGCGCCGGTAAGGTGATTGTCATCGTCAGTATTTTCCTGAGCGCGCTGAACAGCTTCACCCTGAGTGGACAGGCAGCGGATAACATTAACGACTCTGCCCTCGCCTCCGTCAGCCGCGTTATCACGCCGGTCTTCAAACCGATTGGCGTGCATGAAGATAACTGGCAGGCAACCGTCGGCCTGTTCACCGGCGCGATGGCAAAAGAGGTGGTTGTCGGTACCCTGAACACGCTCTACACCGCTGAGAACATTCAGGAACAGGACTTTAATCCGGCAGAGTTTCATCTCGGTCATGAACTGCTGGGTGCCGTAGAGGAAACCTGGCAGAGCCTGAAGGACACCTTCAGCCTGAGCGTGCTGGCGAACCCGATTGAGGCCAGCAAAGGTGACGGCGAAATGGCGACGGGTGCCATGGGCGTGATGGGCGAGAAGTTTGGCAGCGCGTCCGCCGCCTATAGCTACCTTATCTTTGTTCTGCTCTACATTCCGTGCATCTCCGTGATGGGGGCGATTGCCCGCGAGTCCAGCCGCGGCTGGATGGGCTTCTCTATCCTGTGGGGGTTAAACATTGCCTACTCGCTGTCGACGCTCTTCTATCAAACCGTTAACTTCAGCCAGCATCCGCGCTACAGCCTGGTCTGCATTCTCGCGGTTGTGCTGTTTAACGTGTTAGTGCTCGGCCTGCTGCGGCGTGCGCGCAGCCGCGTCGACATCGACCTGCTGGCAAACCGTAAAACCGCCGCAACCTGCTGCAGCAGCCCGGCGGGCGACTGTCACTGAGGAGCACACATCATGGCATCGTTGATTCAGGTTCGTGATCTGCTGGCGCTACAGGGACGCATGGAGGCGAAACAGCTGAGCCTCAGCCTGCATACGCCGCAGCCGATGATCGATGCCATGCTGGAAAGACTGGAAGCCATGGGGAAAGCGGTGCGGATTCAGGAAGAGCCGGACGGCTGTCTCTCCGGCAGCTGTAAAAGCTGTCCGGAAGGAAAGGCCTGCCTCAGGGAGTGGTGGGCGCTGCGTTAATAAAGCCGGGCATCGCTGCCCGGCTTTATTATATTACTTATAGACGTCCGCCGTTGCGCGCACGTTTTTGGTCTGCTTTTCAGCGCTGGTGACGACGTAGTACGTTCCGCCCAGCTCATCCGCTTTCTTCGACAGCTCTTTTCTCGCGTCCATCGGCGCGGTGGTGTCAGACGTAGAAATCTCACCAATTTTCGTCAAATTCATGCCGGCAACTTTATCTTTTTCCAGCTCTTTTGCCGCAAAGACGCCAAATGACAGTGACCCAATAACCAGAGAAGTGACAATACCTGTAACAAGTTTCATAGCCTGACTCTCCATAGGATTGTTGTTTTGATTATCGTAGGCAGAACAACCGCAACGACATCTGGAGTATGGTTGCGGTGTGTTATTTTTTCCAGGATGGATAGAAAATAATCAGTCGAAACGTTGACTTAACGCAATGAGCGCTGAACAAAATTCCGTCGGATGAGAGATAAACGGGGCATGTGCGGCTTTGGCAATGACCTGCGATTCGCTGTCCGGCCAGAGCGAATCCAGCAGCGGAACCACTTTGCGCGGCACAATCCCGTCGAGATAACCGTAGATACGCAGGTGCGGCACCGTCAGAGCTGCCAGCGGCTCGCGCAGGTCAACCGTTTTCAGGAGCTCAAGACCGCCGTTAAGCACCTCAACCTCCGGCATCGGCAGCGAAAGCACGGTCTGCTTCAGCGTTCGGGCATCCTTACGCGCGGTATCAGTGCCCATTGTCTGCAATGCCAGGAACCGCTCTACGGTCCGCTGGAAATCTTCGCTCAGCTGCTGCTGGAAGCCCGCCAGCACGTCAGGCTTGATCCCCGGCCACTCTTCCTGCGCGCTAAAACAGGGCGATGACGCCACCGTCACCAGCGCTTTTACGCGGTCAGGCCGCGACAGCGCAATCTGGCTCGCCACCAGCCCGCCCAGGCTCCAGCCCAGCCAAACCGCGTTTTGCGGCGCAGCGTCCAGAACCTGCTGCGCCATCTCATCAAGCGACAACGCGCCATACCCGCGGCTGCGGCCAAAGCCGGGTAAGTCCACCAGATGCAGCGTGAAATGCGAGGCAAGTTCCTCACGTATGCAATGCCATATCTCCGCGTTCAGGCCCCATCCGTGCAGCAGCACAAGATGGCAATTTCCTGTCCCTACGGTCTGCCACCACAGCGTCTTCATCAGTTACTGTTCTCTTTTTTCACATGGAGGTTGCACATGCTAACAGTACCCGGCTTGTGCTGGCTATGCCAAATGCCGCTGGCGCTCAGCGGGTGGGGCGTCTGCTCCGTCTGCACGCGAGCGCTGGAATGGCGTATCGGGATCTGTCCACAATGTGGTTTACCGGCCACAAACCCCTCGTTGCCCTGTGGCCGCTGCCTGAAAAAATCCCCGCCGTGGAGCGCCCTGGTGGCCGTGGATGATTATGTCCCCCCGCTGAGCAGACTGGTTCATGCGCTGAAGTTTTCCGGGCAGAGCTCGCTGGCACAGCCCCTTGCCCGACAGCTGTTGCTGGCGGTTCTGCAAGCGCGACGTCACCGGGCATTGCCGAAAATTGACATGGTAGTGAATGTTCCCTTATACCGGCGTCGGCACTGGCGGCGCGGCTATAACCAGAGTGACCTGATCTGCCGTCCCCTCGCGCGGTGGCTCGGCTGCCGGTATGAGGCCCACGCGCTGACACGCGTTCATGCCACCGCCATCCAGCATCAGCTCAGCGCCCGGCTTCGCAAAAGAAACCTCAAAAATGCCTTTCGCCTTGAATTGTCGGTCGACGGTCTCCATATCGCGATTGTGGATGATGTCGTCACCACGGGCAGTACCGTTGCTGAACTTTCCCGACTGCTTTTGCGAAGCGGCGCCGCGTCGGTTCAGGTATGGTGTCTGTGCCGTACCTTGTAGCCCTTCTTCAATGGGCGTATGATTATACCCAGGTAATTTAGTCAACTATTAGGCCAAAGCTATGATCCGTATTTCCGATTCTGCACAAGCGCACTTTGCCAAACTGCTGGCAAATCAGGAAGAAGGGACGCAGATCCGCGTGTTTGTGATTAATCCAGGCACTCCGAATGCAGAATGTGGTGTTTCTTATTGTCCTCCGGACGCTGTGGAAGCCACCGACACTGCCCTTAAATTTGAGCAGCTCACCGCCTACGTTGATGAGCTGAGCGCACCGTATCTTGAAGATGCGGAGATCGACTTCGTCACCGACCAGTTGGGTTCTCAGCTGACCCTGAAAGCACCGAACGCGAAAATGCGTAAAGTGTCTGACGATGCCCCGCTGATGGAGCGCGTTGAGTATCTGCTGCAATCCCAGATTAACCCACAGCTGGCGGGCCACGGCGGTCGTGTTTCCCTGATGGAAATCACCGACGAAGGTTTTGCCATTCTGCAGTTTGGCGGCGGCTGTAACGGCTGTTCCATGGTCGATGTGACGCTGAAAGAAGGGATCGAGAAGCAGCTGCTGAACGAGTTCCCGGAACTGAAAGGCGTACGTGACCTGACCGAGCACCAGCGCGGCGAGCACTCTTACTACTAATTCAGTATCCGTCTGTATCGCCCGGTAGCGCTGCGCTTACCGGGCCTACAGAAACAGTGCGGTCTGATGCCCTCTTCCTCGTGCGAGGGTGAAACATTAAAAACGGTAACCTCGTGGTTACCGTTTTGCGTTTACCTCTCCCTCTATATGTTGACCTGCGTCTCATAATTCACATTTTGCCTGCCAGGGTGATTCTCAATCACGTCATGTTACCCGTATCATTCTCATGGGCACTAAGCACACCCATAACAGCCGACTAAACTTAATCGTTTAAAAGGCATCAGTATTAGTGCCGTTACTTCTCTGTTCCCAGTTGGGACAATCGGAATTTGTCGTTGAAACAATGACGTTACCCATAACAATTCAAAGGCCAGGTAAATCATGCCATTAGTCATCGTTGCTATCGGTGTTGTGTTATTACTGCTCTTGATGATCCGCTTCAAAATGAACGGATTTATCGCTCTGGTTCTGGTGGCACTTGCAGTCGGTCTGATGCAGGGTATGCCGCTGGTTAAAGTTATCAGTTCCATCAAAGCCGGCGTCGGCGGCACGCTCGGCAGCCTGGCGCTGATCATGGGCTTCGGCGCCATGCTCGGCAAAATGCTGGCAGACTGCGGGGGCGCGCAGCGTATCGCCACCACGCTGATTGCCAAATTTGGCAAGAAGAACATCCAGTGGGCGGTGGTATTAACCGGTTTTACCGTCGGCTTCGCGCTGTTCTATGAAGTGGGCTTCGTGCTGATGCTGCCGCTGGTGTTCACCATCGCGGCTGCGGCAAACATCCCGCTGCTGTATGTCGGTGTGCCAATGGCTGCGGCGCTGTCCGTGACTCACGGCTTCCTGCCGCCGCACCCGGGTCCAACCGCTATCGCAACCATCTTCCACGCGGATATGGGTAAAACCCTGCTGTTCGGTACGATTCTGGCGATCCCAACCGTGATTCTGGCGGGCCCGGTTTATGCCCGCTTCCTGAAAGGCATTGATAAGCCGATTCCGGAAGGTCTCTACAGCGCCAAAACCTTCACCGAAGAAGAGATGCCTGGCTTTGGCGTCAGCGTCTGGACCTCTCTGGTACCGGTGATCCTGATGGCGATGCGCGCCGTGGCAGAGATGATCCTGCCGAAAGGTCATCCGTTCCTGTCCGTTGCGGAATTCCTGGGTGACCCGGTAATGGCAACGCTGATTGCGGTGCTGATCGCGATGTTCACCTTCGGCCTGAACCGCGGCCGTTCAATGGATCAGATCAACGATACGCTGACCTCTTCCATCAAAATCATTGCCATGATGCTCCTGATCATCGGCGGCGGCGGTGCATTCAAGCAGGTTCTGGTCGACAGCGGCGTGGACAAATACATCGCTGCCATGATGCATGAAACCAACGTATCGCCGCTCCTGATGGCCTGGTCTATTGCCGCGGTTCTGCGTATTGCGCTGGGTTCTGCGACCGTTGCGGCGATCACCGCGGGCGGTATCGTTGCCCCGCTGATTGCGACCACGGGCGTAAGCCCTGAACTGATGGTTATCGCCGTCGGTTCCGGTAGCGTGATTTTCTCTCACGTTAACGACCCTGGCTTCTGGCTGTTCAAGGAGTACTTCAACCTGACGATCGGTGAAACCATCAAGTCCTGGTCCGCGCTGGAAACCATTATTTCGGTGTGTGGTCTGGTCGGGGTGCTGCTGTTGAATATGGTGGTTTGATGTAAAAAAGCCGGGTGGCGCTGACGCTTACCCGGCCTACTCGATCCATGCAGGCCCGGTAAGCGTAGCGCCACCGGGCAATAAAAAAACCCGCCAGTGGCGGGTTTTTTTATCACTTCTTCGCGGCTGCTTTTCGCCGCTTGTCCAAATCCTTAATCAGCTTGTTCACCCCGTCATCGGCAAACATCTTCTCAAGCGTTGTGGACAGCTTGCGACGCCAGTTCTTGTACTGATAGCTAGTGCCCGGAATGTTCACCGGCTCCGCCATATCAATCCAGTCTTCAGGCTGCAGGCCCAGCAGGGCGCTGTTGCTGTCGGCAATATAGCGCTGTAGGCCGCGATTGAGGGTCGCGGTCATCGACATCAATGACGCCTTATGTCCGGCACGTTTCGGCAGACAGCCCTGCTTGTGCAGCGCATCCAGCAGCCCCTGCTTAGAGAGCTCGCGATCCTGATACAGGCCGCGCAAAACCTCTTCATCAGGATACAGACCCAGCGTTTTACCGAGCGTCAGATCGCCGCTTTCCCAATAGCCACGAAGCGTAGGAAGGTCATGCGTCGTCGCGACTGCCATTGACTGTTCAGGGTACGCTTTCGGCGCGCGGAAGGTTTTCTCATGGTCGTTTTCAAAATAGAGCACTTTATAGGAATAGACGCCGCTGTCGCGGAGCTTGCTGACAATTTCCACCGGCACGGTACCGAGATCTTCACCGATCACCATGCACTGATGGCGCTTGCTTTCCAGCGCCAGGATCGACAGCAGATCGTCAACCGGATACTGCACGTACGCGCCGTGATCGGCCGTTTCACCGTACGGGATCCACCACAGACGCAGCACGGACATCACATGGTCGATACGCAGCGCCCCGCAGTTCTGCATGTTGGCGCGCAGCAGGTCGATGAACGGCTCGTAGGCGCGCGCCGCCATGACGTGCGGATCCATCGGCGGCAATCCCCAGTTCTGGCCGAGCGGGCCAAGGATATCCGGTGGCGCGCCGACGGAGGCTTTCAGACAGTAAAGCTCGCGGTCGCACCAGGTTTCCGCGCCGCCTTCCGCCACGCCCACGGCCAGATCGCGGTACAGGCCAATCGGCATTTTATAGCCCTGGCTCACCTGCCAGCAGGCGGCAAACTGGCTGTACGCCAGCCACTGCAGCCACAGGTAGAAGTCCACTTCATCGGCATATTTTTTACAGAACGCTTTTACTTCAGGCGTGTCGACGGACTGATAAGCTTCCGGCCAGACCGGCCAGCCCCAGCGCATTTCGTCCTCCTTCACCTGATACGCGTGCAGCGCATCAAACGCCGCCTGCCAGTACAGGCTCTCGCCCTCCTGCGTTACAAACTGGCGGAACGCGGCCATCTGCTCGTCATCGCGCTGCGAAAAGCCTTTCCACGCCAGACGCAGCGCGGCCATTTTCAGCGCCGTGACGGTGGAATAGTCCACCCAGTCCGCGTCGCGCGCCTGCTTCAGTGCCTGCTGCGTGGTGCTGAGTTTCCACCACGCCTGCGCCTCTTTGCTGTTTTTGAAGTCATCTAACGCGTTAACGTCGATATAAATCACGTTCAGCCAGCGACGGGACGACGGGCTATACGGGCTGGCGCTCTCCGGGTTGGCCGGATAGAGCGCGTGGATCGGGTTGAGCCCGATAAACGCGCCGCCGCGCTCGCCCACGGATGCCAGCATCTTTTTCAGATCGCCAAAGTCACCGATGCCCCAGTTGCTGTCGGAGCGCAGGGTGTAGAGCTGCACGCAGGCGCCCCACAGCTTTTTGCCTTCGAGCAACGCCTGCGGCTCGTAGCAGCGTTTTGGCGCGACGATCACCCGGCAGTGGAAACGCAGGTCATCCTGGGTGAGCGTGAGGGTGTGATAGCCCTCCGGCAGCTTCGCCGGAAGGTTTAACGTTTTGCCGCCGGTGGCGTGGCCTTTGTGCTGATGCCCCTCTTCGGTGGTAAGCAGCCAGCTAAACTCGCCGCGCCCCTCCACCGCCAGCGGCATCTTTTTGCCTGCGGTGAACACCTTCACGTTCGGCACCGGCGCAACCGACGCTTTCGCGTCGGCCTTGTGCATGGCATCAAGCAAACGTCTTTTGGTGTCGGCGCCAATAGACTGCGGTTTGCCGTGCGCATTAATGTAACTGAGGCTGATTCCCGCCGCCTGCGCGGCGCTGTCCAGACGTTTACTCTCCATCGCGCTTCCTTAGCGTTTTGCCTGCCAGATACGGGCCTGATAATCACGGATTGAACGGTCAGAGCTGAACATACCGCAGCGGGCAGTGTTCAGAATGCACGCGCGGGTCCAGGCCTCCTGGTCGCGATACAGCACGTCGACCTGCTTTTGCGCTTCAACGTAGGCCGTGAAGTCCGCCATCACCAGATACGGGTCACCGCCGTGTTTGTCCATGCTGTGCAGCATCTGGTCAAACGCGTGCTTGTCGCCGTCGCTGTATTTACCGCTTTCCAGCTCCTTCAGCACCGCGTCGAGCACCTTGTCTTTCTTACGCCATTTCACCGGGTCATAGCCTTTGGCCTTGATGGCTTTCACCTCTTCCACGGTGTGGCCGAAGATAAAGATGTTCTCTTCACCCACCTTCTCGGCGATTTCGACGTTGGCCCCGTCGAGCGTACCGACGGTCAGCGCGCCGTTCAGCGCCAGCTTCATGTTGCCGGTACCGGACGCTTCTTTACCTGCGGTAGAGATCTGCTCGGAAATATCCGCCGCCGGGATCAGCATTTCAGCCGCCGAGACGCAGTAGTCCGGCAGGAACACCACCTTCAGCTTGTCGCCCACTTTCGGATCGCTGTTGATCGCCGCCGCCACTTTATTGATGGCGAGGATAATGTTTTTCGCCAGGTAGTAGCCCGGCGCCGCTTTCGCACCGAACAGGAACACGCGCGGCACGCGGTCGGCCTGCGGATTCTCGCGGATCTCTTTGTACAGCGCCAGAATGTGCAGCAGGTTCAGGTGCTGACGTTTGTACTCGTGCAGACGTTTGATCTGAATGTCGAAAATGGCATTCGGGTTGATCTCAATCCCGGTACGCATTTTCACGAACTCAGCCAGGCGAACCTTGTTCTCCAGCTTGATCGCGCGGTACTGCTCGCGGAATTTCGCGTCGTCAGCCTGTTTTTCCAGGTGGATGAGCTGGTCCAGATCGTTGGCCCACTCTTTCTTCAGGGTCTTATCCAGCAGATCGGCCAGCAGCGGGTTGCACTGCTTGATCCAGCGACGCGGCGTGATGCCGTTGGTCACGTTGTGGAATTTGGTCGGCCACAGCTGGTGGTATTCCGGGAAGAGATCTTTGACCACCAGATCCGAGTGCAGCGCCGCCACGCCGTTCACCGCAAAGCCGCTGACCACGCACATGTTCGCCATGCGCACCTGCTTATCGTGAACCACCGCCAGCTTCGCCCAGACCGCTTTGTTGCCTGGCCAGGTTTTATCCACCAGGATTTTAAACTGGTCGTTAATCTTGTTGATGATCTGCATGTGGCGCGGCAGCAGCGTTTTCACCAGCTTCTCATCCCAGCACTCGAGCGCCTCTGGCATCAGGGTGTGGTTGGTGTAGGCAAAGGTACGGCTGGTGATGGCCCAGGCGTCGTCCCAGCTCAGCTGATGCTCGTCGATCAGCACGCGCAGCAGTTCCGGGATCGCAATGGTCGGGTGCGTGTCATTGAGCTGAATCACTTCGAAGTCCGGCAGCTGCGCCAGCTTGCGGCCCGCCAGGTGATGGCGACGCAGAATGTCCGCCACGGAGCAGGCGCACTGGAAGTACTGTTGCATCAGGCGCAGCTTTTTACCGGCCAGGTGGTTGTCGTTCGGGTAGAGGACTTTGGTCAGCTTCTCGGCGTCGATGCCCTGCTGCTCGGCGCGCAGGAAATCGCCGTCGTTAAATTTGGTCAGGTTAAACGGATGCGCGTGCTTCGCCTGCCACAGACGCAGCGGCTGCGCCACGCCGTTACGGTAGCCGAGCACCGGCAGATCCCAGGCTTCGCCAGTGATGGTGAATGCCGGTTCCCAGAGACCCTGCTTTGTCACTTTCCCGCCAATGCCAACCTGTACGTCCAGCTGCGCGTTGTGGCGGAACCACGGATAGGTATTGCGATGCCAGTCGTCCGGCGCTTCCATCTGATGCCCGTCGGCAAACGACTGACGGAACAGGCCGTACTGGTAGTTCAGACCATAGCCGATCGCTGACTGGCCGACGGTCGCCATGGAGTCAAGGAAACAGGCTGCCAGACGTCCCAGGCCGCCGTTGCCCAGCGCCGGGTCAATCTCTTCTTCGAGCAGGTCGGTCAGGTTAATGTCGTGTTCTTTGAGGACGTCACCGACGTCCTGATACCAGCCAAGGTTCAACAGGTTGTTGCCCGTCAGACGGCCAATCAGGAATTCCATAGAGATATAGTTCACGTGACGCTGGCCCTTAACAGGCTTCGCCACCGGTTGAGCATCCAGCTGCTCTGCGAGCGCACCGCTCACGGCCTGCCACCACTGGTGAGGCGTCATCTCGTTTGCAGCATGAAGGCCAAAACGCTGCCACTGACGCGTCAGGGCAGCCTGGAATTGAGCTTTGTTGAAGGTAGGCTGTGACATAGGGGATCGGCATCCTTTAGAAAGAAAACACAAGTTGGCGCTAGTGTGCCTGGCTCATTTCCCCTCTTCCTCCTCCTGTGGGGGATTAGACAGGGAGGAGTAGCGGGGATGAGCATAAAAGTGTGATCGAGGCCACTCTCAGAGCATAGTTCGAGTGTGCCCGGAAGATAAAAAAGTAATCGGGGAGAATGTCAAAGAAATGAAATGCAGTTTCGGGTGAGATTAATCCGTTCTGAAATGATTACTTACGTAGAATAATAATTTAGTCATCGGGTTACATCTCCGGAGACTATTACTCTCACTCAACTTTACCCGCACTTTATTAAATTTGACGTCACTATACCTTTCTGAAACCAGTTTCAGCGCAGCGGCAATGTATACAGACAAGCCAGCGGTGACGCGGCGTTACGGCCCTTTCGGGAAAGTTCCAACATTTGCCTGAATGTTTTGTGACAGAGTGCAAATTCAGAACCACAAAACCCAGACATAACTTGCAATAGTTCTCTTTCTGTTCGACCTTATATCGTATTAATTACGAAGCGCAAAAAAAATAAAATCTCTCGTTCCCCACAGTGAAGTGAAACCTATGTTGATTCCGTCTAAATTAAGTCGCCCGGTTCGTCTTGACCATACAGTGGTCCGCGAGCGTCTGTTGGCTAAACTTTCCGGCGCGCATAATTTCCGACTGGCGCTGGTTACGAGCCCTGCAGGCTATGGAAAAACAACGCTCATTTCGCAATGGGCCGCGGGTAAAAGCGATCTTGGCTGGTACTCCCTCGACGAGGGCGATAACCAGCAGGAGCGTTTTGCCAGCTATCTGATTGCCGCCATACAGCAAGCCACCCATGGACACTGCGTCGCCAGTGAGGTGATGGTGCAAAAGCGCCAGTACGCCAGCCTGTCCTCCCTTTTTTCTCAGCTGTTTATCGAACTGGCCGAATGGCATCGCCCGCTTTACGTGGTGATCGACGATTACCATCTCATCACGAATCCGGTGATTCATGAATCGATGCGTTTCTTCCTGCGCCATCAGCCGGAAAACCTGACTTTAGTGGTGCTGTCACGCAACCTGCCGCAGCTGGGCATTGCCAACCTGCGCGTGCGCGATCAGCTTCTGGAAGTGGGCAGCCAGCAGTTGGCCTTTACCCACCAGGAAGCGAAACAGTTCTTTGACTGCCGCCTGACATCACCGATTGAGGCCGCCGAAAGCAGCCGTCTGTGTGATGACGTTGCCGGCTGGGCCACGGCGCTGCAGCTTATCGCGCTCTCTGCCCGACAAAACAACAGTCCGGCGCATCAGTCTGCGCGGCGTCTGGCGGGCATCAACGCCAGTCACCTTTCTGACTACCTGGTGGATGAGGTGCTGGACAGTGTCGATCCCTCGACGCGTAATTTCCTGCTGAAAAGCTCGCTGCTGCGCTCCATGAACGATGCCCTCATCGTGCGGGTGACGGGCTGTGAAAACGGTCAGCTGCAGCTCGAAGAAATTGAACGTCAGGGCCTTTTTTTGACGCGCATGGACGATCCCGGCGAGTGGTTTAGCTATCATCCGCTGTTTGGTAGCTTCCTGCGCCAGCGCTGTCAGTGGGAACTGGCGGTTGAACTGCCGGAGATCCACCGCGCCGCTGCCGAAAGCTGGATGGCGCAAGGCTTCCCGAGCGAGGCCATCCACCACGCGCTGGCCGCCGGTGATGCCAGCATGCTGCGCGATATCCTCCTCAATCATGCGTGGGGCCTGTTTAACCACAGCGAGCTGACGCTGCTGGAAGAGTCTCTCAAAGCCCTGCCGTGGGAAAGCCTGCTGGAGAACCCGCGTCTGGTGCTGCTGCAGGCCTGGCTGATGCAGAGCCAGCACCGCTACAGCGAAGTGAACACCCTGCTGGCGCGCGCCGAGCAGGAGATGGAAAGCGAAATGGATACCACCCTGCACGGCGAATTTAACGCGCTGCGCGCTCAGGTGGCCATTAACGACGGCGACCCGGACGAAGCTGAACGGCTGGCGATGGTCGCGCTGGATGAACTGCCGCTGGCCAACTTCTACAGCCGCATCGTTGCGACCTCCGTCCACGGCGAAGTGCTGCACTGCAAAGGCGATCTCACGCGCTCGCTTTCACTGATGCAGCAAACCGAACAGATGGCGCGTCGTCATGATGTCTGGCACTACGCGCTGTGGAGCCTGATCCAGCAGAGCGAGATTTTATTCGCACAGGGGTTCCTGCAGGCCGCCTGGGAAAACCAGGAAAAAGCGTTCCAGCTGATTCGTGAACAGCACCTGGAACAGCTGCCGATGCACGAGTTCCTGTTGCGTATTCGCGCTCAGCTGCTGTGGGCCTGGTCGCGTCTGGATGAAGCGGAAAGCTGCGCCCGCCAGGGTGTGGATGTCCTTTCCAGCTTCCAGCCTCAGCAGCAGCTGCAGTGCCTGGCGCTGCTGGTGCAATGCTCGCTGGCGCGCGGCGATCTCGATAACGCCCGCAACCATCTGAACCGCCTGGAGAACCTGCTCGGCAACGGTCAGTATCATAGCGACTGGGTCTCTAACGCCGATAAGGTCCGGGTGATTTACTGGCAGATGACCGGCGATAAAAAATCCGCCGCCAACTGGCTGCGTCAGACGCCAAAACCGGAATTTGCTAACAACCACTTCCTGCAGAGCCAGTGGCGCAACATTGCCCGCGCGCAGATCCTGCTCGGTGAAATAGAGCCCGCAGAGATTGTGCTGGAAGAGCTGAACGAGAACGCGCGCAGCCTGCGTCTGATGAGCGACCTGAACCGTAACCTGCTGCTGCTGAACCAGCTTTACTGGCAGGCGGGTCGTAAAAACGATGCCCAGCGCGTGCTGCTGGAAGCGCTGCAGCTGGCTAACCGCACAGGGTTTATCAGCCACTTTGTGATTGAAGGTGAAGTGATGGCGCAGCAGCTGCGTCAGCTCATTCAGCTCAACACGCTGCCGGAGCTGGATCAGCATCGCGCCCAGCGCATTCTGCGCGAGATTAACCAGCATCATCGGCACAAGTTTGCGCATTTTGATGAGAACTTCGTTGAACGTCTGCTGAACCACCCGGAAGTGCCGGAGCTTATCCGCACCAGCCCGCTCACGCAGCGCGAATGGCAGGTTCTGGGGCTGATCTATTCAGGCTACAGCAACGAGCAGATTGCCGGCGAGCTGGCGGTGGCGGCGACCACCATCAAAACGCATATCCGCAATCTGTATCAGAAGCTGGGCGTGGCGCATCGTCAGGATGCGGTACAGCATGCGCAGCAGCTGTTGAAGATGATGGGGTATGGCGTTTAGGTTTTGTGCGGCCTGATGCCCTCACCCGGGCCCTCTCCCACAGGGAGAGGGAGAAAGTTTTGTAGGTCGGGTGAGCGCAGCGCCACCCGACACAAGTCCTAGCACAATTCCAGCTGCAAATTATTATCTTTAATCACCTGCATCACGCCCGCTGGCGGCATCACGTCGGTGTAGACCGCATCCACCATGCTGATGCTGCCCATGTTTACCATCGCATTTCGACCAAACTTCGAATGGTCCACCACCAGCATCACGTGGCGTGAGTTCTCAATAATCGCGCGCTTGGTGCGCACCTCGTGATAATCAAACTCCAGCAGCGAGCCGTCGCTGTCGATGCCGCTGATCCCGAGAATGCCGAAGTCGAGGCGGAACTGAGAGATAAAATCGAGGGTCGCTTCGCCGATAATCCCGCCGTCGCGGCTGCGCAGTTCGCCGCCCGCGAGGATGATGCGGAAGTCATCTTTCTGCATCAGGGTATTGGCCACGTTCAGGTTGTTCGTGACCACGCGCAGGTTCTCGTGATCCAGCAGCGCATGGGCGACCGCTTCCGGCGTCGTGCCGATATCAATAAACAGCGTCGCGCCGTTCGGGATCTGGCTGGCGACCTTGCGGGCAATGCGCTCTTTCTCTGCCGTCTGCGTGGCTTTACGGTCATGCCAGGAGGTATTGACCGAACTGGACGGCAGCGCCGCGCCGCCGTGGTGGCGAAGAATGCGGTTCTGATCGGCCAGGTCATTCAGGTCACGACGGATGGTTTGTGGGCTGACGGCAAACTGCTCCACCAGCTCTTCGGTGCTGACGTATCCCTGTTTTTTTACCAGTTCGATAATAGCGTCATGACGTTGTGTTTGTTTCATCAATTATCCCTGAGAATTATGTTCGTTTTCGCGCATGGAGCGTGTCGGCAAAGGCCATCGCAAGCCCCACGGCCAGCCCGGCAACGTGTGCACCGTTGGCGATAGACATACCAAACAGATCAAACCACCCGGCAATTAGCCATATTAACGCAAAGGTTATTAATCCGCGCTGCAGATAGATGCCGCTTTCCGGATCGCGCTCCCCGCGAAGCCAGACATAGCCCATCAGGGCGTACACGACGCCCGACAGCCCGCCGAACCACGGCCCGCTAAACTTGTGCTGCACATAGCCGCTGAGCAGGGCGCTGATAAGGGTGATAACGATCAGCTTGCCGCTGCCCAGACGCTTTTCAACGGCGCCGCCGAGATACCACCACCAGAGCAGGTTGAAGAGGATATGCATCACCGAGAAGTGCATCAGCGCGTGGCTAAAGTAGCGCCAGAGGTCAAACTCAAGAGACGGGTCATAGGGCCAGGCCAGAGCAATCATCACGCTCTGGTCGCCCACCACGTTCATGATAATAAAGACGATAATGCAGGCCGCCATCAGCAGCAGCGTAAACGGACCCGCGCGCTCGCGGATGGTGGCGAGGAAGGGAAAACGGCTGTAGTGCAATCCGCTGTCGGTCTGCCCGGACTGCCAGCTGGCCGCCAGATAGCGCGGGTCGCCGGGGTTCTCAAGAAAACGCGCCAGCTCTTCGTTTACGCGCGCGGCCTGGCTCTCGTCGGCCAGCCAGACGTCGGTCTGTGTATGTTGCTGAATGGTCAGAATAACGCCCTGCGTCGCCATATAGTCGACAAACGCCTGGGCGACGCGCGGGTTGGTAAAAGAGGTGATCATCAACATGGGCAGCGGTCGCTTATTTCCACACAAAAGGGGACAGTATAGCGGGATCAGCGCTCAAAAGCGTATTCCACTTCTGCCGGGAAATGACGATGCCAGGCATCGAAGCCGCCGTCGACGCTGTATACCGCGTCGTAGCCCTGCTGAAGCAGATACTGCGCCGCGCCCTTGCTGCTGTTGCCGTGGTAGCACATGACCATGACCGGCGTCTCGAAGTCGTTATCGCGCATAAACGCGCCCAGCGTGTCGTTAGTGAGATGAAACGCGCCCGGCGTATGGCCCATCGCAAAACTCTGCGGATCGCGGATGTCCACCAACACCGCTTTTCCCTGGTGCATCTTCTGGTGGGCTTCTTCTACGTTAATACATTCAAACTGATCCATGGTGTTCTCTTTCTGTTGTTCAGGTTGGGTGCGCGCTGATGCCCTCACCCCAGCCCTCTCCCACGGGGAGAGGGAGAAAAGTTAGTGGCACTATTTTACCCCGTAGTGTACGTCCTGGCGGCGGGTAAACGCCATTATGTTATCCATATCACTCTAAATTGTTTTTTTGATGTTACCAAAAGCGCGTTCCTTTGCTATTATGAGCGATATCGAACATTTCTGAGCTTTAACGAAAGTGCATGAGGGTGTTATGGAAACCAAAGATCTGATTGTGATAGGCGGTGGCATCAACGGTGCCGGTATTGCGGTCGATGCCGCAGGACGCGGTTTATCCGTATTGATGCTGGAAGCTAACGATCTCGCCTGCGCGACGTCGTCCGCCAGCTCCAAACTGATTCACGGTGGCCTGCGCTACCTGGAACACTACGAATTCCGCCTGGTCAGTGAAGCACTGGCCGAACGTGAAGTGCTGCTGAAGATGGCGCCGCATCTGGCGATTCCGATGCGCTTCCGCCTGCCCCATCGCCCGCATCTGCGTCCGGCGTGGATGATCCGTATTGGTCTGTTTATGTACGATCATCTGGGTAAACGCACCAGCCTCCCGGGTTCGAAAGGTTTGCGTTTTGGCTCAGAATCGGTCCTTAAGCCTGAAATCGTGCGCGGTTTCGAATATTCAGACTGTTGGGTGGACGACGCGCGCCTGGTGCTGGCGAATGCCCAGATGGTCGAGAAGAAAGGTGGCGAGGTGAAAACCCGTACCCGCGCGACCTCTGCACGTCGTGAAAACGGCCTGTGGATTGTGGAAGCGGAAGACATCGATACCGGCGAGAAATTCAGCTGGAAAGCACGCGGCCTGGTGAACGCTACCGGCCCGTGGGTGAAGCAGTTCTTCGACGACGGCATGCATCTGCCTTCGCCGTACGGCATTCGCCTGATCAAGGGCAGCCACATTGTGGTACCGCGCGTGCATACCCAGAAGCAGGCCTACATTCTGCAGAACGAAGACAAGCGCATCGTGTTTGTGATCCCGTGGATGGACGAATTCTCGATCATCGGCACCACCGACGTGGAGTACAAAGGCGATCCGAAGAACGTCGAGATCGATGAGAGCGAAGTGAACTACCTGCTCAAAGTGTATAACGCGCACTTCAGGAAGCAGCTGTCACGCGATGACGTGGTCTGGACCTACTCCGGCGTGCGTCCGCTGTGCGATGACGAGTCTGACTCACCGCAGGCGATTACCCGCGACTATACGCTCGATATTCACGACGTTGACGGTCAGGCGCCGCTGCTTTCCGTGTTTGGCGGCAAGCTGACCACCTACCGCAAGCTGGCCGAGCACGCGCTGGAAAAACTGGCGCCGTACTATAAAGGCATTGGCCCGGCATGGACCAAAGGCGCGGTACTGCCCGGCGGTGATATCGGCGACAATCGCGATGATTACGCCGCGAAGCTGCGCCGTCGCTTCCCGTTCATCACCGAAGGGATGGCGCGCCACTATGCCCGCACCTACGGCAGCAATACCGAGCTGTTCCTGGCCGACGCGAAGGACATTGCGGATCTGGGCGAGCATTTCGGCCACGAGCTGTACGAAGCCGAGCTGCGCTACCTGGTTGAGCACGAGTGGGTTCGTCGTCTGGATGATGCTATCTGGCGTCGTACCAAAGAAGGTATGTGGCTAAACGCCGAGCAGCAGTCTCGCGTGGCGCAGTGGTTACTGCAAAATGCGGGGAAGCGTGAGCTGTCGCTGGCGTCGTAATACGATCGGTGCGGTCTGATGCCCCCTCACCCTAACCCTCTCCCCGAAGGGGAGAGGGGACTTTAACACCCTCTCCCCTTTGGGGAGAGGGCTGGGGTGAGGGGTTGTTTTTACAACCTTACCGGATCAATATGCCAGATCGTCTCGGCATACTCCTTGATGGTCCTGTCGGACGAGAAATAGCCCATATTGGCGATGTTATACATCGCGGCGCTGGTCCACTTCTCCTGCTGACGGTACAGCTCGTCAACCTTATCCTGACAGTCCACGTAGCTGCGATAATCCGCCAGCACCTGGTAGTGATCGCCAAAGTTAATCAGCGAATCCACCAGATCGCGATAGCGGCTCGGTTCATCCGGGCTAAACACGCCGGTCGCGATCTGCGTCAGCACCTGACGTAACTCTTCATCCTCTTCGTAATACTGACGCGGCGAGTAGCCTTTCCTGCGCAGCGCCTCCACCTCTTCCGTCGTGTTACCGAAGATAAAGATATTTTCTTCGCCCACGTGCTCCAGCATCTCGACGTTCGCCCCGTCAAGCGTACCAATGGTCAGCGCGCCGTTAAGGGCAAACTTCATGTTACTGGTGCCGGATGCCTCCGTACCCGCCGTAGAAATCTGCTCAGAGAGATCCGCCGCCGGGATGATCATCTGCGCCAGGCTCACGCTGTAGTTAGGAATGAACACCACCTTCAGCTTGTCGCCAATGTCCGGATCCTGGTTGACCACCTTCGCCACATCGTTGATGAGATGAATAATGTGCTTCGCCATGTAGTAGGCGGAAGCCGCCTTACCGGCGAAGATCTTCACGCGCGGTACCCATTCGGCCGTTGGATCGGCCTTGATGCGGTTGTAATGGGTGATCACGTGCAGCACGTTCATCAGCTGACGCTTGTATTCGTGGATGCGTTTGATCTGAACGTCGAACAGCGCTTTCGGGTTTGCCACCACGTTGAGGTGCATCGCCAGCCAGACCGCCAGACGCTTTTTGTTCAGCAGCTTGGCTTCGCGCACGGCTTTGTTCACCGTCGGGAAATCAATATGCTGTTCCAGCTCGCTCAGCTGGCTCAAGTCGGTACGCCAGGTACGGCCGATATTCTCGTCCAGCACCTCAGAGAGCGGCTGGTTGGCCAGCGCCAGCCAGCGGCGCGGCGTCACGCCGTTGGTCACGTTGCAGAACCGCGTCGGGAAGATTTTCGCGAAGTCCGCAAAAAGCGACTGCACCATCAGGTTCGAGTGGAGCTCGGACACGCCGTTGACCTTGTGGCTGATGACGACCGCCAGCCAGGCCATGCGCACGCGGCGCCCGTTCGATTCATCAATGATGGAAGCGCGGCTCAGCAGCCCGGTATCGTTCGGGTATTGCTCCTGCAGGGTCTTGAGGAAGTAGTCGTTAATCTCAAAGATAATCTGCAGATGGCGCGGCAGGATTTTGCCGAGCATGTCCACCGGCCACGTTTCCAGCGCTTCGCTCATCAGCGTGTGGTTGGTATAGGAGAACACCTGACAGGTCACTTCAAACGCGTCATCCCAGCTGAACTTATGCTCGTCAATCAGCAGGCGCATCAGCTCCGGAATGGAGAGCACCGGGTGGGTGTCGTTAAGGTGGATCGCGGTTTTCTCCGCCAGGTTGGCGTAGGTTTTGTGCAGCTGATGGTGGCGGCTGAGGATGTCCTGAATGGTCGCCGAAACGAGGAAATACTCCTGACGCAGGCGCAGCTCGCGGCCGGAGTAGGTCGAGTCATCCGGGTACAGCACGCGGGACACGTTCTCGGAGTGGTTTTTATCTTCCACCGCCGCAAAGTAGTCACCCTGGTTGAATTTACCGGGGTTAATCTCGCTACTGGCCTGGGCGCTCCACAGGCGCAGCGTGTTGGTGGCATCGGTGTCATAGCCGGGGATAATCTGGTCGTAGGCCACGGCCAGGATCTCTTCCGTTTCTACCCAGCGGGATTTTTTGCCTTCCTGCTGGATACGTCCGCCAAAGCGCACCTTGTAGCGCGTATTGTGGCGCTTAAACTCCCACGGGTTGCCGTACTCCAGCCAGTAGTCCGGCGACTCTTTCTGGCGCCCGTCAACGATGTTCTGTTTGAACATACCGTAGTCGTAGCGAATACCGTAGCCTCTGCCCGGCAGCGCCAGCGTTGCCAGCGAGTCGAGGAAGCAGGCGGCGAGACGCCCCAGGCCGCCGTTGCCGAGGCCCGGGTCGTTCTCTTCGTCGATCAGTTCTTCTAAATCTAACCCCATCTCTTCCAGGGCGGTTTTGACGTCGTCATAAATACCGAGCGACAACAGCGCGTTGGAAAGCGTGCGGCCAATCAAAAATTCCATCGACAGGTAGTAAACCTGACGCGTTTCCTGCGAGAGCTGGGCGCGGTTTGAGCGCAGCCAGCGTTCAACTAAGCGGTCACGCACCGCAAACAGGGTGGCGTTCAGCCACTCGTGTTTGTTGGCGATAACCGGATCTTTCCCGATGGTGAACATCAGCTTGTAGGCGATGGAGTGCTTTAACGCCTCAACGCTGAGCGTGGGTGAAGAGTAGCTAAATGGAGCGTTCATATCAGTAACTTCGCCTCGTTACATCAAGCGTTGATAGAGATCGCGGTATGACTGCGCCGCGACATGCCAGCTAAAGTCCATGGACATCGCCTGACGCTGAACGTAACGCCAGAGCGATGGACGGGACCACAAGACGAAAGCACGCCGAATCGCCCGAAGCAGCGACCAGGCATTACTGTCCTCAAAGACAAACCCGCTGGCGATACCGTCCGCCAGGTTTTCCAGAGAGCTATCGGATACGGTGTCCGCCAGCCCGCCCGTGCGGCGCACCAGCGGCAGCGTGCCGTATTTCAGGCCGTACAGCTGCGTCAGGCCGCAGGGTTCGAAACGGCTCGGCACCAGGATGACGTCCGCGCCGCCCATGATGCGGTGCGAGAACGCTTCGTGGTAGCCAATCTGCACGCCCACCTGCCCCGGATGTTCCGCCGCGGCGGCAAGGAAACCTTCCTGCAGCACCGGGTCGCCCGCGCCGAGCAGCGCCAGCTGTCCGCCCTGCTCCAGTAAACCGGGCAGCGCCTCCAGCACCAGATCCAGCCCTTTCTGGCTGGTCAGGCGGCTGACCACCGCGAACAGCGGCACTTTGTCGTTAACCTTCAGGCCCATCGCAATCTGCAGCTGGCGTTTGTTTTCCGCTTTGTCCTCCACGGAATCACGTCCATAGCGAGCCGCCAGCAGGAGATCGGTCTCCGGGCTCCAGATCTGTTCATCCACGCCGTTCAGAATGCCCGACAGGCGACCTTCGCGGTGGCGCTGTTGCAGCAACCCTTCCATGCCGTAGCCAAACTCCGGCTGGGTGATCTCACGCGCGTAGGTCGGGCTCACCGCCGTGATGTGATCGGCGTAGTACAGCCCGGCTTTCAGGAACGAGATCTGCCCGTTAAATTCCAGCCCGTGCATGTTATAGAACGATAATGGCAGATCGATTTCACTCATGTGATGGGCATAGTACATCCCCTGATACGCCAGGTTGTGCACGGTAAAGACCGATTTGGCCGGATGGCCGCGCGCCGCGAGATACGCCGGGGCAAGCCCGGCGTGCCAGTCGTGCGCGTGCACCACATCCGGGCGCCAGAACGGATCCAGCCCCGTCGCCATTTCTGCCCCGACCCAGCCGAGCAGCGCAAAGCGCAGCACGTTATCGGTGTAGGCGAACAGGTTCGTATCGTGATACGGGCTGCCCGGTCGATCGTATAAGTGCGGCGCGTCGATCAGGTAAATCCCTACGCCGTTGTAATGTCCAAACAGCAGGGTGATGCGTCCGGCGAAAGTCTCACGGCGGGTCACCACTTTTGCATCGGGAATACCACGCCGGATATCCGGAAAGGCGGGCAGCAGGACTCGGGTATCCACGCCTCCGGCGATTTGCGCCGCCGGTAATGCACCCAGAACATCTGCCAGACCGCCCGTTTTTAATAACGGGAACATCTCAGAACATACATGTAAAACCTGCATCATCGCTCCTGTTTGATCTGCAGCTTCCGCAACATTTCCCGTGTGACTAACACGATCCCCTCTTCCGAACGATAGAAACGACGCGCGTCTTCTTCCGCGTTCTCACCAATCACCATCCCTTCTGGGATGACGCAGGCACGATCGATAACGCAGCGACGCAGACGGCACGAGCGCCCTACCCAGACATCAGGCAGTAAGACTGCCGAATCGATATTACAGAATGAATTTATCCGCACGCGGGGGAACAGCACCGACTGCACCACCACCGAGCCTGAAATAATGCACCCGCCGGACACCAGCGAGTTCAGCGTCATACCGTGGCTGCCGGAGCGGTCCTGCACGAATTTGGCCGGGGGCAGCGATTCCATATGGGTACGAATCGGCCAGTTCTGGTCGTACATATCCAGCTCAGGCGTGACTGACGCCAGATCGAGGTTCGCTTTCCAGTAGGCTTCCAGGGTTCCCACATCGCGCCAGTAAGGTTCCGCATTGGGGTCGGACTGCACGCAGGACAGCGGGAAAGGATGTGCATACGCCATGCCAGCTTTAGTGATTTTCGGAATGATGTCTTTACCGAAGTCGTGGCTGGAGTTTTCGTCTTTGTCGTCTTCTTCCAGCAGCTCATAAAGATAATCTGCATCAAAGACATAAATCCCCATGCTGGCGAGCGATTTGGTATCATCGCCGGGCATGGTTGGCGGGTTCGCCGGTTTTTCAACAAAGTCGATAATTTTGTCGTCGGCATCCACGTGCATCACGCCAAACGCCGTCGCTTCAGCAACGGGCACAGGCAGACACGCTACGGTGCAGCGCGCCCCTTTTTCGACGTGGTCGATGAGCATGTGGGAGTAATCTTGCTTGTAGATGTGGTCCCCGGCGAGGATCACGATGTATTCCGCGCTGTAGCGGCGAATGATGTCGAGGTTCTGCGTCACCGCATCCGCCGTTCCGCGGTACCAGTTCTCGCCGTGGACGCGTTGCTGAGCGGGAAGGAGATCGACAAACTCGTCCATCTCTTCGCTGAAGAATGACCAGCCGCGCTGGATATGCTGAACCAGCGTGTGCGACTGATACTGCGTAATGACGCCAATACGGCGAATGCCCGAGTTGAGACAGTTGGAGAGCGCAAAGTCGATGATACGGAACTTACCACCAAAGTGAACGGCCGGTTTCGCGCGCTTGATGGTCAAATCTTTCAGACGGGTACCACGTCCACCCGCAAGTATCAGGGCAACCGTTTTTAATGGTAGCTGGCGCGCCAACATTAAGGGATCGTTCTTCTCTAATCTAACCATGACTAACTCCTTTTTTATCATCTTTGGAATACGCACACTCCGTGCGCAGGCCCGTGCCAGACAGCCATTACTACCGGATTATCCGCTCCGGCAAAGGGGGGAACAGCTCGCCATTCCCCTTCAGGTAAAACAATCGCTGCGACGTCATCCGTCGCGTTCAGCGTGACCAGCCATTTATCCGACAGCAGGATTTGCAGGCGTGGTACGCCGTGTTGCCACTCTTGCGCGCTTAAGGGTTGCGCGTCTTGATTCAACCAGCGAACGTTGCCGTCACCCTCTTCCCACCAGCGGTCGGTGGTCAGCGCGGGGATCTGCTGGCGAAGATGGATCAGCGCAGCGGTAAAATGAATCAGCCCGCTGTTGGCTTCACCCCAGTCGAGCCAGGTTAACGTGTTGTCCTGGCAATACGCATTGTTGTTACCGTGCTGGCTATGGCCGTGTTCATCGCCTGCCAGCAGCATCGGCGTGCCCTGCGACAATAAAAGCGTTGTCAGCAAAGCGTGAACGCTGGCGCGTCGCCGCTCGATGACGTCCAGGCTTCCGCCTAACCCTTCTATACCATGATTAAAGCTATGGTTATTGTTAGTGCCATCGCGATTCTCTTCGCCGTTTGCCTCATTGTGTTTCTGATTGAAACAAACGCAGTCCCTGAGCGTAAAACCGTCGTGTGCCGTCAACAGATTGACGGTGGCCGACGGGCGTTTGCCGTCGCGCTTAAAGAGATCGCTTGAAGCGGCAAAGCGTCCGGCGAACTCCCCCAGCGACAGATTCCGTTCCAGCCAGAAGCGGCGCGCGGCATCGCGGTAGTGATCGTTCCACTCGGCAAACAGCGGCGGGAAATTCCCGACCTGATAACCGCCTTCCCCGATGTCCCACGGCTCGGCAATGAGCTTCACGCGCGAGAGCACCGGACAGTTTTTTATCGCCTCAAACAGCGGAGCCTGCTGGCTGAACGCCGGCGTGCGCCCCATTACGGGCGCCAGGTCGAAACGAAAACCGTCGACGTGGAACGTTTCCACCCAGTATTTCAGGCATTCATAAGCAAAATGCGTGACCGCCGGATGGCTGAGGTTGAGCGTGTTACCGCAGCCGGTCCAGTTCTCATAATCGCCATCCTGCCTGATCCAATAATAGCTACGGTTATCAATTCCGCGCATGGAGAGCGTCGGACCGTCGAGATCGCTTTCAGCACTGTGGTTCAGCACGACGTCCAGAATGACCTCAATGCCCGCCGTATGGAGCGCCTTCACCGCATCGCGAAACTCGTCCCGCGCCTGTTCCGGATGGGCGGCATAGCGTGGCTCAAGCGCGAACATCGCCAGCGGGTTGTAGCCCCAGTAGTTGCTTAGCCCCAGCCGCTGCAGGCGCGGCTCGCTGGCGAAATGGGCGACGGGCAACAGCTCCAGAGCGGTGATGCCGAGGTGTTTCAGGTAGGCGATCATGGTGGGATGCCCGAGCGCCTTATAGGTGCCGCGCATCTCTTTGGGGATCGACGGGTGAAGGTAGGTCAGCCCTTTGACGTGGGCTTCATAAATGACGGTATTGCCCCACGGCGTCTGCGGCGGGGCATCGTCTTCCCAGTCATAAAAATCGTTCACCACCACGCTTTTTGGCGCGACGGGCGCGCTGTCGCGATGGTCAGGCCCGCCGTAGCCCACGTGGAAAAGCGGGTCGTCTTTAAATTCACCGTCCACGCGGTGCGCGCACGGATCAATCAGCAGCTTCGCCGGGTTAAACCAGTGGCCCTGCGCCGGCTCCCACGGACCGTGCACGCGAAAGCCATAGTGCATGCCTGGCCGTCCTCCGGCCAGGTAGCCGTGCCAGGTATCCCCCGTGCGCGCGGGTAAATCGTAACGGTGCTCGTTACCTTCCCCGTCAAACACGCACAGTTCTACCCGCTCAGCATGAGCGGAAAAGAGGGTGAAATTGACACCCTTTCCGTCAAAACGCGCGCCGAGCGGTTCGGGTTCACCTGCCGTAAGCTGCGTCATTCGCCCTCCCGCATCAGCCAGATGGTGCCAAGCGGCGGCAGCGTCAGGCTCAGGGAGTTGGGTCGCCCGTGGCTTTCGATGGCATCGCTCTGTACCAGCCCGCCGTTACCGGCGTTGCTGCCGTGATAGTGCATCGAGTCGGTATTCAGGATCTCGCGCCATTTGCCCGGCTGGTTAATGCCGAAGCGGTAGTGTTCGCGCGGCACCGGCGTGAAGTTGCTGGCGACGATGATCTCGTTACCCGCTTTGTCACGACGCACAAAGACAAACACCGAGCGCTCGTGGTCGTCCACTACCAGCCACTCAAAGCCGTACGGATCGAAGTCGAGCTCGTGCAGCGCTTTGTGGTGGCGGTAGGTCAGGTTCAGGTCGCGCACCAGACGCTGCACCCCGTGGTGCCAGTTGTCGCCACCTTCCAGCAGGTGCCAGTCGAGGCTGGCGTCGTGGTTCCACTCGCGTCCCTGTGCGAACTCATTGCCCATAAACAGCAGTTTCTTGCCCGGGAAGGCAAACATCCAGCCGTAGTAGGCGCGCAGGTTGGCAAACTTCTGCCACGCGTCGCCCGGCATGCGGTCGAGAATCGATTTTTTGCCGTGCACCACTTCATCGTGCGACAGCGGCAGCATGAAGTTTTCGGTGTAGTTGTAGAGCATCCCGAACGTCAGCTTATCGTGATGATACTTACGGTGAACCGGATCCAGCTTCATGTAGTCGAGCGTGTCGTGCATCCAGCCCAGGTTCCACTTGTACCAGAACCCCAGGCCGCCTAATGACGGCGGACGGGAGACGCCCGCAAAGTCGGTCGACTCTTCCGCCATGGTCACGGCACCGTCCACCTGCTCGCCGATAATGCGGTTGGTATTGCGCAGGAACTCAATGGCTTCCAGGTTTTCACGGCCGCCAAACTCGTTCGGGATCCACTCCCCCTCTTTGCGGCTGTAGTCGCGGTAGATCATCGACGCCACCGCATCGACGCGCAGGGCATCAATACCAAACCGCTCGATCCAGTACAGGGCATTCCCGACCAGATAGTTGGCGACCTCACGACGACCGTAGTTGTAGATCAGCGTGTTCCAGTCCTGGTGATAGCCTTCGCGCGGGTCGCTATGCTCGTACAGCTTCGTGCCGTCAAATTCTGCCAGCGCGAAATCATCCGCAGGGAAATGGCCCGGCACCCAGTCGAGGATGACGTTCAGCCCGGCGGCGTGCGCGGCATCAATGAAATAGCGGAAGTCGTCGCGCGTGCCGAAGCGGCGCGTTGGCGCATACAGCCCGGTGGGCTGATAGCCCCAGCTGCCGTCGAACGGGTGCTCGTTGACCGGCAGCAGCTCAAGGTGGGTAAAGCCCATCCATTTGGCATAGGGCACCAGCTGGTCGGCAAGCTCACGGTAGCTGAGCCAGAAGTTGTTATCGGTGTGGCGACGCCAGGAGCCAAGGTGTACCTCATAGACGGAGATGGGCGCGTCAAAGCGGTTGGCCTGTTTGCGCTCCTCCGTCTGGACGACCTTCTCCGGCAGGCCGCAAATCAGCGACGCGGTATCCGGGCGCATCTGCGCTTCGAAGGCATACGGGTCGGCTTTAATGCGCAGCTTGCCGTTAGCGTCGATCATCTCGAATTTATAAAGCTGCCCGGGGTGCGCTCCGGGGATAAACAGCTCCCAGATGCCGCTTTCCCGGCGCAGGCGCATCGGATGGCGGCGACCGTCCCAGTAGTTGAACTGGCCGACAACGGAGACGCGCTGGGCGTTAGGTGCCCACACGGAGAACCGCGTGCCGGTAATGCCGTCCATGGTATCGGCATGGGCACCCAGGGTTTCATAAGGGCGAAGATGCGTTCCTTCGGAGAGCAGCCAGGCGTCCATCTCTTTAAGCAGAGGGCCGAAGCTGTAAGGATCGTCAATTAGGTTTTGCTGACCGTGCCAGAGAACGGCGAGCTGATAGCGAAAAGGGTTTTTACGGCGGGGCATTACGCCCGAGAAAAAGCCACGGGAATCGAGGCATTCAAGATTACCGACCTTGCGGCCGGTTTTGGGTTCAATCACCCAGACTTCTGTGGCATCCGGTAACAGTGCCCTAACTTCAAGGCCGTCCTCAGTTTGATGCATCCCAAGCACAGAAAAGGGGTCAGCAAAATGACCCGCAATAAGCGCATTAATCACGTCTCTATCCACACGATCGGACATGGTATTCATCCTGTTTTTTATGTCGTCCTTTTTAAGCGCTCCGGGACGACTTTTAATGTGACCTGAACGGGACAGCACAAAAATGTGCATCCATTCTGCTCCGTTCGAACCTCAGGTAAGAAATGACTCTTCCTTAAAGCATAGCCAACGCTCTAGATGACTCCTGATAAAAAATAAGACATACGCGTGTTACTCCATGTAGTACGCAAAAAAAAGGGGTGAAAATCACCCCCGGTAGTTAACAAATTATTACGCCAGCTGGCGCAGCATGCGGCGCAGCGGCTCGGCGGCGCCCCACAGGAGCTGGTCGCCGACGGTGAACGCGGAGAGATACTCCGGCCCCATGTTCAGCTTGCGCAGACGGCCAACCGGCGTGGTCAGCGTGCCGGTAACGGCAGCCGGGGTCAGCTCGCGCATGGTGATATCGCGATCGTTTGGTACCACTTTCGCCCACGGGTTGTGCGCGGCCAGCAGCTCTTCCACGGTCGGAATAGACACATCTTTTTTCAGTTTAATGGTGAAGGCCTGGCTGTGGCAGCGCAGCGCGCCGATACGCACGCACAGACCGTCAACCGGAATGGTGTTCGCGGTCGCGAGGATTTTGTTAGTCTCAGCCTGGCCCTTCCACTCTTCGCGGGTCTGGCCGTTATCCAGCTGTTTGTCGATCCACGGGATCAGGCCACCGGCCAGCGGTACGCCGAAGTTATCCACCGGCAGCTCGCCGCTTCGGGTCAGCTGAGTGACCTTACGCTCGATATCAAGGATCGCGGACGCCGGGTTTGCCAGCTCGGTCGCGACGCTTTGGTGCAGCTGGCCCATCTGGGTCAGCAGCTCGCGCATATGACGCGCGCCGCCGCCGGACGCCGCCTGGTAGGTCGCCACGGAGACCCACTCAACCAGATCCTGCGCGAACAGGCCGCCGAGGGACATCAGCATCAGGCTGACGGTACAGTTACCGCCGACAAAGGTTTTCACGCCGTTGTTCAGGCCGTCGGTGATGACGTCCTGGTTCACCGGGTCGAGAATGATGATGGCATCGTCTTTCATGCGCAGCGAAGAAGCCGCGTCAATCCAGTAGCCCTGCCAGCCGCTTTCACGCAGCTTTGGATAGATTTCGTTGGTATAATCGCCGCCCTGGCACGTCACAATAATGTCGAGTGCCTTCAGCGCTTCCAGATCGTAAGCATCCTGCAACGTGCCTGTGGTACCACCAAAGGACGGAGCAGCCTGGCCGAGCTGGGAAGTGGAGAAGAAGACCGGGCGGATAGCGTCGAAATCGCGCTCTTCAACCATGCGTTGCATGAGTACAGAGCCGACCATACCGCGCCAGCCGATAAAACCAACGTTTTTCATAGCATTTTTTTCCTGCTGAGGGTGTGTGCTGATTGTGCAAGCCAGTATTGAACTGGGATATGCTTCACATTACAAAATGCTGCCAAAGTCGCAAGCGAAATTAATCGATGATTGCCCGGCAATCAGAAAAAGCGCTAATCATCGAAATAACACTACTAAGTATCAGGGATAATTTAAAGATGAGTGAAATCATTTCCGCGGCGGTTTTATTGATCCTGATTATGGATCCACTGGGAAACCTGCCTATCTTCATGTCGGTGCTGAAGCACACCGAGCCGAAGCGCCGCCGGGCGATCATGATCCGCGAGCTGCTCATCGCCCTGCTGCTGATGTTTATCTTCCTGTTTGCCGGTGAGAAAATTCTCGCATTCCTCAACCTGCGCGCCGAAACCGTTTCGATTTCCGGCGGGATTATTCTGTTCCTGATTGCCATTAAGATGATTTTCCCGAGCGCGGAAGGCAGCAGCAGCGGCCTGCCCGCGGGTGAAGAGCCGTTTATCGTGCCGCTGGCGATTCCACTCGTCGCAGGGCCGACCATTCTGGCCACGCTGATGCTGCTGTCGCATCAGTATCCGAACCAGATGAGCCATCTGGTGATTGCCCTGCTGATCGCCTGGGGCGGGACGTTTATCATCCTGCTGCAGTCGTCGCTGTTCCTGCGCCTGCTGGGTGAGAAAGGGGTGAACGCGCTGGAGCGCCTGATGGGGCTGATTCTGGTGATGATGGCAACGCAGATGTTCCTGGACGGGATCAGGGCGTGGATGAAGGGATGACGTTCTCCCTCTCCCCGCGGGAGAGGGCCGGGGTGAGGGCATCAGGCCGCAGAGGCGCCCATCTACCCCTTACGAATCAAATACCGGTACGGCAGCGCTTCGGTCTGCTGTGCCACCAGTTCATGCTCCATAAAGGTACAAAAGCCGGGAATATCGCGGGTCGTGGCCGGGTCGTCGGCAATAATCAGCAGCGTTTCACCGGTCTGCATGTTGCGCACGGTTTTGCGTACCATCATTACCGGCTCCGGGCAGCGAAGGCCCTGGGCATCAAGAGTGTGGTCTGGGCTGGAAAACAGGTCGGTCATGATCTTCTCGGTCTGGTAAAAACGGCTGTAGTTTACGCCCGGTTGCGATCAATGCAAACCAGGTTAACGATTGCGTAAAAACTAACCATTGCAATGTCCTGACAAAGCAGTATCATGCTGCGGTTTTTATTGGGTTCCCTCACCCCAACGTATAAAAAGGTCACAATATGACGTCGTTTTCTGAATCACAGCGCGTAAAAGCGTTGTTCTGGCTTTCGCTTTTCCATTTGCTGGTGATCACCTCCAGCAACTATCTGGTGCAGCTCCCGATCTCCATCTTTGGTTTTCACACCACCTGGGGCGCATTCAGCTTCCCGTTTATTTTCCTCGCGACGGATTTGACCGTGCGTATCTTTGGCGCACCGCTGGCTCGCCGTATTATTTTTTCGGTCATGCTCCCGGCGCTGTTCATCTCGTACGTGGTTTCGTCTCTGTTTTATATGGGAAGCTGGCAGGGCTTTGAGGCGTTAACCCACTTCAACCTGTTTGTTGCCCGTATCGCTGCCGCAAGCTTTATGGCCTACGCGCTGGGGCAGATCCTCGACGTGCACGTGTTTAACCGCCTGCGTCAGAATCATCGCTGGTGGATGGCGCCAACCGCCTCCACGCTGTTCGGTAACGTGAGCGATACGCTGGCCTTCTTCTTCATCGCCTTCTGGCGCAGCCCGGATGCGTTCATGGCCGAACACTGGATGGAAATCGCGCTGGTGGACTACTGCTTCAAGGTCCTCATCAGCATTGTTTTCTTCCTGCCGATGTACGGCGTGCTGCTCAATATGCTGCTGAAAAGGCTGGCAGATAAATCTGAAATCACGGCATTGCAGGCTGGTTAAGGGTTCGCTTTATCAGTTGTGATAAGATGAACGAATGAGCCGTTATGGCCGTTTATCGAAAGGAAGAAGTCAATGCGCAATCTGGTTAAATATGTCGGGATTGGCCTGCTGGTTGTGGGTCTTGCAGCCTGTGATAACAGCGACACGAAAACGCCTGCTCAGGGCGCATCCGCAGAGAGCAACGCGACCGGCCAGCCGGTGAATCTGATGGATGGCAAACTCAGCTTCTCTCTGCCAGCCGATATGACCGATCAGAGCGGCAAGCTGGGCACCCAGGCGAACAACATGCACGTTTACTCCGACGCAACCGGGCAGAAAGCGGTCATTGTGATTGTGGGCGACGACACCAGCGAAGATCTGGCCGTCCTGTCCAAACGTCTGGAAGATCAGCAGCGCGGCCGCGATCCGCAGCTGCAGGTCGTGACCAATAAATCCATCGAGCTGAAAGGCCACACGCTGCAACAGCTCGACAGCATCATCTCTGCAAAAGGCCAGACCGCATACTCTTCTGTGGTGCTGGGCAAGGTTGATAACAAACTGCTGACCCTGCAGATCACCCTGCCAGCCGAAGATCAGCAGAAAGCGCAGACGGCTGCTGAAAACATTATTAACACCATCGTGATCCAGTAACGCTTCACGATGATGACGTGGCCTCCGGTGCCTGCACCGGGGGCCATTTTTTTAGCCGCCACGTCAGCAGGAGCGCAATCACCACCAGGCCCGCCGCGGCAAGATAGATCACCGGCACGCCTGCCCAGGACATCACCAGCCCCGCCAGCGGGCCGGTAATCCCTAAAGACATATCCATAAACACCGTATAGGTCGCCAGCGCTGCCCCCTGGTTCTGCTGCGGCACGGCTTTTACCGCCACCACGCCCAGCGCCGGGAAGACCAGGGAAAAGCCAGCCCCCGCGAGGAACACGCCCACTTTCGCGACCCAGGGCACCATCGCTATTCCGGTCAGCAACAGCCCGACAATCTCTATCGCAAAGCAGATCATCGCCACGTTCAGCCCGCCAAGGCGGTTGATGCCGTTAGGGAAAAGCAGGCGGGCGCCAACAAACGCACAGCTAAACAGGGTTAACGCAAAGGCTGCGCCGTCCCAGCCTTTGGCGTCGTAGAACAGGGTAATGAAGGTCGCGATTACGCCAAAGCCGGTGGTCGCCAGCGCCAGCGCCATGCCGTACGGCCAGACGCGCCCCAGCACCGCCCGAAATGGCAGCGGCTTGCCTTTGCTGGCCTTAACTTTCGGACGCGGCAGCGCAAAGAGGATTGCCAGCAGCGCGACCGCCATAATGGTGATAGCCAGCCCATACAGCCCGCCAAGCGCATAGCAGGCCACGCCGAGCGGCGCCCCGAGCGCCATCGCACCGTAGGTGACAATCCCGTTCCAGGAGATCACCCGGCCAATGTGGGGCGCGCCTACCACCCCCACGCCCCACAGCGTTGAGCCGGTTCCCGCCAGACTTTGCCCGATGCCAAGAATGACGCGGCCCAGGCAGAGCAGCGCCAGGCTGACCAGCGGCCAGTGGCCGGTTGCGGCAGCCAGCAGATAGCTCAGGCCACTGAGAAAACAGCCGCACAGTCCCACCACCACGATGCTTTTTGGACCGAACGTATCCGCGTAGCGCCCGGCATGCGGGCGGCTGAGAAGCGTGGCGAAATATTGCAGGCTAATCACCAGCCCCGCCCAGAAGGCGCTGAAGCCCATCACGTCATGGACATAGCCCGGCAGGACCGCCAGCGGCAGGCCAATGGTCAGATAGCTGGCAAAGTTGAAAATCACAACGGAAACGATGCGCAGATTGAGGCGCAGTCCGCTCAGTGCCGGTTCAGCGGCAGGTTCGGGCATGGGGTTCTACCTGGATTTTTTACAACAGTGTTTCACTATTACCACGGCGCAATAAGAAAATCAGCCCCGACTTTCAGATTAACGGTGCCAGACGAAGCGAAGCCCGGGCACTACACTTATCGGGTCATCATATTAAGGAACACGCATGATCGCTAACCCGTCCGACAAAGCAGGACTTCACATCTTATTAAAACTCGCCTGTCTGGTGGTTATCCTTGCGGGTATCCATGCTGCCGCTGACATTATTGTTCAGCTCCTGCTGGCGCTCTTTTTTGCCATCGTGCTTAATCCTCTGGTCACCTGGTTTTTACGCCGGGGCGTCAGCCGTCCGGTAGCCATCACCATCGTGGTTATTGTCATGCTGATTGGCCTGACGGCGCTCTTCGGCGTGCTGGCGGCATCGCTGAGCGAATTCTCCACCATGCTGCCGCAGTACAACAAAGAGCTGACGCGTAAAATTGTCGCGCTGCAGGAGATGGTGCCCTTCCTTAATCTGCATATCTCACCCGAACGGATGCTGCGCAGGATGGACTCCGAGAAGGTCATGACCTACGCCACCACCTTGATGACGGGGCTTTCCGGCGCGATGGCCAGCATTCTGCTGCTGGTCATGACGGTGGTGTTTATGCTGTTCGAAGTCCGCCACGTCCCCTATAAGCTGCGCTTTGCGCTGAACAATCCGCAAATTCACATTGCCGGGTTACACCGAGCCCTGAAGGGCGTCTCCAAATATCTGGCGCTGAAAACGCTCCTGAGCGTCTGGACCGGGGTGATTGTCTGGCTGGGGCTGATGCTGATGGACGTGCAGTTCGCGCTGATGTGGGGCGTGCTGGCCTTTCTGCTGAACTACGTGCCCAATATTGGCGCGGTGCTTTCCGCCGTGCCGCCGATGATTCAGGCGTTTCTTTTTAACGGCTTCTACGAATGCATGCTGGTCGGCGCGCTGTTCCTCGTCGTGCATATGGTGCTGGGCAATATTCTTGAGCCGCGCATGATGGGACACCGGCTGGGCATGTCGACGCTGGTGGTATTTTTATCCTTACTGATTTGGGGATGGCTGCTGGGCCCGGTCGGTATGCTGCTGTCGGTCCCCCTTACCAGCGTATGTAAAATCTGGATGGAAACCACCAAAGGCGGCAGCAAGCTGGCGATCCTGCTCGGGCCGGGGAGGCCGAAAAGCCGGTTACCCGGGTAACGGACCCGCCTGTACAGGTAGGTTTAAACCGTCAGTAATACACCGTAAATTACCGCGCCCCTAATCCGTCGCGGTATTTTTATTTGCGTTAAGGCGATATTCATTCCGGTTTTAATTACGCCGCGCGCATTACGTTCAAACGCAATTCATGATTTAACGCAAATTATAAAAAATGAAATCCTTATTTATTTTCCATGTTATTATTCCCGCCTTCGCTTCAACGTAATGTAACCATTAATATTGATTAAAAATTACACCTGGCGATAACAAAAAGCCGGATGAGTATTATTTGTAAAAACCACTGCCTTTAATTGTTATTATTGATATGGAGTTGTTGATGAAAAAGATCGTTAAATGGTGTGCTGCTGCCGTATTCGTTGGCGCGCTGGCAGGCTGCGCGCGTACCGCGCCAATCGCTCAGGTTCACTCTATTGTAAGCGCGGGCCATACTGCCGATCAGGTAAAAACGGCAATTTTGAAAGCAGGCCAAAAACGCGACTGGATCATGACGGAAACCGGCCCGGGAATGATTAAGGGGCGTCTGCAGTCACGCGATCACTCGGTCCAGGTGAGTATTCCGTACACGGCCACAAGCTATTCAATCAACTATGAAAACAGCCTTAACCTGAAAGCGGCAGACGGTAAAATCCACAAAAATTATAACCGCTGGGTGAATAACCTCGACCACGACATTCAGCTGAACCTCTCCGCTGGCGCCGCGCTGTAATTTTTTCTAAAGTCGGGCCGCGTATGGCCCGATAACCTCTCTTTATTGCCCTCAAAGGTTACGCAGGAATGTACGAAAAGGACACACTCAGCGCACTGGATGCCATTACCGAAGCGCAACGCATCGCCTTTGCCCCGATGTTATTCCAGACTGCGCTTTGTCTGCGTAACTCAGGCGTTCTCGCCTGGCTCGATAAACAAGGAAAAGAGGGAGCAAGCCTCGAGGAAATAACCGAACACAGCACGCTCGGCAGCTATGGCGTCAGCGTACTGCTGGATATGGGATTAAGCGGTCGAATCGTTACCCAACAGAATGGACGTTATTTTCTGGCGAAAGTGGGCCATTTTTTACTGCACGACGAAATGACCCGCGTAAATATGGATTTCACCCAGGACGTTTGTTATCAGGGGCTATTTCACCTGGCGGACGCCCTGCAGGAGGAAAAACCGGCCGGATTAGCCGTGTTTGGCAACTGGCCAACCATCTACCCGGCGTTATCCCAATTACCAGCTCCGGCGAAAGAGAGCTGGTTCGCCTTCGATCATTACTATTCTGACGCCGCTTTTGACGCTGCTTTGCCATATATATTCGCAAGCTCGCCGACAAAATTGTACGATGTGGGCGGAAATACGGGTAAATGGTCGTTACGCTGCTGCCGCTATGACGAAAATGTTGCCGTGACGATCCTCGATCTGCCGCAGCAGATAGCGCTGGCGCAGGAAAACATCGCAAAAGCAGGTTTTTCTCATCGTATTGCATTCCATGCTGTCGATATGCTTAGCCCAGCAACATTGCCGGGTGACGCCGACGTCTGGTGGATGAGCCAGTTCCTGGATTGTTTCTCTCCGGATCAGATTGTCGCCATGCTGACGCGCGTCGCACAGGCCATGAAGCCAGGCGCACGTTTGTGCATCATGGAGCTTTTCTGGGATGCTCAGAAATTTGAAGCAGCCTCTTTCAGCCTGAATGCCACCTCGCTCTATTTCACCTGTATGGCGAATGGCAATAGCCGGTTTTACAGCGTAGAGAAGTTTTATCGCTACCTGGAGAGCGCAGGTTTCAGCGTTGAACAGCGGCTGGACAACCTTGGGGTCGGTCATACCCTGCTGATATGCACCAAACGTGAACAATAGAGCAGCTTAGCTGCCCGGGTGGCCCAGCCTGCCCTTTGAATACGGTTTTTTTGTCGCGGACGCGCGTAGATGAAATTTTCACTTAACATTATCGACTGGCAGGCAAGAGCGCCAGGACTCAGCGATGCCACAGAGTGGCAGGCGTGGTCACGCCTGCAGCTGACCGTCGATCCAGCGGCCCCGCTTCCCCGCCTGACCGCTTTACCCATGATGACCGCGCGCCGCCTCAACTCAGGCAGTAAGCTGGCGGTGGATATTGGTCTTGCCATGCTGCAAAACCACACCATTGATGCCGTCGTCTATTCCAGCCGCCACGGCGAGCTGGAGCGCAACGACCGTATTCTGCATGCCCTGGCGACCGGGCAGTCCGTTTCACCCACCGACTTCGCGATGTCCGTGCACAATTCCGCGGTGGGCAATCTCACGATCACCGCACGCCAGGCCATCGTCTCGTCATCCATTTCTGCCGGGCTGGACACCTTCCAGCAGGCCTTATGTGAAGTGCTGAGCCTGCTGCAGGCGGGCTATTCCCGCGTCCTCCTGGTCGATTTTGACGGCGCGCTGCCGGAATTTTACCATCCGGCGCTACCGCCGCAGATGCCCACCTGGCCCTACGCGCTGGCGCTGGTGATTGAATCCGGCAACGGATTGCAGTGTGAAACCCGTAGCGGCTGCACGGGTGAAGAACCCGCCCTGCCGCAAAGCCTGATGTTCCTGCAGCGCTATCTCAGCGAGGAACGTCAGTTCGTGGTGCCCGGCGAACGTTTGCTGTGGCAATGGACGCGCGCATGAACCGCCTGGCTGCCCGAATTAACTGGCTATGGCGCCTGGCGATGACCGGCTTCTGCTTCGCGCTGTTTGGCGTGGGCGGGCTGCTGCTGTCGCTGGTCTGGTTCAACCTGCTGCTCATCGTCCAGCGCGACCGCGCCAGCCGTCGTCGCCTGGCGCGTCGCAGCATTGCGGCCAGCTTCCGCTTCTTCCTGACCGTAGCGCGCGGCCTCGGCGTACTGGACTATCGCATTCACAATCTTGACGCGCTGCGCAGCGAGCGGGGTTGTCTGGTGGTGGCTAACCACCCGACGTTAATAGACTACGTGATTCTGGCGTCGGTGATGCCCGAAACCGACTGCCTGGTGAAAAGCGCGCTGCTGCGCAATCCCTTTGTCAGCGGCGTCATCCGCGCGGCGGATTACCTGATTAACAGCGAAGCCGAGCCCCTGCTCGCGGCCAGCCAGCAGCGTCTGGCTCAGGGCGACACGCTGTTAATCTTCCCGGAAGGCACGCGTACCCGGTTTGGCGAGGCTATCTCCCTCCAGCGCGGCGCGGCAAATATCGCCGTGCGCTGTAACAGCGATCTGCGGGTGGTGCTGATCCACTGTAGCGAACATCTGCTGGATAAAAAAAGCCGCTGGTATGATGTACCGCCAGAAAAACCTGTTTTCACCGTGGATGTCCGCGACCGCGTGAACATCGACGAATTTTACGATGCAAATGAACAAGAACCGGCGCTGGCGGCAAGGCAGTTAAACCGGCATCTGCAGCATCGATTAACATCAGGCCTTCAATCTTTGTCAGGAATTAATGATGCAAGCGCTTTATCTTGAAATTAAGAATCTCATAATCACCACGCTGAATCTGGACGAGCTTACCGCAGAGGATATTGATACCGATGCCGCGCTGTTTGGCGATGGGCTGGGTCTGGACTCCATTGACGCGCTGGAACTGGGTCTGGCGGTAAAAAACCAGTATGGCGTGGTGCTTTCTGCCGAAAGCGAAGAGATGCGCCAGCACTTCTTTTCCGTCGCCACGCTGGCGTCCTTTATCAACGCTCAACGCGCCTGAGATGTGAACGATGACTGAACAAGAAACCATTTATCAGGAAGTCTGCGGCCTGCTGACCAGGCTCTTTGAAATCGACCCGCAGGACATTACGCCCGAAGCCCGTCTTTACGAAGACCTGGAGCTGGACAGCATTGACGCGGTGGACATGATTGTTCATCTGCAGAAGAAAACGGGCAAGAAAATCAAGCCGGAAACCTTCAAGTCGGTTCGTACCGTTCAGGATGTGGTAGACGCCGTCGAACAGCTTCTGCGCGAAGAGTAAAACACCGTGCGTGGTGGACGGACGTTGCCGGTTATCCCCCTTCTGACGGGGCTGATGCTGCTGGCGTGGCCCTTCCTGATTGGATTTGGGCTGACGCACAACAGCCTGCAGTGGCTGTTGCCGGTGATGGCGCTGGTATTGCTGCTGCGGCTGCGCCAGGCGCGGCGGAACTCCGGCCCGATGCGGTATGTGGTGCAGTGCGTGGCGCTCGCGGGCATCGCGCTCTGCGCGGCAAGCTACCTGCTGAAAACCCACCAGTGGCTGCTGTTTTACCCTGTGGTCGTCAACCTTGTGATGCTGGCCGTGTTCGGCGGTTCGCTGTGGACCGCGATGCCGCTGGTCGAACGGCTTGCGCGCCTGCGCGAGCCAAACCTGCCCCCGGAGGGCGTGCGCTATACCCGCAAGGTGACCCTCGTCTGGTGCGGCTTTTTCATCGGAAACGGCGCGATGGCGCTGTTCACCGTGCTGCACGGCGACATACATCTGTGGACGCTGTGGAACGGTATGGTGGCTTATATCCTGATGGGGACGCTGATGGCGACAGAGTGGCTGGTGCGCCAGCGGGTGATTAAAAAAGAGATGCACAATGACTAACCCCCTTCCGCTGGGCCAGTGGTTAAATGCGCCCCGCCCTGACGATACGCCCGTTGCCTGGCTTGACGATCGTACCTGGACGCTTGGCCAGCTGCGCCACGACGTGACCTTGCTGGTCGACACCCTGCGTCAGCAGGATGGCGAGCGCTGGGCGCTGTGCTTTGAAAACAGCTACCTGTTTATCGTTGCGCTGCTGGCCTCGCTGCATGCCGGTAAAACGCCGGTCATCCCCGGCCATAGCCGCGTCTCGCAGCTTGAAGAACAGCAGTCGTTGTTTAGCGGCGTTCTGAGCGATCGGACTCTCGGTTTCCATGGCAAGCTGATTGTGGTGGCCTCCAGCCATCAGACGGCTAGCCGCTGGGCGCCCCTGCCGGAGATTGACGAAAGCCGCTTCGTTGAGCTGTTCACCTCCGGCTCCACGGGTACCCCGCGCCGGGTGATTAAGCACATCGTCAGCCTGGATCGCGAAGCCCGTCTGCTGGCTGACCGCTTCGGCGAACGTCTGACCGGCTGTAGCGTTGTCGCCTCGGTCGTACCGCAACACCTGTACGGCCTGACATTCCGCATCGTATTGCCGATGGCGCTGGGGCTGCCGCTGCATGCCGCGATGCTCTACTACGCTGAACAGCTGGCCGCCCTTCCTCATGACAGACATTACCTGTTCATCAGCAGCCCGGCGTTCCTGAAGCGCCTGGATACGGAACTGCCCGCGCCGCCCGTCAGAATGCTGATTTCAGCAGGGGGCATGCTGCCCTGGTGTGACGTTTCCACCACCGCGGGCTGGCTTAACATCTGCCCGGATGAAATTTATGGCAGCACCGAAACCGGGATCCTCGCCTGGCGCCATCGCCAACAGGATAACGTCCCGTGGCTTGCCTTCCCCGGCATTATCTTCCATCAGGAAGATGACGCCTGTCGCGTCACGTCGCCACTGATCCACGAGGCTGAAGGACTCCAGCTGGACGATATCCTGCACTTCGACAGCGAGGGGCTGTTCAGCATCGCCGGTCGTCGCGGGCGGGTGGTCAAAATTGAAGAAAAGCGCATCTCGCTTAACGAGATCGAACGTCGCCTGCTGGAGCTCGACGGCATTTGCGAAGCGGCGGCGCTGCCGGTCACGCGCGGAGGCCGTCAGGGGATTGGCGCCCTGCTGGTGCTGGACGAAGCGGTTCGCCAGCGCGGGTATATGCAGGATAAAAAAGCGCAGGAGTTCGCCTGGCGTCGCGCCCTGCTGCCGTGGCTTGAGCCGGTCGCCGTTCCGCGCTACTGGCGCATTGTCGATGAAATGCCGGTAAACAGTATGAACAAGCGTGTCTATGCGCAGTTAGAGGAGTTATTTCATGAAAACTCCTGAAATTGAGCGCCGCCAGACACAGCCGGAGAAGCTGGAAATCATTTTGCATCTCGACGCGGCGCTGTTCTGGTTTCAGGGCCATTTTGCCGTACAGCCGCTGCTGCCCGGCGTTGCGCAGCTTGACTGGGTGATGCACTACGCCACAACGTTACTGGCGCCGGGCTACCGCTTTCACAGCATTCAAAACGTGAAGTTCCAGGCGCCTCTGCTTCCGGAAACTACGGTGACGCTGGTGCTTGAGTGGCATGCCGAACGTCAGATGCTGACCTTCAGCTACCAGCGTCACGCCGGGGCGGAGCGCCATACCGCCAGCAGCGGGAAAATTCGGCTATGTCAGTAACCTTTCGCCCCTGCGTGCTGATCCCGTGCTACAACCACGGCGCCATGATCGCCCGCGTGCTGTCGCGTCTAGCGCCGTTCGGCCTGCCGTGCCTGGTGGTGGATGACGGCAGCGAAGCGATCACCCGTCAGGAGCTCGAACGCCTTGCGGCAGAACAGCCGCAGATGACGCTGGTCCGTCTGGCACAAAACGCCGGGAAAGGTGCCGCGGTCATCAGGGGGCTGGAGGAGTGCGCGCGCGCGGGCTATACCCACGCCGTGCAGGTGGACGCGGACGGTCAACACGCCATCGAAGATATCCCCAAACTGCTGGCGCTGGCGGAGCGCCACCCGGACGCGCTGATCTCCGGCCAGCCCATTTACGATGATTCCATTCCACGCTCGCGGCTCTACGGACGCTGGGTAACCCACGTCTGGGTGTGGATTGAGACCTTATCCCTGCAGCTTAAAGACAGCATGTGCGGCTTTCGGGTCTACCCGGTCTCGCCCACGCTGCGGCTGGCAGCGCGTGAAACGCTCGGCAAACGGATGGACTTTGACACCGAAGTGATGGTCCGTCTTTACTGGCAGGGCAACACCAGCATCTTTCTGCCCACCCGCGTCACCTATCCGCAGGACGGGTTGTCCCACTTCGACGCGTTAAAAGATAACGTGCGGATCTCCCTGATGCATACCCGGCTGTTCTTCGGCATGCTGCCCCGCATGCCCGGCCTGCTTTTCCGTCGACGCCGCCAGCACTGGGCGCAGCAGGACGAGGTCAAAGGCCTGTGGGGGATGCGCCTGATGCTGCGCGTCTGGAAGCTGATGGGGCGCCGGGCCTTTACCGTGCTGTTGTGGCCGGTAATCGGCGTGTACTGGCTTATCGCGCGTCCGGCGCGCCAGGCCTCGCGGCAGTGGATTGGAAGGGTGAAGCAAGAGCTGCGTCAGCGGAACATGCCCGTTCCCCCGCGGCTCAACAGCTTTTTCCATTTCATGCGCTTCGGCAACGCGATGCTGGATAAAGTCGCCAGCTGGCGCGGTGAGCTGAAGTTTGATCGCGACGTGGTCTTTGCCCCCGGCGCGAGCGAAACGCTTAATATCGCGGCGCCGCAGGGCAAGCTGCTGCTGGCCTCGCATCTTGGCGACGTTGAGGCCTGCCGGGCGCTGGCCCAGCTGGACGGCAGCAAAACTATCACCGCCCTGGTCTTCAGCGAGAACGCCCGGCGCTTTAAGCAAATCATGAGCGAAATGGCGCCCCAGGCGGGCGTGAATTTGATGTCGGTTACCGATATCGGCCCGGACACCGCGATTGCCATCAAAGAGAAGCTTGAGCGGGGAGAATGGGTCGCGATTGTGGGCGACCGCATCGCGGTGAATCCGCAGCGTGGCGGCGAGTGGCGCGTGATCTGGAGTCCGTTCATGGGCCAGCCAGCGCCGTTCCCCCAAGGGCCGTTTATCCTGGCCTCCATCCTGCGCTGCCCGGTGGTGCTGATTTTTGCCCTGCGCCAGCAGGGTAAGCTCGTCCTGCACAGCGAACCGTTTGCCGACCCGCTGCGCCTGCCGCGCGGTGAACGCCAGCAGGCGCTGCAGGATACCGTCGATCGCTACGCGCAGCGGCTGGAGCATTACGCCCTCATGTCGCCGCTCGACTGGTTTAATTTTTTCGATTTCTGGCATCTGCCAGAGTCCAGAGAGAAGGAGTAAAGGGTGCTGACCGATCCCCGCTTTACGACTGAAGTTGAGATCACCGTTCCGTTCCACGACGTCGATATGATGGGCGTGGTCTGGCACGGTAACTATTTCCGCTACTTTGAGATCGCCCGCGAGGCGCTGCTCAATCAGTTTGACTATGGCTATCGCCAGATGAAGGCCTCCGGCTACGTCTGGCCCGTCGTCGATACCCGGGTGAAATACCGCGATGCGGTGACCTTTGAGCAGCGTATTCGCGTCCGCGCGCACGTTGAAGAGTATGAAAACCGCCTGCGCATTGCCTATCAAATTTTCGATGCGCAGACCGGCAAACGCACAACCACCGGTTACACCATCCAGGTGGCGGTGGAAGAAGCCACCCGCGAAATGTGCTTTGTGAGTCCGGCAATACTGTTTGAACGTATGGGAGTAACGCCATGAAATGGTTGCCTTTGCTGGCGCTGATCGTCAGCCCGCTGGTCAGCGCCGTGACGCTGGATGAACTTCAGCAGCGCTTCACCGGGCAGCCCGTCGTGCGCGCGCACTTCGAACAGGTTCGCACCATAAAAGATATGCCGCAGCCGCTGCGCTCGCAGGGCGAGATGCTGATCGCCCGCGACAGCGGCCTGCTGTGGGATCAAAAAGCGCCGTTTCCGATGACGCTCCTGCTGGACGACAAGCGGATGGTTCAGGCCATTAACGGCCAGCCGCCGCAGACCGTCACCGCCGACAATAATCCGCAGATGTTCCAGTTCAACCATCTTCTGCGGGCCCTGTTCCAGGCCGACCGCAGGGTGCTTGAAGAGAACTTCCGCATCGATTTCAAAGACCTGGGCGCGGGCCGCTGGTCGCTGGTGCTTACGCCAAAAACGACGCCGCTGGACAAGATTTTCGCCACCCTCGATCTGGGCGGCGCGACCTATCTGGAGACGATTCGCCTCAACGACAAACAGGGCGACCGTACCGATATCGCCCTTTCACGCCACCAACTGACGCCCGCCAGCCTGACCGATGACGAACGCCAACGCTTTGCCGCACCGTAAATCCCTGCGCCCGGCGCTGCTGTGGGCCACGCTATGCCTGATTCTGCTGGGCGTGCTGCTGTCGCTGCTGCCCGGCGCGCGTCTGAACAGCAGCGTGCTGGCCATGCTGCCGAAGCAGACGCTGGGGGCGATCCCGCCGGCGCTCAACGACGGGTTTATGCAGCGTCTCGACCGCCAGCTGGTCTGGATGGTCAGCCCCGGCAAAGAGCCCGATCCGCGCGTGGCGCAGCAGTGGCTGGCGCTGCTGCAAAGCAGCGATTCGCTCAGCGAGGTCAAAGGCCCAATGGACGCCGCCGGGCAAAAGGCCTGGGGAGAGTTCTTCTGGCAGCACCGAAATGGCCTGATCGATCCCGCCACCCGCGCCCGCCTGCAAAACGGCGGAGAAGCGCAGGCGCAGTGGATTTTATCTCAGCTCTATTCGGCCTTTTCCGGCGTCAGCGGCAAAGAGCTGCAAAACGATCCCCTGATGCTGATGCGCGGCTCGCAGCTCGCTCTGGCGCAAAACGGCCAGAAGCTGCGGCTGATGGACGGCTGGCTGGTCACACAGGATGAGGCGGGAAACTACTGGTATCTGCTGCACGGCGAGCTGGCGGGCTCGTCATTTGATATGCAGCAGACCCACCGGCTCGTGACGACGCTTAACGCGCTGCAGGAGAGGCTAAAAGCGCGTTTCCCGCAGGCGCAGCTGCTTTCCCGCGGAACCGTGTTCTACAGCGATTACGCCAGCCAGCAGGCCAAACGCGACGTCTCGACGCTGGGCATCGCCACCCTGCTTGGCGTGTTCCTGCTCATCGTGGCGGTGTTCCGCTCTCTGCGCCCGCTGCTGCTGAGCGTGCTCTCCATTGCCATCGGCGCGCTGGCGGGTACGGTGGTGACGCTGCTGCTCTTTGGCGAACTGCACCTGATGACGCTGGTGATGAGCATGAGCATCATCGGTATTTCAGCCGACTACACGCTCTACTACCTGACCGAACGGATGGTGCACGGCGCGGAGCATTCCCCCTGGCAAAGCCTGGCGAAAGTGCGCAATGCGCTGCTGCTGGCGCTGCTGACGACCGTCGCCGCCTACCTGATTATGATGCTGGCCCCCTTCCCCGGGATCCGCCAGATGGCAGTGTTCGCCGCCGTCGGGCTGAGCGCCTCCTGCCTGACGGTGATTTTCTGGCATCCGTGGCTGTGCCGGGGTTTACCGGTGCGCCCGGTTCCGCTGATGGTTATCATGCTGCGCTGGCTGGCCGCCTGGCGACGCAATAAAAAACTGTCCGTTGGTTTGCCCGTCGCGCTGGCGCTGCTCTCCGCCGTAGGGATGAGCACCCTGAGGGTGGACGACGACATCGCCCAGCTGCAGGCGCTGCCGAAAGATATTCTGGCGCAGGAGAAGGCCATTACCGCCCTGACCGGACAGAGCGTCGATCAGAAATGGTTTGTGGTTCATGGCGCCTCGCCTCAGCAAACGCTGGAGCGGCTGGAAGCCTTTACCCCGGCGCTGGCACAGGCGCAGAAAGCCGGAGAGATCGTCCGCTGGCGTACGCTGCCGCTGAACTCGCTGGTGCGCCAGAAAAGCGATCTGAAGCTGCTGCGCGAGGCTGCTCCTGCGGTAACGAACGTGCTAAAAAGCGCCGGGCTCAGCGCCGTATCCCCGAACCTCGACGCCATGCCGGTCAGCGTGGACGCGTGGCTTAAAAGCCCGGCCAGCGAAGGCTGGCGTCTGCTCTGGCTGACCCTGCCCAACGGGGAAAGCGGCGTGCTGGTGCCGGTGGACGGCGCGAAAAACAGCGCTTACCTCGGTGAACTGGCCGCGCGCCATGACGGCGTCGTCTGGGTCGATCGCAAAGCCAGCTTTGACAGCCTGTTTGCCCTCTACCGCACGCTGCTGACGGGGCTACTGTTTGCCGCGCTGGCGGTGATTGCCTGCGGGGCGATGCTGCGCCTCGGCTGGCGTAAAGGGCTGATAAGCCTGGTGCCGTCCGTGCTGTCGCTGAGCTGCGGCCTGGCGGTGCTGGCCGCAACGGGCCACCCGGTGAATCTGTTCTCACTGCTGGCGCTGGTACTGGTGCTCGGCATTGGCATTAACTACACGCTGTTTTTCAGCAACCCGCGCGGTACGCCGCTGACCTCCATGCTGGCGATTACGCTGGCCATGATGACCACGCTGCTGACGCTGGGCATGCTCGTCTTCAGCGCCACCCAGGCCATCAGCAGCTTTGGTATCGTGCTGGTAAGCGGTATTTTTACCGCCTTCCTGCTGGCTCCGCTGGCGATGCCGGATAAGAAAGAGAGAAAACGTAAATGAACGCTTTTTATCGCGCCGTTGCGCTGGCCGCGGCGCTGCTGCTGGCAGGCTGCAGCCATTCGACCGATACCAAAGAGACGCGGCCCCAGGCCTGGCTCCAGCCGGGAACTAAAGTTACGCTGCCGCCGCCCGGCATCAGCCCGGCGGTAAGCTCCCAGCAGCTGCTGACAGGCAGCTTTAACGGACAAACGCAGTCCCTGCTGGTGATGCTCAACGCGGATGCGCATAAGGTGACGCTGGCCGGGCTCTCTTCCGTGGGCATTCGCCTGTTCCTGGCGACGTACGATGAGAGCGGTATTCATACCGAGCAGTCGATCGTCGTGCCGCAGCTGCCGCCCGCCAGCCAGGTGCTGGCCGACGTGATGCTCAGCCACTGGCCGATTAGCGCCTGGCAGCCACAGTTGCCGAAGGGCTGGACGTTAACGGACAATGGCGATCGGCGCGAGCTTCGCAACGCCAGCGGCAAGCTGGTGACGGAGATTATCTACCTGCAGCGCAAAGGCAAGCGCGAGCCGATCAGCATCGAGCAACACGTCTTTAAATACCACATCACCATTCAATATCTGGGTGACTGAGATGATTTATATATCCGCTGTTGGCATGGTCAACGCGCTGGGCAACTCGCCTGACGAGATTGCCGCGAACCTGACGGCAGGCGTGGCGCCGGGGATGCACGCCCGGACCGGCTGGCTGCAGGGTTTACCCGAAGCCGTACTGGGCGGCGTGGAAGGCGAGCTTCCGCCCATCCCGGACGCCTTCTCCGCACACCGCACCCGCAATAACCAGCTGCTGCTGGCCGCGCTGGCGCAGATTCAGCCCGCCGTTGACGAGGCCATCGCCCGCGTCGGCCGCGACCGCGTGGCCGTGGTGCTGGGGACCAGCACCTCCGGGCTGGATGAGGGCGATGAGCACGTGCGCCGCATGACCCATGGCGAAGCGAGCACGCGCTGGCAGTATCCGCAGCAGGAGCTTGGCGATCCGTCCCGCTTCCTCGCCAACTGGCTTCAGCTCGAAGGCCCGGCCTATACGATCTCGACGGCCTGCTCTTCCAGCGCGCGGGCGATGATCGGCGGCAAACGTCTGATTGAAGCCGGGCTGGTGGACATCGCCATCGTCGGCGGGGCCGATACCCTGAGCCGGATGCCCGTCAACGGCTTTAACAGCCTTGAATCCTTCTCCCCTACGCTCTGCGAGCCGTTTGGTCGCGACCGCCGGGGGATCACCATCGGTGAAGCCGCCGCGCTGATGGTATTGAGCCGGGAGCCCGCCGACGTGGCGCTGCTCGGAACGGGCGAATCCAGCGATGCGTACCATATTTCCGCTCCGCATCCGCAGGGCGAAGGGGCGATAAGGGCTATCGCGCTGGCGCTTAACGAAGCGGGTATGCAGCCGCAGGATATCGGCTACATCAACCTGCACGGCACGGCCACGCCGCTCAACGATCAGATTGAATCGCAGGTGGTGCACGATCTCTTCGGGGAAAGCGTGCCGTGCAGCTCAACCAAACACCTTACTGGCCATACGCTGGGCGCCGCCGGTATTACCGAAGCGGCCCTGAGCTGGCTGATTCTGACGCGCGATCTGCCGTTGCCGCCGCAGGACTTCGCCCGCTACGCGCCGGACGACACTCTGGCGCCGTGCGGCCTGCTGCACCAGCGCACCGCTCTGAAAAAACCGGTCATTTTGTCTAACTCGTTCGCGTTTGGCGGCAATAACGCCAGCATCCTGCTGGGGAGAGCCTCATGAGCTACTTATCACCCGAAGCCTATTTGCCGCACGAGGCGCCAATGATGCTGCTGGGGTCCGTTGAGAACGTTACGGATGACACGGCGGTCTGCCGCGTGGCCGTCAACGGGCAAAGCGTGCTGGCGCCGTTTCTCAATGCCGATGGCGACCTGCCGGGCTGGTACGCGCTCGAGCTGATGGCGCAGACCGTCGGCGTCTGGTCGGGCTGGCATCGCCAGCAGCAGGGGCAGGAACATATCGCGCTGGGCATGGTGCTCGGCGCGCGCGAGCTGGTCTGCGCCAGCGGGCATTTCGCCGCAGGCCTGACGCTGGACATCACCGTTAAGCTGCTGATGCAGGACGAACGCTTCGGCAGCTTTGAATGCGCGATTTCCGCGAATGAAGAGACGCTGGCCACGGGCCGGGTCAACACCTTCCAGCCGAGCGCAGAAGAATTAACATCGCTTTTTAATCAGGAATCTAACGCATGAGTCGTTCCGTACTGGTCACAGGGGCCAGCAAAGGCATAGGGCGCGCCATTGCCCGCCAGCTCGCCGCCGACGGGTTTACCGTAGGCGTGCATTACCATCGTGATGCCGCAGGCGCGCAGGAGACGCTGGACGCCATCACGCAGGCGGGTGGGAACGGTCGTCTACTCGCCTTTGATGTGGGCAACCGCGAACAGTGCCGCGAGGTGCTGGAGCAGGAGATTGAAGCCCATGGCGCATGGTATGGCGTGGTCAGCAACGCCGGAATTACGCGCGACGGCGCCTTTCCGGCGCTGAGCGAAGACGACTGGGACAGCGTGATCCACACCAATCTCGACAGTTTTTATAACGTCATTCACCCCTGCATTATGCCGATGATTGGCACCCGTAAAGGCGGGCGCATTATCACCTTATCGTCCGTGTCCGGCGTGATGGGCAACCGCGGACAGGTGAACTACAGCGCGGCCAAAGCGGGCATTATCGGCGCCACCAAAGCGCTGGCGATTGAGCTGGCAAAACGCAAAATCACCGTCAACTGCATTGCTCCGGGCCTGATTGATACCGGCATGATTGAGATGGAAGAAGCCGCCCTGAAGGAAGCCATGTCCATCATCCCAATGAAACGTATGGGCCAGGCTGAAGAGGTCGCCGGGCTGGCAAGCTATCTGATGTCGGATATCGCGGGCTATGTTACCCGCCAGGTCATTTCCATTAACGGAGGAATGCTATGACGCGTCGCGTGGTGATCACGGGCATGGGCGGCGTGACCGCCTTTGGCGAAAACTGGCATTCCGTGTCCAGCAGGCTGCTGGCGTATGAAAACGCGGTGCGTAAAATGCCGGAATGGCAGGTGTATGATGGCCTGCACACCCTGCTGGGCGCGCCGATCGACGATTTCTCGCTGCCGGAACACTACACCCGCAAGCGTATTCGCGCCATGGGCCGCGTGTCGTTGATGTCGACCCGCGCCACCGAGCTGGCGCTGGAGCAGGCGGGGCTGATTGGCGAAGCGGTGCTCACCAACGGTCAAACCGGTATCGCCTACGGTTCTTCGACAGGCAGCACCGGTCCGGTCAGCGAATTCGCGACCATGCTCACCGAAAAGCACACCAATAACATCACCGGGACAACCTACGTCCAGATGATGCCGCACACTACGGCGGTGAATACCGGCCTGTTCTTTGGACTACGCGGCCGCGTCATCCCGACCTCAAGCGCCTGTACCTCCGGCAGCCAGGCGATTGGCTACGCCTGGGAGGCCATTCGCCACGGGTATCAGACCGTGATGGTCGCGGGGGGCGCGGAAGAGCTGTGTCCGTCTGAAGCGGCGGTATTTGATACGCTGTTCGCCACCAGCCAGCGCAATGACGCCCCTAAGCACACCCCGTCGCCATTTGATACGCAGCGCGATGGTCTGGTGATTGGGGAAGGCGCAGGCACCCTGATTCTGGAAGAGCTCGAGCACGCAAAAGCGCGCGGGGCCACGATCTACGGCGAAATCGTGGGCTTTGCCACTAACTGCGACGCGGCCCATATCACCCAGCCTCAGCGTGAAACCATGCAGATTTGCATGGAGCAGTCGCTGTCCATGGCGGGATTAAGCGCCCGGGATATGGGGTATATCTCCGCGCACGGTACCGCCACCGATCGCGGCGATATCGCCGAAAGCCTGGCCACCGCCGCTATCTATGGTGACAGCGTGCCGGTTTCCTCGCTGAAGAGCTATTTTGGCCATACGCTGGGTGCCTGCGGCGCGCTGGAAGCGTGGATGAGCCTGCAGATGATGCGTGAAGGCTGGTTTGCCCCGACGCTCAATTTAACGCAGCCGGATGAGCAATGCGGTGCTTTAGATTATATTATGGGAGAAGCCCGTCAGATTGACTGCGAGTATCTGCAGAGCAATAACTTCGCGTTTGGCGGCATCAACACCTCGATTATCATTAAACGCTGGGCGTAACTATGTACCAGTTTGTACTGGGAAAAATCTCCACTCTTTGCGCGGACCCGATGGCGTCAGCGCTCGCAGACAGGGCGCCTCAGGGTGCCCGACAGGCCTCCTGGCTGGCCGGGAGGACGCTGCTCGCCAGAACGTTATCCCCTCGCCCGCTCCCCGACATCATTTACGGCGAGCAGGGCAAACCGGCCTTTGCGAAGGGTCATCCGCTGTGGTTCAACCTGAGCCACAGCGGTGACGATATTGCCCTGCTGATGAGCGATGAAGGTGAAGTCGGCTGCGATATCGAAGTGATTCGCCCGAGGAAGAACTGGCAGGCGCTGGCTAATGCGGTATTCAGCATGACCGAGCATGACGAGCTGGAGCGTGAAGTGCCCGAGGAACGGCTTTCCGCGTTCTGGCGTATCTGGACGCGGAAAGAAGCGATTGTGAAACAGCGTGGCGGCAGCGCATGGCAGATTGTCAGCATCGACAGCACGGCGCAGGCGCACGCGGTCAGCCAGCTACAGGTCGGCTCGCTGAGCCTTGCCGTCTGCACATCGACCCCTTACACCCTGACCCACGAGTCGATTATTCACCTCGGGACGTTCGGGGCAGAAAAATCGCTAACACGCCCAGAATAATAAACCCGACGCCCACCAGCCCGTGCCAGGAGAAGCGCTCCCCCCAGCCAGGCAGCAGGATCGCGGCGCCCCACACCAGAATATAGCTGAGGCTCAGCAGGGCATAGGCTTTGCTGAGCGCCATACGGTGCAGCGCCAGATACCAGCAGCCCATGGACGCCACATACCCCGTCAACCCCAGCAGCAGCGCGCCCGTGCCGGACGAGAAGTGCCACAGCGCGGAAACAAACACCAGGATCTCACTGACCGGTGGCAGTGCCTGCATGGCATTGCGCAGCAGCAGCTGCGCCGCGCTGACTAACAGCACGCTGCATAAGGCCCAGAATGCACCCTTCACAGGCTCCCTCCCAGGATAACAATCCCAATGATGATGAACCCTACCCCCAGCCAGTGATGCGCAGCAACGTGCTCACGCCAGAACGCCTTCGCCGCCAGCGTCACCCAGACAAAATTGAGGCTCAGCATAGGATAGGCAATACCGACAGGCAGGCGTTGCAGCACCACCAGCCAGACCAGCATCCCGCTGCCCAGCGCCAGCAGTGCCAGGCCAAGCCACAGCGCGATGTGCGCCCCGCGCCGCCCGGCTTTCGCCGGACGGGTGGCCTGTTTCTGGCACAGCTGTCCCGCGCAGCTGAGCAGGCTTGCCAGTATCAGCCAGATCCAGGTCATCACTTCGGCAGATACTCCAGCAGGGCCAGACGCCCCTGAATATACAGGCTGTCCGGTTTCGGCAGATTTGCGCGCGCGATTTCATCGTGTTTTGACAGAAGAATCACCAGCGATACGCGCCCCTGCTGACGATGCTCCGCCAGCCACTGCGCGAAGTCATCTTTATCAACATAACGATCTTTCGCATCGGGATAATCCAGTCCGTAGCGCAGTTCGCCGCTTTGATCGAACATCGTGATGTCATTGCGCTTCAGCTCCCACGCCAGGCCCGCGGCCACGCCAACGTTATTGGCCAGCACGAATCGGCTTTCCTGAAGCGGCTCGCGCACGGTATCGACCAGCGACTGCGGCTGTTTGGAATCCACCACCAGGTTCGGAATGGCAAAACCAATCAGCAGCGCCAGCCCTGCAGGGCACAGTGCCGCCAGCCACCAGCGCTGCTGGCTCTGTCTGAACGTAAACCAGCCTACCGCGGCCCAGATGAGGAACGCCACCACCGCACAGAAGACTTTATACAGTTCAACCGACGTCCAGACCGGATGCTTCGACAGTCCCCACGGCGAGACCACCAGCGCCGCCACCACGCCGATAACGCCAAACGCCAGGTTAATCCCGCCGTTAATGCGTAACGCTCTGGCACCTTTTTCCGCCGCGAGGCAGGCATAGCGCGCCATCAGGATAGCCAGCGGGGCAAAGCAGGGCAGGATATAGGTCGGCAGCTTGCCTTTGGCGATGCTGAAGAACAGCAGCGGCATCACCACCCAACCCAGCAGATAGAACCCGCCACCCGCGTTTTGTCGGTCATTCCAGCCAAGACGAATCGCGCCGGGCAAAAGTGCCAGCCACGGCAGGCTGCCCGCAATCAGGAACGGTATGTAGTACCAGAACGGGGCTTTATGCTGCGCGTCGCTCTGGGCAAAACGCTGAATATGCTCAACCCAAAAGAAGTAACGCCAGAAGTCAGGCTCACGCTGCGCAATGGCCAGCCCCCACGGCAGAACAATCAGCACGCAGCTCAGGATCGCGAGCCAGCCAAAAATCAGCACCTCTTTCCAGCGCTTCTGGGCGATCACCCACGGCAGCACGCCAATCACCGGAACGGCCAGCGCCAGGAAGCCTTTGGTCATCACCCCCATCCCGCAGGCCAGCCCAAGCAGCACATAGCCACCCGCTTTTCCGGAAACGGTTTGGGCCTGTGATGCCAGCCAGAAGCTGCACATCGCCGCCACCAGCCACAGGGTGATTATAGGATCCAGCACCGCATACGTGCCGATGCCATACACCAGGAACAGGGTCAGGAAGATAAGACCGGAGAAAATAGCGGTCCGCTTATCTCGCCAGAGACGCCATGCTATCCAGATGACCAGCAGCGCGGCTAAGCCGGTAGAAAAGATAGACCCGGCGCGCACGGCGAGGTTCGTGTGCCCGAACAGCAACTGCCCGATGCTGTTGATCCAGTAGCCAGCAATCGGTTTTTCAAAGTAACGCAGCCCCAGAAAATGCGGGACTACCCAGTCTCCGGATGCCAGCATTTCGCGGCTGATTTCCGCATAGCGCGTTTCATCAGGCTGCCAGAGCAGACGGACATCGACCGGAATGAGGTAGTAAACGATAAACAGTGCGAGAAGCGCTAAGCCATAACGGGCTGTTTTCATGGGACCGGACTCACGGTTTGTTGATAGCCAAGCCAGCCTTCCCGGCCAGCCATTTCATTACGGACGACTTTGCCCACGGGCAGGGTGCTGAGGTCGTCCGGCAGCAGCTCGCTCAACGGGCAAAATTCATTGCCCTCCTGAGCGGCCATCGTCAGCAGTTCATCGAAATCATGCTGATACGCAATCCCTTCCACTTCGGCATGGATGGTATACACCGGCGTGCCGGCGTCACGATGGATGCGGTCCAGAATGTAGCGATTGAACTCATCCGCCTTCACCTCGCGCCCGACCACTTCATCCCAGGTGGGAAGCGTGACCGGAATTTGCACCGTTCCGTAGCGATTTTCGCCTAACAGCGGCAAAAATGGTCCGGTTCCGCGGCAGTCGCTGTTGTAGCGAAACGCAAAGGCTTCTTTGGCCTTCACGACGCGCTGATCCGCACGCCATCCCGCCACGGCGGAGCAGCGCACGGGCTGACCGGTAATGGCCTCCAGCTCCAGCATCCCACGCTCGACCTCACGGGACAGGCGCGGGATATCCCAGACTCCCGCCCAGGCTTGCCAGGCATGGTGGTCCCAGGCGTGCAGACCCACCTCATGATGCTGCGCCGCCTCGCGGATAACGGCTTCATTACCCGCGCCGATACGTCTGCCGGGCCAGGCGGTGCCTGCCAGCAAAATATCCCAGCCGTAGAGGGATGCTGCGCGCGAGCGCAGCATTTTGAACAGAAATGCCGGTTTAATCAGACGCCATAAATGGCGTCCCATGTTGTCAGGCCCCACGCTGAAGAAAATGCTGGAACGCACATCGTGTTTGTTCAGCAGTTCCAGCAGTTTGGGTACGCCGTCACGCGTTCCCCTGAAGGTGTCGACATCAATGCGTAAACCGACTTTTTTCATGAGGCCTGTTCCGAAAGCTCCACGGTGCGCAGGAAGAAATCGAGCGTTTCGTCAATGGTCTGCTCCATCTTCACCGTCGGCGTCCAGTGGAGGCAGCGCTTCGCGTTGCGAATGCTTGGCTTACGGTGCTCAACGTCCTGGTAGCCCTTACCATAGTAGCTGCTGCTTTCCACTTCGCGGAAGCCGGCAAACGGCGGGAACTTGTCGCGCAGCGGATGGCGCTCAAAGCTGGCCAGCAGCATCTCTGCCAGCTCGCGAATGCTCGCTTCGTTGTCCGGGTTACCGATGTTGATGATTTCACCGTTGCAGCGGTTATCTTTGTTTTCGATGATGCGGAACAGCGCTTCGATACCGTCGCTGATATCCGTAAAGCAGCGTTTCTGTTTCCCGCCTTCGATAAGCTTAATTGGCGAGCCTTCTACCAGGTTCAGGATCAGCTGGGTGATCGCACGGGAGCTGCCGATACGCGCCGCGTTGAGGTTATCCAGACGCGGGCCCATCCAGTTGAACGGACGGAACAGGGTAAAGCGCAGGCCTTCTTTCTCACCGTAGGCCCAAATCACGCGGTCCAGCAGCTGTTTGGAGACGGAGTAAATCCAGCGCTGTTTGTTGATCGGCCCGACCACCAGGTTGGAGGTGTCTTCATCGAAGTTCTTATCGGTACACATGCCGTACACTTCAGACGTGGACGGGAAGATGATGCGCTTGTCGTATTTCACGCAGTCGCGGATGATCTTCAGGTTCTCTTCGAAGTCCAGCTCGAACACGCGCAGCGGGTTACGGGTGTATTCGATTGGCGTGGCAATGGCGACCAGCGGCAGCACCACGTCGCATTTTTTAATGTGGTATTCAATCCACTCGGAATGGATGCTGATGTCCCCTTCCACGAAGTGGAAACGCGGGTTGTCGAGGAAACGGCTGATGGCATCCGCGCCGATATCCAGACCGTAAATCTCGTAGTTGTCGTCTTTAAGCAGACGTTCCGTCAGGTGGTTACCGATAAAGCCGTTCACGCCGAGGATCAGCACGCGGGTACGGCGCTTGATGGCAACCACCGGCGCGCTGGTAATCAGCGCCCCGGCCACCAGACCCAGAGACTGCGCCAGCTGCGTGCCCTGAACGTACAGGCCGTTGTCGGTTTGTCCGGTGACGATCTCCAGCGCCTGCTCGCCGCAGCTCACAATCAGCGGAGAGACAGAGACGACGGTGCCCGGTTTGGCAGCCGGAATATCGTCACGCACGCGGGATTTCCAGACGATAAATTTGCTTACGCCCGCAAAGCTGTACGCGCCCGGCCACGGGTCGGTCACGGCGCGCACCAGGTTGTGCAGCTGGCGGGCAGGCTTATTCCAGTCCAGACGACCATCTTCCGGCGCGCGGCGGCCAAAGCAGCTTGCCTTGCTCTCATCCTGCGCGGTCTCGCTGAAGGTGCCGTTGAGGATGCCTGGAAGTGCATCACGCAGCAGCGTCTGCGCCGTCGCATTCAGCTTTTGATGCAGCTGCAGCGCCGTTTCGTCCGCATCAATAGCGACCTTCTGCTGTGCCACGATAGCGCCCGCGTCCGCACGGCGCACCATGCGGTGCAGCGTTACGCCCGTTTCCGTTTCACCGTTCACCAGCACCCAGTTCAGCGGCGCGCGGCCGCGGTAGGCGGGCAGCAGAGAACCATGAAGATTAAAGGCGCCTTTTGCGGCCAGACCTAAGATCTCGTCGGAAAGCAGGCTGCGATAGTAGAACGAGAAGATTACGTCAGGCGCGAGCGCGCGGATGCGTTCCACCCACAGCGGATGGTTTACATCGTCCGGTGCATAAACCGGGATCCCGCGCTCGGCGGCGATACGCGCCACGGAGCCAAAAAAGTTATTCTCTCCGGCCGTGTCCGGATGGGTAAAGATTGCCGCAATGTCATAGCCCGCTTCCAGCAGGGCCAGCGTGCCCGTGCACCCCATATCGTGATAGGCAAATACAACAGCTTTCATGGGTGAATTTCCTCTTGAGATGCTTTGTGTTCCTGACGGACAACACGTTGAATAAAGTAGCGCGGACGCGCGCGAACATCGTTATAGATACGGCCAATGTATTCACCGAGAAGGCCCATCCCGACAAACTGGGCGCCGATGAACATAAACAGCACGGCAAAGAGCATGAAGACCCCTTCCGCCGCCCACTGCGGGCCAAAGACCAGGCGCAGCACCACCAGCAGAACGGACAGCGCAAAACCGGCCACGGCGATGATGCTGCCGAACACGCTCAGCAGACGCAGCGGCGTGGTGGTCAGGCAGGTGATGAGGTCATACATCAGGTTGATGAGACGCATAAAGCTGTACTTCGATTCCCCGTGCTCGCGCTCGGCGTGCAGAACCGGAATTTCCGTTGCCTTGCGGGCAAAGGTGTTGGCGAGGATCGGAATAAAGGTGCTGCGCTCATGGCAGTGCAGCATCGCGTCGACAATGTGGCGGCGGTAGGCGCGCAGCATGCAGCCGTAATCGCCCATCGCTTTACCGGTCGTGCGCTGGATAAGGCGGTTGATGGTGCGTGAGGCCAGCTTGCGGAACAGACTGTCCTGACGGTTCTGACGTACCGTGCCGACCACGTCATAGCCTTCATCGGCTTTGGCGACCAGACGCGGGATCTCTTCCGGCGGGTTTTGCAGGTCAGCGTCCAGGGTGATGATCAGATCGCCCGTGACATGGCTAAACCCCGCCATAATCGCCGAGTGCTGGCCGTAGTTGCGGTTGAGCAGCACGGCAACAATATGGCTGCCTTCGGCCTGCGCGGCCTCGGTCAGCATCAGCGCGGAATGATCGCTACTGCCATCATCTACCAGCAGAATTTCATAAGCCTTGCCCATCGTGTCGCAGGCGGCGGTTGTACGGCGGATCAGTTCGGGCAGGCTCTCCTGCTCGTTATAAACCGGGATTACCACGGAAACTTTTTGTACAGGCGGTGCACTGAACATATCAATGTCCTGCAAGCTGATGGAGTGCGGTAATGACGCGGGTTGTGTCGTCATGAGTCATATCCGGGAAAAGAGGGAGAGAACAAATACGCGCGCTATTCCATTCAGAATTCGGGAGCGATACATCAGGAAAACGCTCGCGGTAGTATTTTTGGGTGTGTGCCGCGCGGAAGTGGAGGCCGGTACCGATGCCTTTCTCTTTCAGCGCCGCCATCAGGTTGTCGCGTGAGATCCCGCAGCGCGCTTCGTCAACGCGAATAATAAACAGGTGCCAGGCGTGCACGTGCGGCCATGACGGAATGGTGAGCGGCTGGAACGCCGTATCGGCAAGCTCACGCAGGTAGCGTTCAGCAATTTCCTGGCGGCGCCTGTTAGCCTCTTTCAGCTTGCCTAACTGCACCAGCGCCAGCGCGGCGTTGATGTCCGCCAGATTGTATTTATAGCCCGGCGCGATCACTTCCGCCTGCGGCGCGCGGCCGTGCGTCTGGCGGTCATAGGCATCTACGCCCAGGCCATGGAATTTCAGGCTGCGGATCCGCTGTGCCAGCTGGGCATTATCCGTGACGACTAAGCCGCCTTCCGCGCAGGTCATATTTTTAATGGCGTGGAAGGAAAAAATCGCCGTTCCTTTCCAGCCCACATGACGGTTCTTGTAGTACGTTCCGGCGGCATGGGCCGCATCTTCAATAACCGGAATACCGTGACGTTCGCCGATGGCATGAATGGCGTCGATTTCACACGGCGCGCCGGCATAATGAACGGGGATAATGGCTTTGGTACGCGGGGTAATGGCGGCTTCAACGGCTTCTGGCGTCACCATTAATGTATCTTTGTCCACATCAATCATGACCGGCGTGGCACCCAGCAACACGATCATATTCAGCGTGGAGACCCAGGTCTGGGAAGGGGTAATGACTTCATCGCCCGGGCCAATATCCAGCGCCATCAGCGTGACGTGCATACCCGCGGTGGCTGAACAGACGGCAATCGCATGCTGATTCCCGGTAAGTTGACAGAATGCCTCTTCAAGTTCCTGATTCTTAGGCCCAGTGGTGATCCAGCCGGAGGTTAAAACCTCCTGCAACGCCGCTAATTCCTCATGACCCATCGACGGGCGGGAAAAAGGCAAAAAATCACTCATCATTAATTTCCTTGCAATAAGAATGGCACGCGCTTGATATTACCCAATTACTTTTTCGTTTATTTCAACGAACCATAAACTCATATCAAGGTATCGTTCATTTCTTAGGGAAAAATTAAGATGTGTATTGCAGAGGTAACAAAACCAATTACATCTCATTTATAAACAATGATTTAGATAATTATGAATTATTTATTTCGTGATCCAACTCAATTTTTACAAGATGTAATTTTTAAACCAAGCATAAACAAACAAAAAAAATCCCGGTTATTTCTGTAAAAGAAGAAATAACCGGGAACTTTTCTTTTTAGTTAATTGTCGCGCTTATTTTAAGTTATCTGGAAAATTTTTCGGTAACTCGCTGGCCGCGCAGGCAATCACGCTTTCATCATTGGCGCCGCAGTCGCGAACAAAGGTGATCGTAGCAAATTCATCAATCACTTCGGTTGGATACGCCGGGCCCGCATCGCGATAGCTGTTCATCAGCGGAATATGATCGTTCTGGAAGCAGACGGTTTTTTCCGGATTGTTCATGACCCAGCGCGGGAAGAAGATGGTGCCGTGGAACAGTTTGTCGCCCAGGTTCACAATCAGGCTGACGTCGGTGCCGGTTGGCTCGGTCCAGGAAATTTTATAGATGCTCTCCCCTACCCGCACGATGTAAGCCTGCTGATCTTTCACCCAACGGTTGGCTACCAGACCGCTGTGAATACGGTAATCAAGCGTGGTCTCATTTTTTACGTAAATCTCGTAGTTCCAGCCGTTATCGTAGGTATATACAAGATGTTTACCAACAAAGCCGCTCAAGTCGTGTTTGTCGAAGGTGTTCATAAAATGTCTCCTTTGTTTTGATGAGAAGATTGTACCCCTTCAAAAAATGAATAAATAACGCTATATTTTAATCAAACTCATCCAAATTTTAGATAAATCATGCATAAGACGACGCTTGAACAATGGTCTTTACTGGAAAAGGTAGTTGAGGCGGGCAGCTTTGCCAGAGCGGCGGAAGAAACGCACCGCAGCCAGTCCTCGGTGAGCTATAACCTGTCGCTGCTGCAGGAGCGACTCGGCGTGGCGCTCCTGGTCCCGGAGGGGCGACGGGCGGTGTTAACCCCGGCCGGAGAGCTTCTTCTCAACCAGGTTAAACCGCTGCTGAAAGCGTTTTCGTACGTTGAGACGCGCGCAGCGACCCTTCGCAACGGGATGCGCACGCGGTTGGATCTGGTGGTGGACTCCATTTTCCCGCGCCGCCGCCTGTTCGCTATTCTTCGTCAGTTCCAGCAGCAGTATCCGCAGACTCAGGTACGTCTGACCGAGGTGCTGGAAAATACCCGCGCCGACGCCATTAACGACGAAGCCGATGTGATGGTCTTAACCCGCCGCCAGGACATTACCGGGCTCGGCGAATGGCTGATGAATATCGACTTTGTTGCCGTGGCCCATTCCCGGCATCCCCTGTTTCACCTCGACGCGCCGCTCAATGATGAGATGCTGCGCCCGTGGCCGCTCATCCAGATTGCGGACAGCCAGCCCGCCGCGCGTGCTGCCGGCGAGTCGTGGACCTTCTCCACCATCGATGCCGCCATAGAGGCCGTCGTCTCTCAGGTCGGCTACGGCTGGCTGCCGGAGGAACGCATCCAGACCCAGCTGGATCAGGGTGTACTAAAACGCCTGCCGCTGAGCCACGGCGCGCGCAGGGCAACGCCGCTACACCTGATTGTTAAGCGTTCCCTCGCCCCGCTTGATGAACAGGTTGAGACGCTATTGCGCCTTTTTAGCCAGGAGCCGTCATCCTCACCTGCTACGCTTTAAGGTCCGAACGTTAAAACGAGAAGGAGCAGATGATGAAAATCGACTTTGCGGGGAAAGTGGCGCTGGTGACCGCCTCAACCGGCGGGATCGGGTTCGCCATTGCCAGAGGTCTGGCAGAAAGCGGTGCGGAAGTGATCGTCAATGGTCGCAGCACGGAATCGGTGAATAAAGGCATTCAGCAGCTCCAGCAGGTGGTGCCGGGCGTGCAGGTGCGCGCCGCGATTGCCGATCTCAGCACGGCGGAAGGGGTCGAGTCGCTTCTGAAGGTGGCGAATAACGTCGATATTCTGGTCAACAACGCCGGGATTTACGGTCCGCAGGATTTCTATGCCACCGACGATGAGACCTGGGAGCGTTACTGGCAGACCAACGTGATGTCCGGCGTGCGTCTGTCCCGCGCCCTGCTGCCGGGCATGGTGCAAAAAGGCTGGGGACGCGTGGTGTTTATCTCCTCCGAGTCGGCCTGCAATATTCCGGCGGATATGATCCACTACGGCGTGACCAAAACGGCGCAGCTCTCGCTGGCGCGCGGGCTGGCGAAGTTCGTGGCGGGGAGCGGCGTGACGGTCAACAGCGTCCTGCCGGGCCCGACGATGTCTGACGGTTTCGCAGAGATGATGAAAGATGAAATCGAAAAAACCGGCAAATCGCTGGAGCAGCTGGCGAAAGAGTTTGTGATGACCAACCGCCCCAGCTCGGTTATCCAGCGCGCGGCCACGGTTGAAGAGGTGGCCAATATGGTGATTTATGTCTGTTCGCCCCAGGCCTCCGCCACCTCGGGCGCGGCGCTGCGCGTCGACGGTGGCGTCGTGGATGACATCATCTGACGCTGTCAGGCCGCACTGCCTGCGATGCGACGGGCGGTAATGTAGTGTGCCTGCCAGTAATCATCCGTCAGGGTTGAAACCGTTACGCCCTGACTGGTTGAGGCATGAATAAACTGGTTTTCGCCAATATAAACGCCAACGTGCTTGCGGTTCGGGCCCGTCTGGAAGAAGACCAGATCGCCGGCTTTCAGGCGGTATTGCGCCACCTGCACGCCACGATGGATCTGTTCACTCGTCGTGCGCGGCAAATTAAGATGTGCCGCATCGGTGAACAGGTGCTGCATGAGCGCGGAGCAATCTACCCCGCGATGCGTGGTTCCGCCCCACCGGTACTGGGTGCCTTTCCACTTCTGGTATTGATCGAGAATACGCGAGCGCAGCGGGCCTGTTTCCTGATGCACCAGCGCAGATTTCGCCGGTGATGCTGCCAGTTCACTGTTCATCGATAACATCGACGCTGGAAGTTGAAAGCTGAACGCAGAAAACGAAGCAAAGCTTAACGTGAGGATTGAAATAAGCGATCTAAGAGTCATATCAAAAAAGAAGTAGTGAGTGAGTTTTTCCTTACCTGTGGGGGCCAATGGTTCCCCTAAATATCTTGCGATGTGGCGATAATATAGACAGCTCGTTTTTTCACCAATTGTTATCGAGGCCAAAAATGGACTCACTTTGAGATCGCAAGATCGAGAAAAAAAGAGTGGTGATATAAGGACTGTCCAGCTAAAGCAGGTAAACTGATCCGCAGAATGTGTATTTCAGCTAAGACGTATTTATGACCAATATGATTGCCGACGAGACGGTGGCTAAATCCAGCGTGCTCTCTGTCTTTGACTTTGACGGGACATTAACGCACCACGACAGCTTTATTCCTTTCCTGCGTTTTGCCTTCGGTAAACGTTACTTCGCGGGCCGCCTGGTGCGCATGGCGCTGCCTACGCTGCACTGCGTGCGTCGCAAGCTGACGCGCGATGAGCTGAAGGAAGTGCTGATTAAAACCTTCCTGACGGGCGTGGATGAACACTGGCTGCGCCAGCAGGCGGAAGCCTTTTGCGAAAAATACTGGAACAAACTGATGCGCCCCGAAGGGGTTCTGGCGGTGGCGGCTGAGGTCAATTCCGGTGCGGAAGTGACCATCTGTTCCGCGTCCCCGGCGCTGGTGCTCCAGCCGTGGGCTGATAAGCTCGGCATTAAGCTGATTGGCACGCAGCTGGAAGTGAAGGACGGCAAGCTGACGGGGCGCATCACGGGCAATAACTGCCGCTGCGCCCAGAAGGTGGCAAGGCTGGAAAAAGTGTATGGCGATCTGAACGCCTATCACCTGCGCGCCTGGGGCGACACCCGCGGCGACCACGAACTGCTGGCGGCGGCGCAGGATCCGCACTGGCGGCACTTCCACCACCCGCGCAAGCGTCGGAATTCACCGATTAAGGGTTAGGTGCGGTCCGGTGCCCTCACCCCGGCCCTCTCCCACAGGGAGAGGGAGAAAACCAAATCACAGGCCCGGTAAGCGAAGCGCCACCGGGCAATGCATCAGGCCTCACGTTTTCCCGGGAACATCACGCTTGCAATAATCCCCAGCGCCAGCACGCCTAGTACCACAAACAGGCTGGCCGTGGCGCCAATGCTGTAACCGTGATGCCAGAAGTGATCGGTGGCATTTAACCCCAGCTTGAACGCCACGAAGAACAGTAGCAGCACCACGGCTTTCTCGAGGTGCACCAGATACTGCTTCAGCGCTTCCAGCACGAAGTAAAGCGTACGCAGGCCGAGAATGGCGAACATCATGGCGCTGTAGATAATCAGCGGCTCGCGGCTCACGGCAATAATGGCCGGCACGGAGTCAAACGCGAACATGACGTCAGAGAGCTCGACGACGGCTACGCAAAGCAGCAGCGGCGTCGCATAGCGCTTCGCCTTCTTCACGCGTCCGACCATCACGTCCTGGTTTTCCGGCTTTTCAAGCTCCGCATCCACCTCTTTCTGGGTCAGAATAAAGGCATTGCTGCTAATTTTTGGCCAGACCGGATAGAAGCGCTTCACCAGACGATAGGCGAGATGACCCGAGTAATCCTCCACTTCGTCGCTCTCTTCATTGCGCCTGAGCATCATCACCGCCGTCCAGCCGACGACCAGCGCGAAAATTACCTCAACGTACGGCCCCAGGCTTAACAGGCTGGTGCCGATAGCCACAAAGATGCCGCGGAAGACAATCGCCCCCAGCACGCCCCAGTAGAGCACGCGGTGACGGTACTTATCCGGCACGCCGAACCAGGCGAAGATCGCCATCATCACGAACAGGTTATCGACGGAGAGCACCTCTTCCAGCGCATAGCCGGTGAGGAACAGGCTCGCCATCTCGGCGCCGTGGTGAACGTACAGGAAACCGGCGAAGGCCATCGCCATCATGACCCAGAAAACGGACCACATCGCCGCGCTTTTCAGCGAGATCGGTTTATCGTGACGGTGCATAAAGAGGTCGATAAACATCGCCCCAACGGCCATCACCACAAAGACAACAACGGTTTCCGTCGGGAAACCGAGATGAGCAGCAGACATACAAAACCCTTTTGGCAGACAAAACACAACACCATGCAAACTGGCGTAAACCAGGAACAGAAAAGGGTGGGCCGTTAATCAGCCTTTTCACCCTCAAAGCCGCAGCCCTGTCGGCTACGTAAAGAGGGGTGTACTTTACCTTACCAGGCGGGGATCGCGCATCTGCCGTTTAGGCGCTCATTCCGCGTAAGCGCTGCAGCACCGCCACCAGAACCGCCACGGACCAGCCCACCATCAACGCGCCCACCAGTCCTTCCACCCCGCCGATAAGCCGCCAGTGTTGGGGTAACGTGACGTCGCCGTACCCTACCGTCGCATAGCTCACCAGTGAAAAGTAGAAGCTGGTGTTCCAGTCATTAAACGCATCGATGACAAAATAAAACGCAGCAAACAGCCCGGCCTCAAGGAGATGGGCGAAGATCATGGAGATCACGATACCGACATTGCGTAAAACAATGCGTACCGCAGAATCGACTTCTAATTTGATGAATTTTAAAACGCCAAACATCCATAGCGAATGGATCACCACGGTTAGGGTAAGCAAAATAATAATACTGAGTAGCTGCATGATGCGTGCTCGACCAAAAGGAATATGGCCCCGCTAACGCGGCGGGGCACCTGGTCGAAGCTTAGTTGAATGGAGAGGAAAAGTTGGTGCAATAATTGCGTTGCGTGATTATCTCTCTTGCAGCGTACTCTCTTTGCGGCTGGTTCGGCTGCTGTGAACGTTATATCTGAAGCGCACTATCTGTGAGTCACCTCTTATTTACATCATTTAAACCTTCCATTAACTGGATAAAAATAACGCGCCGTCGCTATAGTGGTTTTGTTTAATAAAACTGAGTTGTACCTAATAAAACAAAGAACAAACCCTGCGAGGACACAATGACAGAACATTTACGTAACGGCGCGACCGCCACCGAGGACATAGAAAGAGAGACGATGCGGAAGGTGATCTGGCGTATTCTCCCGTTTCTGATTGTCAGTTACCTGGTCTCCATTATCGATCGCGGGAATATCGGCATGGCTTCGCTGCAGATGAATGAGGACCTTGGCCTCAGCAAAGCGGCGTTTGGCTTCGCCAGCAGTCTTTACTTCGTGGCCTATTTTTTGTTTGAGGTGCCCAGCAACCTGGCCATGCAGAAAGTCGGCGCCCGGCTGTGGATCCCGCGCATTATGATCAGCTGGGGCATCGTTTCCATGTGTATGTCCCTGGTGCAGAACACCACGTCGCTCTATATCGTCCGTTTTCTTCTCGGTGCTGCAGAGGCGGGTTTCTTCCCGGGCGTCGTGCTGTATCTGACCTGGTGGATCCCGTCCCGCTACCGCGCACGCATTATTGCGTCATTTATGGTCGCTATCCCGCTCGCTAACTTCATCGGCTCCCCGCTTTCCGGATTGATACTGTCACTGGATGGCTGGCTGGGTCTTCGCGGCTGGCATCTGCTGTTCATTATTGAAGGCTTGCCGGCGGTGCTGCTGGGTATTGCAGCCTGGTTTATTCTCCGGGATCGCCCTCATCAGGCGAGCTGGCTCAGCAGCGAACAGAAACAGTGGCTGGAAACCACGCTGGAAACCGAGCGCAATCAGCAAAAGAGTATCGGGCACCAGACGACGTGGCAGCTGCTGAAGCATCGCCAAATCTGGCTGATGGCGCTGATTTACGCGGGCGCATCTTCCGCGGGCACCACGATCAGCGTTTGGTCTCCTCAACTGCTGAAATCCTTCCATCTCGATAACCTTGAGACAGGTCTGCTTAACGCTATTCCTTACGGTCTGGCATCTGTTCTCATGATTGTATGGGGACGGAATTCCGATCGTACCAACGAACGCCGCTGGCATACCGCACTCACGCTGTTCATGATTGCCGCCGGTGTGTTCGCCGCCTTTGTGAGCGTCTCGCTGTCTGCCACGATCGTTATCCTCAGCATTATGCTGATAGGCGCTTATTCAATGAAAGGGCCTTTCTGGGCGCTGGCATCCGGTTGGATGAGCAGTACCTCAGCGGCGGCGGGACTGGCCGCGATTGGCGCCATCGCAAACCTGATAGGCGGGGCGGTGATGGTAAACGCGTACGGCATTATCAATGAGCGGACGGGCAGCTACACGCTGGCTATGCTTCCGCTGGCCGCGCTGTGCGTGGCCGGGGGTATCGCGGTGCTCATTATGGGGCGGCAGGCCCGCCGCGCTCAGCTACACGAAAAACAGGTCACGCATTAACGATGACAGAAGCGGGACATTTGTCCCGCTTCTGCGTTTAAAGATTTTCTTCCGCCGCGTCGCTCGTTTCACCAAAGAACTGCTGACAGAAGGGCTTACTGGCTCCCATTTTCTGCGAAAGACGGCTTGCAGCCGCCTTCATCAACTGCCCTATTTCCTTCTCACGACGATCTTCCGTCAACCGCGAGATGGGACCGGTCAGGGCTAACGCCGCAACCAGCTTGTCGTGAACGCCGAAGACAGGCATCGCAAACGCAGCGGTATGGGGATCGCGTGCGCCTGACGTGTAGAAAGGGAGTTCCGCGTCTTCCTCCGGCAGGCTTTCATTGAGCCCCCAATGACGCAATACCTTACTGATGGCCGAATTATCGAGCGGGAACTGGCTGCCGGGAAGATTGCTGTGTCGCAGGCCATGCGACGCTTCAGCGCGAAACAGGCAAAGCCGCTGCCCTCCCTCCAGCACATACCAGCTGGCACTCTCCTGAGATGCCAGGGATAAGGCCTGAAGCTCTGGCTGAACCACCCGGGAAAGGTGGAAAGATTGTTCATACAGCTTGCCGAGGTAAAGCAGACGTGGGCCCAGCGCATAATTGCCGTCTTCATGCCTGACGACGTAATTCATCCGTTCAAGAGAATTCATCAAGCGGTAAACCGTGGTTTTGTGATAACCCGACAGCTGTGCCAGCGCGGTCAGCGTCAGGCTCTCATCCCCAGGACGGAAGCAATCCAGTAAAGCCAGCGCTTTTTCAACCGCTACAACGCCTTCATTCCCCATCATTATCTCCTTGTTAGCCCGGCAGTGAGTGTACCTCAAATTTTGTGAGTCACTTCGTGTTTACATCACAAACGCCACCTCGGGTCTGGCTAAAAGGAAAGCAACACCGCTATAGTTGTTTTGTTCTGTACACCTGCATTGTACTCAGTAAAACAATATGGAGGCATTTATGTCCGTTACTGAAAAAAAATCGATTAATCGCCATTTCGAGCGCGTTTCTGCCGAGGACGTTCGTCGGGCTGCCGAGTATCAGGCAGCTATTCTGGCCGACGTGGCCGGTCGCCGCGGTACGCTTCATGGCCGCATCAAACCGCTGGCCCCACACATGTCCGTTGCAGGTCCGGCCATCACCGTTGAAGTCCGTCCGGGTGATAATCTGGCGATTCATGCCGCGATGGCGGTGGCGCAGCCCGGTGATGTCCTGGTCGTCGATGGCAAAGGCGACCTGAGCTGCGCGCTGCTTGGGGAAATCATGGCCACTCAGGCTCAGGCGAGCGGCATTGCGGGCATTATTATTGATGGCGCTGTACGTGACGCCGATACCCTGAGCAAAGGTCACTACCCCGTCTTTTCTGCCGGTCTGAACCCCTGCGGCCCGACAAAGTTAATCTCTGGCCGGGTTAATCATCCCATTTCAGTCGCCGGGGCGACGGTTCAGGCCGGGGATCTGGTTGTCGCGGATATCGACGGCGTGGTCGTTATCCCGCGAGATGAGGTTCAGGAGGTTATCGCTCTGGCAAAAGAAAAGCTGGAGATGGAGACCCGGCGTCTTGCCGCCATCCGTGAAGGCGATTTACGTCCACACTGGCTTGATGACGCGCTTCGTAAAGCAGGAATGTTAGCTGACGGGGAGACGCTGTGATGGGGGGCAAAGACGTAGTACTGGTTACCGGTAGCGACCTGGCGGAGCAGGCCATGGTGATGTTGCAGGGCTTTGAGGTAGTGTTTGCTGGCCGCCAGCCCACAGAAGATGACCTGATCGCGCTGTGTGAACGACACAATCCTGTGGCAATCCTGGTACGTTACGGCAGGATCACCGCGAAGGTCATGGATGCGGCTCCGGCTCTGCAGGTTATTTCCAAGCACGGAAGCGGGATCGATGTGATAGACCAGGAGGCAGCGGCCGAGCGCAACATCGCCGTCCGCTCTGCGCCTGGCGCAAACGCGGCGGCAGTGGCTGAACATACCTGGGCGCTGATCCTCGCCTGCGCAAAGTCAGTGGTGCCTCTGGACAAGCGGCTGCGAGACGGGCACTGGGATAAGGCGACGCATAAATCCATTGAGCTGGAGGGCTTAACGTTAGGGCTAATTGGGTTGGGCGCTATCGGCTCGCGCGTGGCGACTATTGGTCACGCTTTCGGCATGAAGGTGCTGGCTTACGATCCCTATGCTAAGACCATGCCTGCCCTGTGCGAACGCGCAGAAACGCTGAACGGACTTCTTTCCCGTTCCGATGTTATCTCTTTGCACTGTCCGCTGACCGATGAGAATCGGGGAATGATCAATAGCCAGACGCTTGCACACTGCAAGCGGAACGCCATTCTGGTCAATACGGCACGCGGCGGACTGATCCACAGTGAATCGTTACTGGCGGCGCTCCGGGATGGCACGCTGCACAGCGCGGCGCTGGACAGCTTTCCCCACGAGCCGCTGACGGCGCCGCACCTCTGGCAGTCCGAAGAAAACGTGGTTATTTCACCGCATATTGGCGGCGTTACCGCAGCGTCATATATCAGGATGGGAACCGTGGCCGCGAGCAATATTCTGGCCGTGACGGACGCAACCACCGTCAGCTCGTAAAGCCAACCGCGACGAGTGGCAGCGCGCTTATGTCACTTGTCTTCTGCCAGCGCCTGAGCACACGCCCAGGCACTTGCCCATGCCCACTGGAAGTTGTAGCCGCCGAGCCAGCCGGTCACATCCATCACTTCGCCAATAAAATAGAGCCCCGGCACGTTGCGCGCTTCCATGGTGCGGGACGAGAGCTCATTCGTGTCAACCCCGCCCAGCGTGACTTCCGCGGTTCGGTAGCCTTCGGTGCCGTTTGGCTGAACGCGCCAGTTTGTCAGGGTCTCTACCAGCGTTTCCTGCTCGCGGCTATTCAACTGCTTAAGCGACACGTCCGGGATCTGCCCCAGCGCCTGCAAACATTCCACCAGACGTTTTGGCAGCTGCATTGCCAGGGTGTTTTTCAGGCTTTGATTTGGGTGCGCGGTACGCTGCTCGTTAAGAAAAGCATCCAGATCGAACTCCGGAAGCAGGTTAACCGTGACGAACTCACCCGGCTGCCAGTAGCTGGAGATTTGCAGTACCGCCGGGCCGGAAAGACCGCGATGGGTAAAGAGCAGGTTTTCACGGAACACCGTCCCGTCTTCGGCGGTAATGACCGAGGGAACAGACACGCCAGACAGCGTCTGGAGCTGTTCAAGAAGCGGTTTATGTAAGGTAAACGGCACCAGCCCGGCGCGAGTGGGCAAGACTTTAAGGCCAAACTGTTCGGCAATCTTATAGCCGAACGGGGAGGCGCCCAGCCCCGGCATCGACAGGCCGCCGCTGGCGATCACCAGGCTGTTTGCGCTGACGGTTTCACCGTTCAGCTGCAGCGTATAGCCCTGGTCGTCGCGGGCGACCTCCAGCACTTCCGTGCGCAGGCGCATGACGACGCCGCCCTTCTCGCACTCGGCCACCAGCATATCGACAATCTGCTGCGCGGAGTCGTCGCAGAACAGCTGTCCCAGCGTCTTCTCATGCCATGCGATGCCGTGCTTGCCCACGAGATCGATAAAATCCCATTGTGTGTAGCGCGCCAGCGCAGATTTACAAAAATGACGGTTTTGGCTCAAATAGGCCGCGGGTTCAACATACAGATTAGTAAAGTTGCAGCGCCCGCCGCCGGACATCAGGATCTTACGGCCGGGCTTTTTACCGTTATCCAGCAGCAGTACGCGACGACCCGCCTGTCCGGCCATTGCCGCACAAAACATACCCGCCGCACCGGCGCCAATTACCACGGCATCAAACCTTTCCACGTCAAAACCCTCTTTGTTAACTGCCGCGGATTGTAAAGTTTCCTCTGTGGTCACACCAGCGTAAAAAGATATTACAAAGGCATTCCATTGAAATTTAAAGAATATCCTTTATGAGGCATTTCTCAAATCAGGTGGTATGTCAAAAAAAGTCTATATTTCACTTTGCCCGCCGCGCATTTGTCCTGGATAATGCGCCGCGTTCATGTCCTCAAAATGGCGTAACGTCCTATGCTACATTTGTTTGCCGGCCTGGATTTACATACCGGGCTTTTATTATTGCTTGCTCTGGTTTTTGTACTGTTTTACGAAGCGATCAACGGCTTCCACGACACTGCAAACGCAGTAGCGACGGTTATCTACACTCGCGCAATGCGATCGCAGCTTGCGGTTGTTATGGCGGCGGTATTTAACTTTTTTGGTGTTCTCCTGGGCGGGCTGAGCGTTGCGTATGCCATCGTGCATATGCTGCCAACGGATCTGCTGCTTAACGTTAGTTCTGGCCATGGCCTCGCTATGGTGTTCTCAATGCTGCTTGCTGCAATTATCTGGAACCTCGGTACCTGGTATTTTGGCCTGCCTGCATCCAGTTCTCACACGCTCATCGGCGCGATTATCGGCATCGGGTTAACCAACGCCCTGATGACCGGGACATCGGTTGTTGATGCGCTGAACCTGCCTAAAGTACTGGGCATTTTCGGCTCCCTGATCATCTCCCCTATCGTGGGTCTGGTCGTTGCAGGTGGCTTGATTTTCATCCTGCGTCGCTACTGGAGCAACACGAAAAAACGTGCGCGTATCCACCTGACGCCAGCAGAGCGTGAGAAGAAAGACGGCAAGAAAAAGCCGCCGTTCTGGACGCGTATCGCCCTGATCATTTCTGCTATCGGCGTGGCCTTCTCACACGGCGCGAACGACGGGCAGAAAGGCATTGGTCTGGTGATGCTGGTTCTGATCGGCGTCGCACCGGCAGGCTTCGTGGTGAACATGAACGCCTCTGGTTACGAAATCACCCGTACCCGCGATGCGGTCAACAACGTTGAAACCTATTTCCAGCAGCATCCTGACCTGCTGAAAAAAGCGACCGGCGTTGATCAATTGATCCCTTCTCCGGAAGCAGGTGCAACCACCGCGCCTGGCGAATTCCACTGCCATCCAGCTAACGCGATTAACGCGCTGGAACGCGCCAAGGGCATGCTGGGCGACATCGAAAGCTACGACAAACTGGCCGTTGAACAGCGTGGTCAGCTGCGTCGTATCATGCTCTGCATCTCTGACGTGACCGATAAAGTCGCGAAGCTGCCAGAGGTGAATGGTGACGACAAACGTCTGCTGAAGAAACTGAAAAGCGATATGCTCAACACCATTGAGTACGCGCCAATCTGGATCATCATGGCCGTCGCGCTGGCACTCGGTATTGGTACGATGATTGGCTGGCGTCGTGTGGCGACCACCATCGGCGAGAAGATCGGTAAGAAAGGCATGACCTATGCGCAGGGTATGTCCGCGCAGATGACGGCGGCAGTGTCTATCGGTCTGGCGAGCTACACCGGTATGCCAGTATCCACCACCCACGTACTCTCCTCGTCCGTGGCAGGTACCATGATTGTTGACGGCGGCGGTCTGCAGCGCAAAACCGTGACCAACATTCTGATGGCCTGGGTGTTTACACTCCCGGCATCCATCCTGCTGTCTGGCGGTTTGTACTGGATTTCGCTGAAGCTGATTTAATCGGTTGAAGGCGATAAAAAAGCGGGTCAGGAAACTGACCCGCTTTTTTTATGGCTGCTATTTGCCATGAGGTGTTTGATAACATGAGGATTTTCTGAACATTTTTTGCTCAATTTCAAAACACAGAAAAAACTATCATGGCGGCCAGAAGATAAATCCAGACAAAGGAGAATGTATGGCTTCTGTCCCTATCTCAGGACCGGGTTCAATCGTTATAGCGAACAATATGCGTGAGGCACGCCTTAACGGAATGTCACGCAATATGGCCACGCCCTCAACGTATTATTGGTTCTACCAAAAAGTCCGAAATGGCGGTCCCTGGGATTATAAAAAATTCGACCCTTATTTTGCTGCATTTGGTAACTTCAACTTCGGAGCCGCAGGTACTGCGGCAGGTATCCCTGCAAACATCCTTCTTATGGGCGCAGGCTGGGCTCAAGGCCGGGCAGGTACCTCAAAACCGGAATGGGGAAAATGGTACGAAAAGCCGCCTTACGGAGACGACCCAACGGACCAACGCAACATCAGAGAAGGAATAGACTATGCCATTCAAAACGGCTATTAAATGGATTCATCGCCTTGTTACCGCTTCACTTCTGGTGCTGGTCATTGGATTTCTCTGGTTAAACCATCAGCCCAATCAGCGAAATAGCGATGAGCTACAGCGCGCTTATAAATTATCCGATAGCGTCTGGCTCTATATGACCGTGAACAATCAGGGCGGCACAACCGTACCACCAATCTACCGTTATTATCTCTCGGGGGCGCTTGCAGGGAAAGACACTGATATTATCCATCAGCTTGCTATGAAGTATCCGGTAATCGAAGGTACAGGCACGATAACCTCGGCCAGTATTGATACAAGCGGGGAAGTGAACATTGCCTATAGCGGAAAGGTTATTTCGATTGAGAACAATATCTCCAGTCTCCGGTTCTCAGTTAAGCCCTGAGCCAGATGAAAGTAGGCGGGGCTTTCCCCGCCTGCTGTGATGCTCAGTGCCAAATCATCAATGCAATCATACTGACCACGACCAGCCCGCACAGGGCGCTGGTCAAAATGAACTGACGACGCAGGCGCTCGCAGCGACGAATAAACTCTTCATCGTGATGATCGCGGTAGCGCTGGTAGTAGATGTATCCCACCAGACGCATCTGCTTGCTGGGCTGTCCATGCGAGGTGAAGAACCCTCCACCGTCCACATACTGATAAAGCAACGGATCGCAACCACGAAGTACCACTAACAGCGCACGTAACGATGAGAAGTAGCGCGCCATATTCACTATGCAAACCACGCATAACGCCCAAAACAATGCGACGGTGCTAATCATACATCCTCCCCGGCGTCCGCCCACGAAGCAAGGCTCCTGAGCTACCGCACCCCAATGCCCTGACAGACAGTTCAGTGAAAGAATGACCAGAAGTCGATCCGGTTCGCGTTTTAATATCCGAACGGCTCATTTAATAGTGTAGGAGATCCGTTAATTTTTTTGCCACAAGGTTAATCGTTATCAACACCAAAGCTTGAAAAATATGTTTAACTGGGCCGTAATGAAAGTATCAGACGACGGCATTCTCACTTAGTCATCGATAACTTAAGGAAGGAGTAACACTATGGCTTACAAACACATTCTCATCGCGGTAGACCTCTCCCCTGAGAGCAAAGTGCTGGTTGATAAAGCGGTATCCATGGCACGTCCCTACAATGCGAAAGTTTCGCTGATTCACGTTGACGTGAATTACTCCGACCTCTACACCGGTCTGATCGACGTGAATCTTGGCGATATGCAGAAACGCATTTCCGAAGAGACTCACCATGCCCTGAGCGAACTCTCCACCAACGCGGGCTATCCAATTACCGAAACCCTTAGCGGCAGCGGCGATCTGGGCCAGGTGCTGGTTGATGCGATCAAGAAATACGATATGGACCTGGTGGTTTGCGGTCACCATCAGGACTTCTGGAGCAAGCTGATGTCTTCAGCGCGCCAGCTGATTAACACCGTTCACGTGGATATGCTGATTGTTCCACTGCGTGACGAAGAAGACGAATAAGCGCGTTAAATTCCCTTCACCCTAACCCTCTCCTAAAGGGAGAGGGGATAGATCGAGGACGCAGGCCGGGTAAGGCGAAGCCGCCACCCGGTTTTTTTTATTCCGGCGTACCCGGATAAATATCAAACCGGTGCCCTTTGGTGGTCACCGCGTTAGTGGTCGCAACGTTCGCCAGCGGCGGCGCATAGTCAGGGCGCTTCACCACCACCCGCTTCGTCGCCAGCTGGCGAGCCGGCGCCAGCAGGCCATCCGCATCCAGATCAGGCCCCACCAGAGACTGAAACACCCGCATCTCTTTCTTCACCAGCGCGCTTTTCTGCTTGTGCGGGAACATCGGGTCGAGATAGACCACCTGCGGGCGCGGGGTGATATCGGTCAGCACCGTCAGGCTCGAGGCATGAATCAGCTGCAATCGTTCCTGCAACCACGGCCCGATTTCCGGGTCCGCGTAGCCACGGCTCAGACCGTCGTCGAGCAGGGCTGCCACCACCGGATTGCGCTCCAGCATCCGCACGCGGCAGCCGACAGACGCCAGCACAAACGCATCGCGCCCCAGCCCCGCCGTGGCATCGACCACGTCCGGGAGGTAGCTCCCTTTGATGCCGACCGCTTTGGCCACCGCTTCGCCGCGACCGCCGCCGAACTTGCGCCGGTGCGCCATCGCGCCGCCGACAAAGTCGACGAAAATCCCGCCGAGCTTCGGTTCGTCGCGCTTGCGTAATTCGAGATGTTCCGGCGTCATCACCAGCGCCATCAGGTTTTCTTCATCGTGCTCCAGCCCCCAGCGGGCCGCCAGAACAGATAAGGCGCCGTCTCCGGCGCCTGTTTCATCAACTAAGCAGATCTTCACGTAACAATCAGCCTTTGATCCCGTAATGCTCAAGCATCGCATCCAGCTGCGGCTCGCGTCCGCGGAAGCGTTTGAACAGCACCATTGGCTCTTCAGACCCGCCGCGGGTCAGGATGTTATCGAGGAACGACTGGCCGGTTTCGCGGTTGAAGATCCCCTCTTCTTCGAAACGGGAGAAGGCATCTGCCGCCAGCACGTCGGCCCACAGGTAGCTGTAGTAGCCCGCCGCGTAGCCGCCTGCGAAGATGTGGCTGAAGGCATGCGGGAAGCGGCCCCAGGTTGGCCCTGGAATAACGGCAACCTGCTTTTTAATCTCGGCCAGGGTCTCAAGGATTTTCGCGCCCTGCTCCGGGCTAAACTCGGCGTGCAGGCGGAAATCGAACAGGCCGAACTCCAGCTGGCGCAGGATGAACATCGCCGCCTGGTAGTTTTTCGCCGCCAGCATTTTATCCAGCAGCTCTTTCGGCAGCGGCTCGCCGGTCTCATAGTGACCGGAGATAAACGCCAGCGCGTCCGGCTCCCAGCACCAGTTTTCCATAAACTGGCTTGGCAGCTCGACGGCATCCCACGGCACGCCGCTGATACCGGCCACGCCTGCGGTTTCGATGCGGGTCAGCATATGGTGCAGACCATGACCAAACTCGTGGAACAGGGTAATCACTTCGTCGTGGGTGAACAGCGCCGGTTTGCCGCTTACCGGACGGTTGAAGTTACAGGTCAGGTAGGCGACCGGCTTTTGCAGAGAACCGTCGGCTTTACGCATCTGACCCACGCAGTCGTCCATCCACGCCCCGCCGCGCTTGTTCTCACGCGCGTAGAGATCGAGGTAGAAGCTGCCGCGCAGTTCGTTTTTCTCGTCATATAGCTCGAAGAAACGCACGTCCGGGTGCCAGACGTCGATATCGGTACGCTCTTTGGCGGTGATGCCGTAGATGCGTTTTACCACTTCGAACAGGCCGTTAACGGCTTTGTTTTCCGGGAAGTACGGGCGCAGCTGCTCGTCGCTGATGCTGTAGAGGTGCTGCTTCTGTTTTTCGCTGTAGTACGCGATATCCCACGGCTGCAGCTCGTCCACGCCGAACTCGGCTTTCGCGAAGGCGCGCAGCTGGGCCAGCTCTTTCTCACCCTGCGGACGGGCGCGTTTCGCCAGATCGGTCAGGAAGTCGAGCACCTGCTGCGGGTTCTCCGCCATTTTGGTGGCGAGGGATTTATCGGCGTAGTTTTCGAAGCCCAGCAGCTGCGCCAGCTCGTGACGCAGGGCGAGGATTTCCGCCATTACCGGGCTGTTGTCCCACTTACCGGCATTCGGCCCCTGATCGGAGGCGCGGGTGCTGTACGCACGGTACATCTCTTCGCGCAGGGCCTGGTTGTCGCAGTAGGTCATCACCGGCAGATAGCTCGGGATATCCAGCGTTAACAGGAAACCGTCCTGCTCTTTCGCTTCAGCCTGGGCTTTTGCCGCCGCCAGCGCGCTTTCCGGCATACCGGAAAGCATAGCTTCGTCGGTAATCAGCTTCGTCCAGCCCATGGTGGCGTCGAGCACGTTGTTGCTGTACTGGTTGCCCAGCTCGGACAGGCGCGCGGCGATTTCGCCATAGCGGGTCTGCTTCTCTTTTGGCAGGCCAATCCCGGACAGCTCAAAATCACGCAGGGCGTTATCGACCGATTTTTTCTGCGCCGTGCTCAGTTCGGCATAGTGGTCGCCGTCGCGCAGGTCGCGGTAGGCTTTGTACAGCCCTTCGTGCTGGCCGACCCAGGTGCTGTACTCAGAGAGCAGCGGCAGGGTCTGTTCGTAGGCTTCGCGCAGTTCCGGGCTGTTTTTTACCGAGTTCAGGTGGCTCACCGGGGAGAAGATACGTCCCAGCACGTCGTCCACTTCGGCCAGCGGCTGACACAGATTTTCCCAGGTGTACGGCGCGCCCTGCGCTACCACGCTTTCTACCGCCGCGCGGCAGTTGTCCAGCGATTGCGTAACGGCTGGAACCACATGCTCAGGGAGGATTTTAGAAAACGGCGGCAACGAAAAAGGCGTCAGTAATGGATTGGTCATAAACGCTGTCCTGTTGAAATAGGTGAATGAAGCGCGCATCCGGCGCTGTGCATATGGGATCTAGAATGGGGTTAAGTGTAGAGGATTTCAATGCCGGACGTTGCGCTTTCGCGGCAGTGGAAACTTTTCTGTATACTGTGGCGATACGCTCTATTTTTGCCCGATGGCGCTACGCTAATCGGGTCTACGTTTACTACCTGGAACACATTCATCCATGCTCAGTTATCGCCACAGCTTCCACGCAGGCAACCACGCCGACGTCCTTAAACACACCGTTCAGAGCCTGATCATCGAATCGCTCAAAGAGAAAGAGAAGCCGTTTCTCTATCTGGACACGCACGCGGGCGCGGGCCGTTATCAGCTGAGCGGCGAGCATGCCGAGCGTACCGGTGAATATCTGGAAGGGATTGCCCGCATCTGGCAGCAGGACGACCTGCCTGCCGAGCTGGAGCCGTACATCGGCGTGGTGAATCACTTCAACCGTAACGGCCAGCTGCGCTACTACCCTGGCTCACCGCTGATTGCTCGCCAGCTGCTGCGCGAGCAGGACAGCCTCCAGCTGACCGAACTGCATCCGAGCGATTACCCGCTACTGCGTTCCGAATTTCAGAAAGACAGCCGCGCCCGCGTGGAAAAATCCGACGGTTACCAGCAGCTGAAAGCCAAGCTGCCGCCGGTTTCCCGCCGCGGCCTGGTGCTGATCGACCCGCCGTACGAAATCAAAACCGACTATCAGGCGGTGGTAACCGGTATCCACGAAGGCTACAAACGCTTTGCTACCGGCACCTATGCCCTGTGGTACCCGGTGGTGCTGCGCGCGCAAATCAAACGTATGATCAAAGACCTGGAAGCGACCGGCATCCGTAAGATCCTGCAGATCGAGCTGGCGGTACGCCCTGACAGCGATCAGCGCGGCATGACCGCCTCCGGCATGATTGTGATCAACCCGCCGTGGAAGCTTGAAGCGCAGATGAACAACGTGCTGCCGTGGCTGCATAAAACGCTGGTGCCAGCGGGTACAGGCCACGCCACCGTCAGTTGGATCGTGCCGGAGTAATCGCAGCCATCGGTGGAAACTATTGATTTCAGGTATACAATCGCGGCAATTCACGATTAAGGACAAAAGCTATGACTAAGCATTATGACTACATCGCCATCGGCGGCGGCAGCGGCGGCATCGCCTCCATCAACCGTGCGGCCATGTACGGCCAGAAGTGCGCGCTGATTGAAGCCAAAGCGCTGGGCGGCACCTGCGTGAACGTGGGTTGTGTACCGAAGAAAGTGATGTGGCATGCGGCGCAGATCCGTGAAGCTATCCATATGTATGGCCCGGACTACGGCTTTGACACCACCATCAACCACTTCGACTGGGAAAAACTGATCGCCAGCCGTACCGCCTACATCGACCGCATTCACACCTCGTACGACAACGTGCTGGGTAAAAATAACGTTGACGTTATCCACGGTTTCGCCCGCTTTGTGGACGCGAAAACGATCGAAGTGAACGGCGAGACGATCACCGCCGATCACATCCTGATCGCCACCGGCGGTCGTCCGAGCCACCCGAACATCCCGGGCGTGGAATACGGCATCGACTCCGACGGTTTCTTCGAACTGCCTGCCCTGCCAAAACGCGTTGCCGTTGTTGGCGCGGGTTACATTGCGGTGGAACTGGCCGGCGTGATTAACGGCCTGGGCGCGGAAGCACACCTGTTCGTACGTAAACACGCGCCGCTGCGCAGCTTTGACCCGCTGATTGTCGATACGCTGGTTGAAGTGATGAACACCGAAGGCCCGACCCTGCACACCAACGCCGTGCCAAAAGCGGTGGTGAAAAACGCGGACGGCAGCCTGACGCTTGAGCTGGAAGATGGCCGCAGCCAGACCGTCGATTGCCTGATCTGGGCGATTGGCCGTGAACCTGCGAACGATAACTTCAACCTGGGCGTGACGGGCGTAAAAACCGACGAAAAAGGCTATATCGTCGTCGATAAATTCCAGAACACCAGCGTACCGGGCATTTATGCGGTCGGCGACAACACCGGCGCGGTTGAGCTGACGCCGGTCGCCGTTGCGGCGGGTCGTCGTCTCTCCGAGCGCCTGTTCAACAACAAGCCGGACGAGCATCTGGACTACAGCAACATCCCGACCGTGGTTTTCAGCCACCCGCCAATCGGCACCGTCGGCTTAACCGAGCCGCAGGCGCGTGAGCAGTACGGCGACGACCAGGTGAAAGTGTATAAATCGGCATTTACCGCGATGTACACCGCCGTCACCTCTCACCGTCAGCCGTGCCGCATGAAGCTGGTCTGCGTCGGTCCGGAAGAGAAGATTGTCGGTATCCACGGCATCGGTTTTGGTATGGACGAGATCCTGCAGGGCTTCGCCGTGGCGCTGAAGATGGGCGCAACCAAGAAAGACTTCGACAACACGGTGGCCATCCACCCGACGGCCGCGGAAGAGTTTGTTACTATGCGTTAATCCTGATGCCCCTCTCCTGAGGGGCATTTTTTTAACATTCATAAATCGTTGCAAAACGAATGCTCTGAAAATAGTGATCTACCGCACATTTCCCTCCCCATCTACCGAAGCGAATGTCTACGCTTATAAGACGCCCGGATAAACCTGTCTTTTGAACACACAACCGGAGGTCCCTATCACCATGTTCAACCAGAAACTACAGGCTACCGAGAACATCGAGTTCGAGATTGCAGAAGAGCTGCGCTACGAGACCGATCCCTGCGAGTTGAAACTGGATGAAATGATTGAGGCGGAGCCGGAACCCGAAATGATCGAGGGGCTCCCCGCCTCCGATGCGTTGACGCCCGCAGACCGCTATCTTGAACTGTTCGAGCATGTGCAGTCGACGCGGCTGTTTGCGGACAGTAAAACCTTCCCCGACTGCGCGCCGAAGATGGATCCGTTAGATATCCTGATCCGCTACCGCAAGGTCAGACGCCACCGGGATTTCGACCTGCGCCAGTTTGTGGAGAACCACTTCTGGATGCCGGAAACGTACGGCACAGAATATGTCTCCGACCCGGGACTCTCCCTGAAAGAGCACATTGATAACCTGTGGCCGGTGCTGACGCGCGAGCCGCAGGATCATATTCCCTGGTCTTCCCTGCTGGCCCTGCCGCAGGCCTATATCGTCCCCGGCGGGCGATTCAGCGAGACCTACTACTGGGATTCCTATTTCTCCATGCTGGGGCTGGCGGAGAGTGGCCGTAACGATCTGCTCAAGTGTATGGCGGACAACTTTGCCTGGCTGATTGAACGCTACGGGCATATCCCCAACGGCAACCGCACCTATTATCTCAGCCGCTCGCAGCCGCCGGTCTTTGCCCTGATGGTGGAGCTGTTCGAGGAGGACGGCGTGCGCGGTGCGAAACGCTATCTGGATCACCTCAAAATGGAGTACGCCTTCTGGATGGACGGCGCGGAGTCGCTGCTGCTTAACCAGGCCTACCGCAGCGCCGTGCGCATGCCGGACGGTTCACTGCTCAACCGCTACTGGGACGACCGTGATACCCCGCGCGACGAATCGTGGATTGAGGACGTGGAAACTGCCCGCCACTCGGGTCGTCCGCCCAATGAGGTGTATCGCGACCTGCGCGCGGGTGCGGCGTCCGGCTGGGATTACTCGTCCCGCTGGCTGCGCGATCCGTCGCGGCTCGCCAGCATCCGCACGACGCAGTTTATCCCCATCGATCTGAACGCCTTCCTGTTCAAGCTGGAAAGCGCTATCGCCAACATCTCCGCGTCGAAAGGGGATAAAGAGACGGCAGAGGCGTTCCGCCAGAAAGCCAACGATCGCCGCGCGGCGGTGAACCGCTATCTGTGGGACGAGGAGAGCGGCTGCTACCGCGATTACGACTGGCGACGCGAAGAGCTGGCGCTGTTTTCTGCCGCCAGCATTGTGCCGCTGTATGTTGGAATGGCGACGCACGAGCAGGCAGAACGTTTGTCTGATGCGGTCAAATCGCGGCTGCTGACCCCAGGTGGAATTCTGGCGACCGAGTACGAAACCAGCGAGCAGTGGGATAAACCCAACGGCTGGGCGCCGCTGCAGTGGATGGCGATTCAGGGGTTCAAGCAGTACGGCAACGACTCGCTGGGCGATGAGATCGCCTGGAGCTGGCTGCATACGGTGAACCATTTTTATAAGACGCATCACAAGCTGATTGAGAAGTATCACATCGCCAGCAGCACGCCGCGCGAAGGCGGCGGGGGTGAGTATCCGCTGCAGGACGGTTTCGGCTGGACGAACGGCGTGGTGCGGCGGCTGATTGGGTTGTATGGGGAGCCTTAAGCGGGGTGCGGTCTGGTGCCCTCACCCTCACCCTAATCCTCTCCCCATAGGGGAGAGGGGACTGCACGGTGCGCTCTTCATCTCCCTCGTCCCTATGGGGAGAGGGCTGGGGTGAGGGGAAAATGTTAGCGAATCACCTCATAAATGGCAGTCTGAATGGACTGCCATTTTTTCGTGGTGGCATCCGGCTGCGACTGCGCGCGGCGTGTGGCCATGTCGAGATCGTGCTGCTGGCGTTTCACCACCGCAGGAACGGTGCAGAAAGCTTTGAGATACTCTTTACGTACCGAGGTCAGAGACTCGCCGTTCGACATGGCGTGGCTGAGCGTGTTGATGAAGCGACGGCACGGCTTCTCTTCCACCATGTTCTGCCGGTAGCGTAACATCAACTCCAGCACATCGTCATAGCCTGCCGACATCGCCTCTTCGGTCCAGGAGAGCTTCCAGTCCATGCCGCCCTGCAAAAACAGCAGGGTCACGCGGGTATCGTTGCGGTTAATGGCCGAGCGGAAATTATTCTCGTCCCAGGTGACCCCCATGCGCGTGAGCGTTTCGCGCGAAGAAGGCGTCTCGCGCATTTCCTGCGGAGAAGCCGCTTCAGCCGCGCTGGCGGTTGCAGGCTGCGGTTTGCTGCTGGTCACCAGCCAGAAGCCCCCCGCCACGATAGCAATCACCATGACGCCAACCGCCCCCCATAGCACACCGGAAATGAGCTGCTCGCGTTGTTCGGGGGTACGCGGCGCGCGCTGGGTCGGCTTTTCAATGGTGTCACGGACTTCAAACAGATCCCCACCGGTGACCCGATCCATTTTCTGCGCCTTTTCCCAGAAGGTATGCAATTCGCTGGCATCTACCGCCATGAATCCGGCCGGATTGACGCGCGTTCTCCCCTCTTCAAACGCGCGCTGAACGGGCCGCGCGATCTGCGCGTAGTAGTTATCCAGCAGCTGGATTTGCGCCGGGCTTAACGTTTTCTGGACGGTGATGTTGTTACGGATTTGCCGAATGTCATCGAGGAAGGTTTGCAGCGTTTTGCGCGGTTCAACCAGCAGCGTCAGCATGGACGGGTCGCTGAACAGCGAAGCGTAATAGCGGCTGAACTCTTTTTTATCCACCAGCATCTGCGCCAGTTCGCTGAACATCATGCCGCTGAGGACATCATTGATCTCGCCAAGCTTCAGCCAGCGCCGCACGCGGTCAGCGTTAAACAGGGTCTTGAGATGGTTGTTCAGCCGCACCTGATCGGGCCAGGCCTGCTGGATGAGCCCTTTAATCATCAGCTCAATCGCGCGTACCTGCTTGTGCGCCTGCTGCTGCTGGAGTTCGCTTCCCGGTGCCAGGTCAGTGCTGTAGGTCAACAGCGGCTGCTGCAGGCGAAGATGTTCCAGAGCGGTCACAAACCGCATCGCCGCAATAAGCTGGTTTTCACTCACATCCTGTCCGCTTTCATACTGCGGAACGCGCTGCTGCAGCAGGCGCAGCTGGAGCGTAAATTCCGACATCTCGGCATCATTCAGGTTGAGTTTTTTCGCAACGGCTCCCCAGCCGCCCAGAGCTAATCGCGCGCTGTCGAGTTGTTCCAGGAACCAGCGTGGATCTTTGCCCTCAGAAGCATGTACATTCAGAAGGAGTAAAATTTCCACCGACGCATGGCGAATGACCGCCAGACAGTGTTCAAACTGTTCGCGAATATGATGTGATGTGCTGAGAGTCATTGTTTTCCTTAAGCGACAACGAAGACATCCGGAATGGGCACGAAACGCCCTTTATTCTTTTTATTTATACGCGGTTAACCATACCTGACTTTCTGTTGAAATAAAGTGACAACCCTAAAATGATTTAAAATGTTTCAGGAGAATCTGAATGCCAGTTTTAATTACCTCTCGCCTGACCTGTTCGCCCCTTCAGGAACAAGACTGGCCCTTTTTTCTGGCGCTACAGCAGCACCCGGACGTGATGCGCTTTGTGGCGGAAGATCGTCCCGTCGCGGCGATCCGCGAGGCGTTTGATTCGCGCCTGGCCCCATGGGCACCGGGCAGCGCCCACTGGCTTTGTCTCGTCGTACGTGACACCGCCTCACAGGCCCCGCTGGGCGTTACCGGGTATATTCATCGGGAGGAGGACTGCGCAGAAGTGGGCTTCCTTTTCGCACCCGAGGCGCAGGGGAAAGGTTACGGCTTTGAATCCCTGAAAGCGCTTTGCGATTACGCTTTTCATCAGGGCGGTATACGGCGACTCACCGCCACCGTCACCGCGGGAAATGTCGCGTCAAGACGCCTGCTGGAAAAAGCCCGCTTTCGCCTGGAAGGTGAATTACGCGAAAGCTATTACCTTGCGGGGCGCTGGCAAAATGACTGGCTATTTGGTTTATTACAGCAGGAATACCTGAATAATAATTCCTGACCAACCGCTTTTTAGCAGATATTTCCCGGACGTCGTTTCCTCTTTAATGTCACTATTAAGAGGAAACGAATATCAAACGTCATTCGCTGAAAATATTCTCAGCGGCCGCTGCGTTAATAAAAAAACATCCGGGTCTTTCTCTGGAGAAATATCGTGATGAAAATGGGTTATCGGCTATGGCTGCCTGCGTTCTTTATCACTGTCAGTATGCAGACACATCCATACTAAGGGTTTCCTTAAGGGGCTCCTTCGCCCTAAGCCCGTGTATCACAGGAACATACCGCCTGATACTTCAATACGTTGCGCATTCATCCAGCCCAGCTTATCGCTGAGCAGTGCCGCAATGGCATCGCCAATATCGTCCGGCAGCCCCACCCGTCCCAGCGCCGTCTGCGAGGCCAGAAGCTGATTCAGCTCCGCGTTGTCGCGCACGCGTCCGCCTCCAAAGTCAGTTTCTATCGCGCCCGGCGCAATGATATTGACGGAAATTCCGCGCGCGCCCAGCTCTTTCGCCTGATAACGCGTCAGCACTTCCATCGCCCCCTTCATGGCCGCGTAGGTCCCTGAGCCCGGCTGGGTAAAACGGGCCAGCCCGCTGGAGACGTTGAGGATACGACCCCCGTCGTTAAGCAGCGGCAGCAGGCGCTGGGTCAGGAAGAAAGGTCCTTTGAAATGAATGTTCAGCGCTTCATCAAACTGAGCCTCCGTCGTGTCGGCATAGGGCGCGTATAAACCCGTTCCGGCATTGTTCAATAAATAGTCAAAGGTTTCGCGCTGCCAGACGGTCTTAAGGGTTTCCTGAAGCTGTCGGGCAAAATGATCAAAACTCGTGATATCACCGACGTTGAGCTGTAATGCCGCTGCGTTGACGCCTTTTTGCTGAATTTCATGCACAACATCCAGCGCTTCCTGCTGGCTACGGTTGTATGTCAGGACAATTCCCGTGCCGTCTGCCGCCAGCTTTAACGCAGCGTTTTTGCCCAGACCACGGCTACCACCCGTCACTAATGCGATACGTTCACTCATCATAAACCTCGTTTTGGCTGTTAAGGAGATTGAGAAAGAGCTTATTAGGTGATAGAAAATCAATAAAGATGGGTTAAAACGCTTCACTGTTTCACCAGAAACAACAATGAGCTTCCTCTATGGATAAAATTCACGCAATGCAGCTGTTCGTCCGCGTCGCGGAACTGGAAAGTTTTTCCCGCGCGGCCGAAACATTAACCCTGCCGAAAGGCAGCGTCTCGCGGCAAATTCAGGCTCTGGAAAACCGGCTTGGCACCCAGCTATTGCACCGCACCACGCGCCGCGTCAGCCTGACGCAGGACGGCATGGTCTATTACGAACGGGCGAAAGATCTGCTGGCAAACCTTGATGAACTCGACGGTATGTTTCAGCACGATCCCTCCAGCATCAGCGGTCGGCTCCGCGTGGATATGCCCGTCGGCGTTGCTCGAAATTTAGTCATCCCCAAACTGCCTGCTTTTCTGCAGCACTATCCGGGCATTGAACTCGAGCTCAGCAGCAGCGATCGTCTGGTGGATGTGATCCGCGAAGGTTTTGATTGCGTGGTGCGCGTCGGCACTTTGAAGGATTCAGGGCTGATTGCCCGTCCGCTGGGCAAGCTGTCGGTGATTAACTGCGCCAGCCCGGACTATCTGGCGCGATTTGGCTATCCGGAAACCCTGGACGATTTAGGCTCGCACGCCGTGATCCACTACGCCGCGATGCTGGGAACCCGCCCGCAGGGCTTTGAGTTTTATAACGGCAGTGCGACGCAGTGGATTAAAACGGGCGGGGTGTTAACCGTCAACAGCACGGAAACTTACCAGGCTGCCTGTCTCGCCGGGCTGGGCATTATTCAGGTTCCGCGGGTTGGGGTGCGCGATTTACTGCGCGCGAAGAAACTGATTGAGATCCTCCCGCAATACCGGGCCGAACCGATGCCCGTCTCCCTGATTTACCCTCACCGCCGCAACCTCTCCCGCCGGGTCCATCTGTTCATGGAGTGGCTTACCGAACTCACAAAAGCTTACGTGGACTAGCCGCAAGCTATAATTCAAAAACACATCCAGCTCAACGAAAAGGAAAATGCGCGTGACGCCGGAAAACAACCCGCAACGACCCACCCAACATTTAGAGTATGAACCCGTCAAAAAGATGGAAACCGGGCCAGAAGAGGCCAAAACGCCAGGCACCGCCAGCAAAGCGCTGGGGACCGTCACCGGCATCGCCGCGAGAATTCAGCAGTTTCCCATGATTGCGCACCTGATACGCGCCACAGAACGGTTTAATGACCGCATGGGGAACCAGTTTGGTGCCGCCATCACCTATTTTTCCTTCCTGTCGATGATCCCAATCCTGATGGTGTCGTTTGCGGCAGCCGGTTTTGTGCTCGCGTCGCACCCGACGCTACTGCAGGATATCTTCAATAAAATCCTGAATAACGTCAGTGACCCGACCCTTGCCAGCACCCTCAAGAGCACCATCAATACCGCCGTTCAGCAGCGTATCACCGTGGGTATCGTCGGTTTGCTGATTGCGCTTTACTCCGGCGTTAACTGGATGGGCAACCTGCGCGAGGCCATCCGCGCCCAGTCGCGCGACGTCTGGGAGCGTAAGCCGCAGGACGAGGAGAAAATCTGGGTGAAGTATCTCCGCGATTTTGTTTCGCTGATTGGCCTGCTCGTCGCGCTGATCGTGACGCTTTCCATTACCTCCGTGGCGGGCTCGGCGCAGCAGATGATCATCTCCGCGCTCTACCTTGATTACATCGAATGGCTGAAGCCCGCCTGGCGCGGCATTGGGCTGGCCATTTCCATCTTTGCCAACTACCTGCTGTTCTTCTGGATCTTCTGGCGCTTGCCCCGCCATCGTCCGCGCAAGAAGGCGCTGATTCGCGGCACGTTGATTGCGGCGATCGGCTTTGAGGTGATCAAAATCGTGATGACCTACACGCTGCCGTCGCTGGTGAAATCCCCTTCTGGCGCGGCGTTTGGCTCGGTGCTGGGACTGATGGCCTTCTTCTACTTTTTCGCGCGCCTGACCCTGTTCTGCGCGGCATGGATTGCCACCGCCGAATACAAAGGCGACACGCGAATGCCCGGTAAAACGCACCGCTAGCCCTGCTCTCGGGCTGAAATTTCAGCCCGATTCATCATTTCAGCATATAAATCCAGTCCGTAACTTTTATTTAACCGAAAACCAGTTTAATTGACTAATATTTAAAATCTGTGAAGCATTTCATAGACGTGTTTTCGCTGGCCTGAAAATTATCCGCTTTTTGTTGCTTTTATCACCAGCGCGCGGCTTTGTTACAGATTGAAATGTCGCTTTTGCTGTGCGTAATATGGCCTTTCGTTCGACAAAAATAAGAAAATATTATGCAAGCAACAGCCACCACACTCGACTCAGGAACGGAAAACGTTCCGGTAAACTCGCGCAATAAAGTTGTCGTCGCCTCGCTGATTGGCACCGCCATTGAGTTCTTCGACTTTTATATTTATGCCACCGCCGCGGTCATCGTCTTCCCGCATATTTTCTTCCCGCAGGGCGATCCGACGGCGGCCACGCTGCAGTCTCTGGCGACCTTTGCCATCGCGTTTGTTGCGCGTCCGATTGGCTCTGCGCTGTTTGGACACTTTGGCGATCGCATTGGCCGAAAAGTCACCCTGGTGGCCTCGCTGCTGACGATGGGCATCTCCACCGTAGCCATCGGTCTGCTGCCGACCTATGAAACCATCGGCATTCTGGCGCCGGTCCTGCTGGCGCTGGCGCGTTTCGGTCAGGGTCTGGGGCTGGGCGGTGAATGGGGCGGCGCGGCGCTGCTGGCCACCGAGAACGCCCCGGCGCGCAAGCGCGCGCTGTACGGTTCATTCCCGCAGCTGGGCGCGCCGATTGGCTTCTTCTTTGCCAACGGGACGTTCCTGCTGCTTTCGTGGCTGCTGACGGATGAACAGTTCATGAGCTGGGGCTGGCGTCTCCCGTTTATCTTCTCAGCCGTGCTGGTGCTGATTGGCCTGTATGTGCGTGTTTCGCTGCATGAGACTCCTGTTTTTGCGAAAGTGGCCGCGGCGAACAAGCAGGTGAAAGTGCCGCTGGGTACGCTGCTGACCAAACACGTCCGCGTGACCGTACTGGGCACGTTCATCATGCTGGCAACCTATACGCTGTTCTACATTATGACCGTCTACTCCATGACGTTCAGTACCGCCGCCGCGCCGGTTGGCCTGGGGCTGCCGCGTAACGAAGTGCTGTGGATGCTGATGATGGCGGTGATCGGGTTTGGCGTGATGGTTCCGATTGCGGGCCTGCTTGCGGATAAATTTGGTCGTCGTGCAAGCATGATTACGATCACCACGCTGATCGTTCTGTTTGCTCTGTTCGTCTTCCCGCCGCTGCTGGGTTCAGGTAGTCCGGCGCTGGTGATGGCCTATCTGCTGATTGGTCTGAGCCTGATGGGGCTGACCTTCGGCCCGATGGGCGCGCTGCTGCCTGAGCTGTTCCCGACGGAAGTGCGTTATACCGGCGCGTCGTTCTCCTACAACGTTGCCTCTATTCTGGGCGCGTCCGTTGCGCCGTATATCGCCACCTGGCTGCAGGCGAACTATGGTCTGTTCTATGTGGGCGTCTATCTGGCGGCCATGGCGGCGCTGACGCTGATTGCGCTGCTGCTGACGCACGAGACGAAGCACCAGGCTCTGTAATTCACTGCGGCCTGATGCCCTCACCCCGGCCCTCTCCCACAGGGAGAGGGAGAAAGGGAGCTACTTCTTCATCTGCGACAAAATAGTCCGGCACTGATTCGCTTCGCCCTCAGACGGCGAAATCAACGCCAGCAGCGCTGCGGCCGGGGTGACCAGCGTCGCCAGGGCCGCAGCCACCGCACCGCGCGCAATCAGCGGTCCGGGCTTCACGCCCGCCTGCGGGTTTTTGAAGGTTCCGCGCACGTAAAGCGGCGAGCGCAGGGTGATGATGCGGATCCCCTTACTTTCCGGGTCAATCGTCAGATCAAGCTGCTCCGAGGCCATGCTGGCTGTCCCGGTCACGTTAATCACCGCGTTTTCCGTGTCGAAGGCAAATATCTGCGGACGCGCCACGCCGTTAACCAGATCCAGATTGGCCGCCGCGCAGTTCACCCGCACCTCGTCATCACCGAAGATTTGCCCGATGACGTAGTTACCGACGTTCAGCCCCAGGATCTCCATCAGGTTTCGGCTCACCAGCCCGTCGTTCATCAGCAGCTTCAGGTTACCATTGCCGCTGCCCAGCAGCGCCGCCACCGAGTTCCCCACGCCGCGAATGTCGGCATCACCGTTCATTTCACCGAGGGTTTTCTGCATCAGCTCTACATTCGGCATCAGCTCTTTCAGCTTCAATCGACGCGCCTGGATCTCCGCTCTTCCCTGCATCGGCTTTTTATCGCCTTCCAGATGAATATTCGAGGAAATCGTCCCGCCCGCCATGCCGAACTTCAGCGGCTGCAGGCGCAGGTCAGCGTTTTTGAGGAGGATATGGGTCGAAAGATTGCTGATCGGCAGCGTACTGCCATGTTCAATTTTTCCGCCTTTGAAGCGCACATCCGCATCCATCACGTCCCATTTGTCGGTTTCGAAGCGATCGTATGGCAGCACTTTGCCGGCAGGCTGAACATCCTTTTTGACCTCTTTCGACTTGGTCCCTTTACCCGAGTCCACGCCAATTAGCGGGCCCAGGTCGGCCAGACGCAGCTGACGGGACTCAACATCCCCTTCCAGTTTCGGGCGCGGTTTTCCGGTGGTGTAGGTCAGCGTGCCGTGAATATCACTGTCGCCGATGCGGCCGTTGAAATCCCGGTAGTCAAAAACGGACGATTTTTCGGTGTCGATTTTGGCAACCAGATGCCCGTCCGTTTCGAACGGTGGGGTATCCGGCAGCAGCACGCCGGTCAGTTCATACAGCTCGCCCAGCGAATCGCCGGCAAATTTAAGCTGAAGATCGACGCCGCCCATATTCATCGGGTCGTTGACCGTGCCAACGAACGCCACGCGGGTGTTACCGGAACGGAAGTCCGCCTGAACCGGGAACGGCGTGCCTTCGCTCCGTAGCGCCAGCATGCCGCCAATTTTCCCTTTACCGCTGAGAGGCCGATCGTTGTAGCGTCCTTTTGCCGTCAGGCCGAAGACATAGTCACCCACGCTTGCCGCGTCGCCTTTTGCTTTCGTGCCCGTGACCTCGCTAAACGGTAGCGGTTTGCCCAGCGGATCGACGAGGATCTCCACATCCGCCTTGCTGACCTTATCGTCGATGGCGATCCGTCCGCGATCGAAAAGAATATTGTCGAGACGGAATGACCAGGAGGAAGGCTGGGCATTCGGATCTTTTTCGCTGTCGCTGGCAAGGTTAAACGTCCAGTTGTTGTTTTTTTCTGAAAGTCGGATCAGACGCGCATCGGGCTGCTGAAGTTTGATCCACGGCAGATAGACCGTTTTGGTGAAGAGCGCCAGAGGAGCCAGCGTGGCTTCAACGCGCGGCAGGTGGATCATGGTGACGTCCGGGATATCCGGAGGGTTGCCGAGAATGATGTCGTCGGCATGGACGTGTGGCCAGGGGATCCAGCTTCGCCAGCCGGGCTCCTCTTTCTGACGCTCCCACACCACCCCTAAATCACCGCGTATGGCGAAGGGGCGGTTCAGTTCGGTTGAGACTTTCTGGTTGATGGTCGGCTTGAGACGGTTCCAGTCAAACGTCGCAATAATGATGGCGACGACCACGATCAACAACAAGAAAATCCCTGCTGTCCAGGAGATTACCCTGGTTGTTCTCGTCATTTTTATCCCCTTTCCTGATGACCTGTCCTGTAAAACTATAGTCCAGACAAAGGGAAGCGGGCTTATCAGAGGGTCGTTATAACGCTATCGAGGCGATCCATGGGTACCGGGCGGGAGAGATAATAGCCTTGCGCCGCCGCTGCGGGGGAGTTTTGCACATCACGCCACTCTTCCAGTGTTTCTACACCTTCAACAATCACGCCCTGGCAATAGCGGTTCATCAGCTGTAATAACAGCGTAAACAGATTCCGCCCTTCCGGGGTTTGACGCAGCATAATGAACAGGTCGCGGGCCACTTTGATGTAATCGTAGCGTACTTCACTCAAGGCGGAGAAGTTCGCCATGCCGGTGCCAAAGTCATCCAGCCACAGCGGGCCGTATTCGCATATCGACGCAAACGAGGAATTCTGCGGCAGGCGGACATGCTCCACCAGCTCAAAGCGCATCCACGGCAGGGTGGCGATCAGCTCCTGCAATTTTGCGTTCTGACGCAGCGCCAGCAGGGTTGGACCATCGACGTTTACTGAGGCGAGGATATCGTGCTGTTCGAAAAAAGGTTGCTTCGTCGCCAGCATACGAAGCTGCTCTTCCAGCACGTCCAGACGCTGGCGAACGGCAACTTCGGCAAAATAGCGATCCGGCGCGATGCGCTGAGTAGGGTTTGAGGGATGCGTAACGACGGTCAAAATTTCAATTGCCATCAGTCGACCATCTGTTCGGTAGATCGGCTGATAGGTGTACGCACGCTCACATTGCAGCCAGTAGCGATGCTCCTGCAAGTTCTCAATACTTGCCTCAGGCGTAGTGCTCAGCCGCTGGATAACCTGCTCTGACTTCATTTCAGATGTCCTGTTGTTGGGATAGCCTTTCTGGACTCGTCACAGGATTATCGGCGCGACAATTGAGAACTTTATGTTCAATTCACCGGGAAAATGAAATTAAGATGACAGAAATGCGCGGGAACACGCGCTGGCTCAAATAAAATAATGGAACGTTGTTTTAATATAGTTGACCGGTTAATTCACTCAGCGCACACTGCTGATAATTCTTCTGTTCAGGTTCACGACTATGTCCAAAAAAATTGCCGTGATTGGCGAATGCATGATTGAGCTGTCACAAAAAGGCGCGGAAGTCAGCCGCGGATTTGGTGGCGATACGTTAAACACGTCCGTTTATATTGCCCGTCAGGTTGCACCTGAGGCGCTTACCGTGAACTACGTGACCGCCCTGGGCACGGACAGCTTCAGCCAGCAAATGCTGGAGGCCTGGCAGAGTGAACATGTTGAAACGTCGCTGATTCAGCGTATGGAGAACCGCCTCCCTGGGCTTTATTACATCGAAACCGACAGCACCGGCGAACGCACGTTTTATTACTGGCGTAACGAAGCCGCGGCCAAATTCTGGCTGGAGAGCGACGCGGCAGCGGCCATCTGCGAAGAGCTCGCGACCTTTGACTACCTCTATCTGAGCGGCATTAGCCTGGCGATCCTGAGCCCTACCAGCCGTGAAAAGCTGCTCTCGCTGCTGCGAGAATGCCGTGCAAACGGCGGCAAGGTTATTTTCGATAACAACTACCGCCCGCGCCTGTGGGCCAGCCGCGAAGAGACGCAGCAGGTCTATCAGCAGATGCTGCAGTGCACCGACATCGCCTTCCTCACGCTCGACGATGAAGACGCCCTGTGGGGTGAGAAACCGGTAGAGGAGGTGATTGCACGCACGCAGGCGGCAGGCGTGAGCGAAGTGGTGATTAAGCGCGGGGCGGATTCATGCCTGGTCGCGGTGGCGGGCGAAGCGCTGGTTGACGTGCCGGCGGTGAAGCTTGCCAAAGAGAAAGTGATTGATACCACGGCGGCCGGTGATTCATTCAGCGCGGGCTATCTGGCAGTACGGCTGATGGGTGGAACGCCGGAAGCGGCGGCACAGCGTGGTCACCTGACGGCCAGCACGGTGATTCAGTATCGAGGGGCGATTATTCCGCGCGAGGCGATGCCTGTTTAAGTCAGGTGCGGGCTGATGCCCTCACCCTAACCCTCTCCCACAGGGAGAGGGAATGTTTAAGCATTACTGCCCCTGCGGAATATCCGTCGCGTCCGGATGTAAATCATCGGACGTGGCGGCCTGCACTGGCTGCGGCGCGGTAGCCATAATAGAATCCCAGGTTTTCTGAAGTTCCTTCATGTCATATTCCGGCTCGCCCTTCGGCTGCAGGAGGATCAACGCCATCTCCTGCGACAGCTGCTGACGGAGGTCCTGATTGAGCATATCGACGGTCAGACCGTTCAGGAAGTCCTGACGCAGTTTCTGGTACTGTTCCGGCGCAATGTCCACCACCTGGTTCTGCAGAGAGCGAATACGCTGGCTGATCAGAATGTCGGTATCGGCGCGAGCGTAGGTCGCAAACAGCTTCTGCAGCTCAAGTTTTTTCTGCGCCACGAGAGCGTTGAATTCCTCTTCGGAAAGCCCCTCTTTACGCACTTTTGCCAGTTCTTTTGCGACCACGCCCAGATTGGCATTCAGCTTATCGCCCGGCGACTCAACGTTGATGGCGCACTGCGCACGCTGGAACAGCACGCGGCAGTCAAAGCCAAGACCGATATTCTTCACGTTGTTCTTGCTCAGCGTCTGCTGAACGTGCCAGAACAGCGCTTCACGCGCCAGATCGGCACGCCAGTAGCGCAGCATCGCCGCGGACTCGCGGATGGGCTGCCAGGCGTTATCCCACATGACGGAGAGGCGATCCTGACGCACGGCGTCCGTCATAATGCTGACAGGCTCTGCACGCAGCGGAGAGAGCGTCGGAACAGGGGCTGGCGTTTCACGCTTGCCTTTCAAATCACCAAATGCTTTGTTGATCTGCTCCACCACCGCGCGGCTGTCCACGTTACCCACCACGATCAGCGTCATGGCGTCCGGGGTGTACCACTTCTGGTAGAACGATTTTACCTGTTCGGCATCGACAGGCTGTTTCAGCGGTTCGGCCGGGTCATGTCCCAGCAGCGTCGAGCCTTTCAGTCGGTAACGCCACCAGCCCTCTTTGGTATCTCCAGGCCAGGTCGCCACCATGTCGCTGTTACTCAACGCATAGTTGACGGTATCCGGCGTAATCGCCAGATTGCCAGAGGCATCGGAGAGATACGTAAGCGCTTCTTTTAGCAGATCGTTACGGTTATTAGGCAGGCTCAGGTTAAACATGGTGTAGTCATACGAGACCACCGCCGGAGGGAGTGGGCGTTTCGGATCGATGGCCTGCTGCCAAAGCGAACGCACCTGAACCGCTTGCAGGCTGCCGCTCTGCGTGAGCGCCAGCCGGGGAATAAAATGGCTAAAACCGGTTTGCTGAGTGCTTTCCGCGAGGGAACCGGTATTAATGGACAGACGGATTTCTACACGGTCACTGGGACGTTGCGGAGTGGCTAAAACCTGCCACTGAAAACCGTTCGCTAATGTCCCTTGTTGCCAGGCCGGGTCTGGCTGGAGCGCATCTGCCTGCACATAACTGGCTGCTGCCATCATCAGCAAACCGCCGGTTAAGAGTCGAATTTTTGTGCCCTGCATGTGAACCCCTGATCAACATTCCTGGTTAAAAAAGAGTGTTTCGCGACGCGCTTCACTCTTAAAGATGACGATGAAAACACGTCGATTAGACCGCGCGTTCGGCAAAACGTCACGGTCAGAAGTGAAATATACCCAAAAAAAATCTTGTCGAATTATGACAGGTACGAACAGTTATTATGCGCAGGAGCCCGCATCCCGACAAGGGAATACGGGCATTTGTGACAAGATTAAGAGGTTAAGCCAGGATTTTTGCTGTCAGTTGAACGGTTATTCAGAGTATCGTCGAGCTTTTTGTGATCCAGCTCTTTCACCCATTTCGCCACCACTACCGTCGCCACGCCGTTACCCACCAGGTTGGTTAACGCACGCGCCTCAGACATAAAGCGGTCAATACCGAGAATCAACGCCAGACCCGCCACCGGCAGGTGACCCACAGCGGAAATGGTGGCAGCCAGCACGATAAATCCGCTGCCCGTCACCCCTGCCGCGCCTTTAGAAGAGAGCAGGAGCACCACCAGCAGGGTAATCTGGTGGAAAATATCCATATGGCTGTTGGTCGCCTGAGCGATAAACACGGCCGCCATCGTCAGGTATATCGAGGTGCCGTCCAGGTTGAAGGAGTAGCCCGTCGGGATCACCAGCCCGACCACCGATTTACGGCACCCCAGCTTTTCCATCTTGTCGAGCATACGCGGCAGCGCCGATTCTGAAGAGGAGGTCCCCAGAACAATCAGCAGCTCTTCACGGATGTAACGGATAAATTTGAAGATGTTGAAACCCGTCGCGCGGGCGATGGACCCCAGCACCACAACCACAAAAAGTATACAGGTGATATAGAAGCAGATAATCAGCTGACCCAGCTGCACCAGCGTACCGACGCCATACTTACCGATGGTAAAGGCCATCGCCCCGAAAGCACCGATCGGCGCCAGGCGCATGATCATATTGATGATGCCGAAAATAACCTGCGAGAAGCTTTCGATCACATTAAAGATAAGCTGGCCTTTGCTGCCCAGACGGTGCAGGGCAAAACCAAACATCACGGCAAACAGCAGAACCTGCAGGATGTTTCCGCTGGCGAACGCGCCAATGACGCTGCCCGGGATTACGTCCAGCAGGAATGCCACCACGCCCTGATCCTTCGCCTGCTCGGCATACACCGCGACCGCTTTGGCATCCAGCGTTGACGGGTCTACGTTCATCCCCGCGCCCGGCTGCACCACGTTGACGATGATCAGACCGATAATCAGCGCAAGGGTACTGACCACTTCAAAATAGAGAAGCGCCACTGCACCAGTACGACCGACCGCCTTCATGCTTTCCATGCCAGCGATGCCCGTCACGACGGTACAGAAGATCACCGGAGCGATGACCATTTTAATGAGCTTAACGAACGCGTCGCCAAGCGGTTTCATTTGCGCGCCCAGCTCAGGGTAATAGTGACCCAGCAGAATACCGATGGCGATGGCTGTCAGGACCTGGAAATAAAGACTTTTGAAGAGTGAGGTTTTCATAAGGTGTCCTTGGGAAGAAAAACCACAGGCTTTGTAAGGTTATGGTTAACCTGCGGCTTTAAAATAACACCCACATAACAGGACAGAAATAAACTCAGTTCAAATTTGAAACACAAATGTTAAGAACTTTGAGCTGGCTCGCACAAGCCAGCAACAAAATTACACTTTTGCGTTATTGTCAGCACCAGAAAGGTATCGTTCTTCAAAGACATCCGAAGGAACAGCAGGGGCAAAAAGGAAGCCTTGTCCGCTCTCCACGCCCGCCTCTGCCAGCCAGGCGCGTTGCGCTTCGGTTTCAATTCCCTCGGCAATAAGATGCAGATTGAGGCTGCGCGCCATCTGGATAATCGCCTGCACCATGCTGCTGTCGCCCGGCAGACCGTCGACAAACGCTTTATCAATTTTGAGCACATCCACCGGAAGGGTTTTCATGTGCTGAAGCTGACGCAGCCCGGCGTACCCCATGCCAAAATCGTCCAGCGCGATGCGAATGCCGGCACTACGCAGCGGTTTCAGGATCGCGACCGCCTGATTAGGGTCGTCGATGCGTCGGCTCTCCGTCACTTCAAGAGTTAACGTATCAGGCTTGATTCGGTAACGATGGATCAGCTCCAGCATCTCTGAAACCATGGTCGGGTGCATAAGCTGCAGGGCAGACAAATTGACCGACAGCGGCAGCGTCACGCCGCGCTCCTGCCAGGCGGCAAGCTGACGGCAGGACTCTTCCAGCACCCAGTAGCCGACGGTAACCATCAGGCCGCAGGACTCAATGCGCTCAATCAGCCCTTCCGGCAGCTCCCATGAGCCATCCGGCTGCTGCACGCGCAGCAGTGCCTCGGCGCTTTTCACTTCTCCCGTCTGCAAATTCACCTGCGGCTGTAGCCAGAGGGCAAACTGGCGGTTATCCAGCGCGGTCAGGATGTCGCTCTCTTCCGTCAGGCGCTGCTGCGCCTTTTCCATCTCTTCCGGCGCGAAGAACTGGATCTGATTTTTGCCTTTGCGCCGGGCGGTGAATGCCGCCGAGAACGCGCGATGATAAAGCTGCTCTGCCGTTAAATCGCCATAGTACATCGCAATACCGATACTGGCGCTTGGACGAAGCTGGATACCCTGAATGGGCAACCGCTCATTAATGACAGTGAGTACTTGCTGACCTAAAGTGATCGCATGCCAGGGTTCTTTTACGCCGTTGGCAATCACCACCAGGTCGTAACCGCTGACCTGGGTCAGCACCATGCGCGGGGCCAGGACAGACTTCACTTTTTCGACCAGAGTCAGCAGCAGCATTTCGCGCTGGCTCTCCCTGAGCACGCCAGCCGTGTCCTGCAGGGTTTCACAGGCGATAACCATCAGCGCCGTAGTTTGCTGACGGGCAACGGTCTGCTCCAGCATCGCCATCAGGAAGGCTTTATTAGGAAGCTCCGACACCGGGAAGCGCGTGGCGCTGCTGTTTAACTCATCCTGCTGGCGCTGGATGCGCTGCTGGTTGAGGTTGTAGCTGCGCACCAGCATACCTATCTCATCGTCATGATGCAGACGCGGGAGCTCAAGCTGATGCCCCATCTGATCCTGCGGCGCAAGCGTATTCAGCTCGCGGGCGATACGGCGCAGCGGATGAACAATCAGCCGGTTAATGCACCAGGTGAGCGCCACGCTGAGAATAAGCGTCATAAGTAAGCAAGTGGTCACTAACGTAACCACCCAGCTCATGACGAATTTATACATGCGGTAGGAGTCCGCCTGTAATACCAGGTAGGCCAGCGGCTGCGGGTTGGCAGGGCGTTCGAGCGAATAAACGGGCAGCGAAATTTGCACCGGCAGTTCAAACAGGCGCATCACCATCATCGGGACGGGACGCTCCGGGATAAAGCTCATCCGCAGCGCCTGAAACTGGTTGGGCAAGACCACATCGGCGCGGCTCACGACGCCGGCAGGCTGAATGCGTTTTAAAATGGTTTCCGCTTCGGGAATATCCCCTTTCAGGATAGAGGCAGAGAGCGGGCCGCGCACCGAGCGGGCGATACTTTCTAACTGCGAAGCCGTGTTATAGCGATTCTGCTGTACGGAATGAAACAGCAAAATTACGCAGAAGAGCAGTACAAACAGCATGGTGACGGCAGAAACCATCGCCATCTGTTTGATTGTTAAGGAACGGCTGACACGCAAAATGACTCTCCACAAAACTCGAAGCGCAGGGCGCGCCAGGGTGTAAACCTGGCGCGCCTGAGTATACCCGATTGCCGCGCTATTAAGAGAGACTTACAAATGGATTAAGGAAAATCCGATTACCAGTCCGCGTAAGGGATAAGCGGCTGCGGCGGTAAGTCCATATCGCCCTGCCAGCCTGCAGCAGAGTAACGCACATAGATCAGCGCATGGCTTGGGGTATAGTCTTTCGCTTCCTGAATATCCACGCCCATGCCCACAAACCAGTTGGACGTTACGCGGCGTTCGATAATGGCCCGCGCGGTATAACCCGTGCCTGAGGAGCTGCTGCCGGTTTCCATCGCGCCCCGGTCGGTATAGCGGTCTGGCTCATCGGTCGGGATCAGGTTCTGAATCGGGTAGCGCAGCTCGTCTTTGGTTTTAGAGTGAGACCAGGACACCGAGCCACCCAGCTCCCAGGACCAGTTCTCCGTGCGTTTACGCCAGGTCACCGGCAGTGCGAAGGAGACATACTCCTGCGGGCTGTAGTAGCCGCCCTGACCCAGGGTATAACCGCTCAGGTCTTTGTCATAGTGCCAGAGCATATTGGAGACGCCGACCGTCAGGCGCTCGTTGTTTTTATTAATGAGCTTGTAGTAGTAACCCGTCATCCAGCGGACGCGCCAGTTATCTTCCACATTTTTACCCGTCAGCGTTTCCGCGTTCAGGCTTGACCAGACGCCGTTCGCTTCCCCTTTGTCATAGCTCATGCTTACGCCGCCACCGGTGGCACGTACGCCGCCCCAGGTGGTGCCGGTGTTAGTATCTTTTTGCCCGGCGAACGCCAGCAGGGAGCTGGAGATTGGGCGGCGATGGGCGTTAACGGTATAGCCGATGGGGCCCAGATCGCTGCTGTAGCTGATACCGCCCACCACGTCGACGACGTCAAAGCCCATTGGCGTAGTGCCAATATCCATCGCCCAGGTTTTATTCTGCCAGCCGACGGCGACGCTTGCGCCATTGTCGGACTGATGGGTGTTGCCGCTACACGGCGTTTCGTAGCAGGTCCCCCATTTTGGATCGTAGGTCCCGTTATTGTTATCAAATGAACCGGCGTCCATGTTGACCAGATCGCTTCTGAAGAACATGCGCCCGTCAGACAGCGGGGCATCCACCTGCAGCATGGTGGTGTGCGCTTTCAGGTCGGAATAGCCGCCCGTTCCGCTGGAACCCCAGTAGTCGTGCTGCAGCGTGACGTTAACATCCTGCTGACGGTACAAGTCACCGGCGTCACTGCGCACGCCGCGCTTCAGCCAGTCGTCCTTTTCATCGTTACGCGTCAGGCGGGTGAAACTGTCGTTGTCGGCCGGACGCGTCGTGGTGATGCCCGTCGACACCATCGCGTCTTTATAGGTTTCCAGCGCCTGCTGAGGCTGACCGTTTTGCGCCTGGAAACGCGCGGCATCACGTAACACCAGCGCGTTTTCCATGGAGCCGGGATGCGATTTAGCCTGCGGAATGATTTTGTTGAAGGTCTGTTCTGCGGCGGCGGAATCGCCCAGGCCTGCCTGCGCCATCGCGATCCGGCGCTGCATGTTGAGCGACAGCGGCTGGCCGTTTTGCGCGGCGGGCAATTTCGCCAGCTCTGCGCGCGCGGCATCTTTGTCACCCTGCGCGCTGTAAATCTCGGTCAGGCCGAGGATCGCGTCTTCGTTCTGCGGCTCACGCTGCAGGACGGCGCTGTACGTCGTTTTCGCCGACGCCAGATCGCCACGCTGCTGCGCCCAGTCCGCCAGCGTCAGGTCTATGCGGGTGGAGGTCGGCTGCTGACGCAGAAGGTTTTCCGCCTCCTGCTCTTTGCCGCTGTCGCGCAGACGGTTGGCGGTTTCCAGCACCTGGTTGCTTTGCAGGCGATCGGCAAGCTCCTGAATATTGCCGTTCCACTGGCTGCGCGGCAGCGTGTCCAGATGCGCCAGCGCGGCGCGGTCCTGATCGTTGCCGGAAAGATAGAGCCCGCTGGCGTACACCTGATCCGGGTCGGACGGTTTCTGGCTGGCAAGCTGACGCATCAGGGTATCCGCCTGGCTGCGCTGACCCGCGCTGTAGAGATCGCGCGAGAGACGATAGGTTATCCACACGTCGCCGGGAGAGAGCGCCAGACGACGACGCTGAATCTCTGCCGCCTGGGCGTATTTCCCCTGATTTTCCAACTGTTCTGCCTGAGCGGAGAGCTGCTCGTTGGTCAGGCTGCGCTCAATATCATCAATGCTCCGGCGCTGGCTGGCGGAGAGAGACTGGATAAACTGCGAGGCCTTCTCCGGGGACTGGGCACGGTAAATATTGGCCAGGCCGCGGACCGCATTGCTGTTGCCGCTGTCCATACGCAGCGCCTGGCGATAGTAACGTTCCGCCGCGTCGTTATCTTTACGCGCCGCGGCGGCATCGCCCAGCCCCAGCACGGCATAACTGTCGGTATTGTCGATACCGCGCGCCTGCTGATAGTAACGCTCCGCCTGCGCAGGGTTATTCACCTTCAGGGCCGCATCGCCCTGCTGGATCAGCAGCCAGTAGCGGTTGACCTTCAGCAAACTGTCCCATTTACCCCGGTTATCGCTCTGGGGATCGAGGGCTATCGCCTTTTCAAACTGCGCCACCGCGCGGGCGCGGTCGCCTTTCTGGGAATAGGCCTGGCCAAGGGCGCCTACCGCTTCACTGTCGGCATGGTTGGCGCTGACGGCTTTTTGCAGCTCAGCCACCGCCTTACTCCCCTGCCCGGCATCCACCGCCGCCAGCCCTTCCGCTTTCGCGCGGAACGCCGGGTCAGCGAGCTGTTTTTGCTGTTCTTCGAGCTGGGCACGCGCCGCCACGACGCTATCACCACTGCTGAATATGCTCAGGTATTTTTGCAGCGCGCTGACGCTGGCGCTGCTGGCAGGCTGGCCTTTGATTTGGTCATACCACATATCAGACGCCTGGCTGCGCCCGTTGGTCGATTTAGCCATCTCCTGCAATACCGCAAAGCCTTCATCACGGCGTCCGCTCTGGAACAAAAGCTGGGACAGCGTCGCCTGCAGCTGCGTATTTCCGGGGCTGCTGGTGTTGATTTTCTTGAGCTGGTTAATGGCCGCATTCCGGCGAGCAGGATCTTTCGCGACCACATTCCAGTATTCCGTCGCCACGTCGCCGCCCGGCGGGTTGCCGTCAAACAGCTTGTCATAGGCTGCAATCGCCTCCTGCGTGTGTCCCGTTGTGGCGAGCAAACGCGCCTGCTGGAGCTGCTGGCGGCCATCCGGGGTGGACAGCAGCATCGTGTTGCGTGATGACTGGTACGCACTCGAGCCCGGTGCGAGTCCTTTCAGACGATCCAGCTCTTTTTGCGCACCGGCGTTATCGCCCTGGCGCAGCAGGTAGCGAAAGCGTGCGGCAATGACGTCAGGGTTGTTCGGGTCAATCAGCTCAAGACGATAAAGCGACTGACGAACCAAATCCTCACGCTGTGTCGACTCGCCCAGCCGAACCTGTTCCAGCAGCTGTTTCTGCTGCGGAGAGTTGGCGGCCTCAGCCATCGGCATCAGTGCCAGGCCAAGCGATAAAGTGAGTAGATTTACTGTGAACTTGCGCATTCCTGGCCCCAATCCGGTATTAATTCACCTTTTGCGGTGAAGCGAAAACGATGCTGATCCCATCCTTGCCCAAAGAGAGTCAGCACGTAGCTGTAATAGGCATTATTATCGGGAAAATGGTCTGCAACGCGCTGGCGCTGAACCGCCTGGGCATCACGTTGTTGTAAAAACGGCAGCATGGCGGCAGAGAACCCGACCGGACCATTCCCGGTGCGTTTACCCGTCGCCACATCCACTTTCTCCGGCGGCACACCCCGTTTCATTGTCTTTGCCGCCATCGGCTGGAAGCGCGTCAGCAGCCGGGCTTTCTGAGGATCTTTATCACTCATCATTCCCACCCAGAGATAAACGCGGATGGCGTCGTAGCCGCCCACCAGCGATTTATCCTGCTGTAACCGCCAGCCTTTGTTTTTCTGATACTGAACCCAGTCCGGCGAAAAACCTTTCGGTGCGCTCTCCAGCAGCAGACGCTGATTGGTTTCACGAAGCTGGGTCCACGGGGTACCAAAACGCGTGAAATAACTCGCTAGCTGCGGAGGAAGATAGCTGGGGTTAAAACGCCAGACGTTTTCATCGGCAAAACCGACTTTACCGGGAAGCAGCATTGCGCCGAGCCCCGGCACTTTCACCACTTCCTCACTGACAATGCGTTTCAGCAGCGCCTTACCCGTGCGGGTATAGTCCGGATGTTTCCACAACCGGCCCGCTTCGAGCAGAGACCAGGCGATCCAGACATCGGCGTCAGAGGCGGAGTTGGTATCAATCACCGCCCACGTCTCTTTATCTTTCTGGCCCCATAGCCAGGCGGGCAGGTTGTCGTTGAGATTGCCGCTGGCAAGATTATCGCGCGTCCAGGTCAGCAGCTGGTCAAACGCGCTGCGATCGTTCGCCGCAAGGGCAAAGAACAAGGCGTAGCTTTGCCCTTCCGAGGTCGTAATTTTGCGCGTGTCGCTGGGATCAACGACACGCCCGCCCTCGCTGATGTAGTCCTTTTTAAACTGCTCCCAGGCAGGCCAGGTACAGGCGGCGCGAAGAGGAAGCGCCGCCAGCATCACCGCTGCTAATGCACACCAGCGAAAGGCTTTCATCACATCTTACTCATCCGGGTTCAGGCGACGACGGCTGATGATACGCAGCAGACGCCACAGCACCCATGCCAGCAAGACGACGCTGACCGCCGCCAGGATGGCGAGCAGAACCGGATGGTTAGCCAGCGCATACCACAGGCGTTCGAACCACGGCAGATGGCCCACGTAGTACACGTCGCCCACGCGCAGGCTATTGACGCCGGACTCACGGATCACCGAAACGGAACCAAACATCGCGGCACGTTTACCGCTGTCGTTCATGGCTGTATTGAGCAGTTCATACCCGCGCGGGCTGTCCGCCAGGAGAGCCACCACGCTACGCTGTTCGTTGTAAGGTGACTGGAAGCCCACCACCGCGGCCATTGCCCCCTGAGACGTTACGGTCGTCTGCGCGCTGGCCTGACGGTCGTTCATATCCGGCATAATGCTCGGGAACTCGGTCTGACGCAGCGGCGTGTTAACCCAGGACTGGGCCGCTTTCACCAGCAGGTCGATACGTTTGTCATCCTTCAGCTTATCCGGAATGGTACCGATCACCATGATGTCAGCGTCTTTGTTCTGGATCTGACTGCCATCGTCCGTCAACGTGACGTTAATCGCCGGTAATCCCGTCTGTCCCCCAACGGTCGCCATGGTATCCAGCAGGGTCGTGACCTGCCCTTCGCTTGGCGCTTTTGGCATCACAACGATGGACTCAGAGAGATCGGCCATGCGGCTGAACGGGAAGCCCGCGTTAGCAAAGGCGCGCAGATCCGGCATCGCCAGGAAGTGATAGTACTTCGAGAAGTCGATGGTCGACTCATCGCCAATCACAACGTGGTTCTGTACGGGCTGGAAGGTGATGCAGTTTTCCGCAGAGCCGCCAGGCATCGGGTTCATGTACTGGAAGTCAAAGCGCAGCTGGTTTATCGCGCCGAGCTTCAGTGCCGGGATGGAGACATCCGTTTTACCGTCCAGCAGCCCCTGCAACACCGGCAGGCGAAGCATCAGACGGTTAGTATCCTGCGTGCTTTGCAGGCTAAACGATTGCAGGAACTGGTTGTTCAGGCTGATATCCATGCGCGAGCTGTCTTTGGTCGCTGGCGCGGTATAGCGGTAGTTCAGATTGATATCAATGCCGTTGGTGCGCAGCAGATACAGATCCGGCGGCAGATTCAGTGACAGGCTAATCGGCGCTGGCTCAAGCCCCGTCGCCTGCAGCTGTTCTTCATAGGTTTTCAGCTCGCCAAAGGTTACCGCACGGTCGGTACGCACCCAGTTTGGCGCATCATAAGGTTTACGCGCCAGCAGCGGTTTCACCTCATCCACCACCACGCTGTTGCCGCGGAACAGGACGTTGCCCTGGGCAATGGCTTTTGCGGCCTGCACCAGATCTTTATCGTCGCGGCCAAAGACCACCAGCAGCTTCACGTACGGGTTTTCCGGGTGGCTTATCATCTCAACGGTTGGCGCTTTGACGTCCGGATGATCGCGCAGGAAGGCCGGGCGTTTCGCGTTGGTCGCAAACACAATGGCATTTCTGTCCGGCAGTTTGTCATACATCGCCGGGAAGCTCTGTCCACGCCAGCCAGCACGTGAACCAAACCAGGACGCCACAATGGTGGCCGCCAGCTGCTCGGTCACGTCCGGGGATGATGCAAACACCATCGGCAGCGTGAGCGGACGGTTATCACGCGGATCGAAGAACGGAACCGGGAATGCCGAGAGATCGTTTTTCAGCGCCAGCGACTGGTAGGTCATCTGCAGCGAGGAGTTACGCCCGACGTCCATCCACAGCGTGTTGCTGGCCGGGTTTTCGCAGACATCGCGGTAGTGACCGACAAATTCCAGACGGATACGGTTAAAGTCGGTGATGAACAGCGGGTTAATCGGCACCTGCGCCTGGGTTTTCTTGCCCAGCTGCTCTTTAGTGACCGGCAGTACGTCCATCAGCTCATCATTCAGGTAAACCTTCAGCTGAGACTGTGTCGGCAGTAGGGACGGCGACGGCGTGTATTCCAGGTTCAGCACCGCATTAGAGACGACCTCATCGCTGCGCATGCCAAACTCAATGCCGCCGTTAGGGTTGATGCCGCGCAGCACCATACTGCCCGGAGGCGGTGCAATTTGCGCGAAGGTCAGCTTCACGTCCCGCGACGGCGCATTGTCCGCAACGACGGGCGCATTCGCCCCCCGGACGCCCGGCATCACCTGCCCGATGACCTGGCCGTCTGCCGGCAGGGTGTTCCCCTCCGTTGGCTGGTTCGGCATGATATTTTCTGTTTGACCAGGTGCCGCGGTGACAACCGGATCGGTTGCCTGCGCGACGACAGGTACCGTTGGCGCAGGCGTTGCCGCTGCGTTACCAGGAGCTGCGTTAGCCATTGTTGCGGGGAGGACATTCATCCCCATTGCCACTGCACATAACCAGGAAAGTTTTGTTTTCATCGCGTTATCATCATTGTTGAGCCATAACCGGGTCCGCCTGCTTCCCCTCATCCCGCTCAGGACGACGAGGAATGAACGACACGACCCAGGAAACCAGCGAAGTAAGTGACCGGAAAATTAATTTCACCGACGACGGGGCGAATTCTGCAAGGTGACGATAGCCACGGAACCCCAGCTTCAGAATATCCAGCAGGCTTTCCAGAGGTTTATCTTCCGGGAAGCTGTCCTGCCAGAGAGCCCACGTGTCCGCGCGGGCAAACGTACACTGCACAAAATCGATATGTTGCTTTTTGGTCAACGGCATCAGCTGCAAACCGACTTCATTGCCCGCCACGCGCACAACCTGCGTCGGGAAGACATACTCCTGCTGGCCGCGCTTAAGCAGCAGGTTAACTTTCTGGCCTTCCAGCACCTTCGCCTGGCCGTTGATTTTGATCCCCAGACCACCGTCAGAGAAGTCGTGCACGGTACAGGAGAAGAGATGGCCATCTTCACGGGCGATCGCCGCAGGCATGCAGATTTCAACGCGATGCGCACGACGGACCTGTTTACTTTCCACCGACACCGCTACCGCGCCGCCGAGGATAATCAGGTTGTAGAAGACCCAGGCCATACTCACAAAGACGGTCAGGATTTCGTTTTCCGGGCCGTAGAAGTAACGCCAGATACCGGCGATGACGCCAACGATATTCAGCAATACCAGGAAGATATACGGACGGGATATCACCCAGTCGACGTACTCCTCTTCCACCAGGCCGCCCTTGGCGGTGACGTTAAATTTCCCTTTGTGCGGGTTAATCAGCGCCACCATCGTCGGCGGCGCGATGTACCAGGCCAGCACCGTTTCGTAGATTTCACTCCAGAAGGAGTGGCGGTATTTACCCTGTATCTTCGAGTTCGTCAGGCTCGCGTGGATCATGTGCGGCAGAACAAACAGCGCAATCATCAGCGCCGGGGCGTAGATGATATAAGCGTGAAGGAGCAGGAACGCCAGCGGCGCGGTCAGGAAGATCAGCCGCGGAATACCGGATAAGAAGTGGAACATGGCGTTGACGTAGCAGAGACGTTGCGCCAGCTTGAGCCCTTTCCCAATCAGTGGGTTATCGAGACGGAAAATCTGCACCATGCCGCGCGCCCAGCGAATACGCTGACCAATGTGCGCCGACAGAGACTCCGTTGCCAGACCGGCAGCCTGCGGAATACGCATATACGCCGAGGTATAGCCACGACGGTGCAGGCGCAGAGAGGTGTGCGCATCTTCAGTGACCGTTTCGACGGCGATACCGCCAATTTCATCCAGCGGCTTACGGCGGATAACCGCACAGGAACCGCAGAAGAAGGTGGCATCCCACATGTCGTTCCCGTCCTGCACCAGTCCATAGAACAGGGTGCCTTCGTTCGGGGTTTTGCGGAAGCGGCCCAGGTTACGTTCAAACGGATCCGGCGAGAAGAAGTGGTGCGGCGTCTGCATCATCGCCAGCTCTTTCTCCTTCAGGAACCAGCCCATGGTCATCTGCAGGAACGAGCGCGTCGGCACGTGGTCACAGTCAAAGATCGAGACAAACTCTCCTGTGGCATACTTCAACGCGTTGTTGATGTTCCCGGCTTTCGCATGCTCGTGAGTCGGACGGGCGATGTACTCGACGCCAACCTCCTCTGCGAACTGGCGGAACGCCGGACGGTTGCCGTCATCCAGGATCCAGACCTTGAGCTTGTCTTTCGGCCAGTCGATGCCCAGCGCGGCATAAATGGTGTTTTTCACCACGCTCAGATCTTCGTTGTAGGTTGGTACAAAGAGATCAACAGACGGCCACTGCGCGGTGTCTTTTGGCAGCGGAACCGGCTGGCGGTTGAGCGGCCAAATGACCTGGAAATAGCCCAGCACCAGCACGATCCAGGCGTAGGTTTCGGCAAACAGCAGCACCAGGCCGCATACCAGGCTGACCGGGTCGTCCCAGTTCAGGGTTGAAGTATAACGCCACCAGATGTAGCGACAGGAGACGGTCAATGACAACACAATCAGCATCAGCGCCGAGAAGCGGCCCGGAATACGGCGGACCAGCAGCGCCACGCCCCACAGCAGGATCAGGAAGGTGAACTGCGCCAGAGGGTTGAAAGGTTGCGTAATACAGACCAGCGCCAGAATGAGCGAGAACACGACGATCACGCCGAGAATAAAACGCCGCAGGCTCGGGTGAAGATGCCCGAGCTCTTTATGGTTATCCAGATGGCTGGTCTTATCGCTTACGCTGTTGGGCAGTCTGTCCAGCCACTGGTGGTAGCGCTCACGTAACTGCTGGACGCGGGAGAAGCTGCGCCAGTGCGGCGTTATTTTCTCTGAGCGGGATGACGTGACCACCAGCCAGATGGCCTGAATGAGATAGCGCGCCGGATCCAAAGGACGCGGCCGGTTGGGATTAATGTGCGGATATAGCTCACCGTGCCGGGCACGTATGCGCTGCCAGCGCGGGTGTTCGAGGGGAATAAACATCCAGGCCAGAATCATCCAGAAGCAGCCGAGCGCGGCGCTAAATGCCGAAGCACCGTGCCGGCGGAAATGCCGGTAATGTTCGCTCAAACGCGAACTGACCGGTGGGATGAGTAACCAGCTGGCGAGACGACTCATACAGAACTCCCTGCATGCTCCGCCCGGTTGGCGAAGTTCAGCAGACACCAGTTAGCCAGCGTCAGGATCTCTTCTGCCGCCAGTGAATCGCTGCGGTATTCGCCGAGCGGTTGCTTAGACGCAAGGCATTCCGCCATCCCCTCATCACGATGGATGACAATGGGAAGCAGACGGCGCTGGCTTTGCAGCCAGACCTGATACAGATCGTCCTGGATCTGGCTGCCAATGCGCAAATCGTTAATCAGAAGGTGAGCGTTCTGAGGCAGCCCCTGCTGATGCAGGCGGATATGGCAGTTCGCATCAACGTTGACGATGGAAAGTATATGATCGCACTGGGCGATAAGCTGTCGGGTCAGCGTGCCGGCGCCGTGCGGAAGATCCAGCAGGATCCACTTGTAGTGTCCCTTTTCTTTCAGGGCTTGCAGCGCCAGCGTGAATTGCGAAAACAGGCGCTGATACGCGGCTTCATTCTCGCGTTCCGTGGTGGTCAGTTGCCCAAACGGCAGCAGATCGAGCTGGGAGGTATAGCGCATCCCTGCATCCTGCTAGTCTTTATCATCAAGCAGTGCCCGGGCCCAGCCTTCTTCACGAGAAAAGTCGACGTTAAACGACATACGCAACAAATTATCGGCGCAGGCGTCAATAACCAGCACCGATTCACCTAAAAGCTGTAATGACCACGCCAGCGCCGCGGTAACTGATGTGGTACCCACACCGCCACGGACACCCTGTAATCCGAGTATGGCCATCAATGGCTCCCTTATTGTTGATGGGCGAATTCAGCTAATAACGGCCAGCGTTTAATAGCCGCGGCCAACTGTTCCCGCTGGGAAATATCGGTGTAATCTATTTCAGGTAAAGAAAAGGCCTGCGTCAGCGCCAGAAAATCGTTTTGGAATGTGTAACCCAGAGTCGAGTCGACTGGGGTTCCAGGTTCGTTATTATCCATTCTTTTTCCATCCCTTTAAGGAAAATCGCACGCTAAAGAAGTTGCGGGGCTTCCTGCCCTGACAAATTTCATTTACATGCTAAATCTGATGTTCTTTAATTTCAATGTTAGGTTTATTTCTATGCTTTCGCTAGTAAACTGAGATACAGATAAATTAGACGAAAAGAGGGACACCGTGGACTCCATATTTTCTATTGGCATCCAGTCATTATGGGACGAATTGAGCCACATGCCAGTCGGAGGAGTCTGGTGGATTAATACGGACCGTAATGAAGATGCTATCAGTCTGGTAAACCAGACAATTGCTGCTCAGGATAAGGATTCCCGCGTGGCCGTCATTAGCATGGGCGAAGATCCGAAGAAAATTATTACGCTCGAAAGTGGTCGCGGCCCCCAGACGGTGCGATTATTTTCCATGACATCGGAAGCCGATAGTCTATACTTTTTGTCCCGCGACGTTCAGTGCTCTATTGATCCCGATCACTATTTAGTGATTCTAAAATGCGCAAATAACGTCCTGCAAAATATGCCCGCTGAAAAACTGCTGCTATGGCTGGAAAAAATCAATAAATGGGCAAAATTTCAAAATTGCACGCTATTGATAGTCAATCCCGGCAGTAATAATGACAAGCTGTTCTCACTTTTAATGGCCGAATATCGCTCTCTGTTCGGTCTGGCAAGCGTTCGTGACCAGGCAGGCAGCTATCTCTACGATATTGCCTTCTGGTGTAATGAAAAAGGCGTGAGTGCCAGGCAACAGCTTACGCTGAAACATATCGAGGGCGAGTGGCACCTGGCGCAGCAGGAAGAAACCGTGGTGCAGCCGCGCAGTGATGAAAAACGCATCCTGAGCCATATCGCGGTTTTAGAGGGGGCACCCGCCCTGTCGGAAAACTGGACGCTGTTTGAATCTAACGAAGCCCTCTTCCATGAAGCCCGCACAACCCAGGCGGCAACTCTTATTTTCTCGCTGATGCAGAATAACCAGATTGAGACGCTGGCACGGCAAATCCACACCTTACGCCGCCAGCGCGGCAGTGCGTTGAAAATCATCGTGCGCGAAAATAATACCAGCCTGCGCGCCACCGATGAGCGCCTGCTTCTGGGCTGCGGCGCCAATATGGTTATTCCCTGGAATGCGCCGTTGTCACGCTGCCTGACGCTTATCGAAAGCGTTCAGGGCCAGCAGTTTAGCCGCCACGTACCGGAAGATATTTCCACGCTGCTCTCCATGACGCAGCCGATGAAGCTGCGTGGGTACCAAAAATGGGATACCTTCTGCGACGCCGTGGGCAACATGATGAACAACACGCTTCTACCTGCTGACGGAAAAGGGGTCATGGTTGCCCTGCGTCCTGTACCGGGTATTCGCGTTGAACAGGCTCTCACCTTATGTCGCCCGAACCGTACAGGGGACATCATGACCATTGGCGACAATCGCCTGGTGCTGTTTTTGTCCTTCTGCCGGGTAAACGATCTCGATACGGCGCTTAACCACATCTTCCCCCTGCCTACAGGGGATATTTTCTCGAACCGTATGATTTGGTTCGAAGATAATACGATTAGCGCGGAGCTGGTGCAGATGCGTGCGCTCCAGCCTGAACAATGGGCCAAACCGCTCGCAATCAAGAGCGATGCCAAACCGATCCTCAATGCCAGACATGATGGACACGTCTGGCGTCGGGTTCCGGAACCCCTTCGCTTATTAACAGACAACGCGGAGAACGCATCATCATGAACATCAGCGATATCATTCAACTGGTTATATTCTGTGCGCTGATCTTTTTCCCGCTTGGCTACTATGCGCGCCATTCCATACGCCGTATCCGTGATACGGCCAGAGTGCTGTTTATTAAACCTCGCTATGTAAAACCAGCCGGAACACTGACACGGGCATCACACGTCAAGGCAGACCGAAAACATGACTAATTCTACCTATACCGCTTCGTCACCCTCGCCGCTCTGGCAATACTGGCGCGGCCTTTCCGGCTGGAACTTCTACTTTCTGGTGAAGTTTGGCCTGCTGTGGGCAGGCTATCTGAATTTCCATCCCCTTCTCAACCTGGTGTTTATGGCCTTCCTGCTGATGCCGCTGCCGAATATCAGGCTACATCGCTTGCGCCACTGGGTCGCTATACCTGTCGGCTTTGCGCTGTTCTGGCATGATACCTGGCTACCGGGGCCGGACAGCATTATGAGCCAGGGGTCGCAGGTGGCGGGCTTTAGCGCCAGCTATGTCCTCGATCTGACCGAGCGCTTTATTAACTGGCAGATGATTGGCGCGGTGTTTGTGCTGCTGGTTGCCTGGCTGTTCCTGTCACAGTGGATCCGCGTCACGGTGTTTGTCGTCGCGATTATGATCTGGCTTAACGTGCTGACGCTGGCTGGGCCGAACTTTTCGCTGTGGCCTGCCGGTCAACCGACCACCACGGTGACTACCACAGGGGGAAGCGCGGCGGCAACCGTCACAACAGCAGGCGATACGCCTGTGGTGGGCGATATCCCAACCCAGACCGCACCGCCGACCTCAACCAACCTGAACGCCTGGCTCTCCAGTTTCTATACCGCGGAAGACAAGCGACAGACTAAATTCCCGGATGCGCTGCCGGCGGATGCTCAGCCGTTTGAACTGCTGGTGATCAATATCTGCTCTCTCTCCTGGGCCGACGTGGACGCCGCCGGTTTGATGTCTCATCCGCTGTGGTCACACTTTGATATTCAGTTTAAAGATTTCAACTCTGCCACCTCGTACAGCGGCCCGGCGGCGATCCGCCTGCTGCGTGCAAGCTGCGGTCAGACATCGCATAAAAACCTGTATCAACCCGCCGGCAACCAGTGTTATCTGTTCGATAACCTCGCAAAGCTGGGCTTTACGCAGCACCTGATGCTGGGGCATAACGGCCAGTTCGGTAACTTCCTGAAAGAGGTGCGCGAACAGGGCGGCATGCAGGCACCGCTGATGGATCAAACCGGTCTTCCTGTCTCTCTGCTGGGCTTCGACGGTTCGCCCGTTTATGACGATACTGCCGTCCTGCAGCGCTGGCTGCAGACCATCGAAAAAGACAGTAATCCGCGCAGCGCGACGTTCTTTAACACCCTGCCGCTCCACGACGGTAACCATTTCCCGGGCGTGAGCAAAACGGCTGATTATAAAGTGCGTGCGCAGAAGTTCTTTGACGAGCTGGATGCGTTCTTCACGGAGCTGGAAAAATCAGGCCGTAAAGTGATGGTGGTTGTGGTGCCTGAGCACGGTGGTGCGCTGAAAGGTGACAGAATGCAGGTGTCGGGTCTGCGTGATATCCCAAGCCCGTCCATCACTAACGTGCCTGCAGGCATTAAATTCTTTGGGATGAAGGCACCGCATCAGGGCGCACCGATTGAGATTACACAGCCAACCAGCTATCTGGCGATCTCAGAACTGGTTGCCCGCGCCGTTGACGGGAAGCTGTTTGTGGAAGATAGCGTGAACTGGGATCAGCTCACCAGCAAACTGCCGCAAACGGCAGAAGTCTCAGAGAACGCTAACGCGGTCGTCATTCAGTATCAAAACAAACCTTACGTTCGCCTGAACGGCGGGGATTGGGTACCGTATCCGCAGTAACAAGGTATGACGTCCCTCTCCCCATCGGGGAGAGGGACAATCTCGACATTATTGCTGGGCGATCCACACCAGCATTTTCAGACTTGCCGAATAGTAGTCGTCTTTAGCGGTGATTTCGGGTTCACCGGAAGACTGCCCCATCGTGAAATCACGTACAGCCAGCAGGCCGCCTTCCATCATGTAGGGCGCATATTCATTGGTCGTCACGTTAACCCAGGCGGGCGTTTTTTCCCGGGGAAACTGTCCGAACCAGGCCTTCCACGGCGTCAGCAGCGGGCTTTGCTTATCAGACCAGGCAACGTACAGCGGAACACGAATCGCGTCATAGCTCATTCGCGGTGGCCAGCCTTTTGCGGGAGCCAGCTTGCCACCTGATGCCAGTGAAACCCAGTCAGTGGGCAGATTCGCTTTACCCGAGCCCATTTTCCCCAGCAGGCGTTTCCCGTCCTTAATCAAATCGCGCCAGACCGGCAAATGACTGCGTCTGGAGAAGGCCTGCCAGGCCGGAAACACGAAATAGGAAGGATTGAGGACCACTTCACCCTCAAGCTTAAACCCCTGGACGCCGGGCAGCATCACACGGTAACCGGCATAGCGGATCACGCTGTGGTCAATCAGTGCTTTTGTAATTGCATCCGATGCGGCGCTGTAGCGTTTGTCATGCCAGCGGGCGTCGGCTTTCAGCAACGCCCAGGCAATCAGCACGTCGCCATCTGCAGCGTTGTTTTTGTCGGCGACCGGGTTGGACTCTGCGGGATTATAGCGCCAGTAAAACAGACCATTTTCTTTGTTCTTCAGCTGACTGTCTGTCCATTGCCAGAGCTTATCGAACGTGGCTTTATCGTCGTTGGCCACCGCCATCAGCATGGCAAAACCCTGACCTTCCGTATGCGACACGCCGCCATTACCGGTATCAACAATGCGGCCTTCCGGTTTGAAAAAGCGGGCCTTGTAACTCTCCCAGGCCCGATCCGCATGAGAGAGAGGCGAGAACAGCAGACTCATCATGACGGCCAGCGTTGCGCACACGGGTTTTCGCATAATTAACTCGATCCGGTTATTCGGCACTTCGCAGTGAAATCTCACCGCCCATCCAGGGTTTAGTCACGCCATCCTGCTCCAGGAGCAGCGCGCCCTGTGCGTCAATACCGCGTGAAGTCCCGTAGATCTCTTTATCACCAATCAGCAGTTTCACCGGGCGGTTAATGAAGTTATCCAGCTTTTCCCAACGAGACAGGAACGGTGCCAGCCCTTCCTGCTCAAAAAGCGTGAGTGAACTGCGCAACTCTTTAATCATACGCACGGCAAGAGTGTTACGATCGATGACGATCCCCGCCTCCTGGAGGTTAGTCCAGGCCTGATTCACCACACCATTTTGTACATTGCGCATCACCATGTTGAGGCCTGCGCCAATGACGATTTGCGCCGCATCGCCCGTTTTTCCCGTCAGTTCGACCAGAATGCCGGCAAGTTTACGATCGTTGAGGTAGAGGTCATTAGGCCACTTAACACGTACCTTATCCGCTCCCAGATCGTGCAGCACTTCCGCCATGACGATGCCGATGACCAGACTCAGGCCAATAGCAGCGGCCGGGCCCTGATCGAGTCGCCAGTACATAGACAAATACAGGTTAGCGCCAAATGGCGAAAACCATTTGCGACCGCGACGGCCGCGACCGGCCTGTTGATATTCAGCAACGCAGGCATCGCCGGATGTCAGCTCAGGCAGACGATCCAGAAGATACTGGTTCGTCGAATCAATCACCGGCAGCACCGCAACATTGCCGTGTCCGATCTGGCTGCGGATCGTTTCTTCATTCAGCAATTGAATCGGCTCCGGCAGGCTGTAGCCTTTTCCGGGAACCGTGAACACATCAACACCCCAGTCGCGAAGCGTATGGATATGTTTATTGATAGCAGCACGGCTCATGCCAAGCTGTTCACCCAGCTGCTCGCCAGAATGAAACTCACCGTCAGCAAGAATGCCAATCAGGGTTAAGGGAATGGTATTGTCCTTCACGCGATAGCCTCCACGGCATTAACTTCACCTGTGCAGCCAATGAAGCGAACTTCTGGCTCCAGCCAGACGTTAAATTTTTCGCCCACACGCTGACGAACATAATGAGCCAGCTGTACAACATCATCGCTGGTCGCATCGCGTTGATTAATCAGCACCAGAGCCTGCTGCTGGTGAACGGCAGCACCGCCTACTGAAGTGCCTTTAAGCTGGCATTGATCGATAAGCCATCCCGCGGCAAGCTTCACGCTGCCATCAGCCTGAGGATAATGTGGCGCGGCTGGCCATCCTTCAAGAAAGACTTTTGCATTTTCGCTGCTGATAACCGGGTTTTTGAAGAAGCTTCCAGCGTTTCCGTTTACTTTTGGATCGGGAAGTTTGGTCATCCGCATATGGCAAACGGAATCAAAAACGTCGCGGGCGGTTACGGTAGCCGGATCGAGACGCGTTAAATCCCCGTAGGTCAACACGGGCTGCCAGTTCTTCGACAGGCACAGACCCACGGCGACAATCACGTAGCGATCCTGATATTCATGTTTGAAGATACTGTCACGATAGCCAAACTGGCACTGTTCCGCCGTCAAACGTTTAGCCGTTCCGGTCGCCAGTTCGATGCAGTCGACATATTCGCAGACATGTTTCAGTTCGATGCCGTAGGCACCGATGTTTTGAATTGGTGACGATCCGGCGCAGCCTGGAATAAGCGCAAGGTTTTCCAGGCCCGGCATCCCTTTTTCGAGGGTGAATTGCACCAGATGATGCCAGTTTTCACCGGCCCCCACGTGCAGGTGCCAGCTGTCGGCACGCTCTTCAACATCAATCCCCATGATGCGGTTAACGATTACCGTTCCCGAAAAATCATCGAGAAACAGGACATTACTTCCTTCGCCCAGAATTAGTACGGGTTCGTTATTTTCTGTTGCGCTTTGCCATGCATCCAGCAGTTGCTGTGCATTATCGGCACGAACAATTTGTTTAGCATTGCGTTGAATGCCAAAGGTATTCCAGGGCTTAAGGGAGTGGTTCATAGACGCTATCCTGATGCAAAAACGCAGGTAGTTTACCGTATAAGCAGGGCGTTGGGGGATTAGTTTGTGCAGCGTATAAACGCAAAAAGGCCATCCTTTCGGATGGCCTCTCTACTTATTTGATGCCTGGCAGTTCCCTACTCTCACATGGGGAGACCCCACACTACCATCGGCGCTACGGCGTTTCACTTCTGAGTTCGGCATGGGGTCAGGTGGGACCACCGCGCTAAAGCCGCCAGGCAAATTCTGTTAATCTGTATCAGGCTGAAAATCGTGTCTGTCTCTTCGCCGAAACAGCTTCGGCGTTGTAAGGTTAAGCCTCACGGTTCATTAGTATCGGTTAGCTCAACGCATCGCTGCGCTTACACACCCGACCTATCAACGTCGTCGTCTTCAACGTTCCTTCAGGACCCTTAAAGGGTCAGGGAGAACTCATCTCGGGGCAAGTTTCGTGCTTAGATGCTTTCAGCACTTATCTTTTCCGCATTTAGCTACCGGGCAGTGCCATTGGCATGACAACCCGAACACCAGTGATGCGTCCACTCCGGTCCTCTCGTACTAGGAGCAGCCCCCCTCAATTCTCCAGCGCCCACGGCAGATAGGGACCGAACTGTCTCACGACGTTCTAAACCCAGCTCGCGTACCACTTTAAATGGCGAACAGCCATACCCTTGGGACCTACTTCAGCCCCAGGATGTGATGAGCCGACATCGAGGTGCCAAACACCGCCGTCGATATGAACTCTTGGGCGGTATCAGCCTGTTATCCCCGGAGTACCTTTTATCCGTTGAGCGATGGCCCTTCCATTCAGAACCACCGGATCACTATGACCTGCTTTCGCACCTGCTCGAGCCGTCACTCTCGCAGTCAAGCTAGCTTATGCCATTGCACTAACCTCCTGATGTCCGACCAGGATTAGCTAACCTTCGTGCTCCTCCGTTACTCTTTGGGAGGAGACCGCCCCAGTCAAACTACCCACCAGACACTGTCCGCAACCCGGATTACGGGTCTACGTTAGAACACCAGCCATTAAAGGGTGGTATTTCAAGGACGGCTCCACGCAGACTGGCGTCCACGCTTCAAAGCCTCCCACCTATCCTACACATCAAGGACCAGTGTTCAGTGTCAAGCTATAGTAAAGGTTCACGGGGTCTTTCCGTCTTGCCGCGGGTACACTGCATCTTCACAGCGAGTTCAATTTCACTGAGTCTCGGGTGGAGACAGCCTGGCCATCATTACGCCATTCGTGCAGGTCGGAACTTACCCGACAAGGAATTTCGCTACCTTAGGACCGTTATAGTTACGGCCGCCGTTTACCGGGGCTTCGATCAAGAGCTTCGCGTTGCCGCTAACCCCATCAATTAACCTTCCGGCACCGGGCAGGCGTCACACCGTATACGTCCACTTTCGTGTTTGCACAGTGCTGTGTTTTTAATAAACAGTTGCAGCCAGCTGGTATCTTCGACTGATTTCAGCTCCACCCGCAGGGGCTTCACCTACATATCAGCGTGCCTTCTCCCGAAGTTACGGCACCATTTTGCCTAGTTCCTTCACCCGAGTTCTCTCAAGCGCCTTGGTATTCTCTACCTGACCACCTGTGTCGGTTTGGGGTACGATTTCGTGTTACCTGATGCTTAGAGGCTTTTCCTGGAAGCAGGGCATTTGTTACTTCAGCACCGTAGTGCCTCGTCATCACACCTCAGCGTTAAAAGGTACCGGATTTACCTGGAACCTCCGCCTACATGCTTAAACCGGGACAACCGTCGCCCGGCTAACATAGCCTTCTCCGTCCCCCCTTCGCAGTAACACCAAGTACAGGAATATTAACCTGTTTCCCATCGACTACGCCTTTCGGCCTCGCCTTAGGGGTCGACTCACCCTGCCCCGATTAACGTTGGACAGGAACCCTTGGTCTTCCGGCGAGCGGGCTTTTCACCCGCTTTATCGTTACTTATGTCAGCATTCGCACTTCTGATACCTCCAGCATGCCTCACAGCACACCTTCAACGGCTTACAGAACGCTCCCCTACCCAACAACGCATAAGCGTCGCTGCCGCAGCTTCGGTGCATGGTTTAGCCCCGTTACATCTTCCGCGCAGGCCGACTCGACCAGTGAGCTATTACGCTTTCTTTAAATGATGGCTGCTTCTAAGCCAACATCCTGGCTGTCTGTGCCTTCCCACATCGTTTCCCACTTAACCATGACTTTGGGACCTTAGCTGGCGGTCTGGGTTGTTTCCCTCTTCACGACGGACGTTAGCACCCGCCGTGTGTCTCCCGTGATAACATTCTTCGGTATTCGTAGTTTGCATCGGGTTGGTAAGCCGGGATGGCCCCCTAGCCGAAACAGTGCTCTACCCCCGAAGATGAGTTCACGAGGCGCTACCTAAATAGCTTTCGGGGAGAACCAGCTATCTCCCGGTTTGATTGGCCTTTCACCCCCAGCCACAAGTCATCCGCTAATTTTTCAACATTAGTCGGTTCGGTCCTCCAGTTAGTGTTACCCAACCTTCAACCTGCCCATGGCTAGATCACCGGGTTTCGGGTCTATACCCTGCAACTTAACGCCCAGTTAAGACTCGGTTTCCCTTCGGCTCCCCTATACGGTTAACCTTGCTACAGAATATAAGTCGCTGACCCATTATACAAAAGGTACGCAGTCACACCACGAAGGTGCTCCCACTGCTTGTACGTACACGGTTTCAGGTTCTTTTTCACTCCCCTCGCCGGGGTTCTTTTCGCCTTTCCCTCACGGTACTGGTTCACTATCGGTCAGTCAGGAGTATTTAGCCTTGGAGGATGGTCCCCCCATATTCAGACAGGATACCACGTGTCCCGCCCTACTCTTCGAGTTCACAGCCTGTGTGCTTTCGTGTACGGGACTGTCACCCTGTACCGTGCGACTTTCCAGACGCTTCCACTAACACACAAGCTGATTCAGACTCTGGGCTGCTCCCCGTTCGCTCGCCGCTACTGGGGGAATCTCGGTTGATTTCTTTTCCTCGGGGTACTTAGATGTTTCAGTTCCCCCGGTTCGCCTCGTTAACCTATGTATTCAGTTAACGATAGTGCAACGAATTGCACTGGGTTTCCCCATTCGGACATCGCCGGGTCAAAGGTTCATATCACCTCGCCGGCGCTTTTCGCAGATTAGCACGTCCTTCATCGCCTCTGACTGCCAGGGCATCCACCGTGTACGCTTAGTCGCTTAACCTCACAACCCGAAGATGTTTCACTTCTGATTGCGAAAATTTGAGAGACTCGAACACACCACTTAAGATGTGTCGTTTCAATTTTCAGCTTGATCCAGATTTTTAAAGAGCAAAACTTCGCAGTGCACCTTTTCAGGTTCACTCTGAAGTTTTCTTGTGTTCGCAGTAAAAGATGGTGGAGCTATGCGGGATCGAACCGCAGACCTCCTGCGTGCAAAGCAGGCGCTCTCCCAGCTGAGCTATAGCCCCATCGTTTATAATCTCTGTACCGCTCATCCTTTAAAAGGAGTTTGGTAGGCCTGAGTGGACTTGAACCACCGACCTCACCCTTATCAGGGGTGCGCTCTAACCACCTGAGCTACAAGCCTGCAGAGATTTTTACTGCTGTTTTTCATCAGACAATCTGTGTGAGCACTGCAAAGGCAGGTTCTTTAAGGTAAGGAGGTGATCCAACCGCAGGTTCCCCTACGGTTACCTTGTTACGACTTCACCCCAGTCATGAATCACAAAGTGGTAAGCGCCCTCCCGAAGGTTAAGCTACCTACTTCTTTTGCAACCCACTCCCATGGTGTGACGGGCGGTGTGTACAAGGCCCGGGAACGTATTCACCGTAGCATTCTGATCTACGATTACTAGCGATTCCGACTTCATGGAGTCGAGTTGCAGACTCCAATCCGGACTACGACGCACTTTATGAGGTCCGCTTGCTCTCGCGAGGTCGCTTCTCTTTGTATGCGCCATTGTAGCACGTGTGTAGCCCTACTCGTAAGGGCCATGATGACTTGACGTCATCCCCACCTTCCTCCAGTTTATCACTGGCAGTCTCCTTTGAGTTCCCGGCCTAACCGCTGGCAACAAAGGATAAGGGTTGCGCTCGTTGCGGGACTTAACCCAACATTTCACAACACGAGCTGACGACAGCCATGCAGCACCTGTCTCAGAGTTCCCGAAGGCACCAAAGCATCTCTGCTAAGTTCTCTGGATGTCAAGAGTAGGTAAGGTTCTTCGCGTTGCATCGAATTAAACCACATGCTCCACCGCTTGTGCGGGCCCCCGTCAATTCATTTGAGTTTTAACCTTGCGGCCGTACTCCCCAGGCGGTCGACTTAACGCGTTAGCTCCGGAAGCCACGCCTCAAGGGCACAACCTCCAAGTCGACATCGTTTACGGCGTGGACTACCAGGGTATCTAATCCTGTTTGCTCCCCACGCTTTCGCACCTGAGCGTCAGTCTTTGTCCAGGGGGCCGCCTTCGCCACCGGTATTCCTCCAGATCTCTACGCATTTCACCGCTACACCTGGAATTCTACCCCCCTCTACAAGACTCTAGCCTGCCAGTTTCGAATGCAGTTCCCAGGTTGAGCCCGGGGATTTCACATCCGACTTGACAGACCGCCTGCGTGCGCTTTACGCCCAGTAATTCCGATTAACGCTTGCACCCTCCGTATTACCGCGGCTGCTGGCACGGAGTTAGCCGGTGCTTCTTCTGCGGGTAACGTCAATTGCTGAGGTTATTAACCTCAGCACCTTCCTCCCCGCTGAAAGTACTTTACAACCCGAAGGCCTTCTTCATACACGCGGCATGGCTGCATCAGGCTTGCGCCCATTGTGCAATATTCCCCACTGCTGCCTCCCGTAGGAGTCTGGACCGTGTCTCAGTTCCAGTGTGGCTGGTCATCCTCTCAGACCAGCTAGGGATCGTCGCCTAGGTGAGCCGTTACCCCACCTACTAGCTAATCCCATCTGGGCACATCTGATGGCAAGAGGCCCGAAGGTCCCCCTCTTTGGTCTTGCGACGTTATGCGGTATTAGCTACCGTTTCCAGTAGTTATCCCCCTCCATCAGGCAGTTTCCCAGACATTACTCACCCGTCCGCCGCTCGCCGGCAAAGTAGCAAGCTACTTTCCGCTGCCGCTCGACTTGCATGTGTTAGGCCTGCCGCCAGCGTTCAATCTGAGCCATGATCAAACTCTTCAATTTAAGTTTGATGCTCGTGAATTAAACTTCGTAATGAATTACGTATGTTCACTCAGAGACTTGGTATTCATTTTTCGTCCTAGGACGTTAAGAATCCATGTCACTTTGAGTGCCCACACAGATTGTCTGATAAATTGTTAAAGAGCAGTGCCGCTTCGCTTTTCGCTGCGGCGCGGGGTGTGCATATTACGCTTTCCCGCTTCAGAGTCAAGCGATTAATTTCGCTTTTCTCTGCTGACCCGGCGGCGTGTGTGCCATTGTTCCGTGTCAGTGGAGGCGCATTATAGGGAGTTATTCCGACGTGACAAGCACAAAATACAAAAAACTTTTCGTTCGCTCACTTTTCAAACTTAACGCTTATTTATGTCGCGAATCGACCGTTAAATGTGCGATTTCTCGCGCAAAACTGGCCACCTGCGACCAGTCGGTATAAACCACTTCTTTACGCGTATCGGTTTCCCCCCCCGTCATCTTCATAATCAGGCGGATCATAAAGCGGTCATACCAGCGGTAGCGAGGGTAGCGCAGCGCGCCGGCAAAGACGGCGCACAGGTCAGGCTGCCACGGCGAGCTGAGTAAAAACTTGCGCGTGTAGCTGTTGGTCTGAGGCGTACGCTTCTCGGCTTTACGTGCGACAAGATTGACCGAGTAAAAGGCACCGGGCAATTTGTTGAGCACCGCCGTGTGCTTTTTCACAAAGCGATCCAGCGCCGGATGGAAATGCCCGTAACGAATTGACGCGCCAATTACCACGCGATCGTAATCCTGCCAGGCTATCTGCTCCGCACGGTTCAGGTTCACCACATCAGAGTAAATACCCAGCTCTTTTAATTCCGACGCCAGATAAGCGGCAATCTCACGCGTTTGTCCGTCTCGCGTAGAGAAAAGAATCAATGTTTTCATCAATGGCTCCTTACTCGCGCCAGAATGTAGGGGTGAACAGCACCAGCAGCGTAAAGACCTCAAGACGACCAAACAGCATATTGGCGATGAGGATCCATTTCGCGACCGGGTTCATGCTGGCAAAGTTATCCGCCACAACGCCCAGGCCGGGCCCGAGGTTATTCAATGTTGCTACGACGGACGCAAAGGCGGAGAAATCATCCACCCCCGTCGCAATAATAGCCAGCATACTGACGATAAAGACCAGCGCATACGCCGAGAAGAACCCCCACACCGCTTCGAGGATACGTTCCGGCAGCGCGCGGTTCCCCAGCTTAATGCTGTAAACCGCGTTCGGGTGGACCAGGCGCTTCAGCTCACGGTTGCCCTGCTTAAACAGCAGCAGAATACGAATTACCTTCAGGCCGCCGCCCGTAGAACCCGCACAGCCCCCGATAAATGCCGAGCATAACAGCAGCACCGGCAGGAACAGCGGCCAGCGCGCGATACTGTCCGTGGTAAACCCGGCGGTCGTCGCCATCGATACCACCTGGAAGAACGCCTGATTTAGCGTGGTCAGCGCGGAGTTGTAGACATCATGGAACCACAGCACCAGGGTACAGATGATTACCAGCGTAAGCTGGACGCCAATAAACATACGGAACTCCGGGTCACGCCAGTACACCTTCAGGCTGCGCCCGCTCAGTAAAGAGAAGTGCAGACCGTAGTTACAGCCTGAAATCAGCAGGAAAATGGCAATAATGGTGTTAATCGTTGGACTGTCGAAGTAGCCGACGCTGGCATCGTGGGTGGAGAACCCGCCGATAGCGATCGTCGCAAAGCTGTGTCCGATGGCGTCGAAAGCGGGCATCCCGGCAAACCATAGCGCCAGCGCACAGGCCACCGTCAGTAAGACATAGATAAGCCAGAGGGTTTTCGCCGTCTCGGCAATACGCGGGCGCATCTTGTTATCTTTCAGCGGCCCGGGCATTTCAGCGCGATAGAGCTGCATGCCGCCAACGCCCAGAATAGGGAGAATAGCCACTGCCAGGACGATGATCCCCATCCCCCCGAACCACTGCAGCATCTGGCGATAAAAGAGAATGGCGTGCGGGAGTGAATCCAGCCCCACCAGCGTCGTCGCCCCGGTGGTTGTTAAACCGGAGAACGATTCAAAAAAGGCATCCGTAATGCTCAGGTTAGGCTGTTCAGAGAAGATAAAGGGCAGCGAACCGACGCTCCCCAGCACCGTCCAGAACAGGACCACAATCAGAAATCCTTCGCGAGATTTCAGTTCACCTTTCTGACGACGGTTTGGCCACCACAGCAGCGAGCCGATCGCCAGCGCGACAAAGAAGGTCTGGGTAAATGCCCGCCCCGCGCCGTCCCGGTAGATAAGCGCCACCAGTCCTGGGAGAATCATCGTCCCGGAAAAGAGTATGACCAGCAGTCCAACGATTCGGGTTATGGCACGAAAATGCATCTCTGCCGCTTCCTTTGGTATTCAAAAAAGTGAGGTGGGGATTATTCTTCAATCGGCAGCAATTGCAACGAACCACGACTAAAATCAGCCAGTTTTGCTGAAAAAGCAGCCAGCTCCGCCTGAGGAAGCGCCACGCGTAATTTCACCATTGCCTGATATTCACTGTGCGCGATGACGCCGTTAAACTGTTTGAGCAGCGTTTCAATGCCCGATAGCTGAGCGTAATCGCACAACAAAGTATATTCGGTGAGCGGCGTTTTGCGGATAGTTGTGAGCATATTCAGTGCCTGCTGAACTCCGCCGCCATAGGCTTTTACCAGCCCACCCGTGCCTAACAGGATGCCGCCGTAGTAGCGCACCACCACGGCGGTAATTTCACCCACGCCGCTGCCCATCAGCTGCGAAAGCATGGGTTTACCGGCCGTGCCCGCCGGTTCACCGTCGTCGGAAAACCCCAGCTGTTGTGAATCATCCGGCGGCCCTGCCACCCACGCCACACAGTGGTGACGCGCGTCAGGATGTTCAGCCCGAACGGATTCGACAAACGCCTTTGCCGCCTCTACGCCGTCGGTATGCGCCAGCAGCGTAATAAAGCGGCTTTTCTTGATTTCCTCAACAAAGGTGACCGGTTCAGCCGGTATCAGCCAGCTTTCCATCAGGCCAGCTTCAGGTCTCGCGTCATATTCTCGATACCGTTTTCGTGAACCACCACGTTATCTTCGATGCGAATACCGCCAAACGGCTTCAGCGCGTCAATTTTTTCCCAGTTGAAGTGTTTGCTGAACTGGCCTTCACGCCACGGCGCCAGCAGGGATTCGATAAAGTAGATCCCCGGTTCAATCGTCAGCACCATACGCGGCTCCAGAATACGGGTGCAGCGCAGGTAAGGATATTTAGACGGTGCCGCCAGGTGCGTGCCGGTGTCATCCTGCATAAAGCCCGCAACGTCGTGAACCTGCAGGCCCAGCGGATGGCCGATACCGTGCGGCATGAATGGCCCGGTCAGATCGTTCTCGACCATCGCTTCTTCGCTCATATCTTTCACAATCTGATGTTTACGCAGCAGTTTTGCGATGCGCTGATGGAACTGGATGTGGTAATCCACATAGCTGGTTCCCGCCTTCATGGTGGCAATCAGCGCCAGCTGTTCATCGTTTACGTCTTTAATCAGCTGCGCGAAATCGGTATCCGCATTCGCCGCCCAGGTACGGGTCAGGTCGGCCGCGTAACCGTTGTACTCGGCGCCTGCGTCAAGCAGGAAGCTGCGCATCTCCGACGGAACATGGTGATCCAGTTTGGTGTAATGAAGCACGGACGCGTGCTCGTTCAGCGCGACGATATTGCTGTACGGCACGTCGGTATCACGGTGGCCCGTCGCGGTCAGATAGGCCTGATTGATGTCGAACTCGCTCATCCCCGACTGGAACGCTTCGTGCGCGGCACGGTGGCCATTCACCGCCGTTTTTTGCGCTTCACGCATGCAGTAAAGTTCGTAGTCGGTTTTATAGGCGCGGTAATAGTGCAGGTAATCCAGCACGCCTTTCGGATTGAGTTTGTCTGCCGGAATATCCAGACCCAGCGCGCGCTCCGGAACAGGGCCAATGTAGCCGATGTTGCCTCGCGCGGCAGGCAGCTGGCTACCAATACCGTCCGCTTTCGGCAGTGCAATCACATCAATCTCTTCCGTCCAGAAAGAGGTCGGCAGCGGTTCTACGTTGTGCCAGTAATCGACCGGCAGGTAGAACCACAGTTTCGGCTTGTTCACGCCGTCTACCAGCAGCCAGCAATTTGGAACCTGAGTCACCGGCACCCAGGCTTTGAACTGCGGGTTCACCTTAAACGGATAAGCGTGGTCATCCAGAAAGGTATTCATCAGCTCGCCGGAGTGGATCAGCAGCGCATCCAGCTTGAAGCGGGCCAGTACATCGCGGGTACGTTCCTGTAGGGTAACGATATGATTTTTATAAAGCGAAGCCAGTGAGTCCATCATTCTTCCTTTCGTTTTTTTGACCTCAAGTCATCGCATCTTAGCACACCTCACTCCGGCTGCGTGATTTCCACCGACCGTGATCAATGCAGCATTTTCTTAATGAGTAATTTGCATTTTATTAACATAAATCCCACACTCCGATTCATCTGGTATGACCAGATCCAATTGCTGGATTCAGGAGACTGACATGCTCTACAAAGGCGACACCCTGTACCTCAACTGGCTGGAAGATGGCATTGCCGAACTGGTGTTCGATGCCCCCGGCTCAGTGAACAAGCTTGATACCGCGACGGTGGCCAGTCTTGGCCAGGCGCTGGATGTTCTTGAAAAACAACCTGAATTAAAAGGGCTGCTGCTGCGTTCGAACAAAGCGGCCTTTATTGTCGGTGCCGATATCACCGAGTTTCTTTCGCTGTTCCTGGTCCCGGAAGAACAGCTGAGCCAGTGGCTGCACTTTGCCAACAGCGTCTTTAATCGTCTGGAAGATCTGCCTGTCCCGACTATTTCCGCCGTTAACGGCTACGCGCTGGGCGGCGGCTGCGAATGCGTACTCGCGACCGACTACCGTCTGGCGACGCCGGACCTGCGCATCGGCCTGCCGGAAACCAAGCTGGGCATCATGCCGGGCTTTGGCGGCTCCGTGCGTATGCCGCGCATGCTGGGTGCCGACAGCGCCCTTGAGATCATTGCCGCAGGTAAAGATGTCGGCGCAGAACAGGCTCAGAAAATCGGCCTGGTCGACGGCGTCGTGAAGCCAGAGAAACTGGTTGAAGGTGCGCTCGCCATTCTGCGTCAGGCCATTAACGGCGATCTCGACTGGAAAGCCAAACGCCAGCCGAAGCTGGAACCGTTAAAACTCAGCAAGATTGAAGCCACCATGAGCTTCACCATCGCCAAAGGCATGGTGATGCAGACGGCGGGTAAACACTACCCGGCACCGATCGCGGCGGTGAAAACCATTGAAGCAGCTGCTCGTCTCGGACGCGATGAAGCGCTGAAGCTCGAAAATCAGAGCTTTGTCCCTCTGGCGCACACCAATGAAGCTCGCGCGCTGGTCGGTATCTTCCTCAACGATCAGTTCGTGAAGGGTAAAGCCAGGCAGCTGACCAAAAACGTTGAGACGCCAAAACATGCGGCGGTACTCGGCGCGGGCATTATGGGTGGCGGCATCGCTTACCAGTCGGCCTGGAAAGGCGTGCCGGTAGTGATGAAAGACATCAGCGAGAAATCCCTGACGCTGGGCATGACCGAAGCGGCCAAGCTCCTGAATAAACAGCTGGAGCGCGGAAAAATTGACGGGCTGAAGCTTGCAGGTGTGATCTCCACCATTCAGCCCGTGCTGGAATACAGCGGTTTCGACCGCGTGGACGTCGTCGTTGAAGCGGTTGTTGAGAACCCGAAAGTCAAAAAAGCGGTGCTGGCAGAAACGGAAGACAAAGTTCGTCCTGAGACCGTGCTGGCTTCAAACACCTCCACCATTCCAATCAGCGAACTGGCGAGCGTGCTAAAGCGTCCGGAAAACTTCTGCGGGATGCACTTCTTCAATCCGGTACACCGAATGCCGCTGGTCGAAGTGATCCGTGGGGAAAAAACCTCTGACGAAACCATCGCTAAAGTGGTGGCATGGGCAAGCAAGATGGGCAAAACGCCGATCGTTGTTAACGACTGCCCGGGCTTCTTCGTCAACCGCGTGCTGTTCCCTTACTTCGCCGGCTTCAGCCAGCTGCTGCGCGACGGTGCGGACTTCCGCAAAATCGACAAAGTGATGGAGAAACAGTTCGGCTGGCCGATGGGCCCGGCGTATCTGCTGGACGTGGTCGGCATTGATACCGCCCACCACGCTCAGGCGGTGATGGCGGCAGGCTTCCCGCAGCGCATGCAGAAAGATTATCGCGACGCCATTGACGCTCTGTTCGACGCTAACCGCTTCGGCCAGAAAAACGGCCTAGGCTTCTGGCGCTATAAAGAAGACAGCAAAGGCAAACCGAAGAAAGAAGAAGATGCCGTGGTGGATGGTCTGCTGGCCGACGTTAGCCAGCCAAAACGCGACTTCACCGACGATGAGATCATCGCCCGCATGATGATTCCAATGATTAACGAAGTGGTGCGTTGCCTCGAAGAAGGCATTATCGCCAGCCCGGCGGAAGCGGATATGGCGCTGGTATACGGCCTGGGCTTCCCTCCGTTCCACGGCGGCGCGTTCCGCTGGCTGGACACGCTCGGCAGCGCCCGCTATCTCGATATGGCTCAGCAGTATCAGCACCTCGGCCCGCTTTATGAGGTGCCGGAAGGGCTGCGTAACAAAGCGCGCCATAACGAACCCTACTATCCAGCAGTTGAGCCAGCCCGTCCGGTTGGCGAGCTGAAAACGGCTTAAGGAGTCACAATGGAAAAGGTTGTCATTGTTGATGCGATTCGCACCCCGATGGGCCGTTCAAAAGGCGGCGCGTTCCGTAACGTGCGTGCGGAAGACCTCTCCGCGCACCTGATGCGTAGCCTGCTGGCGCGTAACCCGGCGCTGGATCCGGCTGCGCTGGACGATATCTACTGGGGCTGCGTGCAGCAGACCCTGGAGCAGGGCTTCAACATCGCCCGCAACGCGTCGCTGCTGGCGGAGATCCCGCATTCGGTTCCGGCCGTCACCGTTAACCGCCTGTGCGGTTCATCAATGCAGGCGCTGCACGACGCTGCCCGCATGATCATGACCGGCGATGCTCAGGCTTGCCTGGTGGGCGGCGTCGAGCACATGGGCCACGTGCCGATGAGCCACGGGGTCGATTTTCATCCTGGCATGAGCCGTAACGTGGCGAAAGCCGCGGGGATGATGGGCCTGACCGCCGAGATGCTCTCTCGTCTGCACGGCATTAGCCGTGAAATGCAGGATGCCTTTGCCGCGCGCTCTCACGCTCGCGCATGGGCCGCCACGCAGTCTGGTGCCTTTAAGAACGAGATCATCCCGACCGGCGGCCACGATGCAGACGGCGTTCTGAAGCAGTTCAGCTACGACGAAGTCATCCGCCCGGAAACCACCGTCGAAGCGCTTTCTACCCTGCGCCCTGCGTTTGATCCGGTCACCGGTACGGTCACGGCAGGGACCTCGTCGGCGTTGTCCGACGGCGCCGCCGCGATGCTGGTGATGAGCGAAAGCCGCGCCCGCGAGCTGGGCTTAACGCCTCGCGCTCGGGTACGTTCGATGGCGGTCGTGGGCTGCGATCCTTCAATCATGGGTTACGGCCCGGTTCCGGCCTCGAAGCTGGCGCTGAAAAAAGCGGGATTAGCCGCCAGCGACATAGACCTGTTTGAAATGAACGAAGCGTTCGCCGCGCAGATCCTGCCGTGCATTAAAGATCTGGGGCTGATGGAGCAGATCGACGAGAAGATTAACCTCAACGGCGGCGCGATCGCCCTCGGTCACCCGCTGGGCTGCTCCGGAGCGCGTATCAGCACGACGCTTATCAACCTGATGGAACGCAAAGATGCCCAGTTTGGTCTGGCAACGATGTGTATCGGGCTGGGTCAGGGTATCGCGACGGTGTTTGAGAGAGTGTAAATCAGGAAAAGTATCTCAAAGCCAATGACGTCAGAACGAACGCAGCCAACGCAGTTATGGCGTCATTGGCGAAGAGAAAGAGTTTAGTTGCCGTTCTTCCCGCCTGTCAGGGGCGGGTTTTTTATTTAAATGAAGGCAAACGCATCGCCAAACAGGCGGTCTTCACGCGCGTCACGTTCGTTGCAGAACAGGTCGCGGGCAATTTTCGCCATCTCAAAACGGCCAGCAATGTAGATATCGTGCCCTGCCAGCGTGCCGTGATCCTGCAGCACCGCCGTCAACACCGTCCCGCTACGACCACGCCAGCCCTCTTCCGGCTGCTCAACCACCGGCTCAATGCGCAGGTTAGGATGGGTTACGCTCAGCGCTTCCAGCTCTGACAGGTCGTACAGATGTTTCTCTTCGCGGCCACCCCAGTAAATGGTGATGTCACGGTCCGGGTTACGCGCCAGTGCGGTCAACAGAATAGAGCGCACATAAGAGAAGCCCGTACCGCCAGCGATCAGGATCAGCGGACGGTCTTCGTCATCGCGCAGCCACGCATCGCCGTGCGGAATATCCACCACGATTTCACGTTCCTTCAGGATCCGATCCATCACCGCCATCGCATACAGGTTAAGCTCTGACGCACCAATATGAAGCTCAATAAATTCCTGCTCCGCTGGCGTTGAGGCCATAGAGAAAGGACGCTTATCACGCTCATCCATCACGACCATCAGGTACTGACCCGCGCGGAAAGAGAATGGCGCTTCAGGCACTAAACGGACGCGATATACGGTGTCGGTGATGGCATCTACCGAGGTCACTTTACAGCTTAAGGTTGTCATTCGCTCTCTCTGTCGGGAAGTCTATAGGGCTTAACGGTTAGCTCAGGGTTTACCGTTATTCATTATGGCCAGCTCGTCCCAGATCGCGTCAATTCGCGCGGTCACGGCAGGATCTTTTTTGATCGGGCGACCCCATTCACGGTCGGTTTCGCCAGGCCATTTATTTGTGGCATCCAGTCCCATCTTTGAGCCAAGACCGGAAACCGGCGAGGCAAAATCCAGGTAATCTATCGGCGTGTTTTCGACTAACACCGTATCGCGCGCCGGGTCCATTCGCGTGGTAATGGCCCAGATTACGTCATTCCAGTCGCGGGCGTTAACGTCATCATCGCAGACAATAACAAATTTGGTATACATAAACTGGCGCAGGAAAGACCATACGCCCATCATCACGCGTTTAGCGTGACCAGGATACTGCTTCTTCATCGTGACCACCGCCATGCGGTACGAGCATCCTTCAGGCGGCAGATAAAAATCAACAATTTCCGGGAACTGCTTTTGCAGGATCGGCACAAACACTTCATTCAGCGCCACGCCCAGCACCGCCGGTTCATCCGGTGGACGTCCGGTATACGTGGAGTGATAAATCGCATCTTCACGCTGCGTAATGTGCGTCACGGTAAACACCGGGAAGTTATCCACTTCGTTGTAATAGCCGGTGTGGTCGCCGTAGGGGCCTTCTGGCGCCATTTCACCCTGCTCGAGGTAACCCTCCAGCACAATTTCCGCACTGGCCGGAACTTCGAGATCGTTAGAGATACACTTCACGACTTCGGTTTTCGTTCCGCGCAGCAGGCCTGCAAACGCATATTCAGAGAGCGTATCCGGCACGGGCGTGACGGCTCCCAGAATGGTGGCCGGATCGGCGCCTAAGGCGACAGACACCGGGAAACGCTCCCCCGGATGCGCAGCGCACCACTCCTGGAAATCCAGCGCGCCGCCGCGATGCGACAGCCAGCGCATGATGAGTTTATTCTTGCCAATCAACTGCTGGCGGTAAATACCGAGGTTTTGCCGCTCTTTGTGCGGGCCGCGCGTAACGGTCAGCCCCCAGGTGATCAGCGGAGCGGCATCTTCAGGCCAGCACTGCATAATAGGGATTTTGGTCAGATCAACCGCATCGCCTTCCAGCACTTTCTGCTGGCACGGCGCGCCGCGCAGGCGCTTGGTGGGCATGTTCAGCACCTGCTTAAACTGCGGCAGCTTGTCGAACAGATCGCGGAAGCCCTTCGGAGGCTCCGGCTCTTTCAGAAACGCCAGCAGTTTACCGACTTCACGCAGCGCAGAGACGTCTTCCTGCCCCATTCCCAGTGCGACGCGACGCGGTGTACCAAACAGGTTGCACAGCACCGGCATGGAGTAACCTTTGGGATTTTCAAACAGTAATGCGGGGCCACCGGCACGCAGGGTGCGGTCAGCAATTTCTGTCATTTCCAGATAAGGATCGACAGGAAGTGTAATACGTTTGAGTTCACCCTGCTTTTCCAGCAGCGTCAGGAAGTCGCGGAGATCGTGGTATTTCATGCAGTTAATCATGGCCCCTCTGTAAGCGCTTCATTATACGGCGTAAGCCTGCTTGATGCTGTAATTTTGTTAAATAAGCGTGAACTTATGCGTTCTGTTCCATTTTCCCCCATTATAATCAACTTAGCGATCCCGCCAGGGTTTTGATATGCTTGCGCCCCGAACTAAGGGAAAGAGTGATTATGCAGGCCTGGTATTTACTGTATTGCAAACGCGGGCAACTTCAGCGCGCGCAGGAACATCTTGAACGTCAGTCTGTCAATTGCCTGACACCCGTGATCACGCTTGAAAAAATGCAGCGCGGGAAGCGCACAACCGTCAGTGAGCCGCTGTTCCCGAACTACTTGTTTGTGGAGTTCGACCCGGAAGTCATCCATACCACCACCATCAGCGCAACGCGCGGCGTCAGCCACTTCGTTCGTTTTGGTGCCCATCCGGCAACGGTTCCGTCGACGGTCATTCATCAGCTGTCGATTTATCAACAGCCTGAGGGGATCACCGACCCCGAAACCCCTTACACGGGCGATAGCGTCGTGATTACCGAAGGCGCTTTCGAAGGCCTGCAGGCGATTTTTGCCGAGCCGGACGGGGAAGCGCGCTCTATGCTGTTGCTCAATCTGCTGAACAAGCAGGTGCTGCAGAGCGTTAAAAACACCGACTTCCGCAAGCTTTAAACGTTTATTCCGAACAGATTACGCACGTTGTCATCCGTCTGCGCCGAAAGCCAGTGCGGATCCTCTCCGCGCCACTTCGCGACGCTCTCAACAATGTGCCCCAGATACGCGGGCTCATTCCGCCGCGATGCAGGTTTGGGTTTCATATCGCGCGGTAGCAGATAAGGCGCATCGGTTTCGAGGAGCAGCCGGTCAGCCGGGATTACTGGCAACAGCTCACGAAGTTCAAGCCCGCGGCGCTCATCGCAAACCCAGCCGGTAATACCCAGATAAAGCCCTCGCCTCAGGCAATCCAGCGCTTCCTGCCGTGAACCGGTGAAGCAGTGCAGTACCGCGCCGGGCAGTTTCTCCAGCCACGGATCCAGAAGTGCCAGGAAACGCTCATGCGCGTCGCGGCAGTGCATAAACACGGGCATTTCAAGCTCTGCTGCGAGCGCAAGCTGGGCAGTAAACGCCTTTTCCTGCTCTTCAGGCGTGGAAAAATTACGGTTGAAATCGAGACCGCATTCGCCGATCGCCACCACTTCTGGCATTTTCGCGAGACTGTACAGGGTTTCGCTGCTATCTGCGGTCCACTGGCTGCTGTCGTGAGGATGCACACCAGCGGTAGACCAACAGCGATCGTAGCCTTGAGCCAGCTGCTGCGCCTGCTCGCTCTCATGCAGGTTGGTGCCCGTCAGCAGCAGTCCTTTCACCCCGGCGGCAAACGCGCGCGCAACCACCTCATCACGATCTTTCGCAAACTGCGAGCTGGTCAGGTTGAATCCGATATCAAACATGGAAATCCCTATATAACAACCGCCCTGACGGGCGGCTGATTTTACTCTTCAGTGGTCTTGTCGGACGTATCGTCTTCGTCATCCGCTCGACGCCCTTTACCCACGTAGAACCGTGAGAAGAAGACGCCGACCTCAAACAAGCAGTACATCGGTATGGCCAGCAGCGTCTGCGAGAAAACATCCGGCGGTGTCAGCAGCATGCCGACCACGAAGGCGCCCACCAGAATATATGGACGCTTCTTACGCAGGTCATCCGGGGTCGTTACTCCTACCCAGCAGAGCAGCACAATGGCCACCGGCACTTCGAATGCCACGCCAAACGCCATAAACAGCGCCATCACAAAGCTGAGGTAGCTGGCGATATCCGTCGACACCTGGACCCCTTCCGGAGCGGTATGCGTCAGGAAGCCGAAGGCCAGCGGGAAGACGACGAAATAGGCAAACGCCATGCCGATATAGAACAGCAGCGAGCTGGACACCAGCAGCGGGATCACCAGCTTACGTTCATGCTTATACAGCGCTGGCGCCACAAACGCCCACACCTGGTAAAGAATGACCGGTGCAGAGGCAATCAACGACACCCAAAAGGTCAGCTTGATGGGGGTAAAGAACGGAGAAGCAACGTCTGTTGCAATCATCGTTGCGCCCAGCGGCATCTGCTTAATCAGCGGCGCAGAGACCACCTGATAGATATCGTTGGCAAAATAGACCAGGCACAGGAATATGAGCAAAACCGCAATAATGCAGTTTAACAGGCGCTTACGCAGCTCAATGAGGTGCGTAATCAGCGGTTGAGTATCATCTACTGCCATGTTTACGCTTTATCACTCGACGAGGGGGATGATTCGGAAACGGACGCAGCGGGCTTCACTTCCGCCGCTTTTGCCACTGGCTCTTCTGGCTGCGCCTGTTTTTTCAATTCGGTTTCGTGCGGCGTCTGTTCTGGTGCGGCAGCCTGATGTTCAGCACTGGCAGGCGTTACGCCTTCGCGCTGCTCCTCGCTGCCCTTAACCACCGGGTTATGGATGGTGTTCGCTTCATCGCTCGCTTTTTCAGGATCGTTAACGCTATAGGAGCGCTTCATCGATTCCGCCGCTTCGCGCAGCTCATCCATTGACGCTTTCAGTTCCGGCGTCAGGTTATCCATGCTCGCCTTCTCGACCTTTTTCAGGCTTTCCTGAAATTCCTGCAGCTTAAGCTCCTGTGCCAGTTCATTCTGAACGGTCGATGCCAGCGATCTCAGCGCACGAACCCAGCCCGCAACGGTTTTCACTGCCACCGGCAGACGCTGCGGCCCCAGCACAATCAGGCCAATCACAAAGACCAGCAGGAGCTCACTAAAACCAATGTCGAACACGACTTACACCTGCTCTTTATCGTGGCGTTTAGCGTCTTCCTTTTTGGCTTCTTCTTGCTTGTCGGCGATGGATTTAGCAGTAAAGTCAGCGTCCTGGCTGGTTTTATCCTGCTTGCTCTCATCATCGCTCATCGCTTTCTTGAAGCCTTTGATAGACGCGCCCAGATCGGAACCAATAGAACCGAGCTTTTTGGTGCCAAACAGCAGCACGACGATGACGGCAATAATGACTAATTGCCAGATACTGATACCACCCATACATGTTCCTCAGGGATAGATGATTAATGAGTCAGGTCGCATTATACGTATGCGACCCGTCGATAGCGACGCACGCTCAGCGCGTTTTTCGCCAGCCTGCTAGCCAGACTACCACCCCGCCAGCCATCAGCCAGGCGGGCATCATCTGCCAGTCCGGACGGTTGATCAGCAACAGCGTACCGCTCAGTAGCAGCGTTGCGCCAATCCCAAAGAGATAGCGTGACTGTCCCTGGCGAACACGGCTGGACTGAAGCTCGCGGGCGATTTTATCCATGCTGTGCTGAAGGTTCTTGCTCTGACGCAAACTGTCATAAACCAGTTCAGGAATTTCAGGCATTTTTTCTATCCAGAACGGACCTTTCTCCTTCAGCGAGCGCACCAGCGCCGGAATGCCAACCTGATCCTTAATCCAGGATTCAAGGAAAGGTTTCGCGGTCTTCCACAAGTCTAACTGAGGATAGAGCTGTCGGCCTACACCCTCAACGTAAAGTAATGTTTTCTGAAGTAAAACTAGCTGTGGCTGAACTTCCATATTAAAGCGGCGAGCCGTGTTAAACAGGTTCAACAGCACGTGCCCGAAGGAGATTTCCGCCAGCGGTTTCTCAAAAATCGGTTCGCAAACGGTCCGGATCGCGAACTCAAACTCTTCGACGTTGGTATCCGGCGGCACCCAGCCGGAATCAACGTGCAGCTCGGCCACCTTACGGTAGTCGCGGTTGAAGAACGCGATGAAGTTCTCAGCCAGATACCGTTTATCTTCTTTGTTCAGCGACCCCACAATCCCGCAGTCGATACCGATATACTTCGGATCCTCAGGATGCTCGTAGCTTACGAAGATATTGCCCGGATGCATGTCCGCATGGAAAAAGCTGTCGCGGAACACCTGGGTAAAGAAGACCTGTACGCCACGTTCGGCCAGGAGCTTCATGTTTGTTCCCTGTTTCTCCAGGGCCACCACATCCGAAACCGGAATACCGTAGATACGCTCCATCACCATCATATTCTGGCTGCAGTAGTCAGAATAGACTTCAGGTACATAGAGCATCGGGCTGTTTTCAAAGTTGCGACGCAGCTGAATGGCGTTTGCCGATTCGCGCAGCAGGTTAAGCTCATCAATCAGCGTTTTTTCATATTCCCGCACCACTTCCAGTGGACGAAGGCGACGCCCGTCCGGCAGCAGGCGTGGCACCCAGCGCGCCAGACGATAAATCAGCTTCATGTCCGCTTTGATGACTGGCAGGATGTCCGGACGAATGACCTTAATAACGACTTCTTTGCCGTTTTCTTTCAGACGCGCGGTATGCACCTGCGCAATAGAAGCCGATGCCAGTGGGTTAATGTCGAAATCGTCAAACCAGGTCTCGACGGGTACATTTCCCATCGCCTCTTCAATTTGCTTTTTCGCGCGCGCGCCGTCAAACGGTGCGACGCGATCCTGCAGCATCGCAAGCTCATCGGCAATCAGAGGCGGGAAGAGATCGCGGCGGGTCGACAGCATCTGCCCGAATTTAATCCAAACCGGACCGAGTTCCTGCAGCGCCAGGCGCAGACGCTCACCCAGCGGTTGACCTTTATGGCGATTGGGCATCCAGAAGAGCATCCGCCGCCAGATACGAAGCGGCAGCGTGATACGCATTTTGGGGATAAGCTCGTCGAGCCCGTAGCTCAAAAAGGTGCGAATAATAAAATAGAGGCGCCGAATTTCACCAGGCGTCATTTGCCCTCCAGTTTTTCCAGCCGTTTGGTTAACGCATCAACCGCACGTTCAACAGCAGCGGTCTCTTCCGAAAACCATGCAACTTCCAGTGGCCCGGGCGCCATTCGCCACTCCTCAGTCAGCACTTCCGCCGCATAGCGTTGCTGGCGCTGGAGGCTTTTACGCGCAAAGGAGGCGCCGCCATGAAGAACTTTCCCGATGCCTTCGGCGGCAATGTCGCCGATAAAAGGCGCGAGTAGCTCTGCCGGATCGAACTCCGCCAGGTCGGTGAGCGCAACGAAGTTCTGCACGACCTGAATGTCGCCCTCCACTTCCAGCTCACCGCTGCGGATAAGCGCCGTTAATTGCTGGCGATCGCGCAGTTTTGGCAGCACGCTCATGTGCGTGATGACCGAGCAGTCGGCCTCACCTTCCCACGCCCCCAGAACGTCAAGTTGACGTTCGCTGAATACCAGCACAAGCGGCGTCGATAACTCTTTTAAAACAATGCGTAATACCTTCCCGTTTAGCCGCTGACGTGCAGCTTTCAGCGCCGGAGCGCGATACAGAAAAGCGTTCAGCACATTCTCGACGCCTGCGGAGACTAAGGGTTTAAAGGGCACGGGACACCTCCACTCAGAATTTGTAACCGCGATGCAGCGCGACGACACCCGCCGTCAGGTTGAAATATTCAACGTTCTCAAATTCCGCGTCCTGCATCATGGCTTTTAATGTGTCCTGATCCGGGTGCATACGGATAGACTCCGCCAGATAGCGGTAGCTTTCAGCGTCGTTAGCCACCAGCTCACCAATACGCGGCAGCACGTGGAAGGAATAGGCGTCGTAGGCTTTGCTCAGCGGCTCAATGATCGGTTTAGAGAACTCGAGCACCAGCAGACGTCCACCCGGCTTCAGCACGCGGTACATAGAGCGCAGCGCTTTTTCTTTATCAGTCACGTTACGCAGACCGAAAGAGATCGTGATGCAATCAAAGGTATTGTCCGGGAATGGCAGCGCTTCGGCGTTTGCCTGCACATACTCCACATTCCCCACCACGCCGATGTTACGCAGCTTTTCGCGTCCCATTTTCAGCATGGAGTCATTAATATCGGCGAGAACAACGCGACCGGTTTCGCCCACCAGACGGGAGAACTTCGCGGTTAAATCGCCCGTACCACCGGCTAAATCCAGCACCGTTTGTCCACGGCGTACGCCGCTACAGTCAATGGTGAAGCGCTTCCACAAGCGATGAATGCCAAACGACATCAGGTCATTCATCACATCGTACTTCGCCGCCACGGAATGAAATACGTGGGCCACCATGTCAGCTTTCTGCGCTTTGGCAACAGTCTGAAAGCCAAAGTGCGTTGTGTCTTGTGAATCGTCAGCCATCTCAGAGCCTGCTTATCAGTAAAATGTTCGTGAAGTGTAACAGATTGGGCGCGTTTGCCCTACGTTTCAACCACCGCGAAAGAAACGCGCCGGAGTCTCGTCTGGTGATAAATCCGCCGCTAACGTATTGTCTTCACTGTTTGTATTTTGTTCGTCCGCACCTTCTCGCAGGCGAAACTCGTCGTCCTGGGCGGTGGCCTGTTCGACCAATTCCGGATTAATCTCGCGTTTAACCTCAACCCCCAGGCTACGGAATGATTCGGCCTGTGCCAGCAGATTGCCACGTCCGGAGGCGAGTTTTTTCATCGCCTGGCGGTAGTTATCCTGCGCACGATCCAGGCTCTGCCCGACTGAAGACATGTCGTCCACGAAGAGGCGCATTTTGTCGTAAAGCTTGCTGGCACGATCGGCAATCTGCTGAGCGTTGCGGCTCTGGTGCTCATAGCGCCATAGGTTCGCAATGGTGCGTAACGCCACCAGCAGCGTGGTGGGGCTGACCAGCATAATGTTATTTTTGAGCGCTTCGGTGATAAGCTCGGGCTGTCTGTCGAGCGCCAGCAGGAACGCGGGTTCTACCGGGATGAACATCAGGACATAGTCCAGCGAGCGCAGACCCGGCAGCTGCTGGTAGTCTTTTCTGCCAAGCAGGCGAATATGATTACGCACGGAGGCAATGTGCTCCTGCAGCGCAGACTCGCGCGTGTAATCATCGTCCGCATTAAAGTAGCGTTCATACGCCACCAGCGTCATTTTGGCGTCAATCACCACATCTTTACCCTGCGGCAGCCGCACGATCACATCCGGCTGCATTCGCGAGCGGGCGTCGTTTTCGATACTCACCTGCGTTTCGTATTCATATCCTTCCCGCAGTCCAGAGGCCTCCAGCACGCGGGTCAGCACCACTTCTCCCCAGTTGCCCTGGGTTTTGTTATCCCCTTTCAGCGCGCGGGTCAGATTGACCGCTTCCTGCGCCATTTGCGCATTCAGCTGCTGAAGATTGCGAATCTCATGCGCCAGCGTGTGTCGCTCGCGGGCTTCCTGACCAAAGCTGTCCTGCACCTGACGGCGAAAACCGTCCAGCTGTTCGCGCAGCGGCGTCAGCAGGCTGTTCAGGCTCTGGCGGTTCTGTTCGTCAACGCGGCGGTTGCTGTGCTCAAAAATCCGGTTGGCGAGGTTCTCAAACTGTTCGCTGAGGCGCTGCTCGCTGTTGATCATCTGGCGGATTTTGTCTTCCGCATGCAGCTGGGTGGATTCAAGACGGGTAGTGACTTCGCGGAGATCGGCCTCCAGCGAGGTGTTGATATCTCGCAGGTTGCGCAGCTCGTTGTTAAGCAGCTCGCACTCCTCTCGCCAGTGGTCACTCAGCGCAAGCTGCTGCTTTGCCGCACTTAATTCAGCGACTATCTCTTCGCGCTCTGCCAGCTGGTCGGCCTTCTGCTGTGCATGCTGATAGCTGGAAATGAGCCAGCCTATCGCCACGCCCGCCACCGCAATTACCGCGTAAATCAGGATCGAGATATCCACAATGCCCCCTGCATCAACGTATTACCCGCACAAAATAGAATTGTGCTGTATAAACGTCCAGTTTGAAAGGGTTTTCCTGCGAGGCGCTACGCAAAAAATAAAGGCCGAACGCGTCGGCCTTTGATTTCAGAAGAGAGGATTAGATCAGGCGACGCGCGGCTTCCACCACGATTTTCACCGCATGACTTTCGGTCTGCTTCATGGTTTCGGCGTTCGGGATCTCCTGCTGGGTGCGGTTGACGATAACGCCCGCCACCATACCGGCACGCAGACCCTGGCTTGCGCACATGGTCAGCAGCGTTGCGGATTCCATTTCGTAGTTCATCACGCCCATTGACTGCCACTCTTCCATTGAGCCTTTGAAACGGCTTACCACGCGGCCTGAGAAGGTGTCGTAACGTTCCTGACCCGGGTAGAAGGTGTCGGAAGAGGCGGTTACGCCCACGTGAGTGGTTGCGCCTACGGATTTTGCGGCTTCAACCAGCGCGGTGGTGCATTCGAAATCAGCCACTGCCGGGAATTCCATCGGTGCAAAGTGCAGGCTTGCGCCGTCCAGACGAACGGACGCGGTCGTGACCAGCACGTCACCCACGTTGATGTGCGGCTGGATAGCGCCGGTGGTGCCGATACGCAGGAAAGTACGGATGCCCAGCTGTGCCAGCTCTTCAACAGCAATAGACGTAGACGGACCACCGATACCGGTAGAGCACACGATCACCGCTTTGCCATCCAGCTCTGCGCGCCAGGTGGTGAACTCACGATGGGCAGCCAGCTTGACCGGCTTATCCATCAGCGCGGCGATCTTTTCCACACGCTCAGGATCGCCAGGGACGATAGCGAGCGTAGCCCCTTGTAAATCGTTTTTGGTGAGGCCGAGATGAAAAACATCAGACTTAGACATAGGTGACTCCTCTGTGGGTCGGTTAGTCAGAAGAAGTAAAACGGTACTTTACAGAAGCAGTAAGCATATTTTCGTGACATACCTCACCATGAATGAAAATGATTACATTGAATTTCCATAAAAAAGTGATTTACATCACATTAACAAGTTATATCGCCAGGTGCTGCACAAAAGATAGACCGTTTAAGGCACTGTGAGTTGTTAACCTGGTGTCTATATTTACCTTTGCGCTAACTCATTGGTACGGAGAATGCCATGACTGAAAAAACCGGTTTTGCACCTGCTGCGGCCCCACATGCTTCAACCATCGTGTCGACGCCAGAAGCGGCAATTACCGCGGGCGAGACCTCTATTCCCACGCAGGGAGAGAACATGCCTGCTTACCACGCACGACCAAAATCGGCGGACGGCCCGCTGCCCATCGTGATCGTGGTACAGGAAATTTTCGGTGTTCACGAACACATTCGCGATCTCTGCCGCCGGCTGGCGCTGGAAGGGTATTTGGCCGTTGCGCCAGAGCTCTACTTCCGTCAGGGCGATCCGAACGACTACAGCGATATTCCCACGCTGCTCAGCAACCTGGTGAGCAAAGTCCCGGACGCGCAGGTGCTGGCCGATCTCGATCACGTCGCCAGCTGGGCGGCGCGCAACGGCGGCGATCCGCATCGTCTTCTGGTCACCGGTTTCTGCTGGGGCGGACGCATTAGCTGGCTGTATGCCGCGCATAACCCGCAGCTCAAAGCCGCTGTCGCCTGGTACGGCAAACTGGTGGGTGAAAAAACGCTGAATTCACCAAAACATCCCGTCGATATCGCCACCGAGTTAAATGCCCCCGTGTTAGGGCTTTACGGCGGTCAGGACACCGGCATTTCGCTGGATTCGGTAGAGACCATGCGCCATGCGCTCCGCGCGGCAAATGCGAAGGCGGAGATTGTGGTGTACCCGGATGCCGGGCACGCGTTTAATGCCGATTATCGTCCGAGCTATCACGCAGAATCAGCCAAAGATGGCTGGCAGAGAATGCTGGCGTGGTTTAGCCAGTACGGCGGTAAGAAAGCGTAATAAAAAAGCCCGGTGGCGGCTATGCCTTACCGGGCCAACAGGTAGGCCGGGTAAGCGTTGTCGCCACCCGGCAATCCAGCACCGCTACGCCTGACGCAGGTTCTGCGCCGCCTTCACCATGTTCGCCAGCGCCGCGCGCGTCTCCGGCCAGCCGCGGGTTTTCAGTCCGCAGTCCGGGTTCACCCACAGGCGTTCTGACGGAATGCGCTGGGCCGCTTTTTTCAGCAGGGCTTCAATCCACTCCACGCTCGGCACGTTCGGGGAGTGAATGTCGTACACGCCCGGCCCGATTTCATTCGGGTAGTCGAACTCTTCAAACGACTCCAGCAGCTCCATGTCTGAACGCGAGGTCTCGATGGTGATCACGTCGGCGTCCAGCGCGGCAATCGAATCCATGATGTCGTTAAATTCGCAGTAACACATGTGGGTGTGGATCTGGGTGTCATCCTTCGCCACCGCAGCGTTGATGCGGAACGCTTCCACGCCCCACTGCAGGTAGGCATCCCATTCGCTGCGGCGCAGCGGCAGGCCTTCGCGCAGCGCCGGCTCGTCAATCTGGATAATGCCAATGCCTGCCGCTTCCAGATCCGCCACTTCATCACGCAGCGCCAGGGCAATCTGTTTGGCGATGGTTTCACGGGTCACGTCTTCACGCGGGAACGACCAGCAGAGAATGGTCACCGGACCGGTCAGCATCCCTTTTACCGGCTTGTCGGTCAGGGACTGGGCATACTTCGCCCACTCCACGGTGATCGCTTCCGGGCGGCTGACGTCACCGATAACCACCGGCGGCTTGACGCAGCGGGAGCCGTAGCTCTGCACCCAGCCGTTCTGGGTAAAGACGAAGCCGTCCAGGTGCTCGCCGAAGTATTCCACCATGTCGTTACGCTCGGCCTCGCCGTGCACCAGCACGTCCAGCCCCAGGCGTTCCTGCTCGATAATCGCCTGCTTGATGTGTTCCGCGATACCGGTGCGGTAGTGATTCGCATCCAGTTTGCCTTTTTTAAAGTCCAGACGCAGGCCGCGGATCTCCGTCGTTTGCGGGAAAGAGCCGATAGTGGTTGTTGGCCACGCAGGCAGGTTGAAGCGGGCGCGCTGGGCTGCGGCGCGCACCTCATACGGACTCTGACGCTGGCTGTCCCGGGCGGTGATGGCCGCCAGGCGTTTTTCCACCGCCGGGTTGTGCACGCGCGCCGAGTGACGACGCGCCTGGATCGGGGCGCTCCATTCGGTAATCGCCGCCGTTTCGCCGCTGTTCAGCGCGTCGCGCAGCAGCGTTAGCTCTTCACATTTTTGCAGCGCGAAGGCAAACCAGCTTTTTACTTCAGGGTCGAGACGGGTTTCCACGCTCAGATCGATCGGGCTGTGCAGCAGGGAACAAGATGAGGCCACCCACAGCTCACGTTTGTCGACGATGTCTTTGATTTGTGCGTATTTCTCGGTGAGATCGGCGCGCCAGACGTTACGGCCGTTGATCAGCCCGGCAGAGAGCAGCCAGTCCGCTGGCAGGCGCTTGTGCAGTTCCGCGACATCGTCTTTACCGTGTACGAGATCAACGTGCAGGCCTTGAACCGGCAGCGCGGTAATGGTCTTCAGGTTCGGCGTCACGCCTTCAAAATAGGTCGTCAGCAGGAGTTTTACCTGACCGGTGAGCGCGTCATACGCCGGTTTGAAGGCATCGAGCCAATCCTGCGGCAGCTCAAGCACCAGCGCCGGTTCGTCGATTTGCACCCACTGAATGCCGCGTTTGCCCAGCTCACTCAGCACCTGTTTGTAGACCGGCAGAATATCCTTCAGCAGGCTGAGTCGGTCAAACGGCTCGCCCTTTACTTTGCCCAGCCACAGGTACGTTACCGGCCCGAGCAGCACCGGCTTCACCTGGTGGCCCAGCGCCAGCGCTTCATCCACTTCGTCCAGAAGCTGCGTCCAGGCCAGCCTGAACTGCTGGCCTTTGACGAATTCCGGCACCATATAGTGATAGTTGGTGTTAAACCACTTGGTCATTTCCGCCGCTGCCGCTGGCTCCCCCGTTGGCGCGCGGCCACGGCCGATGCGGAACAGAGTATCGATATCTACCGATCCATCTTTGTTCTGATGACGAGCCGGCACGTTGCCAAGCAGCAGGCTGGTCGTCAGAACATGGTCGTACCAGGCGAAATCGCCCACCGGCAGCAGGTCAATGCCCGCCTGTTTTTGCTGATCCCAGTGGCGGGCGCGCAGCTCGCGTCCTACCGCCAGCAGCTCTTCACGGGTGGCATTACCCGCCCAGTAGCTTTCTTGCGCTTTTTTCAGCTCGCGATGCAGGCCGACGCGAGGGAAACCGAGAGTGTGATTGCGGATTGTCATGTTTTTCTTCCTCTAATTAATTGTAAATCCTTTGGATTTTGAATTTAGGGAAGGCGGCAAGTTTGCTCATCCCCGGGAGCTTACATGAGTAAGTGACCGGGGTGAGTAAACGCAGCCAACGCACCATAAATTTAAAAGACGAAGGATTTTAGCCGTCCAGATGTTTACACATCCATAATTGGCAGTTACTGTATATTCCTCAAGCGCAAAATGTTCATGGCGAAGTGAAGGACTTTCATGATCGAGATTAAACACCTGAAAACGCTACAAGCGTTGCGGAACTGCGGTTCGCTCGCGGCGGCTGCGGCCACGCTGCACCAGACCCAGTCTGCCCTTTCTCACCAGTTCAGCGATCTGGAACAACGCCTCGGCTTCCGTCTTTTTGTGCGTAAGAGCCAGCCGCTACGCTTTACGCCGCAGGGTGAAATTCTCCTTCAGCTGGCGAATCAGGTCCTGCCGCAAATCGCGAGCGCGCTGCAGGCGTGTAACGAACCGCAGCAGACCAAACTGCGCATCGCCATTGAGTGCCACAGCTGTATTCAGTGGCTGACCCCCGCGCTTGAGAACTTCCGCCAGAAATGGCCGCAGGTGGAGATGGACTTTAAATCCGGCGTGACGTTCGACCCGCAGCCCTCGCTGCAGCAGGGCGAGCTGGATCTGGTCATGACCTCTGACATCCTGCCGCGCAGCGGCCTGCACTATTCGCCGATGTTTGATTATGAAGTGCGCCTGGTGCTGGCGCCGGACCACCCGCTGGCCGCCAAAACGCGCATCACGCCGGAAGACCTGGCGACAGAAACGCTGCTGATTTATCCGGTCCAGCGCAGCCGCCTGGATATCTGGCGCCACTTCCTGCAGCCGGCAGGCATCAGTCCGCAGCTGAAAAGCGTGGATAACACCCTGCTGCTGATTCAGATGGTGGCGGCCAGAATGGGTATCGCGGCGCTGCCGCACTGGGTGGTGGAGAGTTTTGAACGCCAGGGTCTGGTGCAGACCAAAACCCTGGGTGAAGGACTGTGGAGCCGACTGTACGCCGCCGTGCGCGATGGCGAGCAGCGTCAGCCGATTACGGAGGCGTTTATTCGCTCAGCGCGGAACCACGCGTGCGACCATCTTCCGTTTGTGCGGAGCGCGGAGCGACCCATCGGCGATGGACCCACAGCGAAGCCAGGATCACCGCTCCCCCAATAAGGAAGCTCGGCCAGTGCGGCTGTTGCTGCCAGATGGCGAGGTTGACCAGCAGCCCTGCCGGGACATGCACGTTGTTCATGATCCCCAGCGTACCGGCGTCTACCTGCGTAGCGCCGTAGTTCCACATGAAGTATCCCAACCCTGACGCCACTACGCCCAGCCAGACCAGAACGCCCCACTGCACGGCGGTAGTCGGCAGCTTTTGCGGATTACCGAGCATAAACCACGCCGCCACCGCGACAATCGCGGCGCCCATATAAAACCATGCGAACGCGTTATGCTGCGGCATCGGGCGGGTTTCCATCAGGCGTTTGTAGCCCACCATGCCGATAGCGAAACTGATGTTGGCGAGCTGGACGAACATCAGCCCGGTCCAGAAGTGATCGCTCACTTTGTCGTAGCGAATAATCGCCGCGCCGATCACCGCCAGCGCGGCGCTCAGCAGGTATCCCCAGCGCAGACGGCGTTTACTCAGCAGATCGTATATCAGCGTGATATAGAGCGGCGTCAGCACGGTAAAGAGCAGGAATTCGGAGACGGACAGGTAGACGTAGGCCCGGAAGCTGAACAGGTACATGATGCCGAGCTGCATCGCTCCCACCAGCATATACAGCACTATCGTTTTCAGCGATTGTCCGCGCGTGCGCAGAAACGGCAGGAACACCAGCGCCGCCAGCCCCACGCGCATCAGCACCGAGAAGTAGCTGTCGACCGAACCGGCAAGGTATTCGCCAATCAGGCTAAAGGAGAAGGCCCACAGGATAGTGGTGATAATGAGTAGCGCCACAATGCTTGTCTCTCAGAAAGAAGGACAGGCATTGTAGCGAACTCTTTAGTTGACAACTGAGCAATAAACAACCGAATGAAGATTATTCAAGGAACAGTTTACGCAGATACTTCGGTACCGCGTTGTCAGCGTTAGAACCAATCACTTCCAGCTCAGGGTGCAGATCCTTCAGACGCTGGTGCGCGTTCTGCATGATGCAGCCCTTGCCCGCCATCGAAAGCATCTCGGCGTCGTTCATGCCGTCACCGAAGGCGATACAGTCTTTCAGCCCGAAGCCCAGACGTTTCGCAACCGCTTCCAGCGCGTGACCTTTGGAGACGCCACCCGCCATTACTTCCAGACAGGTCAGGGTTGAGAAGCTCACGTTGACGCGATCGCCCCAGCGGGCGTTGATCGCCTGTTCCAGCGGGAGCAGCTCTTCGTGGCTGTCACAGGTGAAGAACACCTTGCTGATCCCTTCCGGCTCCAGCAGGCCCGGTTCGTAAAGGGAGTAGTTGAATACCGCTTCCTTGAAGAAACGCATTTCATCCGGGCGGTGGCGGTTCATAAACCAGTCGTCGTCGCGGTAAACGTTAGTAACGATAGCCGGGTTGTCATGCACCACGCCGAACAGATCGGCGGCAATATCGCGATCCAGATTGTGGGTAAAGATCAGGTTGCCGTCGGTATCATGCACGCGCGCACCGTTGGAGGTGATCATGTACGATTTGATCTCAAGATTATCGCGGATCTGCCCCACGTCCACGTGGTGGCGGCCGGTGGCGAACACAAAGTTCACGCCACGGGCAGTCAGGAGTTTTAAGGTCTCTTTCGCGTAAGGCGACAGGGTGTGGTCGGGGGAAAGCAGCGTGCCATCTAAATCAGATGCAACAACCTGGTACATAGGGATTTCAACCTCTGGTGGAAAACAAGAATCAATTATGCCTGTTGAAAAATTCAACAATGGCGTTAAGCGCGACTGAGCGCATAGCGTCCTTTTCAAAAAGGATCTCATGGAACGCGCCGTTAATGACCAGCGGTTTACCCCCTTCACAAGGGTGACCGGCTGCAGCGCGCAGTTCACAATAGCGGTCATGCATGCGGTTATCCACCACACGCTCTTCTTCCGCCTGGATCAGAAGCGTCGGCGTGTCATCATCGCCTATGCCCGCCAGCACCTGCTCACCGGCCAGAATCCCCTCCCGCACCCAGTGCCAGGTCGGGCCGCCGACGCGCAAGCGCGGTTCATCGGCATAAAAGCGCAGATTACGGCGATAACGCTGCCGGCTATGGGTTAAGACGTTGATGGCGAACGGCAGCGCGCGCCAGCGTCCTGTGCCAATGGCGTAACCTTCACGAATGCGCTGATGGCCCTCAGCCCAGTCAAGAAGATGGCGCACCATCCAGTCAGGAAAACGGATCACGATACCGTACATCGGCGCGGTGAGCGCAATGGCGTCGCACTCGTGCGCATAACGCTGCAAAAACAGCGTCGAAATGGCGCCGCCCATGGAGTGCGCAAGAATATACCGCTTGCGCCAGGGGCCGGGCTGAACGTCCTGCTGCCAGAACGCGGCAAAATCGTCGACGTAATCGCTGAAGCGATCGACGTGCCCACGGTGCGTGTCCGGCAGCATACGTCCGGACAGCCCCTGTCCACGATGGTCGATGATCAGGACATCGAACCCCATATGGACCAGGTCATAGGCCAGCTCGGCGTATTTAACGTAGCTTTCAATACGCCCGGGGCAGACCACAATCACCCGGTCATTTTTTTCATTTCGGAAACGAACGAAACGCACCGGGATGCCCCCGACGCCCGTAAACTCATCTTCCTCACGCTGCCGCCAGAAATCGGTCAGCGGCCCCATAGAGAAAGCAGCAAAAGCGTTTTCTCGTGTTTCCCAGTCCTTTTTCTGCTGAAACATTGGGTTTCCACTCACGTAATCCAGGGAATATCGTTTTTTTCGTCACCGGTCACAAAATGACTCAATAATAGCGTATTGTGGCATAAAAATAGACGGTTCGGGAGTTTCAAATGACCTTCGAATGGTGGTTCGCCTACCTGCTGACATCCATTATCCTCAGCCTTTCTCCGGGTTCGGGTGCTATTAACACCATGACCACCTCCATCAACCACGGCTACCGCGGTGCAGCGGCGTCGATTGCCGGTTTGCAGACCGGGCTGGGCATTCATATTGTGCTGGTCGGGATCGGTCTGGGGACCCTGTTCTCCCGCTCCGTGCTGGCCTTTGAGGTGCTGAAATGGGCCGGGGCAGCGTATCTGATTTGGCTCGGCATCCAGCAGTGGCGCGCGGCAGGTTCCATCAACCTGAATACGCTGGCTCAGACGCAAAACCGCGGCCATCTGTTTAAGCGCGCGGTGTTCGTCAACCTGACCAACCCGAAGAGCATCGTTTTCCTCGCCGCGCTGTTCCCGCAGTTTATCGTTCCGCATCAGCCCCAGGTGATGCAGTACGTGGTGCTGGGCGCGACCACCATTATCGTCGATATCATCGTGATGATTGGTTACGCGACGCTGGCGCAGCGAATTGCGGCGTGGATTAAAGGGCCTAAGCAGATGAAGGCCCTGAATAAAGTCTTTGGCTCGCTGTTTATGATGGTTGGCGCGCTGCTTGCGTCAGCGCGTCACGCTTAGCGAGAAATGATGAGATGAATGCCAAAGCCGGCGAACAGCGCGCCGGCGAAGCCGTCAATCCACTTCGCGATACGCTGATAGCCGCGGCGCATCGCCGGTAAGGCAAACAGGCTGGCCACGATAGTAAACCAGGCAAAGGTTTCAACGACGATCAGCAGGAAGATTCCCCAGCGTGCGCCCGCGCCGACGCTATCGCCGACAAACAGCGAGAACACCGAGCCGAAATAGATAATGGCTTTCGGGTTCGCCAGATTGGTCAGCAGCCCTTTTACAAAGCTGCGGCCGCCCGTAGCCAGCTCCACCTTTGGCTCTTCCGGTTTTTTCTCTTCTTTCTTCAGCGCCCCGCGCAGCATCTGGTAGCCCATCCAGCACAGATACAGACCGCCGCCGACCATAATGATGTTATGCAGCCAGGCCATCTTCGCCAGGATAAGGTTCAGACCGAGCAGCGCGACCGCCGCCCAGACCATAACGCCCATGGTGATACCGAGCACGCCCATCATCGCCTCTTTGCGGGAGCGGCTGACGGCCGTTTGTGATACGAAGAAAAAGTCCGGGCCGGGGCTCATCAGCGCAACGATGTGCACTAACGCCACGGTGAGAAATAGCATTAACATAATTAGCTCGCGGGGAAATAATTTAGTGAGTCATCATCCTGGCACTTTTTCGCCCGGCTGACTACTCCTCATCATCACCGTCGGCGTGAGAGCGGATGAGCGCCATAAACTCTTTACCGAAGCGCTCCAGCTTGCGTGTTCCCACGCCGTTGACGCTCAGCATCTCGCTGGCGCTGAGCGGCATCTGTTCGGCCATCTCGATCAGCGTCGCGTCGTTGAACACCACGTAAGGCGGAATATTTTCTTCGTCGGCGATGGCTTTACGCAGCTTGCGCAGTTTGGCGAACAGCTTGCGGTCGTAGTTGCCGCCGTAGGATTTCTGCATCACGCGTGGCTTCAGGGCGATGACGCGCGGCACGGCGAGCTTGAGCTCAACGTCACCGCGCAGGACCGGACGCGCCGCCTCGGTCAGCTGCAGGGCGGAGTGCTGGGCAATGTTCTGCGTGGCGAAGCCAAGGTGGATCAGCTGGCGAATAATACTCACCCAGTGTTCGTGGCTCTGCTCCTTGCCAATGCCGTAGACCGGCAGCTTGTCGTGGCCCATATCGCGGATACGCTGGTTATTGGCGCCGCGCAGCACCTCCACCACGTAGCCCATCCCGAAGCGTTGATTCACACGGTAAATGGTCGAGAGCGCCTTACGCGCGTCCATCAGGCCATCGTACTGCTTTGGCGGATCGAGGCAGATATCGCAGTTGCCGCACGGCTCCTGGCGCCCTTCACCAAAGTAGTTGAGCAGCACCAGACGACGGCAGGTTTGCGCTTCGGCAAACGCGCCCATCGCGTTGAGCTTGTGGCGCTCGATATCCTGCAGCTGTCCCTGCGGCTTCTCTTCCAGACAGCGGCGCAGCCACGCCATATCAGCCGGATCGTAAAACAGCATCGCTTCCGCAGGCAGGCCGTCACGCCCGGCGCGGCCGGTTTCCTGATAGTAGGATTCGATATTGCGCGGGATGTCGAAATGCACCACAAAGCGCACGTTCGGCTTGTTGATGCCCATCCCGAACGCAACGGTCGCGACGACGATCTGCAGGTCGTCACGCTGGAATTTCTCCTGCACGTCCGCGCGGATGTGGTTCTCTAACCCGGCGTGATAGGCGGCGGCGCTAAAGCCGCGGTTTTGCAGACGCGCGGCGGTGTCTTCCACCTTCGCACGGCTGTTGCAGTAGATGATGCCGGACTTGCCGCGCTGCTCCTGGACATAGCGCAGGAGCTGATCCAGCGGCTTGAATTTTTCCATCAGCATATAGCGGATGTTTGGGCGGTCGAAGCTGCTGACCTGAATATAGGGGTCGTTCAGCCCGAGCAGGCGAACGATATCCAGCCGCGTGGTGTCATCTGCCGTGGCGGTAAGCGCCATAAACGGCAGCTCGGGGAAGCGCTGACGCAGCTGGCCGAGGGCGGCGTATTCCGGGCGGAAATCGTGTCCCCACTGGGAAATACAGTGCGCTTCATCCACCGCCAGAAGCACCGGGTTCCAGTGCGCCAGGTGATCGAGGAAGTTATCCAGCATCAGGCGTTCCGGGGCGATATACAGCAGGCGGATCTGTCCGGTGCGACAACCGGCCATCACCTCTTGCTGCTGCTCCCGGGTTTGCGTGGAGTTAAGACAGGCTGCCGCCACGCCGTTGGCGAGCAGCTGGTCAACCTGGTCTTTCATAAGAGAAATGAGAGGGGATACCACGACCGTCAGGCCGTTAAGCACCAGCGCGGGCACCTGATAACAGAGGGACTTGCCGCCACCGGTCGGCATTACCACCAGGCAATCACGACCTTCCAGCACCGTTTCAATGATGGTTTCCTGGCCAGGGCGGAACTGCTGGTAGCCAAAGGTTTCATGCAAAACCTGTTTAGCCAGCGACTCCTGATTCAATACTTCCGCCTGCGCCACGTTAACCCCATATGCCAGAAATGAAACAGGCGCTATTTTCAGCGCCTGAGAGAGAAACTTCAACGTTTAACGCAAAAACATTCGAACAGCCTAGAGAATATCGTTCAGCATCACGCCCACGCCGACGCGGGTCTGGTTGAAGTTGTAATCGATAAGCGACTCGCCGTAACCGCTGTACACCTGAGTATAGATGCGGACATGCTTCGTCATGGGATAGCTTAAGCCCACTTCCGCACCGCCGTAGCCGGTGTTCCAGTTGTACTGGCCTTTGGCGCTGAGCACGGCATCACCTAACTGATAGCCGACTTTAAGCTGGTAGTAGCCCATATATTTGGTGATGTCCGGGTTGTCATCCGTGCTGCCGACCACATACCACGGCTTCACTTCCACCATCCAGTTACCGTTCTGCGCCATCAGGCGCGTATAGGCACGGTTCCAGCTACGGGATGTCGGGTCAGAGCGACCGTTGGAATCATGGTTAAAGCCCACTTCGACGTCACGCAGCGTCCAGCCCGCAAACTCATAATCCGTTGCAAAACCGAGGAACAGCTGCGGCTCATAGTTGGTTTCACGGAACGGTGAGGACTCTCCGCTGTTAGAGAGCTGCCACCAGGATTTCTGAGTGTAAGACGCCCCGAGCACCGAGTTTGGCCCCAGAATACCGCGCCAGAACGGGAACGCGAGGCTGAGCTGGAACTTCACCTCATCTTTACGCGCATTATCAGACCAGTTATAGGAGCTTATCGCCTCTTTGTTGAGATCGCTGGTCTGGGTATAAATCACATAGTTGGTGTCATACGGATAGAGCGTGAACGGATTGTCATGCTCCTGAAGAAGGTTCGCGATAATGCTACCGTGAACGGCAGGTTTATCATGCACCTCTTTAATCGTCGCTTCCTGCGCATATGCTGTGAGGGGCAGCGCAACCGCCGCCAGTAACCAGGCCAGATACGTCCGCATCGGTGGTGTTCTCCTGCAAAAGAGTAAAATTAGCTGAATAGTTATGTGGCGAACATTCTACAGACTTCTGCGACAACTGCTGCATCCTCGTTTCTGAAAGTGGAATTCCTTGTTGCCGAGGCATAAAATCAACATTTCGTTAACAATAAGGATGTGATGCCTCATGTCAGCCATGCTTACCGCCGAAGAAGTGTTAAAACTCGTGGGCGAGATTTTTGTTTACCATATGCCGTTTAACCGCGCGCTGGGACTGGAGCTGGAACGTTACGAGAAAGACTTTGCCCAGCTGAGCTTCAACAACCAGCCGATGATGGTAGGTAACTGGGCGCAAAGCATTTTGCACGGCGGCGTGATTGCCTCCGCGCTGGACGTGGCGGCAGGTCTGGTCTGCGTGGGCAGTACGCTGACCCGCCATGACACCATCAACGAAGACGAACTCCGGCAGCGTCTGGCGCGCATGGGCACCATTGATCTGCGCGTCGACTATCTTCGCCCGGGGCGCGGAAATCGCTTTACCTGTACCAGCAGCCTGCTGCGCGCGGGCAATAAAGTTGCCGTGGCGCGCGTTGAATTACACAACGAAGAACAGGTGTATATAGCCAGCGCAACCGCCACTTATATGGTGGGTTGAGGCGGCAAAATCGGGTAAAATTAATTCACTTTTTTGTAACGGATTTTCCCGATGGATGCTAAACAGACGCGGCAGGGCGTTTTACTCGCCCTTGCCGCTTATTTTATTTGGGGTATCGCCCCGGCGTATTTCAAGCTTATTGCCTACGTTCCGGCCGATGAGATCCTGACTCACCGCGTTATCTGGTCATTCTTCTTTATGATTGCGCTGATGAGCCTCAGCCGTCAGTGGTCGGGCGTCAAAACGCTGCTGCAAACCCCGAAAAAGATTTTCATGCTGGCGCTCTCAGCGGTGCTGATTGGCGGCAACTGGCTGCTGTTTATCTGGGCGGTGAATAATCATCACATGCTCGAAGCGAGCCTGGGGTACTTCATTAACCCGCTGGTGAATATCGTGCTGGGGATGATTTTCCTCGGGGAGCGCTTCCGCCGGATGCAGTGGGTGGCGGTGATTCTGGCCTTCTGCGGCGTACTGGTGCAGCTCTGGACCTTCGGCTCGCTGCCAATTATCGCCCTCGGCCTGGCGTTCAGCTTTGCCTTCTACGGCCTGGTACGCAAGAAGATTGCGGTGGAAGCGCAGACGGGGATGCTGTTCGAAACCCTGTGGCTGCTGCCGGTGGCGGCGATTTATCTCTTCGGCATCGCCGACAGCCCAACCAGCCACATGGGCAGCAACCCGTGGTCGCTGAACCTGATGCTGATGGCGGCGGGCGTGGTAACCACCATTCCACTGCTGTGCTTCACCGGTGCCGCGACGCGTCTGCGTCTCTCCACGCTGGGCTTCTTCCAGTACATTGGCCCGACGCTGATGTTCCTGCTGGCGGTGGTGTTTTACGGCGAGGTGCCGGGGGCGGATAAGATGGTGACGTTCGCCTTTATCTGGGTGGCGCTGGCGATTTTCGTTGCCGATGCGATTTATACCCAGCGCAGGGTGCGCAAAGGGCTGTGATGTTGCCCTCACCCTAACCCTCTCCCACAGGGAGAGGGAATTCGATCGTAAGGCGGGTAAGCGCAGCGCCACCCGCCAGATTTTTACAGCCAGTTCCGGCGCTTAAAGTACAGATACGGCGCCAGCCCCGCGAGGATCATAAAGATAATCGCCCCCGGGTAACCAAAGCTCCATTTCAGCTCCGGCATAAACTCAAAGTTCATCCCGTAGCTTGATGCCACCAGCGTCGGCGGCAGGAACACCACGGACACTACCGAGAAGATCTTGATGATGCGGTTCTGCTCGATGTTGATAAAGCCCATCGCCGCCTGCATCAGGAAGTTCACCTTCTGGAACAGAGATTCGTTGTGCGGCAGCAGGGATTCGATATCTCGTAAGATCTCACGCGCCTGCTCCAGCTGACCGCCCGGCAGACGCGCCTTGCGCACCAGGAAGTTCAGCGCGCGCTGGGTATCCATCAGACACAAGCGCACCTTCCAGCCGATATCTTCCAGCTCTGCCAGCGTGGAGAGCGCTTCGTCGTATTCATCGCCCTGATGGCCTTCCATGATCACGCGGCTAAGCTTTTCCAGATCGCTGTAGATGTTTTCAATTTCGTCCGCCAGCTGTTCAATTTTGGTCTCGAACAGATCGAGCAGCAGCTCGTAAGCGTTACCGTCCACCATTGCCTGGCTGCGGGCGCGCATGCGGTAGAGGCGAAATGCCGGCAGCTCGCGCTCGCGCAGGGTAAACAGACGGCCGTCGCGAATGGTAAACGCCACGGTGGAGTTACCCGCGTGGTCTTCCGCATCTTCAAAGAAGAAGAAGGAGTGAATATGCAGACCGTCTTCGTCTTCAAAAAAACGCGCGGATGCTTCGATGTCTTCCAGTTCCGGGCGGGTTGCCAGGCTTTGCCCCAGTTCAGATTGTACGCGAAGGCGTTCATCGTCGTCCGGCTCGACCAGATCCACCCATACGGCATCAATGAGGGGCTGTGACTCTTCGGCTTCAAGCCGAGTCAGTCGGTTATTTTCGAGTTGAAATGCGCTCAACATGACCGGGACTCCCAATGCAAAAAATATCGGACAGTTCGGTGGGCACACAGAAACAAATTGGGTTTCAGACCATTAAACAGCCTGACTCAGCGCGACGGGAATAATGCAGGTCGCTGACAACCACTAAGGCCATCAGCAAGAGGAGATAGCCTTAGGAGTTGTTCCTGGATGACAGGGAATTGAGCCAGTATCTACTGGGTGTGTCCAAGGCGAATGTCCTCTTAGCGTAATCGTGCGCGCATGTTACGCCAGCTATAACTGTGGCGTCAACACGCAACGGAACGCTGAAGGGCATTAATTGACCTTCACTGTATAAGGCTAGCAGATTATTACAAAATAATGATATTTTTCTGAATGTTAGACTGTTTCCAGCTTCGCATAGGCCGCCACCAGCCATTTGATCCCCTGCCCCTGGAACGCTACCTGCAGGCGGCTGTGCTCGCCGCTGCCTTCCAGATTCACAATGGTACCTTCGCCAAACTTCGAATGGCGCACGCGCTGGCCCAGCTTGTAGCCGGTGTCGGTTTCCGCAATCGGCGAACCCATGCGCTGATGGCTGACCGGACGGCTGATGCTCGCCCGCAGACGCACCTCTTCTACGCACTCCTCCGGCAGTTCGCCGATAAAGCGCGATGGACGGTGATAGACCTCTTTACCGTACAGACGTCGGGTTTCGGCGTAGGTTAGCGTCAGCTTTTGCATCGCGCGCGTCACGCCCACGTAGGCCAGACGACGTTCCTCTTCCAGACGGCCGCCTTCATCCAGCGACATCTGGCTCGGGAACATCCCCTCTTCCATCCCGACGATAAACACCTGCGGGAACTCCAGACCTTTGGCGGAGTGCAGGGTCATCAGCTGAACCGCATCCTGCCAGGTGTCCGCCTGCCCTTCACCCGCTTCCAGCGCGGCGTGGGAGAGGAACGCCTGCAGCGGCATCAGGTCTTCGTCTTCTTCGTTGTAGCTGAACTGGCGCGTTGCCGTGACCAGTTCCTCTAAGTTCTCAATACGGGTCTGGCCCTTCTCGCCTTTTTCCTGCTCGTACATGGTTCGCAGGCCGGAGTCTTTAATCACCCGGTCGGTCTGCACGTGCAGCGGCATGTCGGCGGTTTCCTGCGCCAGAGCGTCAATCAGCTCAAGGAAGCGCTGTAACGCGCTGGCGGCACGTCCGGCGAGCGCTTTTTCCTGCAGCAGCTCGCGGCACGCCTGCCACAGCGTCAGCTGGCGATCGCGCGAGGCCTGACGCACCACGTCCAGCGTGCGGTCGCCAATCCCGCGGGTCGGCGTGTTGACCACGCGCTCAAACGCCGCGTCGTCGTTACGGTTGGCAATGAGGCGCAGATACGACAGCGCATCTTTAATTTCCTGACGTTCGAAGAATCGCATGCCGCCATAAATGCGGTACGGCATGCTCACCTGCAGCAGCGCCTCTTCCAGCACGCGCGACTGGGCGTTGCTGCGGTAGAGAATGGCGCACTGCTCCAGCGCGCCGCCGTTGTCTTGCCAGGTTTTGATGCGGTTCACCACGAAGCGGGCTTCGTCGAGCTCGTTGAATGCGCAGTAAATCGAAATCGGTTCGCCGTCGACCCCGTCAGTCCAAAGCTTTTTACCCAGACGCCCGTTGTTGTTTTCAATCAGGGCGTTGGCCGCGCTCAGAATGTTGCTGGTTGAGCGGTAGTTCTGCTCCAGACGGATGGTTTCCGCGCCGGGGAAATCGTTGAGGAAGCGCTGGATGTTCTCCACCTGCGCCCCGCGCCAGCCGTAGATCGACTGGTCATCATCGCCCACGATCATCACCTTGCCGGTATCGCCGGCCAGCAGGCGGATCCACGCGTACTGGATGTTGTTGGTATCCTGGAATTCGTCCACCAGGATATTGGTGAAGCGTTCACGGTAGTGCTGCAGGATGTGCGGTTTGTTCAGCCACAGCTCGTGGGCGCGCAGCAGCAGCTCGGCGAAATCCACCAGACCGGCGCGATCGCACGCTTCCTGATAGGCCTTGTAGACGTTCTGCCAGGTCTGCTCGACCGGGTTGCCGAAGCTCTGAATGTGGTGCGGGCGCAGCCCCTCGTCTTTCTGGCCGTTGATGTACCACATCGCCTGACGCGGCGGCCACTGCTTCTCGTCGAGGTTCATCGCCTTGATCAGCCGTTTCAGCAGACGGAGCTGGTCTTCGCTGTCGAGGATCTGGAAATCCTGCGGCAGGTTGGCGTCCATGTGGTGTGCGCGCAGCAGGCGGTGCGCCAGGCCGTGGAAGGTGCCGACCCACATGCCGCCCTGGCTGGTGCCCATCAGTTGGGCGATGCGGTGGCGCATCTCCGCCGCCGCCTTGTTGGTGAACGTGACCGCCATGATGGAGTACGGCGAGCAGTTTTCCACGCTCTGCAGCCAGGCGATACGGTGAACCAGCACGCGCGTCTTACCACTGCCCGCTCCAGCCAGCACCAGCAGGTTGGTGCGCGAGGCGGCAACCGCGTCACGCTGTTTGTCATTAAGGCTGTCGAGCAGGTAAGAAACGTCCATTGGCACCGTCACGTCATGTCGGGCAGGCGAATAGCATTCGCCAAAACCCTGTTAATTTATACAGAACAATTGATGATTATATCAGCGTCGTGAGGGATGCCAACCGTGAAATTTCCACGTGCGGCAGAAGACGGCTATCGGAGGCGATCATCAGGTCAGCGTTTTCCGGCTTGATCCAGCAGGCCTGCATCCCGCAGCGGATGGCGCCGGCCACGTCTGTGGTCAGGTCATCCCCCACGTGCAGGATCTCACCCAGCGGCAGGTTAAGCTTATCTGCCGCCAGATGGTACATGTCACTGAACGGCTTCGCGCGCCCGTGAGGACCCGCACGCAGCACGAATTCAAAATAATCGCTGAGGCCAAACAGCTCCGGCTGGGCATTGCCGTTGGTGATCGCCACCAGCGGCCACTTTTCGGCAAGCTTCGCCAGCGTGTCGTGGGTTTCCTGCGGCACGTCGATGCGGCTGCGCCATTTAGCAAAGTTTTCCATGGCCGCTTCGGCCCCGATGGCCGCGTCCTGCGCGCTCAGGCCGGCATTAAGCATCGCCTGTTCAACCGCACGACGACGCCATTCGGTCACGTCGTGGTAAATGTCGGGCTCGGTTTCCCGCAGGGACTGACGGAGCTTCTGAAAGTCCTTGTTCTGCATCGCTTTCAGCGCGGGATGGTAGTTCTGCACAAACGCCAGCGACTCCTGCTCGGTACGCAGGATCACCTCGCGGTTGTCGTAAAGGGTGTCATCAAGGTCAAACGTCAGAGCTGAAATCTGACCAAGTGGGCGGTAAAAACGCATTATTTCCCCCGTTTGGCGCGTGGATGCGCCGCGTCATACACCGAGGCAAGGTGTTGGAAGTCTAAGTGGGTATAGATTTGAGTGGTCGACAGATTCGCGTGGCCAAGCAGTTCCTGCACGCCGCGCAGATCGCCGCTCGACTCAAGCATGTGTGTCGCAAAGGAGTGGCGCAGCTTGTGCGGATGAACGTGGCTGTTCAGCCCCTGCTTAATGCCCCACTCCGCAAAGCGCTTCTGGACGTTACGCGCGGAGATCCGCTTGCCGAGCTTCGACAGGAACAGCGCATCCTCTTCGCTGCCAAACAGCCCGCGCAGGTCAAGCCAGTGCTCAATCCAGGAAACTGCATTGCGGCCAATCGGCAGGCGGCGCTCTTTGCTGCCCTTGCCCATTACCCGCACTTCACCGGACTCCAGATCGAGGTGTTTGATATCAAGATTAACCAGCTCTGACAGACGCAGCCCGGCACCGTACATCACCTCCAGCATCGCGCGGTCGCGCACGGCGAGCGGATCGTTAAGGTCGATATCCAGCAGGCGGTTTACGTCGTCAACGTCGATATTTTTAGGCAGATGGCGCGGCGCTTTCGGCGTGGCGATCCCCTTTGCCGGGTTGGCTTTTAAGCCCCCCTGGCTGACCAGCCAGTCGAAGAAACTGCGCAGCGCCGAGAGCCTGAGCGCCAGGCTTGCCGGGCTGAGATTTTTTTTACGGCTACGCACGACGAACCCGCGTACCGTCGCAGCGTCACATTGTTGCCAGCTTTTCAGGCCGATTTCGTCGGCGATCTGCATGATGGCATCAAGCTGACGCTGGTAGTTGAGCAGGGTAATGGGGCTAAGCTGACGCTCCACGCCCAGATAGCGCAGAAAGCGCGAGACGTCAGTGGCGAGCAGTCCGTCCGTCATACGCGCTCAATCCAGCGCTCCAGCAGCTCGGGCAGCATCAGGGCGATCTCTTGTAACAGGTGCGTAGCTTGCCCCTGCTCATAATGATGCGCATCGCGGCTGGTAAATAACATGACACCCAGATCGCCATCGCGCCCCATCAGCGACATCGCCACCGAGCCAATCGCTTTAGCTTCCGGTAACACCACCAGCAGCTCAGGCCCGTTCAGCGGCCCCAGATAGTGGTGCTCATGGCCCAGACGCTGAATGCGCAGCGGTTCAAACGCCTGACGGCTAAGAGCCAGATGGGTGAACCCCGACGGTGCGCCAATGCGCCAGCGGTCAGGGAAAAGCCGAATCGTTGCGCCCGCCAGCCCCAGCTCGCGAGCCCAGCGGTGGAAGCGGCTGAGGAACTCGTCAAGACTGTGCGCCGACGCCAGACGCGCCTGCAGATGCAGCAGACGATAGAACAGGCTTTCGTTGGTGCTGGCCTGCTCCATCAGCAGCGTCATGTTCTCTTCTAGCTGATTGATGTGGTTGCGCGAGCGCGCCATGTGCCATTCGACCAGCGACACGGTCCCGCGAACCGGATGCGGCACGCGCATCTCTTCGACGACGCGTGCATTGCGAATAAAGAACTCAGGATTGCGCAGCAGATAATCAACAACAGCTCTGTCGTCCAGTTCCGTCACTGTTTCCTGCAGTTCTTCCCCTGGTTGTTTCATAGATGGATAAACCCGTCATAGACATGTGCCGCCGGGCCCGTCATATACAGTGGATGACCCGGTCCTTTCCAGGCGATATCAAGGCGACCGCCCGGTAACTCCACGCGAACCTCTTCTGCCAGTAACCCCTGAGAGATGCCAACGGCCACCGCTGCACAGGCGCCGCTTCCGCAGGCCTGAGTCTCGCCCGCGCCGCGCTCGTAAACCCGCAGGCGAATGTGCTCGCGCTTCACCACCTGCATAAAGCCGATGTTCGCGCGCTCCGGGAAACGTTCGTGGCTTTCCAGCATCGGGCCGAGCGTTTCGACCGCGGCGGTTTCCACATTATCAACCTGAATCACGCAGTGTGGGTTACCCATTGAGACGACGCCGCACAATACTGTCTGCTCGGCCGCACGCATAATATAGGTCTTTTCCGCTTTGTTTGCGCGAAACGGCACGACGGAGGGCTCGAAGTTAGGCTCGCCCATGTTCACGCGCACCAGCTCATCATCGGTGACGCTGAGCACCATGCGGCCATTGGCCGTGCTGACGCGAATATCACGCTTGTTGGTCAGCCCTTTCAGGCGGACAAAGCGGGCAAAACAGCGCGCGCCGTTGCCGCACTGGTTAACTTCGCTGCCGTCCGCGTTAAAAATACGGTAGTGGAAATCGAGGTCGGGATCGTACGGTGGCTCGACCACCAGCAGCTGATCGAACCCCACGCCCAGATGCCGATCCGCCAGGCGACGGATCAGTTCCGGGGAGAAAAACACATTCTGCGTTACCGCGTCGACGACCATAAAATCGTTGCCAAGGCCATGCATTTTAGAGAACTGCATCATTTGCTCCATTGCGCGGGTACAGAACGTTGTCGTCAGAGATTAACCTGAGTCGGGCCACCGTTATCGCCACGATCGTTAGTATTTGGCGTGGTGGACTCAATGCCGCTTTGCGCGTGTTTCGTCGGCGGCGGCGCGGTTTTATCCGCAGGTGGGAAGTACAGTGGTCCCTTCAGTCCGCAGCCAGTCAGGCTAAACAGCGTGATGAGAACGGCAAGCGTTCGGAAAGCGTTTTTCATTATAAAGTTGCCCGTAAGTTCAAATCTGTTTCTATCATCGCAGGAGAAGACACAAAAGCAAGAGTTTGCCGCTTTCCTGCAACGGGAATTATTTAGGGTTATACTGCCGGCATCACGAAAAACAGGAACAAAACCATGAACGACAGTGAATTCCATCGCCTTGCCGACAACCTGTGGATGACCATCGAAGAGCGTCTTGACGACTGGGATGGCGACAGCGATATCGATTGTGAAATCAACGGCGGCATTCTGACCCTGAGCTTCGAAAATGGCAGCAAAATTATTATTAACCGCCAGGAGCCGCTTCACCAGGTGTGGCTGGCCGCGAAACAGGGCGGCTATCATTTCGATCTGAAGGACGGGGAATGGGTTTGCGACCGCAGCGGCGTACCGTTCTGGGATCTGCTGGAACAGGCGGCGACCGCGCAGGCGGGTGAGGCTGTGAGTTTCAGATAGTTTTGGTGCCGGGTGGCGCTGCGCTTACCCGGCCTACGGGTTCGAGCTGTTGTAGGCCCGGTAAGGCGTAGCCGCCACCGGGCGAGCGAAAAGGCTCAGGAGAAATACTGTTGCAGCAGCGGCGCGGTGTCCTGATTGGCAGGCGCGGCAGGCGTTACGGCCTGGGTGCGGAACGGGATCACCTGCGTACGACCGTCGACGTTCACAATCTGGTAGAACTGCGGCAGGTTAAAGTTGATAAAGCTTGAGCCGTAGGTGAAACGGTCATGCGAAGAGGAGTAGAAGCGGCTGACGTCGCGCACCAGCTCCTCTTTACTGCCTTCACAGTGGTGATACACCTCGGCGCGGTTGGTTTCATCCAGAATGTAGATGTTGAACCCGGCATCGTCGCCCGACTCTTCAAAGAAGAACTGAATAATCCCTTCGCTGGCGAATCCGTCCACCACCTGCGGGAGCTTAACGTGGTTGGTTTCCACCTGCACCGACAGGCCATGCAGCTTGTTGTGTGAAATCGCGCCGTAGAACTCGATGGCGTTTTCCAGCTTCTGTACCGACACGTTCAGGCGTTCGAAGAACAGGCCCCAGGTCTGGCCGGAGACGCGCAGCGCTTTAAAGCGCCCGGTTTCCTGACGGGTACTGGAGAGACGCAGTTCGATACACTCAGAAACCAGCTGCTGCACGCGGGTACGAATTAAACCGCGCAGGTGCTGGCTGTAGCAGAACACCTCAACGCTGTCCGGCGGTGCGGCATCCTGGTGCATCTTGCCGAGAATCGTTTTCAGCGCTTCGATCATCGCCTGCTCGCCGTTGAAATGCAGGGTACGCACTTCGTTCCACGAGTTGCGGTACAGCAGATCCACGCTGCCTACCAGGCAGTTTTGCTGCTCACCAAAGCTGAAGACGTCCAGCTTGCGGAAGTCAAAGTGAACTACCTGATTGCGGAAGGCCGCCGTCGGGTCGTATTCCAGGTTGACGATAATCGCCAGATGGCGAATCTCGCACGGGCTGTAGAGCGCTTTAGGCGTTGGGGCAGGCAGACGCAGCGGGAAGTGGTGCGACACATCCGCGACCATCTCCTGCAGCTTAGCGAGATCAACCACCTCGTTGCCTTTGATAAACAGGCGCGTGCGCGAGGTCAGCAGGCCGTTAAACCAGGCCCAGGCCACCAGCTTGTTCAGGTAGCGGTTATACTCCAGCGGCTGATGGCTGATGATTGAGTCCATGCTTGGCGCACGGTTATACAGATACCATCCGGTGCGGTTTGCGCGGCCCAGCGGCACGTAGATAAAGGTCAGATTCGGTTCTGACAGGTCTGGCGAAATCTGCGGGTTAACCAGGGTGACTTTACCCGGCAGCGCTTCAAACGCGGCATACAGCTTACGGGTTAATACCCCGATGTCCTGCGGGCTGGCGGAAACGCTGAGGTTGTTACGGCGCGCAAAGCGGATCAGGTTACGATAGCTTTGCATCATCGCATCGAGCAGTTCGTTGTGCGCTTCACGCACCTGATCGATTTTCCAGTTGGCCCGGTTGTCGAGCATGGACAGACGCGCTTCGTCCCATCCCCACTCTTTCACTAACTGACTGACCACTTCACGACGCCAGCCCACGCAGGCGCGCTCGCGGCTCAATTTCTCACAGACTTTGAGATAGAAACATCGACGCACCAGATCCAGACGCGTGGTGTCATCAATGGCTTTCAGGTATTCGGTCACGCGCTCCAGCATCATGCAGTAGGCGTCCAGCCCGAAGGAGACGATCTCCCCGTCGTGCAGACGTTGCTTGATATCTTTCGCCAGCAGGCGAGGCGTGGGGTATTCCCAGGAATAGGCTTCCAGCAGCAGCGTTTTCAGCACCGCTTTGTACGGCGAGTCGATACTTTTATAGAGCTGCCAGAGGCTTGCGCCAAAGTACTCTTCTGCTGACAGAGAGCTCAGACCGCCGAGGTCCAGCCATTCGTTTGGCGTCAGTACGCCCTGCGCGTAAAGCGACATGACGTAGTCATCGTAATGCTCTTCTTCTTCGCACGGGACCATATTCCACAGAATACGCTTCCCGGCCAGACGCACGGCAGTACGGTAAAATTCATCCAGCAGTAAGATGTGCTGAGTCGAGCCGCAGTCCTCACCACCCAGACTGCCGCTTTCGTTATGGCGGAAACGGTTTTCATCAATCAGGAAGAAGCTTACTTCCACGCCGAGCGAGGCCGCCCAGCTCTCCAGCAGGCTGCACTTGCGCTGCAGCAGCTGACGCTCGTCGTTATCGAGCCAGGACTGATGGCAGACCCAGATGTCCAGGTCCGAAGAACAGCTTTGCCCTACCGATGAGGTGCTCCCCATCGAGTAAACGCCGGTAATCGGTAGTTCACCTTTTGGAGACTCCTGTGGCGGCATGCCGCGGTAGAGTTCCAGTTCGTTGAGGTAATGCTGTTGGGTTTCATCAGGCGTGAAAAGGCAAATGCCCTGGGGAACGTTACCGTCAAGGTAGCCAGGCATCAGCGGATGGTGATAGTGCAATAATGTCGGCAGCAGACTGTATACCTGCTGGAAAGCAGGGCCCATGGCAGCAAGTGCGCGATCCACACGCAGTTGATTAATGGCATCCAGTCTCTGTTTCAGAGTCTCAATATAGAGGTACAAGACGTATCGCCTGATGTTTCCGGGCGTCGCAAGCTATTCAAAACACGAATAACAGCGGACCCGCAGTATTTCAAAAAGATAACCGTTACCCTTTTTCGCCCTTATCATTTTTGGTGGTACCGACGAAAAAATGGTCTAAAACGTGATCAATTTAACACCTTGCCGGTTGACCGTAAAGAAAGATGCGCTACATACAAGTGTAGCACCGTTCTGTACGTGTAAATTCCTGAATACGGCTATGGCTGACGAATACGCCGCCCTGTCCCTCTCGCGCTTCATCAACCGTAAAACTGCCATCCCAGAGTCAACAATGTTAGGATGGTTAGCGATTGATAATGACGGTAACAAGCATGTTAGACAATGTTTTGAGAATTGCCACACGCCAAAGCCCCCTCGCGCTCTGGCAGGCACATTATGTGAAGCAGCGCCTTGAAGCCTGCCACAGTGGATTGCGCGTCGAGCTGGTGCCGATGGTCACGCGCGGTGACGTGATCCTTGATACGCCCCTGGCGAAAGTGGGCGGCAAAGGCCTGTTTGTCAAAGAACTGGAACTGGCATTGCTTGAGAACCGCGCCGATATCGCCGTACATTCGATGAAAGACGTGCCCGTCGAGTTCCCGGAAGGGCTGGGGCTGGTGACCATCTGCGAGCGCGAAGATCCGCGTGATGCGTTTGTCTCTAACCACTATGACTCGCTCGACGCGCTGCCGGAGGGTAGCGTGGTTGGCACGTCCAGTTTACGCCGTCAGTGTCAGCTGGCAGAGCGCCGTCCTGACCTGATCATTCGCTCGCTGCGCGGTAACGTCGGCACGCGTCTTGGCAAGCTGGATAACGGCGATTACGATGCCATTATCCTCGCCGTTGCCGGCCTGAAGCGTCTGGGGCTGGAGTCGCGCATTCGCGTGGCGTTGCCGCCAGAGCTGTCGCTGCCGGCCGTGGGCCAGGGTGCCGTCGGCATCGAGTGTCGTCTGGACGATGCGCGTACCCGCGAACTGCTCGCGCCGCTGAACCATGACGAGACCGCTATTCGCGTAAAAGCCGAGCGTGCGATGAATACCCGCCTCGAAGGGGGATGCCAGGTACCGATTGGCAGCTATGCTGAATTAACAGAAGGCGAACTGTGGCTGCGCGCGCTGGTGGGCGCCCCGGACGGTTCGCAGATGGTACGCGGCGAACGTCGCGGTAAAGCGCAAGATGCCGAGCAGCTTGGCGTGTCGCTGGCTGAAGAGCTGCTGGATAACGGCGCCCGCGAGATTCTGGCTGACGTTTATAATGGAGAGCCCCCTGCATGAGTATTCTTGTCACCCGCCCTTCTCCCGCAGGAGAGCAGTTAGTGAGCCGTCTGCGCGCACTGGGGCAGGTGGCCTGGAGTTTTCCGCTCATTGAATTCTCCCCCGGTCGGGAGCTCTCCGCGCTCGCCGACCAGATGAATACTCTTCAAGAAGGCGACCTGCTGTTTGCGCTGTCGCAACATGCCGTGGAATTTGCCCACGCGCAGCTGCAACAGCAGGGTTTGACCTGGCCAGCCGCCCCCCGCTATTTCGCGATTGGCCGCACAACGGCACTGGCGCTGCATACCGTAAGCAGCGTGGACGTTTGTTACCCGTTAGATCGGGAAATCAGTGAAGTCTTGCTACAATTACCTGAATTACAAACTATTGCCGGAAAGCGCGCGCTCATTTTGCGCGGTAACGGGGGCCGCGAGCTGCTGGGCGAAACGCTGCGTGAACGTGGTGCAGACGTGACGTTCACTGAGTGCTATCAGCGTTGTGCAAAACACTACGATGGCGCGGAAGAGGCGATGCGCTGGCACGCGCGCGGCATTAATACGCTGGTGGTCACCAGCGGTGAAATGTTACAACAGCTTTGGTCGCTGATACCGCTCTGGTATCGCGAAAACTGGTTACTCCGCTGTCGGCTTCTGGTCGTCAGTGAGCGTCTGGCGAACCAGGCCCGGGAACTGGGCTGGCAGGATATTCGGATCGCTGATAACGCCGACAACGATGCGCTGCTGCGCGCATTACAATAACTCTCAAATGGGAAGCCATAATGACGGAACACGACAAATCCTCCGCCGTGGTTGAAGAGACCAGGGAGACTGTGGAGACGACGCCACAGCCAGAGACGACAGAGAAAACCGCTGAGAAGAAAAACGGCAGCAACAAAACGAGCCTCGCGCTGAGCGCGATTGCCATCGCCATTGCGCTGGCTGCAGGGGTTGGCCTGTACGGTCTGGTGAAGCAACAGGGCGCTAACCAGACGTCCACCAGCGATGCGCTGGTGAATCAGCTCACTGCCCTGCAAAAAGCGCAGGAGACGCAGAAAACCGAGCTGGAAACGGTGATTAAGCAGCAGGCCGCCGCGCTTGCCGAGGCGAACCGCAAACAGGAAGAGCTGGCTAAACAGCTGGGCGACGTGCAGCAGAAAGTCGCCACGATTTCCGGTACCGATGCCAAAACCTGGCTGCTCTCGCAGGCTGACTTCCTGGTGAAGCTCGCCGGACGTAAGCTCTGGAGCGATCAGGACGTTACCACTGCCGCCGCGCTGCTGAAAAGCGCCGATGCGAGCCTGGCAGACATGAACGACCCGAGCCTCATTACCGCACGTCGCGCGATCACCGAAGACATCGCCAGCCTCTCCGCCGTCTCGCAGGTGGATTACGACGGCATTATCCTCAAGGTGAACCAGCTGTCGAATCAGATTGATAACCTGCAGCTGGCGGATAATAACGACGACGACTCCCCGATGGATTCCGACGGTACCGAGCTTTCCAGCTCCCTGAGCGAATGGCGCATAAACCTGCAGAAAAGCTGGCAGAACTTTATGGACAGCTTCATCACTATCCGCCGTCGCGACGAAACCGCCGTGCCGCTGCTGGCGCCGAACCAGGATATCTATCTGCGCGAGAACATCCGTTCCCGCCTGCTGGTTGCGGCTCAGGCCGTGCCGCGTCATCAGGAAGAGACCTACAAACAGGCGCTGGATAACGTCTCAACGTGGGTACGCGCCTACTACAACACCGATGATGCGACGACCACCGCCTTCCTCGAAGACATTGATAAGCTGAGCCAGCAGAACATCACCATGAACGTGCCGGATAAGCTGGCCAGCCAGCCGATTCTGGAGAAACTGATGCAAACGCGCGTACGTAACCTGCTGGCGCAGCCGGGCGTACCGGCAGAGCCGTCGGGCGGAGCGGCACCTGCCCCGGCTCCGGCGCCTGAAAGCGCACCGCAAGGAGAGTAATGATGCTAAAAGTTCTCTTACTCTTCATCCTGCTGATCGCCGGGATCGTGCTGGGCCCCATGCTTGCGGGCCATCAGGGTTACGTCCTGATCCAGACCGATAACTACAACATTGAAACCAGCGTAACCGGCCTGACGATCATTCTGATCCTCGGCGTGGTGGTGCTGTTTGCGATCGAGTGGATCCTGCGCCGCATTTTCCGCACCGGTGCCCACACGCGCGGCTGGTTCGTTGGACGTAAACGCCGCCGCGCCCGTAAACAAACCGAGCAGGCGCTGCTTAAGCTTGCCGAGGGTGACTATCAGCAGGTTGAAAAGCTGATGTCGAAAAACGCTGACCATGCTGAACAGCCGGTGGTGAATTATCTGCTCGCAGCCGAAGCGGCGCAGCAGCGCGGTGACGAAGCCCGCGCTAATCAGCATCTGGAGCGGGCGGCAGAGCTGGCGTCCGGTGACCCAATTCCTGTGGAAATTACCCGCGTCCGCCTGCAGCTGGCACGCAATGAGAACCACGCGGCTCGCCACGGTATCGATCGCCTGCTGGAAGTTGCGCCACGTCATCCGGAAGTGCTGCGTCTTGCCGAGCAGGCGTATATTCGTACCGGCGCCTGGGGTTCGCTGCTGGACATCATTCCGTCGATGGCGAAAGCCGAGGTGGGCGACGATGAACATCGTGATGAGCTTCAGCGTCTGGCATGGATTGGCCTCATGGATCAGGCGCGCGCCGACCTGGGCAGCGACGGTCTGAAAACGTGGTGGAAGAATCAGAGCCGTAAGACGCGCCAGCAGGTTCCTCTGCAGGTCGCAATGGCGGAACATCTTATTGAATGTGACGATCATGACACGGCTCAGGAGATCCTCCTCGACGGCCTGAAGCGCCAGTATGACGATCGTCTGGTGATGGTGATCCCGCGCCTGAAAACCAATAATCCTGAGCAAATCGAAAAAGTGCTGCGTCAGCAGATTAAAAGCGTCGGCGATCGTCCGCTGCTGTGGAGCACCCTCGGTCAGTCGTTAATGAAGCATGGCGAATGGCAGGAGGCGAGCCTCGCCTTCCGTGCGGCGCTGAAACAGCGTCCGGACGCGTTTGACTACGCGTGGCTTGCCGATACGCTGGACAAGCAGCATAAGCCGGAAGAGGCAGCCGCCATGCGGCGTGACGGATTGCTGCTAACGCTGCAAAATAACGGTACGCCGCAGTAAATAAAAAGGAGGCCAGAGGGCCTCCTTTTTTTATCGCCTTTCTCCTGCTACATTCTTTGCACCCACATCCGCAAACGAATCCGCCAATGTAACGATGTCTTTTCATTAACCTTTTTTCACACACGCGCACATTTTGCAGCGTGGACTAAATCGTTTTTGAAAGGAAATCTCAATGAACTCGCTTTTGTATGCGCTTATCCAGGCGCTGCGCTGCCACCGCTGGCTGCGCCTGCTTGCCTGTGCTTTTATCTTTTCGTCACTGGGGAATGGTCTAACCCAGGTTGTGGTATTCGGTTTGCTGCTAGCGTGGTCAGCCCCGCCCGCTCTGCTCACTCTCGCTTTTCTTTTCGCTACGGTACCTGGGTTCATCGGCAGCATATTAGGCGAAAAACTGTGCTCGCTCTTTTCGCCGATATCGCTGCTGATACTGACCGAGGTGCTGGGCTTGCTCGCCCTGCTCTTTCCTCTGCTTGGCGTGGGTTACCACAGCGTTGCCGCATTGCTCGCCGTGCAATCCACCGAAGCCCTGCTCAGCGGGATGAGCTGGCCCGCGCTGACATTGCTCTTTAAGCGCGGACTTAGCGAAGCAGAGCTGCCCGCTGCAACCTGTCTGGAAAATGTGATTTTCGCTTCTCAGGTGTTATTAGGGACCGGACTCGGCGTGGTGCTGTTTCAGAAGACATCCGTGTTTACCCTACTGGCCATTGATGCCGCGAGTTTTCTGGGCTCATTAGTACTACTATGGCTGGCTGGACGCCGGTTTTCTCCGACACCAGGCCCCACCACTATGGAAAAGGGGGATGCAGCAACATTACGCTGGCAGGCGTTGACCGTTCGGCAGAAACGCAGCCTGCTCATCCTGCCGGCGCTGGCCGCCGTCGGCTCACCGGCGATGGCGCTTCTTCCGGCACTGGCCCAGCAGCTCCGTCCTCAGGATGCGGCGGGCCTTGCTTTGCCTTTGCTTTTCGCGAGGAGTCTGGGGCAGCTTTGTGGCCCCCTGCTGCTAAAAAAAGAGAGCCTGACGCGCTTTGCGGCCCACACGCCACGAATAATCGTTTGCCTGAGCATCTTTCTGGCCGCTTATGGCATGCTGCCGTTTTTGTCCGGGTGGACAGTATGTGCGCTGGGGATGATCTTTATCGCGCATCTGGCCTCGAATGTTCTCTTCGCAGCGGGCACGTTTGGGGTACTCAGTAGTTTTCCTTTCACGCAAACCGCTTCGGCCAGCGGTAAAGCCTGGCGCTGGCAAACGCTCAGCGCCTCTCTTTTCACCGGCATTGCAGCGGCGGTGGCTTCAGGATTTGGCTCAGTACAGGCGCTCTATGCTGTCTCTGCATCGGCCCTGCTGATGGTTGCCCTGATCATGCGCTTGTATCGGGAATAAGGCATAAAAAAACGCCTGCTATAAAAGCAGGCGTCAAAACAGGTCTGTAAGACAACATATTTGGTGCTTCACTCAACGTTGTGTCCATGGTGTCTGATGAGGCCGAAGCGACATCTGTCAGTGGACGATAAGCACCGTAAATGGCTCTGCGTCATTCCTGAGTTTATGAGGCACTAAGGCGAACATAAGAGATGGAATGAGCATCTACACGCATATTATTGCACGTAACGTGCCAATATAACACCCAGAACTTTTACATGACGCAACATTTTAAGATAAAAGGAAATTATGCTGCTAAGCGCCGTCTTAAGCGCTACAACGTATCGGGAAAAGGGGGGAATATGTCGCCAGGAGGAGACAGCAAAACCCATAAATGTTTTTTTATCTAACTTTCAATGAGTTGTATGTCGCTGGATTGCGACAATGAAAAAGGACGCTGTCGGAGAATGACTACAGGGATGAGAAGCCGCAGAAAACAAAAAACCCCGCCGAAGCGGGGTTCAAAATTGGTCGGCGAGAGAGGATTCGAACCTCCGACCCACTGGTCCCAAACCAGTTGCGCTACCAAGCTGCGCTACTCGCCGATGTACTGCTTTTTGAATTTTTAGTTCAATTCATTTAAAAAGTCGTGGTGCGAGGGGGGGGACTCGAACCCCCACATCCAAAGGACACTAACACCTGAAGCTAGCGCGTCTACCAATTCCGCCACCTTCGCAATTCACAACTCTTTCAAATAATGGGGTGGCTAATGGGATTCGAACCCACGACAACTGGAATCACAATCCAGGGCTCTACCAACTGAGCTATAGCCACCACTGTATTCTTTCACGCGGTACTGACTACTTCTCAGACCACCGCAGCTCTAGCGCCGGGACTAAAATGGCGCGCCCGACAGGATTCGAACCTGAGACCTCTGCCTCCGGAGGGCAGCGCTCTATCCAGCTGAGCTACGGGCGCTTAGCGCCGTTGCGGGGCTGGATATTACGTACCTCCGTCCCCGCTGTCTAGTGCTTTTTTGAAAAAAATGCGCGTTTGGTTATGGTTTGCACATTTTGCCGCTTATTCCTCCACTTTCTGCGTGGTGCCGCGGCGACCCAGGCCAAAAAGCTTATATGCGGCCGTCACAGCCGCCAGGAAGATCATCCCGACAAACAGCGACATGCGGGTATCTTCATTAAAGTACATACCGATTAATACGCAAATCAGGAACGCCATCGTCAAATAGTTCGCATAGGGGAACAGAATTGAGCGGAACGGATGGCTTTCGATCGCTTTTTTATGCGCATGCCGGAAACGTAGCTGGCTGATGAGGATAACAAACCACGGCACCATGCCCGGCAGTACGCTGGCGCTGTAGACGTAAACGAACACGCGCTGCGGGTTAGGAATGATGTAATTCAGGCAAGAGCCAATCAGCAGGATTACAATGGAGACAGCCACACCCGCCACCGGTACGCCGGCACGTGAGACTTTACTCATCGCCGCAGGCAGCTGGTTATTCTTCGAAAGCGCATAGAGCATACGCCCGCAGCTGTACATCCCGCTGTTACAGCCTGACAGCGCTGCCGTCAGGACCACAAAGTTGATGATACCCGCCGCCGCCGTGATACCAATTTTGGCGAAGGTTAAAACAAACGGGCTACCCGTCGTGCCAATTTCGTTCCACGGGAAGATGGTCACGATGACGAAGATCGCGCCCACATAGAAAATCAGGATGCGCCACAGCACTTTGCCCACCGCGCTACGCAGCGTGACCTGCGGGTTTTTCGCTTCACCGGCGGTAATACCAATCAGCTCCACGCCCTGATACGAGGCCACAACGATACACAGCGCCGTCAGGAAGCCCTTCCAGCCGCCGGCAAAGAAGCCGCCGTTTTCGGTCAGGTTGCCAAAGCCGATAGCGTGTCCACCGTTGCCAAAGCCGAAGAAAATCACGCCCAGGCCGACGACAATCATCACAATAATCGTGGTGACTTTGATCATTGCGAACCAGAACTCAATTTCACCGTAAAGGCGCACGGCTGCCAGGTTTGCCAGCGCCACCAGCCCCACGGCAATGAGCGCGGGTATCCACTGGACCATGTCCGGGAACCAGAACTGGACGTAGACCCCTATCGCGGTGATCTCTGAGATGCCCACCGCCATCCACATAAACCAGTATGACCAGGCCGTCAGGTAGCCGAAGAAGGGGCTCATATAGCGATGCGCGTAAACGGCGAAAGAGCCGGTTACCGGCTCCAGGAAGAGCATTTCGCCCATGGAACGCATAATGAAGAAAACAAACAGCCCGGCGATAATATACGCCAGTAATACGGAAGGGCCTGCCCATTTGAGCGTGCTTGCGGAGCCCATAAACAGGCCCACGCCGATAGTGCCGCCCAGCGCTATCAGTTCAATATGACGAGCTTCCAGCCCACGCTGTAGCTCCGGTTGTTTCTCTGCCATAGATCCTCGATTGTGTTTGCTGTTTCCCGGCTTAATACCGGGTATTGTTTTTTAGGGGTACTAAAATACGGAGCGAATGGTTTCCTAAAATCTGCCAAATGGCAAACGATGCATTAAAAAAATGAATGCATTGCACAGATTATCAGCAGTTTTGCAGGCGAGTTGCAGCGCGAATAGCATATCGCGCTACATTTTGATTACATTTTCCCGGTGTAATGCCAGGCGAGGTAGCGAAGCAGACGGATCTGACGTTTAATGCGCGTCGGTTGCGATAGCAGGCGGTACAGCCACTCCAGCCCCAGATTTTGCCAGACCTTCGGCGCGCGCGTAACGTGGCCGGTAAAGACGTCGTACGTGCCGCCGACGCCCATATAGAGGGCATCAGGACAGACCAGACGGCAGTCACGCATCAGGATCTCCTGACGCGGGGAGCCCATCGCCACGGTGACAATTTTCGCCCCGCTGTCACGAACGCGTTCAAACAGAGCCTGTCGATCTTCCGGTTTGAAGTAACCATTCTGGCTGCCGACAATATTAACATTCCATTGACGACGCAGTTTCTCCTCCGTCTGGGCCAGTATCTCCGGCTTCCCGCCAATCAGGAACACGGGCGTACCCTGCGCACCTGCGCGGGCCATAAGCTGCTCCCAGAGATCGGCCCCCGCCACGCGGGATACATTAGCGTCAGGATACTTTTTACGGATAGAGCGGACTACGCTGATCCCGTCCGCGTATTTAAATTCAGCCGCTTCAATCAGGCTTTTGACTTCCGCATTATCCTCAACCGCCAGCATTTTTTCCGCGTTGATGGCCACCAGCGTACCGGATTTCATCTGGCCGTCGGCGAACAGAAAGTCCAGCGCGTGCTGCATATCGCGCCAGCCAATTAGCTGCAGGCCACGTAGCGCATAGCGCGGTGCAGAAATTTTATCAGTCATTACTATCCTTACTCAGACTTGCGACAGCGTTGTGCTGCCCTGCCGCTCGCGCTTGTGCACAAGCCCTGCGCTGTCAAACAGCCAGTACAACAGTTTGGCCAGCAACAGGCAGAGGCCGAAAACGACCATGAAGAACACCACGCGCGAAACGAACGAGTCCAGCCCTTCGCGCGCCAGAACGATCATATTGAAAATGGCACCAAAGCAGAAACTGTGCAAAATGGCGGCTTTATAGCGGTTGGTCTCTTCGTTGCCGCGCAGGTAAAGCCAGTCGAACCACTTGATAATCAGCCCCACGGCAATCGCCCCGGGCAGAATGAACCACGCCCCCCCCATCACCACCAGGGAACCAATCAGCGTTGGCGAGATTGCCAGACCGGAATGGTTGTTCAGCACTTCCCAGGTAAAGTAATTTGCCGTGTTAAGCACCACGCCAGGCCGGTCCGGCCATAGCCAGGAAGGGATAAAGACGTAGAAGTCGCGAACAATCGGCGCCAGCCCCTGGAAATCAATCTTGTCGTAATTTTGCAGCAGCAATGCCAGATTTTCCCATGGGGAGAAAGTATCGCGCGTCAGGTAGAGGAACGTGTAAAACGCCTCATCCCCCGCCACGTTCATGCCGTAGCGCTTCAGCGCCAGCCAGAACATCCCGACAATGCCAAACACGCCTGCCGCAACCAGCATCCACAGCGAGATCCAGCCGCGGATGATGCCGATAAACAGGAAGATGGCGAAGGCGATGATAATGTTCGCGCGCGTGCCGCCCACAATCATGTAGGTCAGAATGCCAAACGCGACGGTGCTGACCAGGAAAAACAGCCACGCTTTGCTGTCCTGGCGCAGGAAAAAGACCACCAGCATCGCCGGAATGAAGAAGTAGAAGAAACGCTTAAGCGCCACGCCCGAGACTTCGGCCGAAAAAATCTGGCTGTAGGAGTGGAGCTTAAACAGCAGAAAGCCGTTATGCATGAAGAAGATACCGACGCTGACCAGGGCGATGGTCATCAGCACCACCCACGTCAGGTGGGTTTCCACCCGATTCATGGTAAAAAGCGGCCGGCGCGGGGCAGCAGCCTGCGCTGAACGCAGACGCGTTTTATAGGTGACGTAGTAGACGGCATAGAAGCAGGTTGCCGCCAGAAGCGCCTGGAGCAGGATTTCCGGCGGCGCGACGCTCACGTCAAACCGGAAGACCAGAATGCTGGTCAGCGGGAAGCCGAAAAAGAAGGTCAGCAGAAACAGTAACGAGAAGAAAACGTTAAAGTTGAAACGTACCCGGCGGAATTCAAACCAGGTAAGCGTGGCAATAAACAGGGTGCTCAGAAGCCAGACAACCAGTAAGCCGCTGAATTGCAACTGACTCATGCTTTGTCTCCTGAAGCGATACGCAGCGCGCGGTGCCACGGCGTGAGGTAATTCGGGCTGAAAAAATCGATGCTATTTTTATCCACCAGCGTGAGCTGGCGTTGGGCTTCCCGAACCACCTCGACATTCAGCGTGTCTGAGGTAAACAGCACCGGAATATGCTGCTCGGCCATGTCCTGCCAGAACGGATTGTCGCGGTTGAGCACGCACGGTACACCCGCCTGAGTCAGCAGACACAGCGTGCCGATTCCCTGCTGTCGTGCGAAGATGAAATAGCCAAGATCGCATTTTCTCAGCAGCGCAAGATATTCATCAAATTCCAGCTTATCGCTAAGGATGTGCAGGTTTTCTGCACTAAACAGCGCAAGCCCCTGTTGGCGAACGTCAGCAATATAGGCGTCGTTGTTGGCGGGATAGCCCATCGGCACCACAACATTCACCGTGTCGCCAAACTGCTGATGCACCGCCCTGAGCGCCGCGACGTGTTCGTTACTGCGATCGCCGGAATTCCCCACCAGGATCGTCAGCTTGCCTTCACGCACCGCGTCATTCGCCATGGCGTTCAGCGCCGGATCCATGCGGGTCGGGAAATAGAGTAGTTCTCCGCGCACGTTCGGGTGCTGTTTAGCAAAATAGTTGAGATCGCCTCGGGTGGCAAACACACAGCCTACGCGCCCCTGCGCCATGCGCCGCAGCGGATAGAAAAGACGGAATTTCCAGCCGCGGGAGACTTCGTAGAGATCGGCTCCCCAGATATGCCAGCTGCACTGGGAGGGTTTAATCCCCCCGCTGAGCAGTGCCAGCCACAGGCCGGTATTGAACTGCCCGTGGAAAAAGAAACGTTGCTTACGATCCGCTTTGGCTTTGGCAATGACCGCCTTCGCCAGCGCGGCCTTATCCGGCCAGAAGCGAATCGTCAGCGCCGGAAACGCCTCGCTCAGGCCCTTATCCTGACCTGCAACCATAAACTCACGCGCATCAGGATTACCCGATGCCAGCTCGTCGTTGAAGAACCGCAAAACGGTCTGGTTATGGTGTGGGATATCCGATCCCAGGATGTGAATCAGTGCAGTCATGCGCGTTTACGCCACAATAAAAATACGCCGCAACAGGCGGCGAAATAGACGATATAGGTTGCCATGTAGGCCTGAGCCGCCCCCAGCGCACCGTGCGCGGGTATCAGCCAGTGTGAAAATGCTGTCAGTAACGCAAACTGGCTAATTTCCGCCAGGATATACAGCCGCAGGGACGCTTTTGCAATCACCAGATAGCCGAAAACGTAAGCCCCCACTTTCAGCACATCACCCACCAGTTGCCATGCAAAGAGATCGCGCATGGCGGTGAACTTCGCCGAGAACAGCAGCCAGATGGCGACATCGCGCAGTAACCAGACGGTAAAGCTGGCCGCCGCGACGGCCGGCAGCACAAAGCGCAGAGATCGGAAAATCTCGCGCGTAATTTCTTGTCTGGACGTCAGGCGCGATAAGGTTGGCAGCAAATAGACGCTAAAGGAAGCCGTTATAAATTGGAGGTATGCATCGGAAATGCTGCTCACGCCCTGCCAGATCCCGACTTCATCCCAGCTATAATGCGCCGCCAGCAGGTTTCGCATCATCACGTAGGCTACCGGCAGCGTGACGGAGGTGATGAGCGCCATCAGGGTAAATTTACCCAGCTGGCTGGCAAGCATCGTGTCCCATTGCGGTTTCAGGTAGCTCAAAGGGATGTCGCCCCTACGCATCAGCATAAATGCCGCAGGCACGACAACCAGCGCCGGAACCAACGCCAGCCCCAGCAGTGCGCCTTCATAGCCGCCCAGGCGATAGCAGAAGTAATAGGCAATCACGCCGATGACGCTTCCCAGGATTAGGGCAAGCGCGTTCCCGGCGGCATCACGAAAACCTTTCATCAGCGCCAGCAGCAGGTTTGCCCAGGCAATGCCCATCTGAACCAGCGCGACCAGACGCACCAGCCCCTGATAGTGGGTGTGCCCGAACAATCCCAGGCTGATGGGCGCCGCCGCCAGAAGAAAGACAATCGCCATCAGGGTCGAAAAACCCGTGACCATCGCCGAAGAGGTACCCACCACCCTTCGCAGCTGAGCCGCATCATCATGATACTGCGCAACGTATTTGGTGACGCCGTTGAAAATGCCGGCACCGGCCAGCACCCCAAGGACGGTAACGAGCTGGCGGAAATTACCCGCCAGCCCCACGCCAGAGGGGCCAAATGAGACGGCCAGCAGCTTGACGACCAGCAGCCCGGCGCCAATTTTTACAAGCGTGGACGCGGCGGTCCACACCGATGCTTTTGCCAGAGACATATCAGCCGAAATAACTCAGAAGGGTATTAATCACCGTACGCTGGTTAACAGGCGCGAGGTTGTAGAACAGTGGCAGGCGAAGCAAACGCTCACTTTCTTTGGTGGTGTAACGATCTTCACCGGCGAACGTGCCAAACGCTTCGCCGGCCGGGCTGGAGTGCAGCGGGATATAGTGGAACACCGCCATAATTTCAGCCTCTTTCAGCCAGGCGATAAGATCGCTGCGGTCGTCGTTATCGCGCAGCTTGATGTAGAACATATGCGCGTTGTGGACGCAATCCGCCGGGATGGTCGGCAGCTCAATACGCCCGGCTTTGGCCAGCGGCTCAAGCGCATCGTAATACGTTTGCCACAGGGAAAGACGCTGAAGGTTGATACGTTCCGCCGCTTCCAGCTGCGCCCACAGATATGCCGCCTGCAGATCCGCCATCAGATAGCTGGAGCCGATGTCGCGCCAGGTGTATTTATCTACCTGACCCCGGAAGAACTGGCTGCGGTTGGTGCCCTTTTCGCGGATCACTTCCGCACGCTCCACGAGCGCCCGGTCGTTAATCAGCGTCGCGCCACCTTCTCCGCCCGCCGTGTAGTTTTTGGTTTCGTGGAAGCTAAAGCAGCCAATGTGGCCGATGGTACCCAGCGCGCGTCCCTTATAGGTGGACATTACGCCCTGCGCGGCATCTTCCACCACGAACAGATTATTTTTTTTGGCGATGGCCATGATGGTGTCCATTTCACAGGCCACGCCCGCGTAGTGAACCGGCACGATCGCGCGCGTTTTGTCGGTGATCGCCGCTTCAATCAGCGTCTCATCAATGTTCATGGTGTCCGGGCGGATATCCACAAAGACGATTTTCGCTCCGCGCAGGACAAAGGCGTTCGCCGTGGAAACGAAGGTATAGCTCGGCATAATCACTTCATCGCCGGGCTGGATATCCAGCAACAGTGCCGCCATTTCCAGCGATGCCGTACAGGACGGGGTCAGCAGCACTTTGGCGCTGCGAAAACGCTGTTCCATCCACTGCTGACAGCGACGGGTAAAACCGCCGTCACCACAGAGTTTGCCGCTGCCCATGGCAGACTGCATATAGTCGAGTTCAGTTCCGACAACGGGTGGTGCGTTAAATGGAATCATCTTGTCACCTGTATAACCAGTAGGCGGTGGCGTCGATGTTGGCACCACTCGCAATATAACGTTTAAGCGCGGCGGTGTTGCCCAGTTGGGTCGCGACCCGCAGCGTCACAAGCTGTTGCTGCTGCGCCCAGTGCAGCGCCGCCTGCATGAGTTTCTCACCCATGCCGCGCCCGGCTAATAAGCCAATACGCGCCTCGCGCTCGTTGAGCTTACGCAGCGAGACGAACCCCTGGATTTGACCGTCGCCTGCACGGAAAACCAGGCAGACGTGGTCAAAGGTGCCTTTGACCGCATTTTCTATCCACTGGGCATAGAAACGTCCGCTATCGTCAGGTGCATACCAGGGCGCACGAAAGCGGCTCTGTGCAAATGCCTGGGCCGCCATCTGACGCAGCACGGTGATGTCCTGTTCGTTTGCAATTTCCGCGCCGGACGCATCGTGCCGGGTAAGGGTAATGGAAAGGTCTACCTCACCTTCAACCAGCTGAAAGCCGTGCTGCTGGAGCGCATCAAGCAGATCGGCGCGCTCCGCCGGGATCTTAGCCTGCACCCGTTGCCAGGCGATAAAATCTGATTCAGCCAGCACCGGCGCGTCATCGCGCACACGTACGATGGCCGACGGCAGGCCGAAAAAGGCACTCTCCCACTGCAGGGACTCAAGCACCCCATTCAGGCTGTTCAACGCCAGACACCTTTGGTATCCACAATATACTTCTGACGAACAGCATCGCCGGACGTCGCTTTAAACTCTTTATGATCTACCAGCAGCACCAGCACGTCCGCCGTCGCCAGCGTGTCTTCCAGCGCCGTCAGCGTGCAGTGCCCCGCCAGTTTTGCCGGTAATTCATGGATATTCGGCTCAACCACCAGCGTTTCACCCTTGTGCCATTCGGCAATCATCTCGGCAATTTCCATCGCCGGGCTTTCACGCAGATCGTCAATATTGGGTTTAAATGCCAGACCAAAGCAGGCAATTTTCAGCTCGCTGGCGCGCTTGCCGCTCTCTGCCAGACAATCCGCTACCGTCGCTTTAACCTGATTGAGCACCCAGTGAGGCTTGCTGTCGTTCACTTCACGCGCGGTGCGAATCAGACGCGCCTGCGCCGGATTCTGCGCCACGATAAACCACGGATCGACGGCGATACAGTGTCCGCCCACGCCCGGGCCTGGCTGGAGAATGTTTACACGCGGATGGCGATTCGCCAGGCTTATCAGCTCCCAGACGTTAATCCCCTGATCGGCGCAAATTAGCGACAGTTCGTTCGCAAAGGCAATATTGACGTCGCGGAAGCTGTTCTCCGTCAGCTTGCACATCTCGGCGGTGCGGGAATTGGTCACCACGCACTCGCCTTCCAGGAAAATCTTGTACAGCGCGCTGGCACGTTCGGAACAGACGGGCGTCATACCGCCAATGACGCGGTCGTTTTTAATCAGTTCGACCATCACCTGGCCCGGCAGCACGCGCTCCGGACAGTAGGCGATGTTGATATCCGCCTGCTCACCCGCCTGCTGCGGGAAACGTAAATCAGGACGCGCGTCGGCCAGCCACTGTGCCATCTGCTCGGTAGCGCCGACCGGAGAGGTCGATTCCAGGATCACCAGCGCCCCTTTCTTCAGCACAGGCGCGATGGATTTTGCCGCCGCCTCAACGAATGCCATGTCGGGCTCGTGGTCACCTTTAAACGGGGTGGGGACGGCAATCAGGTAAGCATCCGCTTCAACTGGCGTCGTGCTGGCACGCAGGAAGCCCCCATCCACCGCCTCTTTCACCACGCGGTCAAGATCGGGCTCCACAATATGAATCTCGCCACGGTTAATGGTTTCTACCGCTCGTGCGTTGATATCCACACCAACAACCTGTTGCTGACGAGAGGCAAACGCGGCCGCAGTAGGTAAGCCAATGTAGCCAAGACCAATGACAGAGATGGTAGTAAAACTCATAGCGATACCCGATTGTGTTTAAGTGCATGCAAAATACGGCCACAAGCCTGCCCGTCTCCATACGGATTATGGGCCCGGCTCATCGCCTGATACGCTTCATCGTCATGCAGCAGGCGCGTGACCTCTTCGACGATGAGCTGCGCGTTGGTGCCGACCAGACGCACCGTACCGGCTTTGACGGCTTCCGGACGTTCGGTCGTTTCACGCATCACCAGCACAGGTTTGCCGAGGGATGGAGCTTCTTCCTGGATTCCGCCGGAATCGGTGAGGATCAGCCAGGCGTGGTTCATCAGCCAGACAAACGGCATGTAGTCCTGAGGTTCAATCAGAAGGACATTTTCGACATGGCCCAGGATCCGGTTAACCGGCTCGCTGACGTTAGGGTTAAGGTGTACTGGATAGACAATTTGCACATCGTCATTCTGCGCGGCGATTTCAGCCAGCGCGTGACAGATTTGCTCGAAACCCCGGCCAAAGCTCTCGCGACGGTGGCCAGTGACCAGAATGGTTTTTTTGCCGTTGTGAAGGAACGGATAGCGGGCAGCGAGCTCTTTCTGAAGATCGCTGTTTGCCAGGACGCGGTCACGTACCCAAATTAACGCGTCAATGACCGTATTGCCGGTCACAAAGATTTTGTTATCGGCGATATTTTCACGCAGCAGGTTCTGACGAGAGTTTTCCGTTGGCGCAAAGTGGTACATCGCCAGATGACCCGTTAACGTGCGGTTGGCCTCCTCCGGCCACGGCGAATAAAGATTGCCGGTACGCAGACCCGCCTCAACATGCCCCACGGGAATTCGCTGGTAAAACGCGGCCAGGCTTGTCGCCACGGTAGTTGTGGTGTCACCGTGTACCAGCACGACGTCGGGCTTGAATGACTCCAGGATCGGCTTAAGCTCTTGCAGAATGCGACAGGTTATCTCCGTTAACCCTTGCCCCGGTTTCATAATATTAAGGTCGTAATCCGGGACGATGGAGAAGAGCGTTAAAACCTGATCGAGCATCTCACGGTGTTGAGCCGTGACGCAGACTTTCGCTTCAATATCAGGATCGCAGGCCAGCGCATGAACCAGAGGTGCCATCTTAATGGCCTCCGGCCTGGTGCCAAATACGGTTAGTACTTTCACATCGATTCTCTTCGATTAGGCGATGAAGGCCGCAGCCTTCATCGTAGACGGCGTTCTTAGTTTTTGCGACGACGCGTTAACGCCACGCCAGCGCCCGTCAATGCGCCTACAATCCCCCACATGATCATCAGGAATGCACGACGCGGACTGTCGCGTTTTACAGGTTCTTCAGGCGTTCGCAAATAACGATAGGTCTGAAAACGCGGGTCCAGGGATGGGCCGACATTAAGCGTATTGAGCATCGCGCGATTTTGATCGTAATCGAGGTCAAAATCAGGACCGACGGCCTTCAGGTTTTCCAGCCGCGCCTGCAGCATAGGGCGGCCAAGAAGGAACATTTCTGAATCAGGCAGCTCATCGGCCGGCACGTCCGTCTCAGTACGGGAAATATTGTGCTGTTCCGCAATTTTCAGCGCCTGCTCAATGTTATGCACGCGGCGACCGAAAATGGTATTCGCCACCTCTTCCTGACGTTTCACCTGGGCTTTCATCTGGATGGTACGAGCCGCCCAGGCACCTTTAAGCTCTTCGTTAAGATGGCTTGCGGCACGCTGGCTGGCAAACGCGACATACTGACGCAACAGGTTGTTGGCATCCGGCGCGGTTTCTGCAATCAGCTTGACGCTGTCATTCACGCTACGCAGCGCGTCGCCCGGCATAAACTGAATATTGTTAATCAGATCGTCCAGCAGGGCGGCATCGGCTTTTGTATTATCAACCCGGCGCTGCTTGTAGTAATCCGTCTGGGACCAGAAATCGCGGCGGGTATCCCACGAAGCAAGCTGCATCACAAACTCTTTATAGGCTTCATCCATAACGGAAGCCTGGTCAGGCGTAGCAAGACTGGCTTTGATGTCTAGGTTACGCAGGAATTGCTGCTGGGAATAGTATCCCCCGAGCATGTTAACCGTTGGCTTGTCTGTGATTGCCGTGGCGCTCCACTCTTGCTTTGCAAAGAACGTATAGGCCAGCGCTAACAGGGCAAACCCCAGCGCGATCCCCGCAATCCAAAGTTTGCCTGCCCATAACACGCGAAACAAACCCCGAATATCCAGTTCATTCTCAGTTACCACTGATTTCGCTCCCGCCAACGGTTGAGTCATCATAGTCCCGGTTTTACTTAGTTAATGTTGTATTTTTGCCACTGTTACGACGCATCCTGCGTTTAAGACGTTTAATAAAACGCGCCACTTTCCATGCGCGCTTAATGCAGTAGCCGTACAGGAAAAATGCCAGCAAGAATAATGCCAACATAACCCACTCAGGAATAATATGAGAATATTCTGCAGCCACACCAATTGCGGCCAAAATAGCGGCGGCCAGAGTAATCAGCACAAACGCCTGACGAGAAGTAAAACCCGCACGCATGATGAGGTGATGAATGTGTTGGCGGTCAGGAGAGAAAGGACTCATCCCTTTGCGCAGGCGGCGATACATAATCGCCACCATATCCATTAATGGAATGGCAATAATCCACAGCGCGGTTACGGGACTTATCGGATGGGTTTGACCTTGTGTGGTTTCTAGCAGGATCCAGATAACCGTAAAACCAATCAGCGTACTGCCCGCGTCTCCCATAAAGACTTTATAGCGACGGCCCAGCACACCGAGGTTTAAGAGGATATAAGGCAGAATGGCGGCAATCATGGCAAAACACCACATTGCCAGACTGTACTGACCATCAAACCATAAAATAATGCCGATAGCGGCGAACGAGACGGATGACAACCCACCGAGCAGGCCGTCAATGCCATCCACCATGTTGAAAGCATTGATTGCCGCCCAGACGGCAAAGAGTGTCAGGAAGAAGCCAAATGGACCCAGGACTAACTCCCAGGGGCCAAACACATAGCCGAGGCTTCGCAGATACAGTCCACCCACAACCATCATCACCACGCCAATGGCCGCCTGAACGGTGGCGCGTATTTTCACCGCGATATCGAATCGGTCATCAAGAGCCCCGACTAACACCAGGACACCGGCGCAGGCAATGTACAGGGCGGCATGCGGAATATAATAGTCGGCAATTCCAAACGTGAAGCAAATCCCTGCGTAAACAGAAATTCCGCCGACTAAAGGAATAAGACCTTGATGGCGTTTACGAAAATTAGGTTTATCCACCAACCCTATTCGTTTTGCCACCTTGCGTGCAATGAACAAAAAACAGGTTGTGAATAAAAAAATACTGATCAGTTCAGTAACGGCAGTGAATAGATTCACAATGGATTGCTCTCAACAATTGTTAGTCCCGGAAGTATAACCATGAAGCCACAACCTCAGAAGTAATAAAGATGGCTTCTAACAACTCCCTTTGTATATTTTTCAATCAATTATTTCTCAGGATGCAGAAACGGCTCTATTGTCGCACCGACCGGTCAAAATTGGGAGTAGGTAGTACTAGCGTATAGTCCATAAAAGGAAAACGCCACGTAAAAACGTGGCGTTCGCTGGCTTTATTTGCGTTACGAGCGTTTCATCATGTCGAAGAAATCGTCGTTGGTTTTGGTCATCGCCAGTTTATTAATGAGGAACTCCATCGCGTCAATTTCACCCATTGGATGGATGATTTTGCGCAGGATCCACATTTTCTGCAGCTCTTCCTGCGTGGTGAGCAGCTCTTCTTTACGGGTACCGGAACGGTTGTAGTCGATAGCCGGGAAGACGCGTTTTTCAGCGATTTTACGAGAAAGGTGCAGTTCCATGTTACCTGTACCTTTAAATTCTTCGTAAATCACTTCGTCCATTTTAGAACCGGTATCGATCAGCGCCGTCGCGATGATGGTCAGGCTGCCGCCCTCTTCCACGTTACGCGCGGCACCGAAGAAGCGTTTCGGACGATGCAGGGCGTTAGCATCCACACCACCGGTCAGCACTTTACCAGACGCCGGAACCACGGTGTTGTAGGCACGCGCCAGACGGGTGATGGAGTCAAGCAGGATGATCACGTCTTTCTTGTGCTCAACCAGGCGTTTCGCCTTCTCGATAACCATTTCCGCAACCTGAACGTGGCGAGATGCCGGTTCGTCGAAGGTAGAAGCAACCACTTCACCTTTAACCAGACGCTGCATCTCGGTCACTTCTTCCGGACGTTCGTCAATCAGCAGCACCATCAGCACGCAGTCTGGGTGGTTATAGGCAATGCTCTGCGCGATGTTCTGCAGCAGCATGGTTTTACCCGCTTTTGGCGGTGCCACAATCAAACCACGCTGGCCGCGACCAATTGGTGAGGCCAGATCCAGAACACGCGCGGTTAAGTCTTCAGTAGAACCGTTACCACGCTCCATGCGCAGGCGAGAGTTCGCGTGCAGCGGCGTTAAGTTCTCAAAGAGGATCTTATTACGCGAGTTTTCCGGTTTGTCGAAGTTAACTTCATTGACTTTCAACAGCGCAAAGTAGCGTTCACCCTCTTTAGGAGGACGAATCTTACCTGAAATGGTGTCACCAGTGCGGAGGTTGAAACGGCGGATTTGGCTGGGGGATACGTAGATGTCGTCAGGGCCGGCGAGGTAGGAGCTGTCTGCAGAGCGGAGGAAACCAAATCCGTCTTGCAATATCTCCAGCACACCGTCGCCAAAGATATCTTCGCCACTCTTAGCGTGCTGCTTCAGGATGGCGAAAATGATGTCCTGCTTGCGCATACGAGCCTGGTTTTCCAGCCCCATATTTTCGCCGAGAGTGATCAGCTCAGAAACCGGCGTATTCTTTAATTCGGTAAGATTCATAATGGTGTGGGTTCTTAAACTCGGGGTGATTCTCGAACTTAATGTTGTGAATGGTATGGCAGGGTCATCCATGCCTGTTTAGCGGCCATCGACTCATGTCTGTTCGCTGTCTGGTCACAGGGAAAGAACGCAGAACTGAAACGACAAGACGGATTGAGTGACAAGCCCGGAATTTAGCCACTTCACGCACTGTTCATGTTAACAACGGGAAGTATCGGGTAAAACAAGATTCAAACAACAAGATATGTTTAAAACGAAGTCATAGCTAACTTAGCACGACTTCAGCCGGGCGTCCAGAGTTCCACATCATTTAGCCGGGAGCCCTGAACGCACAGCGGAGAAACCTTACGCCAGGTTAGCGTCCAGGAACTCTTTCAGTTGACCTTTGGACAGCGCGCCCACTTTGGTCGCTGCCACTTCGCCGTTTTTGAACAGCAGAAGGGTTGGGATGCCACGGATACCGTATTTTGGTGCGGTGCCCGGGTTTTGGTCGATGTTCAGCTTGGCAACGGTCAGTTTGCCCTGATATTCGTCGGCGATCTCATCCAGAATCGGGGCGATCATTTTGCAAGGACCACACCATTCAGCCCAGAAATCGACGAGGATCAGCCCGTCAGCCTTAAGTACGTCCGTGTCAAAACTGTCGTCAGTCAGGTGAATAATTTTATCGCTCATATATAACTCCACAGGAATAAGCCTGGTACGTTGGTTTTGTCTCCACCAACGACGTGTTGATGTCGCATTAACCAACTAAAGGTTGACTTTATTTCACCGGATACGCTTTCGTAAAGCAATAGTAAGCTGATATTCTACCACACTATGAGCAAAACACATTTAACAGAACAGAAGTTTTCCGACTTCGCGCTGCACCCGAAGGTGATTGAAGCCCTTGAAAATAAAGGGTTTCATAACTGCACGCCCATTCAGGCCCTCGCGCTGCCGCTGACGCTGGCCGGTCGCGATGTTGCCGGGCAGGCGCAAACCGGTACCGGCAAAACGATGGCGTTTTTAACGTCAACGTTTCATTATTTACTTTCTCACCCAGCGATTGCAGACCGCAAAGTTAACCAGCCGCGCGCGCTAATTATGGCCCCGACGCGAGAACTTGCGGTACAGATCCACGCAGACGCTGAACCCCTGGCGCAGTCTACCGGACTGAAGCTTGGCCTGGCCTATGGCGGCGACGGCTACGATAAACAGCTGAAAGTGCTGGAAAGCGGTGTGGATATCCTGATCGGTACCACCGGCCGTCTTATCGATTACGCCAAACAGAACCACATTAACCTCGGTGCCATCCAGGTTGTGGTGCTCGATGAAGCTGACCGCATGTACGATCTGGGCTTCATTAAAGACATTCGCTGGCTGTTCCGCCGCATGCCGCCGGCCAATCAGCGTCTGAATATGCTGTTCTCCGCTACCCTTTCTTATCGCGTACGCGAGCTGGCGTTCGAACAGATGAACAACGCCGAATATGTAGAAGTGGAACCGGAGCAGAAAACGGGTCACCGCATTAAAGAAGAGCTCTTCTATCCTTCCAATGAAGAGAAAATGCGTCTGCTGCAAACGCTGATTGAAGAAGAGTGGCCAGATCGCGCCATTATCTTCGCGAACACCAAGCACCGTTGTGAAGACATCTGGGGCCATCTGGCTGCAGACGGTCACCGTGTTGGCCTGTTGACCGGCGACGTGGCGCAGAAAAAACGCCTGCGTATTCTGGAAGAGTTTACCCGTGGCGATCTTGATATTCTGGTCGCAACCGACGTTGCCGCTCGTGGTCTGCACATTCCGGCCGTGACGCACGTCTTTAACTACGATCTGCCAGACGACTGCGAAGACTACGTACACCGTATCGGTCGTACCGGTCGTGCGGGCGCAAGCGGTCACTCGATCAGCCTTGCGTGTGAAGAGTATGCGCTGAATCTCCCGGCCATTGAGACGTATATCGGTCACTCTATTCCGCAGAGCAAATACAATCCGGAAGCGCTGTTAAGCGAACTGCCGCCGCCTAAGCGTCTAACCCGCCCACGCTCCGGCAATGGTCCGCGTCGTTCAGGTGGCGCGCCGCGTAATCGTCGTCGTTCAGGTTAAGAAAATATGCTCAGCTCCACCTCGCTTTATGCGGCAATTGATCTCGGTTCGAATAGTTTTCATATGCTGGTTGTGCGCGAGGTGGCGGGAAGCATACAAACGCTGACGCGCATCAAGCGCAAGGTCCGCCTCGCTGCGGGCCTGAGCAGTGACAATCACCTCTCGCCTGAAGCCATGGAACGTGGCTGGCAGTGTCTGCGGCTCTTTGCCGAACGTCTTCAGGATATCCCGCACGCCCAAATCACCGTGGTCGCCACTGCGACACTCCGCCTGGCGGTTAACGCTGTGGATTTCATTGCCAGAGCGCAGGAAATTCTGGGTTGTCCGGTACAGATTATCAGCGGTGAAGAAGAAGCTCGCCTGATTTACCAGGGCGTTGCGCACACCACGGGAGGTGACGATCGCCGTCTGGTGGTGGATATCGGTGGTGCCAGTACCGAGCTTGTGACCGGTACCGGCGCGCAGGCAACGTCGCTGTTCAGCCTGTCGATGGGCTGCGTGACCTGGCTTGAGCGCTACTTTACCGATCGGAATCTGGCGAAAGAGAACTTCGACGAGGCAGAAAACGCCGCGCGCGAAGTGTTACGCCCGGTGATGGACGAGCTGCGCTATCACGGCTGGAAAGTCTGCGTGGGTGCCTCGGGTACCGTGCAGGCTCTGCAGGAAATCATGATGGCGCAAGGAATGGACGAGCGGATTACGCTTGCCAAGCTTCAGCAGCTAAAACAGCGCGCCATTCAGTGTGGACGCCTGGAAGAGCTGGAAATTGAAGGCCTGACGCTGGAACGCGCACTGGTCTTCCCGAGCGGGCTGGCTATTCTTATCGCTATTTTCACCGAACTGAACATCCAGTGTATGACCCTGGCCGGCGGCGCGCTGCGCGAAGGTCTGGTCTACGGGATGTTACATCTTTCGGTCGATCAGGATATCCGCAGCCGTACTCTGCGCAATGTGCAGCGTCGTTTTATGGTTGATATCGATCAGGCCGGACGCGTATCGCAGCTGGCGTCACGCTTCGCCGATCAGGTCGCTAACGTCTGGGATCTTGACCATCTGTGCCGGGATTTACTGCTGAGCGCCTGCGCGCTACATGAAGTGGGGCTGAGCATTGATTTTAAGCAGGCACCGGCTCATGCAGCGTATCTGGTGCGAAACCTTGATCTACCGGGCTATACGCCCGCGCAGAAAAAGCTGCTGGCAACGCTGCTGCTGAACCAGACCAATGCCGTCGATCTCTCCTCTTTGCATCAGCAAAACGCCGTACCGCCGCGCGTAGCCGAGCATCTGTGCCGCCTGCTGCGTCTGGCTATCCTCTTTGCCAGCCGCCGCCGCGATGATTTGCTGCCAGCCATTAATCTGGTGGCCGATGACGAGAAGCTTTCGCTGACGCTGCCGGAGAACTGGATTGATCGTCACCCGTTAGGGGCCGAGATGATCGAACAGGAGTGCCAGTGGCAGAGCTACGTGCACTGGGTGCTGGAAGTAAAGTAATACGCTGAACATTGCCGGGTGCGGCTTCGCCTTACCCGGCCTACAGATCCCTACGGAATTATCCTTTCTCTTTGGCTTTTGCCAGCATGGCGCGGATGTTTGCCACGTTAGCCTGACCCTTGTGCATCCGCTCTTCTGCGGTAATCACTTTGCGCTCCTGTTCCCAGATCAGGTCATCCTGCGGCAGTTCCAGCAGGAAACGACTCGGCTCCGGGCGTACCAGTTCACCATACTGGCGGCGCTCTTTACACAGCGTGAACGTCAGCTCTTTCTGCGCGCGGGTGATCCCCACGTAGGCCAGACGGCGCTCCTCGTCGACGTTATCTTCATCAATGCTGCTCTGGTGCGGCAACAATCCCTCTTCCATGCCGACCAGATACACATACGGGAACTCCAGCCCTTTTGACGCATGCAGCGTCATCAGCTGAACCTGATCGGCCTCTTCTTTGCTCTCGCCGCGCTCCATCATGTCGCGCAGGGTAAAGCGAGTGACCACCTGCGTCAGGGTCATTGGCTCGTCGATTTCAGAGCCCTCCAGCATTTCGGTCATCCAGCTGAAGAGCTGGTTAACGTTTTTCATGCGCATCTCAGCCGCCTTCGGGCTGGCTGAGGTTTCATACAGCCAGGACTCATAGTCAATGCCGTGAATGAGATCGCGCACCGCCGCCACCGGCTCCCGCTCCGCGAGACGCTGTACTTCGCCAAGCCAGTGGGTGAAGCGGGTTAACGAATCATAACCACGTCCGGTTAACGTCTGGCTCAGCCCCATGTCGAAGCTGGCGGTAAACATGCTTTTGTTGCGGGTCATCGCCCACTCGCCGAGCTTTTGCAGCGTCGCCGGGCCAATCTCGCGTTTAGGCGTATTCACGATGCGCAGAAACGCGCTGTCGTCATCCGGGTTAGTAAGCACGCGAAGATAGGCCAGCAGATCTTTGATTTCTGGCCGCGAGAAGAACGACGTGCCGCCCGAGATTTTGTACGGAATGCGGTTCTGCATCAGCATCTTTTCAAAGACGCGCGACTGGTGATTGCCGCGATAGAGGATCGCGTAATCCTTATATTCGGTTTTGTTGACGAAGTGGTGAGCGATAAGTTCGCCCGTCACGCGCTCCGCTTCATGATCCTCATTGTTGGCGCTGAGCACTTTCAGCTCCGTGCCGTAGCCCAGTTCGGAGAAGAGACGCTTCTCAAATACGTGCGGGTTATTGGCAATCAGGATGTTTGCCGCCTTCAGGATACGCCCGGAGGAGCGGTAGTTTTGCTCCAGCTTAATCACCTGCAGGGCCGGGAAATCTTTGCTCAGCAGCACCAGGTTTTGTGGGCGCGCACCGCGCCAGGAGTAAATTGACTGGTCGTCGTCGCCTACCACGGTGAAACGCGCGCGCTGCCCCACCAGCAGCTTCACCAGCTCGTACTGGCTGGTGTTGGTGTCCTGATATTCATCCACCAGCAGGTAGCGGATTTTGTTCTGCCAGCGCTCGCGCACCTCTTCATTGCGCTGCAGCAGCAGCGTGGGCAGCAGGATCAGATCGTCAAAGTCCAGCACGTTACACGCTTTCATATGCGCATCGTACAGACCGTAGCAGTGGGCGAAGATCCGATCCCGTTCACCTTTGGCGATCGCCGCGGCCTGGGCCGGCGTCATCAGATCGTTTTTCCAGTTCGAGATCGTCGAGATCAGCTGCTGCAACAGCACTTTGTCATCTTCGATGAGCCCCTCGGTGAGCTCTTTGAGCAGCGCCACCTGATCGGTGTCATCGAAGAGCGAGAAGTTGGACTTCATTCCCAGCGCCGCATACTCGCGTTTGATGATATCTAGTCCCAGCGTGTGGAAAGTGGAAATCATCAGGCCGCGCGCCTCTTTACGACCCAGCGTCTGGCCGACGCGCTCTTTCATCTCGCGCGCCGCTTTATTGGTAAAGGTGACCGCCGCAATGTGTCGCGCCTGATATCCACAGTTGTGGATCAGATGGGCGATTTTGTTGGTGATCACGCGGGTTTTACCCGAACCGGCCCCTGCCAGCACCAGGCATGGTCCAGTAACGAATTCGACCGCTTGTTGTTGTCCAGGGTTTAAACGCATGGGAGTGTTGCTCAATCTTCGAACGGGGTGTGGATTGTAGCAGAAAGCCGGGCGCAGATTTACCGGCTAATGATAAAGTGGAGAAATCGCGTTTAACCCGTAGAGCAGAACCATGAAAAAGACCGCAGCAGCCCTGCATATTCTGGTAAAAGAAGAGAAACTGGCTCAGGAGATCCTGGCCAAGCTGGAGCGCGGCATCAGCTTTGATCATCTGGCGAAGCGTTACTCTAAATGCCCGTCCGGACGCAATGGCGGGGATCTCGGCGAGTTTCAACAAGGTGCGATGGTCGGCCCGTTCGATCGGGCGGTCTTTAGCTGCCCGCTTCTGAAGCCCTACGGCCCGGTAAAAACCAAATTTGGCTACCATATCATTAAGGTGCTTTATCGCCGCTGACGCGTGGTATATTGCGCCCCGATTTATTTCAACCTATTCAAGGCACGATCATGGCAAAAACAGCAGCAGCAGTGCACATCCTCGTTAAAGACGAGAAACTGGCTTTAGATCTTCTGGAGCAGATTAAAAACGGCGCCGACTTCGGCAAGCTGGCGAAGAAGCACTCTATCTGCCCGTCAGGCAAACGCGGCGGCGATCTGGGTGAGTTCCGTCAGGGCCAGATGGTTCCGGCGTTCGATAAAGTGGTGTTCTCCTGCCCGGTGCTGGAGCCAACCGGCCCGCTGCATACCCAGTTCGGGTATCACATTATTAAAGTACTGTATCGGAAATAAACAACAAGGCCTTCTCTAAGAGAAGGCCTTTAATGTTTGCACCCTCTCCCCGCGGGAGAGGGGCGGGGTGAGGGCATCAGCCCGCCCCTGTTGTTAACCCGCTACCGCAATACGCTTCATATCGGTCATGTAGCCACGCAGTTTGTGGCCCACTTTCTCGATCTGGTGGCTGCGAATCGCTTCGTTAACATCACGCAGCTGCGCGTTATCCACCGCACCTTCCGCAATCGCTTTACCCAGATCGCCCGTCTGCAGAGTGGTCATAAACTCTTTCAGCAGCGGTACGCAGGCGTAAGAGAACAGGTAGTTACCGTATTCTGCGGTATCAGAGATCACCACGTTCATTTCGTACAGACGCTTACGGGCGATGGTGTTCGCGATCAGCGGCAGCTCGTGCAGTGATTCGTAGTACGCAGACTCTTCGATGATACCGGAATCCACCATGGTTTCGAACGCCAGCTCAACGCCTGCTTTCACCATCGCGATCATCAGAACGCCTTTATCGAAGTACTCCTGCTCGCCGATTTTACCTTCATACTGTGGCGCGGTTTCGAACGCGGTTTTACCGGTCTCTTCACGCCAGGTCAGCAGTTTCTTATCGTCGTTCGCCCAGTCTGCCATCATGCCGGAAGAGAACTCGCCGGAGATGATGTCGTCCATATGTTTCTGGAACAGCGGCGCCATGATGGTCTTCAGCTGTTCAGACAGCGCGTAAGCACGCAGTTTTGCCGGGTTGGACAGACGATCCATCATCAGCGTAATACCGCCCTGCTTCAGCGCTTCGGTGATGGTTTCCCAGCCGAACTGAATCAGTTTTTCCGCGTATGCCGGGTCGGTACCCTCTTCCACCAGCTTGTCGAAGCACAGCAGAGAACCGGCCTGCAGCATACCGCACAGAATGGTCTGCTCGCCCATCAGGTCAGATTTCACTTCGGCAACGAAGGAAGATTCCAGCACGCCCGCACGGTGGCCGCCGGTTGCCGCTGCCCATGCTTTGGCAATCGCCATGCCTTCGCCTTTCGGATCGTTTTCCGGGTGAACCGCGATCAGGGTCGGCACGCCGAAGCCACGCTTGTACTCTTCGCGTACTTCCGTACCCGGGCACTTCGGCGCCACCATCACCACGGTGATGTCTTTACGGATCTGCTCGCCCACTTCAACGATGTTGAAGCCGTGGGAGTAACCCAGCGCGGCGCCGTCTTTCATCAGCGGCTGTACTGAACGCACAACGTCAGAGTGCTGCTTGTCCGGGGTCAGGTTAACCACCAGATCCGCCTGCGGGATCAGCTCTTCATAGGTGCCCACTTTGAAGCCGTTTTCGGTCGCTTTACGCCAGGAAGCACGCTTCTCGGCGATCGCTTCTTTGCGCAGAGCGTAGGAGATATCCAGACCGGAGTCACGCATGTTCAGGCCCTGGTTCAGACCCTGTGCGCCACAGCCGACGATGACCACTTTTTTACCCTGAAGGTAGCTCGCGCCATCGGCAAATTCGTCGCGCGCCATGAAGCGGCATTTGCCCAGCTGCGCCAGCTGCTGGCGCAAGTTCAGTGTATTAAAGTAGTTAGCCATGGGTGATACCTCGTGATGTTGTGTGTCTTATTGTTCGGTTCGCGTTTCAGCGAGAATGTACCCACATTACAACAGGAAATTTATTGCGGAAATTGATATATTCACAACGTCATGTTGCAATTTTTGCAATGTAAAAAGAGGGAGTGGAATCGGTGGATTTACGCGATCTGAAAATGTTCCTGCACCTGGCGGAAAGCCGCCATTTTGGCCGCAGCGCACGGGCGATGCACGTTAGCCCCTCCACGCTTTCACGCCAGATCCAGCGCCTTGAGGAAGACCTCGGACAGCCGCTGTTCGTGCGTGATAACCGCACCGTCACGCTCACGGAAGCGGGTGAAGAGCTGAGGATTTTTGCCCAGCAGACGCTGTTGCAGTACCAGCAGCTGCGGCACTCGATTGACCAGCAGGGGCCGTCACTTTCCGGCGAACTGCATATTTTCTGCTCCGTGACCGCCGCCTATAGCCATCTGCCGCCCATCCTTGACCGATTCCGCGCGGCGCATCCGTCGGTTGAAATTAAGCTCACCACCGGCGACGCCTCCGACGCAATGGAAAAAGTGGTGACGGGCGAAGCGGATCTCGCCATCGCCGGAAAACCCGAAACCCTGCCAGGCGCGGTGGCATTCTCGATGCTGGAGAATCTGGCGGTAGTACTGATTGCCCCGGCGCTGCCCTGCCCGGTGCGTAATCAGGTGTCGGTGGAAAAACCGGACTGGTCGACGGTACCTTTTATCATGGCCGATCAGGGGCCGGTGCGCCGCCGTATCGAGCTGTGGTTCCGTCGTCAGAAAATCAGCAATCCGTCGATTTACGCCACGGTCAGCGGCCACGAGGCGATGGTGTCGATGGTGGCGCTGGGCTGCGGCGTGGCGCTGCTGCCGGAAGTGGTGCTGGAAAACAGCCCCGAACCGGTGCGCAATCGCGTGATGATTCTGGAGCGCAGCGACGAGAAGACGCCGTTTGAGCTTGGCGTGTGCGCACAAAAAAAGCGGCTGCATGAGCCGCTAATTGATGCGTTCTGGCAGATATTGCCGAACCACTAGCCCGCCAGGAAGAACCTGAACGCCGGGTTATGGGTTTCATCGTGGCACTCATAGCCCAGCTCGTTCAGCCGCGTTTCGAAATCCGGCTCGTGCTCGCCCAGTTCGAACGCCGCCAGCACGCGGCCGTAGTCGGTGCCGTGGCTGCGGTAGTGGAATAGTGAAATATTCCAGTGCGTGCCCAGCGTGTGCAGGAACTTGAGCAGCGCGCCCGGTGATTCCGGGAACTCGAAGCTAAACAGACGTTCCCTGAGCGGCTTTGATGGACGCCCGCCGACCATGTAGCGCACGTGCAGCTTCGCCATCTCATCGTCAGAGAGATCGACCACGCTGTAGCCGCCCTCATGCAGCAGGTTGAGGATCTCTTTGCGCTCCTCCACGCCGCGGCTCAGACGCACGCCGACAAAAATGCAGGCGTCTTTGGCATCGGCAAAACGGTAGTTGAACTCCGTCACCGAACGGCCGCCCAGCAGCTGGCAGAACTTCAGGAAGCTGCCCTTCTCTTCAGGAATCGTCACCGCCAGCAGCGCTTCACGCTGTTCACCCAGCTCGCAGCGCTCGGAAACGTAGCGCAGACCGTGGAAGTTCACGTTCGCACCAGACAGCACGTGCGCCAGTCGCTCGCCGCGAATGTTGTGCTGCGCGATGTATTTCTTCATTCCCGCCAGCGCCAGCGCGCCTGACGGTTCCGCCACCGCGCGCACATCCTCGAACAGATCCTTCATCGCCGCGCAGATGGCGTCGCTATCAACCGTGACGATATCGTCGAGATACTCCTGACACAGGCGGAAGGTTTCATCCCCAATGCGCTTCACCGCCACGCCCTCGGCAAACAGCCCGACGCGCGGCAGATCTACCGGATGACCCACATCCAGCGCCGCTTTCAGGCAGGCAGAGTCTTCCGCTTCAACGGCAATGACTTTGATCTGCGGCATCAGCTGTTTGATCAGCACCGCCACGCCCGCAGCCAGGCCACCGCCGCCAACCGGAACGAAGACGCGGTCGAGATGGGCATCCTGCTGCAGCAGTTCCAGCGCCAGCGTGCCCTGCCCGGCAATCACCATCGGGTGGTCGAACGGCGGCACCCAGGTAAAGCCCTGCTGCTGCGCCAGCTCAATCGCTTTGGCTTTGGCTTCGTCAAAGTTGGCGCCGTGGAGCAGCACTTCGCCGCCGAAACCGCGCACCGCGTCGACTTTGATATCTGCGGTAGCAACCGGCATCACGATCAGCGCCTTCAGCCCCAGACGAGCAGACGAGAACGCCACGCCCTGGGCGTGGTTGCCCGCCGACGCGGTAATCACGCCGCGCGCTTTTTGCTCGTCGGTCAGCCCGGCCATCATCGCGTAGGCGCCGCGCAGCTTAAAGCTGTGCACCGGCTGACGGTCTTCGCGCTTGACCAGAATGACGTTGTCGAGGCGCGAAGAGAGTTTTTCCATTTTCTGCAGGGGCGTAACCTGCACGGCTTCATAGACCGGCGCGCGTAGCACCGCTCTCAGATATTCCGCCCCCTCAGGGGCGGCGGATAAGGGTTGTGACTCGGCCATCATTAGCCCCCAAGTTTAGATTTATCGCGCACCGCGCCTTTATCTGCACTGGTGGCAAGGCTCGCGTAGGCGCGCAGGGCGAAGGAGACTTCACGCTGGCGGTCTTTCGGCGTCCAGGCTTTGTCGCCGCGGGCCTCCTGCGCTTCACGACGGGCCGCAATTTCCTGGTCGCTCAGCTTCAGCTGAATGCCGCGATTCGGAATGTCGATTTCGATCAGGTCGCCGTCTTCGATGATGGCGATGTTGCCGCCGCTTGCCGCTTCAGGGGAAACGTGGCCGATAGAGAGGCCGGAGGTGCCGCCGGAGAAACGTCCGTCGGTAATCAGCGCACAGGCTTTACCGAGTCCCATAGATTTCAGGAAGGTGGTTGGGTAGAGCATCTCCTGCATGCCCGGGCCGCCTTTCGGTCCTTCGTAGCGAATAACAACCACGTCGCCTTCCACCACTTTGCCGCCGAGGATGGCATCTACCGCTTCATCCTGGCTTTCGTATACCTTCGCCGGCCCGGTGAATTTCAGGATGCTGTCGTCCACGCCTGCGGTTTTCACGATGCAGCCGTTTTCCGCGAAGTTACCGTACAGCACGGCCAGACCGCCGTCTTTGCTGTAGGCATGTTCCAGCGAGCGGATGCAGCCTTCGGCGCGGTCATCGTCCAGCGTATCCCAGCGACAATCCTGCGAGAACGCCTGGGTGGTACGAATACCAGCAGGACCGGCGCGGAACATTTTTTTCACCGCGTCGTCTTTGGTCAGCATCACGTCGAACTGGTCCAGCGATTCCGGCAGCGTCAGGCCGAGTACGTTTTTCACGTCACGGTTCAGCAGCCCGGCGCGATCCAGCTCACCGAGAATACCGATTACGCCACCGGCACGGTGTACGTCTTCCATATGATACTTCTGGGTACTCGGCGCGACTTTACACAGCTGCGGGACTTTGCGGGACAGCTTGTCGATGTCGCTCATGGTGAAGTCGATTTCGGCTTCCTGCGCGGCGGCCAGCAGGTGCAGAACGGTGTTGGTGGAGCCGCCCATGGCGATATCCAGCGTCATGGCGTTTTCGAATGCGGCCTTGCTGGCGATGTTGCGCGGCAGCGCGCTGGCGTCGTCCTGCTCGTAGTAGCGTTTGGTCAGCTCAACGATACGCTTACCGGCGTTAAGGAACAGCTGTTTACGGTCTGCGTGGGTCGCCAGCAGCGAGCCGTTGCCCGGCTGAGACAGACCCAGCGCTTCGGTCAGACAGTTCATCGAGTTCGCCGTGAACATACCGGAACAGGAGCCGCAGGTCGGACACGCTGAGCGTTCCACCTGGTCGCTCTGCTCGTCAGAGACTTTCGGGTCCGCGCCCTGGATCATCGCATCGACCAGGTCGAGCTTGATGATTTTGTCGGAGAGCTTGGTTTTCCCCGCTTCCATCGGGCCGCCGGAGACGAAGATCACCGGAATGTTCAGGCGCAGGGAGGCCATCAGCATCCCCGGGGTGATTTTGTCGCAGTTGGAGATGCAGACCATCGCATCGGCGCAGTGGGCGTTCACCATATATTCTACGGAGTCGGCGATCAGCTCGCGCGACGGCAGTGAATAGAGCATGCCCCCGTGCCCCATCGCGATACCGTCATCCACCGCAATGGTGTTGAACTCTTTCGCCACGCCGCCGGAGGCTTCGATTTGCTCGGCAACCAGCTTACCGAGATCGCGCAGGTGCACGTGGCCCGGTACAAACTGGGTGAAGGAGTTCACCACGGCGATAATCGGCTTGCCGAAATCGGCGTCGGTCATTCCGGTGGCGCGCCACAGCGCGCGGGCTCCCGCCATATTACGGCCGTGGGTGGTGGTGGCTGAACGATACTTAGGCATGCTTTATTGACTCCCGTCTGACTATTTAATGGGACGGTGCGTGCCGTCCCAAATTTATGCTTAGTGATTAACCTGATCCAACCAGCCGTATTTATCTTCTGTTTCGCCGGTGAAGAGGCCAAAGAACGCTTGCTGAATACGCTTGGTGACCGGACCGCAGCGGCCTTCGCCCACCTGGATACCGTCCACGCTGCGTACCGGCGTGATTTCAGCCGCCGTGCCGGACATAAACACTTCATCTGCCAGATACAGGGATTCGCGGGACAGTACCTGCTCGCGTACTTCGATACCCAGATCTTTCGCCAGCTTGATGATGGCGTCACGGGTGATGCCCGGCAGCGCGGACGAGGTGAATGGCGGCGTGAACAAAATGCCGTCTTTCACTTCAAACAGGTTTTCACCCGCACCTTCAGAGATGTAGCCATTTACGTCGAGGGCGATACCTTCCTGATAGCCGTGGCGGCGCGCTTCGCTACCGACCAGCAATGAGGAGAGATAGTTCCCGCCTGCTTTCGCGGCGGTCGGGATAGTGTTTGGCGCAACGCGGTTCCAGGAAGAGACCATTGCGTCGATCCCCTGCTCCAGGGCTTCTGCCCCCAGGTAAGCACCCCACGGGAACGCGGCAATGATCACATCTGTGGTATAGCCGGCTGGCGGGTTCACGCCCATACCGACGTCACCCACGAAGACCAGCGGACGGATATAGGCGCTGGTCAGGTTGTTTTTACGGATCACGTCGCGGCAGGCTTCCATCAGCTCATCAACGCTTTGTGAAACCGGAAAACGATAAATTTTGGCTGAGTCATGCAGACGCTGCATGTGTTCGCGATGGCGGAACACCACTGGCCCTTTGTGAGAATCGTAGCAGCGGATGCCTTCAAATACGGAGGTACCGTAGTGCAGCGCGTGGGACATCACGTGGACCTTCGCGTCCTCCCAGCGAACCATCTCACCGTTGAACCAAATGTAATCAGCTTTTTTTGTCGTCATTTTTTCGTCCTGTCACGCTTAAGCGCGGATTTGTTGTGATGTGGTTGTGCTCTGGCAGATGGCAACATGGGCAACGTCTACCAGCTTTGATAACTGACTAAACAGTAAGTCGACCGACCGCGGGCTGGCAACGGTTAATTCGATACTGATATTCCGGGCGTCAGTGGCCGCCTCCATATTCATAGAGCAAATCTGAAAACCACGATGACGCACCACACGCAAAACGCGTTCTAAGGTTTCCGGGTTGAAGCGAGCCTGTACGGCGACCTGATGCTGCATCATGATAATTTCTCCATCATTTGTGAGTTACTGGCACCAGGCGGTACCAACGGCCAGACGTTCTCGAGTTCGTCGATTGAGACATGAAGCAGGTAAGGCCCATCGCTGTTCAGCATGGTGTCGAGCGCCGCTTCAACCTGATCTTTACGGGTGATGTGCTGACCAGGGATGCCAAAGGCGCTGGCCAGGGTGAGGAAATCGGGGTTATCGGTGAGCGTCGTTTCGCTGTAACGCTCCTGGAAGAACAGCTGTTGCCACTGGCGAACCATCCCTAAACGCTGGTTATCAAGCAACACGATCTTCAGCGGTAACTGCTTGCGCTTAACGGTGCCGAGCTCCTGAACGTTCATCATGAAGGAGCCGTCACCGGAGATACAGATAACGGTATCGTTCGGGCGGGCAACCTGCGCGCCAACGGCTGCCGGCAGACCGAAGCCCATGGTACCCAAGCCGCTGGAGGTGATGAAATTTTCCGGACGGGTGTAGGTCATGTGCTGCGCGGACCACATCTGGTGCTGGCCTACGTCGGTGGTGACGACGCTGTCAGCCGGTTTACGGTCGGACAACTGCTTCAACAGCAGCGGCGCGTAGATGGCCTCGCCGGGGTGGTCGTAACGCCAGGCGTGCTCGGCGCGCATATCAGCGGTGTGCTGACGCCATGCGTTGATATCCAGCGGCTGCTGCAATGCCGGTAACAGCGCGTTGAGATCGCCCTGCAAGGCGACATGCGCCTGACGCAGCTTGTTCATCTCTGCCGGGTCGATATCCATATGAATGACTTTGGCGTTCGGCGCAAAGGTATTCAGCTTGCCGGTGACGCGGTCGTCAAAACGTGCACCTACGGCGATGAGCAGATCGCACTCCTGCACCGCCAGGTTTGCCGCTTTGGTGCCGTGCATTCCCAGCATGCCCAGATAGTAGGGGTAATCCGCGTCGACTGCACCGAGACCTTTCAACGTGCAGGTCGCTGGCATCTGCGTTGTTGCGATAAATTCGCGCAGGGCAGGAACGGCCTGTGCCATGCCGACGCCACCGCCGACGTACAGCATTGGCTGTTTCGCCTGGGCCAGCATCTGACGGGCCTCTTCAACTTCCGCTTCCGGAAAGACATCGTCGCTTTCAACGGTAGAGAAGTGCGGTTCCAGCTCGCCGAGTGCCACCTGGATATCTTTCGGGATATCAACCAGAACCGGACCGGGACGACCGGAGTTTGCCACGTCGAACGCTTCTGCCATTACGCGCGGCAGCTCTTCCAGAGACTGGACGAGGAAGCTGTGTTTGGTGCAGGCCAGCGATAAACCGAGGACGTCGACTTCCTGAAAAGCATCGGTACCGATGAACGAAGACGCCACCTGCCCGGTGATGGCGACAACGGGAACGGAATCCAGCAGCGCGTCAGCCAGGCCGGTGATCAGGTTCGTTGCGCCCGGGCCTGAAGTCGCCATACACACGCCGGTTTTACCGGTCGCGCGGGCATAACCGATGGCTGCCATCGCTGCGCCCTGCTCGTGTCGGCACAAGAGATGTTCCACGCCGCCGTCATACAGTGCATCGTAAATCGGCATAATTGCGCCACCCGGATAACCGAATACGGTTTCGACTCCCTGCGCGCGCAACGCATGTACTACCCACTGTGCCCCATTCATAGTTAGTTCCCCGTCATAAATCGGGAGAAACAGAATTTTGTGCTAGTCGTCATTCTCTGCTCCTCATTTACGTTTTTTAGTCATAAAAAAACCCCCGGACCTTTCGGTGCGGGGGTCTTAGTTCGTTAAGGCTTGATTTCTAAGCCTTTCCTCGTCCAAGTGCAGCCCCGCACGGTGGGATAATAATCACCACCACGCTAATCACGACCAGGCTAATCACTCGTAGAAGGGCTGTCATTTTCAGTTCTTTTTGCATCTTGTTCGAAGGAATACCTAAAGAGTTATCACAGTTTTTAAATCAAACACAAGATTTATTTATGACGAATTTGATTAGGTAGCGAATCATATTTCTAAAAACCGTTGTTTTATATACGGAAATTAGAAAATGAATATTTTTCATTTTTTCACTGCGGTTCTTACCGTCAAAACGGGGCTTTTTACATTCTGCGAGGAGGTTTCCACGGTTATGCAAGGGTATCAGTGTGCGCTTAAAATCTCTGAATGAGCGGCGTAAATTCGCAAAATGACGCTAAACAGACAAAACCGGCGCTGGCATAGTCACACCAGGAGGTAGTGCAAATGTCACTGTCAGTTGTTTATACGCGTGCGGCTCTCGGGGTAAAGGCACCGCTTATTTCCGTCGAGGTTCATTTGAGCAATGGGCTACCCGGACTCACTCTTGTCGGGTTACCTGAAACGACGGTTAAAGAGGCCAGAGATCGCGTTCGCAGCGCAATAATAAATAGCGGTTATACCTTCCCCGCGAAGAAGATCACCATCAACCTTGCCCCCGCCGATCTGCCTAAAGAGGGGGGACGATACGATTTACCTATCGCCATTGCCCTTCTCGCGGCTTCTGAGCAGCTTAATACGACACGGCTAGGCTCGTATGAGTTCGTTGGCGAACTCGCGCTTACAGGCGCGTTAAGAGGCGTTCCCGGTGCGATATCAGGAGCGCTGGAGGCCATACGTGCCGGGCGGCAAATCATTGTCGCAAATGAAAACGCATCAGAAGTGAGTCTTATCGCCGAGAAAGGATGCCTCATCGCGGGACATTTACAGGAAGTTTGTGCCTGGCTGGAAGGACGACATGAACTGTCCGAGCCGGAGGAGTGTGACGATGTTATAACCGACGTCCCGGAGGATCTCAGCGAGATTATGGGGCAGGAGCAAGGGAAACGGGCGCTGGAGATTACGGCCGCAGGTGGGCACAATCTTCTGTTGATTGGTCCACCTGGTACGGGGAAAACGATGCTGGCGAGCAGGTTGAGTGGATTGCTTCCACCGCTCAATAATCATGAAGCGCTGGAAAGCGCTGCCATATATAGCCTCATCAGTTCTGCATCGTTGCAAAAACAGTGGCGCCGTCGCCCTTTTCGTTCCCCGCATCATAGCGCTTCACTGACGGCAATGGTCGGCGGCGGGTCTATCCCCGGGCCGGGAGAGATCTCTCTGGCCCATAATGGAATTCTATTTCTCGATGAGCTGCCCGAGTTTGAGCGCCGCGTGCTGGATGCACTGAGAGAACCTATTGAATCTGGCGAAATACATATCTCGCGCACGCGGGCCAAAATAAGCTATCCCGCGCAGTTTCAGCTGGTCGCGGCGATGAATCCCAGCCCGACGGGCCACTACCAGGGCAACCATAACCGCTGTACGCCGGAGCAAACGTTGCGCTATCTGGGTAAGTTATCCGGCCCGTTCCTTGACCGTTTCGATTTATCCCTCGAAATCCCCCTTCCTCCGCCGGGTCTGCTCAGGCAGACGGGTATCACGGGTGAAAGCTCAGCTGATGTACGCGAGCGGGTGATTGCGGCCCAGACGCGACAGTATGCTCGTCAGAACAGGCTAAATGCCCGGCTGGATAATGCCGGGATCCGGCAGTTTTGTTCCCTTAACAGTGAGGATGCGGGATGGCTGGAGGAAACGTTGACCCGCTTTGGGCTGTCTATACGTGCGTGGCAGCGTTTGCTAAAAGTGGCCAGAACCATTGCTGACGTGGAGGGGTGCACTGACATTGAGAGAAAGCATTTGCAGGAGGCGCTGAGCTACCGCGCTATCGATCGTTTGCTGCTGCATCTGCAGAAGTTGCTGGCATAAAAAAAAGGGGCCGTAGCCCCTTCTCTTCATTTTAATCATCAGACTCGGTGTAGTCTTCTGCACCTTCCATCTGCGGCTTGCCGCCAGACAGCGTATGGAAGCGCTTTGGACGCTTAATGCGTGCCATATACTTGATCCACACACGTTCCGCTTCAGACTGAGGCTCACGCTCACCACGGCAAACGGAAACAAACTGTTTTTCGTCTTCGGTCGCAGGTTCACGCTTACCCAGATCCAGCTCGTTAAAGGCATAACCATGGCGCTCAAGCAGTTGAGCTTCTTTGATGGTGAAATCGCCGTGACGAGAGAACCCGCGCGGATAATGTTTATTGTCGAAAAAACGATTAGTCGTCGTAAAGCTTTCCGCCATCCTACACGCTCCTAATTCTTTGGCCGAGCTATTTATGGCGCGGAGTATTAGTTACGCTTGACAGAGTGTAAAACAAAACATTTAAATCATAACGACAAATAATTTTGCGGAGAAAGATGTGGATACGGAATTGCTTAAAACTTTCCTTGAAGTGAGCAGAACACGCCACTTTGGGCGAGCAGCTGAAGCCCTTTACCTGACGCAGTCAGCAGTCAGTTTTCGTATTCGACAGCTGGAAAATCAACTGGGTGTGAATCTTTTTACTCGCCATCGTAACAATATTCGCTTAACGTCTGCCGGTGAGAAACTGCTGCCGTACGCAGAAACGCTCATGAATACCTGGCAGGCAGCACGTAAAGAGGTGGCGCATACTTCGAGGCATAATGAGTTCTCGATTGGGGCCAGCGCTTCTCTGTGGGAATGTATGCTAAGTCAGTGGCTTACCCGGTTGTATCATTCACACGGCCACCTGCAATTTGAAGCGAGAATTGCGCAACGGCAGTCGCTGGTTAAGCAGCTTCATGAGCGTCAGCTTGATCTTCTGATCACAACTGAAGCCCCCAAGATGGACGAATTTAGCAGCCAGATTGTAGGCCAGTTTGGCCTGGCGCTTTATGCCTCTGAACCTTCGATGATGAAGGCAGATCTGACCTATTTGCGCCTGGAATGGGGGCCAGATTTTCAGCAGCATGAGACTGGATTGATTGCACCTGATGATGTTCCGCAGTTAACGACCAGCTCGGCAGAGATCGCCTGTCAGCAGCTGCCCCTGCTGAAAGGTTGTACCTGGTTACCTGTTCGCTGGGCAGACACTAAAGCAGGGCTGCACACCGTGATGGATTCCACCACGCTTACCAGGCCGCTGTATGCAATTTGGCTGCAAAACAGTGATAAGCAATCACAGATAAAAGATCTATTAAAAATCAATGTAATGGATTGATGCATCAGCCAGCAGGGATGCTGGCTGAAAATTAAGAAGAGAGTTTTCTGCAGTGTTTTAGGCAAAAAAAATCCTTTGCCGAAGCAAAGGATTCTATATGGCAGGGGCGGAGAGACTCGAACTCGCGACACCCGGTTTTGGAGACCGGTGCTCTACCAACTGAGCTACGCCCCTAAAGTTTTTTTGCCATTAAGCCTGCCAACAAGGCAGGCTTAATGTCTTAATAAGTGGCGGAACGGACGGGACTCGAACCCGCGACCCCCTGCGTGACAGGCAGGTATTCTAACCGACTGAACTACCGCTCCACCGAAGACTGCTGTAACCACCGGATTTATGCACCGGCTTACTACTTAATTTGATGCCTGGCAGTTCCCTACTCTCACATGGGGAGACCCCACACTACCATCGGCGCTACGGCGTTTCACTTCTGAGTTCGGCATGGGGTCAGGTGGGACCACCGCGCTAAAGCCGCCAGGCAAATTCTGTTAATCTGTATCAGGCTGAAAATCGTGTCTGTCTCTTCGCCGAAACAGCTTCGGCGTTGTAAGGTTAAGCCTCACGGTTCATTAGTATCGGTTAGCTCAACGCATCGCTGCGCTTACACACCCGACCTATCAACGTCGTCGTCTTCAACGTTCCTTCAGGACCCTTAAAGGGTCAGGGAGAACTCATCTCGGGGCAAGTTTCGTGCTTAGATGCTTTCAGCACTTATCTTTTCCGCATTTAGCTACCGGGCAGTGCCATTGGCATGACAACCCGAACACCAGTGATGCGTCCACTCCGGTCCTCTCGTACTAGGAGCAGCCCCCCTCAATTCTCCAGCGCCCACGGCAGATAGGGACCGAACTGTCTCACGACGTTCTAAACCCAGCTCGCGTACCACTTTAAATGGCGAACAGCCATACCCTTGGGACCTACTTCAGCCCCAGGATGTGATGAGCCGACATCGAGGTGCCAAACACCGCCGTCGATATGAACTCTTGGGCGGTATCAGCCTGTTATCCCCGGAGTACCTTTTATCCGTTGAGCGATGGCCCTTCCATTCAGAACCACCGGATCACTATGACCTGCTTTCGCACCTGCTCGAGCCGTCACTCTCGCAGTCAAGCTAGCTTATGCCATTGCACTAACCTCCTGATGTCCGACCAGGATTAGCTAACCTTCGTGCTCCTCCGTTACTCTTTGGGAGGAGACCGCCCCAGTCAAACTACCCACCAGACACTGTCCGCAACCCGGATTACGGGTCTACGTTAGAACACCAGCCATTAAAGGGTGGTATTTCAAGGACGGCTCCACGCAGACTGGCGTCCACGCTTCAAAGCCTCCCACCTATCCTACACATCAAGGACCAGTGTTCAGTGTCAAGCTATAGTAAAGGTTCACGGGGTCTTTCCGTCTTGCCGCGGGTACACTGCATCTTCACAGCGAGTTCAATTTCACTGAGTCTCGGGTGGAGACAGCCTGGCCATCATTACGCCATTCGTGCAGGTCGGAACTTACCCGACAAGGAATTTCGCTACCTTAGGACCGTTATAGTTACGGCCGCCGTTTACCGGGGCTTCGATCAAGAGCTTCGCGTTGCCGCTAACCCCATCAATTAACCTTCCGGCACCGGGCAGGCGTCACACCGTATACGTCCACTTTCGTGTTTGCACAGTGCTGTGTTTTTAATAAACAGTTGCAGCCAGCTGGTATCTTCGACTGATTTCAGCTCCACCCGCAGGGGCTTCACCTACATATCAGCGTGCCTTCTCCCGAAGTTACGGCACCATTTTGCCTAGTTCCTTCACCCGAGTTCTCTCAAGCGCCTTGGTATTCTCTACCTGACCACCTGTGTCGGTTTGGGGTACGATTTCGTGTTACCTGATGCTTAGAGGCTTTTCCTGGAAGCAGGGCATTTGTTACTTCAGCACCGTAGTGCCTCGTCATCACACCTCAGCGTTAAAAGGTACCGGATTTACCTGGAACCTCCGCCTACATGCTTAAACCGGGACAACCGTCGCCCGGCTAACATAGCCTTCTCCGTCCCCCCTTCGCAGTAACACCAAGTACAGGAATATTAACCTGTTTCCCATCGACTACGCCTTTCGGCCTCGCCTTAGGGGTCGACTCACCCTGCCCCGATTAACGTTGGACAGGAACCCTTGGTCTTCCGGCGAGCGGGCTTTTCACCCGCTTTATCGTTACTTATGTCAGCATTCGCACTTCTGATACCTCCAGCATGCCTCACAGCACACCTTCAACGGCTTACAGAACGCTCCCCTACCCAACAACGCATAAGCGTCGCTGCCGCAGCTTCGGTGCATGGTTTAGCCCCGTTACATCTTCCGCGCAGGCCGACTCGACCAGTGAGCTATTACGCTTTCTTTAAATGATGGCTGCTTCTAAGCCAACATCCTGGCTGTCTGTGCCTTCCCACATCGTTTCCCACTTAACCATGACTTTGGGACCTTAGCTGGCGGTCTGGGTTGTTTCCCTCTTCACGACGGACGTTAGCACCCGCCGTGTGTCTCCCGTGATAACATTCTTCGGTATTCGTAGTTTGCATCGGGTTGGTAAGCCGGGATGGCCCCCTAGCCGAAACAGTGCTCTACCCCCGAAGATGAGTTCACGAGGCGCTACCTAAATAGCTTTCGGGGAGAACCAGCTATCTCCCGGTTTGATTGGCCTTTCACCCCCAGCCACAAGTCATCCGCTAATTTTTCAACATTAGTCGGTTCGGTCCTCCAGTTAGTGTTACCCAACCTTCAACCTGCCCATGGCTAGATCACCGGGTTTCGGGTCTATACCCTGCAACTTAACGCCCAGTTAAGACTCGGTTTCCCTTCGGCTCCCCTATACGGTTAACCTTGCTACAGAATATAAGTCGCTGACCCATTATACAAAAGGTACGCAGTCACACCACGAAGGTGCTCCCACTGCTTGTACGTACACGGTTTCAGGTTCTTTTTCACTCCCCTCGCCGGGGTTCTTTTCGCCTTTCCCTCACGGTACTGGTTCACTATCGGTCAGTCAGGAGTATTTAGCCTTGGAGGATGGTCCCCCCATATTCAGACAGGATACCACGTGTCCCGCCCTACTCTTCGAGTTCACAGCCTGTGTGCTTTCGTGTACGGGACTGTCACCCTGTACCGTGCGACTTTCCAGACGCTTCCACTAACACACAAGCTGATTCAGACTCTGGGCTGCTCCCCGTTCGCTCGCCGCTACTGGGGGAATCTCGGTTGATTTCTTTTCCTCGGGGTACTTAGATGTTTCAGTTCCCCCGGTTCGCCTCGTTAACCTATGTATTCAGTTAACGATAGTGCAACGAATTGCACTGGGTTTCCCCATTCGGACATCGCCGGGTCAAAGGTTCATATCACCTCGCCGGCGCTTTTCGCAGATTAGCACGTCCTTCATCGCCTCTGACTGCCAGGGCATCCACCGTGTACGCTTAGTCGCTTAACCTCACAACCCGAAGATGTTTCACTTCTGATTGCGAAAATTTGAGAGACTCGAACACACCACTTAAGATGTGTCGTTTCAATTTTCAGCTTGATCCAGATTTTTAAAGAGCAAAACTTCGCAGTGCACCTTTTCAGGTTCACTCTGAAGTTTTCTTGTGTTCGCAGTAAAAGATGGTGGAGCTATGCGGGATCGAACCGCAGACCTCCTGCGTGCAAAGCAGGCGCTCTCCCAGCTGAGCTATAGCCCCATCGTTTATAATCTCTGTACCGCTCATCCTTTAAAAGGAGTTTGGTAGGCCTGAGTGGACTTGAACCACCGACCTCACCCTTATCAGGGGTGCGCTCTAACCACCTGAGCTACAAGCCTGCAGAGATTTTTACTGCTGTTTTTCATCAGACAATCTGTGTGAGCACTGCAAAGGCAGGTTCTTTAAGGTAAGGAGGTGATCCAACCGCAGGTTCCCCTACGGTTACCTTGTTACGACTTCACCCCAGTCATGAATCACAAAGTGGTAAGCGCCCTCCCGAAGGTTAAGCTACCTACTTCTTTTGCAACCCACTCCCATGGTGTGACGGGCGGTGTGTACAAGGCCCGGGAACGTATTCACCGTAGCATTCTGATCTACGATTACTAGCGATTCCGACTTCATGGAGTCGAGTTGCAGACTCCAATCCGGACTACGACGCACTTTATGAGGTCCGCTTGCTCTCGCGAGGTCGCTTCTCTTTGTATGCGCCATTGTAGCACGTGTGTAGCCCTACTCGTAAGGGCCATGATGACTTGACGTCATCCCCACCTTCCTCCAGTTTATCACTGGCAGTCTCCTTTGAGTTCCCGGCCTAACCGCTGGCAACAAAGGATAAGGGTTGCGCTCGTTGCGGGACTTAACCCAACATTTCACAACACGAGCTGACGACAGCCATGCAGCACCTGTCTCAGAGTTCCCGAAGGCACCAAAGCATCTCTGCTAAGTTCTCTGGATGTCAAGAGTAGGTAAGGTTCTTCGCGTTGCATCGAATTAAACCACATGCTCCACCGCTTGTGCGGGCCCCCGTCAATTCATTTGAGTTTTAACCTTGCGGCCGTACTCCCCAGGCGGTCGACTTAACGCGTTAGCTCCGGAAGCCACGCCTCAAGGGCACAACCTCCAAGTCGACATCGTTTACGGCGTGGACTACCAGGGTATCTAATCCTGTTTGCTCCCCACGCTTTCGCACCTGAGCGTCAGTCTTTGTCCAGGGGGCCGCCTTCGCCACCGGTATTCCTCCAGATCTCTACGCATTTCACCGCTACACCTGGAATTCTACCCCCCTCTACAAGACTCTAGCCTGCCAGTTTCGAATGCAGTTCCCAGGTTGAGCCCGGGGATTTCACATCCGACTTGACAGACCGCCTGCGTGCGCTTTACGCCCAGTAATTCCGATTAACGCTTGCACCCTCCGTATTACCGCGGCTGCTGGCACGGAGTTAGCCGGTGCTTCTTCTGCGGGTAACGTCAATTGCTGAGGTTATTAACCTCAGCACCTTCCTCCCCGCTGAAAGTACTTTACAACCCGAAGGCCTTCTTCATACACGCGGCATGGCTGCATCAGGCTTGCGCCCATTGTGCAATATTCCCCACTGCTGCCTCCCGTAGGAGTCTGGACCGTGTCTCAGTTCCAGTGTGGCTGGTCATCCTCTCAGACCAGCTAGGGATCGTCGCCTAGGTGAGCCATTACCCCACCTACTAGCTAATCCCATCTGGGCACATCTGATGGCAAGAGGCCCGAAGGTCCCCCTCTTTGGTCTTGCGACGTTATGCGGTATTAGCTACCGTTTCCAGTAGTTATCCCCCTCCATCAGGCAGTTTCCCAGACATTACTCACCCGTCCGCCGCTCGCCGGCAAAGTAGCAAGCTACTTTCCGCTGCCGCTCGACTTGCATGTGTTAGGCCTGCCGCCAGCGTTCAATCTGAGCCATGATCAAACTCTTCAATTTAAGTTTGATGCTCGTGAATTAAACTTCGTAATGAATTACGTATGTTCACTCAGAGACTTGGTATTCATTTATTGTCCGGAGACATTAAGAATCCATGTCACTTTGAGTGCCCACACAGATTGTCTGATAAATTGTTAAAGAGCAGTTGCAACGCAGCGTTAAGCTCACCGTTGCGAGGTCCCGTATATTACGTTTTCCTCATTCAGAGTCAAGCGATTATTTTTGCTTTTCTCTGCCGGCGTTCATCTCTGAACCCCGCTAACCCGGCGGCCTGTAAGCCGTTGTTCCGTGTCAGTGGAGGCGCATTATAGGGAGTTCTCAGACGTTGACAACCCCTCTTTTAAAAAAAACTTTCAACCGTCTCTTTTTTGCTCAAAACCGTGCTACAGCGCCAGTTTTTCGAGCGTTTCAAAGCCATAACGGCGTAAAACGGGTAAAAGTTGCTCAGTCTCTTTCGTGATGGCCATACAAAACGCGATATTCGCATCGGTAGATTTCGCATCCGGCGCTTCATGCTCCAGCAACCAGGCCGTACGACGGGCGATAGCCGCACCGGAATCAACCAGGCGCGTCCCCTCCGGCAATACCTCTAATAGCTCTTCCTGTAATAGCGGGAAGTGAGTACAGCCCAGCACAACGGTATCCGGAGGTTCGGGCATCCGCAGCCACGGACGAAGAATACGACGCAGCTCGTCGAGTGATACCGCTTTTCCATGCAGCTTCGCTTCAGCCATCTCCACCAGCTCAGCCGAACCCAGCATCGCAATCTGGCATTCGTTGGCAAAACGGTCGATCAGCTCGCGGGTATAAGGACGCTTTACCGTGCCTCGCGTTGCCAGCAAACCCACAATGCCGTTCGCCGTAAGGCGCGCGGCAGGCTTTATCGCAGGAACAACGCCCACAACCGGGAACTGGAATTTTTCACGCAGGGCAGGAAGAGAAACGGTGCTCGCCGTATTACAGGCGATAACCGCCAGCGCAAGGGGATAGCGCTTTTGTACAGCGGTGACAATTTCAACCACACGCTCAACAATAAAATCTTCGCTCTTTTCCCCATACGGGAAAGCGACGTTATCGAAGGCGTAGATGTAATGGAGATCCGGCAGGAGATGCCGAATCTCATCATAGACCGAAAGCCCACCGACGCCGGAATCAAACACCAGCACGGTGGGACGCGGATTAGAAGGTGTAGCTGCCAGACAAGGTATATTCCCGTCCTGCAGTTTGGTAGCCATAAACTGTCTCGTAATCTTTATCGAACAGGTTGGCTATTTTACCACGAACTGTGAGATGTGAGGTGACAGGATACGAAACTGCGACATCCCACAGGCTGACACCACCCATTTTTACTTTCTCAGACGGATAAGCACCAAAGTCAGTGTCGTAACGCGTACCGAGATAGTGATAAGTCAGGCTCCAGTCGAAATCATAGATCTGCGTGTCGAGCTGATATTTCACCTGCTGCTTAGCACGACGGTCCAGAAGTTCGTTGGTTGCGGCATTGCGGGCATCCACATAGTCGTAGCCTACAGTATGCGTCAACGGGCCCGTATCAAACGATGCTGTCGCTTCCACACCTTTAATGCGCGCTTTACCGACGTTGTAATATTGCTGAAGGTTATTATCGAAGTCGATGAGATTATCGACGTCATTACGGTAGCCAGAGACGCGCCAGCTCACGCCCGCCGTCAGGCCTTCAAAGGCACCTTCCCACTGCTTACTCTCTTCTGGATCAAGATGGTCATTGCCATAGAAACCATAGAGCTGACCCAGATTCGGAGCCTTATAGGCCGTACCATAAGAAGCAACGAAGCGGTAACCCTCCACGAACTCCCAGGCCGCACTACTTTGCCAGGTGCCATGGCGGCCGAACTGAGAGTTGTCATCGCTGCGAACCGCTCCTTCCAGAGTGAAGTCACCAAACTGCTGCAGCCCGGTCAGGTAAACGCCGGTGTTACGCAGGTCGTAGCCGTTGGTCACGTAGTTTGTACCCGGCTCGGTGCTCTGCTTCTGCCAGTCAACGCCCGCGCCAATGTTTCCATGGCCAACATCAACGGAATTCAGCCACTGGACGTTGTACTGTTTGATTTCATCCAGGGTGGCAGTCGAATCGTAGCGGCCCAGATTTGGGTCGTAGTTATAGTCCTTGCTGTGGCTATAGCTGGTGAGCAGCTGTGAATGGAAGATGTCATCGTTGAAGCGCAATCCAGCATCCCAGGTCTGACTATAGAGCTGGCGGGTATCGACCAGTACATCGGGGGTAAATGAGCTGTAGTAACCGTCGTAGGCAGTACGGTTGCTGTAGCCAAAGCCGCGAACAAATCCGCTCCACCGCTCCGAGAATGCGTGATCCAGTGCACCATAGAGCGTTTTATTCATAAAGCCGTCGCGATCGGTCTGGGCAAGGCCACCATTGTTGCCGTCCGCAACCACATCAAACCCTTTGGTATAGGTGTAATCACCCGCAAGCGTGACGCGCGTGCTGTCGCCCAATGTTTGCTGAGTACTGCCGCCATAATTCTGGTAACCATGCGACCCTGCACCTGCATTCAGCGTGGTACCGTCCTTCGCGCGAGTGGTAATAATGTTTACGACTCCGCCGATCGCGTCCGAGCCGTATACCGCCGAACGCGGTCCACGAACATATTCGATACGCTGCACCAGGGAGATCGGGAACTGGCTGAGATCGGACGACCCCGTGACGCCCGCCTGGTTAAGGCGGATCCCATCAACCAGGATCAGGACGTGGCTGGAGTTGGTGCCACGTATAAAGAGAGAAGAGAGTTGCCCCATCCCGCCACTTTGCGCCGTATCCACGCCGGGCAGGCGACGCATAACATCCAGGACTGAGGTTGATTGCCAACGGTCAATATCGGCACGCGTAACAACGGAGGTTGCAGCCAGAATAGTTTTTTCAGGTTGTTCAAAACGATTTGCCGTCACCACCAACGAGTCGGCGCTATCCTGCGCCCAGCCCGAAAATGCCGTGACGGACAACGCCGTCAACAGCGATATTTTTTTAATCATTGTTAAAGCATCCACAATATAAGAAGGATGCCGCAGGCCTCATCGATAGCACGCGATGATGAAACCAAATGCGACGTGATCCCGGCAGGTCTTCGGGCTAGGTGGCTATACAAGGATGAAGACTTCCCATTTTCACAGTGTCTACAACGCTCATCCCGCCAGACTTTACCGCTGCGCGTCAGCTCCAGATTTACACTGGATTCCCTTTTCACTCTCAGGAGACCGGAAACAGAATGCTACAATTAGACACGTATGGATGTCCAGACAGCTATTGCCCATTAAATCTGGACATCCCCTGAACAATGCCTACAATCCCCGCGTAATTCTTTATCACTCAGGACGCATCATGACCCCAGAACACCTCCCGACAGAACAGTACGACGCGCAGCTGGCAGAGAAAGTCGTCCGCCTGCAAAGTATGATGACGCCTTTCAACGCGCCCGTTCCCGAGGTGTTCCGCTCTCCCGTCAGCCACTACCGCATGCGCGCCGAGTTCCGCATCTGGCACGACGGCGACGACCTGTACCACATCATTTTCGATCAGCAGACGAAATCCCGTATCCGCGTGGACAGTTTTCCGGCGGCGAGCGAGCTCATTAACCAGTTGATGACGTTGATAATGGACGGCGTGCGCAACAATCCGGTACTGCGTAACAAGCTGTTCCAGATTGACTACCTGACCACGCAAAGCAATCAGGCGATTGTCTCTCTGCTGTATCACAAAGCGCTTAACGACGAGTGGCGCGAGCAGGCAGAAGCGCTGCGCGATGCGCTGCGCGCGCAGAACATCAACGTTCACCTGATTGGCCGCGCGACCAAAACCAAAATCATGCTGGATCAGGACTACATCGACGAGCGCCTGCCGGTGGCAGGTAAAGAGATGGTGTATCGTCAGGTCGAGAACAGCTTCACCCAGCCGAACGCTGCGATGAACGTGCAGATGCTGGAGTGGGCGCTGAAGGCGACGGAAGGGTCAACGGGCGATCTGCTTGAGCTCTACTGCGGTAACGGCAACTTCTCGCTGGCGCTGGCGCGTAACTTCGATCGCGTGCTGGCAACGGAAATCGCAAAGCCGTCGGTGGCAGCCGCGCAGTACAACATTGCCGCCAACCATATCGACAACGTGCAGATCATTCGTATGGCCGCAGAAGAGTTCACGCAGGCCATGAACGGCGTACGCCAGTTTAACCGCCTGGAAGGGATCGATCTCAAGAGCTACCAGTGTGAGACGATTTTTGTCGACCCGCCGCGCAGTGGCCTGGACAGCGAAACCGAGAAGATGGTGCAGGCGTACCCGCGTATTTTGTACATCTCCTGTAACCCGGAGACGCTGTGCAAGAACCTCGAAACATTAGGCCAGACGCACAAGGTTGAACGTCTGGCGCTGTTCGATCAGTTCCCGTATACGCACCATATGGAGTGCGGCGTACTGCTCACGGCGAAGTAATGTGGGGCTTGTAGGGCAGGTAAGCGAAGCGCCACCTGCCAAAAAAGCCGGATGGCGCTTCGCTTATCCGGCCTACAATGACGAAACCCTTTACTCTGATAACTGGCTTTTACGGCTACGCATGCGCGAGCCAATCCAGAACACCAGCGCCACAGACAGTACCGCAGGGAAGAAGTTAGAGCCGATATCCGGATATTCCGCGCGAACCACCGTGCTGTACAGCAATACGCCCAGAATAAAGCAGGCAGCGGCCAGCCCCGGTAGCCCCACCGGCATGGTGCGGTTCAGGTAACGTTGATGCAGGCAGTAAACCGTCAGCACCAGCGCAATAAGCGGGAAAATCGAAAACGGCACGATTGAGCTAAAAATAGCGGCAAACGTACCATTAATGGATAAGCCAGCGATCAATGCCAGCAACAGCGTCCCTTTATCCTGACCTGACTGTTTCATTACTCACCTTCACTCTTCGGTTTGATGTGCCAGTTTCTCTTGTTCACGGCGATACCAGTAGTACGCGCCTTTGGAGATCATCCTGAGCTGCAATACCAGCCGCTCTTCGAGCTGCTTGCGTTGTTCAATGCTGACATCCAGCGCTTCGGCACCCGCACTGAAAACAATCGTCACCATCGCCTCGGCCTGTGCTTCAGTAAACGCGCGCGGCATATGGTTTTCGAGTTCAAGATAGTCGGCAAGTTCCGCGATGAAATGCTGAATTTCACGCGCGACGGCGGCACGAAACGCCGCCGATGTGCCCGAACGCTCGCGCAGAAGCAGACGAAACGCGTTGGGGTTATTGCCGATAAATTCCATAAAGGTCGATACGGAGGTGCGGATCACGCTGCCCCCTTTGGCGATACGCTGACGCGCCTGGCGCATCAGCTGGCGCAGCATCAGGCCGCTCTCGTCGACCATGGTCAGGCCCAGTTCATCCACATCACGGAAATGACGATAGAAGGACGTTGGCGCAATCCCGGCCTCGCGTGCGACTTCGCGCAGGCTCAAACTGGCAAAACTTCGCTCAGCACTCAGTTGACTGAATGCTGCTTCCACCAGCGAACGCCGGGTTTTCTCTTTTTGTTGTGCTCTTACGCCCATCACGATAGTTGAATCCTTCCAAAGGCCTGATGGCACTATACCAGAGAATAAAATTAATCTGTTTGCCTGGCTTTGTGAATGATTGTTTACGTGCGGTTTGTGCTCCACTGCCCGAAAAAAGCACAACGATAATTGGGTTACCCTGGCAATGATGTTATGATTCTGTTGCTTTTATGTATAAGAACAGGTAAGCCTTACCATGCCACATTCCTACGATTACGACGCAATAGTTATTGGTTCCGGCCCCGGCGGCGAAGGTGCTGCTATGGGTCTGGTGAAACAGGGAGCCAGAGTAGCGGTCATCGAGCGCTACCATAATGTCGGCGGCGGTTGCACCCACTGGGGCACCATCCCTTCGAAAGCCCTCCGCCACGCCGTTAGCCGCATTATCGAATTTAACCAGAACCCTCTTTACAGCGACCACTCCCGACTTCTTCGTTCATCCTTTGCTGACATCCTGAATCATGCGGATACCGTTATTAACCAGCAGACACGCATGCGTCAGGGATTTTATGAGCGTAACCACTGTGAGATTTTGCAGGGCAATGCGCATTTTGTGGATGAACACACCCTGGCACTCGAATGCCACGACGGTTCGGTTGAAACCATCACGGCTGAAAAATTTGTTATAGCCTGCGGCTCACGCCCTTACCATCCGGCCGACGTGGACTTCTCGCACCCGCGCGTTTACGACAGCGACTCGATTCTGAGCCTGCACCATGAGCCTCGCCACGTCATTATCTATGGCGCAGGGGTCATTGGTTGCGAATATGCGTCGATCTTCCGCGGAATGGACGTCAAAGTTGACCTGATCAACACCCGTGACCGCCTCCTGGCATTCCTCGATCAGGAGATGTCGGACTCCCTCTCCTACCACTTCTGGAACAGCGGCGTGGTGATTCGCCACAACGAAGAGTACGAGAAGATTGAGGGCTGTGACGACGGGGTGATCATGCACCTGAAGTCCGGTAAGAAGCTGAAAGCAGACTGCCTGCTGTACGCCAACGGTCGTACCGGCAACACCGATTCACTGCAGCTGGAAAATATCGGGCTTGAAACCGACAGCCGCGGTCAGCTGAAGGTCAACAGCATGTATCAGACCGCCCTGCCGCACGTTTACGCGGTCGGCGACGTGATTGGCTACCCAAGCCTGGCCTCAGCCGCTTACGACCAGGGACGCATTGCCGCACAGGCGCTGGTAAAAGGCGAAGCGACGGCGCACCTGATCGAAGATATTCCGACGGGCATCTATACCATCCCGGAAATCAGTTCTGTCGGGAAAACCGAGCAGCAGCTGACGTCAATGAAGGTGCCTTACGAGGTGGGACGCGCCCAGTTTAAACATCTGGCGCGGGCGCAAATTGTGGGGATGAGCGTGGGAACGCTGAAGATCTTGTTCCATCGCGAGACCAAAGAGATCCTCGGCATTCACTGCTTTGGTGAACGCGCGGCGGAAATCATTCATATCGGCCAGGCGATAATGGAGCAGAAAGGCGGTGGTAACACCATTGAGTACTTCGTTAACACCACCTTTAACTACCCGACCATGGCGGAAGCCTATCGGGTAGCTGCGCTGAACGGCTTAAACCGCCTGTTTTAACGCGCTGTCGAAATGGCCATCCATCGAACCACGGATGGCCTCTGCCAGCTGCTCATAGCGGCTGCGCAGCGGTGAACCCGGACGATACACCAGGCCGATAGTGCGACGCGGCTCCGGCTTAATGCACGGCAGATAAACCACGCCATCACGTTTACGCTCGCGCGGCACGGCCAGCGCAGGCAGCAGCGTAATACCGCTTCCCGCCGCGACCATATTACGCAGCGTTTCCAGGCTGGTTGCGCGGAAATGGGTATCTTCATCCGCACCCGCTTCAAAGCAAAAGCCCATCGCCTGATCGCGCAGGCAGTGGCCATCTTCCAGCATCAGCAGCTTTTCACCGGCCAGATCGGCCATCGGTACGCGATCGCGGTTCGCCCACGGGTGATCTTCATAGATCGCCAGCATCATCGGCTCATCGAACAGCGGCACTTCAATAAAGGCTTCACTCTCTTTCACCAGCGCCAGAATGGCGCAGTCGAGCTTGCCGCTGTCTAACTGCGCCAGCAGCTGATGGGTCTGCGCTTCATGCAGGTACATTTCGAGTTTCGGGAACGTCTGGTGCAGCATCGGAATGATGTGCGGCAACAGGTACGGGCCAACGGTTGGGATCAGGCCAATATGCAGCGGGCCGGACATCGCCTCCCCCTGCTGGCTTGCCATTTCCTTGAGCACTTTGACCTCGCGCAGCACTGTGCGCGCCTGATCCACCAGCAGCAGACCTGCCTGTGTGAACAGAACCTTACGACTGGTGCGCTCCAGCAGCATCACGCCCAGCTCGTCTTCCAGCTTGCGGATCTGACCGCTCAGCGTGGGCTGGCTGACGTGGCAGGAGTCTGCCGCGCGGCGAAAGTGACGATGCTCGGCTAACGCTACCAGGTATTCAAGATCACGAATATTCATTATTCATCCTCCGTCGCCACGATAGTTCATGGCGATAGATAGCATAGCAACGAACGATTATCCCTATCAAGCATTCTGTTGAATAATACACCACATAGACGAGGCGGCACGTGTTTGACCCTTGACGTCCCCGCTCCGTCAGCGAGTTTCTCTCAAAACTCGAACAACTAAAGCCAACGTGAACTTTTGCGGACCCCGTGGTCCGCTTTTTTTTTGCGTAAAAAAACCCGCAGATAAAAGCAAAATGGCAACCGAAGCTGCCATTTTTCGTGTTTACCCCTTTTCCCTGGTACATTCTCATAAGCATCTCTTATCTGACGCAATGGGAATTAAATTTCGTAAATTGCCCTCATTTATTCGTTTGCTGAACCGTTTTCGCAGCAATTGACGACGGGGGTTTTACGTGGCTTTATAAGGGGAGATGACAAAATAATGTCCAGAAAATTTTCGCCTGGGCATAAACAAAAATGATGGGGTGACTGGGTTTTTATGAACGAACAATATTCCGCGTTGCGTAGTAATGTCAGTATGCTCGGCAAAGTGCTTGGAGATACCATCAAAGACGCGTTGGGGGAGAACATCCTCGACCGCGTTGAAACCATCCGCAAGCTGTCTAAATCTTCCCGTGCCGGTAACGAGGCCAGTCGTCAGGAGCTGCTCACCACCTTGCAGAACCTCTCAAACGATGAGCTGCTGCCCGTTGCACGCGCATTCAGCCAGTTCCTGAACCTGGCCAACACCGCTGAGCAATACCACAGCATTTCGCCAAATGGCGAAGCTGCCAGCAACCCGGAAGTCATTGCCCGCACCCTGCGTAAACTGAAAGACCAGCCAGACCTCAACGAAGCCACCATCAAAAAAGCGGTGGAGTCGCTTTCGCTGGAGCTGGTGCTGACCGCACACCCCACTGAAATTACCCGTCGCACCCTGATCCACAAAATGGTGGAAGTGAACAACTGTCTGAAGCAGTTGGATAACAAAGACATTGCCGACTACGAACGCAACCAGTTGATGCGCCGTCTGCGCCAGCTGATTGCCCAGTCCTGGCACACCGATGAAATTCGTAAGCATCGTCCAAGCCCGGTCGACGAAGCGAAATGGGGATTTGCGGTGGTGGAAAACAGCCTGTGGGAAGGGGTGCCTAACTACCTGCGCGAGCTGAACGAACAGCTGGAAGAGAACCTCGGCTACCGCCTGCCGGTCGACTTTGTTCCGGTCCGCTTCACCTCCTGGATGGGCGGCGACCGCGACGGCAACCCGAACGTGACCGCAGAAATTACCCGTCACGTCCTGCTGCTGAGCCGCTGGAAAGCGACCGACCTGTTCCTGAAAGACATTCAGGTGCTGATCTCCGAGCTGTCGATGGTTGAAGCGACGCCGGAACTGCGCGCGCTGGCCGGAGAAGAAGGCGCCAGCGAGCCGTACCGTTTCCTGATGAAGAAACTGCGTGGTCAGCTGATGGCCACCCAGGCCTGGCTGGAAGCGCGTCTGAAAGGTCAGCGCCTGCCAAAACCAGAGGGTCTGCTCAGCCAGAACGAACAGCTCTGGGAGCCGCTGTATGCCTGTTATAAATCACTGCAGGCCTGCGGGATGGGCATCATCGCTAATGGCGAACTGCTCGACACCCTGCGCCGCGTGAAGTGTTTTGGCGTGCCGCTGGTGCGTATCGACGTACGTCAGGAAAGTACCCGTCATACCGAAGCGCTGGGCGAGCTGACCCGCTATCTCGGCATCGGTGACTATGAAAGCTGGTCCGAAGCCGACAAACAGGCCTTCCTGATCCGCGAGCTGAACTCGAAGCGCCCTCTGCTGCCGCGCAACTGGGAGCCAAGCAACGAAACCCGCGAAGTACTCAACACCTGTAAAGCGATCGTGGACGCGCCGAAAGGATCGGTGGCCGCCTATGTGATCTCCATGGCGAAGACCCCGTCAGACGTGCTGGGCGTTCACCTTCTGCTGAAAGAAGCGGGAATCGACTACGCTCTGCCGGTCGCCCCGCTGTTTGAGACCCTCGACGACCTGAACAACGCCAACGACGTCATGACCCAGCTGCTGAATATCGACTGGTACCGCGGCTTTATTCAGGGCAAACAGATGGTGATGATTGGCTATTCCGACTCCGCGAAAGATGCGGGCGTGATGGCGGCATCCTGGGCGCAGTATCAGGCGCAGGACGCACTGATCAAAACCTGCGAGAAAGCCGGTATTGAGCTGACCCTGTTCCACGGACGCGGTGGCTCGATTGGCCGTGGCGGCGCGCCTGCACACGCAGCGCTGCTGTCGCAGCCGCCGGGAAGCCTCAAAGGCGGCCTGCGCGTCACCGAGCAGGGCGAGATGATCCGCTTCAAGTACGGTCTGCCGGAAGTGACCATCAGCAGCCTGTCGCTCTACACCAGCGCGATCCTGGAAGCAAACCTGCTGCCGCCGCCGGAGCCGAAAGCATCCTGGTGCCATATCATGGACGAGCTGTCTGATATCTCCTGCGATCTGTACCGCGGCTACGTGCGTGAAAACAAAGATTTCGTTCCTTACTTCCGCTCGGCCACGCCTGAGCAGGAGCTGGGTAAACTGCCGCTGGGCTCACGTCCTGCAAAGCGTCGCCCGACCGGTGGCGTAGAGTCTCTGCGCGCGATCCCGTGGATCTTCGCCTGGACGCAGAACCGTTTGATGCTGCCCGCCTGGCTGGGTGCCGGTGCCGCACTGCAAAAAGTGGTGGAAGACGGTAAACAGAACGAACTGGAAACCATGTGCCGCGACTGGCCGTTCTTCTCTACCCGTCTGGGCATGCTGGAGATGGTCTTCTCGAAAGCTGACCTGTGGCTGGCGGAATACTACGACCAGCGTCTGGTGAAACCAGAGCTGTGGGCGCTAGGTAAAGAGCTGCGCGAACTGCTGGAAGGCGACATCAAAGTGGTACTGGACATCGCCAACGACTCACATCTGATGGCGGACCTGCCGTGGATTGCCGAGTCTATTCAGCTGCGTAACATCTACACCGACCCGCTGAACGTCCTGCAGGCAGAGCTGCTGCACCGTTCGCGTCTGGCAGAAGAAGAAGGGAAAGAGCCGGATCCGCGCGTTGAACAGGCGCTGATGGTGACGATTGCGGGCGTTGCGGCAGGTATGCGTAACACCGGCTAATGCTTTACGCCCGGCGGCGCTACGCTTGCACGGGCCTACGATACGTAGGCCGGGTAAGCGTTAGCGCCGCCCAGCAATACCCTGGTATCCACACCATGCACCACGACATTACCCACATCCTGACTGACCTGATCAACGGCACAACGCCGCTGCGTCAGGTGCATTTTGCGAACCCAGCGATCCCCGCCCCCGAACTTGCCCTGCAGGTCGATTTCCCACGTCTGGAGATCGCGATCGAAGGTTCAATGAAAGACCAGGCTGGCAGCGTTTTACAGCAGGGGGATGTTTTATACGTCCCGGCTGGCGGCTGGAATAATCCACATTGGCAAGCTCCCGCAACCACGCTGAGTATCCTGTTTGGCAAACAGCAGCTTGGGTTTAGCCTTTTGCATTGGGACGGTGAAGACGTTCGAAATCTGGCAAAGCAGCACGTTGCCCGCCGCGGTCCGCGTATTGGATCGCTACTCTTACAGACGTTCCATGAAATCCAGATGCAACCGCATGAGCAGCAAACCGCGAGGCTAATTATCGCCAGCCTGCTTAGCCACTGCGTGGACCTTCTGGGGAGTCAGATCCAAACCGCCTCCCGCAGTCAGGCTCTGTTTGAAGCGATTCGGGTCTATATTGACGAACACTACGCCACTCCCCTTACCCGGGAATCCGTCGCGCAGGCGTTCTATATCTCCCCAAACTACCTGTCTCATCTGTTCCAGAAAACGGGCGCAGTGGGTTTTAATGAATACCTGACGCATACCCGGCTGGAACACGCGCGCCAGCTGTTAAAAGGGTATGATTTAAAAGTGAAAGAGGTGGCGCATGCCTGCGGATTTGTCGACAGCAACTATTTCTGTCGGTTATTTCGCAAGAACACGGAGCGTTCGCCGTCAGAATACCGTCGCCAGTATCACAGCCAGCTCACCGGAAAGGGTGCTAGTCCAGAATGATCTGAGTTTGCTGCGGAGCGGATAGCATTTTACGCACCGCGCCCATCACCTTTTGTGGGTCACGTAAAAAGGCGTTAATACCGCACTTCACGTAGCGCGTATGCTCGAAACGTTCACTGCCCGCCAGTTCGATATCAGTAATGAGCAATACGACATCAGCACGCCGGATGTCCTCTTCCGTAAGCTCACTCTCAACGCCCAGCGCTCCCTGCGTCTCAATGTTAACGCTCCACTTCTCCTGCTGGCAGAGCTTTTCCAGCCGTTCGGCAGCCATATAGGTATGTGCGACGCCACTGACGCACGCGGTCACCGCCACCAGATGACGTCCCGCTATCACTGTCATGTTCAGCCTCCCAGGGTAACATTGAAACCTTCGCACTCGGCCAGCTGACGCATCGCTGACACCTCATCTTCTGTCGGCGGGATCGCTTGCCGCATTCCCCACACCTGTCCCAGCAGACGGTATTTTGGCTCCCCATACTGATGGAAGGGCAATAAATGCAGCTGCCGTATTCCTGAAGGTAACAGGAAAGCCAGCACGCGCGCCATGTTCGTTTCGTTAAGCGTATAGCCAGGAATAAGCGGGACGCGGGGAATCACGTTTATCCCGTCAGCCACCAGCTGGCGGAAATTATCCAGCACCCTGGGGAGATTCATAGCCAAAACGGATTGGGCCAGCGCCGTGTCCATGATCTTCAAATCAAACAGCACTTCATCACACTGGTGAGCCAGCGGCATTAATCGCGACAAAGGCGCATCGCCTGCCGTTTCGATGGCCGTATGCACGCCGAAACGACGCAGCCTCTGTAGAAGCTGTGTCGCGAAAGGCGCCTGCAGCAACACTTCCCCGCCCGAAAGCGTCACCCCGCCTCCCGAGGAACGAAAGAAGACATCATCTTTCATCACCTCGTTTTCAAGCTCATCCAGCGTCACGTCGCGCCCGATGTGCTCGAACGCGCCGGAGGGACACTCCTCAGCGTCCCGCAGGCAGGGAGCACAGTGCAGACATTTACTCTCCCGGCGCACCGTCTCGATTTTCGGGGAGATCGACTCCGGATTCGCACACCACGGACAGCGGTGAGGGCAGCCTTTAAAAAAAACCACCGTGCGGATGCCGCTTCCGTCGTTCAGTGAGTAGCGCTGGATGTTGAAAATACGCGCCACGTCGACGCGCGTTTCAACCACGTCACAGCTGATGTGCTGTGCGGCGGATAATGTCATCCTGGATCTCCTTCGATAACTCGACAAAGAAGGCGCTGTATCCGGCAACGCGCACCACCAGCCCGGCAAAATCCTGTGGACGCTGTTGCGCTTCACGCAATGTTTCCGCGTTCACCACGTTAAACTGGATATGCTGCAGCTTAAGCTGGGTGAAAGCGCGAAGGAAATCCGCCAGCTTTTGCAGCCCGGTATCGCCTTCCAGCGTCGCAGGGGTAAATTTAACGTTTAACAGCGTACCGTTAGATAACAGATAGTTATCCAGCTTGCTTACCGATTTTAATACCGCCGTTGGGCCCTGCATATCTTGCCCAAGCATCGGCGAGAGCCCACCGTCAGCCAGTTGCTCTCCGGCAAAGCGGCCATCCGGTGTAGCTCCCACCACCGCCCCCAGCGGCACGTGTGCCGATACGGTATAAGAGCCTGGCGTGAACTGTCCGCCGCGCGGGTTCCGGTATTTTTCGACCTCTTTACAGTAATGGCGCAGCAGTTCAGCGCTGATATTGTCGACATCATCGATATCATTGCCGTATTTTTCGAAGCGATTGATCAACCTTGCACGCACCTTTTCGCCCTCTGGGGTGGCAAAGTTCGCTTTTAACACGGCTAAGAGCTCATCAAAACTTAAGCGCTGCTGTTCAAAGACCAGCCCTTTCAGGGCGTGCAGTGAATCGCTCAGGTTGGCTATCCCGATTCCCTGAACGCCAGAAAAGTTATACCGCGCCCCGCCGTCGGTAATATCTTTCCCTGATTCAAGACAATCGCTGATAAATGAAGAGAGCAACGGTACCGGTGCCCAGTCTCGATGGCCGATATCGCAGATGTTGCTCCCCTCAACCATCAGCGCAATGTAGTGATTAATTTTGGCGCGAATATGGTCCAGCAAGCCTTCATAACTCAGCGCTGCGTTGCCTTCGTTCTCCTGCATCGCGATTTCCATCACCTTCAGCAGGTTAAACATCGCGATATCATGCAGACCGTAGGTTTTACCCGGAATTGACAGTTCTACACAGCCAACCACCGCGTAGTCGCGCGCATCTTCCAGCGACACCCCCCGATTCAGGAAAGCGGGCACCACCACTTCGTCATTGAAAATCTGCGGGATACCGGTGCCCAGGCGGATCGTCTCCGCCGTTTTAAGCAGAAAAGGACGGTCGATAAGTTCGTTAACCCGCACGCCAAGGTTCGGTTGAGGAAGCTGAACGCTCTGATAAGCATCCAGGCACAGGAAGGAAAGCACATTCACCGCGCTACGACCGTTCTCCGTCAGGCCGCCCAATAGTGCGGTATACCCGGTCGGGAATCCGGCAAAATAGCGGGCGCTGCTGGTCGAGCGTAAAAGCACCACATCATTGCACTTCACCCACAGCGATTCCAGAATCTCTTTCAGGAAAGCGGGCGCTTCGCCCTGTGAGAGCGAGGCCTGATAAAAGGGCAGCATGTACTGGTCAAAGCGCCCGATGGAGAGCGAACTTGCGTTGGATTCATACTGCAAAATAACGTTCATGTACCAGAAGAGCTGACACGCCTGCCAGAACGTTTGCGGCTTATGCTGCGCGTTGTGGCGCGAGATTTCTGCCATCTTCCGTAATTCTTCACGCCGTGCTGCATCGCTGCTTGCAGCCAACTCTTCAGCCAGTGATGCATAGCGCAGTATATGACGCTGGGACGCTTCAAGCAGAATCAACGCGGCGGCATAGAACGTGTTCTGCGCATCGCGGGCGCAGCGTTCGCGCAATTCCTCCACCAACACACCCAGGCCGTTATTGAGCAGGCGCGGATAATCAATAATGATATGCCCCTGCCCTTTGTCCGTCTGGTTGACGCTGAAAATTTGCGTCCCCACAGCGGCTTTCACCTCATCCGTCATCTGGCTGTTAATGAAATCCTTCATTGACCGTTTTTCCCAGTAGGGATACAGCACGTCACGGTAGATCTGTTTATCCGCTTCGCCGATCTCGAAGCGGTCCTGTGGACGAGTGGAGAACTGGTCCAGCTCCTTAAGCAGCCAGTACGGATCCATCTCAGGCGACATAATGCCCGCACGCGGTTTAACGGTCCGGTTTCCGGCAATCAGTTCCTCATCACGAATCGCGATGTTCACATGGTCAAGAATGTACGCCGTGGCTTTTGCACGCCTGAGGATAACCGGCTCACCTTCCGTCTGCTGATGGCTGGCGGTATAGAGCAAAGCACGCTCAAGCGAGATTTCACGTGGGCTGGCAAAAAGTGCGTCTTTCAAACGCTGGGTACGATTCGTCATGAGGGAACTCCTGTAACGGAAAACGAGCCCGCCCCGAAGGGCGGGAGAGCGTCAGGCGGTTTGCGCCAGGTGGGCATCAATCTTGTTCATGATGGCGTCGGCGCGTTTTACCGCGTCGCTAATGTTGACGCGCACGATGGTTTTCCCGGCAAAGCGCTCTTCAAATTTAATGCCGATATCTTTGGTCAGGATCACCATATCCGCTGCAGCGATATCCTCAGCATTCAGCTCGTTCTCAAGACCAATCGACCCCTGCGTTTCAACCTTTACTTCCCAGCCTTTGGCTTTAGCGGCGCTTTCCAGCGCTTCGGCCGCCATGTAGGTATGGGCAACGCCAGACGGGCATGCTGTTACTGCGATAATTCGGGCCATCTTCTCTTCCTCACTCAGTTAATTTCAAAATCCAGATTCAGGTCGTCCTCTTTTTCCTCGACCTGTTTTGCATTCTTGCGGGCAATACTCTTCAGCACGTTGACGCTAATGGCCGTCACCACCGCCCCTACGGCAACCGCCGCGATGTAGCCCAGTTTGCCTTCCACCACAGGGAGAACGATAAGCCCGCCCCAGCCGGCATAACATTGCGCCCCCATCACGGCAGCCGTCACTGCGCCAGATGCGGATCCCAGCATGATGGAGGGAATAACGCGCAGAGGATCGGCAGCGGCGAACGGAATGGCCCCTTCGGTAACCCCCACGCAGCCCATCACTAATGCAGCCTTACCCGCTTCACGCTCTTCACCGGTAAAATTCTTGCGATTAATCAACGTCGCCAGGCCTAATCCCAGCGGTGGCACACAGATACCGACTGCCGCAATCGCCACCACGGTGTAGACGCCCTGAGCAACGCAGATCAGCATGAAGGCATAGGCGACTTTATTAATCGGGCCACCCATGTCGAAGGCCAGCATCAACCCCATGATGATGGCCAACACAACGATGCTGCCCTGCTGCATCCCTTGCAGCCACTGGGTTAAGCCCGTCGTCAACGCACCAACAGGTTCGCCCAGACCCCACATCATGATGCCTGCGGTAACAAAGGTGCCGATGATAGGGATGATGAAGATAGGCATGACGGAGCGCAGAACTTTCGGGACCGGCAGTTTTTTCAGATACCAGACCACAATCCCGCCGAGGATCCCGGCAATAATGGCGCCGAAGAAACCGGCACCGAAACTGTTACCGACCCACGCGGCAATAGCGCAGGGAGCAAGCGCGGCGCGCTCGGCAATGGAATAGCCAATATAGGCGGCCAGGAAAGGCACCATCAGCGTTAACCCCGCCACGCCGATATCAAATAGCTTTTTGAGGTTGGGATCGGTTGCGGCATCCGGTACCGCGCCCTTGCCGTACAGCATGACCGAAACCGCCAGCAAAATACCGCCCGCGACCACGAGCGGGATCATGTGCGACACCCCGGTCATCAGATGCTGCCGCGTGTTCTTGAGAATATGCACCAACTCTTTCATATGTCGCTCCTGGCTTAAAACCATAAAGATGTTGTGGCAAACAATAGGCAATCAGGAAGACGGCGGACAGGAGACAAAAAGGCCATTTACTGGATTTTTGTAATATCGAAATAAAAATGCGATCCGCCTCGACATTTCGGATAGACGTTACGCATAAGACAAACCACCATAACCTGTGAGTCAAATCTCACTTTTCACGTGATATTACATTTGTCCAGCTTTTGGCAGATTTGTCACATGGCGCGCGCCATCAACGCACTCGTATGCTGTTCCCAAATGAATGATGATGAGTTTCAGGAGTGTGTATGGCTCTGGTAGTGGAATTTACCTGTGAATTGCCCAACGGTGTTCACGCGCGTCCGGCAAGTCATGTAGAGACGCTGTGCAATACGTTTATCTCACAGATCGAGTGGCATAACCTGCGCACTGACCGAAAAGGAAATGCCAAGAGCGCACTGGCACTTATTGGCACCGACACGCTGGCAGGCGACGCCTGTCGTCTGGTGATCCACGGTGAAGATGAGCAGAGCGCCCATCAACAGCTGGAACAATGGCTCCGGGAAGAGTTTCCACACTGCGACGCGCCGCTCGCAGAAGCCATCAATATTGAGCGCGATCCGCTGCCAGAATCCCTCGCGCGCCTTAATCCAACGCTTTTCCGCGCCCTGCCCGTTTGCAGCGGCAGCGCCCGGGGCGTGTTAACCTTGCTGACCTCGCTGGATCTCAATGCACTGACGGATTTACCCGACGCGAAAAACGTGGAAGAAGAGCAGTCAGCGCTGGATAAAGGCCTCACCCTGCTGGTGAAAAACATTGAGCTGCGCGCGCTGGACAGCGACAGCACCGCCAGCGCCATTCTTGAGGCACATCGTTCGCTGGCAACGGATACCTCTTTGCGTCAGCATCTCCTTGCAGGAGTGAGCCAGGGTTTGAGCTGCGCGCAGGCTATAATCGCCACAGCTAACCATTTCTGCGATGCGTTCTCTCGTTCCAGCAGCAGCTATCTGCAGGAACGCGTGCTGGATGTGCGCGATGTTTGCTATCAGCTGCTGCAGCAAATCTACGGTGAACAGCGCTTCCCCGCACCGGGCCAGCTGACGCAGCCGACCGTTTGTCTGGCGGATGATCTTACGCCCGGCCAGTTCCTGGAGCTCGATAAAACCTTGCTTAAGGGGCTGCTGTTAAAAAGCGGCGGAACAACCTCGCACACCGTTATTCTTGCACGTTCCTTTAATATTCCGACGCTGGTCGGCGTCGACAGTGAAAGCCTGCTGCAGTGGCGCAATAAACCCGTATTTATTGATGGCAATGCCGGTGCGGTCGTGGTCAACGCCAGCGATGCGGTGGCGCGCTACTACCGCCAGGAAGCACGGGTACAGCAGGCACTACGCGAGCAGCAGCGCATCTGGCTTGACCGGGAAGCCAGAACCGCCGATGACCTGCGCATTGAGATCGCCGCAAACATCGCCCACGCGGTGGAAGCGCAGGCAGCATTCGGGAACGGCGCCGAGGGCGTTGGCCTGTTTCGCACCGAAATGCTGTATATGGACCGTACCAGCGCGCCCGGCGAAAACGAGCTGTACAACATTTTCTGTCAGGCGCTGGAAAGTGCAAACGGGCGCAGCATTATCGTGCGCACCATGGATATCGGCGGCGATAAACCGGTGGCGTACCTGAATATCCCGGCCGAAAACAACCCGTTTCTCGGCTACCGCGCCGTACGCATTTACGAAGAGTATGCCGCCCTTTTCACCACCCAGCTTCGGGCGATCCTGCGCGCCTCTGCTCACGGCAGCCTGAAGATCATGATCCCGATGATCTCATCCATGGAAGAGATCCTGTGGGTGAAAGAGAAGCTTGCCGAAGCAAAACAGCAGCTTCGCGCTGAACACATTCCGTTTGATGAGAAAATCCCGCTCGGCATCATGCTGGAGGTGCCTTCGGTGATGTTCATTATCGATCAGTGCTGCGAAGAAATTGATTTCTTTAGCATCGGCAGCAATGACCTGACGCAGTATCTGCTGGCCGTCGACCGCGACAACGCCAAAGTCACACGCCACTACAACAGCCTGAACCCGGCCTTCCTGAGGGCGCTGGATTATGCGGTACAGGCCGTCCATCGCCAGGGGAAATGGATTGGCCTGTGCGGAGAGCTGGGCGCAAAAGGTTCAGTGCTGCCGTTGCTGGTGGGTCTGGGACTGGACGAGCTGAGCATGGGGTCGCCCGCTATTCCGGCAACCAAAGCGCGCCTGGCACAGCTTGATAGCCGCGCCTGCCGCCAGCTGCTGAATCAGGCCATGTCGTGTCGCACTTCGCTTGAAGTGGAACACCTGCTGGCGCAGTTCCGCATGAATCAGCAGGACACACCGCTGGTCACACCTCGCTGCATTTCACTGGATAACGACTGGAACAGCAAAGAAGAGGTCATGAAAGGGATGACCGATAACCTGCTGCTCGCCGGACGTTGCCGCTACCCTCGCAAGCTGGAGGCCGACCTGTGGGCGCGAGAAGCCGTATTCTCTACCGGTCTTGGCTTCAGCTTCGCCATTCCGCACAGCAAGTCTGAGCATATTGAGCAATCCACCATCAGCGTTGCGCGCCTGAAATCCCCCGTCATGTGGGGAGATGAAGCAGCACAATTCATCATCATGCTGACGCTGAACAAACACGCCGCTGGCGATCAGCATATGCGTATTTTCTCCCGCCTGGCCCGCCGCATCATGCATGACGATTTCCGCAGTGCGCTGGTCAACGCCAGCTCAGAAGAGGCCATCGCCTCCCTGCTGCAACACGAATTAGAACTCTGAAACGAGGAAGAGTAATGGAACTGTATCTGGATACCGCCAACGTGGCGGAAGTTGAACGTCTGGCCCGCATCTTCCCTATTGCGGGCGTTACCACCAACCCGAGCATCATTGCCGCCAGCCGTGAATCCATCTGGGACGTGCTCCCGCGCCTGCAAAAAGCCATTGGACCGGAAGGCACGCTGTTTGCTCAAACCATGAGCCGCGATGCAGAAGGCATGGTAGCGGAGGCAAAACGTTTGAGTAACGCAGTCCCCGGCATCGTGGTGAAAATCCCGGTGACGGCTCAGGGGCTCATCGCGATTAAAGCATTGAAAAAAGAGGATATAACCACGCTGGGGACCGCCGTTTATAGCGCGGCACAAGGTTTGCTTGCCGCGCTGGCAGGCGCGAAATATGTCGCGCCGTATGTGAACCGCGTTGACGCTCAGGGCGGTGATGGCATTCGCATGGTCCAGGAGCTGCAGTCCCTGCTGGAACTGCACGCGCCGGAAAGCAAAGTGCTGGCCGCCAGCTTCAAAACACCGCGGCAGGCGTTGGACTGCCTGCTGGCGGGATGCGAGGCAATCACGCTTCCCTTAGACGTAGCGCAACAAATGCTCGGCACGCCAGCGGTAGAGTCAGCCATAGAGAAGTTCGAGCAGGACTGGAAAAACGCGTTTGGTAACCTCAACCTCTAAGGGAGAACTGTTATGGACCGTATCATTCAATCGCCGGGAAAATACATCCAGGGCGCTGATGTGCTTACCCGTCTCGGCGACTATCTGAAACCCCTGGCCAATCGCTGGCTGGTTGTCGGCGATAAATTTGTTCTGGGTTTTGCCGAAGAGACCCTGCGCCAGAGTTTTAAAAAAGCCGAACTGCATGCCGAAATCGCGCCGTTTGGTGGCGAATGTTCACAAAATGAAATCGATCGTCTGAAAAAGCTGGCCGACAGCGCCGACTGTCTGGCGGTGCTAGGCATTGGCGGCGGTAAAACGCTGGATACCGCCAAAGCGCTGGCCCATTTTATGGACGTTCCCGTGGCTATTGCCCCGACGATTGCCTCCACCGATGCGCCGTGCAGCGCCCTTTCCGTTATTTACTCCGACAGCGGCGAGTTCGACCGCTATCTGATGCTGCCGCACAACCCGAACATGGTTATCGTCGACACCAAAGTAGTAGCGGGGGCGCCGGCACGTCTGCTGGCCGCCGGGATTGGCGATGCGCTGGCGACCTGGTTCGAAGCACGCGCCTGCTCGCGCAGCGGCGCGACCACCATGGCGGGCGGCAAATGTACGCAGGCTGCACTCGCGCTGGCCGAGCTGTGCTACAACACGCTGATTGAAGAAGGTGAAAAGGCCATGCTTGCAGCGGAACAGCATGTGGTTACGCCGGCGCTGGAACGCATTATCGAAGCCAACACCTATCTCAGCGGCGTGGGCTTTGAAAGCGGCGGACTGGCCGCAGCGCACGCTATTCATAACGGTATGACGGCGGTACCGGACGCGCACCACTTCTATCACGGTGAAAAAGTGGCGTTTGGCACGCTGACGCAGCTGGTACTGGAAAACGCGCCGGTAGAGGAAATAGAGACCGTCGCGGCGCTTTGTCACAGCGTTGGGCTGCCGATCACGCTGGCGCAGCTGAACATCAAAGAGGATATTCCGGCCAAAATGCGTCTGATCGCGGAAGCCTCCTGTGCCGAAGGGGAAACTATCCACAACATGCCCGGCGGCGTAACGCCGGATCAGGTGTATGCGGCGCTGCTGGTGGCCGACCAGTATGGGCAGCGGTTCCTGCAGGAGTGGGAGTAAATAGCGTGAATAAAAATCCCCGCATCAGCGGGGATTTTTTTGCCCGTAAGCCGGGTAAGCGTCAGCGCTACCCGGCACAGGGGTTACTGCAGGTCAAACCGGTCCAGATCCATCACCTTCGCCCATGCGGCAACGAAGTCGCGAACAAACTTCTCATGCGCATCATCACTGGCATAAACCTCTGCCAACGCGCGCAGAACGGCGTTAGAACCGAAGACCAGATCGGCGCGGGTGGCGGTGTATTTCACTTCACCGCTGGCGCGATCGCTTCCGGCAAACAGTTCATTAGATTCGTCGGTCGCCTTCCACTGGGTGTTCATGTCCAGCAGGTTCACGAAGAAATCGTTGCTCAGCACGCCCTCGCGGTCGGTGAACACGCCATTCTTGCTGCCATCAAAGTTGGCACCCAGCACGCGCAGGCCACCGATCAGCACCGTCAGCTCAGGCGCGGTCAGCGTCAGCTGCTGGGCTTTATCAATCAGCAGTGACTCTGTCGTGGACACATCCACCTGCGCACGGTAGTTGCGGAAGCCGTCGGCAATCGGTTCGAGCAGGTTAAACATCTCGATATCCGTCTGATCCTGACGCGCATCGACGCGGCCCGGGGTGAACGGAACGTTGACGTAAACGCCTGCCGCTTTCGCCGCCTGCTCAACGCCCACCACGCCCGCCAGCACGATGATATCCGCCAGAGAGGCTTTGTTGGTGGTGCGCTGGATAGCTTCCAGAGCCGGCAACGCGCGAACCGCTGCGGCGTTCACATCCCAGTCGCGCTGAGGGGCCAGCGCCAGACGCGCGCCGTTGGCGCCACCGCGCTTGTCGCCGCCGCGGAAGGTTGAAGCTGACGCCCAGGCAACGGAAATCAGTTCGCTCACGGAGAGGCCAGAGGCAGCGATTTCCGCCTTCAGGCTTTCAATGTCTTCTTTCGACGGATTGAACACCGCCTGCGGCAGCGGGTCCTGCCAGATCAGATCTTCTTTCGGCACTTCCGGGCCAAGGTAACGCGATTTTGGCCCCATATCGCGGTGGGTCAGCTTGTACCACGCGCGCGCGAAGGCTTCGTTGAAGGCCTGCGGATCGTTCAGGAAACGGCGGGAAATTTTCTCGAATTCCGGGTCAAAACGCAGCGTCAGGTCGGTGACCAGCATGGTAGGTTTGCGTTTTTTCGACGGGTCGAACGGGTCAGGCATGATTTCCGGCGCATCCACGGCTTCAAACTGAATCGCTCCCGCCGGGCTGCGGGTCTGCACCCATTCGTATTTGAACAGGTTCTCGAAGAAGTAGTTGCTCCACTGGGTCGGGGTTTGCGACCAGATGACTTCCAGACCGGAGGTAATGGCATCTGCGCCAACACCCGTGCCGTGCGTGCTGGCCCAGCCCAGGCCCTGCGCTTCAATCGGCGAGGCTTCCGGGTCGGTGCCGACGTGCGTGGCTTCACCCGCGCCGTGGGTTTTGCCGAGGGTGTGGCCGCCCGCGATCAGCGCAACGGTCTCTTCGTCGTTCATCCCCATGTTGCCGAAGGTCGCGCGAATTGCCGCCGCAGCAGACAGAGGTTCACCGCTGGCGTTTGGCCCTTCCGGGTTAACGTAGATCAGGCCCATTTCGGTGGCGGCCAGAGGACGCTTGGCCAGCGCTTCCGGGTCACGGTGGGTCAGCCAGGCTTTTTCATCACCCCAGTTCACGTCCAGGTCTGGTTCCCAGACGTCTTCACGCCCGGCACCAAAACCAAACGTACGGAAGCCGGAGTTCTCCAGCGCCACGTTACCCGCGAGGATAAACAGGTCGGCCCAGGAAATTTTTTGTCCGTATTTTTGCTTGATGGGCCACAGCAGACGGCGCGCCTTATCCAGGCTCACGTTATCCGGCCAGGAGTTCAGCGGCGCAAAGCGCTGTTGACCGCGTCCGGCACCGCCGCGTCCGTCAACGGAGCGATAGGTACCCGCGCCGTGCCAGGCCATACGGATAAACAGGCCCGCATAGCTGCCCCAGTCGGCAGGCCACCACGGTTGAGAGTCGGTTAAAAGGGCTTTAAGGTCGCCTTTAAGGGCGGAGTAATCAAGTTTGCTGAATTCTTTGCGGTAGTCGAAGTCTTCACCCAGCGGGTTCGAACGATTGGAATGTTGATTAAGAAGATCGATGCGGAGTTGTTTTGGCCACCAGTCGCGGCTGCCTGTACCTGCCCCCGCGCTGTGATCGACGCCGCCCTGGTGGAACGGGCATTTGCCGACCGATGCCGCTTTATTGGTCTCGTCTGACGTGCTCATCGCTATGCTCCCTTTTACAGTGTTACCGTTACGATATACACCACTAGCAATAAGTTATAGTTGAATTAATCCACAGATTCGATAGCTAATACCTTTTAACTATTCGCGTGACAAAAAAGCCCTCGTAAAACGAGGGCTTTGTGCTTATTACGCTGGACGAACGCCCAGCGTATGGCAAATGGCGTAGCTCATCTCCGCGCGGTTCAGCGTATAGAAGTGGAAATCTTTCACCCCTTCACGGCTTAAAATTTTCACCATGTCCATCGCGATATTGGCCCCCACCAGCTTGCGGGTTTCCGGATCATCGTCCAGCCCTTCGTACATTTTGGACATCCACAGCGGAATGCGAACATTGGTCATATCAGCAAACTTCTTCGCCTGTTTGAAGTTAGAGACCGGCAGAATACCCGGAATAATTTCAACGTCGATGCCCGCGGAGACGCAGCGGTCACGGAAACGCAGGTAGCTTTCCACATCAAAGAAGAACTGGGTAATGGCGCGGTTCGCGCCGGCGTCCACTTTACGCTTCAGGTTAAGCAGATCGGCCTGGGCGCTTTTCGCTTCCGGATGCACCTCAGGATAAGCGGCAACGGAGATATCAAAGTCAGCCACGTCTTTCAGCAGCGCGACCAGATCGGCGGCATACATGTCCGGCTTACCGCTGCCCGGCGGCAGGTCACCGCGCAGTGCGACGATATGACGAATGCCGTTATTCCAGTAATCCTGGGCGATGGCCCGTAACTCGTCGCGGGTCGCGTCGATACAGGTGAGATGCGGCGCCGCTTCCAGACCGGTACGATCTTTGATGCCTTTAATGATGCTGTGCGTACGGTCACGCTCGCCGGAGTTAGCACCGTAAGTCACGGAGACGAACTTCGGCTTCAGGCTGCTAAGACGATCGATAGAGCTCCACAGGGTTTGCTCCATTTCACTGGTGCGCGGCGGGAAAAATTCAAAAGAGACGTTAATCTGGCCGTTTACTTCGGCCAGGCTCTGATTCAGTGCTTCCCGCTGGTTGGCGTGAAAAAAGCTCATACCTTACCTCTATCAATCGCATGTCGTTATTTGTTGTGTTGTGAACTTCTATACGTTTAGACGTCCAGATGTAAAAATGACGGAAAAGCAGAGGGACGTCAACATAAATAATCAACAATAACGGTGAGGTTTGCTCAGGAAAGATGAAGAAAGTTCATGATGGGTGGTAGGGAGTGAGACATCGCCTCCCCAGGACCGTACACCCCTTTGGGTAAAGGGGAAAAAACCGCATCGCGCAGTCCTCTCCCCTATGGGATGTACGGTGCGGTTTTAATGCCAGCAGAAGTGATGCACAACCTGGGTAATCAGTTCGCGGGTTGGCTTGATGAAGCGGGTTTCCAGATATTCATCCGGCTGGTGCGCCTGGTTGATGGAGCCGGGGCCCAGGACCAGCGTAGGGCAAAGCGTCTGAATAAACGGCGCTTCGGTGCAGTAGTTCACCACGTCGGTTTTCTCACCGAGCAGCTTTTCCACCACCTCAACCAGCTGATGGTCCGGCGGGCATTCGTAACCCGGGATCGGCGGATGCAGTTCGGAGACCGTCAGGCGGCCCGGCCAGCGCTCGCTCACCGGAGCCAGCGCTTCATTCAGCAGGCCGTCGAGATCGCTGAGGGTCATGCCCGGCAGCGGGCGAATGTCCATATGCAGTTCGCAGCAGGCGCAGATGCGGTTCGAGGCATCGCCGCCGTGCAGGCTGCCGAGGTTCAGGGTCGGATACGGCACGGTGAACGCGTCGTAGTGGTAGCGCTCTTTCAGATCGTCGCGCAGGGTCATGATACGGCCGATGGCGTCATGCATCAGCTCAATGGCGTTCACGCCGCGCGCCGGATCGCTGGAGTGGCCGGACTGGCCCAGCACGCGCACGGCCGTAGAAATATGGCCTTTGTGCGCGCGGATCGGCTGCAGAGACGTCGGCTCGCCGATGATCGCGCAGTCCGGGCGAATCGACGTGTTTTCAGAGAAGTAGCGCGCGCCCGCCATGCTGGTTTCTTCATCGGCGGTCGCCAGAATGTAGAGCGGTTTTTTCAGCTTCGTCACGTCCACGTCACGCAGCGCGTCGAGGATAAAGGCGAAGAAGCCTTTCATGTCGGCGGTGCCCAGACCATAAAGCTTGTTGTCGTGCTCGGTCAGGGTGAACGGATCGCGCGTCCAGCGGCCGTCGTCAAACGGCACCGTATCGGTATGACCGGCCAGCAGCAGGCCGCCCGCACCGGTTCCGGTGCTGGCGAGCAGGTTAAATTTGTGGCGGGTTCCTGGGACGGGCTGAACCTCAACGTTAAACCCAAGATCGCTAAACCAACCCGCCAGCAGATTGATTAAAGACTCATTGCTCTGATCCAGCGCTTCTTCCGTTGCGCTGATGGACGGTGTGGCAATCAGGGCGCGGTAGATCTCGATAAATGGCGGTAAGTTCATTTTCATTGTTGACACACCTTAGGTCGTGATAGTATCAATATTCATGCAATAAATGTGAATAAAAATACACTAACGTTGAGCATAAAGGAACCCGATGTTGAATACGCTGATTGTAGGCGCTAGCGGTTATGCGGGCGCAGAGCTTGTAAGCTACGTGAATCGCCATCCACATATGACCATAACCGCTTTGACCGTGTCAGCGCAAAGCAATGATGCAGGAAAGTTAATTTCCGATTTGCATCCGCAGCTTAAGGGCATTGTCGATCTGCCGCTGCAGCCCATGTCTGACATCAGCGAGTTTACCGACGGCGTCGACGTGGTGTTTTTAGCCACCGCGCACGAGGTCAGCCACGACCTGGCGCCGCAGTTCCTGGCGGCCGGCTGCGTGGTCTTCGACCTTTCCGGCGCGTTCCGCGTGAACGACGGTGCGTTTTACGAAAAATATTACGGCTTCACCCATCAGCATCCGGATCTGCTGGAAAAAGCGGTGTACGGACTGGCGGAGTGGAGCGCAGATAAACTGAAAGAAGCGGACCTGATTGCCGTTCCGGGCTGCTACCCGACGGCGGCGCAGCTTTCCCTGAAGCCGCTGATCGACGCGGGCCTGCTGGATCTGAGCCAGTGGCCGGTGATCAACGCCACCAGCGGCGTGAGCGGCGCAGGCCGCAAGGCGGCTATCTCCAACAGCTTCTGCGAAGTGAGCCTTCAGCCGTATGGCGTGTTTAATCACCGTCATCACCCTGAAATCACGACGCATCTGGGCGCGGACGTCATTTTCACCCCGCACTTGGGCAGCTTCCCGCGTGGGATCCTCGAAACCATTACCTGCCGCCTGAAACCGGGCGTGACCAAAGAGCAGGTGAACGAGGCCTTCACGCAGGCATATGCGGACAAACCGCTGGTGCGCCTGTACGACAAAGGCGTGCCGGCGCTGAAAAACGTGGTCGGTCTGCCGTTCTGCGATATCGGCTTTGCCGTTCAGGGTGAGCATCTCATCGTGGTGGCCGCAGAAGATAACTTACTGAAAGGCGCTGCCGCACAGGCAATGCAGTGTGCAAATATTCGTTTCGGCTTCCCTGAAACGCAGGCTCTTATTTAAGGTGTGATGATGAACCCATTAATTATCAAACTCGGTGGTGTACTGCTGGACAGCGAAGAAGCGCTGGAGCGTCTGTTTACCGCGCTGGTGAACTATCGCGAATCACACCAGCGTCCGCTGGTGATTGTGCACGGCGGCGGCTGCGTGGTGGACGAGCTGATGAAAGGGCTCAACCTGCCGGTGAAAAAGAAGAACGGCCTGCGCGTCACGCCTGCTGACCAGATTGACATCATTACCGGCGCGCTGGCGGGCACGGCGAACAAAACGCTGCTGGCGTGGGCGAAGAAACACTACATCTTGTCCGTTGGCCTCTATCTGGGCGATGGCGACAGCGTAAAAGTGACCCAGCTCGACGAAGAGCTCGGCCACGTTGGACTGGCGCAGCCAGGTTCGCCTAAGCTAATTAACACGCTGCTGGAAGGGGGTTTCCTGCCGGTGGTGAGCTCTATCGGCGTGACCGAAGAGGGCGAGCTGATGAACGTCAACGCTGACCAGGCGGCGACGGCACTGGCGGCAACGCTGGGCGCGGACCTGATCCTGCTCTCCGACGTGAGCGGCATTCTGGACGGCAAAGGCCAGCGCATTGCGGAAATGACGGCTGAGAAAGCCGAGCAGCTGATTGCGCAGGGCATTATCACCGACGGCATGATCGTCAAAGTGAACGCCGCGCTGGATGCCGCACGCACGCTGGGCCGCCCGGTGGATATCGCCTCCTGGCGCCACGCGGAACAACTGCCGGCGCTGTTTAACGGCACGCCGATTGGCACGCGTATTTTAGCGTAAGTTTTTATTGAATGACCGTAGGCCGGGTAAGCGAAGCGCCACCCGGCAGAACTAACGAATAAAGGAATCATGTTATGGCACTTTGGGGTGGGCGTTTTACACAGGCAGCGGATCAGCGGTTCAAACAGTTCAACGACTCTTTGCGCTTCGACTACCGCCTGGCCGAACAGGATATTGTCGGCTCTGTGGCCTGGTCCAAAGCGCTGGTGACGGTGGGCGTACTGACCGCAGACGAACAATTACGGCTGGAAGAGGCGCTGAACAATCTGCTGGAAGAGGTACGTCTTAATCCGCAGCAGATCCTCGAAAGCGATGCTGAAGATATTCACAGCTGGGTGGAAGGCAAGCTTATCGACAAAGTCGGCCAGCTGGGTAAAAAGCTGCATACCGGCCGCAGCCGTAACGACCAGGTCGCCACCGATCTGAAGCTGTGGTGTAAAGATACCGTTGGCGAACTGCTGGCGGCTAACCGTCAGCTGCAGAGCGCGCTGGTCGAGACCGCGCAGAACAACCAGGACGCGGTGATGCCGGGTTATACCCACCTGCAGCGCGCGCAGCCGGTGACCTTCGCACACTGGTGTCTGGCCTACGTCGAGATGCTGGCGCGTGACGAAAGCCGTCTTCAGGATACCCTGAAACGTCTGGACGTCAGCCCGCTGGGCAGCGGCGCGCTGGCCGGTACGGCGTATGAAATCGACCGTGAGCAACTGGCAGGCTGGCTGGGCTTTGCCTCAGCCACCCGTAACAGCCTGGACAGCGTGTCCGACCGCGACCACGTGCTGGAGCTGCTATCCAATGCGTCTATCGGAATGGTGCACCTTTCGCGCTTTGCCGAAGACCTGATCTTCTTTAACTCTGGCGAAGCGGGCTTCGTCGAGCTGTCTGACCGCGTGACCTCAGGCTCATCCCTGATGCCGCAGAAGAAAAACCCGGACGCGCTTGAGCTGATCCGCGGCAAATGTGGCCGCGTGCAGGGCGCGCTGACCGGTATGATGATGACCCTGAAAGGGCTGCCGCTGGCGTATAACAAAGACATGCAGGAAGACAAAGAAGGGCTGTTCGACGCGCTCGACACCTGGCTGGACTGTCTGCATATGGGCGCGCTGGTGCTGGACGGCATTCAGGTGAAACGTCCGCGCTGCCAGGAAGCGGCTCAGCAGGGCTATGCGAACTCTACCGAACTGGCGGATTATCTGGTGGCGAAAGGCGTACCGTTCCGTGAAGCGCACCATATTGTGGGTGAAGCGGTGGTGGAAGCCATTCGTCAGGGTAAACCGCTGGAAGATCTGGCGCTGGCCGACCTGCAGAAGTTCAGCGCGGTTATCGGGGATGATGTGTATCCGATCCTTGCGCTGCAGTCCTGTCTGGATAAACGTGCCGCGAAAGGCGGCGTGTCGCCTAAGCAGGTGGCGCAGGCGATAGCGGATGCGAAAAACCGGTTGGTTTAATCTGTCCTGACAGGTGCCCTCTCCCACTGTACGGTCCGGGGAGAGGGCCAGGGTGAGGAGTTACAGCAGCTTAGCCAGACGGTTGATGTCGGACTGAATGGCTCCAGCGGTGACATCGCGCCCCGCGCCCGGACCACGGATCACCAGCGGGTTATCGCGATACCAGCGGCTTTCGATGGCGAAGACGTTATCGCACGGCAGCAGCGCCGCCAGCGGATGTTCAGGACGCACCGCCTCGACGCCGACTCGCGCTTTTCCGTTGGCCTCGAAACGCGCCACGTAGCGCAGCACCAGCCCCATCTCGTTCGCCGCCTCCAGACGCTGTACCATCTGCTCGTTAAGCTCTTCACCATTTTCAAAGAAATGATCCACAGAACCTTCTTCACAGCCGGCAGGCACCAGCGATTCGACGCGTACGGCATCCGGTTCGATATCGTAACCGGCCTCACGCGCCAGGATCACCAGCTTACGCATCACGTCTTTGCCGGAAAGGTCAACGCGCGGATCGGGCTCGGTTAAGCCCTGCTGCCACGCCTGATCCACCAGGTCGGTGAAGGGTACGGTGCCGTCAAACTGCAGGAACAGCCAGGAGAGCGTGCCGGAGAAGATACCGCTCAGCGCCAGAATGCTGTCGCCGCTTTCAATCAGGTCACGCACGGTGTGGTTGACCGGCAGGCCAGCCCCAACGGTGGCGTTATAAAGCCAGTGGCGCCCCGTTTTTTCAAACGCGTCGTGGATCTGGCGGTATTTATCGGTGCTGCTCGCCCCCGCCAGCTTGTTCGCACTAATAACGTGGAAACCGTGGCTGGCGAAATCCAGATACTGATCCGCAAGCTGTTCGCTGGCGGTAACGTCCAGCACCACCAGATCGTCATACGGGTGCGCGCGCATCCACAGGAACAGCGACTCTTCATCCTGCTCTACGGCTTCATCATTAAAGAAGGCAAGCGCGCGGCTGGCGTCCAGCCCTTCGTAGTTCAGCAGGCTGCGGCGGCTGTCCACCACGCCCGCGAGAACGAATTCGAATCCGGTACGCGCCGAGAGCGTCACCTGTTCGCGGGCAAACAGCTCCAGCCAGCGGGAACCGATGTTGCCTTTCCCGAACAGCACCAGACCGATGCGCTTTTCCGCGCGGAACAGAGAGGTGTGCAGGCCCTGGATCAGGCTCTCGGTTGGCCCTTTACGCAGAACGGCGACCAGGCTGATGCCCTCCTCCGACTGCCAGGTGAATTCCACCGGCTGGCCTTTCAGCTGCTGCCAGAAGCGGTGGCAGTGCAGCGGGTTACGGGTGACGCCCGCGCCCACCATCGCCACCAGCGCCAGCCCCTGACGCAGGCGAAGCTCGCCCGGCAGGCCAGCTTCATCCAGAATTTTCAGCGCGCTGTCCGCCACTTCAGCGGTGTAGCAGAACTGCAGCAGCTGACGATCGTTATGCACGCCAACGGCCAACGGACGCACCTGGGCGCGTTTCAGGATCGTGTCGATATCTTTATGCGCCAGCTTGAAGTCCTGGCCCGCAGGCACCTGGAACTCAATCAGGCAGATGTCGTCGTGGCTGGTGACAATACGCGCCCCGGTACCGGACGCCAGCACGCGCTCAATGCGCGTGGAGCCTTGATCCGGAGTGTAACTGCAGCGCAGCTGGAGGTCGATATCGCTGCCGGAAACCGGCTGCAGCGTGCGCGCGTGCAGTACCGGCGCGGCCAGACGCGCCAGCTCGCTGGCTTCGTCGAGACGCAGCAGCGGCAGCAGGCAGGCATCTTTTACTTTGCGCGGATCCGCGCTGTACACACCGGCCACGTCGCTCCAGATGGTGACGCGGGAGACGCCCGCCAGCGCGCCAATCTGCGTTGCCGAGTAGTCGGAGCCGTTACGGCCCAGCAGAACGGTTTCGCCCGCGTTGCTGCGGCTGATAAAGCCGGTGACGACAATACGTTTGCCCGGGTGCTGCACCAGCAGCTGTTGCAGCAGCGGGTAGGACAACCCTTCATCCACCTGTGGCTGCGCGGCGCGTTCGGCGCGCAGAAAATCACGCGCGTCGAGCCAGGCCGCTTCCACGCCCAGGTGCTGCAGCACGGCGGCCATCAGGCGCGCGGACCACACTTCACCGTGGCCCACCACTTCGGCATACACCGCGTCGGTAATCCCGCTGTCCAGCAGGGCAGCCAGACGCTCAAGGTCATGCGTGAAGGCGCCGATCAGCCCGTCCGCCACGTCCGCAGGCAGCAGGCCGGCAATCAGCTCGCTCTGGTAGCGGCGTAAGGACTGTTGCACCTGATGCGCAGAAAGGCGATCGGTCTGGCTCAGTTTCAGCCAGCTAATCAACTGGTTGGTGGTGCTGCCCGCCGCCGAGACAACCATCATGTCACCCGGCTGTGAATATTCCGTCATGATGCCTGCAACGCGCAGGTAACATTTCACATCAGCAAGACTACTACCACCAAACTTGTGCAGCTGACGACCCTTCGCCCCTGCCTGCGCTATCACACTCATGATTACCCCTTGGCTGCGACCCGGAAGCCATTTTCCAGATCGGCAATTAAATCTTCAGAATCTTCAATGCCGGTTGAGATACGCAGCAGCGTCTCGGAAATTCCGGCGGCGGCACGAGCTTCCGGTGCCATACCTGCGTGCGTCATGGTCGCGGCGTGGGAGATCAAGCTTTCAACCCCACCTAAGGATTCCGCCAGCGTAAACAATGACAGCCCGCTCAGGAAGCGACGAAGCGTTTGCTCGTCACCGTCCAGTTCAAAACTTAACATCGCGCCAAACCCTTTCTGCTGACGCGCGGCAATCTCGTGCCCCTGATTTTCCGGCAGCGACGGGTGATAGAGCTTCTTCACCAGCGGCTGGGTTTTCAGGAAATCGACAATCGCCTGGGCATTGCGCTGCGCCACGTCCATGCGCGGCGACAGCGTGCGGATGCCGCGCAACAGCAGATAGCTGTCGAAGGCCCCCGCGGTGACGCCAATATTATTGGCCCACCATGCCAGTTCGGTGACAACGTCGGGATCTTTAGCTATCACCACGCCCGCCACCACATCAGAATGGCCGTTCAGATATTTAGTGCATGAATGCAATACCAGATCGGCACCCAGTGCGAGTGGGTTCTGAAGGGCCGGACTGAGGAACGTATTATCCACTACACTTATCGCTCCCGCATCCCTTGCGAGCTGACAAATTTTCGCAATATCGACAACGCGCAACAACGGATTGCTTGGACTTTCCACCAGAACCAGCTTCGGCTTCTCTGCCAGGGCCTGTTTCAGCGCCTTTTCATCGTTTTGATCGACAAACAGCACGCGATAGCAGCCGCGTTTCGCCAGGCTGTCAAACAGACGATAGCTGCCGCCGTAGCAGTCGTGCGGCGCGACCAGCAGATCGCCCGGCTTCAGGAACACCGTGGTCACCAGGTGAATGGCGGACATCCCCGTATTGGTTAATACTGCACCTGCGCCACCTTCCAGCTCGGCCAGCGCGCGCTGGGTCACGTCACGCGTAGGGTTGCCACGACGCGAATAATCATGCGCGCGGGGTTCATTAAATCCGGTGAAGTTATAAGTACTGGAAAGATGAATCGGCGGGACAACGCAGCCGTACTGCTCGTCATCATTTAATCCGCTACGCACTGCAATAGTGGCCTGTTTACGCGTCATGGTGAGGGCTTCCTGGCGAATGAGGTGAAAAGTCAGGCACCAGAGTAAACATTGAAAGTATGGACGTCAATACATCTGGACATCTAAACTTCTTTGCGTATAGATTGAGCAATGCGCAAATAGCCGTTAAAATTATATGCTTTAGTGCACGCTGCAGCGGCAATATCCGTGCCACGGTATCGTCTCTACGGTAAACTAGACAAGATTGCGGTTCAAAACGGGTGGTTACAGGTTTTGCACCTTTAAATAAATGACTGAGAGGATTAAAGGTATCTCATGGCTGAATGGAGCGGCGAATATATCAGCCCATACGCTGAGCACGGTAAGAAGAGTGAGCAAGTAAAGAAAATTACGGTTTCCATTCCTCTGAAGGTGTTGAAGATCCTCACCGATGAACGTACGCGTCGTCAGGTGAACAACCTGCGCCACGCGACCAACAGCGAACTGCTGTGCGAAGCGTTTCTGCATGCGTTTACCGGTCAACCGTTGCCGAACGATGAAGATCTGCGCAAAGAGCGCAGTGATGAAATCCCGGAAGAGGCGAAGGTGATCATGCGTGAACTGGGTATTGACCCGGATACGTGGGAATACTGAGAAGCGGATACAAAAAAGGCACCTTGCGGTGCCTTTTTTTCGGGAAACTTATTTAGCGCCCGGGATGCTGAAACGCTTGTTGAAGCGGTCAACACGGCCACCGGTTGCAACGTCACGCTGCTTACCAGTGTAGAACGGGTGGCATTTGCCGCACACGTCCAGGTTCAGATCGTGACCCACGGTAGAGCGGATCTGGATAGAGTTACCGCAAGAACAGTTTGCAGTAATCATTTCGTATTTCGGGTGAATATCTTTTTTCATGGGAGAACCTCAGTTAAGGCCGCGTCGCTCTTCCAGCCCTAACGCCAGACACCACGCGATGTTGATTGTAAGTTCTTTGGCGTAAAGTACACCAAAGGCGGCGAATCATACAGAATTTGACCAACGTATGCAAACTGATCCGCACGCCGCTTTTACTAATGTGTATACTAACGCGCCACTTTTCAAGTCAGGAAGATTCGATGCCCGTCGCTCACGTTGCCCTGCCCGTTCCGCTTCCCCGCACCTTTGACTACCTGCTGCCCGACAGCATGAGCGCCAAAGCGGGCTGCCGCGTGACCGTGCCGTTTGGCAAACAGCAGCGCGTGGGGATCGTCGTCTCCGTCAGCGATAAAAGCGAATTGCCGCTTAACGAGCTGAAGTCGGTCGTTGAGGTGCTGGACAGCGAGCCGGTTTACTCTACCAGCACCTGGCGACTGCTGCTGTGGGCGGCGGATTATTATCATCACCCGATCGGCGACGTGCTGTTCCACGCCCTGCCAATTATGCTGCGTCAGGGCAAGAGCGCCAGCCATGCGCCGATGTGGTACTGGTTTGCCACCGAGCAGGGCCAGGCGGTGGATATCAACAGCCTGAAGCGATCGCAGAAACAGCAGCAGGCGCTGGCGGCGCTGCGTCAGGGAAAAATCTGGCGACATCAGGTCGACGAGCTTGAGGTCAGCGAAACGGCGCTACAGGCCTTAAGAAAGAAAGGGCTGAGCGAACTGGCCAGCGAAGCTCCCGCTCTTTACGACTGGCGGGAGAGTTTCTCCGTTTCAGGGGATCGCCTGCGTCTGAATACCGAGCAGGCCACCGCCGTGGGCGCGATTCATAGCGCCTCCGATCATTTCTCTGCCTGGCTGCTGGCGGGAGTCACCGGTTCCGGCAAGACCGAAGTCTACCTGAGCGTGCTGGAAAACGTGCTCGCGCAGGGCAAACAGGCGCTGGTGATGGTGCCGGAAATTGGCCTGACGCCGCAAACCATCGCCCGATTCCGCGAGCGCTTTAACGCGCCGGTTGAGGTGCTGCACTCCGGCCTGAACGACAGCGAACGCCTCAGCGCCTGGCTGAAAGCGAAAAACGGCGAAGCGGCGATTGTGATCGGCACCCGCTCGTCGCTGTTTACGCCGTTTAAAAATCTTGGCGTTATCGTGATCGACGAAGAGCACGACAGCTCCTATAAACAGCAGGAAGGCTGGCGCTATCACGCCCGCGACCTGGCGGTTTATCGCGCGCACAGTGAGCAGATTCCCATTATTCTCGGCTCCGCCACGCCGGCGCTCGAAACGCTGCACAACGTGCGCCAGCGCAAATACCACATGCTGCGCCTGACGCGCCGTGCGGGGAATGCCCGTCCGGCCATTCAGCACGTGCTGGATCTGAAAGGCCAGCAGGTTCAGGCCGGGCTTGCGCCGGCATTGATTACCCGCATGCGCCAGCACTTGCAGGCGGGGAACCAGGTCATTCTGTTTCTCAACCGCCGCGGATTTGCCCCCGCACTGCTGTGCCACGACTGCGGCTGGATTGCCGAGTGTCCGCGCTGCGACCACTACTACACCTTCCATCAGGCCCAGCGGCATTTGCGCTGCCACCACTGCGACAGCCAGCGCCCGGTGCCGCGCCAGTGCCCGTCATGTGGCTCAACGCATATCGTGCCGGTCGGTCTGGGGACGGAACAGCTGGAACAGGCGCTTGGCCCCTTCTTCCCGGACGTGCCGATTTCTCGTATCGACCGGGACACCACAAGCCGCAAGGGCGCGCTGGAACAGCAGCTGGCGGAAGTGCATCGCGGCGGCGCACGCATTCTGATTGGTACGCAGATGCTGGCCAAAGGCCACCACTTCCCGGACGTGACGCTAGTTGCCCTGCTGGACGTAGACGGCGCGCTGTTTTCGGCAGATTTCCGCTCAGCCGAGCGCTTCGCCCAGCTTTATACCCAGGTGGCAGGGCGTGCCGGTCGCGCCGGTAAACAGGGCGAAGTGGTGCTGCAAACGCACCACCCTGAGCATCCGCTGCTGCAAACCCTGCTGCATAAAGGCTATGACGCCTTTGCCGAACAGGCGCTGGCCGAACGCCAGACCATGCAGCTGCCGCCGTGGACCAGCCACGTCATCATCCGCGCGGAAGATCACAACAACCAGCAGGCGCCGCTTTTCCTGCAGCAGCTGAGAAATCTCCTGCAGGCCAGCCCGCTGGTGGATAATCAGCTGTGGATCCTGGGCCCGGTGCCGGCACTCGCACCAAAGCGCGGCGGGCGTTTTCGCTGGCAAATCTTACTTCAGCACCCCTCGCGCATTCGTCTTCAGCACATCGTCAGCGGCACGCTAGCGCTCATCAACACGCTGCCGGAAGCGCGAAAAGTGAAGTGGGTACTGGACGTCGATCCCATCGAAGGCTGAAGACGGATCGAAAAATTTAACGCTCCTCACACTTTTTATGAAAATTCTGTAACCGATTCCATTAACTATCTGTAAAAATGGTGATGTCAGAAGTTCGGTGTTCAGGCGAGGAGAAGACGTTGAAGTCCAGGAAAGAGGTTGCACCGGCGACCATGAAAGACGTTGCCCAGAAAGCACAAGTCTCTACGGCAACCGTGTCCCGCGCATTAATGAACCCGGATAAAGTCTCCCAGGCGACCCGTAACCGGGTAGAGCAGGCTGCGCTTGAAGTGGGCTATTTCCCACAGGCGATGGGGCGTAACGTCAAACGCAATGAGTCGCGCACCATTCTGGTGATTGTGCCGGACATCTGTGACCCCTTCTTCAGCGAGATTATCCGCGGTATTGAAGTCACCGCAGCGGAACAGGGTTACCTGGTGCTGATTGGCGACTGTGCTCATCAGAACCAGCAGGAAAAAACCTTCATCGATCTCATTATCACCAAGCAGATCGACGGCATGCTGCTGCTTGGCTCTCGCCTGCCGTTTGATGCCAGCATTGAAGAGCAGCGTAATTTACCGCCGATGGTGATGGCCAACGAGTTTGCGCCGGAGCTGGAGCTGCCGACGGTCCACATTGATAACCTCACCGCCGCGTTCAACGCCGTAAACTATCTCCAGGAACTGGGGCACAAGCGCATTGGCTGTATTGCCGGGCCGGAAGAGATGCCGCTGTGTCACTATCGCTTACAGGGCTACGTGCAGGCGCTGCGCCGTACCGGCGTCACCGTCGATCCGCACTACATTGCGCGCGGTGACTTTACCTTCGCCGCGGGTGGACAAGCGCTGGAGAAACTTCTGGACCTGCCTGAACCGCCAACCGCCGTATTTTGTCACAGCGACGTGATGGCGCTGGGCGCATTATCGTACGCCAAACGCCGCGGCCTGCGGATACCGAAAGATTTATCGATCATCGGATTCGACAATATTTCGCTTTCAGAATTTTGCGATCCGCCGCTCTCAACGGTCGCTCAGCCGCGCTACCAAATCGGCCGCGAAGCGATGCTTCTTCTGCTGGATCAGCTTCACGGTCAAACAGTTAGCAGCGGCTCGCGGTTGCTGGACTGTGAACTGATTGTCCGCGGCACGACCCAGGCATTGACTTAAAGTAAACGTCTTTCGGATACCCTTATCTGGTCAAAGCCCCGCCGCTTAAGTAACATGGCGGACTGACGAACGAATAAATACAGCGAAACGATAGTGGCACAACGAGATTATGTACGTCGCGGCCAGCCGGCACCTTCGCGACGCAAAAAGAGTAGCTCAAGGAAAAAGCAACGTAACCTGCCTGCTGTCTCGCCAGCAATGGTCGCTATTGCTGCGGCTGTAGTCGTCGCCTTTATTGGTGGCCTGTACTTTATCACGCACCATAAAAAAGAAGAGTCTGAGGCGCTTCAGGCCAGTAAAGTTGCCGGAAATGGCCTTCCTCCGAAGCCTGAAGAGCGCTGGCGCTATATCAAAGAGCTGGAAAGCCGTCAGCCCGGGGTGCGTGCGCCAACCGAACCTTCTGCGGGTGGTGAAGTGCAGAATGCGAATCAGCTGACGGATGAACAGCGTCAGCTGCTGGCCCAAATGCAGGCCGATATGCGCCAGCAGCCTACGCAGCTGAACGAAGTACCGTGGAATGAGCAGACGCCGGCACAGCGCCAGCAAACGCTGCAGCGACGTCAGGCGCAACAGCAGATCCAGCAACAACAGCAGCAGTGGGCGCAAACCCAGCCGGTGCAGCAGCCGAAAGCACAGCCGCGGGTAACGGAACAGCCATACCAACAGCAGACGCGTACGGCGCAGTCTCAGCCTGTCCAGCAGCAGCCGAAAACGCAGCCGCAGAAACAGGCGGCTCAGCCGTATCAGGATCTGCTCCAGACGCCAGCGCATACCACCGCGCAGCAGCCGAAAACGCAGCAGGCAGCGCCGGTGACCAAAGAGACCGAAGCGCCGAAGCAGACGGCAGAGAAAAAAGACGAGCGCCGCTGGATGGTGCAGTGCGGTTCGTTCAAAGGCGCAGAGCAGGCGGAAACGGTGCGCGCGCAGCTGGCCTTTGAAGGGTTTGATTCGCGTATTACCACCAATAACGGCTGGAATCGCGTGGTGATTGGGCCGGTCAAAGGCAAAGAAAATGCCGATGGCACCATTTCGCGGTTGAAAATCGCCGGCCACACAAACTGCATTCGACTCGCTTCCGGGGGTTGAAACCCCCAAAATCCCCCCCATCTATCATTTAATTCAGCCCTGAGCACAGGCTCAGGGCTTCTGTTTCCCGATTCTGTAACCAGGGGGTCTGCTCGTGACAACAATAGTAAGTGTACGCCGTAACGGCCATGTGGTAATCGCCGGTGATGGCCAGGCCACGCTGGGTAATACCGTCATGAAAGGCAACGTGAAGAAAGTGCGCCGTCTCTACAACGACAAAGTGATCGCCGGTTTTGCTGGCGGCACGGCGGACGCCTTCACGCTGTTTGAACTGTTTGAACGCAAACTGGAAATGCACCAGGGTCATCTGGTGAAAGCTGCCGTTGAGCTGGCGAAAGACTGGCGTACCGACCGCATGCTGCGCAAGCTCGAAGCGCTGCTGGCCGTGGCCGATGAAACCGCCTCGCTGATCATCACCGGTAACGGTGACGTCATTCAGCCGGAAAATGACCTGATTGCCATCGGCTCCGGCGGCCCTTATGCCCAGGCTGCAGCCCGCGCGCTGTTGGAGAATACCGACATGAACGCGCGTGATATCGCGGTGAAGGCGTTGGATATTGCAGGCGATATCTGCATTTATACCAACCACAACCACACCATCGAAGAATTGACCTCCAAAGCGTAAGGATCTCCCATGTCTGAAATGACCCCACGCGAAATTGTCAGCGAACTGAACAAACACATTATCGGCCAGGATAACGCCAAGCGTTCCGTGGCTATTGCTCTGCGTAACCGCTGGCGTCGTATGCAGCTTGACGAAGAGCTGCGCCACGAAGTGACGCCAAAAAACATCCTGATGATCGGCCCGACCGGCGTCGGTAAAACCGAAATCGCCCGTCGTCTGGCGAAGCTGGCGAACGCGCCGTTCATCAAAGTTGAAGCTACCAAGTTCACCGAAGTGGGCTATGTGGGTAAAGAAGTGGACTCCATCATCCGCGATCTGACCGATTCGGCGATCAAGATGGTGCGCGTCCAGGCGATCGAGAAAAACCGCTATCGCGCGGAAGAGATGGCCGAGGAGCGCATTCTCGACGTGCTGATCCCACCGGCAAAAAACAACTGGGGCCAGGCAGAGCAGCAGGCGGAACCGTCCGCTGCGCGCCAGGCGTTCCGCAAAAAACTGCGTGAAGGCCAGCTGGACGACAAAGAGATTGAGATCGATCTCGCTGCCGCGCCAATGGGTGTGGAAATCATGGCGCCTCCGGGCATGGAAGAGATGACCAGCCAGCTGCAGTCCATGTTCCAGAACCTGGGCGGCCAGAAGCAGAAAGCGCGTAAGCTGAAAATTAAAGACGCGATGAAGCTGCTGATTGAAGAAGAAGCGGCGAAGCTGGTAAACCCGGAAGAGCTGAAGCAGGACGCTATCGACGCGGTTGAGCAGCACGGTATCGTGTTTATCGACGAAATCGACAAAATTTGTAAGCGCGGCGGCAACAGCTCCGGCCCGGACGTGTCCCGCGAAGGCGTTCAGCGCGACCTGCTGCCGCTGGTTGAAGGCTGCACCGTCTCCACCAAGCACGGCATGGTGAAAACGGACCACATCCTGTTTATCGCTTCAGGGGCGTTCCAGGTTGCCAGCCCGTCGGATCTGATCCCGGAGCTGCAGGGCCGTCTGCCTATCCGCGTTGAGCTGCAGGCGCTGACGACCGAAGATTTCGAACGTATCCTGACCGAGCCAAACGCCTCTGCTACCGTACAGTACAAAGCGCTGATGGCGACCGAAGGCGTGAACCTCGAGTTCACCGAAGACGGTATCAAGCGTATTGCCCAGGCCGCATGGCAGGTCAACGAAACCACCGAGAACATCGGTGCGCGTCGCCTGCATACCGTGCTGGAACGCCTGGTTGAAGATATCTCTTACGACGCGAGCGACCTTAACGGTCAAACCGTTACCATTGACGCAGAATATGTGAGTAAACATCTGGATGCGTTAGTGGCAGATGAAGATCTGAGCCGTTTTATCCTATAATCGCGGTTACTGGATTCTCATCACGTTTAATGGGGGCTAATGCCCCCATTTTTATTGGCTAAATACTTATGACTGACATCAGCCGTACTCAGGCGTGGCTCGAAAGTCTGCGCCCTAAAACGCTTCCTCTGGCCTTTGCCGCAATTATCGTCGGCACCGCCCTTGCCTGGTGGCAGGGTTATTTTGATCCGCTGGTCGCCGCGCTGGCACTGATTACTGCCGGCCTGCTGCAAATTCTCTCCAATCTCGCCAACGACTACGGCGACGCGGTAAAAGGCAGCGACAAGCCGGACCGCATAGGGCCACTGCGCGGAATGCAGAAAGGGGTGATTACCCAGGCGCAGATGAAACGCGCGCTGATTATCACCGTAGCGCTGATCTGCGTATCCGGCCTGGCGCTGGTGACGGTGGCGTCTAAGACCACCAGCGATTTCATTGGCTTCCTGGTGCTGGGCTTACTGGCCATTATCGCGGCCATCACCTACACCGTCGGCACGCGTCCTTACGGTTATATTGGGCTCGGGGATATCTCCGTACTGGTGTTCTTCGGCTGGCTGAGCGTGATGGGAAGCTGGTACCTGCAGGCGCATACGGTGATCCCTGCCCTGTTCCTGCCCGCGACCGCCTGCGGCCTGCTGGCGACGGCGGTGCTCAACATCAACAACCTGCGCGACATCGACAGCGATCGCGAGAACGGCAAAAACACCCTGGCGGTTCGTCTGGGGCCGGTCAATGCGCGCCGCTATCACGCCTGTCTGCTCATTGGCGCGCTGGTTTGCCTGGCGCTGTTTAACCTGATTTCCTTGCAGAGCTTGTGGGGCTGGCTGTTTGTGCTTGCCGCGCCGCTGCTGATTAAGCAGGCCCGCTTTGTGATGCGTGAACTCAGCCCGTCCGCCATGCCGCCGATGCTGGAACGTACGGTAAAAGGCGCGTTGCTGACTAACCTGTTGTTCGTCATCGGGATTGTTTTAAGCCAGACGCTGCGTTAGCTGACAAATATCAATTAACAATTGATGATTTTGCCAACAACGCATTTCGCACGATATACTGAACACATTCGCAGCAACTGAGCGTTAAACCTATGAAATACGATACCTCCGAGCTTTGTGACATCTACCAGGAAGATGTCAACGTCGTTGAACCGCTGTTCTCCAACTTTGGTGGGAGGTCGTCGTTTGGCGGTCAAATCGTCACGGTGAAATGTTTCGAGGACAACGGGTTGCTGTACGATCTGCTCGAACAGAATGGCCGCGGCCGCGTTCTTGTGGTCGACGGCGGCGGTTCCGTGCGCCGTGCATTAATAGATGCTGAGCTGGCCGGCATTGCCGTTCAGAATGAGTGGGAAGGCCTTGTGGTGTACGGTTCCGTACGTCAGGTGGACGATCTGGAAGACCTGGATATCGGGATTCAGGCCATCGCGGCCATACCGGTAGGGGCGGCAGGTGACGGCATCGGCGAAAGCGACGTGCGCGTCAATTTCGGCGGCGTGACCTTCTTCTCCGGGGATCATCTCTACGCCGATAATACCGGTATTATCCTTTCCGAAGATCCGCTGGATATCGAGTAGTAAAAAGTCAGCGAGAACCATAAAAAAGCCGGGTGGCGGCGACGCCTTACCCGGCTTATTTCATCTGTATTTCCCGAGAGAAATTAGACTTCTTCCATACGTCCCAGCAGCGCCTGCAGGCGATCCTGCCAGCCGTTCTGCTGTTCGCGCAGCTGGTTGTTTTCGCGCTCCAGTTCTTCGCGGCCGTGCTGAGCGTTCTGAACTTCCTGCGCCAGGCTGTTGTTCTTTTCTTTCAGCTCTTCAATTTCCATCTGCAGCAGGGTGATGGTATCAATCGCCTGCTGTACTTTCGATTCCAGTTTCTCAAACACTTCTAAAGACATGATGCTACCTCTCCTGAATTGCAAGGCGACGCTTTAACATAAACGCGCACGACATATACCGTCGATTGTATGGAGCGCGGCGCTCTGTGTCCAGCGACACACCGCGCAGATCGCGGTTTGCAACACTTTTAGGTCTGGTCCTGGTGTGTTCGCGTCATATACCCCTAAATTGTTAACTGATTCGTTAATGAAATGATTCAGCTCACATTCCTGTACTGATGCAAAAATGTGCTTTATGGCGCGAAAACGCTCATTTTATTGACACAGACCACACATTTTGATTTCGATATTTCTCGTTTTTGCTCGTTAACGATAAATTAACACTATGTCTACAGGGCATCGTGGCTGTCACGGGCGGCCATGCTAACAATAAACATCAATTTCTTCAGGATTCCGATTATGAGTCAGACATCAACCTTAAAAGGCCAGTGCATTGCCGAGTTCCTTGGTACCGGGTTGTTGATATTCTTCGGAGTGGGCTGTGTTGCTGCACTGAAAGTGGCGGGTGCCAGTTTTGGTCAGTGGGAAATCAGTATCATCTGGGGTCTGGGCGTGGCGATGGCCATCTACCTGACTGCAGGGGTTTCTGGTGCACATCTTAACCCGGCGGTGACAATCGCACTGTGGCTGTTCGCGTGCTTTGACGGACGCAAAGTTGTTCCTTTCATTCTTTCTCAGTTTGCCGGCGCGTTTTGCGCAGCGGCGTTAGTTTACGGGCTTTATTACAATCTTTTCATCGACTTCGAACAGACGCATCATATGGTACGCGGCAGCGTCGAAAGTCTGGATCTGGCAGGCATCTTCTCAACCTACCCTAACCCGCATATCAATTTTGTGCAGGCGTTCGCAGTTGAAATGGTGATTACCGCTATTCTGATGGGCGTTATCCTGGCGCTGACCGACGACGGAAACGGCATTCCGCGCGGCCCGCTGGCACCCCTGCTGATTGGTTTGCTGATTGCGGTGATTGGCGCATCCATGGGCCCGCTGACCGGCTTCGCGATGAACCCGGCTCGTGATATCGGACCAAAAGTCTTCGCCTTTATCGCCGGCTGGGGTGACGTCGCTTTCACCGGTGGCAAAGACATTCCTTACTTCCTGGTACCGCTGTTTGCGCCGGTTGTCGGGGCTGCGCTGGGTGCGTTTAGCTACCGCAAATTAATTGGTCGCCACTTACCGTGCGACACCTGTGTGGAAGAGGAGAAGGAAACGACTTCTACCGCACAACAAAAAGCTTCGCTGTAATCTGACTACGGGACACATACCATGACCGAAAAAAAATATATCGTTGCGCTCGACCAGGGCACTACCAGCTCCCGCGCTGTCGTAATGGATCATGACGCGAACATCGTCAGCGTGTCACAGCGCGAATTTGAGCAAATTTATCCTCGTCCAGGCTGGGTAGAACACGACCCGATGGAGATTTGGGCGTCACAAAGCTCCACGCTGGTCGAAGTGCTGGCGAAAGCCGATATCAGTTCCGACGAGATTGCCGCGATTGGTATTACCAACCAGCGTGAAACGACGATTGTCTGGGAACGTGAAACCGGTAAGCCCATTTACAACGCTATCGTCTGGCAGTGCCGCCGTACATCCGAGATCTGCGAACAGCTGAAGCGCGACGGTATGGAAGAGTACGTGCGCAGCGCCACCGGTCTGGTGGTTGACCCGTATTTCTCCGGCACCAAAGTGAAATGGATCCTCGACCACGTAGAAGGTTCACGCGAGCGTGCTAAACGCGGCGAGCTGCTGTTCGGTACCGTCGATACCTGGCTTATCTGGAAGATGACCCAGGGACGCGTTCACGTCACCGACTACACCAACGCCTCGCGTACCATGCTGTTCAACATCAATACCCTGGAGTGGGATGACAAGATGCTGGACGCGCTGGACATTCCGCGCGCGATGCTGCCTGAAGTGCGTAAGTCTTCAGAAGTGTACGGTCAGACCAACATCGGCGGTAAAGGCGGCACCCGTATTCCTATCGCCGGTATCGCCGGTGACCAGCAGGCGGCGCTGTTCGGCCAGCTGTGCGTCAAGGAAGGGATGGCGAAGAACACCTACGGCACCGGCTGCTTTATGCTGATGAACACCGGCGAGAAGGCGGTGAAATCAGAAAACGGCCTGCTGACCACCATCGCCTGCGGTCCGCGCGGCGAAGTGAACTATGCGCTGGAAGGTGCGGTGTTCATGGCGGGTGCATCCATTCAGTGGCTGCGCGACGAAATGAAGCTGATCAGCGATGCGTTCGACTCCGAGTACTTCGCGACCAAAGTGAAAGACACCAACGGCGTGTACGTGGTGCCTGCGTTCACCGGTCTGGGCGCACCGTACTGGGATCCGTATGCACGCGGCGCAATTTTCGGGCTGACGCGCGGTGTGAACTCTAACCACATTATTCGCGCTACCCTGGAATCCATCGCCTACCAGACGCGCGACGTGCTGGAAGCGATGCAGGCTGACTCCGGTATTCGTCTGCACGCCCTGCGCGTGGACGGCGGTGCGGTAGCGAATAACTTCCTGATGCAGTTCCAGTCCGACATTCTCGGCACCCGCGTTGAGCGCCCTGAAGTGCGTGAAGTCACGGCGCTGGGCGCGGCGTACCTTGCCGGTCTGGCGGTAGGCTTCTGGCAGAACCTGGACGAGCTGCAGGAAAAAGCGGTTATTGAACGCGAATTCCGTCCGGGCATCGAAACCACCGAGCGTAACTTCCGCTACAGCGGCTGGAAAAAAGCGGTGAAACGCGCCCTGGCGTGGGAAGAGCACGAAGAGTAATCCCCCTCACCCCGGCCCTCTCCCCAAAGGGGAGAGGGTGTTTTAGGCCCCCTCGCCCCTTTGGGGAGAGGGTTAGGGTGAGGGGAGTACAGACCGCACCTTACCCACTCTGTGATAAACTTCGTGCAATTCCTTTTGATTGCACGAGTACCTCATGAAACGTGAACTTGCTATCGAGTTTTCCCGCGTCACCGAAGCAGCAGCCCTTGCAGGCTATAAATGGCTGGGCCGTGGCGACAAAAATACCGCAGACGGCGCTGCCGTCCATGCCATGCGCATAGTACTTAACCAGGTCAACATTGACGGCACCATCGTAATCGGCGAAGGCGAGATCGACGAAGCGCCGATGCTCTATATCGGTGAAAAAGTCGGTACCGGCAAAGGCGATGCCGTGGATATCGCCGTCGACCCGATCGAAGGCACCCGCATGACGGCGATGGGTCAGGCCAATGCGTTAGCGGTGCTGGCCGTCGGCGATAAGGGCTGCTTCCTGAACGCGCCGGACATGTACATGGAAAAGCTGATTGTCGGCCCAGGCGCGAAGGGCGCAATCGACCTTAGCCTGCCGCTGGAAGAGAACCTGCAAAACATCGCCAAAGCCCTGGGCAAACCCCTTAGCGAACTCACCGTCACCATTCTGGCGAAACCGCGCCACGACGCCACTATTGCGCAGATGCAAAAGCTCGGCGTGCGCGTGTTTGCTATCCCTGACGGTGACGTTGCCGCCTCGATCCTGACCTGCATGCCGGACAGCGAAGTCGACGTGCTGTACGGCATCGGCGGCGCGCCGGAAGGTGTGGTCTCTGCGGCGGTGATCCGCGCGCTGGATGGCGATATGCAGGCCCGTCTGCTGCCCCGCCATGAGGTAAAAGGCGACAGCGAAGAGAACCGCCGTATCGGGGAAAACGAGCTGGCGCGCTGCGAAGCGATGGGCATCGAGGCCAATAAAGTGCTGCCTCTGGACGAGATGGCGCGTAGCGATAACGTTGTCTTCTCGGCGACCGGCATCACCAAAGGCGATCTGCTGGACGGCATCACCCGCAAGGGTAATATGGCCACCACTGAAACGCTGCTGATTCGCGGTAAATCACGCACCATTCGCCGCATCCAGTCAATCCACTATCTCGACCGCAAAGACCCGGACGTGCAGACGCACATTCTGTAAAACCGTTTGATCGATAGAGCTTTCCGGCCCTGACGGGCTGGAAATTATCACCACAAGTACGGAAGATAGAACAGAGAAACAGCACAGGAGAAGATCATGGCGGACTGGGTAACAGGTAAAGTCACAAAGGTACAGTTCTGGACCGATGCGCTATTTAGTCTCACCGTACATGCTCCCGTTCACCCGTTTAAGGCCGGGCAATTTGCGAAGCTGGGGCTGGACGTCGACGGCGAGCGCGTGCAGCGCGCCTATTCTTACGTTAACGCGCCTGATAACCCGGATCTCGAGTTCTATCTGGTCACCGTTCCTGACGGTAAGCTCAGCCCGCGCCTTGCCGCCCTTAAGCCCGGCGACGACGTGCAAATTGTGAGTGAAGCGGCAGGCTTCTTTGTGCTCGAAGAGATCCCCGACTGCGACACGCTCTGGATGCTGGCAACCGGTACGGCCATCGGCCCTTATCTCTCTATTTTGCAGTACGGCAAAGATCTGGAGCGCTTTAAAAACATCGTGCTGGTACACGCTGCGCGCTACGCCGCGGACCTGAGCTATTTGCCGCAGATGCAGGCGCTTGAACAGCAGTACGGCGGGAAGTTAAAGATTCAGACGGTGGTCAGCCGCGAAACCGTAGCAGGAGCGCTTACCGGCCGCGTGCCGGCGTTAATTGAGAGTGGAGCCCTGGAAGACGCGGTGGGTTTGCCGCTGAACGCTGAAACCAGCCACGTCATGCTGTGCGGCAACCCGCAGATGGTGCGGGACACGCAGCAGCTTCTGAAGGATACCCGGCAGATGACGAAACATCTTCGCCGCCGACCGGGCCATATGACCGCCGAACACTACTGGTGATCAGCGGTATTTCACCTCAAGGGTGTCTTTACCGTATTTGTTTTCGCTCTGGGTGCCAATAAACGCGCCCAGATCGACAATCATCATCACGAAGATGACCGACGGCAGCAGCCTGCCTACGACCCACGGCAGGATGGACGGAAGCATCGCCCAGTTTCCCGCCACCAGCATCCACGCCAGAATAATCAGAAATGCCCACGCGCCGGAACGTCCGCGATCGTGCAGCCGTTTTACGACAACCGCCGCCGTTGGCCATAGCAGACAGACCAGCGCGAAGGCCGCCGTTTGCGTGCTCAGCCAGGCGTTGTAAGCAACGAAAAACAGAAGCAGCATGGCGACAACCCACGTCACCATCCAGATCCAGAAATCACGGCGTCCAATACGCCCTTTGAATGAAAACAGCCACTGCTGTATGGTCATGTAAGGTTCCTTATTATCGTATAGCGCGCATTTTACCCTGGAGTTGTGACCTTTTGACAAGCCGACCAGATATCGTTTTAATCATGAGCACTTACGGCCAGGGGCAATGTTGATGAAAAGTTCGGCACGTTCTCTTTTCCTGTGTTTAGCGCTGCTCAGCGCGGGTTATCCCCTGCACGCCGCCGAAACCACAGCCCCGACCACAGCACCCTATCTGCTGGCGGGCGCGCCGTCGTTCGATCAGTCCATCAGCCAGTTTCGTGAAACCTTCAATCAGACCAACCCCACGCTGCCGCTGGATGAGTTTCGCGCCATTGATGGCTCCCGCGATACCCCTACACTGACCCGTGCGGCAAGCAAGATAAATGAGAATTTGTATGCTTCCACGGCGCTGGAGCGCGGTACGTTAAAAATCAAAAGCATGCAAATCACCTGGCTGCCGATACAGGGGCCAGAGCAGAAAGCCGCTAAGGCGAAAGCGCTGGAGTACATGAGCGCGGTACTGCAGGCCTTTACCCCTGCGCTGACGAAAAAACAAAGTCAGCAAAAGCTGCAAAAACTCCTTACCGCCGGGAAAAACAAGCGTTACTACGCTGATACCGAAGGCGCGATCCGCTATGTTGTGGCGGACAACGGCGAAAAAGGACTGACCTTCGCTGTTGAACCGATTAAGCTGGCACTATCTGACACCCTCGGCGGGGCGAATTAATGACAAAAAGCAAAGCCTTTCGAGGGAAAATCTCTATACTGATTCACAGACCATGCTGCCCGACAGGGTGGCCATATTCCTTAATTCGCTTATTTAGCGTGGAGAATTGAAATGCGACATCCTTTAGTGATGGGTAACTGGAAACTGAACGGCAGCCGCCACATGGTAAACGAGCTGGTTGCGAACCTGCGTAAAGAGCTGGCTGGCGTGACGGGCTGCGCGGTTGCTATCGCTCCGCCGGATATGTACCTGGATCTGGCTAAACACGCCGCTGACGGCAGCCACATCATTCTGGGCGCGCAGAACGTTGACGTTAACCTGTCTGGCGCGTTCACCGGTGAAACCTCCGCTGAAATGCTGAAAGATATCGGCGCAAAATACATCATCATCGGCCACTCCGAGCGTCGCACCTATCACAAAGAATCCGATGAGTTCATCGCGAAGAAATTCGCCGTGCTGAAAGAGCAGGGTCTGATCCCGGTTCTGTGCATCGGTGAAACCGAAGCGGAAAACGAAGCGGGCAAAACCGAAGAAGTATGTGCACGTCAGATCGACGCAGTGCTGAAAACCCAGGGCGCGGCAGCGTTCGAAGGCGCGGTAATCGCTTACGAGCCAGTCTGGGCGATCGGTACCGGCAAATCTGCAACCCCTGCGCAGGCTCAGGCGGTTCACAAATTCATTCGTGACCACATTGCTAAAGCCGACGCGAAGGTCGCTGAGCAAGTGATTATTCAGTACGGCGGTTCCGTAAACGCCTCCAACGCTGCTGAGCTGTTCACCCAGCCAGACATCGATGGCGCGCTGGTTGGCGGTGCATCCCTGAAAGCGGACGCTTTCGCGGTGATCGTTAAAGCGGCAGAAGCGGCTAAACAGGCGTAATTGCCTTTGTGGCGGGTGGCGCTTGCGCTTGCCCGCCGCTCTTCTCCTCCCTCTCCCTTTGGGAGAGGGTTGGGTGAGGGGAAACCGCTCGCACCGAACTACACTTTCCCCAGCAAACTAAACCACAGATAATCCAGCGGCAGCAGCACCAGATACGTTGCGATAGCCAGCGCCAGACAAAGCACCATCCCCGCCCTGGCAGGCACCTTTCCTAGCCCCATCGCCACCACGATCGGCGACGCCTGATACGGCAGCAGCGGCGTGGAATAGCCCAGCACCTGAATCATGATCACCGACAGCAGCGGGAAACCGGTCGCGTCCGAGAAGCTCTGCGCCAGCGTGGTGTAAAGCGCCGGCACGCCGTTGGCGGTCATAATGAAGTTGAGCGCCGTGGTAATACCGGTCAGCGCCAGGAAGCTGGTGAACGGTCTGTCTGCATCCAGCGGCATAATGCGAAGCAACGCCTCGCCCATTGCCGTTCCGATACCGGTTTGCGTCACGACGATCGCAAGCCCAAGAATCCCCGCGACGTAAATACAGGTGCGCATGTTCACCCCGGCAGAAAACTCTTCCCCAGTAATGAAACCAATGCGCGGCAGCATGACGATGATCGACGCCGCCAGCCCCGTCCACGCCGGCCCAACGCCGTGCCAGCTCTCCGTGATCCACATCCCCAGCACCACCGCCAGGAGCCAGGCAAGACGCTTTTCATCCCGCCCCATAGGCTCAGAGGGCGCCTGTTCCTTCGGCGGTTTTGGGCTACCGGGAAATAGCCAGCAGATGAGGCCAATCAGAATAAGGCCTTTGAGAATACCGAGCACCGGCGTGTGCAGCAGCAGATACGGGACATAGTTCAGATGGATGCCGTACGAGCCTTCGGCCGCACCGCTCATCACCAGGTTAGGGACGTTAGCAGGCAGGATCGTCGCCGAAAGCTGGAAAGTCCCGAACCCCACCGCCAGCGCCAGCCCGAACCAGGCGCGGGAGCCGTCGGCGATACCGGCGCGTTTTGCCATCGCCGCGACAATCGGCATCAGCAGCGCAATACGTCCCATGTTCGACGGCATCACAAACGCCAGCGCGTAGCTCAGCAGCACCACGCTCGCCACCATCAACACCCAGGAGTCGGTGAGCTTTGCCGACAGCGCCCGGGCGGCCCTGTCCGCCAGTCCGGTTTTACGGATCGCCACGCCAAGCACAAAGCCGCTGAATACCAGCCAGAAAGCCGACGAGGCAAAACCGCCGAAGATCACTTCCGGCGGGGCGATTCTGGCGGTCATCGCCGCCGTGAAGAACAGCAGCGCGGTGATAAATTCCGGCAATAGCGACGTCGCCCACAGCACGATGGTGACGCCAACAATCAGTGAGGGCAGCAGCAGAGGATACGTTAACCAGAGCGACATACCTGTCTCCTGTAGAATTTTTCAGCAAGTCTACGGTGACAGGCAGCCCGAGTAAACGCGATTTATGGTGGGGTTACTTCAGGATAGTGCATTGATGATCCTGCAGTTCCTCCGCAGACGCGCGGTTAAGCGTGAGCAGGTTACGCTCGGTCGCCAGCAAAACAAAAGAGCCATCCGACTGCTGCGCCATTGCCAGCGCGAAACGCCCCATATGGTCGCGCGCTTCCGGCAGCTCTTCCGCCAGCATCATAAACGGGCTGCGCTGGACCAGCTCATTCTCCGTCACCCGACGCGCAAGATACTCATGGCCTTCGAGCCCGCCCGGGAACGGCAGCCACTGGGTGCTGATTTCTCCCTGCGCCGCGTTGAGCTTCTCGCGCACGTCCGGGCGCAGGCAGGAGATATGAATATGAAAATGGTTCTGCGTGCGGCCAGTCGGCGAGTTAATCGTCAGCGAAATGGCGCTATCAGGCACCTCGGATCTACGCTTCAGGGTCATAAAGCTGCGCGACTGCCACGCCAGCCAGAAAAAGTTCGGCGTATGAGCGTCGGTCAGCAGCGGGCTCTCGGTACCGTTGATGCGATATGTTGGCATCAAAAGGTATTGCAGCGGCCCGTTGCGATCTTTAAATACCACATAGCCTGCATCCGTTTTCACCTGCGCACAGGGTGCCGGGTTACGGTTCTGGATCTGATTCGGCACACACTGGTCGAGAACGATATGGCGCAACGCATTCGGATTACCCGCTTTCATCCAGTACACGCCGCCAGCGGCAAGGGCGATGACAATGAGGATCAATAAGATAATTTTTTTCACAACGCGTTCCCTGTTTTCAATAGAGGCAAAAGAGTAACGCAAAATGATGACCAAATAAAAAACCCGGCGGATTTCTCACGCCGGGTCACCGTGTCACAGGCTAATGGTTAGCGCTGGCTAATTTGGTCGAAGGTACCGCCATTGGAGAAGTGCTCTTTCTGCGCTTTCGTCCAGCCGCCGAACACATCGTCAATAGTGAATAGCTTCAGTTTTGGGAACTCCCCTTCGTATTTCTTGGCGACCGCCGCATCGCGTGGACGATAGAAGTTTTTAGCCGCAATTTCCTGGCCTTCTGGCGAGTACAGATACTTCAGGTAGGCTTCCGCCACCGCTTTGGTATCTTTCTTCTCAACCACTTTATCGACCACGGAAACGGTCGGCTCAGCCAGAATCGATTCGCTCGGGGTCACGATCTCGAATTTGTCTTTACCCAGCTCGTGGGTCGCCAGCAGAGCTTCGTTTTCCCAGGCAATCAGCACGTCGCCAATCCCGCGCTCAACGAAGGTGTTGGTGGCGCCACGCGCGCCGGAGTCCAGCACCTCAACGTTTTTATACAGCGCCTTCACGAATTCCTGAGCTTTGGCCTGGTCGCCATTGTTGTGATGCAGTGCATAACCCCACGCGCCCAGGTAGTTCCAGCGAGCGCCGCCGGAGCTTTTCGGGTTCGGGGTAATCACAGAAACGCCCGGTTTGATCAGGTCGTTCCAGTCTTTAATTTGTTTCGGGTTGCCTTTACGCACCAGGAAGACGATGGTCGAAGTGTATGGCGCAGAGTTATCCGGCAGGCGTTTGATCCAGTTTTTGTCGATACGGCCACGCTCGGCGATCGCGTCGACATCGTAGGCCAGCGCCAGGGTCACCACGTCGGCTTCAATACCGTTTATCACGGACGTCGCCTGCTTGCCGGAGCCGCCATGCGACTGGCGAACCACCACGTTGTCACCGGTTTCCTGCTTCCAGTGTGCCGCGAACGCTTTGTTGTATTGCTCGTACAGTTCACGCGTCGGGTCGTATGACACGTTCAGTAACTGGATATCCTTAGCCAGAACGCTGGTCGATGCCAGCAATAATGTTAAACCCACGCCCCATTTATTCATCGCCCAGCTCTCTTGTGTAGTGTTTTGATGAATGCAGCGTGCCAGAAAGCGAATCGAGGATTAAAGAATAAAAAAAGATTGGCTATAACGTAGTGGAATAAAAGAAGTGGATGAGCGGCCTGATGCCCTCATTCCAACCCTCTCCCCCGGGAGAGGGAGCAACCATAAAAAAACGGTAACCCAAGGGTTACCGTTTTGCATTTACCTTGCCGCCACCGGGCAACAGAGCCGATCAGTACAGTTTTTTCGCGCAGTCCAGCCAGTCACCTTTGAACGGACGCTTCATGTTTTCAATCGCGTCGATGATGTCGTGGTGAACCAGTTTTTCGTTCTGAATACCGACGCAGCGGCCGCCGTGACCCTGCAGCAGCAGATCGATAGCGTACGCGCCCATACGGGACGCCAGAATACGGTCGTACGGGCCTGGGGAACCGCCGCGCTGGATGTGACCCAGTACGGTCGCGCGGGTTTCGCGTTTGGTTTCGGCTTCGATGTACTTCGCCAGCTCGTCAACGTCACAGATGTGCTCGGTGATAGCCACGATTGCGTGTTTTTTACCTTTCGCGATGCCTGCTTTGATTTCAGCCACCAGATCTTCACGGCTAAATTCGACTTCTGGCACGACGATAAATTCACAACCGCCCGCAATGGCTGCCGCCAGCGTCAGGTCGCCACAGTAACGGCCCATCACTTCAACGATAGAGATACGCTGGTGAGAAGACGAGGTGTCACGCAGACGGTCAATCGCTTCAACAACGGTACCCAGTGCAGTAAAGAAGCCGATAGTGTAGTCAGTACCTTTGATGTCGTTGTCGATGGTGCCCGGCAGACCGATGCACGGGAAGCCCATTTCGGTCAGACGTTTTGCACCCATGTAGGAGCCGTCACCACCGATAACCACCAGGGCGTCCAGGCCGCGTTTCTTCATGTTTTCGATAGCCACTTCACGAACGTGTTCATCACGGAATTCCGGGAAGCGCGCGGAACCGAGGAAAGTACCGCCACGGTTGATCATGTCAGACACGCTGTAACGGTCGAGCTGAACCATACGATCTTCATACAGGCCCAGATAACCGTCATAAACGCCAAAAACTTCCAGGCCTTCCGTCAGCGCTGCACGGACAACACCACGAATTGCCGCGTTCATGCCCGGCGCATCACCGCCGCTTGTCAACACACCGATTTTCTTAATCATGACTACCTCTGAACTTAGGAATGCAAAATTGAAATCTGTTGCCGGAAGAAACTTATCGACCAACGAATACTGCAAATAGTATATCAATCCCTTCCAGCTGAATTGATTCAGGTCAGACCAAACGGCGGTAATTTATACACAAAATGCTGGCCTGGCTCACTTTTTTACAACGAATTACGAAAGCCCAACATGACCGGGTACAACCGAACAGGGATCCTGGTGAATGATGACGTCTGAACCAGGAAAACGCTGCAAAATCGCCTGCTCGACCTGCTCAGCAATAACGTGAGCCTGAACCAGTGGCAGGTTGTCTTCCATTTCAATATGAATCTGAATAAAGCGGGTCGGCCCTGACTGCCGCGTTCGAAGATCGTGTGCACCGCTGACGCCGGGCCAGGAGGTCACGATAGAAAAAATTTCATTACGTTCTGAGTCCGGGAGGGCGCGGTCAAGCAGTGATTGCACCGCTTCATACCCCATCCGCAGGGCGCTATATAAAATATAGATACCAATCCCTAACGCAAATAACGCATCGGCGCGATGCCAGCCATACCAGGCCAGACCGAGCGCAATAAGAATAGCCCCATTCATCATAACATCAGATTGATAATGAAGCATATCCGCCCGTACGGCCTGACTTTGCGTTTTGCGAACGACCCAGCGCTGGAACGTTACCAGAACAAGTGTGCATATAAGCGCAACGATCGTCACAACGACGCCGACGCCGGGATCGTTCATCGGTGTCGGCGAGACGAGATGCTGAATGCCGGTGAGAAACAGGAACAGCGCAGAACCGGATATAAACATACTTTGCGCCAGCGCGGCCAGCGACTCCGCTTTACCGTGCCCAAAGGTGTGCTCTTCATCCGCTGGCTGCAGCGAGTAACGCACGACCAGCAGGTTGGTCAATGAGGCGGCAATGTCCATCAGCGAGTCCACCAGCGCCGCCAGAATACTGACCGAGCCGGTATACCACCAGGCAAAGATTTTAATCAGTAACAGGCTGGAGGCCATGACGGTCGCCGCAATGGCGGCCCGGCTTACCAGTCTTCCATAGGATTGATTCATAAACGCTCCTGTCATGTCATGCCGCTATTATAACGGAAGCATGGGGAGTCTAAGGATGAATAAACGGTTAACAGGGCGGATGCGGGGCAAAAAAAACCCCCACATCATGTGGGGGAAGACAGGGATGGTGAAGAAATCCGGCCAGTAACACAATGGAATAAAATGATTTATTCTAATCTTCGTCTACATTTTGACTACACTTCGACAAAAAAAAGCCCCGTGCATTACGGGGCTGCACACCGCATTACTTCCATCCACACGCTTTTTGAAGTGGCTTCAATGCCTCTGACAGTCCAGCAACATCAAATGTCGCACTCACGGGACTTTCATTGTAAGGCGTGATCTGAGTAAACATTGAGTTAGCCTGGCTCAGCGCCTTGACGAACTCGATGACATTGCCACGATAAAATACGGATTTGGTATCGCTAGATATGTCCCATGTTTTCGTTTTTGCCTTCTGTTTATCCAAGCGAGATAACATCTGTGTTTCATTCAACCCAAGATAGGTATCCCAATTGAGGAAAAGTTCTGTTTTTTTCTCGCGGCAAGTGATGTAAAGACTTGGTGTGATCGATTCCCCAAACTGCGACCGGAAAGAATCATTAGCAGAAAGGCTAACATAAACATTCTCTGAATCATCCACAGGTGAAGTTTTCGTGGATACCTGCCATTTTCCAACACCTACTACTGGCTTAGCCTCTTCGGCTACTTTCGGTGGAAGAACCTTATCGTAACAAGCTAAACGCGCATCACTTTTTGCCTCGGATTGGCATTTCATTAAAGCGTCATTGTTAATATCGGCTTTAACTGGTTCTACCGCATACGCTGTTGATACAGCAGAAGAGCAAAGCGCCAGAGCAATGATTATCTTTTTCATACCATTACCTTTCATGATTTCGGGCGGGTAAAGAAAACAAACATTCCGATAATGATATCGCCAATAACCCAGATGGTTCCCAGCATCATCATCCCCAGCCCCGTACCAATTGCGGCTCCGGCCCGTTCTGCGTCTGAGGCTGCGTTATTGATAACGTCACTACTGCCGCCAGCCCCGGCAAAAATGCAATAGATCATAAAGATGTTAAACAGGATAAATATCCACTTAACGATCTTGCCAAAAAATGAGCGCTTCGGCTTTCTGACCTGATGGCCGCAAGACGGGCATTTAAACGCTGAATCACTAATTTCTTTACTGCATTCCGGGCAGTTTACTAATGCCATTTTCCTAGACTCCATAGACATGGTTACATAACCGCCATAAAGCCTATCAGTTGATTTTGTTTGAATAAATAAAAATTAACCCGCCATATAGGCGGGTTATTTTAGAGTGCCAGCGATAACTGATCTTCGCCGTGGTGACTTCGTGGAAAAGCTTCTTGTGGCACCATCGCGCCGGGCGCTGGCTGGGTCTGGTTTAGTGAACCGTCTATTTCCGTCATGCTGGTGAAACAGTACCCGCACAACATATTTTGACACTGGTGATAGCTGCGCCGTACAAGCAAACTCAGCTCAACGCTGGTTCTGGTTTTTGCTATTGCACGGCAGCGAGGACAGCGCATTGCCATACGCGGGCCTCCTTTCAGGACTGGTTAATATCAACGCAAGTATAACGCTTAAGACGTTGAATCGTCACTCTCCGCTGTCCAGTCGTCGATTTTTACTTCCAGTTCCAGCGACGTGGTAAACCCTCCCCCACCAATATCGTGAACGCACCGCGTTATCGTCCAGTTCCCACTGTCAATCGTGGACTTAAAGCCGTAGACGCTGGCGGGCTGTTCCGGGTACAAATCTGCGCGGCCACGCGCCAGGGTGATGCTGAACGTCGCCGCTCCACGCTGCAACTCCCGCCACTTAGCCGCAGCGGCACGCTTCGCCGCCTTTTCCGTCTTGAAGGTTTTACGGATAACAAAAACGTTACCTTCGGCCCCGGCCAGATAATCACCCTCTTTTTTGCTGGATGCAGGCTCTTTCTTTTTGGCCTGGCTGGTTCGCCGCCTGCGGATTGTTTTCTTCACGGTAGTGGATGGTTTTTTACCAAAGTTGAGATCAAGCCAGTATGCAGTTACGCCCGTGTACGCGTCGCGGTCGGCTACGTTAAAGCGATGTTTATCACCGCTTGACCGGACTATCTCGATCACCGGCAGCGGCTTGCCGCTCTGCGTCACTCCCTTACCTGGCGTGATAAACAGAAGCATACCGTTTTTAATGGTTGCCACCGCGCCCAGCATTTCGGCCATGCGCGTTAAGAAACTGATATCTGATTCACTCGTCTGATCGGCGTGGTCTATCTCAATCTTCGCCAGTTCTTCGCTGACACCCGCACGCAGATCGTAGCGGCTGGCAATGCTGGCGACCACATCCCCCACGGTAATATCGTGCCAGCTATATTCCCTCTTCACGTTGAAGGTATCGCGGAAATCTGCGCTTCTGGCACTGATCGTTAGCTGGTCAGGCGGGCCAGCGTGTCCAATCTCGTCAACCGTATAGACGCCCTTAAAAACCAATGGATCATTATCCCAGCCCAGCGCCACCGATATCTTTGCGCCGCGTGGTGGTAATGCTACCTGCCCGTCTGCATCATCCAGAGTCAGATCCAGCGTGTCCGCTTCAAAGCCCCGGTTATCTGTCAGGGAAAGAGAGATCAGCCGGTTATCCAGCGCCGTAAGCTGATTACCTTCAATTTCAATACTGAACGCCGGGCGCGGCGAATATCGGTTTTCTGTCGTGTCCATATCAACCCCTTCATCATGATGGGGTACATCGTCGCCACGCGCGCGCGCATGAACAACGCCCCGTCATTGTTGCAGGTTGCTGACAACCCTTATTCATCGCATCGGCCTGCCATTGCCGCAATGATATTCGCAGTCATTAAACTGGCGAGGCAAATACATGGCCACTAACTACCATCACGGTGTAACCGTCACGGAAACCACCGACCTTAGCACGATGATCACTGACATTGATTCGGCGGTGATCGGCGTTGTCTGCACCGCTGATGATGCGGACGAAACAGCGTTCCCACTGGATACCCCTGTACTGATCACCCGCGTGGCTAACATGCTGGGCAAGGCAGGTAAAACCGGCACCCTGTTTACCACCCTGAAAGCGATTTCAGACCAGACCAGCCCGCAAACCATTGTGATCCGCGTTGCTGATGCTGCAAATATCGAACCGCCAGAAGGCGGCACCGCACAGACACAGGATCAACTGGTTATTGGCGGCACCGATGCAAACGGACGCTTTACCGGCATGTACGCGCTGCTGTCTGCCGAAATGCGCGTAGGCGTACGTCCGCGCGTCCTGGCTGTTCCCGGTCTTGATACGGAAGCGGTGGCCGCACAACTCGGCGTCATTGCCGAAAAGCTGCGCGCGTTTGCTTACGTGGCAGCGAACGGCTGCAACACCATCGCCGAAGTGAAGGAATACCGCAAACAGTTCTCCCAGCGTGAAATGATGGTTATCTGGCCTAATTTCATCTGCTACGACACCAACGCCGGGGCGAATGCCACCGTGCCCGTGGGTGCCCATGCGGTTGGGATGCGCGCCAAAATCGACGCAACGCAGGGCTGGCATAAAACCATTTCCAACGTGCCCGTTAATAACGTGCTGGGGATGGATCGGGATATCTATTTCACGTTGCAGGGCACCGATACCGACGCCGACGAACTGAACGCAGCAGGCGTTACCACGCTGATCAAGCAGGACGGCTACCGCATCTGGGGATCGCGTACCTGCGACGCCGAAACGTATATCTTCGAAAGCTATACCCGAACCGCGCAGATCGTTGCGGATACCGTCGCCGAAGCCCATTTCGCCTATGTTGATAAACCGCTTACCCCGTCGCTGGTAAAGGACATTGTGGACGGCATCAATAAGAAGCTGACCTCATATGTGACGGCTGGCAAGCTGCTGGGCGCCCGCTGCTGGTATGACCCGGAACCGAATACCTCGGAAACCCTGCGCAATGGTCAACTGACCATTAAGTACAACTACACCCCTGTTCCACCGCTGGAAAATCTCAGCCTGGTACAGGAGTTCACCGACGAATATTTCGCTACGTTTTCCAGCGCAGTGAATAACTAACCGGGGGCGCTTATGGCACTGCCTAAGAAACTCAAATATTTCAATATGTTCTTTGACGGGGATAACTACTTCGGCATGGTGCCGGAAATCACCCCCGCCAAACTCACCAAAAAAACCGAAGACTACCATGCGGGCGGTATGCCGGGTTCGGTTGCGGTGGATCTGGGCTTCGACGCTGGCGCCCTGGATATGGATATCACGCTTGGCGGTCTGGATGCAGGATTGCTGAAAAAATGGGGCGTTACCACCGCTGACGGAATGCAAACACGTTTTGCTGGCTCTTATCAGGACGACGCGACCGGCGACGCCGTACCGTGCGAAATCCAGACGCGTGGTCGCTTCACTGAACTGGATCCCGGTTCGGCAAAAGTCGGGGATGACACTTCGCATAAGTACACCCTGAAAAACACGTATTACAAGCTGACCATCAACGGCGAAGAGATTATCGAAGTTGATGTGCTCAACATGATCTACAAAGTTGCCGGTGTGGATGTGCTGGAAAAACACCGCGCTAACATCGGCCTATAAGGAAACCCGGCACCATGAGCAAAACCAAAGAAAACACCGTTATTCTTACCGCCCCTATTACGCGCGGTAAGACCAAAATCACCGAAGTGGCGATCACTTCCGTGCTTAAACAGGCTGGATCACTGCGCGGCTTAAAAGCCTATGACGTGCTGACGTCCAACTATGACGCGCTGGTTATTCTGCTTCCCCGCGTTACCGCTCCGGCATTAACCGCCGATGAGATTGCCCGAATGGATACCTGGGATTTTTGCCAGTTAGCCAACGCGGTGGTTGATTTTTTGCAACCCTCTTCGGATCTGACCGCGACGGATACGGGCAACGAATCATCCGATGCCCCTGCGAACGCATAGAAGACCTGATGGCAGATATCGCCGTCATATTCCACTGGCGGCCGGTAGAGATGGACGCCATGACGGTACAGGAAATACTGTTATGGCGTGATCAGGCGGCTGCGCGCAGTGGTGGAGATCACTAATGGCAGACCGCAATTTAAATATCAGGGTGGCATTCAGCGCCCTGAATAATATGTCCCGCCCTGTCAACGCGGCGCGCCAGAGTGCCGCCGCGCTGGCGTCTCAAATCAATCAAACCAAAACCAGCATTAAAGGGCTTGAGCGTCAGGCAACCAGCTTTGACCGCCTCACCGCAGCCAATAAAAAAACCACCGAACAACTGGCCCAGGCGAAAGAACAGGCCCGGCAAATGGCGGCGGCTTATGGCCCGTTACGCCAGCGCAGTGCCGAACAGGTTGCCGCCCTCAATCAGCAACGTGCAGCCATTCGCCAGTTAACCCAGCAGCAGAAAGGCGAGCAGACGCAACTTAACCAGTTGCGCGCCAGCTTCTACAGCGAAGGCATTGCGATCAGCAGTGCCAGCCGGGCGACGGAACAGATCAGCCAGCGCACCGCGCAATACAACCGCCAGCTTGCCGAACAGCAGCGACGGCTTGACGCTGTTAACCAGGCGCAGGCCCGTTACAGCCGCGCCAAAGAAACCGGCGAAAAGATGATGAGCGGGGGAATGAAAACCGCCGCCGTGGGTGCGGCAACCCTCGCACCTGTCGCCGCTGCGGTGAAATCCTACAGCAGTCTTGAAGACGCGATGAAGGGCGTAGCCAAACAGGTAAACGGCTTGCGTGACGACAGCGGCAACCGCACCCCGCAATATGAAGAAATGCAGCGGGCGATCATGGATGCCAGCGAAAAGCTGCCAATGGCAAACGGTGCTGTTGACTATGCCGCACTGGTCGAAGGCGGCGCACGTATGGGCGTCGCAAACAGCGATGATCCGTGGGAAAAACAAAAAGCCGATCTGCTGTCTTTCGCCAGCATGGCGGCAAAGGCTTCTGTTGCCTTCGAACTTCCCGCCGACCAGCTTTCTGAAAGTCTCGGTAAGATTGCTGGGCTGTATAAAATCCCTACCCAAAACATTGAACAGTTAGGCGACGCCATAAACTACCTGGACGATAACGCGAAGTCGAAAGGCTCCGATATTATCGACGTGCTCCAGCGCGTTGGCGGACTAGCCAGCCAACTGGATTACAAGCAAGCCGCCGCGCTGGGTTCCACCTTTCTGACGCTCGGCACCCCTGCCGAAGTTGCCGCCAGCGCCACCAATGCAATGGTGCGCGAACTCTCAATCGCTACGGTTCAGGGCAAAAACTTTATGCAGGGTCTGGACGCCCTCGGCCTCAGCGCCGAAAAAGTTCAGAAGAGCATGTCAGTGGACGCAATGGGCACAATCATTTCAGTGCTGGAAGCGTCCAAAAAACTAGCCCCTGATCAACAGGTAGCCAACCTTACCCAAATTTTCGGCAAAGAGTTCGGCGATGATGCGCAGAAACTTGCCAACAACCTGCCAGAACTACGCCGCCAGATAGAATTGACGCAGGGCGCAGCCGCTAAAGGTTCCATGAATCGGGAATCTGATATCAATAAAGCCTCCCTTTCTGCTCAATGGCAACTGACCAAAACCGGCGCGGTTAACGCATTCAGTTCAGCAGGGGAAACACTCCGCGAACCGCTGATGGATATCATGCTTACCGTCAGTAAGGTGGTTGGCAGCGTCCGCCGCTGGGTTGAGGCTAACCCGGCGCTGGTTGGCTCAATCATGAAAGTCACCGCTGCCATAGGCGCGTTGCTGGTTGTCGTGGGCGGCCTGATGCTGTCCATCGGCGCAGTGCTCGGCCCGATGGCGCTTGTACGCCTCAGCTTCACCACGCTGGCTGGCTCCGGTGGGGTAACTCCACTCATAGGCTCGCTGGGAAAATTATCCAGCACATTACGGGGGCTGATCCCCTCACTATCTGGCGTGGGCCGAAGCATTAAAGACTGGCCTGCCCTCTTCCGGTCTGCTGCGTCTGGCATTACCCAATTTAGCAAACAAGCTATTGGCGGGTTAAACACAGCGTTAATGGCACTTTCACGCGGTGCAGTTGTTGCCGGACAGGGGCTATTTACCCTATTCACAAGGCCTATGACGGCTATAACCTGGCTTGGTAATGGCCTCAGAACTCTGGCAACCTCCGGTTTCGGCGCTTTGTTGAACGTTGGACGCACCGTAATGATGGCGTTGGGTGGCGGGTTATCATTACTTCTTAGCCCTATTGGAATACTGGTAATCGCTTTATCAGCAGCCGCGATCGCCGTTATTAAATTCTGGGAACCTATAAAAGCCTTTTTCACTGGCTTTTACACCGGGTTAATGAGTGGCTTACAGCCTTTAACCGCAGCATTTAGCACAGCCTTTGCACCACTGGCCCCACTCTTTGACTCTATCGGTAATGCTGTCGGTGGCGTCTGGGAGTGGTTCACAAAACTATTCGAACCTATCCAGTTCTCCAGCGAAGCGCTGGCCTCCTGCACCAGTGCCGGGGAAACGTTCGGTAAGGTTGTCGGTAACGCTCTATCTGCATTAACACCAATAATCGAAGGAATAGCGCGCGGTATAGGATGGGTACTGGAAAAACTCGGCGCCATCCCCGACGCAACAAAAGCAGCGCAGCAAGCTGCGGAAAGTATGCACAAAGACCCTGTTGTCTGGGAGTGGGATCCGCAGCAAAAGAAAATGGTTAAAAAGGGTTGGAACTGGTCGCCGAAAGACGATCAGCAGAAGAAAACCAACCAGAAGCAACAGCAGTCCATTGACCAGCAGAAAAAGCAGGAAAGCTTAATTAACTCGCTCAAGGGCCCAGCCAACATCGTGCCGAAGATGAGCAGCAGCCTGGACAAAATCGCCACCAATACCACGGAGAAGAAAGACGGCCCCGGCGAAATCGTCTTCAAGAATAAGCAGCCCTATATCCCGATCCGTGGCGGATATTCGGAACCGCTTAAGCAGGCGCAGCGCCAGCTACCATCCCTTACGGATTGGGTGACGCAGCAGGCCGGATCGCTGATCGCTTCCGTTACGCCGTGGCAGGTTGAGAAGCCCGCCGCACGGGTGCCCGTTTCGGCGTCGCCGTCTGCGGCTTCCGTCGCTGCGCTGATGCCTGCACCGGGTGGCGATGTATATAACCTTAACTTCGACTTTAGCGGCCAGAAACTGGATGAAGAAACCATTATCAGGCGCGTGCGCGAAGAACTTGCGTTAGCGAAGCAGCAGGCCGACCGGCGCAAGCGTTCCCAACTGACCGATCACGTCTAAGGGCAATATCATGATGATGATTCTGGGGATGTTCCCCTTTTCACTGCAAACCACGCCTTACCAGAGTGCGAATAAAACCAACTCCTGGCGGCACGTCAAAAACGATCGCGTGGGGAAATCCCCGCGCTATCAGTTCATCGGCGCAGATGAAGAACCGATCGTACTCAGCGGCACGCTGTACCCCGAAATAAGCGGCGGTGACGTGTCGCTTGTCATGCTGGAAACTATGGCTTTTTCCGGGCGCCCATGGCCCCTTATAGAAGGCACAGGCAGGATCTACGGCATGTATGTAATTGAGCAGATCACGCAAAACCGGACTGAGTTTTTTAAAGACGGGAAGGCAAAGAAAATTGATTTTACGCTCAACCTGAAACGGGTAAGCGAGGACATACGGGAAAAGCTGGCCGAAACGACCACCGACGATCTCTTCTCTCTGGTGAAAACCAACCTTTCGATATAAGAAAAGCGGGCCTCTGCCCGCTTCCCCTCCTGGCGGCACTGCCATAACTGACCGTGCTACAGCACCGTTAAAAATGACTGTACTCGATGCACATGGCCAGCACGGTCAGAAACGTCCATGCGTGCCGGAATGAAAACTTATTCCGGCTTATCCGGCCAGGTAATATCCGGCGCTTTCGAGGTGTCCACCGTCTGCACGGCTTTGATGTAGTTCATCCAGGCGATCAGGCTGGCTTTATCTTCATCGCTGATAATCCCTAACTGTAGCTCCGTCTGCCAGAGACTGATCGTTGCCTGCGCCTCAAGCACTAGCGCAGCTTTCTGTTGCTCCGCCGTTTCCACGTCCGCCGCGTGCTGCGCTTTCGTATCCGTCACCCACTCGCTACCGTTCCACGTATCGTAAGATGTGGCAGGTGCCACGGTGGTGGTGCCCACCGGGTAATCACCAGGCAAAGAAACGATCACGGATTCGCCTGTTTCGGTACTGTATACCGTTTCACCACGATGATCGGCGACGTATTCCCAGGCGGTAAAATCGACGTTACGGCAAATAGCAAAACCCTCTTTGCTTTCCCCCGGCGCATCGGTGCAGGAGTTGGCTGGCAGGCCAACGCCAACAGCCAGACATTCAACGGTTGAAGAAAGATATTCGCGTGTCTCACCATCGTAATTAAACACGGTAATATCACCGGCCACCGTGGCAATAAATTCACTGTCAAGTTTCGCCTTTCCCATTATGCAGCCCTTACGATGTAGTTAAATGCGACGTTGCGTGGTCTGGTTTCGGTGCCGCCTGGGTTTTGAAACGCGTTAAGAGTACCACCACCAGGCTGACTAAATGCGTTGGTGTAAATGTTGTTCGTGTTGGGTGTTGTCCCAAAAACAGTGGCACTCCCACTCTGTCCGCCTGAACCTAAAAATTTATGCTCATGCGTTTTAAAATCATCTGATTGCATACTCAGTAAAGCACGCCCACTATCCACCCCGCGCCCGTCATCCCAACCACGCAAAAACTCGCCACGTAAATCTGGTAAATTGCCGGAAGGGTAAGCCACAGCCAGCTTAGGGTAATTGGTTTTATTGAACACAGCTCCATTACACTTCAGCCAGCCATTTGGTGGGGTTGCCAGCGGCCATGGAACAGGCACACCAACCGGCAGGGCAGAACCCACACCCAGCCCAAGGCTATTCAAAAATGCAGTAACATCCGCAATATCAGCGCCGTTTTTGCTGATTTCCATCTTGCCCGCCAGCGCATTTGTAACAGTGGTAGCAAAGTTTGGATCGTTACCCAGCGCTGCCGCCAATTCATTCAGAGTGTCCAGCGCAGCCGGGGATGATGCCACCAGTGCAGAAATGGCTGACTTCACAAATGCCGTAGTGGCAATCTGCGTATTATTCACTGTCTGCGCCGCAGTAGGTGCGGTTGGCGTTCCGGTCATAGCCGGGCTTGCCAGCGGAGCTTTCAACGCAAGAGCGTTGCCAATGGTTGTACTGAAATTAGGATCATTGTTGATTGCAGCAGCAATTTCTTTCAGTGTATCCAACGCCGTGGGCGCACCTCCAATCATGGCAACCAACGCCGCCTGAACAAATGCGGTATTCGCTATCTGCATGGAGTTATTACCAGCCGTAGCAGTCGGCGCCGTAGGCGTTCCGGTCAGGGCCGGACTTTCCTTGGGTGCATATTGTTTGTGAGGATCTGCCGCTGCGATGTGCGCCGCCAGTTGCTGATCTACATAGGCTTTCACTTGGATTATCTGATCATCAACATACTGGCGCGTTGCCAGCACTACCGAAGGGTCAATTTTCAGCGTCACGGCGGCGGTGCTGCTGACGATCAGGATCATGCGGACAATCTGAACGCGCCCGCTACCTTCCTGCAATTGCGGCTTATAGGTTTCTGCGCAGTTGGCTACGGCAATCATATCGCCGTCTTTATCGAATAAGCCGATTTCACGGATCCACCACCCGCCCACATCTTCGGGGATAACCTGTTCGGCAATAATCTGGTTGGCGTTATTCGGATCAATACTCAGGGTATTGAGTGGCGCGCGACGCAGCTCATGAACCAGCGCCTTTTGTGCCGGGTTCGGCGTCGGCAATGCGCCGTTGCCATCGCCTACAGCCATCTGGGTGATCTCAACCTGCACACCCAATGCCGTGGCATTTGCCAGTTTCGCCGCGCCCACATTGGTTAGCACGGCATAATATTTAGTCGCCACTTGCGATCTCCACGGTGTCAATTAAATGGATTGCCGCCCCGGTGTAATCATCACCGCCCACGGCTATGGTTTCAGGGAAATACGGGTATACGGTCAACGTATCGCCGGAATAGCTGGAAGCGCCGATATATACGTCGCCAGTTGTTTGCAGGTGAAGCGACATACCCAGCATATGGCGGCTGCACGGTTTCACATCGGCGATCAGGCGTTCAAGCTCCTGATAGGTTTCTTCGCTTATTCCCTGGTCTTCTACGCCAATATCCAGCGTGAAGGTGCCGGGTTCGGTGTCGATGTTCCACCACTCGTTAACCCGGATGAAGAAACCGAACGGCTCCACAACCCGACGCATAGCACCTGTTGTACCCTTGTACTTGTGCAGGTAGAACGCATCGGCCACCGCCTTTCGTTTGGTGCTGGTCGGCCAGACTTCATCCCAGCGATCGACGGAGAAAGCCCACGCCAGATAGGGCAGCAGATCGGCGCGGCACGTCCACGGGTTCCACAACTGACGCAAAGGCACAGGCACTTCACCCAGCGACGCGCAGACGCGTGCGGCGATGCGCTCCATTCTGGTGGCGCTGGGCGGTAACAGGTCATTACTCATCGTACCCCCCCACCGTTATGGTGTACTCGGTGCAGTGCGATGCCTGGTAGTCACTCAGCACGATATCAGCAACAGGCTGCGCCAGTTCAACGCGCTGGACGCCTTCAACGTGCAGGGCGGCGTAGATAGCCGAAAGTCGGATATCACGCCCTAAGCGATTCTGCGCAGCAATATAAGCCTGTAACTGCTGTTCCGATGCCTGCCGGACGGGTTCGGCTTCCGGCCCCGGGTAGATATAAAGCGTTGCATCAATCTGGTAGGGCACGATTTCCGCAGACTGCACCGTAACCCTGTCGGCCACCGGGCGCACCTCTTCATCGTTCAGGGCAGCAGCTACTACGGAAAGCAGATCATCGCTGGCCGTTCCGTCACCCTCACGCGACAGCACCGAAATGGTGACGCAGGCAGGTGTAGGACTGACCGCCGAAATATCAGCTACGCGCCCGTCAGCCGAACGCCCCCAAAATTCATATGCCGCCGTTGGCCCGGCCACGCTCAGACCTTCAAACGCCTGCTGGGTACGCGTGCGTAAATCCGCGTCTGACTCCATCACAGCTTCAATTGGCGGGGTAACGCTGTCGTCTTCTTCCTGAATGGTCAGACGTTCAACGTTGAAATTGACAGCCAGATTATCCAGATCGCTATCTGAGGAATAAGCCAGCATTACCGCGCGGGCCGCTTCATTCACCCGCTGGCGCAACAGCAATTCGCGATAGCAATTTTCTTCCAGCAGCATGGTGATCGGCTCCGATTCAAGCTCAAGCGTGCGGGCGATCTCTTCCTGTTCGTCTGCCGGGTACATTGCAATAAATGCGGCCTTGCGCTGCGCGAAAAGCGTTTCGAAGTCCAGCGGTTCAACCACCACGGGCGGCGGTAGCTGCGATAAATCGATCGTGCCGCTCATGCCTGGCCCCTCAATGTGATATCGGCGTTAAATGGCGTCTGATTGTCGGTGCGATTGGCCTGGATAGTGGCAACCAGCCGACCGGCGCCCGGCGCGCTCAGGGTGATACTGGTCAGAGAGATCCGCGGTTCCCATAAATACAGGGCGCTGTAGATGGCAGACATAACGCGCAGCTTCGTTATGGCGTTATCGACCGGCTGATCTATCAGGTTGAAAAGCTGCGAACCGTAAGCGCGGCGCATTACACGGGAACCGATCGGCGTTAACAGAATATCGCCGATAGACTGCGCTATATGCTCGTTGTCGGTGATGGCATGGCCTGAACCAGCATTCATGCCGCTGTAGCGGACGGTGCTCATTTAATGCCCTTAGTCCAGCTTCCGCCCGACTGTACGTTGCCATGATCATGATCGTCTGGTTTAACGCCGTTAATGGTCATAACCCCGGTAAATGCTCCGTTAAGCTTTCCGCCGCCTGTCACTTCAAAGGTGGACGTTTTCAGATTATTGGTGCAGACCACTTCCGGCGTGTCCAGGGTAACGCGCGTATCTGCCTTGACCGTTACCACCGGCACGGTGGCGGTAATGGATTCCGACGCGGTGACGCTTGCCGTTTTCACCCCGCTGACAACCAGCGCGCTGGCCTCCGGGTCATAGGAAATTCTGGCGCCGTCCGGGTGCAGGATCACGCAGGTGGTAGCGCCAGCATCTGGCGGCGGTGCGTCTTCGCTGTAAAGGCTTCCGGCAATGAATGCCGTCTCCATCTCACCGCAGGGGCACAAAATATAAACCTGTTCGCCCTCTGTCGGCGCCCACCACGTCACAGCTTCACCGGCGCGCGGCACTGCCCAGCGGATCCAGTCGGTTTTGTTCTCGCCGGTTTCGACGCGCGCAAGATACTTTTCCGTATCCACTTCCAGCACGGTGCCAATGCGGGCGAGATTGCAGATAAGGCGATAGAGTTCGTTTAAATTCATAGTGCTGACTGTTTCCCGTGGTGCCGGTTACGCTGTCCGGCGTCGCTTCCACCTGGTAGCAGGCTTTACGACCGTTTCGGCTTTTGGGTTATGCAGTCAGTATCAGGAGTCGCGCGCGCGCAAACAACGCGGCGCCATTGTGGCGGGTTTGTGACAATCAAATCTCTTGCATGAAGGCGACAACAGTATCGGCCAGCCAGTCTAAATCCCCCTCGGTCATACACAGGAGTTCACGCACCGGATAGCGTGCACGGGCACCCGGCACCACGTTATCGACTTCACCGTACTGGTGAACGCTGGCAATTTCGGCGGTATGCCCCTGAAAGCCAACCACAGCCATGCCGCCCGTACCGTAAGCCTTAAGAAAGCGTGCGGTGCGCAGCTTGCGGAACATCGGATCCTTTCTGGTGCGGTTTTGCTTTGACTGGTTGAGATTGATTTCAATATAGCGCTGGATATCGCGCTTATAGAACGTGCGCAGGGCACCGCGATCCACGTCATAGCCGGTGATTGCGCGGTGCTCACCTCTGCCCGTGGTTCGCCAGTTGCGTAACTCCCTGGCCTCATCATTCCATATAAACTTTATCCCGCCCTGGGTGCGCAGTATTTTGCGGCGGCGGGCCGGATAGCTTTCACCGCTGGGGTTCTTCTGGCTGGCGATACGCTTTTGCTGGCGCTTACGCAGCCCGATCGCAACGTCGCGCGTCAGCTTGCGACGGTGCCCCGGCGAAAGCTGCGCGGCCACACTGGCTAGCCAGTCGTCTAACTGCTGGAAGAGGGGATCGGTTTGTTGTCCTGCCATGTTTCGCCGCTGACCTCATCAACAAATACCAGTGACCACGCGCCAATTTCTGGCCCCGGTGCAGGGTCAGCACGATGACGGGTGACGATCTCGCCATCTTCACGGGTGACTATCACTGCTTCATCAGCCTGAATCTGGATCAGCACGTCCATCGTGCTGTTACTCAGGATATCGGCTTCGAATGTTATGCCGTTCTGCTGCCTGTCCGGGTTAAACAACAGATCAGGCTGATATAAGCGCGCCCATGCCAGCACCGGCACGCTGATAGTATCCAGAGATTCAGGGTAATCCATCACCAGCACTTCCAGCGTATAGCGATACTCAAACGCAGCAGCACGCTGGCCGGTGCTGACCATACGGCCTTTACGCAGGTAAACCGCCAGATTATCGGGATTCTCACGCAGCCAGGGCACATGCTGGCTTATCATCTGGCGCAGCAAATCGGGTTTAAGCATTACTTATCCCTCCCGGACTTAACCGCATCATACGCAGCCTCACAGGCTAATCCTCTGGCTCTTGCTTCATCAGCATCTTTTGCCAGTTGCCCCGCTCGATCGTCAGCGCGGCGGAACAAGTCGGCGAGCAGTACGGCGCCGCTGGTTTCTGCCTCGCTTCTGCCGGGAGTTCCGGCACCGCAGGCGCGTTCACGGTCTGCCAGTTGCCTGGCGAGTTTGTCGGCCCTGTCGTGCAGCCCACGAGAAGCAGCACGGGCACGATCGGCATCAGCCTGCACGCCAGCAAGCTGCTGGCTGGCTTGTTTTCTGATCGCATCAATTTCACCTTGTCGGCGTTGTTCTTCTACCCTTGCTTCAGCCTGCCTTTTCGCCAGCGCGGTGGCATCGCGTGCATCACGTTGCGCCCACTCTTCACGCCAGTGCTGATCGGCATCACCGTAACCGGCGCTGTAACGCCAGTGGCTAAAACCCCATACAGCAGCAGCGGCCAGCACAAGACAAACGATCACTTTCCAGCGTGACAACCCCATCACTAAACCTCTCGCCAGCTCGCACCGTCAATATTGAACGTGCTGCAGCACTGTCAAAAATGACCGCGCTCGATGCGCACGGCCAGCACGGTTAAAAATGATCAGGCCAGAAATAACGTGCGCTCGGCTTCCCGACGCTTAACCAGCCCCGGCAACACATTGCCGCCTGCTTTATTCCATTTCGGAAACTCAGCCGCAGCCCCGGCGAAATCGCCAGCATTCAGCTTTTTCAGCAGTGTGGAACCTTCCAGCGCCTTTACGCCCAGGTTGTAGGCAAAATCAACCAGCGCATCGAACTGATTTTGATTGATGGTGACTTTAACCAGCCCCGTAACGCCTTTTTCATACTGCACCAGACCGCTACGCAACAGGCTATCGGCTGTTTCCTGCGTAATGGTCATGCCCTTGCCAATCGGCACGCCGTTGACGGGTTGAGTCCATCCATAACCGATCGTCCAGACGCCTACAGAATCCTGATAAGCGGCCAGCCTGCACCCTTCAAAACCTTTCAGCATGTTGATGCCGTTATTGCTCATCTCCACCTTTCATCCCTCCGATTCGGTTTTCGATAAACCCGGTAACTTTGTTGCGGACTTTATCCGCGCCCATAAATCCGATTGAGGCGCCCACGAATGTTACTGCGTTGGACGGAAGCCCCAGATATTCCAGCGAACCGGCCACAGCAAGCGTGACAATCCCACATACCAGCGATCCGGTGGCGGTTTTAAGCAAAGACTGCCCATCGTAAAGGCTCATTAGCGCCGAAATACTCAGCGCCGCACCAGCCGCAAACAGTGTCGGCAGATAAGTAGCGATCCATTTCATTGTTTGTTCGAGTAATCCCGGTGGTGTGTCGTGCATACCCTCCCCCTTAATCCCATAGCTGCACGGTTTCCCGCTGGGCTGGCGGCTGGATCTCTGGCAGGTAGACAATCTGCCCGGCCTGCAACTCAGTGGCGGCGGAAATGCCCTTATTGGCATCGATCACCGCCTCGGTAACGCCTGCTGTTCTGCCGTAATAGCGCCAGCAAAGCAGGTCGATCGTGTCGTTTTGCTGCGCCTGAACGTTCATTACACCAACTCCGCCAGACCCCGGCTTTCGTCCTGGATATCACGGATTGACCAGCGCACATCCCGCCACAGCGTATCGATCTGCGTGCTCAATGCCGCCGCGTGGTCTTCGCCTTTACTGGTGGTGTCAATATCGCGGTAGCCTTCAATCAACAGCGCCTTAGTGAGTGAATACACGGCGTTTTTATAGCGCCATACCTTCACGGAAGTGCCATTCACCGGACTGGCCGGAATTTCTGCTAATGACTCATAGCCCGCATCAATCTGCACCTGGCGCCACAGGAAAAGCTGATCATTAACATGGGCCACCGCTTCCACCGTTCGCGACATCAGGCGATCGGTTGTCACCTGCCCATCAAGGCGCATCGCGCGGCGTAGTTCAGCCAGCGAAATGACCGGCCAGAATGGCAGGCTTTCAACTTTCGCGCCGCCATCATCCGGCACGGGATCGGATGCTGGCCGTACTGGCTCAGTGGCTACCAGACTCATGATCTCTACTCCGTATAAGTCAGGCGGTGGACGGCAGGACGAAGACGCGGCGTTGCCTGTTTTCGCCTGCCGTGCCGCCTGGGTGCGCGGGGGCACGTTCGGTTATGACGCCGCCTTCTGGCGGGCTGGCGTGGTTCTTTTCTTCGCTGCCGGCTTGCTTTTAGCGGCGGGCTTTTTGGTTTCCCGCTTCGCTTTTGGCTGGGCTGGCGGCGTTGCCGTCTGGGTTTCGGTGCTGTTTGCTTCTGGCTTGCCGTCTGCGCCGTCACCGTCAGCAGGTTGCCCGGACTTCTTAAGCGCACGTTGCAGAAGCTCAATATCACGGGTTACGCCTGCTTTTTTCGGGTTCAACACTGCCGCCTGGCGCAGGTATTCAACCGCAGCGGTAAGCGATTCAACGTTGTCAGTCAGGCGCAGCGTATACCCCAGCGCCTTAAGCAGCTTTGAGCGCACCTCATCCGGCATATCTTCGTTCAGGGTTAAGCCCCGCAATGCTTCCAGCAGGTCAGCGGCGATCGGCGCAACAGCCGGGTTAGCTTTGAATGCAGCCAGGACGGGATCGCAAATTTCTTCCACCAGTACGGTGGCGGTGGTGCGGCGATACTGATCCGGCATCGGTAACTTATGGCGCAATACGTACTGACCAATGCGCAGGGCTTCGGCGATGTTTCCGCAGTCACAACACCAGATCATGACGGTGGTTAACACGTCGTCAGACTGGCCGGAATCTGCCGTAAGTACGCCTTCGATCCACGGCTGGTAGTCCGGCAGCAGTTCGCGTTTTAAATCCGCTTTAGCCTTCTGGGACTGGACACGGCTTAAACGGGCTTTATCCAGTCGCAGGCGGTGAAGCATGGTTTCGTAGGCCGTCATTTCAAGCTGCGACGGCTCACGGCTGGCGTGGCGGCGTTCAGCCATCACGCGGTTAAAATGTTGTTGAGCAGGTGTCAACATGATGCCCCCAAAGCGGCCAGCAGTTAGCTGGCCTGCGCTGATTTATGGTGCCGGTGCTGGTTCGGCGGCGGTAATGCCTTCGATCAGACAGCCGAAGCCGTAATCTTCAACAACATAGGCATCATTTGACGAACTGTAGGTAGAGACGCGGTTATATTCCGGCTCTTCCACGATACGGCGACGGTGCGCACCTTCCTGCCAGTAAATCGACAGGTTTTCCCACGAAGTGATAAACATGCTGCCATCAGGGAAGAAAGGCGCGATGAACGAAGGCAGGTTGCCGATCGTCTTACGTGATGCGATCAACTGACCGGCCAGCGCTTCGGAGTTCGGGTTATTGGTGCTGACGGCGTTGATGATCGGGAACGAACGGCTAACCGTCAGGTTACGACCAGTGATCACCACCAGATTGGGCGAATCTTTGTACCACTCGTCCATCAGTGAGTTAACCGCGTCATAAACCAGCGAGTCGTAGTTACCGTAATCACCTTTAGCGATCACCTGGTTGGAATCGTCGCGGCTGGTCACGGTGATATCTTTCATGACACGTTGCGGCGCGTTTGCGCGGTACTGTTGCAGCCAGCCGATACCACAATCCTGCAAAAGCGGGTTAGCGTTGCGGTCGGACTTATCCGCGTAGCTGGTTCCGTTAAAGCCGATCATGATGCGATCAAGCGCAATACGCTGAATGATCTGATTGCTCAGTCGCTGCTGGAAATCCGGGAATTTAGCCCAGGCATCAAGCTGCGCATAAGAGGCGAAAGTATCCGCGTTCACCTTATTACAGGTGTATTTGTTCGAATCCAGCGCCGTGACGGAAACAGGCTGGCGGCGATCGGTGGTGGAATTGTTGGTGCTGGAGATCGGCCCGCTCACACCCAGACCGATTTTTTCACCGGACTGATCGTTAACGCCGTAGATATTAATCTTCTTCAACATTTCGGAAGACTGCTGCACCTTGTCTTCAAGCGTCTGCTCAACGCTCGGATCAATGCTGAACGCCTTTGTTACGTGGGATTTGTTGATGTGATTGAGTTCGGCCTGTCGCTCAAGATACGCATCAAACAATTCACGGGTAGAATTACGCATAGTTATTTTTCCTGTACTGTTCCTTCGTTACTGACGGCGATCAGCAGTCAGCAAGCTGGGCGTTAGATTTTTCAGTTGCGCCGGTCGCTTCCGGACGGCGGTATTTGCTGGCGTCCTGGGTAGAAAGCTGCGCTTTCATCTCGTCGAACTCAGAGCGCAACTTCTCCACCGCTTCGGCGGTCTGCTTATTCTTAAGCTGCCCTGCGCTCAGTTTTTCCACCTTGTCCAGCAATTCACCCTGGCTTTCTGCTACCAGTTCAACCGCCTGGCGAATATCGCCATTTTCACGATCGAAGTGCTGGCGGGTTCCGGTCAGCATTTCCTTGATACGGGAAAAGAAATTCTTCCCGGTGTCGGACGCTGGCGGCTCTTCCTGCGCAAATTCAAGGGATGATTCCAGGGTTTCAGTGAAGAAGCATTCAGGTGCGTAGTGACGCGCGGCCAGTGGGTTGGCGCTGGCGTTCTGGGTGCAAAACTTCATCATTTCGGTGCCCAGGCTTGCCGGGTTATCGGTACAGGCCAGCCCCATAAGGTAGGCTTTGCCGGTGTCGGCAAAGGACGGATGCACCTCAATGCTATGGTAGATTTTCTGACGTTTCTTCTTCAGTTCGACCAGTTCATCCGTGGCGTCCACCTTCACCAGAAGCGCCAACTTGCCCTTTAACTGGCCTTCGGCGATTTCTTCATATTTCGTTTCAGCAACGTCGCCGTAAGCACGAAAATCACTGTTTGGAGACCAGCCTAAAATGTGTTCCAGATTGACGCGGGCGCCATAGACCTGGGGATCGTACTGCTCGGCCATTTCGATAATGTGCTGACGTTCCAGCACACGGCCATCACAGGTTGCGCCTTCGACTGCGACGCGGAAAAAATTTGTCATTGGCATGGTGACAAAGCTCCGGGTTGGTAAGCGATTGATATTAACCAGTGCCCCAATCATTCCCTTTGCAGCCGGAAGGCGCAAAGCCTTCACTTTGTCGGACTCAGGCGACAACCAGCGGCGATATTGTTGCGCGCGCGAGCGCGATAGCCTGTTGCCATGAATACAGCCGAAGACCTCAGCACAAAAGCCAAAAGCCTCTACTGGCAGGCGTTTAGCATCACTCAGATTTCTAAGGAAATCGGGGTGAGCATTAACACGATCTACAGTTGGCGCCGCCGCTATGAATGGGATAAAGCCACCCCCATGCAGCGGGTGCAGGATCGCACGCACGTTCGTTACCTGCGCCTGGTGGAAAAGGACGACAAAACCCCGAAGGACTTCAAAGAAATTGACCTGCTGGCGCGCCAGCTTGACCGCTTTGAACGGCATGAGCGACGCGACCAGGAGAAAGAGAAAAAGGCGAAGACCCCGAAAAACCATTTCACCGAAGAACAGATAACCCAGCTTCGCGCCCTGGTCTTTGATTCGCTATACGAGCATCAAAAACGCTGGTTCAAACAGTGGAACCGGCGTAACCGCTTTATCCTCAAATCGCGCCAGATTGGTGCCACCTGGTACTTTGCCCGCGAAGCACTGTTGCGTGCGCTGGAAACCGGAAATAACCAGATATTCCTGTCAGCCAGCCGCGCCCAGGCGTTCCAGTTCAAGCGGTTCATACAGAAGCTGGCACAGGAAATCGGTGTAGAACTCAAAGGCGGCGACGCCATCGTATTGAGCAACGGCGCAACACTGTACTTTCTCGGCACCTCTGCCGCGACGGCACAGAGCTACACCGGCGATCTGTACATGGATGAAGCCTTCTGGATCAGCAACTTCATCAACCTGCGTAAAGTCGCCGCAGGCATGGCGACCCACAAAGGGCTACGCCGCACCTACTTTTCGACACCTTCCAGTGAAGAACATGAAGCCTATCCCTTCTGGACTGGCGATCAGTTCAATAAGCACCGTTCACGGGCCGATCGGGTGGATATCGACACCAGTTATAAGACGCTCAAAAACGGCAAGCTGGGCGGGGATAACATCTGGCGCCAGATAGTTACGCTGGAAGACGCCGTGAAGCTCGGCTTCGATCTGGTTGATACCGATGAAATCCGTAACGAAAACTCCCCCGACGAATACGCCAACCTGTACGGCTGCATGTTCGTTAAAGCCGGGGAACGCGCCTTCGACTACAACGCAATTCTGGGCTGCGGCGTTGATGGCTACATGCCGGACGCATGGCCGGACTGGAACCCGTTTGCACCCCGCCCGCTGGGTAATCGCCCTGTCTGGGTTAGCTATGACCCCAACGGCAGCAGCGGCAAAGGCGACAGCGCCGGGCTGGTTGTGCTGGCACCGCCAGCCGTGCCGGGTGGTAAGTTCCGCGCGGTAGAACGCCACCAGTTACGCGGCATGGAGTACGAAGAGCAGGCCAAATTTATTAAAGAGATCACCACCCGCTACAACGTGCAGCACATTGCTATCGACGGCACAGGGATCGGCGATGCGGTTTATCAACTGGTGATCAAGTTCTTCCCGCAGGCGGTTAAATACAACTATTCACCGGTTCTTAAGCGGTCGATGGTGCTCAAAATGTTGATGGTCATTCGTGCCGGGCGCTTTGAGTTCGACGCCGGAATGATGGATCTCGCACAGTCGTTTATGACCGTGCGTAAAGTCACCGCAGGCGGCGTTATTACCTACCAGTCCGATCGGGCCCGTGGGAGCAATCACGGCGATCTGGCATGGGCAACTATGCAGGGCATTTACAACGAACCGATCGGCGCGGAAGTGACCGGCGATAACGGCAGTTTTGTGGAGGAGTTTTAATTGAGCGGCAAAAAGAAATTCAGGGCGCCAACTGCTGCGCCAGCCAGCACGGCCAGCAACGCAGCCACCCCGCTGGAAAGCGTGGAATCTTTCAGCTTTGGCGACCCGATCGCAGTCAACGATCGCGCGTCTCTTATGGAGTGCCTCGAATGCCATAATAATGGCCGCTGGTATGAACCACCGATCAGCCCTTACGGGCTGGCGCGCATGTTCGACGTTGCCGCCTATCACCAGTCACCGCTGATATTTAAACGCAATGTTATCGCCAGTTGCTACATACCACACCCGCTATTGACCCGGCAGGAGTTCACCGCCTGGGTGCAGGATTATTTAATTTTTGGTAACTGTTACATGGAATGCCGCCGCAACCGACTCGGCCAGCCGATTGAACTGCGGCACAGCCAGGCGAAATATACGCGGCGCGGCATAGACCCGGCGCAATTCTGGTTTGTTCCGCGCTACGTTGACGATCACGCGTTCGAACCGGGCAGCGTCTGCCAGATCAAGAACCCCAGCCCGCACCAGGAGATCTACGGCGCGCCGGAATATCTGGCCGCACTACAAAGCGCCATGCTGAACGGTGAAGCAACGGTGTTCCGCCGCAACTACTACATTAACGGCAGTCATGCGGGTGTGATCGTCTACCTCACCGACCCGGTAGCGAATAATAACGATGTGGAAAAGCTTAAGAAGTCGCTGAAAGATGCACGTGGCAACGGTGCTTTTAAAAACCTGTTTGTCTACGCGGCGGGCGGAAAAAAAGACGGCCTGCAAATTATGCCGTTCAGCCAGGTGGCGGCGAAGGATGAGTTTACCGGCATCAAAGACGCCACCCGAGACGACCTGTTAGCCGCGCACCGCGTACCGCCCGTTCTGATGGGGGTAATGCCGAATAACTCCGGTGGCTTCGGCGACGTAGAGAAAGCGGCGAAGGTGTTTTCCATCAACGAACTGGCCCCGATACAAGAAAGCCTGAAAGAGTTAAACGACTGGCTGGGGATCGACGTGGTGCGCTTCAACCCTTACGCACTGTTGCAGGCAGCAATCTGACGCCAGCCCGGACACACCCACCACCACCGTGGAACGGCCAGCACGGCCGCAACTGACCACACCGCACGTAAGCCCCTCAGCAGCCCGCTGGCAGGGGCTTTTCTTTTGCCTCAAACCACCACGACGAACCGAAAACGACGCAGCAGCGAGGCGCAGCGGCGCGAAAATCGGCGCAGATAATACCGACCCTATCCCACCCCTCAGCGCGCGCTCATTCCCCCGCCTCGCCCGCACGCAGAAACCCCGCTTTTTTGTGCAAATGTGCAGACCAGCGGAAGGCCCGCCCCGCCTGGCCTGCCCTGATAATACGAATGTCGAAATATTTGTGCATTTACGTGCAATTTTTTGCAGTGTTTTTGACGCAATAAAAAAGGGCTTTGTTAGCCCTTAATTTTTTACCTTCCCCACTCACGATCAGGAAGTCGATCTTTGAAGGCAAGGTAATCGTAAAACTCACGAGTATGGGAAAAAATACATTCGCACATTGCAGCGCCTGCGTTTGAAAGAGCCAATTTCAACATGCCGTCAGGTTTAGGATTGCTCACCAAATTTTCATAAACTTGAGCCTGATCTGTACCGTGGACACATAACAAAAGCGACGACTCAAATGTAACAACGGCATCCAATAAGCGCTGATGAACCACGGCAAGGGCTGGTTGGTTTGCAACAATTGCATTCAAACAGCGGCGATCACCTGTCATGAAAATGGCTTCCGGGTTCTCTATGCACGATGCAAGCAATAGCTGCTCGCCTACATCAATTCCGGGCACACTCCCCAAAAGCTCAATAAGCTGGGAATCTTGAACTTCCGGGATATCCTGCACAGATTCGATGAAGGCACCCACCTGCTCGTAAACAACCTGACTACCACATTTCCTGATCGCTTTATCAGGGTTTTTCGGCAGAAGCTGAAAACGAGCAGCAGGGTTAATGAAGATCTGTTCGGGGGGCTGGTTAAAAACCACTGGCAGTTGTGATAAAAGATTGCACTGTGCCAGCTTCAAAATGACATCATTGTCAGAAAGAACAATCACTTATTACTCCCCGATTAGATTTTCTAAAACCTTAAGATCATCTTCGTGGATATTGTCTAGATCCATTCCGCTTTTCATCATGGCTCTTACAAAGTCCTGATCAGACTCCTTGCCTGCGCAAAGCATTTTAACGGCGTTAACAGCAGCACCCCAACGGTTCTGGGCAAAACCATAGTTGAGTGCAATGTGCGTAGGATCAATGTGGTTGCAACTACCGTACATCTGGGCAGCACGAGCCAAACCAGCAGCATTAAGCGCGCCAGCAGTTGGAACGATACGTAGAGACTTCTGGCCCGAAATTACCTGGAAGGCAAATTCGTTGGCTTCTTTCTCTATGTTATCAGTCGAAGCATTCTCAATTTTTGCATCAATATGGCACTGCCCGTTCTCTGCGTTCAGATGCCCTCTGGCGATATGACCTAACTCGTGAGCAAGATCAAACAGCATGTAGCCATATTTCTGAGGCTGAGTAAGAACGATCACCGGGCGCCCGTGGCTCATTAATGCCAGTCCGGCCATTTTCTTTGCCGCTTGCGGGAAAGATTTTAGATAAACAACAGGAATGCCAATTGAATGGCAGTACGATACTAGGCCACCGAGTGATACCCATGATTCCTTTGTGAGGATTTGGGTTCTTATCGCCAAAGGATCCAGCACTGCACTGGCATCGTAAGGGACTTTGAAATTAGACGCGACAATACCGGCCGCAGTATAGGCAACAGCAGTAGCGATATCTAAATCGTTCTCGGCTACATTTTGGCGATGTTTATATTTATGGTTTCCACCAAAATTAAAGCATACCCCTTCGCTACCATCTTTCAGGCTATCCGGGAGAATGCTAAACATACGCGCAAGGTGCAGGCACGCATACTGCCGCCCTGATGGGGTGTCAGCAAGCTTCTCATCCCACCAGTCAGGCAACAACCTGCGGATGTAAGAGAGATTAAACCCGGCCCGGCCGAATTTAGAATATATCTGACTCATCTGATTATGGTTCGTCATAAGAGCCTCCTAACTGCGTGTGTAAGCGAAATGCCGTTTATTATTAGCTTAGTTATGACACAAAAGCGCGCACACTATAAGCAGAAAACGGCGAAAGTCATAACTATTTCGGTTGTGTGAAAAATGGATATTTGCTTCTTAGAGCGGCTTATATCGGCTTAGTTCCGCGAAAATGCTGCCTTCATTCTGTTCACAAGGTCGCTTGTCTTTTTCTTCGCCGCCATCACCTGCGACGGCAACTTATCCAGCCCCGACGCGGCGCGGTTGCGCGATACCAGCCGCCCGTCCTGCACGGTCATAACAAGATCGCCGCACGCCACTGACGCACCGGCCATCATCGATCTGACCATTCCGGCGCTGGCATCAATCCCACGTAGCGCCAGCAGTTCACTGATCTGCTGCTCTTTCACGGATAGCCCGGCCCCGTCTTCCCGTTCCGGTGGCCGTTTTTTACGCTTACTTCGCACATCGTTACTAAGCCGCTGCGCCAGTTCTCGCTTTTCCTGCCGTGAAAGCGCATCAAAATTCACCGTCACGCCCTCAGCTGGCACAGTCATTTCTGACTGTCCTTTAGCTTCGCTGGCGGCATGTTCAACACCGTCAGCACCTGCCGCGGGATCCCGCGTACAGTTATTGACAGAACTCCGAGGGGCGGCGCTGCCGCCTGAAAAACCAACGTCAACGGCCACACCGTCAGCGCTCTGGCGCTTCGGCACGATTTTGTATTGAGCGGTGCGGGTGAAGATCAAAGAGTCATTACCCGTTATCGGGCAATAGATACCGGTGATGCGCTGGACGTCATCGCCGTAGGCGTTGCCGTTTTCGGTGGTTTCATAGTTCAGACGGATGCGCAGCTTGTCGCGCTCAACCAGGGGGCCACCTTGGGCTAATACGTAGTTATCCCACTCGCCTGCATCAGCGGCCTGCCGTGCGGTTTCGAGTTCAGGGTGTAAAACAAGTTCACGATTGCCCAGGCGGCGAAGTTCGCGATATACCGTGACCGGCGCGCCGCCGATCTGCTGAAACTGGCGAATTGACCAGCGCGACGCCCACGCGCTAACGCGGAGTGACATTTCTTTCAGGTCTTCCCCGGTTTCGTCGTCCTTCTCACCATCCAGCGCGAAGCCGTCGATATTCTTCGAAATGTATTTCGCTATGTAGCCGGTTGCGCTGCCTAAAGCGTCCTCAATCGGTTTAAATTCAAGGCGGTGCTCCCACGCTCCCGGCTCGTTGCCGTCTTCTCTCAGGGCATATTTTCGGAAGATATCGCGCGCCTGTTCGACCTTTTCCGGGCGCATGAAAAGAAGTAAGTGCCAGTGCGGCGTTGCATCGTGGTGCGGTTCAACAACACGAAAACCGAAAACGCGGATCCCTTTTCTCTTCCATGCGGCGCGGGTTCTCGCCCAGACCTTGCAAAGATATTGCTGTGTCTCACGCGGCGACGCACCACAGTATTTGTTATTACGGCGCCCGTTATGCTGCATAGCGTGATAGCGGGAAGGCGCTGTCAGCGTGTAGAAGTCACCGGCCAGCCCTTCCAGCTTCGCCAAATCTTCAAATCCGCGCATTCTCGTCATGAGTTCGCGGCGACGGTTGGCCGGATTGGCAACACTGCCAGCGACTTTATCGATCAGAGAAATGCGCTCGCCCGTGTCCTGGTCTTCCAGTTCCATAGCTTTAAGGTATTCACGGTTAGCCTTTTTCTGGGCCAGCCATTCCGTAAGGCACGGGGCGCTACTGTATGGGGAAGATTTTTTCTGGACGTATCCCGCTGCGATCATCAAATGCTCACGCCACCGGGCATGGATACGGCGCAGGCGGTTTAACCACCACTGCGGTGACTCAAGGCGAAGAACCGCGCGTAACGCGTCCTCCGCCTCCAGTTCTTCATTGCAATACGCCGTCCAGCCGGGGATCGGCGTTTTCAGATGCACCGCCAGCGACGCAATACGGCCATAGCCAGAAAGCGCCGCGAACTCAGGATCTCCGGTGCGTGCCAATTGGTGATCGGACTCGCGTATAAACTCGCTCGTAAAGATATCGGCAAGCGTATAAGCCAGTCTTTTTAACTCTTTCTTCCCTGCCCAGAGCATACGGAAAAGCTGATCGCGGATTGGCAGCAGAATGCCGGGCATCACAGTGTCAGGCTGGTAAACACTGTTCACGCTATCAATACGCGTTAATACGTGGCGCTCAAAGGTATTAACCAGCCAGTGATCTGCCGCTTTGCGGTCTTTCGCGTCCAGTGCATCCAGCTTCGCAGCAAAGTGGCGGCGGATATACTGCGGAAGAGAAGCCAGACGGCGGCGCAGCAGCTTGCTGCGCTCCGGCTTTTCGTCTTCCGCTACCAGTTCACTGAACGCGATATGCTTACGCGTGCCGTCCGGCGTGAGATAGTCGAAACCATCCAGCCCCGGCGCTACATCAACGCCAATCGGCTGGTATGGTTTGTTCCCGCCATACGCGTAAGGGATAGCATTATCAGTGCTACCCGGATACGGTGGAGGTGGAGAAGGGGCGCGACGGCCACGGGTTGCCGTGGTCATTGCGCACTTTCCAGATATGCACTTATGAACGCTTCCGCGACCGGTGCAACGATGGCGTTTCCGTAGGCACGCAACTGGCCCACGCGTCCGGCAAGCCCATTAACCAGCGGCTTAAGTCCGGGTTTAACTGGCCTCCACTTTCCATCATGGCAAAAGAGCCAGTCAGCATCTCGCCAGAAACCGTTAACCGCGCTGGCAGTATCTCCACTTCGTGTGGTGCCGGTGTTCGTCCCTGCAACCGCTCCGGTGAACGAATTTTCATTGCTGCCGTTGGAGTCGCCCAACCCGCAAGCTGTGCCGTCACATCCAACCGATCCGTTGAAATCTTCCCGTTCCGAATCCTTCCGCCCACATATCCACCCTTCCCGTCCGTTGCTGTCGGAGTGTTCCAGCCCGCCAGACAGGCAAAGTCCTGAAGGTTCGATTGCCGCCCCGCCAGCATTCTGGCTATGACCTTCTGGGGATCCTGATAAGCATTTTTGACATTGCTCGCGTTCGGTGTCGACCACCCAGAAGAGGCGTTGCCGGATGTGCGGAGCACCGAAGCCCGCAGCGCAGAGATCGAACCCTGCGAAGGCGTATTCCGCTCTTTCCAGGTGATCACGTACATCGTCGAGCCAGCCGAGGCCGTCTTTGCTCGCAACCTGTTCGCCAAAGATAACGTCAGGGCGGCACTCCGATATAAGACGAAACCATGTGGGGAAGAGGTGACGCTCATCGTCTTTTCCCTGCCGCTTTCCGCAGGCGCTGAATGGCTGGCAGGGGCATGAACCTGTCCAGACGGGGCGATCATCGGGCCATCCGGCGCGGCGCAGGGCGTAAGACCAGACCCCGATCCCGGCAAAGAAGTGGCATTGTGTGAATCCTTTAAGGTCATTTGCGGTTACTTCCTCAATCGAGCGAGTATCAACAACGCCCGGCGCGATATGCCCGGCGTCAATCAGATTGCGCAGCCATTGCGCGGCGAAGGGGTCGATTTCGTTGTAGTAGGCGGTCACTGCTGCCCCTCCGCCTTTCGGCTACACCGATCGATCACTTGGCACTGAATTTCTAAACCCAATTTTTCAGCAAGCGCGTGCTCTGCTTTAGCTCCGGCAGACTGCTGCCAGCCATCCAGCAAGAAGATCCCGTCAGCACAACGCAACATGGCTAAGCAAATATCCATGTATTCCGCCTGCTCTAATCCATCCGGCAAAATCGCCGGATTAAGGGCAACGTTTCCACGTCGCACTACGTGCCCGGCTGCACGGTTAAAGGCCTGCCGATTGAATCCAGGCAAACCGCTCATAGGGCCAGCGATATAGATTTTTGCCATTAAAAAGCCTCCTGATCGCCAAACGTGCCCGCCGCAACCATCGCGTTGTAGGTCGCATCACCCATTACGGCGCCACAATCAGGGCAACCGCCGCCGTAACGCCCGCAGCAGTCGCAGACAGGCAGCACGCCGATCACTTCTTTGGCCTTCTGGCGGTTGTCTTTGTCAGTGCTGACGGAACGTTGCACGCTGATTTCGTGCATCTTGAAGGGCTGATAAATCGCGCGGGTGGCTTCGGTATCGCTGTTGGAAATGACGACCTTCACGCCATGCTTACGGTTAACTTCCAGCAGTGCCTGGACTAACTGGCGGTGGTTGTCTTCCGTGAATGGTTCGGTGTGGTATTGGGTAAAATCGGCTGTTTTGCTTTCAGGCAGGTAAGGCGGATCGCAGTAAACGAGAACATCGCCACCCGTGACTACCTGTAGAGAAAGCTGGAACGGCGCGCAAAGAAATATTGCCTTTGTATCGTTGGCCTTTTCGGCAAACAGGCGGATTTCATTTTCAGGAAAGTAGACGCTCTTATACTTGCCAAACGGCACGTTAAAGCCGGTCTTCCGGCTGTATCGGCATAAGCCGTTATAACCGTGGCGATTCAGATACAGGAATTGAGCAGCGCGCATAATGCACGCCATTTCAGCGCCATAACGCAACCCACCGCTTTTTACCGTACCCACCTGCTTATTGAACGCGGCGCGGACTTCGTTGTATCCCTGCGGGCTGTTCTTACTGTTGAACAGTTCGCGGGCCGCATCGATCACTAAGTCCGGGTAACGGGTGACTTCCCGATACAGGTTAATTAGATCCGGGTTGATATCAGCCAGCACATAGCGGCGGTACTCAGTCGCCAGAAATACCGATGCGCCGCCTACAAACGGTTCGATCAGGCAGTCGGCTTTAGGAAGGTGCGGCAACAGGTCAGGAAGGACACGGGTTTTACCCCCTGCCCATTTGATGAACGGGCGAATCATAATGCCGCCTCCGCCGATTTATCATTCCCAGCGGCTGCAATAGCTTTCAGATTGTCAGAAAGCTGCGCAATCTGGTTCCAGACGTCAGCGGCAGCATTGTGCTTATTCTCATCAACTAAACGGCGGGAGGCGTACCCGCAAACCATTAAAGATATTTCTTCAACCGTGCGAACATCCCGAACGTTCCAGAAATTCCATACTGGCCGGATACCAACAGACTGCATCGCGTGGCTGATGATCGGCATATCGTAGTCAGTGCCACGCGCCCAAACCTTTACCGAATCAGCATCGCAATACGCAAGAACAAACAAGTTCAGGTCAGCGAGAGCAACGCCCAACTGCACAGCCTGATCGCTTAATACAGCGGCCTGAACCTCGCGGGACTTCTTAAACCACCATTTCACAGTATCTGCGCCGATGGTTCCGCCTGCTGCCTCGCTGCTTTCAATATTGACGGTGCGATACATTGACGCATCAACACGGCCAGTCATGGGATCAAATACAGCCGCAGCAAGAGAGACGATCGCCGCAGTTGGCTTTTTATCCAAAGCTTCAATATCAATCATTACATGTTTCATCGCGTTAAACTCCGTATGGGGAAGCGGGAATAGAAGGGCGCTGCAATTCTTCAATGCAGTGCTGGCGCAGGTTGCTGATAAAATTAGTGGTTACTGATCCAGTGGCAGAAAGGGTTAACTCACCATCACGGCGGGTTTTAATGGTTAAGCCTTCATTTTCGATAGCAGGTAAAAGAACATGCAAAATGAAGTTATATTGATCACGTCTGGTCATAATCTCCTCCTCAAAAAAAGAATGAGTTGAACCGCCGCCACTTAATAAAGAGGCGGAGAAAACAGAGTTGATTTTTTAAAACCGAATTACTTAATTAGCTTTTTAAATAATTCAGCCAGTGTAAGCAGGAAGCTTTTATTTATTCTTTGGGTATAAATAAACGGTTTATTTTTACCTTTGATAAATTGAACCTTCGCCGGTTCGGGCTTAAAAAATCTTCCGTCCGGCGTTTCCAGCCAGCCGCGTGAGTTCTTGAAGTGTGTGACCTGGCACCCGTGCTTAAGTAGGCTTGCCAGTGATGGGCCTTCATCGTGCATTACTGCCCCCTTGCTTATACATCTGATCAACCGTGCGCATGGCTTCCGCTAAAGCAAAGTCACGCCCGTAATAATCGCCATTGCTGGAAATACGATAAGAGTGCTTAAACGTAAAAGGATTACGCGGGCATTTCTGAATAGTGAAGCCACGATATAAATATGAATGACGACTTAACTGTATTAATTGCACAGCCACAAAAGCCCCCTCACATTCCCAATTTAAGCAATTCACCATCAACATGGCGGGCCACGTCTTTGGTTATTTTCTTAATCAGCTTTTTATCCCTGATCATAAACTCGCCGCTATTGGTGCGAATCATGAATCCCGTTTGCATATCTTTTAAATGGGTGTCCAGAATGTCGCTGCATTCACGCACCCGGTTTTCGTGGTTGGCTGTTTTCTGGCTCATCGCGATAACCTCAAAGACCGATCCACAGCAACCAAGCGTCGCGCTGCTCTCTCGGACGGTTGTAGTAGGCGTCACGCATTGCGCGGTTGAACTCAGGAATATAGATCCAGTTCTCAGCACGGGCACCCAGGCTTTCCGGGTTCTTCCACGGGATGATCGGCAACTTACCGTCTTCAATCATGCTCTTAACCGTGGCGGGCTTCTTACCGATTAACTCGGCGAATTTTGGGTATGGAACTGCGTCAACGGCGTGACGCACTTCAATGAACCCCTCTAAATCTTTCTCAGTCATGTGTCATAATCCCCATTGGCGCTAGGCGCTTATTTCGGCTTGTAACTGCTTATATTGGCGGTTGCCATTTCATCTTAATGGTATCAATTGAGACCCAACAAGGAGAAGGATATGGTATCAAATGAGACCCAGTCAAGCGGGATTGGGGAAAAAATTCGAGCTATAAGGGATGCAGAAGGGTTATCCAGAACTCAATTCTTTGAATTGACAGGTATTCCGGCAGGCACTCAAAAGCATTACGAGATGGGGAGAAGAGAAGGCGTTGGTAGTGAAATCTTGTTAAAGATCACACAACATCCCCGCTTTGCAAAATACACGCTCTGGCTCATGACAGATAAGACCGCCCCTCAAGCTGGTCAAATCGCACCGGCCCTCGCACACATTGGGCCAGAGTCAACTGGATCAGACCGCTCCGAGAAACAAACTGGTTAACCGTTTATAAACATTACATTTTCACTATCTGTTATCAGGATGGAGAAATAAACGCCAGAGGGCTTTCTTATGTCGATTAAGAAGCTCGAAGGTGGTCAATATGAAGTGGACGTATGGCCGCGCGGACGTAACGGAAAACGTATCCGCAGGCGATTTGAGAAGAAACAAGAGGCAGTTCTTTTTGAGCGTTATGTACTAGCCAACGCCGACAAAAAAGAATGGCTGGGCGCGAGCGTTGACCGCCGCACCTTAAGCGAGTTGTTAGATACCTGGTGGCTGCTGTATGGACAGACTCAGGAAAATGGCGAGATTGAAAAACGGCACCTGAATAAAACGATCAGGGCGTTGGGTGATCCAGCCGTTAACCGACTGAACAAGCGAATGATTGCACAGCACCGAAGCCAAAGGCTGGAAGACGGTATCAGTGCAGCAACGATCAATCGGGATATTTACCGTTTGTCCGGGATGTTCAGCACGTTGATAAAGCTGGAAGAGTTCAGGAAGGATAACCCCTGTAAGGGTCTGGAACCACTGAAAGAAGCGCCCCCAGCTATGACCTATCTCGCCAAATCAGAGATCAGCAAATTACTGGACACTCTGACCGGCGACGATCGACGCGTAGCACTGCTATGCCTCAGCACTGGCGCACGCTGGGGTGAAGGCAGCACGCTGCGCGGTGAGCAGGTTAATCACGGGCGCGTGACGTTCCTTAAGACCAAAAATGGGAAAAAGCGCACGGTTCCCATATCGGAAGAACTGGAGAAAGAGATCAAGACCAGCGACACCGGGCCACTGTTCAAAGTTGACTATGAAAACTTCTGCGAACGGCTCAGACAGGTTAAGCCCGATTTACCACGCGGGCAGGCCACGCATGTGCTTCGGCATACATTTGCAAGCTGGTTCATGATGAACGGGGGGAACATTATTGCGTTACAGCAAATTCTGGGGCACGCCAGCATACAACAGACGATGGTTTATGCTCACCTTGCACCTGATTACCTGCAACACGCAGTAACGTTAAACCCTCTCGGCGGCGGGTTGGCGGTGTGACAATGTTGTCTACATCTTGTCTACACCCGTAACGCTATATCCTTCTTGTAACTGCTTATGGCTGTTGCAAGAAAGGTTGATTTATAAGGGATTTTTTCTAAGTACCTGATAAAAAAAACCCCCACATCATGTGGGGGAAGACAGGGATGGTGTCTATGGCAAGGAAAACAGGGTTTACTGGTTACTACGGGTACTGCTATTGCTACTGAAAAACGACGTTTCTGAGCTTCGCTGCATCCGTGCAACCTCACGCAGCTGGTCCATTCGCTGCTGATGTTTAGTGTTCAAAACCGCTTGCTGCTCGGGCGTTAGCAGATGGAACATCTGGTTGCGGACCTTCGCCATCTCTACCTGGCGGGCAACCTGTTCCTGTGCCATTTTTTCGGCCTGAGCGCGTACAGCGCTTTCGTCAAAATTTTCTGCGGTGACAAGGCGATGCATTGTCTCCATTTCGCTAACATTAACAGGGGGCTGGTCGTGTCGTGCCCTCTGCATCAGATCTCGCATCTGTTGACGCTGATGTTCGGTTAAACTTATGCCGTCAAACATATGGCTTTGGCTGCTGTTCTGCGTTGCACCCTCTTGTAAGGGACTGTTATCGCTGATGATAGCTTCAGCAGCCTGGCTAAACGCACTGAACGCCAGCGTTGAGGCCATGACGGCAGCGGTAACTTTGCGCATCACTTGCTCCCAAAATCTTTCGTGTCGCGATTCAACGAGAGACAGTCTACGATTCAGGCTGCAAACATGCGTCAGGGGGTGTAAAACAACGTAAAGTCATGGATTAGATAGCCTTGATGTCGTAATTTCTGCCTCGGAGGTATTTAAACAATGAATAAAATCCTGTTAGTTGATGATGACCGAGAGCTCACATCCCTTTTAAAGGAGTTGCTCGACATGGAAGGTTTCAACGTCCTGGTTGCCCATGATGGCGAGCAGGCGCTGAGTCTCCTTGACGACAGCATCGATTTACTTTTGCTCGACGTGATGATGCCGAAGAAAAACGGTATTGATACGTTGAAAGAGCTTCGCCAGACACACCAGACTCCCGTAATCATGCTGACCGCGCGCGGCAGCGAACTTGACCGCGTACTCGGCCTTGAGCTGGGCGCGGATGATTATTTACCGAAGCCGTTTAACGACCGTGAACTGGTTGCCCGTATTCGCGCTATCCTGCGCCGTTCGCACTGGAGCGAGCAGCAGCAAAATACCGACAACAGCTCACCCACCCTTGAAGTCGATTCCCTGAGCCTGAACCCGGGCCGTCAGGAAGCAAGCTTTGATGGCCAGACGCTGGAACTGACCGGCACGGAGTTCACCCTGCTGTATCTGCTGGCGCAGCACCTCGGCCAGGTGGTTTCGCGTGAACATCTAAGCCAGGAAGTGCTGGGCAAACGCCTCACTCCGTTTGACCGCGCCATCGACATGCACATCTCTAACCTGCGCCGTAAGCTGCCGGAGCGTAAAGACGGTCACCCATGGTTTAAAACCCTGCGTGGTCGCGGTTATCTGATGGTTTCTGCTTCATGATAGGAAGCTTAACCGCCCGCATCTTCGCCATCTTCTGGCTGACGCTGGCACTTGTTTTAATGCTCGTTTTGATGTTGCCAAAACTCGACTCACGCCAGATGACGGAGCTTCTCGACAGCGAGCAACGTCAGGGCGTGATGATCGAGCAGCACGTGGAAGCCGAGCTGGCAAACGATCCGCCGAACGATTTAATGTGGTGGCGCAGGCTGTTTCGCGCTATCGACAAATGGGCGCCGCCCGGACAACGCCTGCTGCTGGTGACCAGCGAAGGCCGCGTGATTGGGGCCGATCGCAATGAAATGCAGATTATCCGCAACTTCATTGGCCAGGCGGATAACGCCGATCATCCCCAGAAGAAGAAATATGGCCGCGTAGAGATGGTGGGGCCTTTCTCCGTCAGGGACGGAGAGGATAATTATCAGCTCTACCTGATCCGTCCGGCGAGTAACTCCCAGTCTGATTTTATCAACCTGCTGTTTGACCGCCCTCTCCTGCTGCTGATTGTCACCATGCTGGTCAGCTCGCCGCTGCTGTTATGGCTGGCGTGGAGCCTGGCAAAACCGGCGCGTAAGCTGAAGAATGCCGCCGATGAGGTGGCGCAGGGTAACCTGCGACAGCACCCTGAGTTGGAAGCAGGTCCGCAGGAGTTCCTTGCCGCCGGAACCAGTTTTAACCAGATGGTGAGCGCCCTCGATCTCATGATGACAGCGCAGCAGCGTCTGCTGTCGGATATCTCGCACGAGCTGCGTACCCCGCTTACGCGCTTGCAGCTTGGCACTGCGCTGCTGCGCCGCCGCAGCGGTGAGAGCAAAGAGCTGGAGCGTATTGAAACAGAAGCGCACCGCCTGGACAGCATGATCAACGACCTGCTGGTCATGTCGCGCAATCAGCAGAAAAACGCGCTGGTCAGCGAAACGGTGAAAGCGAATCACCTCTGGCACGAGGTGCTGGACAACGCGGCGTTCGAAGCGGAACAGATGGGTAAATCCTTCACCGTCAACTTCCCGCCGGGCCCGTGGCCGCTGTACGGTAACCCCAACACGCTGGAAAGCGCGCTGGAGAACATCGTGCGTAACGCCCTGCGCTACTCGCATACGAAGATTGAGGTGGCGTTCTCGGTGGATAAAGACGGGATCACCGTCATTGTCGATGACGACGGTCCCGGCGTCAGCCCGGAAGACCGCGAGCAGATTTTCCGTCCGTTCTATCGTACCGATGAGGCGCGCGACCGGGAATCAGGTGGTACGGGACTGGGTCTGGCGATTGTTGAAACTGCCATGCAGCAGCACCGTGGCTGGGTGAAAGCCGATGACAGTCCGCTGGGTGGACTACGGTTAACGCTGTGGCTACCGTTGTATAAGCGTTCGTAGGTGTTAGTGCCGGGTGGCGGCTTCGCCTTACCCGGCCTACTTTCTGCGGAGGACTATTTCCCCCACAATCTCCGCGAATTATCTTCGATCTTGCTGCTTAAACGCCGCTTCTGCATCGTTCTCGTCCAGCTGGTCGATAGCCCCGCCGCCGACAGCAGGCGGTGATACTGTTCGTCGTCAAACGGCATATGCCAGGCAATGGCGCAGGCGTCATAAACAGACACATCGCTCAGGCGCGACGCCAGCTCAAGCGGTGCGTCCGCTGAAACCTGCCCAGCCAGCACCACGCGATACAGCCAGCCGGTTTTACCCGCTTTTTGCAGCTGGGCCGACATATCCTGAATACCGAAATGGTAGTTGAGCTTGAAGCACGGCGAGCGCGGCTGCGTCACCTGAATCAGGGCATCGCCCCAGCGGTAGATATCACCGATAAACACGTTCTTTTCGGTGAGCCCTTCGGTGGAGAGATTCTCGCCAAACGCGGGGGCGACGAAGAGGTCCGCCTGCTCGGGGAATTCGGTTTTCCAGTGCTGGTAGTGTTCGCGCGGGTAGTGGCACAGCGCGCGATCGGGCCCGCCGTGGATTTTCTTTTCGGCCTGCTCGTCACCCGCAAGCCCGAGGTCGGTTAACGTCAGCTCACCGTCGACCTGAATTTTGGCGATGGCACTCGGGCGGCTGCCGTCGTACTCCCTTACCTTGCCTGTAAATACATTCACCGGATAATGCATCGCTGCTCCTTTTATGCCCTAAATAATTCGAGTTGCAGGAAGGCGGCAAGAGAGTGAATCCCCAGGAGCTTACTCAGGTAAGTGACTGGGGTGAGCGAACGCAGCCAACGCACCTGCAACTTGAAGTATGACGGGTATACAGATACAAAAAAAGCGAGTCATAAGACTCGCTTCTCACAGGCGTCAATGCAACCTTATTTTTTAGCGGCGAAACGCGCTGCTGCTTCGTCCCAGTTCACCACGTCCCAGAAGGCTTTGATGTAGTCCGGGCGACGGTTCTGGAATTTCAGGTAGTAAGCGTGTTCCCACACGTCCAGGCCCAGGATCGGGAAGCCGGATGCGCCAGAGATTGCTTCACCCATCAGCGGGGAGTCCTGGTTAGCAGTAGACACTACCGCCAGCTTGTCGCCTTTCAGAACCAGCCACGCCCAGCCAGAGCCGAAACGGGTTGCAGCGGCTTTTTCGAATTCTGCTTTGAAGTTGTCTACGGAGCCGAAGTCGCGCTCGATAGCCGCTTTCAGGTCGCCCTGCAGGGTGGTACCGGTCTTCAGGCCTTTCCAGAACAGGCTGTGGTTAGCGTGGCCGCCAGCGTTGTTACGCAGAACGGTTTTCTTGTCCGCTGGCAGCTGGTCCAGCTTGGTGATCAGCTCTTCAGCAGACAGGTTAGCGAACTCTGGCAGGCTTTCCAGCGCGGCGTTCGCGTTGTTCACATAGGTCTGGTGGTGTTTAGTGTGATGGATTTCCATCGTCTGCTTGTCGAAATGCGGTTCCAGTGCGTCGTAGGCATACGGCAGGGATGGCAGTGTATAACTCATAATCCTCTCCATTATTGTCGGGCGGCACAGCTGTTAATGCCGCGTAAGCAGTTGGTTCATTATAGTTAATTAAATGATATTGAAAATGATTATCAATGCCGTAGTTTTTATAAGGTTATTTGATTTTTGCCTTATCACAAAATTGTGAGTCTGCTCACCCGGTTAACGTGCTGATTGCCATCCAAAACTAAATTGCGGCAACAGTCTGAAGGTTCCTGAACTGCCTAATTTTTACACTCATCAAGCCGGGGGGAAGCCACCGGCTATAAAAACGATGAGGACGTAAAAATGAATCATGCGATTACGATGGGTATCTTCTGGCATTTGATAGGCGCGGCCAGTGCAGCCTGTTTCTATGCCCCGTTTAAAAAGGTGAAAGGGTGGTCGTGGGAAACCATGTGGTCAGTTGGCGGTACCGTGTCCTGGCTGATTTTGCCGTGGACCATTAGCGCCATGCTGCTCCCGGATTTCTGGGGCTACTTTACTTCCTTCAGTGCCTCCACCCTCCTGCCAGTGTTTCTGTTCGGGGCGATGTGGGGCATCGGCAACATCAATTACGGCCTGACCATGCGCTACCTCGGGATGTCGATGGGTATTGGCATCGCAATTGGCATTACGCTCATCGTCGGCACGCTGATGACGCCCATTCTTAACGGCAATGTCGACGTGTTGATCAACACCAAAGGCGGGCAAATGACGCTGCTTGGCGTGCTTGTTGCGGTGATAGGCGTGGGTATCGTCACCCGCGCGGGACAGTTGAAAGAGCGCAAGATGGGCATCAAAGCCGAAGACTTTAACCTGAAGAAGGGGCTGCTGCTGGCAGTGATGTGCGGCATCTTCTCGGCGGGCATGTCGTTCGCCATGAACGCGGCAAAACCCATGCACGAAGCGGCCGCCGCGCTGGGCGTCGACCCGCTGTACGTGGCGCTGCCAAGCTACGTGGTGATCATGGGCGGCGGCGCGTTGGTAAACCTCGGCTTCTGCTTCATTCGTCTGGCAAAAGTGAAGGATTTGTCGGTAAAAGCCGATTTCTCACTGGCAAAATCCTTAATCATCACCAATGTGCTCCTATCGATGCTGGGCGGCCTCATGTGGTATCTGCAGTTCTTTTTCTACGCCTGGGGCCACGCCAGCATTCCACCGCAGTACGATTACATAAGCTGGATGCTGCACATGAGCTTCTACGTGCTGTGTGGCGGACTGGTTGGGCTGGTACTGAAGGAGTGGAATAACGCCGGGCGTCGTCCGGTGGGCGTGCTGAGCCTGGGCTGCGTGGTGATTATTATCGCGGCCAATATCGTGGGCCTCGGCATGGCGAACTGATTACGCTGCCTTTCGACTGCGATGACGCCACTGAACCGGCGTCATCCCCACCTCGCGGTTAAACACCACCGAAAAGTAATTACTGTCCTCAAATCCGCTGCGCATCGCCACTTCACTGACCATCAGCTCGGTATGCTGCAACAGGTACTGGGCGTGGCAGATGCGCAGCTGACGCAGGTAGTGGTTGACCGTCATCCCCGTCTGGGTGCGGAACTGCTGGCGCAACGCGCGCTCGCTGCACTGCTCCTGCTCGCAAAACTTTTCCAGAACGAAACTTTTGTTCAGGCTGCCCGCAAGCCGGGCAATCAACTTGTCCAGCAGCGCTTCCTGGACGGTTGCGGAGGGGTTATCGGTCGCGTAACGATGACGTTTGAGGGTCATCACCAGCTGGGCGAACAGCAGTTCCGCCATCGGATTTGCCACGGGATCGTGCTTCTGGCTCTCCTGCTCCAGCTGGGCGATCGTCTGGCGCACCTGAGCCATGCCGTTGCTGCTTAAGCGCCAGTGGGGTTCGCCTCTGGCATTGAGAAAACCGGGGATATGGGCCGGCCAGTCGACATTAAGTTTAAGCCTGTCCGGGCAGTAGATAACGTTCTGCAACACCAGATCGTTAACCGAGGCGTAAGCGTGTTTGTCTTCGGCGCGGATGTAAAACAGATCGCCACGCGTGATGCGGTAGGGCCGGTCGTTGAGGATGTGTAAGCCGTTGCCGCGCCATACCAGCACCAGCTCGCAAAACTCGTGGGTATGCTCGGCAAAGACATTTTGCGGGTAGCGGTCGGCCACCGCGACGGCCTGACTCGCGGAGGCAAAAAAATCATCTTTGCGAAGAATTAACTGAGCGGCCACACCACCACCTCTACGGTGAATTACCGGATATTATTAGCCTTTTTGCGGCAATAAAACGGTGATTGCATTCGCGTTACTGGAGTGAAGCATCCTTTCCCTGACGGATATCGCGCGGCGACCAGCTAAATTCCCGGCGAAACAGCGTTGAAAAGTGATTGCTGTCGCCAAAACCACAGCAGTAGGCAATATCCGTGACGCTTTCGTCGGTGTGACGTAAAAGATGACGCGCTTTGATCAGGCGCAGACGGTTAAGGTAGCGCTGCGGCGTCAGCCCGGTGTGCTGCTTAATCTGGCGATGCAGGGTGCGCAGGGACAGTGAAAAATCATCCGCCAGCGTCTCCCAGCAGACATCCTCGGTGAAATGATCTTCCAGCCAGGCCATCAGATGGTTCAGGCGCGCGTCGTTATTTTCCAGCCCTTCCACAAGGCTGCTGCGACGCAGCAGCACCAGCAGTTGCATAAACAGCAATTCGCGGGAGGCAATAGCATACGTCTCCTGCCCGCCCTCGCTCTGCTCCAGTTGATTCACCAGCTGGCGCACCTGCTGCAACGTGGACTGATTGACCCGCCAGTGAGACGGGTAGTGTCCATCCTGCTCCTGGGGCAGTAGCTTGTTCAACCCCGACAGAAACTGGAACGCGTCCGGCGAACGATAGAGCACGTTGGTCAGGCACAGGTTGTCGGTATGTTCATACAAATGCCTGTCGTGATCGCGCACGAAGCACACCATACCGCCGCTGATGGTGTAGGGCTGGCCGTTGAAGACATGAATACCCGTTCCATGCTCGACAATCACAATTTCATGAAAATCATGATGATGTTCAGGAAACGCAGCCTGCGGGAGCCGGGGCTCTATCGCAACCGGAGACGTTCCCGACGGGAAAAAATCGACGCTGTGCAATACGGTCATAACGGCCCCCACCAATGAGGAAAGTTCTCGAATAGTAATTAAGGCCTTCCGCACTCACCTTAAATTTTTGACAGCAAACGGCGCAAAAGCCGTCAGTTTTTCAAGAAACAGACGGAAAAATCGGGAAATGCGGTCAGCGTCACATTGCCAGAAAACCCTGCCATAACAGGAAATTGTGAACTTCCTCACGATCATCTTTGCTTTCTTGCCAGCGCGAGATTCGTGCTGTCAGTGACGAGAAGGTGGTCTTTTCGTCCCTTTTTTACACTCAGCACCAATGACTTAAGAAGGGACCTGACCATGACTTTTCGCCATTGTGTGGCTGTCGATTTAGGCGCATCCAGCGGCCGCGTAATGCTCGCCACCTGGGACTGCGGTCGGCGCATACTTACGCTTCGCGAAATGCACCGTTTCGCCAACTGCCTGCAAAAACAGGACGGTTTTGATACCTGGGATATTGATGCCCTGGAAGCGGAGATCCGCACCGGGCTGAACAACGTCTGCAATGACGGCATTCGCATCGACAGCATCGGCATCGATACCTGGGGCGTGGACTACGTTCTGCTCGACAGCCGCGGCGAACGCGTCGGCCTGCCCGTCTCGTATCGCGACAGTCGCACCGACGGGCTGATGACACACGCCATCGCACAGCTTGGCATGGACAACATCTATGGCCGCAGCGGTATTCAGTTTCTGCCGTTTAACACGCTCTATCAGCTGCGCGCGCTGGTTGAGCAGCAGCCGGAGCTGGTCAAAAAGGTGACGCACGCGTTACTCATTCCGGACTACTTAAGCTATCGGCTGACCGGCAACATGAACTGGGAATACACCAACGCCACCACCACGCAGCTGGTCAACATCAACACCGATAGCTGGGATGAAACCCTGCTGACCTGGACGGGCGCCTCGCCCTCCTGGTTCGGCACGCCAACGCACCCCGGAAATGTGATAGGTCGGTGGATTTGCCCGCAGGGGAATGAAATCCCCGTCGTTGCCGTCGCCAGTCACGATACCGCCAGCGCAGTAATTGCATCCCCGCTGGCCAGTAGAGACGCGGCCTACCTCTCGTCCGGCACCTGGTCGCTGATGGGTTTTGAGAGCAAAACGCCGTACACCAGCGACGCCGCGATGGCGGCGAACATCACTAACGAAGGCGGTGCCGAAGGGCGCTACCGCGTTCTGAAGAACATCATGGGCCTGTGGCTGCTTCAGCGCGTGCTGAAAGAGCAAAACGTTAACGACCTGCCCGCGCTTATCGCAGAAACCGAAAAGCTGAAGGCCTGTACGTTCCTGATTAACCCGAACGACGACCGCTTTATTAACCCGGTGCATATGAGTGCCGAAATCCAGTCCGCCTGTTTCGAAGCCGGGCAGCCGGTGCCTTCCCGTCCTGCCGAGCTGGCGCGCTGTATTTTTGACAGCCTCGCCCTTCTCTACGCGGATGTACTGAGCGAGCTGGTCGACCTGCGAGGCGCACCGTTCAACCAGTTGCATATCGTGGGCGGAGGCTGCCAGAACCAGCTGCTGAACCAGCTCTGCGCCGATGCCTGCGGCATCACCGTGGTGGCGGGTCCGGTGGAGGCTTCGACGCTCGGCAACATCGGTATTCAGCTGATGACCCTGGACGAACTTTCTGATGTCGATGAATTCCGTTCGGTGGTCACCGCGAATACCTGCCTGACCACCTTAACCCCCAATCCCTGCCATGAAATAGCCCGCTACCGGGCGCAGTTTCAGCAAAAACGACTGACTAAGGAGCTTTGCGCATGACCACTCAACTTGAACAAGCCTGGGAGCTGGCTAAACAGCGTTTCGCCGCCGTCGGCGTGGATGTCGAAACGGCGCTGCGCCAGCTCGACCGTCTGCCCGTCTCTATGCACTGCTGGCAGGGTGATGACGTCGCCGGCTTCGAGAACCCGGGCGGTTCTCTGACGGGGGGGATTCAGGCGACGGGTAACTATCCGGGCAAAGCGCGCAACGCCACCGAACTGCGTGCCGACCTGGAGCTGGCGCTGAGCCTGATCCCGGGGCCAAAACGCCTGAACCTGCATGCGATTTATCTGGAGTCCGACGCACCGGTAGCGCGTAACGAGATCAAACCGGAACACTTTAAAAACTGGGTGGAGTGGGCGAAAACCAACAAGCTTGGTCTGGACTTTAACCCGTCCTGCTTCTCGCACCCGCTGAGCGCCGACGGTTTTACCCTCGCGCACGCCAACGACAAAATCCGTCAGTTCTGGATCGACCACGTGAAGGCCAGCCGCCGCGTTTCGGCGTATTTCGGCGAGCAGCTCGGCACGCCGTCAGTAATGAACATCTGGATCCCGGACGGCATGAAAGACATCACCGTCGACCGCCTGGCCCCGCGTCAGCGCCTGCTGGCCGCGCTGGATGAGGCCATCAGCGAGAAGCTGGACCCGGCGCACCACATCGACGCCGTGGAGAGCAAGCTGTTCGGCATTGGCGCCGAGAGCTACACCGTCGGCTCGAACGAGTTCTACATGGGGTACGCCACCAGCCGCCAGACCGCGCTGTGCCTGGATGCCGGTCACTTCCATCCGACCGAGGCGATCTCCGACAAAATCTCCGCTGCCATGCTCTACGTGCCGCGCCTGCTGCTGCACGTCAGCCGCCCGGTGCGCTGGGACAGCGACCACGTGGTGCTGCTGGATGACGAAACCCAGGCGATTGCCAGCGAAATTATCCGTCATGACCTGTTCGACCGCGTGCACATTGGCCTCGACTTCTTCGATGCCTCCATCAACCGCATCGCGGCGTGGGTTATTGGCACCCGCAATATGAAAAAAGCCCTGCTGCGCGCGCTGCTGGAGCCAACCGCAGTGCTGAAAAAGCTGGAAGAAAACGGCGACTACACCGCGCGCCTGGCGCTGCTGGAAGAGCAGAAATCCCTGCCGTGGCAGGCCGTTTGGGAGATGTACTGCCAGCGTAACGACGCTCCGGCAGGCAGCCAGTGGCTGGAAAACGTGCGGGCGTACGAGAACAACGTGTTGAGCAAGCGCGGGTAATTTTGCCCTCACCGCGATAACTGGAAAATAAAGACTATGCAGACTATCACCCACTCCTGGTTCGTCCAGGGCATGATCAAAGCCACCTCCGACGCCTGGCTGAAAGGCTGGGACGAGCGCAACGGCGGCAACCTGACGCTGCGTCTGGACGATGCGGATATCGCGCCTTACACCAGCGATTTTCACCAGAAGCCACGCTATATTGCCCTGAGCCAGCCGATGCCGCTGCTGGCCAACACGCCGTTTATCGTCACCGGCTCCGGCAAGTTCTTCCGCAACGTTCAGCTTGATCCACAGGCCAACCTCGGCGTGGTGAAAGTGGATAGCGACGGCGCGGGCTACCACATTCTGTGGGGCCTGACCGATGAGGCGGTACCCACGTCTGAACTGCCGGCGCACTTCCTCTCCCACTGCGAGCGCATCAGGGCGACTAATGGCAAAGACCGCGCGATCATGCACTGCCACGCCACCAACCTGATCGCCCTGACCTATGTGCTGGAAAACAGCGCCGATTTCATCACTCGCAAGCTGTGGGAAGGCAGCACCGAGTGTCTGGTGGTGTTCCCGGATGGCGTGGGCATTCTGCCGTGGATGGTGCCGGGTACCGACGAAATTGGCCAGGCAACCGCCAGAGATATGCAAAAACATTCGCTGGTGCTGTGGCCGTTCCACGGCGTGTTCGGCAGCGGTCCGACGCTGGATGAAACTTTCGGCCTGATCGACACCGCCGAGAAATCGGCTGAAGTGCTGGTGAAGGTTTATTCCATGGGAGGAATGAAGCAGACCATTACCCGCGAAGAGCTTATTGCGCTCGGCAAGCGCTTCGGCGTGACCCCGCTACGGTCAGCGCTGGAAATCTATGCATAAACCCTCGCTGACCGGACGGTACGGGCGATAGTTAAGGAGAATTATCATGAGCTTTATGTTGGCACTTCCAAAAATCAGCCTTCACGGCGCGGGCGCTATTGGCGATATGGTTAACCTGGTGGCGAACAAGCAGTGGGGAAAAGCGCTGATTGTCACCGACGGTCAGCTGGTAAAGCTGGGCCTGCTCGACAGCCTTTTTGCCGCGCTTGACGCCCATCAGATGTCGTATCACCTGTTCGACGAGGTGTTCCCGAACCCGACGGAAGCGCTGGTGCAAAAAGGATTTGCGGCATACCGGGACGCGGAGTGTGATTACGTGATCGCCTTCGGCGGCGGCAGCCCGATTGATACCGCCAAGGCGATTAAAATCCTCACCGCCAACCCCGGGCCGTCCACCGATTATGCCGGCGTCGGCAAGGTGAAAAACGCGGGCGTGCCGCTGGTGGCGATCAACACCACCGCAGGCACGGCGGCGGAGATGACCAGCAACGCGGTAATCATCGACTCTGCGCGCCAGGTGAAAGAGGTGATCATCGATCCGAATATCATTCCGGATATCGCCGTGGACGATGCCAGCGTGATGCTGGATATTCCGGCCTCCGTGACCGCCGCAACCGGCATGGACGCGTTAACCCACGCCATAGAAGCCTACGTGTCCGTTGGCGCGCACCCGCTGACCGATGCCAACGCGCTGGAGGCAATCCGCCTGATCAACCTCTGGCTGCTGGAAGCGGTCGAAGACGGTCATAATCTTGAGGCGCGCGAGCAGATGGCGTTTGGTCAGTATCTGGCGGGCATGGCGTTTAACAGTGCGGGTCTCGGCCTTGTGCATGCCCTGGCGCACCAGCCGGGCGCGACGCACAACCTGCCGCACGGCGTGTGCAACGCCATCCTGCTGCCGATCGTTGAAAGCTTTAACCGCCCGAACGCAGTTGCCCGCTTCGCCCGCGTGGCGCAGGCGATGGGCATCGATACTCGCGGCATGAGCGTTGAAGCCGCCAGCATGTCCGCCATTCAGGCGATTCGCGACCTGAGCGCTCGCGTCGGCATCCCTTCCGGCTTCAGCCAGCTCGGCGTGACCAAAGCCGATATTGAAGGCTGGCTGGATAAAGCTCTCGCCGACCCGTGCGCGCCATGCAATCCGCGCACCGCCAGCCGCAACGAGGTTCGCGAGCTGTATCTGGAGGCATTATGATCCGCAAAGCCTTTGTTATGCAGGTTAACCCGGACGCGCATAAGGAGTACGCGCATCGCCACAACCCCATCTGGCCCGAGCTGGAAGCGGTACTGAAAGACCACGGTGCGCACCGCTACGCCATCTATCTCGACAGAGAACGCAGCCTGCTCTTTGCCACCGTGGAGATTGATTCGGAGGAGCGCTGGAACGCGGTCGCGACTACTGACGTCTGCCAGCGCTGGTGGAAACACATGCGTGATGTAATGCCGTCGAACCCGGACAACAGCCCGGTGAGTACCGGGCTGGAAGAGGTGTTTTACCTGGACTGACCGGTTAACGCTGCCGCACCCGCGGCAGCGGCTATCTCCTGCCTGCTGCTCAGCGTAAACGCCGACACTACCGTAATCGCCAGCACGAAACAGCCCAGCATCAGATACGTCTGCTGGAAGCCGATCCGGTCATACATATTCCCGGCAAAAGCGGAGAGGAAAATGGCCGCCGACTGCTTGGCGAACTGGAAGCCGATCAGATAGATAGTCGCTGACAGTCGGGTATCAAACACCCCGGTGATGTACTTGAATGCCCCCACCAGCAGGAACGGCACCTCCAGCGCGTGCAGCATCTTCAGGGCAATCACTTCTACAGCGGTGGTGGCAAATGACGAGCCAATGATGCGCGTCGCCATAATCACCCCGGCGATCAGCAGCGTGTTTTTCGCGCCGATGCGGTTAATGATCCACGGCGAACAAAACATGATGATCGCGTTGCAGATTTCCCCCGCCGTGGTAGCGAAACCAAAGGCGCGAGTACCTTCCTGCGGCGTGGCGAAGAACGTTTTGAAGAAAGTGGCAAACTGCTGGTCAAATACGTCATAGACGCAGGCTACGCCAATCACGTACAGAATAAACATCCACATCCTGCGCTGACGGAACAGGCTAAAGACCGTTTTCGCAGTGATCTGCGGCTGGTTGGCACCCAGCGCATTCATCACCTGCGCCGTCTGGTTGGGTTTTGGCTTCGCGACCACCAGCAACAGCATCAACAGCAGCGCCGCCGCAGACCCCATCCAGAAAACATATGACGGATCGATGCCGAACAGGATCCCGCCCGTGGAGGCGCATAGCCCCCAGCCGAGGCAGCCAAACATGCGCGCCTTACCGTATTCAAAGAAACTGTTACGGCTCACGCGTTCAATGTAGGCCTCAATTGCCCCCGAGCCCGCCGAAAAGACAAAGCCGATATACAGGCCACCGCTCAGCGCGCCCAGCCAGATGTTGGCTTTCAGCAACGGCGCAAAGACGTAGAGGAAGAAAGGGGCAAACAGGAACAGCAGCACGGAGATGATCCACAGCAGGTGTTTTTTCAGCCCCAGCTTGTCCGAGATCACGCCAAGCACCGGCTGGAAGGCGATAGCCGACAGCGAGATGCAGGAGAAGACAATCCCGGTATGGGTTTTATTCAGGCCGATGATGTCCGACAGCCAAATCGGCAGGAACGGAAAGCAGGTGGCCATGATGAAGAAGTAGAGAAAGAAGAACAGCCCAAAGATCCAGAAGTTAGGGTTGTCTTTGTGGGTACAGGTTGTTGTGTTCATTATTTTTATCCTCAACGGAGGGCCGGCTGCCCGGCCCGTCACCCTTACACGCGTTCAACGCCAATCAGAATGGCGGTTTCCGGATCCAGAATCGGCAGCGCAATGCCCGCCTGCATCAGCCACTCGCCGCTCACCGTTTGCGGCGTTTCCATCCACGCCGGTAGCTTGCGCATGGTGTGCCCTCCCTCGCCCGTAATCTGAATATTCGGGTGATCGAGCAGCGTGACGCGGTACCGCGCGCTGGCCTCCAGCCCCGCCATGCGCAGCGGCATCATCAGGCTGTAGTCCGGCATCGCGAGCTGGCTGACCATAAACAGCCCCTGCGCCTTATCTTCGCTTACAATCCCCTGCGCCAGCGTGGTGGCGTCCGGCATATCAATTCGCCACTGGGTGCCGTGATGAATGACGTCGCGCCACTGCTTGTGTAGCGCGGCGTAATGGCGATAGCCTTCGCGCTCCTGTTCGTCCACGGTGAGCGGATCCAGCTCCAGCCCCATATGGCCAAACAGGGCCGTCAGCCCCCGGAAGGCGATGCCGTGCTGGCGGAAGGTGGCGTGGCATTGATGATGACCGATATGCGCGCCCATCACCTCCGGTGGGAAGAAGTAGCTCATGCCGCGCTGGATGGTGCTGCGCTCCAGCGCGTCGTTGTTGTCAGACGCCCAGAAGCGGTGGCTGCGGGTCAGTACCTCATAATCAATGCGACCGCCGCCGGAGGAGCAGGATTCAAACTCAATATGCGGGAAGCGCTCGCCCAGCACGTCCAGCAGGCGGTAAAACTGGCGGGTCTGGGCGTCGGCGGCGGCTTTACCGTTGTGTCCAGGCTGCACCAGCTCGCGGTTCATGTCCCACTTCACGTAGTCGACCGCATGCTCGCCCAGCAGCCAGCTCATACGCTCCACAAGGTAATCAAAGGCCTCCGGGATGTTGAGATTGAGGACCAGCTGGTGTCGTCCGGTCGCCTGGGGATAGCCCGGCAGCGCCAGTACCCAGTCAGGGTGCGCGCGGTACAAATCTGAATCCGGGTTGATCATCTCCGGCTCAACCCAGATCCCAAACTCCATGCCGAGCCGTTTGACGTGGTCGATCACCGGCGTCAGGCCGTTCGGGTATTTTTTCTCGTCCAGATACCAGTCGCCCAGCGCGGCATGGTCGTCATTGCGGCCTTTGAACCAGCCGTCATCAATGATGAAGCGCTCCACGCCCAGCGCGGCGGCCTCGTCGGCCATTCGCTTGATGTACTCCGGATCGTGGTTGAAGTAGATCCCTTCCCAGGTATTGAGGTGCACCGGGCGCGGTTTGTTTTCCGGGAAGCGGATGATGTTGTCGCGCAGGTAGCGGTGAAAAGGCTGGCTCATGCCGTTCAGGCCCTGCGTGGAGTAGCTGGCATACAGGCGCGGCGTCCAGAGCGTATCGCCCTCCTCAACCACCATTTCACCCGGCAGGTAGAGCGCTTCGGCCTGGAGATAGCGACGACCGTCGGTTTTCGCTTCCGCGCGCAGGCGGTGATTACCGCTCCAGCCCAGATGCACGCCCCAGACGTCACCCTGCATTTCGCTGAACGACGGCGTACCGGCAATCAGCGCCGGGAAGTGCTCGTGGGAGGTTTTACCCCGACGGTTTTCAATCACGAAGCTGTCATGTTCAAGCTTTACGCGGTGCGGCTGAAACTCCCTGATCCAGCGACCGTGGAAGGCCATTACCTCCTGCGCGCGCTCGGCCACCGGCAGCGTGACGGCAAAACGGTCCACCTGCCAGGGGATCGCTTTCAGGTTCGTTAAACCGTGACGAACCACCAGCACGCCGCTGGCATCCAGCGTCAGCTCGCTGGTCAGGCGCAGTCCCGCGCATTCATCTTCGGCGGTAATCGTCAGGGTGTTAACGCCCTGCTGCACCTGCGTGGTTTTGAACACCGGGGAACCGTCCAGCCCCTGGCGATGCCCCTCAATGCCAGGCGAGCCAAACAGTCCATGCCCCAGCTCGGCCATCAGCGTGACCGGGGAGTCGACGTCAAGTCTGCCGTTGGCAACAGGACGCGCGAGCATAGCAACATCCTGCGACGAAAAGTGCTGAAGGTGCGGCCCCCAGTAGAGAATTTCGGCGAACGGGTACGTTTTTATCACCACGTCTACCGTATTGCTTTCAAGTCGTAAAACGGAATCTTGCATCAGACATCTCCTGTCATCGGGAAGATCTGAGTGTTGATCCGAAACGTTTCGGATACAAACCAAAATGTTTCGGTTTTGTGATCGACTTTAGAAAATGGAGAGATTCAGGCCGTCTTGCCGGGAGAGAATTCGGGCTGCCAGAGCACCTGAAGTTGTTCAATATCGTCGCCGCTAATCAGCTGGCGCACCATATCGGCAATCTGTTTCCCGACGCCCTGGCGGGTGGACTGGATCACCGACGCCACGTCAATATCGACGATGCTATCCTGCGGCAGGCCGTCATAGACCACCAGCGAGACGGCGTTGTCGCCGGATAAACGCCCCAGTTGCGCCAGCGCCATCGCCGCGCCGTCGCCGTGGGTGTTACAGTCGGTGATGATGGCCGTGGGCGGCTGCGGCAGGGCAAGCAGTTCTTTGGTGGTGGCATACCCGACTCGGCGCGAAGGCGGCATGGCGCGCAGCCATTCGCTGGAAAGCCCGGCTTCCCGCAGGGCGTCCAGATAGCCCTGACGGCGCTGGGTGATAAACGCCTGATTGTTGCTTTCGCCCAGTAGGGCAATGCGCTGATGGCCTTTCCCGATCAGCCAGCGGGTAGCATTGTACGTACCGGCATAGTTGTCGAAGTCGAACCACGCGTACGGCTGCGGTAGCTGGCTTCGACCAAGCGCCAGAAAGGGGAATCCGGCCGCCTGCAGCTGCTCAAGTCGCGGATCGCGATCCAGCGTGTGGGCCACAATCAGCGCGTCCACGCGGCGGCTTTGCACCATGCGCATATAGCTGTGCTTATCCGCCAGATCGTCGTCGGCGATGAGCAATAAGTCGATCTCATGTCGCGCCAGTTCGTGGCTAATTTCGCCGACCATGTCCATAAATACGCTGTTATTGAGCGGAACAGGATGTACGGGAAACACCAGCCCGACGGCGTCAATTTTGCCCATCTTCAGGCGGCGGGCGAAGGTGTTAGGCCGATAGCCGCGTCGCTGGGCTTCCGCTTCAACGCGAGCGCGCGTCTCGTCAGAAACGTCGTCATATCCGTTGAGGGCGCGGCTGACGGTGGTAACAGAGAGCCCCAGTTCTTTGGCAATGGCTTTAAGCGACATGATTTTCCTTATCTTCGTTAGTTTTGTTCCGCCACCAGCAGCGCGTAAGTGTCTGGCTCCAGGGCCTTGAAGATATGCGGCTGGTCGGCGGGATAACAAATGTAATCTCCTGCGCCGAGCTCTTCTGCCGCGTCGAGCAGGCCGACCAGCGCCCGCCCCTGCGTCACAATAATATGTTCAACCGAGCCCGGCGGATGCGGCTGGGAAATACGGTCTGCGCCCGGTTGGGTCATCAGAAGATAGACATCGCGGCGCGCGCCCGGAGGGCATGCCGCCAGCAAAATGGCTTCATAATTAGCCTGTCCGGCAACCACTTTCGTCCCTTCACCACGGCGGATCACCTGCGTGGTCGGCAACTGCGGCTCCAGCAGGCGGGCGAAAGGAATATCCAGCGCCACGCAGAGCGACCACAGCGTTTCCAGGCTAGGGTTACCGTTGCCGGACTCCAGCTGGGAAAGCGTAGATTTTGCGATCCCGGCACGGCGGGCAATTTCCGCCAGTGAAAGCCCGGTTCGCAGGCGTTCTCGCACCAGACTTTTGGCGATCAGGCTGATCGGCTGCGTCATAAAACGGCCTCTTGTTCTATAAAACGAACGAATCGTTCGTCTTGAAAATCAGTTTCGTTGCGTTCATTATAATGGATACACGTTCGATATGGCTAAAATTGTATGAAGCATCATCTCTCTTGCCTGAAAGGCGACACCATAAAAGCAATCATCCTGGTCTGCCTCGCGGTCGGCGTGGTCGGAATGTCATACGGCTCCCTGGCGATGGCCTACGGTTTCCCGGTCTGGGTACCGTTTGTACTCTCCATCACCGTACTCGCGGGCGCGTCAGAGTTTATGTTTATCGGCATCGTGGCAAGCGGCGGTAACCCGCTGGCGGCTGCGGCCGCGGGGTTGCTGGTCAACGCGCGGCACGTGCCGTTTGGCGTGACTGTCCGTGAGCTGGTCGGCAAACGTGGTCTGAGCCTGTTGGGCTGCCACATCATGAATGACGAAAGCGTGGTGTTTGGCCTGTCTCAAAAAACGCCCGAACAGCGCAAAGCGGCGTACTGGCTATGTGGTTTAGGCGTGGCGATTGTCTGGCCGCTGGGGGCCCTGCTGGGCGCTATGGTCGGCAAACTGCTGCCGGACCCGGAAACCATCGGGCTGGATGCGGTATTCCCGGCCATATTGCTGGCGCTGGTGGTGCCCGCGTTTAAAAACCGCACCACGCTGATCCGCGCCTGCAGCGGAGCCGCGCTGTCACTGGCCGCCGTGCCGTTTGCCCCGGTGGGATTACCGGTGCTGCTCTCCTTACTGGGTCTCGCTGCGAGGAAAAAATGATGGGAAATATGACGTTTTTTATTCTCGGCATCGCCATTTTGTCTGCGGGAACGTATCTGATGCGTCTTGGCGGGGCAAAACTGGGCAGCAGGCTGGCATTGTCAGAACGTTCACAGGCGCTGCTGTCAGATGCGGCAACGGTATTGCTGTTTTCCGTGGCGCTGGCGACCACGTTTTATGAAAGTGACCACTTTGCCGGCATGGCGCGCGTGCTGGGCGTGGCGTTTGCGGTATTTCTGGCCTGGCGAAAGATGCCGTTAATTGTGGTGATCGTGGCGGCGGCAGTGGTAACCGCGCTGCTGCGCGTGGCGGGCATAAACTAAAAAAGCGCCCCGGGGGCGCTCTTTCGACGGTGTGACAGCTTATTTAGTCAGTTCAGCAGTCATGTGTACGCGGTTACCTGAGAACGCCTGGGTAATTTTGTAAGATGACGCGCCTGCTTCCTGAGCCTGAGCCGCGATTTTCGCTTCTGCGCCGTCAATGGTTGACGCGGTTGCGGTCACGGTCTGAGCAGCGAAAGAACCGAAAGAAGTAGCCAGAGCGATTACAGCGACAAAAGTTTTGATGCTTTTCATAATATAAACCCTTTCATTAAGTTGTTTAGGTAAGGCACCGTGCCTTGATGAGATAAATACTAGACCTCATCATGAACAACTAAAAGCGGAAGGATTTGCTATTATCATTCAAAATTATTGATCAACTATTAATCGCTGAGGATGGGTATAAACGGTCGCCCTTCCCGGCTTGCAGAAGCCCACCAGCGTCAGGTTGCAGCGCTCCGCCACCTCCACTGCCAGCGTGGTCGCCGCCGATACCGCAAACAGAATTTCCACACCGCACATCGCGGATTTTTGCACCATCTCATAGCTGGCGCGGCTGGAAACGAGTGCCGCCCCCTGCTTCCACACGTCACTTTCACGCGCCCGGCGACCGAGCAGCTTGTCCAGCGCCACGTGGCGGCCAACGTCCTCGTGTCCCCCGGCAATATCTCCCGACGGCAACACCCATGCCGCCGCGTGCGTGCAGCCGCTCAGCTGACCGATGGGCTGTACATCGTTGAGGTGTTCCAGTGCTTTATCGAGGTTGGCGAGGTTAAACGTCTGGGTAAACGGCAGTGGCGCTACGGGTTTGCCAATATCGTTGAGCTGCTCAACGCCACACACGCCGCAGCCGGTACGCCCGGCCAGCGCGCGGCGGCGCTCTTTCAGCCCCATAAAGCGGCGGCTGGAGAGTTCGATTTGCACTTCAAGACCGTTGCAAGCCTGCACCACGTCCATGCCGTAGATCTCCTGCGGATGGTCAATGATGCCTTCCGAAAGGGAGAACCCTATCGCGAAGAGCTCAAGATCTTTCGGCGAAGCCATCATCACCACATGCGAGATGCCGTTGTAAACGAGCGCAACGGGCACCTCTTCCGCCAGATAATCGGGCGTGGCATGGGTAATGTGGGGCGGTCTGTGTACCGACATTTCCACAATACCCGCAGGCAGTGGCGACAAGTGGGGAGCACGGTTTTGTTTAGACACAGCGGTATTCCTGAACAACCACAGAGGTGAGCCTGCTATTGCATCACAAACAACAGGGCTTACGCATAGTATGGATCAACTTTTCGACAACCATTCTCCTACTCATTTAGCAGGGGTGCAACCTGCCACCCGCTACACCGCTTTAACATGCAGAGCTGTTAATGTGATCAATATCACACTTTATAATCAACATGGTGATAATACATTCACTTTGTATTAACGCCATTAGAACAGCGGTACCGACAATGTGGTATTCTGATGATATCCCTCGTGGAATTGAGGGATTAACGCAAATTTTTCTCCTTTGCGGTCAATTCTCAACCGCGAAGTTAAAACTACATATGTAAGCAATGTCGAAACAAGGAGTGACCCATGCAGGTCAGCAGAAGGCAGTTCTTTAAGATCTGCGCTGGCGGTATGGCAGGCACCACGGCAGCGGCACTGGGCTTTGCGCCCGGCGTAGCGCTGGCGGAAACGCGGCAGTATAAACTGCTGCGCACCCGTGAAACCCGTAATACCTGTACGTACTGCTCTGTCGGTTGCGGGCTGTTGATGTATAGCCTCGGCGACGGTGCTAAAAACGCCAAAGCGTCTATTTTCCATATCGAAGGCGACCCGGATCATCCGGTCAACCGCGGCGCATTGTGCCCGAAAGGGGCCGGTCTGGTGGACTTTATCCACTCCGAAAGCCGCCTCAAATTCCCGGAATATCGCGCGCCAGGCTCCGACAAATGGCAGCAAATCAGCTGGGAAGAGGCGTTCGACCGCATCGCAAAACACATTAAAGAAGACCGCGATGCCAACTTTGTTGAGAAGAACGCCGACGGCGTTACGGTAAACCGCTGGCTCTCCACCGGGATGCTGTGTGCCTCTGCTTCCAGCAACGAAACCGGTTATTTAACCCAGAAATTTACGCGCGCACTCGGTATGCTCGCGGTCGACAACCAGGCGCGTGTCTGACACGGACCAACGGTAGCAAGTCTTGCTCCAACATTTGGTCGCGGTGCGATGACCAACCACTGGGTCGACATCAAGAACGCCAACCTCATTGTGGTGATGGGCGGTAACGCCGCTGAAGCGCACCCTGTCGGGTTCCGCTGGGCGATGGAAGCCAAAATCCACAACGGTGCGAAACTGATTGTGATCGATCCCCGCTTTACGCGAACTGCGTCAGTGGCGGATTTCTACACCCCTATTCGTTCAGGTACTGACATCACTTTCCTGTCAGGCGTATTGCTGTACCTGATGACCAACGAAAAATATAACCGCGAATACACCGAAGCTTATACCAACGCCAGCCTGATCGTGCGTGAGGATTACCACTTCGAAGATGGCCTGTTCAGCGGTTACGACGCCGAAAAACGCAAATACGACAAAACCAGCTGGAACTACGAGCTGGATGAGAAAGGCTTTGCGAAGCGCGATACCACTCTGCAACACCCGCGCTGCGTGTGGAACCTGCTGAAAGAGCACGTTTCCCGCTACACGCCGGAGGTTGTCGAAAACATCTGCGGTACGCCGAAGGCAGACTTCCTGAAGGTGTGCGAGCTTATCGCCGAAACCAGCGCGAAAGACAAAACCGCGTCGTTCCTGTATGCCCTCGGCTGGACGCAGCACTCCATCGGTGCGCAGAACATCCGTACCATGGCGATGGTTCAGCTCCTGCTCGGCAACATGGGGATGGCAGGCGGCGGCGTGAACGCCCTGCGCGGTCACTCCAACATTCAGGGTCTGACCGACCTCGGCCTGCTGTCTCAAAGCCTGCCGGGTTACATGAACCTGCCAAGCGAGAAACAGACCGATCTGCAAACCTACCTGACGGCCAGCACGCCTAAACCGCTGCTCGAAGGTCAGGTAAACTACTGGGGCAACTATCCGAAGTTCTTCGTCTCGATGATGAAAGCCTTCTTCGGTGATAAAGCAACGGCGGAAAACAGCTGGGGCTTTGACTGGCTACCGAAGTGGGACAAGGGTTACGACGTTCTGCAGTATTTCGAGATGATGCACCAGGGCAAAGTGAACGGCTATCTGTGCCAGGGCTTTAACCCGGTGGCCTCGTTCCCGAACAAGAACAAGGTTGTTGAGTCTCTGTCGAAGCTGAAGTTCCTGGTGACGATTGACCCGCTCAATACCGAGACTTCAACTTTCTGGCAGAACCACGGTGAATCGAACGACGTCGATCCGTCGAAGATTCAGACCGAAGTGTTCCGTCTGCCGTCGACCTGCTTCGCGGAAGAGAACGGTTCTATCGTCAACTCCGGACGCTGGCTGCAGTGGCACTGGAAAGGCGCGGACGCCCCGGGCATCGCCATGAACGACGGCGAGATCCTGGCCGGCATCTTCTTACGCCTGCGTAAGATGTACGCGGAAGAAGGCGGCGCGAACCCTGAGCCGGTGCTGAACATGACCTGGAACTACTCGACGCCGGAAAATCCAGCGCCGGAAGAAGTGGCGATGGAGAGCAACGGTAAGGCACTGGCGGACGTTATCGATCCGGCCACCGGTACCGTGCTGGCGAAGAAAGGCGATCAGCTCAGCACCTTCGCGCACCTGCGCGATGACGGTACCACGTCAAGCGGCTGCTGGATCTTCGCCGGTAGCTGGACGCCAAAAGGCAACCAGATGGCCAACCGCGATAACGCCGACCCGTCGGGCCTTGGCAATACGCTGGGCTGGGCATGGGCGTGGCCGCTCAACCGCCGCATCCTCTATAACCGCGCATCCGCTGACCCGCAGGGCAACCCGTGGGATCCGAAGCGTCAGCTTCTGAAGTGGGACGGTGCGAAATGGGGCGGCGTGGATATTCCGGACTACAGCACTGCCGCACCGGGCAGCGACGTTGGGCCGTTTATCATGCAGCCTGAGGGGATGGGACGCCTGTTTGCTATCGATAAGATGGCGGAAGGTCCGTTCCCGGAACACTACGAGCCCTTTGAGACGCCGCTGGGTACCAACCCGCTGCACCCGAACGTGGTCTCTAACCCGGCAGCCCGTATCTTTAAGGGCGATTTCGAAGCGCTGGGTAAAAAGGACAAGTTCCCGTACGTGGGTACCACCTACCGTCTGACCGAGCACTTCCACTACTGGACCAAGCACGCGCTGCTTAACGCCATCGCGCAGCCGGAACAGTTTGTGGAGATCGGCGAGAAGCTGGCGGGCAAGCTCGGCATCGCCCATGGCGATACCGTGAAGGTTTCCTCTAACCGCGGCTATATCAAGGCCAAGGCGGTGGTGACCAAGCGTATTCGCACGCTGAACGTTCACGGTCAGCAGGTGGATACCATCGGTATTCCGATCCACTGGGGCTATGAGGGCGTGGCGAAGAAAGGGTTCATTGCGAACACCCTGACGCCGTTCGTCGGCGATGCGAACACGCAGACGCCGGAGTTTAAGGCCTTCCTCGTGAACGTGGAAAAGGTGTAACGGAGACGACTTATGGCTTATCAATCTCAAGACATTATCCGTCGTTCCGCGACTAACGGTTTCACGCCCGCGCCTCAGGCGAGGGACCACCAGCAGGAAGTGGCGAAGCTTATCGACGTGACCACCTGTATCGGCTGTAAAGCCTGTCAGGTGGCGTGCTCGGAGTGGAACGATCTGCGTGACGAAGTGGGTCACAACGTCGGGGTGTACGACAACCCGGCGGACCTGACCGCCAAGTCCTGGACGGTGATGCGTTTCTCGGAAGTGGAGCAGAACGACAAGCTGGAATGGCTTATCCGCAAAGACGGCTGTATGCACTGTGCGGATCCGGGCTGCCTGAAGGCATGTCCGTCAGAAGGGGCTATCATTCAGTATGCCAACGGCATCGTCGACTTCCAGTCTGAACAGTGCATCGGCTGCGGCTACTGCATCGCCGGCTGCCCATTCGACGTACCGCGCCTGAACCCGGAAGACAACCGCGTTTACAAATGCACCCTGTGCGTTGACCGCGTCACCGTCGGCCAGGAGCCTGCATGCGTGAAGACCTGCCCAACCGGCGCGATCCACTTTGGTTCTAAAGAGGATATGAAAACGCTGGCGGCAGAGCGCGTAGGCGAGCTGAAAACCCGTGGTTACGACAACGCGGGCCTGTACGATCCGGCCGGAGTTGGCGGTACGCACGTAATGTACGTGCTGCACCACGCCGACAAGCCGAACCTGTATCACGGCCTGCCGGAGAACCCGGAAATTAGCGCCACCGTGAAGTTCTGGAAAGGCATCTGGAAACCGCTGGCAGCGGTCGGTTTTGCTGCCACCTTCGCAGCGAGCATCTTCCACTACGTCGGCGTTGGTCCGAACCGCGCGGAAGAGGAAGACGACAACCTGCATGAAGAGAAAGACGAGGTGCGCAAATGAGAAAACGTGACACCATCGTGCGCTACACCGCGCCGGAACGCATCAACCACTGGGTCACCGCCTTCTGCTTCATGCTGGCGGCGATAAGCGGGCTGGGGTTCTTCTTCCCGTCCTTCAACTGGCTGATGCAGGTACTGGGGACGCCACAGCTGGCGCGCATCCTGCACCCGTTTGTGGGCGTCATCATGTTCGCGTCGTTCATCATTATGTTTTTCCGCTACTGGCACCATAACCTAATCAATCGGGATGATATCTTTTGGGCGAAGAATATTCGTAAGATCGTCGTCAACGAGGAAGTGGGTGATACCGGGCGTTATAACTTCGGCCAGAAATGCGTATTCTGGGCGGCGATTATCTTCCTGGTCCTGTTGCTGGTGAGCGGCGTGATCATCTGGCGTCCGTACTTTGCGCCTGCTTTCTCAATCCCGGTGATCCGATTTGCGCTGATGCTGCATTCATTTGCCGCAGTGGCGTTAATTGTGGTTATCATGGTGCATATCTACGCCGCCCTTTGGGTGAAAGGCACCATTACCGCGATGGTGGAAGGATGGGTAACCAGCACGTGGGCGAAGAAACATCACCCGCGCTGGTACCGTGAAGTCCGCCAGAAACAGGAAAAGTCATCTGAATGAGTATTCGCATAATCCCGCAAGATGAGCTGGGGTCGAGCGAGAAACGCACGGCGGATTATATTCCGCCGTTGTTATTCCCCAGACTCAAGAACCTCTACAACCGCCGCGCAGAGCGTCTGCGCGAGCTGGCAGAGAACAACCCGCTGGGCGATTTTCTGCGCTTTGCCGCGCTGGTTGCCCACGCGCAGGAAGTGGTGCTGTACGACCACCCGCTGCAAATGGACCTGACCGCGCGCATCAAAGAAGCCAACGCGCAGGGCAAGCCGCCGCTGGACATTCACGTCCTGCCGCGCGACAAGCACTGGCAAAAGCTGCTGCATTCGCTCATTGCCGAGCTGAAGCCGGAGATGAGCGGTACCGCGCTGGCGGTCATCGAGAATCTGGAAAAAGCCTCTGACCTGGAGCTGGAAGAGATGGCGAGCGCGCTGTTTGCCTCCGACTTCTCGCTGGTCAGCAGCGATAAAGCGCCGTTTATCTGGGCTGCGCTGTCGCTCTACTGGGCGCAAATGGCAAGCCTGATCCCCGGTAAAGCCCGCGCCGAATACGGCGAGGCGCGCCAGTTCTGCCCGGTCTGCGGCTCCATGCCGGTTTCGAGCATGGTGCAAATCGGCACGACTCAGGGGCTGCGCTACCTGCACTGCAACCTGTGTGAAACCGAGTGGCACGTGGTGCGCATCAAGTGCAGCAACTGCGAGCAGACCCGCGATCTGAATTACTGGTCGCTGGAAAACGAAGAAGCGGCGGTGAAAGCCGAAAGCTGCGGCGACTGCGGCACTTACCTGAAGATTCTGTATCAGGAAAAAGACCCGAAAGTCGAAGCCGTGGCCGACGATCTCGCCTCGCTGATTCTGGATGCGAAGATGGAGCAGGAGGGCTTTGCCCGCAGCTCGATCAACCCGTTCCTGTTCCCGGGTGAAGGGGAGTAATTTCCTGTGAGAGTGCCGGGCGGCGCAAGCTTGCCCGGCCTACAGCTGGTAAGGTGAAACGACTCCAGTAATGCCCGAAAAGTCTTTCGTGTTTCGAGAAATCAACGGACAATTTCTGCTCTGAGCTGTGGCCAGAATGATAGCATCAGGCAGTTTCATTCCATGCTTCTCGCGCAGAATTACACTTCTTTCAGCGATATCTCGGGTGATATCAATAATCTCAAATACGCCCATCACTGTCGCAGTTTTAGCTTCGTGACCATGTTTGCGGGCACCCACCATGACTTCCATCCATGTGATCAGGCTAATGGCTCGATGCGAAGCTGTGCGATCGATTGCATCCGCAGCCTCAACGCGATTATTAAATAGATCAATGAGTATATTGGTATCGAACACTGCCATGTGCTCCATAATTACCACTCCTCACGCAGCTTGCGTTCATACTCAAGCCCATCTTCCTGCTGGTTTCCCCACAAGCCAAGCGCATCGCGGATAACCGATGAACTCTGCTGGTCGAGATATTGCTCAATGGCTTCCCGAAGCAATTCGGCACGAGGCCGGTTACGCAGCTGCTTCAGATTTTCCAGTCGTTGAATTACGTCATCAGACAAATCGATCAGAATTCTGCCCATATCAAGATCCGCGGAAAGACTCATATATCACCTTAGTATATCACCATTGTCTATTTTTAAGGCAACATACGCTTTTATTCAGAAGGGTTAAAGCACGTAGCTATAGTTTTCCAGCTATTTGCGAAGCGCTTTCCAGATTTTTAGTACTCGACAATTTTCTTATTTTCTTTTGAATTAAACCAGGTTATAAAGCTGTATATCCATACAGTTAAAGGGAATTTTCATGGCACTGGAACAGGGTATTGCGCAGCTGGTTCAGGGATTTATCGCTGCAGGCCGGCCTTCGTCACGTCGACAGACCATTGAGGTACGACGAGCAGGGTACATTGCCAGCGCGGGGCTTGCCGGGAAGATAGAAACGCGCGTTCAGGTGGAGACGCTAGTGCTTGAGGGCCTTACCATTCGAGTATTTTCACCTCTTAATGCCCCTGAAATATTGCCTGCTGCCATCTACTATCACGGCGGATGCTTTATCAGCGGCGGCTTTGATACCCATGACAACCAACTCCGTCAGTTAGCCTGCTACGGCAATTGCCGGGTGATCGCCGTTCAGTACAGGTTAGCGCCGGAGCATACCTTCCCCGCCGCACATGACGATGCTGAAAGAGGTGCAGATCTGGTCTGGCAGTATGCGGACAAATTAGGCGTGGATAAGAACCGGCTCACCCTCTGTGGGGACAGTGCAGGAGGGCATCTGGCGCTGGTAACGGCGCTGAGGCTTAAGGTTAAAAAGCTGTGGCAACCTGTTCAGCTTATTCTTATCTATCCCATGCTCGACGCCACGGCCAGCTTTGAAAGCTATGCCCTTAATGGCACGGATTATATTATCACCCGCGATACCCTGCTCAGCGGGTATGAAATGTATCTCGCAGAGACTGACCGCCAGCATCCGGAAGCCAGCCCGCTGTGGCGCGATGATTTTTACGGACTTCCGCCAGTGCACATCATTACCGCAGAGTACGATCCGCTGTGCGATGAGGGAGAAATGTTGTATCAGCATCTGACTGAGCAGGGTGTGAAGTGTACTGCTCAGCGCTGGCTGGGCGTCATCCATGGCTTCTTTCAGCTTGGCGGCGTCAGCCAGTCAGCGCGAGACCTAATGCGGGATATCGCCGGGCGGATTAAGCACGCCCGAGGTGAATGAACAGAAGATTATTCCTCCTCGTTCCCACCCTCTTCATACGCGCCGAAGGGCTTCGCTGGAAGAACAATGTAGGTGCCTTCAAACACCGCCCCCGGTGTTTTATCGCCAAACAGTTCAACCTGCATTTGTACGCGGGCTTTGCGGCCGCGTGCCAGGCGGTCGAGATCGCCACCCAGTGACCCCAGATCGGCCACGGCGCTCGGCTTGCCGCTTATCGGTGCGCTATAGCGAATGTGTGCATCGGCGAGAATGATGGTTCCGCCCAGATGACGCTCGCGAAGCATCAGCCAGATGAGACCCCACCCGGTGAGCGTCGCGAGGGAAAACAGACTTCCGGCAAACAGGGTGTGGTGCGGGTTCTGATTGCCGGTTTCCGGCATGGTGGTAATAAATTTTTGTCCGGTGTACTGCTGAATGCGCACGCCCATTTTTTCGCTCAGCGGAATGTGTTGATACCAGGCCTGCTGCAGCTGTCCACACCAGTCGGCGCGATGAAGAATATCATCCAGCGTGGCGATGGGTTTGATCATCAAAAAATGACGAATCGGCGTGGTTTGCGGGGTTGTGATTTCCCCCTGATTCACAAAACCGAGCTTGGCAAAAAATTCCACGGCATCTTCGCGGGCGCTACAGGTGACGCGCTTAACGCCTTCCTGACGGGCGACGGATTCCAGGGTCATCGCCATTAGCGTTCCCAGACCTTTGTCCTGAACGGAGGGATGAACCGCCATAAAGCGAATCGACGCTTCGTTATCGGCGTTGATATACAAGCGCCCGACGGCGACGAGGTTACCCTCTTCGTCCATCACCATCTGATGGTGGGCCATCGCATCCCAGGCGTCTCGTTCAGATCCTTTTGGCTGATGCAGTGGCTTGCGCAGCATTTCCCAGCGGAACTGGTAATAAGCGTCTAACTCTTCTTCCGTTTGCGGTACTCGAAGGTGATACATAGCTGTACTCTCTCTTGTTACCCGCGGCCACGCCGCCAGTTGGCTCATACCTGGAGCCAGAATGTGACGGGGCCATCGTTCACCAGCGAAACCTGCATATCTGCAGCGAATCGTCCGGTTTGCGTATTCATTTCCTGCTGGCGACAACGCTCAACAAAGTACTCGTAAAGTGCTTCCGCACGATCCGGCGCGGCGCCTTTAGAGAAGCTCGGGCGCATGCCGCGCTCGGTATCCGCTGCCAGCGTAAACTGGGAAACCACCAGCACGCTGCCGCCCGCCTGCTGGACGTTCAGGTTCATCTTGCCTTCCGCATCGCTGAAAATACGGTAGCCCAGCACGCGCTCACACAAGCGGTTGGCTTTTTGTTCGTCATCATCCTTTTCGACACCTAACAACACCAAAAGTCCTGGGCCAATTTCACCCGTCACCTCTCCCTCCACGGTGACGCTGGCACGGGTTACGCGCTGTATCAATGCAATCATGGTTGGTCTGCTTCTAATTGTTTTTCAGCTTCTGCTGCTTTTTTAAGTTCGCGGTATACACCGAGAGTGACAGTTATTTCAGCACCAAGCAAGACGATACACCAGGTCCAGTAGACCCAGACAAACAAAATGGGGATCACCGCCAGCACGCCGTAAATCAGCTGATAGGACGGAAACATGGTGATGTAGAGGGCAAACCCTTTTTTACCGAGCTCAAAAAGCAACGCCGCCACCAGCGCCCCCAAAACCGCATCTCGGTTAGGCACGCGCGTGGTCGGCACGACGCTATAGAGCAGCCAGAACGAGAGCCACGACAGGATCAGCGGAAAGATGCGAAGCACATTATCGATCACACCGTTTAAATCACTCGCCCACCGTAGGGAAAGCAGATACGAACTGATCGCCAGGCTCGCCCCGGCCAGCAGTGGTCCCAGCGTGAGGATCATCCAGTACACGGCAAAGGAATAGACCTTTGGCCGCGCTTTTTTACTCCGCCAGATCGTGTTCAGCGCGTTATCGATGGCGTACATCAGCAGCAGCGCGGTAACGATAAGACCGCATGCCCCCACTGCCGTCATCTTATTGGAGTTGGCAACGAACTGCTCAATGTAGTTCTGGATGACATCCCCGGTTGCCGGAATAAAATTCGCGAAGACAAAATGACGAAGCTGCAGGCTGACGTCCGCAAACATCGGAAAGGCGGAAAACAGGGCAAAAATGACCGCCACCAGCGGCACTAATGAGAGCAACGACACGTAGGCGAGGTTGCCCGCCAGCGTGGTCATGTTGTCCTCATCAATACGGTGCCAGAGCAGTTTCAGCCATGCCCTCAGCGGGCGAGTATGATGCGTGGCTTTTTGATGAACGGTTTTTAGCATAGCTGCTTCGCAAAGTAGTTTGGTATCGTCTCTTTTCCGGTCACCAGAATTGACGTTATACCTAACTGGTTAGCTCCCTCTATATTATCGGCGTTGTCGTCGAAAAAGACCGCATCGGCCGCGGTGAATCCCTCTGACTGCAGAACAGCCTGATAAATTCGCGCTTCAGGCTTACGCATCCCCATCTCCTGCGAGAGGTAGATCTTGTCGGCCGCCGCCTTAACTTCAGGGTATTCTTCAGGCCAGAATGTGGTGTGCAGACGGTTGGTATTTGATAGCACAACGACCCGATGGCCCTGCTCGCGCAGTTTGTGCATGATGTCGATCACCTCAGAGCGAACCGCCACAAATACCGCCTGCCAGCCGTGGGAAAACTGTTCATAGCTTAACGAAAGCCCCATCTCCTGGCAGAAACGTTCAGCGAATTCTTCATCACCGATCTCGCCGCGTTCATGCTGATGGAAGGTCTCGCCCATCGCGAAATTCTGCTTCAGTGTCGCCAGCGGAACACGGCTAAAGTCGCTCCACGCACCCAGCACGCGATTAAAATCGATATCGACGATTACGTTTCCTAAATCAAAGATATAAAGCATGGTTATCTCCTGCTCGCCGTGGAAAAGTAACTGTAGCGGGAAAGATAAGGTTTGGCTATGCGTGAGATTCAGCTTAAAGAAAGGAATGGCCCGAACGTGAATGTCGGGCCAGGAGAAGCGTTAACCTGCCTGCTGTTCGTCGTTTGAAATCACTTCCACTATTTCAACTTTGCTGGATTTGAGATGATTTTGCAGCGCCGAGCCGGGCAGTTCGTCGGTGAAGAGCGCCGTCGCCTGGGCCACGTTGCCAATTTCAACCGCCGCAGACGCTTGATATTTCGTATGATCGACAGCGAGTAAAATGTGGCGGGAGTGGGCGATCATGGTTTTCACCACGCTGGCTTCGTTCACGTCAAATTCCATCATCGCACCGTCGTGTTCGATCGCCCCGACGCTGGTGACCAGGTAATCCGCACGGAATCCCGATACGAACGCCGTGGCCGCCGGGCCGATAATGCCGCCGTTATGCGGACGCAGCGTGCCGCCCGGCACCATCACTTCAAAGCGCGGATTCTTATACAGAATATGCGCCACCCGCAGACTGTTGGTGATGATGCGCAGGTGGTTATGGTTTAGCAGCGCCCGGGCAACGTGCTCCACGGTCGTGCCGATGGTGATGAAGATGGTGGAGCCATCGGGAATATAGTCCGCAATGGCTTCGGCAATCGCCCGCTTCTCTTCGGTAAGCGAGACTTCGCGCTGCTCGAACGCCGTGTTCACCACGCTGGAGGCTCTGCCCGCCCCGCCATGATGACGCGTGATCAGCCCCTGCTCGCTCAGCTTGCGGATATCCCGACGCACGGTTTGCGTCGACACGTCCAGCAGCTGCGCCAGCTCATCAATGTTCATATAGCCGCGATCGGCAATCAGCGTCAGCAGCTGATCGTGACGCGGGTTGCCGGTCAGTTCGGTAAGACTCATGGGCTGTCCTCTGAAAACCATCACGTCCCGCATTTTATACAAAAAGTGACAAAAAAGAGCGGGTTTGATCACAGTCAGGTATCCCTGCCCGTCCGCCAGGTTTTGTGCATTTCAATGCTGCAACGGCGCTGGCAAAACGCACGGCCTCGGCAACAGACGCCCTCTGTCCCAGACTAACCGCCAGCGCACCGTGGAAAACATCACCCGCCCCCGTGGTATCTACAACCTCCACTTCATAGCCAGACTGATGACACAACGCGCCATTTTCCAGCCAGAAACAGCCGTCTCGCCCCTGGGTGACATACACATGTCCATTTGTGAGCGTTTGTGCTTTTCTCAGCGCGTCTTCAGTTTCATCCCGCTGCGTTAAGCGCCGCAGTCCCGGCGCGGAGAAGGCCGCGTGATCGCTTAAGGCAACCAGTTCCGCGATGTCCTGCGGGGTGACATCCGCATCAAGCAGTGTCGGCACACCCTGCTGACGGGCGAGGGTAAACGCCTGCTTTGCCCCATCGTGCCAGCGCACGTCAGCTAATACGATATCCCATTGCGAGAAGTCGATTTCACGCAGCCATCCTGCCTCAGCAGGGAGGTCGGGGCTGGGATAGTTCGCGATAACGCGCTCCCCGCTGCCGTCCACCAGCACCGCCGACTGTGACGAGCGGGCCCCCTTAAACACGCGCGTAAAGCGGGTATTTACCCCCAGGGATTCCAGCTCCGTGAGCAGCCGCCTTCCGGTATCGTCGTCCCCCACCCTGCCAATAAAATCCACTTCCGCGCCCAGTTTCGCCGCCGCCACTGCCGCCGTTGCCGCCGGGCCGCCGCCCACTTCCGTATAGTCCTTAGCGACATATTTCCCACCTTCTTTTGGTAAATCATCGAGATACCAGATGCGATCCAGCACGGTAATGCCGACACAAACGATGCGAGTCATGGTGATTCCTTCTGCGATTTCTGATGCTTTCATTTTAATTTCATCAAATGTTAAAAAAGTGACCCGTGTCAATTTTTTGACTATAAATTACAAATACGATCAAAAACAGACAACGAAAACGTGCAAAAATTGACACAATGTGACAGGAGAGAGGTATGTCAGCAATCGCATTTATCGGTTTAGGGCAGATGGGCGCGCCAATGGCGAAGAATCTGCTTAAGCAAGGCCATCAGCTTAACGTTTTTGACGTGAACCCGCAGGCGGTTCAGGCGCTGGTAGAGAACGGCGCGCGGGCGGCGGCCACGCCAGCGCAGGCCGCAACGGATGCCGAATTCGTGATTACCATGCTGCCAAACGGCGACCTGGTGCGCAGCGTTCTGTTCGGCGAGCACGGCGTATGCGAGGGGTTATCCCGCGACGCGCTGGTGATTGATATGTCTACCATTCATCCGCTGCAAACCGACGCGCTGATCCGCGACATGTCTGATCGCGGCTTCAGCCTGATGGACGCACCCGTCGGACGCACCTCTGACCATGCCATCGCCGGCACGCTGCTCCTGCTGGCTGGCGGCACAGCGCAGCAGGTTGAGCGAGCCACCCCCGTATTAATGGCGATGGGCAATGAGCTGATTAACGCTGGCGGGCCGGGCATGGGCATTCGCGTGAAGCTTATCAATAACTACATGAGCATTGCTCTGAACGCCCTTTCCGCCGAGGCCGCCGTGCTGTGCGAAGCGCTTGGCCTCTCCTTTGACGTGGCGCTCAAGGTCATGAGCGGTACGCCTGCGGGTAAAGGCCACTTCACGACATCCTGGCCGAACAAGGTGCTGAAAGGGGATCTTTCTCCCGCCTTCATGATCGACCTTGCGCATAAAGATCTGGGGATCGCCCTCGACGTGGCCAACCAGCTCCACGTTCCGATGCCGCTGGGCGCGGCCTCCCGCGAAGTTTACAACCAGGCACGCGCCGCCGGGCGCGGGCGCGAAGACTGGACGGCCATTCTTGAACAGGTTCGCGCATCTGCCGGGCTAAAAAAAACACACTGATACGAAAGGACTGAGGAATGACGATGTACACCCTGAAAGATATCACCCGACCTTCCGGCGGTTTTGCGATGCTGGCCGTGGATCAGCGCGAAGCGATGCGCCTGATGTTTGCCGCCGCAGGCGCGCCGGTGCCGGTAACCGACCAGCACCTGACGGATTTTAAGGTCAACGCAGCGAAAATTCTGTCGCCGTACGCCTCTGCCATTCTCGTCGACCAGCAGTTCTGCTATCGCCAGATTGTGGAGCAGCAGGCCGTGGCCAAAAGCTGCGCGATGATTGTGGCGGCCGACGAGTTTATTCCGGGGAATGGTATTCCGGTCGACAGCGTGGTGATCGACAAAAATATCGACGCACAGGCGATCAAACGCGATGGCGGCAAGGCGCTAAAGCTGCTGGTGCTGTGGCGCAGCGATGAAGACCCGCAGCAGCGTCTGGAGATGGTGAAGGCGTTCAACACGCTGTGCCACGACAACGGGCTGCTGAGCATTATCGAGCCGGTTGTACGTCCGCCGCGTCGCGGCGCCGCGTTTGACCGCGAGCAGGCGATTATCGACGCGGCCAAAGAGCTGGGCGACAGCGGCGCCGACCTCTACAAAGTGGAGATGCCGCTGTTTGGAAAAGGCACGCAGCAGGCGCTGCTGGCGGCCTCGCAAAAGCTGAATGAGAACATCGCCATGCCGTGGGTGATCCTCTCGTCCGGCGTGGACGATAAGTTATTCCCGCGCGCCGTGAGCGTCGCCATGCAGGCAGGTGCATCGGGCTTTTTAGCCGGTCGCGCCGTCTGGTCCTCTGTGATTGGCCTGCCGGACACCGAGCTGATGCTCCGCGATATTGCAGTACCAAAACTGCAGCGTCTGGGTGAGATCGTCGACGAAATGATGGCTCGCCGTTAAGAAAGGACCCGAACATGAAATGGTTTAACACCCTGAGCCATAACCGCTGGCTCGAACAAGAGACCGACCGCATTCTCGATTTCGGTAAAAACGCCGCCGTACCGACCGGCTTTGGCTGGCTGGGCAATAACGGCCAGGTGCGTAGCGATATGGGCACGCATCTGTGGATCACGGCGCGTATGCTGCACGTTTACGCGGTGGCGGCGAACATGGGACGCCCCGGTGCGTATGCCCTGGTTGAGCACGGCATTAACGCCCTGAACGGCCCGCTGCGCGACAAGCAGCACGGCGGCTGGTACGCCTGCGTTAACGATGAGGGCGTCATTGACGCTTCCAAGCAGGGCTATCAGCACTTCTTCGTCCTGCTGGGTGCGGCAAGCGCCGTCACCACCGGCCATCCGCAGGCGCGCAGGCTGCTGGACGATGCTATCGAGGTGATTGAGCGTTACTTCTGGAGCGAACAGGAGCAGATGTGCCTGGAGTCATGGGATGAAGCGTTCAGCAAAACGGAAGATTACCGTGGCGGTAACGCCAACATGCACGCCGTAGAAGCCTTCCTGATCGTTTATGACGTGACCCACGACCGCAAATGGCTCGACCGCGCCCTCCGCATCGCGTCGGTGATTATTCATGACGTGGCGCGAAAAGGTGAGTACCGCGTTAACGAACATTTCGACACCGGCTGGAATCCGATTCGCGACTACAACATTGATAACCCCGCCCACCGTTTCCGCGCCTACGGCGGCACGCCGGGGCACTGGATTGAGTGGGGCCGCCTGATGCTGCACCTGCGCGCCGCGCTGGAAGCGCGCTTTGAAACCCCGCCGGAATGGCTGCTGAAAGATGCAAAAGGCCTGTTCCACGCCACCATCCGCGACGCCTGGGCACCCGACGGAGCCGATGGATTTGTCTACTCCGTGGGCTGGGACGGCAAGCCTATCGTGCGCGAACGCGTGCGCTGGCCAATCGTCGAGGCGATGGGCACGGCCTATGCCCTCTATACCGTGACCGGCGAGGCGCAGTACGAGGCCTGGTATCAGAAGTGGTGGGATTACTGCATCAAGTATCTGATGGATTACGAAAACGGTTCCTGGTGGCAGGAGCTGGACACCAATAACGAAGTGACCACCAAAGTCTGGGACGGCAAGCAGGATATTTACCATCTGCTGCACTGCCTGGTGATCCCTCGCCTGCCGCTGGCACCGGGCTTAGCGCCTGCCGTAGCCGCTGGTCTGCTGGACAGCCTGGCCAAATAATAAAGACGGAGTGTTTATGCGTACCCTACACAATATTGATCTGAAAAATAACGAAAGTGGCTTTACCCTGCGCTGGCAGGACCGTCTGATTTTATCCCACACCGCGGATGTCCCTTGCCTGTGGATTGGCGCAGGCGAGGCGGATATCGAGATGTTTCGCGGCAACTTCAGCATCAAAGACAAGCTCAACGAAAAGATTGCCCTGACGGACGCGACCGTCACGCAGCAAATCGCGGGCTGGGCGATCCGCTTTACCCGCGGCGATGCGGTAAGCGCGACGCTGCTGGTGGGCGTCGATGCGGATGGCCGTCTTGAGCTGAAGCTTAAAAACGATGCTCCCGGCCATAACCGCATCTGGTTGCGGCTGGCGGCGCAGCCGGAAGATCATATCTACGGCTGCGGCGAGCAGTTCTCGTATTTCGATCTGCGCGGCAAGCCGTTCCCGCTGTGGACCAGCGAGCAGGGCGTGGGCCGCAACAAGCAGACCTACGTGACCTGGCAGGCCGACTGCAAAGAGAACGCGGGCGGCGACTACTACTGGACCTTCTTCCCGCAGCCCACCTTCGTGAGCACCCAGAAATACTACTGCCACGTGGACAACAGCTGCTACATGAACTTCGACTTCAGCGCGCCGGACTTCCACGAGCTGGCGTTCTGGGAAGATAACGCCACGCTGTGCTTCGAATGTGCTGAAACCTACGTCGATCTTCTGGAAAAGCTCACCGGCCTGCTGGGGCGTCAGCCTGAACTACCGGACTGGGTTTACGACGGCGTGACGCTGGGCATTCAGGGCGGCACCGAGGTGTGTCAGCAAAAGCTCGATATCATGCGCAAAGGTGGCGTGAAGGTGAACGGCATTTGGGCGCAGGACTGGTCCGGCGTCCGCATGACCTCCTTTGGAAAACGCGTGATGTGGAACTGGAAGTGGAACAGTGAGCTTTATCCACAGCTTGATACGCGGATTGCGAAGTGGAAACAGGAAGGCGTGCAGTTCCTCTCCTATATCAACCCGTACGTCGCCAGCGATAAAGATCTCTGCGAAGAGGCGGCAACGCGCGGCTATCTGACCAAAAACGCCGACGGCAAGGACTACCACGTCGAGTTCGGCGAGTTCTACGCGGGCGTTATCGACCTGACCAACCCGGCAGCCTACGACTGGTACAAAGAGGTCATCAAAAAGAACCTGATCGCGCTGGGCTGCGGCGGCTGGATGGCCGATTTCGGGGAATATCTGCCGACCAATACCTTCCTGCACAACGGCGTCAGCGCAGAAATCATGCATAACGCCTGGCCTGCCCTGTGGGCTAAATGTAATTACGAAGCGCTTCAGGAAACCGGCAAGCTCGGGGAGATCTTGTTCTTCATGCGCGCGGGCTACACCGGCAGCCAGAAGTACTCGGTGATGATGTGGGCGGGGGATCAGAACGTCGACTGGAGCCTTGACGACGGTCTGGCATCGGTGGTGCCCGCCGCGCTTTCTCTGGCGATGACCGGTCACGGCCTGCACCACAGCGACATCGGCGGCTATACCACGCTGTTCGAGATGAAACGCAGCAAAGAGCTGCTGCTGCGGTGGTGCGACTTCAGCGCCTTTACGCCAATGATGCGTACCCATGAGGGTAACCGCCCCGGCGACAACTGGCAGTTTGACGGCGACGCGGAAACCATCGCGCACTTCGCGCGCATGACCTCCGTCTTCACCACCCTGAAGCCGTACATCAAAGCCGCGGTCGCGCAGAACGCGAAAAGCGGCCTGCCGGTGATGCGTCCGCTGTTCCTGCACTACGAGGACGACGCGCGCGCCTACACGCTGAAATACCAGTACCTGTTTGGCCGCGACCTGCTGGTGGCGCCTGTTCATGAAGAGGGTCGCCGCGACTGGTCGCTCTATCTTCCGCAGGACAGCTGGGTGAATGCGTGGACCGGGGAAACCTGCCAGGGCGGTGACGTGACCGTTGATGCCCCCCTCGGCAAGCCGCCGGTCTTCTACCGCCAGCACAGCGAATGGGCAGATCTGTTTAGCACCTTACGTCATATCTGATAAGGCTCGCCCGCAGGGAAACCTGCGGGCAGACGGAGAACAATAATGAGTCAACATACTTCCGATCCGGCAACCCTACGCCTGCCGTTTAAAGAAAAACTCGCCTACGGGATGGGCGATCTCGGCTCAAACATCCTGCTGGATATCGGCACGCTCTATTTGCTGAAGTTTTATACCGACGTGCTGGGGCTGCCGGGCACCTACGGCGGGATCATCTTCCTGATTGCGAAGTTCTTTACCGCCTTCACCGATATGGGCACCGGGATCATGCTCGACTCCCGGCGCAAGATTGGCCCGAAAGGGAAATTCCGCCCGTTCGTACTGTATGCCGCCTTCCCGGTGACGCTGCTGGCGATTGCTAACTTCGTCGGCACGCCGTTTGAGATGACCGGTAAAACGGTGATGGCGACGGTGCTGTTCATGCTTTACGGCCTGTTTTTCAGCATGATGAACTGCTCCTACGGCGCGATGGTACCGGCTATTACCAAAAATCCGGACGAGCGCGCCTCGCTGGCCGCCTGGCGCCAGGGCGGCGCGACGCTGGGCCTGCTGCTCTGTACAGTGGGTTTTGTTCCGGTGATGAATTTGATTGAAGGCAATGACCGGCTTGGCTATATCTTTGCCGCCACCCTCTTCTCGCTGTTCGGGCTGTTCTTCATGTGGTGGTGCTATAAGGGCGTGACCGAGCGTTACGTCGAGACACAGCCTGCAAATCCGACGCAAAAGCCGGGCCTGCTGCAGTCGTTTCGCGCCATCGCCGGGAACCGTCCGCTGTTTATCCTGTGCATCGCCAACCTGTGCACGCTGGGCGCCTTTAACGTCAAGCTCGCCATTCAGGTCTACTACACGCAGTACGTGCTGAACGACCCGATTCTGCTGTCGTACATGGGCTTCTTCAGCATGGGCTGTATTTTTATCGGAGTCTTTATGATGCCCGGCGCGGTCCGGCGCTTCGGCAAGAAAAAAGTCTACATCTGCGGGCTGACGATTTGGGTGGCGGGCGATCTGCTCAACTACTTCTTCGGCGGCGGCTCGGTGAGCTTTGTCGCGTTCTCCTGCCTGGCGTTCTTCGGCTCCGCGTTCGTTAACAGCCTGAACTGGGCGCTGGTGTCTGATACCGTGGAGTACGGCGAGTGGCGCACCGGTGTGCGCTCCGAAGGCACGGTCTACACCGGCTTTACCTTCTTCCGTAAGGTCTCGCAGGCGCTGGCGGGCTTCTTCCCGGGGATCATGCTCACGCAGATCGGCTATGTGCCCAACGTGGTACAGTCCAGTGGCACGGTTGAAGGGCTGCGGCAGCTGATATTTATCTATCCGAGCCTGCTGGCGGTCATCACCATCGTGGCGATGGGCTGCTTCTATAACCTCAACGAGAAGATGTATGTGCGCATCGTCGAAGAAATCGAACTGCGCAAACGTACGGCATAATGACGTGATAGAGCGCCCTGCGGGGCGCTCTAAGGATCGACCATGACACATAACAGTGATCCGTTAACCCTGAAATTGAGCCTGCGAGAGAAGTGCGCCTACGGAATGGGCGATTTTGGCTCGAACCTGATGCTCTGTATTGGCACGCTGTATCTGCTAAAGTTTTACACCGATGAGCTGGGTATGCCGGCGTTCTATGGCGGCATTATTTTCCTGGTGGCTAAGTTCTTTACCGCGTTGACCGATATGCTGACCGGCGTGCTGCTCGACTCCCGGCGTAACATCGGCGCGAGGGGGAAATTCCGGCCATTCATTCTTTACGCCTCCGTCCCGGTGGCGCTGGTGGCAACGGCGCAGTTTATGGCCAACGACTTTAGCCTGACGGTGAAAACGGCTCTCGCCACCGTGCTCTTTATGATGTTTGGCCTCTGCTATAGCCTGATGAACTGCGCCTACGGTGCGATGGTCCCGGCCATCACCAAAAACCCGAACGAGCGCGCGCAGCTTGCGGCGTGGCGTCAGGGTGGCGCAACGGTGGGACTGTTGCTCTGCACCGTCGGCTTTATGCCCATTCAGGCGCTGTTCATCAGCCAACCCTCCCAGGGCTATCTGGTGGCCGCGCTGGTGTTCGTTACCGGCGGCCTGTTCTGCATGTGGTGGTGCTACAGCGGCGTGAAAGAACGCTACGTGGAGCTTACGCCCGATCACCATAAGCCCGGCATTCTGAAATCGTTCTGCGCGATTTTCCGCAATCCGCCGCTACTGGTGCTGTGTATCGCCAACCTGTGTACCCTCGCCGCCTTCAACATCAAGCTGGCGATTCAGGTCTATTACACCCAGTACGTGCTGAACGATCTCCATTTGCTGTCGTGGATGGGATTCTTCAGCATGGGCTGCATTCTGGTTGGCGTGTTTTTGGTGCCCGGCGCGGTTAAGCGTTTTGGCAAGAAGCCGGTTTATCTCGGCGGTCTGGCGCTGTGGGCGGTGGGCGACGTGCTCAACTTTTTCTGGGGAACCAGTTCCCTGCTGTTCGTGCTTTTTTCCTGCATGGCCTTTTTCGGCACCGCGTTTGTGAACAGCCTGAACTGGGCGCTGGTGCCGGATATCGTCGATTACGGCGAGTGGAAAACCGGCATCCGCGCCGAAGGGTCGGTGTATACCGGCTACACCTTCTCGCGCAAAATCTCTGCGGCGCTCGCCGGTTTCCTGCCCGGGATTATGCTAACCCAGATTGGCTACGTTCCCCATGCCGTGCAGAGCGCGGGCACGCTGCTTGGTCTGCGTCAGCTTATTTTCCTGTGGCCGTGCGGTCTGGCGATTGTTGCTGCCGTGACCATGGGGCTGTTTTATAAACTCAACGAAGCGCGCTTCGCCTTTATTATCGAGGAGATTGGAAAACGGAAAAAACAATCAGCGAATACCCCTGAGATAACCACCAACAATAAAGCGTCAGCAGCCACTTTATAACAATAAATCCGGCCATTCTTTCCTTCCTGTTAATCAGGAGGGAGGCCTTTCTGTACCTGATACATGGACAAATTATGAAAAGAATCATCACTGTACTGATCGTGTCGTCTGTGTCCTGCCCGGTATTTGCCGGGGCCTATGTCGAAACGCGTGAAGCCTACAATACGGCCTCAGAGATGCACGAGGTGATCCTGCGCGCAGGATATAACTTTGATATGGGCGCGGGACTGATGTTCACCAACGCCTATAACGTAGGCAAATGGGATGAGCTGAAGCACAGCTATAACGAAATCGAGGGGTGGTATCCGCTCTTTAAGCCGACCGACAAACTCACCTTCCAGCCCGGTGGGTTGATTAACGACAGCAGCGCAGGGTCCGGTGGCGCAGTTTATTTAGATACCAACTACAAATTTACGGACTGGTTTAATCTGACGTTCCGCTATCGCTATAACCATAACAATTACGATACGCCGGACTATAACGGGCAGATGGATAAAAACGACACGCACGAATTTGCCAACTACTGGAATTTCAAAGTGACGGATGCGTTTTTCTACACCTTTGAACCGCACTTTTTCCAGCGGGTGAATGATTACCACAGCAAAAATGGCAAAGACCATCACTGGGAAATTACCAATAAATTCAGCTACAAGATCGACAGAAACTGGCTGCCGTACCTCGAACTGCAGTGGCTGGACCGATGGAATGATTACAACCGGGAGCAGTACCGGATCCGTTTAGGGTTACGGTATTCGTTCTAATAAAAAAGCCGCTGATCGCTCAGCGGCTTTTTACATACATGACAGCGTTAACGCTAACCTGTATTAGTCTTCTTTCGCACCGCGCATAGCACGTTTACGATCGTTCTCGGTCAGGTGACGTTTACGGATACGAATTGACTGTGGAGTCACTTCTACCAGTTCGTCATCATCGATGAATTCCAGAGCCTGCTCCAGAGTCATCTTGATCGGTGGAACCAGAACCGTTGCTTCGTCAGTACCGGACGCACGCATGTTGGTCAGTTTCTTACCGGTCAGGCAGTTTACGGTCAGGTCGTTAGAACGACTGTGAATACCGATGATCTGGCCTTCGTAAACTTCAGCACCGTGACCCAGGAACAGCTTACCGCGATCCTGCAGACCGAACAGCGCAAACGCAACCGCTTTACCCTGACCGTTGGAGATCAGCACGCCGTTGTTACGCTGGCCCACTTCGCCCGGACGCACGTCGTCGTAGTGGCTGAAGGTGGAGTACAGCAGACCGGTACCGGAGGTCATGGTCATGAACTCAGAACGGAAGCCGATCAGGCCACGGCTTGGGATCACGTAGTCGAGACGTACGCGGCCTTTGCCATCTGGATTCATGTTTTTCAGGTCGCCTTTACGCTCACCCAGAGCCTGCATCACAGAACCCTGATGCTGCTCTTCAACGTCCAGCGTTACGTTTTCGAACGGCTCTTGTTTACGGCCGTCGATCTCGCGGAAGATTACTTTCGGACGGGAAACCGCCATTTCGAAACCTTCACGACGCATGTTCTCAATCAGAACAGACAGGTGCAGCTCACCACGACCAGAAACGCGGAATGCATCAGCATCTTCGGTTTCTTCAACGCGCAGCGCAACGTTGTGCACCAGCTCTTTGTTCAGGCGGTCAAGGATCTGACGAGAGGTAACGAATTTACCTTCTTTACCACAGAACGGAGAGGTGTTGACGTTGAAGAACATGGATACGGTTGGTTCATCAACGGACAGGGCTGGCAGCGCTTCGACGTTCTGCGGATCGCAGATGGTGTCGGAGATGTTCAGTTCACCCAGACCGGTGATAGCGATGATGTCGCCCGCTTCCGCAACGTCACTCTCGATACGCTCAAGACCCAGGTGAGTCAGTACTTTACCGACTTTACCGTTACGGGTTTTGCCTTCGCTATCGATGATAGTAACCTGCTGGTTAGGCTTCACTTTACCGCGCTTGATACGACCAATGCCGATTACGCCAACGTAGTTGTTGTAGTCGAGCTGAGAGATCTGCATCTGCAGGGTGCCGTCGAGATCGACGTTTGGCGCAGGAACACGGTCAACAATCGCCTGATACAGCGGGGTCATGTCTTCAGCCATGTCTTCGTGGTCCAGACCTGCGATACCGTTCAGCGCAGATGCGTAAACGATAGGGAAGTCCAGCTGCTCGTCGGTCGCGTCGAGGTTAACGAACAGGTCGAAGACCTGGTCAACAACCCAGTCAGGACGCGCGCCAGGGCGGTCAACTTTGTTGATAACAACGATTGGCTTCAGACCATGGGCAAAAGCTTTTTTGGTCACGAAGCGCGTCTGTGGCATTGGGCCATCCATTGCGTCAACGACCAGCAGAACGGAGTCTACCATGGACATTACACGTTCAACTTCGCCACCGAAGTCGGCGTGCCCTGGGGTATCAACGATGTTGATACGGTAGTCATTCCATTTAATCGCGGTGTTTTTCGCGAGGATGGTAATCCCACGCTCTTTCTCCAAATCGTTGGAGTCCATCACGCGTTCTTGGGTTTCGGCACGCGCATCAAACGTACCGGATTGCTGCAGCAGCTTGTCGACCAGGGTAGTTTTACCATGGTCTACGTGCGCGATGATGGCGATGTTACGCAAATTTTCGATCACAACTTTGCCTCAGGCATTTAGAAATAGCGCGTTATTGTACACGGATTAATCGCACTACAAAACAGGATCACAAACATCCCCCGCAAACAAGTATCGCAGAGATGCTTTGTGATCGCTTTCACGGAGCGGTAAAAGGGCACTTTAACGTAAATTGCACCAATATGGTGCTCAATGTTCACATTGAAGCACTATACTGGTGCAACAAATCCATTGTGGTGCAGCCCTTTTGCACTATGGTGCGCATGATAACGCCTTTTTGGGGTGATTTAAAAGTTGGCACAGATTTCGCTTTATAAAAAATACATGGCACCAGCCAGTACAAACAGAAATTGAAGACCTCGTTACCACGACGACAATGACCAATCTGGAGAGTTAAGTATGTCCGCTGAACACGTTTTGACGATGCTGAACGAACATGAAGTGAAGTTTGTTGATCTGCGCTTCACCGATACCAAAGGTAAAGAACAGCACGTCACAATCCCTGCTCATCAGGTGAACGCCGAATTCTTTGAAGAAGGCAAAATGTTTGACGGCTCCTCCATTGGTGGCTGGAAAGGCATTAACGAATCCGACATGGTTCTGATGCCAGACGCGACCACTGCGGTCATTGATCCGTTCTTCGAAGAACCAACCCTGATCATCCGTTGCGACATCCTCGAGCCAGGCACGCTGCAGGGCTACGACCGCGACCCACGTTCTATCGCGAAACGCGCTGAAGAGTACCTGCGTTCTACCGGCATCGCAGACACCGTTCTGTTCGGGCCAGAGCCAGAATTCTTCCTGTTCGATGACATCCGTTTCGGTGCCTCTATTTCTGGCTCCCACGTGGCTATCGACGACATCGAAGGTGCATGGAACTCCTCCACCAAATACGAAGGCGGTAACAAAGGTCACCGTCCTGGCGTGAAAGGCGGTTACTTCCCGGTTCCTCCGGTCGACTCTGCACAGGACATCCGTTCCACCATGTGTCTGGTGATGGAAGAGATGGGCCTGGTTGTTGAAGCTCACCACCACGAAGTGGCGACTGCTGGTCAGAACGAAGTGGCAACCCGCTTCAACACCATGACCAAAAAAGCGGACGAAATTCAGATCTACAAATACGTTGTGCACAACGTTGCGCACCGTTTCGGTAAAACCGCGACCTTCATGCCAAAACCAATGTTTGGCGATAACGGTTCCGGTATGCACTGCCACATGTCTCTGTCCAAGAACGGTACCAACCTGTTCTCTGGCGACAAATATGCCGGTCTGTCCGAGCAGGCGCTGTATTACATCGGTGGTGTTATCAAACACGCTAAAGCGATCAACGCCCTGGCGAACCCAACCACGAACTCCTACAAGCGTCTGGTCCCGGGCTACGAAGCGCCAGTGATGCTGGCCTACTCTGCACGTAACCGTTCTGCTTCTATCCGTATCCCGGTGGTGGCTTCTCCTAAAGCGCGTCGTATCGAAGTTCGCTTCCCGGACCCAGCGGCTAACCCATACCTGTGCTTCGCAGCACTGCTGATGGCCGGTCTGGACGGTATCAAGAACAAGATCCACCCGGGCGAAGCGATGGACAAAAACCTGTACGACCTGCCGCCAGAAGAAGCGAAAGAGATCCCACAGGTTGCTGGTTCTCTGGAAGAAGCCCTGCAGGCGCTGGACGCAGACCGCGAGTTCCTGACTGCAGGTGGCGTATTCACTGACGACGCTATCGATGCTTACATCGCCCTGCGTATGGAAGAGAACGACCGCGTGCGTATGACTCCACACCCGGTTGAGTTCGAGCTGTACTACAGCGTTTAATTAAAGTTGTTTTACCCGGCGCGATAAGCGCCGGGGGTAGTTGCCGTGGAAACTTTTAGCCCATCTCCGGATGGGCTTTTTTCTCCACCAACAACCTGATCTCACGCGCTTTTTACGCCGAAAACGCTATACTGCACTAAATTAGTGCAAACGACTCCAGGAGACTGCTGAATGGCAACTGGCACGCTGCCCGATGCTGGGCAGATCCTCAATTCTTTGATTAACAGCATATTGCTGGTCGATGACGAGCTGGCCGTTCATTACGCCAACCCGGCCGCGCAGCAGCTGCTCGCCCAAAGCGCACGTAAACTGTTCGGCACCCCGCTTCCTGAACTCCTGAGCTATTTTTCGCTGAATATTGGCCTGATGCAGGAAAGTTTGCAGGCTGGCCAGGGGTTTACCGATAACGAAGTCACGCTGGTGATCGACGGGCGCTCGCACATTCTGTCGTTAACCGCGCAACGTCTTCCCGAAGGTCTGATCCTGCTGGAAATGGCGCCGATGGATAATCAGCGTCGACTGAGCCAGGAGCAGCTTCAGCATGCGCAGCAGATTGCCGCCCGTGATCTGGTGCGCGGTCTGGCGCATGAAATCAAAAACCCGCTGGGTGGATTACGCGGCGCGGCGCAGCTTCTGACCAAAGCGCTGCCCGATCCCGCGCTGGCGGAGTATACCAACGTCATCATTGAGCAGGCGGACCGTCTGCGGAATCTGGTAGACCGTCTTCTCGGTCCGCAGCAGCCGGGAATGCACGTCACGGAAAGCATCCATAAAGTGGCTGAGCGGGTGGTGAAGCTCGTCTCAATGGAGCTGCCAGAGAACGTCACGCTGGTACGTGATTACGACCCAAGCCTGCCGGAACTGGCCCATGACCCGGACCAGATTGAGCAGGTCCTGTTGAATATTGTGCGTAATGCCCTGCAGGCGCTGGGGCCCGAAGGCGGCGAGATTATTTTACGCACCCGCACCGCCTTCCAGCTCACGTTACACGGCGTGCGCTACCGGCTGGCCGCCCGAATCGACGTTGAGGATAACGGGCCCGGCATTCCATCGCATTTGCAGGACACCCTGTTCTACCCGATGGTAAGCGGTCGCGAAGGCGGAACCGGCCTGGGCTTATCCATTGCCCGCAGTTTGATCGATCAACACTCCGGGAAAATTGAATTTACCAGTTGGCCGGGACATACCGAGTTTTCGGTTTTCCTGCCGATTAAAAAATAAAGGTGACGTTTATGCAACGAGGGATAGTCTGGGTAGTCGATGACGATAGCTCCATCCGTTGGGTGCTTGAACGCGCGCTCACAGGGGCAGGATTAAGCTGCACGACGTTTGAGAGCGGCAGCGAAGTGCTCGACGCACTCACCACCAAAACGCCAGATGTTCTGCTTTCGGATATTCGTATGCCGGGCATGGACGGGCTGGCGCTGTTAAAGCAGATCAAACAACGCCACCCTATGCTTCCGGTCATCATAATGACCGCGCACTCCGATCTGGATGCCGCAGTGAGCGCCTATCAGCAAGGGGCGTTCGATTATCTGCCCAAACCGTTTGATATCGACGAAGCGGTGGCGCTGGTTGAGCGCGCGATTAGTCATTATCAGGAGCAGCAGCAGCCGCGCCACGCGCCCGATTTTGGGCCAACGACAGATATCATCGGTGAAGCACCGGCGATGCAGGACGTGTTTCGCATTATTGGTCGTTTGTCCCGCTCGTCCATCAGCGTATTGATTAACGGTGAGTCGGGAACCGGTAAAGAGCTTGTGGCGCATGCATTGCACCGCCACAGCCCGCGGGCAAAAGCGCCGTTCATCGCCCTGAATATGGCGGCGATCCCGAAGGATTTGATTGAGTCCGAACTGTTCGGCCATGAAAAAGGGGCATTTACCGGCGCCAATACCATTCGCCAGGGGCGGTTCGAACAGGCCGACGGCGGTACGCTGTTTCTGGATGAGATCGGCGATATGCCGCTGGATGTCCAGACCCGCCTGCTACGCGTGCTGGCCGACGGGCAGTTTTATCGCGTGGGCGGCTATGCGCCGGTGAAGGTGGACGTGCGTATTATCGCCGCGACCCACCAGAACCTGGAACAACGCGTGCAGGAAGGAAAATTCCGTGAGGATTTATTCCACCGTCTTAACGTCATCCGCGTTCATCTGCCGCCGCTGCGTGAGCGTCGGGAAGATATTCCCCGCCTGGCACGTCATTTCCTGCAGGTGGCCGCCCGCGAGCTGGGTGTGGAAGCCAAGCAGCTTCACCCGGAAACCGATGCCGCTCTGACGCGTCTGGCGTGGCCGGGCAACGTGCGTCAGCTGGAAAACACCTGTCGCTGGTTAACCGTGATGGCCGCCGGGCAGGAAGTGCTGATTCAGGATTTACCGGCCGAGCTGTTTGAAGCAACCGCGCCTGAAAGCAGTACCGGGCACGCGCTGCCGGACAGCTGGGCGACGCTGCTGGCGCAGTGGGCCGACCGCGCGCTGCGTTCCGGTCATCAAAACCTGCTGTCTGAAGCTCAGCCGGAGATGGAGCGTACGCTGTTAACTACCGCGCTTCGTCATACGCAGGGTCATAAGCAGGAAGCCGCTCGCCTGCTGGGATGGGGACGTAATACCCTGACGCGCAAGCTTAAAGAGCTGGGAATGGAGTGATCGCACGCCGCTGTGTAAAGGTTATTAATTGAGCGCAAATTGCCGTTATTTTGCGCTTTACTGTTCCGATGAGTTTTGTATGATCGTGCCCGGAAATTGGGGGTGAACATCATGCTGGAAACAATCGTGAATATGCTCTCTAGCGGAGCCGCTGAAAGCCACACGCCACAAACAGCCGTTGCGGCTATGTTGTGTGCGGCGCTGGTTGGGCTGTTTAGCTAGCGAGTTGAACGTAAAAGCCGGGTGGCGGCTTCGCCTTACCCGGCCTACGTTTAGTGCTTTTGGCAATGCGCCTTAAATCACCCGCGAGAACTGCTGCAGTCGCGCTTTCTGACGCAGATACGCGTCAAAGCACATGCAGATATTACGGATCAACAGACGCCCTTTCGGCGTGACCTCAATCGCGTTCTCCGACACATCCACCAGCCCGTCTTTCGCCAGCGGTGCAATCAGCTTCAGGTCTTCCGCAAAATAATCGCTGAAGTGCAGATCCCACTGCGACTCAACGTCGCTGAAATCGAGACGGAAGTTGCAGATTAGCGCCTTAATCACATCGCGCCGGATGCAGTCGTCGCGCGTTAACGCGATGCCTCGCCACAGCGCGTTGCCCGTTTCATCAACCTGCTGGTAGTAAAGCTTCAGCTCTTTCTGGTTCTGCGCGTAAGAGTCGCCAATCATGCTGATAGCGGAGACGCCCATCCCCAGCAAATCGGTATCGCCCTGGGTTGTGTAGCCCTGGAAGTTACGGTGCAGAACGCCTTCACGCTGAGCAATCGCCAGCTCGTCATCCGGACGAGCAAAGTGATCCATCCCGATAAACTGATAGCCGGTTTCGGTCAGCGAGGTAATGGTTTCCTGCAGAATATCCAGCTTCTGCTGGGCAGAAGGAAGATCGGCATCTTTTATTTTGCGCTGAGCGGCAAAGAGCGTCGGCAGATGCGCATAGTTAAAGACGCTCAGGCGGTCCGGGTTGAGTTCGGCCACGCGCTTCAGGGTGAAGGCGAAGCTTTCCGGCGTCTGCTTTGGCAGGCCGTATATCAGGTCAATATTGGTCGAGGTGAAACCAATCTCACGCGCGTGATTGAGTAAGGCAAAGATAAATTCTTCGTCCTGCTCGCGGTTCACCAGACGCTGAACCTCTTTATTGAAATCCTGCACGCCCATGCTCAGACGATTGAAGCCTTCGGCGCGTAAGTGATCCAGTACATCCAGCTCAATTTCACGCGGATCGACTTCGATCGAGATTTCAGCGTCGGCGTTAAAACTGAAATTGCCGCGCAGCAGGGTCATCAGGCGGCTTATTTGCGCTTTATTCAGATAGGTTGGCGTACCGCCGCCCCAGTGAAGCTGGCTGACGTGACGGCCAGCAAACAGCGGCGCGCGATGCACAATTTCTTGTTCGAGCGCATCAAGATACTGGTCGGCTTTGTGCTGCTGACGGGTAACGATTTTATTGCACCCGCAGAAGTAGCAGAGCTTGTGGCAGAACGGAATATGGACGTAGAGCGACAGCGGACGCTCAGGATAGCGCGCAACAGCCTGCTGGAAATCAGCCTCGCCGAAGGCATCGGAGAACTCCAGCGCGGTGGGGTATGACGTATAACGCGGCCCGGAATAGTTATATTTCTGGATTAGGGCCAAATCCCAGTCGATAGTTGGTGCTGACATGCTCACTCCTTCCGTTGGTGTCGCGTTCGTATACGGCGGCCCGTTCTGGCCCCATCGCGGGCCATCATTCGGGTGCGCAGCCACTTCTGTCGCCGCGACAACCGCCGTAGTTTAACGAATAACCACACCAGATAACATATAACCGGAAGGGTTATAAGCAGGACTATCGTGCCTGCCGGGTGCAAATGTTAGTTTCCACCCTTCAGAAGACGCATCATATCTTCCTGCTTCTCGTCTTCTTCTTCATCTTCGTCATCGTCGTATGACAGGCCCAGCTTCTGCATCAGTTCATCGATACGATCCAGTTTGGCATCCACCCATGACTGCTCTTCAGCGGTCAGGGTTTCACCCTCTTCAAGACGTTCCAGCAGCGCGTCCAGGCGCTCATCGTTCTCCAGCAAATCCAGCTCAGCCTGCGGTGAAAGCATAGGTTTCTCGCTCTTTGGTTTGTGCTGCTTAGTGACCGGGGTGTCTGTCACGCCCAGTGGAATGGGAGTTTTACTGCCGATACGAGGGTCTTTCTGCTGTTTGCCTTTTGCAGAAGCACCCGCTGCACCACCACCGTTGGCACGGCTACCCGCAGCGTGACCGCGATGTTTTTTATCGCGTTTGCGATCGCGCGCTTCCTGGTTCAGTTCTTCGCGCGTTTTGCGGCGTGCTTTTACAGGGCGTTTCGCGCCTGCAGCGGAGGTTGGTTTTTTCATGATGTTTTATCTTTAAGTCGTTTTCTTCAGTATAGAATTGCGGCGAAATCTAGCAGAAAGCAAGCAAAGAAAAAAGGCGACAGAGCAATCTGTCGCCTTTTTTCCTGACTCACAACCCTTAGCGGGTCAGACTTTCCGTGTTTGCCAACAACAAACCCTGTTTATCCCTTGGCTAATACCGTCCGTGATACGGTTCCATTTCCTGTAAAAAACGCCTCCAGGCGCTGGTCATCCTGACAATCCTGCGTCTTCGCCTCCTGGCGCTCCTGACCCTCATCCTTAAGTCGATTTCCTGTTGGCTTCCTCGCCCTGACGCACACTTTACCTTGTTCGGTTAAACTAACAAGCAACGAAACGGTACAAAAAGGGATTTTCAGATAATTACCTGGAAATAAGCTTATGATTTAAAACAGTTTGAATTTTTTTACGCCTGCGAATTCTCTGAAATCTCGCATAGCATTACTGGCCGATCTCTCACACCGGTTGTGGCATTCGTCTACTGCTCATAGCAATCAGAAAAGCCTTTTGCCTGCATTCGGGTATAATCCCCTTCAGATTACGATTTTGGAGACGACCACGTGACTACCTGGAACTACCAACAGACGCATTTTGTCACCAGTGCGCCCGATATTCGCCACCTTCCTTCTGATACCGGTATTGAAGTGGCATTTGCTGGCCGCTCCAATGCGGGGAAATCCAGCGCCCTGAATACGCTGACTAATCAGAAGAGCCTGGCGCGCACCTCAAAAACACCTGGCCGTACCCAGCTGATCAACCTGTTTGAAGTCGCAGAGGGCAAACGCCTGGTCGACTTACCGGGCTACGGTTACGCGCAGGTACCGGAAGAGATGAAAATCAAGTGGCAGCGTGCGCTGGGTGAATACCTGGAAAAACGCATGTGCCTGAAAGGCCTGGTGGTGCTGATGGATATTCGTCATCCCCTGAAAGATCTGGATCAGCAGATGATCGACTGGGCTGTAGCAAGCGATATCGCCGTGCTGGTGCTGCTGACGAAAGCCGATAAGCTGGCGAGCGGCGCGCGCAAAGCGCAGGTGAATATGGTTCGCGAAGCGGTGCTGGCGTTCAACGGTGATGTGCAGGTTGAGCCATTCTCCTCGCTGAAAAAGCAGGGCGTGGACAAGCTGCGTCAGAAACTCGACGCCTGGTTTAGCGAGCTGGAACCCGCGACGGAAGCGGAAGAAGAGTAATACCGAGCGCGGCGATAGCCGCGTTTTTTTGCCTGAATTTTTCTTTGCCGCAATAAAAAACGCCCCAGTCATTACTGACTGGGGCGGCTAAAATATTCAGCCAAATCCGATTACGTGAAGTAAAAGGTCTGAAAGATAGAACATCTTACCTCTGTACCCTACGCCGACAACTCTACCCCTTTTTGTGCTGCAGAAAAAGCACTTTTTGTAGTTTTTTTTCATTCTTTACATAGGGAATTCTAATGATTGTCACAAAACGCGCGTTGTTATGTTGCAAACTTACATAAAAAGCGCGTTATGCGAAGAACCGTTAGTGAGCCTGATCCCAGTTTTCGCCACTTCCCACTTCCACCAGCAACGGCACGTCGAGCGTCATGCTGCTTTCCATCAGTTCGTGGATCTTCTTCGACACGGCGTCGAGGTCGTCTTTGTGCACTTCAAATACCAGTTCATCGTGTACCTGCATGATCATTTTCACGCGAGGCTTCTCTTTTTCCAGCCAGGCATCAACGGCGATCATTGCACGCTTAATAATGTCCGCCGCGGTACCCTGCATCGGGGCGTTGATCGCCGCACGCTCTGCGCCAGCGCGACGCGCCGCGTTGCTGGATTTGATGTCCGGTAGGTAGAGACGGCGGCCATCCAGGGTTTCGACGTAACCTTTTTCCTTCGCCTGCGCGCGGGTGCGTTCCATATATTCCAACACCCCGGGATAACGCTCGAAATAGAGATCCATATACTTCTGCGACTCTTTGCGTGGAATGTTGAGCTGGCGCGAAAGACCAAATGCGCTCATGCCGTAAATCAGACCGAAGTTGATCGCCTTAGCACTGCGGCGCTGCTCGTTGGTCACGCTGTCCAGCGGCAAGCCGAAGACTTCCGCGGCGGTTGCCCGGTGGATATCCTTTCCTTCGGCAAACGCGGTCAGGAGGCCTTTGTCGCGGGACAGATGCGCCATAATGCGCAGTTCGATTTGCGAGTAGTCAGCAGAGACAATCAGATAATCCTCTGGTGCGATGAAAGCCTGGCGAATACGGCGGCCTTCTTCGTTACGTACCGGGATGTTCTGCAGGTTGGGGTCGGTTGATGAGAGACGACCGGTCGCCGCAACAGCCTGATGGTACGACGTGTGCACACGACCCGTTTTCGGGTTGATCATCAGCGGGAGCTTGTCGGTGTAGGTAGACTTCAGCTTCGCGAGGCCACGGTACTGCAGAATCACTTTTGGCAGCGGGTAATCCAGCGCCAGCTCTTCCAGCACCTCTTCAGAGGTTGACGGCGCGCCGCCAGGGGTCTTCTTCAGCGGCTTGATGCCCTGCTTTTCAAACAGAATGGTTTGCAGCTGCTTCGGTGAAGAGAGGTTAAACGGCTCGCCTGCAAGCTCATGCGCTTTTTGCTCGAGCTCGGTCAAACGCTGCGCCAGCTCCCCGGAGTGGTTATGCAGCACCGTTGGGTCAATCTTCACGCCGTTGCGTTCAATGCGGGATAGCACGGGCACCAGCGGCATCTCGATATGCTGGAACACGTTCAGCGGACCTTCATGCTTCTGCAGTTTTGGCCACATCTTCAGGTGCAGCTGCAGCGTGACATCAGCGTCTTCCGCCGCGTAGCGCCCCGCTTCTTCCAGAGCGATCTGGTTGAAGGTGAGCTGATTTTTCCCTTTACCGGCAATCTCTTCAAAGGTGATCGTTTTGTGCTTGAGCCAGCGGTCAGATAAGGAATCCATATCATGGCGGCCCGCGACGCTGTCCAGAATGTAGGATTCAAGCATGGTGTCGAAGGCAATCCCGCGCAGTTCAATGCCGTAATTTTGCAGAATGCCTCGGTCGTACTTGAGGTTTTGCCCAACCTTGAGCGCCTTTTCGTCTTCCAGGATCGGCTTCAGCAGTTCGAGCACGCGTTCACGGGAGATCTGCTCCGGCGCATCCAGGTAATCGTGCGCCACAGGGACGTAGGCGGCAATACCCGGCTCTATCGCAAATGACAGGCCAACCATATTGGCAGAGATGTTATCGAGGCTGTCGGTTTCGGTATCAAAGGCGAAGACCGGCGCCTTTTTCAGTTTATCGATCCAGGCGATCAGCCGTGACTCTTCAAGAATGGTTTCGTAGTTGTCGAAGGAAAGCGCCACGGCTTCTTCTTCCGCCTGCTCTTCTGCGTCAACGACGATTGTCTCCTTCGGCTTTGCAGCAGGTTTAGCCCCTTTCGCCTGCAGCCATTTACCGGCTTCCACGTCAGCGGTCCAGCGCTTGAATTCGTATTTCTTAAACAGGCTCAGCAGATCGTCAGCGGAAGGCTGTTGCACTTCAAGCTGCTCACAGCCCAGCTCCAGTTCGACATCGGTTTTGATTGTGGCCAGCTTATAGGAGAGATAAGCCACCTCTTTGTTCTCTTCCAGTTTTCCGGCCATGGTTTTTGCGCCACGGAAGGAGAGCCCGGCGATTTTGTCTGGCTGCGCGTAGAGCGTATCCAGACCACCCAGCCCCTGGAGCAGCGCCTGCGCGGTTTTTTCACCGACGCCAGGGACACCCGGGATGTTATCCGAGGAATCGCCCATCAACGCGAGGAAGTCGATAATCAGCTCAGGCGGCACGCCATACTTTGTGACCACTTCTTCTGGCCCCAGAATGGTGTTGGTCATGGTGTTAATCAGGGTGATGCCTGGCGTCACCAGTTGCGCCATATCTTTATCACCGGTGCTGATCAGCACAGGACGACCCATCTTTTCTGCTTCACGCGCCAGCGTGCCGATAACGTCATCAGCCTCAACGCCAGAGACGGCCAGCAGCGGCAGCCCCATCGCTTTTACCATGGTATGCAGCGGCTCAATCTGCGCGCGCAGATCGTCAGGCATTGGCGGACGGTGAGATTTGTAATGCTCAAACAGCTCATCGCGGAAAGTTTTACCTTTCGCATCAAAGACTACAGCCGCATGGGTTGGCTGATACTGAAGGATCAGGCTGCGCAGCATGTTCAGCACGCCGTACATTGCGCCGGTAGGTTCCCCTGCGCTATTGGTCAGAGGAGGAAACGCATGGTATGCCCGATACAGGTAAGAAGAGCCATCGACGAGAATAAGAGGGTTTTCTGGGATCTGAACCATAATGTCCGTGCCTTTAATCAATTTATGGGTAAAGGATGCCACAGAAGGATGAAAACATCAGGTATTAGCACCAGATACAGGAAAAGATTTTGCGATCGTGAGGATCGCTCGCAAAAATCAAACTGTGGATAAGTTTGTGCATATTTTCACTTCATATGAATAACAGACGTAAAAAATACATATGAGTTAATTTTTAGATCTTAATTATCATGCTGTTATCACCTTAGATCTTATCTATATGGCCAACCGATGGCAATTTAGTCTATGTGGATATAAGCCTTGATAAGCGCGGAATCACAGTGAAATCGTCTACGGCAGGGTAAAAGCGGCCAAATCATCACATGAAAGCGCCATTAATTTGTCCGTTTTCTGGTAAAATCAGCGCCCAGCGTCGAATAGCCGGCCGCTCACTTACAGCTAACCATTTGAAAAAGCTCATCATGTCGAGATTGCTCGCTGCAATAACATTACTGTTAAGCATCATTTTAACTATCCTGGTGACTGTCGCCTGCTCTGTGCCGATCATTATCGCCGGGATCGTTAAACTGCTGTTGCCTGTCCCTGTGGTGTGGCGAGCCGTGTCCGCATTTTGTAATTTCATGATGTACTGCTGGTGCGAAGGACTGGCGATCCTGCTGTGCCTGAACCCGCATCTGAAGTGGGATATCAAAGGGCTGGAGAGTCTTAGCAAGAAGAACTGGTATCTGCTGATTTGCAATCACCACAGCTGGGCGGACATCGTGGTGTTATGCGTACTTTTTCGCAAACACATCCCGATGAACAAATACTTTCTGAAACAGCAGCTCGCCTGGGTGCCTTTTATCGGGCTGGCCTGCTGGGCGCTTGATATGCCGTTTATGAAACGCTATTCGCGCAGCTATTTGATTCGTCATCCCGAGCGTCGCGGCAAAGATGTGGAGACCACACGCCGTTCCTGCGAAAAGTTTCGCGCGCATCCTACGACCATCGTAAACTTTGTTGAAGGCTCCCGATTTACGGAGGAGAAGCACCAACAAACCCGCTCTCCTTACCAGCACTTGCTGCCGCCAAAGGCTGCGGGTATTGCGATGGCGCTTAACGTGCTGGGATCGCAGTTCGATAAACTCCTGAACGTCACGCTCTGCTATCCGGAAAACGATAAGACGCCGTTCTACGATATGCTCAGCGGCAAACTGACGCGCATTGTTGTGCGTGTCGATCTGGTCCCGATAGATGCCGGGCTGCACGGTGATTACGTTAACGATAAGAGTTTCAAGCGTCGTTTCCAGCAGTGGCTTAATACGCTCTGGAAAGAGAAAGACGAACAGATAGACAATATTAAATCTTTATACAAAAACGCCGGTCAGTGACCGGCGTTTTTACATCAGCGAAATTACTTCTTCTCAACCAGGTATTTCACGGTATCTGCATACTGCTGTACGAAGATATCCATGCTGCTGGTGTCCATGCCCTGCATGTTCAGCTGGTATTTGCCGTTAACAAACATCGCCGGAACGCCCTGAAGCTGGAGGTCAGCAGCCGCTTTTTCCTGCTGAGCAACCAGAGATTTCACCACAAAGCTGTTCCATGCAGCGTCATACTCTTCACCTTTCACGCCGGCATCAACGAACACTTTGCGGATATCCGCAGTGGTCTGAACGGTCTGGGTTTTCTGTACGGCTTCAAACATTGGCGCAGTGATCTTATCTTCCACGCCCAGTGCCATCGCAACCGCCCACGCCTGGGTCAGGTCTTTACCCAATGGGCCCAGGAACTCGACGTGGTACTTGGTCATTTTGGTGCCTTCTGGCAGCTTTTTCTTTACGCTATCCGAAACATGCAGCACTTGCTCGAACTGATAGCAGTGTGGGCAGTAGAACGAGAAAAACTCCAGAACCTGTGGCTCGCCAGCGACCGGTTTGTCCAGCGTGGTGTACTGTTTGCCGTCGGTAAACTGCGCAGCAGAAGCGCTAAATGCCAGAATAATACCTGCCAGCGCCAGCCAAATTTTTTTCATGATTAACTCTCTCCTGGGTGTGTCCAATTAATACATCGGCGTTAATTGCAGAGGGGGTTCCTGAAGAACCTTGACCTGCTCAGTAAATGTAGATATCTGGCTACGCCAGTAATCCTCTCCGGTAAGCCACGGGAAATTCCGGGGAAATGCGGGATCGTCCCAACGCCTGATTAACCATGCGAGATAATAAACAAAACGCATCGCACGTAAAGGCTCAATCAGGGCAATTTCGTCTGAATTAAACGGGCTAAATTCTTCATAAGCTTCAATAATGGTTTCAAGCTGCATGCGTTGCTCGGCTTTGTCGCCATTGAGCAGCATCCACAGGTCCTGAACCGCGGGCCCCATACGCGCATCATCGAGATCGACAAACAGCGGTCCATCACGCCAGAGGATATTTCCGGCATGACAATCGCCATGCAGGCGCAGGACGGAAATATCGTCACGCCAGCAGGTTTTAACAGCAGCAATGAGCTTATCGGTGGCGTTGAGGAAATCATCCTTTAACGCAGCGGGGATCATGGCATACGTTTCGAATATTTCGCGTGGTTCAAGAAGGTATTCCTGAATTCCGATAGTCGGGCGGGCAATAAAGGCTTTTTTGCGTCCCGTCTGGTGTATGCGCCCAAGATAGCGGGCAACCCACTCCATCTGATCGATATTATCCGCTTCAAACTGGCGGCCACCCAGGCTTGGGAATACAGCGTAGTAAAACCCTTCGTGCGTGAGGAGCGTTTGATTATTGAATTTTAGCGGCGCGGCAACGGGAACATCGTCATCCAGCAGATCGTGAGCAAACTGATGCTCTTCCTGAATTTGTTCTGCGGACCAGCGTTCAGGACGATAGAACTTTACGACGAAGCGCTGACGATCCTCGTCCTGAAATTGATAGACGCGGTTTTCGTAGCTGTTTAACGGTGTTAGCCCGGAGTCCACCCGAATACCCTGTTCAAACAGGGCATCCATAATGGTGTCCGGGTGTAATGTCTGGAAAGTAAAAGCCTGGTCGTTCATCCGATCATCCGGAAATTATACGAATGATTCAGGATATCATCTTGTGGCGATTTCGGTGCCGCCGCTTACAAGCTTTTACTCTTTAATTACGCCTCGGGCGCGCAGTAATGCGGTCTTAAAATCTTCCTCATAATCCTTCTGAATACCAGGAATAACAGCATCTTTGGCAGAGTCACGCATTTTTAGGTGGTAGATCAGGATGTCGTCAGAAAGGTCTGCCAGTTCGCCGTCAAAACCTGACTCTTTCGCCAGTTTCTGTAAAAATTGCATCAGATTTAGCTCTGGCTCTTTTTGCCAGGCGGGCTGGAGGAGTTCAATAACTTCATTCAGACGTTTACATTTCATGGTGGTGCTCCTTTCATTTAGAGTGACACGTTAGCAGGGTCAATCCCACAATAAAAGAGGCGATATTCGTGAATCTTAGCCAGGAAATCATTGGGGTCGTTCTGGCAGGTGGCAGAGCGACGCGAATGGGGGGAAAAGATAAGGGGCTTCAACGCCTGAACGGCAAACCCTTATGGCAATGTGTCGCTGATACGCTCGCAGGCCAGGTGTCGACAATGGTCATCAGTGCTAACCGGCATATCGACACTTACCAGCTCAGCGGGTACGCCGTTTACCAGGATATCCTTGAGGATTACCCGGGACCGCTGGCTGGTATGCTTTCGGTCATGCAACAGTCTCACGGAGAGTGGTTCATCTTCTGTCCCTGCGATACCCCGTTTATTCCGTCCTGTCTTGTCGAACGTTTGTTGCTGCTTCGGGGTACGGTTCCTGTGGTTTGGGTACATGACGGCGAGCGTGATCATCCTGCTATCGCATTGATGCACCGATCCCTGGCGCCAGCCCTGCAGTCCTATCTGGCTGCGGGAGAGCGCAGGGTGATGGCTTTTATGCGCGAGTCTGGCGGTCATCCCGTTGATTTTAGCGATTTAAAATCAGCTTTTGTGAATGTGAATACGCCTGACGATTTGCAGATGATGCAGGAGAAAAGATGATACCTGTTGTCGCCATTTCCGCCTGGAGTGGGACCGGAAAAACCACGCTGCTGAAAAAGCTCATTCCTGCGCTTTGTGCCAGAGGTATCCGTCCAGGATTGATTAAGCACACCCATCATAATATGGATGTCGATAGACCGGGCAAAGATAGCTATGCATTGCGTAAAGCGGGTGCAGCGCAAACGATGGTGGCAAGTACTCAACGCTGGGCGCTGATGACAGAAACGCCGGATGAGGCGCCGCTGGATCTCGCCTATCTGGTCAGCCGGATGGATCACGCCACGCTGGATCTGGTGCTGGTTGAGGGATTTAAGCATGAGGCCGTGCCTAAGATCCTGCTGTTCAGAAGCGATGCCGGGCATGATTTCAGCGAATTAACGCTGGATGAGCATGTGATTGCGGTGGCCAGTGATGTTGTATTGCCGCTTGAAGTTCCGACGCTGGATTTAAATGATGTGGAAGGGATTGCGGAGTTTATAGTGGAGTGGATTGCGATCTGACTTACCGGGTGGCGGTTTCGCCCTACCCGGCCTACATAATCTCTGTGATGCTAAAACGCAAAAAGGCCATCCTTTCGGATGGCCTCTCTACTTATTTGATGCCTGGCAGTTCCCTACTCTCGCATGGGGAGACCCCACACTACCATCGGCGCTACGGCGTTTCACTTCTGAGTTCGGCATGGGGTCAGGTGGGACCACCGCGCTAAAGCCGCCAGGCAAATTCTGTTAAATCTGTATCAGGCTGAAAATCGTGTCTGTCTCTTCGCCGAAACAGCTTCGGCGTTGTAAGGTTAAGCCTCACGGTTCATTAGTATCGGTTAGCTCAACGCATCGCTGCGCTTACACACCCGACCTATCAACGTCGTCGTCTTCAACGTTCCTTCAGGACCCTTAAAGGGTCAGGGAGAACTCATCTCGGGGCAAGTTTCGTGCTTAGATGCTTTCAGCACTTATCTTTTCCGCATTTAGCTACCGGGCAGTGCCATTGGCATGACAACCCGAACACCAGTGATGCGTCCACTCCGGTCCTCTCGTACTAGGAGCAGCCCCCCTCAATTCTCCAGCGCCCACGGCAGATAGGGACCGAACTGTCTCACGACGTTCTAAACCCAGCTCGCGTACCACTTTAAATGGCGAACAGCCATACCCTTGGGACCTACTTCAGCCCCAGGATGTGATGAGCCGACATCGAGGTGCCAAACACCGCCGTCGATATGAACTCTTGGGCGGTATCAGCCTGTTATCCCCGGAGTACCTTTTATCCGTTGAGCGATGGCCCTTCCATTCAGAACCACCGGATCACTATGACCTGCTTTCGCACCTGCTCGAGCCGTCACTCTCGCAGTCAAGCTAGCTTATGCCATTGCACTAACCTCCTGATGTCCGACCAGGATTAGCTAACCTTCGTGCTCCTCCGTTACTCTTTGGGAGGAGACCGCCCCAGTCAAACTACCCACCAGACACTGTCCGCAACCCGGATTACGGGTCTACGTTAGAACACCAGCCATTAAAGGGTGGTATTTCAAGGACGGCTCCACGCAGACTGGCGTCCACGCTTCAAAGCCTCCCACCTATCCTACACATCAAGGACCAGTGTTCAGTGTCAAGCTATAGTAAAGGTTCACGGGGTCTTTCCGTCTTGCCGCGGGTACACTGCATCTTCACAGCGAGTTCAATTTCACTGAGTCTCGGGTGGAGACAGCCTGGCCATCATTACGCCATTCGTGCAGGTCGGAACTTACCCGACAAGGAATTTCGCTACCTTAGGACCGTTATAGTTACGGCCGCCGTTTACCGGGGCTTCGATCAAGAGCTTCGCGTTGCCGCTAACCCCATCAATTAACCTTCCGGCACCGGGCAGGCGTCACACCGTATACGTCCACTTTCGTGTTTGCACAGTGCTGTGTTTTTAATAAACAGTTGCAGCCAGCTGGTATCTTCGACTGATTTCAGCTCCACCCGCAGGGGCTTCACCTACATATCAGCGTGCCTTCTCCCGAAGTTACGGCACCATTTTGCCTAGTTCCTTCACCCGAGTTCTCTCAAGCGCCTTGGTATTCTCTACCTGACCACCTGTGTCGGTTTGGGGTACGATTTCGTGTTACCTGATGCTTAGAGGCTTTTCCTGGAAGCAGGGCATTTGTTACTTCAGCACCGTAGTGCCTCGTCATCACACCTCAGCGTTAAAAGGTACCGGATTTACCTGGAACCTCCGCCTACATGCTTAAACCGGGACAACCGTCGCCCGGCTAACATAGCCTTCTCCGTCCCCCCTTCGCAGTAACACCAAGTACAGGAATATTAACCTGTTTCCCATCGACTACGCCTTTCGGCCTCGCCTTAGGGGTCGACTCACCCTGCCCCGATTAACGTTGGACAGGAACCCTTGGTCTTCCGGCGAGCGGGCTTTTCACCCGCTTTATCGTTACTTATGTCAGCATTCGCACTTCTGATACCTCCAGCATGCCTCACAGCACACCTTCAACGGCTTACAGAACGCTCCCCTACCCAACAACGCATACGCGTCGCTGCCGCAGCTTCGGTGCATGGTTTAGCCCCGTTACATCTTCCGCGCAGGCCGACTCGACCAGTGAGCTATTACGCTTTCTTTAAATGATGGCTGCTTCTAAGCCAACATCCTGGCTGTCTGTGCCTTCCCACATCGTTTCCCACTTAACCATGACTTTGGGACCTTAGCTGGCGGTCTGGGTTGTTTCCCTCTTCACGACGGACGTTAGCACCCGCCGTGTGTCTCCCGTGATAACATTCTTCGGTATTCGTAGTTTGCATCGGGTTGGTAAGCCGGGATGGCCCCCTAGCCGAAACAGTGCTCTACCCCCGAAGATGAGTTCACGAGGCGCTACCTAAATAGCTTTCGGGGAGAACCAGCTATCTCCCGGTTTGATTGGCCTTTCACCCCCAGCCACAAGTCATCCGCTAATTTTTCAACATTAGTCGGTTCGGTCCTCCAGTTAGTGTTACCCAACCTTCAACCTGCCCATGGCTAGATCACCGGGTTTCGGGTCTATACCCTGCAACTTAACGCCCAGTTAAGACTCGGTTTCCCTTCGGCTCCCCTATACGGTTAACCTTGCTACAGAATATAAGTCGCTGACCCATTATACAAAAGGTACGCAGTCACACCACGAAGGTGCTCCCACTGCTTGTACGTACACGGTTTCAGGTTCTTTTTCACTCCCCTCGCCGGGGTTCTTTTCGCCTTTCCCTCACGGTACTGGTTCACTATCGGTCAGTCAGGAGTATTTAGCCTTGGAGGATGGTCCCCCCATATTCAGACAGGATACCACGTGTCCCGCCCTACTCTTCGAGTTCACAGCCTGTGTGCTTTCGTGTACGGGACTGTCACCCTGTACCGTGCGACTTTCCAGACGCTTCCACTAACACACAAGCTGATTCAGACTCTGGGCTGCTCCCCGTTCGCTCGCCGCTACTGAGGGAATCTCGGTTGATTTCTTTTCCTCGGGGTACTTAGATGTTTCAGTTCCCCCGGTTCGCCTCGTTAACCTATGTATTCAGTTAACGATAGTGCAACGAATTGCACTGGGTTTCCCCATTCGGACATCGCCGGGTCAAAGGTTCATATCACCTCGCCGGCGCTTTTCGCAGATTAGCACGTCCTTCATCGCCTCTGACTGCCAGGGCATCCACCGTGTACGCTTAGTCGCTTAACCTCACAACCCGAAGATGTTTCACTTCTGATTGCGAAAATTTGAGAGACTCGAACACACCATTTAAGATGTGTCGTTTCAATTTTCAGCTTGATCCAGATTTTTAAAGAGCAAATATCTCAAACGTCACCCGAAGATGAGTTTTGAGATATGACGGCCGGTGACTTTCACTCACGAACCAGCAAGTGGCGTCCCCTAGGGGATTCGAACCCCTGTTACCGCCGTGAAAGGGCGGTGTCCTGGGCCTCTAGACGAAGGGGACGTAAAGTCTCAATCGCAAGACGCCTTGCTATTTACTTTTCATCAGACAATCTGTGTGGACACTACAAAGGCAGGTTCTTTAAGGTAAGGAGGTGATCCAACCGCAGGTTCCCCTACGGTTACCTTGTTACGACTTCACCCCAGTCATGAATCACAAAGTGGTAAGCGCCCTCCCGAAGGTTAAGCTACCTACTTCTTTTGCAACCCACTCCCATGGTGTGACGGGCGGTGTGTACAAGGCCCGGGAACGTATTCACCGTAGCATTCTGATCTACGATTACTAGCGATTCCGACTTCATGGAGTCGAGTTGCAGACTCCAATCCGGACTACGACGCACTTTATGAGGTCCGCTTGCTCTCGCGAGGTCGCTTCTCTTTGTATGCGCCATTGTAGCACGTGTGTAGCCCTACTCGTAAGGGCCATGATGACTTGACGTCATCCCCACCTTCCTCCAGTTTATCACTGGCAGTCTCCTTTGAGTTCCCGGCCGGACCGCTGGCAACAAAGGATAAGGGTTGCGCTCGTTGCGGGACTTAACCCAACATTTCACAACACGAGCTGACGACAGCCATGCAGCACCTGTCTCAGAGTTCCCGAAGGCACCAAAGCATCTCTGCTAAGTTCTCTGGATGTCAAGAGTAGGTAAGGTTCTTCGCGTTGCATCGAATTAAACCACATGCTCCACCGCTTGTGCGGGCCCCCGTCAATTCATTTGAGTTTTAACCTTGCGGCCGTACTCCCCAGGCGGTCGACTTAACGCGTTAGCTCCGGAAGCCACGCCTCAAGGGCACAACCTCCAAGTCGACATCGTTTACGGCGTGGACTACCAGGGTATCTAATCCTGTTTGCTCCCCACGCTTTCGCACCTGAGCGTCAGTCTTTGTCCAGGGGGCCGCCTTCGCCACCGGTATTCCTCCAGATCTCTACGCATTTCACCGCTACACCTGGAATTCTACCCCCCTCTACAAGACTCTAGCCTGCCAGTTTCGAATGCAGTTCCCAGGTTGAGCCCGGGGATTTCACATCCGACTTGACAGACCGCCTGCGTGCGCTTTACGCCCAGTAATTCCGATTAACGCTTGCACCCTCCGTATTACCGCGGCTGCTGGCACGGAGTTAGCCGGTGCTTCTTCTGCGGGTAACGTCAATTGCTGAGGTTATTAGCCTCAGCACCTTCCTCCCCGCTGAAAGTACTTTACAACCCGAAGGCCTTCTTCATACACGCGGCATGGCTGCATCAGGCTTGCGCCCATTGTGCAATATTCCCCACTGCTGCCTCCCGTAGGAGTCTGGACCGTGTCTCAGTTCCAGTGTGGCTGGTCATCCTCTCAGACCAGCTAGGGATCGTCGCCTAGGTGAGCCGTTACCCCACCTACTAGCTAATCCCATCTGGGCACATCTGATGGCAAGAGGCCCGAAGGTCCCCCTCTTTGGTCTTGCGACGTTATGCGGTATTAGCTACCGTTTCCAGTAGTTATCCCCCTCCATCAGGCAGTTTCCCAGACATTACTCACCCGTCCGCCGCTCGCCGGCAAAGTAGCAAGCTACTTTCCGCTGCCGCTCGACTTGCATGTGTTAGGCCTGCCGCCAGCGTTCAATCTGAGCCATGATCAAACTCTTCAATTTAAGTTTGATGCTCGTGAATTAAACTTCGTAATGAATTACGCATGTTCACTCAGAGACTTGGTATTCATTTTTCGTCTTGCGACGTTAAGAATCCATGTCACTTTGAGTGCCCACACAGATTGTCTGATAAATTGTTAAAGAGCAGTGCAACGCGGCTTTCGCTCACCGTTGCGAGGTGGCGTATATTACGCTTTCCCGCTTCAGAGTCAAGCGTTTATTTTCGCTTTTCTCTGCTGACCCGGCGGCGTGCGTGCCGTTATTCCGTGTCAGTGGAGGCGCATTATAGGGAGTTATTCCGACGTGA